>NZ_JAEMHL010000009.1 GCF_016458305.1 Geomonas anaerohicana | reverse complement strand
CGCAGTTCAATGCTAGAAAAACTCTTTTCTTGCATAGGGGAACTTTTTTGCCCTTGACCGACAGCCTTTAATGGGTGACCCCAGCCTTTTTGCGCTTGCTCGCAGTAGCCGTGGCGTGGCACGGAGTGGAGCCAAATGATGGGTGCTGTTGAATTAAGTGGAAATACTTGTTTGTGTATGATATGAATCTTTGCTTTGTAGGCAGGATTTCTTACTGCCGTATTGAGCTTATTTTAAAAGCTTATGTGATCTGATAATTTTTTTGTAATGTAGCATTTGGAATTTCGATGTCTGACATAATCATTTTACCTCATAGTCCCAGTAATTTTTCAGGTGAGCTTCGGTTAATCAATTCTGAACCGAAACAAGTACAATTTCACAGCGGCAACAATGAATCTGCTGTGATACACGTAAGCAGTAAAGCTGATGCTGACGCCGGATTAGTGGCTGTAGATATCGTACCGGACTACGGTTATTCGATACCAAGAAAAATAGAGAATATCGTCGATCCCACGCCGTTGCCCCTTCCCGCCCCAGATCCCAGATCCTACCACCTGCAAGCAAGACTGGCTTACGAGAACGCAGTGAGCCCGTCGGCCCCTAAAAAAATGATTCTGAGTGTCTCAGTGTAATCCTGCTTCATCGCCCCATGACCCAACGCGTGAGCCACGCATCCTTACCGCTGGCGTTGTAGGGACAGGGGGACAGGGCGTCCGCCCGCTCGTCACTGCGGCTCACTAAAAACTCTCGTCTGCTAATATAAAAAGGCACTTGCGTTTGGGGCGCAGGTGCCTTTCTTACTATTTTTCCCGGTGCAGGCATAGTGCAGCTTGAACATCTCGGCCTTACCTTCAGTTCAACGGGCATTCCCCATCGTTATGGGTCTCAAACCTGTTTTTTACCGTTTCTATGATATCTCCGTTGTTGAGCGCCCCACAGAACTTATCTATAACCTGTTGTGTCGTATAGCTGTAATGCGATACGGCTTTAGAATTCAGTAGCGCCGCCACCGCTTGCCGCTCCAAGGCGTATAGCCCCCCACCGTTTGCATTCAGCCCTTCTAGCAGAGTGGTGGAACCACCGCAACCAAAGGCTGATTGAAAGGTCTGGTCAGGGGTGTATCCGATCCAGGAGTCGAAATGCTGGGTCTGCTTCCAGTACCCGGGAGTGCAGCCGACATCCCATCCGAACGAGTAGGTGCTGAATCCAAGCAACATCGCGGCGGCCAGTACGACAGCTTTCTTTTTCATTGTCTTCTCCTTTTAAGTTGATGGTTACGGACATGCCAAATGTCTGTTCCTCGAACCACATACGGCCATCCAGCAGCCCCCAAATCTAAATTGGTTTGATCAAATGTAAAGTGGCGACGCCGTAAGGGAATTCCTTATCTCGAATATCGATGAGCCTGAAGGGGCATAGGGAATGTGTTGCAGTTTTTTGACATTTGATTAGCTGCTGTTAAATTTTGAAGATCCCGACTCTTGACCGTCTCAATGCAGTTGGCGTACTGCATGCCTTGCTTGGTCTTAATCATCAACAACCTATATCTTCGACTCTGAACACAACGCTCTAAGCCGTCGGTATTGATACGCAGCCTTCAGTCTCCCTGGAGACCTGTTTGTCGCAAACCGTTGTCTGGGACCACCGCAAACAATTCGTCGCTCAATTTGTCAAAAGGAGGCGTCGGACTTATGAGAGTGCTACTTGTGCTGATTTTGGTGGGGTTCCTTGCCGGCACAGCTCCGGCTAAGGAAATCGAAGGGGTGAAGGTCGAACCTCAGGTGGCGGTGAACTCCGAGACGCTGAAACTGAACGGCAGCGGTATCAGGAAGAAATTCCTCTTCAAAATCTACGTGGGATCCCTGTATTCGACGAGACGCCTGACCAGCGGCCCCGAGGCCCTCAGCGACACGGGCGACAAGTTGATCAGGATGGATTTCGTGTACCCGAAGGTGGAGAAGGAGAAGATCGTCGAGGCGTTCCAGCAGGGCATTCATAACAACACGCCTGAGCTGGCAGAAACCGCTGAGGTGAAGAAGGTCCTGTCGTTTTTCACCGACGACTTCAAGCGCGGCGACCAGGTCAATATCTTTCTCGGCGGCGACGGCACCGTGGTGGCCAAGCACAACGGCAAACTCCTCGGCACGATAATCTCCCGTCCCCTTGCCAACGCCATCCTCGCCATCTACCTTGGCGACCACCCCGCCGACGCAAACCTGAAGAAGGGAATGCTCGGCAAGTAGGGCCCGGGCTTTCCCTATCCCCTTCATCCCTGTCAACTGCTTTCACCAGTTGTTGACAATATGTTGGCCACTGCTAATCTTTTGCCGCCTGCTCGGCGGCACTCCCCACTATCGTTTTTTATTGCTGTCTTAGCACCCGGACCTTGCCCGCGGAAGGGGAAGGGAGAAGGGAGAAGGAACAGCCACATGACAGGGAATATCTTCGAGTTCCAGAGCTGCAGGGGCGCAATCCGGTTAACGACTCTCCTACTTTTCTTCCTTATACAGGTGGGCGTATTCGTAACTGGGGACAGCGTTGCGTTGGCCGCTTACTATGTCGATTTCTCCCTCGGTAATGATGCTAACCCAGGCACGGAGGGTGCCCCATGGAAGACCCTTGCCAAGGTGAACGGCAGCGCGGTTGGGGCGGGGGATACTGTATTGTTAAAGCGAGGGCAGTCGTGGAGCGAGTATATCTACCCTAAATCGGGGACTTCGGGAAATAGTACGGTTTATTCGGCATATGGTACAGGCGACAAACCGGTCATACGAGGGGTGATAGCTAACAACAAATCATTTGTAGCGATCAGCAACATGTACCTCAGTAATTCCAGTTATTACCAGCCCTTAAGTATTTCGAATAATTCCAGTCATATCACAATTGAGAATTGCGATGTCATCGGTGGCGCTACAAATAACAGCGGATCGGCAGTCTTTATAAGCGAATCGGCGTACATAACAATAAGAAAATCGACTATTAGCCACAATAACCTCAATTCTTATGCTGATGCTTTGCAGATTAGAGGCAGAACCAATGGCTGCCTCATTGAGGAAAATACCATAGGCACGGCAACCCATTATGCTGTCTCGATGTCTGCCTCAACTGATATCAACAGAGACTGGGTCGGGCAAAATAACATAATCAGAAATAATTTTGTAAACAATACTGAAGGGGCACAAGTAGAAGTCATGTCCGATTCGAAGCACAACCTCTTCGACGGTAATGTCATATCAGGAGGAAAATCAACAGCGCGATGTAGTTATCTTCCAAGGTCCTTCAAACTGGTTACAGAAGGCAACATAGTTAGACGTAACATAATAAAAGACAATCTGGAAACAACAGGCAGCGGTATCAGTTCCGAAGTCTACACCTATCAGACCTACCCACCAAACATTGCATTTAATAACAGGGTCTACAACAACGTAATCACAAACATCACCCATTTTCCTCTCGTGCTAGCTACCAACGGAAATACTGGTACAAGCGTATATGGCAACTATTACAAAAACAATGTGATATACGGCAACCATGATGCTTATGATGTGCTCGTTCAAAACCACACATGGATCCATGACAACTACTTCCAAAACAACAGCATCTATCATGACGGAGCAACAAACGTAATCTTCAACGGCTCCCAAGGGGAAACAAGTGTTGAAAAGGTGCAGGGCGCCGACCCTGGCCACTGGTTTGGAAATATCGATAAGGACCCGTTGCTGGATGAAAATCTCTATCCACAGATACTGTCCCCGGTAATTGATTCAGCCGCGCCCCTTACCCACATTACTAGTGAAGAAGGTTCGGGAATATCTTTTACCGTGGCAGATGCCGGTTATTTCTGCGACGGATGGGGGGCGACGAGTGGTGATACCATCCAAGTCGGCGAAGCTATTACCACGATCACGGCAATCGATTATGCTGCCAACACCATTACCGTTTCCGCGCCGATTGCCTGGATCCAGGGGATGGGTGTGAGCCTGCCATACAGCGGTGCGGCATTGGACATAGGTGCCAAGGAGAAGCAGCAAAATTACACCATCATCAGTACCGCCGGTGCTGGCGGCTCGATATCCCCGGCCGGTACCAGCACGTTAAATTACGGAGCAAGTCTTACTTACACCATTTCTGCGGACACAGGCTACCTGATAGCCGATGTTGTCGTGGACGGCACCTCGGCGGGTAGAGTCTCCAGTTACACCTTTAGCAACATTACGGCGAGCCATTCCATCTCAGCCTCCTTTGCAGCAACCACCCGTACCATCATCGCGACCTCGGGTGCTGGTGGCTCGATAACCCCATCCGGCACCAGCACGCTCGATTACGGAGCGAGCCTCACCTACACCATTTCCCCGGACAGCGGTTACCAGATAGCCGATGTGACCGCCGATGGCACGTCGGTCGGTGCTGTGTCAAGCTACACCTTTGACAACGTCACTGCGAGCCACACCATCTCCGCAACTTTTGTAGCAGACACCCACACGATCACTGCGACCACGGGTACAGGCGGTTCGATAGCCCCCGCCGGCACCAGCAGGGTGGATTACGGAGCGAGCCTAACCTACACCATCACCCCGGACAGCGGCTACCAGATATCCGACGTGACCGTGGACGGCACGCCCGTCGGCGCCGTTTCGAGCTATACCTTCAGCAACGTCACAGGGAACCACACCATTTCTGCCAGCTTTGCCACAGACATACGTACGATAACCGCGACCGCAGGGACAGGCGGCTCGATAGCGCCCCCTGGTATCAGCACCGTGAGTTACGGAGATAGCCTCACCTACACCATTACTCCGAACAGCGGTTACCAGATAACCGACGTGAAGGTGAATGACACGTCAGTTGGCGCGGTGTCGAGCTACACCTTCAGCAATGTCACAGCGAACCATACCATTTCCGCAACATTTACGGTAACCACCTGTACCATTTCAGCCAGCGCAGGGACAGGCGGCTCCATTGCCCCGGCTGGCACCAGCACGGTCGATTACGGAGGGAGTCTGACCTACACCATCACCGCCAATTCCGGCTACCTAGTTGCTGACGTGACCGTCGATGGCGCTTCGGTGGGCGCGGTGTCGAGGTACATCTTCAGCAACGTGACTACGAACCATACCATCTCCGCGACTTTCACGGTAACCACCCATACGATCACCGCGACCGCTGGTGCAGGCGGCTCCATTGCCCCGGCCGGCACCAGCACTGTGGATTACGGGGAGAACCTCACCTACACCATTACCGCGAACAGCGGCTATCAGGTAGCCGACGTGACCGTGGACGGGACATCCGTCGGCACTGTTCCAAGCTACACGTTCAATAACGTCACCGCGGGCCATACCATCTCCGCGACCTTTGCAGCAGTCACCCACGCGATCACTGCGACAGCAGGTGCAGGGGGCTCGATAGCCCCTTCCGGCACCAGCACTGTGAGTGACGGAGGGAGCCTCAGCTACACTATTACCGCGAACAGCGGCTATCAGATCTCGGATGTGACAGTGGACGGTACCCCTGTGGGCGCGGTATCCAGCTACACGTTCAACAACGTCACCGCGAATCATACCATTTCAGCTACCTTTGCCATAACCACCTGCAGCATCACCGCGACCGCGGGTGCAGGCGGTTCGATAGCCCCGGCTGGCACCAGCACCGTGAATTATGGAGAAGGCCTGACCTACACCATCACCGCGAATACCGGCTACGTGATCGCCGGCGTGACCGTTGACGGCACTTCCGTAGGCGCGGTGTCCAGCTACACCTTCGGCAATGTAACGGTGAACCACACCATCTCCGCAACCTTTACCATGACCACCCGCACGATCACCGCGACCGCAGGTGCAGGTGGCTCGATCGCTCCAGCCGGGACCAGCACCGTGAGTTACGGAGAGAGCCTGACCTGCACCATCTCCGCGAATACCGGTTACGTGATCGCCGACGTAACTGTGGACGGCGCCTCCGTTGGTGCACTGTCCAGCTACACCTTCAGCAACGTCACCGCGAACCATACCATCTCTGCAACCTTTACCGTGACCACTCGTACCATTTTTGCCAGCGCAGGGACCGGCGGCTCGATAGCCCCGGCCGGCACCAGCACCGTGAATTACGGAGCGAGCCTTACCTACACAATTACTGCGAATTCCGGCTACGTCATTGCGGACGTGACCGTGGACGGCGCCTCTGTGGGGGCGGTATTGAGCTACACCTTCAGCAACGTAATTGCCAACCACACGATATCGGCGACCTTCGCGATAGCTACTGTAGCGGACCTGGCAATCGTTAAAACATCGGATCAAACCGTCTACGCGACTTTCTCGATCATCACCTACAATGTTACGGTAACCAACAACGGTCCAGCTGCTGCCGGTTCCGTAGTAGTAACCGATAACCTTCCGGCTCATGCGAGCTATCAGTCAAACACTGGCAGTTGCATGCTCAGCAGTAAAAAACTGACCTGCAATCTGGGTACTGTTGGGGCTGGCCAAAGCAGGACCTTCCAAATCACTGAAAGCACACAGGGCTGGCATGGGACTATTACCAACGTCACCACGGTGACGAGCTCGACGACTGACAATAATCTAAGTAACAACTCTTCCACGAGTGTCGTGACAGTCCGATAGTGTGAATTTGGAGGTGCTTGCATGAAGGTCGAACAGCACGTGTGCCTGGTCTGCGGCTTCAACATGATCGGATTCCACCCAGCCCGATGCCCCTTCTGCGGGGCGGCAAGAAGCCGCTTCATTACCGCGGAGGAGTGCTCCGCGCGCTTCAAGGTGGTGAGTACCCCGGTGAACGACAAGGTGATGAGACTGAACTCGGACCCGCCACTCGGGCTTGAACATGCCGCCTATCGTATCGAAACCGGTTACGGTCCATGCTGGATCGACTGCCCTTCGTCCTTCGATCGATCCCTGGGCTGGATCGATGATATTCTGTTCACTCATCACCATTTCCTGGGCGCCTCGAATCTCTATCGCGAACTCTTCTCGGCCGACGTCCATATTCATCGCAACGACTCGCTCCATGATATCTGCCGTCCCTTCCCCTTCGATGTCACCTTCGAAAAAGATTTCAGTTACAACGGCATTGAAGCCTTTCACATCGGTGGCCACACCCCCGGCTTCACCTTCTACATCTTCGAGGACGTCCTTTTCATCTGCGACTACGTGTTCCTCCATGGCGACGGGTTGAAGTACAACCCCTTCGGGCCGGCGGACCAGACCATGGCGGGCGGCGATCGCATCCGGGACTACCTGGAGGGGCGGCAGCTGTCGACGGTGTGCGGCTACAACTACACCATCGGCTACGACGACTGGAAACGCAGGTTCGATGCGGGGCCGGTTTTCGGAGGGTATTGAGAGACGTCGGGCCTGCGGGTTCATTGGGCAGGGGGGGATGCAGTACGTGATCGGGCTGTCGCGCGAGGAGTGGTGCTGCAGCGGGGATTATCTGGATAAGGTGATGCGAAACTCGGTGCCTCCATCCACATTGCGTACCGTCAAAGAACCATCCATGCTCTCAATGATTACTTTCGAGATGTAAAGGCCGAGTCCGGTTCCCTCAGGCTTGGTCGTGAAGTAGGGGGCAAACACTTCGTCGATAATGTCTTCTGGTATGCCGCCGGCGTTATCGGTAATCACCACCAGACCCTTGCCTTCCTCCTCGGGTAATTCGATGGTAATCCTCGGATCGGGAACTTGTCTTTCCACCAGGGCATCTCTGGCATTGGCGATGATGTTGATGATGGCCTGGGCCATTTCACTCGGGTAACCTGAAAGCACCGGGTCGCTCCCGGCGACGACCGAAACCTCGATGCGTTGGGCGGTGAGGGTCCCTTCAAGAATCGACAGCGCACGACGGACCGGCTCCTGAATCTTGAATTGCACCCTCTCTTTTCCCGGCTTGAAGAAGTTCCGGAAGTCGTCAATGGTTTTGGACATGTGACGGATCGAGTCGAGGATTTTGGCGACGCTCATTTCGATGTATTCCGCAGTCAAGCTGTTCGCTTTATAGCTGAACTCGAGATCCTGCGCCAGCAGTCCCAAAACGTTGAGTGGTTGGCGCCACTGGTGTGCAATGTTGGCAATCATCTCGCCCATGACCGCCATCCTGCTCTGCTGGATCAGCATCTGCTCCTTGTCCCGTAGTTCCTCCTCGGCCCGCGACCGCTGCTGCGCCTCTACGCGCAGGGTACTCAATGCCCACGACAACTCAGCCGTCCGCTCTGCAACTCTTTGCTCCAGGTGGTCCCTTGATTGTTTTAGCTCCTCAGCAATCCTCTTTTGATCGGTAATGTCGTACACCACTGCGACCCACCCGTCAGGCTGCCCTGCAGCATCAAAGGTCGGAATATACTTGCCGGTCACCCACCGTTCTCCTATGTCTTTCATGTTCAAGCGCAACTCGTACTCGGTTCGCTCCCCGGTAAGAACGTGGTCGATGTAGGGCTCGATAAGCCGGTACGCCTCTTCTCCGAGGACCTCCACCAACGGTTGCCCGACAAGTTCCGCAGGGTCCCGGCCGATCCAGTGGGCGTAGGCGACACTGCTCCAAATGAGCCGGCGCTCCCTGTTGCATTGGACCACCCCGATGGACATGTTTTCGGTAATGGTCTGCAGCTGCTCCTTCACGGATCTGAGCTCTTGATCGAGGTGCTTGCGCTCCGTGATGTCACGCACTGTGACGACGACCAGAATGGCCTCCCCCGTTTTGTCGTAGACGGTGACACCGTTGAACGTTCCCACCCAACACCTGCTCGTGCGCCGGTTGACAACCTTGAGCTCGTAATCTACGTACTGTTCGCGAAGGGCTCGTGCCAGCGGACGCGCTTGCGGGGGGACTTCTTGTCCGTTCAGATCGAACAGCGCGAATTCCTTCTCGAACTCGGACAAAGGAACATCGAGCTGCTCAGGGCTCTCCCGTCCTAGCAAGGCCAGGGCCGCCCTGTTGATCATGAGGACCTCTCCCTGTAGGTTGGCAACGACCACAGCCTCGGCGATGCTTTCCATCACCGACTCCAGTTGCAGAGATATATGCTCGCATCCCTGTTCCAATCTTCGGTCCTCCGCTGTCCAGTTTCCCTGTTCCGCCCCCTGATCCAGGGGCGGGCGGGATCGTGCCTGCGAGCAGGTGACGTACCTCGCCCTCATAAGATCAACCCATTATATTGGGGGGACGGCGAGGGTCAACCGGGCGGCGCGACAACAGCATGCCGCTGCAAGGTATGGTAATTTCAACGTCTTGCCACCTGCATCCGGCATGGCGGGACGGACGTGCATGGTGACCGGGGCAGGCGGGTGCCGTCGCGGCACAAAGGACTTCCTCCAATCACCACAGCCATCCAGGAAAAATCCGCATCCGCCTAGCTGTAGGGCCGCGCCGTCCTTTCTGACGGCCGATGGGCGTCTGTGCGTGAAGAACAGCTCGGGAGGCGTCGAAATCATCAGAGAGGGGCACACCATCAAGGCCAGGCGGAACACGGCCGCTGCGGGCTCCCTCAGGGAAATACCGAGTCCCGCCAGAAAAACTCTACCGGCATCCCGCCTAACCCATTGACACAACCCCCTTTCCCGTCTCAACGTCTTCGCCCCGTCGCGGCCTATGCTGGACATGGCCCCACACTGTGCTACCTTGATGCCTGTTTTAAAAAGATCTAATTTTAGTCATTTGGAAAGCAGCACCGACAAACCACCTGGATCAGGTGAGGGGACGGACTTATGCCTGGAGCGGAAAGGGGGTGAGATCAGGTCACTTGTGGGAGCAACGTCATCTTAAACCGATAGCAATGGGAGGAACTATGCGCATAAGATGGTTTACGTGGTTCGCAGCTTGTGTTGTGGCGCTGTCCCTTTGGGGATGCGGAGGGGACGGCAAATCAGGTTCAGACCCGGTGATTCGCGGCACCATCACCAAGGCCAGCCCAACTTCCATCACCGTGAACGGCGTGGAGTACGACACCTCCAGTGCCACCATCACCATGGCTGATCCCTCGGATCCCGCGGTCCTCGAGCCTGGCATGGTGGTGACCATCATCGGGGAGATCGACGACCCCATCCGCGGCAGGGCGGTTGTGGTCAGGACGGCAAACGACCTGAAGGGCCCGGTCTCCGCCTTCAACAACATCTCGAGTTCCATCACCGTCCTCGGACAGAAGGTTCGCATCGACCCGACGACTACCACCTTTTCCAATTTCTCGGGTGGCACCACCAGCGCCACCAGCAGGCTCGCAACCGGCCAGATGGTCAGGGTGAGCGGCCTGGTCGATCCGGGTGGAACGGTGCACGCCTCGTTCGTTCGGCGCACCCTGCCCAACTGGACCCCAACCACCCCGGTAACCATAACCGGAACCGTAACCGGCGCGCCGGGGAGCACCACCTTCAATATAGGCGCCCTTACGGTGAATTTCTCGGGCACCACGTTGCCCACCGGCACGGCCACGGGCTCCCTGGTCCGGGTCACCGGCACGATCCCCACGTTGAGCAGCACCACCTTGACGGCAACCTCGGTGCAGTTGCTCCAGGCCGGTATCCAACACCTGGCGCCGTCCGGCGAAGCCGAGACCGAAGGATACGTGACGCAACTCTCGGGCAACACCTTCACGGTGGACGGGACACCGGTCAATGCCGGAACCCTGCCGCTGACCGGGATTGCGAACGGCTCAAAGGTGGTGGTGCACGGCAACCTCAGTAACGGCGTCCTGTTGGCCACCAGCGTCAACCTCAACAACCCCGCCTACCAGGAAACCATCCTGGTCAGCAACATCCCGGGCGTCGCGCCGGTAACCGACCCGAACTTCGTCAATTCCTGGGGGCTGGCGCGGTCGCCGACCGGAGCCTGGTGGATCGCCAACAACGGCACCGGCACCGTGTCGGTGTACAACGGATCCGGGCAGCCCTTCCCCACGGCTGCGCCGTTGACGGTTGCCGTACCGCCTGCCGCAGGCGGAACGACGCCGGCACCGGTTACCGGCATCGTCTTCAACAACTTCACCGGCTTCAACGTGACGTCGGGCGATTCGACCACCTCGGCCCGGTTCATCTTCGTGACCGAAGATGGAACCATCTCGGCCTGGAACACCGGGGCTACCGCCACCCAGAAGGTGAACAACTTCGTCAGCAACGCCGGAGCGGTTTACAAGGGGGTCGCCATGGCCTCCGATGCCTCAGGCGCGGGCCGGCTGTACGCGGCGGACTTCCGGGGCGGGAAAATCGACGTGTTCGATTCCAACTTCGCACCGGTGACACTGCCCAATACTTCGACCGGCGCGCCCTTTACCGTGCCGAGTTCGCATGCGGTTCCTCCGACCGGCTACGCGCCGTTCAACGTGGTCAACATAGGGGGCAAACTCTACGTTACCTTTGCCCTCAGAAACCCCGATACCAAGCTGGACGACGTGCCGGGCGAAGGGCACGGTTTCGTGGAGGTGTTCAATCCCGACGGCAGCTATGTCATGAGCCTGCAAGGCGGTTTGTGGTTCAACTCGCCATGGGGCATCGTAAAGGCGCCGGAATCGTTCGGAAAACAGGGCAACATGCTGCTGGTCGGCAACTTCGGCAGCGGTCAGATTGCCGTGTTCGATCCGGCTACCGGCCTGTTCAAGGGGCTGTTGCGGGATGCCTACGATGACCCGATCAGGATCAACGGCCTGTGGGGGCTCGGCGTCGGCAACGGTGGTAACGCAGGGGCCACCAACACCATATTCTTCACGGCAGGTCTAAACGATGAGTCAGACGGCCTCTTCGGCACGTTAACCCCCACGGCAGCACTGGTCGGACAGGTCCGGTAGGGGAGGAACCGGAAACACGACAACGAAGTGTGGCGGTACAGGCAACAGCGAGGGCACCCGGTAACGGGTGCCCTCTTTTTTTGCGTGTGCCGCTATGGAACGCAAGCGGCTGTTCCAAAAGCGGCACATGTTCCACCTTTGATCGCGGTGGCCGTTACGTTTTATAGCACGTCCTCGACGGCTTCCAGCCGCCGGCGTAACTCTTAAAGCTAAAACCCACTTTGTTTACAAGCAGTAATGAGCGTGACTCCTTTTATAGATGAACTATATCAACATATGGGTATGGCTGTTGCTATAAAGGCATTCTATTCAACTGTATGCATTATCCATGTTGCAGGGCGCCAGGCATAAGCAGCAGATACTACGTGCTCATCTTGTAGATTCATATGCTACGGCTTTGTCATACAAAAGATGGAGCGGTGGCAAGTGAGGAGCCGGCCTCTGAAAGAGATAATGTTTAAGTTAGAACAGTTTTCCGGCAATGAAATGAAATCAGGAGGAGGGAAAAATGCAGAAAAAGATGATCACCATGCTGGCGGCCCTTGCTGTCGCAGCGATCGCGCCTTCGGCGCAGGCCTTCGACATCGGGGGCGCCAACGGCTGGAAGTTTTCCACGGACGGTTTCCTCAACGTCTTCGCCACTTATGAGTCGGTCGGCACCCGCCCGACGGGCGTCATCGGCGGCGAGATCGGCGGCGACCAGACCGGCACCGGCGAAAGCCAGCAGCAGTTCCGGGTGAGGACGGGCCTGCTGCCGGTGGGCTTCGGGCTCAACATCCAGGCCCCCACCACCAACGGCGTAGACTACGCGGTGCGCCTGGGGCTGTACCCGCAGGTGCAGAACAACGGCGGCAGCCGCACCGACCTCTCACCCAACATCGACTTCCGCGAGATCAACATGACCGCGACGGGGAGCTTCGGCCAGATCCTCGCCGGCCGCGCCATCAACCTCTACCAGGCCAAGAACATCCTCACCGACATGACGCTCTTCGGGGCGGGCGTGATCGGTCCGGTGGACAGCGGGCCGACCATGGGGCACATCGGCTACGGCTACCTCTATCCCAACTTCGGCGCCCAGATCAGGTACACCACCCCTGACCTCAACGGCCTCAAGGTCGCCTTCAGCGTCAACGACACCAACAACATCGGTGCGGCGACCGTCCGCAACGTCCCGCGCCTGGAGACCGAGATATCCTACAGCACTGCCATCACCGGCGGCAAGTTGCAGGCCTGGGTCTCCGGCCTGTACCAGCAGGCCAGTTTCTCGGACGCCAAGTTCGTGACCGTCCCGGTCACCCTGAATCCTGACGGCAGCATAACGCCTGAGCATACAATTCCGGCAGTACGTCCCGGCGGGCACGTTACTTCGCTCGGCGGCGCGGGCGGGGTGCAGCTCGACATTCACGGCCTCCAGTTGCTCACCTCCTGCTACGGCGGCAGGGCCCTGGGCATGCTCGGCATGCAGGGAGCGGATGCCTTGTCCGCGGACGGCAAGGAAAGGACCAACTGGGGCTTCCTGAACCAGGCGACCTACCAGCTCACCCCGGTGGTGAAGCTGGGCCTCAACTACGGGCAGAGCAGGGCCGAGCTGGCAGGCAACGATACCGACCTGAACATCCAGAAGCAGCAGGCGGCGACGGTCGCGCTGACCTACAACGTGAACAAGTTCGTCCAGGTGATCGGCGAGTACACCTGGGCGCAGGACCGCTGGTTCAACGGCGCCACCCAGGACGCCAACATCGGCGCCATCGGCACCTTCATTTACTGGTAGTTCAGCTGGGGCGGGAACAACTATGCTTCATCACGGGCGCATCCCATTCGGGGTGCGCCCGTATTCGTTGAAGGAGAATCTTATGAGAGGAAGGGACGCTGGGAAGAGGTTGACACGCTACGCGTGACACTCTACAGTTGCAGGTGTGATAAAAACGTTCGCCGACAAAGACACGAAGCAGCTCTTCCTGACAGGTAAGGCTAAGCGGCTACCTCCCGATTTGTTCGGAAGGGCAAGACGGCGCCTGGAATACATAGACCTTGCCTCAGTCCTTGAAGACCTCAAAGTGCCTCCGAGTAACAGGTTGCATCCTTTGCATGGCAGCCGATACGGCCAGCATGCCATCTCGATCAATGACCAGTGGCGGATTTGTTTTGTTTGGCACAACGGCGATGCGTATGAGGTGGAGATAACGGATTATCATTGAGGTGCACCATGTTTAAAAGTGACCGAGACAAAAGAGAAATCCCGCCAACCCATCCGGGAGCAATGCTGCGCGAAGACTTCATGCCGGATTACGGGTTGACAGCAGCAACGCTGGCGGGAACGCTGGGAGTATCGCGGCAAACTATTAACGAACTGCTCCGCGAACGCAGGGCGCTGAGTCCGGGGATGGCCCTGAGACTTTCCCGCCTTTTCGGAAACACACCCGAGTTCTGGCTGAACGCACAGCGCGCCGTGGATCTATGGCAGGCGGAAAAGGATTTGGCAAAAGAACTCGCCAGGATCCGGTCGCTTCAAGCCGCGTAGTTGTGATCCCGCAACGTGCTTATACTGGAGAAGTGCTATGAAAAAGCCGGCAAAGAACACGATATGCCTTTGGTTCAATGGTGACGCCGAAGAGGCGGCGCGCTTTTATGCGGAGATCTTTCCCGATTCATCGCTCGACGCGGTGCACCTGGCGCCGGGTGACTACCCGTCCGGGAAGAAAGGTGATGTGCTGACGGTGGAGTTCACCGTGATGGGCATCCCGTGCCTGGGGTTGAACGGAGGACCGGAGGTGAAGCACAACGAGGCGTTTTCGTTCCAGGTGGCGACCGAGGACCAGGAGGAGACCGATCGCTACTGGAACGCGATCGTCGGCAACGGCGGACAGGAGATCGTGTGCGGCTGGTGCCGGGACAAGTGGGGCATCTCGTGGCAGATTACGCCGGTGGTGCTGACGCAAGCCATTACGGATCCGGATCCCGCTGCGGCCAAGCGCGCCTTCGATGCGATGATGCAGATGGTGAAGATCGACGTCGCCGCCATCGAGGCCGCGCGGCGGGGGTAGGGCAAATCCCCCCTGTCCCCCCTTCGCAAAGGTTGGGAGTCTGGGGCTCCTGTAGCGCTTTGCTCTCGCTGCCTTGACAAATTCCTTCGGGTATAGGTACTGTTCATCGGTGCATCGGAGGCTAAGATGATCAAGGTAAATGTGACGCGACTTAGAAATAACTTGCCTGCTTACCTTCGGAACGTTCAATCCGGGGAAGAGGTGGCGGTAACCTCACGCGGTAAGGTGATCGCACGTCTCGTGCCGGAAGCCGATGAGGCGAGTGAGGCGCGGCTAAGGCTGGAAGCTGCCAGGAAAGAGAGTTGGGTAGGGGACGTCGTGTCACCTGTCACGTCCTTCCCATAACCCTGGACATCGCCTACCATTCAAGCCATCACCCTGGTTTTGCTCATGGCGATCCTGCCGATAGAATAATTGCTGCTACAGCTTTGCATCACAAAGCAAGCCTGATTACCTGTGACACGAAGCTGCTGGAGATGAAGGCACTTAAAACGGTGTGGTGAAGGATGTCACTGGAACAGTACCTGAGCGAGCAGGGAAGTAGAGTCGAGATCGGGCTGGTCCTCCTGTCGGAGGAGTGGCAGGTGCTGGGGATGAACGAGCACGCCCTGCGCATTGCGGCTCCGGACATGGGGCCCATTGGCCAAAACCTGTTCCAGATGCACCCGGCACGGAGCCGGGAGAAGGTGCGCGGCATCCTGAACGAACTGTCGAGCCTGCAGGAGTCGACGCAGCGCTCGATGGTGATCGACTTCCTGGGCAAGGTGCTCATGATCAGCCTGTCGCGACTGGTGGTGCCGGGAAGCCCCATGGCCTGGGCAGTTTCCTTCATGGACCTGTCGGAACAGACCGGCGCCAGCACCAACCCGAACAGCGGCCACCTGGAACTCAAGAAAATGCCGATCTACGAGAACGGCGCCTTCCATTTCCTGTCGGCCGAACAGGTGTGCCTGATCGAGGCCGATGGCAACTACTGCCGCATCCACACCCCTGACAAGAAGTTCTACCTCCTGATGAGCCTGAAGGCGGTGCTGCAACGGTTCCCGACCTCCAACTTCCTCAAGGTGCACAAGAGCTTCGTGGTGAACCTCCGCCACGTGCAGGCGATCGGGCCGGCCGGGGACAGTCGCATGATGGTCTCCTTCACCGAGCCTGCCATCCCCGCCGTTCCGGTGTCCCGTCGCCTGATTCCCGAGGTGAAGAAGGCGCTCGCCGGCACCGTTCATCCATCGCTTTGACCCGTTCATCAAGTTCTCCTTGAGCCTTTGGCCGCTGGGTGGGATAGTGCGCAGCAATGGCGTTGCCCCAAGCGGGACCAAAAGCAGATCCCCCTAAATCCCCCTTCGCAAAGGGCGACTTTTACTTTTCGTGTGAAGGAGAAGTTTGATGAGAGTCAGGCGCACTAACTGCAAATCCGTTACCAGCATGGCAATCCTGCTGCTGTCCCTGGCCGTCCCGGCATGGTCGCTTGCCGGCGGCCCGGGCGACGGCACGGCGCAGCACCCGGACCAATCGGTTCAGTCCACGGCATCGGCCCAGCTGTCCGAGGAGATCCTGAAGAAGAGTACGGCGTTCTTCGCGGCCCCCCCGTTCATGACGGCTGAAAATGTGTATGACGATGTAGTGAAAGGGGGCGAGGCGGGCTACTTCATCGTGAGCCTGCAGTCCCGCGCCGACTTCGCCAAGGGGCACGTGCCGGGCGCCGTCAACATACCGTTCGACCAGATCACCGAACCGAAATCCCTCGGGCTGCTGCCGCGCGACAAGAAGATCGTGCTGACCTGCGACGACGGACACCGTTCCATGGTGGCTTCGCTGTACTTCAACCAGCTCGGCTACAGCGCCACGGCCATGCCCCTGGGGCTCAGTCATTGGAACCGGGACAGTTCCGCAGCGCCTTATACTGCTTCTCCGAAGTACCCGGTGACTACGGAAAACAAAGAAACTGTAGCGGGGCAGGGAATTGCCAAGGTTACCGCCAAGGCGGCACAGGGAGACGACCTGATCACGGAACGGACCAGGGCGGTGCTCACTTCCGGCAGAAACCTGTTCATGGACAGAAGCGAGTTATACCGTGAGGTGGGCAAGGACGGGGGCAAGGGGGTGCTCGTGGTGAGCATCCAGCGTCCCGAGGACTATGCCGCGGGGCACGTGCCGGGGGCGATCAACATCCCCTTCAAGCAGATCGCCAGCAAGGAGAGCCTCGCCAGGCTCCCCAAGGACCGCAAGATCGTCGTGGTCTGCTACATCGGCCACATAGGTGCTGCCGCCACTCTGATGCTGAACCAACTGGGGTACGAGGCCTACGACCTGCGCTTCGGGACGCTGGGGTGGAATGACGAGACGGAAGGGATGGGAAAGATGAAGGCGTTTATGCAGAGTATGACCGAGAACAGGAATTACCCGGTGGAAAGCATAAAGGAGAAGTAAAGGGAAGGCACTCCGCCCAGCGGGGTGCCTTCGTTTTTGCAGGCCTGGGTCAGAGGGCGTCGCCGTCTTCCGCCTGTTGCAGCAACGTCTTGCGCTTCTGCTCGTCGGTGTAGCCGCAGATGCAGCTGATGCCGGAAACGACGATGAGTGAGTACAGCCCCCAGGCGGCGCGCCCCCCGAACTGCACCAGGAACAGCAGTCCGATGGCGGTGGCGATACCGGCGGCGACGATCCTCAGTTGATGCTGCTCGAACCAGGAAAGCACGGCGTACCCGGCTGAGGCTGCCAACAGCAGGTAACTGATGCCGCCGACGTGGGATCCGGCCTGGTAGATGTCGATGCCCATGAAGCCGAAGTTGACCAGCGGCATGAACCACAGGATCACGCCGGCGAGACCGAGTACCACACCTTTCGTCTTGTGGTCCATTTCCCCTCCTTCTTATGCTCAGCTTTCTTCAGGTCTGGCTGTCCTCTGCCGAGCGCTTGGTCGCGTCCCAATCGGAAACCGCCGCGAGCCAGCTGGCCACGGAGACGATGTTGAGGCCGTACAGCCCCCAGGCTGCGTAGCTCCATGCCTCGGAAAGCAGAAGCAGGCCGATGGCGGTCGATATGGTGGCCGCAATGACGCGCAGCTTATGCAGGTCGAAAAATGAGAAGAGCGCGTAGGCGAGGGAGCAGACTACCAGTAGGTAGCTCACGTTCCCGATCTGCCTCCCCGCGAAATAGACGTTGAAGCCCACCTTTACTAGCGGCATGAACCAGAGCACTATTCCCACGACGCCCAGAGCGACTCCTATCGCTTTGCCTCTCATGCAGTCCCCCCCTTGGTCGCGGCATTCCCGCAATGGATAGCGTCGTCGTTTTACCGGCAAGAGGCTACCATCGTGGCTCTGGTGCTGAAGAGATCCGTGCCGTCAGCGAACCAAATGAAAGTATCCTAATGCGGCGGTTTGTCAATGCGTCAACAAAGAGCAAAGGGAGCAACTGCGTCGGACCAGGTGGGGAGAGTGGGGGGAATAAAAAAGGCACCCGGGGTGAGCGGGTGCCTTGGTGGAGCGAGGAAGAATGTCAGTAGCCGGGGCGGTGCCGCGCGATGCGGCGATACTCAGGGCGGTAGACCCGGCCGTCGTAGTGGCGCCGGTCGCTCACGTAGCGCCGGTACTCCACATCGCGGTAGTGGCGTATGTTGACCACCTCGTAGCGCACGAACAGCTGCGGGTATGCCCGGCGCGGGACGTAGCTCCAGGGGCCGTTGTAGTAGGCGCCGCGGTACCAGTTGCCGCCGTAGAAGTAGTAATACTGGTTGCCGCTGTAGATGAGGTCGTAGGGGACGCCCACGGCCACGTACGCGTTCAACTGCGGCGAGTACACGAACTCAGGAGGCGGGGCCTCGTACTCTTCGGGGGCGGGCACTATGACTTCTTCAGGCGGCGGAGGCGGAGGAGGTGCCATGACCGGCGGCTCGGCTACCGGCGGCGGAGGAGGTGCCACCCGGGCAGGAGGAGGCGGGGCCGGACGGGCCGCGACCACGGTCCTGGTTCCGGGGATCTGGTTGTTGTAGGTGTACATGCACTGGACGTAGGCGTTGTCGTACATGCGCTGCGCCTGCGCCCCGTAAACCTGGGACGACCCGGAGCCCGCGGCGGTCCCGAACAGCAGCCCGGTCGCGGCGCCGATGGCGGCACCGGCTCCGGTATTGCCCGAGGCGGAACCAAGCACGGCACCCACGCCGGTCCCGACCGCGGTACCGACAACGGCACTGGTGGCCATGTTCTTGTCGTAGGTTTCCTGCACCGGCGCGCCCAGCTGCGAGTTCGCCCACTGACGGCAGGTGGCGTCTTCCTTCATGAAGGTTTCGAAGGACTTGCCCTGGGTGGGCAGGACCTTCACGCTAGGGCCGGTGGGCACCGTCACGCACCCTCCCAAGGCCAGCAGCACAAAAAGTGACGAGATGCGTCTTTTCATTGTTACCCCCTTCTGTGTCGCTCTACCTGTCGCCCCTGACGGGTCGACCAGTGAGATCCCTCATTACACGGCATCACCTTACTAATGAAATAGGGAAGCAATGTGGCAGAAATGAGGAAGTTTGGCCGGAGTCGTTGTTTCAGGCGGGCTCCTGTGCCTGGTACGATGCCCGTCCCGACCTGATCCGGCGCACCACCATCGGCACCACGAGCATGAGTGCCAGGATGATCCACATGGTCGTGTCCGGATCCTTGATGTACTTGTTCAGGCGCAGGGTGGAGAAGGCGATCACCGCGAAGTAGAGCATGTCGCCTGCGATGGCGAAGGCCCACCCTGCCACGAAGCCGTGGCCGGCGGCAAGGGCGGAGGCCCGTCCGGTCATGGGATCGACGCCGAAGGAGATCATCACCAGGGATACCGGGCCGGTGGCATTGACCTGGAACTGGGCGGCGCTACGGGCGTTGGCGGCCCGTATGGCGGCACTGACGCGGCGCAGGAACGGGATCTTGCCGCAGATGAAGGCGATGACGCGCAATAGCGGTTCGAAAGCGACGGCAAGGATGACATCGGAGACGAGGTAGAGCAGCGTGGTGACCGGCCAGGCCAGCCCCTTGGCCTTGGCGAGGAGCACCCCGGCCGGGATGCCGCCGCCAACCGGGATGAGGAACAGCTTCAGCACCGAAAGCAGCGCAGGTGTCGGAGGAAGGAACAACGAAGGTTCTGTCATGGCTCGCAGATACTACCGATGTGATTCCCGGCCAGCCGGAAGGCCCCGCACGAGGCGGGGACTCCAGCATGGTATATGAAGAGCCGCTTGACCCGCAACAGGTTTCGGCGACCCATGGATTTTTCGGGATCAATCCCACCTGAAGGCAGCCATGGAAAGCGCACCGTAGCTGTACCCGTCGTGGAGTAGGGACCCGGCGCCGCCGGTGCCCAGGGCAACCAGCAAGGGGAGGAAATGCTCGGGAGTAGGATGATTGCGCAGGGCATGCGGTGCGCGGGTTTCCCAGGCAACCAGGTCTTCGGTGCGACCCTGCAGCACGGCGTCCTTGAGCCAGGCGGCAAATTCGAGGGCATAAGGGAGCGGCTCGTGATCCAAAGGGCGGCCGAAGAAGTCCCTCAGGTTGTGGGTTGCGGAGCCGCTGGCTAAAATCAGCACCCCCTCGTCCCTGAGCGGGCGCAGGGCTTCGCCCAGCGCCAGGTGATGCTGCGCGCCGAGCTGCGGTTGGGTCGAGAGCTGGACCACCGGGATGTCGGCTTCCGGATACATGAGCATGAGAGGCGCCCAGGTGCCATGGTCAAAACCGCGGGAGAGATCCCGTTCTCCGGCCACTCCTGAAGCCTGCAAGAGAGACAGGACGCGCTTTGCGAGCACCGGGTCCCCGGGCGCCGGGTAATTCAGCCGGTACAGTTCCTCGGCAAATCCGCCGAAGTCGTGGATGGTGGGCGGCTGCGGGTGGCCGGACACCCGCAGCGTGGCCGTGGTCCAATGTGCCGTGATTGCGACGATACCTTTGGGCTTGCCCAGCTTGGGGCCGAGGCACCTCAAAAAATCCCGCGTCGGGCACTTCTCCAAGACCATGCTCGGCGAGCCGTGGGACACGAATACTGCAGGGAATCTGTTGGACATGGCTTTTCTCCTGCCGGTGGCGTGATGGCGCCGGTGCGCGTCATCCGGCTACCGGTACATTTTCACGCGTGCCGCGATGGGCTGGTACTCTTTGGGGGCCGGCTCTGCTTCGGGGCTGCCGAAGGGCATCTGGGCGACCAGCTTCCAACTCGCCGGGACACTCCATTCCTCTTGCACCGCACTGTCTATGACGGGGTTGTAGTGCTGCAGCGATGCGCCCCACCCTTCGGCTTCCAGGGCGGTCCAGACCGCGAACTGCAGCATCCCGGAGGATTGCTCGGCCCAGACGGGAAAGTTATCGCTGTAAGCGGGGTACTGTTCCTGGAGCCCTTGCACCACGGCGGTGTCTTCGAAGTATAGGATGGAACCGTAGCCACTACGAAAGGCGGAATCCAGCTTCTGTTCGGTGGCGGCAAAGCTCTCCGGAGGAACGATCTTTTTCAGTTCCTGCTTGGTCAGGTCCCAGAGCCGGTCGTGCTGGGGTCCGAGGAGGATGAGAACCCTGCTGCTCTGCGAGTTGAAAGAAGACGGTACGTACTGCACGGCCTGCCCGACGATTTCATGGATGCGTTCATCGCTTGCCACGGGCTCTTTGCCGAGTGCATAAAAGGTTCTCCTCTCCTTGATGGCGTCCCAATAGTTCTTTTTCATGGCGGTGTCTCCTCTGCCGAAATGGAAATTGTTTGATGTTTGATGCTTTAATATCAAATTAATTCTGCACACTGTAAAAGTCAAGGTGTTTTTGTCGACGACGTCGTATCACTTAGGCGCCTGCGAGGGACATCAAAAGAGGGAGAAGGAAGGGCGTGTGGCGAGCCGGAGAGGGTAATCGCGGAGTGACAGGCGCTGTGAACGGGCGGCTGCAGGTGAGGTTCCGGTGGAGTGGGGCGGTGCTGCTAGATGCCGCCAACCAAGGTGAGGGTCACCTCGCCCACCTTGATGGTGGTGGTTATCTTTACTGGAATCCTGCGGTTGTCGTCGGTGAACCAGAAGGTGGCGTTGCCGACCTTGGCTTCCTCACCGTTGTGCCTGAGGCGGGAGGTGACCATCACGGTCTTGAATTTTCCCAGCGGCGTCGTCAATTCCTGGCGCTGCACCGCCCGGACTTCGGTGTTCCACAGCCGCTTGGTGTCGTAGATCTCGAAGGAGATGGAGCGGCCCGGGGAGAGGTCGCTGCCGCGTATGAAGTAGATGCTGGAGAGGTTGTCGTAGGTCTTGGGGGTGATGGCATCGCTCTGCTCGACCTTTTTCAGAAGGTCGATGCTGTTGGCCTTGAGGGTGGAGAAGTTGAAGGTCGCTTCCCGCGCGGCGCGGTAACTCCCCTCGCGCTTGTTCTCCCGGAAGAATTTGGGTTTGCCGGCGCGGGTGGTGACCGATTCGGTGCGGTCGTCGATCTTGAAGAAGGCGGAGACGACGCCGGTGGACCGGATGGTGTTGGTGAGGCGCAGTTCGTCCCCCTGCGGCGTCACTTCCAGTACTGCCGAACCTGCCTTGACGCCGGACCAGGTGACCTCGTACTCCAGGCGCTCGGGAACCGGAAAGGCCGCTGCCGGTGCGGCGAGGACGAGGATAAGGATGGAGAGTATCAGCGGACGGAGATTTTCCATCCCAAGAGGGTACAGCAATATTGAAAATTTTTAACAGAAGATTTTCAGGCTTCGGCGACCCGGACCGTGGTGCGGGCTAACCGGTGATACCAATCGCAGGTCTCCGTTTTGACGCCGCACTGAAGACAGGGGTTACCGCCGGTTCGAAACCAGAGGTAGACGAAACGGTGGGAATTACTTACTGCTTCGCAACTACTGCCGACATAGTCGCTCATGGTTATTCTCATGGATCACCTCCTTGATGACAACAAGAGTACAGGATTGTGCAGTAGTTTCATCAAAGAGATAAAAAAATCTTCTATGTCAGTGGGAGGTTCTTCACAGTCAGTGCCCATCGGGGCTTTCGCCGCATACGTTCACGTTCCGTGGCGAAAGCCCCCTCACCCGCCCTTCGGGCACCCTCTCCCAGGGGGAGAGGGGACTCGGGCGGAAGGGCAAAAAATAAAGCGGCAGGAGCCTCAAGGCTTCCTGCCGCTTTACTGCCATCCTGTACAGTGGTGGATCTAGATGTCCCAGTTGTCGATCTTCATGGTGCCCTTCTTGGCCAGGTTCACCTGCATCTTGAAGACGCGGTCCAGAAGCTGGGGCTCGTGGCCGGCTTTCCTGCCCAGGCAGTCGTGCGCGGCACGCTCGAAGTAGTCCGCCAGGAGCGGCTTGTAGTCGGGGTGCGCGCACTTCTGGATGATGAGCTTGGCGCGGCTCTTGGGATCGAGGCCGCGCAGGTCGGCAAGCCCCTGCTCGGTGACCAGGACGTCGAGGTCATGCTCGGTGTGGTCGACGTGCGGCACGTGCGGCACGACGCAGGTGATGCCGGTCGGGTCGGTCTTGGTCGGGCGCGCCGACGGCGTGTGCATGATGGAGAGGTAGGCGTTTCTCAGGAAGTCGCCGGAGCCGCCGATGCCGTTGATCATCCTGGTGCCGCCGACCAGGGTGGAGTTGGCGTGGGCGTAGATGTCGAACTCAACCGGGGTGTTCATGGCGATGCAGCCCAGGCGCCGGATCGGCTCGGGGTGGTTGGCGATGGAGAGCGGGCGCATCATCACCTTGTTGCTGTACTTGTCCCAGTTACCGTAGAAGCGCTTGAAGCCGTCCACGGAGAAGGAGAGCGAGACGGTGGAGGCGAAGTCGAGCTTGCCGGAGTCGAAGAAGTCGAGCATGGTGTCCTGCAGCACCTCGGTCCAGACCTTCAGGCCGGTGAAGGGGCCGTTGGCGAGGCCGCCGATGACGGCATTGGCGATGGAGCCGACGCCGGACTGCAGCGGCAGGAGGCTCTTGGGCAGGCGGCCGGCCTTCACCTCGGCGGAGAAGAAGTCGATGATGTTTGCCGCGATGGCCTCGGAGGTGTCGTCCTGCTCGCTGAATGCGCGGCCGTTGTCCGGCTTGTCGGATTCGACGATGGCGACGATCTTGTCGTTGTCGACGCGGACGTAGGGGGACCCGGCGCGGTCGTCGACGCGGCAGATGAGGTACGGGAGGCGGTTGGGCGGGGTGATCGGCTCGACGATATCGTGCAGGCCTTCGAAGTTCGGAATCGAGGTGTTGATCTCGATGATGATCTTGTCGGCGATCTGGACGATCTCGGGGACGGCGCCGCAGGAGGCGGTGAGCACCAGGTCGCCGTTTTCGGTGATGGCGGAGCACTCGATGATGGCCAGGTCGAGCCGGCCGCCGTTGTCCTTGGTGTAGAAGCCGTAGCCGAGGTCCTGGGCGAACATGGAGAGGTGCTTGTCACCCATGCGGATGCGCCCCTCGTTGATGCCGGCCTGGATGTTCTTGCCGGTCTGGTAGGGCCAGCGGCGGTCGATCATGTCCAAGGAGGCCCAGCGGTCCTCGGTCTCGACGCCGACGGAGGCGCCGATGAACAGGTTGAACCTCAGTTTCCCCTGCAGCTGGTTCTTCTCGACGTGGTCGGCAAGGGCGATGGGCACCGCTTTCGGGTAGCCGGCGGGGGTGAAGCCGGACCAGCCGAGGTTCATGCCGTTTTTAAAGAGCGGAATTACCTGGTCGACGGTGGTGATCCGGGAGTGAAGGCTGGACTTCCTGATCCTGTTGTGCAATTCAGACATTAATCTGGATCCTCCTTTGATGATGTCATCCCGCTCTGCAGCGGAACATGGAAAGTTTGTCGGGGGGGGTGAGGTCTTCGTTCAAATCGAACGATCGTTCGGCGAATACAACATAACAGTACGATGTTTTATTTGCAATATAGAATTGGTAATTCCACGTCATTTTTGCTAATGTTGGCGCGCGCGTATCACTTGGCCGGGGTAGGCAATGGAAAAGACGGAATGTAACAGGAAGCTATTGGATGTGGCGACGCAGCTCTTCTCGGAGCGGGGGCTGCACGGTGTCAGCATCAGGGAACTCTCTCAGGCGGCGGGGACCAGCATCTCGATGATCTCGTACCACTTCGGGAGCAAGGAAGGACTCTATTCTGCGGTGCTGCAGCGGCAGTTTGCCTGCTTCGCGGAGATCCACGAGATCAGGCAGCGGGTGACCGACCCGGTCGAGATGGTGGAGAGTTACCTGCGCTGGACCTTCCGCAGGCACCGGGACAACCCGTACCTGCTCCGGTTCTACACCAGCGAGCTGACCAACCCCACGGCTTTTTTCAGCACGCTGGTCATGCCGGTCATCGACGAGGTGATCGTGATCATGGCGCAGGCCATCGAGGAGGGGAAACGGCAGCAGAAGTTCCGCGAGGATGTGGACCCGACCAACGCGGCGCTGGCGCTGGCGGGGATGGTGAATTACTTCTTCTTGAGCAGCCTGGCCACCGAGAACCTGATCAGCCACTCCCCGGAGCGCGACGAGGAACTGGTGCAGCAGTACCTGAAGATCTTCACCTGCGGGGTGGGGGCTGGCTGAGGGAGGGGCTGCTTATCCTTCGAGAATGGCACGAACCTTCAGGATGACTTCTTCGAGGACTTCCCTACTTGCCCTGCCGCCTTTCTCTGCTCGCCGTACTTGCCAGTCCAACGCTTTCACCTGGTCGGCCAATATGACGCCCCGGACCGTGGTAACCCCGGCAACTGCCACCTCGAACGGGTAGCCCTTTACCTGTGATGTGATTGGACAGCAGAGCATGAGGCTGGTTTTTTTATTGTAGATGCGCGGCGACAGCACGAAAGCTGGGCGCCGGCCTGCATGCTCGTGCCCCGCCTGAGGATCGAAATCAAGCCATACCACCTCTCCTCTGTCGGGAACGTAACCCATCGCTGTCATAGCAATTCCCTGCCCACAGGTTTTCCGCTGGTAACCTCTGCATGCAGGTTTTCCTCGTTGATTCCATCAAGGAGGGCGTCCAGCGAAAAAACCTTGTTGACGATGGGCTTGATGATTATGTACCCCTCCTGCCTGGTGATCTCTACAGGGGAATCCGCTTCGATACCACACTCTGCCGCTATTGACTTCGGCAAACGCACTGCCAGGCTGTTGCCCCACTTTTGCGCTTTCGCTACCATGTAGCTCTCCTTTGTCTTCTGAATCCCACCAAGAGCGAGTGTAGCAAGGTATCTACAATGTATCAATAGTTCAGGAAAGATTACCGTTTTGCAGGAAGCTTGTGGCAGTCGACGGTGCAGTGCTCGCAGCCGCCGGGGCAGGGTTCGAGGTGCACCAGGATGTGGCTGTAGGGAAGACGGCGCTCGATCTCGGCGGTGATCTCGTGGCTCAGGGTGTGCGCGGCCTCCACGGTCATCTGCCTGGGGACCACGAGGTGCATGTCGACGTAACGCAGGTGCCCGGACTTTCTTGTGCGCAGTTTGTGGTACTCGATCAGGTGCTGACGGTAGTTTTCCAGCACTTCGTGGATCACCGCCTCTTCCTCTTCCGGCAGTTTCACATCCAGAATGTGGAAGAAGGCGCTCCTGGTGAGGTCCCAGGCCGCCTTGATGATCATGAGTGCGACCACGATGGCGACGATCGGGTCGAGCATGGGAATGCCGGTGAGCTTTATGGCAGCCAGGCCGCCCAGGACACCGGCGGAGGTGTAGACGTCGGTGCGCAGGTGCATGGCGTCGGCTTCCAGCGCGACCGAGTCGGTAGCGGCGGCGACGTTCAACAGGTGCCGGGAGACGAGGTAGTTGGCGAGCGCCGAGACGGCCATGACCGCCGCGCCCAGCCCGAGCCCCTCGATTTCCACCACACCGGTGCGAAGCTTTTGCACGGCTTCCCATATGATATAGAAGGCGGCGCCGAAGATAAGGACGGCCTCGATGGTGCCGGCAACGTTCTCGATCTTGCCGTGCCCATAGTGGTGATCCTCGTCGGCGGGCTTGCCCGACTCGCGCACCGAATACCAGGCGATTCCCGCTGCCACCAGGTCCACGCCGGAGTGGACCGCCTCGGAAAGCACCGAAACCGAACCGGTGATCATGCCGACCACCAGCTTGGCGACCACCAGCGTCGCGTTTGAGGCCACCGACAGACGGGCAGCTCGCCTTTTCAATAGATCGTGTTCTGCTGAAACCATTTTTTCTTTCCCTCTGGCACCTGCGGTTTCCGCTCGGCACTAAAAAAGGCCCCGGATTCCCGCGGCCTTTCATCTGCGCTTAGCGCTGCCTCACCTCACGGTTCTATACAACTCCCGCCGCGATGTCAACCCTTGCCGAGGATCTCCCTGGCCCGATCGGTCTGGTTGGGGAAGAGATCCTCCGGCACGGCGTCCTTTCCGAGTTCCTTGCGCACGGTGTAGCGCGCACATCCCTCGAAATTGTCGTTGCAGTACATCATCTTGAACACGGTGCTGGTGGACGGCATGTTGGCCATCTTGTCGTTGAAGAAGATACATCCGGACAAAAGTTCGCAATCTGGCATTACTTTTCCTCCTAGGTGGTCTGACAAAGGCGCAACTGGCATATGCCTTTGTACTATGACTGATGTCGTCAAACCCACATTAGTCGTGTGACAATATAGACGTTTGCGCTTTTTGCCGCAATAGGATTTTAAGAGGGGCCTAAGCGTATTTGGGAATCCTGCGGGCGCTGATCAGGCTCGCTGCGGTGACCGAGCCGAGGATGAGCGCGCCGCCGGCGATGGTGTTGGCCGAAGGGGTTTCGCCGAGGACCAGGAAGACCCAGACCGGGTTGAACACCGGTTCGATGACGGCGATCAGGTTGGCGGTGACGGCGGAGACGCGCTTGATGCCGTAGGAAAAGAAGAGGGAGGCGAGGCCGATCTGGACCACGCCCAGGGCGAGGATGCTGGCGAGCGCGGTCCCGGTGAAGACCGGGAGGGGCAGGAAGGCGGCGGCACCGAGGGCGACCACAGCGGCCACGGCGTGCGAGGCCATGAACGAGTGCAGCGGGTCCCCGTCCTTTTGCATGCGGGTGAAGATGAACATGAGGGAGAAGGTGAAGGCCGAGGTGAGGGCCATGAGGTTGCCGGCGAGTTGCCCGGGGGAGAGGCGGTCCAAAAACAGCACCACCATGCCGACGATGGTCATCAGGAGCGCCAGCACCTGTTCGCGGTAGAGGCGCTCCTTGAGGAACAAGACGCTGAAGGCGGCGGTGAAGACGGGGGCCAGGTACTGCAGCAGGATGGCATTGGCAGCCGTTGTGCTCTTATTGGCGGCGACGAAGAGGAGCATGGTGGCGGCGTTGGCGAGGGCGGCGCCGAAAAGCGCCTTGGACCACTGCAGCCGGACGGTGCCGACCAGCGCCAGCAGGAACAAAAAGGCGATCAGGCTCCTTAGGCCGGCGATGAGGAAGGGGTTCCAGTTCAGGACTTTGATGAACAGCCCGGCGAGGCTCCACAAGAAGCCGCAGACGACCATGGCGAGGGCGCCGGAGAGGGCAGGTGAAAATCTGGTTTCCATGACGCGACAGGGTAAGGTACGGCTCGGGGGATGTCAAAGGGTAAATGGGGTTGGTGGCTGAGGCGAGGCGGTCGCTGAGGCGCCCAGGCAAAAGCAAATCCCCCCTGACCCCCCTTCGCAAAGGGGGGAACGCGGGGGCTCGGACGACGCTGCGGTGGGGACGTTACTGCGGGGAGAGAACTGATGGGGGGGCTGGGAATACTGGGAATACTGGGAGTGATGGGAGTGATGGGAGTGATGGGAGTGGATGCTGGAGTGGATGCTGGAGTGGATGCTGGAGTGGATGCTGGAGTGGATGCTGGAGTGGATGCTGGAGTGATAGATGGTCCGAGTGGTAGATGGTCCGAGTGGTAGGAGGGGGCTGCGGGGCTCGGGGGGGAGCGGGGACTCCCCCTCTGTGGAACTGCCTCGTACGTTACTTGGCGGGTTCCTTCTGTCTTTGAATGATGGCACTCTTGTCGCCGTAGACCACGGTACAGTCGGTGCTGAAGGGGAAATACCAGGTGCCGGTTTGGCCGATAAGCTCGACGTTGTTGATACCACCCTTGCGGGCCGCGGTCAGGATGGAACCGTCCCCGAATAGCGGAATGACATAGAAGATGTTGAAGGTACAGGCCTCTCCTCTTTTCATCTGGTTCAGATCGAGGAACTTGATGTTTTCCACTCCAACCGGTGTGTTGTCTGCGTAACGCAGAGTCTTCGCGAGGTCGTGGGTAGGAAGACAGCCGCACAGACCAGCCAGTACCAGTACTACCGCACCCAGCCTTTTCATAGCGCCTCCTTTTCCAACTTGTTATGAGTGACAACGCATCTTACATACTACTTCTCGGTGACCCTGTGACAATGATTATAATGGTTCAATGTATGGCGCGGGGCGCAGAGACAGAGACGTGATTTATATTGGTCGCGAAGAGCAAAGCGGCTACAATCGCTGCCGGGCCAGTCGCAACCATGTCGACGGCCGCTGTGGAGGCGGCAGATGCAAACAGACGTCACGACAGGCGAAGTAAACCTGTTCCGGAACACGGTCCTCGACCATTACCGCTCGCACGGGCGGCACCTTCCCTGGCGCGAGACCCGTGACCCGTACGCCATCCTGGTGTCGGAGATCATGCTGCAGCAGACCCAGGTGGACCGGGTGCGCGAGAAATACCTCGAGTTCCTGGCGATCTTCCCCACGTGGCAGGACCTGGCCGAGGCGGAACTCTCCCGCGTGCTGTCGCTGTGGCAGGGGCTTGGCTACAACAGGCGCGCGGTTGCGCTGCAGCAGTGCGCCCGGGCCGTAAGGGAGCGATTCGGCGGGACGCTGCCACATGAGGTGGCAGAACTGGAGTCGCTGCCGGGCATCGGCCCCTACACCGCCCGGGCCGTGGCCGCGTTCGCCTTCGACATCGCCACTCCCTTCATCGAAACCAACATCCGGTCGGTATTCATCCGGCACTTTTTCCCGCACTGCGAGTCGGTGCGCGATGCCGACATCCTGCCCCTGGTCGAGCTCACCCTGGACCGGGGCAACCCGCGCCAGTGGTACTACGCGCTCATGGACTACGGCGCATCCCTCAAGCGCGGACAGACCAACCCCGGCCGCAAGAGCGCCCACCACGTGCGCCAGTCGCCGTTTCGGGGCTCCAACCGCGAGCAGCGGAGCCTGATCCTGAGGACAATCCTGGCGGAACCGGGGGTGCCCCTGGAACGGTTGGAGGAAAAGCTCGCCCTGGAGGGAGCACTGCTGGCGCGCAACCTGGAGCAGCTCGAGCGGGAGGGTTTCATCAGGCAGGAAAGCGACAGGTTCTGGATCCGCTGACATAGCGAGACGTTTATCCATTGTGCAGAGCCTGCCGGTTGCAAAAGCAACCCGCCAAGGTAGACTGGTCTCTGCTGCGGATGCTCCTGAATTCCTTAAACCGTTCGAAAAGTCCCTCGTCGGACCTGCTGATACAGTTGAAACCTTACCTAGTGCCAGTCTCACCCGTGTTAAGAGAAAGGGGACAGGCACCTTGCGGAGCCAGTCCCCTCATCGTTATTGAGTGTGTCCTGAAGGAGGAAGGGTGGGCCCAGCGCCGACAAAGAACCTGAAGGTCGTGCCGGCACTTCTGCTCCCATTCCTGGCCTGCGCGCTACAGCTGCTCCTATGGGATTACCTGCAGCCTTTCGCCTACATCCTGTTCTATCCCGCAGTCTTTCTCAGCTCCCGCCTGGCCGGGAAACGGGCCGGCATCGCCGCCACCGCGATCTCCGCGCTGCTCATCGTCTATGTCTTCATTCCACCCCCGTTCTCGCTTCTGTCGTACCGCTTGAGCCACCTCGCCTCGGTCTTCGTCTTCATAGTGATGGGGACCCTGTTCGCCCATTTGCATGAGCGCCTGCAGACCGCCCTAAACGGTGAGACGGACGCCCGCGCCGAGGCGAACAGCTCGGAGGCGAAACTGGCCGAGGCGCGCATCGACCTGTTGGAACTGGAGCGGAAGCTGGTCCAGGAACGACTTGCCGAAACGGAAGAGCAATTCCGCATCATGTTCATGGAGTCGAGCGTAGGGGAGGCGCGGCTCGATCCGGCGAGCGGCAGGTTACTCAAGGTGAATCCGGCCTTTTGCCGCATGACCGGGTATAAGGAAGGCGAACTGCTGGACATGGACCTGGTCGCCGTGTGCCATCCGGAAGATCGCCAGCCCTGCCGGGAGAGCCTGGCGAGCCTGGGCGAGAGCGGGCGCAGCGGGGTACAGGCGGAGTTCGCCCTGCTGCGGCGCGACGGCGCCTCGGTCTATTGCCAGGCCACCTTCAACCTACTGCGCGGCGGGGCGGGGGGCACGTCGGTGCTGGCGGTGCTCCAGGACGTTTCCGCGCGGCGCCAGGCCGAAGAGGCCCTGCTGAAATCCGAGGAGAAGTTCTCCCTCGCCTTTTCCGGGAACCCGGCCGCCATCGCCCTGACCCGCTTCGAGGACGGGGCCTTCCTGGAGGTGAATGAAACCTGGGAGGCGCTGACCGGCTACAGCAGGGAAGAGGCGATCGGCAGGTCGGGGCGCCACATCTGGCCCGATCCCTCGGCGGTTGAGCGCTTCCTGGCGCAACTGCGCGATACCGGCACCCTGCGCGGGTGGGAGCAGGAGTTCAATCGCAAGAACGGCGAGCGCTTCGTGGCCCAGCTTTCCTCGCAACTGCTGTCGGTGGGCGGGGAGCAGGTCATCCTGTCGACGCTGGTGGACATCACCCAGCTCAAGCTGGCGGAGGCGGCGCTCAGGGACAGCGAAAACCGGTTCAGGACCATCTTCGACCATGCGCCGGTGGCCATCGGCATCGGCGCCGTCGACGACGGACGGCTTTTGAACGTGAACCCGGCCTGGCTGCGGCTCATGGGCTTCCAGCGGGAGGAGGTGATCGGCCGCACTGCGCTGGAACTGGGGCTCTACCTGGACGACGGGACTCGTGACGAGATCGTCGCTGCGATCCGGCAGGGTAAAGGATTCTCCCAGGAACTGCAGTTGAAGCGCAAGTCGGGTGAGGTGATCGACGTCCTGTTTGCTGCCGACGTGGTGGTGCTGGACGGCACTCCCTGCCTGCTGGTCATGCTGAACGACGTGACGGTCCAGAAACAGGCGGAGCGGGCGCTGCAAAAAAGCAAGCAGGACTACCAGCAGCTGTTCCAGAACATGCTGGAGGGGGTCGCGTCCTGCCGCGTGGTCCGGGACGCTGCCGGCGCGGTCGTGGATTTCGTCTTCCTCAACGTCAACCGCGCCCTGCTGCAGCTGACCGGGCGGGACGACCTGGTGGGCAGGCGGGCGTCGCAGGTGATCGCGCGGTTGAGCGAGAGCAACGCGGGGCTGCTGGCCGCCTGCGGACGGGTGGCGCAGACGGGACTTTCGGAGCACCTGGAGACCTTCATCGTCCCGCTGGACCAATGGTGGGCGGTGTCTCTGTACAGTGTGGAGCCCGGTTATTTCGTGGCTTTGTGCGACAACATCACGGTGCGCAAACGCGAAGAGATGCGTCGCAACGCCACCGTGGAATTGCTGCGCATCTGCAACGAGTCCACCGACCTGAAGGAGTTGATGTCGCGCACGGCGCGGTTTTTCCGTGACCTCACCGGATGCCGCGGCATCGGTATCCGCCTGCGTTCAGGAGAGGGGTATCCCTACTACGAGAGTATCGGTCTTCCCGATGAGGAGTCCGGTGCGGGGGACAGCCTGTGCGACCGCGTCGCGCGGGGGATCGCACCGCCCGAGGCAGCGGACGGGGCTGCGCTGCGCTGTCTGTGCGCCGAGGTTCTTGCCGGGCGTGTGGCCGGAGAGGGGAGGGGGCAAGGGAGCTATTGGACTTCGACCGGTGTCGGTGCCGCGCGCGGCGCGGACGTGGTAGCCGGTGGCGCCGGTGAGCAGCAGCGGGGTGCCGCAACCGCCTGTCACGCCGAATCGTTCCAGTCCCTGGCCCTGATCCCGCTGCGCTCCCACGGCGAGATGATCGGCCTGTTCCAGTTCAGCGACCCGGCCCCGGGGCTGATGTCCGCGGAGAAGGTGGCCCTGTACGAGGACCTGGTGGATTACATCGCCATCTCGTTCTCGAAACTGAGGGCGGACCAGGCCCTGCTCGAGGCAAGCCAGTACAACCAGCAGATCATCGCCGGGGCGCAGGAGGGAATCATCGTCTACGACCGGCAACTGCGCTGCCAGGTGTGGAACCCGTATATGGAGCAGTTCACCGGGCTGGGCGCCGGGGAGATGCTGGGCCGGCGGCCGCAGGAGGTCATCCCGGCCCTCAAGGAGAGCGGGGTCGTGGCGCTGCTCGCCAGGTCGCTGGAAGGGGAGGAGTCCTCGCCGGTGGACTTCCGGTTTTCCGTGGAGCAGACCGGGCGCTCCGGCTGGGTGACCGACACCCGCGCCCCGCTCAAGGACGTGCAGGGGAACATCATCGGCGTCATCACCACGGTGCGTGACATCACGGCGGAGCGCCGCCTGGAAGAGCAGCTCCGGCAGGCGCAGAAGATGGAGGCTGTGGGGCTTCTGGCAGGCGGCGTGGCGCACGATTTCAACAACGTGCTGCAGGTCATTATGGGGTACTGTTCGCTGCTTGCCGCCGACCCGAAGCTCGACGACGAGCAAAAGGGGGAGGTGGAGCAGATCCTGGTTTCGGCCGAGCGGGCGGCCCAACTCACCAAGGGCCTGTTGGCCTTCAGCCGCAAGCAGGTCATGGAGCCCAGGCGGGTCAACCTGTGTGACATCGTGCAGCACGTGCAGAAGTTCCTGGTGCGCATCATCGGGGAGGACATCACGCTGAAGGTGGTGCAGTGCCCGAAGCCGGAACTGCCGGTGATCGCCGACAGCGGGCACATCGAGCAGGTGCTGATCAACCTCGCCACCAACGCGCGCGACGCCATGGCCAAGGGTGGGACGCTCACCGTGGGGATGGAGGTGGTACAGGTCGAGGGGGCGACTGAGACCGAGTTCGGGCACGCCGAGCCGGGGAGCTACGCCTGCGTCATCATGTCCGATACCGGCTGCGGCATGGACGAGGAGACCCGGGGCAGGATCTTCGAACCCTTCTTCACCACCAAGGAAGTGGGCAAGGGGACCGGTCTGGGCATGGCCATCGTGTACGGTATCGTCAAGCAGCACGCCGGTTTCATCAATGTCTACAGCGAGCCCGGGGTGGGGACGACCTTCAGGGTGTACCTGCCGCTGGCAAAGGACGACGGCACGCAAGCGGCGGGGCCGGTGGAACTCCCGCCGCCGCGTGGCGGTACCGAGACCCTGCTCCTGGCCGAAGACGACACGGAGGTGCGCAAGCTGATGGTTACCATCCTGACCAGGTTTGGCTACACCGTCGTCGAGGCCGCCGACGGGCAGCAGGCGGTGGAGCTCTTCGCGGCGCACCAGGACAGCATCGCTCTAGTGGTGATGGATCTCATCATGCCCAGGAAAAACGGCATGGACGCGGGGTTGGAGATCGTGCAGATGAAGCCGGGGACCAAGATCCTCTACTCCAGCGGCTACACCGCCGACTTCATGGAGCGGCGCGGCATCTTCGACCAGGGGATCCAGTTGATCATGAAGCCGGTACAGCCGGTGCAGCTGTTACGCAAGGTGCGCGAGATGCTGGACGGCTAAGGGGGAACTGCGCCGGCTCCTGGTACAGCAGCGACACGGCGACCAACACCCTGAGCGGCACGTCTATGGCTACCCCCAACGCGACCGGCGTCGCCGCGCAGTACCTGCAGTTAAACCCGGCCGCCACACCGGCCGGCGTCGCCGCCGCCCTGACGGGGAACGCGACCACGGGTGCGGTGGGCAACGCCGGCAAGAAGTCCGCGAACCTCCTCTTGTTCACCGACTATTGATCCACGCCCCTCACAGGTCAGATGGCACGGAAGCCGGCTGCGAAAGGACTCGCAGCCGGCTTTTTTGTGACCGGTGGAATGCGTACCCCTTGTACCCCATCTCCTTTAATGGCATTGTTTCCACTGCTTGCGGCTTCCCCCCCCCCCCCCTGCCCCCTGCCGTCAAGGGAGGGGGAGCAATGCTCTTCGCAGCTGTTGACTTGGACCGACAAAAGTTGTACGGTGCAACTATATGGACGCCCTGACCGAATATAAACTGGACAAGTCGCTGGGCCACCTCGCCTCCCGTTTCTCCCGAATCTTACTCCGGCGCTTTAACGCCGTGCTGCAGCAAAACGAGATGCCGGTCACCTCGGAGCAGTACTCGCTGCTGGTGCAGCTTTGGGACAGCAACGGTTTGCCGCAGGGGATGCTGGCGGAGAAGACGGCCAAGGACAAGACCACCATGGCGCGGCTGGCCGCAGGTCTCGAGGAGCGCGGGCTGATCGCACGGCTCCCCTCCCCGAACGACGCGCGGGAGCGGCTCCTTTACCTTACGGACAAGGGAAAGGAACTGATGGACCGCGCCACCGCGCTCGCCCGCGGCATTCTGGATGAAGCGCAGCAGGGCATCGACGCACAGGAACTGGAAATCTGCCGCGATGTCCTGCGCCGCGCCTGCAGCAACCTGAAGTAGTTTTTTGCCGGATTAGTTGCATGTTGCAACTTCTTGCAGCGAGGTTTCACGCATGGGTTTCACCAAGGCAGCAACAATGACTCACCCCGCCGAAATGAACCGGCGCCAGATGACCGTGTTCGTCCTCATCCTGGGCGCCCTGACTGCCTTCAGCGCCATGTCCATCGACATGTACCTCCCGGCCTTCCCGCAGATGGCCCGTGATCTCAAGGTGCCGCTCAGCACGGTGCAGCTCTCGGTGTCGGCCTTCCTGTTCGGCTCGGCAGCGGGGCAGCTTTTCTACGGGCCGCTGGCGGACCGCTGGGGGAGGCGCCGGCCGCTGCTCCTCGGGCTGTCCCTGTACGTCGCCTCGACCATCGGCTGCGCCACGGTGCACAGCGGCAGCGGCCTATTGGTCTGGCGGGTGGTGATGGCGCTGGGGGGCGGGGCGGGCATGGTCATCTCCCGCGCGGTGGTGCGCGACCTCTACGACACCGCGGAGGCGGCCCGCATGTTCTCTCTGCTCATGCTGGTCATGGGGCTCGCGCCGATCCTGGCGCCGGTGGCGGGTGGGCAGATGCTGCTCCTCACGGGGTGGCGGGGGATCTTCCTTTTCCTGGGTGTGTTCGGGCTGGCTTCGCTGGTTGCGGCGGCGCTGGCGCTGCCGGAATCGCTCCCCGCGGAGCGACGCATCCGGCGCAGCGCCTCGGACATGGCCGCGGTGTACTGGCACCTGCTCAAGAACCGCCACTACCTGCGCTACGCCGTCGCCCTCGGCTGCGTGGCCGGGGTCAACTTCTCCTACATCTCGGGGGCTCCCTTCGTCTTCATCGAGCTGCACGGGCTCTCGCCCCAGTTTTTCGGCGTCTTCTTCGGCGTCAACGCCTGCGGGCTGATCGGCGCCTCCCAGGTGAACCGGCGCCTTTTGCGCCGCTACTCCCCCGCGGCCATTGCCCGCAGCGCCTTCATGGTGGCAGGCGGTGCCGGTATCGCGCTCATCGCGGCGACGGCCACCGGTTTCGGCGGGTTCCCGCTGCAGATGGTCCTTATCTTCGCAAGCCTGTGCATGACCGGTCTGCTCTACCCCAACATCACCGCGCTGGCACTGGCCCCGTTCGAGAAGGCGGCCGGGAGCGCCTCGGCCCTTTTGGGGACCATCCAGTACCTGCTAGGCGCCTCCGGGGGTGCGCTGGTCGGCGCCTTCCACAACGGCACCGCCCTCCCCATGACCGGCACCATGGCGCTGTGCGGCGCGCTCGGTTTTGCGGCCGTGCTCGGGGCCGGACGCAACAAGGCGCAACAGTAGCGGTTCCTGTTGCGCCTTGTTGTGATCCCCTGTTGTCTTAGTCGCTACACCGCCATGTCATTCATCTGTGCAGCCGCTCCCTCTTCAACGCCTCGTGCCACAGCACCAGGACGTTACTCTCCTCGCAGCACAAGTAGTCTACCGTGCACTTAAGCTCCTTGACGGTCTCAAAGATCAGGCCGGTCAGTCGCCTAGCCTCCTCGCGCGAGATATCGCTCCACCGGCAGACGTTCTGCACCACGCTTTGCTGCAGGGAGGCATAATCGAGCGGGGTCGTCTGGTTGAAGTCGCAAGCGATATAGAGCTGGCCTACGATTTCCTTTATCCGGTCGTAATCCATGCTGTTGCGGCACATGAAGGCCTGGATGCTCCTGAGGATATGGCGGTACATCAGCAGGGCTCGCAGCCACCATGCCGTGGCGCATGAAAAGACCACACCGGTGGCGGCAAGGAGCAGCATGTTATGGTACGTATAGCCAAAAAAGTTGCAGCCGGATCGAACGATGAGCCAGCAGGATGCCGGGAGCATCAGGGTGGGAAGAAAGGCGAGTGAAGGGTAGAACGCCGCGGTGGCAGAAAAGGTGCGGAAATCGTGTTTGAGGTTGGTGAACCCGATCACCATCAGGACCAGCGATGCCGCGGAGAAAAAGAAGCCGATCCCGGCATACATCCCCGAGACCATGGAGAGCCGGTGGTGGTCGAGAAAGCGGCAGGTCAACTCGGAGCTCCCCGCCAGGATGATGGAGCCAAACGCCGCAGCCAGCAGGTAGGTGGTCTGCGAACAGTGGTTCAACTCGTGGTAGTGCTTCTTGAGAGAGTGGTTGTCGACGGCGATTTCCCTGATCTCGCTCAACTCCGTGATGAGCATGTTGTCCATCTTCATGGTGCAGCCGCCAGGGGTACCCGTGGGGGTTGTTTCGACGAGGCAGTTTTTCATGATCAGCTGTTTCGGTTCCGAGGCAACGGAGTAGTTCTGCAGGTGCCCGGTAATGGTCTGGTCCTTGAGTACCAGCTTGATCAGCCCCAGTTTCTTCACGCCGCGCAGAAATGCATCCCAGGCGAAATCGTAGCTGAACTCGCGTAAATAAAGGCCGAATCGGCCGTTCACCGAGCGCAGGATGGTCCTGCGGGGCTTTATCTCGGATATGGCGCCTATCACGATGCCGAGACCCACTGCCGCGAGGAGGAAGGGGCTTATTGCCTCCTTGAGCAAACGGTAGATGGTCTCGACCTGCAGCTTGGTGGGGACCGCCTGGGGCGCGATGTCGAAGAGTTCGGGAAACATGATGACGAAACTCACCGGGGAAAACATGAAAAGCCAGAAGCCGATGAAGCCGGCGATCATGGCGGAGAGGTGGAAGGGGAGTTCCTTGAAGATATTATGGCCACAGATGAGGGTGGAGACGTAGAGCGCGACAGAACCGATGAAGCCAAAAATGGCGGAGAGCGCCAGCTTTAACTCGTTCATGGGTATCCTCGTCAGCTGTTGGGCAACCGGTTGGAATGGACGGCGCGAAACGCTTAGAGGATACAAATTAACGGCGAGGCGTCAAGCTGGTCGCGGCTCCTTGGCCTGGAACTCGTCGGTGCGGCAGCAGTAGTAGTCCCTGCTGCACCAGATCATGACCTTGGTGCCGGGGCCGGGTGGGGTGTCGCTGTCGATGGCGAACTGGTGGTTGTCGCAGAGAACGGTCCCGTCCGGGCGCACCTCGGCCAGGTAACGGCCATAGAACAGGGGGGTGAGCGCCGGCGGCGAAATTTCACGTAACTCGATGAGATGGTAGATGTGCATCTAGGACTCCGGTTGTTCCTGCTGCGCTGGTTCCCGTATCGGCATCCCGCCGGTTTTATTTACAGCATTGTTGGAGAAGCAAATCCCCCCTGTCCCCCCTTCGCAAAAGGTTCTTCAGGGAATTTCGGGGAGAATATATAAAAATTAATGCGACAACGGCAGCACTGGGTTATTTTGAGGTTCCCCAACCATCAAAAACTCAGGAGGCCACCGTTGTCGCAACCCGATCTTATATCAATTACCGGAGGGTGGGAAGGTTATCGTGTAGCAAAAACCACTTCTCTGAACATCGGCAATCAAAAGCGAATTGAAGTCGAACTCGTCCCCCTTCAGAGGAAGGAGATGCTTTGCCCGGCATGCGGCGGGCAGTGCAAAGGGGTCCACGAGACTATCAAACGCACAGTTCGAGACTTACCGATACTTGATGCCCAAACCTACCTGATCGTGCATCGGCGAAGATTTCTGTGCCCGCAATGTGGGCCGATTCTCGAAGGCCTGCCGTGGCTGGGCAAGTACTCCCGGGTCACCAAGAGGCTCGCTGATAGCGTTGCCAGACTCTGTGGGGTGCTGGCGGTCAAGCACGTAGCAGAGCTTTTTGGCCTGTCCTGGGGCCAAGTTAAAGACATCGACAAGCGGTACCTAGAGCAGCGTTTTGGCACCGTCGATCTCTCGGGGGTCGAAGTCATAGGCATGGATGAATTTGCCCTTCACAAGGGGCATCGCTATGCCACAGTTATTGTTGAGCCTTACCGCAAAGAAGTCCTTTTTGTTGCTAAAGGTAGGGGCCGCGAGAGCATCAGACCTTTCTTCGAGAAACTTGGTCATGACGGCTGCAGCCGCCTCAAAGCAGCTGTGATGGATATGAACGGTGCTTATGAGGAGGAAGTGAAAGCTAATTGTCCTCAGGCAGCGATCGTTTATGACCTCTTCCACGTTGTTGCAAAGTACAGCAGAGAGGTCTTGGATCGGGTCCGCAATGCTGAAGCTGACCGGCTCAAAGATGACAAGAAAGCCCGCAAGGTCATCAGAACATCCCGCTGGTTGTTGCTCCGTAACAGGCTAAATTTAAAGGGTGATGCCATGCTCCGGTTGCAGGAGTTACTGGACGCTAACCAGAACCTCCTGACGGTTTACCTGCTAAAAGACGATCTCAAGCAGCTATGGCGCTTCAAGCGGACCGAGGAAGCCGAGTTGTTCTGGGAGCAGTGGTACCGACGAGCAATTGAAAGCAAGATTCCACAGCTTGAGCTGTTTGCCAACCGGCTGCAGGTGTACCTCCAGGGCATCCTAAATCACTGCCTTTGGCACCTGCACACCGGCATCCTCGAAGGCATCAACAACAAGATCAAAGTGATAAAGAGAATGGCCTATGGTTTCCGGGACCATGACTACTTCTTTCTCAAGATCAGAGCAGCTTTCCCCGGAATTCCCCGATGAACCTCGCAAAAGGGGGGGACGTGAGGTCACCTGCCGCGCCTGGTGGGCTGGTTTATCGGCAAAAGAAAAGGGCGCCCCCGTGTCGGTGGCGCCCTTCTTCGTTATCGATGCTGCCGGGACGGCTAAGACGGGTTACGTCACGATCAGGAGTGGGCGCCGTTGTGCTGGCTCTTGGCCACCAGGTAATAGACGATGCCCAGGATGAGGAGCGTGCCGGCCAGAAAGGCCTGGGTCTCCAGGGCGTCGTGGCGCAGGGTCGAGATGAGGATCTCGCGGATCAGGGCCACGATGATCACGCCGATGAAGATGAGGATGTTGAACTTGCCCCCCTTGAGCGTCTTGATCTCGTTGTCCATGAGCTCGATCATCATCCAGAGGATCAAAAGCGAGCCGAGCGCGGACAGGATCCCCTTCTCGAAGTCACCCCGGAAGATGTGGACCAGGTCCCAGAAAAAGAGGCTCACCACGGAGAGCGACACGCCGGCCAGGGCGATCACCAGGATGAGGTTGAGGCCGTAGGTGAAGCGCTCGGCGGCGTGGATCAACTGGGACTCCAGTCGATGCGATACGAAGACCCGGCGCAGTTCCTCCTCCTGGTACGAGGTGCTCATGATGTCCAGGTTGATGTCGAGGATCTTCTCCACCGCGATCCGGTACTTGCGGCGCACCGAGATGTCCGGGAAATTGGCCTGCAGCATCTCGATCAGGAAGCGGCGCACCACGTTCATGGCGGCGTTGACGTAGTGGGCGCTCACCTTGATGCGCACGTGCGCCTGGCCGATGGACTGCAGGGTGAGCATGTACTCGTTGTCGTAGCGTCCGCAGAACAGGGAGAGAAACCACTCGGCGTGGGTCTTCTTGAGCCGGGCCAGGTCCTTGGGTTCACGCAGAAAGACCGCCGTCTCGGGAATTTTCAGAAGGTAGGTGTAGAAATCTTCCACCATCGCGTCGCTTTTGCTTTGGGCCAGGGGAAAGAGCTCTTTGAGCAGTTCCGCGTCCGTGTCGGTGAAGTAATAGTGGTTCTTTATTTCCTGCATGGTAAGCATCAATTCTCTCCTGCGACAGCTCATAACTGTAGTTTATGACAGTAGCCAATCCGGAAAAACGGGGGACAACCAATGCTAACACACGGTGATCCTTTTGCCAGGGGCGTATACGCGTGTTGTGGCGATGAAAAAAGGCAAAGAGAAACCTGATTAGTGACAATCTTCCGCGCTAATGCCCTCTCCCGCTGGGAGAGGGTGCCCGAAGGGCGGGTGAGGGAGGTGCCACGAAGCGGCGCCATTGCCTATTGCAGCGCCCTCACCCCAGCCCTCTCCCGGAGGGAGAGGGGGATGGGCATCTTGGCGGAATCACTCTCGGAGGGTCATTCCCCCGCGGCAGAGGCGGAGCCGACCAGGGAGAGGAGCCAGAAGCTGAACGCCATGGCGGCGTAGCCGGCGGCCAGGTGCCACACGATGGGCTGGGGCGGGGCCAGGGGGGAAAACATGGCGCCAGAGGCGAGCGGCGAGTGGATGATGCCGCACAGCGACAGGGCCGAACAGAGCAGCAGGTAGACCGCGGCCTTGCCGGGGCGGTGGTCCAGCACGTTGGCGAAGGCGGCGCCCCACAGGAGCGAGGTGACGATGAAGCCGTTGCCGAGGATGGTGGTGGCCTGCCAGGTGGCCAGGAGGTCTCCGGTAAGGTCGGCGGCACTCTTGCCCAGGCCGCCCAGCATCTGCCCGAATTCGATGGTGGTGAGGCAGGCGATTACCGGGATGAAGGAAACGGCGACGGCGCGGTAATGGGTCTTCTTCGTGGCCTCGAAGGCCTGGGCGGTGATCTCGATGCCGATGAAGATCAGGATCGGCGCGACCGCGGCCTCCGGGAGCAGGCCCACCAGGAAGGAGAGATATCCGGTGACGGCGGCGGCGCCGATGAAAAGGGCGGTGGCGATGGTGTAGCCGGCGCGTCCCCCCATGTCCTTGTAGGCGGGATGGCCGATGTAGGGGCAGGACTGCATGACGCCGCCGCACATACCGGCGACGAGGGTGGCGACCCCTTCGACCAGGAGGATGTCGCGGGTGTTGTAGTCGTCCCCGGCGACCGCGGCGCTCTCGGTGACGTCGACCCCGCCGACAACGGTGGCCAGGGCGAAGGGGATGGCCAGCGGCAGGTAGCCGAGCGCCCGTGGGACGCCCCCCAGGAACTCGAGGGAGGGGAGCGGCAGGTACAGGGCGAGCTGCGGCGCGGCAAGGGGGGCGGGAGCACCGCCCGGGAGCAGGCCGGCTGCCCCGAGGAGGTAGTAGGCCACGGTGCCGACCGCGATGCCGGCCAGGGCTCCGGGAAGGCCGAGCGGGAGCCGGTAGCGCGCCAAAAGCGAAATGAAGACGATGCCCAGCGAGAGGAAGCCCACCACCGGCGAGGCGAACAGCTTCAAAAAGGGAAGGTAGGCGATCAGGAGCAGCGCGACCGCGGCGATGCTCCCCAATAGCCCCGCGCGCGGGATGCTTCGTCTCAGGGCGGGGCCGAAGAAGGAGGCCGCCACCTTGAACACCCCCATGAGGACGATGGTAGCCATGCCGACCTGCCAGGTGAGGTGGGCGTCCTTCGTGGCCAGGAAGCAGGGGCCGATGACCCCGAAGGCCATGCCGAAGGTGGAGGGGGTGTCGAGCCCCAAGGGCATGGCGGTGACGTCGCTGCGCCCGGTCCGGCGCGCCAGGCGCCAGGCCAGCCAGGAGTAGAGCAGGTCGCCCAGCAGCACGCCCACCGCGCTGCCCGGGAGCATCCGGGACAGGACCAGGTCGCGCGGCATGCCGAACACGCCGGTGAGGATGCCGGCCATGATCACCAGGCCCGACATGTTGTCCAGCATCAGCCCGAAAAAGGCGTTGACGTCGCCTGCGGCAAAAAGTATCGGTTTGTTGGTATTCATGTGGTCGGCCTCCTCAAGGAGGGTCAAAATTGCCATAGCATCTGGCTGTTTGCAAGACCAATGTCGCGTGAACCGGCGCCGGGCACTTGAGTGGATGTGGGGCAATTGGCGCAGTTTTTGTGGTGACTGGAGAGGGATTGCTAAAAAACTGGTAAATGCCTGCCCGGGTGCTCATCAACCGTTTCACGTTTATTCTAATGATTTCAGTAGGAAAAGTGTTCTGAGGCGGCGGCCCCACAAGATGTGAATTTCATAATTGTGATTTGGAATACTTGTTGCTGATTCCCACTTGGACCAAAAACCGGCTCTGACGGCTGAAGTTTCACCTTGTCACATAAAAATCCACGGAAGGTGAGCAAAATGGAAAAGCAAGAGATCAGCAACGCCATCACTGAGCATGCGATATACAAAGTGAAGCTGAACGAGATGATTCGCAAGGGGGAACTGGAAAATCACCATGGCCCCTGCACCGAGACCGATTGCCAGTTCGGCAAATGGTTTTACGGCACCGCCGTTTCCTCCCGCCATCGTTCCTCCTACTTCTACAAGCAGGTCAAACAGCTGCACGGCGAGTTCCACGAAGTTGCCTGCCGCATCGCCGGCCTGGCCGCCGAGGGTGACACCGAGCAAGCCCAAAGACTCATGGACCACGAGGGCGAGTTCAGCCAAGTCTCCAACAAACTCATGGAAACGCTGATGAGATGGCGCGACCTGGTCTGACCAATTTTTCAAACTGTTTAATTAGATCAAAAAAAGGTGAACTGCGCCGAAAAACGTGCTAGCTTTACGCCGCTTTTGAAGCGGAAACGTTTGACAAGGTGAGTCGCGCCCGCAAGGGCGCAGCGGTTCGTCTCCTGCGCTGTATCCCCCTTTAGCAGAGCAACCACCCCAGCCTGCGACTTTCCCCGAAGAGAGTGCCCCTGTCGACCCATACCGGTACGGCCCACCGCTGCCCGTGACGCTGCGCTGCGTCTGTGCCTTGCGCCGTCGACAATCCCTGAAGTGCGTTTTTCAGCTACCGCCAGGTAGTCAGCATGTACCACAAAAGGAGAGCACCTTGAAGAAGAGATCGATCCGTAGCGCCCTGTCCACCGGCTTCAAAGCCCTGGCCCTCGCCGCCCTGCTGCTGGCGCCTTTCGCCGCCCAGGAGGCGCAGGCCGGCATGACCCTCTGGAACGAGACCAACATCCAGACCCTGTGGGGCGGGCAGTTCAAGAACCCCTACAGCGGCACCAAGGGGACCCAGTCCACCATCACCATCGAGCATGCCAATGCCTGGAAGTACGGCGACAACTTCCTCTTCTTCGACGTGACCAACGCGGAGAAGGACAAAACCGGCATCTACGGCGAACTTTCCCCGAGGCTTTCCCTGGGCAAGATCACCGGTCACGACCTCTCCGCACCCTTCGTCAAGGACGTGCTGCTGGCAGGTACCCTGGAGATGGGGCAGGGCTTTCGCAATTACCTCTACGGCGTCGGCCTGAGCCTCAACCTGCCCAAGTTCAACTTCGCCGACCTTAACGTCTACGTGCGCAACGACCCCAAGCAGCCGGGCAGCACCTACCAGGTGACCCCGTGCTGGCAGCTTCCGTTCACCGTGGGTAAAGCCAACATGATCTTCGAAGGCTTCACCGATATCGCCGGCAGCGAGGGGAACCTGGCCTTCAACATCGACGCGCAGCCCCGCCTGCTGCTCGACCTGGGCAAGTTCTGGGATGCCCCGAACAGCGTCTACTTCGGCACCGAGGTGATCTACTGGCACAACAAGTACGGCGTATCGGGCGTGAACGAGTTCGCGCCGCAGGCGATGCTGAAGTTCGTGATGTAGGTCGGTGCGGCACCTGCTGCGCAGCCGCGAATACAATAGAAACAGGAAGGGGGCCGGGATGTCGACGGCCCCCTTTTTTTCGGGGCTTTTGACGACGAGCGGTCAAAAGTCCCCCTTTAACAAAGGGGGAGGGGACTGGCTCCGCCAGGTGCCTGTCCCCCTAGGGTTTTGTCAAGCTAGGCGGAATGGAGCGTTCCGCAAGAGGGACAGGCACCTAACGGAGCCAGTCCCTTTTCTCATTGGAAGCCTTGCCAACGGGGCTGACGCACGCTAGAGTGTCCCTCATGCCCGAAAGCGTCCGCCAACACTACGAGCTCTACCCCTACCCGGACTACCCCCTCTTCGCCTCGGTGCGCCGCCGCGATACCTACGCCAACAACCTGGACGCCCTCTGCTCCCTTTTCAACGGCGAACTCCCCCTCCCTGGATCCCGCATCCTCATCGCCGGCTGCGGCAGCTTCGCACCGTATCCCTTCGCGCTGGCCAATCCCGGCGTCCCGATCACCGCACTGGACCTCTCCCGCAAGAGCCTGAAGCGGGCACGGCTGCACTGCCTGCTGCACGGTATCTCCGGCGTCGATTTCGTCCCCGGGGACCTCTGTGACCCTGCCCTCGCGACCGGCCCTTACGGCTTCATCGACGCCTACGGCGTGCTGCACCACCTGGAGGAGCCTCAGGCGGGGCTGCGTGCGCTGGCGGCTCGGTTGGGGGAAGGGGGCATCCTGAGGGTCATGGTCTACAGCCACTACGCGCGCCGCGAGGAGGACTCGATCCGGCGGGCGCTCAGGCTCTTGAAGGTGCGGGACCCGGAACAGGTGAGGAGGATGGTGCGGCGCAGCGGACAGGACTCCCGCTTGCGGGCCTTCTTCGAGAGCTCAGAGGAGGTCGGCAGCCGCTCGGGGCTCGCCGATGCGCTGCTCCATCCGCAGGTGACCAGCTACCGGATCGATGCCCTGCTGGAACTGATCGCCGGCAGCGGGCTGACGCTCTTACGCTTCGCGCACCGCGGGGCGCTGCCGGAGCCTGAGCTGGAGATCGCCAGGATTCGGGCCCTGGAAACTAAGCAGGAGGCGCCGGGGAATTTCGTGCTCTACCTGGGACGCAACTGCGCGGGGGGGTGCCCGGAGGGGGACGGTGTGTTTCGGCTGAACCCGTGCCTTGCTGCGGCGTTCTCGGGCTGGCGCCCGGGTACGCTGCACCTCCCGGGGCGGCTCGGGCACAAAAATGCCGCCCTGGACGGTGCCGAGCGCCGCTTCCTGCGCCGCTTCCGCAACCCCGTCCCGGCGGCTGATCTCTCCCCCACCGAACTCGCCCGGGCCGGCGCCTACGCCGACCGCCTTTTCCTCATGCACAGCCGCGCCTGATCCTCAGGCGTCCAGCATCTCCCGGACCTTTTTCAGCAGTTCCCGTGGGCGCACCGGCTTCATGAGCAGCTCCGTTCCCTCCTCGAGCAGGTCCCGGCTCTTGATGATGTCCATGGTGTAGCCGCTGGTGTAGAGTACGCGCGCGTTCGGGTCGATCTCCCTGATCCCCTTGCAGGCGTCCTTGCCGCTCATCCCGGGCATGATCATGTCCATGAGCACGAGCGAGATCTCCCTGCCGAACTGCCGGTACTGCTGGATCGCCACGGCGCCGTTTTCCGCCATGATGACCCGGTATCCCGCGCCGGAAAGGATCTGCTCCAAAAGGACGCGCAGGTCGGCCTCGTCCTCGACCACCATGATGGTCTCGCTCCCCCCCTTGGGCTGTTCCACATCCCGCAGCGCCGCCTCGGCCAGGGGACTGGTGACGCTGAGCGGCAGGTAGATGCGGAAGGTGGTGCCGATGCCGGGCTCGCTGTAGACGTTGACGAAGCCGGAGTGCTGCTTGATGATCCCGTACACGATGGACATGCCCAGGCCGGTCCCCTTGCCCACGTCCTTGGTAGTGAAGAAGGGTTCGAAGATCCTCTTCCTGGTGGCGTCGTCCATGCCGACGCCGGTGTCCGAGATGGAGATCACCGCGTAGGGGCCGGGTTCGCCGATGCCGTTGGCCTGGACGAAGCCGGCGTCGATGCGCTGCAGCGAGGTCTCCACGGTGAGCAGCCCCCCCTGCGGCATGGCATCGCGTGCGTTGGTGGACAGGTTCACCAGGACCTGCTCGATCTGGTTGGCGTCGATGTCCACCGGCAGTGGGTGCCCGGCAAACGCGGCACGCAGCTGCACGTCCTCGCCGATGATGCGGGACAGGAACTTCTCCACGCGCCGGATCACCTCGTTGAGGTCCGCGGTCTGTGTCTTGATCACCTGCTTGCGGCTGAAGGTCAATAGCCCCGAGGTGAGCTGCGCGGCCTTGTCCGCCGCATCCATGATCCGGTCCACCTGTTCGCGGTGCGCTGCCGCCAGCGTGGCGTCGTTTCTGAGCATGCTGCCGTAGCCCAGGATGACCATGAGGATGTTGTTGAAGTCGTGGGCGACCCCGCCCGCCAGCTGCCCGATCGCCTCCATCTTCTGGGACTGCACCAGCTTCTCCTCGAGCTGCTTGCGCTCGGTGATGTCCTCGGCGATGCCCAGCAGGTAGCGGGCCTTGCCCTGCTCGTCCAGCAGCGGGATCTTCTTGGTGCGCAGCACCCGGTCGCCGAACGGGGTGGAGACCACCTCCTCCGGGACCTCGACCAGCTGGCGCCGCTCCAGGGTTTCCTGGTCCTTCTGGCTGAAGAACTGCGCCTGCTCCGGCGGGAAGAGCTCGTCGTTGCCCTTGCCCAGGATCTCTCTGCGGGAGTAGCCGAGCAGCTCCTCGCCGTACTTGTTGATGGTGATGAAGCGCAGGTGCTGCGCGTCCTTGGCGAAGATCATGGCCGGGATGTGGTCCACGATGTTCTTGAGGAACTCCTCGCTCTGGCGCAGCGCCTCCTCGACGGCGCGCCTCTGGGTGATGTCGCGGGCGACCGCCAGCACGTAGGCGCGATCCCTGAAGTGCATCCGGTTCAGCATCAACTCGGCCCAGAAGCTGCCGCCGTCGTTGCGGTACAGCTCGGTGACGATCAGGTCGCGCACCTCTGCATCCTCGTCGCTACTGATCAGCGCGACGGCGGCGGGGTTGTCCTGCAGGTCGGAAAGGTCGAAGAGGGATTTTTGCAGCAGTTGATCCCGGCTCCAGCCCAGCTGCCGGCAGGCGGATTCGTTGAGGTCGACGATCCTGCCGGTCAGCACCTCGACCAGGAAGATGGCATCGTTGCTGTGGTCCAGGAAAGCCTTGAGGCGCTCCAGTTCCTCCAGGCGCTGTTGCAGCTCGGGGTAGTAGGTCTTGCGCATGGAGTTTTCCCCGAGCCCGGCCAGCTTGCGCTGCAGCGCCTCAAGCGCGTCCTGCGGGGGGGGATCGGCGGTGTCGTCGGTGTCGGCGGGATCCCGGGAGGTGTCGGAGTCGTCGGGGGGACGAGGGTCAGAGGGATTCTTCATAGACGACCTCGATATCCTTCTTGGAGGCGCGACGCGGGTTGGTGGCCATGCAGGGATCCTTCAGCGCATGCTCGCTGTAGAGCTTCAGGTCGTCGCGCCCGACCCCGACTTCCGCCAGGGTGCGTCCCACCCCCGCCTCGGCCTTGAGCTTGCGGACGTACTCCAGCAGGCGCTTCTTCTTCTGGGGGAGGGTGAGCCCTCGCAGGTCCAGCCCGAAGGCCTCCGCGATCTTCTCGAAACGCTCGGGCGCCGCATCGAAGTTGAACTCGATGACGTGGTCCAAAAGGATGGCGTTGCATTCGCCGTGGGCAAGGTCGAGGGCGCCGCCAAGGCTGTGCGCCATGGCGTGGTTGGCGCCCAGGATGGCGTTGGAAAAGGCAAGGCCGGCCTGGAGGCTCCCCATCATCACCTGGCTTCTGAACTCTTCGTTGTCGAGGTTGCGGATGCTGGGGATGAGGTTCACGGACAGGAGCTTGAGCGCCTCCAGCGCGTGCAGGTCGGTCATGGAGGAGCTTGCGGTGGAGACGAAGGCCTCGATGGCATGGGTCATGGCATCGAGCCCGGTGCAGGCGGTCAGGTAGGCATCCATGGTGATCAGCGTGACCGGGTCGATCAGTGCTATGTCGGGCACCACGGACTTGCTGATGATGGCGATCTTCACCCTCTCGCGCGGGTTGCTGATGATGGTGAACTGCGACACGTCGGCGGAGGTGCCGCCGGTGGTCGGGATGCAGATCAGCGGGGGCATGGGGGCCTTGACCATGTCGACCCCCTCGAACTCGAGGATGTGCTTGTGGTTGGAGGTGACGATGCCGATCCCCTTGGCGCAGTCGATGGGGCTGCCGCCCCCCACCGCCACCAGGGCGTCGCAGTGTTCCGCCTGGTACAGGGCGACGCCGGCCATCACCTCGTCGGCCTTGGGGTTGGGGGTGAGCGCGGTAAAGAGGACCCAGGAAACGCCGGCGGCATCGAGGCTGTCGGTGACGTCCTTGGTCCATCCCGCCTGGACCACCCCGGGGTCCGAGACCACCAGCACCTTGCGCCCGCCCAGATTCTTCGCGTAGCGCCCGGCCAATTCCCGGGCTCCCGCACCGAAGATGAACTCCGGGGCAAGAAACTTTCTCAGTTGCAAACCTTCCGCCATCTCCCATCTCCTGATTACAGATCGCTCTGTCATAACAGATGTTAAGGGACAACCAATGCGTGGGCAGCTTGTGTAGTCTAGCAGTATTTCTTGTTTTTTACCACGGGAAGCTGGTTTTGTCTTAGGGGTGCCTAATCGGTCATTGCGCGGAAAACTTTAGATAAAATAGGGGACGCTGAAGGAGTGGCGGCATATCCGAGTGCAGACGCCAAGGTGACTGTGACAGCAGCCGGCGTCGCGGGAAAAAGCGCAGCTGCCGTTACCATTCCCCTCATACATCGACAAGCCTCGCCGGCCGATAAGTAAAAGCTGACGCTTGATTACGGCAGGTGACAGGAGGCAAAAATGGCGACCATCCGGGCCAAGATCATCGTGAACATGGCGGTCATGGTGATTACCATCGCCGTCATCGCTACCCTTGAATTCCGCACCATCGCTACCCTCGGCAGGATGCAGGATGAGGGGGCCCAGCGTTCGGACGCAGCGGTGCTGGCCAAGGAAGCTTCCATGGGGGGGCTTGCGCTGTACCGTGTCATAGCCGATGCGGAAATCAACCGGGACCTGGAGGCTACCCTGAAGACATGGCAGGCCAAAAAGGGAGAGGTGCTCAAGAACCTGGAGACCACTGCTGCCGCCGCCGACACTGCCGAGGAAAAGAGCCTGGTGGCGGGGGTGAAGGATGCCATGGTCGCGGTGATCGCAACGTTCGAGCAAAAGATGGTGCCGCTGCTGCTGAGAGGCGACAGCACGGTCCAGGAGGTGCGTGTGTTGGACCGGCAGATCGAAGTGCAGGTGGAAAAGATAGAGTCCCAGATGGACAAGATGAGCGACTCACTGGTCAAGGAGATGCGGCAGTCGGACCAGGACTTCGACACCGAGCGACGCAAGGCCCTGGTCGAAGGTGGTGTCATCGGTCTGGTCGGGGTCCTGCTGCAGGCCGGACTGGGGATCATGCTGCTGAAGGGGATCATGGCATCGGTGAACGCCATGCGTGCGCTGCTGACCGCCGTGAGCGCGGGGGACCTTACCCGGCAGGCGGAGATTGCGACCAGGGACGAGCTTGCCGAGACGGCCAGGGATTTCAACGGCTTCGTGCTGCATCTGCAGGACATGGTGCGGCAGATCGCGGCAACGGCGGATGTGGTAGTGGCTTCGTCGGAGCGACTGAGTTCCGGCGCGGAAAAGATTGCCGCTGCAGCTGAGGAGGTGGCGCAACAATCCGCCACGGTAGCGACCGCCGGGGAGGAGATGTCCGCCACCTCCGGCGACATCGCCCTGAGTTGCCAGCGGGCCTCGGAAGGTGCCACCGTGGCCACCAGCTCAGCCCGGGATGGTGCGCAGGTGGTGGATGCCACCGTTTCTGTGATGGGGCAGATCGCAGCGAAAGTGCAGGAGTCGTCGAGAACGGTGGAAAAACTCGGGGAACGCTCGGACCAGATCGGTGCCATCATCGTTACCATTGAGGACATTGCCGACCAGACCAACCTCCTTGCCCTGAACGCCGCCATAGAGGCGGCCCGCGCGGGCGAACAGGGGAGGGGATTCGCGGTCGTTGCCGACGAGGTGCGTGCGCTGGCGGAGCGTACTACCCGTGCCACCCACGAGATCGACGAAATGATCAAGGCGATCCAGAAGGAGACCAGGGCCGCGGTGGCGGTCATGGAACAGGGGGTAGGGCAGGTGACGGCCGGGACGGCGGAGGCCGCCCGTTCCGGAGAGGCGCTGCGGGAGATCCTGGAGCAGGTGCAGGGTGTGGCCATGCAGGTCAACCAGGTGGCGACGGCGGCAGAGGAACAGACCGCCACCACCAGCGATATCTCACGCAGTATGCAGCAGATCACCGAGACCGTGCGCCAGACCGCCTCCGGCGCCCATGAATCGGCGGCGGCCGCGCACGAACTCTACGGCAGCGCCGAAAAGTTGCAGCGCCTGGTCGGTCACTTCAAACTGTAGCCCACCTCCTCGGGCGCCCCGGGCGGCTATGCCAGGGGCGCCTGCCGCGCCACCTTTAGCAACTCTCCCGCTCTATCCGTTCCAGCAGCCCCAGGGCCGCCTCGTCGTCGTATTCTTCGAAGAGCTCCCGGATGTTGTTGATGTAGGAGTGGACCAGGAACAGCTCGTCCAGACAGCGCCCGCCGTTTTGGTCCGGGTGCCCGACCCGCGCCAGCTTCTTCTTGAACTCCTCCCAAAATGCGTTGCTCTTCTGCGGGTCGTCGATGTGCCGACGCAACTGCACCATCAACTCCTGCGAGTTCTTGTCGCCGTCTATGCCCACGAAAGAGACGTAGCGGTCCGGCTTCTCCTGTTGGTGCATGTGAAGGTCTCCTCGGGTGGCTACCGGATCAGGTCCAGGCGCAGGGCGAAGGTCAGGTTGCAGCCGGCCAGCGGGTGATTGCCGTCCAGGGTCACCGCCTCTTCGCTTACCTCGGTCACCAGCATCACCCGGGCTGCCCCGCCGGAGAACTCGATGCCCAGTTTTTGGCCCGGCTTGATCTCTTTTTCGGCAGGGAAGCTGCCGCGGGCGACGCGGATGACGTTCTCCTTCAGCCGCTCCCCATAGGCTTCCCCGGCGCAGAGAAAGATGTTCCGTGTCTCCGTCGGCCTCATCCCGACGATGGCAGCCTCGAGTGCCGGGAAGATCTCTCCCGCTCCCAAAGTGGCCGTGAGTGGGCCTTCCGCTTCTGTACTGTGGAAGATGGTGCCGTCGTCCAGGGTCCCGATGTAACTTATCGTGATGGTGTCTCCCATCCTGGCTGTGGCCATGATTGCTTCTCCTTCCTCAATGGTTTAAGGGCGTCCCGTTTGGCGCATGGCAGCGGGACCAGGAAAGTAACTGCAACTCTCACACCACGACTACGTGTCTCTTATATGGACATAGGATGTTTGTCGGGGAAGGATTCGATAATTCTGATGCAAACGGCTGTGCCGAGAATCACCTGTTTTATAAAATGTGATATGTTATATCGCGTAACATATAGAGAAATCGGGTACAGATTCTTGTAGCAGTGTCACACTGCCATTGAAAGGGCCGGCATGAGAGTAAGGACCATAGAACTACTGACAGCTCTTGCTCTTCTCCTGGTGAATGCCGTCGGCTCCGGTGCTGCAGAAAAGCCCGCGGTCCAGGATGCCTGCCGGACCGTGGTCTATTCCACCAATCCGCAGTATCCCCCCTACGACTGGAGTAAAGACGGCAGGAGCTTCGACGGCGCCAGCATCGAACTGCTCAACATGGTGCTGCCGCCGGGGGTGTCGGCCAAGCCGGCGCTCTTTCCGTGGAAGCGCTCCATGTTCCTGGCCGAAAGCGGGCAGATCGACCTCCTGGTCAGCCTGCGCATCACGCCGGAGCGGGAGCGGTACCTCGTCTTCACCTCGCACCGCGCCTTTCCCAACCCGATCGTGCTCTTCAAGCGCAAGGACCGCAATTTTCCCTACCGCCAGTGGAAGGATCTGGCCGGCCTCAAGGGGGGGATGAGCGCGGGGGACACCTTCGGGGGCGGTTTCGACCAGTACTGGCGCAGCAACCTGCACATGGAGGAGGCCCCGAGCATGCAGGAAAACTACCAGAAGCTGGACAGCGGCAGGATCGACTACTTCGTCACCAGCCTGTACGCAGGACAGGCGTTTCTCGCCAAACACCCCACCAGCCACGAGATCGTTCCGGTCCTCCCTGCCATCTCCACCCTGGACATCCATTTCGGTTTCAGCAGGAAATCTCCCTGTGCGCCGCTGGCGGAGTACGTGAGCAACAGGCTGCGCGAGCTCGATGCCAAGGGGGTGCCGCAGAAGCTTTTGAAGAAGCACCTGAAGCGCTACATGGAGGGGAGCTGACCTAGGTCACGAAGGGGGGAGCCATGAAAGTGTCAACGATGACGGCCTGCCTGGTCCTGGCCGTGCTGCTCCAGTCCGTACTGCTCCACCCTGCGCTCGCCGGAACCGGTCCCGCCTGCACCAGCCTGGTCTATTCCGCCAACCCCCAGTATCCCCCCTTCCACTGGGCCGTGGGTGAAAAGGGATTCGAGGGGGCGAGCATTGAACTGCTGGCCCTGGCGCTCCCCAAGGGGGTGACGGCGCGCCCGGTGGTGTACCCCTGGAAGCGGGTGCTGTACCTGGCCGAGCAGGGACGCATCGACCTGGTGGTAAGCCTGCGCAAGACGCCCGAGCGGGAGCAGTACCTGCTCTTCACCGGGCACCGTTCCTTCCCCAACCCGGCAGTGGTCTTCGTGCGCAAGGACAGGACCTTACCGGTCCGCTCCTGGCAGGACCTCAAGGGGCACAAGGGGGCCATCAGCCTGGGAGACAGTTTCGGGGAAGAGTTTGACCGCTACTGGCGCAGGGAACTGGACATCAAGGAAGCCAACACCGTGGTGGAGAACCTGAGGCGTCTCGACGCGGGAGACGTGGATTACTTCATTACCGGCAAGTACCCCGGCACCTACTACCTGGACCGGATCGGAAACGGCAGGATCGTCGGTCTCGATACCCCGGTGACCGGCAGGAGCGTCTATTTCGCGTTCAGCAGGAAATCCCCCTGCGCCTTGTTGGTGGACGAGGTGAGCAGGCGCCTGGAAGAGCTGGAGCAGGACGGCACCGCCCAAAAGCTCCTGGAGAAGTACATGAAGTCCCACCCCGCACCCTAGATGGAGGACCCCGATGCCACGCAGCACGTCCCTTTCTTTCCGGATCACGGCCACCCTGGTGACCGTGGCCACGGTCATCCTGACCGTTTTCGCGGCCTCCGCCATAGTGGTATTCCGCGACCGGGAGATGGGGAAACTGCGGCAGGGGGTGAAGACGGACGCCGAACAACTGGCGCCGGCCATTGCCTCGGCACTGTGGAACTTCGACAACGCCCAGCTCGACAAGGTGCTGGACGGCGGGATGAAAAACGGCAACCTCTCCGGCCTCGTCGTGGAGGCGGGCCCCGTTTTCGCCGCACGCAGCCGCGGAGAGCAGTGGGAGGTGGTGAATCGGCCGCCGGTGCAAAAGGACAATGACATCGTGCTGCGGGAGCAGATCCATTACAGAGACGCTCCCGTCGGCATCATGACCATCTCCGCCACCACCAGGTTCCTGGAGAAGGAGCTGCAGACCGCGACCCTGTACTTCGCCGCCAGCATAGCCCTGCTGGACCTGGTACTGGTGCTCGGGCTTTACTGGATCCTCAAGAGGATCGTGCTGAACCCGCTACGGCTGCTGCAGTCGTATGCGGTAGAGGTAAGCGGCGCCGGATCGGCATCGTCCACCACCCTCTCCGGTGTCACCTTCGAGGGGGAAATGGACGTGCTGCGGACTTCCATGGCCAGGATGGTGTCCATGCTGGATGGGCGCTACCGGGAATTGCAGCAGGAGGCGCGCCGCTACAGCGAGAGCGAGAAACGGTTCCGCACCGTGATCGATACCCTTCCCGACCTGCTTTGGCTCAAGGACGCCGACGGTGTCTACCTTTCCTGCAACAAGATGTTCGAGCGGTTCTTCGGGGCGGCGGAGCGCGACATCGTGGGGAAGACCGACTACGACTTCGTCGACCGGGCAACAGCCGACTTCTTCCGCTCCTATGACCGTAAGGCCATCGAGGCAGGAGGGCCCAGCAGGAACGACGAGTGGCTGGACATGGCGGATGGGGAGAGGATCCTGGTGGACGTCATCAAGACCCCCATGTACGACGTGGAGGGGCGGCTGGTCGGGGTGCTCGGCGTCGGGCACGACGTCACCGAGCGCAGGAGGATGGAAGACGAGCTGCGCCACGAGCGCGACCGGGCGCAGAGGTACCTGGACACGGTAGAGGCCCTGATCGTGGCGCTGGACCGGGAGGGACGGGTCACCACCGTGAACCGCAAGGCCTGTCAGCTTTTGGGATACCGGGAGGATGAGCTGATCGGAGTTCCCTGGTTCGAGACCTGCAAGCCGCAGGAGGAGGGGCTCAATACCCGGGAGACCTATGGCCGCGTCATGGCAGGAGAGGTCGAAAACATCGAGTACCAGGTCGATCCCGTGCTGACCAAGGCGGGCGCGGTGGCGCTGATCGCCTGGCACAACGCCCTGCTCAGGGACGAGCGAGGGGAGATCGTCGGCATGTTGAGCGCGGGTGAGGACATTACCGAGCAAAGACGGGCCGAGGAGGAGAAGGACCGGCTGGAGGAACAGCTGCACCAGGCGCAGAAGATGGAATCGGTCGGAAGGCTGGCCGGGGGCGTGGCGCACGACTTCAACAACATGCTGACCGTGATCCTGGGGCATGCGGAGATGGCCCTGATGAAGCTTGCGCCGGGCGACGAGGTGTACGGCAACCTGGAGCAGATCCGCAACGCCGGCAACCGCTCCGCCAACCTCACCAAGCAACTGCTCGGCTTCGCCAGGAGGCAGACCATTGCTCCGAAGGCTATCGACCTCAACGACGCCATTGCCGGGACCCTGAAGATGCTGCAACGCCTGATCAGCGAAGAGGTGCACCTGGCCTGGCATCCGGCGCCCCAGCTTTGGCACATAAAGATGGACCCGAGCCAGTTGGACCAGGTGCTGGCCAACCTCTGCGTTAATGCCCGCGATGCCATTGGCGGGGTCGGGACCATCACCATTGAAACCGCGAACCGGACCGTCGCCGCCGGATACGCGGGCACCCACGTCGATGCCGTCCCCGGCGAGTACGTGGTGCTCTCGGTGAGCGACGACGGCAGCGGCATGGACAAGGAGACCGTCAGCCACATCTTCGAGCCCTTCTTCACCACCAAGGCGGTGGGCGAGGGGACGGGGCTCGGCCTTTCCACGGTCTACGGTATCGTCCGGCAGAACAACGGGTTCATCAACGTCTACAGCGAGCCGGGTAAGGGGAGTACCTTCTCGATCTGGCTGCCGCGCCACCTGGAGTTGGATGAACCCTGCCAGGAGGCGGTGCGGCAGGAGGTGCGGGGCGGGGACGAGACGATCCTGCTGGTGGAGGACGAACCGGCAATTCTAGCCTTAGGCACTTCCATGCTGAAGGGGCTGGGATACCAGGTACTGGACGCCGGCAGCGCTCCGGTTGCCCTTGCCCTGGCCGAAGAGCATTGCGGCCGCCTGCAACTGCTGATTACCGACCTGGTCATGCCGGAGATGAACGGGCGCGACCTGGCCGAGAAGATGAAGTCCCGCTGCCCGGCCCTGAAGGTGATCTTCGTCTCCGGGTACACCGCCGAGGTGATCGCGGAGCGGGGCGTCCTGGACCCCGGCATCAACTTCCTGCAGAAGCCGTTCTCCCTTGCGGACCTGGCCGGCAAGGTGCGCGAGGTGCTCGACGGCCCCGGCAGCTGATCGGCCGCATTAACGGGCTAGGAGCCTCCACCGGCGTACGGGTCGGCATAGGGATCGCTGGGCGGGGGCGCCCCCCCGGCGGGAGCCTTGAGCGGCGTCCGGTCCTTCACCCGAAACACCTCGATAGCGGCCTTTCCTTCCAGCGGACAGACGTTTTCGCAGATGCCGCAGCCGTTGCATAGCTCATCCACCACATAGGGCTGCTGCACAATTCTCTTTATCCCGTCGAAGCCGGTGACCTCTACCCGCTCGGAGCGGATCGCCTTCCCCGGGATGGGGCAGTGCTCCTCACAGACGATGCAGTCGATCCGCTTGGCGAAGGGGAGGCAGTGGTTCTTGTCGAAGACGGCCTTGCCGATCACCTGGCGCTGCTTCTCCTCCTTGGGCAGATCGGGAATGGCGCCGGTGGGACAGACCTGGCCGCACAGGGTGCAGTTGTACTCGCAGTAGCCCAGGCGCGGCACCACCAACGGGGTGTAGATCCCTTCGGCGCCGGCCTGGAAGAAGGCGGGGTAGAGCGCGCTTCTCAGGCAGACCTTCATGCACTCGCCGCAGCGCACGCATTTCTTCAGGAATTCGTCCTCGTCGCGCACCCCCGGCGGGCGTAGCAGCTTCGCCTCGGCGGTCGGTTCGCGGAACCGGAATCCCCTGGCCAGGACCACCCCGCCCAACAGTCCCCCGAGAAACACGCGCCGTTCCATGACCGTGCCGACCTGAGGGCGAGCTCCGGTAAACCGGAAGCGGACCCGCCGCGACGGGCAGCGCAGGGCACACTCCATGCAGAGGATGCATTCCTCCGTCTGCAGGAGATCCTGATCGAACGAGGTGGGGCAGTGCTCGCGGCAGGCCTGGCAGTCGGCGCAGAGCTTCGCGGGGGTGCGGCGCAGGGGCCCCAGGCGGGAAACCAGCCCGAGCAGCGTCCCCAGCGGGCAGAGGCGGCGGCACCAGGCCCGCCTTTCGTAGCGCTCCAGGAACAGGATCAGCACGAACAATAGCGCAGAGAGAAAGGCGAGCGGGTACAGCGTTTCCCGGAAGGGGAGCAGGTAGTCGCGCAGCAGGCGGTAGCCGGGGTCGAGAACGTCGCGCCGCTCCCCCATGACGGTGTAGAGGGAGCGCCAGCCGCCGCGCACCGTGTCCCCGAAGAGGGGATGAAAGAAGAAGGTGAGCGCGCGTAGCAGCAGCGCGATCGGGTCGAGCAGGCCGGCGAGGTTCACCCCGAGCAGGGAGGCGGTCAATAGCGGCAGCAGCAGCCAGTACTTGGCGCGGCCGGTAAGGGCGCGCACGGCGCCGACCTTGCGGATTCTGCCGGTGACGAGGTCGAGGATGGTCCCCAGCGGGCAGATCCAGCCGCAGAAGAATCTACCGAGGAACAGGGCGGCAACAAGTACGACCAGGCCGGGGAGGAGCAGCGGCAGATAGGCCTTCGCAGCCAGCATGGTGCTGGCGGCGGTGAGCGGGTTGGCGCGGAAGAAGCCGTTCACCGCGGCCACGATGCGGTCGCTCCCCCGGTACTCGGTCATCAGGAACAGGACCAGGAACAGGGCGAGGAACAAAAGCTGGGAGATGCGGGCGGTGGTGACCTTTTTCACACCCGGACGATCCTCATTTTGTCGAGGTCCATCTCGCCCAGTCCGCGCTGGTACGCGGCACGGGTCACGGCGATGTCGGCGGGCTTCAGCCCGAACAGGGTGGTGGCGTAGGCGTCGGCGGCGACGATGTCGGTGCAGGCGATCACCTGGTTCAGGATCTTGACGTCGGCGAGGTTGCCGCCCTGCGGTCCATGGGCGGTGAGGATCCTGGTGGCGTCGATCAGGGTGAGGTGGGGACGGAAGGAGGCGTTCACGTCGGCGAGCGCCTGGTCGATGTTCTTGTGGATGGAGCCGCGGTTGCCCCCCATGATGCCCATCACGTTCTTCATGCCCAGGGTGAGGCGGCTCAGGCCGTGGTGCTTGGCCACCGGGAGATTGATGTAGACGTCGGCGGAGAGCGCCTCGCCGTAGAGCTCCCACTCCTTGAGAACCTTGCCGTTCAGGGCCACCTTCTTGAAGCGCTCCTCCTCGAGGTGCTTCACCTCCACGTTTTTCATCCCCTTCAGTGCCGACTCAATACCGCTGGAGGCGTAGCAGCGTCGCGGATCATTGCAGGTCCGGTCGAAGACCTTCACCCTTTTCGCGCCCGCCTTCAGGCATTCCTCCACCACCGTTTTCACCACCACCGGATTGGTGGTGGCGGCGTACTCGGGTGTGCGGTCCCAGCCGATGTTCGGTTTCACCACCACGGTCTGTCCCGGCTTCACGAAGTGTTGCATCCCGCCCAGTGCCGAGAGCGCCTTGCGGGTGATGCCGGCGTGGTCGGTCCCTTGCGCCACCGCCACCACCGGTCCTTGTGCCGCGAACAGGTTGCGCAGCCAGCCATGCAGGAAAAGAGATGACATGCCCAGTATCTTGATGAACTGCCGTCTTTCCATGGAAACCTCCCGGCAAAGATGTGAGCGGCGTGACGCCAGCTCTCATTATATGGGGGAGCGTCGTGAATTCAACGCGTGCTGACGAAAAACGGGCAGGGCCCGAGCATCGCCTCACATCTCTCGCCCTCGAACGCACAACGCACAACGCAGAACCGAGAACGCAGAACGCAGAAGGCAAACGTAGAACGTAGAACGTAGAACGTTGAACGTTGAACGTTGAACGTTGAACGTTGAACGTCTTTGGTTTTTTCTATTGACCCGTCTACAGCTTCACGGTTTAGTATTCCTGCTGTCATGGCCATGACGCCACTAACAGCAAAAGGAGCGACACTATGAGCAAGGTAACGGTAGAGGAGTGGACGGCCCGGTTCCGGGCCATCGGGCTGGACGACGCGGCCATGGAACAGTGGCACCGCCTGTTCGAGCGGGAGAACCCGGAAGGGCACCAGGAGTTCCTGGAGTTCCTGGGGCTTCCCCCCGAGCGCATCGCAGCCATCTGCAAGCATCACGCCTGACACAGCGGCCCCGGGGTCGCCCGGGGCCGTTTCCTTCGCAGGAGGCATCATGTACCGTATCAGCCAGTTGGCCCGCAAGTTCGGGCTGTGCCGCAGCACGCTGCTCTACTACGACCAGGAAGGGCTCCTCTCGCCTTCCGGGCGCAGCGACGCCGGCTACCGCCTCTACTCCGAGGCGGACCTGGAGCGCCTGGCGGCCATCGTCTCATTCCGCAAGGCCGGCCTTTCGGTGGAGGAAACCCGCGCCGTTTTGGAGTCGGAAGAGGGGGAGGCATCGGTGCTCAGGAAGCGCCTGGCGGCTATCGGCGCGGAGATCCGCGCCCTGCAGGCCCAGCAGCACCTCCTGGCCCGGATGCTCCGGGTGCAGTCGGAAGGTGGGCTCCCCGAGAGCGTCGACAAGGAGACCTGGGTGGCCATGCTGCGCGCCGCGGGGATGGACGACCAGGCCATGGCAACCTGGCATGCAGAATTCGAACGGCGCGCGCCCCAGGCGCATCAGGCCTTTCTGCTCAGCCTCGGCATCTCCGAGCAGGAGACGCAGGTGATCAGGGAGTGGTCCGCGGCCGCGGCGGACGGGGTTTCCCCGCAGCGCTAGAACTTCCCTCCTCGCGTTGAATTCTCCAGGCATGTGGTTAGAATGTGCTAATTGTTCGCAGCCATTCCAACCTGACCAAGGAGAACTGCATGAAAACAACAGAGATGTTCGCTGCCCACCCCAGAAAACTCACCATGGACGTCACCGCCATTACCGAGTGCATCAAATCGCTGGTCGAGTGCGCCGACGTCTGCACCAGCTGCGCCGACGCCTGCCTCGGCGAGCAGATGGTGCAGAACCTCACCAAGTGCATCGGGCTCAACCTGGACTGCGCCGACATCTGCCAGACCACCGCCCGTATTCTTGCCCGCCAGACCGATCCCGTCCCCCAGCTGCTCAGGACCCAGCTCGAGAGCTGCGCCGTCGCCTGCCGCCTGTGCATGCAGGAGTGCGAGGTCCATTCCGAGATGCACCAGCACTGCCGCATCTGCCGGGCCAGCTGCCAGAATTGCGAAAAGATCTGCCAGGACCTGATCTCGCGCCTGTCAGAGGGGACCAGGACCACCTTCCTCTAACAGCACCGGGGCGGCTGCGGCCGCCCCCATCCTGAACCGGGACAAAGACCGGGAGGCTGCCCATGAGCAAGCTGGCCTGTAACGTCGTTGCCTATCGACCCGATCCGGAAATGCTGGCCGCACGTTTCCAGTCGCGCCAGGTGGAGGCGCTGCTGGAGCAGGCGGAGGGGCTTCTGGCACGCGCCGTGACGGAATTCCGTGAATATGCGGCTCTGGACCGGGGCTGGCAGGAAATGAGCCACGACCTGGAGATCCTGGAGCAGGAACTGGAACTGGACCGGCGGAGCGTCGAAGGGGAGGAACCGGCGCCGGAGGAGGAACCTGCTCCGGAACCGGTGGCGGTCGAGGGGCAGGAAAAGGAACAGGAAGAACCGCCGCACGCAGAGGGGGAGGGCGAGGCCGCAGTAGAGGGGGCAGCCGAGGAAGAGGGGGCCTCTGAGGCCCCCATGGTCGAGGAGCCGATTACCGTTACCAGCATGCTGGAACTGCGCGGCGAGTCGATCCGGCGCAGGAAGGAGCTCGCGGGCGCGGGAGGACCGCTGGCGCTCGACGAGCAGCGCGACCTGGTGCTCAGGCGCCTGTGCCGCGACTACGAAGAGGGGCTGAACCGGGTGGCGGTGGCGGAGGAAGGGTTGCGGCGCATCTTCGGCTACGAGGTCGCCTCGCCGCTCAGTTCCTGGTCGGAGACCCTGGGGGCATCCCTCGCCAGCAACATCATCTGGACCAGGAATGCGCTGGAGTGGCTCACCCTCTACCAGCAGGGAGAGCAGGCCTTCACCCGCGCCTTTTCGGTCCGCGCCCTGATGAACCGCAACGCGTGGGGGCAACTGCGCCATGCCCGGGACAGCTTCTCGGTGCGGCTCCAGATCCCGGCTGAGCTGTTCCAGGGCTTCGAGAACTGCCGCTTCCGCGGCGTGAGCGCGTCGCTGCTCGGCGAGGCGGGTGGGGTGCCATGGTCGGCGCTGCTGCGGCTCCCGGAGGCGGCCTATTACCAGAGGTCCGGCCAGCGGGTGGAGGTGGACCAGCGTGAACTGCCCCAGATCATCCTGGGGCGGGTGGAGAACCGGCGCTCCGTGCGCCGCTCCGAGTTCTGCGGCATGGCCACCCACCTCAACGCGAGCCCGGTGGGACGGCAGGCGAACGAAGGACAATGGTACGTGGAACTGCTTCGGCCGGTGGGTGCGGCTTCGGAGCAGTTCGCCCAGGTGGAGGACCTGGTGATCGAGGTGAAGGTTTCTGCGGTGGCACAGAGGACGGAACGTTGAGGGATGCCGGCGCATCCGGCGCCGGTACAGGACAAGGGGGTGACTCATGGAAAAGATGCGTGTGACCAGCCCGGCCTTCCAGGACAACGGGCGCATTCCCGCGCGGTATACCTGCGACGGGGACAACATGAACCCCGAACTGAGGTTCGAGAACGTCCCGGCCGGCACCAAATCGCTGGCGCTGGTCATGGAGGACCCGGACGCCCCGAACGGGTTGTGGGTGCACTGGATACTCTGGAATATCGGCCCCAGGGTGACGACGCTGGTGGAGCAGGCCGAGCCGCGCGAGGTGGTGATCGGGAAGAACAGTTGGGGGCATAACCAGTACGGCGGGCCCTGCCCACCCTCGGGGAGCCACCGCTACATCTTCCGGCTCTATGCGCTGGACACCACGCTGGACCTGGCGGGGACGGCGAGCAAGGGGCAGCTGGACGTGGTCATGCAGGACCACATCCTGGCGGAGGCCTCCCTCACCGGGATTTACAGCGCGGAATAAAAGGCAGTGGCAGTAAAGAGAAGGGTAGAAGGCACCGGGTCATACGGCCCGGTGCCTTTTTCGTTCAGGATTCGCTGCGCTCGTTGATGAAGTTGGTGAAGGCGCGGTCGGTGTTCTGGATGTGCCCCACCAGCCAATCCTTGAGAAAGACCAGTACGTCGATGGCCACGAAGGACTCGCCGGCATCGGAGCGGTCCTTGAAGTTGTGGATGGAGTTGATGAACTTGCGGTGGGCGGCGGCGTGCGACGCTGCCGCGGCATACTCAAGTTCCGCCATCAGCCGCTCCTCGGTACCGAAATGGTACTGGGAGTAATCGAGCAGCTCAGCAACCACTTCCTGAAGTTCGTGGCTGTGGTCGTGCAGCATGAGCGCACGGTAGCACCGGTTCAGGATGTCGACCAGCTTGTGGTGGTCTGCATCCATCTGAGGCATGCCGAGGATCAGTGTATCGTCCCACTCTACCAGTGTCATTGGTTACTCCACCTGCAACTGTCAAAAATAAACCGCTCGTCATATTCTTCGGCAAGAGCCGGGGAGAACTGCAACCTTTTTTGCGGCTACTTGAATGCGATCACTTCCAGGTGGCCGTAGTCCCCGCGCTGTGCCTTGAGGGCACGCCGCTCGAACTCTCTCTCCCTTCTTTGTCGCGCGACCTCTGCCGGTTCGCGGCCGGCGGCGTTCGCCAGCGCCCGCTGCAGCACCAGCCCGCCCACCAGCAGCGAGGCCAGGGCGTACCTGCGTTTGTAGATCAGGCCGAGCGCGCCTCCCACCAGCAGCGCTGCCCGGGGGTCGCGCAACAGCTCCAGGGCCGACTGCAGCCCGAGCTTCAGGTTCAACTGCCTGACTTGCGGGTCCAGGTTGCCCCGCTGGTTCTCCCGGTAGTTGAGGGGGAGGTCCGCCAGCTGTGCCAGATTGTCGCTGTTCATGCGTTAGCTCCTTTTGCCGGGGATGACGACGAAGGTTATCTTAACAGCGCGACACGGTTACTCAATAACCGCCATGTTTTTTTCGCCGGCGCCGGTGGGAGGTCTGCCGGCGCTTGACTTAGCCACCATCACGGATAAAGTGGGGTTTTGTTAATTTTTGGAGAGTGGTGTGGGGGAATCGTCATGGCTGCCAACGTGCGCAGGGAGCTGGCCGAGGGGACCCTCGGCAACAGTGTCAGCATCATCGACCCGCTGCGTAACCACCGCTGGGATCGTTTTGTGGAGCAGCATCCCTACGGCTGGATCACGCACCTGTCGGGATGGAAGCGGGTACTGGACCAGAACTTTCCTCACATGACCGGATATTACCTGGTCCTCAACGACCCCTTGGGGGAGATCCGGGCCGCGCTGCCTGTGTATGCCGTGGAGAGCTGGCTCATGGGACGGCGGCTGGTGAGTATCCCCTTTGCCACCCTGTGTGACCCGCTGGCGACCGAGGCTGCCGACGTGGAGCTGCTGAGCGAGGCGGTGCTGCGCCTGGCGGAGCGGCTGGGCATCTCCCGGGTGGAGATCAGGACCGCGGCGGCCGCCCATTTGTTGGACCGGGACCGGTTCCATGTCGACTGCCTGCACAAGCACCACTTCCTGCCGCTTTGCGAGGATCCGGAGCTGGTCAAACAGCGCTTCCACCGCACCTGTGTGCGCCAGCGCATAGCCCGCGCCGAAAAGAGCGACCTCCGTCTGATTCGGGGCAAGCGCGAGTCGGATCTCAGGGAGTTTTACCTGCTGCACCGGATCACCAGGAAAAGGAAAGGGCTGCCGCCGCACCCTTACCAGCTGGTGAAGGCGCTCTGGCAGAACTTCGGACCGCAGGGGCTGGTGGAGTTGCTGCTGTGCCGCAGGGGAAAGGAGACCATCGGGGGGGTGCTCCTCTTCAAGTACAAAAGCCGGGTTTCCATCGAGTACTCCGCGGTCAACGCCCTGCACAACGACTCGAGCCCGGTGCATTTCCTGTTCTGGAACGCGATCCGTGAGGCCTGCCTGGAGGGATACGGCGTACTAGACTTCGGGCAGACCTCGGTGCACAACAAGAGCCTGATGGAGTTCAAATCCCACTGGGGGGCGCAGGTCAGCGACCTCCCCCATTTCCTCTACCCCAACATACCTCCCCGCTCCTGCGCAGCGACGGAGGAGTCCATGGCCAAGAAGTTGCTGCAGTTCGTCTGCAACAAGGCGCCCGACACGGCGCTCAGCTACCTGGGGAATTTCTGTTACCGCCACCTGGGATAGCGACGGTTGGTTTTGAGGGGTTCTCTGCTACCCTTTTCAACGTCGGATTGGTATTCACTAACGATCCGGCGAGCAACAGCGGTTCGGGATCATCCCACACCGGGATGAAAGGAGGAAAACATGGCCGAGGCAAGAAGGATCCAGATTCAGGAGGCGCGCAGAAAAGTGCAGGCAGGTGAGGCGCTCTTCGTCTGCGCATACGACAGCGAGGAGATGTGCGGCGGCATCCGCCTGGAGAAGGCCTGGACGCTGGGCGAGTTCAACGCCAGGCTGCCCGAGCTGAAGAAGGACCAGGAGATCATCTTCTACTGCAACTGACCGCAGGAGCACACGTCTGCCGGTCGGGCAGCTGAATTTGCAGAGAAGGGATACACCAAGGTCTGGGCGCTGCAGGGTGGCGTGAACGCCTGGAAAGAGGCGGGGTACAAGTAAAGGAAGATGCAAGCAGTGAAAAGGGCCCTCCGGCAGTTGCCGGAGGGCCCTTTTTGTTATTCGGCGTCGGTCGCGTCGGGCGACTCCTTCTTGTCCGGCGCCTCGCCCAGGAAGGTGGCGATGCCGTCCCGGGTCCACATCACCGCCTGCTTGCTCCGGAAGGGCTGCAGGAAGTAGTAGTCCTTGGGGTTTATCGCTACGGTGTCCTTCTCGTAGGTGATCAGCGCGATCTTATCGTGGCTCGCCGCGTAGGCACGGATCTGGTCGCGGCTGGGGAGCTCGACCAGGGGCTGGCTCAGCCGTCCCATGAAATGGAACTGGCCGTGATACTTGCCGGCATGCAGCACCTGGTATCCCTCGGCCTGTTTCTGGAGCACCGCCGCCGCGATCGGGTGCAGGTCGTAGCGCTGGAACATGGAGTTGCCGCCGACCAGGACCAGCACGCAGCAGGTCAGGGAGGCCCCCGCGACCTGGTTGACCAGGGCCGGCATGGTGCGCGGGCGCAGCATGAAGAGCACTATGCCCAGCACGATCAGCCCGGCTGCCGCGATCCGGATCTCCATGAGGTCGAAGTGCTTCAAAAGCCTGCCGTGCTTGATGAGGGACGCGGTGATCAGGCCGGCGCCGAGGAAGAGGTACAGGCCGGCGATGGGAAGCCGGAAGCGTGCGGCTTCCCCCTGCTCTTCGGCGATGCTCCTGGCCATGAGCAGGCTGAAGGTCGGCAGCACCGGGATCAGGTAGTGCACCTGCTTCCCGCTCAACAAAGAGAAGATGACGAGGCTTCCTCCGCCCCAGACCAGCGCCATCTTGAAGCCCGGGTCGCCGGAGAGGCGCTTCCAGGCCCGCCAGGCGGGAGGGAACAGGGTCCAGGGCATCAAAAGGGTCGGGATCCAGGGGAGATACCACCAGATGGGGCGCCTGTGCGCGAAGGACTTGGCCATGCGGTGCACCGTTTGCCCCCACAGGATGGCACGCCGGTAGGTTTCGCCCCCGGTGAGCGCGGCGGGGACCAGCCAGAAGAGCACCACCCCGATGCCGATCAGCAGCGAGAGCCCGAGCCAGGCGAACCACTTGCCGGAAAAGCGCTCCTTGGGAACCCAGAGAAAGCCGAGCAGGGCCACCGGGAGGACGTACACCAGCACCACCGGCCCCTTGGTGAGGATGCCGCCGCCGATGGCGACGCCCAACTGCAGGTACCAGGCGAGGCGGTGTTCCCGGGCCGCGGAGACCACCGCCAGCACGGCGAGGAGCACCCAGAAGGCCAGGATCACGTCGAACATGATCACCGAGGACCAGAGCAGGTAGGAGAGCATCGAGGCGAGGATGACCGCCGCGTAGCGCGCCACCTGCCGGTCGTCCCACAGTTTGAGCGCGATGCGGTACACCAGGGTGAGGTTCACCAGGCTGAAGATGAGCGGGATGAAGCGCAGCGTCCCCTCGTTGACCCCGAACATGAGCCAGTCCAGGTTCACCAGCCAAAAGAGCAGCGGCGGCTTGTGCGAGTAGGGGAGCCCGTTTTGCAGCGGCACGATGAAGGAGTTATTGTTCCACATCTCCCATGCCACGCCGAGGTAGCGGGTCTCGTCCACCGGGAAGTAGGGGAGCAGCAGGGACATGACGACCCCGGGGATCATCAGGATCGCGAAGGGGAGTCCCAGCTCCCTAATCAGCGGCCGGATCGTTTGCGGCATCTTTCTTTTCCTTGTGGATGAAGAAGAGGTTCCTGAGGTAGACGGTGGTGCCGAAGGCCTGTCCCAGGATGAAGACCGGGTCCTTGCGGTACAGGGAGTAGACCAGCAGGATCAGCGATCCGAAGATGCTGAAGTACCAGAATGATTCCGGGATGACGCTCTTTCTCTTTCTCTCGGTGGCGATCCACTGCACCACGAAGCGCATGGTGAAGAAGAACTGCCCGGCCAGGCCGATGGCCACCCAGGCCTTTTCCGTTAAAACCATCTAGTCGCACCTCGTGATCTTTACGTTCTTTGCGCGCATGCGCAGCCAGCACACCCCGAAGATGTCGACGATGCCGACCCAGAGACGGTTCAGGGTGCCGTACTTGGAAATCCCGGCGGTGCGCGGGCGGTGGTGCACCTCGACGGAAATGACGTCGCCACCCTTCATCTTGATCAGTGCGGGGAGGAAGCGGTGCATGTGGTCGAAGAAGGGGAGCTCCAGGAAGGCGGAGCGGTAGAAGACCTTGAGGCCGCACCCGGTGTCGGGGGTCTCGTCGCGCAGGAACGAGCGGCGGTATGCGTTGGCGAGCTTGGAAGAGATGATGCGCCAGGGCGGATCGTCCCTCTTCTTGCGGTACCCTGCCACCATCTTCAGGTTGGGGTTGTCGCTTTTCAGGATCGCCTCGATCATCTTGGGGACATCGGCGGGGTTGTTCTGGCCGTCGCCGTCCATGGTGGCGATGATGGCGCCGCTGGCCTGCCTGATGCCGGTGGCGACGGCGGCACTCTGCCCGTAGGCGCGGTCGTGCTGGACGACCTTGAGGGAGGGGACCGTGTTCTTCAGGGCGAGCAGACGCTTATGGGTGTCGTCGGTGCTGCCGTCGTCCACGACGACGATTTCACACTCAAGCCCGGTGGCCACGATTTCCTGTACCAGGTTGCCGATATTGTCCGCCTCATTGTGGGCAGGTATCACGATTGAGATAGTGGTCATAAATTCTCTGTCTTTTCAAATGGATGCTGCAATAATGTGTCCCAGTGGACAATTCAACAACATAGCACAAGCCCATACGCAAATCATAGCTTTTTCTATATGGTAAACCGTGATCTTCCGCTGCTATCAAGGCTGATCAGGGAACTGTCCTGCAGTCAGCGACGGGGAGGAAGAGAGCAAGGAAAATTTGGTATACGCGGTTACGTTTACAACTGTTTAGTGCTAGTCTTTGCGGATGGTTACTTCTCTTCTTTCCAGCGATGATCTCACCCAGGCCCGTGCCCTTCTGGAAGCAACCGGCCTGCAGTTCGAGACTCCCTATGACGACATGGTCGGCATCTTCGAAGCCGGGCGCCTGGTCGCGGTCGGCGCGAGGCAGGGGCGCACCCTGAAGATGCTGGCGGTAGCGCCGTCGCACCAGGGGGGGACCCTCCTGGACGAGGTGGTCACCGAACTGGTCGGACGCGGCTACCAGGAGGGGGTGGACTCCTTTTTCGTCTTCACCTCGCCCGCCCTGGCACCCAACTTCGAGACGCTCAATTTCCACCTGCTGGCGGCCTCCGGCAAGACCGCGCTCCTCGAGTACGGCGACGGCCTCAAACGCTACCTTGCCCGTTTCACCCGCCTGGTCCATCCCGGCAACAATGGCGCCATCGTCGCCAACTGCAACCCATTCACGCTGGGACATCGCTACCTGGTGGAGCAGGCCGCGGCCGCCGTGGACCAGCTCTTCCTCTTCGTGGTGCGCGAGGAACGCTCCCTGTTTCCCTTCGGCGCCCGCATGCGCATGGTGCAGGACGGCACCGCCGATCTCGCCAACGTCACCGTGGTCGATACCTCGTGGTACGCCATCTCCAGCATCACCTTCCCGACCTATTTCCTCAAAGACGGGGACCCCGGCGGGGCCATCCAGATGGAACTCGACCTCACGCTCTTCGCGCAGCGGATCGCGCCGCATTTCCAGGTGAAGACCCGGTTCGTCGGGAGCGAGCCGTTGTGCGGCACCACCGCCGCCTACAACGAGGCCATGCACCGCATTCTTCCCCCCCTGGGGATCGAGGTGCGCGAGATAGAGAGAAAGAACGCGGACCAGCACCCGATCTCCGCTTCCCGCGTGCGCGATATGCTGCTGCGCGGCGAACTGGAGGGGATCGCGGAACTGGTGCCGGTCAGCACCCTGGACTTCCTCCTTTCCAGCGAGGGGATCAAGATCTGGGACAAGGGAGGAGCTAGATGAAGATCGTGAAGAAGGCGCAGGCCGGGACCATGCAGTCCAGCGACCTGATGGTGTTCCTGGAGCCGGCCGAGACGCTGAACGTGACCATAGAGTCGACGGTCCTGAAGCAGTTCGGGGCGCTGATCCGGGCCAAGGTCGACGAGGTGCTGGCAAAGCACGGCGTCGAGGCGGGAGAGGTGCGCATCACCGACCGCGGAGCGCTGGACTACGCCATCGAGGCGCGCCTGGAGACGGCGATCATGCGGGCAACGGAGGGGTAAATGGAAGGTCTCTGGTACAAGGAGTGCAGTAACGGCAGGCGCTTCATCATCAAGATCACGCCGGGGGAAAGCCTCACCACCCGGTTGTTGCAGTTCGCCCACCTGACTGACGTGCGCTACGCCATGATCGTCTCCGCGCTGGGCAGCGTCAAGAACGTGCGCCTGCGCGGGATCAAGACCGGCGCCAAGCTTCCCATCACCACGCCGCGGGTCACCATCCACGACATCGAGGGGCCCTGCGAGCTTTTGGGGCTGCAGGGGAACATCGTCCCCGGCGAGGATGACCTCCTCGACTGCCACTTCCACATCATCATGTCCAAATCTTCGGGCGAGGTCGTCGGAGGGCATCTCTACGACGCCGAGGTCTTTGCCACCTGCGAGATCGTGCTCACCGAGCTGGACGTCTCCGGCGTCGAGCGCCACGTTTCCAAGGTCGGGGGGATCCCCACCATCTACATCGACGAGGAGGCGCCCTGATGGCCGGCTTCAAGCTGCGACGCTCCCTGCTTTACGTCCCGGGCAACATGCCCTCCATGCTCCAGAACATCCCCATCTTCAACTGCGACAGCGTCATCATCGACCTCGAGGACGCGGTGCCCCTCTCCGAAAAGGACGCGGCACGCCACCTGGTCAAGCGCTTCCTCATGAACTACACCGACCGCAACAAGGAACTGCTGGTGCGCATCAACCCGCTGGACACCAAGTGGGGCTATGAGGACCTGAAGGTGGTGCTCCCCGCCATGCCCGACGGCATCCGGCTCCCCAAGGCGGACACCCCGGAGATCGTGGAGCGGCTGGATACGCTTTTGACCGAGTTCGAGGAGGAACTGGAGGTGGAGATCGGCCGCTTCGGCATCCTCCCGTCGCTGGAGAGCGCGCTGGGCGTCATCAACGCCGTCGGCATCGCCAACAGCTCCGAGCGCATCTTCGCCCTTGCCTTCGGCGCCGAGGATTACACCGCCAGCATGGAGATCGAGAGAAGCCGCGGCGGCGAGGAACTCTTCAACGCTCGCACCCGGGTACTCTGGGCCGCCAAGGCCAAGGGGATCCAGGCGGTGGACACCATCTTCGCCGACGTCTCCGACATGGAGGGGCTCCGGGCCGAGACCGAGCTGGCCAAGAGGCTCGGCTACACCGGCAAGTGCCTGGTCAACCCGCGCCAGATCGAGGTGGTGCACGACGTCTTCGCCCCCAAGCAGCACGAGGTGGAGTACGCCCTGCAGGTCATCGAGGCGATCCAGAGGGCGCGCCAGCTGGGCACCGGCGTCATCGCCCTGGGGGGCAAGATGGTGGACGCCCCGGTGGTGAAGCGCGCCGCCCGCGTGCTGCGCACCGCCTACGCCCACGGCATGGTGGACACCCTGATCGACGAGGAGGCGATACATGGCGCTCAATAGCCTGGGACGGGAGATCCCGGAAAGCTACGCGGGGCAACCGCTCATCCCGTACGGCGACCCCTACGCCATCCGGCCGCAGGGACTGGTGGCGGCCCGCCCCATGAAGCGGGTCAACCCGGGGCACAACAAGCGCCTCTCCTCGCTGCGGGAGGCGATCGAGGCGAGCGGGCTGAAGGACGGCATGACCATCGCCACCCACCACAGCCTCCGAAACGGCGATTTCCTTTTGAACCGCATCGTGGCCGAGATCGCGGAGATGGGGCTCAAGGGGATCTGGATCGCCTCCTCCTCGGTACATCCGGTACATGCCGAGATCATCCCGCACATCAAGAGTGGCGTCATCGCCGGCTTCCAGTGCGGCGTCAACGGCCTGATCGGCGAAATGGCCACCAAGGGGGAGATCGCCTGCCCCATCGTGGTCCGCACTCACGGCGGGCGCGCCCGCTCGGTCATCGAGGGGAGCGTGCACATCGACGTCGCCTTCATCGCGGCGCCGTGCTGCGACGAGTTCGGCAACATGAACGGCTACTATGGCCCCTCGGCCTGCGGCAGCCTGGGGTACGCCCAGATCGACGCCACCTATGCCTCCTGCGTCGTCGCGGTCACCGACAACCTGGTCCCCTTCCCGGTAGTCCCGATCAGCATCCCGCAGACCCTGGTGGACTACGTGGTGGTCGTGGACCGGCTCGGCGACCCGGCCAAGATCGTCTCCACCACCACCCGCGTCACCACCGACCCGGTCGGCCTGCAGATCGCAAGCTATGCCTCGCAGGTGATCGAGGCTTCGGGCCTTTTGCAGGACGGCTTCTCCTTCCAGACCGGCTCGGGCGGCATCTCGCTGGCCGTGGCCGAAAAGGTGCGTAACGCCATGCGCAAGGGCTCCATCAAGGGGAGCTTCGGCTGCGGCGGCATCACCGGCTACTTCGTGGACATGCTGGAAGAGGGGCTCTTCTCGGCCCTCATGGACGTGCAGTGCTTCGACCAGGAGGCGGTGCAGTCCATCGGCAGGAACCGCGCCCACCAGGAGATCAGCGCCGACATGTACGCCAACCCCTTCAACGCCGGGGCGGTGGTGAACCGGCTCGACTGCGTCATCCTCGGCGCCACCGAGGTGGACACCTCCTTCAACGTCAACGTGAACACCGAGTCCAACGGCTACCTGCTGCACAACACCGGCGGGCACTCCGACACCGCGGCCGGCGCCAAGCTCTCCATCATCGTCGCCCCCTCCATCCGCGGGCGGCTCCCCATCGTCAGGGACCGGGTCACCACCATCACCACGCCGGGCGAGACCATCGGGGTGGTGGTCACCGAGCGCGGCATCGCCGTGAACGAGAAGCACGCCGAGCTGAAGGAGGAGCTGATCCGGAGGAAGCTCCCGGTGAAGGATATCTCCGAGCTGCAGCGGGAAATCTGCCGGGTGACCGGCACGCCGCGTCCCCTGGAGTTCGAAGACGAGGTTGTGGCGGTGATCGAGTATCGGGACGGGAGCATCATCGATGTCGTCAGACGCGTTAAGGAATAGCCTCCTGGCCGCCCGGGACCGGCGCCAGGAGCTTCTGGACGGGCTGTTCCCGACCCCGTTCCCGGCCACGGTGATGCTGTCGCTGAACCTGCCAGGGGCGGAGAAGACCGGGCCGCACGCGGACCGGCTTTTTGCCTGGGGCGAAAAGGAACTCCTCTCCGCCCTCAAGGTGACCCCGGCCTTCTCCGGTGCCGATGCCCTGGGGCCCTTCGCCCTGTACCGCACCCGACTCCAGGCGACGCAGGTGAAGCGGCTGGGTATGGCGCTGGAGGCCATGCATCCGGCCGGGCGGCTTCTGGACCTCGACGTCTACGACCATGCCGGCCGCCAGGTCGGTCGCGCCGAGCTGGACATCGCCCCCCGCAGTTGCCTGATCTGCCGCGAGCCTGCCCTCGCCTGCATTCATGCCAAGCGGCACTGCACCGAGGAACTGGTGCTGAAGGCACGGGCGGTGATCGATGCCATCTGAATTGAGGCGGCTGGCCGACAACCTGGTGCGCGGCGCCTTCCTCGAACTCTACCTGACCCCCAAGCCGGGGCTTGTCGACCTGAACGATCCCGGCTCCCATCACGACCTCTCCATCAACCGCATGGAAGCTTCCCTCGCAGTGGTCTCCGACTATCTTGGCCGGCTGGCCGACTCGCTGGCGCAGGGCGAGGAACTTGCGGCGCAGGTGCGGCTGGGAATCGAGGCCGAAGCGGCCATGCTGGAGCACGCCGGCACCAACTGCCACAAGGGGTACATCTTCCTGAGCGGCCTTTTGCTGACCGCGGCCGCCCGGTCCGGAGGGGGAGGGGAGGCGGCATTGAGCGCAGCGGTCGCCGACATCGCCGCCCGACTGTTCGACCGGGAACAGCAGGAGAAAAGTAACGGCAGCCGCGCCTGCGACAGCTACGGCGCCCGCGGCATCAGGGGCGAGGCCATGGACGGGCTCCCGGCGCTGTTTCGGGAGGCGCTCCCCGCGTTTCGCCGCGAGCTCGCCGCGGGCAACAGGGGAAGCGCGGTGTACGCCATGCTGGGACGCCTGATGGCCACGGTGGAGGACACCACCGCGCTGCATCGCTGTGGCAGGGAAGGGCTGGCCACGGTCAACGAGGACGGCCGGGCGCTGGAGCTTTTGGTCGAGCAGCGCGACGACTTCATGAGATTTCTGTCCCAGCGCAACGAGCACTACGTAAGCCGCAACCTCACCATGGGAGGCGTGGCCGACCTCTTGGCCCTCTCTTTTGCCTGGCTTAGCCACACCGGCGAATTGGAGCCCGCTCCGCAGTAGCAGCACCGTTTGACAACGTGTGGTTAATGATCTTTAATTTCGCCTATGGCTCATTACACCGTGACCTATAGCGCGATCGCCCTCCTGCTTTTTCTAGGCAGCCCCGCATCCGCGGCAGCCGCTGCCGACTACTCCACCGCACCCGCATTCCGGCATTGCCAGGATTTTGTTCCCGCCTCAGCTTTGGCAGGGCATGAGCCGTCGTTGCCGTGGTCCCCCGACTTCGAATCCGCGAGTTATACCCCTTCCGAACATGCCCTGGCTGAATCTACCCTTCCCCCCCTCCCCTTGCGGGAGGGGGCTGGGGGGTGGGGAAAGCTGCCATCGCCAACTGAGCTTGCCGCCGCTGAGTCCACCTCCGTAGAGGACGACGACTTCCTGATCCGCCCCGACGGCGCTGCCGGTTCGAGCGCCGGTGGCCCGGCCGCCACCGGCGACCCGCGCATCAGCGCGCAAGATCCGCCGCCCACCTGGCGCTGGCACCGGGCCGGCATCCCGGAATACGTTGGCGTCGCCGTCCTGGGGGCAGGGGCCATCTACGTGGAAAGCGCGCATGGCGATCCGGAGCCGAAGTGGAAGGGGACCAACGGTTTTGACGAAGCCGTGCGCGACGCCCTGCGCCTGCACTCGAGGGGCGCCCGCGAGGTGGCGCACGATGTCGGTGACGCACTGATGTACGGCATGATAGCAGCGCCGGTGCTCGACTCCTTTGCCACCCTGGGCCTTCGTGACGGCGCCTGGGATACCCTGTGGCAGACCGAGGTGGTCAACCTCGAATCCTTCGCCTTCACCTCATTCGTTTCCTCCCTGCTGCAGAACCTGGTGGCGCGGGAAAAACCCTTCGTGCGCAACTGCAGAAACGGCGCCTGTGAAGGGGATGCTCCCAACCGGAGCATGCCCAGCGGCCACGTCGCCTTCGCCTTTACCGGAGCCGGGCTGGTCTGCAACCATCACCAGTACCAAGAGCTCTACCACGATCCCGATGCCGACCGGACCGCCTGCTGGACCGGCATGGGACTCGCGGCTGCCGACGGTATCGCCCGCATCATGGCCGACCACCACTACGCCACCGACGTGATGGCAGGGGCCGCCATCGGCCTCTTTTCCGGATACCTGCTCCCCCGCCTGCTGCACTACAACGACCTTGAGAAGCCGAAACCAGAAAAATCAGGCAGTAACTCCGTCATCAAGGGACTTTCGTTCCGCCCGCTTATTATCGCGGGGGGCGCAGGTATCGCGTGCGAGATGAGGTACTAGTCATGGGCGCTGGTGAAAGGGACGAGGCCTCCTCCAGGCATCCTTGGGAGATGGCGCGGGCCGGGGCGCTGGCCCAGCTGTTGGCCAACACGCTCCACGAAGGGGTAAAGGTGCTCGGCGTCGGCTGCGGCGACGGCTACCTGTGCCGCACCGTTTTCGGCCGGCTCTCGCGCAAGGAGGTGGCGGCGGTCGATCCGGACCTTCCCGAGGCGCGCCTGAACGAACTGGAGGCGGAACCCGGGATCAGCTACGGGCGAGACCTTCCGCCGGCAAGAAACAGCTACGACCTGACCCTCATCGTGGACGTACTGGAACGGGTCAAGGACGACCGGGGCTATCTGAAGCGGGTGGTGCGGCAGCACGTTGCCGCCAAGGGGCGCGTCCTGGTCACCGTCCCCGCCTTCGACGCGCTCTACAGCGGTCATGACTGGTTCCGCGGCCACTATCGGCGCTATCGGCTGCGGCAGGTGGAGCAGTTGGCCTGGAGCGCCGGGCTGGTCGTGGTCAGTTCCGGGTACCTGTTCGGCTCGCTGCTCATTCCGAGGTTCCTGTCCTCCCGGCTCTACCACTGGGGCAGGGTGCGGGACCGGGGGCGCTGGCGTGGCGGCCGCCTGCTGGGCGCACTGGTCGCCAAGCTCCTGACCTGGGACAATGCCCTGATGATCGCCCTGGCGCGGGCCGGAATCCTGCTCCCCGGAGCGACCGCATGGGCGCTGTGCGAGAACCGGCGCAACTGCAATTGACACATTGTTTTAATTTGACAGCAGGCTCTCCGATAACGTATACAGATTTAACAAAATTACCAGGGGTTACTTAGGCATGGGTGTTTCATCAGAACAAACTGCCGGTTCGGAGCCCACCACACAGAGGACGGAAAAGTACATGCTGAATCTGAAACCGGAGGTCGTAGCCCAGCTCGAGCGCGTGCTGAGCTCTGTCGAAATGTTGCTCCCCAAGGCGGTCAAGGCCGTCAACTGGGCCACCTGCCCCGCCGCCAACTGGCGCCGTCATTCCTTCTCTGGATACCTGGAGGCGGTCAAGGTCACCGACCAGACCAGGCTCGACGACCTGTTGGGCTGCGAGAAGCAGAAAGAGATCATGGTGTACAACACGCGCCAGTTCCTGAAGGGGCTCCCGGCCAACAACGCGCTGCTGTGGGGCTCGCGCGGCACCGGCAAGTCCTCCATGGTGAAGGCGCTCTTGAACGAATACGCCGCCGAGGGACTGCGCGTGATCCAGGTGGAGAAGGAAGACCTGATCTACCTTTCCGAGATCTTCAGCGCGGTCGAAGACCAGCCCTACCGCTTCATCCTTTTGTGCGACGACCTCACCTTCGAGATCGGCGAACTCTCCTACAAGATGCTGAAAAGCGCCCTGGACGGGTCGGTGTACTCGGCCCCGGAGAACGTGCTGATCTATGTCACCTCCAACCGGCGCCACCTGCTGCCGCAGTACAACACCGACCTCCTGGGCGGCAAGTACGTGAACGGCGAACTGCAGGAGAGCGAGGCGATGGAGGAGAAGGTCTCCCTCTCCGACCGTTTCGGCCTCTGGGTAGCCTTCCACGTCTTCACCCAGGACCGCTACCTCGACGCGGTGCGCCAGTGCGTCGAGCGCGAGGCGAAGGCCCGCAAGGTGAGCATCCCCTGGAGCAAAGAACTGGAGCTGGACGCGATCCAGTGGTCGCACGACAAGACCAAGCGCTGCGGCCGTACCGCGATGCAGTTCTCCAAGCACTGGGTGGGGCGCTACCTGCTCAACCAGGCCTCCGCGTGACGACCGGTCTCACGGCGGTTCCGATGCAACTCACGGCGCGCTCCTGAAAAGGGGCGCGCCTTTTTTTTCATGTGAGACGGCGCGTGTCGTCTCTAAGTGTTAAAATTCCTGTCTCGGAAAAGGTTTTGAAGTGGTGCTTATACCGTTATTACCTTGACAATTGCGACGTCTGAATATATATAAGAATCCGAATATATCTCGATTCGATATTCTGACTGTACCGGCAAGGAGGTTTCCGGGTGAATCACAGGTTGCTACCGCTCATAGCTCTGCTGGCCGCATCGTATGCGGCCCCCGCCTTTGGCGAGGTGGTCACGCTGCCGGAGGCGGTCCAGCGCGCCCTGCAGAGCAACCACCTGCTCAAGGCCGCCGCACTGGAGCGCGGCGCGGCGGAGCAGGACGTGGCCGCCAGCCGGAGCCGTTACCTCCCCCGCGTGGCGCTGGAAAGCGGTGCGGTCCTCTCCAATACCCCGAGCACGGTCTTCATGATGAAGCTGGACGAGGGGCGCATCAACCCCGGCAAGGACTTCGCTGCCGACACGCTGAACAATCCTTCCCCGCGCGGCGACTTCAAGAGCGCCGTAACGCTGGAGCAGCCGCTGCTCGATTTCGGCATCGCCACCGGTGTGGCTTTGGCCGGCAAGGGATCCGAGGCGGCAACCCTGGTCGAAGAGGCGAAGCGTGAGGAGATCGCCTTCCGCGTCTACCTGGCCTACCTGGGGGTGCGCAAGGCGCTGGCCTACCGTGACGTGGCCGACCAGGCGCTTCTGAACGCGCGGGAGCACGACCGGTTGGCGGCGGTGCGCGAGAAGGACGGCATCGGCCTGAAATCGGACCGGCTGCGCACGGCGACCTCGGTGGCCCAGGCGGAGCAGCGCGTGATCTCGGCCAAAAACGACCTGCTGCTTGCACGCCTAAGGCTGAACCTCGTAGTGGGGGGCGCCCAGGGAGAGCCGCTGGACGTGGCGGAACCCCCGAAACTCGCGGAGCCCGTGCAGGAGCTGGAGCAACTGATCGCCCTGGCGCGTCAGAACCGTGCCGACCTGAAGCTGGCCGAGAATTCTGAGCAGCGCGGTGAGCTGGCGGTCAGGCAGGCCAGAAATGCCTATCTCCCCACCCTGTACGCGCGGGGGAGCTACCAGATCAATGACCGCGACCTGCCGCTCGGGACTGACAAGGATTCCTGGACCGTCGGCGTCAACCTGCGCTGGGACCTCTTCGATGGCGGTAAGCGCTCTCACGACAAGAAGAAGGCGGAACTCGCGCGCCAGGGCGCGGCGGAACTGCTGGAAAACGAGCGCAGGGAAGTGGCGCTGCAGGTGACCGAGAGCGTGCTGCACCGCCAGGAGGCGCGCCTGAGACTGGAGAGCGCGCAGTCCGCGGTGCGGGATGCCGAGGAGAGCCGGCGCCTGGTGACACTGCGTTTCGGCAACGGCCTCTCCTCCCTGGTGGAGGTGATGGACGCGGAAAGCGCACTCACCCAGGCCCGCGCCAACCTGGTGGAGGTCGAGAACGGCTTCCATGCCGCGACGGGAGAGATCTATTTCCGCACCGGCGTATTTGTGAAGGAGGTACTGCAATGAGAACCTACCGGGCGGCTTTGGTTGCCCTCGTCATAGCAAGCGGCTTCGGGTGCGGTAAGAAGGAAGGGCACAGCGCGGCCCCGGCCCCGCCGCCGGTGGTGACCGGCGTCACCGTGCAGACCCTCGCGGCAGAGGATCTCCCTGACCTCCAGGAGGCGGTCGGCACGGTGCGGGCGCGCAACAGCGCCCAGATCGCGGCCCGCATTCCCGGCAGCGTGAGCCGGGTCTTTGTCCGCGAAGGTGACCGGGTCGGGCAGGGGAAAGTGCTGGTTTCCATCGAGGCGGTGGAAAGCGGTGCCGCAGCGGCCGGCGCGGCGTCCGGTGTCGAGGAGGCGGCGCGCGCCCTTTCCGAGGCGCAGGCGCAGAAGAAGCTCGCGGACGTCACATTCGACCGTTATTCCCGACTCTTCGCCGAGCAGGCGGTGACCCGCCAGGAATACGACACCAGGAAGACCGAGCAGGAAGTGGCGGCTGAGGGTGTGGCTCGGGCGCAGGCGCGCCTGGCCCAGGCGCGGCATGGCGCGCAGGCCGCCGGTGCCGTCGCCGGCTACGGCAGGGTGGTATCCCCCCTCTCGGGTGTGGTGGTGGCCAAGCAGGTCGAGGCGGGGCAGACCGTTTTCCCCGGTACGCCGCTCATGACCGTCGAAGGTGACCAAGGGTTCCGGCTGGAAGTGGCGGCTCCGGAGACGCTCCTGGGCAAGGTGAAGGCAGGCGACCAGATCAGCATCGCGGTCGAGGGGGCGCCGGCGACCGGCCGCGTCTCCGAGGTGGTCCCGGTGGTGGATCCCGCCACCCGCACCTTCACCGTAAAGGTCGATCTCCCCTCCAAGGGGCTTCGTTCCGGCAGCTACGGCAAGGCCTTTTTCAAGACCGGTTCTCGCAAGGGGGTATCGGTTCCGGCGAATGCGGTGGTGCAGCGTTCCTCGCTCACCTCGGTGTGGGTGGTGTCCCCCGAGGGGCTCGCCCGCCTGCGCCTGGTGAAACCGGGGCGCGCCCAGGACGGACGCGTGGAGATCCTCTCCGGCCTCGCCCCCGGCGAAAAGGTGGTCACGGCAGGTATCGACAAGATGGTAGACGGCGCCAAGGTGCAGTAGGCGGAGAACTTCATGAACAACCTCGGCTTCGCGGGGAGGATTGCCCGCGCTTTCATAGATTCCAAGCTGACGCCGCTCATCGTGGCGGCTTCGCTCCTGATCGGGCTCTACTCGGTCATCGCGACGCCGCGCGAGGAGGAGCCGCAGATCGTGGTCCCCATGGTGGACATCTACCTCCCCATGCCCGGCTCCTCCCCGAAGGAGGTCGAGGAGCGGGTGGTGACCACCTTCGAGAAGAAGATCTGGGAGATCAACGGCGTCGAGTACATCTACTCCGCCAGCCGTCAGGGGATGGGCATCATCACGGTCCGCTTCCTGGTGGGCGAGAGCATGGAAGACTCCCTGGTCAAGCTCTACAACAAGGTGATGAGCAACCGCAACCTCCTCCCGCCGGGCGCCGGGGAGCCGCTGGTGGTGTCGAAATCGATCGACGACGTCCCGATCCTCTCGCTCACCCTCTGGTCGGACCGCTACGACCACAACGCCCTGCGCCGCGTGGCACGTGAGCTGTGCGACGACCTGCAGAAGGTGGACAACGTGGCCCACTCGGAGATCAAAGGGGGGCTGTCGCGCGAACTGAAGGTGCAGCTCGACCCGGCCCGGCTCGCCTCCTACGGGCTCACGCCGCTGGCGGTGATGGGGGCGCTGGAGAAGGGGAACGTGTCGCAGCGGGCCGGCACCTTCGCCTTGGGCAACCGCGAGTACAGCCTGGAAGCCGGCGGCTTCATCTCCGACCCGGCCGATGCCAGCCGCCTGGTGGTGAGCGTCAAGGACGGCCGTCCGGTCTACCTCTCCGACGTCGCCACGGTGACGGACGGGGTGCAGGAGCCGAAGGATTTCGTTTTCTTCGGCCTCGGGCCGGCCGCAGCACACAAAGATTTGAAGGGTGGCGCCGCGGACTACCCGGCGGTCACCATCGCCATCGCCAAGCGGAAGGGGGCCAACGCCACCTGGGTGGCCGAGGACCTCCTGAAGCGGGTCGAGTTCCAGAAGGGGAAGCTGATTCCCTCGGAGATGCAGGTCACGGTCACCAGGAACTACGGCGAGACCGCCAAGGATAAGAACAACGAGCTCTTGTTCCACATGTTCCTGGCGGCCATCTCGGTCACCATCCTGATCGCCGTCTTCATGGGGTGGCGCGCGGGCGCGGTGGCAGCGATCGCGATCCCCGTGACGCTTGCGCTCACCATGTTCATCTTCAACCGGATCGGCTACACGCTGAACAGGATCACGCTGTTCGCGCTCATCTTCTCCATCGGCATCCTGGTGGACGACGCCATCGTGGTGGTGGAGAACATCCACCGCTACTTCACGACGACCACCTTCAAGCCGCTGGAGGCGGCGGTCCGGGCGGTGGACGAGATCGGCAACCCGACCATGCTGGCCACCCTCGCGGTAATCGCCTCCATCCTTCCGATGGGCTTCGTGGGGGGGCTCATGGGCCCCTACATGCGCCCAATCCCGGTCGGCGCCTCGATGGCAATGGTCTTCTCGCTCCTGATCGCGCTCATCGTCACCCCCTACTTCGCCTACCGCTTCATGAAGGGGGAGTCGCACTACGGCACCGAGGCGGCCCCGGAAGAGACCTGGATGACCCGCTTCTACCGGCGCATGATGGGGCGGCTGCTGCACGATACCAAGGTGCGCCACGGCTTCCTCGCCATGGTGGTGGTGCTCCTGCTCCTCTCCTGTTCGCTGATCTACTTCAAAGCCGTGACGGTCAAGATGCTCCCGTTCGACAACAAGAGCGAGCTGCAGCTGATCGTGGATGCGCCGGAAGGGACGACGCTCGAGGAGAACGCGCGCATGGTGGCCGAACTCGGTGACGCGCTCCGGAAGGTGCCCGAGGTGACAGACTTTCAGAGCTACGTCGGCACCAGTTCTCCCTTCAACTTCAACGGGCTGGTGCGCCACTACTACCTGCGCCAGGGGCCGAGCGTGGCCGAGGTCCAGGTCAACCTGGAGAGCAAGGACGAGCGCAGCAGCCAGTCGCACGACATAGCCAAAAGGATCCGGCCGACCTTGAAGGGGATCACCGACCGTTACGGCGCCCGGCTCAAGGTAGCCGAGATTCCGCCGGGACCGCCGGTCCTCTCCACCCTGGTCGCGGAAGTCTACGGCCCGGACCAGCAAAGCCGCGTGGACATCGCCCGCAAGATCCGGGACATCTTCCGGAATACGCAGGGCGTGGTCGACGTCGACTGGTACCAGGAGGACGATCAGCCCACGCTGCGCTTCCAGGTGGACCGGGAGAAGGCGGCCCTTTCCGGCGTGGACGCCGCCCAGGTGGTGCAGACCCTGAAGCTGGCGGTGGGGGGGACGGACGTCGGGCTGCTGCACGTACCGCAGGAGAAGGAACCGATCCGGATCAACCTGCGCCTGCCGGTCGGCTCCCGCAGCGACGTCTCCTCGCTCTCTTCGATCTACGTGGCCGGCAGCAAGGGGAACGTGCCGCTCTCCGAACTGGTGCGCGTGGTGCGCGGCGTGGAGGAGAAGTCGCTGTACCGCAAGAACATGAAGAGCGTGGTCTACGTCATCGGCGACGTCGCGGGTAAAATCGAGGCGCCGGTCTACGCCATCCTCAAGATGCACAAGGATATCGACAACATCCCGCTACCGGGCGGTTACCGCATCGAGCAGCGCGCGGCGACCCAGCCCTGGAGCGAGGAGCGTCCCGGCATCAAGTGGGACGGCGAATGGCACATCACCTACGAGGTCTTCCGCGACCTGGGCGCCGCCTTCGCCGCCGTCATGGTGCTCATTTATGTGCTGGTGGTGGCCTGGTTCCGGGACTTCACCACGCCGCTGGTGATCATGGCGCCCATCCCGCTCACCCTGATCGGCATCCTGCCCGGGCACGCCATCATGGGGGCTTTCTTCACGGCCACCAGTATGATAGGCTTCATCGCCCTGGCGGGCATCATCGTCCGGAACTCCATCATCCTGATCGACTTCGCCGAGCTGCGGCGCCGCGAGGGGATGGCGCTGGACGAGGCGATCATCGACGCCGGTGCGGTCCGTTTCCGTCCCATGCTGCTCACCGCGGCGGCGGTCGTGGTGGGGAGTTTCGTGATCCTGTTCGACCCGATCTTCCAGGGGCTCGCGCTGGCCATGATGTGCGGCGAGATCGCCTCCACCACGCTTTCCAGGATCACCATTCCGATCCTGTATTTCATGGTGCAGTCCTGGAAGGAGAAGCACAAAAAACAGGTTGAGCTCCAGGTTTAGGTTGAAAAAAAGCTAGCATGCATGCGACGGTTAAGGCCGGTGGAGGTTTTCTTAACCTCAACCTCAGTCTTAATCTGTCTCTAGGAGGTTTTAGTGTTCTGGTTGCGAAAGAATGTTGCTGAAAAAGTGAACGGCGAGTCGGTGGCCGAGAAGGTGGCCAACGAGGCGGAAGGGTTCTACCGCTCCGGCAAGATGCACTGCGCCGAGGCGGTGCTGGCCGCGGTGAAGAACGAGTTCCTGCCCGAGGCCGGCGACGAGCTGGTGCACTTGGCTTCCGGTTTCGGCGGCGGTTCCGGCGCCGGCTGCATCTGCGGCGCGGTTGCCGGCGGCACCATGGCCATCGGCCTGGTGGTCAAGGACCGCAAGGCGGCCGCAGCGCTCACCAAGGAACTGCACCACTGGTTCAAGGATCAGTACCGCGTCACCTGCTGCAAGGCCCTCACCGCCGACGGCAAGAAGCGTTGCGTCGAATTCACCGCCAACACGGCGGGCAAGGTGGCCGAACTGCTGCAGCAGAAAGGGTGATGCAGAAAAGCGACTAGCGTTTATCTGCCCGCTAGCTGCCGCCCCAAGGGCGGGTAATTTTTCCTGGTTCCCAAGCTCCAGCTTGGGAACCCCATATGGCGCAAAGCTCCAGCTTTGCATCCGAGGGAAGTTGGAACTTCGGAGAGGCTTTGCGTTCCCAAGGCGGACCTTGGGAACGAGATCAAATCCCCCTAAATCCCCCTTTGACAAGGGGGACTTTTACCGGCGGAAGATGGTCACTAATCCGCTTTAGCAAACGGAGGTTCCTATGTACATCGACAGACTGTTGAGACTGATTGCCGGCACCTTCACTCTTATTTCCCTGGCGCTGGCCCACTACCACGACCCGCGCTGGCTCTGGTTCACCGCCTTCATCGGCCTCAACCTGCTTCAGTCCGGATTCACCAACTGGTGCCCGATGATGACCATCCTGGACAAGCTGGGCGTGCCCAAGCTGCCGCCGGCAGAGTGCCGCAAATGATCTGCCGCATCAAGGTCCTCTGCGACAACACTGCCGGGGCCATCTCCGGCACCCTGGGGGAGCACGGCTTTGCCGCACTGGTGCAGGCGGGCAACCAGTCGCTTTTGTTCGACACCGGCGGGGGGCACACCCTGTTGCACAACGCCCAGCGCATGAACGTGGACCTGAAGAGCGTGGACCAGGTGGTGCTCTCCCACGGGCACTACGACCATGCCGGGGGGCTGTGGCCGCTATTGCAGGCGGCAGGTCCGAAGAAGATACTGGCGCACCCCGACATTTTCACGCGGCGCTACGTGCTGCGCGAGGGGAGCACGCGCTCGGTCGGCGTTCCGTACTCCGAGGAGTTCCTCACCGGGCTCGGGGCGAGCTTTTCCTACAGCGACGCCTTTCGCGAGGTGCTCCCCGGCGTCTTCCTGACCGGCGAGGTGCCGCGCAGCACCGGCTTCGAGGAGGGGGACGCGGGCCTTTTCTGCGACGAAGAGGGCTGCCAACGGGACCGAGTGACCGATGACCAGTCCCTGGTCATCGTGACCGAGAAGGGACTGTTGCTGCTGCTGGGCTGCTGCCATGCCGGCGTGGTCAACACCCTGGAGTTCGCGCGGCAGCAGACCGGGGTGGAGCAGGTGTACGGTGTGGTGGGGGGATGCCATCTCGCCTTCTCGCCGCAGACCCAGATTGACGCGACCATCAAGGCCCTGAAGCGCTACGGGCTGAAGAAGATCTGTCCCGGGCACTGCACCGGGTTCCATGCCGCCGCGCGGCTTGCCACCGCCTTTCCGGGCGGGTTCAAGGCCATGCAGGTGGGGTATGTACTCGAAGTCGATTAGTTACTTCGCAAGGAGAGTTTAAGACATGAGAATTATCGCCATGCTGTTTTCTGTTTTGCTGTTGACCGCTTCCCTTTCCCTGGCCGTCGAGCCCGCCAACGTCACCTCCAAGCAGGCCCAGGCGTTGCTGGCCAAGACCCCCAAGATGGTGCTGCTCGACGTGCGCACCCCGGACGAGTATCGCCAGGCGCACCTGAAGGGGGCGCAGCTGATCCCGCTGGGGGAGTTGAACCGGCGGGTGCAGGAAGTCCCCCGTGACCGCCCCGTGCTGGTGTACTGCGCGGTAGGCGCCCGTTCCACCACCGCGGCCAGCTTCCTGGCCTCGAAAGGGTATCGGCAGGTGTACAACATGACCGACGGCATCGTCGGCTGGTACAACAACCACCTGCCGCTGCAGTTGGGTGGTCGCTAGTCGCCCTTCCCCCTCCCCAACCCTCCCCCTCCGGGGGAGGGGGCATACCCCCCGCAGAGCTCCCTCGCGCCAAGCACCCCCTGGGAAATCTCCCGTTTTCCCATTACTCCCAAAAATTCCCATCCCTCCCATAATTCCCATTCCGCCTCTCTTTGGTAAACTTTTGCAGTTCTTTTGGCTCAAGCTATGCAGACAGTTTCCGATAAGCAAAAACAGGGCTTTGAAGCTGGAGGTGGCATGCAGGAGGAACGCGAAAATCTGGCGGCGCGCCTGCTGGAGGAGGTCGACTGCGGAGCGGTCTATCTCGACGCCGGCGGTACGGTGCTCTTCGTCAACCGCAGGGCCGAGGATATCCTGCACGTCGAGCGTGCCAAGGTGCTGGGCAAGCGGGTGGACATGCTCCCGCTCAGGACCCCGATCTACCGGGTGCTCAGCGAGAACCCCCGGGACGAGCCGGTTGAAGTCAGCATCGACGGCGCCGTGATCCAGGTCCGCTCCACCCCCCTGGGCGGGGCCGCACCGGAAGGGGAACTGTACCAACTGCGCGACATCACGAACGACAAGCGTGAAAAACGCCAGCGGGAAGAATTCGTCGCCATGATGACCCACGACCTCAAGTCGCCGCTCACCGTCATCATGGGGTACATGCAGGCGCTCATGGGTGAGATGCCATCGAAGATGGACCCCTCGCTGCACCTGTTCGTGAAGGAGATGGACAAGAGCGCGGTCAAGATGCTCTCCATGATCGACGACGTGCTGGACGCCTACCGGCTGGAGGCGGGGCTGTTGCAGATCGACCGCCAGCCCTGCGACGCCCGTGCCCTCCTGGAGGGGTGCTGCCGCGACGGCGAACAGGAGGCCGCGGTGCACGGCTCCTACTTCCTGAGCGAACTCTGCGACGGCCTTCCGCCACTGGAGCTGGACGCCAAGCAGATCACCCGGGTCTTCGCCAACCTCATCGGCAACGCGGTGAAATTTACCCCCAGGCGCGGCACCATCAGCGTTACCAGCAGCATCGAGGACAGCTGCCTCCTGGTCCGGGTCAGCGATACCGGCATCGGCATCCCGGAAACCGAGCTGCCGCGCATCTTCAATAAGTACTTCCGCGCTTCGGGCGCCCAGGGCTTCAAGGGAACCGGGCTCGGCCTCACCATCAGCAAGGCGATCGTGGAGGCGCACGGCGGCAGTATCCGCGTCGAGAGCAGCGCCGGCAAGGGGAGCTGCTTCTCGGTCCTCCTGCCGCTGCACGAGGACCGGTGCAGCTTCAAGTCCTGATTAAGTTAAAGTTCCCGCGCTTAAGCGCCGATTAGGCAGTCACGGGCTGAAGCCCGCAGAAAAAAATAAGCCGCCCTGTGCGCGCACAGTTAACAGCCAAGGAGGATAACAGCATGGGCAACGTATTGATAGTGGACGATTCCTCGACCATGAGAAAGATCATTTCCCGCAGCCTGCGCCAGGCGGGGCTCGCCATCGACGACATTTACGAGGCCGGCGACGGCATCGAGGCACTCTCCACCATGGAGGGGAAAACCATCGACCTGATCCTGTCGGACATCAACATGCCCAACATGGACGGCCTGGAGTTCATCAAGTGCGTCCGCGGCAAGGGGGTCAACACCCCGATCGTCATGATCACTACCGAGGGGGGCGAGGACATACTCAAAGAGGCGATCAGCAACGGCGCCAGTGACAGCATCAAGAAGCCGTTCACGCCTGACCAGTTGAACGAGAAGCTCGGAGGACTTTTATGATGTCCCTGAACCAGGATATCGCAGCCGCGACACACCTTGAGGAGGCGGACCTGGCATCCTATGTCATCAACGCCACCAAGGAGGTGTTCGAAACCATGGTGATGATGGCCCTGGAGGACAGCTATCCCCTCAAGGAGCCGGTCACCTCGTTCCACTGCTCGGTCACCGGCATGGTCGGCCTGGCGGGGACTTACACCGGCATCCTCTCTATCCACTGCCCGCAGCACCTGGCCTTGCGGATCACCTCCAACATGCTGGGGATGGACGTGGAAGAGGTAGGGGAGGACGTCAACGACGCCCTGGGCGAGATCGCCAACATGCTCGGTGGCTACGTGAAGCAGATCCTCTCCAAGGGGGGGCTGGACATCAACCTCTCCATCCCGACCGTCATCTCCGGCGAGGACTACACGGTCAACTCCATGGCCGACAGCGACTGCGTCATCATCCCCTTCACCAACGAGGGTGACCGCTTCCTGGTCGGCTTGAAACTCAGGAAGGAAGTCTAGGCGGTACGGTAATGGCTGCATTCGAAAAACTACAATCCATGTTGGACGCCGCCATGAAGCAGGCCGGGGAGGAGAGCAGCATGCTCCTGGGCCAGGCCATGTCCGTGGCCGCCTCCGACGTCCTCAAGACGAACCGCAAGAGCTACCTTGGGGACGAGGACAATCCCATCTATGTGGTGGGGGTGGAGTCGCGCGAGGCGTATCCCGGCTTCTTCTACCTCCTCTTCTCGCTAGGCGACACCATCGTCATGAGTTCGATCCTGCTCGGCATCCCGGGGCCGAGGATCCAGGAGAAGCGCCGGCTTTCCATCCAGGAGCCGGACGACGTGGACGCCTTCGGCGAGATCGCCAACCAGATCATCGGCTCCTTCAACTCGGTGTTCCAGCCCAACCTGCCGGACAAGGTGCATCTGAAGCTCCTCCCGCCGCAGAAGTACGTTCCCGGCACCGATCCGCTCAGCGACGAGGTCCCCTTCCCGGACGGCGAGTACCTGATGTACCGTGCCCCCCTGCAGATCGAGGGGCACGAGATGAACATGGTGGACATCCTGATCCCCCACCCGCTGGCCAACCTCTTCGACCCGCAGCCCGAGGAGGCTGCGGTCGAGGCAGTCGCCGAGGTCGAGGCGGTGGCCGAGGAGAGCGCTCCGCTCCCGTCGATCCTGGTGCTGGGGGACGACCAGGGGCGCGAAGAACTGGTGCAGGGGCTCGCCGACAGCGGCCTGAACCTGATCGACGCGCCGCTCGGGGCCGACCTCCCCGGGCTCTTCGCCCAGGGCGACGTGCGCGCCGCCTTCATTTACCTCAAGCAGACCTCGGACCGCGACCTGGCCATCTGCAAGCGCGTGGTGCCCATGGTGGACAAAAGCGGCGGCGCCGTGCTCCTCTCCGCCCCCGAGTGGACCCGCACCGCGGTGCTCAAAGCACTCAAGGCGGGGGTGAAGGGCGTGATCATGCCCCCCTACGCCCCGCACGAACTCGCCGACAAGCTGGAGAAGATCCTGCACCACTGACAGGCGAGTCAAAAAAACATCCCCGGGCTCCGTTTTTTTGACTGGCCGGCCCCCTCCGGCGCGCAAGCGGCGCCCCGTAAAATTCCCCTCTAGATAAAATGCCGTACTCCCGATAGGTTAGCGCGCCTGCCTTCGTGCGTGCCCCTACGGCATGCCTTTTGCCTTGTACTCCCCCATGACCTTTACGCTGCGCATACCCGGCCCGGGGTTTTTCCTGGGGCTCGTCACCATACTGCTCGCCTGCGCCCTGCCGCACAGCGCCCTGGCGCAGCAGGACAACCGGCTGTTGCGCATCGCGGTGTATCCCCACCAAGGCTTCACCAGGGTCAACCTCTCTTTCCAGTCCCCCCCCGACTACACGCTCCGGGCCCTCCCCGGGCGGGTCAGGCTCGAGGTGCGCGGCGCGGATTCCCCCAGCTTTAAGAAACTGCGCTCCCTGAACGACAAGCAGCTGGCCGGCGTCACCACGTCGGAACTGCGCGGCGTGCTCAGCGTCTCCATCCCGCTGCGCGTGGCGGACGCCGGGGTCCAGGTGGTCGACTGCGCCAACCCGAGCGTGTTGTCCCTGGACATAGGGCCGGGGGTGAAGCGGGCGGCGCGCGTGGACATCGCGCCGGGACGCGCGCCGATCCTTTCCGGCACCGAGCGCTTCGTGCGCGACTTCGATGCCGATCCCGGCGGGGTCCCCTTTGCCCCCACCGACGGCAAGGTGCTCAAGGGGCTCCTCCCCGAGGGGGAAGCGCTCCTGTTCCAGCAGGGGGAAAGCCTCCTGTACCGCGACCGGGCCGAGGAGGCCATCAACGTCTTCTCCATGTTCACCAACAAGGCCACCGCCCCCAAGGCGCTGGCCTGCTACCGGCTCGGGGAGGCGCTGGAACGGCTGGGGCGGCACCAGGATGCCCTTTCCTATTTCCGGCAGGGGGAGGGCCTCTGGCCCCAGTACCTGGAGCAGGCCCCGGAGCTTTTGCAGCCCTACTCCGACGCGCTGGCCCGCACCGGCAACTTCCCCGCCGCCCGCGCCATGCTGCTGCGCCTCATGAACCGGTACGTGGGAACCCCGTACCAGGCCGAGCTTTTGAACCGCCTGGCGGACCTCATCGAACGTAACGGTCACAAAGAGGCGGCCCTGGCCATGTACCGCAGCGTGGTGGTCTACTCGGCCGGGAGTCCCGCGGCGGGGAGGGCGCGCCTGAAGCTCGCCGACCGCGAGCTGTTCACCCTCTCCCGCGACCGTTACCGGGAACTCTTGGCCAAGTACCAGGCGGTCTACCAGGAACCGGGCGACCCGGCCTCGCGCGACGAGGCCCTGTTCAAGATGACGCTGCTCCTCTCCCTGTACGCCTCCCCCAAGGAGGCGCTGGAGACCGTGGTTACCTACGACCGGCGCTACCCGCGCGGCATCTTCAGCACCATCATCAAGAAGATGCGCGAGGAGATCCTCTTCCCCGTGTACCAGGAGACCGCCGCCGCAGGCAATGACCAGGGGCTGGTCCAGCTCGCCCTGGACAACCGGGAATATCTGGCCCGCTGCTTCGGTGACCCGGGTTTCGCCGAGAGGGTGTCGCAGGCCTTTGAGAAGAGCGGCGCCACCGCAAAAGAATTGGAGCTGTTCGGCTACCTGCAGCAGAAGAACTGGGCCGGCGGCAGCGCACCCTTCCTGGTGGCGCGCATGGTGGACGACGCCGTCGCCCTGGGCAACGTGCCGCTGGCCGAGGCGACCGCCCGCGACTTCCTGTCCCGCTTCCCCCGCGACCCGCACCTGGGGCGGGTGCGCGAGCAGTTGGGGCGCCTTGCCTTCGAGCGGGGCGACCTTCCCGGTGCGGCGGCGCAGCTTGCCTTCCTGGGGGGCAAGGGTGCCAAGGCGCAGCTGCCGGAGAGCGAATACTACCTGGGCAAGGCACTCGCGGCGGCCAAGGACCACGGCGGCGCGGTGCGCAGCCTGTCCCGCTTCACGACGGCAGCGAAACGGGACGACCCGTTCCTCCCGGACGGCTACTTCACCCTGGCCACGGCGCTTGCCGCCGGCAAGGATTACCAGCGGGCCCTGGCGGCCTGCCAAGTGGGGGGGAGCATCGCCTCCGGCGAGGTGAGCGGCCAGTTCCTCTACAAGACCGGTGAGCTGCAGCTGCAACTGGGCGAGGTGCGCCAGGCCCGGGCGAGCTGGGACAAGGCGGCCGGGCTCGGGGGGGCCTGGGGCCGGCTTGCCTCCGAGGCGCTCAACGACCTCAACTGGCGCATGAAGATCGCCGGTCAGCTCCCCTGACACTGTCAAAAAGATGACCCGGCCGTCGCCCGTCGGCGTAACCTGCCGATAACACGGGCCAGCCGTGGGTGGTACGCCTTTTGCTGTTGCAGCTTGGCGACCAAGGAGGAAGAGATGCCAGTACAAGGATTATTCGGGACCACCGTTGAACTTCTGGGCAAGACCCTGGACCTGAGGGTGAAGCGCCAGACCATGATCTCGGCCAACCTCGCCAACGTGGAGACGCCGGGCTATACCAGCACCGACCTCTCCTTCGAGGGGCAGTTGAAGAGCGCCCTGAAGCAGGGCCCGAGCGCCGGTTCGGTGACCCATCCGCGTCACATCCCGCTCAAGGGGGCCTCGGCAGGCTCCCTGGAGAAGGTGCAGGGTGACGTGGTCGAGGTGAGCTCCCGTAACATGGCCCCCGACGGCAACGGCGTCGAGGTGGAGACCGAGATGGGGCGTCTGGCCGAGAACCAGATCATGTACAACGCCAGCGTGCAGATCCTCACCAAGAAGTTCGAGGAACTGAAGCAGGCCATAAGGGGTACCTTATAATGGACTTTTTCACTTCCATGGATATCAGCGCCTCGGCCCTCAGCGCCGAGCGCACCAGGATGAACCTGATCTCCTCCAACCTGGCCAACGTCAACTCCACCAGGACCGCGGAGGGGGGACCGTACCGGCGCAAGGACGCGGTGTTCACCGCCACTCCGGTCAAGGAGGGGAACTCCTTCGGCGCCGCGCTCTCCCGCGCCAACGAGGCCAGGAGCGTCCAGGTGACCCGGATCAACGAGGACCAGCGTCCCCCGCGGCTGCAGTACGAGCCGGGGCACCCGGATGCGGATGCCAACGGCTACGTGGCCTATCCCAACGTCAGCGTGGTCGAGGAGATGGCCGACATGATAACGGCCAGCCGCAGCTACGAAGCGAACATAACGGCAACCAATGCAGCCAAGAGCATGGCTTTGAAGACGCTCGACCTGCTGCGCTAGGTAACGGAGGTTATACATGGAAATATCGGCACTTACCAAGGTAGGCGGACTCTCCCAGGCTTTTCCCGCCCAAGAGACGCAGGGTGTCCAGGGGACGCAGGGCAACCCCACCGTCGGCTTCGGGAAGTTCCTGGAGGACATGGTCTCCAAGGTGAACGAGCAGCAGGGCGCCGCGGACCGCTCCATCCAGGGGCTCGCCACCGGCGAGAGCAAGGGGCTGCACGAGGTGATGCTCGCGGTGGAAAAGGCGAGTATTTCCTTCCAGATGCTGACCCAGGTGCGCAACAAGGCGGTCGAGGCGTACCAGGAGATCATGAGGATGCCGGTTTAAAAGTCAGACTGAGATTAAAGTAAAGATTGAGAAGAGGCCTCAACATCAGCGCCGGGCGGCTAAAGGCCGGCCAAGGTTTTTCTCAGTCTCAATCTTAGTCTTAATCTTTGTTTTGGAGACACCATGCCGGAAGGGCTTAAAAAACTGCTGGAACCTTTTCTCGCCATGTCGACCGGGAAGCGGATGGTCGTCGCGGGGGTCGCGCTCGCGTCGCTGCTCGCCTTCGCCGCACTGATCACCGTGGCGAACAAGACCGACTACCGTCCGCTGTTCGCCAACCTGAACAGCGACGACGCCGGCGAGATTGTCAAAAAATTGAAAGAGCAGAAGGTCCCCTACCAGATCGCCAACGACGGCAAGGCGATCCTGGTCCCCTCGGACAAGGTGTACGACCTGAGACTTTCCATGGCCAGTGACGGGCTCCCCCAGGGGGGCGGCATCGGCTACGAGATCTTCGACCGCAAGAACTTCGGCATGACGGAGTTCGTGCAGAAGCTGAACTACCAGCGCGCCCTGCAGGGCGAGTTGTCCCGCACCATCTCCCAGATCGCCGGGGTCGAGTCGGCCCGGGTGCACCTGGCCATTCCCGAGAAGACCCTGTTCAAGGAGTCCGAGAAGCCGGCGACGGCCTCGGTCGTACTGAAGATGAAGTCGAACCGGATGCTGAGGGAGGGCGAGGTGCAGGGGATTGTGCACCTGGTCGCCTCGTCCATAGAGGGGATGGACCCGGAGCAGATCACCGTTCTCGACAGCCGGGGCAAGATGCTCTCCGGCAACACCCCCTCCGACCCGGCCAGCAAGCTGACGGGCTCGCGCCAGGAGACCCAGCGCAACTTCGAGAAGACCCAGGAGGACAAGCTGCAGTCGCTTTTGGACCGCGTGGTCGGCTCCGGCAAGTGCGTGGCCCGCGTCACCGCGAACTTCGACTTCAAGCAGGTGGAGAAGTACGAGGAGCGCTACGACCCGGAATCCGCCGCGGTCAGAAGCGAACAGAGAAGCGAGGAGAAGGGGGGTACCACGACCACCGCCTCCGGCGTCCCCGGCGCGCAGACCAACCTCGGCCGCGCCCCCGGGGCGGCCCCCGGGCAGAGCGGCGGCGGCTCCAAGACCGACGAGACCTTGAACTACGAGGTGAGCCGTTCCACCGCGCGCATCATAGAGCCGGTGGGGGCCCTCTCCAAGGTGTCGGTGGCGGTGCTGGTGGACGGCAAGTACGACCTCCCGGTGGGGGCGAAACCGGGTGCCACGCCCAAGTACCAGCCCCGCACCCCGGACGAGATGCAGAAGATCGAGGCGCTGGTGAAGAGTGCCGTCGGCTTCAACGCCGAGCGCGGCGACCAGGTCACCGTCGCCAACATCCCGTTCCAGGAGACCGGCGACGGCGGCAGCGAGGCACCCAAGTGGTACGACGCCCCCATCGTGCAGACCCTGATCAAGAACGGCCTGATCGGCCTGGGCTTCCTGGCCCTGATCCTCTTCGTGCTCCGGCCGCTGTTGAAGATGCTGAAGAGCGAGAGGCCCGCCTCGACGTTCCTGCCGGTGCAGGACGACGCCGAGACCGCCCACATGCTCGAGATGCAGAAGATCGCCCAGGAGAAGATGCGAGTGACCCAGATCGAGCTGGTGGAGAAGGTGAAGCAGGACCCCTACCAGGCCGCCCAGATCCTGCAGAACTGGCTGTCGCGCAAGGAGTAGATGAGAACCATGACCTTTAGAGGTGCAGCATGACCGGAGCCGAGAAGGCCGCCGTACTCCTTTTATACCTGGGTCCCGAGGCGACCGCCAAGGTTTTCGGGCATATGGACGACGGCGACATCAAGCGGATCAGCCAGAGCATGTCCAAGCTCGGCCACGTACCGCGCGAGGAGATCGCCTCGGTGGTGGAGGAGTTCACCGACATCACCAACCCGGAGACCGGCTTCTTCTCCCAGGGGGAGGAGTTCGTCAAGAAGATCCTGGAGAAGGCCCTGGGGCCGCTGCGGGCGGAGACCCTGTTGCAGGAGATCCGCACCTCCGGCATCGGCGACATGGCCGACATCCTCTCCACCATGGACGCGCGTACCATCGCCAACTTCTTCTCCCAGGAACACCCGCAGACCATCGCCGTGGTGCTGGCAAAACTCAAGCCCAAGCAGACCAGCGAGATCATTGCACTTTTGCCGCAGGAACTGCAGGCCGAGGTGGTGATCAGGATCGCCGAGGTGGACCAGGTCTCGCCGGAGATCCTCTCCGAGATCGACGAGGTGATCCGGGTGGAGCTGACCGCCCTGGGCGGCGTGCAGCGCTTCAAGGTCGGCGGCGTGGAGAAGGTGGTGGACATGTTCGCGCACCTGGACAGAAGCCGCGAGAAGAAGATCCTGGACAAGCTCGACACCATGAACCCGCCGCTGGCCGAGGTGATCAGGAAGCACCTGTTCACCTTCGAGGACATCTTCAAGCTGGACGACCGCGCCATCCAGTCCATCATGCGCGAGGTCTCCAACGACACCCTGACCCTGGCCATGAAGACCTCGGTGGACGAGGTCAAGGACAAGATCTTCCGCAACATCTCCAGCCGCGCGGCCGAGATGATCAAGGAGGACCTGGAGGTCATGGGTCCGGTGCGCCTCTCCGACGTGGAGAAGGCCCAGAGCGAAATCATCAAGATCGTCCGCAAGATGGAGGAGGAAGGGAAGGTGGTCATCGCGGGACGCGGGGCGGAAGATGTCCTCGTCTAAGATCATCAGGAAAGGGGTCGAGTCCGAGGCCTACACCCTGGAGCCGCTGGGGGGCGTGCTGGTCCCGCCGGCCGGGCAGGAGGTGTTCCGCCCCATCCAGTTGGGCGGCGAGGAAGCCCCCCCCGTCGAGGAAGAAGAGGAAACCGAGGTCCCTCCCCCCGCCGTGATCGCCGAGGACGAGGCGCTGAGAAGGATCCAGCAGGCGCATGTCGAGGGGATCAAGAAGGGGAGGCAGCAGGCCGAGGAGGACCTGGCCAAGGTGAGCGAAGCGCTGGCCCAGGCGCTCCTCTCCACCGGCGCCCTGCGCGCCCAGCTCATGCACGACGCGGAGGAGGATCTCCTCAAGCTCTCGGTGCTGATCGCGCGCAAGGTGATGATGCGCGAGCTCTCCCTGGACCCGGGGCTGGTCGCGGGGCTGGTGCACGGCGCGGTGGAGCTGGCCGCGGACGAAGGGGAGATCGTGGTGCGGTTGAACCCCGAGGAATACCAGGTGGTTGCCTACTCGCCGCAGTTCCAGGCGCTCACCCGGGACAGGAAGAAGATCGCGCTGCGCGAGGACCCGACCCTTGGGCCGGCGAGCTGCGTGGTGGAGACGGTGCGGGGCAACATCGACGCCGGCCTGGACGCCCAGCTCGAGGAGATCATGCGCCGGCTCTCCGAGGAGAGGAACGCGCGGCGGGAGGAAGAAGAAAGTGGGGATTGATCTGGCGCGCTACCTGCCGGTGGTCGAGGCGGCCAAGCCGGTACGCTTTCACGGCAAGGTGACCCAGGTGGTCGGCCTGGTCATCGAGGGGTACTGCCCCGAGACCGCTGTGGGGAGCGTGTGCGAGGTGCACTCCGAGGGGCATCCCTCCATTCCCGCCGAGGTGGTCGGGTTCCGCGACAACAAGACCCTGCTGATGCCGCTGGGCGAGCTGCGCGGCGTGGGACTGGGGAGCGTGATCTCGGTCCGGCGCGAGAAGGCGGCCCTGGGGGTCGGCCCGGCGCTCTTGGGGCGGGTCATCGACGGCCTGGGCGAGCCCATCGACGACAAGGGGCCCATCGAGACCGTGGACGAGTACCCGATCTACGCGTTGCCGGTCAACCCGATGAAGAGGCGCCCGATAAGAAAGCCCCTGAACCTCGGCATCCGTCCCATCAACGGTCTTCTGACCTGCGGCGAGGGGCAGAGGGTCGGCATCATGGCCGGCTCCGGCGTGGGCAAGTCGACCCTCCTGGGCATGATTGCCCGCTACACCGAGGCCGACGTCAACGTGATCGCCCTGATCGGCGAGCGTGGCCGGGAGCTCAGGGAATTCATCGAGAAGGACCTGCAGGCGGAAGGTCTCAGGAAATCGGTCGTGGTGGTCGCCACCTCGGATCAGCCCCCGCTGGTCAGGATGCGCGGCGCCTACATAGCGACCACCATCGCCGAGTACTTCCAGGCCCAGGGGAAGAAGGTGCTGCTGATGATGGACTCCGCCACCCGTTTCGCCATGGCGATGCGCGAGGTGGGGCTGGCCATCGGCGAACCCCCGACCACCAAGGGGTACACGCCGAGCGTTTTCGCCGCGCTACCGAGACTCCTGGAGCGGACCGGCAACTTCCAGGGGGGGAGCATCACCGGACTGTACACGGTCCTGGTCGAGGGGGACGACTTCAACGAGCCGATCTCCGACGCCATGCGCAGCATCCTGGACGGGCACATCATCCTGACCCGCGAGCTGGCGGCGAGGAACATCTACCCCCCCATCGATCTGTTGAACAGCGCGAGCCGCGTCATGAGCGACGTCACCAGCCGCGAGCACCGGGCGCTGGCCGGGCAGTTCAAGGAGACCCTGGCCACCTACCGGCAGGCCGAGGACATGATCAACATCGGCGCCTACAAGGCGGGGAGCAACCCGAAGATCGATCTCGCCATAGCCCGGATGGACCAGATGATCGCCTACCTGAAGCAGGACGTGGCGGACCAGGTCACCTTCGAGGAATCGATCGAGGCACTGGCGCGCATCTTCGGAGCAGGAAGCCTGAGCGATTAGCAGCAGTAGGAGGAGCAGGCCATGGCAGGACAGGAATTCAGGCTCGAACAGGTGCTCAAGTTCCGCAAAGAAGTGGAGAAGATGCACCAGCTGGAACTCGCGGCGGCCAAGCAGCAGCACGAGAGCGCCAGGGAGCGCCTGAAGAACGAAAAGGTCATGATGGAGCAGCTGGAGCAGGAATGCGCCCAGCGGCAGCTGACGGGAATCGAGGCCAAGGATCTGCAGCTCTACGGCGACTTCTCGCGCAGGAAGGCCCACGAGATCCAGCAGTTGCGGGAGAGCCTGGTGGTGCTGGAGAAGGCGGTCCAGGAAAAGCGCGAGGCGCTTCTGGCCGCCGCCAAGGAGAAGAAGGCGCTCGAGGTCTTCAAGGAGAAGAAGATGCGCGACCTGCGCATGGAGCAGTTGAACCGGGAACGGGCCTTCCTGGACGAGATAGCCGTCCAGGGGAGGGGGCATAAGTGAAAAAGCTGATTGGCGCGCTGGTGCTGCTGCTCGCGGCCCTGCCGCTGTTATGGAACGAACGCCAGGTGTTTTCCGCCCAGGCGGCAGAGGTGAAGAACCCGCCCCGCTCGCTCTCCAGCGAGAGCGCGGCCCTGGAGGCCAAGCGGCAGCAACTGGCGCAGAAGGAGGCGGCGCTCTCCGCCAAGGAGGCCGCCCTGAACCAGCTCTCCGCCAAGCTGGACGCCCGGGTGGCGGAGCTGAACGCGGCCAAGAAGGGTATCGAGGAGTCGCTCACCGCCAAGAAGAAGCAGGACGACGACCGCTACAAGAAGATGATCAAGATTTACAAGGGGCTGAAACCGGAGGAGGCGGGCAACCTGCTCAACAAACTGGACGAGAAGATGGTGATCCAGATGTTGAACCAGATGGACCAGAAGACCGCGGTCAAGCTGATCCCCTTCATCAACCAGCCCCGGGTCCTGGAGTGGACCAGGCTGAACCTGGCCGGGAAGTGACCGGCTGACCTCACTGTGAACCGCCGCCTGCCGCGGCGGATTCCGACCGGCTGCGTATCGGCGCAGCCGTATTTCAGGCAAAAGGAGGTGACACGTACATGATGGTTCAAAACGCAGCATTCATTCCAGACGCCATCCCGGCCCCAGCGGCGCAAAGCGGGATGGCAAACGCAGCGGCAGCCCCCGGTGCGGGGGTGTTCCAGCAACTGCTGCAGGGGAGGCAGACCCCGGGCAAACCCGCCGAGACGCCGGCACGGCCGACGCCTGAGCGTCCGGCAAAATCCTCTGCCCATGCCCAAAAGGCCGACGACAAGGCCCGTCCGGCACAGGCGCAGGAAAGCCACGCGCAGGTCGGGGAGAAAGCGGCCCCTGCTGCACAGGCTTCGACGACGGCCAAGGCCGCGGTCGACGCCAAGCAACAGGCCCGCAAGGCCGATCCGGACCAGGACGCGGCGCAACCGGCGCAGGCATCGGCAGCTGAGGGCACCGGAAACGTGGCGCAAAACGCGGGGACGGATCCGGCACAGCCGGCAACCTCGACAACCGCTGCCGGGCAGGGAGCAACGGCGGCAACCGGGACGGTCCCGGAAGCGCAACCCGACCCGAACCCGGGACTGGTCGTGGCCATGGCCGTGATCGAGCCCAAGGTGGCGGCAAGGAGCGAGGATGCCAACGCGGCAGCAGGCACCACCGCGCTGGAAAGGCTCGCCACCCTGCAGCAGCGCATGCAGCCGGACGCGGTACCGGTGACCACACCGGAGACGACGCCGGTAACGGCAGGCGCAGGCAAGGCACAACCGGAGCTGCCGCAGCAGGCAGCGCAAACGCAGCAACCGCAGCAACCGCAGCAAACGCAGCAACCGCAGCAACCGCAGCAACAGACCGCCACCGGCAGCACCGGTAGCCAACCCGGCCAGAAGGTCGATGCGGCTCAGCTCTCCCCGGCACCGGGGAAAGCCCAGGTGGTCCCTTCGACGGGCGCGACAGAAGGAGCGCAGGTTGAGACGCCCCAGGCGCAGGTTGCGCCCGCAGCGGGCGAGCGGCAGCAAGCTCCGGTCCTGCCGGAGGCAGCCAAAACAGCGGTAACGCCCGATCAGACCGTGGCAGCCACCCATCTGGCCGCCAAGGAAACCGGCGCCGGGCGCTTCGTGGCCATGCCGGTCAGGAAGCAGGCCGAGCCCGCGACGGTAACGGATTCGGGCGCAACTGTGGCAGCGCCGGCGCAGGAGAGCGCACCGGTACAGCAGGAACAGGCAGTAGCGCAGGATGCAGCAGCGCAGCAGGACGTGACCCCGCAGGTGCAGGCTCCGGTAATGGAGCCCGCCGCCATGGCCGCCGACAGCAAAGGCGCCACGGTCCGTGAGACCAAGCCCGAGGCGGCAGCACCCCAGGTGAAGGTGCAACCGGAACAGCAGGGAGAAACGGCAGCGGTATCCCAAGGGCAGGCCGGCCAGGCCGAGCAGGCGGCACAACCGCAGCGTAAGGACGCACACCAGGCCGAAACCGTCACCGGCAAGCAGGTACGGGAAGCGGTGCAGGCCCAGCAGGTAAACGTGGCCAAACCTTCGGGTGAGGACGTTTCCGGCACCAAGAGTGCAACGACGGCCACTGTCAACACCGTGTCCGAGCTGGGGGCGGGGCGCGATGCCTCGGGCACCCAGGGCGAGCAGGGACAGTCACACCAGAAAGGGCAGGAAAACCAGAACGGCCAGATGCTGGGCGTGGGCTTGACGGCGCAGGGGACCCCGGCGGAAGCAGTACCGGGCGAAACCAAGCTCTCCGGCGCCAAGGGGCAGCTGCACGAAAGCATCCTTTCCCAGGTACGGGAAGGGGTGGTGACCCACGACGGCAAGGGTAACGGCCAGATGAGCATCAGGCTCAACCCCGGCGAACTGGGCGAGCTGAAGATCCAGCTGCGCATGGACAACAACCGGCTCAACGTGGAGGTCCAGGCGGACAACCGCATGGTCAAGGACCTCTTGATGAGCAACCTCGACTCGCTGCGCGAGGCCCTCTCCGGGAAGAATCTCACCATGGATGGGTTCAACGTCTCTACCGGCGGTGGCGGGTTCAACGGCCCCCTCAACGAGGAGCGGGGCAACCAGCGGCAGCAACAACCCCAAAGGTTCGTCAGGGGCGCAGGTTACGACGGACAGGATGCACCCCGGGTCAATTATCTGACAGCCGAGGTCAACAACCTGCTCGACGTACGATTCTAACAAGGAGGTAAGGATGATAACCGACGCAACATCCGCAGCAACCACGGCCTCGGCCGCGGCCGCGATGAAGCAGGCGACGGGCATGAACAAGGACGACTTCCTGAAACTGTTCGTGACCCAGCTGCAGAACCAGGACCCCCTGAATCCCCAGGACGGCACCCAGTTCATCTCGCAGTTAGCCCAGCTCACCCAGGTCGAGCAGGCCTACAACACCAACACCAACCTGCAGAACCTGCTGAACCAGGGGGGCAACGCCGGCACCATGGCGGCGGTCTCGCTGATCGGCAAGCAGGTGGAAGCCACCGGTTCCCAGGTGGAACTGAGCTCCGGGAGCAGCAGCGCCATCAGCTACAACCTGGGCAAGAGCGCACAGACGGTGACCGTTTCGGTGCTGGATGCCAACGGCAAGGTGGTTAAGACCATCAACGGCGGCGCCCAGGGTTCGGGCAGCAACACGGTCGCCTGGGACGGAACCGACAACTCCGGGGCGCAACTCACCCCCGGCACTTACAGCTTCAGCGTCTCCGCCAAGGACGCCTCCGGCACCGCCGTCACCGCCACGGGTATCGTGCGGGGCAAGGTAAACGGTGTCGACATGTCCGGCAGCACCCCGGTGCTCTCGATGGGCGGGCTGAAGATCAACCTGACCGACGTCACCTCCGTGAGCGAGGCAGCCTAAGGGAGCCAGAGATGATCGACAACAGCATCTTGTTCCCCCAACCGATCCAGGCGCCGGTCAAGCCGAACCAGAACGGCACCAAGCCGGCCGCCAAGAGCACCGGGAGCAGCACCCCGTTCGCCCAGGTCCTGGACCAGAAACTGCCGGGGCAGCCGGTCAAGCTCTCCCAGCACGCCCAGGAACGGCTCAAGTCCCGCGGCATCACCCTCTCCGACGCCGACATGAAGCAGCTGGAAGGGGCGGTGGACAGCGTGGCGCAAAAGGGTGGCCGGGAATCGCTGATCCTCATGGGCGACGCGGCCCTGGTGGTGAGTGTCAAAAACCGGACAGTGGTGACCGCCATGGATCGTCAGGGTATGAAGGGGAACGTTTTCACCAACATCGATTCGGCAGTATTTTTCTAAGCGCAGACGACAACTGAAACGGGCTGGCCCTCCAGAAGGAAAGCCCGCGGGACACCGACCGACTGAGGAGTCCCACAACCAAGCCTAAGGAGGCAAAAAAATGAGTGTTACTTCCGCATTGTTTACCGGCGTTACCGGTCTGATTCAAAACGGCGAAGCGATGAACGTCATCGGCAACAACATCTCCAACGTCAACACCGTCGGCTTCAAGGGGGCGCGGACCCTCTTCTCGGACCTGCTCTCCCAGAACATCGGCGGCGGCTCCCAGATCGGCAAGGGCGTGCAGATGCAGGCGGTGCAGAACGTTTTCAGCCAAGGCTCGACCCAGAGTTCGGAGAACGTGACCGACCTCGCCATCCAGGGGACCAGCTTCTTCGCTCTCGCACCGCCGACCGCCACCGTGCCGGTCGCCACCCAGAACTCCGCCTACCTTTCCCGCGCCGGTGCCTTCCAGGTGGACAACAACCTGACCCTGGTCAACCCGGACGGCTACCAGGTGCTCGACACCCAAGGCAATCCGATCAAGTTCCTGAACTCCGGCGCCGCCCCGACCACCGACTTCGGCAAGATCATCAGCATCGACAACTCCGGCCTGATCACCTATCTCGCCACCGACGGCATCACCCAGAACTACTACAACGTCTCCGGAGCGGTGGGCGTCGCCGCCACCCCCGCCAACGCGGCCACCGTGCAGCGTTTGGCCGTGGTCACCGCCTCCGACCCGACCGCACTGAGCAAGCAGGGGGGGTCGCTGTACCAGGCCACCGCCGACGCCGGCGTTTCCGGGGCCGCCTTCTCCCTGGCAGCCAACAAGCCCAACGGCGTCAGCGAAAAGATCCTTTCCAACAGCCTCGAGCAGAGTAACGTCGACATGGCGAGCGAGTTCGTCAAGATGATCATCACCCAGCGCGCCTACTCCGCCAACTCCAAGACCATCACCACCACGGACCAGATGACGCAGGAAGTCCTGCAGCTGATCCGCTAACGGCAGCAGGGGGCGCGGCGCACGCCGCGCCCCTCATCCTCGCCGTGTCAAAGGCGCCCCCGGCGTCGGAGGTCTGACACCGCATCCCGCGGCCGGATCTCTGACGCGCACCGGCAAAAACAGCCGGTTCCGGGCGTCACGGCACCGGTGCGCCCGGTTCACCCGTTTTTTCCCGGTGATCCGCGCATACCGGGCACTCAGGGCACCCCCTCCCTTGACGGGAGGGGGGACCAATAGCAGTGGTCCCCCTAATTCTGTAGAGAGCCTTCTTTTCGCCCCGGGCCCCCGTGCGCCCTCTGCCCGGGCTCCCTGTCGGGGTTCCGTCGTCCCCGCATGACGGTCAAAAAGTTGACCCCGCCCTGTTTTTACCCCTCTTCCCCCACCGTCGGCAATATCTTCGTCTGCCGCGCAAGGTTCCGTAACATAACGATTTACCCGACCATTTCCGCACCCCGGCAACGGCTCCTCAAGGCTTATCTGGCGCGGCGCTACCGATCTGGCATCTGGGTTGCAAGGTGTTCAGATTGAATACACCAGCTTGAGCTGTTTCAAAAAAGGAGAACCCAGCATGGCCGAACCGGCGAAGCCGCAAGAGACCCCGGAAAAGAACAACAAGAAGCTCTTCATCATCATCGGCGCCGTGGTAGCGGTCCTTGCCATCGGAGGGGCGGCAGCCTTCTTCATGGGGGGGAGCAAGAAAGAAAAGGCGCCCGAGGGTGCCAAGGTCGAAGCCAAGGCCGAGGGAGGGGGCGGCGAGCACGGCGCGCCCGCCAAGGGAGGCGAGGGGGCAGCTGCCGGCAGCGGCACCATCTATCCCCTGGAGCCGTTCATCGTCAACATCTACGACGGCCAGGAACTCCGCTACCTGAAGATCAAGGTCGAGTTCGAGATGGCCAACCCGCAGGCGAAGGGGGAGCTCGACGCGAAGCTCGCCCCGCTGCGTGACGCCATCCTGATCCTTCTGACCACCAAGACCATGCAGGAGATCCAGGACCTGCAGGGGAAAAACCAGCTGCGCGAGCAGATCCTGGCGGCTGTCTCCAAGGTGGTCCCGCCCAGCAAGGTAACCAAGGTCTACTTCACTGACTTCGTGGTGCAATAAAAGGTGCCATCGATGGAAAAGCTCCTTACCAAGGAAGAGATCGACGCCCTTGTGGCGGCCGTTTTCGACGGGACCCTGGTCCCCGATAACGAGCTGGCCAAGGCGGGGCCCCAGGCGCAGCAGTTCGACCTGCTCGACATCGAGGCCCACCGCGCCATCCCGAACCTGGACATCGTCTACGACGGTTTCATCCGCTACAACCGGGTCACCATGTCGAACCGGCTGGGGCGCATGGTGGACATCAAGAAGGAGGAGGCGGTCCCCTACAAGTTCGGGGACTTCCTGAGCGTGCTCCCGTCCCCGGTCTGCATGGCCATCTACAAGATGGACCCGTTGAAGGGGGCCGCGCTGATCGCCTTCGACAGCACCCTGGTGTTCACCATCGTGGACAGCATCCTGGGTGGGTCGGGGGTGCCGTCGGGGCAGGGCATGAACCGGCTCTTCACCTCCATCGAACTGCGCCTGGTGGAGAAGATCGTGAAGGACGCGCTGGCCGACCTGGAACGCGCCTGGGCGCCGCTTTGCCCGGCCAGCATGAACCTTCTGCGCCTGGAGATGAACCCGCGCCTGGTCAACATCGTCCCCCCGGAGTACCAGGTGGTCACCATGAGCATGAAGATCCAGATCGAGGAGACCGTGGGCAGCATGATCCTCGCCATCCCGTTTTTGACCATCGAGCCGATCCGCGACAAGCTGAAGCGCGGCGTGCAGATGGACATGATGGTGGTGGACCCGCTCTGGTCCTACCGCCTCTCCGAGGAACTGATGGGTGCGCCCATGGACATGTCGGTGGAGATGGGGGGCGCGACCATATCGCTGGCGGACCTGATGGGACTCACCCCCGGCGACGTGATCATGCTCGACTCCAGCGGCAAGGACGAACTGGTGGTGAAGGTGGGGGGCACTAAGAAGTTTATGGGAATTGCCGGGGTAAGCGGCGGCAACAAGGCAGTACAGATCACCCGCACCCTGACAGGAGGTGAAGATTGAGCGAAAAACTCGCTTTAGACGAACAGAAGGAAGTTCCGCAGCCGAAGAACCTGGACTTCATCATGGACATCCCGCTGCAGCTCACGGTAGAGCTGGGGCGGACCAAGCTCCTGGTGCGGGACGTGCTGCAACTGAACCAGGGCTCGGTGGTGGAGTTGACCAAGCTCGCGGGCGAGCCGCTGGACGTCTTCGTGAACTCCAAGCTGGTGGCGCGCGGGGAGGCGGTGGTGGTGAACGACAAGTTCGGCATCCGGCTCTTGGATATCGTGAGCCCGAACGAGAGGGTGGACAAGGTACTATGAGAAAGCTCGCGGCGGTGACAACGGCGACGTTGCTCCTCCCGGCGGCGGCGCATGCCGACAGCGGCGGCCCCGACCTGTTGGGGAGCCTGGCGCAGATGGTGGGATCGCTGATCCTGGTGATCGGCATCATCCTGATCCTGTACTACCTGGCCGGCAAGCTGATGAAGATACCGCAGGGGAAGTCGGCGGGATACATCCGCGTGGTGGAGACCAGGCACCTGGCCCCCAAGAAATCGCTGATGCTGGTCGAGGTGGGTGGCGAGTACCTGCTTCTGTCCAACAGCGGCGAGGGGGTGAGCCTGATCAAGCAGGTGGAGATGCTGGAAGAGATCGAGGTGGTCGAGGAGAAAAGCGCCGCGGCGTTGATCCCGGGCCAGCTCAGGAAGAAGCTGGAGACCCTGGCCGGCGGGCTTCCCCGTAAGGAGGCGCCGCTCGGGCAACTCGGCAAAAGCGGTGGGTTTGCGTGAAACATAAAAAGATACTGGGGGCGCTGCTCCTGGTGGCTCTCTCCCTGATACTGGCGGCGACCGCGGGCGCGGAACCGCTTTCCCTTCCCACGGTGAGCGTCGGGGTCGGCAAGGTCAGCAAGCCGGCCGACGTCTCCGTGGTGCTGCAGATCTTCTTCGTGATGACCATCATCTCGCTGGCGCCGAGCCTGCTGATGATGACCACCTCCTTCACCCGCATCGTCGTGGTGCTCTCCTTTCTCCGGTCGGCGCTGGGAACCCAGCAGGCCCCCTCGAACCAGATCGTGGTCGGGCTGTCGCTGTTTCTCACCTTCTTCATCATGGCCCCGGTCTGGCAGCAGGTGAACACCCAGGCGCTGCAGCCGTACAAGGCGCAGACCATCACCCAGGAAGAGGCGCTCAAGCGCGGCGTGGCGCCCTTGAGAAAGTTCATGCTCTCGCAGGTGCGCGAGAAGGACCTGGCGCTGTTCATCAGCCTCTCCAAGCTTCCCAGGCCGCGCAACGCCGACGACATCCCGACCATGACGCTGATCCCGGCCTACATGGTGAGCGAGCTGAAGACCGCGTTCCAGATCGGCTTTTTGATCTTCATCCCGTTCCTGGTGCTGGACATGGTGGTCGCCTCGGTGCTCATGTCCATGGGTATGATGATGCTGCCGCCGGTGATGATCTCGCTCCCCTTCAAGATCCTCTTGTTCGTGCTGGTGGACGGCTGGGGGCTGGTCATCGGGTCGCTGGTGAAGAGCTTCGGATAGACAGGAGTATTAAGATATGACCCCGGAAATGGTAGTTCAACTGGGCCGGAGAAGCTTCGAGGCGGTGATCCTACTTTCGGCGCCATTGCTCATCACCGCCCTGGTAGTGGGCCTTCTCATCAGCATCTTCCAGGCGGTGACCTCGATCAACGAGGCGACACTCGCCTTCGCTCCCAAGATCATCGCGGTCATGGTGGCCATGGTCATCTTCTTCCCCTGGATGATGATGTACATGAGCGACTTCACCCACGAGATCTACGGCATGATCGCCAACATGAGGCATTAGGTGTTCGACGCCCTCCCGCTCAAGGCCCTGGCCGACCTGATACCCTTCGCCCTGGTCCTGGCCCGGGTCGCGGCACTGTTTATGGCCATCCCCATGTTCGGGGCCCGGCTGGTCCCCAACCGCATCAAGGTGGCGCTCATCTTCGCCATGGCGCTGGTCATCTTCCCCATCATCCGGCTGAAGGCCGTCCCGGTCGACACCGACTCCTTGTCCCTGATGATCCTGGTGATGCGCGAAACGATGGTAGGCCTGACGCTGGGGGCGATCTCGCAGTTCGTCTTCGCCGCGGTCGAGTTCGGCGGTCAGCTGGTGGGGACCCAGATGGGGATCTCCATCGCCGCCCAGTTCGACCCGACCACCCAGAACAACGTCCCCACCATGGCCATCTTCGAGGGGGTGCTGGCCACCCTGATCTTCCTCGCGCTCGACGTGCACCACTTCTTCATCAAGGGGATTGTGGAGAGCTACCAGCTCATTCCCTTAGGGGCCTGGCACGTGAGCGGCGGCCTGCTGAAGTTCCTGGTCCAGACCAGCACCGGCATCTTCGTCATCGCGATCAAGCTGGCTGCGCCGGTCTCGGTGGCGCTTTTGGCCACCACGGTGGCGCTGGGGATCGTCGCGCGCAGCTTCCCCGCCATGAACGTCTTCATGGTCAGCATGCCGCTCAACATCGGCATCGGCTTCCTCATCCTCGGCATCACGCTGCCGGTGTTCCTGCGCGTTCTGAACGGCAGCTTCGGCGCTTTCGTACAGCAGATGCACACCCTGTTCAAGCTGCTGGCCTAGGACTTCGCCATGTCCGACGACGATAAACACTCCAAAACAGAGAAACCTACCAGTAAGAAGATCTCCGATGCCAAGAGCAAGGGGAACGTAGCGCGCAGCCGCGAGATGACCTCGGCGGTAACCCTGATCGCGGCCATGGTGGCGCTCTACGCCAGCTCCAGCGTGATGCTGAAGACAATGCAGGGGACCATGAGGGAGATCTTCGGCGGGCTGGCCACCATCGAGATCACCCCGGCCGGCGTGCACCACCTGATGATCAAGGAGTTCGCCAACCTGGGCATCATGCTGACGCCGTTCATGCTGGTCTGCCTGATAGCGGGGCTCGGTGTGGAGATCAGCCAGGGGGGGATCAACCTCAGCTCGGAAAAGCTCAAGTTCGACCTGGGGCGCCTGAACCCGGTGCAGGGGGTGGGGAGGCTCTTCAACAAGGACTCGCTGTTCGAGGTGGCCAAGTCCTTCCTGAAGATGGGGATCGTGGGGTACACGGCCTACAAGATTCTGGCCGAGGAGATGGAAGGGATCATCTTCCTGGTGGACCAGGACCTGCAGGGGATCCTGCAGTTCATCGGCCACATCGCCTTCAAGATCGTGCTGCACACCTGCGGCGTGCTGATCATCCTGGCGGTGCTCGATCTCGCCTTCGTCAAGTGGCGCTTCCTGGACAACCTGAAGATGACCAAGCAGGAGGTGAAGGACGAACACAAGAACAGCGAGGGCGACCCGGCCATCAAGGGTAAGCAGCGCCAGAAGGCGTTCCAGATGGCGCGCCGGCGCATGCGGCAGATCATTCCGACCGCGGACGTGGTGGTGACCAACCCGACCCACTACGCCGTGGCGCTCAAGTACGACCGCTTCAAGATGTCGGCCCCGGTGGTGCTCTTCAAGGGGATCGACCAGATGGCGCTGCAGATGAAGATCGTGGCTCGGGAAAACAACGTGACCCTGGTGGAGAACCGCTTCCTGGCCCGCGAGCTCTACGCCCAGGTGGAGGAGGGGTACGAGATCCCGGAAGGGCTGTTTGCGGCCGTCGCCGAGATCCTCGCCTACGTGTACAGCCTGAAAAAGAGGTGAGGCATCCGCCTCACCTCCCTTGATTCAACCTGCCGAATTCTTCCCTAGCGGACCTACCTCAGCCGACTAAGGGGACTGCACCTGACCGACTAAGGGGACAGGCACCTGGCGGAGCCAGTCCCCTCCTTGGCGGAGCCAGTCCCACGTCACCCCCACAGGATGAGACCGGGGTCGTACACGGTGCCCAGCTCCGGGTGCCGCGGCATGACCCGCAACAGAAAGCCGTGCCGGCCGCAGAAGCGGCACTCCAACTCGCCGCCGAAGTGCCCGACCTTGTCCGGGTCCGGGGCGGGGTCGAGCGGCACCACCTCTCCCCCCACGATGGCACCGCGCGAATCGAGCACCCCGAAGTAGACCTCGACCGCGATTTCGGAGAGCGGCACCTCGCCCGGCGTGATCTGCACCGAGATGGGGACCTTCTGCCCCACGGTCACCTCCCGCTCGCACTGGGCCTGGACCGCGACGATGGCAAGCCCGCCCCACACGCCGTGCAGCCGCTCCTTCCAGCGCGCCAGTTCCACGGCGAGCCTCAGGTCGTCCCGGTTCAGCCGCTCCCAGTTTTCGAAGGCGGGGAGGTAGCAGCGCCGGGCGTACTCCTGCACCATGCGGTCGGTGGAGAAGACCGGGCAGAGGGTCTGCATCGACGCTTTCATGAAGGCGGTCCAGCCGCGCGGCACGCCGTCGCTGCCGCGGTTGTAGAACAAAGGCACGATCTCCTTCTCCAAGAGGTCGTAGATGGCCCTGCTCTCCACCTCGTTCTGGTAGGCGAGGTCGTCGTACACCTCGCCCCTGCCGATGGCCCAGCCGTTGTTGCCGCGGTAACCCTCGCACCACCAGCCGTCCAGGATGCTCATGTTCAGCCCGCCGTTGAAGGCGACCTTCATGCCGCTGGTGCCGCTGGCTTCCTGGGGTCTCAGCGGCGTGTTGAGCCAGATGTCGACCCCCTGTACCAGGCGGCGGGCCACCGAGATGTCGTAGTCCTCCAGGAAGATGATGCGGCGCCGGAACTTCTCCTGCTGGGCGAGCTGCACGATCTGCCGGATCAGCTCCTTGCCCTGGTGGTCGGCGGGGTGGGCCTTGCCGGCGAAGACGATCTGTACCGGCCGCTCCGGGTGGTTCAGGATCCGCTCCAGCCGTTCCTTGTCCTGCAACAGCAGCGTGCCGCGCTTGTAGGTGGCGAAGCGGCGCGCGAAGCCGATGGTGAGGATCTCCGGGTCGAGCACGTCGCCGGCGCGGTCGATCTCCTTGGTCCCGGCGTCCAGTTTCTGCAGCTGCGCCCGGAGGCTGAAGCGGGCGTAGTCCACCAGGCGCTCGGTGCCGCGGCGGTGCGTGCGCCACAGCTCCGCGTCGGGGATGCGGGACACCTTGCGCCAGAGCGCGTCGTCGCTCTGCTCCAGCCAGCGCGTCCCCAGGTAGCGGATCAGGAGGCCGCTCATCTCCTCGGAGAGCCAGCTCTTCTGGTGCACGCCGTTGGTGACGTAGGTGAGGGGAAGTTGTTCTTCGGGGAGGTCGGGCCAGACGTCGGCCCACATGCGGCGCGACACCATGCCGTGCAGTTCGCTGACCCCGTTGGAGTGCAGCGAGAGCTTCATGGCCAGGACCGCCATGCAGAAGTTCTCGTTGCTGCGGCCGTGGTTCTGCATTCCCAGGGCGAGGAACTGTTCGCGGGTGAGCCCCAGGTGGCGGTAGTAGTGGCCCAGGTAGCGTTCGATGAGCTCGGGGGGGAAGTGGTCGATGCCCGCCTCGACCGGGGTGTGGGTGGTGAAGACGTTGCCGCCGCGGACCGCCTCCATGGCCTCGCCGAAGCTGAGCGAGCGCTCCTCCATGAGGATGCGGATCCGCTCCAGGGCGAGGAAAGCGGCATGCCCCTCGTTCATGTGGCAGACGTTGGGCTCGATCCCCAACAGGCGCAGGGCGCGGATGCCGCCGATACCGAGCAGGATCTCCTGCCGGATGCGCATCTCCTGGTCGCCGCCGTAGAGCCTCGTGGTGATCTCACGGTCGGCCGGGGTGTTCTCCTCCAGGTTGCTGTCCAGAAGGTAGAGCCGCACCCGCCCCACCTGGACCCGCCAGATCTGCACCCGCACGTTGCGGCCCGGGTATTCCAGCTCCAGGGTGAGCGGCATTCCCGCCGCGTCCCGCTCCAGGTGCAGGGGGAGGTTGTAGAAGTCGTTCTCGGGGTAGATCTCCTGCTGCCACCCCTCGAAGTTCAGGTGCTGCCGGAAGTACCCCTGGCGGTACAAGAGTCCCACCCCGACCAGCGGCAGCCCGAGGTCGCTGGCCGACTTCAGATGGTCACCGGCCAGGATGCCGAGGCCCCCGGAGTAGATGGGGAGCGACTCGTGCAGGCCGAACTCCATCGAGAAGTAGGCGATGCGCGCGCGGGGATTGCCGTGCCGCTCGTACCAGGTGCGCGAGGCGAGGTACTCGTCGAGCCTCTCCTCCACCTGGGCCAGGTGCGACATGAACCCCTCGTCCAGCATCAGGCTGTCGTAGGTGGCCTGCTGCAGGCACCCAAGCATCTCCAGGGGGTTGTGGCGCGTCGCCCGCCAAAGTTCCGGGTCGAGGCGCTTGAAAAGTCCGATGGCCTCCGGTTCCCACGTCCACCAGAGGTTGTATGCGATCCGTTGCAGCCCGGAGAGCTCCCTGGGGAGCGAGGGGACAACGGTGAAGCGGTGCAGCGTCGAGAAGAGGTTCATACCGCCTCCTCGCTACTTACTCCGGCCTCCCTATACCGAACTTCTCCAGCCGGTATTGTAGCGTTTTGTAACTCATACCGAGAAGTGGTGCCGCTTTGGCGATGACCCAATCGGCCCGTTGCATGGCCTTCATGATCAGGTCGCGTTCCAGGTTGTCGATGGAAATCCCTTCGGCCGGGAAGTCGAAGGGGAGGGACCCGGCCAGGGAGGCGTCGTGATGCACCTCGGCGGGCAGGTCCTCGGGTTGAATATAGTCGCTCTCGGCCATGAGCACGCCGCGCTCGATCACGCTTTCCAGCTGGCGCACGTTGCCGGGCCAGTTGTAGTCTAGCAGGATCTTGAGCGCCGGCTTGCCGATTCCCTTCACCGAGATGCCGGATGCCTGGCTGTACTTCTTCAGGAAGAAGTCGGCCAGGGTGACGATGTCGTTGCCCCGCTCGCGCAAGGGGGGCAGGGTGATGCGGATCACGTTCAAGCGGTAGAAGAGGTCCTCGCGGAAGTGGCCGCGCTTGGTCTCCTGCTCCAGGTCCTTGTTGGTGGCCGAGATGATCCTCACGTCGACGGGGAGGTTCACCTTCCCCCCCACCCGGCGGATCTCCTTCTCCTGGATGGCACGCAACAGCTTCGCCTGCATGGCGACGTTCATCTCGCCGATCTCGTCCAGGAAGACCGTCCCCCCCTCGGCCGCCTCGAAGATGCCGATCTCACGGCTCCCCGCGCCGGTGAAGGAACCCTTCTCGTGGCCGAAGAGCTCGCTCTCGATCAGTGCGTCCGGGATGGCGGCGCAGTTGATGGCGAAGAATGCCTTGTCCTTGCGCGGGCTGCCGTCGTGGATGGCGCGGGCCACCAGCTCCTTGCCGGTTCCCGATTCCCCGTAGATGAGCACCGTGGTGGAGGTGGGGGCGATCTTGTGGATGATGCGCGCCACCTCCATCATTTTCGGGTGTTCCCCGATCATGTTGGGGAGCGTCCTCGTCTCCGCCAGCTTCTTGTGCAGGACCCGGTTTTCCTTCAACAGCATGATGCGCTCGAAGGCGCGCTGCACGGTGAGGATCAGGTCCTCCCGCTCCAGCGGCTTCTCCAGGTAGTCGAAGGCCCCTTTCTTCATGGCCTCGACCGCGGAATCGATGGTGCCGTGGGCGGTCATCATGACCACGCACTGGGTGGGGTTGTCGGAGAGCACCCGCTCCATCAGCTCCATCCCGGAGATACCCTGCATCTTCAGGTCGGTGAGCATGAGGTCGTACTCCGCCTGTTCCAGCTCCTGCAACGCCTCTTCACCGCTGGGGACGGAGGTGATCCGGTACCCCTTCTTGGACAGGATGGCGCTCAGGATGTCGCGCTGCCCTTTCTCGTCGTCTACTATCAGGATGCTGCCGCTCATCGCCACTCCAGTTCTCTTAATTTCCAGATGCTTCGTTCGGGCCGGCCGCGATCAGGGTCGCCTGCCGTGCCTGCTCCTCGCTGCGGGCCAGCGCCGACGCGGGGAGGATGACCGTGAAGGTGGTCCCTTCCCCCTTGCGGCTCGCCACGCTGATGCGACCGCCGTGCTCCTTGACGATGCGCTCGGTGATGGCCAGCCCCAGCCCGATCCCCGCCTCGCGGGTGGTGAAGTAGGGCTGGAACACCTTCTCCAGGTCCTGCTCGTCGATGCCCACGCCGTTGTCGCCGAAGCTCAGCCCGCATTCGCCGGTTGCCGGGTCCACCTGGGCGCCCAGCGTGATGACGCCGCCGTCGGTCATGGCCTGCATGCTGTTGCCGATGAAGTTGCACAGGCAGTTGCGCATCAGTTCCGGGTCGATGTACATCGCCGGCAGGTCGGCCGGGATCTCGCGCACCACCTGCATGTTCCTCTCGGTGAGCCGGTCCTGCATGATATGGATCGCCTTGTCCACCAGATCGGCGTAGTACACCCGCTGCAGTTTCAGCTTGAGTGGCCGGCCGTAGTTCATGAAGTTGAGCACCATGTAGTTGGCCTTGCGCACCTCTTCCTTGATGTTGTCCGCGATGGACTCGAGCTCGCCTCCCTTTTCCGGGCAGGAGGGGAGCAGTTCGCTCTTGAGGTGGTCGATGGCGAGGCTTATGTAGTTTAGCGGGTTCCGGATCTCGTGCGCGATGCCGGCGGCCAGCTGTCCCACCTTGGAGAGGTGTTCCGCCTCGTAGAGACGTTTCTCCAGCTGCTCCTTTTCCTTGAGCTTTTTCACCATCTCGTTCAGGTTCTCGGCCAGTTCGCCGATCTCGTCGCCGCTTTCCGCCTCGAAGGTGACGCTCAGGTCGCCGGCGGAGACGTTGTTGACCCCGGTGGCCAGGCGGTGGATCGGGCTGGTGTAACGGCGCGCCAGGAAGATGATCAGTATCATCCCCCCCATGAACACGAGCACCGTGGCGGAGAGGCGCCGCACGAAGTTGGCGTGCTGGATGTCGCGGATGTTGTCCAAAAGGAGGTTGATCTGCACGTAACCCAGCTGCTCGTCGCCTACGATGACCGGGACCACCAGGTCGTAGGGCTTGAGCGAGTTCACCCCGCCGCTGCCGCGGCGCTTGAGCCCCTTCTCCAGCTTCTTGATCTCGCGCTTCTTGCCGACCTGCGCCGGGTCGGAGGAGTTGATGATCTCCCCCTCGTTGTTGATGATGTTGATCTCGTTGACGCCCTTGTTCTTGGCGTGGCTCAAGTATTCCGAGAGCCGGGTGGATTCCTCTTCCGAGGTCAGGTCCTCGACGCTCAGCTGAATGGCCTTGGAAACCACGGTGGAGCTTTCCTGGATTTCCTGCACCAGGTCGTTCTGGCTGAACTGGTTCAGGACGAAGAGGATCAGCGTGGCGACTACCAGCATGGTGAGCATGATCATCACCAGCTTTGTGTTCAGTTTCATGACGTTCTTTCCGATATATGAGTTTTCACTAAGGCCGCAAGTATACAGTACCCCCCTTGGCTAGACAAGGGTGATATCGGGGTGCCGCAACCTATTAATTGTCTTCCATTAGCTGGGACTTGCTGCTAAGATGCCGGTCGTTGAAATGCGCCAGGACCAGGAGCGATGGGAGGAGGCATGAGCTACAGCGTCGACAGGATTTCGGGGGGGCTCAGGATCGACCCCGATGCCGGGGGGCAGGAGCATCAGCGCAGGCGCGGCAAGCCGGACCAGAAGTCGGAGCCGACCGACAGCGTCAGCATCTCCGAAGAGGCGAAGAAGCTGCTTGAAAAAGCCGAAGCCGAGGACGCCTCCGACTAGCCCTAGCTGGTGAAAAGGGCCTTGTCCTCGGAGAAGGCCTTGTCGAAGACCTCCAGCATCTCGGCAGCGTTTTCTTCCGTGATCTTCAGCAACTGACCCGCCTTGGAAGCGGCGAGGTCTATCTCTTCCTGGGGCTCCCTGATCCCGATGCCGAGTTTCAGGCAGAACTGGTCGGCCAGCGAGGTCACCGCGGTCAGGTTGATCAGGGCCGGGTCGTCCAGCTCGCTGAAGTCCAACTGGTGGTGCTGCAGAATCGCCGTGGTCAGGACCTCGGGGAAGTTCCACTTCCTGATCACGTACGCTCCCACCTCGTCATGGGTGAAGGGGTAGACCCCCTTCTCCGCCTGCCCGAAGGAAATCCCCTCGTTATAACAGTGCTGCATCACCTCCTGGAACTTGTCCCGGTCCAGGGTGTTCATGATGATCTTGCCGATGTCGTGGAACAGGCCGGCGAGGAAGGCTTCCTCTTCGTTGGCGGCGCGGGTGCGTCTGGCGATGATCCGTGCGGCGAGGCCGGCGGCGAAGGAGTGCTCCCAGAGCATCTTTTCGGTCAGGCCGTAGGGCTTGTAGACCTGTTTCACCGAGGCGGCTACCACGAGGCTTCTCAGGGTGCTGAAACCGAGGATGACGATGGCGCTGGAGAGGGTCTGGATCTGCCGGCGACAGCCGTAAAAGGATGAGTTGGAAATCTTCAGGACGCGCGCCGCGACGGCGGGGTCCGATGATACGATCTTGGCGAGCTCTTCTGCGGTGGCGCTGTCACTTTCGATAAGCTCCATCACCTTGATGGCAACGATGGGAATGGTGGGCAGGTCCGCTGCGGTCATGATCGCAGTTTCGAGTTCTTTATTCATGCCTTGGATCCTTCCGTTGGGTGGCCGGGTTCTGATCAGGTTCAAAAATATACCAAAACGTTAGCTTTAAGCAAGCTCGGATTTAATGATTGAAAGGGGGCGCGTGGCGGTCTATACTGCCCTGAAAAAACAGGAATAAGGTTTCACTTTGATCGTTAAAAATACTGAGTTCATTAAAAGCGCCACCCGCCCGGCACACTACCCCGAGGGTAACCTGCCCGAGATCGCCTTCGCCGGGCGCTCCAACGTCGGCAAGTCTTCCCTGGTCAACGTGCTGGTGAACCGGAAGAACCTGGTGCGCACCAGTTCCACCCCCGGCCGTACCCAGTTGATCAACTTCTTCCAGGTAAACGACGACTTCATGCTGGTCGACCTCCCCGGCTACGGCTACGCCAAGGTGCCGCTGGCGGTAAAAAAGGACTGGCGCCCCATGATGGAGACCTACCTCGCCAAGCGGAAGAACCTGCGCGGGGTGGTGCTGATCCTGGATATCCGCCGGGTCCCCAACGACGACGACCTGCAGATGCTCGCCTGGCTGCGCGCCTACTCCATCGCCCCCATCATCGTGGTCACCAAGTGCGACAAGCTCTCCAAGAACGAGCGCGCCCGCCAGACGGCCGTGATCAGCGCCACGCTCGGTGTGGACAAGCAGGACCTCACCTTTTTCTCGGCGCTGAACAAGGAAGGCAAAGACGCCGTCTGGGCCCGCATTGACGCGGCCCTCGCCCCCGTAGCCGGCGAAACCGGCGAATTTGCAGAGGAAGCGGCACCGGTTAGTGATTGACTTTCCCCGCAGCGTCTGTTAGTAAACACGTCGCTGTAAAAAAATACATAGACGTTCGTCTTGGTGCCCCGAGAGGGGTTTCCCTGGTTCCCAAGCTCCAGCTTGGGAACCCCATATGTCGCAAAGCTCCAGCTTTGCATCCGAGGGAAGTTGAATCTTCGGAGAGGCATTACGTTCCCAAGGCGGACCTTGGGAACGAGATCAACAATATATACATAGACGTTCGTCTTGGTGCCCCGAGAGGGGTTAAAAGGGAAGAGGGTGTGAATCCCTCGCTGTCCCGCAACTGTGAACGGAGATGAAAGCCGCAACAACGCCACTGATCGCATCGGGAAGGCGCGGCGAGTAAGACGACCCGTGAGTCAGGAAACCTGCCAGGATGAGAAGCTTGTTGGAACCTCCGTGGCAGAGGGGCTAAAGCCGGAACCGCACCTGTAGTGCGTTTTTGACCCGCCTTCCGTCATGGGAAGGGGGGTTTTTTTATGTCCAAAGTAGTCCTGGTCACCGGCGGCGCCCGCAGCGGCAAGAGCCGCTTCGCCGAGGGGATGGCCGACAGGTACGCGCCGCTGCGGGGCTACCTCGCCACCGGCGAGGCGGGGGACGCCGAGATGGCCGACCGCATCGCGCGGCACCAGGGGCGGCGCGGCCCGGAATGGCAGACCGTCGAGGAACCGCTCAAGGTGGCGGAGGCGATCCGCAGCCACGAGGGGCGCTTCAACGTGATGCTCATGGACTGCGTCACCCTCTGGATATCCAACCTCCTCTTCCGCTGCCCGGGTGGGGCCGCCGAGGCCCTGGCCGAGGTCAAGAGCTTCGCCGGGGGCTTTAGCTCGCTTGCCACCCCCCTCATCATCGTCACCAACGAGGTCGGGATGGGGATCGTTCCCGAGCACCCGCTTTCCCGCGCCTTCCGCGACCTGGCCGGCGAGGCCAACGAGATCATCGCCGCCGCGGCGGACGAGGTGTACGTCACCATCTCAGGACTGCCGCTCAGGCTGAAATGATATCTGCCATGACCAGTGCAATGCCATGAAACCAAAGGAGGAACCTATGCAACTTCTGGAAACGACACTCGCCAAGATCCAGCCGGTGGACGAGGCGCTGCTCGCCAAGGCCCAAGCCAAACTCGACAACAAGACCAAGCCGTTGGGTGCGCTGGGGCGCCTGGAGGAGGTGGGGCGCCGCTTCGCCGCCATCGCCGGCAACCTCGCCCCCGACACCGCCAAGAAGGTCATCTTCACCTTCGCCGGCGACCACGGCATCGTGGAGGAAGGGGTTTCCCTGTTCCCGAAAGAAGTCACCCCGCAGATGGTGCTCAACTTCCTGCGCGGCGGTGCGGGCGTCAACGTGCTCGCCCGTCACAGCGGCGCCGAGGTGCGCGTGGTGGACGTGGGCGTCGACTACGACTTCGAACCCGCTCCGGGCCTCATCATCCGCAAAATCGCCAAGGGGACCCGCAACTTCGCCAAGGGTAGCGCCATGACCCGTGAGGAGGCCGTCGCCGCCATCGAGGTCGGCATCGCGCTCGCCGACCAGGCCAAGAAGGAAGGGATCGCCATGGTAGGCACCGGCGAGATGGGGATCGGCAACACCAGCCCCTCTTCCGCCATCATCGCGGCCATCGCCGGTTGCACCGTCCGTGAGGTGACCCACCGCGGCACCGGCATTGGCGACGAGGCCCTCGAGAACAAGATCAGGGTGATCCAGGCCGGCCTCGACCTGAACCGTCCCGACCCGCAGGACCCGCTCGACGTGCTCGCCAAGGTGGGCGGGCTGGAGATCGCCGGCATCGCCGGTCTCGTGCTCGGCGCCGCCGCCAACCGCATCCCCGTGGTGGTCGACGGTTTCATCTCCACCGCCGGTGCGCTGATCGCCTCCGAGATGCATCCCTCCGTGCGCGACTACATCTTCACCGCTCACACCTCCGTGGAAATCGGGCACCAGATGATGATGGAGCGCATCGGCGTGAAGCCGCTGCTCGACCTGCAGCTGCGCCTGGGCGAGGGGACCGGCGCCGCGCTGGCCATGGGGCTCATCGAGGCCGGTGTCAAGATTCTGAAGGAAATGGCTACCTTCGAAGAGGCCGGGGTGGCCTCCTCCTAGCCGCCGAGGTGAACGCATGAGGCTCTTCATCATCGCCTTCCAGTTTCTGACCATCGTGCCGCTGCCACTCTCGGTGCGCTGTGAGGAAAAAGACCTGGGCCGCTCCATGGCGCTGTTCCCGTTGGTGGGGCTCGCCCTCGGCGCGCTGTTGGCCGGAGTGGACTTCCTGCTGACGCCGCTGTTGCCCCGTTCCGTGGCCGACCTGCTGCTGGTCGCTATCCTGAGCGTCGCCACCGGTGCGCTGCACCTGGACGGCCTCTCCGACGTCTGTGACGGGCTGGCTGCGCGCGGCTCGCGCGAGCGCTTCCTGGAGATCATGAAGGATTCACGGGTCGGCGCCGTGGGGGCGGTCGGTCTGGTGCTGGGTCTCATGCTCAAGTACCAGGCGCTGTTGGCGGTCCCCGCGGAGTACAAGCGGGAGGCGTTGCTGTTCTTCCCTATGGCGGCCCGCTTCGCCCAGGTACAGATGACGGTCGGGTCGCAGCGGGCCCGTAAGGACGGGCTCGGCCACGCCTTTGTGGGCGGGGCGGGGACGCTGCAACTGGTGTTGGCCGGTATCTGCACCGTCGCGGTCGGCGGAGCGCTGCTCCACCTGTCCGGCCTCGTCACTCTGTTGCTCCTGTTCGTGCTCACCTGGGGCATCAAGGCGTGGTCGCATGGCAAGCTCGGTGGCGTCACCGGCGACGTGATCGGCTGTGCCAGCGAACTGAACGAGATCTTTTGCCTTATCTTCCTGCTGGCCCTGTTACGGTAAGGGGACTGGCTCCGCCAGGTGCCTGTCCAGCAAGAGCACCGTCGGCATCGCCGTCCCAAGGGTGACGACGCCTGCTGTAGTTGTTCACCGTAGCAGAAACCTTAGCCTCACGTCCCCTCCCCAGGAGGGGGAGGGACAGGGAGGGGGGCTTTGGCCGCTAGTTTCCCCCCTCCCGGCCTCCCCCCTCCGGGGGGAGGGGCTGCTCCGGCGAGGCGACCTTAAGGAGAACCGCATGACCCAACGAACCAGGATCCACCTGATCCGCCACGGCGAGGTGGAGCGTCCCTACTGCTACAACGGCCACTTCGACGTCCGCCTCACGGCGCGCGGCGAGGAGATGTACCACCAGTTGAAACCGCGCCTGGAGCCGGACCGGATCAGCGCCCTCTACACCAGCGACCTGCAGCGCACCGTGCGCGGCGGCGAGATCCTGGGCCCCTACCTTGGCGTCGAACCGGTCACGGTGCCCGCCCTGCGTGAGTTGAGCTGCGGCGTCTGGGAAGGGCTCTCCGTGGCCCAGATCCAGGAACAGCGCCCGGACGAGTGGGCGGCGCGCCTGGCGGACCTGGAAAACTTCTGCGCCCCCGGCGGCGAGAGTCTAGGCGAACTGGCCGGGCGAGTGCTGCCCGCCCTGAAGGAGATCGTGGAGCGGCACCGGGGCGAGGAGGTGCTGGTGGTGGCGCACGGCGGCGTAAACCGGATCGTACTTCTTGATGCCATCAAGGCGCCGTTGGGCTCCTTCTTCAGCATCGACCAGCAGTACTGCGCCATGAACATCATCGACTACTGGTCCGACGGCAACACCGTGGTCCAACTGGTCAACGGCTGACGGAGAGTCCCCGGGCATGAAGCGCATCGTCATCGCAGCGCCGCACAGCGGCTCTGGAAAAACCACCGTGACCCTCGGCATCATGGCGGCACTCAGGCGTCGCGGGCTCAAGGTGGCGCCGTTCAAGGTCGGGCCGGACTTCATAGATCCGGGCTACCACGCCCTGGTGACCGGCGTCCCGTCCATCAACCTGGACGGATGGATGTGCCCGCGCGAGTTCGTGAGCGAGAGCTTCGCCCGCAGCACGGTTGGCAGCGACATTGCCGTCATCGAAGGGGTGATGGGGCTCTTCGACGGCATCGACGGCAGTTCCGATGCCGGGAGTACGGCGCAGGTGGCCAAGGAGCTGGCCGCGCCGGTGATCCTGGTGGTGGATGCCAAAAGCCAGGCCCGTAGCGCCGCCGCCCTCGTGAGCGGTTTCGCCGGGTTCGACCCGGGGGTAAAGGTCGCGGCGGTGGTGTTTAACAACGTGGCGAGCGCCAACCATGAGCTGATCCTGCGCGAAGCGATGGCGGCGCATCTTCCCGGGGTCGCTGTGCTGGGGTGCATGCCGAGGGACGCGGCGCTCGCCATCCCGTCGCGCCACCTGGGTCTCACCACGGCCGAGGACAACCCGCTCTCCGTGGGGTTTCTGGACCACCTGGTCGAGGTCGTCGAGCGGCACCTCGATCTGGACGCTCTACTTAAATTGGAGTCGCCGGAACTTCCGGCATTGCCGCAGTCGGCGCGGCCGTTGGCCGAAGCCGCGGGTAGTGCCGGGCTGGTGCGTATCGCGGTGGCTCGAGATGCCGCCTTTTGCTTCGCCTATCCGGACAACCTGCGGCTTCTTGCCCAGGAGGGGGCCGAGATCTGCTACTTCTCCCCGTTGCAGGATGCCGCATTGCCGGATGGGATCGGTGGCATCTACCTTCCCGGCGGCTATCCGGAACTCTTCGCCGACAAGCTCGCGGCGAACGAGCCGATGCGGCAGGCGATCCGCCAGGCGGTCGAGGCGGGCATGCCGGTTTACGCCGAGTGCGGCGGTTTCATCTACCTCACTGAAGGCGTGGCGGGCGAGGGGGGGGCGCTCCCGTTTGTCGGCGTCTTCCCGGTGCAGACCCGGATGCTGCCGCGTCGCAAGGCGCTCGGATATCGCGAGATAGAGCTGATCGATGATGCAGTCATCGGCACCAAGGGCGTCACTGCCCGGGGACATGAATTTCATTATTCCGAGATGGAGGAGATGCCGGAGCAGATCGAACGCCTCTACCGGGTCAGCAGGAAGGGCGCCGACCTGGGGCTGGAAGGTTTTCGCTACCAGAACTGCCTGGCCTCCTACATCCATTTACACTTCGGCAGCTCACCGGGTATCGCACGGGACTTCGTGGGGCACTGCAGGGCATACCGGACCAGGAGTCTCACATGAAAACGCAGATTGAAGCAGCGCGCGCGGGGATCATCACCCCGCAGATGTCGCAGGTGGCATTGGACGAGCAGGTAACGCCGGAGTACGTCCGGGACAAGGTGGCAGCGGGGCAGATCGTCATCCCCTGGAACCACGTCCGCAAGCCCAAGGTGGCCGGCATCGGCACCGGGCTGCGCACCAAAGTGAACGCATCCATCGGTACCTCCTCGGACATCATCGACTACGAGGCCGAGGTGCGCAAGGCGCATGTGGCGCAGGAAGCGGGCGCCGACACCCTGATGGAGCTCTCGGTGGGCGGCGACCTGGACCGCGTGCGGCGCGAGGTGATCGCCGCGGTCGACCTGCCGGTGGGCAACGTGCCGCTGTACCAGGCCTTCTGCGAGGCGGCCAGGAAGTACGGCGATCCCAACAAGCTGGACGAGGAGATGCTCTTCGACATCATCGAGCGCCAGTGCGCCGACGGCATGGCCTTCATGGCGGTGCATTGCGGCATCAACCTCTACACCCTGGAGCGCCTGCGCAAGCAGGGATACCGCTACGGCGGCCTGGTCTCCAAGGGTGGCGTCAGCATGGCCGCCTGGATGATCGCCAACAACCGCGAGAACCCGCTCTACGAGAAGTTCGACCGCGTGATCGAGATCCTGAAGCGTTACGACACCGTGCTCTCGCTCGGTAACGGCCTCCGGGCCGGCGCCATCCACGACTCCAGCGACCGTGCCCAGATCCAGGAATTGCTGATCAACTGCGAGCTGGCGGAGCTCGGCCGCGACATGGGATGCCAGATGCTGGTGGAAGGTCCGGGCCACGTGCCGCTGGACGAGGTCGAGGGGAACATCAAGCTGCAGAAGAGGATGAGCGGCGGCGCCCCTTATTATATGCTCGGGCCCATCTCCACCGACGTGGCGCCCGGGTTCGACCACATCACCGCCGCCATCGGCGCCGCCCAGTCTTCGCGCTTCGGTGCCGACCTGATCTGCTACATCACCCCCGCCGAGCACCTGGCGCTTCCTAACGAGGAGGACGTCAAGATGGGCGTCAAGGCCGCCAAGATCGCCGCCTACATCGGCGACATGAACAAGTACCCCGAGCGGGGGAGGGAGCGCGACAAGGAGATGAGCAAGGCGCGTCGCGACCTGAACTGGCAGCGCCAGTTCGAGCTGGCGCTCTTCCCCGAGGACGCCGCTGCCATCAGGAAGAGCCGCGTCCCCGAGGACGAGCAGACCTGCACCATGTGCGGCGACTTCTGTGCCTCCCGCGGCGCCGGCAAGATCTTCGCCGCCGACCTGCGTGGGGACAAGATTTGATGCTGGGCAAGTTGCACAACATGAGAGTCCCCGCCCCCGGAGGGGGAGGGTTAGGGAGGGGGATCGCAGCCGCCGGTTGGCCGGTGTCGATCGCTACAGTATTCCTCTTCCTACCGTCCCCCGCCCACGCCATGCACATCTCCGAAGGGATCCTTCCCTTCCCCTGGGCGCTGGCCTGGTTCGTGGTGCTGGTGCCGTTTCTGGCCCTCGGCATCAGGCAGTTGAACGCGTTGGCGCGCGAGGACCTCTCCATGAAGCCGCTGGTGGGGCTGCTCACCGCCGTGGTCTTCATCATCTCCTGCATGCCGATCCCGGTGCCGACCGCCGGGACCTGCTCGCACCCCTGCGGCACCGGCGTGTCGGCCATACTGGTGGGGCCGATGGTCAGCGTCATCATCGCGGCGGTATCGCTGCTGATCCAGGCGCTGTTCCTGGCCCACGGCGGGCTCTCGACGCTGGGCGCCAACACCCTCTCCATGGGCGTGGTCGGTTCCTTCGCCGGGTGGTTCGCCTTCCGGGCCCTGCGCAGAGTCGGCGGGAGTTTAGCTCTGGCTGGATTTATCGCCGGGCTTGTGGCAGACTGGGCCACCTACGCCACCACCTCGCTCCTCCTCGCCCTCGGCATCCGGGGGGAGTCGCCGCTGTGGCCGCTGGTCGTGAAAATAGTCATCGCGTTCCTCCCCACGCAGTTGCCCCTGGGGATCCTGGAAGGGGTGATCACCGCTGGGATGGTCACGCTTTTGTACCGCAAGCGCCCCGACCTGCTGGTAAAGATGAGGGTCATCACGGAAAAGGAGGTGCCCGGCAATGCCTGATAGAAAACGCAGGTGGAAAGTACTGCTGCTGCACACCGTGATGCTGCCGACGCTGCTGTTCGCCTTCTACTTCTTCTCGCTGGCCCCCAAGGCCTACCAGGGGGTGGACGAGGCCGTGGTGGAGAAGATCGCCAAGGAGCACGGGCGGGAGGCCAAGGCGCCGCTGATCGATCCCGGCTCCGGCGACCTGCTGCTGTTCGCCTTCCTTGGGGCGGGCGTAGTAGGCGGGTTCGCCGCCGGGTATTACTGGCGGCAGTTGATTGGCAAAGACAAGAAGGAAGGTTGATGCACCATCACTTCAACGCATACCGCCACCACGCGGCCCATCCTCTCGCTTCCGTCGATGCGCGGGTGAAGCTGGTCAGCGCCCTGGCCCTCCTGGTCATGGTGCTGAGCTCGCAGGGCGTTGCCTTTCCCCTGGCGGTAGCGGCACTTGGGCTCGCCCTCTGCCTGCACCTGGGCACACCGCTGCGCATCCTTGCGTTGCGCTTCTCCGAGCCGCTTTTCATCGCAGTCATGGTGCTGGCGCTGAAAACTTTCTTTTCCGGCACCATACCTATGTTCAGCATCGGTGTGGCAGGGTGGGAGTTGGTTGGGCACCGCGACGGGCTGGCGGCCGGTCTTCTCATCGCCGGGCGTATCCTGGGCGGGGTGTCCCTGCTTGCCGTCGTCGGCTTTTCCACCCCCTTCACCGAACTGATGGCTGCGCTCTCGTGGCTGCGGGTGCCGCAGGTGCTGGTCGACATCGCGCTCTTCGCCTGGCGCTACCTGTTCCTGCTCCTTGAGGATGCCCAGGTCGTGTACAACGCCCAGAAGAACCGTCTCGGCTACGTCGGTTGCCGCCGCGCCCTCTCCTCGCTGGGGACATTGGCCGGCGTCTTGGTCATCAAGGCCTTCGACAACAGCCAGAGCATCACCACCGCCATGGTGCAGCGCGGCTATGACGGCGCCATGCCCGCGTCAGTGCACCGTCCGCTGCGGGCAGTCGAGGTCGGCTCCGCGTTTCTCTTGGTGAGTGCTATCGCAGTGTTGAGGTTGATGTCATAAGTTCACGTCCACATCCCCTCTCCCTCCGGGGGAGGGTCAGGGTGAGGGCGTTGCCAAGGGCAAAAGCGGAAGGGACTGGCTCCGTCAGGTGCCTGTCCCTCTAGCGGAACGCCCCTTTCAGCTCATCCACCTTTCTCAAACCCCAAGGGGACCGGCACCTGGCGGAGCAAACACTAAGGGGGACAGGCACCTGGCGGAGCCAGTCCCCTCCGAAGCGCTGCACGAGCCCCGACGTTCCCCCCTTTGCGAAGGGGGGACAGGGGGATTTGATTCTGGCAGGAAAAGCCAAATAGAGTTGTAGCTTCTGAAAAAGTTGCCGAAGCGTTCCCGCCCCCGGAGGGAGGCGCGCTTTCTCACCGACAAAACACCGCAGCAGGCGGGGTCGGTAGCTAATCAGGAAAAGGAGACCTGTGGACCCGATCAGAATTTCCGTCAACCTCGAAAGCTATAAATACCCCGACGGCACCGTTGCCCTCTCCGACCTGCGCCTCAATATCGCCCGCGGCGAGTTTGCCGGCATCCTCGGCTCCAACGGCTCGGGCAAAACGACGCTGCTCAAGATCATGGACGGTCTTATCAAGGGGTATCGCGGCGAGGTGCTGCTGGACGGCGACAACGTGCTGCGTCTGCACCCGCGTGACATCTACCGCAAGGTCGGGCTCGTGTTCCAGAACCCCGACGACCAGCTCTTCGCCAGCAACGTCTTCGAGGACGCCGCTTTTGGCCCGCGCAACATGGGGTGCGCCGAGGCCGAGGTCAAAAGCCGTGTCGAGGCGGCCCTGGCCAGCGTCGACATGTCCGAGTTTGCCGGCAAGGGGATTCACAACCTGAGCTACGGTCAGAAGAAGCGGGTCTGCATTGCCGGTCTTCTCGCCATGGGGCACGAGATCCTGCTTCTGGACGAGCCCACTGCCGGGTTGGATCCAATGGGCGAGTACCGGATGATGGAGCTCCTGACCCGGTTGAACCGGGACCAGGGCGTCACCATCGTCATGGCCACCCACAGCGTCGACCTGGTGCCCATCTTCCTGCACCAGCTCCATATCCTGAGCAAAGGTCGTCTGGTTCGCGGCGGCGCCCCCGAAGACGTCTTCACCGCCCCCGAAGAGTTGGCCAACGTAAAGCTGCGCCTCCCCCACATAGCGGAGCTGATCTACCAGCTAAAGCACGAAGAAGGCCTCCCCTTCACCCGTCTCCCCTTGACCATCGGCGAAGCCCGCCGGGAAATGGTGGAAGCCATGAAGCGTTAGCACTTTCCATCATCGCCCCTAAGCCTTCTCTCCCCGTTGGTAAGCAAAACGTCCTGCCAATATAAGCTCCATGCCCCCCTTGCTAACCTATCTCACCCCAACTTCAAGCCGCGGACGGGTCGGCGTAAGCAACCTCAGACCATGGTTAAGCTAACGCAGACGAAAATATGCTAAAGCAGGTCGTAGTTAAGCTAAAGCAGGTCGCAGTTAAGCTAAAGCAGGTCGCAGTTAAGCTAAAGCAGGTCGCAGTTAAGCTAACTACGGGTGCAGTTAAGCTTCGCGCCCCAGTTCATTAAATGCCGCGCCCTGTCCCTTCGCTAAATGTCATGGCATGTGAACCGCGAAGGGGACGGTTTAGGAAAAACCGAGGCGCAGTTAACGACCGAGATGCCTGCTGCGAGAAAAAGGCGGGCGCAGAAAGTGGAAAATTGTCTTTCGCAACAGCAAGTGACGAGGGCACCGGCGCACAACACCTCCGTTTTGAACGATTTGGAGGCGTGTTTAAGCTAACTACGACCATACATTAGGAAAAGCAGGTCTGCTTTTGCTTAACTCTACCGTTACATTAGAAAATGCACGCCTTGTTTTGCTTATGCGGGAAAAAGAAGGGGTGTAATGGCACTGGAAGGTGCTCGCGACGTCGGGGGCAGAAATGAAAAGCCCCGGCGGCGATCCCATGTAGCATGGAACCGGACCCGTCGGGGTGGTTTGAAACGAGGGCGTGTCTGACGTTGGAACTTGGGGGGTACGTTTAGTTGCTGGTGGCGGCCTTCACGGTCCTGCGGGCTCTCTTTTTGCTTTTGCGGGTTACCACGCCGGAGTTGATGAGGGCTGTAATATCGCTTTCGTCGCCCATTACCATGATGTAGTGCAGGATCTTCTTGATGCGCAGCTTCAGGTCCTGCCGTGCCTGGTTGCGCTCTGCGATCTGCAGCCGGTTTCCGGTCAATCCCCCTTCGAACATCTGCCGGAACCAGTCGCCGCATTTCTGCAGCACGCTCTGGGACCCGAGCTTCTCCTCCGGCCATCCGTTCTGAAAGATCTGGAGGGTGAACAAGACTGCGAAGAACATGTTGGTGCTGGCCAAGAAAGTCGAATCCGTGCCGGTTGATTTGAAGCTGAGCTCGTCCATGGTGTGCCTCCTCTCTGTGGTGTGGTTGCCGTCGTGAAGCTTGCTGCGGTGTACGTAACGTTACCTTTCAGCCATCGTGCCAATCCGTGATGTCGCATGCCGGCAGTCGTAGTTAGCTGGTATTAATCATAAATTTTGTTTTTATTGTGCTGCTGTTGAAATCTGGTTTCACCGCCGCCTGTACTCCGCCTATACACCGCCCGCCGTGCAAACCGACTTAAGTGTTAGCAATATTTAATCTTTCAAAATTTAAACAGCCCGCTCAAAACTTGAACTCCAGCCGCTCATCATTGACGCCCCAACGGGCTGCCCTTTTCCGTGTCACCAGCCTGCGGCGATGTTAGCTATTGAGACAGGTTGGCGTCCCACTTTCGCACACGTTTTGGTTCCACAACCTGACTACAATGCCGTAACTTCGCGTTTCCCCACCAACCCCATACGCTGGGCCCGAGGCGGCATGTATCGTGCTCATTAGAAGGTGCGTCGGCAGTCGAGGACAAAGCTCTTCCGCGGCGAATACAAATAATTATGGGGTGACAGATGGGTGGTTTCTTTATTGCGGTTGGGGTGGTGTACGTAGTGGCAATCCTGGTGCAGATCTCCTGCTACCGGAGCAGCTTGAAGAAGGGGACGAGAGAGAGCGGAGTGGGTGTGGTGGCGGCGCAGGCCTGCCACTAGACGGCAAGAAGAAGGGGACAGGCTCAGGTAGGTGCCTGTCCCCTTTCTGCTTGGGAAGGTGGCTGAGCTGAAAGGTGCGTTCCGCTAAAGGGACAGGCACCTGACGGAGCCAGTCCCTACCGCTTCTCGAGCACTTTGGCCCGCGCCCGGCCGATCATGCCGGCGATGCTTCCCATCTCGTCCAGCGATTCTCCTTCGACCAGCTTGATGTGGGTGACGTCGGCGGGAACCTGGTTGAAGGTCGGATCGACCGAGACCCACCTCCCCTCAAGGTAACTTTCCGCCCAACTGTGGTACAGGAACCCGTCGCCCTGGTACACGAGCCCGGACACGAAGCGGGTCGGGATGCCGGCGGCCCGCGCCAGCGAGACGTAGAGACGCGCGTGGCTTTGGCAGTTGCCGCGCCCCTTCTGCAGCGTTTCCAACGGCGACTGGGAATCGATGACATCGGCCTTGATCTGCGTGGCAACCCACGCCGTCAACCGGGCGACTTTTTGGGCCGGAACCTTTTCGTCCCCCACGATGGCCTTCATGCGGGCAACGATCTCCGGGTTGTCGCTTGGCGTCCGCTCTCCGGGCTGCACGTCTGCCTCGGTGGGCGCTACTTCCGCCGGGAGGCCGGGGTTGGGGAGGACGAAGATCACGCTGCCGTCAGCCTGGCGCTCAGCACTCTGCCACGTCCCCTGCAACAGGCGCTGCTGCGCCGGTATCCCGGTTATCTGCACTACCAGCTTCTGCAACCGCTCGGGATGCTCCAGGGGAGGGGTGACACGGATCATGCTGAAGTCGTAGACGAGGTCTTTCTTCTCCATGGCCGCTTCCGCGAGTTCGGCCCTCGCGGTCGCCTCGTCCCGCGCCACGGTGACCACCAGCCCGTCCCGCACCGATTCCTTCAACGTGTTACCGGAAAGATCGACCCAGATGTCGTTGTCCACCATGGTATAGAGATCGTTCTTCAGGTGCACCACCTGCTTGCCGTCCAGCGTTTCCGGACCTACTACCTCGACCTTCGCCTGCTTCACCTTCACCGCTTCCGGATCCAGGTACTGGATCTTGTAGGTCTTGCCCGGCACGGCCCCCTGCATGAGCGGGTACAGGTTCAGGGCATGGGGAGGGTACACTGCCCCCTTCACCTTCAGGACCCGCTCCTTGTTGCCGTTGGCCGAACGGGTGTGCACCGTTATCCCCTTCGGGGTAACCGCGCCGTCGATGTCCACGGGGCTGCCGTCGATGCGGTTTTGGACCTGGAACGAGCGCAGGGTAAGGTCCGGGGCCACCTGGTAGGATTCGGTGGAGCTGGCCTCACGGGAGAACCCCATGACCTTCATCTTTACGCTGCCGCGCGATGAGATCTGGTAGCCGTTGGCGGTGCGGGTGACGGTGGTCTGGCCGAAGCCGACCTGCTCGTCGCCCATGATGATGCTGAACCAGCGCTCGCCCTCGGGCGGGGCGGCCAGCTTGGGGAGAGGAGTTGCCGCCAGGAGCTGCAGCGGCAGAAGGACCAGGGCCAGTATCGCCATGAGCCGTAGTGAGAAATGAAAGCGTGCCGTGGTTGTCATACCATCCTCCTTGGCGTAGGTCGCGGTAACTTATACCACATCAATTGCGCCGGGCGCAATGCGCCAACCCGCTCTTTTTCTTATGAAAGACGCGCCGGGCGGGGCTCATTAGGTGATGGACGGCAAGAATCCTTTGATTAATTGCAGTTAAGCTCTTGCAGTCTTTTGAGCGCCTCAGTATAATGTGTTCATAGATAAGAGTTGCGGAGGATCGTAGGATCCTCCTTCCCCTAGCCGACTTGCCCTCCTAGTCGCTAGGGTTTTTTTTTGCAGCTACCGCCTCCCAAAGTGTGCCAACCGTTGCACACTTTTCCCGATTCCTATACAATCCCACCTGACCTGCAATTTCATCCGGCTGTGCCAGCGAGGACCGATGTATCCTATTGTTACCATTACCGACCAATGCCGAAAATGCTACTCCTGCGTGCGCAGCTGCCCGGTCAAGGCGATCAAGGTGGAGAAGAGCTACACCGAGATCATCTTCGAGCGCTGCATCGGCTGCGGCAACTGCCTGAGCAACTGCCCCCAGCACGCCAAGGTCATCGCTGACAACGTGGTGGTGACCGAGGCGCTGCTTACCTCCGGTGACCCCGTTGTCGCCGTCCTGGGCTGCTCCTTCCCGGCCTTCTTCCACAACTGCTCCCCCGGCCAGCTCTCCGCAGGCCTGCGCCAGCTCGGCTTCACCGAGGTGCACGAGGGTGCCCGCGGCGTGGAGCTGATCGCCGGCGAGTACCGAAATGCCATCGACAAGGCCGAGTTGCCGCTCATCTCTTCCCACTGCCCGGCCGTCGTCGATCTCGTCGAGCGGCACTACCCGCAGCTGATCGAGAACCTGGTCGGCGTGGTCACGCACATGGTCGCCATGGGGCGCTACCTGAAGCAGGTGCTGGGAGAGCAGGTCAAGGTGATCTACATCAGCTCCTGCATCGCCGGGAAATTCGAGGTGCAGGCCGAGCAGACCAAGGGCGCCGTGGACGTGTTGCTCACCTACCGCGAACTGGAGTCGATCTTCAGGGAGCGCGGCATCGACCTGTCGTCCCTGCAGGAGGAGCCGTTCGACGGCAGGGCGCCGCACATGGGGCGGGTCTTCTCGCTCTCCCAGGGCTCCTTCCAGGCCTTCGGCATCAATCCGGATCCGCTCGATACCGAGATCGTCACCGCCGAGGGCGAAGTGAACGTGATGGGGATCATCAAGGACCTCGCCGCCGGGCGCATCAGCCCCAAACTGGTCGATCTCCGTTTCTGCTACGATGGCTGCATCGGCGGCCCGGGGCGCAACAAGGAGCTGACCGAGTTTTCCCGGCGCAACATGGTGATCAACCACTTCCGCGGCGAGACGCCTTACCGCGTGGCGGAGCACTACCAGAAGGATTGGGACCTCAACCTGTCGCGCACCTTCTCGGACAAGTACGCGAAGCTCCCCACGCCCAAGGGGGGCGACGTCAAGAAGATCCTTCAGGCGACCAACAAGTTCACCCAGAAGGACGAGCTCAACTGCCGCACCTGCGGCTACCGCACCTGCCGCGAATACGCGGTGGCGGTGTTCCAGGGGCTGGCCGACCTGGAGATGTGCCTGCCGCACAACCTGCAGCAGCTGGAAGAGGAGCGCGGGCGACTGATCCAGAAGTACGAGCTGGCCAAGAGGGAGTTGGACCGCGAGTACGGCGACGAGTTCATCGTTGGGAGCGACGGCAATACGCTGGAGGCACTGGACCAGATCAAGCAGGTGGGGCCGACGCCGACCACGGTGCTGATCCGCGGCGAGTCCGGTACCGGCAAGGAGTTGGCGGCGCGCGCCATTCACCGCTACAGCAAGAGAAACGATAAACCGCTGGTAACGGTCAACTGCACCACCATCACCGACTCGTTGCTTGAGAGCGAACTGTTCGGCCACAAGAAGGGCTCCTTCACCGGCGCCATCACCGAGAAGAAGGGTCTTTTCGAGGCGGCCGACGGCGGCACCATCTTCCTGGACGAAATCGGCGATATCACCCCCAAGCTGCAGGCGGAGCTGCTGCGCGTGCTCGACCTGGGTGAGGTGCGGCCGGTCGGCGGCACGGTGGCGCGCCGCGTCGACGTCCGCCTCATTGCGGCGACCAACAAGTCGCTGGAGGACGGCGTGCGCGACGGCTGGTTCCGCGAGGACCTCTACTACCGCCTCAACGTCTTCTCCATCACCATGCCGCCGCTGCGGGAGCGGGTGGAGTCGATTCCGCAGCTCGCGCACTACTTCCTGGAGAAGGCGCGCAACAAGCTGAACAAACACATTACCGGGATCGAGGAGCGTGCCATCAACGCCATGGTCAAGTATCCCTGGCCGGGCAACATCAGGGAGATGCAGAACGTCATCGAGCGCGCCGCGGTGCTCACCCACGACGACGTCATAAAGCTGGGCAACCTGCCGCTGGCCTTCGCGGAGAGCTACGCCGACGAGGGGGAGGATGTCATCGACCTGCGCTCCTTCAAAAAGGAGCGCGAGCCGCACGTACTGCGGGTCGAGAAGAAGCTGATCCAGCGCTACCTGGCCGACGCCGGGGGCAATGTGTCAAAAGCGGCACAACTTGCCAACATTCCCAGAAGGACTTTTTACCGTCTTTTGGCCAAGCACGGGTTGAAAGGACGCACAATCCGAGCACGCGAGGAAGAAGATGAGTGATTTGCCACACGGACGGTCACGCCGGCGTGGCCAAAATGATACAAATGGGCACAATTACGCACCGTGTGCCAAAAGTGGCGCACTTTGTATACACCATTGGATTATAAATATCTAACGTAAAATTAAGGGTATACGTGAAAACAGTGGGTTACGCGGCAGGGCTGCTCTTTTTTGAGGTTGGCACGCATATAGCAATATTGTAGACATCGTGTCACCAATCTTGAGCAGTACAAGGAGAAGAAGCAGATGGGCAGAATGAGAGAGAACCCGAGGTACAATGTCATTTCCATGAGGATCAGCGACGCAGAGCGTGAGACCCTCGAAGCAATCATGGACTCCACCAAGAAAAGCGTTTCCGACATCATGAGGGAAGCGATGGAACTCGTGAAGGCACGCAGCGCCGAGATGAACCAGAAGGCGGCCTAGGCCGCCTCGCATCACCCCGCCGAAACATAAAAAACGGCCGCGTTAAGCGGCCTTTTTTTATTCCTGCAGTTCCCGGTTTCCCGGGTCCTTCCTGTTACATTATTTCACTTTCCAGGTGGTCCCCTGCGCGCTATCCAGGAGCACGATGTTCTTCTCCAGGAGCAGGTCCCTGATCTCGTCGCTGCGTTTGAAGTTCTTGGCCTTGCGGGCCTCGGCGCGCTCGGCGATGAGCGCCTCGATCTCCTCGACCGGGATCTCCATCTCGGAGGTCTTGCGGTCCTTCATGCGCTGCAGGTATTCCGCGGGCACGGAGTCGCACACGCCCAGCGTCGCTGCGATGCTGGCAATCTCCTGCTTCACCCGGCTAAGCAGTTCCAGCGGGGAGACCGGCAGCGCGCGGTTGATGCTGCGCACCAAGTCGAAGACGTGCCCGAGCGCCATGGCGGTGTTGAAGTCGTCGTCCATGGCCTCGCTGAAGCGGGTCGCGATGCTGCGGCATTTCTCGTCCAGTTCGGCGCTCTCTTCGGTGGGGGCGTGGTCGGTCCCGGCGGCCAGGCGCTCGTCGATGCCGGCCAGCGCGTTGTAGATCCTTTCCAGGCCGAGTTCGGACTCCTTCAGGTTCTGGTCCGAGAAGTCGATCGGGGAGCGGTAGTGGGCCGAGAGCAGGAAGAAGCGCAGCACCTCTGCGTCGTAGCGCTCCAGCACTTCCTTGATGGTGAAGAAGTTACCCAGCGACTTGGACATCTTCTCGGAGTTGATGTTGACGAAGCCGTTATGCAGCCAGTACTTGACGAACGGCTTGCCGGACGCCGCCTCGGACTGCGCGATCTCGTTCTCGTGGTGCGGGAAGATGAGGTCCTTGCCGCCGCCATGGATGTCGAAGGTGTCCCCCAGGAACTTGGAGCTCATCGCGGAGCACTCGATGTGCCAGCCTGGACGGCCCTGGCCCCACGGGGATTCCCAGTACGGCTCGCCCGGCTTGGCGCCTTTCCAAAGGGCGAAGTCCATGGGATGCTCTTTCTTCTCGTCCACCTCGATGCGGGCGCCGGCCTGCATGTCCTCGAGGTTTCTCTTGGAGAGCTTCAGGTAACCTTCGAAGCGGTCCACGCGGAAGAAGACGTCCGAGCCGGAGGCGTAGGCGTATCCCTTCTCGATCAGCCGCTCGACCAGGGCGATGATCTCGGGGATGTGCTCGGTGGCCTTGGGCTGGAAGGTGGGAAGCTGCAGCATGAGCCGCGCCATGTCCTTGTCGAACTCGTGGATGAAGCGCTCGGAGATCTCGTTGTAGGGGACGCCGTCGCGGTTGGCGCGGTTGATGATCTTGTCGTCGATGTCGGTGTAGTTGCGGACGTAGGTGACGTCGAGCCCCTTGGCCTGCAGGTAGCGGTAGATCATGTCGAAGACGACGTTGGCGCGGGCGTGCCCGATGTGGCAGTGGTCGTAAACCGTTACGCCGCAGACATACATGCCGACTTTGCCCGGGTTGATCGGTACGAATTCTTCCTTGCTGCCGGTAAGGGTGTTGTAGACGCGTAAAGCCATGTCAGATCCTCTTTGTATAAAGTTTTAAGAGTCCCCCTTGTCAAAGGGGGATTTAGGGGGATTTGCCTTACTTCTTGCCGTCGTTCCAGGAGTCGCGCAAAGTCGCGGTGCGGTTGAAGACCAGCGCGCCGGCGCGGGAATCCTTCATGTCGGGGCAGAAGTAGCCCAGACGCTCGAACTGGAAACGGTCCTCCTGGGTCGCCGAGGCCAGCGACGGCTCCAGCTTGCAGTCGGTGAGCACCTCGATGGAGTTCGGGTTGATGGAGGTGCGGTAGTCGGGCTCGTTCTTGCCGCCCGGGTTGGGCGTGCTGAAGAGCCTATCGTAGAGGCGCACCTCGGCGTTGACGGCATGCTCGGCGCTGACCCAGTGGATGGTCCCCTTGATCTTGCGGCCGTCCGGGGCGCTGCCGCCGCGGGAGCCGGGATCGTAGCTGCAACGCACCTCGATCACCTCGCCGTTTTCGTCCTTCACCACCGACTCGCACTTCACAATGTAGGCGTAACGCAGGCGCACTTCCTTGCCCGGCGCCATGCGGAAGAACCCCTTGGCCGGCTCCTCCTGGAAATCGTCGCGCTCGATGTAGACCGTCTTGCCGAAGGGGACCATGCGGCTCCCCATGTCGGGGTTGTTGGGGTGGTTGGCGGCCTCGAACTCCTCGGTCTGCCCTTCCGGATATCCATCGATGACCACCTTGAGGGGGCGCAGCACCGCCATGGCGCGCGGGGCGCGCAGGTTCAGGTCTTCGCGCACCGCGTCTTCCAGGATGCTCATGTCGATCAGGCTGTCGCTCTTGCCCACGCCGATGGTCTCGCAGAAGGCGCGGATCGATTCCGGGGTGAAGCCGCGGCGCCTGATGCCCACCAGGGTCGGCATGCGCGGGTCGTCCCAGCCGTCGACCAGCTTCTCCTGGACCAGTTCGAGGAGCTTGCGCTTGCTCATCACCGTGTAGTTGAGGTTCAGGCGCGCGAACTCGATCTGGCGCGGATGGCAGGGGACCGGAAGCTGGTCCAGCACCCAGTCGTAGAGCGGGCGGTGATCCTCGAACTCCAGGGTGCAGATGGAGTGGGTGATCCCTTCGATCGCGTCGGAAATGCAGTGCGCGTAGTCGTACATCGGGTAGATGCACCAGGCATCGCCGGTGCGGTGATGGTCGACCTTCTTGATGCGGTAGATGACCGGGTCGCGCAGGTTGATGTTGGGCGAAGCCATGTCGATCTTCAGGCGCACAACCTGGCTACCGTCCTCGAACTCGCCGGCGCGCATACGGGCGAAGAGGTCCACGTTCTCGGCGACGCTGCGGTTACGGTACGGGCTCTCTTTGCCCGGCTCGCTCAGCGTGCCGCGCATGGCGCGGATCTCGTCGGCGGAGCTGCTGTCGACGTAGGCCAGCCCCTTCTCGATCAGGAGCACCGCGTAGTTGTAGAACTTCTCGAAGTAGTCCGAGGCGTAGTACATGTGCTGGCCCCAGTCGAAGCCGAGCCACTTCACGTTCTCCTTGATGGAGTCCTCGTACTCGATGTCTTCCTTGGTGGGGTTGGTGTCGTCGAAGCGCAGGTGGCAGCGGCCGCCGAAGTCGCGGGCCAGGCCGAAGTTGAGGCAGATCGACTTGGCGTGGCCTATGTGCAGGTAGCCGTTGGGCTCGGGCGGGAACCGGGTGACGATGGTCTCGTGCTTCCCGCTTTTCAGGTCGTCGGTGACGATGTTACGGATGAAGTTGGCCGCCTTTTCGACGATTGGGGTTTCTTCTGTAGTCATATAGATGTCCTGTCCGCCGCCGGCACTGGGCCGGCGTGCGTAGAGTTTTATTGTTCGTGCTCCGCACATTCTCCTCCCCCTGGAGGGGGGAGGTCGGGAGGGAGGCTTGTCTGCCGGCTTCCCCCTCCCCGGCCCTCCCCCTCCGGGGGAGGGAGAGGTTGAGAGAGGGGTGATACCGTTTATTCCTTCTTTGCCAACAGCGCCACCGAATAGGCGGCGATACCTTCGCCGCGGCCGGCGAAGCCGAGCTCTTCGGTGGTGGTCGCCTTGACGTTGACCCGGTCTTCCTCGGTCCCCAGTGTCTCGGCGATGTTCTGCCTCATCTGCTGGATGAAGGGGGCGAGCTTGGGACGCTGGGCCACGATGGTGGCGTCGACGTTGCCGATCCGGTATCCCTTGCGCTCGGCGAGATCCATCACGTGGCGCAGGAGCTTACGGCTGTCGGCCCCCTTGTAGGCCGGGTCGGTGTCGGGGAAGTGCTTGCCGATGTCACCTTCGCCGATGGCGCCCAGGATGGCGTCGGAGATGGCGTGCAGCAGCACGTCCGCGTCGGAGTGCCCGAGGAGCCCCTTGACGTAGGGGACATCCACCCCTCCCAGGATCAGTTTGCGCCCCTCCACAAGTCGGTGTACGTCGTAGCCGTGTCCGATGCGCATCATGTCAGTTCTTCTCCTTCAAAAACGCCTCAGCGAGGATCATGTCCTCAGGCGTCGTGATCTTTATGTTGCGGTAGTCGCCCTGCACCACCCGGACCGGTTGGCCCTGCCATTCCATCAGTGAGGCGTCGTCGGTCCCCAGGAATCCTGCGGCGGCAGCCTGGTCGTGGGCGGCACGGATCAGGCTGTAGCGAAAGCCCTGCGGCGTCTGGGCGAGCCAGAGCGTTTCCCGAGGCGGCGTGGCGGTGACCACCCCTTCACGCACCACCTTCACCGTGTCCTTCACGGGGACGGCGACGACGCAGGCACCACCCTTGCGGGCAGCCGCAACGGCATCCTCCAGCATCTGCACGGAAACGAAGGGGCGCACGCCGTCATGGATCAGTACCACGTCGTCGGGCTGGATGTCGTCGATGGCGCGCAGCCCGTTGTACACCGAGTGCTGCCGTTCGCTGCCGCCGGGCACGATGGCGCGCACCTTGGTGAAACCGTAGCGCTCGACCACCTCGCTGCGGCAGAACGGGATCTCCTGTTCCGGCGAGACGAGGTAGATGGCGTCGATGCAGTCGGCTTCCTGGAAGGTCTGCACGGTGCGGGCGAGGATCGGCATGCCGTCCAGCATGAGGTACTGCTTGTTGGAGCCTGCCCCCATCCTCTTGCCCATGCCGGCGGCAGGGATGAGCGCGAATGTTCTGGCCAAAGTTACCTCGAAAAGAGCGGGCGCCCCCCAAGGGGGAAATCGCCGAATTATACAGTTTGGCTGTGAAAAAACCAGTTAAATATGACCAAAGTTGGCGGTGTCACTGGTGCGTCTACCCGATCTCGGACCAACGGCACGCCCTCACCCTGACCCTCTCCCAGAGGGAGAGGGGATGTGGACGGAGGAGGCTTAGGCCGCGAGGGCGCTCAGGGCGGCGGCGAGGTCGTCAAGATCGGCATCCTGCAGGGTCCTCGGGTCGAGCAGGAAGGCGTTCTTGTTGATGCGACCGATCACCGGGATCTCCATACCGCGCAGCCTGGCCTCGATGTCGTTGGGGGTGAGCCCCGCGACCGCCACCTCGATCAGCATGGTGGGGAGGTTCAACAAAGGCAGCGTGCCACCACCGGCCTGGGAGAATCCCTCGCTCAGTTTGAAGCTGACTGCTTCCGGGGTGCGGCGCCGCAGACGACCGGCGATCTTCTTCGCCCGCGCGGTGAGCTCGGGGAGGGTGGCGGTCAGCATGCGCAGGGTGGGCACTTCCTTGAGCGCCACCATCTCGTCGCGGTACAGAGCAAGCGTCGCCTCCAGGCTGGCCAGCGTGAGCTTGTCCATCCTGAGTGCGCGCAGCAGCTGGTGCTTCTTCATCGCCTCGATGAAGGGCTTCTTGCCCACGATGATGCCGGCCTGCGGGCCGCCCAGGAGCTTGTCGCCGCTGAAGGTGATCACGTCGACCCCGGCGCGGACGAAGTCCTGGACGGTGGGCTCGGGGCAGGGGAGCCGGTTGGAGAGATCGACCAGGTTGCCGCTCCCCATGTCGGCCAGCACGGGCACGCCCGCCTGTTTGCCCAGTTCGACCATCTCCTCGGCGGTCACCTCCTTGGTGAAACCGAGCACGGCGAAGTTGCTGCAGTGCACCTTGAGGAAGACAGCGGTGTTTTCATTGACCGCGCCCAGGTAATCCTTGGCATGGGTCCGGTTGGTGGTGCCGACTTCCTTCAGCGTCACGCCGGAAAGTTTCATCACCTCGGGGATTCGGAAGGAGCCGCCGATTTCCACCAGTTCGCCGCGCGATACCACGGCCTCGCGCCCCGCCGCCATGGCGCTCAGGGTAAGGAGCACCGCGGCGGCGTTGTTGTTGACGACGATGGCTGCCTCGGCGCCGGTCAGCTCGCACAGTAACTCCTCGACGTGGCTGTAGCGGCTGCCGCGGACCCCCTCGTCGAGGTTGAATTCGAGATTGGAATAGGAAAAGGCGATCGTGTTCAGCGCCTCGCGTGCCGCCTCGGGGAGGATGGAGCGCCCGAGGTTGGTGTGGATCACGATGCCGGAGCCGTTGATGACCCGTTTCAGGCTGGGCTGGATCAGCAGCCGCAGTTCGCGTGCTACCTCGGCGCACACCGCGGCTTCGCCGAAGGCCGCGTCGCTCAGCCCGCCGGCGCGGGCGCCGCTTCTGAGCCGGTCCAGTACCAGCCGCACCGCCTTGAGGACCAGTTCCCTCGGGTGGCTTGCCAGCAGTGCGCGTACCGCCTCCCATTCCAGTACCCGGTCCACTTTCGGGATCATTTTCAGCTGCTGCACGGCGCCTCCCTCTCCAATGAAATGGCAACGGGCTAATTTAGCGCAAAGTGAGCGATGAGGCAAAGAAAAACCACAGGTTGAGGGGGGAATGGGGCGAGGGGGCGTGGCAGAAGGGACAGGCTCCGTCAGGTGCCTGTCCCGCTGGCGGAACGCTCCATTCCGCTTAGCCCCACCTTACAACCCCAAGGGGACAGGCACCTGGCGGAGCCAGTGCCCCTCCCAGCGCTGCGGTGGACCTTTTCTGGTTCCCAAGCTCCAGCTTGGGAACCCCATATTGCGCAAAGCTCCAGCTTTGCATCCGAGGGAAGTTGGAGCTTCGGAGAGGCTTTGCGTTCCCAAGGTGGACCTTGGGAACGAGATCAACGCTCATTTCAGCACAGCCACCTTCACTAAGCGACTAAAGGGACAGGCACCTGGCGGAGCCAGTCCCCTCCCGGTGGTGGAGCTTGAATAAGTCATGGGTGAGCGGGTAGCGCTGGTTGGCAGGAGCAATAGAAAGGGAAGGGGGTGGACGGAAAACAGGGGACGGCGTGGCAATGCCGGGCAGATGCGCCGGCACCGCAAGCCTTAGAAAAGACAGGCCCCGCGCCTGTGGTTCAAACGGGGACCTTCTTGATTTTTAGAGATCGAGCCCTTTGCTGGTCCAGGCTTCTTCAGCGGCGGTGTCTTCCTCGATGAGGACCTTGCCGCCGTACTCGGCATTTTTCTGTACCAGCATCTCTGCCATGACCGGATCGCGCTTGCGGAAAGCCTCGATGATCTTCTCGTGCTCCTCCACCGAGAGCTGCATCCGGCCCGGCTTCATCAGCGACGCCAGGCGCAGGCGCTGGAACTTCTTGAGCAACTGGGCGATCATGTCGTGCAGCTTCTCGTTTCCGGCCCCCTTGATGAAGAGGTCGTGGAAGCTGTTGTGCACCTTGAAGAAGTGGCGCACGTCCCCTTCTTCAGCGATCTCGCGCAGCTTCTCGTTGATCGCTTCCAGCTTGTTGATTTCCCGGGTGCTGAGCAGACTGCACGCCTTGCGGGCGGCGTAACCTTCGAGGATGCTCTTGATGGCGTAGAACTCTTCGACATCCTTGGCGGAGAAGCTGGCGACCAGCGCTCCCTTGCGCGGTATGACGGAGAGGTACCCTTCGGATTCCAACTGGCGGAACGCTTCACGGATCGGGGTGCGGCTGATGCCGAAGCGGGCTGCGAGTTCGGGCTCAGCTACCTTTTCTCCCGGCTTGAGGGCGCCCGACATGATGGCGTCGCGGATCGTCTCAAGTATCCGTTCTCTAAGGGTAAGGTGCTTCTCAACGTTCTTCTTCATGCGGCCCCCTTCAATGATCGCCGTATTGTATACAGTATCCAAAGATTGTCAAGAACTTCCCTCTTCAAAATTGTGGGGTTGCACATGAAAAAGCTTGTAATCTCCCAGCGCCGTCTGTATGTTGCGACGCTGAGGGAGTTTAGCTATGGATCCGGTACGCCATTTCAAGATCTCAATCTGTGTGCTGCTGCTACTGCTCACCGTCGGTACCTGCGGTTACATGACGCTGGAAGGGTGGAGCCTGCTCGACGCCCTGTACATGACGGTGATCACACTGGGCACGGTCGGTTTCCGCGAAGTCCACGACCTGAGCCACGTCGGCAAGGTCTTCACCATGATGCTGATCTTCTTCGGGGTCGGCGTCATCGGCTACATCGTCGGCAGCCTGGCCCAGATCATGTTCGAGGGGCAGTTTCAGCGCATCATCGGGAGGAAAAAGGTGGAAAAGGCGATTGCCGCCCTGGACGGGCACTACATCATCTGCGGTTTCGGGCGCATCGGCTCGCTGATCTGCAAGGAGTTTTCGGCCAAGCCGCTCCCCTTTGTGGTCGTTGAGAAGGACATCGAGATGATCGCCCAGATGGAGCAGGATGGTCACGGCTACCTGTTCCTGCCGGGCGACGCCACCATCGACGACGTGCTGCTGCGGGCGGGTATCAAGAAGGCCAAGGGGCTGATCTCTGTGGTCACCTCCGACACCGAGAACGTCTACATCACGTTGACGGCGCGGGGGCTCAACCCCGACCTCTTCATCCTGGCCCGCGCCGGCGAGGAGGGGAGCGAGATCAAGCTGAAGCGGGCCGGCGCCAACAAGGTCGTTTCCCCCTACCTGATCGGCGGTTCCAGGATGGCCCAGGCGATCCTGCGCCCCACCGTGGTCGATTTCATCGAGATCGCCACCGGACGGGAGCACATGGAACTGCAGATGGAGGAGATCCTGATCCCCCCGCATTCCGGCTTCATCGGCGAGACGCTGGCCAGCTCCGGCTTCCGCAAGGAGACCGGGGTCATCATCGTCGGCGTCAAGAAGCAGACCGGCAAGATGGTCTTCAACCCCGAATCGCACACCAAGATCGAGGCGCACGACACGCTGATCGTGCTGGGAGAACCGGCGGCGATCCAGAAGCTGGACCAACTGGTCCGCTGCGACAGCTGCGCCGAGGAACTGATCAAAAAACACAGGAAAAAAGATGAGTAAAAGCGTTTTCGTCCACGTCCCCTACAGCCAAATCGGCGAGCATCTCCCCTTCATACTGGAGCGCAAGCTGAACCCCGAGATCTACCTCTCCGCGGACGCGCTCGACGCCGCCACGCCGGCTCAGTTGGCAGAAACCGCGCGGACGCTGGCCGGGGAGGGCCTTTCCTGCACCATCCACGCGCCGTTCATGGACCTGAACCCCGGCTCGCTGGAGCGGATGCTGCGCGACGCGACCATGCACCGCTTCGGACAGGTGCTGGACGCCGCCGCGCTCCTGCGCCCGGAGGTCATGGTGTTCCACCCCGGTTTCGATCGCTGGCGTTACGGCGAGGCACAGGGGCAGTGGCTCGAGCTGAGCGTCGCCGCCTGGCGGGAGGTGTTGCGGCGCACCAAGGAGATCGGCACGGTGGTCGCGGTGGAAAACATCTTCGAGGAGGAGCCGTCGACCCTGAAGGCGCTCTTCGAGGCGGTGCAGGATCCTTCCTTCGGGCACTGTTTCGACGTGGGACACTGGAATCTTTTCAAACGGGTGGGGATGGAGGAGTGGTTCGAGGCGCTGGGGGCGTGGATCAGGGAGGTGCACATCCACGACAACAGCGGCACCAAGGACGACCATGCGCCTCCGGGAGAAGGCGCCATCGACTTCGCGCTGTTTTTCAAGCTGATGGAGCGGTATGCGCCGGACGCCGCCTACACCATCGAATCCCACAGCAGGCCGCACCTGGAGAGCTCGCTGCAGGTCCTGGCCCCTTACCTGGGCTAGCGGCGGGACTTCCTGGAGCGCTTCAGCGCCGAGGCGAGGTAACCGACCACGCAGATGTTCACCAGGAATACGGCGGTGCGTGCCCAGTCCGGCTTGCGAAAGATCTCGAAAATTTCGACGGGGAGGTAGATTGCTCCGGAGAGGAAGCCGAACCACTCCGCCCATCTTTTCTCATGCCACAGGCCGTAGGCCTCCACCAGTCGCACCGCCGCGAAGGCCAGTGCGGAAGCCGCGAGCATCCAGAGCTGCAGATCGGTGACGCGGTTGGCGGCGTCGATGAAAATGCTCGGATAATGGCGCGCCGGGTTCATATGCAGGACCAGCACCAGTCGCACCGCGATGTCGTGCAGGTTCTTGTGCACCAGCGTCAGCGCGCCGCATCCTGCCAGCAGCACCACCACACCCTTTAGGGCCTCGAAGACCGCCACCACGCGCAGCCCGCGCCCCTTTGCACTTCTCGCCTTTGCCATCCGCTGTTCTCCCGTTAGCCCAGCGTTGTCCGGACCTTAGCACTTATCGAGATCGATCCGTGTTTGCAGCTCCCCCCCTCCTCCCTTGACGGGAGGGGGGACTTTTTTACCCGCGAAAGATGAAGAAGACGGCTCCCGCCATGCAGATGCCCGCCCACAGGTAGTCCAGCTTGAGCGGCTGCCCCATGTAGAAGACCGCAAAGGGGACGAAGACAGAAAGGGTAATCACTTCCTGCATGATCTTTAATTGTCCCAGGCTAAAGGTTCCGAAGCCGGCACGGTTCGCCGGGACCTGCAGCATGTATTCGAAAAGGGCGATGCCCCAACTGGCCAGGATGGCGACGTAGACCGGCGCGCTGCGCAGGTCTTTGAGGTGGGCATACCAGGCGAAGGTCATGAAGACGTTGGAAAGGATCAACAGTACGATGGTTCTCATAGCGCTTCCGAGTAGAGATTTAGCCCCGTTAGGCAGGGGAGGCGTGTCCGGCGCCGGACGGGTCACCGATGCTTTACCCACCCGCTGCGGCAGCGGCAACGGGCAAGGATAACACGATAACTGTGTCCGGCGCAAAGATTGTGGCGTCATGAAATCGCGGCGACGAATGTGGGCGACGATTATTGGCTGCAGGTAATTAACAAAAACATTACTTCTTTATCTCCCTGAAGTTTCAATTGTTTACATCACAAAAATACTGTAGTATGCGGGCGTTTTGGCCGTTCCTGCTACTGTCGTTCTGTCAACCGCGAAATGATTCGGTGTACTTAGGCAATGCCTTGGTGTGCAATTGACAGTGGCGCGTCGGCCGTTATGTACGCTGAGTTTTGCGCCGGAGGCGCCTGGCAGTGTCCGGTGTTATTTTCTGCGAAGGGACGGAACTATGAAGATTGAGAAACAGGAAGCTTATTTGAAGGAATGGCAGGGCCATGAGGAACTTGCCGAGCGCATGCTCCCGATCATCGGTCATCTTTACCGCGACAACAACATCGTCACCACGGTGTACGGCCGCTCCCTGGTAAACAGCCCGACCATCGAGATCCTCAAGGCGCATCGTTTCGCTCGTCTGATCCTCGACGGCGAACTCACCGTCCAGGAGACGTTCCCGATCCTGGAAGCCCTCGCCAAGCTGGACCTGGCGCCGGCGCGCATCGACCTCGGCAGGCTCGCAGTCCGCTACGACGCCGTCAAGGACAAGGTCTCCATCGACGACTTCGTCGCCAGCGAGCTCGCTTCGGTCAACACCGGCCGCACCTCGCTGCTCGACGAGCCGCAGGACATCGTGCTCTACGGCTTCGGCCGCATCGGCCGCCTGCTCGCCCGCATCCTGGTCGAGAAGTCCGGCAGCGGCGAGAAACTCCGCCTGCGCGCCGCCGTGGTGCGTAAGGCCGGTCCGGATGACCTGGTCAAGAGGGCGAGCCTTTTGCGCCGCGACTCGGTGCACGGGCCCTTCAACGGCATCATCACCATCGACGAGGAAGAGAACGCGATCATCGCCAACGGCAACATGATCCGCATCATCTACTCGGACGCCCCCGAAAACGTCGACTACACCCAGTACGGCATCAACAACGCCATCGTCATCGACAACACCGGCAAGTGGCGCGACCGTGAAGGTCTCGGCCGTCACCTGAAGGCGCCCGGCGTCTCCCAGGTGCTGCTGACTGCTCCGGGCAAGGGTGACATCCCCAACGTCGTCGCCGGCATCAACAACGAACTGATCGTGCCGCAGGAGACCATCTTCTCCGCCGCGAGCTGCACCACCAACGCCATCGTGCCGGTACTGAAGGTGGTGAGCGACAAGTTCGGCATCGTGAGCGGCCACGTCGAGACCTGCCACTCCTACACCAACGACCAGAACCTGATCGACAACTACCACAAGGCCGACCGCCGCGGGCGGAGCGCCCCGCTGAACATGGTCATCACCGAGACCGGCGCCGCCAAGGCCGTGGCCAAGGTGCTTCCGGAACTGACCGGCAAGCTGACCGGAAACGCCATCCGCGTGCCGACCCCGAACGTCTCGCTGGCGATCCTGAACCTGCAGCTTGGCGCCGAGACCGACGTGGAGACGCTGAACGCCCACCTGCGCGCCATATCGCTCGATTCGCCGCTGCAGAACCAGATCGACTACACCAACTCCCCGGACGTCGTTTCCAGCGACTTCGTCGGTTCGCGCCACGCCGGCGTGGTCGACTCCCTGGCCACCATCGTCCAGGGCAACCGCTGCGTGCTCTACGTCTGGTACGACAACGAGTTCGGCTACAGCTGCCAGGTTGTGCGCATGGTCCAGAAGATGGCGGGCCTGGAACTTCCCGCGCTGCCGGCCTAGTTCGGCGCAGGCAACAGTTGCTACAGGAAAAGGGGCACCCATGCCGGGTGCCCCTTTTTGCGTTTAGAAGGACTCGCTTTTGCCGGGACATGTTTCCGCGCAGTCCGGTCCCCTCCCCCGGAGGGGGAGGGGTAGGGAGGGGGAGGAGAGCTGGACTGCCGGCGTCTTCGCGTCTGGCTGGCAACGATGTGCTACGGATGCTTTCCTTGCCCACGGCGGCGAAGCAGGGTAAAGTTCACGCTGCACAGGAAGGGGGCACATGAGAGAGGTCGGCGGCAGAGACTTAATCCCGGAGGGACCGGTCAGGATCCTGGCGTACATTGGCGCCGGGCTCCTGGGCTTGTGCCTGCTCGCCTTTATCCTCCTGCAGATCTACCTCGCCACGCCGCTCCCCGCCCGCCAGATCTCCCACCTGGTCACCTCCACCATCAACCAGCAATTCACCGTGCAGCGCGTCTCGCTTTCGGGGCGAACCCTCGTACTGAGCGGGGTCAGGCTAATGAACCCGAAAGGGTTTGCTGGCCCGGACCTGGTCGCGGCGGAGACCGTGGCGGTCAAGCCGCAATGGCTTGGCCTGTTGCGCGGCAAGCGGCGCTTCGATCTCATTGCCGTCGACGGCGGCAGCGTCAACCTTCTCAAAAACGGCACCGGCGCCTGGAACTTCACCGAGCTGCAGCGCAGGCTGGCAGCAAAGAAACCGGCCAGGCCCGCCCCCGAGACGGTGCTCGGCACACTCCTGGTGCGCAAGGGAGCGCTGACGGTGCAGGGGGAGGGGGTGCGGGGACTCGATGTCAAGCTCTACAACCTGACCAGCGGCGGTTCGCGCAGCGCACAGGTGGAGCTTGCTTTCGAGGATGCCGGACACAACCGCTACCAACTGCAAGGGACCGCGCGGCCGGGCGACCAGGCTGCCGTAGACCTCACCCTGAGCGCCCCCATCCTGTCGCTGCGCAAGGTCGCGACGCTACTGAAGCTGAAGAACCCGCAGCCGCTTGAAAAGGCGGCCGGCTCGCTCACCGTCAACGCGGTGCTGGCCAAGGGGGAACTGCGCAGCTCGGGCTCGTTCCGGTTCAGGGACGTGCTGCTGCCGGCTGCCCGGGGCAGCTATCCCATAGCGGGGACCCTGCAGTTCAACGGAACCTACACCCTTGCCGAGGACCGGGCGGACCTGAACGACGCGACACTCTCCATCGAGAAGGTAGCGCAACTGCACGCCGAAGGGAGCCTGACCGGAGTGAGAAAGGAGCGTCGCTACGCCCTGTTGTTCGGGGTGGACCAGGTCGACCTTGCCCTGCTCAACGTGCTGCTGAACGACGAGGCCCGGCGCGGCCTGCTGCTGGCGGGGAAGCTGCGCTGCGAGTCCCTCCGGTTGGAAGGCACCGGCACCGGCGGGGTGGAGAGTGCCGCCGGTGTCCTGCTGATCCAGGATGGCTCATTGACCAGGAAGGGGGAACTGCTGGTCACGGGGCTCTCCGGGAAGGCGGCGCTGTCGCGCAAGGGACAGCGCATCGCCGCGGTCGGTTCTCTCTCTGCCGCTCCAGGGGCGGGCGGGGCGGTCATCGAGACACTGCACCTCCCCTTCGATGTAACCCTTTCTTCTCATTTGAAGCCGGTGACGATGCAAAGCCGAGGCTTCGGCTTCCGCGCCTTCGGAGTCCCCGCGGAGGGGGATCTGTCATACGATCTGCAGCGTCCCGAGCCGCTGTCGGCGACGCTCAGGCTCGCGCAGGCAAAGCTCGCCTCTTTGAACCCGTTCCTGAAACGCTACAACGTGCAGGCCACCGCCGGCACCTGTTCGGGTACGGTGACGTTGGCTGGAAAAGGGGCGCAGGACCTGAAGCTCTCGGGTCGCATCGCGCTGGCCGGATTCGCGGGAATGCGGGGCAAGGAGCCGGTGGCCGTCAGGGACGGGGCGGTCAGCATAGACCTGCGGCAGCAGGGGGGACACCGGCAGGCTTCCGGCCAGGCACAGCTGACAGGAGTGACCGTGGGCGCACAGCACGGCGACGCCCGCTTCGGCTACCGGGTCGAAGACGAGAAGGTCACCCTGGACGGAGTCCAGGCCCGGCTGGGAGCGGCCAGGCTGGTCGCCAACCGGATCGTCAGCCGCTTGCCCCCTCCACGAACCCCGGCCGGACAGACTCCGCTCTTCCTGCAGCTGGAGGGGGGCGCGTTGCGTCAGGGCGAGCTGGAGTTGTCGGGGCTGTCGGGGCGGGTTGAAGGCAGCATGATCACGGCAGGAACGGAAAAATGGCTGGAGGGCTCCGCAGACCTTTCCTCCCGGGCCGTAACCGTGAATAGCAAACAGCTCGGGGGGGCGGTGCTTCAGGCAACGTTTGCCAAGGCTGGCGGGCACGCACAGCTGAACAGCACTTTGCTGGGTGGAAAGCTGGCCGCAGAGGCAGCCTTCCGTCCCTTTGCTGCCGAGTCCGGAGTGGCGTTCAAGGCTTCCCTGCAGGACGGCAGCGCGACCCAGGCGGCATCTTTGCTGCCGCGGACGGCGACCGTCAGTCCCACCGGCGGCCACTTCGACCTGCACGCTTCAGGCACCTACTCCGGCAAAAAGGGGCTGGAGTGCCGCTTCGATACCAAGGGGCGCGGGTTGGCCCTGGCCAAAGGCGGCAAGAACGCTATCTCCGGCGCCTCACTGTTCCTGTCCGGGAGCTATGCGGGAGGGAACCTTTCGATCGGCGAAGGGATGTTCTCGCCGGGCAAAGGGGTTGCGCTAAGGGCGCGGGGGCAGATAGCCGCCGCCTTCACCCCCAAACGGCGCGGGACCTTAAGCCTCGCGCTCCCCGACACCCGGATCGATGAACTGGTCGATGCCACCGTGAACCTGCTGCCCCCGGCACTCCAGGAGGCGACGCTGAAAGGGGCGTTCGCCGCCAAGGGCACATTGGAGTTCCGGGACGGGCGTCAGCTTCTGGAGGGTGGCATCGACCTGCAGGGGGGGAGTGTCGAGTCGCCCCCCCAGAAGCTGACGGTTGCCGACATCAACGGCAGGATCCCGATCTCCCTCGACCTCTCCGGCAAAAGCGCGCCGCAGCCCAAAGAGAGCAGGGAGTTCAGCAGGGCAAACTATCCGCGACTGCTCGGCCAGTTGCAAGCTCTCCCTATGGCAGGCGAGCAGTTGACTGTTGGGAAGACGGTTTTCGGCACACTGGAACTGGGGAAACTCACCCTGCAGCTGCGTGCGGCACAGGGGCTCATGGAGGTTGTCCCCCTGCGCACCACCCTGTACGACGGCACCATTCTTGGAACGGCTCACCTGGCGGTCAGGGAAAAGACAACGTATCGCGCCGACCTGCTGGTGAACGGCCTTAGCCTGAAGCGGCTCTGCCGCAGCATCCCCAGCGTCCAAGGGTACATCTCGGGGCGGGTGGACGGTGTCATCAGCTTCAGGGGGATGGGAGGCAGCGTCGCGGGGATGACCGGGTTTGTCGACCTCTGGGCCCGCGAAGGGGGAGGCGAGAAGATGCTGGTCAGCAAAGAGTTCCTGCAGCGCCTGGCCAAGCAGAAGCTCAGTGGCTTTTTCCTGAGCCGGGACCGCGATTACGACGCGGCGGAGATCAAGGCAACCCTGCAGGATGGGGATCTGACCTTCAACACCTTGAAGATCGTCAACACCAACTTCTTCGGGGTCAAGGACCTGAACGTCAACATCGCGCCGACCCAGAACCGGATCGCCCTGGACCATCTGCTGGAGTCGATCAAGGAGGCGGCGGTGCGCGGCAAGCCGGCAACCGGCGAGCCACCGTCGGAGAAGACGCCGTCCAAATCCGAGCCGGTGCCGGAGTTCAAGTGGGAAGAGTGATGCTGCTGTGCTATATTCGTGAAGTGCCACTGAACAGACCAACGACAAAGACGGGGGTATCCCATGAACAGAAAATTGATCAAGTTGCTGCTGGCCGTTGCCTGCTTCTCCCTTGCCGCCTGCGCCGTGATCACGGTCAACGTCTACTTCCCCGAGAAGGCAGCCAAGGAGGCGTACAAGTCGCTGGACGACATGCTCCTGAAGAGCGGCGAGAAGCCGGGCACCCCTTCTGCTCCCCCGGGCCAGCCGCCGGCGGCGCCGCAGGATAAACCGCAGAGTCGGCTTTTTGACACCTTGCCGCAGTTCTCATTGGTGACTGAGGCCTATGCCGCGAATACCGAGGCCGACGCGGACGCCCTCGCGGTCGAGCTCTCCAGCATGCCGGAGGTCCTGAAGGCCTACGACGACATGAGCAAGCGCCTCCCCAGGCTGAACGCCCTCTTCGCCAGCGGTGCAGTCGGGCTGTCGAAGCAGGCGCTGGTGGTGGTTCCACCTTCTGCCAAAGCAAAACTCGGCCCGCAGGATGAGGCGCTGGTCGCAGCGGAAAACCTGAGCCGCAAGACGGTGGTATTGAGCATGGCCAAGGCCATTCTCAAGCTGCAGAAGCAGAAAGAGACCAAGGAGGCGCTGAACCAGGTCATGGGTAAGGCGGCCGCCACCTACGCCGAGACCAAGCGGGAAGCGGCCCCGCCGGGGTGGTGGATGCAACTGCCGAACGACCGGTGGGTGCAGAAGTAATGACGTGAAACAGGGACATATCTGAAGAAACGGCCGCGGGGATTTAATTCCGCGGCCGTTTTTGTGGGCGGTGCGTTGCTACCAAGCCCCCTCTCCCTTTGGGAGAGGGCTGGGGTGAGGGCTTAATCAGGAGAGAATGACACAGCAAGCAGCGCCCTCACCCGGCCTGCGGCCACCCTCTCCCAGGGGGAGAGGGGGCACGCTGGACAGGATTGATGACACAGCGATAGCGGGATTTTGACAGTTGTGCAAAGTTTGAACTGCTGCTCAAAACGTGAAAGTGGTTGAACTGTGGTTGTTTTTGTCGAAAGTGGTGAGCCGGAGCGGGTTAGCTGTTCAGTCGCTGGATCGACGGCACAGCGTGACTTCTGGTGGTAGTTGCGGAAAAAGTTAGTAAAAACGGGATCTTAAAATTTTTTCGGGCGCCCGGTGAATTTGGCACCGCTCTTGTAATAATGAAAGACAAAGCGGCACAGCAGATGCCGCTTGCCAGAAAACCCAACTTTTGCGCCGATGATGGATCCTCCTTTTCCTCTCGGCGCTTTTTTTTTGTTGCCGTCACGCCAGCAGGAGTCTCCCTAGCGATGCTTTCGCCGCCGACCCGGAGACGTCCGGCATGATCTCCAGTTCCAGCGCCGTCACCCCGTCCAGGTCCACTTGGTACTCCTCCTGCTCCGCGGTGGTGCCGGGAGGGGAGAAGGTGAACTGCTGGCGCACGATCTCCCGGAAGTTGTGGCCGTGATGCTGGGCGTAGCGCAGGACGAATTCCTGGGTTCGCGCCACTTCCTCTTCGTTGATCAGCAGGTAGATCCGCTTCACCTGCTGCGGGGTGTCGAACAGCAGGCGAATCATCTGCGGGCCGGGGTCAGCCGCCCGCCATCCCGGGGCTCCCGCCGGTTGCAGGGCGGCCTCTATGGGCTGGGTCGGGTCTTCCGAGGATATTTCCACCCGGGCGATATTGTCGAGGTCCAACCACTCGGCACTTTGGTCGTGGTGCTGCTGAAATTGGCTTTTCGCTACGGTTTTCCTCATCTGGCTCTCCTGTTCCGCCGTGGCGGTGCCCTCACCGGCTGATCCGGCGGCCGGGCTGTAGAGGTGACGTCTTCAAAGCAGCAACGAGGCAACCCACCAGGCGATCAACGCCGCTTCCAGGACGGCGTCCAGCAGGTACACCGATGCGATGATTTTTCGTGAGGCGTAAATGACATCGACGGCGGCAAGGGCTGCGGCACTTGCTACCGCCAGCAGCACCACGGCCTGTGTCACCTGGTCGGCAAGACCGGCCGCGATGAGTGCCGCCCCGATGACGGCCAGGACCGCCCCGACCGTTTTCACCAGCCACAGGTCGGTTTTGGGGCCGGTGACCATTATGAAGGTCCTGATGCTGAAGATGGGCCACTGGCCCGTTATCAGAAAGTACCCCCCTTGCACCTGGGCGACGGTCGCTTCCATGGCTCCTCCGGGTGCCGCTAGATCTGGCCGTTATCGGCAAAACTGTAGTACGCGTTCTCGCCTATGACGATGTGATCGAGCACCCTGATCCCCATGATTTGCCCGGCCTCGCACAGAAGGCGGGTGACGGCAAGATCTTCGGGGCTGGGAGTGGGGTCGCCGCTTGGGTGGTTGTGCAACAGGATCATGGCCGCCGCCGACTGGCGCACCGCCGCGTTGAAGACCTCGCGCGGGTGCACGATGCTCTGGTTCAGTGACCCTTCCGAGATCAGGGCGCGGCTGATGATCCGGTTCTTGCCGTCCAAAAGCAGCGCCACGAACTGCTCGGTGTGCCGGTCCCGGTACTCGTGGTTCAGGTGTTCGAACACCTGCGCCGCCGAGGTGAAGCGCTCGAAGGATTCGATGGGGCGCCGCTCCTTCTCCCGGATGCGCCGGGACAGGTCGAGCGCAGCCAGAATGCAGGTCGCCTTGGCCGGGCCGATTCCCTTGACCCGCTGGATCTCCGGCAACGAGGCGTCGGCCAGCCCCCGCAGGGACTTGAACTGGAGGATCAGCTCGCGGCCCAGGTCGAGGGCGCTGCGGCCGCTGGCGGCATCGCCGCTGCCGAGGATGAGGGCCAGCAGTTCCGCTTCGGACAGTGCCGAGGGGCCTCGTTGCATCATCTTCTCACGGGGACGTTCCGCTTCGGGCCAGCACTTAATTCCGCCGCTCATGAAACCGCTCCTGTGATGGAGTCTTGGGTTGGAAAAAATTAAAGCTTAATAATACACAAGGGCAGCGGCTGCGCCAGACCGAAAGCGGGGAGGGAGTAAACAGCATCCCCCTAATTAGTTTGGACGAATTACTTATTTCATGGTTTTATATTTCCCGGGGATATGTTATATCTCCACAGTTTGCAACTAGATGCCGGCCCGCGGCCGGGACTTTGGAGGGACTAAATGTTTGGGTTGATGCCAAAAGATGAAAAGTTTTTCGCCATGTTCAGGGAAATGTCCCACAACATCATCGAAGGAGCTCAACTCCTGAAGGACATGCTGGACAACTTTGACGATCCTGTGGCCAGCCAGCGCAAGATAAAGGACGTCGAGCACAAGGGCGACACCATCACCCACGATATCATCAAGAAGCTGAACAAGAGCTTCATCACCCCCTTCGACCGTGAGGACATCTACGCCCTCTCCGCCGCGCTGGACGACATCCTCGACCTGATCGACGCCTCCGCACAGCGCTTCGTCATGTACAACGTGCAGAAGCCGACGCCGGAATCCAAGGAACTCGCCTTCCTGATCCTGAAATCCTGCCAGACCATCGACAAGACCGTTGCCGTCCTCGGGGGCAAGCTGGAGCCGATCAGCGCCTACTGCATCGAGGTGAACGCCCTTGAGAACGAGGCGGACCGCGTCTGCCGCGAGGCGATCAGCCGTCTTTTCGCCGAGGAGAAGGACCCGATCCAGCTCATCAAGTGGAAAGAGATTTACGAGACGCTGGAGACTGCAACCGACAAGTGCGAGGATGCCGCGAACATCCTGGAAAGCGTGGTGGTAAAAAATGCCTGAGGTCACACTGGTCCTGCTGGTGGCCGTCATCGGCGCGGCCCTGCTGTTCGACTACATCAACGGCTTCCACGATACCGCGAATGCCATCGCGACCTGCGTGTCCACCCGCGCGCTCACCGTCAGGACGGCGATCTTCATGGCCGCGGGCCTGAACTTCATCGGTGCGATGATCTCCACCAAGGTTGCGGCGACCATCGGCAAGGGGATCGTCGACGCCAGCAGCATTACGCAGATGGTGGTGCTGGCCGGCATCCTGGGCGCCATCATCTGGAACCTGATCACCTGGTATTACGGCCTGCCTTCCTCCTCGTCGCACGCCATTATCGGCGGACTGGTGGGGTCGGTCGTGGCCCACGCCGGCAGCGGCGCGCTGCACTGGGCGGGTCTCAAGAAGATCATCACCGTCTTGATCGTGTCGCCCATCGTCGGTGCCTTCTTCGGCTTCATGTTCATGGTCGGCATGATGTGGGCGTTCAGGAACAAGGCGCCTTACAACCTGAACAAGGTGTTCCGCAAGCTGCAGATTCTCTCCGCCGCGGTGATGGCCTTCTCCCACGGCACCGCCGATGCCCAGAAGTCGATGGGTGTCATCACCATGGCGCTGGTCAGCTACGGCTCCATTGCCACCTTTGATGTCCCCAACTGGGTCAAGATGTCCTGCGCCATCGCCATGGGCCTGGGCACCGCCGCCGGCGGCTGGAGGATCATCAAGACGGTCGGCCACGACTTCGTGAAACTGCAGCCGGTGCACGGCTTCTGCGTCGAGACCGCTTCGGCAGCGGTCATTCTGGGCGCTTCGGCCATGGGCCTTCCCACCAGTACCACGCACGTGATCACCTCCTCCATCCTCGGGGTCGGCCTGACCAAGAGGATCTCGGCGGTGAACTGGGGCGTTGCCTACCGCATCGTCACGGCATGGGTGATCACCATCCCGGCTTCGGGCTTCGTCGGTTTTGTCAGCTATATGGTGTTGTCGCCATTCCTGGGTAAGTAACTGGGGGGAGACATCGGGAATAGGTCGGGGGCGGTCTGCGGACTGTCCCCGATTTTTTTTGCGATCTACTCCAGTTCTTCACCCACCTCGGACATCTCCTTGGCCAGTTCAGCCTGGGCGGCGTCCTTGGCGCGGAAGCGGATGACGAGGTAGTAGCAGAGGAAGTAGGCGATGACGGCAGCGAAAAAGCCGAGGATGGAGGAGCCGAGGATCAGGGACTTCGCGTAGCGTTCCAGGTTGTGCCACTCCAAGCCGCCGGAAATGGGAAGGTCCTTGATGGGGCGCCCACGCAGGAAGGCGCCGAGCTTATAGCTCACGCCGAGGATGGGGACCACGGTGATGGGGGTGTTGACCCAGGCCCCGGTGATGCAGGTCAGTTTGTTGAGTCTTAGGAGAAAGGCTGCCGCGATGGCGAGGGGAGTGTGGAGGCCGAAGAACGGGGTGAAGCTGATAAAGACGCCGACGGCGAAACCGGCGGCGATGTGCCCGGGATGGCTGTCCAGCGATAGGATGCCATAGATCCTTTTTTTCCAGAGCTCTTTGTTCAGCAACAGTCACCTCGAAGTGGGCCCCAGTCTAAAGTTCGGACCAGCCTTTGTCAATGAGTTTGACGGCTCCGGCTTCTTAAGAAAATTGCCACAGGTGGGGAAACGTGTTAGTATCCTTACCTTTACTAAACAAATAGACGGAATCCGTTATGCGTAAGGAACTGCTCAAAAAGGTAAAGAGAATCGTGGTTAAGATCGGCTCCGGCGTCTTGACCTGCGAGGATAACGGCATCGATCCCGCGTTCCTGGACGGGCTCGCCTCGCAAATTGCCGGGCTGCGCGCCCGCGGGATCGAGGTAGTCGTGGTTTCCTCCGGTGCCGTGGCGGCGGGGCGCCCGGCGCTCGGTCTGCCGGACCGGCCGAAGACCCTGCCGCAGAAGCAGGCGGCGGCCGCCATCGGCCAATCGCGCCTGATGCGTGCCTACGAGGAAGCCTTCTCCGGCTATGATCTCAAGGTCGCCCAGATCCTCTTGACCCGCGACGACCTCGCCAACCGGCGACGCTTCCAGAATGCCCGCGGCACCCTGGACACGCTGCTCTCCTGCGGCATCGTGCCGGTGATCAACGAGAACGACACCGTCGTCGTAGATGAGCTGAAGTTCGGGGACAACGACAACCTCTCCGCGCTGGTCACCAACCTGGTCGAGGCGCAGCTTCTCTTGATCATGACCGACATCGACGGCCTCTACACCGCCGACCCGCGCACCGACCCGAACGCCACCCTGATCCACCAGGTGGGCGCGGTGACCCGCGAGATGGAGCGCGGCGCGGGGGGGAGCGGCACCAACGTCGGTACCGGAGGCATGGCGACCAAGCTTGCTGCCGCCAAGAAGGTGGTGAAGTCAGGCGTTGCCGCCATCATCTTCGCCGGCAAAGGGGACGGCAACCTGGCCCGGGTCATGAGCGGCGAACTGCTCGGGACCCTGTTCCTGCCTGCCGGAGAATCGCTGAACCGGCGCAAGCACTGGATCGCTTTCACCATCAAGCCGGCCGGGAGCCTCGTGGTTGACGCCGGCGCCCGGGGCGCGCTGGCCACCCATGGCAAGAGCCTGCTCCCTTCCGGGATAGCCAAGGTGGAGGGGCGCTTCGATCGCGGCGCCTGTGTCCGGATCGTGGACCCGGACGGGGTCGAATTTGCGCGCGGCATCGTGGACTACTCCAGCCAGGAGATCGAGAAGATCAGCCGCCACAAGAGCAACGAGATCGAGCAGATTCTCGGCTTCCGCTATGGCGACGACGTCATCCACCGGGACAATCTGGTTCTTCTCTAACCGCACCGCAAGCCACGTGCTCGCGGTAGCGCCCTCATCCGCCCCTGCGGGGCACCTTCCCCCAGAGGGGGAAGGAACGTGAGCCCCCTCGCCCTCCGGGAGAGGGTCGGGCTCTCACAGCAGCACAGCCTTAAACCGTTGGAGGTACACATGTCAGTCGCCGAACAGATCCGCACCATCGCAGCCGAGGCCCGGCAGGCTTCCTTCGCCATGGCGAAACTCTCTTCCGCCGTTAAGAACGAGCTCCTGCTGGACATGGCGCAGGGGCTGGTTAACAACGCCGAAGAGATCATCGCCGAGAACAAGAAGGACCTCGCGGCCGGCAAGGAGCGGGGACTCTCCTCCGCCATGCTGGACCGCCTCATGCTGAACGAGGCGCGCATCAAGGGGATGGCCGACGCCATCCGCGAGGTGGCAGCGCTCCCCGATCCGGTGGGTGAGGTGACCGGCATGTGGAAGCGCCCCAACGACCTCATGGTCGGCAAGATGCGCATCCCGCTGGGGGTGATCGGCATCATCTACGAGTCCCGCCCCAACGTCACCTCCGACGCGGCCGCCCTGTGCCTGAAGAGCGGCAACGCGGTGGTGCTGCGTGGCGGCTCCGAGGCAATCCACTCCAACCTGGCCATTGCCACCGTCTTAAAGGGCGAGTTGGCCAAGCGCAATATCCCCGCGGCGGCACTCTCCCTGATCCCGTTCACCGAACGCGAAGGAGTCACCGAGATGCTCAAGCAGGAAGAGTTCATCGACGTGATCATTCCCAGGGGAGGCGAGAGCCTGATCCGCTTCGTGGTGGAGAACTCCAAGATCCCGGTCATCAAGCACTACAAGGGGGTCTGCCACATCTTCGTGGACGCCTCCGCCGACTTCGAGATGGCGCGCGAGATCATCATCAACGCCAAGGTGCAGCGCCCCGGCGTCTGCAACGCCCTGGAGACGCTGCTGATCCACAAGGACATCGCCGAGAGTTTCGTCCCCTTCATCTATGAGGCGCTGGACGCACAAAAGGTGGAGATCCGGGGCGACGAGACCTTCCGCAGCTTCGCGCCGCAGGCCGTGCCGGCCACCGAGGAGGACTGGTACGCCGAGTACCTGGAGCTGATCCTGGCCGCTCGCGTGGTGGACGGGCTCGATGCCGCCATCGACCACATCAACCGCTACTGCTCGCTGCATACCGAGTCCATCATCACCGGGGACTACGGCAACGCCCAGCGCTTCATCCGTGAAGTCAATTCCGGCGTGGTCATGGTCAATGCCTCGACCCGCTTCTCCGATGGCAACCAGCTGGGGCTGGGTGCGGAGATCGGCATCTCCACCACCAAGCTGCACTCGTTCGGCCCGATGGGGCTCACCGACCTGACCACGACCAAATTCATCGTGTACGGCGCCGGACAGGTGAGGCCCTAAGGCAAAAGCCTTAACGCAAAGCCGCGAAGGCGCGAAGAAAACCAAAAGAAGTCGGGTCTACATCCTTGCGCCTCGGCGCCTTGGCGGCTTTGCGTTAAAGCCTCGTCCTTGTCACAACCGGAGCGTCAATAGCAATGAAAACGGGGATACTGGGGGGGACCTTCAACCCCATCCATAACGCGCACCTGCGCATAGCCGAGGAGGCGCGCGACCTGTTCCAACTGGACCGGGTCGTGTTCATCCCGGCTGCCACACCACCGCACAAGCCGCAGGTGGGGGAACTCTCCTTCGCCAGCCGTCTGGAGATGGTGCGCCTGGCGGTCGCCGGCAACCCCTCTTTCGAGGTCTCCGACATGGAGGCGGTGCGCGGCGGACGCTCCTATTCGGTGGACACTCTGCGCCAGCTGCACGCGGAGCACCCGGAGGACGAACTCTTCTTCATCGTGGGGGCGGACTCGTTCAACGACATCTCCACCTGGCACCAGTACCAAGCCATCTTCGGCCTGTGCAACATCATCAGCGTGCAGCGTCCCGGCTCAACCATCGCCAGTCTCGCCCAGGCCCTCCCTGTTGCCATGAGTGGGGAGTTCTGCTATGATTCGGCGGCTAAACGCCTGAACCACGGTTCGGGGCACTGTGTCTACGCGCTGGACGGTGTGCTGCTCGACATCTCATCCAGCCATATCCGGCAGCTCGTCAAAGCCGGCCGTTCGATCAGGTATCTCCTTCCCGAGGTCGTCGAACACTACATAAAGGAACAAGGGTTATACGTTGATGCAAGATAAGGAAGTAATGATTCCGGCCGTTGAACGCGCCGTGAAATGTGCGGCTTTCGCCCTGGACAAGAAGGCGCTCGACGTCAAGGTGCTCGAGATCAAGAACATCTCCAGCATCGCCGACTACCTGGTGCTCGCCACCGGGCGCTCCGACCGCCAGGTGCAGGCCATGGCCGACTCGGTCAAGCAGGGGCTCAAGCCGATCGACCAGGCCATCGACACCGAAGGGTACGACGAGGGGCGCTGGGTGGTGGTCGACTACGGCGACGTCATCGTGCACCTGTTCCAGGAGGACGTGCGCAAGATCTACAACCTGGACGACCTCTGGAGCCGCGCCCCGCAGATCGAGATCCCCGAGGAATACCTCTGGGAGCATAAAGAGAAATGAGACTGAAGCTCCTTTGGGTCGGCAAGACCCAGGAGAGCTGGGTCCGCACCGGCATCGAAGAGTACGCGGGGAGGGTGAAGCGGTACGCACCGCTGGAGATCCTGGAGGCCCGCGAGGAAAAGGGGGCGCAGGCCGCTACCATGCGGGAGCGGGAATGCGAGCGCCTCGCCAAGCTGATCCCCAAAGGGGGGAAGCTGGTGCTCCTGGACGAGAGGGGGGAGCAGATGAGTTCCCCGGAACTCGCCTCCTTCCTGTCCAAGAACCGCGACCAGGGAACCCAGGACCTGGTCTTCGCCATCGGCGGGGCCTACGGCTTCACGGACAGCTTCCGGGCCCAGGCTTTCAAGACCATTTCGCTCTCCCGCATGACGCTCACCCACCAGATGGTGAGGGTCTTCCTGCTGGAGCAGATCTACCGCGGCTTCACCATCATTAACGGTGAGCCGTACCATCATGAGTAGGTAAATGATTGTTTTAAAGGTGAAGACGTTCTGCTTCACCTTTTTTAATTGGGTCTAATACTTCTAATGAGGGAGAAATGCCATGCCGAAAAAGCCTCTGCTCTTGATGATCCTCGACGGTTGGGGGATCAACCCCGAACAGGAAGCCAACGCCGTCGCCCAGGCAAAGACACCCAACATGAACCGGCTCACTGCCGATTACCCTTCCGGCCAGATCGACGGCTCCGGGCTCGCGGTCGGGCTACCTTCCGGCCAGATGGGTAACTCGGAGGTCGGTCACACCAACATAGGTGCCGGCCGCGTGGTCTACCAGGACCTGACCAGGATCAGCAAGTCGATCGACGACGGTGATTTCTTCACCAACCCCGCACTGCTCGACTGCATGGCCAAGGCGAAGGCGGGGAGCGGCAGGCTGCACCTGGCCGGACTTCTCTCCGACGGCGGCGTGCATTCGCACGACACTCACCTCTACGCGCTGATCGAGATGGCTAAAAAGCAGGGAGTGGCGCAGGTCTTCGTACACTGCCTCATGGATGGTCGCGACACCCCGCCCCAGAGCGGCGCCGACTATATCAGCAACCTGGAAAACGAGATCGCCCGGATCGGCTTCGGTAAGATCGCCACGGTGATCGGGCGCTACTACGCCATGGACCGCGACAACCGCTGGGACAGGGTGGAGAAGGCCTACCGGGCCATGGTGCTGGGCGAGGGGAACCCGTTTGCCAGCGCGGAGGCCGCCATGAAGCAGAGCTATGCCGACGGGGTCACCGACGAATTCGTGCTCCCCAGCGTGATCATGGCCGGGGGCGAGCCGGTCGGGAGACTTTCCGACGGCGACGCCTTCATCTTTTTCAACTTCCGCTCCGACCGCGCCCGCGAGATCACCCGCGCCTTCACGGATCCGCAGTTCAACGGATTCCAGAGAGAGGTGTGGCCGAAGCTTTCCTCCTACGTCTGCATGACCACTTACGACGAAACCTTCGGTCTTCCGGTGGCCTTCGGCCCGGAGGAACTGGTCAACATCTTCCCGGAAGTGATCAGCAACGCGGGATTGACCCAGCTGAGAATTGCGGAGACCGAGAAGTACGCCCATGTCACCTTCTTCTTCAACGGTGGCAGGGAGGAGTCCTTTCCCGGTGAAGACCGCGCCCTGATTCCGTCTCCCAAGGAGGTCGCCACCTACGACCAGAAGCCGGAGATGAGCGCATACCTGGTCACCGAAGAGCTCATGAAGCGGCTGGACGAGGACAAGTACGACGTCATCATCCTCAACTTCGCCAACGCCGACATGGTTGGCCATACCGGCATCTTCTCCGCCGCCGTCAAGGCGGTCGAGGCGGTGGACGAGTGCGTGGGCAAGCTGGTGGAGAAGGTGCGCGCCAAGGGCGGCATCACCATCATCACCGCCGACCACGGCAACGCCGAGATGATGCAGGACGATCAGGGCGGACCGCACACGGCGCACACCTGCGACATGGCGCCGGTGGTGCTGGTGGATGACGCGAGGAAGGGTGTCAAGCTGAGGGCCGGCGTCCTCGCCGACCTCGCCCCGACCATGCTGGAGCTGCTCGGCCTGCCGCAGCCCGCCGAGATGACCGGGAAGAGTTTGCTGGCGAAGTAGCAAAACATCCCCCTCCCTGTCCCTCCCCCTCCGGGGGAGGGGACGCTGCGGCGCACTCATCAGCAATGGGCATCCGCCCATAGCTCCTCCCCCTGGAGGGGGGAGGCTGGGAGGGGGGACCCACGATAGGAGAACTGCATGAAAATTCTGGCAATTAACGGCAGCCCCCGCGGCATGAACGGCACCACGGGACGGCTTCTGGAAGAGGTTCTGGCCGGCGCGGTGCAGGCGGGCGCCGACATCGAGATCGTTTCGCTTTCGGAGACTCCCATCAAACCTTGCCTGGCCTGCGATGCCTGCCACAAGGTCGGCATCTGCCCGGTGAAGGACGAGTACGAGACCATCAAGGACAAGCTGCTGGCGGCGGACGCTTTCATCCTGGCGACCCCCAACTACCTGTTGAGCATCACCGCGCAGTTGAAGGCATTCCTGGACCGCTGCAACGGGCTCATCCACCTCACCGCGCTGGAAGGGAAGTATTCGGCGCTGGTGGAGACCTCCGGCGGTGGCGGGGACGAAGAGCCGCTTGAATACATGCAGCGCATCGTGAACGCGATGGGGGCCCAGAACGTCGGCAGCATCGGTTCTCCCGGTGCCGGTCCGCGCATGTTCCCGGACCAGGAGGCGCTGTTCCAGAAGGCCCGAGCCTTGGGCAAAGACCTTTGCGACAGCGTGCGCGAGAAACGCTCCTTCCCGGAGCAGGACCCGTTCCGCCTTGGCTTCAAGGAGCGCATGAGCCACCTGATCGGTTTTATGGGCGAGTGCTGGCCGTATGAGAAGGAGTACCTGGCGCAGAGGTAGCGCCGAGATCTTCCCGGTGGCAGGCGCCCTCACCCCTGCCCCTCTCCCGGGGGGCGAGGGGGAAAATGATACCTTCTACCTCTGGGAGAAGGCCCCGCACGTCCATCTCCTCCCCCCGGAGGGGGGAGGTCGGGAGGGGGGCATAGCTTGAGTCGGACCCCCTCCCTGTCCCTCCCCCTCCGGGGGCGGGGACGCTCTCACCGGAGTCGAACTTGTTTTCGGCATCGGCGTAACAGTAATCACCTACGGGTCATTGGAGGATACATGAGCAATACCGAAGAGTTGAACAACTGGGCCTTCGCCCACAAATGCCAAAAGGCAGTGGAGAACCTGAAGAAGAATGGTTTCGACGCGCTCTACTGCCATAACGGCGAAGAGGTGTTCCACTACATCGTCAACGAGGCGGCCCAGGCGCAGAGCGTCGGCTTCGGCGGCTCGCTTTCCATCGCGGACCTGAAGCTCTCCGACAAGCTGAAGGGGATGGGGAAGGAGATCCTGAACCACGGTCTGCCAGGGCTTTCCCCCGAGGAGAAGCTGGCCATCACCAGGCGGCAGCTTACCTGCGATCTCTTTCTGACCGGGAGCAACGCGGTAACCCTCTCCGGCGTGCTGGTCAACATCGACGGCAACGGCAACCGCGCCGCCGCCATGTTCTTCGGGCCGCAGAAGGTGATCGTGGTGGTGGGACGCAACAAGCTCGTGGATGGCAGCATCGAGGACGCGGTGCAGCGCATCAGGACCTACGCCTCGCCGCCCAACGCCAAGAGGCTGAATCTCTCCACCCCCTGCACCACCACCGGCTTCTGTTCCGACTGCAACTCGCCGCAGCGCATCTGCCGCGTGACCACCATCATCGAGAAGAAGCCGAGGAACACCGATATCAGGGTGCTGGTGGTCAACGAGGATATGGGACTTTAGAGAAGCAGAAGCCGTTCAACGTTCAACGTTCTATGTCAAAACCAGGACCTTCCGTGCTGATGGCATAGGACAGATGCAGCGCGGACTTCATGCAAGGGGCAAGGGGCGTTCCTAACGTCGAACGTTGAACGTTGAACGTTGAACGGGTTTGTTTCTTCGGGGTTGTCATGTTCTTGCGCCCTCTGATCGATCTGCTTTTTCCTCCTTTGTGCCACGCCTGCAAAGGGGCCTTACCTGCGACCGGGGCGGAGGGAACTCCGCCCCACCCCTTCATCTGCGCCGATTGCCTCGGCAAAATCGCTTTCCTCACCTCGCCCTTGTGCACCCGCTGCGGCGCCCCGTTTGCCACCGGCGATGGCCATGACCATACCTGCGGCGCCTGCCTGTCCCATCACCCTTTCCATACTTGCCGCTCGGTGGCTGTCCTTGCCGGTCCGCTCCAGGAACTGATCCATCGCTTCAAGTACGGAGGCAAACTCCATCTTGCCGATCCGCTTGGGCTGCTGGCCTATCAAAGGCTGGAACAGTTCCTGGGTGAGGCGAAGCCGGAGTGCGTGGTGCCGGTGCCGCTGCATCGCAAAAGGCTCAGACAGCGCGGCTACAACCAATCGCAATTGCTTGGCGAGGTGCTGGGGAAAAAGCTGAAAGTGCCGCAAGTGGTGGGGAACCTGCGCCGGCTGCGCTGGACCGAGCCCCAGACGACGCTGGATGCCGGCGAAAGGGTGACCAACGTAAAGGGGGCCTTCGGGGTGCGGGATCCGAAGGCGTTGGCGGGGAAGCGGGTGCTCTTGGTGGACGACGTGTTCACCACGGGAAGCACGCTCGGTGCCTGTGCCGACGCGCTGCACGAGGCGGAGGTCGCCGCGGTGGTGGCGGTAACGGTGGCGCGGGGGATCCAGCAGTAAGCGGAACCGGCCCCGCGCGCTACTTGCCGAACTCCCGCGGACGGATGTCGGTAGCCACGCCGTTCTCGAAACGCAGGGTATAGCCGGGAAGATCGGGGCCATAGCGATAGGTCCATTCCTCGATGGCCATCGAGGTGCGCTTGGTCACCTCTCCCTCCACGGACACCACCATCTTGTCGCCGCGCTTTTCGCGCGCCAGGGGCTCGCCACACTTCAGGTAGGCATCCACTATGGTGTCACCCAGCGCCAACCCCTCGCCGTTGCGGCATTCCGGCATCATCGGGTCGCGCATGCTGCCGTAGCCCAGGTTGCGTACCTCCGTCAGTTTCCCGTTCAGAAAGACCAGGCTCAGCATGAACTCCTGCGGCCCGGTATCGAAAATCCACTCGTCGTAGGACGTGGTACTGCGCGTCGTCTTTTTCCCCTCAAACCGCTCTTCCCAAAGGTCGCGGTGCTCCTTCAGTGTCGGCTGCGGACACTGGGCCGCAACCTCCGCCATCGGCTGACCGATTACGACCTCCTCCCTGCAAGCCGCCCCATGAGCAGGCACGGTGAACGATGAGCACACCCCCAGGGTCGCCACTACGACCCAAAGCTTCAACCCTGCCGAACCAAGCATTTTCACTCCTGAACCATCACCTCCGGACTATCATCGCCGCCATCTAGTAGCACAAGGGGTGCCAAAGAACCACCAGCAAATCGCCTGCCCGGCCATTTGCATGAGATCTTCCCTCGTAATCAAACCTTTATGTCATCACCCGCCCTCTGGCGGTACCCCTCGCTTTGAGGGTGCTGGTACAGGCTGTTAGGGGTAAAGCCTCACCGGGCTGGGTGGTTATGCTCTGGGAGAAATGGCTCTGGATGGGTGCGGGGGCGGGGGGAATGGGTGCTATGCCCCACATTAATGAACGATACCCGAAACGCTCGGTGGTCAATTATACACGGGGTTAGAAGCCTTTTTGATGCTGGCATGCTCCCTGCTAATATCAGCGCCGTCCGCATACCGGGTGCGGACAACGGAAGCAACCGGTTACGCCGAGTGAGGTACCCACCCTAGGCCAAGCCGGGAGTTCCCCCTAGAGGGAAAAATGGTTTTACACGAAAAAGGAGGTAACACAAGGCATGAGATTGAAAAAACTTGTACCCGCGCTGGCCCTTACCGCAGCAGCCCTGACGGTTGTCGTCGCTCCGGCATTTGCAGGCAAGACCGGAGCCCCTAGCTCCTACAAGGTCGTTGCGTGGAATGATCTTGGTATGCATTGCGCCTGCCCGACTTTTGCCGGGTTCCTGCTCCTCCCCCCGTTCAACACGGTAAGGGCCCAGGTCCTGGGGTACGGCGGCAATGACCCCGTCATCATCGATTCGACCAACGCCGGCACCTACGGTGTCACGGTAAGCTACGGCATGGCCGACAATACCGAGTCCACCCTGCAGGCTGACTCCTACTTCCAGCAGTGGATCACCTATTCGCCGAAGCTGTTCCCGGGCTTTGTGCCGGTCGTCGGCGGCAAAGTTCAGGGCATCGCCGGCAACGGCATCTCCGGCAACATGACCTACGACAGCAACCTGAAGGACTGGACCGCGGTCGGCATTCCGGCGTACCCGCTAATTGACGCCAACTCCGCGAAAAATGTCATGACCGACCCTCTTGGCGGCGCGAACCGCAACCCGTACCCGATGACCAACGTGTACGTGAAGAACAGCTCCGGCACCATCCTGGCACAGACCAGCACCGTGACCCCGGTTGCCTTCGGCGGCTGCTGCTCCTGCCACCTGTCGCTTGCTTCCGCCAACGGCTACCCGGCAACCCCGACCGGCTCCTTCGCCTATCTCGGCAAGATGCACGGCATGAACTCCAGCAAGATCGACTTCAACTACCTTGACCCGACCGGCGACGGCACTTCTGGCCCGATCCGCTGCTCCTGGTGCCACTGGGATCCGGCGATGGGCGAGAGCGCAGCACCGGGCCTCGCCAACGTATGGCCCAACTACGTGATCATGGCGGGCGCCACCTTCACCAAGGCTGACGTCAAGGTTTCCCAGTATTCCTTCTCCGACGTTCTGCACCGCTTCCACAGCCAGAGCAGCAAGGTTCTGACCCAGTACGACGCCAACGTTGCCACCAACTGCTACGACTGCCACCCGGGCAACAACGTCAACTGCTACCGCGGTTCTCACAAGGCTAAGACAACCCTCTGGTGTGTCGACTGCCATGGCAACCTGAACCAGCGTACCGCTGCCGGCCAGCTGACCCAACCGTGGAAAGCCTCCACCCTGCCGTCCTGCACCTCGGCAAGTGCCGGGGCCACCCCGGCCTTCGCCTGCCACGCCACCAACATCGTGGGTGGCACCGTGTACCCGACCAGCCCGACCCTGTTCGGCAAGTTCATCAACGGCCGGGGTCACAAAGGGAGCATCAAGTGCCAGACCTGCCACGGCTCCGCTCATGCCGAGGCTCCGTCGACCATGACCCTGGACAACACCCAGCTGTCCACCCTGCAGGGTAGCACCAGCTACAGCTTCCCCGCCGGCAAAGACAAGACCTACGCTCTTGGCGTCTGCGTCTTCTGCCACTCGGGCAAAACCTCGACCTGGGGCGTTCCGCCGCATCAGTAAGACAACGTAATTGCAATTCCGGGGGGGAGGAAATCCTCCCCCCTTTCCCCAAAAAGCCCATTCATATCCATACGGAGTACGACCATGTACATTGCCAACAACATCCTACGCATAGCGGCCGCGCTTACCGTGGTCGCCGCTTTGGCAGCTCCCGCCCTGGCCAAGGAAAAAGCCAGACAGCCCAAAGCGAAAAGCGCCGAGTTTGACTTCAAGAAAACCAACGCCTTCATCCGCGAGATGGAGGGACGCCCGGATTTCCCGGTCGCCACTGTGATCGCCAACGATTACGTCTACACGCTCCTTGCCATGGGAGAGAAGATAGATACCGGCAGGCAGAATGCCATCATCCTGGCAGCCAAGCTTGCCCAGCAAAAAGACGGCGGCTTCACGCCGGACAAGTCCAGCAAGACCTCCTCCATCCTCTACACCGACATCGCCCTGGAAACCCTGGCGCTGCTTGACGCCGGCAACGCCATCGACCGCAACAAGGTCAAGGCCTTTGCCGCTTCCTTGAAAAACCATGACGGCGGCTTCGGTTTTTCCACTGATGCCAGGAAATCCTCGCTTGCGACAACCTACTACGCGTTACACGTGCTGAAGGCTGTGAACGGGCTGGATGCGGTGGATCGGGGCAAGACCCTTGAATACGTAAAAGGATTCGCCAAGAAGGAGGGAGGCTTCGGCCCGGAAAAGGGTCCCGGCCGCCCCAACGCACGCAGCACCTACATGGCCGCGTACATCCTCAACGCCTTGTCGGGCATGGATGCCCCGACCGCCAAAAGTGCGCTGCAGTACCTGGAGAGCACACCGTATCTCGACAAGAAGAGCAAGGAGCGTCCGGACCTCGACGAGCAACTCTACACCATCCGCGCCTTGAAGGAGATCAATGCAGGTAACCGCGTCGACAAGGCGCTGGCCTTCAACTTCATGAAGCGGCTGTACATCAAGGTGAACGGCGGGTTTGGCCCCCTGGAAGGGTACGGTTCCACTCCCGACTCCACCACGACCGCGCTCCGTATCCTGAGCGAGATCGGCAAGGTGAAGGGTGTGCAGGTGCAGGTGGCGAAGCGATAAAGAAACAGTTGAGAAGCAGGTTAGGTCAAGGGTGAGGTTGAGAACGGAAACGCTTTCCACTCAACCTTAACCTCGATCTTAGCCTCGCTTTTAAAGGAGTTGACATGCTTTCTTTACATAAGATGACCCGTTCGGCGGCAGCCCTGTCGCTGCTGGCGCTGGCAGCCTGCACAGGCGGGCCTGCCAAGAACTCTCCCCAGGCCGCCGTGGAGAAGGTGAACGGCGCCCCCATCACCCGCGCGGAACTGGACCGTACCGTCAAAGCCCTCGTCGGGCAGGCCGATCCCAAACAGTTGCCGCCGGACCAGCTCAAGAAGGCGACCGACGCGGCACTGAACCAGTTGACCGCTGCCGAGTTGCTCTACCAGGCGGGGATGAAGCTGGAGATCAAGGACCTCGACAAGCAGGTGACCACCCGCATCGTCCAGAGCAAGTACCAGTACCCTTCCCAGGCAGAGTTCGACAAGGCGCTGCAATCGGTGGGGATGACCCAAAAGGAACTGGAGGAGGCGGCGCGCAAGGATATCGTGATCAACAACCTGATTGTGCAGCGATTTGCCGGCAAGACGGATGTGTCTGAGGCAGAGGTGCGCAAGTACTACGAGGACAACAAGCTGAAACAGTTCACCCAGGGGGACCGGATCAAGGTGAGTCACATCCTGATCGGGGTTGCCAAGGGCGCCAACGCGGAAGCGAAGCAGCAGGCTAAGGATAAGGCGCTGGCAGTGTTGAAGCGGGTCAAGGGGGGCGAAGCCTTCGCCTTGGTGGCCAAGAAGGAGTCGACTTCGCCCACCAAGGAGCAGGGGGGGAGCCTCGGCATTATCGGCAAGGGACAAAGCCTGCCTCCTTTCGAGAAGGCGGCTTTTGCACTCAAGGCCGGCGAGATTAGCGACGTGGTGGAGACTCCGCTCGGGTATCACGTGATCAAGGTGGAGCAGAAGCTGCCGCCGGCGACGGAGCGCTACGAAGATGTCAAAAACACCATCGCCGGGAACATAAAGCGCGAGAAGATCCGGGGCATGCTGGCGGCTTACGTCGAAGAGTTGCGTGGCAAGGCTAAGATCGAAAAGGTGTAGTTCCGCCTGGCGGATTTGTTATTCGACGCGTTGTGAATGGGTCAACGCGGAGGTTGTGATAAAGGGGCCGACCGGGAAGTCGGCCCCATTTTTTTGGAGATGGTACGTGGGGCAAAATCCCCCCTGTCCCCCCTTCGCAAAAGGGGGGGACGTAGTGCCGGCTGCTAACATGTTTTCAAGGGGAAATGACCTTAGGCGTGGGATTTTACGAGAGAGGCTGCTTGGTCCCTCCTCCCGTTGCGGCAGATTCATCATACAAGTTCGGCAAAGTGGAATATGTTGGCGCGTAACAGCTGCGCGCGAACTAGAGTTCCCCCCTTTGCGAAGGGGGGACAGGGGGGATTTGGAAGCATGGTCCTCAGCGCAAAACCCCTTGGTATCCTCTGCGTAAAGGGGGGGACGTGAGGTCTCGCAGTTCCGCTGCGTGAACTGCAGATAGGGAGTGGACTTCCTAGTTCGGTGCGAAGAAGGATTCGAGCCGGCGACAGATTTCTTCTTCCGGCGCTTTCAGGACGGTGACCCCGTGGAGCGCGGTGAGGAATATCTTGCCGTAGTTCTTGGTCAGTACCCTCGAGTCCAGGATCAATACTGCCCCGCGGTCCTCCTTGCTCCGGATCAGCCTCCCGAAGCCCTGCTTGAACTTGATCACCGCCTGGGGCACCGTGTAGCTCATGAAGGGATCGCCCCCCTTGGCGGTGATGTGCTCGCTCCTCGCCTCCAGGATAGGCTCGGTTGGGACCCGGAAGGGGAGGCGGGTGATCACGACCAGTTCCAGTCCCCGCCCCTGCACGTCCACCCCCTCCCAGAAGGAATCGGTACCGAACAGCACCGGGTTGAGCGAGTTGCGGAACTTGGAGAGGAGCATGTGGCGATTGGTCTCCCCCTGGCGCATCGGGGTGAGGCCGGCGGCCTTGAGCGGCTCGGCCAGGCGGTTGAAGACCCGGACCAGCAGGTCGTAGGAAGTGAAGAGCACGAAGGCGCGCCCCTGGGAAATCTTGAGCGCGTCCAAAAGGTGGCTGCACAGCCGGGCCTCGAACATGGGCGAGGTCGGCTCGGGCATGTCGGCGGGGACCGCCACCAGCGCCTGGTGCGCGTAGTCGAAGGGAGAGGGGAGCAAAAGCTCGCTGACCCGATCCTTGGCGAGCAGCTCTATTCCGGTGCGGTGCTTCAAAAAGTCGAACTTTTCCCCGATGGCCAGCGTGGCCGAGGTGAGCACCACGGTCTTGAAGCGATCGAGGATCGCCTTCTTGATCGACTCCGCCACCTCCAGCGGTGAGCAGCAGAGCTTCACCAGGGGGCCCTTTCTCAACTCGAACCAGCGGCAGAACTCGTCCTCGCGGGCCATGAAGAACCTCAGTGCGTCGACCGCGCACTCGATCCTCCCTTTCACCCCCCTAAGGTCGGTGAGCGGCCCGGACAGCTTCTCCAGCACCTTGTCGGAAAGCTTCTCGCACCCCTTCAGGAACGCCTGCATGGCAAGGGCGTAGTCCGAGAGTTCCTTGGCCATGTGCTCGATGTGCGGCGTCACCTCCTGCCAGAGCGGAGTGTTGTAAATGGCCGGCGTCACCCGCAGCTTCTGTTCGACTCCATCCTTCTTCAGCTTCCTGAACAGCGCCTCGCCGATCTGGTCCATGCCTCGGGTCACCGCCTCCAGCACCGCGACCCTCCTCGGGATCAGGCGCCCTTCCAGGACTTCCGCGATCTCCAGGTAGAGGTCGTCCTGCGATTCCGGCACGGCGGCGGAGAGCTGGGTGGAAAGCTGCGGCAGCACGCCGCGGTGCGCTTTCCTGGGGTGCTGCAGTTTGCCCAGAAGCTTGACCAGCCCCAGCCGGCTGACCTGGCTGGAGAGGAAGTTGGTGGCGACATCCTCGAGGTGATGCCCCTCGTCGAAGATGAGCCGGTGGAAGGGGGGGAGGATGGCCGTGGCGTCGTAGCCGGTCTCCTGGCGTACCGAGAGGTCGGCGAGGAGCAGGGCGTGGTTCACCACCAGGAGGTCGGCGCCGGCCGCCTCGCGCCGGGCCTTGTAGAAGAAGCAGCGCGGGTACTCCGCACACTTCACCCTTCCGCACTGGTCCGACTCGCAGCAGAGCTCTTCCCAGACTTCATCCTTGGGGATGAAGGCCAGGTCCCCGCGACAGCCGTCCTCGGTCTTTTTGCTCCAGGCGACAATGGCGTCCAGCTCCTGGGCGGTATCGTCCTTGAAGAGCGAGGCGTCGGCCGCGTTCACGCGCAGCTTCCTCAGGCAGAGGTAGTTGCCGCGGCCCTTGACCAGCACAGCCCGGAACTGCACCCCTGCGTGCTGCTGCAAGAACGGGATGTCCTTCTGGATCAGCTGCTCCTGCAGGTTGATGGTGTTGGTGGAGATGACCACCCGCTCCTTGTTGCGCACCGACCAGAGGGCGGCGGGAAGGAGATAGGCCAGCGACTTGCCGGTACCGGTTCCCGCCTCGACGATGGCGACCTTCTCCTCGTTGAAGGCTTCCGAAAGGTTGAGTGCCATTCTGCTTTGCTCGGGGCGGTGCTCGTAGCCCGGCAGGGCCTGGGCCAGCACGCCGTCGGGCGCGTAGAAATGTTCGACCTCGGGATAAGAGAGGCGCTCCACCACCTTGCGCGCGAAGGGCGCGACCACCTGGTTGGCGCGGGAGGCATCGTTGTTGACGATGTAGAAGCCGACCCCCTGGTTGCCCAGGAGTGAGGCGATCTCGATATCGGGTTGCGAAGGGTTGAGGTTGCCGGAGGGGTGGTTGTGGATGACCACGTCGCCGAAGGAACAGGCGATCATGATGGCGGGGACGGCGTCCTTGTTGCCGCGCGCCAGCGGCTCCACGGTTACGACGATGCGCGCCTCGTCGGTGCGACCCAAAAAGAAGACTTCGTTGCCGTTTGCTTCTGCGATTGCATTGCGGAGCTGCTCGATGGCGAGAGCTGAAAAGTACTTTTGCATGACCCGGTTGAAGATACAGGGTTTGGGTGGGGGAGGCAACTGAAAAGGCAGGGTAAGGTCGGGGCTAGCCCCTCCCCCCCGGAGGGGGGAGGCTGGGAGGGGGGAACGAACCGCTGCACCCCCTCCCTGTCCCTCCCCCTCCGGGGGCGGGAACGAGAAGCGGACGGATCCACGAAATGACGTGGGCGAATGATTATTCGCCGCTACAGTGGACAGGAGACGCAGCGTCATTGATCCATCGGGCCGCTATATGTTAGAAGAGATGCCGAGGAGATTTCATGCAGCGCTACAACGCATTTTCTGAAGAGCTGAAGAGGGTGTTCGGCTGCAAGGTGCAGCGGCTGTCGGTGGACGCGGGATTCACCTGCCCGAACCGCGACGGCAGCGTCGGCACGGAAGGGTGCATCTTCTGCGGCGGCAAGGGCTCGGGCTCCTACGGCATCCTGCAAGGGGTAGGTGTCGCCGAACAACTGGAGCACGCCAAGGAGGTCATGGTCCGAAAGTACAAGGCTTCCCGCTTCATCGCCTACTTCCAGTCCTACTCCAACACCTACGCGCCGGTGGAACAGCTGCGCCGGCTCTACGACGAGGCGCTTTCCGTGCCGGACGTGGTGGGCCTTATCGTCGGCACTCGCCCGGACTGCCTCCCGACCGAAACCCTCGACCTGCTCGCCGAGTACGCCCGGCGCTGCTACTTCTGGCTGGAACTGGGCCTCCAGTCGCCGCTGGATCGCACCCTCTCCGCCATCAACCGCGGCCATGACCTCGCCTCTTTCAGCGCCGCCGTCGCGGAGTGTCAAAAGCGCGGCATCCGGGTCTGCGCCCATATCATCCTGGGACTCCCGGGGGAAAGCCGCGAGGAGATGCTTTCCGGTGCCGAGTTTCTCAATCAGGCCGGCGTGGACGGGGTCAAGGTCCATCTCCTGCACGTGATGCGCGGCACCCGCTTGGCCGAGCTGTACCAGGCAGGGGAGGTGCCGCTTCTGGATCGCGACAGCTACGTCGGGCTGGTCTGCGACTTCCTGGAGCGGCTCGACCCCAACATCGTGGTGCAGCGTCTGACCGGAGACGGCAACAGGAAGGACCTGGTCGCGCCGCTCTGGTCGCTCGCCAAGTTCGAGGTGCTGAACTGCATCGACCACGAACTGGAGCGGAGAAAGACCAGGCAGGGTTCCGGGAGGGGACTGGCTCCGTAAGGTGCCTGTCCCCCTTTACTCCCCTTCCTTTACCTTTATCTGCGGGCCAGCATCTTCGGAACTTCAATCCTCTTCGCCAGCGCCGGGCGCCAGAAGTACGAGTCGCGCCCTTCCGCACCGCCATCTCTCGCGATCCTCAGCATGACGCCGGTTTCAGCCGTGGGCTCATAGCTGAACTTGGTCAGCAGCCGCGCCGGCCTTTTGACATCGAGGCTGTAGCTGCCGTCCCCTTCTTCCGTCAGGCGATCCTTGGCCCCAAGTGCGACCACGCCCCGGTTCCGCTCAACGCCCTGCCCCTCGCGGCGCTTTTCCAGGTAGCTCAGCCAGATCTTGTTCGGTTGGCCGACTACCGTCCTCAGCCCCACCTCGTCCTCGTAACCAAGCCGCCCGAAAGATACCGCGGCGATGTCGTCCCGGGTCAGTCCCGTGATCGCTTTGCCGTTGCCGTCTTTGGCGGTGAACTCGACGTGCAGAGAGCCGTCGTTGGCGATGGTCACCCAGCCGATTTTCAGTTCCATCCGTTCCGCCTGTTCAGGTGCAGCTGTTTTATGGGTGGCCTTGCCTGCGGCGCCGGGTTCTGCGGCAGTAGCAGTCAGGGGAGACGCAGCTACAAGCGCGGTGGCGATAATGGTCATGACTGTGAGGAGATGTGCTCTGAGACCTTTCATAATGTCCTCCTGTGGTGGGTGAGTATTTACACCGCTGTCGATCTGGTGTAAGGATAGGACTCAAACAGTATCCTTGTGAAGGGCCACATTTTAGAAATTTTATGGATACACTTCGTTTACAGTTTTTTGCTTCAGGTGAGCGCGCTGAGAGAGGAACGCCATGATCTACCTCAATCCCGAGTCAAAAAAGCCTTTGTACCAGCAGCTTTATGAGCAGCTGAAACAGAACATCATCACCGGCGAATACGAGAAGGGGAGCCGGCTGACATCGACCAGGGATCTGGCGAAAAATTTATCCATTGCGCGCAACACGGTGGAGGCGGCCTACGACCAGCTCTGCATCGAGGGGTACGTGGAGGGGCGGCACGGATCGGGTTACGTGGTGCAGGATCTCCAGGAGGACCTGCTGAATTTTCCCTGCATCACGGGCGAGGGCGACGAGTCGGAGTTCCTTGCGGTAAGCGGGACAGGCACGGATGCGGAGGAACCGGTGCCGGTGCAGGGCAAACCGGTGAAATACAACTTCTCTTACGGCGACTTCGATCCGCACTCCTTCCCGCATGCGCTGTGGCGGCGCCTGAACAACGAGGTGCTGACCTCGCTCAAGGTCGATTCCATCGCCTACTACGGGGATAAACAGGGGGAACTGCAACTGCGGCGGGAGCTGGCGAAATACCTGCGCCAGTCGAGAGGTGTCAAATGCTCGTCGGGGCAGATCGTCGTCGGCGCCGGACTCCAGGACCTAGCCATGATGATCTGCCTGCTGTTTCCGCCGGAGGAGCGCATCCTTGGCATGGAGGAGCCCGGTTACGACTTCACCAGGGTCATTTTCGGCAACCACGGTTACCGGGTGCTCCCGATCCCGGTGGGGGAGTCGGGGATCGACCCGGCGGAACTGAAGAAAAGCGGGGCGCGGCTCGCCTATGTGACCCCCTCGCACCAGCTCCCGACCGGCGTGGTGATGCCCATCCAGCACCGCATGCGGCTGCTGCAGTGGGCGGAGCAAAGCGGAGGCGTCATCATCGAGGACGATTACGACAGCGAGTTCCGCTACCGCACCCGGCCCATCCCGGCCCTGCAGTCAATCGACTGCCAGGAACGCGTCATTTACCTCGGGACCTTTTCCAAGGCGTTCGCGCCGGGGCTGCGCATGGGGTACATGGTGCTGCCGCAATGGCTCCTGGCCCGGTATCACACCGTCTTCGAGCGCTACAAGTGCACCGTGCCGAGGCTGCAGCAGTACGTCGCCGCCAGCCTCTTGTCCGGCGGGCACTGGGACCGGCACCTGCGCAAGGTCTGCCTGGTGAACAAGAAGAAGCACGAAGTGCTGGTGCAGTCGATACAGAGGGAGATGGGGGACCGGGTGCGCATCTACGGGTCCCACGCCGGGTTGCACGTCCTTTTGGAGCATTTCACCGGCGAGACGCAGGAAGCGATGGTGGCGCGGGCGGCGGCGTACCAGGTCAAGGTGACACCCACGCGGCAGTTCTGGCAGAACCCGGCCGCGGCCCCGGAGAACCTGATCATGATCGGCTTCGGCGGCCTCTCTGCGGAAGAAATCGCCGAGGGGATCAAGCTGCTGCGGCAGGCGTGGTTCGGCTGATCATGTGAAGATGCCGGGAAGATTATTTGTGGTTAACTCTTGTGGTGCTGCGTGGTGGACGTTGCGGCACCGGTCAGGAGGGGGCCATGGATATCTCGGGCGAGATTACATCTTTTGACGACTTCCGCAGGCTGATCATCAAGACCGCTCCGGGCTCGTGGAACTTCTTCCGGGGCGAGAGCCGCGACTTCTATACCCTGATCCCCAAGATCGGGCGGCTCACTCCCGATCCGGGCGGCGCTGGGCGGCGTCCCGCCAGCGAGGTGATGCCGGCCGACATCTACGGCGAGTATCAGGCGTTGCAGGAGTTCAAGAAGTCCGGGCGCCACCTGGTCGAGGTGCAGCCCGCTACGGAATGGGAGTGGCTGGCGCTGGCGCAGCATCATGGCCTGCCGACCCGGCTGCTGGACTGGTCGGTGAATCCGCTGATCGCCCTGTACTTCGCCATCGCCGAGCCCTACGGGGATCTGGACCTGCGGCGGGACCGGCTCAACAACCCGGACTACTGCGGCGGCGCCGCGCTTTACATCGCCCACACCATGTACGGGCTCTCCGAGATTGACGAGAGGGCCAATCCCTTCGAGGCAGACACCTGTTTCTTCATGGCGCCGGTCATTGCCTCGCGCATCAAGGCGCAAAGCGGGGTGTTCTCGCTGCTGAGGAACCCCTGGCGGCCGCTGGAGCAGCAGCTTACTCCACGCGAGCACATCCGCAAGTACCGCATTCCCTTCGAGAACCGTGGTTTTCTCGCCCAGGAGCTGAAGCTTTTGGGGATCAACCATGCCTTCGTGTTTGCCGACCTGGACGGGCTGGCGCGCTACATCCAGGAGAAGGTGTCGGACAAGATAGATCCCCAGCAGTCGCTGGCGCACAGGCATACATAGTGTCGCCTTCCTCACACGAGGACCACCGACAAATCCCCCCTGTCCCCCCTTTGACAAGGGGGGGACGCTAGGTCACGTGTACCAAGCCCTTCCGGGCTCTTTTTTTTTCTGGTTCCCGAGCTCCGCGGCCTGGGAACCCAATGTGGCGCAAAGCTCCAGCTTTGCATCCGGGGGAAGCTGGAGCTTCGGTAGACTTTACGTTCCCAAGGTGGACCTTGGGAACGAGATCAAGGGGGATTGAGGGGGATTTGAACGCAGATGCAAAAAGGGGACAGGCACCTCGCGGAGCCTGTCCCCTTTACATTTGGAACGTTGAACGTTGAACGTTGAACGGCTGTTAAGGCCGTTAGAATGGGTACCCGAGCCCCACGAATACGGCGGGGCCGTCCTTGCCGAAGCCGACGTCGATGCGCCCTAGGATGTTTGGGCGCACTACGGCGCGGAAGCCGATGCCGGGGTTGACCTCGATGTTGCCCGCCCTCAGGTCGCCGACCGTGTCGGCTACCCCGCCGATGTCCACGAAAGGCGCCAGCTCCCAGTCCGCCTTGACGTCGAACACCTCCCACCGGAACAGCCTGATCCTCTCCTCCAGGTTGCAGACCACGTAGCTGTTGTCGATGAAGCGGTTCCTGCCGTACCCCCTGAGCGTGTTCTCGCCGCCGAGGATGCTCCGCTCCAAAAACGGGATGGAACTGCCGCGCGCCTGCCCCACCGCAAACCTGCCGGCGCTGATGAAACGGCTGTCCGGTACGGGGAAGAACCCTTTGACCTCGGCCTCGTAGCGTACGAAGCGAGCGCTGCTCCCCAGGGCGGCCAGGCTCCCTTCGATGGTGGCCCGGGCCCGGATGCCGGAACTGGCCATGGCGGGGGCGTCGAGGGTGCTGTAGACCAGCGAGACGGACTGGGCGTGGGTGCTGAAGCCGTCGATGCCGGGGACCTCGGCGGCGCTGAAGTGCTGCTGCAGGTTGGGGAGCTTGGTCACCGCACCGTCGTCCACCTCGACCCTTCTCAGGCGATCGCCCAGGAAAAGGATGGTGTTGGCGGTCAGCGGGTAACCCGCCGATACGGTGTAGCCGAATTCGCGGTCGGCGAAGTTGGTCTCGTCCTCGGCGCGGCTGCCGGGACCGAAACCGAAGAAGCGGGCCGAACCGTCGGTGAAGTTGTAGAGGAAGGCGTTCAGCTCCAACTGGCGGTCCATGAGGCTCTGGTCCCTCACCCTCACCTCGTAGTCGGAGTTCACCTTGGTGGATTTGGAGAGGTTGAATTCTATGCTGCGCAGCGGAGAGGGATACATGGCGCCGTAGATGGTCCCCGTGGTGCCGAAGTTCTCGTTCTGGTTCACCTGCGGGGCGAACAGCGCGGAAACCTCGTCCTTGTCGTTGTGCAGAAGGAACGCGGTCAGGGCGCCGTAGGTGACCCCTTCGTTGGGGCTGGAGGCGATCACCGGAAGCGGGATGGTGACCATCTTCACGTACGGCTGTGCCGGCGAGGGCGCCGGGAGCACGGTGGACGGGATGTAGCTGGTGCAGCCAGCCAGAAACGAAAAAAGGATCAGCGATAGAAGCGATAAGGCGCGCATGGTGGTCCGTTTTGGGGGAACTCCTGGGAGGGCTGCGGGAAGCCTCCTTCGGGCGGGGAAAACATAGCGGCTCCCCGTCGTTTTGACAAGAAAAAAAGAAGACTCTAACCCATGTGCGGCCAGTGTTGTCCGGTTAGGTGCCTGCTGTAATCAAAATCGACCGCTTCCAGTTCTCCCCCTCCCTTGACGGGAGGGGGCAGGGGGGGTGGGTGACCTTGCCATGACCGCTAATGTGGCACCTACCCCCACCCCCTAACCCCCTCCCGCGTGGGGAGGGGGGCCGCTGATGTGCGGTCAAAAAAATGACTGGCGCGGCACTTCAAAACTGACGGTGCCATGGCTACCGTCGCGATCCCACCGTCCTCACCTTTGCTGCTGCTCCCCCTTGTATTCACTCCGGTTTTCGCCTGCCACTAGGCTGCCGGGCCGACTTCCGGAAAATGGCACACCGGTTGCACAAGGTCCCTCTGCAGAGAAAACCCCCAGGCAAGGCAAAGGAAACTGACGCATGGCAAACCCCTCGACGGACGCCCTGGCGCTCCCGGGACCCAAGAGCAATTCGGACATCTACATGGCGATCGCCCTGATCGGGGTGCTGGCCCTGATGGTGGTCCCCCTGCCTGCGTTCATGCTCGACATCTTCCTGGCGACCAACATCACCGTGGCGCTGGTGATCCTGCTGGTCTGCCTCTACACGGTGCAACCGCTCGACTTCTCGGTATTCCCCTCCATCCTCCTGGTCACGACGCTATTCCGACTGGCACTGAACATCGCCTCCACGCGCCTCATCCTCATGCACGGCAGCGAGGGGGTCGAGGCGGCGGGCGGCGTCATCAAGGCCTTCGGCCAGTTCGTGGTCGGCGGCAACTACGTGGTGGGCGCGGTCATCTTCCTGATCCTGGTCATCATCAACTTCGTGGTCATCACAAAGGGTGCCGGGCGCGTGGCCGAGGTGGCCGCCCGCTTCACGTTGGACGCCATGCCGGGCAAGCAGATGGCCATCGACGCCGACCTCTCCAACGGCATCCTGACGGACAAGGAGGCCAAGCTGCGCCGCAAGAAGATCGCCCGCGAGGCGGACTTCTACGGCTCCATGGACGGTGCCTCCAAGTTCGTGCGCGGGGACGCGGTCGCCGGCATCATGATCGTGCTGGTGAACATCATCGGCGGCTTCGTCATCGGCGTCTGGCAGAAGGGTATGCCGCTGGACATGGCGCTGCAGAACTACACCCTGCTCACCATCGGCGAGGGGCTGGTGGCCCAGATCCCGGCCCTGATCATCTCCACCGCGGCCGGCGTCATCGTGACCCGCTCCGCCGACGAGAACAACTTCGGCCACGAGATCGCCGGGCAGCTTTTGAACTACCCGAAGGCCTTCCAGGTCGCTTCGGGCGTACTGTTCCTGTTCGCCATGATCCCCGGCCTGCCGCACTTCGCCTTCTTCCTCCTCTCCGGCGTCGCCTACATGGTGAGCAAGATGGCCGTTGAGAAGAAGGCCGAGGTCGAGGACGTGGTGGAGACCACGGCCGGAAGCGCCGAGGAGAGCGACCAGATCAGCAGCATCCGTCCGCTGGACATGCTGGAGCTGGAAGTCGGCTACGGCCTGGTCCCGATGGTGGACGCGAGCCAGCAGGGGGAACTTCTGGACCGCATCCGCTCCATCAGGAAGCAGGTGGCGGACCGCATGGGCTTCATCGTCCCCCCGATCCACATCCACGACAACCTGCAGCTGAAACCCTACGAGTACAACATCCTCATCAACGGCGCCAAGGTCGGCGGCGGCGAGCTCTCCGGCCAGTACCTCGCCATGGATTCCGGCGGTGCGGTCGGTGCGCTGGAGGGGATCAAGACCACCGAGCCGGTGTTCGGCCTCCCCGCAGTCTGGATCAAGGGGAAAGAGCGGGAGAAGGCGCAGGTTTCCGGCTACACCGTGGTGGACAACACCACCATCCTGGCCACCCACATCAGCGAGACCATCAAGAAACACGCCCACGAGCTGGTCGGGCGCCAGGAACTGCAGCAGCTTCTGGACAGCATCGCCGCCACCCTGCCCAAGGTGGTCGAGGAACTGGTCCCGTCGCTCCTCTCCCTGGGCACCGTGCTGCGCGTGGTGAAGAACCTCCTGAAGGAAAACGTTTCCATCCGCGACCTGCGCTCCATCCTGGAGACCCTGGCCGACTACGGCGGGGTGACCAAGGACCCGGAGATGCTCACCGAGTTCGTGCGGCAGAGCCTCGGGCGCTACATCGTGGAGCAGTACAAGCGCGAGGACGACACCCTGTGCGTGCTCACCCTGGACCACGACATCGAGGAGGCCATCGTCGATTCGGTCCAGCTATCGGAGCAGGGAAGCTACCTGGCCATCGACCCGCACGTGGCGCAGCGCGTCCTGGCCGCCATCCGCAGGAATGCCGAGCAGTTCGACGCCATCGGCGCGCTGCCGGTCCTGATGGCTTCCCCGTCCATCCGTCGTCACGTGAAGAAACTTACCGAACGGTTCATGCCCAACCTGGCGGTCATCTCGCACAACGAGATCCCGCCCAACATAAAAATCCAATCCTTAGGCGTGGTGGTGATCAATGCTAGTTAAAACATTCCAAGCAGGCGAGATGTCGGAAGCTCTCAGGATGGTTAAGGCCGAGATGGGTCTGGACGCCATGATCCTCTCCTCCAAGAAGGAGCGCAAGAAGGGTATCCTCGGCTTCTTCTCCAAACCGTACTACGAGGTCACTGCGGCCCTGGAGCCCAGGCCGGTCCAGCGCCCCAACCCGTACCGGGAGGAGCCGCCGCCGGCCCCGGAGCGCGAGCTGTCCACCCGCGAGGAGTTCCAGAATTCCATGCTGGGCCCCCTGGCGCGCGAGGTGCGCGAGCTGAAGCAGCGCATCGAGGCGCTTACCAAGAAGGAGGCGCAGCAGGCCACCCAGCAGGGCGCGCCCCAGGTCCAGGAGCTCCAGCCGGATACCCCGGCAGTTCCCAGGACCTTCGGTAAGGAAGAGCTGGAGGAGATCAAGCAGCTTCTCTACAACGCGGTCTCCGGCACCAAGGAGAAGGCTCCCGAGAAGGGCGCCAAGCCGGTGACCTTCCAGCTGGCCGGGCAGGCGCTGGAGCAGACCGTCAAGGCCGCGGCCCAGCCCGAACCGCTGGCCTTCCCCTTCCCGGTCGAGCAGCCCGAAACGGCCGCCCCGGCCCTGAAGCTGGTCAAAGAGGTCGCCAGGACCAGCGACGAGGAGCGCCTGCTGCAGCAGTTGGCCGAGGAACTGAGGGGTGAGGATGTCGGCCCGCTGGCGGTGCAGACCCTGACCGAGTCGATCCGCGCCGCCGCCGAGGAGGGGGCCTCGCTGGAGGAGCTCCGCTCGCTGATGGCCGACAACCTGGCCGGCATGGTGAAGTGCTCCGGCTCGCTGCGCATCAAGAAGACCGGGCCGCGCATCGTGGCCGTGGTCGGACCGACCGGCGTCGGCAAGACCACCACCATCGCCAAGATCGCCGCCATGTACGCCCTGAACCGCCGCGTCTCCGTCGCCATGGTCACCATGGACAACTTCAGGGTCGGCGCGGTGGAGCAGCTGAAAACCTATGCCAAGATCATGGACCTCCCCCTGGAAGTAGCCGGCAACTCGCAGGAACTTTCCAAGGCGCTGGCCCGCCATTCCGACAAGGACCTGATCCTCATCGACACCGCCGGCCGCAGCCCCAAGGACGCCGACCGCCTCGACGAACTCAAGGGCTACCTCGAGACCCAGACCGGCATCGACGTCTACCTCTGCCTCTCGGCAACCACGAGGAGCCGCGAGATCGACGAGATCATCGCCACCTTCGGCACGCTGCCGTTGACCAAGCTCCTCTTCACCAAGCTCGACGAGAGCCGGACCTTCGGCTGCATCGTCGACACCTGCTTCAAGCACAAGATCCCTCTTTCTTATTTCAGCACCGGGCAGAAGGTGCCCGAAGACATCGAGGTGGCGACCTCCAGAAAGCTCGCCGCCATGGTAGTGCAGGAGTCTAACTGATGACAATGTCTTGCCTAGCAACAGACCAGGCCGAATCGCTCAGGAGACTGGCGGGACGTGCCAAGACCGAAGTACCGGACCAGCTCCAGGTGCGCGAGGGGCTCAGGGTGATCTCGGTCACCAGCGGCAAGGGCGGGGTCGGCAAGACCTCGGTGGTGGTGAACCTGGCCGCTTCGCTCGCCGCCAAGGGGCAGCGGGTCCTGATCGTGGACTGCAACCCCGGCATCGGCGATATCTGCCTGCGCCTGGGTAAGGACGCGCCCTTCCGCATGGGGCAGGTCCTCTCCGGCGACATCGACCTGAAGGAAACGGTGGTGGAACTGGGAGGGGGCGTGAGCGTCCTTCCCGCCGGGATGGAGATGCAGCAGTACAGCGCCCTCTCCCCCTGGGAGCGCAGCGCCCTTTTGCAGGCCATGCTCCGGCTGCAGAACGACTACGACTGCTTCCTGATCGATACCGGCTCCGGGATGGCGGCCAACCTGACCGGCTTCGCCGCAATCGCCCGCGAGATCATGCTGGTGGTGACCCCGGAACCGACCTCCATCACCGACGCCTATGCCCTGATCAAGATGCTTTCCGGCCGCGACAGCTCGTTCCGGTTCCGGCTCCTGATCAACATGTGCCGCGACAACCAGGAGGGGGAAACACTCTTTTCCAAGTTGGCCGCAATTACGGGCCGCTTTTTGCAAGTACAGTTTGACCACGCGGGAACGATCCTGCACGACGAGCTCCTGGTGGAAAGTGTGAGGCGCCGCGGGGCTTTATGCCGCCTCTTCCCGGATGCCAAGGCGTCGACGGGTTTCAAAAATTTGGCACACAAAATCAATGCGGAGCGGTCGGCCGGCGCAGGGGCCATGCCGGCGGCTTCGGTGGCATCTAGCACGATGTGGAGGAACCATGAATTGTCTTCTTAAGGCGTATGAGCATGAGGCGCAACGCGGGGTCCCGATGAGCAGGGACGAGCTGGTGGTCAGCCACCTCCCGCTGGTTAAGTTCATTGTCGACCGGATCGCCTCGTCACTCCCCCCGCACCTCGACCGGGACGACCTGAGAAGCGCCGCGGTAATCGGCCTGATCTCCGCCGCGGAACGATTCGATCCCAGCCGCGGGGTACAGTTCAAGACCTTTGCCGAGCAGCGCATCCGGGGCACCATCATGGATGAGCTGCGGGCCCAGGACTGGCTGACCAGGAGCCTGCGGGACAAGTTCAAGAAGCTGGAGAAGGAGTTCTCCCAGCTCGAGCAGCGCCTCGGGCGGAACCCCTCCAGCGACGAGGTGGCCACCGCCATGGGGCTGGAGCTGAAGGATTACTTCCGGCTCCTGGAGGAGATCCACCTGCTTTCCTTCGTCTCCCTGGACGATGCCTGGCACGACGAGGACGGCGCACCGTTCGGCCTCCTGGACGTCCTCGAGGACAAGGGGACCGAGAGCCCGCAGAGCCAGCTCATCGCGCGCCAGACCGTGGAGCGCCTGGCCGAGGCGATCGACTCCCTCCCCGAGAAGGAGCGCATCGTAATCACGCTCTACTACTACGAAGAGCTGAACCTGAAGGAGATCGGCGCCGTGCTCGATCTCACCGAGTCGCGCATCTCGCAGCTGCACAGCCAGGCCATCGTCAGGCTGCGCGGCAAGATGAAGCGCGTCGCCTAGGGGGGATCATGAACGCAGGGATGTACGCGGCCTTGACCGGCAACCTTTCCGCCCAGCGCAGGCTGGACGTGATCTCCAACAACCTGGCCAACGCCAGCACCACCGGTTTCAAGGCGGACCAGATCCAGTTCGAGAGCGTACTGGCCAATGTCAAAAATTCGACAGACGGGCCGGTGTTCAGCAACGACCGCTACTCGACCGACTTTTCCGCCGGCAGCCTGCAGCGCACCGACAACAGCCTCGACGTGGCCCTGGAAGGCGACGGCTTCTTCGTGGTGAACACCCCGCAGGGGACCGCCTACACCCGCCAGGGGAGCTTCCACCTGGGCTCCAACGGCAGGCTGGTCACTGCGGACGGCTACGAGGTGCAGGGGGGCGGCGGGCCCATAACCGTCCCCGCCAACGGCAAGGTCGAGATCGGCTCCAACGGGCAGGTGAGCGTGAACGGCAACACGGTGGGGACCATCAGCACGGTGGACTTCGCCAAGCCGTATGCCCTCAACAAGCTGGGCAACGGGCTGTTCCAGCCCGCCGACCCCAACGCCGCGAGCACCGCCTCCACGGCCGGGATCAAGCAGGGCTACCTGGAGACCTCCAACGTCAAGGCGGTGGTGGAGATGTCGCGCCTGATCGAGGCGAGCCGTTACTTCGAGATCTGCGCCAAGGCGGTCAAGACCTACGACGACCTCACCGCCCGCGCGGTCAACGATCTGGGGAAAATCTAAAACCCGTTCAACGTTCGACGTTCGACACGCGCGTACCGCTTGGGATCTTCAGCGCGACGGCAGCAGTTCCACAACCAACGAGAAAGATGACCAGAGGGTCGGCAGCCCAACGTTGAACCTTGAACGTTGAACGTTGAACGGCCGTTAGGAGAAAGAGATGATAAGAGCACTTTGGACCGCCGCATCCGGGATGCAGGCTCAGCAGCTCAACATAGACGTGGTGGCCCACAACCTGGCCAACTCCAGCACCACCGGTTTCAAGAAAAGCCGCGCCGACTTCCAGGACCTCATGTACCAGACCGAGAAGACCACCGGCGCCCCGGCCACCAACACCACTACCATCCCGACCGGCATCCAGGTCGGCCTCGGCGTCCGCCCCGGCTCGGTGAGCAAGATCTTCACCACCGGGACCATGGTGCACACCGGCAACGAACTGGACGTGGCCATCGAAGGGGACGGCTTCCTCCAGGTGCAGCAGTCCGACGGCACCACCGCCTACACCCGCGCCGGCTCGCTGAAAAAGGACGGCCAGGGGAGGGTGGTCACCCCGGACGGCCAGCCCATCGTTCCGGAGATCGTCATCCCCAGCAACGCCACCAGCATCAACGTCGGCTCCGACGGCACCGTCTCGGTGCAGCAGGCGGGACAGACCGCCTCCACCACGGTGGGGACCATTCAGCTGGCTAACTTCACTAACCCCGCGGGCCTCAACGCCATCGGCAAAAACCTCTTCCTCCCCACCGATTCCTCGGGCAACGCCACTACCGGTACCGCCGGGCAGAACGGCTTGGGCACCCTGGAGCAGGGGTACATCGAGCAGAGCAACGTGAGCGTCATGGAGGAGATGGTGAGCATGATCGTCTCCCAGCGCGCCTACGAGATCAACTCCAAGGCGATCCAGGCCTCGGACGAGATGCTGCAGCAGGCCGCCGGGCTGAAGAGGTAACCACTGATGCGCGCGTTTTTGCTGGCTCTCGCACTGCTTGCCCTGCCGCTGTCCGGATTCGCCCAAGTAGCGGCCCCCGCCGCCGTCAACGTGGTGAGCGAGGCGACCGTCAAGGCGGCCATCAAGGACTACCTGGTGCAGAAGGCGGCTCCCTTGAACGCCGACATCACCGTGAAGAAGATCAACTACCAGGGGGATCTGAAGCTTCCCGCCGGCAAGGTGACCTTCGACGTGGTGGCCCCGGAGCGCTGGGAAGGGTACGGACCCGCCTCGGTGGCGCTTGTGGTGCGGGTCGACGACCAGGTGAAGAAAAATCAGACCGTGCTGGTCGAGGTCGAGGCCCTGGCCGAGATGGTGGTGGCCGCACGCACGCTGGAGCGGGGCGAGGTGCTGACTACCTCCGACCTGGCCATCGTGAAACGCGACCTGGCCCAGGTGCAGGGTCGTTATTTCAACAACCTCGACGAGGCGGTGGGGCTGAGGGTCAAGAGCACCCTGCGCGCCAACGCCCCGATCAGAAAGGACAATCTGGAGAAGGTGCCCATCGTCAAGAGCGGGCAGGTGGTGACCATCGTGGCCGAGAACGACGTGGTGCGCATCACCGCGACCGGGCGGGCCAAGGGGGCCGGCGCCTCGGGGGACCTGATCACGGTGCAGAACCTCTCCTCGCAGAAGGAGATCGCGGCGCGGGTGATCGACGCGACCACGGTAAAGGTGGATTTCTAGATGGACCGCAAGAAAAGCAACAGCTTGACTATCCTGAAGGCGGCGGCCCTGTGCCTGCCGCTGTTCTGGCTTTCCGCCTGCGCGCACCAGACCGCCGAGGTGGCAACCCCCGCCTTCGACGAGCAGATCCCGGCGCCGCAGGTGAACTACAGCAACGGGTCGCTCTGGCAGGCCTCCTCCACGGGACTCGCCGAGGACATGAAGGCTAGACGGCGCGGCGACATCATCACCGTGGTGATCTCCGAGAACGCCAGCGCCAGCAAGAAGGCCGCCACCGGCACCTCGCGCAACTCCTCGATCAGCGCCGGCATTCCCAACCTGCTCGGGCTGGAGAAAACACCCATCAAGACCTGGGCCGACCTCGCCAGCCTCCTGAGCGCAAGCTACGGCTCCAAGTTCGACGGCGCCGGCTCCACCTCGCGCCAGGAGACCCTGCAGGCGACCATCTCCGCCAAGGTGGTGGACGTGATCCCCAACGGCAACATGCTCATCGAGGGGAGGCGCAACGTCAGGGTGAACAACGAGGACCAGATCATCGTGCTGACCGGGACGGTGCGCGGGCGCGACGTCAGCACCGACAACACCATCAACTCGGCGCTCATCGCCGACGCCAGGATCTCCTACTCCGGCAAGGGGATCATCTCCGACCGGCAGAAACCGGGGTGGCTGATGAACGTGCTGGACAAGGTATGGCCGTTCTAGGCGGGCGGCGTGTTCGGGAATTGACGCGTTTGTGTCAAGATTCCGACACTTCGGCCGAAAAGGGTTAGGTGAAACGCTTGAAAATTAACGTTATTTCAAAAAGCTGCTTCGCGCTGCTCATCTTTTTGCTGCTGCCCCAGATCGCCCTCGGGGCGCGCATCAAGGACATCGCCGCCTTCGACGGCGTGCGCCAGAACCAGTTGATCGGCTACGGCCTGGTGGTCGGCCTGAACGGCACCGGCGATTCGGACCAGACCAAGTTCCCGGTGCAGTCCCTGGTGGGCGCCCTGGAGCGCCTGGGGCTCACGGTGAACCGCGCCGACATCACGGTGAAGAACGTGGCCGCGGTCATGGTGACCGCCGAACTCCCCCCCTTCGCCAAGCAGGGCAACAAGCTCGACGTGCTGGTCTCCTCGATGGGCGACGCCAAGAGCCTCGCCGGCGGCACCCTGATGATGGCGCCCTTGAAGGGCGCCGACAACCAGGTCTACGCCGTGGCCCAGGGGCCGGTCCTGACCAACTCCTTCTCCTACGGCGGCCAGGCCACCACGGCGGTGAAGAACCATCCCACCGCCGGCACCGTCCCGGAGGGGGCGCTGGTGGAGCGCGAGCTCCCGAACGTGCTGGCCAACCGCCCGGTCCTGAAGCTGAACCTGCACCAGTCCGACTTCACCACCGCCGCCCGGGTCGCCGCCGCCATCAACGGCCGCTTCCAGGGCTCGGCGTCGCTCACCGATCCGGGGAGCGTGCAGATCGCCATCCCGGGCGAGTACCAGAACCGGGTGGTGGAGTTCGTGGCCGACCTGGAGCGGCTCGAGGTGAACCCGGACGTGATGGCCAAGGTGGTCATGAACGAGCGCACCGGCACCATCGTCATGGGCGAGAACGTGCGCATCTCGACCGTGGCCGTCTCGCACGGCAACCTGACCGTGGTGGTCAAGGAGACCCCGAAGGTCTCCCAGCCGGCGCCGTTCGCCAAGACCGGCACCACCACCGTGGTGCCCCGCACCGACCTGAAGATCTCCGAGGAGAAGGTGAACCTCTCGCTGGTGCGTGAGGGGGCCAACCTGGGCGAGGTGGTGCGCGGGCTCAACACCCTCGGCGTCACCCCCAGGGACCTGCTCGGCATCATGCAGGCCATCAAGGCCGCCGGCGCGCTCAACGCCGAGCTGAGCGTGATGTAGGGAGAAGGGGCATGGAAGTAAAGCCGATACCGGACAACGCGCTGCCGGTCACCGACCTGCGGGCGCAAAAGAGCGCGCAGGAGCGCAACCCGGAGCAGATCAAGAAGGTGGCCCGCGACTTCGAGGCGATGTTCGTCTCCATGATGTTGAAGTCGATGCGGGACACGGTGGGCAAGGACACCCTGACCGGCGGGGGAAGAGGCGAAGAGACCTTCCGCTCCCTGCTGGACCAGGAGTACGCCAACGCCGCGGTGCAGGGAGGCGGCATAGGACTGGCACAGACCATAGAGAGGGAGCTCTCGCGGGCCTACGGCACGCCGGCTCCGGCTAAGGGGGTGCGGGATGCGGATTGAAGGTTCAGCCTACGTAGTCGATCTGAACCGATCGCAGCAGGTCCGGAACGACACGCAGCAGACGCAGGCAGTCCAGGGGAGCCGTCCGGCCGGACGGGTCATCCCCTTCGACCGGGTCGAAATCTCGTCCCAGGCGAGGGAGTTGCAGCGGCTGAAAGCCGAGGTGGCGGCCATGCCCGACGTGAGGATGGACCGGGTGGCGCTGGCCAAGCAGAACCTGCAAAACGGCGCTTACCGCGTCGATGCCTCGGAACTGGCGCAAAAGATGATGGACGCGTACAAGTCGCGTTAAGGGGGAATTAGATGGATCGTAACGTCGTCGAACTGATAGCGGCCCTGTGCGAGAAGGGGGTGCTCCTGGACCGGATGCAGGTCCTTTTGCAGGAGGAGCAGGAGTGCATGACCTCGCTGGACCTGGCCCGCATGGAGGAGAACCAGCAGGAGATCACGGCGGGGATGGAACGCCTGGCCAGGCTCTCCGGGCAGTGCCAGGAGATGATCGCCGCCCTCGGCACCGAGCTCGGCATGCCGGGCAACAGCACGCTCTCGCCCATCATCGAGCGGCTCGGCGCGCCGGAAAAGCAGGCGCTCCGGGAGGCGCAGCAGTCGGTGACCGGCAACGCCCGGGCGCTGCAGGGTGCGCTCGCGCTGCACCGGAGGCTGATCGAGGACTCCATGAACGTGGTGGGGCGCTCGGTGAACTTCTTCAACCGGATTTTCAACCCCGGGCAGACCTACGGCGGGGCGGGCGCCTTCGTGAACGCCGGGCGCGGCAACAGCGGCTTCGTCAGCAAGGAGATCTAGCATGGGCATCAACACCCTCTTCGACATAGCCTCCTCAGGCATCACCGCCCAGCGGCTGGCTATCGAGGTCACCGGCGAGAACATCTCCAACGTCAACACCGAGGGGTATTCCCGCCAGCGGGTGATCATGGAGAACAAGCCGGTCGGCACCTCCAACGGCTTCGCGCTGGGGACCGGGGTGCAGATAGCGGCGGTGCAGCGCAGCTACGACAACATGCTGCAGCTGCAGTTGGTCAACGCCAACAGCACCTACCAGGAGGGGCTGGCGCAGCAGTCGGCGCTGGAGCAGATCGAACCGAGCTTCAACTCGCTCACCTCGGACGGGCTCGGCACCGCCGTGGCCAACCTGTTCGGCGCCTTCCAGGACCTCTCGGTCAACCCCTCCGGCGCCGCCGAGCGCCAGGCCGTGCTGACCCGGGCCCAGATCATGGTGGACAGCTTCCACCAGGCGGACTCCACGCTCACTTCGGTCGCCTCGACCGCGGACAGCAACCTGGTCGGCATCACCGCCGAGGTGACCGACAACGCGCGCAATCTCGCCCTGGTGAACCAGCAGATCATGGCCACCAGCGCGGTGGGGGGAAGCCCCAACGAACTTCTGGACCAGCGCGATCTCCTGCTCAGGAAGCTTTCCGAGCAGACCGGCGTCAGCTACACCATCGCCAGCGACAACACCGCCTCGGTGACCCTGGCGGGCGGGGGGCAGCTCGTTTCCAGCACTAGGTACGCGACGCTCTACACCAACGCGACCGGCGCCCCGGCGACCAACGACATCATGCTCTCGGGGCTGGGCAGCCCGCCCCCTGCCAACGCCCCCGGCACCGACACCCTGGTGGGCACCGTCGGCGACGGCGCCACCATCGGCGGCAAGCTGGGCGGCACCATGGAGGTGCGCGACAGCATTGTGCCCAAGTACCGCTCGCTCCTGGACGAGATGGCCAACCAGGTCGCCACCCAGGTGAACACGGTGCACAAGGCCGGGTACGCACTGGACGGCAGTACCAACAACAACTTCTTCGACCCCGCCGGCGTCACCGCGGGGAGCATCGCGCTCGACTCCGGGATCTCGGCAGTGAAGATCGCGGCGGGGCTCCCGACCGCGAGCGACCCGATACCGACCAGCAGCGGCAACAACGTGAACGCGGTCAAGCTCGCCAACATCGGCAGCACCAGCTTTGCCTTCAGCACCGGGAGCGCCACCTTCGGCAACTTCTACAACTCCGTGGTGTCCCAGGTCGGTGTCGACACCGAGGGGACCCAGAACGTCACCTCCCAGAACGCGGCGTTTTTGAAGCAGCTGAACGCGCTCAGGTCCTCCAACTCCGAGGTGTCCCTGGACGAGGAGCTGCTCAACCTGACCAAGTACCAGCGCGCCTTCCAGGGCTCCGCCAAGGTGGTCAACGCGGGGAGCGACATGCTGGACACCATCCTGAACATGGTCCGATAGGAGAATCGCTATGAGAATCACCCCCGGCATGAGCGCCGACAACGCCATCTACAACCTGCAGCAGGGGCGCACCGCGATCGACCAGCTCCAGGAACAGATCGCCTCGGGCTACAACATCAACCGCCCCAGCGACGATCCCCTTTCCACCAGGCAGCTTCTGGACCTGAAGGAGCAGATCGCCTCGGGGGACCAGTACAGCTCCAACATCACCAAGGCCGAGACGCTCCTGAACGTGACCAATACTTCGCTCACCAGCATGGCAACCCTGATGCAGCAGGTGAAGAAGATCGCCGGCGACATGGTGGCCGGCACCCTGGACGCCGCCGGGACCGCCAGCGCGGTGACCAACCTGACCCAGTTGAAGAGCCAGCTGATCGACATGGGCAACACCCGCCTGGGCGACCAGTACGTCTTCGGTGGCTTCTCCACCAGCCAGCCCTTCAGCTCCACCGGCGTCTTCAGCGGCACCACCGACATCCCGCAGGTGGAGATCGCCCCCAACAGCACCGTGGGCACCACCGTATCCGGCGGCGACCTCCTGCGCGGCGGCAACCCGCCGGCGGCGGTGGGGAGCGGGGCCACCGCGGGGCAGGGTCCGGTGGACATCATCGGTTCCATCGACGCCCTCATCTCCGCGATCGGCAGCAAGAACAGCCAGGGGATCCTGGACGGGGTCAAGAACGTCAAGGCGGGCGCGGACCAGATCACCGTGGCCCAGAGCGACGTCGCGGGGCGCCTGGTGCGCCTGGACAACATGAAGAGCATGATCGCCAACAACCAGAACACGCTGAAGACCGTCTTCGGCGACATCCAGAACGTGGACTACGCCAAGGCCGGGGTGGTGCTTTCCCAGCAGACCACCGCCTTCAACGCGGCGCTGTCGGCCACCTCCAAGCTGAGCCAGCTCTCGCTTTTGGACTACATGAAGTAGGGTTGTCGCGTATCCCCCGCGCCACCAAGGGCCGTGTGAGCTGGCCAGGCTCGCACGGCCTTTTCAATTTCTTTTTTGACGAAGGGCGGTGATAGCGCTAAAGCTTTCGGTGCTGCATCCGAAAAACAAAATTAGCTGCCGCATTCCGCAGGGGGAAGCCATGATCAAGGTGACCACACGAGACGGCTCCGAGATGTACCTGAACCCGGACCTGATAGAGCTCATCACGGAGACCCCGGACACCCACATCACCCTTTCCAACGGCAACCGATACCTGGTACTGGAGCCGGCGCGGGTGGTGATCAGCCGGATCGTCAACTTCAAGGCGCACCTGTTCCGGCACGCCTCGTCGAGCGTGGCCCGGCGCTACCTGCGCAAAAGGGATGCGGAAAGCTACCAACCCAACTGCAGGATATAACCGCTCGCAAGGGAGCGTCTTCTCAATCCGGGAACAGTTATGGATTTATCGACCCTAATCGGAATAGCCCTGGGCCTCTTCGCCGTCTTCGGCGGCGCGGCCCTGGAAGGGCTGCACATGTCGGCGCTGATACAGCCGACGGCGGCCATTATCGTCCTCGGCGGCACCTCGGCGGCGACCATCGTCAGCTTCCCGCTGCCGGTCCTGATGGCCGCGGTGAAGGACCTGAAGAAGGTCTTCATGCCCCCCAAGGAAGACCCCGAGGCGGTGATCAAGAACATCATCAACTACGCGGCCAAGGCTCGCAGAAACGGCCTGATCTCGCTGGAGCAGGAAGCCCAGACGGTGAAGGATTCCTTTACCAAGAAGGGGATTTCGCTGGTGGTCGATGGCATCGACCCGCAGAAGCTCAGGGAGACCATGGAGATCGAGCTGACCTCCTTCGAGTCGCACGGCAAGCACAGCGCCGAGGTCTTCGAGGCTGCCGGCGGCTTTGCCCCCACCATCGGTATCATCGGCGCCGTGCTCGGCCTGATCCACGTCATGAGCAACCTTTCCGACCCCTCCAAGCTCGGGGGCGGCATCGCCGTCGCCTTCGTGGCCACCATCTACGGCCTGATGACCGCCAACATCTTCTGCATCCCCTTCGGCACCAAGCTGAAGATCCGTCTCAAGGAAGAGCTGTTGCAGAAGGAGATGGTCATCGAGGGGCTCATCGCCATCCAGAACGGCGAGAACCCCCACTTCATCGAGCAGAAGCTCAGGGCCTACCTGCATGACGGTGGAGAGAAGAAGGGGAAGTAAATGGCTAAGAAAAAGGCCCAGCACGAAAAAGAACCCAACCACGAGCGCTGGCTGGTATCCTACGCCGACTTCATCACGCTGCTGTTCGCCGTGTTCGTGACGCTCTACGCCATGAGCCAGACCGACAAGAAAAAGGCCGAGGAGGTGCTCGCCTCCATGCGCGAGTCCTTCGGCTACAGCACCACCTCGGCTGGCCAAAAGCCCACCGTCATCGACGCCGGTTCCATGAGCGTCATCCCCTCCATCCACAAGATCACCCAGGCTCCCAAGCGGATGAGCAGCACCAGGACCCGCGGCAGCGAGCAGGACTTCCGGGCCACCAAGGCCTCCATCGAGGCGTACCTGATGAAGGCGGGGGCGCAGAACAAGGTCTCGGTTTCGGTGACCCAGCGTGGCCTGGTGGTGAGTCTGAAGGAAGCAGGGTTCTTCGACAGCGGCAGCGCCACCTTGAAGCAGAGTTCCTTGAGCCTGTTGAAGGACGTGGTGGCCTCCCTGGCCAGCTATTCCAACGCGGTGCGGGTCGAGGGGCACACCGACAACATTCCCATCAGCACCGCCGCGTTCCCGTCCAACTGGGAGCTTTCCACCGCGCGCGCCACCAACGTGCTGCAGTACCTCACCAAGCAGGAAGACTTCGACCCCGCCCGGATCTCCGCCGCCGGCTACGGCGAGTATCGCCCGGTAGCCGACAACAGCGAGGCAGAAGGGCGCGCCCAGAACCGCCGCGTCGACATCGTCCTTCTCTCCGAGCAGAGCGAGCGCAACGAGCCGTAGTCGTAAAAGGGGACTGGCTCCGTCGGGTGCCTGTCCCCTTTGTCCATCCGCCAGGTGCCTGTCCCCTTCGTCCGACTGGTCCGACGTCGGACCGGCTGTCAAACAAATGACCCGCCACCTGCCCTGTTGCGGCAAACCCCACCTTTTTCAACCCTTTAGCCACCCACTGTTCTCTCTGGTACGGTAGTTGCTCACGTGTAGTGGTCGACCCATCACCACTGTGAGGTTTTCATCCATGAGAGTATCCATGCCCAGCGGCTCCATGCATGGCTGGGGCATCGCCGGGACCTACCTGGAGCGCGAGATTGCCCAACTCCCCCCGGTGCCGGGGGTAACGCTGCACTGCATGTCGCAGAACCTCGCCCCGCTGAACCCCGATGCCTGGGACGCCATCAACATCGGCTACTGCTTCTTCGAAAACAGCATCGAGATCCTCAACTTCACCCGCGAAGCCGCACGCAAATGGGATTTCATCGTCGCCGGCTCCAAATGGTGCGAGTACCTGCTGCGCATCGGCGGCGTGAAGAACTGCGGCACCATCCTGCAGGGGGTGGACCCGGAGCGCTTCTACCCGCTGCCGCTCCCCCCGGACGACCGCTTCGTGGTCTTCTCGGGCGGCAAGTTCGAGCTCAGGAAGGGGCAGGACCTGGTCATCGCCGCCATGAAGGTGCTCATGCAGCGACACGGCGACGTCTACCTCTCCTGCAGCTGGGCCAACCAATGGCCCTTTTCGCTGCTCACCATGGAAAGCTCCCCCTTCATCACCTACCGCCACGACGAGGTCGACTTCCTGAGCGTCCCGGGGCGCTGCGCCCTGGAAAACGGGCTCGACCCGGCGCGCACCGTGGTGCACCCGCTGGTGCACAACAATGCCATCAGGGACGTCTTCGCCGGGACGCACGTCGGGCTGTTCCCCAACCGCTGCGAAGGGGGGAACAACATGGTCATGTGCGAGTACATGGCCTGCGGCAGGTCGGTGATCGCCTCGGAGACCAGCGGCCACGCCGACGTGATCAACCCCGCCATCGCCTATCCGCTGACCCGTTACCGTCCCATGGTGGTCACCAGCGGCGGCGTGCAGACCGGCGTCTGGGAGGAGCCGGAGCTGGAAGAGATCATCGAGATGCTGGAACACGTCTACCGCAACCGGCACGAGCTCCCGGGCAAGGGGGCGCTCGCCGCGCAGGAGATGAAGAACCTCACCTGGAGCGGCGCCGCGCGCCAGTTCCACTACGTCGCCACCAAGCTCGCCAACCAGGCGGAGCTCGCCCGGATGCGCAATGCCTAGCGTCCTGACCCGACAGCCCGACCTGGCGCAGGAGTTCGCCCACGCCCTGGAGATGCAGCGCGCCGGGCGTCTGGCCGAGGCGGAGCCGATCTACCGCGCCCTCGCGGCGGCGGGGGGAACCCTCCTCCCGGACGTGCACATCAACCTGGGGGCGCTCCTGGACGACACCGGCCGTCACGAGGAGGCGCTGGCACAGTACCGCGCGGCGCTGGCCTTGCGGGAAGGGGACCCGCTCGCCCTGAACAACATGGGCTCCTCGCTTTTCAAGCTGGGGCGGTTTGCGCAGGCCGCGGAACAGTTCCGGCTGGCACTGGCGCAGGCGCCGGATGCGCCGGAACCCGCCATCGCCCTGGGCGGGGCGCTGCAGCGCTCAGGCGACGTCGACGGGGCCATCGCCGTATTCCGCGACCTGGTGCGGCGCCTCCCCGACTGCGCCGACGCGCACTGGAACCTGGCCCTCGCCCTCCTGCTGGCGGGGGAGTTCCGCGAAGGGTGGGCCGAGTACCAGTGGCGCTGGCAAAGGGACGACTTCACCTCGCCCAGGCGCGGCTTCCAGGCGCCGGCCTGGGACGGCGCCCCGCTTGAGGGCAAACGGATACTGGTGCACGGGGAGCAGGGGTTCGGAGATACCATCCAGTTCGCCCGCTACCTACCCCTGGTCGCTCAAGCTGGCGGCACCGTCATCGCGGAGTGCCAGTCGGCCGCGCTGGTGCCGCTTCTGCGCGGCATGCCCGGTGTCGCCGAGGTCTGCGTCATGGGCGAGCCGCTCCCCGAGTTCGACCTCGAGATCCCCCTGATGTCGCTGCCGCACCTCTTCGATACCACCTTGGAGACCGTCCCCGACCAGGTCCCGTACCTCTCCCCTCCGCCGCAGCGGCTCGGGCTCTGGCAGGCCAAGCTGTCCGCCGATGCCGGTTTCAGGGTGGGGCTGGTCTGGGCCGGCAAGGCGGTCCCCGATCCCTTCCGCTCCTGCTCGCTCCAGGCGCTGGCGCCCTTGTGCGGCATCCCGGGGGCGAGCCTTTACTCGCTGCAGGTGGGGGAGGCGGCGGCCGGACCGGGAGAGTGCCCCGGCCTCATCGATTTCACCGCCGCCATCCGCGATTTCGGCGATACCGCCGCCTTCATCGCCCAACTCGACCTGGTCATCTCTATCGACACCTCGGTGGCACACCTGGCCGGGGCGCTGGGTAAGCCGGTCTGGCTCATGCTCCCCATGGCGGGCGACTACCGCTGGCTGCACCGCCGGGAGGATTCGCCCTGGTATCCGACCATGCGCCTGTTCCGGCAGCAGACGCAGGGGGAGTGGGGCGAGGTGGTCGAGCGGCTGCGTGCCGCGCTTGGCGATGCCGTAGAGGGTTTCCTGGAGCGGCGGCTGGCCGCGCATCCCTTCGACGGGGGGAGCCACTACCTGATGGGGGCCTTCCTGGCTGCCGTCGGCAAGCCGGGCGAGGCGACGGTCCGCTTCACCAAGGCCGCCCAGCTCCTGCCCCGGCAGTGGCAGCCGCACTATGCCCTGGCCCAGGCGCTGCAGCAGCAGGGGCGCTTCTCCGAAGCGCGGCAGAGCCTGGAAGAGGCGCTGGCCCTGGAACCGGGGGTAGCGGAGCTGCACGAGGGGCTGGGGATCGTGAGGCAGGTGCTGGGCGATCTGGACGGGGCGCAACAATGCTACCGCGAGGCCCTGCGGCTCGACCCCGCACTGGTCAAGGCGCGCTATAACCTCGGCACCACCTTGAAGGAGCTCGGGCGTTTTGACGAGGCGCTGCACGAGTTCCGGGAGGCGGTGCGCCTCTCACCCGGTTACGCCGACGCCCATTGGAACCTGGCCGTGCTGCTGCTCATGACCGGGGAGCTTGCCGAGGGGTGGCGCGAGTTTTCCTGGCGCTTCCAGAAGAGCAGCCAGGCGCCGCAACGCCGTTGGCAGCAGGTTCCCCCCTGGGACGGCGCGCCCCTTTCCGGCAGGACCATCCTCCTTTACGGCGAACAGGGGGCGGGGGACACGCTCCAGTTCGTGCGCTACGCACCACTGGTTGCGGCACGCGGCGGCCGCGTCCTGGTCGAGGTACAGTCGCCGGGACTCGTGCCGCTGGTGGCCACCGTTGCCGGCGTCGAGGGGGTCTTCGCCTGCGGCGACACCCTGCCCCCCTTCGAGCTGCAGGTGTCGCTCATGGACCTCCCCGCCATCTTCGGGACCGACCTCGCCGGCATCCCCGCGCAGGTCCCCTACCTGCGGCCGGACCCGACGCGCGTGGCGGCCTGCGCAGCCCGCTTCCCCGAGGATCGGACCTTGAAGGTGGGCCTGGCCTGGCAGGGGAACCCGGGGCACCCCAACGACCAGAACCGCTCGCTCCCCACGGAGATGCTGGCAGCGCTCGCCGGGGTTGCCGGGGCCGGGGTGAGCTTCTATTCCCTGCAACTGGGCGCCCGCGGCGACCTCGCCGCCATCCTGCCGGTCACCGACCTGGCCCCCGCCATCGGCGACTACGCCGATACCGCGGCGCTTGCCAGCCGGCTCGACCTGGTGCTTTCCGCCGACACCTCGGTGGCGCACCTGTGCGGGGCGCTGGGTCTGCCGGTATGGCTCCTGGTCCCCTTCGTGCCGGACTGGCGCTGGCTCACCGACCGCGAGGATTCGCCCTGGTATCCGACCATGCGCCTGTTCCGGCAAAGTACGCCGGGGGACTGGAATGGCGTGCTGCAGCGGGTGCTACGGGAGCTGGGCATGCTTCTGGCGCAGAGAGCCGGCAGAGAAGAGGCGCCGGCCGCCGACCCGATGTGGCTGGCCGAGCGCTACAACGACGAGGGGTGCACCCTCGACGGGGCGGGGAGGCAGGCGGAGGCGATTGAGCGCTACCGTAAGGCCATCGAGCTCTGTCCCGGCCTGGTGGCACCGCACTACAACATGGGCAACAGCCTCTATACGCTGGGGCGGCTCGCCGAGTCGGCCGACTGCTACCGGCGCGCCCTGGCCGTGCAACCGGACCTGGCGCAGGCCTGGCACAACCTGGCGCTGGCCCTGAAGGACCAGGGTGAGTACGAGGAGGCGCTGCAGGCCCTGCAACGGGCGGTCGCGGTCGCCCCGGACTACCTGGAGGCCCGGCACAACCTGGGTGAGCTGCACGACGCCATGGGAGAGCTGGACCAGGCCGAGGCCACCTTCCGCTCCATCCTGGCCGACGACCCCGGCTACCTCCCCTCCTGGAACGCGCTCGGCATCACGCTCCAGGGACGGGGGCGCCTGGAAGAAGCGGTGGAGTGCTACCGCCGGGCGCTGGGCATGAAACCGGACTACCTGCACGCCCTCAACAACCTGGGCTCGGCAAGCCGCGCCCTGAACGATGTGGCGACCGCCGTCGACTGCTACCGCAAGGTGCTCGCCCTTGATCCCGGCTACGCCGACGCCCGCTGGAACCTCGCCCTGGTGCAACTGCAGCTCGGGGAGTACCGCGAGGGATGGCAGGGCTACGAACAGCGCTTCGACAAGGTGGATCCTATCCCGCGCCTGGAGCTGCCCCGGCCGCTTTGGGACGGCTCTCCTCTTTCCGGCAAAACCATCCTGCTCCACGCCGAGCAGGGCTTCGGCGACACCTTCCAGTTCGTGCGCTACGCGCCGGTGCTGGCGGCCCAGGGGGCGACGGTGCTGGTGCAGTGCCAGGCGAAACCGATAGCACCGGTGCTGACCACGGTGCCCGGTGTCGCGCGGGTGCTGGTGCGCGGGGAGCCTCTGCCGGAGTTCGATTGCCACGCGCCGCTCATGAGCCTGCCGCACCTGTGCGGCACGGTGGTCGACACCATCCCGGCCGACATCCCGTATTTCGCCGCCGATCCCGCCTTGGTGCGGCGCTGGAAGGGCGCGCTGCCGGGCGGTGGGTTGCGGGTCGGGCTGGTCTGGGCGGGGAGGAAAACCTACAAGGACGACCTGAAACGCTCGCTCACCCTGGCGCTCTTCGCGCCGCTGGCGCAGGTTGCCGGCGCCCGCTTCTGCGCGCTCCAGGTGGGGGACGGCGCGGAACAGGCTGCCACCCCGCCGCCGGGGATGGAACTCACCGACTTGGGCGCCGGGATCAAGAGCTTCGCCGACACCGCCGCCATCCTGACCCAGCTCGACCTGGTCATCTCGGCGGACACCGCGGTGGCGCACCTGGCCGGAGGTCTGGGCGTGCCGGTCTGGGTGCTGCTCCCGATGGCCTGCGACTGGCGCTGGCTCATGGAGCGCGAGGATTCCCCCTGGTATCCGACCGCCCGCCTGTTCCGCCAGCGCCGGCGCGGCGACTGGGGCGAGGTGCTGGAGCGGGTGGCGAGGCAGCTGGAACTGCTGGTGCGAAACAAAGGAGAACGATAGTCGATGCAAAGCCGCGATGAACTGAAGCGCGCCCTGGCGGAAAACCGCGTCGAGCGGGCGGACGAGTTGTGCCGGGAACTCTTGCGGGAGACGCCGGACGACGTCGACCTGCTCACCCTTGCCGGCGCCCTGGCCCGTCTTCTGGGACGGCCGGAACAGGCCTTCGAGGCCTTCTCCCGGGCCGTGGCCCTCGACCCGGCGCAGGCCGAGCTGCACAACAACCTGGGCGTGGTGCTGGAGGACCAGGGGCGGCTGGAGGAGGCGCAGCAGCGCTACCGCGCCGCGCTGGAGCTCAGGCCCGACTACCCGGAGGCCATGGGCAACCTGGGCAACGTGCTGTTGAAGCTTGGGGAGCTGGATGCGGCGGTAGCACGTTTCTGCGACGCCATCGCCCTCGATCCCGGCTACGGCAACGCCTACTACCACCTCGGCCATGCCCTGCGCGCCCAGGGGGAGTGGCAGGGGGCGGCGCAGTGCTACCGGAAGGTGGTCGAACTGCAGCCCGACCACCTGAAGGGATGGGTGAACCTGGGGGGCTCGCTGCTCGCGCTGAACCAGTTCGATGACGCGCTGGCCGCGTTGCGCGAGGCCCTGGCGCTCGATCCCGACAGCGTCGATGCGCACTGGAACCTGGCCCTGGCCCTGCTCGCCCTGGGGGAGTACCGGGAGGGGTGGCGCGAGTACCAGTGGCGCCTGCAGGACCCGGCCGGCGCTTTCGACACCAGTTTCATGGGGCGGCAGATGTGGGACGGTTCCCCGCTGGCCGGCCGCACCCTCCTGATACGCGCCGAGCAGGGCTTCGGCGACGCCATCCAGTTTTTCCGCTACGCGCAGCTCTTGGCGCGCCAGGGCGAGCAGGTGGTGCTCGAGTGCCGCCGCGAACTGCTGCCGCTCTTCGCCGCCCAGGGAGGCGGGATCGCCCTTGTTGCCGCCGGTGAAGCACCTCCCCCCTTCGACACCTACGCCTACCTCCTGAGCCTGCCGCACCTTTTGGGCACCACCCTTAAGACCATCCCGCCGCAGGACCCGCCGATCACCGCCGACGCCGCGCTGAGCGCACAGTGGCGCGCAAAGGTGGCGCCGGGGACGGGGCTCAGGGTGGGGGTGGTCTGGGCCGGCAGCGCCGGGTACAAGCGCGACCGCTACCGCTCACTCGCGGCGCAGGCCCTGGTCCCCCTGGCCTCGCTGCCGGGGGTGACCCTGTACAACCTGCAGCTGGGCGCGGCGGCCGAGGACCTGGCCGCATTGGCCGGGGCAGGGGCTTTCGTCGACCTGACCGCGGACCTCGAAGATTTCGCGCACACCGCCGCCCTAATCGACAACCTCGACCTGGTGGTCGCGGTGGACACCGCCGTCGCGCATCTCGCTGCGGCCATGGCGAAGCCGGTGCAGCTCATGCTCCCCTTCTCCTGCGACTGGCGCTGGCTCCACGGCCGTTCCGACTCCCCCTGGTATCCGGGCGTCGCCCTGCACCGCCAGCCGGAACCGGGACAGTGGCAGCCGGTGATCGAGGCGGTGGCGCACGGCATCGCACCGCTCCCCGGGGCGGCGCTCGAGGACCCGAACCAGCTGTTCCGGGAGGCGAACCGCCTGAGGGGGGAGGGAGATCTCTCCGGCGCCGTCGCGCTCTATCGCGCCCTGCTGCACCGGCTCCCTGAGTGCGCCGAGGTCTACAACAACCTGGGGCTCGCGCTGCAGGACCAGGGGCTTTTGATGGAGGCGGAGTCGAGCTACCGGCGCGCCATGGAGCTCAAACCCGACCTCGCCGACGCCTACAACAACCTGGGGACGCTCCTGGTCGGCCGCGCCGACCACGACGCCGCCGAGCCGCTGTTTCGGCGCGCCGTCGAGCTCAATCCCGGCTACCTTCCCGCCTACGTGAACCTGGGCGCCTGCCTGCAGGTGCTGGAGGATCCGGCGCAGGCGGTCGAGCTGTACCGTCACGCCATCGCGCTCGATCCCGGCTACCTGGAGGCGCGCATCAACCTCGGCACCGCCTACCAGGATCTCATGCAGCCGCAGCAGGCCATAGCGTCCTACCGGGAACTGCTGCGCCTGGCGCCCGAGCACCCGGAGGCGCACTGGAACCTCGCCCTGAGCCTGCTGTCCGTGGGTGAGTACGAAGAGGGGTGGCGCGAGTACCAGTGGCGCCTGGCGGGGTGCGAGCCGGAACTGTCCGTGCCGCTCTGGCGCGGCGAGGAGCTTGGCGGGCGCACCATCCTGTTGCAGTGCGAACAGGGGCTGGGCGACACGCTCCAGTTCATCCGTTACGCGCCGCTGGTGGCGCAGCGGGGAGGGCGGGTGGTGGTGCGCTGCCAGATCCCGGCGCTGAAGCCCCTCCTGGCGCGAGTCCCCGGCGTGGCGGCGGTGTGCGGGCCCGACGAGCTGCCGCCGTGCGACTGCCAGGTCCAGCTCATTTCCCTCCCCTACCTGTTCGGCACCACGCTGGCAAAGATGCCTCCCTGGCGCCCCTACCTCTTTGCCGAGGAGCGGCGCGCCGCGCTCTGGAGCCTCATGCTGGAGGAGAGGGCGACCCTAAAGGTCGGGCTGGTCTGGCGCGGCGGGCCGCTGCCCAGAAACCGCGCCTGCCCGTTTCAGCATTTCGCCGCTCTTGCCGATATGCCTGGTGTGCTCTTTTATTCCCTGCAACTGGGCGAGGCCCCGGACCCCGGGCTCCTCCCCGCCGTCGACCTCGCGCCGCAGATCAACGACTTCGGGGACAGCGCCGCCATCCTGGCCGGGCTCGACCTGCTCATCACCGTGGACACGGCGGCGGCGCACCTGGCCGGCGGCATGGGGATGCCGGTCTGGCTCCTTTTGCCCTACTCCTGCGACTGGCGCTGGTTCGCCGAGCGCGAGGACTCACCCTGGTATCCCGCCATGCGCATCTTCCGGCAGGGGCGCCCCGGCGACTGGCCCGGCGTCATGCGCCGGATCCGCGCCGCCCTGGAAGGGAGGTTGAGCTGCCAATAATTTGACAAAAATAATCGTAAGGTGGTGCTTTTCCGTTAAAGTTTTGGGCCCGCCGTGTCGATATTCTTTACAAACGCGCAGGACGCGCCGGCGATGAGGGGGTGAAATTCATCAGTTACTCGCCGTAGGGCAGGATGCCCGATACCGAAGAAGACAGCATCGACACGGTTTTCAACCCGGCAAGAATGCCGGCAAACACCCAGAAAAGGAGAAGTACCATGGCAACTAGCGACATCTCTCTCACCGCAGGCATGAGGACCAACCTTCTCAACCTCCAATCGACCAGCAAGCTGCTGAACAGGACCCAGGAAAGGCTCTCTTCCGGCAAGCAGGTCAACAGCGCGCTCGACAACCCGACCAACTACTTTGCAGCGCAGAACGCAAACCAGCGCGCCAGCGACCTCGCTGACCGCAAGGACGGCATGTCCGAGGCGGTTCAGACCGTATCGGCCGCCAACGCAGGTATCACCGCCATCACCGGCCTGATCAACGCAGCAAAAGGTATCGCACAATCCGCCCTCTCCACCAGCGACACCTCGACCAGGTCCAAACTGGCGACCCAGTACGACACCATCCGCAGCCAGGTGAACAACATCTCCTCTGACTCCGGATACCGCGGCCTGAACCTGCTGAGCTCCACCAACACCCTGACCGTCAACTTCAACGAAGATGCCAGCTCCAGCCTCGACGTCGTCGGCTTCCTGGCCAGCGCAAGCGGCCTCAGCCTCAGCGGCGCCAGCGGCGCATGGGCTGCCAACTCCGACATCACCACCGACACGGCGAAGATGGATACGGCGATCTCGACCCTCAGGTCCAACACCCAGACCCTGGCGGCGAACCTGAACATCATCACCACCCGTCAGAACTTCACCGACTCGATGATCAACACGCTGCAGACCGGTGCGGACAACCTGACCCTGGCCGACATGAACCAGGAAGGCGCCAACATGCTGATGCTGCAGACCCGTCAGAGCTTGGGTACCACCTCGCTCTCGATGTCCTCGCAGGCAGCACAGGCAGTCCTCAGACTGTTCTAACCCTAGCTTTGCGGAGCGGGGTAACCCGCTCCGCAATCCCTCTTCAAGGGGGGTAGCGTATGTTAATCGATCGACTGCAACCCGAGAGCGTTCCAGTCCCCACTTCCTCTTCCCAACTCACCTCCCTCTCCAGCTCTGCCCAAAATCCCCCGACCGAAAAGCAAAAGCCCGAAGACCCCGCCATCACCGACCAGGTGCTCTTTTCCGTGCAGGGAGACCGCAAGCTGGCGGACATCCGTCTGCAAAACGAGCGGCAAAACAGCGCCGCTGCATCCATCAGGGAGACCGACAAGGCGGCCCAGGAATTGGGTCAAAAGATTGACAAGATGAAGGAACCTCTGGAAACGATAGTTAAAAATTTTCCTCCCTTCGCACCGCAAGACAAGGAAAGGATGAAGCTTTTGAGAGCCTACACGGCCCTCCGCAAGGAGATCGATCAGCTCACCTTCCCTCCTCCTCCCTCCGTTGTCGAGGCCCGCAAGCAGGTGCCCCTTCCGGAGCCGCTCGCTATGAATGCGGACGACAGTCAAATTGCTGACCACGTGGACAAACTTGACGCGGCGGCGCAGTCGCTGACGGCGCTGCGCAGCGACATTGCCGCGGCCACCGCCTCCTTTGTTGCCGACGGGCGTTTCGCCCGCATTTTCTCGGCTCCTAAGGGTGCGGAAAGCTTGGTTTCTCAGCCGGTCGCCACCGAATCGCACGCGGCGCAAAAAAGTGCCGAGATTGGCCAGCAATTTGCAGAATCGGTTACTCAGGGGGTGGCGCAACAGCACCCTCAATTCCTGAAAGGGTTGAGTTAACCGATATGTCCCTGAAAATTACTTTGAAGAGCAACGAGCGGCTCATCGTGGGCGGCGCCGTGGTCAGAAACGGCGGCAAAGGGACGGTTCTCTTTATCGAGAACACGGTCCCCATACTGCGCGAAAAGGACATCCTGGGCGAGAAGGACATCACCACGCCCTGCAAGAGGGTCTACTTCACCATCCAGCTCATGTATATCGACGAGCCCAACGTCCCGAAGTACGTCAAGGCGTACTCGGAACTGGCGACCGAGATACTGAAGGCGGCCCCGAGCACCAGGACCTACATCGAGCAATTGAACGAACGGATAGAGGGCGGGAACTACTACCAGGCACTCAAACTTGCCAAAACTCTCATCGAGTACGAAGAGGAGCTACTGAAAAATGCAAACTAACAACGCGATCAAGGAGTACGTCGGTATCCAGAAGGAGAGCATGTCGGGACGCGAGCTCGAAGCCTCCGTGCTGACCAAGGCGGGGCTTATGCTCAAGGCCGTCCAGGAAAACTGGGATGCCCCGGACCGCGAAGCCAAGCTGCTGGAGGCGATAAAGTACAACCAGAAGGTCTGGAGCTTCTTCCAGGCCGAGCTGACCGAGCCCAACCACCCGATGCCGAAGAAGCTGCGGGAGGACCTCCTGAACCTGAGCCTGTTCGTGGACAAGAGGTTCTTCGAGGTGATGGCTTTCCCGGCTGCGGAGAAGCTCTCCATCGTGGTCGACATCAACTTCAACATCGCCGCCGGCTTGAGGACCAATCCCGAGAACGCGGGTTAGTCGTCGCAGAAATCAGCTGCTCTTCGAGGGGGATTGCCGCACGGTGGTCCCCCTCGATGACGTTTGCCGCGCCGCTCACCGCCATTACCCTGCCCAACCAAGAACTTCAAAACATCTAAAAAAAGCAAACCGTTGGCCACGGAGAAAATCTGAGGAAATCTGAGAAAGCCAAAAAGCACAAGCTTTAGGGTGAAACCAATACCTTAGGTTCTCTCAGTAGGTCTCTAACGCTCTCAGCGGCTGATTTTCATGGCCTGCGCGACGTCGCCCAAAGCTCAGCCAGCGCCGTTTCCAGCTCCCTCGTAACGCCGGCCGCGTCCAGAAGCGGCGAGCGCCGCATTCTCTCCCGGGCACCCGCCCGGAACTCCCGCAGCGTCTCCCGGTCGTGCGCCACCTGCCGCGCCATGTCGACAAAGGCCGCCTCGCTTTTCGTGACCAGGTCGGCCAGGCCGCAGTTGGTGAGCAGGCTCGCGCCGGTGCGCGAACAGTGGCGGTCGCCGGAGAAGGAGATCACCGGGACCCCCATCCAGAGTGCCTCGCAGGTCGTGGTGGTGCCGTTGTAGGGGAAGGTGTCCAGGCCTATGTCCACGCGCTGGTACTGCTCCAGGTGCTCACGGGTGCCGGGTTGCCCCTGGTCCAGATCGATGCGCTCCGCCGCCACCCCCTGCTCCCGGAACTGGTCCAGTATGCGGCGGCGCACCCCCTGGTCCGCCAGCGGCTTCGCCTTCAGGAGCAGGCGCGAATCCTTCACGGCGTGCAGCACGCGGCTCCAGAGCGCGATCACCTCCGGCGTGACCTTGGCGAGGTTGTTGAACGAGCCGAAGGTGATGTGCCCGTTCTGGGAAGAGGGGGGCGGGGCGAGCTCCGGCGCCTCGGCGGGGGGGTGGTAGCAGCAGAAGGTGCGCGGCAGCCGCAGCAGCCATTCGCTGTGCAGGCGGTCGTCGGTCCCGGGGGGATCGGCCAGCGCATCGGTGATGCGGTAGTCCATCTCCTTCAGGCCGGTGGTGTCGGGGTAGCCGATCCATGTGACCTGGATCGGGGCGGGGCGGTGGCAGAAGACGGGGAGCCGGCTGCCGGCGGTGTGTCCGGCCAGGTCGATGAGGATGTCGATGCCGTCGCCGGCAATGAGGGCGGCGGCGTTGTGGTCGGCCATACCGTGAATGTCGCGCCACTGATCGCACAGCCCCTGCAGGCGCGCCGTGGTGGCGTCGGGAGTGGCCACGTTGGCGTAGCAGAAGATCTCGAAACGGTCGCGGTCGTGCTGCGCGAGCACCGGCTCGATGAAGCTCGCCACGGCGTGGCCCCGGAAGTCGGGGGAGAGGTAGCCGACCCTGATGCGCCCGCCGGGATGGGGGCGGGACAGTTCCTGCCGGTGCGCCGGGCGGAAGGGGCGACTGCGCGCCGCCTTGAGATGCTCGGCGTAGATCGCGCGCCTGGTGAACTGCGGCGCGTAGTGCAGGGCGAAAAGGAGGTTCTGGCGGGCGTCCAGGTGGTCCGGGTCGAGGCGCAGCGTCTCCCGGTAGGCCGCCACCGCGTCCAGGCTCCGCCCCTGCGCGTGCAGCACGTTGGCTAGGTTGTAGGTGAGACGCAGCGAGCCGGGGTCGAGCCGGACCCCTTCGCGCAGCAGCGCCTCCGCCTCGGTAAAACGGAGTGCCTCCTTCAAAAGGAGGGCGAGGTTGATGCGCGCCTCGCCGAAGCCGGGCTCGATACGCAGCGCCTCCGCGAAAGCCGCCGCCGCCCGCTCGAGTTGACCCAGCTGCCGCAGTGCGCCCCCCAGGGCGTTGAGCGCCTTGGTGTTCTCCGGCTCCAACCCCAGGGTCCGGGCCAAGAGGTCGGCCGCCTCCTGCGCCTGGCCGTCCTCCCCCTTGAGCACGGCCAACAGGTAACAGGCCGCGGCGACGGGAGGCTCCTGCCGCACCAGCTCATCGAGCCGGGCGCGCGCCTCCTCCTGCATCCCCTTGCGCAGCAGCAACTCGACGTACTTGAGCTGTGCCTGCCCCTGTGGCGAGTGCTCGGCGGTCATGTCAGCTCCGGTACAGGGTGAGCTGGCGCAGGTAGTCGAGCCGGGTGCCGAAGAGCCGGCAGGTCCCGGGCGCCCAGCGCCTCATCTGCGCCACGGCTAGCGAGACGTTGGAGAGGCCGTTGCCCAGGAAATGGTCGCAGCGCGCGGCAAGGAGGGCGTCGATGAGCACCTCTTCCCCCAGGGCCCGGCGGCTCGCCTGCTTCTGGTAGTGCACCCCCTGCACGTTGGCGGTGCGGGTGGAGACGGTGTAGACCAGCCGGTCGCCGAAACGATCGCGGTAGCGGGCCAGGATACGGTCATCGTCGGTACTGAGGAAAATGCGCGCCTGCGGCGTGTCGCGCAACAGCCGCTCCAGTTCCGGGAGGTAGAGGGCGTTCAGCCGGACGAGCCCGGGGTCCTCGCCCACCTTGTCTCCCCCTCTCACGTGCAGCCCGATCACCGGCGCGCCGGCCAGATGCTGGCGGTAAAAGGCTTCCACCCGCTCCAGGACGCGCGGCTGCACCTTCAGGTAGCGGTCGAACAGGTAGAGGTAGAGTTCCTCGGTTGAGAGCCCGTGCAGCGGGTGCCCCGCGGGGATCCAGGGGGCGAGGTCGTTGACGGCGTAATGGAAGTCGCTCACCACGACCTCCTCCTTGCGTTCCAGGGCCCAGAGCGCGGAGCAGCGGGACCAGGGACCGTCGAACTTGGCCAGGTTCTCGTGGCGCACGTTGTCGCGCTGCCACTTGGGCGGGTAGAAGCTGCGCCGGCGCGAGATCAGGTCGGTGATGGTGACCTGCGACACCGGCTCGAAGAAGTTGTGGAACGCGTTCTCCAGCGGATCGTCGCTGAAGAGGGAATTGGGCCCCCAGTGCACCACCGGCGTGCGCCCCGTGATCTCTGCCACGAGGAACTGGCCCAGCACGTGGTTCACGTCGCTCCAGAAGCCGTAGCCCCAAGCCTTGATGAGCAGCAGGCGTTCCCCCGGCTCTTGCGGCGGCGGCAACTCGGCCGCCTGCTGCGCCTTGACCAGCAGGATGCGGGTGGCGCGCGACGCGTCTCCCTGTTCCAGGGCGCGGGAGAGTGCGGCCACCGCCGCGCCCGGCTGCCCGATGGCAAGGGCCACCGCGCCGATAGTGCGGCTCATGCGGGTGCTGTCGTAGCCGCGGTCTGCCAGGTAGCGGCAGATCAAGTCGGCGGGGGTGGTGAGCCCCGCGCTGCAGAGCAATTCGGCGCACTCGTCGAGGGTTTCGCTGGCGATCGTCCCCGGGCAGGAAGTATCTTGGTGCCCCTCATCGAGCGCCAGGGCCCGTGCCTGGTCGGCCGCGGCCTGGGCGTTCAGGGTGTCCTGGATTTCGGTAAGGGTCGACTTGTCGCCCGAGCGCAGCGGCACCAGAAAGCGCTGCAGGGCGGCATCGAGCCTCCCCTCGCGCAGCAGTTCGCGCCCCTCCTGTTTCGGGTCCGCAGCGGGAGGGGCGTGGCGGCGGCACCAGCGCCCCCAGGCAGCAAGAAATTCCAGCTCCAATTCTTTGGTGAAACCGGCGCCGTCGGTGAGCGTGCTGGCAGCCATGGTGGCGCGCAGCGTCTCCCTGAGCCCCTGCAGCCGGTGCCGGTCCAGGGCCAGGGCGTGGGCGATTTGGGCAAAGCTGCAGGCATCGTGGGCGACGAGACCGTCCAGGCCGACGCTGTGCAGGAGTGTCGCGCCGACGCGGGAGCGATGGGTGGAGCCGGCCAGCGTCACCACCGGGACCCCCATCCAGAGCGCCTCGCAGGTCGTGGTCGTGCCGTGGTAGGGGAAGGTGTCCAGCGCGATGTCGACTTTCCCGTAGAGGGCGAGGTGGTCGCGGTAGGAGGGGGTGTTCCCTACCAGTTCCAGCCGCCCGGTATCGATTCCGGCTGCGGCGAAGGCGTCCAGGAAGCGCTGCCTCCCTTTGGCGCACGCCAGCGAATACCCCTTGAGCAGCAGCCGCGAACCGGGCACCGCGCGCAGTACGTCGGCCCAGATAGCCAGGGTCTCGCCGGTGATCTTGGCCGGATTGTTGAAGGAGCCGAAGGTGATCTCACCCGAGGCGAGGCAGGGAGGCGGTGCGACGGCGGGGGCGTCTTTGGGGGGCGCGAAGCAGGAGAAGGTGCCCGGGAGCCGGATCAGCTCCTCGCTGTGGTAGCGCTCGGTCGTGCCGGGAGGGTCGCAGAAGGCGTCGCTGATGCGGTAGTCGATGCTGTCGAGCCCGGTGCTGAAGGGGTAGCCGATCCAGGTGACCTGTACCGGCGCCGGCTTGCGCGCGAAGAGCGGCAGTCGGTTTCCCGCGGAGTGGCCGGAAAGATCGACCAGGATGTCGATGCCGTCTTCGCGCAACAACTCCTCCGCCTGGTCGTCCGGGAGGCCGGCGATGTTGACGAAGCGGTCGCACAAACCGGCGAGTTCGCAACTCTTCGCGTCCGGGACGGCGACGTTGGAATAGCACAGCACCCGGAAGCGGCTCCGGTCGTGGTGGGCGAGGACCGGGGCGATGAAGCGGGCCACGGCGTGTTCGCGGAAGTCGGCCGACACGTAGCCGATGGTGATGACCCGGTCCGGGTCGGGGGCGTTGTCGTGGGGCTTGACCGCGCGGCGCTGCGAGGCCCCGAAGGCGGCATGCTCGGCGAAGATGGTTTCTTCGGCGACCTGGGTGCCGTAGAGGAGGGCGAAGAGCAGCGAACTGCGTGCCTCGAGGTAATCGGGCTTGAGCCGGAGCGCCTCGCGGTAATGGGCGATGGCCTCTTCGTGGCGTCCCTGCGACTTGAGCGCGTTGCCGAGGTTGTGGTGCGCCTCCGGGAAGTCGGGGCGCAGCCGCAGCGCCTGGCGCAGCGAGTCGATGGCGGCGGCGCCGTTGCCGAAGCGCTCGTAGAGGATGGCGAGGTTGCTGTGGGGTTCCGGGTAGCGTGGATCGAGGCGGATCGCCTCCTGGAAGCTTGCCTGCGCCTCTTCGCCGCGCCCGAGTTCGCTCAGGGCGAGTCCCAGGTTGTTGCGGTAGCCGGCGTGGCCGGGCTCCAGGCGGCAGGCCTCGGTAAGCTCGCCGGCGGCCTCCTCCATGCGTCCCACCCGCGCCAGGGCGAAACCCAGGTTGCCGTGCGCCTCGCTCCACTGCGGCACCAGCTGCGCCGCCCGCTCGAAGTGGGGGAGCGCCTCGCCGGGCCCGCAGAGCCGGTCCAGGGTGCAACCCAGGTTGAAGCTGGCCTGGGCGAAATAGGGATCCAGCTGCAGCACGCGCCGATAGCGCTCGGCGGCGCCGGAAAGGTCGCCGGAGGCGAACAGGGCGTTGGCCGCGGCAAAGACTTCTTTAAGGCTCTGGGACTCGGTCATGGCCGTTCCCCCGCCTTGAGCCGCGCTGCCAGGTCGGCAAGCGGCGCGGCCAGCTGATCCAGCCCCCCCCGCTGCAGGCCGCCGGCGTACTCGTTCAGGAAATCGGCGCAGTCAAAGCCTTGCGCCGCCAGGTGTGCCACCTCGGCCTCAGCGCCGGCGCGGTCCCCCTCAAGCAGCAGGCAGACCGCCAGCAGCGAGCGGGCCGCCGGGTAGCCCGGCCACTGGTGCAGCATGTCGCGGCAGCGCGCCAGCGCCGCCGCGGTGTCTCCCAGGTAAAGCTCGCACTTGGCCAGGTTGAAGGCGGCCTCCTTGAGGTCCGGGGCGAGTTCCGCACCCCGAGCGGCGTGGCTCCGCGCCTGCGGGTAATCCCCCAGGGAGAGGTACAGGTAGCCCAGGTTGAAATAGGCCTCGGCATGGTCCGGCTTGACCCCGAGCAGCCGCTGCCAGAGTTGTTCCGCCTCTGCGAAGAAACCAAGTTCCGTCGCCTGCCGGGCCAGCTCGGCCAGCGCCTCGTGGCTGGTTCCGGTCTCTTCCAGTTTCTGCAGACCCAGACGGTAGTAGAGTTCCTGCTTGGCGCGAACCGCGGCCTGGTCCAGCTTGCCGTAGTGGTGCACCGGGACGTCGCAGGCGTGGATCGGGATCTCCTCGCGCAGCAGGGAGGGTTCCAAGAGCTCGTGAACCGTTCCCTCGAAGCGCAACGTCGGGAGGTTGGGGAACAGGCGCACCTTATCGCTGCCGGTCCAGCCGCGCCCCCGCTCCTGTTCGGGGTACTCGCCGCCGTTGGCGACCCAGCCGCGCAGGGCCAGCTCACGGGTGTAGTTCCTGGTGGTGAAGGAGTAGGCAATGCGTTCCCCATTACGCACCAGGTCGGCCAGCGGCCCGAGGTCGGTCGGCGCCAGCACCTCGTCCGCGTCCAGCACCAGGATCCAGTCCCCGGCGGCCTGCGCCAGCGAGAAGTTCCTCGCTGCGGCGAAACTCCCGGTCCAGGGGAACTCGGACAGGCGGGCACCGAAGATGCGGGCGATGTCGCGGGTGCGATCGGTGGAGCCGGTATCGACCACGATCAGCTCGTCGGCCAGGCCGTGCACCGAGTCGAGTGCTGCGGCGAGGTTCCCCGCCTCGTCCTTGACGATCATGCAGACCGAGATGCTGCCGGCTCCCTTGGTGGCGGGGGGCGGGGCGCCGGCGAGTTCCCGGATCTGCAGGCCGGCATCGATGCCGGCGTCGTCGAGCCCGAAGCGCGCGGCGGCCCGCTCGATCTCACGGATCGCCTCGCCGTAGCGGGCGCTCCTGATCAGCAGTTCGATCAGGCCGTAGCAAAGCCCCTTGTGCTCCGGGTAGAGGGCGACCGCCTCGCGCAGGCGCTCCTCCTCGCGCGGCAGCAGGTCGAGCGCGGTGGCGTAGTCGTGGTAGCGGCCGAGTGCGGCGAGCTGCAGCGGGTCGAGGAGGAAGGCGCGCTCGGCGAGCTGCAGTCCCTGTTCCTTTTCCCCCCGCTCCCAGGCGATGGCCGCCAGCGCGCAGTAGGCGCGGGCGTAGCCCGGGTCGGCGACCAGGGCGCGGCGCAGCAGTTCCTCCGCCCGGTCCCGCTCGCCTGCCTGCAGCGCCAGCACCCCTTGCAGTTCGAGGAGTTCGGGTGCCTGGTCATCCAGCGCCGCGGCCCGCTCCAGTTCGGCCAGCGCCAGGTCGCGCTCCCCGACGGCCTCGTGGCAGCGCGCCCGCAAAAGGTGCGTCGCCTGCGCCTCCCCGGGCGGGACGTGAGCCAGCACCTCCAGCGCCTGGCGGCTCTGCCCCGCTTCGGCCAGCATCCCGGCCAGGGCGAGGTAGGGGGCAGGGGCACCACTGGCGAGACCGACCCCCTGCTCGAGCATGATATTTACCGCGTGCGTGAGCCTCCCGGCGCGGGCACGTCGGGTCCCGTCGACCGCCGCCCGCAGCCGCAACAGGTGCAAGGCCAGTTCCGGTTCCTGGGTCCCCGGCTCCCACTTGCGCTCCAGGAGCGGGCGTTCCCGGCGCAGCAGGAAATCCTCATCCGGCGTGCCGTAGCGGTGCACGAAGACGTCCCCGGCGGCGACGCAGCCGTACCCCTTCAGCGCCGCGCGCAAGGAGAAGTCCTCGGCCCAGGCGTCCGACGCGAAGCTGCCGTCCGGCTCGCCGACCTCTTCCAAAACTTCGCGCGAAAAGAGCAGGCAAAAACCGGCCAGGCGCGGCAGCACGATACGGCGGCCGTAGTGGGCGTCGGCAAAGCGTTCGGCGCAGCTGTCCAGCTCCGACAGGTTGCGGTAGTCGCAGGCAACCTTCCCCTGGGGGCCGGAAGCGCGGTTGGTCATGGGGCCGCACAGGGCGGCTTTCGGCTCGCGGGCCAGGGCGTCCAGCATGCGCGCCAGCCAGCCGCGGGTGACCACCACGTCCCCCTGCAAGAGGACCAGCTCCCTGCCCACCGCCTCGCGCAGACCGGCGCCGAAGGCGGACGCAGGGGAGCGCCCGCCGCAGTCGATCAGGAGGTGGCCGCTGCGCCCGTCACAGAATTCCTGCAGTTGCGCGAGCGCCGCCTCGTCGCTGCCGCGGAACACCAGGATCACCTCGTGCGGCTCCGGGGTATGGCGCTCGACGCTCTCCAGGCACTCGCGGACGCAGGCGGCGTCGTCGCCGGCGGCCACCACGATGGAGGTGAGCGGGTGCACCTTGGGGCGCAGCTCCCGCTCCAGGAAGGCGATGTTCTCGCGGGCCAGCGCGCTGTCCGGGTTGATCTCCAGGGCGCGCCGGTAGTGGGACAGGGCGGCCTGGTAGCGCTCCATGAGGACGAGGATCATCCCGGCGCAGAGGTGTGCCTCCAGGTCGTCCGGGTTGACGGCGATGAAGGCGGTCTGGTGCTGCAGCGCCTGGTACAGCTCGCTTTTCAGGAAGGAAAGGAGGGCGTCGCGGTAGCTGTCGTCGCCGGGCGCGATGATGGCGGCCTTCTCGAAATTCTTCTTGGCGTAGCCGATCTCTCCTTTCTTGTAGAAGATGCGGGCCAGTTCCAGGTGGAAGCGGGGCGCGCGTGGGTGGCGCCCGCTGAAGCGCTCCAGCTCGGGGAGGATGGAGCCGTCCCCGGCGTCGAGCCGCGCCGCAAGCGCCTGGAACTCCTGCCACTGTTCCGGCTCCAGCTCCACCGGCGGCGGGGCGAGCGGCGCGAAACGGGGGCGGTATTCCTTCTGCACCTCCAGGTATTCAAGGGTGGGGAGGTCCCCCTTGCGGGACACGGTCTCCTCGGAAAGCCAGTACAGCCCCAGGAACTGCGGCACGTGGATGAAGTCGTGCCTGAGCGCTGCGCGCAGCCACAGCTCGTAATCGGCGGCACTCCTGAAGCGCTCGTCGAAGTAGCCGATTGCGTCGTGCAGCGACCTTCTCCAGAGCGGGAAGGGGCCCACGCAGCAGAGCTCCAGGAGGTTCAGGCGGTCGAATTCGGGCCAGTCGCGGAAGCCGAAGGACTCGTGCCGCTCGAAGGTCGCGTTCTCCTGTTTGGTGATGCGCATGTCCGGGTAGGCGAGCACGCACTCCGGGTGCTCCCTCAGCGTCCGCACCAGCACCTCGTAGGCGTCCCTTCTCAGCCGGTCGTCCGTGTTGGCGTTGGTGACGAACTCGCCGGTGGCCATGCGGATGCCGCGGTTCCAGGCCTGGTACACGGTCTCGCGCTTCTCGGTCCTCAGATACCGGATGTTGTCGTAGCGGGCCTGGAACTCCTCCACGATGGCCCGCTCGTTGCCCGGCGAGGCCGAGTCGATGACGATGATCTCCAGTTCGGGCGCGATGGTCTGCGCCTCCAGGTCCTCGAGCTTGCCCCGCAGGAAGCGGTCGGCGTTGTAGGTGGAGACGATCGCCGAGACCAGGTAGCGGTTCGCTGCACTGCTCACAGGATCACCTCGTCGCCCCGGACCAGGATGGGGAGCGGCGCCGGCGGGTTGAAGGGCGCCTTCTCGGCGGCGAACAGCTCCCGCTCGCGGGCCAGCACCCGGTCGGCCTCCGCCGTGTACCCCGCCTTGTCCTTGGATTTCTGCAGCGGGTGGTCGCGGAAACCCGCCAGCAGGAGGTCCACCGAGAAGAGCCGCGCGCTCCTGAAGAAACGGGCCCACAGCTCCAGGTCGGCGGCAAGCGGCAGGGTCCCGTCGATGTAGGCCCCGCTGCGCTGCCACAGGGAACGGCGCCAGAACACCCCCTCCTGCTGGATGAACTCCTCGTCGGCCAGGTACTTTGCGCGCGAGTTCATGGGGAGGAAGGTGAGCACGTGCTTTTGCACGCCGTTCTCGTCGAAGCTGTTCGGGCGCCCCATGAGCCACTCCACCTCGGGTGCGGCTGCGAAGATGCGGGAGACCGCGTCGAAGGAGCCGGGGTGGAACTTGTCGTCGGCGTTGAGCCAGGTCATGATCTCGCCGGTCGAACGGTTGAGTCCTTCCTCGATGGCGGCGTACTGGCCGGCGTCCTTGTGGCTGCGCCAGAAGGAGATGTGCTTTTCGTAGCGCTTGAGGATGTCCACGGTGCCGTCGCTGGAGCCCCCGTCCAGGACCAGCAGCTCCAGGTTGGGGTAGCCCTGGGAGAGGATCGAGTCCAGGCAGGGCTCCAGGTAGCGGGCGTAGTTGTAGCTGGGGATTACCACGGAGAGGCGCGGGGGCTGCGGCGGCACTTTTGTGGACCCGGTGGACGCTGCGAGCGCCGTGGACCCGACGGAGGGCGCCGAAAGGGTGGGCGCAGAGCCGGCGGGTGGGGGCGGAGCCACGGGGGCGGCGGCGCCGGACGACAGGGCCTCCGCCGGGGACATGAGCTCGCGGTAGAGCGCGCTGTAATGCGCGGCCTGGGCTTCCAGGCTGTAGGTGGCAAAGGCGCGCTGCCGGGCCTTTTCCCCCATCCCCTGCGCCTCGGGATGGAACAGGGTCCAGCGGATCCCGTCCGCCAGCGCCTTGACGTCGCGCGCGGGGGCGACGAAGCCGGTCTCGCGGTGCAGCACCATGTCCGGAATGCCACCGACGTCGAAACCGACCACCGGCACGCCGCAGAGCATCGCCTCCACCACCGTGTTGGGGAGGTTGTCCTCGATGGAGGGTATGGCGAACACGTCGGCCATGGAGTAGAGCGCCGCCAGCGTCTCCTCCTCTTCGACGTACCCCAGGTTGATGATGGGAAGGTTGAGCTGGTTGCGCAGTTCTTCCTGCAGCATGCCGAAGACGGCCAGCACCAGGTTCTCGCCGGAGAGCCCGCGCAGGGCCTCCAGCAGGTAGATGAACCCCTTGCGCTCGTTGGCCAGGTTCTCGGCGCCGAAGAGCACTACCTTGGCCCCCTCGGGGACGCCGTAGCCCCGGCGCACCTCGTCGCGTCTGGCGAAGGGGCGGAACACCCCGGTGGGGAAGCCGTTGGGAATGACCCGGACGGGGAAAGGGGAGAGCAGCGAGCTCTCGGAGGCGGTCGCAGCGAGCCAGCGGCTGGGGGCCACCGGGTGCAGGTCGAGCTGCCGGTAGCCGGCCATCTTCGCCTGCCATCCCTCATGAGAGATGTCGGCGGGGTCCTGTGAACCGAGCATCGGGCAGCTGCCGCATTCCCGGAGGAAGTTGGTGCAGCTCCCGGCGTAGTGGCAGCCGCCGGTGAAGGGGTTCATGTCGTGCATGGTCCAGACCACCTTCTTGCCCCGGAAGGCGGTCGCGGCGTTGTGCCAGTTGATCAACCCCGGCACCCAGTGCAGGTTGATGATGTCCGCCTCCTGGATCTCGCGCGCGCAGTGCAGCTCGACTTCGGAGTAGTCGTCGGTGAAGATCTCGATGGCCTTGTGGCGGTTGGGATAGCTGTAGATCTTCTCGCACCAGTAGGTCCAGACCCGCTGCGAGTAGGCGACGTTGGGCGGGTACAGCATCGGGCAGTCGATGGTCCCCTCGACCTTGCCGTGCGGGATGGCCCTGACGGTGGGGTCGTCCCCCTTGCGGTTGAGGACGATCATGGTGGAGTCGACGCCGCTCAGGCACAGTGCCTGGTGCAGACGGTACGCGGCCTTGCCGGCCCCTCCGAAGTTGGTATGGGAAAGGTGGACGACTTTGATCGGGTTGTCGGCCGGGCGGTTGTGCTGGTTGGTCACGGTGTCTCCTGGATATCACGGGTCCGCTCCCCCCATCGGGGGAGCGGACGGAGCAATCAGCGGGGCTTGCGGTAGGCGCGCACGGTGGAGAAGACCCCGGGGATGATGGGGAGCTGCGGCTGGGTCTGGGTCGGGTCGGTAGGATGCAGCAGCGGGAGATCGATCCGCTGGCAGCGGTAGGTCTCCTCCATCAGTTCCTGGCAGGCCTGCCGGATCCCCGGCTCGTTGTTGCCGTGGTGGCTCAGGATGGCGGCACGGTTGGCGTCGTCCATGGCGGGGAGGTAGTCGTGGAACAGCATGATCCCTCCCGGGGCGAGCAGCGGGTAGTAATCCAGGATGTCCTGTTTCACCCCCTGGTAGGTGTGGTCGCCGTCGATGAACATGAACTCCGGGAGCCGCCCCGGCTCCAGCATGACCGAGAGCCGCTGGGCGGCCTCGTGCGAGAGGAGCGGAAAGTGGATCACGCTGCCGCTTAGCTTCTGCACCACCTCGTGGAACTGCTGGGTCCCCCCCGGCTCGACGCAGAGCCCCTGGAACTGGATTCCCAGCCGGTGCAGGGCCTGGTTGATCAAGACCAGCGACGCCCCGCTGTAGGAGCCGATCTCCACGAAACGGAGCAGCGGGCCCTGCGGGACGAGCTCCTTTCTCAGGGCGTAGTAGAGCTGGAAACGCTCGTTGGCCGACATCTGGCTCTGAATCCCCTTGGGCGCCGGATCATCTTCCCTGAACTCGCTGATGAGCCCCTTGTCCAGCAGGTGGTTTTCCGGGTAGGGGACGCTCCGGGGGGTGGGGTAGACCAGGTTGCCGCTGCGGTGCGCCTCGGCCACCTCCCGGTTGGGGGTGGTCCTCTTCAGGAAGCCGTTGGTGCACCAGGTGAGGTTGTAGCCGAAGAAGTCGCAGTAGCGCCCCTCCATCTGGTAGTCGCCGCCGTGACCCGCCAGGAACTCCTTGATGGCCCGGTGCGGGCCGGAGCTGTAGGTGGCGTCCATGCCGAGATCGGAGATGATGCCGTCCTCGACGATGATGGTTTCCCCCTCGGCCAGGTAGCGGTGGAAGAAGGAGAGGACGTGGCTGCTGGTCTCGTAGGAGTGGTCGGCGTCCTCGATGACCAGGAGCGGGCGCGGCAGGGTCAGCATGAATTCCGGGGAAAAGCTCTCCGCCAGGTCGCGCCCGTCCCCCTCCACGAAGGTCACCCGGGGGTGGCTCACCTTTTTGACCCCCACGATGTCCAGTGAATAGACGTGGCCGTCGATGCCGAAGTTGTCCAGCATGTCTCCCAGCCACAGGGCGCTGCCGCCGTCCTTGGAGCCGATCTCGATGATGGTGCGCGGCTTCTTGTCCCAGATCAGGATCGGGTAGATGGCGAAGTCGAACGGGTTCTTGATCATGGGGACGCCGCGGTAGCTGTAGTTGTGGCTGGTGTTCTGGATTTCCAGCAGGGTCTCCCGGGGGAGCGAGGTCTGGTAACCACGCTGCGCGGTGGGGATCTCCGGGCGCGGCGGCTTGACCAGCAGGGGGGTGAGGTGGGCGGCCATGGCGGCGGCTTCCTTGTGCCCCGGATTTTTCGCCAGCTCGCTCTTGAGCTCTTCGAGGGCCTCCTCGTGGCGGCCGACCTGGTCCAGGGATACCGCGTACAGGTAGTGGAGCCCCGGCACGTGGAGTCCGAAGCCGATGGCCTGTTCGGCCAGCCGCATCGCCTTGATGGCCCGTCCCGCCTGGAGGTGCTCCACCGACTCGTTGATGCAGCTCTTCACTTTTTCCTCGACCGACTGCTGTGCGGTTCCCTGTGTCATGGTCTCTTTTCCTTTGTCTGTGATTGTTGCGCCAGTAGCTGCTGCCGTGTCCTCGCCGGTCGGCGCGGCGGGAGGCCCTTTGCCGCGTGTGGGGGGAGGGACGGGAGTCCCTTTGGCGGCCAGGGTTTCCCTGATCAGCTCGTCCATCCCGAAGGCCAGCTTGTCCATGGCGTAGTCGGCCAGGCAGCGCTGCTGCCCCCGCCGGGCGATCTCCTCGCGCGCCTGGGGATGATCCAGATAGTAGCGGACCTTCTCCACCAACTCCCCCGGGCTCGCGTAGGTCTCCAGCTCCCGCCCCGGCTCGAAGTAGCGGCTGATGTTGGCCTGGTAATCGGTGAGGAGAAAGGAGCCGCTCCCCGCCGCCTCGAAAAGCCGCATGTTGCCCGCCTGCTCGTTCCCCATGTCGCACTGCACGTTGAGGGCGATCCTGCCCCGGCGCAGGGTGCGGAACATGTCCATCCCCCAGACGGCCCCGTGGTTGTGCTGCGCGATTTCCGGCGCGAACCCTTCCAGGGGCTCCGGGATGAAACAGTCCACGGCGAACTTCCCCGGCCCCGAGGCGGCGTAGAGTTGGTTCAGTACCTCCCGGCGGCGGTGATGGTCGCCGGAGACCTGCCCCGTGAAGACCACGTCGTAGCGCTTCTCCTCGGCCGCCACCGCCCGCGCCACGTGGGGAGGGAAACCGGGCATGAAGAACCGGGTGCCGCGCGCCCCGCGTTTTTTGGCCAGCTCCAGCGAGAATTCGAAGTTGGAGATGATGAGGTCGAACTCCGACCAGTCCGTCTCCTGCGGCACGCTCGAGGCGCGCCAGCCGAACACCATGGCGGGGCGGTAGGAGAGGGCCCTGACGAAGCCGCTGTCGAAGAGGATGGGGTCGCTCGTGTAGAGGATGTCGGGGCGGAAGGCCTCCACCTGCTTCGCGGTGACCTCGTGGATGGTGAGGTCGGGGCGCTGCGCCAGGGCGAGCTCGCCCTGCTCGGCCAGCCACCGCCTTTGCAGCGGCTCGCAGTTCACGATCAGCATGCGGCTGTCGTAGCCGGCTTCCTTCAAGTACGGGGCGAAGACGTGGGAGGCGCCGAAGCCGTCCTCGAACAGTGCCTCCAGCTGCACTTGGTACGGCTGCTGGGCAAGCCCCGGCCGGCTGTTGTAGAAGTGGGTCAGGTAGACCGGGTAGAAGGTCAGGATTTGCAGGAATTTCATAGGCCTATACAGTCTCCGCTGCGCCCGGTCGGGCGCGTGATAACGTGTGCGCTCAGGCGTGCATGGCGTACCGGTCAAAAGTTTGACCGGCAGGGCGGGCGCCCCAGCGCGGGATCCCTGCCGCGCCGGCCAGGATGTCGGAGGAAACCAGCCCCCGTGCCACCAGCTCCGCCAGGTCCGCTTCGGCCGGGAGGCCCCATTTGCGGATCAGCTGGGCGGTCGCGCCCTGCAGTTCGGCGGGAATGGTTTCCCCCGCGGGAAGGTGGTAGCCGGTGCTGAAAAAGTCGGGGTAGTGGTCGCAGCGGCCCGATTCCCCCTGCTCCAGCGCGTCCATGACCCGCTGCATGACCCGCACGTGGTCGTGGTGCGTCTTGAGGTAGGGGACCCCCTCCAGGGCGAGGCCGATGCGCAGGTCCCGGTCGGTGAGGAGCTGGCGCAGCCGCTCCACGATGTTGTCCGGGTTCACGTACCAGAAGGGACGGTCGGCCGGGAACGGCTCGTAGTCGGCGCGGTCGCCGTTCACCACCGCGCAGCCGCAGCCGAGCCCCTCCAGGCTCAGCTTGCCGTGCAGCGGGAAGTACAGTTCGTCGATCAGGACGTCGGCGTTCATCAGCTCCTTGATCACCACGTCGTTGGGGAGCCCCTCCAGCAAGCGGAACTCGTAGCGCACCCCCTGCTGTTTCAGCGTTTCCAGGGCGGCCATGATCACGTCGGTCCCCTTGAGCCAGCTCTTGGAAGGGGCGTGCACCACCACCGGCACCTCCCGCGCCGGGATGTGCTGGCGGTACAGGGAGAGTTCCATGGGGAGGAAAAAGTGATGGTAGGGGCGCACCCCTAGCACCGACTGGTTGGGCTGGGACAGGATGATCTCGCTGTGCAGCTCCGCCATCCTCATGGCGAAGAGCGGGTTGACCACGGGGTCCTCCGGGAAGGGGAGCTTTTCCAGGAACCTGCGCCCGTCCGCGTACCACTGCTTGTAGGCCCCGGTATCCCTCACGTCGCTCCCCACGAAGCAGGAGACGATCTTCTTGCCCGCCCTCTTTATGAAGGGGTAGTCGCTGTGGTTGGGGAGCAGGGTGGTGCGCGCCCACTGGAAGAAGAAGACGTCGTGGGTCCCGATCAGGTAGCCGATGTTGAGCACGTCCTCGATGGTCATGTCCCGGCCGCTGAAGTCGACGTCGTACTCGATGGGCCACCAGCTGTTCTTCTGCCTCACCACCGTGGTCACCTGGTGCCCCAACTGGCGCAGGGCGCCGGCGACCACCGGGATGTTGCCGCCGATCTCGGTGACTCCAATCATTATCCTCATCCTGAACCCCTTTCCGCTGCGGTAGAGCCGCTCCGGGCACCTGATGCCGCCCGTTGGCTCCCAGTCGCTGCAATTATGGCGCCAATGCGTCTTCCCCCGCTGCCGCCCCCGTGCCGGCAGCGTTCCCCTTTGCTGAAGCCGCGTCTGGCCTGCGTCGGCGCCCCCCACCCGGTGCCGGTGCGTCCCTATCCGAGCTCCTGACACGGCAGCCGCAACTTTGACAGGTAACGGGAACGGGGGCGGGTCAAAAAATTGAACGGCACGGTGGGGGCGGCTGCACAGGGGGGAGCGGGGGGGATCGACCCGCCGCAGCCTCCTGCTCCCCGGAGTCGGCGGGGCATGCGGCAAGCGGCCGAGATCTCATGAAAATATGGCAGTGCCCCCGCACGGAGGCCAGGGGTGGCGCAGGGGACGGCAGCCGCTGGCGTGGAGGTTGCAAGTAGGCAGAAGCGGCCGGAGCTTCCGGCCCAAGCGCCCCCGCGATGGAAAGAGTGCTGCAGCGACCCATCGCCCGGGCTAGCCGACACCATGAAAGGAAAGGACGAGCATGAAAAACTTCGCGCTGATCGGCGCCGGCGGCTACATCGCACCGCGCCACATGAAAGCCATCCGCGACACGGGCAACCGCCTCGTTTCCGCGGTGGACAAGTCGGACTCCGTGGGGATCCTGGACAGCTACTCCTTCGACGTTGCCTTCTTTACCGAATTCGAACGCTTCGACCGCCACGCGGAGAAGCTGCGCCGCCTGGGCGACGAGGAGCGCATCCATTACGTCAGCATCTGCTCCCCCAACTACCTGCACGACTCCCACATCCGTTTCGCCCTGCGCATCGGCGCCGATGCCATCTGCGAGAAGCCGCTGGTCCTCAACCCCTGGAACGTCGACGCCCTCAAGGAATTCGAGCAGGAGAGCGGGCGCCGCGTGCACAACATCCTGCAGCTCAGGGTGCATCCCGCCATCATCGCGCTGCGCGACAAGGTGAAGAGCGCTCCCAAGGGGTCGAAACTGGACCTGGAACTCACTTACATCACCTCCCGGGGGAACTGGTATTTCACCTCCTGGAAGGGGGACATCAGCAAGTCCGGTGGGGTCGCCACCAACATCGGGGTGCACTTCTTCGACATGCTCATGTGGATCTTCGGGCCGGTACAGCGCCAGGAGGTGCACCTCTCCGACCCGCGCCGCATGGCGGGGTTCCTTGAGCTGGAAAATGCCCGGGTGCGCTGGTTCCTGTCGGTGGGGCGCGAGGACCTGCCGGAGGAGGCGCTGCGCGCCGGCAAGACGACCTACCGCTCGCTGACCTTGAACGGCGAGGCGTTCGAGTTCTCGGAAGGCTTCACCGACCTGCACACCGAGGTCTACCGCCACATCCTGGACGGAGCGGGGTTCGGCCTCGACGCGGTGCGCCCGGCCATCGACCTGGTGTACCACCTGCGCGAGGCCAAGGCCGCCCCGGCCACGCCGACCCACGGCCACCCCTTCCTGGCCCGCTACGGCGCCATCGTCGCGCCGGCCAAGTCCAGGCAGCGCCCGAGCCTGTTGCAGCTAAAGCTCAAGGAGCGCCTGAAGCAGAAGCAGGGGGAGGAGCAGTCGCTGCAAAAGGCGGGTGGGGAATGATCAGGACGCTCATGACGCAGGGCAGGTTCCCGGCGTTTTGCGACTGACATGTGCGGCATAGCAGGCATAGCAACCCTCGACGGCTCCCCGGTATCGGCGGTCATCCTGAACAGGATGACCGATGCCATCGCCCATCGCGGCCCCGACGGGGAAGGGCATTACGTGTCGGGAGCGGTGGGCCTTGGGCACCGCCGCCTCGCCATCATAGACCTCTCCCCGGCGGGTCAACAGCCCATGCTCTCCCCGGATGGGCGCTTCGCCCTGGTCTACAACGGCGAGATCTACAACTTCCGTGAGCTGCGCTGCGAGCTCGAGCGCCTCGGGCACCGGTTCCATTCCCGCACCGATTCCGAGGTGGTCTTGCACGCCTACGCCGCCTGGGGCGAGGACTGCGTCTCCCGCTTCAACGGCATGTTCGCCTTCGCCGTCTGGGACCGGGAGCTGGGTGAGCTCTTCCTCGCCCGCGACCGCTACGGCATCAAGCCCCTCTACTACACCTTCTGCGGCAACAGCTTCCTGTTCGGCTCGGAGCAGAAGGCCCTGACGGAGTTCCCGGGGCTGCGCCGGGAGGTCGACCTGGAGGCGCTGCTCGAGTACTTCACCTTCCAGAACATCTTCACGGAAAGGACCCTGCTCAAGGGGGTCAGCATCTTCCCCGCCGGGAGCTGGGCCAGGCTCTCCACCCGCCGCCCGTCCCGCGCCCTGGCCCCGGTCCGTTACTGGGACTACGACTTCAGGAAACCCGACCGCCCCATGGGGGAGCAGGAGTACCTGGAGGAGCTGGACCGGCTCTTCTGCCAGGCCGTCAACCGCCAACTGGTGAGCGACGTCGACCTCGGCACCTACCTGAGCGGCGGTATGGACTCCGGCTCCATCACCGCCATAGCTGCCAGCCGGCTTCCCTACATCAAGACCTTCACCTGCGGCTTCGACCTGAGTTCCGCCTCCGGACTCGAGCTCGCCTTCGACGAACGGCAGACGGCCGAGATGATGTCGGCGCTGTTCAAGACCGAGCACTACGAGATGGTGCTCAAGGCCGGGGACATGGAGCGCTGCCTGCCGCAACTCGCCTGGCACCTCGAGGAGCCGCGGGTGGGGCAGAGCTATCCCAACTTCTACGCCGCCAAGCTTTCCTCCCGCTTCGTCAAGGTGGTCCTCTCCGGCGCCGGCGGCGACGAGCTCTTCGGCGGCTACCCCTGGCGCTACTACCGGGCCGCGGTGAACCACAGCTTCGACGACTACACCGACAAGTACTACCGCTACTGGCAGCGGCTCATCCCGGAGTCGGAGCTGGCCCGGGTGTTCCGCCCGGTATGGGATCGGGTGAGCCACGTCTCGTTGCGCGATATCTTCTGCGGCGTCTTTCAAAGGGAGGCCCAGGAGCTCAGGTCGCCGGCCGACTACATCAACTCGTCGCTTTACTTCGAGGCCAAGACCTTCCTGCACGGGCTCCTGGTGGTCGAGGACAAGATCAGCATGGCGCACGGGCTGGAAACGCGGGTCCCCTTCCTGGACAACGACCTGGTCGACTTCGCCCAGCAGATCCCCATCTCCCTGAAGCTGCGCGACCTCTCCTCGGTACTGCGCATGGACGAGAACGACCCGGGCAAGGAGCACAAGTATTTCCAAAAGACCAACGACGGCAAGGTGATCCTGCGCAAGATGATGGAGCGCTACATCCCGGAGAGCGTCACCCGCGCCGAGAAGCAGGGCTTTTCCGCCCCGGACGCCTCCTGGTTCAAGGGGGAGAGCATCGACTACGTGCGCAGGCACCTGCTCAAGGGGTCGCCTCTCATCTACGACTACCTGGACCGGGATGCGGTGCGCAGCCTGGTGGACGATCACCTGAGCGGCCGGCAGAACCGGCGCCTCTTCATCTGGTCGCTGCTCAACGTGGAGCAGTGGCTCCGGCACTACCTGGGAGGAACATGAGCGGGAACATCCTGGCAACGACGCCGCAGGCCTGGTACGAAAGCGACGCGGAGGGGGCGGCACAGACGGAGTCCCTCCCTTTCCGTGCTGGGCGGGCCTCCGGGATGATACTGGACGCGGAGCTGGAGCGGGCGGGGGTGCGGGTCTGCTCGCGCTGCATCTACGACGAGCGGGTCAGCGCCATCAGCTTCGACGAGGAGGGTGTCTGCAACTACTGCCGCCAGATCGACGCCCTCAAGGAGCAGTACGGCACCGGCACCGAGGCGGGGAAGCGGAACTTCGAGGCCATCGTCGAGGACATCGCCCGGGCCGGTCACGGCAAGAGGTATGACTGCGTGATCGGGGTGAGCGGGGGGACCGACTCCTCGTACATGGTCTACCTGGCGAAAGAGATGGGGCTGCGCCCGCTGGCGGTGCACTACGACAACACCTGGAACACGGCCATCTCGACGCAGAACATCCGCAAGGTGCTGAGCGCCCTGGACGTCGACCTCTACACCCACGTGGTGGACAACAAGGAGGCCGACGACATCTTCAGGTCCTTTTTCTACGCCGGCGTGGCGGAGATAGAGGCCTCCACCGACCTGGCGCTGGCCGAAACCATGTACCGGGCCGCCGCCAAGTACGGCATCCGCTACGTCCTGGAGGGGCACTCCTTCGTGACCGAGGGGATCACGCCGGTGGGGCGCAACTACTTCGACGGCCGGTACATCAGCGCCATCCACAGCCGCTTCGGCCGTCGCCCGATGCGCTCCTATCCGCTCATGACCTTCGAGCGCTTCCTGTGGTGGTCCTGCGTGGCGCGCATCAGGAAGATCCGCCCCTTCTGGTATCTCGACTACGGCAAGGAGGAGGCCCGGGCCTTTCTGGAGCGGGAGTACGGCTGGGAATACTACGGCGGGCACCACCTGGAGAACCGCATGACCGCCTTCTTCCACGGTATCTACGCGCCGACGAAATTCGGGGCCGACTTCAGGAACAACACCCTTGCCGCCCTGGCGCGGACGGGGAAGCTGTCGCGCGCCGAGGCCTGGGCGCAGTACAACACCGAGCCCGCGGTGGAGGACGAACTGCTGGCCTACTTCAAGAAGCGGCTCGAGCTGAGCGACGCGGAGTACGACCGGGTCATGGCGCAGCCCCCGAAGTGCTGGCGCGACTACCCGACTTACAAGAGGCGCTTCGAGAGGATGCGGCCGCTGTTCGCCCTTTTGGCCCGGGCGAACCTGGTGCCGATGAGTTTCTACCTGAAGTACTGCTTTCCCGTCTCGGATTGAGCTGCGCTTGCTCCGATGAGCCGCAAGGGGGAGCGACCCCGGAACGAAAACTGCCGCCTCTCCCGGTCAAGGAGAGGCGGCAGTCGTCGTTTTGGGACCCTTCGTCGCGGAAGGCGGGGGGCTGGAAGGGGGTGTCCGACGCGCCGGCGTACTCGTCCGCCGTCGGGTCCATGACCTTGCCGAGGGCGTCGGTGCCGGTGAACTGGAAGGCAAGGTTAACGCCTGTGGCTTATTTTTTACAGCAGTTAAATGTGCTTCATCTTCAGGCTACGGGACCTGCAAGAAGATCGTTCGCCTGTCGACAGTTGTACCGAGGCGGTTGGTTGCGGCAATCTCTATCACATTCTCTCCGTCTCCCAAGGAAAAGACTCCGCTGAAGTTGCCGGAGGGTACGGCGAATTGAACGGGGACTGAAGTTGTTGTGCCGTTGTTGGCTATGCTGATAGTGAGCGTGTCCTTTTTGTTGAGGCCGCCGACATTGCCTGTGATGCTGAGAGAAGCGCTGCTCGTGACAGTACCATCGGCAAGTGTGTTGATAGTGAGCACCGGTCTTTTCGAAGGGCGCCCAGTGACCTTCAGGATCTGTGTTTGCGAGGCTGGATTGTAATTAGCATCTCCGGCCTGCCAGGCAGTTATAGCTGCGGTGCCTCCACCGACGATGTGGATCATGCCTACGGAGATTGTAGCCACGGTGCCATCGCTGCTAGTGTAGGTGACAGCAAGCCCTGAACTCGCGTTAGCGCCCGGATCAAAGTCGGGATCACGAACGGATCTGGTAGCTATTGCGGGAAAAACAATGGTCTGGTTTGCCTTGAGTACCGTCAGCCTCACAGTGGCTGCTGCAACTGTATAGTTGACCGTATCTGCAGGAGTGAAGATAGCGGTCAGCGTATGGAGGCCCGCGTCCAGCACTGTGCCCGACGCAGGTGAGTAGAAAAATGCACCGGCAACGTCAGCCGTGGCGTTGAGTTGTGTTATCGAAAGAGCCGTCCCGTACACGATATCCGCTGGATCGCTCCAAGTGATGGCAGGGGTCGCCTTGACGACATTGATCGTTACTGTTTTTGTAGACGCTTTGTACCTTGCAGTATCGGAAGGTGTAAACGTTACGTTTAGCGTGTGGGTTCCCGCATCAAGCACCGTCCCTGCAACAGGCGTGTAGACGAAGGTCCCTTCCACATCAGCCGTAGCGTTCAGTTGAACCGCAGAAATAGGAGTTCCGTAAACGATATCGTACGGCTCGGCCCAGTTGATAACCGGTGTCGTCAGACCGCCCCCTCCGGCGCGAACTGGCAAGACGTACTGCAATGAGGTTTTAGCAAACCAACTGGTATTAAACGTGCCAGAAGACTTAACCCAAGCTCCGACGGGGTTTTTTACGTATGTACTGGATGACCAGTAATATCCGAGCTGGTAATTGAGGAAGGCGTGATATTTGAAATAGTCCGAATACTGAGCGTGGGAAAGCGTTTGCAGTTCATTAAGATTTGGCAGCCGCCAATCATTGTGCCCAAGATAGTTGGCGTTGTTCAGGGTCTCGATGAAGTCGAGCGCCTGCTGCCAAGTCATCTTGCCGGCGAGTCCGGCATTTTTAGGCCAAACCAGCCCAGTCAAATTGTCGAGCAGGGTCAAGTCCGCTGGATTTGCCAGACTGTTATCGGTAAAACGCGGCTCCGGCCATTCGATTCCCATTCGCAAGTTGGCATCTTCAGTGCCGCTACATGGCCGCCAGGAACCATCACTCCCCGTACAGGTCTCTTTACCTGTTTCAGGCAGAGCCACAACACCGGGCTTCACACCGCGCACAAACCAGGCATAGCTGTATAGGTTATTGGCGATGCCGCCATCAGCCATGTTTACCATCACAGATGGGGAGGTTGATGTACGGTAAGGCTGATTAAGAACGTTGGTGAAGCCCTGCGACATCAACCATTGGGACTGGTCCGGTGCCCCCATGTTGAGAAGGCTTTTGAGCTCGTTTATGTTTGGCAGACGCCAATCGCTGTACCCTAAGTAGCTGATGTTGTTGTAGAATGCTGCGGTATCCAACGCTGTTTGCCAAGTAAATGTCCCAACTATGACGCCATTGGCAGCTTTGTCATAGTTCCCTTTATAGGCGTTTTTTTCCCACATCAATCCTGTCAGGTTGTCCGTGATGGTCTGGTCGCCGTTGTCGGTAAAGCGCGGATTAGGCCAAGCCACGCCCGTTTGTATAGCACCGTCATCCCCTGCCGCATAGCTTGTGACTTGCCCGGTCTGAGGGATCTCAACAGTGCCCGCTTGTGCGTGAAGTGGAAGCAACAAGGTCAACGTCAGTAGTAAAAACAGGGAAGTTTTGTGGATCATGATCAGGTGCCTCCTTGTGAGACGATGACTGCGTGTTGCAGCGAATAAGGTAGTGACAGGCCGAGGAACGACTGGACCAAAACAGAAGTTGACGCATCTCTGTCGGCAATTCGTATGCCACCAGGCTCAATGATTAAAAAACAGCAGGTTGTGTTCTTGGAGGTGGTGATTCAAGGGGCAGTCACTACAGGAATGTGCAAATATTGAACAGCTGGATTGTTCAGCTAATGCGCACAAGGAAGCGGCGATTGAAATGGGAAGTTTTCCGAGGGGGGGAAGGCAAGGGGGGGGAAATAAAAAGGCGCCTGTCCAGGGACCGACGCCTCTTGGGCGGTTGCAGTGTATTTGCCCTTAGAAGGGGGTGGGGGCTTCGTAATCCCACTCGTCGGCAGTCGGGTCGATCGTCTTTCCCGTCACGTCCTTTCCTGAAAATTTGAAGACCATGTGGGCAGCGTCGATGGTGGCGTTGTTCGTGTCGTTCTGGCTGAGCATGAAGGTGACCGTCGCGCTCTGTGCATCAGCATCGTAGCTCACCGTCATAGGGTTTTGCGGGATATACGCTTCGGTGGGGAGCACAGGCTGCAGGTTGTTGTAGTACCCCGCCGCACCGCCGCTTGCCTTGGTGATGGTCCAGTTGTTTACGTCCTGCACCGATTCGCGATCCATTTTCGAATCGAAGTAGAAGGTCATGCTGAAGGCCTTGGATGCGTTGGGGGTCGAGAGGTTGACGACGTCCAGCAACATGAGCTGGTAGGGGTCGTAACCGACCAGGGGCGGGTCTGGCGCTTTCTGCAAGATCGGCAAGAAGGTGTCCAGTTCGCCGCCGCCTCCAGCGACCATCTTGGGTTTCGCTATGGTCCTCTCCAGCAGTGCTCCCTGTGTCGCATCGAGCCTGCTCAGGGTGTCGACTTCGTCCTGCGCGCTGGTTGTGTCCCCGAGCCCCGCGTAGGCTACGCCGAGCTCGAAGTGAGCCGCTGCCATCTTGGGCCTCAGTTTGATGGCCTGGGTGAGCTGCTTCACGGCGTCCTGGAATTTCCCTTCCTTGTTGTAGGTCGCTCCGAGGCTGTAGTAGGGGTTGGGGTCGCTGGGAGCCATCTTGGAGACCTTCTTGAACTGGGCCTCCGCCTCCGGCAGCCGGTTGGTCTGCAGGTAGAGCTGTCCCAGCGTGTAGGGTGCCAGGGTGTCCGAGGGGTTGAGGCGGGCGGCGTCCTTGAACTCCTTCTCGGCCAGGTTGTATTTCTTCTGCTGCAGGTAGATGTTGCCCAGGTTGGTGTGCACCGAGTCCTGGGTCGGGTCGATGGTGAGGGAGGTCTTGTAGGTCTTGATGGCATCGTCGTACTTCTTCTGGGCCAGGTAGGCGTTGGCCAGGTAGTTGTACGACTGCGAGTTGGTCGGGTCGAGGGAGATGGCGCGCTTGAACTCGCTGGCGGCGCGGGCGTAGTCCTTCTTCTGGAAGAACCCGGCACCGGTGGCCATGGCGCCGTTCGCCGCCTGGGCCTTCATGCTGTCCTGCGAGGTCAGCGTGTCGAACATGTCGCCCAGGTAGTCCCAGGCTGTCTTCTGGGTTGCCATAACATCCTCCGCGCTAGATACTCATTAGCCGCCTGTCGCGTATCGGCATCCGGGCTGAAAACTTTAGTGAAATCTGCAATAGTGAACGAAAACACCCGGTTGCGCGTGCAGGCCGACCGGGCGTTTTGTCGCTTGGTAGATGCGCCTGCCTCCCTAGGAGTTGGCGGCCTGCTTCAGGGTGTCCAGGCACTCGCGGGCGTCGCGGTTCCAGGGCTCCAGGTGGATCACCTTGCCGTAGAAGGTCTCGGCCTCCTGCGGCCGGTCCAGGATGGTGCAGATCTTGCCGAGGCTCATCAGCGTCTCGACGTTCTTGGGCTCCTTCCTGAGCTGGTCCAGGTAGATGTTGATGGCGCCGTCCACGTCGTACCCCTCGACGAAGTAGAAGTCGGCCAGGTTCTTCTGGAAGGTGTTGTTGCCGGGAGCCAGTTCAGCCGCTTTTTCGTAGTTGCGGCGGGCGGTGTCGTTGTCGCCGTGTTGATAGGCGAGCACCGCGAGATCGTTGTAGGCCGGTGCGAAATCGGGATAGAGTGCCACGATGCCCCGCAACGTCTGCTCGGCCCCGGCCAGGTCCCCACGGTTCACCAGTTCCTGCGACTTCAGGTAGTGGTCTTCAGCTGTCAAATCGTCCTCCTCTTCCTCGGCGGCTGTCGCCGGTGTTGTGGCTGCCGCCGGTGCAGCCGGTGCCGTCGGCGCGGTCGCTGCCGTCGGTGCGGTCGCTGGGGAAGCGTTTTGCCTCAGTTCGGAGAGCCGCTCGCGCACCGTCATGTTGGACGGCTCGATCTCGAGCGCCCGCTGCAGGAACGACTCGGCGGCGTCCGGCTGGCCGACGCCTTCGCAGATGATGCCGAGGTTCAGCAGGGTTTCCACGTCGCGCGGCGCCCTCTCCAGCAGTTTCAGGTAGATGTTGATCGCCTCGTCGGTCTGCCCCTTCTCGACGTAGAGGAGGTCGGCCAGGTTCTTCAGGTAGACGTCCTCGTCCGGCTCCAGGGCCACCGCCTCGCGGTAATGGGCCAGGGCCTGATCGGTGTCCCCGAGTTGGTAGCTCACGGCGGCGAGGTCGTTGTGGGCCACGGCGTGGTCAGGGTAGTTGGCGAGGTGCTGCCGCAGCACTGCCGCTGCCTGCTCGAAGTCGTCGCCGGAGAGCTGCGGGCTCAGGGCGGCGTAGGCGTCTTCCGCGCTCGGCAAGCCGACCCGCTCCGGCATCGGCCTGGGGGCCGGGTCGCTCTGCCGCGGCGACGCAACCGGCTGCGCGGCGGGGGGAGCGCTCTGTACCTCCACCGGTTGCGGAGCCTGTTGGGGAGCCGATTGCGGGACGGCGGCGATCAGTCTCAAGCCGGTGAAGTCAGCGATGTGCTGGATGCGGAAGCGCTGCACCACGTTGAGCAGGAACTCGCGCAGCCCGTGGTTCGGATACCCTTCCGGCAGGAAGCCCACGCTGTCGTGCACCTCCCTGCGCCAGAGCAGGTGTGGGGCCACTTCGGAGAGTTGGGATAGTTGCTGCGGGGTGTAGTCAGGCCAGATTACCTTGCCGTAGCTGGTGTGGTTGGCGAAGGTCTCGTGGGGGATGGCGGTGAAGCAGGTGTCGCCGTACGCCAGCATCACCTCCGGGGCCGTTTCCAGGCTTGCCACCAACTGTTGGTACGCGTCGCGCCGCATGCGGTCAGTCGCGTCCACGATGGTCAGGTATCTGCCGGCAGCCATTCTGAGGGCCATGTTGACCGCTTTGCCCGCGGACGTGGCAGCAACGCGCAGCAGCGACAAGTTGCCGTAACGCTTCTGCAGGTCTGCGGCCACGGCCCATTCGCACTCATCCGATCCCTGGTCCACCAGGATCACTTCCATCCGGTCCGCTATCGTTTGCTCCATCAGTGCCGTGAGGCATTCCCTCAGGTGGGACTCCCGGTTGCGGGTGACGATGATAGCTGAGACGAGCGGTCCTTGGTCCACGACGGCGAGCGGGGCGCTGGGGCGGGTAACTATCTGGCTCATTGAGTTCTCCATTGTGCGGTGGTGTGACGGCTTTGGTCGCTCCCTTGACGGTTCGGGAGGGGCGTGGAGTCCGACCTGGTTAGGAGAAGCAACTGGCATGCCAGAAGAATCGCCCCCCGTCGGAGGGATCTGGTGCCCGCGCCAAGAGGCGCAGGACGCGGGTCTTGGCTGAACCCCGCGCAGGAAGTGGGTGGCGGGCGGAGGAATTAGCGTGCCCTGTCAAATTCTTGAAAAGGCGCCGGTCGCCTCCATGGTCAATTATCCGACAGTTGCCTTTCAGGATCATCTTTGTCGTCGCCAGTACGGTTTACGCCGAACGCCGAACGCCGAACGCCGAATGCCGAACGTAGAACGTAGATGTTGAGTGCCACGACATCGTGGACAGATTTTGATGCCAGGACATCGTGGACACTCGTTCCCTCAACGTAATTTGTA
>NZ_JAEMHL010000008.1 GCF_016458305.1 Geomonas anaerohicana | reverse complement strand
GCCGATGGTACTGCATTGGAAACGATGTGGGAGAGTAGGTCGCCGCAGGGAATTTAATAGAGAAAGCCCCGTCTGATTACCGGACGGGGCTTTTTCGCGTTTGGGCTCTGGCGTCGTCGCTATCGCGGGCCCTCATCCCGCTGTGGCAGCGCCCCCACCCTGACCCTCTCCCGGGGGAGAGGGGGGATTGGGAGCCTGTGGTGTAGGGAGTTACTTGCCGAAGGCTACCTTGTAGACGTCCTTGTATTCCTTGGCGAAGTGCACTTCCAGTCCTTCCTTCAGATACTCCGGCAGTTCCTGAAAATCCTTCCGGTTCGCTTCCGGAAATACCAATGTCTTCAGGCCGGCACGCCGGGCGGCGATGGTCTTCTCTTTCACGCCACCAATCGGAAGCACCCGTCCGGTGAGTGTCAGTTCCCCGGTCATCCCCAACTTCTTCCGTACCGGTTTTCCTTGTATCATCGAGACCAATGCCGTTGCCATGGTTACCCCGGCAGAAGGGCCGTCCTTCGGGGTGGCGCCGGCCGGTACGTGCAGGTGCACGAAGTGGGTGTCGAAGTAATCCTCCGGCGCACCGTACTCCTTCAGGTGCGCCATCACGAAGGAATAGGCAATCTCGGAACTCTCGATCATCACGTTGCCCAACTGCCCAGTCTGCCGGAACCCCTTACCCTTGCTGGCCATGGCCGTTGCCTCGATGGGTAGCGTAGCGCCGCCCATGCTGGTCCACGCCAAGCCCGTCACTACGCCCGGCACTCCTTCGAATATTTCTTCTGTGGTGAACACCGGTTGACCAAGGTATTCTGCTAGATCTTTCTTCGTGATTATGATCGGCTCGGTCCTGCCGCTGGCGAACTCCTTGGCAGCTTTCCGCATCACCTTTTTGATCCTGTTCTCCAGTGTGCGTACGCCGGCTTCACGCGCCCAACCATCGATCAGTGCGGCCAGTGCATCCTTCTTGATGGTGACCAGGCCGTGCTTCAGCCCGTGGTTCTTGAGCGCCTTCGGGATCAGGTAGCGTCTGGCGATTTCCATCTTCTCTTCGAGCACGTATCCCGACAGCCGAATAAGTTCCATCCGGTCCAGCAGCGGTCCGGGGATGGTGTCCAACTGGTTCGCAGTCGCAATGAAAAGTACGTTGGAGAGATCGAAGGGGACATCGAGATAGTGATCGCGGAACGTCCCGTTCTGCTCCGGATCGAGCACCTCCAACAGGGCGGAGGCAGGATCCCCCTGGAACGACGCACCGATCTTGTCGATTTCGTCCAGCATGAGCACGGGGTTGGCGGTGCCGGCGCTCTTCATGGCCTGGACAAACTTTCCGGGCATGGCGCCGATGTAGGTGCGCCGGTGCCCCTTGATCTCGGCCTCGTCGCGCATGCCACCTAACGAGAACCGGAAGAAGGAGCGCCCCAAGGCGTCGGCGATGCTTTTGCCGATGGAGGTCTTACCGACACCCGGAGGACCGACCAGGCACAGGATGGAACCGGAGATGTCACCTTTCATCTTGCCCACGGCAACGAACTCCGTGATCCTGTCTTTGACGTCGTTCAGACCATGGTGATCCCGGTCCAGGATCTTCCGGGCCCGGTCGACGTTGAAAGAGTCCTTGCTGTACTTGCCCCAGGGGAGGATGGTGAGCCAGTCCAGGTAATTGCGGGTAACGTGGTACTCGGGGGAGGCCGGTTCCAGCAATTTGAATTTCTCCAACTCCTCGGCGACGACACGCTGTGCCTCGTCGTTCAGTTTGAGATGCTTCAGGCGCTCTTCGAACTTCTCTGCCTCGGCTGCTTTTCCTTCCTTTTCCAGCCCCAATTCCTTCTTGATCGCCTTCAACTGCTCGCGCAGGAAGAACTCACGCTGCTGCTGGCTGATCTTCTCCTCAATCTGCTTGGTGATCTTGGTCTGCAACCGGGATACTTCCAGCTCCTTCTTGAGCAGGGTGAGCACGAGATCGATCCTCTTGCGCACGTCGAAGAGTTCCAGCACCCGCTGCAGGTCCTGCCCGTCCGCGGAGGTAAGGCTGGCGGCGAAATCGGCAAGTTTGCCTGGGTCGTCGATGCTGGACCGCCCGAGGAACATCTTGATTTCCTCGGAGTACAGCGGATTGATCTGCACCAGCTCCTTCAAGGTGCTGACTACCGCCATGGAATACGCCTTTAGTTCCGGATTGACGGAAAGCTCGGTGCCGAACTGATAGTTCACGCCGGCGAAGAGGGCGCCATCGTGGTCGTGCAGTTCTACCATGGTGAAGCGCTCCAGCGTGTTGAGCAGGAACTGGGCGCTTTGGTCGTCGAGGTGCATCATCTTGACGATCTTGCCGGCGACACCGACCTTGTGCAGGTTGTCGGCGCCGTCGGGCTTGTCCGGATCCTTCACCAGCACAAGGCCGATCGCCTGCCCCGGTGTTTCCATGGCTCGCTTGATCGCCTGTACCTGGTTCGGGTCGTTCAGTACCATCGGTACCAGCATGTTGGGGAACGCGGGACGCGGCCGCAGCGGGATGATGGGAAGTCCAAGTGGCAGGACCTCCGAAGCAAGCACCAGACCGCCCCCGTGCTCTTTGCCGTTCACTTCTGCTTCGACTATTTCAACATCCTGTTCGCTCATGATGAGACTCCTGGTGTGGTTTTAATAAAACGTAAGCACGGATATCCGCACTGTCAACCTCCCCGGGGCTACTCACTTCTCTCACCTGGCCGAGGAGGATTCGGGTCGCCGTCCTCATGGCCCGGTTGATAATCCTGGTGAATGTTGTACACACATACAGGTGCGAATGAGAGCTTCGCATCAACTGCTGTTGCCTTAGAGGCAAAGGAGTCAGTCATGAAAATACTGATGGTGGTAACCTCCCATGACAAATTAGGGGATACCGGAGAGAAGACTGGTTTCTGGCTGGAAGAACTGGCTGCCCCTTATTATGTGTTTCGGGACGCCGGGGCCAAAGTCACCATAGCATCGCCCAAAGGGGGGATGCCGCCGGTCGATCCCAAGAGCAACCTGCCGGATAACGAAACCGAAGCCACGCGACGCTTCAAATCGGACCAGGCGGCGCAGGATGACTTGGCTCACTCGCTGCGGTTGCACGAGGTGTCGGTCAATGACTACGACGCCGTCTTCTTCCCGGGCGGCCATGGCCCCCTCTGGGACCTGGCTGTCGATCCTGATGCCATAGCGCTCATCGAGGCGTTTACCAGGGCGGACAAGCCCATTGGTGCGGTTTGCCATGCGCCTGCGGTGCTGGGAGACGTGACGGGGGCCGATGGTGACTTCCTGGTTAGGGGCAAGCGGGTCACCGGGTTCACCAACGCCGAGGAGGAAGCGGTGGGGCTGACCGACGTGGTCCCGTTCCTGCTCGAGGACCGGTTGAAGGAGCGCGGGGCGCAGTTTCGGCATGGAGAGATGTGGGGCCCGTACACCGAGGTGGATGGGCGGCTGGTAACGGGGCAGAACCCGGCATCCTCGGCACCAGCGGCCGAGGCTCTTTTAAAAGTGCTCACTGCACGATAAGAGTTGGCTCCGGTGGGCGATCCCGCTACACGGGAAGACAAAAGGAGACGTTATGGACGCTCTGCGCAAGATCAAGAAGGTCTGGAAAAGCAAGCCCACCATCGAAGGGGCCGGCGTGCACCTGAAGCGGGCCTTCGGTAACGATGAAGTGCCCCTGTTCGACCCGTTCCTGCTCATGGACGACTTTCATTCCAACTACCCGCCCCACTACCTGAAGGGATTCCCCTGGCACCCGCATCGGGGCATAGAGACCATCACCTACGTGCTGCACGGCAGGGTAGAGCACGGCGACAGCATGGGCAACAAGGGCGTCATCGGCCCGGGCGACCTGCAGTGGATGACCGCCGGCAGCGGCATCATCCACCAGGAGATGCCCCTGGGGGACGACGAGGGGCTAATGTGGGGCTTCCAGCTCTGGGCGAACCTCCCCGCGTCCCACAAGATGATGCCGCCCCGCTACCGGGGCATCGTCGCCGACGAAATCCCGGAAGTGACCATGAACGGGATCAAGGTCAAGGTAATCGCCGGCACGGCTGGCGGAGTCCAGGGGCCGGTGCGGGACGTGGTGGCCGACCCGGAGTATCTCGACATCACCATGCCGGAAGGGGCCACCTTCACCCACGCCATCAAGAGGGGCTACACCGTGCTCGCCTATGTCATAGACGGCGAGGGGTACTTCGACCATGAGCGCAATGCCTACGAGCACGAGGTGGTGGGGACCAACTACTTCGACCTTGAGCGCCGCTGTGAGTGCGGAGCCGAAAACCTGATCCTGTTCGAGGACGGCGACGTGGTCTCGGTGACCACCCAGGGGAAACCGGTGCGTTTCCTGCTCATTTCCGGGAAGCCGATCGGCGAGCCGGTGGCGTGGTATGGGCCCATCGTCATGAATACCCAGGAGGAACTGCAGGTGGCGTTCGAGGAGTACCAGAAGGGGACGTTCGTGAAGTAAGGGGAAAAGAAGAGTGGAGCGGAAATGAAAGCGGGGCGCCTGTGCAGGCGCCCCGCTTTTGCGTGCTATCTCTTGTAAATCAGTTGTTGCCGCTGCTGCCTTCCTGTGCTTTGAGCTTCTCGTTCGGGGAGAGCTCGATCTGCACGCGACGGTTGAGGGCCCGGTTAGCATCGGAGTCGTTGGGGACCGCGGGGCGGGTGGAGCCGTAGCCGACTGCCGCCATCTTGGAACCCGGAACTCCCTGCGACATCAGGAAGTCGCGCACGCGGCCGGCGCGCCGCTCGCTCAAGGGCTGGTTCACAGCGTCGGAGCCGGTGGAGTCGGTGTGCCCCTCGATGACGATGGTGGTCTGGGAATCCCTGAGAGTGGGGACTGCCTTGCCGAGAGCATCCTTCGCCTCGGGCTTCAGGGTGTCTTTCCCTACGTCGAACAGGATGCCGGAAGGAAGCGCCACGTACACCTTGTCGCCGTCACGCACCACCTCGGCCTGCGGCATCTCCTTCTTGAGCGCGGCTGCCTGGCGGTCCATGTAGTTGCCGATGCCGCCGCCTACTACGGCGCCGGTCAGGCCGCCGATGGCCGCGTTGCGCCCGCGGTGCGACTTGCCGCCGATGAGTGCGCCGGCGCCGGCACCCAGTACCGCGCCGCCCAGTGCGCCCAGGCCGGTTCTCTTGAATTCGTAGCTTCCATCAGGGTTGGTGGCGCAGCCGGTTGCTAACAGGGCAACGGCTGTCATGCCAACAATAATTCTTGCGATCAAGCGTGCTGTCATTGCTCTCTCTCCTTAATGAACGAAATAGTCACAGACCAGATAAAAGATAACACCTCACCCCCCCAAGATCAATGCTCAGTTCCATTTCAATCAGTGAGGTAAATGTTGCCCGAGATGAAACTGTGCAGGATTGCGAACGTTTCAGCAGGTTTTTCTTCCTGCGGATTGTGCCCGCACTGCTCCAGTACCTCGAGTTTCGACCCGACAATAGCATCCTGCAGCCGGTTCCCCTGTGACAGTGGCACGATCTGGTCGTGCCTACCCCACAGCAGGAGTACCGGCAGGCGCAGGTCCTGGTAGCGTGTGGCGATCTGGTCCTGGTCCAGTGGCACCAGGCTGCGGCAGGTCGCCACTAACGCCCGTTTGGCTTCCTTGTCGCGGTAACAGGGGGCGTACCTGGCGATATGTTCCCGGTCGACCAGGTTGTGGTCGTAGTAGGCCATCTTGAGCCCGGTCTTGATCCAGATGTCGGGGGCATAGAGGGCGACGAACAATGCCGCCGCCAGCCGGTTCTCGAAAATCTCGGCCATGAGCGGGAGGCGCTGGATGTACCCGGGACCGGCCATGATCACCATCGCGCTCAACAGGTCGTCTGCGTTACGGAGCATGGCCTCCACCGCGGTAAGGAGCACCACGGCTCCGCCCAGTGAATGCCCCACCAGGGTCACCTGTTTCAGTTCCAGCTGGTTGAGAAAGTCCAGCAGCCGCATGCTGTGACCGCGGATGGAATAATCGGCCGTTTCAGGCTTGGAGGAGGCGCCGGAGCCGAGCAGATCGAGGAGGTAGAGGGTGTAGCGCTCGGCAGAAAAAAGGGGAACGAGATCGCTCCAGGTCTCGGACCGGGCGGCCAGGCCGTGCACCAGGATCACCTTGGACGGTCCGCTGCCGTAACGGCGGTACGCCAGGATTTCCCGTTCAGAAAGTCGGCACTGATGCAGAGGAAGGTCAGCCAGATTCATGTCGCCTAGTTTAACAGAAAGTGGAAGGAATCGTGACAGACACCAGCGAAATTCATGGAGTCTGATAGTATTGGATTTCGTTTAAGGTAGGCGGCCGCTTCTGGACCTGGGGGACGATTGGTGCCGGGCGACAGGTTCAATGGCTGGTCCGGGACTGGCTCCGCAGGTGCCTGTCCCGGCTTAGCGACCCATAAAAAAAGCCCGATGACGTTGATCATCGAGCTTTTTCGGAAAAAATAACTGACGTTCAGTGGAACCTGCTCAGTCCGTGGGGATGGTTTTTTGTTACTGGAAGTTTTTTACCGGATTCCATCCTTATCAGGTTTTTTTATTCCATAACGGACGAGATAAAGAGCCTTCTCGGCTTGGCCTACCGGACGTCAGTTACCAACCCCGGATGTCGCTTCATGCATCTGGAGTTGACTTGATTTGGTTGTCAAGGGTTCTTGTTTGTTGCTTCCCTCCATAAGAACCATTGTACTACTGGCACTTATGGCATTCAATACCTTTTTCTGCCTGCACGGCGGGCACGGAGTACAGTCCCGGAGAATGGAGCTGGTGTCGTCACGGATCCTCATGATAAGCACGAATCGGGAGACGGCACCGCAGCCGACGGTGCCGCTTAGGGCGGCGTGGGTGGCGGAATCGCTGCGGCTGGCTGGTTTCCACGTCCAGTTCCTCGATCTCTGCTTCCAGCCGGACCCGCTTCGTGCCGTTGCCGATGCCGTGAAGAGTTTCGCACCCGACGGTATCGGCATTTCTGTTAGAAACCTCGACAACTGCAACTTGCTCGACCCGAAGTCGTACCTGCCCGAGGTGCGGGACGTGGTGCGCCTGATCAAGGCGCGTTCTGACGCCCGCATCCTGGTCGGAGGAGCCGGGGTGAGCATCCTGCCGCACCAGGTCCTGGAATACCTGGAACTTGATCATGCCGTGGTGGGGGAGGGGGAGCGGGCCGCGGTGGGGTTCTTCAGCGCACCGGATCTCGATGTCGCCGGAGAGGTGGCCGGGGTGGTCTGCAGAACGGGAGCGCAGCGGCAGGTTTGCCATCCTGCACCGATAGCCGCCGAGGGGTTCGTGACGCCGCGGCTGCACGGGTGGGTGGATGCCGGGAGGTACCTGGCCCGGGAACCGGTGCTCCCGGTACAGGGGAAGCGAGGCTGCGCCCAGCACTGCCTTTACTGTACCTACCGCATGATTGAAGGATCGTCGTGGCGGGTGCGGGAGCCGGGCGCGGTGGTGGACGAGATTGTCGAAACGATGTGTCATACCTCTGCGCGCGAATTCGAGTTCGTGGACAGCATCTTCAACGAACCGGAAGGGTACCTGGAACTGCTGCTGGAAGAGGTGCTGAGGCGCGAGGTGCAGGCCCGCTTCTGCGCCTCCTCGCTCTCCCCCAAGGGACTGACGGCGGCGCAGGTGCGGCTCATGGAGCGGGCCGGGATGACGTCGCTCGTGATCACGCCGGAAAGTGCCGCCGGAGCAACGCTGGCCGCCTTGCAGAAGGGATTCGACGAGGACGAAGTGAACCGTGCCGCGGAACTCCTGGGGCGCTCACGGCTGCGGGCGCTCTGGTGCTTCCTCGTAGGTGCGCCGCAAGAGGACGAGGAGACGCTGGGACAGACGGTGGCTTTTTTGAACCGCCATGTCGGCAGCAAAGATGCCGCCTTCATTACTACCGGGATACGGATCTATCCGGGGACGGGGCTGCACCGGCTCGCCCTGGGCGAGGGTTGTGTCCGGCCGGACGACGACCTGCTCATGCCGTCCTTCTATTTCTCGCCCAAGCTCACCCCGGAGCGGGCGCGGGGCCTTCTCGACTGCGGGGTGGTGCATGCCCGGTTGATTCACCTCACCGATACCCAGGCCCCAGTCCTCGGCACCCTGCGCCGCATCGGAACAGCCGTGGGGCTGCCGACCCCTTTCTGGCGCTACGCAAGATATGCCACAGGGGTGCTCAGGTGGCGGGGGGAGGAAAGCGCCGCGACGCGCCGGCAATAGCACGTAGAGGTTTTCAAGGTTCTATGCCATTTATCCCTCGCAAAAGAACCGCCCTGGAGTTCCTCGATCTTCCTCCGGAGGTATGTACCCAGGAGGAACTGGAGGGGAGCCTCTCCGACCTCAGGACGGTGAACCGCTACCTGGGCGACACGCGGGCGCTATTGAAGCATCTTGCCGCGAAGCTGCAGGGGCGGCGGCACTTGTCCGTGCTCGACGTCGCCACCGGTTCGGCCGACCTCCCCGTTGCCCTGGTGGAATGGGCCAGGGAAAAGGGGATCGACATCCAGGTGACGGCTGTCGACCTCAACAGCCGGATCGTCGAAATCGCGCGCGAATACGCCTCGGGCTACCCGGAGATCAAGCTGCTGGTGGCGGACGCGCTGCAACTCCCTTTCCGGGAGCACAGCTTCGACGTCGTGCTCTGCAGCAAGACCTTGCATCACATGAAGGAGCCGGAAGCGGTAAGGGCCATGAAGGAAATGCTCCGGGTGGCGCGGCGCGGCTTCATCGTGATAGACCTCCGGAGAAGTTGGGTTGCCTACGCCCTCATCTACGTGCTCACCAGGATCTTCACCAGCAACCGCATGACCCGCTACGACGGCCCTCTCTCCGTGCTCAAAGCCTTCACCGCGGGTGAACTCCGGGCATGTGCGGCCAAGGCGGGAGCCACTACCATCGACGTTCACCGCGAGCCGTTCTGGCTGCTGGTCGTTTCCGGGGAGAGCGCATGAAATTTTCCGTCGCCACCAACTTCGAGCCCGACCTCCTGCCGGCCCTGGAAGGGTACCCGGTTGCCGAGTTGTTCGGGAAGCTTCCTTCCGACAGCGTAGGGGGAGGCCGGGCCTCCTTCATGCTGGCGCCTCTGAGCAAGGCGCGGTTCCGGGCGCACGTGCAGGATGCGGCGCGCCGCGGCATCGGCTTCAACTACCTCCTGAATCCCGCCTGCATGGACAACCGCGAGTTCATCCGGAAAGGACAGGCCGATCTGGAGCGCCTGCTTGGTTTCGTGGAGGAATGCGGCGTAACGTCCGTCACTGTTTCGCTCCCCTTCCTGCTCCCTATCATCAAGCAGCGTCACCCGTGCCTCAAGGTGCGCGTCGGCGTGTACGCCCGGGTGGACTGCGTTGCCAAGGCGAAGTTCTGGGAGGACATCGGCGCCGACTGCATCACGCTGGAATCGATCGCGGTGAACCGTGATTTCGCCATGCTACGCTCGATCCGGCAGGCGGTCGGGCTGGAACTGCAACTGATCGCCAACTCCAACTGCCTCATCTTCTGTCCGCTGTCGGGGCAGCACATGGTGAACCTCTCCCACGCCTCGCAGCAGGGCCACGCCAGCCGCGGGTTCATGATCGACTACTGCGCGCTCAAGTGCTCCGCCCTCAAACTCGCCGATCCGTCACATTACCTGCGCTCTGAATTCATCAGGCCCGAGGATCTCAAGGCATACACCGACCTCGGCTTCAGTTCCTTCAAGATCCTGGAGCGGGGAGCGCCGACCGAGGTGCTGGCACGCCGGGTCCGTGCCTATGCAGAGGGGCGCTTCGACGGCAACCTGCTGGACCTGATCCAGCCCTACGGTTACAGGACCGCCTCGCCGAAGGGGGGGAGCCTGTTGGATCTGCGGAGATTCGCCAAGTTCTTCTTCAGGCCGCTGGCAGTGAGGCAGGCGGGGCTGTTCCGCCTGAAGCGGCTGGCCGAGAAGCGCGGTCTGGTGGCAGGGCTTGCCTGGGATCCCGTTCACATCGACAACCGGCGTCTGGACGGCTTCCTGGAAGGGATGAGAGAGATCGACTGCCGGAGCAGTGATTGTTCCCGGTGCGGTTACTGTGAACGCTGGACACGGGACGCAGTGCAGGTGGATGAACAGTACCGACAGGAGTTGCTGCAGCTTTACCAGGACGCTTTCAATGACATGTACTCCGGTGCACTCTGGAGTATTGCAGGGAGGAGGGGAAAATGACCGACGCAGCCGTTGCCGGGGGACCATCAAGAGGAAGAGCCTACGTCGCATCGATAGCGTCCGCCGTGCCGCGCTTCAGCGCGTGCCAGCGGTTCGCCGCCGACCTGATCCGGGGGCATTTCAAGGAAACACTCACGCCGAGAAGCATGGGGCTGATCCGGGCTACCTTCGAGCATCCGAGCATCAAGAAGCGGCACTTCGCCGTGGACGATCCCGCCCACATTTTCAACGAGACGCAAGACCAGCGGGTGGCGCGTTTTACTGAACAGTCGATCAGTCTCGCGGCCGAGGCGGTAACCAAGGCGTTGGAAAAGGCGGGAGTGACGGTTCAGCAGGTGAACGGTCTGGTGGTGAATACCTGCACCGGATACATCTGTCCCGGCATTTCGACCTACCTGGCGCAGCGTTTGGGGCTGGATCCTCGCACCCGGCTCTACGACCTGGTCGGCAGTGGATGCGGCGGTGCCATCCCTAATCTCCAGGTGGCGGAGTCGATGCTGAGGATGACGGGTGGGGTGGTGGTGAGCGTGGCGGTGGAGATCTGCAGCGCTGCCTTCCAGATGGGCAACGATCTGAGCCTGATCCTTTCCAACGCTCTCTTTGGCGACGGGGCCGCGGCAGCGGTGCTGTGTGAAAGGCCTGCCGGCTTCGAGGTGTGCGCTTCTGCGGGGCGCTACGTGCCCGAACAGCGGGAGGCAATACGGTTCGTGCACAAGGGGGGGCAGTTACACAACCAGTTGTCGACCGACCTGCCCAAGCTGGTGGGCAAGGCAGCGGCGGAGGTGGTGGACGATCTGCTCGCAATGTCGGCCGTTGATAAGAGCGATATCGGAGGGTGGGCGCTGCACACCGGCGGCGAGAAGGTTATCAACGCGGTGCGGGACCAGGTGGGGATCCCGGAAGAGCGGCTCCGGGCGACACGGAAGGTGCTGTCGCAGTACGGCAACATGTCGTCGCCGACGGTGTGGTTTGTGCTGGAAGAGATGCTGCAGCAGGGGGTGGACGCCGGGCAGTGGTGCGTACTGCTCGCCTACGGTGCCGGGCTGTCGGCGCATGCTTGTCTGCTGAGGAAGGTGTAGGGCAGGCTTAGGACTGCAATGGGGAAGTCTGGGGATAATGGGAATAATGGGAGTGATGGGAGTGATGGGAGTGATGGGAGTGATGGGAGTGATGGGAGTAGCCAGCAGCCTAACATTGAACGTTGAACGTTGAACGGTCGTTAAAACCTGTGCCTAGACCGGAATTGGTCGCCGGTGAAAAAGCCGCGGACCAGGTCCAGGTTGTTCAACAACACCTTCAAACCGCCTTTCTCGCGCTTCCTGACGAAATAGTTGCCGATGAACATGGAGGGGCTGAAGAAGGCCTTCAGATTCTCCCAGTTCATGATCCGGTTCAACTGCCCCACACTGAGCCGCTTCGTCCTCACATTGCACATGAACCCGGTGTACCTGCTCAGCCGGTCGGGATTGGTCACCAGGCCCGCCGCCAAAAGCTCTTCCCTGATCCTGGTGCCGGGGTACGGCGTCACGCATTGCACGTAGGGCAGGTCGATGCCCAACCGGCGCGAGGCGCGAAATACCTCCCGGATCTCCTCCCGCCCGTCATCCGGATTGCCGATGATGAATCCCCCCATCACGCCGATGCGGTGCTGCCGCAGCAGGCGCACCGCCCGCTCCGTTTTCTCCCGGATGTCCCCCTTCTGAAAGAGAGCCAGGTTCTGCGGGAGCACCGACTCGATGCCCAGAAAGACCAGGGCGAAGTTGGCCCGGGCCAGCGCCGGTATCAGCTCGGGATCTGCCACGATGCCGGCCACGGAGGCCTGCACCAGGTACTCCATGCTGTTCAACCCATGCTCCACGATGGCCTGGGCAAGGCTGGTAAAGCGACGGCTGTCCAGGGTGATGTTGTCGTCCACCAGCAGCACGGTGCGGGTTCCCCTCTTTTGCAACACTTTCAGATCCTCGATGACCCGGCCAACCTGGTGACAGCGGAAGCTGGTGCCGTACATCCCGGTGATGGAGCAGAAGGTGCAGGTCATGGTGCAGCCGCGCGAGGTCTCGACGCAGTCGAGTTTGCGGTCGAAATAGGTGAAGTCGTCGAGGACGCGGGCAGCGCGGGCGGGCAGCGGGAGTTGGGCCAGGTCCAGCAACCCGGCGGTGGGATTGTGGATGAAGGTGCCATGACGGGGCCAGGACAAACCGGGGACATCGAAGAAGGAGCGTTGCCCATCCAGCGCCTCCAGCAGCGCCGGGAAGGCATGTTCCCCCTCGCCGCGTACCAGGAAGTCAAACGGGGGCGCCTGTTCGGTCAGTTCGCGGTAGGCGAGGGTGGCGTGGTAGCCACCCAGCACCAGTTTGGCCTGGGGCACGCAGGTCCGGCAGATCGACATCACCTTGAGGGCGCTCTCGTACTGGAAGCTCATGCTGCTGATGCCGACTACATCCGGGCGGAACTCACGCAGGAAGCGCTGCAGCCAGGCCTTGATGTCGCGGTGCACCAGCACCAGGTCCACTACCTTAACCTCGTGCAGCTTGAGTTGGGCCGCGATGGAGCACAGCCCCAGGTTGGGGACCTTGATGATGCGATGGAAGTTGTTGGCGGCGTCCGGCATCGCCAGAAGGAGTATCTTCATCGGTTACCTTGGGGCTGCGTGGATTGGACCTATGGATTATAGAGGGGAGAATGGGATAAGCAAATTGGCGCCAGGGGTGGCAACGGGGGGCAATGAAGATAAAATGTTTGCCATTAACCGGATGCTGCAGCGCGGATGCCGCCGCAGCTGGAGGTGGACCATGGGCGAGCAGGAAGGCAAGCAGGAAGAGGCACCCGTTGTGGTCATCATGGAGCGGCGCAAACAGAGGGAGAGAGAGCTGAGTTCGGCTGAGGTTATGAGGATATTGAGAAAGAGGGCAGCCCGGGCGCGAAAGATCCCGCCTGTGGAATAAAGAAGCAGCATCGGCAACAGGGAAAGGCCTCCGCATCGGTGACAGACAATAGCACCGGCGGGGGCCTTTCTCTGTCGGCGGCAGGCAAAACAGGGGCAGCCGGTTGCCTAAGTCAGATAATAATGAAATAATATTACTACCCTACAGTCCCGGAGAGTAAGGTCATGGAGACCAAGCCTGTTGTACCTCTAAAAACTGAGCAAGAAGAGGATGCCTTTAACCTGTTGCATGAGCAAGAGCCCCCCGTTCAAAGCGTGCTGGAGATCCCGCAAATCCATGGAGTGCGGGATCTTGAGTCACCGGATCATCCTGCTGAGAACAATCCCCATTTCATTGACGGCAATGTGAAGGTGGTTGCGGCCCCGGGCGGCGCGGGTGGTGATCCGCAGTTGACCGATGTGGTGCCGCGGCAGGCGTTGAAGCCGGAAAAGGGAGGCAAGACCGGTAAAGCCAAGGGGGGCAAAGCGTCCAAGGCAGGTAAGGCTCCCAAGCTGGCCGACAAGGCAGGCCGAGACGCGAAGGGGACCAAAACCGCCAAAGCGACCAAATCTGCCAAGGCTGCCGAGCCGAAGGCTGCCAAATCTAAGACTGCCAAATCTAAGACTGCCAACCCCAAGGCCGCTAAACCTAAGGCTGCCAATGCGAAGGGCGCCAAGCCGAAGGCGGCCAACAAGGCTACTAAACCTAAGGCTGCCAAGGCGGTAAAGCCGGGCGCGAAGCAGCCGCCCAAGCCGAAAGGTGCTGCCGGTATCGAGCAGCCCGAGTTCGACCTGGGCGAGAGCCGCTGGTACTTGAACCGTGAGCTCACCTGGCTCGAGTTCAACCGCCGGGTGCTGCACGAGGCGATGGATGAGCGTACGCCATTGCTGGAGCGGCTCAAGTTCATCGCCATTGTCAGTTCCAATCTCGATGAATTTGCCATGAAGAGGATTGGCGGTCTGAAGCAGCAGATCGGCGCCGGCCTGCACGAACTGACCCTGGACGGCCGGACGCCGCGCCAGCAGGTCGTCGAGTGTAACGCGTCGGTCCGGGAGATCGAGGCGACCAAAAGGGAAGCCTTCCGCCAAGTGCGGGAACTGCTGGAGGGGAAGGGCATCGTCATCGAGAGCTATGACACCCTGTCGCCCAAAGAGAAGAAGCTGTTGCGGGAGCACTACTACAACAACATCTACCCGTTGCTGACGCCGCAATCGATTGACCCCGCCCATCCTTTCCCGTTCATCTCCAACCTCTCGCTCAACCTCCTGGTGACGCTGCGTTACCCGAAATCGCGCGAACACACCCTGGCGCGGGTCAAGGTGCCGATAGGCCTGGGAACGCCGCGCTTCATCCGGGTCGGCAAGGGGGACCACTTCATTCCCATCGAGCAGGTCATGATGAACAACCTGGACATGCTGTTCCCGGGCATGCTGATCGTTTCCTGCGAGATCTTCCGGGTCACCAGGAACGCCAACACCGAGAAGGACGAGGAAGAGGCGGACGACCTGATGTCCATGATCGAGTCGGAGCTGAAGGAGCGCAAGTTCGCCCCCATCGTGCGGCTCGAGGTGGGAGCGGGGATGGAGCCGCTGCATCGCGGGCGCCTGGCGGCCGAACTGGAACTGGACGAGGAAAACGACGTCCTGGAGGTTTCCGGGATGCTGGCGTTACGCGACCTCTTCGAGATCTCGAAGCTTGATTACCCGCGTCTGCACGACCCGCCGCACCACCCGATCGACCACCCGCAGCTTACCGCCGAGCGGAACATCTTCCACACCATCCGCGACCTCGGCTCCGTGCTGTTGCAGCACCCCTACGTCTCCTTCTCGACGTCGGTGGAGCGCTTCCTGCGCGAGGCGGCCAACGATCCCAAGGTGCGCGCCATCAAGATGACCCTGTATCGCACCTCCATCCAGGGGCGCATCATCGACGCACTGGTGCAGGCGGCGCAAAACGGCAAGCAGGTGGCGGTGGTCGTGGAACTGAAGGCGCGCTTCGACGAGGCGACCAACATCCACCTGGCCGAGGTGATGGAAGAGGCGGGGATTCATGTCACCTACGGGGTGGTGGGCTTGAAAACCCACTGCAAGGTAATCCTGGTGGTGCGCCAGGACTTCCAGGGCCTCAGGCGCTACGTCCACATCGGCACGGGCAACTACCACACCGAGACCGCCCGCATCTACAGCGACATCGGCATCATCACCTGCGACGACACCATCGCCCAGGACGTCACCGAACTCTTCAATTACCTGACCACCGGCTTCACGGCGAAGCGCAACTACCGTGCGGTGATGCCGGCGCCCAAGCTGCTGAAGAAGGCACTGCTGACGCGCATTGAACGCGAGGTCGAGCTGCACCAGCAAAACGGGGGCGGGTTGATCAGGTTCAAAATGAACGCGCTGGAGGACGGCGACATCGTCAAGGCGCTGTACCGTGCCTCGATGGCGGGGGTGAAGATCGACCTGTACGTGCGCGACACCTGCCGGCTGCGCCCCGGCGTACCGGGGCTGTCGGACAACATCCGAGTCGTCAGCATCGTCGGGCGTTTCCTGGAACATGCCCGGATCTACTACTTCAGAAACGGCGGCGCCGAGGAGTATTTCATCGCATCCGCCGATGCCATGAAGCGTAACCTGGAGGCCCGCGTAGAAATCCTTTGCCCGGTCACCGCGCCCGAACTGACCACCGAGTTAAGAACCGTGCTCGATTGCCATGATGCGGACCGCCGTTCCGCCTGGGATATGCAGCCCGACGGCAGTTACGTCCAGCGCTTGCCGGTGGAAGGTGAGAGCGGTGAAGGAACGCAGCAGATGTTGATCACGCAGGCACAGCAGCGGCTGAAGGAAGCGCTCAAGCAGAAGAAAAAGCCGATGCAGAAATAGCTGGAGCTGGACAAGTTGTCAGATGACACAGGAAAGCAAAAGGGATAGCATATTCGATGTGCCGTCTTTCAGAGACGGCACGCTCAAGACAAAAACGACAGGGGGAACCTGATGGAATCCGATCATAAATGCATTTGTGCAGGGGACCACGAACATCACATCTGCTTTCTGCATAGTAAAGGTCTGGTCAATGAAGTGGAAAAACTCACTGACAATCCCACGGTGACCTGCGCAATCTGCCTGGTCAATGCCAATTCACCCGACAATGTCTGCTCGCCGACCACGCTGGGAGGCGGTTTCAGATATTCAGACATGCAGGACAGCAAGAAGATCATTTGCGAGAGCGTGACGGAGGCTATTCCGGGTCAGGATAACGAGAGCAAGTAGTGGAGTCCCCTCCCCCGGAGGGGGAGGAGCTTCGTCGAGCGAAGAGAAGAGAAAAGGCGGCCCCGGTACTGTACCGGGGCCGCCTTTTCTGTCGCGACTTTGCTTTCGCTCTGTGGCCTCTGTGTCCTCTGGAGAGCCTTTGCTATTAGCCGAGGATCTGCTTCAGGTCGCCTTCGGCGGTGCCGATGGGGCCGATGTTGAAGTTCTCGACCAGGAAGTTCAGCACGTTCGGGGTGATGAAGGCCGGCAGGCTCGGTCCCAGCTTGATGTTCTTCACGCCCAGGTGGAGCAGGGTCAGCAGGATCGCCACCGCCTTCTGCTCGTACCAGGAGAGGATGAAGGAGAGCGGCAGATCGTTGACGCCGCAGTTGAAGGCGCCGGCGAGGGCCACGGCGATCTGGATCGCGGAGTAGGCGTCGTTGCACTGGCCGATGTCGAGCAGGCGCGGGATGCCGCCGATGTCGCCGAAGTCAAGCTTGTTGAAGCGGTACTTGCCGCAGGCCAGGGTCAGGATGACGCAGTCGCTCGGTACGTTCTCGGCGAACTCGGTGTAGTAGTTACGACCGGTTTTGGCGCCGTCGCAGCCGCCGATCAGGAAGAAGTGACGGATCTGGCCGGCTTTGACCGCGTCGATGACCTTGTCGGCCACGCCGAGCACCGCGTTGTGCCCGAAGCCGGTGAGGATCTCTTTGCCCGGGGCCTCTTCGAAGCCGGGGAGGGAGAGCGCCTTCTCGATGACCGGGGAGAAGTCCCAGCCGTTGATGTTCTTGACGTCCGGCCACTGGACCAGGCCCCAGGTGAAGAGACGGTCTTTGTAGCTCTCGGCCGGGCGCTGGATGCAGTTGGTGTTGAAGATGATGGCGCCGGGGAAGTCGACGAATTCTTTGGCCTGGTCCTGCCATGCGCCACCGAAGTTGCCGGCGAGGTGAGCGTACTTCTTGAGGCCCGGGTAGCCGTGGGCGGGGAGCATCTCACCGTGGGTGTAGATGTTGATCCCTTTGCCTTCGGTCTGCTTCAGGAGCTCTTCGAGCATGCGCAGGTCGTGGCCGGAAACGAGGATCGCCTTGCCTGCCTTGGTGCCCAGCTGTACCGGGGTCGGTACCGGGTGGCCGAAGCTGTCGGTGTTGGCCTTGTCGAGGAGTTCCATGGTGACCAGGTTGATCCTGCCGCACTCCATGGCGAGGCCGACGTAGTCCATGAGGCCGAGTTTCAGGTCCAGGGTGGCTGCCAGCGCCTTGTGGGTGAAGGCGTAGATCTCGTCGTTCTCGAGGCCGATCACCAGGGCGTGGTGGGCGTAGGCTGCGTACCCTTTCATGCCGTAGATGAGGATTTCCTTGACGGAGTGGACGTCGGCGTCGATCTCTTCGCTCTTGACGCCGTGCTTGGCGCCCAAGGCAACCAGTTCGGAGGTGGTGCCGGCGTGGAACGCCTGCGCTGCCTCGGGTACGGTACCGGTGTAGGCGCCGCCGTTGGCCTTCTCGTAGAGAGCCTGTGCCTGGTTGCGCAGGGTGGCTGCTTCACGTACCAGCTTGGCGATTTCTTCGGCGTCGAAGTCGACGTTGGTCACGGTGGTGAAGAGGCCGTCCAGCATGAAGCGGTCGATGGCTGCATCCTTGGCGCCTTTCTCGCGGGCGAGGTTGGCCCAGAAGGCGATCCCTTTCAGGTTGTAGATGAGCAGGTCCTGCAGAGCCGCTACTTCCGGCTTCTTGCCGCAGACACCGACTTTGGAGCAACCGCCGTTGGCGGCTTGTTCACACTGGTAGCAAAACATGTTGTCCATCACTTCCTCCTTAGCGTTTGTTTGAGTTGAGGTTCCCATACCGAAAAGGTTCTTCAAAAAGCTCTTCATCCATTCTCCTGGTTTTGCTTGATCTGTTGAAGCGGTCCCTGTGGCAGCCGTCGGCTCCTGTGTGCCGCTTCGATGTTGTGACTTTAACGGCTAATGTCGACTGCGACCTTGACCTAAGTCATAAAAACGGGGTTTGTGGGTTTGGGGATCTTTTTTGTCGGAAAGGCTTGCGAGGATGGGAGTTACGGGAGTGCTGGGAACTATGGGAATGATGGGAAAGCCTGAATTGGCAGCTGGGCGAGGCAGTGTTGTTGGTGAGGCAGTGGACAGGCGGGGACGGGCAGGCGGGGGCAACAGGCCGCCCCGCTGGCCGGGGGTCAGTGGACTATGCTGCCTACCATGGCTTTGTAAATGTCGGGGCGCAGCACGAACTGCAACCTCGATGAGGTGGCTGTGCCGAAGGCTATCGCCTGCTCGCCGCCGATGTAGTTGTTGAGATGGTAAATGGGACGCAAATTGAACCCGAGCCGCCCCAGATCGGCCTCGAAGACACGACCGTACTTGGAGGCCAACTCCGAGACCTTGTCCCAGGTCCCTAACATTTCCAGAGGGATGGCTACCCCGTCCGCTACTCGTATAAGTTCCTGCATGCTGTTTTCCTCCTGACTACTGAGGCTTTTATCGGCAGGCACGACCGGAACTTGAGTACTTAGCTGCGCATAACGTCGAGGGTGGCAACGGCGCTTCGGGCAGGGCAGTCGCCTTCGGAACAACTGGTGAGGAACTTCAACAGCACCAGCCCGGCTCCCAGGAGCCCCAGTATCAGGAGCACCACGCCCTGCCAGCCGAAGGAGGTCCAGAAGACACCGCCGACGGTGCCGGAAACGCTGGAACCGAGATAGTAGAAGAAGAGATAGAGGGAGGCGGCCTGCGCGCGGGCAGTCTTGGCGCGGCTCCCCACCCAGCTGGAGGCGATGGTGTGGGCGCCGAAGAAGCCGCAGGTGAAAATGGCGATCCCGGTGACGATGGTGCCCAGGTCACGGCTCACGGTGAAGAGCGCCCCGACGACCATGGTGGCTATGGTGAGAAAGAGCATCCGGCCGCGCCCGAAGCGCTCTACCTGCACCCCGATCATGGAAGAACTGAAGGATCCCAGCATGTAGACCAGGAAGATCAGGCTCACCAGCGAGGCGGGGAGATGGTATGGCGCTCCCAAAAGCCGGAAGGTGATGTAGTTGTACAGGGTCACGAAGCTCCCCATGATCAGGAAGGAGATTCCGTACAGACTGAGCAGCCCCGGGTCCTGCAACTGCCGGTACAGTGAGCTGAACAGGTAGCGCGCCGCGAATGAGCGCTTCTTGAAGTTCTCAGAGGGGGGGAGGCTCTTGGCGAAGTAGAGGCTCAGCACGAAGCAGACCACGCCGATGATGGCCAGGGCCGTGCGCCAGGAGGTGGCATCGGCCATGGTGGCGGTGAAGATCCTGCCGGTCATGCCGCCGATGGCGTTACCGCTGATGTAGAGGCCGATGGCTGAGGTGAGTGAAGCCGGGGCGATTTCCTCGCTGAGATAGGCGAGGGCGACGGCAGGAAGGCCGGCCAGCGCGATGCCCTGGAGGAACCTGACTACGACCAGTTGTTCCAGGCTCTGGGTGTGGGAGGTCAGATAGGCCAGGATGGAGGTGGTCACCAGCGAAGCGACCATGACGGTTTTTCTTCCCAGCGTCTCGGAGATGGTGCCGGCGAAAAGCATGGAGATGGCGAGGGCGCAGGAGGTGACCGAAAGGGGCAGGCTGGCAAACATGGCGCTGACGCCGAATTCTCGGGTGAAGACCGGCAACAGCGGCTGCACGTCGTAGAGCGTGATAAAGGTGACGAAGCCCGCGAAGAAAAATGCCCAGTTGATCTGCCGGTATCTTTTGGTGCCGCTCTTGATGGATCCCATGATTCTCCCCTGCTGTTGACCGCCGTTTTGAAGCAAATCCCCCCTGTCCCCCCGTCGCAAAGCGGGGAACGTGATGCCCTTGTCTCGTTATTTAATGGAGGACAAGATGGCTCCCCGGAATTCTCGGAAGAACCTCGCAAAGGGGGGGACGTGGGTTGAACTATAACCGTTGCAGGATCATAAGAAAAATATATAATGTTTATCGCTTTGATAACTATTGCTTATCAATGGGGGGCGGCATGGACATCAGGCAGTTGCGGTACTTCCTCGAGGTGGCGCGGCTCAGCAACTTCACCAAGGCGGCGGAGTCGCTGCGCATCGCGCAGCCTGCGGTCAGCATGGCGGTGAAGAAACTGGAGGAGGAACTGGACCTGGTCCTTTTCAACCGCCAGGACAAGAAGGTCTCGCTCACCGCGGAGGGGGAGATCTTCCAGGGGCACGCCCGGCGCATTCTGGACGATTTGCGCGGCGCCGAGTTGGAGATGGCCGAGCTCAAGGGGCTGACCCGGGGCGAAGTGAGGATCGGCATCACCCCGATGATCAGCGCCTACTTTTTTCCCGACATCTTCCGCGATTTCAAGCGGAGCTACCCGCAGTTGAGCATCTCCGTGCTCGGGGAGGGCTCGGGGCGGATCCAGAAGATGATAGGGGAGGGTGAGCTGGACATGGGGGTAGTGGCGGGGGGCGGGAGCGCCGCTTTTCCCCCGACCCTGGAGGTGCGGCGTTTCCTGCGCGAGGAGATCGTGGTCTGCGTGCCGCCGGACCACCCCTTTGCCGGGCGCCAGGCGGTGACGCTGACGGAGTTCATCGGGGAGCCGCTGGTGTTCTACAAGGAGGGGTATTACATCAGGGAGTTTTTCCTGGAGGCGCTCAAGGGGACCGGCAGCGCGCCGAGGATCATCTTCGAGACCAACCTCTTCTCCCTGGTCAAGTCGCTGGTGCGCAACGGCACCGGCATTTCTATCTTCCTGAAGATGGTGGTGGCGGAGGACACCGATCTGGCCGCCGTCTCCTTCGATCCCCCGCTGCACCTCGACCTGCTCATCGCCTGGAAGAAGGACACCTACCTGTCCCTGGCCAACCGCGCCTTCGTCGACTTCCTGTTGGAGCATGCACCGGGCGAGCGGGATGGGGACCCGGGCTAGCCGATGGTCACAGCGGGGCCAGCAGTTCCATCAGCTTGCCGGCGATCTTCTGGGGGGGGAGGACGTAATCGATGGCACCGGTCTGGGCGGCGGCCTTGGGCATGCCATAGATGGTGGAGGACTGCTGGTCCTGGGCGATGGTGATGCCGCCGATGTCGTGGATGTGCTTGATCCCGTCGGCGCCGTCGCGTCCCATGCCGGTGAGCACGATGCCGATCAGCTTCCCTTTGAGCGGCTTGCTCAGCGAGAGCATGGTGACGTCCGCGGCCGGCTGTACGTAGTTGACCCGGGGGCCCTCGCACAGCACCACCCGGTTGTTGCCGGTCAGCTGGAGGTGGAGCCCCCCCGGCGCCATGTAGACGCGGCCGCTCTTCAGGTACTCGCCGTCCTCGGCCAGTTTGACCGGCATCGAGGCGGCCGCGTCCAGTCCCTGGGCGATGCGGTAGTCCATCTCGGGCGTGATGTGCAGCACGATGAGGAATGCGGCATCCAGCGGCGGGAGCTCCCGGAACAATGCCTTCAACGTCAGCGGCCCACCCGTGGAAACGCCTATGACCACCAGGTTCCTAGTCATGGTCCGTCGGCGCGTTGAGCAGGGTGAGGTAGTACTCGATGGAATCCAGCAGCTCTTCCGGGCTGAAGGGCTTGGTCATATAGTCGGACACGTACTCCTGGAGCCCGTCCATCTTGGCATCCGGCTCACCCATGCCGGTCAGCATGACGATGACGTTCCCCGGGTAGAGCCCCCGGTCCACCATCTCCCTGATGGTGTCCCAGCCGTCCATCTCAGGCATCATGATGTCCATCAGGATGACCCCGCGGAATCCCCCCTCCAGTTGCTCGATGCATTCGGGGCCGCTGGCCGCACTGGCCAGTTCCAGTTGGGCCGATTCGCAGATGATGTCCACCGATGCCCTGACGTACTCGTTGTCGTCTACGATCATTACCCGTCTGTTCATGGCTGTGGTTCCTTATGTTCCGGCGCGGGCGCGCCTTGTTGTGTTTCGAGCAGCCGGGCCATGGTGCGGTGGTCCAGCGGCGGGGGCTCCCCCTGGGGCGGCTTCACATGGTACAGCATCTCGTTGATCCTGGCCATGAATTGCTCCAGGGTGAAGGGCTTGGCCAGGAAGATCGCCTCCTGGCGCAGGTCGGCATCGTGCGGGATCACAGCGTTGCTGTATCCGGAGATGTAGAGGACCGGCAGCGCGGGGTGGCTTTCCTGCAACTTTTCGTACAGTTCCGGACCGGTCATTTCCGGCATGACCACGTCGGTGGCTAGCAGGTCGATGACCTGCTGCTCCGCGTGCACCAGTTCCAGCGCCCGGGACGGGGTCTCCGCAACCAGGACGCGGTATCCGAAGGAGGTGAGCAGGTCGGCGGCAACCTCCCTGATCATCTGGTTGTCCTCCACCAGCAGGATGGTCCGCTCCGTGCTGTCCTGCTCCGGTGGCGCGGCATCGGCGGAGGCACGCATGAGGGGCTCCGCGGCACTCGCGCTGGCGGGGAGATAGATGGAGAACCTGGTGCCCTGCCCGGGGCGGCTCCTGACGTCGATGCAGCCGCCGTGGTGCTTGATGACACCGTAGACGGTGGCCAGGCCGAGACCGGTGCCCCGGCCGCTCTCCTTGGTGGTGAAGAATGGCTCGTACATGTGCCTGAGCGTCTCTTCGCTCATGCCGCAGCCGTCGTCGCTGAAGGCGAGCAGGATGTAGTGGCCCGGCTTGGCAACCGGGTGCTGCCGGTGGAACTCGTCGTCCAGGATCAGGTGCCCGGTCTCGATGCAGATGGAGCCGCTCCCCTCGATGGCATCCTGGGCGTTCAACACGAGGTTCAAAAGCACCTGCTCCAACTGGCCGCGGTCCGCCTGCACCTTGGCGGCACCCGGGGAGAGCAGGAGGTCGATCTCGATGTTGTCCCTGACCGTGGCGCGCATGATCTCCTTGAAGGAGGTGATCACCTCGTTCAGGTCCAGAAGGTTCATGTGCAACACCTGCTTGCGTCCGAAGGAGAGGAGCTTCTGGGTCAGGTCGCTCGCCTTGTGCGCGGCCGAACTCATGGACTGGATCATGCGCGTCTGCGGGCTCCCCTCGGGAGAGACCCTGAGCAGCATATCGGCGTAGACGATGATCGGCGTCAGCAAGTTGTTGAAATCGTGGGCGACGCCGGCGGCCAACTGCCCCACTGCCTCGATCTTCTGGGTCTGGCGCAGCTGCTCTTCCAGGACGTGGCGCCCCTCGTCGGCACGCACCCGGCTGATGGCGATCCCCGCTAGATGGGCCGCCGACTCCAAAAGGTGGAGATCCTCGCTGCTCGGTGCCCGCGGTTCCCGGTGGTAGACGGCCAGGGTGCCCAGGAGGGTGCCGTTACTGGCGAAGACCGGTTCGGACCAGCAGGCCCTGAGGCCGGCATCGCGCGCCGGTTGAAAGTTATGCCAGTAGGGATGCGGCTCCAGGTCCTCGACCACTACCCGCTGCCGCAAAAAGGCCGCGGTGCCGCACGATCCTTTCCCCTTTCCGATCCTGATCCCGTCCACCGCCTGGTTGTACTCGGCCGGCAAGGACGGCGCACAGCCGTGGCGCAGCCTGGTGCCCGACTCGTCCACGAGCAGTATGGAGCAGAGCGATCCCGGCAGGCAATCCTCGACAAACTGCACCACGTCCTTAAGCAGTTCCTCCAGCTCCGCGTCGGTGGCGATCCGCTCCAGGGCCTTGAGCCGGCTGCGCTCCCGCTGTTCGGCAAGTGCCAGTTCCGTCTGCTGTCCTTGCACGATGCGCTGGGCTGCCTCGAGGTGGTCCAGGTGGGAGAACAGGATGCGGGTCAGGATCACGATCACCACGCAGAGCACGAGGATCAGCAGCGGTTGCTGCAACGGCTGGCCCGCCGAAGTCCCGCTTCCGCCCAGGGCGACGATGCCGATCACGGCGGCCATGGTGACGGCGATGGCGATGCCGATGCGCGTTTTCAGTTCTGTAATGGAGAAGTGCCTCATATCTGGTTGCTCTCCGGGGTGGTCTCCTGAGACACGTCGTCCTCCGCGATGGCCGGCGGCTGGTGTCCCACCTGCTTCAGGGTGAAGAACATGGTGGTGCCGCGCCCGGCCCCGGGGCTTTCCGCCCAGAGCCTCCCCTCGTGGTTGGCCACGATCCTGCGGCAGATGGCGAGGCCCAGCCCCTGCGTATTCAGGTCGTGCCGGGCAGGGTCGACCTTGTAGAACTCGTCGAAGACCCGACTCAGCTGCTCGTGGTCCAGCCCGATGCCGTCGTCCTGGACCGACACTTCGATCTCATTGCCCTTCATCTCGGCGCTGATGATCACCTTGCCGTTCTGGGCGGCGTAACGCGCCGCGTTGCTGAGCAGGTTCTTGAACAGGAGCGTGAGCTGCTCCGCCGATCCCAGTACCTGGAGGTCGGCGCGGATCGCGTTGCAGCAGATCACGCCGCGCTGCGCCAGGACCGGCGCCATCTCGTTCAGGGCGCTCTCGACCGCCGCGCACAGGCTCACCGGGATCAGGCGGGGCTGGCTCGACGAGATGCGCACCAGGTCGAACGCCTTGCCGGCCAACCCCTGGATTTGGTTTACGCACTGCTGGCAGATCTCCAACATCCTTTCCACGCCCGGTTCGCTAACTTTGGCCCGGATCATGGGGATCAGGGCAAAGAGCGGGGTAAGCGGCGTGTTCAGGTCGTGGTTCAACTGGATCATCAGGGACTCGATCATGCGCGAGTGGTGCTTCTGGGCCTCGATCCGGCGGCTCTCCTGCTCTACCGTCTTGCGCTCGGTGATGTCCAGGATGACCCCGACCAGGCCCTGGGCCACGCCCTCGTCGTCGCGGAGTGCGGCCTTGTGGAAGATCACGTCACGCAGGCTGCCGTCGGCGTAGTTCACCTGTGACTCATAGATCTGGATACCCGGTGCGTCTATGATCTCCTGGTCCATCTCGTGGTACTTCCGGGCCAGGTCCGGCTGCCACAGGTCGAACACCGAGCGCCCTATCAACTGGTCGCTGCTGAGCCCGACATAGCTTTGGAACGCCTTGTTGCACAGGTTGTAGCGTCCCTGGGCATCCTTGGAAAAGATGGGGCTCGGTATGGTGTCCATGATCTGCTGCTGGAAGTTCAACTGCCTCTTGATCTCGGCCTCGGCGCGCTTGCGGTTCAGGCCCAGGATGACGGCGCACAGTACGAATATCGCCGCCAGGACGCCGTTGATGACGCCGATCTTCACGTTGATGCGGTCGTAGCGGGCCAGGTACTCGCTCTGCTTCACCCCCACGAACAGGGCCCCGATCACCTTGCCGTTCACGTCCCGCACCGGGTCGTAGGCGGTGAAGTACGGGGCGCCCAGGATGTTCGCCTCGCCGCGGTAGCGGATCCCCTCCCGGAACACGGCGTCGTAGGCGGGGCCGGTCAGCTTGGTCCCGATGGCCCTGGTGCCGTCCTCCTTGAGCACGTTGGTGGCGACCCGGGTGTCCCCCATGAAGATGGTGGCCCTGCTTCCGGTGATGCAGAAGATCTTGTCGGGCAGTTCGTTGGCGTCGTTCAGGACGTAGTAGTCGCCCAGGATCATCCTGCCGTTGTCGATGTGGAAGTTGCGCCCGCGACGGTTCATCAGCTCCCAAAAGGCCATCATGCTGTTTTCCTGCTGCCGGTTGGCCTGGCGCACCGCCTCCTCGTGGATCTGGTCCAGCATGAGGTGGTTTCCTACCATCATCACCACTGCCACGGTGACCGCGCTGATGAGCAGGGGGATCGATATCTTGTCGCGTGCCGCATCGAGGAACTTCACGTTCTTCTCCTGCCGGTGGTCTTTCCCGTCTTCACACCCTGAAGCTGCGCTTGCCGTGCGAGGCGAGCCACCCCAGGAGGCGCCCCGCCATTTCCGAGAGCGGGACCACCTCGTCCACCCCGCCCCGCGCGATCGCCTCGCGCGGCATGCCGAACACGACGCAGCTTTCCTCGTCCTGGGCCAGGGTCCGTGCGCCGGCGTTGTGCATCTCCAGCATCCCGGCGGCGCCGTCGTCCCCCATCCCGGTCAGGATGATGCCGAGGCTGTTGTCGGCGGCGCAGTTGGCGGCCGAGCGGAACAGTACGTCCACCGAGGGGCGGTGGCGTGACACCGGCGGGCCGTCGCCCAGGGCGATGGTGTAGTTGGCGCCGCTGCGGGCCAGCATCATGTGCCGGTTGCCGGGCGCGATGTAGGCATGCCCCGGCAGCACCCGTTCGCCGTGCTCCGCTTCCTTGACCGCCAGGGCGCACAGCCCGTCCAGCCGCGCCGCGAAGGTCCGGGTGAAGGTCTCGGGCATGTGCTGGGTGACCAGTATCGCCGGGCAGTCGGCGGGGAGCGCGCTCAAAAAGACCTTGAGGGCCTCGGTGCCGCCGGTCGAGGAGCCGACCGCGACCACCTTTTCCGTGGTCGCGAAGTGCTGGTGCTTGTTGGGGAGCACCGCGTCCGCGGAGAGCTTCGCCTCCACCTGCAGGGGAGGGGCCTTGCCCCCCTTCCTGTGGAAGGCGGTATGGGCACAGCGGATCTTCTCGGCAAGCTCCTGGGAGTACTCCAAAAGCCCGTTGCGGATGTCGATCTTGGGCTTGGTGACGAAGTCGAAGGCGCCCAGCTCCAGCGCCTTCAGCGTCACGGCGGAACTCTTCTCGGTGAGCGAGGAGACCATCACCACCGGCATGGGGCGCAGCCTCATCAGCTTTTCCAGGAAGGCGAGCCCGTCCATCTTGGGCATCTCCACGTCCAGGGTGAGCACGTCCGGGTTCAGTTCCTTGATGCGTTGCCGGGCCGCCAGCGGGTCCGGCGCGGTCCCCACCACCTGGAGATCGGGGGCTTGGTTGATGATCTCGGTCAAAAGGGACCGGATCAGGGCGGAGTCGTCTATTATCAGCACCTTGATGGGCATTCTAGTTTCTTCCTGCGTGCAGGGCGCGGATCCTTTTCACCAGGGCGCGGCCGGTTTTGGGAAAGAACATCACCTTCCTGGGGCAGCACTCCCCGAGGTCCGAGGCGACGATCGGTATCCCCTGTTTCTTCAAGTAGTCGACGGCGAAAGCCGCGTTGTTGCCGCCGATGTCGGTGCTGCTCGCCATGACGTGCCCGGCCCCGAACAGCTTCGCGGCAAGGCGTTTGCGGCTGGCGCCCAACAGCTCGAGCTGTTCCAGCAGGCGGCGCATGGCGCAGCTGCCGTAGCGGGCGCAGCTTTGCGAGTCGTCGTTGCAGACCCCGGAGCAGGGGGTGGCGCCGCCCCCCTGCTGCAACTCCGGCAGCATGAAGTGGTTCATGCCGCCGATGCCCAGCTCCACGTCGTACAGGCAGACCGAGACGCAGGAGCCGAGCACGGTGGTGATGGCCACGGCCTCGTCGGTGGCGTAGAACTCTCCCGCCACGATCTTGACCGCCATGGTTTTGAATTCCGGATCGAAGTAACTGAGCCGCCCATGCCCCGGGTGTCTCGCCCGTTTCCTCCCCGGTTTCCCCCTGTGCGGCACCGTCAGCTCCTCAAGGCGTAGGTCGTGTTGCCGCAGACCCGGAACAGTTCCTGGGCATGGTGCAGGCTCTCGGAATGCCCGACGAATAGAAGGCCGTCCGGATGCAGTACCCGCGAAATCCGCTCCAGGACGGCGAGCTGCGTCGGCCTGTCGAAATAGATCATCACGTTGCGGCAGAAGATGAAGTCGAATTTCCCGCGCATGGGCCACTGCTCGTCCAAAAGGTTCAGCCTCCTGAAGGTCACCACGCGGCGCAGTTCCTCCTTCACCCTGATGAACCCCTCGTGGTTCCCTTCCCCCCTGAGCAGGAAGCGCTTGCGGTACGGCTCCGGGATCTTGGGCAGCTGGTCCACCGGATAGACCCCTTCGCTGCCCCTGGCGAGCACGTTGGTGTCGATGTCGGTGGCCAGTATGCTGAGGTTCGCGTTCGCCGGCAGCGCGTCCAGCGCGGTCATCGCGATGGAATAGGGTTCCTCGCCGGTCGAGGAGGCGCAGCTCCAGATGTTGACCTGCTTGCGCTCCGGGTGCTGGCGCAGGCGCTCGGCAAGGAGCCGGAAGTGGTGCGGCTCCCGGAAAAAGGAGGTCATGTTGGTGGTGAGGGCATTGATGAAGGCCTCCACCTCCTGGAGGTCACCGCTTTCCACGAGGTCCAGGTACTGCGCGAAGCTTTCCACCCCGGTGGCCCGCAGCCGGCGCGCCAGCCGGCTGTAGACCATGTCCATCTTGCCCGGTGCCAGGGAGATCCCCGCGTTGCGGTAGATGAAGCCGCGCACCCGGGCGAAGTCGTCAGGGGTGAAGCGGTACTGGAAGGAGTTCCAGCCCTGATCCGCGGCGCCGGGAGGCACGGCGCCTCCCCCCCCCGTCAGGCGGCGCGCCGGCTCCGTGCGCGTCTCGGTTCTCAGAACTCCTTCCAATCATCGTCCGGCTCGGCGGCCTCGGCGGACCGGGAGGGACGCTCCTGTGCTTTTGCAGCTGCTGCTACCGCTACGGGTTTCGCCTTCCTTTCGGAGGCCTTCGGGCGTGCCGCGGCGTGGGTGAGCTTGCGCTTCTCTGCCGCGGCCGGCGGTGCACTCTTGTTGCCCTGCTCCAGGGTGAAGCGCGCCACCACCGCCACCAACTGCTGGGCCTGGTCTTCGAGCGATTCGGCGGCGGCCGCCGCCTCTTCCACCAGGGCCGCGTTTTGCTGGGTGACGTCGTCCATCTGGGTGATGGCCGTGTTGACCTGCTCGATGCCGCTGGACTGTTCCAAGGACGCCGCTGAGATCTCGGCCATGATGTCGGTCACCCTCTTGATGCTGGTGACGATGTCCTGGGTGGTGCGTCCCGCCTCTTCGACCAGGCGGCTGCCGTCCTGCACCTTGGAGACCGAGTCCTCGATGAGGGCCTTGATCTCCTTGGCCGCCGCGGCGCTTCTCTGGGCGAGGCTCCTCACCTCGGCCGCGACCACCGCGAAACCTCTTCCCTGCTCGCCGGCGCGCGCCGCCTCCACCGCGGCGTTCAGGGCCAGGATGTTGGTCTGGAAGGCGATGCCGTCGATGACGCCGATGATGTCCGAGATCTTCTTGGAGCTGTCGGTGATGCTCTCCATGGTGCGCACCACCCGGTTGATCACGTCGCCCCCCTTGACCGCCACGCCGCTGGCGTTGATGGCGAGCTGATTGGCAGCCTGGGCGTTGTCCGCGTTCTGCTTCACCGTCGAGGTGAGCTCCTCCATGCTGGAGGCGGTCTCCTCCAGGGCGCTGGCCTGCTCCTCGGTGCGCTGGGAGAGGTCGGCGTTGCCTGCCGCGATCTCCTCGGTTGCCGTGGCGATCGATTCGGCGCCGGTTCTCACGTCGCCCACGATGTGCGCGAGCCCCTCGTTCATCTCCTTGAGCGAGGCGAGCAGCTCCCCGGTCTCATCCTTGCTGTCCACGGCGATTTGGGCAGTGAGATCCCCCGAAGCGATACGCTTGGAGGCGGCGATGGCCTGGTCCAGGGGCTCCTTGATCCTGCGCGCCGTGAACCAGGCGAACAGGAAGATGACCACGGCGAGCAGCGCGGTGCCGCCGATGATCTGGTACTTCATCCTGTTCATCTCGGCCTTCACGCTGTCGACGTAGATGCCGCTACCCACGATCCAGCCCCACTCCTTCATCAGCATCACATAGGAGATCTTGGGGACCGGCACCGTGGAGCCGGGCTTGGCCCACATGTAGTCCACCACCCCTTCGCCCTTCTCCTTGCAGACGTTGACGAACTCGACGTAGAGCCTTTTGCCGTTGGGGTCCTTGTTCTCGTACTGGGTCTTGCCCACCAGCTCCGGCTTGATCGGGTGCATGAGCACCTTGGTGTCCAGGTCGTTGACCCAGAAGTACTCGTTGCCCTGGTATCTCATCTCGGAGATCTGCTTGAGCGCATCGGCCTGGGCCTGCGACAGGGTTTTGGTACCGGCCTTCACCGCGTTCTGGTTCGCGGTCAGCACGTCGTAGGCCACGTCGACCACCGACTTGGTGGCCTGGATCTTTTCGTCCATCAGCTTGTTCTGCATGAAGGGAAGCACGTAGAACATCACGCCCAGCACCATCATGACGATGGTGGCCACCGAGATGCTGAGGATCTTGGTCAGGATCTTCCAGTCTTTGAATCGCGAAATTTTCATAGGTTCACCGCCTCTTTCTGAGTATTGTCCACGGTACTGTCAACGATCTGCAGCTCGTCGCTGCCGATCAGCTTTTCGATGTCCACCAGGATCAGCATCTCGTCGTTCAGGGTCCCCAGTCCGGTGATGTAGCGGGTGTCCAGGGACGCCCCGAGCTCCGGGGCCGGCTTGATGCTCTGCGCCGGGAGCGCCACCACGTCGGAAACGCCGTCCACCACGATCCCCACCACCTTGTTCAGCACGTTGATGATGATCACCACGGTGAACTCGTGGTAGGTCGCCTCACCCACGTTGAACTTGATGCGCAGGTCGACGATGGGGACGATCACCCCGCGCAGGTTGATGACCCCCTTGATGAAGGCGGGGGTGTTGGCGATGCGTGTAACGCAGTCGTACCCCCTGATCTCCTGGACCTTGAGGATATCGATGCCGTAGCTTTCGCTCCCCAGGGTGAAGGTGAGGTATTCCGCCCCCCCGTCCGCTGTCAATTGTTCTACCGCACTGCCCTGTGCCGTCTGCATGGTTTATGGTCTCCTTTCTGCTGCTACAGCTTCTTGTGCATCGTGAACAGCTCGGGTAGATCGAGGATCAGTGCCACGCGCCCGTCTCCCAGGATGGTGGCCCCGGCGCTCCCTTCGACCCGGCGGTAGTTGGTTTCGATGCTCTTCACCACCACCTGCTGCTCGTCCAAAAGGGCGTCCACCAGGATGGCCCCTCGTTCCCCGTCCGCCTCCACCAGTACCAGGATCCCCCGTTGCGGCTCGATCACCTCCGCCTCCAGGTTGAAGATCCGGTGCAGCTTGAGGATGGGGAGGTATTCCCCGCGCACCTGGACCACCTCCCGGCCGTTGACGCTCTTCAACTGCTCGGGCTTGGGCTGCAGCGACTCGATCACCACGTTGAGCGGGATGATGAATTTCTCCTCCCCGACCGCGACCGAGAGCCCCTCCAGGATGGCCAGGGTAAGCGGCAGGCTGATGGTGAAGCGCGCCCCTTTCCCCGCCTCCGAGGCGATCTGGACCCGCCCGCCGATGGCCTGCACGTTTTTGATGACCACGTCCATCCCCACGCCGCGGCCGGAGAGGTCGGTCACCTCGCTCGCCGTTGAGAAACCGGGGGCGAAGATGAGCTGCCACACCTCCTCGTCGCTCATGGCCTCGGAGCAGGGGATGCCGCACTCCAGCGCCTTGGCGAGGATCCTTTCCCGGTTCAGCCCGGCGCCGTCGTCGATCACGTCGATGACGATCCTGCCGCCCACTTGGGAGGCGGAAAGCTGCAGGGTCCCCGTCGGGTTCTTGCCGCAGGCGGCCCGCGTCTCCGGCGTTTCCAGCCCGTGGTCCAGCGCGTTGCGCACCAGGTGCCCCAGGGGATCGGCGATCTTTTCGATGAGGCCGCGGTCCAGTTCGGTGCTGTCGCCGGTAGTCTTCAGCTCCACCTGCTTGCCGAGCTTGGCGGCGATATCGCGCACCAGGCGCGGGAACCGGTTGAAGACGATGCTGATCGGCACCAGGCGGATCGACATGACGCTCCCCTGCAGGTCGCGGGTATTGCGTTCCAGTTGGACCAGGCCGCGCTGCAGCGTCTCGTGCAGGATAGGGTCGAGCCCCACCGCGATCTGGCTCAGCATGGCCTGGGTGATCAGGAGCTCGCCGACTTGGTTCACCAGTTGGTCCACTTTGGTGACGTTGACCCGGAACGACGCTTCCGTCTCGTTGCCGCGCCTGCCGAAGGCGCCGGGAGCGGTTTCGTTGCTGTCGTAGGCGCGTCTGCCGGCGGCAGGAACGATGCCCTGCTCGGGCGCCGGTTCGCCCTCCGGCGTGCGCCGATCCACGGGCTCATCCTCCTCGATCTGGAGCTGCTCCTCGTCAGCCACGAACATGAAGACGTCCAGGATCTGCTCCCGGCTCGCACGGGTGAGCATGGTGAATTCCCAGCGGGTCAGGCAGCGTTCCGGGTCGACTTCGGCCAGTTCGGGTACATCCATGAGCCGGGCGCTGCTGTGGAACTCGCCGGGTTCCGCGAGTTCGGCCAGCTCGGAGATGATGCTCTCCATACGGATGCCCCGGGCGAAGATTTCGGGGTCGGGAGTGAAGGCGAGCCGGCAGCGGCGCGGCAACAGCTCCTCCTGCGGGGGCGGTGCCCCTTCTGCATGGTCCGCGGGGAGTCCGGGAGCAGTGGCGCGGCCGCCGGCATCGATGGCCTGCTGCAGCCTGGCCCGCACACCGTCGATGACCTCCTGGTCCACCGCCTTTCCCTCGCGGTGCCCGGCAAGCTGCATGGCGATGGCGTCGCCCGCTTCCAGGAAGAGGTCGATCATCTCCGGGGCGAAGGGGATCTCCTGGTTTCTGAGCCGGTCCAGCAGGGATTCCATGACGTGGGTCACCACGGTCATGTCGTTGAAGCCGAAGATGCCGGCGCCCCCCTTGATGGAGTGGGCCGCCCGGAAGATCGCGTTCATCTGCTCCGGGTCCGGCTCCCGGTCGCCCAGCGAGATCAGGATCTGCTCCATCTCGGCCAGGTTCTCGGCGCATTCCTCGAAGAAGACCTGGTTGAAGCGGTTCAGGTCCACGCTATTGGTTTCCCCACTGGGAGTCGTCATGCCAGTTCCTTTGTTCTGCGTCGTCGCCCGGGTCACGGTTCGGGTTGCAGCGCCAGGAGTTCGCCAAACCCGAGGGTGACGATCCGCTCCCTCACGGCGGGCGGCACTGCGGTGAGCATCGGGGCGGCGCCCCGGCGTTTCAGGTTCTCCAGGAATAGCGCCAGCAACTGGCAGCCGCAGGCATCGATGTCAACGACCCGGCAGAGGTCGATGGCGCCCCCCCCGGCCTGCTCCGGCATCCCGTCCAAACGCTCCACGAGCAACAGGTGCAGCTCCTTGGCGCGCTCTACCGTGAACGGTCCTTCAAGTGTAATGTTTGCTTTATTAACAAAAACTTTTTTACCCACTTTTTGCCGCCCTTTCAGGGAGTTTGATTTTGCGTCAAATCTCTCGTGGGAGTTTTACAACCAGTGTTATACGCGTACTGCTCGTATCGGCAGGGGGGGGGCGTACTTTAGATGTTTTGTGGCTCGGCAGGGTATTTTCTGGTGTAGCGATATTGACGTGAAACGAGGGGGGAGGGGGGCGGGCGTGCTGCTGTTGGGACCAGATGGTGGCGGATGGGCGGATGGACGGATGAAGCGGTTAACGGGGGACCTGCTTTTTCAGGAAGACCTTGGCCACCTTGTCCCGGTAGACCAGCTGCCATTCACTTCTTTGCTCCAGGAACCTGGCGAAACGTGAGTCGGCTTCGAAGATGACCCACCTGATGCCGTAGCGTTGCAGCACCTGGTCCCATCCCGGCCGGAATTCGATCACCTCGTTGTATTCCCGCAGCCGTTGCGCGCCGTACATGTCCAGCCGGCCGTCGATGAAGACCCGGCAGTCGGGATAGCCGCGGTAGATCAGGTAGTCCCCGAACTCGTCGCTGTTGAACACCTTCCCCTTGATCCCCTGGCGCAGCACGAACTGGTAGGCGTCCACCGGCATCAGGTGCCGGTCGAAGGCGTGGCGCACGAGGCCTCCGGCAGCGGCTGCTGTTACCACCGCTATGGCCACGGCTCCCCATACCGGGGGGCGGGCGTGCTCCTCCAGGGGGGCGAGCCGGGCCGAGATCTCCCGCAGTAGGCGCTGCCATCTGCCGCTGCCTTGCAGCACGGCGTTGAGCCGGATTGCCAGCGCGGGCGCCGTGACCAGGCCGAAGAGCGGAATGTAGCGCACCGAGGTGAGGGCCATGTAGCCAAAACCCAGCACCAGCAGCAGCTCCGTCGGTTCCGCCTTTTTCGGGGTTAGGGCGAAGAGCGCGATCAGGAGCAGCAACAGCCAGGTGAAAGGGCCCCAGCCGTGGATGGCGGGGGGAAGAAACTCGGCCACGTGGTCCATCAGGTAGCGGTCGGAGACCAACTTGAGCGGGAACAGCAGGAGGCGCCATCCGTACGGGTTGACCAGGGTCGCGGCCAGGCATGCGGCAGCCACGCGGGACAGGTGTGCCGTCATCCCCCGCGCCGCGCGGCAGGCCTCGGCTGTGGCGCCGATCATTCCGGCGGCCGTGCCGGCCAGATAGGCGCCCAGCAGCAGGAACCCCGCGGCAAACCCGCCATGCAGGTTGGCCCACAGCAGCATCAGAGGCGGCAACAGCCACAGCTTGCCGCCCCCCTTCCTGCGCCAGTTTTCCAGCAGGTAGTGAAAGAGGACCAGGAACAGGAAGCTGAAGAGGTGCGGCCGAGCCAGCCAGTGCAGTTGGGAGCAGACCAGGGCGGCGATGGTGGCGGCGACAGCAGGTAGGACGCCGGTTTGGTAGCCGATCAGGGCCTTGAACAGCTGCCGGAAGGTCAACGCCAGCAGCAGCGCGTACAGCCCGACGACGCCGTTCATCCCCCATGCCTGGTGCAAAAGGGCCATGATCACCTCGGCGAGCCATTCGTGCGCCGTCCAGGGCAGGGGCGGGGTGTGCTGCGAGAATATGTCGAAGCGGGGAACGGTGCGGGTCCTGAGGATTTCTTCCCCGGCGCGGATGTGGTAGCCGGTGTCACCGTCGAGCAGCAAGTAGGAAGGGTTGGTGAAGAACAGCGCGCAGAGCAGTGTGGCCAGGAGCAGATCGGCCATGGAGGGGACCAGGTATCGTGTCAGGCGGTGCTTGTCGCTCATGCAGGTCGGGTAAAGGCCGGCGCATCCGGCCGAAGGGGTGTCCGGACCGCCTTTGCGGCGACCGGAGCATGGGGGAAGGGTGGAGACCCTTGCCGGCGCCCTGCGGGCCGGCAAGGGGAGGTGCGGCTACTTCTTGGCCTGTCGTGCATAGCTCAGGGCCAGTTGTACGGAGATTACCAGCAGGATGAACGTGTTGAAGTCGACTTTCATGGGATCACCTCCTTGGACGTGAAATTTCCTCCGTGGTGCTGCCCGAATGGGGACTACTTGAATACCCTCGCGATCTGTACCACCGCCGGCCCCAGGACCACCACCAGCAGGGCGGGGAAGATGGCGAACACCAGCGGGAAGATGAGCTTCACGGTGGTCTTGGCGGCGGCCTCCTCGGCGGCCTGCCTCCGTTTGGTCCTCAGGTCGTCGGAGAAGGAGCGCAGGGCCTGGCTCAGGCTGGTGCCGAAGCGTTCGGTCTGGGCGAGCATGGCGGTGAAGGAGCGCATGTCGTCGATCATGGTCCGCTCCGCCATGTCCTTCAGCGCATCCACCCGCGGCTTGCCGGCCCTGGTTTCCATGGTGACCTGGCGGATCTCCTGGGCCAGCGGGTTCTGATCCAACTGGGGGACCTCCGAGGCTCGCAACAACGCGGCATCCATGCTGAGCCCCGCCTCGACGCAGAGAGTCACCAGGTCCAGCACGTCGGGCAGGGTGTGGAAGATCACCAGTTGGCGGTTCTTGACCTTGTTGGAAAGCCAGTAACTCGGCAGGAGATAGCCGACGATGGCCAGCATCAGCAGGATCGCCATGCTGACGCTGTCGAAGTAGGCATGCTTGGGTGCGACGGCAAGGAGCAGGTAGGGGAGCGGCAGCGCGACGGCGAGGAGGAGCTTGCTGCCGAGGAACACGTGCACGCTGTCGCGATGGAAACCCGCCGCCACCAGCGCCTTTTTGTAGCGTGAGTGCTCCTGCTGCGGGAGCTTCATCCGCTCGCCGATGCGGCGCAGCTTGTAGGCCCAGGTGCCAGACTCGACTTCCGGCATCAGGTGCACAGCCTTGTTGGCCGGGAAGAAGGCGGCCAGGCGTTCGGCCACCGGGTTCCTCCTCGACAGCAGCACCCGGGACAGGGCCACCGACAGCAACAGCACGGAGCAAAACACCGTGAAAACGATCAGGTAGAGCATGGCGCACCTCAGATCTGGATCCTGATGATCTTCCTGATGATGAACAGGCCGGCAAGCTGCAGCAGCGCGGCAAAGGCGAGGATGTACAGGCCGAGGGGCTCCTTGAGCAGTTCCGTCTCGTACTCGGGGCTGAGCAGGGTGAAGGCGCCGAAGGCGACCAGCGGCAGCGCGCCCAGCACGTAGCCCGACAGGCGCCCCTGGGCCGTGTAGACCCTTACCTGACGGCGGATTTTCAGCCTTTCCTTGATGGTGAGCGCGAGCTTTTCCAGCAGTTCAGAGAGGTTGCCGCCGATGTCCGAGTTGATGGTGATGACCGTCGTGAAGAACCTGAGGTCCATGCTCTCGATCCTCTGGTTCATGGTGGCGAGGGCGTCCACCAGCCGCAGGCCGAGTTGCTGCTGCTCGTAGGCGATCCTGAACAGCGTCCCGGTCGGATCCGGTATTTCCTCCCCCACCAGCTGGATGGCCGTGGTCAGCGATTGGCCGGCCCTGAGGGAGCGTGCGATCATGCTCAGGGCATCCGGGAACAGCTCGGTGAACCTGGTGATCCTGCGCGCGGTCTTCACCCTGATGACCACCTCGGCCGCCAGCAGCGGCAGGAGGGCGGCGGGGAGGGCGGCAAGCAAGGAGCGGGTCTCAAACGCAGTAAAGGCGGCCAGCAGGACCGCCGCGCCAAGGACGGCACTGATCAGCAGCGCCGGGGGGAGGCCGATACCGGCCTGCTCGAGCCTCTTCCCCATCTCGCGCGTCTGCGGGAGGCGGGTCATCAGCTCTCCCGCCTGGCGCGCCTTCCTGCCCAGCGCCTCGCGCAGTTCGGGCTGGGGCTCCCCGCTCCCCCCGCGTGCCATCTGCTGCAGCCTTCTTCTCAGTTCGGTCCTGGCGGAGGCGCTGCGCTGCAGGATGTAGAGGCAGATGGCGGCGCTGGCGCACAGGGCGGTGAGAAAGACTAGTGCCACGATAGGAACAAGCATGCTCGGCTCCTAATCCCGGAACATCATCTCCGGGAGCTCGTGTCCGAAGAGTCTGAAACGCTCGGCGAAGAGCGGCCGCACGCCGGTGGCGCGGAACTGCCCGATCACCCGCCCCTCCGGGTCGATCCCCCGTTGCTGAAAGACCATGATGTCGTGCATGACGATGGTGCCCCCCTCCATGCCGGTGATCTCGGAGAGCTTCACTACTTTACGGGTGCCGTCGGAGAACCTGACCAGTTGCAGCACGATGTTGAGCGCAGAGGCCAGTTGCTCCTTTACGGCCCGTTCCGGAAGGTCCACCCCCGCCATGAGCACCATGGTTTCCAGGCGGGACAGGGCGTCGCGGGTGGTGTTGGCGTGGACCGTGGAGAGGGAGCCGTCGTGGCCGGTGTTCATGGCCTGCAAAAGGTCCAGCGCCTCGGCGCCGCGCACCTCGCCGATGATGATGCGGTCCGGCCTCATCCTGAGCGCGTTGCGCAGCAGGTCGCGTGAGGTGACCTCGCCCCTTCCTTCCAGGTTGGGGAGCCTGGTTTCCAGGCGCACCACGTGATCCTGCTTTAGGTGCAGCTCCGCCGAGTCCTCGATGGTCACCAGGCGCTCGTCGGAGGGGATGAAGGCGGAGAGGACGTTCAAAAGGGTGGTCTTGCCGGTGCCGGTCCCGCCGGAGATCAGGATGTTCAGCCTGGTTTGCACCGCCCCCTCCAAAAGCTCGGCCATCCGCTCGTCGAGGGTCTCCAACTGGATCAGGTCTCTCATGCTGAGCGGGTCGCGACCGAAGCGCCGGATCGATAGCACCGGGCCGTCCAGGGCAAGCGGCGGGATGATGGCGTTGACACGGGAACCGTCGGGAAGCCGGGCGTCGACGTAGGGGGAGGACTCGTCGATGCGACGCCCGACCTTGGAGACGATGCGCTCGATGATCCGCATCAGGTGCGCGTTGTCGCGGAAGCGGACCTCGGTCTTGACCAGTTTCCCCTGCCGCTCGACATAGACGTTGGCGCAGTTGTTGACCAGGATGTCGGAGACCTGGTCGTCCGCCAGGAGCGGCTCCAGGGGGCCCAGGCCGAAGGTCTCGTGCTGGATTTCCACCACCAGCCGGTCCCGCTCTTTCTGGTTCAGGGGGATCCCCTCGCCCACGATCAGGCTTTCGATCACCCCCCTGATTTCCGAGACCACTTCGCTGCTTCTCATCAGGTCCATCTTGGCCAGGTCGATGGTGTCGATCAGGCGCCGGTGGATACGCGACTTCATGTCCCGCAACTGGTCGTCGTCGGGCGTCGGGACTGCTGGTTTCAATCCGTCCTCAAGCAACATGGCTCCCCCCTCGCGGGCACCCCGTGCGACGCTGCGGCCGGCCGGGGCGCGGCGCTCCGGTTACCGTTTGACACGCTCCGCAAGTCCCAGTATGGCCTTGGTCACCGGGGACTTCGGGAGCAGTTGCACTACCGGCATCCCCTTGTTGACCGACGACACCACGTCCGCGTAGTTGTTCGGGATGGCCTGGTATACCGGAACCTCCAGCACCTTTTCCGCGTCCTTGAGCTGGATGTCGGACTTGGGCAGGTACCTGTTGATGACCAGCTTCACCCGGTCCCGGTCGTGCCCGCGGTTGGCCAGGGCCAGCAGGTAGCGTTTGGTGTTCTTCAGCCCGGGGAGGCTGAGCGTGGTGTTGAATAGGATGAGTTCCGCGCTGTCCAGGATGGTCACGTTGCAACCTGCCAGCAGCCCAGCGCAGTCCACCACCACGTAGGTGAACATCTTCTTGAGCAGTTCGAGCATGCGCTGGATCTGGTCCGGCGTGATGGAGACCGCCTCGTCCACTTCCAGCGGTTCGGTCAGGATATAGGGGCCGGAGGCGTGGCGCGTCATCACGCTCATCAGGAAGTCCGCATCGAGCCGGTCGATGTTGGTGGTCACGCTGCTCAGGGTGTAGGCGGGGTTCAGGTTGAGAAATGTGTTGACGTCTCCCGCCTCGAGGTTCAGGTCCACCAGGGCCACCTTGCCCCCTTCGGCCGCGAGTGCGGCGGCAAGGTTGACGGCGACCGTGGTGGTGCCCATGCCGCCCACCGGGTTGTACACCGCCAGGATCTTGCCGGAAGGCGCCGGTTCTTCGGCGGTTGCGGCGAAGAGCAGCCGGCTCACCTTCTGCAGGGAAAGGTTGAGTTCCTCCGGCCCGATGGGGCGCAGCAGGTATTCCACTGCGCCGGCGCGCATGAGGGCCAGGAACCCCTCGACGTTCTTCTCCGAGGAGCAGGCGATCACCGAGGCCCTGGGGAACTGGGCCGTGATGGTCCGGATATCCTTGATGCCCTGCTCAACCCTGGCGACCCCGAGGAACACCACGTTGGGGGTCCCTTTCTGCAGTGACGAGGGGTGGCTGACGTGTTCGATGGAGCCGGCCAGGGTGATGGAGTCGGCGTACGGCTTCAGGGAGGAGAGCAGAGCGTCCCTGGAGGGCTTGTCCTCGTCTATGATGGCGATGGAAAACTGGGAAGTCATCTCACGAGCCCCTTTTACCGGAGGTTTGCCCGGCGTCACGCTGGACGGCAGCCGCCCCCGTCCGCTCTCATTTGGGAAGCTTGGGAATCCAGTCGAACTGTCTCTCCTCGCGGGGGTCCTTCCGGTCGGTCGGCAGCGGGGTGGCGACTCCCGGCGGTGCGGGTTGCACGATCTTCGGGGTGATGAAGAAGACCAGGTCCCTTTCCCGGATCTCCTTGTCCGTGGCGCGGAACAGCGCGCCCAGGATCGGGATGTCCCCGAGGATCGGGATCTTGGACATGTTCTTGATCTGTTCTTCCTGCAGCAGGCCGGCGAGGATCAGGCTTTCCCCTTCGCGCAACTCGACGCTGGTACTGACGTTGCGGCTGTCTATGATGGGGTAGCCGTTGACCGGAAGGGTGCCCGCTATGCTGCTCACCTCGGCGGGGTCGATCTTCAGGCTGATCATGCCGCTGGGGCGCACCTCGGGGTTGAACTTGAGCTTCACGCCCACCGTCTTGTAGACGATGGTGGTGGTAGCCGCGGCGCCGAGGCTCGTGATCACGCTGTAGGGGATCTCGCTCCCTGCCAGGAAGTTCCCTTCGGCACCGCTTTTCACCAGGAGGTTCGGCTCCGCGAGGATCTTGGCGAGCCCTTTGCTGCTCAGCGCCTGGAGCACCGCACCGATGCCGGCGGGGAAGTAGGAAACCCCGGCGGTGAAGCTGTCCAAGGGGTTGAAACTGCCAAGGCCCGGGATACTGCCGGCGATCCCCGTGGCGTGGGTGGAACTGCTCCTGACACCATCGGAACTCGTGACTGTCGAACTGCCGTTGGGGGCGCCGATCAGGTTGTAGAAACCTTCGCCGCTGCGGCCCGTGACCAGGGCGCTCACGCCCAGTTTCTTGAGCGAGGTCCGGTCCACCTGCGCCACCTTGACCTGCAATAGCACCTGGAGGGGCTGGTCCACGGTGATGTGGTTCAGCACCTTGGGGGCATAGGCCTTGGCGATTTCCTCCGCCCTTTTCCCCGTGCTCTCGCAGCCGACCGTCCCCGAGAGGACGAGGGTGTCGTCGGCGTAGTCGACGCTGATGTCGTCGTCGGGGGCGAAATCCCGCAGTTGCGACTCCACGGCCTCCCGGTCCCCAACCACGCGCACGTCGAAGAAGATCGGGGTGTCGCTGTTCTCCTCCCAGACGATCACGTTGGTGGTCCCGATTTTCCTGCCGTTGATCAAGAGCTGGTTGCGCTTGGGCGGGTCGGGGAGATCGACGATGTTCTTGTCCGTGACGGTCACGTAGCGGGCCGGCCGTTTAAGGCTCAACACCACGCCCTTGTTCACGACCACCGTGGTCGGAACGCCTGCCCAGGCGCAACTGGCCCCGAGCATGGCCAGCAGTGCAACCAGCATGACGCCTCTCTTTAAAGGGAGGAGATTCATAGGCCACCTCGTCCTTACTTAGATGTATTTAGCGGCGATGGTCATTCCGGGTACTGTCTCGAGGATTTCTCGGTTCCCCTGACGATTTCCAGGGTGTGCGAGGGGGCCGCCTTGACCACGGCAACCGGTCTCGGGGCTGGGCGCGGTGTCGGCACACGGCGCTCCACGGTCTTCACCCGGACCGGTTCGAAGCCGCCCAGCACCTTGCCGATGGTTGCCCCCCGGGACTCGACATGGGAGGTGTCCGAGATGTTTCTCAATAAAAGCTGCAGGGAGCCCTTGCTTGCCGACAGCACCAGCTTTTCCGCGTCCTCGGGGACCAGGTCTAGGGTCACCGTCGGAACTACGACCGGCTTGCCTTCCTTCTGGTCTGTGATCTGCCCGGTGGCCAGCACCGGCACGTTCTCCAGTACGATCTTGCTGATACTCTCCTTCTCGTTGCTGGGGAGGGACGTGGTCACGATCACGTCGACGCGGTCGCTTGGGGTGAGAAAACCTGCCACACCCGCCACTTCGTTCACTGCAACCGTCACGGCACGGTGCCCCTGAGGCACCACATAGGTCATGAAGCCGCTGCCGGCCGCCCCAGTTTTCGGTTTTAACTTGGGTTCGGTGACGGCATCACCCTTGGTGATGGGGCGGATGGCCACCCTGCTCACCACCGTCTCCGTATCATTGGCGCTGCCGGGGGGGATGCTGTCCTTGGGCCAGGAGGCGATCTTCAGTTGCGATGGCTTGATGGCTGATCCGATGGGGATATCCGCGGCGGCAACTACGATCCTCTGCGGCTGGACGGCCTTGACGCTGTCCATCTCCCTCTGCAGGTATCCGTAGGTCAGCCAGCCGGCAGCCACGGCGAATAGCAGTGAGAAGACCGAGACTACTGCGACTGCGTTGGGGCGGGTCATAGTCCGTTCCTCCTCTTTCGTTCGACCGGAACCGGACCGCAGGCATACTGCAAGCCTCCGGTGCACTCAACGAAGATTGCTGCGGTGGCAGGTGCTGGGGCTGCCGAAGAGCCCGCCCGCGGAAACACCTGCTCCCTCCTGAACGCCAAAGCCACCTGAGGGGAGTGCTGCATCCTCCCCGCAGGTGGCAAGGTCGCGGTTACTTCGTCAGTTCGGTGTTCACGTTCTGGAAGATGGACCGTGTGGTTGTCCCCAGGGTTCTTACTGCGAGTATTACCACGATCGCGATAAGCACCAGTATCAACGCGTACTCGACCAACCCTTGCCCCCGGTTGCTTGTCAGGGCGTCCTTCATTTTCCTTCCGGTTTTTTTCAATTTCTCAAACATGATGACACCTCCTTTGTTGGGCTGAGTTGTACGACCTTCCTGGTAAGGCTACCATGAGGGTTGAATTGTGTTTACTGTGATAGATATTGGTAAAAGTAAAAAAATGCAGTGTTATAGCCTGCGCAATTGTCGGTAAATTTGGCATTTACTACGGGTATTTCGAGAAATATTACATGCAATCGCTGCAGATAAGAGGTTTTAGTTCAGATAACTGTCAATTTTGTTCACAAAAGTGTTAAAAATTAAAAACATTTAAAAATAGTACGACGTCGGAAAAAAACTGCAAGCGATTTTTTTCGGGAGGGGAGTGGGGGGCAGCGATGAGGGGAGTCGGGCCCCTTTTAAAAATGAAGCGCGGTATGCAACTGCAGGCGCATAGGTGCAGCTGCAGTTGCAGGCTGTTTGTATCTTGAAATTGGACTTTTCTAATTTATACTGGGTGCGTTTTGGGCCGGGGCTCGCAGTTGCGGGCTCAAAAGGGGCCACCAAGGTGTTACCCGGGTGGAATATGGCTATGTCGAACAAAAAGGGTCAGGCGTTAGTAGAGTTCGCCCTGCTGCTCTCTGTGGTGGCCTTGCTTGGATTCGCAGTCTGCGACTTGGCCTGGATGTTCTTTGTCAACCTGACCATGCAGCATGCGGTCCGGGCGGGGACCCGGTACGCGATCACAGGGCGGACCGAGCCCGGCCTGGGGCGGAGGGGGGCCTTGATTGAAAAGATTCGGGAGCAATCTATGGGGCTCTACGACCGAAACCTCCACGTTCCCAAGGAGCCGCGGATCAGCGTGGTCGATCCGGCCCAGGTGAACTTTGCCAACTATACGGGAACCCCCACCCAGAACGACCCGGGGGAAAGGAACCAGATCATTGTCGTCAGCCTGACCTACACCTGTCCTCTCTTGACGCCCGCCCTGAAACCGTTCCTGGCCGGCGGGGCCTACACCTTCACGGTCAGGTCGGCGATGGCAAATGAAAACTTTCCTGAGAAGGGTGGGCCATGAAGCTTCGGAGGCACTCAAATAAAGGCAAGGGTCAAGCCCTGGTTGAGTTCGCCCTGCTCCTGCTCGTGTTTGCCGTGCTCATGCTCGCGCTCTACGATTTCGCGTGCGCCATCAGGGTCAGCAACACCATCTCCAACATGAGCCGGGAAGGTGCCAACTTGGCCTGCCGCCCCTCTCCGGGGCTGCAAAATAACCCTCAGGGTGTCATGGATGTACTGGCCGCAACCGCACAACCATTGGACATGACGGGGCGCGGGATGATGTTCATCACCGTCGTGCAAGGCGACCGGATCCTGGTCCAGGATCGCTGGGACAAGGGCAACCCGCAAACAGACATAAGTAGCAGGATCGGAACCCCGACGCCGGCCGAACCCAATCCTGTCACCAACGGCTTGGCTTCCTTGAACTTGCAACCGGAACAGACGGCGTACGTGGTCGAGGTTTTCTACAACTACCGGAGCCTGTTTTCCAACAGCGCCATAGCAGTGGGAAAGCAGTTCTACTCGAGGACAGTCTTCTAACAGCGCGACGGGGAGGGAAGGTATGAGATGCCGTCCACGTGGAGACAACGGTCAGGTCGTAGTCGGCTTCGCCGCAGCGGCGGTTTTTTTACTGGCCATGATCGGGCTCGCCATAGACCTGGGTATGGCCTACCTGGTTAAGACCAAGCTGAGCGCCGCGGTCGATGCCGCGGCATTGGCAGCGGGAAGGGTGGTGGGCCAGGGGGAGAGCGCCGCTAATGCGGAGGCCGCGAAGTTTTTCGCGGTCAACTACCCCGAGGGGTTGCTGGGAGCGTCGGTTGCCATCCCTTCGACCACGTTCCGCTACGACGACAAGGAAAAATCCTGGGAGGTCACCGTCAGAACCACCGCCACGGCTCCAGCGTACTTTGCCAAGGTCGTGGGCAGGAACACTTTCACCGTGGGGGCGTCGGGGACGGTCACGACCGCCCCGGTCGATTTGGTGTTGGTCTTGGACACCTCCGGCACTATGAAAAACCCGAATGTATCAGTCCTGGAATCCTTGAAGAGTGCAGCCAGAAACTTCCTTACTTATTTCAACCCGAACAACGATCGTATCGGGCTGATCCGCTTCGCGAGCGGTGTCGAAGAAGATTTCAAGATCACAGGGAAAAGAGGGTTCAACAGTGAAAAAATGCAGGAACTTCTCGGGAGCAATCAGGTGCAGGCTTCGGGTTACACAACTGCGGAAGAGGCACTAAGGTGCGCGAAGCAGCAACTGGATTCCATTCCGAGAAGTGACCAATCGAGACAACGAATCATTGTATTTTTTACTGACGGAGCACCCAACGGCGTAGCGGCAACGTTTGCGACCAATGCAGGCCCCAAGGTCGGAGTCGTTTCGTCCCAGGGCGACAAGGACCCCGAAGCCGGCGATAAAGTCCGCCTTGAACATCTTTATAGGGCGGATAGGGTGAACTCGGACCTTAAGCCAAACGGCGGGCAGCTGGACGCAACGTCGCTGGCTACCCTTCCTGCTACAGATTGGACCGGCACGGTCAACCTAGCCAGCTACAACAACGCCAGAGACGTATTGCCATATGTGAATCCAGACGACTTGGAAGCGAAAAAGTGCAACGTAAACAGGGCCGCACGCAACATGACGGAGAATATCGCCAACGCCGCCAGGAGTGAATCGGGCGAGCAGGGCAATCCCATAACCATCTTCACCATTGGCCTGGGGGCGAAGCTGACCGATCTGGAACTCCGCTGCCCCGAGTACGGCAGCAGCGAAAATGGTGAAAACATCATGAAAAGGCTGGCCAACGTTCCGGGGGGGGATACCTACAACTCCAGCCAGCCCAGTGGCATATACGCCTTCGCAAGGGACCAGAGCCAGCTGAATGCCGCGTTCCACAGCGTCGTCATGAGGATCTTGCGGCTTTCCAAGTGACAGGCCCCTCATCGTCACGGCAGGGCCTGTTTTAAAACAAGGGACCCATATGGAAACCTCCAGTCACATGAAACTGCTACGAACGATACCTTTGTTCTCGCATCTAAGCGACGGCGATTTCATCGAGGTGCAGCGCAGGATTGTGGAGAAGAAATTCCAAAAAAACCAGATCGTTCTTCTTGAAGAGGACACGGCAAACTTCATGTACGTGGTCTTCAGCGGGAAAGTCAGGGTAGTGCATCTGGGCGGCGAAGGAACGGAGCGTATCTTGGCGATCCACAAGCGCGGGGATGTCTTTGGAGAGATGGCTCTTCTCGATGCCAAGACCGCTCCGGCTACTGTGATATCCATGGAAGACTCCGAAATAGGTCTGATCTCAAAGGAGACGTTTGACGCTTTTTTCCTCATGAACCAAACCGTCCTGGTTCAACTGGTGGCGATTCTGTGCCAGCGGTTGCGGGAGGCTCAGTTGGTGCTCAAGGCGATTACCTTGCCCGATGCCGAACAACGCTTGCGTTCGATCCTCAACCATCTGAGCCTGCTGCACGGGGTCAAGGATTCACGCGGGACGGTGATCGCGCTCAGGCTAACCCACAAGGAACTAGCAGGATATACCTCGGTATCCCGCGAGACGGTGACCAGGTTGTTGCACCGGCTGGTTCAAGAGGGTGATCTGGAGATGCTGCAAAATAGGACCATTCTGCTGAAGCCGAGGTTCAAACATAAGATGCAGTTCCTGTAAACAGAGAAGGCCATGCAGGGAACATGCTGCGCCTTGACATGGCCGTCCCTCTGCCTATACTTTCTTGGTTGGAAAAATTTAATCTTTGTGGGCGGTCGTAAAGGCATGGCTGAGAAAACTCGAGCGGAGTGAGACGATGGGTGAGGTACGTTGGAACAACAAATCGTGGTGGCGCTGCATCACCCTAAGAAAGCGGGCCACGGCCGGTTGGTTCGCCCATGGGTTCTATCCTGAGGCAACGTTTGAGCAAAAACTGGTACAGGAACGGAGGCGCGCTGAAAGGGCCGGGAAACCGTTATTGGTGATGGTCATTGATGCCGGCAGTGTGGCAGAAGATGCGTATTTTGTCCCTTCCCTTGGGAATCTGCTGCGTGGCTCCCTCAGGGATACTGACATCGCTGGAGCCTTGGGTGTAGATGGGATAGGGGTGATTTTAACCGAAGTCGCCGCTGAGAAATTTAGTGATGCCAAGCATGTTGTTGCGGCGAAAGTAAGGTCGATGCTGGAGGCGAAATACGGTGATGCATTGGCAGGGCGTGTCACTATCGGGTTTAGGACCTATCCGGAAACCGGTGGGGATGATGACGCCTTTGACATGCTCTTCTATCCCGACATCACCTCTGAAAGCATCGGCAAGTCCACGGGAACCGTGGTTAAAAGGGTCATTGATCTTGCCGGTGCCACGATATCATTACTGCTGCTGGCCCCCATATTCATCATTATTCCTTTGGCGATAAAGCTCACTTCAAAGGGGCCGATCTTCTTCGTCCAAGAACGATATGGTTTAAACGGCGCCAAGTTCAGACTGTTCAAGTTCAGAAGCATGTTTGTCAATAATGATGATCTTATACATAGGCAGTTCGTAAAGCAGTTGATCGATGGGGCCATAGTTGAAAGTGAAGACACGGTCTACAAAATCACTAGCGACCCTCGCGTTACCGCAGTAGGGAAACTGCTCAGGGCCTACAGTCTTGATGAGTTGCCGCAGCTGTTTAATGTGCTCAGAGGGGAGATGTCCCTAGTAGGGCCAAGGCCTCCGATTCATTACGAGGTTGAAAACTACAGCGGTTGGCAAAGAAACAGGCTCATCGGTAAAAGGCCCGGTATCACAGGGGCTTGGCAGGTGAGTGGTAGAAGTTCAACTACCTTTGACGAGATGGTGAGGCTCGACCTGCACTACCTCAGGAACTGGAGCGTCATACTGGACGTGAAAATCATCCTCCTCACACCTTTGGTGGTACTGAGGTGCAGGGGGGCCTACTAAGGTTCAGCAAAACTAGGGTGGAGCCTATGATCAACGTCGGAATAGTAGGGTTTGGTTATTGGGGGCCCAACGTTGCCAGGAATTTCAGTATTACCCCCGGAGCTAAAGTAGTTGCCATTGGCGATGCGGACGACAAGTCTTTGCAGAGAGCAGCTGTCAGTTATCCTGGTGCAAGGATGGAAAAAGATTGTGAATTAATATTGACAGCCAAAGACATCGATGTTGTTGCGATAGTTACGCCAGTGTCATCTCACTTTAGTATCGCAAAAAAAGCATTGGAAAACGGGAAGCACATATTCATAGAAAAACCTTTCACGGCGTCAGTGGCAGAAGCTGAAAAGCTAATTGCTATTGCAGAAATAAAAAAGCTTAAAATTATGGTTGACCATACATTTCTTTTTACTGGTGCTGTAAAAAAAATTAAAGAATTAATCGATGATGGGATACTTGGTGATTTGTATTATTTCGACTCAATAAGGGTCAATCTGGGGCTGTTCCAAAAAGATGTGAATGTGGTGTGGGATCTCGCTCCACACGACTTGTCCATCATGGATCATATTCTGCACATGGATCCCGTTGCTGTTACCGCAACCGGGGTGGCGCACTTTAGAAATCAATTGGAGGATGTAGCTTACATAACCATATACTTCCCTGGCAACGTCATAGCTCATCTTAACGTTAACTGGCTTTCACCAGTCAAGATCAGGACCACTCTCATAGGTGGCCAAAAGAAGATGCTGGTTTGGAACGATTTGGTGAGCGACGAGAAGATACGAGTTTATGACAAAGGCGTAGAGGGACTGGACAGTCTGGAGATAGAGTCGAAGGAAAAGGCCTACGGCCTGCGGCTTAGCTATCGTAGCGGAGACATGTGGGCGCCAAGGGTGACCCAAGTTGAGGCCTTGCAGGGAGAGACATCCTACTTCATCGATTGCATCAATAACAACATCCCCCCCAAAAATGACGGACATGCTGGTTTGAGGGTGGTCCGGATGCTGGAAGCGATTAAACAGTCGTTGAGCGGGGGGGGAGCACTGGTCCGCTTAGACTAACTGAGGTGGCTGCAGAGACTGATCTGCAACCACAAAAGGAGAAAACGGATGGCTGAAGACTTTGTAGCAGTTTCACCGGACGTCAAATTAGGCCAGCAAGTGAAGCTTGGAAAATTCATCAATCTCTACGGATGTACTATTGGAGACAACACCAAGATAGGCGCTTTCGTAGAAATTCAAAAGAATGCGAACGTTGGTAAAAACTGCAAGATATCGAGTCACACCTTTATCTGTGAAGGGGTGGACATTGAGGACAACGTCTTCATAGGCCACAATGTTACTTTCATAAATGATCTATACCCCAAAGCGACTAATGCATCGGGGGAGTTGAAGGTTGAAGCCGACTGGACCTGTGTCAGGACGACGATTAAAAAAAACGCGTCTATTGGGTCTAGCGTCACCTTACTGTGTGGGGTCACTGTCGGAGAAAATGCCATCGTAGGTGCCGGCAGTGTCGTCACCAAAGATGTTGCCTCCAACAGCATAGTAGCTGGTAATCCGGCAAGGGTATTACGGGTCATCCAAAAGGAGACAAGCGATGAAGGTGCCATTTCTCAATCTCAAAGTACAATATGATTCAATCGCAGAAGAGGTGCAACGCTCGATAGCGGAGGTGCTGTCACGGTGCGCATTTTCTGGCGGTCCCTACGTTGAAGCATTCGAAGAGGAGTTCGCCGCCTTTTGCGGAAGCAAATTTGCCGCGGGTGTGGGCAGTGGTACCGATGCACTCTGGCTGGCCCTCCTTGGGCTAGGAGTTCAACCTGGCGACGAGGTGATAACCGTCCCTAATAGCTTCATTGCGACTGCGGAGGCGATTTCCCTTTGTGGAGCCAGACCTATTTTCGTGGATGTGAAAGAAGACAGCTTTACAATGGATCCGGAGTTGTTGCCGCAGGCTATCACCAAACGGACGAAGGCTATCATACCCGTCCATCTCTATGGCCAAACTGCGGACATGGACCCAATCCTTTCCATAGCCGAACGTCATGGGATTGCAGTTCTTGAGGATGCATGTCAGGCACACGGGGCTGGGTATAAGGGGCGGCGAGCAGGCTCCCTTGGTCATGCGGCATGCTTTAGTTTTTACCCCGGGAAGAATTTAGGTGCCTATGGCGAAGCGGGTTGTGTCGTCACTAAAGACGAAGACTTGGCCAAGAAAATAAAGATGCTCCGGGACCATGGCCAATCTCGTAAGTACTATCATTCCGTCATCGGTATAAACGGCCGTATGGACGGTATACAAGGCGCCGTTCTTAGCCTGAAACTGAAGTACCTGGATTCGTGGAACAAACAACGTCGCGCTAACGCCTTGCTATACAAGAAAAAACTAGCTGGTGTGGCTACAGTCAAGGTGCCAAACGAGATGGAATATGCCCACCACGTCTATCACGTGTTTGCGGTTCGTTCGCAGCGTCGGGAACTGATGCGAAATTCTCTCCAACTGAGCGGAATCGACTGCGGTGTACACTATCCAGTACCAATTCATTTGCAGGAGGCTTATGCAGATCAGAAAGATCAGGCCGGGAAGTTTCCTGTGGCAGAGTTGTGCGCTCGGGAACTGCTTTCGCTTCCAATGTTTCCGGAACTCACCGAAAAAGAGGTCAATTTCATCTGCCAGGAAGTAGAGCATCACTCAAATGTACGGGACAAAGAGTAATCAATTTGTCGAAATAATAGATCCATGTCACCACTCAGGTTATTCAGACTGGATCGTTAGTTGTCGGGAGAGCACGATATTCCATTCTGCGCAGTGGGCGATGTTGCTAAATGAATCGTACGGGTATTGTCCGAAGTATTTCACCTTGAACCGAGGTGGGCAGATCAAAGGGTGTCTGCCGATCATCGAAGTCGATAGCATCATCACCGGGAAACGGGGGGTATCTGTCAGTTTTTCAGACCAATGTCACTCAGTAGTCAGTGATAAAACTGGTTTTAATCTGCTGTTGCAGAGCGTGCTAGACTACGGTCGGTCAAGACGATGGAGATATGTGGAATTCCGGGGTGAGAGCATGCTTCGTGACGAGACCCCTTACAAGAGGTTCGTACAACACACTCTGCCGCTGTTAAAAGATGAAGCCACCTTGCAAGGGCGATTGCGTAAAAGTGCAGCAAGAAACATTCTAAAAGCGTCTAAGGAAGGCGTGCAGGTTGAGATCAGCGATGAGCTAGATGAGGTCTTATCTTTTTATCGCTTGCACTGTCTGACTAGGAGGCGTCAAGGGCAGCCACCCCAGGCAAAGAAGTATTTTGTGCAACTGCATAAACATTTAATAGCCAAGGGGCTTGGATTTACGGCTCTTGCCCGACATGGCGAAAACATCATAGCGGGCCTTATTTGCCTTCATTATGGTAGCAATGCTATTTACAAGTATGGAGCGTCTGACGAGCAGTATCAGAGCCTTCGGGCTAACAATTTGTTGTTTTGGGAGATGATAAAGAAGTGCGCAAATGGGGGCTTCACAAGATTAAGTTTTGGCCGCACAGATTTAGAAAACAATGGGCTGATGATTTTTAAAGATGGATGGGGTGGGGAAAGGTCTGAACTATATTATTATCGGTACGATTTCCACAGTGAGACTTTCCTGCCACAGACAAAAGGGTTACACGGTTACGAGGAGTTATTCAAGAAACTGCCGATCTCGTTATTAAGACTTGTGGGGACTCTGGGGTATCGACATATGGGATAATTGTAGAGGGCGAGGCACTATATGGAATGGTTAAAGACTTTTATTTTGCTAGTTATCTTTGCTGCGTGGGGCTGTACATCGACTACTACCAGTAATAGGTTGCCTTTGCCGGTGGCCACCGCTGGGGCAGAAGTTAAATCCACGTACAGGATACAGCCAGGTGATCTGTTAGATGTCAAATTTTTTTACAACCCGGAATTAAATGAGCAAGTAGTGGTGCGGTCGGATGGGAAAATATCACTGCAACTTATCAATGAAGTAATAGCGGTGGGACTCACTCCGACAGAACTAACGCAGAGTCTGACAGCTGCATACACCAAGGAGATACTAGAACCTAAAGTGACCGTCATAGTTAGAACACCTGTTGCTGATAAAGTGTATGTGGACGGAGAGGTGAATAGAGCCGGAATGGTGACTATCAACGGAACCATTACGGCTGTACAATCGATTGCACAGGCCGGTGGTATGAAGGAAAGTGCAAACCCTAAGACGGTAATGGTTATAAGAAGAGACTCTCGTAATGAAATAAGCACAATATCTTTGAATATAGAAGAAATTAGACGAAACGGCGAGGGTGACGTGTTGCTGCAACCGAATGACATCGTCTACGTTCCGAGGTCTTCGATCTCTGATATCAACACCTGGATAGACTTGTACATAAGGAAAAACGTACCGTTGCCAATCGGCTTGGGCTATAGCATCAGGTAGATGTCGCCAAACTGTGGAAGGTGATAAGAGGGTGAATAGTCATGGAAATGGATAGCCGTCAGGTGCTGGTCAATACGAAGACCGCGGTTCGCTACGTAGGGCTGGTTTTCAAAAATAAGAGGATACTCGTAACCTCATTTATTGTTGTTTTCATGCTCGCAGTGTTTGTGGCACTGCTGATTCAGCCACTTTACGAGGCAAAGTCTACAGTCCTTATAAAGATGGGACGCGAGTATCTTGCGAGGCCTGAAATTGGAGAGAGAATTGCCGCGCCTACAATGGCAATCAACCAAGACGGGCTGATCAGCTCCGAACTCCAAATTCTTTCTAGTAAAGAGCTTAGGGATAAGGTGGTTAAGGAAATCTCTGCATTTAAGCTTTATCCGGATTTGATAACAATGACAGACGTAAATATTGAAGATCTGGCGGAAACTAGACTCGAAAGAACTCTGAAATTAAATAAGGTAAAAAACTCAAATGTCATCGAAATTGCCTACGAACATGCTGACCCCGAAATAGCTGCAAAGGTCGTTAACTCATTCGTCGATTACTTTAGGGATAAACATCTGCAGGTTTTTCGTGAGCCTCAGTCAACCTTCTTGCAGCAACAGCTCGAAATGTACACGGAGAAGTTAAGGACCTCAGAACAAGACCTAGAGGCATTCAAAAGTGAAAACGATGTGTATTCATTAGGAGAACAAAGGACCCTTTTGCTTCAACAGAAACAAGAACTCGACGCTGCCTTGAAAAGTAATGATAACCAAATACGCGAGTTGCAAAAAAAAGTTGCCGTTCTTAAAAGCCAATTGCATACGGTTTACAAAAGCCGTGATTCATATGTCCCACCCGAAAGAAGCCTGGATATTCAGGATGCTAAAGCGAAACTATTGGGTTTGTTGCTCGAAGATCAGCGCTTGTCCAAAAAATATACACCATCGAGCAAATTAATAATCAATTCCAAAAATGAAATTGAGATTGTGAAAAACTATATTAACGAACTTGAAGCAGACGCTAACAATAAGGCAAAAACTGGTAACCAAGTTTACCTTGATCTGTATAAAGATTTTTTGGCTTCAAGTGCCACCCTTCAAGCATCAGTGGCGAAAGGGACGAGTGTTAGGGCTCAGTTGCAGGAGATAAAGAACAGCTTGGCAAGCATCAATAGGGGCGAACAACGGCTTGAAAGTCTTAAAAGAGAAAAGGCAATGAATGAAAAAAACTATCAGAATTACTTAGATCGTGTAGAAGAGTCCCGGATGCTGGAAGAGATGAACAGGCAGAAACTAGCTAACATTAGCGTCATCCAAACCGCAGCTGTTCCAGTCGTCCCTTCTACATCCAGTAGACTAAAAATAATAGCGCTCGGGTTTGTCTCCGGGATCTTTGTAGCCATCGGCGCGGTTTTGCTGAAGGAGAAATCTGATCAGACCTTCTCAACCCCTGAGAAGGTTGAACTGGTCTCAGGACTGCCAGTATTCGTATCGATACCTTACAACTAGAGGCAACGTATGTACTTGAAATACTTTCAATTTAGTAGGGAGCCCTTCAATATAACTCCCGATCCGGAATTTTTTTTCTTGAGCTCTGCTCATAAAGAAGCGCTCGCCTCAATTATCTATGGAGTAGAGCAAAAAAAGGGATTCGTTTTGGTGGTCGGCGAAATCGGAGTCGGAAAGACCACCGTCGTCCGTTCATATCTAAGCCACATAGATCCGTCTAAACTTACCTCTGTGTACGTGTTAAACCCCATGCTTTCTTTCTCCAATCTGCTGAAGCAAATATGCCGGGAGGTTGGTCTGGCATCGAACACGAGAAGCAGCTTTGAGATGCTTGACGAGCTGCATCGCTACTTAGTGGACGAATTTAAGGGAGGACGCAATATAGTTATAATCATTGATGAAGCCCAAAATATGCCCGTGGACACACTTGAGAACTTGAGGATGCTGTCCAACATAGAGACTTCCAGAGAGAAATTGATACAGATCGTTTTCATTGCACAACCCGAGTTCGAGAAGACCTTGAGCCTTCCAGAACTCAAGCAACTTAAACAAAGGATTTCTGTTAAGGCGGTCATTTCACCATTAGACCCTGCTTCGGGTGTCGCTTATATTCGATCGCGACTTGCTAAAGCTGCTGCTTTGGAGTCGGTGCCATTCACAGCGGCTGCGTTGAAAGACATTGTTCGCCTAGCCCAAGGTATTCCGAGGGTAATAAACATATTGTGTGACAACTGCCTGATCAATGCCTATGGGTGCGGCCAGAAGGTCGTCAATTCGGCCATGGTGAGAAGTGTTGCCAGGGAATTTGGTATCAAAGGCTACCAACTTTACAAGTGCTCCATAGCTGCTGCCGTAGCAGTGCTTTTTGCTGTTTGTGGGCTTTCTTTTTACCCCTTTCCACACATGACGAAATCTTCTCGTTTCCTTGCCGTTCCTGAGACTAAAGTTGTCTTGGCAGAGAAACTGGTTTCGTCGCCGGAGCGGCAGGCTTATGTTGTCAGGGTAGTCCAGCGGGGAGACACCTTGGCGAAACTGGTAACGCAGGCCTATGGGCGAGCAGATAAAGGGACGATGCTGCTGGTTAGGAAAGCGAATCCGACAATAACTGATGAAAACGTTATAGTGGAGGGGGCGCGCCTGAGGTTTCCAATATTGAGTGAACCTTGAAACCTGGGGGCAGCGCCAAGGAGACTCCGATGAGCAACATATTCGATGCTCTTGAGCAAGCACGGCGTGAGCGGCATAAGAATGATGCATCGTCAACGGATGTAGTGGAAGGTGTTTCTAACAACTACTCAAACATCGCCAGCTCCTGCTCGGATAGCACAACAGATGCTGAGGTAGCAGAGATGTTCACGCGGTTCCAGGAACAAGCAGATGGTGTAGGGTTGATATTGCAGTTGATCTCATCTCACGCAGGGGAAGGGGTTTCTTCCGTTGCACGGAGGTTCGCCTCCGTGTCCTCAAGGGTGCTAAACAAAGCGGTATTGCTCGTGAAGCTTATAGAAGGCACCGCTGAAACAGATAAGCAACTTTCTTCCCAACCGAAGTGGCAAGAAGTCCTTGATGGAAACGAAGGTCAAGATCTTAAAGCTAAAAACAGGGAGGGGGTAACGGAGGTTCATGTCATCTTCGATCTTTGCTCCAAACAACTGAAACAAGACTCGAGTGTGCTAAGCAAGGCTAGGAGCATGTATGACATAATCCTGTTTGACATGCCGTCTTTTGCTACTCAGCCTTCCGGTGTGGAGCTGACACGCTATGCCGATGTAGTCATAATAGTATTGGAAAGTGAAAAAACCAAAGCATTTGCATTGCAGTCATTGAAAGAAAAGATAAGTCATAACTCAGAGGCTTTAATTGGTGTAGTTTTGAACAAACGGTGCTTCCATATTCCGAATATGCTGTATGCAAAGCTGCATTGAAATATTGACACAAACTTCTAAGAGTAAGGAACGAGGATGGAAACTTATAAAAAGAAGATCTGGATTGATTTGGATAATTCGCCTCATGTCCCCTTTTTCAAGCCGATCGTAGAAGAACTCGAGAAAAGGGGGTACAGCTTTACCATTACTGCAAGGGACTGCTTCCAAGTATGTGGTCTCGCAGATCTGCTGCGATTGCCCTACAATAGGATTGGAAGGCACTATGGTAAGAATAGGGTCATGAAGATTATCGGCTTGGCCATCAGAGCCCTCCAACTCGCCCCAACGGTGCTCAGTGAGAAACCGGTACTGGCCTTGTCACATGGCTCGCGCTCGCAGTTGATCATTGCTCGTTTGCTTGGTGTCCCCTCCACATTGATTTTCGATTATGAGCATGCGCAGTGGCTTCCATTTGCCTATCCTGACACAGTAATTGTGCCAGAGGTGATACCCAATGATGCTATCAAACAGAGGTTCAGTCGTATCGGCAGGTATCCCGGGATAAAGGAGGACGTGTACGTTCCGCGGTTCAAGCCACTGAGTGGGATCTTGGCGGAGTTAGGAATTACCAGTGAGGAGGTTGTGGTAACTATTCGGCCGCCAGCAACCGAGGCACATTACCACCGACCGCAAAGTGATGAGCTTTTTTCTGCAGTCATGCAGCGACTCACGGCGTTGCCCGACACCCGTCTCATCGTGCTGCCGCGTAACGCTGATCAGGAGGCGACCGTCCGGGTCGCATGGAGTAAGCTGATTTCTAATGGTAAAATTATTATTCCTTCAAAGGTCATTGACGGTCTAAATCTGATCTGGCACTCCGACATTGTCATAAGCGGCGGCGGAACAATGAACAGGGAAGCCGCAGCACTCGGAGTCCCTGTATATAGCATCTTCCGCGGCCAAATGGGTATCGTTGACGAATATCTTGCAAGTTGCGGACGTCTGGTGCTGCTACAAAGCATAGACGACATCGAAAACAAGTTGCAGATCTGCAAATGGAACCGCCCCGCGCACCCTGGCAGCGATAGTCCCGAGGCCTTGGGAACGATAATCGATGAACTGGTCAGCATCATGGAACACCGCTAAGATTGTGCCTGCAGTTGAACTGTCTTTGTCGCCCCGTGTCACATCAAGCCCTTGTAGTGCGGTAATCCATCGGGTTATCCTCGGTTGTATCTTATTCTTCTACCTCAAATACAGCACCCCAGATAGAGGTCAGACATGTGGCAACTACGAGGAAGTCTATCCCGAATTCTGGACAAGTACTTGCCGGCGCAGTCGCTGAAAAAGAGACTGGCCATCGGTATGTCCTGGGTTACTGCAGGATCCCTTTTCAGGCAAATAAGCAACTTCCTGGCTGTCATCATAGTGGCACGGGTCATCGGGATGTCCGACTTCGGCAAATTGGCTGTCATCCAAAGCACGGTGTTGATGATCTCGAGTTTTGGACAGGCAGGGATAGGGCTTTCTACTGCGAAGTACATCGCCAGCAACAGGGTATCCGACCCCCAACGAACAGGGCGTATTATTGGCTTCACCCTTGCCTTTGTGGGGGGGGTCTCACTAGCCATAGGCCTGCTTGTCGTAAGTTGCTCACATCTTCTTGCTGACAAGTTGCTCCCCGGGCGCGACATCGCCGGCGATTTGAGTCTCAGCTCAGTTTGGATGATGTTCGAGATCATAAGCCTGATCCAGTTTCGCATGCTCGCTGGTCTCGAATCTTTCCGGAGTTGCGCTACCATTACCTCCTGCCAGGGAGTCCTGTTGCCGATTGTGTGGGTTACCTCCCATTACGGCGGAGTCACCGGGGCCGTTCTTGGCTATTCTGCTGTCAGCATTATCGGCTGCCTGGTCGGTCAGGTCATGCTCCAGAAGGAATGCCAGCGCCTGGGGGTCCCGATCACGTACCGCAAGGCTTGGGGGGAACGGTCGATCCTCAGAATGTCGACCATGGTCTGGCTCAGCGAGATCGCCATGAACGCCACGAATTGGGCAGTGGGCATTCTCCTTGCCCGCCGCCCGGATGGATTGGCGGAGTATGCCATCTTCAACGCTGCCAGCAGATACCAGAACGTGCTGGCTTTCCTTCCAACGCGTATTTTTCATGTCTCTCTACCTGTTTTGGCCAACCTGCAGGCAGAAGGTAACCGGCACGGCTTCACCAGGGCTTTGGTAGGTTTGGGCGTGATAAGCCTGTTGGTCACTGCCGCGGGGGCATCGCTTCTCATGTTGTTCCCTGACATCTTGATGTCCTGGTACGGCAAAGGGTTTGGAGCCGGAAGCGATGTGCTGGGGGTCGTCGCGGTGCTGTGTGTCGCAACTTCGGTCTGGACGGTTGCCAGTGCAGGGCTATGGGCGGCCGAACAGTCCAGACAAATGCTTGGCCTTGACCTGTTACGAGGGAGCATCCTAGTCCTTCTATGCATGGCAGGGGGCGCTACTACTGCCCGGGGACTGGCTCTGGCTCACCTGGTCAGCTATTCCGCTGGAGGAATCCTGCTTGTCTGGGTGTTGTACCGCTATCTGCGACAGCCCTGGTCGGCGGACCAACCGGCTGTCAGGGCCGACCTTTGAGAGGATGCCATGCTTGTCAGAGCCGTTGAACAACGATGTGAAAGGAGACCCTGTTCGGCCGGCAGCCTTGGGTTGGTGCCGTTGTTAAGCGCCGCCGGCCTGTTAGGAGCGTGGGCGGCTTGGGTGGTGACCGCTCAATCCATCGGAACGACCGCTGGTGAGGGGGTCGTCGGCCCCGGAGAGAAATCTGCGCTGTACTACCTTGCCCACGGCCTGGGACTTCTCTGCGTCCTTGCCGCAGGCACCATTGCTGCCGCCAAGGGGCAGTACCGTAGGCTCGATCCAGCCACGAGGTGTATTTTTTGGATTTTGCAGCTTACAGCCATACTCTGGGCGCTGGCTTCCTACGGTGTTGCCGACTACACCAGCTTCAAGGCCTTTGGTGCCACAGGGCCCTTTGTTTGGTTCTCCACCGTCTTAATATTTGCCGGCATGGACAAGAGGGTCTGGCCCATTGTTGATAAGGTCGTCTTTGGAGCCTCAATGGTCAGCGCCTGTCTGGCAACAGTTTCGATAGCCACCACTCATCGTGACATAACCCAGCGCTGGCTTTCTACACCGGTCTATTACATGGTGTTATTGATGTGGTACGGTGGCTGGACCCTGTTCAGCTTTACCCGCTACCAAAAGGTGAACCACTTCTGGCGTTTCATCCCCTACGTAGTTTTCATCTGCCTGGCAGTCTTTACTAAGACCAGATCCTGGTTTCTGATGTCCTTCTTCCTTCTGATGTCCTTTTTTTGGCTGAACAAGCCGGCCGGAGGCAAAGAGAGGAGCTTCTTGGCCCACCGTCTGAAGTCCCTGCTCGTTCTGCTCGTCGCCCTCTCCATGCTGGGATTCTTCCTCCAGGATTTGCTTGTCGGCGCTTTCATGGATTTTCAGGACAGGGCTCTCCAGGACACCCGGTCGGGGCAGTACGTCGACTTCTTCGCAGACGTGCCGCTCTCGGATCTGGTACTGGGGAGGGGCCCTAACGGAACCTGGGACTGGAACGGCAAAGATTACCAATATTTCGATAATGCTGTGTTGTGGATGGCCTTTATCGGTGGGGTACCGACGGCGCTGTCGTACCTAGCATTGATAATTTTGCCGGGTCTGAGGTGCCTTGGGTCGGAATCGCTCGAGATCAATGCTGCGGCGGTCCTGTTACTCTTGTGGGGACTTGCCTGTATCGGTTTCAGCACCTATTCCAACCCCTCGCTTACCCCTTATTCATACCTGTTGTGCCTTCTGGCCGGCCGTTGCCTGGGCTTTTTGGCGGAGCGGCGCGGCAATCCCCATGCCAACACCTCGTAAGACGCAGCCACCCCTGGTACGGAGGGCCTCGACATGGTCGAGATCGTCATCGGCGGTGATGTCTGTCCCATCAACCGCAACGCTGGTACATTTCATGGCGGCGATGCCTCCGGCCTTTTCAGCGACCTACTCACCGAGTTCCGGCGCGCCGATCTTGCCGTCGTCAATCTTGAGTGTCCGTTGATTGAGGGGGGGCGGTCGGTTGCCAAGGTCGGTCCGACGTTACGGGCTGAGCCGGTAGGAATAGTCTCCCTAAGCAAGGCGCACATAGGTGTCGTCAATCTCGCCAATAACCACATCCTCGACTACGGTGCCGCAGGGTTGCTGAGTACTAGATCAGCCTGTGCCCGCGCAGGGATTGCGGTCGTTGGAGTCGGTGCCGATGAGCGGGAGGCCAGGCGGCCCATCATTCGCGAAGTCGGAGGGGTCAGAGTCGGGCTGCTGGCCTATGCCGAAAGCGAGGCCGTCACTGCCGGCGTGCAAACCGGCGGGGTGAGCGTGTTGAACCTAGCAGAGTACGTAAGGTCGCTGCGTCTTCGCCGCAATTGGTTCGACTCCCTGATCGTGTTGCTTCATGCCGGGGTCCAGCACTACCCCTATCCGAGCCCGATGCTGCAGGAGACCTGTCGCTTCATGGTTGAGGAGGGGGCCGACATCGTGGTCTGCCAGCACTCCCATTGTCCGGGAGCGGTGGAAAAGTACCAGAAGGGTCACATTGTCTACGGTCAGGGCAACCTGCTTTTCGACCGCTACCCTCATCGCAGCGGCAGTTTCTACCACGGGTTTTTGGTCCGGGTGCTGCTTGAGGCAGGGCTTCCCGCGAGGGTGGAACTCGTCCCGTACCACCAGTCAGACCAGTTGCCCGGCGCCAGGAGGATGGGGGCGCCTCAGGCCGAGCGGTTTCTGGCCGAGGTCCGGGAGATAAGTGCCCGGGTTCAGGATGTGGAGTTTGTGCGCGAGCAATGGCACCAGCTGTGCGAAAGAAAAAGGTACGACTTGTACAGCACGCTGAACGGCCATGGCAGGGTCGCCAGGTTTCTCAACCGCAGGTTGCGTTTCAGCGACTGGTGCTTTGACAAGACCAGGTTGTTGAACCTGCATCATCTGATCTCCTGCGATTCCCACAGGGAGGCGCTGGAGACTCTTCTTGCCATCGATCTCGAGGTCAGGAGGTGAAAGATGAACCGGTTCTGCCTCCATGTTATGACTTTTTTGAAACAAAATCGAATGCTCCGGCCCTTGCGCCGTTACATCCAGAAACATTTGGACCTTGTGGAGTTAAGGACCTGCAGCAGGATGCTAGAGGTCCAGGAGGAAGAATGTCCTAAGTGCGATTACGAGCCGGCGTACCCCTATACTCTGGGAATCCTCAAGGAGTTCTGGCACGGCCACAGGCACTACGTAAAGGCCTGCCACGAGCTTAAAGTGCGCTACCAGGTGCTCGATATTACGGGGCCGGACTGGCAGGAAGAAATGCAGCAGTCAGGGTGCGACGTTTACCTGGTGCTGCCTTCGGTTAACTTCAGCAACTGGAAGCAGATGTACGACGAGCGGGTGCGGGTCATTTCCGAGGACCTAGGCATGTCGATCTTCCCGTCTTATTCCGCATTGTGGATGTGGGAAAGCAAGAGGCGCACCTTTTATTGGCTTAAGGCTAATAGTATCAGCCACCCCAGGACCTGGGTTTTCTACGATCGCAGTCAGGCGTTGGAGTTCGCCTCCCGTACCAAGTTACCTGTGGTCTTCAAGAGCAACATGGGCTCGGGAGCCTCCGGGGTCATCATCTTCGAACGGCGCAGCCAGCTCTGCAAGCACATCTCTCGCTGCTTCTGCAAGGGGTACACAAATGAGAGGCGCGGCCCCAACGATCGTGAGGTCGGCAGCGTGCTGTTTCAGGAATACCTCCCGAACCTCAGGGAGTGGCGCGTGGTGCGCATCGGCCCGTCTTATTTTGCTTTCGAAAAAGTCCGGTCGGGCCGTTTTCACAGCGGGTCACACCTGCGCTCATACGGCATGCCGCCGGCAGGGTTGCTGGATTTTGCCCGCGCCGTATTCGATGCCGGTGGGTTCACCAGTCTGAGCCTGGATGTCTTCATCACTGAAGACGGCAGGTTTCTGGTCAATGAACTGCATACCTACTTCGGAATTTTGAACAACCACGAGATGTGCATGGTCGACGGGATTCCCGGGCGGATGCTTCATGAACCACCTGCTGGCTGGAGGTTCGAGGCCGGTGACTTCTGTGGCAACTATCTGTACAACCAGCGTGTTCTGTGCGTCCTGGACTCGCTGCACCAAAGGGATCAGGCGGGTGCGTTATGGCCACAATAAGCCGCAAGCCTCAAGTTCTCATCATGTGTCCGCCGCCGGAGCAAAACGGCGGCGTCGCCAACTACTACTCCCTCGTTAGCAGGCACTTCCGCTCCGATGCGCTACAGCTGTCTTTCTTCTACACCGGGAGCCGGTCCGCCGCCAGTGGGGGAGGGCGGCCCTTGCAGCCGCTGGTCGACCTCGCCGCCCTGCGGCGAACGTTGCCGCAGCATGACCTGGTGGTGCTGAACCCGTCCCTTGATCCGAAGTCCCTGATCCGGGACGGCGTCTATCATCTGGCGGCGAGGCTGACGGGAAGAAAAACCATCGTTTTCTTCCGAGGATGGTCGCCTAAGTGGGAAGAGGTCATCGACCGCTACGCGCGGGGGGTGTTCAGGCGCGTCTTTGCCGCAGACCGCCTGGTGGTTCTCTGCAGCCGTTTCGGGGAGAAGTTGGCTCGATGGGGGGTCCCGCCCCAGGCTATCGTGCAGGAGACCACAACCTACGAGCACCACGAATGCGAGCCCGCGAACGATCCACGTTGCATCGTCTACCTCTCCAGGTTTGCCCGCGGCAAGGGAGGGCTCACCGCGATCCAGGTGGTGGAATACCTGCTCCCCCGTTTTCCCGGATTGAAACTTTACATGGTGGGGGACGGGGAGTTGCGTGAGGACCTGGTCGCCTATGTGCAAAGTCGGGGGCTGACGGCTCAGGTGTCATTCACGGGCTGGCTGGCGGGTGAGGAGAAATACCGGTTGCTGTCCCGGTGCGGTATCATGCTCTTTCCCACTGACTACGGCGAGGGAATGCCTAACGCCCTGGTGGAGGGGATGGGGATGGGGATGCCCATCGTGAGCCGGCCTGTCGCGGGTATTGCCGACATCATAGCCGACGGCGAAAACGGCTTCCTGGTCCCCTCGCTTGATCCGGCTGATTTTGCCAATCGGGTCGCACGTTTGCTTGAAGACCGGGAGCTTTGGTTAGAGATGTCGCAGCGCAACAGAGTGATCGGGCGCGAGCGCTTCTCCATAACCAGCGTGGTCGGGAGGCTGGAATCGCTCTACCTCGACCTGCTGCGCCAGGAAAGGGGGGGGCTATGAAGCGCGAGGATGCTGCCGCCAAAAGCTTCGACCATGCCTTCGATAGGCTCTACGGCTATTGCCGTGCCTGCGGCTACCAGGGATGGGACAATTTTGACGGACTCAACTCAGTGCTGTTCCACAACTCCCTGCTGTACCGGTCGCCGTTGCTGCGGCTGGCTTGGACCCAGCTGTTCAAAAGAAGTCCCGTTAACCTCCGGGGGGTGACGGGGGTCCCGAAAGGCTACAACCCCAAGGGCTTGGCCCTTTTCATAACCGGCCTGGTCGCCAAGGATAGGTTTGAGGAGGCCGGGCAGTTGGTGCGGCTGCTGCTGGGTATGACTTGCTCCGGCTATTCCGGGATCTCTTGGGGGTACAACTTCGACTGGCAGTCGCGCAACTTCCTTACCCCGGTGGGGACGCCCAACGCGGTGACGACAGTTTTCGTGTCCAACGCCATGCTTGATTTTCATGCCGCCACCGGCGAGGAGAGCGCGCTCGAGGCGGCCTTAGGAGGGTGTCGTTTTCTGCTCGACCACCTGGTCCTTTTCGAGGACGGCACCACCATGTGCTTTGGGTACATGCCTGGGAACGCCACGCGGGTGCACAATGTCAACATGCTATCCGCCGCGCTCCTGGCGCGGGTCGCGCGCCTGACCGGGAACCGGGTGTACCTGGAGAAGTCACGCAAGGCGATGCGCTACTCGGTGAAGGCGATGCGCCCCGACTACTCCTGGGCCTACGGAGAAAGTCCCTTCCAGCAGTTCATCGACAGTTTTCACACCGGCTTCAATCTCGTTTCGCTGAAAAGGTGGATGCAGTTTGCCGAGGAACAGACCTGGGAAAAGGAACTGCGCAAGGGGTATCAGTACTACCTGGACCACTTCTGGCTGCATGACGGTTGCCCGAAGTACTATCACGACTCTCTCTATCCCATCGACATCCACTGCTCCGCCCAGGGCATCCTCACCTGCCTGGAACTCTCCGCGCACAGCGAAGAGAGCCTCCCCCTGGCGGAACAGATCGCCCGCTGGGCCGTGGAGCATATGCAGGACGGGACGGGATACTTCTACTACCAGAAGTACCGGGCATTCACTAACAAGATCCCCTACATCCGCTGGTCGCAGGCCTGGATGTTCTGCGCATTGTCGCACCTGACCGCTTAGGCCGGCTGCACGCAATGAAAAGAAGGGAGCAGCGGTATCGGCCGCTGCCCCCTTCTTGCGTCGGTTCCGGCTGGAGCCGTACCCGCTAGTTGGTGAACTGCAGGTTGAGCGGCTGGGCCACGACCTGCTGGTACTCGATGGCGCCGATATCGGGCTTGCTCCCTTTGTAGGGCATGCTGACCGCGTCGCCGGTCTTGAAGGTCACGCTCTGGTTCAACGTGATCTGATGGGTGGAGCGGTTGATCGCCGTGATGGTGGCGGTGTAGTTTCCGACCATGATGGTATCGCCCGCGGTGAGCCCCATGCCGTCCGAGAAGTAGCCGTCGTCGGCGACGGTGATTACCGAGCCGCTGCCGCCGGCGCTGGTCACCTTGGTCAGGAAGTCCCCGGCATCGATGCAGGGAGAGCCGATCTGCGGCTTGTAGGTCGAGTCCAGCATCGGCGCGGTCTGCAGGTTGCTCTTGAAGTGAGTGGGGTCGGCCGCCTGGATGTCGGCTACCGTGCCGTATTTACCCTGAACGTTCATGATGGCGCTGGTGCCGGTTTTGAAGAACAGGTTGTTGGAGAAGAAGTTGTCGTAGATGACGCTGTTCTTCTGGATCCACAGCTGATAGGTGTCCAGGTTGTTATAGACCGCATTGTTCTTGAAGTAGTTGTTGTAGGCGGTCGCCCCGCTGTCGCCGTTGGTAGCGATGACGATGGGGTACTTTGTGATGTTGGTGATCGTGTTGTTGTAGACCCGGTTGCCGATGGCGACGTTGGGCGGGTCGGTGTTGTAGGCGTAGACCTCCATGCCCAGACCGCTGGAAGTGCTGGTCGTGTTGTCCCGCAGGATGTTGTAGCGGATGATGTTGTTCTGCGACACCGCCTTGAAGGTGCGGGGGAGGTTGGCATCGTAGCTCGTGCTCTTGCCGCCGTAGACGGTGTTTTTCTCCACCACGTTGTTGCTCGACCCGGACTGCAGCCCCATTGTGGCACCCTGCGGGTTGTAGATTGTGTTCCCTTGAATGAGGTTATAGTTGCAGCTGTAGGTTGGGTAGGTCGAGTCGAACCCTTCCAGGGAGAGCGAGTAGTGGGTAGCCGCACCGATATTGTTGTTCCTGATGATGTTGTAGTTGGCATTCCTTCTCAGGTTGACTGCATCGGACTGTCTGCTGGTGGTCAGGTGTGCGATATTGCAACCGCTGATCTCGTTGTGGTGCGAGTTCAGCAGCATGTACAGCGCCGCCCAGGTCGAGTTACTGGGGTCAGCGATGATGTCGCAGTTCCTGAGCACGATGTGGTGCGAGGTCAGGATGGTGGCGGGGCTGTCCGTACTGCCGTTTCGAAACGCGATGTTCTGAGCGGTAATGTACGACTTGCTGGAGGCGTAAAAACCTCGGATCAACGGCTTGTTACCGGTGCCGTAGGCCCCGTAGCTTACCGGAGAGCCGCTGGTACCCGATGAAGGCTTCAACAGGGTGTCCCAACTCCCCCCGCACTTGAAGAGGATCTGGTCCCCCGGGTAAAAGGACATGCCGTTTACTTTGGTTACCGTTTTCCACGGAGCGGTGCTGCTGCCGGCGTTGCTATCGGAGCCCGCGACGGAGTCGACGTAGTAGGTCGATGCGGAGGCCACTGTGGCGCTAAAACAAAGAATCACTGCTGCCGCTACTGCTATCTTCTTGCCGAATAACGTTACTTTTGACGTCATATACCTTCCTTTGAGTTTTTCTACCTGGTTTTCACGACGATGCCGTTGATCTTCGGGCTGCTGATCTTGGTCACAAATCCTATGTTCAGCACGCCGTCAGCCACGCTGACAGGTATCGTCACATCGTAAGCAGTATTATTGCCAGCCTTGGCATAGATGTCAAAATTCGAAAGAACAGTGGTTCCTTCCATTTTTACGTCGAATACCCTTTGGCCGGTCCCCACGTTGTCCGCAAATTTCAGCACGACCGAATAGTTGCCGTTGGCAACAGGGATATTGTAGGACATGACGCTCCCGGCAGTGGTGCTGCCGTAGCGGTAGCTCTGGTACAGCACATCATCAGTTGTGCCGGCAATGGTCGCGGTGATGGCCTTGGCGGTGCCGCCGGAATAGTAGCTGTCGGCCTTGTAGGCGGTCCCGTCGCTGCCTGTAAAGGCGGCGCCCCCGGCATTGGTGGCGAAGACCGTTATGCCGCTTGCCACGCTGAAGCTCGCCGCGATGGTGTGGTTGGCGGTGACGTTGCTGAAGCTGTAGCTGGCGATGGCTCCCTTGGAGACACCGTCCACCTTGACGTCCGCGATCTTGTAGCCGCTGGCCGCCGCGATGGTGTAGCTCTTGCTGCCGCTCGAGACCGTGGCGGTCCCCGAGGGGGTGATGCTGCCGCCGGTGCCGGCCGTTGCCGTTATGGTGTAGCTGTTGAGCGCGAAGCTCGCGGCGATGGTGTGGTTGGCGCTGACCAGGTTGAAGGTGTAGCTGCCCACTGCGCCCACCGATGCGCCGTCGACGGTGACCGCGGCGATCTTGTAGCCTGTGGCGGGGGTGATGGTGTAGCTCTGGCTCCCGTTAGCGGCGACGGTGGCGGTCCCGGACGGGGTGATGCTGCCGCCGGTGCCGGCGCTGGCGGTGATGCTGTAGCTGTTGAGGGTGAAGCTGGCCGAGATGGTGTGGTTGGCGGTCACGTTGCTGAAGGTGTAGGAGGTGACGGCACCTTTAGTGACGCCGTCCACGGTGACCCCAGCCACCTTGTAGCCTGTGGCGGGGGTGATGCTGAAGGACTGGCTCGCACCGGAGGTGACGGTCACGCTGGTGATGGTGGAGCTGCCGCTGGTCGCCGTGCTCACCTTGGTGTTGCTCAAGGCGGTGACGGTGCCGCCGGCACCGGCCGTCGCGGTGATGGTGTACGTGGTGGGGAGTGCCGGGAAGCTCCTGCTGATCTCGTTGGAGTAGGCGCTCTCGGCCCCCGCCGCGTTGTAAGCGGTGACGGCGAAGTAGTAGGTGCTCCCGTCGCTTAGGCTGCTGCTCGAGTAGCTCGTGGTGCTGCCGACGTCGATGTGCTGCGAGTAGCTGCCGCTGCTCCCGCCGATGTGGACTTTGTAGCCGGTTACCCCGGTGCTGTCGGTCGGAGCGCTCCAGGCGATGTTGGCCTGAGCTGCCGCCGCCGGTGTTGCTGTCAGCGTCGTTGTCGCCATCGCGGTGAAAACCATGACAGCAATGAAGGCCATCCTGGTAAGGACGGCAAGGCTTTTTCGTGTACTGCTTTTGGACATTAGGCTGCTTCCTCCTGTTCTTTGTGCCGGTCCGGCAGGTGGTTTTCCCTGGGGGGCTTGCTGCCCGCCCGCGAGGTTCCTGACTGGCGCCCTGCTTTGCTTCTGGCCGCCGTGGTTGGGGTGCTCATCTAGCCTCCTTTTCCCCTTTGGTCTTAGCTGCAGAGACTCCGGACGCAAAAAAAGCCGGTGCCTTGGTATCCAGTGGATATTTCGGCAACCCGGCTGTCTGCGTGAGACCCTTAGGCTTTCCGTCACTTCCTCGCGGAAGTTTTAGTATTATCGATATCTGGCTGCAGCTGTTTGTTTGAACGAGACAGTAGCAGTTCCCCGCCGGAACGCTTGTGACGGTTGTCACACTAATGAAAGATCAAGCCCCTCCTTCTTTAACCTTCCCCACACTCCCGCCAAAAAAGGCGCTGCGCGTTGCTTCCAAAACTTACATTGGTATAGTTTAATGGTTTTGCGCCGGCCGGAGGGCAGGCAACGCCCTGCCAGGAGGATCAAAGTGTGCGGTATTGCTGGAATAATTAACATGGCAGACCAGCCGCCCCCCACCTTGGAGCAGATGGTGACCATGATCTCGCCGCTGCGTTACCGTGGGCCAGACCAGTCCGGTGTCTACCTCGACCACCGGGTCGCCCTGGGACATCTGCGCTTGAGCATTATCGGCATCGACGGCGGCATCCAGCCCATCTGCAACGAGACCGGGGAACTGTGGATCGTGTATAACGGTGAGGCCTACAACTACCTCGAGTTGAAACGGGAGTTGCTTGCCCGCGGGCACCGGTTCAGCACTCAGACCGATACCGAGGTGCTGCTGCACCTGTATGAGGAGTACGGGCCCGCCTGCCTGGACAGGATCAACGGACAGTTCGCCTTCGCGATCTGGGACAGCACAAAGGGCGAGCTCTTCCTGGCCAGGGACCGGGTCGGAGTGCGGCCGCTGTACTACACCTGGAGTGGCGGTCAACTGCTGTTCGCTTCCGAGATCAAGGCTATCCTCGCCGTTACCGGTCGCAGGGAACTCGACCCGGAGGCGATCGGGCAGCTGTTCGTTTTTTGGAGCACCCTCCCTGGCAGGACCTTCTTCGCGGGGATCGAGGCGCTGCCTCCGGGGCACTACCTGCAGGTCAAAGGTCAGCCCTCCCGTCCCAAGGCCTATTGGCGCATCCCTGCCCTCCCGCCGGAAGAGCACTTCAGGCTCGGGCTGTCCGAGGCTACCGAGCGCTTTGCCGAGCTCTTGGAAGACGCGGTGCGCCTGCGGCTGCGAGCCGACGTCCCTGTCGGGGCCTACCTGAGCGGGGGGCTCGATTCCTCCATCATCGCAACGCTGATCGCGCGCCACTGCAAAAGCCGCCTGAAGACCTTCTCCCTCGGTTTTGCCGATGCGGCCTTCGACGAAAGCCTGGCGCAGGAGGAAATGGTGCGCCACCTGGGGACCGACCACCGGCGCGTGCTGGTGGAAGACCAGCAGATCAGGCGCCTGCTGCCGGAAACGGTGTGGCACTGTGAGCAGGCGACCCTGCGCAGTTCGCCGGTCCCCATGTTCCTGCTGTCGCAACTGGTGCACTCCGAGGGTTACAAGGTGGTCCTCTCGGGAGAGGGGGCGGACGAAATGCTGGGAGGGTATCACATCTTCAAAGAGGCCAAGGTCAGGGACTATTGGGGGAGACGTCCAGGCTCAGCGCGGCGGCCGAGGCTTTTGGAGCGGCTCTACCCCTACATCTTCAATAATCCCTCGCGCGGGCGGTCATTCCTGCAGGAATTTTTCTCCGCCAAGCCGGAGCAACTGCAAGATCCCTTCTTCTCCCATGCCGTGCGCTGGGGGGGGGGGATCCGCAACCTCACCTTCCTCTCAGCGGAATATCGCAGCTGCCTGTCCGGCTATGACCCCCGGGAGGAGCTGGGGCGCTGGCTGCCGGAGGGATTCGCCGGCCGTGACCTCTTCTGTCGCGCGCAGGTGCTGGAAATCGAGTTGTTCCTGGCCGGTTTTCTCCTCTCTTCACAGGGGGACCGGGTCGCCATGGCCCACTCGGTGGAGATGCGCCACCCCTTCCTGGACTACCGGGTCATCGATTTCGCGTTTCGGCTACCGGCCAAGTGGAAGATGAGGGGGCTGCAGGAGAAGTATTTATTGCGCAGGTCCTGCCGCAATCTTTTGCCGCCGCGGATCGCGGACAGGCCGAAACACCCGTACCGGGCGCCGGTAAGTGCACTGTTCACAGCGACCGCGTCTGCGGACTATGTGGACGAGCTGCTGTCCGGACCAAGCCTGAAGGCGAGCGGGTACTTCGATGCGGCCAAGGTGGCGCGTCTCTACCAAAGGGTGCTCGAAGCCCCGTCAGGGACGGTCGGGGAGTTCGCCAATATGGCTCTCATGGGGGTACTCTCCACTGAGATCCTGCACCGGCAGTTTCTGGCTTCCGCCTCCTACAAGGGGGTGCGCAGGGTGAGCCCGGACCTGGTGCGCTACGGTGCTGAGCGGAGGACGGAGGGGCGGGATTGGACATCGGCGACGTCCCCCACTGACGGGAGAGACCATGGAACTGCAGATGGTGCATAGATTCCTGGAATCGAGCGCGGCGACACGCCCGGACAAGGTTGCCCTGGTCCACGACGGGGAGCGGGTTACCTACCGGCAGCTGAACCGATCGGCGAGTCGGTTAGCTGGCTTTCTGGTGCAGCGGGGAGTGCTCCCGGGGGACAGGATCGCGATCTTGTTGAGCAACGGCGTGAAGTACGTGGCGAGCTACTACGGCGTGCTGAAGGCCGGAGCGGTGGCCGTGCCGCTGAATGTGGAGACCGGGCAGGCAACGCTGGGCCGCCTGCTGGACGAACTGCAACCGGCGGGAATCATCCTGGAGCAGGGAGCCGGCCATTTGTTGCAGCAACTCCACCAGGCGCCCCCCTCGGTCCGCTTCCTGGTTGCCGTCGACGCCTCTTTCACAAGAAGCGAGCCGCGCCTGGTATGGGGGTGGGAAGAGGCACTCATGGCGGAGGAGCTCACGGAAGGGACAGGCCGCCTCTCCCCCGAGGCCCTGGCCAGCATCATCTACACCTCGGGGTCCACCGGGAAGCCCAAGGGAGTGATGCTGTCCCACCGCAACATCGTCAGCAACACCCGCTCGATCACGCAGTATCTGTGCCTCACCGAGAACGACATCCAGATGGTGGTGCTCCCGTTCTTTTACGTCATGGGTAAATCGCTACTCAACACCCACATCTCGGTGGGGGGGACGGTGGTGATCAACAACAACTTCGCCTACACCGCGTCGGTGATCAGGCAGATGGCCGAAGAGGGGGTGACGGGTTTTTCCGGTGTGCCCTCGACCTATGCCTACCTGTTGCACCGCTCACCGCTGGCCTCGTTCCGGGACCGGCTCCCGAGCCTGCGCTACTGCACCCAGGCCGGCGGCCATATGCCGCGCGAAATCAAGGAGCGGCTGCTGCAGGTCCTCCCTCCGCACACCAAGCTTTTTATCATGTACGGCGCCACGGAGGCGGCGGCACGGCTCACCTACGTCGAGCCGGAGCGGCTCCAGGAAAAGCTCGGCTCCATCGGCAGGGCCATCCCCGGCGTGACGGTGCGGGTGCTGGATGCGCAGGGGGAGGAGCTTTCCGACGGTGAATGCGGCGAACTGGTTGCGTCGGGGCCCAACATCATGATCGGCTATTGGAACGACCCCGAAGCGACCGCCCGGGTGCTGGACGGCAACGGCTACCATACCGGCGACCTCGGTTACCGCGACGCCGACGGCTACCTCTACGTGACCGGACGGAAGGATCATCTGCTCAAGGTGGGGGGGCACCGTATCGACCCGCAGGAGATCGAGGAGGTGCTCATGTCCAGCGGATCGCTGCTGGAGGTGGTGGTGCTCGGACTGGATGACCCGCTGTTGGGCAAGAAGCTGGTAGCACTGGCGGTTCCCTTGGGAGGGAACCCCAGCGACCGGACTCTGCTTTCTTTTTGCCATGCCCGGCTACCCAGGCACAAGGTCCCGGGGGAGATCAGGCTGGTCGCGGCGCTCCCGAAGTACCCAAGCGGCAAGATTGACCGTTCCTCTTGCCTGAGCCTGTGCGGTTGACGGCAGGGTGTCGAGGCGCAGCACCGCGACCGTAGTTCAACTCATGCTGCACGACCCGTGGCCCAGGGGCGTGAAAGAAGGTGTCTTATGACAACAACGAAAGGATTTACAGCCGAGGTGCTCCGGCTTGACCCGCAACATGAGACCGACCGGATTTGCGCCCGGATCAGGGAGTTGATGCGCAACCAGGTGAAGAGGGGCGGGGTGGTCGTGGCACTGTCCGGCGGGATCGACAGCAGCGTCACTGCCGCGCTGTCGGTGCGGGCGCTGGGCCGGGAGCGGGTGATCGGCCTGGAGATGCCCGAGCGGCATTCGGCGCGGGAGACCCTGGCTTTGAGCGGCAAGGTAGCCGGCGCGCTCGGCATCCCGACCATCGTCGAGGACATCTCCGGCATTCTGCAGTCGGTGGGGTTCTACGAGAAGTACGACAACGCGGTGAGGATGGTGGTGCCGGAATACGGCGACGGCTGGGCCTCCAAGATCGTCATCTCCGGGGTGGCGAACCAGCCCCGCTTCACCTCCTTTTACCTGGTCACCCAAAACGCCCAGCAGGTACAGTCCACAGTGCGCCTCCCGCTGCAGCCCTATCTGGAGATCGTGGCCGCGACCAACTTCAAGCAGCGCATCAGGAAGATGCTTGAGTACTACCATGCCGACCGGCTCAACTACGCCGTTGCCGGCACACCCAACCGCCTGGAATATGACCAGGGCTTCTTCGTGAAGCTCGGTGACGGCGCCGCCGACATCAAGCCGATCGCCCACCTGTACAAGTCCCAGGTGTACCAACTCGCGGAGTTCCTCGGCATTCCCGCCGAGATCCGCAGCAGAAAGCCGACCACGGACACCTACTCCCTGGCGCAGGGGCAGGATGAGTTCTACTTCTCGCTCCCCTACCAGATGATGGACCTCTGTCTCTACGCCCGAAACCACGACATCCCGGCGGAAAGCACAGCCGCCGCCCTGGGGCTCGAGCCGCAACAGGTGCGGATGGTGTTCCGGGACATCGATACCAAGCGAAAGACGACGCGTTACCTGCACCTCCCGCCGCTGCTGGTGGAAGAGGTGGAGTGGGAATAACCGCACAGCAAAGGAGGCGACAGATGAACCTAAAGGATGAGATCAGGAATTTCGTGGTGGAAAATTTCCTCTTCGGTGATGCCGGAGGGCTCACCGACGACAGCTCCTTCATCAGGGAAGGGATCGTCGATTCGACCGGAATCCTGCAGTTGGTGGCCTATCTCCAGGAGCGTTACCAGGTCGCCGTGGCGGACGAGGAACTGATCCCGGAGAACCTCGACTCGGTGCAGCGGGTGGCGGACTTCGTAGAAGGGAAGCGCAGCGGGGCACCCTGCGCCGGCAGTGAAGGGTAGGCGGCGGTGATGCGGCTGAGGATCCTGCAGAGGGTGCTGGGGAGGGTCGCCATGGTCGCCCCCGGGGGGTACACGTTGCGCCCGTGGCTGCAAAGGATGCGCGGGGTCCGGATCGGCAAGAAAGTCTGGATCAGCCAGATGGTCTACCTCGACGAGCAGCACCCGGAGAAGATCGAGATCCGCGACAACGTCACCATTGGGCTGCGTTGTACCATCTTTGCCCACTTCTATCTGGGCGACCAGGCTCCGGACGACGTCAAGGGGGGGGTGGTCATCGAGAAGGATGCCTTCATCGGCCCCAACTGCACCATCCTGCACGGCGTTACCATCGGCGAGGGGGCCGTGGTGGTGGCGGGGAGCGTGGTCACCCGCAACGTCCCCCCCGGTGTCCTCTACGGCCCCCAGGCGGCGGAACCCCTGGCCCGGATTACCTGCCCACTCACGGAAAATGGCCAGGTCCAGTACCAGAAGTTCCTCTTCGGACTCAAGAAACTCTAGTCGTAGCTCTTCTTCATCAGATGAAACAGGATCGCGAGCAGGACCATGAACCCGACCGCGATTCCCCCCCCAAGGCGCCTTTTCTCGTGCGACCGCTCGATCTCCTTGAGGGTCGCATCCAGTTTCCCCAGCTCCTTGTTGATAGCCGCCGACTCCCCCTTGACACGGGCCACGTCAACGTCGTGGAACAGGGTATGGAAGCGGTTTCTCACAGCGAACAGCGACTTGCCCATCTTTTCGGTGTCCACGCCGCTCACCTGGAAGTCGGCAATCCTGCGCGAGATGTTGTCGATATAGGCCTCGGTCTGCTGCATCGCGTCCCGAATGGCGCGCGCCCTGTCGAAGCTGTGGCAGCGGGTGCAGCTTTTCTCGTTGATGAGTGCCAGCGACGCCTTCACCACCTGGTGATTACTGTGGCAGGTCACGCAGGTGGGACCGCCGGCGCCAAGAGCCCTGCCGTGGGCGCTGGAGAGGTAATCCTTGTAGACGCCGGGGTGGCAGCGCCCGCAGAAGGCAGGAATGTCTTTTTCCTTGGGAGCGCCCAGGAAGCCACGTTGCGGGGTCATGGCATTGGCCGCGTCCTTGGGGTCGCCGCCATGGCAGCCGTTGCAGGAGATGCCGTTCTCGGCGTGAATGCTGCTGCGCCACAGGTTGACCGGGGCCCCGAGCCGGTCCGGCAGCGAGCCGTGGCACTGGATGCAGACCGTCTCAGGTTGCTCCACCGGGGCGGCCTGGGCCGGCCGCAGGAAGGCGAGCGAGGCAAGGAGCAGGATGGCCAGGGTGTGTTTGCGAATCATGACAGGTGCCCCCATACGCTAAGAGCGATCCAGAGCAGGATGCCCGCTATCACCAGGGTCAGGAATATCGGCCGCTTCAGGGGATGCCGCTCCGGGGAACGGTCGATGAAAGGGAGCAGCGCCAGGAAGGTCATCGCCGCGGCCTGCACGGAGAGCCCCAAAAGCTCGCTCGGGAAGATCTTCAGGGTCTGATAGTTGGCCAGGAAGTACCATTCCGGCTTGATGTGCGCCGGCGTCTTGAAGGGATCAGCGGGGACGAAGGCGTCCGGGGTGAAAGGCATCCCGGGCCAGAAGAAGACCACCGCCAGGAACACGGCGAAGTAAATGGAGATCGAGGTCAGGTCCTGCAGCACGTAGTTGGGAAAGAAGGGGATCCCCCCCGGGTGCCCCTGGTAGTGGTACTGTTGTGCCTCGAAGGGGTTGGCGGTTCCCTCCCTGCCGAAAGGGGGCGCGGAGATGCCGGTGCGCTTCAACAGGAACAGGTGCGCGCCGATGAAGGCGGCGATCACCACGGGGAGTACCGCTGCGTGCAGGGCGAAGAAGCGCCCCAGTGTGGGCGGGCCGACCAGCTTGCCGCCGCGCAGAAACTCCACCAGGTACGGCCCCACGACCGGGACGGCGCTGGCGCTGTTGGTGGCGACCGTGGTGGCCCAGAAGGAGAGCTGGCTCCAGGGGGCGAGGTAGCCGGTGAGCGAGACTCCCTGCACCAGGGCGAGCAGCGTGAAACCGGTGACCCAGTTCAGCTCGCGCGGCGCCTTGTAGCTCCCCATGAGCAGGGTAGAGAGCATGTGCAGGATGAGCACAGCCACCATCATGTTGGACCCCACCGCGTGGCACAGGCGGATCAGCCAGCCGAACGGAACCTCGTTCATGATGAAGGTGACGCTCTTGAAGGCCTTGTCGGCGTCGGGGACGTAGTAGATCATGAGCAGCATCCCGGTGACCACCTGCAGGGCGAAGATGATCAGGAGCACGCTCCCCAGTGAATACCATTCGTTAATGTTGCGCGGCAGCAGGTAGCCGGTCAGCTCCTTCTCCACGATCTCGCCGACCCCGATGCGCAGGTCGAGCCAGCGGTACAGCCTCTTTAGCATGGGCGTTTGCCTCCCTGGACGGTTAGCCGATGGTGATATTGCCTTCGGTGACGGTGAGCGGGATCTTGGCGAGCGGACGCGGCGGAGGGCCCCCCAGCACGGTGCCGTCGGTGGAGAACTGGCCGCCGTGGCAGGGACATTGGAACTGCTGCTTCTCCTTGACCCACTGCACGATGCAGCCCAGGTGGGTGCAGACCGCGGAGAGGGCGACCAATTCGCCGCTCTTGGTCTTGATCAGGACCGCCGAGGAACCGGCGAACTCGAAAAACTTGGCGTCTCCTTCCTTGAGTTCTCCCGCCGGTATCACCAGCTTGGCTGCCCCCTCCTGGCCCGCCCTGGGCGCCAGGTAGCGGAAAACCGGGTAACCTGCGGCGACCGCAGCGGCGGCCGTGGCACCGGCCACGCAGACCCCGAGAAACCTCCTCCTCCCCTCGTTCTCCATGCATCCTCCCTGCTGTTGTCTGTCGATTCGGCACAAGTATAATGACAGCTTGCACCATTTCAAGCGACTTTTTCATGAAGCTGAGGCGGCTGCCACCACTCACGTGACGGCTGCCCCCCCGCCACCATCAAGGCACGGGCCATTCCGCCCCCGGCGTCTCTGCTTTAATCTAATGAGAGTGGCGGGCTTTCCCTCTTTACCCCCGACGGTCTTTTCGGTATGCTGGCGCACTGCCCACTCAAATGCCTTCAAAGGAGAACAGGATGGAGACCTACTACGACCCGAGAGACCTGGGGAGCTTCGCCGAGATCGGCAAGGACGCGCCGGAACTGGCCGGCAAATTCTTCGACTACTACAACGAGGTCTTCGCCGAAGGCGAACTCACCGAGCGGGAAAAGGCGCTGATCGCCCTCGCCGTCGCCCACACCGTGCAATGCCCCTACTGCATCGACGCCTACACCAGGGCCTGTCTGGAAAAAGGGTCGCACCTGGGCGAGATGACCGAAGCGCTGCACGTGGTGACCGCGATCCGTGGCGGTGCCTCCCTGGTGCACGGCGTGCAGATGCGCAAGATCGCCGAGAAGCTCTCGCTTTAGGAGGCGGGATGGACGAGGCAATTCAGAGGCGGGGGGAGAGTTTCGGTGAGCGGCTGGCGCGCCATGGACTCGCGCTGACCCGGGAGCGGACCACGGCACTGCAGGTGAACGTTGGATTTGCCTGCGACCTCGCCTGCGGCCACTGCCACCTGGAGGCGGGGCCGGCGCGGGGCGAGATGATGCAGCTGGAGGTAATGGCGGAGGTGATCGCCTGTGCCCGCCGCTTCCGGTTCGCCAGCATCGACCTGACCGGGGGCGCCCCCGAACTGGTCCCGGAACTCCCCTACCTGGTGCGGGGGGTGGCGCCGGAGACCCCGAGGCTCATCGTGCGCACCAACCTGGTCTCGCTGGAGGGGGAGCGCGGCGAGGAGTTGTTGCGGCTGTACCGCGAGTTGCAGGTGGTGCTGGTGGCCTCGCTTCCCGCCGGCAACCAATCCCAGACCGAGGCACAGCGCGGCGTCGGGGTGTGGCAGAGGAGCATCCGGGTGCTTGAGAGGCTGAACGCCCTGGGCTACGGCCTGCCGGGAAGTCCCCTCGAGCTCGACCTGGTCAGCAACCCCTCCGGCGCCTTCCTGCCGCCGCAGCAGCTCCAGGCCCAGGAGAAGTTCCGGCGCGACCTTGCCCGCAAGCACGGCGTCAGTTTCCATAACCTCTACACCTTCGCCAACGTTCCCCTGGGGCGGTTCCGGAGCTTCCTGGAGCGCTCCGGGAACCTGGACGGCTACCTGGAAAAGCTCTGGGCGGGCTTCAACCCCTGCGCCGTGGCCGGGCTCATGTGCCGCAGCCAGCTTTCCGTGGACTGGCGCGGGCGGCTCTACGACTGCGATTTCCACCTGGCCCGGGGGCTCGCCCACGGCGGCGCAGCGCGCTTCATCTCCGACCTTGTCGAACTCCCCCCGGCCGGCACCCCTATTGCCGCCGCTGATCACTGTTATGCCTGCACGGTCGGCTCGGGGTTCACCTGAGGCGGCAGCATCGTGGCCTAGTTAGGCCGCTTTCCCGTCGGCTGCACCGGCTCCAGTCCGGGGCGGAACACCCGTCCCCGGTAGCTCCCCTTTTGCTCCCAAAACAGGCGGAACTCCCGGTTGCGCAGTACGCGCATCTGGGTCAGGGTGCGCCTGCCGAGCTCGGGGGGGAGCTTGCCGGGCGGCACCCGGAGCCAGGGGCCGCGCCAGGACTTGGCTCGATACCAGACTCCACCGCTGACCTTGAAATAGCCCGGAGCGAGGTAAAAGAGATCCTCGTGGCGCCCGGCCGCGACCCAGAAGCCGAGTTCCGCCGGAAACAGAAACAGCGGCGCCCGCTGTGCCGAAGAACCGCTCTGCCGCGGGTGCTCTCCCGCCTCCGGCCCGGCAGCGGGGGGAGCCTCCTCCTGCTGCCGGTAGTAGTCGTCGTAGAACTGGTACGGGTAGTAGGTCTCATCGCCCTGTGCGCTCCCCGCCACCGCCGTGAGCGCCAGCAGCACCATGCACAGCTTTTTCATGGCAGCCTCCCTTGGCGCGCCTGGTCTGCAAGCCCGGTCAGTTCCAGGCTCGCCCGCCAAAGGCGCTCCGCTGCGGCTTGGTCGTACGAGGCGGGTGATGAGTCGGTCTCCTGCTCCTCGAAGTAGTAGCCGCCGCTTTTGTCCGCGACGTCGTCGGCACAGGCCAGGTAAAGCACGGTGCGAGCGGCCCGGCGAGGCCCGACCAGCCTGCCGCTTCTCAACGAGCCCGCTATGTGGGACAGCCAACTCCGCAAGCCGTTGTTCAGGGCAAAGCGGGTCAGCACGTTCCCCGGCGCCGCCGCGTTGGCCGAGATCCCGCTCCCCTCCAGGCGCCGGGCCAGTTCGTAGGTGAAGAGCAGGTTGGCCAGCTTGGACTGGACATAGGCTCTTCTGCCGTCGTAATCCCGTTCCAGGTTCAGGTCATCGAAATTCATTCCCGGGCAGGCACGGTGCGCCGCCGAGGCCACGTTCACCACCCGGGCCCGCCCGGCAACGCGCAGCCGCTCGATGAGCAGCAGGGTCAACAGGAAGTAACCCAGGTGGTTCAGGGCGAAGGTCATCTCCATCCCTTCGGCGGTGGTGACACGACGGTCGAACCTCCCCCCGGCGTTGTTCACCAACAGGTCCAGGCGCGGGTGCACCGCGCTCAACCGGCGCGCGATGGCGCGGACCTCCGCCTGGCTGGAGAGATCCGCCTGCCAGAACTCGACCTGGTAGTTACCGCTTTCCCGCACGATGGTCTCGGCGCTCCGCTCGCAGCGTACCCGGTCCCGCCCCACGCCGATCAGCGTCGCTCCCTTCCGGGCCAGTGCGAGCGCAGTGGCTCTGCCGATCCCGGAGGTGGCTCCGGTCACCAGGCAGATCTTGCCGGTCATGTCTCTCCAGCTGCGCATCTCGTCCCCCTTGTGCACCGTTAAGGCAATCTAACGATTCTCCGGTGGCCGGTGCGATTGTCAAGGTTTCCTTGACCCATTTTTCATTGGGAAGTTGGCAGCCATCTGCGCTATAGTGGCCTGTGGTCCCGGCCCCGGGCCGGGCCGACCTCGGATAGAGAAGGGGGAACCGGTGGCAAGAAGACCATGGGTGGACAAGGAACAATGCATCAGCTGTGGCATCTGCATCGCCAACTGCCCGCAGGTGTTCCGCTTCGACAGTCACGGCAAGTCGGAGTGTTTCGATCCCGCCGGCGCTGCGGAGGACGTAATCCAGACGCAGGCGGTCGAGCTCTGCCCGGTGTCGTGCATCGGCTGGGAGGAGCAGTAGCGTGGCGCCCGCCAGCAGGCCTGCCGGTCTCGTCAAAGGGGGCGCCCTGTTCGCCTGCGTGGTGGCGATCAGCCTGTTGCACTACCTGACGCCGCTCAGGCTGGGGATGCTGCACGACATCTTCCAGCGCCTGTACTACATCCCCATCATCCTGGCCGCCTACTGGTTCGGGTTCCGCGGCGGCATCGGCTGCGCCATCCTGGTGACGGTCGCCTACGCCCCGCACATCCTGTTCCAGTGGGGCGGGCACATCGCCATGGAGATGGAGAAGTACCTGGAGGTGATCCTCTACAACGTGGTGGGGGGGATCACCGGGTTTTTGTCGCAGCAGGAGCGCTGCCGGCGCGAGGAGCTGGAGCGGACGGCCCAAGGGCTGGAAGACTCCTACCGGCAGCTCAAGACCCAGTCGGAACTGATCATCAGGATCGAGGAGCAGTTGCGGCGTGCCGAGCGCCTGTCCGCTTTGGGCGAGCTTTCCGCCATCCTGGCCCACGAGATCAGGAACCCGCTCGCCTCCATCCGCGGCACCGCCGAGATCCTGATGGAGCAGGGGGTCCCGGCCGAGCGGCGCGGAGAGTTCCTGGAGATCCTGGTCAAGGAGTCGGACCGGCTCAACCGGGTGGTGGAGGACTTCCTGCGCATGGCGCGTCCGGAGCCTGCCGACAAAAGGGAATGCGACATCAACGAGGAACTGGCCAACATGGTGACCCTGCTCTCGGCCCAGGCCGGCAGCTGCGGGGTGAGCCTCGACCTCTCCTGCGGCACTCTGCCGCGACTGGTGGCGGACCCGGAGAAGCTGCGCCAGGCCTTCCTGAACATCATGCTGAACGCCATCCAGGCCTCCCCGGAAGGGGGGGCTGTCCAGGTGGCGACTTCCTTTGACCGGGAGGCGGGGCTGGTCGAGATCCGCTTCACCGACCAGGGGGGCGGGATTGCCGCCGACGCCATCGCCCAGATCTTCGAGCCCTTCTTCACCACCAAGGGGAACGGCACCGGGTTGGGGCTTCCCATCACCAAGAAGATCGTGGAGGGACACGGCGGCAGCGTGGCCGCGACGAGCGAGCCGGGCAGGGGGGCGACCTTCAAGGTGCTGCTCCCGGTGAACGGATGAGGTTGTGGAAAATCCTACTGCGCCTGCAGGATATTCCACAGGTTTCGCATCCGCCCCGAGCGGGGCGAGGCAGCCGGCGCAGTGATACCTGGTAGTTAGCTCCCTTGGGTGCCGTGGCACACTCCTTGTACAATGAGGAGCGTGCCGGGCCGGCCGGGCGCATCCCGCGCCTGAGGCGCCCGATCGGGAGCAGCCCATGAAAAACAAGATCCTCAACGCCGCCCTCATCGTCATCGTAGTCGCCGTGCTGGCCGTTTTCGCCTGCTACGTGCGGGTCGGGGCTACCGCCGACCAGGTGGTGGTGCTGCGCACCTCCGGTATGACCTGCGGCAGCTGCGTCAAGAAGATAACCGACGCCCTGCAGTCCCAAAAGGGGGTGGCGGCGGCCGAGGTGGACCTGGAGTCGGGCCTGGTAGTGGCGGGGTACGACTCGAAACAGACCGCGCCGGACCAGCTCGCCCAGGCCGTGCGCAAGAGCGGATTTCAGTCCCAAGTGGCCCAGGTGATCACCCCGCAGCAGTTCAAAAGCGTGGTCGGGCGTGACGTCGGGGGCAAGGCCGCCCCCGGCGGATGCTGCGGCCAGCGCGGCTGCGGTGGCGCCCAATAAGACTTTAGCGTCGCCCCCGTGGCACGATCCAGCAACCGCCTGCCCGTCAGGCCCCAAAAGGAGCAACACATGGTTCAGTCGAGCAAAAAAGGATTCCAGACCCTCCTTCTCATCGCCGTCGCCGTGGCGGCCATGGCCAGCGCCGCCTTCGCCTTCAGCCTTCCGGGAATGGGCAAATACGAGACGGTGAAGCCGGCCGCCGGCAGCATCACCATCCCGGTCGCCAAGGTGAGCGACGGCAAGGCACACTTCTACAAGTTCGCCGACGCCGGCAAGGAGATCAACTTTTTCGTGGTCAAGGGGAGCGACGGCAAGTTGCACGTCGCCTTCGACGCCTGCGACGTCTGCTACCACGAGAAGAAGGGGTATGAACAGCAGGGGGATAAGATGAACTGCCTGAACTGCAACCAGAAGTTCGCCATCAACAAGATTGGCGCGGCCTCGGCGGGCGGCTGCAACCCCTCCTACCTTCCCGCCAAGGTTGACGGGGGCAAGGTGACCATTACGGTCAACGATCTCAAGGCCGGCGCCCGCTTCTTCTAGGCCGGCGCCGTCGGGCACCGCAACCATCATAGCTGCATAGACGCCGGGACGCGCCCAAGATGCGCGCCCGGCGTTTTTTCGTACCCCTTTTCCCGCCTGGAGCAGCAGCCGTCGGGGAAGCCGTCGCCCGGCGCCGGTTTTGCTGGTTGACACCCGTCTTGCCGCCGGTGTATTACAGAAGGGCAGGCAGCATCAGGGGGTAACACGTGAGCAAGGACAAGGACGAGCGCAAGAGGTCACACCTCAAGCTCGTGGTAAATAACGCGGAAATCAGGAGCGCCAGGCCTGCGGCCGCCGAGCAGGAGTTCGTTCCTCTCGAGGAATTGATCGCCAACCGGGACCAGTTCCGCCCCGCCTTCTACCGCGGCATGGGCAGGCTGCAGACCAAGGGATACCAGCAGCTGGAACGCTTCCTGGCCAACCGCGGCGCCCCCTACGGCATCGATCCCGTGCACGGCAAAGTGATGGTGCTCCCGGCGGGTAACGTCTCCCCCGAGGCGCTCGAGTACGGCTCGCCGCAGGACGAACTGCTGTTGAGCATCTCCGAGGACGCCGGCGGCTCCGGGCTTTGCTTCTCGCTCGAGATGATCCTCCCCTACTTCAGCGAGGACGACGCGGTCATGGAGGAGGCGCTCCTCTTCGCGCCCGTCCTGCAGTACGGCGCCCTGTTCCTGGAGGAAAACCCCCACGACGGGATGCTGGACCTGATCTACCGCCTGGCCGTACCGCTGTTCCCGCCGGTGCTCACTACCCGCCTGGCCGAACGCATGTTCTCCATCTTTTCCTTCGAGCTGAAGGAGACCTTCCTCGCCCTCTCCGACTACCCGGAGGGTTAAGGCTTCCGCTTCCCCCCCTGCCTCCCGGCCCGTCCCGAGGGGCTCCCCTGCCTTGCTGCCGGCCTTTTCGCGGCCGGTGCGGGCAGATGTTTAATATTGAAAAGTTTTTCTGATAGTGATATTTATCATGGGCCTAACTCCCAGGCCAGGTAGCTATTTAGTACCCGGCTAGCCGTGCGGTCAGGCTGTCCCGTGTTCTGGAGCACTGACGCTTTTTGCGCTTTCCCGCACAGTTAACCGTTCTCTTCACCCCAACCAACCATCCGGACTTAGGAAGCCTTCCATGAAAGTGTTGTCTTTAGTGTCAACTGCACTGGCCGGTCTCGCCCTGTTCTGCACCTGCCCGGCCTTCGCTGCGTCCTGTACGACAACGGAATGTCACGCCCCCCTCGCTGCGGTCAAGTATCCCCACGCTCCGGTTAAAGACGGCGACTGTTCCCCCTGCCATGTCCAGAAGGGAAAGGAGCACCCGGTCAAGGGGGCCAAGAGCTTCGACCTCACCGCCAAGGGGGCGGACCTTTGCAAGGATTGCCACGAGGGCATCGGGAAGAAGAGGCTGGTTCACGCGCCGGTCAAGGAAGGGGAGTGCACCGGCTGCCACAAACCCCACGGTGCTGCGCAGCGCTTCCTGCTCGACGTGGGGGAGGACCGCTCCGCACTCTGTCTGAACTGCCACGACGCCAAGCCGTTCAAGGAGAAGTTCATGCACGGGCCGGCCGCGGTCGGCTCCTGCGGTACCTGCCACGATCCGCACGATTCCGCCGAGAAGGGGCTCATGAAGGGTAAGGTCCGCGACATCTGCCTTTCCTGCCACGCCGACTTCGCCAAGCTCTTGAAACAGGCCACGGTGGTGCACCCGCCGGTGGGAAAGGACTCCTGTACCGCCTGTCACGATCCGCACGGGTCGCCCAACCGCATGTTCATCAAGAACAAGCTTCCCGACCTGTGCACCGGATGCCACAAGAATATCGGCAAGGTGGTCGCCTCGGCCAAGGTGCTGCACAAGCCGATGCTCCAGGAGGGGGGGTGCTCCAACTGCCACTCCTCGCATTACGGCAAGGCCAAGGGGATGCTCTCGGCGGACCAGATGACCGTCTGCCTGGGATGCCACGGCACCGACACACTCGGCACGCCGCCGCTTAAGAACATCAAGAAGCAGATCGAGGGGAAACCCTTCCTGCACGGTCCGTTGAAGAAGGGGGACTGCCGGGCCTGCCACGACCCGCACGGCTCGGACAACTTCCGGATGCTCAAGGGGAACTACCCGGACGACCTGTACCTCCCCTACAAGGAAGGGGCGTACGACGCCTGTCTCAAGTGTCACGAGCGGAACCTGCTCCGGTTCCCCGAGACCACGATCTACACCAAGTTCAGAAACGGCAACCGCAACCTGCACTACGTGCACGTGGTGGCGCGCAAGGGGCGCACCTGCCGCATCTGCCACGAAGCGCATGCCAGCGACGGTGAGAAGCTGATCAACAAGGAGGGGTCGCAGTTCGGGGCGTGGAAGATCCCGCTGAATTTCTCGATCACCTCGACCGGCGGCAGTTGTGCCCCGGGGTGCCACAGGAAATTCAAGTACGACAGGGTTAAGGCCGAAGTCTACAACTAGCGATGGTATTTTCTACACAAGAAGGAGCACGTAAATGAAAGGACAATTTGGTGGCGCCGTGACTGGATGCACTTCCTGGCGGATCAAAAACCTCATGCTCATGATTGCGCTGGTTGCCCTGCTTACCGGGTGCTTCGCAAAATCAAAGGCTCATGAACCGGTTTTCTTCCCGCCGCCACCTGAGGAACCCCACATTCAGTATCTCACCGGGGCCACCAGTTCCCTGGACTTCGGTTCCAACCAGAGTTCGCTGTCCAAGCTCCTCGTCGGGGGGGCCGAGACGGTCACGCGTCTTGCCAAGCCTTATGGCATCGCCGAGCACAAAGGGAAGATCTACGTCTGCGACACGACTGCCGGCCAGATCGTCGTGGTGGACTTCATCAATAAGACCATGAAGAACCTCATCGACGAGCGCGGTGTCGGCAAGCTGAGAAAGCCGGTCAGCGTCGCGGTAGACGACGAGGGGTACGTGTACGTTGCCGACACCGGCCGCAAGGACGTCGCGGTCTACAACCCGGCAGGCAAGTACGTCAAGTCGTACGGCTCCACCTTCGAGCACGTGAGCATGATCGGCGTGGCCGTCCACGGCGACGACCTCTACATCCTGGACAACCGCCTGGGCAAGGTTTTCGTGCTCAACAGGAAAACCGCGGAAGTGCAGACCGTCATCGGCGACAACCCCGACCGCACCAAGAATCTCTCGCTTCCCAACGGGCTCACCGTCGATAGCAAGGGGATGGTGCGCGTGGTGAATGTCGGCAACGGGACGGTGAAGGAGTACGACCGGGACGGCAACATGCTCTCCGTCTTCGGCAGGCTGGGCGACTCGCCGGGCGAGTTCACCCGCCCCCGCGGCGTCGCAGTCGATGACGACCGGCAGGTCTTTGTCGTCGATGGCGGTTACCAGCTGGTCCAGGTCTTCGACGAGAAGCACCGCATCCTCGGTTATTTCGGCGCCCCCGGCCTTCCTGTCGGCTCGCTGAATCTTCCGGCCGGCATCGTGGTAAGCAGGGATAACCTCGACTTCTACCAGAAGTTCGCCGCACCCGGTTTCAAGTTGCGTGAGGTGATTTTCGTCTCCAACCAGTACTCCTCGCCTTTCAACCATGCGCTGGCCGTCTTCGGCCTGGGCGAGATGGAGGGGTGGGAGCAGCGCGCCGCGCAGCGGGCCAAGGAAGACGCGGAAGTGCTGGAGAAGCGCAAGAAACTGTTGCAGCAGATGCGGCAGCAACCGGAGCAGAAGCAACAGCCGCAACAGGGAAAGTAGTTCCTTTTATTACGCCAACTCTCACCTTGCCATGAGGCGGGAGTTGCCACTTTTATTTACGCCCCGGTCTATCCGCGGCTGTGTTATCTGGAGCAGGCATGTCAAAGGTTGCGCACAATCTGTTAAAGGTCATCCTCTGCTTAAGCCTTTTGTGCAGTTGCAACCCTGTGACAGTGCACAAGATCACAACGACTATCTTTGACGGCGTGCCGAGTCTCCCTCCCACGGAGCAACTCTGCCAGGAATACCATGAAGCGAAGGTGACCGAAGAGGCCGCCAAGGCCAACGCCCCTGCCTCGGCCTTGGCGGCACAGGCTAAAAAGGCGGCCATAAAGGGGCATCCCCCCTACATGGAGAAGCGGTGCAACGACTGTCACGACAAGTCCACCGATTCCGGCCTGATCAAACCGAAGGACCAGATCTGTTTCGTCTGCCACCCCACCATCATCAAGAAGTATTACGTCCACGGCCCGGTTTCCGTCGGCGCCTGTCTAGATTGTCATGACCCGCACTCGTCGGGGCAGCCTGCACTGCTCAAAGTGGAAAAGAAGGACCTGTGCGCCGTCTGTCATAAAGAGAAGCGCATAGCCGAGTCGATGCACAAGAAGGTCACTGAATCGGGCATGGCCTGCACGGACTGCCACGACCCACACGATGGCGACGCCAAGTATTTTCTGAGGTAGCTGAGGTATGCGAAGAAAAATAGCCCTGCTGGGGCTCATCGCTGCTACCTGCAACTGCCAAGAGGTCTTTGCGGAGGCGGTCAACGAAGAGGTCGTGTTCCATCGCAGCCTGTTCAGCTTGGGTGACGTTTACCAGTCGGCATCGGTTTCCTACGGCTACACAGGCCACTCGGCCGGCAAGATATCCACCTCGAGCCAGAATCTCGCGGAAAGGTATGGCATCTCCACGGACCTCGCCATACTCGACCCCGATGTCGTCCTGGTCGATCTGTCGGGCGGACTTTCCTACCAGCAGCGCTTGGGCAACAGCAACGCCTCGCTGCTGGATTACAGCTACAGCGTCATGGGGCGCGGCTTCAGGCAGAGTTTTCACCCAATGCAACTCTCCTCGGTCCGTAGCAGTTCCACCATCTCATCAGGCTATCTGCCGAGCTACAGCGTCGACCGCACCTTCAACAAGTTCAGCGCGTCACTGTTGCACCGAAGTTTTCCGGTGTACATGTACCTGACCAACGCCACGGTCACGACCCACGGACTCTCCAGCGACACCACCACCGATACCAACAGTGGTGGACTCAGTGTGCACCATAACGGCGGCTGGTACTTTTCCGACGCATCGGCCAGTTTTTCCACCAGCAGCGCAGTCGGCACCGAGAGCCGGGTTTACACCGTTAATCAAAACAACACCTTCGACCTGGACGCCGCCAAGAAATATCGCCTCAGTACCAAGGCCTCTCTTTCCGATATGGCGTTCCAGTCCACGGCTGAGACCGTGCTGCAGCGGATCGGACTCCTGTCGGGCTCGCTCTCTGGGCAGCTCGGCAAGGCCCTGGCGTCGTCGATCAGCGCCGATTACAACTACAGCTCCACACAGGATTTTCAAGGCAAGAAGCAGACCATTCAAAGCACCAACTTCTCCGCCGGCCTGGCTCACAGCCTGTACCAGAGTCTCAACACGAGTGTCGGCGCCTCCTATGGCAAGACCTACGCCCTCGGGGGAGGGCAGGACGTGATCAACGGGACAGCCACTCTTGCCTATCGCAAACAGCTGCCGGCACAAGGCCAGTTGTCGCTGCGCGGCAGCGTAGCCAAGTCGGTCACCCGCCAGGACTTTGCCGATACCGAGCTTCCTAAAGTGCTGGACGAGTCGCATACCGTGCGGCAGGGGGATACCTTTGGTCCCAACCAGGACGGGAAACTGGTGGCGGGCAGCGTCTCAATTAAAAGCGTCGACGACCTTGGCGTCACCACCGTGTGGCAGAACGAGACAGAGTATCATGTCGACTACGCCGCCAACACCATACAGATTCTTCGCCCCATGGCGCCCGACGCCACCATCACGATCTTGGTAAGCTACAAGGTGGCGGTGAACAAAAACGTCGACTACACCACCGACACGCAAAACTACCAGGCCCTGCTGGCATTTTTAGGCGGGCGCTACTCCTTCGCCGCCAACTACGCCACCAGCAGCGAGCAGAGAATTTCCGGTGTCGCTGCCAATGATGCTCTCAACAGCACCACGTCGGTCCTGCTCACTGGTATCGCGCGCTACGAAACCAGCACCTTTTCCGTCGAGTACGGCAAAGTATCCACCACCAGCGAGGACGTTTCCCACATAGGGGCTGCCTGGACCTATGACTCCTTTATCGGTGGACGCGACCACATCCGTGTCTCCGCCCGGGATACCTACAGCATGCACGGCGCGACCGGCGCGCAAAGCGCGTATGATCAAAACATCTTCTCCGCCAGCGCCACCTATAGTCAGAACCTGTTCCAGCAATTGCGCGCTGCGCTGATGTGCAACGCCAGCGACACTCGTACCGCAAACGCTACAACCGATGTCCTCGGAGTGCGGACCTCTCTCGATGGCAGTTTCAACAGCCTGTCGTTCTCGCTCACCGCCGGGACCAGGTACTATTTCTCGTCCGGTCCCACCACCAGGGATACCGACGTCAATCTCCAGATAACGAGGAACTTCTGATGCGGGTGCTACGCGTGGTGCTGGTTTTGGGCGTCCTGTGCCTTGTTGCCGGGTGCTCGTCTTCCTCGCAGTTTTTACAGACCCAGAAGACGGTAAGCCTGCAATGGCCGGAAAAGCCGTTGTCGCCCCGGGTGGAATGGGTGAAGAGCGTCGTTTCTCCCGAGGACGCCGGCATAGCCAAGGGGTTCTGGAAGCGCACACTGGAGCTGCTGACTGGGGCCAGCACCCAGCGTATCGTCAAGCCCTACGGCGTGCTCTACGATGATGGCCGTCTTTTCATAGCCGATCCCGGCGCCGGGGTCGTGCACGTGATGGACACCAAGCGGTCGTTGTACAGCATGATCCGCAGCCAGGGCGATGCGGTTCTGCGCTCGCCGATCGGCCTGGCGCGCGACAGCGGCAACGGTCTTTACATCACCGATTCGGTGTCCGATGCGGTTTACCGCTACGATGTCGCCAGCGAGACCCTGTCCACCTTCGTGCGTGCCATCGACCGCCCCACCGGTATCGCCTATAACAAGACCAACAACCTGCTTTACATCACCGAGACCGGCGCCAACGATGTGGTGGGGGTCGATATGAAGGGGCTGCAGAAGGTCCGCTTCAGCAACGTGAACCCCGGACGTCAACTGCTGAACCATCCCACCGACCTTGCCGTCGACCCGAAAGGGCAGGTCTTCGTCACTGACCCGCTCAACTACAAGGTCAGGGCCTTTACCCCTGAGGGGGTGCAAGTATACGAAATTGGTGAAATGGGGGACGCCAACTCCGAACTGAGCAAGCCTAAGGGGGTCGCTGTCGACGCGTTGGGGAGAATTTTCCTGTGCGACGCCATGAGCGACATCGTCAAGGTCTTCGATGCTCAAGGCAACTACTTGTTCGGCATAGGTGGCACCGGCACCGCCAATGGCCAGTTCTGGATGCCTTCCGGCATCGCCATCTCGGGCGACTTCCTGTTCGTGGCGGACACCTACAACCGCCGCGTCCAGATGCTGCGGTTGCTTCCCATAGAGGAAGAGGATGAAGACTACGATGATGAACACAGGCTGGGACAGCCGGACGAACTCGGAGGCAAATAGATGAAGTCCATGCTGGTCGGGAAAACCTTTCTCTTCACTCTATTGCTCCTGGTATTGAGCGTGCCGGTGCACGCCAAGCTGAGCGTGTTCGACTCGCCGCACAACCTCTCCATCTACGGGGGGCGCGGCAGGGCCTCCGGCCAGCCGGGAGTAACCGTTGCCGGTGAGCAGAGGGTTTGCGTCTTCTGTCACGTGCCTCACAACGCAACCGCAGGCACCCCTCTGTGGAGCCGTTCCCTCTCGCCCGAAGGAACGCAGTACATCCCCTATCGCTCCTCCACCATGGCGGCAGAGCCCAAGCCGGATCGCCCCACCGGGGCCTCCAAGCTCTGTCTCAGCTGTCACGACGGCACCATCGCGCTGAACCGGTACGCGGGCAGCAAGAACCTCGGCAGCGCGACCATACCGACGGAACAAGGGTTCAACAACCCCAATCTCAGTACAGATCTGTCCGACGATCATCCCATCTCCTTCGGCTACACGCAGGCCCTGGCCATCAAGAGCCACCTGGTTTCGCCCCAGGCGTTGCCTGCCGAGATGAGGCTCGAGGGGGGCGTCAACGTCGAGTGCAACACCTGCCATGACCCGCACGACAACCAGTACGGCAACTTCCTGGTGATGAACAACGGGGATCCCAACCGCCCCAATTTCGTGGCGGGGTCGCCGCTGTGCACCGCCTGCCATCGGCCGGTCAACTGGGACAGCTCAAGTCATAACAGTACCCTCGTCGAGAGCCTTGATACCGGATGTCTCAGTTGCCATGCCGCACACAACGCTCCCTGGGCTGTGCGCCTTCTGCGCGGCACCAGGCAGTCCGACACCTGTCTGGCCAGTTGCCACAACGGCAACGATACCTCTTCACAGAACATGAAGGCCGTCGTGACGGGGAGCCCGTACCGCCATCCGGTGGATGACCTGGTGAGTGATCCGGTGCACGATGAAAACGAGGTGCTTCCCGCCGAAACGTATCACGTTCAATGCGTGGACTGCCACAACCCGCACCAGGTCAGCTCGGCAAATGCGCCCCTCGCGTCACCGCCGCAGATCGACGGCAGGCTCAGGGGGGTAAGGATAGACAGCGTCGGCAACGTGGCCACCGCCGAGTACCAGGTCTGCTTCCGCTGCCACGCCGGCGACAAGGCCTCTCGTTTTGCGGGCATCACCGAGACCATGCCCAACCGCGTCATCGCCGAGCCGAACCAGGAGAACCGGTTCGATCTGCAGAACCCGTCCTTCCACCCGGTTACCGCCGACCGTCGCAGCAACGGCGCGAGCCTGCTGGCCACCTACCAGGCCACCATGACCCGGATCTACTGTAACGACTGCCATGGTTCCAACCAGAGCCGCAAAGCCGGGGGGGCGGGGCCGGACGGGCCGCATGGGTCCCAGTACGAACATATCCTGCTGGCGCAGTATTACATGCCGCGTGTTACCGATCCCAAGATCGCGTACAACGCCAGTCAGTACTCCCTTTGTTTCCGCTGCCACTACGAGCCCTACGTGATGGACACCGGGAGCGCTTTCAGCAATGGCGGTGTCAATGAGCACAGCAAGCATGTGCGCGACCGGGAGATACCCTGCTTTGTCTGCCATGACCCGCACGGGGTTTCCTGGAAGATGCAGGCTACGCCCGCCAACAACGCACACCTCATCAATTTCGACAGAAACTACGCGGCCGGGGCCGTGGTCTCCACTCCGGTTTATGTTTCCGGTGGCACAGGCCAGGGAAGCTGCACCGTGAACTGCCACACCGTGGCCGGCAACCTGCACAACTACTCCCCCAGCGGGAGTGTCGTCCCGAAGCTGCTCCGCCCCAAGCTGCTCACCCGTTAGTCTCCCCGCCGCATCTGAAACGGCCGGACCCAGGTCCGGCCGTTTGCCGTTTGTTCCCCAGCCACTTCGCGTTTTCCTCCGTCATTTAACCGGTCATCACCTCCGCAATACGGCCCGGCGGCCAAAAACCCTTAAGAAATAACAAGATATCGTGGGCTGCACTCACTCCCCCAGCCGTCGCAGCGGCAGATGCACGGTACCTCGGGGGACAGGGGGGCGTGCGCAGTGGGGACAACTAACCGCAATCGGGGAGGGAGTTGCGCAACTGCCAGCCGGGTTCCGGAGCGGTTAAATGGCAAAGAGCACGTCCGTGATATCGCCGGAACACGGAGCGCTGCGACGCGATCCCGAAGGGACGGTGCTGTTTCGGCCGACCGGGGCGGGCGGCTAAAAGCGATGTGATTTCGATCACTTTTTGTTGCCTGTCGAGTCGACTAGGAAAAAAAATCGCAATATTGGCAAAGCGGGTACGCATGTTGCTCTATGAAGATCATCGCTGTCCTAAATTTCTATTGGTAGTAAAACCACAAAAGGAGAGAAGAAATGAAAAAAGTAATCGCTAGTGTAGTTGCTGTTGGGTGTCTGGCTGCTGCAGGTGCAGCATTCGCAGGCTACCAGGCCGGTACCGGTGTCAACGGCTCCCTGCACGACATGAACGGGATCGCCTCTGCTAACCAGGACAAAGCAGGCCGCGTGTGCGTATTCTGCCATGCTCCTCACCACGCTATCAAAGACGACCTGGGCGCAACCAACTACCCGCTGTGGAACCACACCCTCGTTGACCCGACCAAGTACACCGGCTACACCTGGGCTACCCCGGCTAACGCCACCTTCGGCGTTGCTGACATCAACGTAGCTACTGTCATCACCGATCCGCTCATCGGACCTTCCCGTCTGTGCATGAGCTGCCACGACGGCGCTATCGCCATCGACCAGCACGGCGGCCTCGACGGCACCATGGCACAGGCTGGCGGCACCACCGTCGCTAACCGCGCTAAGCTGACCAACGACCTGAGCAACACCCACCCGATCGGCTTCGACTACAACGCTGCTGCTACCGCGCGTAACGCCAAGGCTGGCAACGGCTCCGCTACCGCTGGCAACTCCGCTGAGATCGTTCCGTCCGAGTACGGCTTCGCAACCGGTATCAACGTGGTGTCCACCGTTGCCAACCAGCCGGTCAACGGCCAGGGCGTTTACAATGAAGTGTTCCGCGGCCAGCCGACCGACACCGGCTTCAAGCCGATCAAAGACACCCTGTACCAGGGCCAGTACATGACCTGCGCTACCTGCCACGAGGTACACAACAAAGAGAACGCTGTTCAGGACGCTTACACCGATGACGCTACCAAGGCTCCGAACTACTTCCTCTATGCGAAAGAGAGCAAGTCTCTGATCTGCCTCTCCTGCCACGTTAAGTAATGTTGAATAGGGGGGGAGGAGCGTGCGCTCCTTCCCCCTATTTAATCTCTTTACGGAAACAGTGAGTCTTTTAATCTAAAAAAGGGGATCCCCATGTTCAAGAAGACAATGGCTGCTGCAGGCTGTCTGGCAGTAGTCGCCGCAGGCTGGGCCTACGCGGCGACCAACTGGCAGCTGCAGGCTAAGCTGAACACTGCGGGTGGTAAGCTCACAGTACGCGACAAGGCGACCCAGACCGTCGCCGGTACCGTCGGCTACTACAACTTCACCACCTCTGCACTTATCCCGGTACATATTACCGCCAACACCGGCTACGAAATTAGCTCGGTCAAAAAGGGCACCCTCGCCCAGACTATCACCGATACGCAGGTCTTCGACACCACCGTCGACAAGACCGGTGGCCTGCTGCAGAGCGTAACGGCGAGCTTCACCATCAAGCAGAACGTCGTAACCGGCGCTGTTTCCGGTTCCGGCAGCATCACCCCGGCTTCCGCTAAAGTGCCCTACAACGGCACCATCATCTTCTCGTCCAACCCGTCCACCTCGACCTCGGTGCTGAACAGCGTTACCGCCGGTGCCGTCGTGACCGACGCCGCCACTGGCACCCCGGTAACCCTGCCGTATGCCAAGCCGGTCAAGATCACCCTGGCCAACGTCGTGGCTCCGCAGACCGTGACCGCTACCTACGGCAGCGTAGCTGTTTCCGCTGGCGCCGACAAGGTTGTCGGGCTGGGCGCAGCAAGCACCATCTACGGCAGCATCTCTGCCGGCGACACCATCTCCTGGACCATGGTAAGCGGTCCGGTAGCCGTGGACACCAGCTCCTGGACCACCGCTAAGCCGGTCTTCACCCCGACCGTTGCCGGTACCTACGTGTTCAAGGCTACTGAAGGTCTGGTTGGCCTGAGCGACACCGTCGAGATCACCGCTACCGCCGATACCGTTGCCTACATGAAGAACGCTTGCGACGGCTGCCACAACGCCACCACCGGCGTCATGCCGAGTGCTGCATTCGGCAAGTGGACCTCCTCCAAGCACGCTGATAACGGCGTCACCTGCATCTCCTGCCACACCGACGGCGCTATGCCGACCCCGGTGAACACCACTACCGTCCAGGCTGACACCTTCAAGGTGCTCAACTCCTCCGCCGGTACCGTTGGTGCCAACTACTGCGCGAAGTGCCACTCCACCGTGACCCACATCACCGCAGTAGCACCGAACAACACCTGCACCCGTTGCCACACCGGCGGCCAGCACAACCCGGCCACCTTCTTCAGCTACTTCGATCCGAGCATCGCCACTGCACACGTATTCGGTAAAGCAACCCCGTCTGCCGGCGCTACCGCTGACGGCCAGGGCCAGTCCCAGTACGTAACCCAGGGCGCTACCTGCGACGATTGCCACGCTACCCACGGCGAGACCCCGCAGAACGTCTCCTTCGCTGAGTCCGGCCACGGCAAGACCTCCAACGCTCAGCTGAACGCATTCGTTCACTACGACTGGTCCGGCCGCACCAACAACGGCACCCGTCAGAACGGTAACTGCGACCGTTGCCACACCGCTGGCGGCTTCGTGAAGTTCACCGGCGATGATGCTACTCTTGCTGCCCGTCTGGCTCCGGTTTCCGGCCAGGCTAACAACGTGCTCGTCTGCGTGGCTTGCCACAACGACCTCGCTACCGGTGGCCTGCGTATCAACGCAACCCCGGCTGGCAACGGCCAGACCCTTGCACAGGGCTACTTCGCACTGTTCAGCTCCGCTGGCACCACCACCGGCGCACAGGGCCAGGTTGCCGCAGATAAGACCAAGATTCAGGTTGCCTTCCCGGGCATGAAGAACTCCTCGATCTGCATCCCCTGCCACTCCGGCCGCAGCACCGACGACGTCTTCGTTGCCGTCATCGACCAGGCTAAGGCTCTGAACAAGAACTACACCACCATCGGCACCAGCTACTACCAGCACGCTGCCAACATGGGCCAGACCTTCATCGGCACCGGCGCATACAGCTTCAGCGGCACTGAGTACGTAGGCTACAACGGCCACTCCAACGTGAAGAACGGCGCTAGCGACACCCAGGGCCCCTGCGTTGGCTGCCACTACAGCAAAGACGGCGCTGACCACTCCCTCGAGCCGGTTGGTTACTCCACCGTTTGCCAGTCCTGCCACGCTGCCGGGTTTGATTCTGTTGCCGTCGAAGAGAAGAAAGCTGAATTCGACGCAGGCGTGAAGGTTCTCGACGCCCTTATCCGCGACAAGATGGCTTCCATCCAGACCAAGGTCGGTGGCGATCTCGCTGAAGAGCGTGCCAACGTCCGCTTCGGTCGCTTCGGCAAAAATCCTGGTGTTGCTGCTGACGCTACCACCGCAAAGAACGCATACGGCGCATGGTACAACTGGCAGATCCTTGCCACCTACGACAAGGCTGCTTTCGCTCACAACCCGAACTTCGCTCGCAAGATCCTGATGGATACCATCGACTATGTCGACAATGCTAAACTTGACGGTACCGCCGAGGCAACCATTGCCGCTGCCGCTTACGCCACCCTTACTGCTGATGACAAGACCAAAGCAGAAGAGTACGTAACCAGCACCGCTTGTGCAGCGTGCCACGCTTCCAAGTCGACCCTGGTCCAGACCGGCAAGCACGCAATGGAAGTTTCCACCCACTCCGGTTCCTGCGGTCGCTGCCACACCATCGAAGGCTACCAGGCCTTCCTGGCGTCCAACCAGAACCCGGCCGGTGTGTACAGCGCATCCTACAACGGTTCCCAGAACGTCTCCTGCGTTGCCTGCCACGATCAGCACGGCCAGGTACGCGACGTTGCTTGGACTCCGCAGCCGGCAGGCACCACCGCTGCCGCTTCCAAAGAGTACAAACTCTGCACCTCCTGCCACAACCTGACCGACGCTTCCGGCAACATCATGGCTTCCGGCCTCACCGTCAACGGCCAGGCTACCGTGGCAATGCAGCAGCACAACAAAGATTGGTACCGTAACATCGCTTCCACCCACTACGACCTCCCGACTACCGGTGCTGGCCTGACCAACACCACCATCGAGGGTTACGTAGTTCGCTACAACAAAGACAGCGCCTGCACCGACTGCCACGGCCACAACTTCTACACCAACACCAACAAGGCCCTGGAAACTCCGGACGGCGTAGACGCAGAAAAAGGCGCAATGACCATCCAGACCGAGTGGGCTACCTCCGGCCACGCTGGTAAGATCCTGACCGCCAAGTTCCAGGCATTCACCACCGCCAACCCGACCCGCTCCAGGTCCACCACCAACCACGCTGCCGTTATGGCTGTTGGTGTAACCGGTACCTCCGGCCCGGCTTGGGAGCACTACGATTGGGATAAGTCTGCTAGCTACTCGGCTTGCCAGAAGTGCCACACCGCTACCGGTTCCGCCAACTTCCTGACCGATCCGACTACGTACAATGCAGCGAACAACGACTTCTCGCACCTGTCCGGCTGGACCAGCACCAACAAGACCTCCAACCAGAACGAAGTCCTCTACTGCTGGGGCTGCCACACCTCCGCTGAGACCGGCGCACTGCGTATCCCGACCGCTGGTATCCCGGCTGACTTCAAGTTCAAGGGCGCAAGCTTCAACTACCCGAACGTCGGTGCATCCACCGTCTGCTTCGGCTGCCATGGTGGCCGCGTCGGCGGCGAGAACATCACCGCTCTGACCACCGCAACTCCGGCCACCAACTGGGCTAACGTTGGCTTCAAGAACTCCCACTACATGGCTGCTGCCAGCATCATGTACGTGAAAGGTGGCTACACCAACTTCATCGACCCGGCTACCGTGATCGGCACCAGCACCTACGGTGCATCGCTCACCTCCACCGACGATGGCGGCGCAATCGGCTCCACCCACCGTAAACTGGGTACCGCTGGTATCATCGGCGACCATGGCGTAACTGCAGCAATGGGCATCGACACCAACGGTCCGTGCGCAACCTGCCACTACGCAAACGGCAACCACGAGCTCGAGCTCGGCAAAGACGCCTTCCAGAAAGTGTGCGTGAACTGCCACACCAAAGAAGGCGTTACCACCCTCACCGCAGACAACTACAAGTCCGTCTTCGTTGAGGAGCAGGCTGCACCCTTCCAGGATGCACTGGCCCTGGCCATTGCAACTCTGAAGGCGAAATACAACATCACCTACGATCCGACAGTCAATCCGTACTTCTTTGACGACACTGCATTCCCGGGCCAGCCGCACGCGGATGCAACCCAGGTCAAAGACTGGACCCGTGGCGGCGCACTCTCCGCTCTCGAAGCTGAGAAACTGATGGGTGCATGCTTCAACATCAACCTGCTCAACCGCGAGCCGGCAGCTTATGTCCACGCTCGTACCTACACCCGCAGGCTGATCTACGACACCATCGACTTCCTCGATGACAAGACCATCAACCTGTCCACCGTTGCTACCGCGGTTGCCTGGAACCCGACCAAGTACGTAGTTGGTACTGGTCCGAAAGATGCGGCTACCACGGCTGACGTCCTGTACCTCAAGGCTGCACCCTACGGGTCCAGCACCTGGAGCGCTATCGAGCGTCCGTAGTAACAGCTAGCACTTCGATTAAATGAAGTATCTTGCCCCGCCTCGAAAGAGGCGGGGTTTTTTTTTATTGTTGTACAAGGATGTGCGGTGCAGACCGTCGGTCTGGGTGAAGCTCTCGAGTAATCCCAGCTAACTCTCGTGGTGCTGATGCGTTAATGGGAGAGGGTGCCCGAAGAGCGGGTGAGGGCGTTGACGCTGAAGGCGTGCCACGACAGCCTCCTCACCCCAACCCTCTCCCTGAGGGAGAGGGGGCTGGGCGGTCAGGTTAAACTGGGACCAAGTATGAGAAGGGAAATAAAGAAGAAGAAAAAAGAAAAGCCCCCGCCCGTGCTAGGGAGGGGGCTTTGAGTTGGAAGAACTACTTGCCCTGCTTGTCGACGCCGCTGGAGAAGATTACCTTGTCGAAGTTGCGGTTCAGCGCCGCGCTGCCGAAGTTTTTGACCAGGGAACCAGGCAGGAACTTCACCACCTGTCCCTGCTCGACCTTGTCGCTGGCCGGGACGGCGACCCAGATATCGGTCTCGCCTTGGTCCACACGCGCATAGCTGTAATCCCCACCATTGATGACCTCGAGGATCTTGCCTGACACGCTCACGCTGCCTGTCGTCTTACCAGTGGGGGTGAGCGGGGAATGCCACGCCGGAAGCTTTTTGGTCGGAGACGCCGGCTTGACGACTTCCTTGATGGTCAGTTCATCGCTGAAGTAAATGGTGTCGAAGGTGCGATTGAGGCTTTTAGCCAGGTAGTTAGTTACCAGCATGCCCGGTTTTACTTCGACCTGCTGCCCTACTTTCACGTCGGCGGTCGGGATGGCAAACCAAGTCTGAGCGCTGCCGCTGTCGACGTTGACATAGCTGTATCTGCCTGCCTGGATAACCTCCTTGATGGTTCCGTTATTGATGTTGACGGAAGGGGAGGTCGGGGCTTCCTTGGCCGCGGGAGCCGTTTCGGCGGGTGTTGCCGGGGCGGCTTCTGGTGCCTTGCCGGTCGTGTGGGCGCATCCTGCGGCGAGAGTGAGGGTTGCTGCACAAAGTGCCAACGGTTTCAGATGATGCCACATAGTCTTTGCTCCTTTTCAGGTGATGCTGCTTTTCGGGGAACAAGGTTCCCGTCTAAAGGTAAAATCGAAAATCGTTTAACAGGGATAAAGGGAATGCAGGGGATAACGGCAAAAATCTGTTAGATCGTCAAAAAGCCTTGTGCTTTGTTATTGATCCCTTTTATCCCTTTTATCCCTGTCAATACGGTTGTGTTTTTCTACTTAACCATGCTGCCGGCTTGGGCCCGCATCAGGTCCAAGCGGTATTGCGGAGTCGACGGGTCGAGGCTTGCCGCGCATTGGAAGAACACGGCGGCCTTGGGGAGATTCTGTTGCAGTGCGAACGTGATCCCGATCTTGTGGTAGATGCTGGCGTCGGTGGGCCTCTGCTTCATGGCGGCCTGGTACTGTTCCATCGCTTGCGGCAGCATCCTTTTCAGGCGATAGGCATCTCCCAGGTTCACCTGCGCCTCGGCAAGGGTGGGGTCGAGCTTTACGGCCTGTGACAGCGCGGCGATCGCTTGGTCGTAGTCCCCTTTCTTCCCGAAAATGGTGCCGATCAGGTTGTACGGATTGGCCTCCTTCGGAGAGAGCCGGGTGGCTATGAGTGCCTGCTGCAGGGATTCATCCAGGCGACCTGATTTCTCCAGGGCCAGTGCCACGTTATAGTGGGGCCGCGCCTTCTGCGGTGATTTCTGTGCCGTGTCCCCCCACAGGCTCAGCTCAGTTCCCCATACCTGGTTACGTGCAAAAGTTGTGGCCGTAAGTGCGACCACCACGGCGCAAGCGGTCGCCACTATGCTACGCGACACTGTCCTTTTGAAACAAAGAGAGACGAGCGCTGCCACTGCGATGAATGCGCCCACAGAGGGTAGGTAGACCCTGTGCTCGAAGATGACGTCTGCGATGGGGATGAGGCTCGATTCAACCGAGATGGTAATGAAAAACCAGAGTATGCCGAAGCTGATCAGCCGCAGTTCCGGTGCCGCCTGCGGATCGCGGGAGCGCTGCCAGAGGAAGAGGGCGGTGCCAAAGAGCACCAGCAAAAGGAGCAACGAGAACAGGACCGGCAGGCTGGCCAACGAGTGGTACACCGGGAAGTCATAGTCCAGGTTCTGTCGTACCGGCAAAACGAGCAGGCGCAGGTAGGTAGCGATGACCGGGAACTGGGTGAAAAGGTAATCGAGACGTGAGAGTTCGCTGTCGACGCGGGTCACTGCAGTCACGTCTGAAATCAACTGGCCGATCGGCTTGTTGGTGCCGAGCAGACTTAGCGGCACGATCAGCACCGTGAGGCACACCGGCAACAGGAAAAGGACCTTCTTGGCGGCGGTCATGCGGAAGAACAAGAATTCGTAAAGGACCACCACGAAGGGGAGGGTGAAGGCGATCTCCTTGCACTTCATGGCGCATCCTGCTGCTGCCACAGCCAGCACGTAGAAGCAGACCGGCTTGACGGCGAAAGGCCTGCCGCTTTCTTCCTGGAGCAGGCGGGCCTTTGCATAACTGGCAATGGAGGCGACGAAGAACAGGGTCGCCAGCGATGCCAGGCGTTGGATCACGTAGGTCACCGCCTGGGTTTGCACCGGGTGCGCCACGAAGAGCAGTGCTGCAAAGAGCGGAATGAACCATGATGCAGCGGTGACGTCGTCTTCCCGGCGTAGTGTCGGTGTCGCGAGGGTGAGCCGCGCCAGGAGGTAGGTCAACATTGCCGTGCCGATGTGAATGGCGAGATTGACCACGTGATACCCGGTTACGTCAAGGGCGCCGAAGCGGTAGTTCAGAGCCACAGTGAGGTAGCCCAGGAAGCGGCGGGGGTTATAAATATAGCCGTCGTCATACAAGAAACGGTGCAGATTCTTGATGACATTGTTGGTGACGATGGAACCCTCATCATCGAAGATGAAGGGTACGTGGAAGGAATTGCTATAGGCGATCAGTCCGACGGCTGCGACAAGAAACAGGTGCAGGGGGAGGCGGGACCAGAGAGATTTGTTCGACATCGGTTTACCTTTCCTGGACGGCAGAATGGCCCGTAATTTATCACAAAAAAGCAAAACCTAGAACGATAAAAAGGCGGCGCAGGCTCTGTGGCCGCGCCGCCCGGTATACGGGGGCCGGATTAGTAATTGCCGCCGACCAGCACGGCCCGGATCGTTTCCATCTTCGGGATGTTGCTTCTCACAGTTTCCGGGGTGAACTGCTGCAGGTAGGCGGGGATCCCCTCCCGGAACAGGTCGTTGATCCTCTTTTCGATGATGACCGGGACCTTTCTGGCGTCGTCGGTGAGCCAGATGGTCAAGGGGCCGCGTGCGTAGAAAAGGCCTTCGCTTTCGATGTCCATGTTGGGTGAAATGACGATGGTCCTGAAAGTGCCGGCGGGGGTCTGCACGGTTTCGCGCCGCAGCACGCTGACCTTGACCCGGTTCAGTTTTCCCTTGTCGAGGACGTTCACTTCGACGTTTTTGCCCACAGTGAGCGGCACCTGGCGCAGGTAGAAGAGGGAGGATACCGGGTCCCAGGCCGGTTCCACCAGGCTTGCCGAGGATTTCTCAAACGACTTCAGGTTGACGAAGTCGAACTTTCTGCTTTTTCTGTTCACGCTGGCGGCGCGGTACCAGTCGTTGCGTCCCTCCCGAAGCTTCATCTTGTAGCTGTGCAGCGAAAAGCCTTTCCCCCCTCTCTCCAGTTTGCTCGTCTCCAGGTCGTCTACCTTGTAGAAGGGGGCCGACCATGGCTCCGATTTGACCTTCGAAGTGATTTCAAGGGTGTTGCCTACGCTCGTCGTTGCAAGAGTAGAGGTGCCTATTTTTACTCCGGCCCAGGTTAACTGGTAATTCAGGGTTTCCTGGATAGACGAGGCAAGAGCGTCCGTGCCGGCGGTAAACAGAATCAAGAGGAGCAATAACAGTGTATAGGCTGGCTTTTTCATAGCGGCTAATCTAGCACAAAAAGAGGAGAGATTTAAAGAGTCAAAAGCATTTAGAAGCGGTTACGCAAAGTACGGAAAGTAGGCGCGAAGGGCGCCAAGAAATCTCCTGCTAGAGGTTTTACCTCAAAATCTTACTTCCCGTCCTTCGCGGATACTCGGCGTTATTTGCGCAACTGCTTCCGATGTTTTCTCACGTCGCTCTTTCACAGGTACGATTTTGGCAAAGTACATCTCACAGATGATGATGTGACTAAAATCCCATGGTTTTGTAGGAGGTTTGCCTAGGGGCTTACGCGAAATTGCGAATTTGCCGTCTTTTGACTCAGTGATTTCGCGAGGCGTTTGGTATCGAAATGGCATCAACTCTGTGAGAATGAACGACCGTCTGTTGGTAAAAACATTTTTATTGCAATAAAATTATGTGCCCGTGCTTATCACGGGCGAAGGTGACCCGATGCGCAAAAAACAATGTCTTGCCACGGCTGTGGCCGTAACACTCCTGCTGGCTGCCGTCCCTGCGTTCGCTCGTCCGCCGCGTGTCATCGACGACAACGACAGGGTCTCCCTGCGGGGCAACGTTCACCCCAACGCCCGTGCCGAATTCGACGACGGGCCGGCAGATCCGAACCTCCCCATGGAGCGGATGGTCTTCACCCTGAAGCTCTCCCCGGAGAAGCACCAGGATCTGAACAAGCTGCTGGCGGAACAGCAGGATCCCAACTCCCCCAACTACCAGCGCTGGCTGACCCCCGAGGAGTTCGCCGACCGTTTCGCGCCTCCCCCGGAAGACATCGCCGCCATCAAGGGGTGGCTCACCTCGCAGGGCTTCACCGTGGACGAGGTTTCCCGTGGCCGCACCGCCATCAACTTCTCCGGCAACGTCGACAAGGTTGAGAAGGCCTTCCGCACCAAGATCCGGAAGTACAAGGTTGACGGCAAGGTGCGCCACGCCAACTCGCGCGACCCCGAGATCCCGCGCGGCCTGGCCGACGTCGTCGCCGGCGTCGTCACCATGCACGACTTCGGCCACACGCCTATGAACAGCGGCGCGCAGCTGCTGGGCGACATCGATCCCCTCTACACCTACAGCTCCAGCATCCACTGGATGTCCCCCGGCGACTTCGCCGCCATCTACAACGTCAACCCCCTTTACAGTGCAGGCTACGACGGCACCGGGCAGAGCATCGCCGTCGTCGGGCGCACCCATCCCACCGGGAGCAACTGGAGCGATTTCCGCAGCATCATGGGACTTCCGACCAAACCGGTGACGGTCATCGTGAACGGGACCGACCCGGGTTCGGTCAGCACGGCCGAGGACAACGAGGCGGACCTGGACGTGGAATGGGCCGGCGCGGCTGCCAAGAATGCAACCGTCCAGTTCGTCATCTCCAAGACGACCACCACCACCGACGGCGTCGATCTCTCCGCGCAGTACATCGTCAACAACAACCTCGCCCCGATCATGACCACCAGCTTCGGCCTTTGCGAAGCCTCCATGGGGACGGCGCAGAACGATTTCTACAACAACCTGTGGCAGCAGGCCGCCGCCCAGGGTATCACCTCCTTCGTTGCCGCAGGTGACTCCGGCGCCGCAGGCTGCAGTGCCGCGACGGCAACGAGCGGCACCGTGCAGGCGGTCAACGGTATCGCCTCCACCCCCTACAACGTCGCAGTCGGCGGGACCACCTTGAACGACGCGGGGGGCGGGTACTGGAGACCCACCAACAACTCGTACTACACCTCGGCCAACGGCTACATCCCCGAGAGTGCCTGGAACGAGAGTGGGACCGTGTCGGGTGGAAAGCAGATGTGGGCTACCGGCAGCGGTGTTTCCAGCGTCTATGCGAAACCCGACTGGCAGGTAGCCCCGGGCGTAACGAGCAACATGCGCGGCATCCCCGACATCTCGCTCAACGCTGCAGGGCACGTCCCCTACCTGGTCCGGAGCAAGAACGCACTCTACACCATGTACGGCACCTCCGCTTCCTCTCCGGCCATGGCCAGCATCATGGCGCTCGTCCTCCAGAAGACCGGGCAGCGGCAGGGTAACGCCAACGTGCGTTTCTACCAGATGGGCAACGCGCAATACACCTCCGCCGGGCCGACCATTTTCCACGACTCGACCAGCGGCAACAGCTCGGTCCCCGGTGTCACCGGCTATTCCTGCACCACCGCCTACGACCTGGTTACCGGTCTGGGCTCCGTTGATGCCTACGCGCTGGTGATGAACTGGCCGGTGGTCGCCAGCCCGCTGGACATCTCCAGCACCAACTCCCTTGCCAACGGCACCCAGGGCGTAGCCTACAGCGCCACGCTCGCCGCGACCGGCGGCAGCTCGCCGTACACCTGGTCCGTCGTCGGCGGCAGCCTCCCCGCCGGCGTCACCCTTTCCAGCGGCGGCGTCTTGAGCGGCACCCCTTCGTCTACCGGCGTTTTCAGCTTCACGGCCCAAGTGAAAGACGGCTACAACGCCACCGTCACCAAGGCGTTCTCGGTGGCGATCAGCGCCACGGCCTGCGGCAACCAGCCGGTGCGCATCGACGGCACCACGCCGGTGCTCTTCCCCGATTTCAGCAGCGCGTACCTGACCGCCGCCAACGGCGCAGACCTGCAACTGCAGGCCCTGGACTTCACCGCCGACTTCCTCTTCGATCGCGACATCACGCTGTCGCTCTCCGGCGGTAACAACTGTGCCTACACCGACAACTCGACCAGTACCGGCGTGCTCGGAAAGATCCGGGTCAGCAGGGGGACGGTCTCCGTGGATAAATTGAAATTCAAGTAACCGTGTAATTACATGCCCTAAAAGGAGTAAGTCATGAAGAGCAGGAAGATGATGATGGTGGCGCTGTGCGCCGTACCCCTGAGCGTGCTCCCGGTTGTGGCTGGAGCCGAAACCGACCGGATCACTGTAGAAGATCCCGCAACCGGGACCGTGAAGTTCAAGGTAACCTCCGACGGCAACGTGACCGCCGGCCAGTACACCGGTGACGGCGCGCTGCTCGCCAACGTCGCCCACTTCAAGGGCGCCTGGAACTCCGCGCTGAGCTACGCCAAAGACGACTGCGTCTCCTACGGCGGCAGCACCTATATCGCCCTGCAGGCCAGCAGCAACGCCCAGCCCGACCTGGCGCCCACCTCCTGGACCGTGATGGCTCAGAAAGGGGCCGCAGGCGCTGCTGGCACCACTGGCGCTACCGGTCCGCAGGGACCGCAGGGCCCCGCCGGCTCGCCCGATACCCAGACCGACATTCTCAACAAAATTAAAACCCAGGCTGACGGCGCCGTCCTCGCCATGAAGCAAAGTGCCAACGATGCAGCAAGCACCGTTAAACTTGCTGTTAAAGACACGAGCGACGTCAACCTGTTCCAGGTTGCGGCAGGCGGCAACGTGGCCATCGGCGCAACCACGCCGACCTCCTCCCTGACCATCAAGAACAAGGCAGAGATCGCAGGGACAGGCGTATTGAACGCCAGCAACAACGGCAATACCATTACCGGTGTCGGCACCGCATTCAAGTCTCAGCTGCACATCGGTGACACGATAACTGCAGCCGGCCAGACCCGAGTGGTCATGACCATCCCCAGCGACACCTCCATCACCGTCAACGCCGTACTCAGCCCCGCGCTTTCTTCGGCAAGCTTCACCTACTCGCCGCAGTCGCTTGTGAAGCTCTCCGATGACGTCAACAACGACAAGTTCGTGGTGACCGCCGGCGGCAACGTGGGCATCGGCACTTCCACACCGGCCAACGCACTGAACGTCGTCAGCGTTGCCGGCCCGGTGGCACAGTTCATCAACACCGTGGGTGGGTCGAGCGGCGCAGGCTTTGTCGCCGGTAGCGATCCGGGCAGGGCTGTTCTGAGCGGGGAGCGCCTGGGGTATATTCTCCTCGGCGGGTCCAAAGATGCTGCCCACACCATGGGTAACTCGACCGGTATTGCGGGTTTTGCTTCTGAGAACTGGTCTTCCACGACTGCAGGTGCCTATCTGCAGTTTCTTACCACTGCAAACGGCGGTACCACTCGTACCGAGAAAATGCGTGTTGACCACAACGGTAACGTCGGGGTCGGCACAACTTCTCCCCAGCAGAAGTTCGAAGTCGCCGGTGGTATGAGAATTTACGCTGCAACCCCGCCGACCAAGCCTGACTGCTCGGATGCCAACATCGATGTCGCCACCAAGGTCCGCGGCACTTTCTGGCTTACTCAAGGCGGCGCCGGCGTGAAGGACAGCGTAGAGGTTTGCGCGAAGGATGCAGCTGGTTCATACGCTTGGAGAACCTTGTACTAAGAAGCCGTAGTCAAAAAAAAACGCCCGCAACTGCGGGCGTTTTTTTTTGTTCGGTGCCGGGTTCAATCGTGATTTCCAAGGACCCGGTACGCTTCTTCCATTTTCCGGGTGGCGCTCTCCCAGGTGTAACCATTGATGACCATCTGGTGAGCTTTCTGTGCCAGGGTTTGTGCCACATCGGGCGACCGAATCACTTCCACCATTGCTTTTGCCAGTGCCATGGGGGTGTCCGCTACCAGCAATTCCTGGCCGTTCCTTGCACTGATGCCTTCGCAGCCTTTAGTTGTAGAAACGACGGGGAGTCCTGCGGCCATGGCCTCGAGAACCTTGATTCTCGTCCCCGCACCCTGCCTCAGCGATACCGCGAGCAGGTCCGCCTCGTAAAACCAAGGTAGAACTTCGGGTACGCTTTCGTGGCACTGTACGCCGGGCAGTTCTGCAAGAGGACCGAGTCTGGACAACTCTCTTCCGACCAGCATAACGCTGACTTCAGAGTCTTCAGCGCGGATGAGAGGCAAGACCTCTGCAAGGAAGTAGCGGGCCGCATCCAGGTTTGGCGCATAGTCCATCCCGCCGAGGAAAAGTATTCTCTTGCCGCTCTTTAGTCTTTTCCTGAATTTGAAACGCTCCGGATCGACACCATTGGGCGCAGTTATCACCTTATCACCACGGCCGACACTGGCAGCTATTTTTTCCCGTTCCTGGTCGGATACGGCAAAACAGAGTTGACACTCCCGCCATGCCTGCTCTTCCACTGCTTGCAGCCTTCTTCTCTCTATTTCATACAGGATTTTCCAGGGTAAGGTTTTGGCGGATTGACCGATCTGCCTAACGTTGTCGTGCTCTATGTTGTGTGCATCCAGAACGACCGGAGTGTCGGGAAATAGGTCGGCATACGGCCACATCATGGCGAACTCTATCTGAACGACATCGAACCTCTTGTTCTGGTGTAGCTGCCTCAGGGCGTTCCGCATTTCGGCGCAGCGGTAACGGATCACGTTGTACGGGGCGGTACTCGTGAAAAAACGGGCACGGTCGGGCCACAACTGCGCCGGGCGTTCAAACAGAAGGACCTCGGAGCACATGTGCTGCAACGGACCGAGTTCTACGGCTCGCCTGTCGTCTACTGTTACCGCAAGGGTCACGCTGTGCCGCGCTATCAGGTTTTTTATGATGTTGAAGACGCGGATTTTCCCCCCCTGGTCGAGAGGGTAGGGGAGAAATGGTGCGATGATTAATATCTTCATGGCGGGCCTAAGATCTCATCCCGGCATACCTCCAGATATGCGTTGCCGTAAAGCTCGTCGGGTTCCAGGAAATTCCCCTCTGCCCATTCGTTCCATGACTTTATGAAGATGAGCCTTTTATCCTTTTCCCTGTGTGCTACCTGGTTCAGCGCTTTGGACAACTGACGTCTGAACAACTGCGGGGTCGCATCGACCAACACCTTGGCATTGGTTCCGGAACGTGGGGAGTTGTCCCAGTTGGGCAAAACGCTCGGGAAAAAGTCGTAATTCACCTCCGCCGGCTCCTCGACGAAACAGTTCTCCACGAATTCCTCATAGTCAAAGACATAAGGGCGTGGGAACAGCTTTCGACGAATAAGTGAAAGCAGGCGCCGGGGTGTTCTTTTCTTCGCCAGCCTGAGAAAGGCAACTCCAGGCGTGTTTGGTACCACGGCATCGAAGCCACTGGTGGTCGGGTTCCAGGGGGACTCATCGATGTAAACATCTTCTCCGATGAAATAGATTCCCTGGAGGCCTGCCTTTATCGCAAGCGTTTGCCAGTGTTCCACAAAACGACACGGATCCGGAATCTGCTGCGGTTTATAGACGTAGAATACCGGTTTCCCATCTACGGTAAGGTAACGCTCGTCGAAAAAGGCTTCAGCAACGGTGTGAAAATGACGTTCCTCGTCCGCGCTCCCCGGATAGGTTTGCTCCATGAGGAGCCGGTTGGGTGCACCGTGCCAGATCCCGGTCCATGACTCGTTGGCCCAGCCAAGGCAGAAAGGGAGTGCCGGCTGCCCGGAGTGCAGGACCTCTTCAAACGGCCTTTCCAAAAGCCTCTTCCCGGCAAACCAGTAGTGCCAGTAGCAAAAACCTTCGACGCCGTGTAGTGCTGCGAGTTCGGCCTGGGCCTGCCTGGTGGCAGGGGAAAGCAGGCTGTAGTAACCCAGGGAGCCTGGCACGCGGGGTTGCAGGTGACCCCGAAAAAGCGGGTTTGCTTTCCGAACGTTAGTCCACTCGGTGAAACCTTCCCCCCACCACCGATCGTTCTCCGGGATAGGGTGGTACTGTGGAAGGTAAAAGGCGATAGCCCGGGCTTTCATGTTTGCAGGTGTCATGGATGACGTCGGTCTTCTAGAGAGTGATTGGAAGCTACTTGGACTTTGACATTTTTCTCAGCACGGACATCACGCCGGGGAAAAAGCTCCCCACTGCGCGCAGAGGTGCTGTTACCCGCCAGCTCATCGAGTTCAGGATCTCTGCCAGCTTACGCTCCGCCGCGGAGACTTCGTATGGCGTGGGTGTGATTGCAGCGACACCGCGGTATTGATCGAACTCCAGCAGCTGAAGCAGCGCCTTGCTCAGTCTTTCATCCTGTTGCCCTGCGGTTTTTTCCAGGCTCCAATACAAGGCCTTGAAGCTCGCCAGGTAGGTCTCCGGCGTGAATTGGGAGGAATATTTCTCCAGACCTGCCATACCAAACGCTTTGCGAAGGGATGGGGAATGGTACAGCTTCGTTATTGCAGATACCATTTGGTCAACGTCGTCTACCTCCACGAGTAGACCGGTCGCGTTGTGGTCTACAATCTCTTCTGGTCCTCCGCATCTCGTCGATATCACGGGGTTCCCGAAGGACATGGCTTCGACAAGAGAGAGCCCGAAGGTCTCCGTTAGGGACGCGCATACGTAAATGTCCGTGTCGGCGAGGATTTTGGGGACATCATTTCTGAAGCCAAGGTAGAGGATTCTGTCCGTTAAACAGTGGTCGTTGACCTTTTGCAGCAACTTCTCGTGGAGGGCTGTATCTGCCTGTGGGCCTACCATCAGGAAAACAGTGTCAGGAAGGGAATTGCAAATTCGAATCGCTGCTTCGAGGAGCGCCTCGCTACCCTTTTCTTTGCTACTCGTGCCGACATTGGTTATCACAAACGACTTCTCGGGCAGGCCAAGCTCGGCACGTACGTCGCCCGTTTGGCGGGTATGAAAGACGCCATTGGGAATCGTTTGCACCTTCTCCGGCTGCACGTATCGTTTGACTGACTGTTCCAGCGCTTGAGAAACCACCACCACCCTGTCGGAAAGCGTCTCAATGACCTTGTAGGTGAAGTAAACCGGGAACGGCAGCGTAAGGCTCGGGTGATTGTCCAGAAACTCGTGCAGATGCCAGACGTGCGGGATTCTTGCTTCTCTAGCAGCGAGTGCGCCTTCAAGGATGATGCTTGTATTGGTATGGACGATGTCTATGTTCGCGTCTTTTATCAGCTGTACCAGTTCTTCTACAACTTCTCTCCGGTACGGGGCCTCCTTTTTATGCAAGTTGGTGCCGTACTCGATCCAGCGGCTGAGTCCGATGACCTTGGTCTCGATGCCAAGAAGCTCCAGTTCTTCGTTCAGGTCTCCCCGTTGCGGGGTGACCACGAGAAACTCGATCTCCTTACTGAGGCCCGTGCATAAGGTAAGCAAGGCCCGCTCCGCCCCGTGCAGCCCCGAGTAGTGGGAGATCAACAGGATTTTCTTCATGCCGGCACTCCTTCGGTCTTTATCGACTCGGTGACGTAGAGGGTGTGGCGCCTTGCAGAGGTAGCGCCTGCAAGAGCGAGGCATACGTCTGCTGCGTGCTGAACTTCTCCCTTGCGTATGCGATGGCGGTGTTCTCCAGTGCTCTGCGTTTTTCCCCGGATTGCAGCAAGCTTACCGTGGCGTCGGCAAAACTGTCCCAAGAACTGCAGCAGATGTACGGGGTGTCGCAACCAGGCTCGGCGGAGATCCCCTCTACGCCGTTGGCTGTCGAGACCAAAGCCTTTCCTAAACACAGCGCCTCCACCGATTTGATCTTCAGGCCGGTCCCCGATGGAATGGGATTGATTACTACCGTGGCGCGGTGATATTCCGCCTCCAGTGATTCGACCCACCCTAACTTCACTACGCTTTGATCCGATACCTCAAGATGGTTGCCTACCTTGCCGATGATCTTCAACGTGGCTCCGTTGCACGCCTTGCGGATTCTCGGCCATGCCTGTTGGTAAAACTCCTTCAAGCCGTGCACGTTGAGCGGGCTTTCGGAGCCGACCACGAGGACGGTGGCGGGGTCGGTCACGGCATCGGAGGGGGGGGCACTAACCTCGAAATCTATGCCGACGGTAACCACCTTCCGTTCGGGCACCAGACGGCGGAACATGTCGGCTTCGTTGTCCTGGATGGCGATGATGAGATCGCTCTTAAGCAGTAGCCCGCGCTCCTCTTTTTCTGTGCAAAGAAGAGGATCCTTGATCCCGAAGTCGAGGACCTGTTCCTTCTTCCTCGAGAACATGTCATGGGTGTCGATGATCTTGTAGGTGGATGCCGGGAAGATGTCGAGGCACCGGGCGGTAAAAATATACTCGGCAAGAACGACGTCCGGGCGCAAGCTCTCATTGAGGTGCGAGGCGGCGACCAGCAGCTCCTGCGGACACAGCCAGCGCCGGGTTCCCGCCGCCTTGGCCTTGTACTCGAGATGTTCAAGCAATCCCGTCCGCCCCAGCAAACTTTTCAGGAGAGGCTTTCTGGTGGCCAGCCCGAGAAGCAGCTCGCTGCGCGATAACTGAAGCGGTGCCTGTTCGGTGACCTTGTAGTCGCCGGCGATATGCACTTCATCGGCAATTGTGCGCAGACCGGCGATAACGTCTTCTGCAGGACGATGGTTCAGCAGGAGCACTATGTGAAGCCCCAGGGAACGCAACCACGCCATCATCTTGAGGATACGGATCTCGTTCCCCGCCGACGGCGGGTAAGGTATGACGTGCGTTATGATCAGTATTACCGGTTTATTCATTGCCTGGCACTAGTTCCTGTTTGCACGCATTCAGCCATCCCCGGCCAAACTCCTGGTCCGGTTCGACATAGTTTCCCTCTGCCCATTCGTTCCACGACTTGAGGAATATGATCCTCTTGTCCGGGTCCCTCTCTGCGACCTGCGCTATCGCGTCGCGCAAGTGACGTCGGAAAAGCTCAGGCGTCGATCCCGTCAGCACGTAGCCCCGTACACCGCATCTCGGGGTATTGTCCCAATTGGGGACCACGCACGGGAACTGGTTGTCGCGCTGCAATGGCGCCAGCGCTATCTTGATGTACTCTTCGTAATCCATCCTGTTGGGGGTGGGGAACCAGCCCCGCCAGAGCTCCTTCAGGTTCTTACCGGTGAGCTTCATGGAGAAGTCATCGAGCTTGGTGGGCGGTTTGTTGAACACCCAGTGTGTCGTGAACCCCGGGTTGTGCGGCACCACAGCATCGAAGCCATGCTCCTCGGGGACCCAGCGCATGGTGTTGGCATTGCCGACGAAGTAGATACCCTTCAAGCCGGCCTTCACTGCCAGTTCTCTCCAGTGGTCGGTGAAGCGCCTTTGATCCGGCAGGTTGGGCGGGTTGTAGACGAAAAAGAGAGGCTTTCCTTCGACGGTGATGTAGCGCTCATCCGTGAAGGCAGGAAGCATCGCCTCGAAATGGGCCTTTTCGTCTTCAGGTCCCGGAAAGGTCTGCTCTATCAACATCCGGCCGGGACATCCATGCCAGACCCCGGTCCAACTATCATTGGCCCAACCCAGGCAGAAAGGTAGCCCCGGTCTGCCCAGCGCCAGAACTTCATTGAAAGGCCGCTCAAGGAGTCGCTTTCCTGCAAACCAATAATGCCAGTAGCAAAAACCTTCTATGCCGTACTCTTGTGCCAGTTCCGCCTGGGCCTCTCTTGTCTCTGACACCCTCAGATCGTAGAATCCCAGGTCTGCGGGCAGGTGCGGCTGGACGTGGCCGCCGAAAAGGGGCTTTGCCTTTGCCGTGTTGGTCCATTCCGTGAAACCGGGGCCCCACCAGGCATTGTTCTCCGGAATCGGGTGGAACTGTGGCAGGTAGAAGCCGATGACTCTGGCTTTTCGTTGTTGCGGAGTCTTTTCCATTGTTTAAGTACCGATCTTAGTGTTTGAGATGGGATAAAAGGTCGTATGCGCTGCGCAACGGCGCGGTAATGGTCCAACTGAGCGAGCTCAGGAGTTTCTGCACCTTGCTGTCCAACTCCGCGATCGTTGCTTCTTGTACAGCGATCTGCTGCTCCTGTTCGTCTATACGTTGCAGTAACGCGGCTATCTCGTTTTGCTGGCTGGCGCTTTCAGCCGCCAGTCTTGCTTTTTCGGGGTCATGGGTCTGCTGCAGGTCCGCACCGAGTTTGAGCAGTCGCAAGACGCAGGCCTTCAGGGCGCGCAGCTTCCTGAAATCGTTGTGCCCGTTGCTCTCTCCGGGGCTTATCAGCTGGTACAGGTAACCGGTCAGCATCCGGTCTATGCAGCGCGCTTCAAACGGCGTGGCAGTTTGCCACACTCGTTCCATGAACACCCGCGTTGAAAAATCGCGGAGTCGGAAGTATTTCGTGGAGGAATTGTCGCGGTCGAAAATCGCGTCGGAGACTCCTTGATAATAGCTGCGGTGCCAGAACCATTGCTTGGTCAGCCGTTCCGGCGCAATCTTGTGATGGATTACGGCTGCTGGTGCAAATTTGATGGTGAAGCCTGCCTGTTCGATGCTCCTGCAAATGTTGAGCTCTTCGTTGGAAAGCAGTTTCTTGCCGATCCTGCCAAGGTTCTGCGGAAACAGCCCGACGTGGTCGAAAACACTGCGCCTGAAGGCGATGTTGGCCCCCCAGGGGTAACTCGGCCCCCTGAAGAACCCGCTCTCGGCAGCCGCTTCAAACTCGTTGATGGTGAGGTATCCTTCCCAGTCCCTGGTGAGCCATTGCGGCCGCTCGCCGGGCCACACGGGGCGAATGGGGCCGCCCGCGCAAGCTACCGTTTTGTCATCAAAGGCTTCGCATATCGCGCGTAGCCATCCCTGTTCTGCGTCGATGTCATCATCGACAAATGCCACGATCTCTCCTTTTGCATTGCGAATGCCGGTGTTACGGGCAAAGGAGAGGCCCTGGCGAGCCTCGAAGATGTAGCGGATCGGAACCGGAGAGGTTGCCTGCAGGGTCTCCGTTGTTTGGCGCGTATCGTCAGTCGAGTTGTTGTCGACCACGAGCACCTCGTACTCTGACCTGGGGAAGTCCTGGTTGCAGACCGCGGCGATCGAATCACGAAGGAGCTCGGCCCTGTTATGGGTACAGATCACGACGGAGACCTTGGGGGAGGGGCACTGTACCGGGGAGACTTCTGGTCCTTCGGGCGCCTCGATGGCTTTGCTCATTTCGGCCCGTGCTTTACAGGTTGCGGTCGCCATGGTCAGCCTGAGGAAAGGGGCGAAAAGATCTACCAGATCGATCTTTTCACCGACGTAGTTCTCCACGTCTCGTGCGATGTTGTCCTCTATTTGCTTGACCCAGAAACGCAGCTCCTCCCGCCTGTCCGCCAATGACGGTTCCTGGTAGTCCGGGTAGTACTTCTTCCACGAGCGCTTACCAAACTCGTACTTGGCGAACTGGCCGTACAGATTGTCGAGGCTGGTCCGGTGCTTGTGGTATACCAGCGCTTCCGGAACGAAAAGTATCCTCAGCCCCATCTGCTTTTGCATCCGCCACGCGATATCCGCATCGCCGCCGGACGTCATCTCCGGAGCAAACAGCCCGATGGCGTCGAAGACGGATTTTCTGTATGCAGAGTTGGCCGTCTGGGTATAGGGGAGATAAGGGCACGCCAGGGTGCCGCCCTGGCGCAGGATCCCGGCGCGGTCGGAGAACTTCTCTATGACGGTTTCGGGTGCGTAGGCCTCGATCTCTCCTGCGAAACAACCGACACCCTGATCCTCCCAATGTCTCACCAGCTCTTTAAGCCAGGCGGGCGTGACAATGCAGTCGGCATCAGTGAACGCGATGAGGTCGCCTTTCGCAGCGCGGATGCCCTTGTTGCGCGCTGCGTAGGAACCTCTTATGGTCGTTTCTTCCAGGATGACGATGTCGTATGCCGACGCTATTTCAACACTTGCGTCACTCGATCCATTGTCCACCAGGATAATCTCCAACAACTCTTTCGGGTAGTCGAGGCGGACGAGAGAGTCAAGGCACAGTCGCAACGTTTCAGCCGCATTGAAAACAGGGACCACCACGGAAACGCTTGGCAGTGCAGTGCTCATCGCGCCGACAACGATGTCGTGAAAAGCCGCGTCGAGTTTGCTTGCCTCTATGGCTTCGTTGAAAGACTCTGCCACCTTCTGCGCGCCGGCTTTGCCGAGCTGTACCCTCAAGACAGGTGAGAGGCACAGTTTGAGCATCAGCTGCGCAAATCCGGCTATGTCACGCTCTCCGGCGACGAGGCCGGTGACACCGTCTTCAACCAGTTCGGAGACACCGGAGTGTGCAGTGGCAATGACGGGCAGCCCTGTCGCAGACGCTTCCATCAGCGAGACGGGAATCCCTTCCATGTCGCCATTGGCAGCCGTGACTGAGTGCAAGACAAAAACATCAGCGTCTTTCATCTGCTGGGTTACGATGTCCGTTGAACAGATGCCGAGAAACTCCACCCTGTCCTTTATCCCTAGCGTTTGGCAGAGTTTCATCATGTCCGTTTTCAGCGGACCGTCTCCGACCAGGACCAAGGTCGCCTTCGGGTGAGACTGCAAAAGATCGTGGAATGCCTTGATAAGAAATTGATGCCCTTTTTTCTCCACGAAGCGGGCTACGCAAAGAAACCTGGTCGTGTCATTGCCGCCGCGGTGCACATAAGAGAACCTCTCGGGGACGATGCCGCAATGGATGACGCTTATCTTCGCTGAATAGTCTTCAGATGTCAGATCTACGATTCGTTTCTTGTTGAAGTCAGAGATGGTGAAAACGCGTGCGGCGCTTTGCACCAGCAGCTTGAGCCGCCGTCCCAGCGTTTCCCCGGGGGCACCCTCGTTGGAGATGAAGATGTCATAGGCATGTGCTGTGAAAGAAAAAGGCACCCCTGTGATCTCGCTGGCGAGCATCGCCGTCAACGCGGATTCTGTCGCAAAATGAGCATGCAGCATCTGCACGTTCTCTTTTTTCACGTAGTCCGCCAGGCAAGCCGCGAATTCCGCGTACCAGTGTGACAGCTCATACTTTTGTGCCAGTGTCCGTGCCTGGTCCAGGAAAGGGCTCTTTGCCGCGGCCGCCTGCCGGTCAATGGCAGAGATATCGAAGACCTCCTGGCGGACTCGGGACATCAGCGTTTCATGACACGGTATCGGTTCAAACAGGGAGACAGGATGGACCACCGCTCCCAGTTCCTGCAGCGCGAGTATTTCGTTGATGACGAACGTTTCAGATGGAAGCGGAAAGTGTCTCAACACATAGCAGATTTTCAGGGCCATAGCTTCGCCTTGTTCACCCCAATTTGGGTCAGTCTTTGAGGAAGTGCTCGTAAACCTCGAGCATCTTCCGAGCTACTACAGGCCATGCGAACGAGTCCTCGGCACATTTTCTAGCCGCTGCTCCCATCTCAGTCCGCCTGTGGCTGTCACTCAGCATGGCGATAATCGCGTGAGCCATTTCTTCTGCATTGCCGCGAGCGCAAAACACCCCGAAGCTTTCTTGCACGTAGTCGCGGATTCCGCCTATATCGCTGACCACGATCGGCAGACCGCAGGCCATGGCTTCCAGTGCAGAGTTGTTTGCCGTGCAGTCCTGCAGAGGGAGCAGTGCCACCGAGGCTTTTCTGTATTTTTCCCTTAAGTCGGTGTCGCTTATGCCGGAGAAGATTTCCACCGCAGCTCCCTCCAGAAGAGGGCGGTTCTTTTCAGGGGTCACGACCTGTATTTTGACGTCAGGGGCGGCGCTTTTCAGTATGAGGCTGCACTGTTTCAGAGTCTCGAAGTCCCTGAGCCAGTTTCCAACGAAAAGGCAGAGAGTCGGGTCTCGTTCTTCGGGTGCGCCTGGACAGAAAAAGTCGACATCGATGCCATGATGTACGCAGAAGACATTGGGGTTGAAATTGCGGAAAAAATCCCGTTGGTCGTTTGATACTGCAATGACACCGTCAAGTTTTTTCAGGTTTCCGGTGAAATACTCATACCGTTCCATGCCAGAGGAAGAGAACCAAGCTTCAGGCTGGTGGTATGTTGCCAACAGGACCTTCTTGTTCCTGTTGAAATCGGAACAGTAGCAAAAGGTGTTTTCGCCATACAGGAAGTGCAAAATGTGTTTTCTGAAGAGGTAAGGGGTATAGAGTATGTCCAGTTCCCTGTTTATTTCTTCCAGGCCATAATGGTCCCAGCGCGCAGGACATTGCGCGATCATCTCGTCTTTCTTCGCTTTCCCGACCAAGCGGGCGATGGGCAGATTCCGCAACGGAGAGTTGGGCAGAAACTCGAGAAGCCGGTCGTACCCCGAAAACCTCGAATGGTGGGCGAAATTCTTTGTAATGAGATGTATTCGGGTATTGTTGTTGTGCACTATGGCCTCGATGACGTGACAGCGGCAAGTGTTGCTTCCAGGTAGCCATGCCCCCATCTTTGGTCGGGTTCCAGGTAGTTGGTCTCCGCCCACTCATTCCAGGATTTTACAAAGATCAGGCGGTGTTCCGGCGCTCTGGAGGCTACGATGCCGATAGCTTCCTGGAGATGCCTGGCGTAGAGCTCGGGGGTGGAGTCTTGCAGCACGAAGCCGTTCGACCCCGATCTGGGGGTGTTGTCCCAGTTGGGCACCACGCAAGGGAAAAAGTTGTCGCCGCGAACCTTCTGGGGAAAGGCGTTTTGCACGAAACTTTCGTAGCTGTAGATTTGCGGCAGCTTGGTTTTTTCCTTCGTGAAAAAGCGCATCCTGAGCGTTGCCGCGGCGAATTCTTCCTGCAGTGAAGGCACGTCCTGGTTGGTCAGCATCGACACGGGAGGGTTTGTGGTAAATGCATCATAGCCGTCATCGGGGACGTCCCAAGGGAAGTCGAGCATCCCGATGAAGTAAAACCCCTCCAGTCCCTCCTTCACGGCCAGCTTCCTCCACGTATCCATGAAAAGTTGTGGTTGCTGCAGGTCACGTGGCTTGTAGATGCAAAAGATGTTCTTGCCGTCGACCTTGAGGTACCTGGGATCCTTGAAGGCGGCAAGCAGGGCGTAGAAATGGGCGGTGATATCTTCCTGCCCCGGGTAGGTCTGCTGGATAAGGACCTTGTCGGGGCAGCCGTGCCATATTCCCGACCACGTGTGGTTCGCCCAAGCCAGGCAGAAGGGGAAATCCGGTGAACCTGAGGCCACCACCTCGTTGAAGGGGCGCTCGAGAAGCCGTTTGCCACCGCCGAACCAGTAGTGCCAATAACAAAACGCTTCGATGCCGTGCGCCCGGGCCAGTTCTGCCTGGGCTTCACGGCTCTCGGGGACGCGCAGGTCGTAAAAGCCGAGGTCGCTGGGCAGGCACGGCTGTTGATGGCCCAGATAGAGCGGCCTTGCCTTAGCTACATTGGTCCATTCCGTAAAGCCTTTTCCCCACCACTGGTCGTTTTCTGGAATCGGGTGAAACTGCGGCAAGTACAAAGCTATTAGACGGGGGCTGAACATTGACGGCTCCATGAGGCTTGCATGCGGGGTGGCCGCAGAAGGACCACCCCTCTTAGCTACGGCAGATGTTACAGCGCTTCAAACTTTACATCGTCAATGTAGATGGTGCCTTCAACCGGCTTGTCGGTCCCCTTCTCGACTGCGATGAACCCCTGTGTCGCATCGCTAGGAGCATCGAATGTGACGCTGAGCTCTTGCCACCCGCCCTTTTTCAGGTCATAGGTTTTGGTGAAGGCGTTGGAAAGGAATTTATTGTCCTGATAGATACCGCACTTAAGCAGAGGGGGGAAGGACGCCGGTTTAGTCCCTTCTACCATCATGTAAGCGGTCAGCTTGTACTTCTTGCCTGCCTGCAGGGGGAACTTGGGCGAGAAGGCGAAGTTCCATTTCCCCTCCCCAGAGGTCCCGCTGACTTTGAGGCTGGCATTGCCTGACTTCTTGGCTGCCGTGGACTGCTCTACTTTCACCGTAGCCCCGTTCGGAGACCACTTGCCGTTGTCAGTCTCGTAACCGTATTCGACCAAGGCCTGTGCTGCAGCGGGGGCCGTCTGAGGAGCCGGAGTCTGTGCCGCTTCCTTGGCAGGCTCCTGTTTGCATCCCGTTGAGGCAAGGGCTGCTGCAATGGTCGCAGTTGCGAGTATGAGGGGCAATTTGTTGCGCATGATATTCCTCCTTAGAGTCGAAGTGACTAAGACTTTATAGGGTAAAAATAAAAAAATGACAAGACTGCAGAGTCCCGATGTAAGTGTGACAGCTCCGCGTGTCTTTATTGTTTCCGCAATAGACCGTAAATCTTTCTAAGAGGGGCGGTTGCTCTCCAGCTTGCTGAGGCGAGCAGGTCCTCTATGCGTTGGCGCTGGTCCCGAGCTTCTGAGCCCAGAACGTTGATCAATTCATTTCTCTGGCGAATTGTGTCGTCTCTGAGTTCTATGTCTGCACGCAGTGTGGCGATTGTCTCTTCGGCGTCATGCCTGTATTTTTCTACTGCGGCGATTTCTTGTGCCAATATCTCATCCGCCTGCATCATGGTCGCCTGGTGGTGGGATAAGGCTGCTTGTAGATGTGCTCTCTCCTGCCGGGTCGCTTTTAGCTCACGTTGCAATTCGCTGAGCGACTCTTCGCTTGCACTCAACGCCTCCTGCAACTGTTCGACTTCATGCTTGCGGGATTCCGCCGTGTGTTGCGATTGCGCCAGCGCCTCCTGCAACTGTTCGACTTCATGCTCTCGCACCCCGGCTGCGTGCTCCAACTGTGCGAGCGCCTTTTGCAACTGTTCGACTTCATGCTCTCGCACCCCGGCTGCGTGCTCCAACTGTGCGAGCGTCTTTTGCAGCTGTTCGACCTGATGATTTTGGTGCGCAACAGCCTCTTCCAGATGTGCAATCTGGTGCTTCTGGTCTTGGGCCGTGTTCTCCAGGTGTCCCAGTTGCAGATGGCAGGCCGCTGCCGTTTCTTTCAGCGTTTCAATGGTTCGGTCTTTGGCGTTTGCCTCAAGCCTAAGAGCTGCTGTGGTTTCGCCGGCCCTGACGAGCGACTCCATCAAGCGGGTGGCGTGCACTTCAGATTGTCCGAGTGATGCTTCCAGTTCGGTTATGCGCCTGTTGCCTTGCTCCACCGAAATCTGTAACGATCTCAAATGGTTCTCTTGCTCGCTGCACGTGTCGATGATGTGGGCCAAGGCCTTGTGCCCTGTGCAAAGGTACTTGAGGTGTATGACCACTTCTTCGATTTCAAGGCCTGGGCATGCAATCTCTAAGATCGAGTCCAGGGTGTTGAAATGGTAGATTGCCTCCCTGCGCAGGACCGCGTTGGTGGACTGCACGGCTAAGGGAATCGGTCCACCTGGTGTCACGGCGTACATTTCCAGCAACTCGAGGCTCACGTAGTCATTGAGCGGGTCGAATCGCAAGGAGCGTACTGGCTCTGACGGCGCGGGTTTGAACTTAAGGGATGTAAGGCGGTTGTCGCTGCCAATTGACAGCTTCAGAGATAGCGCCTCGCTAAAACCCGTCCCCGTATCAAAATACAACTGGGCGTACGGAATGGTGGTGGTGCGTGCCAGTTGCGGGAGAGCCGGCACCTGCTTCTCCATGTGCTGTATCAGCCGGCTGTAGATACTTTCGGGGGGGGTGATGACGTCGTAAAAATCTTCCGTGATGCCGCCATTGTCACGGAAACGCTGCAACGAGCGAACCAGGAACGAGGACAACCAGTCAGGGGACAGCATGTCCTGCTTTTGTATGGCATATCTTGTCACGATCCAGTTGAGGATCCCGTCATTATCGGAAGGGGGGCTCGCGAGGTATGAGGGAAGGTCGGCCAAGGACGTACATCCGGCGAGAAAGCTGAACGCGTTGCCAAAGGTGCAAAGTTTTTTGTCGAAGAAGGCCGTCTGCAATCCCACAGTGCTGGAAACGGTAATTACCGCGTCTGTCTCCGCGACCAGAAACTGTGAAACGGAATTGTACTGGCAAAATTCCGGATGGAATATGCAGTTTTCATACTTGTTTCTCAGGTACTCAAAAGCAGATGGTTTTATAGCCTGGTAGTCGGGGTGCATGGTTACAACTACACCGATGTCTGCCGGAACATGTTCCAGGACATGAACCAGAAAGTCGTACTGGGACCTGAAGTCCACTATTCCGTCAAAGGAATAATAAGAAGAATCCTGCAAAGGAAGCAGCACCAGGTGTTGGAACCGCTTCCTTTCTTTTGCCATGATCGCCTTGAAAGGCGAAGTCTTATCCATCACCTCGATGCATGTGCGCTTGAATGCCTTCAGCAATGCGCTTTGGTCTTTGTCCAAGGTCGTATCGCATGGCAGCTTGAACCGGTTGGGGAATGAGGTTTCCGACATCCCACAAGGGTCCAAAAACCAGGACTCAGGGTAAGGCGATCTCGAGAAAATGGAATATTCGTGGTGCAGCAGGAGGGCGGATGGATAGGCAGTCTTGAGAAAAGGTGCCGGCGAAAAAGTGATTATGATGTCAGGTACGAAGGCCCCGATCTTGTGGTGCATGAGGTCTACGTAATAAGACATCTGCGCGGCGCTATACGACTCTTTGTACCAGCATATGGTCGCCTCCAGGTATCCCTGTGTGAATGGAGCCAGCAGTTCTTGCTGTGTGAAAACGATCTTGGGGGATGCGAAATCAAGTTGAACGGACGCCAACGGTTCGTTCAAGGCCAGCAGGAACGAGAAGTCAGCGCCGGAGGCGTTCAACGTTTTGATGATGTTTCCACAACAATACTTGAGCCACCCGGCCTTCCAAATGGGGTCGTTTTTTTCTATTAAGGGCTCGATGTAAAAAAGTACATTCACTTTACGCTCTCAGGAATATGTTCTTGATGAATCGTGCGAAAGAGGAGCCTGAGTGGGTGGGGACTCCGCGAAAAGTAGTAAGAGGCCTTTGTTGTTGCAAAAAATCCGAAAAATCGTCATAGAGGGAGCGGTTGCTCACTGCATCTTCACAGGCCTTAACCAGGCCCCGATAGTCTGTAAGTACATTAATCCTCTCGCCAAACAGCGAAAGGGTTCCTTCTATCTTCCATGTGTTGGACGGGAGTGCGACAAAGGGGCGCTTAGCCAATGCTGACAGGTATACTCCATGGTGTCTTCCTGTGACGATAAGTCTTGCCGTCCTCAGGTTTGCAACAAAGTGTTGCCAGTCATCAAACCTCAGCTTGTCTTCGAGGGGGTAATATACGGCCTCGTCCTGTAACTCATCCTGCAGTTTCTTAAGGGCCGCACCCACGTCAATCATCGAGTGGTGGAAATCGGTGATTACGATTTTGTTCTTAAAATCGACGGTAGGCTCTGCTTTGAAATCGGCTTCGAGGATTGAGTCCAACACGACCCTGCCTGGAACCCCTGCATCGGCAAGGTACGAGAGGGAGTGCGCGTCGCGAACGGTCAGATCGTCCAAGTCGCGCATGACGTCGTGATAGAAGATGCAATCCTGGATGACGCAGTTCACCAGGAACGTACGTTTTTTTAGCAGTTGGGCATGCTTGAGGAGCGCCAGCAGGTGAAGGCCTGCTCCATGGTGTATGGTCCCTTCGCCGTTCACAATGACGGCATCCACCTCTTCCATCTCCCTGCTGACTGCAGATGTTCGCACGGCATCGGCACTGGCCTCGACACTGCCGCGCCACAGGTCCTTGAGTTCGGTGACAAAGTGGCGGTGGGTTATTTCTGCGCCCGCTTTTCTAAGCATCTTGTCGTGAGCTTGGGAGACGGCCAGGCAGCCAACGTGCGGGAAATTGCCGGTGTCGTTGAAAAGCGCTACTTTGGTCATGGTCACTGTCCTACCCGACAATCCAACTGAAGGTCACAGATCCCGCCGAAAACGTACTCGCGAGGCTTATGGAGCACCTTGAAGAACGCGGCCTCGTCTTTCCAGTGCAGCACGTGCTGTGCCGTGTAATACTTGTCTGCTTCTTCGGTTACGGTTGCCTGGATTTCATAAAGATTGGGCCCCAAGGTGCACTTTCCGGAAAAAGAAACGGTAACGGTGTCCCCCTCACTAAACGAGGTTTCCCAGAAGCCACCGGTGATTCCATCATTCCACTTCTTTATGTCGTCATTCAGAGTTCCCCAAGAGGTTATTTTGATTCCCTCCTTGTTCCTTATCCTGAAGGCGACGTTTAGATGTGTCAGATTCATGTTGAGCCTGCAGCATATCTTAATGGTGAAAAAATCGCCCGGGTAGAGCGCTGTGCAGGCATTGCCGCGTTCGTCGGTAACTGATACCGACACAATCTCTGCCTGATGGTTGCCGAACGATCCTCCTGAGGGGGCTTCGGGCATGACTTCGGCATTTTCGACGGCCTGCGCCTTAGGGTTACAGGAGTAGTGCCTGCCTGCTTGAGTCGCCAGATAGGCAGATTCATCAGCGTGCAGAAGCTTCCTGTATTCAATGATAGTTTCAGCAGGGGCCCCGATAGTTTGAATTCGGCCATGGTGCAGCAGGACCGCTCGCGAAGTGAGAGTTCGGATCATCTCTTCGCTATGAGAGACGAAAAGTAGTGTTACCCCTTTTTCTATAAGCTCTCCAATCTTGTTGTAGCACTTTTTCTGGAAGAAGAGGTCGCCGACAGACAATGCTTCGTCGACAATGAGAATATCGGGGTTGATATTCGACTGGAGTGCGAAGGCAAGGCGCACGAACATGCCGCTGGAGTACGTTTTCACCGGCTGGTAAACAAAATCCCCTATGTCTGCAAAACTAAGAATGTCATCCAACAAAGAATCCATCTGGTCGCGGCTATAGCCCATCAGGGTTCCGTTGAAATAAAGGTTTTCGATCCCGGTCAGTTGCGGATTGAACCCGGCACCTAACTCAAGCAAGGCAGAGATTTTTCCGTTTACCCCAATTTTCCCGCTGCTCGGCGTCAGCACTCCAGTAATGAGCTTTAAGAGGGTCGACTTCCCCGAGCCGTTCTTGCCGATTATTGCTACGGTCTCTCCTTTTTTTATCTCAAAGCTGACGTTGTTGAGTGCATAAAAATCTTTATGATAGCTCTTGCCGAATGGATTGACCGCCTCCTTTATACGGTCAAATGGGTCCTGGTATAGCTTGTATATCTTGGAGACGTTGTCTACGCTAATAGCAGTATCGTTATTCATGTGAGTTCCGATCATATGACGTCAGCAAAATGCGGTCTCAATCTTCTGAAGATAAGACCACCGATTACGAAAAAGAATCCGGTAACGCACCAAAAGTATAGGGTCAGCATGTAGTGGCTTTGCCAAAACCACGTCTTGTAGATGAAGCTTTCCCGGTATCCCTCGACGATGTAGTAAATGGGGTTGAGCTTGATCAGGTTGAGCGTATGGTTCGAAAGGTTTTTGGTGGACCAGAAAATCGGCGTCATCCAAAAAGCCAGCTGCAGTATCATGGTCACGATTTGTGGAGTATCTTTCAAGAAAAGAGTCAATGATGACGTCAGCCAGGTTAGGCCGAGCAGGAGTGCAATGGTGCAGAAGAGATAATAAAAAACTTGCAAGTTGTACAAGCTCGGAGGGAAACCGTACAGCATGAACATTATAAATATGACCAGCACAAAGAATGCATGGATTATAAGTGCAGACAGTATTTTGATTATTGGCAGCATTCCCATGCTGAAAACCATCTTTTTCAACAGGAAGCCGTTTTCAATGATACTGGTAGTGGCGCTTTGCAGGCAATCGCTGAAGAAGAACCAGGGCATTATTGCTGTCAACATCCACAGCACAAACGGAAAATTTGCAAGCGGCTGCGATCTGAACCCTACTTCGAATACGAACCAGACCACTACGATGTACACGGCCGGGTGGACAAAGGCCCAGAGGATGCCAAGGTATGACCCGAGGTACTTTTTCTTGAAGTCGGCTTTGGTCAGTTCCAGGATTATATGGCTACTGCCAAGCAACTCTTTTAAAAAGGCGAAGAACATCTTTATGCTGGACATGGTAAACCTCTGTAATTTCAGCCTATAGCTGGCGCAATATACGCCCCTTGCATGCTCTCTGTCAACTCAGATTCAGAGCGCCTGTACCTGATGCTCCGGCAGCCATGGCTAGGTGGAGCCGCTATCAGACGGAGGAGTCCTTCACGTTCGCTTCGTTAGTCCCTGTTGATATCGGATTTGCAATCTGCTAATACGGTGGGGCGCTGTCAGCGTGGGCAACAAATTTACCGCACAGGCAAGGAGACACCGAAACATGATCGTTGATGGGCAGCACAATATAGGTCACATCTGCACCCGCCACCAATGCGATCTCGGCAGGAGCGAGAAGGTCGCCATGCGCTGGATCTCGCAGCACATGGAACAGACCGATTACACCTTTGCCCAACTCGATGAGCAGAGCAACAGGTTCGCCAACGTCCTTGCCGCCCTGGGGTTCCACCCCGGAGACATCTTCTTCACCTTCCTGCCCAAGATGCCTGAGCAGTTCTTCGCCTTCCTCGGCACGCTGAAGTTGCAGGCCGTCGCCGGGACGCTCTTTTCCAACTTCGGCGAGGAGGCCCTGCTGGACCGGCTCGGGGACTCGAAGGCCAGGGGGGTGATTACCAAGAAGAGCTTCCTCAAGAAGATCGGGCGCATCCGGGACCAGCTGCCGCATCTGCGCTACGTGATCGTGGCGGACATGGATGAGCACCAGTCCGAGGACATCCTGAGCTACCGCAGGTTGATGGAGCAGGCGTCGGAGCGTTTTATCGCGCCGATTACCGCGCACGACATCCCTTCGGTGCTGCACTACACCTCTGGGTCGACGGGAAAACCCAAGGGGGTGCAGCATGTGCACGGCAGCATCCTGTCCCAGCACCTGACGGCGCGAGAGGTGCTGCAACTCAGCGAGGACGACATCTACTGGTGCACCGCCGACCAGGGGTGGGTCACCGGGACCTCCTACGGCATCATCGGTCCCTGGAGCATCGGGGTGACACAGGTGCACTTCGGCGGCGGCTACAACGCCGAGCACTGGTTCAACATCCTGGAACGGGAAAAGATAACGGTGTGGTACTCGGCGCCGACCGCGCTGCGCATGCTCCTGAAGGAAGAGCCCGAACTTTTTGCCCGGTGCGACCTCTCCACCCTCAGGCATATCTTCAGCGTCGGTGAGCCGCTCAATCCCGAGGTGATCCACTGGGCGCGCCGCACCCTGGACCGGGACATCTACGACACCTGGTTCCAGACCGAGACCGGCGCCATCATGATCGCCAACCGCCCCGGCATCGAGGTGCGCCCCGGCTCCATGGGAAAACCCTCCCCAGGCATCGAGGCGGCCATCATCGCCGACGACGGCCAGCCGGTGCCGGACGGCGAACAGGGGAACCTCTGCGTCAAGCCCGGATGGCCGTCGATGTTCGTCACCTACCTGAACAACGACGAGGTGTACCGTCAGAAGTTCCGCGGCGGCTACTACTATTCGGGTGACACCGCCTACCGCGATGCCGACGGCTATTTCTGGTTCATGGGGCGCAGCGACGACGTGATCAATACGGCGGGGCACCTGGTGAGCCCCTTCGAGGTGGAAAGCGCCCTGCTGGAAATCCCGGAAATCGCGGAGTCGGGTGTCATCGGGGCGCCGGACGATCTGCTGTTCGAGAAGGTGGTGGCCTACGTCGCGTTGCACGACAACTGCGTCTACTCCCCTCAACTGGAACTGAAGATAAGGCTGCACGTTTCCAACAAGGCGTCCACCATAGCGACACCCCAGGAGATCTTCGTCGTCGACAGGATTCCCAAGAACAAAAGCGGCAAGATCATGCGCCGGGTTCTCAAGGCACGCTACCTCGGCACCGATGCCGGCGACCTCTCCACGATGGAGGAGGAATGACGGCAGCAAAGGCCGGTGGCTGAGAAGCGAGGGAGGGGGATTCAGTCGTCCTGCACGTCGAGCAGTTCGTGGAAGGTGAGGTGGTGGCGCCTGAGCAGCTGCAGCGTTTGCCGGGTGGAAAGCTTTTTGTGCCGCATAACCTCGGTGCGTTTCCTGGCGAGGGTGGGGAGGGCAAGCAGGGCGTCCCGTATCCCCCGCATCAGGGCGACAACGCACTCGTTCCTGCTGCCGCTGGTCATGAACTCCCCTCCGGTCCCTTTGCCGTGCAGCACCACCCTGGCCTGTACCAGGTAGCGCAGCAGGGTGCACAGGGGGAGTGCGAGGAGCAGCATCAGGGGGAAGTTCTTCAGCACCGCGTAGAAATGGTTGCGCTCGACAAGGTAGAGCTTCAAAGGGGAGAGCGAGCCTGCGGTCATGGAGTATTTGTGGTACACCACGGCGTCGCGGGCCAGGACGGCCTGCCACCCGGCCAGCCGTCCCCGCAGCCCCAGGTCGCTGTCCTCGCAGTAGGCGAAGAAGTCGCCGTCGAAGAAACCGATCTCGTCGACCATGGCGCGCCGGTACAGCGCGACGCAGGCGGAAGGGAACAGGATGGCGGCTTCGTCCTCGACGGCAAGCTCGGCAAAGCATCTCCCCCGGAAGTTGCCGCGGGACATGCCGTCGCTGCAGATCGCCATTCCCATCGAGTCCACCCGCTCCGGTTCCTGATAGCTCAGGATCCGGCATCCCACCATCCCCGCCTCCGGGTGCCGGTCGGCGACCGCCACCAGCTTTTCCAGCCAGTCGGGTTCCGCCTTGGTGTCGTTGTTCAGGGTGACCAGGTACTCCCCCTGCGCGAAGGGGAGGGCGGCGTTGTTGCCGGCGGCAAACCCCACGTTTTCCTGGAGCGGGACCAGCCTGAGCTCCGGACGCTGCTTCAGGTAGGGGACGGAGCCGTCGCTGGAGCCGTTGTCCACGACGATGATCTCGAAATCCCTGAAGGTCTGCTCTTGCAGGCTGTCCAGGCATTCCGGCAAATGACCAAGGCCGTTCCAGTTGACGATGATGACGGATACGCGCACGACTGCTCCGTTAGACTCAATGTATCAAGCGGCGGGAAAAAGAGAACGGCATAGCGTCGAGGTTCTACAGCATAACGCCCTGCCGGAGGCTCTCCGTTCTCTCTCTGTATTTTTTTTAATTGCTACCGGCCCGATATTTATATTAGTATCGGGTCGCTTGGCAAGCGTTATCTCCAGTGTTGTGCCTATAAAGTTGGTGCGGATCTTGTATTCACTCAGAAACGATCCGTTTTCGGCTTTTTTTCACGCCATATGGCGTTGGCACAGGTGGGGATATGAGGATTCTTGCAATAATACCGGCCTACAACGAGGCCCGTAATATCACGGCAGTCATCGAGGATCTCAAGTCTTTTCGCGGTGACATCCTAGTGGTGAACGACGGCTCGACCGACGATACCGCCGCTATTGCCAAGAGCCTCGGCGCCGAAGTGGTCAGCCATCCCTTCAACCTCGGCATCGGCGGCACCGTACAGACGGGGCTCAGGTATGCCTACGAGCATGGCTATGACATGGCCATCCAGTTCGACGGCGACGGCCAGCACCGAGGCGACCAGGTCTTCAAGATCCTCGAACTGGTGCAAAAGGGGGAGGCGGACCTGGTCATCGGTTCGCGCACTCTGCCCGGCGGCTACAAGATGGGCATCACCCGCTTCATCGGTTCGCGCATCTTTCACTGCCTGATCCGCTGCCTGGCAGGGAAGGCGATTCACGATCCGACGTCAGGGTTTCGCTGCTACGGGAAGACGACCATCCGCCTTTTCTCGCGTTTTTACACCGACGACTACCCCGAGGTCGAGTCGATCATCACCGCCGCACGCAACGGGCTGCGCGTGGTGGAGGTCCCGGTGCTGATGCGGGGCAGGCTTTCCGGGCATTCTTCCATCACCAGGAGAAAGTCCGCCTACTACATGCTGAAGGTCACGCTGGCGATGGTGGTGGACGCCATGCGCGGCAGGGACCTCGTCGGGGAATCATAACCTGTGGATTTAACCAAAATTGCGTCGCTGGGGCTCAGCGTCGGCATCTTCTGCTTCGTGGTCTGGCTGGTCAGGGAGCGTCGCCTGCGTGAGAAGTACGCCCTGCTCTGGCTGTGCACCTCCGTCTTCGTCATCCTCCTCACCGTGTCGCGCCGCATCCTCGAGGTCGCGGCCCTTGCCATCGGTATCTATTACCCTCCCTCCCTGTTGTTCCTGGTCGGCGTTTTGTTCCTGCTGCTGGTGGCCATCGGGCACTCCGTCACCCTTTCCAGGCTCTCCGAGAGCAACCACAACCTCGCCCAGGAAGTGGCGCTTTTGAGAAAGCAGGTTGATGACCTGAAGGAAGAGAACAAGAAAGGCTAAAAAGAGATCTTAAAAGCGGTTACGCAAAGAGCGCCAAGTATCCGCGAAGAGCGCAAAGGAAACCCGAAAGGCTTTCCTGGCGTACTTCGCGCCTGCTTCGGGTGCTTTGCGTGACTGCTTTTTTTCGCAAAAAGAAGGCTTCGGGGGAATTCCTCGAAGCCTTCTTTGCGTTTTTTACCCCTTTCTCTTTTTTGTTACCGGTTCCGGCCCCGGCTAGCGCCGCGGGGTGACGTAGGCGAAGAACCCCTGCCCAGCAGCCGTAATGACCACGGTGTCGTTTAGTAGTCCGTCGTCCAGGTAGTCGATGGTGTCGTAGAGGAGCCGCTTGGCGTAGACGCCGTTGTGGACCCAGCCACTCCCAGAGTCCAGCAGCCTCAGGTTGAACGCCGCCCCCATCAGATGGGCGCCCCGGTACGTGGCGGACTTGTTCCAGTTCGTGACGCGGGTTGACTGTGACTGTTCGGCGATTATGCCGGTGGTGAAGAAGTAGGGATATTTGTCCCGGTTGTAATGGATCCCCTGTGCCGAGAGCTGGGTGGCGATGAAGGCGATAGCTGCCTGGTACCCCTCCTTTTTCTCCTGCAGCAGGGTCGGGGTGATCGCCAGGGCGGTAATCCCGTGGCAGGTGGCGCAGGCCTCGCTCCTGATGGCCCCGATCACGCCGTTGCTTGCCGTGGACAAGGCGGTGAAGGCGTGCCTGGCGGAAGGCGAGCTCATGTGGCATCCGACGCAGGGACCTTTGGCGGCAGTCATGCCGACGTTGCCATGGGCGGTGGTGGATGCCGATGCGCGGAACTCGTAACCCGGGCGCAGGTTGTCGGGATAGATCATGTTGGCGGCGACTCCGCCGTGGGGATCGATGAAGTCGACGCTCCCCCAGAAATCGTTGATCAGCCCGCTCGCGAGGTTGTTGTTACCGATGCGGCAGACGATGGAGGGGACCGACGAGCAACTGACCACGCCGGTCGTGGTGTTGGTGGTGGTCTGCTTGATCAAGTCGCCGGCCACCCTGCCGGCGTGGCAGGTGATGCAGATGTTGGAGTCGCCTATCTCGTAGGCGTTGACGTCGAGGAAGAGTTTCGAGCGGATGATCTTCCCCGTGGCCGCCGAGGAATAGTTGTACCAGGATCTGACGTCCCGCGTGCCGGTGCTGTCGTCCACGATGCCGACACTCAGCCTGCCGTACTTGGGGGTGAACGGGGTCGGGGCGTGGCAGGCAGGACAGCCGATCATTTCGCGGGTGCGGTCGCCGTCGGGTGCGTCGCCGGGGACACCAAACGGAGCGATGTCGGTGAATCCGGAGTTGACATACTTGTTGAAGCCGGTCGTGGTATGGCAGCGGACACAATCCTTTTGCACGGTCGTGGCGGGGGAGGCCCCGGTGGTTCCCATGGTCTTGAAGTCGAAGCTGGTGAGCGCCGCGGCACGGTAGTCACCCTTGGCGCTCCTGGCCCAGTCGCGGTGCTCCTGCAGCAGCACGAAGCTGTCAACGCCCGGGCTGACGGCGACGTAATGGCACTTGTCGCACCTCACCTCGGCTGTGACGAACTGGGCCGTGGAGAAGTTGGCCAGGTGCGGCGCCGGCAGCACCGCCTTCAGGCGATGGCCGTTATGGCAGTTGGTGCAGATCCCTTCGCTGGGCCAGGGGTGCACGGGGTGGCAGTTGAGGCACTTCGGGTTGATCTCTGCGGTTGCCTTCTGCATCGGCTCCCCGTTGGGATGGGCATTGGTGGCGGTCGGCGCATGGCAGGAGACGCAGGCGGCGCCTGCGGCGTTCTTGGCGTGCTTGCTTGCGCCGTAGTCGGCAATGATGTTGCCGCCGGTTAATGGATCGGTGGCCGCCTGGTGGCAGACCTGGCAGGCGGAAGCGCCGCTTCCGGCCTGGGAGAGGAAAGCTGAGGCCCTTTCCCTATCGCCGCTCGCATTGAGCAGGCTCTCGATGGTGGCACTCAGGTCGCGACCGCGGTCCACGCTGCCAAAAGTCAGGAAGTCGATGGAATCCCGTACCAGGCGCTTCGCGTAGGCGGGGTTGTGGGCGAAGGCACCCGGGTCGTGTACCAGCAGGTTGTAGTTGAAGGCGGCTCCCATGTTGCCCGGCCCGTCGCCGTGTCCGCCCCAGTTGGTCGTGCCGAAGTAGGGGTACTGCGGGTTGCCGCCGGCGTCGGTGAGCGGAGTGAAGCCCTTGGCAGCCAGGGCCGCGGCCAACGCCTTCAGCGCCGCTGCGAACTCGTCGCCGCGCTGGGCCAGGAAAGAGGCGCTCACCGTGCCTGCGTCGATGTGGCAGCTGTTGCAGAGCGTGAAGTTCGCTGCGGCGACCGAGAGGGTGTGCGAGCTTCCGGGAAGGTGGCAGGCGACACAGGGGCCGGCACCGGTGCCGCCGATGGCCACGTGGTTCACGCCGGCATTGCCGTAGGAAAGGCCGGGATAGTGGTAACCGGTGGCGCCGTACAGTTGCCCGCCGGCGGAGAGGTAGTGGGCGTCGACGAAGGGGAGGTTGCGCCAGAAGGCGCCCGAGTAGCTCTTTTGTGCCGTTGCCTGGGCAAGCGCCTGGACGGTAGCACCTGACTGGCGGCCGACGTGGCATCCCAGGCAGATGTTGGACCTCCCGGCATCGGGATAGGCTGTGGTGACCTCGACCCTTCCCGTGGCAGCGCCGGAGTAGCTGTAGTAGCCGCTGCGTGCGGAGACGGCACGCGGGGCGGCGAAGTCGCCGCTTTGGTGGCAGGCGTTGCAGGTCAGCGGCTCGCTGTAGCGATCGGCTGTGGATGCGATCGGCGCGATGCTCGTGTAGAGGGTGAATCTGAGATAGCCGGAGGCGCTGTGGCAGCGTTGGCAGTCGGTCGCCACGCCGGCGCTCTCTTTGGCCGAGGCCCCGGCGGTGCCGGCGCTCTTCCAGTTGAAGTGGGCCGAGTTCTTCCAGGGGGCAGCGTTGCCGTTGCCGTGGCCGGAAGCCGCCCACTCGGTACGGAACTGCACCAGTGTCTTGTCCGCACTCCCCTTGGGATTGCCCCCTGCATGGCAGTCGGCGCAGGCGGTGACCGGGGTCACGTAGGCCGCGGCATAGGATGGATTGGCGTAGGAGGTGTAGCCGTTGAAATGCGCCGGGGTCACCGTCACATCGGGGACCGGGTTGTGCCCGGCCGGGGGATGGCAGGTCAGGCAGTCACCTGCGGCAAGGCTGCTTTTCACCTGGTAATGGGTGGAGTTGGGCGCGCCGTGACAGGAGAAGCACGCATTCAGTGCCGCGGCAAAGGTAGTCGCGGGGTTGTGGTTCCGGTAGCTGCCGTGGCACCCGGAGCAGGGCATGCCGATGCTACGGTGTGTGGTGCCTGGCTGGTGGCAGCTGCCGTTGAGGCAGAAGCTGCCCGCGCCGGAGCGGTAGGCAAAGGTGTTGGCATCGACCGTGGATGAGTTGACCGGTGTCGGCATGGCGCCATCGGTGTGGCAGGTGACGCAGGAGACCCCGGCGGAGTCGTGACGCGACGAGGACCACCCCGGGAAGACATACGGGGTGGGGAAAACCCCGGTGCCGCCGTGGCACCCCATGCAACGAAGGCGCATGTCGTTCACCAGGGAATCGACCACGGTGACCTGGGTGGTGGCCGAGGCAACGGCGACGCCGGAGACGAACTGGGTGAGCCGGAACTGGTAGGTCCCCGCCGCCGGCGGTACAAAGCTCGGGGTAAGCGTCCCCGCACCGGTCAGCGACACGGTGGGGCCTGAGACCTGGCTCCAGGATGGGGTGCCGCCGCCGACCAGGGTTCCGGAAAGCTGCACGGTGAAGTTCTTCTGGGCCAGCTGGTCAACGCCCGCGTTGACGCTGTAGGAGGCGTAGTTGGCGGTCACGGTACGAGGTGCGATGACGTTACTGGCCGTAATCTTGACCGAGCGGGAGTAGGGGAGGGGGACCGGGGCACCGCTGAGGTCGGTAACACTCCCGCCGGTGACCGAGGTGAGATAGCAGCCGGCGGCGTTGGGGCTGCTCGTGAAGATTGCGCTCCCGCCGTAGCTCACCCTGGCGCTGGCAGGGGTGATGCTTCCCGGCCCGGACACCAGGGCGGTCACGGTCACTTGCTGCGCGGTGAATCCAGCCACCAGCGCCTGGGTGGTGCCACTTTTTTGGAAGGTGGTGACGTAGTGCGAGGTGTAGTTGCCGACCGGGACGGCGGTCCCGTTCCTGGTGAGCGAGGAGATTTTGTAGCCGGTGTTGGCGGTGACGGTCACCGGTACCGGAGCCGACGTCGTGAAGTTGTTGTACGCGGTGATGCCGGCGGTGGTTTGCGGGACCTTGTCCCTCACCTGGAGCGAGCCGCCGGCGCTGGCGAGCTTGGTTTGCAACTGCCAGGTGGTGGCGCTCCAACAAACGACTGCTACGGTGACAGGCAGCAAAGCGGAAAGCAACAGCAGCAACTTCTTAGCCATACGAACCCTCCGTTCCCGAGATTGCCCGTAACACCCCCTTCATTACAATTCAGTCTGAATTCATACGGGTAATTAATAAAGGGGCGACACAGGTTGTCAAGAAGGCTGGTTTGCTAAAAACATTATATTTTTCAAAGAGATAGACTGGGCGGGCTGGTGATTTCGCGGCTGGTGGGATAAGCGGTCAGCGGGGGACGGTCCCCTGCGACGCTGCCGCGGGCGCGGCGCGACGGACCGGGGCACATGAAAATAGGGGCGGAGATAATCTCCGCCCCCTGACAGCTTTGTGACTATAAATCGGTTATTTAGCGGCAGGGCCGCTGGAGAAGATGATTTTATCGAAGGTGCGATTCAAGGTCTTGCTGGAGAAGTTGGTCATCACGTTGCCGGGGTTGAGGGCTACCTCTTCGCCGACTTTCACCTCCATGGGCGGGACGGCGACCCAGGTCTTCACGGCATCTTTTTCGACGCAGATGTAGGTGTAACCGCCGGCATTGGCGGTCTCGATCACCTTGCCGGTGATGGGAGCCGCTGCTGCTGCCGCGGCTGCCGCAGCAGCCTTTTCCACGGCTTTGTCCATCTCGGCTGCATCGATCTTGGGATGCCCGGAAGGGAGCGGCGAGCTGTTGGCGTCAGCGGCCGTGGCCGCGGTGGCGGCAGGCGCAGCTGCGGCCGGTTTCGCCTGCGGCGCCGCCGGCGCTTTTGCGCTCTTCTTGGTCACCTCGACTCCTCCGGCAAAGTAGATGGAGTTGAAGGTGCGGTTCAGGGTCTTGCTGCTGAATTCACCCATGGGCGTTCCCGGGGCAAGTTCGACTTCGTCGCCGACTGCGATGTCGGTCCTCGGCACTGCCGCCCAGGACGCTTTCCCGTCTTTCTCGATGCGCAGGTAGATGTAGTTGCTGGCGGTGATGGTTTCGATTACCGTGCCGGCCAGAATGGCTTCTTCAGCCTCAGCGGGGCCGTTGTCGGCAGCGGCCGCAGCGGTTGCTGCTGCACCGGCAGCCGGTTTAGCCGGCGGGTTCAGTTGCGAGGGAAGCCCCCCCGAGAAGACGATGTTGTCAAAGGTGCGGCCAAGGGACTTGCTGGTGAAGTTGGGCATCACCGCGCCGGGGAGCAGTTCCAGCTCCTGCCCCACAACGACTTGCATCACAGGTGCGGCAACCCAGGTGTTTTTACCGTCCTTCAGCAGGTTGACGTAGGTGTATCCCCCCCCGTCGAAGGTCTCGACGACCTTTCCGGAGAGAAGTGTCATCCCCTGGGTCGGGGATGGGACGGGCTTGGCAGCCTGGCCGGGTAGAAGGGAGCAACCCGCGCAGGCAGCCAGTATGGTCAGTGCAGTTGCGGCGGTAAGCGACTTCATCGTTTCCATTTACAACTCCTCGTGAAAGTGGTCCGGCTTCAGCCGGAAAAGGTGACATGCCGCCATGGGCGGTAGTCGTGGTGCGTGTTACTGGGTGATGACAAGGGTCAGCGTGACCACTGCGCGACGGTTTTTCTGCCGCCCCTCGTTGGTCTTGTTGCTCGCCCGGGGCTTGCTGAAGCCATATCCCTTGATGCTGACCTTGGCAGGGTCAACGCCATACTTGAGCAGCTCGTTCTTCACGTTCTGCGCCCTTTGCTGCGACAGTTCCACGTTGGACCGGCTGTCGCCCACGTTGTCCGTGTGCCCTTCGATGAGAGCCGTCGACTCGGTATTGGCCTTCATGAGAGCGGCGAAGGCCGCCAGCTGGGCCTGGTAGACCGGACGAATCGCCGGGCTGCTGAACAGGAACTCGATGGTCAGGGTCCGGATCGAACGTTGCGGCTGGCGCGCGGCTTCCTGCTGCGGCGGCGCCGGCTGGGGCGCTGCCGGTGCCGGAACCGGTTGCACGGTTGCAGGCGGCTGTACCGGTGCCGGGGCAGGAGCCGGTGCCGGGGCAGGAGCCGGTGCAACCTCGGGCACTTTGGGCTTAGGCGGTGCAGGTGCAGGCGCAGCCTTCGGCATCTCCTTGAGCGTGGACCTGCGTGCCTTGGCCGGAACCTTCGGCTGGACCTGGGACGCCGTACCGGGCTGGAACTGGGGCGGCAAGGTGTTGAGGCCGAGGGCCGCTGCCCCCGTTGCCCCCAGAAGCTGAAGGATGTCCGGTGGCGGTGCTGCGACAACGGGTGCGTGCGTTACCGTGGGCACGGGTGCCGGTTCTTCATCGGAGATGGTCGGTATCGCGGCCTGCGGTTTGGGCGGTGCCGGGGGAGGCCCCTTCTTCTTGCGCTCCTTGCCGAAGTAGTAGGTCAGGCCGGTGGTCAACTCGAAGTCGTTGCTGGTGTTGACGTTTTTGTAGACCATGAGCTGGCGCAGGTCGGCCCGGATGGCAAGGTAATCGTCGAAGTAGTACTTGATCCCGATGCCGAAGTCGAGGAACGGACTGTTGTCCTTGACCCCCTCACGGTCGACGAAGATTCCACCGGCACCAAGTGCCAGGAAAGGAACCCATTTGCTCCTGGGATCAAAGGCGTAGATGGCATCGGTACGGAACAGGTAGGCGCTTGCCTTCTTGTCCTGGTTTTTCGCGGTGGTGCTGAGGTAGTTGAAGGTGGCCTCGACGCCGATGCTGTCGACAACCCCCCTGCCGATATGATCGTAGCTCAGTCTCAAGCCGTAGGTCGGAGCGGGATCCAGTGACTGGTTGGAAGAAAAGTAATAGCCGCCCACAACAGGAGAAAGGCCGATCGAAGTAATCGGCTTCACTGTCTTCGGTAGTGTGGTCACTGCATGTCCAGGGGATGAAAATAACAGGGACAGGCTGAGAACGGTTATCAAGCGGCAAAAGAATCGGGGCAACTTACCACTCCCATACAAGACGTGTGATTGTCGCATCTTATACCAAGTAAACGCTTACTTCAACCACTAATCCTGCAGTCGCCACAGCAATTCAAACTGTTTACGCCACTTGTTTCTTTCCTGGTGTCTATCGCTGCTTGTTCGCTGCCAGCGGTAGGCTGCCCCTGTTCAATCCTTGACCTTCGCCTGTCCCCCGTTCCGCGGGCCTTTCCTGATCAGTCTCAAATAGCACCTGTTCAGATGTTCAACACTTGCACAGCTTGTTTTTGAAAAAGATGATCAACTTCTCTGGAGTGTTTAAAAATAAGCTCAATGATTATACTATCTTATAACATTTTTTCGGTTTTGTTCACAAATGGTACCCCGCTTGTAATTGGTTTGGTAACGAACCGGGAGGTGGGCCATGAGAACCGAACAAAGCAAAAAAAGCGCGATGCAGAGGATGACCGGGTTGGTATGTGCGGCAGCGATGATCCTGGGCCTGGCCCAGGGTGCCGGTGCCTTCGGGACCATGGGGTCCAGTGCCAACAGCGAGACCTGCGCCTACACGCTGCTGCTGCAGAACTCGGTGCAGGCCCGCAGGGATTACCTGGTCAAGGTCGACGAGGTCCGCGGCTCGACCTACGCTGCCGGCGGCGCGGTGGACGACATGTATGGCAACGTCGTTCCCGCTAATTACTCCGACGACCAGCCTACCGGCGGCCTCACCGTTATCTTCAAAGCGCTGACGAAACAGAGCACCACTAGGGCAACGGGTACTCTCGACTCGCTGTCGGCGAGCTGCCTGAGCTGCCATGACGGTATCGGTGCTTCCCAGATCAACGTCGAACTGAGGGATCGTCCGCTGGACCGGAGGTCGATGGTAAATTCCTTCACCAGTGATCACCCGGTTGGGATGACCTACGATGCCTACGTCGCCGCCGGTCGCGGTTACAAGGACGTCGGCTCCAACACCAAGATGCTCTTCGTCAACGGCAAGGTCGGCTGCCTTTCCTGCCACGATCCGCTGAACACAGAAAAAGGTCACCTGGTGATGAGCGACAACGGCAGTGCGCTCTGCAAAACCTGCCACGACAAGTAAGCAGCCAACGCTGTGGCCATCCTCCCTTAGATCCCGAATCGGTCCGCCCGGTTCGGGATTCGTTTTTCCGCCACGTGCAGGCTGTACGAATGCATGGATTTTTAAGATGGACAGGAGAAAGGGCAAAAGCGGTGACGGGGAGGGGGGCGGCAGGGTCAGACGTACTTCTCTACCAGTTCCTCTATGATCTCGCCGATGGTGATTCTGCGGTAGGCGGAGGCGATCTTCAGCTTGAGGTGCAAGTCCTGCCTGATGTTGGCGGTCAGCCGCACGTCCCCTTCCGGCACCAGGCCCGAGACCGCCTTGACCGCACCCTTGGGAAGGCGTCCCCGCTTGCTGCCTCGCGCGGGAGCGTCAGCCTTCGGTGCGGGGGAAACGGTGACCGCTTGACGGCTCTGCGTGGGACGGGCCTTGGGCTCAGGTTTGGGTGCAGGTGCCGGCGCTGGTACAGCTGCAGGCGGAGCTTGCGGTGTAGGCGTTTCCACTATCCCCGCCAGTTCGAACAGCCCCATCTGGTTTTCCAAGTCCGACATGCCTCACCCCCGCTGAAAAATGCCAGCGCACTATAGCAACGACGCCTTCTGCGAGGCAACCCCTTTTTCTAACGGCCGTTCAACGGTCGACGTTCAACGTCCTTGGTTGCAGGGGCAGGGGGCAGGTGCTGGGCCCGATGCCTTCAGGTGCGAGGGGCGGCTTGGAGGGGGGCTTTTGCCGGGTCGGCGGCGAGCTCGCGGTAGGCGGTCTCAAGCCGCTGCAGGACGGCGCTGATACTGAAGCTGCGGGCTACGAAGGCAGCGCCGCTGGCGGCCAACCGCTCTGCCTGCTCCCGGTCACGCAACAGGGTAACCACTGCCCGGGCAAAATCCTGCGCCGAATCGGCAACGAGCAGGTCCGTTCCCGGGGCGGCCTCGACCCCCTCGTTGCCGAAGGGGGTGGTGACCACCGGGGTGCCCGCTGCCAGGGCATCCAAGACCTTGACGATGATGCCGCCTCCGGTTAGAATCGGCGCCACGAAAACGCTGGCACTCTTGTAGAGCTCATCGGTGTCGTCCACGAACCCGGTCACCACGGTTCCCTTGTCCCGCTGCGCCAGTTCCTGCAGTCGCGGCGGCGGCCCGAAGCCGGCAATGACGAATTCCGCCTCCGGGACCTCGCGGCGCACCAGCGGCAGCACCTCCTCGTGGAACCAGAGGGCGGCCTCGACGTTGGTGGGGCGGTACTTGTAGGAGGCCAGGAACAGGAGCCGCCCCGGTACCCGCGGGTAGCTCTTCGTGGTGAGATCCATCCCCGCGGGAATGGGGATGGTGGTCACTGCCAACCGCGGGGCGAGGTCGAGCAGGTAGCGGCGGTCGAACTCGGACATGGTGAAGACCCGGTCGAAACGCGCCATTATGGTCACTTCCAGCAGGCGCACCACTCGCCAGCGGACCCACTGTACCAGGCGCGCCGCTCCCCGGCTGCGCAGGTAAGAGCGCCACGCGGGCTTGGTGATGACGTCATGGGCGTCCAGGACCATCGGTATCTTGCCGCGGCGGATCATGACGGCAGTCTCGACCCATTCCACCTGGACCAGGTCGTAGTCCCCCCGCTGGATCAGGCGGTTGGCGAAGAGGCTGAAGGCAATGTAGTTGGCTGCCAGGCGCAGCGAGGCGAGCAGGCCGCGCTTGGGGAGGCGGGGATAGCTGAAAGGGTGGAGGCCGGCGCAGTAGGGGGCAAGTTCCGCCAGCAGCGGTTCCTCCCCCTGCTCGAGGCGGGTGGCCAGGTGGACCTCGTGGTGCTGCGACAGGCGCCGCACCAGTTCGTTTACGTAGCGCCCCCCGGCATGGTAGGCCTTCTGCTGCGGCAGGAAAAGTGAGACGAACAGGATCTTCATGTGGCCGGCTCGCGCTGCAAAGGCGGCGTAAGGCGGCCGCCAGGATGACGTTGAATGCGGCACAGGGTAACCCGATTGCGGCGGCGGGTAAAGACAAATCTCCTCACCGTTCAGCGTCGGAGTTGTTGACACAACGGGCTGGAACTTTAGAATTACCTCATCGGCCCAACACTCATTCCAGAACGCGGAGCGAACGATGAACCCAGATCTGGCCAGATTGACACCGGGGCAGAAGTTGATGAAGCAGGCTATCCATGAGATCGACGACTATTTCGGCGAAGGAGTGGCGTTTAAGAACATCGACTTTCTAGGTGAGTACATGCAGACCCTCGCGATCCTCGAATTGAAGGAAACTCTCAGGAACAAGCTTTAGCCGGCGTTTCTTCCTGTGACGGGGTCACTCGAACTTGTTGGGCAGCGAGAACCAGAAGCAGGCGCCTGTGCCCACTCCCCCTTCGGCCCAGACCCTGCCGCCATGCCTGAGCACGATGCGCTGCACGATGGCGAGGCCCACGCCGGTTCCCTCGAACTCTTCGTTGGCGTGCAGGCGCTGGAACAGCCCGAACAGCTTGTTGGCGTACGCCTCGTCGAAACCGACCCCGTTATCCCTGACGTAGATCTCCTGCTCGTTTTCCCGCTGCACCGCGCCGATGGCTATGGTGGCTGTAGCGCGGGACCGGGTGAACTTGACGGCGTTGCCGATCAGGTTGATCAGCACCTGGCGCAGCATGGCGGCGTCACCCAAGACCACCGGGAGCGGCGCGATATCCCATTGCACCTCCCTCCCTTGCAGGTCCCCCTGCAGATCGGCCACGATCTCCCGCACTAAAAGCCCCAGGTCCACCCATCCCTTCATCATTTCGCTGCGCCCCATCCTGGAGAAGGCCAGCAGGTCGTCGATGAGCAGCCCCATCTTCTTGGCCGCGCCGCCGATGACGTCGAGGTAGTGGCGGCTCTTCTCGTCCAGTCCCGTACCTGCCTTCGCGTTCAGAAGATCGACAAAGCCGATGATATGCCGCAGCGGCGCACGCAGGTCGTGGGAGACGGAGTAGCTGAACGACTCCAGCTCGCGGTTGGTGGCGGCGAGCTGCTCCACCTGGTTCCTGAGGGCGAGGTTCAGTTCCATGATCTTCGCCTCCCCCTGTTTTTGGACGGTGATGTCGCGGATCACAGCGAAAACCCAGGTCGATTCCTGCGCCTCGATGGGGTTCAGCATGATGTCGACGGGGATTTCTGAGCCGTTTTTATGGCGCCCGTACAGCTCCAGTCCGATTCCCATTTTCCGTGCCCTGGGATCGCCGAAGTAGTTGTGCAGGTGCTGGCGGTGGCGCTTGTGGAAACGCTTGGGGATGAGGATCTCGATGCGCTGGCCTACCAACTCCTCGCGCATGTAACCGAAGATCACCTCGGCCTGCTGATTCACCTTCCTGATCACACCCCCGCCGTCCACTATCACGATGGCGTCGGGTGCGGTTTCAAAGAGACGCTCCAACATGGTGCGGCTCTTCACCATCGCCTCCTCGGACGCGCGCCGCTCGGTGTTGTCGTGCAGGATCAGCACGTATCCGGCACGCTCACCGTCCTCGTCGCGGAACTCGTTCAACGCGATGGCGGCCCAAAAACGGCTGCCGTCCTTACGCAGACGCCACCCCTGCAACTCGAGGCTCCCCATGCTGTCCGTGATGGAGAGCTCCCGATGCGGCGCTCCGGAACGGATCTCCTCCTTGGGGTGCAGCACGGAGAAGTGCCTTCCCAGTATCTCGTGGGCGAGATAGCGGGTAATGCGCTCGGCGCCGGTGTTCCAAGACACGATCTCCCCCTTGGCGTTGAGCAGGATCAGGGCGTAATCCTTTACCTGCTCCGCCATCAGGCGGAAGTACTGGTCCCGGGCCCGCTGCGAGGGAGCCTTAACCTCATCGACGATCTTTTTTTCATCCCGCTTGTTGAACATTGCCTGTCCCTATGCCGCAGACGTTGCCGCGCTTGGTGCATAACGGCCGGCTACCGCGCCGGAATGGTGGTCTCGAAACTCTGCATCCAGTTGGTGCCGTCACCAAGGCCGTGGGTGCCGCCATCGGTGCCGAAGTACTTATAGGTAATGCGGAGCCGGTCCCCCGCAGCCAGTGGCGCCGGGACCTTGATGCTGAAGTCCGCACTCTCGTCGAGCCCCAACTCCGACGGCATGATGAAGGTCATCCCCTGGGCCCGGACCTTGCCCCGGTCGTCCAACTGCGCCGCCCAGATCTCCAGGTTGCGCATCCGGAAGTAGCGCACGTTCTTCACGACCCCCTGGACGACGGTGTGCCCGCCGGCAGGAAGCACTTCATATCCCATGAGGACGTCGAATTGCTTGTAGTGTTGCGGCAGGGCGGCCATCCGTTGCTGCTGAACATCGGGATAGGTGGCGCAGGCGCCAACGAGGAGGAACAGTATTAAAAAGATAGGTCGCAGCAGTCTCATGTGACACCTCCTTGAACAGCTGCTATTTTACGCCACTGGAGGGTAATGCACAACGCGCAGGGAATTTGTACGGCACCCGGGGAGGTGGCTGGTAAGCAGGAGACGGCTTGGAGGGAAGGCGCCGCCGCAGCCGGGGCGGCAGCGCCTGGTGCGGTTATCGGTTGTGACGGGGAGACGGCCCCCGGCCTTGGTGGCGTGCTTCGCGCATGGCTTTGAACTTGGCGGCTTGCTCCGGTGTCAGCAGGGCGATGAACTGCCTGCTCTGTGCTGCTCTTTGCACCGCGAGGTCAGCCTGCAGCGCCGCCACTTTTGCCGACTGGGCGCGGATCGCGGCTTCGTCGGCGCTGCCGGAGCGGACCAGGGCCTGCAATTCGTGCCGTTCGTGCCTGAGGGACGCGAACAGCGGGGCGTTCTTGGTGCGGCCTGACTCGAAGATGGCCCGTGCCTCGTGCCTTTGCTGGTCGGACAGCCCCAGCTCCTTGGCCATCTTCATGAACATGCCCCGGCGCCCGCCGTCTTCCTGCTGTTCTACGCACCCTTTGCTGCCGTCGCCCTCCATCGGGCCGTAGCCGGCGAAGGCATTGTGGCTCCCCAAAACGGCCGACGCGGTAATGCAGGTGAACAGTGCCAGTTGCTTTAGCTGTGTTTTCATGTCAGTTCTCCTTTGTGGATCAGGCTTAGTGGTGGCTCTTCCGGCTGTCGTATGTAGATACCGTACCTCCAGATTATGAAGGTAATGTGAAGGAAATGAGGAAACCGTCACTGCGTACTCTCGATAAGGGGGCAGATGCTCTCACCGTAATGGATATGACTGTGGCGGTGTGAATTTTGCCGGAGTCGTTCTTGCCATCCCGGCTGATATTGCTAAAATATACTAACAAAGATGGATCTACCCTGAAGAGCCATGGAGGAGGGTGCTATGAAGATTCCGGTTGTGTTTGCTGATGAAAGGCGCGGGCTGGTAAAAGCAGAGGAACTCCAGGAACTGATCGAGCAGGCAGCCATCGTCTCCTTCTTGCGCAGCGATGGTGAGTGCGTGCAGGTCGGCGTCGACAGCGTGAGAGGAATGGGGGGGAGAACCTATCGCGGCCCCGAGCGCAGAGGTAACGTCCTGTTCTGCTAAACCTACCCCGCAGGGCAAGAGACAAGGCCGGCCTTCATCGTTGAGCCGGCCTTTGCTTTTGGTCTCCCCAAAATTCGATACCCCACCTGTTATACAAATCCGGCCTTATTTACAGTTTTGCAAAACACGAACATCCCTTTTGCATTTATGCGAAAGGGATGCGGCGACGTGGCAGCGATGATCAACGTGCTGATATCACGCCGCATCACGGAGGTCCGGCGGTTTTATCCGCGACCGGACCTTTTGCTGTAATGCGAAAAGGGGGCGCCGCCGCTCACCCGCACCGAAATATCATTGACGTTGTAAGTTGCCGATTTTGCGCGACTTGTAAAAATATACAAAATCGTAAAACATTGGTATGCGAGTTGCTAAGGTCTGTGGCAAGAGTGGTCAATCCCAACATGGAGGTATAAAGGCATGACACAGACAACATCTAACAAGGGCTGGCAGGTAGTTTTCGCCGGAACCGGAATCAACCTGGCGCTCGGGGTGCTGTATGCCTGGAGTATCTTCAAGGGTGCCATCAAGGCGTCCATCGAGTCTCACGCCCCGGACGCCTTCCAGTGGGACAAGGCTTCCATCAACGATCCGTACGCCCTCTGCTGTCTCGCCTTCGCCTTCTCCATGATCCTCGCCGGCAAGTGCCAGGACAAGATCGGCCCGGCGCGTACCGCGCTGATCGGCGGCATCCTGGTGGGCTCGGGCTTCTGCCTCATGGGCTACTCCAACAGCTACGCCGCCTGGGTCACCGGCTTCGGCGTACTGGCCGGCTCCGGCTTCGGCTTCGGCTACTCCGCCGCCACCCCGCCGGCACTGAAATGGTTCTCCTCCAAGAAGACCGGCCTCATCGCCGGCATCGTGGTCGCCGGCTTCGGCTTGGCGCCGGTGTACATCGCGCCGCTCTCCAGCTACCTCCTGGGCGCCTACGGCATCCAGCAGTCCATGTACATCCTGGCCGCCGGCTTCGCGGTCATCGTCTGCGGCCTCTCCTTCGCACTGGTGAACCCGCCCCAGGGTTACGTCCCGGCCGAGCCGGCTCTCAAGGGCGACGAGGCCCCGGCCAAGAAGTCCGGCTATGACGCCACCGTGAGCGAGATGCTCAAGTCCCCGAAATTCTATATGCTGTGGGCTACCTTCTTCATCGGTGCCGGCGCGGGCCTCATGGTAATCGGTTCCGTCGCGGGTCTCGCCAAGAAGAGCATGGGCCCCATGGCGTTCGTAGCCGTCGCCATCATGGCCATCGGTAACGCCTCCGGCCGCGTCGTCGCCGGCGTGCTCTCCGACAAAATCGGCCGTCGCGCCACTCTGACCCTCATGCTCGGGTTCCAGGCCATTCTGATGTTCGCCGCCGTCCCGGTGGTCGGCTCCGGCTCCGCCGCCATGCTGGTACTGCTCGCCTCGCTGATCGGCTTCAACTACGGCTCCAACCTGACCCTGTTCCCCTCCTTCGCCAAGGACTACTGGGGCTTCAAGAACTACGGCCTCAACTACGGCGTGCTCTTCTCCGCCTGGGGCGTCGGCGGCCTGGTCATGGGGCGCGTCTCCGAGATGATGAACGCACAGCCGGGCGGCCTGAACAAGTCCTTCATCCTGGCAGGTTCCTGCCTGGCCCTGGGCACCGTGATCACCTTCTTCCTGCGTGAGAAGAAGGCGGTCGAGGTCGAGGCCACCGAGGTGGCTGGCGAGAAGGTCGCCGTCAAGGCTTCCGCCTAGGTCTTGTTACTCCGAGGTTAAAAAAAATGAAGGGGCCATGCGATTCTGCATGGCCCTTTTTTTCGCGATGATGCTATTATGTCGCACCCGTAACAAACACTGCCCATTCCGGAGATGATCGTGTCCGAAGAAGAGTCCGCCTTCGATACCAGTTACGTCACCATCATGCTGGTCGTCTTCCTGGTGGTGACAGGTCTTGCCATCGACATCGGGTACATGTACGTGAGCGAGGAGGACCTGCAGCATTCCGCGGAGACGGCGGCCCTGACCGGTGCCCAGAGCATCAAGCAGCGCTACCTTTTGCAGGCGCAGACCGACCCGGCGCGCCTGCCCGAGCTCTCCTGCGACACCGTCCAGTCCCAGGCCCGCGCCGCAGCGGTGGACCTGGTCACCGGCAAGCACGATGCTGCGGCGCTGGTAGGTCTTTTGAACAATAACGGTAACGCCCTGACCGGCGACAACGACATCACGGTCGGCTTCTGGAACATGAGCAGCCGCAGTTACACTCCCGGCGCCACTCCGGTGAACGCCATACAGATAAGGACCAGGCGCACCGCCGAAAGCAGTTCGGTGGGACTGGGCACCCTGGGGACCTTCATCGCCAAGATCAGCGGCACCGAGGACTTCGGCTCCACGCCGGTGGCGACCGCCGCCCTGGTGCCGGGAACCCGCTCCAACATAGCCATCTGCTCCGAGGCGTGCCAGCCCTCCTGCACCTTCCCCCAGATCTGCAACATCCCAGAACGGCGCATGAGCCATGCCGCCTGGGATCCGAAATCCGGGGTGTCGCTCTCCGGCCGCTACCTCTACACTTCCTTGCTGCATCCCGTCACCATCACCAACTCCATGTCCGATCTGGTCTGCCAGGAGATGCCGGTCCAGGAAGTCTGCGGCCTTCCCATCTTCGCCGCGGCCAGCAACAGCGATACCGTTTTACGCGACATCAAGGCTATGATGTACGACCCGCAGGTGGACCGCTCCAACAAGGAGTACGACAAGAACGGCAAACTGATCGGGTGGTGGGTGATCGTTCCGGCCACCGACTGCTCCGGGTTCCTTCCTGGCGAAAGCTATCAGCAGCACGTAGTCAGCAGGTACTCCCTGGTGCGCATCAGCAGGATCTGCACCAGCGGCGCTGCCGGCTGCGGCAAGTCCGCCAGCCAGTCCGACCTCCCGGCAGCCTCCTGCACCCCCGGAGCCGACGGGCTCTACATCGACCGGATCAGCTGCGTAGGATGTGACAGCCAGGCGAGAAAGCTCCTGCCGGGGCTGCGCCCGGTGCTGGTGGACTAGCGGTGACCATGCCGGGCATGCCGGATGCCGGACCGTGCCGGGAGGCGCCTCCGGAGGAGCTGCACCAGGCCATCGAGGAATTCAACCTGCGGGAGTGGTTTGCCTGCCACGAGACGCTCGAAGAGCTCTGGGTGGGTGCACAAGGGGAGCTGCGGGATTTCTACCAGGGGGTGTTGCAGGTCGCCGTGGCGCTGTACCACTGGCGTAACGGGAATTTCAAGGGCGCCGAGGGGTTGTTGCAGCGGGGACCCGACCTGCTGCGACGGGTCCCCGATACCTGCCTGGGCGTGGACGTCGCCCGCCTGGTGGCGGAGGCGGGGGGGCTGCGCGAGGCACTCCTCTCGCTGGGGGAAGAGCGCATGGCGGACGTGGACCAGGCCCTGATCCCGAAGCTGCACCGGCTGCAACCCTGAATCGGTCGCCTCAGGGAAAACTGAAAAAGCCGCCCCCGGATGGGAGGGCGGCTTTTTCTTTGCGCGTGGCAGGGGCTACTTGAGCAGGGTGACCTTGCCGTCGTCCAAGTCGTACTTGGCGGCGACGATCTTGATCTTCCCCTCCTTCAGCTCCTTGGCCAGGATCTTGGACCTCTTGGGCAATTCGGCGGCAACGGCCTTGGCGTTGATCTCGACCGCGCACTCGACGATCTCCTCCTTCGCCTTACCCTTGCAGGTGGCCTTGGCCTTCTTGGCGGCAGGGGCGATCTCCTTCACGATGGCGCCGATGTTTCCTTCCGGCTTGCCTCCGGCGACGGTTGCGGTGACCGCACCGCAGCGCTCGTGCCCGAGCACCATGATGAGCGGGCTCCCCAGGTGCTCGGCGGCGTACTCCACGCTCCCCAGGACCAGCGGGTCGGCCACGTTGCCGGCGACGCGCACCACGAAGACCTCGCCCAGCGCCTGGTCGAAGATGATCTCGGGGGGGACGCGGGAGTCGGAGCAGGAGAGGATGATGGCGTAGGGGTGCTGGCTCTTGGCCAGCTTGCCGCGGGCCGTGGCGTCGCACAGCGCCAATGCCGAGAGCTTGCTGTCGACGTAGCGGGTGTTACCGTCCATCAGTTTTTGGAGTGCCTGGTCTGCAGTGATGCCGCTTACTTCGCCGGAGGCGAAAGCGATGCCGACCGTTGCGGCCAGGGCTGCTGCCACTACTGCGATCCTGCGTGCTAGCTTGCTGCTCTTCATAATTTCCTCCTTTAATGTAGCCCTGGGGGCGAAGCAGATCCTTTCCTTCTCGGTTCGGGAACTGCTGGTCATGAGGGAAAAGCCGCCTCATTCTACATGAAAAGAAATATTACGCCAGTCTAATTTGTCCGGAGGGTTTACGGGTGCGGGGATGGGGAGGTTGACAAGCGTCGGCGCTTCAGGCAGATTGGGCTGGCGTAAAGACACGGGAAAAGCGGGGTAAGCGATGTTCTTGCTGAAACTTTTGGCTATCGGTGTGCTGGTCACGGCGGGGATCGCCATGATCGCCTTTCTGGAAGAGAAACTGGTGAGCGGGCCGCGCAGGCGCCAGATCGCCGAACGGGCGCGCCAGAAACTGGCCGGCAGCGGCAAAGGGGAAGGGGAAGGGGAAAAGGAGTAATTCCCCGGTCACATCCCCTTGCCGAAGTAGATCCCGGCGGCGAGGGCGCAGAGTACCACCAGGGAGAACAGGGCGAAGTGCCAGTCGCGCTCCTTCACGAAGATCACGGCGGCAGCCATTACCCGCAGGACCGGGGTGCCGAGCAGCACCAGGAGACCGGCGGTGATCAGCTTGGGCGCAAACCCGGTCTGCCCGAGCACCATCAGGGCGATCCCCACGGCAAGAAGCGCCGCAGCCACCAGGGATCCCAACCGCAACAGCCGCGCCAGCACCAGCTCGATCGGGTGCTCGCTCTTTTCCTCCGGCTCGATTGCTACCACCATTTCACCCCCTTGTAGATCATCTCGATCGCCGTGTAGGCCAGGATGGGCATGAAGAACAGCCTGATCTTGCTGGCCGGCATGCGCATCATCAAGCGTGCCCCGAGGATTGCCCCGAGCAGCACCCCGAGCACCACCGGCCCCGCCACCAGCGGCTTCACGTCGCCGCGCGCGAAGTACACCACCGCCCCCGAGGCAGCGGTCACCCCGATCATGAAATTGGAGGTGGCGCTCGACGCCTTGAAAGGCATCCCCATCACCTGGTCCATGGCCGGCACCTTGAAAATTCCGGCCCCGATCCCCAAAAGTCCTGCAGCCGCTCCCGAGAAATACATGATGATCAGTCCCGGCAGCGTGCGGGTCACCTGGTACTCCACCCGACGCCCCAGCGCCTTGTCGTAGTAGGAGCCGCCCAGCCTGAGCTTGCTGGAGATGGCGTCCGGCACCACCTCGGGCCTTGCGTGCTCTTTGCGGGTGCGGAACATGTTGTAGGCGGAATAGGCCAGCAGCAGGCCGAAGAGGATGAACAGGACGCGCTGGTTCACGAGGGCCGCCACCAGGGCGCCGGTCAGCGCCCCCAGCGAGGTTCCCATCTCGAGCCAGATCGCCACCCGGGTGTTGGTGAGGCGGTCCCTGAGGAAAGCCACCGCGGCACCGGTCGAGGTGGCGATGATGCAGACGGTCGAGGCCGCCACCGCGGTACGCATCGGCATGCCGAAGCCTAAGGTGAGGGCCGGGACAATGATGATGCCGCCGCCAAGGCCGAGGATCGCCCCGACCACGCCGGCCGCGATCCCTATCGCGAATATCGTTATGAAGGTGATGACCACGTACGTCCTCCGCCCGGCGCCTGCCGGGTCTCGTTGCAACCGGGACAATCTACCTTTTCTTGATCCGCTTTACAAATAAATAAAGGGTCATAAAAACCGATATCCAGGCCGGTTCGCGTTGTGGTCGGCACGGCTGTTCGCGCGGGGGGGTGAGGCGGCCGCGGGAGCCCCTGCCGCTGCACAAGTATTAGGCGCTTCTGCCTGTTTTGGGTCACGGGTGTCGGGCGCATTGAACGGCCAATTTTGTCTAAGTAGCCGTAATGGTAGATGCTTATGCTGAAAACGATAATGTGGCACAGCTTCTGCTAAAAGGTGGCCAGGTAACGAAGCACAACGAAGTGCACGGGACCGCAGGCACGACAGGCAAAGGCGCCTCTCCATAATGGGTGAGAGGCGCCTTTTTTTATGCAATCCAGTGAAAGGGGGATGTTCAGTCGTAACGGTAATCAGTCTCAAAGAGATCTACGCAGCACCAATACAGAATGAAATACAATTACAAAGGAGTAAGGACATGAAAAGAACCATTAAAAGCCTCATCTTGGCAACGGCGCTGACCATCGCAACCAGCGGGATCGCTATGGCGACTCCCTCCACCCAGATCTGGATTCCCTCCACCGACATCCAGGGCTTCAAGAGCCTGCACCTCGGTATCGACAACTACACCCGCACCTCCAACAACTCCAGCGTGGGCAACGTCTACGACCTCGGTGTCACCGCGGGCGTGCTCCCCTTCGAGAAGATCCAGGCCGAGGTCGGTGTGGACTACATAACCAGCGGTTCGAACGGCTACGACAGCAGGCCGATCTATTTCAATGCCAAGATCGGCACCCCTGAAGGATCCCTGTTCGAACTCTCCCCGGCTCTGGCCGTCGGCGGCTACGGCTTCGGCACCAACGGCGACAAGAACAGCGCCTTCCGCACCGACCAGAACATCGTGTACGGCCTGGCCGCCAAGACCCTGCCGGTAATAGGCCGTCTTTCCGCAGGCTACTACTTCGGCAACGACAAGGTGATCGGGCCCAAGGATGACGGCGTGCTTCTCTCCTGGGACCGCACCATGAGCGAGATTTCCGACAAGCTCTGGCTTGCCGCCGACTACCAGGGCGGCAAGAACACCGTCGGCGCCTTCAGCTTCGGCGCCTCCTGGGCCTTCTCCAAGAACGTCTCGGTGATCCTCGGCTACGACATCTACAATGACCAGCAGCTTGCCGGCAAGAACACCTTCACCACCCAGGTGGACATCAACTTCCCCTAAGGTGGCGTAACAGCAGGGTGAAACGGGACGGGGAGGTGCCTCAGGGCGCCTCCCCCGTTCTTTTATTGCCCGGCCGGTTGGTGCCGAGCGGGGATTTTTTTTGATTTGTTCAAACTATTTCCCAAAAAAGGGTTGACGGCACCGGAACGGCTGTGGTACAAGTTGGGACTCGATGACGCGGGGTGGAGCAGTCTGGTAGCTCGTCGGGCTCATAACCCGAAGGTCATAGGTTCAAATCCTATCCCCGCAACCAAAACAACAATGGCCAGTTAGCTTACAGCTAACTGGCTTTTTTGTTACCCTGCAAAAAATCGCACCCACCAAGCACACTGTTCCCAAAGCCATCTCGTCTCGCTGTGACATGTAAATCAGCTTTCATGTTTGCGGCTTTCATGATATAAACCAGCCGGATTAGCATCCCCCCATTTCAACACTCCATGTCAGTCCATGCCATCTGCTACATGCTACCAATGCAGCACGTGACATCTGCAATGTATAAAGGAGAAACTGAATGAAATTCGAAGTAATAAAAGAACGCTTAGAGGGCCTTCTTTTTATGACTCCCGACGAGGGGAAAAAGGTCTATGACTTCATAATTAATAACGAGCTGACTGAGTGTCTTGAACTGGGTTTTGCCTATGGCGTGAGTAGTTGTTACGTAGCTGCTGCACTTGATGAGATGGGGAAAGGCCACTTGACCAGCGTGGATATGGAGAAGGCGAAATCATGGCAGAAACCTTCTATTGAGGAAACAACGGCACGAGTTGGCCTTGACGCATATGTAACCCCTGTGAGAGAAAAAACCTCCTACACATGGTTTCTAAAGCAGGAAATCGAGCGGAACACCGTGAATGGGGTGTGTGTGCCGAAATACGATTTTTGTTATATCGATGGATGTAAGAATTGGACGGTGGATGGACTCGCCTTCTTCTGTGTCGACAAACTGCTGAAACCGGGAGGCTGGATTCTTTTTGATGATTATAAGTGGACATATGGTGCTACTGGAAGAGAGCAGACTGACGGTATCATTCATGCGCAACTTTCTGATGAAGAACGCGACAACCCGCACGTAGAAGCTATCTTCAGGTTGCTTGTCCAGCAGCACCCGGATTATGCCGACTTCAAGGTAGAGGGAAATTGGGCATGGGCGCATAAGTCCCCAAAAGCGACGAAATAGCCGGCTTGCACTGAAACACCGTGTCGTTGGAGAAATCATATGACTAAAGTACCCTTCTGTTTCTATCCTTTTTACTTCATGGAATTTGCTTTTTTTGGGAAAGTGTTCTCCTGCTGTCCGGCTCACGTAAAAAAAGAAATCGGTAATATCGGTACTCAAACTATTGCAGAAATATGGAACGGCGACTACATCAGATTTATGCGGTCGGAGTTGTTAAAAGGTGATTGGGAAAATACTTGTGATCCGTCTTGTCCTTTTGTTCAAGATTTCATCCACAACAATAAATTTCAATCTCTCGATGATCTCGTAAAAAACCAACGCATAACCAGAAGTATAGCCGAGGAAATAACTGCCGGCAGGACTACTTTGACCAGTATGCCTACTGTCTTTAACTTTTGTAACTCGGATATATGCAATCTTGATTGCATCATGTGTTGCTGCAAAGGCATGAAGTCGGATACGGATCTGACGAAGAAGGCTTATGATGATGCATTCAAATACCTTCCTACGCTGAAAACTCTCGCTTTAAGTGGTTCAGGTGATCCCTTTGCTTGCACGGATACCCGAAACCTGCTTATGTCGTTTGAAGGGCACAAATATCCGGAAACCAAAATACAGCTTTTGACCAATGGGTTGCTTTTACCGAAGTTCTGGGACCAAGTGAAGCACAATAATTTCTCATTTATTGGCATCTCAATCGATGCAGCTTCAAAGGAGACCTATGAGCTGATAAGGAAAAATGGCCGTTGGGACGACCTCCTACGCGCTCTTGACTTTATCAACTCCATAAGGGAAAGGTTTAGTGGCGTAATGATCAACATGACTGTTATGAAACATAACTATCATGAAATTGAGAAGTTCCTGGAGCTTGGCGTAAAGTATAATTTCGGGGTGTCTTTTAATGAGGTAAGAGTAGAGGGGAATGCTTCACAAGATTTGGATATTTTTTCAAACGTCGAGAACGATGATTTCCCTAAATTTGTTTCCATAGTCAAAGAAGCTTCAAGTAAGAAATATCCCGTCTACGTCAATTGGGGCAACCTATCCTCCTACACTAAATGGGGCTGCTGAATCGGGAGCCACGCTCCCGGGCATTCCGGTCCGCGGGACTGGGCGCTTTTCCGGCGCTTTTCCGGGGACATCGCTTTTCCGGGGACATAATACAGATTGCGCTTTTCCGGGGACATAATACAGATTGAATCTTGACACATTAGTTGGTCCTTGTATTCTGCTGTGATGGCACGCATTTCCAGGGTCGTAGTTCCCGGACATCCCCATCATGTAACGCAGAGAGGCGTCAGGTCGATGGGCATCTTCGACAGCGACGATGACCGCTGCGCTTACCTGCAATTTCTAAAAAAACACACCGATGATAGCGGCGTCGAGATCCTTGCCTGGTGCCTGATGACCAACCATGTTCACTTCATCGTGGTTCCTGAGACGGAGTTGTCTTTGGCACGCGCGTTTGGGGAGGCTCACAGGTCGTACACTCGAATGAAAAACTTCCGCGAGGATGTCAGAGGATATTTATTCCAGGGACGCTTTGGATCCTGCGTTTTAGATGAACTTCATCTCATTGCTGCGGCCAGGTATGTCAACCTAAACCCGGTGCGCGCAAAAATGGTCAATGCGGCTTGGGACTATGAATGGTCCAGTGCCCGTTTCCATGTGGGTGTCAGGGGCTCTGATCCTCTCGTCAAGGACCGGACTCTTAAGGGATTGGTTAATAATTGGCGTGAGATTCTCACAGAGGGAAATGAGGATGTAGACAAGCAGCTTCGTGAACGCTTTAGAACCGGTAGGCCACTTGGCAATGATGACTTCTTGCTAAAGGTAGAAAGGATCACTGGTCGTGACCTAAGCAAGAAAAAGCCTGGCAGGCCGTCGAAAGGAACCTAAACGTTTGAAGGTTAATGAGTCAATTAACAATAGGTATTGTGTCCCCGGAATAAACGAGGGGATGTAAAAGCATTTGGCGACATGCCGAATCGGGTAAAAAACGCTTTCGGGTGCGAAAGCGGGGGCAAAGTGGGCCATCTTCCGGCGGAGGTGGCCTTTTTCATGCCCGGCGTGGCATGACCCTTCGAGCCAGACTGGACGCATCTTCCGGCACTGACATAACCGCCTTGCTACGCTCCTGCTGCACGCTTTGTGTCCGCAAAAAATCCCCAAAATTCCCCACCGAATGCAGGACCCGGAACCTTTTTGCCATTACTGTAAGTGTTTCAGGAAATGCAATGCCTGCCGATAACATTCTAGATCGCTCACCACAGCTTGCTTTTGAAGAACAGAAACTGCCTGACCGGGCGCGACCATAAGACCGACAGCGAAAACTGTAGCCACGGTGGCCCCTCTCTGCATCAAAAAGGAGATGAACCCATGGATGACGATTCGGAAAAGGCTGGAGGGGTAACGCGGCGGGAGTTCATCAAGTACTCCATCGGGACCATGGCAGGCTGCTACCTCGGCATGTCCATCGCCGGATGCGGCGGCTCCAACACGAACACGCCGGTGCGCCGATGGCCCATCGCCAAAGACGTTTTCACTACAGCGCAACAACAGATAATGCCCGTCCCCGTCCCTCCCGCCGCTCCCCTGATCAACCCGCGGGACCTGGCGCTCTACTCGGAATATGGCTACGACGCGTGGCAGGTGGGGCCGGGGCTGCCGCATGCCGTTTGGAAAAGCATCGCCCCGGATTACGCCGATGCGCCAAAGGCCGCCCGTCTTTTGTCCTTCTTTGCCATGACCGATATCCACATCGCCGACAAGGAATCACCGGCCCAGCCTCTGTATATCGGTTGGTCGGCACCGTTTGGACCGACTGGAAATTCGTCGGCCTACTCCCCGGTCCTGCTCGCCTCGACCCAGGTGCTCGATGCGGCCATCCAGACCGCCAACGCACTGCACAAGAACTCCCCGTTTGATTTCGCGATTTTCCTGGGGGACGCCTGCAACAACTCCCAGTACAACGAGCTCAGATGGTACATCGATGTCATCGACGGCAAGGTGATCACTCCCAGTTCCGGAGACCACCGCGGAGCCCGCAGCATCGATTACCAGCGCACTTTCCAGGCAGCAGGGCTCGACAGATCGATCCCCTGGTATCAGGTGATCGGCAACCACGACCAGTTCTGGATGGGGTCCTGTTACGAGGATGCCAAGACCTTGGCGGCTCGTACTTCCGGCACCGTCCTCAACATGGATCTGGGAGGCCCCAGCTCCGGGGCCATCGACCGAAGCGGCTATTACATGGGCGTGATCGACGGTTCCGACCCGTTAGGAGCTGTGATCCGGTCCGGACCGGAGGCAGACTTTCCCACAGCCCCGACCGTTGCAGCCGACCCGCGCCGCCGGGCGCTCTCCACGCTTACCGAGACGGGCAGCAGCTGGACGCAGGAGTTCTTCGACACCGCGTCTGCCCCGGTCGGCCACGGCTTCAACCTGGTCGATCCGGCCCTGGGCAGCGGTTTCGCCTGCTACAGCTTCGTGCCCAGGCAGGATGTGCCGATCAAGGTGATCGTGCTCGACGACACGGTAAAGGGAGCCGGCCAGCCCAATTACGCCGCGGGGTGTCTCGATCAGCCACGGCTCGACTGGCTTAAAAAGGAACTGCAGGCCGGCCAGGACGATAACCAGCTCATGATCGTCGCCGCCCACATCCCGTTTCACCCCTACAGGAATCTGGTCACCGACCCGAGCCAGGTGGACGCGGCTCCGCCGTTCATGAATCTGTTTATCCCCGCGCCCTTTCCGGGGGCGACCTCGGTGGTGAGCGACCTGTCGCTGCTCGCCGTGCTCCAGAATTACCCGAACCTCCTCATGTGGATCTCCGGGCATCGCCACATGAACACCGTCACCCCGCACATCCACCCCGGCGACCCGACACGCAGCTTCTGGGAAGTGGAGACCTCGTCCCTGAGGGATTTCCCGCAGCAGTTCCGGACCTTCGAAATCTGTCGCAACAGCGACAACACCATATCCATCGTCGTAACCAACGTCGACCCAGCAGTCGCTGCGCTATCGCCAGCCGCCACGTCTCGAGGCAAGGCGATTGCAACGGCGCGGATCACCTCGGCCTGCACGCTCGCCGATGCATCCTCGCACGCGATCAACGCGGAACTGGTGGTTCAGTTGTCGCCTGCCATGCAGGGGACCATCGCCGCGCTGGGGACGCCGGTGTAACAGTGACCAAGTGACACAACCATGGGAGTTTTCGGGGAGGGTATCCGGATGAACGAAGCGGCAGAAAAGGACGGCCAGAGGCCGGCAGGTATCAGCAGGCGGGACTTCGTGAGGTATTCTGCCGGGACGATTGCAGGTATCTATCTCGGCGTCTTTAACAGCGCCTGCGGCAGCAGTTCAGACACAAGAGGCAACGACTTCCCGCTGCTGGTCTTCTCGGATGTTCACTTCAACCCGTTGTACGATCCCGCACTCTTTTCGGCGCTGGTCTCGGCCGAAGCAGGCGACTGGGACGCCGTGTTCCGGAGTTCGGGCATGACCGCGCCTGCGGCATATGGCAAAGACAGCAACTACCCTTTGCTCAAGCTTGCGCTGGCAGGGATCAGGCAGAACCTCGCCTCGAGCCCGTTCGTGATCTTCACCGGCGACATCCTCGGGCACGGCCTGCCGCAGCTTTTTTATCACTTCCTCAACGGAACCCTGGTCCCCCGTGACAATGCAGATGTCGCATCCATGAAGGCTTTCACGGACAAGGCGGTCGCCTTTTTCCTGGATCAGGTGAGATCGGCGGTCGGCGACCTCCCGGTATTCTTCGCGGTCGGAAACGGCGATTCCTACACCGGGTACGGGCCGGACAGCAGCTTTCTTTCCAACACGGCGGAACTTTTTTACCGCACCTTCCTGAACGGTATCGGTGACCGTCAGGCGTTCCTGACCACCTTCACTGCCGGCGGGTATTATGCCGTGGAACCGGCCGGAACCAACCTGATGGTGATCGGTCTCAATACCATCATCTTTTCTCCGCTGGTCGCGTCCACTCCCGGCGCCAATGACGCCGCTGTGGCCGCTCAACTGGATTGGCTCGACGCGAGGCTCGCCGCCGCAACGGTTGCCGGTAAGAAGGTGTGGCTCCTGATGCACGCCCCTCCCGGTGCGGATATCGGCACTACCGCGAAGCCCGCCAACATCGACAGCAATGGCCACATCGCCGGCGCCACCATGATGTGGGTGCCGCAGTATCAGACGCGATTTTTGCAGATACTGGCGAATTACCCGGGGCTGGTATCCCTGGCGCTTGCCGGGCACACCCACATGGACGAGTACCGTGTCTTGCCGTCTTCCGATACGATCGAAATAACACCGGCTATAGCCCCGTACTTCGGCAACAACCCGGCATTCAAGACGTTTACCATTTCCGGCAGAGCCCTTAAGCCTACCGACTTCTGCGCCTTCAACTGCGACCTCGCTGCCGCTGCCGCCCAGTTCTCCGCGTATTACTGGTTCTCGGTCTCATACGCCCTGCAGGGGGATTTGGGCCTTTCCCTTGCGGCACTTACTCCCGCTCTGGCAGCAGACGGCACCAAGCGGGCGCTCTACCGCGGGTACTATTATTCCGGGCACAATGCCCCCGGCTCGCTGAGCGATACCCTTTACAACCCCGTAACGGACCTGAACTGGCCGATCTACTGGAGCGGTATCGAACACATGGACCAGCAAGGACTTGTCAGCAGCGTAAATGGCGGTTGATGGCCGCCCCAGCAAGGGTCAGTTACTGCGGGTGATGCGTCGACTACCTCATCACCCTGAGCACCAGCTGAACCGATTGTTGGTCCCCGAACCTGCCCAGAAGACTGGTTTTCGCATTCGGCTCTCCTTTATTGCAAAAAAATGGACTGATTGTTTCAAGTTTTGCCGCGAAGTTCCGACAAGAGCTTCCAGCGCAGTTCAAGCCAGGCAGGAAAAAGGGGAGGTAGGGCATGCCGAGGTTGTCCATTGGAACCAAGCTCACGGGTGGTTTTTTACTGGTAGCGTTCATCTCGCTGCTGGTAGGGGGGTTTGGTTACTTACAAATACACAAGATCAATGACGCCGATACCTTTCTTTACCAGAAAGGTCTGACTCCGGTCAGGGAGATCGGCACCATCGCGACCAACTTTCAGAGACTGCGGGTGAATCTGCGAGATATCGTTCTGGCAACGGACCAGAAGGATATTCAGCAGTACGACGCGAAGATCAAGGAGTTCCGGGGCAACATCGACAAGGCGTGCCTGGAACTTCAGAAAGCTCTCCCCACCGAGGAGACGAAGAAGTTATTCGCCCATTTTTTGGAGACCCGTAAGGCATTCACGCCCCATGTGGACAAGATAGTTGCCCTTGCCGGCGAAAATAAAGATGCGGAAGCGACCGAGTACATCAAGGGGGCTGCCAACAAGGCGGTGCGCGACGAGATGGACGCGATAGACAACCTGGAGCAGGTGATGGTGAAGGAGGGGCAGCGCATCTCCGACAGCAACACGATCGTGGCCGACCGGGCCGGCAGGATCATGATCGGCCTTGCGGTGGCCGGCTTTGTCGTCGCGTTCCTGCTGGGCATGATGATTTCGCGTTCCATCACGGTTCCGCTCCGGGTGTTGGTGGGCAAGGCACAACAGGTATCGGATGGCGACCTGCTGGTGAGCATCGATAACGCCTCCGGTGACGAGGTGGGTGAGTTGGCCGATGCCTTCAAGTCCATGACCGAGAACCTGCGCGGCATCCTGGGGCGGGTGGCAGAAACGTCGAACCAGGTCGCTTCCGCTTCCAGCCAATTACAGGCGACGTCGGAGCAGATCGCCACCGGGGCGGAGGAGGTTGCCGCCCAGGCCGGCACCGTGGCGACCGCCGGCGAAGAAATGTCGGCGACCTCCGCCGATATCGCGCAGAGCTGCCAGATGGCGGCAGCAGGGGCGAAGCACGCGTCTGTCACCGCGGAAAACGGCGCGGTCGTCGTGGAGCGGACCGTCGCCGTGATGAATCAGATTGCCGAGAAGGTGCAGGCCTCGGCGCGCACGGTGGAGAGCCTCGGGGAGCGCAGCGATCAGATCGGCGCCATCATCGGAACCATCGAGGACATTGCCGACCAGACCAACCTCCTGGCGCTCAATGCCGCCATCGAGGCGGCCCGGGCCGGTGAGCAGGGGCGGGGCTTCGCGGTGGTGGCCGACGAGGTGCGGGCACTGGCGGAACGGACCACCAGGGCGACCCGGGAAATCGGCGAGATGATCAAGGGGATCCAGTCGGAAACCAAGGGAGCCGTGTCGGCCATGGTGGAGGGGGTGCAGCAGGTGGAGACCGGCACCGAGGAGGCCGCCAAGTCGGGAGCCGCCCTGCAGGACATCCTGAGCCAGATCAACGAGGTACGGATGCAGATCAACCAGGTGGCCACCGCCGCAGAAGAGCAGACCGCCACCACGGGGGAGATTTCCAGCAACATCATGCAGATCACCGCCGTCGTGCAACAGACGGCACGGGGCGCCCAGGAGTGTGCCGGCGCCGCTTCCATGTTGAGCGGCAACTCGGTAGAACTGCAGCGTCTGGTGCACCAGTTCAAGTTGTAGATAGCGCCAAAAGAAAAAACCCCGACTCTGAGAGAGAGGCGGGGTCGAGTGGGCCACCTCCTGGCGGAGGCGGCCTTTTTTCATGCCGGGCGGCGGCCCGGGTTAGTCGTCGTAGCGCTCCTTGCGCTTGAGCCTGAGCTCGCTGAGGGTCGCCTTGCGGTAGATGACGTTGCGGGTGACGGTGCTGCTGTTGCCGGCGGCGTCGGTGGCGACTACGGTGATCGCGTAGGTGCCGTTTTTCAGGAACCTGAGCTGCTGCTTGAAGACGCCGGTGCTGTCGACCTTGGGCTTGTAGGTGCGGCCGCTCATCTTCACCAGGACGGTGGCCTTGCCGACCGTGTCGGCCACGGTGCCGGTCAGGACGATGCTGCTCTTGCTGGTGGTGATGTCCTGGGCCGGATAGGTGACTGCCATGGTCAGGGCACCGGTCGGGGTGTAGGTCACGGTGCGCTTGGCGCTGGTGACGTTGCCGGCCAGGTCGGTCGCGGTGATGGTGATGGTGTTGACGCCGGCCACCAGGTTGACGGTGGCAGTGAAGGTGTTGCCGCTGATGGAGGCCGAGGTCTGGTTGCCGCTGTTGTCGGTCACGGTGACGGTGGAGCTTTCGTCGACGGTCCCGGTCACGGTGATGTAGGACTGGGCGGAGTCGCTGTTGTCGCCGGGGGCGGTGATGGCAAGTACCGGCGCAGTCGGGTCGAAGTTGATGGTGCGGGCGTCGCTCTGGGCGTTGCCGGCCTGGTCCACGGCCACCACGGTGATCACGTTGGCGCCGGTAACCAGGGGGACGGCGGCGCTGAAGGAGCCGTCGGGGTTGATGGTGACGGCCTGGCCGTTGATGGTGAGCGACTGCAGCCCGCCGGCGTCGGTGGCGCTGCCGCTGATGTTGAGGGTCACCTTGTTGGTGTAGGAGCCGTCCGCGAGGGTCGAGACGACCAGGGTCGGGTTGGTGGTGTCGGCGGTCGGGGCGGGGATGGTCACGGTGACCGACGCGCTCTTGCCGATCGATACGTTGCCTGCCGCGTCCTTGGCGAAGGCGTAGAAGGTGTTGCTACCCTCGACGGCGGTCACCACTGCCGAGGGGGCCATGCTCCAGCCCATGGCGCCTGCGGACGGTGCTGCGGAGCTGGTGCTGATCAGGTAGCCGGTGACGGCGACGTTGTCGGTGGCGGTGAAGGCGCTAACCGGCACGGTCAGGGTGGTGGCGGTGGCCGGCAGGGTGAAGGTCCCGACGACCGGAGCGGTGGTGTCGGGGAGGGTGACGGTCACGGTCGCGCTCAGCGCGGCGGAGACGTTGCCTGCCGCGTCCTTGGCCCAGGCGTAGAAGGTGTTGTTCCCGGCGACGGCGGTGACGCTGGCCGGTGCGGTGGCGCTCCATCCTGCTGCGGAGGCGGCCGGTGCCGCCGAGCTGGTGCTGATCAGGTAGCCGGTGACGGCGACGTTGTCGGTGGCGGTGAAGGCGCTAACCGGCACGGTCAGGGTGGTGGCAGTGGCGGGCAGGGTGAAGCTCCCCACGACCGGAGCGGTGGTGTCGGGGAGGGTGACGGTCACGGTCGCGCTCTTCGCGGCGGAGACGTTGCCGGCGGCATCCTTGGTCCAGGCGTAGAAGGTGTTGCTCCCGGCCACCGCGGTGACGCTGGCCGGTGCGGTGGCGCTCCACCCTGCTGCGGAGGCGGCTGGTGCCGCCGAGCTGGTGGTGATCAGGTAGTCGGTGACGGCGACGTTGTCGGTGGCGGTGAAGGCGCTAACCGGCACGGTCAGGGTGGTGGCGGTGGCCGGCAGGGTGAAGCTGCCCACGACGGGCGCGGTGGTGTCGGCGGCGGGAGCCGCGGCAACGGTGAAGGAGTTGGTGCTGACGTACTGGTAGCCGTGGTTGGGGTTGTTGGGGTCGGGGGTCCAGCCGGCGCCGAAGGCCGCGGAGGATGTGTCGTACTGGTTGCCGTACCACCCCACCTGCCAGGTGTAGGTGCCGGCGGCGGCCGGTGCCGGCGCGGTCAGGATGGCGGGGAGGGTGGTCGAGCTCCCCATGCCGCTGGCGGCGCCGTTGGAGATGGCCACCTGGGCGCCGTTCTGGTCGAGCAGTACGGCACGGACCCAGCCGGTGCGGTAGCCGCCGGTGATGGTGACGGACACGGTGTCACCGGGGGCGTAGGAGGTCTTGTCGGTGGCCCCGGCCACGTTGATGGTGTTCTTGGTGCTGGTGGCATGGGTGCCGTGGGCGTGACAGCCGTTGCAGGTGGAGGTCGCGGTGTGGCAGTTCACGCACCCCATGGTGGTATAGTAGGACGACTGTGCCTGCGCCTCGTTGCGCCAGAGCTGAAAGGACAGCAGGGACAGTGCGAAGACAAACAACACCAGTAACCTTCCTTGATTCTTTTGAGTCATGCTTTCTCCTTTGGTTGTAAGAAACCTTTTGTGTTTGTTTGAGATGCTGCGGTTTTTCCTCATACAGCTTCGGGACATCCGGAGTGTGTATCTCCTCCTTTGGCATTGCCTGCCGCTACCAGGTGGCGTGGGCTCAGGCTGTAACTCCGGAAGCATAAGGACTGCGACTGCGATGGTACAGGTTTGGTTCGGGCACGAAAAAAGCCGGGCGCGAACATCGTAAAGATATTTCGGCGACCCGGCTGTCTCGGTGAGACCCTGTAGGCTTTCCGTCCCACCCTCGCGGGTGGTTTAGTATTGTCGTGTATCGGTTGATTTGGCTCCGCAGGGGACGCTGCGGATATGTGGTGCGTGGGCGTTAGGGCAAGGAAATCCTCCCGAAGACGCGCGCAAAAAAAGCCGGGCGCGAGTATCGTGAGTGATATTTCGGCGACCCGGCTGTCTCGGTGAGACCCTTAGGCTTTCCGTCCCACCCTCGCGGGTGGTTTAGTATTATCGTGTACCACAATTTTTATAGATGCTGAATCCGATATATCTCATCACGACAAAATTGGTCAACAAGAAAAAAACAGCAACTGTCAGCCACATGTGAAAAAGAAATTTCTGTCGATGGGCCAGCGCAGTGTCAGCGGAGGTCGTAGCAATGAGCAAAAAATGGTATGAATTAAGGGCCGGGCGAGCCCTGGTGCCATTGCCTTAAGTTAGCGAATACAGAAGCCGCTTGGGTAATGTGAGTCAAACGCGCATGCTGTGAAAGTTTCTTTCAAATTCAAACTGTTAACGACGCCGGTTGTAACAGTATCTTTATAAAACTGCTACGAAAAGGTAACGCCTGCATTCCAGAAAAATAATCGCCAGGAGCGGGCTACAGCGGCAGCGAGGTCCTGCTTACCACGGTGCGCAGGGCGAAAGAGGACTGCACCCGCAAAACACCCGGAAGGCCGGTCAGCTTGTTGTGCAGGCGCAGGTAGTCGTCGGTATCCTTGACGATCACCCGCAGCAGGTAGTCGACGTCGCCGGACATGAGGTAGCACTCCATCACCTCGGGCACGGTCGTGATCGCCTCCTCGAAGCTGGACAGCTTCTCCCGCTGCTGCCCGTCCAGGGTGACGCGCACGAAGACGTTGCCCGGCTTGCCGATCGCCCCCTGGTCCACCAGCATCACGTAGCGGTCGATGATGCCGTTTTGCTCCAAAAGGCGCACCCGGCGCAGGCAGGCGGATTCGGAGAGGCCGACCAGTTCGGCGAGCTGCACGTTGGAGAGCCTGCCGTCCTTCTGCAGCTCGTTGAGAATGGCCCGATCAATCTTGTCTACGGCTCCTGGCGCAATATCCTTCATCGATGCTCCTTTATTTTGAAATCTTCTGCGAAAAAATATCCTCTTTGCCCGTGATTCGCAAGAAAAAACCGGACCTTTTTTGGTATGCTAGCTACAGGTGTTGAAACTCCGGCCGCGGCGGCTCAACCGGCTTCCAGCCGACCAAAAAGGAAAGGAAACGAAGATGATCGTCGGAATTCTCAAGGAAATCAAGGTAGAGGAAAATCGCGTCAGCATGACCCCGGCTGGGGTGGAGGTCATGGTGGGGCACGGGCACACCATGCTGGTGGAGGCCGGCGCCGGTGCCGGCAGCGGCTTCGCGGACGAGGCCTACCAAAAGGCCGGCGCCGAGATCGTGGCCACCCCCGCGGAGATCTATCGCCGCAGCGACATGGTCATGCACGTCAAGGAGCCGCAGCCCAGCGAGTACGACCTGATCCGCGAGGGGCAGATCGTCTTCACCTACTTCCACTTCGCGGCGGCCGAGGGGCTCACCCGCGCCTTCATCAAGAGCAAGGGGGTCGCGGTCGCCTACGAGACCATCACCGGTCCGGGCAACTCGCTGCCGCTTCTGACCCCGATGAGCGAGGTCGCCGGCCGCATGGCGGCCCAGCAGGCGGCCAAGTACGCGGAGCGGGCCCAGGGTGGGCGCGGCATCCTTTTGGGCGGGGTCCCGGGCGTGGCGCCTGCCACCGTGGTGGTCATCGGCGGCGGCGTGGTCGGCACCCACGCGGCGCAGATGGCGTGCGGCATGGGGGCCAAGGTCTACCTCCTGGACATGAGCCTGGAGCGCCTGCGCCACCTCTCCGAGGTGATGCCCAAGAACTGCTTCCCGGTGATGTCGTCTCCGGCCACCATCCGCGAACTGGTCAGGGAGGCGGACGTGGTGATCGGGGCGGTGCTGGTGCACGGCGCCAAGGCCCCCAAGCTGGTCACCCGCGACATGCTGAAGACCATGAAACCCGGGGCGGTGCTGGTGGACGTCGCCATCGACCAGGGGGGCTGCTTCGAGACCTCGCGCCCGACCACGCACCGCGAGCCGACCTACCTCGAGGAAGGGGTGCTGCATTACTGCGTCGCCAACATGCCGGGCGCGGTGCCGCTCACCTCGACGGCGGCGCTCACCAACGCCACGCTCCCTTACGCGGTGGCGCTGGCGGACCGCGGCTGGCGCGACGTGGCGCGCAGCAACGCCGGCGTCCGGGAAGGGATCAACATCGCGCTGGGGCAGGTGACCTACCGCGGCGTCGCCGAGGCCTTCGGGCTGGAGTACACCCCGGTGGGCGAGGTGCTCGGCTAAACGGAGCGGCAACGCAGCAGTAAAAAAAGAAGAGGCCAGCCGGTAAAACGGCTGGCCTCTTTTTGTTTGGCCCCATGGGCGATCCTCTGCGCCTCAAAGCCCCGCACCGCGGGAGGGGACTGGCTCCGCCAGGTGCCTGTCCCTTAAGCCCCTTCTGCTACCGCCCTTCCGGCATCTTCAGGCGCAGCTTGCGCAGCACGCTCTCGTTCACCTGGAGCCGGACCTTGCGCGGCTCCAGCACGGGGACCTTGTGGTAGACCCCGCTTCTCAACAGGGAGAGGGTCAACTCGCCCGCCTGCACCCCGATGTCATGGGGGTCGATGTCCAGCGATGCCGCGGCGCCGTTTTTCAGGTACTGGCTGGTGAAGGTGACGGCAGGGATCCCTTCGGTCATGGAGAAGAGGAGCAGCGCCTCCATGTTGACCGTGGTGACCACGGTGCTGTCCGGGAGCAGCCACAGCAGGTCCACCTCCCCCTTGAGCTTCTCCAGTTTTCCCTGCAGGTCGCGCGAGTTGCGCACCGGCTCCATGTTCAGGCTGACCCCGTAGTCCGCCGCATCGGCGCCGGCCCGTCTCAGATAGAGCCCCGACAGCTTCGGGTCGTAAAGGACCCCGACCCGCTTCACGCCGAGCTGGCCGAACAGTTCCAGGTAGCGCTCGGGGGGCGCGATCATGGTCACCCCGCCCACATGGTCGAGCTGGGACTTTTGCGACAGGGAGAGGGCGAGCATGGAGACCACCGGCACCTCCCGGATCTTGCGGCAGGCGGTCAAGGCCTTGTCGCCGACGGCGACCACCAGCCTCGGGCGCTCCTCCCGGACCAGGCGCTGTACGTCCACCTCGGCGTAGTCGGAGAGCACCAGGGGCTGCTCGTTGCTTTTCGCCGCGGCGCGGAAGCCGCGCAGGGCCTCGGAGTAAACCGGGCTGCGGCTGGACTGCAGGATCAGGAGGTCCGAGGCGAGTGCCGGGGCGGCCATGACCGATGCCAGGAGCAGCAGTATGCAGAGGGTGAGGGGGCGCATCAGAAGCGGAACCTCCCCCCGATTTCGAACCAGCGCGGCGCAGCCTGGTGGAAGTCGTACTGGTACAGCTTGGCGTCGAAGATGTTGCGCAGCGAGAAGAACAGTTCCGGCGAGTTGTCATGGGACGGCAACAGCTTCTGGTTCACATGCAGGTCGAAAAGCGTCGCCACCGGGTGCGCGCCGGGGGTGTCGAGGTTCCAGTCGGCGTAGTTGCCGGTCAAAACGCAGGTGAGGCCGGCCGGGGCGTTGTCGTAGCTGAGCGATCCCTTGAAGGCGTGGCGCGGGCCGGTCAGGCTGCCGTCCAGTTCCGCTCCGGTGCTGCTGTTTCTGGCATCGGTGAAGGTGTAGGCGCCGGTAAGCGCGAAGCCGTGCCAGGGGGAGGTGCGCAGCTCGAGGTCGACGCCGTGGCGGCGCTGGCGCTGCTTGCGCATCACGCCCGCCTGGTAGTCGTACTCCTGGACGTTCCAGACGTTGTTGTGAAACAGCATCCCCTTGAGCCAGAGGTAGGGGACCGCGCTGCTCTCCATCCCCCACTGCACCGTGGTCACCTGCTGCAACTCGTGCTGCACCTCGCCGTTGGTCGAGCCGTAGAAGCTGATCAGGGGGAGGCTGTAGCCGCGCGCGGCATAGCCGCGCATGAGGGTGCCCTCGCCCAGGCGCACGGTGGCGCCCAGGGTGGCGCTGAGCGGGTCGTCGAGCAGGTTCAGGTGGTCGACGCGCACGCCGGGGAGCAGCGAGAGCCGGCCGACGGTGAAGGTGCCGTTGGCGTAGGCGGAGTAACGGGTAAGGGTGAGGTCGGCGTCGCTGCCGGGCCTGTGCTGCACCAGTTCGGCCTGGCTCACCCCGATCCTCTCGAACTCGAGGCCGGTGATCACCCCCTGCTGGGCGTCCCCCAGGTTGAGGGCGGCGCTGTACCCCTGGTGCACTTCGCGCGCGTGGGCGTTGAAGAATATGAGGGGCTGGGAGAGCAGGCCGCGGCGGTCCGCCGTGTCGCGCACGCCGCCGCGGGCGGTGAGGTCGAGGCTGGCGCGCTCGGCCAGCGGCACCTGCAGGGTGAGGTAGCTGTTCAGGTAATGGGTGGTGCCGGTCTGGGCCATGTCATAGCGCGTCGAGGCCATGGTCCCGGTGTCGGCGTAGCGGGCGTCGAGCCCCAGGGTGGCCCTGGCGCCTCCTGCGAAGTCGTAGGTGATCTTGCCGAAGCCGTGGCTGAAGTCGACGTTGTTGCCGGGGAGAAGCCCGTCGGAGCGGATGGTCCCTCCGGTCAGGTAATAGCCGAAACCGTCGCGGGTGCCGCTTACTTCGCCCCTCAGGTCGCTGGTCGATTTCTTGCCGATGGAGGCGGAGGCGAGGCCGGCGGCGCCCCGGTCGGTCACCGGCGACTTGGTCACGATGTTGATCACGCCCCCAAGGGCCGAGCCCCAGGCCGCCGAGGCCGCACCCTTGATCACCTCGATGCGCTCGACCATCTGGACCGGGATCATGCCCACATGGGCCAGGTTCTCCGCGGAGACGAAGTTCTGCGGCACCCCGTCGATCTGTACCAGGATGTGCCGGTTCGGTGAGCCGAGGATGTCGTAGAGCATGATGCTGCCGGGGGTCTGCAACAGGTCCAGCTGCACGCCCGGGACGGTCTGCAGCACGTCGGCCACGGTGTGGGCGTTCAGGCGGGCGATCTCTTCGGCGGTGACGACGGTGACGTTTTCGGCGATGAGGGATGCGGGGCGGGGCAGGTGCGAGACGGCGTCGGGCTGGTCCTCGGACAGGCCCAGCGAGCGGGTCACCTCGTCCCCCTCCTCGCCCCTGGCGCTATACGGGGCCAGCGGGATCAGGAGCAGCAGCGAGGCGAGCAAAAGTTTGCGGAGGGATTTACCTGTCAAATATCCTGCCCATCGAAAAAAGAACGTTGACAGCTGCAGTTTTTTCTGGAAAAACTGGCTCAAAACTGGTCGTATACCTATCAGCTTAAGGGATTGCTGTCAAAACAATTTCCATTAATACTATCTGATGGCTGTCCTGTAGTCTTTTGACCCCAGATTTGTGGATGAACGCAAAGCTAGAAGCTGTGGTTCTTACTGTCGCGCATGAATCTGTCATACGGATCATAGCGTCACAGGTCCGGGCAGCGCACCCGCCGCGCAGGACGGGCCCCGGATCCTGCGTCGATCACGACCACGCAGTTGCACCGCTTCCCGCCCCGCGGGACGCGGGCGCTGCCCGGTCCACCCCGAGAAGGCCTTCGTCATGAACAGGTTGTCCTTGCCCCAGCGCTTTTGCACCTTCCGCTCCAGCTTTCAGTTCAAGCTCTTCCTGCGTTTCACCCTCTTCTCCGCGGTGATCGCCCTGGTCTGCGGCACGCTGTTCGTGCTGCACCAGATCCACCAGAACAAGAGTCACGCCGAGCAGATGCTGCAGCTGCAGGCGCGCGCCCTGGCCGACGCGGTGCGCCTTCCCCTGTACGCCGAGAGCACGGAGCTGCTGCAGGGACACGCCGCCGACACCCTGCGCCTGCCGGAGATCCGGGGCGTCGAGATCGTCAGCGCCCGCGGCAAGGTGCTGGTCCGGCTCACCTCCCCCCACCCCGGCCCGTCCGAGGAGTTGATCACCCAGACGGCCGAGGTGCACGGCCATCCCCTGAGCCTGTCGCCGGAACAGATCCTGGCCGGGGAGCAGGGGGCGCCGGGGGACCTGGTCGGGGAGGTGCGCCTGTACCGGGGCACCGACGACCTGTGGCGGGAAGGGAGACGCCTGGCGGCCCTGAGCGTGGTGCTCGCCACCGCCTGCTGGCTCTTCGTGAGCCTCTCCTGCTACGTGATCCTCAGGCGTGTCACCGCCTCCTTCAACACGCTCATGCGCGGCATGGAAAGGGTCCACGGCGGGGACTACGTCTCGCGCATCGACATCGTCTGCGACGACGAGCCGGGGCGGGCCTCGGCATCCTTGAACCAGTTGGCCGAGTCGCTTAGACAGCGCGAGCAGGAGAACCGCCGCCTGCACGCCGAACTCATGGCCGCCATGGACTTCGAGATCGCCTCCAAGGAGCAGCTGGTCTCCGTCAACCTGGACCTGGAAAAGGAGATCGAGCAGAGGACCCAGGCGCGCCAGGAGCTGAAGAACCTGGTGCAGCAGCTCCCCATGGGCATCGTCTGGTCCGACGAGCGCGGCGACATCGAGTACCAAAATTCCTTCATGCTGGACACCTTCGGCTACGGCGCGGAGCAGGCGCCCGACCTGGAGGCGCTCTTCGCCCTCATCTGCCCGGACCCGGAGTATCGCGAGGCGGTGCTGGCAAAGCGGCGCGCCGCCATCGCGGCGTGGGAACAGGGGAACCTGGTCACCTTCTACGAGGTGCGCGCCCTGTGCCGGGACGGCTCCACGCGCCACCTGAACTGCAGCAACCAGCGTTCCGGCGCCAGGATCGTCGACATCATGATCGACATGACCGAGCGCGAGCTTTTGCAGCAGCAGATCGTCAGGAACCAGAAGCTGGAATCGATCGGGGTCCTGGCCGGCGGCATCGCCCACAACTTCAACAACGCCCTGACCGGGGTGCTGGGCTACATCTCCTTCGCCAAGAAGTTTCTCGACCCCAGCCACGGCTCCCACGAACTGCTGCTGCAGGCGGAAAAAGCGACCATGCGCGCCGCCGGCTTCGCCAACCAGCTCCTCTCCTTCGCCAGGGGGGGCGCCCCCCTGCGGAAGGGGGTGCCGGTGGCGGCGCTGGTCGAGGAGTCGGTGCAGTTCTCCATCAAGGGGACCAACGTGCGCGCCGTCATCGAGCTCCCCCCGGAGCTGCCGCCGGTCTACGTGGACGACGGGCAGATGCGCCAGGCGTTCAACTGCATCTGCATCAACGCGGTGCAGGCCATGCCGGAAGGGGGGGAACTCACCGTAGCCGGCAGGCTGGTCTGCAGCGATCACGAGCGGCTGCCGGTGCCCCTGTGCGGCTCCTACGTGGAGCTTTCCTTCCGGGACGAGGGGAGCGGTATCCGTGACGAGCACAAGTCCAGCATCTTTACCCCCTATTTCACCACCAAGGCGCAACTGGGGACCGGGCTTGGACTGGCTACCGTGCACTCCATCGTCGCCAGGCACGGCGGCCTGATCAGCTTCGACAGCCAGTGGGGGAAGGGGACCACTTTCACCCTGTACCTGCCGGTCTTCAGCATCGAGCCGGTGGCGGCGCAGGCCGACGCCGAGCGCCCGGTGCGGGAGCGGGACCCGGTCAACGCGGTGCTGGTCATGGACGACGACGAGATGATCAGGGAGGTAGCCGAGGGAGCCCTCTCCGGGCAGGGGTACCGCGTCACCGTCTGCGGCACCGGCCACGAGGCGGTGGAGCTGTACCAGCAGGCCCTGGACAGCGGCGCCCCCTTCCTGGCCGCGGTCCTCGACCTCACCGTCCCCGGGGGGATGGGGGGGAAGGAGGCGGCCCAGAAGATCCTGGTCCGGGATCCGGCGGCGCGCCTGATCGTCTCCAGCGGCTACAGCGACGACGTGGTCATGCAGGACTTCCGTACCTACGGCTTCTGCGCCGCCACGGTGAAGCCTTACGACCCGGACCAACTGTGCCGGCTCTTGGACGGCTTGCGCCAGGCATAAAAAAGCAGCCAGGCCGGGAGAGAGTCGGCGCTGGCTGCAAACATGAATAACAGGTATGGTGATAGGGGCGCTGTCCCCTACGCTGCCGTTACACCCTGGTGATCTTCGCCTTGCTTTTCAGCTCGTCCACGAAGCTCATCACCGCTTGTCTTACCTTCTCCGCCTTCAGGTACTCGACGATCTTCGCCTTGGCCTCGTCGTAGCTTACCTTGCCCGCCTCGTGCTTTTCGACCAGCTTGATGATGTGGAATCCGAACTGGCTCTCCACCACGGAGCTGATCTCGCCCGGCTTCATGTCGAAGACCGCCTTCTCGAAGGAGGGCACCATCTGGCCGCGCCCAAAGCTGCCAAGATCTCCGCCCACCGTTGCACTGGGGCAGCCAGACTCGGCCTTGGCCACGGCGGCAAAGTCCTCGCCTCCCTTCACCCTTTTAAGCAGCGCCTCAGCCTTCTCCCTTGCCTTTTGTTTTTCCTCCGGCGTCATCTTCTCGTCCGTCTTTACGAGGATGTGGCTCGCCCGCGCACTTTCCGGCTTGGTGAAATACTTGTCCAGCCCCTCCTGGTAGAACTTCTGCGTGTCTGCGTCGCTTACCTCCGTCTTGGAGGCGAAGCGCTCCTCGATGAAGGTGTTAATCGCGATGGTCTTGCGCGTGTTGCGGGTCATTTCCTCAACCGTGAGGCCGCTCCCCTTGAGCGCTTGCTCGAAGGCGGCGGGGGAGGGGTAGAGCGCCTTTGTTTCTGCGATCTTCTTCTCGACCTGCTGGTCCAGATCCTTGATCTCGATCTTTGCCGCTTCCTGGTAGAGAAGCTCCGCCGTGGTGAGCTGGTCAAGCGCCGTTTGGGCCGCCTGTTTCATCTTTTCCTGCGAATTTTTCTGGTGCGATCCGCCTTGTGAGAGGATTACACGGCTGGCGCGCTCGACATCTGCGCGGGTTATGGCTACCCCGTTGACGAACTGCACCGCCTCCTTCACCTCCGCCGCCTGTGCCTGGGGAGCGGGAGCGGGGATGGCCGCTTTGTTGGCGCCGGCGCAGCCGGCGAGGCAGAGAAGCGCTGCGGTGCTCGATGCGATACTCTTGGTGATTCTCTTCATTGCATGGTCTCCTTTTTTGCATCGGATGGCTGTCTTGCTGGAGCTTTCCCGGGACACCTCCCAGGCGGCCACAGGGTGACAGCGGTAACTATAGCAATTCCAGAGCCAAACTTTGGTTTTGATTTAAATATCTGACTTTATAGATGCTTAACAGGGGCTTATTTGGGCGAGGCAGGTGGTGCCTGCGGGAAAACCCCCACCGCGGCATGGAGAGGTTTGCTGTGGTGGGGCAAATGCCCCACTTTTGCGCCGCCCACGCCGGCGGGCTGCGCCCACCCCAATTTCACGTTGACTTCCAGCCGCTTATGCGCTAACAAGGGGCTCACTTTTATATAGGTATTTATCTATATATGTGCCGACCCCGAATCCTACCGATGGCGGCGCCCAAGAGGTTCCCATGAAAAGATACCTGTTACTGCCGCCCTTGCTTGTCGCTCTCTCCGCCCTGAGCGCGGCGGCCGCTGAGAACTGCCTCAGCGTGGCCTGCCACGCCAAGGTTGGCGCCTACAAGCATCCACATGCTCCGGTTAAGGGGGACTGCCTCTCCTGCCACGTGCAGAAGGCGAAGGAACACCCGCTCCCCAAGGCGAAGAGCTTCGAGCTCGCCGCGAAGGGGAGCGCCCTGTGCGCCACGTGCCACGACGGCATCGGCAAGAAGAAGATCGTGCACCCGCCGGTGAAGGAGGGGGAGTGCACCTCGTGCCACAACCCGCACGGCGGTAACGGCAAATTCCTTATGGAGGCCGATGAAGACCGGAAAGAGCTCTGCTTTGGTTGCCACGACACCGCACCCTTTAAGAAACCGCATGTGCATGGCCCGGTCGCCGAAGGGGCCTGTACCGCCTGCCATGATCCGCATGACTCCAGCCAGAAGGCCCTGCTGAAGGGAGATGTCAAGGAACTTTGCCTGAAGTGCCACGAGGACTTCGCAAAGGGAATGAAGCAGGCGACCCGCGTACACGGCCCGGTGAAGAACACCCCCTGCACCTCCTGCCACGACCCGCACAGTTCTGTGAACCCCTCCCTACTGAAGGAGAAGATGCCGGAGTTGTGCATTGGCTGCCACAAGGACATTGGCAAGAAGATGAAGTCTGCCAAGCTGATGCACCAGCCTTTGACTGACGCCAAGGGGTGCGGCAACTGTCACTCCACTCATTACTCCTCGGCTAAGGGGCTTATGGCCGGTGACCAAAAGACCATCTGCCTCATTTGCCACGGCGCCAAACCGCCGGGAAATCCGCCTCTAAGGGACGTTACGAAGGAAATGGGCTTCGGCAAGAAGCTGCATGGGCCCATAAAGGACTCGAAATGTGACGGCTGCCATGACCCGCATGCATCCGACTATCGCCGCTTGCTGCTGGGGAACTACCCGACCTCCCTCTACACGCCGTACCGGGAGGGTGCTTATGACCTTTGCCTGCGCTGCCATGACAAAAACTTGCTACGCTACCCTGATACCACCCTCTACACCAAGTTCAGAAACGGCGACCGCAACCTCCATTACGTACACGTTTCCAATCGCATCAAGGGGCGTTCCTGCCTCGTCTGCCACGAAAGCCATGGGGCAGACGGCGAGAAACTGATGAACAAGGACGGCTCTCGTTTCGGGCAGTGGCAGATCAAGACGCGCCTGAAACTCACCGCAACGGGCGGCAGCTGCGCCCCTGGCTGCCACTGGGCCTACAGCTACGACCGGGTGAAGCCGGTGAACTACGCCACGCAGCCGCAGCAGCAGCCGTCTGCGCCGAACCAAAAGCCCAAATAGCGGTCCCACCCACCCCCTGTGCCATCCTGCCCCCCTCTCGCTTCTCGCGACAGGGGGATTTTTTTTTGCCCGAGGGCGTGCAAAACGCCCACAGCGAGACCCAGTGTGGGTGATCTCACCCATATGTCTCCCCGGGAACTTTTGCGCGCCGGACAGGCCGGTTGCGTGATTTCAATCACTTAATCCGTTATTTTCGTTTGGCACGGTGGTTGCTCATGAGTTGGGCGTTTGCTAATTCCGGCGTCCCTTCGGGGGGAGGTGACACCGGTCTTTAATCAGGTGAAATCCAAGTTGCAAAAGAGAGAGCCGAGCAGCGAGTTTTCACTACACATCACAAAACGGAGGAACATGTAATGAAAAAACAATTCGTGGCAGTAGCAGCAGTAGCGGGCCTCGCTCTCGGTGCGGCCGTTGCACAGGGCGCCAATTCCAGCGGCTCCAGCATCGTAGGTTCCGTTCACGATCTTAGCAACAGCGGTACCGGCGTTGCCATCTCGGACTATGGTATGACCAAGTCCGATCCGGGCAAAAGACTCTGCGCCTTCTGCCACTCCCCGCACCACTCTGCCGAGACCAACCAGAATCTAGCCACCACAGTCAACTTCCTTGGCGGCAACGGGACCGTGAACGCAGCGACCGGCGAAGTTACCGGCGGCACCACCGCACAGTACAAGATCTACGCACCGCTCTGGAGCCGCACCACCAACGTTGGTGACTACGGCACCTACGTGAGCCAGACCTTCGACCCGGCCCGCCAGGGCAAGGCGTACGACCCCCTGATCGGACCGTCCCGCCTCTGCCTTAGCTGCCATGACGGCAACATCGCCGTTGACTCCTACTACGGCGCTACCGGTGCCGCGGCCACCGATACCGGTGACCTCTTCGGTGGCAAGAGCGGTGGCCTCGGCAAAAGCTCCATCGGCATCGCAGGCGGCATCGTAGGCGCTGGCGGCGGGCTCACCAACGACCACCCGATCGGGATGAGGTACTCCGACTACGAGGGGAGCACCGATCCGAATGGCAACCCCTACGAGTTGAACCAGGTCACCACCAAATTCCCGAGGACCTCTGGCACCCCGACCAATACCATCAAGAGCGTACTGTATACCGATCCCTCTGATACCAACGTCAATGGCTTCGTCACCTGCGCCTCCTGCCACGATGTCCACAACGGCACCGCGGTGGGCAACCAGCCGGTTGCTTACGACGGCCAGACGGCCATGAAGGGCTTCCTGCTCTACGGCACCCAGGTTGGCTCCGCATTCTGCCTGACCTGCCACAAAAAATAGAGAGAACCTTCTCTGTGCAGCACCGGAGGCCGCCACTTTCGTGGCGGCCTTTTCGGTCTTAATCAGCCTGTAATCGACCAGATTTAACTTCACTTTTAACTCTTCTTGTTATATATACAACATAATTAATGTTTGCCGAAAAACGGGAGGAAACATGTCGCTCAGACTCGTAATGGGAACGATCATCGCTTCTTTGGGCTTGATCCTTTTGGGAGGGTGCGCATCCGATACCAAAAAGATTGTTCAATTCTGGCCCCCGGCGCCCGACGAACCCAGAATCCAGTACCTTACGAGAATCACCGATTCGAGCGACGTCGTTGTCAGAAAGTCCTTCTCACTCCTCGATACGGGGGGAAGTCAGGAGCAGATCATCCCTATCATGAAGCCGTACGGCCTCGCTGCCAGGAAAGGAATGCTCTACGTCGTTGACTCGGTCCAGGCTCAGGTGATCATGCTTGACCTGCCCAGGAAGAAGGCTTCCGTACTCAGCGGGAACACCGGAGCGGGTAAGCTGCAAAAACCGCTCTGGGTAACGGTGGATGCCGATGGGGTGCTTTACGTGGCGGACACCTCGCGCAAGAAGGTGCTCAAGTACGGTCCCGACGGGAGTTATCAGGGAGTCGTGAGTGAAGAGGATATGAAGCCGGTAGGCGTCGAAGTCGACGACCTCTATGTTTACATACTGGACCAGCAAAACGGCTTGGTCCGGGTCTACGACCGTCGCACCTCCGCTCCGGTGCGCAGCTTCGGTCAAGAATCGGAGAACCCGCTGGGACGTCTTGCTACGCCCCTTGCCTTGGGATTGGACGGCAAAGGCGGCGTGTTTGTCAGCAACCTCGATGGCAGGCTGGTCGAATTCGACCGCGACGGTCACGCGCAGCGCTCCTTTGGGAAGTTGGGCACCGGTCTTGCCGAATTCAATCGTCCCCGTACCATCTCCTTCGATAAAGGTGGGATTATGTACGTCGTCGATGCTGCCACCCAGAACGTACGACTTCTGGACAAGGACTTCAGGCTTCTCATGTCCTTTGGAGAACCCGGCACACCAGGCTCCCTCAACGTCCCGGCAGGGCTCGCGGTGTCGGACGAGGATCTCGACTACTACCAGAAATTTGCAGCTCCGGATTTCGTCCTGGACCGCGTGATCTTCGTGATCAGCCAATTTGGCGAGAGCAAGATCAGCGTGTACGGCTTAGGGAAGAAGAAAGGTGTCGACTACGACGCTCTCGTCAAGGAGCGGATCGAGCAGATCCGTCAGAAAGAGGAGGCTATGACGGAGGCGGAGAAGAAGGAGAAGGCAAAGGAGCAGGCAAAGGAGCAGGCAAAGGATGGAAACCCAGCTCCGGCCGCAATGACGCCGCCCGCTTCTGCCCCTAGTAAGTAAGAGTTGGTCGCACCCGTATGAGAATCATACTGTCACGAATCCTCGTGTTGGTTGTTGCCGTACTGACTCTTGCCGGATGCGAGCCGGCGGCCAGGCAGAGGTTTCTGACCACCTTCTTTGACGAGGTGCCCGTGCTGCCTCCTGTTGAAGAATACTGCGCCGAGGCGGCAGTTAAAAACACGGTACAAACCTCCGCCGGCAAACCGGTTGCCGTTGTGAAGCCGGAGTACAAGCCAAGCAGCCATCCCCCCTACGAGGAGAAGCGCTGCAACGGCTGTCATGAGGCGGAGAAGACGACTATCAGCGGCCTGATCAGGCCGCGAAACGAACTGTGCTTTCTCTGCCATCCCCGTATTCTAAAGCACCGGTTCGCCCATGGTCCGGCGGCGGAGGGAGATTGCCTTGCCTGCCATTTCCCGCATGAGGGGAGCTATCCCTCTCTATTGCTGCTGGAACCGGAGCGCTTGTGTGACAAATGCCATCTCGAAGCGCGTGCCGCAGCGGGAATGCACGCCAAAATCGAGGCTAACGGAGTCAGATGTATCGATTGCCACGATCCCCATTCGGGCGACTCCAGATACTTTCTCAAGTAGGAAGGACGAAGCTTGCTGGGGAACCGGATGTCCCGTTTGCACAACCAAAGACGACGGTGTTTGCCACTGTGGAATGCAGTGCCGTGGGTTGGAGTATTGCTCTGCCTGCTCCTCGCTCGACGCGAGGCCTCCGCCTTTTCTCTCCTCGCCATTCGGGACTTTCACCATTCCGCTGGGGCCGGGTACAACTATAGCAATTCACAAAGTTCCTCGGAGAATGTAACCGACCAGAAGGCACAAGGATTTAGGGGCGATTATCACGCTGGTTTCGACTACTTCATCCTCAGCCCTCGGTTTTTGAAGGGGGAAGCTTCGCTGGGCCTTGAGTGGCTGCGGGATTCGCTGACGCAGGAGACGACCGAGAGTCGCTCCTCGCTCCAACTTACCTATGGCGTTTTCGGCCATATGCTGCCCCAGTCAGACCTTCCGTCAAGTTTTAGTGCATCTTCCACCAGTCAGACCGTTTCTCCTTCTTTTTCCCCATCCTACCAAACGGAAACGGATAGCTTCTCCGCTCACCTTGGCGTTCACAACGACGTCGTTCCATCCTCGGTGAGTTTTTCCCGCCAGTCGCAGGAAACCAGCGGACTCTTGATCAACACACGGCAGAACAGCCAAAGTCTTGCTTTCTTCGCGTCTCATAGTGCTCCGTACGGCAATCTGTCATTGTCGACGAGCCTCTCCAAAAGCGATTCGACGGTCATAGAGACTGGCGTGTCCAGTGAAAGCAGGACTGGTTCGGCTGTGGCTAACTACCAGGGAAACTGGGTTACCCCTGGTGGATTATCCCGCAACCTGTCGCTCAATGGCACCTTTCAACAGGCAGCAGGAAACACCTCCTTCGACACTACGAGCATGTCCGGCAATCTGGGGTGGCAACTTGGCAAGAACCTCACTGCAGATCTTACTGCAGTCTCCGGCGAAACCAGTTCCTCAGGAAAGTCAAGCCTGACGCGGGGGGGCAGTGTGCACCTGCAGCATAGGCTTCTCGGCAGCCTTACTACCGGACTCAGCGCCTCCACGGCTCGCAGCGATTTTTCTGACGGAAATAACGTCATCTACACTGCCGGTGCAAGTGTCGGCTACCGCAAGAAATTGCCGGAATCCAGCATCCTCAACGTGGGGTACTCCTATTTGAAGGGGCTGAGTGAACACAACGGTGAGGTCTCCCTCATTCCTGTCGTTAATGAGCAGCACCCGATTCCGCAGGATCTGTTGCGCCACATCCCCATCGGGCAGCCGACCTTCGAGCCGAGCACCGTGGTGGTAACGGGAGCGCAGTCGCTACTCACGTACCCCCCGTCGTATTACCGGTTTACCGGTGACGGCATTGACCTGGTCAATACGTATCCCGCGGACAGGGAGGTAGTGATTTCTTACAGTTACCGGCAGGACCCGAACATCTCCACCATCTCCACCTCGCAAGGCTTGTCGGCCTCCGTCGATCTCTTCGCCAACAGGTACCGGATCTACCTCGATGCCACCAAGTCGGACACCTCCGTGCAGAGCGGAACGGCTACAGCCTTGACCCTAACCGGGACGCGTCATTACGACCTTGGCGCCGTCGCAAAGCTCCAGCGGCATTCACTGAATGCTGAAGCCGGTTATGACAAGCACTTCACCAGCGATGCGACCTACCTGAGCTGTTCCTGGAGCTATGCCGCTCCCTACGCCAACGGCAACCTGTCGCTCTCTGTATCCGACAGATGGACCCAGCAGTCTGCCGGTACCGGCACGAGCCTCTGGGTAAATAGCCTCACTGCACAGACCGCCTACCAGCGCCAGTTCAAAAAGGTGCTGGGGAACTTCACGGCAAACTATGCCAACGTACTGCTCCCCGGGGGGGCTATGTCACACAGTTCCAGTGCAGGCGTGAACCTCGAGGCGAACTTCGGAAAACTGGCCGGCATACTCAGCTCCAACGTAAGCTTCCGTATGTCCGATGCCGGCTGGGCCGCATCGGAGAACGTCGGCATCTCGGTAAGGAGGTCCTTTTGAGCCCCTTCGCGCGTACTAGAAGGCTTATCCGTCGCTGCACGGCACTGTCGCTGCTGGTTGCCGGCAGTCTCCTGTCCCAAGGCTGCACCCACCAGGATCAGAAGATGGGGCGCGCTTGGCCGGTCCGCCCGAACCCTACCCGCATCGTCTGGGTCGGGGCCGCCCGATCACCACAGGAAGTAGGGATCGGCACCGGATTTTGGGGGACACTCTGGCGCAAAATCAGTGGTGACGAGCAGGAAGTGATAGGACGGCCGTATGGCGTCCACGCCGACTGCAGAAAACGGATACTGGTCGTCGACACCCTCAAGAAGGGTGTCCACCTTTTCGACCGCGAGGAGAAGCTCTACTACTTCATCGGCGCCGGTACTTTCAGCCATCCCATCGGAGTTACCGAGGACGACCACAACGTAGCCTATGTCACCGACTCCGCGTCCGGCACCGTCTTTCGTTTCAACCTTGGTGACCGCAACCCCGTTCCCTTCATCCAGGGGCTCCAGAGACCAACCGGCATTGTCTACAGCCCCTCCAACCAGTTGCTTTACGTTACCGACACCCTTGCCGCTCAGGTCGTGGCCTACAACCGGGAGGGCAAGGAGGTGTTCCGCTTCGGCAGACCGGGCAGCGGGCGGGGTGAGTTCAACCTCCCCACCGACCTCGCGGTCGATATCCAGGGGAGGATCTACGTGACCGACCCCCTCAACGCCCGAATCGAGATTTTTACTGCCAAAGGGGCTTATCTAAAGGAGTTCGGATCTGCGGGGGACACCCCCGGTTACTTCGGCAAGGCCAAGGGGGTGGCGGTGAACAGCGAGGGGCACATTTACGTCTGCGACGCCCAATACGACCGGGTCCAGGTGTTCAACTACGATGGGAAGCTTCTACTCACCTTCGGCTCTACCGGAAGCGGCATGGGCGAGTTCTGGATGCCTGCGGGGATAGCGATAGACAAGGATGACAACATCTATGTTGCGGACACCTTCAATAACCGCATCCAGTTGCTCGGCTATGTCTGGCTTGATTAATAAGCTATTGAGGAAATATATGGTCGTGAAAACAAACTTGTTGAAACATGTGATTTGGCTTTGGATGTCGGTCGTGACCCTGACCCCGGTGTTGGCACAGGCGACAGGGGAGGGGATAATCCACACGAGGCACAACCTTTCCGTGAGTGGCCCGGGACCGATCAAGGCTGAACAGGAGGTTCAAGTCTGCATCTTCTGTCATACCCCCCACCACGCGGGGGATGTAAAACCCCTTTGGAGCCGCCCCGAGGTAAGCACCGTCTACGAGACCTACAGCTCCTCGACCCGATTTGCCAAGCCGGGGCAGCCGACGGGGGCCTCACGGCTGTGCCTTTCCTGCCATGACGGCACCATCGCCGTCGGGGCTCTCATCAACAACGTTACCATCGCCATGGCAGGCGGATTCACCACCATCCCCGTTGACCGTCCTTCGAACCTTGGCGGGAGCGCCGGCCGTGACCTCACCAACGATCACCCCATATCCTTCAGGTACGACAGCGATCTCGTCAGCAAGAACAGGCAACTGCGTCTGCCGTCGCAAATCGAGTCGAAGCTGAAACTTGACTCGGGCCAGAACCTCCAGTGCACCACCTGCCACAACCCTCATTCCGATTCCTACGGCAAGTTCCTGGTGATGAGCAACACCCAGTCGGCGCTTTGCATCGGCTGCCATCTCGTCAACGGCTGGAGCGGCTCCATCCATGCCACCAACGTCTCAATGCTCGCAAAGGGGTGCGGCAACTGTCACGTGCCCCACAACGCGAAAATGGCGCAGAGGCTGATGAAGGGATACCCCGAGGAGCAGAACTGTCTTCCCTGCCACTCCGCAGCCGGCGGCGCCTCCGATATCCAGACGGTGCTCGGACAGGTGTACCGGCACCGGGTTGCGGATACCGTGGGGGTGCACGACACGGCAGAGTCTCCCCTGAACTTCCAGAAGCACGTCGAGTGCGAAGACTGCCATAACCCTCACGCGCTGAAGCAAATGGCTTCTGTGCCTCCCATGGCCGCCGGTTCGCTGCAGGGTGTGAAGGGGGTGGCTCTGACCGGGGAGGTTAAGGAGAAGGCCGACTACCAGTACGAGATCTGTTTCAAGTGCCACGCCGAGAAGGCCTTCGCCGGTACGTCGATTACGCGCCAGATAAACACGCAGAACACCCGCTTCGAGTTCTCCCTGGACAATCCTTCCTATCATCCGGTTGCCGGCCCCGGAAAAGCCATTACCGTCCCAAGCCTGCGTACCGATCTTGGCTGGAGCACTTCCAGCGTCATATACTGCTCCGACTGCCACGGCAGTGATCAGAGCAAGAAGGCGGGTGCCACCGGTCCCAACGGGCCCCACGGTTCCAGTTATAAGTACCTGCTCCTCGCCAATTACGATACCGACTTCTACCCGCGCCCCTACAGCGACGCGAACTACGCTCTCTGCTTTCGCTGCCATTACCAGAACAGGCTCTTTGACAGCACCTCGCCGTTCCAACTCCCCTCAACCGGAGTTTCACTGCACAGCGTGCATGTCGTGCAGCAGGGGGTGCCTTGCTTCGTTTGCCACGAACCCCACGGGGTCAGCAGTGTCAACGGCGCCACCGATCAGAACAACGCTCACCTGATCAACTTCGCCACCAACTTCGGGATTGTGGCAAGCTATGATGCTACGGCCATTCCTAAAAACTGCACCTCGAACTGCCATTCCAGCAATCCCAGGAGCTATGGTCCCGGTTCCTCCGCACCAAAGCTGGTGCCGGGCGTAAAAAAAACCGCGCTGCGACCCTTTTAAGGGCGCAGGCGCGGGGCTTTTTTAATCGTTTCTCGGCCTGCTACTGGATGACCACGCTGGTGTTTGCTCCCGAGTAATCATGCACCACGCCCTTGTCATCGAAGATTACTGTCAACCTCGTAATCGGTTGGGGGCCGCCTTGTGCAACGGCCTGCATCGGCGGCGTAGTCCAGTAGTTCCAGACTTGTGCCGGACCCGTAGTTACCCCGACCGCCCTTCTCTTGATCGAATTCGGCGTGCCGATCTTGGCGAGGATCTCCTTCTCCGTCGTCTTCCCCTTTACGATCACCTCTTTCGCATGCGCCGGCGAGAAGTCCCTCTCAGCCCTTACGGTTTCCTCTTTGGTGTTCGCGCTCTGCGCCGGAGCATGCGCACATCCCCCAACGAACAGTGCTGCCAATACCAGACACAACTTTTTCATCTGTGACTCCTCCTGTAGATTCGAAATACCGGTATTTGAATATGCAAGTATTCAGCCGAAAGCCGTTGGACGTAGTTATAGCTCCTTACACGTGCTGTGTCCGCCAACTTCGGCTGCTGCCCCTGTGTCTTTTCCCCCAGCTAGGCTATATGCCCCCGCTGCATGCCCCAAAGCTCTAACACCCCTAGTTGTGCCCTTGGGGTCTTTACCCCAGCGGGACTGGTGGGACACCCCAGAGCGACGGATGCCGCGGCAGTGATCGCAGCGTCCAGCAGTAAATCAGAATTGGCCCTATGATTCAAGCTGTTTGTAGCCTTACTGCAGGGCATGCTGTCACTTCCTCATGCTTCATTTTTAAAATAATTCTGCGTTCTGAATATATTGGTACTGCTATTGCTTTGTGTAAGGCGGCTCTCAAAAAGCAGCACCTGTAAGGCAGCATCCCGGCACCCCTGTTTCCCCCGAACAGGAAGGACGGGCGGTAGGAATGTGATGATTCATAATCCAAATGTCAAAAAAAGGAACCACTCATGAAGAGAACGAAAAAGAACAGTTCGCTTCTGACGGTTACAGCGGCAGTGGCCGGGGTCACCATGGGCGCCACCATCGCCATGGCGGCTCACCCGCCGATCCAGCTGTACACCTACGAAGAAGTGGCTCAGCAGATGGGCTTTCCGAAAGCCCCGGTCATGGTCGATAGGACGACCAAGCAGGGTATGCCCTACTCCCCGAAGCAGACCTGCTTCGGCGACCAGAACGGCGTAGCCTGCCACGGCACCACCCAGACCGGCGCCAGCGCCAAACTCAAAGTTGACTACGACGGCATCTCCAAGCATGCCTACCACGCCACCCTCGGCTACAACGAGTGGATGGACAACTCCAAGAACGGCCTGTTCGTCAGCACCGGTACCGATGACCTGGTACCTGCCGGCACCCAGACCGGCCTTGCTGCCAACAAGCCCTGGGTTCAGTCCCACGGGCACAACGGCAAGTGGTGACCGCCTTCTCTCCGCCAGGTGGCGGATTATCAGTTGGACGGTACCACCGGTAAGCACATCAACTATTTGAAAGCTGGCGCCAACGCCTTCACCAACTTCCTGAAGGGTGGTGAAAACTACCCCAAAGTCGACCTGTCCCTGTGGGATCAGGCCACCATGTGCGCCACCTGCCACGTGGGCGGGGTCTTCTACGAGCAGGATAGGGAGGGCAATCGTCTCCCCGCCAAGACCATGGATGACTGGGGTCCGGCCCTTGCTAACCAAAGCAACCCCCCGAAAAGCCTGAACCCCATCACGGCCACCGTGTGGGAAAACTACGACGCCACTACCGGCCAGGACAAGTCCTTCGTCGCCATGTCTCCCTGGGTCTACCCGGTCTACATGGGACGCGGCGGTGCCCCCGACCCGAAACTCCCGAACGGCGGCCCGATGGTCGTCCCCAACGGCTTGCAGCTCCCCGCGGGCGTCGAGTCGATCCAGATGCCCGACAACAACGGTGGCGCCCCCTATACCGTGGTGGCCGGCCAGCTCATGATGCCGAACGTGAAGGAGATGGACTGCCTCTTCTGCCACCTCAAAGGCTACGATAACGTGATGGCTTCCGTCATGGTTCAGGCGGGCTCCCTTTCCGCCACCCCTACCACTGGCGCCGGTCTTTTTGACATGTTCTCGCTCTCTCCGACCTTCATGGGTTACGATCCGATGAACGGCAAGACCGCCTTCTACCGGATCGGTAAAGAGAATCTTCCGCCTGCCTTTGTAAGCTACTCCTCGCACGAGGCCGTCTTCCTGACCGCGAAGGTCACCGACAACATCAAAGGCAAGCCCGACTCTGACAACTGCCACCAGTGCCACGCCACCAAGACCCTCAAGAACTTCCCCGAGATGTTCGGCGTCACCGGCGGCAGCACCGGCTTCCTCTCCTCCGCTCCGATGGTCTACGACCCCAATTTCGGTGTAGGGCCGCTGGGTAAGAGGATGGTCAACTACGACATCAACGCCCCGTTCCTGCGGTCCGGCACGTCAGACGTTATCGACGGCAGCAACTACATGAACAACATGATGTCGGGGCTTAGCTACCTCGCGGCTAACGGGCCGACGCCGTTCAACCTCACCAAACTGGGCAATGGCATCGGCGGTGGCAATGAGGCCATGAGCGGTCCGCTGTACTACTACCCGATGGTGCCGCAGGATCCTACGCATCCCAAAAATGTGGACCAGAACACCCTGAAGAAGTCCACCATGCCGTTCCCGCGCGCAGAGTGGTTCAAGCGTGGCGACGCATGGCAGACCGGCAAGGATGTCCACGCCAGCTTCGGTTGTGCTGGTTGCCACTTCACCGGCAACTCGACCGACAAGAACATGTGCGACCCGGCACGTGGCTTCGACGCTGCCTCCACCATCCAGGACGGCCTGCCGGCCTTCAAGGAGCGCGCACCGGTTGCCGACAAGGATCTCAACGGCAACAGCCTGTCCATGGCACAGACCATCAAGAACCACGACACCCGCAACACCGTCAAGCGCTGCGAGTTCTGCCACCTCACCGGCACTGACTACAAGGGCAATGCCATCGATACCTTTGGTGCGCCTAACCCGACCTCCAAGCACACCAGCGCCGGCCTCCTTGCCAACGTGACCCAGATCGTTGACAAGATGGCTCTGCACGGCGACTTCGGCGGTAAAGGCGTACCCAGGGCGTCCAACTTCACCACCAACGATACCGAGACCAAGGTCAACGGCGTTGTCACCGCCACCAACCCGGGCGGCACCATCCTCGGCCGCGGCAACCACCTCGACGTCATGGACTGCACCGTCTGCCACGTGATGAAGGAAACCATGGCTGTCCGTTCGCTGGATGCCTCCTCCGGTATGCGCTTCCCGGCCATCGTGGGCACCGACCCGTCCAAGGGTATGCTCGGCCTCTTCGAGGATCCGTCCGGCATGCGTGCGGTCATGACCCCCGAGGAGCAGACAGCGAACCAGATCCCAGGTGGCGACCTCAAACAGTGGGAGCCGGTTGTCATGTGGCAGCCTTACGGCAACATGGAGCTGCCGCTTTCCACCGCCAACACTCCGAACACCGACCTGAAGTTCCGCCGCAAGCTGTACCTGACCAACCCGATCACCGCCGTCCTTTGGAACAACGAGGGGACGGGCGTAGACGCCAACGGCGACGGCGTTCCGGGCGGCCTGCTGATCGGCGACCTGAACAAGGCCGGCGATCACCACATCGATGCAGACGGCAAGGACATCACCAAGCCCTCTCTCAGAGGCTACCGCGACATCTTCACCGGTGACGTTCCCGACGCCAACAACACCTCCGGCTTCGAAAAGCCGATCTTCGACCCGTGGGCGATGCGCGACCTGAAGTCCGGCTTCAACTTCGGACCGGCTCCGCTCTCCGTCATCTCTGTCGGCTTCGGCGGCTTCGGCACTCCCGCAGGCAAGACCGACACCAGCGGCGGCCTCTACGCGAGCCTGTACGACCAGAACGGCATGTTCGCCAACGACAAGTGGAAGTACGCCTCCGTCTGGAGCGGCGCGGTCGTCTTCACCGAGCCGGATCAGATTCGTGAGTACAAGAAGTACCGTACCTCCATCAGCAGTGCTACCGACGGCAAGTCCTGGGATGACACTACCCTCACCCTGATCGGCGCACCGTTCATGGTGACCCACGGCATACAGCCGACGGCAACCTATGCCAAGGGTAAAAATGGCTGCACCGACTGCCACGCTGCTAACAAAGGCTTCTTCAAAGGCAGCTTCGACATGATTGGTCCGTCCATTCCTGCTACTATCAGCTACAACACCGGTACCTACCCGGAGATCGACCGGTACGGCAACATCGTCCTCGATGCCCAAGGCGAACCTAAGCGTGGTCCTGCAGTCGGGATGAACATGCCCCCGAACATGATGGCGCGTCCGCTTGAGCCGGTCCGCATCAAAGCATTCAAGGGCGACCTGACTGGCTACTTCGAGGGCTACAACAAGCTCGGTCAGCCGCGCGAGATCAACTTCGTGCATGATGTCACCATCCAGGAGACCGACGGACCGAAGGACTACAGCTACGCCTCCACCATCGATCGCGCGGATATCATCTACCCTGCAGAAGACGGCGCGATCTACTACAAGATCGGCGACATCAGCGCTGACGGCGTGCCGAGCGGTTCGCCGGTCAACGGCGCCGCGTACGCCACTTACCTCGAGGATTCCACTAAGTTCACCGCCGCCGGCTTCGGCATCGGTGTGGATCCGAAAGCCACCATCAACCTGCCGCTGGTCGACGACAGCGCTACCCAAAGTGGCGTGCAGTGGGCGACCGGCAGCTTCCACAGTGTCTCCGCTGCGTACGCACAGCCGAACGCCACAACCAACCCGACCGGCGACGCGGGCACCGTGACCTACACCTGGAGCACCAACGACAACGCTGAGATCACCAACGCCAACTCCAGGGACGGCGCTCAGATCAAGTTCACCACCACCGGCAGCAAGGTGATCAAGCTGACCGTCACCGACGAGGAAGGGAAGTCCAGCAGCACCTTCGTCTCCCTGACGGCCATTGCACCGCCGATGACCATCGGCTGGGCGAAACCGACCGCCACCTTCTCTAACCTCCCGGCCGGGACTTACACCGTTAATATCTCTTGGGGTGATGGGACTTCGACGTTGGTCAAGAACGCGAACACGATCATCGCTAACAACACGCTGACCCAAAACCACACCTACACATCCACTACGAGCAAGATCGTTAAGATCTACTGCTACAGCTCCACTGGTAGCTCGCTCGGCTACACGCAGGCAACCATCAATCCGGCTCTTTAAGATTGATGATGCCTGAGATTTAATCTGCAGTTGCCCGGAGGAGAAATCCTCCGGGCTTTTTTCAATGAAGGCATGAAATGATGCAGGGAAAACGGTACCAGAGATCACTTACGCAGCACCACGGATAACCACAGGAGGAGGTATGAAGATTCACCTGAGATTTTTCGCTGCACTCATTTCAATGTCTGTCCTGCTCGGAGCACCCTGTGCAGAGGCGGCCCACCCTAAGCCCGGTGAAATCGGGACGCGCGGCATGCAATTCAACCCGGCGATGATCGGCATTCCGCTGCTGGACTACTTCAACGCTGCCCCCATCAAACCGACAGGTGCTGCCGTCTCGGGTCGCTACCTCGGCCTTCCCCCCTTCAGCATCAAGGCCAGTTGCTACCTGTGCCATTATGACATCGTTATGAACGAGAATAGGAACCGTCACGCGACGATGTCCTTCAACAAGCTCCCCTTGTCCCAATACGGGTACGGTTACGATAAAGAGCGGCCCTGGGTGTCCGGTCCCGGAAAGTTCGGCAGTTGGTCTCCTGTCTACAACCGCCAGTTGGCCAACATGAAGGCCACGTACCCGTCCCAAGATGACCTTCTTAAGAAGCTCGACATGGGTGCCTTCGAGTTCACCACCGAGTGCGGCGTGTGCCATGTCGGCGGCGGCCCGGGGACCTCCAACCCCTACAGCTTCACCTTCCCTTGGCGCGTGAGCACCTACAAGCCCCTTACGAATACAGTGGGCGACGGCGGACCCGGGGGAGTACACAGCAATCTGGATAACGAGCAGCGTAACCAGTCCATCCTGTACGACTACCTCTTCCCGCTGCCGCTCACAAGCCCCTACTATCCTCGTCGCGTGCCGCTCAATCCCTGGGACTTCTTCGTGAATTCTGCGGGTATGGTGAAGACGGTGGATTGGGCGATGTGGGGGATGAATGGCACGCTACAGATGGACTGCCTCATGTGTCACCTCGACGGGTACGATCACCTGGCTCGCAACGAAGAGATCGTCCGCTACAATCGCCTCTACAACGCCGGCACGCTCGGGTCAGGGCTTGCGGTACTTAGTTCCGCAGAGGGCGACACCTTTACTTTGGACTATGACGCTTCCAAGGTGAAACTCGGCAGCGACGGGATCCTCTATCTTGATTTTTCCTTCACCGACCGCATCACCAGGTATCCGAAAGCGGAGAACTGCGTGCATTGCCACATGCCGACCGTGGTCAAGGGAGAGACACCCGACTGGAAAAAATCCTTCTACTCCTACGATGCCGTACCGTCTGACGACCCCGCCAACCCAGCGAACGTGAAGCCCGCTCGGTATCTGAGCGATCTGGTCAAACGCGGAGATATCTGGAACAACCAGGAACTGCACCAGGGCTTCCAGTGCTCCGGATGCCACACCTCGACCGGCAAATACCAGGCCTGGGACCCCTCCCGTGCTGACTACCAGCACAGCCCTGGCAAGGGGTACGATCCCATGAGTGGTACGGCTGATGACTTCGGCGGAACCGTCAAGTTCTGCTATGACTGCCATGTCACCGGCGGGGATCTGAACGGTGATGGCATACAGGAGATGGATAGCTTCGGGGCGCCCCAAGCCGATGCCGCCCATATTGCCACGGGGCTCATGCTGAACATCGTTCCCGGCGCTCGACGCCTCGATGCAACCGGGGCCGAGGCGACTTTCACGGGAAACCACCTGGACGTCATCTCCTGCACCGCTTGCCATATCCAGAAGCGCTACGCCGCGGCGCGCTCCATCGATTACAGTACCGGCGCCCAGTTCTTCAACTTCGTTGGCAATCCCCTGGATCAGCGCGACGGCCCGGAGAGGGTCGATCTCCTCTACAGCTGGAAGGAGACGACACCGCAGAAGACTCTTGCGGACGGCAAGCCCAACCCCGCGTGGCGCCGGCTCATTTACCCGTTCAACTACGTTACCGGCATCTACTGGAACAACATCGGCTCAAAGGACGCCAACGGGGACGGCTTCACTACCGGGATGAGCAACAACGGCAAGATCGTCTCAGGCGATCCCTTCTTCCAGAGGAACGTCAAGGAACGCTTCACCTTCGGGGTCAATGCCGAGAACAATCCCATCCCCGTCGCGCTCACTGGGACGACGGCGTTCGATTCCCAGTCAGTGAAGAATCTGGATGGTGGTGTCATGTTCACACGCCCTGCGGAAATAGCGGCCTACAAGGCCAAGGTGACCCTGGCTGATCCTGGTTTCGTGCCGCAGCTCGTTCTGGAATCCGAACCGTATCTGGTGATGCACAACGTGCAGCCGACGATATCGTTTGTCTTGGGCGGGCGCAAAAAGGATAGCAGCGGCAACACGGTTTACGGCTGTTCCGACTGCCACGGCGCTTCCGGAGGGCTTTTCAACGGGAACGTCAACATGATCGGCAAAGGGAAGGGAGCAGACGGAAGCGTAGCCCCCGTCTCCATCTCCTTCACCAATGCCTCCGACGTCGTCACCAAAGGGACGTTCTGGGACAAAAACGGTACCAAGCGCAGCCTTTCCTTCTCCGATACCAGCGCCGTTCCGAAGAAAACCAGGGAACCGGGCCGCTGGGAGTTCCTGGGGTATGACTCGGCACGCGTAGCTGCCTTGAATGTTCCCCAGGATCCCGCCAATTACGGCATGGGGGTGGATCCAAAAGCGTACATCAATCCCATATCGGATGTAGACCCCATCCAAACCGGCACGCAAGTTTCCATCGGTGTGCCGGTAGCGCTCTCGTGCCCACCGGGGCAGTACCGTGACGCCAATGGAAATGGCAAGTACGATGTGGGGGAGGCTCTGCTAGGGCAGGTGAGCTATGCCTGGAGCAGTTCCGATACGGCGGCTTACATCACGAATGCCACAACCCAGAACGCCACTATAACCTTCACCACGTTGGGCACCAAGGCCATCTACCTCTCGGTAAAGGACGAGGAGGGGAAAAGTTCTTCCACCTTTTTGACCGTTACGGCCGTTATGCCCCCGCTAAACATCGCCTGGGACAGCGGCACAAAGACTGCAACGTTCAGCAATCTTCCCAGCGAGACCGCGATCGTCCAGATTGCATGGGGCGACGGGCTCAGTAACTTGTTGACCAGTGGCGTACATGACCCGCTGAAGGTTACCCACAGCTATAGTTCGACCTCTGCAAAGACCATAAAGATCTACTGTTACAGCTCAACAGGAAAGTCACTGGGCTTCATGCAGAAGACCATCACCCCCTGATACTGCCATTAGTGAACGGCCCGGAAGAACAGCTCCGGGCCTTTTCACACATTGCGAAACTTTGATGTTGATCGTTAAAGCACGATGGGATAATCTACGGCTGCCGGCTTTCATGAGGAATAAAGGGGATAGACGGTGAAAACGGACCTCTTCGCAAGCATAGTGGGAAATCTTTCCGACGGCATCTACGTCATCCAGCATGGCAAGGCCGTCTTTTTGAATCAGCGCTTCGGAGAGATCTTCGGCCACCGGGACCACGAGAGCCTGATCGGTTGCGACATGTTTGCCGAGGTCTACCCTGACTGGCAGAGCGTGGACCTGTTCCGCAAGGTGCACGAGCAGCTTTTGTCCGGCAACTACGACAAGATCTCCTGGGGGCAGCCCTCCGCCAAAGTGGACGGCACGCCCTTCTGGATCGAGGTGGAGGCCAGGCTCATCGAGGTACAGGGGGAGCCCGCCGTCTTTGGCACCTTCCTGGACCGCACCGACTGCAAGCTGATCGGAGAGGCGATGCACGCCTCGCAGGAGACGCTGCGCCTTTTGCTGGACGCCATGGAAGACCGGGTCTACGTGGTCACCGACGACTACCGTCTGGTGTACGCCAACCGGAAGATGAAGGCGGCGCTGCGCGGCGAGATGGAAAAGGAGTACTGCTACAAACTCTGCCGCGGCCTGGAGTCACCGTGCGAGGACTGCTCCACCGACCACGTTTTCATCTCTGACCGTCCCATGCAGAAGGAGTATTTCAACCAGCTCGCACAATGCTGGTACTCGGTCATAGAACTCCCGGTCCGGATGCCGGGGATCGACCGCCCCACCAAGCTCGCCGTCGCCCGTGACATCACGGAGCGCAGGGAGGCCGAAGAAAAGATCCGGGCCCTGTCGCACCGGCTCATCAACGTCCAGGAGGACGAAAGAAAGCACCTGTCCCGGGAGTTGCACGACGACCTCGGACAGCGCCTCAACGCCGCAAAAATCGCGGTGGATCTCCTGGCCCAGGACCTGGCGCAAGCGCCGGGTGACGTTGCCGCCCGCCTGGGGCAGCTCTCCCAGATGCTCAAGGGAGGGGTGGAGAGCGTGCGTCACCTGAGCGCGGGATTGCGCCCGGCTTCGCTGGAGCGGCTCGGACTGGTCGAGGCGGTTCGCAACGACTGTGACCAGCTTGCCGCGCGCCAGGGCCTGAAAGTGGAGTTCACGCACCACGGCATGGAAGGCGTGCGGCTTTCCCAGGATGCAGAGATCAACCTGTACCGGGTGGTGCAGGAGGCGCTCAACAACGTGGTGAAACACGCCGGCGCCACCGAGGTGGGGATCCAACTGGTGGCCTCGTACCCCATCGTCAGGATGCGCATCAGGGATAACGGCACGGGCTTCGACCCCGGTTTGTGCAAAGGGAAGCGCTGCGGAGGCCTTGGACTTGTGGGTATGGCGGAGCGGGTGGAGCTTCTGCACGGCTCCTTCAAGATCCACTCCAACCCGGGCATGGGGACGCGCCTCACCGTGGAGATACCGATCGCCGAAGAGGCGGACCCGGAGCAGGCCAGAAGATAACGACCGGGGGGGCGCATGCGGCCCGCAGCGCGGTCTGATTTGCAATGCAATGAGGAGGGGAGATGGCAGCAAAGAGCCGTGTCATCATCGTGGATGATCATCCATTGTTTCGCGACGGGCTGAAGAGCCTGATCGCCAGAAGTACCAAGTACGAGACGGTCGGCGAGGCGGGGAGCGGCGAAGAGGCGCTGCGCCTGGCCCAGGAGCTCACCCCTGACCTGATGACCATGGACGTCTCGCTTCCGGACATGAGCGGCATCGAGGCGACCAAAATGATCATCCAGGCGGTTCCTTCGATCAAGGTCCTGATGCTCAGCATGTACCAGAACCTCGAGTACGCCACCGACTCCTTCAAGGCCGGCGCACGCGGCTACATCGTCAAGGAGGCCACCAGCGACCGGCTCATCGAGGCGATGGATGCGCTCTCCCAGGGGGAACATTTTCTGGATGGTCAGCTCTCCGGAGACATGGTGATCAGGCACCTGTCCGGCCAGGGCAAGGAAGGGGCTGTGCAGGATTCCCGTTACGCTCTCCTCTCCGCCCGCGAGCAGCAGGTGATGCGCCTGGTGGCTGAGGGCGGCTCTTCCCGCAGCATCGCCGAAGAGCTCCAGGTGAGCGCCAAGACCGTCGAAAACCACCGCACCAACCTCATGAAGAAGCTGGACGTGCACAGCCGCATCGAGCTGGTGCGCTATGCTGCACGGCTTGGACTCATCGATCTGGAGCAGTGGAAGTAACACCAACTACAAACTAGGGCAAATACCCCACTGTAGAATTTGGATGTGGGGTGTTTGCCCCAGCATGGCCGCCCTGGAAATCCCCCCTGTTGTCCCCCCGAGAATCATACCTCTTCTCAAATTGCTGAAATGACTCACTTCTATACATAAAGATAACTCCCCAGTGCATTAGGTACGTTTCCTGCTATGCCAACGCCAAGGTTCGGCTCTCTACCGTTCCTGCGGAAGTCACGCTCCGCACCCCGGTTCCCCCACCGGGGAACCTTGCGTGCTTGCTATTTCGTCGTCGCGTTTCGCGCCGCCGCTGAGCAATGAAATTTTTCAAGGAGGCTTCCACATGCAACACTCGAGGAAGAAGGTCGTCAAGGCGGCCGCCGTCTCCTCCGCAGTCCTGTTAGGACTTGCGGCAGGGTCTGCGCTTGCTGCCACGACCGACCACAACAACATCATCCTTAAGGATTGGCAGGGGCAGGAGATTACCCGCCCGGCCGCAGGCCTTGCCGCTCCCGCCTACAGCGTGAAGCAGACCTGCTTCGGCACCAACAACGGCACAGCCTGCCACGGCAGCAGCAGCGTCGGCAATGCCAAGTACAGCTACGACGACATTGAAAGGCACAACTACCACGCGCAGCTGGGCGCCAACGAGTTCAAGGGTTACAACCCCGCCAACCCGGACGCCTACAACCCCTACACCAACACAGGCGACAAGTGGCGTCCGGGTGCAGGCCCCCAGGGCAAAAACTGGGTGCAGAGCGCCGGCCATTTCGGAAGCTGGTGACCGCCTTCCGCTCGCCAGTTGGCGAGAGCATTCAAAGATGGCGCAGGCACCGTGTACAACGGCACCACCAATCAGTTCGACACCGTGAACTTCGGCAAGGTAGTAGATTCGTCGGGAGCGATCGTAGACAACCCGACTGGGAAGTTCTATGAGCTGTTCAACTTCGGAGCCACCGCTGCCACCCAGCCTGTGGGGACGACCTTCCCCTGGCTGCAAGGCGTGACCGGCAAGGAAGCCTACAAGGCCATGGCGGACAACTCCCTGGCTGGCGAGATGCGCGACTGCGCCGAGTGCCACGTGGGTGGCGGCATGCACGAGTACGTAATGACCATGACGACTCCCTACGCCCCCGCTAACCGTACCGAACTCCGCGGCTTCAACTTCAACGGCTTGGTCACTTCCCTTAACTACTTCATCGATATTTTCAATCCCGACCCGGCCCTCAGGGGCGAGGCCGTCGAGCAGGTTTACAGCGAAACCGGCGTTCTGGAGATGGACTGCCTCATGTGCCACCAGACCGGCTACGACTGGGAAGCCCGCAAGGAAGCCGTGCGTAAAGGTGAGTTCGATGCCTCCCGTGCTGTCGGCGCAGGCCTGACCCACCTGGTCAAGAACGCCAGCGGCCAGGTCACCAATACCGGCGCCGCCAACGGCACTACGGTCTTCTACAACTACACCGCGGTCAAGACCAACGCCGCGGGCAAACTTTTCGTCGACCTCGGTCTCAGCCTGAACAAAAAGCCCCAGTCCAGCAACTGCGCCGCTTGCCATCAGAGTGAGTACAACGTTGACTGGAAAAAGCGCGGTGAGCAGTGGCTTCCGGGCACCGAAGTGCACCAGAGCCTGGGCTGCATGGCCTGCCATCAGCGTACCGACAAGGCGAACCCGACCATCGGTACCACGGGCGTCCAGCCGCCCACCGGCAAGGACCTCCTGGGCCTTTGCGATCCCGCCAAAGGAGGCGCCTCCGCGTTCGACGCTCTGTGGAACAAGCTCGACTCCGTCAACTTCAAGGAGTGCTCCAGCTGCCATGAGCCGACTGCGACCCCGACCTATGAGACCTATGGTGCACCGAACTCCGCTCCCGCACACACCGCTAAAGGCCTCAACGCCAAGATCGCCTACGACAAGGCCGGCAACCCGGTCAGCCACATTCAGTTGATCGATTGCACCGCCTGCCACATCAGGAAGAACTTCAGCGGTGGCGCGTTCGTTGACGGTACCGGCGCCGACCTGGAAGGGCGCGTGGCGCTGCACGACGAGCCGAATGTTTCCAAGAATATGGGCGGTACCAACGGTAATGCCCTCTACTGGGACAACGGCAAGCTTTACGCCGCCAACCTGCTGACCTCCTTCTTCATCCGCGACATGAATGGTATGGACACCGCAAACAACGGTCTCGATGCCAACAACGACGGCCGCAACGCAGGCATGGATCCGCTGCTGCAGACCCATGTCAACGATATCAACATCGCCAATAACCGCGTAGCCATCACCCACGCGACTAACGCTGACGGCAGCTTCGTTAACGAGACCGAGGTCGCCGGCCTGTTCTCCGCGATCAAGGGCGACGGGAAAGGCCTCGCTTCCACAACCGATCCGACTAAATATTCGGGTGGCGTCAAGCAACTCCTCGGGCTCAACGACCCGAACAACGACAAAAAGATCCTGCCGAAAATCTCGTTCCTGATGGTGCCCTTCAAGGCCAGCCACAACATCGCGCCTACCGTTGCCGGCGCTTGGGGTAAAACCGGCTGCAGCGATTGCCACGGCCAGGATAAAGGGTTCTACAACGGCGCCTATCCCGTCCGCGGCAACATGGACGGCGTGGACGGCAGCGGCAACTACCTGTTCCGCTTCAAGTCCAACCAGGTTACCGCCTTCACCAAGGTCAACGGCTTGGCCGACGTCACCGACTCGCACCCGAACGTCGTGACCAAGAAAGGCGACCGCACAGTGCCTGTGCCTATGCTGACTACGTTTGACACCCCGTACACACCGGACGCCTCTGCTACCGGGAACGTCACTTTGCGCAACATCGACAGAAGCGAGGTGATCTACGAGTCTACCTTCCAGACCCGCAACGACGCGTGGGCCACCACCATTACAGGGACGGTGCCTAAGGCCAGCTGTGTGAAGGGAAGTGCGTTCTACTGTGCAACCCCGTCTGGCGTGGTCGGCGAGGAGTTCAAATCTCTCGCCACCTCCACCAAAGGCTGGCTGCTGAAAGTTGAAGTGCGTAGCGTGAAAGACAATGGTGACGACAAGAAGATCTGGTTCCGCACCGCCCAACTCGGTAAGGACAACGCTACAACTATGGCAGAGGTCGTGACTGCTCTGCCGGCATCTTTCAAAGATAACCCCGACTTCACCGTCGCTGAAAGCAACGGTGCCATCGTGATTGCTGTCAAGGCGAACGAGACCGATCCGAAAGAAATCCGCCTCTCCACCCAGACCGATGCAGCACCGTTTGGTCTGGCCGGCAGTGTGTGGAAGGCTGACGAGATCGTGCGCGGCGAGGCCAAGTACGCAGGCCGTGACGCATTCGTTGCGTACCTGAATACTCTCACTGACGCGGCTGCCTTCGGTGTCGGCATTGACCCGAAAGCCAGCATTAACCTCCCGCTGGCCGACGACAGCGCTACTCAAAGTGGCGTGCAGTGGGCAACTGGCAGCGTCCACAGCGTTTCCGCGCCGTACGCGCAGCCGAACGCAGCAACCAACCCGACCGGTGACGCCGGCAGGGTCACCTACACCTGGAGCACCAACGACAACGCTGAGATCACCAACGCCAACTCCAGGGACGGCGCTCAGATCAAGTTCCTCACCACCGGTAGCAAGGTGATCAAGCTCACCGTAACCGACGAAGAAGGGAAATCCAGCAGCACCTTCGTCTCGCTGACGGCTATCGCACCGCCGATCGCCATCACTTGGGCCAAACCGACCGCCACCTTCTCGAACCTCCCGGCCGGGACCACCACCGTGTCGATCTCCTGGGGCGATGGGACCTCAACGTTGGTCAAGAACGCGAACACGATCATCGTTGATAACACGCTGACCCAAACGCACACCTACACGTCCACCACGAGCAAGGTCGTCAAGGTCTACTGCTACAGTTTGACCGGCAGCTCGCTCGGCTACATGCAGGCAACCATCAATCCGGGGCTGTAAGATTGACGTTGCTTGAGCTACAACCTGCATTTGCCCGGAGGAGAAATCCTCCGGGCTTTTTTTGTTTGATCATATCCATAATTTCGGATATGTTTTCCGCATGGAAAACATGGCCCTGCTGTTTCAGTCTCTCGACGACCAGACCCGCCTGCGCCTTCTGGCGCTGCTGCTCCAGGCGGGGGAGTTGTGCGTGTGCGATCTCGTTGCCGTGCTGCAGCTGCCCCAGTCCACCGTCTCCCGGCAGCTCGCCATCCTGAAAAACGCCGGATGGCTGCAGGGGCGCCGGGTAGGGGCGTGGACGCACTACTCGATCGCAGCCGCGCTGGAACCGGTGCAGCAGTTCCTGGTTCCGGTCCTGCGCAACTTTCTCCTGGTCACCGAGACCGCGCGGGAGGACCTGCAGCGGCTGCGGGAACGTCGTGACCCCGCCTGCTGTTCCGGCAATTACGGATCCAAGAAAACGGATACTGCGGGGCGCCGCCCCGGGGGGGAGAACCATGAGTGAAGAAATCAAGATGCGCTGCTTCAAGAAGATCGAGGTGAAGCAGGCAGCTCCATCGTCCTGCGCGCCGGATGATGGCGCCAACCCCGATGCGCCTCCCTGCTGAGGCCCCCCCACCTCCGCCGGCGGCGGAGAAATCACCGATCGGGTCCCCGGCTTTCAGCGCTGGGTTGACGCGGGAACCGGACGGGCGCCACAAGTAGGCAGCACCCTGACCCTTGCCGACCACCTGGGCGCCTGCCTGGCACGCTGGGGCATCAACCGGATGACCTTCATGGTCCCTCCCGGCCTCTACGCCATCGGCGCGCCGGACAGCGAGGCGCCGGTCGTGGTGACCGCCAACTACAAGATGAGCTACGACATCGTGCGCCGGGCGCTCTCCGGCCACAACGTGTGGCTCCTGGTCCTGGAGACCTACGGCATCAACGTCTGGTGCGCGGCGGGGAAGGGGACCTTCGGCACTGGAGAGCTGGTGCGCCGCATCGAGAAGGTGGGGCTGGCGCAGGTGGTAAGCCACCGGCGTCTCATTCTTCCCATCCTCGGCGCCGCCGGGGTATCGGCGCACCGGGTGCAGCAAAGAAGCGGCTTCCGGGTCGTCTACGCCACCGTGCGCGCGGCCGATCTCCCCGCCTACCTGGACCGGGGTGAGGCCACACCCGCCATGCGCGAGCTGCGCTTCAACTGGTACGACCGCCTGGTGCTGATCCCGGTGGAACTGGTGCTGGCCGCGAAGCCTGTGCTCCCGGTGACGGCGCTGGTCTACCTCGTGGCACGTCTGTTCTGGGGGGCGCATGCCGCGGCCGCCGCGGCGCTTGCCGTTTTGGGGGCCGTCTTCATCGGGATCGCCATCGGTCCGCTTTTGCTGCCGCTGTTACCCGGGCGCAGCTTTGCGGTCAAGGGTGCCTGCGCTGGGCTCGTCTACTGCGCGCTCCTCTACGCCCTCTCCGGTGGGGCAGGGTGGGGTGGGGCGGCGACGCTGGCCTGTTTCCTGGCACTTCCGGCGGTCTCCTCCTTCTACACCCTCAATTTCACCGGCTGCACCACCTACACGTCCAAATCCGGGGTGAAAAAGGAGATGCGTCTGGGACTCCCGATCATGGCGGCTGCCCTGGGGGCTGCGCTCTTCATCGTCGTAGCCGGACGTCTTTTCGTCTGAGGAGGAAGGTATGAAAGGATTCAGGTATCTGGAAGGGGTGGCTACGCTGGAGCTGGAGAGCGCTCTTTGCATCGGCTGCGGCAGGTGCGTCGAGGTCTGCCCGCACCAGATCTTCCGCATCGAGGGGAAACGGGCCGTTATTGCCGACCGGGACGCCTGCATGGAGTGCGGCGCCTGCGCGCTCAACTGCCCCGCTGCCGCGCTGAAAGTGGATGCCGGCGTCGGGTGTGCCAGCGGCATGATCCACGAGTGGCTCAGGGAGAAGAAGCTTCCCGGCTTCAGCGGCGGGGGATGTTGCGGGTAGGGACTTGCCGGCTTGACTATCAAAGCCGGTCTGTTAAAACCTCCTAATGCGCGAAGGGGGCCGCTAAAGGAGGCATGACATGCAAGAGAAGCAGATGGTGAAGATCAATTCCTGCAACGTAACGCAATGCGCCTACAATAAGCACAATTCCTGCCACACGCTCGCCATCACCGTGGGCGGCCCCGGCGACCTCTGCCCCGAGTGCGATACCTTCATGCAGGGCAGCCAGAGGGGGGGGATCATCGACGTCCAGGGGGGCATCGGTGCCTGCAAGGTGGAGAATTGCAGCTACAACCAGTCCCTCGAGTGCACGGCTCCCGCCGTCGACGTCGGCATGCACGAATCGCATCCCGACTGCTTCACCTACAAGCCCAAATAGCCCGTCGCAGCTCACCGTTTCCCACGACCCGCAGCCCCCTTCGCAGCGTCGCAGTTCTCTCCCGCTCCTGCCCCGGACGGGTTCGACATTCGGCGATTTTCGTGTATCTTTAACCCGTTTCCACCTTCGAACGGGAGGGATTACAGATGCCGAGCCAGGTGTACGTCGATCAGCAGGTCTGCATAGGGTGTGGGCTTTGCGTGAGCATCCTCCCCGAAATGTTCCGGCTCAACGGTGACGGTGTCTCCGAGGTGCACGGGCGGGCGGGCGCAGACAGGGGGAAAATCCAACAGGCCATAGACAGCTGCCCGGTCAACTGCATCGCTTGGCGCTGAGGTCGGGCGCCGGGGAGGGACCATGACATCCGGATTGAAAGACGAACGGCTGCAGGAGCTTGCCGAGAGCAACTACGTGATGCTGAAAGAGGTCTACTGCCTGTCGCAGCAGTTGAAGGGGCTGGTGGACCGGCTGCACCTGAGCTACCTCAAGCAGGGGATCGTTCAGGAGATGGACATGGTGATGGCGATCAAGCTGACCTCCGACCGTCTCTACGAGGGGCTGGAGCGCTATCTCCGTCCCGAGTGCGACCCCGACAGCGCCTACGACCCCGCCAAACCCGAAACCGAGTGACAACTACTGTTAAAAGCCTCAACGCAAAGCCGCAAAGCCGCCAAGGCGCAATGAAGACCGAAACGTTGGAGTCTATCCTGGTTTCTCATTTGGATTTTGCCTTCGCACCTTAGCGCCTTTGCGGCTTTGCGTTAAAGTGAGGGCCTTAAAACGAGAAAGCCCGCCGTTGCCGGCGGGCTTCTTCGTTTCTTCGCGCAGGTGGTGCTAGAGCTCCTGCCTGTTGCTGAACTCGCTCCAGGCCAGGAAGGTCTTCGGTGTCTCCACGAACGAGTAGATGTTGGTCACCTTTTGCAGGTGGCGTCGTTCCTCATGGGCCAGCATCAGCAGACCTTTACGCGTGGTCTGGTCCGTTGCCGCCGATGCCAGTTCCTCGTAGAAGCGGATGTCCTGTTCCTCGTTGGCCACCGCGAAGCGGTACAAGTTGGGGTCGCGTCCCGTTTCTTCCAGGAGTTCTCTCTGGCTGAGCAGCGGTCTGAACCTGCAGACATTGCCGGTCAGTCCGTCGAGCTTGGCCCCAGCCATTCTCTTTCTGAGCCTTCTCAGTTTCCTTTGGTGTTCCTCTTCGGAAGCGGCAAGCATGGAGAACAGCACCTTCATCTCGGGCTCCATCGCTTCGGCTTCCAGACCTTGATAGTATGCCTTGGTTTCTTCCTCTATCTTAATGGCGCAATCGAAAACGTTCATGGTGTTCCCCCTTGCTCTCAGACAATGCCTGACAGGCACCTCTTGTGCCTATGCCTAATTATAACAAAATGCCGGTAGCAAAAGATACTTAGCATTCTCTCAAGCCTCAACGCAAAGACGCCAAGCCGCGAAGGCGCAAAGAGAGCGGGAAGCTTTGAGAGTCATAGTTTCTGTTGTTTGTGCTGTCCTTTGCGTCCTTGCGGCTTTGCGTTAACAAAACGCTTTTAAACGCAAAGCCGCAAAGGTGCAAAGAAAAGCGGGGATAATCGAGGCATTGATGCTTTTGCCTTTCCCCATTTGTCTTTTCTTTGCGCCTTAGCGCCTTGGCGTCTTTGCGTTAAGGCTTTTCCGCTTTGTTTACCCTATGGAAAATTCTCCTCACATCGGTTATTGTTCTTCTCCCAGTAAGGGAACCGCTCCCGGAGGTGCCGCCTGCCCGTCTTCACCGGACAACTTTTCGCCATGCTATCCGCGGCGCTCTTCGGCGTGTCGCCGGTCTTTTGCAAGCTGCTCATCGGCGGCATGTCGCCGGCCCTGCTCGCCGGGCTGCTCTACCTGGGGTCGGGGCTCGGGCTGCAGGCGCTGCTCCTTTTCCAGCGCAAGAGCACCCGGGCCGAACTGCGCCTGCTCTCCCCGGAACACCGGCTGAAGCTCGTCGGTGCCGTTATCGCCGGCGGCATCGTCGCGCCGCTCTGCCTCGCCTTCGGCATCAAGTACGGCACCGCCTCCGAGGTTTCGCTGCTTCTCAACCTGGAGACCGTGGCCACCACCCTCATCGCCTGGCTCGTCTTCAGGGAATACATCGGCCCCTACGTCTGGGCCGGCAAAGTACTGATCCTGGTCGGTGCCGGGCTGGTCGTACTCAGGGCACAAGGCGGCCTTTCCTTTTCGCTCTCCGGCCTGCTGGTGGTGGTCGCCTGCGTCTTCTGGGGCATCGACAACAACCTGACCCGCGACGTGGACGAAATCTCTTCCACGGTGCTGGCGTCGGTGAAGGGACTCGCCGCGGGGTTCTTTTCCATCATCCTCGCGCTCGTCTTCAGTGCCGGCACCGCGACCACGGCGCAGATCGCGGGCGCGCTCGGTGTGGGCGCCATGAGCTACGGTCTCAGTCTCGTCCTCTTCGTGGAGGCCCTGCGCCAGATCGGCGCCGCCCGCACCGCCACCTTCTTTGCGGTCGGTCCCTTCTTCGGGACGCTCCTCTCCGTTGCGCTGCTGGGTGAGCGTCCGCCCACCGCCTACTGGGTCGCCACGGCGCTGATGCTGGCCGGCATCCTGCTCCTCTACGTGGAGGTGCACGGCCACCGCCATAGCCACGAGGAGATGGCCCACGCCCATCCGCACCGTCACGACGAGCACCACGATCACGATCACCCGGAAGGGGAAGAGGGGGAGCCGCACGACCACTTTCACGTGCACCGGCCGGTCACCCATTCCCACGTGCACTGGCCTGATCAGCATCACCGGCATGAGCACTAGCTGCCGCCGTAACGACACCCATCACTACCAGCAGGAGGTATGACAATGGCAGAAGAAAAAAAGGAGCCTTGGCTCAACTATCTCGCACTCACCACCGTGGTCCTGGCCGTCTGCGCTACGCTGGCCACCTTCAAGGGGGGCGGCTTCTCGACCAGGTCCGTCCTGGTGCAGAACCAGGCTTCGGACCAGTGGGCCTTCTACCAGGCCAAGAGCATCAAGCAGTCTCTCGCCGAGACGGAGCAGGGGCAACTGGAGCGCGAGCTTTTGAGGACCGGCGACCAGAAACTGGCCGCCGCCATCGAGGCCAGGGTGCAGGCGTTGAAAGGCAAAATCGCCAAGTATGACCAGGAGAAGGCCAAGATTCAGGACGACGCCAAGAAACTCGAGAAGGAGAGGGACGACGCGCAGCGGCACGGCCGCCCCTTCGGGCTCGCCGTCATCTTCCTGCAGATCGCCATCCTGCTCTCCTCCATTGCCGCGTTATTGAAAAAGAAGATTGTCTGGGTGGCGGGCGTTGCCGTCGGCATCTGCGGCTTGGTTCAATTCGCGAACGGCTTCATGCTCTTCATGTAAGAAGGGACTGGCTGGTCAGGTGCCAGTCCTTCTCGCGGAACGCTCCTTTCAGCTCAGCCACCTTCCCAAGCTGAAAGCAAAAAAGGGGACGCAGCCACGCCGCGTCCCCTTTCTTCATGGTTCTTTCCCAGTTCAGTGGCAGCAGGCTTATCTATGCCATGAAGCGCTGCACGAGCCCTCACGTCCCCCCCTTTGCGAAGGGGAAGCTGGATCCCCCCTACCTCTTCCCAAAATACTTCCCGTAGTTGCGCCAGTACTCCTTCAATCGCGCCTCGTACTCCCACTGTGCCGCCGCCTTGGCGCTTTGTTTCAGGAAACTCCCGCAGCGCTGCGACGGCGTGGCCGAGCCGGGGGCGTCTGCGGAGCAGGCTTCCACCGGCTTACCCTGCGCCACGTCGGCCCACAGCGGGCTGCCTGCCATGAAGCTGTACTGCAGGCTGTTGCGCCCGAGGTACTGCAGGTCGTCGCGGGTGAGGCCGTACTTGCGGACCCCGTAGATCCATTCGTCGGTAAGGTTCGCGTGGGACACCCCCTCGTCGTCGCTGGCGAAGGCAACCGGCACCCCGTAGGCCCGGTACTGGGTGAAGGGATGCGTCGCGCCGGCGATGCCGAGGATCTGAGCGTTGCTGGTGAACATGATCTCGACCAGGGCGTTGTTGCGCCTGAAAAGGTCGGCCACTTCCGACTTCTCCTTGTCCTTCAGGAAAGCGAAGGAGACGCCGTGCCCGATCCGCCTGGCTCCCGCCTTGAGCGTGCCGGTGAGGTGCTCCTTCAGGGCCGGGTTGTCAGCCCCCACGAAGCAGGGGGTCAGCTCGCCGGCATGCAGGGCCATGTTCACCTTAGGAAAGGCCTCGTGGAAGTAGCCGAAGATGCGCATCTGGTCCTGGAATCCCGCCAGCGAGACCGGGGCATCCTCCTTGCTCAGCAGGTTCACCCCGACCACGCGCTCCTCAGAGGAGGAGAGCAGCATGGAGAAGGCGGCCTGGGTGAACACCTTGGCCAGGTCCGGGCTGCCGTCCGCCAGCGCCGAGGTGCGGTTCACGGTCACGATGAAGGCGTAATCAACGCCGCAGGCCGGTTCGGCGTCGGGACTGCCGCAGTTGAGCAGGGTACGGGTCTTGTTCACGTACTGCGCGATCTCGGTGCGCGCGGCGGCGACCGCATCGCCCAGCCCCGCGTCGAGCAGGAAACGCTGCAGTGCGGGGAACTGGCGGTTGTCCCGGTAGGAGGCCTGTGCCGGGAATCGCTGCTTCAACTGCCTGGCCAGCGCGCTCACCGCCGAAGACTGAAAGGAGAGCATGGTCTCCAGGTAGGACACGCCGTCCCGTTGGGACTGCCTCAGTACCTCGGCCAGCATGGGAGGGGTGTTGCAGGCGTTGTCGGAGACGGCCCGGAACCTGGCGAAGGTGTTGAAGAAGTGGTCATGCCCCGCCTGGGTGTCGGGATAGCCGAAGCGGTACATGGAGACGGATCGCAGGATCTGCTCCCGGTCCGGGTCGGAAGCTTCCGAGAGCGGCCTGAAGCCGTCGCTGCAGCGGCCGGACGACGTCGCCGCTTCCATGGTGTAGGGCGTTGTCGTGCCTTCGGGCCCGTAGCAGGCGCCGTCGGCGGTCCCCAGGGCCAGGTACTTTTCCGGCTGCACGGTGCCGGAGAGATGGTTATGTAGATCGGCTCCCTTCGGGAACAGGCGTAGCGCCTCGACGAACTCCGGCTGCTCCTTTTTGGTCTTCTCGATCAGGGCGGCATACTCCCGCACCGCATCGTTGGGCTGCGCACAGATCTTCTGCGCTTCTATGGGTGCGGGGGATGCGGAATGGTCGCCGGCCGCAAGGGACGGTGCGGCGGTCAACAGTGTCGCCGCAAGGAGCGCAGCCAGCGTGCGGGCCGCCTTGGGGAAAAGGATCATCGGTCTCTCTCTTGGTTATAGGTGGGTGGCGCGGCGATGCCTGCGGAAAAGGCGAATCTATGCCCGTTGTCCCCTGTTGTCAACGGCTTAAAGCCAGGGGAGGCACCCTGAGCATACCACAGGTACGCGTCGTTGCCGGTAACGCTTCAGCCGCGGCGCTTGCCGTTCGTGCAGCATCCTTGAAGCCGGGATGAAAGGGCGTATAGTTTCCCGGTTGGAGGCGGCGCCGTTGGCAGCGGCATGTGACAGGCCTGGGAGGCAATCATGATCTACCGCACCTTGGGGAGCACGGGAGAGAAGGTATCGGCGATCGGGGTAGGGGGGTGGCACCTGGGGCTGCCGCGGGTCAGCGAAGCGGAGAGCATCCGTCTCGTGCGTGTGGCTATCGACCGCGGCATCACCTTCATGGACAACTGCTGGGATTACAACGACGGTGCCAGCGAACTGCGTATGGGCAAGGCCCTTAAGGACGGTTATCGGGACCGGGTCTTCCTGATGACCAAGATCGACGGGCGTTCCCGGCAGGAGGCCGCCCGGCAGTTGGACCAATCGCTGCAAAGGTTGCAGGTGGACATGATCGACCTGGTGCAGCACCACGAGGTGCTCCGCTTCGAGGACCCGCACCGCATCTTCGACGAGGATGGGGCGCACCAGGCGTTATTGGAGGCGCGCCAGGCCGGCAAGATCCGCTATCTCGGTTTCACCGGGCACAAAGACCCGCAGATCCATCTGCACATGCTCCGGGTCGCTGCCGAGAACGGCTTCCGCTTCGATGCGGTGCAGATGCCGCTGAACGTGATGGATGCCCACTTCAGGAGTTTTCAGCAGATGGTGCTCCCCGAGCTGGTACGGGAAGAGATCGGGGTGCTGGGGATGAAATCGATGGCCAACGGCATCCTGCTCAAGTCCGGTGCGGTGACCGCCGTCGAATGTCTGCGCTATGCCCTGCACCTGCCCACCTCCGTCGTCATCACCGGGATTGACAGCATGGACGTCTTAGAGCAGGCCTGCCAGGTTGCTGATGCTTTCCGTCCGATGGAGCCGGCCGAAGTGGAGTCGCTGTTGTCGCGCACCGCCGAGGCTGCCCGTACCGGTTACTACGAGCCGTTCAAAACCACCTCGCTCTTTGACGGCACCGCCGCCAGTCCCGCATGGCTGGGCGAAGAGCCGGAGCGTCTGCGTCAGCTCTTCACCCGCTAGTCGTCACATAATAGTCGCGAAAAGCATACCCCGACCGTCAACCTTGACGCACCACGCACAATGCAGCAAGTGCAGCGTAGCACGCGTAACGTAGAACGTAGAACGTAGAACGTAGAACGTAGAACGGCGGTTAGCCTTTCCCGCACCTCCCCTCGAGTTGTTCCAGTATTTCCAGCAGCACCTGTGAGGTGTCCACCATCTCCGCGCACAGTTCCGCCGCCTTGCCCATGTTGCCGTTGTTGCAGGCGATCACCGCCTGCTTGCCCAGTTCGTGGACCTTCGCGTGCGGCGGGTCGATCTGGCGGTAGAGCTCGCTGTGACCACAGTCCTCCCTTCCTTTGCTCTGATACCATTTCCCGAAGGCGCAGGTCAGGTGGGTGGGGAGGGCCTGCGGGTCCACCTTGATGGAGCCGTCCAGGTGCCCCTTGATCTTGCCCACGAAAATCATGTGCGCGCTCCTCGCCCTGCTGATCACCAGCGCGGCATCCTCGTTGATCTTGAACTTGCCCAGCAGTGCCATCAGCTCCTCGGCCATGGTGAGCAGGTGGTTCGCCTCGTGCGTGGTCCGCTGCGTCTGTGTCGAGGTGTCGCGCGCGATATCGGTCACCCGCTGCACGCTGGCCGCTATCTCGTGGGTCGTCGCGCTCTGCTCCTCCGCCGCCGTAGCGATCTGGGCCAACTCCCCGGTCACCCCCTCCACACTGGCGATGATGTCCTGCAGGGCTTGTCCCGACCGCTGCGCCCCGTGCGACCCTTGCTCTACTACCGAGACCCCGTGCTCCATCGATCGCACCGCCGCCTTGGTTTCCACCTGGATCGCGCCGATCATCGCCCCGATCTCCTTGGTCGCCTTGGTGGTCCGCTCCGCGAGGGCGCGCACCTCGTCGGCGACGACGGCGAAGCCCCGGCCCTGTTCCCCCGCCCGTGCGGCTTCTATCGCCGCGTTCAGCGCCAAGAGGTTGGTCTGGTCCGCGATCTCCTCGATGGTGCCGATGATCTCCCCGATCTGGTCGGAACGCTGCCCCAGGCCGGCCACGGTCGTTGCCGATTGCCGCACCAGGTCCGCGATCTGGTGCATCCCCGCCACGGTCTCGTTGACCACCTGGGCCCCGTCGGAGGCGACACCTGTCGTGGTGGTGCCGCCTTGCGCCGCCTGCGCGCAGCTGCGGGCGATGTCTTGCGAAGTCGCCGACATCTCTTCGCTTGCGGTGGCCACCGCGACCGATTGGGCCGCGAGATCGTCGGCGTTGCTGTTGATCTGCTTGGCCATGCCATGCACCTTGCTGGAGCCGATCACCACGTTGATGCTTACCTGTAGCACGTTTGCCACCAGCGTATGCAGGGTCTCGATGAAGATGTTCATGTTGCCGGCCAGCGCCCCCAGTTCGTCGCTGCGCCCACCCGCGATGTTCCGTGATAGGTCCCCGTCTCCCGAGGCGAGCGCCTCAACGGCCTGCACCATCTCGTGCAGCGGCCTGGTGATCGAGCGGGCTATCAGCCAGGTCAGCAAAAGGGTCAAGGCGAGCACCGCGAGGAGCCCCGTCCCGATGTACAGCTGCGTGCGCAGCAGCGTGGCCTGCACGTCGTCCAGGTAGATGCCGGTTCCCACCACCCACCCCCAGGGGCGGAACAGCTCCACGTAGGAAAGCTTCGGTTGCGGTGCCCCGGCGGCGCTCTTGGGCCACTGGTAGCTGACGAAGCCGCTGCCTTGGTCGTTGCAGGCCCGCACCATCTCCACGAACAGCAGTTTTCCCGCCGGGTCCTTGAACTGTCCCAGATCCTTGCCGTTCAGTTCCGGCTTCAGGGGGTGGATCACCATCCTCGGGCTGAGGTCGTTGATCCAGAGGTAGTTGGTTCCCTGGTAGCGGGCCGCCGAGATCTCCTGGATCGTCCTGCGCTGTGCTTCCTCCCGGGTCAGGGTCCCGCGGTCGACCTGGTCCTGGTAGGACTTCATCCTGCTGGTGGCCTGCTGCACCATGGCACGCACCGTCGCCTGCCGCTCGTTCATGATCAGCGTGCGCAGGTACGGTGTCAGCAGGAACACCGATATGGCCACCAGCAGCAGCCATGACAGCAGCGTGGCGCTGATGATCTTCTGAAATATGCCCCAATCGCGAAAACGTTTCATGCACATGCTCTCCTCTGCAAAGCCGGGTACGGCGTATCGTTTTGCTGCATGGATAGTCCTCGTACTATCGGCAGTTTGAGGCCATTTCTTTAGCAACTTTGTCGTCTTCACTCGGGGGCTGCGCAAAAAACGAAAAATACCTGACTAGCAATGATCTTCCGCTAGTCCCGCTACTTCTGGGAGAGGGTGCCCGCGGGCGGGTGAGGGCTCTGCCGGCCGCGGCAATGACCCGGGGCAACGCCCTCACCCCTGACCCTTCTCCCGGAAGGAGAGGGGACCTGGAAGCGTTTGGCATGCCTGTTGGTCATGCTCCGGATACAAAAAGAGCCGGCGCTTTCTGCTGCTCGCCAGCTCTTTGTCCTTCACCCCTTGAGGTATGGATTTTTAGAAGGTGTCTCTGGTGAATCTGCTTACCACTTCTACTCGCGTACCGTTGAGGTCCGTGGGAGCAGAGGCACCCTGTTCGGTTTCACCTGCCTTTGATAATCATGTTACGATATTTACCGAAAAAGTGCCACTAAATTAATACCTTGCCTGCCGATACGGTCTCCCCTGCGAGCCGGAAGGCACCGGCTCCCTGCTGCAGCACTTCGACCTGGCTGGCGAGGTCGCTGGCGCCGGTCTCCAGCTGTGCTGCGGCCTGCAGGCAGCGGTCGGCATCGCAGTGGATCTCCGCCACCGCCGCCGCTATCTGCTGGTTTTCCTGGGCCTGCACCGCGCAGGCCGCTTCTATCTTCCTGGACATCTCGCTCACGTCGAGGATCGAGTCGGATATGGAGCGTCCCACCTTGCTCTGCTCCCTGGTGGCGCAGTGGAACTGCGTCGCCAGCTCCCTCATCTCCTCGGCGGCGAACATGATCGCCTCCTTCGCCCCGGCCTGCTCCCTGATCGCCCTTTCGATCTTCTCGGTCATCTGGGTGACCCGGTCCATCGCCTCCCGGATCAGGCTGGTCCCCTTGGCCTGCTCGGCCGTGGCCAGCGCAATGCCGCCGACGTGGCTGCGGGCGCTGGAGACGCCGCTCACGATCTTTTCCAGCGCGGCGCTGGAGCGCAAGCTCAGCTCCTCTCCCGCCGCGATGCGCTGATCCGCCTCCTTGATCGCTTTCACCGCATGCTCGGTCTCCAGTTGTACAGCCGAGATCAGGGCGGCAATCTCGTTGGTTGAGTTGGCGGTGCTCGATGCGAGCATCTTGATCTCCTCGGCCACCACGCCGAAGGGTTTGCCGTGCGCCCCGGCCTGGGCGGCGATGATACTCGCGTTGAGAGCAAGCAGCGAGGTCCGCTTGGCGATGTCGTCGATCACCGAGGAGATGACTCCGATCTCGTGGGTCCTGGAGGTGAGCGTCGCGATGACCTGGTTGGTGACGCCGGAGGAGGCGCGGATGTCGCTCATCCCCTGGCGCATGGCGCGCATCGCCTCCACCCCTTTCAGGGCGTCCTCCTCGACCCCTTCGGCCACTTCGGCCGTCAGCAGCGCGTTCCCCTTGACACTGTTGGTGGCCGCTTCCATTTCCAGGATCGAGGAAGCGGTGGAAAGGGACGAGGAGACCAGCGACTTGGTGTGCTCCCCGATCTCGCTGGTGGCGGAGGCGCTCTGCATCATGGCCGCGGTCACCTCGGCCACCAGGGTCGTCAGCCGCTCCGCGTTCAAAGCGACCTCGTCGGTACTGGCGGTCATCTCCAGAATCGCCGAGGAAGACTCGGCGGCAGCCTGTGCCAGCCGCTGGGTCCCGTTCCTGATCTCATCCGCCTTGTCCGCTATGGTCTGCACGTAGGCCGACGCCTCGGTCACCTTTTCCTGTTGGTGCCTGGCTGCCGCGACCGCGTGCACCGCCTCAGTTGCCAGCCGCCCGGAGATCCCCTGCAGCGCGGCTGCCGAGCCGGCAAGGCGGCTGATCATACCGCACAGCCCGGCAACCATCGTCTTCAGCGACGCGAAAAGCTTCCCCGCCTCGTCTCCCCCTCCGGCCGGAATGGCGACGGTGAGGTCCCCTTCGGCCACGGCCTCGGTGATCGCCACCGCCTTGCCCAGCGGGGCGAGCAGCATCCTGGTGAACCAGGCAGCGATGCAACTGGCCAGGATGGTAAAGCCGATGGCGAGGGAGATGACCACGGTCCTGGTGTGCTCGAAGGACTGCAGGAACTCCGCAGTCTTGACGCCGACGTAGAGCGCGCCGATGACGTGGCCGCCGGCATCGAGGATGGGATCATAGGCGGTGAAATAGGGGACGTTGAGAATGGGGGCGACGCCGCGGTAGGGCTCTCCCTTGCGGAACACCGCGTCGAAAGCGGGGCCCTGCAGCTTGGTCCCCACCGCCCTGGTGCCGTCCTCCTTGACTACGTTGGTGGCCACGCGCTCGTCGTTCATGAATATGGTTGCCGTGCCGCCGCAGATCTTGGCCACCTTGTCGGGAAGCTCGTTGTTGCCGTTGATGACGTAGTCGCCGGCCATGAGGCGGTTGTCGACGATCTTGAGCTCTCCTTTTTGCCTCAAGAGTTCCCAGAACGTGTTGAGCCTGCTCTCCTGTGACGCTGTGGCCACGCGCACCATTTCCTGTCGCATCTGCGCCAGCGATAGGTAGGTTGTAACGGTCACCGCCGTGATGACGATGATGATGATCATTGCCGTAATCTTCTTTACAATGGTTGCTTTCACAAAAAACGTCCTTAATTTCACTATCTTGCTGTTTTTGACAACACGAAGTACTGATCGAAAGCATGTCTGACTGCTTATTTGCTGTTAAATCCCGGCGGCCAGTGTGGTTATTGCGCAAAGGTAGAAACGTTTAATTGGCTTAAGTGCAGAATTTGACAGAGAATATTTTGTATTACATTTTGCGCGTGGCGTTTATATCGGAAAACAGAATCAGCATCAAGTTTTTCGTAAACGACAAAGTGTATACGTTTTTGGAGGGAACGGACTGGTGCTGGCAATTACTTGGAGACAGCTTTGGGGACTTCATGCTGCGAGAAAGGATTCATCGGGGGGCACCACGGGAAAGGCGTTCAGAGGAGTGAATTGGGGAGCGCGGGGGATCCCGGTGGCAGTAGCGGAAAGGGAACCTGCCAGTGCTGCAGGAGCATCCGCGTCCTCCCCTTTGCGAAGAAGAGACAGAGGGGATTTGCCTTCACTGCTTTACCCTGCGGCCGCGATAACCGCCTCCATGGCCCGTTCATCGATCTTGTGTCCCGTGTCGCAGATGACATGGCGGTAATCGAAGCCATGGCTGAAGCTGAGCCAGGCGAAGCAGTCGAGGATGTAGTTTCTCGGGAAGATCTCCACCACCCGGCAGGGGGGCTCGCACCAGGCCAGGTTGCTGAGGCCGGCACCGTGGCACCCCACCACGACCTCCGCCTGGTGAAAGGCGCGCACCTGCTCCGCGAAGGAGAGTGCCTCACAGTGCAGCACGGCAAAGCCCATCTCCCGCAGCCTCGCTTCCAGCTCGGCCTCGCCGGCAAGACGGCGCCTGCTTTTCTGCCTGGAGACGTAGATCCTGGCGCCTGAGCGGTTCGGTTCTTTGCTTCCCGGACCCTGCGGCACCACCTTGGCCTGCACCGCCGACCGCAAGAGCGCCAGCACCTGGGGGGACGTGAACTCCGGCTGGGTGTGGTACTGCGGCACCACCAGCCGCTCCACCCTGATCGGGCCGGCGCTGAACAAAAAGTCGCGTTGCGCCTCGGGACCGAGAGCCGTATTCAGCCCCTCGAGAACGTAGCGCGGCGGGTTTTCCGGCAGCACGATCTTGACGCCGGGGAAGGTGGCGACGGCGAACAGGACGTTGGGCAGGACCTCGAAGAGCCAGTGGTAATACGAGGCGGGATGGCAGATCACCACGGGCTCCGGGATGCGGAGTTCCCTTGCCGGCAGCAGCGGTTCGTGCAGCACGTCTCCCCAGTCCATGATGCGGCGCAGGGAACCCACGCTCTCCTCGAGGATCCTGTTGCCGATCCAGGCCATGCCGGAATGGGGCGAGACGGTGGCGTTACGCAAGAGGTACAGGTTTTTCTTGCCGAAGACGGCCTCGGTTCTTATGAAGGGGGGGAGCTTGGCGGCGACCTCGTGCTTGACGATGCAGGCCTCGGTCACCGGAACGATGTCCAGGATGTGGCTGTTGACGTCGGAGTAGCTGGAGGCCTTTTCCAGGGACTCGATGCAGGACTTGGGCATCTTCCCGGCAATGGGCCCGAGCAGGTCGGTCGAGATGAAACGCAGCAGTTGTTTGCGCCGCTTGGCGGCAGTTTCTGTTAAACCCGTCATGCGGGCGATCCTAGCACAGGAGCCCTTTTCTTGCCAGCCGCATGGCAAACCGGTGCCGGTTTTGGCCTCCGGTGGCGGATGCTCCGCATCTATCGCCGCAGCGTGCTCCGGCCTAGTACTCCCTGGCCGGCTCCGTGTAGAGGCACTCCGGGTTTTCCTTGATGTGCACGAAGTGCGCGACGTGCTTGTCACCGGCTGCGCGCGGGCGCACGGGCTTGCCGCACTTGTCGCACTCGAAAACAAGCGAGTGCCGGTGTTCCGGTGTCGCTCCGTCTCGTACCGACAGTGCCTTGTCGATGGTGATGATGTGGCCGAAGAATTTGCACTGTTTTGCCATACCCATTGTCCTGCTCCTTTACGGAATTGTTCGTGAACCCGTTCCTCGGGGCACCTGCTGGTGCAGCGGTGCCCCGGGGAGCTAAAACAATGTATTATTTTCCTTCTTTTTTGTCAATCCCCGCAAAACAGTGGACCTGCCAAGAACGACAAGGGGAATCCGCGGGGTAACATCCGCGCTGGAATTCAAAGGTCTAAACGGCGTTTATCATGTCAGGTGTGGAGGGGGCACGCGTTCCCTGTGGGGAAAAGACGAAGGTGATGGGCGGTTTAGGCTTGTAATAACAAGAGCTTCTGTTGTATTAAAAGTTTTTCCCCGTCCTTGCTTCATTGCGGTCCCCCGGGCATCTCTTCATCAAGATACCCGGAGGCCGGCTGCAGTTGTGGACAAGGCGCCGGGGATAATTTCGATGCAGGAGGAGACTGGTTACATGAAGAAGATTGTTTTGGCAGTACTGGGCGGAATACTTATGACAACGGCTACCGCGCATGCGGAACACAAACTGCTGGTAACCGACGTCCTCGACAAGAAGCAGGTCGAGGCACAGGCACTGTTCGAGTACTCGCACACCAAAGGCGACATCACTGACCTCGGGGAATCCGGGAAGCGCACCCTCAATGCCGCCGAGTCGCTCTATTCCGTAGGCGTCGGCCTCGGGCACGGCCTGGAAGTGTCCGCGTCGATTCCCTACGTTTTCAGCGAGCGGGACAAGGAGCAGATGCCCGACTTCGGTACACAGGACAAACGTGACGGCTTCGGTGATCTGGCCCTCCAGGCGAAGTACCGTCTTGTTGGCGGCGAAGAGGCTCCGTACTCCGTCGTGGCGGGCCTCGGCCTGAAATTCGACACTGCCGGCGACAGCCAGGCAGGGACAGGCACCACCGACGTGATCCCCTTCATCGCGGCGAGCGCCAACCTCGGGCACCACAACACCCCCTATGCCATCTACCGTGCCACCATCAGGAACCACGATGAGTACGACACCCACACCCTCTCGGTGGGCTTTGAGAAGGAACTGAACCACACCGTCACCCTCGACGCCAAGGTGGACGCGAACTTCAACACTGCTACCCGCGACGTCACCGCCAACGAGGACTTCAATTTCGAGTTGTCCAGCTACCTCCAGGTGGCGCACAACTTCTACGTGCTCCCCAGCGTCGCCTACACCGTCGCCACCGATTACCGGAGCAAGGACGGCGCAGCCCGCGCCGGCTCCGCCGACGGCTTCCGCGCCGGCTTCTCCCTGTACTACCTGTTCTAGCCGGGCGCTGCCCGGGCTTGCCGTGCAGCTGAATAAAAAACCGGAGCTCCTTTCAGGGGGCTCCGGTTTTTTTAGGTTCTGCTTCCGAGAGGGACAGGCACCTGGCGGAGCCAGTCCCCCCTCCTTGGTCAGGCTAAGATGCGCGTGAGGGCGTAGATGGCGAGGAGGGTGCCGAAGGAGAGGATGATGCCGATGCCGATCATGGCCACGGCGAGGTCCGCCTCCATGCCCGCGACGACGGCCAGGGCCCCGGCGGTCACCATGGGCGGCATGGCCGCCTCCAGTACCGAGACATCTACCACCATGCCCGACACCCCGGCCAGGCGGCAGACCGCGAGCGCCGACAGCGGCGCGATCAGGAGTTTCATGGCGAGCCCGAAGCTCAGCGGGGCGATCACCCTGCGCGGCAGTCTGAGCCGCATCTGCATGCCGATCGCTGTCATGACCACCGGCACCAGGGTCAGGGAAACGTTGTGCAGCACCTGGGCCAATTTTTCGGGGTAGGTCCAGCCGCGGGCCAGCACTCCCGCCATGAGGGCGATGCTCGGCGGAAAGAAGAGCATCTTGCGCACCATGGCTGAGAGCCGAACGGAGCCATCCTTGCCGTAGAGGGCGAGGATGAAGGAGCCATAGGTCACCATGATGATCATCGTGCCCAGTTGGTCATAGATGATCAGGTAGGGAAGCCCTGCCGCGCCGAAGAAAGCCTGGATCATGGGAACGCCCAGGAACGATGTGTTTCCCAGTGGCACCACGAGGAGCAGCACGCCGACCGTCGCCCGGTCCCAGCGCCAAAGGCGCGCCGCGGCAAACACCGCTGCGACGGAGAGGAGCAGCATCCCCCAGGGAACGATCGCCGCGGTGACGATCTCCCGGGAGAAGGCGATCTGCGGCACCTTGAGAAGTATCAATGCCGGCAACGACACGTAGAGGGCGAACATGTTGAGGGTCTGCGCCGAGTCCTTGGGGAAGGCCTCGAGGCGGCGAAAGAACATCCCCAAGAGGACGAACACCCCGATCAAAACGAAATTTTCCATTATTCCCAGCTTCTCCTGCCAAGCCTCGCAACGGCGGCCGCACGCTTGTACTTGTCAGCCACCGTTCCTCATGTGACCGATCACGCAACCTTTGCTGTAACACATGCGGGATGCCGCCACAAGGAAAACAACACTTACCCCATGGTAGTCGGATGCTGCCAGGGAGTATACTCTGCTGAAGAGGGGATGTTGTCTGAAAGGAGGGACCGAGTCAGCAAAAGAGGAGGACCCTGACATGAGAGTAAGAAGGATAGGTATAGTCGGATCGGGTCACATCGGTGGCAACCTGGGGGTGATGTTGGGCAAGGCGGGCTACGAGGTGTTCTTCAGTTCACGGCACCCGGAAGACCTGCAGGAATTGGTGGCAGCCGCCGGGCCCGCTGCCCGCGCCGGGAGCGTGGCGGAAGCAATCGAGTTCGGCGACGTGGTCCTGCTCTCCGTGCCGCTCAAGGCCTACCGGGAACTGGACAGTGAAACCAAGCAGGCATTGCAAGGCAAGATCGTCATTGACACCTCCAACCCGTATCCCGAACGGGATGGGGTGATGGCGGTCGAGGCCAGACAGGATCCGGGAGGGATGGGGAGCGTCGTGTCCCGTTTGCTCCCCGGAGCGAGGATCGTGCGGGCCTTCAACTCGGTCTACTTCGAGGATCTGAGGAAGACCGTGAACAAGAACGGCGACACCATCGGCATTCCCATCGCCGGTGACGATCAGGAAGCGGTGCAGGTCGCGGTCGAGCTGGCGCGCAGCGTCGGGCTGGACCCGGTCGTGGTCGGCGGACTGAGCGCATCGAAATTCTTCGACGTCGACACCCCGGTCTATGCGACCAGCGCCTCCGCATCGGAAATCAAGGCAAAGTTGAGAATAGAGTAGATCCCACCTAAGCAGCAGCCGGGGATGCCGCCAGGCATCCCCGGTCTTGCACCGTCGAAAGTCCGTTCAAGCCCCCGCCGAAAATCCATCAGTTGACCCCGACAAAGTCTCATGTATGATTAGTGAATTCCAACAAACATGGGAGGAAAAAGCATGAGTCTTTTGGGCACAATCCTTATGAACCATGCAGAAATGGCCCCCCCGGAATTGATCCTTTGGCTTGATGACGCAGCAACTTTGCAGGCTGCGCACACAAAGATCAATACCCTGATGGACGCTTGGGTTCCGGGGACGACAAAATTCAGGGAGCATAAAGAGGCGATCGCAAGGGAGTTGGAGAAAGCCAATGCCCTCAACGTGTCTACGACCAAGGAACTTGATGCCGCGGTAGCCGCTGCCTTGGAAGACGTGCACACGAACGCCAGTTACCTGGTGTTGAGGGCGAAACATGAGAAAGATGACTCCTGGCTCCACAACAACGGGTATCAGCCGAAGGAAAAGGCAAAGAGGGGCCATGACAGGTCCGTTTCCGCCAGCATTCTGGGTCTCAGGGCCAAAAACAGTCCCAACATCGCAGAGGTTTCATTGAGCTGGGATAAGGACCTTGCAGCCGGCTCCTACCAATTGCAGATCTGCAAGGGACATCCACAAGGTGAAGGATCGTTCGAGGATTACGGATTCTTGACGAAGGTTCGTGTTGTTATTGGAAATCTGGAAAGGGCATCCTGGTACCATTTCAGGGTCAGGAGTATCGGACACAACGAGTTCGGCCCTTGGAGTGAAGCCGTGGGTATTATCGTGACGTAACTTTAGCGATTGACTCCTCACAAGACCGCCCCCCCCGTTGAAGGGGGGGGCGCCTCCACCAAAATCTCTACCCCATCCCGCCCTTAACCCACCACTCACCAAAACCGAACCTCATCCGCCTAATAAATCTATTTTGTTGGGCAGAAAGCGCATACGCAGGCGAAAAAAGTATTTTGTGGAGTACGGAATGCATCCGCCGCTCGAGAAATACATTTTGCGGAGGACGGAATGCATCCGCCGCTCGAGAAATAGATTTTGCGGGGCACGGAATGCATCCGTCGCTCAAGAAATACATTTTGCGAAGCACGGAATGCATCCGCCGCTCAAGAAATACATTTTGCGAAGGACGAAATGCATCCGCCGCTCGAGAAATACATTTTGTGAAGCACGGAATGCATCCGCCGCTCAAGAAATGTATTTTGTGAAGCACGGAATGCATCCGCAGCTCGAGAGATATATTTTGTGGAGGACGGAATGCATCCGACGCTCAAGAAATAGATTTTGCGAAGGACGGGATGCATCCGTCGCTCGAGAAAATGCTTTTTGCGGAGCACAAGCGCACCCGCCGCAATACGAATGCATTAGTTGGTGAGGCGAGGGGGCTCAGTTGTGCCGGAACTGTATGTGAAAGATTTTAGCGGTATGGGAGGTGCCACTTCAGCTTTGACACAGATGAACAATCTCTATATATTGCGGATCATGTGTTGAGTTACATGAAATTTGTCACCAGATTCCGAATAAGGTTTTTTGTGAGGGTAAGGCAAGATGGACAGTTTTTCTGTCCATCCTCCCAATCGGCATGGATTCCGGATGTGGCCGGAAGAGATTTCAAACGGTTGCCGTGCTCCAGCCATTGTCAAACAATGGATGATGTCCCGGCGATGTGAAGTTGACGGCAATTCTGCCTAATAAGTAGTTGGTGTAGATAAAAATACGAATGTAACGGAGAGACAGTGGGCCTGTTTTTCTTAATTCTTGTAGTCGTGGTGCTTGTCATGGGTACCCTCTGGTGGTGCGAGAAAAAGGTGCCTTCAGGACAAATCACCTGCGGACTGGGACTGTGGGACATCTCCAGGTGTGAGTTTGATGGGTTGATTAACAATCGGAAATTTTCTGCTCTCGCGTCTTGGGTTAACACTCCCTACCTTTCCAAGTTCTTTGCGGGCGAGGTTAACGGTATAAATACGTGCGTCTTCAGTATCTCTAGGAGCCGTTACTCACCTATCACTCTTGGCGTTCTGCTGACTTCACTGGATCTAGCGCTCCCTAACTTCACCTTAAGACCTAAAACGTTGACTGAAGAGGTTGGAGACATGCTCGGGATCGGAGACCATCACGCTTCTTTTCCCCAATCACTACTGGATATGTATGAGATATCTTCTGAGGATGAGGGAAGTTTCGCGGCTATGTTGAGACCCGAGGCCGTTACATTTTTCTTGCAGCATGAGGGCATGTCAGCTGAATACCAGGATGGAGCATTGTTGGTCACACCATGGTTGGTCAGCAATGACCAAAGCTATGAACCAGCAGTCCAACTAGCCCATGCTTTAGCTCAATTACTTGGACAATCGGGTTAGCAGCGATCCCAACAAGAACGGGTGGAGACGGACTTCGCGAGAGAGTAAAAGCGGGAAGAGTCTGCGGGAGGGAGGTCGCTCCGCCGCTCACCCGCCAGCCGTTGGCCGAAAATGAGAGACAAATGAAACTGCTGCCTTACGATAAGTTTGAAGTAACTGTAAAGTTGCCACCTTGGGATGTGTGCAGAAGACTTTTAGAGAACGTACCAGAGAAGAAATTTTTTAGCGGCCTTTTTGCGGAATCGAAACCGTTCAAAGGCAATATAGAGGAAGCTTCATTTAAGATCTATCGAAACATCTGGTATCGCAATTCTGGTTTGCCAATATTGCATGGCAAACTGGAAGACCTCGGTGGTAGGACCAGGATTAACGTTACCATGAAGCTCCACGGTTTAGTTCAGGCCTTTTTACTAGTTTTTTGTGCTATTCAGCTAAAGTCTCTATTGGAGAAGTATGGCTTTGATTTGTTTGATGTCATTTTTATTGTCGTCGTAACGATCATAATTTGCGGTGGGTTTTGGTTTGAAGTACGGTTGAGTAAGAAAGCCTTTCTTGAGTTGTTCAAAGGCGACATAATAACTAGCGATGCACCCCACCAAGATTGCTGACAGCTTCTTCGCCAGAGCACTTTTTGCAGGCAACACCCAACCCTTATAAGGCCCCCGTCCGTCAATAGGCAATATGGTGCCCGGACGATCTTGAGGTCGCTTTACAAGTAAATCGCTGCTCCAGTTTCTCGGTCCCGACTCGTATTTCTCATCCCGGCATCAGGTTTTTCTCTTTACGAAAAAAGGCCTGCACCAAACACTTATCGAGGTTCACACCGCTGCGCTTTTACACTGGCAACGGTTGCGCGGGCATCACCCGCGCGACCTGGAAACTATATCGTACCCTCATGCCGTCCCATTCAAAGATCGGGCTCGCACGGCGCAGTTGGTTCCGGGCTCGGCGAGGGGCAGAACACATATGAAATTGAAGGCAGTCAATTCGTCTATGTAAGGAGCGGAACGGGGCTCCCAATCAACGCCTCAGTTCCCGGAGTATCGGCATAGCGACCGCGCCGCGCTCGATTCGGCGCACTGTTAGATTGCCGGTCGCAGGTCATGCTCACCCATGTCGGCCCTAGTTGGAATTCGGGCTGCTCCCGTTCCCTCCAGCTCTACGCCGTTGCCGTAAATTTTGCCAAGTTGAACGGCACGCCGTTTTTCAGCATGTAGTAGATGGCCCGAGCCAATTTGTGGGCCAGAATAGAGAGGGCTTTACCCTTCCCATGCTTTTGGGCCAGCTTTTCCACCAGTTGTTTGCCTTGGTGATTGTGGCGCAGAAACGATACGGCCGCCTCTGAGAAAGCCCACTTCAGATGGGCGTTGCCGATCTTGGCGCCGCCGGTTCCCTTTTTCTTGCCAGCCGACTCATGGGGGCATTTTACCAGGCGGCAGTATGAGACAAAGTCCTGCACCGACTCGAAACGGTTGATGTCGTGGATCTCATAGAGGAACACCATTGACAGGGTCTTGCCGATGCCGTGGATTGAACTGAGGAGCATGAGCGTGCGCCGGTCCTGTCGACGGGAGGTTTTCTCCAGTTCCCATTCCAGTGCACCAATGACGTCGTCGTAGGCATCAATCATCGCCAGATCGATCTGCACGATCTTTCGCACCTCGGGATCTGGAAAGTGATCGGGAACTGTGCTGCGTGGTCCTTCGTTATATAGGCGGACCGGGATCTCCGGCAGATTGTATTGGATGGCGGTACTGTGTACATGGCCGAAAAGGTCGGCCCTGCGGCGGACCAGAAAGCAGCGCCGCCGTAACAGGTCACGGGTCGCCCGCATTTCTGGTGGATAGACATAAGCCATGGGGAACATTCCTCCCCGCAGAAGGACGGCAATCTTCTGAGAATCGATCTTGTCGTTCTTCACCTTGCCACCGTGCACTGCTTTCATGTACAGAGCATGGCCAAGGACGAATTCGATCTTTTCGCGGCTGCAGAGGTCGGCAAGCCAGTACCAGGCGAACATGCACTCCACGCCTACCACAAGATCTTCTCGAAACGGGGCGATAACCCTGAGGAAATCTTCTGGTGACGTGCTGATGTTGCGGTGTAGAACTACCGCTCCTTCCGCATTGAGAATGCAAACGAACATTTTTTTTGCGTGGAGGTCGATTCCACAGTAGTGCTTGTGTGATTTCGTGTAAAATCGCATGCGTAAGGCCCCCTTTGGATTCCCTTTGGAATTGGTTCTCGCAAAGCTGAGCATACACTAAGAAGTATGCCCAAGGGGGGCCTTACACAGTATCCACGTCCTTAGACACGGACGACTGGCGCCGCCGGTCAAGGCCGCGCCCGTTGGCATGCAAATGAGGGAAGGGGCAATGTTCAAATACCTTTTACTAGTATTGCTTTTCTACTCTTTGGTAGCTGAAGCAAAAACGAATGCCGACCATGATACAAGCATTGTTGCAAATGGAAATGGGTCTTACTCTATAACAAGGGCCTTTTCTCCAAATGGTGGTGAATCCCCTTCAACATTAGAGAGTGAAGCTGAGTCTTTCTGTGCTAACCGAAATAAGTACTTTTACTTTACGGAAATGAAAAGTGGTGCGTTATTCTGGACACTAACCTTTAAATGTATAACTGACAAAAACAAAGCTGAATTGCAAAAACGCTTAAGCACAATTCGATCCGACGGTACACAACAACGAAGGTAGTGGGTGGCGTATGAGGCTCCCCTGGTAAGGGATATTTGAAGGGACTGTTCCAACAAAGTGGGTGGACCGGTCTGCACGATGGTAGGAGCCGGAACAGGTTTATAAGAGCCGGGCGCTCCGCCGCTCACCAGCAACCCCGTTGTCGTAGGAATGGAAAAAGGAGAAAGAAATGAAATTTTTCATCTGCTTTTTAGCGGTTTTTGCTTTTGTGATCCATTTCAATGGAGATCCAGTTTGGGGGGATACATCAAAACCCTTGTCCATTAATGAGCTAACGGCTAAACCTCAAACGCATATAGGTAAAGTGGTAGTCGTAGGGCGAGTTGCCGCAGTCACACCGAGCAAAGGGTTTACTCTTATTGACAGTGCGAAATGCGCCACATGCACCACGGAATGCCTAACCGACAAAAACACAAAAAAGATTCCAGTGCTGTGGGCGGGTACGGCGCCAGTGGTGAAAAATGTCGTGCGGGTACAGGGAACTCTTTCCAAGAAACAGAACGGTTTTATCTTCATCGCTGACAACGTGACAAAGCAATGACTAGGAAAAAATATTTTCGACAATCTAGTTTGCCATACATAATTTTTATGGCCGTTTTTGCGGGTCACGCCTTTTATTTACGTCAGCAGTCGGCAATGCCTGCCGAAGGATGGGCTGATATCGGAGTAGGACAAAGCGGGTTTTGTGGATTTAACTCTTACTTTCAGGCTCAAGATTTTTACATGGGCTTTTCGTATGCCCTCGGTTCAGCATTCGCTGCATGGGCTTTGTTAAAGTACCTCGCTGTTCGACAAGCGGCGATGGCAGCGGGAGCGGCTGGGAGTATAACTTTGGTCGGAGTTCTAATGGGTACTGGCTGCTTCATGATAGGCTGTTGCGGTTCGCCCATGCTTGGAGTTTATGCGAGTATATTCGGTGCTAAAGCGCTCGGTGTTGGCAAGCCTTTGATGGCGCTCGTTACTGTGCTGTCAGTTGGTGGTGGTTACTTGTACTTGTCTCGACGAGTCTCCAAAGTCATTTGCGCTGATAGCAATTGTACGTGTAATGAATGGACGCACAGATGATTTATATGATTCGCCAGACGAGGTGCCAACCACGTCCTTAGACACAGGCGGCTGACGTCGCTGGTCAAGGCCGAGCCGTTGGCAGGGAACAAGATGAAAAGAAAGCCAATACAGAAATTGATTCAATTTGACGCCTTTGTCGCTAAAATGAATTCTTCGCCACGAGAGCACCGAACCGGCGGTTGAATGTCACAACAAGTGCGATAGACGCTGCTGAAGGGGGGCAAGGTGCAAGAAGCACTGGATGACCTTGAGCGTAACGACATCCTGAGCCGGGAGCAGGCGGCGCTGCTGCGTCAGATCTACGCTCGGGAGCTGTTTTCGGTGCACTGGGAACTGCGGATCCTCCTCTATGGCGGCATCCTGGTCCTGACTGCCGGACTCGGTCTGCTTGTCGCCAAACATTTTGCCTCCATCGGCGACCTGACCCTGCTCGCGGCCATTGCCCTCGGGTGCACGGCCTGTTTTGCCTACTGCCTGCGCCACGGTGGCGGCTTCTCTCCGGAAAGACTCGCCACGCCGGACGCGGCCTACGACTATGTCCTCCTGCTCGGCTGCCTCCTCCTCGGAACGCTGCAGAGCTACCTGGAACTCCGCTACCAACTCCTCGCCCAATCCTGGAACTGGTGGCTGCTGGTCTCCGCCCTGACCTATCTGCTGTGCGCCCACTACTTTGACAACCGCCTGGTCCTTTCCCTGGCCCTCTCCACCCTCGGCGCCTGGCTCGGCGTCAAGACAAGCCTGCCCGGCGCGTGGCCCTGGGATGGCGCCCTGCGCGATAACGCCATCTTCTTCGGGGGGCTGGTCGTGGCGGCGGGGGCGATGCAGACCCGACTGGGCTGGAAACGCCACTTCCTCCCAGTCCACCTGCACCTCGGGATCAACGTACTCCTCGCCGCCCTGGTCGCCGGCGTCGGCTCGCGCGGCGCAGATCTGGCCTATCTTGCCGGGCTGCTACTGGCCGGCAGCGGTAGCGCATTCTACGCCCTGCGGGAACGCAGCTTCGCCTTCCTCCTGTACGCCGTCCTTTATGGCTATCTCGGCATCACCATCTTCGTGTTCAATCGCGGCCACTGGAGCAGTGAAGGGGTCATATTCTACTTCCTGGCCAGCGCAGCTTCGCTGCTGATGGCCCTGGTGGCCTTGCATCGCCGCTTCCGGAGTGCGGAATGATAGCCCTCTATGAGAAAGGCGAGCGCCGGGTGGCGGTGGTGGAGGAGGCACGGCGCTGGCAGCAGGCCGGGATCGTCACCGCGGAGCAGGCCGCTGCGGTGGCAGAGCGCTATCGGCCGGAACTGGTGCGGGTGAACGTCTTTATCCGCATCCTCCTCGCCTTGTTCACCACGGTCGGGGTGGTGGCCCTGGTGGCGCTGCCGGCTACTATGTTCGACGTCAAGGAAGTCGGCTTAACGGTATTGTGCCTGTTCTTCGCCCCGCTCTGCGCCTGGGTCGCCGACTGCGCGCTTATCGCCGGCCGCCGCCTCTACCGCTGCGGCGCCGAGGAGGCGCTGCTGCTGCTGGCGGTCGGCATGCTCGCCCTGGCGGTTGCCATCCCCGCTCACAGCTGGGGGCACAGCGCGGAACGTCTGGCCTGGCTGGCGGCGCACGGCATCGTCCTGGCCGGAGCGGTCCTGGTGACGGTCCGCTACGGCTATGCCCTGGCGGCCTTCGGGGCGATGCTTGCCCTGGCCGGTCTTCCTTTCCACCTCGCGGACATTCTTCACTTGCAGCAGCCGCGGCTGTCCCGGCTGGTCCTTTTGCTGCTGCTCGGCGCAGCGGCAATTTGGGCGCAGCTGCGGCTCACCGGTCGCAAGACCCTTGCCCGGGGATACATCTGGTCTTTGGAGACCGTTCGCCTCGCGGCCTGGGCGGGAATCTATCTGGACGTGAACCTTTTTGCCCACCGCCTACTCTGGCGGCAATGGCTTGGGTGGACTCCGGGGGAATGGCAGCTACCCTGGAGCGATCCCCTCTGCGCCGTCCTTACCGCCATCCTGCCGGTGGCTGCCCTGGCGATGGGGATCGGCCGCCGCGACCGGCCCCTGCTCTGGTTCGGCATCGTCTCCGCCATCCTCTCCATCGTCACCCTCAAGTACTACTTACATCTGGGCTATCTTGCCGAGGAGTTGACGGCAGCGGGACTGTCGTTGACGGGTCTCGCCGTCGGCCTGCTGCGCTGGATGCGCGCCGGTCCCAAACGCTGTCGCGGCGCCTTTACCGCCGAACCGCTCCTTGAGCCGCGCCTTTATGGTCTCAATGCCGAGGCGTTGGCGGCGATCCAGCCTCTCACCCCCGCGGCCAGGGTGCAGCAGGACGGATTTCAGCCGGGCGGTGGCAGCTTCGGGGGAGGCGGTGCATCCGGCGGCTATTAGTGTAGGATCTGGGGGATCTTCCAGGGAAACCGACAGCAACGGTTGGCTATTAAAACAGAGGGTGACAAAGAGAATTAAAAGAGAAAAGGGGACGGCTACTTTATTAACTGTGGCAGCAAAAGATGGCATAACCGGAGTTAGCAATGACCAGGGTAAATGAAAAAGCCGACGGTGTCGCAAAGACAGCGAGGTCCCGCTGGCCATCACTGTGCGCATTGTTGGCGCTTGGGGGGCTATATGCGGCGTTGCCTTCCTCTCTACTTCTTGGCGGCCCGCGCTGGCTCCTGCTGGCCATCGTCTCGGTGCTCGCGGTGCCGCTTGTCGTCACCCATTACAAGGGAGCCCACGATACAAACCAGGTGATCGGTTTCGTTTTAAACGGGGTCGTGACGTCGACCATGATAATCTCGTTGGTCTTACTGATAACAGCCCTGCCGCTTCACCTGGAAAAACCGCAACAACTGCTGCAGTCCGCGGCGGCGCTGTGGCTCTCCAATATCCTGGTTTTTGCCTCCTGGTACTGGAGGCTTGACGCCGGGGGGCCGCACCATCGTGCTCAACGCGGGGAACACATCAAGGGAGCATTTCTTTTCCCCCAGATGACGCTGCCCCCCGAAAAAAAGCATGCTGCCGGCTTGAATGAGTGGACCCCCAATTTCGTAGATTACCTCTTCCTTGCCTTTAACACCTCCACAGCTTTCTCTCCAACTGATGTTCCCGTCCTGTCGCGTTGGGCAAAGGTCTTGATGATGCTGCAGTCGATGATCTCTCTGCTGGTGATTGCTCTGCTTGCGGCACGGGCCGTCAACATCTTGTAATCTGACCCTTTTGGGGACGCCCGTGTAGGGAAATAGATGCTGAAAACCGGAGTTCCTGTTGGGGGAAACTCCGGTTTTTTTCACTTACTTTGCCAGCTCTGACAGCGCCTGCTGCGCCATGACGCCGTGTACCTTCTCGGTGGGATGGATGCCGTCCCAGAAGATGAAGGTGTCGGGCTTGCTACAGACGAAGGGGGGCGAGCCGGGTGTCAGGCAGGGGGCGTCGACGACCTTCAACCCGAAAGCGGAGGGATCGCCTACCAATTCCTCGAGCTTGTCATAAAAGGCGACGCGCACCACCTGCAGGTCGGGGAGTTCGGAGGACATCGACGTCAGCAGGTAGTCGAGGAGGAAGTTGTAGTACTGGGATAACTGGTGTGCGCCGGCCGCTACTCCCGGCATCATCTTGTCGGTGGCGATGATGGCCGGAGTGAGGGAAAGGTCCGGGGCGTTGCATACCAGGAACTTTCTGGCACCGGCGCTGTAGAGAGCGGTGATGTTCGCCTGCAGGGAGGCTGCCGCCTGTTCAATAATGGCGGGGTCCTGGGCCTCCAGGGCGTCCCTGATGTCGTTGCTGCCGAATTCCACCACGTAGAGTGCGTTCTGCGGAGCCTGGCCGCCGAAGACGTTGAGGAAGGTAGTGACCTCGAAGGTGATGGTCGCCTCGCCCGCCTTGTCATGGGCCCGGGCGCCACCGATCGCGTAATTGGTGGCGTCGACCCCCAGCTCCCTGAATGCGGGGCGGGTGTTCCCTGACAGCGCGTATTGCCGGGCCAGCTGTTCCACCCAGGTTGCACCGTTGCTGAAGTGATGCCCGCCTCGCGCGTAGGGCATGTCAGGGACGAGGAATTGGTCCAGGAGCGGGTAGGGCGGCGTGTTCGACTGCCCCAGGAAAACAAAGGCGTTGCCGGGGTCGGAAAGGCTGTCGCCGAACACCACGATGCGGTCGAAGGACGTCTGCGCCGAGGCCCATGCCGGCACCAGCAGCATGAATGTCAGCAACAGCCCAAAGATCGTCCGCCTCTTGTCAAGAATCATGGCCATAGAATCCTCCTTTGATGGTCACTGCACGTGAAACAACCAAGGATCGTATTCCTGCGCCCTCGCTACCCCTCCTTTCTGCAGGCGTAACGACAATAAGTGTAAGACTTTCCGTCAATTCTTCAAGCGATGACGGGGATGAAAGTGCCCTATCTGTTAGTAAGAAAGGCGTTGCAGTTGTGACTTTGCCATTTCCCGGTATCCTCATCCATCAAGAGCGGACTGGCACAGGGGGGGATGACTTGTCAGGAAGGGGACATGGGGTAAGAGGGGACAAGCTACGTTCTCGCCGGAAACTTAAGGAGAGCTCGGGGCGCTCGTGAGGGGGCAACAGGGTAACAGGTTCGATGCCGAACTTTGACGGGACAGGACATGAGGTTGGTACATGGAAAAGATATATAAAAAGGATCCAGGTTCATTCTTTGTTATGGTTATCACGCTGGTGCTGTTTATCGGTGCGGTGTTCACCAAAGGGTTCACTCACGACCTGCTGCTGGAGGCCGGCGTCTTCCTGGTGTCGGTAAAGCTGATCATCATGAACTACAAGAGTACGGTTACAGCTAATGCTATCCAAGGTCAGCTGAAGGAGATTAAAGAGCTGCTGGAACAACAGCGGGAAATCTAAGGCTGGGCCTGCAAGGAGGGGAAATGGACTTGAAGAACCTGCTGCTGGAAGTAAATGATAGCATTGCGACGGTTACGGTGAACCGCCCGGCGGCGATGAACGCCATGACACCGGAGACCCTGGAGGAACTGCAGTGGACCGTCGCCGCAATAGATGGCCGCGATGAGATCCGCGCCGCGGTAATCACCGGGGCGGGCGCGAAGGCATTCATCGCAGGCGCCGACATCTCGCTCATGCGGGACATGACCTCGACCCAGGCGCGTGACTTGGCGCTGAAGGCCCACGGCATCTTCGCCGCCATCGAGCGCTCGTCAAAGCCCTTCATCGCGGCGGTCAACGGCTATGCCCTCGGCGGCGGCTGTGAACTTTCCATGGCCTGCGACATCCGTATCGCTTCCGAGAACGCGAAGTTCGGGCAGCCCGAGATCAACATCGGCATCCTCCCCGGTTTCGGCGGCTCGCAACGGCTCCCCAGGCTGGTGGGTAAGGGGCGGGCGCTGGAGATGATCCTCACCGGCGATATGGTCGATGCCGCGGAGGCGCTGCGCATCGGCCTGGTGAACAAGGTGGTGCCGCAAGCCGAGTTGCTGGGGGAGGCGCACAAGCTGGCTGCGAAGATTACCACCAAGGGGCGGGTTGCTGTGAAGCTTTGCAAGGAGGCGGTGGTCAACGGCCTGGAGATGGATCTCGCCCGCGCCTGCGCCTACGAGGCGGAACTCTTCGGCTACAGTTTCGCCACCGCGGACCAGAAGGAGGGGATGGCTGCCTTCCTGGAAAAGCGGGCGCCGGTTTTCCAGGACCGCTAGTGGCGGGCCAGGATGTCAGGTATTCAGCTAACTCTGGTTGATAAATTGTAAACTTTTAATACACTGATGCGCAGCAACGGGAAAAAACATCCATCAACAAGGTGGTGCTGCGCCATGCCATGGGTACATGAAATCAAAGCCGCCGAAGCATTGCTCGCTTCGGCGAACATCCCTCCTTCTGAGCTAATAATCACCTCCATAAAAAGAGTCAATCCGACCCGGCTCTGCCTACCCGAGACAGAAAAGGAACGCGGCTACGAGGTGAAGAACCGCTTGCAGAACCTGCTCCTGGAAAATTACGGTGAGGTCTTCAAGCTGTTACCGCATCCTTGCGACGCCAAGGTGGTCCTCATCAAGCATACGTTGCTTCCCTCTATCGACGCCTGCCACACCCATCTTGACGCTCTCTCGCTCAAGGCTTTGGATTGCGTGTCGAAACAAGACGGAGCCGGTGCGACGAGAGGGGCCGCGGGAGAGACTCGCCATCGGCGCGATGAACCGGCTGCTCATGCCACCTCTCCCCGGGAAGCCCTCGCCCGCGCCGAGCGGTTGCTGGACGAGTACGACTACCCAGGGGCCGAGAGGGAACTGGCTGCGCTCCGCATGACCAAAGGGGGCGACCTGGTCGCGTTCACCAGGGGGATCCGGATGCTCATCGAGGAAATGGGGGGCTTTCAGACGGCAATAGATACACTCCTCGCCCAGCCAAGCCGCGTGTTGCAGGAAAAATGTGTTCGTGAACTGCTGGCGCTTGCCTACTACGGCAGCGGCCAACCGGGTGAGGCGGGAGCCCTCTTCGATTCCCTGCACCACTCGGACCTGGGAAAGGATGCGCTTTGCGCCTACGCTGCAGTAGCCCTGCGCGATGGGAATCTCGCCTTCGCGCAGCAGCTGTTGGGCTGGGCCGAAGAGAAGGAGGGATTCGTCGCAGGCTGGGACGACCTCAAGACGAGAATCGAGGAGGCTGCGGCCGTCGAGGCGGAACCGGTGCTGCGGGATGCGATAGCTGCCCTGGACCAGGGGAACCTGGAGCGTGCTGCGGGGCTGGCCCGAGAGGCACTGGTCATGGGTAGAAACCTTCCGAAGGCCCGCAGGATCCTGGCACTATCGGAGTGTTGCGCGGTGATGACGGAAGTGACCGGTCTTTGGCGGACGCTGGAACGATGTCGGGAGAGAAGAGAGAGGCTACCGGTTTTAAAGAGGCTGCTGCAACTGGATAAAAGCAGCGAGAGCCGGATAAGGGAGCTGATTCAGTACGAGCAGGACGCCGAGCGGCGCGAAATGATCGAGCAGAAAATGCAGGCACTGCGCGCGGCGCTTGAGGAGGAGAAGTGGGCGGAGTGCTTTGAGGCGATGAGATGGCTGGCAAGCCGGGAAGACGCCGGCGAGTCGTATCGCACTGCTGCTTCGCTCTCGCCGCTCTTCCAGGTCCTGTACCGGAACCACCGCCTGGAGCGGATGCCGGATCGTAGCGCCGAGGCTGTCTGGCTCGACTTCGTGGCAGCCATTTCGTTGCGCCGCGGCGGCCGTGAGCGCGAGGCGCTGCAGATTCTGGCGCGGGTACGTCCCTGTTTTCGTTCCTCTCCATATTTTCAGGAGCAGTACCAACAGGCGCTGGCAGCCGAGCAGCAGGCCGAGCGCGACGAGGTACGGAGGCTGCTCGACTTGGCGCAGGCTGAGGGGAGCAGCTTCGACGACGTCGCCGCCATCTACAGCGAGATGCGTCGGGCCTCGACATACCTGCCTCAGGACGAACGCTCAGGGTACCTGTCAACCGTGGACGCGCGGGCGGAGGAACTGCGGCCGTTGAGAACCGCTGAGGACCTGCTTGCGGAGTACGAGACAGCCAAGTGGATAGGCGACGCAGCGAGGGCCGCTGCGCTGGCCGATGCAATAGCCGATGCGGCGGCTATCTCGGAGGTTGACAGCAAAGTTGCCGAGACCCTGAAGGTGGTGGCCACCCCGGTCGAGCTTACGGTATCGTCCTCCCTGCCTGTCGATGTGGCGAGGGAACACTCGGCTCATCTCTACTTCGTGACTGACCGCCACGTGTGCCTGCGCACCGGCGACGAGACGCTGTTGTTCATTGACCTTAAGGAAATGACCGCTTGGTCGTTGCAGTCCCCGCTGTTCACCGCCCCTTTTTTGCAGGACTACAACTCCGACAAAAACCTCTTTCTTTTCCGTAACGGCCCGGACGGGGAGCATTTTCTGCGTTTCGTCCTGGATGGGGAGCGAAGCCGCTTCTTGGGGATCGTCGAAGCCACAGCCGACATGTGGCCCGGAAGTCAACTTCAGGTTAGTCGGTTGTTCCTCTCCCGCAAGGAACATGAGTATTTCTGTGTTCTCTGCCACTCCGAGAAGCAGGAAATAAACAGAATGTTCAAGTTTACCCTCAACAACCACAGAAACCCCAGCGCGTTTCTTTCCTTGAAAGGCCAGTCCACTATGGCAATCGAGCGGGTGGGCACCAAGCCGGATGAATTTGTGATCGTCACGGACAGAGGGGTCATGCTCTGCAACAAGAATCTCACGTGGCCACTGCGGTTTCCGTTCGGCGAGAGCATCTACGGGGTCGACCAAGGCACGGGCAAGGTCTATTTTACGATAGAAGGTGCAGTCGCTGTGTGTGATTTTAAGACCAAGTCGTCCTACGATACATCCGTCACTGGGTTCGTAGGGGGACAATTTTTGCAACAGGAGGTGCTCGGAATCAGTCCAGATACCGAGAAAATGCTCCTCAGCTTCAGAGATGGTCAAGGCACCTTCTACAGCCTAAGCAATAACATGTTCAGCACCCAGGTCAGGCTCAGCACCATTTTTTGTACCGCTGTTCCCAGCAGGTTTTATTACATCGAGTGCGACGAGAGCTACGCCTCGATTCGCCTGAAGGATGTGACGGACGAAATAGACACCTTGTTGCAATGGAAGGAGTTGATGGTCGCGGGTGAGCATTCGGATTCATATGTCCCGAAGCTCAAGAAGCTGCGCGAGGGGGTGGACCTGGTTCGGGAGGCAATGACTCAGTAATGGGGTGTGTCTGCTTTACATCGGTGGGGTGTCCTTGAGGTATTGCCCGGGGGATGCCCCCAGGGATTGACGGAACATTTCGATGAAGGCGCTGAGGCTTTGGTAACCGAGATCGAAGGCGACCGTGGTCACGTTTTGCCCGCTTGCCAGCCGCTCTATCGCCTCCTGCAGGATCAGCCTTTTTTTCCATGCGCCGAAGGTGAGGCCGGTTTCGCGGACGAAGAGCCTGGCCAGGGTGCGGGGAGTGGTGCAGGCGACCGACGCCAGCGCCTCGATCGTTTCGACCGCGCCGGGGTCCGCTACCATCTTCTCGATGGCCCGTTGCAGGCGCTCATCATGCCCCATCGGGAGCCGCAGCTCGGTCGGCTCGGCCTGGCATAACTCGTCGATCAGCACCGTCATGAGCCGGTACCCCGCGCTTTCGGGGAGATAGCTCTCGCCGATGGTTACCGCCTTGAGGATCAACTCCCGCAACAGGGGGGAAACCTTCAGGATGGTGCACTGATCGGGCAACCTGCCGGATACGCCCCTCTCCAGGAACAGATTCCTCAGCGACACTTCCCCGGGAAAATAGACCTCGTGCTCCACGTCGGGCGGCACCCATACTGCCTGCGACGGAGGGACCACGAGCACCTCTGTACCGCTCACCACCCGCATCACGCCTCGGCTGGCGTAGATGAGCTGGCCGCGCGGATGGGCATGGGGCGCGGCGCAGCCGGCCTGTCTCACCTCCATGGCCAGGGGGATTACCGGCAAATGCGGGTCACTTCTCCAGCCGATTTCTATCGGCGTCAGTTTTGGCAGTTTCGCGACACTCATTGGCTGTTTATAGCAAGACAGCCGTGGCGATGGCAAGGTATTGTCATCATCATTTGCAAAGGAGGAGAGCATGGCCGACGACAAAGAGCAGGTGCACCGGGAGAAGATCATAGAGCAGTTCTCACAGCAGGCGGTACCGTTCACGCAGGTGCCGGGGCATCACGATGCCATGCAGGTCCTGTTGGAGGTGTCGGGAGTCGGCAAGAGCGACGAAGTGCTCGATGTCGCCTGTGGTCCGGGGATGGTTGCCTGCGAGTTCGCCAGGCATGCACGGCATGTGACGGGAGTCGACATCACGCCGGCCATGATCGAGCAGGCGCGGCAGCGCCAGGGTGAGCAGCGGTTGGCCAATCTCTCCTGGGACGTCGGCAACGCCGTCCCGCTGGCTTACCCGGACAACACGTTCTCCCTTGTTCTCACCCGCTACAGTTTCCACCATCTGCTGGATCCACGGGCAGCGCTCGCTGAAATGATCCGCGTCTGCCGGCCGGGCGGCACGGTACTGGTGGCCGACGTCGCCATGCCCTCGGCAAAGTCCGCCGCCTATGACCATTTGGAGCTGATCCGCGACCCCTCGCACACCCATGCCTTGACTGAAGAGGAGTTTGAGGAACTGTTCCAGCGTGCCGGCCTGGTCGACTGCCGGCGGAGTGCCTACGGTGTGGACATCGAGTTGGAGACACAGATACGCGCGTCCTTTCCCAAACCGGGGGACGACCAGGTGATCCGGGAAATGGTGACTGCCGACGTCGGCGTCGACAGCTTAGGCGTCAACGCCCGCAAGGAAGCCGGCAAGATCATGTACACCGTCCCGATCGCCGTGTATGCGGGGAGGAAAAGGTAAAAGCGGAGGGGCTATTTTGTGTGTGGGGGGTGTTTTTCTATCAGCACCACATAATGTTCCAAGATGTTTTTACGGAAGCTGTCCGGTACTTCATCCCATACCATAACGTCGACACGGAAGGGTAAATCACTTTCCTCAAGGGCCTCTTTCAGCGCGGCCAGCCGTTCGCGCTGCTCGCGCTCGGCGAAGACCACCAGGTCCAGGTCCGAAGAGGGGCGGGAGGTACCTTTGATCCGGGAGCCGTAGGTCCACACTTCGGTGTCGGGAATGTAGCTGATCAGCAGAGACAAAAGTGATTTCAGCTGGTCAGTGGTAAGATCAATGGAATCCACTACGCCCACCTTGCACCGGTCATGGTCTGGTAAAGATCGATGGCATCGTCGATAAAATCTCCCATCAGCTTCAGGCATTCCTCCGCCTTTTCGCCGCTGTAGTCGTGGGAGGTGTCGACACGGGCTTGGGCGTATCCAAGCCAGCGTTCCACTGAAGGGAAGAGCTTATTTTCAAAGCCGAGACGAAAGATCGGTTTGGGACTGTTCGGGACGTCGGGGATACCAAGTTCTTCCATCAGGTAGCGCTTGAGGATCTTCCAAAGGCAGTCGTAGCAGGTCTCAAAGCGATGAACGACCGACTCGGCCAATGCTTCCCTGTCGAGTTCGGGAAGGTCGCGTTCACGAGAGCTGCTGTAGTTTGCAAACTGCAGCTCAAGATGCTTGAGCGATCTGTTGAATTTGTCGTAATCGATCAACGCACAACCTCCATTTTCGTAAATCCTTTGATTCAGGTAGTGCCGGTTCCGGGCATGTACTATATGCATGTAAGCTGCTGAAAAGTGATAGCAGGTTTCTCGCGGTTTTTCCAGTTCTTTGACCGAAGGCTGAAGCTGGTGCAGACTATCACCTCGATTGAAGCTCGCTCACCCGCCCTTCGGGCACCCTCTCCCGGAGGGAGAGGGGGGGACGGCCGGTGCGATGCACGTAAAAAGGGGGATCCGCAAATCGGATCCCCCTTGGTACTTCTACTTCTTATCTACTCTTTGCTCGGTTCTCTTTCTCAGACCCTGCGCAACAGCAGCGTAAAACTACCTCGCTACGCGCACTCGGAGTAGCCGCAGACGCGGCATACTGCGCAGCCGCCTTCATGCTCGACGACACCACCACACTCGGGGCAGGCGCCTCTCTCGAAGCTCGGCGCCTCGATGACTTCGGCGTGGCCGGTCAGCGCCAGGTGCGATTGGATCGCCTTGGCGACGGCGTCGGCGCAGGAGAGGACCTTGTTGTCGCCGAAACCGCTCGGGCTGTGGCAGGAAATGCCCAGCAGCTGCTTCACGACCTGGCGTGCCTGCACACCGCTTCTCCAGGCGAGAGACACCATGCGGCCGATCGCCTCGGACTGGCTCGCGGCGCAGCCGCCGGCCTTGCCCATGGTGGTGAAGACTTCGAAGAGCCCGCTGGCGTCTTCGTTGATGGTGATGTACAGCGGCCCGCAACCGGTCTGCATCTGGTAGGTCCACCCTTTGAGCGCCTTGGGACGCTCGCGCTTGATGCTGCGCTTCTCCTCGAGGGTGAGGGGCACGGCGGCCTTGGGCTCTTCCTTCTTGCCGACGGAGAGTACCTGCTCGTCGCGGGAGCCGTCACGGTAGATGGTGACCCCCTTGCAGTTCATCTGGTAGGCCAGACGGTAGACTTCCTCGACGTCCTCGATGGTGGCTTCCTGCGGGAAGTTCACGGTCTTGGAGACGGCGTTGTCGGTGTGACGCTGGAAGGCGGCCTGCATGGTGATGTGCTCTTCCGGGGTGATGTCGTGGGCGGTGACGAACACGTCGCGCACGTCCTCGGGGATGGCGCTGATGTCGTGCACGGTGCCGTGCTCGGCGATGCGCTGCATCAGCTCCTCGCTGTAGAAGCCCTGCTCCTTGGCGATCTTCTCGAAGAGCGGGTTCACTTCGACCAGGATGTTCTTGTCCATGACCTGGCGCACGAAGCTGACCGCGAAGAGCGGCTCGACGCCGGAGGAGGCGTTGGCGATGATGGAGATGGTGCCGGTCGGGGCGATGGTGGTGACCGTCGCGTTCCTGATCGGATCGGCGCCCGGGACGTCGTAGATGCTACCCTTGAAGTTGGGGAAGGCGCCGCGGGACTTGGCAAGCTCGCGGGAGGCGATCTTGCCTTCCTCGTTGATGAACTGCATCACCTTCTCGCCCAGTTCCACGGACTCCTCGGAGCCGTAGGGGATGCCGAGCATGATCAGCATGTCCGCCCAGCCCATGACGCCCAGGCCGATCTTGCGGTTGGAGCGGGTCATCTCGTCGATCTGCGGCAGCGGGTAGTTGTTCACCTCGATGACGTTGTCCAAAAAGTGCACGGAGGTGCGCACGGTCTCTTTCAGCTTGTCCCAGTCTACCTTGCCGTGGACCACCATCTTTCCCAGGTTGATGGAGCCCAGGTTGCAGGACTCGTACGGGAGAAGCGGCTGCTCGCCGCAGGGGTTGGTCGACTCGATCTCGCCGATGTGCGGGGTCGGGTTGTCCTTGTTCAGGCGGTCCAGGAAGATGATGCCCGGCTCGCCGTTCTCCCAGGCCTGCTTCACGATGCGGGCGAACACCTTGCGCGCGTTCAGCGTGCCGGCCGGCTTCTTGTCACGCGGGTTGAATATGGTGTAGTCGCGGTCCGCGTCGACCGCCTTCATGAACTCCTCGGTGATGCCGACCGAGATGTTGAAGTTGTTCAGCTGGCGCTGGTCGTTCTTGCACATGATGAAGTCCATGATGTCGGGATGGTCGACACGCAGGATCGCCATGTTCGCGCCGCGGCGGGTGCCTCCCTGCTTGATGGTCTCGGTGGCGATGTCGAAGACGCGCATGAAGGAGAGGGGGCCGCTGGAGATGCCGGTGGTGGACATGACCACGTCGTTGGCCGGGCGCAGGCGCGAGAAGGAGAAGCCAGTGCCGCCGCCGGACTTGTGAATCAGCGCGGTGTTCTTGACGGATTCGAAGATTTCCTCCATGCTGTCGCCCACCGGCAGCACGAAGCAGGCGGAAAGCTGCCCCAGCTCGCGGCCGGCGTTCATCAGGGTCGGGGAGTTGGGGAGGAACTCGAAGTTGGTCATCATGTTGTAGAACTTGTCCGACAGCGCGGAGATGTCCGCCTTCTTGTCGAACACGGCGTCGGCCTGCGCGATCGCGGTCGCCACGCGGCGGAACATGTCGGAGGCAGTCTCAAGGGGCTTCCCGGCCTGGTCCCTCTTCAAATAGCGCTTCTCGAGCACCGTCAATGCGTTCTTGGTGAGACCCGGGATCTGACCCTTCTCGACTGTTTTCTTCATAACCTTTCGTCCTCCTTGGGATATTCAACATGTAGCCATGTCATTTGCTTGGGGCCCTACATTTTGTGGAGCGGCAGAAATAAACCACAAGATGTATGACGAAGTCAAGCGTTAATAGATTAAAATTTCGGCCGCTCATAAAAATCGAATTTGCCGTTGTTTACGCTGCTCGGCCATTTACAAGCGGACCGGCACTGTGCTATTGGTGTATGGTTAATTTTCCTGCCGGGAGCCTTCATGACCCAGTGTGATTGCAACAGCCAGAAAGAGTCCCTTGAATCCCAGGTCAAGGCGCTCAAGGACCTGATCGAGGTCGCCAAAGCGGTGGTGTCTACGTTGGACCTGGACACGGTGCTGCAGGCCATCCTCACCTCCGCCATGAGATTCGCCGAAACGCCGGCCGGCAGCGTTGCGCTCTACTACGACGCCAAGCGCGAGCTGAGCCTGCATGCGCACTCGGGACTGACGGCGGATTTCGTGAAGAAGGAGCGCTGGGAGGTGACCGCCGGCGGGCTGACCGAGCAGGTGCTCCGGGCGGGCGAGATCTTCTATATAGAGGACACGGAAAAGACCCCGTTCTTCAACAACCCGATCGCGCTCAACGAGGGTATCCGCTCGCTGGTCTGCGTGCCGCTCATCTTCCAGGAGCGCATCGTGGGGATCCTCTACCTCGACGATTTCGCTCCGAGGCAGTTCGACCGGGAGAAGCTGAACATGCTTTCCATCCTGGCCTCCTTTGCCGCCATGGCGATCCACAACGCAACGCTGCACAAGCAGACCAAGCTTTTGGCCATCACGGACGCGCTTACCGGGCTGCACAACCACCGCTACTTCAAGCAGTACTTCCGGCAGGAGATGGCGCGCGCCAAGCGCTACCACAAACCCTTTTCCATCATCATGATGGACGTGGACGACTTCAAGTCCTACAACGACAGCTACGGGCACGCCGCCGGCGACCGTCTCCTGGAACTGATGGGAGAGCTGATCCTGCAGACCATCCGCGGCGTAGACGTCGCCTTCCGCTATGGCGGCGAGGAGTTCATCGTGCTCCTGCCGGAGACGCGGCTGGAGAAGGCCATCCTGGCGGCGGAGCGCCTGCGCGACAGTGTGCAAAGCGGCACCGCCGCGAGGCTCGTGGAAGGGACCAACCGCGGCGTTACCGTGAGTATCGGCGTGGCGAGCTATCCCGAGAATGCCGACAAGATGGACGAGCTGTTCAACATCGTGGACTCCCTGCTCTACCTGGCCAAGCGCTGCGGCAAGAACAAGGTGTACCACCAGGAAGGCCTCGAGATCCCGGTGACATGAAAAAACAATTCCTTGCCCTTATCTGCGCGGGGCCGCTTCTGGCGGCCCTTTTGCTTCCCACCTTCGCCAAGGCTACGGTCGAGAAGCCTTTTGTCGTCGCTGCCAACACCGAGGCGGGCGCCAGCAAGGGGGCGGCGGTGGAGAGTGGTGCGCCGGCTACGGCGGCGCCCCAGCGGGTCGAGGTGCCGTTCAAGCCGCAGCTCTCGTACGGGGACCAGGTGCTGGCGGAGGATACCGTCTGGCGCGGCGAGGTGCTGGTACAGGGGGCGGTGACGGTGGCCTCCCAGGCGACGCTGACCGTGGAGCCGGGGACGGTGGTGCGCTTCAAAAAGAGCGAGGGGCAAACGCCGACCCTGGTGGTGCAGGGGCGCATTGTCGCCACCGGGACCAAGGATGATCCGATCCGCTTTACCTCCAGCTTCGCCGCGTCGGCGGCGGGGGACTGGCTGGGGATCACGCTCCTTGGCAGCGAGAAGAAGAATGTTATGGAGAACTGCCGCATCGACGGCGCCCAAACCGGGCTGGAGGCGCTCTTCTCCAACCTGACGCTGAAAGGGGTGCGTGTCGAGCGCTGCGCCGTAGGGATGCGTTTCCAGGATGCCCTGGTGCAGATGGAAACGGGGGGCGCATCGGACTGCGATGCGGGTCTGGTCTTCGCCAACAGCGAGGCGACCCTGCGCAGCCTGAACCTGATCGGCAACCGGGTCGGGATCTCGGGGCAGAAGAGCTCCCTCTACCTGCAGGACGGCAGTCTCGCCATGAACCGATCCGCGCTGTCGTGTGACAGTTGCCGGGTGAAGTTCGCCGGCGGCGCGGTGCTGGACAACGGGCGCGGGGTGACCCTGCTGGAGAGCGAGGGGAGTATCTCCGGCATGAAGCTCGCGCGCAACAGCGATTACGGCATTTCCCTGACCGGCTCGCGGGTGCGGGTGGAGGGGAACCTGATCACCGGCAACGGAACGCAGGGGATGCTGGTTTTCGACGGCGCCGGTGTGGCCTGGGGCAACATCATCAGCGGCAACAGCGGGCACGACATCTACAACGCGGGGACCGAGGAGTTCCGTGCCCCCAACAACTTCTGGGGCGAGAGCGGCCCCAGGATCTACGACAACGGCGGCCGCGGCAAGGTGGGCGTCGTGCCGCAGCTCAAGGCGGCCCCCAACGGTAACTAAACGGCCGTTCAACGTTCAACGTTCGACGTTTGAACCGGACATTGCACTGGCCGACAACTTCGGAGAAAGCCTTAAACCATTAACACGGAGGGCGTCTGAGGACATCTGAGTAAACAGGTGGACCTGCTGGCTTCGGCTGCTGATGGTGAACGAAAGAAAAGATGTAGCCGCCGGGAAAGGGCGGCATGAGGGGCAGCAGCATAACGAACGTTGAACGTTGAACGTTGAACGGGTTTTGGAGAGAGCATGACACGCACCAACGGCCGCGCGGCCGACGCACTGAGAGATGTGAAGATCACCCGCAACTACCTCAAACACGCCGAAGGATCGGTCCTGATCGAGTTCGGCGACACCAAGGTCATCTGCAACGCGACCGTCGAGGCGAAGGTGCCTTCGTTCCTGAAAGGGAAGGGGACCGGCTGGGTGACCGCCGAGTACTGCATGCTGCCGCGCGCAACCCACACCCGCAACCAGCGCGAGTCCGCGAAAGGGAAACTCACGGGACGCACCCACGAGATCCAGCGCCTGATCGGCAGATCGCTGCGCGCGGTGGTGGACATGGAGAAGCTGGGCGAGCGTTCCATCCTCATCGATTGCGACGTGATCCAGGCCGACGGCGGCACCCGCACCGCTTCCATCACCGGCGCTTACGTGGCGTTGGCCGATGCACTGCAGACCCTGGTCAACAACGGGGAACTCGCGGAGAGCCCGCTGCGCGAGGCGGTGGCGGCGGTGAGCGTCGGCATCATCGACGGCACTCCCTTCCTCGATCTCGACTATCCGGAGGACTCCAATGCCGAGGTCGACATGAACTTCGTGATGACCTCCTCGATGCGCTTCGTCGAGGTGCAGGGAACCGCCGAGGCGGAGCCGTTCACCATCGAGCAGATGGACGCCATGCGCAGCCACGCCATGCTCGGGCTCTCCCGGCTCTTCGAACTGCAGCGGGAGGCGCTTCAGGCATGAAAGAGCTCCTGGTGGCATCGGGCAACAAGGGGAAGCTGAAGGAGTTTGCCGAACTCTTGCGCGGGGTGGTGGACACCATCCTGTCTCCCGCCGATTTTCCGGAACTCCCGGATGTAGTGGAGGACGGGGACACCTTCGAGGCCAACGCCATCAAGAAGGCGCTCTCCGCGGCCAGGTTCACCGGCAAGCCGGTCCTGGCCGACGATTCCGGGCTCTGCGTCGACTGTCTGGGCGGGCGTCCCGGGGTTTTCTCGGCACGCTTTGCCGGCGAGCATGCCAGCGATGCCGATAACAATGCGCTGCTTCTGAAGGAGCTCTCCGGCGTGTCGCGTGCGGAGCGCACCGGGGCGTTTCACTGCGTCATCGCGCTCTGCCTCCCGGACGGGACCTGTCAGACCTTCGACGGCATGCTGGCCGGTGAGATACTTGAGGCGCCGCGCGGCGACGGGGGGTTCGGGTATGATCCCCTGTTCCTGGTCCCCGAGTACGGGCAGACCTTCTCCGAGCTTCCCATGGATGTGAAGAACGCCATCAGCCATCGGGGACGGGCCATGCAGATGTTGAAAGAGGCGCTGTCCTCACGCTAAGACGCCAAGACGCAAAGAAAGAACAGAAAACCATTTAACAGGGATAAAAGTGATAAAGGGGATGGTTAAACCTTGTCGGGACGTTATCCGTTTCATCCCTTTTATCCCTGTTCATCATGGTTCTGTTTACAGAAAAAAGATGTTGCACAGCCAGAAACCCTGTGCTATAAACGTGGTTCTTGAATCGGGGTGTAGCGCAGCCTGGCTAGCGCACCTGCCTTGGGAGCAGGGGGCCGGAGGTTCGAATCCTCTCACCCCGACCACTCATTGCAGGGCTTTACTTCTGCGCCTGTAGCTCAGCTGGATAGAGCAACGGCCTTCTAAGCCGTAGGTCAGAGGTTCGAACCCTCTCAGGCGTGCCACAATTGAATATGGTGGGTATGGTGAAGCGGTTAACACAAACGACTGTGACTCGTTCATACGTGGGTTCGAATCCCACTACCCACCCCAACCTATAAAGACAACCCCGTTTACCAGCGGGGTTTGTTGTTTCAACTGTTCGATTTTGCGAGAGTGGCGGAATTGGCAGACGCACCAGACTTAGGATCTGGCACCGCAAGGTATAGGGGTTCAAGTCCCCTCTCTCGCACCAGTAATAAAATCAAAGGGTTATCCGGTTTCGGGTAGCCCTTTTTGTTTACATCCTAAACGATTTGCATCCTTTTGTGCATCCTTTTGGCCGTTGTTCAAGCCTCTCGTCCTATCTCACGGTGTAGCGTAGCCGTGCTTTCATTTCCAATTTCGCCAGATCCGGTCTCTTTACATCGGTACCGGCGGGTGGTATCTGTCGTGCGCCTTGGAGGGCGGGACATCAATCAGGAGATGGTGCGGGAGGGGGGGGGCGCCTGGGCCTACTAGCGGTATCTGGAGCGGCCGTATGCCTCAGGCTATTTCAGGCTGAGGAAGAGGCCAGGCGCGAGCAGCGGGGGCTGTGGCGGCTGGGGAATCCGCAGCCGCCTTGGGAGTTTAGAAAAGCGCTAAGACGGCAGTGATCTTTAGGCCGGAATTTAAACTGGAGAAATCACACGGGGTATCATCTCAGGACTTTTTCGATGCTTAAATTCCCTCAAGCACTGCGCCCCGTCCATATGGGGCATGGTCAAATCAAGGACAGACCGCTTGCGGATGTGCTTTGAACACGGTGAGCGCTTCATTGCTTCCCACTGCCGTGGTCCCTTCCATCAGCAGCCGTACTGCAGTATAGAGCAGTCCGATCCATCTATTCATTTCTCTGAATGATAGTGTTGACAAGAATATTTGAATGAAATATTAATAACCATCTTTTACATGACGCACCGAACCGGCAAACCCGGGGTGACCCGGGGACGCAAAGCCACCTATCCAGGAAAGTTGACGGTCTGGAAAGAGGGGTTACCGAAGTGGTAAGGGAAGAGCCCGCCATTTCATTTCGGCGGGCTTTCTTATTATTTGGCTTTTGGAGGGATGATGTTGCGGAAAAAGTCGCTTGTTTTTGCAGTCGTTGTTTTTGTCCTCAGCTTTATTACATCGGGTGCCGGTGAGCGCTTCGGCTTTGCATATGCTGCGGATGATGCGAAAGGGGGCGCCCAACAGCAAGCGGCGCGGGCTGAAGACTCCCTGGAGCGACTTTCCCGTTTGACTGCAGAACTGGCAGACGTGGTCGCCGATGCCAAAATGGACGCTGCGACTAAGAAGCGCAGAGCCGTTGATGCCGGGATCGAAGTGTCAAGGCTCGACAGGGAGATTCGGAAACAGCTGGTGCAGACAACCCAGCGGCTCGTGGACGCTGACCTCCCCGCGGAGATTCGGGAACGCCATCGCGCCTTCGTGAAGCATTACGAGGAGAACGTTGCCCAACTGAAGGAGAACATCGGACGGGTGGAGAAAGCCGGGGGCGGGGGGGAGGCCGACGCCGGGTTGGAGAGGCTTTCGCGTCACCTGCAAGGTGCCAAGGCCCAGCTGCAGCACCGCAAAAGCGGGGCGGAGCGGTCCCTCAAAGGACAGCCGGAGGCTTCCAAGCGCGAACCGAGATTGAAGAAAGAGGACTTCGAGCGCGACCTCAAGAGGGACAAGCATTCCTGGCTCGACCAGAGGCGGATCGTGGTGGCATCCACCGGTTCCCTTGCCGGCCTGATAGGGTCTGACGATCTGGCCGAAAACCTCGAGGTCCAGCTCACGCCGGAAATCAGGGCGAAGGCGCAGGAGCTGGAGCACAATCCGGTCAAGATCTACAACTGGGTCCGGAACAACATCGAGTACGTGCCTACCTGGGGCTCCATTCAGGGGGCGCACCTCACCCTGGTCACCGGCAAGGGCAACGCCTTCGACACCTCTTCGTTGCTCATCGCCCTGCTGCGCGCTTCCGGCATCCACGCCCGTTACGTCCTGGGGACCATCGAGGTCCCTGTCGACAAAGCGGTCGCCTGGGTCGGCGCTTCGACCGACGCCCTCGCCACGGTGGAGCTCCTTGGTTCAGCCGGGACGCCGGTGAAGCCGGTCTACTCCGGCGGTGCCATCCAGAAGGTCCAGCTCGAGCATGTTTGGGTCGAGGCGTGGCTTGACTACCTCCCCTCGCGCGGGGCGCGTCACCAGGCCGGGCACGAGGATACCTGGATTCCTCTCGATGCCAGCTTCAAACTGCATAACGCCGTAGCAGGGGCGGACTTCAGCGCTGCCGCTTTCGATGCGCAGGATTTTGTTGCCAAGCTGACCGGATCGGCCACCATCAACGAGGCGGAGGGGTACGCGACCGGCGTGCAATGCTCATCGGTCAAGCAACTGCAGGAGCCGTTTCGCAACTCCCTGCAAAGCTTTCTGACCACGGAGCGCCCCGGCGCGACGGTAAGCCAGGTTGTCGGCTCCACGGAGATCTTGGGGCAGGAGTACCCGTACCTGCTCGGCACCCTCCCGTACCGTACCGTCGTCAGAGGTAGTGAATTCAGCGAAATCCCGGAAAGCCTCAGGCACAGCGTCACCTTCAAACTGGTCAACAACGACACTCTTTCCCCCAATTACTCCGAGACGACCCTCTCCTTGACCACCAGCCTTCCCAAGCTGGCGGGAAAACGGGTCACCTTGAGCTACAGCCCGGCAACGGCTGCCGATGAGGCGGTGCTCGCGGCCTATGGTCCCCGTCCCCATGCCGACGGGACGCCGATCACCCTGAGCGAATACCCTTCCTCGCTTCCCGCCTACCTCATGCAGGTCAAGGCTGAACTGCGCGTAGATGGTGTCGTGGTCGCTTCCGGGGTAGGGGCAAACCTTGGGGGATACGAACAGCTCAGCATCCAGATCAGCGATCCCAACATTACTGCCGGCGGCCAGGAGTTCCTGCTCAAGGCGGGCGAGTATCTCGGCATCGCCTTCGGTCTGGGGCCGGTTTCGGTGCAGCATCTCGAGCTGACCAAGACAGCGTTGGAGGAGACCGCCGCACGTCTTGGCTCCGGGAAGGTTTCCGGTCTCACCAAGGACGATGTTATCGGCAGCTTCCTTTATGCCTCGGCGCAGGCGAGCCTTGCCGAGATCGATTCGCTGAACGGCGTCAGGGCCAGGGTGATGGGGGTCGCCGAGGTGCGGCGTCCTTCGTCCTCCGTGGTTTCCCTCATGTTTTCCACCAACTACTTCTTCGGCATTCCGACCGGCCTGACCGTCGCCGGGCCCTCAAACGCGGAGTTGGGATACCAGGTCGCCGTCGCCGCCAAGGACGGCAACCGCGACAAGGTGAAGAAGTACCTCATAGTCTCCGGGCTGGATGCCTCCGCGGCCGCATCCGGCCTGCAGAAGTATCTGCTCTCCTCACCGCAGGGCGCGGTGACCTCCTTGTCCGCGGTGGAAGCCATGACGACGGCAAGCGAGCAGTCGCTTCCGCTCTACCGGGTCACCCCCTCCAACAGCTCGACGGCGGTGGGCAAGCTCCTACTCTGGGACGAGGTGAAGCAGTCGGTAGCCAATGACGCCGGGGCCGGTCTCACCCTGGTCGTGCCGCAACGCAACGTCAGTATCGGCAACTGGTCCGGTGTGGGGTACGAGTCCATCTCGTCGTGGTCGGGGAACAACTATTCCAACCTCGTCGGCCCGCCGACCCTGGTGCAGGGACTCACCTGGCCCGGCAAGAGTATCCACTTCGCCTTGCTGCCGGGCAACGTGGAACCGCCTGTGGCTCTGTCGCAGGCCATCATCACCACTTCGTTCGTCGACGGTGTCGGGGGCGTATCCGCCGGATTGAGCGGTCTCCCTGCCACCCCTGCTGGCGACCTTCTTGACCTTCTGACCACCAGTCTCCTCTACGACAGGCTCGGGGACCGGCTCGGATGCTATGTCGACCTCGCTTCGCCCAGCGTTCCCACCGGCGCCTGCATGGCCACCTACCTGAGCTTTCTCTGCGATGCGGCCGGCACTCCCATCATCGCCGACAAAAACGGCAGGCCGGTCGCCGATGCGGGCGTTGACCAGGTTGTGGGGACAGGCGATCTCGTGACGCTGGATGGAAGCCGCTCCGCCGACCCGAATAACGATCCCCTGGTCTTCCAGTGGCGTCTTGTTTCCGTTCCACAGGGAAGCAGCGCCGTTATCGCCGACGGGACGACTGCGGTGGCTTCCTTCACGGCGGACGTAGCGGGCGCCTACGTCGCCGAGTTGACGGTAAGCGACGGCAAGAAAACGAGCTTGGCCGACAGCGTCACCGTGACTGCGTATCCCGCCATCGTGACCATCCCGACGGTCACCGGGATGCCCACCGAGGATGCCAGGACGGCGGTGAAGAGGGCTGGGCTTTCTGTTGGAGCCGTAAGCGCGGCGATCGACCTCACTGTCGAGGCAGGCAAGGTGGCGGCCCAGAGCCCTGCAGGTGGGACGAGTGCCGGACGCGGCAGCGCCGTCGATATGGTGATTTCCACAGGGGCGCAGGCCGATACCGAGGCGCCTGCAGTCAAAGTGACCTTCGACCGCTCGCCGGCACTCTACGCCGCCGGCTCCCCCGTTGGCGTTTCCGTGGACGCGACCGACCTGGTCGGGATCTCCTCCGTAGCGATGAGCGTCGATGGTACTTCGGTCGCAGTCACCGCCCCGGTCACCAAGATCGACACCGCCGGGTTTGCACCCGGGAGCATTCACACTGTTGAAGTGACGGCGAAGGACATCTCCCTCAATGTGGGGACTGCCAGCGCCACCTTCGCCATTCTTGACCCCACCGACAAGGCCGCACCCGTCATCGCGATAGGCTCCCCTGTGGCCGGGGCGGCGATAACTGCCCCTGCCGACATTGTCGGCACCGTTACCGACAACAACCTCGTTGAATACACGCTCGCCTACGCGCCGGCAGGCAAGTCGCCTTACACCGTGTTCGCCAAGGGATCCAGACCCGTTGTCAACGGCGTGCTGGGGCGGCTCGACCCGACCCAGATGAAAAACGGCCTCTACGACGTGGTGCTGACCGCGTGGGATGCCAATGGCAACACCAGCACCTATTCGACCACCTACCGCGTCACCGGCGACCTCAAGGTCGGCAACTTCACGGTTTCCTTCACCGACGTAAATATCCCGCTGGCCGGGATCCCGGTTACGGTGACCCGCAGCTACGACAGCCGCGACAAGAAGAGCGGCGACTTCGGGTTCGGGTGGAACATCGACATACAGAACGTGAAGACCGAGGAGAACCAGAACCCCGGTCTCGGTTGGAGCCAGATCTCCAGCGGCGGCGACTTCCCGACCTACTGCGTCGGGGGCGAGGGGGAGCGCTACGTCGCCGTGACCCTTCCGGATGGTAGGGTGGAAGAGTTCGACATGACCGTCACCCCGAAATGCCAGGCGCTGGTGCCCATCCAGTATCCGACCATAAGCTACACGCCCCGTCCCGGCACCACCTCCACTATCAAGGCGAGAAACGTCGGTCAGGTCTACTACAGTTCCAGCGGGGTTCTGTTCGACCTCGATTCCCTGGAGCCCTACAACCCGTCCCAGTACACCCTGACCACCGCCGACGGAGCGGTCTATGAACTGGACCAGAACGTCGGGGTGAGGAGCGTCAAGGACACCAATAGCAACACGCTTACCTACGGCAGCAACGGCATCACCCATTCCTCGGGCAAGAGTGTCTCGTTTGCCCGCGACTTGAAAGGGCGCATCACCCACATCACCGACCCCAGCGGGAAGCCGATCCTCTTCAGCTACGACGCCGACGGGAACCTCGCCTCGGTCACCGACCAGGCGGGCAACGTCACCCGTTACACCTACAACGCCTCCCATGGGCTGATCGACATCATCGATCCGTTGGGGAGAAGGGCGGTCAGAAACGAGTACGACAACTCCGGCAGACTCACCGCCCATATCGACGCCGAAGGGAAGCGGATCGAGTACACCCACGACATCGCCGGCAGGCAGGAAGTCGTAAAGGACAGAAACGGCAACGTCACCGTCTTCATCTACGACGAGCAGGGGCGGGTGCTGAAGAAGACCGATCCCCTCGGCAAGTCCGTCAGCTACAGCTACGACAGTGTCGGCAACAAGCTGAGCGAAACCGATCCGCTCGGGAACAAGACCACCTGGACCTACGACGCGAAGAGGAACGTGCTGTCGGAGACGAAGGTGATTGATGGACAGGCGCTGAAGACCACTCACACCTACAACAGTCTCGGCAAGCTGCTCACAACCACCGACCCGCTCGGCCATGTCACCACCAACAGCTACGATGCCAACGGCAATCTGCTCACCACGACCGATGCCTTGGGCAACGTCACGAAGAACAGCTATGACGCCAAAGGGAACGTGCTGTCGACGACGGATGCTCTGAACCACACCACGAGCTACGAATACGACAGCTATGGGAACATGACCAGGCAGACCACCGCGTCCGGTGCCGTCACGACCTACGTCTATGACAGCAGGGGGAACAAACTCACCGAGACCGATCCGCGGGGCAACGTCAGGACCAATACCTATGACGCCAACGGCAGGCTTCTTGCCACAACCAGTGCTCCGGGAATCACCACGAAATACGAGTACGACAAGGCAGGGAACAAGGTTGCCGAGACCAGTCCTCTTGGCCTGGTCACTTCCTACGTCTACGACTCGGCAAACAGGCTGATTGAGACCAAGCACGCGGATGGCACCTCAACCAAGGCCGGTTACGACGCCGAAGGCAACCGCGTCACCAGCACCGACCAACTCGGCCGGGTCACCACCAGCGTCTACAACGCCAACAAGCAGTTGGTCAAGACCATCTATCCCGATGAGACCACGAAGCTTTACGGCTACGATGCAGCCGGGCGTCAGACCAGCGTCACCGATGCTTTGGGCAACGTCACCACCAAGGAGTACGACATCCTCGGCAGGATGGTGAAGACCATAGATCCGGAGGGGCATGCCACCAGCTTCGAGTACGACGGCAATGGCAATCAGGTGAAGCAGATCGACGCCAACGGCCATGCCACCAGTTTCGTGTACGATGCCCTCAATCGGTTGACCGCAACCATCCTTCCCGGCGGTCAAAAGACCACGGTCGCTTACGACGAACTGGGGAGAAAGGCATCCGAGACGGATGCGGCTGGGATTACCACTCAATTCAGCTACGATGCCAGCGGGAACTTGGCGAGTGTCACCGATGCCATGGCCGGCATCACCCGCTATGAGTACGACCTGAACAACAACAGGACCGCCATTGTCGACGCCAGAGGCAACCGCACCACCTTTACCTTCGATGCTCAGAACCGTATGGCGTCGAAGACGATGCCCAATGGCGGCGTCGAGAGCTACGGCTATGATGCGGCCGGGAATCGGATCGCCAAGACCGATGCCAAAGGACAGAAGATAGAGTACGCCTACGATTCTAAGGGAAGGCTGCTGACCCGACTGTACCCGGACGGCTCCACCGTCAAGTTCAGCTACACGAACACCGGTAAGCGCGCTACCGCAATCGACAAGCGCGGCACCACCAGCTACACCTACGACACCAAGCGCGACCGCCTGCTCCAGGTGACCAACCCTGACGGCAAGGGGATCGGCTACACCTACAACGCCAACGCTAACATCGGCAGCATTTCCAGCTTTGCTGGAACCATCTCCTACATCTACACCAGCGGCGGAAGGCTGAGGGAAGTCCGCGACCCTCAGGGCAACGTAACGACCTACACCTACGATGCCGCCGGCAACCGTACCGGCCTTGCCTATCCGAACGGCACCAGCGTTGCGTACACCTACGACATAAACAACCGTCTGACGAACCTCTCCCACAAGAACCCCGCGGGGCAGTTCTTCGCCTCCTACAGCTACACGCTGGGTGCGGCCGGCAATCGCACCAAGATCGACGAGTTGAGCGGCATCAGCAGGCAATACACCTACGACAACCTGTACCGTCTCACGAGAGAGCAGGTTGTCGATCCCGCCAACACTCAGACCTACAGCAACGACTTCAGCTACGACGCCGTAGGCAACAGGCAGAACAAAACCTATGCCGCATACGAGCAGCCTGCCGTCTCGACCGACTATACCTACAACAACGCCGACCAACTCCTGACCGAGAACGGGATCACCTACACCTACGATCTAAACGGCAACCTTGCGAGCAAGACCGACGCGAGCGGGACTACGACCTACAGCTACAACTATGATGATCGGATGGTGAATGTGGTTTCGTTGTCCGGCGCAGTTGCTTATCACTACGATGTCGATGGAAACAGAGTAGGGATAACTACTGCAGCAGGCGACACATGGCACTTGGTCGATACGAACCGATCGTTATCGCAGGTTATCGCAGAGTATAAGGCTGACAGCAGCGCCACCGCCAGCTACACCTATGCCGACAACCTCATCAGCATGAGTCGCGGCGGTCAGACTTTTTACTATCATTTCGACGGCCTTGGCTCGATACGACAACTGACCAATGCAACTGCTACAAATACGGACAAATACGAATACGATGCTTTTGGAGCATCTATTGTCAGCACCGGAACAACAAGTAATGATTTCCTTTTTAATGGTCAACAGTATGACCCAAGTCTTGGGTTCTATCATTTACGTGCAAGATATTATCAGCCATCTTCCGGGAGGTTTACGGCTCTTGATCCTTTTGTCGGTGACCCCTATGTACCTGTCTCACTCCATAAATACGCGTATTCGGGCGGAGACCCAGTTAACAAAATCGACCCAACGGGGCTGATGCTTGAAGATATTTTAGAGGCCAACTTGATCCGGTTGACAATTGTAACAATTGCCACCTTATCAGTAAGAGAACTTCTGATCCAAACACAAGCCACTACAACGTCATCAAATCTGGAATCAACAATAACAACAGCTATTCCAAGTATAGAAGAAACGAACACAGATCTAGAAGGAAGTGATGCAATAAGCTCAACTTTTGATGCACTAAGACAACTTGACGCGGTTAATTTGGTCAAAAGAGAACTAAATAAAAAAAAGGATCCGACAAAGTGGCAGGTTGCGGTTATGATGCCTACTGGGAAAACGTCAACCAAAGAGAGGTTTTTCCCAAACATTTCTCCAACAGGCCCAGGATTGGTGGCAGGTTTTGGTGGTACACATGGAAGAGTAATTGGTGTGAGGCTGGTAAATAGGTACAATCAGAACGATAAGCCGTGGGTGTTTAGGGTTGATTATCATGCGCTAGATATGTACGCAGCACAAGGGTACAAATACACAATTCACTATCACAAGGTACCGAATATGGCCCAACATTTTGTAGTATGGCCTGAATCCAACAATTTTTAAAAAGTAGCAGGAGATAAACTATGAGTGCAGTTGTGACATTCGAAATAATGCCAAGTAATAATGATTCAGCTGAAATTCAGTTAGCAATAACAGAAATTTGGCATCAAGCAGGTATATATAAGTCAGTTGAAGTCATTCCGAGCTCAAACCCCAATTCATATTATATTGTGCTTAGTTTCTTTTTAGGAAAAAACGAAGAAAGAGAATCAATAAGAAAAATTATTACATATTTAATAAGCAAGAGCTGTGAGGGGAAGGTTTTTTACTTCAGAGACGGCTTTGGGGACTATCCGGATTTCAATGAAACCATAACAATCGACGAGTTGCTGTCAGCAAAATATGAGCCTAGCTTATCCACTGAAGAGCACTGGCGATACCAAGTTGTTTCAGGGCAAAGGTGACGGGGCAGGGGGCGAGGGGACGTAGTTGAGTTCGTTGAGTTTATTCAGCCAATAACATGCAGGATAGGCATTTTGTAGGCGCGAGGGGGACGTAGTTGAGTTCGTTGAGTTTATTCAGCCAATAACATGCAGGATAGGCATTTTGTTGTAGAGGACTTCACCTCTTTTTGCTGCCAAGACGATTCCTGAAGGTGAGAGACCAAGGGTCTTTGATAACTTGACGCCGCTATAGCCCAGTTTTCTGGTGGCTATATAGCACAAGACGGCACGTGCGTTAGCGAGTTCCTTGCGCTTGCTTCCATGCCGCAACGCCTCGGTCTCAAGGTCAAATGCAGCTGCAACTTGATCGGCTAGTTCATCCAATGGCAGGGTGGCTTCAACAGGAGTGAGATCCTGTGTCTCCCTCCAGAGCTGCTCAACGAACTGACCGCTGCCGAGTACCCTTTCGTCATATGCCTCAAAGTCCCGAGAGGCGGATAATTTGAGATGACGCTTGAGGCCACCACCGACGAGCTCGTCTCTTTTGCCCAAGGCTATCCCATCGGCAACAAACTGACGATACCTCGTCACTGCGTCGGCGCTGTTGTTGGCGAAAAGCTGCAGCACCTCATCGACATTCTGCCCGGGAAACTTCTTCCTTCCAATTATGACGGCATGACCGCTCCACTTATAGGAGTCAAGTTTGTCCATGGATGGGGCGAGTCCTGCTCGCAAAGGATTGAGGTGAATATAGCGAACGAGCTCCAACAGGTAGGCGTCTTCGTCGCAGACGATTGATTTGTAACGGTTCTGGAAAAGGTGGCCGCTGCGGTGATGGCGAAGGTTGAAAGAGACAGCGTAGCCAGTCAGCAGGCGCCGCATCAACTGAGACAGCTTCCCTTGAGTGGGGCGGAGCAGGAGGTGGAAGTGGTTTGACATGAGTGCCCAGGCGAGGCATTGGGTCTTGGTCTTGAGCAGCATCGGGGAGAGCCGGTCGAGAAAGGCTCTCCTGTCCTTGTCATCGTAGAAGATGTCTCTTTTCTCGATGCCGCGGACGATTACATGCTGAAGCAGACCTTCGATATCTATACGGGCGGATCTTGGCATGTCTTAAGCGTAACCCATTAAGGCGGGAACTCAACGAACTCAACAACGTCCCCCTCGGTCCCTACATCGATCTTGCTGGGAACATAATAATTGAAAGCGTTGGCTCGAAAGGAATGTCGGCTTTTTCGCATGGCTTAATTGCAGCAGGTGACGAATCAACAGGCATGTATGGTTACCGCGATATCACCGGTGCTTGGGCCATCGCTCCAAAATACACAGCATCAGGGGAATTCTCAGAGGGACTTGCAGCAGTTGATCTCACAGTTGGTAAGGCTGAATTGACCGGATTTATTGACACGTCTGGTAAGGAGGTACTCCCATTCAAGTACTTAACGACACTGTCTGCATTTCAATGTGGACTTGCCGTCGCGTGCGAAAAAAGGAAGCGGGATCATTTCTTTGGCGCTATAGACAGGAGCGGCGACTGGGTCATCGAGCCTACACTTCGCTTCCTTGGAAGCTTCTTCGAAGGCCTGGGTAGGTTCGCTAAAACCGGTGACAAAATCGGTTTTATGGACACGGAAGGCAATGTGGTAATCAAAGAAAGATTTTTGACTGTATTGAGGGAATTCACACACGGAGTCGCGTGGGTTCGGGATGAGCAGGGAGATCTTTACATTAACAAAGCTGGTGAGTGTATTTGGAGAAAAAAATAGAGGGGGACAGGTAGAAAGCGCCGGTTAAAGCCGGCAATGAGTTGGTGGTGAAAATCCACCTTTGGTAACGGCTAGCGACCGACCAAATCTCTGAGTAATATGGCGAGGGGGACGTAGTTGAGTTCGTTGAGTTTATTCAGCCAATAACATGCAGGATAGGCATTTTGTTGTAGAGGGCTTCACCTCTTTTTGCTGCCAAGACGATTCCTGAAGGGGAGAGACCAAGGGTCTTTGATAACTTGACGCCGCTATAGCCCAGTTTTCTGGTGGCAATATAGCACAAGACGGCACGTGCGTTAGCGAGTTCCTTGCGCTTGCTTCCATGTCGCAACGCCTCGGTCTCAAGGCCAAATGCAGCTGCAACTTGATCGGCTAGTTCATCCAATGGCAGGTTGGCTTCAACAGGAGTGAGATCCTGTGTCTCCCTCCAGAGTTGCTCAACGAACTGACCGCTGCCGAGTACCCTTTCGTCATAGGCCTCAAAGTCCCGAGAGGCGGATAATTTGAGATGACGCTTGAGGCCACCACCGACGAGCTCGTCTCTTTTGCCCAAGGCTATCCCATCGGCAACAAACTGACGATACCTCGTCACTGCGTCGGCGCTGTTTTTGGCGAAAAGCTGCAGCACCTCATCGACATTCTGCCCGGGAAACTTCTTCCTTCCAATTATGACGGCATGACCGCTCCACTTATAGGAGTCAAGTTTGTCCATGGATGGGGCGAGTCCTGCTCGCAAAGGATTGAGGTGAATATAGCGAACGAGCTCCAACAGATAGGCGTCTTCGTCGCAGACGACTGATTTGTAACGGTTCTGGAAAAGGTGGCCGCTGCGGTGATGGCGAAGGTTGAAAGAGACAGCGTAGCCAGTCAGCAGGCGCCGCATCAACTGAGACAGCTTCCCTTGAGTGGGGCGGAGCAGGAGGTGGAAGTGGTTTGACATGAGTGCCCAGGCGAGGCATTGGGTCTTGGTCTTGAGCAGCATCGGGGAGAGCCGGTCGAGAAAGGCTCTCCTGTCCTTGTCATCGTAGAAGATGTCTCTTTTCTCGATGCCGCGGACGATTACATGCTGAAGCAGACCTTCGATATCTATACGGGCGGATCTTGGCATGTCTTAAGCGTAACCCATTAAGGCGGGAACTCAACGAACTCAACAACGTCCCCCTCGGTCCCGGGTATGACGAGAACAACCGCCTTTCCGTGCTCACCCACAGAGGCAACGTTGGGCAGGTGATTGCCTCCTATGCCTACACCCTCGGCCCCATCGGCAACCGGACCAGGATCGATGAAGCCACCGGCATCAGCAGACGTTACACGTATGACGATCTTTATCGCCTGACCAAGGAAGATGTCGTCGACCCCAGCATCGTCCAGACCTACACCAACGACTTCACCTATGACGCTGTCGGCAACCGGCAGAACAAAACCCACGCCGACTCCAGCCAGCCGGTGGGCAGCAACGACTACACCTACAACGATACCGATCAACTGCTGAGCGAAAACGGCATCACCTACAGCTACGACCTGAACGGGAACCTGGAGCACAAAACCGATGTCAGCGGCACCACCACCTACGGCTACGACTACGACAACCGCCTGGTAACGGTGACAACGCCGACACAGAGCCTCAGCTACGCCTACGATGCCGACGGCAACCGGATCGAGAGCACCGGCCCGGAAGGGACGATCAGATACCTGGTTGATGCCAACCGGAGCCTGTCGCAGGTATTGGCGGAGTATAAACTCGGTGGAACCGTCATTGCCTCCTACACCTATGCGGACGATCTCATCAGCATGACGCGGGGAGAACAGACATCCTGGTATCACTTCGATGGGTTGGGCTCAACAAGGCAGTTAACGAACGAAGCAGGAGAAGCCACCGATGCCTTCGACTACGATGCCTTCGGTAATCTCATTTCCAGAACCGGCACGACGGAAAATTCATTCCTCTTTACCGGGCAGAGATACGACGCCAATACTGGATTCTATCATCTGCGGGCGAGGTATTATCAGCCTCGTGTTGGAATATTTACAAGTGTGGATATGTATGCAGGCGATCTTTACTCACCAGTTACTCTCCATAAATATGGTTATGTGCTGAACAATCCAATTAATTATGTGGATTTGACAGGCTGGGTCCCACAATTGATCAGAGGTATTCTTGCACATAGGCATATCTCAGCCATGTTCTTTAAAGATCGTCCATATGCATCAACTAGTAATTATTATTTGTCAGCTGTTACTGGTATCGCTAGTGCTGGATATGTTGATTTGGTAGATACTAAAGAAAAAGAATATTATGAAATTAAACCCTACACTCAAACTGAAGCCGGGGTTGCTCAATTGGCAAAATACGGATTTCTATTTGGTCTTCATTCAATCTTTGATATGAAGCTCGGAACTTCCTGGCCTACAGAGGAAAGAACTGAACCGTTTATGGGAGATAGTAAAGCAACAATTACTTATTGGCTAAGTCAATCCGAGAGTGGCTTGATATCATATCAGATCAATGGAGATGATGATTTTGACTATAATTGGCACATGTTGAGGCAAACTGCTACTTCAACTACAACAAGTGTTATAGCCGCTGCAACAGTAAGTTCATTAGTTAGAATTTTTGTACCCAAAATAGCCGGGATTACTGCCGCTAATATGTCACTGTTGCAATCAGAGATAGGTTTGGCAGCTGTTATTTCTAATGGTCTGTAAGCAAAGTGTCATTGCAAGTGGAGGCATGTATGAAAACAAACTATTGGGAAATGTTCGAAAGTAACTTCGTACAATTGATTGCTGGGCTAGAAAAAAGAAGGACTTTAGATGTTGAGTACCAGGAGAAGAAGAAAGCCTGCTTCAGCACTGCAGCATCCCTCTATTCCGTTATTCCAGCGGTAGTTCTTTGCGGGATGGCCGACAAGGCGAAGGAATTTGCATCTATAGGATTGCGTTACGTCCAAATAGCAAAAGAAACTGGTGACAGACGCGACATCTCTAAATTGTTAGAACCTGACCATGCTGCCTATTCCCTTTCGTATATGGAGTATTATTTCACTTGGTTCCTCACAGGTGTGGAAAATGTAGATTTGCTTCTCTATTCATTGGATAAGATACAAAAAGTAGCAAGCATGTATAAGCGCAAACGTAAATACAGAGAGTATAAAGATACTTTAGCTCAGGTTATTATAATTGCAGTTAAATCCAAGCAGCTAGCCGTTGCTATGGATACAATACCCATACTCTACCCAAAGAATGACGATGGGAATATCATCACCATCGCTTTTTCTGAAGCAAGATTATTATCATTCATAGTCAATTCACTTTGTACAAACGTTAAAGACTTCGATTTAATTCATAAAGTATTTATGAGCTTCTTTGATGAACTTGGGCAGGGCAACATGGATTTAATAAGGGGTTATTTGACAATTAATGATATTGCGGAGATTTCTTTTATATATCACAAATATTTCTCTAAAGAAACAGAGGCTAATGGGCTGAAACCAGAAGATGTCATCAGAAGTGTTCGATTTGGCATTAACTGAAAGGCATATGGGAACAGGTTTAAGAGTATTAGATTCCAGGTCGAGTACGCTAAGGCGTAAGCGTCCCCGTCAGTTGGACATTTTATAAGCAGAACTGATTCGAAATCTAACATGCGTCTACTTTGTGAAGAGTTGAAATCTCTGAGCACCGAGAGTTCTCAATGTTTGACATGATCTACCTATGGAGGGCGTGTGGCACGTCGTAACTTTTTTTCCTTCTGTGCAGGTATCTGCGTTTTTCTTCTGGTTTCAGTGGCCCACGCCCAGTTGCCGCAGGTTGCGAGCGGGGTGTCCTACCTCGCTTCGTCTCAAAGCGTTGACGGAACGTGGAGCAACGGCTCTTCGATGGTCGATGCTACGGCGGCTACCGTTACTGCTCTCGATACCCTGAAACTGCTGAACGAGTCGGCCGGGACGCCGTACGCGAACGGCCTTTCCTGGCTTCAGGGACAGGCGCCGCCGTCGGTGGCTTATACCGCTGAAAGAATCAGAGCCCTCGGCCTCGGCACCGGCAGTCTCGACTCACTGCTCGCTGCCCTTGATCAGTTGAAAGGGGCATGGGGAGGGGGCGCGGGGTATGAAACCGATATCCTCGACACGGCCATCGTTCTGCAAACGCTGAGATCGACCAGTTACGCCGATGCGACGATTACCGGCAATGCGCTCGCTTATCTCACCGCGAACCAGAACCCCGACGGGAAGCTCCCCCGCTAATGTAGACACCTCAACCAAACGGAGGTGTCGGAAATGGCAAAGATGGTGGGACCAAGAAA
>NZ_JAEMHL010000007.1 GCF_016458305.1 Geomonas anaerohicana | reverse complement strand
TGTTGCCACCTGGCACCTTGTGGCCTCACTGCAAGGCCCTCACCCCTGCCCCTCTCCCAAAGGGCGAGGGGGTGGACACCCAGACGGTTGAAGCTGGAGTTGCGACAGTCCTAAAAGAGGAAAACCAGGAAGAGCACGCCCACTATAATCCGGTAGATGCCGAAGGGGATGAAGGTGTGGCTGGTGACGAACTTCAAGAGGGCCTTGATGCCGATGACACCGAAGATGAACGAGGTGACAAAACCTACGGCAATATTCTGCCAGTCAGCCATGTGGAACACGGTGTAGTTCTTATAGACGTCGTAACAGGTGGCGGCAAGCATGGTGGGAAGCGCCAACAGGAAGGAAAATTCGGTGGCATCCTTGCGGTCGAGGCCGAACAGCAAACCGCCCATGATGGTGGCTCCGGAACGGGAGACGCCGGGAACCATGGAGAGACACTGTACCAGCCCGATGGAGAAGGCCTGCTTGTAGCTGATCTCGTCCAGGGTGTGGGTCGTTGCCGGTCGGTCCTTCATCCAGTACTCAATGACGATGAAGGCGACGCCCCCCGCGATGAGCATGTAGCTCACCAGAGAAGGCTGGAAGAGGGACTTCACCAGCTTGTACAGCAGAAAACCTATAGTGCCGGTGGGAAGGAAGGCGAAACAGACCTTCTTGATCAGGTCGGGACGGGCAAAAAGCTGCTTGCGATACACCTCGACAACGGCAAGCATGGCCCCCAACTGGATGACCACCTCGAAAACCTTGTGGGTCTCCGACTGCTGCAGTTTCAAAACGGCCGAGGCCAGGATGAGATGCCCTGTGGAAGAAACGGGAAGAAACTCGCTCAACCCCTCCACGATACCCAGTACTATCGCCTCGAATATACCCACGGAAAACTCCTTTTAATGCGCCGATTCAAGCGAGCAAAATAACCGATCCTGCCCTGCTTGTAAAGGGAACATGCGGCGAAGAATTTTCAGGTGAGGGAATATTGCGAAAGGCGGTGGTACAACCTGGAACCGATGAGGCATTCCCCATGGTTCCAGGTGCGGGATTGTTCAGTGGTGCAGCTTTTCGTAGGCGGCGTAGAGGGTGTTCTCCTCGCTGCGCAGCCTCCTGGAGATGGTGGCGAACAGCCTGCCCAATGCCTTGGCGAACTCGATGTCGATAACGGCGTCGTCCGCAGAATACTTCTTGAAAAATGCCACCGCGTTGCCGGAGATTTCGTCCATGTCCTTGGCGTAGAAATCCACGGTGCGCTTCAGTGCCTGGTCCGCCTGCGCGGCCTGGTTCAGCACCGGGTACAGTTGCGCGTCTTCCTTGCGCAGATGCGCGAGCAGCGTCGACTGCGCCGCCAAAAGAAGCCTGTGCGCCTCCTTGTTGGTGATACTGGTATCCTTGACGCGGTTGAGCATATCCTCGATTGCCACGTGATCACGCTTCAGCTCATCTATCAACCTTGCCATACGTCACCTCTCCTCTCGTTTTTTACGGTCCCACAGAACCTTTTCACTGGTCCGAGTATAGGCGCGTCGAGAGGCGGGGGGCTTGATGCAGGTCAAGAAAACGGAGTAAGCAGCGGTCGCCATGAGGCGACACGAGCGGCCGCACAAGGACCTGCCTGACACCGCTGTTGTGGCACCCCAAACCACGCCGACACCGTGGAGTCAGTCGCAGAGGATGACATGAATGTCGTTATGAATGGGCAGGTAGGTGTCGTTGGCCCTTATGGACACTAATTCCCGGGCACCGTAGCGGGAAGCTGCCAGGTTCAGGTTGTTGTGAACCGACAGCAGCACAATCTTTCCGGTGCCGCGCAGCGTCGCGATGACATCATAAAGAGTCGATGGATCACCAGGATCGAAGTCACGACGGGCTTCGGAGAGAATGACGACGATTTCTTTGCCGTTGCGGTTCTTGAAGGTGAAGTTGCCGAGCGGCCTCGGAAACTTCTTTATGATGGAAAGAACATGCGGATCAGCATCCACCAACCGGAAATCCTTGTCGATAAGCAGCCTGTTGACTTCGTTGAACACCCTCCACGAGGTGATGACGAATATGGAGCGGCCCGAGGTCGCTGTTTTCGCACCGAAGAGGACGTTGTCCAGGTTTTGGAACTGGTTGGAGAGGGTTGCCTTTTGGTTATAGAAGTAATAAGGCAGCCCCATATTCAAGTACTGCAACCGGCTTCCATCGGACAAAGCCATGGTCCTGGAGTTCCAAAAACAGAGGCTGAGAACGATCACGAACGCCAGGGCGCAGACGGAGACCGACCTGGTTATCCTGCTTCGGAGCGCCAGCAGATTGGACACGCCCATAGACACTGGAACCGCCAGGAAGAAAGATGTCACGATCAGAAAACGGGGCGTGTCGGGCTTGGTCCGATACAGGTACATCCAAAGCAGCAGCGGGCCAAAACATAAAGCCGCCAAGGCTAGAGCTTCAACGGCGCGATGCAACTGCGACGTCTGCTTCCGCGCCACCGCCGCCATCCTGCCGAGGAAGCCGTAACAGGAAAGGAGTATGGCCGGAATAGAGAAGAAACAGGAGACCATGATAAGCATGACACGCCAGTTGGCAGGAAGCGGCGCGCTTGCGGACTTGATCTCGGCGATGATGTTGTAGCCTTTCAGCTTGTAAATGCCCCACACGGCAAAGGGCACTACCACAAACGGAGCCAGTTTCTTTACCTGAGTCGCTATCCCCTCTTCGTTGTCGATGAAATACCACGCGAGGATGAACGGCATGATGCCCAGGGTGTCGATCCTGAAAACCGACGCGATGGCCAGCATCGCGGCGGCAACCACGGTGTTCAAGGGGAAGCGATGGGAAATGGCCAGAAAACAAGCCGCCACCCAGGGGAGCGCCAACAGGCAGGAAGACGTCTGCGAGGCGACGGCCGAGGTGTCGGGAAAAAGCAGCAGACCGAACAGGACCGCGGGAAAGGCGACGCCGAACTTCCTGGTGATGGCAAGGCTTGCCAGCAGGAGGTAGCTGACATAGGAGACCGCATTGGCAGCCCAGGCTGCGCTCCTCGCATCTACACCAAATGCCTTGCAGACTGCGGTGTAACAGACAAACTCACCGAGCCTGTTGGATATGTTGTAGTAAGGGAACGTGATGCTGCTGAACAGGGGATGGATGTTGTGATTGATCCCGTTGGTTACGTACGCCTCGAACCCTTCCATGGTTGCGGGAGGGATCAACATGGGAACCAGGGAGTATAAGAACAACGCGGCCAGGCACACGTTGAACACCGGGACCGAGCCGGGCATTTTCAGTTTCATCAGTTTTCCTTAAAAGCCAACCGTTATCGGTAGAAAAAGCGTCATCACGTGGTCCTGTTCAAGGCGATGAACGTTTCGACCTCTTTAGGAGTTCCCAGTGGTGTCACCGATGCGAAGTCGAGTTCCGTAACCATCACGTCCCGCCCCTCCGCGATGAGCTGGTTGTAGACCGGTGCCACGTACCGCTCGCCGCGCTCCTCCCTCCCGGCGCACGAATAATAAGTGTCGTAGGCGTTGCAGTACAGGGCAGCGGAGGAAAACCAGTAAAAACCGATGGTGGCAAGCTCGGAGATGCGTTTTTTCTCCCGGACTTCGAGGGCACGGCACGCCTCGTCGGTACGAACGAAGCTCCATGCTTCACCCGGTGCACGGAAACAGGGAATCCACCCGTCACCGCTTGCCTGTACGGGCTTCAGCAGGTAGGGCTGAACGCCCGTGTCGATGTTGAAGATGGCCACGGGGGTGTCCGGCTCCAGGTGATCGCAGGCAAGACGGGCGGTGGTGGCCTGTCCGTCGGTCGGCTGGTCCAGCTCGATGACCTGAACGTCATCGATGCCGTTTGCCTTGGCCCGGGCGCGTATGAAATCAGCCCCCTGGTCGGCCCGGCGCACCACGAACAGAAACGGCGACCCCTGGTCGATGAACGCCTGGAGCCCCCGCATGGACCAGTCGAAAAGGGTGGCCCCGTTGGCCTCGATCATGTATTTGGGCTGCTGGTAGCCCGCGTCCCGGAAACGCGATCCGAACCCCGCCATCGTGATCACCACAGTGGTAGCAGGATGCATCAAATCCCTCCGCCCGCCGGCCCCTTGAGCAGGTTGCGGATCCCCTCGTCATCGAGATTGACGAATTCGTCCGGTCGAACGGTGCGGTCGTCGACGTAAAAACCGCGCGGCCCCGGCCAGGGCTTGCCCACCAAGAGCCCATCGAAAGGAACGTTGCGCTTTTTGAGCCAGTCCAGAACCGACGGCGCCGTCTCGATATTGATACGGGACAACTGCCCCTGGTAGGTTCTCATGTTCCTGGCGGTGTGCACGACAATCTGATACCCCTGCTGACGCGCAATCAGCAGTCTGCGGATCACTTCTTCGTTGGCGGGAAGGTCCTCGTAACGATCCCCTTCTCCCTTGAGCGGGCACAGCGTGCCATCCAGATCTACGTAAATGTAGTTTGGGTAGTCTTCTTTCACTGAACATCAACCTCCTTGATAATGTGCGCCGCGACCAAGGCAAATGCCAAAACGCTGTGCGGGTTGTCACGATGCAAAGGCAGCATGCTGAGAAACAAAGAGGCCTCGTACAGTCTCACCTGCCTCACCTCGATGTCCGCACTTTCGAGTTGCGCGATGAACCTCGTTGCATAGGCATCGAAGTCCGGTTCGGGTGTGTGCAGGCGCAAGCGCAGGTCCTTGTCTATGAAGATGTTGCACAAGCCGTTCACGATGAAGTCATAGCCTCCCAGGACCGAGTGGGAAAGCTTGGCATAGTCGTAGGCCGGGTCGGTATAGAGCTCATCCCCGGCGGTGGCACCTTTGGGGTCAATCAGTTTCAGGAGCCGGATGCGCTTGTCGTAGAGGATGTTGGAGAAGCACAGGTCGCCGTGGCCGATGCTTTCGAAATCGGGCACGCGCTGCCGGTAGGGTGACAGCAGGTCGAAATAGCGCTGGAAAAGCTCCGACAGGGAACCGACCCCGGTGCTGTTGCGCAGCATGTCGTTGACATAGGAGCACAACGGGTACGATTCGAACTCCTTGAGGCGCTTCTGGACCTTGGTGACATACAGTTGGTCGAAGTTGGCGACGGCGCGGGTCCGGGGACAGGTCCGTCTCGGTCTTTCGTCGAGAAACCGTACCACGTCCTCCAGAAAGCGATCAAAGTCGTCGACGCTCAGACCGCCGTTGATCCACTGCTGGCCCATATCCAGCACCTGCAGCCGCTCCATGGTGTAACTTGCCCCGCGTTCGTCCTTCTTCAGGTCGTAGGGCATGACGAACCAGCGTCGCATCGATTCCGGCACCAGGTGATAGTAGTCGTGCTCCGCCTTGATCTTGTCGCTGTCCGAGGAGAATTTGACCACCTGCTGCCGGGTGCGGGTAACGCTGTTGAAGTGCCGGCTGCCGAAGGCACCACTTAAGAAATCGACCATGCCGGAGAGGTTGCTGATATCGACAAAAGAGTTGTCGAAGGGGACCTGGACCATGCCGCTTTGGGCGGAGTCGAGCATAGCCAGTGAGGCAAACGACTTGAGGTACTGCTCCGACGACGTGGCGAACAAAGGTATCGGCACCCCGTCGAGGGTTGCCAGGCACGGGTCGGAGACCATGGCTACCCTCTCCAGCCGGTCCAGAGCCGTCACTTCCAGGGTCGGTACGACCCAGGAGGCAACGTGCACCACGCGCGTGTGTCCCTCCGCCAGCCTCTGCTCGACGGTATCCGGGCTGTCGGCCGAGTCGACGCGAACGATCTGCCAGCCGAGTTTGCGCACCAGGGAGCACATCCGGTCGTACAGGGTTTGCCGGCGAAACACGATGTCGCCGAACCGGGCAGCACCGACCAAGGCGGTCAGTTCGACTTCCACCCCCCGCCGGTCATCGAAAACCAGTAATATGCTCACCGCAAGCGTCCTTTCAGCCCTGCCGGCTCCATCCGGTTCTTTGAGAAAACGGAGTAGCGAGGGAAGATGATGATTTTGTCCAGGACCGACATCCTGCTTTTGAAGTAGGAACGGATGCCGATCGATACCAGGAACAGCAAGGTAAGATTGCAGGTCAATCTATAGATGGAAAAATGGGCGGCACCTATGTTGGCATGAGGGGTGAGGGTGTAGGCCAGGATGTCGATTGCCTGTGCAGGCACGGAATCATTGCCGGATGATACAGCCATGCAGAGCAGGAAAACGGACAACAACTCCAGTCCCCACACTGCAAAGGTGACAGTGGTCAGAAGAGACAGAGTCTGCAACTCCATTTTCGGCATCCTGGACAAGATCGACTTGAGCTTCAAAAGGCTGCGCATGACGCTCAAGGACCTGCTGCTGGAGGATTGCAGCAAGGCGCGCATGAAGGCCGCAACTGCTCCGGGGAGCAGGACCCCCAGGGCGACCGAGACCGCCAGAAACGCTCCCAGTGAAAACAGCAGCAGTCGGACCGGTTGGAGCGGACTGGTGGTCGAGACGGAAACAATCAACAGGACCAGGATGACGGCAACGTCGAAGAGCCGGTCGAACCAGACGGCGAAGATGCCGCGCGCGTCGTTTTTCAACAGTCGGTAGAACTCCGAGGCCCGGAGCAGGTCGCCTAGTTTGAACGGAGCCGCAAAGGTCAACAAGGCGATGGTGGCATGGCAGCCAAAGACAGTGGAGAACCTGATGCGGTCCGACCCAAGGATCAACCACAGACGAAGACTGCGCAGCAAGTGCGCGACGGCATAGCTCCCCATTGCGGCCAGGACGAACAGGAAACCGTGCGTCGGCCAGCCGTTGTTTCCTTCCAGGTACTGGAAATTATGACGCACGTCGGAAAAGAGAAATACCGAGCATGCCAGGATGACACCGAGGATCAACAGATCTGACAGGAAGTCCCTGGATATGGTTCGTCTGGGCATGGTCACAGCCTGCTGGCAACTGTTTCGAACTGGTATGATTCCACCGGTACTTCGCGGAACTCGCGGGAAAGAAACCCGGTGCGATCCTTGACGTACAGCCACAGGATGCCGAGGGTCCTGCGCGCCTGGGAGAACAGCTTGACGTTGGAAACCTGGTCGTCCTCCCGCCACGAGATGGGGAAGAACAGGATCCTTTCCGATCGCTGCACATGGGCGAGGATCATACAGTAGTTGAACATGAGGTTGTCGTGGAATTTCAGCCAGTAAAAGGATTGCAGCGCCGAGGTCCGGTACAGGTTGAGCCCGGAGCCGAGGTCGTAGAGTCTCCGACCGCTGCCGATAGAAAACAGCCAGTTGTAGACATGGTTACCGGTCGTTCTCAACAGGGAGTAGCCACGAAGCTGTGCCCCGGGGTGGAACCTGGCCCCCAGGCAGCAGTCATAGTCGCGGTGCCGGCCGGTCCTCAAGACGCCCGTGATGTCCTTGACGTCACCCTGGTCGTCACCGTGCAGCACCATGACATGGGTGAAACCGTTGCGGATCGCGTAGGTGAAGGCGGCTTTGTGCGACCCGCCCAGCCCGTAGTTCTTTTGGTTGCGCACCACGGATACCTTGCCGAGCCCCATCGCCCTGGCGCAATCAAGAGCGGCCTGCACCGTGTCGTCGGGGCTGACGTTATCGACGACAAGAATTTCGTCGAACAAGCCGTGAACTTCAGGATCGGCGAACTGTTTCAGAACTCGCGGGATTTGGGCGGCACAGCAATAGGCGGGGATAAAGGCTAAAATCCTGTCGTTCATGGCAGTCTCATGGAGTTTGATAGGCCGACTCTGCACCAGGAAATACATCGGTTGGCGCGGCTAAGCCGTCAGCGTGGCCCGTGTACTTCACCTATTCACGCGGTTCCAACTCATATACCCCAATCACCTGTGTTAGTCACGTGCAAAGTGCAGGGAAACAAACTCCGCCGGTGAGGCTGAAACGGTAAATGGCACTGCGTCCGGAGCCAAGCGGCACCGCGATACCCCATCGAGCTGCAACAGCAGACAGGAGAGCGGAGTGCGCAATTGACAAATCCCGGCAAAGGCAATATTTTCAACCGTCCATGTGACTGCGTTACTCGTGCCGTGCAGCGAGTGATGCCAACGTCCAGCTTGATGCGGAGAACCGGTGCTGCGTGACGATCCCACCCCACTGTCCCTGAGAGATTGCAGCGCCATCGTGGCCATGCTTTTACTGGGGATGTACTTTGTGCCGCTGTCGGTCATGCATCCCGACCTGTCCCGCATCCCCGGCGACCTCGTGGACGCGCGCCTGAACAACTACTTCCTGGAGCACGGCTACCGGTGGATCACCGGGCACGCCGCCAGTTTCTGGAACGCCCCGTTCTTCTTCCCCGCGCCGCAGGTGATGACCCTTTCCGACAACCACCTGGGCACCCTCCCCCTCTACGCGCTTTTCCGCCTCCTCAATTCGGACCGGGAAACCGCCTATCAGCTGTGGATGCTAACCCTGTTCGCGCTCAACTACACCAGCGCCGCCTTCGTGCTGAACCGGCTGCGCTTGTCCCCTGTTGCGACGGCCGCCGGTGCCTACGTCTTCGCCTTTTCCCTCCCCATGTCCGCACAGCTCGGACACATTCAATTGCTGCCGCGCTTCATGGTTCCCCTCGCGTTCTACTTCGCCTTCAGGTTCCTCGAAGAGAAAAGGAACCGGGACCTGGCCGCTGCCTGCGCATGCGTGGTCGTGCAATTTTATTGCGCCATCTATGTCGGCTATTTCCTGTCACTGGCCCTGCTCTTCTTCTGCGCCTCGTACCTGCTGCTGCACCGGAACAGGATGACAATCCGCGCCGTCTTGTGGGGGAGTCGCAAGGAGTTCTCCGCAAGAGTGCTGTCGCTGGTGGCAGCGGTGGCGGCCCTGCTGCCTCTCATGTTCCCCTACTACCTGCGCGCCATGCATTCCGAGCCGATCTCGTGGGGGGTCGTTTCCGGGATGCTGCCGAGGGCCCGCTCCTTCTTTTACGCAGGCGAGGAGAGCCTGATGTGGGGATGCCTGTCCCGCACGGGAGACGCTCTGCCCATGGCGCATGAGCATCGCCTCTTCATGGGGCTCTTCCCCCTGCTGGCCCTGCTGCTCATCCCCGTGCTCTGGACCCGGTTGCCGCAACGGCATCTGAGCGTGCTGGCCAAACTCTTTGCGCTCACCCTGCTGGGCACCGTCCTGGTGACCCTGTACGTCGACGGGATGTCTCTGTACCGGATGGTCTACTGGGCACCGGGCGCTAATGCCATCAGGGCGCCGGTAAGGATGATACTGGTGCAGTCGTTCCTGGTCGCGGGGCTGGTCGCGCTGGCGGTAAACCTCACGGCGAGCCGGCTAAAGGACCGACCGCCGTGGGTAACAGCGAGCCTCGCCTGCGCCCTGCTCGCCCTCATCGTCTGCGATCAGGGGCTGAAGCATCCGGAGCGGTTGAGCTACGACAAGATCGAGGCGCAAGAGCGCACCCGGGGCGTCGAGCAGTTGGTACGCGCGCGCGACCCGCAGGCAAAGCTGTTCCTGTATCTGCCCAAGGACCTTGCCGAGCAGCGCGCCGAGAGGAACCTCGATGCGATGCTGGCCGCGCAGAGCATGGGGATATCCACCGTCAACGGGCACAGCGGCTACGAGCCGCGTGACAATCGGCCGGATCCCCGCAAACCGAACTTCTGCTCCAATCTGCGGCAGTGGCTGGTGGCGGTGCGACAGCATTACCGCGGCCGGGAAGGCATCGAACAGCTCGACCACCTGGTGATCGTGGGCGATCTCTCGTGCAGTGGAGATGGAGCCGATGAGAGGGGTTCGGGAATGGGCAGATGACCTGGCGCACCCCAGCCCGATGTCCCCCCTCCCGTCAAGGGAGAGGGAGAGCTGGAAACCGCTGGTCGCTCCCCTGTTTTCATCACACGCTGGACACGTTGAGAAGTACGGAAGAGACTGCCGAGTTGAAAGATCTGTGGAGATTTTAAATGCTAACCCTTGCAACAGGTATAGTAGCAAACATCGCATTTTACCTGCAGTTGCTAGGATGGGGATACCTGGTAACCAACCTGAAGGGAGCCCGTAAACCCGACGCGCATCCGGGTTCTCTGGCCATCATTGGGACGGCATTTCTTATCTGCGCCGGAGGTTTCTTCACCTTCTGGTCAATGAGCCCGAAATCTTTATACGTCATCGCGATAATCGGCCTGCTTGGCGCTGCCGGGTACATGACTCAAGCAGCAGATCTCGCCGTTTTGAAGAAGATTCCTCTCACTGTATGGTTTGTCCTTGCCATCATAGTTGTGCGCGTTGGATTCAGTACAGCGGGAGCGCTCAATGCTCATGATGACTACCATGGCTACCTGGTCCTTCCACAAAAAATCCAGCAGACCGGAACGTTAGCCCCAGACTTTTTCAACGAGCGTCGCATGGGGGTGCTGGGCGGCGCAGCGTACCTGCAGTCGTTATATCTGTGTTTTCTCCCGTTGGACTCCATTACCGGCCTCGACAAAGGGGTCGGCATACTCCTTATCGCCGGGGCTGTGCTATCCATCCTGCCCAATGTCATTTTCGAAAGAAAAGGTGCGCTTATTTTACTGATGTGCGCCCTGCTGGATTTCAACTCGGCCAATGTCACCTTCATTTACATATCGGCAGCACTATTGTCGCTTTTGGCGTCGGAGGTCTTGTCCAGGGATGACACCGACATATCCTGCTTCCAAATCGCTATTATTTCAACCGGCCTCATAGCGATAAAAAATTACTTCATCGTTCCGGTCCTTGCCCTCTTGTGTCTCTATTTGTTGAAGTCTCTGTACGCGCGACGTATATCCGGCGCTTACAAAACTGTTGCCACTCTTTTCTTAACGCTGGCTCTCCTCTCCCCGTGGCTATTCCTCTCCTTGAAATCATGCGGCACCCTGCTCTTTCCTTTAACAGGAACAGGCAATCACGGAAGCAGTTACGGCTTGCTGGAAATAGCAAACAATGCGCACCTCCCGATGGCAAAGTACGCCGGGTATTTCTGGAAATTCATCACCATGCCCGAAAGCCTTGTTTGCTGCCTCGGCCTGCTGCAATTGAGACATTGCGGTAAGAATAGGGAGGCTATCTTTGCCTGGCTGGGAGTGGCGGCTCTTTTGTCGACGGCATGGCTCATAGTTTACAAGTCCATGTTCCTCTTTCGATACGCAGAGTCTATTGCAGGCGTCGGCGCACTATTGACCATCCTCTGGTGCTTCAAGAACGGCAAGCTGCGCCATGTAGCCGCATGCATCCTTATCCTGTTTGCGCTGAAATCAGGCAGAATCGCAGGCAATTACAAGTCGTGGTGCGATCTGCAGGATCGCCGGACGTCTTTCGCGACCATGCAGACCTCGATGCTCAAGATGCAGGCTGCGATACCGTCGAAAGCGCCCATGGCCATATTCGCTTCACATCCCTTCCTGCTGGATTTCTCGAGGAACCCTGTGCACGTCTTCGACCATTACGGCGGAGCATCTCCTCCTCCGGGCTTGCCACCTAATAACGAAGCATTGCTGAAGAAATATCTTTTGGCGCAAGGAATTCGCTACCTGGCGTTCTCATACGGCGACCATGCCAATTACGGCCGCAATCGCTATTCCAGCCGGTTGCTTTCCGACGGTTCGCCATACGGAGAGCGTGTCAGAAGACTGGCTCTCTTAAACTTCAATTTTCAGGACATGATCTTGAGTCTTGGCAGGAGTGAAAAGATAGTCTTCGACGACGGCTCGAACCTGGTGATCGATCTTTCAGGATAGTGCGGAAGTGGCTTCGGCAGAGTCGAACAGCGAGAAGGACGCGGCCAGTAGCATGATGTGCACCGGGAGCATGGTGCGGTCACCGGTCGGGAGGTGAAAGGTGACGAGGTCAAAGGGCGTGGCCAGGTAGATGGTAACGATGCCGGCGAAATAAATGAGGGCGACCGCGGCGCAAAAAAGCGCTCCCCGGCGCGGACGCTCCTTATGCCGGGCCGTAACCACCAGTGCCAGCAGGAACACCCCGAGACTCAGGTTCACGTTGTCCACCACGTACAGGTATTTCAGTACCACCGCCAGCGACCCATCCGACAGACGCTGCAGCACTCTCTCTACGGACTCGGGGCCGAGGCGCAGATCGTTGTGCAGCTGGAACAGGTGTTTTTTCCTCTCCCATAGCATCCATCCCGACGCCATGACGGCAACGATGATGGCCCCTCCCCGCCACATGCCCCCCTTCAGGTGCGTAAGCCCTAGCCTCGACACCAGCAGGAATAAGCAGAGCAGTGCCGACAGGATCAAGACGTAAAGCATCCCCTCGTTCTTCAGGTCCAGCACGATCCCGGCGGAGAGCAGGCCGGTGACCAGGTCGAGGCGGCGCCCCCGGTCCAGCCACCGTCCCAGGTAGAAGCAGCCCAAGCCGGCGTAGAGGGCAAGATACCCGTCCATGTAGCCGTTGGTGAGCCACGTGCCCAGGAAGAGGAGCGGCACGCAAAGGAACAGGGCGTGGCGCCACTTAGCGCCCAGGATGGAGAGAAGGAGCAGAAGGGCCGGCCACAAAAGCGCAACCAGGCTCAGCTTTGGGAGGTATTCGTTCCAGTACCCGGCCACCGTGGCGATCTGTGCAGCCAGGATGGGAACCAGCAGGGGGTAATCGGTGTGGGAAAAGACCAGCGAAGGTAGCCGCCACTGCCCGCCGGCGTCGACCGAGCCGTGGTAAAAAAGCATCTTGCCGTGCAGAAACCAGATGGAGCGGGCATCCCACCCGGAAACCGGTTCGCCCGCCACGAGGTAGAGGCAGGCGCCGTACAGCACGAGAAATGGGACCAGCCATGCGGCGGGGAAGAGGCGGGCAACGAGGGCGCGCTTTGCGGCAGTCAGGGCGAGGATGCCCACGACGGAGAGGGCAGCACCGGCGCAAAGGGATGCGCCGATGCCGGGCAACAGCAGCGCCAGCACGTGGTTGACCAGCACCCCGAAGAGCAGGCAACTGGCGACGCCTTGCAGTGCGGCGCGGTCCGATGCAGCCGCTTCCCGTTCCAGGCCGGAGCAAAGAACGAACAGCAGCCCCCCGAGCCCGAACAGGTACGGGAGCATGAGATTAACGGCAACCGGCAATGCTCACCCCTTTCACTGTCTGCAACAGCCGGCATCCCGGCGGCAGCGCCTCGGCAGCATAGCTGACGTAAAGCTCGCCCCCGTCCTTGACCAGTGCCGGGTAGATGGCTTCCGTCATGGGTTGCGCCAGAAAGCGGTTGTCGGCGATGCGCGGGGAGAGGGTGGCCGATCGCACCCCGCGCTGCCGGACCAAGTCCACCAGCACCAGCGCCTCGGCCGGCAGCACCTCGCGCTCCCCGGCCAGCGGCGTGGCGAGGTTACGCCACAGCATGGCGCCGTGCGGATAGCCGACGGCGACGGCGACCACCAGGGCCGCCAGCGCTGCGCACCACAGTTTCAGTGAAAGGGAATTGTGCTCCATGCCCACCTGCACTTGCTCGACAGAGGCGATAGCTCCGTCATCTGAAGAGGTTGTACTTCAGGATGCACCTCAGGGCGGAAACCCCGTCCCTCCAGCCGATTTTCTTCCCTTCCTGGTAGGTCCTGCCCGAGTAGGAGATGCCGGTCTCGTAGATCCTCAGGTTCAGCTTGGCAAGCTTCGCGGTGATCTCGGGTTCGAAGCCGAAGCGGTTCTCCTCGATGGTCACTTTGTCGAGGACCTCCCTGCGGAAGGCCTTGTAACAGGTCTCCATGTCGGTGAGGTTGAGGTTGGTCAGCATGTTGGACAGCAGGGTCAGGAACGAGTTGCCCACCATGTGCCAGAAATACAGCACCCTGCGGTAATCTCCGGACACGAAGCGCGAGCCGTAGACGACGTCGGCCTTCCCGTCCAGGATGGGCTGTATCAGCTTCGGAAACTGCCTGGGATCGTACTCGAGGTCCGCATCCTGGACGATGACGATGTCTCCCGTGGCACTGGCGAAACCGGTCCTCAGGGCGGCGCCTTTGCCCATGTTGTGCTCGTGCAGCCGCACCACGGTCATATCGTCCGCCAGCCCCTGCACGATCTCCCTGGAACCGTCGGTGGAACAGTCGTCGACGAGGATTATTTCCGAGACCGGCTCAACGCTCCGGACGGCCTGGTATATGGCGTGGATGGTATCTTTCTCGTTGTAAATCGGGATCACTACGGAGAGGTTCATATCTTCCTTTCGCCCCAAAGGGGCCATGACATTGCTGCTGTACTATGATCGATCCAGCAGGTTCCGCACTGCCCCCCAGACCTCGTCCACCGTTATCCCTGCCAGGCAGGGGGCGGCGGCGTCGCGACAGGGGTAGATGCAGTCCCAGTTGCAGTTGAAACAGGCCATGCGGTGCTCCAGGACCACCGGCAACGGCCCGGAACTTTCCAGGCAATAGGGAACGAAGCGGCCGTAGTGCCCTCCCCCGGTCAGGCAGACGGACCGCGTCCCCACGGCGGCAGCGAGGTGGATGGCGCTGCTTTCGTTGGCGAGCACCAGTTCGCTCCCCTTGATGACGGCGGCAAACCCCGCCAGCGTGGTGGCGCCGGTCAGATAGACCGCCTGGACCGGCTCCGGCACAAGCTCCCGCAACCGACGCCCCAGTGCTTCCTCGCCCGGAGCGCCGCAGATGACGGCCTTGATGCGGTAGGTATCCCAGATCCTCTCCATCAGGGCCGCGTACCGCTCCAGGGGCCACTGCCGGAGCGCCTTGCCGGCACCGGGCACCACGACGTAATAGCGCTCGCCGGCCAGTGCGGCGGGTAGCTCCTCCGCCACCACCAACTCGGGGAGGCCGGGACGAAACGACGCCACCCCGAGTCCCCGCACGAACTCCGCGTTGCGCTCCAGCTCCATCAGTTGCCCTTGTGCGGCAGGGATGAGCCTCGTGTACCAGCGATTGCTGATAGCCATCTCCCAAGGCCGCTGGTTGGCAAAATCGCCGGCAAAGCCGATCCGCTCGCGGGCGCCACAAACCCGCATCACCGCATCGTCACAAGGGAAGTGCCTAGAGAAGGTGGGGTTGAGGGCCACCTCGCAGCGCAGGGCCCGCAACCGCCGCCACAGCTCGAAGCGGTAGCCGGGATCACGCAAAAGCCTGCCGAGGTTCACGGGGACGACCTGGTCGAAAAAGGGCTGCTGTGCCGCGAGGTCGGTCCAGAGCGCATTGCCGACCAGCACCAGCCGATACCGCTCCGCCGGGTAGCGCTGGCGCAGGGCGGCGGCCGCATCGAGCCAGAGCACGAAGTCGCCGATGACGTCGAGCCGCACCACCATGACCGCCTGCTTTTCCCCCGGCGCGGCGGACGGACGCGGCAGCACGGAGGCGAGCCCGTCCAGCAGAAAGTTGCGCGCCAGCACCGAACGCTCCCGCCACCTGTTCACTGTCCCTGCCATGCGCGGGTTCACCGCCGTGTCCGAAGCGGGACGTTCATTCCCGCCCCCATAGCTTGCGCCACTGGATGCGCAGCGCAGCCAGCACCCGGGGGATCAAGGGATACTCCCGGTATTGAGTCTTCAGCGTGTACCGGTCCGCAGCCGTGAAAGGCTCGAGCGCCGCCGGATGACGCAGCGGAAACGGCATCGGCTCCACGGGCATGGCGGCGTACCGGTTGGCAACCGGCGTGTGGGTGGCGCCGGGGCCGAAGCCGATGTTGGACACCAGGTTTACCGCGGGAATGACGGTCAAGAGGCCATGCCGCCAGCAGGACAGGGTCCAGCGGCAGGCCCAGGAATCGATGGCGCCGGCGGCCACCAGGTCCAGCACCTTGCTCCAGTAGGCTGCCTGTTTGCGGTCGGCCAGGAAACCGTTCAGCATGCCGCTCTCCCGGCAGGCCGGCCAGTGCACCATCTCGTTGTCGTTCATCAGCCAGGCGCGCTTCCAGGTGGCCCATCCCCAGACGTGGTTGTAGCGCGAGAAGTAGTAGCTGTCCCCGGTGCGGTTGTGCCCGAACTGGAAGTTCACCCCGGCTATCTGCGCGACGCGCGGCTCGTGGCGGTAGCGGTCCAGGAGTTCGCGGCAAAACGGAAAGAACGTGGGGTGCGGCAGGCAGTCGTCTTCCAGGATGATGGCCTCGTCGACCTGCCCGAAGACCCAGTCGACGCCGCTGGAAACGCGCCTCATGCAGCCCAGGTTCGCGCTGGCGAAATCGGTGTAGACCTCGCACTGCCAGTCCACCTCCGTGACGATGGCGCGGGCTTCCCGGCAGCGCTCCGCCTCGCCTTCGCGCCCGGCGCGGGGTCCGTCGGCCACCAGGAACAGCTGCCTGGGGCGCAGCCTGCGCACTGCATCGAAGACCAGGCTCGTGGTGTCGGGCCTGTTGAAGATGAGCATCACGATGGGGGTGTCGAATTCCCATGCAGGAAGAGACATACGCGGGGTCACCTCGTTGCGGCGTGGAAGTGGAAGTCGGGCGCGACCTCCTCAACTTTGGTTGCCGCCAGGGTCAGGTTGCCCCTGAGCGTCGGGCACAACAGGTAGAGCAGACGGGCGGGAAGGCTGGCCCGATGCGTGGTGTAAAAGCCGAGGCTGTCCACCGAGAAGCCGGACCGGAGCACCAGTTCCTCCAGCTCGGCGGCGGTGTACTCGCGCCAGTGCAGCCCGACGATCATGTTGCTGTCACAGGAGAGCTGTGCCGCAAAATCGCTGATGGGGTTGTGCACGGAGCGGCCGCACAGAAGCTTGACCCGGTTCACCAGGGACGCCTGGTTGGGCAGCGAGAGGTAGAGGCCACCCTCCTTGCGCAGCAGCCGGTTCACTTCGGCCATGACCGGCAGGGGATTGAAGTTGAGGTGCTCGAGGGTCTCGCACATGATCACGATGGCGAAGCTCCCCGTGTCGGCCGGGAGCGAGTAGTCGCGCAGGTTGGCGGCGAGGCAGGCGACACCGTAACGGCGGTAGCGCTCCTGCAGCCGCTCGTTTTGGACGAACTCGGGCAGATCGAGGGCGGTGACCGGAAAGCCCAGGCGGGCCAGGGCACAACTCACCACGCCGAGGAAGGCCCCTATCTCGAGGATGGGGATCTCGGCGTAGGGGGCGCCCAGGGCATCGGCCATGGCCACTATGTCACGCAGGGTGCGCAGGTAAGAGCACCGGGAATGTTCCAGATAGGCGGACTCCCCCGCCTGGTCGCCTATGTTCAGCAGATCGATGGGTGCCTGGCAAAGCTCGCCGATCACGGCATCGAGCACGCTTTCGCAGTCAACAGGTCTATGCACGGTCGTGCCCCTCAAGCAGGAATTGATGCAGCGCCCCCAACTCGGAAACCAGGGGTTTCAGCGAGTAGTAGATCTTGCGTCGCAGCGGGTTGTGCGACGGCGTCGCCAGGGTGCGCAGCGCGAAGACGATGCCGTAGCAGATGCCGGAACAGCACGACAAGAGCGTCCTCTTTTGGCAGAAGGTGGCCGACGAGCAGCGCCCGACGGCGTAAAGGTTCCTGATGAGCCAGGACAACTTCATCTTTTGCGCGGGGAGCAGGTGTTTCACCCGCATCGCCGGGACGTAGAAGACCTGGTGCCCTTGTCGCTTCAGGTCGATCTGCAGGCGGGTCTCCTCGCCGTAACAAAGCCTGGTGCCGCTCATGCCGAGTTCGGGGCGGAAGCCACCAAGGGCCAGCAGCACGTCGCGGCGGAACACCATGTTGGTGCCCGAGATGAACTGGGTCACCGAATCGAGCGCCCCTTCGTCCTCCGACAGCACCGAACTGCCGTACTCCGGCGGGAACCAGGCGGGGACGGCGCCATCGACCATCCTCAGGTACGGCCCGCCGAAGGCAACCACGGCAGTCACCCTCCCGATGAAGGAGAGCATCTCTTCGATCCAGTCCGGGCAGGCTTCGGCGTCGTCGTCTATGAAGGCGACCCGTTTGGCCGCGGCCTCGGCGATGCCCCGGTTGCGCGCGTGGCTCAGGCCGAGGTTGCTTTCCAGGCAGTACCTGAAGTTGTCCCTGCCGGCGAAGGCCGCGCGGGCAACCGCGGCCGTGTCGTCCGTGGAGGCGTTGTCGACGACGATGACCTCAAACAGCGAGGCGTCGGCCGACTGTGCGACCAGGGAAGCCAGGCACCTGCGCAGGGAGGCGGACCTGTTGCGGGTACAGACGACCACGCTGACCATGAGCGCGCTGGCAAGAGCAGGGACGGACATGGTCACCCTGCCCTGCGACGGCGCAGCTGCAGCCGGAGCATGTTCTTAAACCGCGTCACATGCCATTGCAGCAGGCGCAGAGGCTTGGTGATGCGCCAGCTCAAGGATTTCTCCAGGAACAGGTCGACGGTGTGCTCGATGCCGAAGTTGTAGGGAACCTCGAGGAGCGCCCGTTTCAGCGGCTCCTTCGACGCGGTCTCCCGGCTCAGCATGGCCTGGAAGAAATCGTCCCACTTCGGTATTTCCATCTCCCGGGTGAACCCCTTGATGCGCTCCAGGTTCTCCGCGGAGAGTTTCATCCGCTCCTGCGGATCCTGGGCCAGGGCGATCAGCTTCTCTTTCAATGCCTCGACCGTGCGCTGCATGAGGATGTAGCGCTTCTGCTCCGGGCCGAGCAGCTGGGGCACGATGCCGACGTCCGTGGAAATGACCGGAACGCCGCAGGCCATGGCCTCGAGGACCGGGTTGGGCGTCCCCTCGATGGAGGAGGCGCAGACATAGACATCGATGGAGTTGTAGTAATCGACCATCTTGTCGTACGGGATATGCTCGACCTTGCGGTCGGCGAAGCGCCCAGTGACTCGATACCCTTCCTGCCGGAGCTGGTCGAGCGCCGGTTTGATGATGGTGTTGAACCCCTTGAAGTCAGTGGCGTTCACGTCCATCCCCCAGTCGCTGTTGCCCGCCCACCCTACCACGAGAGGGCGGTCTAAGTCCAGCAGGCGGGAGGTGTCGCGCGGGTGGAAGCGGGCCAGGTCGACGCCGTCCTCGATGATCCGGTACGGCGCCGGGTAGGAGGGGAGCATGGAGTAGGTGTGGAACAGGCGCTGGGAGCTCACCACGTACCCGTCGGCCAAGTACTTGAACAGGATCCGGTAGTCGCGCAGGTCCTGATCCGAGAGCAGGCAATGATCGTAGATGGAGAAGCTGAGCCTGGTCCTGATGAAGGACTCGGGGACCTCGGGGGTGCGCTTGGGGATGGTGCGCAAAAGGTGCAGGTACAGGCACAGGATGGTGCCGCGCCAGAAGAAATGCACCAGGTCGTACCCCTGCTGGTACAGGTCGGCAAGGAGCCGGTCATAGTCATGTCCGTAGGAGGCGCTGTAGACGATGTGCAGGTCGTACTTCCCGGAGAGGTGGCTGACCACGTTGCGCGATATGTTGCCGAAGGCCCAGTTTTCCACGTCGGCGACCAGGGCGATGCGCGGTTTCCCCTGCGGCCGCGCCGGTGCCGGCTGCTCATCTTGTTGCGGCGCCAACCCGAGCGAGACCATCTGCTGGTCCACCCACTCCTCCCAGAAGTCCTCCAAGAGGAGGTCGTGCTTTTCTGCGATGCGCCGGTAGGAGTTTGCCAGCACGTCCTTGTCGTAGCGGTCGCGCACCGCCTTGCGGTCGGCCTCGGTGCTAAGCGGCACCAGGTGATCGTGGGTCAGCTCGATGTCGGGCACCAGCAGCGCGCGCACCGGAGCCCCCGCCAGGACGCCGCGCAGGCTCAACTCGAAGTCCTCGACGCCGACGAAGAGTCCCTCGTCGTAGCATCCCAGGCGGTCGAAGAGCGTCCTGCGCACCAGCGCGGCGCCGCCGGGGAAGTTGTTCATGCGGTTGCCGGTAAGGGGCACGAAGCCGGCCTGTCGCCCCTGCACCTCGATATCCATGAACTTCGCGTAGCAGCCGTCGTGGTGGTTGTACAGGCGCGGCACGATCGCCTCGACGTCGAGCTCCGCGTAGTGCTGCAGGCGCTCCAGCCAGCGCGGGGTCTCCATGACGATGTCGTTGTCGACAAAGAGGAGCCAGTCGGCGCTGGTCTGCGCGATGAGGCGGTTGCGCCCGGCGCTCACGCCGAGGTTTCGCTCCGCGTGCAGCAGCTGCACCTGGGGGTGCGCCGCCGCCCACGCCGCGAAGGTCTCCACCGCCGCGGCCGACGAGCCGTTGTTGAGGACGAGGACGGGAATACCGGCGGGAAGCAAGCTCGTCACGCAGTGGATGGTCTGCTCGACTTTCTCGTAGAACAAAACGCAGGCTGCGACTAAAGGCTGTGACATAGACTCCTTTTTACCTTCCACTTTTGCTTTCCGCCTTGCGGCGACAACCGCGTCCGCGGCACTACTTCCGATACAAGGACTCCAAAAGTGCGATGCTGGCCTGAGCCATGGCCGAGGGAGCAAAGTGCCGCCCGGCCCTTTCTTTCAACGCCCTGCCGGTCCTTTCCCTCAACTCCCGGTCCTTCATGAAGGCGAGGATAGCAGCGGCCAGCGCATCTGCGTCACCTGGCGGCACCAGGCCATGCTCACCCTCGTGCCCCAGAGCGCCCCTGATCCCGGGGATATCGGTGGCAACAACGGCAAGGCCGGCGCTCATGGCTTCCAATACCGCATTGGGCGTCCCTTCCGCCAGGGAGCTGTGCGCATAAAGATCCACGGCGCCGAGAAGCCCCGAGACATCGTCGATGCCGCCAAGGAACCTCACCTTGTCCTCCAGGCGCAACTCGCGCGCCTGTGCCCGCAACTCCCCTTCGGCTACAGAGAAGCGCCCGGCCAGCAGGAGGATTACGTCCGCGTTGTCCCCGAGGGTGTCCAGGACCGTCCTCCATGCCCGCAGCAGGGTGGCGTGGTCCTTGAAAAAGTGCAGATTGGCGACCATGCCCAGCGCGAAACAGTCGGCGCTAATCCCGAGCCCATCCCGCCATGCGCTACGGTCTCTTACCGGCTCGGCCAGCACGACGCCGTTGGGGATGATGCGCACCTGCTCGGCAGCAAGGGCGTACCTCTGCAGCAACGCGTCCTTCCCCTGCTGCGAGTTGGCCACGAAACCGCTGCTCAGCTTGACGGCGAGACGAAAACGGAGGCTCGATTGCAGCCCCCTCCCCTCGTCGCGCTGGTTCCAGACGCACAGCCGCGCGCCGGACAGGCGCCAGGTCAGGCCGCAGGCGACGTTGGGACGCCAGGTATAGGGAAGGATGACGTCCGGCCTGGCCGCGCGCATGGCGCCCACAACCCGGGACAGCTCCCTGACAAGCGCGATGCCCCCCCGGGAGAGATCCAACGGCACGCCCTGCCAGGGTATGCCCATCTCGCCGCAGAGTTCACTGATCTTACCCTGACCCTCGCTCAGGCCGAGCACGGAGACCGCCATGCCGAGCGACTGCTTCAGGTGTGCTGCAAGCAAAAGCCCCTGCCGTTCGGCGCCCCCGAGCTCGAGGCAGTCGAAAACAAACAGCGCCCGCCTGCCAGCCAGACCATGCTCCATCGTCAACCCTTCCGTGCTCTTGTTGCGCTGCGTCATGCCGTGATCCTGCCCCGTCAGCGGTAGACGAGGATGAGGTTGCGGTCGGCGCAGCGCTCACCGGAGCCGTAGTCGAGGATGCTTTCGGCCCCGAGGAGGTCGCGCATCTCCTCCAGCGTCACACCGGTCCCCGTGCCGCGAAAATCCTTGGAGAGTCGGTTGTGCTCCAGGACGATCAGGTTGTCCGTCATGCGCCGCGCGTCCTGCAGCAGGCGCCGGTAGTGGTCCGGCGAATCGCAGTGGCCGCTCAGGATGTGCAGCAGGATGGTGTCGAAGCGCTGTCCCCCCCCGAGCAGAGCGCCGAAATGCTCCAGCATGCAGTAGGAGGTGCTGGGAAGCTTGGACTCCCCCCCGTCCTGCTCGAACCACCTCGGCACGCCGATCACCTCCAGGTTGTTGCCGCCGCGCAGGTAACGGCACACGACGGCGAAGGTCCTGGTATGGATGGACCAGGGGCGCCGGCGCCCGCGCCTGTTGTCGATGGCCTCGGGAAGGGGCCTGCGGGTGCGCTCGTCCTGCAATAGGACCAGGTCCTGCTCGGGAAAGACAGGCTCCACCTGGGTGCCGAGCCGGCATGACAGGGTGACGATCTCCTCGATGGCCGGGTGTTTGGCGATGAAATAGTCGCAGAGCAGGTTCGAGCACCACACCAGCATCGGGTGGTAACGGTTACTGTACAAAAGCTCCGGGTACAGCCGGGCGAGGTCGCCGTGCAGCAGGTAGAGCGGGGTTTGGCGCAGCAGCTGTCGCAGCCGCAAAAAGGTCGCCTCGTCCCTCAAGAACCCGGAGCCGAATGCGGCGGTGAAGGGCCAGCGGGGGTAGTCGGACCGGGAGCCGCAGAGCATGGTCGCGTAATAGGTGTCGATGTCGCCGACGGTCCTCGAGTTCACCAGCAGCCCCGCTTCGGCCGCTTCTGCGCTCAGGCCGTAGCTTGTCTGGAAGGCGGCGGCGTCGAAGGTGAGGTTGCTCCAGAGTTCTTTCTCCAGCGCGAAGAAGGGATCCTTCTCCACGCCGCCGCGGAGCTGGCCCGGCTTCGCAGGCCGGACGCCGTTCAGCAACGCGATGGCGCGCGCGTTGAAGGTGACCTTGAACAGGCGCTGCAAAAAGGCGATGCGGTTATCGCTGGCAAGGATGAGATCGCGCATGTTCCGGAAGTGCAGCAACTGGTCGTAGTTGTAATCGACCGCGACGATGCGCTTCAGCCCCGCCGTCCGCGCCGCCAGGGCGATGACGTGGAAGAAATGGGGGTTGGCGACGCCGCACAGGACGGTATCGCTGTCGTGGCGCTGCGGTTGCGGCTGCAGGGAGAGCACGTCGTTACTCAGGAAGTAGAAGTTGCCGCTCGGCACCTCCGCGATCGGAGACACGGTGTAATGGTCGTCGCCGACGGGGTCGATGCTGATCCCCTGGAAGTGAAGTCTTTTCATCGTCCACCACCGTTTGCCGGCGCGGGGCGCAGCGGGAAGCGGCACTCCGCCACCAGGGGGGTCAGCTTCGACGTTACCGAGACCGGGACCAGTTGGGGAACGTAGAGGTCCGGCAGGGCGTACAGCCTGACCTCGCGATAGTAGCACCGGAGCACCCAGTAAAACTCCCCCGCGCTCCATTCCCTGACGTGCTGGTAGTACTCGGGGGGGCCGTCGTGGTCGTGGCCGGGATTGCGGCGCTTGTTGGGCGTGGTCAGCAGGGCGCGGTCGGCAAGGCTGCAGCAGAGCTCGAGGAACTGGTTGTAGTCGCCGACGTGCTCGATGACGTCGATGGAGACCACCAGGTCGTAGCGCCGCCCCGGCGCAAGGGCCTCTTCCTCCTGGCAGTAGTTCACGTTGCTCCGGGCACGGTGGGTCCTGGCCCATTCCAGCACCGCCGCGTCCCGGTCCACGCAGGTGAAGCTGCGCGCCGGATCGGCCGAGGCCTCGTAAGCGAAGCAGCCGGTCCCGCACCCCAGTTCCACGATGGAGCGCGCATCGCGCACCAGCGGCGTGCAGGCCCAGTTGAGGGCGACCATGTTGGGCCACTCGAAGAATCCGCCGCTAGCGGCACGCTGCTCCTTCTCCTGGAGGTTGACGCCGCCGGCCTCGTCGCGCTCGAGGTACGGCAGGGACGGCGCGGCCGGCGCTGCCATGGCCATGTCCGCGGCGCATTCGCCCTTTTTCTGGTAGCCAAGGCGCTGCGCCACCTGGTCGGCGGTGCCCAGGACCCGCTCCCTGAGCCCCCTGGGGGGAGCCGTGGAGGGCATCCAGACCGCGGCCTCTTTTTTGAGGCGCTCCTTGTCCCGGCACCACTGTGCGAAGGTGTCGAAGTAGTAGCGCCAGATCTTCTCCTCGGTGAACCGCTCCCGGTAGGCGCGCAGCCCGTTGGCCGCGATGCGTCTGCGCTCCTCCTCGTGGGTGAGGTAGTAACGGGTCAGTTCCACGCACTCCTCGATGGTGTCGAAACCGACCACCTCGTCTCCCAGCGCCAGCACCTGTCCGGTCCTGCACTTGTTGTCGCAGATCTGCAGGACCCCGCTGGCCAGCAGGGCGAAGAAGCGCAGGTTCACCGGCCCGACGCCGTTATGCACGTTCCAGCCGATCCTAGCCCGGCGGTAAGCGGAGCGGCGCTGCTCGACGTCGGCATACCCGCCGGGCCAGCCGCGGCCATGAAACAGGGCCTGAGGGAATTCACGCGCCAGCAGGTCCAGGCGGTCCCGGCGCCAGTGTCCCTCCCGCTCGCCGAAAAAGACCAGGTCCAGCGGGCGCTCCTCGTTGAGCACCGTTTCCGGTGTCAGGGCGGGATCGAAGTCGTCCCCCACGAAGGCCAGCGGGGCCCAGGCGTGGGTGCGCACGCCCCAACTCTCATACAAGGGGGCGCAGGAGAGATTACCGATGAGGCAGGCGTCGGCGTAGGGGGCGACCGGCCGGGACAGCTGCGGCGAGACCTCGGGGTCGTCGAAGCAGCCGTACACGTTCAGGCATTCCAGCTCGGCAAGCCAGGCGGGGTGGACGTTGGCGCCGTTGAAGTTCCAGAAGACGTCGGCGCCCTTCAGCGCTTTTTTGAGGCGCTGCTGCATGTCGACGAGTTGCAGGTCGCGGGACTGCCAGCGCTGGTCCAGCTCGGCGAACTGGTAGCGCTCCCTTGGCGCCCCCGGGGTGAGACAGAACCCCTCGACGTCGAACCCCAGCGACCTCGCCCTGGTCACCACAGCCTCGTGCCACTCGCGCGCGTACTCCGACCACGCTATGTACCCGAGCACCACTTTCATGCTGCGCCCCCGTCCCCCTGGGCCACCACGTAGAGGCCGGTCCAGGAATCCTGGAGATGCAGGATCCTGCCGGTCAGGATGCCGTCGCGGTAAAGCTGCTCCACGCCGCTGCAGACTTCGTTGATCCAGCCGTACACCCTGGCCAGTTCCGGGTTGAAATCGTGCCAGACGATGATGCTCCCCGGCCGGCATCGTTTCAGGATCTTCCTGGTGTCGTTGTAGACGAAAGCGGCGTCGTGGCACCCGTCGATGAAGGCCACGTCGATGGGACCGAAGTCGGGTTCCCAGCGCGCGGTGTTGGCGAAGATCTGCCTGACGTTGGCAAGTCCCTTGGCGCGGTAATACGAGCCGATCTCTTCTTTGGAAGGGGCAAAGGTGACGTTTTTGCCACCCTCCGCGATCTCCTCGGGGGGGATGTTGACCGTGTACACGGTCGCTAAGGGCGCGTTGACCGCAAGGAGCGCCGTGGTCCGGCCGTGCGAGGTGCCGATCTCCAGTATGATGCCGGGGTCGCCGTTGCAGCAGGCGCTGGCGAGGACCTCGGCGTCGCGCAGGCGGCGGTCGTTGAGGTCTTCGAGGTAGGCGAACTGGTGCAGATGGTCATCCTCGAGGATGGGCGCGCGGCTCCACCCCAGGGCCTTTTGCAGATACCCCAGGTTGCGGACCGTCAGCACGTTGGCCTCGAGGTGGCAGTGGGGCGCCGGACGCCCTTGAGGGGCCAGGGGACTGGCTCCGCCAGGTGCCTGTCCCCCTTTTTGGGAAAGCTTCGGGAATCTAAATTTCACGGGCATCTCGCATAGTAGGCTTCATGGCAACCTCCGTCGCCTCGGGTTACAAGAATCGTCGGAGGGCAAATTCCTCTTCACATAACTACCGTAGTGGCGTTACCGCCTCGTTCTCCCAGCTGAGCGTGGGGGCCAGCTTGCCCCGGAAGGTGTCGCCCAGGTAGGCCTTGTTGTACCGGCCGGTCTGCTCGACCTTCAGCTTGATGCGCACCCCCTCGGGGGAGGTACAGGCCCTGACGTTGAAGATGCTCGCCCTGACCCGGATCTCGTAACGGGACGGACCCAGGAGGTTGGCGGGGATGGTGGCCCGGGAGCGATAACGCCCGGGATGGACTACCGGGATGCCGTCGCTTTGCTCGTCGTGGAAACTCCGGAAGAGGATGGTGCCGTACTCGTCGCACAGGTCGAAATAGACCCTGAGCCCCGTGGTCTGCTGCAGCACGTCGTACTCGATGGCCAGGTCGAGCGGTTGGCCGTTTTCCACGACCTCGTCGCAACCCCTTCCCTGCTGCGACAGGTCGATGGCGACCAGACGGAAGGCGGGGTCGGGGGGAAGCGCGGCGATGCGCCCGGCCAGGTCGCCGCCCCCTTCGTTGACCATACCGTCGCGCAGGTACTCGTCGATGGCCCGCTCCGGGGTGTCGATGCAGGCCACCTTCCCTTCCCTCAGCACGATGGCGCTGTTGCAGAGGTATCTGACCGCCTGCATGTTGTGACTGACAAAGAGCACGGTGCGGCCTTCACTCCCCACCGTTTCCATCTTCCCCAGGCATTTCTTCTGGAATTGCGCGTCGCCGACCGCCAGCACCTCGTCGACAATCAGGATCTCGGGCTCGAGATGCGCGGCCACGGCAAAGGCCAGGCGCACGTACATCCCGGACGAGTAGCGCTTGACGGGGGTGTCCAGGAAGGTCTCGACCTCGGAGAAATCGACGATCTCGTCGAACTTCTTGACGATCTCCCCCTTGCTCATGCCGAGGATGGCGCCGTTGAGAAAGATGTTTTCCCGTCCGGTGAGCTCGGGGTGGAAACCGGAGCCGACCTCCAGCAGGCTGGCCACCCTGCCGCGGACCCGGGCGCTGCCGGTGGTGGGCTGGGTGATCCGGGACAGGATCTTGAGCAGGGTCGATTTGCCGGCGCCGTTTCTGCCGATGATGCCGACACGATCGCCGCGCGCGATGTCGAAGGAGACCCCCTGCAGCGCCCAGAACTCCTCGCTGACCCGCGCCGGTGCGGGGGCGGGGCTCAGCGGGTGCAGCAGCCTGTGCCCGCAACGGGCGACGCCCCGGCTCAGAAGCTCGCGCAGGGACGAGTCATCCTGCCGGATGTGCGAGATGGTGTACTTCTTTCCCAGGTTGTCTACGCATATGGCGCTGGGCATGGCGATGGTTCCTATATCACGTCCGCGATTACACGCTCCGCCTTCCTGAAGTACCAGATGCCGGAGAGCAGCAGGCACAGGGACAGCGAAGAGGAGAGGATGATGCCGGGCCAGTACAGTTCCGCGGCCCCGCGCAGCAGCGACCACCTGAAGCCGTCTATGACGCCGGCCATCGGGTTCAGGGAATACAACAGGCGCCACCTCTGCGGGACGAGCTCGCTGGTGAAACCGACCGGGGATAGGTACAGGCCGAACTGGAGCAGAAACGGCACGAGGTGCTTGAAGTCACGGTACTTCACGTTCAGTGCGGCGAACCACAGCCCTCCCCCGACCATCGGCAGCGCCCCCAAAAGCAGGAACAGCGGCAGGAACGCGACCCTCCAGTCGGGAAAGTACCCTGAGCAGAGCATGAGCACCGCCATGATGGCCAGGGAGATGACGAAGTCGATCAGGCTCACTGCCATGGCGGCTGCGGGCACGATGATGCGCGGGAAGTAGATCTTGGTCATCAGGTTCGCGTTGCCGATCAGCGAGGCGGCCCCTTCCGAGAGGGCGTTGGCGAAGAAGTTCCAGGGGAGCATCGCCGCGAAGACCAGGAGCGGATAAGGGACGCCGTGGGACGGCAGCTTGGCCAGGATGCCGAAGACGGCGCTGAAGGCGGCCATGGTCGCCAGCGGGCGCAGCACGCTCCAGGATACGCCGATGACGGTCTGCTTGTACCGGACCAGCAGGTCGCGCCAGACGAAGAACCAGAACAGCTCGCGATAGCGCCAGACGTCGCGCCAGTAGTGGAGCACGGGACGGTCGGGCTCAATCAGCAGTTCCGGCAGCGCAATCTCTTCCGTAGTCATGGTCTGTTCCTGTTCATGCCCCGCGCGTTGGCCACCAGCCGGAGCAGGCTCGCCGGCGAGCGCAGGTAGCTTGCGGCGTGCCGCAAAAGTATCAAGAGCACCATGGCCCCTTTCTGCCACAACGCCATGGACCGGTCGCGGGAGTCGGGGCGGATCCGGTATTGGAAGAGCGGCTCCGGGACGCGCGCCACCCTGGCGGCGCCCCGCGTCATGGCGATCCAGAAGTCCCAGTCCTCCCAGCCGAAACGGAAACCGGTGCAGTACCCCCCTACCCTCTGCCAGTCGCTCTTGCGGTACAGCGCGCTGGCAAAGAGCAGGTTCTCGCTGAGCTGCCTGACCGGGCAGAATTCGGGTAGGCTCAGCACCCCCGCTGCGCCCCCGGTCAACTCGGCGTCGCAGGAGACGATGTCGACCTCCGGCTCCTCCTTGAGCGCCGCAACCATCCGCTCCAGCGCATGGGGGAACAGCAGGTCGTCGCCGTCGAGCGGCAGGATGTACCTTCCCCGGGCGGCGCCCACACCTTCGTTTCTGGCCGCCGCCACGCCGCGGTTGGGGGTGCGCAGCACGGTCACCCCGCCGGCCGCGACCTGCCGCAACTCTTCCAGCGTGCCGGGATCGTCGGAGCCGTCGTCGACGACGATCACCTCGAAGTCCCTGAAGGTCTGCGCCCGGACCGAAGCAACCGCCTCCGCGACATACCCGCCCATGTTGAAGCAGGGTATCACCACCGTCACCAACGGCGTATCAGGACGCAGCGCCATGTCGCACACTCCAGCGGTTGGGGAGGAACTTCAGGGCGAAATAGACGAGGTGCAGCACCCTTTGCACGGGCTTGCCGCGCAGGTAGCGGCAGCGGACCTGGAACTCCTCCCGGAAGGCGGCGTCGATGTGCCGCACCGACGTGCTGTGCGGGTGGACCCGGAAACAGGCGACGGGGAGGTCCAGCCGGCGCGGCGCGCAGCGCCGCCCGAGCCTCAGCCAGAGGTCGTAATCCATGGTGTAGCGCAGCGCAGGGTCGAAGCCCCCCACCGCTTGCAGCACGTCCCTCCGTACGAAGGTGGCCGGGTGAAAGAGGATGTTGCCGCGCAACAGCCGCCGGTAGGACCAGCGGCGCGGAGCGTACGCCGCGACGACCTCGCCGCGGCTGTCCACGTAGCGGATGCCGCCGGTGACCCACTCGGTGGCCGGGTCGTCGAACGCGTCCGCCACCTTGTGCAGCACCGAGGGATCGGCAAAAAAATCGTCGGCGTGCAGGAAGCCGACCACGTCCCCGGTGGCCAGCGCCAGCCCCTTGTTCATGGCGTCGCCGATGCCGCCGTCGGGCCCGCTGGTCCAGCGCAGCCTCGGTTCGTCCTGCGCCGCCCGCTGCACGATCTCCAGGGTCCGGTCGGTGGAGCCGCCGTCGACCACGATCTGCTCGAGATCGCGCCAACTCTGGCTGGCGACGCTGGCCAGCTGCTGCTCCAGGTACTGCTCGGCGTTGAGGCAGACGGTGACGATGGAGATCTTCACGGCCGCAGCTCCGGGCCGCCGGCGCCGTTGGCCATCAGCCTCAGTATCATCCCGGCCCGGTCCCATCTGCCGCACAGGGCGCGCAGCGCCGCCTCGGCGAGCAGCACCAGGTACACGGTGGGAATGGTGAGCGGGTGGTAACGCCTGGCGAACCTGATCCGGTTGCGGATGTTGTAGAAGTCGCAGGTGAAGCTCTTCTGCGCCGGGTTGCTGCTGGTGCCGATGCTCGCCCCCACCTTGTGGTAGACCATGCTCTCAGGGGCGTAGCCCAGGGTGAAGCGGCCGCGCCCGCGAATGGCCCAGTCCGCCTCTTCGAAGTACAGGAAATAGTCCTCGCAGAGTAGCCCGACCTCGAGCAGGAACCGGCGCGAGACCAGCATGGACGCCCCCTCGACGTAGTTCATGCGCCGCTTGGCCCGCGCCGTCAGCGGCTGCGCCGCACTCCAGCGGGAGAAACGGCCGTAATGCCAGGGGAGCCCGAGGAAGCGATGGTAGTAGCCCCCCCCCAGCGCCTGGATCCGGTCCCGGTCGTGGTGCAGCCTGATGGTGGAACCGCAGATCCCGACCGCCGGGTCCTGCCGCATCGCGGCCACCAGGTGGGTCAGGGCGTCGGGTTCGACCACGGTGTCGTTGTTGAGCAGCCAGCAGAAGGCATCCTGCCGCGCCAGGGCGTAGCGCAGGCCGACGTTGTTGCCACCGGCAAAGCCCAGGTTGGCGCCGGTCTCGATCAGGGTGAGCCAGGGCCGCTCGGCCGGGTCGCCGCCCGCTTCGGCCTCGGCCCGCCGGTAGCGGGCGATGCTCACGCCCTGCTGCACGGCCCAGTCGGCGATGCGCTGCAGGGAATCGTCGCTGGAGCCGTTGTCGCAGACCACCACGGCGAAATCGGGGTAGTCCAGGCGGAGCAGGCTCTCCAGGCATTCCAGGGTATCGCGCCAGCCGTTCCAGTTGACGACGATGATGCTGACGCGGCTCACCGGTAGACGCTCCAGACGACGATGGCGGCCCAGGTCAGGCTGACGGCGAGCAGGACCCGGTCCTTGAGCAGGGATTCGGTGGGATCGCCGCTGCTGCCGGTGGTGACCCGGATGATGTAGCGCAAGAGGCCGAACAGGCACAGCGGCACCGTGTAGATGAGCCTGGGGCGGAACACGACGTACATGGTGTAGGTCACCAGCACCGCGGCCCCGGTCATGTACATGGTCCCCGCCAGGAACCCGGGGGGATACCCAGAGAGACTGGCACGGTGGTCGCCGGCGCTGTCACCGAGGGCGTTGGTCTCGCTGAGCCGTTTGCCGGTGCTGAGGAAGATGGCCAGCAGGAACACGGTCAGAAAGAGCCATGGGGAAACCGGGATGGCAAAGACCTCGCCGCCGGCGTGGAGGCGGATCAGAAACCCGGCCGCTATGGCGAAAAGATCGACCAGGATCATCGACTTGAAGATAAGGGTGTACGACAGCGACACGGCAACGTAGGACAGCAGCAGCAGCAGTACCGGCCACGGAAAGCGCAGGGCGAGCCCGATGCCGGCAATGAGAAGCACGGCGGCGTAAAGGGCGGCGGCGGAGACGCTCACCTCTCCCGACGGGATGGGACGGCGGCTCTTCTTGGGGTGGAGCGCATCGCGCTGGCGGTCGAGCAGGTCGTTGAAGATGTACCCCGCGCTGGAGACCAGGCAGAAGGAGGCGAAAAGGAGCGAGCCGCGCCGGGCGGCGTCCGGCGTCAGCATCTGCCCGGCCAGGAACAGGGGGAAGAACAGCATCAGGTTTTTCAACCACTGCGTCGGGCGCAGCATGGTCAGGTAGTGTGGTGTCATGGAACCGATCCGAGTTTGCGCAGGTACAACGCCGCCGGCTGCCGATAATGTGAGTCGGCAGGCGCGAGGCGGTAGGCGCGGGAGAAGAACTCCGCGGCCCTGGCCTTGTCTCCGATAGCGAGGCAAAGCTGCCCGCTGCGGTAGAACCAGAAGGGATCATAGCGTTTTTTCCCCAAGAGATCCAGCGTTTCCAGGATGTCAAGGGTCAGGGCGACCTTCTTCTCGCCGGAGAGGGTGGTAAGTCTCCTGCTGTCGGCCTTTTGCAGCAGCTCGAGAAAATCCGCGTTGGCCTCCTGCTTGGTCTTGAAGGTCTGGAAAAACTGGGTGCGCACCCCGAGGTAGTCCTCGCGGGCAAAGGCGACGCCGAGCAGGTTGGCCTTGATGAGCAGCCGCATGGACTCGCGCTTGTTGAACCGCTGCGCCGTGGCGAAGGCCTCGGCCGCCTCCGGCACCCGGTCGTGCTGCAGCAGCTGCCCCCCCAGTTCGTTGTAGACCGACCCGAAGCCGGGCGAGCGGCGCACGGCCTCCTCGAAGAAGGCGGGCTTGTCCTGCCAAAGCAGCGTGCGCTTCAGATCCACGGCGCTGCAGGAAAGGACCAGCACACCCAGCAGTGCCCACAGCAGCGGGCGCGACGCCTGCAGCCGCATGGGGACCAGGGGGGCGACCGCCACGGCACTGCAGGCGCAGGGGAGATAGAGGTAGCGCTCGGCGTACGGGGTCCAGGCCACCTGGTTCACGGCGACCAGCACGGCGGGGAGCACCATCAAAAGCGCCGCGGCGAACCAGGCCGCGGCAACGCGGCGGCGCACGAAGAGCCAGGCGAGAGCAGGCAGCAGCAGAGCGCCCAGGAACGCGAGGCGCGGGTCGGCCTCGGTGATGGCGAAGTTCAGGGGGAGCGGCCAGACCAGCTTTCCGGCGTAAAAACCGAGGGCGACCAGGGCGTCGCCGAGCGCACGCCACTGGCGCAGGGCAGTGGCGGAGGAGAAGCGGCTGAGGGCGCTGGTCCCGGAGTGGAACAGCAGGGCTGTCAGAACCACGAGCAGCGCCGGCGCAGCCATGAGACCCAGCGCGCCCGCCCGCTGCCTTAGCGAAGCGGCGCCGGCCCAGACCAGGGCGAGCAGCAGAAACACCCCGCCCGCGGCGAGCGCGGTCTCCTTGGTGAGCAGGGCGGCCAGCAGCAAAAGAAGCGCCAGGGCGAGATCGCGCCACCGCGGAGACGAGAGCCAGCGCAGCCAGACGAACCAGGCGGCCAGCGCGAAGAGGGTCAGCAAAAGGTCGGATCTCCCGGCGATCCAGGCTACCGCCTCCACGTTAACGGGGTGCAGGGCGAAGACGACAGCGGCCAGGATGCCGGCCCAAAAGGAGACGCCGTCACCCTGCCCGCGGCAGGCGGTGCGCGCCAGCAGGAAGACCAGCAGGGTGTTGAGGCAGTGCAGCAGGATGTTTTCCAGGTGCATGACCCTCGGCTCCATCCCCCACAGGGCGTTGTCGAGCCAGAAGGTGAGTTCCAGGAGCGGACGGTAGTAGTAACCGTGCCCGGGCAGCAGGATCTGGGACAGCGGCGGGGACGAGGAGTACAGGTTGACGATGCCGGGATCATCGACGGAATGGATGCCGCTGAGCAGAGCGGGATAGTATACCGCGAGGATCAGGGAGACCAGCAGCAGGCAGGCGAACAGCGTGTGGCGCGGGGTGATGTTAATGTCCCACGATATCAAGGAAAAACGCCTCCATGCTCTTGCGGCGCGGCTCGACCTTCAGTATCGACCTGCCGGCGGCGACGGCATCGCTGATGACGCCCTGCAGTTGCGCCTCGGCCACGACGCGTTCCTCGACGCTCCCGTCTGCGGCCGCAATGCTGACCGCGTACCCTTCGGTGCCGCGCATGAGGATGTTCTCCACGCGGTCCACCACCTTGAGTTCGCCGTGGTTGATGACGGCGACGCGGTCGCATACCTTCTCCACGTCGTCGGTGATGTGGGTGCTGAAGAAGACGCACTTGCCGCGCCTCTTCAGGTCGAGCACGATCTCCTTGACCAGGGCGCGGCCGATGGGATCGAGCCCGCTCATCGGCTCGTCGAGGATGTACACCTCGGGGTCGTGCAGGAGCACCTGGGCAAGCCCGACCCGCTGCACCATCCCCTTGCTGTAGGTGCGGATCAGGCGGCGGCGCGGCTCCCACAGTTCGAGCTGCTTCAGGACCTCCTCGCAGCGGCGGGACAGCAGGTCGCCCTGCATGCCGAAGGCCCGCCCGACGAAGAGCAGGTACTCCTCCGCGGAGAGGTAGTCGTAGAAGGCAGGGTTCTCGGGGAGGTAGCCCACCGAGGTGCGCGCCTCGGCCGAAGCGATGTCCCTGCCGAGGATGGTCGCGCTCCCGACGGTGGGGCGGATCAGGCCCATCAGGCACTTGATGGTGGTGCTTTTGCCGGCGCCGTTGGGGCCCAGAAAGCCAAGCACCTCCCCCTGCTCCACGCAAAGGTCGATCCCCTTGAGGGCCTCCACGGTGCGCAGCTTTTTGCCTCTGAAGGTTTTACCCAGTCCACGTATCTCCAATGCGTACATCACATCCCTCACTTCTTGGTTACGCCTAGGGCGAACTTGCTGGTGGTGGCAACCTTGCCGTCCGGGCCGAGATAGAAGCTGCCCCCGTACGGGTCCACGGGGACGGACTTCAGGTAACCGGACTGAACCAACTGCTCCACCGAGATGGGGAGGCTCCCCTTATCGGCGCGGAAACGGTCCCGGGCCTGCTCGATGCGGCGCACCTCCTGGAAGGCGCTCAGGCGCAGCTGGTAGCTCTTCTTGACGGCCTCGTTTTTGGCGGTCTTGACCATGCCACCCAGGTAGGCGATGGCGAGGTCGGTCTCCCCGGACTCCTGCATGTAGCGGCTGGCAAGGCTCTTGTACAAGGGCTCGCCGCTCAGGTCACCGGCCAGGTCGTAGTAGTGCGCCGCCTTCTTGTAGTCCTTGAGGAAATAGGCGCTGTTGAAACCGGCGAAGAACGGCAGGAACCAGTCCCAGGTCCGGTACTTCATGCCGTAGTCGAGCAGGTTGTTGGCCACCTGGTACTGGTGCGCGTCCCAGGTGAGGATGCCTTGGGCGAAGTAGTAGGCGTCCATGTTGTAGGGGTCCAGCTGGACCGCGGCATGCAGCAGGCGGGACATCCCCGGAAGGTCGCCGGGCCCGTTGACGATGGCACCCTTGGGCAGGTCTCCCATCAGGGTGCCGTAGTACATCAGCACCTTGAAGACCAACGCAGCCCCGGCCACTTCCTTCTGGTCCACGCTCAGGGACTTCAACACCTTGACGCTGGGGACGTAGCCGAGCTTCTCCTCGACGGGTTTCGCGCGCATGTAGCCTGCGAAGGGGACGATTACCGCGCCGTAGCCGATCAGGCCGGCCAGCAACAAGATGGTGGCGACGTGCCTGCTCACTTCATCTCCCTGCGGTTGAAAACGAGGATCGAGGCGCCCAGCAAAATCGCGGTGTAGGTGAGAAAGTAGGCGGCGGTAAGGGCCAGCCCGCCGGGGTTGGGCGCCACACCGTAGATCGCGTTCAGCTTGAGGTCGAACCCGGCCAGGTTCGGGATCAGGTAGTAGGCGACCGTCACCGCCTGTTTCAGCATGGGGGACACGGCCTGCGCGGCAGCCGGGGAGTGTACGTACTCGTACACCTGCTGCGAGATGCCGCTGGCGAGATAGGTGCAGATGGTCCCGAATATGGGGAGAAAGAACGAGGTACTGACCGTGGACAGCAGCAGGGCCACCGCCACCAGCAGGACGTACTTGAGGGTTGCGTAGACCAGCGCCAGCAGGAGAAAGCCCCAGACCACCGGGCGTTCGGCAGGGTACAGCGTGGACGACACCGCAATCGCGGCGCAGGAGGCCAGCCCCAGAACGGTCGAGGTAAGCAGCATGAACAGCGCCAGGCCCAGGAAGCGGCCGAGCACGTAGGAGCTGCGCCGCAGCGGGAGGCTCAACACGCTATAGGAATAGCGGCGCTCGATGTCGCGCCACAGCGAGGTGCCCCCCAGAAAGACCGACAGCAGCAGCAGGATGAAGGAGATTAGGGACAGCGAGAGGGTTACCGAGAGCTCTGTTACCTGGCGCATGGAAAGCGAGGCGGCTGACGGAATGAAAAGGAACAGCACGGCCAGCGCCATGATCCCTTGAAAGACTCGATCGCGAAAGATCCCTTTCAGGGTAACCATCATGATGTTCAGCATAGGCGATTGCACCTCAATAGGTTCCCGGCCCAACAGGGAACCTGTCAGAACAGGACAGCCTACTATACCGGGGGAGGGCCGGAGAGCGAAATAAAAAAAACGAGATGCCGAGACATCTCGTTTTTTGAAAAACAAACCTGCAACCAGTATTACATTGCGGTCCAGGTGGAGAATGCGGAGTAGCTGGCAGCGCCCGGAGCGGCGAGGTCGGTGGAGCCGATCTCCTGCTTGTAGATCGCGGTAGCGTCATGCGCGGTGCCGTAGCGGGTGTTGCCGCTGCTGTGCTTGGTGTCGAGAGCGTAACCGCCGGTGCCGTAAGCAACGCCGAGCTTCACGTTCTTGGAAAGCTTGCCGATCAGGGTAGCGGTGGTCCCGGAGGAATCGCCGGTGCTGATGCCGCCGTAGATGGTTTTGGACTCGCCGGAAACGCCGCCGGTGGTCAGCGACGATGCCGACGCGAAGCTGGCGGTAAGAACAACAACTGCAGCCGAAAGTGCGATTATCTTCTTCATATAACCTCTCCTTTAAAGTTGAATAATGTTAGCTGTTATCTCTCGTCCAGAGAAGCCGGGTAAGCCTGACGGTCAGCCATGTAGGCTTCCATACCAGTCTTCATGTTCTTCAGGTCGCTGTTGGCTGCGCTGTTGTAAGCCTTGGCACGGTACGCGGAGAACTGCGGGATTGCGATGGCGGCGAGGATGCCGATGATCGCGACGACGATCAAGAGCTCGATCAGGGTGAAGCCTTTGTTGCTTCTGATTTTGTTTAACATCTGTTTCTCCTTTTCGTTGGTGGATTGCCGAATTGAAGATCTGGTTAGATCATCGGTACCGCAAGACGTAAGCTATAGAGCAACATGTAGGCCAAAGTAACGAAACAGACATAAGCAGATTAAATACAATGGTTTTGCAGCTGGACGGGTCCTCTGAGAGAGTAACCCAAAGTGTCACAGCGACAATTTAGGCAACCGGAAAGTGACGTTTTTTGTCAGTCGGCCTCATCCATGCCGAATTTTGCCAGGCGGTAGCGGAAGGAACGGAAGGTCATGCCGAGGAGCGCCGCCGCCCGCTTCTTGACCCCGCCGCTCTTGTCGAGGGCCTGCACCAGGAGCTTCTGTTCCAGGGTGTCCAGGTACGCCTGCAGGTCGATGCCCTCCTCCGGGATCTCCAGTTCCCCGGTGGGTGCCGCGGTAACGCGATGGTCGCGCACCGAGGGCGGCAGGCAATCGAGGACGATGACGCGGCTTCCCAGCACGACGCAGCGTTCCACCAGGTTCTCGAGCTCCCTCACGTTCCCCGGGAAGGGGTAGTTGAACAGCGCACGCAGGGCATCGGGGGCGATGATGTCGCCGGAGCCGGACCAGAGCGAGTACTTCTTGTAAAAGTGCTCGACCAGCGCCGGGATGTCCTCGGCCCGCTCCCGCAGCGACGGCATGCGGATCTGCACGACGTTGAGGCGGTAGAACAGGTCCTCGCGGAAGGAACCCTCGCGCACCTGTTCTTCGAGGTTGCGGTTGGAGGCGGCGACGATGCGCACGTCGGCCTTGAGGGAGGTCGCCCCGCCCACCCTGCGGAACTCGCGCTCCTGCAGCACCCGCAACAGCTTGGCCTGCAACTGCAGGGGCACCTCCCCGATCTCGTCGAGGAACAGGGTCCCGCCTTCGGCCTGCTCGAAGAGGCCGGAGCGGTCGGCGATGGCGCCGGTGAAGGAACCCTTGGTGTGGCCGAAGAGTTCGCTCTCGATGAGCGTCTCGGGGATGGCGCCGCAGTTCACCGCCAGGAAGGAGGCGTTCCTGCGCGGGGAATTGTAATGAATCGCCCGCGCCGCCAGTTCCTTGCCGGTGCCGCTTTCCCCGGTGATGAGCACGTTGGCCATACTGTCGGCCACCTTGGCGATCAGGTCGTAGACCTCGCGCATCTGCTTGCTTTTGCCGATCAGTCCGCTGAAGCTGAAGCGCTCCTGCACCTCGGCCTTGAGGCGCTTGTTTTCCTGCACCAGGCTCTGCTTCTCGAGCGCCTTGCGCACCAGCACCTTCACCTCTTCCACCTTGAAGGGCTTGCCGATGTAGTCGTAGGCACCCAGTTTCATGGCCTCGACCGCCTGCTCGGCGGTGGTGAAGGCGGTTATCAGCAAAACCGCGGTGTCCGGGGCCTGCCCCTTGATGCGGGAAAGCAGATCGATGCCGCTCAGCCCGGGCATGCTGACGTCGGAGATCACCATGTCGTAGTGCCGCTGCCCCATGCAGGCAAGGGCGGTCTCGGCGCTGTCCGCCTGGTCCACCAGGTATCCCTCACCATCGAGGAGGATGGCCAGGAACTCCCGCATGCTCAGTTCGTCATCGACAACCAAAATTCTGGCAGACATCAGATACTCCTTGGATTGCTTTTCTACCTTAACCTCAACCGTAACCTCAACCTGCCTTTACGCCGGCAGATGCAGGGTGACCGTGGTCCCCTTCCCCAGGGTGCTGTTGATCGACATCCTGCCGCCGTTGGTTTCCACGATGCGGTACACGGTGGCCAGCCCGAGCCCGGTGCCCCCCTTCTTGGTAGTGAAGAAAGGCTCGAAGACCTGCTTGACGTCGTCCTGGCTCATCCCCGAACCGTTGTCACGGATGCGGATGCGCACCTCGTTGCGGCCGTCGCTGCTGACCAGGGCGCCGTCGATGCCGATGCTGCCGGAACCGGTCATGGCTTCAGCGGCGTTGACCAGGAGGTTCCAGAACACCTGGGAACACTGGTCCTTGTCGAACTGCACCACCAGGTCGGCGGGCAGTTCGTTGTCGACCTCGACCCCTTCCATCCTGGGATCGGTCGCCAGCAGGGCACAGAGATCGGTGATCACCTTGTGCAGGTTCAGCGCGACCTTGCTGGGCTGGTTGGGCTTGGCGTAGAGCAGGAAATCGCGCAGCAGCCCGTCCAGGCGATCGGTTTCCCTGATGATGATGGAAAAAAGACGCTCGTCCTTCTCGTCCACCCACGGCCTCAGGGCGACCAATTGCACGGAACCGCTGATGGCGGCCAGCGGGTTGCGGATCTCGTGCGCCATGCGTGCCGAAAGCTCCCCGAGCGCGGCCAGACGGTCGGCACGTTTGAGGTCCGCGGCCATGCGCTTGATCTCGGTCAGGTCATGCAGGTCGATGATGGCGCCGACCGTCTCGCCGTCCTTCCCCATGAGCGGAACCGACTTGTAGGAGAGCAGCAGCTCCTTGCCGTCAGGGTCCCGGTGCTGGAATTCCCCCTGCCCCGACTCGAGGCAGGTGGGCCCGAAGCAGGCGCAGCCGGGCAGGACATCGGTCAATGGGCGATCGTACGCCTCCTGTTGGGAAACCCCGGTCAGGAGTTCGGCGTAGCGGTTGAAGACCCGGATCCGGCCCGACGCGTTGATGGTCAGAAGCCCGCTGTCGATGGTGGACACGATGCACGAATTGAGGCGCTCCAGCTCCTCGTAGTCGATCACCTTTTCCTGCAGCGCGCTCTCGGAGACCCGGGCGCGCTCGGCCAGATGCCCGGCCAAAAACGCGGTCAGGAAGAAGGCGGCGCAGTGGAGAAAGATCAGGTAGAAGAGGTACTCGGCCCCCCACTGCTGCGCGGGGTAGGCGGTCAGTCCCAGCGGGGCCAGCTTGCCGTAGTACTGGAAGTCCAGTATCGCGCCGTAGAGGATGACGCACAGCGAGGCGGTGTAGTAGGCCTGGGAGCGGGCCAGGAGCACGCTGGCGCTGATGATGGTGAGGAAGTAGAGAAACGCGTAGTGGGACGTCACCCCGCCCGAAACCAGGATCAGCACCGTGACCAGGATCAGGTCCCAGACGATCTGCAGATGGGTGAGGGTGCGCACCGTGAGTGCGGTCGCCTTGCGCAGCACCCAGAGGGAGAGCAGCGAGAAAAGGTAAGTGGCGCCGATCAACCGGAGCAGCACTCTCCCGGCGACCTCGCCACTTACGTCGTAGGTGTGAACGTCAAGGTAAACGGTGGTGACCAGGAACACGGACACCACCAGCAGTCTTAGCAGTATGAACCAGAAGACCTTTTTCTTTTCAATCATCCACTTAACCGCCGACTGTGCCTGCCAGCTTGAAGATCGGCAGATACATGGCGACGACCAGGCCACCGACCGTGGTGCCCAGGAACACCATGAGCAACGGCTCCATCATCGAGGTGAGCGCACCGACGGCATCGTCGACCTCGTCGTCGTAGAAGTCGGCGATCTTGTTGAGCATGGCGTCCATGGCGCCGGTCGCCTCGCCGACGGAGATCATCTGTACCACCATGGGGGGGAAGACGCCGCATTCCGCGAGCGGTTCCGCGATGGTCTTGCCCTCGGAGATGGACTGGCGCACGTTGTAGATCGCCTCTTCCACGATCTTGTTGCCGGCGGTCTTGGCGACGATCTCGAGGCCGTCCATGATCGGGACGCCGGAACTGATCATGGTGCCCAGGGTACGGGTGAACTTGGCCACGGAGACCTTGCGGACCAGCGGACCGACCACCGGGGCCTTGAGCGCCAGGGCATCGATGACCTTCCTGCCGGCCGGGGTGGCGTAGTACTTGCCGATGGCGTACTTGATGCCGAACATGGCGGCGATAATGACCACGATGTACTTGACCAGGAAGTTGGACATGGCGATGACGAACTTGGTCGGCGCAGGCAGCTCCCCGCCGAAGTCGGCGAACATCTTGGCGAAGGTCGGGATGACGAAGATCAGGATGACGCCCACGACGATGACCGCGATGGACATGATGGTGATCGGGTAGACCATGGCGCCCTTGACCTGCTTCTTGAGCTTCATCGCCTTTTCGATGTAGGCCGCAAGGCGCGCCAGGATGGTGTCGAGAATACCGCCGACCTCACCCGCGGCCACCAGGTTGACGTAGAGCTGGTCGAATGCCTTGGGGTGCTTGGCGAGCGCGTCGGCGAAGGTGGAACCGCTCTCCACGCTCTCCTTGACCTTCACCAGGATGTCCTTGAAGGTCTTGTTTTCCTGCTGGCTGGAGAGGATGTCCAGACACTGCACCAGCGGCAGGCCGGAGTCGATCATGGTGGCGAACTGGCGGGTGAAGACGACCAGGTCCTTGGTCTCGATCTTCTTGGGCCCGCCGAAGCCCGGGATCTTGAGCTCCATGGCAAAGCCCTTGCCCTGCTCCCGGACCGTGATGCCGTTGAAACCGTATCGCTTAAGCTGCGCCTCCACCATGGCGGCGCTGGCGGCTTCCATGACGCCCTTTTGGACGCTCCCCGCCTTGCTTCTTGCTTCCCAATCGAACTTTGCCATCTAGGTACTCCTTTCCCGGTGTAACCGGGACTGGCTGCTGCTATCTTTGCGGCGGACGCCGCATCTGTGCCGCGCCCGAGCCGCCCGGGGCCAGCATCTGCTTCAGCTCGTCCGGTTCGGAGGAGCGGCCCAGGGCATCGTCTACCGTGATGAGGCGCCGCGACAAAAGCCCCATCAGGCACTGGTTCATGGTCTGCATGCCGAACTTCTCCTGGCCGACCTGCATCTGCGAATAGATCTGGTGCACCTTGTCCTCGCGGATCAGGTTCCTGATCGCGGGGTTGGGGACCATGACCTCGAGCGCCAGCGCACGCCCCCCCCCGGTGGCTTTCGGGATCAGGGTCTGGGACATGACGCCTTCCAGCACGAAGGAGAGCTGGGTCCTCACCTGGGTCTGCTGGTAGGGAGGGAAGACGTCGATGATCCTGTTGATGGTCTGGGCGCAGGAGTTGGTGTGCAGCGTGGCGAAGCAGAGGTGGCCGGTCTCGGCCAGGGTCAGCGCCGCCTCGATGGTCTCCAGGTCGCGCAACTCGCCGATCAGGACCACGTCCGGGTCCTGGCGCAGCACGTACTTCAGGGCGTGCTTGAAGCTCTTGGTGTCGGCGCCGACCTCGCGCTGGTTCACGATGCACCCCTTGTGCGGGTGCAGGTACTCGATCGGGTCCTCGACGGTCACGATGTGGTCGTGGCGGTTGAGGTTGATGTGGTCGATCATGGAAGCGAGCGTGGTCGACTTACCCGAGCCGGTAGGCCCGGTGACCAGGATCAGGCCGCGCGGCTTGTCGCACAGTGCCCTGACCACGGGGGGAAGCCCCAGTTCCTCGAAGGTGAGGATCTTGTACGGGATAACCCTGAAGACGCCGGCGACCGCGCCGCGCTGCACGAAGATGTTCCCCCTGAAGCGCGACAGCCCCTTGACGCCGAAGGAGAGGTCCAGCTCGTTCTCCTCTTCGAACCTGTGCTTCTGGGCATCGGTCAGGATGCTGTAGCAGAGTTGTTTGGTCTCGATGGCGGTGAGCGGCGGGACGTCCATCGGGGTGAGTCTACCGTCGATGCGGATCTGCGGCGAGGTATTGGTGGTGATGTGGAGGTCGGAGCCACCCCTCTCCACCAGTTCCTTGAGCATTTGATGAAAGTTGATCATGAATACCTCGTCTCCGTTACCCTTTGGTGGCGTCAGTCATCGGCCACCGTGACTCTCAGAACTTCCTCGAATGAAGTGACCCCTTCCATGAGCTTGGTGAGGCCGGACTGGCGCATGGTCTTGACCCCCAGGCGCATGGACTCGCGCTTGATCTCGGCGGTGTTGGCGCCGTTCAGGATCAGCTCCCGGATCGGCTCCAGCATCGGCATGACCTGGTAGAAGCCCACCCTCCCCTTGTAGCCGGTGCCGTTGCACTTGGCACAGCCGGTGCCGCGGTAGCAGACCACCGAGGGGGCCTGCTCGGGCGCTACGCCGGCGTCGATCAGGGCCTGCACCGGCACCTCCTCGATCACCTTGCACTCGCCGCAGACGCGGCGCGCCAGGCGCTGGGCCGTGATCAGGTTGACCGCGGAGGCGACCAGGAAGGGCTCGATGCCCATGTTGAGCAGACGGTTGATGGTCGAGGGCGCGTCGTTGGTATGCAGGGTAGACAGCACCAGGTGACCGGTCAAGGCGGCCTTGACCCCGATCTCGGCGGTTTCGAAGTCACGGATCTCGCCGATCATGATCACGTCCGGGTCCTGGCGCAGGAAGGCGCGCAGGGCGGCCGCGAAGTTGAGGCCGATGTCCTCGTGCATCTGCACCTGGTTGATGCCGGCGAAGTTGAACTCGACCGGGTCCTCGGCGGTGGAGATGTTCTCGGTGACCTTGTTCAACTCGGAGAGCGCGGAGTACAGCGAAACCGTCTTGCCGCTACCGGTAGGACCGGTGACCAGCACCATCCCGAAGGGCTTGTGGATCTCACGCTGGAAGTGCGCCAGCGCCTCGGGCTCGTAGCCCAGCTTGGTCATGTCCAGCTGCAGGTTGCTCTTGTCCAGAAGACGCAGAACGATCTTTTCGCCGAACAGGGTGGGGAGCACCGAGACGCGGAAGTCCATGTCCTTGCCCCCCCCCAGCTTGATCTTGATACGGCCGTCCTGGGGCAGGCGCCTTTCCGCGATGTCCAGCTCGCTCATGATCTTGATGCGGGAGGTGATGGCGTTTTTCAGCTTCAGGGGGGGCTTCATCACCTCGTAGAGCACGCCGTCGATGCGGTAGCGCACCCGGAAGTACTTCTCGTAGGGCTCGATATGGATATCGGACGCCTTCTTCTTGATGGCGTCGGTGAGGATGAGGTTCACCAGCTTGACGACCGGGGCGTCCTCGGTGGCGCGCTCCAGGGAGCCGACGTCGATGTCCTCTTCGTCCCCGATGACCTCGAGGTCCTCCATCTCCAGGTCGCTCATGACGTCGGCCAGGGAGGCGCTCTGGTCATAGAACCTGTCGATGGCGGCCTTGATCGAACTCTCGGCGACGACGACCACTTCGACGTTATAGCCGGTCATGAACTTGATGTCGTCGATGGCGAAGATGTTACTCGGGTCGCTCATGGCGATGATGAGCGTGGAGCCGGCCCGGTTCACTGGAACGATCTGGTACTTGTGAGCGATCTCGGCGGGGATGATCTTGACGACGGCGGCATCAACCTCGTAGTCGGCGAGATTGATAGTGGGGACACCGTACTGCTTGGAGAGAAACGAGGTGAGATCTGCCTCGTTGATCAGCCCATCCCTGACCAGAATGGAACCCAGACGCAGTTGTCCGCCCGCAGCTTTCTGTTCCGCGAGCGCCTGCTTCAGCTGTTCCTTGGTGATCAGGTTGTTTGTGACCAGCAGTTCACCCAGTCTGCTTACGTGCATAGCTACCTCAGGGGTTAAAGATCCTGTGAATGGTATTTTGTAATCGCGTTAATGTCAAGGAATAGCTCCATGTTACAGAACCGCGGCCAGCGCGCCCTCCATGCACCCCTTGGGCGGGATGGCACCGGTCCAGATCCGGAACGCCGCCTCGCCCTGGGCCACCAGCATTGCGAGGCCGTTGGCGCAGGGGATCCCGAGCGCCCGGGCCTCGGCCAGAAGCGGCGTGACCGGAGGGGCGTAGACCATGTCGTAAAGGCATCCGCCCGGTTTCAGCGCGGAGAGCGCGAGCCCCGGGAATGAATCCCCGGCCATCCCCACCGAGGTGGTGTTGACCACCAGGTCGAAGCCCCCCATGAAGCCGGCGTCGGAGAGGCAGTCGAGACCGCGGGTGGCAAAGCGGGTCTCGGGCAGCCGTGCCGCAACCAGCTGCGCCAGCGCTGCGGCCGGGTCGTGCGAGCGGTTGGCGATGGTGACCCCGGCGGCCCCGGCCAGGGCCAGCGAGACCACGGCGGAGCGGGCCGCTCCCCCCGCACCCAGCACCAGGATGTGCTTGCCGGCCGGATCGAACGAGAGTTTCTCGCGCACGGCGGCGATGAGGCCGATGCCGTCGGTGTTGTAGCCGATGAGCTTTCCTTCCCGCGCCACCACGGTGTTGACCGCACCGATCAGTTCGGCTTCGGGGGTCACCTGGTCCAGCAGCGGGATGATGGCCACCTTGTGGGGAATGGTGACGCTGAAACCGGCCACGCCGACCGACTTGAGCCCCGCGATCCCCTCGGCCAGCCGCTCGGGCGTCACCGGGAAGGGAACGTAGATCCAGTCCAGGCCCAGCGCCTGGAACGCGGCGTTGTGCAGTACCGGCGAAAGCGAATGGGATACCGGCCAGCCGATGATCCCGGTTACCGTGGTCTTCCCGGTGATCGCCATCACTGCACCCCGCTCGCCTTCAGGATGGCGTCGATCTGCGGTTTGTTTTCCGGCGAGATGGCGGCCGCGATCTTGAGGTCACGGGCACCCGCCTCCTTCTGCCCCATGCGCAGCCGCGTCTGCCCCGACTCGATCAGGGCCGCGGCGTAGATCAGGATCGCCTTGCCGGTGTCGAGGTCGCGGAAGAACATGTCGTGGTCCCCCAGCACCCCGCGCAGCGAGTACATGGGCCAGCTGTCCAGATCGGGCTGGGACTGCGGCACACTGGGGCTGTCCAGCCGGAAGGTGATGCCGCGCTGGTGCAGCACGAAATTGTTGAAGTTGATCGAGTACTTGGTGGAGAAGTCCACGAAGACCGGGCGGCGGTTGTACTGCTCGCTCACCGAGGTGAGCAGCGTGTTGTCCGGCGAACGGTAATCCATGGGGAGCTTGTACAGCTGGCTTCCCTTGAACATGCGGGGCATGCTGTCCAGGTACCAGTCGAACACCAGGTGCGGGGTGTGCGGCAGGTCGAGGTCTTCGCGCATCCGCTCCACCCCCTGCAGATACCACAGCGGAAAGGCGCCGGAGTCGCCCCAGGTGTACATGACCGCATTCTGCGGCAGCGAGCGGAGCGTGTTGCTGGCGTAGTCGAAGGCGATGTAGTTCTCGTGCTGGTCGTTCTCCACGAAGTTGCGGGCGAAGATGATGACCGGGAGCATGAACAGCAGCGCCAGGAGCCCCAGGCGCAGCGGCATGGAGTCGGGCAGCCGCTGGGCCGCCTCCTTGAACAGGGTGAAGAGCCCCACCCCGATGAACACGGCGGAGAGGCAGTAGAGCGGGGTGAAGAATTCCTCGGTCAGGAAGATGAGCTCGCCCGGGGTGTTGAAGTAGCCGACGATCACCGCCAGGAACGAGCCGAGGGCGATCAGGTAACCCAGCACCAGCGCCCGCTTCCTGAAGCAGAGGTAGCCAAGCCCGATGATCAGGAGCGCCATCCCCGCCACGGTGAACTCGTAGGGTACGTTGAAGGCGTTCAGCTGCGACCAGAGCAGGTTCAGGTCGCGGTTGGGCTTTTCGGTCGGGTATCCCTTGCGCAGGATGTTCCAGAGGAACTGTTCCAGGTTCTTGGAGTCGCCCCAGTTGAGCACCGGGTGCTGGAAGGCGCGCACTATCAGGTGCAGGTGGATGCCGAAGCCGAGCACGCCGAAGGCGAAGGCGATGAAGAACTCCTTGAAGCGCAGGATGACGCGGTGGTCGGCGGACCAGAGCAGGAAGGCGTAGGTCGGGATCATGAGCACCATGATCTGGTGGGCGCCTGCACCCAGGCCGCAGAGAAAGGCCCCGAGATAGACGTAGGCGGGGCGCTCTTCGCCGGAGAGAAAACTCTCACGCCACAAAAGCATCAGGTAGAAGACCACCGCGCAGATGAAGGCGAGCAGCGGATAGGGCTTGTCGTGGTTGGACTGCAGCCACAGCCTCGCGGTGCAGGCGAAGGTGACGGCGGCGGCCAGCGCGGAGAGCTTGACCGGCAGCCCCCGGAAGCGCCCCTGCCACGCGGTCTCTTCCCCCTCCAGGAACTTCACCGTCAGCAGGTAGACGCCGTAGCAGGCCAGCGCCGCCGAAACGGCGGTGGCGAAGTTGACCCTGAAGGCGATGCTGCCGATGGGGAGGAAGGTGAAGGGTTTGGCGTAGTTGATAAACAGCGGATACCCCGGCGAGTGCGCCACACCCAGGGACGAGATAGCGGTCAGGAACTCGCCGCTGTCGAAAAAGGTCACCGTGGGGGCCAGTGTCAAAAGGTAGATGAACAAGGGGATGCTGAAGGCCAGGATGGCGAAGTGGTCCAGCCTGCCGAGGATTCCGTTATTGTTCACGCAGTTGCTCCTGAGAGGTATTTTCGCTGATGTTCCGGATGGAAAGCTTGTCCCGCCACAGGCAGCCAAGGCCGGCAACGGTGACCGGGAAAAAGCCCATGGCGTGGATGACGATGGCAATGCTCAGGGCCCGCTCGCTGCCGATCTGGAAGGCGGACAGGGCGGTGACACAGGCCAGGTGATGGGTCCCGATGAAACCGGGAGAGGCCGGCACCATGACCGCAAAGACCAGGAAGACCATGATGAACATGGACGCAGTGGGCGGCAGCACGACGCCGAAGGCACGCAGCATCAGATCCACGGGCCAGATGGCGGTGGCCCAGACCAGCAGCGAGCTGACCAGGGTGCCCATGATGCTGGCGGCGTCGCCCGGAAAGCGGATGCCCGAGATGAATGAGCGCAGCATGGCGTCGATCTTCTCTCCCAGGTGCGGGGCCACCGGGCGCACCAGGCGCGCCACCACTCCGAGGGTGAAATCGGTGTGCCGCCTGAGCAGGAACAAAAAGGCCATCACGCAGACATAAAGGGTGAAGGTGATGTAGCCGCCGGTGACCAGCGCGTGCTGGACCCCTTCCATCCCGGCCGGCAGCCTGATGGTGAAGAAGGTGATCAGGAGCACCAACAAAATGGTGAAGCCGTCGCACAGCCGGTCCAGGACCAGCGAGGCGAAAACGGCGCTGGTGCCGATCCCCTCCTTGCTCCCCAGCGAGTAGGCGCGCACCAGTTCCCCCAGCCGCGCCGGGAGCAGGTTGTTGGCCATGTAGCCGATCAGTGTGGAAGGGAAAAGGTTGCCCAGGCTGGTCTTCTTGATGGGGAGCAGCAGGAACTTCCAGCGTATGGCGCGCAGGTAGTAGCTGACGAAGGTAAGCACGAGCGCCGGCACCAGGTAGCGGTAGTCCAGCCCGGCGAAGGCCTCGGCCATCTTGTGGAAGTCGATCTTGCGGAACAGCAGAACGAGGCAGACGGCGCTGATGGCGAGACCGACCAAGAGCTTTTTATCGAGTTTTTGCGTGAACAATCCGGCTCCCGTCTTCGGTCGTATGGCTTGGGGGGACTGGCTCCGTCAGGTGCCTGTCCCTTTTGGTTACGGCTTCGTTGCCGCGGCGACGCAGTCCCAGTCGCCGCCGCTCTCCGAGGCGACCGGCCGGGCCTCGCGGAGGATCTCGCGGCAGCGCTCCACGTCGGCCGCGATGGCAGTCTTCAGTTCGTCCAGGCTCGCGAACCTCTTCTCGCCGCGCAGCCTTTCGATGAAGAAGAGCGTGATCTCGCGGTCGTAGAGGTTCTCCTCGAAATCGAGCAGGAACACCTCGATGGAGAGCCGGTCGTTGCCGAAGGTGGGGTTCGGGCCGATATTGCAGGCGCCGTCCAGGAGGCGGTCGCCCAGGCAGACCTTGACCGCGTAGACCCCCACCGACGGGATCAGGTCCTTCTCCGTGTCGATGTTGGCGGTGGGGAAGCCCAGCCCGCGCCCCCGCTCGTGGCCGTGCACCACCTTGCCGGTGATGGCGAAGTGCCGCCCCAAGAGTTGCGCTGCGGCGGCGACGTCGCCGGCGCTCACCAGCCTGCGCACCGCGGTGGAACTGTAGACCGTGGCGCCGTCCGAGATGGGCTGCAGTTCCTCGACGCTGTAGCCGTAGCGGGTGCCCAGCTCCCGCAAGAGCCCCACGTCCCCTTCCCTGCCGCGCCCGAAGGCGTAGTCGTAGCCGATCACCAGCCGCTCAAGCCCGATGGCGTCCACCAGCACCCGCTGTACGAACTCCGCCGCCGGCATGGCGGCGAAGGTCCGGTCGAAGGGAATCTCGAGCAGGTAGTCGATGCCCGACCCCTCGATGAGGGCCTCTTTCTCGCGGCAGGTGGTGATCAACCGCACCTCCTGGTGCGCCGCGACCACCTTCAACGGGTGCGGCACGAAGGTGATCACCACCGAAACCCCGCCCATCTCGCGCGCCAGTTCGCGCACCCTGCGGAAGATCTCGCGGTGCCCGAGGTGCACGCCGTCGAAGTTGCCGATGGTCACCACCGGCCGGCGCAGTTTTTCCTTTATTTCAGAAACGCTTCTGAAAATGACCATGAAGGGTAGGTGTCCTCAGGCCTCGGCCGGCTCGACGTTGGCCGGGGGAAGTTTCTTCTTCCCGAACAGGAGCGCGACCCAGATGCTGATCTCGTACATGAGATAGAGCGGGATCATGATGACGAACATGGTCACCAGGTCCGCATGGAACGCGGCGACGATGGCGCTCGCCAGCAGCGCGTATTTTCTGCGGGTGGCCAGCATGCGGTAGTTGACGATGCCGAAACGGGCCAGAAGCAGCGCAAGGATCGGGAGCTCGAAGATGAGTCCGAACATGAGGATCAGGCGCAGGCAGAAGTTGATGTAGGCCGAGATGTTGTACCAGCTCTGCAGCCCGCTCGCTTCGTAGGAGAGCGAGAAGTTGATGATCACCGGCCAGATGATGACCAGGAAGAACATGGCCCCGGCGCAAAAGGCGAGGGTTGCCGTGGTGACGAAGGGGACCACCATGCGCCGCTCCTTGCGCGTCAGACCCGGCGCCACGAAGAGCCAGAACTGGTGGAACAGGACCGGGAGCACGATGACCAGGCCGGCCAGCATGGAGATCTTGCACTGCACGAAGAACGGCTCGAGCGGCGCGCTGTAGTTCAGCATGCGCGGCTTTTCGGCGACCTGGTGTTCCTCGCCCAGCTTCATGCGCTGGTACGCCTCGGGGTAGCTCTGCTTAACCTTTTCGTAGAGGGATTTCTTTATTTCCGACAGGTACGTCTTACCGGTCAGCGGCTGTTCCACGAACTTCAAGAGGTCGGTGGAAAAGTTCCAGGCGACCCCCATGCCGATGATGATGGCGAAAACGCAGACGATCAGCCGTTTCCGGAGTTCCACCAGGTGCTCCATGAACGGCAGTACCTTTTCTTCAACCATAAAACGTGTATCTCCTAATTAATGCCGCGCAGAGCTCAAACTAACTCTATACCACAGCGCGGAAAGCCAGCGCAACAGCTTTCAACGGCGCCTGGGCTTGGGTCGCTTCCCCTTGATGGGGATGCGCTGGTAGGCGTTGCGCACGTCGGCGATGGGCTCGATGGGGCGCTTCTCCAGGGTGCCGACCAGGGCGAACTCCACCTGCTTGCGCGGCTCGTTCACCGCCGCCACCTTGACCCTGATCTTGTCGGCGATGCGGTACATGGCGCGGCTTCTCTCGCCCACCAGGGCGTGGCTCTTTTCCAGGTGCACGTAGTAGTCCTGGGGGAGGGTCGCCACCGGCACCATCCCCTCCACGAAGAGATCGATCAGTTCCACGAAGAGGCCGAAGGGGGCGACGCCGGTGATGTAGCCGTCGTACTCCTCGCCGATCTTGTCGCGCATGAACTGCATCTTCTTCAGGTCCACCATCTCGCGCTCCGCCTCCATGGCGACCCGCTCGCGCTTGCTGGTGTGCAGCCCGGTCTCGGGGAGCCTGGCCTCCAGCCGGTCCTTGTCCGCCTTGGTCATCTTGCCGGCCAGCACCCGTTTCAGGATGCGGTGCACCACGAGGTCCGGGTAGCGCCGGATGGGCGAGGTGAAGTGGGTGTAGGACGAGGCGGCCAGGCCGAAGTGGCCGAGGTTCTCCGCGCTGTAGCGCGCCTGCTTCATGCAGCGCAAGAGCACCTCGTTGATGAGCCGCTCCTCGGGCTTCCCCGCCACCTCGGCCAAGAGCTTCTGCAGCGCGACCGGGCTCACCTTCTCGTCCACCACCTTTAGGATGTAGCCGAAGCCGAAGACGAACTCGGAGAGGTCCTGCAGCTTGACCGGGTCGGGGTTCTCGTGGATGCGGTACAGCGACGGGACCGGGGTCGATTCCAGGAAATGCGCCACCGCCTCGTTGGCCGCCAGCATGAACTCCTCGATGATGCGGTGGGCGAGGTTCCGCTCCGCACGCACGATGGCCGTGGTCTCCCCCTGCAGGTCCAGGATGATCTGCGGTTCGGGGAGGTCGAAGTCGATGCTCCCCCTCCCCTTGCGTACCGCGTTCAGCCTGAGGGAAAGTTCCTCCATCACCTTCAGGTCGGCCACCAGGTGCCGGTTCGACTCGATGGCCTCGGCGTCCCGGTCCACCAGGACCTTCTTCACCGTGGTGTAGGTGAGCCGCGCCGCGCTTTTGATCACGCTGGTATAGAACTTCTGGTCCACCCTGGCGCCGGTCGAGTCGAAGAGCATCTCCGCGGTCATGGTGAGTCGGTCCACCTGCGGGTTCAAAGAGCAGATGCCGTTGGAAAGCTGCTCGGGGAGCATCGGGATGCAGCGGTCCGGGAAATAAACGGAGGTGCCGCGCAGGTAGGCCTCGGTGTCCAGGCGAGAGCCCTCGGCGACGTAGTGCGACACGTCGGCGATGGAGACCCAGAGGCGGATCTTGTCCCCTTCCCGGGCGACCGAGACCGCGTCGTCGAAATCGCGGGCGGTCTCGCCGTCGATGGTGACCGTGAGCCGTTCGCGCAGATCGACCCGCCCCTGGATTGCCTCCTCGGTCACCTGCTGGGGCTGCCGTTCCGCTTCCGCCATGACCTTCTCGTCGAAGACGTGCGGCAACTCGTACTTCTTGATGACGGTGAGCGCCTCGACTTCCGGGTCGTTGGCCTCGCCCAGCACCTCGACGATGCGCCCCTCCAGCGGGCGCGCACCCGCCGGGTACGACGTGATCGCCGCCAGCACGATCTGCCCGTTCTTCGCCTTGGACGCGCCGCCTGCGGGGCCAGGCGTCACGAACAGGTCGCGTCCGAGTTTGGGGTCGTCCGGGATCACCCGTCCCCCCTTGCCGACCGCCTCGAAGCGCCCGACGATCTCGGTGACGCCGCGCTGCACCAGCGCCGTGATGCGCCCCTCCCGCTTGCCGTCGCGCCGGGTCGACACCACCTGTGCCTCAACGGTGTCGCCGTTCATGTATTCAGAGAGGTAGCGTGCCGGCACGAAGAGGTCCTCGCCGCCGTCCTCGGGCATCACGAAGCCATAGCCGTCCCGGTGCGTGGAAAGCTTGCCGCGCACCGTGTCGCCTGCCCCGGCCACCGTGTAGATCCGTCCCGGCAGCTTGGCGATCTCCCCGGTCTCGACCAGGTAGTCGAGCATGTCGTCCAGGCGGCCGCGCTCGTGCCGGGATACGTTGAGAGCCTTCAGCATCTGCCGGTATGGAACCGGCTCCCCCTTGCCGAGCAGCCTCATGATGCCGTCTTTACCTTTACGCATTACAGAACCCCTTCGGGAAGATATTGAAATCAGTACCGTTGGATAATGCAGAAGGGGCATCGGAAAGTCAAGAAAGAGCAGGCAGCATTCTCCCCCTCCCCTCGCGGGAGGGGGTTAGGGGGTGGGGGGAGGTGCCACATTGGCGCTAATTCCTGGTTCCCAAGCTCCAGCTTTTCCTGGTTCCCAAGCTCCAGCTATTCCCTGGTTCCCAAGCTCCAGCTATTCCCTGGTTCCCAAGCTCCAGCTATTCCCTGGTTCCCAAGCTCCAGCTTGGGAACCCCCTTTTGCGCAAAGCTCCAGCTTTGCATCCGAGGGAAGTTGGAGCTTCGGGAGAGGCTTTGCGTTCCCAAGGTGGACCTTGGGAACGAGATCAAGCTCCAGCTTTGCATCCGAGGGGACTCCTGCGCGTTGGTGGTCCGCGAGTCCCCTCTCCCTCTGGGAGAGGGTGCCCGAAGGGCGGGTGAGGGCTCAGCCGGCTGCGGTCATTTTGCCCTTGGCAACGCCCTCACCCCTGCCCCTCTCCCGGAGGGTGAGGGGGGTGGACGGTGCTCCCCCCCCGGAGGGCGAGGGGATGTGGATGGATGTGGGGTCAGAACACACAGAATGTCGGCAGCTTTTGCATTGCCTTTTCCGCCACGGTTCGGTACAAATACGGGTTAGCTTTTGTAACGACAGGGAGTAGCCATGTTTTGCCGTACCATTGCAGCAGCCGCGATCGTGTTGTACACCACCCTTCCCGCCTCAGCCGTCAACCTCAACAAAGCCGACACGTCGCTCAGTGCAGCAGCCCAGCGCATGCAGGTCAAGGACTTCCGCGGCGCCCGCGAGGCAGCAGCGACCATCAACGACCCCGCCCTGCGCGCGTTCGTGGCGGGCATCGCCGCCGCCAAGATGGAACAATGGGAAGAAGCCGCCGCGCAGCTCCCAACGGCCGCCGAGGGGTATCCGCTCCTCGCCGACTACGCCCTGTACTACCAGGGGCTCGCCCTCTCCAAACTGCAGCGCAACGACCAGGCCCTGGCTCCCCTGTATAAACTGCTCAAGGACCACGCCGACAGCCGCCTGGCACGCCAGGCCCTGATCCTCTACGCCGACACCCTCGCCGCGGCAGGCTACCCCAAAGAGGCGCAGCAAAGCTACGCCACCTTCGTGGAACGCTACCCCTCCGGCAACGACTCCATCTCCGCCATCTTCGGTTCCGCGCTGTGCAAGATCAAACTGGGCGATGCCGCCGCGGCCGCCGCGGTCCTGCGCAACATCTACCTGGTCTACCCGGCCTCCCCCTTTGGTGACAAGGCTGCGCAAGAGCTGCAGGGGCTTGCCGCCCAAGGGATCAAGGTCGATCCCTACAGCAGCGCCGAACTGTACAAGCGCGCCGGCACCCTGTCCGACCTCGGTCGCCACCTGAAAGCCGCGGAGGCCTATGCGGAGATCCCGCTCGCCGGCGAAAGCGACGAGTTCGCCCGCAAGGTGAAGTTCAAGAAGGGGCAGTCCCTCTACAGGTCCAAGCGCTACCAGCAGGCGCAAAGCACCTTCAGCTCGCTGCCGGGCAACACCGAGGCCGATCTCTGGCTGGCGCGCACGCTGGATAAAGCCGGCAAGGGGGACGACGCATTCCAGCTCTTCCTGAAACTCGGCCAGGACCCGAAGGGTGGCGCGGTGGCCCAGGAGGCGATGCTGGAGGCGGCCTACCTGAAACGGTTCCAAAGACAATGGAGCCAGGCGGTGCCGCTGTTCAAGAAGTACCTGACCATGGCCCCCAGCCAGAAAAACGGCAACGTGCTGTGGGAGACCGCCTGGTGCAGCTACCAGGCCCATGATTACCAGGAGGCGGCCGCACAGTTCAGAAAGCTCGCCGAGCGCGAGGACCTCCGTGACAAGGCGCTCTACTGGCTGGCCAGGACCCTTACCCTCACCGGTGACGACAAGGGCGCCCAGTCCGTCTTGGCCACCCTGGCCACCGAATTTCCGCTCGGGTACTACGCCCTGATCAGCAACCAGTTCCAGGGCGGAGAGGCGCTGCCGCAGCCCCCTAAAAACCTGGCCGAGGTGCTCCCCATGCCTTCCGGGTTCGAGCGCGAGAAGGCGCTGATCACCCTCGGGCTCTTCGAGGAGGCGGCACGGGAACTCTCTCTTTCCAAGAAGGGGAAAAACCCGGCCGGGATCGCCAGGCTCTACCTGGAAATGGGTAACTACAACGGCGCCTACCACACCATGGCCAATGAGAAGCCCAGGCGCGGCGACAAGGACAACGCCACCGTCCTCGGCGTGACCTTCCCGCTGGCGTTCCGGGACGATGTCGCCAAAAACGCCGCGGCTCACGCCGTCCCCGAGAGCCTGGTGTACGCGGTGATGCGCACCGAGAGCAACTATTTCCCCGGGGCCCTCTCACCGGTAGGCGCGGTCGGCCTGATGCAGATCATGCCCGCCACCGCCGAGGCGATGTCCAAGGGCGATTCCAAAAGACTCACCAGCCCGGACCTGAACATCAAGCTGGGCACCCGGCACCTGAAGGACCTGCTGGAACTGTACGACCGTAACCTCACCCTCACCGTCGCCGCCTACAACGCCGGTTCCGGCAACGTGAAGCGCTGGCAGAAGGCCTACGGCGACCTGCCCCAGGACGAGTTCGTGGAAAGCATCCCGTTCAGGGAGACACGCGAGTACGTGAAGAAAGTGGTGAGCAGCATGCAGATGTACCAGAGGCTGTACCGCCTTCCCCCTTTCAAGCAGCCGGAACAGCCGAAGGGGACGCCCAAGGAAAACCAGGGTGGCGGACAGCAGAAGGTTGCGCTCCGCTAGTACACCTAAGACCACACCTGTAACTAGACGGCGCCGGACGCTTGCAGCGTTGCGGCGTCTTTATTGTCTGGCTCCCTTGCCCGCCACAGTATTCCTACCTTCAGTAAAAACGGGGGATTCCCGTTATTGACAGCATACTGATTATATGCATAATGATCAGCCTCCCACAGATCCGATTTACCTCCTGGGTCGAATGTTTGAACCGCCAACCGCAGCGACCGAGGGCTTTATGGACGAAATGAACACTACGCCTCTCGATATCGAGAAAACGGTAGGCTTCCTGCTGGCCAAGGCCTACCAACGGGCGTGCCTGATCTTCAAGGAACAGTTCGAAGGACATGATTTAACTCCCCAACAGTTCGGCCTACTCGGGTTTCTCTGGCGCGAAGACGGTCTCAGCCAGTCGCTGCTGTCAGCCAACAGCCAGATTGACCGCACCACCATGGGCGGGCTCATCGACCGGCTCCAAAAAGAGGGTTTGGTGGTCCGCAAAGCAGACCCTGAGGACCGCCGCGCCTACCGCATCTGCCTCACCGAAAAGGGCAAGGCACTGCAGCCGGTCCTGACTCCCATTGCCCTGCGCGCCCAGGAGATGTTCATCGCCAAGCTCGAGCCGCAGGAAGTGGAAACGTTGAAATCCCTGCTCGAGAAGATCCGCACCTGATTCCGGAGCATTCATGCATTCAGTATTATTTCTGCTCACCCTGCTCTTATGTGTGCTCACCGGCACCGCCCATGCCGAGTCCCTTACCTTGAGGGAGGCCTTGGACCGCGCCGCGGCCACCAGCCAGGGTCTCAAATCGGCCTCGCGCGAGGTGGAGATCGCCCGTGAGCAGGTCAACGTCGCCCGCTCCACCAAACTTCCCCGCATCGACCTGCAGGGGGGGTACGTCGCCCAAGCCAAGGCCCAGGCCTTCAAGTTCGGCAACCAGTCGCAGGAAACCCAGGACCCGCGCTACCCCTTCTTCAACTTCAGCGTCTACCAGACCCTGTACGACTTCGGCCGCACCCGGGACAACGAGGGGATGGCGAGGCTGCGCGGCGAGGCGGCCCAGTATTCCTATTCCGGCAGTCAGCAGGACCTCTTTCTGCAGGTCGTGCAGGCGTACTACGGCATCCTGACCGCCCAGAAACTGGTACAGGCCGCAGCGGAAGAGGTGGTGCAGATGGAATCGCACCGCAAAACGGCCCAGGCCATGTTCGACGAAGGGGTGGTCACCAGGAACGATCTCTTGCAGGCGGAGGTGCGGGTCGCCTCGAGCCGGCAGAACGTTTTGAGTGCCGAAAACGAGGTGGCCAACGGCTGGCTGCTCCTGAACTACCTGACCGGTGCCGCCCCGGATTTCCGGGCCGAGTTAAAGGACGAGTCGCAGCGCCCGCAACTGCCGGGTGATAGCGGCGCTCCCGACCTCTCCCGGCGCGGTGAAGTCTCCGCTCTCAAGGCCCTGGTCGGTGCCGACGACTACGCCGTCAATGAGGCGAAGACCAGCCACTACCCCGAGTTCTTCGCCAAGTTCGGCGTCGATTACCTCTCCAACAGCAAGGTGCGCGAGCAGGCCATCACCGCGCTGACCGTGGGCTTCAAGGTGAACCTGTTCGACGGTCCCGCTTCCGCGGCCCGGGTAAGGCAGGCGGTCCAGGCCCGTTCCCGGGACGAGGAAAGGCTGAGGGATCTCGAGGAGCGGACCCGGCTGGAATACAGCATGGCCATGAACGACCTGAAGGTCGCCGACGCCCGCATCCGCGTGGCAGAAAAGGCCATCACCCAAGGTGTCGAGAACCTGCGCATCACCAAGGACCGCTACCAGGAGCACGTCGGCACCGCAACCGAGGTCGTGGACGCCCAGACACTCTTGACCAAGACCAGGACCGACTACTATCGCAGCATGTTCGACCTCCAGGTCGCCGCGGCGAGGGTCAAGAGGGCAACGGGCGAACTGTAACGCCCCGGCACCACCATTTACGGGACAGCGCCCGGTCGACCGGCCGCACCCGATACCGGAGATACACACATGGCAGAAGAAACCACTGAACCGACCGCGGCACCCGCAAAGGGCGGCCTTACCAAGAAACAGCGCGGCGCCATCGTCCTTTTGATCATCATCCTGGTCGGCACCCTGTTCGGCCTGCGCCAGTGGGTGCGCAGCAAGACCCACATAGAGACCGACAACGCCTTCGTCGAGGCGCATGTCCACTCGGTGGCGAGCCGCATCCCCGCCCTCGTGCAGCGGGTCGCCGTGGTCGACAACCAGTTCGTGCACAAGGGGGACGTGCTGGTCGAACTGGACCCGGCCGACTACCAGGCGCGGCTGAAGAGCGCTGCCGCTTCCCTGGAAATGGCCAAGAACGAAACCTCCGGCGACTACGCCGAAGTCGAGAGCGCGCGCGCCAACGTAGGCCTTGCCGCCGCGCGCCTGGAACAGGCCAGCCTCGACCTGAAGCGCGCCGAGGCGCTCTACGCCAAGGAAGTGATCCCGAGGGAGCAGTTGGACCGCGCCCGGACCGCGCACAAGGTGGCGCAGGCCCAGGTGCGCGAGGCGCAGGAAGCCGAAAACCGCGCCAAGGCCATGATCGGGATGTCCGGCAGCGGATCCAAGGATGCCAGGGTCGCCCAGAAACAGGGAGACCTGGAGGCCGCCAAGCTGAACCTCTCCTACACCCGCATCGTCGCTCCCAGCGACGGCTTCGTGACCAGGAAAGGGGTCGAGGTGGGCAACTACGTGCAGCCCGGACAGGCGCTCATGGCCATCGTCCCGCTCGAGGACGCCTGGATCACCGCCAATTACAAGGAAAGCCAGCTGACCAACGTGCGCCCGGGGCAGGAGGTTGATTTCACCGTGGACGGCTATCCCGGCCGCCACTTCACCGGGAAGGTCGAGAGCATCATGGCCGGCACCGGCGCCGCCTTCTCGCTGCTCCCCCCTGAAAACGCCACCGGCAACTACGTCAAGGTGACCCAGAGGATCCCGGTGCGCATCGCCATCGACAAGAGGAGCGATCCCGACCACCTGCTGCGCGTCGGTATGAGCGTGGTGCCCACCATCCTCACCGGCCAGACCTTCGGGCAGGTCCTGGGGTTCGGGCACTAGCAGCGATTCTCAGCGCTCCTCCCCCCGGAGGGGGGAGGTTGGGAGGGGGGCTTAGCCAAGGTGGCTCGAAGATAGCCCCCTCCCTGTCCCTCCCCCTCCAGGGGAGGGAACTCGCTGTTCGACACTCTGGGTATGAGACCTGTTCCGGCCATCGCCGCAGCGACGCTGATGGGCCGGCCACATCCTCTGGCGGTTTGATGAAAAAGAGCGCTGAAGAAAAAAACGTCAACAAGTGGCTGATCACCATCACGGTGATGCTGCCCGCCATCATGGAGATCGTCGACACCTCCGTCGCCAACGTGGCGCTCCCGCACATGCAGGGTAGCCTCAACGCCGGCACCGACGAGATCACCTGGGTGCTCACCTCCTACCTGGTGAGTAACGCCGTGGTGCTCCCCATGACCGGGTGGCTGGCGCGCATGTTCGGCCGCAAGCGCTTCCTCATTACCTGCATCACCCTCTTCACCCTCGCCTCCCTCATGTGCGGCGCCGCCCCCTCGCTGGGGCTGCTCATCTTCTTCAGGGTGCTGCAGGGGGCAGCCGGCGGCGCACTCATCCCCATGAGCCAGGCCATCATGATGGAGACCTTCCCTCCCTACCAACAGGGGATGGCGATGGCGATCTTCGGCGTCGGTGCCATGTTCGGCCCCATCATCGGCCCGGCGCTGGGCGGATGGATCACCGACAACATGAGCTGGCGCTGGATCTTCTACATCAACATCCCCATCGGCATCATCGCCGTGGTCATGGCCACCTTCTTCATCTACGACCCGAGCTACCTGAAACGGGCCAAGGCGAGCATCGACTACTGGGGCCTGGCCCTTCTGACCGTGGGACTGGCCGCGCTGCAGATCGTGCTCGACAAGGGGCAGCAGGATGACTGGTTCAACTCCGGTTTCATCGTCGCCTGTTCCATTCTTACCGCCGTCTCGCTGGCGGCGCTGGTCTACGTCGAGCTGACCCATCCGCACCCGATCGTGAACCTGCGCCTGTTCAAGAACGTCTCCTTCTCCGCGGGCAACCTCGTCATGTTCGCCGTCGGCTTCTGCCTGTACAGTTCCATCATGCTGATCCCCCTCTTCCTGCAGACGCTCATGGGGTACAACGCCACCATGGCCGGCATGGTGCTCGCCCCCGGCGGGGTCGCCACCCTGGTCTGCATGCCCTTCGTAGGCGCCATCATCCAGCGCTACGACGGCAGGAAGGTGGTCTTCGTCGGGCTGCTCATTGCCGCCTGGTCGATGCACATCATGCAGGGTTTCACCCTGGAGGCCGCCTACCGCGATTTCGTCTGGCCCCGCGTGGTCCTCGGTATCGGCCTCGCCATGATCTTCGTGCCGCTCACCACGGTCACCCTGGCCACCATCTCCAAGGAAGAGATGGGCAACGCCACCGGGATCTTCAGCCTGTTGAGGAACATCGGCGGCAGTGTCGGCATCGCCATCTCGGCCACCCTTCTGGCGCGCTACTCCCAGTTCTACCAGACCACCCTGGTCGCCCACGTGAACCCGTACAACCCGATGGCGCAGTCCCAGGTCGCCATGCTGAAGGGGGCCATGCTGAACCGGGGATTGGGTCCCGCCGCAGCCGAGCAGGGCGCCTTCGCCATCATCTACGGCAAGGTCGTCCGGCAGGCCTACATGCTCTCCTACAACCGGATTTTCTTCATCGTCGGCATCGCCTTCCTGATCATCATCCCGCTCCTTTTGTTGCTGAAAAAGCCGCAGAAACACCTCCCCCCCGGCGCCGCACACTAGCGGCTGAAAAACCACCCAATCCAGCAAACTCTCAAGATCAATGGCTGCCTTTGCCCCCTACGCTCCCCCCTTTGGCGTACATCCCGATTAGCATGATCTTCCGCCGAATGCTTCTACATCCCCTCTCCCTCCGGGAGAGGGCTAGGGTGAGGGCGTTGCTCAAAGCAGATTATCCGAGCCGGCAGAGCCCTCACCCGCCCGTTCCTGGTTCCCAAGCTCCAGCTTGGGAACCCCATATGGCGCAAAGCTCCAGCTTTGCATCCGAGGGAAGTTGAAACTTCGGCGAGGCTTTGCGTTCCCAAGGTGGACCTTGGGAACGAGATCAATCCTCTGCGTCTTAGCGCCTTGGCGCCTTTGCGTTAGGGCTTTGGGCATTAAAAAAGGCGGGGGATCACTCCCCCGCCTTTACTATTCCCGTCCGGTCTTCCGGCCGCTATTTCTTCTTTTCCGTCTCTTCCGCCATCCGTTTCTCGTGGGCCTCGCGGACCTGTTCCATCTCCTTCCAGTGCGCGTCCCAGTCCTTCTTCCTGATGAAGTACAGACCGACGCTGCCCAGCACGATGCAGACACCGAAGAAGAACTGCATGACCTTGAAGCCCTCTGCCACGCCGTAGATCATGCACCCAACGCCGACCAGCCCGAGCAGGACAGGCGCGCTGAAGATGAGGCTGACCAGGGATTGCTTCTCGTTGTTATCCGCCATCAAATTCCTCCGTGTTAACAACCGGATCGCCCCCACGCACGTCCCCGCCCCCGGAGGGGGAGGGTCAGGGAGGGGGAAGCTTTTTTACGCCGTGCGGCTGGTAATCAGGATCAGGTGGTACCCGAACTGGGTCTTCACCGGGCCCAGGACCTTGCCCACTTCGCCGCTGAAGACGACCTCGTCGAATTCGCGGACCATCTGGCCCGGGCCGAACTCGCCCAGGCGCCCACCCTGGTTGCCGGACGGGCAGAGGGAATTGGCGCGCGCCACCTCGCTGAAGTCGGCACCTGCCTCGATCTGGTTCTTCAGTGCGACGCACTCTGCCTCGGTTGCCACCAATATATGACTTGCTGCAGCTCTTGCCATTGTTATCTCCTTTGTTTGAGGGGACTGGCTCCGCAGGTGCCTGTCCCCCTTGTTTTTCATCTGTTTGGGGACTGGCTCCGCAGGTGCCTGTCCCCTTTCCTCGCTGTCACTTACAAAAGCAGCCTGTCCCCTTTTAGACTAGGCGTAGCGCACGAGCTCCGACATGTCGCGCACGGCGCGGTCCAGGCCGACCAGGATAGCCCGGGACATGATGGAGTGACCGATGTTGAACTCCTCGATGCCGCCGATGGCCGCCACCTTCTTCACGTTGGTGTAGTTGAGGCCGTGCCCGGCGTTGACGCCAAGCTCGAGCTTCCTCGCCAGTTTCACCGCGTTCTCGATCTTGATCAGCTCCAGGTTCTCTTCCTTCCAGGTCGGGGCGTCGGCGAAAGAACCGGTGTGGATCTCGATGTAATCGGTGCCGATCTTGTTGGCCACCTTGATCTGATCCGGGTCCGGATCGATGAAGAGGCTCACGATGATGCCGCCGGCCTGCAGTTTCTCGATGGCGACCTTCAGCGCTTCCTGGTGGATCCTGACGTCGAGCCCCCCTTCGGTGGTGAGCTCCGCCCGCTTCTCGGGAACCAGGGTGCAGCATTCCGGCTTCACCTTCAGCGCGATGGCAACCATCTCGTCGGTCGCCGCCATCTCCAGGTTGAGCCTGGTCTTCACGGTCTCGCGCAGGATCTTGAGGTCGCGATCCTTGATATGCCTTCTGTCCTCACGCAGGTGGATGGTGATCTGGTCGGCGCCGGCCAATTCGGCAATGGCGGCAGCCGCCACCGGATCGGGCTCGGCACCGCCGCGCGCGTTGCGCAGGGTCGCCACATGGTCGATGTTCACTCCCAGTCTAGCCACGGTTCTCACCTCCCAGGGCGGCGGACGCGGTCTGCGCGATCTCGTCGGCCCAATTGCGGATGGTCGCTTCGTCGTTGCCTTCCAGCATGATGCGCAGCAGCGGCTCAGTGCCGGACCAGCGGATCAGCACCCTCCCCTCCCCTTTGAGCTTCTCCTCGACGTCGTTGATCACCTTGGCGATCTCGGGGACCTGCATCACGTCGGTCTTCTGCGGCAGGCGTACGTTGACCAGTACCTGCGGCAGGGAGTGCATCACCAGCGCCAGTTCGGAAAGGCGCTTCTGGCGACGCTGCATGATGGCGAGCACCTGCAGCGCGGAGAGGATGCCGTCACCGGTGGTGTTGTGGTCCAGGAAGATCATGTGGCCGGACTGCTCGCCGCCGAGGTTGTAGCCTCCCTTCAGCATCTCCTCGACCACGTAGCGGTCGCCCACGGCAGTCTTGATCACCTCGCCGCCGGCGCGCTTCATGGCGATGTCCAGGCCCATGTTGCTCATAACGGTGGCCACCAGGGTGTTGTGCTTCAGGGTCCCCATTTTCAGCATGTCCGTGGCGCAGATGGCCATGATCTTGTCGCCGTCCACCACGTTGCCGTACTCGTCCACGAAGATGACCCGGTCGGCATCACCGTCGAGGGCGATGCCCAGGTCGGCTCCGTGCTGTTTTACGGCCTCGCTCATCACCTCGGGATGCAGCGAGCCGCAATCCGCGTTGATGTTGGTGCCGGTGGGTTTCACGCCGATGGTGATTACCTCGGCCCCCAGTTCCTCGAAGACGGCCGGGGCCACCTTGTAGGCGGCGCCGTTGGCGCAGTCGAGCACGATCTTCAACCCGGAAAGATCGAGATCCTTGGGGAAGGTGCTCTTCAAGAAGACCACGAAACGTCCCTGGGCATCGTCGATGCGGTAGGCCTTGCCCACCTCCTTCGCGGTCGGGCGCAGGGAGTCGATGCGCTTGGAGAAGATCAGTTCCTCGATCATCAGCTCGGTCTCGTCCGGCAGCTTGAAGCCGTCGCGCGAGAAGAACTTGATGCCGTTGTCCTCGAAGGCGTTGTGGGAGGCGGAAATGACCACCCCGGCGTCGGCGCGCATCGAGGAGGTGATGTTGGCGATGCCCGGAGTCGGCAGCGGGCCGACCAGCAGCACGTCCACCCCCATGGAGCAGATACCGGCCATGAGGGCGCTCTCCAGCATGTAGCCGGAAAGACGGGTGTCCTTGCCGATCACGATGCGGTGGCGCTTCTTGCCGTTTTTGAATATGTAGGCGGCGGCGCGGCCGATCTGCATGGCCATCTCCGCCGTCATCGGGTAGACGTTGGCCACTCCGCGGACACCGTCGGTACCGAACAGTTTCTTCATCACTTCACCTCTAATTGATTTATTTACCGTTACTCAACATCCCCTCTCCCGAAGGGCGAGGGAGGGCTGACAAGAAGCAGGTACTTAGTTTCCTTTTTGCGCCAGCACGAAGCTCGCCGTAGCCGGCGCCACGTGCATCACCTTGATCTCCGGGTCCAGGTCAAACTCCGCCTCTTTCATCGACACCTGCTGCAGCCCCGGTTGCGCACCCGCCAAATCTATGTCGCACCTGGTCTGGCGGAAGGGGAGCAGGAACAGCACGATGCGCGGGCCCGCGACAACCACCTCGACCTCGGCTGGCGCAACGCCGTCCAGCTTCAGCCCAGCCGGCATCCGGTGCAAGTTGACCGGCAAGACGAGCAGCATCTCCCCCGGCCGCTCCAGGATCACGCTGAGCCAGATCAGCACCGCCAGGAGCACCGAGAGGAGCTTCACCCCCTTCAGCCAGTCATGTCCCTTGACGTGCATGGTCATTTAAGCCACCTCGGCTCCACCAGCCTTCTCAGCGTCTTGCCCAGCGAGGGCATGTCGACCACGTCGGTCTTCTTGCCCCCCACGATGACCGAGGCGGTGCCGGTCTCCTCGGAAACGACCACGACCACGGCATCGACCAGTTCGGTGAGCCCGATCGCCGCGCGATGCCGGGTGCCCAGGCTCTTGCTCACCTCCAGGTTCTGGGTGAGCGGCAGGAAACAGCCCGCCTTGGTCAGCTTGCCGTGCTGGATGATCACCGCACCGTCGTGGATGGGCGAGTACGGCAGAAAGATCGATGAGATCAGCTCGCTGGTCACCTTGGCGTCGATGTCGGTCCCGACGGCGAGGTAGCTGTCCACCGAGATGGCCCGCTCGATGACGATCAGGGCGCCGATTTTCTTCTGTGCCAGCCCCGCGACCGCGAACACCAGTTCGTCGATGACGTCCGACATCTCGACGTCCTTCTCGGTGCGGCTCCGGGCCAGCGTCGCGAACGCCCTGCGGATGTCGGTCTGGAAGATGACCGCGAGCCCGACCACGGAGGACCCCAGGATGAGGTCGACGATGATCCGGACGGTCTGCAGGGAGAAAAAGCGCGCCAGGAGGTGCAGGGCCACCAGGCCCGAGAGGATGGCGAGGATGCGTAGCGCGAGCACACCCTTGAGCAGTCGCGCCAGCCTGGAGACGATCAGTATCGCGAGCGACAGGTCCAGGAGGTCCCGCAGTATGCCTATGTTTTGCAGGAAAGAGTTCATCCGCACCGGTCGGGAAGCTCTAGCTTCCGGTTTTGGTCCCGCGGCCTACATGAGCGCCCGCGTCATCAAGGCGACGTCCCTCATGGCTGCCACGTCATGCACACGAATTATGGTGGCCCCGTGCACGATCGACATTGCGACCGCGGCAGCGGTGCCGAACACCCTTTCTCCCCCGTCCCGGCCGGTCACGGCGCCGACGAAGGACTTGCGGGAAGGTCCCACCAGGATGGGCCGTCCCAACGGCAGGAATTCCTCCAGCCGCTTGATCAGTTCCAGGTTGCCCTGGACGCTCTTGCCGAAGCCGAGCCCCGGGTCGATCGCTATGCGCTCTTCGGGGAGCCCCGCCTTCCTGGCCAGCGCAATGGAGCCGGCCAGATACTCCTTCACGTCCGCGATCAGGTCGTCGTAGCCGGTGTCTTTCTGCATGGTGTCGGGCATGCCCCGGGTATGCATCACCACCACGCCGGCATCGGCCTCGGCCACCACCTTAGCCATCTCCGGATCGAACATCAGTCCGGTAACGTCGTTGACGATCTCGGCACCGGCGGCACATGCGGCGCGCGCCACCCCGGCCTTGTAGGTATCGATGGAGATGGGAACGGTGATGCGTCCCTTGAGGGCCTCTATAACGGGAAGCACCCGGTCCAGTTCCTCCTGCAGGCTGACCGCGGGAGCATTGGGCCGGGTGCTTTCACCCCCGATATCTATGATGTCGGCACCTTCCCGCTCCAGCTCACGGGCCCGCTCCACGGCGGCCTCCAGCGAGAAGAAGCGCCCCCCGTCCGAGAAGGAGTCCGGAGTCACGTTCAGGATGCCCATGATCTGCGGACGCTCCAGGGACAGGGTGCGTCGGGAAAGTTCCCAAGTCTTCGCCTTCATCATCACTCGGCGACGACGGGTTCGGCAGAGACCTCTTTGCCTTCGATGATGCGATCGACCTCCTCGCCGGTCAGGTTTTCCTTCTCGATGAGCGCCAGGGAAATGCGGTGCAGGGAGTCGAGGTTCGCCTTCAGGAGGTCCTGCACGCGGGCGTAGTTCTGCTCGACGATGAGCCTGATCTCGTGGTCGATCTCGATGGCGGTGGCCTCCGAGTAGTTCTTCTGGTGCGCCATATCGCGGCCGAGGAAGATCTGCTCGTCCTTCTTCCCGAAGGAAACCGGACCCAGCTTCTCGCTCATGCCCCACTCGCAGACCATCTTGCGGGCGATGTCAGTGGCGCGCTCGATGTCGTTGCCGGCGCCGGTGGTCATCGAGTTGAAGATGATCTCCTCGGCGACGCGGCCGCCCAAGAGTACGGCGATGCGGTCCAGCAGGGACTCGCGGGAGTAGCTGTGCTTGTCCTCGATGGGGAGCTGCATGGTGACGCCGAGAGCGCGACCGCGCGGGATGATGGAGACCTTGTGCACCGGGTCGGCGCCCGGGATCAGTTTCGCGATCAGGGTATGTCCCGCCTCGTGGTACGCGGTATTCTTCTTCTCTTCGTCGGAGATGACCATGGAGCGGCGCTCGACACCCATGAGGACCTTGTCCTTGGCGTCGTCGAAGTCGATCATCTCGACCATGCTCTTCTCCTTGCGGGCGGCGAGCAGCGCTGCCTCGTTGACCACGTTGGAGAGGTCGGCGCCGGAGAAGCCCGGTGTGCCGCGGGCCACGACGCCCAGGTCGACGTCCGGTGCGAGCGGGGTTTTCTTGGTGTGCACCTTGAGGATCATCTCGCGACCCTTCACGTCCGGGCGCGGCACCACGACCTGGCGGTCGAAGCGGCCCGGGCGGAGCAGCGCCGGGTCGAGGACGTCGGGGCGGTTGGTCGCCGCGATCAGGATGACCCCTTCGTTGGACTCGAAGCCGTCCATCTCGACCAGGAGCTGGTTCAGGGTCTGCTCGCGCTCGTCGTGACCGCCGCCCAGACCTGCGCCGCGGTGGCGGCCGACGGCGTCGATCTCGTCGATGAAGATGATGCACGGGGCGCTCTTCTTGCCCTGCACGAACAGGTCGCGGACGCGGGAGGCGCCCACGCCGACGAACATCTCGACGAAGTCGGAACCGGAGATGGAGAAGAAGGGAACCCCGGCCTCGCCTGCGATGGCGCGGGCCAAGAGGGTCTTACCGGTGCCCGGAGGGCCCATGAGCAGGACCCCTTTCGGGATGCGGCCGCCCAGCTTGGTGAACTTCTTGGGATCCTTCAGGAAGGAGATGATCTCCTCCAGTTCGTCCTTGGCCTCCTCGATGCCGGCCACGTCCTCGAAGGTGATGCGACCCTGCGCCTCGGTGAGGAGTTTCGCGCGGCTCTTGCCGAAGGCCATCGCCTTGCCGCCGCCCCCCTGCATCTGGCGCATGAAGAAGATCCAGACGGCGACCAGGAAGATGATCGGGAACCAGGAGACCAGCAGCGAGAACCAGGAGAAGTGCTCCTCCTCCGGGCGGGCCGACACGGCAATCTTCTTCTCGATCAGCTTGTCGGTCAGGTTGGCGTCGGCCGGCTTGAAGGTCCTGAACTCCTTGCCGTCGGCGAACTTGCCGAGGATCTCGTCGCCCTGGATGACCACCGAGGCCACCGGGCGGTTCACGTTCTTCACCTTGCCGGTTTCCACCGCCTCGATGAAGTCGCTGTAGTCCAGTTTTTCCTGGGTCGGCTTGGGCTTGTTGAACAGGTTGAACAACAGGATCATCATCAAGCTGATAACAAGCCAGAGCGCCAAGTTCTTATAGAATTGATTCAAGTTTCCTCCCGATCAATCGGTATGCTGCAAACACTCAATCTGCAATGGTTTTGTCATGACACAGAAAGCGTGCTGCTTGGTTGAACGGTCGCCTGTGTCGGCTTCCTTATGAGAATGAAGAAAAAAGCGTTCAAATGAGTAAAAAGGATTACCATAAAGGGTGCAGGTTGACAAGAGCTTTAAGGTGTAATATCAAGAATTTCCACTCGTAAAACCGCGCCAGTCGCGGGAGTTACCCGTCCCTTCTCTCCCACTCTCACCCCACCCACCCAGACGATCTCCCCATCGCTGAAAACGAGCGGCACGCGGCTACGCTCATGAAGTGGCAATTTCTCGTTGATGAACAGCTCCTTCACCTTCTGTGATCCTGTCATCCCCAGTGGGGTGAAACGGTCGCCTGGGGTGAAGGGGCGGACCAGCCAGGGGAACGGCGCTGCCTCCGCCGACAGATACACGATCCTTTTCGACCCGGTGGCAAGGTCATCGGGACGCTCCACCCGGCGCACCGTGAGCGTCATGCCGTTGTCGAGTTTGTAGCTCCCCTCTTCCGATACCACCAGCTCCCAGCGTTTAGCGGCCTGCGGCGCGGCGCAGGTGAAGCTGAGCCGGCCATAGCAGCGCTCGACCCGGAGTGCGCCCGGCAGCTTCAAGCTCGCGTTGGGCCGACTGGAACTCGCCAGGCGGTCAATCGCCTCCAGGTGAGTAAGCGCGATGCGCATCAGGTCGCCGCGCAGTTCGTGCAGCCCGTGACGGTACAGGCGCAGGCGCAGGCCCCGGTGCTCCTTTAGGAGAGCTTCTATATCGAAGACAACCGTCTCGTCCTCGTGCGAAGCCAGCCGTTCAAAGGCGCTGCAGGTCAGATGTTCCAGTAGCTCTTCATCGGCGGCGAGGATCTCGGCCGTGGCGGCGAGGCGCTCGCTTATCCTGGGGTTGTACTTCCTGAGGGTGGGAATCAGTTCGTGCCGGATGCTGTTGCGCAGGATGGTAGTGTCGGAGTTTGTCGAATCCGTGCGCCAGGTTAGACCGCGACCGTTCAAGTAAAGCTCCAGCTCAGCGCGACTCACCTGCAGCAGCGGCCGTTTGACCAAACCGTCTCCGCCGGCCGTCATGGCGCTCAGCCCGGTGCCGCCTGCCCCGCGCAGCAGTCGGATCAGGACCGTTTCCGCCTGGTCGTCGAGATGGTGCGCCACCGCGATGCTTTTTGCACCGCGGCGTCTGGCGATCTCATGGAAGAAGGCATAGCGTGCCTGCCGTCCCGCGTCCTCCATGGAGAGGCCTTCCGCTGCAGCGAAGGAAGCGACATCGACGCGGATGGCGACAAAGGGAAGGTGGTGGCGGGTGGCGAGGGCCGAGACGAATTTTTCGTCGTCGTCGGATTCGGTACCGCGCAGGCAATGGTTCAGGTGGGCGACCACGAGGTTCAGGCGTTCGTCCTCGAGCCGGGTCAGGATATCCAGTAGAGCCACCGAGTCGGCGCCCCCCGAGACCGCGACCACCACGGTCTCCCCCGGAGCAAAGAGGTGTTGGTTGCGGACGATGGCGACGAGGTCTTTCAAAGGTGCGTGCTCCTGGAGTCAACAAAGTAAGCGGAAGGAGGTGCAGAGGTGCAGCGGCTGTAGCAAGCGACGCAGAGTGCGGAGAGTTGAGCGCCCCACCGGGTCCACCGGGTCCACCGGGTCCACCGGGTCCACCGGGTCCACAGTTTCTAGTCCTTCAGCGTGCACTCCCTTTCCCAAGTGTTGTACCCGTCCCCCACGATATCCCAGAAGGACTCGATGCGCCCGGCGTAGTAATCCAGTTCCGAGCACTCCGCCTCGATGGCCTGGAGGAACTTGAGCGAGATGAGCTGGTGCCCGTAGAGGAATCGGTAGAACTCGCGGATCCCGGCCAGGTATCCCTCGATCTCGGTCGCCAGCGGCTCCATGGTATTGACGATGTACCAGTTGCCGGCGAACTGGCGCACGATACCCGCGCGCTCGTCGAAGATACTGCGCCCCTTTATGGAAACCACGAAATCGCGGGTGAAGTAATCCGCCGCGCCCGCGAGCGCCGTCGCCTGTTCCGGCGGCATGCCGGTCAGTTGTATCTCCTCGTAGAAGCGGTGCAGCAGGTCGCTCACCAGCTTATCCACCCGCACCTCGTCCTCGAGGGTCGTCGGCACGTAATCCCTTTTATCAACCTTCAACACGTCGAATGCCTCTTCGCAAAGTTCAGCCATGTGCTCCTCTTATCTTAAAAGATGTTCAACGTTCAATGTTCAACGTTCAGCGGGTGCATTCGTATTTCTAACCTCAAGGTGACAGCGCCCACGTACGCACTCAACCCAGCTTGATCCCACCTCCCAAGCCACCTGCACTGAAGAAGCCGTCAAGACTCCCTCACCACGTCAAGTGCAAATTCGGGAACGTCGAACGTTGAACATTGAACGGTTTCTGCCTCTCACTGCCGTCTCGGATCCAGCGCGTCCCGGATCCCCTCCCCTACCAGGTTGTAGGAGAGCACCGTCACCAGGATGGCCACGCCCGGGAACAGCGACAGCCACCAGGCGAACTCGATATAGTCCTTGCCGGAGGTCAGGATATTGCCCCAACTCGGCGTCGGCGGCTGCACCCCGATCCCCAGGAAGGAAAGTGCGGACTCGGTCAGGATGGCGCCCGCGACCCCCAGGGTCGCGGAAACCAGCACCGGCGACAGGGCGTTGGGGAGGATGTGCCGGAAGATGATGCGCAGGTCCGACGCCCCCAAAACCCGCGCCGCCAGGATGAAGTCGCGGCTCTTCAGCGAGAGCACCTCGGCGCGCACCAGTCGTGCCACCCCCATCCACCCGGTGAGGCCGATGATCACCATGATGTACCAGATGGAAGGCTCCAGCATGGCGATCACCGCGAGGATCAAAAAGAAAGTCGGGAAGCAGAGCATGATGTCCACCAGCCGCATCAGCACCGAATCCACCCAGCCGCCGTAAAAGCCTGCGAAGAGCCCGATTACCGTCCCGATGACCACCGCGATGCCGACGGCAACGAATCCTACCTTCAGCGAGACGCGGGCGCCGTACACGACGCGGGTGAAGACATCGCGCCCCAATTCGTCGGTCCCGAACCAGTGGCTGGCGGAAGGCGGCAGCAGTACGTGCCATGCGTCGATGGTGTCGGGGCTGTACGGCGTCACCAGGGCGGCTGCCAGGGACAGCAGGAACAGGACCACGATCACCACCAGTCCCGCCGTAGCGAAGCGGTTGGTCGTAAAGCGCTCCCAGAATTCCCTAACCGGGCTGCTCACGTTGTCACGCATACAGCCCCCGTACCGCCTGGCTTCGGGCAGTCTCAATCTTAATCTTTGTCTTAATCTTGGTCTTAATCTGCCTCACCTATCCCCTCCCGTGCCTGATGCGGGGATCCGCCACGGCGTAGCAGAGGTCTGCCAACAGGTTGCCGATCAGTGTCAGGCAGGCGCCGATCACCAGGATGCCCATCACCAGCGGGTAGTCGCGCGCCATGACGCCCTGGTAGAAGAGCTGTCCCATCCCGGGAATGGAGAAGATGGTCTCGAAGATGACACTGCCGCCGATCAGGGCGGGGAGCGAGAAGCCCAGCAGTGTGATCACGGGAAGGAGCGCGTTCTTCAGGGCGTGGCGGTAGATGATGACACGCTCGCGCACACCTTTGGCCCGGGCGGTGGTGATGTAGTCCTGCGAGAGCACCTCGATCATGGTCGAACGCATGTAGCGGGACAGCCCCGCCAGAGAGCCGAAGGTGGCGATGGAGATGGGGAGCACCAGGTGCCGTGCCAGATCGGCAGTGCGCCAAAAGAAGGACCACTGGTCGCTTCCCAGCGAGTGGATCCCGGAGATCGGGAGCCAGGCAAGTTTCACCCCGAACAGGTACATGCACAAAAGTGCGAGCCAGAAGGTGGGCACGGCAAACCCGACGAAGACGAAGACCGAGATGGCTCGATCCAGCAGCGTGTCCCGGTGCACGGCCGCCATGATACCGATGGGGAGCGCCAGGCCGAACTCGAGGATCAGGGCGATCACGTTGAGCGAGATGGTGATCGGGATCCTTTCCTTGATCTTGTCCAGGACCGGCCGGTTGTCAGGCGCGAAGGAGCGGCCGAAGTCCAGCCGCGAGAGGTTGGAGAGCCACATGCCGTACTGCACGTGCAGCGGCTTGTCCAGCCCGTAGAACTCACGCAGCCGCGCCCGCGTCGCGGCCGAGGCCTTGGGGCTCATGGCAGTCGCCATCTCCACCGGTTCCCCCGGCGCGAGATGGATCACCGTGAAGGTGATCAGCGTGATCCCCAAAAGGAGCGGGACCAGCATGAGTATCCGTTTGATCAGGTAGTTGGCCATAGATCTCTAAAGTAGTGGCTGCAACAGGCTTGCACCCTCGCCCCTAATCCACATACCACTTGATGAAGTTGTGCATGATCCCGGCAGGTGCCGGTTCGATCCCCTTGATCCTTGAGGTCACCACCGGCAGCGCATCGGGCACGTACAGGAAGGTGTAGGGCTGGTCCTTAGCCAGGATCTCCTGGATCTGGTAGTAGCAGTCGCGCCGCTTGGCCATATCGAAGGTGCCGCGCCCTTCCACGATGAGACGGTCCAGTTCCGGGTTCAGGTAATGGATGAAGTTCAACTCCTTGGGCCCGGTCTTGGACGAGTGCCAGACGTCGTACAGGTCGGGGTCCTGGGAGATGGTCCACCCCATGAGCACCACCTCGAACTTCCCCTTGTCGATGAAGTTGGTGAGGAAGGATGCCCACTCCATCACCCGGATCTTCACGTCGATGCCGACCTTTTTCAGACGCATCTGGATGATCTGCGCGCATTTCAGGCGCTGATCGTTGCCCTGGTTGGTCATGATGGTGAAGCTGAGCGGCTTGCCGTCCTTCTCCAGGATCCCGCCCGCCCCCATCCGGTAACCCGCCTCCTGCAGAAGCGCCTTGGCGTTGACAGGATCGTAGGCCGGGTCGTTGTCCACCTTGGGCTTGTAGGCCCAGGTGCCGGGCTTGTAGGGGCCGTGCGCGATCTGTCCCATGCCGAGCAGCACGCCCTGGATGATCTCTTCCTTGTTGATGGCGCAGGTGATGGCCCGGCGCACCCTGACGTCCTGGAACATGGGCAGGCGCAGGTTGTAGCCCAGGTAGGTATAGGCCGAGGCCGGATAGCGGTACTTGTTGAAGCGCGCCAGGAATTCCTTGCCGGTGGTCTGGCGCTGGTACTGCACCGGGGACAGGCCCATCATGTCCACCCCGCCCGCCTTGAGCTCCATGTACATGGTCGAGTTGTCGGGGATGATGCGGTAGACGTAACGGGAGAGGTGCGGTGCCCCCTCCCAGTACTTCGGGTTTGCCTCCAGGATTACCCTCTGCCCCGGGATCCACTCCTTGAAGATGTACGGGCCGGTGCCGACCGGGTTGCGCGAGAGCGGACTCTTGGTGATGTCCTTCCCCTCCAAAAGGTGCGCCGGCAGGATCGGCATGCCCCACGAGGCGAGCGCCGGGGCGAAGGGTTTGGCATAGGTGACCCGGAAGGTGTAGCTGTCCGGCGCCTGGGCGCTCTGCACCTGCTTGAAATCCTCGGCATATGCGGTCGGGGTCTTGGGATCGACGGTGACGCGGTAGGTGTACAGCACGTCGCGCGAGGTGAAGTCGTGGCCGTCGTGCCACTTCACCCCGCGCCGCAGGTGGAAGGTGATCTGCAGCCCGTCGGGAGAAACCTCCCACGACTGGGCCAGGTCCCCTTCCAGCTTCAGGTTCTTGTCGTAACGCACCAGCCCGTTGTACACCAGTCCCGAGATGTCGCTGGAGGAACTGTCGGAAGCGAGGATCGGGATCAGGTTGGAAGGCTCGCCGATGCTCCCGGTGACGAACTGCGCGCCCCCCTGTGCCTGTGCCTTATTCCAGGGCGCATCCTGCCCGCAGGCGGTTAAGAAAAGGAAGAGCAGGAGGCAGACAGTGCGTGCCAGGCTCATTTTTCACCGGCTTCCTGGCGGCAGTGCTTGATCTTCTCGGCGAGTTCGGCGCTCTGCTCGGGCTCCATCTCCATCTTCTGCAGCTTCTTGTAGAGCGGCAGCGCCTTCTTGAAGATGCGGGCGGCGCAGTAGACGTCGGCCAGGTGCAAAAGCACGGTGGCATCGCCGCCGGAAAGCTCGGCAGCCCGCTCCAGATTGACCATGGCGTCGTTGTAGCGCTTGAGTTTGAAGTAGGTCCACCCCAGGCTGTCCAGGATGAAGCCGTCGTCCGGCCTCAGGCTCACCGCCTTTTTCAGGTAGGTCAGCGCCTCCTCCAGGTTCTCCCCCATCTCGGCGTAGGTGTAGCCTAGGTAGTTGAGCGCCTGCGGATCGTCCGGAGTCGCCTCCAGCACCTTCTTCATCATGTTGACCGACAGTTCCTTCTGCCCCATCTTGTCGTAGAGGATGCCCAACCGGAACAGTACGCGCGCATCGGACTGCAGCTTCGGGTCCATCGATTTCAGCGTGTCGATGCCGCGCTGGTACTGCTCCATCGACTCGTAGAAGCCGGCCAGGTGCAGGTAGGGCTCGATGCGGTTAGGCTGCTCGCTGATCTCCTGCAAGAGCAGGGTGACTCCCTTCTCCGGCTGCCCTTTCTCCTTGTACAGGTAGGCCAGGTGCCCCAAGGCGTCGAAGTAGTAGGGAGAGTCCCGGGAGATCAGCTTGAACTGTTCGATCGCCTGGTCCACATCCTCCTTCTCCTCGAAGGCCGAGGCGAGGTAGAAGCGGACCTGCTGCGCGGCGGGCTCCACCGCGAGGATGTCCTGGAAGGTCTTGATGGCCTCGTCGTAGCGCTCGAGTTCCAGCAGCAGCAAGCCGATCTTGCGCGAGGTCTCCAGCGACTTGCCCCCCTTTTGTTGCAGCAGGGCGAGGGCTTCGTCCAGGCGTTTCTGCTGGATGTAGAGTTGCGCCAGGTGCTGGATGACGTTGGCGTTGTTGGGATTGATCTCCAACAGGTCCTTGTAGCTGTCGATGGCGTCCGGGATCAGCCCCTGGGTCTCCTGGGAGATCCCCATCTCGATCAGGGCCTGTTCGAAATCGGGTTTGAGCTCGACGGCCTTCTTGTAGTAGCCGAGCGCCTCCTTGGGGAGCCGCATCTGCTCGTAGGTCTTGGCGAGGTAGTAGTACCCAAGCGCCGAGTCCGGCGACGCCTTCACCAGCGCCTTCAGGGTGTCCACCGCCTGCTCGTACTCGAAGCTCTTCAGGTAGTAGATGGCGATGTGCAGGTAGACCTCTTCCTTGGTGGGGTCAAGTTCGATCACCTTCTTGTAGTGCGGGATCGCTTCCTTCTCGCGCTGCAGGCTCATCAGGATGTTGCCGCACAGCTGCTCCGCCTGCAAAGAAGAGGGATCGATGGCGATGGCGGCCTGGCACTCGGTGAGGGCATCCTCGGGGCGGTTCTGCTGCAGGTAGATCTGCGCAGCGGCGTTGTGCAGGTAAGCGGATTTGGGATCGGCGGCGATCGCCTCGCGCAGCAGGAGCAGCGCCCCCTCCTGGTCTCCTTCGGAGGCACGCAGTCGCGCCTGGGCGAACAGGGAGAGGTTCCTCCCTTCTCCCGGGGGAGGGGTCGGCGCGATTACCGCGCCCAACTCGTTAAGCGGTGACGAGACCGAAGCTTGCTCGGTGGCGCAGGCGTTGATCAGCAGGGGCAGGAAAAGGAGCGCTAGACACTTCTTGGTCATGGGTTACCTGTGGCTTCGGTAGATTTCGGGCCAAATCTAAAAAACGCGGCACCCCGGTGGGATACAGTATCCGGGGTGGCGCGGTTAACTACATGAAAGCTAGCATAAATAGGTAGCAGCGTCAAACAACATTTAGATGCATTTTAGGCTGTTGCACCTCAAATGGGGTATGGTACTATTCTCAAGTGAAATCATTGGTTTACCGGCAAAACGATGGATCAAAAGCTTATAAAATCGCTACTTGAAGCACCAGCCTACCCAGAGCCGACGGCAGAGGTGCGCCTGGTCGAGACCCACGTCTCCTTTATCTTCATCACCGACCACTTCGTATACAAGGTAAAAAAGGCCGTCGACTACGGCTTTTTGGACTTCACCACGCTGGACCGGCGCCGCTTCTACTGCAACGAGGAGGTGCGCCTGAACCGGCGCCTGTGCCCCGAGGTCTACCTGGGGGTGGTGGAGCTCCGCGAGACCCCGCAGGGTGCAGCCTTCAGCGGTGCCGGCAAGGTCATAGACTATGCCGTCAAGATGAAGCGCCTGCCCCAGGAGCGCATGCTGGACCAACTCTTGAAGGACGGGACCGCCTGTGCCGCCGACATGGCCTCCATCGCGACCGCCGTGGCCTCCTTCCATGCGACAGCGGAACGCGGGGCGCAGATCGATGCCTGTGGCTCGTCCGCCACGATCGGCCGGAACTGGGAGCAGAACTTCAGCCAGAGCGCCGCCTTCGTCGGCACCACGCTGCAGGCCGGGGAGCTGGCGGAAATCCGCCAATGGGTGACCTCCTTCCTTTCCGACAACGAGACGCTGTTCCAGGCCCGGATCGCCGCAGGCTTCATCAGGGACTGCGACGGCGACCTCCACTCCGGCAACATCTGCCTCACCGACCCGGTCTGCATCTTCGACTGTATCGAGTTCAACGAGCGCTTCCGCTACATCGATACCGCCGCCGACCTTGCCTTCCTGCTCATGGACCTGGAGTACGCCGGCCGCCCCGAGCTTGCCCGTGCGCTGCTCTGCGCCTACGGCGCTGCCAGCGGCGACCACGGCATGGCGCCGCTGCTGGACTTCTACAAGGCACAGCGTGCCTTCGTGCGCGGCAAGGTGACCAGCCTGCGCCTGGGACAGCCGGGCATGCCCCCGGAGGAATCCGCGGCGGTGCGCGACGCTGCGCGGCGCTACTTCCGCCTCTCGCGCGGCTACACCCTGAGAAGCAGGCTCGCCCCGACGCTCATCCTCACCTGCGGCCTGAGCGGCTCCGGCAAGAGCAGCCTGGCCGCCGAAGCCAGCCGTGAACTGGGGTTCGACCTGACCCGCTCCGACCTGGTGCGCAAGGCGCTGGCCGGCGTGCCGGCGGCCGGCATCGAGCCCGACGCTAGCTACCGCGCCGGGATCTACAGCGAGGCCATGGACCGCGCCACCTACGACGCCCTCCTGGCCGAAGCCGAGCGTGCGCTAGCCGACGGCAGGGGCATCGTGGTGGACGCGACCTTCCAGCGGCGCGCCGACCGGGAGCGGTTCTCCATGCTTGCCGCGCGGATGAGGGTGCCCTTCCTGGTCATCGAAACGCGCTGTCCTGAAGAGGTTGCCCGCGAACGTCTGGAGCGGCGCCGCCACGACCCTGCCGAGGTCTCCGACGCCCGGTGGGAGCAGTACCAGCGGCAGCGCGCGGAATTCCAGGCTCCGCAGCCCGGGGAAAGCGTGCTCCTCGACAGCACCCTCCCGGTCTGGGACGAGGCGGAGCGGGTGCTCTGCGCAATGGGGTTGACGCCATGAAGACGACCTTGAAGCAAATGGTGCTGCACCGGCTCAAGCTGAAGGACACCTGGGTGATCGCCTTCGTCCTCGGCCTGGTGATGATGAACTACCCCTTCATCAGCATCTTCAACAAGCCGAACCTCCCCTTCGGCATCCCGCTCCTCTACCTCTACCTGCTGACCGGCTGGGTCTTCTCCATCTTCATCGTGTACTTGTTCAGCCGGGCGGCACGCAAGGACAGCGACACCAAGGGGCACATGTAATGCTGGATGTAAACTGGGTCTGGGGCACCGCCCTGCTCTACATAGCCTTCCTGTTCCTGGTCGCCTACTACGCCGACCAGAGACAGAAGGCCGGCCGCAGCATCACCGCCAACGCCTGGGTCTACGCCCTCTCCATAGCGGTCTACGCCACCTCCTGGACCTTCTACGGCTCGGTCGGCAAGGCCGCCACCACCGGCATCGACTTCCTCCCGGTCTACCTGGGCCCCACCCTGACCGCCTTCAGCTGGTGGTTCCTGCTCAAAAAGATGGTGAGGATCTCGAAAGAAAACAACATCACCTCCATCGCCGACTTCATCAGCTCCCGCTACGGCTCCTCGCAATGGCTGGGCGGCATCATCACCGTCATCACCCTGATGGGGGTGATGCCCTACATCGCCCTACAGTTGAAGGCGATCTCCACCTCCTTCACCATCATCACCGGCTACCACGACTTCCACGTCGGGTTCATGGAACGGGTCTACATGCCCTCCCCCCACCCGGGACTCTTCACCGCGCTCTTTCTTGCCGTGTTCAGCGTCCTGTTCGGGGCGCGGCACCTGATCTCCACGGAACGCCACGACGGCCTGGTGGCGGCGATCGCGCTCGAATCGGTGGTGAAGCTCTTCGCCATGCTTACCGTCGGGCTGTGCATCACCTACTTCACCTTCAACGGCATGGCCGACATCTTCCAGCGCGTACAGGCGAAGGATCCGCAGCTCCTGGCGCGGCTCACCACCTTGAGCGACCGCGGCAACAACTCCTACGCCTCCATGTTCAGCATCCTGACCCTTTCCATGGGTGCCGTGATGCTGCTGCCGCGCCAGTTCCAGATCATGGTGCTGGAGAACGCGCACGAGTCGCACCTGAACACGGCGTCCTGGCGTTTCCCGACCTACATGTTCCTGATGAACCTGTTCGTGATGCCCATCGCCCTGGCCGGCGTGCTCATGAACGGCAACAACACCGGGGCCGATTACTTCGTGCTCACCCTCCCCATGCAGCTCGGCTACCCCTGGCTCGCGCTGCTCGCCTTCCTGGGGGGGTTCTCCGCGTCGGCCGGGATGGTCATGGTGGAGTCCATCGCCGTATCCACCATGCTGTTGAACCACGTGCTGCTGCCGGTGGTGATCAAGCTCAAGCCGCGCTCCTGGTTTCCTCTGCTGCTCATCAACCTCAAGCGTTTCGGCATCGTACTGGTCATCCTCTTGGGCTACCTGTACCAGAGCGTGGTCGGTGAAAGCTACATGCTGGCCAACATGGGGCTCATCTCCTTCTCCGCGGCGATCCAGTTCGCGCCGGCCCTCATCGGCGGTCTCTACTGGCCCCGCGGCAACAAGGCCGGCGCCATCGTGGGGCTTCTGGCCGGTTTCGGAGTCTGGTTCTACACGCTGCTGATGCCCTCGCTGTTGCAAGCCGGCGGCTGGCAGGGTAATTTCCTGCTCCACGGCCCCTTCGGCATCGCCCTGTTGCGCCCCCAGGAACTGTTCGGGCTGACCGGGCTGGACCCGTACACCCACACCCTGTTCTGGAGCATGTTCATGAACATCGCCTCCTACCTCTCCCTGTCCATCCTCCTGGACCAGACGGAGAAGGAGCGCGAGCAGGTGATCCGCTTCGTGCGCGTCTTCACCCCGGAGAGCGCCACGCCGCAGTGGGAGACCAAACGCCTTTCCAAGCCGGTCACCATCGTGCAGTTCGTGAACCTCATGTCCAAGTTCATCGGCGAACAGCAGGCCAACGCCGCCATCACCGATTACCTCGGGGACCGCGAGATCGACAGCAAGGGGGGCGTCTCGGAGTTCGAGCTTCCCAACCTGAAGCGCTTCGTGGAGAAGACGCTGGCCGGATCTCTGGGCGGCGCTGCGGCGGGCGCTGTGGTCGAGAGCTTCCTCTCCGATATCGGCTCGCGCATGGAGCCGGTCTACGACATCTTCTCCACGGTGCGCACCTCGCGGGACCAGAGCCGGGAGGCCCTCTTCGTCAGGCTGCGCGCCTCCGAGATCATGAACCGGTCGCTGGAGCTGGACATCATCATGGGCGACCTGCTGGAGCTGCTGCTGCGCGAGTTCAAGCTCGACCTCGCCGTGATCCGCCTTTTGAACGAGGACTCGGTGCTGCAGGTGCGCTGCTTCCGCGGCATCGGTGGGGAGCGGCTCACCGCGGAGGACCGCATCCTGGAGATCGACACCCACGTCGGCGAGGCCTTCCTCGGGCGCCGCACCGAGTTCTTCAACGACACCGCCTTCATCACCAAGCCCATCGCCAAGGAGATCTTCCGCCGTGAGGGGATCAAGTCCTTCGCCCACATCCCCATCGCCAGCGAGGGGGCCCAGCCGGTCGGCATCCTCTCGGTCTTCTCGCGCTCCATCGTCGGGCTCTTTACGGAGCAGTTCGTGGAGCTTCTGGAGAGCCTCGCCGGTCAGCTCGCCCAGGCGGTGCGCATCGTGGAGGAACGCGAGGCCAAGGAGCGGGAACGGCATCAGAAGGAGGCGGCCCTTCTGGAGAACGCCCGGGTCACCCGGGACCTCGAGCTCGCCAAGCAGATCCAGCTGTCGCTCTTGCCGGAAAAGCCCCCCACCCTGCCCGGGGTACGCATCGCCAGCCGCTGCGTCCCCGCCGCGCACGTCGGGGGGGACTACTACGACTTCTTTCAGCGGGGCGACCAGGTGGTGGACCTGGTCATGGCCGACGTCTCCGGCCACAGCGTAGGCGCCGCCCTCATCATGGTGGAAACCCGCAGCGTGCTCCGGGCACAGATCAAGGAGCCGCGCTCGGCGAGCGACCTCCTGAAGCTCCTGAACGAACTGCTCCACGACGACCTCACCGGCGCCGAACTCTTCATCACCATGTTCTGCGCGAGGTACGACAGCAGGACCCGGTCCCTCAGGTACGCCAACGCCGGGCACACCCGGCCGCTTCTGTTCCGCGCCGGGAGCCCGGTGGAACTCGATGCCGAGGGTCTCATCCTCGGGGTGGAGCGCAGCGTCGTCTTTGAGGAACAGCACTTGGCGCTGCAGGCGGGGGATCTCCTCTTCATCTACACCGACGGCATCATCGAGGCCGAGAACAGCGCGGGGGAACTGTTCGGCATCCCGAGGCTGTGCGCGCTCCTCGGCACCATGCTGGACCAGGACCCGGAGGTGGTGGTCGAAAAGGTGCTCTCGGAGGTCTCTTCCTACGCGTGGCCCAATCCTTTACAGGACGACATATCCATGGTAGTCATGAAAGTTACCTGAACCAAAGGCGGCGCCACTTGCTAAATGTCGGCACTTATTGCACAATAAATCTGGCGGTATACCGTACGGACCTCACTACAAGGAGATGGACATGAACCTAGCGACCGAGACGAGGAACGACGTTGTAATAATATACGTCAAGGAGGAAAGGCTGGACGCACACAACTCCACCGAGCTTAAAAGCGCGGTACAGAAGCTTTTTGAGGACGGCAAGAAGAACGTCCTGGTGGACCTGAAGGATGTTCGTTTTATCGACAGTTCCGGGTTGGGTGCGCTGGTCTCGGGGTTCAAGAATGCCATCTCGCACCAGGGCAACCTGAAACTCTCCTCGCTGCAGTCCCAGGTCAAGTCGATGTTCGAACTGACGCGCCTGCACCGGGTTTTCGAGATCTTCCCTTCCACAGTGGAGGCAGTGGAAAACTTCCAGTCCTAGCGGGTCGGGCGGCGGCAAAGCGAGGCATCAGATGGGAAACACGATCGAGGTCGACATAAAGGTTCCCAACAAGACCAGATACCTGAGTCTGATCGGGAAGATCGGGGAGGATATCGCCCGTGAGCTGGAGCGCTACAGCGGCGACAAGGAGGTCTTGGCCTACCATCTGAACCTGGTTCTCACCGAGGCGATGGTGAACGCGATAAAACATGCCGGCCCCAAAGAGCCGGAAAAACTGGTACGCATCGTGATCACCCTGCACCGGGACGACCTGACCATCAGGGTCTACGACGACGGCCAGGGGTTCGACATCAACGCCATCCCGGCCCCCAACTTCGAGGAGTTGGAGGACCGGGGCCGGGGGATCTTCCTGATCCGCACGCTGATGGACTCGGTGGCCTACCGCAAAAACTGCAAGGAAAACATGCTGGAGATGAAGAAGAAGCTGGGCTGATTATCCCCGCCTGCAGCGATAGCACACCATCGCCACGCCCAGCAGGAACATCGGCAAACTAAGCATCTGCCCCATCGAAAATCCCCCCACCACAAACCCGAGCTGCTCGTCGGGCTGCCTGACGAACTCCACCAGGAACCGGAACAGGCCGTACAACGCGATGAAGGACCATACCACCGCGCCGTCACAGCGCACCCTCTTGGAGACCTGGTACAGGATCAGGAACATGACCGGCCCCTCCAGGAATGCCTCGTACAGCTGCGACGGGTGGCGCGGCAGCGGTCCGCCGGCCGGGAACACGATTCCCCAGGGGACGTCGGTGACCCGGCCATACAGTTCGCCGTTGATGAAATTGCCGATCCGGCCGAAGCCCAGCCCCACCGGTGCCGCCAGGAAACCGAGATCGGCCAGCGGGTAGAAGCCCAGCTTGAACTTGCGCACGTAGTAGATGCTGGCCAGGAGCGCGCCGACCAGGCCGCCATGGAACGACATCCCCCCCTCCCAGACCGCGAACAGCTTGAGCGGGTGGGCGAGGTAGAAGGCGAAGTTGTAGAACAGGATGTAGCCCAGGCGCCCGCCCAGGATCACCCCCACAGCGACCGTGAAGATCAGATCGGCGACCTGGTCCCGGTTCAGGGGGAGCCCCTTTCGCTTCACCCCGGACAGGATGATGAAGTAGGCGGCGATGAAGCCGCAGATGTACATGAGACCGTACCAGCGGAATTCCAGCGGCCCCAGGCGCAGGAAGACCGGGTCGATGTTCGGGAAGATCATGCTGCATTCTCCAAAGTGATAATATTTTGCCCGACGGCAGAAGGGACTGGCTCCGTCAGGTGCCTGTCCCTCTAGCGGGACGCTCGTTTCGGCTCAAACACCTGCCCAAGCAGTAAAGGGACAGAAGCAGTAAGGGGACAGGCACCTGGCGGAGCCAGTCCCCATGGGAGCTACTTCCGGTATTCGGGCGGGACGCCGAGGCGGTCGGCACTTTCCCGCAACTGGTCGAGCTTATTCTGCTGCGCCTGGACCCGGTCCTCGGCGTACTTGATGCTGTTCTGAATGGCGAGGTACTCGGAGCGCTGCATGTGCGAGGTGTCGGCGAGCCTCCCCTTGAGGGTCGTCAGGTCGGTCTGGGCGTTTTTCAGGTTGAACTCGGCCTGCAGGAACTCCCTGCGCCACACCGTCTCGTCCTTGCCGCCGTAGAGCTTCTTCGCCCCCTGGGCATCCTCGCCCTTGGCCTTGGCGGGTTCCGCCGCACCACTTTCGAATACCTTGGGACTGGTATCTTCCTGCCCAAGCCTGCGTGCCTTCTTGCGGTACTTCTTGGGTACCTGCCCCAGGTCGTCCGCGAAGTTCATCGTGCCCCGTTCATCGGTCCACTGGTAGGTTTCCGCAGCTGCGGTCAGCGGGTAGAGCAGGAGCAACAACACGAGCAATCTCTTCATTTTGGTCCTCCTTTAGCCGGACCTCCTGGTCTCGGCAGCTCGCAACTGGTTCGAGCGCTGCGGTTAGCCCGGAGGCCACCCGAGCTTGCGGCCGGCCAGCAGGTGGAAGTGGATGTGCCACACCGACTGCCCGGCACCGGCGTTGTTGTTGTTCACCAGGCGGAAGCCCTCCTGGTCGAAGCCGCGCTCGCGGGCCAGCGATGCCGCCACCCGGTGCACCGCCCCGATCAACTGGTCGTCAGCCGGGGTCAGATCCAGGTTGTTCACCACGTGTTTCTTCGGGATGATGAGGATATGGACCGGCGCGACCGGGTTGATGTCTTCGATGGCGAACAGGAGGTCGTCCTCGTAGACCTTCTTCACCGGGATGGTCCCCTCGGCCATCTTGCAGAACAGACAATCACTCATGATTTCCTCCAGTTGAAAGTGATCCCTTTGAGCGTTGGTCAAGCCTCCGGCGCAGCCGGGGCGGGCGTGACGCCCCCTTGTTTTTGCAGGTGGATCAGGAATTCCTTGTTTCCTTTGGGTCCCAGGATGGGCGACTCGCACACCCCCAGCACCTGGAGCCCCAGTTCCTTTGCCAGTTCGGTCACGTTCTCCACGACCTCCTGGTGCTTCTTCTCGTCCCTGACCACGCCCCCCTTCCCCACCTGGCCGCGCCCCACCTCGAACTGCGGTTTGATGAGGGCCACGATGGTGGCGTTCTCCTTGATCAGGCGCAGCGTCGGGGGGAGCACCTTGTCCAGCGAGATGAAGGAGGCGTCGATCACGGCTAGGTCGGGGAACTCCGGCAGCGACTCCAGGTGCCGGATGTTGGTCTTCTCCAGGTTCACCACCCGCGGGTCCTCGCGCAGTTTCCAGGCCAGTTGGCCGTAGCCGACGTCGACAGCGTAGACCCTTTGGGCCCCGCGCTGCAAGAGGCAATCGGTGAAACCGCCGGTGGAGGCCCCCACGTCGACCGCGACCAGCCCCTCGACGGGAATCGCGAAGCGGTCCAGTCCCTGGGCGAGTTTCAAGCCGCCGCGGCTCACGTAGGGGAGCGGTTCCCCCTTCAGGCGGATTTCGGCCTCCAGCGGCACCATGAGTCCCGCCTTGTCCGCCAGGTGGTCGTCCACCACCACCTGTCCCGCCATGATCAGTGCCTTGGCCCTCTCCCGCGAGGGCGCCAGTCCCCGTTCCATGACCAGCTTGTCCAGTCTTTCCTTTGCCAACCTAACTCCCTTGGAAAACAAAAAAGCAAAAACAGGCATTGTTAACGCAAAGACGCAAAGGCGCAAAGAACTACAAAACAGTTTTGAAGCATTTTACTGTCTTGTGTCTTACGTTAATTCATAACGTTAAAGGTTTTGCAGTTCTCCGTATGTATTCTCTTTGCGGCCTTGCGTCTTTGCGTTAAATAAAAGCCTTTTGCAGTTCCCAGTTATCTTGTCTTTGCGTCTTCGCGCCTTGGCGTCTTTGCGTTGAAGCTTTTGGGGTTTTTATCAGTACACCCCATGCAGCGGCCCACCCGGTGCGGCCAGCTCTTCCACCCTCTTCTCCACCGCCGGGTCTTCGATCAACGGCGGCGCGTGGTGCGGCTTCACCCTGGCGTCGATGACCAGGGGCCCGCTGCAGCCCCACTGCTTGCAGATCGTGCTGGCGCCGACACCGTAGATGTCCGCGGCCGGGTCGGAGCGGGTGAAGGTGACCCAGAGGAAGTTGTTCAATTCGGCCGCGGTGAAGCGGCTGTCGTCGCAGACGACGATGAGCGGGAACCCGTCCAGCCCTTCGCCCCCCTCGAGCGCCTGGCACAGTGCCTCGATCTCTGCGTCCGCCTCCCCCTTGGGGGTGCTGCACGCCGGTCCCTGCACGGCAATGACGCCGGGAAGACACAGTGCCGGCGCCGAGAAACCGGGCGCAAGCCTCAATGCCGCGGGGAGCTCGGTCCCAAGCGTGCGCCGCTTCTCCCCGATGGCCGCCATCACCACCTTGGAGCCGCTGTTCAACCCCGAGCCGGAGTAGTCCAGGGTGTCCATGGTGGTGGCGGTCTGGAAGTGGAGGTCGCGGCGCAGGTCGATCCGCTCCAGCACGTGCCCCAAAAACGCGGGGATATCGTGGATATCGAGCCTCGGTGCATCCTCGTGTGCGGCGATCATCAGGTACTTGGCCAGGGAGAGCTGCCCCTGCCCGAGCACCGCGTTGGCGATGGTCAACAGTTCCTGCGGCGTGCGCCGCTCCCCGTAGGGTACGTAGCGCTCGCTCCCCATGGCGAACAGCAGCGGATGCACCCCCGCCGCGTCCACGGCATGCACCGCCTTCACCCCCGGAATCACGGTCGGGATCAGCGGCCCGGTCAGTTCGTGGATGAACGCGCCGAAGGAGGTGTCCTCCTGGGGCGGGCGCCCCACCGTCGTGAAGGGCCAGATGGCGCCGTCGCGGTGGAACACCTCCTCCACCTTGAGCACCGGGAAGTGGTGGGCCAGGCTGTAGTAGCCGAAGTGGTCCCCGAAGGGCCCCTCGGGCAGGGTCTTGGCAGGATCGATGACGCCAGTGATGCAGAAATCCGCCTCGGCGGGGATGGGAAGCCTCCCGTCGCGCCGCACCATCTCGATGCGGTGCCCGGCCAAAAGGCCGGCGAAGGAGAGTTCGGGCATCCCTTCCGGGAGCGGCATTACCGCGGCCACGGTCATCGAGGGGGCGCCCCCGACGAAGATGTTGACCCGGAACGGCTCACCCTTGGCGATCGCCTCCGCGTGGTGGAAGCCGATGCCGCGGTGGATCTGGTAGTGGAGGCCTATCTCCTCGTTGGTGCGGTACTCCCCCCCGGAGAGCTGGACCCGGTACATGCCCAGGTTGGAATGGCGCAGACCCGGCTGCAACGCACTCTCGGAGTAGACCTGGGGCAGGGTTATGAAGGCGCCGCCGTCGTCGGGCCAGGACTTCAATTGGGGGAGTTTGTCGATGGTGGTGCGGTTGGCCATGACGGGGCCGTCGCTAACACTCTTGGGGAGCAGGTGCCAGGCGGCGGGAACGGCGCCCACGAGGGTCGCGGGCTCCCGCAGCGCGCAACGCGGGTCGACCTTGAGCTTCACCAGGCGTTCCACCGCTTTCAGGGTATCCCTGAAGATGTACCTGGTCCTGTCCAGGGTGCCGAACAGGTTGCCCAGCATGGGGAAGGAACTCCCCTTGACCCTGGTGAAGAGCAGTGCCGGCCCGCCCGCCTGGTACACCCGACGCTGAATGGAACCGATCTCCAGTTCCGCGGACAGTTCGCAGTCGATCCTGACCAGGGCGCCGGTGCGCTCCAGGTCAGTCACGCAAGATGCAAGGTCTTTATATCCCAACCAATTCCTCCACAGCTCCAAGCCTTATTACCGCATTACTTTTAATGCACCCCCGCAACCAAGTCAATATAAAAGACCCCCGCCCCGGGCGCCTGAAAGCAACGCTGTTCGTGTCCGCGGTTTTGTGCTAACCTGCTGCCCTGATTACCATGCGGGGGAGCCTCTTGCCACGTTTCACCATCTTCAAAAAGATCCTGGTCATCACGCTGCTGCTCTCCCTGCTGCCGCTGCTGGTTTCCTCCGCCATTCTCCTGGCCAACCTCCAGTCCACCAGCGCCCGGCTTTCCGCCGAGATCAGCGATTCCGACGACCGCCAGGCCGTCGAATCGCTGCAGATGAAGGCGCGCGACCTTGCCGAAAACATCAAGGATTTCCTGCACCAGTGCGAGTGCGACCTCTTCTTTCTCTCCCGCTCCCCCCTCTCCCAGCCGGCGCTCATGAACTTCTACCAGACCCGGCTCTCCGAGGTGTGGCAGCGCGGCGGCAGCTCCACGGCCGCACAGGGGACCCACGAGTTCCTCCCCATTTACCGCTCCATCGCCCTCATCGACAGAAACGGCAAGGAGCAGGTGGTGATCCGTAACGGCCGCTTCGTCCCCAACAGTCAGCTTGCCGACGTCTCCGTCCCGGCCAACACCGAATTCAAGAGCGAGCAGTACTTCGCCCGGGTGCGCGCGCTGAAGCCGGGTGAGATCTACGTCTCCCACCTGACCGGCTTCCATATCGGCAAGCAGGAGCAACTGGCGGGGGCCGCGGACCCGGAGAGCGCCTACGACGGCAAGATGTACCAGGGGGTGATCCGCTTCGGTGCGCCCCTGTTCGACGCCAAGGGCACCTTCAACGGCATGGTGCTTCTCTCCCTGGACCACCGCCACCTGATGGAATTCACCCAGCACATCGATCCCGGCAAGAACGCGTCGGCACTCTTTCCTTCCTACCAAAGTGGCAACTACGCCTTCCTCTTCGACGACGAGGGGTGGATCATCACCCACCCAAAGTTCTGGGACATCCGCGGTGTGGACCCGCAGGGGCGGCTGGTCCCCCCCTACACCGCCCGCTCCGGCAAGGCTGAAATAGAGAGCGGCCGCATCCCCTTCAACCTCGATCAGGCCGGCTTCGTCCACCCCGGTTACCCCAAGGTCTCGGCGGCGGTGCGCGCCAGGCAGGAAGGGTACGTCGACATCACCAACGTAGGCGGCGCCAAGAAGATCATGGCCTTCGCCCCCATCTTCTACGACACCGGCGATTACGCCAAACACGGCGTCTTCGGCGGCGTCACCATCGGCTTCCAGGTGGACCGTTTCCACGAGGCATCGCGCAAAGGGGGAAGGCTCATCGCCAGGCAGCTCGGCGAGCACCGCCGCACCAGTGCCGTCATCATCCTGCTCACGGCGCTGGTCTCCGCCCTCTCCGCCTGGCTCCTCTCCCGCGGCATCAGCATCCCGCTGCGGCAGCTGACCGAGAACGCCGGCAAGCTCGCGGCGGGCGACTTCGCCGAGCGGGTCGCGGTGAACTCGGCCGACGAGATCGGCGTCCTGGCCCAGACCTTCAACAACATGGCCGACGAGCTGGACCGCCGCAAGCTGAGCCTCCTCTCCACCCTGGAGGAGCTGAAGCAGTCGCGGCTGGAGATCATGGACGAGCGCAACTTCAAGGCGAGCGTCCTGGAGAGTATCTCCAGCGGCATCGTCACCTTCTCGCCGCACGGCTTCCTCACCTCCATCAACCGCACCGGCAGGCTCTTCCTGGGTGAGAACGTGGTCGAGGGGATCCACTACCGCGAGCTGTTCCGGGACTGGGAGGGGTTGAGCGAGCGCATAGCCGCCGTCTTCGCCACCAACTCCGGGTACGGCCGGGAGACCTTCCGCTTCGACCACGAGCCGGGCAAGACCCATTTCGACGTCGGCTTCTTCCCCATTGGGCACGACTCCGAACACGGGCTCACCATCACGCTGCGAAACGAGACCGAGCGGGAGAACCTGCACGAGGAGATGATGCGCCTGGACCGGCTCGCCTCCCTGGGCAAGCTGTCGGCGGGGATCGCGCACGAGGTGAGAAATCCCCTCACGGGGATCTCGCTGCTGCTGGACGACCTGCACGACCAGGCGGCGTCGAACAGTGCCGACCGGGAGCTGATCAAGAAGGCGCTGGCCGAGATCGAGCGGGTCGAAAAGCTGGTCAACGCCCTGTTGAATTACTCCTCGCCGGTGCGGGCCGAGTTCCGCGTCTGCGACCTGAACCGGTTGGTGAACGACACGGTGCTGTTGCTGCGGCGCCCCTGTGAGAAGCAGCAGGTGCAGCTTCTGCTGGTCGAAGGCGAGGTCCCTCCCTTCAGGCTCGACCCGGAAAAGATCAAGCAGGCGGTGCTGAACATCATCAAGAACGCGCAGCAGGCGCTCCCGCAAGGCGGCCGCATCGAGGTGCGCACCGCGGTGCGCGACAGCCACGCGGTGATAGAGATCAGCGACGACGGTCCCGGCATCGCCGCGGAGGATCTCCCCCTCATCTTCGAGCCCTTCTTCACCAGGAAAGGTGCCGGCACGGGACTCGGCCTCTCCATCACCCAGCGCATCATCGAGGAACACCAGGGGAGGGTCCAGGTGGAGAGCGCGCCGGGAGAGGGAACCCGTTTCACCGTGGAACTGCCGCTGGACGTACCATAGCAGGAGGGGGACTGGCTCCGCGAGGTGCCTGTCCCCTTGCTCTTGGCTTGGATACTAAGTAACAATAAGCCGCTCACCCCTCTCCCCCCGGGAGAGGGTGCCCGAAGGGCGGGTGAGGGCCCGGCCGGCTGCAGCCATCGTGCCACTGGCAACGCCCTCACCCTGGCCCTCTCCCGGAGGGAGAGGGGATGTGGACAAAAAAAAGGAAGCCATGGAAAAGATACTGATCATAGACGACGAAGCCTTCATCTGTGAAAACGTGCAGCGTATCCTCTCCAGCGAGGGATTCGAGGTCCTCTCCGCGGCATCGGGGCAGCAGGCCCGCGACCTGGTCGCCTCCGAAGAGATCGATCTTGCCCTGCTGGACCTGAACCTCGGCACCGAGGACGGCATCGACGTACTGAAAAACCTGAAGGAGATCGACCCGGAACTGCTGGTGATCATCATCACCGGCTATGGGTCGGTGGAAACCGCGGTGGAGTCCTTGAAGCTGGGCGCCTTCCACTACATGAAGAAGCCGTTCAAGGCGGACGCGCTCAGGCTGATCGTGAAGCTCGCCCTGAAGACCCAGACCCTGAAGCGCGAAGTGAGAAAACTAAGGCTTGGCGACGGCTCCCTCCCCGGCCCCTCCCCCATCATCGGCAAAAGCGAGGCCTTCAACGAGGTGGTGGCCCAGGTGCGCGAGATCGCCCGCATCCCCTCGACCGTGCTCATCACCGGCGAGTCCGGCACCGGCAAAGAACTGGTAGCCCGCGCCATCCACGACCTCTCCGACCGCAGGGAGGCCTCCTTCGTTGCCATCAACTGCGCCTCCATTCCCGCTTCCCTGCTGGAAAGCGAGCTGTTCGGCCACGAGAAGGGATCCTTCACCGGTGCCGCCGCCAGGAAGAAGGGACTTTTCGAGGAAGCGCATCACGGCACCATCTTCCTCGACGAGATCGGGGAGATGGACATGGCCATGCAGGCGAAGCTGTTGCGGGTGCTGCAGGAAAAGACCATCCGCAGGGTCGGCGCGGTCAAGGACATCGAGATCGACGTCAGGGTCGTCGCGGCCACCAATCGCGACCTGTTGCAGCGCATCGCCGAGAAGAGTTTCCGCGAGGATCTCTTCTACCGCCTCAACGTATTCCCGATCCACATCCCCCCGCTGCGGGAACGGGTAGCCGACATCGCCGCGCTGGCCAGCTACTTCCTGGACAGCTTCAGCCGTTCCTTCGGCCGCCACTTCCGTGATGTTTCGCCCGAGGCGGAGCGGCTCATGGCCCACTATGCCTGGCCCGGCAACGTCAGGGAGTTAAGAAATGTCATCGAGCGCATCTGCATCATGCGCAACGGACCGACCCTGCTGCCCGAATACCTGCCCCAGGAGATCAGGACCGGCCAGTACAACGACGCCGCAGCCCCCCATTCGGCCAATGCCGTGACCATCCCGGAGGGGCTGGGGCTCGAGGAAGCAATCAGCAGCATCGAGAAGACCCTGATCGAGCGGGCCCTGCAGGCCACCGGCGGCAACGTATTGCAGACCGCCGCCAACCTGAAGCTTCCGCGCGGCACCCTGCGTTACAAGATGGACAAGTACGGCCTCTAGCTTGACGTCAGCGACTGTCGTCCAAAGCGGCAGTCGCCCCCTCGCCCCCTGGCGCCCTCCCATAACTCCCATAACTCCCATAACTTCCAGGAGAAAACAGCCCCCCTCCCCCACCCACCCGTTCTATTTTCACCGCCCACCAAACATTAGCTACAACCAACCAACCTTTCACACGCCGCGCCCCCTCCCGACCTCATTCTAATCCCGCGCCCTCCCCCTGCGCTGGCAACTATCCGCCACTGCAGTGGCGGATTTCAGCCACCAAATTCCGCCACAACCATCATTCTGCTGCGGTCACACCACCAAAAACAACGAGTTACACCACCACACCAGTGGCACCGCAGTTGCAACAAAACAGTGTATCGTATACGCACCACCGTCAACGATGGCAGGTGCAAGAACCACAAAGCTAATAAGACAGTTTTAACAACTGCAGCACACACCCCAAGGAGGAGTACCGTATGAACCTGAAAGCTTGTTTTAAAACTTTGGTCATGGCCGCAGCCCTTGCCCTGCCCGTGACCGCATTGGCCGCCCCCGCACCCATCGTTATCAAGTTCAGCCACGTCGTCGCACAGCACACCCCCAAAGGGCAGGCCGCAGACTACTTCAAGAAACTGGCCGAGGAGCGCACCAAGGGACGCGTCAAGGTCGAGGTCTACCCGAACAGCCAACTCTACAAGGACAAGGAAGAGATGGAGGCACTGCAGTTGGGCGCAGTCCAGATGCTGGCGCCGTCGCTGGCCAAGTTCGCTCCGCTGGGCGTGAAAGAGTTCGAGGTGTTCGACCTCCCCTTCATCTTCGACAACTACCAGGAACTGCACAAGGTGACCCAGGGGCCGGTAGGCGCAAAGCTTTTGAAGAAGCTTGAGTCTAAAGGCATCCTCGGTCTCGCTTACTGGGATAACGGCTTCAAGGTGATGAGCGCCAACAAGCCGATCAAGAACGTGGCCGACTTCAGGGGCCAGAAGATGCGCATCCAGTCCTCCAAGGTGCTCGACTCCCAGATGCGCTCCGTGGGCGCCATCCCGCAGGTGCTCGCCTTCTCCGAGGTGTACCAGGCGCTGCAGACCGGCGTCGTCGACGGCACCGAGAACCCCCCCTCCAACCTCTACACCCAGAAGATGCACGAGGTGCAGAAGTACGTCACCCTCTCCGACCACGGTTACCTGGGTTACGCGGTCATCGTGAACAAGAAGTTCTGGCAGGGCCTGCCGGCCGACATCCGCACCATCCTGGAAGGGTGCATGAAGGACGCCACCAAGTACGCCAACGATGTGGCCAAGAAGGACAACGACGAGGCATTGGCCGCCGTCAAGAAGTCCGGTCGCAGCCAGCTGATCACCCTCACCCCTCAGGAGCGGGCCGCCTGGAAGAAGGCGATGGACAAGGCGCACAAGGAGAACATCGGCCGCATCGGTACCGACATCGTCAAGGAAGTCTACGCCGCCACCGGCTACAGCGCGAACTAACCACACCACACCTGCACGTCATGGCCGCCCGCTCGCGCGGGCGGCCGTTTGAACGAGTTCCAGGAGAAGCCCATCATGATGAAGTATCTTGACCATCTTGAGGAAATCATCATCACCTTCCTCATCGCCGCCGCCACGGTGATCATCGCCCTGGCCGTCGGCCATCGCTATCTGTCCGGCCTGCCCATCCCGGCACTGCAGGACTGGCTGCTGACCATTAACATGAGCTGGGCGCAGGAGCTCTGCATTTACATGTTCGTCTGGATGGCGAAGTTCGGCGCCGCCTACGGCGTCCGCAGCGGCATCCACGTCGGCGTCGACGTCCTCGTCACCCGCCTCCCCGATTCCTGGCGCAAGGTGACCGTGGTGATAGCCATTCTCGGCGGCGCGCTCTTCACCGGCCTGATCGGCACCCTGGGCGCCAAGTTCGTCTGGGAGAACGGGTTTCACTACGCCCTGTTCAACAAGCTGGGCATGAACGTCACCGACCTGATCGAAGGCCCCATCACCCCCGACCTCGAGTGGCCGACCTGGATCGTCTACTCCGCGGTCCCCTTGGGTTCGTACCTCATGTGCTTGCGCTTCCTCCAGGTGGGCGTCGCTTTCCTGCGCACCGGCGAATTGCCGCACCACGACCACGCCCATGTCGACGGCATCGACGAGATCGGCACGCTCGACTCCACCGAGGCGCTGGAAGAGTACGAGCAGCACAAGTTCAACCATAAGGAAGCGCAGGGGGGTGTGAAATGAGTACTGCAGTAGTTGGCTGGGAACAGTTTTCCAAGAAAAAGGCGGCCACCTGGCTGTTGGGCATCGCCGTGATCCTTGGAGCGATAGCCACCCTCGGCAGCACCGGCATCGTCTTCGCGCTGCTTTTGGCGCTCATGCTGACCGGCATGCCCATCTCCATCGCCCTGGGCCTCACCGTCCTCACCTTCCTGTTCTTCTTCTCGGAGGTCCCCACCGAAGCGGTGGCCATGAAGCTCTTCACCGGCATCGAGAAGTTTGAGATCATGGCGATCCCGTTCTTCATCCTGGCGGGTAACTTCCTGACCCACGGCGGCGTGGCGAAGAGGATGATCAACTTCGCCACCTCCATGGTCGGCCACTGGCATGGCGGTCTCGCCCTTGCCGGCGTCATGGCCTGCGCCCTCTTCGCCGCGGTCTCCGGCTCCAGCCCGGCCACGGTGGTCGCCATCGGCTCCATCATGATGCCGGCCATGGTGCGCGCCGGCTATCCCAAGCGCTTCGGCGCCGGCGTCATCACCACCTCGGGCTCGTTAGGCATCCTGATCCCCCCTTCCATCCCCATGGTGGTCTACTGCGTCGCCACCAACTCCTCGGTCGGCGCGCTCTTCATGGGTGGCGTCATCCCCGGCCTCATGCTGGCCTCGCTGCTGGGCCTCGTGGCATGGTGGAGGGCCAAGCAGGGCAACCTCCCCCGCATGAAGAAGGCGACCTGGGGCGAGCGGGCCAAGGCCTTCCGCGACAGCATCTGGGGCCTGCTCCTGATAGTCATCGTCCTGGGCGGGATCTATTCCGGCATGTTCACCCCGACCGAGGCCGCCGCCATGAGCGCGGTCTACGCCTTCGTCATCGCCGTCTTCGTCTACCGCGACGTACCCTTCAAGAAGGTCCCCAAGGTGCTGCTCGACTCGGCCAGCATGTCGGCGATGCTTTTGTACATCATCACCAACGCCGTGCTCTTCTCCTTCCTGATGACCCACGAGAACATCCCGCAGCTCATGGCGGACTGGATCCTCGGTCACAACCTGGGCGTGGTCTCCTTCCTCCTGGTCACCAACGTGCTGCTGCTTCTGGCCGGCAACGTGATGGAGCCCTCCTCCATCATCCTGATTCTCGCCCCGATCCTGTACCCGGTCGCCATGAAGCTCGGCATCGACCCGGTGCATTTCGGTGTACTGATCACGGTGAACATGGAGGTCGGCATGTGCCACCCGCCGGTGGGCTTGAACCTCTACGTCTCCAGCGGCATCACCAAGATGGGGATCTCGGAACTCACCATAGCGGTCTGGCCCTGGCTCATGGCCATGCTGGGCTTCATGCTGCTCGTCACCTACGTGCCGATCATCTCGCTCTGGCTGCCGCGCGCGCTTGGGTACTAGCATCTGCGACAGAGGTGCACTGTTCAAAAGGGCCTGTCCATCGGACAGGCCCTTTCTCTTCGCACCCGTAGCGTTCGAAAATCCTTTACCCTGCGCTGCAGTTGGGCTATTTATGCCAAGTTCACCTTAATGTCACTGACAGGAAACCACGGACATGACATCACTGCTCATTGCTATTTTTCTCGTTGCCTATGCTGCCATTGCCTTGGAGCACCCCATCAGGATCAACAAATCCTCGTCGGCACTGCTTGGCGCTGGGCTGCTCTGGTCCGTGTACGCCCTTTGGGGTCCCGACAGCCACCTCGTCGTGCATCAGTTGAACGAATCGCTGGCCGCTACGGCACAGATCGTCTTCTTCCTGATCGGCGCCATGACCATCGTGGAAGTCGTGGACGCCCACAACGGTTTCGAGGTGATCACGGCCCACATCAAGACCCGCAAACTCTCTTCGTTGATGTGGCTGGTCGGCTTTGTCACCTTCTTCCTGAGCGCTGTCCTCGACAACCTCACCACCACCATCGTCATGATCTCGTTGATGAAGAAGCTCCTGGACCGCCAGGAGGACCGCCTCTTCTTCGCCGGTCTCATCGTCATCGCCGCCAATGCCGGTGGCGCCTGGACTCCCATCGGCGACGTCACCACTACCATGCTCTGGATAGGCGGCCAGATTACCCCCCTTGAGATCATGAAAGGTGTACTTGCCCCTTCCCTGGTGAACCTCCTGCTGCCGCTGGCTGTCGTTGCCTACCAGCTGAAAGACCGCGAGGTGCTGGCCCCGGCGCGTCAGGAAAACGGGGACCTGCCGCAAACGACCCTTTTCGAGCGCAATCTCATGTTCTTTCTCGGCATCGGCATCCTGGTGAGCGTGCCGCTATTTAAGATGGTCACCCACCTCCCCCCTTTCATGGGAATCCTACTGGGGCTCGGCCTGCTCTGGCTCGCCGGCGACCTGGTGCACCGCAACAAGGAGGAGATGGACAAACGGCACTTCACCCTCGCCCACGCACTGGAGAAGATCGACATGAGTTCCATCGTCTTCTTCATCGGCATCCTGCTCGCGGTGGCCACTCTGGAGCACACCCACATCCTGGTGGCAATCGCCTCCTGGCTGGACCGGGCCGTCGGTCGCCTGGACCTGATCGTGACCCTCATCGGGCTCGTAAGCGCCATCGTGGACAACGTCCCCCTGGTCGCGGCCAGCATGGGGATGTACAACCTGGCGCAGCATCCGGCGGACAGCTTCCTCTGGGAGTTCATGGCCTATTGCGCGGGAACGGGAGGCTCGATCCTGGTGATCGGCTCGGCCGCGGGGGTCGCGGCCATGGGACTGGAGAATCTGCATTTCTTCTGGTACGTGAAGCGGATCAGCGGTCTGGCACTGCTCGGCTACTTCGGCGGCATCGGCGTCTACCTGCTGCAGACAAGGCTCTTCGGCTGATCCCACGGCGTGGCTGGTTGAAGATCATCCTTCCCATAACCAACCTCAGTTTCGTCGCATTAAAACCGGTGCCACGCATTCCACGTCCTGCTCAGATTCCTGTTAAATATATACGGCCAGCCCGAGACTGGCAGGTCTACCAGCTCCTGAACAGGCCGGAGTCGATGTGGACGAAGCCGGACTGGGGGTAGTAACCTACCCCTCCGGCGGCGAGGGCGATGGCGGTGCGCCTGATGCGGTCCAGCCCGACGCGCGGGATGGCGAGGTCGATGGCCATCCCCTTCATGTGCAGACTGTCCTTGGCCACCCCTGCCGACCGGCTGCGCAGGCGGGCATTGTACTCGGGGGAGCGGTAGCCGGAGATGATGTGGATCTCGTTGTCCCCGCCCAGGGAGTTGTCCAGCCGGTTCAGGTACTCGAGCACGCGCAGGTCCATGGCGGTGGTTTCGTTGGTATGATGGCAGCGGAAGATCCAGTTGAGAGCCTGGAGCGCCTCGTCGCAGTACTCGCCCACGCTGTTACGGTAGGTGACGGTGAGCCTTTCCTTGCAGTTCACGTTGTAAAGGGAGAGCTTCCCTTCCGGCACCCCCCCCCCTTCCATTAATTTGGCAAAGGCCGATTTTGCCCCCAGGACCGTGGCTGCGAAAAAAGCCGAGGACTTAAGAAACATCCTGCGGCACAATATTTTATCTTTCACATAAACTCCTACAAATCAAAGAGTTAGCCGGCAAACACGGCTACCCCTTGCTACCACAAAGCCTCCTTCCCTGTCAACCGCGGCGTGCCCGCAACGATTCTCTAACTTGCTAATGTGGCGCGGTATGATTTCCTCTCTTCGTCGGCACCCACCCTCCCAACTGCAGGGGGACTGGCCATGAAAATACCCTACGCCACCAAGACTTCGTCGCTGCTCTCCGGGATGACCCTGGCCCTGATGCTCTCCACCGGAGAACACCTCACCGGCCCGGTAAGCGCCCTCTGCACCATAACCGGCGCCATCTGGTTCCCGGTCTCCATTGCGGTCTTCGTGCACGGCAAGCAGAGCATCGAGTACAAGATTCAGTCCCTGCGCGGGGAGCGCCCCTACATCGACATCCCCAAGGACATCACGCCGCGGGCGCTGGTCTGGTTCGCCTCGACACTGGCCACCGCGTGGCTGCTCAGCCTGTTCTACCAGCACCCCTAGACGCGAAAAGGGGAGTTCAGTATGAACTCCCCTTCCCCTTAACTGTCTTCGTTTTGCCGTGCTCTCCCTCACAGCTCGGTGGTCTGCTCCGAGTCCGACTCCAGTGCGCTCCTGATCGCCTTGATCATCTCGACCGGCGAGAAAGGTTTCTGGATCAGGTGGAAATCCTCCTTCGCCTGCAGGTGGTCCGGCCGGTAACCGCTCATAAAAACCGCCTTAGCCTTCGGGTTCACCTTCTTGATCTCCTTGAAGCAGCTGATGCCGTCCTTGCGCGGCATCACCACGTCCAGGACCACCAGGTGGATGGGACCGTTCTCAGTATATTTCTCGATGGCATCCTGTCCGTCTTCGGCGGTAATGACCTTGTAACCGTAGCTGGCCAGAAAGTCGGACAGCATCTCGCGGAGCTGCTTCTCGTCATCCACGATCAGGATGGTCTCCGACCCCTGGTAACTGTTGTTGATCTTGTTCATCATGATCTCCATGCTACTGATCCAATCTATCTTGGAACCCTCGTTCCTCAGCCGATCAGGCGTGTTGATCTTCAGAATGAATTCCGTCTCGTAGATAATGCTGGAAGCGGAAGTGTTGAGGGCACTGGCGAGGGCGAAGATGGAAACCAGGCTTGGCTGCTGCTTCCCCCCTTCGATATTGGAGATGAACTTGCGATCCAGGCAACTGGACATGGACAGCTTGTCCTGGGAGAGGTTGCGCTCCCGCCTCAATCTGCGGATCACAATGCCAAAAGCTTCTTCAATAGTCATCAATCATCCTCCACGTGGGAAGCTTTTATAGCAAATTTTCATATAAATTGCTGTAGACAATTACCCCCACGAATTAGAGTCTGTTTGATGACATACCGCTGCCCGATCAGCGGCAGTAACAGGCCCATTCCGGATCGTCCCCGCAACATATGATTAAGTATCGGTCGCCGTGACAAAAGGATTGAGCGCAAGTTCAAATCTAACAGAGCGTCTCTGCCTACCTCAGAGCCCATCGTCTATATCTAAAGTAATAGATAATTATGCCCCCCAGTATATTCAATTCTTTGAAACTCTGGCGTATCACTAGACCATCTACTACCAGCGACTATGCCTGCGGGTTTCGGACGTGACTATATGAAAACTTTCGCTGAAAGAAACTCGGTCCGGTTCAAAGGGGAGATCCCGCTGGAGATCAAGCAGGGCATGGGTATCACCCGCGATTTCAGCGCCTGCGGCCTCTACTTTTTCACCGACCAGCAGGTCTCTTTGGGAGAGAGCCTGGAACTGGTGATGCTGCTGGAGCACCAGAACCAGGGGCAAAAGGTGCGGCTGCGCTGCCAGGCAGACGTGGTGCGGGTCGAGCATGAGGCCGACCGGTTCGGCATCGCCGTCGCCATAACCAAACATCTGGTAGACGCAGCGGGAGATGCTGCCGCTAGCTTAACCGTCTGAACAACCTTTTGCACTGATGCGCACGTCGATACTACTGAGGAGGAGGACCAGGACATGAGAAGAGAACTACTTTCCGTGATGGTTTGGTTGCTGATGGCATCGCCCGTACTGGCTGCACCACCGGCTTGCAACGTCGAGCCGCACATTTCCCCAGATAACCAGAGCGTTGACGAGAAGTCTGCCAGCGGCGTCCCCACCCTGGTGAAGCTGAACGGGCAGCCGTCCAAGGACGCCGCGACCTACCTCTGGGAACAGACTGCAGGCCCGGCCGTGACCCTGAACGATCCCAGAGCCGCACAGCCGACCTTCTCCGCCCCCGAGGTCGGCCCCTCCGGCGCCACCCTCACCTTCAAGCTCACGGTCACCGGCTGTTCTCCCCTGCAGACTAGGAGCCTCACCACCAACGTGAACGTCGCCAACGTGGTCACCAACCGTGCGCCGGTGGCGTCTGCGACCTACGCGCCGAGCCAGGTGTACGAAGGGACCACGGTCACCCTCGACGGCAGCTCCTCTTCCGATCCTGACGGCAATCCCCTGACCTACACGTGGTCCCAGTTGACGGGCCCCGCTGTGACCTTGACGGCGGACGGCGCCAAGGCGACCTTTACCGCACCCGCCCAGGTTCCTTTCCCCGACGGCGCCTCGCTCAGCTTCCATCTGATCGTTTCCGACGGCTCCCTGTCCAGCAGCACCGACCAGATCGTCAACGTGCTCTGGGTCAACGACCCTCCCAAGGCCGCCCTCTCCTGCCCCGAGACGGTGAACGAAGGGGCACAGATCACCCTCAACGGCTCCGGTTCCTCTGACAGCGACAACGGCATCGCAAGCTACAACTGGAGCCAGTCGCTGGGCACACCCAACGCCACCCTGCCCAGCTACGACCAGGCGACCGCCAAGACCTTGAGCTTCGCAGCGCCGTATCTCGACTCCGTCAACGACACCATGACCTTCAAGCTCCTGGTCACCGATGCCGGCGCCCTCACCGACAGCAAGCAGTGTTCCGTGAAGGTGCTCGACATTACCGCGCCGGTGCTGTCCAACCTCCCCTCGGATATCACCGCCGAAGCGACCTCCGCTGCCGGCGCCGAGGTCGGCTTCACGCTGCCGGGCGCCAAGGACAACGTCGACGGCGACCTCACCGTCGCCTGCACCCCCGGCTCCGGCACCTTGTTCCCGCTGGGCACCTCCACCGTCACTTGCAGCGTTTCCGACGCGGCCAAGAACGCCGCCAGCGGCAACTTCTCCATCAAGGTTCAGGACACGACTGCACCGGCGGTGACCGCTCCCGCCGCAGTCGTGGCCGAGGCCACCGCGCCGCGGTCGCCGGTCGCCATCGGCACCGCCACCGCAACCGACGCCGTCGGGGTCAAGGAAATCACCAGCGACGCCCCCCTCCTGTACCCGGTCGGCACCACCGTGGTCACCTGGTCCGCCAGCGATGCGGCCGGCAACGCAGGCCACGCCAAGCAGTCCGTCACCGTGCAGGATACCACCGCACCGGTGGTAACCGCCCCCGCGGCGGTCCTCGTCGAGGCGACCGCGCCACTCTCCCCGGTCACCATCGGCACAGCCACCGCGACAGACGCCGTCGGCGTGAAAGAGATCACCAGTGACGCACCCGCGCTGTACCCGGTCGGCACCACCGAGGTCGTATGGACCGCAAGCGACGAGGCCGGCAACAAAGGTTCTGCCAAACAGTCCATCACCGTACAGGATACCACCGCGCCAGTGGTGACCGCTCCGGCCGCCATTGTGGTCGAGGCGACCGCCCCCAACTCCCCGGTCGCCCTCGGCACCGCCACCGCAACCGATGCCGTCGGGGTCAAGGAGATCACCAGCGACGCCCCCCTCCTGTACCCGGTCGGCACCACCGTGGTCATCTGGTCCGCCAGCGATGCGGCCGGCAACGTAGGCCATGCCAAGCAGTCCGTCACCGTGCAGGATACCACCGCCCCGGTGGTAAGCGCCCCCGCGGCGGTCCTCGTCGAGGCGACCGCGCCACTCTCCCCGGTCACCATCGGCACAGCCACCGCGACCGACGCCGTCGGCGTGAAAGAGATCACCAGTGACGCACCCGCGCTGTACCCGGTCGGCACCACCGAGGTCGTATGGACCGCAAGCGACGAGGCCGGCAACAAAGGTACTGCCAAACAGTCCATCACCGTACAGGATACCACCGCGCCAGTGGTGACCGCTCCGGCCGCCATTGTGGTCGAGGCGACCGCCCCGAACTCCCCGGTCGCCATCGGCACCGCCACCGCAACCGACGCCGTCGGGGTCAAGGAGATCACCAGCGACGCCCCCCTCCTGTACCCGGTCGGCACCACCGTGGTTACTTGGTCCGCCAGTGATGCGGCCGGCAACACCGGGAAGGCCAAGCAGTCCGTCACCGTGCAGGACACCACCGCACCCGCCTTGACAGCCCCCGCGGCAGTAGTGGTCGAGGCGACCGCGCCGCAGTCGCCGGTCAGCATCGGCACAGCCACCGCAACCGACGCCGTCGGGGTGAAGAGCCTCACCAACGACGCACCCGCCCTCTACCCGGTGGGGACCACCGTGGTCACCTGGACTGCGCGCGACGAAGCCGGCAACACGAGCACCGCGAAGCAGTCGGTAACGGTTAAGGACACCACCGCACCGGTAGTGACTCCGCCTGCAGCAGTTACCATTGAGGCCACCGGCCCCAGCACCAGCATTGCCTTTGCGACAGCCGGCAGCGGCGCCGCCACGGCCAGCGACGCGGTAGGCGTTACCAGCCTGACCAGCGACGCGCCTGCCTCTTTCCCGATCGGGACTACCGTTGTGACCTGGACTGCCAAGGATGCCGCTGGCAACACCGGCACCGCTACCCAGTCCATCACCGTGAAGGACACCACGGCACCGAAACTCGACGGCGTGCCCAAGGGGCTCACCTTGATCATCGGACAGTCCGCGACGTATGCGCCGACCGCGACGGACCTGGTCGATGGCAGCGTCCCGGTCACCTGCTCCCCGGCCTCAGGCAGCAGTCTCCCCCTCGGCACCACCACTGTCACCTGCAGCGCCAAAGACGCTCACGGCAACACCTCCAGCGCGAAGTTCGACGTGAACGTGCAGTACGGCTTCAACGGCCTCTTGGCTCCGTACGATGCCAACAAGGCCTACAAGATCAAGAGCGCCATTCCGCTCAAGTGGCAGTTCACCAACAGCACCGGGACCGTCCTCGTGAGCGCCGGTGCCCGGCCCGCCGTCACCATCTACCAGGTCAGCAACGGCGTCGACTCCCCTGATGCGATCACCCTTGACGATGCAGGGGCAAGCGGTCTCCAGTACGACAGCCTGACCAACACCTGGCAGTTCAACTGGAAGACCACCGGTCTCTCCGCCGGCGTGTACAACGTCTACATCGAGAGCAACCTCACCGGCCAGAAGACCGGCCCCTTCCCGATCAAGCTCGCGAAGTAAGCAAGGCCAGCATCAGAACAAAAGGAGGCGGGGAATTCCCCGCCTCCTTTTGTTGTTGTAGCAGCAGCACGTGATACCCTCTCGTCGCCAACCTTTTCCATCCGATGGAGCGATGAACAATTTTTTTTCACTGGAGGCGTTGCGGAATTCGGAGGAGCCCGGTATAGTGATGACGCCAACGCATTAGTGCACACCAATCTTCCAACGCGGGAGGTATCCATGTTACATCTAAAGTTCGACCTTGCAGGCAGACCAGCTGTCTTCCTCGGTAACTGCAAAAGATACTACACCGGATTGAGCGGCCTGGCCTTGTACCGGAACATAACCGACCAGGGCATCGCCCTCGGTCGAGTAAAAGAATTGCTCGACGACGCAGACCAGAAGTACAACGCTGCCGTCAATTACGACCGGGTGGCTATCGTGTTACGTAATAAGGCGTTCAAGGAGCTGATCGACATCTTCAAAAAGATCGCCGCTTATCTCCAGGTAATTGCCACTGAAGACGACATTCCGGCGCTGATGCAGGCGGGCCTGGAAGTGGTAACCCCTTACACCAGGAAGAGGAAATCTCCTTCGCCGGCATAAAGTTGACCAGAAAGCATGAGCAACAAATAAATACGTCGACTCGTTCCCTCGAGGGTGGAAGCACGGTGACCACTTCGAGGGAATTTTTTTTATTTCCGTTAGTCTCCCGCCAAGTTACGCTCTATTCCCCATCTGCTTTATCCCCGCAAGCAGCATGCATCAAAAGCATATCACCCAACCATGACCGGTATGCCCTCAAGGTTAACGGCATGCCCCCCATCCGTGATCGGCATACCACCCATACATGATCGGTATGCCACCCATACATGATCGGTATGCCACTCATGCATGGTCGGTATGCCACCTATCCATGGTCGGTATTCCACTCATGCATGGTCGGTATGCCACCTATCCATGGTCGGTATGCCATCCATGCATGGTCGGTATGCCATCCATGCATGGTCGGTATGCCACCCATCCATGGTCGGTATGCCATCCATGCATGGTCGGTATGCCACCCATCCATGGTCGGTATGCCACTCATGGATGGTCGGTATGCCACCCATCCATGGTCGGTATGCCACTCATCCATGGTCGGTATGCCACCCATCCATGGTCGGTATGCCACCCATCCATGGTCGGTATGCCACTCATGCATGGTCGGTATGCCACCCATCCATGGTCGGTATGCCATCCATGCATGGTCGGTATGCCATCAAGGTCTCACGGCATGCCACAAAAGCTTCTTACCGCAGTCCCTGCGCCAGTGGCTGGTGGTGGACGATGTGGAGGGTCTTGCAGGCACGTGTGATGGCGACGTACAGAAGGTTCCGGTCGGGACCGGTCTGGCGGTAGTCGTAGGAACTGGGGTTGTAGAGGATGACGTTGGTGAACTCGACACCTTTGATGGCGTGGGCATGGATGACCTGAACGCCGGGGGCAAAGGAGACCTCTCCCTCCGCGTGCAGACCGGGCACGCTAGCGAGCGCAGCGTGGAGCGCTTTGACATCAGCCTTCTTCTTGCAGATGACCCCGGTAAGCGAGGTGGGCGCCGCCTGCTCAAGTCCCTCCACGAGCTCCCGAATCTTGGTCATGGACTGAGCGGCATTGCTGGTGGGGTGGAACTCGACCACACCGGAATGGGCCTTGGTGGTGTCGGCGCTGCGCCCGCTCACCTGGGCGGCCAGATCGACGATCTCTTTCGGGCAGCGATAGGAGACGGTCAAATTCTCCTTCTCGAGTCCCTGTGAATGGAGCTGGGCCATGACACTGGAGAACCCTTGCGAGTCGAGGAAACTGAGGATCTGCTGCTTTTCATCGGCACAGATGGTAATGCTGCGCGCCGCAGAGGTGGCGGCCACGATGGTGCGCAGTTCCAGTGACGAGAGATCCTGTGCCTCATCGACCACGATGTGGTCGTAGGCGTTGAGGGCCCCGATGACCACGGCGCCGGCCGGGCGCCGCAGTTGGGCCAGGCGGAGCAGGATGCTCACATCGGAGAACGAGACCGTCCGCTCCTTCGCCGCGAACTTCCTCTGGGCCACCTGCTGGAACTCGGCACCGGAATCCGTGCAGAGGGCCGCGACGACGTAGTCCTGCATGAGGAAGCGCCACAGGTCGGTCAACGGCTCGATCTTGGTCGTTTCCTTCACGTACTTCGCCAGCAGGGCCGGAACCCGGCTGCTCTTCTTCTGCGCGCCAAAGGGATCGTCGAAGACGGTCTTCAGCGAATGCACGCCGAGGGCGGCGAGCGCGGTCAGGGACCAGGCACTGTAGGTATCGACCCGGACCGGGCCAAGGAGAGTGTCGCTGCTCTGTTTGACGTAGTCGCGTAGGACGCGGTTGAACATGAGCACGATGCACCGCTCCGGGCGGTACTTCTCGGGCGCGTCGAACATGAGAAAGGAGAGCCGGTGCAGGGCGACCGTGGTCTTGCCTGCTCCCGCCGCGCCATTAATGACCACCACGCCGTCCCTGAGCTTGGTGATGGCCCGGAACTGTTCAGGGGAGATCAGTGCCGCGATGGAATCCACCATGCGGTGATCCTCGGCCCGCTCCTTGGTGTCGGCGGTGGACTCGACGGCACCGCCGTTCTTGTGCCAGGCGTCCCCGCGCAGCTCGTAGGTTTCCGAGGGAGTCTCGATGCGGTTCAGGGCCTTCCTGTTGATGGTCACCTTGTCCCGGCGGGTGATCACCCCTTCCCTCTCGACGCCGCGTATGGTGAGCTCGTACTCTTCGCCGATGTCGTACCCCTCGTAGAAGGGGCCGGTGATCTCCGCCTTTCTCCAGTCGATGATGACTACCCGCTGCCCGTCCATGAGCGTCTGGTTGCCGATCAGGTATTCCTTCTTGCCGATCCTGCGGTCGTTATCGTGGATGCCGAGGATGCCGAAGTAGGGAGAGGCCTGTTGGGTGAATTCGTGCAGGTATTTGCGCGGCGAGTGGTGCCCGTGCTCGATCAGTTTCTCCGCCAGGTCGTTCTTCTCGCGCCAGTCAACCGAAGCCAGGCGCTGCTGCTCCAACTCCTTCGTGTAAGCCTCGTGCCTCCCGATCGTCTGCAGGCGGTCGACCGCGTAGCGCTCGATCGCCTCATGCACGCGGCCCAGACGATCAATTTCCTGTTGTACAATTTCCATCAACTCCCCATATCCAAACATAAAAAAGCACCCACAGGAGCCCCCGTAAGTGCCTTGTACCTCAAGATATGCCAAGCCGTCCGTCCCGAAACGCTCAACGCGGACTAGATATACCCAGATCCATGCAATGTTTCAAGCACTTTCTTCTAGCGAACCACCAGTGTTTCTGCCGCAATCATCCGCCTCCCCCGGCCGAAAACCGAGCATATCCGATACCGCTCGAGGCATATCCGTGTCACTTTCCCCCACTTGTCGCGTCAAGACACGCGGCCATCGTAAAGTGATATACTGTCAGGGCATTCAAGACACTGTTACAGCCGGGTGCTTTCCGCGTGGAGATGTTCCTGACGGAGGGAAAATGAAGACCAGTTTGCTGCTGGTAGCCCTCGTACTGTATGGAACCCCTCTATTTGCGGAGCCCAGCCGCATCCTTTGTCAGCATTCGACGATCACCGTGCTTGCCGAAACAAAAGCTATGTCGGATGTCGTCTGTGAGGCCGTGCAAGTTGGGGGCACCTTTCTCAGATCGCTCGACTTGAACCTGCCCGACAACCTAACCATAAGGCTGTCCAGGAAATTGCCTAAAAACGGTCAGCATGGATCATTAGGATACTACAACGCAACCCACAACGAAATCCGGCTCCTGGATTACGAAGCAGCGTGTGATGCAGATAAGACGACGCCACTTTTCGGAATACCGATGACCCTGGCCATGTGGCGCAGCGTCGTAATCCATGAAATCACACATGCTGCTGCGCAAAATGAATTCACAACTGGGGTACCGACATGGGCCGCAAGTGAATACATTGCCTCCGTGGTTCAATTTTCAACACTTCCCGAAGCAGAGCAAGACAAGATAAAAGCCAATTACCCCGGGATATCAGGGTTTGCAAGCAGTGCAGAGATTTCGCTGATCTACTACATGCTGGACCCGGCCAAGTTCATATTGAATTCCTACTTGCACTTTTGCAGACAAGGCAACGGGTCAGGATTCATCCGCGAGTTGTTACTCAAGGGGTTGCCAGACGATTAGCTTTCTGCTGAAAGTTCCTTTTTCCTAGCATGGCCTGGTGTAAGCTGCATCCAATTTGACGAAGGAAAGGAGAGACGGTATGAGAAACCTTATGACAGCCGCGCTGGTCCTTTTAACAGCAGCCGTGTTAACGGCCATGGCCAGCCTAGGAGGCGCACCGGAGGGAGAGGTGCCCAAAACAGATGAGAACATCAAGGTACAAGTTACCGACCGCTCAGGAATGAAAGTCGAATTGACGAGGTTTTCAATGGACGGCAAGGTTTTTCTCGAGGGGAAACGAGGGGCCGGAGTCATGAGCGTCTACTTCCACGACCTGAGAGAAGTCGGCTTTGGCCCAGCCAGTGGCGATACGGTGCCGGCGGAGTTGCAGCTTAAATCCGGGCTTCGCCTCCAACTCGGCATTCGCACCGGCGCCGTCTTCTACGGAGACACGGGAGTCGGAGCCTATCAAATCTCTGCGCCCGACGTCAACCGGATCCATATTCACTAGATAAGCCCATGAAGCGAAGTGCCCCGTGAGGGGGAGAGATGCTAGTATTCTGCAACGGTCGCAGGTTACCTTGTCAACCAAAGGAGGTACCCATGAACGTGGAAATCCATGATGTAAGGATCGAGTATCCCGAAGGGTCCAACATAATCATAGGCCAGACACACTTTATAAAGACGGCCGAGGACCTGTACGAAGTCATTGCCACGGCAGTGCCGCAGGCACGCTTCGGAGTCGCCTTTACCGAAGCATCCGGTCCGTGCCTGATCAGGACTGAGGGGAACGATGAAGAACTGGTTCAGGGATGTGTACAGGTGCTCAAGGCCATCGGCGCCGGTCATGTTTTCTGCGTTCTGCTGCGCGATGCCTACCCCATAAACGTGCTCAACCAGATCAAAAACTGCCCGGAGGTGTGCCGGATTTACTGTGCCACGGCCAATCCGCTCCAGGTCGTCGTTGCCTCGACGCTTCAGGGGTGGGGTATCCTCGGGGTCATCGACGGGCTGCCGCCCAAAGGTGTGGAAACGGACGAGGACCGGCAGGAACGGCGCGACCTGCTGCGGCGTATAGGCTACAAGCGCTGAAGAATTCCGAGGCGTGGCGGATTAGCGGACAAACTCATGGGGGCGCATCCCGAAGGTGCACCTCAAACACGGGTGGATCATGAACGACACCAAGCAGGCCCTCCCCCCCGACACACAGATTTTATGGAAGATCGCACTGTTCATGTTCGTTGTCCTGCTAATTTCCTTATGGAACAGTACTTTCAACCTTAATGCCCCTCTGCGCCATCCAATCAACTACAGCCAGTTCATGGAGCAGCTTAGCGCGGGGAATATCAGGTCTGTAGTAATCAAGAAAGAAGCAGTGAGCGGCGAATTGCGCAACGAGGTGAGCCTCCCGCTGCAAGAGGCGGGAAAGCCCGCGCAGGTGAGATTTTTCAGGACAATACTTCCCTCCTTCCAGGGGGAGGGACTGCTTGTCCAGTTGCAGGAAAAAAAAGTCGCCATAAACATCGAATCCGCGGAACAAGGTCCGCTGCGGCAGACCGTGCTTGCACTGCTCCCCTGGCTGCTCATTATCGGTGTCTGGGTAGTGATCCTGAGAAGGAACCAGCAGATACAGGGGGGCGCCGGAGGGCTCTTTACCTTCGGCGCAAGCAAGGCCAGGCTCTATGACGTCAACAAGCCGAGCGTGACCTTCAATGATGTTGCCGGCATGGACACCGTTAAGCTCGAACTGAAGGAGACCATCGAGTTTCTCACGGACCCCTCCCGATTCGAAAGGATCGGGGCGAAGGTCCCCAAGGGAGTACTGCTGGTCGGCCCACCGGGGACCGGAAAGACCTTGATTGCCCGCGCTACGGCAGGTGAGGCGGCCGTCCCCTTTTACAGCATCAGTGCTTCCGAGTTTGTCGAGATGTTCGTCGGGGTCGGCGCCTCACGCGTCAGGGATATGTTCAAGAAGGCCAAAAGCACCCATCCGAGTATCATCTTCATCGACGAGATCGACGCGGTCGGCCGGACCCGTGGCACGGGACTCGGCGGCGGGCATGACGAGAGGGAACAGACCTTGAATCAGCTTTTGAGCGAAATGGACGGGTTCGACCCCCACGAGGAGGTTATCGTCATGGCTGCGACCAACCGGCCCGACGTTCTGGACCCTGCACTGCTCAGGCCGGGGAGGTTCGACCGCCATATCGTGATCGATCGGCCCGGTTGGCAGGAACGAAAGGCGATCCTGGAAATCCATGTACGCGGCAAGAAACTGGCGGCGGATGTGGATCTGGAAATCCTTGCCAAGGGGACGCCGGGGATGACCGGCGCGGACCTGGAGAACCTTGCCAACGAAGCAGCGCTGGTGGCCCTGAGGCAGGGGAAGGAGCAGGTGGACGCGCATGACTTCAGCGAAGCCAAGGACATCATCCTGATGGGGGCGGTCAAGGAGTTGACCATCAGCGACGAGGAAAAGCGGATAACCGCCTACCATGAGGCCGGCCACGCCCTCGTCGCCTGGGAACTGCCGGGCGCAGATCCGATCTACAAGGTCAGCATCATTCCTCGCGGCATGGCGATGGGGGTGACGCAACTCCTTCCAGGAGAAGATCGCCACTATTATCCCCGTTCCTACCTGATGAATCGCCTGAGCATCAGCCTAGCGGGGAGGGTTGCGGAAAAGATGGTGTATGCCGAGTTCAGCAGCGGAGCGCAAAATGACCTCAAAGACGCAACCGCGCTGGCCGAGAAGATGGTTGCGCAGTGGGGGATGAGTGACAAGGTCGGCCCGATGAACCTTGGCCGCGGTGAAGAACACCCCTTCCTCGGCAGAGAACTGTCCCTACCCAAACGCTACAGCGAGGAAATGGCCTGGGTCATGGACCAGGAGATCCAGCTGATCATAAGGGAAGCGGAGGCAACGGCGACCAGGATACTAAAAGACAGAAGGCATACCCTTGATGCCCTGGCAGGGGCGCTGTTGCAGGAAGAGGTTCTCGAAAAGGCGGATGTGGAGCGGATACTGCGGGACTCCTTCCCGCAGGCGAACCTGCTCGAGCATGGTCCGCCCTGCCACGATGGGACACGCCAATAAAAAAGGGTTTAGCTGTTACCAGCTAACCCCTGATTACTCAGCGGCCCCTCCACCTCTTTCTTCACCGACGTCTGCACCGGTCCCCTACCGCCGCTAAGGGATCAGCCGTGGTCCCTTTTCGAGGCTGCGAACGATGGCCAGATTGTCATCACAGATTTGCCTGAACCTTTCTGAGATCCTGTTATCCGCCGCGGCCCGCTCCCAGAAGGTGGCCGCCGCGGTCAGGGCCGAATCCCATTGGTTGGCGGCCTGCGTCGAGAAGACGGGTGGCTTAAAGGTGAGCTCTGGCGCTGCCCCATCCATGGGGCGGTAGAGCATGGGAAGCATGTCATAGGCAGGTCTCAGCGTAAAGCGGTCGGCAGAAACGGAAGCGAGAGACACGTTGCCAAAATGCTTGTCGGTGTTGGCTATGAGATCACCGAATACCCACAGCCATCTGAGATTGCGAGCGTCGTCACTGGTCAACCTGCCGTCGGCTTCCATTCTATCAGCAGCAGCAACCCAGTTGTCTTGCCGCCCGTAGAATTCATTGTCGATAGCGCGCAGGGAAATCATCGGCAACCGGCCGCATCGTCCTACCCTGTCAAACCTGGTCACCTCGAGGAAAACCCTATCCTCAGCCACTACCAGGGAAGTCTTGACAGCGGCTATCCCCACTTCCCCGACGATGTCGAGGGCGATGTGCTCGCAGATTAAAAGGTCCGCCCAGCGGCGTCCTTCGACGGAATGAACGGGAGGGGAGAATTTCACGAGGAGATTCTCGATCTCCCCTCCCCTATCCACCCTCACGGTGAATTTGGGCTGCTCCCCCCCCGCAGACGACCCGACCGGCTGGCCCTCCATGGCGTTCTTCGCCATCGTCGGATAGGCTGTTACTAATTCATCGTGGGTAATGAGATCGGATCTCTCATGTGACTGGCTGAAGTACCGGTCCAGAGACTGCTGGCCGATAATCAAGTTGCCCATCAAGTCCTCGCCAAGGTAGGCAAGAGCAACGAGCACGTGGTCATCGGTCCAATCGAATATGCGCAACGGCAGAGAGAGAGTTTCAGACAGGCGTCGAACAAAAGCTCGCCCAGTAAAGCCGTCCGGTTGCAGATCCGACAGGAACCATGGCAGGCTTTTGTATTGGACAGCACCATCACCTTTCGGCTGCCACAGATACTCGTCATGCCCTATCGCGCTTAACGCCCCAATGAAAGAGGCGTTCCCGTCTTCGTCCACGCGAAAAACAGGAAACTCCCCCCCGAGGCCTCTAAGGTCGCGTCTGATGGTATAGCGTCTTGTGCGCGCGTTACCGATGATCACGACCTGTTCGGATACCCGTGAGATAAGGCGCGAGACAGAAGGCTGGCTTAGATTGAGTCGCTCTTGAATGTCTTCAGAGGTACGAACGCCGGTAGCGAGATACGCCAGGAGTCTCGCTTCGTTATCAGCTTGCGCGCGGGACATGATGCCCCATGTTGTGAATGGATTCGTGAATAGATTAGCGAATCCATTCTTAACAGATTTCCCGCGTATTTTCAATGCATAACGCCAGCAAGCTCCACAATCATGAATAGCAGCCCCAAGACAAGAGGACACAGAGATCATAACTTCCTCGCTCAGGAAGTTATATTCTCACGTGTCCTCTTGTCTTTTTACCCTTCTCCGCCGAACTCACATCACGGGCTTCCCATGTCTGTACTGAAACTATATTCTTATACCCGCCCCCTTGGCTCCTTGGCATATAGATCAGGAGAGATTGCAACTTTGCAAGCCTGACCCGGGACTTCTCGGGACTTCTTGAATGCCGAGGATGCCGAAGTAGGGAGAGGCCTGCTGGGTGAATTCATGAAGATATTTGCGCGGGGAGTGGTGTCCGTGCTCGATCAGTTTCTCCACTAGGTCATTCTTCTCGCGCCAGTCTACGGAGTTTAATCGCTGCTGTTCCAGTTCCTTCGTGTACGCCTCATGTCTGCCGATGGTCTGCAGGCGGTCGACAGCGTAGCGCTCAATCGCCTCACGGACCCTGTCCAGCCGCTTAATATCCTGTTGTACAATTTCCATCCACTCTCCAGCCGAAACATAAAAAAGCACCCACAGGAAACCCCGTAAGTGCCTTGTAACCGTAATATGCGAGACAGGCCGTCATCGCCCATCTCGCACGCTCAACGCGGAGTAGATATACCCAGATTCAGCATCTCTTTCAAGCACTTTCTTCCACACCTCTCTCCAGCCGTGCCGGTGGGGTCAGTCAAGTGGCTTGATTGGCAGAGGCGTCTGCCCTGAGACGGCCAAACGCCAGTCTGCCTGGAGGTCTTCCTTGTGAATCTCTATCCACGCCTGAACAAGTATTTGTTTGTTTTCAGGTAATTTACCGTCTAGGAGCATACCGTCTTGGATTGAAAAAATGGCATTGTCATCTCCATATGAGGCGTGCACGTGCGGTGGAGAGGACCCCTTTCCCTCGTGAGAGAACATGTAGACAATGATGCCGAAAAACATCGAGATGATGGGCATTTTTGGATTCAGGTCAAGTGTTGAAAAAAGACCGGCAACGACGCTGCGACACTGCGCCCGGCATTGGTTAGTGAAGCCGGTCTCTCTTCCATAGCCCGCTCTCCCTTCCTAAACGTTAAATCCTCTGTCGGTGAGCGCTACACTGCAACCTGGTCATCGCAACCAACTTAACAGGTGCAGGAAATGTGGCCATCCGACCTCTTGTGCTTGCACACTTTTTGTCTTTCCACAAGTAACCTTAGCCGTTTCTCTGATATACCTGCGCGTCTGCTCCGCCTGTCTTTGAGCATATAGATTGTGAGACATCCTGCCAATAACGGAGGATAGCGCTAAACAGTTCGTTGAGGCGCAGGTGGGACAGCAACTCCCAGAGTGGATGGTGTCACAGTTGACGCATAGTCTTGCGTCGTCCAGATGAAGGTGGATTACATCGGGATAGAGCCGAGCTCTCTTAAGAAGCGTCTCCTTGCTAACGGCTAAGGTCATTGTTGCCTCCTTTTCGCGTAGTGTCATAGAGAAGCTGTCCACCTTAGTCTATATGAGAATTTTAACTTTTATGTCATTTTTGTAAAGCGAGCCGGCACGCTGGCGGCAGCTAGCATCGAAGGGCGATGCTCCTTAGACGCTCCCATAACAGGCACAAATCCAACACTTAAACTTTAGGAAGCCGTGACTTTTGCACTTTTCCCCCATGAAATACACCACAATCCCGTATCGCAAACCTCAGAGTTTCTCTTAGTAAGCGAGTTTTTCTCTCAAAGATTTCGGGGAAATACTCTGTCCACGTCCAATAGTGGCAGCATTACAGCAATTACTGATTAGACCTTATTTACATTTGATGACACAAATGTAAACATTGTAGAGTTGACAAGGTGGTTACAGATGGGCAAAGGCATCAGGCTGAGCAAAGGAGTTGGTAGGCGCGTAGTTGCAACAGCGGTTTATTAATAGCTGTAGCCTATAAGGAGGTGTTATGAGTCCACAATACCAGGTGATCAAGCAGTGCATGCAGCTATTGAAAGAAAGCAACATCTCTGCGGTGAAAAAACTACGGCTGGAAATTCAATTCATGCAGTTGCTGAGGGTGATGCTGAACCAGGACCTGACTGAGGATGTCAGAGGGGTCTGCAGCAAAGACGCCTTTGACCAACTCCACCTCGAAGTCCGAGCTCTGCGTCATGATGGCAGAAGCGAGAATGTCAACGAGCTTATGGAGCATATCGGGAACATACTCGTCGCTCTTTCTGAAAGAGAGCGCGAATTTGACAGTTGCAACTGACGTTAATAATGGCGATTCCACCGCAGGTCATGCTATCAGGTGCTTTCTTTCATGCACCCTTCATAGAGATGGATAATATTAAACCAACCGCGAGGCTGGGACGGAAAACCAATGGGTCTCTCAGAGACAGCCGGGTCGCCGAAATATCATGAACACTTTCGGTACCCGGCGTTTTTATCTCAAAACGGAGAAGGGTCAAACATGGGTGCAATTATAGATACATTGTTAATCGGCAAGGATGGAATACAAACAATATCGAAGAGATACCCACACTGCGTTGTGAGCAAGGTGGCCGACTCGCAGCAACAGCACCAGAAATACCGCATCATCATACCTGGCCATGAGCTCGAGGAGGAATATTATAATTTTCTGGTGGATTCAAGGATGGCTCTAGCGTCGTCGAATTTCAGGATGAGGATGCAAAGCGATGCACGCTTTAAAGAAAAGATGATTGTACGGGCCAATGCAGTTGAAGATGGAATACCGGAGTAGTCTCAGATCAGGTGGGTCATCAATCCCGTCGAATGACCTCCCCCGGTGCAGTCTCCCGCATGTCAGCGAAGGCAGGGTATCTGTCAACGCACGGCATTATCGATGATGCCCCTGTAGATAGTGCGCCACCGGTACAAGCCGTCATTGGCAATGCTATGGAACAAAGCGGCCGGAAAAGCGGAACGGATCTCGTAACCACGTCCAGGTATGGTGGGAAACAACATGCGGTGATTAGTCGGTGATGGGCTGTCGATGCTTGGCGTGTGGGTCCTATCAACTGGCCTGAAAGGGGGAATGTAGCCGATAGAGCTGACGCAGTCTCGAGAACCGTTCCCTGACGATACAGCACAAAGAGCATTGCCGGAAGACTGCAACAGCATGAAAATGACGATGAAGCCGATTCCCTTCATGTCTTCCTCCCTGGTGCTATCAGCTTTCCGAATCTTCAGAACAGGCGGTAAATAAAGAGACACAGCAATAGTCCTGCGATGATGACCTCTCCTGCCCCCCCTGCTGGTCTGCCGGCAGGCCTGCGCCGCGTCCGCCCTTGAGCCGCGATTTCGTCAAGAACCCAATATGGCAGACAGCCGCCTGACCTGGTCTGTTGGAAATAGTCCTCTCGTTTTCTTCGCATCGATCAGCTCCGCCGGATGCATACAAAATGGAGGGTCATGAAAGCCTGCCTCTGTCGCAATGTGTATTGCCCGTACCTAGTTCTCGCAGCATGACGTCTATTCGGTCGGTGACATGTGACATCGCGTCGTGCTGATCCTCTTGAGAGCAAGCTGCATATACCATCAGGAGCAACTCGGCGAACGAGTGAACACTGCAACTTTCGTCCGTGGTAGCAACGGCATTACTCTTCAGGAGAAGCCGCTTCATTTGGTATAGCAAAGTTTCGACGTGCAATCTTTTTTTTAGTGGTATGTCGCACTGTCTGACCAGAACTAGACAATCATTTATGATACTGTACCGGAAATCCATCTCACCTCACCTTGATTGCACGCACCCTTCCTCGGGTTACCCATGGGATGACCACCCCACAATGCATAACACTCTTAATCCATGCATTGCACTTTACACATTAATTCATTCTTTGTCAGCATAGCAAAAACCTTAAACCAGAATTAAGGAAAAGGAGTAATGTGTCAGACGACTGTGCCGGTTCAAAAGCAGCTTTATCGCACTTCCCCTCACTGTGACGAAATAAACGTTAATATATACTAACGACATCAGTCAGAGATATCGGAGGGGGTATGTGCTGCGAGACAATTCCGGGTAGTGTACTGCTTCTTGATTGCGATGCTCTAACGCGCTTGCTTACGCGGACAGTCCTGGAACAGACAGGTTTCTCAGTACATGAGGCGACAGGGTATGAAGAGGCAGTTGAACAACGCTCCATCACTGCGCCAGACCTCGTCGTGGTAAACCTGATGAAGACCCCGGAGGCCGGCCTCTCCTTTTGCGCGCACATACGGCAGCAGGCCGGAGGATGGCAAGAACCTATTCTGGCTGTGATCTGGATTAACGAGGAAAAGGCGATCAGATCCGCTTACGATGCCGGAGCAACTGACATCGTGACCATGCCTTGCCATCACCTCGTGCTACATTTCAGGTTGCGCTGTGCGATGCGTGTTCACCGCGTCATGGACACACCAAAAGTCATTCTCGCCGAAACGACTCCTCCACCAGTTCCCGCCGGCCATTCGGTGAGCAGTTATTGGAGCGCACCTGCCAACCGGGAGAAACTGAGGGAGGTGCCAGCGAGAAGCGCCTGTACCAGTTTCACCGGCATGCCCGACAAACATGCATTTGAAGCTCTCTTGCGTGTTGCCATATCGTCGGCAAAAGAGCGGTCATTGTCCGTGTTCTTCATGGAAATAGAGGACTTGCAGTCGCCCTGCGAGAAAAGCAAGGGTACGGTGGAAGCCATCGGGGCAGACTTGGAGAGAGGGATGGAACGTTTTATCGGCAGGATGACCAGCAGGTATTTTCCTGTTGGCCGACTCGGCCCGCTTCAGTTCAGCCTGGTGCTCTTCGATGTGGTTACCTGGAGCGAAGTGAGAAAGCATGTCTTGTCCATCAAAGATGACCTCACGGCAGCTTTCTGCAGGGACGGAAATCACACACCTGTGGCGATGAAGGTAGGTGTCAGCGTTTGTCCCGATGACGGACACGATGCCGCAGCCTTGCTCAAAAAAGCGGAGATGGCCAGGTACCACGTGAATGGGGGTGGCGGCACCAGCAGCTTTCATTTCTATAGACCGCTTTGCACGGATTCATCGGTCTATTATGATTCCCTGGTGATCACTTGAGCATCATGATCTGCCGACGATCCCATCCTGCACGGCGTGATTGACCAGCTGGGCAATATTGGTCACTTTAAGTTTCTTCATCAATTTGAGGCGATATGTTTCGACTGTCTTGATGCACAGGTTTAATTCATAGGCAATTTCCTTGCAGTTCTTGCCTGTCACCAGCAGTCGATAAGTCTGCTCCTCGCGCGGAGTCAGGTTGTAACTCTTGGAGACGCTGTGCTCGTCGGTAAAGCCGGAAATGATGGTATCGCTGAGCCGGTGGCTGAGATAAGAGGCATGGTTAGAGACACATCGAACTGCGGTTATTACCTCGTGAAAGGCCCATTCCTTCAATATGAAGGACTTGACCCCTAGCTTCAGTGCCTCTACAACGTACTGCCTGTCGCTGTGCATAGTCAGGATGATGACTTCCACTTGAGGCGCTTTTTCGATGATCCTGCTCGCCACCTCCGTGCCTTTCAACCCGGGCATGCTCAGATCCAATATTGCGACGTCCGGCAAAGTCTCCAATGCCAAATCTACGGCAGAAAGCCCATCGTCGGCCTCAGCCACGACCGTCATGTCATGCTCACGCTCGAGCAGGACGCGCATGCCTTCCCTGAACATGTGATGATCATCTGCCAATAAGATTTTGATGCTCATATCGCCCCCTAGCCGTATCAGGATTAGCGTTTTATAACAAAGCTACATAGACAACTATCACAGAGGAAGAATTCTGTCAATTTTGCGGCCCTTTCGAAGAAAAGGCTTGTTTCATCCCCACCAAGACCCGCACCCTACAAAGAGGTTGAATTATTAATAATTTATATTTATATTGGGCCAACAAAACTCCAGCCAAGGAAATGAGGACGAGACACAATGCCCACTGAATGCCTCGTTGATCAGGTAAAGGATTACACAGCAGTCGACAAAACAAGCGTTCAACACCTCCTGACTCTGACCCGTCATATACCTGCCGCCATCTTCCAATACCGGATATTTTCTGACGGCAGCAAAGAAATAACCTATGCGAGTCCGAGCATACAGGACATTTTCGGTGTTTCTCCAGGTGAGGTAAAGGCGGACGCCACGGCGCTATTCACCCACCTGCACGAGGAGGACCGCCAAGTGGTGCTCAGTTCCATCGACCATTGCAGTAAGACCGGATTGCCGTGGTCGCGTGAGTTTCGCATTGCCATCCCCAATCAGAAGCCGCGCTGGGTTGAAGCAGATGCTCAAATACAGGTCTGTGAGGACCATGCCATCTGGCATTGCCTGGCGCGTGACATAAATGAACGGATGGTGCTTGAAAACGAACTGCGCGAAGCCCAGGATTGCCTGATGTTTCTGGTCGAGGAGCGGACCGAAAAGCTATCCAAGGCGAATAAAACCCTGGCCCGCCTGAATCAGGAGGTGCAGGCAGAAATCCAGGAGCGCATTGCTCTTGAACGTAAATTGAAAGACTCATACGACCTACTGTCCCAACTCACCGCAGACCTGGTGCAATCGGAAGAGCGGGAACGCCGTCGAATCGCAATGGAACTGCACGATAACGTGGTACAGCATCTTGCGCTGGGCAAGCTAAAACTCGATATGTCGCAGGAAGAGGGGGGACTCCAAACAGAACAACTCCAGGTATTAAGCGACCTGATAGTCGGCGCGATGCATCAAATCAGGCGCGCCTGCAACGATCTCAGTCCTCCCCTGCTCTACGACCTTGGCGTAGTGCAGGCCATCGAGAGCCTGGGAGAACGGCTGGCTCGTGAACATCACTTTCGTTTCGAGCTCTCGAGCAACATAAGTAACATGAAAACGTCCGAACAATTACGCACGGTTTTGTACCAGACCGCCAGCGAACTGCTGATAAATGCCGTAAAACACGCAAAAGCCAAAAACATCAAGGTCCGGTTGCACGCCAGGCAAAATGAGTTGCGACTTTCGGTGTTGGATGACGGGATCGGATTCCCGGCTTCTTACAGCAAAGGTTTCGGGCTTGCGCATATCAACCAGAGGATCGAGTGCTTCAAGGGGAACTTGTCTGTACGCTCCAAGCCTGGCAAGACAGCTGTAGCTGTCGTCCTGCCGCTAGAAGGACAGTGAAGTTTAAATATCCAATACCACCTTACCAGGTCGGTTTGTGACATATCCGTTTTGCAAGAGGAAGATTCTGAATTCTTTGTTAGTACTGCAGAAGTGCTGCACCATCCAGCTTTCCAGAAAGAACACCAAGCCCTTATTTACTGCCTCCCCCTTCATAAAAGCCGTCCTGTATGATGTAACCCGCGCGACAAAGGCATCGTGTTCTTCTTTATGGAGGGCTGTCCCTGCGAAGGCAAGTCTCGTCATCCAATCCTCTTCGCACCTGAAGTGGCACATGCTCAACGTCAATAGCGCCGTTAGCAAGGCGACCATGCCCTCACCAGAGTAAGTCGCCTCAGCATGTATTATGTGGAGCAGTTTGAAGAGGAGCTGATGGTTGTCGTCCACCGGCTTCAAACCTATAGACAATTGTGAACTCCACTCTGGCAAGACCATTAATAGCTCCTGATCAAAAAAAAACAAGCCGGGGCCGATATATCAGTAGATATTTCGGCGTCCCGGCTGTCTCGTGGAGACCCTGTGGGCTTTCCGTCCCACCCTCGCGGATGGTTTAGTTTTGTCGTTTATCTATAAGTGAAGGATATGTGGCCCCACAATTAGTACATTCTGACGCTTTAGTCAAGAAATTTTAATACAACTGTGACCTTTTAAACATTAAAGCCTGTCGAGAACACGTCTTTGTAACCTAGCCTGCTCCAACCGCTTCAGAAAGATTTCTACCATCGTGTTGTCCAATTCGTAAAACAGTGACGGAAAGTCGATTGGCTTGCGGAAATAGCCAGCACACCCTGTGCTCTTGCACATCCTGATTGTCTCAGAGTCATCGTACGCTGATAGGAAAACGATGGGGGCAAGGTAGCCTTCCCTGACGATCTCCTCCGCCAGTTGAATTCCGCTTACGTATGGCATGGATACGTTGACGATGAAAAGGTCGGGACTGAACTGTCTGGTCTTCACTAGGGCGTCAAATCCGTTGTCCGCATGTATTATCTTATGCCTGGGATAGTTGATCCTGAACATGTGGCCGAACATGTTACTGACTTCAATATCGTCATCAACATAAAGAACCGTCATCAGGCAGAGGTCTTTTACTTTTGCCATGACATAGCTCCATTTTCATCTGCTAAGCACACGCCCAGAGGGTTTATTTCAGTAGTTGGAAACATGAAAAGGGGAAAGGGCAAAGCTGCCCCATCCTGTCAGTGCTTGAACAGCTTGAGCGCCCTGTAAAAAGCCGGTGCCAGCATCACCACCAAGAGTCCCGGGAAAATGCAGAACGTCAGCGGGAAAAGCATTTTAACTGCCGTTTTGGCGGCTTGTTCCTCTGCCAGTTGCTTTCTTTTGGTTCGCAGCGAGTCGGAGTAGATCCGCAGGGTCTTGCCGAGGCTCGTGCCGAGTTTGTCTGTCTGCACCAGCATGGAAACCAGTGCCTTTATGTCATCGACCGCCGTCCTTTCGGCAAGCCCTCTGAGCGCCTCGGGCCGAGGCCTCCCGGCGCCGATCTCGAGTATCACGATTTCGAGCTCTTCAATCAGCGGACATTTCTTTTCTTGGAAATTATCCACGGTCCTGACCAGGGCAGCGTCGAGCCCCAGGCCCGCTTCGACACAGACGGTCAAAAGGTCGAGCACGTCGGGGAGGGCATGAAAGATGGCAGTCTTGCGTGCCTTGGCGCGGTGATCGAGCCAGAGGGTGGGAAGAAGATACCCTGCAGTGGCAAGTGAGAGGGTAATGATGATCGAGGTGCCGCCCGTCAAAGTGCCGCGGGGCAGCGCGAAGAGCACCAGGTAAACAGCAGCAAAGGTGATGGCAAAGACGATCTTGGCCCCCACGAAAGCGAAAACTGCTTCCTTTTTGTACCCTGCAGCGGTGACGGTTTCACGGAGTACCTGCAGCGTACCTGGTTTGCCTTGCAACCTGGTGCCTACGCTCGCCAGCGCACTCTGCCATTTTTCCGTCTCCGCCACCAGTGACGGTGTGTCATCCTTCACCGGAATAAGTTTGGCCAGCCGGTTTCGCAAGGCCTCCCGCCTGCTCAACAGAGGATATAGCAGAGCACCTACAAGGACTGTCACACTGACGAAGATCGAAATGGTGATAAGGGTGAGCATTTCGTGATACCCCCTAGATGGATATGTTGATGATCCTCCGGATCATCAGGTACCCCACGACCTGCCCCAAAACCGCGGCGCCAAGCAGGTACTGGCAGAGGCCTCTCGTAAAAAAAACGTCCAGGTAGCCGGGTCGAAGCAGGTAGAACACCGCGAACATCGCCACCGGCAGCGCAACCAGTATGTACCCGGAGATGCGACCTTCCGCGGTGAGAACATCGACCTGCCTGCGTATCTGCAGCCGGGCCCTGAGCGTGTCGGCCAGTTTGTCGAGAATCTCGGAGAGGTTGCCGCCGGACTCCCGATTTATCCTGATGATGGTGATGAAAAAGCTGAAGTCCGGACTTTCAACTCTGTTTTTAAGCGACAGCAGGGACTCGACCATCCTGACTCCCAGTTTTTGCTGCTCGTAGGCCTGCCTGAACATCCCGCCCACCGGCTCCGGCAGTTCCTGACCGACCAGTTCTACGGCAGCCGCCAAGGAGTGCCCAGCCCTCAGCGAGCGGGCCACCATGACGAGGGCATCAGGTAGCTGCTCGGCAAAGCGCTCGTTGCGTCGTTGCTTGGCCTTGACGATGTAGGCAAAGGGAAGTGCACCAAACGCAAGCGCCGCCAAGCATGCAGCGGCCACGCTTTCCTTCCAGATGTACAAAATGACAAACCCGGTGACCCAAGCCACTGCAACCAATAGCAGAAACTGCGTAGTCGAAAGCTCAACCCCGGAGAGCTCCACTTGTGTCTTTATGGACCTCGTTATCGGCAAACGTGCCAGTACCTGCTCGGCCACAGTCGTTTCCCGTAGCAGCGCATACTCGGGGCCCTCATCTGGAACACCTGCGCTCACGGCTAGGTTCCGCACCCTCCGCCTTATCTGATGCGCCTGCCTTACCGCCCGCACTGCTGCTACCAGCGGGAACGTGCCGACAAAAACACTGATGAAGACCAGCAGCAAGGTCACCCTCATCACTACCCCCCTTGGAATATGTTCTGCTGCAGTGTGAATCCGTGGGTCTTCAGGTGGTCTGCAAACCGAGGCCGGACACCGGTGGTATGGAATCTGCCCAGCACCCGCCCTGCTTCGTCCACCCCGGTTTGCTGGAAGCAGATGATGTCCTGCATGGTGATGGTATCGCCCTCCATGCCGGTTATCTCCGCAAACTTGACGATCCTGCGGGTACCGTCAGGAAACCGCACCAAATGGATGATGATGTTGATGGCCGATGCGATCTGCTCCTTGATGGCCCGGTCCGGCAGTTCCATGCCTGCCATCATGACCATTGTGGAAAGCCGGGACAAGGCGTCGCGCACCGTGTTGGCGTGAATGGTGGAAATGGAGCCGTCGTGCCCGGTGTTCATGGCTTGCAGCATGTCAAGCGCTTCCCCGCCACGCACCTCGCCCACTATGATCCGGTTCGGCCGCATGCGCAGCGCGTTGCGTACCAGGTCCCGCTGTGTTACTTCACCGGTACCTTCTATGTTTGCCGGGCGTGTTTCCAGGCGCACCACGTGGTCCTGTTTCAATTGCAGCTCGGCTGAGTCCTCGATGGTGATTATGCGCTCACTTTCCGGAATGAATTCAGAGATCACGTTGAGCAACGTGGTCTTGCCGGTGCCGGTTCCACCGCAGACCAGGATGTTCAGTCGCGTTTTCACCGCCCCCTCGATGAGTGCCGCCAGCCGGTGGTCCAGCGTGCCCAATTCGATGAGGTTGGTCATCCTGAGCGGCACCGTTCCGAAGCGGCGGATGGAGAGAGCCGGCCCGTCCAGTGCCAAGGGCGGAATGATCGCGTTGACCCGGGACCCGTCGGGCATGCGGGCATCGACGAAGGGGGAGGACTCGTCGATCCGTCTTCCCACCCGGGTCACGATGCGTTCAATTATCTGGAGCAGATGCGTGTTGTCACGAAAGGTTACGGTGGTCTTTTCCAACTTGCCGTTGCGCTCGATATAGGTGCTGAAGTAGTTGTTTACCAAGATATCCGATATGTCGGGGGAACTCAGCAGCGGCTCAAGAGGACCGTACCCGAAGGTCTCATGCTGCACCTCCATGACGAGCCTCTCCTTTTCCTGCTTGCTTAGCGGTACTCCTTCCTCGACGATGAGTTTTTCAATCACGGCGCCGATCTCCCTTTCCAACTCGCCGCTTCTTAAAAGCTCTAGTTTGGTAAGGTCGATTCGATCTATGAGCAGGCTGTGGATACGGCTTTTCAACTCCTGGAATGAAAGCGCCGCCCGGTGTGGTGACTGCCCATGGTTTGTTTGGTAGCTGGTAAAGACCATATGCCCTCCGTTACGGTGCAGTTTTGGCGTTGGCTTTGCCCGGGCACAACTGCCGGGCTAGCTGGTCCATCGCTCTACTGAAAGGCGCCTTGGGAAGACAATGCGCCACCGGCTCTCCCCTGTTCATGGCCAGCCTCATGTCGGCATAACTGTTGGGTAGCACGTGAAACGCCTTCGTTCCCAACACCTTCTCAGCATCCGTCATCTTGATTTCATCTCTGGGAAGATGCCTGTTCACGATTAGCTTCACCCGTTCCGGACCATGCCCTTCGCCGGCCAGCGCGCGCAGGTAGCGTTGCCCCGTCCTGAGGGCGGGGATGCTCAGCACTGTTGTGAAAAGCACACGGTCCGACAACTCGAAAGCGGCTAGATTTTTTTCAGAGAGTTCGCCGCCGGTGTCGATCACCGTGTAATCGAAACAGGTACGTAGCAAGGCGACCGTTTCCTGGACCAGACCGGCACCGATCCGGCTCGCCTCCTTAGGTTGGTCAGGACCGTCCAAAATCTCGACGCCGCAACTGTGCGGCATCATGATGCTCTTCAGGAAATTGGTGTCGACCTGCCCGGCCTTGGGCACCATGCAGGCCATCGTGTAACGGGGCGTCAAATCGAGAAAAGCACTGACATCGCCCCCGGAAAGGTTAAGGTCCACCAAGGCGGTGCTGTAACCCCGAGCCGCCAGCGTCGCGGCCAGATTAACAGCTACGGTGGTAGTGCCTACCCCGCCTGAAGGGTGATACACAGAAAAAATCTCTCCCTTGTGGCCGACGGAACTGCTCGACACGGCGTGAGACTTGGCTACTTTTCTGACCGCATCGGCAAGCTCGGAGGCCAAGACAGGTCTGCTCAAGTATTCGCTGGCCCCCGCCCTGATCAGCTTGAGAATCCACTCCGGACTGAGCGTAGCGCTGCTTACGAAGGTTGCACTGTTCGGGCAGCGCGAGAGCAGGAACTCCGTTTCCTTGGCTCCCCTTTCCAGGTCCTTGACCTCCAGAAGGACTATGTTGGGGTGGCAGGTCTGAATTTCCTGCAGTCCTTCCTGCAGTGTCCTGGCGGCCCCCAACAGGCGCACGTTGTCAGCCATGCTGCCCAGCATCTGCCTGATGTGGGCCGTAGCATCGGCATCGCTGTCAACCACATAAGCCGTTACTTGTTTCATACGAGGGTTCCTTTCTTGATCAGAGCGCTGCTACTGCACCAAGACCGGCATGGTCAAAGCGCCGGCGAAGGTGCCGCCTGGCGTCGCCCCGGGGGGGGTGGTGGAAAACCCGACGAAATGGCCATAGACGGCCTTGTCACTTCCGCCGACAGCTGTGTCGATGTGAAAAGTAGCGAAACCTGTTATCTTCAGCGTCCCTTTGGAGGAGAGGGGATCGCTGCCGTCCTCGGTGTAAGTGTCGACCACCGCCATGATGACGTCCTTTCCCCCTTCCGGAAGCCAGTTGGTCAGTATTGGGCTGTAGGCAGCCGCCTTGGCGCCCGGTTCGATAAAAATGGAATCTCCGGTTGCCAGCGTGTCCGAGTTGCCTTCGTACATGAGATCCCTGAGAGTGTCCGTATCGCTGGCGCCGGTTTTAAACGAGGTCCACTGACCTGAGTAGCAATTCGGCCCCCCTGGCCCATAAGGGCCATAGATCTTTATCGTCGGCGGAGGGTCCGGCAGAGGGTTCTGTTTGAAGTAGGAATCGGTCATGCAACTAGAGAGTGCCATGGGGAAAAGCCCTCCCGGGGGCATGGCGCTTGGCGCGCCCTTTACTGCGACAGCGGGCCGTGAGCCAACTGCAGTCTTTGGCTCTTTGAACAGCTGCATGAAGAAATTGGCCACCGGGCCGCCGTTGTTTCCCGCCGAGCGGGAGGCCACAACCCTGACCGCAGGAACATCATGTGCGGTAGGAGCAGCCAGGGTCGTCGACTGCAGCGTATGGCTGCTCATGTTCCAGTACCCGACCTCGACTACGGCGTCTTTGAGCGCGATGTTGTCCGAGCGGTTTTCCGTGATCATCTGCTCTGCCTGCAGGCGGGCCACGTCCCACTGCAGCACCGGAAGCTCGGTGGGATCCGTGGGCATCGTGTACAGGTGATAGGCCCCTTTTAAGGCCGCGGCATCGGCGGCGTTTTGCAGTTCGCTCCGCACCTTGAAGAGGTGCCCGGTGTCCACCGCCAATCCCAAAAAACCGAACAGGAGCACCACCAGGATGGCCAGGTAAATCAGCACCATCCCCTTCTCGTTACGACCTACTTGGGCAGGGGTATCCATTGAAACTCCTTTTCCTGCTCGGGAGTGAGCGGTTTGTCCGTGGGGAGCGGGATCTTACTGCCGGGGGCATTAGCCATGGCCAATCTTGGGGTGATAAAAAAGACCAGCTCCTTTTCCTTGATGTCGTCCTGGGTGGAGCGGAACAGGGCGCCCAAAATGGGTATGTCTCCCAGGATGGGGATCTTGGACATCGCCTTTATGGCCTCTTCCTGCAGCAGCCCGGCCAGTATCAGGCTTTCGCCGTTTCTGAGCTTCACCCGGGTGCGCACTTCGCGGGTGTCGATGATGGGATAGCCGTTCACCGCCAGCACCCCTGTAATGCTGCTGACCTCAGCTGGTTCGATTCGCAACGAAATCAACCCGTTTTCCAGGACCTCCGGCCTAAAGTTGAGCTTCACCCCGACATCGATGAACTGGATCGATGTACTGGAGAGGGCTCCGACACCCGAGACGTAAGAGAAAGGGATTCTGCTGCCCGCGAGGAATTTCCCTGCCTGCCCGCTTTGCACCATGAGGTTAGGCTCGGCCAGAACCTTAGCGAGGTTCTTGCTGACAAGGGCCTTCAGGACAGCCCCTATTCCGGGGTCAAAGACCGAAATGCCCAACTGGTACGGATCAAGTGGGGTGATACTGGCCAATCCCGGGATAGGGCCGGCTATGCCGGTGGCTTTGGTCGTACTGCCGTCCGGGTTGCGCACAGTCAGGTCACCGGACGGAGCCCCGACCAGGTTGGAGAAGCCCTCGGCGCTCGCTCCGCGCACAAAGAAGCTGAGGCCCAAGGATTTGAGAGCACTCTTGTCGACTTGGGCGACTTTCACCTCCAGAAGGACCTGTTGAGGCTCATCGATTTCAACATGGTTTAGCACGGTCACAGCCTGCTGCCCCCCCCCCGGCGGCTTGGATGTTTCGTTGCGGTTGTCCACGTACTGATACGATGGTGCGGAGGTGTCGAGGCTATTATCCGCTGGGGGGATCTTCTCTCCCGCTGCGTCGTCTTTACCGGCATAGGCCCGCGCCAGTTCTACCGCCTTTGCCACGGTCTGCTCGTTGGCGGCCTTACCGGAAAGTACGATTGTGTCGTTTGCGTAATCAACCTTTATAGTGTCGTTGGGGGCGATGTCTTTGATCTGGTTCTGCAGCAGTTCCATCCGGTCCTCGATAGCACTCACATCCCGCTTGACCCTGATGTCGAAAAACGTGCTTTTGCCCCCCGCCTCCCAGACTATCAGCGTCGTTGCCCCGACCTTCCTTCCGATGATTTCAAGTTGGGTAGGGGAAATGATGACGAGTTCCGCAACCTGGGGTGCGGCTATGGAGACACGTTCAGACTTGGTATTGAGGTTGAGCAGCACACTCCGGTTCACCACGACCTCTGTAGGGACAGCGGCTAGCGATGACATGGGTAAGATGACCACTAAAAGTATCAACAGCAGGCAGGCGTTCTTTCCAGTTGTGAATGGTTTCATCAAGTCACCTCGATATGAAAATAGTGTTAAGTGCCAGCAGCCAACCCGACCGGTTCCCGACCGAACTTGAGGCATGCCTGACCCGGTAACCTTCCCCCTAGTCCGGCGTAAACTCCCGCAGGGACTTCGCCCCCCCCCTGAAAACTTCCATCTGATATTTCACCGGCGCAGGAGGGGGCAGGGGCGCCGCCACGGCCGGCCTGACAGCCGGCTTTTTGGGCTGGGCAGGTGTGCGCACAACGACGGTACGCTGCTGCATATCCGCTGTTCCTAGGGCCTTGGATACTGTGGCCCCTTTGGTATCTATCGATGCGACATCGATGACGTTCCTCAACAGCAACTGGAGCGACCCCTTCTTGGTGCCCACGACCAACTTCTCAGCCTCCTCGGGTGTCACGTCCAGCGTTACCGTCGGCACCACCCCGGGTTTGCCCCCCTCCTTTTGCTCAGTGACCTGTCCGGTGGCCAGGACGGGGACGTTTTGCAGAATGATCTTGCTTATGTTGTCCTTGTCGTTGGTGCTTCCGGGGCGTGGAATGGTCAGCAGAACGTCGACCCGGCTGTTAGGCGTTATGAAGCCAGCCACCCCGGCCACCTCGTTCACCGATACCGTTACCGCGCGATGCCCCTGCGGCACTATGTAGGTCATGATGCCGCCTGAGTGTTTTTGCGGCATCAGCTTCGATTCCGTTATGATGTCGCCGGTGCTGACGGGCCGGATCAGAACCCGGCCGACCAGTGGCGTCGGGTCGGTAAAGCCACCGGCAGGGACGGCATCCTTGGGCCAGGTCACCATTTTCACCTGGGTCCCATTCAGTTTGGTTCCCAGCGGCAGATCCACCGACGCGGATACTATGGGGACCCCTTGAAATGGCTTGGCCGCTTGTTTCTTGAGATAGTGGTTTGCGAGCAGGGTTGCCATTCCTCCTAGGAAAAGGGCAACGACCGCTATGGTGGTCATGGGAGTTGGTCTGGACATGATTCCTCCTGGCGCATGGTGGCTCGACTACTCGTAGAACATCGAGGCCTGCCCCCTCAAGGTGAAGTTCAAGTCAATGAGGTTAACGGCGGATGTGAAGTCATAAGGAACTGTTACCGTTATGGTGCTCGCCCCGTGCTGGGGGGGCGTTGATGTCGATTCTATGGTGACCGCCGCCGTGTTGATGGGGAAAGGACATGCCTCGGCGACATGACTCCGCAGGTCCGCCAGTGTCGGTTCCGCAGTGGGGTCATTCGGGCTTACGGAGGCTCTTCGAGCTCCTTCGCGCGCAGCGTTGGTCAAGGAATTCTTGATGTACATGGCTCTGCCGAACTCGGTTATGCCGAACACTATGAGGAGCAACAACGGCAGTAAGATGGCCAGTTCCACAAGTGCCTGCCCTTTTTGGTTACGTAGTTGAACCATGAGATGCCTCGAAAGATTTATGAGGGGGAGGAGAGACGGAAGCCGCCTGTCCTCCCCCACAGGGCCGGTCAAAGTAGCCGTTAGTACACCGCGCTGTATTGTGATGTGCGTGTATAAATGCTTCGACTGTTGTAGCAAAAGTGCGGGGTGGTGGTTGCTATACCCCTGGCGTTTTGATTTTATTTGTAACGTCAGTGAACGCGTCTCTAACCTCTCCCCCCAGTGTCCCCACGGCGACCATGGCTACCACTGCGATGAGCGCCACCATGAGTCCGTATTCCACCATGGTTGCCCCTTTCTGATCCTGCAACTTCGTCTGCATCTGGACATACATCTTGGTAAGTTTTTCCATGTTCCATTCTCCTTTTTAACTGTTTGTTGTGGTGGTCGAAGCTCCACGAAACGACCCCATGCCGTTCCCAGAAGCAAACCTGTCACTTGTAGGCTCAAAACAAACCGCTAAGAAAGCAGATGAGGTATTGACAGTGCAGTGTTAAGTTCCAGTTACTGCTTTTCCTGTTCATCTAGGCGAGGCTGCATATGCTGTATTGCTTGCAATGTTTGAGGTACTGCTAAAGGAAGGGCTTGCAGAAGTGGCTATTCGATCTGACGCCGGGGCGGGATTAAACCTTTCGGTATTTGAGTTCCTGTCGCAACCTTGAACGGTAAACGACAGCGCAGACAACAACGCAAACAGGACGATAGTAAGAATATTCATTTCTTTCCCCTCCTGAACGCCCCTAGTCCTCTGACTGGGAATCATGTGAAGCAAACGTGGGCGAATAGTGAAACCTGCCACGACAATTAGTTAACATTTTCTAATTCTCAATTTAAAACCAAAACAGAATTTTGCAACGGTCGGCCGCGCCGCGCCCTGATCGCTACATATGATGATATTAACGTTGTAGCTCGCATAACCCTGCGGCCTTTCAACTATAAAACTGTGCGAGCTGCGTTTGCTGCGTTGCGCCAAACCAAGACTTTCCCTGACAAGGCGGCTCCATTGACTACTGGCAATGGTGCTCCGGCTTCGGTATCCGATTGCAGGTAAAGGCCCCTTTAGTTACTGCTGTATCTGAGGCTGCCAATGGGTTGTTGCATGCACTAAACAGTCAGCTATAGTAGCCTCTAATTTTCAGCAATCCAACTGACGGAGGTACCGTCATGCCATCCCGATTACACGAAAAGCTTGCCCGCACCTACTATCACCTGAAACCATTTATCCCACGTAGGGCTCAGCTAGTTATCCGTGGCGTTGTGGCAAGACTGAAAAGGGCAAAGTACCGCAGCACCTGGCCCATAGATCCTGCAGCCGGCCAACCGCCGCCTGGTTTCAAGGGGTGGCCCCACGGGAAAAAGTTCGCCGTTGTACTTACCCATGATGTGGATACCGCGCGAGGGGTGGAGAGATGCGAGCAACTGATGGAGCTGGAACTAGAGTTAGGATTCCGCTCCTGCTTCAACTTTGTAGCGGAGGAGTACCATGTTCCCGAAGATCTGCGTCACAAGCTAGTCCAGGGGGGCTTCGAGGTGGGGGTGCACGGACTGGAGCATAACAGAAAGTTGTATGAATCTGCAGAGACCTTTGCCAGGCATGCCGTCAAGATCAACGGCTACCTCAAGGAGTGGGGAGCGGTGGGTTTTCGATCTCCCTGCGTGTATCATAACTATGAGTGGCTGCACGCGCTGAACATCTGCTACGAAGCATCGTCCTTCGACTCCGACCCATTCGAGCCCCAGCCGGACCCGCTGGGGACTATTTTCCCGGTTCACCAGACCACCGTTGCCGGCAGGGAGTACGTCGAGTTGCCCTACACCTTGCCGCAGGATTTCACCCTGTTTGTCATCTTCCGCGAGAAGGACACCTCGATCTGGAAGGAAAAGTTGCGCTGGATCGCGGAGCATGGAGGGATGGTGCTGCTCATTACTCACCCGGACTACATGAGCTTTGATGCCCCTCCCAACTTCGAGGAGTATCACCCAGTCCTGTACCGGGAACTGCTGACCCATCTGAAGAGCGAATACCAAGGGGAATACTGGCACGCGTTGCCACGAGAAGTTGCGTGTTTCTGGACCCAAAGCGTAGGGGAGCACCAGTGTATGGGCCCCGAAGGTACCGGTGCGAAGTGCCTATTTCAGAAAAATCCCCTACGGAAAGAGTGCGGGTGCAACACAGCAGAAATCAAAGACAGGAGTTATGAGGCGCTTTTTACATAGTTGCGACTGGCAGCCTGGGACTCAAGCATCCTCGGTTGCCTCGGTTGTTTTATGATCGGGGTTCAAACCTCTATCCTGAATTGAGCGCCATCTTTAAGGTTCCGCACCGTAAGTCGTCCACCCATGTGTTGCTCTATTATAGTCTTTGCCATATACAGCCCTATCCCGGTGCCCTTATCGGGCCCCTTGGTGGTGAAATAGGGGTCGAATATTTTGTCGATTATTCCCGGGTTGATTCCCCCTGCGTTGTCGGCAACTGTTACCAAAGACCTCTTGTCGATCCTGCTGACGGTTATGTCAATAATGCGCTGTCTTTCCAGTCCGATAGCTTCAAAAGCATCTTTACAATTCGTAATGATAGCTAGAAGAACCTGCGCATACTCACTTTCAAATCCATAAACTTCAACAGGCTCAATTTTTGATATCTTTACCTCGATGTGCTGATTGTTCATCATTGGCAAAACGAGGGATAAAGTCTTTGACAAAGCAGTACTAACGTTGAAAACCTTCTTGGTGTGATCGGGTTTGAAGTATGAACCGAAATCGTCTATCGTTTTGGACATTGAATTGATCACTGCCATCGCTTTTTGGGTACTGGCGTAAATGCTTTCCTTGCTCAAAAGCTTATGGTCGTAGAGCATGCCCATTTCCTGGATGATCAGCCCCAGCATGTTAAGCGGTTGACGCCATTGATGAGCGATATTTCCCACAACCTCTCCCATTGCCGCCTGACGTCCCTGCTGTATCAGCATCTGATCCTTGTTCCGTAATTCGGCGACTGCCTCAGTGACGCGTAGCTCAAGGTTAGCGTTAAGGTCTTCCAGCAGCCTTTGTTTTTCACCAAGTATTTGCTCCCTCGACAACAGCTCTCTTGTCATGGCATCGAAGGTCCCAGCCAATCTTCCGAGCTCACCTCCCCTGACGGCATCTGACACTCTCATACCAAGCTCGCCGTTCGCCACGTCTAAGGAGGCCCTTTCCAAAACGGTGATCCTGTCAGAGATGGAATACTTGCCGATAAACAATGCCAGCAAGAGTGCGGAGATAAGAACCAGCCCAAGCAGCGACATGTTCTTTACCAGCCGCGACGTGGCAGCCGACAGGGCAGACTCGACCGGAATACCGACCCACACATACATGTAGGGAGTTGGCTCACCCTGTAGCCGCAACTTCTGATAACTTATGTATCGCTTTTCTCCTGGAGAGTCTCCTGCAAGGCCGGAGGCAATCGATGTAGCAGTATCTGGCCCCAGCTGCATCCACCTGAATAGTCTTTGGTCAAATGCTTTTCCCGTCTGTGGCCCACGCTGGGGTACGCCGAACAGCACCATGCCATCGTGATCTATGAGCACCATTTGGGTCCGCCCGGGCGGGCGGAATTGCTCCAACAGATCCTTGTAACGCTGCATGTCAAGAGAAACGCAGATAACACCTGTCAATCTCCCTCGACTGTCCCAGTATGGGTACCCGAAATTGAGACTGGGTTTATGGGAGATTCTGCCGATTTGGTATTCGCCTGAAGAGAGCCGCCCGGTAGCGATGGCGTTTTTGAAGTAGCGTCGATCGGCTACGTTGATTTTTTTCTCGAAGGGAGCAGCGGAGGCCCAGATGAAGCCTGCGCGGTCAGCGACGAAAATGTTGCCGATGGTGGGATGTAGCCTGAGAATGCGCCTCAGGAAAAACGTGGTATTGGCCGCCTCTTTTTCGTTGATCTCAGGCAACTGGGCCAAGGTAATCAGGAGCTGCTGGGCGGATGCAAGCATGAGTCTTTGCTCCGACGCCACCAACCCAACCACGGTTTGCGTCTCTGCCCGGGCATGTTCTATGGCCTGCTTTCTGTTTTGCTCCCCGGAATAGATGATGATGCCGGCTGCTGGTACAGCCACAATGGCCACAATAACAAGGAGTTGCATTCGAATCGGCATTTTGAGTAACGGGTTCATAGCTTCCACCCGCGGCGGGAAGTCAGCCACCGCTAATGAAGCAACTGAGAGGCCTTCGGGCGCCTGATTCAAAGGTGCCCATACGCCTTACCAGTCGTAGCATAGGATATGGGCTTAGCCAAAGTCGGCTAAGCCCATATCTTTGCAAAGCTCGAGAAAAACGCACTAACAGGTGCTTACACGCCGATTCTCACCCCAAAGTTGTAACTCGATGCTAACTTTGCCGTTCACCAGCCCCTGTACGTCGTTGGTCGCAGTTCTTCTTGCGCTTTATGCAGGTTTGCGACGCTTGGAACGAACTGCCAAAGCAAAGAAGCCAGCGCCAAGCAACGTCATGGTGCCCGGCTCAGGTATAGGAGCGACAGGCATCCCTGATGATGCGAACTGAGCGCTGTCATACGTCAAGCCGTCGCTCCCGACATCTGAAAAACCTCCAATGTGACCAGCAAACATGTAGGTTGTGCTGGGAGACGTCACGGCAAATTCTTCTGCAGACAAGGCACCCGCCAACGACCTCAGATAAAAGTCGAGATGCGTTGTCCTGTCGTTTCCTGTTCCATCGTCGCTAAGTTCAAACTTGCCGTAGGGCCCCACTCCCCCTAAATCGCTGGTGGGAGAGTACTGATTGGTCCAAGTGGTTGGTGAGGAAAACTGTACGATGAAATCCTTTGCAAAATTGGGATCGCCAGTGTTCTCGTTGAAGTAGAAATCCTGTAGGCCAAAGTTAGGACCGACCGAGTCGTACCCCGCCTTTAGCAGGTCGACCGTGAAATGAACTCTGCCGTCGTCAGCATCATCCGACAAAGTAACAGTCGCCCACGGTCCACCGGTGAGGGTGGAGTTATTTTGGTCGAGGTAGTAGTTAAGAGTTGTTGCCCCTGCGTCTACTGTAGCCAGCAACGCCATTGCAGCCACGACACAGGAAAGTTGTTGTTTCATAGTAATCTCCCCTTTAGTTGTGATGTGCGGCTGAATCCTCATCATCCCCGGCCGGGAAACGCCCATAAATTTATCTCAGTCCATAATGGTGTCAATGTTGGTCCCTACAAGTTGGGGACCAGGAAATGGCGCGGGAGGCGGGGCTTCGGTCATCGACTGTGGGTCCATTAGCGGGGACTGTTGGCCGATGTCAGATTCAGGAGTTGGTAAGAAGGTTGAATAAGGAACATTTATCGGCAGGAGAATCCGTAGCCGCCTGAGCATTTGGACAAGATGAAGAAACCACTACAATTGGACGTGAATCTCTTGTCCGGCGGGTACTCCTTCCAGGTCCTTGTTAATCAGCTTCTGGCCTACGACCATACGTCTTTTGTTGCCTCCTTGAGTCGATCGAACGGTTCCCGCTCACAAAAGACCACCGCATTGTTGGGCGGGAAGAGTGCCAACCTTAGAACAACCTCCTTCGGCAGGTACAGCATATTGCCTGTCCTCCCCTCGGCACGAGACGCCATCGCGTTGTACTCTTCCTGGGTTTTAAGCGTTTCTATCTCGATCACGGCGACCAGCCCCTCTTTGAAATACTCCTCATGTTCCAGGCAGAGTCCAAGATTGGCTTGATGCGTCGGAGGGTGCTCTGGACCGGGCAGTAAACCGTGAGCGGTGGGAGAAGCGTCGCCCCAGTCGTTTAGCTCGTATACCATCACCGGCGCTGCCGGAGTGGTAAACGCTCTAAGACAGACCACACAAATCTTTTCCCTCATGTCACACCTCTTTGTGTATATCCCATTTGGGCACCTCACCAGTTGCCGCGAAGGTTCAGCCGGCGGAACCAGTAGGAGGGTAACACCAGCCGGTGGATTTCCAAGCCGTTGACTGCCCATTCCTCACCAGCGTAAGGCCGACGGTGGTCTACCTTGGGAAATGTGACGACAACCAGAAGATGGTGCTGAAGGTGATGACCTGACAGCTCTCAGAGAAAATCCTGCCTGATTGAGAAACTCACTTCATTCAGCAAAACCGATCTTGCGATAGACTGGGTTGCAATGATTCTTCTGATTGCCGACTGCCCAGTGCCAGGGGATTAGGTCCGATGAACATGCAAAAGGACTACATGATGAAGGAATCTCGAAAAAGAGGGAGGCCGTTAGGATCCAGCAACGGCAAATCCGTTCGCCGGATCAACATAACCGTTCGGGTAACAGCGGACGAAAAACAAGTACTAGAATTAAGAAGCAAGGAACTTGATGTGCCTCTCGCCGGTATCTTTCATGGCTTCATCCGGCAACTGTCGCAGCGGAAGATCGATGATCCCATCGTTGTGACTGTCGACGAGACTCCAGTTGCAATCACCAGAAGCGAGGCCAAAGCCCTGCTGCTGGATCTTACCAGCAAGCTCATCAGCTATTAAATCTTACCGCCAGCGAATCCGTTTCGTCTTCCGCAATCCCCTCTTTTGAACAGCATCACCGATGGTGTCTATGCCCTTCCATGCTTGGCTTATTCCCTTTCCAGCGCCCGCAGACACACATCGGGTCACCACAGAAATAATCCTACCGGCACGCAAGAAATTCTCTCCGTTTAAAAATTCTTACCCTTGGCTAGACTGGTTTCGCTCTCTGCGGTTCGTGCCAACATCAAATTAACAACATCAGCGAGGTCATCATGATAAAAGTGGGCATCGTGGGGTACGGGTACTGGGGGCCTAATGTCGCGAGGAATTTTTATCAGGCACCTGACGCAAAAGTGACTGCAATCTGTGATGCTGACCAGAAGTCGCTTTGCCGTGCACAGCTAAATTTCCCGGATGTGGAATTGGTGCAGAGTTACCATCAATTAGTGCAACGAGCTGATATCGATGTTGTTGCTATCGTTACTCCGGTATCGTCGCATTTCGACATAGCCAAGCTGGCGCTAGAAAACGGGAAACATGTCTTCATAGAAAAACCTTTCACGGCATCAGGAGCCCAAGCGGAGCAGTTGATCGAGCTAGCCGACAGAAAGCATCTTAAAATAATGGTAGATCACACGTTTCTCTTCACTGGGGCAGTCAATAAAATCAAAGAACTCCTGGACAACAAGGTCCTTGGGGACTTGTATTATTTCGATTCGGTCAGAGTCAACCTCGGCCTGTTTCAAAAAGACGTGAATGTTGTGTGGGACCTTGCCCCTCACGACATCTCGATCATGGATTATTTGATCGGATTGCCACCTACAACTGTCACTGCTACCGGCGTCTCGCACTTTAACTCCAATGAAGATGTCGCCTACGTTACACTCTATTTTCCGGACAACGTTATCGCTCACCTGCATGTAAATTGGCTTTCACCAGTAAAGGTGCGCACAACCCTGATAGGCGGCCAGAACAGGATGTTAGTATGGAACGATTTGGACCATGACGAAAAAATCAAGGTATATGATAAGGGCGCCTATCACGACGGCATGATGATGGCTTACCGGAGCGGTGACATGTGGGCTCCGAAGGTACCCGAAGGCGAGGCGTTGAAAAAAGAAGTGGAGTACTTCCTGAGTTGCATATCTAACGACATCACCCCTATCAACGATGGTCACGCGGGGTTAAGGGTTGTCCGAGTACTGGAAGCGATTAAGGAGTCTCTGAAATGGCGAGGGGCACCCGTCCGCCTGTAGCACGTTAAGCGACACCCCGCCTCTGTGATATGTGACAAGCTAGCCATGCTACTCCAATGGCTGTACGACGACGTTACTCAGCACTGCGCTCCGGCACATCAGAGATTAGGAAAATCTCTTATTGCGTTTACGCCCGAAGCTTAAGGTATGTAGTTAAATATCGGAATGGGATGAAGCAGCAGAACACTCTCAAGACAAATTTTTACTTGCAACTCAATTGTTTACCGTTCGGTACGACTAACATTCATTGGCATGTGAGCCGTCGCGGGGCGGGATATTACTGCTGAGAGACATCTCTAAACCAGAAGATCAACTTTACCACAACATAAATAAATGCTAATATTAAATCCTGGTTTGTTGTACTGCCCCCCTACTCTTCATTGGAGAGGGGGGCGACTTTTTCTGCGAACAGTGAGGAGCACGCCATGGACGATCGATTCTTCGCGGTGAAAGCGGCAGCAAGACGGGTTGCTGAAATCAACCTTCAAAAGACATCGTTTCTGACGCTGGAGGTGAAGTTTCTCCGGTTGCAGACCGCCATGCTTAATCATTCACTGGCCACTCGATTGGAGGCCGAGGATTCGGCTTTTGACCATCTTACGTTGCTGGTGGAGGAAATGGCCGCAGCACGAGAACCACATTTTTGGTACGAGGCACTCTCAAACCACCTGGAAGAGATGATCGAAGCAGTAGAAGGACAACCCGCGGAGATATCACAGTAACGAACTCAATTCCTTTGTCTTCCCTAAAGGTTCAGCGTCGCAGACAGATTTGGAAAAGGGCCCGGTTATGAAAGGAATTCTGAAAAAAGGCAGACCGTTAGGATCCTGCAACAACAAAGCTCGACGTATCAGCATTACCGTTCGGGTAACTGAAGAGGAAAAGCACGCGCTTGAACGCAGGTGTAAGGAACTTGATGTACCTCTTGCCGGTATCTTTCATGGCATGATACGACAAATGTCGCAACGGAAGATCCACAATCCCATCTTCCTCACTGTTGATGAGACACCAGTCGCAATCACCAGAGGTGAAGCCAAAGACCTGCTACTGGATCTTGCGGACAAGCTCATAAACAACTAGGCCATGGAAACAGGTTGCTCCTGAACATAACAACCTATACTCAGACGTGTAACCTTGGCTCTCGCCGGGTCAGAGATAGATCAGAGGGAGGAGCCGGTCCAAGGTCAAGAAAATGGATCGAGCGCGTCAGTCAGAACATGCAAAAAGGGCCTGCAGCAAAAAGCTGCAGGCCCTCATCTCTTTGTGGCGTCCCCGAGACGATTCGAACGTCCGACCCCTTCCTTAGGAGTAAACAACTCACACCCCTACCGACACCTTACCCAGTTCTATCACATTCGATTTTATGTTGACTTTCCGGCACTTATACAATAGTTTTGTTCTACACAGTTACCCACTGTTCACTCCAAACTGTTACCCACACGTTACCCAGCCAGCAAGGATAGTAAAACCAAGGGGGTGCCATGCCAGTAATCCACATCACCAAGACGAGTGTTGATCGACTTCAGCCAGCAGCTGACGGGCAGAGGGTAGACTACTTCGATGACGCTCTCAGAGGCTTTGGCATCCGGGTCTCCTCTACCGTTAAGACCTACTTCACCATGCGACGGGTCAACGGGAAGCTGGTGAGAGCGAAAATAGACACAGCCGACAAGATCACCGCCGAGAAGGCCCGAAAACAAGCGGAAGGGATGCTTGCTGACATGGGGAAGGGAACCGACCCAAACGCAACGAAGAGAGAGCGAGCACGGCTTGCCGAAGAGATGGCACGGGCACTCACGGTGAAGGACCTCGTGAAGGAGTACCTGGACAAGCACGCGGTCAACAAGCGATCAGGGGCTGCAGACGAGCGGCTTCTAAACGTTGAGGTGGTGCCGGTTTGGGGGAAGCGGAAAGCAGAGGATATCAAGAAGCGCGATGTCATCTTGTTGCTTGAGAGTATTATCGAACGTGGCGCCCCTGCCATGAGTAACCAGGTACTGAAGATCACGCGGAAGATGTTCAATTTTGCGGTAGAACGGGACATCCTCCCACACACGCCCTTTGCCGGGATCAAGGCGCTTGCCCCGACCACTAGCCGCGAGCGTGCCTTGACAGAAAACGAAGTGAGGGCATTGTGGGGAGCTTTTGACAAGGCATCTATGAGCGACGACATGAAGAGAGCGCTTAAGTTGGTGCTTGTGACCGCCCAGCGTCCTGGCGAAGTGTCAGGGATGCACTCCAGCGAGATAGACGGCCACTGGTGGACCATTCCCGCAGGGCGTGCAAAGAACGGCCGGGAGCACCGTGTCTACCTGACAGATTTGGCACTTGAGCTAATCGGCCCACTCACAGCCATCGGTGCGGAAAGCGGGGAGCAAATGCCAAAGGGTTATATCTTCCCCTGCCCCCATGACAACAAGAAACAACCGATAGACTCTCACTCGCTGCCTGTTGCCGTCAGGCGAAATCTCGCGTGGCCCGTCATTGGGAAGGATGGCAAGCAGCTCTACGACAAAGCGGGGAAGCCGGCCACCGAAAACAGGCTCGATGTAGAGAAATTCACACCTCATGACCTAAGGCGCACGGCTGCAACTTTCATGGCTGGGATGGGTTTCATGGACGAAATAATTGACGCCGTGCTGAACCACGTGAAGCAAGGTGTCATTCGCACCTACAACCGCCACAGCTACGACAAAGAAAAACAACAGGCGCTTGAAGCTTGGGGACGGAAACTAGCAAGTATCACTCTTAGAAACGAGAGCAACGTTATACCACTGACGCGCAAGATCCAAGTTACGAGGTAGCTCTATATCTCCCAGACACATGAAGGTACCGCATATATGAAACTTCCTATCATTTCAAATTCAGAAGTCGTACCGTTACGATTGATTCCCTACGTGACATATCCTCCTGTCACCCCAGAGCTACTTCTGCGACATCTTTACAACGAACGTGGCGACTACTTTCCGCAACTTTTTGCCCATGCTAAGGAGGCTCCCGACCTAGACATTGCCCCTGAAAGTTGGCGGACGCTGTATTATGCCTGTAAGGATGGGTTGCTCCCAGCAAATATGTTCGTATGGAGACGGGATCTTGAGAAGTATACCCAGATCGAGGTCCAAGATTACGACGAGCCGGTTTCCATTCATCTTTCTCAGTTGCTATCTGAAACCCTTCAGAGCATTGCATTCGCAGGCTTCTGCGACGAAACTCCTCTGGAATCAGGACTGAGCCATGCTCCCCCAAAGGACCTTATCTGGCAACTCGTTGCCCGAGCAGCATTGGAGCTACAGAAGTCTTCTGGGAATTTTCCAAAGTATCGAGAAGTTATCTCTAAACTGCGGCACCTCATGAAAACTGAAGACCAAGCTCGTGCAATCATTAAGTCAATTGACAAAGAAGGCAAAATTGAGACAGACGATCGAACCTATAGGACGAAAACGGTCCAAAACAGGCTAACGAAAATCAAGAAGAACCTCTGCAAATGATCCCCCCAAAAGTCCCGACATCCTCGGGACTTTTTCATTTCTTCGAAAAAATGTAATTTGTTTAGCGAAGTTATACCCGCATTCAAAAAATAAAATCCTCATCGTCTGACAACCAATAAAAGCCTCCTTAGTCTATCCCCTGTAGAACGTCAACCAACATTACAGGGAGCCCGGACATGAAAAACGAAACCTCAGTAGTAGCGCCACGCCAAGCAGCACTCACTACCCCGGAAGCAGCAGCATATCTCAAGGTAAAACCGGCAACGCTTGAACAATGGCGCTGGAATGGGAGAGGCCCTCGCTTCGCCAAAATCGGTCGCTCCGTCCGCTACCGCATGTCCGATCTCGATGCATTCCTTGATGCAAGAGTTTTCGGGTCCACAACCGAAGCTCAAGCGGTTTAAGGAGATCAGCCATGACCGTCCCGGCAAGGTATTACGACGAGCCATTCCTAAATCGAAACCTTTCGCCTTCCCTCATGAGTGCCGCACTTGAAAGCACAAGAAAAATACAACTACTGACTCAGCTCGCTGGAATGTGGGGCAGCGGAGACTCCTGCCTGGACCAAATTCAAAGGAGAGCTGCCATTCGAGCCTACGCGGGACGAAATTACACAATGACAGCTGTAAAGGCAGGATTCGGCGAATGAGTGGAACAGACTCCTACATACCGGGCGGATATGTCCTTTTCGCCAGAAAACTTTTTTATGGTGAGATGATGGATAAGCCCCCCTTGTACTTCAAGCTTTGGGCATGGATGCTGGATCGGGCGAACTGGAAAGACAGGGACAAGCTCAAACGCGGCCAATTGGTGGCGACCATTGGTGATATGCAGGCAGCCACGAGTTATCACGAAGGGTTTCGAAAAAACACCCCTACCCCTGACAAGATACGAAGCGCCTACGAATTCTTTGTGAAGGCCGCAATGATCACCACAACGAAGACCACACGCGGACTGATAATAACCATTTGTAATTACGACCGTTATCAGAATCCACGGAACTATGAAGCCCACAATGAGGCCCGTACTGAAGCCCAGGCGAAGCCCTCAATAGTCCCAGACGATACAGAAGAAGGTTGTAAGAAGGGAAAAAAGGAAAAGACGATCCTCTCGTCTCGCGACGTCGAGGAACACACGGATGACGTGGCTTTCTTCCTCACCAAGAAAAAAAGGAAGCTCACAGGGAAGCGGCTTGACTGGTTCAACTTGTTCTGGAACGTCTTCGATTACAAGGCAGGAAAAGCTGAGGCGGCAGATTCCTGGCTTGATATCCCCGTTATGACCGACAGCCTTGTCCAACGCATTGTTGGTGCGGCCAAGCAAGAAGCGATGCGGCGCCCTGATCTCCATGCCAGCGGTAAGACCCCCAAGATGGCACAGGGATGGCTCAGTGGCCGGAGGTGGGAAGATGAAATCCCTGCCGTATCAACGTCCGATACCGAAGCACAAGCGACGACATTTTCACCCGTGACAGCCGATGAAGCAGAGAAAATCCGACAGAGGTTCGCGCAATATGATAACTGAGAGAGGGCTACCACCTCAGAACATCGAAGCAGAGATGTCCATCCTTGGTGGTATTTTAGTGGAGAATGCCGCCATCGCTACTGTGGATGAATTCCTTACACAAGAGGCATTTTATCGGGAAGGGCATCGGCAGATATTTAAGGCGATGGCGGGTTTATGTAACCGGAACGAACCTGTGGACTTGGTGACGCTCTCCACGGAACTGGCGCGCATGGGGGCACTGGAAGAAGTGGGAGGTGCTTCATATCTCGCCACTTTAGTGGACTTCGTCCCCATGGCCGCGAACATAGCTTTTTACTGTCGAATCGTGGCGGAGAAGGCACAAGAGCGGCGGCTGATTGCCAAGGCCCAGGAAGCGGTTCGGATCATCTACGATGGGGGCACTCTCGAAAAGGCCGTTGAAAAGCTTGAACACGCGATCCAGCCAGCCATAGAGAAGAGGTCCACTGCACCGGTCGGTATGGGAGAAGCCGTCAGAGACGCAATAAGGAGAATAGAAAAGAGGTACGAGGCCAAAGGAGATGTTCAAGGACTCCCGTACGGCCTGCCGGCACTCGATAAAGCTACCTCGGGCATGCACTCAGGTGAGTTGATCATCATCGCCGGGCGCCCCTCTATGGGGAAAACAGCGCTTGGGGTTAACATCCTGGCAAATGCATGCACCTCTGGAAAGTCTGCCCTCCTATTCACTTTGGAGATGAGTAGAGTGGACATCGTTGAGAGGCTTGCTGCTGGCCATGGCATCAAGTACCAGAACATTCGTAGTGGTCAGTTAGGCGACGCGGAATGGTCGAAGCTCGCAAAGGTCATGGGGAATATATACGGTTGGAAATTATCGATAGACGACACCCCAGCAATTGGTTTGCGTGAGATGAGAGCAAAGGCGTACCGGCAGAAAAGGGAGGGACTTGACCTGATCGTTATTGACTATCTGCAGCTTATGGCGCTTTCAGACCCCAAGATAAGCAGGGTACAAGGTCTCGGAGAGATAAGTCGAGGACTGAAGCAACTGGCCAGAGAGTTGGACATCTCCATTGTTGCCCTTGCCCAGTTGTCACGGGCGGTAGACGCCCGGAACGACAAACGACCAATCATGAGCGACCTTCGCGACTCAGGAGAAATCGAACAAGATGCTGATGTCATTTTGTTTCCGTACCGGCCAGCGGCCTATTGTGAGCAATGCAAAAACAGAACTGACGACGCCCGACACACCTATCGTGTGCATCAGGCAAAAGCAGAAATCATCATAGAGAAACAACGGGCTGGGGAGCGCAATATAAGCGTCGCAGCTTGCTGGCTCGGGGAGTATCAGAGGTTTGAAGCAATATAGCAGCAGGTGAAAGCGCCACATCTCAACTGCAAAAGGCCCACTACTGGTGTAGGCGGTTCTTTAGAGTCTTCCCCCCCCTGCAGCATGTGAGCCATTCACTAAAAAAGCAAGGGAGCATTCTCTGTTTGGTTAATCAACAATGGCCTTAACAATTTTGAAAATCAGCCTAAGCTTCTTTTCGTTTGCCCGCAAAAGCAGCCGTTCAATCGACCCCTTATCAACGATGTCGACATGATGAAATTCAAAAAGATCCTTGATTTCCACATCAAGGGCTTCGGCAATCCCTTCGAGTGTTTCCATGTAAGGAAAACTCTTCCCTAATTCAATTCGACTGAGATGCTTTGCATCGATCCCAATCTTCTCAGAGAGCTGATCTTGGGATAACTCCCTGGTTTTTCGCAGCTCTCTTATTCGTAACCCTAATAGTTCCTTAGTACTATTCATCTTTCTCCTCCTGGAGCGTCGATAATCCGCTGTCCAGAAGGGTTTTGAAACCACAGCATAAAACGATTTTTATTGACATTATCTATACTTGAGATAGATTCGCCATCGAATATGTAGATTTTGACTGCAAAGTCCTGTCGGAAATGTGGGCCTGTGTTGACAGCCCCTAGCAGCGGGTACGGGGCTATGCCCCCCCCTTCTCTCTGTCCACAGCATCATATAAACTCCATGCGGGCAAAATATAGATAGTTCAACGGGGGTACAGGTGATTAGCCTCAAGTCAGTGGTTGTAGGCGCATGTCTCATATCTATGCTCGGATGCACTTCCGGCAAGTATTATGAATGGTCGAGTCAGCAAGGGAAGTCCTGTTTTTACACGTGCGAGAAAGAATTTAACACCTGCCTGTCATCCTCCGGCGGAACCTTTCCAGCCAGCTATTATTGTGACAAAGCCGCCGACGCTTGCCGCGCAGCCTGTCCAGACCTTGTCCGCACCAAATGAGCCAATGAACGTTGCCTGTCCCGAACGGCTGTGAGGGCGATTTAGCAGACAGGCCCCCTCCAATGCCCTGAACTCTGGAGTTATAATATGAAATTCATCATGGAGTCCTCGACTGATATACTCCCTCTTATCTTTGTTCCGATTCTGATTGCGATATTCACCTTTGGCAGCGACTCGTATACCATAGAACCTGACTCTCCGAATATTTACTGGACCCAAAGGAGCTGGTGGGGACTCAAACAAGAGCGTCGCCCAGTCAAGTGGATGAACCAAGCTTGGCACGCTAAAACAAAAGGCGGTGAATGGTATTTCCTTTTCGGGGCTGACCACGACCTACCTACCGATAGGTAATGATTTTGATGCACCAGGACCTATCGTTAGGTAGCTAGCCTGAAAGCAGATATGTACCAGCAAAGGACGGCATTCTGAGGTTGAAATGAACATGGACCGAGATACCCAGGAAGCACTCGACGCATTGAGTCTCACGGCAAGGAAAAAAGTGATCCATGCAGCGCAAGACATGCTTGCCTTGAAACTTCATCAAGTAAAAATCAACCTTCGTAGACCGAACTATCCGGCTTTCAACGATGAGGTCTACAACCGTTTGAGGCCTGACTTTTCCCGAATGTGGAGCGAAATTCAGAGGAGCAATTACGTAGGGAATAAATCAGCGCAGACTTTTGCAACGCAGTTGGTAGAAAAGTACGGACCTAGCATCAAGCCGTACGCGTTAACCTTCTATAAGGAATTGTTAGAGACGAAGAGGAGGTAGCATGCTAAGCGTGGTGGCTTCGGTGTGGAATGAAATAGCCAGGACACAGATTTTGCAGACTGATTGGGCTAAGGAAGCATTCTGCCTCGACCAGCAGGGAATCAATGATTTTCATTCTAGGGAGTGTGAGCGGCTTCAAGCCCAGCATTTAGATCTGGATGTAATTCTTGCGTACCTTGACTTAAGACCGCTCCTCATCGAGAACGTTGCTATCACGAACTTTGTGCTGATGGTGGGAGATTTGGATTTGAGGCAAGCATTACCGGAAGTGGTAACTGTCGATGAAGCAGTTATCTTGGGATCGGCAGACCGGTGCCTGAGTCAGTCACAGGCTAAACAGTTGCGCGATCTCCTCTGTGGGCCATTAAAAGCCTGAGGTAAGACTCAATGACAACTGTAGCCGACAATTTTCTCACCAAAGCGCCATCAATCTGCAACTCACGAAAATGTTAACATTTGCTATCATTATCTGGAGTAAAGCTGTGGCATCCACCTGCTAACCCTCTGTTTTTAAAGCATCAGTAGATTTATCTACAAAGTTCCGTCTTCTCCTTTAATGCACAATCCTTATCCTATTTGTACCAACAAAGGGGAATGCCTCTCTCTGGAGTGATCCAGCTGTGAGCTTGCCCTTACGTTTCGTTCCACTTCGGAAATTTTTCCTTTAGTCGATCAACCGTTGACCGCCATTTAGGGGTTGTGGGTTTGCAGATCGTGTTCTGATTGCCAAACAATCCGACCTCGTTTATTGCTCTCTCCAGTGGAACAGTTTGCAACCATTTCATTGAGACGAAATATTCGCATCGCTCCTTGTCATCGATGAACTCCCGGTGATAGGCGGCATTTTGAGAGACGTCCTGTACCAGCTTTTCCCCGTCCTGAGTTATTACTTTAAAATCGGTAGCTGGTTGGGAACGCCCAGTAACAAGACCAACCCCAACAAAACCAGTTCCTGGTACCTTTACCCAAACGCGATCCCCTGGGTTGAGAAGCTCCAAGGTCCTGCTATACCATGCCCCTCCGCCGCCACAAATGAACCCTAGTTCAACCGCATCAGCCCATGACCTCGACTCACTGTTACCAAAGGAGCAGTAAAACTCTCCATTCCAAGGCTCAATTGGTCCGTCAGGGGTCGATGAGGCGCTAACTTGTGTGCGTACTGGATCTAGTAACCATGCACGGCTCAACAATTGGTCTTGCCCGTGAGTGAAGATTTGAAAACATAGGACGTTGATAGGGATGTCTCTAGCACTCAAATATGCTACTATGCGCTCTGTGCTATCGTCGAGTGAAGCAGCAACAATTATGATTTGATGGTTTTTATTGAGACCATCCTCTTCCAATTGCTGTCCAAACCTTTGAAGGAAGTCTTCATTGAGGCTTCTTCCGGGAGCAAAGCGGCTATAGATACCTGCAATGTCTTGGGGAAGAAGATTCTCCACCCAAGACGCGTAATCAAGAGCCTGTGCTACAACCTCACGAGGGGTCCTTTCGCGTTTCAATTCGATGAGCACAAGTGAACCATCGGGGGCGATGGCAAGCAAATCAATGCGGCCTCCCAATCCAGTGTTCTCTTGCCGTCCTATTAGCATCCATTCCTCAGACAAGATCCGTGGTGCAGAGATAATCATTTCTTCGAGGAGTTGCTCACTAGCAAGACATGATTCCACCAATAACTGGGGCTGGGCGCCCACCTTCCAGAGTGCAGTGCGAATAGGCATATATTTTCCCTTCGTTGTAGGACAGACAGAAGAAAAGGAGGATCTTATCCCCCTTGGCCTTCACGCCCCTACTGTAGTAATGACATCCCGAATGAAGGCCAACGTATGGCCGTGCCCTACCCTCAGATCAGACCGAAGAAACGGTCGAAGAACGCACTCAACTTGTCCAGCACCGTTTGCTTCTTCACGCCATGGCCGTTGTTTTTGCTGAATCTTGAAACCGGCGGAAGAATCTTCGTGATGGCCGTGCCGGTAGCTGGAATCGCACCGTCTCGGAATGCGTTGTCAACAAACACCTTGGTCTCGTCAGCTTTAAGGCCTTCATCCGCGATGATCCTGTCAAGCTCCTCAGTCTTTTTCGCTGCAATGAAGGCGACCCATTCCGCATCGACCTTGGCGTTCGTGGAGACAGAATCCACAAACTTCTCGATGAGGTCTTTCTTGTTGCGCAGGCTGGGGCTGCCATCGATCGCACGCTCGATGGCAGCCCGGATCTCCTTATCTCCACCCGAGCCTTTTTTCTTCAGGTACTTCTCAACCAGCATCAGAATGTAATCGACGTTGATCTCGACCTGCTTAATCAGCTCGACCTCGAACACCACATCGTCGTTTATTGACTCTTTTTCCGCATCCGCCATGCTGCGGAATTCGGCGTACAGGTTCAAGTACAGGCTCTGGTAGTCCTGAAAATCGCGTTCGCTCAGAATCTCATTGCCCGCGAAATCGTCAAATGGAAACAGCAGAGGTAATTAAGCACCAACATCACCTCCGCCCCTCAGCCAACATATTCTGAAACGTTCCCCTGCCATCTAATCTATCAGCATTTTCCCAAATGCTTGAGGTGCGTAGAGAGACTTGTGCTCCCAATCAAACAATAGAGTTAAGTCCATATCTTCGAGGAACTCATAATTCTCTAAGAGTTCCTTGAACTTTTCACAACCATTTATACTGAGACAGTTATAAAACAAAATAGCAAGATGATACACAGACATCTGTGCTCTGACAAAATTTACATACACCTTCTTATCATCAATTGGAGCATTATTTATAAACTTTATAATATTGTACAAATTCCTGAAATATGGCCCTAACTCGGATTGAACACTTTTAAAAAAGACAACATAACTGGCATTAATATGAACACTTGGGTCTTTCGACGACAGCGTCTCCCGTACAGTCACAAACTTATTTTTCAGCTCCAAATAATGGGTACAAAATGGATCTTCATCTTGTGTAGTCGTTTCGTTGAATCTTTTATTAAGCCTCAGTGACTTTAACATCTCCCCATGCATTTTCATCAGCTCGAAGAAGGAATTTTCAAACTGCTGCTTAGCTGATTGTTTTTTGCTTTCTTCTGTCTCACGCTGTTGGTCTGAAAGCTGTTTCTTTTGCTCGTATAAAGTTGCTATAACACCAGCGAACCCTAGAGCTGTGAATAGCGCATTAAGGGTGCCGAAACTATCCCCTACTTGTCCATAAATTGATACAAGAGGGGGCGGCGCTGGAGTTTCAACAGAAGTTGAGGCCGCAGGTGCTGCAACATCGAATGGCTTGACATAATGCACCAAACCCATAAAAAATAAGGCCCAGATTGAAATTACTATTAAAAACGGTATCCAGAATGATAATGGAAGTCCCAGCTTGCGACGGTGAATAGATACACCAACACAAAAATCAGGATCAACAGCATGTACGACAAATAAACCTAGCCCAGTGACAATTGAAAGTGATGCGACCAAGACAATTACTGCATGACAGATAGACAATAGCATTTCACTCCTCACCTAAATATTTACATACAACTAAAGAAATCAAGCTTTTTGGTTATCCCCACTACCTTTTATATTGTCAGTGTATCCGAGGCACTGCAGCGAACACCGCGTGCTTGTTCCATCACGATTCATTGAGGTTGCCCATGAGATTGGCTCCTGGTCAGTACCATCTAATCTGGGCGATGAATGACTTGAAAGCCTTAAGAGAGTCGTTACAGGTCTCAACCGAGGTGCCGAAGATACCACTGGAAATATACGGCGACTGTTCTCCTTTCTTTTCGATGGACTCTTGGATCTCCTTCAGCACGGCGTCTCGTGAACTGTGCCGGTAACCAAAGGCACCTGGTGGTGCCCAGTATGAGCTACCAGAATTGCTGGAATGATATGCACAGCTCATCGCCATTAATATCTCCAGCTTGTCAAACAACAGAGTGAACCGTTTATCGCTTGGGAATGTCTGCTTGAACTGGGGGCGCAGAAAGTTGTGTATCCAATCATTCATCGGTGCGTGGCGACGCTCCATTCCCTCAAGCTGTCGGGCTACATGACTATCTTCAAACATGCAACACGGAGGTAGCATTGTCACGACAGCAACTGGTTCCTGATATTCTAGGTGGATCTGAGTGGAGAAGAGCTTGCCCAAGAATTGCAGGCACCCGGCCTCCAACGATGCGATACCTAAGGTATAGAGCAACAAAGTCGCTGGATATCTCTGCAGGCCTGCCCACATTATATAAGTAGTACCATTGACTTCACGCGGAATGGCCAGGACCAGCCTCTCAAGGGCGCGTTGCCAGACTGTATAATGTTGCTCCTCTACCCATCGTCCTCCGATAGTCGCCATGGCAACCATAGTTGAGCTGACTGCCTCATAAGTTCGTGCGCGAGCAGTAGAGTTAGTAAGATCTGGGACGGGATTGGTTACAGAGAACTTCGGACCAGACGTGGCCGCAATAATCCGATCAATCTCACAACTAACAAGGTCGTCCAACTGTATGCGAAAGCGCGGTTCACTCAAGTACCGCTTCAGACTTGTCACAGCAGCCTCAATCGACAGGGGGTGTGGGCGCGAAAACTCCTCCAACGACTGTACCTGTTGTTGTAATGCTTGAAAGAAGGAATCGGAACCATCGATGTTAATGACGTTGGCATTCCGATGGGCGATCAACTGCTGCGCTGTAGAGCTTGGCTCTCCATGAGCAGCCCAGTAGGTAGCGAACCGCCTGCATGGGGTCCTGAATATAGCTCGCCTCAACGCTTCATCCCAGTCCGCCGACCACCCGCAGACGATCAAACCAAACTCGTCGAAGATACGATCGAGCAGGGCATCGAATTCGGGTGGGTAGGATGCTAGTTCCTCTGGAGTATTAAGAATGCGAGTATCCAAGTAGTCTCCATGAACCTTGAAGACGCAGCAACGGGTATGGATCAAAGGTAACGTTCCGTGTACCTGGTCTGGAATGCTCAGGACTGTCGGTGTTATACCTACATCTGCAAGCGCGGCCTCCATTAACCTGTCGAAGTTAGTGGTGATGATTATCCTTATAAAGCCTTGTTCCACTAGAGAGGCTATTGCTTGGTGGGCCGCCGTTGGCAGCTTTGCCCCCTCCTCACGCTCCAGATCGGTGGGTTCCCAATATCCCCGCAACAATTGTTGACGTTCAGATGGAGTCTTGGCGAGTGTCGCGAGAAGCACTGAGTAGTCAGGGTCTCGATTGAACTTTGCCCTGTACCACTCTGCGGGTGACGGATCGCAAGGTTCACCAGAAATCGCTGCAAGCTTGCGGACAAGGTCAAGAGTGACTTCCCAGCCTGTAGGTATCTTAGCCGACCTTGAGATGCCCGAGCCGAGCAAAACAGCGTATACCCCCTTGTTGGAGTGAATCGAGAATGAAAGTGAGTGTATCGGATCTATCATGATGTCACCGAAAGTGTCCAGTCTGACTGACGATTGTAGGTCCTGCCTGTAATTCGATTGAGATGATATGCTAAGCCTCTGCCATATTGCGAAGGCTTGCCGCCATTGAAACCAAAGCTTCCGTTGACTTCGCCGTTCTCGTTGTATGCCCTCAACAACCGAGCTTCCTGAGCATCCGATATACGATCAATGAATGGGAGTGCTTGGGCGATGGCTATCCCGTTGTTCCAACTGCTGCAAGTCTCTACGGCAGAAACGTACGTATCAACCATCTTATCGTGCTTGATAAGTAGCTTGACGATCTCCAGCGGGGCCATGTTCCATGGGCACGTCAAAGCCTGAAATTTACCAATAAATCCGTAAGGGTCCTTCCCAAGTCGCACCGCTATGATCGGAACTCCTCTGCCGAAGGCAAATCCGACTTCCTGATCGGTCCAGTTGCTGTCATGGAATCCTTCTGTCATGAGCGCAACCAGCGCGTCCATGGAGCCAAGAGCGTTCTCTATCTCATTCTGCCATTCGTGCGTCGGGTGGATATCTTCATGTGCAACAAAGCATGAGATGCCGTACAGCTTCAGAGCCTGTTTGAGTTCAGCCGTTTCTTTCTTGGCCTCGGTCTTATGGCTGAGAAAAACCCTGAATCCGCTATCCGACCATATCCGCTTCTCTGCTTCAGGTGAGATAACGCGCTTGCCACGCATAAGGAGGCCGGATTCTTTCCGCCAATCCTTGTCCTCTGTCACCTCCATCTCGATAAAAACTTCTTCTATGAACTCGTTCTTGACGTTGTGCACCTTGTTGATGTCATCCTTGATCGCCGCTTGCAGATTGTCACGATCACGAACGATACCAAGGAAAATCGCCTCCGGTATACTCAAATAAAGTGCATGGCCATAGGTACCGCCATTCCAGTTGTCACAACTCCACCCCTCATGAACGCGGACTTGGGCGTTGACAAGAATCTCTTGTTTCAGCTGTTCACCTTCCTGTGAATACAGCTTCGATACGATAGCTAGATAGTGGTCGACGTTCTTCGGGATGTCATATTCCTGCCTACTCATACCATACCCTCACATTCCATAGCCGAAACTCGGAGTTTGCCTGATAGAAGCTTCGGTAGCAGAGCATCGCGCCAGGTGACGGGAGACCTCGTGTCCCGCTCGTTGGCTACAACTCCTGTCGCGCCATCCTGCCGTCTGCGATAGTTCAGCCTCATAGCCGATATCAGCAACGGTGCCATTAACGTTTTTCTTTGGAGGGACCATAAAACTCCTTTCCATAGAAGAGTTTCATGCACCGCCCCACGATCAGCAGAGAGCGCAAATTATCACAGCGCAAGAGGTTAGCAAAGATTAAACTGCATAGAGCTACAGCCAAGTACACTCTTCCGCCCCCACAATGTTACCCATGTGTTACCCAAACAGAAAATAAAAGAAAAAAGGGCTACAGCGTTTGCTGTAACCCTTTATTTTCATTGGCGTCCCCGAGACGATTCGAACGTCCGACCCCTTCCTTAGGAGGGAAGTGCTCTATCCTGCTGAGCTACGGGGACAAGTCAGACGGACTTTATACAATACCACCGCCTGTTTGGCAAGAAGTTTTATTAAAACTTCAACAACGAGAAGACCTTGCCCTCAGGCAACTTCTTGGCGCCTTCCAGGAATTCGAGCTCGGCCATGAAGCAGCACTCGACCAACTCGACGTCCATGGCGGTGATCATGTCGACGACTGCGGCCATGGTGCCGCCGGTGGCCAGGAGGTCGTCGGCGATCAGCACGCGATCACCCTTGTTGAAGGCGTCGGTGTGGATCTCAAGGGTGTCGGTGCCGTACTCGAGATCGTAGGTCTTCTTGAAGGTTTTGGAAGGAAGCTTGCCCGGCTTTCTCACCAGCACGATGCCGGCACCCAGCTTGTACGCGAGGGCGGCGCCGATGATGAAGCCGCGCGCCTCGACACCGACTACCTTGTCGATCTTCTGCCCCACGTAACGGTGGGACATGAGGTCTACCATGCGCTGAAACGACTTGGCGTCCCCTAAAAGCGTGGTGATGTCTTTGAAGAGAATCCCCTTCTTGGGGAAGTCCGGGATGTTCCTGATGATGCTTTTAAGATCTTCCATGTCCAACGGCCGCTCCTTTAATTACCAGTAGTTGCACTGCGCCCCATTATGTCGGTGGCTTCCACTATTTTTCTCAGTTTCTCCAGCGACTTCGCCTCGATCTGGCGGATCCGCTCGCGGGTGACGCCGAAGCTGCGCCCGATGGTGTCCAGGGTCTGCGGGTCCTTGTCGTCCAGGCCGAAACGGAGCGTCAGGATCTTTTTCTCCGCGTCGGAGAGGGTCTCGAACCACTTGGAGACCAGCTCGTACTTGTTCAGGTCCTCCAGCAGCACCGCGGGCGAGATGGTCGAGGTGTCCTCGATGGTGTCGATGAGGAAGTAGTCGTTGTTCTCCCCCATGGGGCGCTCGATGGAGTAGGTCTTCTTCAGGAGCACCATGAGCCGGCGCACGTAGGTGACGTTCACCTCGAGCGCGTCGGCGACTTCCTTCACGGTCGGCTCGCGGTTCATCTTCTGCACCAGCTCGCGGGTCACCCTGAGCATCTTGTTGATGTCGTCGGAGACGTGCACCGGCAGGCGGATGGTGCGCGACTGGTTCACCAGGGCGCGCTCGATGGACTGCCTGATCCACCAGGTGGCGTAGGTGGAGAAGCGGCATTCCTTGGAGAGCTTGAAGCGCTCCACCGCCTTGATGAGACCCATGTTCCCCTCTTCGATCAGGTCGAGGAAGGGGAGGCCGCGGTTTATGTAGCGCTTGGCGATCTTCACCACCAGGCGCAGGTTGGAGACGATCATCCGGTCGCGCGCGGCCTTGTCGCCCAGGTCGATGCGCGCGGCAAGCTCCTTCTCCTCGTCCGCGGTCAGAAGCTTGGTCTTCTGGATCTCGCGCAGGTAGAGCTTGATGGCGTCATCGAAGTGCTCCACCACGGCGGCCTTGATCTCTTCTTCCTCGACCTCTTCCGCCTCCTCGACCTCCTCTACCTCTTCGAGTTCGAGGGCATCCGGGTCCGGGTCATGATCGTGTTCGCCATCAAGAAAGAGAGGATCCTTCTCCTCCAAAAGCTCGTCGTTTTCCATGCCAGACTCCTTTGGCAAAGCCAGAGTGATGTGGGGCAACCTGTGCTGCTACTCGTCGTTCCAGCCGTTTTTGCCGATCAGTCTCACAAAGCGGCAGTCGTCGGCGTCCTCGCGGGTCACGCTGCCGTCGGCCGCCTTCCGTATCACCAACAGTTTCTGATCCACGCGGTCCCCGACCGGGATCACCAGCCTCCCTCCGGGCGCCAGCTGTTCGACCAGGCACTCCGGCAGGGCGGGAGCCCCGGCGGTAACCAGGATGGCGTCGAAAGGCGCCTCCTCGGGCCACCCCTCGGTGCCGTCCCCGATCTTCAGGTTCACGTTCAAAAGCCTCAGGCTGTCCAGCGCCTTGCGCGCCTTCATGGCCAGCGGGCGGATCCTCTCGACGGTGCAGACGCGGTCGGCAAGGCTAGCCAAAACGGCGGCCTGGTATCCGGAGCCGGTGCCCAGCTCCAGCACCTTCTCACGCCCGGTGAGGGCGAGGAGTTCGGTCATGCGCGCCACGATGTAGGGCTGCGAGATGGTCTGCTTCTCTCCGATGGGAAGGGAGCCGTCGCTGTAGGCCTGGGCGGCCATCGCCTCTTCCACGAATATGTGTCTGGGCAACTCCAGCATGGTGTTGATCACCCGCTGGTCCGTGATACCGCGTTTCACCAGTTCGGCGACCATCCTCTTGCGTGCTACAGCTGAATTCATTCCCCCCCCGATCTTTGGCAGCGGGGAAATATAACAAATGACGTGCTAAAAGTCCAGCATCACGGCAGTTCCCACCCCTGCAACTCGCCGATGGCGGCGTGGTTGGTGAGGTCGATGTGCAGCGGCGAAATGGAGACGTGGCCGCGCGAAACGGCATGGTAATCGGTGCCGGGAACGTCCTGGAAACTCAGGTCCAGGGTGCCGATCCAGTAGTAGTTACGCCCCCGGGGATCGACCTTGTCCACGATGGTCCCCTCGTAACTGCGCTTTCCCTGGCGGGTGATCTGGGCCGGGAGGAGCTCACCTGCCGGGACGTCGGGGACGTTCACGTTGAGATAGGTGTCGCGCGGCAGCCCGCGACGCTGTACGCTCAGGGCCAGTTGGGCCGCGAAGGCGGCGGCGGAGTCGAAGTTCTCGCCGGCGCTGCGGGTGGCCAGCGAGACGGCGATGGCGGGGATGCCCATCAGGGTCGCCTCCAGGGCGGCCGCCACCGTGCCGGAGTAGGTGACGTCGTCGCCCAGGTTGGCGCCGCGGTTGACCCCGGAGATGACCAGGTCGGGGCGGAAGGAAAGAAGGCTGTGGATGCCGAGGTTGACGCAGTCGGTGGGGGTCCCCTCCACCGCGTAGACGTTGTCGGCGATGCGCGCGGCACGCAGGGGATGGTGCAGCGTGAGCGCGTGGGAGACCGCGCTCTGCTCGCGGTCCGGCGCCACCACGACCACCTCCGCCACCTGGGACACCCGCTCTATGAGGGCGGCCAGGCCGGGGGAATGCACACCGTCGTCGTTGGTAAGGAGAATCTTCACGGTAGGTCCCTCGCAGTCAGTTACAGCAGAACAGGTCCAGATACAGCGTCCGCCTCACCCAGATCGCTTCGGCGGAGCGGAAACAAACTTTAACACATTTTAACCATCAAGGAAATCCGGCGCCCTTCTTCCCCTTGAATTCGGCGCAGGCCCAATCGATCTGGGACAAGAGGCCGCGCAGCGACGCCACCTCGCGCTCGTCCAGTTCGGCGCGGGAGAAGATGCGGCGCATGGTGCGCATCATGTGGTCCGGGTTCTGCGGGTTCAGGTAGCCGATCCTCAGGAAGGTCTTTTCCATGTGGGCGTACATCGGTTCCAGTGAGGCGGAACCGGCCAGTTCCCGGGCGGCCTTGACCGGCGCCGGAGCGGCCCCCTTAAGGAATTCGTAGCAGAAGATGAGCACGGCCTGGGACAGGTTCAGCGAGCCGAATTCGTCCGCGGTTTCGATGGTGGACTGCCAGCGGCACATGGCCACCTCGTCGGTGGTGAGTCCGCTGTCCTCGCGGCCAAAGACCAGCGCCATGCGGCTATTGGGCGCGCAGGCGGCGAAGCGCTCCACGATCTCGGGCGGGGTGGAGATCTCGGCGCGGTACTTGCCGTGGCGCCTGGTGGTCGCCACCGAGAACTCGCTGTCGGCGAGGGCCTCCTCCAGGGAGGTAAAGATACGCGCGCTTTCCAACAGGTCGCGCGCGGAGACGGCGAACTTGATGGCGTCCAGGTGGTCCACTTGGCAGGGGTTGACAAGGCGCAGGTCGCGCAGTCCCATGTTCTTCATGGCCCGGCAGACCATCCCTATGTTGCCGGGACTCTGGGTCCCGACCAGTACGATGGAAACTCTTTCCTTCAAATCCATGCAATGCCCTTCGTCGTTGCGGAATGTGCGGCCGGAAACCCGCCGCGGGCGGCATTAGACCATAAGCCAGGGCAATTGACAACGGAGAAACGAGCCAGAAAAGCAGTTACGCAAAGAACGCTAGGAATCCGCGAAGAACGGGAAGAAGGCCTTTTGGGTGGTAACCCCAAAAAGCTTTTCCTTTGCGTGCTTCGCGACTACTTCGTGTCTTCGCGTAACTGCTTTTGACTTGCAGCCACATGCTGAGATAAAGGGGACAGGCACCTGGCGGAGCCAGTCCCCTTCTCCTAGCGGTGGTTGTAGGTGGTCTTGGGGCGGCGGGGGCGGGATTTGATGCGCTTGAGCCTGGCCCTCGCGTGACGCTTGCGCCACCTCTGCACGGCGAAGTGACTGGACCACAGACAGGCAAGCATCCCGGCTAATACCAACATAAGGTAGGGCTCGTAGCTCTGCAGATCCTCTATGAAGAGGGAGGCAGTCTTGCCGAAGAGGTAACCGGCCAGGGAGAACACGACGGACCAGGCCAGGGCGGAGAGGAAGTTCAGATACAGGAAACGACGCGAAGGGAAACTGGTCATGCCGAGGATGACGGGAAGGACGATGCGGAAACCGTAGGTGTACCGGGATACGAATGCGACGAAGGTGCCGTAGCGCTCGATGAGCCGCAGGGCCTTCCTGAATTTCCTGGCGAAGGTGGTGAAGAGCCGCAATAGCTGCGGCCCCTTGGTACGGCCGATGTGGAAGTAGAACTGGTCACCGAGGAAGGAGCCGACCAGCGCGGCTACCATAACCAGGTAGACGCTAAGGTACCCCTGGAAAGCGAGGAAACCGGCAAAGATGAGGATGGCCTCCCCTTCCAGGAAGGTCCCCAGGAAGAGCACCCAGTAGCCGTGCGTCTGCAGGTATTCTCTGAACAGTTCCTGCACAAAAGCTCCAGCTGTGACAGTGGGATCGCCTTACATTCAGTGGCGGGCACAACTGGAGAGTATAGCGCTTTATTATTTGCGGTAAACGGGGTTGGTCCCCCTGACCTCGACGGCGGGTGCGTCCTCCAACTCCTCAAGGTCGCCGGTGTCTCCGTCGTACTCGTTCTCCCCCACGGCCCAGGCGTAGAACTTCTGCGAGTCGATCAGCTGCGGCTTGTCCGGTATGCCGTAGACCCGGTTCTGCATCCCTTCATCGTAGAGGCCGACGCAGCCGTGCGAGGCGGGCTTGCCGGGCAGGTCGCGGGCGTGGATCCAGTAGGAGACGTTGTCGGGACCGATGTGGAAGCGCATGGCGTTGTCCATCGGGTACTGGCCGCTCTCGTCCTCGGTCTTGTAGAGCGACGAGGTGTGGTTGCGGTGCCGGGCGTCGATGCGGAAGACGCCGACGGGGGTCTCGTGCCCGGGGGCGCCGGTCGCGGCGGGAGCGGAGAACTTGAGCTTGCCGTTCTCGTAGGCGCCCATCCACTGCTCGGTCATGTCGATGAGGATGTACTTGCCGTACCCCTTGGCCGCCGGATACTCCTGGGGCATTGGGGTGTAGCTGCGGGCGGCGACGATGTCGACGGGGACTTTGATGGTCATGCCGGGATAGACGTGGCGCCGGTCGATACGGTTGAAGCGGGCCACGGTGACCCAGTCGGGGCCGAAGAGCGATTCCAGCGTTTCCTGCGGCTCTATGAAGTGGGCGCGCCAGGGGACCTTGGCGAGGCTCGGGTACTCTACCCGGGAGAGGTCTTCCTTGGCCGGATCCTGCGGGTTGGCGCCAGGCTCGGAAGTGGCGGAGGGGTTGTAAACCACGATGGAAAAGAGGACTGCCAGGACAACAAAAGCCAAAATCTTACGTAACATCTTGCCTGCTCCCAACCGAGAAACGACTAATGGGGCCTACGCCCCATTTCGTTCTTAATTAGCACCTTTGCCACGCTCGGTCAAGAAAAAGCACGTCCCGCCATGACTTCCTGGACCGCGCTGTAGGGGTCCATGCTCTTGTCGCGCATACCGGCCACGATCTCGTCATACTTGCCGTTCCCCTTGATGGCGCCGAAGACGGTCTCGAAGAGTTCTTCCCGGAGCGTGTCGGCGAAGAGTTTTGCGTTTCTCTCCTCGATAAGGCGCTGCAGGGCACCCGACTCCTTCAGGTAGATGTGGTGCGCGTCGAATTCCTGCACCAGCTCCTCGATGCCTACGCCACGTGCCCCTTCGGTCTGCAGCACGCGCGGCGCCCACCCGTCTGCGTCCGGGTGCTTCATCTCCAGCATGGTGGTGAGCTCGCGGGCGGTGCGCTCGGCGCCGTCGCGGTCGGCCTTGTTGACCACGAAGACGTCGCCGATCTCGAGGATGCCGGCCTTGATGGCCTGGATGTCGTCGCCCAGCCCCGGGACCATGACCACCACCGTGGTGTGGGCGGTGCTGACGATGTCCACCTCGTCCTGCCCTACCCCGACCGTCTCGATGACGATGACGTCCATCCCCATGGCGTCCATGACGTTGACCACGTCGGTGGTGGAGCGCGAAAGCCCCCCCAGCGCCCCGCGCGTGGCGAGGCTGCGGATGAAGACGCCGGCATCGTCGGCGTGGCGGTTCATCCTGATGCGGTCGCCGAGGATGGCGCCGCCCGAGAAGGGGCTGGTGGGGTCGATGGCCACCACGCCCACCAGGAGATCCTTCTTCCGGTAAGCGGAGACGATCTGGTCCACCAGGGTCGATTTACCCGCCCCCGGGGGGCCGGTGATGCCGATGATGTAGGCGTTGCCGGTGTGGGGGTAGAGGGTTTTCAGTTCCTCGATGGCGCTCTTGAAGCGGTCATCGATGTCGCGCATCAGGCGCGCGGCGGCGCGTATGTCGCCGTCGAGCACGCGTTCGGCCAGGGTCATAAGAACTCCAGAAGCGGTTCAAGGTTCAACGTTCAACGTTCGAGTGAGCGCGTCGCCACCGTGCGGCATGTTGGTGACTTCTACGGCGTGCGCCGCGTCTGCTCTAGGCAACACGCGGCGCATGGATTGCGTCAAAGTTTTGCAGTTAACGTTGAACGTAGAACGTTGAACGTCCGTTTTAGTTTAAGCGTGGGGCGTGATGTTGTCGCGGACCCAGCCGACGATGGTTTCGGTGGAGGTGCCGGGGGTGAAGACTTCGGCGATGCCGGCCGCCTTGAGACCCGGGATGTCGTCCTCGGGGATGACGCCGCCGGCCATGAGCACGATGTCGGCAGCACCCTTCTCGGTCATGATCTCCTTAACCGCGGGAAGCAGGGTGTTGTGGGCGCCGGAGAGGATGGAAAGGGCAACCAGATCGACGTCCTCCTGGATGGCGGCGGAGACGATCTGCTCCGGGGTCTGGTGCAGTCCGGTGTAGATTACCTCGAAACCGGCATCGCGAAAGGCGCGGGCGATGATCTTGGCACCCCTGTCGTGGCCGTCAAGACCAGGCTTTCCCACCAGCACGCGAATTCTTCTTTCAGCCATGGCAAACCTCCGATATCAATAAATTCAATGGTAGTTATTTCTCGATGCCGACGCGCGCATCGACGCCGGCTTTGTAATAGTGCTTGATCTCACGCATCTCGGTGACCAGGTCCGCCGCCTCGATGACCTTTTCGTGGGCGTTGCGGCCGGTCAACACCAGCTCCACCTGGTCCGGCTTGGAGGCCATCAGCTCCAGCAGACGCTCGACAGGGAGAAGCCCCATGGAAACGGCGCCGTTCACTTCGTCGAGGATGACCAGGTCGTAGTCGCCGCTGGTGAGCTTCTCGGCGGCCAGGGCCAGCGCCTCGGCGGCGAGGTCCTTGTCGGCCTGGGCGGGGTTGTCCTTGTTGACCCATCCCGGGCGCCCGGTCTGGATGATGGTGAGAAAGGGAGCCAGCTTCTCGGCGGCCATCTGCTCGCCGTAGGGTCCGCCACCCTTCATGAACTGGATCATGCAAACCTTCAGTTCGCGGCCGGTGGCGCGCAGGGCGAGCCCCAGCGAAGCCGTGGTCTTTCCCTTGCCGTTGCCGGTATACACCTGAATAAGACCGCGTTCCAGTTTCAAGATATCCCCCGGTGGTGTGTTGGCCGCGGCCGCTACCTGCGGCTTGCGCTGACGCTAACGTGAGCTCCGCGGCGACGCAGCACTATAGCAATTGCCCAAGGAAAGTGTCAAGGCCAAAGAGGCAATATCTAGAACAACGTTAGCGTCTTGTGGTTATGAGCTGGCGTTCAGACTTGGCCAGGCAAATACCCTCTGTCTCCCCTTCGCAAAGGAGGACGTGGCACGACCCGGACGAGGCGCGTTATGGATAATCAACAGAAATCGCGAGAGACAGGATGTGGATAAAAAAAAAGGCCAAGTCGTGTGACTTGGCCTTTGCTGTTTGCATGGTGGGCGATACTGGGTTCGAACCAGTGACCCCTGCCGTGTGAAGGCAGTGCTCTCCCGCTGAGCTAATCGCCCATGTGTCCTGTCTATGTAGCAGATGCCTTTTTCGATGTCAAGGCCTGTTTGTCGGGGGCACGACTGTCTTAGGGCGCGGTTTGTCGTAAGTGTATAAAGTACCGCCAACTGTTATTGTCGGAGCATGAGGCGAAATATTACTAAGTGAATCCCGCGAGGAACGTCCCACGCAGCGCACCCCACGCCCATACAAACACTGGCAGCTTTCCCGGCTCAGCATTACAAGACACTAACAACTCCACAACCCCCCGGAGTTACGCACCGACCAGACTATTATCGCCGTTTTATGACATTATTGTCATTTACATGTCATACACAGGTAATGCGCTATACCGTAACATTGCCAACCGTTTGCTGACTACACCCACCGTCGCGTGACCAAAACAGTCACGGGGGGAGCCACCCGCATGCCACTTCAGCTGAACTACCTTACCCGGCCGCACCAATCACGGCGACGGGACCTTTTGCTGCTCACCCTACTGTTCGGCCTGCTCTTTCTTCAACTCCTGGGGCACTTCCCCCTCATCGATCCCGACGAAACGCGCTACGCCGAGATCCCCAGGGAGATGCTGGAACGCGGCGACCTGATCACCCCGCTGCTCAATTATGTAAAGTACTTCGAGAAACCGGTGCTTTTGTACTGGCTGAACGCCTTCTCGTTCTCCCTGTTCGGCATCAGCGAGTTCTCGGCCCGGCTCTTCTGCGCCCTGAGCGGGCTCGGCACCGTGCTGTTCAGCTACCACCTCGGGCGGGAGCTCTTCGGCCGCCGCACCGGCCTCCTCGCCGCACTCGTCCTGGGCGGCTGCACCGGGTTCCTGATCCAGGCGCGCATCAACATCACCGACATACCGCTTACCTTCACCATGACCGTCGCCCTGGGCAGTTACATCCTGGCCGCCCGCGACGCCGATCACCCCAGGCCGGGCTATTACTACCTCTTCTACCTCTTCGCCGCGCTGGCGGTACTGGCCAAGGGGCTGATCGGCATCGTGCTCCCGGGTGCGGTCGTTTTCTGGCACATCGTTTTGACCCGCCGCTGGCGCATCCTCAAGGAAATGCGCCTGGTAACGGGGTTCTTGCTGTTCCTGGCGGTTGCGGCACCCTGGTTCGTGCTGGTGTGCCAGCGCAATCCTGAGTTCTTCCAGTTCTTCTTCATCCACGAGCACTTCGAGCGCTTCCTGACCAAGGTGCACCGCCGCTACCAGCCGGTTTGGTACTTCATCCCCATCCTGTTCGGCTTCATGATCCCGTGGTCCTTCTTCATCCCGACGGCGCTGCGCAACTTCTGGCGCAACCGGGCGGCTACCGGGGGGGAAGCGCGCCTGTATCTCGCCCTTTGGGCCATCATCATCTTCGCGTTTTTCTCGAAGTCCAACTCGAAGCTGCCGGCGTACATCCTGCCGGTGTACCCGGCGCTGGCCATCCTGATCGCCGGACTCTTCGACCGCGCCTTCAACGGCGACTTCCGCCCCCTGCGCCGCCCCGCGCTTGCCTCCGGCGGGCTCCTGGTCCTGCTGGGGTGCGCGGCCCTGCTCTACCCGCTGGTGGCGCACCGGGCGCTGGTAGGGCCCATCGGCGGGCTGGTCATCGGTTCCATCGTCATCCTGCAGGGAGCCGTCGTGCTGGCGGCGGCGAAGCGCGAGGACCCGCGGCAACTCTTCGTGGGCCTTCTTGCCGGTTCCATCCTCCTCTTTCTGACCGCGCCCCACATCGTCTTCCCGCTCTTCGTGGAGCGCAAATCCTACCGCGAGCCGGGACAGATCGTCAAAAAGCTCGCCGCTCCGGATGCGGTGCTGGTGAGCCAGGGGTTGCGCCAGGGGCTGAGCTACTACGCGGAGCGCCGCTGCGTCATCTTCGACGGCCCCGGAGAGATCGAGTTCGGCAGCAAGATCGGTGACCAGTCCGCCTGGTTTTTGAACCGCGACGGGTTCCGTGCCCTCTGGAACGGCCCCAAACCCGTGTACGCCATGATACTGCGCGACTACCTGGGCGAGCTCTCGGCCGGCTCCGCCGTCAAGCCGCGCATACTGTGGCAGAGTTCGAAGCACTACCTCGTAACCAACAGATAAGCAATTAGCCTCCGGCCCGCCTTGGCCCGCCGGAGGCAACCAGCAGCAAAGGAGAGAGACATGAAAGTACTGATCCTGGGCGTCAACGGTTTCATCGGCAACGCCCTTACCCACCGCATCCTGACCACCACCGACTGGGAGGTCTACGGCCTCGACATGGCCTGCGACAAGCTGGAGAGGTCCATGGGTGACCCGCGTTTCCACTTCCTCGAAGGTGACATCACCATCAACAAGGAGTGGATCGAATACAACATCAAGAAGTGCGACGTGGTGCTGCCGCTGGTGGCCATAGCCACCCCCATCACCTACGTCAAGGATCCGCTGCGCGTCTTCGAACTCGACTTCGAGGAAAACCTCAAGGTGATCCGTCTTTGCGCAAAGTACAACAAGCGCGTCATCTTCCCCTCCACCTCCGAGGTCTACGGCATGAGCCCCGACCGCGAGTTCGACGAAGAGAGCTCGCCGCTCATGCTCGGCCCGATCAACAAGGAGCGCTGGATCTACTCCTGCGCCAAGCAGATGCTGGACCGGGTCATCTACGCCTACGGCGCCCACGAGGGGCTGCGCTACACCCTGTTCCGCCCCTTCAACTGGATCGGTCCCAAGCTGGACTCCATCAGCACCGCCAAGGAGGGGAGCTCCCGGGTGCTGACCCAGTTCCTCTACAACATCCTGGCCGGAGAGCCGATCCAGCTCGTGGACGGCGGCGAGCAGCGCCGCTCCTTCACCTTCCTCGAGGACGGCATCGACTGCCTGATGCGCATCATCGAGAACCGCGACGGCTGCGCCGACGCCCGCATCTTCAACATCGGCAACCCCGGCAACGACCTCTCCGTGAAAGAACTGGCGCACAAGCTGCTCGAACTGGTAAAACAGTATCCTGATTACCGGGAGAAGGCAGAAAACTGCCGCATCGTCGAGGTCACCTCGGGCGAGTACTACGGCAAGGGCTACCAGGACATGCTGAACCGGGTCCCCTCGGTACAAAACGCGAAAAAACACCTGGGGTGGCAGCCGACCACGTCCGTGGACGACGCCCTGAAGCAGACCCTCGACTTCTACCTCATCGAGCAGCGGGAAACCATCCAGCACCTTTTGTAATCTCCGGAGGCCACGTGCGCAGCGAGTTTCTACCCTTTTCCACACCGACCATCGAGGACGCCGAAATCAACGAGGTGGTCGACTCTTTGAAATCGGGCTGGATCACCACCGGCCCCAAGGTGAAACGCTTCGAAGAGGAGTTCCGTGCCTACGTGGGGGCCCCCTTCGCGGTGCCCCTCTCCTCGGCTACCGCCGGGCTGCACCTGACCCTGCTGGCCCTGAAGTTCCAGGAGGGGGACGAGGTGATCACCACGCCGATGACCTTCGCCTCAACGGTGAGCATCTGCGTCCTGTGCGGACTGAAGCCGGTCCTGGTCGACATCGAGCCGGGGACGCTGAACCTGGACGTATCCCGGGTGCGCGAGAAGATCACCTCCCGCACCCGGGCCATCATACCGGTGCACTTCGCCGGCCAGCCCTGCGACATGGACCCGATCTTCGCGCTGGCGCGCGAGTTCGGCCTCACCGTGATCGAGGACGCGGCCCACGCCGCCGGGACCGAGTACAAGGGGCGCAGGATCGGCTCCCTCGACAGCGTCTCCATCTTCTCCTTTCACCCCAACAAGAACATCACCACGGGCGAAGGGGGCATGGTCTGCACCCCGGACGAGGCGCTGGCCGAGGAGGTGTCGCTGTTGAAGTTCCACGGCATGAGCCGCGAGGCCTGGAAACGCTTCGCCGCCAGCGGCACGCCCAACTACGACATCGTGCTCCCAGGCTTCAAGTACAACATGATGGACATCCAGGCCGCCATCGGCATCCACCAGCTCCCCAAACTGGACGGCTTCATCGACCGGCGCACCGAGATCGCCCACTTCTACAACGAGCAACTGGCCGACGTCGCGGAACTGTGCCTCCCCGCGTACGCCCCCTACCCGCAGCGCCACGCCTGGCACCTCTACACGCCGCTGGTGAAGATCGAACGCCTCGCCATCGATCGCGACGGGTTCATGGCCAAGCTCAAGGAGCTCAACATCGGCAGCGGGCTGCACTACAAGGCGGTGCACCGCCACGCCTGGTACCGGGCCAACCTGCCGCAACCGGAGCACGCACTCCCCAACGCCGACTATGCCTCGGACCGCATCCTGTCGCTGCCCTTATTCCCGAAGATGACCGAGGATGACGCCCGCGACGTCGTCGAGGCGGTGAAAACCGTGATAGCAAGGAACCGCACATGACCCCCTACCTCTCCATCGTGGTTCCCGTCTACAACGAGGAAGGGAACCTGGACAACCTGATGCAGCGCCTCTACCCGGTCCTGGCCGGCATGGGCCGCCCCTTCGAGATCATCTTCACCGACGACGGCAGCCGCGACCGCTCACTGGAGATCCTGAAACGCCTGGCGCACCACTACCCCGAGGTGCGGGTGATCGAGTTCAACGGCAACTTCGGCCAGCACATGGCCATCATGGCCGCCTTCGAGATCAGCCGGGGCGAGATCGTGGTCACCCTAGACGCGGACCTGCAGAACCCGCCCGAGGAGATCCCCAAGCTGGTGGCGGAGATGGAAAACGGCCACGACGTGGTGGGGACCATCCGGCAGAATCGCCAGGACTCGGTCTTCCGCAAGAGCGCCTCGCGCCTGGTGAACATCACCACCCGCAAGATGACCGGCATGAAGATGACCGACTACGGCTGCATGCTGAGGGCCTACCACCGAAACGTGGTGAACAACATCAACCGCTGCGGGGAGGCGAGCACCTTCATTCCCGCGCTGGCGCAGACCTTCGCCTCGAGCCCCAGCGAGATTGAGGTGGCGCACGCGGAGCGCAGCGAGGGGGAAAGCAAGTACTCCTTCTACAAGCTGATCCGCCTCAACTTCGACCTGATGACCGGGTTCTCCGTGGTGCCGTTGCAGCTCTTCGCCCTGACCGGCATCGTCACCGCGCTGGGCGCCCTCGCCTTCGCCCTCTTCCTGCTGATCAGGCGTTTCGTGGTCGGCGCCGAGGTGGAGGGGGTCTTCACCCTGTTCGCCATCCTGTTCTTCTTCATCGGCATCACCATCTTCGGGATCGGGATCGTCGGGGAGTACGTGGGGAGGATCTACCAGGAGGTGCGGCGCAGGCCGCGCTACGTGGTACGCAGGGTCTATGGAGGAAGCGATGAGGGATAAGGTGGTCGTCTGCGCCTACCACAACGTGGGCTACCGTTGCCTGGAGGAGTTGCTGCGGCAGGGGGCCGACGTCCGCCTGGTCTTCAGTCACGAGGACTCCCCCGGCGAGGAGATCTGGTTCCAGTCGGTGCGCGCCCTGGCGGCACGCCACGGCATCCCGTGCCTGACCAGCAGCATCAACGCCCCGGAGAACCGCGCCATGATCGCGGAACTTGCCCCGGACTTCCTGCTCTCCTTTTACTACCGCAACATGATCTCCCCCGAGGTACTGGCCCTGGCCGGGCGCGGCGCCCTCAACATGCACGGCTCCTACCTGCCGCGCTACCGCGGGCGGGTGCCGGTCAACTGGGCGGTGATCAAGGGGGAGCGTGCCACGGGAGCCACGCTGCACTACATGGTGGAGAAGCCGGACGCCGGCGAGATCGTGGACCAGCAACAGGTGGAGATTGCCTTCGAGGACACCGCCTTCGACGTCTTCAACAAGGTGACCGAGGCCGCGGTGACGGTGCTGCGCCGCTCCTGGCCGCAACTGGTAGCGGGGACCGCGGCACGGATACCGATGGATCTCAAGGCAGGCAACTACTGCGGCGGCCGCAAGCCGGAGGACGGACGCATCGACTGGAGCCTCAGCGCGCTGGAGATCTACAACCTGGTGCGCGGCGTCACCCACCCCTACCCCGGCGCCTTCACCACCCTGGCCGGCAAGAAGCTCCTGGTCTGGCAGGCCTTTCCCGTCGAGGGGACGGGGGAGCCGGGGCGGGTGCTCTCCGCGCAGCCGCTCCTGGTAGGGACCGGCAGCGGCCTTTTGGAACTTAGGCGCCTGCAGTTGGAAGGGGCGGCGGAGCTGTGCGCCGCAGACTTCGTGCAGGCGACGCCGTGCGACGGCGCGCTTTTCACCTGAAGCGGGAGCGGAGACTGCATGCATCACTATGAACCACAGACCGTAGCGCTCAAGGTGGATGTCGATACCTACTGCGGCACCCGTGACGGCATCCCCAACCTGCTGCGGCTATTGGAAGCTTTCGGGGTCCGCGCCACCTTCTATTTCTCCCTGGGCCCCGACAACTCCGGCAAGGCGGTGCGCCGCCTGCTGCACAAGGGGTTCCTGGCCAAGATGCTGCGCACCAAGGCGCCGGCCATGTACGGCCTGAAGACCATGCTCTACGGCACCCTGCTCCCGGCGCCGGTGATCGGCAGGGAGCTGCAGGCGGTGATCAGGAGCGTGCAGGATGCCGGCCACGAAATCGGGATCCACTGCTGGGACCACGTGGAGTGGCACGACCACCTGCACCGGCTCTCCCGCGCAGAGGTCGAGACCGAGTTGGGGCGCGCCCGCGCCAGCTTCGAGGAGATCTTCGGCCGTGCCGCGGCCACCACCGCCGCCCCCGGCTGGACCGTCAGTGCCGCGTCGTTCGAGGCCCAGGACGCGCTGGGGCTTGCCTACTGCAGCGACACCAGGGGAGAGTTCCCCTTCTACCCCGTTTTGAACGGCAAGCGCTTCCGGACCCTGCAGGTCCCCTCCACCTGGCCCACCATGGACGAGCTGATCGGGGAGAACGGGGTCAGCGCCGACACGGTGAACGACATCTACCTGAGGCGGCTGCGCTCCGGGTTGAACGTGCACACCATCCACGCGGAACTCGAGGGGAAAGCCCTCGCCGCCCCCTTCAAGGACCTGCTCACCCGGCTGACCGGGCGCGGCGTGCGCTTCATGACCCTCATGGAGGCGGCCGCCGAGTACGGTACCGCCGCCCCGGATTGCACCGTGACCATGGGATACACGGCCGGCCGGGCCATGCCGGTCGCCCTGCAGGGGCCGGCGCTCTGACTTACGCTTCCCCGCAGCCGGACCAGCGCTCCCCCACCCGGGCATGCGCGAACCAGCGCATCAGCTCGCCGTGCGCCTGGTCCTCGGCGGCCGGGGACCAGGAGGCGAAGTCTTCCTCCTTGAAGGGGGCGTAGGGTCCGCACTTGACCTCGAAGATGACACCCCCCTCGTCGAGGGAAAGCACCGCGTGCCACCCCCCCACGGGAATTTCTACCACGCAGGTATCCTCCCCCAGCACGGCACGCCCGACCACCACGCCGCTGTCGTCGAAGCTCAACACCACGAAGCGCCCCCGCAGCGGGGTCAGGATCTCCCAGGTCTGCCGATGGTGATGGGGACGTATGTAGGTACCGGGCTCCATGGCGATGGCCAGGCGCTGGACCGGGTCGGCCAGCTCGCCGTGCAGGTTGCGGTTCATCCTTTGGCGCGGCGACTGGCGCGCCTCGGCGCTCAGGCTGTCGAGATCGTCGTGATCGATTGTTTTCATATGATCTTGCTCCCGTGACACGTGAATGAGGCGCTGCGATTGCTGCACCTGCCTTGCCGCCGGCAGGCTCACTGCTCCGGCTCTTACTGTTTAGGTGTCTCTCCCGGGCCGGCGACTTCGGCCGGCACCGCCACCACCACCAGCGTCCCCACCCCCAGCTCCGTTTCGATCAGGAGTTCGCCCCCCAGGTACTCGATCTTCCTGCGCACGTTGAAGAGGCCGAATCCCCCGGTGCGGCTCTTTTTCTGCGCCACCTCGGCCGGGTCGAAACCGGTGCCGTTGTCGGAGATTTCGATCTGAACGCGGCCGGCGTCGCTCCCCAGCCTGATACGGGCCAGAGTGCAGTGCGAATGCTTGACCACGTTCAAAAGGATTTCGCGCACCGCCTGGAATACGGAGGAGCGGACTTCATACCTGAGGGGCAGGGGGGTGTTGTCGTCCAGCAGTTCGAAGTTGAGGCCGTAATTTTCCCTGAGCTCTTCCGCCAGCCACTTGATGGCCGCTGCGAGCCCCGCGTTGGCGAGGATGGGGGGGCGCAGCTGAAAGGTCAGGGACCGGATGTCCTGGATGGACTGGGAAAGGAGCTTGTCGATTTCCTCTGCTATCACGACATCCTTCTCAGAGGACAGCTCGTTGGCCAGCCACTGCAGCTTGAGCTTCACCAGGATGAGGTGCTGTCCGACCTGGTCGTGCAACTCTCCGGCGATACGCTCCCGTTCGCGCTCCTCGGTGAGGGAAAGTTCCTGGGTCAGGGCTTCCATTTTCTTCTGGTGCTCGAGGATCTGATCCTCGGCCCGCATGCGCTCCTCGACCTCGGCGCGCAGCCTGGCGTTGGCCGCAGTGAGCGACTCCGTCCGCGCCGCAACCTGACGTTCCAACTCGTCCCTGGCGTCCTGCAGGGCGATTTCGGCGAGCTTGCGTTCGGTAATATCGATGGTGACCTGGATTGCGGAATCCATCCTTCCATCGGCCACCAGCGGCCCCAGCACGGTCTCGAACCAGCGGGTGCCGCCGTTGTCACCGAGGCCCGACACGATGATTCTCTGCGGAGTCTGCTCTTGGAAGGTCCGCTCCAACGCGGCCCGGTAGATCTCCTTGCTGTCACCTACCAGGTAGTCGTAGGAACTGGTGCCGGTCACGCTGTGGGGTTCGAAACCTTCCGAGCAGCGGTTGATAAATTCGATGGTGCCGGCCCGGTCGACGTTGGTGACCAGGAAGGGTGCGTTCATCACCAGGTTGCGGAACTTGGCCTCGCTCTCGGCCAGTTTCAACTCCAGCGCCCTGCGCTCGGTCACGTCCTCCAAAAGCCACAGGATCCCCTTGGAGAGATCCGGCGGATCGATGGCCTTGCCGATGTACCTGACCCGAAGCCGGCCACCGTCCTTGCGTATCAGTTCCTGTTCCGTTTCAAACGACAGCCCCTGGACCAGAACAGGGTATGCCTGTCTTCCCAAAAGATCGTACGCTTCATCGCTGGGATACAGCCTGCGGGTGGTCTGGAGTTCCATCTCCTGCTTCGAGTACTGAAAGAGCTCCTCCGCCTTGCGGTTGAGCCAGATCTGTTTGCGGCCCGCGATTTTGAATATGGCGATGGGAACGTTCTCCAGAATGATGCTCTGCTCCTGCATCATGTCCTTCAGTTGGGCGTTCATCTGCTCCAGTTCGCTGATGCGCCGGCGGGAAACCTCGTCGTAGGCCTCGGCGAGGGGGCGCCCGGTGCTGAGGATGGTCTTCCAGAAGGTCAGCACCCCCACCAGGATGCAGATGCCGCCGGTGTACTGGGCCGTCCTCCCGGCCCACCCGATCGGGCTCCCCACCGACTTCTGCAGCAGCACGCCGGCCAGCCCGGTGGCGAAAAGCGCGAGACCGGTGGCATACCAGCGCAGCAGTTCCACCCGAATCTTTACGTACTGCCTCAAGGACAAAGCGGCGGTCACCGCGTAAAAGGCAATGGCAGCCGCCAGAACCCCCCTCCCGGTCGGGGTGGGACCGGCTCCCTGGACGATGAAAGCGGGCGCAAGGCCGGTGGCCGCGGCGGCGACGATGCTCCCCGAGATGGCCGCGACACCCAGGTAGAAGGCCAGCACCAATGGCAACCGGAGCCGCGGAGCGGACTCCTTCGCCCGGAGCAGCGGGATGACGGCACTGGCCAGAAGCAGCAGCCCGGTCAACAGGGCGCCGCTGTTGTAGATGGTAACGGTGATGTTGGGGCCGCCGGGCCGGCCTATGAACCATCCCGAGACCGCCCCTGCTCCCCCCAGCGCCAGCATGCCGCAACCGAGCATGAGCAGGGGGAGGCGGCCGACAGCCAGGAACAGCCTGGTGGAGATGACAACGATGACGAAAGGGGTGCAGGCGAGAAAAACCGTGTTGAGAGCCGGCAGGAGCGCCGTCGGCTCCAACACGACCTGGGGATCCGCCCAGTAAAGGGTGGCGATCAGCGTCACGAAGCACGTGAGCAGCGGCGCAGTGATGTTACCAAACCTATGCATAATCAACCACCATTACCACCGGCCGGGGCGCAGGCGCCTTGGCACAGGTACCACCTGACTTCGAGCGCCGGCAACCTGTCGTTTCACCTGTTTTTGCTGTGGCCGATCCCTTCTTGGAGGCAACCACTCTGAAGTGGTGCCCAAAATATCACACAACGCTTTTATTACAACGAAATAATCCGCCCCCATACTCCCGGCGCAGGAGGATACTGACAAGAAAGGCCGGGGCATGGGACCCGGCCTTCTTGTATATTGGTCGCAGTGAGTGAAGGGGCTAAGTTTCCCCGGTGCGGGACATGCGGTGGGTGATGTCCCGGTCGATGCCACGGAAACCGCAAAAGACGCCGTCGGCGTCGAAGATGGGTACGGCGCTGGTCTCGAGGAGCACCTGCTTGCCGTCTTTACGTATGTTGATGTTCTCCAGGTTGTGAAACGGCTCCTGGCGCGCGGCGAGTTCGGCGAAAATCATGAGCAGCCGGTCGGCCTCATGACGCGGCATCAGGTCGAAAGGAGTCTTACCCACCACCTCCTCGACTGTGTAACCGAGCAGGTCGAACACCTTGGGACTGACGTAGGTGTAGACCCCGTTGCCATCCACTTCCCAGACCAGGTCCGAGGTGACTTCCACCAGGGCCTTGAAACGTTTCTCGCTTTCCCGCAGGGCCCCCTCGACCTGTTTCTGCCGGGTCACGTCCAGCATGACGATGCGGCACTCGCGGTGCTGCTGTGAAACGGCGGACTCCAACCGGACCGGCGTGCCGTTGTGCAGCCGTACCTCGCACTCGACCCCGTCGCTGTGGCAGCAGATCCGGTCAAGGTAATCGAGCAGGGCCGGGCGGTCCTCCCTGGCAACCAGTTCCAGAAAATCCTTCCCCAGCAGCACCACCCGGTCCCTTTGCAACAGGGTGCAGCAGGTCAGGTTGACCTTTTCGATGCGCCGCCCCTCCCCTATGGTCAGGTAGCCTACCGGCGCGAAATCGTACAGTTCGGCGTACTGAGCCAGGGCCCGGTCCAACTGGGCGTAGGCGTCCAGGAGTTGCTGGTTTTGCCGCTCCAGTTCCTGGTTGTGAGCGCTCAGATCATTCATGACTACCCCGGGTGGTCTTCGTGTCAGAACTTCAGCCTAAGCCCCATGGTCGCGTTGTGGGTCTGGACCTCGAACTCGGTGTTGATGAAGGAGGCCTGCGAGGTGCCGAAGTAGCGGTAGCCGAGGTCGAGAGAAAGCTGGCGGTTCAGGGCGATCTCCAGACCGGCACCGGCCTGGTAGGCGAGCACCACCTGGTCGTCGGCCTCGTAGAGAAAATCGCCGGCGGTGCTGGACACGTCGTTCAGGTGCAGCGCCGCGAAGCCTATGCCGCCGCCGAGATAGGGAGTGATGGGGGTGTTGTTATGCATGTCGAAGAAGACGTTGGCCATGAAGGCGGTGGTATCGACGTTGCCGTCGGCGATCCGGAAGCGCTGCCCGCTGTCCCGATCGGTGACCCGGTTCAGCTGCAGATCCTTGTAGGAGATCTCGCCTTCCAGACGCATCAGGCCGAAGTCGTAGCCCAGCGTGCCGCCGACGTTGAGCCCCGGGTCGAACTTGATGCGGTCGTTGAACGTGGTGACGCCGTCGAAACTGGTGGCATTGACGGTTTCGGGAACGGTCACCCCGATAAAGCCGGAGACGTACGGGCCGGGGTGAGGGGGCGTCGCCATGGCGGCGGCAGGAAGAGCAAGCAATGACAAAACGAGGATAGCGAGCAGGTTCTTTTTCATGGACGTCCTCCTTGTGTGTGACTGGTCTCTTTGATAGCAGTACGACAGCTCAGGGAAACGGGGCTCAGTATACATCCTGGGCGGGCGCTTGTACACCATTCGTCATCGTATTCGCTTTATAGCGCTTTGTGTTGCGGCTTCGATTCAGTACCGGCAGGCGCGACCGACGCCATAGCCGTCAGCTTTGCCAGTGACTCCTCTATGGCTGAGAAGAGGTCACGGTAATCGATGGGTTTTTCGATGTAATGGTCGAGTTCGAAGCCCCCCCCCACCGAGTGCTCCAGGGTTGCTCTCCCGGCATCGGCCGTGATGAAGATGAACTGCACCTGCGGCTTGATCCCCCGGATCGCCTGCACCATGGCGACGCCCCCCATTTCAGGCATGTTGACGTCGGTGATCACGATGTCCGCACCCCGTTCCTTAAACAGTTCCAACCCTTCCTTGCCGTTCCCTGCGGTGCACAACTGCAGGTCGCCGAATTTGCGCCGCAGCACGACGGCGAGGATGTCCAGGGTATCGCGATCGTCTTCGACAAGCATCATGGTAGTCGCCATGTCAAACCTCTATCCTGAATTGCGCGCCGCCGTCCACGTTGCACGCGGTGAGCAGCCCCCCCATGTTTTTCTCGATGATGGTCTTGGACATGAAAAGCCCGACGCCGGTCCCGGCCTGGGGCCCCTTGGTGGTGAAGTAGGGGTCGAAGATGCGGGCCATGATCTCCACGGGTATGCCTCCGGCGTTGTCCGTTACCGTGAGCACCGCCCTCCCCTCCTGCTCCGCGATGCTGACCTGAACCGCGGGAGCAGCCACCGCCCGCTCGGCGATGGCGTCGCGCGCGTTGATCAGGATGTTGAGCAGGACCTGCGCGAACTCGTTGGGGTACCCTTCGATGACCGGGTCCCCCTGCTGCAGCACCTTGAGGGAGACCCCCAGGGACTGCAGGCTGCCGTCCACCAGCGAGAGCACCTTGGCCACTTCGTCGGCGACCTTGAAGCGCAGCTTCTCCTTGTCGGGCCTGAAGAAGTTCCTGAAGTCGTCGATGGTCTCCGACATGTGGCGCACGATCGCCATGGACTTGGCGACGTGCTCCACGAGAAACTCCCGGTCCAGCTGGCCCAGTTCGTGGAACAAAAGGGGCTGCTGCACCAAAAGGCCCAGCGCGTTAAGCGGCTGGCGCCACTGGTGGGCGATGTTGCCCACCATCTCCCCCAGGGCCGCCTGGCGGCTTTGCTGGATGAGGAGCTGTTCCTGCCGGCGCACCTCCTCCATGGCCCGGCTCCGCTCCGCCGTCTCGCGGCGCAGGTCCTCGATGGTGAGGGAGAGCTGCCGTTCCGCCTGATCCCTTTCCGCCGCCCGGCGCTGCAGCAGGTGGGATGCCTGCACCAGTGCCTCGGCCAGCTCGGAGGTCTCCTTGGAACCGGTGGCGACCGCAGGGGCGACCTCACCGCTACCGATGACCAGCGCCGGCTGCACCAGCGACTGGATGTCCCGCGCGATGCGGCTGGCGAGCCAGGAGGCCAGCAGGATCCCGAGCAGCGAAATGGCGACGCCGACCCCCACCGCCCAGCGCATCCAGCTATAGATGTCGGCCAGCGCGACCTCGGCGGGGACCGCAATGACCACGGTCCATCCCGAGAAGGAGGATTTGGAGAATGCGGAAAAGGTGGTGCCTCCTTTGGGCGTCTTGATGAGCAGCGCCCCTTCGTTGCTCCGGGACAGGGCTGCACGCAGGTCTCCGGTCAGTTCCTTGCCCACGAATTGGTCCAGGTTCCTGGTGCGGGCGGTGATCACGCCGTTGCGGTCCACCACGGTCCCGTACCAGTCCTTGAAGACGTTCTGGCTTTGCAGCACCGAGGAGAGCACCTGCGAGGGAAAGGACATGGAAAGGTCGTAGGCGACGGCACCGTCGATGACCACCGGCACGTCGATGGCGATCACCGGGCGTTTGGTGACGGCGCCGCGAAAGAGGTTGCTGACGACGGGCTTGTTCTCTTCGAAGATGCGGCGCACGGTGTCCAGGTTGCCGCGCCTGGGAAGCGTGCTCCCCAGGGGGCGGTAGGTGTTCACCAGTTGCTGCCCGGTACGGTCGGCGATGATGATGTCGGCACCGGGGAAGTTCTTGAGGATTTCCTTGCTCTGCAGGTGCAGGGCGACGAAATCGGCGCTCCTGAAGGAGGGGGAACTGCCCAGCGCGCTGAGAGAGGCCTGGACGTTGTCCAGTTCCCGGTCCACCGCCATGGTCATGGCGCGGGCATTCTCGAGCAGGTCGCGGCTCACCTGGTCCAGCTTGGAGACATAGGCGTGACGCGCCATAACGGCAGCGATCAGCCAGACCGGCAGGACGCAGGCGGCGACCAGGATGGACAACTGGCGACGGATCGAAGGCCTTCGTTGCGGCGGGGTGTTATTCATTCAAGCATCTCGGTGAGTATGGCATCGAGGCTCTTTCCCTCGTAGAGGCTCTCCAGCAGCTTGTGCATGGTGGTCTGAATGCCTTTGTACTGACAGTTGGCCACCAGTTGATTCTCAAGGATCTGCAGTTGGTCCCTCGTCATTGTCACCTCCCTTTCTCATTATGAAGTAGCCGACATCAATTCTGCCAAACCATCGGTCGCTGTCAATGAGCAGTGCCAACCATCTATGCCAGTACCGGTCAGCCTTTAGTCTGCAAACGCCTGAACCAGGCGACCACCGCCTCTGCCGGCTGCGCCCCGGAGAGCTGCTCGACCGACTTCCCCTTGCGCACCAGGTGCAGCACCGGGATGCCGCGCACCCCGAAGCGCCCCGCCAGTACCGGGCTTTGATCCGTGTTCACCTGGACCACCAGGGCCTCCCCGGCCAGGAGTGCCGCAACCTTTCGCACCGCCGGTGCGAATGAGACGCAGTGCGGTCACCAGGGGGCCCAGAACTCCGCCAGCACCGGTCCGGGATATGCGGCGACGAAGGCGTCGAAGTCTGCGTCGTGGAGTTCGCGGGGGGTGCTGTAGAGAGGCGGGAGCTTGGCGCGGCAGTTGCCGCAGGTCCCGGCCACCCCCTCCTTGTCGGCGGGGATGCGATTGACGGCACCGCAACCGGGGCACTTGATCTGGTATGATGTCATGTCTTCCTCCTTGTACTGGAATGGAACTGGAGAATTCTACCATCCCGCCGGGCATCCATCCGCTCCTTTTGAAGTTCGTGCGGATTCGGCGTTTCACATTTTCGTGCTTTCTGCTATGTTGGGTTGTTTGAAAATCAACCGGAGGTTTTGTACCGATGAAGTTTCGTATCCTGCTCCTGCTGCTCGCCGTCGCCCTGTTGGCCGTAACCGGCGCGCAGGCCGTCACCCCGGCCGCCAAGCCGGCCCAGCCCGTCGCCAGCCAGGGGGTCCACGTCCCCATACTCCTGTACCACCGCTTCGGCCCCACCGTGGCCGACGGCATGACCATAAAGACCTCGGTCTTCGAGGAACACCTGAAGTACCTGCGCGACAACGGCTACACCGTGATTCCGCTCAGAAAGCTCGTGGACTACTACCTGAAGAAGGGACCGGCACCCGCCCCGAAATCGGTAGTGATCGTCGAGGACGACGCGCACAAGTCCGTCTACAGCGACATGCTGCCGCTGGCCAAGAAGTACAACGTCCCGGTCACCGTGTTCGTCTACCCCTCGGCCATCTCCAACGCCAAGTACGCCATGACCTGGGAACAGCTGAAAACCCTGCAGAAGAACGGCTTCGACATCCAGTCCCACACCTTCTGGCACCCCAACTTCAGGCACGACAAGAAGAAGATGGCGCCGGCAGAATTCGAGAAGTCGGTGCAGACCCAGCTCAAGAAGAGTAAGGCGAAACTGGAAGAGAAGCTGGGGACCAAGGTGGACCTGCTGGCGTGGCCGTTCGGCATCTACGACGACTACCTGCTCAAGAAGGCGGCCGAGGCGGGCTACGTGGCGACCTTCACCATCGAGGCCCACCACGCCGGCCCGGGCGACGTGGCCATGAAGCTGCCGCGCTACCTCTTGATCAACGCGGACCAGGGCAAATCCTTCGCCCGCATCGTCGAGGGGACCGCCCCCAAGAGGAACGTGGTGTACTAAGCTTCCTCGGGGCGCCTCTCCCGACGAAAAGCAAATCCCCCTGATCCCCCTTTGCAAAAGGGGGACTTTTACCAGAGAGAACGTGGTCTACTAATCGGCTATAAGAAAAGCGGCGCACGGCAAAGGTGCCGGCGCCGCTTTTTCAGTCACAGCAGTAAGAGCGGTCACATGGACGAAAAGAAAGATTCCCGGAACTGCAAGAAGCACCCCTGCCCTGACTGCAGCTTCTGCCAGTGGTGTTCCGATGACAGGTGCAGGATGTGCCTGGGCAAGCATTGCTCGAAAAAAAAGCTCTCGAGCGCCGAGCAGATCGCGCTCTACGAAGCCCTGAACCAGAAGAAGCCCGACTAGAGCCCCCCTGTGTCACTATCCCGCTGCAAATCCCTCAAGTAGTCTCATCTCCATCCGAAAAGTAGCTTGGGTCAGATATCCGTTCCCTGGCGCACCACCACGTTTCTGACTGTGACCTGCGCCTTCACGCCGGACAGTTCACGAAACAGGGAGGCCAGGTACCTGATGGTCACCACCTTGTGGAAGAACGACTGCGTCATCCCGTAGCAGAGCTTGCGCAGCCGGCTGGGGCTCCTGCTCCCCAAAAGGAGCGGGCAGTAGTCGGAGAGCTGCACCGTGACCCGCCCGCCATCGGGCCGGGTCGTGTTCAAAAGGGAAAACATGCCGCTGTCGCACTCCCCGGGCTGTACCAGGATGCCGCCGCTGATGCAGAGGTGGACCGCCCGGGTCTCCTGGTCAGTTTCGAAACGGGCCGCGCTGAAGGCGAGCAGGGCATAGCGGGTCCCGGTGATCCGGAACTCGACGCCGCCGGGTCCCATGACCGGGGTGATCAGCCCCAGGGTGCAGCGACGCACTACCTTGAAGTAGTGCTCCAGCAGGAAGGCGGGGGTGCCCCGCACTGCCGCCTCCACGGGGAGATCGATCCACTGCACGGAATAGACGGAAGAGTCGGGCAGCAGGATCTGCTGGCAGGAGATTTCCAGTTCGGGCGGTCTGGGCTCGGCCATGAAGGCTCCGGGTGCTGCGGAGAAGTTGGCGGTGAAGTTGACGGCGAAGGGAAAAAGATAACACAGAGTGGGTCCGGTTGGCTACGGAGCAAGCATACACTGTTTCAACACGCCCCCAAAGGGAGAGGTTCATGGACATAATCGAGTGGTCGGAAAGTTTGAGTGTGGGGATCGTGAAGGTGGACGAGCAGCACAAAAGGTTGATCCAGATGATGGATGAGTTGGACCAGGCAATCAGGAACAACGAGAGCGCCGACGTGTTGGAAGACGTGCTCACCAACCTGTTCAACTACGCGCAGGCGCACTTCGCGGTGGAGGAAGAGCTGTTCCGTACCCACAGATACCCCGAGATGGCCCTGCATGAACTGGAGCACCAGCGCTTCATCGCCAAGGCCTTCGCGTTCAAGGAGCGGCTGAGCTCCAGGCGGCCGGGGCTCGCCCTGGAGCTGTTGAATTTCCTGTCCAGTTGGGTGCTCAACCACATCGAGCTTACCGACAAACGCTATGCAAAATTCCTGCACGACTGCGGGGTGAGCTGATCCCGCCCGGTCACCCCTTGACCGCGATGACGTACTTGAGGTAGCGCCCTTCGGGGAAGGACACGGGATAGGGAAAGTCCTCGGGCTGCCCGCCGAAGGAAACCACCTGCAACTGGTCCCCCCCCTGCAGCGCGCCGCGGCGCAACTCCTTCAGGTAGTCCGCCAGGTCCACCTTCTGATGGTTGGAGGAAGAGATCAGCAGCCCGCCCGCCTTGAGCAGCCTGAGCGCCGCGGCCACCAGGTCCGAGGTGCCGCCGCGGGTGGTGAAGCGGCTCTTGGCCGTGGTGGAGAAGGAGGGGGGATCCATCAGGATCACGTCGTAGACCTTCTTCTGCCGGGCCAGGTCGTCCAGTACCGTGAAGCAGTCCCCGACCAGGAACTCGTGCCGCTTGGGGTTGAGCCGGTTCAACGCGAAGTTCTCCTTCGCCTGGGCCATGTAGCCGGGCGAAGCGTCGACGCTGGTGACCAGGCTCGCACCGGCCGCCGCGGCGGCAACCGAGAAGGCGCCGGTGTAGGAGAACAGGTTCAGAAAGCGCTTGCCCTGCACCCGGGCCATGAGGTCGCGCCGGTGCTTGCGCATGTCGAGAAAGAGCCCGGTGTTCAGGCCGAGCTCGAGGCTGACCCGGTAGGTGAGCCCGTTTTCCCGCACCAAAAGCGGCTCGGGGGCGGGTTTCCCCGCCAGCAGTCGCCCGTACTTCTTGGTGTCGCTCTCCGCCTCCAGTTCCCTGGTGTTCTGGGGGCGTCCCTTTTCGTAGATTCCCGCCGGCGCCAGGAGCTCTTCCAGCGCCTGGGTCACCAGTTTCAGATGCCTGCGCCAGCCCGAGCAGTACACCTGCACCATGAGGTAGTCACCGTAACGGTCCACGGTGAGCCCGGGGAGTCCGTCACCCTCGCCGTTGACCAGCCGGTAGGCGTCCGAGTCGTCCAGTTGCGCGTGGTTTTTCCTGAGCGCCACGGCCCGTTCCAGGCGTGCCTGCACCCAGCCCCGGTCGAGACGCATGCGCTGGCGCGACAGGATGCGCGCGACGATGCGGTCCCTGGGGTCGAGCAGTGCCGAGGCGAGAAAGCGCCCGGAGCCGTCGACCAGTTCCACCAGGTCCCCGGCCTCGCCGGCGGGCCACTTTTTGGTATAGGCATCGGCGATGATCCAGGGATGCCCAAGCTCGATCATGCGCACCGACTCGTTTCCTACCACGTACTGTTTGGACATGTGACTCCTCAACGTTCTTAAATCTCTTAACTGGGCTGCCCGGACTTGGCGTCCCCTCCCCCGGAGGGGGAGGGACAGGGAGAGGGACATCAGCGTCTAATCCCCCCTCCCGACCTCCCCCCTCCGGGGGGAGGAGCGTGGGACGACACAGCTATAATTCCCTGTCTAGCTGCAAAAACGGGGGCGGCAAGCCTGGACCTAGCGTCCCCCCCTCCGGGGGGAGGAGAGTCTCCGCTGCGGTGATCGGGCCTATCGGCCGTATAAATACTAAAGGGCGGCGATCCCGTATGGGATGCCGCCCCTTTTACTTTGCTGTAGCGGTGCTCTAGTGGGTGACCTGGCCGGCCTGCTCAGCGGCCATGGCCTGGCGAGCCTGTTCCAGGGCGTCGAGTTCCTTGATCTTCTCGCCCAGCCAGTAGTGCAGTTCACGTGCGGTCTGGTGGTTCACGACGATGCCGTTGATGACCTGGCGCACCAGGCTGCGGCCCAGATCAGACGGCTCTACCTCGGTCTCGGGACCGATCTGGCCGGCCTGGGTGATCTCGTGGCTGATGGCGTTCGGCAGCGGCTGGCGCTCGAGGTAGAAGTTGATCACCAGCTCGCCGCGCGGAGAGATACCGCCGTGGGCACCGTTGACATAGATGGGGTTGTAATCGTAGGTGAAGATGTATTTAAAGGTCATTTCGTTCTGGTTTTTCGACATTGCAGATCTCCTTTGTTTGATGTCATTGAATTACAGCATCGCTCTTATAACACGGAGCAGGCGCTCAAGGCAAACAATCAATGTAAGGGGCGTTAATCTTACCGATTAGCGACATCTTCCCGCAACCTTCCGCTTACCCCCAAAAAGCAAATCCCCCTAAAGTCCCCCTTTGTTAAAGGGGGACTTTTTTGGCCCCCTTAGCTAAAGAGGAGTTTTCAGGGTCCCGCTTTAAGGCCCCCCCCTCTAGCTAGGGGGAGTTTCAGGCATGCGCGGTCTTGGAGAGGTAGTAGTCGTAATTCCCCTCGTAGAGGCGCATCTCGCCGTGGTCCACCTCGATGACGCGGTCGACCAGCTTGCGCAGGAAGTGGCGGTCGTGGCTCACCAGGATCACGGTCCCCTGGAAGTTCTCCAGTGCATCGAGGAGAATCTCGCGCGAGCGGATGTCCAGGTGGTTGGTCGGCTCGTCCAGCACCAGGAAGTTGACCGGGCGCGCCAGGAGCGTGGCCAGTACCACGCGGCTCTTCTCGCCGCCGGAGAGGTTCTCGATGCGCTTGTCGACGTCGTCCCCCTGGAACAGGAAGGCGCCCAGGAGGTTACGGATCACGCCGATGGTGGCGAGCGGAATGACGTCCTGCACCGTCTCGAAGATGGTCTTCTTGGGATCGAGGATCTCCATGGCGTGCTGGCTGAAGTAACCGAGCTCGACGTTGGCGCCAAGGCTGACGCTCCCCTCGGTGGCGTCGGTCTGGCCGGCGATGGTCTTCAGGAAGGTGGACTTGCCGGCACCGTTAACACCGACCACGGCGATCTTGCTCAGGCGCTTGATGACCCCGGTGACCCCGGAGAAGATGGGATGGACGCTGCCGTCGGGGTTCAACCAGCTCTTGCCCAGGTTGTCCATGGCCACCACGTCGTCGCCGCTTCTGGGCGGGGTGGCGAACTCGAACTTCACCACGCGCTCTTCGGGCGGGATTTCGATGCGTTCGATCTTTTCTATCTTCTTCACCCGCGACTGCACCTGCGCCGCATGCGAGGCACGGGCGGCGAAACGGGCGATGAACTCCTCTTCCTTGGCCAGCATCTCCTGCTGGCGCTTGTGACTCGCCAGGAGCTGCTCGCGGCGGATGTCGCGTTCCCTCTCGTAGAAATCGTAGTTGCCGCCGTAGGTGGTGACGGTCTTGTTGGCCACCTCGACGATGCGGTTCACCACGCGGTTCATGAAGTCGCGGTCGTGGCTGGTCATCAGGAGCGCGCCCTTGTACTCGCTGGCGATCCACTCCTCCAGCCAGATGATGGATTCGACATCCAGGTGGTTGGTCGGCTCGTCCAAAAGGAGCACGTCGGGCGACAGGGTCAGGATCCCGGCCAGGGCCACGCGCATGCGCCAGCCGCCGCTGAAGGATTCCACCGGGTTGTTGAAGCGGTCCGGGCCGATGCCGAGGCCGGTCAGGACCTCCTTGGCGCGCGAGTCGAGATCGTAGCCGCCACGGTGCTCAAATTCCTCCATGGCGGAGCCGTAACGCTCCAGTAGTGCCGCCATGTCGTCATCGGACATGGGTAGCCCCATCTGCTCCTCCATCTGCTTCAGTTCGCCGGCCAGGCGCACCGTCTCTGCAGAAACCGCCATCACCTCTTCAAGGGCGGAGCGTCCCGACATTTCGCCGATGTTCTGCGAGAAGTAGCCGATGGTGGTCTTCTTGGCGACGGTAATATCGCCGGCGTCGATCTCTTCCTCTCCGGTGATGATCCGGAACAGCGAGGTCTTGCCTGCGCCGTTGGGGCCGACCAGGCCGGAACGGGTGCCGGGCAGTATCTGGAAGCTGGCGTCGCGGAAAAGGACCTGCGAGCCGTGCTGTTTCGTGATGTTGGACAGATGGATCATGCTTTCTCCCTGTGCTGAATTCGCAACTTATCAGCGTTAGCACGAACGCGGCTACAGTGACAACTTAATTTTCTTCAAGAAAGCAGACCGCCGGTTCTTTCGTTTTTGCTGCGCCTTTTAGCGTAATAACCGAACAGCACCTGTTCAAAAGCCGTACACGATGCACCGCATGATTCACCCCACCCTGCACTTCGACACACCAGCAGCGAGTGCAACATGTCGTAATGACGTGCCTTTCGTCTTAATGAGAGATAATGTCGCCACGAGGCGTTTTGGGCTTTGTTTGTGCTACGGCAAGAGCAATGAATCTGATCGGGTAACGGAGGGGGATTTATGAACATGTTCGGCGCACTGATGATGACCGTCACCATGACCATGACCGCTGTCATGTTGCCTCGCATCTACATGTCCTGGATCATGGCGGAACGCTGCTTCCTGGAAGGGGAGATCGAGCAGTTGATGCAGCTACTTGTCGAGCAGAAAAATTGGGTGTGGCGGCAGTTCGGCTGCGGCGCGGTGGCAGTGGCCATGATCTGGATGGTGCGCCATTCCCAGCACGACCTTTCCATCCCGGCCTCCATGGAGGCGACGCTGGCTATCTACGCCACCATCTCGCTGGTATTCGCCATACTGGAATCGCTGGTGGCCCAGCGGGTTTCCACCTTCCTGGCGCTGGTGCCGGCACCGGCCAAGATCGCCGAGGAAGACTAGCGCTTCTTGAGGGACTCCACACCGCGGCGCAGCAGGTTGGCCAGGTAGATGGACACGAACATGATGAGCGCGACGTTGACGAAGCGGGTCCAGATGGGATCGGTCGCGGCCGCGCTGCTGCGGAAGTTGCGGTAGAGATACCAAGCACTAAACGATGCACCCACCACGGCGCCCGCTACCACGAAGGGGCGCCGCAGCTTTGATACCTGCTTTCCCTGCCCTGGCATCATGATCTCCTTCGTTTCAGTGGTACTGGCGCTCGCCGAACAGGGCGGAGCCGACCCGCACCAGGGTGGCACCTTCCTCGATGGCGGCTTCGAAATCGCCTGACATCCCCATGCTCAACTCCAGCATCTCCACCCCGGGGATGGCAGCCTCCCTCACCTCGTCGGCCAGCTCGCGCAGTTTGCGAAAGTAAGGGCGCGCGCCCTCGGGGTCGTCGAAGAACGGGGGCATGGTCATCAGTCCCTTCACCTTGATGTGGGGCAGTTGTGCTACCTCGCGCACCAGGTCGAGGAGTTCCTCGCTGCTGGTCCCCCCCTTGGTCTCTTCGCGGGAAATGTTCACCTGCACCAGGATGTCGCACACCTTGCCCAGGGCACCCCACTGCCGGTCGATCTCGCGGGCCAGGCTCGGGCGGTCCACCGAGTGGACCAGGTCCACCTTGCCGGCGATCTGGCGCACCTTGTTGCTCTGCAGGCTGCCGATGAAATGCCACGAGATCTCCGCCGGGAGTTCGGGTTGCTTCGTCACCAGTTCCTGGACGTAATTTTCTCCGAAGATGACCTGGCCGCAGGCGAAGGCCTCTGCTATGGCAGCGGCAGGCTTGGTCTTGGAAACGGCTACCAGGCGCACCGTTTTGGGATCGCGGCCGGCCCGGACTGCGGCCTGCGCGATGCGTTCACGGATCTCCCTGAGATGTTCGGCAATCTCGCCCATCACTACTCCCTTCCTGCTACAGTGCGCCCAAGACCCTGAGCTTTTCGACCACTTCGCACAGCGGCAGCCCCACCACGTTGGTGTAGGAGCCGTCGATCTTCTGCACCATGTGGGCGGCGCCCCCCTGGATGGCGTAGCCGCCGGCCTTGTCGAAGGGGCAGCCGGTGGCGATGTAGGCGTCGATCTCCTCGTCGCGCAGCGGCTTGAAGAAGACCTTGGTGCGCACCGCCTCCACCAGGGCGTCGTCGCGCTCGCGGTCGTAGATGGCGAAGCCGGTCACCACCTCGTGCGGCACGCCGGAAAGCTTTCTCAACATGCGCTGGGCGTCGGCGTGGTCCTTGGGTTTCCCCATGATCTCGCCGTCACAGAGGACGATGGTATCGGCGCCGAGGAAGAAGCGCCCCTCGGTCATTCCGGCCGCGGCCCTAGCCTTTCCTTCGGCCAGGCGCAGCACGTGGTCGACCGGTTCCTCGCCGGGGAGCTGATCCTCGCAGATATCGGCGGGCAGAACGCGGAAGCTGATCCCGGCGGATTCCAGGAGTTCGCTGCGCCTGGGGGAGGCGGAGGCCAGGACGATGGTGGTTGCTGACATTGTTTCTCCTCTTCAAGGCCGCCTCTCCTCGATGGGACGGCGACTGGAACGGCATGGTTTACTGTAGGGGCGAATGGTTATTCGCCCCTACAACGGCGGCAGAATCTAAAGATCAGGATGACGGCAAGGACGACGATGACGCCCAGTACCGTTTTCCAGTGCGTGCCCGTGGCCAGGCCATACACCAGGGAGGCGACCCCCATGACAAAGACCAGGGCCTCCAGCGAAAGCAGCCGCCCGACGACGCTTATCTCCTGCCGTTCCTTGTTCCCCGTCATAGCAACCTCCCCGGCACGCCCGGCGGGCGGCTCGAAATCCCCCCTGTCCCCCCTTTTACAAGGTGGGGACGCTGGGGCGCGGCGACTACTCAGCTACGACCTTAGGCAGCCACGCTTGCAGTGCTTCCAGACCTCGTTGGGCCAGGAGCCCGCGCTTTTCTTTCTTCTTGATGCGCCCGATGAGCGGCGGGAAGAGCCCGTAGTTGACGTTCATGGGCTGGAAGTGGGCCGCTTCGGTGTTGGTGATGTGGCGCGCCAGCGCGCCGATGGCGGTTTCAGCGGGCGGGACGACCAGTTCCTCCCCCTTGGCCATACGCGCCGCGTTGACCCCGGCGACGAAGCCGCTGGAGGCGGACTCGACGTAGCCTTCCACGCCGGTGATCTGGCCGGCGAAGAGGATGCGGGGATCGCTCTTCAACTGGCAGGTGGCGGCAAGGAGCTCCGGCGCGTTGATGAAGGTGTTGCGGTGCATGGAGCCCAGGCGCAGGAACTGCGCCTGCTCCAGGCCCGGGATCATGCGGAAGATCCGCTTCTGCTCGGGCCAGGTGAGCTTGGTCTGGAAGCCGACCAGGTTGAACATGGTCGCCTCGCGGTTCTCCTGACGCAGTTGGATTACGGCGTAGGGTTCCACGCCGACACGCGGATCGGTGAGGCCCACCGGCTTCATCGGGCCGAAGCGCAGCGTCTCCACGCCGCGGCTCGCCATCTCCTCGATGGGCATGCATCCCTCGAAGTGCACCACCTTCTCGAAGCTCTTGGGCTCCACCTTCTCGGCGGCCAGGAGTTCCTTGACGAAGTCGTGGTACTGCTCCTCGTCCATCGGGCAGTTGAGGTAGTCGTCTCCGTCACCCTTGCCGTAGCGGGAGGCGCGGAAGGCCTTGTCGTAGTCGATGGAATCGGCGGCGACGATGGGGGCGATGGCGTCGTAGAAGTAGAGGTAGTTGCCGGCCAGGCGGCCGATCTCTTCGGCCAGCGCGCCGCTGGTGAGGGGGCCCGAGGCCACCACCACGATCCCCTCTTCCGGGATATGGGTCAGCTCTTCGCGCACCACCTCGATGTCGGGGTGCTCCTCGATCTTTTGGGTGATGTAGTTGGAGAAGAGTTCGCGGTCGACGGCCAGCGCGCCACCGGCGGGGACCTTGGTGGCCTCCGCCCCTTCCATGAAGAGCGAGTCGAGGCGGCGCAGTTCTTCCTTCAAGAGGCCGACCGCGTTCTCGAGGGAGTCGCCGCGCAGCGAGTTGGAGCAGACCAGTTCGGAGAGCCCGGGGAGGTGGTGTGCCTCGGAGTACTTGCCGGGCTTCATTTCGTACAGGCGAACCTTCACGCCGCGCTTGGCTGCCTGCCAGGCCGCCTCGCATCCGGCCAGTCCGCCGCCTATTACCGTGATCTGCTGGGTCATTACTTCTCCTAAATCTATTAACAACTAAAGCTTTAACGCAAAGACGCAGAGCCGCCAGGGCGCAGAGAAAAATCTAAGACAAAAACCATTTATATAACGCAAAGACGCAAGGACGCAATGAAACAACGAAAACCTTCAGAAGGGAAAACCGCTTGTCCCTTTGCGACTCTGCGGCTTTGCGTTACCAAAAGCCTTTTAAAAGCTTTAACGCAAAGACGCAGTGCCGCAGAGACGCAAAGAGAAACCTCTACAACTAAAAGAGGGGGGAAACACAACCTGCTTTTCCCTTTGCGCCTTTGCGCCTTCGCCCCTTGGCGTTGAAGCTTTTGATCTTTGTGCCGCCAAAATCAAAGCGGGGTCCGAAGACCCCGCGCTCATTACCGATACTGGCGGTAAGGGGACAGGCACCTGCGGAGCCAGTCCCCCTCACCCCTACTCCTTGTTGCTCTGGTAGTCGCAACCTTCCTTGGGACACTTGAGGAACTCGCCCTCACGCTTGTAGACCTTCTTCACCAACAGCGGGAAACCACACTTGGGACAGGGCTTCTGCACGGGAAGATCCCACAGCGCGAACTTGCACTCGGGATAACGGTTGCAGGAGTAGAAGAGCTTGCCGAAGCGGGACTTCTTCTCGATCAACTCCCCCTTGCCGCAGGCGGTGCAGGTGATGCCGGTTCCCTTGGGCTTAACCAGCGGCTGGATGTTCTTGCAGTTGGGGTACGCGGAGCATGCCAGGTACTTGCCGAAGCGCCCTTCCTTGATCAGCATGTGGCTGCCGCACTTGTCGCAGACTTCCTCGGAAACCACCGGCTCGACCACCTCGCCGGTCTCCTTGTCGAGAGGACGGATGTAGCGGCACTCGGGGTAGCCGGTGCAGGCGAAGAACTTTCCGAACTTGCCCAGCTTCACCACCAGCGGCTTGCCACACTCGGGGCAGACCTCGTCGGTGGCCTCGGTGGTCAGGTCGGACTTGCTCACCTCACCTTCCTTGAGCTTCAAGAGGTTGATGAACGGCCCCCAGAACTCGTGCAACAGGGGCCGCCACTGCTTCTCGCCGCGCGACACCATGTCGAGCTGTTCCTCGAGGTTGGCGGTGAAGTTGTAGTCGACGTACTGGTTGAAGTGGTTGGTCAACAGGTCCGAGACCACCATCCCCACGTCCTCGGGGAAGAAGCGCTTCTTGTCCAGGCGCGCGTACTTCCTTTCGATGATGGTGTTCATGATCGAGGCGTAGGTGGACGGACGCCCGATGCCGTACTCCTCCAGGGTCTTCACCAGGGTCGCCTCGGTGTAGCGCGGCGGCGGCTGGGTGAAGTGGCGCTCGGGGAGCAGCTGCTGCAGCTTCAGGATGTCACCCTCGGCAAGCGGCGGGAGCGTCCCTTCCTTCTCCTTGTCCTCGGCCTCGTCGTCGACACCCTCGATGTAGAGCTTCATGAAGCCGGCAAAGCGGATCACGGTGCCGGCCACGCGGAAACGGAAGCCCGCGCCGGCGGTGATCTCGACCGAGGTCTGGTCCAAAAGCGCCTCGGCCATCTGGCAGGCGACGGTCCGCTTCCAGATCAGGTCGTAGAGCTTGAACTGGTCCGAGGTGAGGAACTTCTTCACCTCGATCGGGGTCTTGGAGATGTAGGTCGGGCGGACCGCCTCGTGCGCTTCCTGGGCGTTCTTGGACTTGTTCTTGAAGAAGCGGGGCTTCTCAAGGGCGTATTCCTTGCCGTAGAGCGAGGTGATCAGCTGCCGCGCGTCCTCCAGCGCCACGTTGGAGAGCGCCACGGAGTCGGTACGCATGTAGGTGATGAGACCGACGGCACCCTCGCCGACGTCGATGCCCTCGTAGAGTTTCTGCGCGGTGGACATGGTCTTCTTGGCGGAGAAGCCCAGTTTCCTGGCCGCCTCCTGCTGCAAGGTGGAGGTGGTGAACGGCGGGGAAGGCGAACGCTTTCTCTCGCTCTTGGTGACCTTGTCGACGCGGTACTCCGGGTTCGTCGGCGTCTGCACCACGAGCGGCGTCGCGCCGTCGTCACCTTCCTGTTTGGGAAATTCGCCCTTGCCCCCCAGTTTCGCATAGAGCTTGAAGGCCGCCTCGCGGTCCGGGATGTCGAACTTGCCGAGCTTCTTCCCTTCCGCCTCGACCAGCGCCGCGGTGAGCCCCTGCTTTTTAGCGGTCTCCAGCTTGGCGCCGATGGTCCAGTACTCCTGCTCCTTGAAGGCCTGGATCTCCTTCTCGCGCTCGCAGATGAGTCTCAGCGCGACCGACTGCACGCGCCCTGCGGAGAGACCGTAACGGATCTTCTTCCACAAGAACGGGGAGAGGGTGAAGCCGACCAGGTAGTCCAGGATCGAGCGCGCCTGCTGCGCGTCCACCAGGTGCCCCGAGATGCCGCGCGGGTTTTGCACCGCGTGCACGATGGCGTCCTTGGTGATCTCGTGGAACACCACGCGCTTGATGTCGAAGGGTACTTTCTTCTTGCCGTCCAGTCCGAGCGCCGCCAGGAGGTGCCAGGAGATGGCCTCCCCCTCGCGGTCGGGGTCTGTCGCCAGGAGCAGCGAGGAGATCCCCTTCATCTCTTTCTTGATGGCGTCGATGTGTTTCTTGCTCTCGGGGAGCACCGCGTACTTGGGCTCGAAATCGTGCTCCACGTCCACGGACCCCTGCTTGCTGGGGAGCGCGCGCACGTGGCCGAACGACGCCAGCACCTTGTAATCGGGGCCGAGAAATTTTTCTATGGTCTTCGCCTTGGCGGGAGACTCGACTATGACGAGATTCTGAGACATGTGTCCACCTGGTTACGGTATTGGTTCAGACGACCGCAAAGCGTTTGCCGGGAAGCTGAATGATGATCCCTTTCACTTCCAAGCGAAGTAAGGTAGCGGAAACCTCGCCTGCTGTCAACGCGCTCTGTACGATGATATCGTCGATCTGCAGCACGCCCTGACTGAGCAGGGTGTAGAGTTCGGCCTCCTGCGGGGTGAGCGGGAAAGCCGGGGGCTGTTCCTGGGGGTGGGTCGCCAACGGCACGATGCCAAGCTCCTCGAGGATGTCCTCCACCCGTTCCACCAGCTTGGCTCCCTGCTTGATGAGACCGTTGACGCCGCGGCTGCCGGACGTGGTGACGTTACCCGGGACGGCGAACACCTCTCGCCCCTGCTCCAGCGCGTACTGCGCCGTGATCAGCGATCCGCTCCCCTCCCCCGCCTCGACCACCAGCACCCCGCGGGCCAGTGCGCTGATGATGCGGTTACGCCTGGGGAAGTTCTCGGGCACGGGGGAGGTCCCCATGGGGAACTCGCTGACCAGCGCGCCCTGCTCGCACAGGGTGCGGTAGAGCGCAGCGTTTTCCGGCGGATAGATCACGTCGACGCCGCAGCCGAGGACGGCGATGCTGCGCCCTCCCGCCTTGAGGCACCCCCAGTGGCTGGCGGTGTCGATGCCGCGCGCCATGCCGGAAACCACCGTGACACCCTGCCCGGCCAACTCCTTGCCGAGGCGGGTCGCGGTACACAGGCCGTATTGGGTGGCATGCCGGGAGCCGACCATGGCCACCGCGGTCTCGCTTCCCTCGATAGCCCCCCTGAGGTAGAGGAAGGGGGGCGGGTCGGATATCTGCATCAAGAGGCGCGGGTAGCGTTCGGAGAGGATGTCCACCACCTGCGCGCCGCCGCGCCGCACCCGCTCGCATTCGGCCTCGGCCCCGGCGCGGTAGTCGTGCCCGGCGATGGAGCGGGCGGTAGCAGCGCTCACCCCCTTGACCGCGGCAAGCTCCTCGAAGGAAGCCTCGAGCGCCGCCTGCGGAGATCCGAAGTGCGCCAAAAGCCGCAGGAAGGTGACGTTACCCACCTGCGGCACGGACTTCAGCGCGAACCAATAGTAGTGATCCATGGGGTTACCCCCTTTGGCGTCACCTGCTCTTTTTCATCTCCACGCGGTCGCCGCGGTACACGGTGTCCACGCTCTTCACGATGACGGCGGTGGAGCTGTTCATGCCGATGGAGACCACCACAAGTGCTCCGATCACCTCCACCGGGAGCTTCTCGATCTTGGCGTTGGCGTAGCGCTGGTCGGGCACCACGTCGCGCACGATGTACAGCATGTTGCCGGCCTGCACCCCCTGGGCCTTGCCCAGGTCGAGGAAGACCACGTCGTTTACCGCCAGGGCCTGGTTGCCGGTCTGGGTCTGCACGATATAGCCGGTGAGATCGCGGTCGGCGGACTTGAGCGGAATGGTCAGCTTGCGCTCCTGGTAGGGAAGCAGGAAGGAGCCCGCGCTGATTTCCTGGAACGACTTGGTGACGATGGCCTTGGAAGCCTTTTCCTCCAGCTCGGAGAGCTGCAACTCGCCCAGCGGTATCACCTGCTGGCCGAGGATCACGTTGGTGACCGGGTGGCTTACCGGGCCGATCTTCTTGAAGATCTGGTAGCGGTCACCCGGGTTGCCGCCCTGGGCGCGCCCGATGTCCGTGTAGACGATGTCGTCGGTGCCGGCCATCTCCCGGTTCTGGTGCAGGGAGATCACGGTCCCGGACGGTTTCATGCCGTTCTCGATCAGGAACCCTTCGCTGCCGTTGACCGAGAAGGTCACCGCTTGCGGCTCCTCGCGCTGTTCCTGGGAGGCGGAGGCCTGGGGCGCCGCCGGGACGTCGGTCGCCGGCCCGATCTCGATGCGGTCGGAATAGATGCGTACCTTCTGGCCCGGATAGATGAAATGGGGATTGCCGACCGACTGGTTGTTGGCCCAGACGTTGGGCCAGTAGTAGGGATCCTTCAGGAAGCGCTGCGAGAGCCCCCACAGGGTGTCGCCGGGGACGATGGTGTAGATGGTGGGTTGTTCCTGTGCCGCCGCAAACGGTGCGGTCAGCCCCAGGAAGAGCAGTGCCAGACAGAGGTGTTTTTTCATAGGCTCCTTTAGGGGCACCAAACGCCCCACCCTCCTCCTCGCCCTTACCCCGTGGCGAGGTGTGCAAAGTGATACAGCGCTCATGACAACGGTAACCAGATCGACAGCGAACCATTCATTAGTTTTCGGGACGCATTTTATAGGGAAAGCATGAAAGGGGTGCCGGATAAGCTTATGAAACCGAGAGCTTAGCAGACCCCTTTTTTGGCGTGGCAACCCTTGGTACCGAAAAAATTTAACATAATTAAAGCCTTTTGCCTATCAATGTCAAGGGGAAAGCGCCTTTGGGGGGTTCCCTTAGCCGCCCGGTGTATGCTAGGTTGTCCGGTGTCCGGGTGCGGCCGCTCAAGCGACAAGGCAACCCGGCAGCGAAGCACCGACAAGGAGCACGGTTTGACTGGTAACGGGATGGGGCTGGAGAAGTTGGCTATGGCTGAGACACAGGGGGAGCGGGTGGTACGCCCGCGGGTGAAACCGGAACTGCTGGCGCCGGCCGGCAACATGGAGAAGCTGAAGGTGGCGATCCGCTACGGCGCCGACGCCGTCTACCTGGGGGGGAAGGCATTCGGCCTCAGGAACCTGGCCGGCAACTTCACCCGGCTGGAACTGGACGAGGCGGTGGCCTACGCGCACGCGCACGGGGTGAAGGTCTATCTCACCGTGAACGCCTTCGCCGACAACGACGATCTCCCGGCCCTGGAGCGCTACCTGGCCGAGGTCTCCGACATCCCCTTGGACGCCTTCATCGCCGCCGACCCCGGCGTGGTTGCGCTCATCGCCGAGCGCTGCCCGGGGCGGGACATCCATCTCTCCACCCAGGCCAACACCACCAACTGGCGTGCCGCCCGTTTCTGGCAGGCCCAGGGGGTGACACGGGTCAACCTGGCCCGCGAGATGTCCCTGGACGCGATCCGGGAAACGGCGCAGCGCTGCGACGTCGAGCTCGAGGTATTCATCCACGGCGCCATGTGCATCTCCTACTCCGGGCGCTGCCTGCTCTCCTCCGCCATGACCGGGCGCGACGCCAACAAGGGTGAGTGCACCCAGCCCTGCCGCTGGAACTATTCCATCGTGGAGGAGACCCGTCCCGGCGAGTACTTCCCCATCCACGAGGACGAAAGCGGCACCTTCATCTTCAACTCCAAGGACCTCTGCCTGATCGAGCAGCTCACCGCCCTGGTCGAGTGCGGCGTCGACTCCCTGAAGATCGAGGGGCGCATGAAGGGGATCTACTACGCGGCGAGCGTGATCCGGATCTACCGCGAGGCGCTGGACCGCTACTGGGAGGACCCGCAGGGGTACCGGCTCAAGCCGGAGTGGCTCGAGGAACTGGCCAAGGTGAGCCACCGCGGCTACACCACCGGGTTCCTTTTGGGCAAACCGCGCGACGTGGACCACGAGTACCTCTCCTGTTACGTGCGCAACTTCGAGTTCGTGGCACTGGTGGAAAAGGAGGTCGAGGCAGGGGTCCAGGTCGTGGTGCGCAACCGGCTCCAGGCCGGCGACGTGCTGGAACTGATCGGCCAGGGCGCCCATTTCACCCGCTTCACGCTCTCCGCCATGACCGACCTGGACGGCGTCCCCCTCACCGTGGCGCATCCCAACCAGCACGTGATCCTGGTGGGAGTTCAGGGTGCCGGCGAATTCGACCTGATCAGACGGGAGAAGACGGAGTAGCCACCGCCGTCACCACCTTGTTCTTGCCGCTGTTCTTGGCCTGGTACAGGAACTGGTCCGCACGTTCCAACAGCGCCTGGGCCTCGCTGCCGTCCTCCGGGAAGGAGGCCACCCCCACGCTCACGGTGACCCGCCCCAGGGGCTGGGTTTCCCGCCCCGCAAAGGGGTGCTCCGCCACCCGCGCCCGCATCTCCTCGGCCGCCTTCACCGCCCCTTCCTTTCCCGTCTCCGGCAAGAGCAGCACGAACTCCTCCCCCCCGTAGCGCGCGGCGACATCGCAGGCCCTGGAGTGGGAAATGACGATCTGGGCCAGCCCCTTCAGGAGCCGGTCCCCCTCCGGGTGCCCGTGGGTGTCGTTGTAGTGCTTGAAGTTGTCCACGTCGAAGAAGATCAGGCTGCAGCGCTTGTCGAAGCGTTTGGAGCGGGCCACTTCCTGCGCGAAGGCCTCCTGGAAGTAGCGGTGGTTGTACAGCGAGGTGAGGCCGTCGCGCACCGCCACCTCCTTGAGCGCCTGGTTTGCCTCCTGCAGTTCCCGGTTGGCCCGGGTCAGCTGCTCCAGGAGCTCGCGGTTCTGCGCCACCAGGCGCGCCTTCTCCGCCGCCCGCCCCGCCACCGCCGAGATCAGGTCGAGGCTCTCGAACGGCTTCACCAGGTAATCGTAGGCGCCGGCCCGCAGGGCGGTGAGCGCGCTGTCGAGCGAGGCGTGGCTGGTCATGATCACCACCTGGGTGTCCGGGTTGTGGCTCTTGATCTCGCTCAAAAGCTCGATGCCGCTCATGCCGCTCATCCTGATGTCGGTGATCACCAGTTGGTGCGACCCGGCCCGGAACGCCTCCAGGGCCTCCTCGCCGCTGGCCGCCTCGGAGACGGTGAACCCGTCCGCGGTCAGTACCTGCGACACCACGCTTCTCAAGGTCTCCTCGTCGTCGACGACTAAAAGCTCCATGTCCGTCCTCCTCTAGGCCGCATTGGCGGCGGCAGGAGCGGGAAGGGTGATGATGAAGGTGGTCCCCACCCCCTCCTCGCTCTCCAGGCGGATCTCCCCGCCGTGGTCCTTGACGATGCCGTAGCTTACCGATAGCCCCAGCCCGGTCCCCTGCCCCGCCGGCTTGGTGGTGAAGAAGGGGTCGAAGATCTTGGCCTGGATCTCCTTGGGGATGCCGGGGCCGTTGTCGGAGACCCGCAGTTCCAGCCCCCCCTCTTCCAGCCGGCGCGCCGAGAGCCGCACCACTCCCGCCGTCCCCCCCATCGCCTGCTGGGCGTTGATCATCAGGTTCATGAGCACCTGCTGCAGCTGGTTGGCGTTGCCGCGGCAGGCGGGAAGCCCCGGCTCCACCACCTGCTCCACCTTGACGCTGTTGATCCCCAGCTGGTGGTCCACTATGGCGAGCGCATCCGCCACCACCTGGGCCATGTCCACCTCGCCGAACTCCACCTGTTCCTGCCGGGCGAACTTCAAGAGGTTCTCGATGATGGTCTTGCAGCGCTTGGTCTCCTTCTCGATGATGTGCAGGTTCTTCTCCAGCGGGTGGCCGCTCTCCACGCCGCGCAGCGAAAGCTGGGTGATGCCGAGGATCCCCGCCAGCGGGTTCTTCACCTCGTGGGCGATGCCCGCCCCGAGGGCCCCGAACGCCGCCATCTTCTCGGACTGCACCAGCTGCCCGTAGAGGTCCTTCAGCGCCTGTTCGCGATGCTTGAGTTCCACCGCCATGCGGTTGAAGGAACCGGCCAGGGCACCGATCTCGTCGCCGGAGACGGCAGGCACCTCGATCTCGAAACGACCCTGCCCCACCATCCTGGTGGCCTCGGAAAGCTTCTCGATGGGGCGGGTGAGCCGGTGCGACCAGAACTGGCTCAGGAGCGCCGCGCCGCCCAGCAGGACCAGGGAGAGCACCAGGAGGTCGAACAGCAGCGCCCGGGAGGTGAGAAAGGCGGTACTTTTCGGGATCTGGACCCCGACCGTGACCTCCCCCAGTTCGGTGCGGGAAAAGCCTCCCACCATGGCCCGATCACGTTCCTGGTATTCGAGCGTCAGCCCGCTCAGGCGCGGCGTGCCCCGTACCTTGCCCCACCACCCGGTCTGCGGGGCCTGGCCGATTCTGCGGCGATCGGCGTGCGCCAGGTAATTGCCGGAGGCATCGACCAGGAAGGTGTCGAAGACCCGCGAACGGCTGGCCAGCCGCTGCAGCCGGTCCAGGCGGATCACCCCCGAGGTCACCACCGGCTCCTCCCCTCTGGCGGCAGGTTCGGCAATAGCGAGCGTCAGGGTGGGAAGCCCGGGCCCGACCGTCGAGAGCTGCAGGCGCGCTCCCCCCCCGGGGCTGGGCAGAGGGAGCGGATGGCTTTCGCGGTAAGACAATAGCTGCTCCGCGGTCACCCCGGCGCCTGCCAGTGCTCCCTGGTCGTAGACGTTCTGCTCGCCGTCGGCGCCGCTGCGGCTCACCATGACGAATTCGCCGAACTCCTCGAAGAGCCCCTGCAGCGCCTGCTCGCGCCCCGCCATCTCCTGGTCTCCCATGAGTCTGGAGAAGAGCCTGAGTTTCTCGGTGTAGCCCGCCACCAGCGTGTTTGCCTCTTCGGCCGTGTGCAGCACCATGGTCGAGGTGAGATCGTGGATGTAGGCGGTCTTGTCGGCCTGGAACAGGTTGGCCATGGTGAAGGTGATCAGGCTCAGCACCACCGAGACCACCAGCAGCTGGGAGAGGAGCATCTTGAACCGGAGCGGGAATTTGAGTCTGTTTTGCATCTATGGCCTCCCCTATTCTCTGCCGTCCCTATTCTTTGCCGTACACCACGCGCGAGGCGTAGCTTGCGTTGCCGGCCTGGTCGACCGCCTCGACCCTGATCAGGTTGACGCCCGACTTGAGCTCGACTTCGTGGCTGAAACTGCCGTCGTCGCCGATGACCGCCGCCGTACCGTTCACGTAGACCGTGGCCCCTGGCTGGCACCTGCCGGTGAGGCGGAAGCTTCCTATGCCGACGGAGGCGGACGGGAACTCCACCCGGAGCGGGGGGGGGTCCAGCAGCTGCTGCAGACGGCAGCGGCCGGTCCGGCTGAAGGGGCCTTCCCTGCCATCCTCGATGCGGCTCACCCGCCAGTAGTAGTTCCCGGCGTCGAGCAGCCCGGCCGCGAACTCGGAGCCGGTGACCCTGCTGTCCAGCAGCACCTTCTTGAAGCGCGGCTCGTCGGAGAGCTGGAAGTGGTAGACCCCTTCGCCGCCGGTCCAGTTGAAGCGGACCCTGGGCGGGAGCTGGCGGTAGCGGTAGAGCAGGTTCTCGTTCTTCAGCTTGGGTGAGCCCGGCAGGGGGAGCGCAGGGCCCAGCGGCACACCCCGCCTGAGCGTCACCCCGTAGTGGGCCGGGACCCTGATCACCCTGTCCTCTCCCTGGACCCGAACCTCTCCGGCATGGACGGTGAGACTGGCGGCGTTGTCTCCGAGGGGGGTGAAGGTGAAGCGCGAGCGCCCCGGCACCACCCGGGCCAGGTGGCCTGCGGTGGCGACCTCCAGGCGCACCCGCTTCTCTGCCGAAAAACTCCCCCTAAGCTCCCCCTCGACGTGTACCCGGTACGACCTTGCCCCCCCCTCCACCGTCTCGTTCAGGCGGGTCACCACCACCATCGAGTTGCTCCCCATGGCGAGGGCGTCGCCGGGTGCAAAGGAGATGGTGGCGCCGGAGCGGTCGAAGGTCTGGATGGCGTCGCGGTTGTACAGGAGCATCCCCTCACTGGCATCCCCCCAGGCGACCGAGTCACCGCGCCGATAGCGCACGTCCCGTACCAGGGATTGCAGGGCGGCCTCCGGCCGTTTCAAGCCGCTGCGTGCAGGCGCGGGTTCGCCCGATTCCGAGACCAGTTCCTTGAGCGGCGTCCCTGAAGGGAAAACGGCGAACAGAAACAGGATGAAGAGCCAGAAGAGCACCAGGACAAGCAGCAGCGAGAGTGCCGTCTCGGCGGCCACGCCGGCCCATTTGCGCAAACGCTCCCGCGCCGTCATGGCTGCACCGCATCCGGCGGGACCAGCTGTTTTTCGGTCCGCAGCCGCAAGTTGAGGAGCTTGGAGCACCCGGCGCCGTTTCTGACCACCATGCCCAGCACCCGGTCGCTGCTGCCAAGCGGGTAGTCAAGGGCAAAGGTCCCCAGCGAGGTCAGCGGAACCTCGCGGCCGTCAAGCTCCAGCCGCTCCCCTTCCCCGGTACTCCCGGAAACCCGGCACTGGATGGCCCCGTCCGGGGAGACGCTTACGCCGGAAGCTGCGGCCCCGTAGCGGACGATGACGGCACCGCCCGGCTGCGCGATGGTCACTTCCGGCAGCGGGAGTTCGGTGGCAAGGAACCTGCCGCGCGAATCCCCCATCTCCACCTTGAGGCGGCGGGTCTCGCCGGGGATGGTGGTTTCGTACCGCCCCAGCGTGTCGACCGGAATGTCGCGCCCGTTGATGGTCACGAAGGGACGGGTGCGATACCGGTCGTCGGGGCCGGTCGGCCGCAGCTGCTCGTAGTCCCCCTTCAACTCCACGCGGCGGTTCAGACGCCGCCCGGGGGTGGTGATGTTGTCGGCGACCGGTCTCGACTTGCCGTACCAGCGCCGCACCAGTCGCGCCGGGGCGAGCCCCTCCGACCGCACCAGGTAATCCGCGGCCGCGTCGCAGCGTCTTTTGGAAAGGGCCATGTTGTACTCCACGCTGCCGATGCCGTCGGTGTGCCCCTCGACGATGACCTGCTCGTCGGGGTGCTCCCGCAGCACCCGGGCCGCCCCGCTCAGGAGGCGCTTGGCCTCCGTGGTCAGGGCGGATTTGTCGAAAACGAAGGCGCCGCCCGCCAGGGTCAGCAGCACGGCCTCGCGCCGGTTCACGCCGAAGAGTTCGCGACCGGTGCGGAACACGGACCCGTCCAGGTAGGTGACCTGGAGCTGGCACTGGTAGATTCCCCCTTGCTCCACCCGACTCCGGTCGGTCTTCCCCTCCCAGTCGATACGCCTGGGGGGGGCCCCCTTGCCGCCGATCTTCCTGATCTCCTCTCCGGCGCGGTTCATGAACACGATGCTCCAGGAACGGATCTGGTCCGGGTCTTCGACGCTGGCCAGGAGCCGCAGCGGCGTGGCGAAGCGCGCCCCCTTCAGGTCCAGTGAGGCGAACCGTTCCCGGGACAGCGTGACCGCAGTGGATGGCAGTCGGGCCGATTCACCGTTCACGAGCAGGGTGAAGAGTTCCGCGCTGCCGGATAAGAGCAGCGGTTCGTCGGTGCGCTCCAGGGTCACCAGCACCGCCGGGACCGGTTCCGGGTCCGGCGCGGGCGGGGCCGCTGCCACCGGCGCCGGGGGAGGGTCGGGCAGCGGCAGCGCCCTCGCGTCGGCGGATGCGAACATGTCTTCGTCGAACTTCACCTTGATGCCCAGGAAGGGGCCCTGCCCCTGGTAGGTCTCGCCGGTCAGGTCGCGGTCGTCGAGCCGGGCGTAGTTGTAGCCTGCCGAGAGCACCACGTTGCGGTAGACCCGGTAACCGGCGCTTCCCACCACACCAAGGGAGTGCATGCCGGCATCGTACTGGTTCATGAGTTTTAGGTAGGCGGAGAGTTCCCAGCGCTCGGCCAGATCGTAGGAGAGGCCGGCGAGGAAGAGGTCGGTGTAGCTGTTCCAGCGCCCCCCGGTTCCTGCGGACCAGCTCAGTTTGCCTGCGTATTTCCCCTGCGCCGTCCAGCGGCTCACCAGGCGGTAGGTCGGTTCCGACGAGACGATCACGCCGCGCAGGTTCGGGCTTCCGGCAAGGGTGCCGCGCGTCTCCACCTTGTAGCGCACCAGGGAGAGGAGCTGGAACGGGTTGCCGGCCAGGGGGCGGAAGGCGCCGCCCAGGTAGCTGTCCACGGTGACGTCGTTGCCCGCATCGGTGTCGCGGTCCCAGAAGGATGCCTTCCCTAACAGGGTCCACGAGGGGGTTAACCTGTAGGCAGCATGGGCGCCGTAGAGCGAGGCGGTCTCGCCGGGCCCGGTGCGCACCTCGTAGCGGCCGGTCACCTTCAGGTCCTGGGGACGCAGGTACTCGCCGGCCAGGGTGAAGGCGGTCCTCGTGCCGCCGTCGCCCTGCACCGTCTGCACCCGCTCGAAGCTCGAGTTCACGAACACCCCCTGCGCCACGCGGTAGCGGCTGTTCAGCCCCAGTACCGCCTGCCCGCGCTCCCCGGAGAGCGAGTTTTCCAGCTGGTAGCCGGTGCGCGAGGCGAGGCTGAAGCCGTCGTGCTCCATCAGCTTGCTGTGCAGGTCGATGTTGCTCTGCTCCGTGCTGCCGAGCACGCCGCTGGAAAGGCTGTAGCCGGTGGTAAGGCGCATCCGTTCGGAAAGTCTGCTCTCCAGACCGAACAGGGTGGCGTGCCTGATCAGCGGCGAGCCCTCCTGGTATTCCTCGGTGATGAACGCCTTGGTCCGGTCGCTCAAGCGGTAGTCGAGCTTCAGGAAGGTCTTGGATTGGTATTCGGCGATGCTGGAGGTGGAGAGCAGCTGCTCGCGGCGCAGCGTGGCGTCGAGCCGCGGCGTGATGCTCCCTTTGACGCCGCCGTAGACCAGGTCGGCATCGCCGCTCTTTCCCTCCTTCTCCTCGCTCATAAGCTTCACGCCCGCCTCCGCGTCCAGCAGGGTGAATTTCCTCGCCACCCCGAGCTGGTTGCCGACCAGCCTGCGCCGCGCGATCTCGTCGCGCTGCACGAAGCTCTCCGCGACGACGAGGGTGGTGAACGGGGCGCGGTAGTCGAGCCGGCCGCCGTACTTCTCGGTGCCGGTCTCGTCGCCGCTCATGGATGGGTTGAAGAAATCGGCGTCGACCTTGCGGTAGTAGAGCCCGAGCGAGACCGGGTCCACCGGCCGAAGGGTGAGGTCCGTCTTCCAGGCGCTCCCCCTGCCCTTCTCCAGGCTCTCGCTGACCGCCCCTTCGCCTTTCACGGCGAGCCACCGGCCCAGGCGCCACGCGGCGTCGAGGCCATACAGCGAGGTGTCCTTGCCGGCGTGCTCCTCGATGACGGCGGTCCCGCCGAGAAAAGAGCCCTGGTCGGAGCGGACCTGGACGCGACCGCCGTAGACGTAGCGCTTTCCGCCGCCCCCTTGAGCCTGGTAGGTGACCACGATTATGACCGGGTTCAGGAACTGGTCCAGCGACGGGACCGGCTCCTTGAACAGGATGGAGCCCGCGAGGTAATCGATGGAGTAGTCGGCGTAGCGCACCTTCTCGGTGATGGAAATGACCCGCTCCGAGTGATAGCGGTCGCGCACCTCGATGCGGACCCGTTCGCTGTTCTCGAAGACCGGCCTGCGCGACAGCAGGTAATGGCCGGAGGTGCCGTTGCCCGGGATCTCGTCGCGGGTGATGGTTTCCTCGGTGCGGCTTTCGAACCCCTTCACGGTGAGGTGGTCCCGATTCACCTCCAGCTTGGCGCCGTTCAGCGCGCGGTCGTAGCGGGAGAACTCGTTTTCCGAGAGGTCGGTGCGGTAGTCCCCCTCCATGAGGTAGGAGCGGCAGGACTCGACCTTCAGGTAGAGCTTCCCACGGGACTGCGCGTCGTAACCGATGTCGGTGGCGTCGCCGTAGACCGGATAGTACTTTTCCGGGTCGATGGCCTGGAACACCCCGTCGCGGCGCTCCTTGTCCGAGTCGTAGGCAGCGGTGAAGCGGTAGTCGCCCAACAAGGGGCCACGGGTGTAGAAGGCAAGCCGTTCCTCGTCGAAGATCCCGGCGTCACCGCCGGCCTTGGCTCCCACCGTCACACTCCCCAAACCGACCAGGAGCCAGTCGGCGGAGGGAGCGGGGCTCATGGGAGAGCGCGAAGACATGGGCGCCAGGGGAGTCGCCGGTGCGAGCGGCGTCGGGGGAGCTGCCCCGGCGGCAGCGGCGGCAGGGGGCGAGAGCGCCTCCATTGCCGGCACCAGCGCGAAGTCACCGCGCGCGGGGCCGCCGAAGGGGACGGTGACGAACTGCGACCACCCCACCCCGGCAAAGGCGGTGTTGTACGGCAGCGAGCGCAGTGCGGGGTCCAGGGTGCTGCGGTCGATCTTCAGCACGTGGTTCCCGGCAGCGACACCGGTGAAGCTGTACTTCCCCTCACTGTCGCTGAACACGAAGGAGCCGTCCTCCAGGTAGATCCTCACGTCGGGCTCGCCCGGCTCGCCGGGGTCGGGCACGCCGTTGCCGTTACTGTCCCGGAAGATCCTGCCCAGGATCACCGCCTTGTCCCCGAGAATGGAGGGACGCACCTTCACCGCCGCAGAGGCCGGAGGGGAAATACTGCTGCCGCTCCCGGTGACGCCGGAGGCCCGGGCCCAGTTGACGCTGGTGCCGACGGGGACGTCCGCCGACAACACCAGCCGGTAGGAGAGCACCTTTGCCGCGCCGGGAGCCATGCTCCCCACGTCCCAACTCAGCTTCAGCGCGGCTCCGCGCGGGTCGGCGACGGCAAAGCCGTCCACGTGACTGGAGCCCTTCAGGTAACGAAAGCCCCTGGGGATGCGGTCCTCGACCATGACGTGCTCCAAAAGCGCCGCCCCGACGTTCTCCACCCGGACGGTATAGGCCACGATGTCCCCCGCCTCGGCCACGGTACTGCCGGCCTGCTTGGTGACCACGAGGGCACGCGCCAGGACGGTGTTGAAGGTGCTGTTGCTGAGAATGGGGGCGCCGCTCAGGCTGCTGGTGACGCCGGCGGTGTTGACGATGGGGGCATTGCCGGGGGCATCCTTGCGCACCGCGGCACGAAAAGTGACTTCTCCGCTGAAACCTGCCGGCAGCATCGGGATCGCGAAACGCAATGACCTGCTGCCTGCGTCATAGCTGACCGTGCCGGCCAGTCCTCCGGGCAGCGCTGCGCTCCCCTGCTGGTACTCGAGAAGCTCATCCAGAGGATCCACCACCAGCACACCGGCCACGGGTGACGCATCGCCGTTGATCAGGGAGAGGCCGTATGAGAGCACCGCCCCCGGCAGCACCGCCCCTCCCGGGCTCACCGTCTTCAAAATGGTGACGCCGCCGGGAACAGGGACCAGCAACTGGTCGGAAACACTGCTGCTCCGGGCCGGGACCAGCACCGAGGTCGCCGAAACGACGATGTTGGCCACCTTCCCCTCGCCCCCCACGGGAGCAACCGCCCTCAGTACCAGATCTACTGAACCACCTGCGGGAACCGGTCCGATGACCTGCACGCCCTCCGTGGTGGCGGGCACCGGCGTCACGCCGTCGGCCTGGTAGAAACGGAACGTGGGCGCCGGGCCGGTGTCGGTCACCCCCCGCGCCACCACCGCCTTCAGCTGGAAGCTGTCGGCAAAGTTTCCCCTGTTGGTAAGTACGTGCTGGAAGTCCACCGGGACCCCGACTTTGGCGGACGCCGTCCGGGGAGGGACCAGTGCCGGGTCGGCAAGATCCTTGATAACGATCTGGGTCTGGTTGGAGCGGGCCTGGTGCAGGGCGGGCATAGCGAAACGCGCCGTGAAGTCGTGGCTGATCACGGTTCCGGACGGGGTGAGGCAGCGCGCAGCACCAGGAAAGGCGAGCGTGAGCGCCACCCCGAGGAGGCATGCCCGGACCAGTTTCCCTCCCATGTTGCGCCATCCCGGGACCGTCATGACTTTCCCCGATCATTGCATTATTGAACTTGTGCCTTGATCTCGTTCCCAAGGTCCACCTTGGGAACGCAAACCTCTCCGAAGCTCCGACTTCCCTCGGATGCAAAGCTGGAGCTTTGCGCCATATGGGGTTCCCAAGCTGGAGCTTGGGAACCAGGAAATACCAACAGCATTCGCTAATAGAGCCTTTTCAAAAGGCGGGAGCCGGAAGGTAGCGGACGATGGTCGCTAATCTGTGTGCATTATTGAACCTGCGCCTTGAAAAACAGATAGATGGTCTTGCCCGGTGGCACGACGCCGCCTCTACTGGCTGTGGCCCCGGTGCCGAGTTGTGCGGTGACGCTCCCCTCCGCGATGCTGGCCAAGCCGCATTCCGCTGCCGCACAGGGTGCCCCTTCGCCGTCCGACACCAGGGACAACAGCAGCGAATCCGGCGCGACGGAGAGTCCGGCGGGTATGGGGCTGTCGATGGTTACCGAGCTGGCCGGGGCCGACCCGCCGTTGGTGACGGCCATGCGATACTGCAGCAGGTCCCCGGGCACTGCATCGGCGCTGGCCGCGAAGATCCCTCCCTTGGTGAGGTTGCGCACCCCCTCGCTCAGTACCACGACGGGGGCTACCGCAGTGGTGTTGACCTGGTCGGTCCCGCTGGCACCGGTGCCCGATACCGCCAGTAGCGATTCACCGCGTGCCCCGTCGTTTCCTGCCTCCGGAACGGTGACCGCAAGGAAGAACCGGTAGGCTCCCCCCGGCGCCAGGGATCCCGTTCCAAGGCAGCCGTTGGTCTCGCCGGGCTGGCGTATGCCGTCGCCGGCGATCCCACCGCCGGCGCCGTCGTCGGCAAAGAGTTCCCCCCTCCAGCCGCTCCCCATGGTGACGGAGAGGGCGAAGGCATTGTCGCCATTGCCGACGTTGGTGACGGTGTACGGGTAGTTGACCACGGTGCCGGGGGCGCCGGACCCGTCCGGCGGTGCGGAGACGGTCACCGCAGGGGTTTGCACACACGCCACCGTCTCCGTCTTCGCCTGGTCCACGGCCAGAGGGTCACCGATGGAGAGCGCCGTTACCGCTACCCGGTAGCTAGCCCCGGCCGTGAAGCTAGCCGGGCTCACCCGCACCAGCAACACCAGCGATTCTCCAGGGGCCAGCATCGCGGTAAGATACCCGGCGCCGGACAGGGCGGCGGACTGGTTGGCACCGGCGCCATCGAGGTAGCTGACCGTGACCGCGCTGCCGCTGCCGGGCCCGGTGAGCAGGAAGCGATCGGGCTGGTCTCCCGCGTTCTTCAGGAGTACCCGAAACTGGGCCGGAAGCCCCGGGTAGGCCGGCTGCGACCGGGTCTGCACCACCGCAGTGCCCTCGTAGATCCCCTCGCCCAGGTAGGCCGCATCGGTCTCGCTGGCCAGCCGGACCATGAGGTCGGGACGGCACGCGGCGAAGGCCTCATTTCCCATGAAGAACAGGAAAAACAAAACGCAGCAAAGCTGCGCAAACAATCGGATCAGGGTGTTAGGGGGGGAAGAGAACTTATTAGAAAGAATTAATATCATGTCTTAGAAAATATCAGACGGTGGCGCATAGGCAACCGGGGGAAAGAAGATTTGTCTTTTCCCCCTTCAAATGGTATGAACGAAAACCGGACCGAAAGGTCCCGAGGGAGGAATGATGGAAACCGCCAACCGTTACTACCAGCTGGCCAACCGCGACATCGTGTACATGAAATACATCCTGGAGGCCCACGAGGGGCTGACCATGATGAGCACCATCGACGGCAAGCGGGGTATCGTCCGGGTCAACTACCCGGTATGCTTCGCCGACCAGGTGGACTCGATGATGCAGGCGCTGGGGCAGGAGATACAGGTCACCGAGGTGACCGAGGCAGGTGAGCCGTGCTCGAAAGCGTAGACGTCAAGGCGATCCTAAAGCGCGCCCTGGCCGCGGGGGGCGAGTTCGCCGACATCTACTACGAGGACGGCGCCTACACCTCGGTTACCTGCGAGGACGGCAAGGTGGAGCGGGTGCTGTCGGCGGCCGACCGCGGCATCGGTATCCGCGTCATATCGGGCTTTTCGACTGCTTATGCCTACACCAACCAGCTGAGCCAGGACTCCCTGCTGCAGTTGGCGGAAACGGTGAGCCGCGGCGTGCGCAGCGGCGTCCCCCACCCCGATTTCAACCTCTGCGTCCGCAAGTCCGCGCCAGGTTACGCGGTGGCGGTCCCCCCCGACCAGGTGGACCTGGCGCAAAAGGTCGCGCTGGTGGGGCGGGCCGACCGCGCCGCGCGCGGCTACGATGCGCGCATCAGGCAGGTGCTGGCGGTGTACCGCGATACCCGGGTCAAAACCCAGAGCGTCAATTCGTTGGGCGAGTTCCACGAGGAGAGTTCCTGCTCGACCGTCTTTCTCGCCCAGGTCGTGGCGCAGGACGGCAAGGTAACCCAGACCGGGTACGAGCCGGTGGGCGCCGCCCGCGGCTTCGAACTCTTTGACGAATTCCCGCCCGAGGAACTGGCGCTCAAGGCTGCGGCGCGCGGCGTGATGATGCTGGGGGCCCGGAAGTCCCCGGCCGGTCAGTTCCCGGTGGTCCTTTCCAGCGAGGCGGGGGGAACCATGGTGCACGAGGCCATCGGGCACGGCTTGGAGGCGGATCTGGTGCAGGCGGGAAGTTCGGTGTACCGAGGGAGGATCGGCGAGCAGGTCGCTTCGGAACTGATCACGGTCATCGACGACGCCACCATCCCCTACGCACGCGGCTCGTTCGGTTTCGACAGCGAAGGGTCGCCGGCACAGAAGACGGTGCTGGTGGAAAACGGCATCCTCAAGGGATACCTGTATGACCGGCTCTCGGCCCTGAAGGACGGCTGTGCCTCCACCGGCAACGGCAGGCGAGAATCCTATCGCAACCGCCCCATCGTGCGCATGACCAACACCTTGATCGCGCCGGGAAACAGCGACCCCGGCGAGATCCTGAGGAGCGTGCCCAACGGCCTGTTCGTGAAGCGCATGGGCGGAGGACAGGTCAACACGGTGAACGGCGACTTCGTCTTCGAGGTCACCGAGGGGTACCTGATCGAGAACGGCGCCATCGGCGAGCCGGTCCGGGGGGCGACCCTGGCGGGGAACGGCCCCGAGGTGCTGCGCCGGATCGCCATGGTGGGCAGCGACCTCGGTTTCGGCATCGGCACCTGCGGCAAGGACGGCCAGGGCGTGCCGGTCTCCGACGCCCAGCCGACCCTTCTCATCCCCGCCATCACCGTCGGCGGTGCACGGTAATAAAAGAATTCCCCTGACCTGCCTTCCCCCCTTTGCAGATGTTCTTCTGTTGAAAGTCGGCATCACGTCCCCCCCTTTTGCGAAGGGGGGACAGGGGGGATTTCCCTCTCCTCAACCAAAGCAAATCCTCCTAAATCCCCCTTTGTAAAAGGGGGACTTCCAACAAAATGCCGCGTGAGAGGAGCCCTCTCCGCGGCATCAAAGCATCGACGAGCAGGTTCCATTACGCCTGCATCGACGCTGTTATCTATTTTCCTCCCCGCTGCTCCAGTTCCTTTTGCAGCCTCTTCAAGATCGGCCAGATGTCTTTCCCGGCCCAGATCTGCGGGTTGGAGGGGGTCTCGTCCTTCTCTGTTTCCCACTTCCTGATGGTGTCGCGGCTCTTTTCGAAGGCTTCCGTAAAGCTGTAGGTGCTGCGCAACGCGTCGCCGACGAAGGCCTCCCCGAACCAGGTGTAGTTCTCCCCGAAGCCGCAGCCGAAGGACTCGTGGGTCGCGTCGGCCGCCGTGATCAACAGGCTGTCGTGATCCTGCAGCGGCTGGATGAAACCTCCGGAGAAGCAGGCCGAAACCACCACCACCTTGTACCTGATCCCCGCCTTGCGCAGCAGTCGCCGCAGCAGTTCCGGCGTCACCTGCTTCAGCTCCAGCGGAGGATTGCTCACCTCCAGTTCCTGATCGCGGGAACCGTGCGAACTCAGGTAGAAAAAGAGGACGTCCTCGTCGCGGTTCATCACCTCGCCCACCCGCACCAGGGCTCGTTCCAGGTTGCCGACCGTGGCGAAGGGGAGCGCGGTGGCGCTCTGCGGATTGTTGACCAGCAGCACCGAGCGCCCCTCGGTCCCGAAGCGGGTGTCGAAGAGTTGCCGGGTCACGCTCAGTTCCTTGAGGAATACGTCTTGGGAGGCATCCCCGGCAAAGCCGACGAAATAGAGGTCGCTGTGGCCGCGGCGCCCGGGCTGCAGGGCGGCGAGTTGCTCATCCAGGAGCCGGTTCTGCGCCGTAAGCACCTCGTCGGTGAGCGACAATTCGCCGCTCTCGTTGCCCCCCTCCTTGCTGACCCAGAGGTCGGCGCGCTGGTAATAGTAGAGCGGCACGGCCACCAGCACCAGGAACAGGAGCGCCAGGCGGAGGCGACGCCCCAAACCGCGCGGACCATCCAGGCGCAGCAGGAAGACCAGGGAGGCGGCGATCCACCAGCCGAAGAAGCGGTAGTAGTGCGGAGCGGCGAGGTAGTCTGAAAACCATTCGAAGGAGCGCCACTGGGCGAGCCACTCCAGGATGCCGTGGCAGACTTCGATGGGGATGCTGAAAGCGACCAAGGTGGCGGCGATACCGGAGATGGCGAGGGGGCGGTGCACCAGGTACCTGGCCGCTACAGCGAAGAGCAGGAAAAGGGGCAGGTAGAAAAGGAAGTACGGCAGCGAAGAGAGCGAGAAGCTCCCGCCGCGCCCGACCAGCAGCAGGGAGACCAGCAGGTTCAGCACCAGGTCTGCGACGACCAGCAGCAGCAGGCTCAGTGGCGTGCAGTCGAGCCTTTCGAAACCCGAGCGGAGAAAGCATGCGCCGCGCAGGCCGCCGTACAGATCCGCCCCGAGGCGGGACAGGGTGCTCTTTAGCGTCACCGGCTCGACAGGTACGCCGTCTTGCGCGCTGCACGGCTGTGCGCACGCCGTATCGGGCGCAGTTTCGGCTGGTGCTTTAGTGGGGCTTTTAGGTGTCATGTCGGTGGGACGATCCTCATTCATGGTCGTGCATCATACCACGACGGCGCCGGTTTGGAAGAGTCTTTAACATGACCTTCATTGATTTTATTAACTTTTTAGTTTTTCAATCGGGTGCAATCCTGCTACCATTGCAACGCGTTCGCCTGCAGCCTTGTGCGCTTGCAACGGATACCCATTCTCACCGATGAAAGAGGTTTCAGCATGCCTACCACGAAATGGAGCAAATCGAGCTGGCGCTCGTTTCCCGCCATGCAGCAGCCGGTCTGGCCGGCAGGGCCCGCAATGGACGATTCGCTGAAAACGCTGTCGCAGCTGCCACCGCTGGTCTTCGCGGGCGAGTGCCAGACCTTGAAAGCGCAGCTTGCCGAGGCTGTCGACGGCAACGCCTTCGTGCTGCAGTGCGGCGACTGCGCCGAGGACTTTTCGCGCTGCACCGGCCCGGACATCCGGGAACTGCTGAAGGTCATCCTGCAGATGTCGGTGGTCGTTGCCTACGCCGGCGAGAAGCGGGTCATCAAGATCGGGCGCATGGCAGGGCAGTACGCCAAGCCCCGCTCCTCCGATACGGAAATGGTGAACGGCGTCGAACTCCCCAGCTACCGCGGGGACATGGTGAACAGCCCCGAGGCGACCCTGGAGGCGAGAACGCCCGACCCGCGCCGCATGCTGGAGGGGTACTACCGCGCCGCCGCCACGCTGAACCTGGTGCGCTCCTTCACCCTGGGCGGCTACGCCGCGCTGGACCGGGTGCAGGCCTGGCACCGCGCCTCGCTGGACGCCCTCCCCGCCGGGCAGAAGTACGAGGACCTGGTGCGCCAGATCTGGAAGACCATCAACTTCATGACCGCCATCGGCCTGGACCCCCAGCACACGCCGCAGTTGAACCAGGTGACCCTGTACACCTCGCACGAGGCGCTGCTGCTCGACTACGAGGAGGCCCTCACCCGCATGGATTCCACCACCGGCGGCTGGTACGACTGCAGCGGCCACATGCTCTGGATCGGCGACCGCACCCGGCAGTTGGACGGCGCCCACATCGAGTTCCTGCGCGGCGTGAAGAACCCGCTGGGGATGAAGATCGGTCCCAACTACGACATCGACAACATCAAAGCGATCGTGGACCGGCTCAACCCGGACAACGAGGCCGGGCGCCTCACCCTGATCACGCGCTTCGGCGCCGACAAGGTGGCCAACTACCTCCCCAAGCTGCTGCGCGAGATGAGCCGCGGGGGGTATCGTGTGGTCTGGAGCTGCGACCCGATGCACGGCAACACCTACCAGAACGAGTTCGGACAGAAGTCGCGCAAGTTCGAGGACATCCTGCGCGAGATCAAGACCTTCTGGGAGATCCACAAGGCCGAGGGGACCGTGGCGGGCGGGGTGCACCTGGAGCTGACCGGCGACCATGTCACCGAGTGCACCGGCGGCAGCAGGCAGCTTTTGGACAAGCACCTGCACCTGAACTACCAGACCAACTGCGACCCGCGCCTCAACGCGGAGCAAAGCGTAGAGCTCGCCTTCGAGCTCGCCGAAATGCTGCACCCGTGCAAGTAACCAAACCTTAGCGAGGTATTCCCATGAGAATCGAAATCAGCTCTGCCCACCCGCTGCGGCACGCCACCTCCGCCCTGGTCCTTGGCTGTTTCGAGGACGACAAGGACCAGTTGTACCACGACTGCGACACCGCCCTGGGCGGCCTGCTCGGGCGCCTGGCGGAGAGCCGTGAATTCACCGGCAAGAACGGCTCCGCCAAGCTTGTGCATACGCTGGGGAAGCTCCCGGCCGAACGCCTGGTGCTGGTCGGGCTGGGCAAGAAAAAGGACATGAGCGCCGAGCGTCTGCGCCAGGGTGCCGGCAACGCCGTGTCCGCGCTGCGCGGCGCACGCGTCTCCTCTTTCAGCAGCGCCCTGCACCTCGCCGTTGCCGCCCCTGACTCCGCCGAGAACGCGGCGCTGGGGATGCTGCTTGGCAGCTACAGCTTCGAGCAGTACAAGACCAAGGAAAAAGAAGAACGTTTCGGCTTCGACACGCTGACTGTGCTGCTCCCCGCGGGCCAGGAGTCGGCCGGGCGCCAGGCGCTGGAGCGGGCACAGATCGTAAATGACGGCGTCACCCTGGCCCGCGACCTGGTTTCCCACCCCGGCAACGTGGTGACTCCCGCATACCTCGCCCAGGCGGCCCGGGAGCTTGCCGAGCGCAACGTGCTGGAATGCCGGGTCTACGAGTTGGAAGAGCTGGAGCAGATGGGGATGAATGCGCTCATCGGCGTCGGCAAAGGGGCAGCCGTCGCGCCGCGCCTTATCGTGCTGCAGTATCGCGGCGGCAAGGGGCGTCCGGTGGCCTTGGTCGGCAAGGGGATCACCTTCGATTCCGGCGGCATTTCCATCAAGCCCGGCGCCGGCATGGAGGCGATGAAAACCGACATGGCCGGCAGCGCCGCTGTGCTGGGTACCCTGGAAGCGGCGGCACGGCTCAAGCTCCCGGTGAACGTGGTGGGGATCATCCCCACCGCCGAGAACATGCCCGACGGCAACGCCTTCAAACCCGGCGACATCCTTGCCTCCATGTCCGGGACCACCATCGAGATCACCAACACCGACGCCGAGGGGCGCCTGATCCTGTGCGACGCGCTCCACTTTGCCCGGCAGCAGTTCAAGCCCGCCGCCATGGTCGACCTCGCCACCCTTACCGGTGCCTGCGTGGTCGCCCTCGGGCACGAAGCGAGCGGTCTCATGGGCAACGACCAGCGCTTGGTGGACGCCCTGAAGCGGGCCGGCGACGAGACCGGCGAGCGGGCCTGGCCCCTGCCGCTTTGGGAGGAATACGGCGAGGTAATGAAGAGCGACGTCGCCGACCTTAAGAACGCCGGCAGCAGGGACGGCGGTGCCATAAGCGCCGGTTGGTTCTTGAAGCAGTTCGTCGGCGACACCCGCTGGGCGCACCTGGACATCGCCGGCACCGCCTGGAACGACAAGGCCCGCCCCTACGGCCCCAAAGGCGCCTCCGGCGTCGGCGTCCGGTTGCTGCTGGAGTTCCTGCAGGCACGGTGATGCATTAATCTGTAATCTCCGCTGACCATTGGCCTTTCCCCCCCTCCCTTGACGGGAGGGGGTCGGGGGGTGGGTGAAGCTGCAACATGCGGCAATGATGGCACCCTCCCCCTCCCCCTCCCCCTCCCCCTCCCCCTCCCCCTCCCTGCCCCCTGCCCCCTGCCCAACGCCCAACGCCCGCCGTCAGACTAGTCGGACCAGTCGGACCTCCGACGGTGTGCTCCGATTGACATCCCCCACCTGCTATGTACTCTATAAAAGCTTTTTAATCCTAGGGCCAGCGGCCCCGGGAGCCTCCCATGCCCAGAACATTCTCCGTGATGACCTACAACGTCCACAGTTGCATCGGGACCGACCGCAAACTCTCCCCGCTGCGCATCGCAGAGGTCATCGATCGGTGCAACCCCGACATCGTGGCGCTGCAGGAACTCGACGCCGGGCTGCCGCGCACCCAGATGATCGACCAGGCCCACCTCATCGCCATGACACTGGAGATGTCGTTTCATTTCCACTCCTCCATCCACCTGAAGGAAGGGGGCTACGGCAACGCCGTGCTGAGCCGCGGCGACGTTCGGCTCATCAAGGCGGGCGCGGTGCCCACCGATCCACTGCACCCGTCTTTCGAGCGCCGCGGTGCGGTTTGGGCCGAGGTGACGCTGCGCGGCCACGTAATCCAGGTGCTCGCCACCCACTTCGGGCTGAACCGCGGCGAACGGATGCAGCAGGCCCGGGCGATGACCGGCCATGAATGGCTGGAACATCCGGAGTGCAGCCACCCGGTGGTGCTGTGCGGCGACTTCAACGCCATGGCCGGCTCATCGGTCTACCGGCTACTTACCCGGCAACTGCACGACGTGCAGCGTGGCCTCAAGGGACGCCTCCCGCGCGGCACCTGGCCCTCTCAGCTCCCTTTCATGCGTATCGACCACATGTTCGTATCGCGGGAGCTCAAGGTGCGCCAGGTCTGGGTGCCGCGCACCCCGCTGACGAGGGTTGCCTCAGACCACCTGCCTCTGGTCGTCACGCTGGAGCTGCCATGACGGTCCTTAAACCCGGCACCAATTGCATGGGCATCTATCCGGTCGAGGGTACAGGGGTACTGGTCGATGCGGAGGACTACTATCGCGCCTTCTACCACACCGCCCTGGCCGCGCACAGCTACCTGCTCCTGGCCGGGTGGCAGTTCGACTCGGAGGTCCGCCTACTGCGCGGGGACGAGGAACACGGCGCCGTCGTAGACACGAGGTTCCTGCAGTTCCTGCAGCGGCTCTGCCAAGTGAACCCGCACCTGCACATCTACATCCTCGCCTGGGATTTCAGCACCGTCTTCTCGCTGGAAAGGGAGTGGTTCCAGGACATCATCTTCAACTGGACCACCAACGAGCAGGTGCAGTTCCGGTTCGACAGCGTCCACGCGACCGGCGCCACCCACCATCAGAAGTTCGTCATCGCCGACGGCGCCATCGCCTACCTCGGCGGAATGGACATCTGCTCCGCACGCTGGGACGATCGCCGCCACATGAAGGACAACCCTGCCCGGGTCGACGTCGACGGCGCCAGGTACGGCTCCTACCATGACATTCAGACCTACCACACCGGGCCGGTGGTCGGTGTCCTGCTCGAGCTGTTCCGGCAGCGCTGGCGCGACTCTGGAGGGGGGGAGCTGAAACTGCCGCAGGCGGGGGCGTTGACGCCGACGGTTCCTGCCGGTGCCTTTCCCCTCCCCACGTCGCGGGTCGCGGTGTGCCGCACCGTCGCGCGCACACCGCTCACCGACCAGCGCGAGGTCCACGAGATCCGGCACCTGTTCGTCAACGCCATCATGTCGGCGCAGCACCTCATCTACCTGGAAAACCAGTATTTCAGCTCGCAGGTGGTGTTCTGGTCCCTGGTGGCCCGGATGAGCATGGCGGAGCGCCCGCCGCTGCAGATCATCATGATACTCCCGGACCGGCTGCCGCTGACCGAGGAGCTGTTCCTGGGGCTGCCCCAGATGCGCATGATCCGTGCCCTGCAGCAGGTTGCCGAAAAGACCGGGCATACGCTGAGCGTCTACTCCTCGGCCGAGATGGATCACGGCAACCGCAAGATGACCTTCATCCACAGCAAGCTGCTCCTGATCGACGACCGCTTCCTCACCATCGGCTCGGCCAACGCCACCAACCGCAGCATGGGGCTGGACACGGAACTCAACGTGGCCTGGGAAACGGAACCGGGCCGAGAGGGAGAGATGACGGCGGCAATCCGCGGCTTGCGCGCATCGCTCCTCGCCGAGCACGCCGGCCTCTTGGGATGCGGTGAAGACTGGCGCTTCGAAAACGTGGAAAACCTGACCCGCCACCTGGAGTGCCTGGCCGATGACCACGATGCGCGCCTTTGCCGCTACCAGCCCGACACGACCTTTGAAAACAGTGATCTTCCCGACGTCCTGGAGCCGATCCAGCGTGTGGTGGACCCGGAGCACCCGGTGGGCAACGAACTCATCTTCGAGAGCCTCACAAAATCGGAGCTTGGTTCCTTCGCAAGGGGTATATTTAAATTAAGCCAGATGATCATCGGGCTTTAATAAGAGAAGGGAGGCGACGGACATGACAGACGAAAGGAAGCAGACGGGAGTCGAGATGGATGATCATTCCTGCGACGTCAGGGTTTGGAGCTCGTCCTGCGAACGCAACGTGTACAGCGATCAAAGCGAGAAATATCTCTGCGCCACCTGCGGCACCATACAGGGGCTGAAACACGAGATGCACCACGAGCACTTCCCGCACCTGTGCGGGGACAGCGACGAGATGAGTTAACGATCGGTTTCAGGCAGACGCAAAAAAAGGGGCGAGTCATCTCGCCCCTTACCATTTCTGATTAGCGACAATCTTCTGCCGCCTGTCGCCTGTCGCTCCCCCCTTTGCAAAGGGGGGCGGGGGGATTTGCCTCTCCACAACCAAAAGCAAATCCCCCTAAATCCCCTTTGTCAAAGGGGGACTTTTACCGTTACCGGCGGCCGATAGTTACTAGTCCTTCCGGGTCCTCGGGCACGCCCGCCTAGCGGGGCAGTCCCGGCCCCTCTCCCGGCCCCACCGATTCGACGCGCGGCACCACATCCTTAAACAGCAACTGTGCCACCTCCCGCACCTCGTCGGCGCTCACCGCGGCGATGGCCTCCAAGGAGGATTCGATCGGCTCCGGCGCGCCCAGAAGCGAGGTGGTATTGGATATCCTGCGCACCTGGGTCTCGCAGTCGTCCAGGGCCATCAGTCTCGCGCAGCGGATCTGCTCCTTGGCGGCCGCCAGGACGTCATCGGTCACCATTTCATCGCAGAACCGGAGCACCTCCGCGTGGCAGACGTCCACCGCCTCCTGGGCCCGCTCCGGACCGGTCCCGGCGTAAATCATGAGCCCGGCGGAATCGGTGTAGGAGGACATCATCGAGTAGACCGTGTAGGCGAGGCTTCTGCGCTCGCGCACCTCGCGGAACAGGCGCGAGTTCATGCCGCTGCCCAGGATCTGGTTGAAGACGGCGAGTTTGTGACGGTGTTCGTTCCCCGCGGGGGGAAGCGGGTAGCCCATGTAGAAATGGGTCTGCTCCATAGGGCGGGTGTAGTGTACGTGCTGTCCGATGGCGACCTGGTAGCCTGAAGTCGCTTTCTTTCCTGTCGGCGTCCCGGTCGGGAGCTCTCCAAGCAGGCGGGCCGCCTGCTCGGCGATCTGGTCGTGGTCCACGTTGCCCGCCACCGAGACGATGGTGGCGTTGGTCAGGTAGTTGGACAGCTTGTGCTCCATCAGACGCTCCCGCGAGATGGCGCTGATGGTTTCAGCGGTGCCGAGAATGGGCGTCCCCAGCGGGTGCCCCTGCCAGAACCCCTGGTGAAACTGGTTGTAGATGAACCGGCTCGGGTTGTCCTGGTTCATCAGGATTTCCTGCAGCACCACGCCGCGCTCCTTTTCCACCTCCTCTTCCGGGAGGGATGAGTGCACGAACATGTCGGCCAGGATGTCGAAGGTGACCGGGATGATGGAGGCCAGGGAGACCGCGTAGTAGAAGACCTCCTCCTGGCTGGTGTAGGCGTTGGCCCGGGCGCCGATGCTGTTGAATTCATCCGTGATCTGATCGGCGGTGCGGGTTGGGGTCCCCTTGAAGAGAAGGTGCTCGATGAAATGGGAGGCGCCGCCGGTATCGGGTTGTTCGTTCCGGGTGCTGCTGTCGATGCGGATGCCGATGGCGGCGCTCTGCATCCCCGGGATCTGCTGGCTGACCACCCGCACCCCGTTGGGGAGCGTGGTGAGGCGAAGTTTTGGTGGAGTCGACGAAGTAAACATATAAGCTCCTTAAAGCTGTGGAATCGTTTCGGTTTCAATGTCAGGAATTATAACACGGCGCTTTAAGGAAAACAGTCAGGGAAAAAATACGCCTGCCGGTGGTCCGGCAGGCGCTATTGCTGTGGAAGGGTCCACTGAAATTACCGGCAGCCGCCGGTCCCCCCTCCCCTTGCGGGAGGGGGCAGGGGGTGGGGAAAGTTGGCTACTTGAAATCGGCGTAGCGGGAAAGAACGAAGCCGCGGTCCTTGGCATCCTTTTCGTGGCAGCTAAAGCAGTCGCGCTTGCCGTCCAGGCCGGAGGGCTTGCCGTCCGGGGTGAAGCCGACGAAACGCCAGCCGCCGGTCTCCTGCGCCTTCTTGTCGCGCTGCATCATGACGATCATGCTCTTCTTGCCCGGCACCTGCTTGCCCCCTTCCTCCTTGATGGAGTAGTTGACGGCGACAAAGTTGCTCCCGTCCGGGTAGTTGGCGCCGCCGGACTTGTAGGTGGGCATCGCCTTCTTGTTCACGTAGATGTAGTGGATGCCGTAGAACATCGATTTCTTGTCGGTGATGACCCGGGCCTTGCTTTTCTCCCACTTCTCGTAGTTTTTGGGGAGCGAGTCGGCGGCGCAGGCGGCGCCGGCAGCACCGAGGACGGTGGCGAGGGTGAGGATGGAAATCGCTTTTTTCATGTCATGCCTCCATATGAAGAGTGGTCGGTCGTTGCGCGACGGGCGGGCGAATGATTATTCGCCCCTACAGGGATACCACAGCCCTATATTCCGTTCAAAGCTGATATGAGATTTATTTCATTTCTCCGCACCCCTGCCGCCGCTACCCGAAGCGGCCGGCGACCAGGGGTAGTCGGCCAGGTGGGCAGCCAGCTCGTCCTTGTGGTAGCGGTCCAGTTTCTGACGGAACAGCACCAGGGTCATCACCACCGGCAGCGTGAAGATGAAAATGCCGGTGAGCCCCATCAGGTTTTCGCCGATGTAGAAGGTGACGCCGAGGTTGAAGGCGATCACGCAGAGGTAGAGAAAGGGGCCGTACAGTGAGCGGTAGGGTGCCGCGCCGACCCCGGCGGGACGCTCCTTGCCGGAACCCATGCGATCGATCACCTGCAGCACCAGGACCAGGAGAGCGCTCACCAGCCACCACCCGAAGTAGTTGGACATGGGGATGCCGAAATGGGTGCCGACCTCGCGGTAGCCGTAGATCCGCCCCAAAAACCACCGGCTCCCCTGCAGCGCCACCGGGTCGGTGACGATGTCGATGAAAACCTGGAACAGCGAGCCCAAGAGCAGCACGGCGAAGGAGCGCCTGATGCGGCCGGTCTCCAAAAGGACCACGTCTCCTTTGACCCGCTTGGCCGGCGCCAGCACCAGCAGGGCAGTGGCGTAGCTGCAGTAGGTCAAAAAGACGTAGGAAAGCGAGTCGAAGAAGGGGACGCCGGCGATCCAGAGTTCGCGGTCGCGGGTTACGTCGACGTAGTAATACCAGCCGTAGGGGAAACCGGTATTGATCGAGGAAAATTCCGAGGCGAAGGCGACCAGGTAGCCGCACACGGTGAACCAGATGGTTTTCTTCCACCCCAGGTGCAGTACCGCCGCCACCAGGTACACGGCGAAAAAGGCGAAGACGTAGGGACGCATGGTGAAGGTCCCCACGGCGATATCGAGGATGTGGGTCATGCCGGAGCACTCCTTATAAAAAAGGCGGCGTCACGCAAACGTGGGGGCGGATTGTTCCGCCCCCACGCCGCCAGCAAGTGTGTTTTCTTGTTAGAACAGGGTCCCGACAATGGAGCCGAGCACCGAGATCGGGCCGGTGTCACCGAGCCCCTCCATGGCACGCTCGGCCTTCTTGAGGGTGGCTGTGGTGTCGCGGTAGAGCTGGTCCTCGTTGACCAGCTTGCCGATGGTCCCCTGGCCGGAGTTGATCTTCTGGGTGATTTCCTTCACGTTCTTGGAGGCGTCGCGCAGCTCGGTGTAGAGGCTTTCGTCGTACACCAGCTTGCCCAGTGTGCCTTCACCCTTGTTGATCTTGGCGGTGATGTCCTTCACGTCTTTCATGCCCGCGTTCAGGTCCTTCACCCCGCTCCTCAGGTCCTTGATGAGCGCGGAGGCGTCGTTGTAGACGGTCTCGTCGTTGACCAGCTTGCCCAGCGTCCCCTCGCCCTTCTCGATCTTGGTAGAGACCACCTTGAGGCTGTTCACCGCGCTGGAGGCGTCGTCGTAGAGCTTCTTGTCGTTCAGGAGCATGGCCAGCGAGCCTTCGCCGCGGTCCATCTTCCCGGTGATGCTGCTGATGTTGGTGATGGCATCCCTCAGGTTGCCGCGGTTCTCGTCCAGCATCCCCGACACCTTCTTGAGCACGTCCTCCTGGTTCTTGTTCAGGCTGTTGATGAGGACCTTGGTGTCCTTAACCACGTCGGAGAGGTTGTCCACGATGATGTCTATGTTGGCGACATCCTTGCCGCGCACCGTGCCCCCCTCGGGGAGCAGCGCAGCGTTGGGCGAACCGAAGGAAAGCCCGAGAAACTGCCCGCCCAGGAGGTTGGTGAGCCTGAGACCTGCCACGGTGTCGACCTTGATGCGGGTGCCGGGTTTCACCTCGAAGTCGATCTCGATCTTGTCGTTCAGGACGATGATCTTGGTGATGCGCCCGACGTCGACACCCGCCAGGCGGACGGGGTCGCCCACCTTGAGGCCGGTGATGCTGGTGAGATAGGTCCGGTACATGATCTTCTTTTCAAAGGGGTTCCACTTCTCCCCCACCTCGAGCAGAACGCCCAGGATGATGAGACCGAACACGAAGAACATGCCGACCTTTTTCTCAACTGATAGAGCCATATATCTCTTCCTCCGAAAACGGAAAACGTAAAAGTGCTACATGAGCAGCCTGGTCAGGACGTAGTCGGCGACCAGGATCAGCATGAACGAGAGCACGACGGACCTGGTGGTGGACTGACCGATCCCCCGGGCGCCCCCCGAGGTGGCGAAGCCGACGTAGCAGCAGACCAGGGCGATGATGCCGCCAAAGCACATGGACTTGGTGAGGCCGATGCCGATCTCCTTCATCTTCAGGGCGGCGGTGAGGCTGTCGTAGTAGGTCGCGTACGAGACGAAGATCTGCGGGTGCAGGTTGCTGATCAGCGCGCCGCCGATGATGCCGATCAGGTCCGAGTAGAGCACCAGGGCCGGGACACAGATGATGCAGGCGATGAAGCGCGGCATGGCGAGATAGCGCACCGGGTCGATGTCCAGCGTCTTCAGTGCGTCGATCTCCTCGTACACGGTCATGACGCCCAGTTCCGCCGCCATGGCCGAACCGCAGCGCCCGGCCACCAGGAAGCTGGTCATGACCGGCCCCAGCTCACGCACCATGGAGTGGCCGACGATGGCGCCGATGATGTTCTGCCCCCCGTACTTCTGCAACTCCACACCGGTCTGCAGGGCGAGCACCATCCCCACGAAGAAGGCCATGACCGAGGCGACGGGAAGGGTATCCCAGCCGACGATGGCCATCTGGGTCAGGATGCTCGGGATGTTGCGGGGCGCCTCGCGTATGAAATACACGACCTTCCCCATGAGGATGGTCATCTCCCCCAGCACCTGGTAGAAGTAGAGCACCCTCTTGCCTAGCGGTTCGAAAACTTGGGTCACTTATCCCCCCATTTCAGTCCGAAGGGGAGCCAGAAGAGGCTCAACTCCTCTTGCCCGCCATCGCGCTTCAGGCTTACCAGCCCCTTCAGGAATTTCAGTTCCCTCTCCTTGGCCGTGTCACGGTAGGAGATGAACGGGAAGAACTCGTAGGCGAGGTCGTCGCCGCGCCGTTCATGCCAGAACAGGTTCCAGAGCAGCGTGGAGGTGGAGTTGCCCGCCTGGTCCCAGCGTCTCTGGTAGATGCGCCACAAGGGCGCCCAATCCTTCTCTATCCCTTCCTTGTCCAGGATCGGCTCCACAGGAGCAGGGAGCGAGATGGAAGAGACTCCCTCGGGGCTTTTGCGGTACAAAAACAGCGGCCACATGGTGGTGCGGCGCCGTTCGTTGCCGTCTTTGGGCCAGAACTCGCGGTTATCGCGGTACAGGAAGAAGAGTATCCGGTCCTGTTCCTGTCCGAAGCTTTCCGATTTGATTTCCTCGTGCTTGTACAAGGGCCACAGATACCAGCTCTTCTCGCCGCCGGAGAAGGTCTCGTGGGAGTAGAACGGCAGGTAGCTGTCACTGTTCTTCTTCTCGCCGCGCACCTTGGTGAAGAAGGGCCAGAAGTAGTCCACCTCCTCCTGCTTCTTGCCGCGGTCGTCGGTGTAGCCGAAGAAAGGCCACAGGTAGCTGCGCGAGGTCTTCTTGGGTGAATCGGTCGACGCGTAGAGCGGGAAGATGAACTTCTTACTGGTCGGGTTGTCCGTGTTGAGCCCGGTGCTCTCCGAGGTGTAGAACGGCCAGAGCACGAAGCGCTTCTGGTAGACCCCGTCTTTGTGGGACTCGCCGTAGAGCGGAAAGACGCCGAAACCCGATTCGTTCTCGCCGGAGGTGGTGGAGAAGATGGGCCAGAGGTAGTGTCTGGTGGTGGTCCCTTTCTTCACCGTGCTGCCGTACAGCGGGAACATGACGAAGTGGTACTCGTCGCGCCAGAAGCGCTCGTAGATGTTGCCGTAGACCGGGAAGAAAGCCCGGTAGTGGCCGTGCTGCTTCGAGTCACCCGAGATGTAGAACGGAAAGAGCATGGTCGACTTTTCCCGTTCCGGCTCCGACTCCTGTTTGCGGTAGCTGGAGGTTCTGAACAGCTGCAGCACCTCGAAGTTGTCGGCCTCGGGGGTCTTGTCCCGGGTGGCCACCGGGTAGAGGTAGTAGGAAGAGGAAGCCTGCTCCTTGGCGTGGCTGGTCGTGTAGAACAGCGGACGCAGGGCGATGTCCTTGTCATCCCCGTTTTTCTGGTATTTGAACAGCGGACCGAGGATGGCGAGATTGCTGAAGCGCTCCTTGGGGCTCTCGCGGTAGTCGATCAGGGGCCACAGGGTGAAAATGGTCCCTTTCGCCTCGGGCACCTGCGCTGGCTGCTGCTCGGCCTTCTGCTCGGCCTTCTGCTCGGCCTTTTGCTCGGCTTTCTGCTCGGCTGGAGACTCAGGACTCGATACCGGCTGCGACTCGGGCTGCGCTTGGGCGCAAGCAACGGTTGCCAGGAATAGCAAAGCGGACAACGCAGTTATGGACGACGTGGAACGTGCCATGTACCTCTTACAAACTCAGATATTGTGTTGGATTACGGATAGTAACTGCTGCAATCAGGCATAGTCAATCAAAATATAGTCTGGACGGCAGTCACGAATGAATCTAGAGGAGCAGTCTCAAGACAATCTTTGCTCAAGGAGCCTCGATCTAAAACTCCACGCGAAAGTTATGCCACTACTTCGGGAAATGTCCAGCATTGAAGCGAAAAACAGCGAGGCAGGAAACGTCTGTCTCCTGCCTCGTTGAATGATGATCTGCTTTGGTGTGCGGGTCGATCAGTATTTACTGTCTGCGTAGTCGACCCAGCCGCCGGCAAGAACCAGCGCCTTGTCAAACGGAGAGATTTCGAACTGCATCGACTCCTCCCGTCCTCCCCCTCTGATGGTAAGGGTGGAGTTGGCCACGTCCACCTCGATCGCGGCGTCGGCAGCGCCGGCGTAGCTGAAGAGCTGGTCGATCTTCTCCGGGGATAGTTCGATGGCCGCCATGCCGCAGTTGAACATGTTCTGGCGGAAGATCCTGGCAAAGGACTGGGCGATGACCACGTTGATGCCGTTCACCTCGAAGACCCAGGGGGCGTGCTCGCGGGAGGAGCCGCAGCCGAAGTTGGCGCGGGTTACCACGGCGCCGGCGCCGTAGGTCTTCTCGCTCTTGGGGTCGAAACCCGGGAGTTTGAGATCCTCGAGCAGGTACGGCTTCAGGTCTTCCTTGGTGATCTCGGTGAGGTACTTGGCCGGGATGATCTCGTCGGTGTTTATGTCGCTACGGTCCAGGAAAAGGGCCGGGCCGCCAAATTTTTTCATATCTGTCTCCTGTCTAGCGGGAGCTCCCGCATTTTCGTTGTCAGTGTGTCAATGGTCTGGGACAAAGGCAATGACGGTTCGTCACTGTCGATCGTCAATGGTCCATTGTCAATTGCTTACAAGTACTTGCGCGGGTCGGCAAGTTTGCCTTCGATGGCGGAGGCGGCGGCGGTCGCCGGCGAGAGCAGGTGCACCATGCCCCCCTTGCCCATCCGGCCCATGAAGTTGCGGTTGGTGGTGGAGGCGCAGACCTCGCCCTCGGCGAGGACACCGTTGCTCATCCCAAGGCAGGCGCCGCAGGTCGGGTTGGTGACGCAGAAGCCGGCGTCCATGAAGATCTGGATCAGCCCCTCGGCCACCGCGTCCTTGTAGATCTGCGGCGTTGCCGGGGAGAGGATGCCGCGCACGGTGGGGGCGATCTTCTTCCCCTTGAGGATCTGGGCGGCGACCCGCAGGTCCTCGAGACGGCCGTTGGTGCAGGAACCAAGGTAGACCTGGTCCACCGGCTGGCCGGCCATCTCGTCGATACTCTTCACCTGGTCCGGCTTGTAGCCGAAGGTGCAGAGCGGGGTCAGATTGGAGAGGTCGAGATCGATCACCTTGTCGTACTCGGCATCGGCGTCGGAGGCCCACTTGCTGTACTCGGCGACCGCCGCTTCCTTGGAGGCGAAGGAGTCGGAGATGAAGGGCCAGAGGTAGTCCACGGTGACGCGGTCCGGGGCGCAGATGCCGGAGGTGCCACCCGCCTCGATGGCCATGTTGCACAGGGTCATCCTGGACTCCATGGTCATGCCGTCGACGATCGGGCCGCCGAACTCGATGACGCGGTCGGTGGCCCCGTTCACGGTCAACTCGCCGATGACGCGCAGGATGGCGTCCTTGGCAAAGACCCCTTTGGGGAGGGTGCCGTTCAGGTTGATCCTGATGGTCTTGGGCTCGCGGAAGGCGCAGACCCCCTTCAGGATACCCACCTCGAGGTCGGTGGTGCCCACGCCCGCGGCGAAGGCGCCGAAAGCGCCGTGGGTGCAGGTGTGCGAGTCACCCATGATCACGGTGTTGCCGGGACGGATAAACCCCTTCTCCGGGAACAGCGCATGGCAGACGCCGTTGGCGCCGATGTCGAAGAAGTCCTTGATATCGTGACGACGCGCCCAGTCCCTGAGCATCTTGGCCTGGGTAGCGGTCTTGGAGTCCTTGCTCGGGGTCACATGGTCGATGACCGCCTTGATCTTGGCGTTGTCGAAGACCCGGTCCTTGCCGCGCGCCATGAGGTCCGCGATGGCAATGGGGGTGGTGATTTCGTGGCACATCACCACGTCGATACCGAGCACTTTGGTTCCTGCAAAAGGCTCATCAACCAGATGGGCCGCGAATATCTTTTGAGCCGTAGTCATACCCATAAATTGCGCTTCCTTTTAAAGGTTGGAATGGTTTTTCACAGCAGCCAAGATAATAAAATAACAGCAACAAATCAAACTAATAATTGTTCAATGTTATTAAACATTTGCCTGTAGATATACCCGTGCTATAATGGCCGCCTCAATCCAACAGGGAGCCCCGTATGCAACTTCGTTTCAACAGAACAAACAATGAAATCGACCAGATGATCGACGAGCTGATGCAGAAGGCCGGCGGGGTGCACCACCCCGACCAGACGCGCGAGATGATCATCGCGGCCCTCAAGGCGGGACAGGACACGAGTTACCTGGCAGATCTGAAGCTTTTGAGCAACACGATGAAGGAAATGCGCTACACCACCATGGTCTTCGCACCCTACCGGCAGAAGAAGAAGGTCACCATCTTCGGCTCGGCCCGGACGCGCCCGGAAGAGGAGATGTACCAGAAGTGCATCCAGTTCAGCCGGCTGTTGGCGGACAAAGGGTACATGATCATCACCGGCGGCGGTGGCGGGATCATGCAGGCGGGCAACGAAGGGGCCGGCAGCGAGGCGTCCTTTGCCGCCAACATCAAGCTCCCCTTCGAGCAAAGCGCCAACCCCGTCATGCTGAAGAACCCGAGGCTGATCACCTACAAATACTTCTTCAACCGCAAGGTCGCTTTCGTAAAGGAATCCGACGCCATCGCCGTGTTCCCGGGCGGTTTCGGAACGCTGGACGAGGCCATGGAGGTGTTCACCCTGGTCCAAACCGGCAAGACCAGCCCCAAACCGCTGGTTCTGGTGGACGACGAGGAAGGCTACTGGGAGCACTTCTTTCGGTTCATCAAGGAACGGCTGCTGGTTATGGGGTTCATTTCCGCCGAGGACTTCTCCATCTTCACCATCACCAAGAGCTACGAAGAGGCGGTCCAGGTCATCGACGACTTCTACACCAACTACCATTCTATTCGCTTCGTCAACGGCGAGCTCATCATCCGGCTCACCAAGGTTCTCACGCCGGAGCAGATCGAAATGTTGGAGAACGAATTCCCCGAATTGAGGTTAGAAGGAAGCCGGATCGAGCTCATTAGTGCACGCCCCGAGGAGGCCGACGAGCCGGATCTGCTTGAGCTGCCGCGCATCGCCTTCCGCTTCCACCACCAGCACTATGGCCTGCTCATAGCCTTCATTAGGAGGTTAAACACCTTTTAGTAGAGCTGCTTTGAAAAAAACGTTTTGTAAATATTTTCTTGACAAGGTTATTACACGATGTTAATTTTTATTCCAGCAGCTGATTCTGGAAGTTTGCCGCGCCGAAAAGCCAAAGGGTTCCCACCACTTTGAGCCATTTCCAGCCCAAGAACCTTCCGGAAATTGCAGCATCAAACGTAGATCCGGCAGAGTTCCGGAGGTTAGAAAAAGGAGGCAGGACAATGGCACAGGGCAAAGTTAAATGGTTCAACGACGCGAAAGGATTCGGCTTCATCGAGCAGGAGAACGGCGAGGACGTGTTCGTGCACTTCTCCGCGATCACCGGGGAAGGCTTCAAGTCCCTGGCTGAAGGGGAGTCTGTCTCCTTTGACGTGACCAACGGTCCGAAAGGTCTGCAGGCCGCCAACGTCAAGAAGCTGGGCTAATAGTTTAGCCTCGAGCGTCAAAAGGCCCCGCCGGAATCCCGGCGGGGCCTTTTTTTGTCGTCGAACCCGACACCTCTGTAAACTTTGTTGTCCCTGCCCGGTATCGTCCCTGTCCGGTGTTGTCCCTGTCCGGTGTTCTCCTGCCCTCGCAAGACCTGCAGGGGCGAATAATCATTCGCCCGCCTCTTCAATAACACCGCACGTTCCGTCCACCCCCTCGCCCTTCGGGAGAGGGGCAGGGGTGAGGGCGACTCTTTCTCAAGCCGCAGCCGCCTCCCGCGCCCTCCCTTTCAGGAAAACCACGCCCTGGCGCAGCCCCAACACCACCACTAACAGCAGCACCCCCAACGCAGCCGCCGGGTGTTCGACCGCCAGGATCAGCGGCAACAGCAGGCACCGCACTCCGCTTTTCATCCACTCGTGCCGCGCGATCACGTCGGCGATCGGCGGACTCAGCCTGTAGTAGGCCGCCACGAAGAGCCGGCCCGGTGCGTTGGTCAAGAGATAGTGGTCGCGGAAGGCGCGCAGCTCGGCAACCTTCGGGTGCAGGTAGCTGCCGTAGGCCGCTGTCGCGATGAAGCACCCTCCCCCGCCGCCGCCTCCGCCGCTGCTCACGACGGGGCTGCTGACTGCAGATGGGCTGCCGTCAGTACTGAAACTCACCTGGTGACCGTCAAGGGTGGTCGTGTTGGCGACCAGCAGCACCACTTCGTCAGTCAAAGCGTTCATAGTGGCAAAGTCGCTCACCGTGAAGCTGTTCCCTCCTGCATCCGGGGGGACTTCGCTAAACGCACCATTTACCTTCTTAAACAGTGTTGCCTGTATCCCGCTCGTCTTGTTCAACGTCACAGTTAGGGGCTGTGAGGACGGTATGAAGCGGTAAAAGGCAAAGCTGTAGGATGGCAGAATGACTGTGTGGGATGGAACTGGATACGCATTGTAATTCCCCAACATGGTGGGGGGGATTATCCGTGCCAGATCGGCAGGGTGTGTCGTCCAGTCACGCGTATACAGCTTTTTCAGGAAGGTCCAAAAGTCCGTGGCAAGGGAGCTGTTGTAGGGCGCGGCGTGAAGGCTGGCCTCGATCACGGGAACCATGTTGATGTCTGCTGAGTTTAAAGGTGAAACCTTGGCAAGTCTCTCCCAGATGCTGCGCACTACGTCTACAGTGTTATGCTCCTCAGCGAGTGAACGGTTGAAGATCCACCTTCCATATTCTGTGGCCCCGTCTCTTGGAGCAGTAAGTGAAACCGCATTGGTCTGGTACAGCAAGTAGCTATCCAGATACTCGTACGACTGGTTGACATCGTCATAAACCTCGTCTTCGAACCAGGTCGATGTCATCTCGGCATACCAGTAGTCAAAGAAGCCGTTGTAGCCAAACTGGACAGCGTGATGGAACTCATGCGCTGCTGTTACTTCCATATTTTGCAAAGGTGTGTAAATCGTGGGCTGAAAGACGTCAGCGGTAAAGTCTTTATTGACCTCGATGAAACTGCTGAAAGCATGCGGGTAGGATGCCGAGGGGACAGGGTTCAGGTCGGAGGTCAGTCCATACACCAAGCGGCCGGACCTGATCGGTGTATGCATGTAGACATCATAGGGCAGAGCAGGCGGCATATGGTAGCCGTGCTGCACGTAGTAGTTGTAGACCGTTTCGAATATATCTCCGACCATGGAAGCCCAAGCGTCGTAACTGGCCAGGTTGAGGCCGGTGTACTTGTTGATCGCAGCGAGGTCAGGGGCTCCGTCTACCGTGGTTGAATAGTGAATTCTGAAATGGCCACCAGAGGAGATGACGATGGCGGGAGCAGCGAGCACCGGCGGCGTATCGAGTACGGTCTTCAAAGCTGCCTGGGTGCTGCTTTCGAGGTTATTCCAGTCCCTTCTCAAGGAATGCTTCAGGTCCGTATTGCACTTGACCGGTTTGGCTTCGACAAATTGGACATCGAGCAGAGCCTTGGCCAAAATGGTGTCGGTTTTCAGGCCGAAAGCCTCGAGGTAATAGTCGTCCAGACTGGCAGCAACACATTGAGAGGACGTCAGAACGAGAATTGCCAGAGCGACCAGCAGTTTGCAGCACTTACCCATCAATCCACCATCCTTTTCCCCACCCGCAGCGGGGCGAATATTACCTTACCTTTTGCAACTGTGACTTCCGTGAACCGGTTGTTGCCGCTGATCCTGTAGGTCCCTGGCGGCAGGTTGACGACAAAATAGCCGTTACTGTCACTCTGCGCCGCGGCGACCGCCTTGTCTCCGCTTAGGACCTGCACAGGCAGCATGGGCACCGGATCGTACCCTCCGGACGCTTGCAGCTTCCCGCCATGGGACTGGACGTAACAGATTCCTACCAGGGCACCGGTCCCCTCGGGCATCTTCACTTCAGTGATCCGCTCCTCCCTGGTCTCGACCACCGGGAGGAAGCCGTCCCTCACCGCGACGAAGGGCGTCAACGGCGCGGGCCTACCGGCAACGAAGGCCGTGCCGTCGTAATAAAAGAACGACCAGAGCTCAAGAGGCTTCTTCGCAAAGGCATGAGCAGTCAGACAGGTCAGGGCTACAGTCAAAGCGACTAGGCAGAAACGGAGACCGCTGGACATGGTTGTCACCTGTAATGGATCGGATGGTGTGGGGAAACATTTAGAGAAATGAGTCTTAAGATTACACAGTACTAAAAACAAATACAGTAAAAAAATGTAAAGAAAAACGAAGAGCAGACAGATCCCACGGGAAAGGGCAATAAAAAGCCCCGCACTCACAGTTTCAACTGCAAGTGCGGGGCAAAAGCCCTACCACAGAGGTCTCGGAGGTCCACAGAGGGCACAGAGGAAAAACGAAAGAAGGTTTTACCTCTGTGCCCTCAGTGCGCCTCTGTGTCCTCTGTGTTCCGCAGTTAGGTTTTAAAGCGACTCGACGTCGCGGTCGGTGGCGAAGTAGAGCCGGTTCAGGGCGTCGATGTAGGCCTTGGCGGATGCCTCGATGATGTCGGTGGAGGAACCGCGGCCGACCACCGGGGTGCGCTCACCTTCGGTGATGCGGACGGTCACCTCACCGAGCGCGTCGGTGCCGCCGGTGATGGAGCCGACGTTGTACTGCAAAAGCTGCGCGTCGCGCTTGGCGAGCTTCTTGATCGCTTTCAAGGTCGCGTCGACCGGGCCGTCGCCCAGTTCCGCGGTGCGCACCTGCATGCCGTCGATCTCCATCTGCACGGTGGCGGTGGCAACGGCGAAGGAGCCGCAGGTGACGGTGATGTGTGAGAGCTTGTACTTCTCGTCGATCTTCTTGGTCTGGTCGGCGACGATGGCGTCGAGATCCTCGTCGTAGACCTCCTTTTTCAGGTCGGCGAGGGCCTTGAAGCGGGTGAACGCCTTGTTCAGCGCTTCCTCGTCCAGGTCGTGCCCCAACTCCTCCAGCCGCTTCTTGAAGGCGTGACGGCCGGAGTGCTTGCCGAGCACCAGGGCGCTGGCTTTCAAGCCCACCGACTCGGGGGTCATGATCTCGTAGGTCGACTTGTCCATCAGCATGCCGTGCTGGTGGATGCCCGCCTCGTGGGCGAAGGCGTTGGCGCCGACGATGGCCTTGTTCTGCTGCACGGCGATACCGGTCACCTGGGTCAACAGGCGGCTGGCCGGGGTGAGCTGTTCGGTGACCACGTTGGTCCTGAAGGGGAGGATGTCGCCGCGGGTCCTGATGGCCATGACGAACTCTTCCAGGGAGCAGTTGCCGGCACGCTCGCCGATGCCGTTGATGGTGCACTCGACCTGGCCGGCGCCCGCCTGCACGGCGGCGATGGAGTTGGCCACCGAGAGGCCGAGGTCGTTGTGGCAGTGCACCGAGATGACGGCGTCGTCGATGTTCTTCACGTTGTCCTTCAGGTACTTGATGATGTTGAAGTACTCGAAGGGGATGGTGTAGCCGACGGTATCGGGGATGTTGACCACCGTTGCACCGGCGTCGATGACGGCGCCCACCACCTCGGCCAGGAACTTCAGATCGGTGCGGACCGCGTCCTCGCAGGAGAACTCGACGTTGCCGGTGTAGGAGCGCGCCCGCTTTACCCCTTTCACCGCCGCCTCGAGCACCTGGGCCGGGGTCATCTGCAGCTTGTACTTCATGTGGATGTCGGAGGTGGCGATGAACGTGTGGATGCGCCCCTTGTCCTCGGCGAACTTGAGGGCCTCCCAGGCGCGATCGATGTCCTTGAAACCGGCGCGGCAAAGGCCGGCGATCTCCGGCCCCTTGATGGTCTGGGCCACCTTTTTCACCGCCTCAAAATCCCCTTCGGAGGCGATCGGGAAACCCGCCTCGATGACGTCCACGTTCAGTTTCTGGAGCTGCTTGGCAAGGCGGAGTTTCTCCTCGATGTTCATGCTGGCGCCCGGGGACTGCTCCCCGTCTCTGAGTGTGGTGTCAAAGATCTTGATGGTCTTCGGTTCCGTGTTGTTCACTTGCGCTTCCCCCTTGTGTGGTTATGCTGCCTCGTTAGCCTGCCCTCCCCCGCCTGCTAATTAAAACAGACGGGGTGGCAAAAACCAGCAGGCCGAAATAAAAAAAGCCTCCGCCCCAGTAAGGGGCGAAGGCTTTTGAAAGCTTCCGCGGTACCACCCTCATTCATCCGTCAACGACGGACCTCTTGCGCCCTTTACGCGGGCTAACGACCACGGCTAGCACGGCAGCTCCCCTTTCGGAAATAGAACGACCGTTGTTCACCGCGACGGCTCCGAGGCGAGTTCACCTGCTTCCTCACCGGTTTGCACCAACCACCGGCTCTCTGTAGGGGAAGGGAAAGGCTACTACTCCTCATCACTGCCTTTAGTTTCGGGAGATAATAGAAAAGGCGCCGACCGCTGTCAAGCGCTTTTTGTTTTATTTTGGCGCAGCAGGAACTAAAACGGCGTTGCCGCAAGGACAACGCCGTCATCTTTTAACCCTGCCAAACCTCAATTTGATGTCGCGGCACTCGGTGAGTTTTTTTAACGTAGAACATAGAACGTTGAACGGTTTCCAGGTTCAGTGGTTCTTCTTCACCTCGTGGCCGCGATGCATGACGCGCTCCAGGCGCCGGCGACGCGGATAGGTGATAAGGAAGCCTATGGGACCGGACAGGATGTAGCAGATGAAGATGGTGAAGAGCATGATCACCGGCTCGGCGGCGATGACGATCAAAAGGAGCACCGCCAGCACCAGGATGGCGAACGGTTGCCGCTTGATCAGGCTCGGGTCCTTGAAGGAGTAGTACTTCACGTTGGACACCATGAGCAGGGCCAGGAAATAGATCAGCACCAGGATGGCGAGCTTGTTGTACGAGGCGGGCCACCCCATGTGGTAGAAGAAGAGCACCGTGGCCGAGACCATGCTGGCCGCGGCCGGCGTCGGCAGGCCGACGAAGCGCTTGCTTTCCACCGTTTCCACCTGAACGTTGAAGCGCGCCAGCCTGAGCGCCGCACAAGCCAGGAACAGGAAGCCGGCCAGCCACCCCAGCCGCCCGAAAGGCCTGAGCGCCCAGCAGTACATCAAGAGCCCCGGCGCGGCCCCGAAGGAGACCACGTCGGCCAGCGAGTCGAACTCGACGCCGAACTTGCTCGCGGTACCGGTCAGGCGCGCCACCTTGCCGTCGAGCCCGTCGAAGATGGAGGAGGCCAGTATCCACAGCGCGGCGGTCCGGTAGTCACCGTTCACGGTGGACACCATGCAGTAAAAGCCGGCGAACAGACTCCCGGCGGTGAACAGGTTGGGGAGGATGTAGATCCCCTTGCGCATCCCTTCCCTTTCTACTTTCGGTCTCTCTTCGCTCACGGCAGTATCCCCAGCACGGTTTCCCCGGCAACGGTCATCTGATTCATGGCAACGTCAATCCGCGTCCCCAGCGGCAGGTACACGTCCAGCCGGGAGCCGAAACGGATCAGTCCGTAGCGGCGCCCGCGGGTCAGCTGGTCCCCCACCTTGGCGTAGCAGATGATGCGGCGCGCGATCAACCCGGCAACCTGCACCACCACCATCCGCGAACCGGTTGCGGATTCCAGCACCAGCCCCTGCTGCTCGTTCTCGAAGGTCGCGCGCTCGTCACGCACGTCATAGAACTTTCCCTTGTTGTAAAAGGAATCGACGACCTTGCTGGTAATGGGCGCGCGGTTAATGTGCACGCTGAAGACGGACATGAAGATGCTGATCTTCTCCATCTCGGCGCCGGTATGCGGCTCGGTCACCTTGCCGAGGAAGATCACCTCGCCGTCGGCGGGTGCCACCACCATGTTCTCACCAGCGGGTGTGGTGCGCTCGGGGTTTCTGAAGAAGAAGAGGGAGAACAGGGCGAGCAGCAGGAACAGCGCTGCGGGGATGAAAAAGCCGAAATGCAGGAACTGGCCAAGCAGCGCCAGCAGGGCCGCAACTGCGGCGAAACCGGCGATGAACGGGTACCCCTCGACTGCGACGGGGGTATTTGTGTTGCGCATCTAGTACCTCTTGTTAAGTAGTCGTGCGGGAACTGTGGGAACCGACGGAACCTGGACAGAAAAAGGCCGTTTCCGGACCCCTGCGCACCAAAGCGGGAGTATAGCCCGAAAACGGCCTTTCATGCAATGAAAAGAAGCTGCTACCCCTTCCAGGCCTTGGCGCCGCGGCCGATGACCACGGGGCCGGTGCTGACCAGTTCCTTAAGCCCCAGGGGGCGCAGCAGCTCGACCATGGCGCTTACCTTGGCCGGGGCACCGGTCGCCTCCAGGGTGTAAGACTTCGGCGTCACGTCGATAACCTTGGCGCGGAAGATATCCGCGATCCGGAGCACCTCGGCGCGGCTTTGTTCCTCAGCGGAAACCTTGACCAGCACCATCTCGCGCTCTATGGCGTGCTCCGGTTCGAAGTCGATCACCTTGATCACGTCGATCAGCTTGTTGAGCTGCTTGGTGATCTGCTCGATGATCTGCTCGTCGCCGCGGGTCACCAGGGTGATGCGGGAGAGCGCCTCGTCGTTGGTGGGAGCCACGGTGAGCGAATCTATGTTGAAGCCGCGCCCGGAAAAAAGTCCGACCACGCGGGAGAGAACGCCGAACTCGTTCTCGACCAGAACAGCAATGGTATGTCTCATGTTTACCCTCCTAAGGCAGTTGGCAAATTAGCTGGCAAGCACCATCTCGGTCAGCGAAGCGCCGGCCGGGACCATCGGCAGCACCTTCTCCTCGCGTGCGACCTTGAACTCCATCAGTACGGGGCCGTTGGTGGCGAACCCTTTCTTGATGACCTCGTCGACCTCTTCCACCTTGGTGGCCTGCAGGCCGGTGGCGCCGAAGGCCTCGGCGAGCTTGATGAAGTCGATGGGAAGTTCCATGCAGGTCGAGGAGTAGCGCTTGTCGAAGAAGAGCTCCTGCCACTGGCGTACCATGCCCAGGAAGTTGTTGTTGAGAATGACGATCTTTACGTTGAGACGGTTCTGCACGATGGTGGCGAGTTCCTGCATGTTCATCTGGAAGCCGCCGTCGCCGCAGACCACCATGACCTGGCGCTCGGGGAAGCCCGCCTGCGCCCCCATGGCCGCGGGGAGGCCGAAGCCCATGGTGCCCAGGCCACCGGAGGAAAGCAGCGTCCTCGGCGCGGTGAAGCCGAAGAACTGCGCGGTCCACATCTGGTGCTGGCCGACGTCGGTGGCCACGATGGCGTCCGGGTCGGACAGGGCGCGCAGCCTCTGGATCACGTACTGCGGCTTGATCACGGAGGTGGACTGCTTGTAGGTCATCGGGTGCTTCTTCTTCCACTCGTCGATCTCGGCGATCCAGGGGGCGAGTGCCGTCTGGCAGGCCTTCGCGTCCGGCCCTATCTCGTCCGCCACCTTGAGCATCTTGACGAGCACGTCCTTCACGTCGCCCACGATGGGGAGGTCGACGCGGACGTTCTTCTTGATCGAGGTCGGGTCGACGTCGACGTGGACGATCTTCGCGTGCGGCGCAAACGAGGCGATCTTGCCGGTGACGCGGTCATCGAACCGGGCGCCGATGGCGATCAGCATGTCGCAGTGGGAGACCGCCATGTTGGCGTAGTAGGTGCCGTGCATGCCCAAAAGCCCAAGGGACTGCGGGTCGTTCTCAGGATAGGCGCCAAGGCCCATGAGGGTAGTGGTGACCGGGATGCCCAGGCGCTTGGCCACCGCGACCAGTTCCGCCGCCGCGTTGGCCAGGATGACGCCGCCCCCCACGTAGATCACCGGCTTCTTGGCCTGCACGATGGAGGCAACCGCTTTCTCGATCTGCTTCGGGTGCCCCTCGACCGTCGGCTTGTAGCCGCGGATCTCGACGCTTTCGGGATAGTGGAACTCGGTCTGGGCGATCTGGACGTCCTTGGGAAGGTCGACCACGACCGGGCCGGGACGGCCGGTGCGGGCGATGTAGAACGCCTTCTTCATGATGGTGGCGAGGTCTTTGACGTCCTTGACCAGGAAGTTGTGCTTGGTGCAGGGACGGGTGATGCCGATGATGTCGGCTTCCTGGAAGGCGTCGTTGCCGATCAGCGCGGTGGGCACCTGGCCGGTGATGATCACCATCGGGATGGAGTCCATGTAGGCGGTGGCGATGCCGGTGATGGTGTTGGTGGCGCCGGGCCCCGAGGTGGCGATGGCGACGCCGACCTTGCCGGTGGCGCGGGCATAGCCGTCGGCGGCGTGGACGCCGGCCTGCTCGTGCCTGGGCAGGATGTGCCTGATCTCCTTGAACGAGAAAAGCTCATCGTAGAGGTTGATGACGGTCCCGCCGGGATAACCGAAGATCGTGTCGACCCCCTCCCGTTTGAGACACTCCAGCAGGATGCGTGCTCCGTTCAGCTTCATGTAGTACCCCCATGCCGCGGCAGAAAGGCTGCCGCTATTGATCGATCCCGCGCTTGGTAAACGCCGGATCACTAGTAATGAAGACTTCCCCTGAGGCCGACCCTCCCCGGTGAAAGGAGGGCCTCCCTCTGCCCCTTGGTAAAGGGGGTCGGGGTTTTATTCAGCGGTGGTAATGGCGCCGGTGTGGGCGGAAGTGACCACCTTAGCATAGCGGGCGAGCCAACCCTTCTTGATCTTCGGCTCGGGCGCGACCCAGCGGGCACGCCGGTTGGCCAGTTCCTCGTCGCTGACGAGCAGCTTCAGGGAACGGGACGGAATGTCGAGTTCGATCTTGTCGCCGTCCTCGACCAGGGCGATGGGACCGCCCACGGCCGCCTCGGGCGAGATGTGGCCGATGCAGGGACCGCGGGTGCCGCCGGAGAAGCGGCCGTCGGTGATGAGGGCAACCGAGTCGCCCAGGCCCAGGCCCATGATTGCGGCGGTCGGTGCCAACATCTCCCTCATGCCCGGGCCGCCCTTGGGACCTTCGTAGCGGATCACCACCACGTCGCCGCTCTTGATCTGGCCGTTCATGATGGCGGCCATGGCGATGTCCTCGGAGTCGAAGCAGCGCGCGGAACCGGTGAACTGCATCATCTTCTCGCCGACGCCGGACTGTTTGACCACGGCACCCTGGGGAGCGATGTTGCCGAAGAGGACGGCGATGCCCCCTTCCTTCTTGACCGGCGCGTCGACCGGGCGGATCACGGAGTCGTCCACCCCTTTCAGGCTGGCCACGATCTCCTTGGTGGAAAGGCCCATGAGGGTCGGGCAGTCGTGGATCTTGTCCCCCAGCTGCTTCATGACGCCGGCCACGCCGCCGGCGGCGTCCAGGTCCTCCATGAAGTGCTCGCCCGCCGGGTTCATCGAGGCGATCTGCGGGGTCGTCTTGGAAAGGATGTCGAAGGTGTTCAGCGGCAGCTCCACGCCGGCCTCGTGGGCGATGGCAAGGAGGTGCAGCACGGTGTTGGAGGAGCCGCCCAGCGCCAGGTCGACGCGGATGGCGTTCTCGAACGCCTCGCGGGTCATGATGGAGCGCGGGGTGACGTTCTCGCGCACCAGGTCCACGATGCGCTCGCCGGAGGCGAAGGCGATGCGGCGCTTGAGCGCGGAAACGGCGAGTGCTGTGCCGCAGCGCGGCAGGCTCATGCCCATGGTCTCGGTGAGGATGGCCATGGTGTTGGCGGTGAAGAGTCCCTGGCAGGAGCCCATGCCCGGGCAGGCGTTCTCCTCGCAACGAGCCAACTCCGCGTCGTCGATGACGCCGGCCTTGTAACGGGCCATGGCCTCGAAGGTGTCGGTGACGAAGGAGTATTTCCTGCCGGCGTCGCCGCGGCCGCTCATCATAGGGCCTGCGGTGACCACGATGCAGGGGATGTCCAGGCGTGCCGCAGCCATGAGCATACCCGGGGTGATCTTGTCGCAGTTGGTCAAGAGCACCAGGCCGTCCAGGCGATGCGCCTCGGCCACGGACTCGACCATGTCCGCGATCAGCTCACGGGTGGGGAGGGAGTAGTGCATCCCCTTGTGCCCCATGGAGATGCCGTCGCAAACGCCGGGAATACCGAAGAAGAAGGAGTAGCCGCCGCCGGTGTGGACCCCCTTCTCGATGAAACGCTCGAGGTCACGCATCCCGACGTGGCCGGGGATGAGATCGGTGAAGCTGGTGGCGATGCCGATGAAGGGTTTCCCCATCTCGCTTTGCGGCAGGCCGGTTCCTTTCAAAAGGGCGCGGTGCGGGGTGCGCTCCAGCCCTTGGGTGATCATGTCGCTACGCATGCAGTTCTCCCTGCGCCGGTGCTAACCTTGTTCAGGATCGCCAAACCGGCTGTTGGTCTTACCAAAAGCTTAGTAGTTGAGAGCAGTTACCAGAAACGGTAGGAAGGGACACGATAATACATTAAAACCAAGCTGTCAACCGGCTAAAACGGCGTTAAAGAGACTCGCGCTTTCTCTTGGCGATCTCGGCCTCGGAGGCGCGCAGGTAGGTGGGGTTCAACTGGGCGAGCGGGGTGAACTTCCCTTCGCGGGCGGCTTCGCGTGCGATGACGGCACCGGCGCAGGCGCGGGGCAGGTTGGCATGCCAGGGAGGGAAGATGGCGAGGTCACCCAGGGAGTCCCGGATCACTTCGCGGTAGCGGACAGCGCCATCGCCGACGAAGATGGTGGGATGCTTCACCAGGGCGAGGAAGTCCTGCGGGGAGAGCACCGTGTCGGGCACGACGGCGTCGGGAAGGGCGCCGCAGCGGTACAGGGCGCCGTACACCTCACCCTTCCTGGCGTCGAACAGGGGGGCCACCTGCTCCGAACTGTAGGGAAGGTTCATGGCCAGCATGGCCAGGGAGGAGAAGCCGACCACCGGCTTGCCGGTGGCAAGGGCGAGCCCCTTGACGGTGGCGATGCCGACGCGCACCCCGGTGAAGGAACCGGGTCCCAGGGAAACGGCGAAGCAGTCGAGGCCGTCGGGGGTGAGCCGAGCCGCCTGCAGGAGGCTCGCGATGGAGTCCATCAGGCGCCCGGAGTTGCTGCGGTCTTCACCCAAGAGGCACTCGCCCAGGAGGGTCGCGTCGTCGCTCAGGGAGACCGAGGAGCAGTTGCTGGAGGTATCGACGGTGAGTATCTTCACGAGATTACGCCTTGCTCGCGATCATGCGCGCGATGTCGTTGTAGAAGGCCAGCATCATCAGGCTGATCAGGAGCACCAGCCCCACCTGCTGCGCGATCTCGCGGGTTCTCTTGGAGAGCGGCTTCCCGGTCACGAGCTCGATGAAGAAGAAGGCCAGGTGTCCGCCGTCCAGGATCGGCACCGGCAACAGGTTCAAGACGCCCAGGTTCACCGACAAAAGCGCCACGAAGGCAAGGAAGCTGACCCCTCCCGCAGCGGCCTGCTCACCGGCCATCTTGACGATCATGATCGGGCCGCCGATGTTGTCCAGCGGGATGGCACGCTCCACCAGGCGCACTAAAGAGAGCACGGTCAACTCGATCACGTTCCAGCACTGGGCGCTCCCCTTAACGATCGCTTCGCCCGGAGGGAAGTGGTCTGTGACGGTCTCGCCTGCGGCAACCACGCCGATCACCGGCCGCGTCACCTTTTCACCCAAGAGGTTCTTGCTGGTGGTCGTTTCCGGCACCATGGTGAACTTCAAAAGCGAACTGCCGCGCTGCACCTCGAGCTGCACCGGCACCGCCTTGCCGTCGAAGATGATCTTGGCGAACTCGTCCCAGCGGGTCACCGGCCTGCCGTTCACGCTCCTGATGGCGTCGCCGGTCTTGATGCCGGCCCGTGCCGCCGGCTTGTCCGGGAGCACCTCGCCCACCTTGGTGGTGACGGCGGGCACGCCCAGGAACATGTAGATGACGATGAAGATGACGTAGGCGAAGAGCAGGTTGAAGACCGGACCGGCCGCCACGATGAAGATGCGCTGCAGCACCGGCTTGTCGGCGAAGGAGCGCTTGCGGTCCTCCTCGGAGAGTTCGACCTCCTCGCTCTCACCCTCCCCCACCATCTTCACGTAACCGCCCAGGGGGAGCGCCGAGAGCAGGTACTCGGTCTCGCCGACCTGCTTGCTGATCACCTTGGGGCCGAACCCCAGGGAGAATTTCTCGACGCCGACCTTGAAGGCCTTGGCGAACAGGAAGTGACCCAGCTCATGTATGAAGATCAGCGCCCCGAGGGCGATGATGGCCCAGAATATGCTCATGTGGTCCCTCTGTCGGTATGGCCGGGTAGACCCCGGCGCCTCGGCCCAGCGGCATAAGGCGACGGACGAGGCGGTAAAAGGTTAATTGGTGCAGCCGAGAACTTCCTTCGCGGTCCTTCTCCCCCAGCGGTCGGCTTCCAGCACTTCCTCGATGGAGTGCAGGTCGTGGGGGGTGTGCAGGTCCATCACTTTGGCGATGGTCTCCGAGATGGCCATGAAGCCGATTTTGCCGGCCAGAAAACTCTCCACGGCGATCTCGTTGGCGGCGTTCATCACCGCCGGCATGCTCTCCCCGGCCTGCACCGCGCCATAGGCAAGCTTCAGCGCCGGGAAGCGGTCGGTGTCGGGCTTTAAGAAGGTGAGCCCCGACAGCGCGGTGAGATCGAGCGGCTTGACCCCGGAGGCGACGCGCCCGGGATAGGTGAGCGCGTAGGCAATGGGCCCCTTCATGTCGGGTACGCCGAGCTGCGCCATGACGCTGCCATCGATGTACTCGACCATGGAGTGCACGATGCTCTGGGGGTGGATGTTGACCGCGATCCGTTCCACCGGGATGTCGAAGAGCCAGCGTGCTTCGATCACCTCCAGCCCCTTGTTCATCATGCTGGCCGAGTCCACGGTGATCTTTTTCCCCATGCTCCAGTTGGGGTGGTTCAGCGCGTCAGCCACGGTGGCGCTGGAGAGCTTCTCCTTGCCCCAGTGCAGAAAGGGGCCGCCCGAGGCGGTCAGGATGACCCGGGCGATGTCCTCGGCGCGATGCCCGGCCATGGACTGGAACACGGCGCAGTGTTCGCTGTCCACCGGGTACAGGCGCACGTTCTTTTCGCGCACCATCTTCATGATCAGGTGCCCGGCGGTGACCAGGGTCTCCTTGTTGGCCAGCGCCACATCCTTGCCGGCCATGATGGCCGCCGCGGTCGGCACGAGCCCTGCGGCACCGACGATGGCCGCTACCACCATCGTGGTGTCGGCGGCGGTGGCTGCCGCGATCAACCCTTCTACGCCGTGCATGATCTGGGGTTTTTTTCCGCCCAGGGAGCGGCTCAGCTCCTTGGCCTTGTCGGCGCAAAGTACCGAGACGAGGTCGGGCTTGAAGGTTTCGATCTGCTGCTTCAGAAGTTCCAGGTTGGACCCCGCGGTGAGCGCCACTACCCGGAACTTGTCCGGGTGCGCGGCAACGACCTCGAGAGTGCTTACCCCGATCGATCCTGTCGAGCCCAAAATGGTAAGATTTTTCATTTTCCCTCGCAGATGTCTCAAGTCAAGTGGCGCGGCAGGCTAACTAGCGGATTTTTTTGTCGAGTTCGCGCCCAAATACGCCGATGCAACCGGCCGGCGCGGCACTCGTCCCTAGAACAAATAAAAGGCGTAGTAGTAAGCTGCCGGCGCCGCAAACAAAATGGAATCGAGCCGGTCCAGGATGCCGCCGTGGCCGGGGATGATGGAGCCGGAGTCCTTCACGCCGCAACTGCGCTTGATGAGCGACTCGAACAGGTCGCCCAACTGCCCCAGCACCCCCAAAAGGAGGGCGGCAGCGAAGCAGTCGCCGATGGAGAGTTCCGGGAAGAAGGTGAACTTCACGATGATGGCGCCGATGACGCTGCCGCAGAGGCCACCCAGCGCCCCCTCGACGCTCTTCTTGGGGCTTACCGCCGGATAGAGGCGGTGCTTGCCCAGCGTGGAGCCGACGTAGTAGGCGGCGCTGTCGCCGGCCATGACGATCACCATGATCAGGAACAGCCAGGAAACCCCGTTGGGGAGCGACCTGACCAGTACCAGGTGCGCCAAAAGCAGCGGCACGTAGAGAAAGCCCATCAGTACCAGGGCGACGTCGGGGGCGGCCTGCTTGATGTCCTTGAGCCGGAACAGGGCGACCAGGGTGAAGCCAAGCACCAGGGCGGTCAGGGTAAAAAGCGGCAGCACCGGCGAGGCGGAGAAGACCGCGAAGACCGCGCCGGCGCCGGCAAGGGCGGCCGCCCTCCCTTCGCCGCGGCGCTGCGGCAGCGCCATGCGGTAAAACTCGTCCAGCCCCAGGAGGGCGAGCAGGGACACCAGCAGGGAGAACTGGAATACCGACGCCTTCAGGATGAAAACAATCACGAGGGGCAGCAGGACCGCTGCGGTGGCTAGTCGTTTGATGGCGGACTCCTTCGGGGCGAGCCCCGGGAATGGTCTAGGACGGCGTATCTACCAGCTGCTCGCTGGTCATGCCGAACCTGCGCTCTCTGGACTGGTAGTCGCGGAAAGCCCGCGCCAGCTCGTGTTTGTCGAAATCGGGCCAGTTGACCTCGGTGAAGTAAAGCTCGGCGTAGGCAAGCTGCCAGAGCAGGAAGTTGCTGATGCGCATCTCCCCGCTGGTCCTGATCAGGAGGTCCGGGTCTGGAATCCCGGTAGTGAAGAGCTTTCCGGTGAATGCCTTCTCGTCTATGTCATCGAGGGAGAGCTTCCCCGCAGCCACCTCGCCGGCCAGACGCTTGGCAGCCGCGACGATCTCCTGGCGGCTGCCGTAGGAGAGCGCCAGGGTGAGCAGCATGCCGTCGTTGCCCGCGGTCTTGTCGATGGTGGCCTGGATCTCCCGGTTCACGTCCTCGGGGAGGTCGGCCCGGTTGCCGATCACGTTGAAGCGGATGTTGTTCTGCATCATCCGTGCGGTTTCGCTGCGGATGTACTGCTTCAACAGCGCCATGAGCGCCTTGACCTCGGTCTTCGGCCTCAGCCAGTTCTCCGCAGAGAAGGCAAACAGGGTCAGGTAGCCGATCCCCAGGCGCGAACACTCCTCGACGATGACTCGTACGGTTTCAACACCTTTTTGATGCCCAACGATCCTGCGCAGCATGCGCTGCTTGGCCCAGCGGCCGTTGCCGTCCATGATCACGGCGAGGTGCTTCGGGAGTTTCTTGGGGTCTAAGCTGTGGTCCATGAGCATCCTGAAAACAAAAAATCCCCTTTGGATCGGGGGTTTCACTTGAGGGAGCGGCGGCGGACGGACGGGAAAGGCTCGGGGGGGAGTCGAGCTCCCCCCTGAGCTGTCGGTCCGTCAGACCTCCATTACCTCTTTTTCCTTGTGGGCCAGCACCTCGTCGCACTTGGCGACGTACTTGTTGGTGGAGTCCTGGACGTCCTTCTCGGCGCGCTTCAGCTCGTCCTCGGAGATCTGCTTGTCCTTTTCGAGCTTCTTCAGCTTGTCGATGGCGTCGCGGCGGATGTTCCTCAAGGCGACCTTGGCCTCCTCGGCGTCGCGCTTCAGCTGCTTCACGATGTCCTTGCGGCGCTCCTCGGTAAGCGGCGGGAGGATCAGGCGGATCACCTTGCCGTCGTTGGCCGGGGTGAGCCCCAGGTTGGAGTTCATGATCGCCTTCTCGATGGGGCCGATCATCTTGTTGTCCCAGGGCGAGATGGTGATGGTGCGCGCCTCCGGGACGGCAAGGGAGGCCACCTGGTTCAGCGGCGACGGCGTCCCGTAGGAATCGACCTTGATCTCGTCCAGGAGCGCGGTACTGGCGCGTCCGGTACGGACCTTCTGGTAGTCCTTCCTCAGAGAATCTATGGTCTTGTCCATATGGACGTTCATATCGGCAATGACATCCTTGATCATGCTATTCTCCTTCTTTGACGAGGGTGCCGATCGGCTCGCCGTTGACAACCCGCACGACATTGCCGTCGGTCGTCACGTCGAACACGATGATCGGAAGGCTGTTGTCCATGCACAGCGAGATCGCGGTGGCGTCCATCACCTGGAGCCCCTTCCTGAGCACTTCCAGGTAGCTGAGCGTGTCGTACTTGGTGGCGTTTTTGTCCTTGTTGGGGTCGGCCGAGTAGACGCCGTCCACCTTGGTCCCCTTGAGGATGACGTCGGCGCCGATCTCCATGGCCCTGAGGCTCGCCGCGGTGTCGGTGGTGAAGTAGGGGTTGCCGGTGCCGGCACCGAAGATGACCACCCTCCCCTTCTCCAGGTGCCTGATGGCACGCCGGCGGATGTAGGGCTCGGCCACCTCGGCCATGCCGATGGCGGACTGGACGCGGGTGTCGACGCCGACCTTCTCCAGGGCGTCCTGCATGGCGAGGGAGTTGATCATGGTGGCCAGCATGCCCATGTAGTCGGCGCTGGCGCGATCCATCCCCTTGGAGGAGGCAGCGACACCGCGGAAGATGTTGCCGCCGCCGATCACCAGGCACAGCTCGACGCCCAGATCCACCACCTGCTTCACCTCGCGGGCGATCGCGGTAATGGTGTTGGGGTCGATGCCGTACCCCTGCTCGCCGCCCAGGGCCTCGCCGGAAAGCTTCAGAAGTACTCTTTTGTAATACGGTTCTGCCATCGTAGTCACCTTGCCTTTTCTTGACGGCAAAAAGCCTTTACGCAGAACAGGTTCCGCAGCGGCGAACCGCGTGCGGTGCGCCCGCCGGGGCGAGACTCTCCCGCGCAGCGCCTTTTGCCTTGCTGCAGATAAAAAAAGAGCCGCCCATTTTCATGGCCGGCTCCGTTTGGAACGTGTTACACGCCGGCCGCCGCGGCGACCTCTGCCGCGAAATCGTTCTCCTTCTTGGCGAGGCCTTCGCCCAGTACGAACTTGGCGAAGCGACGGATGCTCATGTTCTCGCCGATGGAAGCGATGGTCTCGTTGAGGACGGTCTGGATGGTCTTGTCCGGGTCCTTCACGTAGGCCTGCTCGAGGAGGCAGATGTCGCCGAAGAACTTGTTGATCTGGCCGTCGAGGATCTTCTCGATGATGGCCGCCGGCTTGCCGCTCTCCTTGGCCTTCTCGCGGTAGATGGCCTTCTCGCGCTCGATGAGCTCTTCAGGCACTTCCTCGCGGCGGACGTACAGCGGGGAGGCTGCGGCGATGTGCATCGCGATGTCCTTCACGAAAGCCTGGAAGTTCTCGTTCTTGGCAACGAAGTCGGTCTCGCAGTTGACTTCGACCAGGACGCCGATCTTGCCGCCGGCGTGGATGTAAGAGCCAACCAGGCCCTCGGTGGCGGCGCGGCCAGCCTTCTTGGAGGCGGCAGCCAGACCCTTGGTACGCAGGTAGTCGATCGCCTTCTCGTGATCACCGTTGGTTTCGGTCAGGGCCTTCTTGCAGTCCATGAGGCCGGCGCCGGTTGCTTTCCTGAGTTCGTTTACCTGTGCAGCTGTAATGCTCACGTTATCCTCCACAGTCACCCGCGCCTTGGCGGCGCGGGTTTCTTAGTCATTGTGTTATTGAAAGGTGGTGCGGTTGCCGCGGATGGGGAGGTTTAGGCCTCTGCGGTAACCTCTTCAGTGACTTCCTCGCCCTCGGTGGAGAACTCTTCCTCGGCGCCGGTCTGGAGACGGGCGTTGCGAGCCTGGCCACCCTCGAGTACTGCGTCAGCCATCTTGCTGGTCAAGAGGCGGATGGCGCGGATAGCGTCGTCGTTGCCCGGGATGACGTAGTTGATGTCGTCCGGATCGCAGTTGGTGTCCACGATGGCGACGACCGGGATGCCGAGTTTCTTGGCTTCGCTGACGGCGATTTCTTCGTTCTTCGGGTCAACCACGAACAGCACGCCCGGGACCTTGCCCATGCCCTTGATGCCGCCCAGGGTCTTCTCGAGCTTCTCGCGCTCTTTAGCGAGTTTGAGCTGCTCTTTCTTGGTGTAAGCCTCGATGGTGCCGTCAGCGATCATGGCGTCGAGACGCTTGAGGCGGTCGATGCTCTGCTTTACGGTAGCGAAGTTGGTGAGCATGCCGCCCAGCCAACGGTCGTTGACGTAGAACTGCCCGCAGCGCTGTGCCTCTTCAGCCACGGAATCCTGGGCCTGCTTCTTGGTGCCGACGAAGAGGATGGTCTCGCCAGCCTGGGCCGCGTCGGTGACGAAGCTGTAGGCGTTTTTGAAGAGCCTTACGGTCTTCTGCAGGTCGATGATGTAGATCCCGTTACGAGCGCCGAAGATGTACGGCTTCATTTTCGGGTTCCATCTCTTGGTCTGGTGTCCGAAGTGGACGCCGGCTTCCAGCAGTTCTTTCATGGTGATGTTCGACATTTTTGCTTCTCCTTTTGGTTTTCCCTCCGCCACCCATCGATGCCGGAACCCGCATTGCGGGCACCACCGGCATAGCTGCAGTGACGTGCGAATTTTAAACAGCAAACTTATATAGCACAGGGGAGAAACGAAGGCAAGGCGAAAACCGCCTCACGCAAAGACGCAAAGGCGCAAAGCAAATCACTCTAACAGGGATAAAAGCGGATAACAGGGATACAGCAAATCAAGCCTTCACACTGCGGATCCCATTCTTCCCATTCTTCCCATTCTTCCCATTCTTCCCATTCTTCCCATTCTTCCCATTCTTCCCATTCTTCCCATTCTTCCCTTCACCCTCCAGTCTAACCCACAGTCGATCTTTCCTCTGCCAGTTGCCAGAAAGCCTTCACACTTGGGCGCTGCAGGTTTCTCTTGCTGGTGCAAAGCCCGACCTCGTAAGGTTTCAACACGGGGGCGTTCCCCAGCACAACCACCTCGTCCCTGAACGGACTGCGCTCCAGCACCAGTTGCGGCACGATGCCGACGCCGCAGCCAAGGCGCACCATGGCGATGATTGCCTCGTTACCGGACACCTCCGAAGTGATGTTGGGAGTGATGCGATGCTCCTTGAGCCACTGGTCCAGGCGCCTGCGTGAAAGACCCGTCTGCGGCAGCACCAGCGGCGCGCGGGAGAGATCCAGGAGTTGCCCCTTGACCGGGACCTCGACCGCACCCGACTGCCGGGGCGCTATAAAGATAAGGGGGATGGTCACGATGGGAAGGAACTGTATGTTCGAGCGCGGCCCGTCCGGGAAGGCCGCCACGGCCAGATCGATCTCCCCGCTTTGCACCTGTGCCACCGCCTGTTCCGCCGCACCGGTTCTCAATTCCAGTTGCACCTCCGGGTACTTCACCCGGTAGGCCTCCAGCAGTTCCGGCAGGAGGCTGTAGACCGCCGTGATGGAAGCGTATATAGATAAGGAGCCAGCCACGGTCTGCTCGTTCCTCATCGAGGAGCGCAGCCCTTGCCACTCGTTCAGGCAAAGGCGTGCGTAGGCCTTCAAGCGCTCTCCCGCCGGAGACAAGGTAACTGTCCGGTTGTCGCGCAGAAAAAGCGGTTGTTCCAACTCCTCCTCCATGCGCTGGATGGTGCGTGTCAGCGCCGACGGGCTCAAGTTGCACGCCTGGCTCGCCCGTCCGAAATGCTTAAGCTCTGCCACCGTAAGAAAAATTTCCAGCTCCCGCAAATCCATTCAGCCCCCCATAACTCCCATGATTCCCAGGTCTCCCACGACTCCAGTACCACCGCCTCCACATTGCGCCACACGCAACACAATATGCACAACAAATCAATTTACGCAATGTGAAATTTAGTATACATTCGCCACACTTTCACACCGCCAACCGCCAGCAACGACATCACACCATATATTCAGGAGGGAACAATGGGACAGAACTACTTCAACACCCTGCCGCTGCGCCGCCAGCTTCAGGAACTGGGCACCTGCCGCTTCATGGACGCTTCCGAGTTCGCCAACGGCTGCGAGTACGTCAAAGGCAAGAAAATCGTCATCGTGGGCTGCGGCGCACAGGGCCTCAACCAGGGCCTCAACATGCGTGACAGCGGTCTCGACGTCTCCTACACCCTCCGTAAAGAGGCCATCGAGCAGAAGCGCCAGTCCTACCAGAACGCAGTGGACAACGGCTTCAAAGTCGGCTCCTACGAGGAACTGCTCCCCAGCGCCGACATCGTCATGAACCTCGCCCCGGACAAGCAGCACAGCAACGTCGTGGCAACGGTCATCCCGTTCATGAAGCAGGGCGCCGTATTCAGCTACGCCCACGGCTTCAACATCGTGGAAGAAGGGACCCAGATCCGCAAGGACCTGACCGTCATCATGGTGGCCCCGAAGTGCCCGGGTTCCGAGGTGCGCGCCGAGTACAAGCGCGGCTTCGGCGTTCCGACCCTCATCGCCGTCCACGGCGAGAACGACCCCAACGGCGACGGCCTCGAGATTGCCAAGGCCATTGCCTCCGCCCAAGGCGGTGACCGCGCCGGCGTGCTCGAGTCCTCCTTCGTCGCCGAGGTGAAATCCGACCTCATGGGTGAGCAGACCATCCTCTGCGGCATGCTGCAGGCTGGCGCTCTCCTCTGCTTCGACAAGATGACCCAGAACGGCATCGCCGCTCCCTACGCGGTCAAGCTGATCCAGTACGGCTGGGAGACCATCACCGAAGCCCTCAAGCACGGCGGCATCACCAACATGATGGATCGCCTTTCCAACCCGGCCAAGCTGGTCGCCTTCAAGCTGGCCTCCGAGCTGAAGGACATCATGCGTCCCCTGTTCCAGAAGCACATGGACGACATCATGAGCGGCGAGTTCTCCCGCACCATGATGGAGGACTGGGCCAACGACGACGTGAAACTCCTCACCTGGCGCGAGCAGACCGGCCAGACCGCGTTCGAGAAGACCGAGGGTGCCGGCGAGATCTCCGAGCAGGAGTACTTCGACAAGGCCATTCTCATGGTCGCCATGGTGAAGGCCGGCGTCGAGCTCGCTTTCGAGACCATGGTGCAGACCGGCATCGAGCCGGAGAGCGCCTACTACGAGTCGCTGCACGAGACCCCGCTCATCGCCAACACCATCGCAAGGAAGAAGCTGTACGAGATGAACCGCGTCATCTCCGACACCGCCGAGTACGGCTGCTACCTCTTCTCCCACGCCTGCGTACCGCTGCTCGCTGATTTCATGAGCAAGGTCGGCACCGACGTAATCGGCAAAGGACTCGACGTCAAGGACAACAGCGTTGACAACCAGCTGCTGGTCGCCGTGAACGCCGAGATCCGCAGCCACCTGGTCGAAGAAGTAGGCGCCGAACTGCGCGCCGCCATGAAAGGCATGCAGAAGATCGTGTAAGACCTCTGAAGGAAAAGCAGGAAATAGAAAAGGCGCTCTCACGAGCGCCTTTTTTTATGCCAGATGATTGTTTTTTTAAACCCTTGCCCCAAGCACATATGGTCTACGAAGGAATGAAAGAGTAAATCACGTCCCCCCCTTTCACGAAGGGGGGACAGGGGGGATTTGCTTCTACTTAATAGTTCCTATCCACCTACTGCCCAATGGGAACCGACTGCGCCTCCGATGTCGACGCCGTCGGAGCATGGGTCGCCTCCAGTATGGTGCTCAGCAGATAAACCATCGGCTTGATCACCGTTTCGTCACTCCAATAGGCGGAGTGGTTGGCAGGATTCCACGAGGTAAGGATGTTACCGACGCTGACCTCGATATCCTCGGACACCGTCGCGGAATAGCTGGTACTGAGCGGCTTCAGGGGCCACCCCAGCACGTCGTCGGAATCGTAGAGGTTCAGCCACCTCGCCTTTTTCCTGAGCGGTTCGGCAAGCGTTGGCGGCGGGAACTCGATGCAGGCGAGATTTTCCTTGTCCACGCAGAAAAGCGGAATATTGCTACCCAGCGTCACCAGGCCGGTCAGCGTTTCCATGCGCTCAAAGGGCGTGCCCCCGTAGCGCTCCTGGTCGTAGCCCTTCTGACGGTCCCAGATGTAGTTGGACATGAATACCGACCCCACCGAATGCGCCACGACGATCAGAGGCTTGTCCTGATCGCCTAGCTTAGCCCGCAGTTGCTGGATGCCCTGGTGTACAATGCCGTGGATCCTCTGATAGAGGCTGTCGGGCCGGTTGCCGGAAGCATGGTATGAGCTCATGGTGCCGAAGGCGTTCAGGAAGAACTTGCGCAGCTTGGCCCAATTGAGGTCATTGTTCGCCGCCAGGTCGACCCAGATCTGGTGCTCCCTGGCCGACAGTAGCGGAGCCCAGTAGACCCCCTGCCAGGCAATCTCATCGCGGTTCAAGCCGCGCCCCGAGATCCTCTCACGCAGTTCGTAGACCATGTCATGAGCGAAATCGTCGGCCAAAGTCCCCATACCATGCACAAGCAGCACCCCAACTTTCTTGTTCATGTGTGCCCCCTTTCGCGCCCATCCATTGGACAGGCGCCCCACGTAACGCCGCGCCAGTGGTTGCTTCCGCCCCTGCGGAACCGCCCGCAGCAAGGCGCACCACCCAGTCTTTAATGTGATTACACAAATATAACGAGATAATTCGAGGGCGCAACCATGCCCCGCACATGGGGGGGCAAAGACTCAACGCAGGCGCGGAGGCGCGAAAGGCTTCTGAAGCCGGGCCTCGTGTTACACGTTTCGTGCTTTACCTTTGCGTCATGGCGCCTTGGCGCCTTTGGGTTGAAGGTTTTACTGCTTGACCGAGGTACCACACGGCATCCTGCTACATTTCTAGAAAAACCTTGTCATTCTGACGGGAAAAAAGTAGTCTGCGCGAAGCAAAAGGATCCCTTCAAGGAGTTACTACATGAAACATCTCGTAAATCTTCTTTCGCTGTTCTTCGTCTTCGCCCTGCTGACGGCGCACCAGGTTGGTGCTGCGGACGCCAAGCCCAAAGAGATCCCGCTTTCGGGCAAGGTGCTGGAGACCATGGACGGCGGCGGTTATACCTACGTCAACCTGCAGAACGGCGCGGAAAAGGTGTGGGTTGCCATCCCGCTCACGAAGGTAAAAGTGGGGCAGCAGTTGTCTCTCATGCCCGGCTTCGAGATGAAGAACTTCACCAGCAAAGGTTTGAACCGCAAGTTCGACAGGGTAATCTTCTCGGGCGGACTCGCCAACGCCGATAAGATCGAGATGAGTCCCGCTGCCATCAAGGCGGTTCACCAGGGAGTCCCGGGAGCGCAGAAAGGTGCTCCGGCAGCCAAAGCGGCACCGGCCGCTACCGCTGCACCGGCGGCAGCAGCTCCCGCAGCGGTCGCCAAGAATCAGAAGGTCACCAAGGCCAAGGGCGCCAACGCCTACACCATCGCCGAGATCTACGCCAAGAGCAAGAAGCTTGAGAAAAAGCCGGTTGTCGTCCGTGGGCGCGTGGTGAGGGTATCGCAGAAAATCATGAAGAGGAACTGGATCCATTTGGCGGATGGCACCGGATCGAGCGCCAAGAAGACCGACGACCTGGTGGTCACTTCGAAGGACCTGCCCAAGGAAGGGGACGTGGTGACCGTTTCCGGCACCCTTTACAACAATCTCGACTTCGGCTCCGGCTACCGCTACAACGTCCTGGTCCAGGACGCCAAGTTCAAGAAGTAAATGAGATCTGATCTTCGGGTGGAGGCGTCCACAATCCCCTCTCCCTCTGGGAGAGGGCTAGGGTGAGGGATCTGGTGCGAGACGGCCTCCCCTCACCCGCCCTTCGGGCACCCTCTCCCAAGGGGAGAGGGGTCCAGCAGAAGATGGTCGCTAACCAGGCAAAGTAATACCGCTACCCTCTCCTGCTCCTCACTTCCTCGTTGAACTTCCGCATGTTGCCGCTCACCTCGCCGGTGAGCGCAAAGTAGTCGTCAATCGCCCGTCCCAGCAGGAACTCCGCCTCATGCCTCACGTCCATGTGCACGTACAGTTCGGTCTCGTGCGCCGCTACAACCTCCCCCTGCACTCGTGCCTTGGCTGGACGCAGCAGTTCCAACACCGACCTGAACAGGCTTTGCCTCTCGCCGGGCTCACGCAGCCGCAGCAGCTCCCCAAAGATCTCCTCGGCGGCCCCGGCCAACGTGATGACGCTGAAGAGGTCCTTCTGCGCGAAGTATAGCAAGAGCGCCGTCTCCACCTGCCTCGTGGCGATTTCCTGCTTGTGGTGTTTCTCGATGTTCACGGCTCCCCCAGGGCGGCAACCATGCCGCCAAACGTAAAAGGGCCGCACTCCCTGGAGAGGCGGCCCTTCATTATTACAGAAACTGCGGATTTTGCAGCAAGACCTAAGCCTTGGTAACCACGACCTTCAGGGTAGCGGCAACTTCCGGGTGGAGTTTCACGGCAGCGGTGAACTCGCCCAGGTGCTTGATCGGCTCGTCAAGCACGATGCGCTTGCGATCGACTTCCACGCCGGCGGCTTTCAACTGCTCGGCCAGTTCCATGTTGGTGACAGCGCCGAAGAGCTTGTCGTCAGCACCAGCCTGGTGAGCGATGGAAAGGGTGATGCCCTCGATCTTGGCTGCGATCAGCTTGGCAGCTTCGAGGACCTTGTTTTTCTTGTACTCGAGGTGACGCTTGGCGTGCTCGAGAGCCTTGGCGTTCTTCTCGGTGGCCTCGATGGCGAAGCCTTTCGGGAGCAGGTAGTTCCTGGCGTAGCCCGGTGCTACTTTGACGATGTCGCCGATGTTGCCGAGGTGCTCAACGTTTTCTTTGAGAATGACCTTCATGTGTTGCCTCCTAGCCTGGTTAGTTACAGGTTTTCCTGTTTATTGGGCGACCTGAAGTCCGCCCAGAGATCAAATACGCCCAGCGCCGCCACCGCCAGCACCATCATGGGCTGGAAGATCAGGAGCAGGCTTGCCAAAAGTCTGATAAAGACCGGAACCTGGAGCTTTTTGAAGAAGAAGCTGATGATCGCGAAGCCCTGCGCCGAGTACACCGCACCCAAAACTATGAGCACGTTCAAGGACGCCAGGTGCACGATAGTTTCCGGCACCAGGGTGCCGAAACCGGCCACGATCAGGAGCCAGATCAAAGGTTCCGGGTTCTTGTACTTCCTGAAATCCCCGACGTACAGCGGCATGCGCAGGCGCGTCGCTATACCGGCGAGGAGCATCAGGTTCATGCAGGCGATCATCCCGTAGGCCACGGTGACCAGCGCCGGGTAGATGGTAACCACCAACTGTCCGGCCTGATGCATCGAATCCTGCAGCGCCTTGAGCTCGTCCCCCTTGACGCCCGCCTTCTGATAGATCTGCGAGGTCTGGTTGATGCTCGTCTGCACGCCCTTGCTGATCTTCGCGTGCAGGTCGGCGCCAGTGGACATGCCGTAGACCACCGCGGCGATCAAAAGGACCGTGATGGTAACCGCCACCGAGTAGATGACGGAACGGGCTCCCCCCTTGTTCCTGAGCAGGAACTCGGGAAGGGCCAGCGACAGCACGCCGGCCTGTAATAAGTAGATGGCCGTCGCGGCCGGATCACCGACGCCAAGTAAAATGGCGCAACTGGCCAGAACTACCGCCAGTCCGGTCCCCCTGCCCCGCTTGACCGCGTAGAATGCGGCCGGGGCCGAGGCGAACAGCCCGGGGATGGTGCCGATCACGGGGAGATAGACGAAAGCAAGGAAGAGCGTCACCGTAGCGACGCTCCCCTTGATCACATCTAAGATCTTCCCCTGCAACGGAGTCACCGTCAGCGGCACCTAGGCGGTTGCGTGGCTGCCGGCAATCGGAAGCAGCGCGATGTTCCTGGCGCGCTTGATCGCCTCGGTGATTTCCCTCTGGTGCTTGGAGCAGTTGCCGGAAATACGGCGCGGAATGATCTTGCCGCGCTCCGAAACGAAGTAACGGAGGGTACGGGGATCTTTGTAATCGATGGTTACCTGCTTGTCTGCACAGAAACGGCAGACTTTACGACGCTGGAACGGACGCTTCTTCCTCGGGCCGCTGCTGGTTCTCTGGGGTGCTCTTTCGTCTGCCATCTCTTATTCCTCCACCGTAGTAGTCGTTTCGGCCGGAGCCTCGGTAGCAGCAGCAGCCACTTCCTCGGTCCCTTCCTCGGCACTCTTGGCCGGAGCGGCTGCCGGAGCAACCACTTCCTGCTCGAGCTTCACGCTCTGGTACCTGATCACCTTGTCATCAAGGCGCAGACGACGCTCCAGCTCAGCGATCAGCGGGGCATCTGCGTCGAAACGGAGGTAAAAGTAACGGCCACGGGGGTTCTTGTTGATCGGGTAAGCCAGCTTCCTGGTGCCCCAGTCTTCAAGCCTCTTGAAATCGCCGTTCATGCTGGCGATTACGTCCTGCACCTTGGTGGAAAGAGCCTTGATCTCTTCGTCACCGAGGTCCGGCTGGACGATGTAAATCGTCTCGTACATCCTGCTCATTGTTAAGCCTCCTCACGGTTTATTTAGCCCCGGTCCAACCCGGAGCAAGGAGATACGGCCCTTAGGCCGTTCTGGTGAACGCTGTTTATTACTACAGATATTAAGCTTTGACAAGGCAAAAAACAGATTGAGACAAAGATTAAGATTAAGTAGAGGCTAGAGTCGTCATGGCATGACCCGCCAAAACGCACTTTAGAGGTTTTCGCTTAATCTTAATCTCAATCTTGACCTGCCTTTAAACATTAAACCGGAAATGCATCACGTCGCCGTCCTGCACCACGTACTCTTTTCCTTCCAGGCGCATCAGGCCCTTCTCCTTGGCGCCGCTCTCACCGCCGGACGCAATGTAATCATTGTAGGCGATCACCTCGGCGCGGATGAACCCCTTCTCGAAGTCGGAGTGGATCACGCCGGCGGCGCCGGGGGCCTTGGTCCCCTTGGTGATGGTCCAGGCGCGTACTTCCTTGACGCCCGCGGTGAAGTACGTGATGAGCCCGAGCAGTTCGTAACCGGAACGGATCAGACGGTCCAGGCCCGACTCGGCAAGCCCCATCTCCTCGAGGAAAGCCTGCTTCTCCTCACCGGCGAGCTCGGAAATCTCCGCCTCGATGGAGCCACAGATGAAGACCACGCCGTTACCTTCCCTGGCGGCCAACTGGCGCACTTCCTCGACGTAGGGGTGTTTCCCCTCCAGGTCGTCCTCGGCCACGTTGGCGACGTAGAGAACAGGCTTAGCGGTCATGAGATGCATGTCGCGCAGGATCAGGCGCTCGTCCTCGTTCTCGGCCAGGTCGCGCGGCGAGAGCCCCTTTTCCAGGGTCGACTTTACCTTCTGGCAGAACTCGACATCTTCCTTCGCCTTCTTGTCGCCGCTTCTCGCCTGCTTCTCGGTGCGCAGGATACGCTTCTCCACAGTGTCGAGGTCAGCTAGCGCCAATTCGGTCTGGATGACCTCTATGTCGCGCACCGGTGAGACGCTGCCGCTCACGTGAACCACGTTCTCATTATCGAAGCAGCGCACAACGTGCAAGATGGCGTCGACAGAGCGGATGTGCCCGAGAAACTTGTTGCCAAGCCCCTCACCCTGGCTCGCCCCCTTCACGAGGCCGGCGATGTCCAGGAACTCTATGGTGGTCGGCTGCATCCGTTCCGGATGAACGATCTCGGCAAGCTTGTCCATGCGCGGATCGGGCACCGATACGATGCCTACGTTGGGATCGATGGTGCAGAAGGGGTAGTTGGCGGACTCGGCACCGGCCGAGGTGAGCGCGTTGAAGATGGTGGACTTTCCCACGTTGGGGAGACCGACTATGCCGCAGTTGAAACCCATTGTGCGTTTCCTTTATGTTTCCCCTCCCCTGGCGGGAGTGAATCAAGGGGTGGGGGAGCTTGCCACCTCGGCTGCGATGGCATCTTCACCCACCCCCTGCCCCCTCCCGTCAAGGGAGAGGGAGAGTGGATGCGAGTGTAAATGAATAATCCTACTTCGCGTTGAAGATGCTCATCGCCTTGGGCATCCCTTCCTTGACCGCCATCTCCATGGCGTCCAGGGATGTATCCAGCACTTCCAGCAGCTCGTTCATCTCCTCTTTGGCGAAGTTGGTCAGAACGAAGTTCACCACGTCGCCGTGCAGCGGCCGGCCGATGCCGACACGCACCCGGGCGAAGGCGTTGGAGCCCAGCTCCTGCCCCAGCGAGCGCAGGCCGTTGTGGCCTCCGTGACCGCCCCCTTCCTTGAGTCGCACCTTGCCGAAGGGGATATCGAGGTCGTCGTGGATCACGATGAGATCAGACAGGGACAGCTTGTAGAAGCGGAGCGCCTCGGCCACCGAGCGGCCGGACAGGTTCATGAAGGTCTGCGGCTTGAGGAGATAGACCCGCTCGCCCGCCCAGTTGCCGTCACCGGCAAGGCCGGAAAAGGCCTTCCTGGTGACGGCGATGTTGGACAGGCTTGCCAAGCGGTCTAAAACCATGAAACCCGCGTTGTGGCGGGTCCATGTGTACTTGGGCCCGGGGTTGCCGAGCCCTACGATCAGTTTTGCTGCCATAACGGTCCTGGACTAGGCGGCGGCCTCTTCCTCGGTTGCAGCCTTGCGGCCGAGGATGCTGACCACCGGAGCCTTCGGATCGCTCAGGATGGCGGTGCCCACCGGGGCGTTGATGTCGCCCACGTGGATGGAGTGGCCGATGACGAGCTCAGTGACGTCGACGTTGATGTGCGCCGGGATGTGAACCGGGAGGCACTCGACTTCAACGGTGTGCATGGCGAAGTCGAGGAAGCCGCCAGCTTTGACGCCGGCCGGGGTGCCGACCAGGTTCAGCTTGACCTGTACCTTCACCTTGTCGGCGAGGTTGATCTTGTGCAGGTCGACGTGACGCGCGTGGTTCTTCAGGGAGTCGCGCAGCAGGTCGGCAACGATGACGTTGGCGCCTTCCAGTGCGGCTACGCCCTGCAGGGTCAGGATGTGGTTACGGCCGCCTTCGCCGGCGATGGCTTCGGTCAGCTCCTTAAGGCCCAGCGAGATGCAGACCGGCTCAATGCCCTTGCCGTACACGACGGCCGGAACGCGGCCAGCGGCGCGCAGACGACGGCAGATACCCTTGCCGGTTTTTTCCCTCAGTTCAACATTCAGCACCTGCTTACTCATACATCCTCCGATGTCAATCTTGGTATTTGATCTTCCAATGACAGTTTTATTTAAGTACTACACGAAAAGGGAGCTGACGGATTCGTCCTCGTGGATGCGGCGGATCGCCTCGGCCAGAAGGTCTGCTACGGAAAGCACCCTGAGCTTGTCGGTCTGTTCTGCCTTCTCGCCCAGCGGAATGGTATCGGTGATGACCACCTTCTCGATGACCGAGTTGTTGATCCTCTCGATGGCCGGGCCGGAAAGGACGCCGTGGGTGGCACAGGCATAGACGTTGGCTGCGCCGTGATCTTTCAGAGCCTGGGCAGCATGGGTCAGGGTGCCGGCGGTGTCGATCATGTCGTCCAGGATGATGGCGTTCTTGCCCTTCACGTCACCGATCAGGTGCATGACCTCCGCCACGTTGGGCCCGGTGCGGCGCTTGTCGATGACGGCCAGGGTGCAGCCGAGCCTCTTGGCGAAGGCACGGGCGCGCTCGGTGCCGCCTGCGTCCGGGGAAACCATGACCAGGTTGTCGAGGTCGTCGGCGAAGCGGCTCTTCAGGTGGGCCAGGAGCACCGGCGCAGCGTAGAGGTTGTCGACCGGGATGTTGAAGAAACCCTGGATCTGGCCTGCGTGCAGGTCGATGGTAACTACGCGGTCGGCGCCGGCGGCGGTGATCAGGTCGGCCACCAGCTTGGAGGTGATCGGGGTCCTGGGAGCAGCCTTGCGGTCCTGGCGTGCGTAGCCGTAGTAGGGGATCACGGTGGTGATGGTCGCTGCGGACGCCCTCTTCAGGGCATCGATCATGATGAGCAGTTCCATCAGATTGTTGTTGGTCGGGCAGCAGGTGGACTGAACCACGTAGATGTCACGACCGCGCACGTTCTCGCCGATTTCGACCATGATCTCGCCGTCGGAGAAGGTCCTCACCTTGGCCTTGCCCAAGGGAACCCTGAGGCAGTCACAGATCTTCTCTGCCAGAACCGGATTGGAGTTACCGCTGAACACCCTGATCTTGTTTTCCATCAATGCACCGGCCCTCTTTGTTTTTTTCTTTTATATATTGGCTGCGCGTGCACCGGTCGCGACGGCGGGGCAGCCTGCATCCAAAACCCAGGAAACGCTACTTAATACAATAGTTGCCCCGCGAAGTCAATCGAAAAGCTACCATGAGAGCCCCTCCGCCCCACACGGGACATCCTCTGCCGGCCTTATGCCCCCCACGCTGTTTCCCTCCCCCAAAAATACCTGCACCACAAGGGTTGTTGACAAAAACAGCTACAGTTAGTATCCATCCCAGACGATAAGAACCCTGCCGATCAAAACGGATGTGTGCGAGGAGGATACGAAGATGGAACAGCGGCGCTTTCACCGGGTCACATACAGTGCCCCAGGGGAATTGGATCATCATGACATCAAATATCGTTGCCGCTTGGAAAACGTCAGTCTTCGCGGCGCCCTCATCAGCGCCAACGAATGCCTGATGGTGCCACTCCACGAGACCTGCAGGCTCACCATCCCCCTCGAGCCGGGGAAGGAACCTTTGACCATCACGGTGAGCGTCGTGCACTGTTTCTTCTCGATGGTCGGGGTGAAGTTTATCGGATTTACGGGGGACTCAGAACTGAGGCTACTGGAATTGCTGAAGAAGCAGACATCGGAACCGGACAAGCTCATGCAGGAGTGGGAGAGCCTCAGGGAGGAGCGTTCCATTACCGAGGAAGAAAGAAACGGCATCCGGGAACCTGCGCTGGCCATCTTCTGACCGCCCGCGCACCTCGTCCCGCTCAATGCTTGGTGGGGCTGATGTCGGAGTCCTTGGGGATACGCCTTTCGTAGGGAAGGCAACTGTTGATGTTGAGCACCTCTTCGGCCAGCGCGAGGCTCTTGTAGCGCAGGGAAACCTGTTCCAACTTATCCTTCAATCGCAGCAGGACATCGATGCTCTCGCTTTTGGCGTATTCGTTGTACAACTGCATCACTTCCAGGAATACCGCATCCAGCGATTCGTCCAGCGTGAGGTCGCGACCGGTTTCCGGTGCCGCCTCGGCACTCTCCTTGCCCCAGTTTTGACGCACCTCTTCTTTGAAGCGGCCTAGTGCAATTTTGTCGATTTTGTATTTGGCATTACCGATTTCCAGGATGCTTCTAACCATGCCCTCTCCCGATACTGCTCAAAAATGCATTAAAACATAGATGGCGCAGCCACCGCGTCCATGTTTCACTATTTCGGCAACTGCACGGGAAACTTTAGTGTTTTTGCTATTGGTACGTATTGGCAACGAATCGGAAATGGTCTCAGGTTTAAAAAGCTTCCTTGACAGGGTTCCTGCCTTGAGCTATCGTTCCACCAAATTTTCCACCCCATACGATACACGATAATACTAAACCATCCGCGAGGATGGGACGGAAAGCCTACAGGGTCTCACCGAGACAGCCGGGTCGCCGAAATATCACAGAGATATTCGGCCCCGGCTTTTTTATTGCCCAGAATCCAGCCACCGCTTGTGTCGCAACCGGTTGTGTCGACACGAAGGCTGGTACACCAGGAGGAATCACCTATGAGCATGAGATCGTTACTGAACACCTTGGCTGCCGGAGCAGCTGTATGCATCCTCACTGCTGCAACCGCCCCGACGGCGCAGGCGGGATCCGTCGGCGTCAACATCAACCTGAACGGCTACCTGCCCGCTCCTCCGGGAGTGCACATCTATTACGACTCCGGCCGCCCCTATTACGTGGAAAACCACCAGAGGGTCTACCTGAAGAAGGAAAAGGAGCACCACGAAAAGGAGCATCACGACAACGGCAAAAAGAAAGGGCACAAAAAACACCACAAGGACTAATAGCTGTTCAAAGGGTAAAGGGAGGTTAGCATTGTGCGAAACACGTCTGTTGCCTTTAGATCCGTCATTATCGCCATTTGCGCCATCATCGCCACGATGGTCTACCTCGGAGGCTGCGGTGGCGGTGGCGGCGGCGCCAGCACCGGAACCTTCAAGCTCGCCATCACCGACAAGCCAAGCGACGCCTACCAGAACCTGGTCATCTCCATCAAGGAGATCCGTGTGGTGCCGGCCGGCCACGAAAACGCCGCTGACAACGACCCGGCCCTGCCCGTCCTGGCCCGGTTCAACCCGCAGGAAAAGGTCATTGACATTATGACCCTGCAGTTCGTCCAGCAGGCCCTGGGTGAGATCGTGCTGCCGGCCGGAACCTACCGCCAGATCCGCTTGGTTCTGTACCCAAACCCGAACGGTAACCAGGCCCCGGTCAACTACCTTACCCTGAAGAGCGACCCGAACAACAAGATCCCCCTGACCACTCCAAGCGGCCAGACCTCCGGCCTCAAGATCCTCGGCCCCATCGAGGTGAAACCTGGCGTGATCAACGCGGTCATGATCGACTTCGACCCGAATACCGCGGTGGTGAAGCGCGGCAACAGCGGCGAGTACAACTTCAAGCCGACCGGCATCAGGATGATCCAGATGGCCAACGTCCTGAACCAGTTCGGCTCCATCATCGGCAACGTCAGCAATACGCTCCAGAATTGGAGCAGCGCGACCGTTTCCATCAAGCGGCGCGGGACCATCAACGACGCCGCGCCCATCGCCTCCGGCCAGATCTTCGCCGCCTATACCAGCGGCAAGTGGCAAGCGCCCTTCTCCGCCTTCGTACCGGCTAGCGATCCCAACGACCCGAGTTGGGGCTATAAGACCTTCATAAGTTCCAACGGCTTCACACTCTACTCATCGGCGATAGTGCCGGTAGTCCAAGGGCAGGCCAGAGATCTCGGGCAGATCGTCCTCGTCCCGCAATAGCCGCGGCCGTCATGTCATAACCCGGCCCTCCCCGCCCCGGGGGAGAGCCGGGTGCATTTAAAGAAGAGGGAGATGGAAGTGTATGCCTATAATTGAATGGAAGGACTGTTATGTGATCGGCATACAAGAGATCGATCAACACCACCAAAGCCTGGTGCAGTATCTCAACCAGACGTATGACCACTTCCGGGAGGGACACCAGTTGGACCCTTCGGTGCTGGAGATTCTCATCGACTATTCCATGCAGCACTTCGGCTGTGAAGAGCGGTGGATGGAGAACTCCTCCTACCCTAAGCTTGGCACTCACAAGGACGAACACCGGCAATTCCGGGCCAAGATCGCACAACTGAAGAAAAAACAGGCGCTTGATACCAAGGCGTCCGTCGAACTCCTCTGGTTTCTCTGCAACTGGGTCACGCACCACATACGCGAAACCGATGCCGAGTTCGGCAGGTATCTGAACACCAAGTCCCGAAACGGGTGACAACAACATAACGACAATACTCAACCATCCGCGAGGATGGGGCGGAAAGCCTACAGGGTCTCACCGAGACAGCCGGGTTGCCGAAGACACCAGATACTCGGCCCCGGCTTTTTTGATTCCTCCGCCAAAGATATGGAATATTATATAGAAGGATTCGAGCGGTATAGTTCCCCGACTGGGCGTTGCACGAGAACTCGTGTCCTCCTCTTTGCGAAGGGGAGACCGAGGGGATTTGCTCTGGTTATCCAAAACTGCATCAACTGAAAGGAGGATAAAGGATATGAAAGCAATGAAACTTTTGCTAGCCGCCGTGGCGGCTGTGATGATGGTCATTTCAGTGACCCCGGCCTATGCCGGAAAGGAATCGAGGAAGATCGAGGACTGCATCGAGGTCGTCAAGGCGATCAAGTCGATCCCCGAGGAAGGCATTCCCCCGATGCTATTGAAGAACGCCCAAGGCATCATGATCATCCCCGAAGTGCTGAAGGTTGGCTTCGTCGTGGGTGGCAGGTACGGCACAGGGATCCTGACCGTACGCGATGAGAAAGGAAACTGGAGCGATCCGGTCTTCGTGAAGATCGCGGGCGGCAGCCTGGGCTGGCAGATCGGCGCCGAATCGACCGACCTGATCCTGGTATTTAAGACGAAAAAAGGCGTAGACGGCGTGCTCAGGGGCAAGTTCACACTCGGAGCCGACGCTTCGGTAGCCGCCGGCCCGGTCGGCCGCAGCGCCGAAGGTGCCACCGACATTACCTTGAAGAGCGAGATACTTTCCTACTCCCGTAGCCGCGGTCTCTTCGCCGGGATCGCCCTCAACGGCGCAGCGCTCATGATCGACGACGATGCCAACGGCGCCTACTACGGCAACCTCGATCCGAGGACCATCGCCGCCGGCGAGGCCGGCAAGCGCACTCCGGAAGTAAAGAAACTGCTCGACCTGCTGTAATCACTCCCACCTGCTGTGAAGGCCGCCCTCCCCTCTGGGGCTGGCGGCCTTTTGGGTGCTGCCCCCCCAAAAACCTCTCATTTGTGATTTTTTTTAACGCATTAATGAGCCCCCTTCACGACACATATCAACCTGTTATTTCCTCTCCCATCTCCGTCTAGGTTAATGAAGCGGTAAATTGCTTTTTTTGACGGAAATTCCGACAGTTGCATCCCCGCAGGAAGGTCCTAGACTGGACGGTATTTGCTGGCTGAAACCTGTCGAGAGAGGAGACCACCCATGTCCTACATAAAAATCGCAGTCGAGATAAAAGGAAGAGACTCAGAATACCTTAGCTACCTTTCTCGCACGGCCCGAAGTTTGGCATGTTTGGCGCTGTACAAGAATGGCCCTTTCCCCGTAGAAAACTACCAACAAGCCATTGATGTTTACCATGCTGCGTACGAAGGGGGCAAAACGGGTAATCGCGCTGAGATCTTAAAACGCAACAGCGCTCGCAAAGTTGCCACCGAGATGTTGAGGAAGATCGTTTCGTTCCTGCAATCGGTAGCGACGGAGGAGGACATACCATCTCTGGTACAAGCTGGATTCAACGCTTACGTCCCTAAGTTTCGGAGGAAAACGGTGGTAGCACCTGCGGCAAGTTGACCAGGCATAAGAACCAGACAGGTTGCCAGACAGCTGATTTAGGCGCAATCATTCCCCGGGACCCAACCATCGGTCTCGGGGACTTTTTCCTGCTAAAGACTACGCTCAACTCCTTCTCCCCCTAATGTTCAAGTGTCCCATTGACCTCTCTAGCGGTGCTTATCATAAATCTCGACCCGGCCCAAAAGGGTGAAGGTCATCACCAAAAAGGTGAAGGTCATCACCAAAAAGGTGAAGGTCATCACCAAAAAGGTGAAGGTCATCACCAAAAGGGTGAAGGTCATCACCAAAAAGGTGAAGGTCATCACCAAAAGGGTGAAGGTCATCACCAAAAGGGTGAAGGCCATCACCAAAAGGGTGAAGGCCATCACCAAAAGGGTGAAGGTCATCACCGAAAAGGTGAAGGTCATCACCGAAAAGTTGAAGGTCATCACCAAAAAGGTTAAAATCATCACCGAAAAGGTGAAGGTCATCACCGAAAAGGTGAAGGTCATCACCGAAAAGGTAATGGTCATCACCAAAAGGGTGAAGGTCATCACCGAAAAGGTGAAGGTCATCACCCCAAAGGTGAAGGTCATCACCGCAAAGGTGAAGGTAAGCGATCTACCTTTGGGTGTCTTCGATCTGGAAAGCCAGGACGAGAAAGAGTAAGATAAGCCTTAGGTCATGAACGGATGCGATGCCGGAATCGGCATCGAAACCAACACCGGCTGGCGAGAGGGTCGGTGAAGACTCCGTAGAATGGGAAATGCATAAAGGTGAGTAACCGCAGTGGAGGTTTGCCATGACAAAAGATCTGCTTAAAAATAAAGAATTCGACCTGGTCAGCGTAATCTACAACGCATCGCAGGCGGCCGAAACCTGCAGCCAGTACATTAAAGACGCCGAAGGCGATCAGGAAGTGGAAAGGTTCTTCAACGACGTAATCGACTCCAACTCGAACCTGGTGCAAAAAGGCAAAGACCTGCTGAAGCACAGGATCTAAAAACGCACCAAGGCGGAAAGCGTGAAGAGGGGATTGGCCGGAAGGCCAATCCCCTTTTTTTATTGCCTCATCTCAGAACGCGGACTACGGGAGAACGGTAACGACACCGGTGGCGAGGTCGTATTTCGCCTTCACCAGCTTGACCTTGCCCAGTTCCAGGTACTCTTTCACGATCGGGGAGTTGACCTCGATGGACTCGGCGACCTTCTTGACGTTCTCGACGATGCACTCTTCGACGACCTCCGCCTTGGTCCCGGTCGGGTTGGTGGCCAGTACTTCGGTTACCGCAGGATCAATGGCTTTGACCAAGCTGTCGATATTCTTCGGCGGCATGGTGCCCGCAACGTGGGAATCGTAGGTGGCGGTGACAGCGCCGCACTTGGAGTGACCAAGGACCATGATCAGCGAGGCACCCAGGTGCTCGACGCCGTACTCGATGCTCCCGAGCAATTCACTGGCCGACGCAATGTTGCCGGCCACGCGGGCAACGAAAATTTCACCCAGTCCCTTGTCGAAGAGGATCTCAGGCGGAACGCGGGAGTCGGAGCAGGTCAGGATGATCGCGTAGGGGTGCTGCCCAGCTACGAGCTCGGTCCTACGCGCCGGAGTCGACATCTTCTCCAGGTGGTCAATTTCCCCTTTCACGAATTCCCTGTTCCCCGCCATCAGCATGCCCAGTGCCTGGTCCGGTGTTACTGTTGTCGTGGTGGACGAAGCCCAGGTCGGCGCAACCGAGAGCAAACTTCCTGCCAGTGCCATGTACACAGCCAATCTTTTGAACATTGATCCTCCTTTTTTGCCCGAAGGGCCTGTAGTCGCAGCATAACCGCCGCTAAATGGGCGCACACTGTAAACAACGCCCAACAACAATGCAATTATTTTAATGTGATTGTTGTTAAAATTAAACCAAGAAGTCGAGGTAGCTTGCGATCAGGTTACGAGGTTGGTACGAAACAAGGGTAGCCCCCACAGTCGAATGGAAAGCCGGAGCGTTTCCATCAGACCATCAAAGGGGAGTGCATCCTTCCCAAGACGCCACTTTCTCTGGAGGATGCGCGTAGGGTCGCTGGCGAATACATCGAGCACTACAACGACGCCCATTTGCACAGCGCCATCGTCTACATCGCGCCAGCGGACAGGTTGTCTGGACGGCCTTGATGATCTTGAGCTTGATGGTACGTGGCTTGGGTGCTGGAATTTCTTCTGGGCCAAACAGGGTATCGATGGTCATTATCGTTCCTCCAATAGTTTTAATGTTCAATGCTAACAACTTGAAATACTGCCCTTAGCTTCTCATCCTTTCACTGTATGATTCTAGTCACTTATCCACCTCCTTGCATTTGTTACTGATTAATAATAGAAACCGCATACAGCGTCCCCAGCTGCTTCTACAGTAGATAAATATTGACATGCAATTACACCCACTTAGAAAGATGTACAGAAAATGTGCAAGCTGTAAAAGTGCCTATTCTTACGTTACAACTAAAACATTTATCCACAGTTTTTAGAGGATTATCCACAGGCGCAGTGGAAAGGTGTTGACACCTATAGATTTAAAATGCAATAATTAAAGCAGTGACAACAGTTTACAAACTGCGGCCTATGAGCAGACTGCAAACTGATTTCTAGCAAGTGAATGTTATGAATGGGAGGTGATGGGGGGGACTGCCTACCGCTTTTTACCCCGTGTTACTAACTTACCTACGGCGGACAATCTGAGCATCCTTCAACTCAACAATGAGGTTATTATGAGACAGGACGAACCTGCTTGCTCTACAACAATACTTCTTGTTGATGACGAGGCCCAATTACGGGCGATGCTTCATGACCTCCTGGTTCGTCAAGGCTACAATGTGATACAGGCGATTGATGGACAGGATGCACTAGAAAAGTTTAAGCAAAATCAGCAGAGTATCAGTTTGGTTGTAACTGACATCGTCATGCCTCGAATGGACGGTATCTCAAGCTATAAGATCATAAGCACCATAGACCCTTCTATTAAAGTCCTCTACATGAGCGGATATGTCCCAGAGCGCCCGCTTCCCGAAGGCGTTAGTATCCTCATAAAGCCCTTCTCTCCTATTGATATCCTTCAAGCAATTCGCTCAATCCTAGGCGAGAAACCACCCTCTTTTCACATCAGGTAGTCCATTAGTTTCATCATATTGTCTATAGATGGTTCGTGCTCCCAGTGCGGGCCGAATAGGTCCTTGATCTCCTTGGAGGAATGCATGTAAAAGCTGTTGATAGGGAAGGGCCCTGGCGACATGTAGGCGTTGAGGCCGATGCGCCCTTGCTCTCTGTTGATAGCCAGGACATACAGGGCAACGCTCTCACTGTAGATGTAGAGGGTGTCCTTGGTCCCGGCGTACAGGTGGTAGTTGTTCCCCTTGTGCTTCCTCTTGATGGTCTGGCCCCTTGCCTTCACATAAACTTGTGGTTAAATAACAACGCAGCTGTGCTACCTTTCCATTGCCTGCACTCGATATACATATACGACATATAGCTGCCACCATGGAGCAGGGATCACGCTGCTCTGTCAGGTCATTTAGCGGGCCTGTACCTGCCACCACTGGGAATCATCGTAGCACAAGCCCCCTTCTTCCTCCCTGACCTGATCTACACAGCACATTCCGCCCTATCTCCCAGTAGTTAATTTGTCCATCTAACGGAGGTGAACTGCATGGGGACTATCGTTGACATTTTAAACATACGGCCAAGAGATATTGGGGTTGTCCATATCAAGTACCCTAATTGCCTTATACTTAACCCACACTTTAGTGATTACGACACTGCACAAAGAATAGTGATAGTCATTCCAGAGGAAGACGAGAATAGCTATTATGATTTTTTATTGAATAATGGTATTGCTATGTCTTCGAAGGAATTTACATACAGAATAAGTCATGAGAAATTATTTGCAGATAGAATGATAGAAAGGGCAACTAAGCTGGTGGAGATATTAGGGGAAATAGTCAATTGATGTGAGTTAAGGGTGGGAATTACAACTCTGCAGAGTCATCAGCTATTTGATCCTTTCCAACTTCCTTCATGTTGAGGATATAGTCTGCTGCTTTTTGACCCCGAGATGCTGCGTGTAGCATGCTTTGTTGGAGACCAGGTTGGCCAGTAGCCACATGGGGAATCTGATAGATGACCTCCAACGGCGTCCGGTTCGAGATGCAATACAGCGACCAGTTGTTCAATCCCTTTCAGCGCCTGTTCGGTCAGGAGTACCAGGGCAACGGCATCGGGCTTGCCACCGTCAAGCGGATCATCGACCGTCACGGCGGCAGGATCTGGGCGGAATCGAAGAAAGACCAAGGAGCTGCCTTCTACTTCACCTTGCCGTAGCATGAACTCGCCCGGCTGCTCGATGCGCTGCCGCAGTTCGTCGCCCGGTAAAAGTGCCGGCATGCTCAGGCACCGAAAGTCATGAGGTCAATCATCCATATCTTTTTGACTGATTTACTGGTATACAGGCCAAGAAGGATTTGAGTTTTCACTCAGCCACGAGGCCCCTGTATGAGCGGTGCAGAAAAAGTAGAAACTATTTTACTTGCTGACGACGAGCAACTGGTTAGGGATACACTACATACTATTCTTACTAGCCAAGGCTATAAAGTCATTACGGCAGCCGATGGTCAGGAGGCGCTGGAAACGTTCACGGAGAATCCTACTGTATTTGATTTATTTCTGACCGACATCGTCATGCCCGGCATGAGCGGCGTTGAAACCTACAAGGAAATGAAGAAGATCACCCCGATCAAGGTCATTTTCATGACCGGCATGGTTGAAAACCTCCCCCCCTATGTCCACATTCTTTTAAAACCCTTCCCTCCAGTACAGTTACTCCACATGATCAGGACGGTTTTGGACAACAAGCTTTTGGATCTATAGTTTCACGTCTTCCGCCCTACCCCTTCACCAGTCCTATACACCTCCTCCTCACATTCCGGGCAGATGTCCTGGTAATCCTCGTCTAGGATGTACCGCTCGCCATCCGTCAACTGCCGGCGGCACCGGGAGCAGGTGACGGGCTACTCTCTGTCACCACATCAAACGCGAAGAATCCCCGATGAAATCAGGCAGCCCCCCCTCTAGCTACGACCATACGCGACGCCTGCCTGATCCGCTCGAATGGTTCCCGCTCGCAAAGTAGCGGTGTTGTAGAGCGCGAAATCTGTCCGCTTTAGGGTTACTTCCTTCAGCGCAACTGTACCCAAAAATGAGATCGCCGCCGGAGAGTGCGCCACGAGGGGAGTTGCCAATTTAATTTAATTTTTTATAATGACAACCGACTGTGACCTGCGTTGGATTCACTGGCATGCCGCAGTGACACCTGGCTTTGTCCTTCGAACTTTATCGGGTGCAGCACGAGGAGCACAGCATGGAAGAAAAAACCTCCTCTGAGGTGGTCTCAACCGGCGTCGCGGGCTTCGACGATATTCTGCACGGGGGGCTAACCGCCGGCAAGATGCACCTCCTTTCTGGTGCTCCCGGCACCGGGAAGACCACCTTCTCTCTCCAATTCATTGCCGAAGGTATCAGGAGGGGGGAACAGTGCCTCTATATCACGGTCGGAGGCGCCGGAGAGGAACTGGTCGCCTTGGCGAAGGTGGGGGACATAAATCTCGATCCGGCATTTTTCGCCATGTATGCCGCAAAAATAACGGAGGATATCCTCCAGGGTCCGGAGCAGAGGATTTTCCATTCGGCCGAAACGGAGCCGGCAGCAGTGCTGAAGGATTTAGTGACCGAAATCCAGCGCGTGAAGCCAAAGCGACTGGTAATCGATTCGCTGTCGGACCTGCGCCTTCTCACCGAAGACTACATCATGTACCGCCGGCTGGTCCTGTCCCTGCGGCAGGAATTGGAGGGGGGTGGTTCCACCGTCCTTCTTACCTACAACGTCACTGTGGAGCGGACAGACGTCGATATGCACCTGGAGACCATCTGCCACGGGGTCATCTACCTCGAACAGTTGGTGCTGGGATTCGGCCCTACACGCCGCAGGCTTCTCGTGCTGAAAATACGGGGCAGAGCCTACCGCAGCGGCTGGCACGACTTCCGGATCGTGACAGGTGGGATCCGCGTTTTCCCCACCCTGATCGCCGGCGAGCACAGAAGGCCTCCGCAACAAGGACTCATTTCCAGCGGCAACGCACAGCTGGACCTCCTCTTCGGCGGAGGGGTGAACAGGGGGAGCGTCGTTGCCATCATAGGGTCTTCCGGCACAGGGAAAACGACTGTGGCAAGCCAGTATGTAGTTGCCGCCGCGAAAAACTCCGAGCACGTTGCAGTGTACCTCTTCGACGAGACGGCGGAGTCGTATCGGGAACGGGCCGATGAAAATGAGCTTGCCGTGGGGGAACTGGTCGACAAAGGTGTCATTGCGCTCAGCCATGTCGACATTGCCGAATTCTCCATTGGGGAGTTCTCCGCGAAACTGCGCCAGGAGGTAGAGGAGCGGGATGCCCGCATTCTGGTGATTGACACGCTGAGCGGCTACGCCAACTCCATGCCCGACCAGGGATACCTGGCGATCCATCTTCACGAGCTATTGACCTACCTGTCGCACATGGGAGTCACTACGCTACTGATCGTGGAACAGGAGGGGTTCTTCGGCAAGGAGCCGCCCGAGTTGAAGGGTGTCAGCTATCTCGCCGATACCATCTTGCTGCTGCGCTTCTTCGAGCACCGGGGAGAGGTCAGGCGAGCCATCTCGGTGGTCAAGAAGAGGGGATACGACCACGAGAAAACCATACGGGAACTCAGCATCAGTGGCAAAGGGCTTTCCATTGGTGAGCCGCTGGTGGAGATGCAGGGGGTGCTGACGGGGGTCCCCATCCTTGCCGTCTAGCGAGGAAGGGACACACGGCCTCCTGGAAGAGCGGGTGCTCATGCTCCTGCCGGAGGGACGGGATGCCTGGTCGATGCCCCGGGTGCTGGAGCGGATAAATGTGGCCTACAAGATGTGCGCGACCCAGGCAGAGCTCTGCGCGGAAATCGGCAAGGGGGCCGGAGCGCTGCTGATCGAGGAGGAAGCCCTCTCCTCCGCCACGAAGCAGTGCCTGGTAGGCGCCCTGAGCGGGGGAGCACCCCCGGCCTGGTCTGAGCTGCCGATCATCGTGCTCTTGCGCCCGGGCCCCGAAACCCAGACGGCCCGTGATGCGCTGCTGCTGCCAGGCGACGTGACCCTCGTAGAACGGCCGGTGCGGGTGAACACCCTGGTGGCAATCATCCGTTCCGCACTGCGCAGCCGTCGGCGGCAGTACCTGGTGCGGGACCAGTTGCAGGCTCTGGAGGAAGCAAAGACGCGCTACCACACGCTGTTCGTCTCCATCGACGAGGGGTTCTGCATCATCGAAATGCTCTATGATGAAACCGGCAAACCGCTCGACTACCGTTTCCTGGAAACCAGTCCCTCCTTCGAAAAGCAGACCGGGCTCAGGCATGTCGAAGGCAAAACCATCCGGGAGTTGGCCCCAGGGCAGGAAGAGTACTGGTTCGAAATATACGGACGCATAATCGAGACCGGCGAGCCCCTGCGTTTCGAGCGACCGGCCCAAAAGCAGGACCGCTGGTTCGATGTGTACGCCTTTCGTTTCGGCCCGCCGGAAAACCGGCAGGTTGCCATCCTTTGCAACGACATAACCGATCGGAAACGTACCGAATCGGAACTACGCCAAGCGAAGGACGAACTCGAGGTGCGGGTCCAGGAAAGGACGGAGGAGCTGACTCGGGCGCTGCAGAGCCTGCGCAGCGAAACCGAGGAGCGTTTGCGCGGTGCCGAAGAGCTGCGCGCCAAGGAGCAGCAGCTCATGCAGCAAAGCCGGATGGCGGCCATGGGCGAGATGATCGGCTACATCGCGCACCAATGGCGGCAGCCATTGAATGCGCTGGCTCTGATCGTTCAGGAAACCTACACGCTCTACAAAATGGGCCAGCTCCACGACGAGGTCTTCAACACCAGCACTGCGCAGGCGATGCGGGTGATCAGGCAGATGTCGCACACCATCGACGACTTCACCAGCTTCTTCAAGCCCGACAAGCAAAAGGTCCCCTTCTCGGTACAGGACATACTTGCCAAAACCATCAAGCTTGTCGACGCGAGTTTCCGGCACGCCAATGTGGCCGTATCGGTCATCCCGCAGGATGATACCGCTGTCGAAGGTTTCCCCAACGAGTTTTCCCAGGTGCTGCTCAACCTCCTCATGAATGCCAAGGACGCTCTCTTGGAGCGAAACGTGAGAGAGCCGGCGATCGCCATCCGCATCTTCAGGGAAAACGGCAAGGCCGTGACAACCATAACCGACAATGCAGGCGGCATTCCCGAGGACCTGATGGAGAGGATCTTCGACCCGTACTTCACCACCAAGGGGCCCGACAAAGGGACGGGCATCGGCCTTTACATGGCCAAAGCCATCATCGAGAAACACATGGGCGGGCGCCTCTCCGTCCGCAACGTCGGAGGCGGTGCCGAATTCAGGATCGAGGTGTGACTGGGCCATCTCTCCGCCAATTCTGTACCTCACCCTTCCCCCCCGCTAGTCGGGCACCAGAACAAGCATTCCGCCCCCCCACGCCTCGCAATCGCAGCGCCTATATAGCTATATCAAAACTCCTCGCGGCGGTTGGAGGTCAATCGTCCATAGCTTTTTGACTAATTTACGGGTATACAGGCGGCGGTAATTTAAGCATCAGACCAAGCATGAGGCCCAGTATGTGTTTCAACCCAGCCCTCAAGGCAATTTTCATGTCCGGCTTCCCACAAAACTTACCAACTTATGCCAATATCATTCTGAAACCCTTCCATCCGATACAGTTGCTCCACATGATCAGGACGGTTTTGGACAATCAATGGTTTTAAGTCTCCCACCCTCCCCTTCCTGGGATTCTACAATTCCTCCTCACATTCCAGCCAGGTCACCCTGGTCGGCTTCTTAAAAACTGTCACATCAAAGTATATTTACAAACCCAATTCACTAACTATAATGGCACCTACTTACGTGGAGGTCTCTACATGGCCCGGTGCACACTTTTTAGCTCATGCCCAATCTCTGAAGAAAAGCGAAGTGAGTCGCCTGAAGTGATTGACTTCATGCTTGGCCATTTCTGCAACGACAGGTCCACCAAGTGCAGGCTCTATTTAGCTGCAACTGATACTTGCACAGAAGCACCTTATGAAAGGGTGGATTTCGCGAGTGAGGTAATGCTTTGCCTTGTCACCGGTAAGAAATGAAGAAGTGCGCCCCGCCATAGGTGTCGACAGGACCGGGATGGGGACAGACAACAGTCGGCGATTAAAGGACCTATTCCGCCGGCGGGTTAAGCTTAAAAACTGCCATGAAGGTCGGCGTTGCGAACAACTCATTGCAACGGATGAGGTTTATCGTCCATAGACACTCATTGACCATCTGCTAGTATAAAGGTGGCTGTGGTAATTATTTTTTAACGAACTATGAGGCCTGCATGAGATGTAGTGAAACGCGTGAGACCATTCTGCTTGCCGATGATGAACCGGAAATAAGGGAGGTGCTTCGAGACCTCCTGATCAGCAACGGCTACGAAGTGATTACAGCAAGCAATGGTCAGGATGCCTTGGTAAAGTTCATCGAAAATACAGATGCCATCGAGTTGTTGGTGACAGACATCGTAATGCCCGAAAGAGACGGCATATCAAGCTACCACGAAATGAAGAAGTTCAAACCCGGCATCAAGGTCATCTACATGACCGGGTTCCATGAAAGAATCCCACCGGCTGTCCACGCACTCCGGAAGCCTTTCCACCCGCTACAACTGCTGCAACTGGTCAGATCGGTTCTGGGCACTGAGCCTGCGGATCAATAATTTCAGGTCTCCCTCCCGCCCTCCCCGTCCTAGTCTTATACACGTCCTCCTCACAAGAATCTTCCCCCGATAAAATAGACACAACTAAGTTTAGGCTGTTTTCTGTTCATACTCCAGTGGTGTCATGTACCCC
>NZ_JAEMHL010000006.1 GCF_016458305.1 Geomonas anaerohicana | reverse complement strand
CGTCTCTGTAACAGCATATCAGGAAGTTTCTTTGCCTCTTGTTATGCCAGGAGGTGCCTTTAGATGATTATCAGGCTTGCGATGTTGCAATGTCACAAGACATTCCCGCCAATTTAGGGTTCGTAGCCCTGCCCCAATTGTCGCTTAGGTTCCTAAAACGTCTGATACCGCATCATGAAAGTCGATCTCGTGCACTAGTTGCACGTTTCTACCGGTCTTGCGGTAATTTACGGCCGCTTCAACTTTCCTACCATAGCAGGCATAAGCCCAGCACGGGTTCCCCTCTGCTCCGATAACCAAATAGTCGACCTTCCCACTCATTGAGTCAGTAAACTTGCCACCAAGCCGTTCGACCACTTCCTTGAGCTCACGTCGCTTGAATCTGGGTGATGCACCGGTGAAGCAGAACCAGGAACCCTCGAACTTAATGGCAGGGGAAAACGTGCAGAGGCCAACAATTTGGTCCCCCATCAACGTTGGTGGGTTGGTTATAGTTTTATCGTCTGCGAGTTGGATAAATTCCGAAAACAGCCTCTGTAAGAGAAGCTGTTCTTGGTCGTCAATTTTGCCGTCAAGCATCACGCCAGAGACCAAGGACTCAACCTCGTCATAAGGCCAACAGGTCTTCAAATGGTCATGCTCAGAGAGCCAATCCGTGAGTCCCGTCAGTTCTGCTTCAGTAATTTTGCCATCCGCAAGGATACCACCAAGGACGCCGTGTAACTGCTGCATGTCACGTAATACACCTTTGACGTAAACGCCATTGGTATCCAGCCGGTTGCATAGCCAAAGGATATCCAGCTTCTCTTCTTCAGTCAGGACTCCGTCAGCCAATGCAGTATTTATAACTGGTATCAACTCATTGAACGGGTGCAGGTGTCGTACATCGTCGCAATACCTGATCCACTCGTTGAGAAAGTCTATCTCTCTTGCATTTATTATAGAGTCAATAGAAATTCCTTCTAAGATTCCGACGAGCGTTTCCAGCGATTTGTTCAATCTTGATAGTAGAGAAAATCCAAAATAGGTTTCGTGGTCAGAGTGCATAGGCTGCCTCCTCAAATTTATATACTGAAATTCCCGCCCTTCGCCTCTTATGCCTTCGGCAACGCCGCCTGCTTGTTCACCAACGCTGTAAGATCGACACCGGGCAAGAGCCGGCTTAACTGGCCCATCAATCCATCTCCTGCATTTCCGCCGCCGGTGACGAGGACGTCAGGGACGATCTTGATCTTGCCTTCCTGGATGGCAGCGGCGATCAGCTCGACGATCTTGATCTGCTTGATGGCTTCTTCGCCGATCGCTTCCTGCTGCTTGTTGTACGCTTGCGCGGTGGCTTCGCCGATGGCGGCGATCTTCGAGGCCTCGCCATCGCCTATCGCCTTCAATCGCTTCCCTTCGCCTGCACCTTCCAGCGCCTTGGACTCGGCGTTGCCTTCCGCCAGGGTGATCATCTCGGCTTTCTTCTGGGTGGCGACCTTCACGGCGATCTCGGAGGCAACCAGGGTCGGCTGTTGGTCGGCGGTGGCGCGCATCTTCTCCATTTCGGTGCGCTCCGCCTGACTCTTCTGCTCCATCTTGTACATCTCTTGCTGCTGCTCTGCGATGATCCTCTTGGTCTGGGTCTGCATCAGATCCTCGGGGAGCTTGATCTGGCAGATCAGTACGGAGACGCACTCGACGTGATACTTCTCCAGATCAATCCGAGCGCGGGACTCTGCCTTGGCCTGCTCTTCGGAACGGCTCTGCAGGAAGTTCATGGCCGAGGCGGTGGAGGCCTGGTTGCGGAATGAGGAGTCGATCATCGGATGGATGACGTGCTGGATGAGGTTGTCGATGGAGCCGACCTTGGCCACCATGTACGGCGCCTGATCCGGACGGACGCGGATGACGACTTTGACCGACACCTGGATGGGGAAGCCGTCCTTGGAGATGACGGTCAGCTGGTCGAAGCGGGTATCTTCCTGATCGTCCCAGTCGATGGTGATGTTGGTGGTGTCGATGATGTAGGCCATGAAGGCACGACGGTTGAGATAGTAGCGTCCCGGGCCGGCCACTTCTTCCTGGATGCCACGGAACCCTTTGGGGACGACGTACTTCTCCTTCCCCTCTTCTTCCGAGGCGCCGGTCTGGGAGGAACCGAGGCGCCTCTTCATTTCTTCGGTCGGGTCTTCCCCGACGTTGGAAACGATGACACCGACCTGCCCGCGCTCGACCACGGCAACGTCGTCGATGGCGACGCTGAACATGAGCGGGTTGATGTAGTAGGTACCCGGCCGCAGCACGTCGAGCTGCGGGCCGCGCTGGCCATGCTTCAACAGGAATGCGGATCCGTCCTGGTAATCGTTATGGCCGGTGATGGGCGAGGCGACATACTCGCGCTCCGGCAGCGGAATGCCGTCAAGGGCGGTGACGAGACCGATCTTGTTGGCCTCGACCACGGCCGCCGAAGCGACCTGGATATTGAACAGGTTCAGGTTGATGCGGTACGTACCCGGGAGCAGCACATCAATCTGCGGTCCCTTCTGACCACCGTTCTTGAGGAAGGCTTCGCCGTTCTCATAGTTGGAGTGCCCCGGTACACTCTGGGCCAACAGACGCCCCATGGGGATGGGGGCACCGTCCTGGGCGGTAACCATGCCCACCTCCCCTTTCTGGATGATTACGGCCTCGGCCTTGGTCACCTTGAAGAGGTTGGGATGGATACGGTACACACCAGGGGGCAGGATCTCGGTCTGGGGGCCTTTCTGGCCGCCGTTCATGATGAAGTCCTGCCCGGACTGGAAAGAGTTGTGTCCGGAGACCACGGTGGCGAAGATGCGGCCGGCAGGGATGGCCGAACCGTCGGCCGATTCCACGAGACCGATCTCGCCGTCACCTATCTTGGTCGCCGAGCTCTTGGTGACCTTGAAGAGGTACGGGTTGATGCGGTAGTTGCCGGGAGGGATGATCTCGATCTGCGGCCCTTTCTGGCCGCCATTGTTGATGAAGGCCTCGCCGTTTTGGTAGGAGGCGTGCCCGTCCACCGCCTGGGCGAAGATGCGTCCCTCCGGAATGGCGACGCCGTCGACGGACTCGACGATGCCGATCTCGAAGTCCTTGATCTCCGTTACGTTCCCCTTGGTCAGCTTGAAGAGGTAGGGGTTGATGCGGTATTTCCCCGGAGGAAGTATCTCGATCTGAGGCCCCTTCTGGCCGCCGTTACGGATGAAGGCTTCGCCGTCCTGGAAGGAGTTGTGGCCTGGTACGACGGCGGCAAAGATGCGCCCGGACGGGATGGAGGTGCCGTCGACGGATTCGATCAGGCCGATCTCGTTTTCGAGAATCTCAGTGAAGACGCTCTTGGTTGCCTTGTAGATGAACGGGATGAGGAAGTGCAGTCCCGGGCCGAGGGTGCGAGCCTGGATGCCGACCTCGTTGCCCAGGGCCACGACCCGCCCCTGGGGCATCTTGCTGCCGAACCAGCGCCGCTCGATGAGGGCGATCTCGTTGCCGCCAACGATGACAATGGAGTTCCAAAGCAGAATTACGAGAGCGACGAAGGCAAGAATGTAGAGATAGTGATTACCAAGCCAAGTGAAGACATTTACGGGATCCGACATGGTGCCTCCTGGGGGATGTACGGCGGTCGTTGAGACGGCGGTTGCGGCAAAGGCGCTGCGATAAGCGCGCGCCCATTAAAAAAGCCGCCAGTGCGGGTAGGTTGCACTGGCGGCTCCAAAGTTGGACGGTTTTCCTCTTCCTGCTGTCATGCTGACCTCTTAGAAGATTCTGGACGGAATTTGTTTATACTCCCTTTGGCACGGGGGCGTCAATGAGAATGGGTGAAGGTAGGAAAATCCTGATGCAGAAAAGACAAAAGCAAATCCCCTCTGTCTCCCCTTTCTTAAAGTGGGGAACGTTAGGCACGGGCTGAGCTTAAGGGGACAAGGGGGTCAGAGCTGCACAGGAGTGTGAAATAGACAAGGCAAATCCCCTCTGTCTCCCCTTCGCAAAGGGGAGGACGTTAGGGCAAGCGCAGAGGTAAAAGAGCAATGTATTCAGCAAGGCCCAACGGTGGGTCCGGACAAAGCAAAAGAGCCTTCCGGAGTTAACCGAAAGGCTCTTTTTTTATGGTGGCGGTGCAGGGACTTGAACCCCGGACAACACGGATATGAGCCGTGTGCTCTAACCAGCTGAGCTACACCGCCAAGCTCTTATTTGTAATAATGTCAAATACCTACTACACTCTCAACGACTCTTTCGCGCCGCCTCAAGAGACACCCTTTATATTCTAGAGCGGCTTCTTTGTCAATAAAAAAGTCTGCTAAAAGTTTTTCATCTATCCCGGCGCAAAGATCAAAGCAAGCTACTTCACGATATCGAGCAACTCAACCTCGAATACCAGTGTGGCGTTGGCGGGGATGAGCCCGGAGCCGCGCTCGCCGTAAGCAAGATCAGGAGGGCAGATGAGCTGGGCCTTGCCGCCTACCTTCATCTTCTGAAGCCCTTCGGTCCAGCACTTGATCACCTGGTTCAGCCCGAACTCGACGGGCCGGCCGGAGGTGTAGGAGCTGTCGAACTCCTTGCCGTCAACGAGGGTGCCGCGATAGTTCACCTTCACCTTGTCGGTTGCAGTCGGGCTGGCGCCGGTCCCTTCCCTGAGGGACTTGTAGATGATGCCGGAGGGGGTCTTGACGGCATCCTTCTCCTTGGCGGCCTTCTCCACGAATTCCTTGGTTTTGGCAGCCAGTTTCTCGCCCTGCGCATTACGGCGCGAAAGCGCCAGGGCCTGGATCTTCGCCTTGTACGGCTCGACGTCGAAATTGGGGGTCTTGCTTTCGACTCCTTCCTTCACCCCCTTCAGCACCTGGTCCATCTCGTCTTGCGACATGTCGAAGACAGCAAGCTGACGGGCCATGACCTGCCCGATCGCGTAAAAGGTTTTCTGCTCGTCTGCTTTTTTCTCATCGGCCGCATAGGCCGGCAAAGCAAAAAGCGCTACCAATGCAACAATCAAAAGTCTGCTCATAGTTCAGTAATCCTCCTGTAGTGGTTTTTACGAAGGTACAACTATACCAGTTATTGTACGGTGTGCATCCAACAGGTCATACGGGAGAGCCAAACGAAAAACAGCACCCCGACTGGAGGTGCTGTTCTTGATACAAGTGCGGGTCGCGCTACTTCTTGGCCTTGGATGCTGCAGCCTTGGGAGCAGCCTTGGGGGCCTTGGCAGCCTTGGGCGCTTTCGGTGCTTTGGCAACTTTTGCGACTGCCGGCGCCTTGGCCGGTTTTGCAGCCTTGGCAGCCTTCACGGGCTTGGCGACGCCCTCTTTCTTGGCCTCGATGTTGGCCATGCGGACTTCACGGGCCTTGGCGAGGTTGTCGGCCAGTCCGCGGTCCTGGGCCATCTTGCGGCGCGCCTCGGAGTAGCTCTTGGCGGAAAGCGCCTGCTTGCTGGAGATGCCGAACTGCTTCTTGTAGGCGCCCGGTTTCATCTGGTGGGCGGTGCTCAGGTGGCGAGCCAGGGTCTTGAAGCCCCCCTTGCCACAAAGAAGGCAGACCACCTCATTCTTCTTGAACGCCTCCTTGACAGAAACTGAAGGACGCGTCTCTTCTACACCTTCGATTGCCTGGCCGGCTTCGAGGTTTTTGAGTGCTGCATGAACTTTGGCTATTTCCGCAAGAAGCTCGTCCGACGTCATCGGCGTGCTGGAGGCGTGCGATGAGACGAGTTGTGCCGCTATTTCTACCAATGTCGCCATTAATCTCCTCCTCGGTAATATGATTGAGTGATTAATAGCAGAGACGAAAATATTGTCAATAATAAAATACAAATAATGTTGAGCCTGTGTCGGGAATTTCTGAAATAAGGATCATCCGCAGCAAGCAACGCCCCACTCTATCGAGGGCCTGTTGCTTATAGTCGCGCGATGATCTGAGACCTGGCAGGAGTAAACAGTAAAGGCGGGATACACGAGATGAATGTTATGCAAAAACTAGGGATGCAAAAAGATCATCGGGCGTAAAAAGCCGCCCGGCCGGCACCAAGTAGAGCGGTGTCCTCGTTGAGAATGACGTGCACCGGGATTGACTGCACCAGCGGGCTCAGCCTCCCCTTGGCGCTAAAGGAGACCATGAAGGTGGCGCCCTTGAGCAGGTCCAGGATCTTGGGGGCAATGCCGCCCCCCAGGTAAACCCCGCCGGTGGCGAGGAACCTGAGCGCCGCGTTGCCCGCCTCGGCGCCGTAGACGCCGATGAACATGTCCACCGCCTTGACGCACATCGGGCAGCTCCCTTTCAGGGCGGCGCGGCTGATTACCGCAGGGGGGTCCTGGTGCCCCATGGCCTCGGCAACGGCAGGCTGCTCGTCATAGTAGCGCCGGTCGCGCAGGAAACGGTAGATGTCGTGCAGGCCGGGGCCGGAAAGGACCCGCTCGTAACTCACCCGTCCGTGCTTGCCCTGCAGGTACAGCAGCAGCTCGGCTTCCAGGTCGTTGCGGGCTGCGAAATCGGCGTGCCCCGCTTCGGAGGGAAGCGGCCGGTGCGTGTCGCCGTCCCAGTAGGCGAGCGACTCACCCAGGCCGGTCCCGGCGGAAACGACGGCGATGGTGCCGTCGGGTTTAGGGGTTCCGGGGTTGAGGGTATAGAGATCCTGCTGCTTCAGTGCAGCGATGCCGTAGGTGTTGGCTTCCAGGTCGTTGATCAGGCGGACGTCGGAGAGCCCCAAGGTCCGGGCGAGGTCTATACTGTCGATGGTCCAGGGAAGGTTGGGGGTATGGACGCGCCCCTCGATGATGGGACCGGCAATGCCGAGACAGGCGCGTTCGGCGGCGATGCCGTGCTGCTGGGAGAAGTGGCGCAATATCTCGGCGAGACTGCCGTGCGCCGTGCTTTTGTACTGTGCCTGGGACAGCACGGTGAGTCCGGCGGCATCCGCCTCGAAATAGGCCAGTCGCGTCGAGGTCCCGCCCACGTCTCCTGCCAGGATCAGCATACCGCCTCCTTCCGGCCTGGGGCCGGCAACGTCTCAGCATACCATCTGCCAGGGCAGACGCTACTTTCGCAGCATCCCTCACCCGCCCTTCGGGCACCCTCTCCCAAAGGGAGAGGGAACCTGAAACCATCCCTCAGGAACCCGGACAGAGGGGGACAGGCACCTGGCGGAGCCAGTCCCCTCGACCGAGGAACTGGACAATCAGCGGTTACCGGACAGGGTCTTGGCGATCTGGGCGCTTAAACCGGCGAGGGCACGGCTAAAGGCGGCGACAACGGCCTCGTAGTCGGAACCGTTCACCTTCTCCCGTATCTCGGCCCGCCCTTCCCTTCTGTTATTGCCGGCGCCCTTCACCACCCAGCCCGCCTCGACGGTGACGCTGTCGCCGGGAACCGTCTCCAGACGCACGATGTCCACCAGCACGCGGTACTGCGCCGCGGCGGCGGAGACCTGGTCATAGGCGAATACACGGTTAGAACCAAGCAGAGGGCCGAGATCCTGGGCCAAAAGGCGCGGGATCTCGTTTTTCAGGGGCTCGGCCCAGCGGTGCGACTCGAGTACGTCGACCCGGTTAGGCGCCTGCCGCACGACCAGCTGCGGCCGGTTGACCAGTTCGGGGATGGTGACCGGGCCGACGGCGACGGCGCTGGAGAAGTTCTGCTGCACGGCGCCTGCGGAGGTCAACGGGGTCAGGGTATAAAAGGCGACGCGCGGCGACCTGCTGCAGCCGGAAGCAAGCAGCAAGGCGGCGACGATGGCCAGGGAGGCTGTTGTCCTGCGCATGGTTACTTTTCCTCCTTTTTGCCGCGGATCAGCGCTTCGGGGTGCTGTTCGAGGTAATCCCCTAGTACCCGCAGCGACTGGGCCGCACGGGAGACCTCGCGCATGGTGTCGCGCAGGTCGACCTGCACCGGCGCATCGGCGGAGAGGACCTGGCTGGCACCGCCCAGGGTCCCCCTGGCCTCGGTCAGGGTCTTCCTGACGTCCTCCAGCGTGGTCCTGGCATCGCTCAGCACCGACTTGGCCTCGGGCACCAGGGAGCGGTCCATGTTCTTGAGCAGTTGGTCCGCGCTCTTCAAGGTGTCGTCCAGGGAGCGCATGGTGTGGCCGGCATCACCGGCCAGTTTCTCCAGCGGCAGCCGTTCTATCTTCTGGACGATCTCGGTCAGGTTTTTCTGCAGCTTCTCCATGGAGCCGGGAACGGTCGGGAAGCGCGGCGGCGCGGCGCTCCAGTCGATTTTCGCCGGGCGCGCACCGGGGACGAAATCGAGGGCGACGTAGAGCTGTCCGGTCAGCAGGCTGCCGCTTTTGATCTGGGCCCGGAAGCCGTGCGCCACCAGGTCGTCGAGGAGCTTGCGGGTCTGGCCGCCGCCGACGGTGGGCGCCCCCCCTGCCCCGCCCTGGTGCAGATGGGAGAGCAGGTGCTCGGGGTAGAACTGGATCTCCACGGTCACCGAGAAATCGGAGCGGGAACGGTCCAGGGCCACGTCGATGTTGCTGACCTCGCCCACGGTGACGCCGCGCAGGTCGACCGGCGCGCCGACGGCAAGCCCCCGCACCGATTCCCGGAAGCGGAGTGCGAACTTCTCGGAGACCGCAGAGTTTTTCAGCGCCTCGTCATGGGTGTCGTAGAGGGTGTAAGCGGTGTTGGCAGGCGCTGCCTGCGTATCCGGCGCATCGGGGCGCTGCTCGAAAGAAATCCCCCCCAACAGCACGGCCAGCATCGATTCCGTGTTCAGCTTGACCCCGCCCGGGGAAACGGTGAGATCGACGCCGCTTGCGTGCCAGAAGAAGGTGTTGGTGGTGACGAAGCGGTCATAGGGCGCACGGATGAAGACCCGGACGGAAACGCCCTTGCCGTCGCTGTCGAGGTCGGTGGAGACGACCTGCCCCACCTGCATGCGCCTGAAGAAGACCGGGGAGCCGGTATAGAGCGAACCGACGTCGTCGGTGTGCAGTACGAACTGGCGTCCCGGGACGTCCACGGAGACCGCCGGCGGGGACTCGAGTCCCACGAACTGGTCGCGCGCCTCGGTGGAAGCACCCGCCTCGACGCCGATGTAGGAGCCGCCCAAAAGCGTGGTCAAACCGGTGACGTTGCCGCCGGAAATGCGGGCGCGCACCACCCAGAAGCGGGTGTCCTTGACCATGAGCCCCTTGGCGTCCTTGGAGACCTCGGCGGTGACCACGACGTGGGAGCGGTCGTTGGAGATGGCGATGGATTTCACCTCGCCGATCATGACGTCCTTGTACTTAAGCTTGGTCTTGCCCGCTTCCAGACCCTCGCCGGTCTTGAAGGAGATGGTGATGATCTCGCCGCGGTCAATCCAGGCCTTGGCGGCGATGGAAAGCCCGATGATGGCGGCCACGATGGGGATGATCCAGACCAGTTGGACCGAAAAGCGGCGTCTGGGTTCGCTGACCGCTTCCGGCACGTCCTGCATATCGTCTTGTCTGTCAGTCATGAAACTCCTCTTTCTGCACCGGGTCCCAGATCAGGCGCGGTTCGAATTCCATGGTGGCGAACATGGTGAGCACCACCACCGCTCCGAAGGCCACCGAGGCAGGCCCGGCCTTGACCGTGGCCATGGAACCAAGCTGTACCAGAGCGGCCAAAAGGGTTACCACATAGATGTCGAGCATGGACCAGCGCCCCACCGCCTCCACCAGCCGGTACAGGCGGGTACGCTGGCGCGGGTTCCAGGTCGAGCGCCGCTGCACGGAAATGAGCAGCAGGGTAAGCGAAAACAGTTTCAAGAGCGGAATGGCCACGCTCGCTATGAAAACGATGACGGCGATCATCCAGGAACCGGTCTTCCACAGGTGCACCACGCCGCTGACGATGGTGTCCTTGCGGTAGCTGATCAGGGAGCCGGTCTCCATCATGATCAGGACGTTGGCCGGGATGTAGAGAATGTACGAGGCGATCACCAGCGCCCAGCAGCGCTGCACGCTCCCCGGCCTGCGGAAGTGCAGCCTGGCGCCGCAGCGCGGGCAGTGCGCCACCTGTGCCCCCGGTGCACGCCGCGATACCAACTGGCAGACGTGGCACGAGCACAGCCCGCGCGCCGCCGCGATAGGGACCCCCGAGGTCACGGCTCCCCCTGCCCCTGCCACTTGGCATCCAGTTGCGCCCACACGTCACGGGCGTTGAAGGATGCGGCCGCGGCGGCAAGCAGCAGTGTGAGCACGGCGAAGGACCAAAGCGCCATGCCCGGGATGACCCGGAAGTTGTTGGTCAGCTTCACCAGCGAGACCAGCACGCCCAGCATGAGTACCTCCACCATGCACCAGGGCTCGATGAACTGGAGCACGCGCATGAACAGCGGGTAGCTCGGCGGCACCTTGCCCAGTTTGAGCGGCAGCAGCAGACAGGTGAACGAGAGCAGCTCCACGGCGGGGGCGATCATCGCAGTGAAAAACACGAGCAGCGAGATGGTCTTCATGTCCTGGTCCCACAGGGAAAGGACAGCTTCGAACAGGGTGATGGCGCTGCGGTCCCCCTGCACCTCGATGCTGAAGACGGGGAACACGTTGGCGCCCAGGAAAACCATTGCCGCGGCGAGGGTATAGGCGAGGGTGCGATCGACGCTGTCGGTGGCGTTGCGGTACAAAACGGCACCGCAGCGCGGACAACTGGCATAGCAGCCGGGGTTCAACTGTATGTCGCGCTGCAACAGGTCACAGTCGTGGCAGGCGATGAGTTGTGCGGTTCGATCGGGCATCAGGGGGAGAGCTCCCTATGTTAAAGGGACTGGGTTAAAGGGGACAGGCACCTGGCGGAGCCAGTCCCCCAAAAGATACCACAGTTGCAGGCTGAAAACTGAATCAGCCGCTCAGGAAGTCTCCCAAGCGGCTGATTGAAATGGTCGGTGCGACTGGATTCGAACCAGCGACCACTAGACCCCCAGTCTAGTGCGCTACCAGGCTGCGCTACGCACCGATTAAACCTGATAATTACAACTGATCCCTCAAACTGGTCAGTTCCAGCTTCACGTCGTGAAGAAGCGCTGCAAGCGCCTCGCCGGAAAGGTCGGTTTTTCGGTACTTTTTCTTCCCTTCCAGACGCTGCCTCGCTCCCTCGATGGTGAGCTTTTCAACGTAGAGAAGTTCCTTGATCTGTGCGACCAGCTCCACATCCTTCCTGGTATAGAGCCTTTGGCCGCTGCTGCTCTTCTTGGGAGCCAGCGAGGAAAATTCGGACTCCCAGAAGCGCAACACCGAGGTGGGGAGTCCCGTCGCAGCGGAGACCTCGCCGATCCTCAGGTAATGCTTATCCGGGATCCCGGTAATCATCGTTACTGGCTGTTGATCGCGCTCTTGAGGACCTGGCTCGGCTTGAAGGTGAGGATCTTGCGAGCCACGATGGTGATCTCCTCGCCGGTCTGCGGGTTCCTGCCACGACGATCGGACTTCTCTTTCACTACGAAGTTGCCGAAACCGGCAATCTTGATTTTATCGCCGTCTTCAAGAGTGGACTTAATCAGGTCGAAGACCGTCTCAACGAGTTCGGCGGATTCTTTCTTGGAGAAACCGACCTTCTCATAAATTTTTTCTACGATGTCCGCTTTGGTCATAATCCCCTCAACAGGTGAAGCATTTCAGTGTGTTCTCAACAGCGGCTTAATCTAATACCATAGCGTTTTCGATTTCGCAACCGTTTTTATCTGAACGAAACATTTAATTTTTTCTGCAGTGCATCGATAACCCTCTGGTGCAGACGGGTGACTTCGTCGTCGGTCAGGGTCCGTTCCTTGGAACCGTAACGGACACGAATAGCGACACTCTTTTCATGAGACGCGATGTTGCCGCCCATGTACAGGTCGAAGATTTCCACCCCTTCCAACTCGGGCGCCTTGACGCCGTTGACGCAGGAAACCACGTCGGCGACGGGGAGTTCCCTGGGGAGCAGCATGGCGATGTCGCGGAAGGTGGACGGGAAGCGCGACGGCACCTGGGCGGCACCCTGCTTCTTGCGGCAGGCAAGGAGCGCCTCGAAGTTGAGCTCGAGGTAGTACAGGGGGGTCGCGATGCCGTAGTTCTCCTGCACGGTCGGGTGCAGCTCGCCCAAGGAGCCCAGCACCTTCTTCCCGGAGAGGATGCGGCAGGCCTTGCCCGGGTGGTAGTACGGGTCGAGGTCGTCGGCGCTGAAGTTGACGCCCCCGACGTTCAGTTCGGCCAGGAGGTTCTCGGCGATACCCTTCACGTCGAAGAAGTCGATCTCGTCCTTGCCCTGGTTCCACCCTTCCGGATCACGCCTGCCGGTGAGCAGCGCGGAAACGTAGAGCGGCTCCTGCGGCAGTTCCTCCCCTTCCACCGGGAGGTAGATGCGGCGCATCTCGAAGATGCGCAGGTTCAGGGTACGGAAGCTGATGTTCTTGACCACGGTATCCAGAAGCCCGGGGAGCATGGTGGTGCGCATCACCGAGAGCTCGTCGGAGATCGGGTTCAGGAGCACCATGCCGTTGCTGCGCAGGTCTTCCCCGGGGAGCAGTATCTTCTCGCAGGAGGACGGGGCCACGAAGCTGTAGTTGATCACCTCGTTGAGCCCGTGGGCGACCAGGAGGTCCTTGACCTTGGCGGCGAGCCGCTGGGCGTCGGAGGGGAGATCGGAGAAGACGGAAGCCTGCGGCAGGGTCGCCGGCACCTTCTCGAAGCCGTTGACACGCACCACTTCCTCGACCAGGTCGATCTCGCGCTCCAGGTCGACCCTGAACAGCGGCACCTTGACCTGGAATACGCCCGGCTCGGTAGCCGTCACCTCGAACTCGAGGCGGCGGAAAATGTCCTCGACCTCGTCGGCGGAGAGTTCCAGGCCGGAAACGGCGTTGATGCGGCCCAGACGGGCATTGATCACCCGGGGCTCGACCGGCGCAGGGTAGACGTCGATGACACCCTTGGCCACCTTGCCGCCGGAAAGCTCGGCGATGAGCTGTGCGGCGCGGTCCAGGGCCCGGGTAAGGCCGGCGATGTCGGCGCCGCGCTCGAAGCGGTGCGAGGACTCGGTGTGGATGCCCAGGCGCTTGGAGGTCTTGCGGATGGCGGAGGGGTTGAAGTAGGCGCTCTCCAGGAGCACTTCGGTGGTCCCCTCCCCTATCTCGGAGTTGCCGCCCCCCATGATGCCGGCCAGGGCCACGGCCTTCGCACCGTCGCGAATGGTGAGGTCGGTGGCGGTGAGCTCGCGTTCCTGCCCGTCCAGCGTGCCGAACTTCTCCCCCTCACCCGCCGCGGCGACCACGATCTTGCCGCCGGAGAGGAGTTTGAAGTCGAAGGCGTGCAGCGGGTGCCCGTACTCGAGCAGCACGTAGTTGGTCACGTCGACGATGTTGTTGATGGCGCGGATGCCGGCGGCCATGAGCCGGTTGGCGAGCCAGGCGGGGGAATCCGCCAGGGTGCAGCCGGTGATGTGGCGCGCGGTGTAGCGCGGGCAGAGTTCGGGGGCGAGGATCTCGACGCTGGCGATCCCCTCTATCGGGGCGCCGGCCTCGTTCACGTCCAGGCCCGGGTAGTGCACCTTCTTGCCCAGTTTCGCGGCGACCTCGCGGGCGATGCCCACGACACTCAGGCAGTCGGCGCGGTTCGGGGTGAGCCCGATCTCGAAGATGACGTCCTTGGTGCCCAGCGCGTCGAAGAGCGGCGTGCCGACCTGGAAGGTCTCGGGGAGGATCATGATGCCCGAGGACTCGGTGGAGAGGGCCAGTTCCTTCTCGGAGCAGAGCATGCCGCAGGACTCTTCGCCGCGGATCTTGGAGCGCTTGATCTTGAAATCGCCGGGGAGGGTCGCGCCGATCTGGGCCAGGGCGACCTTGTCGCCGGCCTTGAAGTTCTGCGCGCCGCAGACCACGTCGAGGATCTCCTTGCCGTTGTCGACCTTGCACAGGGAGAGCTTGTCGGCGTTGGGGTGCTGGTTCTTCTCCAGCACCTGTGCCACCACCACGTCGTCCATGCCGCCGCCCACTTCTTCCATGCGCTCCACTTCGAGTCCGAGCATGGTGAGCAGGTGCGACAGTTCCGCGGGGGGGAGGTCGCAGTCGACGAATTCCTTGAGCCAGTTGTAGGTAACTATCATGTCTTTGCCATCCATTTGAGAGTCAAAGGCTTCGCACACGGATTTAACGGATACCTTACGGAAAACTTCAGATCAAACGAAATGTTGTCTTAAAGCTTGATCTGTCTCTATCCGTGACGTTTTAGCTGTTTCCGTGTGCGAGCTTTTGACTTTGATTTTAGAACTGCTTCAGGAACCTGAGATCGTTCTCGAAGAGCAGCCGCATGTCGGCGATGCCGTACTTCAGCATCGCGATCCTCTCGATCCCCATGCCGAAGGCAAACCCGGTGTACTGCTCCGAGTCGTAGCCGACGTGACGGTAGACCTCCGGATCGACCATGCCGGAACCGAGGATCTCGAGCCAGCCGGTTTCCTTGCAGACCCGGCACCCCTTGCCGCGGCAGATGACGCAGGCAATGTCGACCTCGGCGGAGGGCTCGGTGAAGGGGAAGAAGGAAGGACGCAGCCTGACGCCGATGTCCTTGCCGAAGAGCTGGCTGATGAACAGGGTCAGGATCCCCTTCAGGTCGGCGAAGGTGATCCCCTTGTCGACCATGAGCCCCTCGATCTGGTGGAACATGGGCGAGTGGGTGGCGTCGGAGTCGCAGCGGTACACGGTGCCCGGCGCGATGATGCGCACCGGCGGCGGCTGCTTCAGCATGGTGCGGATCTGCACCGGAGAGGTGTGGGTACGCAAAAGCACGCTCTCGCCGAAGTAGAAGGTGTCCTGCATGTCGCGCGCGGGGTGATCCTTGGGGAGGTTCAGCGCCTCGAAGTTGTAGAAGTCGAGCTCGATCTCGGGACCTTCGGCGACGGCGAAGCCGAGCGCGGCGAAGATGGAGCAGATCTCCTCGGTCACCAGTGTGATCGGGTGCTTGGAACCGAGCGGGCTTTTGCGGCCGGGGAGCGTCACGTCGATCTTCTCGGCGGCGAGCCGCTGCGCCTTGACGGCAGCGCGAATCTCGGCGCCGCGCGCGTCCAGGGTCTCTTCGAGCTTAGCCTTGACGGTGTTCACCACCTGGCCCACCAGGGGACGCTCCTCGGGAGAGAGGGCGCCCAGCCCTTTCATGACGCCGGTGATGGCCCCCTTCTTGCCCAGGTACTTGACCCGCAGTTCCTGCAGCCCCTCTTCAGTGGAGGCCTGGGAAAGTTCGGCAAGTGCCTCTTGTAAAAGTGCTTCAAGTTGTTCCTTCATTGCAATCGCCCTATTGCGGATAAAAAAAAGAAATGGGACATCGCTATCCCATTTCTTTTTATGCCCGCGGTATGTATTAAAATTTTGCTTTGGCTGCTGCCGCGATAGCTGCGAAACCCTTGGGATCGGAAACGGCCAGGTCGGCCATCACTTTCCTGTCGATCTCGACGTTGGCGAGCTTGAGACCGTGGATCAGTTTGCTGTAGGAAAGGCCGTTGATCCTTGCCGCTGCGTTGATCCTGGTGATCCAGAGAGCCCTGAAGTCCCTCTTTTTCACCCTCCTGTCCCTGAACGCGTAGTTCAGTGCGCGATCCACCGCTTCGGTGGCGCTCCTGAACAATTTGCTCCTTGCGCCGCGGTAGCCCTTGGCAAGTTTCAATACCTTGTTTCTTCTCTGTCTCGCTTTAAAACCGCGCTTTACTCTTGGCATACGAACTCCTTCTGGTTTTTAAATTAGCCGGATCCGCAAGGGGAGACGTTTCCTCACGGTTCTCGGACTTCGGTAAACCGGGGGGCTAGGGGCTGGGGGCTAGGGGCTGGCAACATCACAGCATCCCGGCACCGCCGCAGCACGCACCCTGGTTATAAGTTTTTTAAGTCTCCGGTTCCAGTTCCCGGGTTCCAGGTTTTACTAGCCCCTAGTCCCTAGACCCTAGTCCCTGCCTTCCACCCCTTGCTTACTTGTAGGGAATGAGGCAGCAGATGTTCTTGTGGTCGGAAGCAGCGACGATACCGCTCTTGCGGAGGTTGCGCTTGGTCTTCCTGGTCTTGGAGGTCAGGATGTGGCTGGTGAAGGCGTGAGCCATCTTGATTTTGCCTGTGCCGGTCTTGCTGAAACGCTTGGCGGCGCCCCTATGGGTCTTCATTTTAGGCATTGTTTTACTACTCCTTTGTGGTGGTGTTTATTTTTTTACTTTCGGGGCGACGATCATGAACATGCTGCGCCCTTCCATCTTCTGTCGAACCTCTACTACGCCGATGTCGGCCAGTTCGGCAGCAACTTTTTCCAATGCGGCCATGCCGAGTTCCTGGTGCGTGATTTCGCGCCCGCGGAAAACGACGGTTATCTTCGCCTTGTTCCCTTCTTCGAGGAAGCGACGTACGTGCTTCACCTTGAATTCGAGGTCATGCGTATCGGTCTTGGGACGAAGCTTAACCTCTTTGAGCTCGACCTGTACCTGTTTCTTCTTCGCCTCGGCCTGCTTCTTGGCCTGCTGGTATTTGAACTTGCCGTAATCCATGATACGGCAGACAGGGGGAACGGCTGTCGGCGAAACCTCTACCAGATCCAGTTGCTGGCTCTCAGCCAACGCCAGAGCTTCGCGAAGCGGAAGAATACCAAGCTGCTCACTTTCGGCACCTACTACCCTCACCTCTTTGGCCCTGATTGTCTGATTGATGTTGACTGTAGGTTTAGCTATGACGCCACCTCCTATTTGTAGGTTTTGACTTCGTTTTCTATGAACGCGATGAACTGTTCGGGGGTCATCGCCTCGAGATTCTTGCCGTCGCGGAAGCGCGGAGCGAGCAGGCCGCCTTCGACCTCCTTGTCACCAACCACGAGCATGTACGGTATCTTCTGCAGCTGCGCCTCGCGGATCTTGAAGCCCAGCTTTTCGTTTCTGAAATCCTTCTGCACCCTGACGCCGGCAGCGCGCAGTTTGTCGAACGCAGCCTGTGCGTAAGGGATCTGGTTGTCGGTAACCGTGAGAACGGTCGCCTGAACCGGTGCCAGCCAAGTCGGGAAGTTTCCGGCGAAGTGCTCGATGAGGACACCGATGAAGCGCTCGATGGCGCCCAGGATGACCCTGTGCACCATGACGGGGCGCTTTTTCTCACCGTCTGCGTCCACGTAGGTGAGGTCGAAACGCTCCGGGAGGGTAAAATCGCACTGGATAGTAGCACATTGCCATCTTCTGTCAAGTGCGTCGCGCAGCTTGATGTCGATCTTGGGGCCGTAGAAGGCGCCGTCGCCTTCGTTGATTTCGTAGGGGCGGCCGGAGTCCTTGAGTGCATTCAAGAGGGCGCTGGTGGCCAGTTCCCAGGCATCGTCGGAGCCGATAGACTTCTCGGGACGGGTGGAAAGCTCCATCTCGAACTCGAAGCCGAAGATCCCCATCACCTCGGTGACGAACTGGATGACGCCCTTGATCTCGGCGTCCAGCTGCTCCGGGGTGCACAGGATGTGGGCGTCGTCCTGGGTAAAGCCACGCACGCGCAGCAGGCCGTGCAGAACCCCTGCCCTCTCGTGGCGGTGCACCGTGCCGAGCTCGAAGTAGCGCAGCGGCAGGTCGCGGTAGGAACGAAGCTGCGAGCGGTAGATCATCATGTGGGCCAGGCAGTTCATCGGCTTGACGCCGTAACCCTGCTCGTCCACGGTGGTGAAGTACATGTTCTCGCGGTAGTTCTCGTAGTGGCCGGAACGCTGCCAGAGCTCGGTCTTCAGGATCTGGGGACCCTGGACGATGTCGTAGCCGCGCTTTAAGTGCTCTTTGCGCTCGAAGTCTTCGAGGATGGTGCGCAGCATGGCCCCTTTCGGGTGCCAGATCACCAGGCCGGCGCCGACCTCGTCGTTGAAGGAGAAGAGATCGAGCTCCTTGCCGAGTTTCCTGTGGTCGCGCTTCTTGGCTTCCTCGATGCGCTCCAGGTACGCGTCCAGTTCCTTCTTGTCGGCGAACGCGGTGCCGTAGACGCGCTGCAGCATGGCGCGCTTCTCGTCGCCGCGCCAGTAGGCGCCGGCGATGGAGGTAAGCTTGAACGCCTTGCAGTAGGAGGTCTTGGGGAGGTGCGGACCGCGGCAGAGGTCGGCGAAGTCGCCCTGGGTGTACAGGGAGACGTGGTCGGCGCCCAGGTCCTCGATCAGCTCGACCTTGTAGTCCTCGCCCATCTTCTTGAACAGCTCGATCGCCTCGGCGCTGGAGAGTTCGGAACGCTCGATCTTGAGATCGGCCTTGGCGAGCTCGCGCATCTTGGCCTCGATCTTCTCGAGGTCTTCCGGGGTGAAGGGGTGATCGACGTCGAAGTCGTAGTAGAAACCGGTCTCGATGGCGGGACCGATGGTCACCTTGGCCTGCGGGAACAGCGCCTTGACCGCCTGCGCCATGAGGTGCGAGGTGGAGTGCCTGATGATCTCGAGCGCCTCGGGGCTCTTCTCGGTGATGATCTCCACCTTGGCGCCGTCGGCGAGCTTGGTGTTGAGATCGACCAGGTTGCCGTCGATTTTGCCGGCGATGGCAGCCTTGGCGAGACCCGCTCCGATGGAAGCGGCCAGATCGAAGATAGAGGAGCCTGCAGGCAAGGGCCTTTGGGAACCGTCCGGAAGCGTGACCTTAATCTCGTTCATGCAAGACCCCTTTTGAAAAACTAGTGGCAAAACAGAAAGAGGCATCGAAACTCGATGCCTCCGTCGAACCTCGTACTGAAGGTCTCTTTTGATTGGTAGGCGCGGGCGGTTTCGAACCGCCGACCCCTAGCGTGTCGAGCTAGTGCTCTACCCCTGAGCTACGCGCCTGTTTTTGTTGCCGCTTTGTGCAACTCGGACTTTGTACCAATTCGCCATTTTAAAGTCAAGGCTTTTATTTCAGGCAAATGAATTTTTCTCATTGGAGAAAACGGCTAGCCGCCGTACAGCTCCGTAAGCAGCTGAAGTAGCGTCTTTGCCACTTCGGCGGGATCGGCGTCGATGCAACTCCCCTGGTGCTCGCAGGGCGGGATGGTGCCCCACTTGGCGCAGGGAGCGCAGGGAAGCGTCGAGGCGAAAACGCGATGGCGCTCCCCTTTGGGAGCCCACTTGGCGGGGTCGCTCGGCCCGAACAGGGAAACCGTTGCCGTTCCCAGCCCGGCGGCGATGTGCAGCAAACCGGAATCGCCGGTTACCAGGGCCATGGCGGCCTCGATAACCGCGGCGCTCTCAGCCAAAGTGGTCGCCCCTGCCAGGTTGACGCCTCCGGTAGCACGGGCAATGGCGTCGGCAACGTCTTCGTCTCCTTTGCCGCCGAGTACGACCACGGCGCATCCGGCAAGCACCAGCGAAGCAGCCAACTGCCGATATTTCACACCGCCCCACTCTTTAGCCGGCACACTGGCACCCGGGAAGATGGCGACGAAGGGGCGGTCCCCCAGTCGAGCCAGCAGTTGTGTGGCGCGTTCACGCGCTGCAGCCGGCAGTTCCAGAAACGGGACGGCAAGGTCAGCCGGCGCCTCAATGCCCAGCGGTGCCAACAGGCGGAGGAAGGAATAGGGTTCGTATTCTTTGAGGTCGTAGGGAACGGCATCGCTGAAGAGGCGCTTGCGCTCGTTGGTGGCAAAGCCTATGGAGCGGCGGGCGCGCACCAGGCGGGCGACAAGGGCGGAAAGCCGGTACCACTGCTCGGTGTCGATGACCAGGTCGTAGCGTTTTTTCAGGACCGCGCGCAGTTCGCCCGGCTCGTCATAGCGATGCACGGCGTGGAGCCCAGGGCACATTTCGAAGGCGGCGGCGTTTCTGTGCTCGGCGAGGATGTCGATGCGGCAGGAAGGGTACGCCGACTGGAGGGCGCGCAGCATGGGGATGAGCAAAACGGCGTCGCCGATGCCGCCGGGGCGGATGATGAGGGCGGAGCCGGGCGCCATGGCCGCGGCGGGCTTATTCCGGCGCGGCAGCAGTCGGACCAGGAGCGGACCGGCAAGTGAGTCGAAGCGTTTCAGATGGTTTGCCTGCAAGACAAGCTCCCCTGGACAGGATTTCCGGCGGCGAACGCCGCAGGTGACAATATCTATTACCAAAAAATGCAGGGTGTTGGCAATGGCGGGGTTAAGTCCCTTCCCCCCTCCCGGCCTCCCCCCTCCGGGGGGAGGAGCTAGTGTGCGTGTGACTGGACGGGAAGATAACAGAGAAAGGAGAAATCTACGGGCAGAAATGATGGGCGTAAAGTCCCCTCCCCCGGAGGGGGAGGGACAGGGAGGGGGAAAGAACCGCTACCGCAGGCAAAAAACCTCGCCTACCGCCCCGGCAACTCCAGCTCCTTCATCTTCCTATATAAGGTATTGCGCGCGATGCCGAGGGCCTTGGCGGCTTCGGTGATGTTGCCGTCATACTGGGCCAGCGCTTCCTTGATGGTCTCGGCCTCGGAATCCTTGAGGGCGTGCAGCGGCGGCACGATCTTCTTCCTGCGCATGACGGTGAGCAGGTTGGACTGGGCCTGGCGCAGGGAGGCAAGCATCCCGTTCAATTCGTCCGCCCCCAATCGATCCAGACAGTCGCAACTGCGACATTGCTCGATGAGATCGCCTCCGGCGTGTACCGATTCGGGCTCGGCGAAGCGCTGCGCCGGCTGGGCAACCGAACGCACCGGCGCCGACGGCCCGGCCAGGAAGGTCCCGCCGAGGTGCTCGGGGAGAATGGTGTCACCGTTACAGATCACCACCGCGCGCCGCATCACGTTGGCGAGCTCGCGGATGTTGCCGGGCCAGGTGTAACCCTGCAGCAGGCGCACGGTGCCCGGGGAGAGCCGGAGGTCCCGGTTCAACTGCTGTACGAAGTGCTCGGCCAGAAGCGGTATGTCCTCGTGGCGCTCGGCCAGGGACGGGATCTCCAGGCGCACCACGTTGAGCCGGTAAAAGAGGTCCTCACGGAAGGTCTTCTCCCTGATGGCCTGCTCCAGATCGACGTTGGTGGCGGCGATGACACGGACGTCGGTCTTGATGGGGCGCTCCCCCCCTACCCTCATGAACTCGCCGGTCTCCAGTACCCGCAACAGTTTCACCTGGATCTGCGGGGTGGCGTCGCCGATCTCGTCCAGAAGCAGCGTCCCGTTGTTGGCCAATTCGAAGATGCCGCGCCGGGTCTGGTTGGCGCCGGTGAAGGCACCCTTCTCATGTCCGAAGAGCTCGCTTTCCAGGAGGTTCTCGGGAAGCGCGCCGCAGTTGACCGGGATGAAGGGTTGGCCGGCGCGCGCGGAGGCGGCATGAATGAAGCGCGCCAGCACCTCCTTGCCGGTGCCGGTCTTACCCTGAATCAATACGGAAATATCCTTGCTGGCGACCTTGTAGGCCAGGGACACCATGCGCTTCATGGGCGGCGACACGCCGACCCGGAAACCGACCCCCTGGGCCACCTCGGCCCACTCGTCGGCGGCGGCAAGTCCACGGCCGTGCACGGCGCCCGCGCCGGCTGCCCGCTCGATCATCAGCTCGATCTGGTCGATGTCGTCGAAGGGCTTTTCCAGGTACTCGTAGGCGCCCAGTTGCATGGCGGTGACCGCGGTCTTGACCGTCGAGTACCCGGTCATGATGATCACCTCGCAGGAGGGCTGCCTCGACTTGATGATTTCAAGGAGCGTGATGCCGTCCGTGTCGGGAAGCTTCAGGTCCACCAGGGCGACGCTGAAACGCCCGGCCTCCAGTGCCGCCAGCGCCTCGGGCTCGTTGGCCGCGGTGACCACCTGGTACCCCTTGCGGGTCAAAAGGCGGCGGAAGAAGGTGCACACGTCCCTCTCGTCATCGATTATCAGTATTTGCATTTGAGACTCTGTCACGGCCTGCTCCCAACTATTAGTCGTTGCGTTCGTCTACCGGCAGTACGAGACTGAAACGGCTCCCCTGCCCCAAGGTGCTCTCCACCTCGATGTTGCCGTGGTGCGATTCGGCGATGCCGAGGCTGACCGAGAGACCGAGACCGGTCCCCTTGCTGGCCTCCTTGCTGGTGTAAAACGGTGTGAAGATCTTGGAGACGTTTTCGGGCGCTATGCCGATGCCGTTGTCGCTCACGCTCAGGACGGCCCAGCGCTGGTTGCCTTCGACGCGCAGCGAGGTGGCGACCTCGATCACCTTCTCCTTGCCGTCCACCTCGGTGAGCGCGTCCCGGGCGTTGATGAGGAAATTGGTCAGCACCTGCTGGATCTGCGGACCGTTGGCGTTGATCCTTGGGAGGTCGCGGTCGAAATGCTCGAAGATGGCAATCTGGCTGCGGTTGATCTGGTACTGGATCATGTCCAGCACCCGCTCCGCCTCGGCGTTCAGGTCCACCGGCGAGAAGGGGGCCTGGTCCTGGCGCGAGAAGGTAAGCAGGTTCTGGATGATGCGCTTGCAGCGCAGTCCGCAGTTGATGATGTCGGAGAGCGCCTCGACGTGCTCGGAATCCTCCTCCCCCTGCAGGTCGCGGGCGAGCATCTGGGCGGTGCCGATGATCACGGTCATGGGGCTGTTCAGCTCGTGGGCCACGCCGGCCGCCATGACGCCCAGCGCCACCATCTTGGCCGACTGCACCAGTTGCGCCTCCATCTTCAGCTTCTTGGTCACGTCCTTCATGATGATGGTGACCGCGGCGAGTTGCTTATCCTCGTTGAACACCGGGTAGTAGGAAAGCTCCAGAAACTCCCCTTCCGGGGTATTCCACTGCTGGAACACCGGCTTGCCGGTTTCCTTGATCTCCTGAATGGGGCAGTTCTGGCAGGGCTCGGTGCCTCCCCGCAGTTTGGCGAAGCACTTGTTGCTGATGGCCTGGTTGAAGGCGTCGCTCATGCCCGGGGGGAGCTGGCCGTTATGCAGCAGCACGTTGTAGTCGGTGTCGATCAGGAAGATGGGATCGGTCACGGCGCGGAAGGTCGCTTCCCACTCCTTCTTGGCGCGGGAGACCTGCTTGTACAGCCGCGCGTTCTGCATGCTGATGGCAAGCTGGTCGGCCAGGTGCTGCGCGAAGTTCAACTCGGCACGGGCGTAGGCCGCGTCGATGGTGCTTCCCAGGAGCAGCAGTCCGGTCACCGAGGATCGCTCAAAGAGCGGTGCCGCGGCGAGAGAGCGCAGCGGTTCGACATGTTTTTTGGTCACCTGGGCCAGGCAGAGCGGGTCCAGCATCGGATTGTAGCTGGTGGCCCCCTTGTCCCGGAAGGCGTTCCAGAGGATGGACTGCTTGGGGATGTAGCCCAGGTCGGTGAAGTCGCGCGGGGCGACGGCAATCAGCTTGAGCTTCCCCTCGGTGAGCTTGGCCAGCGCCAGGAAGTCGCAGGGGAGCGCCTCGGGGAGCTTGCGGAACGCCCTCTCGATGATGTCGCCGATGGACATGTCGATGTTGATGTCGCGGGTCAGCTGCTGCAGAATCTCCAGGCGGCTGTTTTGTTTCAGCACGTCCTGGTTCCTCTTTTTTAGCTCGACGTAATAGTTGAGCTTGGAGGAGTCGACGCCGGTCAGCTGTTCGAGGAGTTTACCCCTGTTTTTCACGGCACTTCCTTTGCGGCCCCTGGCCTACATCGCGTTGCGGTAGATCTGCTCGATCTGCTCGCGGGTTGCGTAGCGCGGGTTGGTGACCAGGCAGGCGTCCTTGGTGGCGTTCTCGCTCAAAAGCGGGATGAACTCCTCCTTGAGCCCCAGTTCGGAGAGCCCCTTGGCGAGCCCGATATCCTCGATCAGGCGCTGCACCGCCTCGATGGAACGCTCGGCGGCGGCAATAAGCTCCAGTCCGGTGACATCCTCCCCCATGGCGACGGCGATGTCGCGGAAACGCTCCGGGCAGGCCTGCAGGTTGAAACGCATCACGTGCGGCAGGATGGAGGCGTTGGTTTCGCCGTGGTGCTGGTCGAGCAGGCCGTCGACCTGGTGGGTCATGGCGTGGGCGGCACCGAGGATGGCGTTGGAGAAGGCCAGGCCGGCGGTGAGGCTCGCCATGGCCATGTTGGTGTTGGCTTCCATGTCGCTTCGCACGCTGACGGCCCTTCTCAGGTTGCGGGAGATGAGCGAGATCGCCTTGAGAGCATGGATGTCGGTGAGCGGCGTGGCGGCCAGCGACACGTAGGACTCGATGCCGTGGGTGAGCGCATCGACCCCGGTGGCGGCGGCAAGCTTGGCGTCCTTGGTCTTGAGCAGTTCGGGATCGACGATGGCGATGTCCGGGATGAGGGAGCGCGAGATGATGGACATCTTGAGCTTGCGGTCGGTGTCCACGATGATGGTGAACTGGCTCACCTCGGAGCCCGCCCCCGCGGTCGACGGTACGATGACCATGGGGGGAAGCGGCGTCGAGATCTTGTTGATCCCCTCGTAATCCTTGAGGCGCCCGCCGTTGGAGGCGATGGTGGCGATGGCCTTGGCCACGTCGGTGGGGCTTCCGCCGCCGACCGAGACGATGCCGTCGCAACCGGAGGCCAGGTACTTGGCGGCCCCCTCGGTGACCTCGCAGTCCTTGGGGTTGGTGGTGAGGCTGGAGAAAATAACCGTGTCGAGTCCGGCGGCACGGAGGTAATCCACCGCTGTGTCGACCCATCCTGCCGAGATGACGTCGCTGTCGCTGACCAGGAAGACCTTGGACACGCCCAGGCGCACGACACTTTCACCGATCTGGCTCAAGGAGCCCCGGCCGAAGATGATTTCGGGTGCAACGAACTTGCTGATTTCCATGTGCTGTGACTCCTGAAACTGGCTCTGCACCTGCGCGGTCGCGCCGGTAGACACCGTATACACTGGCAAGATCGATACCAAAATCGGGCCAAGGGTGCCCGGGCGCGGCAGCATCTCTAATGAGGAATACGGGTAATCCATTGAATACAAAACAATGAGACGGTTTTTTACGTAGTGCGAAAAAATGCCGCTTCGATTTGGAACAGTGCACTGCTCAAAGCGGTGACAGTGTCACTATATCTAACAACTGTCTCTTTATGGAACAGAAAAAACGTACCGTTTTGTAACAGGAGGGGGTTGGAGAACGGCGCCGGCGGCGCAAAGATGGGACAAGTCTTTGAGAAAAGGGAGTTTGCACTGCTAGAGGGTATGAACGGGCGACTCAACTCGCCTGCAGGGGCGAAAGGTTCTATTTATGTGTAAACAAAGGCGCAGAGAGGGACTGGCTCCCTCAGGTGCCTGTCCCTATAGCGGAACGCACCTGTCAGCTCAGCCAGCTTCACAAGCGGCAAAGGGGACAGGCACCTGGCGGAGCCAGTCCCCGCTCAGTTACTTTGCCTTTACTTTCAGGTGGGGCTTGAACTCCCAGGGGGGCTGAGGGTTGTCCTGGGTCCAAAGACCGTTGCGCTTGGCGCGCGCAGTACGCTCGGTGGCAAAGTACAGCGGGTGGTCCCCCCGTCCGAGCAGCCTGCGGTAGGCCCAGGCCCAGCCGTCGTTGATCATTTCCAGGTTGATGTTGCGGCCGTCCAGGTAGACGACGGCGACGGCAACCTGTGTGGGTTCCGTCTTGAAGACCAGCGTTTCACGGATCTCGATGCGCACCACCTGGTGCAGCACCTTCAGGGACAGGGCGCGGAAGGCGTCCTCGGCATAGGGTTGGCCCGCCTTGTACCAGCCGGTGAACTTGTCGATCTTGGCAGTCTGGGGAGCGGCGATACCGTAGAGCCGTACCGGTATTTCGGTGCCGTAGGAATTAACGGTGAGGCGATCGCCTTCACTTACCCCCACCACCAGCCCTTCAATGATGTGAACCTGATGATGGGGATCGTTCTGGGCCCGGACAGGCACTACCCAAAGGAGCAGGCACGACCAGAACGCCACTAGACAGCCGGCTTTTTTCAACAACAGCCTCCCTCCACCATCACAACCCGTTAATTTGCGAATACGCGCGCCATGTTAGCAAAAGAGAGTGGGCAAAGCAATGCTCAATAGCGGGCCTGCGGCGCAGGAAGCCGGGGAAGAAACTTAATCAGCAACTGGTAGGCGAGTATTTCCAGCGAAACGATGCCTACTGCGATCATGACCTCGGCGAAAGAAGGGAAATAGTGCCAGCCGTTGCCGGGGTTGAATCCGATCAGGTAGACGTTGAAGCGGTACAGTCCGCCTCCCAAAAGCATCACCACGGCGGCCAGGAACAAGCGGCGCGGGGAATGCCTGGTGCCGACGCCGAAAAAAGGAATGGCGCCGATTCCCATCAGGAAACATTCGGCCAGGAAGAAGATGGAGTAGAAATCGCCGTGAAAGACGGCGGGGACCTGGTCGCGGCGCATGACGTCGCCGATGCGGATCACCAGCCAGGCCATGGTGAGCCAGGGAATGACCCGGCCGACGGCGGCAAGCTGGGCGTTGTAAAAGCCGCGATGCAGAACGAACGAGGAGAGGATCGACACGAAAATGACGATGGCGTAGCCGAAGTAGATGCAATTGATCAGGAACAGCAGGGGGAGAAAGGGGCTGTGCCAGAGCGGGTGCAGTTTGGTGGAGGCGATCAGCATCAGCGAACCGAGCGCGGACTGGTGCATGGTGGGCAGGATGATGCCGGCGCCGGCGGAGCAGATCAGGATCCGGTTGATGATGGTCCCCAGCCGGGGCGACGCGACCGGCCTCCTCCCCTCCCCTGTCGGCTGCCAGTCAACCAGCCCTTTGTGCAGGAGAGAATTGAGCACGATGGTGCGCAGCGACGTCGGCCTGCCCTGCCCCATGAAGGCGAGCAGGTTGGGGAGGTATTCCAGGCTCAGCGCGATCAGGTAGCCGAAAAGGCAGAGCAGGAGTTCGAAAAAGGCGGAGTTGGGTTGCCAACTGGTGGCGGAGAGGAGACCGTGGGCGTTCCAGGGGCGGCCGATCTCCACCACGATGGACAAGGCCGCCAGGAAGGAGCCGAAGAGGCTGGTGAGGATGGCGGATTTGACCAGGGTATGGTAGCAGCCGCGGTTGATTATGTAGCTTAACAGGGCGACCGTGTAGCCGCCGCAGGTCACGGCGGTGCCGATGGCGACGTCGTAGGCGACCCAGATCCCCCAGGGGTAGCCGTCGCTTAGGTTGGAGACGGCTCCGATCCCCTTGGTGAAGCGGACCGCGGTGAAGAAGATGCCGACCAGGGAGAGGATAGACAGGACGAAAAAGGATTTCGTAAAGATATGTCCGTTGGCGCCGGGGGGCCGTGTGCTGTCACCGATCATCTCTGTCCCTGAATGTCTTACGCTGATGAAGCGTCGCAAGTGTAAGGGGTGGAAGGGGCAACTGTCAACAGTTGCGTATACCGGCTGGTTTTAGAAGCAAATCCCCCCTGTCCCCCTTCGCAAAGGGGGGGACGTAAGGCCCAGGGCAGCGCTTCGGGTGGGACGTAAAGAAGCCGACCGTTCCTGGTTCCCAAGCTCCTGCTTGGGAACCTCATATGGCGCAAAGCTCCAGCTTTGCATCCGAGGGAAGTTTAGCTTCGGAGAGGCTTTGCATTCCCAAGGTGGATCTTGGGAACGAGATCAAACGCAGATTGCAGCGCCCTCACCCCACCCCTCTCCCGGAGGGCGAGGGTGCAAGCAGCGAACAATCCCAGGCCGGTAGCGGAGGAGGAGTAGCTTTCGGTAAGTTGGCTGGGCGGAAAGTAGCGCTCCGCTAGAGGGACAGGCACCTGGCGGAGCCAGTCCCTGCCGCAAAAAAAAAGCCCCGGGGGACCCGGGGCTAGGGACAGACTTGAGGTTGTGACGGTTACGCTTCTTCGAAGAGCGCGGTGGACAGGTAGCGCTCGGCGAGGTCCGGGAGGATGACCACGATGGTCTTACCTGCGAATTCGTCGAGGTTGGCGAGACGCACGGCGGCAGCCACGGCTGCACCGCTCGATATACCGACGAGGAGTCCTTCTTCCTTGGTCAGGCGCTTGGCGAACTCGAGCGCCTCGTTGCTGTCGACCTGCTCGACGCGGTCGACGACGGAGAGGTCGAGGGTTTCCGGGATGAACCCGGCACCGATGCCCTGGATCTTGTGCGGACCGGGCTTGAGCTCCTGGCCGGCCAATTTCTGGGTGATGACCGGGCTTTCTTTGGGCTCCACGGCTACCGCTATGACGGGTTTGCCCTTGGTGTGCTTGAGGTAGCGCGCGATACCGGAGATGGTGCCGCCGGTTCCGACGCCGGAGACGATGACGTCCACGGCGCCGTCGGTGTCAGCCCAGATCTCGGGGCCGGTGGTCTTCTCGTGGATGGCCGGGTTAGCCGGGTTCTTAAACTGCTGCGGCAGGAAGTAACGGGCCGGATCGGATGCGGCAATCTCTTCGGCCTTAGCGACAGCGCCCTTCATCCCTGCAGAGCCGGGGGTGAGGATCAGGTTGGCGCCGAGAGCGGCCAGCACCCTGCGGCGCTCGATGCTCATGGTCTCCGGCATGGTGAGGGTCAGCTTGTAGCCGCGTGCGGCGGCGACGTAGGCGAGAGCGATGCCGGTGTTGCCGCTGGTCGGCTCGACGATCTCGACCCCGGGTTTCAACACGCCACGTTCCTCGGCGTCCCAGATCATGTTGGCGCCGATACGGCACTTGACCGAGTAGGCGGGGTTGCGACCTTCGACCTTGGCCAGGACAGTTGCCTTGGCCCCCTTGGTCACATGGTTCAGCCGCACCAACGGTGTGTTGCCAATGGATTGGGAGTTATCTTGGTAGATACGGGACATGTTGAGTGTTCTCCTTTCGGGTGAGTGACCTTCGTTGGCAGCGCCAACTTTAACATCTGTGAAATTATCGGCAATCTCTCAGCGTTTTGGTAATTCTTATATTTAACCTGCAACATTGTCAACTATTTTATTTTGGTACTTGATCGACGTGATGTGTTTTGTCAAAATTCGCGCTGTCGCCCTCCCCTCACGCCCTCCCCTCACGCCCTCCTGCAACGCCATGGTGAGGAAGTGGTCCGCTGGCTGATTCAGGCAACAGTATTCACGCATGATTCGATCAATTTTCAGCATCGCCACCGGCAACGGCTCCGCACTCATCCAGTAAACAACGCTGTCCAACCAGCCGACAATTCGCACTTTGCGAGGCATGCGGCATGGTTGCCCGAGCATTCGTATGACATGATAGCAGCATCGACAAAAGCACAAACCGTGGCAGGAAATGCCGATTCAAATACAACACCTGCACGCTATGACAATTGTTATTTATTTCTTGACAAAAGGACTTTTAAAAATTACCCTCCCCGCAGTCACCGGTACAACAAAAGTATCGGCATGTATTGGGTGAGCCGTGATTCGGCACTGGAGGGGATGTGGCAGAGGCAGCACAAGAACTACGATTCGACACCAAGTTGATTCATGGCGGGACCAGCCTCGGCCCTTCCGGCGCCACCAAGCTCCCCATCGTGCAGGCTTCGGCATTTGCCTACCAAACCGCAGAGGAACTCGAGGACATCTTCAGAGGCCGCGCGATCGGCCAGGTCTACACCAGGATCGGCAACCCCACCCTGGAGGGACTGGAGAAACGGCTGGCGGTGATAGAGAAGGGCATTGCCGCGGTGATCACCTCCTCCGGGATGTCCGCCATCACCACTGCGGTGATGGCCGTGGTGCGCAGCGGCGACGAAATACTCTCATCTTCTTCTCTCTTCGGCGGCACCTACTCTCTCTTCCACGATACGCTGGCCAACTACGGCATCAAGACCCGCTTTTTCGATCCCACCGACCTTGAGGCCCTGGCAGCGGGGATCAACGACAGCACGCGCCTCATCTTCGTAGAAACCATCGGCAACCCGAAGATGGACGTGCCCGACATCGAGGCTTTTTCCCTCATCGCCCGGAAACACGGCATCCCGCTCATGGTCGATGCCACCGTCTCCACTCCGTACCTCGCCCGCATGCGGGACCTAGGCGCGGACATCGTCATTCACTCCACCAGTAAATATATAAACGGCACGGCAAACTCCATCGGTGGAGCGATCATCGACGCGGGAAGCTTCGACTGGCGCAGCGAAAAGTTTCCCCACTTCGAACCGTTCCATCGCAAGTACCGCAATTTCGCGTTTACGGCCCGCGTCAGGAAGCTGATCCACAAGGATTTCGGCGCCTGCGCCGCACCCCTGAATGCGTTTTTGTCCGGCGAAGGGTTGGAAACACTGGCACTCAGGATGGAGCGCCACTGCTCCAACGCCCTGGAGTTGGCGCAATTTCTCCAGGCACACCCGAAGGTCGCCTGGGTCAACTATCCGGGACTGCCCGACTCCCCCTTCCACGAGGTGGCCTCGCGCCAGTTCGGCGGCCGCTTCGGCGGGTTGCTCACCTTCGGCCTTGCCGACAAGGCATCGGCCTTCCGTGTGATCAACGCGCTCAGGCTCGCCAAGAACCTCGCCAACATCGGGGACACGAAGACCCTGGTGATCCACCCTGCCAGCACCATCTGCGCCGACTACACCGCGGAAGTGAAGGCGCTCATGGGGGTGAGCGAGGAACTGGTCCGGGTCTCGGTGGGGATCGAGGATCCGGCCGACATCATCGAGGATTTCCGTGCCGCCCTGGCAGGGGTTTAAAAACTATTTTTTACCATTTTTCTATGCTACTAAACGAGGAGCGCATCTAATGAATCTGACTGTGAACGGCAAGCCCGCCACCATCGCCGAGGGGACCCCGGTCTCCCTCAACCACCTGCTCGAGGCCTTAAAGGTCGAGCAGCGCGAGTATGTCACCGTGGAACTAAACGGGGACATCATGGATCGCGGCGACTTCGAGGCCACCACGGTCAAAGACGGCGACAGCATCGAATTTCTCTATTTCATGGGCGGAGGTAGATAGTGAAGCTCACCGAAGAGCAGATTAACCGGTACTCGCGGCACATCCTTCTCAAGGAAGTCGGCGGCAAGGGACAGTTGAAGCTGATAAACGGCAAGGTGCTGGTGATAGGCGCAGGCGGCCTCGGCTCCCCCATCGCGCTCTACCTCGCCGCGGCAGGGGTAGGCACCATCGGCATCGCGGACGCCGACCAGGTTGACCTCTCCAACCTGCAGCGTCAGATCATTCACAGTACACCCGACGTGGGCAAGGCGAAGGTGCTCTCGGCCAAGGAGAAGATGCTCGCCATCAACCCGGAACTGAACGTGGTCACCTACGAGACCTGGGTCAACGCCGAGAACATACTTCCGATGATCGCCGACTACGACTTCATCATCGACGGCACCGACAACTTCGCGGCCAAGTTCCTGATCAACGACGCCTGCGTCCTGGCCGGCAAGCCCTACTCCCACGGTGGGATCCTGCAGTTCGACGGGCAGACCTTCACCGTGGCCCCGGGCGAATCCCCCTGCTACCGCTGCGTCTTCCCGGAGCCGCCGCCCAAAGACGTCATCCCGACCTGCTCGCGGGCCGGCGTGATCGGCGTTCTTCCCGGCGTGATCGGCACGCTGCAGGCGACCGAGGCGATCAAGTACCTGCTCGGCGCCGGCGACCTGCTGCACGGGCGGCTGCTCACCTACAGTGCGCTGCGCATGCGCTTCCGCGAGGTGCCGATCCGGAAAAACCCGAAGTGCCCGATCTGCGGCGAGCATCCGACCATCACCGAACTGAAGGACGAGCTGGACGCTCTCACCGTCTGCGACCTGGGGCACTGAGATGCTGGAGATCCCGAGGGAGATACTGGACGCGGCGATCGCCCAGGCACAGGAAGGTTTCCCGCTGGAGGTGTGCGGCCTGATGGGAGGGACGGTTAAGCGCGTGGCGAGCCGCTATCCCATGACCAACACCGACGCGAGCAACGAGCACTTCATGATGGACCCGAAGGAGCAGTTCGCCGCGGTGAAGGCGATGCGCGCTGCGGGCGAGGATATGCTGGTGATCTACCACTCCCACCCGGAGTCCCCCGCCCGCCCCTCGCAGGAAGATATCCGGCTCGCACTGACACCCAACGTCTGTCACCTGATCATCTCGCTCGAGAACCGGGAAGAACCGGTCGCCAGGGCGTTCCGGATCACGGCCGGAGTGGTCGAAGCGGTGGCAATCGAAATCATGTAAACAGGATGCATGGGAATAATGTGAGTAATGGGAATTATGGGATTTGGCGAAAGGGCTTGATCCTATTCAGCCTTGAATCTATTGTTTTCAGCCTTAGGAGAGAATTGTGGCAGAGCAGAAAATTGATCTGAGAAACCTGAAGGCCGGCGGCTTCATCAAGGAACGCGGCAAGGACCTGTTCACGGTACGCCTGCGCGTGCCCGGCGGCAGGATGAGCGTGGACCGCCTGTCCAAGATCGCGGCTGTGGCTCAGAAGTACGGCAAAGGGTACGTGCACCTGTCGGTGCGCCAGTCCATCGAACTGATCAACATCAACTTCGCCGACTTCGACGCCGTGGTCGCCGAACTGGGCGAAGAGCAGCAGAAGGTCGCCTCCTGCGGCGCCCGCGTGCGCGTCCCTACCGCCTGCGGCGGCTGCGAGTACAACCCCAACGGCCTGGTAGACACGCAGAAGTCCGCGCTGGAGGTGGACCAGAAGCTCTTCGGGACCGCCACCGGTCACCACAAGTTCAAGGTCTGTTTCGCCGGCTGCCCCTTCGACTGTCCCAAGTCGGCCATCAACGACGTCGGCTTCCAGGGTGCGGTCTGGCCCAAACTGGACGCGGACGGCTGCATCAGTTGCGGGCTGTGCGCAAAGTCATGCACCGAGGGGGCTCTCTCCATGGGTGCGGACAACAAGCCGGTGTTCGACGCCACCAAGTGCATCTACTGCGGCGACTGCATCAAGGTCTGCCCGACCGGTGCCTGGAGCGCCGAGAAGAAAGGGTACACGGTGAGGATCGGCGGCAAGTGGGGACGTCGCCCGCTGGTGGGTACTCTCTACGCCACCTTCGTACCGGAAGAGCGCGTGGTGGATTTCATCTCGGCGGTGCTCGGATGGTATCAGGAAAAGGCAGAGGGTGCCGGTCGCGTGCGCTTGGGGGACATCATCATACGCGAAGGATGGCAGTCGTTGCTGGAGCGCCTGCGCAGCGAGTTCCCGGAGTACGTGGTGCAGGAAACGATCGCACCGCAGGTAATCCAGACCCAACTGCCGCTGCCCGGCCAGCAGGCTTAAAGCAGAAAGCGAGGAAAGTGCATGCAAACTGTAGATCTCAGGGGCGTTACCTGCCCAACCAACTTCGTCATGGCCAAACTGGAACTGGAGGACATCGAGGCGGGCACCACGGTGGAGTTCCTGCTCGATGACGGGGAGCCGGTCAAGAACGTGCCCAGGAGCCTCAAGGATGAAGGACACAAGCTGCTCGGGCTCCACGAGCGGGAGGGGTACTACGTGCTCACGCTGGAGAAGGGCGAGGAGTAAAACGCAAATCCCCCTGCCCCCCCCTTTCACAAGGGGGGGACGTTGTGCCCTTTGTCTCGTTATTGGATGGAGCGCAGGGGTAGTTCCAAGTCTCTGATGAACTTGCCATCCCCCCTCGCCCTCCGGGAGAGGGTGCCCGAAGGGCGGGTGAGGGCAACGCCACGGAGGGAGTTGGTTGCCTTTGGCAGCGCCCTCACCCCAATCCTCTCCCATAGGGAGAGGGAGTAAACTCTATGGAAACAAAGAATGTCAGGTAAAAAACGCGTAGTAGTGGCAATGAGCGGCGGCGTCGATTCATCGGTGACCGCCGCTCTTCTCAAGGAACAGGGACACGACGTGATCGGGGTCTCGCTCCAGCTTTACGAACGCCCGGAAAAGACGCCGTCGGGCGGAAAAACCTGCTGCTCCCTCACCGACGTGATGGACGCAGGACGGGTCGCCAAACGCCTCGGGATCCCGTTCCAGGTGATCGACCTGCGCCAGCGTTTCAAGGAATTGGTGATCGACGACTTCGTGTCGGAGTACAAGGCCGGCAGGACGCCGAACCCCTGCGCCCGCTGCAACGAGAGGATCAAGTTCGGCCTGCTCCTGGAGATGACGGCCTCCTTCGACGCCGACCTCCTCGCCACGGGCCACTACGCCCGCATCGAGCCGGACGCCGCCGGCATCTACCGGCTGCGCAAAGGGCTCGATCCCCGCAAGGACCAGACCTATTTCCTGTTCGGCATGAACCAGCAACAGCTTGCCCGCACCATCTTCCCGGTGGGGCACCTGGAAAAGCCCGAGGTGCGCCAGCTCGCCGCGCGCTTCAACCTTCCCGTGGCGCAGAAGCAGGAAAGCCAGGAGATCTGCTTCATCCCGGATAACGACTACGTCCGTTTCCTGGAGGAGAGCGGCGTGACGCCGCGCGCAGGCGAGATCGTGGACCGCGACGGCAACGCGTTTGGGCGCCACGACGGCATCCACCGCTACACCGTGGGGCAGCGGCGCGGCCTGGGCATCGCCTGGAAGGAACCCCTCTACGTCACCGGTCTCGATACCGATAAGGCGCGGGTAATCGTGGGTCCAAAGGAGGATCTACTGACAGGTAGCCTCTGCGCCGACCAACTCACCTGGACCGACGCACCCATCGCCGGTACCTTCCGGGGCACCTGCAGCATCCGCTACCGGCAGCAGCCGGTGCCGTGCCGCGCCGAAGTGTGCCCGGACGGCAGGCTCCGGGTCGAGTTCGATACACCGCAGGCGGGGGTAACCCCGGGCCAGGCGGTCGTCCTCTACGACGGCGACATGGTGGTCGGCGGCGGCTGGATCCTCTAGCAGCCGTTCCTCAACTCAGGCGGCGGAAGGACGATGCCTTGATAACGGCGTAAACCTCGTTGCGCGCCTGGATGGCCAGGTCGTCGGCCGCCTGCACCACCACCTCCGCGATCAGCGTTTCGTGCCCGCAGCGCAGTTCCACCCCCACCTTGTTTCCCGAGGGGAAGGTATCCATCACGGTGCACTTGAGGAGATTGCGGGCACTCACCGCCTCGGGATGCCTGGTGAACAGGATGATGTCCCGGGAGGATAGCTCGAACACCGCCATCGGCTCCTCGTCGCCGGCAGAGACGAAGATCTCCTCCAGCCCCCACCGGTAGACGTACAGTCCCCCCATCTTGCGCAGTTTTTCCACCTGCAACAGGTTGATGTAGCCCACCTGGCTCTGCCCCATCCGATCACGGGCCAGCTGTTCCGGCGTCGTCTGCCCAAGCACCCTCCCCTCCCCCATGGCCAGCACCTGGTCGGTCAAGAGCCGTATTTCCAGCAGAGAATGAGAAATGAAAAGGTATGGAATCCGAAACTTTTCGCTGGCTCGTTTCAAGTAGTGGATGATCTGCAGTTTGAGGGCGTCATCGAGGGCCGACAGGGATTCGTCCATGAGCAGCAGGCGCGGATTGGTGAGAATGGCCCGCCCCAGGGCGACCCTCTGCTTTTCTCCGCCGGAAAGCCGGTTCACGCCGCGGTCGAGCAGTCCGTCCAGTTTGAGCACCGAGACCAGGGCCTTGACGTCGATCTGCCGGTGCCGGGCCGGACAGCGCCGGTAGCCGTAGAGCAGGTTGGACTCCACACTGAGATGCGGGAAGAGACAACTGTCCTGGAACACGATGGCAACCCGGCGCTCCTGCGGCGGGAGGTTGATGCCGCGCTCGCTGCTGAACAGGCACACGCCGTCGAGGACCATCTCTCCTTGGTCTGGCTCTACCAGGCCGGCGATCAGGCTGACCATGGTGGATTTACCGCTCCCGGAGACGCCGAAGACGCCCACCTGCTCCCCACTGACGGTGAAGTCGGTCTCCAGGTCGAAGCCCCCGGCAAATCTCTTGTAAACCGCCATGCTCAGTTCCATCTCACTGCCTCCTGGTGAGTTTCCTGGTGAGACTCTCGTGCACCAGCAGCACCACTACTGAAAGTGCGATGGCTACGGCGCACAGGACCAGCGCGGCCTGCTCGCCACCCGGCGATCCGGCATAGTCGTAGATGGCCAGGGGGATGGTGCGGGTAACGCCCGGAATGCTCCCGGCGACGATGATGGTCGCTCCGAACTCGCCCATGCTGCGGGCGAACATGAGCGAGGAACCAGCCACGATACCGGTCCGGGACAAGGGGAGGATGACGGTCAGCAACGAGTCCAGCGAACCGGCACCCAGGGTGCGCGAGGCCTGGACCAGGCGGGTGTCGATGGATGCCATGGCGAGACGGATCGAGCGCACCAGCAGGGGGAACCCCACGAGCGCGGAAGCGAGCACGGCGGCCTTCCAGGTGAAAATGAGTCGCATCCCGAAGGGCTCCAGCACGGGGGCCAGCAGGCCGTTCTTTCCCAACGCCAGCAAAAGCAGGTAGCCCATGACCACGGGGGGGAGCGTAAGCGGAAGGTTCACCAGGACTTCGAGAAGCACCTTTCCCCTGAACTTGAAGAATGTCATCAGGTAGGCGTAGAGGAAACCGAACGGGAGGCTGAGCAGGGTCGCAGTGAAGGCGACCTTGAGGGAGAGGACGATGGCATCGATATCGGGACTGCTCAGAACCGGCATGGCTCACCTCGCTGTGATGCCGTTCCGGTAGCAGGTTCCGTTCCAGATATGGTAAACGGCGCATGTAGCTGAGGTGGCGGGGTTCTGGGGGGATTGAGGCGGCATGGGGCAGGGAGTGGGACGGGCGGTGGGTGCTGATTTTTAGGGCACGTGGGGGCGGGTTGCGGGCAGTGGGTGGAGAAGGGGACTGGCTCCGCAAGGTGCCTGTCCCCTTGGTACTTGTGAAGCTGGCTGAGCTGAAGGGAGCGTTCCGCTAGAGGGACAGGCACCTGACGGAGCCAGTCCCTTCTGCCGCACGCGCCAGCACGGACTAGCCGGCGAGCTTGAACTGGGCCATGATCCGCTCCAGGTCCTTGACACAGACGGTGAGCCGGGTGGCCTGCCCGGCACAATTCTGCGAGCCTTCGGCAGTGCTCTGCACCAGATCGGTGATCTGCCGTATGTTGCCGCTGATCATGCCGGTGGTTGCCGTCTGCTCTTCGGCGGCCTGGGCGATCTGCACGATCTCGCCGGCGACGACGTTGACCTGGTCCAGGATCTCCCGCAGCGCCGCGCTCGACTTGGTCGCTTCGCTGGTGCCGGCCTCCACTTCGCGTACCCCTTCCTCCATGGCGCCCACGACCCCGCGGGTCTCCTGCTGCATGGTGTTGATCATGTCCCCGATCTCGCGGGTGGCCCGGGTGGTCCGCTCGGCAAGCGCCCGCACCTCGTCGGCAACGACCGCAAAACCACGCCCCTGCTCGCCGGCACGGGCTGCCTCGATGGCCGCGTTCAGCGCCAGAAGGTTGGTCTGGTCGGCTATGTCCTCGATGGTGCCGATGATCTGGCCGATCTGGTCGCTGCGCTGCCCCAACTGTTCCACGGTTCCGGACAGCCCCTTGACCCGTTCTGCGATCTGCTCCATGACCGTGATGGTGCCGGCGACAACGGTAACGCCGGTCTCGGCGATGCCGCTGGTGCAGCGGGAGTTTTCGGCGGCATGCTGGCAGTTACGCGAGATCTCGTGCGAGGTGGCTGCCATCTCTTCGCTGGCGGTGGCCATGGTTACCGACTCGGTGGCAGCGTACCCGGCATTGCTGGCAATCTGCTCGGAGACCACCGAAAGCTGGTCCGCCGCGCCGACAAGGGTTGCCGAGGTGGCGTGCAGTTGCTGCATTACGTCCCTGAACTTTTCCACCATGGTCTTCAAGCTGATCATCATGCTTCTGACGCTGCCGCCCCCCTGCACCGAAACATCGACGGAAAGGTCCCCCCCGGCGATGCGGTCCATCACCGTGGTGCAGGCAACGAAGGTGTTTTGAATGTTCCTGATGATGAAGGCGCTCAACAGGAGGCAGCCGAGGGTGACGGCGATGCAGAGCGTAACGAGCAAGGCGGTGGAGCGGCTGAGCTCGGTACCGGTGCTTTTCTCCAGTGCGGTCCCCTTGGCATCGGCCACTTTGACCAGCTTGTCGATGCTGGTGCGATGCTGCTCGTACAGCCCTGACAGGGTTGCAACCGCCTGGCTCGCCTTGGCCTGGTCACCGGAGAGCAGTGCCGGGAAGAATTCGTTTTGCGCGACCTGGTAGAACTGCACCGCGGGACGATAGGAGGTCTCGACGATGAGCTGTTTCTCCTCTCCTTCCTTGAGTTCCCTGCCCCAGTAGGCGTGGCGCTCGTCATACTCGCCCTTGAGTTTCTTGAAGGAGTCCTGCAACGCCCGGAGCTTGGTTTGATCGGTCTCCCGCGTGGCCTGGAGCACGACCAGGTAGGATTCGATGATGTATTCCGGCGGGGGGAGTATGTCGGCGACCAGGTCCTTCCCCTGCACGAGTTCGCTGTAGATCGGCCCGTTTACCTTGACCCGGTTGATTATGGAATACGCTGTCACGGATACGATGCTGAGCCCGACAACGCAGACGAGCGCCAGGAAGACGATCTGCTGCAATACGCTGAACCTGGAGATGGAAGAATGCTTCATTGCACACCCCTGATAGTGATGGTCGTTAGTGCGACTCTATCAAGTATCGGCCGGTGTGGTCGCAGCTTTAGCGATAAGGATGATTGCCGGGCACGAAGGGATGGGAAAGCGAAGAGGAGAATCAGGCTGAGATCAGGAGCCGTTGGCAAGGCGGGCGCCGCGCAGCAGGTCAAGAGCCTCCCCTGCGCCGAGGATCGACTCGATCGCGGCGAACCCGGCCACCAGCATCTCCCACAGTTTTTCGCTGCTGTGCCCGTCGCTGCCGACACAGGAGTACAGGCCATGCCGGAGAAACAGCAGGGCGCGCTCACGAACCTCGTAGCCGTAGTACCCGGCAAAGCTGCCGAGGTTGCCCTGGAACCTGCAGCCGAGTCGCTTGAGTTCTACGATCTCCGAATCCTCCAGCTGGGGTTCGGCGTCCCTCCCCAGAACCATGGAAAGCGCTCCGCGCACCCCCCCCACGGCCCGGGCTGGATCAAAGGCAGTGCAGCGCTCCGGGTGGGCGATGAGCGGGGCAAGACCGTGTTCGGCGAAGGTCTGCACCATGGGACGCAGCAACTCAGGACCGGCATGGAAGGGAACCTCGACCAGCAGATAGCGGGAGTCGCCTGACCTGAGCGCACCGTGCAGCATCTCTGGCAGGTACTGGTCCAGGTAATGCTCGTTGCCCGGCACCAGGCGTAGGGGAATACCTTCGTCATCGAGACGCCGCTGCATGAGTTGTACGGCGCGAACAACACGGGCAGGATCATTCTCATAGCCGCCGCGGATCAGGTGCGGCGTACAGTGCACCGTACCGAAACCAAAGCTTGAGAGCGTGCGCGCCATGTCGAGCGACTCTCTCAAATCCACGGCCCCGTCATCGAGCGCCGGAAGCAAATGGCAGTGATAATCAGTGAAGTCCGAAGGCATGCATCATTCTGTAACACCTGAAAGCCGTGAAGTCAAAGATCCGCACGATTACAATGGTCTAAAAGAATGACGGGCGCCAGTGAGTGAATCACCCTCTACGCCTTGCCATCATCAGCGCTCCCGGTAAAATTATCACTTGCGCGAGGAGGTACTGTGGCAAACAACTTCCTGAAAACGTCAAGGCTGGATCAGTTTCTGGACGCGCTGCGCCTCTTCGGAGAGCTGCACGCACCGACCACCTCCGAGAGCGGGGTGCACAGGTTCTCGCTCCTTGACGACCCCGCCGACCTGAACCTCGACTACCGCCGCACCCAGATCCCCCCCAAGAAATACCTGCTCCCTTTCAGGGAAGAGATCCTCCACTGCGCCGGTGACACGTACCGTGAAGGGCACTGCGGAGCCGTCGACATGGTACTGTTCGGCGTCCACAGCTGCGACCTGGAAGGGATCGCCTACCTGGACCGGGTTTTCCTTGCCGACCCCGCTGACCCCGGTTATTCCGCGCGCAGGGCCAGCCTCACGCTGGTCGGCGTCACCTGCCACCCCGACGACTTCTGCTTTTGCCCGGAAGGAACGGTATCCACCGCCTGCGATCTCTTCCTGGCCGCTTCGGGAGACGGATTTCATCTCACCAGTCACAGCGTTAGAGGAAATGCCATCCTTGCCGCAGCGGAGCACCTGCTCGAGGAAGGAGTCCCCCTGCAGCCAGCGACCTCCTCCGGCCTCTGTTTTCCGCCCCAGGACCCGGAGCTTCGCTTTTCCGACCACCCGCTTTGGGAGAAGTTCGCCTCCACCTGCGTCTCCTGCGGGGCCTGCTCGGTCTGCTGCCCCACCTGCTACTGCTTCGACGTGCGCGAGTACCCTGCCCTTTCCGGGGGCTGCACGCGCATCAGGGAGTGGGACAACTGCCTGTTCGCCAGCCATGGCGAGGTGGCCGGGGCCAACTTCCGCCCGGAGCGGCTGGACAGGCTGCGCTATCGCTTCCTGCACAAGTATTGCGGTTTCACCCCGCTGCAGGGGATCAGTTCCTGTGTCGGCTGCGGCCGTTGCAAGGAGGTCTGCCCGGTGGACATCGACCTGCGCGAACTGACCGTTGCGCCGAAGCAGGTGCAGCCATGAAACAGCCCCACCACTCGCCCCATGTCCCCTACGCCGCGCACCTGGTCGAGCGTCGCGACCTCTCGGATGATACCGCCCTGTTCCGCATCGCACCCGAAGCCGACGCCCTCGCCCAGCTTTCCTCCTTCGTTCCCGGGCAATTCGTGCAGCTCTCGGTCCCGGGCGCCGGGGAAATCCCGATTTCGCCCGCGGACCTTCCCGCTGCTGAAGGGACGGTGGAGTTGTGCGTGCGGCGCGTGGGACACGTCACCGAGCTGCTGCACAAGCTCGAGCCCGGGGCGCAACTGGGATTGCGCGGCCCCTTCGGCTGCGGTTTCCCGCTCGACGAGATGGCCGGCCGCCCGGTCCTGCTCCTCGCCGGGGGACTGGGGATCGCCCCTCTGCGTTCGCTGCTCATGCACCTTTTGCGGCAGAGGGAGCGTTACGGGGACATCACCCTCATGTACGGGGCCAAGCAGCCCAGGCTCATGCTGTTCCGTGAGGAGTTGGCGGCCCTCGCCGCCGCGGGTGGCATGCGGCTCTACCTGACCGTCGATTTCGCGCCCGAGAAGCTGGAGGGGGGCTATTCCTGCGCCGTCGGACTGTTGCCCGACCTCCTGAAGGGGTTCCGTTTCGACGCCGCCAGCACCTATGCCGCGGTCTGCGGCCCCCCACCGCTGTACCGCTGCCTGGTCGCCGACCTGGAGCGTGCCGGGGTCGCGGCGCAACGGATCCTGCTCAGCCTGGAGCGCAGGATGCGCTGCGGCGTTGGACGCTGCTGTCACTGCGGCATCGGTCAGAAACTGTGCTGCGTGGACGGGCCCGTGTTCCGGGCCAGTGACTTGAAAGGGATACCGGAGGCGCTGTGAGACCCATGAAATTGGCGATAACCGGCCTCACGGCCTGTTCCGGCTGCCAGCTAACCCTCCTGAATTGCGAGGACGAACTTCCCGAACTGCTCGCTCGCTGCGAACTGGTCTACTTCCCGCTCGCCGAGAGCGGCAATAAGCTGGAGGTGCAGTTCGACGCCGCCATCGTGGAAGGGGCCGTCTCGACACCGAAGGACCTGGAGCTCCTGTTCCGGCTCAGAAATGCCAGCAAGGTTCTGGTCGCCTACGGCACCTGCGCGCTCTTTGGCGGCGTTGCCGCCATGAACAACATGACCTGTTCCAGGCACGACTTGCTGCAAGCGGTATTCGGGGCAGCAGAGAAGCTGCCGGAGAGCTTTGCCCCCGCCCCTTTGGCCAACTACGTGAGCGTGGACGCCGTTGTCACCGGTTGCCCGCCGGAGAAGCAGGAGATCGCGGAACTGCTGGCAGCCCTCGCTGCCGGCACCCTCCCCCCGCCCCGCTCCTACCCGGTCTGCACCGAGTGCCGCAGCCGGGAGAATCTATGCCTGCTGCTGGAGAAAAATGAGCTTTGCCTGGGCCCCGTGGTGCAGGGAGGCTGCAACGCACGCTGCCCCGCCACCGGGATCGTCTGCGAGGGGTGCCGCGGACCGGTGCGCGAGGCCAACGTGGCCCAGGAGCTGGAGCTGCTGCTGGAGCGCGGTTTCGGCAGGGATGAGATCGAACGCAGGATGAGCCGTTTTAAACCGGAGTGGGACTATGGGCAGCGTCATTGAGATAGCGCCTCTGACCAGGCTGGAAGGTCACGGCAAGGTCCGGGTCTACCGCGAGGGGTGCCGGGTCGAGCGGGTCGAACTGCAGTTCGTCGATTCGCCCCGGCTCTTCGAGGCGCTCCTGGTGGGGAAGAGCTTTGCCGAGGTGCCGGAGATCATCTGTCGCATCTGCGCGCTCTGCTCCACCGTGCACAAGGTGACCGCGCTCCTGGCCGTGGAGGACGCCTTCGGCGTCGAGGTCTCCGAGGTGACCTCCCTCACCCGCGAGCTTATGCTGCAGGCGGGCATGATCCAGGACCACGCGCTGCACCTTTATTGCCTGGTGCTCCCCGACCTGCTGGGCGTGCGCGGCGTAGCCGAACTGGCGCAGGTCGCGCCGGAACTGCTCAAGACGGGACTGGCGATCAAGAAAGCCGGCAACCTGGTCCTGGAAACCGCGGGGGGGAGGCTCATCCACCCGGTCAACATCCGCCTTGGGGGGCTCGGCCGTTGCCTCAACAAGAAGGAGCTGACGCGGCTCAAAGACGCACTCGAGAAGGTGCTCCCGGCGGCGCGGGAGGCACACCGCCTCTTCAGCACCCCGTTCCCCTTCCCGCAACTTCCTGCCCCCGATTTTCTCGCCCTGCACCCATCCGACCGCCCGCTGCAGGGCCAACTCTGCCGCATGGCCGACGCGCTCACATTCCCGCTGCGGGATTACCGGCAGCATATCGAGGAAACGTTGCTCGACTACTCCAACGCCAAACTATCCAAGGTGCATGGCAAGGAGGCAACCGTGGGCGCCCAGGCCCGGCTCAACCTTGACCCCGACCTGGAACCGCTCGCGGCGACGCTTTTTGCGGACCACAAGCATGAACTGGTCGGCAAAGACATGCGGGGCAACAACCTGGCCCAGGCGATAGAGATGTGTCACGCCACAGAAAGGGCATTGCGCCTGGTGGACCGGCTTATAGAGCTTGGTCCGGAGCGCGCGGAAACGCAGCCCATTGCCCCGCGTGCCGCGACCGGCTGTGCGGCCTGCGAGGCGCCGCGCGGCACCCTGATCCACAGCTATTCGTTCGACCCGCAAGGGATCTGCATCGCGGCCGACGTGATCACCCCCACCGCGCTGAACCAGGGGGCCCTGGCCCGCGACCTGCTCGCCCTGGCCCGCGGCATGGAGGGGGAAGAGAGCAGCCGCATGACCACCGCACTGGAACGACTGATCCGCTGCTACGATCCCTGTATCTCCTGCTCGGTACACGTCCTGTCACTCTAACAGCCTTACCGGTGTGACGCTCGTCACACTATTAGGCCATCGATGCACTTCCCGCCGCTGCAATCTTCGTTGCACCCCGCTGCTTGCCACGGAATGAGAACGAAGGGCAACTGTCATACCAACATTGTGAAAAAGTGGTCTGACAGCCTTGGGTAATGCGGTACTCAAGGAACAGAAACCGGCGAAATGACAGCCGCTTTTAGCGCATTGCAAAACCAACAAAGATACTATTTTTCAACACGTTACATCAGATGAAATTAATTTCATGTCAGCCTTGACTCTCATTGCCCGGTTGTTAGACTTGGGTCAAGCTTTAGCATGTCAATGCGAGCGGCTCTGGAATACTCGTTGCGCATCCGTTTGGGTCCCTGACTACCTTATTTATCAAGATGTCCCTGGTTTCAGTCGTGGTGAGCAAGCCCTCAACAAGGCAGAGGGAAGCCTGAAGCGTCTCACCGGGGTATGTTGCGACACAGGTCAGTAATCCAATCTTCCTCGTAGCGGTATTCCGGAGCAAAAAAATTGGCGTTAGTCGGGACAACGCTGAAAGCGACTTATCTCATCCGCCAGGCGGCTACGCTTGAAAAAGGGAAGCCGACCGGCACGCGCTGCGAGGAGGCACCGACCACGCAGCACCCGGCCGCGAAGCTTTACCGACGGATTGGTAGAAAGTGCCCCGCTCTAACGCCAATGCAGGGAAAAGGCCCATGGATTCCATGGGCCTTTTTTAGTTTCCGAATCGAACGTTTTATCTAAGTAGCTATATTTTTACGACAAAAGATGTAAGGGATATTCCACAACAACTGTGGAAAACTCTGTGGGTAACGCCCACGGCAGCGGAAAAAACTGACGTGGCAATCGCTAATGATAGCGTTTTGCCCACTTTTTAGGCAGCAAACTTTCGGCACAAAAAAAGGCGCAGCCAGCGCCACGCCCTTCCCCTCCGAAAACGCCTCCGGCGCCGGTCATTCCACGTGCAGCTTGGTGAACCGGTCCTTGATCACCTCGGATTTCTTCAAGGCACGCACTTCGAGGATGCCGTCCCTGAAGGTTGCCCGGGCGCTATCGGTTATGATCGCCACCGGGAGCCGGCAGGTCTTGATGAACGATCCGTAGGAGCGCTCCATGCGGTAGTAGTCCTTGTCGTCGATGCGCTGTTCCTTGCTCTTTTGCCCGGAGATGGTGATGTTTTCCGGAGAGAGCTGCACATCGAGATCTTCCCTTTTGAGCCCCGGTATCTCGGCCTTCACCACCACGGAGTCAGCTTCCTCGTAGATGTCGATGGGCGGGTTCAACTCCTCCGTCACATCACCCGACATCCTTTGTGACAAGTGATGGAAAAAGGGCCTCTTGAACACCTCGTCGAACAGCCGGTCCATCTGAGCCATGGCCGAGAGTTGCCGGTCATCCTGTTCTTCGCGGCGTCCCATCTGCGGTCGCCGTTCCGCCTGGCGCCGGTCCTCCCGCTTCAGCAGGTCGCTTTCCTTTTCCAGCATCTGAGCACCTCCCACCTCGTATTTTTGAGTGGGAAAACACTAATGCAGAGCCGGGTATTGTCAAGGAAACGCGGGATGAGCAAAGGCGGGCGAATGATTATTCGCCCTTGCGGGTGGACGACGGGCGGTCAGTCCTTCAGGCCGGCCTCAAGGTTGGGGTAGAGCAAGGTGATGCCGAGTTCCTTGAGCATCTTGCTGCTGTCGACGATGCGCCCCTCGGAGAAGTAGGAGATCATGAGCGGGGTCATGAGCTGGCGCGCCTCGGCCATGGTCACCTGCCTGGGCCTGGGAAGCCCGAGTTTGTCGGCAGCCGCATTGAAGTAAGCGGTCATGGTGCTGGGGGAGCCGTCGCTCACGTTGAAGACTGCGCCGTCCTGGCCGCGTTCCAGGGCGGCCAGACAGATGCGGGACAGGTCGTCTGCGTGGATCCTGTTGCTGGGGAGGCATTCCTCCTCCAGGAGCACTGGCTGACCGGTGGTGAGTTGAGTGACCGGCAGACGGTCGGCCGCGTAGATGGCAGTGACCCTCAGCACGACCACGGCGACCCCGCGCTCGCGCCCCCACGCCTGCAGCAGGCGCTCCGCATGCAGCCTTCTCTTGCCGCGCGCGGTCTGCGGGTCGGGCTCGGTCTCCTCGGTGACAACATTGCTCCCTCCGCCGTAGACGCCGCTGGTGCTGATGTAGACGACCTTGCCGGGCTCATCGCCGGCGGCGATTGCCGAGAGGAAGTTGCGCATCCTGGTATCTTCGTGGCCGCCACCCGGCGGAGGAGCGAGGTAGATCACCCCGGCACCGCGGGTGGGGAGCCCCCGCAGCGTATCGGGCTCATCGAGATTGCCGCTATGGTGCTGCACACCGGTTAACGGAACCTCGCTCCTGTTGAAGGTGCAGACGCTCTGTCCCTGCGCGAGTGCCAGTGCCGCTACCCGGCGGCCGACGGCACCACACCCGACGATCAATAATGGTTGCATGTAGAGACCTCTTTACGGCGTAGTTATGCTGCAGCAGGCGCTGCAGCCATCCATATCTAGCAGAAACCCCGCCACCATGTCAGCAAAAAACACCCGAGGGTGGGGACTGGCTCCGCCAGGTGCCTGTCCCCTTAGGAGCTGAAAGAAGCGTTCCGCTATAGGGACAGGCACCTAACGGAGCCAGTCCCTTCAGCGCGCTCCGTCCTGCATGGCATCCCTGTTTTGTAAAAATAATTTAATCTGTTATGGTTTTGCTTTCACGGAGGAACGCCATGAGATACCGCGCCGGCACCTGCGTTGCACTGTTGCTGTTCACAGGATTGGCCACCGGTGGACTGATCCCCAAGCAGCAGTCTATCCACATCGAACAGGAGGAATACCTCGATGCCGATGACTGGTTCCAGGCCGGGGTGGAACTCAACAGCGAGGGGAACTACCAGGAGTCGACCGAGGCATTCAGCAGGAGCGTTGCCTTGGCCCCCAGTAACGCCCTGGCCTGGCTTAACCTGGGCACATCGCAGGCCCTGACTGGTGACTACAAGCGTGCCATCGACTCACTCAAGAAATCCATACGGCTCGACAAATCTCTGGCACTCGCGTATTCCAACCTCGCTGAAGTCTGTTTCAGGGCGGACCGCTACCAGGAAGCTGCCGATGCTTACAGCTCTTTGCTGAAACTGTGGCCGGGCAATGCCAATGCGCTGTACAAGCTGGGCCTGACACATCTGCTGCTCAATGAGACAGAAAAGGCCCAGGGAGAATACCTATCCCTCAAAATAGTGGACCCCGAACTGGCGGAAAAACTGCATCATGCGATAATTCAGGGTGCTGGTAATTGAAAGGAGGGCACCATGACTTATTCGGCGTTGCTGACCGACCTGTACGAACTGACCATGCTGGCGGGCTACCACGACCAGGGGATGCACGAGCGACCCGCGGCCTTCGATCTTTTCTTTCGCCACAACCCGTTTCGCGGCGGCTACGCGGTGTTCGCCGGACTCGATACAGCCCTTTCCTTCCTGGAAGAGCTTTCCTTCAGCCACGAGGAACTTGCCTACCTCGACAGCCTCAAGATCTTCAAACCCGCCTTTCTCAACTACCTCTCTGAGTTCCGCTTCACAGGCAACGTCACCGCGCCGCCTGAGGGGACCGTCGTCTTCGGCGGAGAACCGCTGCTCACCGTGGAGGGCGGGCTCGCCGAGGCGCAGTTCGTGGAGACGGCACTTTTGAACATCATCAACTTCCAGACCCTGGCTGCGACCAAGGCGGCCCGCATCACGGTCGCGGCGGGCGCCGCCACCGTGCTCGAATTCGGGTTGCGCCGCGCACAGGGTCCCGACGGTGGACTTTCCGGAGCCAGGGCCGCCTTTATCGGCGGGGTGCGCTCCACCAGCAACGTGCTGGCCGGGATGCGCTACGGCATCCCGGTACGTGGCACACATGCCCACAGCTGGATCATGGCCTTCCCTGACGAGCTCACCGCCTTTCGAACCTACGCCAAGGAGTTCCCGGACAGCTGTGTCCTTTTGATCGACACCTACGACACCCTGAAGAGCGGCCTCCCCAACGCCCTCATCGTGGCGCGCGAGTTGAAGGAGCGCGGCCACGACCTCGTCGGCGTCCGTATCGACTCGGGCGACCTCGCCTACCTCTCCCGCCAGGTCCGCGCCGCCTTCGACGACGCCGGCTTCCCCGGGGTGAAGATCGTCGCCTCCAACGAACTGGACGAGCACGTGATCGAATCTATGCGCCGGGAAGGAAGCAGGATCGACATCTACGGAGTCGGCACCCGCCTGTCCACCTGCGCCGGCGAGGGGGGAGGCGCCTTGGGCGGCGTCTACAAGCTCGTCTCCATGGACGGGGAAGCCAAACTGAAACTCACCAGCGACGTGGCCAAGGCCACCCTCCCCGACCGGAAAAAGGTGCTGCGCGCCATCGCCCCGGACGGCTCCTTCATCCTGGACCTGATCGCGTTGCAGGACGAGGAAATCCTCCCCGGCGCGCTGGCCTTCGATCCCGCCAACCCGGTACAGCACGTCAGGATTCCGGACCAGGCGCGACTGGTAGACCTGCGCCACGTGGTGATGAAAAACGGCAGCAGGTGCGCACCGTCGCCGGACCTGGCCAGCAGCGCCGACCTCGCCTCGGCCCAGCTACAACTGCTGCCGGAAGGCTGCCTGCGCCTGGTGAACCCGCATATCTACAAGGTATCCATCAGCGCCGGCGTCAACACGCTGCGCCTGAAGCTGATGAACCAGGTCCAGAGCAAATACCGCAATTAGCGCCGGTCGGCAGCTGCGCCGAGGTAACCGGCAAAGGAGGTACGCGATGCAACGCAGAGCCGCCCTGCTCGTGGTCGACGTACAACTCGACTTCTGCCCGGGAGGCGCACTCCCGGTGCCCGACGGTGACCAGGTGGTGCCGGTCCTCAACCTCTACCTCGAACTCTTCAACATGAGGAGCGTGCCGGTCTTCGCGTCCCGGGACTGGCACCCGCAGCAGAGTAAGCACTTCAAGGCACAGGGCGGGATCTGGCCACCCCACTGCGTGCAGGGCGCTCCGGGGGCCGACTTCCATCCCGGATTGAGGCTGCCGGAAGGGACCATCGTCATCTCCAAGGGAATGTCCAGTTGGGACAACGGCTACTCGGCCATGCAGGGAACCACCGAGAACGGCACCCCCTTCGCCATGCTGCTGCGCCGCATGGAACTGGACCGGCTCTATGTCGGAGGGCTGGCGACGGATTACTGCGTGAAGGAGTCCGTGCTGGAAGCGCTCAAGGAGGGGTTTGCGGTGACGGTACTGACCGATGCCATCCGCGGCGTAGAGATGAAACCCGGGGACTCGGACCGGGCGTTGCAGGAGATGATGGCAGCCGGCGCCGACCAGGCGACCTTCCCCACGGTCCGGAGCACCCTGCTCGCCGACGGTGAGGCGCGCCCTCCTGCCAGGACGGGGTGAAGTACCCAGTTCCTCTCAGCTTTTTATACCTGCACCATACAAAAATATGCTCCCGGCAAAATTCAGTGCCGCCGGGGCATTTTTTTTTGACAGCGTGCCGGAAACGCGCTAGATTACGCCACATTAAAAACTGCTAGCGCGGGAGCATACCATGATTAAGACGAACAACCTCAAGGTAAAAAGCATCACCCCGATCATTGCACCGACCGATCTGAGGCAGGTTTTCCCGATCTCCGAGCAGTCCGGGACCTGCGTGAGCGAAAGCCGGGCGGCCATCGCCAAGATACTCAGGGGCGAGGACAAACGGCTCATGGTTGTGGTGGGCCCCTGCTCCATCCACGACCCCAAGGGTGCCCTGGAGTATGCCGAGAAACTCGCGGCCCTGTCCAAGGAAGTTTCCGAGGAACTGCTCCTGATCATGCGCGTTTATTTCGAAAAGCCGCGTACCACCATCGGCTGGAAAGGTCTCATCAACGACCCGGGCATGGACGGCACGCACCTCATCTCCAAGGGGCTGGGCATCGCCCGCGGCCTTCTGTGCAAGGTGACCGAGATGGGGCTCCCCGTCGCCACCGAGATGCTCGATCCCATCACGCCGGAATACCTGGCCGACCTCCTCTCCTGGGGCGCCATCGGCGCAAGGACCACCGAGTCCCAGACCCACCGCGAGATGGCCAGCGGCCTCTCCTTCCCGATCGGCTTCAAAAACGGCACCGACGGCAACCTCCAGATCGCCATCGACGCCATGAAGGCCGCGCTGCACCCGCACAGCTTCCTGGGCATCAACCGAGACGGACTCACCTCGATTCTGCAGACCACGGGCAACCCTGACGTCCACATCGTCCTGCGCGGCGGCAACAAAAAGCCCAACTATTCGCCGGAGGATATCGCCAAATCCGAGGAGATGCTCGCCAAGGCCGGCCTCAACCCGACCCTGATGGTAGACTGCAGCCACGGCAACTCGGAGAAGAAGTTCGAGCGCCAGACCGAGGTGCTGAAATGCGTGGTCGACCAGATCGTCGCCGGCAACCGCTCCATCTCCGGGGTGATGATCGAGAGCTACCTCAAGGAAGGAAACCAGCCGATGCCGAAGAACCTTACGGACCTCACCTACGGCGTTTCCATCACCGACAGCTGCATCAGCTGGGAAACCACCGAGAAGGCGCTGCGCGAAGCGCACCAGAGGTTGAAGGCGTGCGGCGGGAGAAAGATCGCGTAAGAGCAAATCCCCCCTGCCCCCCATTTATCAAGGGGGGACGCTTTAGCACGTTCAGCAATTGATTGGCAAACGTCCTCATTGTTCCATGGGTCGTGCTGCTGATCCCTAAAAAAGAAAAGGCCCCCGAGCTTGCGCCGGGGGCCTTTTTGGTTCCTGCTTTAGACCCGCCTTACTTCGCGGTGATCAGGTAGAGCGGCTTGACGAAGGTCGCGTCGGTGGCTGCCCTCACCTCTTCCACCACGTCCGCGGGGACGGCGGAGTCGAGGGAGAGGATGACCATCGCCTCGCCCTTCTTCTCGCGACGGCCGAGGTTCATGGCGGCGATGTTGATCTCGTGCTTGCCGAGGATGGTGCCGATCTTGCCGATGATGCCCGGACGGTCGCCGTAGGCCAGGAGCAGCATGTGCTCTTCGGGACGGAAGTCCATCTGGTAGTCACGCAGCTTGACGATGCGCGGTACCCCTTCGAAGACGGTGCCGGAGATCAGGCGCTTCTCGCCCGGGCCTTCGATGGTCACGGTGATCATGTTGGAGAAGTCTTCGGAGTGGGTGGACTTCACCTCTTCAACCACGATGCCCATGTTGTCGGCCACGAGCTGCGCGTTGACCATGTTCACTTCCTGCTCGACCCTGCGGTTCAGCAGAGAAGCGAGGCCGCAGACGGTGATCGGGGTGCAGTCGTACTGCGCCAGGCCGCCGGTGTAGGTGAAGGTGATCTTGTTCAGGTTGGTGTCGACCAGCTGGATGATGAAGTCGGCCAGCACGTTCACCAGGTTCAGATAGGGACGCATCTGCCCCATGAGGGAGGCGTCGAACTTGGGGATGTTGATGGCGTTCTCGATGGGCTGCTCGTCCATGTAACGCAGGATTTCCTTGGCCACGTCGACCGCAACATTGACCTGCGCCTCGAAGGTGTTGGCGCCCAGGTGCGGGGTGACCACCATCTTCTCGTGGCCGATCAGCTTCTTGAGGATCTCGGAGTCGGGCGGCTCCTGGCTCCAGACGTCGAAGGCGGCGCCGGCGACGCGGCCGGAGTCGAGCGCTTCCAGCATCGCCTCTTCGTTGATGATGCCGCCGCGGGCTGCGTTGATGATGATGACGCCGTCCTTCATGGCGGCCAGTTCCTTCTTGCCGATCATGTTGTGGGTCTCGCTGGTGAGCGGGGTGTGGACGGTGATGATGTCGCAGTTCTTGATGATCTCGTCAAGGGTGACCAGCTTGACGCCGAGGTCATGGGCGCGCTTCTCGGCGATGTACGGGTCGCAGGCGAGGACTTCGCATTCGAAGGCCTTGAGGCGGGTGGCGACGCGGCCACCGACCTTGCCCAGACCGATGACGCCGGCGGTCCTCCCCTTCAGCTCGTAGCCGGTGAAAGGAGCGCGTTTCCAGGCGCCACCCTTGAGGGAGCCGTTGGCCTTGGTTACGTTGCGGCAGAAAGAAAGCAAAAGCGCCATGGCGTGCTCGGCCGCGCTGTTGGTGTTGCCGAAAGGTGCATTGACCACGATGACGCCTTTGGCGGAGGCGTAGTCCACGTCGACGTTGTCGACGCCGACGCCGGCACGGGCGACGAGCTTCAGGTTGGTCGCATGATCGAGCAGGGGCTTGTCCACGGTGGTGCCGCTTCTGGTGATGATAACGTCGTAATCACCAATGATCGAGTAAAGCTCCTCCTTCTTCAGTCCCAGCTTGATGTCCATCTGCACGCGCGGGTCGCGCTGCAAAATCGCCAGTCCTTCCTGAGCCACCTCATCGGTTACGATAATCTTCATTGCCACTCCTTTTTTTGGGTTGGAAACCGGTTCTGCGTTCAACGTTCACCGTTGTACGTACTCATTTACTATGGGCCTGCTATGTCTTTGTTACTGATCCTTTTGATATGTATCAGACCGGGTGCGGGTGCTTCGCCAACTGGATGAAGCGGCGCACCTTGCCGGGATCCTTCTTACCGGGAGACGCCTCGACGCCGCTGGAGACGTCCACCCCGTAAGGGCGCACCCGCGTCACCGCTTCCGCGATGTTGTCGGGGGTAAGCCCGCCGGCCAGCACTATGCGCCCCTGCCCTTTTGCGGTAATGGCACACTCCCAGTCGAACACTTCGCCGGTCCCGCCGTAGGCGTTGGGCGAATAGGCGTCGAGCAGGTAGGCGGAGACGTGGTACTCGGCGAGCGGGGTCAGACTCTCGGGCCCGCGCACGCGGAACGCCTTCATCACCCTACGGTTCACCAAGCGGCAGTATTCGGGGCTCTCCTCACCGTGCAACTGGATGATGTCGAGACCGCAGCAGTCGGCGGTGCTGTTGACCACATCGATATCGGCGTTGACGAAAAGGCCGACCACCTGGATGAAAGGAGGGAGCTTCGCGATGATCTTCTGGGCGGCCGCCGCTCCGATGAAGCGGGGGGACTTGTCGAAGAACACGAAGCCCAGCGCATCAGCCCCGGCATCGACGGCCATCAGAGCATCGTCCTCCGATGTTATGCCACAAATCTTTACCTTTGTCATGCGCGTATACCCTTAGAATTACTCAACTTACCTAAACCAAAACCATTGGCGTTACAGGCTCACATTGGGGAGCCGCTCCAGGGATTGACGGATCGATTCCTCCGGATACTCGTAGTCTTCGAGCCGGCCGGAGAGGTAGGCGTCGTAGGCGCCCATGTCGAGCTGGCCGTGCCCGGAAAGCCCGAAGAGAATGGTCTTCTCCTTCCCCTCTTCCTTGGCAAGCACCGCCTCGTCGATGGCGGCACGCAGCGCGTGAGAGGATTCCGGTGCGGGCACGATGCCTTCGGTCCTGGCGAACAGAAGCGCTCCCTCGAAGCAGGCGTTCTGCCTGTACGACTTCGCCTCGATCTCACCGGCGTGGTAAAGCTGCGAGATGAGCGCGGACTCGCCGTGGTAACGGAGGCCGCCGGCGTGGATCCCCGGCGGCATGAAGTCGTGCCCCAGGGTGTACATCTTGGTGATGGGCGCAAGCTTCGCGGTGTCGCCGTAGTCGAAGGCATAGACCCCCTTGGTGAGGGTCGGACAGGAGGCGGGCTCCACGGCCAGGCAGCGCACCTTCTTGCCGTTGGCGCGGTCCATCAGGAACGGGAAGGCAAGCCCGGCGAAGTTGGAACCGCCGCCACAGCAGGCGATGACCACGTCCGGGTAGTCCTGGGCCAGCGCCATCTGTTCCTTCGCCTCGAGACCGATCACGGTCTGGTGCAGGCAGACGTGGTTCAAGACACTCCCCAGCGCATAGTTGGTGTCGTCGTGGGTGGCCGCGTCCTCGACCGCCTCGGAAATGGCGATGCCCAGGCTGCCAAGGTTGTCCGGGTCGTGCGCCAGGATGCCGCGCCCGGCATTGGTGAACTCCGACGGGGACGGGATAACGGTGGCGCCCCAAAGCTGCATCATGCTCTTGCGGTACGGCTTCTGCGTGCAGGAGACCTTGACCATGTAGATGGTGCACTCCAGGCCGAACATGGAACAGGCTAGGGCAAGGGAACTCCCCCACTGCCCGGCGCCGGTTTCGGTGGCCAGCCTGCGGATGCCGGCTTGCTTGTTGTACCACGCCTGCGGGATGGCGCTGTTGGGCTTGTGGGAACCCGCCGGCGAAACGCCCTCGTACTTGTAGTAGATCTTTGCCGGCGTCTGCAGCGCCTGCTCCAGTCTGTGCGCCCTGAACATCGGTGACGGCCGCCAGATCCGGTACTTCTCGCGCACCTCTTCCGGGATGTCGATCCAGCGCTGGTTGGACATCTCCTGCTCGATGAGGGACATCGGGAAGATCGGGGTCATGTCCTCAGGCGTGACCGGCTTCAGGGTGGCCGGGTTGATCACCGGCTCCAGCGGCCCCGGCATGTCGGGGATGATGTTGTACCACTGTTTCGGGATGCGGGACTCGTCAAGCAAGAACTTGGTATTCATAGCCACTCCTTTGTCAGTTGGAACATTTCAATTCAAATCATTTACCTTGGCTGGAGAAGCAAATCCCCCTGCCCCCCCTTTCACAAGGGGGGAACGCTGGGGCGCGTGCAGCGCGTTGCGGGCTATCTTTTCCTGGTTCCCATGCTCCAGCTTTTCCTGGTTCCCAAGCTCCAGCTTGGGAACCTCATATGGCGCAAAGCTCCAGCTTTTGCATCCGAGGGAAGTTGGAGCTTCGGAGAGGCTTTGCGTTCCCAAGGCGGACCTTGGGAACGAGATCACTCCCTGCCCCCAGCCATTTACCCCAGCAGCTCCGACAGCTTCGCACCGACGTCGGGTTCGCGCATCATGGATTCGCCGATCAGGAAGGCATGCAGGCCTTTCTCGGTGAGACGCACGATCTCGGGGCGGGTGTTGATGCCGCTCTCGGCGACGATGATCCGACCGGCGGGAATCTGGGCCGCCAGGCGCTCGGAGGTCGCGATATCGACCTGGAAGGTGCGCAGGTCGCGATTGTTGATACCGATCATGCTGCAGTCGGTCTGCAGCGCCATCTCCAGCTCCTTCTCGTCGTGCACCTCGAGGAGCACGTCCATGGAGAGTTCCTTGGCGAGACTATGGAAGTCGCGCAACTGCGGCACGTCGAGCATGGCGGCGATAAGGAGGATGGCGTCGGCGCCGGCGGCGCGGGCCTGGTAGATCTGGTACGGATCGAAGATGAAGTCCTTGCGCAAAAGCGGCAGCGAGACCTGCTCACGGATCAGCGCGAGGTAGCTCAAATGCCCCATGAAGAAGTGCTCGTCGGTGAGAACCGACAGGCAGGTGGCGCCGTTGTCCTGGTAGGTAATGGCGATCTGAAGCGGGTCGAAGTCGGCGCGGATCAGCCCCTTTGATGGGGAGCCCTTCTTGACCTCGGCGATGATGGGGGTCCAACCGGAACCAAGCGAGTTGAGGATGGCGTTCTGGAAACCGCGGGGGGTGTCTTCGAGGTCGGCCAGGCGGTCCATGATCTCGTTGAGCGGGACCGCCCGCATGGCCTCATCGAGCTCGCCCTGCTTGTAGTCGACTATCTTCCTGAGTACGTCGGGTACCTGGGTCATCTGCTATTGAACCTCGTTGGTGAGCGCTACCAGCCGCTCCAGTTGTTCCAGCCCGCGCCCGGAATCGATGGTTTCGGCAGCGAGCCGGATCCCCTCTTCTACGCTGACAACCTTGCCGGTGGCCACCAGGGCGAAGGCGGCGTTCAGCAGGACGATACGGCGCTTGGCTCCATCCTTGCCGGCCAGGATATCCCTAACGATGACGGCATTGCCCTGGGCGTCGCCGCCGTGCAGTTCGGTGAGCGGGGCACGCTCCAGGCCGAACTGCTCCGGGGTGATCTTGTAGACCTTGACGCCGTCGGGGCCGACCTCACCGATGGTGCTCTCGCCGGTCAGGGTTACCTCGTCCATACCGTCGCTGCCGTGCACCACGTAGCCGCGGCGGCAGCCGAGCTTTTTGAGGACCAGGGCCAGCTTCTCGACCAGTTCCTCCCGGTAGACGCCGAGCACCTGACAATCGGCGTTGGCAGGATTGGTGAGCGGCCCCAGGATGTTGAAGATGGTACGGACGCCGATCTCGCGGCGGGGTCCGATGGCGTGCTTCATGGCACCATGCAGCGCGGGGGCGAACAGGAAGCCGATGCCGATCTCGGAGATGCAGCGTTCCACCGTTTCCGGGGTCACGTCGAGGTTGACGCCCAGCGCCTCGAGAACGTCGGCGGAGCCGCAGGAGGAGGATACGGCACGGTTGCCGTGCTTGGCGACCTTGACGCCGCAGGCGGAAACGATGAAGGCGACGGTAGTGGAGATATTGAAGGAGTTGGTGCCGGAACCGCCGGTGCCGCAGGTGTCGAGGATGGTCTCACGGTCGAGGTTGATGTCGTCGCGGTCGATGCCGAGGACGCTCTTCCCGACCCGGATGGGAAGGGCCCGGTCGCGCATGACCCGCGCTGCGCCGGTAATCTCGTCGACTGTCTCGCCTTTCATCCTGAGAGCGGTGATGAAGGCCGCGATCTGGGCCGGGGTGGCCCCGCCGGACATGATCTGGTCCATGACCTCGATCATATCGGCCTCGCTGAGATTCTCCCGCTCCACAACACGTGCAATGGCCCTACGAATCATAGCAGCTCCTTCCAAACGGAATTCAAAGACACAAAAAGCTAAAAGCTCACCACAGAGGACTCAGAGGTGCTCAGAGGTACACAGAGTAAAACCTTGAGGATTTTCCCTCTGAGACCTCTGTGGACCTCAGTGACATCTGTGTTCCGGGTTTACAGCCTGGACATTTTCAAGAAGTTGCGCAAGAGATCCATGCCGCCCTCGGTGAGGATGGACTCGGGATGGAACTGCACCCCCCAAATCGGCAGCGTGCGGTGGCGCATCCCCATGATCTCACCCTCGGCGACCCAGGCGGTGATCTCCAGCTCGGCCGGCAGCGTGTCGCGCTCCACGATCAGGGAGTGGTAGCGGGTCGCAGCGAACGGGTTGGGGAGCCCCTCGAAAAGCCCCTTGCCGTCGTGCAGGATCGGCGATGTTTTGCCGTGCATCAGCGTGGCGCTCTTGATGATGTTGCCGCCGAAGGCGTAACCGATGGACTGGTGGCCGAGGCAAACACCAAGGATCGGAATCTTGCCGGCGAAGTGGCGAATCACCTCGACCGAGATGCCTGCCTCAGCAGGTGAGCAGGGACCGGGGGAGATCACGATGCGATCAGGCGCAAGCGCCTCGATCTGGGCGATGCTGATCTTGTCGTTGCGGTGAACCTTCACCTCCTCACCCAACTCGCCAAGGTACTGGACGATGTTGTAGGTAAAGGAGTCGTAATTGTCGATCATCAGGAGCATAGCTGGCAACCCGCTGGCAACGGGCGGATGGCGCGAAAAGCGACTCGAACCCCACCCGTTTGCTGTTAATTGGAAAGGAGGAAATATATAGGTTTTGCGGCAAAAACTCAAGAAAATCCGACAGGAAAAGCGCAAAAAGAGAGGAGATAAACAGGCCGTCGGGGGCAAAAACGCCATTACCCCAGTGGCAGGGGAGGGAATATTTACCCTCCCTAAAAGATTATTTACCGAGGCTAGCTCGTGGGGCGCCTGTTCCAGGCAAGCCAGTAGAAGCCGAGGTCACGCAGCAGGTTGCTGAAGGAGTCGAAATCGACGGGCTTGGTGAGGTAGCTGTTGGCGTAGTGGTTGTAGGCCTGGGCTAGATCGCGCTCGGCGGCAGAGGTGGTCAGAATCACGACTGGGATGGCCTTCAGTTGATCCGATGCCTTCACCTGTTTGAGAACTTCGATACCGTCCACCTTGGGCAGGCGCAGGTCGAGCAGCACCAGGTGCGGGCGCGGGTAGGCGCTTTGGTCCGCGAAACGGCCGCGGTTGTTGAGGTAATCCAGGGCAGCCTCGCCGTCCTCGACGTGGAACAGGTGGTTGACCAGCCCGGCATCGGTCAGGTTGCGGATCGCCAGTTCGGCGTGATCAGGGTTGTCCTCGACCAGCAGGATGCACAGTGGTTCGCCTTCTATCATGGTTCACTCCTTTCAAGCCAAATCAAACACCCAAAAAGCGTTTAACAGGGATAACTGCGGATAAAAGGGATGGTTAAAACAAAGCGATAAAAGGTCGTTATCCCTTTTATCCCTTTTATCCCTGTTCGATTTGAACCGTTTCGGGTGGCCGGGTGCCCAGCGTGAAACAGAAGGTACTCCCCTGCCTTATCCCCTCGGACTCGACCCAAAGTTTGCCGCCGTGGAATTCCACGATACGCCGCGCCAGTGCCAGACCGATTCCGGTCCCATCGGAACGGGCGTCCAACTGGTTGAACAAACCGAAGATGGTCTCCTGGTACTGCGCTGGGACCCCGATACCGTTGTCGCGCACCGTGAAAACCGCCCTATCCGCGTCCTGGCGCATGCCGATCTCGATGCGAGGCTGTTGCTGCTCACCCTTGTACTTGATGGCGTTTTCCACCAGGTTCTGCAGCACCTCGCCGATGCGAGGCTGATCCCCCCACACCGTGGCAAGACCCGGCTGTAGCGACACCTCCACACCGGCCTGCTGGATAGGACCGGAAAGCTGGCCGAGCACGTCTTTGGCCAGCATGTTCATGTCGATCAGCGACGGTGCGTTGACGATGCGGCCGATGCGGGAGAGTTCCAGCAGATCGCTCAAAAGAGACGACATCTTGTCGGCGGCTCCCATGATGCGGCGCACGTCGCCGTCCAGCCGCTGCAGGTTGCCCCCTTCGATGTCCTTGAGCACCGCACCGGCAAACCCCTTGATGGTGATGAGCGGGCTTTTCAGGTCGTGGGATACGGTGTAGGTGAAACGTTCCAATTCCGCGTTCTTCGCCTCCAGCTCTGTCTCGCGTTCCATGCGCTCGCGCACTTCCTTCTCGAGGAGCACCGCCTGCTCGCGCAGGGCCTGGTTGGCAAGTTTTCGGTCGGTGATGTCGCGGTTGCTGCCCCGGATGCCGTTCTCGGCGCCGCTGGCGGTATATACCAGCCGGCAGATATGGGCGATCCAGCGAACCTCGCCATCCTTTCGGACAATGCGGAAATCGATCGGCCTTGGGGTGCCGTGAAAAGAGTCCCGGACGTGGCTCTCGTAGTACGCCCGGTCTTCCGGGTGCACGATGCGGTGCAAAAGCTCGGGATCTGCGTAAAACTCCTCCCGGCTGTAGCCGGAAAGCTCAAGACAGGAGGGAGAGACGTACCGGAAAGAATGATCCGGTCCCTGCCAGTATTCCCACCCCTCCGTGTAGTCCGCCACGGTGCGGTAACGGTCCTCGCGCTCCTCGATGGCGCGTGCGCTGCGGCCGAGAACGCGCGCGCCGGTACCAATGAGCCCGACTCCCAGCAGCCAGATAAAGCCGTGGCTTACCGCCGCACCGGTGATGACGTCATCCATCACGGCTGAATCGATGTCCAGTGGCACCGAAGCGCTAACCCCGCCCCGGATGTCGCCGACGCGATATCCCTGGGCGGCGTGACACTTCAGACAGGGAGGCTCGGTGACAAACGGGCGCATCAGCCGCATGTAAGGGCGGCCGTCCATGACCTGGACCTCGCTCACCTCTTTCACCCCGCTTTCAAACCGCTTTAGGGCCTGGGCTTCCCACGGATCGGGTTTATTTTCGGGCCGGATCGGTTTGAGACTGGTGATGTGACCGCGTACCAGGTTGTGCTGGCTGTCGGCGAGTTCGAACACCTGCCGGGTCATATACGCCGGATTGACCAGCGTCAGCGCCTTTCCGGAGGCTGTGGTGACGTCCCGCTCCGGAATGCGCTTCAGGTACGGGTTGGGAGGGCTCAGCTGCGATGCGGGAACATAGACGCCGCCATGCCGGGTCGCCCAGCGCCGGTACAGCGTATCTTTCTCGAAGGTGGCGCGCGCCTCGGCGCGGCCGATGGCCAGCACCGTTTGCTGCTCGCCCCGGTAGAACCAGTAAAAGGAGAAGGCGATGCCTGCGCTCCAGAACAGGACCAGGACCAAGGCAAAGCGCCGAATTTTGTGAACCTGCGTGACCATGCCAGCAACCTCTTTAGAGGGCAGACTAAGACTTAGACTAAGACTGAGATTAAGACTAGGACTAGGACTTAGAAAAATCGTGCCCTTAATCTTTGTCCCAATATTTATCTGCTTCACTCCATCTTTATCTGCTTCACTCCCGGTCCAGCATCTCCCGCACCTTCTTCAGCAGCACCATCGGTTTTACCGGCTTCATGACCAGCTCGGCCCCTTCCTCCAGGTCGCTTCTGCTGCGGATGATGTCGGCCGTGTAGCCGCTGGTAAAGAGAATCCTGGCATCGGGCTGGTCTTCAAGGATGGTCTCGGCGGCTTCCTTACCATTCATGACCGGCATGATGATATCCATGAGCACTAGTTTTATGTCCGGGTTTTCCTTGAAGCGCTGCACCGCCTCCAGCCCGTTGGCGGCATGGATGATGGAGTAGCCGTACTGCTTGAGGATGGAGGAAACCAGGTCGAGGACGTGCAGATCGTCCTCCGCAACCAGAATGGTCTCGGTGCCGCGCACCTCCGGTTCCGCTGCCTGAACGCTTTTTTCCGGTTCCGCGGCGTTGATGGCGGGAAGGTAGATCCTAAAGGTAGTGCCGATGCCGGGCTCGCTGTAGACGTTCACGAACCCCTTGTGCTGGGCGATGATGCCGTAGACGATGGCAAGGCCAAGCCCGGTCCCCTTGCCCACCACCTTGGTGGTGAAGAAGGGATCGAAGATCTTCTTGCGGGTGCCCTCGTCCATCCCCTGGCCGGTATCGGAGATGGTAAGCAGGGCGTACTGACCGGGGATGCCGAAGCCGTGGGCGTGCACGAAGGCGGCGTCGATCTCTTGGCGCTCGGTCTCCACGAAGAGCCTCCCCCCCTTGGGCATGGCGTCGCGGGCGTTCGCCGCCAGGTTCATCAGCACCTGTTCGATCTGCCCGCTGTCCACCACGGCCCATAGTGCCCCCTCGCCGAATGAGGTGGTCAGGGCGACATCTTCGCCGATGATCCGCTGCAGGAACTTCTCGACCCCCTTGACGATGTCGTTGAGGTTGGCTGGAGCGGCCTTCACCTCGCCCTTGCGGCTGAAGGCGAGCAGGCTGCGGGTCAGGTTGGCGGCCCGGTCCGCGGCCGCCGAGATCTGCATGACTTTGTCGCGGGCGGGGTTGTCCTCGGGGAGGTCCAGTTTGAGCAGTTCGCAATAGCCGCCGATGACGGTGAGTATGTTGTTGAAGTCGTGGGCGACCCCGCCAGCCAGCACGCCTACCGCCTCGAGCTTTTGCGAGTGGCGCAACTGTTCTTCGAGCTTCATCCTCTCGGTGATGTCGAGGGCTATGGCCAGCAGGCGCTCGCACCCGTCCACGGTGATCCGCTGGCAGTAGTATTCCCCCTTCAGGGTCCTGCCGTCCTTCGCGTGCAGGGTCACCACGGTCCCGGCCACGCGTCCTTCCTCTTCGAGCTTGTCGAGCAGCGCCTTCCGGTCGACGGGGTTGATCCACCCCAGCGAAGTGGAGGTGCGCCCCAGCACTTCATCGCGGTTGTAGCCCGAAAGCTCCACGAACTTGCGGTTCACATCGAGGAATATGCCCTCTTCGATGTCGGTGATCACCATGATGAGTGGCGCGCTGTCGAACGCCTTGTGGAATTTCTCCTCGCTCAGGCGCAAGGTTTCCTGGGCCAACTGGCGCTCGGCTATCTCCTTTTTCAACAGCTGCGCCTGTTCCAGGAGGGCCTCCTGGGCCAACTGGCGCTCGGCCACCTCGTGTTCGAGCCGGTGGCTTTGCAGCTTGAGCGCCTCCTCCGCCCGCTTGTGCTCGAGCATGTGGTCCCACTCCCGCAGGGCGCGTTCCACGATGCGCGGCATGGCGTCGAAGATCTCGGGCATCTTCACGACGTAGTCGATGGCGCCGGATTTCATCACTTCAACCGCGACCTGCTCGTTGCCGTGCGAGGTCATCATCACTACCGGCGCAATACCGGCCGACTGCGCCACCAGGTCGCCGCCTTTGCCGTCGGGCAGGAGGTAGTCGGTGAGCACGATGTCGTAATTCCTGCTGCGGATGCGGTCCACCGCCTCCTTGACCGTGGCGGCGACGGTCAACTCGTACTGGCCGGACAGGTCGCTGAATCCCCGCCGGATCAACTCCGCGTGGGCATCATCGTCCTCAACAACGAGGATCTTCTTGATGGGACTAGACGAGGCCATTCTCTCAGCTCCTGCTCTTTGTTCCAGAAAAGCTCTCATAGCAATTCATCAAACCAAGGCCTCCATGCTCTTGCATCGAGTGGGATCAAACATTTGATCGGGAAAATTTTACAATATTTTTGCCGTTAGTCTGTTTCTTGATAGACATTTTAAAATTAAATTTAACCAACAATGCATTGCATTTTGGATATCATGTCCTTCACTGACAGTAGGTACGATCTACATTGAGGACAAACTAGCCATAAAAACGACGGTTGTTTGCATTGGAATGGTTCTATGAGTACACGGGGGGGGAGAGGTAAAGAGAAGACAGAGCAACAAAAAGGGCGCCCGGAAAATCCGGGCGCCCTCATCACGGCGATGTTGTTAGCGGTACTTGGTAAAGCGCGGTTCAGTCGAGCCCGCGCTCGGCCATTTCGATGGCCTTCACAACGGCCTTGGCCTTGTTGACGGTCTCCACGTACTCGGCAGCGGGGTCGGAGTCGGCCACGATGCCGGCGCCGGCCTGCAGGTGCACCTTGCCGTCCTTGATCACCAGGGTCCTGATGGCGATGGCCATGTCCATGTTGCCGGAGAAGGAGAAGTATCCCACCGCGCCGCCGTACACCTCGCGCCGCACCCCTTCCAGTTCGTCGATGATCTCCATCGCCCTCACCTTGGGGGCCCCGGAAAGGGTCCCCGCCGGGAAGGTTGCGCGCACCACGTCGAAGGCGTCGTGCCCGGGCGCCAGTTCCCCCTGCACGTTGGAAACGATGTGCATCACGTGCGAGTAACGCTCGACCACCATGAGTTCGGAAACCTTGACGCTGCCGATCTCGCAGACGCGCCCCAGGTCGTTTCTGCCCAGATCGACCAGCATGACGTGCTCGGCGCGCTCCTTGGGGTCGGCCAACAGGTCCTGCGCCAGTTCCTCGTCGGCGGCGGGAGTCGCCCCGCGCGGGCGGGTGCCGGCGATGGGGCGCAACTCGACCAGCTCACCCTCCTTACGCACCATGACCTCCGGCGAGGCGCCCACCACCATGGTCTCGTCCAGGCGCAGGAAGAACATGTACGGGGACGGGTTCAAAGTCCGCAGCACGCGGTAGATATCGAAAGGGTCCACGGTGAGATCACCGGAGAAGCGCTGGGAGAGCACCACCTGGATGATGTCGCCGCTTCTGACGTACTCCTTGGCGCGGGTCACCCACGACTCGAACTCCTCGCGCTTCACGTTGGAGGTAAGTTGCACCTTCCCCTGCGCGGGTTTTTTCTCGCCGGCCGGCAGCGGCTTCTTGAGGCGCTCGATCAGCCCCTCGATCTTGCCCACCGCCTCGGCGTAGGCGGCCTCGGGGGTGGTGCTGCCGTCCAGGTGCGCGTTGGACACCACCTTGATCTTCTGGCTCAGGCTGTCGAAGATGACCATGGTGTCGGTGATGATGAAGTAGGCGTCGTAGGTGTTGATGAGGCTCGGGTTCTGGTCCGGCAGGGTTTCGAAGTGACGCACCGCGTCGTAACCCAGGTACCCCACCGCGCCGCCGAAGAACCTCGGGATGCCCGCGACCTCGACCGGTTGGTAGCGTGCCATGTAGTCCCGGACGTAGTGCAAGGGATCCGACACCTCCACGCGGCGCACCTCGCCCCCCTCCACGATCTCGACCCAGTTGTCCTTGCCGCGGATGACCACCGCCGGGGAGGAGCCCAGGAAGGTGTAGCGTCCCCATTTCTCGCCACCCTCGATACTCTCCAGCAGGAATCCGAAGCGGCCGTCGTCGATCTTCTTGAAGGCCCCCACAGGGGTATCCAGGTCGGCCAGGATTTCCCGGTAGACCGGGATCAGGTTGCCTTGTGCGGACAGGGTCTGGAACGTCGCGAAATCGGGGCAGTACATGAGGCTCCTTTGATTGGCGTGCGAGGTGTGGGGTAGGCTATCCCCTTGCAGGGAAACGAGTTTTGGCCCGACCTTAGTAACATAACGATGAAAAGGTGTCAAGGAAGGGGGAGTCTGGTAGAATCTTGTGCTAATGAAAACACCCAAGACACTGGTCATATTAAGAGAGCGCTACTTCGCCTTCGCATTGAAGGTGGTGGACCTGATCGTCCGTTTCAAGCGGACCACAGAGAAGATGTTCCTCTCCTGGGAAAAGTGGGTGAAACCGGAGGGGGACATCGCGCTCGAGAAGCTGGTCTCCCGTTTCCCGCGTTACCTCACCCCTCCCTCCGGCAGCGTGCGCTGCGGTCCCGGCTGGTATCCGCTGGTGTGGGACCTCTGCACCGCCATCGAGGCCATGGAACACCTTGCCATGCCCAAGATCGGCCATTTCAAGGCGGAGGAGAGGCTCGGCGGCCTCTTCGTGAGGGTCGGATCCCGCTCTTCGATCGTCAAGGAACTGGCCAAAGACGTTGAGCACAAGGCAACGGCCATCTGCTCCGAGTGCGGGGCCCAGGGATCGCTGCAACTCGGCCACGGCTTCGCCAAGACCCTCTGCCCCGCCCACGCGAAAAAGCGCAAACCGCAGAAGGCGAAGCAGGTCCCCATCTCGCCGGAACTTGCCGCAGGGGAACCGATGCTGCTGTTCCTGGACACCGAGTTCACCGACTTCGACTACCCGCAGTTGATCAGCATCGCGCTGGTCTCCGAGAGTGGAGAGAGTTTCTACGCCGAGCTTGCCAACGGCTGGAGTCACGAGGGATGCTCCCCCTTCGTCACCGCCAACGTGCTGCCGCAGTTGACCGGCGGCGAATTTTTCCAGGAGCGGAGCTACGCCAGGCGCAGGCTGGCCGATTGGGTCGCCTCCTTCGGCGTTCCGGTGCGAGTGGTGTGCGACGCGCCAGGGTTTGACTGGGTCCTCATGGTGGATCTGCTGCACGACGCCTTCCCGAAGAACCTCTACCCCGCCCCGATCCACTACTACTCCGAGAGTTTTCCCGGTCTGTTCGAACTGCTGCAGAAGGCCCATGCCGAAGCCTACAACGAGTTCCCGCCCCACCACGCCCTGCACGACGCCGAGGCCCTGCGCGAGGCCTGGGAGGTCATGAAGGAGCACCTGCACCCCGCGATACTGAAGCAGTACCTGAAGTTGTAAGGCGTAACCCAAAAGCTGATCACAGAGGACACAGAGGAAAAGCCAAAGCGGTCACAGAGAAAAACGCAAGAAGGTTTTAAACCTTTTGGTCTATTCTCTGTGCCCTCTGTGGACCTCCGCGTCCTCTGTGGTGAGGCTTTTAGTCTTTTTCTTCCCTCCCCCTTGAAATCCTCCCCTGCAGTGATTATGTTCCCCGGACCATTCACTAAGACCAAAGGAGACCACCCAGACATGGCTAAAACCGTCAAGAAGTTCGAGACCGAGGTCCAGCAGCTTTTGGACCTGGTGATCCACTCCCTCTATTCCAACAAGGAAATCTTCCTCAGGGAGCTCATCTCCAACGCGTCTGACGCCATTGACAAGATAAAGTTCGAGTCCCACTCCAACATGGAACTGCTGGAAGGGAACGCCGACTGGAAGATCAAGCTGCACGCAGACAAGGAAGCGGGCACCCTCACCATCACCGATAACGGCATCGGCATGAGCATGGACGAGGTGGCCGACAACATCGGCACCATCGCCAAGTCGGGCACCAAGAACTTCGTGGCCGCCCTCAAGGAGCAGAACCTCGCCGACAACCCGGAGCTGATCGGCCAGTTCGGCGTCGGCTTCTACGCCTCGTTCATGGTGGCGGACAAGGTGGTCCTCACCACCCGCCGCGCGGGCGACAAGCAGTACGGCTGCCGCTGGGAGTCCACCGGCGACGGCTCCTACTCCATCGAGGAGTGCGAGAAGGAGACCCGCGGCACCGAGATCGTGCTGCACCTGAAAGACGACATGAAGGAGTTCCTGGACGAGTGGAAGATCCGCTCCATCGTCAAGAAGTACTCCGATTACGTGCAGTACCCCATCGTGATGGACATCACCCGCAGCGAACCCGTCAAGGACGCCGAGGGGAAAGTCATCGAGGGTGGCGGCACCATCGACAAGACCACCGAGGAAACCCTGAACTCGATGAAGGCGATCTGGACCCGCCCCAAGAGCGAGATCACCGAAGAGGAGTACGAGGAGTTCTACAAGCACATCTCGCACGACTACGACAAGCCGCTTTCCACCATCCACTACTCCGCGGAAGGCGTCAGCGAGTTCAAGGCCATCGTCTACATCCCGTCCCACAAGCCGTTCGACCTGTTCCTGCGCGACCACAAAAAGGGCGTGCACCTCTACGTGAAGCGGGTCTACATCACCGATAACTGCGAGGCGCTGCTGCCGGACTACCTGCGCTTCATCAAGGGCGTGGTGGACTCCTCCGACCTGCCGCTCAACGTCTCCCGCGAGATCCTGCAGGAAGACGTGCAGATCAAGCGCATCCAGAAGTCGCTGGTGGGCAAGGTCCTCTCCACCCTCGCCGAGATGAAGGAGAAGAACCCCGACGACTACCTGAAGTTCTACGGCGAGTTCGGTCCGGTCCTGAAGGAAGGGATCCACTTCGACTACGCCAACAAGGAGAAGCTGCAGGACCTGCTCCTGTTCGAGAGCTCCAAGACCGAGAAAGGGAAGTTCGTGTCGCTCAAGGAGTACGTCGAGCGCATGCCCGAGGGGCAAAAGGAGATCTACTTCATCACCGGCATGTCGCGCGAGTCGGTTGAAAACTCCCCCTACATGGAGGCGCTGCACAAGAAGGACTACGAGGTCCTCTACATGACCGACCCGGTCGACGAGTGGGTGGTGCAGGCTATCCACGAATACCAGGAGAAGCACCTGAAGGCGATCGACAGGGGCGACCTGGAGCTCGACACCGAGGAGGAAAAGAAGGAGAAGGAGGCCAAGAAGGAGGAGGCCAAGAAGGAGTTCGGCGGCGTCATGGAGTACATCCAGGAAACCCTGAAGGACCGCGTGAAGGAAGTGCGGTTATCTTCCCGTCTGACCGAGAGCGCCTGCTGCCTCGTGGCCGACGAGATGGGACTCAACGCCAACATGGAGAAGATCCTGAAGGCGATGAACCAGGAAGTACCGGAAGGAAAGCGCATCCTCGAGCTCAACCCGGAGCACCAGATCATGCAGGTCATGACGGCCATGTTCGAGAAGGACAAGACCAACCCGAAGCTCGCCGACTACAGCGAACTCCTCTTCGACCAGGCCCTCCTGACCGAAGGTTCCCCGATCAAGGACCCGCTGCGCTTCACCAGGCTGGTCAGCGAACTGATGGTGGCAGGCGGTAAATAACGCCACTTCAGACACATGAAAAAAGCCGGGAGGTTCCGCGACCTCCCGGCTTTTTTGTGTTTAGGCTCACAAAATCAACACTTTTCAGCATGTTAATTAGTTTTTGTAATTTACACACCTACAATTTTAATTTATATATTCCTACACCAACATGGGAAAACCCGTGTGGATATGCTATGGCAACGCTTTGCATGCACAAGGAGGACTCAGATGACGAAAAGACTTTTCGCCCCCGTGGCGGCCTTACTGCTCGTTTTGGTAGCTTCCACCGTCGTTCTCGCCCAGGATCTTAACACCCGCTACGGCAAGATCTCCATCGTCGCTTATGACCGCAACGGCAACCTCATCATGGACGACGGCACCAAGACGAACTACAAGAGGATCCAGTACCTGCTGAACGACAAGCTCATCCATGAAGAGGTGGACGAGTCTGTCGCCAAACCGGTTCCCGAACTGGTCCGGGTATTCCAACAGAGCCAGTCCGACGCCGTGCTGGTACTGACCGACACCGGCGAAACCACCGGTACCGGCGCCATCCGCTTCATCGACGTGACCGACGCGGGAGCCAAACTCTCCAACGTCTTCGCCGACTGTAAGGGGGAGCCCCGCTACTCCCGTAAGGGTGATGTGATCCGGGTCTTCTTCAAGGAGGCCAAACCGCTCAAGGTCGCGACCTACAGCAACGGCTACATCCGCTAAATCTGCTGCACAAGAATTAACGAGAGGGGCGCCCGCAAGGGTGCCCCTTTTTTTGCTCTGTTAGCGAATGCTGTTGGGATCTCCTGGTTCCCAAGCTCCAGCTTTTCCTGGTTCTCAAGCTCCAGCTTGGGAACCCCATATGGCGCAAAGCTCCAGCTTTGCATCCGAGGGAAGTTGGTGCTTCGGAGCGGCTTTGCGTTCCCAGGCGGACCTTGGGAACGAGATCAAAGGGAGGTGGCCGGGGGGCGCTCCTCTCATCCACCAAGCACTTCAGACAGCTTCCTGCTCATCTCGGCCACCTTGTACGGCTTCTGAATGAAACCTGACAGTCCCGCCCCCGCCAGTTTAAGGCTCACCTCCTGCTCGTTGTAGCCGCTGGACATGATCACCTTCACGTCGGGTTTCAGGGCCCGCAGCGCCCGGAAGGTCTGCTCGCCGTCCAGGTTGGGCATGGTCAGGTCGAGCAGAACGCAGACGATGTCGTCCATCCCCGCCTCGAACAGCTCCAGCGCCTCGCGGCCGTCGCTGGCCAGCCTCACGTCGAAGCCAAGAGCCTGGAGCATGTCGCTGCCGAGCAACCGGATGCTTTCCTCGTCATCGGCCAGCAGGACGGTGCCGCTGCCACGCCAAAGCTCCTGCGGCACAGGAGGCTCCGGACAATCTGCCGCGCCGGCGATGCAAGGCAGCAGCAGCCTGAAGCTACTCCCCTTCCCTTTCTCGCTGTAGACCTTGATGGCTCCCTTGTGCGCCCGTACGATGCCGAGGACAGCGGCCATGCCCAGACCGCGCCCGGTGAACTTGGTGGTGAAGAAGGGGTCGAAGATCTTCGGGATGATGTCGCGGTCGATGCCGCAGCCGGTGTCGGAGACCTCGAGCACCACGTAGCATCCCTCCGGGAGCCGGTCGTCGATCCAGGACTCCGAGAGGTAGGTACGGTCGCACTGCATGTGCTTGGTGCTGATGGAAATCCTGCCCATCCCCTCCTCCATCGCCTCGGAGGCGTTGATGACGAGGTTAAGGATCACCTGGCGCAACTGCGTCGCGTCGCCGCTGATGGCCGGCAGTCCAGAGGTGAAGTCGTAGCACAGCTGCGCCTTCTTAGAAATGGAAACCTCGAGCATAGGGGCCATGTCCTGCACGATCCGGTTCAGGTCGAGGTTCTCTATAACGAAGGTACCCTTGCCTGAGTAGGCAAGCATCTGCCGCGCCAGGTCCGCCGCCCGGCTGGCAGCCTGCTCGATCTGGACCAGGTTTTCGCAGGCCGGTGAATCCGGCGGTACCCGCAGCATCGCCAGATCCGCGTTCCCCAGCACCACCATGAGAATGTTGTTGAAGTCGTGCGCGATGCCGCCTGCCAGCACCCCGAGGCTCTCCAGCTTCTGCACGTGGAGCATCTGGGCCTCCATCAGGCGCTTCTCCTGCTCCAGTCGTTTACGCTCGGACATGTCCACTACGATGATCATCAGGTGATGCGTTCCCTCCACATCGAACCGCGACAGGAAGCACTCGGTCTCCAGGTTGGCGCCGAACGACGAGGCGCCCGATGCCTGCATGCTCCGGGTCTGCCCGTCGGCCAGCACCTGTTCTGCAATCTGGCGGACTCCCATTGCCTCCCAGGAGGGAAGGTGCCGGAAATTCTGCACGAGCATCTGGTCGACAGTGGCACCTACCATGTCTGCCACGGCCTGATTGGCCTTGACGCAGACGCCGGTCTCGCCATCGTAGACCAGGATGCCGGTCGGCGACGAGGCCAGCAGCGATTCCAGCATCGCCAGTGCGCGGTCGCGCGCCTCCTCGATCCTCTTTCTCTCGGTGATGTTGTCGTACACACCGAGCACGCCAACCACGGCGCCGCTGTCGTCGCACAGGGGTACCTTGGTGGTATCCACCCAGTGGCGCTCGCCGCTGGCCTGCTGTTGCTGCTCGATGATGTGGTACTTGGCGGTGTTGCTGTCCATGACGCTACGGTCATCGGCCCGGTAGGCGTCACTCTCCTGCCGTAGCCAGGGCAGATCATAATCACTTTTACCGCGAATCTGCTCGGTCCCCTCCAGGCCCGCCGCCTTGGCGAAGACTATGTTGCACCCCTCGTAGATGCTGTTTCTGTCCTTCCAGAAGACGAACTGCGGGATAGTGTCGACGATCTGCGCAAGCATGTTGCGCCCCTGCCGCAGTTCCTCCTCTACCCGCTCACGTTCCGCCAGTTCCTGCTTCAACTGTTCGTTGGCGTGGTGCAGCGCCTCGGTTCTCTCGGCAACCCGCTGCTCGAGTTCGTCTTTGGCGCGACGCAACTCCTCCTCAACCTGGGCCTGTCTGCGGGCCTTGACCTGGACCATCCTTCCCAGTACCAGCGCAATCAGCGCAAAGACGGCTCCCACCACTGCCAGCTGCAGCCAGTCACCCTGCCAGTGGGATCCTCCGGGCACCAGCGCGGCAGCAAAAGCGGGAGACAGACGCCGGCAGGTGGGACGTCCACTGCTTATTTGTGTCAGGTGTTGCATCTGTTCTCCTGCCGCCTGGGGACGGCTCGCGCCGGTCGGGCGCCGTCGCGGCGGTTGCAGCATGACGTGGAATGAAGGGAGAAGCGGAATGTAGCTCTCTTTTCGGCATTGAACCGCTGGTTCATGAGGGAAAAGCGGAATCGAGGGCGGATGAAGGAAAGGATGGTCGGGGCGGCCGCACCAATGGTGGCAGCGGCCGACCGCATCGGTATGGAGGGATGGTGCCGTCAGGCGGTCTTGCCGTAGAGGGCTTCCCTGCTGGCGAAAGCCCGCTTCACCCTGGTGAGGAGACCGATTTCCTTGACCGGCTTGAGCACGAAATCGAAGAATCCCTTTTCCAGGGCCTCCTTCTCCTCGTCGGGGGTGGCGGCTGCCGTCATCAGGATCACGGGCATGTAGCGGAACTCGGGGATGTTCTTGATGGCGAACAGGAACTCGTACCCCCCCAGCTTGGGCATGACCTTGTCGGTGATCACCAGCTTGGGCTTCAGGGTGAAGATCTTGCTGAACGCGTCCATGCCGTCTATGGCGGTCTCCACGGCATACCCCTGGCGGATCAGGATCTTGGCCACCATCTCGCGGGATAGTTGGTCGTCCTCGACCAGCAGGATCGACTTGCTGGCAGGACCGGCGATGGTCTGCCCGAGGTAGTGGCGCGCTATGGCCCGGTTGATCTCGAGGCGTGTGGAGACGTAGAGCACCAGCTTCACGTTGTGCTGGGCCGCGATGGCGGCAAAAAGATCTTCAGTGGTCGGGTCGGCCACGGCGAGTCCCAGTCGGCCATCGTCGAGCTTCAGGGGGAAGATGCTGTGCTTTACCGCCATCTCGAGCGGGATCAGCTTGAGCACGTTGGCTGGGTAGCTGTACTTGGCGAAATCGACAATCTTCCGGACCCGGTACTGTATGGCGAGCGCCTCTGCGAGTTCCTCCGGGGTGACCAGGCCGATCACCTCCAGCAGTTCGCCCAGGCGGATGTTCTTGCTCTTGGCGTGGGCGATCAGCCGGTCGACGGAGGCCCGGGTCAACAGGCCGCGTTCGACGAAGATCTCCCCGAGGGGTTTGCGGGTTGGTTGCGGTGCGGCTATCGGTTTGATATCTGCGGTCATGCGATCCTTCTCCTGCGGACGGTGCGGGACGGTCCGCAATTGCTGCGTTGCTTCGGCAAGGTAAGCTATGCTGCCAGGGACGCCTCGACCCGGAATGGGGACCGATACGGCGCACGGTACCGAATGTCAATAATGAGAGCGGAACAGGTTGAAAGTCAATGACTTTATCGGCAGGACCGGCAAAAAGATGATCAGGAAATGATGATGTCGTCGGAAAGTTCGTTGCGGTCGTCCTCACGGCGCGGGAAATGACGTTGCAGTTCGCTGCCGCAGGCCTCAACCACCTCGCAGACCGCCTGCGCACCGCGCCCAGTCCGCAGCCCCTGGGCCAGTTGCTCGGCGAGGGTCTTCCAGTACCCCGGCGGTATCTTGGCGTTGATGCCCCGGTCGCCCACGATCCAAACCTTGCGCTCCAAAAGGGAGATGAAGATCAGCACTCCGGTCTCCATGCGGGTCCGGTACAGCCCCTGCTGGTAGAAGGCCACCAGCGCCCGTTCGCTGACCGCCTCGGCCAGGCGCCTGGGCCCCACGAAAGAGAGCTTCAGGTGCGGAAAGCGGCGCAAAAAGAGGAGCACCGGGAAATAGAGCAGGAACACCACGGGGATATAGGTCCAGATGGTGACGTGATGCAACAGCACGGCGACCACCACGCCGACGAAGCCGGAGAGAAGCAGCGCACCGAGCGCTTCGGCCTCACGATAGCGATCGCTCTCGGACACCACCATGGTGGCGATCTCGCCGCTGGACAGGGCCTCGGCGCGGGCCACCGCCTGCTTGATGGCCTCCTTGTCGGCCTCGCTGAAGAAGTCGTGAGCTACGGATTTGTGCGAAAGGTCCATTTACCAGTCTCCCGAGGCACCGCCACCGCCGAAGTCGCCACCACCGCCGGAGAAGCCGCCTCCGCCACCTCCACCGCCGCCAAAACCGCCGAAGCCCCCTCCCCCGAAACCACCGAAGAAGGGAGGCCCTCCCATGAAACCGCCGCGCCCTCCCGAGGAAAAGAGGAAGGCGATGAAGAGGCCGGCCAGGAAGCCGACCACCGCCAGCACACCCAACAGCAGCATGGAGAGGCCGGAGAAGGAGATGAAGGCGGCAATGGGGAGGCCGATCGCGCCGGCAACCCCGCCGAGGAAGCGGGAGATGCCGCCCAGGAACACCGAGGCGACCAGGACGAAGAGGAGCAGTGTCAGGATCGGAGGAGCCCCCTTCTTGCCGTGGCGGAGGTCGGTAGCTTGGGCCTGGTACTCGCCCCGCACCGTCGCCATGATGGCGTCCACGCCGCGGGAGATTCCCTGGTCAAAGTCGCCGCGTTTGAAGGCGGGCGTGATCTCGTTGCGGATGATGCGTCCGGACATGAGATCGGTCAGCTTCCCTTCCAGCCCACGCCCTACTTCGATACGGATCTTGCGGTCGTTTTTGACCACCAGCAGCAGTGCACCGTTGTCCTTCCCCTTCTGGCCCAGCTGCCACTTTTCCACCACCTTGATGGCATACTGCTCCAGCACATCACCTTCCAGGCTCGGGATGGTGAGGATGACGATCTGGGTCGAGTCGCTGCGCTCGAAGGCAGTCAGTTCCGATTCCAGTTGCTGCGCCATTTGCGGCGAAAGCATCGAGGCGTAGTCGTTCACGTGGCTGCGCAGCGGAGGAACCTCCGCCGCCGCACAGACCTGGACCGTCAGCAAGAATGTGAGGAGCAAAAACAGCTTTTTCATGGGCGACCCATAGGCAGATTCAGATAAAGACTAAGATTAAGAAATGACGTAACCTGAACCTCTCAGTCTTAACCTCATTCTTAGTCTCAATCTAAATCTTTGTCTTAATCTGCTTTTCTAGAACTTGATCTTGGGCGCCACCTTGGCACCTTCTTCCGCCTTGAACGGCTCCTTGCGCTGCAGGTGCAGCATCATGGAGTTGGTGAGCGAGTTCGGGAAGGTCCTGATGGTGGTGTTGAAATCCTGCACCGCCTGGTTGTAGCGCACGCGCGCCACGTTGATGCGGTTCTCGGTTCCCTCCAGTTGGTTCTGCAGGTCCATGAAGTTCTGGTTCGCCTTCAGGTTCGGGTAGCGCTCGACCACGACCATGAGGCGGGACAGCGCGCCGCTCAACTGCGACTGGGCCTGCTGGAAGTTCTGCATGGTCTTGGGATCGTTGATGGCATCCTTGGAAACCTGCATGGAGCCCACCTTGGCGCGGGCCTCGGTGACCGCCTTGAGGGTATCTGCCTCGTGCTTGGCGTACCCTTTGACGACCTCGACCAGGTTGGGCACCAGATCGGCGCGGCGCTGGTAGGAAGCCTCGACGTCGCCCCAAGCGGCGAAGACGGCCTCTTCCTTGGCCTGCATGGTGTTGTAGCCGCAGCCGGAAAGTGCGGTAAGGGTGAGCAACGACAGCAACAGTAACGTCAAGCGTTTCATGATCTAATCCTCCTTGAATGGCATAAGCACAATAATAATCACCACTATCGCAAATGTCACCCTTGAAAGGATAAAAAGGAATAAAAGTCAAAAGCAGTTACGCAAATAACTCAAAGGTGGCGCGAAGTACGTCATGAAAGTCTTCAAAACAAAAGAAGTCTTTCTCTACCCCCTTTGCGGATTCATAGCGTGCTTTGCGTAACTGCTTCCAGGTTTTGAATCTGTCTTTAAGCGAAGATGCGGGCACCGCATAGGACGGTGCGATAGGCGAGAATATAGACAGCGGCATTCCATGACTGCCTGGGCATCCCCATCGGCTCGCCTGTTTGTCCCTGAAACCACTCGTTGAACTCCCAACCGTTAACCCGGCAACTGAGCGCGAGTTTCACCAATTCGGCATGGGCCAGGGATCGCTCGCCAAGCGTCGCCAGCAGGATAACCCAGAAGCCACCTACAAAAGGCCAGGCACCGCCGTTGTGGTATTGCCAGGGAAGGTTTTGCCGGTGACGCTGCATGTACGGGCGCCAGCGAGGCGAGCCCATCTCTATGGGGCTCCCCACCACGCGCACCGGGTGCGGGTCGTTGGCGTTCAGGGCGGTCACGCCCGCCACCATCTTGCAGGCCTCGGAAGCGGTCCCAAGGCCGGTAAGGTAGGCGAGGATGTTGCCGAAGATGTCGATCTCCTCTCCCCAGAAGGAGAAGTTCACGTAGCTCAGCAGGAAAGGCTCGGGGCGGCAGCGATTGCGGATGTAATGGCGCATGAGCCGGATCCGCTTCTGATCCGGGACCGCATTGTCGAAGGGGTTGAAGAGCAGACGGCCAAAGCGCTGCGTCTCCCTGGCGGTGGGGAGATCGTAGAGTCGCTTGACCCAGTACCAGAGGGCGTTGCTGTAGAGAACGAAGCCGCTCCTGGGCATGATGTCGGCCCAGTCGGAACAGTCGTTTTGCTGCAGCAGGAACCATCCCTGGTGTTCCTGGCATTCCAGCCAGTTCAGCGCGCGCACCACGTTGGCGGCGACTTTCGTTGCCAGGCCGAGATGCGGCGCCATCCTCTCTACGAGGTGGACGGCAATCAGCCACCAGATGGTTGCGTCAACGCAGCCGGCATACCAGAAGTCGACTTCGGCCAACTCCGGCTTGACGAACTTCGGAATCTGCCCGTTGCGGGCCTGGTGGCGCGCCAGGGTGAGCAGTCCCGCCTCGGCCGACTGAAGCAGCTCCAGGTCGCCGGAAATGGCCATGCCCAGTGCGCAGATAGCTGCGTCGCGACCGAAGATGGAGTCGTAGTTGCGCCCGGATGACTTCGGGTTGCGCGCCGAGGCAAGCACGCCCGCCGGCGTCGAGTTCTCCCGCAACAGGCGCAGGGCTTCCCGGTAGCACTCCGCCAGCAAAAGGTCCTCGTTCTCCCGCGTCGCGGGAAAGACCGCTTTGCAGCGATCGGAGGTCACTTGAGTTGCACCATCTGGTAGCTCACCTGTCCCTTGCTGACCCTGACCACGAGGATGTGGTTGACCCTTTCGCCGTAACGGCTCATCCAGACCAGTGGTGCACCGGCGCCGCCGGAAATGAAGGCGGGCACGCCGCCGAAGACGCTCGCGTCGAAGAGATGGGAATGGGCGAAGAAGAGGCCGCGCACAGTGGGCGCCGCGGCTACCATCTGCTCCAGTTCAGCCGCTCCCTTGGTGAAGGTATGGCCGCGCCAGCGCTTGGTTTGAGGGGGGACATGCATGGCAACGAAGGTGGCGCCGGGGGCGGAGGGGAGCTGGCGCTTGAGGTAGTCCAGATCCGTGGACTCCAGTCTGCCCTGCGAGTTGTCCAAGGCTACCACCTTCAGCCCGAGGCGGGGTACGGAAACAGCAAAGCGCGGCGGACCGATGGCTTTGTCGAAGACCTTGGGGTTCTCGTGGTTGCCCGGCACCACGAACACCGGGATGCCGCTGGCGTTTTTCTCAACCATGGTCAGGAAGTTGGCGGTTTCCTCCTCACCCCCCTCGGTGGAATAGTCCCCGCCGTGCAGGATGAAGAGCGGATCGAACCCGGCTGCGGTGCGCAGTGCCAGTTTGAATATGGCGTCGTTGGAGCGGCTGTCCCCCATCACCACGAAGCAGTAGTCGTCGACCTGGGTGCGGCGGGCTTTCTCTTCCAGTTGCATGGTGGAGCGCTGGAACAGGGTATCGGCGCAGGAGACAGAGGTAACTAGAAACAGGCAGAAGAGAAGCAGGAGGCCGATGAGTGGCCCCCTGCCCTGGGTGGAGGTTTTAGCTGTTGACGACATACTGCTTGTTGCTCTCGATGCAGAGCTTGCACAATTTCTCAATGCTGGCTACCTGGCTGTCAGTGAGTCCGGTCGTGTCCGGCAGACGAAAGGTGCGGCAATCACAGCAACAGCAGAGAATACCAAGGTCCAGTCCGAGATCCATATCAAGCATCACTGCGCCCCCGATAAAGATTTGGATGAGCTAATGTTGCCGGATGCTATCACATATGCTGAGAGCAAGCAACATCTTTAAGCCAAGCCACAGAGGACTGATAGTGAGTCGGGCAACTTGGTCAGCTTCTGGACAGGGAGCGATGCTTTTTCGATGCGGAACGAATCTTACCGGCATCGTTTCGTGCGACCTTGGTAATCTTGGCACCGCGATGCGCGGCGCGGGCCTGCAGCGTGCGGCGGCCGGGCTTGACGGAGCACTTGGCGGCGTGACGGTCATGACGCAGCTTCAGGGAGGCGAACCGAGCGGTGGGTTCGCTGATGGCGGCAACGGTAACGACCTGTGCCTTGACCTTCTGCTCCTCGGCTACGGGGGCCAACTCGCCGGCGATACCCTTGAGGTCGGCTGCAGCGTAGGAGGAGACATTCCTGCGCAACTGGTTGAAGTTGTGTACGTTGTGGTAGTCGAGCCGCCTGGTCAGCATGATGACGAACATGTCCTGCTGGGGATCGATCCAGATCGAGGAACCGCTGTAGCCGGTATGACCGAAGGAGGCCTCCGAGAAGTAGCTCCCCTTGGGCGCGGAGAACGGGGATGCCACGTCCCAGCCCAGGGCACGCTTGATCCTGCCGTTGTTACAGGCGTAAGGGGTGGTCATCTGGGTTACCGCCTGCTCGGAGAGGATGCGGGTGCCGTCGAGCGTGCCACGCCCGAGGATGAGCCGGGCGTAGCGGGCCAGGTCGTAAGCGGAGCTGAAGAGCCCGGCATGGCCTGCAACTCCTCCCAGCCTCCGGGCGTTCTCGTCCTGTACCACGCCACCCTGGGTGCCGGAGGTTGGGGCGATTTCGTTGCCGTCCCGGGACGGGAGGAAGGAGGTCTCGCGGGTCCCCAGCGGCTCGTAGATCTGTTCGCGGCAGAACTTGTCCAGCCGCTCCCCGGTAACCCGGTGCACCAGTTCCCCGAGCAGGATGAAGTTGATGTCGGCGTACTCGAAGCCCGTGCCGGCACCGCGGAACCGTTGGGTGGCGACCTTGTGCACCAGCCCCTCTATCGTGCCCCCCTGCCCCACCATGACATCGGAGAGCCCGGAGGTATGGGTCATCAGGTGCAGGATGGTGATGTTCCCCTTGTCGGTGCCGGCAAGCTCCGGATAAAAGCGCGAGAGCGTGTCGGTAAGGGAGATGCGCCCTTCGTCGAGGAGCTTGATGATCGCCGGTGTGGTGGCGATGACCTTGGTGAGCGAGGCGACGTCGAACTGGGTACGATCCGTGATGGCCGGTGCCCCGGCGCTGCCGCTGACCTGGCCGCGGGCGGCGGTGGCGATGATCCCCTCGTGGTTGCCGACAACAACTACGCCGCCGGCAATGAGGTTCTCTGACATGGCCCGCTCCAGGAGGAGGTCCAGGTTGGCGGTGGATAGGGTCGCCGAGGGGGCGGGATCAACCATGGCCTGGGCTTTGACGGGGGACAGGGACACAAGCGGGATCAACAGGAGTATCAGGAGAATAACGCGCACGAGCTTCCTTTTAAGATCTGTGCTGCCACAGATTTTCAGTTAGGACTGCGGTTGATGTTCTTGGTGAGCAGCCGGTGTGGAAGGGGCTGACGTTGCCGTCGGTAATCACGACAGGAGCTAGGATACAGGAGAGGCCGGGTAACTTTTGTGACCGAGGTCACCATTTTGCAAGCCAAACCCGCGATCCACCGTGATAATTCCGCGACGACCTCAGGCAGTTTACTTTGTCTGTGGGAAAGGATGCAAGAGATCTTTGTTGAACCAGCAGAGAGGAGGACGCGGCAGAAGGGACTGGCTCCGTCAGGTGCCTGTCCCTCTAGCGGAACGCTCCTTTCAGCTCAGCCACCTTTGATCTCGTTCCCAAGATCCGCCTTGATCTCGTTCCCAAGGTCCGCCTTGATCTCGTTCCCAAGGTCCGCCTTGATCTCGTTCCCAAGGTCCGCCTTGATCTCGTTCCCAAGGTCCACCTTGGGAACGCAAAGCCTCTCCGAAGCTCCAACTTCCCTCGGATGCAAAGCTGGAGCTTTGCGCCATATGGGGTTCCCAAGCTGGAGCTTGGGAACCAGGGAAGCAAGGGGACAGGCACCTGGCGGAGCCAGTCCCCTCCAACGAAAAAAGGCCCCAGGGATGATCCCCGGGGCCTTTTCGGTGCAGATGGTTACAGCAGGTGGTGCGCTTACTTCATGCTGGGCAGGTCGTGGACGTCGAGGTGGCAGCCCAGGCAGTTCGGGAAGCGGGTCAGGATCGACGCCGGATGCGGAGCCTTGTGGCACTCGGTGCACTGCGGGATGTAGCCGTGCTTCGCCTTGTGGCAGGAAGCGCAGGCGACCTTGGAGTGACGTGCCTTGGAGTTGAACAGCTTCGCGGCAACCTTGCTGTGGCAGGAAGCGCAGGTCTGGTTCCAGTCGGTGCCCTGGTAGGTTACCTGCTTCGGCTTGTGGACCGAGTGGCACTTGGCGCAGGCTTCGATCGGCTGATCCTTGAAGTGCGGCTTGTGGCACATGAAGCAGGACGGCTTGAAGCCGTGCGAGGTATGGCAACGGTCACAGGAGACGTTGGTGTGCTTGCTCGGGAACTTGACCAGTTCGGCCTTCTCGTCGGCATGGCAGGTAGCGCAGGTGGTGGCCAGACGCTGGGTCATGGCAACCTTACGCGGGGTGTGCGGGTTGTTGTGGCAGCTCGCGCAATCCTTGTTGGCCGGCCCGTGGATATCGGTGTGGCAGGAGGCACACTTCGGCATCACTTCGTCGTAGTTGGCCTTCTTCGGGTTGTAGGCGTGGATTACGGTGTGGCAGGCCTGGCAGTCGAAACGGTGCTTGCCGCCGGCGGTCTTGAGCCCGTTGAACGCGCCGGTGTGGCACTGGGCACATTGCTGCGGGGTGAGCGCAGCCGGTGCAGTCGCGTACATCTCCGGCTTTTCCGGGATGTCCACGGTCGCCATCTTGGCGGCAAAGGCCGTGGAAGCGACGAGAATCAAGGTCGCAACGAAGAGCGACAGGGTACTCTTTTTCATCATTCCTCCCCAAATAACAGTGTATTCACTACAGTCGACTGGTCTTAATACTACCTATGGCGACTGTCTGTCAAGAAAAGATGTGATTAAAATCACGGGTGATGGAAGAGTTGGCGCGGCGAGAGGAAGGATCAAAGGGATGTGCTAAAGGCGGATCAGGTCTTCGTGCGGTTCATCGGAGGGGTTTATGTGTATCATGACATCGCCCACGTTGCTGAAATGGTCGAAGATGCGGCGTTTGACCTCGGTGGCTATGTCGTGGGACCGTTTCACTGTCATCTCCGGTGGCATGTCGAGCTTCAGGTCCACAATGAGATATTGCCCGGAGTGGCGCGCCCTGATCTCGTGCACCTGGTCCACCCCCTCAACGCTGCGGGCGATGCGCGAGATCGCGTCCAAAAGGGACTGCTCGGGCTGGCCGTCCATGAGTTCGTGCGCCGAGGTGCGGAAAGTGTGGTAACCGATGTGAAAGATGAAGAACGAAGTGAGACCGGCGGCGATCGGGTCCATGATGCTGACGCCAAAGTAGGCCCCCCCGACGCCGACCAGCGTGGCGACCGAGGTGATGGCGTCTTTTCTGTGGTCCTTGGCGATGGCGAGTAGCGCCGGGCTTCCCAGGCTCCCCCCTACCTTCATGGAGTACCGGTACAGCGCCTCTTTGGCCACGATGGTGCCTGCCGCTGCCAAAACGGCCACCAGCGCCGGGGTGGCGTAATGCCCTTCCAGCATGGTAGTGGCGGCGCCGTAGAGAATCCAGGCGCCGGTGGCGGCGATGACCAGGGAGACGAAGATGGCGGAGAGGCTTTCCACCTTCCCGTGGCCGTACGGGTGGTCCGAGTCGTACGGTTTGCGGCCGACCTTGAGGGCGATCAGGGTCATGCCGATGGCGATGAAGTCGCAGGCGCTTTCGACGCCGTCGGCAAAGACGGCGTCGGAATGGCCGTAATGGCCGGCGGCGAGCTTCAACACCATCAAAACGGCGTTGGCCCAAAAGCCGATGCGGATGACGCGATCGGCCTTATTGAAGCGATCGCTCCTCAGCACGTTCCCTCCGGCCGCAGGTCCTTCACGGTAAGCTGCAGCGAACTCCTGCCGTTCCAGACGTTGATCCCCGGGGAAAAGAGGACGTCCACATTGCCCTGCGGCACGCCCGCCTCGGCAAGGCCGAAGCCGATGGCATCGAAGCTCCTCCCCCCCTGCCCTACTTTCAGTTTCAGGTGCCCCCCCTTGAGCACGCGGCTATCCAGCACCTGGGCCCCCTTGAGCACGAAGAGCGGCTCGGGGTTCCCCATGCCGAAGGGCTTCATCTGCTCCAGCTGCCGCACCAGGTCAGCGGTGATCTCATCGCCGTCCAGTTCCAGGTCGAAAGGGAGCGTGGGGGTAAGTGCGTCGGCGTCGAGTTCCTGGGCCGCCTCGTCGAAACGCAAGGCAAAGCGCTCCAGTTCCTCCTGCGCGATGGAGAGGCCGGCAGCGTGGCTGTGGCCGCCGAAGCGCAGCAGGTGGTCGGCGCACTCCTTGATGGCGTCCAACAGGTGAAAGCGGGAGATGCTGCGTCCCGACCCCCTCCCCGTTGCGCCGTCGAAGGCGAACAGGATCACCGGCCGGTGGAAAAGCTCCACGATGCGCGAGGCGACAATGCCGATCACGCCCGGATGCCACTCCTCAGAGCCGAGCACGATGCTCTTGCGACCGCTGCAGGCACCCTGCTCCAGCATGGCGCGCGCCTCCTCGAACGTGGCCCGCTCCAGGGCCTGGCGCTCGGCATTGGCCTCGTCCAGTTCGCGGGCGATGTCGCGGGCGCGCTGGGGGTCGCGGCAGAGCAGCAGTTCGAGACCCAGCGCCGCGTCCTCGAGCCTCCCCGCCGCGTTGATGCGCGGAGCGAGCCTGAAGCCGACCGCTCCGCAGCCGACCTCCCCCGTGATCCCGGCCACTTCCTTGAGGGCCTCGACGCCAACCCGGGTGCCGGCGCAGAGCTGCTTGAGGCCGTAGGTGACCAGCACCCGGTTGATCCCAAGGAGCGGCACCACGTCGGCGATGGTGCCCAGGGCGACCAGGTCGAGGTACTCCTTAAGATCGGGTTCGGCGCCGGGCTTGAAGCAGCCGTCTGCGCGCAGACGGGCGCGCAGCGCCACCACCAGGTGGAAGGCGACGCCGACGCCGGCCAGGGACTTGAACGGGAACGGGCAGCCGGGCTGCAGCGGGTTGATCACGGCGCAGGCATCCGGGAGTTCTTCGCCGGGGGAGTGGTGGTCGGTGACGATGAGGTCGACGCCGGCCTCGCGGCACAGCCTCGCCTCGTTGACGGCGGTGATGCCGCAGTCGACGGTGACCAGCACGGTCGCGCCGGCACGGGTGGCCGCGGTCACTCCCTGCTCGGAAAGGCCGTACCCCTCGGTGAGGCGCTTGGGAATGTAGTGGCAGCAGTCGAGACCGATCTTCTGGAAGAAGCTGATAAGGACGGCGCAGGAGGTGACGCCGTCGACATCGTAGTCGCCGTGCACGCAGACCCGCTCTCCGGCCTTGAGCGCCTGGACCAGCCGCGCCACCGCCTGCTCCATTCCCGTCATGAGCATCGGATCGTGCAGCCGGGACAGTACCGGGTTCAGGTAGGCGTCGGCGTCATCGGGAGCGCAGACGCCGCGGTGGGCAAGAAGGCGCGCGAGAAGCGGAGCGACGCCGGCTCGGGTCAGGCCGCATACCGCCTCGGCATCGGCCTCCCTGGCCCGCCAGCTTCTATGGGTGACAGGTTTCATCCCTCCTCCAATGGAAAAAAATCAGGGTGCAATCATAACATAAGGAACAGCCGGTTGCGCGGTTAATGTGACGGCAAGTCCTTCGACGGCGGCCGAAGGGACTGGCTCCGTGAGGTGCCTGTCCCTTTAGCGCAACGCTCCTTTCGGCCCGGCCAGCTTCAACAAACTAAGGGGACAGGCACCTGGCGGAGCCAGTCCCCTACCAAAAAAAAACCCGCCGTGTAGGCGGGTTTTTTCTTCATCTATATCTCTATCTTCGTCTTCTGTTTACTTCTTGAACGAGGTCGGCATCTGGTTCATCGCGGCCATGTCGTTCTTGATCTGCTGTGCCGTGGGGCTGGTCGAGTCAAACTGCAGGTACTTGGTCCAGATCTCCTTGGCCTTCTCCGGCTGCTTCAGGTCCTGGAGGTAGACCACGCCCAGGTTGTACAGGCTCTGCAGATGCTTGGGGTCGATCGACTGCGCCTTCTCGAAGTTTGCAATCGCCTTGTCATACCAGCCGATCTTTCTGTACATGATGCCCTGGTCGGTCATCACGTTCAGGTTGTTGGGATCGAGCTCCAGCACCTTACCGTAGGCATTGACCGCCTTCTGCGCCTGATCGGTGTCGAAGTAGTCGTTGCCGAGCTGGATCCAGGCCTGCAGGTTCTTGGGATCAGCAGCCACGATCTTCTCGGCCTCGACGATGCGACGCTGGTAGTCGGTCGGCGAACCGGCCCCCTGCGGCACGCTCATGGCGACCTCGGGTGCCTTATTCTGGCCGGCGATGTTGAAGATCAGGTAGCCTCCCAGAAGCCCCACGATCAGCGCTACCACTATGGTAAGTACGTTCTCCTTGTTCACAGAACCTCCTTAGGCGGCCTCGGCCTTGGTCTCGACCGCGTGCTCTTCCCACAGTGCAACGATCGGGCTCGCCACGAAGATGGACGAATAGGTGGCGACCACGACGCCCACGACCAGGGCAAAGGCGAAGTCGTGGATCACCTCGCCACCGAACAGGAACAGCGACACGGCGGCAAGGAAGGTGGTCACCGAGGTGATGATGGTACGGGACAGCGTCTCGTTGATGCTCTTGTTGAAGATGGTGATCATCGGGTCCTTGAGGCTCTTATGCATGTTCTCGCGGATACGGTCGAAGACGACGACGGTATCGGTGAGCGAGTAACCGGCGATGGTCAGGACCGCGGTGATGAACAGGATGTTGACCTCGCGGTGCATCACGTAGAACACGGCGATCATGGCGAGCACGTCGTGCATGGTGGCGACCACCGCACCCACGCCGAACTTGAAGTCGAAGCGCCAGGCGATGTAGAGGATGATGCCCAGCATGGAGAGCGCCACGGCCACCAGGGTGTCCTGCTTCAGCTTCTCGCCGATGGACGGGCCGATCTCGGTGGAGCTTTCCACGGTGAAAGTGTTGCCCGGGATGCCGGCTTTCAGCGCGTCGGCGACCTGGTCGGCGGACTTGCCGGTGGACTTGTGCATCTTCACCAGCACCTGGTTGCCGCCGGTGATCTCCTGCAGTTCCACTTCCTTGACGCCAGCCTTGGCAAGGGCGTCACGGATGGACTGGGTGGTGGCAGCCTGTGCGAACTTGATCTGCATCTCGGTGCCGCCGGAGAAGTCGATGCCCATGTTGGCGGTGCCGCGGGCGATGGCGATGATGCCGAGGATGCCGATGATGGCCATGATGCCGGAGGCGATGAAGGAGATCTTCCTCATCCCGATGAAATCTATGTTGGTCTTCTTGAGCAGTTCCATTGGTCCCTCCCCTTATACGCTGAGTCGCTTCACGTGTACGCGGTCCAGGAAGGCGTCAAAGAGCACCTTGGTGGCCACAAGCGACGTGAACAGGTTGATGATGATACCGAGGCTCAGCGAGACGGCGAAGCCCTTGACCGGGCCGGTGCCGAACTGGAACAGCACCGCAGCGGTGATGAGGGCGGTCACGTGTGAGTCCATGATGGTGAGAAACGCCTTGTCGTAGCCGGCGTCGAGCGCGGCGTGCGGCGTCTTGCCCAGGCGCAGTTCCTCGCGGATCCTCTCGAAGATGAGGACGTTGGAGTCAACCGACATACCGACCAGCAGGACGATAGCGGCAATGCCCGGCAGGGTCAGCGTCGCACCCAGCGCGGAAAGCGCACCCATCAGGAACAGGATGTTGAGCACCATCCCGAGGTTGGCCACCATGCCGGAGATCTTGTAGTACATCGCCATGAAGGAGACGACCAGCACCACGCCGATCAGACCGGCCATGAGCCCCTTGTGAATGGAGTCGCGACCCAGGGAAGGTCCGACGGTGACGTTCTGCAGGATCTTGACCGGAGCGGGGAGCGAACCGGCACGCAGCACGATGGCCAGGTCGGCGGCTTCCTTCTCGGTGAAGGAACCGGAGATCTGCGCGGAACCGCCCGAGATCCGCTCGCGGATCACCGGCGCCGAGTAGATGTTGTTGTCCAGCACGATGGCGAAGCGCTTGCCCACGTTGGCCGCGGTGACCTGGTCGAACAGGCGCGCGCCGGTGGAGTTGAACTCGATGGCAACGTAAGGCTGGTTGTACTGGGAGTCGATCCTGATCTGTGCGTCGGTCAGAAGCTCGCCGGTGATGATGGCCTTCTTCTTCACGACCAGCGGCGTTTCGGAGACTGCGCCGGTCTGGGGATCGGTCCTCTTCTCGGTGAGGAGCTCGTCGTCCTCGGGGAGCGAACCGGCGGTCGCGGTAGCCGGGTTCACGGTCTCGTCAACCAGCTTGAACTCGAGGCGAGCGGTCTTGCCGATCAGCTCGATGGCGCGCTTGGGGTCCTTGATGCCGGGGAGCTGCACGACGATGTTGTTCAAGCCTTCGCGCTGGATCACCGGCTCGGAAACGCCGAACTGGTCAATCCTGTTGCGGATGGTCTCCAGGGCCTGGGCCACGGCACGGTCCTTCCTGACCTGGGCCTCTTTCTCGTTGATGCGCAGCTGCATGTTGACGAAGCCGCCCTCGTCGAAGACCGGCAGGGCCTCGAGGTCCGGGTACTTCTTCTTGATGAGCGACTGCACCTTGTCGGCCGAACCGCGATCGTACAGGGTGAGCTGCACCTTGTCGCCGCCGAGGCGTGCGATCTTTTTGAAGCGCAGGTTCTGCGCGGTGAGGGAGTCCTCGAGGTCGGTGGCGATCAGGTCCAGGGACCCTTCCACGGCCTTCTGGGTCTCGACCTCCATGACCAGGTGGGTGCCCCCCTGCAGGTCAAGACCCAAGTGGATCTTGTCCTTGGGAAGCAGGCCGCTCCACCACTTGGGGAGCGTGTCGACCAAGGTCGGCGTCAGGTAGACGCACGAGGCGATGATGAAAATGAGGATAAGAGAAATGCGCCAGGTATAACCCTTCATGGGAAAAGCTCCTTTCGGAAAAATTCGATCAATGCACTAGTCCTGCTTAACAGACGCAATGTACCCCTTGTTGATCCTGACGTTGACGCCGGGAGCGATCTCCAGGGTAACCACCTGGTCATCCAGTGCGGTCACCTTGCCGTGCATGCCGCCGGCGGTGACGACCTGATCGCCTTTCTTGAGCGCGTCCAGAAGCGCCCTGTGCTCCTTGGCCTTTTTCTGCTGCGGCCTGATGAGCAGGAAGTAGAAGATGGCGAACATGAACACCAGGGGGATCAGCCCCTGGAACTGCGCCATCATCCCTCCGCCCGCCGGCGCGCCGCCCTGCGCGGGAGCAGCCATTGCAAACGCCAAACCTAACATTTAGTTACCTCCTGGGTTGTATTTCCATCACTTTGAGACAGTGAAAAACTTTCTGGAACAGCTTCAACTCGGTGTGTCTAACATGCTGTCCTGGCAGCGTAGAAGTCCTGCCTGAACTTGACGAACTCGCCCCTGCCGATCGCTTCCCGCACCTCTTTCATCAGGTCCAGGTAGAAGTGCAGGTTGTGCCAGCTGTTCAGCCGCGAGGCCAGGATCTCCTGGCTGCGGTACAGGTGCCTCAGATAGGCCCTGGAGTAGTTGCGGCAGACATAGCAGTCGCAGGCGGGATCGATGGGACCCTGGTCCTCGGCGTAGATGGCCGCCTTGATGTTGATCCTGCCGAAACTGGTGAACAGTGCACCGTTCCTGGCATTCCTGGTGGGCATGACGCAGTCGAACATGTCGAAGCCGTTGTAGACCGCCTCGACCAGGTCCTCGGGCGCCCCGATCCCCATGATGTAGCGCGGCGAATCTTCCGGCAGGATGTCGCTGCACTCCTGCATCATGCCGTGCATCACTTCCTTCTCCTCGCCCACCGACAGCCCCCCCAGCGCGTAGCCGTCGAAGCCGATGTCGGTGATCTGGCGGGCGCTTTCGCGGCGCAGGTCCGGGTGCATCCCCCCCTGCACGATGCCGAAGAGCGCCTGGTCGGGACGGCTGTGCGCATCCTTGCAGCGCCTGGCCCAGCGCGTGGTCAACTCCAGCGACTTTTGCACGTAGGAGCGTTCGGCCGGATAGGGAGGGCACTCGTCGAAGCACATGGCGATGTCGGCGCCCAGCGCCTCCTGGATGGCGATGGAGACCTCGGGGGAGATGAAGTGCTTGGAACCGTCGATGTGGGAGCGGAACTTCACCCCCTCCTCGGAGATCTTCCTGAGTTCCCCCAGCGAGAAGACCTGGAATCCCCCGGAGTCCGTCAGCATGGGGCGGTCCCAGTGCATGAAGCGGTGCAGGCCACCCAGTCTTCCCACCAGCTCGTGGCCGGGGCGCAGGTAGAGGTGGTAGGTGTTAGCGAGGATGATCTGCGACCCCACCTCGACCAGTTCCTCGGGCGTCATGGCCTTGACCGTCGCCTGGGTGCCGACCGGCATGAAAATCGGGGTTTCGATCTTGCCGTGCGTGGTTGTCAGAGAGCCTAAACGGGCCGCGCAGCCCGGGTCTTTCTTGATCAGTTCAAACGATATAGCTGACAAAATAATCCTTTATCCGATAAACATCGCGTCGCCGTAGCTGAAGAACCGGAAGCGGCGCTGTACCGCCTCGCGGTAGGCGTTCAACATGAACTCTTTGCCGGCGAAAGCGCACACTAACATAAATAGAGTCGATTTGGGGAGATGAAAATTCGTTATCAACGCATCAACCACCCGGAAACGGTATCCCGGCAGGATGAAGATGTCCGCCTCGCGCTCCCCAGCCTCCAACTCTCCCGATGCCGCCGCATGCTCCAGGGCACGCATCGACGTGGTCCCGAGCGCGATCACCCTCCCCCCGGCCTCCTTGGTGCGGCGGATGGCCTCGGCGGTTTCGTGCGGGATCCGGTACAGCTCCCGGTGCATGGTGTGCTGGGACAGGTCCTCGACCCGCACCGGCATGAAGGTCCCCAGCCCGACGTGCAGGGTAAGGGGCGCGATCTCCACGCCGCGACCCCGGATCTCAGCCAGGATCTCCGGGGTGAAGTGCAGTCCTGCGGTGGGGGCGGCCACGGCCCCCTTCTCGCGTGCGAACACGGTCTGGTAGCGCTCCAGGTCCTCCCCTTCGGGCGCGCGCTTGATGTAGGGAGGCAGCGGCATGCTGCCGGCCCCTTCCAGCCACGACATGAAGTCGTCGCTTCCCTCGAAGCGGACCTGCCACTCCCCGGCCTCGCGGGCCACCACCGTGGCCGTGACACCGGCGGGAAGGATGATGCGGGTGCCGGGGCCGGGAGACTTGGAGGCCTTGATCAGGCAGCTCCATACCTCGTCCACGCCGGGAACGCGGCGCACCAGGAATACCTCTACTGCGCCGCCGCTTTCCTTGTGCCCATTGAGACGGGCCGGGATGACGCGGGTGTCGTTCAGGACCAGGAGATCGCCGGGGCGGAACTCGGCGGCGATGGCGGCCACCGTGCTCTCCCCCACCGCGCCGGTGGCGCGCTCGAGGGTCAAGAGCCGGGAGGCGTCCCTGCGGCTGGCCGGGTGCTGAGCGATCAGCTCCGGCGGGAGTTCGTAATCAAAATCTGAAAGGCGCATGCTAACGACCGTACCCGCCGGAAAGCTTCACGCCCGGATAATAGTAATTAAGGATCTCGCGGTAATCGAACCCCTCGTTGGCGCGCCCCTTGGCGCCCCACTGGCACAGCCCGACGCCATGCCCGGAGCCGGTGCCGCTCACCTGGAGATCGTCGCGCTGGCTGCGCAGTTCGAAGTTGGTGCTCTTCACGGTGCCGTAGCCCAGGGCTTTCCTGAAGGCGACGCCCGGGATGATGACGCTCCCCCGGGAGCATTCAGCGACCACGTCCTGCACCCTGCCGCTTGCGTTCCTGCCGCGCACCCGCAGTTCCCTGAGGCCCGCCACCTGGAAGCCGGCGGCCTTGAGCGAGTTCTCCACCTTCCTCAGGGGAAGGTTCAACTCCCAGCGGATCGGGTTGGACTCTCCGCAGTAACGGCAGGAAACGCCCTGAAGGTAAGGGATCGAGAGTCCCCAGACGTTCTTGGAATTCTCGGTGTGGCCGGCGCAATTGGAATGGTAGAAGGCCTGGATGGTCTTGCCGTTGTAGGTGAGCACCTCTCCAGCGGTCTCGCGCACGCCGTAGGCGGCGCGGCTATCCTCTACGTCCGCCCCCTCGTACACCTGGTCCATCACGCTGGACTCGAGCTGGTAGCTCTGGCCGCGGCGGGCCTGCATCTGGTACACCGCGTAGGAACGGGCGATGACCGCCTGCGCCTTGATGGCCTCAATGGGCCAGGCGGAACTGATCTCGCAGTTGATGAGGCCGACCAGGTACTCCTCGAGCGGCAGTTCGTTCACCACCAGCAGGCCCTTGTCAGCCGGCGACACCTCGATCAAGGCCCGATACCCCTTGCCATTCACCGAGATACGCGAAAACGCAGAAGCAACCAGGCGGTTCACCGGCCTGCCGTTGACGCTGAGACCGCTCCCCGAGCGACGTACCTCCAGGGGCATCTCCACCCTGAGCGGTTCACGGCCGTCGGTAAGAAGCACGCCATCGCCGTCGATCCTGAGGGTTTCCGCCCCCTTGAACAGGGCCACCCGCACCATCTCCGGCCGCATCGCCGCGGCACTACCCCCGGCGGCGAGGCAGATGAGTAATATGATCAACGTCCTGAAGCAGCTCATCAATTCCATTTACACATGGGTTTAACTGTCCCCGCAAAAGCCTTAGATATAAACCATGGAACCGTCCGTAAAGTCAATAATTTTGTGGCTCTAATCAGAGGGTTTTCAGTTTAATGAGTTGGCAAGCGATTTGCTTTCTTTCTCATTAAGTCTGGAGTTCACAGGGTCGTCACCTGTGGGGTCCGGCAGTAACCGGTAAAGCTAAGATGTCGAGATCAGTAGGTTTGACGGCAGCGAAGCGGAACTGGAAATCCCAAATAAGTGTTGCCAGAAGTACAAAAAAAGGCTATATCGCTGTTGGACATAGTCATTTAGCGTGATCTGCACCACCGTTCGGAGCTGTATGCGCGTCTCCCTGAAGATCAAAATCCTCACCCTGGTCACCGCGATCCTGGTCATCGTCATCTCCACCGTTGCCTATCATAACTACAGGCAGCAAAAGGAGATGTTGCACGAGATTGCCAACCGGAACACCTCGGTCCTGATCGAGACTATCAAGAGTTCCGTCGCCAACGCCATGCTTTCCGGCCGCTCGGACGAGGTGGCCAACATCTTCGCCCGGATCAAATCCCGCGAGTTCGTCAAGTCCATCCGGATCGTTGACGCGGAAGGCAAGATCCTCAATTCCGCAGACCGCGACGAGATCGGCAAGCAGGTCCCGGAACAGGGCCGCAGCAAGCTCCCCAACCGCAACCTCTCCCTGCTCCCCGAAGAGGGTGTCTTCCTCTCTTACGCACGCATCTTCAACGCGCCGCAATGCTATAAGTGTCACCCCGCCCGCAATGAGACCCTGGGTCTGCTCGAGATCAAGCTCTCCCTCGGCTACATGAACGGTTTCATCTCCCGCGAACGCGAGATCGCCATCTTCTCCGCCATCCTCCTGGTCCTGCTGACGGTTGCTACCATATTCACCTTCCTGGTCATCTACGTGGAGCACCCCCTGCGCAAGCTGATGCGCTACATGGAGAAGGTGGAGCAAGGGGACTTCTCCCAGGAGATCAACCTCACCTCCAGCCGCGAGATGCGCTCGCTGGGCAACAGCTTCAACCACATGGTCGGCACCATCGCCAACCTGATGGAGTCGACCGTAAAACACGAGCGCGAACTGGCCCGGGCCCAGGAAAAGCTGGCGCACCACCGCGAGACCCACCTGATGAACGGCCGCCTCGAAGAGCAGATCCGTGAGATAGAAAACCTCAACGTGACCCTCGAGGAGCGCATCGAGGAGATCGAGGAGGCCAACTACAAGATCGCCGACCTGGCCGGTGAACTGGAAGACAAGAACACCAACCTGGAAAAAGCGGTCGCCAAGCTCTCCACCCTGTACCGCCTCGGGCTGGCCATCAACTCCATCATCGAGGTGGAGGACCTGTACCGGCTGGTGGTGAAGACCACCATGGACACGCTGCAGGCCCAGGTCGGCTACGTGGTCCTGTACGACGCCGGACACGGCGAACTGCGCGTCACCAACCTGGTCGGCTACCGCGACCCGAACCCGCAGCACCTGCGCGTCCCCATGAAGCCCTCCAGCGTTTCCAGCTGGGTCATTCAGAACAGCAAGCCGCTTTTGATCGCCGACATCGCCCAGACCCCCGAATTCGACCGCGTCAGCCCGCTGGGCTTCGAGAGAAAGACCCTGATCTGCGCGCCGCTCATGGTGAAGGACGAGATCATCGGCACCCTCACCGTGGTCAACAAGCTCAACAACACGGTTTACAACCACGAGGAGCTGGAACTCCTGTCCACCATCGCGGCCCAGGCTTCCATCGCCATCAAGAACGCCATGCTCTACGACGAGCAGCAGAAGACCTACCTGAACACGATCCAGGCCCTGGTCTCCGCCATCGAGGCGTCCGACAGCTACACCCGCGGCCATTCCGAGCGCGTTACCCGCTTCTCGCTGGCCCTGGCCAGAAAACTCGAGCTCCCCGCCAACCGCCTCAAGGTGATCGAGCGCGCCGCCATCCTGCACGACATCGGCAAGATCGGCATCGACCTTTCCCTGCTGCACAAGGAGGCGACCCTCACCCGGGACGACGTGGCCGAGCTGCAGCAGCACCCCACCATCGGCATGAAGATCCTGGAGCCGATCGAGTTCCTGCACGACGTGCGCCTGTGCATCGGTCAGCACCACGAGCGCTACGACGGCAAAGGCTACCCCAACCGCCTGACCGGGCAGGAACTCCTGTTGGAGTCCCGCATCCTCGCCATCGCGGACAGCTTCGACGCCATGACCTCGGACCGCCCCTACCGCAAGGCGCTCAAGCTCGAGGTTGCCATCCAGGAGCTGGCCGAGAACGCCGGCACCCAGTTCGACCCGGAACTGGTTCCCATCTTCATCAAGCTCCTGAAGACGCCCAATTTCCTGCCGCAGCGCGAGGAATACCCGGGGCTGCACGTGGTCCCCACCCCGCAGAAGAGCGGTAACGCATCTCACTCCTTCATTGCCCAGTAATTCAAATAATGGTATAAGATAAAACTTTGTAGCGCGGCCGGCAGAGCCGGTCCGCGCCTTTTTGTGCCCCTCGCGGGCACCGGGAGCCCTTGTGCCGGCACTTCTAGAGATCACAGGACTGCGTACCGAATTCCGCCTGAAGAGCGGCGTACTGAAGGCCGTGCGCGGGGTCGACCTGACCGTCGAGCCGGGCGAGACGCTGGCCCTGGTGGGCGAGTCCGGCTGCGGCAAGAGCATCACGGCCGCCTCGGTATTGAGGCTGGTCCCCCCGCCGGGCCGCATCGTCGCAGGCTCCATCCGCTTCAAGGGCGAGGACCTGTTGGCACTCTCCGAGGAGCGCATGCGCGAGATCCGCGGCAACCGGATCGCCATGGTGTTCCAGGACCCGATGACCTCGCTGAACCCGGTCTTTACCGTCGGCTTCCAGGTCGCCGAGGGGCTCAGGATCCACCGCGGCCTCAGCGCACAGGGCGCCGAGCGCGAAGCGGTCGAGCTGTTGACCCAGGTCGGCATCCCCGCTGCCACGGACCGGGTCAAGGACTACCCGCACCAGCTTTCCGGTGGGATGCGCCAGCGCGTCATGATCGCCATGGCGCTTGCCTGCGGCCCGGAACTGGTCATCGCCGACGAGCCGACCACGGCGCTCGACGTGACCATCCAGGCGCAGATACTGGAACTTTTGGACCGGCTCATGGCGGAAAAGCAGATGGGCCTGATCCTGATCACCCACAACCTCGGCATCGTGGCCGAGCGCGCCCACCGGACCGCCATCATGTACGCCGGCGAGATCGTGGAGAGCGCCGCCACCGCGGAGCTGTTCGCCAACCCCTTGCACCCCTACACCAAGGGGCTGCTCGCCTCGCTCCCCGAGTTCGGCACGCCCGGCGAGAAGCTGGCCACCTTCGCCGGCGGTGTCCCCGACCTGCGCGGCGACCTGGCCGGCTGCCCGTTCCGGGAGCGCTGCCCCATCGGCGACGACGCCTGCAGCAGGGAAACCATCCAGATGAGGGAGGTGGCGCCGGGACACCTGGTGCGCTGCCGGAAGGTATCATGACGCCGCTTCTGACCGCAGAAAACCTGGTGAAGCAGTATCCCGTGCGCGGCGGCATGTTCGCCGAAAAACGCATCCTCACCGCCGTCGCCGGCATCGACCTGGAGCTGTACCCGGGCGAGACGCTGGGGCTTGCGGGCGAATCGGGATGCGGCAAATCCACCGTAGCCCGGCTTTTGACCGGCCTCACCCCGCCCACCTCGGGGAGCATCAAGTACGAAGGGCGTGAGCTGGCGCGCATGAGCAAGGCGGAGCTGGCCCAGTACCGCAAGGAAGTGCAGATGGTGTTCCAGGACCCGTTCTCGTCGCTGAACCCGCGCATGCGGGTCGCCGAGATCCTGGGCGAGCCCCTGGAGATCCACCGCATCGGCGACGCCGCCGGGCGGCGGGACAAGGTGGCGGAACTGCTCAGACGGGTGGGACTCTCCCCCGAGCACATGATGCGCTTCCCGCACGAGTTCTCCGGCGGGCAGCGCCAGCGTATCGGCATCGCGCGCGCCCTGGCCGTGTCGCCGCGCCTCATCATCGCCGACGAACCGGTATCGGCCCTGGACCTCTCCATCCAGGCGCAGATCATCAACCTCTTGCAGGACGTGAAGAAGGACCTGGGGCTCTCCTTCCTGTTCATCACCCACGACCTCTCCGTGCTGCGGCACTTAAGCGACCGGGTGGCGATCATGTACCTGGGGCGCATCGTTGAGACCGGCAGCCGCGATCAGGTGCTGAACCGTCCCCTGCATCCCTACACGGAGGCACTCCTCTCCGCGATACCGAGCCTCGATCCCAAGAAGAGGACCCGGCACGTGATCGCCAAGGGGGAGCTCCCCTCTCCCGTTGCCCCGCCGAGCGGCTGTCCCTTCCACCCACGCTGCCCGTACGCGCAGCCGGTGTGCAGCGAGAAACGACCGGAACTTTTGGAAAAAGTACCCGGGCAACGGGCGGCCTGCCACTTCAGCGAGGAAATCTTCCTCAAGGAAGCAAAGTAATTCAGTTGACAATTGCAATTAGCATATATAGATTATCTTTAGCTCAAACCGGAGGATACCAAGTTGGCATTTGACAAGACCAGAGAGTTTGGAAAAGAAGCGGAGATGCTGAAGGTGCTCGGGCACCCGATCCGCCTGAAGATAGTGGCAGGGCTGTGCACCCAGGAGTGCAACGTGAAGCACATCTGGGAATGCCTGGGGCTTCCCCAGGCGACCGTGTCGCAGCACCTGGCGCTTTTGAAGAATAAGGGGATCATCGAGGGGACCCGCGACGGGGTCGAGGTGCACTACGCTGTGGTGAGCCCGTTCGTGCGCAGGCTGATCGAGATCCTGGACGCAGCGGGGTAACAAAGTAAGCCGATTGAAGGACCGCACCCGCCCGGGGCGGTCCTAGGTTCCGCTGACGTCGAGTTCGGCAATCCCCAGCGAGGGGGCCCCTGCCGAGCCGAAGAAACGCAGGTCGCTGCCGACCTGGTCCACCCTTCCGAACATTTCCAGCAGGTTACCTGCCAGGGCCAGCCCCTTGACGGGATACCTGACCTCCCCACCTTCCACGTAAAAACCGGCTGCACCCACCGAGAAGTCACCGGAGATGGGATTTGCCGTATGCATGCCCATCACCTCCGTGATGAACACACCTTTGCGCACCCCCGCCAGCAGTGTTGCCGGATCGGCCTTGCCCGGTTCGATATGGATATTGTGAACACCGACCTTGGGCGGGGTCTTGATGCTGCTGCGCACCGCGCTGCCGGTCGAGCGCGCCCCCAGGCGCCTGCCCCAATAGCTGTCGTAGAGAAATCCCTGCAGCACGCCCCCCTGCACCAGCGCGTTGTCCTGCTGCGGCACACCCTCGCCATCTGAAGGCGCGCTTCCCAGGGCGCCGGGGAGGAGGCCGTTGTCACGCACGGAGACCAGTTCCGAAAAAAGGCGCTCCCCTACCCTGCCGGCCAAAAGCGATTTCCCCTTGTGCACGTTTTCTGCGAGGAAGGAGCCGGACAGGACATCGAGCAGGTCGGCGGCGACGCGGTTATCGAGGACGGCTTGGCAGTGCATGGTGGCCAGCGTGCGCGCTCCCAAGAGCCCGGTTGCCTTGCGCCCGGCGCCGGCCGCGACCGCAGCCAGATCGATGCCGGCGAAGGAAGGCGAGAAGCCGTAATCCCAGCCGGTCTGGGCGTCGCCGTCGGACTCCGCCACCGCGGAGACGCTGCAGGAGTTGTAGGTGCCGCTGTAGGCGGCATCAAGGCCCAGTGAGTTGCGCACGATGGAGTGGTAGGTCGATTCGCCGTAGCTGCATTTGCGCACCCGTTTCACGCGAGGATCGAATGCGAGCACCAGGCGCTCCAGTTCCAGGGCGCGGGCAACCTTGACCGATTCGTCGACGGAGGCAAGCGACGGATCGAAGAGCCAGGGGGTGTCGGGGTAGGAGGCGGCGGCTTCCGCGAAGGTGAAGTGCTCGTCCGGGGTCTGCACCCGGGCCGCGACCAGCGCCCCCTCCACCATGCTTTCCAGCGAGGCCTCGTCGAGGGCGGTCGAATAGGAGAAGCCCATCCCCTGCCCCACCAGCAGCCGCAGGGAAACGCCCAACGGTTCGGCCACGCGGAAGGCGTCCACCTTCCCCTGTTTCACCTCGATGGCAAGGTCACGCGAGCCGGAGACGGCGATCTCGTAGCCGTCGATCTGGCGCCCCTTGAGCAGGCGTTGCACCGCATCGGCGTGTTGTGTCAGGTCCATCCAAAACCTCGAAAGCAGGGGCTAGGGGCTGGGGACTAGGGACTAGGAACCCCCAAAAGCAGTACTAGCCCCTAGCCCCTAGCCCCTAGCCCCGCCTTTGCCTTTACAGCTCCAGAATCATCGCGATCTCATCGCAGTCCGGGAACTTGACGCACTTAATGCAGTCGCCCCACACCTTGTGCGGCAGCTCGGACTTGTCGGCAACCTTGAAGCCGAACTTGGCGAAGAAGTCGGGCTTGTAGGTGAGGCAGAAGAGCTTCTTGAGCCCCAGGCTACGGGCCTCATCGATGCAGGCACCCACCACCTGGCTGCCGATGCCGCGCCGCCCGACGCTCTCGGCGACGGCGACGGAACGGACCTCGGCCAGGTCCTCCCACACGATGTGCAGGGCGGAGGTGCCCAGCAACTGGCCGTCCTCCTCGAAAACATAGAAGTCGCGCAACGCCTCGTACAGCTCGGAAAGCGAGCGGGAGAGCATTTCCCCGCGGCTCGCGAAGTTGGTCAAAAGTTTCTGAATGTCTTTTACGTCGCCAATCCTGGCCTTTCTGATCATCTCACTGCCTCCTGAATCAACTCCCTGGCGTGTTCCAGGGTCTTTTCCGTGACGCGCGCGCCGGAAAGCATGCGCGCCACCTCGGCCACCCGCTCCTCCCCTTCCAGGAGTTCCACGCCGGTGGCGGTGCGCCCGTCGGCGACCTTCTTCTCGACCTTCAAGTGCTGGTCGGCGAAAGCCGCCACCTGCGGCAGGTGGGTGATGGCCAGCACCTGCTGTTCACGGGCCACCCGCTTCAGCTTCTCCCCCACCAGCGCACTGGTCGCCCCGCCGATACCGGTATCCACCTCGTCGAAGATGAGGGTGGGCACCTCGGAGTCGGGGTGTAGCTGCTTCAGCGCCAGCATGAGACGGGAGAGTTCGCCGCCGGAAGCGATCTTGGCCAAGGGCTTCGGGGGTTCGCCCGGGTTCGGGGAGAACAGGAACTCGGCCCGCTCGAAGCCGTAGCTCTTTGCCTCGGCGCTCTGCTCGAAAGAGGTCTCGAACACCGCGTGCTTCATGGCCAGTTCCCCGAGTTCGTGCTCCATCCCCTGCTTGAGCTTCTTCGCGCCGTCCTGGCGCGCCTTGGTCAGCTTGGCTCCCAGCGTCGCCAGTTCCTGCTCCAGCTGCGCGATGCGCTGCTGCAGTTCGCTCCGGACCCCTTCGATGTTGGAGAGCACCGACAGCTCCTGATCCACCTGGCGCTGGTACTCGAGGATCTCCTCGATGCTGGCGCCGTACTTCTTCTTGAGGCGGCCGATGGCGTCGAGCCGGTCCTCGATCTCCTCCAGCCGTGCCGGGTCGGACTCGACGCGGGCGGCGTAGTCGCGCAGGGTGAGGGAGGCGTCTTCGAGCTGCGCATAAGCCGCCTCGAGCGTCTCGGTAACCGGAGTCAGCGCCGGGTCGATGCGCCCTGCGTCGGCGACACCTGCGATGATGCCGGAGAGGGTCCCCAACAGCGTTGCCTCGCCACCGTAGAGGGCGTCGAAGGCGCCCTGCGATGCGCCCATCAGTTTCTCGCTGTGCGCCAGCCTGGCGCGTTCCTCGGCGAGTTCCTCTTCCTCACCCGCGGTGAGCTTCGCCTCGGCGATCTCGTTGCTCTGGAACGCGAGCAGGTCGAGCCGGCGCGCAGCCTCGCGCTCCCCCGCCTCGAGCGCCTGCAGTTCGTGTTTCGCCGCCTGGCACTGCTCGAAGCGCGCGGCGAAATCTGCGCGCAGGGAAATGGCCCCGCAATAGCCGTCCAGAAGAAGCAGGTGCTGCTCGGTCTTCAAAAGGCTCTGCGCGTCGTGCTGGCCGTAGATGTTGATCAGGTTGCGGCAGATCTCCGAAAGAAGCGAGGTGGTGGCCAGCCCACCGCCGATGAAGACGCGGCTCTTGCCGCCGGCAGCGACCACGCGCCGCACCAGCAGCTCGCCGTCGCATTCGATGCCGGCTGTCGCCAATGCCTCCAGCAGCGCCTCGCGGCCGGAGAGGTCGAAGACGGCCTCCACCGAGGCCTCCTTGGCGCCGGCGCGGATCAGGTCGGCGCTGCCGCGCCCGCCGAGGATCAGGTTCACCGCGTCGATGATGATGGACTTGCCCGCGCCGGTCTCGCCGGTCAGGATGTTGAGCCCGGGGCTGAACTCAACGTGCAGCTTGTCGATGATGGCAAGGTTGGTTATCTGGAGCTCTCTGAGCACTTAGCGTTCACCCCATTTAAGCTTGGTGCGGAGCACCTCGAAGTAGTCCTTGCTGCGGGACTGGATCAGGCGGGTCACGTGGGGGGCCTTCCGGATCTGCACCACGTCGCCAGAGAGGAGCTTCATCCCCACCTGGCCGTCCAGAGTGAGGAACACGGACTCGTCCGGGGCGTAGTTCAGCTTGATGGCTATCTGGGCCTGCGCGTCCACCACCAGCGGCCGGTTGGTCAGTGTGTGCGGGCAGATCGGGGTGATCGAGATGCACTCCAGCTCCGGGTGCAGGATCGGGCCATTGGCGGACAGCGAGTAACCGGTCGAGCCGGTCGGGGTCGATATGATCAGGCCGTCGGCCTTGAAGGTGGTCAGGTAGCGCCCGGTCACCGAGGTTTCCATGTCGATGATCCTGGCCAGGGCCCCCTTGTTGATGACCACGTCGTTCAGCACGCGATGCAGCTCTACCACTTCGCCCGCGCGCTCGACGCTCGCCAGGAGCATCATGCGCTCGGTGGTCTCGAAGTCGCCGGCCAGGCAGCGCTCCATCGACGGGTAAAGCTCGTCCAGGGTGATCTCGGTGAGGAAACCGAGGCTCCCCAGGTTGACCGCCAGGATCGGGACATCGCACTCGCCGATGAGACGGGCAGCGGCGATCAGGGTGCCGTCCCCCCCGAGCACCACCACGAGGTCGGCGTCGCGCGCGATTTCGGAGCTCTCCGAGCTCTCGGCGAGCGTGGTACGCCTGAGCCTGCGCGAGAGGTGTTCCTCGACATGAGCGGTAACACCCCGTGCCGCCAGCCACTCGATCAGCTCTTCGGCAACCCCCAGGCAACGCGGATCGTGCACTTTCGCGAAAATGGCGATTTTTTTCATCACGAGCCCTTTACTTGTACTGTAATCTAGGATTTACTAGCACAGTTGGTGTATCATGTCCAACGGAAAACTGGCGCACCCCAAGTAGTCCCGCAGAGACTTTCCCACAATAACTACGTGCAGATGCAGGGTGACTCATGACCGACGAGCAGATAGGCGTGAACGAAGAGCTTGACAAGCAGATGCTCATTATCAAGTCCTTTCTCGAACATCTCGAATACACACTGGGAAAGGACAAATACTCCGCCACTCCTTATGACAGGTTCAACGCCCTCGCCTATGCCGTGCGGGATTACCTCGTTGAGCGCTGGCTCGACACCCAGCAAGCGTACTACAACTCCGACAACAAGAGAGTCTACTACATGTCCATGGAGTTCCTGATGGGGAGAACCCTCAGCAACAGCCTGATCAACCTCGGGATTTGGGAGGACTTCAAGGACGCCATCACCTCGCTGGGCAACGACTTCGACCAGATCGTCAACGAGGAGCAGGACGCGGGCCTCGGCAACGGCGGCCTGGGGCGGCTCGCCGCCTGCTTCCTCGACTCCATGGCCACCATGTCCATCCCCGCCTACGGCTACGGCATCCGCTACGAGTACGGCATCTTCCGCCAGCACATCATCGACGGCGCCCAGGTGGAGATACCGGACAACTGGCTGCGCTACCGCAACCCCTGGGAACTGGACCGGCAGGAGCACCTGCACACGGTGAAGTTCTACGGCCGGGTCATCTCGACCTTCGACGCAAACGGCAAGCTGGTGCGCGAGTGGGTCGACACGGACGACGTCATGGCCATGGCCTACGACACCCCGATCCCGGGCTACCAGACCCACAGCGTCAACACGCTCAGGCTCTGGAGCGCCAAGTCCAGCCGCGAATTCGACCTCAAGTTCTTCAACGAGGGGAACTACATCCGCGCGGTGGAAAAGAAGATGCAGTCGGAGACCATCTCCAAGGTGCTCTATCCCGCCGACAACGTGGTGGAGGGGAAGGAGCTCCGCTTCAAGCAGGAGTACTTCCTCGCCTCGGCCACCGTGCACGACGTCATCTACCGCTTCAAGAAGAAGCACCAGGACATGAGGCTTTTGCCGGACAAGGTGGCCATCCAGTTGAACGACACCCACCCCACCCTCGCCATTCCCGAACTGATGCGCGTGCTCATGGACGTGGAGGGGGTCGAGTGGGAGGACGCCTGGGAGATCACCAAGAAGACCTTCGCCTACACCAACCACACCATCCTCCCCGAGGCGCTGGAGCAGTGGCCGGTCTGGTTCTTCGAGCAGATCCTGCCCAGGCACCTGCAGATCATCTACGAGATCAACGAGCGCTTCCTGAAGGAGATCCGGGAGCGCTTCCCCGACGAGCCCAACCGCCTGGCGCGGATGTCCATCGTCGAGGAACACTGGGAGAGAAAGATCCGCATGGCGCACCTGGCCATCGTGGGGAGCCACTCGGTCAACGGCGTCGCCGCGCTGCACACCGAGATCCTCAAGAACGAGCTGTTCCACGACTTCTACGAGATGTACCCGGAGCGCTTCAACAACAAGACCAACGGCATCACCCAGCGGCGCTGGCTCAAGATGTCCAACCCCGCCCTCTCCGGCCTGATCGACGAGTACATCGGCGACGGCTGGACCACGAACCTGTACGAGCTGGAGAAGTTGCGTGCCATAGCGGCAGACCCTGAGTTCATCGCTCGCTGGCGCCAGGTGAAACGGAGCAACAAGGAGGGGCTGTGCCGCTACATCAAGCAGCACAACGACCTCGACGTCGACCCCGACTCGCTCTTCGACGTGCAGGTGAAACGGCTGCACGAGTACAAGCGGCAGCTGCTGAACGTGCTGCACATCATCACGCTCTTCAATAGGATCAAGGACAACCCGGGAGCCTACGTGGTGCCGCGCACCTTCATCTTCGCGGGCAAAGCGGCGCCGGCCTACGCAACCGCCAAACTGATCATCCGGCTCATCAACGCTGTGGCCGCCGTGGTCAACCACGACCCGGACGTGGCGGGACGGATCAAGGTGGTCTTCCTGGCCAACTACAGCGTGTCGCTGGCGGAAAAGATATTCCCCGCCTCCGACCTCTCCGAGCAGATCTCCACCGCCGGCACCGAGGCTTCCGGCACCGGCAACATGAAGTTCGCACTGAACGGCGCCCTCACCATCGGGACGCTCGACGGCGCCAACATCGAGATCATGGAAGAGGTGGGACGCGAAAACATCTTCATCTTCGGCATGACCGCGGCCGAGGTGTCGCAGCTGCGCGCGCGTGGCTACAATCCGCGGGAATACTACAACGGCAACCGGGAACTGAAGCGGGTACTGGACATGATCGCCTCGGGGTTCTTCTCCCCGTGGGCTCCCGAACTGTTCACGCCGCTCACCGACTCGCTTTTGAACCTCGGGGACCATTACATGCTCCTGGCCGACTACGCGTCTTACGTAGCCTGCCAGGAACAGGTCGCCCAGTTGTTCAAGCAGCCCGACGAATGGGGCCGGCGCGCGATACTCAACTGCGGCGGTATGGGCAAATTCTCCAGTGACAGGACCATCGACCAGTACGCCCGCGAAATCTGGGGCATCAAGCCGGTGGACATCCTTCCGGGAGCCGTGGAACTACAGAGGCATTGATTGGATCTTTTCAACGGAACTGACGAACGATTCGCGCCGCTTGCCGAACGCATGCGGCCCCGCACCATCTCCGAATACCTGGGACAGGGGCACCTTCTGGGCGAAGGAAAGCTCCTGAGAAGCCTGATCGAAACCGATCGGGTCACCTCCCTCATCTTCTGGGGCCCTCCGGGCTCCGGCAAGACCACCCTGGCCCGCATCATCGCGGGCGCCACCAAGAGCCACTTCATCTTCTTCTCGGCCATCATGAGCGGCATCAAGGAGATCCGCGAGGTGGTCAAGGAAGCCGAGGACATCCTCAAGTTCCAGGGCAAGCGCACCATCCTCTTCGTGGACGAGATCCACCGCTTCAACAAGAGCCAGCAGGACGCCTTCCTCCCCTACGTTGAGCGCGGCACCTTCACCATGATCGGCGCCACGACCGAGAATCCGTCCTTCGAGGTGATCGCGCCGCTTTTGTCGCGCTGCAAGGTGCTGGTTTTGAACCCGCTTGCCGACGAGGACATCCGGCAGATCCTGGTCAACGCGCTGACCGACCGCGAACGCGGACTCGGGGAATTCGAGCTGACCGCCTCCGAGGACGCCCTCTCCTTCATGGCCGAGCAGGCCGGCGGCGACGCCCGCATCGCGCTCAACACCCTGGAGACCGCGGCGAGGCTGGCGCGCGAGGGCGAGATCTCTCTCGATATCGCTCGCGAGGCGACGCAGAAGAAGCCCCTGCTCTACGACAAGGGGGGCGAGGAGCACTACAACGTCATCTCCGCCTTCATCAAGTCGATGCGGGGCTCAGATCCGGACGCCGCGCTCTACTGGCTGGCGCGGATGATCGAGGCGGGAGAAGACCCCATCTTCATCCTGCGCCGCATGGTCATCTTCGCCTCCGAGGACGTGGGCAACGCCGACCCGCGCGGGCTGCAGATGGCGGTCTCGGCGCTGGAGGCTTTCCGGCTGGTGGGGATGCCCGAGGGAAGGATCATCCTGGGGCAGGCCGTCACATACCTCGCCACCGCTCCAAAATCCAACGCGAGCTACATGGGGATCAACGAAGCGCTGGCCGAGGTAAGGAAGTCCGGCGGCCTTCCGGTCCCCATGCAGATCAGAAACGCCCCCACCAAGCTCATGAAGGGGCTGGGCTACGGCAAGGGTTACCTCTACCCGCACGACTACCGGGACGGCGTCGTGGCGCAGGGCTACCTCCCGGAGCAACTCTCGGGACGGCGCTTCTACGCACCCAAGGAGAGCGGCTACGAGAAAAGCATCCGCGAGCGCATGGCATGGATCAGGGGACAGCGGGAAAAGACGAACGATCCCGAGCGGTAAGGCCTTGTTGAAAATGCAACACCCCATGATATATTCAAGCTTGCTTTGCCCGGGGCGGACCAGCCCCCTCGGCACACTAACCTCCAGCGGAGTCAGAGCATGAAGAAGATCGGGATACTCACCAGCGGCGGAGACTGCTCCGGCATGAACGCGGCGATCAGGAGCGCAACGCGCACGGCGCTGGGACACGGGGTGCAGGTGGTCGGTTTCAGGAAGGGGTACGCGGGCCTGCTGAAGGGCGACCTCTTGGAAATGACCACCAGGGACGTAGCCGGGATTCTGCACCGCGGCGGCACCTTCCTGCAGTCGGCTCGCAGCGAGGAATTCCGCACCGTACTGGGCCGGGAAAAGGCGGTCCGACACCTGCAGGACCTGGGGGTCGAGGGGCTGGTGGTGATCGGCGGCGACGGCTCGCTGAACGGGGCGCTCGCCCTGCACCGCATGGGGGTGCCGGTGATGGGGATCCCGGCCAGCATCGACAACGACATCGCCTTCACCGACATGGCGCTCGGCGTCGACACGGCGCTCAACAACATCATCTACGCCGTCGACTGCATCAAGGACACCGCCAGCTCGCACGACCGCGCCTTCGTCATCGAGGTGATGGGAAGAAACTCCGGTTACCTGGCCAGCATGAGCGCCATCGCCACCGGCGCGGAGTACGCCATCATCCCGGAGGTTGAGTGCGACATAGCCGACCTGTGCAACCAGCTCAGGCAGCGCTACGAGGAAGGGCGCAGCAACGCCATCATCATCCTCGCCGAAGGTGCCGGCCGCGCCCAGAACATCGCCGACAACATCAAGGACGCCATCGGTTTCGAGACCCGGGTCACCGTGCTCGGGCACTACCAGCGCGGCGGCGCGCCTTCCGTGTTCGACCGCCTCTTGGGGAGCCGCTTCGGCCATGCCGCGGTCGAGCAGTTGCTGGCCGGGGAGAAGGGTAAGATGGTGGGGCTTTGCTGCGGCGAGATCTGCTGTACGGCGCTGGAGACGGTGGTGGTGAGCGAGAAGACCCAGCAGGATCAACTGCACGATCTTTCCATGATCCTCGGCATTTAGAACGAACAGACTGCACGTGCTTTCGCAGCGGGAGGACCGACTCCCCCTCACTAGCCCTCCCCCTCCGGGGGCGGGGACCTCACCGGTGGTTCTTACAGATCGGCTCCTCCCCCCGGAGGGGGGAGGTTGGGAGGGGGGAAAAAAACGGGACGCTGCCCTTAGGAACCATGAGACAAAAAAAAGGCCGCGCACCGGATTCCGGGCGCGGCCTTTGACGTTATGTGAGATCCGCTACGGGCGGCAGTAGGTGATGGCGCTCACCACCGCCCCCTGCGGATCCTGGAGCACGCAGAAGCGCCCCACCCTCGGGATGTCGGTGGGGGGAACCAGCACCGTCCCTCCCAGCTCCTCGGCCTTGGCCGCGGTCTGGTCCACATCGGTCACCGTGACATACACGCCCCAGCCCAGCGGCTTGCGGTGCCCCGGTCCGGCGGGAGCCATCCCCCCGACCTCCTTGCCGGCAACCTTGATCAGGGTGTAATCCCCTTCCCCGTCCCAGCGCTCCATACTCCAGCCGAAAACCCTGCCGTAAAAGGACTGGGCGGCGGCAACGTCATCCGTCGTCAGTTCAAACCAGCTAAAAGCACCCTGTTCCTTGAATCGGTCGGTCATCTGGCACCTCCTCGCGCTCTGGATGGGCAAACGAGGAAAAGTATACTACGGAACCGGGCTCAACGCAGGCCGACGCGGGAAAGAGCGATGCCCAGCCACTTGTTCAGGAAGTGATCCCGGGAAAGGAAACGCAGCGGCGGCGGTTTCCTGGTGCCGAGTGTGGCCAGGAGCGCCTTGATCTCCTCGCTCCCGCCGACCGACATCCCCTTCCTGAGCGCCTCCAGGGCTTGCGGCTTCTCACGGGCCGCCTGGTGCACCCGGGCCAGGTTCAGGTAGTGCACCGGGTTCTCCGGCTCGAGCTCCAGGGAGGCAAGGCAGAGCTCGCGCCCTTTCTTCACCTGGCCCCGCTCCTTGGCGATGCACAGGCCGAGGTAGGAGTGCAGCAACGGGTTGTCCTGGAGCTTCAGCGCCCGCTCGAGTTGGGCAAGGGCCACCTGGTACTCGCCGACGGAAAAGGCGGTGAGGGCGCGACTGAACAGCTTCTCGACATCTTCCTGCGGCACAGGCTCCATAGGTCCAACCCTCCGGTGGCTAAAGCAGTAACAGCAGATCCTGGTGTCTATCTATCCTTGTGGTCCCCCCGAGGTCACCGCGGTAGGCGACGAAGGGGACCCCGGCGCCTTGGGCGGCGCGGCGGTCCACGTCCGAGTCGCCGACGAAGAGTGCCTCGTCCGGCGCGAGTCCGTAGTGCTCCAGCACCTTGAAGAGCGGCTCCGGATGCGGCTTGGGGTTCTTGACTCTCCCTGCCGTCATGACGCAGCTGAAGTAACCGTCCAGCCCGAAGGAGGCGAGCAGGATGTCCATTGAGCTCGCGCGGTTGGTGCAGATCGCCAGCTCCACCCTCCCCTTCAACGCGTCCAAGGTCTCGCGCAGCCCCTGCTCCATGACCATGAGCGGGAAGAGTTTACGGTAGTCGATGCCGGCGGAAAAGGCGCGCACCTCGTCCATGCGGTCGTCGCCGGCAAACAGGTATTCGAGCACGTCCTTGTTGCAGTAGGTGTGCAGGATGCGCATGGTATCGTGGTCGCCGCGGTCGATGGCGGGCTTGCCGAAGCGCTCCAGGATCTGGTGGTAAAAGGCGTAGTTCGCCTCGAAGGAGTCGAACAACACGCCGTCGCAGTCGTAGATGACCGCCTTGATCTTTTGGCTCAAAACTCTATCTCCACGGCAGCCTCACTCCGCGCCGGCGCCGCCGTCCCGCCCCATCCCTGCCAGGTATTCCTGCCACTCGATGGGGAGCATGTGCTTCTTCTTGTTGTTGCATTCCTTGCAGCAGGGGACCACGTTCCCCTTGGCGGACTTGCCGCCCCGGATCACGGGAACGATATGGTCCATGGAGAGCTCAGCCGGGGGGAATTTGCCCCGGCACCAGTGGCAGACCCCCTTGGCCACCCGGTTCTTCCACCACTGGCTGCGCCGCAGTTCGCGCGCCTTTTCACGCTCGCGCCGGACCTCCTCCTCGGAGACCTCGATGATAAAGTAATCCACTGCACCCTCGTTATCGGGAGGCTGACGCCCCCTTACCTGCCTGCGCCGGCCCGGTAGCTGTCGATAGCCGCCCGCGCCAGTTCGTCGCAGCGCTCGTTTTCCACGTGGCCGTTGTGGCCGCGCACCCAGACCCAGGTGATCCGGTGGGTCTTGGCGAGCGCCAGCAGTTTCTCCCAGAGGTCGCGGTTCAGGACCGGTTCCTTCTTGGAGTTCACCCATCCCCTTTTCACCCAACCGGCAAGCCACTCGGTCATTCCCTTGGCGAGGTACTGCGAGTCGGTGGTGACCACCACCTCGCAGGGGCGGGTCAGCGCCTCCAGCGCCTGGATGGCGGCGCTCATCTCCATCCGGTTGTTGGTGGTCTCGCCCTCGGCGCCGGAAAGCTCCTTAACCTTGTCGCCGTAGCGCAGGATGCTCCCCCAGCCGCCGACGCCGGGGTTGCCGCTGCAGGCGCCGTCGCAGAAGATCTCAACCCTCATGCGACTGCCTCCCCTGCTGCAACTGCGCGGCGATGGCGTCCATAACGCGGTCCACGATCAACTGGTGAGTCTCCTTGCAGTCCTCGAGCTGGTACAGGTCGCTGAAATCGAGCGGCGCGCCGAAAACCACGCCCCCTTGCAGCCCCACACCCGGGAACTTCCAGCGGTTGATACCGGTGAGCGCAGTCGGGATCACGTGCGGCCTGGTGTCGTAGATGATCTTGCCCACGCCGCGGTTACCCTTGCCGAGGACGCCGTCCTTGTGCCTGGTCCCCTCGGGGAAGAGCATCACCTTCTGGTCGGCCAAAAGCGCGTTGATCTGCTTGCCGGCACGCACGTCGCGGCCCCGGCGCACCGGGAAGGCGCCCCAGGAGCGGTATACGAGCCCCATGAGCCCGGAGAAAAGCTCTTCCTTGGCCGGGGCCCACAGCATCTGCATCGGGTGGTTACGGATCACGGCCCAAGGGAGAAACACGGTGTCGTAGGCGGAGATGTGGTTGGAGGCGATCAGGACCCCTCCATCGGCGGGGATGTGGTGGGCTCCCTCGACGCGGAACCGGTTCAACAGTGAAGCGTAGCTGCCGATTACCCAGACCGAGAAAGTAACCCAGAAGCGACGTAGCAATGAAACCTTCAAGAAGAAAACCTCTTCATCACGTGGATTTTATTGAAAGAAAGTTGATGTATAGCATGAATGGCGCTGCCGGGGCAACCGTTTCCACGTCACCGCGGCAGCGTGAAGTAGAAGGTGGCCCCGCGGCCGGGCTCCCCTTCCCCCCAGACCCGGCCGTTGTGACGGCGCACGATACGGCGCACCGTGGCAAGCCCCAGGCCGGTGCCGGGGAACTCGCGGTAGGTGTGCAGCCGCTTGAAGGGCTGGAACAGCTGTCCGGCGCGGGTGCTGTCGAAGCCGGCGCCGTTGTCGCGGATGAAGATGGCGGTCTCCCCCTGCTCGGTGGTCTGAGAGCCGAGCTCCACCACCGGGGCTTCCACCTTGGTGCTGTACTTCCAGGCGTTGGAGAGAAGGTTTTCCAAAACCACCCGGAGAAGCTGGGGATCCCCGTGCACCGTGAGATGTTCGGGGGCGCGGAAGGAAACGGGGCGATCGGGGTAATCCTGGCGCAGTTGGGCCGCTATCTCGAGGGCGGCGGGGACCAGGTCGAAGGTCGTGCAGGAAATCTCCACCTCGGTGACGCGGCAGAGCACCATCAGCGAGTCGAGCAGTGCCTCCATCTGGATGCAGCCGTCATGGACGAGATCGACGAAGAAGCGGCCGTTTTCATCGAGCTGTTCGCGGTATCCCCGCAGCTCCTGGGCCGAACTGTACACCCTGGTGAGCGGGGCACGCATGTCGTGGGAGATGGCGTGGCAGAACGCCTCGAGCTCCTGGTTTGCCTGTTGCAGTTCCGCGGCCTGGTGGGTAAGGGCCGCGTTGAGAGCGGCGGTTTCCTGTTCGGCAAGCTTGCGCGCCGTGATGTCGCGGACGATCTCGATGCCGAAAAGGGGCTTGCCGTCACTCCCCTTCAGGGAAGAGCCGATCAGCTCGACGTACCCCCCGGTGGCGGAAGCCTCCGGCCCCAGTTCGGCGCGGTGCACCTTGCCGTCCTCGAAGGAGGCAAGAATGTGGCACCCGGCGCAGGCCTCGCTCTCCTTGCGGTACGCCTCGTAGCAGTAGCGACCGGCATGGGTGCCGGTCATGCGCTGGTGGGCCGGGTTTTGATAGAGCACCTTGAGTTCGGGATCCTGGATGGAGACGGCCTCCCCTAGGGCCTCAAAGATACGCTCCATCTTGGCCCGCTCCTTTTGGGCCTCTTCCAGCGCATCCTGCAGAGCCCGCTCCAAAGCGGCTTCGTTGCGGTGGGCGCGGCGGCTGTAGAGCAGCAGGCCACAGACCAGAAAAAGTACCAGGGCGAAGTCCTCGTGGCTGTCCGAGGCCAACAGATACTCGCTGAGCGGCTTGCCACCGAAGAGCAGGTAATCGAGCAGCCCATCGACGACCCAGAACACGAGGACGATAACCGCGCCAAGTAGTACCTGGAAAAAAAAAGAAACGAACCCTGGTTCGGAGAGCTTCGCCCACCGGGCCATGCGCCGCATTACGTCCATACACCCTCGATGACCGCCCCGCATCCGGGGCAGGTCCCATTGCAGAGAAAATTCTTTTCCACCAGGTAGCCGAGCCTCTTAATTAGCAGGGAGCCACACAAAGAGCAATAACTGTTTTCGCCCCCCTCCCCCGGCACGTTGCCTTCATAGACATAGCGAAGCCCCGCCTCCTGCCCGATGCGCCTCGCGGCCCGCAGGGTTTCCACCGGCGTGCGCGGCTGGTCGGTGAGGCGGTGGGTCGGGTAGAACTGGGTCACGTGCCAGGGTGTCTCCACACCTACCTCCTCGGCGATGAAGCGGGCAAGGTCGCGCAACTCGGCTTCGGAGTCGTTGCGGTTGGGTATCACCAGGGTCGTCACTTCGACCCAGATCCCCTGCCGCTTGTAGTCCCGGATGCAGTCCAGCACCTCCCCGAGCGCAGCTCCCACCACTTCGCGATAGAAGGAGTCGGAAAATCCCTTGAGATCGATGTTGGCGGCATCGAGGTAGGGGGCGATGGCGGCCAGGGCAGCGCTGGAAATGTAGCCGTTGGTGACGAAGATGTTCTTGAGCCCGGCTGCCTTGGCCAGTTTGGCGGTCTCGTAGGCATACTCGAAGAAGATGGTGGGCTCGGTGTAGGTGTAGGCGATGGAGCGGCACCCCGTGGCGAGCGCCCGTTCCACCACGCTTTGAGGCTCGACGAAATTGCCGGAGCGCTCCACGGCCCGTTCATCGGGCTGGGCGATGGTGTAGTTCTGGCAGTGCAGGCACCTGAAATTGCAGCCGACGGTAGCCACGGAGTAGGAGCGGCTCCCGGGCAGGAGATGAAAAAGCGGTTTCTTTTCAATGGGATCGACGTGCTCGGCAACGAGATTGCCATAGACCAAGGTGTACAACACCCCGTCACGGTTCTCCCGGACCCGGCAACGGCCACGCTGCCCCGACGCGATCAGGCAGCCGAAACGGCACAGTTCGCAGCGCACGCGTGCGCCGTCCAGCTTCTGGTAGAACATGGCTTCTTTCATGTCGCACCTCCGATCGGGCCGGCCGGTAAATTAGCGAGCGCAAATATACCATTTACTGCATAAAATTTCCAGCGGAAATTTAAACAGATGCAGTTCTGTGCCCAGATACCGTATACGCTCCATCAAACCATCGTTCCACGATTTCGGGTGCGAATATTTTTTTCGCCACACCGATCATTTTACGCAAAGGTCAACTACAAAGCGCTTCCGAGACATACCCTTGTTTGATTGTGGGAATCAATCTGTGAATACAGGTGTTTACATCAATAAGGGAGGATGAAGTTGACGCAAAAAAATGAAATGTTTTAAAATGAAGGCTCAGGGAACAAGGGAGAGACAAAAGCTAAACTACTGTTTTAGGTGACTTTTTCCAAAAAATAGCACTTGACCAACACGATACGTTCTATATATTGTCAAAATCATAAATTCCGCCCTTGGGGAGAAACGAAAAATGAAATGCCCGCATTGTGACAACAAAGTAGGAATCGAGATCGACATGCATTCCGACGGCTACGCCAAAGACCTGCTGGAATGCACCTCCTGCGGTACGGTCTGGCTCGAGAAAGCGTCCCAGATCATCACCGTGAACAAGCAAGCCGCCTAAACGGGAATGGGGGCGCCCCGAGGCGCCCCCCCTCCGCCGTCCCATCCTCTATTCCTCACCAGCCGAAAGCAATCTCCGGCACCACTCCTCCTGCACCAGCGACCAAGCCAGCAAAGAAGTCATCGTAGACCGCAGCGATCCGCCCCCAGTCGTAGCGCGCGACGTGTCCGCCCAGGTTCGGCCGCGTTGCGCTCGCCCCGGTCAGCAGTTGCCGCAACCGGTCCACCAGCGGCTCATCGTCCCGATACACGACCGCCTCCACGCTGCCGCCCGGCACGTGCTCCGGGTAGGCCAGCCGGTCCGGCAGCAAGGCCTGGCAGCCGCAGTAGAGCGCCTGTACGACGCTGGCGCCGAAGAACTCCTGGCGCGAGGTTACCGGCAGGATGTCAGCTCGCCAGAGCCACTGTGCGTACTCCCCGAAACTTTTCTGGTAGCCCCACTCCGCCACCCGCGCGCCGAGCCTCTCCCGCGCCTCTTTGAAGACCGCCGGCACCCGCCCGAAGGACTCGCCCAAAACCGCCACCCGGAACTCGATGCCCTCGTCGGCCAACTGGTACAGCGCCTCGAAAAATGCCTCCGGCGCCTTGTCGTACTCCCAGCGGTGGTTCCACAGTAACAGCGGCACCTCCGGTTCGGTCGCCCCCTGCGGGCGAAAGCGGTCCAGCTTGACCAGGTCCAGCCCCAGGGGGAGCACGCGGCTTTTTGCCGCAATAGCATCGACGCTGGCAAGGTCGACGGCATCGGGGAAGCGCTTCAGGAAACCCGGGAGATCACCCAAAAAGGAGTCCATGTGGTAGCGCGAATTGAAGAGCACGGCGTCGGCGGCCAGCGCGCTCACGTAGTTGATGAAGGCATAGTGCAGGTCGCGCTGTGCCCCGGGATCAGGGTCGCCGGGAGACCATGGATAGGTGAGTTGGTTCTCGTGGAAGTAGATGGCGCTTGGACAACGGTCGCTAAGCGGCCTGGTCAGCGCCAGGAAGGTAGTCAGGTCGAGCATGTCCGTGGCGAGGATGAGGTCGGGCTTCTTGCCTGCCGCGAGGAAGCGGGAGGCCAGGGTGACCGCCCCGCCGTGCATGCGCCATTTCCAGTTGCGGCCGGCCAGGGTGAAGAGTTCGACGTCATGGGTCGAATGGGCGGCGTACTCGGTGGCCCAGGCGGCGTGGGACCCGGTGCAGTAGGGCTCGACGAGTGCGATGTGCATGACTGGCGCTCCTATCGGGCCGGGGAAGGCCCGGCGGTGTTTAGAACATGAAGCGCCGCATGCTGATGTTGAGCAGGATGCCGACGCCGACCATCGAGGTGACCATCGAGGTCCCGCCGTAGGAGAAGAAGGGAAGCGGCACCCCGACCACCGGCATCAGGCCGATCACCATACCCATGTTGATGGCGATGTGCCAGAACAGCATGGCGGTGACGCCGACGGCGAGCAGGGAGCCGAAGCGGTCGTTGCACTTCTTGGCAATGCCCAGCCCCCACAGGATCAGGAACAGGTACAGGGTGAGTATGAGCAGGCAACCCAAGAAGCCCCATTCCTCTGCGAAGACCGAGAAGGCGAAGTCGGTGTGCTGCTCGGGCAAAAAGCGCAGCTGGGACTGGGTCCCCTGCATGAACCCCTTGCCGAAGGTGGCGCCGGAGCCGACGGCGATCTTACTCTGGATGATGTGGTAGCCGCTCCCGAGCGGGTCGAGGTCCGGGTTCAGGAAGTTGTAGATGCGCTTTTTCTGGTAATCGTGGAGCAGGAACTGCCAGGCGATGACCACGGTAGGGACCGCGGCGGCGAAGATGGTTCCCAGCGCCGACCAGCGCACCCCCACGAAGAGGAGCATGGTGCCGGCTATAAGGGAGACGAGGATGGCGGTGCCCAGGTCGGGCTGCTTCATGATCAGCACGGCCGGGATGCCCAAGAGCAGCAGCGGCTGCACCAGTTCCTTGAGGGTGAGCCCCTTGAAGACAGGGTAGCGGCTGAAGAACCGGGCGAAGGTCATGATGATGACGATCTTCATCGGCTCGGAGGGCTGCATGTTGAAAAAGCCCAGGCTGATCCAGCGGGTGGCGCCCATGGTGGTCTTGCCGGCCACCAGCACCAGGACAAGCAGCACCAGCACGCCGCCGTAGAGCCAGTAGGCAAAGTCCTCCAGCATGTGGTAGTCGAGGCTGCAGACGGTAAGGCACAGCCCAAGACCGGCCACGATCCAGTAGAGCTGCTTCAGGTAATAGGGCGTGCCGATGTCGCGGTACGAGGACGAGGCGCTGTATATGTTGATCACCCCGAAGGCGGTGATGAGCAGCACCACCCCAAGCAGGGTCCAGTCGAAGTTGGTGAATAGCCGTCTGTCGAACATCTCTTCCTCGTTGTGCTATCCGCGGCGTTGTCTTCCGCAGGTGAAAGTCCCACTTTGGTGTAAGTCCACCTTTTGCAAAGGGGGATTCAGGGGGATTTGATTTCGGGTGGGAGAAGCAAATCCCCCCTGTCCCCCTTTTGCAAAGGGGGGAACGTAAGGACACCTGATATCCTCAAAGCTTGGTAGCGGAACGCGTCCGCTACTCGGTCAGGCTATTGCTGCGCCGGTGTCGTGGTGTCGGGCTCGGCAACCCCTTCGCCCCCTTCCTCTTCCTTGGGGACGGCCTTGGGAACGGGTTTCTTGATGACCCCTTTCCCTTCGAAGTAGGAGCGCAGGATCTTGCCGGCCACCGGCGCCGCTGCGGAACCGCCGTGTTCGCCGTGCTCGACGATGACCGCAACCGCGATCTCCGGCTTGTCAAAGGGCGCAAAGGAGACGAACAGCGCATGATCCCGGAAGCGGTACGGCACGCCCCCTTTGCTGTCGCGCAGCTTGACCACCTGGGACGAACCGGTCTTGCCGGCCACCTTGACCTCCCACAGCCGCGCGCTGCCGCCGGTGCCGTGGGCCTCGTTGACGACGGCCAGCAGCCCTTCCTTGACGAAACGGTACGTCGCCGGCTTCAGGCCGGCCTTGCTCAGCACCTGCGGCGCGAAGTCCTGCAGCACCTTGCCGTCGGAATCGACCACGCGCTTGACGAGATGCGGGCGGTAGATGGTCCCTTCGTTGGCTACGGTTGCGATCATGGAAGCAAGCTGTACCGGCGTGGTCAGCACGTACCCCTGGCCGATGCCGACCGGGAGGGTCTCGCCGGAATACCACTTCTTGCCGAAGCGCTTGAGCTTCCACTCCTGGGTCGGGATCACCCCGCCCTTCTCGCTCTCAAGGCCGATGCCGAGCGGCGCGCCGAGGCCAAAGCGCTTGGCGTACTTGGCGATCCGGTCCACGCCCAGGCGTTCGGCGAGCTTGTAGTAGTAGACGTCGCAGGATTCCCGAAGCGACTTCTTCAGGTCGACCGAGCCGTGCCCCTTGTGGTCCCAGCAGCGGAAGGTGGCGTTGCCGAACTTGTAGGAACCGGTGCACTGGATGGTGGTGTGCTCGTCGATGAGCCCTTCCTCCAGGCCGGCTATGGCCGTGATGATCTTGAAGGTGGAGCCGGGAGGGTACATCCCCTTGAGCGCCTTGTTCTCCAGGGGGTGGCGCTCGTCCTCCAGGTACTTCTTCCAGACTTCAGGCGGCATACGGCCGGTGAAATGGGCCGGGTCGAAGTCGGGGCTGGAGACGAAGGCGAGGATTTCGCCGGTGTTGACATCCATGGCCACGGCGGCGCCCGCCTGGTCCCCCAGGGCCTGTTCAGCCGCCTTCTGCATCTCCAGGTCGATGGTCAGCATGACCGTGTTGCCGACGCTGGAGCCGGTCTCGGCCACGGTACGCAGGAAGCGGCCGCGCGCATCGACCTCGATCTGGCGCCCGCCGTCGGTGCCGTGCAGGTAGTTTTCCCAGGACCGCTCGATGCCGCTCTTGCCGACGTAGTCGCCGGCGTTGTAGTCGCGGTAACGCTCGGTGTTCAACTCGTCCTCGGAGACCTCGCCCAGGTATCCCAGGAGGTGCGAGGCGAGCGAACCGTTGCTGTAGGCGCGAATCGGCTTCATCTCGATGTTGACCCCGGAGAGGGCGAGCCGGTTTTCCTCGAGGAATTCCATCTGGTCGCGGGTGATACCGGAGGCAACCACCAGGGGATAGTACTTGGCCCTCCCCTGCCCCTTGTTCCACTTGGTCTCGATCTCGGTCCGGTCCAGGTTGAGGTAATGCGACAGGTTGTCGATCAGCTGTTCCTTGTTTTTCACGTCCTGCGGGATGACCGCCACCGAGAACGAGGGGGTGTTGGAAACCAGCACCTTACCGTTACGGTCCAGGATGGCGCCGCGGGGGGCGGCCACCGGGACGAAGCGGAGCCGGTTGTTCTCGGACTGGTCGATCAGGTCCTCGGCGCTGATCACCTGCAGATACCAGAGCCTGGCCAAAAGCAGGAAGAAGACGGCGCAGGCGCCCAATGAGAGGCCGATGATGCGGCGGCCGCCCCCGTCGTCGTCGGGAAGGATGTTGTTGAGGGCCTTCATCGCGCCTCCTCGACCGGGAGCCTCACCCCCGAAAGCAGCGAGGCGACCAGTGCGTTGATCAGCGCCTGCGGCAAAAGCGCAGGCAAAAGCGAGGCGTACAGGCCGTTACCGACCGAGAAGACCAGGAGCAGCAAAAGGTTCAAGAGTGCACTCATGATAGTGGCGATAAAGACAACCAGCACGAACAGGGCGCGGTTGTCGGTGTAGAGACGGTCGGCGAGTTCCGACAAAAGGGTGTAGATGCAGAGATAGGAGAAGACGTGCAGCCCCAGGTAAATGCCGCTGAAGCTGTCCTGCAAAAGCCCCAGGGCAAAGACCGCCACCCCGGCGAAACGGTGCGGCAGCTTGAGCCCCAGGTACACCACCAGGATGATGATCAGGTTGGGCTGGAAGGGATCCAGCAGATACCTGGGGAGGAGCGTCATCTGCAGCAGCAGGGCGGCTATGACGATGGCGGCTATTTTGAGATAGGCGATCACTGGGCTGACCCGTGTTGAAGAAATCTATTCATCGCGCTGTTTGACCAGTACCAGCGCCTCTTCCAGCTTGCCGATGTTGACCAGCGGGCGGACCTCGATGGTCTGGAACACACCGTACTCGCCCTTTTTCACCATGGTGACCTCCCCGATGGGGAGCCCCTTCGGGAAAACGCCGCCGATGCCGGAGCTGATCACGGTATCGCCGACCTTGACGTCCTCGTCCTTCACGGTGAATTCCAGCGAGCAGCGTCCGCCGCCGGCGCCACGTACCACGCCCCGGGCGCGGGAGCGCTGGACGATGGCGGCGACGGCGCTGGCGTGGTCGGTGAGCAAGAGCACCCGGGACGAGTGCGGCGCTACCTTCACCAGGCGCCCCACCACCCCGCCTATGGCCACCACCGGCATCCCTTCCTGAAGGCCATCGGCGCTGCCGCGATCCACCACCAGGGTCTTGAACCAGGCCGAGCTGTCCTCGCCGATCACGGAAACAGCCAGGGAGGGCAACGCGATGCCCTCCTTCAGGTCGAGGAGCTCTTTGAGTCGCATGTTGGCGGCGACCGCCTCGTTGTCCGCGATGATGCGCGCGTTCAGCCGCTTCACGCTCTTTCTGAGTTCGATGTTCTCACGACGCACATCGATCAGGTCGATGTAGTTGTTCCAGATGTCGCTGAAAAATCCCGTGGCGCTGGCGGCGGAACCTGCCACCGGAGCGGTGATGCCCATCACGGTACGCTCCACGGGATTGGCGTGATCCTTATTCCTCAGGTTCAGGGCGTAGGTCAGGAAGGCCGTCAGCAACAGCAGGGCGGTCATCAGGAAACGCCGGTAGCGGATCAGAAGGTTTTTCATCGGCCTCAAAAATGGTTAGGGGGCACTGTGCCCCCTATCGAAAAAATGACGATGCTAATCACAAAACAATGATGTTGCGGGCAGGGGGACAGGCACCTTACGGAGCCAGCCCCCTTGTCAATCCAGCTGGTAAGGCGAGTCCACCAGCTCCTCGTGGCGTATCTCATCCACCGGTTCTTTCTTGCCCTGCCCCGCAAAGAGGCGGTTGGGGGCGTTGAAGACGATGCCGTTCTCGGTGCCGATGTTGCGGTAGGCATGCACGACGCCCGGGGGAACCACCACGACGGACGGGGCGTCCACCCCGGCGTACAGGACCTGCTTCACGCCGAAGGTCGGGGAGCCGGCCCGGGTGTCCCAGAGGTAGACCTTGAAATTGGAGGGGCCCAGGAAGCAGAAGTAGTCGGTCTGCTCGACATGCTCGTGCGGCCCGCGGGCCACGCCCGGCTGGGTCATCGAGATGTAGGACATGACCGGCATGATCTCGGGCTCAACCTCGTCGGAGCGGAACAGCTCGCTGAGCCATCCCCTCTCGTCCAGGAATTTCTTGAGCGGCTTGCAGGTTACGTCGTGGATGCGCCCCTTGGAGAATTGCTGTACCGCGCTCATTTAATGGCTACCTCCGCCGCAAAGTTCGGTCTCGTTGTAAACCCGCTGCAGGTAGTCGCGGTACGAAGACTTCGGTGTTTCATCTATGACCTTGGCCATCGCCTTGCAATCGAGATAGCCCATGCGCAGCGCGATCTCTTCGAGGCAGGCGATCTTCAGCCCCTGGCGGGCCTCCAGCGTCCCGATGAAGTGGGAGGCCTCGAGCAGGCTTTGGTGCGTGCCGGTGTCGAGCCAGGCGATGCCGCGCCCCAGGCGCTCCACCATCAGTTCGCCGCGCACCAGGTATTCCCTGTTGATGTCGGTGATCTCCAGTTCCCCGCGCGGCGACGGCTTGAGCGCCTTGGCGATTGCGACCACGCGCGAGTCGTACAGGTAGAGACCGGGCACGGCGTAGTTGGACTTGGGCGCCGTCGGTTTCTCCACGATATCGAGCACGCGGCCATCCTTGTCGAACTCGACCACGCCGTAACGCTCGGGGTCCTGCACGTAATAGCCAAAGATCTTGGCGCCGGTACGGAACTCCGCGACCAGCCGGTCCAGTTCCATCTTGCCGTAGAAGATGTTGTCGCCGAGGATGAGGCAGACCGGGTCACCATTGATGAACTCTTCGCCGATGATAAAGGCCTGGGCGATTCCCTTGGGCTCCGGCTGCACCGCGTAGCTCAGGCGGATACCCCAACGCGAGCCGTCGCCCAAAAGGGACTCGAAGCGGGGAGTGTCCTGCGGAGTGGAGATGATCAGGATGTCCGAGATGCCGGCCATCATCAGGGTAGCCAGCGGGTAATAGATCATCGGCTTGTCGTACACCGGCTGCAACTGCTTGCTCGCCACCATGGTCAGTGGGTAGAGCCTGCTCCCGGCTCCGCCGGCCAGCAGAATTCCCTTCTTAATGCCTTGCGTCATGTCGCCCTTTCCACAGCAAAAAATCACATTAACAAAAGGATTTTACTACCACACCGTCGTGCCCTGCGTCAAACACATTATCCCGGCAAGTAGCGCCCCTTCGGGTCAGTCACCTGCAGCGCCTACAGCAGGCGGTCCTTGAGCCCCTGGTCGATGAAGCTCTCTTCGATCGCCTCGCGAACCCAGGGTTCCTTGCAGCGGGCCAGCACGACGGCCGCCCCTTCGGCAATGGCCGGAACCTGGCTCCAAAGCGCGTTCCTGAGGGAGCGCAGGCGCCGGGGGTCCGGATTCTTCACGCCGACCAGTTCGCGGCAGGACTGGCACAGAAGCGCCAGGTTCTCTTCGGTAGGCTCCTGATCCGGCTGGTATTCCCAGAGCCGGAGTTCCTGGTCCCCTTCGCACCATTCGCAGCGAAAGCCCGCCCTCTTGCTGACCGTCTTGCCCAACAGTTGCACGGCCGCAAGATGCTCGCGGTTTTGCTGTGCCCCTTTCGCCATCGGTAGTCCTCCCTGCCGCGGCCTCAGGCCACGGGCGATCCAGCACCTGAGTTTAGCAGAATGGCTAACCAGATCAATAGTTTTCTCAACCTGGCGCCGGTGAGCCGCAACCAATTCTAACTGGACAGCAGCCGCCCCTTGCGGGTAAAGTCTGCCCCCGGGCGACAACGGCCAACTTTAAGGGGACCGGCACCTGGCGGAGCCAACCCCCACGACGCAGCAACACAGACCGGAAAGGATACAGCATGAAACTGCCGCAACCGCTCTACCAGGGGACCCTGATCCGCCGCTATCAACGCTTTCTCGCCGACGTGGAACTCGACGACGGCACCGTGGTCACCGCACACACCCCCAACACCGGGAGCATGATGGGGTGCGCACTCCCCGGCAACCGCGTCCTGCTCTCGGTGAGCGGCAATCCGGGCCGAAAATATCCGCACAGCTGGGAACTGGTGCACGCCGACGGCGTATGGGTCGGCATCAACACCATGCTCCCCAACCTCCTGGCCCGGGAGGCGATCCTCAACGGCACCATCACCGAACTGGCCGGCTACGCCAGCATCAAGCTGGAGGTCCCCTACGGCACCGGGAGCAGGATCGACCTCCTTCTCTCCGGCGAGCGCGGCCTGTGCTACGTGGAGACCAAGAACGTGACCCTGGTGCGGGAGCGCTGCGCCCTCTTTCCCGACGCGGTCAGCACCCGGGGACAGAAGCACCTGCGCGAACTCATGGAGATGGTGCGCCAGGGGCATCGCGCCGTGAACCTGTTCGTGGTGCAGCGCGGCGACGGCGACGCCCTCTCCCCGGCCGACGCCATCGATCCGGCCTACGGTGCCCTGTTGCGGGAGGCGGCCCAGGCGGGAGTGGAGCTGCTCGCCTACCAGGCCAGCGTCACCGAGAGCGAGGTGCGCCTCAGCCATTCGGTGCCGGTACTCCTGTAGGTCATTGACATCCTTGGGAAGGACGCTAAAGTTATAGGCGCTGCCCGGGGGGACCAATGAGAACACCGAAACTCACCATCTTCGCCAAGCAGGCCGGCGTCGAAATAGCTCCCAGCGAGAAGAGGCAAAACGGCAAGCCCGAGGAGGGGCGCGTCGCCTTCCGGTTCTTCCGGCTCGCCACCGGCCAGCCCCACATCCGCTTCGTGGCGGAACCGTGCGAGGCGTTCGAGGTCGCCAGGAAGATCACGGCACTGCAGGCATCGGGAGGCAAGGCGACCTTCACCCATCGCTTCGAGTCGGCGGAAGGGGAGACCGTGACCAAGCTGAACGTGGAGAGCTACCAGCGTAACGGCAAGCAGGGGTACGCCTTTTCCATACAGCGCGGCGACGAAAGCATCAATGTGCCGGCGCCGGAAGGTGAATTCCTCTTCGCCGCAGAATTTCTGAAACAGCTTTCCGTAGCGCAGTCCTGGGTCGCCTGGACCGAACCGGAGGCGCACAAGCAGGAATAGAAGAAAAACCCGACCCGACGGGAGCAAAAAGCGCCGTCTGACCGGGAAAGGATGACATCGAAGCGACCCAAGCCACCGGGGCAACGGCCGAAAGCGGGACAGCGTGATCAATAAACCGAGCAAGACCCTCTATCTCAGCATCGAAAGCAGGCTGTGCGACGTGGCCCTGGTGGGGCACGCGGTGCGCGGCGTCTGCACCTGTTCCCCTCTCAAGGCGGAAGCCTACGGCGAGATGGAAGTATGCGTCGTGGAAGCTCTCAACAACGCCATCACCCATGCCTACAAGCGCCAGGAAGGTTACCGCGTCGACACCGCCATCACCCTGCACCACGACCGCATCTCTTTCGAGGTCACCGACGAAGGGAACGCAATGGAGGAGTTCGCCCCGCGCAGCCTTGAGTTCGATCCGGAGGTCATCGGATCGATCCCGGAGAACGGCATGGGGCTCTTCATCATCGAGACCCTGATGGACGAGGTGAGCTACAGCTCAAAAAACGGCAGGAACACCCTCTACTTCTGCAGGTACTTTACCCAGCCCCAGGCCTAGACTCCCGGCCGCATAGCCGCTCAGTGTAAGGGGGACAGGCACCTGCGGAGCCAGTCCCCTTCAAGCCCCAGCCCCTAGCCCTGCCCCAGCAGGAACTCGAAATCCTCCCGCCCGATAGCCACGGCACCCTCGTTTTCCGCGTCCTCGAGAAGCGCCCGGTACAGCTTGAGCTTGCGCTTCTTCAGCTCCATCATCTTCTCCTCGATCGAGTGCCGCATCAGCAGCCTGGTGATGGTCACCTGGCGCTTCTGACCGATCCGGTGGGCGCGGTCCGACGCCTGGCTCTCCACCGCCGGGTTCCACCAGGGGTCGAGATGGAAGACATAGGAGGCGCGGGTAAGGTTGAGCCCCCTCCCCCCGGCCTTCAGGCTCAGCAGGAACACGCCGGGCTCGCTGGAATCCTGGAAATTCTGCACCAGTTCCTTCCTGCGGGACACCGGGGTGGTGCCGTCCAGCCTCGAAGAGACGATGCCGCGCTGGCTGAGTCCCTGCTGAACGATGTCCAGAAAGGAGGTGAACTGAGAGAACACCAGCACGCTGTGCCCTTCCGCGAAGAGTTCGTGCAACTGCTCGACCAGGAAATCCACCTTCGGCGAACGATCGGCGGCATCGGGGAGGATCAGCCGCGAGCAGAGACAGATCTGGCGCAGCTTGAGGATGGCGGTGAGGGCGATGATGCGGGCCTGGCCGGCGGAGTTGGAGCTGTAGGCGCGCGCCACCGTCTCCCGGACCTCGGTCACGGTGCGGGCGTAGAGGGCTTTCTGGCGCGGGCTCATCTCCAGGTAGATGTCGGTCTCCACCTTGGGCGGGAGCTCGGCCGCGATCATGTCCTTGGAGCGCCTGAGGATGAAGGGGTGAGTGCGCCGGATCAGGGTCTCGAGGAATTCCGTTCCCTCGCGCCCCATCTGCCGGCGGAACTGCTCGTAGGGACCCAGGAGGCCCGGGAGAGCCAGGTCCATCACGGAAAAGTATTCGCCCAGGTGATTCTCCACCGGGGTGCCGGTCAGGGTGACCTTGAACCTCCCCTTCAGTTTGCGCACCGCGCCCGTGGTTTCCGCGTGGATGTTCTTCACCGCCTGTGCCTCGTCGAAGACGATGACGTGGAAGGGGATCTCGCTCAGGATCTCGATGTCGCGCTGGATGACCCCGTAGCTGGTGAGGACCAGGTCGACCCCGGAGAAGTCGGCGCGGCGCCCCTGGCCGCGGTAGACGCCCACCTTGAGGCCGGGATAGAAACGGGCCAGTTCGCTCTCCCAGTTAAAGATCAGCGTCGGGGGGACCACCACCAGGTGCGGCACGTCGGCCGGCAGTTGGGATTCGATGCCCCCCTCTTTCAGCCCGGCCAGGAGCGCGATGGCCTGGATGGTCTTGCCCAGGCCCATGTCGTCGGCGAGGCAGGCGCCGAAGCGGTGCTCGTACAAAAAGGCGAGCCAGCTGTACCCTTCGAGTTGGTAGTTGCGCAGGGTGGCCTTCAGTTCGGCGGGAGGGGAGCGCCGGGGGATGCTCTCGAAGCGGGTCAGGCTTTCAAAGATGCGCTCGTCCTCCGGAGAGAGGAGCACCCGGACCCCGTTTCTGCGCAGCGTGATCCAGTCGAGGATCTGCAGGCGCGGCACCCGCACCACCTCGCGCTTGGCGTGCGGTGCGAACAGGGCCAGGGTACTTGAGGTCATCGGGTCGAGCACGAATATGGAGTCACCCCTGCGGAAGACGCCTCCCCCCTGCAACGCGTCCAGAAGTTCCGCTTCGTCGACCAGTTCGCCGTCGGCGCGAATCTCGGGGCGCAGTTCGAACCAGTCGATGCTGGAGCGGGTGGCATCCAGGGTGAAGGTCCAGGAGGCGGTCTGCAGGTCCTCGCCGGCCAGGGCCAGCGCGAACCCTTCCCCGGCCAGCGCGCTCTTCAGCTCCGAAAGTTGGCGCATCAGTGTTTTGCGCTCCAGGGCGAAACGCCCCACTCCATCGGACTGCCAGAAGATGTCGAAGCCGAAATGCTCGGCCAGTAGCTCGAGAAGCCGCCCCTGGCGCTCGACGGCAACGGTCACGGCGAGCCATGCGCCCTCTTCGGAGAGCTGCAGCAACGTGGTCGGCTGCTGCGCCAGTTGGCAGAACTCGGTGATGACGCCCCTGGCATCGGCTCTGACCCCGCGCTTGTAGAACTCAGCCCCTTCCAGTGCCTGGCGCACCACCCGGTCCCGTTCACCCGGGCTCGCGGCACCCAGCGCTGCGAAGCAGGCCTTGATGATGGCGGCCACGCGTTTCTTGGCCTTGAGCGGCTGGGGGAAGACGGCACGCCCGGCGGCGTTGAAGAAGCGGAAAGCCGGGGGGGAGAGGGAGAAGGTGATGCCATCGGCAACGCCTTCGGCGGCCATGGCCGAGGTTTCCGCCAGCTCGAGGATGTTCAGCCGGTAGCGCGGTTCGAGCGGCAAAGGCGGGACGATCTCGCCGGACCGGGAAAAAACCACCCGGCGGGCCAGTTCATCCTGGCTGCCTCCGAAAATGAAATGAACGGCGTTGAATCGGGCGGCGGGAAAGCGGAGGATGCCGTATTCCGCCGAAGGCGCCAGCTCGGCAGGGGCGGCCTCCGGCGCAGCCTGCTCCGGCCCGGCCGCTTCGGACGGGGCCTCCTCTAACCGGACCAGATCGGCCCGCTCAGCCTGCGCCAGGCGCTGGGCCAGTTCGGCATGGAGGGACGAAGCGGTATCGTCCACCTTCTGGATCAAGCCGCGTCTAAGGTCGAAGTAGTACCCCTGGTGAATGAAGGATTCCTCTCCCTCGACGGCGGCGCCATCCTCCAGAGACAGCCTCGCGGCGACCTCCTCCCGGTGCAGGTCGAGGTGCAGCAAGACCGTGCGCTGCAGCGAGGGGTCGAAATAGAGCTGCTGGGGTCCGCCGGCACCCAGGTAAAGAATGGGGAACCGACCGCGGAAACGGGTCAGGAATTCCTCCACGGCACGTCCGCGCAGCGCCGAGGAATGCAACAGGCGTAGGAACTCGCGGATGGAGGCGGGCAGCGCAGCGTCGTAGAGGGCAACGGGGACCTGGTCCAGCATCAGGCGCATGCGCAAGCCGCCCATGTCCCGGTCCAGCACCAGCGCATAGCCCCCCTCGGTCACCGGCGCGCCTTCATCGCCGGCGGCACCCTGTGCCGGCGCGGCGGAGAGGACGGCGCGGATCCCCTGCAGGTAATCGTTGGGGAGTTGCAGCATGGGAAAAGACGCGGGCGCCAGCGCCTTTTTCACGGTAGCCAGCGCCGCGACCAGGTGGGGGCAGCGACCGTGGGGGCTCCAGGTGCCGCAGTCGCAGGCGCTGGAAAATTCACCCTGCACCAGGGAAAGGGTGACCCGGCAGGACACCTCGGCATCGCGGAGCTCGACCTCGAGGACGCTGCCGTCCTTGTGCCAGCTCAGCCCGCGGACCGGCTTTCTCTTGCACAGCTCGAAGCCGTTGAAGAGGTGCACCTTGTCCGCGAGTGCGTATATGCCCGCGGCAGGCATCTGGAACAGGTGCCGCAGCAGGGGGATGGCCGTGATGTCGATCAATTCGTCTTCTCCCGGAGGGTAAGCCAATAACGGACCGTTCAAGTTAGCAGAAACAGATGCCAAACACAACAGCACCATGCACGGTAACAGATTAAAACCCGGGAGCGAACAGTGGAATGAGGAAGGATAAGCGAAAGCGGGGCGGCCCAAAGGCCTAAGGAGTAAGAAGAAGGAGGTGGAACGGGCGTGAAGGGTGACTTTTCTCGGTAGGGCAATAAAAAATGGGGGACGGTCTCGATCCGCCCCCCTAAAAAGGAGACCCAGGAGTGTGTTCCGGGGTGTTAATTAAGCATATCGGCCAAACATCCCGAGACTTTAGTTATTTTCTTCACCGGGGCGAATTATTTAAAGCGAAGTTGTCGATGATATAGCGTGCGATGCTGCGCTTGGGGGGAAGCGCCGGCGGCATGCGCTCCCTGGTGAACCACTGGGCATCCTCGAGTTCTTCCGCCTCGACCGCGATCTCACCCGACTCGTAGCTCGCCACGAAGCCGGCCATGAGCTGGCTCGGGAAGGGCCAGTTCTGGCTCCCCACGTAACGGATGTCGGTGACCTTCAGCCCCGTCTCCTCGAATACCTCGCGCACGACGCACTCTTCCAGCGATTCCCCGAAGTCCACGAAGCCGGCCACCAGGCTGTAGCGCCCCGCCGCCCACTCCGGCTTGCGGGCCAGCAGGAACTCATCACCGCGCCGGATCAGCACGATGACGCAAGGGTGGATGTGCGGGTAATGCTCGTGACCGCAGCCGCCACAGCGCTTGCCCCAGGTGGGGGCGATGCGGATCATGTCCGAACTGCCACAGCGCGAGCAGTGCCGGCTCAACCTCTCCCAGTGCAGGATCTGCCTGGCAACGCCATACAGGGTCGCCAGCTGGTCCGGAAGCTCGGTCCAGGGGACAGCCTGCAGCCCCTGCGGAATATCGTCCCCCTTGGCCAGGCTGAATAGCCGCACCGGGTCACCGTCCCACTCGCCGAAACGAAGCGCCTGCCCGTTGTCGGCAAGCGGCGCGGGCAACTCGCCGCGGTGCAGGTCCCCCTCCCGCAGCAGGAGCGTGTCCCCCTGCAGTAAGACCCAGTATCCCGGGCCGTCGGTGCTGGAGGCGTCGGGCTTCAACTGGGTGAACCTGGTCCTGATGATCTCACCGTTGAACGGTAGGTTGACGGTCTCGGGGTAGGACATGCTTCTGCTCCTGTGGCGGGGTGGTTGCTGTGCTGGCGTGCATCATACAGGAACCGGCCGAGGAAGCAATCCCCCTTTTCTTTCAAAGCATTTAACTTGATTGGCTGCCCGGCCTATGCTACTTTTTTCGTTCGCCAATACCGGCCGCAGTGCGGCTTGAGCAGGAGATAAAGTGACTCAGAACAGAAGATTACCGGCAGAGTGGGAACTCCAGGACGGCGTGCTCATGGCATGGCCGCACGAAAACAGCGACTGGCTCCCCTACCTGGACCAGGTCCGCCCCGTCTTTGCCGCGATCGCGAGCGCCATCAGCCAGTTTGAACAGGTCGTCGTCGCCGCCGACGATACCGATCGGGTCCGCGAAGAACTCGAAGCGGCCGGAGCCGACCTGGAGCAGGTCCGCCTCCTCCCCGTCGACACCAACGACACCTGGGCCCGGGACTTCGGCCCGATCACCGTGTTGGAGGACGGCGCCCCGAGGCTCTTGAACTTCGGCTTCAACGGCTGGGGCCTCAAGTTCCCGTCCGACCTGGACAACCGCATCAACAAGTGTCTGCAGGGGCTGGGCGTGTGGAATGCTCCGCTGGAAACGGTCGGATTGATCCTCGAAGGCGGCAGCATCGAGAGCGACGGCAAAGGGACCATTCTCACCACCGAAGAATGCCTGATGAACGACAACCGCAACCCGCACCTGACCCGCGAGGAGCTGGAGGAGGAGCTGCACGGCCTGTTCGGCAGCGACCGCTTCCTGTGGTTGTCCAACGGGTATCTGGCCGGCGACGACACCGACTCCCACGTCGACACCCTGGCCCGCATCTGCCCGGACGACACCATAGCCTACGTAGCCTGCGACGATCCGGATGACGAGCACTACCCGGCGCTCAAGGCCATGGAGGACGAGGTTCTCGCCTTCCGCACCCGCAGCGGCCGACCGTACCGCGCCATCCCCCTCCCCTGGCCGAGCGCGGTATTCGACGACGAGGGGCAGAGACTGCCGGCGACCTACGCCAATTTCCTGGTGATCAACGGCGCCGTGCTGGTGCCGACCTACCAGGACAAGAACGACGCCGCCGCACTGGTTGCCGTCGGCGAGGCGTTTCCCGGGTACGAGATCATCGGCATCGATTGCCTCCCGCTCATCCTGCAGCACGGGTCGCTGCATTGCGTGACCATGCAGCTGCCCAAGGGGACGCTGAGGTAACAAGCCCCCTCTCGATGGGGGATACTGAGGCAGAGAACATCCCCTCCCCCGGAGGGGGAGGGCTAGGGAGGGGGCTTATTTCCCCCGACGGCTTCCCCCCCTCCCGGCCTCCCCCCTCCGGGGGGAGGAGCAGATACCAAATGACGGAGAAGACCATGAACAAACTGAAAGTAGCCCTTGTGCAGCAGGCCCTGAAACCGGGGCGTGACGAGATGGTGGCCGCCACCACTGCCAAAATCCGTGAGGCCGCCGCCCAGGGGGCACAACTGGTGCTGCTCCAGGAACTGCATACCGGCAGCTACTTCTGCCAGACCGAGGACACCGCCTGCTTCGACCTCGCCGAGACCATCCCCGGTCCCTCCACCGATCATTTCGGGGCGCTGGCCCGTGAACTGGGCGTCGTCATCGTGACCTCGCTCTTCGAGCGCCGCGCGCCGGGGTTGTACCACAACACGGCGGTGGTGCTGGAGAAGGACGGCTCGATCGCCGGCAAGTACCGCAAGATGCACATCCCCGACGACCCGGCCTTCTACGAGAAGTTCTACTTCACCCCCGGCGACCTCGGCTTCGAACCGATCCAGACCTCGGTCGGCAAGCTGGGCGTGCTGGTCTGCTGGGACCAGTGGTATCCGGAAGCGGCGCGCCTGATGGCGCTTGCCGGCGCCGACCTCCTCATCTACCCCACCGCCATCGGCTGGGACCCGCGCGACGAGGTCGCCGAGCAGCAGCGCCAGCTCGATGCCTGGGTTACCGTGCAGCGCGCCCACGCCGTCGCCAACGGCATCCCGGTGTGCAGCATCAACCGGGTCGGCTTCGAGGCGGACCCGAGCGGCGCCGGTGCCGGCATCAAGTTCTGGGGCTCCAGCTTCGCGGCCGGGCCGCAGGGAGAATTCCTGGTCCGCGCCGGCGAGGAAGAGGAGCTCCTCGTGGTCGATCTCGACATGCGCCGCAGCGAGGACGTGCGCCGCATCTGGCCGTTCTTGCGCGACCGCCGCATCGACGCCTACGGCGAACTGGTCAGGCGCTACCGGGATTAATCAACCACTACGCCCCCCTTACCCCCTTGCTCTCCCCCCTCACCCCCTGGGAGAGGGGCGGGGGTGAGGGCGCTGCAATAGGCGAGATGGTGCCTTGTGGCACCGCCCTCACCCGCCCTTCGGGCACCCTCTTCCACAGGGAGAGGGAATGTTACCAACATCCGTGCCTTTCCAGAGCATCCGAGGTTCCAGGTGACTCAGCCCAAACAACCACAGTCCCAACCGCATGACCTCCTGGCCCGCTGCACGCCGGAGCAGTCGGCGCTCATCCAGCTTCTCTCCGTCATCCACGCACCTCTTTCCAAGCACGTTCTCCTCAACATCGTCAAGAAAACAGGGCTTCCCGCACCTCCGGGACGGAGCTACACCGGCCTGGTCCTCGCCGAAATGCTGGAGGAACTGAAGAACCGGGACCTGGTCCGCCATACCGGCGAAGGGATCTCCTGCTCCCCCGAGGTGGCGCACGCGGCCACGCTGCAGGCGGTCGAGAGCGGCCGTTTCGAAACCATGGTGCGCACCATCCTCGCCGAAATCCCCATGGTCTCCAACTGGGGGAGCAACTTCTACCGGCTGTCGGCCCACGCCCTGCGCGATGTGCGCATCGGCGTCTACCGCAAGGACGTCCGTGCCGCTCTGGAAGCCGCGGAACGCTACCTGCGCCAGTTTCCCTACGAGGCCCAGCGCTGTCATCCCCTGGATGCGGTCTGCTTCCGCCCCTTCGACGAGACGTGGTTCCGCACTCTCCCCGTGATTTTGCAGGGGGCGGCGCTGGCGGCGCATCTCACCTTCGCACGGGAAACACTCACCGCGGCCGATGCACCGTTTCGCGTGCTCGCCGAACTCACCGCCCGTTCCGATTCACCCCCGTTCCTGCTCGACATGTACTGCCTGGAACTGTTATCCCGGGACCGAGCTGACGACGCCGAAGCCGCCGCGGCCGAGCGCTGCAGCTCCAACCAGATATCCGTGCTCGCATGCTGCGCGCTGCAGCGCGGCCAATACGACCGCTGCGTCGAGTTGTTCCGTGCCGCCCTGGTCGCCCTGCGCAAGGAGACCGGCAAGAGAAAGGCCTATTTCGACAACGGCACCGGCCCCTTCTTTATCCTGGCCCTCCTCGCCACGCAGGACCCGAAACAGCTCGACGAAGCTGCAGAACTGTGCAGTTTCATCGTCGCCAAAAGGGAGTGGCCGGACCAGGAGGTATACCACGTCCTCCAGGGGGTGATCGCGGAACGGCAGGGAGGGCGCAGCAGCAAGGAATTCCTGGAGGCGTCCCTGCAGCGCCCCGCCCAAAGTCCGCTGCACGCCCTGTTCCGACTGATGGCGCTGTACTGGTGCGCCAGCGATCAGCGCCCTGCCGAGGCACGTAAGCAGGCAACCCTGGTGCAGCGGCTAAAAGATTCCGGGCACAGCTGGCTTGCCCGCGAGATCGAGGCAACGGCTGCGGCGGATGCTGCGGAACCCGCCCCTGGCAAGGCGCCCATCCCCTTGTGCCGCGTCCTCGCCCCGGTCGAATCCTGGCAAAGCGCCATCTCAGCCCTGTTGCGCCTGAACGGCGACGAGGCGGTCGATGCGGAGGGGCCGCAGTCGCGCCTGATCTGGCACTTCGAGGAGTTGCGCGGCTTCTTCCAGATCACGCCCAGGGAACAGAAGCAGGCACCCACCGGCAAATGGAGCGCCGGGCGCAACGTGTCGTTCAAGCGGCTGGCGGAAGACGCCGAGAGCCTCGATTATCTCAGCGCCCAAGACCGGCTCATCTGCGCCTGTATCAAGAAGGAGCGCGGTTCCGGCTACTACAACCGCGAGAGCTACGTGCTGGACCAGGACCTGGCGGTGCCGCTCATGATCGGCCACCCGCAGGTCTACCTCGACGCCGCCGCTTCTGTTCGGCTTGAGCTGGTGCACGGCGAACCCGAACTGCAGCTGACCACCGAGGGAGAGTTCCTGCAGCTGCAGTTCTTCCCCCCTTTCCAGCAGGATCAGAAGCTCTATCTCCAGAAAGAGACCCCGACCAGGATCAAGGTGTACCAGGCCAAGGCCGAGTACAAGAAGATCGCCGCCATCATCGGCGCCGGCCTCAAGGTCCCTACCCCGGCCAAGAACCAGGTGCTGGCGGCGATCAATTCGCTGGCATCGGTACTAACGGTGCAGTCGGACATCGGCATCGACTCGGCGCAGCAGGTCCCGGGCGATGCCACGCCGCACTTCCACCTGCTCCCCTACCAGGCCGGCCTGCGGCTGCAGGTCCTGGTGCGCCCCTTCTCCGATGCCGGCCCCTACTTCCGACCGGGCACCGGCGGCGAGACCGTTCTGGCCGAGGTCCAGGGGAAACGGGTGCAGTGCAGGCGCGACCTGAAGCTCGAGGAGGAGCAGGCAGCAAGCGGACTGTCCCAGCTCACCGCGCTGGCGGAGAGCGACGAGAACGAGGGGGAGTGGCTGGTTCCCGGAACCGAGAGCGCGCTGGAGCTTTTAATGCAGCTGCAATCGCTGGGAGACACCGTCCGCGTCTCCTGGCCGCAGGGCGCACGTTTCAAGATAAAACAGATTGTTACCCCCGGGCAGTGCAAGCTTTCCGTGAGGCAGGCCAAGGACTATTTCGAGTTGGAAGGAGAGGTAAAGATCAACGAGGGGCTGGCGCTCGATCTGCGGCAACTGGTGGATTTGGCCCGCAGCGCTCACGGCCGTTTCGTGGAACTGGGCGACGGCGAATTCCTTGCCCTCTCCTCGCAGTTGCGGCGCTACCTGGACGACCTGGCTGCCTGTGCCGATCCCAGCGGCGCCGCCTTCCGGTTCCATCCCCTTGCCTCTTCCCTGTTCGAGGATTTCGCCGCCGCGGCCGGAGAATTCCGGGCCGACCGCTATTGGCGGGACCAGGTGCAGAGGCTGCGCGAGGCGGAGTCGTTTCGACCGCAGTTGCCGGCCACGTTGCAGGCGGAACTGCGCGGCTACCAGGTGGAAGGTTTCAACTGGCTGAACCGGCTTGCCTACTGGGGTGTGGGCGCCTGCCTCGCCGACGACATGGGACTCGGCAAAACGGTCCAGGCACTGGCCCAGGTCCTCAGCATGGCGCCGGAAGGTCCATCCCTGGTGGTCGCCCCGACCTCGGTCTGCCTGAATTGGGACAGCGAAGCCGCTCGCTTCGCGCCGACCTTGAATCGCATCGTATATGGCGGACCAAAACGGTCGGAACTGCTGCAGGGTCTCAAGCCGCTCGACCTGGTCATCTGCAGCTATGGGCTGCTGCAGCAGGACGCCGAGCTTTTAGAGGCGGTGCCCTGGCAGGCGATCGTCCTGGACGAGGCGCAGGCCATCAAGAACATGGCGACCAAGAGAAGCCAGGCCGCCATGAAGCTGCAGGGGAAATTCAAGATGGTCGCCACCGGCACCCCCATCGAGAACCACCTGGGCGAGCTCTGGAACGTGTTCCGCTTCATCAACCCGGGGCTGCTCGGCTCGCTGAAACAGTTCAACGTGAGGTACGCGTCCCCCATCGAGAAGAGCGAGGACAAGAAGGCGCGCCAGCGGCTCAAGAGGCTGATCCAGCCCTTCATCCTGCGCCGTACCAAGAACCAGGTGCTCGAGGAACTCCCCCCCCGGACCGAGATCACCATACCGGTAGAAATGGGCATGGAAGAAGCGGCACTCTACGAGGCGATCAGGAAGAGCGCACTGGACAACCTCGCCGGCATCGACAAGGTCGAGGGGAAGGCGGAACTGCACATAAAAATCCTGGCCGAGATCATGAGGCTGCGCCGCGCCTGCTGCAACCCGCGCCTGGTGCTCCCCGACAGCGTCATACCGAGCGCGAAGCTGGCCGCCTTCGCCGAGATCGTCGACGAACTCAGGGAAAACCGCCACAAGGCGCTGGTCTTCAGCCAGTTCGTGGGGCACCTGGAGATCATCCGGAACTACCTCGACCGCGCCGGCATCCCCTACCAGTACCTGGACGGCAGCACTCCTGCCCCGGAGCGCAAGGAGCGGGTCGATGCCTTCCAGTCCGGCTCGGGCGATCTGTTCCTGATCAGCCTCAAGGCAGGCGGCGTGGGGCTCAACCTGACCGCTGCCGACTACGTCATCCACATGGATCCCTGGTGGAACCCCGCGGTCGAGGACCAGGCTTCCGACCGGGCCCACCGCATCGGGCAGCAGCGCCCGGTCACCATCTACCGTCTGGTCGCCAAGGGGACCATCGAAGAGAAGATCGTCGGCTTGCACCAGCAAAAGCGCGGCCTCGCCGACAGTCTGCTCGACGAGAGCGATCTTTCAGGCAAGGTAACGGTCGAGGAACTCCTGGCGCTGTTGCGGATCGGCTCGTAGCTCGGGCGATAACAGCCTCGGCTGGTGCATACATCCATTTCACTTTGACTTCTTCCCATTCTCCCGCCATGGCCTATAATCAACGGGTCACCCTCCTGACTGTTAACAGGTATGCAACGTGAGTTATCTCAACCACTCTCACAAACGCCTTAGAACCATCGACCTCACTTTCTCGGCAGCCTTGCTGCTACTGACTGTGATGCTCGTTCTTTCCTACTTCATCAGGACGGAACTTGTCCAGACCAACGTGCTGACGCAACACACCTATGACGTCATCATGGCGGTCGACAACCTGAACAACTCGATGCTGCAGGCGGAAAGCAGCAGGCGCGGCTACATCCTCACCGGCAACGTACAGCAAAAATCCCGTTGCGAAATTTTTGCCCAGAGTGCACAGGAGAACCTGAACGAAGTAAAGGAACTGACCGGCGACAACCAGAGCCAGCAAAGGCGGCTAGTCAAACTCCAGGAAATGATCCAGCGGAAGATCACCATCTTCAAACTCTCCATTTCCCACTACGACAGGATGGGTTTCCGCGGCCCGGAGCAGGCTCAATTGACTGAAGAGGGTACCTCCCTCATGACCGCCATCCGCGCCGGAATCGACGAAATCAAGAGCCACGAGAAGACACTGCTGAGTGAGCGTCGCGCCCGCGAACGCACCACCCTCCTGATCCTCACCGTCGTAGTTCTGTCGGGTATCGTGATTGCCATCATCCTGCTGAGCCTCAGCTACTACATTGCGCGCCACGAGTCACGCAGTCACATTATCGTTGCCGGAGACCTGCAGGCTGCCAACAGGGACATCTCCGACCTGAGCAGCATGACCCAACTGCTGCAATCCTGCTCCAACTTCGAGGAGGCGCGCGGCATTCTCACCTGTTACGGCGAGAAGTTCTTCCCCAATGCCTCGGGGGGGATCTACCTGCTCAACCCGTCCAGGACGCTGATGACCGACGCCGCTGCCTGGGGGGCGGCCGACCGGAGACCGTTCACTCCCGACCAGTGCTGGGCCATGAGGCTCGGGCAGACGCACCTCAGTGCCGCTGCATCCGACGTCGAATGTCAACATGTCGAGATGGGAGACGCGTGGGCGCACCTGTGCATCCCGCTGGCCGCGCACCACGAAACCCTTGGAACGCTCCACCTTGGCTTCCCCCGCACTGAAGACACCGACCACCTGGAGAGGATCCGGCTGAAGGCGGCGGCTTTCGCAGAACAGGTCGCCCTCGCCGTGCGCAGCCTGCAACTGCGCGAGCAGTTGCGCGAGCTTTCCATCCGCGACCCACTGACCGCCCTGCTGAACCGGCGCCACATGGAAGAGTCGCTGCTGCGGGAGATCAGCCGCGCGACCAGGACCAGCCAGCCGCTCAGCGTGGTCATGCTCGACGTGGACCATTTCAAGAGCTTCAACGATACCTTCGGGCACGAAGCAGGCGACCATGTCCTGAAAGAAGTCGGCCAGCTGCTGCAGAAAAACGTGCGCGACAGTGACATAGCCTGCCGTTTCGGAGGCGAAGAGTTCACCCTGATACTTCCCGAGGCGGACTGTGACACAGCACTGGAGATCTGCGACCGTATCAGGAGCGCCGTAAAAGGGCTGCAACTGGCCATGGGAAGACAGCACCTGGGTCACGTCACCATCTCTGCAGGGATCGCGGTGTTTCCAGCCGACGGCGACACCATCCAGCAGTTGCTCGCCACGGCAGACGAGGCGCTGTACGAAGCAAAAGAACTGGGCCGCGACCGCGTCATAGCGAGTTGCACCGCCCCCGCAAGTCAGACCGAAGACCAGTCATAGCCAGACCGACCGCGCTCCCCGGGGACCGGCTCCGCTAGGTGCCTGTCCCCCTCCGCTCACGCCGAACCCTGGCGCCCCTACAGTGCCAGCGCATCTCCCATCTTTGATCTCGTTCCCAAGGTCCACCTTGGGAACGCAAAGCCTCTCCGAAGCTCCAACTCCCCTCAGATGCAAAGCTGGAGCTTTGCGCCATATGGGGTTCCCAAGCTGGAGCTTGGGAACCAGGAAATCCCCCTAAGTCCCCCTTTCACAAGGGGGACTTTCACTGGCGGAAGATTGTCACTAATCCGCATTGTCATTGACTTTGCAGTAGTCCCCGTTGTATTAAGAGCAAATTCTTAAGGGCATCCCATAGAGGATCTCATGCACATGGATCACATGCACACACATCGGCGCACGGAAGCAGGCCGTGCCGTGGCCCTGCTCCTCGCCTGCACCATGCTCGCGGGCTGCCTGCACCGACTCAACGACCCGCCCGCCTCCGGCAGCAAGTACTACCGCCCGCTCGGCTCGCAGCAATGCACCGGGGGCGGCAAGAGCCTCGCCGAACTTGAGCAGGAGCTCCGCAAGGCGGGGATCACCGTCCGCCGGGCCACCTGCGGCACGGACGGCAGAATGTATGCCACGGTCTGCGGCGCACCCGACGGGCGTATCGCCATTTTCGAGATCCCGCCCGGGCAAGCGGAGTCCGCTGCGGCCCTGGGCCTGCAACCGCTGGCCACCCTCCCCGACGCCGCCGAGGCACCCTGCCGTGAGCCGTAATCACAACACTGGAGACGCGCATGACTGAAACGAGCCAACATTCCGCGACCGCGTGGCGGCAGGTACTGGGCCTCCCGGTGATCGTGGCTGCACTGGGCTATTTTGTCGACATCTACGACCTGGTGCTGTTCAGCATCGTACGGGTGCCGAGTCTCAAGGGGATCGGACTGGCAGGACAGGAACTGATCGACCAGGGGGTGTTCCTGCTCAACATGCAGATGGCGGGCATGCTGCTGGGGGGGATCCTCTGGGGGATTCTCGGGGACCGCAAGGGGCGCCTGAAGATCATGTTCGGGTCCATCTTCATCTATTCGCTGGCCAACCTCGCCAACGCCACGGTGCACTCCATGGAGGCCTACGCCCTGCTCCGCTTCCTGGCCGGGGTCGGTCTGGCCGGCGAGTTGGGCGCAGGGATCACGCTGGTCTCCGAGGTGCTGCACCGCTCCATCAGGGGCTACGGCACCATGATCGTCGCAACGGTCGGCGTCTCAGGCGCCATCCTCGCCAACTTCGTTGCCAAGCAGTTCGACTGGCGCACCGCCTTCGTCATCGGCGGCGTCCTCGGACTGATGCTCCTGGTACTCAGGCTCAGCGTGGCCGAATCCGGAATGTTCAAGGGGATGGAGTCGCGCGAGATGCCCAAAGGGAACTTCCTGGCCCTGTTCACTTCGCGGGACCGTTTCGGGCGCTTCCTGCACTCGATCCTGATCGGTCTCCCGTCCTGGTTCGTGGTCGGAGTGCTGATCACCTTCTCCCCGGAATTCGCCAAGGTGCTCAAGGTGCAGGGGGCGGTGAGTGCGGGCAATGCAGTCATGTACTGCTACCTGGGCCTGGTCGGCGGGGACCTGGCCAGCGGGGTGCTGAGCCAGCTGCTGCAAAGCCGCAAGAAGGTGGTGCTCTTGTTCCTGCTCATCACCGTCGCCGCCGTCGCCGTCTACTTCAGTGCCGCGGGAGTGAGCGCCGGCGCCTTCTACGCCATCTGCTGCCTGCTCGGCTTCGGCATCGGCTACTGGGCCATCTTCGTCACCGTGGCGGCCGAGCAGTTCGGCACCAACCTGCGCGCAACCGTCGCCACCTCGGTGCCCAACTTCGTGCGCGGCATGACCATCCCCATCACCATGCTGTTCCAGGTGGCCCGCAAGAGCTTAGGCATCGAGACCGGCGCCGTCGTCGTCGGCGTGCTCACCCTGGTCATCGCCCTGTTCTCCCTGTCGCGGCTGCAGGAGACCTTCCACAAGGATCTCGACTACTTCGAGGAATTCATCTGAGCCAACCGGCGACAGACCAGGTTAGAAAGATCATGACAACCGACAAGAACCGGCACCTTGTGCGCACCTCCCTCATCACGGCGATCGCCCCCTGCATCTGGGGCAGCACCTACATCGTGACCACGCAGATGCTCCCCCCGAACCACCCGCTCACCGCGGCACTGCTGCGCGTGCTCCCCATCGGCCTGGTCATGATCGCCTTGCAGCGCCGCGCGCCTACTGGGGAGTGGTGGGGCCGGCTGTTGTTCCTGGGGCTTTTGAATATCGGCGTGTTCCAGGCGCTGCTCTTCATTGCCGCCTACCGGCTCCCCGGCGGGGTGGCCGCTACCGTGATAGCGACCCAGCCGCTGGCGGTCATCGTGCTCTCCCGGCCACTCCTGAACAGCACCCCCACGCGCCTTGCCTGGATCGCGGCCGGCACCGGCGTCGTAGGCGTCGCCCTGCTGGTGCTCACCCCGGCCGCCCGGCTGGACGCCATGGGCCTCGCGGCTGCCTTTGCCGGCGCCGGCTGCATGGCCCTCGGCACGGTCCTCACAAAGCGCTGGGCTGCAACACCGCTTCCCATCGCCGCCTTTACCGGGTGGCAGTTGGTTTTCGGGGGACTGTTCCTGCTTCCCTTCGCCCTGTTCTTCGAGGAGCCGCTCGCGGCTCTTAGCGTCAAGAACGTGCTCGGCTACGCCTACCTGGGTGTCTTCGGCACCGGCATCACCTACATGATCTTCTTCTGGGGGATCCGGCGCCTGCAGCCCTCCGCGGTCTCGCTGCTGGGGCTGTTGAGCCCGGTCATGGCCACGGCGCTCGGTTTCCTGGTGCTGGGGCAGAGCCTGACGCCCCTGCAGATTGTGGGTGGGGTGTTGGTGTTGTGGAGTATCTGGGCGGGGCAGCGGCCTGCGCCGGCAAGGCGCTAGCCGCGACGTTCGAGGAACTGCTGAAGTTGGTCCAGGGTGGGTAAAGCGGCGCGGCCGCCCAGGGCTCTCGTGTTCAAGGCGCCCAGCGCCGCGGCGTAGCGGGCAGAGTCTTTCAATGACAGCCCACGCGCGAGGCCGAAGAGGAAGCCGCCGTGGTAGGCGTCGCCTGCGCCGGTGGTGTCGATCACCTGCTCCACGGGGTAAGCCGGCTGGTGCAAAATCTCGCCGTCACGGGTCAGCAGGACACTCCCTCGCGTTCCGCTGGTGACTCCGACCACCCGGGGGCCGTACTGCAGGAGGGCCTGTGCGGCCTGCCCCGGTGAGGAGGCCCCGGTGCAACTCGCGGCGTACTCCTCGGCGACGATGCAGATGTCCACCAGCGGCAACAGTTCCACGTGCTCAGGCCGGAAACGGTGCGAACCGCCGTCAAATGAAACCAGCACCCCGGCATCCCGCGCCATCCGGGCAGCCTTGAGGCAGGCCTGCCAGTGCCGTCCGTTCAGGTGCAGGATCTTTGCGGAGCGAATCATCTCCTCAAAAGGGGACAGGCACCTGCGGAGCCAGTCCCCTGCAGGGGAGAGTTCAGCGGAGGTTCCCGGCGCGAAGGTGATGGCGCGGGCGCCGTCGCGCTTTCTGACCAGGACGGTCGCCTGAGAAGAGGTGCTGCCGGCGTCAATGACCATGCCCGCCGTATCGACACCTTCCGCATCTAGTTCGGCCACGATCATGCGGCCGATCAGGTCGCCGCCAACAAGATCCAGCATCGCGCAGCGCGCCCCCAGGCGCGCCAGGGCTACCAGCGCCGTCGCCACCGGCCCTCCCCCCGCCAGGGCCGAGGCATGCGCCCGCTGCACCAGTTCCCCTCCCGGCAGTTCATCCACCACCATGAGCAGGTCCATAGTGCAGACACCCAACCCGACCACGTCGTATTTCATAGCACCGCCTTTAGCTGTGTAGTCATTGGGCCAACCATTCCTCGAAGGAGGGGACTGGCTCCGCCAGGTGCCTGTCCCCCTTGACCTTGGAGGGGACGGGCTCCGCGAGGTGCCTGTCCCCCTTGGGCTTGTGAAACCTGGTTGAGCAGAAAAGAGCGTTCCTGGTGAGCTGAAAAGAGCGTTCCGCTAGAGGGACAGGCACCAAACGGAGCCTGTCCCTTCTGCAGCTCGCTCTCAGATGCAGAAATCCAGCACGTCCTCTTGGCGCGCCCCCGCCTCGTCCATCTTCTTAATCACGTCCGCCAGCGTGGTCCCGTCCAGGATCCGGGCCATCTCGTCGCGCACGTCCTTCATGACCAGCCGGATGCCGCAGGTCGCCTCGTTGCCGCACTCGGTGCACCTGGCGTAGGCCATCTCGCTGACGCAGGGGACCGGCGCCAGCGGCCCCTCCATGATCCTGATCGCCTGCCCGAAGGTGATCTTCTGGGGCGGCCGTCCCAGGTAGTACCCCCCGCCCCTCCCCTTGCGGCTCTGCAGGATGCCGCTGTTCTTCAGGTTGAGCAGGATGTTCTCCAGGAACTTCTTGGGAATCCTCTCGTCCCGGGCCAGGTCCGCGATGAGGATCGGCCCCTGGTCGTACTTCCGTGCCAGGTATATCAGGGCCTTCAGGCCATACTTCGTCTTCTTGGATATCATGCTTTCCTCTTATATATTCAGCCCGAGCACGGGCCAAATGAACACGACGCTACCCATGAACAGCAGCCACGAGATCGCCATCACCACGGCGCCGGCCACGATGATGTCGCGACTCTTGAGGTATCCCGAGGCGTAGGCGATGGCGGTGGCCGGGGTCCCCATGGGAAGGCAGTAGGCAAGGCCCGCCGGGAGCGCGATGGAGAGCGTCATCACCTTGGGGTCCATCCCCGTAGTCTGGCACAGCCCCATGCCGACCGGCATCAGGATCGCCACCACCGCCGCATGGCTGATGCACTCGGTGACCAGGATCGCCACCAGCGAGATGACCGCGATCACGGCCAGCGGTGCGTGCGCGTGGTCGCCCATCCCTTTTTTCACCACCCACACCGCAGCGCCGGTCTTCTCAAGGGCCGAGGCGAGCGCGATGGTGCCGCCGTACATGAGGATGATGCCCCAGTTGACGTACTCCTCGATCATCTGCCAGGAGATCACCTTGAAGGTGAACAGGGCGGCCGCCCCCAGGATGGCGATGGCGGCCAGGCCGGTCTTCTCACCAAGGAACATCCAGCAGGCGACGGTGACCGCCATGACAAGCGCGGTGAGGATCTCGTCGAAACTGATCTTCCCCATTTCCAGCCGCTTGCCGTTGAGAAATTTAAGTCCCACTTCAACATCGTCCAGGTCCGGCGGGAAGAATTTGAGCAGTATTGCGAACCCCAGCACCAATAGCGGCAGCACGATCATGCAGGCAGCGGTGGACCACTCGATGAAGGTGAAGTGAAGACCGGTGGCCTCCCGCAGCAGCCCGGCAGCAAGCGGTGCCCGGGCACCGCCCAGGAAGGTGGCGATGCCGCCGATGATGCACCCCCAGGCCATGGACATGAACAGCAGACGCCCGAAGTTGCTCCTCCCCTTCTCCAGATGCAAGGCGGTCGCCAGTTCGGTCACCACCGGAAAGAGCATGGCCGCGACGGCATGCTCGCTCATGATGAAGGAGAGAAACGCCGAGAGCAGGAAGACCGTGAGGGCGAGCCGGGTCGGCGTCCTGCCGAAGCGGGCCAGCATGGCGCGGGCGATACGTGCGGAGATGCCGGTGCCGGTAAGGGCGGCGGCGAGGATGAATGCGCCAAGGATGAAAAAGACGGACTCGTTGCCGAACATGGAGTAGGTCTTCTTGGCGTCCATGATACCCAGAAGCGGCAGCATCACCATGGAGAGGAGCGCGGTGACCGCGATGGGGAGAAGCCCGGAGATCCAGAAGAACACGGTGGCGCCGAAGAGCACCAGCGAGCGGTACCCCTCGACGGAAAGCCCCTCGGGCGGGGCCAGGCGGATCAGGAAACCGATCACCAGGGCGACGGCGGCCATCACCTGGTAGCGCGCGGTGCGGTCCAGCACGATGAGCCACAGGGGGCGGTTGTCGATTTTTAGCGGTTTGTCCAGGAAGTGCTTAGATTCCATCTGTTGGCGGGTGCCCTCGTTGCTCGATTTCATGACCGGATCCCTAGTTAGAGCCCGGAGGATTCGTAAGATTCTGCCACTTCTTTCACCCGCAGCAAGCGCCGGAGATCGGAACCGGCCAGGAGCCTGCGGTCTTCGATGCTGTCGATGAAGCCGCGCAGGATCCCTTTGGGGGCAGCGGGCACGAGGGGAGTGAGCAGAAAAATGAGAGGCAACAACGGCTTGATAAGCGCCCTCTTCTGCTGCCAGCCCCGCTGCAGATGCTGGAAAACCCTGGTGAGCTGCTCGGTGGGGAGCGCGGCGGCTGCGCTGGTCACTTGCACCAGCGGCACGATGTCGCGCTCCAGCAGCGCGTCGATGCCGGCCACGGTGGCGCCGGGAGGCTCGCACCCCGCGTCCAGCGACGACACCACGGACCAGCGCGGGAAGACGGCCCGGGCGTAATCGAGCGAGTGCAGGCGCTCCTCGAAATGCCAGCCGGACTCCCTGGACCGGGCATGGTCATAGGCATGCAGCGGGATGTCGAGGATGTCGACCCCGGCGGCGTAGGCGCGCTCCACGGCCTTTTGCGAGGCGCAGAAGTCCACCCTCCCCACCAGGTAGGCGTTGAAGTTTTTCTTGATCAGCCGGGCCAGGTTTTCAGCTTGGGCGAAGCGCTCTTCGTCGCCGAAGGTGAGGTGAAAGAGCGCGGCGTTGCTTTGATAATGGCTGTCATACAGCGTCTCTATGGTCTGCCGTTCCGGGAGATCCCCTCCCACGTAGAAGACGTTGGCTTCCCGCCGCAGTTGGTCGGGGGAGTATGGGGCGGGCCGGCCGACGAGCTCCCGTATTTTTCCCTGGTCAATCTTCATGGGTACTGCTCCCTCTGGCAATCCAAGATACATCACGACGCTGTGCGATTTTAGCCACCATACGCAAACAAACCAAAACAGTCAACAAAAAATACTCCATTACCCACCATCATACTAGACTTTTAAAAAAGAATATAGTTTCGGTTAGTTACGCCAGCAGGGAAGGTAAGGCGCTGCCATTTCACCCTTTCCGTCGACACATTCCGGCCCGGGCTGAAGAACTGAATCCATTCTCATTGACTTGCCGTCACGGACGCGCTATAGAAAGTGAGCGCCACGACAGCCGGCAACGGAGGGTAACCAGTTGGAGATACTACGTTGCGCAACGTTCGAAAGGTTGTTATCCTCATTAACAATTCACCCCCCTGCTGTCGCACCTGCGGCGGCCGACAAGGCTCTCATGATATCTCGCATCGATCATCTCAACATCGTGGTACGCGACCTCGAAGCGGCCACCGCCTTTTTCGCGCTGCTCGGCTTTACCCCCGGCATCAGTTCCGGCCTCGACACCGATTTCCTGGAAAAGTTGACCGGCGTGCGCTGCGCGGGAGGGAGGTTCACCGCCCTGCACCACCCCGGCTCCGACCTTTCCATCGAGCTTTTGCAGTTCGACGCCGGCGGCGAACCCGATGCCGGTGTCGGCATCGCCAACCGTCTCGGCCTGCGTCACCTGGCCTTCGCGGTCACCGACATAGAGGCCGAGGTGGCGCGGCTGCGCGGCAGCGGGGTGCAGTTCATCGGCGAGGTGCAGGTCTGGCAAAAGACGGGGAAAAAGCTCATCTATTTTCACGGGCCGGAAGGGATCCTGCTGGAACTCGCCCAGTACCCGAACCAGTAACAAACCAACCACGAGGGCTGCCGCCGGCCATGCCGATCAAGAACAAGACCCCGCGCCACCTGGCCGAATTCGTCTGCAACGAACTGCGCAAGCGCAAGGCGGTGGTGCCGGACGACCAGGTCATCATCGAGCTCATGGAGACCATGTACTACTCCAGCCTCCGCACCGAGGAGTCGGAGCCGGTACTGTTGCACATGGTCTTTCTCGACCCGAGCCAGCCCGACCCGAAGCCTCCGCGCAACCCCGCCCGGGACCGCTGGAGCTACATCCCCTTCGCCGACCCGATCCCCTTCACCGTCTCCAACGTGGTCAAGATCGCCAAGTCCACCGACCTGCGCACCTCGTCTTTCGTGGTCTGGCCGGACCAGTTGGACCAGCTCTACATCTGGGGGCTGGTCGACCAGCAGAACCGTTTCCACAAGTTCCTGAACCGCTCCGCCGAGGTCGAAGTGGAGCGTCCGGGCGTATTCCAGGCCAGCGTCGAGGGGATCGGCATCATCGCCGTCTACATGCGCTACGAGAAGGTGGCGGAACTGAGGGTCAACGAGGTGATCCGCCACTCGCTGGACCTGTTCCGCGAAGGTCCGGTGCGCGAGCTTTTGGCGTCGGGCATCGAGCGCTTCGTGCAGGGGGTGCGCAGCCACATCCCCGATGACATCTACCAGGCGCCGGGGGTGGGCGACGAACTGCACGCACAGCAGTGGATCTCCGTGCTGTGCAGGATCCTGCTCAGGATCCAGAAGATCAAGAACGGCGGCGCCATCCTGATCACGCCGCAGATCACCCCTGACGACCTCAACGTGAAGTACGGCATCAACTACGACCGACTGCCGACCTCGCTGCAGTCCAACGCCGTCACCAAGATCAAGTCCGACTACCTGGAACGGCACCTGCTCGGGCACGGCGAGGCGAGACCCAGGGAACTTTCCGCGGACCAGTTCCAGCAGTTGCGACGCCTGGAGAAGGAACTGCGGGCCAACAAGAACGAGATCGACGGTGTGATCTGGTTCATCGCCCTGTTGACGCGGGTAGACGGGCTGGTGGTGATGGACCCGAACCTGGTGGTGCGCGGCTACGGCGTCGAGATCAAGAACTGGCAGGAGCCGGACCGGGTCTTCATCGCCACCGACCGCATGGGGAGCGAGGCCAAACTGCGGCCGGTCAGCTACAACCACTTCGGGACCCGCCACAGGTCGATGATGCGCTATTGCTGCCAGAACCCCGGCAGTCTCGGTTTCGTCATCTCCCAGGATGGCGAGGTGCGGGTCATGACCATGCTGGGCGAACGCCTGGTGATGTGGGAGAACATCAAGCTGAAGTACTACAGCTACGCCTCCAAGAAAAAATAAACAATCAGCAATCTTGCCGCTCCTAGCGCTACATGGGCCCAAGCGTCCCCCCCTTTTGCGAAGGGGGGACAGGGGGGATTTTGCTGCTCCACAACCAAGAGCAATCCCCCTAAATCCCCCTTCGCAAAGGGGGACTTCAAACACCCGAGGTTCCTATGAAAATGAGGATGCTGTCCCTCTCCCTGTTGCTGTTCCTTAGCTCGTCGCTCGCCCTCGCGGCGCCGACCACGACGCAGACCGCGCCCTCGCGGATCACCGCGGTGACCGTCTATGCCGACACCGCCCAGGTAACCCGCCAGGCGAGCGTCGCCCTGAAGGCGGGGACCAACCTGGTGACGCTGGAAAACCTGCCCCAGCTCATGGCGGAGGAATCGCTCAGGGCCGAGGGGAAGGGAACCGGACGCGCCCGGATCGCCGGCATCACCGTGAAGAACGTGTTCCTGGACCGCAGCAAGGATCCGCGGGTGCGCGAGCTCGAGGATGAAATTGCCCGGCTGAACCGGAAGGTGGAAGCGATCGAGGCGCGGCGCAAGGCTTTGGGCGCCCAGCGCGCCTTCGTCGATTCCATCCGGGTCGGCTGGGGGGAGCGCATCTCCAAGGAACTGGGCCTTGGCAAGCCTACCGCTGCAGAGCTCTCCGAGGCGGTCCGTTTCGTGGGTGACAACACCGGCAAGATCGAGGAAGAACTCTATGACGCCGAGGCCGCCCAAAAGCCGCTCCAGGAGCAGATCGCGGCACTCAGGAAGGAACTGGCGCAGTACCGGGCGGAGCCCCAGAAAGAAGTACGCTCGGTCCAGGTGGCCATCGAGGCTGAGCGCGACATGAAATTCGATCTCGAGCTCAGCTACCTGGTTGCCCAGGCCAGCTGGCTCCCTGCCTATGACGTGCGCCTGGCACCGGACGGCAAGGAGGCTCTCCTCACCTACCGCGCCCAGGTCTGGCAGAAGAGCGGCGAGAGCTGGCAGCAGGTGAAGCTCACCCTCTCCACCGCGAGCCCGGCGGCCGGCGGCGGCGCACCAGAGTTGACTCCGTGGCACATCTCGTTTTACGAACCTCCGCGCCCCATGCCGTACCTCTCCCGCAAAATGGCAGTCGGCGCGGCCGCACCGGCCCCGGCGCCCGTACAGGAGCCGACCTTTGGAGGCGCCCCCGCCGAGGATCGCATGGAACCGGCCGGCTTTGTGCCGGCGGAGGTCGCCCAGGGACAGACCTCGGTCCAGTTCCAGGTGGCGCTGCCGGTTGACGTAGCCACGGACGGCACCCGCGCCACCAGCGTCATCGCCGCGGAAACGGTTCCCGTCACCCTGGAATACGTGACGGTGCCCAAGCTTTCCCCGCGGGTCTATCTCAAATCCACCGTGATCAACCGCACCCCCTTCCCGCTCCTGGCGGGCGAGGCAAGCATCTTCAACGACGCCACCTTCGTCGGCAAAAGCCATCTGAAGACGGTAGCTTCCGGCGAAGAGTTCGACCTTTACTTCGGCAGCGACGACCAGGTGAAGGTGAAGCGCGAAGTGGCACGGGTCAAGAAGAAAGGCGGCATCATCAGCGGCAGCAGCGTCACCTACCACGTCACCATCGACGTGGAAAACTTCAAACAGCGCCCGGTCACCGTGTTCCTCAAGGACCAGCAGCCGCTGCCGAGTAACGCCGAGATCAAGGTCGCGGTGGAAGACGCCGCTCCGAAACCATCGGAGACGAAGGAAGACGGGACCCTGGTCTGGAAGGTGGAACTCGCTCCGTCCGAGAAGAAGAAGGTCTCCTACGACCTCGTCATCGAATACCCCAAAGGGAGGGAACTGGTCGGGCTCGAATAGCCGACCTCCGCCGCCCGGACACCTCAACCGTTTGGAAGGGAGTTGCATGAAATCGTTATGTCTTGCCGTCGTTGCACTGTTGTGCCTGGTATCCGTCTCTCATGCCGCAAAGTTCGACACCTCGTTCCGGTACTCCACCGTTGAAACGAAGCACTTCGCCATCCACTACCACCAGGGACTGGAAGGGGTGGCCGGCAGGGCCGCCGGGATGGCCGAAGATATCTACGACAAGCTGACTGGGGAGTTCCAGTGGCGACCGGCCGAAAAGACACAGGTGGTGCTGGTCGACGACAGCGACTTCACCAACGGCCTGGCCATCACCATCCCCTACAACACCATCTACCTCCAGGTGGTCCCCCCCGGCGTCTCCTCCACGCTCGGAGAGTACGACGACTGGCTCAGGACGCTGTTCACCCACGAGTTCGCGCACATCGTTTCCGCCGACCCGGCGCGTGGCTACTCCAAAGTGACCCGCACCATCTTCGGCAAGCCCCTCCCCTGGATGGATCCCATCTCGGTCGTGCTCTTCCTGGTGACGGCCCCTCCCAACACCTTCCTGCCGCGCTGGTGGCACGAGGGGATGGCGACCTGGGCCGAGACCAAGTACACCGGCCAGGGACGCGGCAAGAGCAGTTATTACGACATGATCTTCCGCAGCGCCGTCGCCGAGGACAACCTCCCCACGGTGGACCAGATCAACGGCGATGTGCCCGACTGGCCCTCAGGGCATCTGCCGTACATCTACGGCTACCGCCTGCAGCGCTACATCGCCGAGACCTACGGCAACGACCTCGCCGGCAGACTCGCCCTGGGGCACGCGGGACGCTTCCCCTACACCATCAGTGGCCCCGCCAAGGAGAACTTCCAGGGCAAGACCTACCGCGAGGTGTACCGGGACATGATCGCATCGCTCAGGGACGAGCAGTCCGCCCGGATTGCCGTCCTGTCCCGGCAGCCCTTCACCCCGCTCACCACCGTCTATGACCAGGGTGAAAATCTTGCGTCGCCGCGTTTCTCGCCTGACGGCAGCCGCATTGCCTTCACCAGGCGCGACCCGCGCGACCATACCACCGTCGTCGTTACCGATGCCTCCGGCCGCAAGGTCACCGAGTTCAGGCGCCAGTTGTCGGACGGCAGCCTGAGCTGGTCCCCCGACGGCAGGAGCATCTATTTCACCCAGGCCGAGGTAACCCGGGGCTTTGACCTCTACCAGGATCTCTACGTGCACGACCTGGAGCGTGACTGCACCAGGCGGATCACCAAAGGCGAGCGCCTGGGCGAGGTCCAGGTCAGCCCCGACGGCAAGTCCTTCGTGGCCGTTGCCAGCAGTCGCGGCAGTCAGAATCTGGTTTTGCTCACCGCCGACGCACAGGTTAGCAAACCCGTACCCCTTACCGCCTATTCCGAAGAGCGCGTCTCCGGCCCGCGCTTCTCTCCCGACGGTCGCGCCATCTGTTACGTCCTCACCGACAACGCGGGGACCAGCAGCCTCAGGATCTACGACCTGGTGCAGAAAACCGACCGCCCCCTGTTGAGCGCCGGCAACACCCTCGCCTACCCAGCCTGGGCTGCCGACGCATCCGTCATCTACTACGTCTCCGACGAAACCGGCGTATTCAACGTCTTCGCCTATGACCTGCGCGACGGCAAGAGCTACCAGGTGAGCCACCTTTTGACCGGCGCGCTGCAGCCCGAGCCCGCGCCGGACGGGAGCCGTCTGCTGTTGGCCCGGTACACCTCGCGCGGCTTCAAGATCGTCCAGATGCGTCTGGACCGCAGTGAGTGGCGCGTGCAGCGTGGTCCCTCCCTCCCCCTGACCCGCGCCCTCCCCGCCGCCGCGTCGCACCCTGCCGGTGCCCCGGCAGTCGCCGCAGCCTCCGCAGCCTCCGCAGCCTCAGCAACACCGGCAGCATCCCCTGCCGCCGCCGCTGCCTTATCGCCTGTTCAGTCGGTTCAGCTTTCCCATGCTTCCCAGGACTCCCAGGATTCCCAGTCCTCCCAGGCTTTAAGCACTGCCGCCGGCTACACCCCCCTCCCCACCCTACTGCCGCGCTTCTGGCTCCCCCGCCTCTACGTCGACGGCCCCAAGGGCACCGTGGTGGGCGCCTTCACCGCGGGTGCCGACGTTCTGGGCTACCACAGCTACGCCGTCAGCGCCGCCTACAGCAACGAACGCAAGCGGGGCTACTACAGCCTCCTCTACAACAACGACTCCTTCTACCCGACCCTCACCCTGCAGGCGCACGCCGAGCCCTTCCTGTACGCGAACCTGTACCAGAACGGCAACGACTACTGGGAGTTGAACCAGGGCGTATCCGTGCAGGCATCCATCCCGATCAACCGGCTCGAATCCCGCTACCGCCTGCTGGCCGGTTATGAAATCGTCGATCAGAAGGCCCTCAGCGCGCTGAGCCCTGACGGGACCCTCTACGGCGTCCCCGTGTTCCAGGGGCGGCGCGACAACGTCTTCGCCGGGATCGACTTCGACGACGTGCTCAAGTACCCCTACTCGGTCAGCTCCGAGGAGGGCAGGCGCGTTTCGCTCCTCTACCGCTACTACTCGCGCGACCTGGGGAGCGACATAAACCTCTCCGAGTACAGCGCCACCTACGAGGAATACCTGCGCCTCCCCCTGGCCTCGCCCCGGCACCAGGTGCTCTACCTGCGCCTTTCCGGCGCCCTCGCCGACGGCGACCTGCAGTTCGGCCAGGAGGCCTTCCAGATGGGCGGTCCCCCCTCGGACCTGAACAAGTTCCCGCTGCGCGGCTACCCGGTACGCTCCATGGCCGGCAAGTACATCGCCACCGGCACCCTGGAGTACCGGGCTCCCATCATGTACCCGCTGCGCGGCTACGGCACCGTACCCGCCTTCGCGGAGAAACTGCACGGTGCGCTCTTCGTCGACGCCGGCCAGGTCTGGGACGACCGCAGGTCCTTCCACGGCGACGAGACCCGCGTCGGCGCCGGCTTCGAGCTGCGCGCCGACGTCACGCTCGGATACTGGGTCAAGGTGACTCCGGCGCTGGGATACGCCCACGGCTTCAACAAAGGCGGGGAAGATCAGATATACTTCACGCTGTACCTCGGTCTCTAGCCGGGCTTGGCCCGTCGAGCCCGGGGACGCCACAGCGCCAACACGGGAGGACAGGCTTATGAAGATCATAGTGGTAGGAGCGACGGGAACCATCGGCAAGGCAGTGGCCAAGCTTATGGCGACCGAACACGAGGTGGTCATGGTCGCCTTCAGAAGCGGTGATCACCGGGTCGACATGTCCAGCAAGGAGTCCATAGAGAACATGTTCAGGGAGGTCGGGCAGTTCGACGCCCTGGCCTGCGCAGCCGGCGTGGCGCACTTTGGTCCGCTGGCCGAACTCTCCGACGAGGACTTCCAGACCGGGCTGTCGGGAAAACTCATGGGACAGGTAAACCTGGTCCGGGTGGGGATGAACTACATCAACGACAACGGCTCCTTCACCCTCACCAGTGGGGTGTTGAGCCATCAGCCCATGCCCGGGAGCACCTCGATCAGCATGATCAACGCGGGCCTGGAAGGTTTCGTGCGTGCCGCGGCGCTGGAGCTGCCCCGCGGCATCAGGATCAACGTGGTGAGTCCTCCCTGGGTGAAGGAAACCCTGGAAGCGCTCGGAATGGATAGTTCCGGCGGGATGCCCGCCCAGCAGGTGGCCCAGGCATACTGGTCCAGCGTTCACGGGACACGCAGCGGCGTCGTCATCAACGCAAAAGATTTCGCCTAGCAGTAGTTAGCCTATGGAAAACAGGGCGGCCGCTCCCGAAAGGGACGCGGCCGTTTTTATTGCTTCGCCCGGGTCTGGATTCCCCAAGGTTCCCCCTCTCCCTCTGGGAGAGGGGCAGGGGTGAGGGCGCCGCGATCTGCAAGCACACTCCTGATCAGCACCCCTCACCCGCCCTGCGGGCACCCTCTCCGAGAGGGAGAGGGAACACGATCTAAGCCGTGCAGAGCCGCTGCCGCGCATCAGGACGCCGGCTTTTGCTCCGGTTTGGGCTTGTTCTTTTCGTGCAGGTACCGGTGCAGATCCTCAAGCGAGGCGGCCTTGCCCAATTGCGCCAGCATCTCCTGCTGATCGATCATGTTCAGTTTCTTCACCAGGGCAGCCTCGATGTGCCCCCCCACGTGCAGCGTATTGTCCACCACCTGCGGCGGCTTCTCCCCCCGGTCGCCGACGATATAAAAGAACTTGAGATGCGGGTTGAGACGCATCGCCTCCGGAAGCACCGCGCGCAACATCTCCAGCGGGACATTCTTGCCGATCCAGACCGCGCAGTTACTCTGCTGGTCCGTCACCCACATGTTCTTCGCCGGGATGACGCATCGATATACCTTTGTTTCAATCAGAGTGGCCAACTCGCGGCTTTTGCCGGTATCCGCAATCTCGACGATATAGCCCAGGCTCTGTGCGGCCCATGATGGAACGGGGTGGACCAGGACGATGCTGACTAGCAGCGAGCCGAAAACCAAGCGAACGAAGATGGCAAGCATAATTCCCCCAAAGCCGTATGAGATTGGGGCGACCTTGTCGGTCGCCCCGGAAAAAAACAAATCGGATTACATAATGCCTATTTTCAGGTTCCGCTCGGTGGCGCGGGAGAAGTTGTGGCACATGGAGCAGTCGATCATCCTGGAGCCAACGTGACCGCTATGGACGGAGGCCCACCCCTTGTTGGTCCTCTGCGAGTGGCACTGAACGCAGACAACGGACTCGGCAGCCTTGAGAGCGTACCCGAGGGCCGGGAGGTTGACCCGGGTGGTCGTGCCATGGCAATCGGTGCAGGCAAGCACGTTGCCGGTCGCAGGCGGAATCTGGTGGTTCAGCAACTGCAGTTCGTCGGTGGTTACGGTCGTGTAAGGGGTGGTGCTAGGCAGTCCCATATAGACTAAACCGTCCTTGACGGCCTGATCGTAGTTGCCGGTAGCGAAGAAGGTTGCGGTGGAAAGGGTAACCAGCTTGCCGTTAGCAAGCGCCTGGCTGGAAGTCTTGTACTTGAACGGGAACAGTTTGGTGCCGACCGGGTCGTTGATTGCGCCGACTGGACGGGAAATCTTGTAGGCGCCGGTAGCTGCGTCGAGGGCGGCGGCGTCGAAGGCGTTGTTGCCCCAACTGGTGCCGTTCCAGAAGGCATACTTCGGTAGAAGGTCGTTGGCCTTGGTCGGCGTCGGTTCGTAGCGGTTCAAGGTGGCGTTCCACTCGCCGACCTGCCAGTTGCGATGCGTCTCGGTGGCCTCGGTGTTTGCGGTGTCGTTGGCGTTTTTGGCGTATGTCGGGAGGTGGCAGGCCTGGCAGGCTACACGACCCACATGGTGACTGGTGTCGTAGGTGGTGTGGCTGGTGGTGAGGCTGGTTTTGGTCGAGTGGCACAGGCTGGTGGCGCAGGACACTTCAACGGTGCTGTCCTCGGGGCGCAGATCGGTACCGCGACCGGCCACGCGATGGCTGGTGTAGGTATGGCAGCCCTGGCACTGGATGTTGCCGCCGGAGCCCATGGCCATGTGGGTGTCGTAAAGGACGTCAGAGGTGGTGCCGGAAGCGAGGGCGATGTCGCCGCGCTTGACGGCGTCGCCGCCGCCGGCCTTGGCGTGGCAGCCCAGGCAGTTCTTGCGGGTCGGCTTCTGGCCGGCCTTTTGTACCACGAGGTTCATGTCGAGGCCGGCAGCCGGCTCGAACAGCCCGGTGGTGGCGTTACGCACGCGGCTGTAGGGAGCGTTGGTGGCATCGGCGTGGCACATGAGGCAGTCGATGGAGGCGAGCTGGGCAGCGGACGGGTTGCCGGTGGCGACCGGCTTGGCGCCGGTACCGGCATGGCAGGCGCCACAGGGGCCCCAGTTACCCTGGATGTTGATGCAATACGCGTTCAACGCGGAAGAACCGTCGGTGGCGTCGATCTTGCCCTGGGTCGCCGGACCGGTGGTCATCTCGGCTGCGGATCCTTTCCACTGGTAGTGTACGCTCTGGTACATGGCTTGAGCCTGACTGGTGTGGCAGGAAGAGCACATGGCGTAGCCGGTCCAGGTCAGGGTGGCGTGGGTAGAGGTGGGGGTGCCGATGGTGTAGGTCTGGGACTTGACGGTCTCCAGATTGCCGGCGGTGTCCTTGGAGAAGTACTTAAGCGTCTTGGTGCTGCTGATGGTCAGGGGAGCAGTGTAGACGGGCGAACCGGTGGTCGGGGTGGTGCCGTCGGTCGTGTAGTAGGTGGTGGCCGGCTCGTTGACCGTCAGGGTCACGGTGACGGCGCTGGCGAAGGTGCCCCCCAAGGGCGAAGCGGTGGTGACCGGTGCGGTCTTGTCGGTGGATTTGCCCGCCATCGCTACCGGCACGGCAAGTGCCAGGAGCATGGCGAGGCAGGTGAGTACAGCTAACAGTTTTTTCATCTTTGCTACCTCCTTTTGAGTGATGCTGAGGGAAATATCCCACCCATTGGGGTAAACCACTCAGCTTGACAACGGTGTACTGCTGCGGATTTCCATGCACCACCAGGATCAGGTCTAAAATCTGGCAGTGATATCGAGCCATTAACCACCTCACCGCCAAGCCTATCTATGGTAGTTTCACCCAGGCGATGGGCAGTTAACCCCAATATCAGCATCAACCGTTCCACTCAAAAATCGGATTATCAGAATATAAAACGAAAAATCCACCCCCGGTCCTGAGGGTGGATTCAGTAAAAACTTCTTAGAGTCACGAGGTTAGCTGAACGAGTCTGTCCAGCCGAAGTCGCATATTCCCGCATAAATTATGCGAAAATAAAATAAGAATAAATTATTTTAATGCAAAAACCCCTTATCACGGGTGGGGCATTTAACGCTCCAGCACCTCGCGCACCTTGCGCAGCAGTTCCATCGGCTGCACCGGTTTCATGATCAGTTCGACCCCTTCCTTCATGCCACGGCTCTGAATGAAATCGGCAGTATAGCCGGAAGTGAACAGGACCTTGGCCCCGGGCTGGATCTTCTTGATCTCGGCGTAGGCCTCGATGCCGTTCTTTCTGGGCATGATGATGTCCATCAGCACCAGTTCTATCCCGTGCTGTTCCGCCTGGAAGCGATGGACCACCTCTTCGCCGTCTTCGGCCAGGATCACCTGGTAGCCGTGCCTGCTCAGCACCATGTCCACCAGGCTGCGCACGTTGGGATCATCCTCGGCGACCAGTATGGTCTCGGAGCCCGTCTGGGGCACGCTCTGCTGGCCGAGCACCGGTTGCAGCGCCGCCCCACCCTCGACCAGGGGAAGTTCGATGGTGAACACAGTCCCCTGCCCGGGGGTACTGCTCACCGAGATGCTCCCCTTGTGCTGCTGCACGATGCCGTACACGATGGCCATGCCCAGGCCGGTCCCCTTCCCCACCTCCTTGGTGGTGAAGAACGGTTCGAAGATCCTGCGGCTGGTTGCCTCGTCCATCCCCTCCCCGCTGTCGGCGACGATGATGACGGCATGCTTGCCGGCGGCTGCTCCGTGGGCGTAGCTGCTCCCCTCGCGCAGTCCGGTGGCTATGGTGAAGACACCGCCCCCGGGCATGGCGTCGCGGGCATTAGCCGCCAAGTTGACCAGCACCTGCTCGATCTGGGCCAGATCGACCTGCACCGGCAGCGGCTCGGGCAGTATCTCGGTCTTGACCTGGATATCCTCCCCGATGATGCGCCCCAGGAACTGCTCGACGTGGCGCACGATCTCGCCCAGGTCGCAGCGCTGCGGGCTTATGGCCTGCTTGCGGCTGAAGGCAAGCAGCCCACGGGTCAACTGCGCGGCGCGCTCGGCGGCGGCCGAGATCTGCTCCGCCAGTCCGTAGTGCACGCTCTCCGGGGTGAGATCCATCTTCAGGATGTTGGCGTAGCCGGCGATGACGGTGAGGACGTTGTTGAAATCGTGCGCGACCCCGCCAGCAAGCTGTCCCACCGCCTCCATCTTCTGGGCCTGGCGCAGCTGCTCCTCCATCAACTGCCGCTCGGTCATGTCGGTGATCGCTCCCGACATGCGCACCGGCTCCCCCGCCTCGTCCCATTCCGCCTGCCCCCGGCAGCGAACGGTCAGATATTCCTCTTCCCTGGTCCTCAGCCTCAGCTCCAGGTCGAAGGGCGTCTGGCCCAGGAAGTGAGCGCACAGGGCGTCCTGGACCTCGGGCTGATCGTTGGGGTGCAGCCGTGAAAAGAAGGTCTCCGGGCGGTTCACCAGCTCGTCGTCGGCGAAGCCCAGGAGCTCCTTCCAGCGGGGCGAGTAGTAATAGTCGTTACTGACCAGGTCCCAGTCCCACAGGCCGTCACTGGTGCCGCGCACCGCGCGCGAATAGCGCGCCTCGTTTTCCACCAGCCGTTCCAGGTGCTCCTGCAGTTCCCGGTTCGCCTCGGACAGCTGTGCGGTGCGCCGCTGCACCAGCGCATCCAGGGAATCACGCTCCTGGCGCAGCGCGTCCTCGGAGCGCTTGATCCTCACCATCGCCTTGATCTGCGCCACCAGTTCCGCCTCGTCGAAGGGCTTGGAGAGGAAGGCGTCGGCACCGCACTCGAGCCCCATGACGCGGCAGGCAGAGTCGCTTCTGTGGGCGGTGACCAGAATGACCGGGATGTGCTGGGTCGCCGGGGAGGCCTTCAGGCGCCGGGTAGCCTCGAAGCCGTCCATGCCCGGCATCTGGATGTCGAGCAGGATGGTGTCCGGCGCCTCCATCCCGGCGCGGCGGATGCCGTCCTGCGCCGACTGCGAGGTGATCAGCTGCGCCTCGGGGAGAAAGGCCTTCAAAAGCGCGCTCAGGGTGAGCAGGTTGTCCTGGTTGTCATCGATGGCAAGAAGCTTCATGCTCAATGGTTCCTTTCGGGATGGCCGCTGCGCGTTCTAAAGCGGGGTGTCCCCCGCAGGGGCGACGAAACTCGCCACCAGCTCCTGCAACTCCTCGGGCTGATAGGGCTTGGAAAGGTAGGCGGCGCATCCGGCCGCCAGCACCTTCTCCCGGTCACCGGCCATGGCGCTCGCCGTGAGCGCCACCACCGGAATGGCAGCGGTAGCCGGGTCTTCCTTGAGATGTTTCAGCACGGCGAAACCGTCCAGCACCGGCAGGTGCAGGTCCAGCAGGATCAGCGAAGGCGACCCGCGGCGCGCGGCGTCGAGACCCGCGGCCCCGTCGCACGCCTCGACGACGCGGTACTTCCCTGCCAGCGTCGCCTTCAGCGTGACCAGGTTGTCCGGGTTGTCCTCCACCACCAGCAGCGAACCGTCCCCTTGCCACGCGGGGGCATCATTTACCTGCGCGGCCGGGGCGCAGGCAGCGGCGCTCCCGGGGCGGAACACGCTCACGCTCCCCAGCATCTCGTAGACCCGTTGTAAAAGCTCCTGGAGCTCGACGTCTCCCTTTTGTACCAGCTGGTGCACCTTCAGCTCCCTGAGCCGGTCGTACTCGCCGGGAGAGAGCGTCTTGGCGGTCATCACCATCACCGGCACCCCGGCGGTGAGACTACTGGAGCGTACCGCCTCCAGCACCTGGAAGCCGTCCACCTCGGGCATCATCAGGTCGAGAACGATGCCGTCGGGGACGTGGGACTTCAGGTAGGAGAGCGCGTACCTGCCGCCGGAAACCGCGTCGACCCGGTAGCCCGCCGACTCCAGGGCGAAGCGCAGCTGCACCGTCGCGGCCTCGCTGTCCTCCACGATCAGGATCCTGGCCCCCCCGCTGTCGTCGCGCTGGGGCATGCGCATTCCCAGGCGCTCCAGGCTGCGCACCAGGTCGTCCAGGACCGCCTGGCGCTCCAGGCCGTTCTTGGAGATGATCGCGTTCACCCCGCTTGACAGGCGCTGCAACTCGGCCCGGGAGAGTTCCTTGGAGGTGATCACCACCACCGGGATGTCGGCGGTGCACGCGTTGGACCTGAGCCGGTCCAGCACCTCGGCGCCGTCCATGCCCGGCATGAGGAGGTCAAGGGTGATCAGGTCGGGATGGTCTGCCACGGCAAGGTCCAGCGCCTGCGGCCCGCTTTCCGCGAGGAGCACGTCGAGCCCCTTCTCCTTGAACAGCGAAGCCAGGAAGCAGCGGTCGTACTCGTTGTCGTCGACCACCATCACCAGGCGGCACCCCGCCCCCGTCAACCGGGCAAAGGCCTCCATGAGTTCTTCCTTGCCCACCGGCTTGCTGATCACCCCCACCGCACCCAGGGCGATGCCGGTGGCGCGGTCCTCGGAGAGGGAGATGATCATGACCGGTATATCGGCGGTTTCAGGATGTTCCTTGAGCTCCCGCATCACCTCCCACCCGTCCATCTCGGGCATCATGATGTCGAGGGTGATGGCGAAGGGGCGGTTGGCACGGGCCAGGCGCAGGGCGTCGCGGCCGTTCAGGGCGCTCAGGGTGCCGAACCCGGCCTGGCCGAGGTGGGTCGTGATCAGCGAGACCGCTTCGGGGTCGTCGTCCACGACCAGCACCGAGCGTCCCGGTACCTGAGCCGGGCGCCACTCCGGCTCCAGGGGCGCCGGCATGCCGGTGATCCCGGCTGGCGCGCCGGATCGCCTCTCCGCAGCGGCGGCAGCGCACTGCACCGGGAGGCGCAGGGTGAACACGGAGCCGCGCCCCAGTTCGCTGGCGACCTCGACGTCCCCACCGAGAAGCAGGGCACTCTTCTTGACGATGGCGAGACCGAGGCCGGTCCCCTCGTAGGAGCGCGAGGTGGAGCCGTCGGCCTGGCGGAACTCCAGGAAAATGCTCTCCAGGTACTGCGGCGCGATGCCGATGCCGGTGTCCTTCACCTCGAAGATGATTTCCGTCCCGCGCGCCTCCAGGCGTAGCGTGACCGACCCCTGCGCGGTGAATTTCACGGCGTTACCGACCAGGTTCTGCAGCATCTGGCGCAGCTTCTTCACATCGATGTGCATCTCGGGCAGTGTATCGGGCGCGACCAACGACAGGGCAATCCCCTTCTCCCGGGCCAGCACCGCGAGGCTGTCCACCACCTCGCCCGCTACCTTGGCCGGGTCCACCGTCTCCATGAACAGATCCTGGCGCCCGGACTCGATCTTGGCCAGGTCCAGGATGTCGTTGATCAGGGAGAGCAGGTGCTTGCCGTTTCTCTCGATGATGCCCAAGTAGCCGCGCTCCTCCTCGGAGAGGCGCTGGGCCGCCTGCACCGCCAGCACCCGGGACAGCGCCAGCACCGAGTTGAGCGGGGTACGCAGCTCGTGGCTCATGTTGGAGAGGAACTCGCTCTTCAGACGGGTCGCCTCCTCCAGAAGCTGCTTTTGTTGGTCCAGGACCTGGTTGCGGCGGGCCAGTTCGTCGGACTGCTGGGCGAGTTCCGTTGACTGCTGCACCAGTTCCTCGGACTGCTGCACCAGTTCGGCATTCTTCACCGCCAGCTCCGATGCGAGCCGGCGCACATCCTCGCCCGCCACCACCCTGGAGAAGGCGGAGCCCAGCGGCACCCGGACCATCTCCAGCGTGTCGTGCACCCAAAGCGGGAACGGGTGCTCGCAGCCAAGCGACACGAAGGCGCGCAGCTCGCCGTCGGCCTCCACCGGGACGGTGATCAGTTCGGCCGGCGCGATCTCGCCGAAGGGGGTGACGAAGCGCAGCCCCTCGCCGGTTGGGGCGGGCGCGAAGCGCGAGATCCTGCGCGAGGTGAGCAGTATGCCCAGTTCACCCTCGAGCTGCGTGCTGCTGTAACGGCGCATGCGGGCCGAGTCAGCCCCGATGGCGTGCATGGGCGTGAAGTGGTCCCCGTCGCCGTCCTGGACGAAAGCGGCCGCCATCCGGGCTCCGGTGACCTCCACAAAGACCGGCAGCAGTTTCCGGAAAAAATCATCCAGGCTCACCACGTCCACCAGGTGCTCGGAAAGCCGCGCCAGCCCCTTTTGCGCTGCCATCTTGAGTTGCAGCGTGTCGGCCATGGCATTGAAGGAGCCAGCCAGCGATACCTGCTCCAGGGTCCCTTCCGGTTCGATGCGGGCGTCGTAGTGACCGGCACCGAGCTCGGTGGCGGCTTCGGAGAGCTTGACCAGCGGCGCGCTGAGGCCACGGGCGAGCCTCAGGGCGAAAGCCCACACCAGAAGGGCAATGAGCCCAGCTATGCCGTAGGTCACGTAGAGCGTGCGCCGGATGGGCGCGAAGACCTCGGCGGAATCCTGCTTGCACACCAACCCCCACCCGGTGCGCGGGATGTGGGCATAGGCGGAAAGGACGTTGACGCCGCGGTAGTCGGTGGTCTGGGCGATGCCGCTTTGCCCCCCTGCCGCCATCATCGCGGGCTTGCCGGTCAGCTTCACCTTGAGCACCGCGTTGGGTATGCCGTGCAGTTCCACCAGCGGCCTCACGTTGCGGTCGACAAGCACCACCTCGCCGGTCCGCCCCATGCCGGTGTTGTTCTCCAGCGTGGTTGCGAGGAGCTTGCGCAGGTTGTAGCGCACCACGACGACGGCCCGGGCGCCCAGCGTTCCCGCACTTTTCACCGGTGCGGCGATGTCCAGGCTCGCGTTCAGTTCCCCCGCAAAAAGGTAGGGCTCGCCGATCACCGGCGCCGAGTCGTTGAGGGCGGTCGCGACCATCTCAGGGCGGGCGACGCGCCCCCCTACCCTCCCCTGGTCGGTGCTGAGCAGGACCCGACCATCTTCCGCCACGATGGAAACGTCGCCTACCGGATCGAACTCCTCCCGGTAGCCGCGCAGAAGCCCGAGGCTGTCGCTTGCGGCGCCGCCGGAGGTGGCCGCCGGCTGCGCCGCCAGGGCCTGCGCCGCGACCAGAACAGACCTTCCGGTACCGAGCGTGGCTACATCGCTGATCAGGTTGTCCAGCACCGAGTTGATCTGGTCCTGGCGCAGCGCCGTGACCGCGGAGAGCTTGTCCAGCATCAGCGCGCTGGCCAGTTGGACCCGCTGGGTGTAGATCGCCGTGGTAACCAGCGCCAGGGGGACCAGGCAGATGGTTGTGAACCAGAAAGCCAGACGCCCCTTCAGCGTCTGGAAGATACTCTTTTTCATTTAGCACCGTCCGATGGGTCAGAGTTGCGGTAGTCGAATCGTTGCAGGGCGAGCTTGTCCCCCTCGGCCATGACCTGCCGCATCATTTCAATGTCAAAAGAGTCCCGCACCTTGGCCCAAGGGGTGGACTCAGGGATCTTGCCGATCCGCTTCAGGAAAGTGAACTTCTTGTAGAGCAACCCCTCCTCGCTCATGAGCGCCGCCGGGATGCGCGGCGCGCCGGGAACGTTGAGCAGGTCGTTGCGGATTATGTTGGTCATGGCCCGTCGGTTGAGCTGGTAGGGCGCCCCCTGCAGCCTTGCCGCCGAGGCGGCGGTCCATCCGGCGGCCTGCTCCAGGTCCTTGGGGATGCGCATCCAGGCGCAGGCACGTCCTACGGCGGCGGCCAGTTCCCGCGCCTCTGCCGGCCGGGCGCGTACGAAGTCACGGCGCAGGCAGAGAAAGCCGTAACTCAGCCCCTTGTGCACCAGGTGGAACTCGGGGTGGGCCGCGAAGGCCAGGGTCGGCGTCGGTTCCCAGGCGCTGAAGGCGTCGATCTTCCCCTTTGCCAGCGCCTGGGGCATCTCGCTCACCTCCATCGGCACCAGGGTGATGTCCTTCTCGGTCAGCCCCTCGTTTTGCAGCGCGCTCAACAGGGTGAAATGTGCCGCCGAACCCACCCCGGTCGCGACGCGCTTCCCCTTCAGGTCACGCATCAGCATCGCCTTGCGGGAGATGATACTGGCAAAGCCCTCCTTCATGAGCGCCACGCAGACGAAGTCCCCCGTGGCGGCGGCGGTAAGCGCCGGCATGTCCGCGAATATCCCCCCTTGGAGTTTTCCGGAGGCGAGGAACTCGGCGATGTCCTTCCCCTTGAAGAACGGGTGCACGCGCAGGGAGCTGCCGGAGGCCGCCAGCCGCGAGGCAAGCGCGGCATCGCGGGAGATCAGCTCGGCGACAGCCCCTTCCGGCAGGGTCAGCGGTTGCGAACCCAGGTCGATCACCTCGTCGCCGCCGAAGTTGTAGCCCGCGTATCTGTCGGCGGCCGGTTTCACCTTGGCGCGGGCGCCTCCGCTCTCGTCGCGTGAACAGGCGCACAGGCAGAAAGAGATCAGTAAAACGGGCGCCAGAGATTTGATCAGGATACGCATCAGCACCTCCCTGCCTGCTGTTTGCGGTACAGGTTGCCGAATTCGTAGAGCCGCACCAGGTGCTGGTGATAGCGCTCGGGCACCGTTTCCGCTTTGCCCAGGAGCAGCACCCCACCGGGGTTCAGCGCGCGGAACAGGTTGTCGAACACCCTCAGGTACGCCTGCGGGTCCAGGTACATGAGAAAATTGCGGCAGCAGATGAGATCGAAACCGCCAAAGAGGGATTCCGGCGGCGCAAAGGTATGGGGATCGAGGAGGTCGTGGCGGCAGTAGCTGATCATGGACAACAGCTTGGGATCGATGCGGTAACCGTTGCCGTCGGCCTTGAAGTAGGTGTCCAGCTGCTTCAGGGTGACGCCGGCAAGGCTCCCCCGGCCATAGTAACCCGCCCGCCCTTCCTCGAGGGCATCCTCGGCCACGTCGGTGGCGAAGATCTGCACCGTGGGGCGCACATCCAGCAGCTGCACCGTCTCGTCGATGATGATCGCCAGCGAGCATGCTTCCTCGCCGGCGGCGCAGGCGGCGGACCAGGCGCGCAGGAATCCCCCCTGCGACGAGGCCGGGAGCAGGCTGGACATGATCTGCGTCCTGAGCAGTTCGAACTGGAGCGGATCCCTGAAGAAGCTGGAGAACCTGATGCGCAGCATGCGGGAAAGGTGGGCTGGCTCGCCCGGGTCGGTCTGCAGGAGGCGGTAGTACTGCTCGAGGCCGGGAAGACGGAGTTGCTTGATCCGTTCCGCGACCCGCTTTTCCGCAAGGGACTGGGAATACGATTGGAAATCTTCGCCGAAATAATCGGTCAGAACCCCCAGTATCTCGGCTACCGTCTCACCCAAGCAGGCCCCTCCGCAAGCGAATCAAAACTCAAACCCCTTATTGGACAAGTCGGCATTGTCTCAGAGAACTTGAGGCTCATAATAGGCAAACTCCAATTACACCTTTTCACTATGAAAAGTCAATTAGAATCAACTCTATAAAACGAAACTAAACCATGATTATTCGTAAACATTTATCTGCAGGACGGGCTATGTCAGTTGGGAAAGGCGCGTGGCGGGTCTGTGACTGTCGAGGAGAAGCAAAATCGAAATTGAAGGGGAAAGGAAACAAAGGTGAAAGGGGAACTAAAAGGGGACAGGCACCTGGCGGAGCCAGTCCCCTCCCGTTCAGTCGGCGGGACAAGGGGTGAACCGCAGTACCGGTTCCCCCTCCACCAGGACCGTCTCCAGGAACATCCCCTCGGGACGCACCCAGAGCCCCCCTTCCCCGTAGAGGGGACGGTACACCACCATGGCCTCGTCGGTCTCACTGTGCCTGGCCGTGCCGATGACCTCGTAGTAATTCCCTTTGTAGTGACGGTAACGTCCCGGTGCTACAGGCATGATGCCCTCCATTTGGTGCCTAGAACGAGGTGTGCTCGGTCCTGGTGATGATCTCGTCCTGCAACTCGGGCGAGAGGTCGCAGAAATAGTCGCTGTACCCGGCCACGCGCACGATGAGGTCGCGGTGCTCGGAGGGATTGGCCTGCGCCCGCTTCAGGGTCTCCACGTTGACCACGTTGAACTGAACGTGGTGCCCGTCCATCTTGAAGTAGCTCCGCACCAGGCTCGCCACGCCGTCCAGGCCGCCGGCGTCGGAGAGGAGGGTCGGGGAGAACTTCATGTTCAAGAGCGTGCCGCCGCTTCTGATGTGGTCCATCTTCCCTGCCGAGCGGATCACGGCGGTCGGGCCGCCGCGGTCCGCCCCCTGCACCGGGGAGATTCCCTCGGAGAGCGGCGTGCCGCGCCTGCGCCCGTCGGGGGTGGCGCCGGTGACGGAACCGAAGTAGACGTGGCAGGTGGTGGGAAGCATCTCGATGCGGTACACGCCGTCCTTGGTGTTGGGCCTGCCGTCCACCTCGTTGAAGAAGGCGTCGAAGACCATGCGCATCAGGTCATCGGCGTAGTCGTCGTCGTTGCCGTACTTGCGGGTCTTGTTCCACAGCCGCTGCCTGAGCGGCTCGTCGCCGGCGAAGTCGGCGTCCAGTTTGGCCACCAGTTCCGGCAGGGACAGGGTCTTGCGCTCGAAGACGTGGTCCTTGATGGCCGACAGCGCGTCGGTGATGCTTCCGATCCCTACCCCCTGGATGAAGCTGTTGTTGTAGCGGGCGCCACCGTCGTTGTAATCGACACCCCGGCTGATGCAGTCGTCGGTCAAGACGGACAGGAAGGGAGCCGGCATCTGCGCGGCGTAGATCATCTCGATCAGGCGGTTGCCGCGGATCTTGATGTCCAGGAAGTGGGCCAGCTGGGCGCGGAATGCCTCGAAGAGTTCCTCGAAGCTTTTGAAGCCGGCCGCGCTGCCGGTCTTCGGCCCCAGTTGCACCCCGGTCAGCGGGTCGACGCCGTCGTGCAGGGCGAGTTCCAGCATCTTCACCAGGTTGAAGTAGCCGGTCAGGATGTAGGCCTCCTTGCCGAAGGCACCCACCTCGACGCAGCCACTGCAGCCGCCGGCGCGGGCATCGACCAGGCTCTTCCCCTGGCGCAGCTGTTCCTCGACCACCGCGTCGGCGTTGAAGATGGAGGGGAAACCGTAGCCGCTGCGCACCACCTGCAGGGTGTGTTTTAAAAAGGCGTCCGGGGACTTGCGCGAGAGCTGCACGTTGCTGGAAGGCTGCAAGAGATGCATCTCGTCGATCACGTCCAGGAGCAGGTGCGAGACCTCGTTGGAGCCGTCTGAGCCGTCTGGCAGAAGCCCGCCCAGGTTGATGTTGGCGAAGTCGGTGTAGGTGCCGCTTTCCGCGGCGGTCACCCCGACCTTCGGCGGAGAGGGGTGGTTGTTGAACTTGACGAAGAAGCACTCCAAAAGTTCGCGCGCCTCCTCGCGGGTCAGGGTCCCCTTGCCAAGTTCCGCCTGGTAGAAGGGGAACAGGTGCTGGTCCAGGTGCCCCGGGCTGAAGGCGTCCCAGCCGTTCAGCTCTGTGATCACGGCCAGGTGGCAGAACCAGTACGACTGCAGCGCCTCCCAGAAATCGGAAGGGGCATGCGCCGGCACCCAGCGGCAGTTGGCGGCGATCTTCAGCAGTTCCTGCTTGCGCGCCGGATCGGCGCAGGCCGCGGCCATGCTCTCCGCGAGCTTGGCGTGGCGCTCGGCGAAGAGGATGACGGCGTCGCAGGAGATGTCCATGGCCACCAGCTGTTCCCGGCGGGCCCAGGCGTCGGCGTCGCTGGCGAAGTCGAGTGCATCGATGGCCTGGGCGATCTCCTTCTTGAAGTCGAGCAGCCCCTTGCGGTAGATCTTGTCGTCCAGCACCGTGTGTCCCGGGGCACGCTGCTCCATGAACTCGGTGAAGATGCCGTAGCGGTAGGCCTGGTGCCACTCATCGGGGAGCGCGGCGAAGATCTTGTCGCGCAGGCTGCGGCTTTCCCAGTACGGGATCACCGTCTCCCGGTACGCCTTGAGGCAGGCGTCGTCGACGCGGTAGGCGGTCAGCTCGCGTGAGTTGAGGATGCGCAGGTCTTCGACCGAGTGGCAGGTCAGCTCCGGGTAGGTCGACACCAGCTTCGGCGCCGGTCCCCTCTCACCGACCACCAGCTCGCCGTCGCCGATGTAGATAGTCTTTTTCTCGCAGAGGTAGAGGAAGGACTTGGCGCGCAGCACCGGGACCGACCAGCGTCCCTCGTTGTCGCGGTAGAACTCGGTGAGCAGCAGCGCCCGCTCGGCGGAAATGGCGGGCTCGGCGGCAAGGCTTTCCTGGCGCAGTCGTGTCGTTCTGGCGTTCATCTAGGCTCCCCCTCCTATCTGCGTATCCAATCCCCGGGCGGTAAAGAGCCGGGCGAAATCTTCCATGGTCTGCGGTGACGGCGTCCGTGCGGCCAGGGCCTCTGCCGGCGGCTCGGCGCCCAGGCGGGCCGGCTTGGCGGCCCAGCTGCCGTGGTAGGGGAGCAGCCAGACCTGGCGCACCCCGGCGGCTTGTGCCGCGTGGTCGGCCAGCGCCGCCATCTCCTCTTCCGTATCGTTGAAGCCCGGGACGACCGGGATCCTGATCCAGATGTTGCGGTGCACCCGTCCCAGTTGAGCCAGGTTGTCGAGGACGCGGGCGTTGCCGAGGCCGGTTCCCTTTTGGTGCAGCGCGTCGTCGGCGCACTTCAGGTCGAAGAGGAAGAGGTCCACCAGCGGGGCGATCTCGATGAGGGTTTCCGGTGGGCAGAGCGCGGCCGTGTCGACGGCGGTATGGATGTCGTGAGAGCGGCAGGCAGTGAGAAGCGCTTTCAGGAAGGCCGGTTGGCAGAGCGGTTCGCCCCCCGAGAAGGTGACCCCGCCCCCCGACTCCTCGAAGAACATGCGATCCTTGAGGATGTTCTGCAGCACCTGGTCCACGGTAGTTTCGGCCCCGAGCAGTTCGCGAGCCCCGGTGGGGCAGGCCTCCGCGCAGTCGCCGCAGGCCCGGCACGCCTCGCGTGGTTGCAGTCCATCGTGGCAGGCGAGCAGGCAGGCGTCGCACGAGATGCAGCGGTTTTGCGACCAGGCCGTTTGGGGCGTGGCGGTATGGCTTTCCGGGTTATGGCACCACCAGCACCGTGCCGGGCACCCTTTCAGGAAGACCGTAGTGCGTATGCCGGGTCCGTCGTGCAGCGAGTAGCGTTGCACGTTGAAGATGATACCCGTACTCATAGCCTTCTCTCCCCCTCAGCCCCTTACGCTCTGCCAGCTTTCACCAGCTTTCACCAGCTTTCACCAACTTCACACGCTCTCACCAACTCTTTCGGTGTCCACTGCGTCCACCGGGTCCACCAGGTCCACCGCGTCCACAAAAAGACCGACCGACCGACCGCCTACACCACCCTAATCATAAACTCCGGGCACGCCGCCCCGCAGTACCCGCACAGGATGCAGGTGTCGTCGTCCACCTTCGCCTTGCCGTCCACCATGGCCAGGGCGTTGTTGGTGCAGGCCGGCACGCAGGCGCCGCACCCCTTGCAGAAGGCCTCCATGATGGTCAGCTTGCGCCGCCTCCCCTCCAGGGTGTTCCACAGTGTCTCGTCGGCGCGCCCTTCCTGGAACAGCGCCAGGTTCCCGTCGATCTCCGCCTCCGACAGCATGCCCAGGGCGATGCCGTGCACCCCGGTGAGCCCCAGCACGAAGCGCAGGCTTTCCCGCGCCGTGGAGATGAGGTTTCCCCCGGCCAGCGCCTTCATGGCGTAGACGCCCTTCCCCGCCGCGGCGCAGGCCGCGATGGCGGCGGCCATCTCCTCCTGCGTGCCGTCGATGATCCCCATGCCGGTCCGGTTGATGAGGGGATGCACCACCTCGATCTCCGGATGCTGCACGGACTTCACCATGGCACTCACGAAGTGCGAGGAGAGCCCGACGTGGGCGATCTTCCCCTCCTCCTTCATGGCGAGCAGCGCCTCGATCACCTCCGGGCGCTCCACGAACGGATCGGCCACCCGGGCGCCGTGCAGGTGCACGATGTCCAGCCGCTCCAGGCCCAGTTCGGTAAGCGCCCGCTCCACGTGGCCGCGCGCCGCCTGCGCCGTGTTGGCGTGGGTCTTGGAGGCGATGAAGACCTCGCCGGTGAAGCCGGCCAGGGCGGCACGGATATGCGGGTAGGTCTGGTACAGTTCGGCGGTGTCCAGGAGGTTCACGCCGCGCTCCAGCGCGTAGCGGATCAGGCGCCCCCCCTCTTCAGGGGAGAGCGCGGCCTGCAGGGGGCCGAGCGGAAGGGTGCCGAAAACGAGGGGATTGATGCTGAGACCGGTACAGCCGAGGGCAACTTTCTTCATGTGATTCCTGTTCGGTTAGTAATGGGGCGGAGGCTCTTCTTCGGAGGGGAGCCTGTTTTCGGAAGCGCTCAGGCCGCGCAGGTGTTCCTTGATGATCTTCAATTCCTTGGTGAGCTGGTCGATGAGGGCCTGGTGCCCGGTGACCACCTCGTTCAACTGGTCGATGATGTGACCCTGGTGCATGATCAGCATCTCCATGTCAGTCAGACGCTGTTCCATAGTGAGCTCCTTGTATGCCGGTAGTGAAGCAGGCAAAAGTTTAACCTGATTCAGAGCGATAGCCAAGATAAAAAACTTCAAAAACCGGACGGATTCTGATAATTTCGCTGTCGCTTTGAGCACGAAAAGTGCGCGGCACAGGAGGAAGCGATGCAGGAAACACCGAAGTCGAGCAGCGAGCGTCATATCGAAGCCATCATGCAGCACCTGGAGCCGGGGAGCGACCGGTACGAGGTGTTGGACAAGGCGAAAAGGTTCAAGTCGTCGTGGGTCGAGCTGGGCGAGAAGCTGCTGGATGTCAGCAAGAGGGGTCGTTTTCGCGAGTGGGGTTACGGGACCTTTGAAGAGTACTGCGTGCAGGAGATACGCATCAAGCGCGGCACCGCCGAAAAGCTCACCATGGCCTACCGGTTCATGGAGAAGGAAGAGCCGCAGTTATTGGACCGCCGCGAGGAGTTGCGTCCCCTGCCCGACTTCAGGTCCATCGACCTGTTGCGTCAGGCCAAGGAAGAAAAGGGGTTTACCGCCGAAGAGTATGGCGATTTGAGAAAGCGAGTGGTCGAGGACGACAAGAGTCACCCCACCGTATTGAAGAAGTTCAAGGAAGTAGCCGCGCTGCGTGAAGAGCCCAACCCGTTGGTGCCCTTGAAAGCCGCCGTATCGGCCGCGAAGCGGTTGGACAACGCGTTGCGTCTTTTGGAAAGTGTGCCGCAGGCCTATGTGCAGCAGGTAGCCGAGCTATTGGGTCACCTGGAGCAGGAGTTGAACGCCCACGACCTGGGTGCCGAAACCGAAGCCGGCAACCTGCGCGAGCTATAGCCGCGCAGGAGCCGCCCCACGCTTTAGTCCACCGGTTTTCTGAGTCCCCCGTCCACTTTTGTCCATCGTGTCCACCGGGTCCATGTCGTCCACCTGCGGTTGCCACCACCGGTCCCTGTGGCGGCTCTACCGCCCCCGTCCACCCGCAGTTGCCACCACCGGTCCCTGTGGCGGCTGCGCCGCCCCCGTCCACCAGTAGCCCCCGGCTGCGCCGGTGCTACCGGTAGCTGTCCCAAAACAGCTTCGCCGTCACCGCCAGCACCGAGCAGATGAACACCGGTCTCACGAACCGGGTCCCCTTGTGGATCACCAGCCTCGCCCCCATGCGTGCGCCGACCGCCTGCCCCGCCCCCATCAGCAGTCCCGCCCAGATCAGCACGTGGCCGCCCGCCACGAACACCACCAGCGACACGATGTTGCTCACGAAGTTGAACAGCTTGGTGTACCCGGTCCCCTTGCGCATGTCGAAGCCGAGCCCGAGCATGATGGCGATCACCCAGAAGGAACCGGTCCCCGGTCCCAGGAAGCCGTCGTAGAAGCCGAGCCCCAGCCCGGCTATGGTGTAGAAGAGCCGGCGCGGCAGGCGCGGGTGCACCTCTTCTGCGCCCAGCTTGGGCGTGAAGATGGTGTAGCAGAGGATGCCGAGCAGCAGGAACGGGATGCACTTCTTCAGAAAACCCGGGTCGATCTGCTGCACCGTGTAGGAGCCGAGGATGGCGCCGATGGTGGTCCAGATGACGCCGGGGAGCGCGTCGCGCAGGTTGACCGTGCCCGCCTTGACGAAGTGCGCCATGGCGGAGCAGGAGCCGAAACTTGCCTGCAGCTTGTTGGTGCCCAGCGCCGCCTGCGGCGGCAGGCCGATGCCGAGCAGCACCGGGATGGTAATGAGGCCGCCACCGCCTGCGATGGCGTCGATACAACCGGCGACCGCGCCGGTAAGGAACAATACGGGAAAAAGAACCGGTGAAACTTCCATCATCTAACTGCCACTCCCCTGCCTGCTGTTTTCGTTGCGTTTGCGGTATGCCGTGTAACTCTGCCGTGCTATCGATACTGCCAATGGAATCTCTTTCAATGCGATGCTTTCATCAGCTACTGCCTGCGCCACGTGGTACATCCGTTGCCAGGGGATGGGCGCCTCCCCCGCTGCCGCCTTCAGCCAGAGCGTTTGCAGCACCAGCCGCTCCAACAGGACCGGTCGCTGCTGCTCCAGCACCTGGTCGCACAGCCGCTCCAGCACCGTGGCCGCCTTGACCGGCTTGCCCGCGCCACGGGCCGCCTCGATGACCCGATCCACCGCGCTCCCCTCCACCCGCCAGTTCCCGAACAGGGCGCGGTAGCGGTGCCACTGTCCCGACTCCTCCAGGGCGAGCAGCTCCTCGCTGGCCGGGGACCGGCTCCGCAGCTGCCTGTCCCCCTCAGCCTTGCTGCCCCCTTTAACCTCTTCGGCCAGTTGCTGCAGCATGTCCGCAGGGTCCAACTGGATCCCCTTCCAGTGGTCCCTCCCCAAAAGCTCCGCCGCCCGCACCAGCCAATGTCCCGGCACCCGCCCCGCCTCGGTGCCGGCGGCAAGCGCCATGCCCAGGCGCAGGTCGAGGTACTCCCCCGTTGACGCAAGGCAGCAGCGCCGGCTGCGGGCACCCCTGACGAAATCCTCCCGGTCCCTGCGCGTCTCCAGGCGCACCACGGAACAGTCGGTGATGCCGCCCCCTTCCTGCAGGGTCAGCGTGCAGCCGGCATAGGCAGCCTGGTCGGCGACGATGACGTGAAAAACCTGGGACCCGGAGCCGTCCAGGCAGCTCGCGTAGACGGTCTCCTCGCCCGGCGCCTCCAGGTGGGCGCACGGCACTCGCGCCCGGCGCGCGTTGTTGATGGTCTGGTCCACGATGCCCCGGGTCGGCTCGGCAAACCAGTTGCGCGCCATGATCAGGCGCCTGAGCGTTGAGGGAGTCACCGTCGCCCCCGCCACCGCGACCAGCATCCGGGCCACCTCGCGGGAAAGCTCCGGTTCCGGATTGAAGACGAGCAGCGCGGCGATCTCGCGCAGAAAGGGTGCATCGGCGGTCAGAAGTTCCCAGGTCAGCCCCGGCCTCAGCTCCGGGTCGTTCACCGAGAACAGCTCCAGGATCTCCTGGGCACCGGCAAAGGGACAGGCAATCCCCGCCGAGGCGAAATGCCGCAGTATGCCGGAGACGAACTCCTCGCTGGAGCCAGCGCGGGGGTCGAGTTGCCCCTGCGCCTCGCCCTCGCCCTCCCCAGCCCGGCAGATGGCCTGCAGCTCGGGGATCAGGTTCAGGCGGCTGTTGAGCAGGATATCGGTCACCGAGAGGCGCAGCTCCATGCTGCTTCGCTCACGGTATATCCGCAGCGCCAGCGCGCTTTGCAGCCGCTGCAGCTGCTGCCGCGCCCCCGGGCGCCCCCCCTCCGCTTCCACCTGGTAAAACTCAAGGGCCAGGGAGAGGATCCTCAGCGCCGCGGAGACCCGGTCGTGGTCCGCCGCCGCGTCGCGCCCCAGGGCCGCCAGCAGGGTCGCCAGTTCCTCAACCGCCAGGGGATCGGCCAACAGGTGGCGGTGCAGTTCGTCCTGCAGGCTGAGCAGGATGGAGATGGACGCGCTCACCCCGGCCCGGGCAAACAGCTCCACCAGGCGCATGGTCCCCGACGGTCCGCCCTGCGTGGTGCAGGTGGGCTGGGGGCAGCCGGGGGTGAAACCGTGCCGGACCGACTCGGTCAGCATGGTCTCCAGGTCGGGTGCCGGCATGGCGCGGTAGAAGAGGTCTCCGGGCAGGGGGAACGGAGTGCCGCGGTAGGGCATGCCGTCGATCAGTTCCCGCACCTCGCCGTAGCGCTGCTTCATGCGCGCCACCCACTCCGGACGCGCATTCAGGGTGTGCACGCAGAAGTCGAGCAGTTCGTCGGCGTAGGGGACCTGGTAGCTGGAGCCGTCCAGGTAGGGGCCGGTGAAGGGGCCGTCGCAGTCGAAGCCCAGGCAGATCATCGCCTTCTGGCGCTGCTTCTGGTCCAGCACCAAGAGGGCGACGCGGCGGCAGTCGCAGCCGGGGCTGGTGCAGTAGCACTCGACGAAGGCGTAGCTCCCCTTCGGGATCCGTCCGCTCTGCGCCAGCAGTTCCAGGGTCATGATCGACTCGGCTGCATTCGGAAAGATCTGGTGGTACGGCTTCATGCCCACTCCATCGAAAAAGGCCGCTCCGGACGGTTTTCAAAACCGGTCCGGTAGCGGCCGCTAAAAGGAGGCGGTCGTCACTGCTGCGCTGCCGGTTCAGCGTTTCTTGCGCTTCCCCTTCCCTTCGGCGACCAGGATCGCCTCGACCGCCGCCTGCAGGTCCTCGTAGGCCCGCACCCCCTTGGGGAGACGCGCCGAATCGGTGGCGCCGTAGCCGGTCCGGACCATGAGCGCGCGGCAGCCGGCGTTGAGTCCCGCCTCGATGTCGGCCAGCTTGTCGCCGATCATGTAGGAGCGGGCCAGGTCGATGTCGAAATCGCGGGCCGCCTGCACCAGCATGCCGGGCGAGGGTTTGCGGCAGGAGCACTCCACCCGGTAGTCGCCGACGCCGTGCTCGGGGTGGTGCGGGCAGAAGTAACAGGCGTCGATGGTGATGCCGAAGTCGCCCAGTTCCTCGTGCATGCGGTCGTGGATCGCCGCCAGCGCCGCCTCGTCGTACAGGCCGCGCCCGATGCCGGACTGGTTGGTCACCACGATCAGGAGAAAACCGGCGTCCTTGAGCCGCTGCAGGGCGTAGGGGACCCCGGGGATGAGGCGGAACTCTTCCACCCTGCTCAGGTACTGCACCTCTTGATTGATGGTCCCGTCCCGGTCGAGAAAAACCGCCCGCCGCTGCTCCATGGTGCCCCTGGCCTTTCCCGCTGCCTTAATCCCGCCGCGCCGTCATGAAAAAAGTTTCCGTTCCACCAGGTCGCACAGGATGTGGATCATGGTGATGTGCCCCTCCTGGATCCTGGGGGTGTCGTTACTGGGGACCACCAGGGAGAGCTCGGCCACGTCCTTGATGCTCCCGCCATCCTTGCCCAGGAGGGCCACGGTGCGACACCCCAGGCCCTTGCCGGTCTCCAGGGCCAGCTGCACGTTGGGCGAGTTGCCGCTGGTCGAGATCCCCACCAGCACGTCTCCCGGGCCGGCATGCGCCTCCACCTGGCGGGAGAAGATGCGTTCGAAGCCGTAGTCGTTGCCCACGGCGGTGAGGATCGAGGTGTCGGTGGAGAGGGCGATGGCCGGCAGCGCGCGCCGCTCCAGCTTGAAGCGCCCGACTATCTCGGCGGCGAAGTGCTGCGCGTCGGCAGCCGAACCGCCGTTGCCGAACACGAGGAGCTTCCTCCCCTCGGCCAGCGCCCGGGCCAAAAGCGAAACGGCGCTCTCCAGGGACGGACAGAGGTCCCTTTCGAGCGCCGCAATGACTTGGGCGTGGGCCTGGAGCTGGGCCTTGATCTCTTCTTTCATCAACCCTCCGCGCCGCGGCTCCCCGCGGCGATGCTAGTGAACCCGGCCCCTGATCCGCTCGGTGAGCTCGGAGAACGAGAGGTAGCGCTCGCTCCAGGGGAACGGCATGCCGTCCACCGCGGTCACCGGCATGGTGCCGGGGCGTTCGCCGATCAGCTTCTCGTAGAGGCGGCGCTTCATGCCGTCCCAGGACAGCCGTGGCAGCGGCACCAGTTTCACGTTCTCGTGCAGGCAGCAAAGCCCGGACTGCCGGGCCGCCTGGCTCAGCGCGTGGGGGAGCAGCACGGTGTAGCTGTCGCCGTGGCGCGCCCCCTGCACCAGCAGGTCGAGCTTCTGGCGCAAAAGCTCCACTTCGACCCCCTTGGGCACGTGCAAGAGGAAACTCCCCCCCTCGCCCCAACGGTCGCGGAACGCGGTCATGCTGCGCTGCAGGGTCTCCTGGCGCCTGAGTTCCGACCCCAGCGGCACCTCCTCCTGGTGGTGCACCGCGGGACCCGGCACCTGGACGGTGAAGTACCCCTTGGCGCAGGCGCGCCGGGTGAAGTCTTTGAGGCACCAGGCGCCGCCGTCCAGGTGCTCGTCCAGCCCACCGATCTCGCGGTAGAGCTCGCGGCGGATCACCATGGCGGCGAAGGAGCCGCTCTCCACCTCGCAGGGGCCCTCGCACGGGTCGCCCGGATCGAGGCAGGGAAGCAGGATACCCGCCTCGGGATGCTGCTCGGCAAATTGCAGCAGCGGATCGAGCCAGCGGGCGGTTACTATGCTGGTGTTGCGCACCAGGGCCAGGAAAGGGGCCTTTGAGCTGTCGAAACCGCGGTTCACGGCACGCACGAACCCGATGTTGCTGTCGTCGCGCATCAACAGGGCGCGCTCTTCCAGCCCGTCCGCGAACTCCTGCAACATCCTCTCGGTGTCGCGCTCGGAGCCGCAATCAACGATGATGAGCCGGGCGTTCGGGGTGTGGTTGATCAGGTTGACCAGGCAGTTTCGAGTCTCGTCGGGCCGGTTCCATACGGGTATGATGACGTCTATGATAGCGTCGGTCATGGGCATCCCTCGGGCAGAAACGGCAAATGGGAGAACGGGAAACTAGGAGCTGACCGCTACGTTGCGCAACAGCGCGAGTTCGTCGAGCACCTTGCCGGACCCGAGCACGACGCAGGAGAGCGGGTCTTCCGCGGTCACCACGGGAAGCCCGGTCTCCTCGCGCAGCAGCACGTCGAGGTTTCGGAGCAGCGCGCCGCCGCCGGCCAGCACGATACCCTTGTCCACCAGGTCGGCCGCCAGTTCGGGCGGGGTACGCTCCAGGCAGTTGCGCACCGCGTCCACGATGGCGGTAACCGGCTCGGAGAGCGCCTCGCGGATCTCGTTGGAATCGATCTCGGTGGTCTTGGGGATCCCGGAGACCAGGTCGCGCCCCTTGACCTCCATGTGCAGCAACTGGGTGCCCGGGTATGCCTCGCCGATCTCGATCTTGATCAGCTCCGCCATGCGGTCGCCGATGAGCAGGTTGTACTTGCGCTTGATGTACTGAACGATCGCCTCGTCCATCTTGTCGCCACCCACGCGGACGCTCTTGGTGTAGACGATGCCGGCCAGGGAGATCACGGCCACCTCGGTGGTGCCGCCGCCGATATCGACGATCATGTTGCCCGAGGCCTCGGTGATGGGAAGCCCGGCGCCGATAGCGGCCGCCATCGGCTCCTCGATCAGGTACACCTCGCGGGCGCCGGCGGACTCGGCACTCTCCTTGACGGCGCGCTTCTCCACCTGGGTGATCCCGGAGGGGACGCAGATGACGATCCTGGGACGGACCAGGGTCTTTCTGTTATGGACCTTGTGAATGAAGTAGCGCAGCATCTCTTCGGTGATGTCGAAGTCGGCGATGACCCCGTCCTTCATGGGCCGGATGGCCGTGATGGTGCCGGGGGTGCGACCGAGCATCTTCTTTGCCTCCATCCCTACGGCAAGCACCTTCTGCTGGCCGTTTGGCATCTTCTGGACCGCCACCACGGAAGGCTCGCGCACCACGATCCCCTTGCCCTTGAGGTAGACGAGGGTATTGGCCGTGCCGAGGTCGATGGCGAGGTCGTTAGAAAACATGCCGAAAAGGGCATCGAAAATCTTGAGCATGCAAGAACTCCTTTGAATTTACGCGATAACCGGGCCCGTGCCCGGCTCAAAGGTGGAAATATAGCAAATGGGACAGGCGCTTGCAACAAAGAAAACCCGTGTCATGGCACACGCCTGGCACGGGCCGGCCGGTATACTGCTTCATTCTACCGTTGCTTTTGCGATTAAAGTATATTATCATTCGCCACTCTTGATTATGAAATAGACTCAATCTTATCAGCACAAAGGAGCCGAACCGGAATGCTAGGCGTAATGAGGAAGTACAAGCAATCCATCGTCATCAAGGTTGTATTCATTGTCATCGTTCTTTCTTTCATAGGGACCATCTTCCTGGTCTGGGGCAAGGGCGGCAGTGACGGGCGCGGTGGCAAGAGCTATGCGGCAACGGTAAACGGCACCAAGATTTCCCTGGATGAATTCCAGAAGAGCTACTACCGCACCCGCGGCCTCTACGAGCAGATCTACGGCCGCACCCTTACCCCGGAACTGGAAAAGCAGATGGGGATCAAGAAGCTCACCATCGACACCCTGATCGACAACGTCCTCATCCTGGCCCAGGCTGACAAGATGGGCATCAAGGTCAAGAAGGACGAGGTTGCCGCCGAGATCGCCAAGATCCCCGCCTTCCAGAAAAACGGCGCCTTCGACTTCGGTGTCTACCAGCAGACCCTGAAGGCCAACCGCATCACCCCCAAGGACTTCGAGGAGTCCCAGGAGCAGGAGATGCTGCTGCAGAAGACCCGCAACAAGATCAAGGAAGCCGCCACGGTGACCGACGCCGAGGTTAAGGAAGCCTACAAGAAGCAGAACGACAAGGTGAACCTTGCCTATGTCTCCTTCTCCCCCGCCGACGTCAAGGGGAGCATCAAGCTGACCGACCAGGAGCTCACCACCTACCTGCAGGACCACCAGAACGAGTTCAAAACCCCGGAGCAGGTATCCGTCGCCTACACCCTGGTCAACCCGGCCCAGCTGGCTGCCAAGGTGAACGTCACCCCGGAAGAGGTGCAGACCTACTACCAGAAGAACATCGACCGCTACCAGGGCAAAGGGGGCATCCTTCCCTTCGCCGAGGTGAAGGACAAGGCCACCGCCGACGCCCAGAAGCAGAAGGCCGCCAAGGAGGCCTACGAGCAGGCCGCCGCCGCGGTCAACAAGTTCAAGGGCAACGCGGACCTGGACGGCGCCGCGGCTTCCCTGGGCGGCAAGGTGGAAAAGACCCCGCTGTTCACCGCCAAGGCACCGGCAGCAGCGCTGGCCGGCGAGAACGAGGTGGTTGCCCGCGCCTTCGCCCTGAAGCAGGGTGAGCTGGGTGGCCCGGTGGAAACCGCCAAGGGGATCTACCTGGTCAAGGTGCTGGACAGGAAGCCGGCCGCCGTTCCGCCGCTGGCCCAGATCAAGGGCGCCGTCGAAGCCAAGGCCGTCGAGGTCAAGGCCGCCGATCTGGCCAAGAAGAAGGCCGAAGAGGCGCTGGCACAGCTCGCCAAGGGTGGCGTCGCCGCCAAGGAGACCGGCAGCTTCGGCTTCGCTCCCACCGGCCAGGTGCCCACCATCGGCGCCTCCCCCGAGATGATGGAGGCGGCCTTCACCCTGAACGCTCCCAACCAGGCCGCCAAGCAGCCCTTCAAGGTAGGCGACCGCTGGTACGCCGTTGCGCTCAAGTCCCGCACCGAGGCGCCGCTAACCGGCCTCGCCAAGGATTCCGGCACCATCAAGGCGGCCCTTCTGCCCAAGAAGCAGCAGGAGGCCCTGGACAAGTGGGTCAAGGAGCTGCGCAGCAAGGCCAAGATCGACATCAACCCGCTGGTGCTCCAGGACTAAACGGGAAACAACACAGGTTACAGTGCGAGGTGGAGGGTGCGGGTGCACTCTTCACCTTTCACTTTTCACGCTCAGCGCGAATAAAAGGAGAATGCACCAATGACAACACCGGTACTCAACACTGACTTCCCCGGCCTCAAACTTGCCGCACGCGGGAAGGTGCGCGACATCTACGACCTCGGGGAGACGCTGCTCATCGTCACCACCGACAGGATCTCCGCGTTCGACGTCATCATGAACGAGGGAATTCCCCACAAGGGATACGTCCTGACCCAGATCTCCGCCTACTGGTTTCGCCAAATGGAAGACATCATCAAGAACCACATCATCTCCACCGATGTGGCCGATTTCCCCGCCGAGTGCCAGCCCTACGCCGACGTCCTGGCCGGCCGCTCCATGTGGGTGAAGAAGGCCCAGCCGCTGGCGGCCGAGTGCATCGTGCGCGGCTACATCTCCGGCTCCGGCTGGAAGGACTACCAGCAGACCGGCGCCATCTGCGGCATCAAGCTCCCGGAAGGGCTCAAGGAGAGCGACCGCCTGCCGCAGCCGATCTTCACCCCCTCCACCAAGGCCGAGCTCGGCACCCACGACGAGAACATCTCCTTCGAGCGGATGTGCGAGATCTGCGGCAAGGAGATCTCCGAGAAGGTGCGCGACGTCACGCTCAAGATCTACGAGAAGGCGCGCGACCTGGCCGACCAGAAAGGGATCATCATCGCCGACACCAAGTTCGAGTACGGCATTTACGAAGGCGAGCTGATCATCATCGACGAGTGCATGACCCCGGACTCCAGCCGTTTCTGGCCCAAGGACAGCTACCAGCCGGGTGGTCCGCAGCCCTCCTTCGACAAGCAGTTCCTGCGTGATTACCTGGAGACCCTGGACTGGGGTAAGACCGCTCCCGCCCCGGCGCTTCCCGAGGAGATCGTCAGGAAAACCGGCGAGAAGTACATGGAAGCCCTGGTGAAGCTCACCGGCAAGGGGATTTAAGGCAGATTGAGACAAAGATTAAGATAAGGTAGAGGCAACAAAAAGGCCCCGCGTCGTCAGATGCGGGGCCTTTCTTTCGTTCAGAGTACCCTCGCCCTTTGGGAGAGGGTGGCCGAAGGCCGGGTGAGGGCGCTTGCCCCTACCCTATTAATTTGGCCAGCCTCGACCTCTCCTTCATCAGCCGCGCCTCGCCGTCCTCGAGGGCCTTCAGGAGCCCCTTCTTGGCACCGTAGGCCATGTCCTTGCCGCGGTCCAGGATCTCTGAGGCCCGCTCGCCGACCGCCTCGGCCATCTCCCCCACCTGCTCGGTGAAGTCCTCTACCGCCTCCAGGGCATCCTCACCTTTGCGGCGCGCCTTCTTGGCGTAGCGACCGAGTTCCTTGCGGGTTTTCTCGCCGCTTTGCGGCGCATACATAAGTGCCACCCCTGCCCCGATGATCCCTCCGGCCAGGAGCAGCAGCGCCCCAACCATCACCTTGTTGTCTCTTTCGGCCATAGCCCCCTCCTCCTTCGCCAGCGTTGTTTTTTTCGGACTGCCTCCCTATACTACCCGATGCCGACTCTTTGCCAAGCCCGCTTCTCATTATTGCTAGGAAGCACCCGGCCAAACGTGTATAGTTGTACCGTTATAGAACACCCAGTAAGAGACCCGCGAGGAGCACCATGGATCAAAAATACGATGTACTTATCGTCGGCGGAGGCCCCGGTGGAGTGGCCGCCGCCTACTTGTGTCACAAAAACGGCCTGAGCCATATCCTGATCGAGTCCGGCAAGTCGATCTTCCAGGGCATCGCCAACACCTATCCCGAAGGGAAGAACGTCTATCCGTCCAAACCTAAGGAAAACCCGGAGCCGTTCCTGGTGGAAGAGCTGCGTCCGCCCGACAAACCGGTCACCGTGGAGAAGTACATCCAGTACGTGCAGCACTTCGTCCAGCACGAGGGGCTCAACGTACTCACCGACACCCAGTTCGAGAACATCGAGGAAGGGCGCGAGTACCTGAAGGTGCACACCTCCCGGGGCACCTTCCAGGCGAAGAAGGTGCTGCTCGCCTTCGGCAGCTCCATCCCCAAGGAGCTCTCCGTGTACGGCGACGCCAAGATGGTCGCCAAGGGGCTCGACGATCCCAAGAAGTACATCGGGGTGCGCACCCTGGTGATCGGCGGGGGCAACTCCGCCGCCGACGTCATCATCTCCATCCTGAAGGAGAAGCGTAACGCCAACGACAAGGAACCGGTGTACTGGGCGCACATGGCCGAAACCTTCGACGTCAACAAGGAAACCGCGCAGCGTTTGGGCGAGGAGATCCTGTTGGGTGGCAACATCAGGCTCTTGCCCGGCGCCACCCCGAGGATCGGCGAGGTCGATGACGAGGGTGTGGACCGGCTGGTAATCCGGGTCAGCGAGGACAAGATGGCCGGCGGTATCGAGCGCTACCACGCCATGAGTTTCCCGATGAAGAACGTCATCGCCTGCATCGGCAGCCAGGGCCCGACCTCCATCTACGACAAGATCGGCGTACAGACCATCGCCTGCGCCGAAGGTGTCTGCCAGGTTGCCAAGGAAGGCGATCGGTTACTGCTACTCACTGCCGATTTCGAATCCACCAGGAAGGGGGTCTACGTGATCGGCGGGGCTATCTCCCCGAGCTACATGCGTATCAACCAGGGAGCCATCCAGGAAGAGCGTCATCCCAACCTGATCTACACCGCCGTCAACGACGCCCACCACGTCATCGAGGCCATGCTCAAGAAGATCAAGAAGTAAGCAAGAGGGACAGGCTCCATGAGGTGCCTGTCCCTTTGGCGGAACGCTTCTTTCAGCTCAGCCAGCTTCCCCAGACACTAAAGCGCATCCTTTCAGCTCACCCAAGCACTCCCCTCCCTTATCACTGGCCGATCTCCACCCGCAACCCCGCGATCTCCGCGCCGTATTTATCCACCGCCTTGAACCAAAGCACCCCGAAATCCGAGGGAAGATAGCTAACCCCCACGGGGAGGTCGCAGACCACGGTCAGGAACTCACCTGTCGGCGACCCCGTGGCCTGGGGTATGGAGACGGTGAGCGTCGCCGGAGCCGTCTGGCTTGCCGGTTGGAATACCCCCATGGTGTAGAGATCCGAGGGGAAGACGCCGCTGGCCACCACGGCCAGTGCATCCGTCTGCCGGTATGCGAAGTCGGTGACCTTGACCGACGCCCCCGGCGGGAAGGCGAGACGCACCGTGATGCCGTAGATGGAGCTCCCCGGCGCTAGGGTGCCTGCCGTGGCCAGATGCAGGGTCATGGTACCGCCGCCGGCATTGGCGAGATTGGTGGCCGCGGCATCGGTCACGCCCGTCTGATTCTGCGGCGAGGCAAGGTATGCCGACAGGGAGCTCTGAAAGCGCTGGCCCAGGTCGGGAGAAAGCGTGCTGTCCCCGGCGAGGTCGGCGCCGTACGCGGCCAGGCAGGCGTCGAGGTTCCCCCCGTAGTAGTCTCGCACCATCTGGGAGAAGGCGGCCAGCGCCAGGGCGTAGTCCTTCTGCTCCTGCCCGGTGCCGACCTCGGCGAAGTCGCTCGCCGTGGCGGCGATGGGCTGCGTGGTGAGAATGTCGACCTTGAAGAGCTTGGAGATGAGCTTGTTTGCGCTGTCGATGCGGGTGGCGATAAGCGGCGTCCCGGCCGCGCGCACGGCGAGTTCCGTCAAGGGGGTGATGGCGACCTGCATGGTGCCGGCTACGGTCGTGGTTGCCGCCCTTAGGGGCGCCGTCGCCGGGATGGTTTGCGGTTGCCCGGTGGCCTCGTCGAGGTAGCTGCCTCCGGACACGGTGAACAGCGCCGCCCCGGTGATGTTGACGCTGGTCGTGTACTGGCCGAAGCCGTTGGTGACGGTCCCCCCCAGCCGCGCCCCCACCGCGCCGTTGCTCGCCAGGGCATAGATCTCGACATTCCCGTTTTGTATGATCCCCTTCGAGGCGGTTCCTCCAACCCTCTTCAGCACCGCATTAGGTGCCGTACCTCCGCCGGTGTTGTTTTCCGGACCCTGGAAGCCACCCGCGCTGCATCCCGCAAGCAGCCCCGCCATACCCACCACCAGCACCGCGCACACATTCAGACCTTTCCCCATGCCGATCCTCCCCTGTGATGATCCCCCTTGCGCCCCCACGCCAACCTATCCCGGCGGCGCCAGCGATCCGACGATGACGCGCAGGATCAGCACCGCGTCGCCGATGTCTATGTTCCAGTCGGGTGCGGGTGCCCCTCCCACCAGGGGGGCCAGGTCCCCTGAGACCAGGAAGCCGTCCAACTGAGGCCGCATGCCGACGGAGACCTGCAGGGCCAGCAGGGCGTCGCTTATGTCCGTCTTGCCGTCCCCGTTCAGGTCCCCGGTCGGGGTGGCGTAGATGACTCTCCTGGTGGCGACCGTGGCGCCTCCGGTCTCGTTGGTTGCGGTGACGGTGACCGGATAGAGCCCCTTGACGGTGAGCGGTACGGTCTGGCTGAACTGCCCGTCCACCACCGGCGGGGTATAGAACTGTCCGTTGACCGCTATGGTCACCCTCACTGTCGTCACCGTGTCCGTCGCCGTCCCCGCTATCAGGAGAGAGTTCTGCCCCGGCCGCACGTCGCCAGCCGGAGCGGTAAGGGTCAGTATCGGCACTTGCGTCTCGTAGGTGACCGTGATGACGCGGGTCGAAGAAAGATTCGCCTGTGTGACGGCCGTAAGCGTAACGGTGGTCACTCCCAGCGCAAGGTTGTCGACGAGCTGGCTGAACAGGGAGCCCGCCAGCACGGATATGCTGTAGTCGCGCACGCCGGAAGGGCCGGAGACATGGATCCCCAGGGCACAGTCGTGGTCGACGCTCCCGGTAATCATGAGCTGGGACATGTTGGTCTTGTATTCGCTGCCCCCCGGTGCGGTGAGCGTAATGGTGGGCACCGCCTGATCGAGGACCACGCTGCTGGTCGAGTGGCTCGCGTTCCCGGCGAGATCTATGGCCACCACCGTGATCACGTTGGTTCCCGAGTTGAGCTGGATGGTTTTGCTGAAATTCCCCTCTGGGTCCACCGTCAAGCTGGCGCCGTTTAGCTGCAGCGACTGAAGACCGCTCAGGGCGTCGACGACGCTGCCCGAAACCGTGAACTGCTGCAAGCTGGTGTAACTGTGGTCGGGCGGCAGAGCAAGCGAGAGCGACGGAGAGGCCAGGTCCCAGATCAGCGTGGCGTCGCTGGTGGAAACGTTGCCGGCCTGGTCGGTGCTGGTGAGCCTGAGCAGGTAGGTACCCTGCTGGTCCGCGCTCACGGTGGTGGCGAGAGCGTCGGGAGAACCGAAGGTAAGGCTCCCCGGCCCGCTCGCCTGGCTCCACCGGAAGGTGAGCTGCGTGGTGCCGCTGGCAAAGCCGTACTGGGTGAACGTCGCATTGTGGGCGCTGCTTGGACCGGCGCTTACCACAGGAAGCTGCGTGGTCCAAAGCAGGGCCAGGGTGTCGCTGGAGCGGTTGCCGGCCACGTCGGTCGCGGTGAGGCGCAGCGAATAGCTGCCGTCCGCGGTGGCCGATATCTGCGGCGCCAAGGCGGTCACATCGGAAAAGGCGATGTTCCCCGGTCCTGAGAGCTGCTCCCAGCGGTAGCTGAGAGGGGTCGCATCGCCGGCCGAGGCGGCCGGAATAAAGGGAGCGTTGACCACCCGGCTCCCCCCCGCCGCGACCTGGGGCGCCGTGGTATCCCAGGTGAAGGAGACCTCGATCATACTGCTGTTTCCGGCGGCGTCGGTCGCGGTGCATTGCAGCCGGTAGGCGCCGTCCTGGTCAGCGCTGGCGCTCGTGGTGGCGCTCCCGGGCGATCCGAGAGACACGGTTCCCGGTCCGGATAGCTGCTGCCACAGATAGCCAAGCGGTGTGGCATCGCTTGCGCTCACCGTGACATCGACGGCGACGGCGGTAGTGACCGGCAGCGGCTGGACCATGAACGGCGCCGTAGTGTCCCAGGTGATGGCGACGTCGCTGCTGCTGCTGTTGCCGGCTGCATCTGCGGCGGTCAACCGGAGCACGTAGACGCCATCGCGATCCATGGCGACCGTCGAGCTCGCCGCTGAGGGGGGATCGAAGGTGACGGCACCGGGGCCGCTGACCTTGCTCCAGGAAAGCGTGGTGCCGGTTGCGTCGACGACGCTTCCGGACTGGAGAAAGGGTGCGTTGGCGGTACGCCCCGCTCCCGCGTTCACCGTCGGACGGGTGGTGTCCCAGACCATGGTGCTGTCGGAAGAGGCGCTGTTGCCGGCGGCATCGGTCGCGGTCAGCCGCAGGGTATAGCTGCCGTCCGCGTTGGCGGAAATCTGCGGTGCCAGGGCTTCGGGGTCGGAGAAGGCAACCGAACCAGGCCCGGACAGCTGCTGCCAGCGGTAGGTGATGGCATTGGCGTCGCTTGCGGTCGCAGCGGGGGCGTAGGGGGAGTTGCTCACCCGGCTCCCCCCCGCATCGACCCGGGGCTGGGTGGTGTCCCAGGTGAGGGTCACATCGGCCGACGCGCTGTTCAAAGCTTCGTCCGTAGCGGTCAGGCGCACAACGTAGGTACCGTCCAGGTCCATGGAAACCGTTGTGCTGACCGAGGCGGGGGAACTGAAGACGACCGTTCCCGGCCCGCTCACCTTGCTCCAGGACAGCGTCGTCGCCGTGGCGTCGGACACGCTCCCGTTCTGGCTGAACGCGCTGTTTGCTGCATGCGCAGGACCTGCGCTGACCGTCGGGGAGGTGGTGTCCCATACCACAGCGACATCGGATGAGGCGCTGTTCCCCGCGGAGTCGGTTGCCGTCAGGCGAAGCGTGTAGCTGCCGTCCTTATCCATCGCGACCGTCGTACCGGCGGCTGACGGGGAGCCGAAGCTGACCGTCCCCGGCCCGCTCACCTTGCTCCAGGAAAGCGTGGTGGCCGTCGCGTCGGATACGCTCCCGGTCTGAGTGAAGGCGCTTCCCGCGGTGCGCCCTGCCCCGGCCCCGACTGCGGGAAGCGTCGTATCCCAGACGATGATCACTTCGCCGTAGCCCCTGTTGCCGGCGCCATCCGTTGCCGTCAGTCGAAGCAGGTAGCTGCCGTCCTTGTCCATGGACACCGTCGTACTGGCGGCTGACGGGGAGCCGAAGCTGACCGTACCGGGTCCGCTCTCCTGACTCCAGGAAAGCGCGGTGCCGGTGCTGTCGGCAACGCTCCCGGACTGGGTGAAGGCTGTGTTGGCCGTGCGGGGCGTACCGGCACTGACCGACGGGAGCGTGGTGTCCCAGATCAAGGTAACATCCGAGGAGGCGCTGTTCCCTGCGGCGTCGGTGGCCGTCAGGCGCAGCAGGTAGCTGCCGTCCTTATCCATGGATACCGTCGTGCTAGCGGCGGACGGGGAATTGATGACAACGGCACCCGGTCCGCTCACCTTGCTCCAGGAAAGAGTGGTGGCAGTAGCGTCGGACACGCTGCCGGTCTGGACGAATGGGGCGCTCGCCGTGCGACTGGAACCTGCACTGACGGTCGGGGGGGTGCTGTCCCACACCACGGCGACATCGGCGGACGCGCTGTTGCCCGCGGCGTCGGTGGCCGTCAGGCGCAGCAGGTAGCTGCCGTCCTTATCCATGGATACCGTCGTTGCGGCGGCGGACGGGGAGCCGAAGCTGACCGCACCCGGCCCGCTCACCTTGCTCCAGGAGAGCGTGGTCGCCGTCGCGTCGGACACGCTCCCCACCTGGGTGAAGGCGCTCCCCGCGGTACGCCCTCCCCCTGCGCTCACCGCAGGGAGGGAGGTATCCCACACCACCGTAACGTCGGCGGCGGCGCTGTTCCCCGCGGCGTCGGTCGCCGTAAGCCGGAGCAGGTAGCTGCCGTCCTTATCCATGGATACCGTCGTGCTCGCGGCGGACGGGGAGCCGAAGCTGGCCGCCCCCGGGCCGCTCACCTTGCTCCAGGAAAGAGTGGTGGCCGTCGCGTCGGACACGCTCCCCACTTGGGTGAAAGCGCTCCCCGCAGTGCGCCCAGCGCCTGCGCTCACCGTCGGCGAGGTGGTGTCCCACACCACCGTCACGTCGGCGGAGGCGCTGTTCCCCGCGGCATCGGTCGCCGTAAGGCGCAGCAGGTAGCTGCCGTCCTTATCCATGGATACCGTCGTTGCGGCGGAGGACGGGGAGCCGAAACTGACCGCACCCGGGCCGCTCACCTTGCTCCAGGACAGCGTGGTCGCGGTCGCGTCGGATGCGCTCCCGGTCTGGGTGAAGGCGCTCCCTGCGGTGCGCCCTCCCCCCGCGCTCACCGCGGGAAGGGAGGTATCCCACACCACCGTAACGTCGGCGGAGGCGCTGTTCCCCGCGGCGTCCGTTGCCGTCAGGCGCAGCAGGTAGCTGCCGTCCTTATCCATGGATACCGTCGTGCTCGCGGCGGACGGGGAGCCGAAGCTGACCGTCCCCGGCCCGCTCACCTTGCTCCAGGAGAGCGTTGTCGCTGTCGCGTCGGAAACGCTCCCGGTCTGGGTGAAGGCGCTCCCCGCGGTGCGCCCTCCCCCCGCGCTCACCGCGGGGAGGGAGGTGTCCCACACCACCGTAACGTCGGCGGAGGCGCTGTTGCCCGCGGCGTCCGTCGCTGTCAGGCGGAGTGTGTAGCTGCCGTCCGTATCCATGGATACCGTCGTGCTCGCTGTGGACGGTGAATTGATAACGACGCTACCGGGCCCGCTCACCTTGCTCCAGGACAGCGTGGTGGCCGTCGCGTCGGATACGCTGCCGGTCTGGACGAATGGGGCGCTCGCCGTGCGGCTGGAACCTGCACTGACGGTCGGGGGGGTGCTGTCCCAGACCACGGCGACATCGGCGGACGCGCTGTTGCCCGCGGCGTCGGTGGCCGTCAGGCGCAGCAGATAGCTGCCGTCCTTATCCATGGATACCGTCGTTGCGGCGGAGGACGGGGAGCCGAAGCTGACTGCACCCGGCCCGCTCACCTTGCTCCAGGACAGCGTGGTCGCCGTAGCGTCGGAAACGCTCCCGGTCTGGGTGAAGGCGCTCCCCGCGGTGCGCCCTCCCCCGGCGCTCACCGCGGGAAGGGAGGTGTCCCAAACCACCGTAACGTCGGCGGAGGCGCTGTTCCCGGCGGCGTCGGTCGCCGTCAGGCGCAGCACGTAACTGCCGTCCTTATCAATGGATACCGTCGTGCTCGCGGCGGACGGGGAGCCGAAGCTGACCGTCCCCGGGCCGCTCACCTTGCTCCAGGACAGCGTGGTCGCCGTAGCGTCGGACACGCTCCCGGTCTGGGTGAAGACGCTCCCCGCGGTGCGCCCTCCCCCCGCGCTCACCGCGGGAAGGGAGGAATCCCACACCACCGTAACGTCGGCGGAGGCGCTGTTCCCGGCGGCGTCCGTCGCCGTCAGGCGCAGCACGTAGCTGCCGTCCTTATCCATGGATACGGTCGTTGCGGCGGCGGACGGGGAGCCGAAGCTGACCGCCCCCGGGCCGCTCACCTTGCTCCAGGACAGCGTGGTGGCCGTCGCGTCGGACACGCTCCCGGTCTGGGTAAAGGCGTTCCCCGCGGTGCGCCCTCCCCCGGCGCTCACCGCAGGAAGTGTGCTGTCCCACACCACCGTAACATCGGCGGAGGCGCTGTTCCCGGCGGCGTCCGTCGCCGTCAGGCGCAGCACGTAGCTGCCGTCCTTATCCATGGATACCGTCGTTGCGGCGGAGGACGGGGAGCCGAAGCTGACCACACCCGGGCCGCTCACCTTGCTCCAGGACAGCGTGGTCGCCGTCGCGTCGGAAACGCTCCCGGTCTGGGTAAAGGCGCTCCCCGCGGTGCGCCCTCCCCCGGCGCTCACCGCCGGAGGCGCCGTGTCGATGGTCCAGCTCCAGCTCACCGCCGCACCCACGTTGCCGGTAGGATCGATGCCCCTCACCGCGAAGGTGTGCCGGCCGTCGGGCCTGCCCGAAAGATCCAGAACCACCGGCGAACTGCAGGAGGCGAACGCTCCCGCGTCCAGGCTGCAGGCAAAGCTTGAGCCGGCCTCGTCGCTGGCGAAAGTGAAGGTGGCGCTTTGCTGCGCCGTCGGATCTGAAGGATGCCCGGTGATGGTGGCAGTGGGCGCGTCCGTGTCGATGATCAGGACTTTGGAGGCGCTCAGGTTCGCCTGGGCGCTTACCGTCGGCCCGGTCACCTGGTTACCGGCGCTGTCGACGAGCGACCCGCTGACCGAGACGACATCCAGCGCAGCGCTCATCTGTCCGGCTGCGACGGTGTAGACCGCGATGCAACTGGTCCCTCCCGCAATGGCGCCGCAGTTCGCACTGCCGCCGCTCGAGAGGGCGAGGGTCACTCCCGTTGAGGTCACGGCCTCGCTGAAGGAGAGCGTGAGAGGGATCTGGGCCCCTTCACCGTAGTGTCCCGCCGGCGATGTCGTCGTGACCGCCGTTACCGCCGGGGCGGTCGTGTCCAGAAGCAGGGTCCGCACCACCGTCGCTTGGTTCCCGGCCTGGTCAGCGCAGGTGACCGTCACGGGGTAGGAGCCGTCTCCCCCCAGCGAAAGTTGCTGGCTGAAGCCCCCACCCGCCACCGCGGGCGAGTAATTCTGCCCCCCCGCGGCGATGGTCACCGAAACGGCGCTGTCCGCATCGCTCGCGCTCCCGGCGATGAACGGTGTCCGTATGTTGGTACTCTGGTCCTGGGGCGGCTGGGTCACCTGCAGGTTCGGCATGCTGCTATCGTACAGAACAGTTCGCTTGGCGACGGCGCTGTTTCCGGCCAGGTCGGTTGCAGTGACAGTGATGGTATTGAGTCCGTGCCCGAGGTTGACGGGGGCGGTAAACGACGTGCCCTCCTGCTCGGCCGCCTGGGGGCTCCCGGTGCCGAGGGCGACGGTCACCACCGATTCCTCGTCGACGGTGCCGGCGACCGTTACCCCCCCCTGCGAGGTGACGACGTTGTCGGCGGGCGAGGTAATGGTAAGGTGCGGAGCCGAAAGGTCGAGCCGGATCACGCGGCTGTCGGTCACGCTGTTGCCAACCTGGTCGGTAGCTACCACGGCTATGGTGTTGGGGCCGCTGACGAGGGTGACTGCGCCGCTGAAGGCGCCGTCGGGCTGGACCTGAACGGCGTCTCCGTTGATGTTCACCACTGCCGGGCCGCTGGCGGCGTCGGTCGCGCTGCCGGCGATGTTCAGCAGGGCGACGTTGGTGACCGCTCCGCCGGGGAGGGTCGAGACGGTAAGGACGGGGGCGTTCGCGTCGACGAAGACCTCGACGCTGGCTGAGGCGGGCTCGTCCCGGTCGCTTGTGGCGGTGATGGTGTGACTGCCGTCGGCCAGGCCGGAAACGGCTGCCGACCAGGCAGTTGGGGAGGGGTAGCTGACCGGCCCGACCACCGCTCCCGGGACGTCGAGGGTTACGGTTGCCTCCTCCGCACAGGTACCCGTGACCGTGAGGCTTGCGTTAAGGGAGGGAGAAGGAAGTGGGTCGATGGTCAGCGCGCCCCACGCGGAAACAGGGGTCGCAAAAAGAAAGGCCAGCATCAGCGCTCTCGCCAGCTTACGCAAGTTGCCGTAGTGCATCTTGTCACCCCTCCTGTCCCGGAGATCGCATCGAGCTTGCTGCTAAAACAGGAAAACTACGCGCCCTGCGCACTATTTGACGCAGGACTGCGTAGCAAGCTGCAACGGCAGCCTCATGCCAACCGGCCGCACGCGGACCGTCTCGCTGAGGTTGCCGCAATGATAGCCGGGTACGGCGCCGGTCCGGTCGGCTCGCACCCAACAATGGGCAGGACTACCTCACGGCGTTGATCATCTGCTGCCGCAGCGCCGACTGAAGGCTTATGTCCCGGAAGACCGACATGTTCGCTAACTGGGCGTTGATGGCCAGGTGGTTGCTGATGACCTGCCTGTCGAGCGTGTTCTGGATCACCGCCAACCCTCCGGGCAGCGAACCCGTTCCCTGCGTTGCATGGAAGAGGTTGCTCCCCTCCGGCCCGATCTGCACCAGGGTAGTGCCCGCGCCGCTCTTCGAGGCCCCGGCTGATGAGAAGTTGAAGCTGCTGGATGCGCTCAGGACGCCGTTGACGTAGACCGCACGCTCTATGCCGAAGGAGACGAGGAGGCCGTCCTGTCCGAAAAAGCCGCCCCTGCTTGCCGCGAGCTCAGCATCGGCCACGGCCGGCGCGGCCATCATATCCTGCGCCGGTCCCGCCCCTGCCAGGGAAGCGCACAGCAGCGCCAGGGACGTTATCAAGATGATCCCTTTGCTTTTCATGGTGTTACCCCTTTAAGCGTACTGACCGCTCAAAAACCTCTGCGTGCCGTCAGGAACAGGGTCGGATCCAACAACTGTGCGCTGGTGAGCGGCTCCACCCCGGCCAGCCTGCTCCTTGCCGGCCACTCGCCCGGCTCGTTGAAGTGCCGGCTCGCCAGGTCCTTGTGACTGCGCACCAGGAACACCAGGCCGTTCCACCACCGCTCGAACTCCCCGCGCGGCACGGTCTTCGCTCCCTGCGCCGGATCCCCCAGCAGCACCTCGGCTGCCGTGACCCCCTTCACCACAACGAAGTGGCGGTACCCCCGGATGTTGACCAGGGCAATGGCGGGAATACCGACCTTTTCCAGCTTGTCCAGCGTGATGCGGTAGCCGTCGGCCTGGTAGCCGCGCCGCTCCAGGTACTTTTTCATGTCGAGCAGGGAAAAACCTTCGCGGCGGATCTTTTCCTTGTCGCCGTTTTCGAACATGGCGAGGAACACTGCGTCCTCGCTGACCCGGTCCTCGTAGTGGTAGGTCAAAAGGGTGGCAAGGGCCGCCGAACCGCAACTGAAATCGTACTGTTGCTGCACGGTCCGCTTGAAGCGGAGCTCCTTCACGCTGGTCACGGGAACGTTCACGCTGCCCAGGAAAGCGCCGGGCACGGCGACGGTTCCGGCCATGCCCGGCATGGGCGCCGCCAAAAGCGAGGCGGCAAAGAGCAGCGCGGTCTTGATAGCGGAACGTGACATAACGCCTCCGGTCAGCGTACGCTCAGATTGAGGATGAAAGAACTCTGGATCACGTTCTGGTTGCCCGAGTTCTGGATGATGGTCGCGACCCCGTTGGTGGCGCCGAACGCGTTGTCGCCGACCACGTTGGTCCCGGTGCCGGCCGAGGTGAGCAGGTTGCTCGCCACACTGGCGTTCGACTCGGAACTGTTGATCGTGTTCACCATCTCTTCGACCTGCACCCCTTGTCGCCCGGTCTGCTGGGCCATGGCGCCCTCGGCAAGCGGCGCGCCCAGATCAGCCTGCCCGATTTCCGAGGCGACCACCGGCGGGGCGAAGGCCATGCCAAGCATCACTGCAAAGGTAACTATGTGCTTGCGTATCATGGCCGCTTCCTTTCTTGGGCCACGGGGAGCCCGTCTGGTACGCAGTGCGGGCCCCGGTTGGTGCCGGGGCCCGCTCCTTCCTGTGGCGGCAGGTCCGCCCCCCTGTTACTGCCCCGGGTTCAGGCTGAGGTTAGACTGAACGTTTATCGAAGGCTGGATCAGCGAATTCATGCCGCTGTTCTGGGTCACGGTGGTGATCCCGGCTGCGCTCTGGAATGCGGAGCCGGAGATGTCGTTGTTGCCGGTCGTGATGTAGGCGCGCTTGCCGAGGTCGACGGAGTTGGCGGAAACGGCGCCTTCGAGCTGGGTGCTCGACACGGCCACGGCCACGTCGCCGATGGTGATGCTCAGGTCATGGCTGTCGGTTGCGCTTTCGGACTTGCTGACCGAGACGGTATTGTAGGAGTCCTCGTACTTGGTCTCGTTTTTGGTCTCGTTCTCGGTTTTGCTGAAGTTGCGGTTATCGCTTCTGGTCACGTTGGTGGTATTGAAGGAATCCTCGTTCTCGGTCTTGGTGTTGCCCGAGGCGACGGTATTGCCCGACTCCTTGTTGGCAACCGAGTTATCCGTGTTGAAGGAGCCCTTGTTCTCGGTGGAGTTGTCGGTCTTGGTCACGGTGACGGTCTTGCTGTTGCCCGAGGCGATCTGGTTGCCGGACTCCTTGGAGACGTTGACGTTCTCGGTCTCGGTGGAGGTGTTGTACGACCCCTTGGTGTTGACCGAGTTGTCGGTCGGGGTGATGGTCACGGTCTTGGTGGCGCTGTTGCCCGAGGCGATCGAGTTGCCCGACTCCTTGCTGACGTTCACGTTCTCGGTCGAGGTGTTGTACGACCCCTTGGTGTTGACCGAGTTGTCGGTCGGGGTGATGGTCACGGTCTTGGTGGCACTGTTGCCCGAGGCGATCTGGTTCCCGGACTCCTTGTTCACGGAGGTGTTCTCGGTCTCGGTCTTGGTGAAGGTGTTGAACGATTCCTTGTTGGTGGTGGAGTTGTCGGTCGGGGTGATGGTCACCGTCTTGGTGGCGGTATTGCCCGAAGCGATAGTGTTGCCGTTTTCCTTGCTCACGGAGGTGTTCTCGGTGGAGCTCAAGGTATTGCTGTTGCTGGTGGTGCTGCTTGCGCTGCTGCCATCCACGGCGACGGCAGCGCCCAGGGCGCCGTCGTTGGAAGCATCTATGGCGTAGGCGAAACCGGAAAGGGATACCACTGCTGCTGCGGCCAGGATGGCGACGATACGTGATTTCATGACTTCCTCCTTTTGATGTGTTGACTGCATTGGAATGAGGACCCTGCTACGTGAACCACTCCCCGCCGGGCCATGGCCCCGGCGTAAAACTGTTTGCTGCCTCTTCGATGAGTCGACTCAGTGCATCTGCTGCGGCTTGGCAACTCCCCTCCCCTCGTCCCACAGCTTCACGTCGCTTAGCTGCAGCGAGGATTGCAGGGGCACTCCACCCAGGAGGTAGCGCCCGTGCACCGCGTTCAGTTCCTCAGTGGCAAGCGGCGTCCCCTCCAGTTGATTAAAACCCTGCTGCTTGACGGCTAGCGCTTCCCGTACATCCGCCCCCTGTGCAACGTGAGGCAGTTCCTCGCAGAGGTTGAGCGCGACCAGGTCCGTCGTCGTGGCCGGAGAACCGGCCGGCTTCATCTCCGCATGGGCCGCTGCCGCCGTCAGCAGCAGGGCAAGCATCAGCGTGCATCGTTTCATGACCACCTCCGCTACGTGTCACGTGAATACAGCCTCATACCTAGCACGCACCGTGCCAGTTTTTTAAGTTAGTGATTACGTCTAGTTACAGCCCGCCCCCGGCACGGCTTTGTAAAAAGGAGCGGAACACTCTTTTTACACTGTTCGTCGATTATTCGTGATTTCGGCCACTTGAGTGTAAAGGGTGTAAGCGGTCCCGCTTCCCTCCCCGGCATGGGGAGGAAGGCGGCGGAAGATCAGCGCAAATAGGGTCAGGAAATGGTCAGCGGGATGGGTGTCGAGGCGAGGGAAGCGCCGGGGCCGGTGTGGGGGCCGCTGGGGTCGATGCCGTGGCGGCGCATGGACGCGTAGAGGGTTGGCCTGCTTACTCCGAGCACGCGTGCGGCACGGGTGACGCAGTACCCGGTCTGCTCAAGGACGTCGATGATCTGTTCGCGGCTGCTTGCCAGGGCGCAGGATTGCTTTTGCCGCGTGAACGGGACCACCCTTGGCAACTCCAGGTCTTCGGGCTCGATGGCCTTGCCGCTGGCCATCACCAGGGCGCGGCGCACCTTGTTGATGAGCTCCCGGACGTTGCCGGGCCAATGGTAGGCGCTGATGGCCGCCAGCGCCGCGGGCGAGAATCCCTGCAGCTCGTTTTGTTCCACGGCGCCGAAGCGCTGGAAGAAGTACTTGGCAAGCACGACAACGTCGTCTCCGCGCTCGCGCAGCGGGGGAAGCGTGATGCTGATCGTGTTCAGACGGTAATAGAGGTCGCGGCGGAAAGTACCCTGGTCAACCATCGCGGCCAGGTTGCAGTTGGTCGCGGCGATGATGCGGACGTCAACGAGGGTGCCGCGCTTGCCCCCGACACGCTCCACGGTGTGGTCCTCGAGAAAGCGCAAAAGCTTCGCCTGGAGCGGCGTGGGGAGCTCGCCGATCTCGTCCAGGAAAATGGTGCCGCGGTCGGCAAGTTCGAAGCGCCCCGCCTTTCTCGCATAGGCGCCGGTGAAGGCTCCCTTCTCGTAGCCGAACAGTTCGCTCTCCAGCAACTGCTCGGGGATGGCGGCACAATTCACCACCACCATCGGCTGGTCCCGGCGCGGACTCCTCTCGTGAATGGCCTGGGCGGTCAACTCCTTGCCGGTACCGCTTTCGCCGAGGATCAGGATGTTCATGTCGGTGCAGGCCGCTTTGCGTATGGTGGCAAAGACTTCCCGAAGGGCCGGGGCGGTCCCGACGAATTCGTCGTCGCCGCAACCAGGTGGCATCCCGACGATGCTCTGGTCGACGGTGGTGAGCAGCCGCAGCACGAGTCCCGCGTCGCAGCGGGAAAGTCTGGTCTCCAGGCGGGCCAGCAAGGTGGCATGAAGGTGGCGCTCCAGGTAGCCGCTATCCAAAACGTCCACAGGTCCGCGGCAGGAGCCGCACAGCGTGCAATCGGCCTGCAATTCCCCGCCGCAGTACGGGCATCTGCCGTTTACCGGGGCCTGCTGCCGCAGAAAGGACCAGACCGCATCATATGCCTGCCTTTCCGGGAAATAGAGTCTGAACACGGTGCTCTTGAGGGAACTGCGCAGCGGTTGTGCGGGAAGCTCCACCCTGGTGCGGGGCGAGAGGCTGATGTTGAGGGTACAGGTCTCGTCGGAGATGGGGCCCATGCCGCTCACCATGGCGCTGCTCAGGCTCAGCTCGTTCACCACAACCGCCTCTTCCACGCGGCGTTTGCCTGAAAAATGAACGGCACGACCGCTCAAACGGGTCTTGACGCGTATATCCATGCGCGGCATTACGGTTTCTCCTGTTTCCCGACGGTGCCCTCGCCACCTCCGGCCGAATTGGCGCTACAGCGCGCTCGCCCCCGCGCAGTCGCGCGGTCAGAGGTTGAAGGGAACCTTTATGGTCAGTTGCACGTCGGGCGCTGCCTGGGTGAGGCCCGCGCCCAGGGAGAAAATGTAGCTCATCCTGTCGCTTGCGCGGAAGGAAAAGCCGATGAGAAGGGTGCCCAACTGGGTCACCATGGTCCCCGGAAGGTAGCTCTCGTTGCGCTTGACGCGGCCGACAATGCTGTGGTCGTAGCCAAGGCTGATCGAAGTCTTGTCGTTGAGGGCGAACCCCAGGCCGAAATTGGCGTCCACGATGTCACCGGGATCGACGTCGCCGACGCCGGATATGCTGCGCGGTACGTTGACCATGTAGCTCACACTGCCGAAGAAAACCGCAGGATCGGAGGGGACGATGAGGGTAAGTCCGGGCTGTATGCCCCAGAAACCGGAGCCGGTGGGGAGTTTGGTGTAAAACCCGGTAGCCTGGTCTACCGGCATTTCGAAGGGGTCTTTCCCCGTGTTGGACTTGACCCGCAAACCGAGCAGCCAGTAAGACGGTCCGGTGCGGTTCAACTGGTAGCGCAGCCCGAATTCTATGTCACCGAGATCGTTGCCGTCGGCCGTGAATACGCTGGTGACGTTTTGCCCACCGGTGCCGGCCGAGTCGGTCGAGGTGGACTCGGACCGGTAGACGTAGGGAACCTTGACCTCCGCCTCCAGCCTGCTCATCAGCCCGTAGCGCAGCCCCAGCGCGCCGACGAGGGTGTTACTCTCGACGTTCTTTATGTTGATGAGGCCGACCGTGATGGAAGGGATAATGGTATAGCCGACCACGGAGACGAGGTTGGTCGAAGAGTGGGAGTACTGGAAGGAAGGTTCGAAGACGAGCTGGCCGCGAGGAGTGAGAGCCCCCCCCTGCTCAAAGAGCGCGGCGCCGTCCACGGCCGGCTTCTCGTCCTTGGGCTTGACCCCGACAGGTTGCGCCGGAAGTTGGCTGCCGGCGCCTTTCACGTCAGTCACGGCGCGCTGTTCCTCACTCATAGCCTCGGTAGAGGTTGCAAGCAGCACTGCGAAAGCAATCAGTAATGACAGAGATCTCACTAGTCGACTCATAGCATTCCTTTCCTCTGCACAAGTGACCGTCTGCGAGATATATTTCCATTAATTTTTTACATGTCAAGGCTCCTTTATACACAAAATTCAAACTTTACACTTCGTGTAAAGAGAGTGTAAATGTGTAAATTAACGCAGGAGAGAGAAGTTGAAACTTTCTTTGGCAGGAAAACGACCGGCAATTACTTATAGTATTTATTTATTAACAATATGTTGCAGTTCAGGTTCCACATCGTGTACGGGCTGAGCGATGAACGGGACGTCGGGACAGTCCTGCAGCGGGGTTACGGCATGATGCCGAGGGCAAACGGCGTGGCGCTGGGGGCCCTCCCATGGCGCTGAGCGCGCGAAAAAACCCGGCGGCCACGTGGACCGACGGGTTAGTATTTTTCTGCGGGAGCCCCTTTGAAGGCACATCCCGCATGGAAAAGCGGCGCCTTTTTTACTTCATTTCCTCCTTGAGCCCCTCGATCACCGCCTTCACCTCTGCGATCATCTCCCTGGCCTGCGGCGAGTGCTCCCGCTTCAGGTAGTTCTCGAAGTGCTTGATGGCCTCGGCGGTGCGGTCCTGGTCGATGCAGATGTTGCCCAGGGTCAGGTAGCTCATGGTGAAGTCCGGGTCGAGGCGGATCGCCTCCAGCGTCTCGCGCTCGGCCGCCTCCAGGTCGTCCATGTCATAGTAGAGCTCGCCCAGGTTGAAGCGGGCGGTGGCGTCGGTGGGGTCGATCTCGATGCCGCGGTGGTAGGCGGCGATCGCCTTCTCGTTGTCGCCCAGGCCGTAGTAGAGGTCCCCCATGGCGTTCAGGGCGAAGACGTTGGAGGGATCGAGCTCGAGCGCCTTCTGGAAGGCCTTCAGCGCGTCGTCGGCGCGCTCCATGGCGTTGTAGACCAGCCCCATGCTGACGTAGCCGTCGCAATCCTTGGGCTGCAGCTCGGTCACCTTGCGGTAGCAGGCCAGCGCGTCCTTGTGCTTGCCCGACTCGAAGTACACGTCGCCCAGCGCGGTCAGGCCGTCCAGGTCCTGCGGGGCCAGCTCCAGTCCCTTCTTCAGCGCCGCGATGGCGTCATCGACGTGACCGGCCTCGGAGTGTGCCTCGCCGAGGTAGAAGTACCCTTCGGCGTTCTGGGGCTCCAGCGCGATGCAACCCTTGAAAGCCTCGATGGCCTGGGCGTAATCGCCGGACTCCATCTGCGCTATGCCGCTTGCCAGCTTTTCCTCAAAAGTTGTTGCCATTGCCACCTCCACGACTCCAATCGGATTTCATTGGCGCACACTATAACAGAGATCCCCCCCCTTTGCCAACTCAAGAGCGACGAAATTGCATTAAAAGCTTTCACATATCATTTTACTCATCTATACTGCGACCATCACACGCAAAGGGGAAGGCAATGCCAGAGGAGGCTGGTGAGCAACTGGGACTGAGGACACTGGAGGATATCAGCGCGCTGATTCTCCAGTCCCACGATCTGCAGGAGACTCTGGACAACATCGTTAACCTGGTCGCTAAGAGGATGTCCTCCGACGTCTGCTCCATCTACCTGTTGGAGGAGGACGGCGAGACACTGCGCCTGCACGCCACCCGCGGCCTTTCCAGGCTCTCGGTCGGCATCACCATGAAGATTTCCGAGGGCCTGACCGGCCTGGTCGTGGAGCAGCGCGGCGTGGTCGCCACCGACAACGCCCCCCGCCACCCCCGCTACAAGTACTTCAGAAAGACCAAGGAGGAGAAGGTACTCTCCTTCCTCGGCGTCCCCTTCTTCGAACGCGACACCCCGATGGGGGTCCTGGTCATCCAGAACCGCGAGGCGCGCACCTTCACCCCCCAGGAGATCAGCGCCGTCTCCACCATCGCCTGGCAGATATCCAGCATCGTCTCCAACGCCAAGTTGCTCGACTCGGTACGCAAGAAGGAGGAGGAACGCGCCTTCTTCGCCGCCGAGGTGGACCGCCTCAAAAAGAGCGGCGTCCTGAAGGAAGGGGGGCGGCCGGCACGCAAGTCCCCCTCTTCCGCCGCCCTGACCGGGATCGGCATCTCCCCCGGCTTCGCCCTGGGCAAGGTCTCCATCCTGCATCACCGGGGACCCACCGAAGAAGCGGTCCTGGAACGGGTCCGCCCGCGCGCCGAAGAACTGAACATGTTCCAGCAGGCCCTGGAAAAGGCGCGCATCCACACCATCTACATGGAAAAGCGGATGGGCGAGATCCTCTCCGAGGCGGACGCGGCCATCTTCCACAGCCACCTGATGATCCTCGAGGACCGCGGTTTCATCGCCAAGATCACCGCCCTCATCGAAGAGGGGCTCGGCGCGCACCGCGCGGTGAACCAGGTGGTCGAGGCCTACGTCTCCGCCTTCGCCCGCATGGAAGATCCCTATTTGCGCGAGCGTTCCGCCGACATGGAGGACATCGGCCGCCGGATCTGCGACGCCCTGAACGGCCACAGCAAGCACCGCGAGCGGCTGCGCGAGGAGCGCATCATCGTGGCGCGCGAACTGCTCCCCTCCGACCTGGCCATTATGGACCACGGCAAGGTGATCGGCATCGCCACCGAGAAGGGGAACCAGAACGCCCACTCCGCCATCATGGCACGCGCCCTCGGCATCCCCGCGGTCTTCGGCGTGGAGGGCCTCCTGCAGCGGGTCGGCGTGCGCAGCGAGGTGGTGGTGGACGGCAACTCGGGCTGCGTCTACGTGAACCCCGACCAAAGCGTCAAGCAGGAGTACGTGCGGCTGCAGGGCGAGTTCGACCAGAAGCAGCGCGCCCTGGAGGAGATTCGCGACCTCCCCGCCCAAACCCCGGACGGCTGCACCGTCTCCCTTCTGGCCAACATCGGTCTTTTGAGCGACCTCAAGGTGGCCCACCTGCACGGTGCCGAGGGGGTAGGCCTGTACCGCACCGAGTTCCCCTTCATGACCCGCTCCTCGCTCCCCACGCGCCAGGTGCAGGCGTCGGTCTACCGCAAGGTGCTGGAAGGATTCCCGGACCTGCCGGTGCACATCAGGACCCTGGACATCGGAGGCGACAAGGGACTCTCCTACTTCCCCCACCCCAAGGAGGACAACCCGTTTCTGGGGTGGCGCTCCATGCGCCTGTCGCTGGACCGGGAGGACATCCTGCGTGAGCAGTTGGCCGCCATCCTCATCGCCTCGGCGTCCGGGAAATGCAACCTCATGTTCCCGATGATCTCCGGGGTGGACGAGGTGCGCCGCATCAAGGCGATTCTGTCACAGGTAAAAGACGAACTGACCCGTGAGGGAAGAAGCTTCGACCCGGAGATAGGCTTCGGCGTGATGGTGGAACTCCCGGCGGCGATCCTGGTGATCGACATGCTGGTCAGGGAGGTCGACTACGTCAGCATCGGCACCAACGACCTGATCCAATACACGCTTGCCTGCGACAGGAACAACCCCAGGGTGAGGAAGTGGTACGACCCGTACCATCCGGCGGTGCTGCATTCGATAAAGAAGGTGGCGGATGCCGCCGCGGGCGCGGGAAAACCGGCCTCCTTGTGCGGCGAGATGGCGGGAGAGCCTATCAACGCGGTGCTGCTCATGGGGCTTGGGCTGCGCTGTTTCAGCCTGTCGGCGCCCAACATCCCCAAGGTGAAGGAAGCGGTGCGGCGCGTCAGCCTGCAAAAGGCGCGGGAGATCGGCGACCGGGTGCTCGCCATGGAGAGCGCCCAGTCGATAAGGGAATACCTGGAAGCGGCCCAGCGGGAGCTGGGGCTTTAAAAACAAAGGCCGGGGCCCATCAGGGACCCGGCCTTGTTACGTTATATCCAGCAGTCGCCGCCGTCGTAGTTCATCTGATCGGTGCCGTTCTTCCTGGAACGCATCTTCGCGTTTTTCACGCACCCTTTCAGCTTGTCCAGCGCCTCGTCTTTCGCTTCGCCCAGCTTCTCGCGGACCTCGCGACCGGTTTTCGGGGTAAAGAGGAGAGCGGCACCCGCAGCTACCGCGGCTCCGGCCAGGAAGGCCAGCAGAGCGGCCTGTTCGCTTTTCTTCGACATGTCGTATGCTCCTTTTGGTTCTGGAAGTTGTAACCGGAGAAAAATGTGCAGTCATTCTTATCACATTCCGCGGCGCATTAAAACCCCCAACAGCAAATAATGACGCTTTTCCTGCCATTCTGTTTTCTGATTTGAATTGACAACCGTTAGGTGCTACTATCCGTTGATAAAAAATTCCCAAAGGAGATGTGCATGTTTTCCTTCAAGAAATCCTCTGTGCCTGCCGTTGCCGCCCTCCTGATGGCCTTGACACTTCCCGCAGCCGCGCTTGCCGAAGAAGCTGCCGGTAGCGCCGCGGCGGAGCCGGCTGCCAAGACGGCGCCGAAGCCTGCCAAGAAAGCGCACAAGAAGCACGTAAAGAAAGGAGCCAAGCCCGCCGCCAAGGCCAAGGCCAAGACAGCGGCCAAGGCGACCGCACCCGCCGCGAAACCGGCAGCGAAGACCGCCGCGCAGGAGCCCGTCAAAGAGGCGGCCAAGGAGCCCGTCAAGGAAGCGGCCAAGGCCCCGGCTCAGGAAGCGGCCAAAGAGCCGGTCAAGGAAGCGACCAAGGCGCCTGCCAAGGACCAGGGCAAGGACCCGCTCAAGGAAGCCACCGAGCTTGCCAAGGAGCAGCAGCAGAGGGAGCAATCCCAGCAGTCGCAGCACCCGGCCAACATCGCGGTACTCCACGTCAACAACTCCGTCATCACCAAGCTCGATATGGATCGCGCCCTCAAGGTTATGCTGGCGCAAAGCCAGGTGAAGCAGCCCTTGGCGCCCGATGCCCAGAAAGAGGCTGAAGCCGCGGTACTGGAGCAGCTCACCTCCGTGGAACTGCTGTACCAGGAGGCGGTCAAGCTCGAAGTACCCGACCTGGACAAGCAGGTCACTGACAAAGTCGCCCAGAACCGGGCCAAGTTCAAGACTGACCAGGAGTTCATCGATGCGTTGAAGAGCGTCGACATGACCATGCAGGACATGCAGGACTTCACCCGCAAGGACATCGTCATCAACAACTTCATCGAGCAGAAATTCACCGCCAAGGCGGCCGCCACCGACGCCGAGGCCAAGAAGTTCTACGAAGACAACAAGAACCAGTACTTCATGCAGCCCGAAGGGGTTCGTGCCAGCCACATCCTGGTGAGCGTCGACGAGAAGGCGACCCCGGAGGAGCGCAAGCGCGCCAAGGAGAAAGCCGAGGCGCTGCTCAAGCGCGTCAAGGCCGGTGAAGATTTCGCCGCCGTCGCCAAGGCCGAGTCCTCCTGCCCCTCCGCGAGCCAGGGAGGCGACCTCGGTGCCTTCGGTCGTGGCGAGATGGTACCCGCCTTCGAGAAAGCCGCTTTCGCCCTCAAGACCGGTGAAGTGAGCGGAGTCGTCGAATCCGAGTTCGGTTATCACATCATCAAGGTCACCGACAAGCAGGAAGCCGGCGCCGAGAAGTTCGACAACGTGAAAGACAAGATCGCCGACTTCCTCAAGCGTCAGAAAGTACAGCAGGAAGTCACCAGTCTGGTCGAGCAGCTGAAGAAGACCGCCAAGATCCAGAAGGACTAGTCCCCTCCCCTGATCTGAATAAAAAAGGGGCCCCGTGGTTACGGGGCCCTTTTTTTTATTCCTGGTTCCCAAGCTCCAGCTTGGGAACCCCATATTGATGCAAAGCTCCAGCTTTGCATCCGAGGGAAGTTGGAGCTTCGGAGAGACTTTATGTTCCCAAGGCGACCTTGGGAACGAGATCAAGACTAAAAGACAGGCATTAACGCAAAGGCGCCAAGGCGCGGAGGCGCTAAGAAGGCTCAAGGTTTTACCCGTTTACTCTTTGCGACTTTGCGGCTCCGCGTCTTTGCGTTGAGGCTAGGAACCTTTGGGGGGATTTCGCCTGTAATTATGCCGCCGTAGTCGGCGGCGGCACGAACACCCTGGCCGCCAGCTCATTGTCCAGCATCAAAAGCCCCTGCCCGTTGTCCCCGATCAGCTTCAGCTTTCCGATGATATCCCTATCGTTCTCCTCCTCCTCGATCTGCTCGGTCACGAACCACTGCAGGAAGATATTGGTCGCATGGTCCTTCTCCGATAGGGCAAGGTCGGTAAGTTCGTTGATGGAGCTAGTAATGGTGAGTTCATGCTTCAAGGTCTGCTCGAACATGTCCAAAAGGCTCTTGAACTCGGCCGGAGGGGCGTCGATCGCCTGCAGCTTCACGTGCTCGCCGCGGCTGTTGATGTAGTTGTAAAACTTCATGGCATGAACCATCTCTTCCTGGTACTGGACCATGAACCAGTTGGCACTCCCTTTGAGTCCGATGGACGAGGCATAGGAAGACATGGAGAGGTAAAGATAGGCAGAGTAAAGTTCGTTGTTCAGTTGTTTGTTGAGAGCGGCGCACAGCTTTTCGGTCAGCATCAGGTTTTCCTCCTTGTAATCAAATAGCACGAAGTCTTGAACATCCTGTCTTTGTCATCCACGTACTATGTTACCGAAGGCTGTGCGGTTGGCAAGCAGGGTATACGCAAGGCAGGTAGTGTGGCGGTCAGCCCCGTGATTCTACAGGACGGCTGCTCCAGCCATCCAGGTAGCGCTTGTACCCCTTCCGGGCCGGCGTCCTCAGGTAGACGAACAAGGTGGCGAACTCCGCCATGGCCTTCAGGTAATCCGCCATGGCAACCTTGGACCCCTTCACGTCACGCCATTCCTCCAGGGGGAACTCCACCCAGTTGGCGCACGCCTCGTCACTGGATGCTTCCAGCACCAGCGGGAACCTGGCCAGCAGTTCGACATCGAAGGTCCAACTCACCTTGAAGGGACTGGAGAAGACGATTTTCAACGCGGTGGAATTGCGGAAGATCTTGGCGCCGCACTGGGTGTCGTAGACATTCATGCCGAGGAGCAGAGAGGCGAAGGTGGCGAAGATCCTGCCCAGGTAGTGCCTCATGGGCCTGCGCTTGATCCTCCTGCCCAAGAGCCGGACCCGCGCCCCCAGCACGGCGTCTACCTGGCGCTGTTCCAGCACCGCGCAGAACTCCGGGATGACCTCGAGCGGCGTAGCAAGGTCGGCGTCCCAGTAACCGACGTAATCGAAAGGCCCCTCGCTCGCCTCAAGCACCCCGCGCCGGACCGCCTCCGCTTTGCCGCAGTTGGTCTCGAGGTCGAGCACCTCGACCTGAGCGGGATTCTTGTCCCTGATGGCATTGAGGACCCGCAGCGTGTCGTCGTTGCTGCCGTCGTTAACGAAGAGAAATGACAAGGAGGGATCGTTATGCAGGGCCGCGAGGAAGGAGTTCGGCTGCAGGCGCTGTGCTTCGTTGTAACAGGGGACGACTATCCTTGTTTTTCGCACAGCACCCATCCTGTCAGGCCCGGTATCTTGACACCCAACCGTCCTGCGGCAAGGAGAATCTTGTTGTCCAGCTTAAGAGCCCGGTGGACCAGGGAGGTGAGCAGCGGCCCTTTGCGCCAATGTCCGACCCCTTCCGAAGCGTCGGCGCATTTCAGCAGCTTGAACAGCACCAGCTTTGGCAACAGCAACGAGAAGAACAGGTAACCGCAACGGCGGGACCGCAACCCAGCCTCCTCGACCACCCGCAGTAACTGCGGCAGGCTATAGCGCCTGTAGTGCCCCAGGAAGTAGTCGTGTCCGCTGAAGATGGCCTGAAACGCCGGCACCGTGATCAGGATCAGCCCTTTGCCGGCAACGTGGCGCTCGGCGATATCCGCGAGAAATGAGAGATCATTCTGGACATGTTCCATCACGTCAAGCAGCAGCACCAAATCGAAGGTTCCCTCTTCGGGCAATTCCTTCCGGAATGAGATCCCCCCCTTGGTTGCAGCGAACTCGGCAAGCTGTTTGTCGGAGAGGTTGGTATCAACCGCGGTGATTTTCACCCCGGGAACCTCTTTATACAGAAACTCGGCAACGAAGCCGTCCCCGCACCCGATATCAAGGATGCGCATGCCGGGAGTCACATAATCAAAGAGAATCTCCTGCAAAGCATCCAGTCGGGATGTTTCCCAGGGATGTCTATTCTGGTTGTCCGCCTGTGCCTCTTTAAGGTCCATGCCGCCGTAACCATGCCTTTGTCAGCCTTTTTAAGATGGCGCCAATGTCTCACATCGACACTGCGTAGTCAACGATTCCTGGGCAATCAGTGGTGCCCTGAATGGCTGGACCAGGTAAGCCAGGACATATTTGCCCACGAAGCGTTGCACCTCGCCTCACGTCCCCCTCCCCTACTTCCCCATCCTATCCATGAACATCTTGATCAGATCAATAGGCACCGGGAAGATGGTGGTAGAGTTCTTCTCCGCCGCGATCTCCGTCAGCGTCTGCAGATAGCGCAGTTGCAGCGACATCGGCTCGTTGCCCATGATCGTTGCCGCCTGCGCCAGCTTCTCGGAGGCCTGCAGTTCCCCTTCGGCATGGATAACCTTGGCGCGCCGCTCGCGCTCCGCCTCCGCCTGCCGCGCAATGGCCCGCTGCATCTCCTGCGGCAGGTCGATATTCTTCACCTCCACCGTGGAAACCTTCACCCCCCACGGCTCCGTCTGCCGGTCCAGGATCTCCTGCAGTTCCTTGTTGATCTTCTCCCGGTTGGCGAGGAGTTCGTCCAGGTCCACCTGCCCCAGCACGCTCCTGAGCGTGGTCTGCGAAAGCTGGCTGGTGGCGTAGAGGTAATTCTCCATCTCGACCACCGCCCGCACCGCGTCCACCACGCGGAAGTAGATGACCGCAGAAACCTTGACCGTCACGTTGTCATGGGTGATCACGTCCTGGGAGGGAACGTCCATGGCCACGATGCGTAGCGAGACCCGCACCAGCCTGTCAATGCCGGGAATGATCAATACGAGACCCGGACCGCGCACCTTCTTGACCCGGCCCAGCCGGAACAGCACCCCGCGCTCGTACTCAGGCAGGATGCGGATCGCGTTGGCCAGAAACGCGACAATCAGAAACAGGACAATAAGCACCGGAAACAGGTTCACGACGTTCATGATTCCCTCCGCGGAAAGTTCTTAATAAAAGAGCGAAAAAACCCGGGTAAGTATATCGGAACAAGGCTTTACGTCAAATTGCCGTCTTGCCAAATAGAGCCATCCATGTTATTGAAGAAATCTCTAACACTGGGAACTTACCGAATGAAACCCACCATCAAAATACTGCTCATAGAAGACGACGACGGCAGCCGCGAGGCGATGCTCATCCTGCTCAAGGCGAGCGGGTTTGCCATCAAGGGATGCTCCAGCGGCAAGGAAGGTCTGGACCAGTTGGCCGGCGAGCCGTTCGACATCGTCATCAGCGACCTGTTCCTGCCCGACATGAACGGCATCGACATCCTGACGCGGGTCAAGCAGGACTCCCCGCGCACCGAGGTCATCCTGGTCACCGGCCACGGTTCCGCCGAGACCGCCGTGCAGGCGATGAAGAAAGGCGCCTACGACTACATCACCAAGCCCCTCAACATCGAAGAGCTGCGCATCATCATCGATAAGGCCGTCGAGAAGGGGCAGCTGTTAAGCGAGAACGTCTACCTCAAGAAGCAGTTGCAGGACAAGTACGAGTTCGCCAACATCATCGGCAACTCCCAGGCCATGCAGCAGCTCTTCTCGCGCATGAAGCGCATCATCAAGACTGACTCCACCGTCCTCATCCTGGGCGAATCCGGCACCGGCAAGGAGCTGGTCGCCAAGGCGATTCACTTCAACGGCAACCGCAAGGACAAACCCTTCATCGCCGTGAACTGCTCCGCCATCCCGGAGAACCTCCTGGAGAGCGAACTGTTCGGGCATGTGAAAGGGGCCTTCACCGGCGCGGTGAAGGAGAAGGTGGGCAAGTTCGAGGCCGCCAACTACGGCACCATCTTCCTCGACGAGATCGGCACCCTTCCCATGCACCTGCAGACCAAGCTGCTGCGCGTGCTGCAGGAGCAGGAAGTCGAGCGCGTCGGGTCCAACAAGCAGATCAAGCTGGACGTGCGCGTCGTGTCCGCCACCAACGTGAACCTCGAGGAAGAAGTCGCGCGCGGCAATTTCCGTGAAGACCTCTTCTACCGGCTCAACGTCATCCCGGTCCTCATTCCGCCCCTGCGCGAGCGCATCGAGGACATCCTCCCCCTCACCCGTCATTTCCTGGAGAAGAACTGCCGGAGCATGCAGCGTCCCATCATGCACCTCGACAAGGAGGCCCTGGAGGCGCTGGAGGCGTATCCCTGGAACGGCAACGTGCGCGAACTGGAGAACATCATGGAGCGCATCGTCGCCTTAACCGAAGGCGACGTCATCACCCTGCGCGACCTCCCCGCCAACATCGCCAAGAGTTACCAGGAAGGCGCCCACTCCGTCAGCGTGACCCCGGCCGGGATCGACATGGTCCAGGCCATCAGCGAGATCGAAAAGCGCATGATCGGCGAGGCCCTTCAGTTAGCCGGAGGCGTTAAGGCCCGTGCCGCCGCCATGCTCAGCATCAACCGCACCACCCTCGTCGAAAAGATGCGCCGCCTCGGTATGCCGCTTTAGTCCTTTTCTGAGGAGGAGGCGCGGCCTGCCCCTCCTAGCCTCTCCCCTCCCCTCACCACCCGTTGCAGCCATCAGCCAGTAAAAGCGTCTAAAGCTTCGCCTTTACACCGATGAAGTATTTTTATATATTGCGATCTAACCCGTTTAAGGATGTGATGGGGAGATGGCCAGTTTTCTGGCCATCCCCCCAATCGGCACAAATTCGATCCATTGGCATGTATCACATCAGCATGTTACGTCAGCAGGTCTATTAGCTTAATCAATATATAAGCGCCAATGTGGGAGGATGACGGCAATTTCCCACTAATAAGTAGTTGGCAAAAGGATGAAAAAGAAAATCATGAGCCTTGAACTGCCAGGCGTAAGGAAGCGCCGAAAGATTCTTACAGCCCCTGAACTCCTGAAAGTTGAGGCGGAGGGTATGCAGTTGTCGAAGTTCACTAGAGTGCTAATGGTGGGCACCTTGACGCTTCTGTACTGCATGTTTATTGGCGGCTCAGTCTACAATATTGTGAACCACAGGATCAAAAATACAGAAGCATACCTCCAAGTCTTTGTACCGATGTCTGTCATCGCCACAGCTTTTCTTGCTGTTGCCAGTCTGTTGATTATCAAAATGAATCGTTCCTCGCTTGTATTTACCGAAATTGGAATCGCAGGGACTGCAATGTTTTCAGCGGTGTATGAGGATTTGGGCGGCTATGCTTGGGAGGCAAGCAGTGGCCTCCTTGCAACAGGTCAAACATCAAGAGAACCGAAAAAAACTCTATTCATAACCGCCAACAAAGGATGGTTTCCAGAAGTTAGGTACGTAACACGTATGGGGACATCAGTATTGGCAAGTTTTGGCTACTACTTTAAACCTGATCAGATTCAGAAAGCTGAAGAGATTTTAGCTAGCCGTGGGATTAAGCGGCTTCCTGATAGAGGGAAATAGCCAACCAAGCGCTAGACCGGCCAAATAACTAAACCAGCCGGTCAGCTCTCAGCGTTGGCCACAAGCTACTCTAAAGATAAGTGAAGAAGGTCTCAAGGCGGAGATTGTGATGGAATGGAGGTCGGGATTAGAGTGGCAGCGACATGACGGAATGGCTCCGAATTCAGAGCAATTGGATGTGTGGTCTGCAGACAGCAATTTAAATGACCTCGATATCTTCGTCGACCTGTTGGACCGCATAAAGAAGAAATGTTGCGCATCCGTCGTCAAGGAGGCAGGCAGCGCTATTTTTGAGGAGTGGCTTGTCTTCCTTGAATCCAACGGACGGAGAGTTTCCGCTAAATGGGACTGGACAGGCATCGATTTTTTTGCCGAGGACGAGGCCGGACGGGAATTCCTGTCGGAAATAGAAGATGTGCTGAGGGCGGCAAAGTATTGGAAATTACCACGGTGGTTGCGCTTATTTTTCTGAGCATGCCGTGAACTTTGGACAAATTGGACACATTCCCAACCAAGCGCGTAGACCAGGTCTCCGCAGTCGATGAGAGCGGGAGAAAGCTGAAAGGGGGCGGGTGCTCCGCCGGTCACGCCGCGCCGTTGGCCAAAGAGCGACAAGACACGGGACAAATGCTGCTCCTAGGAATTTCAGTAATTACGATTGCTATAGCCCTTTATCTGATCGTTCAGATCTTGTTGGGAAAGGCGGCAGAACGCTGGCCAACAGCCAGAGGCAATCTTGAAAAATTCCGCTCTAGGACGTGGACAGCTACATCGAAATTCCCATCGATACAGGGAGACTCCGAGCAGTGCCTCCTAGACGTGACCTATTCCTATGAAGTGGGAGGGAAAGTCTACAGAAGCAAGAGGTTTAACTTCGGAGTCGACAAGTACTATTTAACTGAGCAAGGACTTTACCGAACACCGCAAGAACTCGAAAATGATGAACTAACGAGACAACTTAAAACCAATAATTTTACGGTGCGATATTGGCCGCTTGTGCCATCGGTTGCGGTACTCGTCCCAGGCATTATTAACGAGAAAAGGCACTATGCGACAGCAGGCGTTGTAATGGTCATTGGTGTCATCTTGTCGCTTGCTGTAATTGCACTGCAATAATGCCCAACCACAATCTCCGCTAACGCTCCGTGGGTCAGCCTCCACCCGTTATATCGAAAAAGGAAAAACAAAAATGAAAGCTAAAGAAATGCACCGTGTGTTGGCGCAGCAGGGAATCCGGCTTTTTGCGCTTACCTTGGGGGCGGATCGGATGACCTATATCCATGAAAACAAGACAGTCAAAGAGTGGCGAGAAGACATCAGTAGGTTTATCTCGGAAATCAACCACCACAGAGACGAAAGTGGACATGCAGAAGATGAAGTTTTCAATCGGGTGATGTCAAAGCTGGACGAAGCTGGCTACATTGAAGTGGCTGACCTCGTTGCGGATGTTTATGAAGGTAGAATTGCAGTCTACACGGCTGGCGTCGTGGACGATCCAGCCCATGATGAGCAGGCAGATGGGTTTGGCCACTATGGATGGGAATCAAAGGGGGGCTAGGATAATGCCTGCAACGCATATCCATGGCAGAGCCGGGAGGACACAGATTAGTCAGGGCGAGGGGGGAGATTGGACGATCAGTGATGGTGCGTGGCGCACTCAGAAAGAAGTTCCACGATCCATGCATTAATGCTCTTGCCGTGAGCTGCAGCTTGGGTGGCTAAACGCTGGTGTAGCACAGGAGGGACCCTCAAATTGAACTTCCCGGAGAATTGCTTGCGAGGCTCGACTCCATCCTCGGCACACATCTCCAGGAAAGCCTTCAGTGAAAGCTCGCCCTCTTTCCGAAGATCGTCTACTGTACTGGCATAAAAATCAGCACCACCGTTGATGCCCACAAATTCCCCCCGGAACATGTTGATCTCGGGGTCGTATGAGATAACAGCATCAAAACCGTTAATGTTCATATTGTTCATGGTCTTACTCCGTTCGTTTCATCTTATTCTAGTACCACCATGATGGTGCCACGGTCAAGACTGATGGGTTTCTGCCCCAGTTCCCATGCTTCAAAATCCTTGGAGATTTCTACATGAAAAAACTACCTATTATTTGCCTTATCCTGGCTTCCCTGCTTTCGGCCTGCACTAACTACATGTACGGCGTACCCCAGGAAAGCTGGGACCGGATGAGCGAAGCGGAGCGGGTAGAGGCGATACGGGTGTACGAGCAGGAGCAGCGGGCACGCCACCTGGCTGAAGAGGAACAGGCGCGCCGTCAGGCGTTGGAACGGGAGCGGGAACGGGCACGTCGTGCCGCGCTGGAGCGGGAACGACAGGAACGCATTGATGCGATACACCGGGGTGAGGGAGCCTTTGGGGAGCTGATTCGGGTTCGCTTGCAGGGGGGCGAGATCAAAATCGGCGACCGGCATCACCACTACGAACCCTTGACCTTCACCATCGCCGACGGCGAAACCCGCACCATCGGCGTGGCGGACAGAAAAGGGAGAGAGGCAGAACTCACGGTAACCTATGCCGGCGGCGCCCTATCCTTCGAAGGGCTCCGTTTCCCCTACGACCGACGCTGGGGAAGGGGTGAACTCTATACCGACACCGGCACTTCCGGCCCCCTGGCGTTACGGGGGGTGGATGTCTTCATCCAGGTCCACGACCGTTCTTCTCGATTTGACCGTGAGATGCCGCGACTGATCATCGTCCGGGAGGAACCGCCGGTGGTAATACGCGAACGCGAACGGGAGCGGGAACGGGAAAGATCAACGCCTCCACCTGCGATCATAGTCGAGAAGGATCGGCCAAAGCCGCAACCGGTAACGCCCGTCCCCCCTCCGCCGGTGCGTCAGCCCGCTCCCCCTCCGCCGGTGCGTCAGCCGGCCAGCCAACCGCCGGTCGGTCAGCCGGCCAGCCAAGCGGCGGTGCATCCTCCGCGCACCGTGGCAGTCGCCCTCCTCTCGGGTGAGTTGAAGGTGCGGGGCAAGACGCAGCAGGTGGAGCAGTCCGCACTGCGCATCGCCGAGGGAGAGAGCCGGGAATTGCTGGTAAAGTCCGGTACTGAAACCCGCACCATCTCGGTCCAATACCGAAACGGTGAGCTCCTCATCAACGAGCCCCCGGCAAAGGGACGCAACGACATCCGCCTGCGCTTTGAGAAGGATTGGAAGACGGGTAAGATTTACCGCTTTGACCTGAAGGGCAGGACGGGCCTGGAGAAGCTGGAAATGAAGGTTACAGGGGTCGAATGAGGCCCCTCGTCAGACTATCCTGAGACCGTCACGTCGATTTTTAAGCTACCGGCCTGAGCAGTAAGTGTTCTTCTTCGCCAACGGGTTCTTTAGACGTGGTGAGGGCGCCGATATCCAGTGCACCGGTATTTCCTGGTTCCCAAGCTCCAGCTTGGGAACCCCAGATAGCGCAAAGCTCCAGCTTTGCATCCGAGGGAAGTTTTTCCTGGTTCCCAAGCTCCAGCTTGGGAACCCCAGATAGCGCAAAGCTCCAGCTTTGCATCCGAGGGAAGTTGGAGCATCGGAGAGGCTCTGCGTTCCCAAGACGGACCTTGGGAACGAGATCAAGGGGAATACCAACACGGATCGCTAACACAGCCTTTACCGAAGACTGAATAAAAAAGGGGGCACGCGAGCGTGCCCCCAAAGAAACCACAGGAGAGACTACATTACCTCGACACAATCACCGTTGTCGGCCCGGCGACTGCACTGTCGACATACCCGGTCTTGACTGCCTTGACCGTGTAAAGGTAGGTGCCGTTGGCTTTGCCGGCTACGCTGAACGAGGTGCCGATACCGCTGTAGACCTCGTTTGCGCCCTCGTAGAGTTTGTAGGTCACTCCCGGCGTGGCGCTGGCGGTCCAACTGACCTTGTAACCACCTGTGCTGCTGACAGCCGAGGCCCAGATGCTGCCAATGCTGCTGCAGGTGAGCGTTACTTTGGTGGTGACGGGTCCCTTGAGGGCACTGTCGGTATAACCCGCCTTGATGGCTTTTACGCTGTAGCTGTAGTTGCCGTTGGATCTGCCGGTCACGTTGAACGAGGTGTTGGGACCGCTGTAGATCTCGGTCGTACCTTCGTACAGCTTATAGGTCACGCCCGTGGTGGTACTTGCGGTCCACCCCACCTGGTAATTGCCGGAAGCGCTGGTTGTGGGCACCCAGATGCTGGCCACGCCGCTGCAGGCAAGGGTGACGGTGACGCCGGCTGGGCCGGTGCTGGCGCTGTCAAGATAGCCCGCCTTTACTGCTTTCACTGTGTAGTTGTAGTTGCCGCCTGTTTTGCCGGTCACGTTGAAGGAGGTGTTGGGGCCGCTGTAGATCTCGACGCCCCCCTCATACAGCTTGTAGGTCACCCCCACAGTGGTACTGGCGGTCCAGCCCACCTGATAGCTGCCGGTGGTGTTGGTAACAGGTGCCCAGATGCTGCCGACGCTGCCGCAAGCAAGGGTTACCGTGGTGCTGACGGGCCCTTTGACGGCGCTGTCACCGTATCCGGTCTTGATCGCCTTCACGGTGTAGCTGTAGTCACCATTGGTCTTGCCTGCCACCATGAAGGAGGTGTTGGGACCGCTGTAGATCTCGGTCGTACCTTCGTACAGCTTATAGGTCACGCCCGTGGTGGAACTTGCGGTCCAGCCGACCTGGTAACTACCCGTGGAGCTGCTGGCAGGCGTCCAGAGGCTGTCGATGCCGCCGCAGGCAAGGAGTATTTCGACAGTGGCAGGGCCGGTGCTGGGGCTGTCGACGTACCCTGCCTTGATGGCTTTGACCGTGTAGCTGTACTTGCCGTTGGCCTTGCCGGTCACGTTGAAGGAGGTGGCAGGTCCGCTGTAGATTTCGGTCGCCCCCTCGAACAGCTTATAGGTAACCCCCGAAGTGGCACTGGCGGTCCAGCCGACTTCGTAATTGCCGGAGTTGCTGGTCGCAGGCGTCCAGATGCTGCCGATACTGCCGCAGGTAAGGTTAACGTCGACGGTGACAGGCCCCTTAACGGCACTGTCGGCATATCCAGCCTTGCTCGCCTTCACCGTGTAGTTGTACTTGCCGTTGGCTTTACCGGTCACGTTGAAGGAGGTGTTGGTGCCGCTGTAGATCTCGGTCCCCCCCTCGTACAGTTTGTAGGTAACACCCTTGGTCGCACTGGCGGTCCAGCCGACCTGGTAACTGCCGGAGGTGCTGCTCGACGGTGCCCACATGCTGACGATGGCGCTGCACGGCTGTAATCCGCCCGCCAAGGAGGCCTGTTGCCACGTGCTGTCCAGGTAACCGTTTTTCCTGGCCTTGACGCGGTAAGCGTATGAGGCTGCCAGGCGGTCAGTCAGGCTGAGACTGGTCAAGGTGCCAAGGTAGACGGTTTCGTAGGCGCCGCCTTCCACGCTCTCTTCCAGTACATAACTCGCGCCGGGAGTGACGGATGAGGTCCAGGCGAGGGTTACCGTCCCGGAGGCCCGGTTTGCGGTTACCGTGCTGGGAGTCCCGCACTGCAGTGCCACGGTAACGGAAAGAGGAGCAGTGCTGGCGCTGTCGGCAACTCCGGCTCTGCGTGCCTTGACGCGGAACTGGAAGCTCCCATTGCCCAAAGAGGTCTCGGTGCTCTTCTGGGTGGTCGTGGTCAGCAACACGAATCCGTTGCCGTTGTCGATGTCAACCTCGTAGAAGGTCCCCACGGGCTCGGAAGATTGCCAGGACAAGAGGACCTTGCCGACGGTGTTGTCAACGCGGGCGGCAAGGCTGGTGGGGGTGGCACAGGCAAGGCTGACGGTAACGGAACTGCTGGCTGTCCAGGCGCTGGGGTTGAAGCCTGCCTTCCCTGCCCTGACCCTATACCAGTAGGCACCGTTGCTCCTGCCGCTCAGAGTTACGGCAAGAGAGGGACCATCGTAGACGGTCTTTACGTTCTGGGTGAAGTTGCTGTCCGTCGCCTCCTCTACCAGGTAGACCCCCGCGCCGGTTACCCCCAACCACGATACGGCGTAGCTTCCCGTGGAGGAGTTGACAGGGACGGTCACCTGCGCGGGAGCCTCTGCCTGGGGCAGTGTCTCGTTGCCCCCCAGACCGAACAGGGAGAAATGCGAGGTAGTTGCGGACACCGTGCTCTGGTCCTGGTTGACGCTGTTGGAAGCCAGGGGTTCCCAGGACTGGGTGTCGGCATTCCAGGTCGTAACGAGAAGGTCGCCGGCGGCCTGCCCGGAATTGTCCACGAAGCCGTCCTTGTTGGCATCCTGGTAGCTAAAGGTGATGACCGGCTCGGAGCCGGCCGGGAAGGTGGTTTGGCCGGAGGACAGCTGCAATTCCACGGCATTAAGCAGGGTCGGGGTGGTTGTTGCCAGATCCTCCCTCGCCTTCACCACCAGTTGTGCATCCGTGCTAAGCGAGGTTGACGGGAAGTTGATGTCCGCGCCGGTGTCACCGGTGGAGACGGAAACCAGATTTTGCCGGTCGCTCTGCACCACTTCCGTCGTGGTGGTCACGCCGCCGATATCGATGCTTTCCCGGTAGTCCGGGTTGACGTGATCAATGGTGAACACGGTCACCGCCGGTTCTGCGTCGTATGCCCCCACTGCATCAGAGGCGATAGCACGCAACTGGTAATCGCCTGCACTCAACGAGGTGACGTCCCACTTGGTCGAGAAGACGGAGCCCTCGGTATCTGGGTTGGGATAGAGCGGCGATGCGGACAGGACATCCAACCAATCGCTGGTCCCGGCAGCCCGGTACTGGAACAGAACCTTGGAGGGCAACTCCGCTGTGCAGGTAGAGACTTTTGCATCGACAGTCAGGTAGTTGCCGGACACCCTGCTGCCGGGCTGCGGGATGCCCACTGTCGCTTCAGGCAGGCCCCAACCGGCAGGTATGTTGACCGTCACCACGACATTCTGATTGAGATCGAGGGAGCCGGCCACGGTCCTGACCCCGAAGGTGTAGACACCCGGATCGAGGACAGGCGAGGTCCATGACGTTGCGTCTGCGCCAACCATTGTGACCGGGGAGAGGTAGTCGAGAGCGGTGCCCGGCTGGGAGTAGACGTTGAAGCCTACTACGTTGGAGGAGGCTGGCTTGATCCAGTTCAAGGTCACTTTCCGGTCGCAGAGCAGCGTGGCCTGCAACTCTTTAGGCGGATCAGGCATGGTTGCAGCGGGAGTCGCCTCTACCGGAGCATTGCCGTCACCTTCCACGCCGGCATTGTTCACCGCACGCACGAAGTAACTGTAGCTGGTTCCGTTGGTGAGACCGCTGTCGGTGTAGGTGTTGGAAACAAGGAAGCCGGGGTTGATCCTTACAGCGGCGCCCCCGGAGCTCTGACGGTAGACGTTGTACCCCGCGAGATCCCCATCGCTGACCCCGCCCCAGGTAATGGTTACCCTGGCATCGCCTGCTACAACCGTCAGGGGACCGGGTACGCTGGGAGGAAGGACCGCCTTGACGGCCAGTTGCGCGTCAAGCCGCACCATCTGCCCTGCCGCGACGGTCTCTGTTTTTTGGGCGCTGAAGAAGCGAAGCTCCGGATTTTCACTGAAGGTGATAGTGTGGCTGCCGGTAGCAGCACCCGTGATGAAGTAGAATCCCTTTGCATCAGTGCTGACAGAGGTTTTTACACCATCGACTCTTACATCGATCGACTGCAGTGGTTTCCCGGAGGTAGCGTCAGTTACATAACCTTCGAACCCCTGGCGCGTCGGGACGACACGTACCGGCGTAACGGCGCTGTTGAAAAGGCCGACGTTGTCTACTGCCACGACAGCGAAGTAGGCCGGCTTGTCGTTGGGCAAGCCCTTGGCATAGGACCCCATGTTGCCCGGTGCGAGGGTGCGGTATGGCACCATGTCAGCGACACTGGTAAACGGTTCGGGAGAGTAATAGATCCGGTAATTCGCCACGCTAAGCCACTCGGCGTATCCCGACCAGTCCAAAGTGACAAAACCACCCATAAACGTGTCGCTAGCCGAAAGGGTCGATACGGGCGGGAGTTTGACTGCAACCTGCAAGGCAGCAGTTGCGGTTGTACTCACGTTGCCGACGGCATCAGTTTCCTGGACGCTGATGTCCAACTGACCGCTCTGCAGCCCCGACAAGGTGCAACTCCAGGTATCGCCCTCCACCACAACCTGGCCGATGGTCACGGCCGGGGACGTGTTGACGTACACCGTTGAGCCGACTTCGGTTTTACCAGTCAGGGTATACGTCCCGTTCTCCCATAAAAGCGGCAACGGATCGATGGAAGGGGGGTAGGCGATGCTGTCGACCTGGATGGTCACTTCCTGGAAGCCGGTGTTGCCTGCTGCATCGCTGGCTTCCAGTCGAATTACATTGGTCCCCTCCCCTAGCACCAGGGTATTGGCCGGTTGAGTCTCGGAGACCGTCTTGCCGTTGACCTTGAGACGGTATCCCTTCACGCCCATTTCGTCCGTGGCACTGTAGGTGAAGCTGACCGGGTTCCTGTAGGTCAGACCTGCCACAGGGGAGGTAATGGCAACAATCGGTGCCTGGGCATCTTTAACAATTACAACCTGCTGGGTTGCGCTACCTGCACTATTGCTGGCCACGATCAGGATGGTGTTGCTGCCCTCGAGGAGCGGCACCTCTGCCAGCCATGAGCCCAGAGTTACGTTTGCGGTTCCGGTAATCCCGGTGGTAGTATTCACGACACTTACGGTTGCGCCTACCTCGATCGCCCCACCCAGGGTGACCGTTGTCGCATTGGTGGGAGAGGCCGTCGGATTGACGGTGAGGGTCACGTCGATGCCGTCGCGCTGCGCGTACGGGATGGTGTGCGGCACGATGGTCAAGTCGGTAAGAGAAAAGTCGCCAGTTACGCTCTGGTTCTTGGACATCTCAACCACGACCTGAAGGTATCTGCCATCAGGGGTGGCGGTGAGGAAATCGCCGTTGACCGCGGTTTCCCAAGCAGACCAGGTTGCCAGGTCTTCGGAGCTCCTTACCTTAACCGTAAGCAACGCTCCCGTAGGAACAGTTGCATTCCAGGAAAGCTTGCCCCACGGTTTTCCGGCTGCCCCGCTGTCATGCTCCACGCTCCAGGAACCTTGGTATTGAGCGGTCGCATTGGAGACGGTGCCGACCATGTCGCTATAGCCATAATGGGTGCCTGCCCCAATGAGCGGTTTGACTAGATCAACCGAGTCTGTGCTGGGAGAGATCCTTAAGATGTTCTCCGACATCAGGTCTACCGCCCAGACCTTCCCGTCCCGGTCAACCGAGACACCTGCCGGCCCGCCTGCCGGGATCACAGCTTTGAAGCTCCCGTCACTGCCGAACCTGCTCACCCCTGTGCCCCCTGAGTTGGCAGTCCAGATATCACCATCGGGAGACACCGCTACACCGCGCGGGCAAGACAGCGATGGGTCGTATTTCACCCACTCTTCGGAATAGGTGTGAGTATTGAACTTGCCGACGGTTCCGCTGCAGAACCCGGTGAAGACGATGTTGTCGTTGTGATCCGGAGCGATACCGTATGCGGTGCCGCCTGGCACGGGGTAGCTGCTAACGGTAGGTGGGTCCACATTAGGATCGATGCGTGTGAAATAGCTCCAGTTGGTAGACCAGATGATGCCATTACTGTCAGCAAAAGCTCCGTAGGAGTTCCCTCCCCCGGGGACGACAGAGGCATCCAGCGACCGGATGATTTGTCCGGTGTTAGCATCGATGTTGTAAAAGAGAGGGCTTCCCCACCCACCAACCCAAATGTTGTTTTTCTTGTCGATGGCTATGCCGCGGGTCCCGAAGGACCAGTTATAAGCGACACCTGGGGTTCCAGGCACATAGGTGCCGGAAGCCGCCGGGTTGTAGGGATCGAGCAGCACCTCGAAAAGAACGCATTCATCCTGACCCCAAGGGAGCATCTCGTTGTCTTGAATGTCACCGTCACCGTTGAGATCGGTAGACGTTTCGATGACTCCGTTACCGTTGCGGTCACGGCACTGGTTATTTTCGTTGAGGCCGATTTTAATTGCGGTCCCCAAGTTCCGGTTGCCGAACCAGACGTTGCCATACATGTCAACGGTGGTTCGCGAAGGGCTGCCGTACTGCCCCTCCGGTGCGGTCCTGTAACGCCCCAGTTCCCTGCCTGTGACTGTGTCGACCTTGGAAATGGTCCCGGTATCTGAGTTGGGAACCCATATCACGGGGATAACGGTCGATGTCCCGGAACTGGTAGCGACCTGGAGACCGGTCGAGTCACAGGTGGTGTTAGTGCCCCCCGCGAAATCGGTGCACCCTGTGAAGACCGATTTTGTTGTAACTGCAGCATATGTCGGCCCTACCCATAGCTGCATTGCCACAAGCAGACTGCATAACCTCATGATTACCCGCAACCACATAGCCCCCTCCTCTTTTTGATGCCAAAGATTTCACTGCACTTGGGTTTTTGCCCAACTGATATAAATTCGCACCGGGATGATGCAGATGTACCTACAGGGCGCGCAGGGATCGGATAATGGATGCCCTGCAAGCGAGCAATAAACCGCCTTCGGGTAACCGAAGGCGGCACGCAAAACTCACCTGGGTGGAAGTGACCTCTGGTAAAGGAGAGAAGCGGGTTCTCTTCGGGAAGCGGTTTCTGCGTAGGAAGTAGTCGGTGGCTAACGGTGTTTGTAACGGTTGGGCAAATCATATAACACAAAAATTTAACTAAACAATTATGTTTAACATTATTTTGTATACATTAAATAACAAGACAGGATCTTGTGTACTATACCCCACAAAAATTGAGGACTTTAGTCCTCAAATAGCTGTATTAACGCTTTTATGGCCGGTTGACCGATTAAGTGACCAGCGGAGAGCAAAGGTATAATATTGCCCTGTCACAGAACTCTAAATGCATTTGAATCTTGATTGTATAGTTTTTTTTCAATGAGGCAGCAGCTACCAGCACCACGCGGACTAAACACAAAAATAAAGAGGTGTTTTGAGAGCAAATGTAACTCGAGAGGGGGCCCCCATGAACGGTACGGAACGCAGCGTGTCATGAATGTCCCTGATTGTTGTCTCTGCTCGTGCGGAAGCCTGAGGGGCCAGCGGGGTGCGAGGGGGTTGAAATGCAGGCGTGAGTTGATGTAGGTTGCTTCACGTGGAGCTTAGCGAAAAGGTTTCTGTAATTTGGGGGAATGCCTATGACTGACCATACCGTTGTCCGCTGCGATTACGAACAGCATGGGAATGCGATACTGGAGATTTTTAACGACGCGATCGTGCACTCGACTGCGCTCTACGAGTACAAGCCGCGGACACGGCAATTCATGCAAAATTGGTTCGAGGCCAAATCGACGGGCGGCTTCCCGGTTATCGGTATCGAGGACGGTGCGGGGGCGCTGCTGGCATTTGGAAGCTACGGCACCTTCCGTGCTTTTCCTGCCTTCAAGTACACGGTAGAACACTCCGTTTATGTGCACAAAGATCATCGCGGCCGCGGCCTCGGCCGGACCGTCATGCAGGAATTGATTGCAGCGGCACGAGAGAGTGACGTGCATGCCATGATAGGCGGCATCGATGCGACCAACTCTGGAAGCATCGCGCTGCACGAGCAGCTTGGCTTCAAGCACGTCGGCACCCTGCCCCAAGTCGGCTTCAAGTTCGGCCGCTGGCTCGACCTCGCTTTTTACCAGCTGTTGCTGGATACCCCCGCCCACCCAATCGACGGCTGATTTACTTAGCTGGGAGTTGTCCTGACGGGGTCTGTCAGGTCGGAGGCACTTCCTCAGGTTTCCGCTGCCATGGCCAGTGCCCTTCCAGTTCCACTTGCAAGGCCATGCTCAGGAAGGTACGGATGATTACGATGACGCCGAGGACCAGCACCCCTCCCAGGGTGGGGGTCACGGCCACGGTGCGGATGATGTCGGCGGCGACCAGGAATTCAAGGCCGAGGAGGATGCCGCGGCCAAGGTCCTGTCGCAACTGCCTGAATCCGTCCTCCACCCTGCGCCCCTGCATGGCATACCTCGTTACCGCCACCACGAGCCCGGCACAAATGGCTATCACGCCTGCCCCGTCGATGACGACGCCGACTGCCTCGGCGATTTCCTTGAATGTCAGCATGTCAGCCACTTGCCCTCCGGTGTGTTCCCACTCAGCCCATAATTGGCACGCTCCAACTTTACCAAAGTTTATACATGCCACCAAAACAAAATCCCCCCTGCCCCCCCTTCGCAAAGCGGGGAACGTTGCGGCCGTCATCTTCATGGAGCGGCCGGCGTCATTTTCCTGTAACCAATGGCATTTACACACAATCCTATACACGCCCCTTACAGGCCTTCGTTAGGCGACGTGGCATCCTAGTTAGGAGACACGACCTCCTGTTTAGGGGACACGACCCCCTAGTTAGGAGACACGACCTCCTAGTTAGGGGACACGACCTCCTAGTTAGGGGACACGACCTCCTAGTTAGGTGGCACGACCTCCTAGTTAGGGGACACGACCCCCTAGTTAGGGGACACGACCCCCTAGTTAGGGGACGCGACATCCTAGTTAGGGGACGCGACATCCTAGTTAGGGGACGCGACATCCTAGTTAGGGGACGCGACCCCCTAGTTAGGGGACGCGACATCCTAGTTAGGGGACGCAGCACCCTGGTTAGGGGGCGCAGCACCCTGGTTAGGGGGCGTGGCAACTCATTAAGGGCGTGAAGCCTCGCTTGAGGAAGAGGAAACCGGGAGGTGCCCGCTTACGGCATAGAGAATGCGGTGCCGGACTACGAAAGAGTTAACGATGGAGGAAGGCGGTTGTGCGTGGGGAGGAGTAGAGGGTGCCGTGGACGGCACCCTCTGGTGGTGAGCAACAGAAATCAGGAGATCAGCACGCTGGTGATCGAGGACCAGGGACCTGGGCCATCGGGTCCGTGGTGTCTCATCCGAAAGAAGGTATTGCCCGGATCCAGGTTCTCCAGGACCATGTTCTTGGAGTCCGGGAAGATTGACTTGTGGAACCACTCTGCCTCGACCGCAGGGTCCTTGGTGTTGATATGGATCTCGTGGTTATAGGCGCCCGGCGGTGAACTTGCGCTGGCCACAGCCTTTCTCGGTTCCCCCGAGTTAACCACGATGAAATCCGGGGGAGAGATCAGGGGCAACCTGTTCCTGCGGAAACTTCTACGCTCCTGGGCGATGTTAAAGCCGGTGGTGTACAGGGCATCCGGATTGCGCATCGACACCGCTTCCAGAAACGAGGCCATCTCATCGAGGAGGGCAATGATCTCTTCCATGAGCTTGTCCCGCTCGCGGATCAGGAGCCTGTCACCATTACTTGCCAGCCGGTAGGCTGTTGCAAACGCTGGCACCAATTCGGCGAGCTTTTGCAGCAGCGCGATGTTGGTTCCCCAGACCGAGTCAGGATAATTTTTGTTGCCGAACAGGCTGAGCTGCACCTTCTGTGCAAATGAGAGAAACTCCTTGGGACCATACCGGCGATAGTCCCTCTTTATCCGCCTCTGCATGACCATTAATGCCTCCTTTGCCGTTATGCGCTGGCTATCCGTTAAGATTAACCTGCACTAATCATGGACTAAAGGATATAGAGCACCTTCCGGGATGTCAAGCACAGAGCGATGTCTTTTCATTGCGGTGCGACTACAGGATATGCGCCACACTTTGGGGCAGGTCACTCCGATACCGGCGGTGCCCATTTCAGCTTCGGACCTGACTTTCTGGGCCCTTCCGACGACTCCTTCGCGCCAGCGGGAGCGGACTGCTTCCCGAGCAGGAGTGCCCTTACCTTTTCGGAGAGGGGAACTGACGTCTCGCCGACAGTGATACCCTGGATATCTTTGGCGTGCCCGGCCAACGGGATGGTCTGCACCTCTCCGGAGGCGTACGTGATCACCAGCGTGTCGGCAAGTGCCGTCCCGCTAATGGCCAGAGAGATGACGGCTGCCCCCAACGATTTTAGTTTCCACTTCGTACGTACTCGGTTAAGCTTCATGCGCTACTCCTATTTCGAGATTGAGGACACTACTGTGTACAAATACGACGACGACATGACGGGCACGACACCAAAGTTCACCCTCCCTGGTTGGGTAGCATGCGCGCCTTTCGAGGAATACCTGGGGATGCATATCGAGGAGGCTGCGGATGGACGCGCGGTGCTCAGCATGCCCTTCAAAGTGAAATTGGCCCAGGGGGTCGGGCTCATGCACGGGGGCGCCATCACCTCGCTGGCGGACACCGCCGTCGCCATGGCCATCAAGAGCATTCTCCCGGAGGGCTCCGACTTCGTCACCGTGGACCTGCACCTGAAGTTCTTCGCGGCGGTACGGGAGGGCTCGGTCCGCGCGGTCGCCCGCGCCATACCCAAGGACGAACGCAAGATCGTCGGGGAGGCGGAGATCTTCAACGGCGAGACCAAGGTGGCAGAGTTCAACGCCTTCTTTATTGTCAAGAAAAAGGCTCCCTAGGCTGCCATTGCTTACCAACCCGCGTCAGCCCTTGGCCGTATCTCCGTTTCTCCCTGAAACCAGATGGTGCTGATCCTGTAGGCCGCCCAGCCAAGCGCGATACCGCCAACCCCGTCGAGCAGGTAGTGCCATCCCAGATAGACGGTGTCGACCACAAACAGGAGGGTAAGCCCCCATGCGAGGTATCGAAGCCTCGGGAAGACCTCCCCTATGACAAGACTCGACAGATAACAAAGAGCAATGTGCAGGCTTGGCATTCCCACGATCCCATTGGCGCTGATGATCGGCGTTCCCAGTGGATCCATCGTGAAAGAGCGATAGTGCGTCAACAAACCTTCCATCGTCATTGCGGTGTGGGTACCGCTTATGTGGGTATACAGCTCCGGTTTGAAAAAGGCAGGACCAAGAGTAGGGAAAAGTATCGAAATCGGAATCGAAAAGCCGAAAGCGATGCACCATGCGGATGTGTAACGCCAGAAGATTAAGCCTTTACGGCAGGAGATGAGAAGAGTGAGACATGCAAGCGGCCAGAGCATGAAATAAACCGAATCGAATCGCGTTGTAATTGGTGGTATCTTTGGAATTGTGCAAAGACCGCCAAATGAGAGCAAATCGAGTATTCTGTTATCGCATTTGAATAAAATATCGTCATAGAGGACGTTGTTAAGAAGTGGAATGGTCGGCTTAAGGTTGGTATATCCTATCAACGTGCAATACACCAGCAGGTAGGACAATGCACCTTTGAAGACATAATCGCGAATATATCGTCTGAGGAAATCTTTCAAAAATGCTTTCGGTCTGAGATGTTGATCTTTAGACAATAACAGCATGATTTGACGTACTACTTCGCAAACCATGACGAACAGCGGTCCGATAGTGGCGTTGAAGAACAGGAAGAAAAATATGCTTATTCTCCCCAGGTTGTATGGAAGCCACTCAAAATTCCAGGAGTGGTAACCGAATATGGCTCTCGCGATTCCCAAAAATATAAAAATGTAGCCCAGAAGATAACAAATTCCTGCCCGGGCAGGAGTTACCGCATCACATGTGCCATCGAACCGGGGCTGTTCCTGCCCCCAGCTTACAGCCTCCACTAACGTACTGTCATCGCCCGGCGCTTTATACTGCATCGACATAAAGATCCCCTTGGGACGCCCCCCACTTCTTACAACGATCAAGCCAGCCGTTCACTAGTTCTACGTCGCCCGCGAAGAAAGCTCGTTTACTGAGAATACTCCTTCCAGACCAGGCCAGTCTCCGCGTTGAACTTGGTGACGCCTTCGCTGTCCTGCATGGTGCCGGTGAAGGCTTCATCGTCTTCCCATAGAATCCCTTCCGGCATCAGCACCCTGGCCACTACTCCCTTGCCGGTGATGGTCTTGGCCCCCAACTGCTTCGTCTTGGCGGCCTTGCTCTGCTCAAAAATCTTCAGGGTGAACTTCAGAGGGGACGCCTCTTTACCCTCTGTTTCCACGGCAAACGTGTAGATCCCCTCCCCGGCCTTCTCGACGATCACTTCCTTTGTCTTCTCCGGCGTCTTGACCACGATGGGCGATAGCTGCTTTTCACGCCGGGATTCGTTGCGGGTCAGCGCCCTCCCCCTCTTCGACCTCGTATACTCCTTGAACGAGACGCTGAGCTTGACGTCGTGTGCGCCGGCCACGATCAGCTTCAGATCCCCGTGTATGGAGGGGATCACCAACCCCTTCTCTTCCGGCGGCTTCTCGGACGGCCTCGGCCCTGCCGTTTCCTTCTTTGCCTCGACCGGCTTCACGGCTGCCGGCAACTGTGCGGCTGCCGCTACTGCGGCACGTCGGGCCTGCTCCGCCTTTTCCGCGGCCATGCGCTCACGGGCCAACTGTTCCGCCTGGCCGCGCATGGCGGCCAGACGCTCGGTTTCGGCCCTCTTGCGTTCCTGCAGTTCCTGCTCCACCCTCTTCTTCTCGGCTGCCGCCAGGCGCGCCAGTTCGGCCTGCCGGGCGGCGGCCTGCACACGTTCCTGCGCCAGTTTTTCCTGCTGGGCCTTTACGGCTGCCAGGCGCTCCTGCTCCGCTTTTCTTTTATCCAGCAACGCCTGCTCGGCGAGCCTCTTTTTCTCTGCGGCTTCCTGACGCTGCTTTTCCGCCTTCTCCGCTGCCAGGCGCTCACGCTCCCGCGCCACCCTTTCCGCCTCGGCGCGCTGGGCCGCCTTACGCTCCTGTTCAGCCCGGCGCTTATCCTGCAAGGCTTGCTCGGCCAGTCGCTTTTTCTCGGCCGCCGCCTGGCGGCGCTGTTGCGCCTCCCGGGCTGCCTGTTGTTCCCGCTCGCGCGCCTGCCTCTGCGCCTCGGCACGCTGGGCCGCTTTCCGCTCCTGCTCGGCTCTTTTCTTCTCCTCGGCAAGCCGTTTGCTCTCCGCTGCCGCCTGGCGCCGCTGCTCCGCTTGCTCGGCTTCCAGTTGCTCCCGCTCGCGGGCAAGCCTCTCGGCCTCGGCGCGCCGGGCGGCTTGGCGCTCCTGTTCGGCCTTGCGTTTTTCCTGGAGGGCCTGGTCGGCAAGACGTTTTCTCTCGGCCGCGGCTTCCCGTTCCTGCCGGACCTTTTCCGCGGCCTGCTGTTGCCGCTCGCGGGCTAACTGCTCGGCCTGCGCCCGCTCGGCGGCAACACGCTCCCGTTCCGCTTCCCGCTGTTCCTGCTGTTCCAACTCCGCCTTGGCGGCAGCCACACGGCGCTCCTGCTCCGCCTTTTCCGTAGCCGCCCGCTCGCGCTCCCGGACCAGCCGCTCCTGCTTTGCCCTCTCCGCGGCGCGCCGCTGCAACTCAGCCTGTCTTTTTTCCTGCCGCTCCTGCTCGGCTCTTTTTGCCTCGGCGGCGTTGCGCTCCTGCTCGGCTTTCGCGGCAGCCGCTTTTTCCCGCTCGAGCGCCAGCTTTTCCTGTCGCGCCCTTTCGGCTGCCTTGCGCTCCTGCAGAGCCTTCTCGCGGGCCACCTTCTCCTGTTCGACTTTCGCCTTGGCGGCTTCGGCTGCTTTACGTTCCGCCTCTTTTTTCTCCGCGGCCTTGCGCTCTGCCTCTTGTTTCTCGGCTACTTTGCGCAGACGCCTCGCCTCTTCCTCGGCCTGCCGTTCCTGCTCCGCCTGCAACGCGGCGAGCCGCTTGCGCTCTGTCTCTTCGCGTACCTTGGCCTCCTCGGCGGGGTCTGGTGCTGGCGGCTCTGGTTCCTCGACCGCGTCGGTGTCGTCATCCTGCTCTTCCGCTTTGGCCGTTGCTACCAGGGCCGGCGTTTTTATGGGACCGGGAGCCGGTCGTTTCGCCTTCGGGGTGGCGAGCCTGGCGGTGACCATCTCTACCTGGGATTCACCCGCCTGGACCTGCGCCGTCTCGGCGGGCGCATCCGGCTCTGCAGCAGCATCGGGCACGGCAGCAGATGGGGGAACCGCCGCAGGGGCATCTGCGGGACCTTCGGCCGCCGGGGCGGCGCTTGTTGTGTCCAGTGCCGCCGTGGCAGCCATGGGAAGGGAAGAAGGCGTTATCCAGAGGATGTCGAACTTTGCGGCAGCGCCGGTCTGGGGATAGCAGAGGGAAGTCGACGTCAGCACGAAAAAGAGCAGGGTGTGGACCGCAAGGGAGCCCACGGTGGCCCACCCGATGCCCCCCCGGTCTACCCTTCTGTTCAACCACACGTAATCATCCATAACTCCGTCGACTCCACATGATGCCGCGCTCGATCCGTTCCCGCGGCGCTACCAGCTATCGGTTAGGCCGCGCCTTTTTTCTCGTCCCGTACCACAGGGCGCACGTCGCGATACTTCTCCATGAGATACCGGTGTTGTGCGTTGTTCCTGACAAAGATATTGGTAACCTCGTCGGCGTAGATCAGTTTCCAGTCCGGATGGATCAGCAAATGGCGCGAAAGCGTGGCGTCCGCAGGGAAAATGATCCACGATATCTGGTATTTTTCCAAGATCTTTTCCCACCCCGGCTGGAAAGCAGTCACCTTGAAATACTCCTTCAGGCGCTCTGCGCCGTACATATCGAGCCTTCCATCGATGAACACCTTGTAGGCCGGCGCCGCGCCATAGATCAGGCAATCCCCGAATTCGTCGTTGTTGAACATGTTGCCGGGAATCCGCTCCCTTTTCAGGAACTCGATGGCCGCCATGGGCTTGATCTTCGGGTCGAACTGGAAAGTGATCCTTCCGGAGTGCACCATGATGACCACCGCAGCGACCGCCGCCAGCGGCCACAGGTAGCCCGTGGTGCAGTCATCGATGGCAGCGATGTTGCGGGATCTTTGTTTGACGAAGCGGGCAAACCCGGAATCGGACTCCCGGAGCACCCGGGTCAGCCTTCTGGCGATGACAGGGGCAACGATGATGGCAAAAAGAGGGATGTACCGCGCCGAGAACAGGGACATGTGGGTAAAGAGCAGGATCAGAATCATCTCTACCAAGTTCAGCTTGTACCTGGACAATCCTACCGTGGCAAGCAACACGAAGAGCAGCAGTTCGAAGTACTTTATGTAGTATTCGTGAAAGTTGGGAGAAAGGAACTCGGAAACGCCGTCCATGAGGTCCTTGGACGAGGTGAGCTGGAATGGGAACAGCAGGATGTGGAACCCGTAAGGGTTGACCACGCTGGCCGCACCGCACGCGAGAATGGCGAGGCCGAGACCGCGCAGCCTAGGCAGGCTCTCCCCCCTCCCCTCACCTTGACTGAAGAAGGCGTCGAGCAGGTTGCCGAGAAAATACGCTCCCAAGAGGATGAAGCCGACCATGAAGCCGCCGTGCAGGTTGGCCCACGGGATCATGATCAACGGCAGCAGGAAGAGAAGGTTCCTGCCCTGGTATTGGTACTGGTCCAGGATGTAGTACCAGGCCACCATGATGACCAGCGAGAAGACGTGCGGCCGGGCCAGCCAGTGCAGTTGCGCGGCGCCACCGACCAGGAGGACCACCAACAGCGAAACGAGGATGTCGCTGTCATCCGATTGCATCATCCTGAAGAGCAGGAAACAGGACAACGCCAGCAAAAAGGCGAAGAAGATCACCACGCCGCTCAACCCCCAGCCCTGGTGCACCAGCGCCATGATGACCTCGGAGAGCCATTCATGGGCGGTCCAGGGGAGCGGCGGGGAGAGGAAGGAGAACATGTCCTGATGCGGGATGCTATGGGTGCCGAGCATGTACTCGCCGGCGCGGATGTGGTAACCGGTGTCGCCGTCGCTCAGCAGCTTTTGGCCCAAGTTTAGCGTTATCAACAGGAAGATGGAGGTAAAAAGGAAGTCACCAATGGAAGGGAGCATGAAGCCTATTTTGTTATCACAATCTTTCACTTGCAAACCTTTAGAGGAGGCCGGTAGTTGTTCCCGCAGGAAAGAGCGTCTGCTAGAAAGGTTTAGGGAGATCAACGCGAGGGCAGATCTAAACCTGAAGCATGGCCTAGCCGATCTCGATCCTGTTACCTATGGTAGTCAAAGCTGCGTCCAGTGTCCCCGCCGGAAGTTCAAGGACACTGGACGCTTTGGGGTAAAAACCGGAAAGCCTGTTGGGACTGAGTGTTGTCGACACCGCAACAACCCGCAGTTCAACATCTAAAAACGCGACGTCTATTGGAAATTTCATGCCGAAGGTATGGACGCTGTTGCAGGGCTTGATCCACAGCCCCTGCCCCTGCGGCAACTCTCCTTTCCCAAGGAGTCCCCTGAGCCTTGACAGGAACGTATCCGCGACTGACACGTCCTGAGCGAGCTCGGTGCCTGAGTTGACGTCGACGGCTCTCATCTACTCGATGATCTTGTCAGGCAGGAACAGGCGCAGCCCGATCATGCCGACGAAACTGTTGGGGTTATATTCCTGCGGGGTGGCCTTAATGTTTCCCGCAGGGGCAAAGACGCCCTTGAGTTCTGCGGTGAGAGCAACGCCTCTCGTAGCAAAATAATCAAGGCCTGCACTCACATGCCCACCGGTAGTCCACTCCAGCCCGTACCTGCGGTCGGACATATTGTTGAATTTCCCAGTGATGAAATCGACCCCTGCGCCCAGGTAGGGTACCAGGTTGCTGTCCGGAGTGAAGCGGTACTGCAGCCCCAGGGAAATGTCGGTCAGCGAAGCCTCCCCCACCTTCCCGCCGGCCGCTTGAACATTGAGGACTGGGGCATGCGTGATATCAAGCTCAGCGGCAAGGTTGTCGCCGAGGCCGTAGATGACGCCTCCACCTGCGGCGAACCCGGTGTTGGTTTCGTCGACACCGGTGATGAAGTCATCTTGGATGGGCATGAGGAATCCGACCTTGCCGTTGAGGCCAATCCGCCCCTGGATGCTTTCGGCCAAGGCGTTGGAGAAAAGCAGGAGCAGCAGAACCAGTGTGAACGAGATGACGCGCATCAGACCTCCTTCAGAACTGTACAAGATGTTGCCAAATCAGCGTCAGTTCGGCTGCAGATTCTCCAGGGTGGCGATAAATCCGCCGTAGGAGAATATTGTAGCCGCCAAGTTGTTGATGTCAGGCGCCTCGGCCTTATAGATCACCGAGCAGGAGTTTTGACTCCCCATGGGCGGGACGTCCAGGGAGACCCCTGCATTGAAGATGCCCCGACCCGTGTCATCAGTGGTCACGGTCTGGCTGGTCGTTTCAGGGGAATCGATGAAGACTGGGCAATTCCCTATCCGGCTGTAGATGTTGACCGTCACCGGCACGCGCGTCCTGGGGACGCCGTTGTTATCAAGGATCTGGAATGGGACCAACTGCAGTATCGTTCTGGGCGGCGAAGGAAGCACCACTGCATCCAACGTCACCTTGAGGGTGTTCAGAGTACCGTCGGGGTCAGTGGGGGCCTTGTTCGTTATGAACTTGATGACGTTGGTCTCGCTGACAACGATCTTGAAAATGGCCACCGAGGTCACCAACTGGTTTTGGACCGTGGAGGACGCCTTCACGATGACATCGACCGCCGAGGAGGTGGCGGGTGTCCCGGCCCTGAGGAAGTTGACGGCCTTGCCGTTGGAATCCGTGTAGACGATAACGGGGTCTACGGAGACTGGTCCGTCCACCGACTCGAACTTGACCGGCTGGTTGGCAACCGGTTTGCCCGCGGAATCGATCAGAGTCGCGGTGGCGATGACGATGCTGTTCGCCCCGACGGTCGTTCCGGTGCCGGAGGCAGGGGTCACCCCGAGAGTGAGGTTGTAAGAAAGTACTGTCCCGGCGCCGCTTGGGACGGTGGGATTTCCTGACCCGGGGGTGAACGGATCGGCACTACCACTGGAATTGCCGCCGCAGCCAGCCAGCGCAAGCATTAGAACGGTAATCAATATGCTAGCTATAGTCTTTAAATAACGCATACCTCCTCCTCACGCTTTAGGACCAGCCTGCAACTATTTTCACTTCTTGCAAAGTCTGGAATATATCAGGGCAAGTTCGACCGCGATTACCATCAAAACAGCGCTGTTTAAATCGAAATGCATAACCTACCTCCTTGCTAGTGGGAAAGGACTATTTAAAAAGAATCTTGGTGATCTGGACATAGGCCGGCCCCAAGATGACGACCAACAGTGCGGGGAAAACGAACACTACCAACGGGAAAATCATCTTGATAGTAGTCTTGGCTGCGGCCTCTTCAGCGAGTTGCCTCCGCTTGGTTCGCAGAGTGTCGGCATGAACGGTCAGGGCTTGGCTTAGGCTGGTACCAAACCTCTCGGTCTGCGCCAGCATGGTGACGAAGGACTTGACATCATCCACCATGGTTCGTTCAGCCATGTCCTTGAGCGCCTCAATACGTGGTTTCCCTGCCCTGGTTTCCATGCTGGCGACCTTTATCTCCCTTGCAAGCGGATCGTTCGAGAACTGCGGGACTTCCGTAGTCTTGATCATGGCGGCATCCATGCTGAGCCCGGCATTAACGCACACAGTCAAGAGGTCGAGGACGTCTGGCAAGGTATGGAAGATTTTCAGCTTTCTTTCGTTGTACTGGTGGAACAGCCAGTAACTCGGTGCCAGATAGCCGATGATCGCCAGCATAATCGCTACCAGGAGCAGCATGCGGTCAAGCGCTAGTCCCTTCGCAATGATGTAGAAAAAAACGAAGAGGCTTGGCAGGAGTAAGGCGAGCAAGATTTTGCAACCGAAAAAGACGTGTATGCTCTCCCGTTTGTACCCTGCGGCAACAAGCAATCTGGTGTATTTCCCCTGCTCCTTAGGCGACAGTTTTAGTGACTTCCCCACCTGCCCCAACTGGTCGTACCATTTGGGGGGCTCAGACACCAACTCGACCTTGCTTGCTTCCTTCACTTCGAATTTCTCGAGCCTGCCCTGCACCGCGCTGCGCCGCGCTAGGTACGGGTATATTGCGGCTACGGTAAGGAGCAAGATAGCGATAAACATGACTGCTGTTATTGCTAAAACCATCGTCGTCCCCTATATCCGTATCCTGATGATCTTCCTTATGACCAGAAAGCCCAGAACCTGCAGCACCACAGCCAGAGCGAGCACGAACATCCCCTTGGTCTCTTTGTAAAGCAGCGACTCGTACTTAGGATTCAGGATGTTGAAGATCAAAAAAGTAAAAACCGGCAAAACACCAAGAACGTAACCGGTCATGCGCCCTTGTGCTGTATAAACCCGGACCTGTCTTCTGATCTTCAGTCGTTCACGGATCGTCACCGCGAGATTTTCAAGAATGTCGGAAAGGTTGCCGCCGACATCGTTGTTTATCGAGATCGCGGTGGTGAAGAATCTTAAGTCGAGGCTTTCGACTCTCTCGTTCAAGTTGCTGAGCGTCTCGGTTATTCTCAGCCCCAGCAACTGCTGTTCGTAAGCAGTCTTGAAAAGTTCCCCGACCGGGTCCTGGATCTCCTCCCCGACTAACTGGATGGCACTGTTAAAGGAGTGCCCGGCTCTCAGTGAGCGCGAAATCATGGTGAGGGCATCCGGGAACAATTCCGTGAACCGCTCAAGACGCTGGCTGATCTTGAATGAGAGGAAAACGAACGGGATCAGCGATATCATCACAGCACACAGCAGCGCGATCAAGAATGATTTGGATAAAAGCAGGATGACCAAAAAACCGATGACGGTACCCGCTACGGCGAGCATGAGAAAACGCGAGGCTGTCATGTTGAGCCCGGCATGATCAAGCTTCTTGTCCAAGTCCCGGGTCAGGGGCAGCTTGGCAAGAATCTGGTCCAGTGGCGGAATCTCCCTGATGATTTCGGCGCGCAGGTCTTCCGGCAATCCCTGGGCACTGGTATCCCTGGCAAGTCGCTGCAGGCGCCTTTTCAATTCGTACTTCGGGGAGGACCGCACCGACGTAACGCCGAAGTACAGGGCCAACAATAGAAAGAATACGGCCAGGAATGTAACGACAATAATCGGTAACATCGAAATACCTGCCTCTAATTCTCGAAGATGCCCTGGGGCAGTTCGAATCCGTACACCCTGAAGCGTTCCGCGAACATCGGCCTGACCCCGGTGGCCCGGTACTCGCCGACCACCCTCCCCTCCTTGTCGATCCCCTTCTGGTCGAACACGAATACGTCGTGCATGACGATGGTGTTGCCTTCCATGCCGGTGACCTCGGATAGTTTCACCACCTTCCTGGTACCGTCGGAGAAGCGAACCAGCTGCACCACCACGTTGAGCGCGGAGGACACCTGTTCCCTGATCGCGCGCTCGGGGAGGTCCATCCCCGCCATGAGAACCATGGTTTCGATACGGGCCAGCGCGTCGCGGGTCGTGTTGGCATGGACGGTGGAGATGGAACCGTCATGACCGGTGTTCATGGCCTGAAGCATGTCCAGCGCCTCGCCGCCGCGGATCTCGCCCAGGACGATCCGGTCCGGCCTCATCCTCAGGGCGTTGCGCACCAGGTCGCGCTGGGTGACTTCGCCCCTCCCCTCGATATTCGGCGGCCTCGTTTCCAGCCGCACCACGTGCTCCTGCTTGAGCTGCAGCTCGGCCGAATCCTCGATGGTGACCACGCGCTCGTCGTGCGGGATGTAGGCCGAGAGCACGTTGAGCATGGTGGTCTTACCGGTGCCGGTACCACCCGAGATGAGGATATTGAGCCTGGTTTTGACCGCTCCCTCGAGGAGCCGCTGCATCCTCTGGTCGAGCGTCCCCAGGGTGAGCAGGTCCTCCATCTTGAGGGGATCCTGGCCGAAGCGCCGGATGGAGAGCACCGGACCATCCAGGGCCAGCGGCGGAATGATCGCATTAACGCGGGAGCCGTCGGGAAGCCGCGCGTCGACGTAGGGGGAGGACTCGTCGATGCGGCGTCCCACCTTGGAGACGATGCGCTCGATAATCTGCAACAGGTGGGCGTTGTCCTTGAAGCAGACGTCGGTCTTGACCAGCTTACCGAAGCGCTCCACGTAGACCTGTGAGGCCTTGTTGACCAGGATGTCGGAGACGTGGGGATCGGCTAACAGCGGCTCCAGTGGCCCCAGGCCGAAGGTCTCGTGCTGGATCTCGACCACGAGGCGGTCGCGCTCGAACTGGTTCAGCGGCACTCCTTCCTCGATGATCAGGTTCTCGATGACGAAGCCGATCTCCCGGTTGAGCTCGTTGCTCCCTAAAAGATCCAGCTTGGCGAGATCGAGCCGCTCGATCAGGCGCCGGTGGATGCGGCTCTTGAGATCCTGGAAGAATTCCTGGTCCTGGATTGTGCCTGGGATGCGAAATGGGTCGTTAGGCGTCATGGTGGCCTCTCGTAGCGGTAGTCTGTTTACTTGACCAGCTCGGCAAGCGACAACATCGCCTTGCTGACCGGCGACCGGGGCGACATCTTCACCACCGGCATCCCCTTGTTTATGGAACCGACCACGTCCAGGTACTCATTGGGTATGGTCTGGAACACGGTGTGGCCAAGCACCTTCTCGGCATCCTTCACCTGGATGTCGGCCTTGGGGAGGTAGCGGTTGACCACCAGTTTCAGCCGGTCCTTGCGCAGCCCCTTGCGCTCCATGGCGGTCAGGTAACGCTTGGAGTTCTTGAGCGCCGGGAGGCTCAGCGCGGTGGTAAACAGGATCAGGTCTGAGGACTCGAATATAGTCATGTTGCACCCGGCCAGCGGCCCGCCGCAGTCAACCACGACGTAGGTGAAGACGCCCTTGAGGAATTCCAGGATGCGGCGCACCTGATCCGGGGTGATGGAAATGGCGTCGTCCACTTCGTTGGGCTCCGTGAGAACGAAGGGACCGGAGGAGTGCCGGGTCATCACCGTCATCAGGAAGTTGGCATCGAGCCGATCGATGTTGCTGGTGACGCTGCTCAAGGTATAGGTCGGGTTGACGTCGAGGAAGGTGCTGATGTCGCCGGAATAGATGTTGAGATCCACCAGCGCAACCTTGGTCCCCTCCGAGGCGAGGCTCGCGGCGAGGTTTACCGCCACAGTTGTGGTCCCGGCCCCCCCGGTCGGGTAGTACACCGAGATGAGCTTGCCGTTGGGGGCCTTCTCTGGTGTAGAGAAGAAGAAGCGCCCCACCTTCTGCAGGGCCTGTTTCAGTTCCTCCTGGGTGATGGGTCGCAGCATGTACTCCACGGCGCCGGCACGCATGAGCGAGAGGATCCAGTCGGAGCTTTTTTCCGAGGAGCAGACGATGACCGAGGTCCGGGGGAAATTGGAGGTAATATGCTGTACCTCCTGCATGCCGCGCTGGATGTCGTTCACCTCGAGCATTACCACGTTGGGCGAACCCTTCTCGATGATCCTCAGGCCTGCGCTGAAATTATCAACGGACCCGACTATACTGATCGTCTCGGAAAAGGGTTTCAGCGTCGCCTCGATAGATTCCCGGGCAGAAGCTTCACTGTCGATGATGGCTAAACTGATACGTGGCGGCATACGGTGGCGATTCCTTTTTTTCCGTTATTTAACCAGGGTCGGTATACCGCCCACCAGCCGCGGATCTCCGCAGGGCAGGCACTCGATCTTGCTGAAGGTTACACCGGGTGAAGATCCTTTGACGACGGAGGTGATCCACGCTATGGCGAAATTCGCTAGTGGATACGGGATGGGCTGGTCACCTGGCGGACAAGCAGAAACGGTTTTCCCATCCTTCCCCACTCCGTCAGAAACTATCGGGACAATAACTTCCCAGTAGCCGGAATCATTCTTGCGGGCATCGAACTCATCAATCAATTCATTGACTGCCTCACCGATGCCGTTGTTGGTATAAATTTCTTTATTGCACACGTCGGGAGGATGCAACTCTCCGTGTATGTATTTAGCGATATCGCTTTTGGGACCAAGGTCGGTTGCCTGGGAAGTAAAAGAGAATTCGGTCCATCCAAGTGTGAGCTCAGCTGGAGGCGGGGGAGGAGGATCTTTCCCCTTGCCCGAGTCGATCTTGGTGGGGTCGTTCTCTTTGAAGAAAAATTTGACTGCAGGAGGAATCGTCTTGGAGCACACCGTCTGACAAAGGGCAATGGGTATCGTAGGCCGGGGAGGCCTGCTAGCGATAGCCTGCGCTGCTGCCGACATCTCAGCCCACCCCTCGCCACCGCCTGGGAGCAGCGAGAAGATATTGCCAAAGAAAGTGTGAACGCGCCCCTGCTCCGCGGCAGTGGCACCAGCTTCCGTCCGGCGCGCCACAACTTTGACAGCATTGACCACCTTGCCGGACGGCAGGGGAGGTGCGGTGAACGTAGAGGTTTTTGCCTCCCAATTACCCACGGTGACATCGTCGTCGGTTATGACCACCGGATCTCCGGCAGCCTTGTTGGCGGCCGCGAATTCCTTTGCCTTCGCCTTGACATCGGTAGGTACGGAAAGGTTCATGGCGGCACCGGCAAGCGCGGCTGCATCAGCTGCGTTCTGCAGTTGCCCTTTGGCGACGTACATGTAGCCCATATCCACCGCCAAACTGACGAACCCAACCAGGACCACGATCATCAGCGCAATGTAGACCAGCGCGAAACCTCTTTCATTTCTTTTCTTTACTGTCCCAAAGGCATCCATGACAGTTCCTTCTCCTGCTCAGGAGTAAGCTTCTTGTCAGTCGGCAGTTCAGTCTTTACCCCAGGCGCCGTAGGCTTCACTATTTTCGGAGTGATGAAGAACACAAGTTCTTTTTCCTTTATGTCCTTGCTGCTGGAGCGAAACAGGGCTCCCAGGATCGGGATGTCCCCCAACACGGGGATCTTGGACATGTTCCTGACCTCTTCCTCCTGGAGCAGGCCTGCGAGGATCAGGCTTTCCCCGTCTCTAAGTTCCACGCTGGTGTCGACGGTCCTGGAGTCGATGATCGGGTAACCGTTGACTGGCAGATATCCTTGGATGCTGCTGACCTCGGCAGGGTTTATCTTGAGCGAGATCATGCCACTTTCCATTACTTCCGGTTTGAACTTAAGCTTTATGCCGATGGTCTCGTAGTGGATCGTCGTGGTAGAGGTCCCTTCTTTGCTTTCCAAGATGGCAATGGGGACCTTGCTTCCCGCCAAGAAGTTCCCTTCCTGGCTGCTCTTGACCAAAAGATTCGGCTCGGCGAGGACTTTGGCGAGCCCTTTCGAGCTCAAGGCCTGTAAAACGGAGCCGATGCCGGCGGGGAAGTACGAAACGCCGGCTTGGAACGCACCGAGCGGGGTTATGTTGCCCAGCCCCGCAACCGTTGCCGTCGACGTCCCGGAGGTCGTTCCGGTAGTGGCCCCGGAAGTGGTCCCGGAAGTAGTACCCGAAGTTGTAGTCGTGCCTGCACCTGCCCCAGCCCCGGTTATGGCGCCGTTGGGCGCCGCAACGATGTTGGAAAAACCTTCAGCGGTGCTTCCCTTTACGAGAAAGCTGAAACCCAATTTCTTAAGGGAGGTCTTGTCCACCTGGGCGACCTTTACCTGCAGCAACACCTGCTGAGGTTCGTTGACCGTGATGCTGTTGATGACCTTGGCGGAGAAGGCCTTGGCTATCTCCTGCGCCTTGCTTCTGGTCTGGTCGTTGGCGACGTTGCCCGAGAGCACCACCGTGTCGTTGGCGTACTGCACCTCGATGGTGTCGTTGGGAGCCATCTCCTTCAACTGACTCTGGATCGTCTCTCGGTCGCCGACCACCCTCAGGTCGAAGAAGGTGGGCACGGGACGTTCGTCCCCTTCCCCTCTGGTCCAGATGATCATGCTGGTGCTGCCGATATTGATGCCGTCGAGTTTCAGCACGTACTCGGAGAGCACCTCGGGCACCACAAACTTGTTGGTGTTCCCCGTGTCTGTTTCCGAGGTCCTCTTTCTGACCGCACTGGCCGGTACCACGTTGGACGCATCGGCCATACCGGGCCTTGCCACGGGGACTGTCTCGTCAACGTCCTTTTCCTTCGCCTCTTTTTTGGTGTTGGCAAGGGTCACCAGCACGATCTTCTTGTTCTGGCTCTTGAAGTCCACCAGGATGCTCTTATAAAGTCCTACCTCCAGAGGTACGCCGGCGTATGCCGCCGTCACACTTGCACAGGTCACCAACAGCGCCCACACCAGCAACTGCAGTTGTTTTTTAAGGACGATGATCATCAAAGCACCTCATTCGTGAGCTGAAGGTCAGCCGATCTATTGAAGGACGAATTCCTTGGTGGTACGCACGCCGCCGTCTATGAGCGTGACGGTGTGGCCACTGCGCGGAGGGGGCACGGTAGCCTGCGGCCTCGGGGCCGCCACGACGCGCTGCTTCTTGGCCGCAGGGCGCTTGGCCGCGACCGTCACCGCTTTCGGCGCGGGTGCCGCTGCCGGGGCTGCAACAGGCGGCTGGGCCGAACCGGCAAGCACCTTGGCTATAGTTGCTCCCCTGGCCTCTGTTGGGCCCGTATCGGCTATATTGCGCAGCAAAAGTTGCAAGGATCCCCTGCTGGCCCCCAAGACCAGCCGCTCGGAGTCATCGGGAGTGAGGTCTAGTGTTACGGTAGGAACCACCACCGGTTTGCCTTCTTTTTGTTCTGTAATCTGACCGGTGGCCAGGACAGGCACGTTCTGCAGGATGATCTTGCTAATCTTTTCGGCTTGGACGCCTGGAATGGGTGTAGTGAGTACCACGTCGACGCGGTCGTTGGGGGTGACGAAGCCGGCTACGCCGGCAACTTCGTTAACGGCCACCGTGACGGCCCGGTGACCGACGGGAATGATGTAGGTCATGAAGCCAGCACCCTGCGCGGCAGCTTTGGGTTTAAGCTTCTGTTCGGTCACCGCGTCACCCTTGGAGATGGCGCGGATGGCGACACGCCCAACCAAGGGCTTAGGTTCAAGTGAACTGCCAGGAGGGATGCTGTCCTTGGGCCAGGAGGTCACCTTCAATTGGGACTCGCTGATCATGCTGCCGATGGGGATGTCCGTTGCAGCGACAACGATCTTCTGCGGCTGGACCGCTTTGGTCTTATCCATCTCCCCTTGCAGGTAGTGGAAGGTGAGCCAGGCTGCAATCCCTGCAAAGACAAGAGCAAGAATAGCCACAATGATCACTGCCTTGGGTCGAGTCATAGCACCTCCTGAAGATAACCAAAACTATTCATAACGCATCGAGGCTTGAGCGGTGATCAGGTTTGTAATGGGAATAAGGAGAGGAAGTATAGCCTCGTACTTATCCCAACTAATAGTGACGGATACGCTGTCGCCAGAGCTCAGGCCCACCGGGGATGCTAACTCGGTGTAAGCGACAGAGACAACCACCTCGTTTTTCGGAATACCATTGTAAATGGCGTCGCAAACAGCTCGATATACAGCACCATCCTCGGCTTTATATTCGTCGGAGGTGCAAGCCAGAGTGTGGGCGTCTTTCCCGGTGCTCGCCATCCCGCCAGGATGCAACGTGGCATCATATTTGGGAGTAACCACGGCAGTGCGAACGGCGGCTCTGGCGGCACTGGTAAGCGTGTTCCTTAGATACAGGTACCGGCCAAACTCAAAGAGCCCCATGACTAAAAGGATCAAGATAGGAATCACTATTGCAGTTTCGACCAATGCTTGTCCTTTTTGGTATTTCATTGTTTTGCCTTAATAATATGGATAATGTTGATACTTTCTATTGGTATTCTTTTATACAACCAAAACAATATGTCAAGCACTCTAATACAAAAAAGAGAATCTGATTCTGAATAAGTACTAATCTTCAGAAAAAGATTCTCCTTTATGAACTCCACCAACCACCTCAACTACAACCACGAACGACAACCTCTATTTCTGCTTCAGTGCGTTGTTAACGGTACAGAAGGCTTTGCAAGTTTCCTTCCCTAGCGCGGTCATGATCGCGATAACAACGATGGCGATGAGCACGAGGATGAGGGCGTACTCAACCAAGCCCTGACCTTTTTCGGTCTTGAGGGAGTCTAAGCAGGTGAGAAGGCGCACGTACTGAAACTTGATCCAATCGAGCATGACAATCTCCTTTTTTTTGGTGAGATATGAGACCGACACCCACAAAAAGATGTCGCGGAAAACTATTGTGATACTCATTTCCCGGCATTTTTCACAGAAGAGTTTATTACCTCATAGGTATTGCCAACCTGTCGGCCGAATGCTACGACCATGGCGAAGATCACCATGGTTATCAAAACCAGCAACAGCGCGTACTCGACGAGCCCCTGCCCTTTACAGCCGCCCAGCCTCGACCGCAGGCAAGATAAACAGTTTTTAAATTTTTCCATAGATAGTCACGTCGAATTCTCTGAGGGCACGATCAGCCGCTGTGTAATATTTATATTTCTGTTATTAATTATAGTCAATACCACTATCGACCAAAAAAAAATTATTGTTTTATAATGTTACGTTTACACTATGCCAATACATTAACTTTCTATAATTTAACAATCATCGTTTAGTTCAGCAAACCATCAGCATAATGTGTGCCGCACCTCGTCCATGTGAGATATTTTTCTTAAGTACTATCTGATTACGGGAAATTAGAGATAGGTTGGGCTGTCACGGGGATGCGGGCGCGACCGGAAAGTGTCAGGAAGGTGTAAGGGACTGTAAAGCTGACTGTAAAGGAGGTGTAAAGCAGGTGCGGAGGCCGGCGGGCTATTTCATGTCGCCCCTGTTTATCCCGTGCTTCTTGATGAGGGCGTACATGCTGGGGCGGCTGATGTTCAACTGGCGGGCGGCCCTGGCAATGACGTAATCATTTTGCTCCAGCACCTTGATGACTTGGTCCTTCCGGACCGGGCCGGACTTGCAGTCGACAGCACCAACCCCGGGGTCTTCGTACCGGGCGAGTTCCATCTCTTCCGGGTCGACCACCGTTCCCGCCGCCATCAAAAAGCCACGCCTCACCTTGTTCTCCAACTCCCTTACGTTGCCCGGCCAAGAATGATTGCGGATGGCATCCAGTGCGTCATCGGAAAACTCCATGGACCGATTTTCGCTGCAGGAGAACTTCTCCAGAAAATACTTCGCCAGGCGCACCTTGTCCTCTCCCCGCTCGCGCAAGGGGGGGAGCTTGATGGTGAAGGAGTTGAGTCGGTAGAAGAGGTCGGTACGGAAATGCCCCTGCGTTATCGCCCGCTGCAGGTCGCAGTTGGTGGCGGCGACGATCCTTACGTCGATTTTTCTGGAGTGCGCCGACCCCACCGGCTGAACCAGCCTGTCCTCGAGAAAGCGCAGCAGTTTCGCCTGCAGGCTGGCCGGAAGGTCTCCGATTTCGTCCAAAAACAGCGTGCCGCCGTCGGCGGACTCGAATTTCCCTTTCTTGGTGGCGTAGGCCCCCGTGAACGCCCCCTTCTCGTACCCGAACAGCTCGGCCTCCAGAAGGGTCTCGGGAATAGCTGCGCAGTTCACAGCGACGAATGGACCGTCCCTGCGCGTGCTGAGATGGTGCAGGGACTTCGCGGTCAGTTCCTTGCCGGTCCCGCTCTCGCCCAGAAGGAGCACGCTCATTTCCGTGGGAGCCACCTTCCTGATCATGGAAAACACGGAGAGCATCCCCTCGGAGGTGCCCACGAACTCCTTGTCTGGGGAGCGGTGCTGGATCTTCAGGAGCTTGGAATCGACGAAGTGGATGATTTTCTGGATGTGTTCCAGGTTGAGCCGGCTCAGGCGGATGTTGAGCCGCTGGGCGAAGGTGTTCTCGATGTGCCGTTCGAGGTAGTTGTTTTTGGCGAAGTTGAGGTAGAGGTTGCACTTGTCGCAGGAGCCTTCACGGGAGCCGTCGGGGTGGCCGCAGTAGGGGCAGGAATTCTCCTCGGAGAGGTTGTCCCTGATGTGGACCCAAAGTGCCTGCATGGTGTCGTGGTCGGAGTAGAACAGGCGGATGGCGGCGCCTGTTTTACCCTGGCGGACCAGTTTGGCCAGAAGCTCCACCTCGCCGCTACCGGGGAGAACCGGCCTGATAGCGAAGATCTCGCTCAGCTGGGTGGAAAGGCCGTCCACCAGGGCGCCACTGAGGCTCAGTTCCCTGATGGTTACCTGCTCTTGCGGCCTGTCTTCCCGTGCGATGTAGCAAACAGTGGAGTCAAGATGCGTGCGGGCTCTGACATCAAGTCTACCCATGCCGCCCCCTAGAGAGTCAGCGACATCACTGGACTCTTTAGTTAAAATATGACAATACTATAAACACAGTGACATGCTTACACAAGGACTAAGTTTTGAGAGACGCGATTCAGGCCAGTCCTTTACATGTTGAAGTTTTGAGGTAAATCTTACCACGAAGCCGCGCATATGACAGTCATGGGGGAAACAATGTTCATTCTCGGTGAGAAACTGGTTAAGGAAAACATCATTACCCAGCCACAACTTGACGAGGCGCTGGATCGGCAGCGCCGGCTCGGGGGGAGGCTCGGGCAGAACCTGGTCGCCCTGGGGCACGTCACCGAACAGGACATTAAGAAGCAGTACCAACGAAATCCCCCACCCCCAAAATGCGTGGAGGACACCGGGCTCGACCTCTCCTTCATTACCGATCTGGTCCTGAAGCACATCGTCTTCATGGGGGAGTTCCGCATGGGGGACGTCGTGGAGCGGATCAAGCTCCCCATGACCATCGTGAACCGTGCGCTGGAAATCCTGAAGCGGGAGAAGTTCGTCGAGATCAAGGGCGCCACGAGCTACGCGTCGGCTACCTACACCTTCAAGGTCACCGAATCCGGACAAAAGCGCAGCCTGGAGCTGATGGACCTGTGCCGCTACGCCGGCCCGGCGCCGGTCACCCTGGACGAGTACCAGACCATGGTGGAACTGCAGACCGTGAAGTGCGTCACCATCAGCGATGAGACGCTGCGGGATGCCTTTTCCCACCTGGTGTGCCGGGAGGACCTGTTCCGCCGCCTGGGACCGGCCATCACCTCGGGGAAAACCGTCTTCATCTACGGCCCCCCCGGCAACGGCAAGACGGCGATCGCGGAGGCGGTGGGGCGCGTCCCGACGGACTTCGTCTACGTCCCCTACGCCATCGATGTCGGCGGCCAGATCATCAGCGTCTTCGACCCGGTGAACCATATCCCGGTCCCCCCTGCCATGCTGACCGAGAACGTGGACCAGCGCTGGGTGCTGGTGCGCAGGCCGGTGGTGATGGTGGGGGGCGAGCTCACCATGAGGATGCTCGACCTCGACTTCAACCGCATATCCAAGTACTACGAGGCATCGCTGCAGCTGAAGGCCAACAACGGCATCTTCATCCTGGACGACTTCGGCAGGCAGCAGATCGAGCCGCGGGACATCCTGAACCGCTGGATCGTCCCGCTGGACCGGCATATCGACTTCATGACCCTGCACACCGGCATGAAGTTCGCCGTCCCCTTCGACATGCTGGTCATCTTCGCCACCAACCTCGAGCCGACCGAGTTGCTGGACGAGGCCTTCCTGCGCAGGATCAGGTACAAGGTGGAGATAGACCGCCCCACTGAACCGGAGTACCAGAAGATCTTCAAGGGGGTCTGCAGCGCCAGCGACGTGCCCTTCAGCCAGGAGGCGTATGACTACCTGATGAGTTACTGCTACAAGCAGTACGGCGCGATCCCGAATGCGTGCCACCCGCGCGACCTCATAGAGCAGATCATCGTCGAGTCCCGCTACAACAACCAGCCCGCGCGACTGACTAAGGAAAGTATTGAGATGGCATGTTCCAATTATTTTGTTAGAATGGAGACATGACGCAGGCCGTTCGCACTACCGGTCTGTCTGCAAGCGGCACTGCGATGTTGTTTTGTAACAGTCCTGGAGGGATTCGTAACACAGCAGTTGGCATCCATTGTCATTCACACCGGTCCGGTTGTCCATGCCATGCGATTTCAGTATGAAAGGATGCCATCCGCGGGGAGAGGACGATGCTGATACGCGTGGTGTACGATGAGTTCCAGAGCGCAAAGGTGCACGACTACATGCTCGACTCCCTGATCATGCAGCGCAAGATCGTGGGGTTCTTCCGCGCCGACGGCTACGTCCGCGTCGGCCAGGACCCGGTGCGCGGTTCGGGTGGGAGCTACGCCGGGCATGACCGCAGGCGGGTGCTGAAGGCGGCGTGACCGCCCGTATATGCGCCCACCAATGCATGGTCTCCTTCGCAACGTCCCTGTTGCGGCACTGCTCCACTAGCAGGTGCCGGGGGGGGCGTTGTTGTTTTTCCCCTCGACAAATCCCTCAAAGACAAATCCCCCCTGTCCCCCCTTCGCAAAGGGGGGAACGCTGGTTCAGGTGCTGCGCTTCGTGGACGGCATCTCCACGCTGCGAAAAAGCCCAGTAACCTCAGGCAAATCCCCCCTGCCCCCCTTCGCAAAGGGGGGAACGCTGGTTCAGGTGCTGCGCTTCGTGGACGGCATCTCCACGCTGCGAAAAGGCCCCGTCGCCTCTTGCTCAGGCACGTCTTTCACTTGAACTAATTGTCACCCATGTCCCCGAACACCTGTCACCCATGTCCCCGAACACCTGTCACCCATGTCCCCGCACACCTGTAACCCATGTCCCCGCACACCTGTAACCCATTTCCCCGCATATCCTAAATTTAGGCCCCATGGATTGAGTTCCCGGAGGCATCGACTCAATTACCACGTAGCGCCGACCGCGCACAGGGCTCCCCCCCTTTGCGAAGGGGGGACAGGGGGGATTTTCCCTGTGATGCTGACAACAGGTTCTGCATGAAGGACATGCCCCAAAGGACCCTTTTTTTGTCGACATTGTTGACACCTCAACAATGCACGATAGATTATAGTATCCTAATTATAATTACCACACTTACTCTTTCATTACCGCGCCGGACGTTCAACGGGCTCCTGTCGTGCGGAGTGCGCCGAGCTTCCTGCGGTTTCAGCCTCACGCAGCCACTTGCTTTTATTGCCTTTTACGCGGCCACCCACACAGACACCGAGACGAGGACTATGATCTCCCACGCACTCACCATTGTAATGAACGAGCTGAACAAGCATCTTCATGATGTCTACAACTCGGTGGACGCCGTGAGTCTCGGCAACGTTTCGGACATCTTCGCGGCCGGCGGGGGGAGCGGTGCCGTATCCCGCGACAAGCTGTACCTGTCCGCCGTCAATGTAAAAGAAGAGAAGACGCTGAAAAACCTCCCCAACTATGTGCGCGATGAAGCGGCCCTTAAGGCGAGCTACCAGAACCCGCCGGTGTTTCTCAACTTCCTGATCCTGATGACGGCAACCCATAGCGACTACGTCAACGCGCTGTCGGTGCTCTCGCGGGCCATCCGCTTCTTCCAGTTCAAAAACGTCTTCACCGAGACCACGGTCGACCCGGCCTCCATCACCACGTCGAGCGTACCCATCAACCCCCTGGATCAGCTGCAAACCTTCAAGCTGATCTTCGACATCTATTCACCGACACTGGAGGAGGTAAACCACCTCTGGGGCACCCTGGGCGGCAAACAGTACCCCTTTGTCCTCTACATCATGCGCATGCTCGACCTGAAGTTCACCTTCGTGGAGAAGGAGGAGAGCCTGATCCTCGAGGTGGACCGTAACATCCATCACAAACCAGCGGTTTCGTAATAACCCATACGCGATCGATCAACACTGTGAGCTCAAAAGGAGGGAGACGAAAATGGCCACACTGTACAAGACACCGGGAGTTTACATCGAGGAGATCCCCAAGCTGCCCCCTTCCGTGGCCCCGGTGGAAACCGCGATCCCGGCCTTCATCGGTTACACGGAAAAGGCCGACGACGTCACTCCCGGCGACCTCACGTTGAAGCCGACACGCATCTCCTCCCTGGTGGAGTACGAGAAGTATTTCGGCGGGCCGCAGAAGGAGCAGGACATCAACGTGGACGTGCAGGAGACCCAGGTCAACGGGGTCACCACCGACCTGAAGTCGACGGCGACCCTTACCGAGGCAGCCCGTTCCAAGCACGTCATGTACTACGCCATGCAGATGTTCTTCGCCAACGGCGGCGGCCCCTGCTACATCGTCTCGGTCGCCCCCTACAAGACGACCTTCGGCAGCGCACTGGTGGAGACGGAACTGAAGGCGGGGCTCGATACCCTGGTGAAAAAGGACGAGCCTACGCTGATCGTTTTCCCCGAGGCGCAGAGTCTCTCCATCGCCGATTTCAAGGCCCTGCACGACGCAGCACTGGCACAGTGCGCGGACCTGAAAGACCGGTTCGTGATCATGGACCTGCACGGCGACTCTATTTCCCTGTCCGATCCCAACGCCAACCTGCTCAATGCGGTGGACAACTTCCGCAGTAACGGCATCGGGACCAACAACCTGAAGTACGGTGCCGTGTACGCGCCCAATATCGATACCATCCTCGACTTTCTCTACGACGACAGCACCGTCGACGTCACCATCACCACCAACGGTTCGGCAGCCGCGCCGGTGAAGTTGGACACGCTGAAGGTCGCCAACAACCGCGTCTACGAGCAGGCCCGAGCCGCCATCACCGACATGGCGTGCAGGCTCCCCCCCTCTTCCACCATGGCCGGCATCTACGCCGCGGTGGACAACGCCCGCGGCGTCTGGAAGGCGCCGGCCAACGTGAGCGTCAACTCGATAATCCAGCCCACCATCCAGTTCTCCAATGTGGAGCAGGACCAGATGAACGTCGACCCGGTGGCGGGCAAGTCGGTGAACGCCATCCGCGCCTTCACCGGCAAGGGGACCCTGGTCTGGGGGGCGCGGACGCTGGCCGGCAACGACAACGAGTGGCGTTACGTGAACGTGCGCCGGCTCTTCAACTTCGTGGAGGAGTCGGTGAAGCGGGCGACAGAGCCGTTCGTCTTCGAGGCCAACGACGCCAACACCTGGGTGCGCGTGCAGGGGATGGTGGAGAACTTCCTGACCGTGATCTGGCGCCAGGGGGCGCTGCAGGGGGTGAAGCCGGAGCACGCCTTCTTCGTGGCGGTGGGACTGGGCAAGACCATGACCGCCATCGACATCCTGGAGGGACGCATGATCGCCGAGGTGGGGCTTGCCGCGGTGCGTCCCGCCGAATTCATCATCTTCAGGTTCTCGCACAAGATGGCAGAGTCGTAGGGTCCTCCCCCGGGGGGGGAGTTGAGAGGAGGGAGAGGCACCTTCCGCCACAGAAGTAACGCCTCCACCTCCCCAACCCTCCCCCTCCGGGGGCAGGAATATGGACAAGTGGCGTGAAACGAATGCAAAGGAGGACGACATGGCGCAAGAGTATCCTTTACCGCGGTTCCATTTCCAGGTCGACTGGGGCGGGGCCAAGATCAGCTTCACCGAGGTGACCGGCCTGGTCATGGAGCGGGAAAAGATAGAGTACCGGCACAGCGACAGCAGGGACTTCAACAAGATCGCCATGCCCGGCCTGGTGAAGAACAACAACATAAGCCTGAAGAGGGGCAAGTTCGAGAAGGACTTCGACTACAACACCTGGCTCGAGGACGTGGCCAACGAGCGGGTGGACAAGCGGCGCGACATCATCATCCGCCTGTTGAACGAGAAGCACGAACCGGTGGCGGCGTGGACTGCCACCCGCTGCTTCCCGGTCAAGGTCACCGCACCGGACCTGAAATCGGACGCCAACGAGGCGGCCATCGAGACCCTCGAGATCGCCCACGAAGGGCTCAAACTGATGAAGGTCTAGGTTCGAAGTCATGGTCGATTACTACCCGCCATGGGGGTTCTATTTCCGGGTCGAGTTCGGCATCAGCAAGGACAAGAACGACGTCCGCTTCCAGATGGTGTCCGGTCTTTCGGTGGAGTACGACACCGAGGAATACAAGGAGGGGGGCGAGAACCGCTTCACCCACAAGCTCCCGGTGCGCACCAAGTACGCCGACCTGGTGCTGAAACGCGGCATGCTGACCGATTCGGAGGTGATCAAGTGGTTCCTGCGCGCCTTCCGGGACCGCGACTTCGAGCCGACGGACCTGAACGTGATCCTGATGAACGAGAAGGGTGAGCCGCTGAAGACCTGGCAGGTGTCGCACGCGATCCCCAGGAAGTGGCAGGTGAGCGACTTGAACTCGGGGGAGAATGCGCTGGTGATCGAGACGATGGAGTTGACGTACAGATATTTTACGGTGGCTTGATTGCATCAGGGAATCATCTCCCATTGCTTGTCCATTCCCCTCCCCCCTCCGGGGGGAGGAGCGTGGACACACCCATTCAGTGCAGCCCATCTGTGCAAGATACCAACGGAAACGACATGCCCATCGAGATCAAGGAACTGCACATAAAGGTCGCGCTGACCTCCTCCCCTGCCCCACCGGCCAGAACGGGTGACGCGGCGGGCAGGGAGGCTATGGTCGCGGAGTGCGTGGAACAGGTGCTGCAGATACTGAAAAACAAGGCGGAACGCTGATGGCGGATAACGGCAAACTGGAAAAGCTCCTGATCCTTGCCTTCGATACCTCGGAGGACGCGGAACGCGGCACGAAGAGCGAGGCGAAGGAGACCTTCGAGGCGCTCATCAACCCGGAGAGCTACACCCTGGAATACAAGGTGAAGACCTCGGACGGCCAGGGCCAGGGGACCAGCGGGGCGCAGGCCAAGTACGAGTTCACCCTCCCGGAGGAGCTGACCATCGAGTTCCTGTTCGACAACACCGGCATCATCGACGGCAAACCGAACAAGGACGGCGTGAACAAGGACGTGGACCAGTTCCGCAAGATGCTGACCGGATACCAGGGCAAATCGCACGAACCCTACCACCTGAAACTGGTCTGGGGGAGCCTCGTCTTCACCGGCCGCGCCATAGAGCTTTCCCTGACCCACAAACTGTTCAACCCGGACGGGCAGCCGATCCGCACCGTCGCGAAGGTGAAGTTCAAGAAGAGCATTGAGGAGAAGAAACGCGCACGCAAGGAGGACAAGTCCTCCCCGGACCTCACCCACCGGCGCACGGTGAAGGGGGGCGACACGCTGCCGCTGCTCTGCTACCGGATCTACGGCGACCCCAAGTATTACCTGCAGGTGGCGCAGGTGAACGGGCTGAACAACTTCAGGAAGCTTGTGCCCAACACGAGCCTGCTGTTCCCGCCCCTCGACAAAGGGACCACGCCGTGAGCACCGGGTCGACCATCCCCACGCCCGCTACGCCGGACGTGTGCAGCATCGAACTGCTCATGGATGGCGCGGCCGTTCCCGGGGAATACCACGTGCTTTCGGTAGCGGTGCGCAAAGAGGTGAACCGCATCCCGACGGCTACACTGCAGATCCGCGACGGCGAGGCTGCCAAGGCGACCTTCCAGGCCAGCAACAGCGATCTCTTCGTCCCGGGCAAAAAGATCGAGATCAAGCTCGGCTACCGCTCGCACAACGACACCGTGTTCAAGGGGATCGTGGTGAGGCACGGCATCAGCGTGCGCAAAAGCGGCAGCATCCTCACCGTCGAGTGCCGCGACGAGGCGGTGAAGATGAGCGTCGGCCTGAAGAGCCGCTACTTCGTGAACATGAAGGACAGCGACGTCATCGAGCAGGTGATCGACTCCTACCAACTCGGTAAGGATGTCCAGACCACCAAGCCGGACCTGAAGGAAATCACGCAGTACAACGCCACCGACTGGGATTTCCTGCTGCTGCGCGCCGAGGCCAACGGCATGGTGGTGATGGCAAGCGACGGCAAGATCACGGTGAACACCCCCACGACGGACGGCGACGCGGTGGTCACGGTCGGGTTCGGCAGCACGCTCCTGGAACTCGATGCAGACATCGATGCACGCAGGCAGAGCAAGGGGATCGTGGCCAAGAGTTGGAATGCCTCGGAGCAGCAGATTGTGGAGGCCGAGGCCAGGGAACCCGGGCGCTCCTCCAGCGGCAACCTGGCACCCGCCGATCTGGCAGGAATACTGGGGAGCGACCCTCACGAGCTCCGACACGGCGGGAAGCTGGGGCAGCCGGAACTGCAGGCTTGGGCGGACGGCAGGCTCCTGACCGAGCGGCTGGCCCAGGTGCGGGGGCGGGCCCGGTTCCAAGGATTCGCGGCGGTGGCTCCGGGCAAGGTCATGGAGCTTACCGGCGTCGGCGAGAGGTTCCAGGGGAAGCTGTACGTCTCGGGGGTGCGCCACGTGGTGGACAACGGAAACTGGGAAACCGACGTACAGTTCGGCCTCTGCACCGAGACCTTTGCCGAGAGCTTCGACCTGCGGCCGATGCCGGCGGCGGGGCTGATCCCGGCGGTCGCGGGGCTACAGATGGGGGTGGTCACCGTGCTGGAGAAGGACCCGCAGGGGGAGGACCGCATCAAGGTGCGGCTGCCGCTGGTGAGCAAGGCCGAGGAAGGTATCTGGGCGCGGCTCGCCACGCTCGACGCGGGTAAGGGGCGCGGCACCTTCTTCAGGCCGGAGATCGGCGACGAGGTGGTGGTGGGCTTTCTCTGGGACGATCCCCGTCACCCGGTAGTGCTCGGTATGTGCCACAGTTCGGCGAAACCCGCGCCGGAACCGGCCAAGGACAAGAACGACCACAAGGGGTACGTGAGCCGTTCCAAGATGAAGTTCACCTTCGATGACAGCAGGAAGGCGGTGCAGTTGGAGACGCCGAAGGGGAACAAGCTCACCCTCGCGGAGGACAAGAAGGGGATCGTCATAGAGGATCAAAACGGCAACAAGATCACCCTGGACGACCAGGGGGTAAGGATCGAGAGCAGCAAGGATCTCACCCTGAAGGCGGCCAAGAACCTGAAGATAGAGTGCGGCTCTAACCTGGACCTCTCTGCGCAGATGGCGCTGAAGGCGGCGGGCAGCGCCAGCACCGAGCTGTCCGGCGCCAGCACCACCATCAAGGGAAGCGCCAAGACAGTGATCCAGGGGGGGATCGTGCAGATCAACTAGGACGAGGCACCAGCGTCCCCTCACCCGGAGGGGGAGGGACAGGGAGGGGGCGCGTAGCGGCTTACACAGGCAAAGCCCCCCTCCCAGCCTCCCCCCTCCGGGGGGAGGAGTGTGGACCGGTGCTGCCGCATTTTGACCGAAGTCGCGAGCCTCCCCCCTCCGGGGGGAGGAGTGTGCAGACCGCAAGGAGTAAATCAGATGCTTCCTGCCGCACGCGTCACCGATCTCATCGTAAGCTCGGCCACCCTCGGGGTGCCGACGCCGATCATTCCGCCGGGGGCACCCAACGTGCTCATCGCGGGACTGCCGGCGGCACGCATGGGGGATACCTGCGGCGCGGACGTGATCATCATGGGCTCCATGACGGTGTTCATCGGCGGCCTGCCGGCGGCACGCATGGCGGACCCGACGGCTGGCGGCGGCGTGATCCTCCCCCCCTGCGCACTGACCGTCCTCATCGGAGGCTGACGCATGAACCTCGATTTCCTGGGGCGCGGCTGGTCGTTCCCGCCCGAGTTCGACAAGACGCTGCCGGGGGTGGTGCTGCTGGAGCAGGAGGCGGACATCGTGGCCAGCCTGCAGGCTCTCCTCAGCACCTCGCAGGGTGAGCGGGTCATGCTGCCGCAGTACGGCTGCAACCTGGACGACCTGATCTTCGAAAGCCTCGACACCGGGACCAAGACCCTGATGGCGGACAAGATCGAGACCGCCATCCTGTACCATGAGCCGCGCATCGAGCTGGAAAGCGTCAACCTGGACGACACCCGCGAGCTGGAGGGTGTGATCCTGATCGAGGTCACCTACCGGGTCAAGACGACCAACTCGCGCTTCAACTTCGTCTTCCCCTATTACAAGCTGGAAGGGACCGACCTCGACCTCGGGGTAACGGTGAACCTCCTGCCGGAAAGCGATTAGGCCCTATGCCGCAAACCACCGACTGCACACAGAACAGGGATGCGCTGAAACCGGTACGGGAAGGTGTCAGCCAGGACCAGCGCCTCGCCCTTCCCCTCGACCCGGCCTTCGCACCGGTGGACCAGCGCGACATCGCACACGGCATGGTCTTCGCCAAGGCCTATGCCTCCTTCCTCAACTACTTCAATACCGACAACGTCCTCGACGGCAACTGGACCCCCTTTTTCGGCAGCGATGTCTCGGTGCAACTCGCCCTCGCCGCGGTGCAGGACGTGGCGTTCTACCGCCAGAGGATCAAGGAATACCTGGATTTCCTGAAGGACCTCGGTTTCGGATCGGACGAGACCAAGGCAAAAGATTACCTCGGTTACCTTTTCAGCAGCGCCGGGAGCCTGGCACGCGAACTGGACCGGCTTAAAGACGCCCTGCCGGCGGATATTCCCCTGAAGGGGATGCTGCGCAACCTGATCGTCAGCCAACTGGCACCGGCCTTAAACCGGCTCATTTCCTACTACAAGGCCGACCTCGCCATCACTCCGGACACGGATCGCCTCATCGCGGACCTGCAGCCTGGACTGGAGCTGTTCGGCAACAATACAGTTCCCTTCAGCGCGGTGTACCAGGCGGGGCTCAGTAAGGACTGGATCACCGACGGCTCGCCGGACTGGACGAGCTACACCGGCGCAATCGCGGCGGACGCCTCCGTGTACGGCACCGGCATCGAGCCTTTCCAGCGCATCAACCACATCGCGACCCACAACCTCTTCACCTCCGTTTTGGACCAGTTCCTCAAGGCCTACGCCAAGGTGGCGGGCGAAGGGGAACGGTCACTGGAGCAAAGCCTCACCGGGCGAGACGACCACCAGCCCCATTACGCCCTCTTCCTTGCTTTCCTGCGCCTGTTCGCCTACGCGCGCGACGCCGCCAACACGCTCACCGCGCGCCACCTCGACTTCTACTACCGCGAGATCCTGCGGCTCAAGGAGAAGCCGGCCCAGCCGGGACACGCGCACCTGCTGGCGGAACTGGCCAAGCAGGTCGAGACACGGCTCTTCCCGGCAGGAGAGCTGTTCAAGGCGGGCAAGGATGCCTTGGGCAAGGACGCCTTTTACGCCGGTGACCTGGACTTCGTGGCGAACCAGGCCAAGGTGGCCGACCTGAAGACGCTGTACCGGCACGGCACGGAAAAGGTGGGAGTCCTGGCACCGAGCGACAGGGACCAGGGGCGGCTGTTCGCCTCCCCCGTCGCCAACTCCGCCGACGGCAAGGGTGCGGAACTGACTACGGAGGACAAGTCCTGGCACCCCTTCCACAACAAGCGCTACCAGGACGGCGTGCTGGCCGCCATCGACATGCCCCGCGCCACGGTCGGTTTCGCCATCGCGTCCCACTACCTGTTCCTCGCCCAGGGCGAGCGCGGCATCGCGGTCACCTTCCAGCAGCCGGTGCCGGTATCCGGCGACTTCAGTAACGATGTCACCTGCTACCTGACCACCGCCAAGGGGTGGCTCGCCAAGGCCCCGGCCTCGTTCAGCCAGGTGACCGGGGGGCTCAGGCTGGAGTTGTCCCTTACCGGCGCGGACCCGGCCGTGGCCCCCTACTCTGCCGACATCCACGGCTACACCTTCGACACCGACCTTCCCGTGTTGATGGTGCAGCTAAGGCACCGGGATGACGGCAAGTTCGTCTACCCGGGACTGGAGGATGTCACCATCACCGGGTTCGAACTGGACGTTGACGTGCAAAACCTGAAGACGGCCGCGCTGGCCAACGACTTCGGACCCGTGGATGCCTCGAAACCCTTCCAGCCTTTTGGTCCCTCGCCGGTCGCCAACGCTGCCTTCGTGATCGGCTCCAAGGAACTGTTCCAGAAGAAGCTGTCCAGCGCCTCGCTCGACGTGACCTGGCAGGCCACACCTGCCCCCTACGGCGGCAAGACGGTGAACGCGGTGACTGAGTACCTGCAGGGGGGAAGCTGGCACCCCTACCAGACCGCGGTGCAGGCCTCCGTTACCGGCACGACGTTCAACCTCTTGGGGGATCCGCAGTCAGCCGGTGCACCGCCTTACCAGGATGCGCCTGACCCGACGCAGAACGAGCAGTTCACCACCGACTCCCGCTACGGCTTCGTCCGGCTGCGCCTTTCCGACGACTTCGGCCAGGCGAGTTACGAACAGGCACTCATCGACTACATCAAGCGGGTGACCGACGCCGATCCCAACAACGACGGCACCAAGCCGACCCCGCCGGTGGGACCGGTGGTCACCGGGTTGAGCCTGGATTACTCGGCTAACCAGACGGTAGCGTTGAGCAGCGCCGACCAGGGGCAGTTCCAGAGCCGCACCGCCCGGTTCTTCACGGTGGCGCCCTTCGGGACGGCAGAACAGCATGGCCACCTCAAGTCCGCGCTGCCGGTGGATAGCGCCATTTACCTGCTGCCCCAGATGAAACACGCCAACCGCGACGACCAGAAGATCCCCCAGGGGCAGCCGGTAAAGCACGAGGCGGAGTTCTACATCGGGGTCACCGACCTGCAGCCTCCGCAAAACCTCTCCCTGCTGTTCCAGGTGGTGGACGGGAGCGCCGATCCCCTCTCCATAAAGCCAAAGCCGCACCTCAACTGGAGCTACCTGCGCCAAAACGAGTGGCTCCCGTTCGGGAAGGACCAGGTGAGCGACGCCACCGGGGAACTGCTCGATTCCGGCATCATCACCTTGTCCGTACCGCGCGAGGCGTCCGCCGACAACAGCGTGCTCCCCCCGGGGATGCACTGGCTGCGCGCTTCGGTCGCCAGCAATGCCGACTCGGTGTGCCGGCTCATCATGGTGGCGGCACAGGCGCTCAGGGCCACCTTCACCGACCGCGGCAACGACCCAGCCTTCGGCGCCACGCCGCTTCCCGCCGGGACCATCACCAAGCTGGACCAGCCGGACGCGGCCGTGAAGGGGATCACGCAGCCCTTTGCCGGCTTCGGCGGGCGGGGCAAGGAGGCGCCCCGGGACTTCTACACCCGCATATCGGAGCGGTTGCGCCACAAGGACCGCGCCATCGCGCTCTGGGACTACGAGCGCCTGGTACTGGAAGCGTTCCCCCGGGTGTACCGGGTCAAGTGCCTGAACCACACCCAGTACGAGCCGGACCATAGCGGCACCGGCATCTACCGGGAACTGGCGCCCGGGCACGTCACCGTGGTCACCATCCCCAACCAGCGCTTTCTGAACCTGCGCGACCCGCTGCGTCCCTACACCAGCCTCGGGCTTTTGGAGCAGATCGCGCAGTTCCTGAAGGGCCGCACCTCCTGCTTCGTGAGGCTGCACGTGAAGAACCCGCAGTTCGAGGAGGTCCGGGTGGTCTGCAAGGTGCGCCTGCAGCCCGGGCTGGACCAGTCCTTTTATGAAAAACAGATCTCCGACCAGTTGGTCCGCTTCCTTTCCCCCTGGGCCTTTCCCGGCGGCGGCAGTCCGAGCTTCGGAGGCCGCGTGCGCAAGTCGGTGCTGATCAACTTCCTGGAGGACCTCCCCTACGTGGATTGCGTCACCGACTTCCAGCTCTTCCACAGCTACCAGGATGACAACAACAACCAAAGGACGGACGAGGTGAACGAGGCTTCCGGCTCCAAGGCGGTCTCGGTCCTCGTTTCGGCGAGGAAACACCTGGTCAGCGTCATCGACCCGGCGCTGGAAGCCACGCCCGTCGAGATATGCAGGTGCGCCCCATGACCCGGCTCCCGGCAACCATACCCTCCAAGCCCGCCTTGCCGCCGGAGCAGGATTTCTACCGGCTGCGCCGAGAAGGAATCGGCTTCATCGAGCAGATGGCGAGCCGGCTCTGGACCGATTACAACGAAAGCGACTCGGGCATCGCCATCCATGAGGCGCTGTGCTACGCCATCACCGACCTCGGTTACCGCACCGGCTGGGATATCCGCGACCTCCTGGCGCCCGCCACCCCCTCCGGCGACCCGAAGCACCCCTTCCCGAACCAGTCCTTCTTCACCGCCCGCACCATCCTCACCGTCAACCCGTGGACCGAAAGCGATTTCCGGCGGCTGCTGATCGACCTGGAGCCGGTCAGAAACGCCTGGATCGTCTGCAAGGAATGCGCGTGCGACACCGCCTATTACGCCTGGTGCGGCGACGAGGGGCTGACGCTCTCGTACCGGGCACCGGAACTGGTCCGACGTGCGCCGCTGCAGGTCTGGCCGCTGGGATTGTACGAGGCGCTCCTGGAACTGGAGGCGGATCCGGACGCGGGGGATCTCAATGACAGAAAGATCGAAGCCAACGCGACTGTCACCGATGCGGCGGGAAGCGATCAGCTCATCTTGGAACTGCGCTTCGAGGAGATGTCGCTGGCCGACCGCGAGCAGTGGCAACTCTTCCTGGACAGCGACGATGCCTTTGCCGGCCGCAACGGCGGGTCCATCGACCTGAAGCTGATTCGCTTCGGCGCCACCAAGAGTTACGACCTGTTGACCGATCCCGCCCTCGACGACCAGGGACGCAACGAGTACCTGCGGGGTCACTGGCGCACCGTCTTCTACGCGACCTTCGAGATCACCGTCGCGCCCTCCGGGCAAAAGATCGTCCTGCACGCCGCCCTGCGCCTACTCGGCACCACGGCCATAAGAGACGCACTCACCGTCACCACCTTGAAAGCGCTGCTTGAAGAAGCGTCAGTCAACGGCCTGATCCAGCGCTACCGGCGCAAGGAGCGCTTGAAGGATGCCGCGGTGGCGCTGGCCAGGACGGAGCTCATGGCGCACCGCAACCTGGACGAGGATTATTGCCGGGTACAGGTGATCGAGATCGAGGAGGTGGCGGCCTGCGCCGACGTCGAGGTGTCGCCCGACGCGGACATCGAACTGGTGCAGGCGCGCATCTGGTTCGAGATCGAGCAGTACTTCAACCCGCCGGTCCCCTTCTACACGCTGCAGGAACTCATGGACCAGGGGATGCCGGCGGAGGAGATCTTCAACGGACCGGAACTTGCCAGCGGCTTTCTGAGGCAGGAGGATCTCGATGCCGCGGTGCTCCGGTCGGTCTTGTGCGTTTCCGACCTGATCAACCGGCTCATGGACATCGAGGGGGTTATCGCAGTGAACCAGTTGCAACTCACGGCGTACGACTCCGAGGGAAACGCGTTCAAGGGGGTCTACGATCCGGTCTTTTCCAGCGACGGCACACCGATCTTCGATCCCGGCAAGGCGAGCGGCAACTGGCTTTTGTACCTGTCCAGTCAGCACCTGCCGCGGCTGTACCGCAACGCCTCACGCTTTCTCTTCTACAAGAACGGACTCCCTTTCCTCCCCAGGATGGACGAGGCACTGGACACGCTCACCCTTTTGAATGGCGAGGCGGAGCGCCTGAAGAACCCGGGTGCGGCGGATGACCTCGCCATCCCCGCCGGGACCTACCGCGAGCCGGAGGAGCATTTCCCGGTGCAGTACAGCTTCCCGCTCACCTACGGCATCGGCCCGAACCAGCTTTCCACCACCGCATCGGCGCGGCGACGGGCCCAGGCCCGCCAGATGAAGGCCTACCTCATGGTGTTCGAGCAGATCCTTGCCGACGCCTTCGCCCAGGTTGCCCACACCGCCGACCTGTTCTCGCTCGACCCCGCCGTAAGCAGGACCTACTTTGCCGCCCTGCTCAACGAAGCCATGATCCAGGGATACTCGGAGCTGGTGACCGGTCTTACCCAGCCGATCCTGGAGGGGATGCTGGAGACGGTGCAGGAGTTCCGGCAGCGGCGCAACCGCTTCCTGGACCACCTGCTGGCGCGCTTCGGCGAGGAGTTCAGCGAGTACGGCCTGTTGCTGGTGAAGGTCCTCGGGCAGGAAATCGCCCTGGACCAGCTCATCAAGGACAAGATCGCCTTCCTGGCCGACTATCCGAGGATCAGCCACGACCGCGGCAAGGGGTTCGACTACCAGCACGACCCATGCAACCCGGACAACCAGCCCGGGCTCCGGCGGCGCATCGCCCTGCTCCTGGGCTACCCCGAGCTGGACCAGCGCATGATCGTCGTGGAGCACCTGCTTTTGCGCCCGAAGTTCCCGGGCGACGCCCTCTACCCCGCCTGCACCGAAGGGGCGTGCAGCACCTGCGGCGCCGAGGATCCCTACTCCTTCCGGCTCACCCTGGTCATGCCCGGCTGGCTCGACCCGTTCCACACCGACCTGGAAATGCGCGGCTACGCCGACCGGGTCATACAGCAGGAAGTCCCGGCGCACCTGGTCGCCAAGATCTGCTGGGTGGGCAACGACGGCTATGTGGAGGATCCCTGTGATCCGGTATTAGGTAAGTTGGCGACCCTCCTGGAGCGTAACGGGCACAAGGCGGATGGTCTTCCCCCCGGCGCCGACGAGTCGTGTGCCTGCGCCATCCTCATTTTCCGGGCCTTCTCACAGGTGTTCCAGGCCTGGTACCAGGACAAGTCCCTGGAGCACTTCCACGCCGACGCCCTGAAGATGGAGCTGGAGCTGCTCTTCGACGCCCAGGTGAAACCGGAGCAGATCGCCTGCGTGGTGCTGCTTCCCTTCGAACTCTGGTCGCAGGTGCTGGCCATCATGGTGCAGCACTTCGGCAACATCGCCCGCTACGGTTGGCAGTACCAGCGTTTCCAGAAGGCGTGGTGCGACTGGCTTACGGTGAACGCGACATTCGACTGGATGGAGGAGCGCCTGGAAGAGCGGGTTGAGGCGATCCTGACCAGGAACCTTCTGTCGGTGGCGCCGTCAGGGAGTAAGGGGACAGGCACCTGGCGGAGCCAGTCCCCTCGCCTGTGCAGCTGCGCCCGCGCCATCCTCACCGGCTTCGGCATGGAGTTCTACCAGTGGCTGGACGGGCTGTTCCGCTCCGGCAGCTTCACCCCGGACACGAAGCTCCCCACCTTCCCCATCGAACTGCCGCCGCAGTGTGCGGGCCTCACCTTCCAGGCGGGGACGCTGGACCAGGTCCGGGCCCTGCTCGAGGAGCGCTACCACGCCTACAGCGAGGTCTCCTACCGCCTGCGCGTGGTGCTCGACCTCTTGGGTGCATTGAGCAACAGCTATCCCCCCGCGACGCTGCACGACTGCGACGAGGGCAACGACAAAAACCCGGTCCGTCTGGGTACCACGGCTCTAGGAAGCTGATCGAGGTGCTGCGCGATGAAACCTTCACAAGATAACTTCCCGGTTTTCGAGACGAATCAGGTGCTCTCGTCCACCCACTTGAACCAGGTCTTCGACTACCTGGACGAGCAGGAGCGGCTCACCCGCGCCGACCTGATCGGCATCGGCATCGTCTGCGGGCTGGACATTTCGCTGTCGCAGGACGTCGACGGGGGGCTCGCGGTGCTGCTCACCAAGGGGTGCGGCGTCACCTCGCAGGGCTACCTGATCGTGGAACCTGAGGACGTGGCATTGGTGAGTTACCGGCAGTACCTGCCCCCCAGCGACCGCGCCTATCCCCCCTTCATGAAGGACGACAACCCGTATCCACTCTGGGAACTGTTCCCGGCGGGGGAGCCCGACACCACACTCCTCACGACGCCGCAGGGCTTTCTGGCCGACAAGGCGGTGCTCCTGTTCCTGGAACTGAAGAAGGAGGGTCTGCGCAACTGCAGCATGAACAACTGCGACGACAAGGGGAGCGAGGTCACCATCACCCTGCGCCGCCTGCTGATTGGCATCAGCGACCTCAAGGAGATCATCGCCAAGGCCAACGCCATCGAGGACAGCCTGAGCGTGACCGAACTGGCGGAGGCGCTCCTGGAGCGGCTGAACCTCCCGGAGCTGCACCTGCCCCGGGTGGACGTCCCCAACACCGCCCCCGCCACCTCGCAGGACGTCTACAACGCCTTCCATGCCGCCTTCACCTCGGAGAAGCTGGTGCAGCAGGCCCAGACTGCGCTCAGCGCCGCCTACGACGCCTTCAAGCCGCTGGTGGCACAGAAGTACCCGGACAACCCCTTTGCCGGGTTCACCGGCCGCTTCGGTTTCCTGGACAACGTGCCGGTCAACACGGTCCAGGTGAAATTCCTGCAGTATTACTACGACCTCTTCGACGACATCGCCCGCGCCCTGCGCGACCTCTCCCGCAAGGGGGCGGAGCTGTTCGCGGTCTGCTGCCCGCCGGAGATGCTCTTCCCGCGCCACCTGATGCTGGGCGTTTTGTTCCCGAACCAGGTGACCACCCCGGAGCTGTACCGGACACCGTTCTGGCCCTCCCCCGCGCTCTCCGGCGGTGAGGGACGGCTTTTGGAACTGGGACAGCTCTTCGCGCGCCTGGTGGAGATGGCGGCGCGCTTCAGCGACGCGCCCCCGCTGCCGCTTTCCGGCTTCTCGCGCCTGCCCGGAGACAGCGCCATCCGTATCACCCCGAGCCGGCTGGGGGACGGGCCGCTCTCCGGCAAGGCGATTCCGTACTACTACCTGTTCACCGGCGATCCCCCGCTGTACCGGCTCTGGGACCCGGACAAGACGCGCCGCAACCGGGCCAACCAGAATCTCGGCTACCGGTCCGACTCCTACCAGCCGCCGGCGCCCCCCTTCGTGACCCAGGCGCTGCGCTACGACCTGGAGCCGTACAACTTCCTGCGCGTCGAGGGGCACCTGGGCAAGAACTACCAGGGGGTGATGAGCACCCTTTTGGCGCTGAAGTCACGCTACCGCCTTCCCATCGAGGTGATCGCCCTACGTACCGGCGCCTTCGACGAAAACGTGCCGGTGGACCCGACCAAGGATGCCTGCCGCTTCCAGGACCTGGAGGCGTTGTACGAGACGGTCAAGGCGGAGACGACCTGCTTCATCTGTCTGGAGATCCAGTACTTTTACGCGCTACCTTTCGAGTCGCGCTCGAAGATCACCACGCCGGTCAAACCGCAGCTGTCCCTGCTGGCGCAGTGCGCCCCGGACTTCCTGGTACAGCCGCAGACGCTGGGGCGCCTGTTCGAGGATTTCCTCGCCAACCAGCCTGGCGGCGCCGTTCCCGAGATCGACCCCAACGTCATCATCAATTTCCTGAACAGCCAGAACGTCGGGCAGACCAACCTGATCATCTTCTACGTCATCGTCTACCTGGTGAAGCTCTACGGGGAGTTCACCCCGACCCTGGCGCAGTTGAACGAGGCATCCTTCGAGAAGCGCTACCATGACCTGGTGCGGGTAACCGAGGCGGTGGAGAAGGAGCGCGAGGGAGCGGCCGGGACCATCGACGGCACGGTGAACCTCTTGCGCTGGGAGGAGCTTGACGACCGGCTGGAGGCGATCCTGTACCAGTGCCGCCTGGACGTGATCAAGGCGCTGGAGGGGGAATACCAGGATCGGCTCCGGGAGGTGAAGCAGAAGCTGTACCTGAGTACCTTCCTGCGCGACAACCCCGGCATCCAGCACAAGGCCGGCGTGCCGCTGGGGGGGACCTTCATCGTGGTCTACCACGAGGCGCCGCCGAAGATATTCAGCCCCGGCCGGGGTATCGACCTGGGGGGCTTGCGCAACCGGTTCAACGTCGACGGCCGCCTCGGTGCAGGCCGCGTCACCACCATGACCTCACCGTCCGGCGCCACTTCGCTTTGTGCCGAGGTGGAACCGGCCGCCATGATGGACGCCTTCGACCGCATCGGCGCGCGGCCGGAATTGGCCGCGGACCCGGACATACGCCTCGTGCTGGGCGCCTTCACCGGGCGGGTACCCGATCCGGGTGTGGTCCGTCCTCCGCGGCCGGTGGCGGTCGACATCATTGAACAGGCGGTGGGCGAGCTTGCCGACGGCACGGTCATCGCCGACTTCTACCTCCCTTACCTCTGCTGCTCTGACTGTGCCCCGGTGCAGTTCGTGCTGCCGACACCCCCACTGGGCTTCTCACTGAAGATCGGCTGCACCAACGCCAACAACCAGGCCGAAGTGACCGTCACCCCGGAAGGAGGTGTCGCTCCCTACAGCATCAAGGTGGACCAGCAGGATTTCCAGCCACTGGATGGCGTGCTGGCGCTGGCAGCGGGGAGCCACACCCTGTCCCTGCGGGACCAGGAGGCGACCGTGTCGGCGCCGCAGACCATCGAGATCCCGCAGCGGCTGGTGTTGGGAGAGGCGAGGTTCGACTGCATCGGCGACACCGGGGCATACGTCGCCCTGTTCTCCATCAGCGGCGGCACCGCGCCGTACACGGCCAACCGCGGCACGGTGAACGGTACCGATTACGCCAGCGGCAATCTTCCGGTCGACACCGACATCGAGATCGACATCACCGATGCCCGCAACTGCAGTGCCTCCGTCACCTTGAGGCATTCCTGCGTGCAACCGCTGGCGTTTACCGCCAAGCCGAGCTGCATCGGAGCGGACGGTCAGGCCTCGGTGGAGATCACGGCCACCGGCGGCACAGCACCGTACCAGGTGCAGGTTGACACCGCGGCACCGTCACCGCTTACCGGCCCGGTCAAGCTCGGCGTGGGTGGGCACAATGTCAGCGTGCACGATGCTGCCGGGGCCGCCACGGCTTCCCAGACGGTGGTGATCGCACCGCAGTTGGTGCTGAGAGAGACCGATTTCACCTGCGAGGGTAACGCGAACTTCCGCTCTTTCATACGCATCGAGGGCGGCACACCGCCTTTCATGGCCAACAACCAGCCGGTCACCGGCAACTTCTTCAGCACCGATCCCATCCCGAGCGGAAACAGCTTCTCGGTCACGGTCGCCGACCACAACAACTGCAGCGCCACCATCCAGGTGCAGCACAGTTGCGAACAGGCCTGCGACCTCCCCTGTGGCGGCGAGTCGCGCCGGTGCGCTTACCGGCTCTGGGTGCAGCCGCCTTTCGGCGACGCGCGCTACGAGAGCTACCGGCAGGAGCCTGCGGTCCGGCTGCGGTTCAACGGCAGGGACATCAACCTGCGCACGGACGGGCTGCCGGTACCGGACGCCGGGCAATTGAACGGCAACTTCAACGACGCCATCGGCCGGTACGTGAAGGGACTCAACGATGTAGTGAACCAGGCGCTGGTGGAACAGGCGGGTGCGCTGCAGGGCCGCTTGATCATGAGTTACCAGCCGAGCGACGCGTACCCGTTCGCCGTTCTCTTCATCGAATACTTTGCCTGCGACAGCTTCGACCTCGAGTTCCGTTACAGCTATGCGCGGCCGAACCCCGCCTTCTCCATGCTGATCCGTTACAGCAACGAGCCGGACCCCGCCGGTGCGCCCTTCGACGGCGCCGTGTTCCTGAACCAGCGTCTGAACAAGGAGACCCGCGTGCCGTCGTTCGATTGCAGCGAGCGCAACCAGTGCACCAGGGTGGACTACCACAAGCTCTGCGATGGGCCGCAGCCGGAGCTGGACATGAACATCGCCCGCGCAGGGGACAACGGCATTGCACTGGAAGGGAAAGTGGGCAACATGCAGCCGACCGACGTGGTGGCCTGGGTGTGGGAACTGCCGCTGGCCAACAGCAGCGAGCCCTTCTACCAGGGAGAGAAAGTGGAGGTGCAGGTGCAGCACGCGACAGGTCCGGTGCTGCTGGCAGGCATTACGCGGAAGGGGTGTTTTGGTAGTACGAAGAAGGATTTGTAAGGGAGTCACACGGAATAGTTGCCATAACCGCTGCACGTGGCCTAAGGTCCCCCCCTTTGCGAAGGGGGGTTTCTCGTTCCCAAGCTCCAGCTTGGGAACGCAATGCGGTAGAAAGCTCCAGCTTTGAAGGAGTCGACGTGAGAAGCCGCTACAAAGCCAGTGACGTGAGCTGCCCTTACTTCGTCACGTCCACCATTGTGGAGTGGATCCCTCTCTTCACCTCGACGCGCTACTGCAGCATCGTCACCGACTCGCTGTGTTTTTGCAGAGAACGTAAAGGGCTACAGCTTCATGCCTATGTCATCATGGACAACCACGTCCATCTGATAGTAACCGCCCCGAATGCAACGGTATTCATGCGTGATTTCAAAAGCTTCACCGGCAAGAAGATTATAGAGTTCCTGGAAGCTGACAAAAAGAATTGGCTTCTGGGAAGGCTGGAATTCTTCAAGAAGGAGTACAAAACTGAAAGCCAGCACCAGGTCTGGCAGGAAGGATTTCATCCGCAGGTGATTTTCTCTGAGGAGATGTACCGGCAGAAGTTGGATTATGTACATTCAAATCCGGTACGCCGGGGAATCATCTCTTCGCCGGAGCATTGGGTTTACTCTAGCGCCTCCAATTACTTTCAGGGAGCGGGAATCATTGATGTTGATCAGAGCAGTTAAAGCTGGAGCTTCAACATCGACCGTACGTTCCCAAGCTGGAGCTTGGGAACGAGACTAAAAGACCTGTAAAGCGCCATCAGACTGGTCGGACTGGTCAGACAAAGGTGAAAGGCAGATATGTCACACGTGATTCAACAACAGCACCTGCACGTCGACTTCGACGGCCCGGAGGCCGAGGCGGCGGTGCTGCAGCGGCGCCTGCAGCGCTTCTGCAATGACTATCTGCTCCCGGTCATCGAGGTGACCCTGAACGAACAGGTCCCGGAAGACGAACACCTATTCCTGGAACAATTGGTCATCGACGCGGGCGCTATCCCACTGGAGCGGCTGGAGGCGGACTTGGCCCCTTCGATCCGCAAAGAACTGCAACAATCGCTGCGCGAGGAGCTTGCGGCGCCGCGGACAAACTCCCGGCGCAGGAACAGCGTGCAGGCCCTGACGGAGGTCTTCCTGCACTTCCTTGAACACGGCGCCCTACCCTGGTGGTTCCAACTCCCGACGGGAAAGGAGTTGGAGCAGGTACTGCTGGAATGCTGGCTGGAGGGAAACCTCCACGATGCTGTGGTCGTCGCGCTGGAGGATGCCCTGATCCCGCTTCGGAGGGAAGAGGCTCAAACACGGCTGATCCTGCAGTTCTCGGAGAGTTTCCGTGCGCTGCTGCTGCCACTCCTGGCCCCGCAGATCGGCAGTCGGGTCAGCGCAGCACTGGAAGAGTTGGCGCACATCGCACTGCCGGAGGCGGTCCTCTCCCGGATCCGCAATGCGGTCTGGCGACACGGTTTCGCTGCGGCCGCACATGGCATCAGCGCCACGGAATACGAACTCGTCTCGCGGGCCTTGCTGGTACTGCCCCTGTCGATCAGGGAAAACGAGGCGGTCATGGCGGCGTTGCAGCGGCACTGGCCGGCAGCGCCGCCAACCGTCAGCACGGTCGCAGCGGCAGTCGCGTCCGGCGACGGTACGTCCCGACATGAGCAATCGCCCCGCAAACAGGAAGAGGCAGCGCAGGACGGGATCTACGTCGACAACGGCGGCATCGTCCTCTTGCACCCCTACCTGAAGCAACTCTTCGAGGGGCTGGAGATCTGCAGTGAAGACCGCATGGTCGAGCCCGAGCGCGGCGTCGCGGTTTTGAATTACCTCGCCTGCGGTTCGCTGGACCAGCCGGAATACCGCCTGGCGCTGGCCAAGGTGTTATGCGATATCCCGCTCCATGCCTCGTTCCCCCGCAATGTCGAGCTGAGCGACCAGGGCATGGAGATGTGCGATTCCCTGCTGCAGGCGCTGGTCAAGCACTGGGGGGCACTGGGGAACAGCTCGCCGGATGGGCTGCGCGGCTCCTTCCTGATGCGGCCTGCGAAGCTCACCCTGCGCGGCAACGATGAATGGCTGCTGCAGGTGGAGAGGAACAGCTACGACATATTGCTGGACCAACTGCCCTTCAGCATCTCCATGGTGAAACTGCCGTGGATGCCGAAGCTTTTGTGGGTGGAGTGGAACTAGGAGAGCGGCGATGAAATCGTGCGCGGAAAAATCTTCCTCCAGTTCGACCAACGCGGCACAGCTGTCGAGGCAGCCCTTCATCGCGCCGACGCTGCAAAGGAAGCTGACAGTCAGCAAGCCGGGCGACAAGATGGAACAGGAGGCGGACCGCAGCGCCGACCGCGTCATGCGCATGGGGCAACCGGCAGAAGCTGGAGCCGAGCGGTTGGACCGACAGCAGGAACAGTTACCGCGACAGCAGGAGCAGTTGCCAAGGCCACAGGAGCAGTTGCCCAGGCAGGCAAACGAGGAGAAGCTGCAGCGCCAGGGGACCGAAAGACTGGAACGCCAAGAGGAGCGGCTGCAGAGGGAAGCAAAGAGCGACGAGCAACTGGGCCGGCAGGCAAAGCTAGGCCAGGGGGACGGCACAGGGGAGGAAAAGCTGGCCCGCGCGGATTCAGGTCCGGCGCCGGCCGTCAGCGATTCGGTGCAGTCGGCGGTCAAGGATAGCACCTCGGGAGGGCAACCTCTGGCAGGGCCGGTGCGCGACTTCATGGAGCCGCGTTTCGGGAGCGATTTCAGCGGGGTCCGGGTGCATAACGACGACCGCGCCGCCGGTCTCTCCGAAGATCTTTCGGCGCGTGCCTTCACCTATGGCAACCACGTCTTTTTCGCCCGCGACGCCTACCAGCCGGGAACGAGTGAAGGCAAGAGGCTGATCGCCCACGAACTGGCCCACACGGAACAGCAAGGCGCCGCTGTCGCCCGGCAGGGAAACCCGCATCGGGACAGGGACCAGCAGGGTCCTTCAGTCATGAGGGCTACGGCCCCGGCCGCGGCCAAGGGAGCGCCTCCTGCCGCGGAGGGACCGGTCAGTTCGGAGCTGGTCGATCTATCCTCCGCCGTTTTCGCCCCGTCGGAGAAAGTTAAAGCAGAGATCGAGGCGGCAAAGGGCAAAGGGCTGGAAGTACGCGTCATCGTCAAGGGGCTCACCAGCGAGGGACGGGTCAAAGTCCGGATGGACAGCAAGAAGAACCTGGACTCGATCGGCAAGGGGAGCATGCCCCTGCAGAACCCGTGGACCGACCAGTTGGGCGGCATGCACGTCAACTTCACCATCCGCAACAACGAGGTGAAGGACGGCTACGCCTCGCTCACCCCCAAGGGAGGCAACACCAACGACTGGCTGCGGGCGCTGCAGAAAAACTCGGAGCTGCTCGGCGGTCTCGGCCTCAGGGTGGAGAAACTTCCCAAGCCCATCAACAGCTTCGAGTCCGGGAAACTCACCCTGGGAGTCGAGGGGCTCAAGGTTGAGATCGGCGGCTTCCTGGACGCGAGCCTGAACCTCAGCGTCGAGAACGTGAGCAAGCCGAAGATCGACGCCAGCGCCACCGTCGACGTGAAGGGGGTGGTGAAGGGGGAGCTGCAGCTCGACAACACCAAGGGCTCCCTCGCCGGCCAGCTCACCCTCGCGGTGAACCACAAGTCCTTCAGCGGCATGGCGACCGTCATCTACAAGCCGGACGGCACGGTCGATATCGGCGGCAAGGCAGCCTACAACGCGGACAAGCTCTCCGGCGAGGTGGCCTTTGTCGCCACCGACATGGACTCGGCCAACAAGTTCGCCAAGGACGCCATCGCCGCTGCGGGGGGGAAGGAGAACATCGAGGCGACCGGCCCTCCCCCGCCGGTGCCGGCGCCCAAGCCGAACAACAAGACCCGCGCCATCGCCGCCACCGGGCAGCTGCAGTTTCACCTGACGCAGTGGTTCGCCGGAACGGTGTGGGTGGTGGTGGACGGGCGCGGGCTTCTGACCGTGGTGAGCAAGATCGCTCCACCGGGCGAGATCCCGCTCTTCCCGGAGAAGAACTTCGACCGGGAAATCGTCAAGTTCGAGGCCAAGGCGTACTACGGCATCCCCGTGGTCGGCAACCTGAACCTGTTCGCCAACATCAGCCTGACCGCCCTGGCGCGCCTGGGCCCGGCGAAGATCTACAACATCGAGATCCTGGGTACCTACTCCACCGATCCCGAGGTGCAGAAGTTCATCCAGATCTCCGCCTCGTTCAATATCTCGGCCTACGCAGGGCTCAGACTGCGCGCCGAGGGAGGCGCCGGGGTCGAGATCGCTTCGCACGATCTGAAGTTCGGCATCGGCATCCAGGTGGACGTGGGGCTCAAGGCGTACGCCGACGCGCGCCCGACCATCGGCTACCGTGATCCGGGGGTGTTTTACGTCGGCGGGACACTGGACATAGTGGCGCAACCAATGCTCGACCTGGGCGGCGACTTCTTCATCGCCCTGGAGACGCCGTGGTGGTCTCCCATCTCGGACCACCGCTGGACCTGGCCGCTGTTCGCCAAGCAGTGGCCTCTTTCCGACCCGGTCGGCATCAGCGCGGTGGTGAAGGAGTACGTGCTCGGCTCGGGGCAGGTGCCGGAGATCGAACTGAAGAAGCCGGAGTTCGATCCGTCCAAGTTCATGACCAGCATGGTGGACGACAAGCTGCCGGACAAGTCGGGCGGCAAGGGGAGCGGCAGCGGCAGCTTCAAGGATGACGGCAGTATCCCTCCCCCCACCATCCCACCCAAGAAGCCGGCGCCGAAAAAACCGGAGGCGAAGCCGACCAAGAAGGGGGCGAAACCTCCCGCCGGGACGAAATCGGCCAAGCCCGATCCCAAGGCGGCAAAGGATCAGGATGTGGCCAAGATCTTCCAGGCGGCGGCCAAGCCGCTGGGGGGACTTCGTGCCGGCGGCCCCTTCACCCGCGCGATGTTGGACGCGGAGCTGGGCAAGATCAAGGCTTCCGTAAAGGGGGTGAGCTTCGACATCCAGGCCAAGGGGGACAGCTGGATCGTCACACCCAAGGCGGGAGGGAAAAGCGCCAAACCGGTGCAACTGAAAGGGAAGAACATAGACAAAGAAGCCAAGGACGGCAAGAAGGACGAAAGGACGGAGGCGCAAAAGCAGGCCGACCTTGAGGCGGCACTGTCCGAGGCCAACAAGCTGTTGGACGATGAGAACAAGGACGCTCCGCAGATCACTATTGCCCTGGTGGTGATCAAGACGAAGTACAAGCTGACCGCGCTGGAACTGGTCGAGGCAACGGCGGACGAGGACGAGGTCTACGACTCGGTCCAGGGGAGCATTAATCCGAAGAAGGCTGGGCCCAAGAAGAAACGGCTCAAGAAACACAAGTCCGCGCTGGTCACCCGCAAGGGGCACAAGTACGTGTTGAAAGACGGGTACGACACCAAGGAAGTCATTCGCGACAGCTTCTACGGCAAGAGCTACCGCAAGGACGTCTACGAGTGGCGCGACGAACGGGTCAACAACCCGAACAAACTGCGGCACCCGACCAACCCGAAGCTGTACTGGTGGAAGAACCGGTACTGGGACAAGACCAAGACCTATGACGAGTCGCCCACGGTGGACCACAAGAAACAGGCGGTGGTCGACCACTGGAACAGCGACGGCAGGGACACCCACCAGGACGCTCGCAAAGACTATTTCAACGACATCAAGGGGCTCGATGTGGTGCCGTACCGTGAGAACAGTTCCATGGGGGCCAACCTCCCCGACAGCTACAAGAAGACGGTAACCATCAATTTCCGCGGGCCAGGAGAGGGACGAAAATGAGCATGCTATACCTGTGGCATCCTTCGGTAAGCGCAGATGGCACTGTGGTGGACTTCATCCTGACCAGGGGCGACTCCGACCAGGTGGGAGGCGGTTCGGAGAGATTCGTCAGCGCCCTGATCGGCGCCCTGGACATCGGTGCGCAACCGCTGAAGTGGGGCATCAAGCCGTACCGCTGCAACTACTACAGCGAGTACTGGGAGGAACAGGGGTGGGAGTCCAAGTGGGACTTCATCTGGCGGGTCACCCTCCACTTCCGGGTACAGGTCGCCATCCAGCCGCTCAAGCTGGGCTACCTGGGCATCGACGATATCGACGACTACTCCCCCGAGGTGGAGAGCTACAAGTTCGAACCCTTCTCCTGCCTTGCCGTCGGGGTCTTCGACTCGGAGAACAAGGCCAAGGAGACGGCCCGGAGGGTGATCAGCGACAAGGAACTGACGGCGGCGAGAAAGGAGGTGTCGGCACCCGACCCGGTGGTCCAGGTAGTGCGGGTAAACCACGGGGCCTTCCACCTGAGGGCCGCCCTCGGCTCGGGGGATGAGAAATTTTTCCATGGTGCGTACCCTGAGTTGGTGCTCTCGTTCCTGCAGACATCAGGAGCCGTGATCCATGCCCCGGCATAGTCCTCACCCACAGCATAGCGATGACGCGGTCAACCTCGAGTTGGCCCTGGATTGGCTTACTCAGCTGGTCACCGGCTATCTCCGGGTGCGGCTGGAGCAGGCCGAAGCATACCTCCCTCCGCCCCTGGAATTTTACAGTGAGGACTCGCCCATCGAGCTGTTCATCAAGAGCCAGGACCCCACCAGGGACGAGTTCGCCGTAGTGATGATCGCCCTGGCGCCCCACCTGCGCCCGGGGTTCTTCAACAAGATCCTGGGAAGGCTGATCCCCGAGGGGGGCGAGCTTGCCGAATTCGGCGGCGTGACCGGAGTCGATCAGCGCTCGATACTGCCGACCGGTGAGACGGCGCAGTTCATCCTGGCCGGGCATGACGTCAGGAGAAGGATCGAGGTGCAGCGCTTCTTCGCAAGCGACCATTGGTTTGCGAAGAAACGGATTCTTTGGCTGGACCAGGTGCGTCCCGGTGAACCGGCGATGGGCGGGCGACTCTGCATCGACCCGGAACTGGTGGAATGGGTCACCCTGGGCACGGTGGGGAGACCGCGTTTCGGTCCCGACTTCCCCGCCCAGGCGATAGAAACCGAGCTTGAGTGGGATGACCTGGTGCTGCATCCCGACACCCTGCGCCAGATCCGTGAGATCGAGAACTGGATCACCCACAACCGCACCCTGATCGAGGAATGGGGCATGGGGCGCAAGCTGCAGCGCGGCTACCGCGCGCTCTTCCACGGCCCTCCCGGCACCGGCAAGACCCTGACCGCGACCCTGTTGGGGAAGTACACCGGCAAGGACGTCTTCCGCATCGACCTGTCGCGGGTCATCTCCAAGTACATCGGGGAAACCGAGAAGAACCTGGCCCTTCTGTTCGAGAAGGCGGAGTTCAAGGACTGGATCCTGTTCTTCGACGAGGCCGACGCCCTGTTCGGCAAGAGGACCGACGTGCGCGACGCCCACGACCGATACGCCAACCAGGAGGTGTCGTACCTGTTGCAGCGCATCGAGCAGTACCACGGCCTGGTGATCCTGGCCACCAACCAGCGCAGCCATTTGGATCCGGCATTCGCGCGGCGCTTCCAGAGCATCATCCATTTTCCCATGCCGCGGCCGGAGGAGCGTTACCGGCTCTGGTGCAACGCCTTTCCGGCCCAGGTGGAGATCGCACCGGAGATCGACTGGCGGCAGATAGCGGCGCGTTACGAGTTGCCCGGGGCCGGGATCATGAACGTGACGCACCACTGCGCGCTGGAGGTGCTGGCAGACCAGACGCTGCGACTGGAACTGAAGCGGCTGGAGGCGGCGATTCTGAGGGAGTTTGTGAAGGAGGGGAAGGTTGTATGAGAAGGGTTCTTCCCCCCTCCCAACCTCCCCCCTCCGGGGGGAGGAGCCGTTTGACATCCCTCCCCTGGAGGGGGAGGTTTAGGGAGGGGGAACGGTTCGGCTGGGGCAAGGATCAGAAATTCCTGCTGTCGTACGCCCAATGCAACAGCGCCTGACGTTGTCTTCTGCGGCAGGTGAGCACACCTTCGGGGCAATTGTGCCTGATCTGGGCGATGTGACGGGTCATTGCCTTCCAGCGCTTGATCTGGCGCGCGTCGTCGGGGCACCTGCGCCCCATGTAATAGCGGCAGTACCACTGGAACCAGCCGCGTGGATCGTCGCTGTAGATCCACCCTTTCTCGCGCCAGTAGGAGAGCGGCTTGGAGGCGTTGACGCCGAAGAAGTTGTACTCCGGCACATGGCGCTCGTGGCAAAGGCGCGCCTTCTCAAACCACTCCTTCGGAAACTCATCCTGACAGTCGGTCATGTACTTGCCGCCGAAGACACCCATCTCCAGCATCTCTTTCGGCGTCAGGTCGGGCTTGAACTCCGGATGAAAGTTCTTCCCTGCCGGCTCGGTACGGTAATAGACGTACCCCTGCTGCATCATGTCATTGACGCACACTTTGATTTTTTCCACTGTGACTTGTGCTCCCAAGGCAGATCGGTAAAATATCCCGACCAAATGTACAATGGGCACAACCAGTGTCAAGCTGCGGAAATGTGTTGCAGGCGCCGCCCCGGTTTTGATACAACCGCCCCTGCTCCGATGCACCGCCGCGTCGGACCGGTATCAACCTTGTGAGGGAGGCAGCGCCGCCATGATCGGCATCGAAGAAGCTCAACGGATCATCCTGGACCAGGCCACTTCATTGGAGACGGAGAAGGTCACCGTCTTCCACGCCCTGAACCGGGTCACCCCGCAGGACCACGTCGCCCCCTGGGACATCCCCGCCGCGGACAACTCGGCCATGGACGGTTTCGCTTTCCTCTTTGCCGGGGTAAAAGAGAACCGGCTCAGGGTATGCGGCTTCCTCCCCGCTGGCGAGGTGCGCAGCGAACCGGTCCCGCCGGGCGAAGCGGTGCGGATCATGACCGGCGCCCCGGTCCCTCCGGGATGCGATACCGTGGTCCCCATCGAGGACGTCGAAGAAGACGGCGCATGGATCGTGCTGCGCGGCAAGGTCAAGGCGGGCGACCACGTACGGCAGCGCGGCGAAGACATAACCAGGGGGGACGTCGTCATCCCCGCCGGATCGCTGCTGCGTCCGCAGGAAATAGGGATGCTGTCCGCCATGGGGAGCACCTCTCTCGCCGTGCACCGGCGCGCACGCGTCGCCATTCTTGCCACCGGGGACGAACTGCTGGAACCGGGTTCGACGCCAGAACCGGGTAAATTGATCAACAGCAACAGCTACAGCCTCGCCGCACAGGTGCTGGATGCCGGTGGAGAACCGGTACTCTTGGGGATCGCCCGGGACACCCTGGAGGCCACCTGCGACAAGATCCGGGCGGGACTCAACGCCGACTTCGTGGTCATCACCGGGGGGGTCTCCGTAGGCGACCGGGATTTCGTGAAGGCCGCCATAGAGGAACTCGGGGGGAGCGTCAGTTTCTGGAAGGTGAACATGAAGCCGGGGAAGCCGCTCGCCTTCGCGATGCTGCAGGGAAAGCCGATCTTCGCCCTGCCGGGGAATCCGGTCGCCGCCATGGTCTCCTTCGAACTCTTCGTGCGCCCGACCCTGCTCAAGGCCATGGGGCACACCCGGGTGTTCCGCCCGGTGGTGCGGGCCGAACTGCAGCAGTCCGCCGCCAACAAGGGAAACCGCCCGCACCTGGTGCGCGGCATCGTGTCGCAGCACGAGGGGCGCTACCTTGTCTCCACCACGGGGAACCAGAGCTCCGGCCGGCTCTCCTCGCTCATCCTCGGCAACGGACTTATGAAACTGGCGCCGGAATCCTCGTATGCCGCCGGTGAACTCATCGACGTGATACTGCTGGACCGTAATTTCGAGATGACCTCCTTGCAAAACTGATCGCTCGTCGCATCCTTTCCTGCCCTTCCCTGCCCTACCTTGCCCGTCGCCCAGCGCGGCGGGGTGGTCTCCAAAACCGCCTCCGGCCGGCTTGTCTCCCCCCGCCTGCAAAACAGATCGCTGCTGCTATAATGAGTGGCGTCGCCATCCTCACCTCATTAGCTAATATTCCATCTCCACTTTTTTGATTTAGGTCAAGAACCTTAGCAAACTACTGTTCTAGAGTCTCCCCTATCCGAACTGTTTACAACATCGCCACCCGCTGCCACAGCCGTACCGGGATGGCGTATCGACACGCCAGAAGCTGAAGGAGAGCATCCATGTCCCAATCGTCGCTGTCGCCCGTCCGTTTTATCGTCGCAGTCATGTTGGTAGCAGCCGTTGCAGGGCCCGCCCGTGCCGACGGGGGGAAGGAACTGTTCGACAAGCACTGTGCCTCCTGCCACACCATAGGCGGCGGCGACGGCGGCGGCCCCGACTTGAAGGGGGTCGGCGCGAAGCACCCGGCTGAGTGGCTGGTGAAGATCATCACCGATCCGGGCAAGCTGACCGCCGAGAAGGATCCCGCCCAGGCGGAACTGGTGAAAAAATTCGGTTTCGAGATGCCCAACGTCGGGGTGAGCCGCGGCGATGCGGAGAAGATCGTCGCGTTCCTGGGAGGTGGCAGCACGCCCGCGGGCAGCGGCGCCAGCGCCGATAAAGGCGCTCCTGCCGCCGCAGCACCGGCCCAGGCCGTGGCGCCGCAGCAGCCGGCCGAGGTCGTGGTGACCAAGGAACTCCTTGCCACCGGCCGCGACCTTTTCACCGGCAAGCGGCGTTTCGCCAAGGGTGGCGCCCCCTGCGTCTCCTGCCACCGCTTCGACTACCCCGGCATCTACGGCGGCGCGCTGGCGGCGGACCTGACCAACCTGTACGGGAAGATGGGAGAGACCGGGGTGCGGGGCGTGCTGAAAAGCCTCAGTTTCCCGGTGATGAAGAAGATCTATGCGGATCGTCCCTTGACCGATGAAGAGTCCACGGCGCTGACCGCGCTGTTCAAGGACGCCGCCGCCAGAAAGCATGTTGCCAGCGATCCCTATCCCGCCGCAGGGCTTGGTTTCTTCGCCCTGTGCCTTGTCGCCGTGCTGCTGTTCAAGAGGAGAACCAAGTAATGTCACATAACAGGATCAAGGACGACTGCTCGGCGCATAACCGCCAGTGGGAAGAGCTGTACCGGAACCGGGCCCAGTACGACAAGGTGGTGCGCTCCACCCACGGCGTCAACTGTACCGGCGGCTGCAGCTGGATGGTGCACGTGAAGGACGGCATCGTCGGCTGGGAGCTGCAGGCCAACGACTATCCGCAGTTCGACGGCACCATCCCCAACCACGAGCCGCGCGGCTGCACCCGCGGCATCAGTTTCTCCTGGTATCTGTACAGCCCGCTGCGCGTGAAACATCCGTACCTGCGCGGCGCGCTCCTGGACCGCTGGAACGAGGCAAAGAAGATCCACGCGGATCCGGTCGAAGCCTGGGCCAGCATCGTCGAGAATCCCGAGTCGCGGGCATCCTACACCGGGCAGCGCGGCATGGGGGGCTTCCGGCGCGGTGACTGGGAGACGGTCACCGAGATCATCGCCGCTTCCAGCATCTACACGGCCAAGAAGCACGGACCGGACCGGGTGGTCGGCTTCTCCCCTATTCCCGCCATGTCCATGATCAGCTATGCGGCGGGGAGCCGTTTCCTGCAGCTCTTCGGCGGCGTCGCCATGAGCTTCTACGACTGGTACTGCGACCTTCCGCCGGCATCGCCGCAGGTCTGGGGCGAGCAGACCGATGTGAACGAGTCGGCGGACTGGTACAACGCCTCCTACATCGTGCTGTGCGGCTCCAACGTCCCGATGACCCGCACGCCCGACGCCCACTACCTCACCGAGGCGCGCTACCGCGGCACGAAGGTGGTGGTGATGTCTCCCGATTATTCCATGGCGAGCAAGTTCGCCGATGCCTGGCTCCCGGTCGAGCAGGGGCACGACGGCGCCTTCTGGATGGCGCTGAACCACGTGATCCTGAAAGAGTTCTACGCCGAGCGCCAGGTCCCCTTCTTCGAGGAATACGTCACCAGGTACACGGACTTCCCCTTCCTGGTCGAGCTGACGCCGGAAGGAGGCCAGCAAGGGGGACAGGCACCTGCGGAGCCAGTCCCCGTGTGGCGGCAGGGGGAACTGGTGCGGGCGGCGCGCTTCGAGCGCTCTGCCTCGCTGGAGCACGCGGAGTGGTGCCTGTGCGTCGCCGACAAGAGCGGCGAGGTGCGCGTCCCCAACGGCAGCCTCGGCTCGCGCTGGAGCAAGCAGGAGGGTAACTGGAACCTCGACATGATGGACGTGGTGGACGGTACCGCGATCGATCCCGCCCTCACCTTCCTCGGGCAGGAGACCCGCAAGGTGCTGTTCCGCTTCGAGGGAGAGAAGGACGCCGTGCGCGAGGTGCCGGTGCGCCGGGTACGGACGGCGGACGGCGAGATCGTGGTGACCACGGTCTTCGACCTGCTCATGGCACAGTTCGGCGTCTCCCGCGGCCTCTCCGGCGACTACCCGCACGGCTACGACTCCGATCTCCCCTTCACGCCCAAGTGGCAGGAAAAGCACACCGGCATCGACGCGGAGACCCTGATCAAGATCGCACGCGAATGGGGCCAGAACGGCGAGCAAAGCCGCGGGCGCAACATGGTCATCATCGGCGCCGGGGTGAACCACTGGTACCACAACGACCTCATCTACCGTGCGGCCATCACGGCGCTGATCCTCACCGGGAGCGTCGGCAGAAACGGCGCGGGACTCGCCCACTACGTCGGCCAGGAGAAGGTGGCGCCGCTCTCGCCGTGGACCTCGATCGCCATGGCGCAGGACTGGGTCAAGGGGTCCCGGCTGCAGAACACGCCCAGCTTCTGGTACATGCACTCGGACCAGTGGCGCTACGACCGCAACTTCGTGGATTACTTCAAGCCGGAAACCGGCGACCGGATGCCCATGCACGCTGCGGACTTCAACGCCAAGGCGGTGCGGCTGGGGTGGCTCCCCTTCGCGCCGCACTTCAACGCCAATCCGCTTGAGCTCATGAAGCAGGCGGCAGCAGAGGGGTGCGGGGATGACGACGCGGTCCGTTCCTGGCTGGTGGACCGGCTGAAGAACGGCAAGAACCGCTTCGCCATCGAGGATCCGGACGCAGCCGGCAACTCCCCCAAGGTCTGGTTCATCTGGCGCGGCAACGCCATCTCCGCTTCCGCCAAGGGGCACGAGTTCTTCCTGAAGCACGTGCTCGGTGCCCCCAATGCCAGCGCTACCGCCAAGGAAGTCGCCAAGGGACAGGTGCAGGACATCGTCTGGCACGACAAGGCGCCCGAGGCGAAGGTGGATCTCGTCGTGGACCTGAACTTCAGGATGGACACCTCGACCCTGTACTCGGACATCGTGCTCCCCGCAGCCACCTGGTACGAGAAGAGCGACCTCAATACCACCGACATGCACTCCTTCGTGAACTGCATGGACGCGGCCGTGCCTCCGTCCTGGGAATCGAAGTCGGACTGGAAGATCTTCAGCAAGATCGCCCAGAAGGTGAGCGAACTGGCGGCAACCCACCTGCCGGAGCCGGTGAAGGACGTGATCGCGGCGCCGCTGTTACACGATACGCCGGGAGAGATCGCCCAGCGCTCGGTCAAGGACTGGAAGCTCGGGGAATGCGAGCCGGTGCCGGGCAAGACCATGCCCAACCTGGCCATCGTCGAGCGCGATTACGTGAACCTCTACAACCGCTTCCTCTCGCTCGGCCCCAACATCGGGCACTTGGGATCGCACGGCAACTACTATGACGCGGACGACGAGCACGAGAAGCTGCTGAGGGAACTTCCCAACCGAAGCTGGAACGGCAAGAGTTACGTCGATCTGGCCGACGAAAAGGTGGTCGCGGACGCCATCCTGTCGCTGGCGCCGGAGACCAACGGCGAACTGGCGCACCGCGCCTACAAGAACCTGGAGAAGCGGGTCGGCAAGCCGCTGGCGCAGATCGCCGAGGGGGCACGCGAAATTCGCGTGAAGTGGGAGGATGTCACCCAGAAGCCGCGCCGGGTCATCAACTCGCCGATCTGGAGCGGGCTCGTCAACGGCGGACGCCCCTACTCTCCCTACACGCTGAACGTGGAGCACCTGGTTCCCTGGCGCACCCTTTCCGGTCGGCAATCGCTCTACCTGGACCACCCCTACTACCGCGAGTTCCACGAGGGGCTCCCCACCTTCAAGGGGAAACTGAACCCGGCGCTTTTGGACGAGACCGAGGGCGAAACGGGGCTGGTGCTGAACTTCCTGACGCCGCACGGCAAGTGGGGCATCCATTCGACCTACTCCGACAACCTCAGGATGCTCACCCTCTCGCGCGGCGGGCAGGCGGTCTGGCTGAACCACCTGGATGCGGCAGGGGCGGGCATCGAGGACAACGAGCAGATCGAGGTCTATAACGCCAACGGCGTCGTGGTCTGCCGCTCCATCGTTTCTTCCAGGATCCCGCGCGGCGCCGCGGTCATGTACCACGCGCCGGAGCGGACGCTGAACATCAAGAAGTCGAAGAAGAGCGGCAAGCGTGGCGGCGTGCATAACAGCCTGTCGCGGATTAGGCTGAAGCCGACGCTGATGCTCGGGGGGTACGCCCAGTTCAGCTATTACTTCAACTACTGGGGGCCAACCGGCGTGAACCGCGACAGTTACGTCGTGGTGAGAAAGCTCAAGTAGGGGCTGACGACGCACACCTCCCCCCGGTTCCACCTCTTCCCCCTCCCTAACCCTCCCCCTCCGGGGGAGGGGACTGGAACGGGGCGTGCACACCTCCCCCCGGAGGGGGGAGGCCGGGAGGGGGGAAGCCGGGGGGGAATCCCCAAAGCAACATTCCAAGGAGCCATATATGGATGTAAGAGCTCAGATAGTGATGGTGTTCAACCTGGACAAGTGCATCGGCTGCCACACCTGTTCCATCTCCTGCAAGAACATCTGGACCGACCGCAAGGGCGCCGAGTACATGTGGTGGAACAACGTCGAGACCAAGCCCGGCGTGGGCTACCCCCGGCAATGGGAAGACCAGGAGCGCTTCAAGGGGGGCTGGGTTGTTGACGGCAAGAAGCTGAAGCTGAAGGCAATGGGTAAAGGCCCCACCTTGGCCAACATGTTCTTCCAACCCAACATGCCCAAGGTAGAGGACTACTACGAGCCCTTCGACTTCGACTACGGCAACCTCGCCGGCGCCAAGGAGGGGAAGGACCAGCCGGTCGCCGAGGCGTTCTCCCAGATCTCCGGGAAGAAGATCGAGGAGATCCAGGGCGGGCCCAACTGGGACGACGACCTCTCCGGGTCCCAGGTGTACGCCGCCAAGGACCTGAACCTCAAGGACAAAAAGGTGATCGAGTCCTACGACTCGATGTTCATGCAGTACCTGCCGCGTATCTGCAACCACTGCCTCAACCCTGCCTGCGTCGCCTCCTGCCCCTCCCGCGCCCTGTACAAGCGTGGCGAGGACGGCATCGTGCTGGTGGACCAGGAGGTGTGCAAGGGGTGGCGCTTCTGTACCAGCGCCTGCCCGTACAAGAAGGTCTATTTCAACTGGAACACCGGCAAGGCGGAGAAGTGCATCTTCTGCTACCCGCGCGTGGAGACGGGACAGTGCAACGCCTGCGCCCATAGCTGCGTCGGGCGCATCCGCTACGTGGGCGTGCTCCTCTACGATGCCGACGCCGTGGAGGCGGCCGCCCTGAAGGGGGATGCCGAGCTCGTCGAGGCGCACCGCGAGGTGATCCTCGACCCGCGCGACCCGGAGGTGTGCCGAAAGGCCAAGGAAAACGGGATCTCCGACAACTGGCTGGAAGCCGCCGCAGCATCGCCGGTCTACACACTGGTGAAGGAATTCGGAATCGCGCTGCCGCTGCACCCGGAGTTCAGGACCATGCCAATGGCCTACTACATCCCTTCCCTTTCGCCGGTGCTATCCACCTGGGGAGACACCCATAAGCTCCTCGAGCACGGCATGATCCCGGCGCTGGAGACCTTGCGCGTACCGATCGGCTATCTGGCGAGCCTGCTGTCCGCCGGTAACGAAGGGGTTATCGAGGAGGCGCTCAAGAAGCTGATCGCCTTGAGGGTCCAGATGAGGGCGGAAAACCTGGGGCTGCCGGCGGACCCGGCACTGCTCCAGGAGGCAGGTCTCGACGAGGCGGCGGCAAAGAGGCTGTACCGGCTCTTCACGGTGGCCGGCTACAACGAGCGCAACGTCATCCCGCCCCAGCAGCGCGAGGAGGATGATCCGCAACGGCGCAAGCAGGAGGCCGGCTTCGGCATCCTCAAGAAGACCAGGGGAGGAAGCAAATGAGCATGCAGCAGAGTTACCATGCCCTGTCGCGGCTTTTCGAGTACCCGCAGCAAAGGGAGGAACTGCAGGAGTGCTACGACGCCCTCGCCTCCTACCTCAGGCGCAGCGGCATCGACGCCCGGGCTCACCTCTTTGGCGAGATGCTGAGCGGCTCCACCCTTGCCGAACTGCAGGAAGATTACGTGGCGCGCTTCGATTTCAACCCCGCGGCGGCACCGTACCTCGGGCACCACCTGTACGGCGACAACCAGAAGAAGGGTGGCTACATGATCCAGGTGAAACAGGAGTACGGCAGGCATGACTTCGAGGCGCCGGGAGACGAGCTGCCGGACCACCTGGGCGTGGTGCTGGCGTTCCTCGCGCACCTCGCCCGCCGCGGCGAGGACAGCTCCCGTCGCGAGTTCATAGGAAAACTGGTCCTGCCCGGCATCAACAAGCTGCTTGCGGCATCGGAGCAGCGCGACACGTCCCCGTGGCTCACCCTGGTCGAGGCGGCCGAGCTTTTGTGCAGCGCCGACTGCCGTGAGGAGGCAACATGCTGAACTCTTTGATCTTCATCGCCCTGCCCTACGTGGCCCTGGCGCTGCTGCTCCTGGTCACCCCGTACCGCTTTTTGAGCAACCGGCTGACCTGGACCGCCTATTCGACCCAGTTCCTGGAGCGCAAGGTGCTCTACTGGGGCATCAACCCGTGGCACTACGGCATCCTCCCCATCCTGCTGGCGCACATAGTCGGCTTTGCCTTTCCCGGCGTCTTCAAGCGCTTCCTCGGCAATCCCGAGACTTTGGTGGGCGTGGAAAGCGTGCTGTTCGGGCTGGGGGCCTTTGCCGTGCTTGGAGTGCTGCTCCTTTTGCTGCGGCGGGTGAACTCGGGGATGCTGAAGCGGGTGACCTTCAGTTCGGACTGGTTGATCCTGTACCTGCTGCTCTTCCAGGCCGGCACCGGGATCTACATCGGCTACTTCATGCGCTGGGGTTCACAGTGGTATCTGCACACGGCAGTGCCCTACCTCTGGTCCATCGTGTCGTTCCAGCCGCAGATAGATTACGTGGCCGACCTCCCGCTGGTGTTCAAGCTGCACGCGGCCTGCGCTTTCCTGATCGTGGCCGTGCTCCCCTTCACCAAGCTGGTGCACATGCTCTACCTGCCGGTCGATTTCCTGAAGGACCCGCCGCTGCTGTACCGGTGGCGGTCGAAATAATAGCTTTTGATAGCAGCATCAGCTTCCCCCTCCCTGTCCGTCCCCCTCTAGGGGAGGGAACGTGGCGCCGGGTGAGCAACATTCATTGCATCTCATAGCTTCTGCAGACTGGAGAGCCTCCCCCCGGAGGGGGGAGGTTGGAGGGGGGCAGCTTGGCTGTGGCAACGGCTTTCCCCCTCCCTGTCCCTCCCCCTCCGGGGGCGGGAACGAGATGGCAGGGACAGGCGGGAATGCAGCAATTGTGTATCTGATCTGGACATTTGGTCTGAAAATCTATGGGAGGGAAGATGTCTTCACGCGTACTGGCAGTATGGGCCCCGGAAGATGCGCAGCTCTGGGAGGAGCAGGGTAAGGCGGCGGCCTACCGAAACTTGTGGATCTCGATCCCCGCCCTCTTCCTTTCCTTTGCGGTCTGGATGGTCTGGAGCGTGGTCGTGGTGAACCTGCAGTCGATCGGCTTCGCCTTCGACGCGGACAAGCTGTTCTGGCTGGCCGCGCTGCCGGGGCTCTCCGGCGCGACGCTGCGCATCTTCTATTCCTTCATGGTCCCCATCTTCGGCGGCAGGACCTGGACCACCATCAGCACCGCGTCGCTGCTGATCCCGGCGGTCGGCATCGGCTTTGCGGTGCGGGACCCGAACACGAGCTACAGCACCATGCTGGTGCTGGCATTTCTGTGCGGCCTGGGCGGCGGCAACTTCGCCTCCAGCATGTCCAACATCAGCTTCTTCTTCCCCAAAGCGCTCAAGGGGACGGCACTGGGGCTGAACGCGGGCCTCGGCAACCTCGGCGTCAGCGCGATGCAGTTCCTGGTGCCGCTGGTGATCACCGGCGGGATGTTCGGCGCCCTGTGCGGCGGCCCCCAACTCTGCGTCGTCAAGGGGGTCGCCACCTCGGTCTGGATGCAGAACGCAGGCTTCGTCTGGGTCCCCTTCATCGTCCTTGCCACCCTGGCCGCCTGGTTCGGCATGAACGACATTGCGGATGCCAAGGCTTCCTTCAAGGAGCAGTCGGTCATCTTCAAGCGCAAGCACAACTGGATCATGTGCTGGCTCTACCTGGGCACCTTCGGTTCGTTCATCGGCTATTCCGCCGGGCTGCCGCTGTTGATCAAGTCGCAGTTCCCTGCCGTCAGTCCGATGCAGTACGCCTTCCTCGGGCCCCTGGTCGGGGCGCTGTTCCGGCCGGTCGGCGGCTGGATCGCGGACAAGCTCGGTGGCGCCCGGGTCACCTTCTGGAACTTCGTGGCCATGACCGCAGCCGCCTTCGGTGTGCTGCACTACCTCCCGAGCCAGGGGAACCCGGGCAGTTTCTGGGGCTTTCTGTCCATGTTCATCCTGTTGTTCGTCACCACGGGCATCGGCAACGGGTCCACCTTCAGGATGATCCCGGTCATCTTCCTTACCGAGCGCCAGCGCGCGGCGGGCGACGTAAGGCGCGAGGCCCAGGCGAAGGCTGCTGCAGAGGCGGGAAAGGAAGCCGCCGCCGTGCTCGGCTTCTGCTCCGCGTTCGCAGCCTACGGCGCCTTCTTCATCCCCAAGGCGTTCGGAACGTCCATCGCCCATACCGGCGGTCCTCAGGCGGCCCTGTGCGGCTTCCTCGCTTTCTACCTGAGCTGTATCGCGCTCACCTGGTACTGGTATTCGCGCAGGAATGCGGAGATGCCTTGTTAGAGGGGAGCGTAGGACAGCGTGGTGAAAGTGTGGTATCTTCTCCCGGTGCCTGAACGGTCAACCTGACGACAACACTGATGGTCCGGGCGCCGAGCCGCCGGACCGCCAGAGGGTTATATGATCCTGGAACTGCTGATACCGATGTTGTTGTGCACCCTGCTGGTCGCGGTCCTCTACTCCTGCGTCGGGCACGGCGGCGCGTCCGGGTACATCGCGGTGCTGGCGCTCTTCAGCGTGGCGCCGGAGGTATTCAAGCCCACGGCGCTCACCCTGAACCTCCTGGTGGCAGGCATCGCAACCTTTTCCTTTGCCCGCGCCGGGCATTTCTCGTGGCGCCTGTTCTGGCCTTTCGCGGTGACCTCGATTCCCTTCAGCTTCCTGGGTGGCTACCTCACCCTCCCCTCGCACATCTACCGGCCGCTGGTCGGGGCGGTGCTGCTACTCTCCGCATCGCGCCTCTTGCTGCAGAAAAACCACGCTCACGTGCGCACGAATCCCCCTGCCACCCTGACCGCCATGGTCATCGGTGCTGCGTTAGGGCTTCTCTCCGGACTGACCGGCGTTGGGGGCGGCATCTTCCTGAGTCCGCTCCTGTTGCTGTGCAAGTGGGGTGAACCGAGGGAGGTCTCGGCGGTGGCCGCGCTCTTCATCCTGGTGAACTCATGCGCGGGACTGCTGGGGCATCTGAGCGGGGTGCAGGCGATTCCGAGCTATGCACCGTTCATGGCGGGGAGCGCGCTCCTGGGGGGCGTGATCGGCTCGCTGCTCGGTAGCCGCCACCTTCCCGTCCCCGCCATCATGCGGGTCCTTTCCCTCGTCCTCGCCATAGCCGGATTCAAGCTGCTGCTGGTTTAGTGTGAGTCCTCACCCCTGCCCTCTCCCGGAGGGCGAGGGGGGGACGCATGGCGCTTGAGGTTCCCTCTCCCCATGGGAGAGGGTGGCCAAAGGCCGGGTGAGGGGTGTTGCCACTTGGCACCATGCAGCCTCACTGCAAGGCCCTCACCCCTGCCCCTCTCCCAAAGGGCGAGGGGGTGGACGCAGAGCAGAGAACAGAGCAACTCATATCCCACTGAACCCACAGCACTCCCTCTCCCTCTGGGAGAGGGCCGGGGTGAGGGCGATGCCACAGGCGACCCATTTGAAACTTCCGGAAAGGCTGCGTGATTTCGCGCACTCCCTGAGAGGCAAGCAGACTGATGCGGAAAGCCTGCTTTGGCTGCTGCTGAGAAACAGAAGAATGGGGTTCAAGTTTCGCAGACAGCACCCAGTCGCCGGATACATCCTCGATTTTTATTGCCACGAGGCAGGGCTGTGCATAGAGCTCGATGGTGGTCAACACAACGAATCCAAATCAGTTGCAAAAGACGAGCAGAGGACAGAAAAACTGAGGATGTTGGGAATTCAGGTGCTGAGGTTCTGGGACGATGAAGTGCTCAGAGATGTGGAGGTCGTGCTTGAAAGGATTTACCTGGAGTTGGTGAAGGACGTGCGAGGCAAGTGACCCCTCACCCCTGCCCCTCTCCCGGAGGGCGAGGGGGTGGACGCATGACCGCTCCAGGTTCCCTCTCCCCCAGGGAGAGGGTGGCCAAAGGCCGGGTGAGGGGTGTTGCCACCTGGCACCTTGTGGCCTCACTGCAAGGCCCTCACCCCTGCCCCTCTCCCAAAGGGCGAGGGGGTGGACGCATGACCGCTCTAGGTTCCCTCTCCCCCAGGGAGAGGGTGGCCAAAGGCCGGGTGAGGGGTGTTGCCACCTGGCACCTTGTGGCCTCAC
>NZ_JAEMHL010000005.1 GCF_016458305.1 Geomonas anaerohicana | reverse complement strand
TACCCGATAGTCCTTTGTTTCTCTTAGCGTCTTTGCGTCATTGCGTTAAAATTCAGCCTTTGGCCTCTAGCCCTTGGTTTTAAACCTGAAGCCTTTGTTAACGCAAAGCCGCAAAGGCGCAAAGGATAACGGTGGGGTAACCCTATTGTAGTTGGTTCTCTTAGCGTCTCCGCGCCTCTGCGCCTTTGCGTTAAAGCCTTTTGGTGTTTGGATTGTCAATTGTCAATTATCAATTGTCAATTGAGCCCCCCTCCTGTTACTATGTCGGCGCTCCAGATAACGCTGCACAACGAGGGTAGAGTTGAAAGAAACCGACAGGGTCATGCCATCCGGCGACGATAGGAAAAGGAGTTTCGTGCTGGTCCCGCTGACCGGGGTCTACCTCCTTGCCATGCTGGTCACCCTTTCCGACCTTGGGGGCACCTTCCCATTCATGGGGCGACTGTACACCGGCGACCAGGCCGAGCACCTGATCTTCACCAACAGCATCATCACCCTCTACCTCATCGTCGGCATCCTGAAGCGGCAGCGGCTCACCCTCTGGCTGCTCATCGCCTACAACTTTGCCGCCAGTGCCAGCGGCATGGCGAACCTCATCATGCTCCCCGTCCAGCAGGTCGTAACCGCATCCGGCGCCCTGGTCCCCGACTACGGCTACCGCATCAACGCCTTCTGTGTCTTCCTGTTGTTCCTCCTCCTCAACGTCTTCCTTTACTTCCACCGCGCCCGCTTCGACAACAAGTCCCTTTACCTCTGGTAGTTCTAACTACAAGATACGCTTACCCCTGCAACCCCAAAGGCGTTTACCTAACGCAAAGCCGCAAAGGCGCAAAGCCAGGCAAAACCTAAGGTCGTTTTTTGTTTTAACCCAAAATCTTTCGGTTTCAGGTTTTATCCCTTTGATCCCTTTTATCCCTGTTAAATGATGTTGTCTTTAGGTTCACTTTGCGCGTTAAAAATGGTCTTCCGTCTCTCTAGGATTTTGCCCCAAAAAAAAGAGCCACGGCAATGCCATGGCTCTTCCTTTCGGCCCTCTGTATGGGAACGACTTATGCTTTAACCTTCTCAGCCGCCAGCACCCCTTCAGCAGCGGTGCTTTCCTTCAGCCAGGGCTCACCCACCGGCAGGTTGATGCCGGACTCGGCATAGACTGCAACGGTCATCAGGTACAGGGCGGAGAAAGCGCAGACCAGCAGGTCGTAAGCAGCGAAGGTACCGGCCAGCGCGCTGCCGGTGAACTCCTTCACGTCCAGCCCGATGAAGCCCAAGAGCAGGGTGAGGAAGATGAAGGCCAGCGTGGCATGGTGCTTCATGGAGGCGATGAAGAGGATGAAGGTGAACACGGTCCAGGCCACCAGGTAGAAGCCGAGGTCGTTGGCGTTGAAGGCCAGGGTCGGATAGGCTTTGACCAGATCCGCGTTCTTGCCGAAGATGATCATGAGGCAGAGCGAGATCCAGAACGCCCCGTAGCCGGTGAAGGCACAGAAGCCGAAGTTGTTGCCGGTCTTGAACTCCATCAGGCCGGCGATCATCTGCGCCGTTCCGCCGAAGCAGAGACCAAGCCAGAGCACGGGAGCGATACCGCACCAGCCCAGGTTGTGGCATTGCAGCACGAATGTCGTCATGCCGAACCCGGCCAGACCGACTACCGCAGGATTCCCCAGTTTCACATTATTCATTTTTACCCTCCTGTTTGCATTGCGATATCACGTCGCTGATTATTCCGTATACGCAATAACCGTACCCGCCACGGCGCGACAGCCTCCTGTCAAAAGAACGTTCGATTTTAAGCAGTTACGGCACCGCCATTCCATGACGGTTTCTGCCTGCTTTTGCAGATCTGCAAAAGGATCCCGGGCAGCCGGCCGAGCCTGCCGGCGAAAGCGTTGCTGCTCCGGCCAGTTGCACCGGGCACCGCCTTTTGGCAGCATTTTTCGCAGGAATGCAAAAACTGGTCACCCGGAAATCCAGAGAACGGTGAAAGGTGAACCAGAACTTCCCCCATTGCGAAGCACTGCACGCGGACCAGCGTCCCCACCTTTGCGAAGGGGGGACAGGGGGGATTTCAGCACCCAGCAATTCCGATAACTTCGCCTGCCACAATGATTTTCTTTGCCGCAGCGTTAAAGTTCCGCGCAACGGTGCCGATGGTGAATCCAGCCGCACAAACTCCCCGTTTCCACCCCTTGCCCGGAGGCACGTCTTGAAAGTCGCGTTGAAACTGTTCCCCCTTTGCCTCGGACTCCTCGTCGCCGTCGCCATGGCGGCGGGAGCCCCGTCATCATGCTGGGCCGACAGCTCGGCACAGGTCCGCCTCGCGGGACACGTCCCGGCCCGCAGCGTGGCCGGCGCCAGACGGCTCGGCAGACTCCCTGCGGTGACGCAGATGAGGTTCTCCTTTACCCTGCCGCTGCGCAACCAGCAGGCCCTTGACGACCTGCTGCGCCGCATCTACGACCCGGCCGACCCGTTCTACGGCCACTACCTGACCAGCTCCCAGTTCACCCAGCGCTTCGCGCCCACCGTCGCGGACTACGAGGCGGTGAAACGCTACGCCCGCGGGCTGGGGCTGACCATCACCGGCACCCACGCCAACCGCACCGTGCTGGACGTCGCCGGCCCCGCCGCCGCCGTCGAGGCCGCTTTCGGCCTGCAGATGCACCAGTACCAGGCCCACAGCGGTCACAACTTCTTCGCACCCGACCGCGAGCCCGGCGTCCCCGCCGCCATAGCCTCCTGCATCTCCGGCATGGTAGGCCTGGACAGCTCCGCCGCCTGGCATACCCACAGCCATGCCGCCCGTGCCGCGGACGCCCCCATGGCCACCCCTTACCAGATCGGTACCGGCCCCGGCGGCGGCATGAGCCCGAAAGACATCACCACCGCCTACAACCTCGCCTCGGTCAGCGCCAACGGCACCGGGCAGACGCTCGCCCTGTTCCAGTTGGACGGCTATACCCCCTCCGATATTGCCGCCTACGCCAGCTACTACGGAGTCCGCGCCGTGCCGCTGCAAAACGTGCTGGTGGACGGTTTCTCCGGCACGCCCGGTTCCGGCGCCGGCGAGGTGACGCTCGACATCGAGCTGCAGATGGCGCTCGCGCCAGGCGCCAGCAAGATCATGGTCTACATGGGGCCCAACACCAGCAAGGGGGTACTCGACACCTACAACCGGATCGCCACCGACAACATCGCCAAGCAGGTGAGCAGCTCCTGGGGGCTCAGCGAAGGTGAGAGCGGTTCCTCCTTTTTGAGCAGCGAGAACGCGATCTTCCAGCAGATGGCCGCCCAGGGGCAGACCGTCTACGCCGCCGCCGGCGACAGCGGCGCCTACGACAACGGCAGCACGTTGAGCGTGGACGACCCCGCCTCCCAGCCCTACGTGACCGGCGTCGGCGGCACCACCCTGTATCTGAGCAGCGGCAGCTACAGCCGCGAGTCCACCTGGAGCGCCGGCACCATCGCCGGCGGCGCCGGGGGGGGCGGCGTCAGCGCCTTCTGGCCCATCCCCACCTGGCAGCAGAAGCTGGGCAACGTCGCCTCCTCGGTGATGCGCAACGTCCCCGACGTCGCCCTCAACTCCGATCCCGGCACCGGCTATTCCATCTACTTCCAGGGCAAGTGGTGGCTTTACGGCGGCACCAGCTGCGCCGCCCCCCTGTGGGCCGCCTTCACCGCCCGGGTGAACCAGCAGCGCGCCGCCGGCGGGCTGGCGCCCCTGGGCTTCGCTAACCCCGTGCTGTACCAGGTAGGCACCGGCACCGGCTACGGCACCACCTTCCACGACGTCGCCGACAGCACCACGAATCTTTACTACCCCGCCATCACCGGCTACGACAACGCCACCGGCTGGGGTTCCTTCAACGGCGCCAACCTGATTGCGGCCCTGGCGCCCGCGTCTTCCTCCACCACCTCGACGACGCCCACGGTCACCGTGCCGGCAGCCCCGGCGGGGCTGAAGGCAACCGCGGGTAACGCCAGCGTGGCGCTGAGTTGGAGTGCAAGCAGCGGCGCCACCAGCTACAACGTGTACCGCGGCACCGCGGCCGGCCAGGAGGGGACCACACCGGTACGGACCGGCCTCACCACCACCTCCTTCACCGACAGCGTCACCAACGGCGTCACCTACTATTACAAGGTCGCCGCCCTGAACAGCGCCGGCAGGTCCGCCCTGTCCAACGAGGCCTACGCCACCCCGACCGCACCGCTCGCCTTTACCAGCAGCGTGTACGGTACGATTGGTACCACCACCGCCAAGATCCAGTGGAGCACCAACCTCGCCTCCACCTCCGTGATCCGCTACGGCACCTCGTCCGCCAGTCTGACCAAGTCGCTTTCCAGCAGCACCCTGGTCACCTCGCACGTGCTGACGTTATCGTCCCTCGCCCGGAGGACCATCTACTACTTCCAGGTCTCCTCCAGCGCCGGCACCAGCACCGTCACCTCGCAGACCTACTACTTCAAGACGCAGTAGGGAAGCGTTCACACGCCAGACAAGGTAAAATGCACTATCAGGACAAGCGCCGGTTCCCAGCTTTGGGAACCGGCGCTACCACTCAGTCCCGCTACTTTTAAATGCCTCGCCGGCACTTCCAATCCTGGGCCATCGGTTTTAATTGGTCGCCAGCCATTTGCATGCTCCGCCGCTAGTTTTAACGGTTCGGCAGCGATTCGAATTCTCTGCCGCCAGTTTTGATTGTTCGGCAGCAATTCCAATTTTCCGCCAGCAGTTTTAATTGCTGGCTGGCCGTTGAAAATCTTGGCCTCCAGTTTTAACAGCTCGCCAGCCATTGCAATTCTCCGCCGCCGGTTTTTATTCCCGGACAGCAATTCCAATTCTGCGCCACCGGTTTTAACTGCTCGCCAGCCATTTGTATGCTCCGCCGCCGGTATTATTTCCTCGCCGGCAGTTCGAGTCCTCCGCCAGCAGTTTTTATTCCTCGCCGGCAATTCGAATTGTCCACCACCGGTTTTGACTCCTCGCCGGAGATTCGAATTCTCCGGCGGCAGTTTCAAATGTGGTCTCGGCATTTCTACGGGTGTCGCAGGCCTGTAACGGCTGCATGAGAATCCTGATTATGGGTGAGGGGGGGAGCGGTGGGAGGAGACGGTAGTTGCTCAATGGAGGAGTCACAAACGAAAAGAGGGCGGCCGGGGCACCTGCCATGCCCCATGCCGCCCTCTCTTTTCAAAATCTTTTTTGTATCAGCCTACGATGATGTCCACCGGCATGCTCCAGGGGCTCGTTTCGTTGTCGCCGTGACTCCGCACCCTGAAGTAGTACCAGCCTGACCGCTCCAGGTCCGGTACGAAGATCCTGACCTTCTTGAAGTTCCCCAACAGCTGCCACGACTGCTCGCCGGCCGGAGCACCTTTGCAGAACTGGACTTCATACACCCCGGCACCCGGGTCCCTTTCGATGGTCAGCACCAACGTTCCAGGTTCGTCGCCTCGCTTCGCCGTCACCTTCAGCGGCAACCTGGTAACGGAGGTGGGCGTGTGGGTTCTCTTTGTCTTTTCCTTCAGCTCGTGCCCGACGTTGTGGAGCAGGCTTTCATCGTTTTCGTGGCGGGCTCTCATGACGATGTAGCTCGCATTGAAGTGGATCGACTCCAGGGTGGCGGCACGCTCCAGGTCACGCTCCTTGATCGCCTGGATGTCCTTGTTCTTTGCCGCCTCCTCCTTTTGGGACAGGGCAGCCGCATGTTCCCGTAAACGGGCGAATCCAGCCACCCAATCGGGCGTATTTTTGCCGTGATACGGGTGCTGCTCCTGTTTTGTCGCGGTGTCCAGCAGCCACCCTATCAACTGATGGTGGTTCATATCCGCGAAGTGGTTCATGACGAAAACGTTGTTGGTTACGGGAATCACCGATGGAACCATGCTTATTCCTCCTTGGGCTAAGGATTTCTCTCAACGTGCTCCCGTTGAGGATAGCGTCCGCAATCCCGATGTCAATGATATTTTTTTAATCTATCAAGCGATATTCCACTCCGTTGCTAATGCGAAGGCCTTGTGGCAACCTTCCACGGTGGACGGGAACGATGAACGTCATCTTACGGAGGCACACATGAGTGACCTGCTTGAAGACCTTCTGGCTTTCTTCTATGCCACCCAAGACGAGCCGGTCTCCTGTGCCCGGTGCGGCAGGATATTTTCGGAAGGGGAGACCTACGGGTTTGATAAGAACGGAGAGCCACAGTGCCCCGACTGCAGTCTGCAGGAGGATGAGGAATAAGTCCCGGAGGTGCAAACCATGACCAGCAACAACAAACGCCCCCCTCTGCAGTATGCCCCTTGGTTGGATATCGCTCGACAAGAGGTTGGACAAAAGGAAGTTGTCGGCCATGAAGACAACCCGCGCATCCTTGCCTACCACGCCACGACCACGCTCAAGGCAACTGACGACGAAACGCCGTGGTGTTCCTCCTTCGTCAGCTGGTGCCTCAAGCAGGCGGGCATCAAAGGCACCGACTCAGCAGCGGCCAAAAGTTGGGTCCACTGGGGGGTGCCCTCGGGCCCAGTCCCAGGTGCAATCACCGTTATCTGCAGCAGCAAAGCAACCGACCGCAGTTTTTCAACGTCCGGCGCACATGTCGGCTTCCTCATCGAAGAGACCACCACCCACTTTAGACTGTTAGGAGGGAATCAAGGGAACAGCGTGAAAGAGTCGAGCTTTCCCAAAAAGAGCTGGACCTTGCTGGGGCTACGCTGGCCTGAGAGTACTAACCAGTGAGAAGACAAGGTGGCGAGATGAAGATGATGCGCCTTGCGTTGGTCATTGTTGTGCTTTTAGCAGCCCCAGTCACCGCAGCCGAGCAACCGTCACGTGACGAGCAACGGCAGGAGCCTCGACGAGCCACGCCGCATCCTCCTCGGTCCCCCTTGCGTTTCACCCTGGTAAAAGGAAAGGAGCGACAGTCACTGGAAGTCACCTATCTCGATCCCAAGACGATCGCCTTCAAAATTGCCAAGTCCGGGACCTGCAATCGACATGAGCACGGGAAAGCCAGTATCGCGGGGTACTGGTGGTTAGGAGCAGAGACGGATGAAAACGAGGCAGGAGAAGCTATTGCCGTACAGGAATATGTCTATAGCAAGAACAACAAATGCACCATCAACCTTCGGATCGATGAAGAAGACTGGACCCAGGCAACAATACGGGAGTCAACGGACTGTAGTCTAGACTGTCACCTGTCAGCAGAATCGATGCATCTGAGGAAACAGTAACCCCACCCCGTCAAGCCATCGCTCCCGCCATCATTAAGCTTGATTCTTTCCCTCTGTTAATCTAAATTGCATCTAACCTGCTGCCTAACTGAACCTGACGAGGGCGAGAAGAACAATGCCAGCAGATTACATCAAGCAATTCACCACCCTGAAACGCGCTCCCGGTCCCGTCTGGACCGATTCGACCAAAGGCAGAGCGCCCCATAAGCCGTTTCTGCTGTTGGCGGTGATGGACCTGGTGCAGCGCGGTGTCATAACCGCCCCTTTCATAGATGCATCAGGCGACCTGATCGAACTGAATGAACTTTTCTGTCTCTACTGGCGCCGCATCATTCCCCTTGGTCAGACCAGCAGCATCGCCTTTCCCTTTTCACGACTGGACAGGGACCCCTTCTGGCACCTCGTTCCTCAGCCGGGTAAACAGCTCTCCGACGCCGTCATCAACAACACCGCCACAGTCGCTTATCTAAGGAAGCACGTCCTTGGAGCCACCTTGGACGACGTCCTCTTCCTGCTTATGAAGTCTGAAGCCGGCTGCGAAGCCTTGAGAGAAGCCTTACTGAAGTCATGCTTTTCCGAGATGGCGCAACTGCTGCTGCGTGAGCAGTCGGCTATCAATCGTGAAGCCTTCGAGTACAGCCGCGTCCTTGAGGAAAAGTCGCACCTGCCGCTGGTGAAGGAAATCGTTGAGTCAAGAATTTACCGTCCCGCTGCGCGTGCCCAGGCTTTTCGAAGGATGGTCATCAAAGCCTATGGCCACCGCTGTGCCTTGTGCGGGGTTCGCATCATCACCCCAGAGCAACACACCGCAGTAGATGCCGCCCACATAGTCCCCTGGAGCAAAACCCAAAACGACGACATCCGCAACGGCATGGCCCTTTGCAAGCTTTGCCACTGGGCTTTTGACGAAGGGATGATGGGCGTCTCCACCAACTACAATGTCCTCACATCCCGTCAGATCATGGCAGATCCTAATGTCCCAGGATTCTTGCTGACCCTAAGCGGCCGAGCAATGATCCCGCCCAAGGACCGTGACCTTTGGCCTGCTCAGCAGTATCTGTCAGAACATCGCAAGGGATGGCGCCTGTAACAAAGTTTGTTCAACGAAAACTTTTTATGAACCAAGGAATATCATGAATGAATATTTGATTCAGTATATACCTGTAGTGATTTTTTTACTGTCACTCTGCGTACCTGTTGGAATCGCTCTCTGGATTCGCTACCAGCGCAGGCAGCGACGAAATCCACTCAACTACGACATGCTACGTGCTCCGGGTGAATCTATCAGCAAGCGTATTGATTTGTTAAATGATGACATTGAGCTCTATTTCACGTTCTCAGGCATCGCCCCCTTGTTTTGCTACACCATGTATCTTTCAACCCACTACATTACCAGCTCACCGGCATCACCGTTTACTTTTATCATCTTGGCACTTGGTTTTTTGACCTTTTTCGGCGTCAAGCTCAACAAGCTTATCCGGCAGCGGCATAAGGAACAATTAGGCCTTGATTGCGAGCGGGCGGTAGGGCAGGAACTTAACCAGTTGATGCTGGATGGGTATCGGGTATATCACGATTTTCAGGCTGATAATTTCAACATCGACCACATTGCAATTGGTAACAACGGCGTTTTTGCTATCGAGACAAAAGGGCGGCCGAAACCGAATCGGAATAGAGGGCATGAGGATGCCAAGGTTGTCTATGACGGCAACTTACTGCAATTCCCGATGTGGCGCGAAAAAGAGCCATTGGAGCAGACGAGACGCCAAGCTGTCTGGCTGTCCGGATGGCTGAGCAAAGCTGTCGGACAACCGGTCCACGTCAAGCCAGTTTTGGCATTGCCAGGATGGTTTGTGGAACGCAAAGCTAAGGACCTGTTGATCTATAACGGCAGGAACCCCCAATATCTCCTGAAAGTTAGCAGTGAGACATCACTTCGTCCCGAGATGATTCAACAGATTGCTTACCAGATCGAACAGCGATGCCGCGATGTGGCACCACAAGCATATAAGAAAAATTAGGTGGCGCCTGAATACTCTCTCCCAAAAGGCTCTAGAGGCAGACTAAAGGAGGCGGGCCCCCTAGTAAGGTATTCGGATCCAATAAGCCACCAAGCAATTGTCGCCGACGTGATGGGAGGGGGGGGGAGGCACGAGGCTGCAGAGCCAACTCTTGGGTCTCCAACAGGTACGCAGCCGGGCAGATTTGTTTCCCAGATTTTCACGCTGATCATGTGCATCGTCCACCAACCTCGCCGTCTCGACCCATTTCGCTTTCGGCCCTCCATCTCCCATTCCACATCAATCAAATTACTATCAGCCGATGTCTCTTCTAGTTTTCTCAGAAAGCAGATTCAAGAGCACCAGCCTACCCACCAGCGTCACTTGCCATATTGAAATTACAAAAATTTATGATGTGAATGTCTCACCGTTGAAAACATTGCCACATTATAATATATTCCTACAAATCATTCGTTAAGCGCCGTAGTTCTCCGTTGCCCCTTTAGCTTCCCTCCAATGAAGGAGTTATATGTGCCAGCGTACATACGCAAAAAGATAGCTAACTTCATAGATTGCAGCCCCGCCGAGATTGTAGGGACGCTGCAGCAGGCGTATGCCGCCGATGGGTTCGCATCTCAGTACACCCGCCAAACCCAGGCATGGGGCACTATAATCCCGGCTCTTCAGTCGCAACTCAAACAGCTAATAGCGGAGCGCGTAGAAGCCAGAGACTGGGCTCTTTTGCTTGAGTATCCGCTCTACCGTTTGCGTCGGCGCATTGATCTCGTGATACTTGCTGAAGATGTGATAATTGTTGTTGAATGCAAGGTTGGGGCTGAGAAGTTTTCATCTGAGGATTGTCGTCAAGTCGAGGAGTATGCTCTCGACCTGCGTGATTTCCATGCTTTAAGCCACCGAAGATGGATTATACCTGTCCTCTGGAGTACTGAAGCTTCTCAAGCAGCCTCTGCGGGGGAATCATACTACATTGTTCAGGACGCTACGGTAGCACCGGTCATTCGAACTGGGTCAAAAGGTTTATTGCCGCTCCTACTAGGAATTAAATTTTCGGCAACAGGAAATAATCTTATTGCTGAGGAGTGGGACCATTCGGCATACCGGCCTGTTCCTAATGTCATAGAAGCAGCGACAACGATCTTTGCAGGACATGGCGTTCAAAATATTGCTAAGGCCGACGCAGACAACTTGTCAGTCGCCGCCGCACGACTAGTTGAATTGATTCAGGAAGCGCATGAGCAAAAGAAAAGATACCTACTATTTCTGACAGGCGTCCCTGGCTCTGGAAAGACACTTGCAGGTTTACACGTGGTCCACGACTCTGTGACAACAGGCGTTGAGAGCCAGGGGGACATTGTCTATTTATCCGGTAATACACCGCTGGTAGTGGTGCTTCGAGAGGCTCTGGCTCGTGATAGATTCTATCGTCAGCGGCGTAATGGAGAAGAACGCATAACTCTTGAGCAGATCCGACGAGACGTACGGGCCCGCATCCAGCACATAAACGATTTCTTACACGAGAGTCTTCGAGGGACGCCAGATGCCCCCCCCCATGAGCATGTAATTGTTTTCGACGAGGCTCAACGAGCCTGGGACGAGAAGCAAGGCCAGGAGAAGTTTGAACGAACTGCATCAGAACCCGTTCTTCTTCTGGAGTTGATGTCCAGGCACCTAGACTGGTGCGTTTGTGTCTGCCTTGTCGGCGGGGGACAGGAGATAAACTCTGGCGAGGAAGGTGTGTTTGGGTGGGGTGAGGCTGTCAGAAGGTTGGCGCCCGCACTCCGTGAAAAATGGGCAATATTTGCACCGCCGGATGTTCTTGCTGGTGGCCCCTCTGCTGGAGCCTTTACACTGGGAGATATTCCCTCAGAGATACAACTGCAGGTTGAAGCAGGCCTGCAACTCCGCGTGCCGCAGAGAAGCTACCGTTCGTCTAACGTTAGTCGCTGGGTGAACTCCGTGCTGAGTGGAAATTGTGATGAGGCTAGCGCAATTGCCCAACATCTTGGGAAATACCCTGTGATGGTTACACGTTCGTTAACAGAGGCCAAAGCTTGGTTGCGCCAGCAGGGGCGTGGCGAACGGCGTTATGGTTTACTTGCAAGTTCAGGAGCTCGCAGACTCCGCGCTGATGGCTTGGGAACTTCCTTGCATGCCTCTGCTGGCAGCGAAATCGCGCAGTGGTATTTGAATCGACATGGCGACATTCGCTCTTCGTTTGCACTAGAGGTGCCTGCAAACGAGTACACATGCCAGGGACTAGAGCTAGATCTGGCATGCATCTGCTGGGGCGGCGATATGCTATGGGATGCGAAGATCGAAACTTGGCGTTATTCACGCTTGTCTGGCACAAGTTGGCAACAAGTGCGGGAGCCCAAAGCACGCCACTTCTTGGAGAACTCATATCGCGTTTTGCTCACACGGGCTCGTGAAGGCATGATCCTTTGGGTCCCAGTGGGGGATGAATCTGATTCAACCCGCCCCCCCCGCGGCACTCGACGCAACAGCCGATTACCTAATCCGATGCGGAGCCTCTCTACTGTGAGTGTCCAAGGGTCTCGCGCCAGGTTGCAGCCTATACGCTGCGGCGGGCGGGGGTCAGGTGGAGTCCCTGGGTGGAACAGGTACGCCTAAAGTTGGCTAGGGTGCTATCTCTACTAAAGTGCCATCTGGCACCATCTTGTCTATTTCCTCGATTTCCTCGTTGGTCACGGCAATACTCCCCTTTGTCCAGTCGAAGGACGTCATCAACCTAGCTGAAGGCGGTCCAGACACCGTAGAAAACGCAGTAGCTCTATGCCCCAACTGTCATAGGAAATGTCATTTTGGAAATGATGGAGAGTTATTTTCGTTAGGCCTTTATGAGTGCGTCGAGCGACTGAAGCGATAATGTACGCTGAGTTGCAGAAGGTTGGGCCAAAGGGACTTCAGCCTCTCTTCTTCATGCTGAATACCCCCTTTTCCAGAAACCAACCCCAAATCCCTGGTTTGCCCTGTTCAGCATAAAACCTTGTGAACTTGCAACGCGGAAAATCCGAGCAGACCCAGTACCTATGCCCCCTTTTGTCACCAGACAACCTGGTGCGTAACACCATCTCCCTACCACACAATTCGCATTTGTTGTTCATCTGCTCGTCCTGATCTATTAGGATCCTGTTGCTGGGCATATTAGCGCCAGGGTCTCTGTAGAAGGCTAGAATAATTTCAGTAACCGTGGTCGAGGCTGAGGACTTTGGTCACACGACTGCTACGGTCAAAACAGACCCCTTGCATAAATTCATTTGCGCCAAAGTTGTACAGCCAAATCTCGCGGCAATCACTATAACCGGAAAATTGTCGACTTACAGGCTGTGCGCACTTCTCTAACACCTCTTGCCTTGAGTCACCTTTGGTTGCCAGACCGTTACTGCACCGGCACGATTCAAACACGTTCATACCTGTATGAGCCTTTGCCGCCGCATTCATAGCAATTGAAGCGAGATTTGGCGGTGGTGCAGCCTTTACAGGGACATTCACCTTCTGCATTATTGGTGGTGCTGGTGGTTGGGACGCTACCGGCGAAACTGCTGAATGATCTGGCACCGGTGCTGCCTGAACAGGGGCTGATTCGTTTTTTGCCTGGTACCTAGCGGGTACGATTACCACCTCGTTCCCATTTTTGTCGGCGTAATGCTCGTAGCCGTCCGAAGTCGCCTGGGGAGCGGGCTGTTCAATTTGTACCTCTGGCGGCTTTATAGGGTTGACAACAACGGGGTTAGGTTGCGGAGCAGGAGTTCCAACTCCAAAGATCAGACTGGTGAGGTTGACGTTCAGGAGCGCTGAACCTGCCACAATTAAGAATATTACAATGCCTAAGAAATTACCCAAAGCACCTTTGACCTTTGATTCGCGCCTCACTGCCATACACCGTCCTCTCAGCCTTACCATTGGAAGTGGCATACCTCTGAAAAACGCATTTGTTATAGCAAATGCTGAAGTTTTGAGAAAGACTTTTAAATTAGAACACCCCAAACCATTGACCACGGAGAAAATCTGACGAAATCTGAGAGAGGCGAATGGAGTCTGGGGTCAATGGCCGAGGGTATCACGGGGTGGGCTCCACCGAATTCAAACCCAGATAGGGTAGGAAAGAGTATACTGAGTCGGTGGCCAATCGGCCTTCACGTGCAGTCATATGAGAAACAGAGGAACAAGTCATGGCGGTTGGATGGTCAAGAGATGGAGCGGTGCAGGAACAGATAGATGCCACGGTGGAATCCGCAGTCGAACGGGCTAAGAGCCGTTTGCCCAAGGGCGAAAGTCTCACCCATTGCGAGGAGTGCGAGGTTCCTATTCCCGAAGCACGTCGCAAGGCAATTCCAGGAGTTAGATACTGTGTTGCCTGCCAATCCGAACTTGAAAAGAAGGAGAAGGCAGCAGCGCTCTACAACCGGAGAGGCAGCAAAGATAGTCAGCTGAAGTGAGTGGTGCGGATCAGGTGGGATGAAACGTGGGCGGAAGGGGTGCGCCTTCCTGATAGAGGGTGTCGGCACTCAGGTCAGCATCATTGTCCAGACTAGACGAAGACCTCCATGCCCTTGCGGTCGAGAATGTTGATCATCTTGAGGGCGAGGCCGCCGGGGTGCTTCTCTCCGGCTTCCCATTTTCTAACGGAGGAAACGCTGGTATTCAGCAACGAAGCCATTACCGCTTGGCTGATATGGTAGCGGTTGCGAATACTCCGGATCTGCTCCGGAGTGTAAGCAGGAACCGGGGCGATGCAGAGGGCATCGTATTTTTGCATAGCTCGCTTATCGATGAAACCCAGTTCGTGCAGATCCTCGGCTGTTTCGTGTACAGCTGCAAAGATACGGCTCCTGTGGATTTTCTTGCTCATACGGTACCTCGATCAGTTTTCCCGATGCCTTATATGTCTGCAGTTTTGCATCGGGCAGGCCGAGCAGGTCTTTAGCAAGACACTGCAACGCCTCAAGTTCCTTCGTGCTGATATTGCCCCTGTCATTTTTCTCGAACCCGAAGACGAAAATCCAGCGATTCCTCTTGTTCGTTGCCAGAAGTGTCCGGGCACCGCCGCTCTTACCGTGGCCAGGAAGAGCGATTCTTTTTTTGAGGACACCGCCGCCCAGGTCCGCGTCAACGAGCCCCTTTTCCATCTCATTGACCGCGCTCAGCAAAACCGCATCCGCCACGCCTGCCTGCTTGGCCCATTTGGCGAAATGCCTTGTTTTTCCGATAAATACCATTCCACACCTACCACCTGGTGGCATAGTTGTCAATCGTTTTCGCCGGCGACCAGAAATTAACAAATACCAACCACGCTGGACTATGTCAAATTCGGTGAAGTTACGGAGGGTGAATGTAGGTATCAGTATTGCGGTCTCGGTGCCAGGTCTTGAAATATAAGGTTTTACTGCTACCATTCCCTCACCATGGCACGCCCCCTTCGGATCGAGTTCCCGTTTGCCGTCTACCACGCACGTTACCTCCCGCGGCAACGCACGCGCTGATATCTTCCTTGAAGATGCCGACCGAAGAACCGTTCTGAAGACCCTGGCTTCCGTCGTCCTTCGCTACAACTGGATCTGCCACGCCTACTGCCTCATGGGCAACCACTACCACCTCATCATCGAGACACCCGAAGCCAATCTTTCCCAAGGGATGCGCCAGCTAAACGGGACCTACACACAAACCTTCAACAAAATGCACGGCCGGGTCGGCCATATCTTCCAAGGACGTTTCAGGGCTATTGTGGTTCAACAGGACTCACATCTTCTGGAACTGTCTCGCTACGTGGTACTGAACCCCGTCCGGGCCGGAATCGTGGCAGCTCCCGAAGAATGGCCCTGGAGCAGTTACCGGTCTACCCAAGGTGTATCAAACCACGAGTCCTTCCTTAACTCTCACTGGCTCCTGGGTCAATTTGGTTCTACGATGTACGAGGCAAAGAAACATTACCGCTATTTTGTCCTGGAAGGCGCCAGGCAAAACATATCACCTTGGCAGAGACTTATAGGTGAAGTGGTTTTCGGTACAGAGGAATTTGCAGCAGGCATCCACGCATTGATTGGGGAAGGGGAGGAAATCACTGAGATTCCAAGGTCACAACGGCATGTGGGGCGTCCCATGCTTGAGGCGCTGTTCCCTCAAGAAACACTTGCCTCGAGATCCAAGAGGAATGCTGCGATTGGACAGGCCCATCTTGAGCATGGCTACGAGCTAAAGGAAATCGCACACCAATTGGGGATGCACTACACATCGGTCAGCAAGATCATAAAGAAGCTGCTTGATAAAAGGTGATTTTTCAAGACCTGGCACCGGTGTCGCTGCGGTAATGCTAACTGCCTTCAAAGAGCGGAACACTGGCCCCCAAGCCGTGGACGACGCTGGTGAAGGCGTTGCGGTTCTCCAGTTTGTCGGGACCGAAACGGTCTTCGAAGAGGCGACGGATCATCGGGATGCGGGAGGTGCCGCCGGTGAGGAAGACGGTGTCGATCTGATCGCTCCTGACTCCGGATTTGCTGATTACTTCGTCTATGCAGCCGGAGATCCGCTCCAGGTTGTCCCGGTTGATCGTCTCGAACTCCTCCCTCGTTATCCCCTCCTCGATGACCAGGCCGCGCTCCTGGAAACTCACCAGCGTAGCGTCCTGCTGCGACAACTCGCACTTCGCCTTCTCTATGCACTGGAAGAGGAAGAAACCGTAGTTGTCACTGATGAGGTGCTCCAGGTTTTCCAGGGCCTGTCGGTCTGTGGCGGCATTCTTGATGAGCCGGATCTGCTCGCGGGTCTTTCTCGCCCGCAAGAGCGGAATCCGGTGCCACTGGCACAGCGTGTAGATGATGCTGTGCGGAATGTCGAACAGCTCGTCCTTGCCCATCCCCTTGTACTGCACGCCGCGGCCGAAATACTTGGCCACCTTCTCCCACATGATCTGCGAGTCGAACTTGTCACCCGCGGTATAGACCCCTCCGATGGAGAGGACGTCGGCGCGCCGGTCGGCCCTGCCAAAGTCTCCCCCCTTGACCCGGATGACCGTGAAGTCCGAGGTGCCGCCGCCGAAGTCGCCGATAAAGACCAGCTTCTCTGTCCCGGCGGGAAGGGTCTCTTCGTAGGCAAGGGCGGCGGCCACGGGCTCGAACTGGAAGTGGATGTGGCGGAAGCCGGCCTTGCGCGCGGCCTTCTCCAACCGCTGCTGCGCCAGGGCGTCCTTTTCCGGGTCTTCGGAGAAGACGACCGGGCGCCCCAGGACGACGCTGTCCACGGGAGCACCGACGTACGCCTCCCCTTTCGCCTTGATCCTCCTGAGGATGATGGCGACCAGGTCCTCGATGCCGTACTTCTTGCCGAACACCTCGGTCCCCTCGAAGCTCCGGTTGGGGAGGAAGTTCTTGATGGACTGCATGAAGCGGCCGGTCGCGCCGTCGCCGACGTACTGGCTGATGGCTTCCTGGCCGGTGAAGATCTCGTCGTCCTCGTTGAAGTAGAGGACCGAGCGCATCAGGGAGGGGTTGGTGCTGGTCTCATCGATGTCGACCACTTCGACTTTGCCGTCGTGGTAGATGGAAAGAGCGGAATTGGTAGTGCCAAAATCGATGCCGAATACAGCCTTCATGCAGACCTCGAAAAAACAAAGGCGGGTCCCTTGGGAACCCGCCCGGAGAAATAAAATAGGTGGATGTTGTAACAGAGAGGTGCGGGCGGTGGCAAGTTGTAAACGAACCCAAAACCATTGGCCACGGAGAAAATCTGAGAGATGCGATACGAGACTCGGGCCGCGGCCTTTCCAGCAGGGGAGCAGGTTTGACTTCAACTCACGGATTGGTATTTTTCAATCACACAAAAATCGGAGAGTACGGAGGGGCAGATGGTACATCTGGTGGATTCTGTCGGCGAGCGAGGAAGAAATTACACCATCGATGTCCTGAGAATACAAACCATCCTGAACTCGAAAGGCTATACAATTGCTCCAGGTCGCGGCATATGTGGTGAAGACACCATCGCAGCAATAAAAAAATTTCAGGCTTCATTTATGGCTCAGCCTACCGGCCTGATAGAACCATATAGTGAAAGTTTGAGAAAACTGAGCGATGAAAGCCACGCGTTTTATGAATGGAGCGGAGACAGTTCCCAATGGTCGCAGGAAAAGAAGCTAAAAAGCCTTACCCCCAACCTTCGATCAAAACTTCAACCAGTTATTGAACACCTACGCTCTGCGGGCTTCCGTCCCCATATCTACTACGGATGGAGGTCAGTAGCCGTCCAGCTTGGTTTGTTCTCCTCTGGCCGGTCAAAGGTTAAGTTCAGCTTCCACAATGCACAATTGCCCGATGGCACTCCCAATTCTTATGCAGCGGACATTATCGATTCACGCTATGGGTGGACAGGCCAAGCCGAGATTGCAGGGTTCTGGAGTGCCCTCGGCAATGCCGCTAAGTCGCACGGCTTAATCTGGGGTGGGGATTGGAGCAGTTTTCGGGATGTTGCTCATGTTCAATTACTGCCTAACTCACGTTTACAGAGCATCAAACAGGAGAGTGGGTTATGAAATGGATGGTAATGGTGTGCCTAATCCTAGCGTCCTCTCCGGCGCTGGCAGAAAATGTATGGCTTGTCATTGGCGCTAGCGATTCCACGCCTGCCGGAATCGCACGAAAGTGGAAAAGATCTGGCGAACGCCAAGGAGTCGTCGTGCAGACCAGTGACTGTGGTGATAGCAAAAACATCTTCGCGTGGGCTGCACACATTGAGTCTTCAGCAGCAGCCGCCGCCAAATCACTCAAAGCATCGCATTTTGGTGGGGGCTATGTAAAGAAATGTAGCGTGAAGCCAGGTACTCTATTGGCCTTCAGGGAAAGCGCAGTCGATCCGTCAATTGCCGATGTTCCTTCCTCTGCTGTGAACTGGGATGATGTTGATCGCGTATCGACCATTCAACCGCTGCAAGGTATCAGACATATCGTCATTTCACGCTACTACAGCGGAACTCCCGAGGACGCGCTCGAGGGCAGAAGAGAACGGGTCGTTTTGGTGGGGCCTAAAGGTCAGCGTCACCTTTTGGAGGAAAATTGTGTGTCTCCGGAAAGGTTCACGGTGAGTCAAAACATTTTCGCTTGCCAGTGTGCGGTTGAACAGGCTGGGGACGAACTGCTACACAAGGTGGTCGTTTTCAGCATGAATGGTAGGAAAATTAAGGAAGTGAAAAACTGCCGTCACCCTGTATTGACGGATGCAAGAAAACTGAGCTGTGAAAGCGAGGCTGTAAACGCTGATGGGCGACTTACTCTTCGCAAACTTGAACAGCAACTTTAAACCACGTTGCCCCAGCATCGAAAGTGACGTCGGTCCATGTAACAGAAGTACTTCGTAACGAAGCGGAAGAGGAGGGGGCGGGGTAGCGCGCCCCACCGCAGGGTGCGTTGGCGCCTAGGTCATCAGGGCGTCTGTCGCCGCTTCCCCACTTGCGAGCATTCCGCTTCCCACCTCTCCTCCCTCAACTCATCAAGGGTGGGGGGAGCACCGGCCTTACGAACCTGCAGTTCAAGCCCCAGGTAGTCGAGTACCCGTATCACCTTTCTGATCCCGATCTCCTGCACTGTCCCCGCCTCCAGCTGGCTGATGGTAGCCCGGCTCATACCGAGTTCGCGTGCGATCTGCTCTTGCGTGACCTGCCGGAGCTTGCGGACTTTGCGGATCTCTTGGCCAAGTTCGAATAACATGTCGCGTATTGTATTTGATACATAACTGAACTGCAACGGGGAAATGAATTACATATGAAACATTGCAGGGCCTAAAGTCATATGAAATGGTGCTGAACAACCCATATGAAATGCTGTCGAAAAAACCTGTAAGCCTTGATCGGTGGAGCAGCGGAAAAGGTGTCTGTTTTTTCAGTTTCAAGCTTGCTTCCGCCAAATAAGTAAAGTGTACATTATCTAAATTGGCAAAATAAGGAGAAACCAGCTTGATAGCATCCAGTGCGGAGCTTATCGCCGTTCCGGAAAGAAGCAACGCACGTCCCGCCGGCGGGTCTTTGAGCCAGTCATTGACCTCTCGGAATGCAGCTCTACGCCAAGTTGGCAAATCCTGAAACCGCCCACCCGACCACCAAGCATTGTATTGCCGTAGAGCTTAAGGGAGTGGTCGAGTTTTGCCGGGAGCACAAGGTACGTCGTGCCTATGTGATTACCAAGGATGCTGCCGATTTTGGGGTGCTTAGTCTGGCAGGAGGCGAGATCGAGGCGCTGAAGATTCCCGCCCACCTGGCATGTTACTGGCTGGGCAGATCCGAGCTCGAAGCGACCGACCTGCAGGTAGATAGAGGAGTGACAAAACACTCGGCGCACAATTCTAAACCGGCGCGATCCACAAGGCCGAAGCCCCCTCCCCGCCCCCCGGGCTAGCGAACAGTTGGCCATCTACCGGGAACAGATCAAGGCCATATACACGAGACCAAAATCAACGAAAAAGGGGTTAGCCTTGACTGGCTAACCCCATGATTTTCTTGGAGCGGGAAACGGGATTCGAACCCGCGACCTTCAGCTTGGGAATTTGAAGTTGCATCTTTTACCACGACTTACCCTCCCCTACCAAGCTCAATATATACAGCATGTTACACCACAAAAAACCTTATCGCCCCTTACTTTGCCCTACCCTCTTTTACCACAATCTGCTACAATACTGCTACAAAAATAAAAACAGGGAGGCCAGCGATGCCATCCGAGAAATTGACCCAAAGGTTAGTCGATGCACTGCCTTCAAGTGAAAAGACCGTCATGTATTTTGATCAGAACCTCAAGGGGTTCGGTGTCTACACCACCAAGAGCGCGAAAACCTACTTTATCCAGGCGCGGGTCAATGGCAAGGAGGTTAAACGGACCATAGGAAAGGCGTCCCTGATGAAACTCGATGCCGCCCGAACCGATGCGAGGGAAATTCTAGCACAAATGGCTAAGGGGGTTGACCCTGAAGAAGAGAAACGCCAGGCGGCGACGATGGCCTTAACCCTTATGCAAACGTTTGAGCGTTACAAGGAATCCCGTCAACTCAAGCCCCGAACTATTAAATGCTACGACGACTTGCTAAACAGCTATGTCAAAGAATGGCATGACCAACCAATCAGCAGCATCACAAAGGAGATGATTTCCCAAAAGCATCGAGATGTCGGTGACAAACATGGAGAGAATGCCGCTAACAACCTCATGAGAACCATCCGTTCACTTTACAATTTTGCCTATATCTTGACAGACGAGAAGATCGCGCCCAACCCGGTACGGCGCCTCAGCCAGGCACGACAATGGTTTAAATCGGAACGGCGCCAAACCTTCCTTAAACCCCATGAACTCCAGCCTTGGCATCAGGCCGTTATGCAGATTGAAAACACCGTAATTCGGGACTATCTGCTACTCACCGTATTCACCGGCCTCAGGAAACAGGAGGGGCTTCAGCTAAAATGGGCCAGCGTAAACATGCGAGACCGGTCCTTCACAATCACAGATACGAAGAACGGTAAGCCACATACCTTACCGATGAGCAATTTCTTGTACGGATTATTTGAGCAGCTTCAAGGTCGGCGCACAAATGAGTATGTGTTCCCCGGTCCAGGAGTCGCCGGTCACCTGGTCGAACCGAAGAAGCAACTCGATTTTATTGAGCGCCAGACCCATTTGTCACTGAACGGGGTTACCACCAAGGACGAGCTTGACCAGGTAATTGAAAAGGCACCAGACACCATATTGCCGGGAATCAAGTTTTGCCTTCATGACTTGAGAAGGACGTTCATTACCGTTGCCGAAAGCCTCGACATCCCATATGCTGCGCTCAAGCGGCTACTAAACCACAGCGACGGCAACGATGTGACCGGTGGTTACCTGCAAATCACCACTGACCGGCTGCGGGAACCAATGGAACGTATCAGCACAAAGCTTTTGGAGCTAATGCAACCACAGGCATCATCAGAGGCTCAGTTAGGGAACCAATGACCAAAGTGAAAAATGTATTCTTCATTCAAAGAGCTGCTATCGATGTCCTGTTGATGCATCAAGCTACAGCCTTGGAAATATGCACCTATCTGGTTATTTCAAAATATACGGATAGACACGGATTTTATTCCGGCGTCGGACATAAGACAATAAAAGAGCGGCTTGGTGTCGGTCAGACAAAAATTGATCAAGCCGTAAAGCGGCTTAGAAATATGGAGCATGCCGAGCAAAGGTTACTTTACTCTTGCGGCGAATGGATGTTCAAGGAAACTGGATCTTTGCCTGCTGACAAACACGATGTTGGCTGGGTACGTGGCTGGTTTGAGTCTGAATATAATCACCAGGTTTGGCTTATGAATGACCTTGTGGGGTGTAACGGAGACAAAATCTCGCCTCTAAAATATTTTTTAAAATTTAACCGTGACAATCATGCTCGGTTATTTTTACTAATGCACAAATATTTCAACAGGAAACACGCAGGGGTCAACTATAAATTTGCATCTATTACGACCCAGATTGATACAACCTTCAAGATCAACGGTGTAGTTTTCCGCAAAGGTAGCATGAGTGGCTACCACGTGGGCGACCAATTACTTAATGTATTAGATCTATCAGAAAGAGAGACCATCGCAGTATCGACGGATTTACAAAAGAGTGGTTTCTTGAACGTTTCATTATCAGCCATAGGCGACTATGAGACTTCCAGCAGCACAGCTAGCAATAGGCATAATTCAGCAATCGATGAAAATCCTGATATAACCCCAAAAATCCAAAAAAAGAAACCAACTGAAATACAAAAAAATGCGCAATCAAAGTACATGAGCAGACTGGCCGCTTTTAATGCCATGAAAAAGATCCACCCAGACTTACGTGTTGGTCTTAATCTGGCTATAAAGCATAGCAAGGACAAACGTGACAAAACATTTAGCATCGGATTAAAAAAAGTATTAAAAACAACTCCAGTGATTAAGTTTGGATCGCCATTGTACGACAATCCACCCTGCTTTCCGGCACAATATTCAGCCACAAACTCATGCTTTGTCTATCGTTTGGATTACAAATCTACAGGTAAAAAGGCTACCAACGAAAGTAACTGCCTAGCGAGGAAGGTTGAGGATGTGGTCGTGAGTAGTGGCCTTGAACCTGCTAGTCGTGCAGGTAAATTTTACAAGTCGTATTGGTGGTTTGAGCCAGATGAAAACGCCATAGATGTCATAGGGGTGCTCACACCGACATTTGCATCCTATCAAGAGCTAGCAACACACAGCAAAGCACAAGCAACTATTGATAAAATCACAGCTTTTGATTCTTACAACATCGAGGAAGTAGATGAATACTGAGAGGATGGGGTTATTTATACCAGCATGGAGATAGATGCATTACGTGCTCTGATTTTGACACCAGGCATCACACCCATGGCAAGGACACTAACACACATGAATTACTCATGTTTTTTGATTTTCATTTCTATCAAATGGGTTTGTGCTATTTGTGGTAAGATATGAAACACATATCCCCAAAACCAGATCATGTGCTATCTGGGAGCAAATAAAAAATAGAAATCCAAACAAATCGTGCTGCCCGGGGGATTTTTTACAAATATAGAATTATGAATATGGATTGGGGATTTTTTAAATCGGCCTATGGGGCAGAGATTTAACCATGTTTTCTTACTAAACGGTGCTATTTGGGGTTACTTGAAAGCCAAAATCCAACAGAAAAGGTGCAGCCAATCAGCTGTGCCTTTTTTTGTGCTATTTGGGGACCGTTTTATTGATTTCTGTGGCAAGGCATTGAACATAACTACATTTTTTGGGTTATTCGTGGATGGCTTTGCGAGTTATTCATATTATCAAATACCTTTATAAAATGAAATAGGTGCTATTTGTGGATGCGTTGAGAGACCTTCTTGGAAACAGGAAGGTCTTTTTGCGTATTTAAACTAAATAACCAACAAAACAAGGGAGAACTTAGCATGGGCGAACACATTGACAGGTTGATGACACAGCAACAGGTAGTCGAATGGACAGGCATGAGCGCAGCATGGTTCGAAATGTCCAGATTTAAGGGTACCGGAATACCATACGTCAAAATGGGAAGGGCCATCAGGTATCGAACCAGCGACGTTCAGAGTTGGATCAACGATCATTTTATCAGCACCGGGATCTAACCAGAGTTCTGACATTTTTTACAGACACCCTACCCAACCGACACCTCAGCATATCTTGAAAGGAGCTTATAAGTGGAAATAGAAGACCAGAAAACTGAGCAGGTCGCACCGACGGCCTCGCTTGAATCAACTAAACCGCTGGAGGACGCGATAACGACGGCGACCACAGCCTCGGCACCAAGCATAGACGACCTTATCATCGCTGCGACGATTGAGGACCACCAGGCCGTTCTTGAGGCAATCGCAGAGGAGAAGAGCGCCATCGTACAGGACACATATATCGGGAAGCTCGCTAAAGTCCTTGGTGTGGCTAAGCCTGCTATTTCTAAGCAGATGAAGCAGGTCGCCGCCTTTACACCGACAGGGGATGAAGCCGACATGGATGAAGATCTACCTTTGAAGGCGGTATTCCCCGGTTTGGTTGACCTTGTAAAGGACGAGGCTGGGAAAGTCCGGTACCTCGTCAAGGACGACGGCGGATTGCGGCTGGAAAACACTTGGGTCGATGACGACGGGACAGTCTATGAGCCACCAGGTACGAGGTACATCAAGTTCCCCATACCAAACGCCGAGCGGGTAATCAGCCAATACAAGGACACTGACGACACCAAACTTTACGAGGACCTTCTTGCCTTTTTCAAGCGGTTCTCTTACCTGGAAGACGATGTATGGCCGATAATCGTCCTTTCCGTTTTGTTGTCGTATATGCAGGACCACCCGGATGTGCGTTATATCCCCGTGATCTATTTTTATGCAGTGGCCGAACGTGGAAAGAGCCGTACCGCCAAGACCATGCTTGCTACATCGTATCGTGGCCTGCACTTGGTAGATATTCGCCCAGCAAACGTTATCAGGTTTGCCCAGCACTTTAACGCAACCATCTTTTTCGATGTTACGGACCTATGGAAATCCGCCGAGAAGGGCGAAGGCGCTCAGGACATCCTTTTGGGTCGGTTTGAAAAGGGTACTCAAGTTGTCAGGGTTCTCAATCCAGACAAAGGGCCGATTGCCGACCAGGAATACTTTGACGTCTTCGGCAGCACGATAGTGGCGACCAACGAACCAGCCAATATCACCTTCGAGAGCAGGTGCCTCTCAATATCTATGCCCAACAAACCGGGACGGTACGAGAATCTAACCCCTGCGATGGGATTACCCTTCAGGGATAGCCTCACGGCGTTCCGTGCCAGAATGATGGATAAGCAACTACCATACGTTGAGCCGATCCCCGGCATAAGTGGGAGACTCTGGGACATCAGCGAACCTCTTTTCCAGTTGGCACAAATGATTGCCCCAGTAGCCTTCGAGCAGATGAAGCGCGTCCTTCTGGAGATGTCAGGGCAGAAGATTGAGGACAAGAAGGATACTATCGAAGGGCAGCTTATCGCCGCCATCGCCAAGATCGCCCGATTTGACGGCAATCTACCAACAGAGATACCGGTTGAGGAAATTCGCACTCAGCTCAACCTTGGTAAGCCGGTGCAATACCAGGTATCGCCGCAGAAAGTAGGGAAGCGTATCCAATCGTTGAGTATAAAGACCAAAGCAGTAAACGGGCGGTCCCGTGCAATTATCACTATCCAAGAACTAAACCGACTCAAGGAACAGTACGGTTTGCTTGCCCCGGTACTGTCAGAGGATCCCCTACCACTCGCTACAACAGACGAAGAATTGCATGAAACCGGCATATCAGAAGGTAGGGAGTCGGTCGAGAGTGAAGCAGACGACACTGGGTTCCCTACTGAAAATGACGCGGCAGAACAATCAGTTTTGAAATTGGTAGAGAGTGGTAGCGAATTTCTAGCCACGACAGAGGAAGAGCGGCACAAGCAATACCTCGACCTCATCAGTGGTGAAGGGGCAGCAAAGATCACGGAAGCCATCGATACGGAACCGCCCAAAAAACGACTTCTCATCAAGTGGGCCAAACCTAAGCAGTGAAACATCCCAAGGGGCGGGAAGGCAACTTCCTTCCCCGAACTAACCCAATGGAGGGAATATGAACAAGTTCAACGAAGCAAAACCTGGGTCCCGTGTCGGCGAATGGGCACCTTACAGTTACAATATCGGCACCGGCTGCCTGAACGGGTGTAAGTACTGCTACGCACGGGACATAGCCGTCAAAACCGAGATGATCGCCGACAAAAGCAAGTGGACGGAGGAGCAGGTCAACCCGGCAAAGGTAAAGATCGAAGAGACCGTTGACGACATGGTTATGTTCCCGACCATGCACGACATCACCGACAACAACCTGACGACATACATGGCGACGCTCCGAAACATCCTTAATGCCAGGAATCGGGTGTTAATCGTCTCCAAACCACGTATGACATGCATACAGTCGATATGCGACTCGTTTGCAGCGTACAAGGACAGCATTCTTTTCCGGTTCACCATCGGCAGCTTAAATGAACGTGTATGCAAATTCTGGGAACCGGGTGCTCCGAGGCCCCAAGAACGGGTCGCTGCTCTAAAATATGCATTTGATGCCGGGTTTCAGACAAGTGTGAGCGCGGAGCCTATGCTAGAAGGCTATCGAGAAGCTATTGCGCTTTACGAGACCCTTACCCCAACGATTACCGAGTCCATCTGGTTCGGAAAAATGGACGACATCGACGACAGGGTTGACATGGCGGAGCCGGCAAACGAGAAAGCAGCTCAGTTCATTCGGGAGTTTCAAAGCGACGCAAACATAAAGCTGCTGTACGATCACCTCAAAGACCTCCCCAAGGTCCAGTGGAAGAAGTCATTGCGACGAGTGGTAGGAATTTGAGAATGAGGCCCCTGCGACCCGAAACGGTCAATGGGGTCTTTCTCGTTGCGGCCAGCAGGGCTGATTTCAATGGCTATTTAGCCGGTTTTTTGGTACTGGTAACGGGCTATACCATTTGCCAGCGTAATTATGTTTTAATGAATCCCTAAAGGTCGTAACCGAAACGATGACAACTACCTCGCTTGACCAACTTGAGAACCATTTGTGGGAATCGGCCAATATCCTTCGTGGAACGGTAGACGCCGCCGACTTCAAAACTTATATTTTCCCGCTCCTATTTTTTAAGCGCATTTGCGATGTCTGGGATGAGGAGTTTCAAGAAATATCCGAAGAGATGGGCGACCCTGGGCTTGCTATGTTTCCCGAGTCACATAGGTTCCAGGTCCCGGAGGGATGTCACTGGCAAGATGTCAGAGAGACACCTGCCAATGTTGGGACTGCGCTACAGCGAGCTTTGCGGGAGATCGAAAAATCCAATCCAGAGACGCTGTATGGCGTTTTTGGTGATGCACAGTGGTCAAACAAGGACCGTCTAACCGACGGATTGCTGAAAGACCTTTTTGAGCATTTTTCAAGCCTTCCTCTTGGCAACAGCCACGTCGCCACAGATGTTTTGGGTGACGCCTATGAATTCCTGATCAAGAAGTTTGCCGACGCTACCAACAAAAAGGCAGGTGAGTTCTATACGCCTCGAAGTGTAGTGCGGCTCATGGTGGACATGTTAGATCCCAAGGAGAATGAGAGCATCTACGACCCTGCTTGTGGGACGGGTGGGATGTTACTCGCTGCACTTCAGCATGTGCACGAAATGCATGGCGACACTAAGCGGCTTTGGGGAAAGCTGTACGGGCAGGAAAAAAATCTAACGACATCTGCAATTGCCCGCATGAACCTGTTTTTGCATGGGGTTGAAGATTTCAAGATTGTTCGCGGTGATACACTTCGGAACCCTGCGTTCTTCGAGGGTGATCAACTTGCCAAATTCGATTGCGTCATCGCCAATCCGCCATTCTCACTTGAAAAATGGGGCGAGGAAGTGTGGCTTGATGACCCGTTTGGACGTAACTTTGCAGGCATGCCACCTTCAGGTTGTGGTGATTTTGCCTGGGTACAGCATATGGTCAAGTCCATGGCTCAAGGAACCGGGCGCATGGCAGTTGTCCTGCCGCAGGGGGCATTATTCCGTAAAGGAGCTGAGGGCGAAATCCGGCGCAAGCTGCTGGAAATGGACCTTATTGAAGGGGTTATCGGCCTTGCTCAAAATCTCTTTTACGGCACCAGCCTTGCCGCCTGCATCCTAGTCCTAAGAAAGCGCAAACCTACTACCCGCAAGGGCAGAGTGATGATAGCTGATGCCTCTAGCTTATTCCGTCGTGGCAGAGCCCAAAACTATCTTGAGCCGGAAAACGGCGCGGAGATATTGAACTGGTTTCAAGAGTTCAAAGATGTACAGGACCGTGTGCGAATCGTAAAAACGGACGAAATAAAGACAGAGGACTGGACTCTCAATATTTCTCGGTATGTGTTGCCGCCGCTAAACGAGGATATTCCGCCCTTGCCGCAGGCGATTGAAGATTTTAAGTCTGCACTTGAGCGTTGTCGCGAGGCTGATGCCCGATTGGATAAGCTCATGACCGCTGGAGGTTGGGTAAAATGATGTATGAGGAGCTTGTTGCTGATTTTGCAAAACGAACACGCCAAAATCTTGAGACGTTGCGGCTTTTACAGATAAAAAATGATTCTGGGCTATCAGTATTTGAAGTTACTCAGCTTATAAATTCAATGCTCGGCTTGCTGGTATTCCCGCAGCAACGATACTTTGATGAAATTCCCAATACGCCTCTCAAGGAGCTTGCTGCCACTGGCTGGCCAATTCCTCGTGTTGTGGGAGACTACCGGCAACCAAGAGACTTGCGAATGCTTCTTCGACTGCTTAGGAATGCTGTGTCTCATTTCAACATTGAATTTTTACCAGACAACAATGGAGAGATTTCAGGGCTTAGGGTTTGGAATACAGAGCTAAGAAAACCTTTCAAAATTACATGGATGGCAGAATTGTCGATAGACGATCTAGAAAAAATTACAGATCGATTTATAGCCCTCCTGCTCAAGGACAAATAAATGAGTTCTAGGATATCTCAACAAGAACTGGAATCCTACCTGTGGGGCGCGGCAACCCTTTTGCGCGGCTTGATCGATGCCGGTGACTATAAGCAATTCATATTCCCGCTGCTGTTCTTTAAACGCATTTCGGACGTTTTTGACGAAGAATACCAGCAGTCTATGGTGGAATCTGGTGGAGATTTTGCTGAAAACCACCGTTTCCTGCTACCTGCGGGTTCCCATTGGAACGATGTCCGCCAAACGCCAAAAAATGTCGGAATGACAATCCAATCCGCTATGAGAGCGATTGAGGCGGCAAACCCCGATATGCTTACCGGAATATTTGGTGATGCTCCCTGGACCAACAAGGAACGTTTACCGGATGAGACCTTTAAGGACCTCATCGAGCACTTCTCAACACAGACTCTCTCGGTTGCCAATGTACCGGAAGACGAGTTGGGGAACGCCTACGAGTTCTTAATCAAGAAGTTTGCCGATGACTCCGGTCATACGGCGGCAGAATTTTATACCAACCGCACCGTAGTTCACCTGATGACACAACTGGTAGACCCACAACCTGGTGAGTCGATATATGATCCGACTTGCGGTACAGGGGGGATGCTTTTGTCAGCTCTGTCTGAGGTAAAGAGGACCGGTGGCGAGTACCGTACCTTGAAGCTCTACGGGCAAGAACGGAACTTGATGACATCTGGTATTGCAAGAATGAATCTATTTTTGCATGGCATCGAAGATTTTCAGATCGTCCGCGGTGATACCTTGGCTGAGCCAAAGCTTATCGAAAACGACCAGCTCAAGAAGTTTGATGTGGTGCTGGCAAACCCACCGTATTCCATAAAGCAATGGGATAGGGCAGCGTTTGAGTCGGACAAGTGGGGCCGCAATATTCTTGGAGTCCCTCCACAAGGGCGGGCCGATTATGCCTTTTTTCAGCATATCCTAAAGAGTCTAAGCAAGAAGGGGCGCAGTGCCATTCTCTGGCCACACGGGGTGTTGTTCCGCAACGAAGAGCAGGCGATGCGGGCTAAGATGGTTACGCTTGATTTGGTTGAGGCTGTAATCGGCCTGGGACCAAACCTCTTTTATAACTCTCCGATGGAGTCATGTATCGTTGTCTGTCGTCAGAATAAGGTAAAAGAGCGCCAAGGTAAGGTCCTTTTCATTGATGCCTTGGAAAAAGTAACACGCGAGCGGGCGCAAAGCTTTCTCAAACAGGAGCATCAGGCAAGTATCCTTTCCGCCTACCAAGCGTTTCAGGATATTTCAGGGTTTGCGAAGGTTGCCACTCTCGACGAGATTACCGCCAATAGCTCAAACCTATCAATCCCGCTTTATGTGCGGAGAACTGAAATAACTACCGATGCCCTGGATGGATCTCAAAGTTTGATGTCAGTATGGAAACAGTGGAATCGTGGTGGTTATGAGTTCTGGAAGGAGATGGATGAGCTGACAAAAACACTAGATGGGTTAATTGTCGAAGGGGTGGATGCATGATTGAACAAACCCTAAAATCAGGTTGGCAACAAGTGAAGTTCGGTGAGGTCGTTCGCCTCTCCAAAGTCCGCAGCAGTGATCCTCTGGCTGACGGATTTGACCGGTATATCGGACTTGAGCACATCGATCCTGAAGACCTGCGTATTCGCCGTTGGGGTAATGTTGCGGATGGAGTTACTTTCACAAGTGTGTTCAAGCCGGGGCAGGTGCTATTCGGCAAGCGTCGGGCATATCAGCGCAAGGTGGCGGTAGCAGATTTTTCCGGAGTTTGCTCCGGCGATATCTATGTGTTTGAAAGTAAGGATTCCAAAAAACTGTTGCCTGCGTTGCTGCCTTTCATCTGTCAAACCGAAGAGTTTTTACAATATGCAGTAGGGACATCTGCGGGCAGTCTAAGCCCTCGAACTAACTGGACGAGTTTGGCGGATTTTGAGTTTTCTCTGCCGCCGGCCGAGGAGCAGCGACGCATTGCTGATTTGTTAATAGAAATCGAGAATACAAGCAACGAATATGACAAGTTAATGAGACAGGCATCGCAACTGTCATGTGCTTTTCTTGGCAATGTTTTGGTGCAAAAGTCACCAATTGTCAGTCTTGGGGCCGCAGTTCTGAACACTCAATATGGACTTTCTATTAATCCAAATGATCAGGGCCAATATCCCATTCTTCGAATGATGAACTTAGAAAACGGACTATGTGTCGAAAATGACATCAAATACGTTGACTTAAGCAGCAAGGACTTTGAATCATACAAGCTTATCGCTGGCGATGTTCTATTTAATCGCACTAATAGTTATGAATTAGTTGGTAGAACTGGGGTATATTCTCTCCAAGGAGAGCATGTATTTGCATCATATCTTGTGCGGATCAAGACTGACCCGGCAAAACTTGAGCCAAAGTATTTGACGTTATTTTTAAATTCCGACTATGGTCGTCGGCAGGTTCTTTCGTTTGCAACAAAAGGTGTCAGCCAGGCAAACGTAAATGCTAGCAATCTTCTCAAAGTACAAATACCGCTTCCATCATTGGACGTTCAAAAAGAGCTTTTGACACAGATTGAACAAACAAATATGGTGAGTAACGCTACAGTAACGCGTCGAGCAGTAATTGCCCAAATGAAGCAGCTGCTATTAGCAAGGCTGGCAGGGAGTTAAAAATGACTTCGTTCACAGAGTCCAACACTGTAGAAGCCTACCTACGTGATCTACTCACTGGCCCAATCAAAGAGGCCACGCCAGGAGTGGTTAACGAACCGACACCTGCATACGTTGTTGGGCGGGCAGCAAAGGGTATCGGCTGGCGGTATGTTTCGCCAAGCAAGCTTCCTCGCCAGAGCCATGAAGTCTTCGTTGAATCCTATTTACGCGACTCCCTCATTCATCTCAATCCTGAAATCAAAGAGCAACCCTGCCTTGCTGACGAGGTGATCTATAAGCTGCGGGCCATTGTGCTCTCGGTTCGTTCTGACGGGCTAATTCGCGCCAATGAGGAGATGACTGCTTGGTTGCGTGGTGAACGTTCCATGCCGTTCGGTCCGAACAACGAGCATGTTCCGGTACGACTTATCGACTTTGAAAACCTGGACCGCAACCAGTTCATACTGACCCAGCAGTACACCTTTCGTGCCGGTGCGGTTGAAAAACGTGCTGACTTGATCCTGTTGGTGAATGGGTTGCCGTTGGTGCTGATCGAGGCAAAAACGCCGGTACGCAAGGCCACAAGCTGGGTTGACGGTGCTCTTCAGGTGCATGAGGATTACGAGAAGTTTGTACCGGAGCTGTTTGTCTGTAACGTTTTCTCGGTGGCGACAGAGGGTAAGGAATACCACTACGGTTCAATTGGACTGCCGGTAAAAGACTGGGGGCCATGGAACTTGGATAACGGGAATGACGATCACCAGCACCACCCGCTTCATTCCCTTAAGGCTGCTGTTGAAAGCATGCTGCGTCCACATATCATACTTGATATCCTCGCTAACTTCACGCTATTCGCTACCCATAAGAAACAACATCGAAGCAAAGTCATCTGTCGTTACCAGCAGTACGAAGCCACCAACTTGGTTGTTGAGCGCGTATTGTCAGGGTATCCACGGAAGGGACTCATATGGCACTTCCAGGGCTCAGGAAAGTCCTTGTTGATGGTGTTTGCCGCTCAGAAACTGCGAATGCACCCGAAACTTAAAAATCCGACAGTGCTGATCGTGGTAGACCGCATCGATCTCGACGCGCAGATTACAGGCACCTTTACGGCGGCAGATATTCCGAACCTGGAAAAGGCTGGAACCCGCGAAAAGTTGAAGAACGTGTTAGCTCAGGATGTCCGAAAGATTATCATTACCACCATCTTCAGGTTTGCCGAGGCTGATGGGGTCATAAATGACCGGTCCAACATCATTGTCCTAGTGGATGAAGCCCATCGTACCCAAGAAGGGGATCTTGGCCGCAAAATGAGACAGGCTCTCCCCAATGCCTTCCTCTTTGGCCTTACCGGGACGCCGATCAACCGCAGTGACCGCAATACCTTCTACGCCTTCGGTGCCGAGGAAGATACCGGTGGCTATTTGAGCCGATACGGGTTTGAAGAATCGATACGCGATGGCGCTACGCTACCCCTGCACTTTGAACCACGCCTTGTTGAACTGCACATCGACAAGGAAGCGATAGACCAAGCCTATGCCGAGCTAACCGGAGAACTGTCCGACCTAGATAAAGACAATCTGAGCAAGGCAGCATCAAAAATGGCCGTCCTGGTAAAGACACCGGAGCGAGTTCAGAGGATCTGTGCCGACATTATTCAGCATTTCCAGAGTAAAATAGAACCGAATGGGTTCAAGGGCCAGATTGTTGCTTTTGACCGGGAGTGTTGCCTACTCTACAAAAACGAAATCGATAAGCTCTTGTCTCCGGAGGCAAGCGAGATTGTCATGACCGTCAACGGGAATGAACCGCAATACAAGCCCTACAGCCGTACACGTGACGAAGAAACCCGGCTGTTGGACAGGTTCCGTGACCCAAACGACCCGCTAAAGCTGATAATCGTTACAGCGAAGCTCTTGACGGGCTTTGACGCCCCGATCCTTCAAGCAATGTACCTCGATAAGCCTATGCGGGACCACACCCTGCTTCAGGCTATTTGTCGGGTAAATCGAACCTTCTGCGACACTAAGACCCACGGACTGATCGTGGATTATCTGGGCGTATTCGATGACGTTGCAAAGGCGCTAGAGTTCGATGACAAGAATATCCTCAAGGTGGTTTCCAATATTCAGGAGCTACAGAGCCAACTCCCTGAAGCAATGCAGAAGTGCCTCGTCTTCTTTCCAGGCATAGATCGAACCGTTCAGGGGTACGAAGGACTGATCGCAGCCCAAGAATGTCTACCGAACAACACCGTGCGGGATAATTTCGCTGCTGATTTCAGTGTCCTCAACAAGCTGTGGGAGGCAATTTCTCCAGACCCGATCCTTAACCAGTATGAAACCGACTACCGTTGGTTATCCCAGGTGTACCAGTCAGTTCAGCCGTCTAGCGGGCATGGCAAGCTAATTTGGCACTCCCTTGGGGCCAAGACAATCGAACTCATCCACCAGAATGTGCACGTGGAGACGTTACGGGACGACCTCGAAACCCTGATTCTTGATGCTGATTTACTGGAAGCTGTGCTGAGTAACCCCGACCCGAAAAAGACTAAAGAGATAGAGATAAAGATTGCTCGCCGCCTACGTAAACATATCGGTAATCCCAAATTCAAGCTGCTTTCGGAACGACTGGAAGATTTGAAGAACCGCCAAGAACAAGGGCTCATTACCAGCATTGATTTTCTGAAACAGCTGTTACAAATAGCCGAAGACCTGCTCAAAACAGAAAAGGATACCCCACCTGAAGAAGACGAGGATCGTGGCAAGGCTGCACTAACCGAGTTGTTTCAAGAAGTGAAGAGCGAATCAACACCGATAATTGTTGAGCGAATCGTTGCGGATATTGATGAAATTGTGCGGCTAGTGAGTTTCCCTGGTTGGCAGCATACTCTGGCTGGGGAACGAGAAGTCAAGAAGGCCCTGCGGAAGTCGCTCTTTAAATATCGCCTTCACCAGGATGAGGAGCTATTTGAAAAGGCCTATGAATATATACGGCAGTACTATTAATCCGAAAGACGTTCAAGTATTTGTTTCTTGCCGGGAAAATAAGTTACCAGGTATTGGGGAGAACGTATGGCGAGGACTACACCCGCGGCAAGAGTTACCACTTCAGCAGGACAGCTAAAATATAAAGCACCGTCCTCAGCGGAATGGCGAAATCTATTTGTTGATGCCAAAGCTGAAAACCAGGAACTGGAGAATAAAAATGTAAAAGCATCATTTGAGGCATTAAAGGATTCGTTACTGACCTCTTTGCAGATGCAAAACCTCATTATCTTAACGGGTTGTGGGACATCTCGATCAGCTGGTGGCCCAACTATGCTTGATTTGTGGAAGGCTGCTATTGGGACTCCTCCGAGTGAAATTGCAGTCCAAGTAGCTGGAACTATCAAATACGATCTGGCCACTCCCGCTCCCAATATTGAAGATTTTCTTTCTCGCTGCGATGCCTACTTGCAAATTGAAGATGACTTAGCCGTAAAAGGCCTTGTTGAACATTCCAAAAAAGAAATATTAGAGAAATGCTCTTCTTTCTTAGAAAATAAAGAATTAGATGGTCACAAAACTTTTTTGCACCGTCTCTCCAGGCGCAGAGTCCGAGACTCACGCTTAAAGATTTTCAGCACCAATTATGATTTGTGCTTTGAGAGGGCTGCCGGTGAAATAGGGCTCGTAGTTATAGACGGGTTTTCCTTTACCCAGCCACGCTTCTTTGATCCGCGCTTTTTTTGCTATGATATAGTCCGAAGGCCGAGATCAAGTGAGGATCAAGGTAGCTATCTCGAAGGGGTTTTTCTTCTTTACAAGCTGCATGGGTCCGTAAACTGGGCACATACCCCAGAAGGACGCGTCGTAGAAAAACAAAACCCAGAACCAAGCGAGGCCTGCCTGACCTATCCTGCAAAAGGTAAATACCAGCAGAGTTTTCTACAGCCAAATTTGGAAATGGTATCGCAATACTTTGCTGCTTTACGAGAACCTAACACCTGCCTAATAGTCACCGGTTTCGGTTTTAATGATGACCATCTAGCTGAGCCAATTTTGTCTGCTGTCAGATCAAACCCACACCTTCGCCTAATAATTGCAGACTATGCCGCAGAAGATTTCATCAATGGCAAAAGTGGTCCAAGTCGATATTGGAAAGAATTAGCAGATTTGTCGCGAGAGGGTGAAGACATTTGGTTCATCAATGCTTCCTTCTCGGATTTCACGAAATTGGTACCAGATCTCAAATCATTATCTCCAGCTGATAAACTCATGAAAGACATCAAGAATATTACGGGTGGAAGATGAATTTTGTTGCTGAGACCAGAGATAATAGCTTTCCTCATGGATTGTTACGCCATGAATTGTTTATTGGAATACTGTCATCTATAAACGCATATGCTGTGAGGGTCAATCTTACTGAAGCAGGGAATCCAAGTGGCTCGCACTTCTCTGGTGGACGATATGGTAAAGGTGAGGTAGGCGAGTTTGTTTTAATCGAAGGCCAGCAGACCCTACTTCTGGGCCGGATAGTTGAAGTTCGGCTGCCAGAACACGAAAGACGTACAATCAATCAGGATCACTCCAGTTTGCCTGTGTTGGATGCTATAGGACAGATTCAGTTGCTCGGTTCTGTTGCGATGGATGACCTTAAAGTGACGGCTGGTGTTGAATCCTACCCTCGCTTAGGAGACCGAGTTTACGCTGCACCTCATAAATTTATAGCAGATCTCCCATTGTTGATGGAACAAAACGGTGAAGAGAGAAGCCCTGTGCTGCTCGCCCTTGGCTCGGTCGACGTTGCTCAGGAGAGCAAAGTATTCATCAAGCCTGAGAAGCTTTTTGGGCGTCATTGTGCCATACTTGGTTCTACTGGTGGCGGGAAAAGTTGGACAACTTCACGGATAATTGAGGAATGCCTTAAATTTAATTCAAAAATGATTCTTCTTGATGCCACTGGTGAATACCGCGGTTTTGCTGATACCAATATAGTACATTGCCATCTCGGTGACCCCGTAGAAAAAGCAGCCAACTCTCAATCATGTTCATTACCCTCAACCTGTTTCACTGAATCAGATTTTGTTGCACTTTTTGAACCTTCTGGAAAGGTTCAAGGCCCAAAGCTACGAGCAGCAATTCAAAGCCTCAGGTTAGCAAGGTTAGAACCTGGATTAGCGGTCAACGGTGTCATTGTTAAGGCTTTTAAAGATAAAAGACCTTTCTATGATGCAATGACAAAACACGCTTCTCAAATAAACGACACAAGAGAGCCAATTGTCATCAGTAAACTACCAGAGCAAATTGTAAATGAATGTGTCCAAGACTATGGCGATCCTAAGTGGAAAGGAGCAAACGAAGCGGAAATAGGTTACTGTGCTTCATTGTTAACACGAATCAATGGAATCATAACGTCGTCTGCCTTCAGTTGCGTTTTCCAAGCTGATGCTGAGCCTAAATTGACCACCAAAATAGACGAGTTTATAGCGGGCAGTGAAAATTTAATTCGAATAGATGTGAGCGGAATTGCATACGAATTTCACGCTCGTGAGATAATAGCTAATGTTATAGGCCGTTATTTGCTTAATAAAGCACGAGAGAGATTCTTTAAGGGGACTCCGCTCGTGCTGATCGTTGATGAGGCTCACAATTTTTTAGGTCGCCATATTGGGAGTGAGGATTACAGTGAAAGGCTCGATGCCTTTGAACTCATTGCCAAAGAAGGCCGAAAATACGGTATCAATATATGCCTAGCGACGCAGCGGCCGCGCGACATAACGGAAGGTGTCCTCAGTCAGATGGGAACCCTTATTGTTCATAGACTTACCAATGACCGCGATCGTGAAGTCGTCGAGCGTGCTTGCGGTGAAATTGATCGTTCCGCTTCTGCATTTCTTCCGAACCTCAAGCCCGGCGAAGCGGCAATTATTGGAGTAGATTTTCCGATCCCCTTGACAATTCAGATTGAAAAACCGACCACAAGACCCAAATCTGACGGAGCTAATTTCCAAAAATATTGGGCTCCCTAATATCTGATAGCGAGGAATAGATCAGCTTCTCGGCTGACATAAAAGGTTGCATGAAAGACTGCATCCTATGCTTGAAATGGCCCAAACGGGAGATTTTCACATTCTTCAGCGATCATGGCTGCAAGGTGTGATCGAATCAACAAATCCCCGCCGACCCGGCACTCTGCACTAAAAATTACCCCACAACGCCTTCAACCCTTCGCCAAATACTGCACAACTTTAGGCCCTTAACTTGTAAGGAGTCCGGTAGACAGCCACTCGCTAATGGCGCGTCTGCCACCATATTGTAAACATATTGGGTTTGGCTTAGTAGTGAGTTGTAGAGAGTATATAATATGGCAAACAACAACGTCTAAATGCTTTCCCATAAATCACAGAATTGTCAGCGCAACCAAATCCTTGCCACCTCGAAGTTCTTAAGAGTGTCAAGCCTTGCGTTATATATGAAGCTAACATCAAAATAAGGCCGCATAAAAAAATGTAACGTTACAACTTCAGAAATAACATCAACATCGTCTGCTACTTTAAGAATTTCAATTTTATTCATGAAGTAATCAATTTCTGGTATGTCTATTTCGACAGTTACCCCGCGTAGGTTGTAGCTATAACTGACATAAACATCGTCCCCTTCAAGTCTTTGTGTCTGCAGTATGTCAATATCTTCAAGACCTTCGTATATTTCAACCCTAGTTGACAGAATGGTTTTTACATTAGTTTCGAATATTGTGTATCCAAAATGTTTACTGAGATCAACATTTGACATTTCGGTAATAAACTTTGAGCTTTCTTCAAATATAAATTGTTCAAATAACTTCTCAGATGCATAATGGTCAATAGCATGAACGTCCTTATCAATAGCACTATTAACAAAATCAAAAAGTGAGGCATATGGAGTTATCTTAGCTTTGAGAGTTTTATGCTCTATGTCACTACAAAGGTCTTGATGGAAATGCAGGACTTTATCTTTGACCTTGAAGAAGTCGGACTTATTTTGGGTGATGAAAACGACATCCTCTTCAATGTCATTTTTGGCCAGATAGTCCATAAATGAAAGCCATATAAGCGTATCCCTATACCCTTTCTCCCCCTCAATAAATGGTTTTTTGTTTATCAGGGCTCTCCCAACCACGACTGAATGCGGGATACCCTCATATTCGATCTCTTCTATATTCTCAGTTCTACTTCTAATCATGGGTAAAAGTTCAAACTTTTCGACACCTAGGCTTTCTTGAGCAAAATACACGTCATTATAATTAAGTTTGTTTATCCTGTTAATGGATTTTTTTATGTCTAACAAAGATTCCGACAGCTCTCTATTCCTAATGTTTTCGGCTTCTTCAATTACTAGCTTAGATATCAATAAGGAATGCCCTTCATTATTCAAAAAATGGAAGAGGTACCTAAAATTTGCATTTTTCATAAACCAGTCGTTATAAAAAATATTTGTATCAAGAAATACTTTCATCAAGGCTCCATTTCCACATATTCTCCAGACACCGGCACCGCGCAAGGTCAGATAGTTTCTACGATAAGGTAAACGCCATGTAGTAGCTAAAGAAGCGCAACTGGTATGCAATTACTTAAGTGTTAGCTTTTATAGTGTCTATTATAATTTCAATTCTCACTGACAACATTGCATTAAATTCCCGATGCTTCTCAATAAAAATACCGGCGAGCAATCCAGGATTAACATCTTGTTTTGCAAGCTCTTCAAGTGAGACCAAACCGCCAAGATCAATAAAGGCTCCACCGCTCATTCCACGCGGATGGATAGAGGCTGTAATATTACCGTCAGAATCAACTGACCGTTTTTTATGTTCAACAACAATATGACTCTCTCCAGAAATTTTCAGTTTGTTGTACATTTTTGGCTTTTTCTTGCCTGTTGCCGTGTACCTTGCGAATCTTGGAGTGATGGACATATTGGTAAAATCTACTTCTTTATTTTTAGTGTTGGGATACCCCATCACTACATACGCACGTTTTTCAGAGTCAGTTCGTTGACTGGCGATATCAACCTCAGCTACGAAGCTCACACCCTCCAGTTGTTTAAGTTGCTGTTGTGATAGCTCTAGCCAAGCAAAGTCATAATGATCTAAGTCACGGTCACCCTTGGGCTTAGTCGTACACATGAACTCGCCCTCAATCAAGAGCAGCTTTGACCCTACTGTCCCTCCTATATACAAAGACGTGAGCCGAGACTCATCGACAACATGAGCTGCTGTTATGAGATACCGCTTACCCCCTATTTCCACTAACACACATGTGCCAATGTGTACGGGCTTTCCATTCTCCTCGCTACCGTATATAGGCCTTATAGCATTTTTATATTTCTTACCCGCATTTGCTGCACCATTTTTGATTTGCTCATGCACAATTTCTTTGTAGGATTTTACAAGATTCATATTTTCCTCTAACGCCCATCCCCCTGACTAGAGTGGGGCAAATATTTATCCATATTGCATCAAACCAAATCTTGAGCCCAGGTTCAAAAATCTTCGCCTACGGATAACACCTTCTTCTAATCGGATTTCAGAGCCTTATGTTCATAGATTCCCGCCTATGACATCAGACACCGACGTACAATGGGTTCCCTCTTAAAAACCCTACCACTTTCTACTACTCTCCTAAATCCTTTTAAACTAAGTTGTTACATGGGAGCGAGTCTGGTAGCGTGTCAAGCCAACACGCCGACTCTCTAGCGACTCTCCTAGAACAAAGCTCTATCATATCAGCGGTTTTGGCATGTGGTAGCGAGGTGTAGAGAGTATGCAGGCCAGCTACACTCCTCTATCTGTCCGAATGCCCCATTCGAAACTTTCCAAATTCTCTCATTTTTTCAATTACATCACTTGCAGCTACTTTTGCTTGTCTTCGACCGAGGCCACGATCCCGCATCTTTGTCACCATACACTTATAGAAAATCTCATTCCAAATGCCCCTGAATCCTGTATCAGGAATTTCAAGAAGAATCTTCGGCGCATCAGGGTTATTTATGAACCTGTCGCCTTCTCGGCCAGCCTGCAAATAGATGCCTTTTGCACTAACAGCTTGGTCAACAAGGATTCCCTGTTTTGGAATGTCAAATTCAACGATGATGACGAGCTCAGCCGGCTTTTTAAAGGTGAGGAGTAGCGCAACCTTGTCTTTGAATTTATCCAATGATCCCCATTGGCAAGCAACATCGCCTGGAGCTAGGTATTGATGGACGCGAATCAATTCTTCAACATCGGACCGCTCCGTAGTATCAAGTATGACGAGGGGGACAAGACGACCCTCACCTACGGTAACAGTTGCTATTGCAGCATCGGCAACGATTCGAAGTGGGCACGCCTCACGCGAGTTAAAGAGTGGGAAAAAGTCATAGCGCGGCTTCAGTCTCATCACCATACTCCCGAATTAGGATTGGTTCCAATTGAGCCCTCATCCCGTGGCTGTCGGTTAAAACAATCCTGTACTCTTCAATCGTGTAACCTCTAATAAGGAGTTTTTCCACTTGAAAAAACAACCAACCGGTAACTGTTTGATGCGCATCCAGTCTTTGAGGGATGGTAAAGGAAATGGAAATGTTCTCATCGTGAAAGCCTTTTGCACCTTTGTTATACCAAGGCACTTTGATTGTCATAAGGACATTGCCTTTGGTTATATATGTAATGTGTAAATCTGCTACAGCAACCGCATTGTCTGAATCAGTAGGATTGCTAACTGATAGCAAAAATGCGTAAAATATAGACTCACCCTCTCGCCGGATATAACCATCTTGAAGGTAGGGCACTAATAGTGGTTTCCGCCGTTCCTCCTGTCGCTCGCTTATCCTCAGCGCCTTCCAGGCAGCAAGGATGCTAAATACTGACAACAAAAGCGCCAGCCAAGCAGCTCCCGCTGAAGCAACTTCTGCGTACTTTTTAAGATAAATCAAGAATTCCAATTTCGTTTAACTCCACCAACAAGATAACGCCAGCCTAAACACCACTGGATAAATAGCTGGAATGACGGTTTTTTATAGGTTTAAGTGTCGAATTATTTCTTTATTGAATGTGGGCAATATAATTCTGCCTTATATGCCGCGTGACTAATACAATGCTCCAATAATTCCTGAATGGTATACAACCCAAAAATAACATTGGAAATATGCACTCCATCTAGCAGTAGCACTTTAATCTCTTTACCATGTGGTAGTCCTTCGACCACCCCATCGGTATATCCGCCCATGGAGATAATAATTCCACGTGAATCGAGCTTCCCGTCTACCTTGTAGTAGAAACTGCCAATGTCCTTCGGTCCAACTTTGTTTTCTGTCCACTTTAGTTCTATCAGATAATAATGGCCGTCATACTTAATGCCACCATCTATTTGCTCACCTACTATCTTAAAAGGTTCCTGTACTGGTATTCCACTGATACTCATCAGCCGAGGAAACAACCTTTCAAGTGAGTAACCTCTCTCTTGTGGGGCCAACTCCGTATATTTCATAAAATCTTCGCGAAGACGTAGTAATTGATCTTCATATGTCTCTTTAGAGGCTTCCTTGGCTCTTCTTTTAATTGATTCTCGGTACTCTCGTTGCTCTTGTTGTTCACGTATAACCTCACGTAGCTTCAGAGCACAATGCTCAGCTCGATCAATCCTATGCTTTTCATCCTGAGGTGTGAATATCCTCTGCTCTACAAGTAACCGAACAAAATTGCGCGAAACTTCCAGTCTACGGTTGTAGTCTCCTATTCGCAATTCCCCGTACAGCAGGTCCATTTGCTGCCTTTTGGTAAGTTTTTTACCCTCCCCATCGACTGCTTTGTAAACCTTATCTGCCATCTTTGCTGGTACACCTGAGCGAAGCCAGGCCTTATGGAGATCAGCACGATACCAATAGAGATTGGAGACTCCATCTTTAATTAGGACCTCAAGCTCTTCAGTGAAAATATCGAACATGTTAAACCTCTTTCAGATCGGTAGGCTCCGTCGTAGGCGACTAATCAGCCGAAGAACGAATGATATTTGACGCAAGATGTATTCGTTTTCTAGTCTGTACGTGGAAGGATATACAGGTTTTTATGAGAAAAGTCTATTGCAAAGCCGAAAAAGGAATTCATTCAGCCCGACATTGCGCCACCCGGGCCATCAGCTCAAGTCACACGAAAACGGTATGTCAGGCTGAGCGTGATTACATCGCTCAGCATCAGGCCAGCCTCGTAAAGGCTACCACTCGCTACCACTCTCCATAGACATCGTTAGAACAGAGCGTTACACGCTCGTAAGTCAGGTAGAGAGTTAAAGCAACACGGCAACCCGCCAGGGACTCTCATAAGATCCCAGTCCTATAATTTTAGCAAGTTCCCCCATGTAGTAGCAAGTTGTAGAGAGTCACCAGGTGTAACCTCCTCCGTATCGACACCGCCAAATAGCAACCCCTTCTACCATATTCCATCCGATGCCGAACAACATTCCGTTATTAACATACATGCACACGGAATTGTGCAATCAAATCAGCGGAGGTTCCGCATGGAAACCCTACTCGACAAGAAGCAGGTGGCTGAACTACTCAACATTTCAGTCAAGACACTCGACATCTGGATTCAGAAACAAAAAGCGCCTTTGCCTGTACGGATCGGCAGGATGGTACGGTTCAAGAAATCAGAAGTAGAAGCATTCATTCAAAATTTAACAGTGGAGGGGATTTAAAATGAAATCATTACTAGTGGATATCTTAGGATGTAATTACAGCAAGTTGACCAGTTTTCAGAGTGCAGGAAAGACGTGGTTTAAGGCCCAAGACGTTTGCACCATATTGGGTCTCAGGAATACCAGCGTGGCAGTTAAGGGCAACAACGTCAGGATAGGGTACTTCGGCATCGATCAAAACGATATATTTCGTCTAAGCCCCCATAAGAATTCAACTCTGTATATATCCGAGGCTGGCGTGTACAAGCTGATACTCAAGAGCAGGAAACCGGCGGCGTACATGATCAAAGTTCAGTTAAGCCAAAGCGTACTGCCAGAGATTATGAGACAAGGAGGGTTTTCCGAAACGATAGTTGCACCGGGAACCGCATGATATTCTAATATTATTATCCCTGACTCGTTTCTATTTCATTTTTTATATATACAGGAGTCCGGACTGGGTAGAAAAGGAAATATGGGACCCAGAAGTGAAAGCCGGAACCCCGGGGTCAATATTCGCCATACACACAAGCATAGGGCGCAGTTTCCATTACGGAGCTGCGTTTTTTTGCGTCAAGGGATCAGTGCCGACCCTGCCAACGGGAATGTCGTCCTATGCCTGTGACCTCTGTGACACGTGTGACACGCATTTCAAATAGCCCTCCAATAAACTGCAATGCCAGGGGCAACAAGTACTAACCGCCTCAGACAGCTTAACTCAACCCTCTTGTTTCTTTCGATGTCTCAGATGTCTCAGGTGTCTCACCGCCAATCACCAATCCACCTCCAACAGAGAAAGGAGCAGAACCATGTTCGACACCTCGTAACCGAACACCAGACCAACGACCATCACACTCTCTGAAACCACAACACGAAAGGCGCTTTCCACAGCGGAGGGTGCCTTTTGTCGTTTCAACTCAAGGAGGAAGCAAATGGACATCTATCAGACCGTTACAGACCGTATCGTAGCACTACTCGAAGCTGGAACCTGCCCCTGGAAGCGGAGTTGGTCGGCAGGCAGTGGAATGCCACGTAATCTCGTCAGTAAGAAGGAGTATCGCGGGATAAATCCATTCATTTTGGGGGCAATGCCGTACTCGTCGCCCTACTGGCTCACATATCGCCAAGCCGCGTCCCTCGGGGGGCATGTGAAGCGTGGTGAGAAGTCAACAATGGTGGTCTTCTGGAAGATGCTCGACAAGAAGGCTTCTACTGACCAGATCGAAGAAGCTAACACGAAGCACGGCAAGATACCCATGTTGAAGTTTTATAACGTGTTCTCCATCGAGCAGTGCGAGGGCCTGACCTTACCCCCTGACCCCGAGGAGACGATTAACGAGTTCACTCCTATCGAGAAAGCAGAGCAAATCGTCCAAGGGTACAAGAGAGCACCGATCATCAGGTACGGTGGCAACAGAGCGTTCTTTCGCCCTGCGGATGACCTCGTACAGATGCCGTACCAGCACACCTTTGAGCATAACGAAGACTTCTATGCCGTCCTCTACCATGAACTGGGTCACAGTACTGGCGCTAAGCATCGTCTTGCCAGAAAGGAGGTTGTTGAGCTGAACACGTTCGATTCGCATGAACGAGGGGTTGAAGAGCTGGTAGCTGAGTTTACTGCATCGTTCCTCTGTGCTCATGCTGGGATCAGCAGCGAGACCATTGACATGAGTGCTTCGTACATAGACGGGTGGCTGTCAGTGCTTAAGGGACCAAAGGGAGACAAGAAGATGCTCGTAGTTGCCGCCGCTAGAGCGCAAGCCGCAGCAGACCTAATACTTAACATGAGACCAGGTGAAAACAGTGAAACCGATGTAACAGAAGGCTCCGCTGAATAGCCACCCCAGCAAAACAACCTACCTGTAGCATCCACCCCATCTAGCACAGTCCTTTGGACCCGCAACAAACAAACTCTCATTAATCTTGCAGCAAAAAACCATCCTGCAAGCCCCAAATAAGCCCTACAACAGCTCCTCTCCGTCAAAGACAAGCTAACCCCTTAATCCCTTAGTTTAGGAGAAATCGCCATTGCACTATTCAAATGCGGAACCTGCCATTCCGTCTATTCCGACTACTACCAGCCCGACGACACTTGCATCAAGTGCCACAAGGGACGCATCCGAATCACCACACCACAAGAGGAGAAAACTGCCATGACCGCAATCAGACCAACTATCAGGAGAATGACGTTCAATGAAGCCAGTGAGGCCGGTTTGCATTCCAGGGGCTTGATTTTGGAGCACCAGGGCAAGAGTTACCGTCTCAATGCCGGTACCAGTGACACCATCACCGTCTTCACCAGGAGTGTCGTCCTCTACGTGCTGACCATAAACCGTGGCCTCGGATATATCGGGCTCGACGCTTACATGCCTAATGAACCGGACCCGGTCAATACCGTCTTCCTGCATTCCGAACACGATGCAACTGAAATACTCGGAGCCTGGAGGCAACTCTCCGCTAAGACCATAGCCCTGAAACTAACCGATTACCTGATTTAACCAACCTACAAGGAGGAACCACCATGCCTACGATTGAAACCCTGTTCGGACCTATGGAGATCGCAGAACCCAAACCACGGCAGATAAAATTCCGTCAGATTCGAGCTGTTTACGAAACGCTCACAGTTCAGGAAGGAGCTGACAGCTATTTGTCACCAAAGATCAGGTATACGTCACCAACCCAGATATTCGACACGTTCGGTTTCCTTCAAGACGAGACTAAGGAATATTTCATTGCGTTGCATCTGGACGGTAAGAACCGAATTGTATGTGTGGATATCGTCAGCACAGGATCGTTGAATCAGTCAATCGTCCACCCTCGCGAAACTTTTAAGACCGCCTTGCTCAGTTCCGCAGCAGCCATCATTCTCATGCATAATCATCCGACCGGGGACCCGACACCGAGCAGTGAGGATTTGGAGGTAACAAGGCGACTGAGGGAGGCCGGTGATCTCCTTGGTATCAAGGTCTTGGACCACATCATAATCGGGTCAACATATTACTCGTTCGTGGAAAGGGGAGTGATCTGATGAGATGCGAATACTGCGGCAATACGCTGAGGCAGGGTGACACGGTTCATGGCATCAAATATGGTTCTCTGGCAAGTAGTGGATTCATACCGGCCAAGGATTCCGCTGTGACCGTAATATGTGGTCCATGTGGAAACCAGGTATACCGCTTTGTGTACGCCTCGCTCGATGAGGGTAAACTGCAATATCCGGTAATCTTCAACTTATACAACGAGCTTACGGTGCTCATGCGGAACGGGTACAAGGTGATCCAGTCGATATCGAAGTTACCTGCCCGTGAACAGGCCGCTCTGAGACGATTAGTCGCCACATGCAAGGAAACAAGGTAACCCTTCCATACGACCCGCCTGCACCAAGTCCGCACAGAATACTCCCATCGCCAGCATTTAGACCTGCAAATGGCTAGACCGCCGTACCCCCAGAATGCCGTGGCTAGTTCAAGGGCAGGCTACCCATGCCCAACTAGTAAAGAGGGCCGTACGGACCAATATGGAGGTCGATATTTTGAGCATAAATACTATATGTAGTGCGCTAAATCTACATATTGTGGCCTTGGTGCAATTGGATACCACTGTGAAGGGGTAAGTGTGTAATATTAAGAGGTTACTGTCTGTCTGCTGAAAATTGATCTCGTTTGACTAGCAGCACCATAATATCCATCTCCCGGCGCTCCAGTCCCAATACCCCTATATATCATCTTGGATCGTGGTCCCATGTTATTGTCTTATAGACGGGATTTGCTTCGGAAAGGGACCAAAATCGGCAGTTAGGTTGAATGGGGTCTGTGCAGCGGAGGATTCAAGGTAAGAGGTAATGGCACCACTAACGCGCTTCGCTTGTTGCCTCGCTCCTCAAAGCAAACGATGAGGCTATTTGCATTTCGTCGTCGAGGGTGATTTTATGACTGTGTGGTTCCCGATACTATCGGGCTTTACCGGCCTCATATCTTGCAATCTGCTACAATATTGCTACAAAAAAACAAAAAAGGTTAGCCAGGATCGGCTAACCTATTGATTTTATGGAGCGGGAAACGGGATTCGAACCCGCGACCTTCAGCTTGGGAAGCTGACACTCTACCACTGAGTTATTCCCGCTTGGTGGAAGAAAACTTTTACCCCATCAGACGGATCTTGTCAATGGTTTTGTTGGGTTCCACCGCCGCACCTGCCGCTTCGGTGGACTGAACCGGTGGACTGAGTCGGGGGGCAGCCTCTTGGGCTGGATAGGCCCGCATGACCGCTGGAAACTACTTCACTACGAGCTTGCTGAGCATCTTTTCCGCCAGGTCTTTGCTGGAAACCTCGTAGTTGCCGCTCTTGATCTGCGTGCGCAGTTCCTCGACCCGGTCCACCCGGATGTCATCGCGCCTCTGCTTGGAGGTGGGAACCACGGGCATGTAGCTGGACAGCTCGACCTTGTCGGCGGCTGCCTGCTGCTTGGCTGCTTCCGCTTGCGCCTCGCCCGTGTCGGGCTTGTCGTTACGCACGACGGCAAGATGGGAAACGGCCGGGTTGGAATTGAGGTCTTCTACTTTCATCTGATATCGCCCCCAGTAGGTCAGGTAGGATTAGGTTTAGTACCGTTTCGACACCGTTTTTAATAACTTTAGCTTTTTTTCATCACACGTCGATTTTTCTTACAAAGGGGAGCTGCAGCAGCGCCGGAAATTCGCTAACCCGATACGTTGCGGCATCGAGTTCGCTCTGGTCGCCGTAGCCGTAGCAGCAGCCGACGGTCCAGACTCCCGCACCGCCGCCGGCGGCGATGTCGTTGACGCTGTCGCCCACCATGACGCAGGCACCGGCGGCAACGCCGAATTCCTTCAGCACGGCGAGCACGGGCTCGGGGGAGGGCTTGCGGTACGGGAAGGAGTCGGCGCCGAAGATGTCGGTGAAATGCCGCTCCAGCCCCAGCTTGTCCAGCACTTCACGGCACAGGGCGACGTTCTTGTTGGAGAGGACCACCATCGGGATTTCCAGGCCCGCAAGCTCCTGCAGGGTCTCGGGGACGCCGGGATAGGGACGAGTCTTGTCGGCTATGTGGGCCAGGTTGTAGGCGAGAAACTGCTCCAGCGCCTGCTCGACCTCGGGCTCGCTCACGCCGGGAAGCGCCCGCTCCACCAGGGAGCGCGCCCCCTGTCCCACCAGCTTGCGCACATCGCTGATCCCGATCTGCGGCAAGCCGTGCCGCTCGCGGATCAGGTTGGTGGCGTCGGTCAGGTCAGGCAGGGAGTCGATCAGCGTGCCGTCCAGGTCGAAGATGAGCAGGCGGATGGGATCCATTATCTCTCCAGTGAAGGGGACAGTAGCCAAGCAAAGGGGACAGGCACCTGCGGAGCCAGTCCCCTTGCCCCCCTAGATACGAAAGAACCGCGGCAACCGGCTTGCGCCGGCCACCGCGGTGTTTTTGTGCAATAAACGAACCTGCTGAAAATGAAGCGCGGGAATTACTCCCACTCGATGGTTGCCGGCGGCTTCTGGCTGATGTCGTACACCACGCGGTTGACACCCTTCACTTCGTTGATGATTCGCGAGGATATGCTCCCCAGCAGCTCGTAGGGAAGCTTGACCCAGTCGGCGGTCATGCCGTCCAGGGAGTTGACCGCGCGCAGGGCGACGGTCCACTCGTAGGTACGGGCGTCCCCCATGACGCCGACGGTTTTAACCGGCAGCAGCACGGCAAAGGACTGCCAGATGTCGCGATATAACCCAGCCTTGCGGATTTCCTCGATGACGATGGCGTCGGCCTCGCGCAGGATGTCGAGCTTTTCGACGGAGAGCTCGCCGATGCAGCGGATGGCGAGACCCGGGCCCGGGAAGGGCTGGCGGTAGACCACCTCGTCGGGCATGCCCAGTTCCTTGCCCAGGAGCCTCACCTCGTCCTTGAAGAGTTCGCGCACCGGCTCGAGGAGCTTCAGGTTCATCTTCTCGGGGAGGCCGCCCACGTTGTGGTGGCTCTTGATGACGGCGGAGGGGCCCTTGGTGGAGACGGACTCGATCACGTCGGGGTAGAGGGTCCCCTGCGCCAGGTAGTCGACCTGGCCCAGCTTCTTGGCCTCTTCCTCGAAGAGGTAGATGAACTCGTTGCCGATGATCTTGCGCTTCTGCTCGGGGTCGGAGACGCCGTCCAGCATGTTGAGGAAGCGGTCGGTGGCGTCGACGTAGTCGAGGTTGATCTTGAAGTGCTTGGTGAAGAGGTTCACCACCTTCTCGGCCTCGCCTTTGCGGAGCAGGCCGTTGTTGACGAAGACGCACTGGAGCTGGTCGCCGATCGCCTTGTGGATCAGCACCGCAACGACGGAGGAGTCGACGCCGCCGGAGAGGGCGCAGAGCACCTTGCCGGTGCCGACCTTCCTGCGGATCTCTTCGATCTCGGTCTCGATGAAGTTGGCCATGGTCCAGGTCGGCTTGGAGCCGCAGACGTTGAACAGGAAGTTGCCCAGCATCTCGTCGCCGCGCGGGGTGTGCACCACTTCGGGGTGGAACTGCACGCCGTAGAAGTTGCGCTTTTCGTCCTTCATGGCGGCCACCGGGCAGCCGGTGGTGTGGGCCATCAGCTTGAAGCCGGCCGGCATCTGCTCGATGCGGTCGCCGTGGGACATCCAGACTTCGGCGCCCCCTTCGAAGCCGGCGAAGATCTCGCTCTCGCCGTCGAGCACCAGGGTGGCGCGGCCGAACTCGCGCTTGTCGCAGCGCTCGACGCGCCCGCCCAGCTGCTGGGTCATGAGCTGCATACCGTAGCAGATGCCCAGGACCGGGATGCCGAGGTCGTAGATGCCGAGGTCGGAGTGCGGGGCATCCTTGTCATAGACGCTGGAGGGGCCGCCGGAGAGGATGATCCCCTTAGGGGCGAAGGCCTTGATCTTCTCGAGCGCCATGTTGTAGGGGTGGATTTCGCAGTACACGCTCTGCTCCCTCACCCGGCGCGCGATGAGCTGGGTCACCTGGGAGCCGAAGTCGAGGATCAGCACCTTTTCTGAGTGGATATCTACGGTCATTGTCTTGGTTCCTTATCTATTGAAAGTCAAAGGCTGTAACGCAAAGGCGCAAAGCCGCAGAGAGGAGCGAGAAACCGGGAAGGAGTCTTCCTTGGCGTCTCCGCGCCTCCGCGGCTTTGCGTTGTAGGTGTTGCCGTTACTTCTCCACCCGGTAGTTCGGGGCTTCTTTGGTGATCATGACGTCGTGGACGTGGGATTCTTTCAGGCCCGCGCCGGTGATCCGGACGAAGCGGCCGTTTTGCTGCAGGTCGAGGATGGTGCGGCTGCCGGTGTAGCCCATACCGGCCCGGAGTCCCCCCATCAGCTGGTGCACGTTGGCGGAGAGCGGTCCCCTGAGCGGCACCATGCCCTCGATCCCTTCCGGGACCAGCTTCACGTCGGCGTCGACGTCGCTCTGGAAGTAGCGGTCCTTGCTCCCCTCTTTCATGGCGCCGATGGAGCCCATGCCGCGATAGCTCTTGTAGGCACGCCCCTGGTACAGGATGGTGTCGCCCGGGGATTCCTCGGTGCCGGCGAACAGGGAGCCGATCATGATGACGTCGGCGCCGGCCGCAACGGCCTTGGTGAGGTCGCCGGAGTACTTGATGCCGCCGTCGGCGATGAGCGGGATGTTGTGCTTCTTGGCCACCTTGGAGCACTCGGCGATGGCGGTGATCTGCGGTACGCCGATACCGGCGACCACGCGGGTGGTGCAGATGGAGCCCGGTCCGATGCCGACCTTGATGGCGTCGACGCCGGCCTTGATCAGGGCCTCGGCGGCAGCGGCGGTGGCGATGTTGCCGGCCACGAGCTCGAGGGTCGGGTAGGTTTTCTTGATGCGGGCGATGGCGTCGATGACGCCCTGGGAGTGGCCGTGGGCGGTGTCGATGACGACGACGTCCACGCCGGCCTTCATGAGCGCCTCGATGCGGGCGTCGACGTCCGGGGTCGGGCCGACGGCCGCGCCGACCCTCAGGCGGCCGAGGGAGTCCTTGCAGGCGTTGGGGTACTTCTTGATCTTCTCGATGTCCTTGATGGTGATGAGGCCCTTGAGGTTCTTCTCCTCGTCCACCACCAGGAGCTTCTCGACCCTGGTGTGCTTCAAGTGTTCCTTGGCCTGCTCCAGGGTGGTACCCACCGGCACGGTGACCAGGTTCCTCTTGGTCATGCGGGCGGAGATGGGGAGGTCGAGGTCGGTCTCGAAACGGAGGTCCCTGTTGGTCAGGATGCCGACCAGCTTCCCGTTGGCCTTGGTGATCGGCACCCCGGAGATGCGGTACTTGGCCATCATCTCCAGCGCTTCCCGGATGCGCTGGTTGGGGCGCATGGTGATCGGGTCGACGATCATCCCGGACTCGCTCTTCTTCACCTTGTCCACTTCCATGGCCTGCTCGGCGATGGTGAGGTTCTTGTGGATGAAGCCGATGCCCCCTTCACGCGCCATGCAGATAGCGGCCCTCGACTCGGTGACCGTGTCCATGGCGGCACTCACCAGCGGGATGTTCAGCTGTATGTTGTTGGTCAGTCGGGTGCTCAGATCGGTATCGCGGGGCAGGATGAGTGAGTGGGCAGGGAGAAGCAGGACGTCGTCAAACGTGAGACCTTCGGGAAGGCTGCTTTCTAACATTAGGGAAACTCCTTTTGTTGTTTCGAGGCAGGTTTTAACCGGAAAACTTATTACAAGGGGGAAGGCAAGTCAACTAAAATTAGGCTAATGACAGAGATAAAACCGTAGCGGTTTCCCAGCCTTAGCGTCTACACAACCGGGGCTCATGGGGAGCGGTTATCCGCTGTGCAGTGAGGGGAAAAACGCCCTCAACCCTGCCCCTCTCCGGAGGGCTAGGGGACACGGCCTCCCCCCTCCCGGCCTCCCCCCTCCGGGGGGAGGAGCAGACAGCAGGACGAGGGTGCATGGATGGGGCGAATGATTATTCGCCCCTACACATCCGCGGCGGCTCCTGCTTGGTTACATCGGGATGAAGGCGTCCTTGCTCCCCATGCGGCCCAGGGAGGCGACGATCAGCTCGACGGCATGGTCCAGGTCGGAGAGGGACATGGTCTCGACCGGCGTGTGCATGTAACGCAGCGGCAGCTTGACCAGCGCCGTGGCGACGCCGCCGCGGGAGATCTGCATGACGTTGGCGTCGGTGCCGGTGGCGCGGGCGATGCCGGTGTACTGTACGGCGATGTCGTTGCTGGTCGCCGTGTCGGAGAGGAGGTCGAAGAGCACCGGGTTGATGTTGGCGCCGCGCGGCAGGATGGGCCCCTTGCCGAGCCCCACCTCGCCGTTGTGCTTCTTGTCCACGTCGGGCTGGTCGGTGGCGAAGTCCACCTCGACGCAGATGCCGACGTCGGGGTTCACCGAGTAGGAGCTGGTGGTGCCCCCCCTGAGGCCCACTTCCTCCTGGACCGAGGAGACGCCGTAGAGGTCCACCGGGAGCGGGGCCGGGAGCTCGGAGACCCGGCGCAGGACTTCGGCCACCACGAAGCTCCCCGCCTTGTCGTCGAGACCGCGCGAGCTGACCCGGTCGCCGAAGAGGCGCTCGAGGTTGCTGGCGAAGGTGATGGGATCCCCCACGCGCACCCACTCCTGGGCCTCTTTCTTGTTGGCGGCGCCGATGTCGATGTACTGGGCGTCCAGCTTGATGACCGTGTCGCGCTCCTTGGGCTCGATGAGGTGGATGGGGCGTTTGCCGATGACGCCGTTCAGCCGGCCGCGGGAGGTGTGCACGTGCACCCGCATGCCCGGGGTGATGTGCGGGTCGACGCCGCCGATGGCGGAGAAGTAGATGAAGCCGTTGTCGTCCAGGTAGCGCACCTGGAGACCGATCTCGTCGGAGTGGCCGACCACCATGACGCGGGGGCGGTTCTTCCCTTCGCCCTGGATCATCCCGAAGACGTTGCCCATGACGTCGGTGGCCACCTGGCAGAAGGGTTCTATATAGGAGCGGAATACCCGCTGGGCCGGCTGCTCGTACCCGGAAGGGCTGGGCGCGGCCAGAAGCTGTTGCAGAAAGTCAAAGGATGCTTCGCGCATGTCGGAACCTCGTAGGAACAGATTGAGATTGAGATTAAGAAGGCGCAGGGCCTGTTCTCACACTACGCCCAACGACCACTTTTTTCAATTCTGCTTGCCCTGCGCAACGGGAAACCTGGTGGGCCGGCCTACAGTCTTCATCTCAATCTTTGTCTTAATCTTTATCTCGTTGTGTGGTGTGCTACATCGGGTACTTGCCCATGGCGGCGGGGTCCATGTGGTCGAGAAAATCGACGAAGCGGCGGGCGTTGTTCTCTTGGGCGAACCCTTCCTCGTTCATGTCCAGACTGGAAGCGCGGGTGAGGACTTCGTCGTTGACCTGCACCGGCAAGTGGTACTTCAGGGACATGAGCATGGCCTCGGCCACGTGGACCTCGAGCCGGAGCTCTTCGCCGTGCGCGGGCTTGAGGCGCACCGAGGCGGTGAAGACGCCGTCATTGAGGCTCTCGACGTAGATCCCGGCGACGGTCATCTCCAACTGCTCGATAAGGGCGGTGAACACGTCCTTGCGGCTGTTGCGCGCGCTCATCTCGCGCCCGACGAACTGGGCGGCGAAGGAGACCGACTCGGAGGCGTGGATCCATACCGGGACGGCGTGCTTTTCCTCGGCGTCCTTCAGGATGATGACCGGCATCTGGGCGATGGCGTCCAGGGCAAAGCCGAATACCTTCATTTCAACGTACATGGGTGCCTCGTCCCTTTCGTTGTCAGACATCGAGGATCTCTCCCTTGAGCAGCGTCTGCAGCCCTTCCGTGATCCTCACCTCGACCAGGCGCCCGGCCAGGGCGGGATCGCCGTCCATGACGGTGGCGCGGTTGCCGCCGGTCCTGCCGAAGAGCGCGTCACCGGTGCTGCTGGGCCCTTCCACCAGCACCTGCTGCACGCCCCCCACGAAACTCTCGTTCCTGGCCAGGGTGATCTTTTTCTGCGCCGCCTGCAGGCGCTCCAGGCGCGCCTGTTTCTCGGCCCGCTTCACCTCGTCCGGGAACTCGGCCGCCTTGGTGCCGGGACGGGCCGAGTAGATGAAGGAGAAGAGGTCGGCGTACTGGACCTCCTCGATCAGCTCCATGGTCTGCTCGAAGGCGGCCTCGTCCTCGCCGGGAAATCCGACGATCATGTCGCCGGTGAACTGGATCCCGGGGCAGGCATCCCGGAGCGCGCGCACCTTCTCCAGGTACTGGGCCCGGGTGTAGCCGCGGTTCATGCCCTTCAGCACCGCATCGCTTCCCGACTGGGCCGGCAGATGGATGTGCGGCGCCAGCTTGCCGATCTCCGCAAAGCAGGCGATCAGCCTCGGGGAGATGTCCTTGGGGTGCGAGGTGGTGAAACGGAGCCTCTCTATCCCCTCCACCTGTGCCACCAGGCGCAAGAGGTCGGCAAAGTCGGGAGCACCCGGTTCCTTGAAGCCGTAGGAGTTCACATTCTGCCCGAGAAGGGTCACCTCGGTGACGCCGGCGGCTGCCAGGGCGGCGACCTCCTCGACCACCTTGTCGGCACTCCTGCTGATCTCGCGGCCGCGCACGTGCGGCACGATGCAGTAGGCGCAGAAGTTGTCGCATCCCTGCATGACGGTGACGAAGCGGGAGACGCCCCCCTCGCTTTCGGCGTGCGGGAACAGGTCGAAACGCTTTTCGTCATCGAGGAAATCGGTGGCGACGCTCTGCTTGCCCTGCTCGGCACCGGAAACCATCTTCTGCAGCAGGTGCAGATTGTGGGTGCCAAAGACCAGGTTGACGAAGGGCGCCTTCTTCAGCAGCCGCTCCCCTTCCTGCTGTGCCACGCAGCCGCCCACGCCGATGATCAGGCCGGGCTTTTGCTTCTTCATCGATTTGAACTTGCCCAGGTGCCCATAGACGCGCTGTTCGGCGGTCGCCCGGATGCTGCAGGTGTTCAAAAGGACCAGGTCCGCTTCCACCGGATCGGCCGTCTGCTGGTACCCTATCCCCTTCATCAATGTCACTATCTTCTCGGAATCGCTCACGTTCATCTGGCAGCCGAACGTTTCCAGGTAAAGCTTTTTTGCCTTATTCACGTCTATATCCTGATGGTTAAATGCATGAATAGTACGAAAATTGGCCGCGCCCAGTCAACATCTATTAGCTGCCGCGCCGGTTCTTCCCCGCAAGGGCGACAAAACGCACATTAACCGTCATAAATCATTGAGCTACCGATATATGCAATAAAAAATATATTGACATATGACAGCTCAAAGATCTATAAGACTCATTAGCGTGGCGGCCTCGAGGCCGGCTTCACGTCTCTGCCACGATACATCACCTCCCCAAGCTAAACAGTGCTAATGATTGGGACTCTTCATTTCGATTATAAATTCCCAACACACGACATTTTCCCTAAATCTACCGGTGAATGCACCGATTAACACAGTAACGCCCAGGATTTAATGAGTTAGGACCGGACCAGGCGGTACTACTGAAATACCTTCGACCCAAAGGTTGGTGTAAAAACCAGCGAAACAAAAAGGAGAAGTGAATGAGAAAACTGGAGAAGCTGTTGATCGGCGCAGCCGTATGCGCCCTGGCTGCCCCTGTCGTGGCGCAGGCAGACGACCAGGACATGCAGAAGAAGATCGATGAACTGACCAAGAAGGTGCAGAAGCTCGAGGAGCAGCAGAAGGGATCCGACCAGAAGAAGGTCGAGGACCTGACCCGCAAGGTGGACAGGATCGAAGAGAAGTCGCTGGGCAAGTGGCTCACCATCGGCGGCGACTACCGCTTCCGCGTCGACTCCCTGAGGGGCGACGTCGCGGCCCACTCCGACGCCATCGGCACCATGAACAACCTGGTCGGGGGATTTCTGGGCCCCAACGGCGTGGCAGGTACCCCGATCGGCTCGGCAGACGGGACCAATAGCCCGACCGCGCTGCAGTTCATCATGATGGGCAAATCCGGCTCGCTGTTCACGCCTACCCAGTTCAACACCATCCTCAACAGCTACATGCCGCAGGCCATGGCTGCAGCCCTCCCCGGCATCTTCACCGCCATGGGCAGCGGTAACTTCACCCTGCAGAACACCGCCCTCACCCCGCAGCAGCAAGGGATCCTCAACACCCTGGGAGCCAAGGTAATGCCGGCGGTGATGAACATGCAGATCGGCAGCATCCCCAACATGCTCGGCCTGGTCCAGGCAATGAACCCGGCGGCAACTGCAACGACCAAGGTAGGCGACGTCTTTGCCGGACTTCCGGCAGCCCAGCAGCAACTTGCCCAGCAGATGCTGATGCAGGCGTTCCTCGGCCAGGCCGGTGCCCTGAACAACAACGCCTCCAACCTGGCCACCACCCAGTCCTACAAGGCCAAAAACGACCTCCTGTACACCAACCGTCTCGGCATCGACATGCACGCGAAAGCCACCAAGGACGTGACCGTCAACGTCCGCCTGGTCGCCTACAAGACCTTCGGCTCGCAGGATGACTCCGCCGTCACCAACAACGGCAACACCCCGTTCTTCGCCGACCGCGTCGGCGCCTTCGACGGCACCCTGGGCCACGTCCCCTCCTCCAGCCTCCTCGACGTCGACCGTGCCTACGCCACCTGGTCCAACATCGCCGACCAGCCGGTCTGGTTCTCCGTGGGCCGCAGGCCCTCCACCAACGGCGCTCCTTCGAACCTGCGCCTGAACAACGAGCGCCCGGGCAACGGCGGCACCCCGGCCCTCTTGGTCGACTACGCCTTCGACGGCATGACCCTCGGCTGGGCTCCCGACATCGAGGCGCTCCCCGGCGCCTACGCCAAGGTCTGCTACGGCCGCGGCTTCGAGTCCGGCTTCGAGACCCCGAGCAACAGCCTGAAAGATACCGACATGCTGGGTGTGGCCATCATCCCGGTCGACACCGACCCGCTGCGCGTCTGGCTGCAGTGGAACCGCGGCTTCAACATCTTCGACTTCCCGGTCATGTCCAACACCGCCTTCGGCAACACCGGTCCGGCCACCTCGCTGGGCGACATCGACTGGTACGGCGCAGGCTTCATGAGCACCCTGAAGAACATCGGCCCGGGCAAGCTGAACTTCTTCGCCGATGCCGGACTGAGCGTCACCCACCCCAACGGCAACGTCTCCAACAACGCGGGCTTCCAGGGTCTCATGACAGGTTCCTTCTTCAACCAGGAGGCACCCTCCGACAAGACCGGCTGGGCCGCCTACGCCGGCGCGCGTTACGACTACGAGCCGAGCAAGACCAAGTTCGGCATCGAGTACAACCACGGTTCCAAGAACTGGATCACCTTCGCACCTGCCGCCGACGACATGTGGACCTCCAAGCTGGGGACCCGCGGCGACGTCTACGAGGCGTACCTGATCCAGGAGCTCAACCTGAAACCGGTCTCCTCGCACCTGTCCAAGGCCTTCTTCAAGATCGGTTACCAGTACTACGACTTCGCCTACACCGGGAGCAACAACTGGGTAGGCGCACCGCAGAAGATCTCCGACATCAAGTCCACCGACCTGATGCTGCTCCAGCCGCTTAAGAGCGCGCAGGACATCTACGCGACCTTCGAAGTGAAGTTCTAGAAACCGTGCCGCGGATGCGGCACAGCAAAAACCGGGGTGGCGGCACCAGCCGCCACCCCACCCCCAAAAGGAGAAAGAAGATGAAAAAAGCAGTTTCGGTAATGGTCCTGGTAGCAGTCGCAGCGCTCACCATCTTCTGCTTCGGCAGCGTCGCCAGTGCGGGTGAAGAGATCAAAATGGTGGGCGTAATCACCAAAATCGACATCGCCGGCAAGGACGCCAAAACCGCCACCGCCACCTTGAAGGACAACAAGACCGAGCAGCTCGTGGTGATCACCGTGGAAGACGACCTGACCCTGGACAAGTTCAAGGACCACAGGATCGTGGAAGGCGACGAGATCCGCTGCAAGTACGAGGTTATCGACGGCAAGAACGTCTCCAAACTGTTCAGGAAGACCGCCGGCTGTTAAGCCGGGGCCGTTCCTCGTAGGTGGCGCTGTAGTTATCACGATTGCAGCGCTTCTTTTTGCCCGGTCATATTCTATTTTTAGTATATATGAAGGCATGGATATAGCTGTGACGGCGCAAGCCGATTTACTACGGGAGGTTGTTGAATGAGAGGTATGCTGGGAATTTTGGCGGGGGTAGTACTGCTGGTGGCATCCGCCGCTCAGGGGATGGCGGCGGTCGACCACGCCGAGTTCGTCAAGGGGCCGTTTAAAAGCGGCAGCGAGGTCACCAAGGTTTGTCTCGAGTGCCATGAGCAGCAGGCGGCCGATTTCATGAAGACCACCCACTGGACCTGGGCGGGGACCCCAAACATGGTCAAGGGGATGGAGAAGAGCACCAAGAAGTACGGCAAGTCCAACATGATCAACTCGTTTTGCACCTCGATCCAGGGGGGCAAGGACGGCGTGGTGCACGAGTCCTGCGGCAAGTGCCATGCCGGTTACGGCTGGACCCGTACCGACTTCGACTTCACCGACAAGGGCAAGGTCGACTGCCTCATCTGCCATGCCCAGAAAGGGAACTACACCAGGGCCACCGTGGGCTGCGATATCGACAAGAAGAGCATCGACAAGAAGGCCATGGACCTGAACGTCGCCGCCCAGAGCGTCGGCCTGCCCACCCGCAAGAATTGCGGCGCCTGCCACTTCTTCGGCGGCGGCGGCGATGCCGTCAAGAACGCGGGTCTCGACTCCACCCTGGAGAAGACCAAGAAGTCCCAGGACGTGCACATGGGGAGCAAGGAAAGCGGCGGCCAGGACATGAGCTGCCAGACCTGCCACGTCACCAAGAACCACAAGATCGGCGGCGCGTCGAGCATGATGGCCCACTACGACACCCGCGTGAACTGCGAGCAGTGCCACTCCGGCGCCAAGGCCCCGCACCAGAAGGCGAAAAACGGCGCGCTGATCAACAAGCATCTCGCCACCGTCGCCTGCCAGACCTGCCACATCCCCTTCTTCGCCAAGGGGCAGGCCACCAAGATGGCGTGGAAATGGTCCGATGTGGGCAAGAACATCACCGCCGAGGAGCAGTTCGACAAGGAAACCTACGCCAAGCACAAGGGGACCTTCGTCTGGGGCATGAACGTGAAGCCGGTCTACGCCTGGAACAGCGGCATGGTCGAGCGCTACATGGTGGGCGACAAGGTGAAGGATCCGACCAAGCCGGTGGTGATGATGCGCCCGGTGGGGGACATCAAGGACCAGAAGTCCAAGATCTACCCGTACAAGCTCTACAAGGGCGACCAGCCCATGGACGCCAAGTATAAGAACCTGATCATCTTCCAGCAGTACAAATCGCTGTGGGTCGACTACGACTGGGATAAGGCGTGCCGCCTGGGCGCCGAAGGGACCGGCCTCCCCTACAGCGGCAAGTACCAGTTCGTGAACACAGTGGCCTACATCGCCGCCCAGCACGAGGTGGCGCCCAAGGAAGAAGCGCTGCAGTGCGGCGAGTGCCACATGGGCGGCAACCGTCTGGACTGGAAGGCGCTCGGCTACAAGGGCGATCCGATGCAGAAAGGCGGCAGGTTCGCCAAAGCGGCGCAGAAGGTGGCCAAGAAGTAGCGGATGGAACAAGGAGGGGGCGGAGCATATCCGCCCCTTTTTCCGTTTGCAGGGGAAGCGACGCGGGTGCTGCGCTATCTGTTGCGGAGCATTACTGTTAACACAGCTGACTCAGGGCGCCCCGAATAGACACAAACGCAACCGTAAAATCGACTCAACACCGTCTGGACATACATCGGCAGAATACTAAACTATTACCTCATTCTGCCGATAACGATCTGTGAGTAAGAGAACAGCAACCAAAGACAACAGGAGGGCTTCGATGAGCAAGAAAACCACGGCAGCGGCAGTGCTCGGTCTCGCCTTGGCAGCAACTACTGCCTGGGCGGCAGGCATGCATCCCGGCAAGGAATCGATCGAGAAAAGCGGCTACAAGGGGCCTGAGACCTGCGAGGAGTGCCACCCCGGCAGCGCCAAGGGATTCCTGGATACCGTGCATTGGAAACACGCCTCCAAGGTGACCAACGTGGAGGGGATCAATGCCAAGGAAGAATACGGCATGAAGAACCGCATCTACGTCATGTGCAACGGCAACGACATCGTCAACAACCTGAAGGAGATCCCCAAGAGCCCGGTGACAGGCAAGAGCAAGTTCTCCGGTTGCAACACCTGCCACCCGGGCAACCACCTCTCCGACGTCGGCAGCACCGGCGCCGCAGCCGAGGCGGCGGTCGACTGCCTGGTCTGCCACTCCACAGACTACGACTTCCGGCAGAGAAAGCCGTTCAAGAACGAGAAGGGTGAGGTGGTCATGGGGCAGGATCGCAGCACCAAGGCGGCCCTCGCCATCGGCAAACCCACGGTCAAAAACTGCATGGTCTGTCACGAGGCAGCCGGCGGCGGCGTCATCGTCAAGCGCGGGTTCTCCTTCACCAAGGACACCGATGCCCACGCAGCCAAGGGGATGGTCTGCGTCGACTGCCATAAGGCCAAGAACCACAAGATGCCCACCGGCCACGATCCCAACAACTGGGCCAACGACGGCGTCTTCGTCTCCTGCTCCGACACCTCCTGCCACGGCGTCAAGCCGCACAAGGATGCCGACCTGAACCGCCACTGCGCCAAGATCGCCTGCCAGACCTGCCATATCACCCGGACCGGCGGCGCCTTCGCAAAGGATTTCACCGTGTGGGAGCAGACGCCGGACAAGTTCTACGAGCCGACCACGCTGAAGAAGGAAGCCAACGAGACCACGCCGGTCTACGCCTGGTACAACGGCACCGTGAAAAACACCCCGCACTTCATCGGTCCCAAGGGAAGCAAGAAGGACGGCAAGAGCAAGATCACGCCCTTCAAGATCTTCCAGGGTAAGGCCTACTACAACAAGCAGACCGGCGAGCTCCTCTCCATGGACTTCGCCCAGCCCATGTCGGACGGAGACACCCGCGCCGGCGTGCTGTCGGCTGCCAAGACCCTGGGGCTCAAGAACCCGGAAAAGATCGCCAAAGAGGCGGTGCCGGGGTGGCAGACCATCTATTTCGGCAGCAACCACCTGGTGACCAAGACCAAGGCACTCTACTGCGCCAACTGCCACGCGCCCAACGGGGTGCTCAACTTCAAGGATTTGGGATACAGCGACAAGGAGATCCTGAAGCTGACCTCTCCGGAACTGTTCATGGAGAAGCTGGCCCAGAAGCAGAAGGAAGACTGGTAACGGCGATAACCGCGGCTACGAGTTGCTGAGACAGGAAAGCCCCCCTCGTGAGAGGGGGGCTTTTTTGTGGGTAGCCCCCCTTCGCAAAGGGGGGTACCTGCGGCCACTTTCAGCGCTGCGTGGCTACCTACTCCTCTTTCGGCAAAGGGGTTACTTGCGGCCGACGCAGAGGAGGACGGGGTAGCGGCGGGGGGTGCCGTCGGCTCCGGGCTTGTCGATGGCGGCGGCTGTTACGACGGCAACATCGGCCAGGCCGTTGGCGGCAAACTCGCCGGTGAGGAATTCGCGGGAGAAACCGTGATGCAGAACACCGGTGGGATCGTCGTGGAAACGCCCGTCCTCGCTTTCGAGGTCAGCCAGGGCGAGCCAGCCGCCGGGATTCAGCGCCTGGGACAGGGCGGCGATCAGGGCAGGGACGTCCTGGACGTGATGCAGGGTCATGCTGCTCACGATGAGGTCGAAGCCTCCTTGCAGGTGCTGGTGCTCTAGGTCGAGGAACAGGGTGCCTACGTTTGCCAGGCCTTGCGCCTGGATCTTGCGGTTGAGGACGTCCAGCATACCGGCAGAGCTGTCGGCACCGGTGATGTGGCCGACGTAAGGCTGCAGCCCAAGGGTGACCAGACCGCTGCCACAGCCGTAGTCCAGGGCCTTCATGCCGGGGTTCAGGGGGAGGGTATCGCGCATTGCGGCCGCGACCTCCTGGGCCAGCTTTAGACGACGCGGCTCCTGGTCCCATTGGTTGGCTACTGCATCGAAGTCACGCTTGTTTTCTGGGGGCATGTTGTTACCTCCGGTTGTGCAGGGCGACGCCCTGGTGGTAGGGCAGCTTAGTATTCGAATAGTCGAATGTCAAGTAGACAGTGGACTCGGTGGACTCGGGAAGAATGGGAAGAATGGGGACTGGGACTGGGACTGGGACTGCGGGTTGCGGGTTGCGGGGTGACGGGGTGACGGGGTGATGCGGGGTGCTTGGACGGGTGTTTTTTGCTGGCTTTAGCTCTCAAAGAATGGTATGGTCGCCTGTTCGCGTGGCGGGAAGTATTTTTCGGCTGCGGGCGGATTTGTGCTTGACTCTGCGCCGCCCGGGTGATATATAATTCCTCTTTCCAAAAACCTAAAAGCTACATTTAAAATACCGGAGGTGCAGTTTGGCAAATCATAAATCGGCAATGAAGAGGATCAAGCAGACCGCAAAGAGGACTGAGCGCAACAAACACGAGCGTTCTACCCTGCGCACTTTCATCAAGCGCGTCCGCGAAGCGGTTGCCACCAAGGATCAGGATGCTGCAAAGGCTGCTCTGGCTGCTGCTATCCCGGTCATCGACGGCGCTGCAACCAAGGGGATCATCCACTCCTCCAACGCTTCCAGGAACGTTTCCCGCCTCACCAAACTGGTCAACACCCTGGCCTAGTCCGGTAGCGGATTACATGAAAGCAAAAAAGGGAATTCCCGCCGGGAATTCCCTTTTCTAGTTTCTGCTTTCTCGCTTCTGCAGAAAAAGCCCCCTCCCTAACCCCTCCCCCTCCGGGGGAGAGGACTCCTAGCGCCGGCACGCCTCCATCACGAAACGCTCGAAGAGTGGCTCTTCCAACCCGCCGGACTTGAAGGCCAGGTCCAACTCCAACATCCGCTCGAAAATCCGCTGCAGCTCCGCTGTCGTGTAGTTGCGCGCCTGCGCCGTCACCTTGCCCAGGAAGTACGGATTGATCCCGGACGCCTTGGCGAGCTCGGACTGGGGCACCTTCCTGTCCAGAAGCTCCCGCACCTGCCAGAGCTGGCGGAAATGCCGCGCCACGGCTCCCAGCATGCGCAGGGGAACCTCGCCGTCCTGCAAGAGCGCGGTGAGCATCTTCAAGGCGCGGGGGAGGTCCTTACTGCCCAGGGCATCGGTGAACTCGAAGACGCTTTCCACCTTGGTGTCGGATACGATGGCTTTGACGTCGGCAACGGCTACCGTTTCCTTCTTGCCGCAGTAGATACAGAGCTTCTCGATCTGGGAAACGAGTTCCTGCAGGTTGTTGCCCACCAGGTAGGCGAGCAGTTCGGCCGCGGCAGGCTCGATCTTCTTGCCGGCGGCGCGCACCTCGTCGCGGACGTAGGGGCCGAGCTGGTTCTCGTAGGGGCGCTTGAACTCGACGGCTTCGCCGCGCTTCTTGAAGTCGGCGTAGAACTTCTTGCGGCCGTCGACCTTCTCGGCCTGCAGGATGAGACAGGTGCCGGGCGAGGGATCCTGCAGGTACGGCAGGAGCACTTCCATGGCGTGGGCGGAAAGATCGCCCCCCTTCTTCACCAGCACGACGCGGCGGTCGGCAAACATGGGGAGCGTCTGAGCGGCGCTGAAAACCTCCTCTCCCTTGCATTCGTTGCCGTAGAAGATGTCGAGGTTGAAATCGCGAAAGCCGGGATCGACAGCCCGGTCCATCAGCTTCTTGACCGCCCGCTCCACGAGGTACGGTTCATCGCCGTACAGAAGGTACAGCGATGCCAGCTCTCCCTTTTCCACCGCCTTGTTGAACTCTTCCGGTTTCATCTCTACCTCATCTCAAAAAAACCGCCCACCCAGCCTGATGCTGAATGGGCGGCGTCGGTCTTCGCAGTTGTCGTCGGTCCCTAGAAACGCTCGCCGAGCTTCTGCCAGATCCGCTCGGAAACGCGCCGGCTGATCTTCTCGATGGCGGCTTCCTCGGCATCCTGCTGCAGGGCGATGTTGGCGTTGACGGGATAGACCTGCTGCTCGGTGACATCCCCCTTCCAGACTACCCGATGCGACTTCTGGTCGCGCAGGGTGGCCTGCACCGAGAGGATGGCGTTGTACTCCCTGATGACATCGGCCGCGGTATAGGAGACCGGGACGCTGTTGTAGGAGAGCACTACCCCGGACAGCTCGTAGTCCGCCCGATCCCCGGGAAGCACCTTGCCGCCGGTCCGGAAGTTGAACTCGTTGATCATCTCTTGGGCCAAGACCGCCTCCACGCCGGCGCGGTAGCTCTTGTTGGCGAAGAGCACCACGTTGACGCCGTTGGCGCCGGCCAGGGGGCCATGCTGGATCACCGGACTGTAACTGCAACCGCCGGCGAATAGTGCGGCGAGCAGGGTGAGCCAACGGAGCATTGTGAAGAGCCTGGTGGCTGTCATTGTTCTCCTCACGCCTAGGCGACGACGATGCTGACCAGCTTGCCCGGGACGTAGACCACCTTCTTGACGTTCTTCCCTTCCAGGTAGGGGATGATCTTGTCGTCGGCCAGTGCGGCGGCGCGGACATCGTCCTCCTTGGCGTCAGGGGCGACGGTGAGCTTGCTTCTCAGCTTGCCGTTGACCTGGATGACGACGGTGATTTCCTCGTCGACCACGGCATCGGCGTCGTAGCCGGGCCAGCCGGCCTGCTCCAGGGCAACCTCATGGCCGAGTTCGGTCCAGAGTTCCTCGGCGAAGTGCGGGACGAAGGGAGCCAGCAGGCGCACCACCGACTCCACCGCCTCGCGCACCACGGCCACGTTTTCCGGGGCGTCCTTGGCGGCAAAGCCCTGGATGGCGTTGACCAGCTCCATTACCGCGGCAATGGCGGTGTTGAAGTGGAAGCGGTCCTCGATGTCCTCGGAGACCTTCTTGATGGTCTTGTGCACCGCGCGGCGCAGCTTCTTCCCTTCCGCGGAGAGCTGGTCGGGCTGCACGGCACCGACGCCCTTGACTGCGGGGAGCACGTCGTAGACCAGGCGCCAGACGCGGTTCAGGAAGCGGTAGCTGCCGTCCACGCCCTGGTCGCTCCAGTCGAGGTCCTTCTCCGGCGGCGCGGCAAACAGGGAGAAGAGCCTTGCGGTATCGGCACCGTAGCGCTCGATGAGGGCGTTGGGATCGACCACGTTCCCCTTGGACTTGGACATCTTGGCGCCGTCCTTGATCACCATCCCCTGGGTGAGCAGGTTGGAGAACGGCTCGTCGACATTGCAGTAGCCCAGGTCCCTGAGCACCTTGGTGAAGAAACGGGCGTAGAGCAGGTGCAGGACGGCATGCTCGATGCCGCCGATGTACTGATCCACCGGCATCCAGTGCTCGACCTGCTCGCGGTCCAGCGGGCCCGCGGTGAATTTCGGCGAGCAGTAGCGCAGGAAGTACCAGGAGGACTGCACGAAGGTATCCATGGTGTCGGTCTCGCGGCGCGCGGCCTCGCCGCACTGCGGACAGGTGCAGGTGGTGAAGCTGTCCACGCGGGCCAGCGGGTTGCCCCCCTCACCGGTGAACTCGGCGTCCATCGGGAGCACGACCGGGAGCTCCGCTTCGGGAACGGGGACGACGCCGCACAGGTCGCAGTTGATGACCGGGATCGGGTTGCCCCAGTAACGCTGGCGGGAGATACCCCAGTCGCGCAGGCGGAAGTTGACAGTCTTCTTGCCGATCCCTTCCTTCTCGAGGAAGTCCGCGATGGCTTCCTTGGCGTCGTCGTTGCCCATACCGTCGAAGCGGCCGGAGTTGACCATGGTCCCTTCGGCGGTGTAGGCCTCGATCATGGTGGCCGGATCGAGGGCCTCACCTTCGGGCTGGATCACCACCTTGAGCGGCAGGTCGTACTTCTTGGCGAACTCGAAGTCGCGCTGGTCGTGGGTCGGTACGGCCATGACGGCGCCGGTGCCGTAGCCCATGAGGACGAAGTTGGCCAGGTAGATGGGCATCTTGACGTTGGTGACCGGGTTGATGCAGTAGGAGCCGGTGAAGACGCCTTCCTTCTCCTGGTCCTCAGCGGAGCGCTTGATGCGGTCGGTCTTTTTCACCTTGTCGATGAAGGCTTCCACGGCGGCACGCTGGCCGGCAGTCGCGAGGTCGAGGGCGAGCGGGTGCTCGGCGGCCAGCGACATGAAGGTGGCGCCGAACAGGGTGTCCTGACGGGTGGTGAAGACCTTGATCTTGGTGAGGCCGTTCTCGAGCGGGAAGTCGATCTCGCAGCCGACCGAGCGGCCGATCCAGTTGCGCTGCATGGTGAGCACGCGCTCGGGCCAGCCGGTCAGCTTGTAGGTGTCATCCAGAAGTTCCTGGGCGTAGTTGGTGATGCGGAAGGACCACTGTTCCAGCTCCTTCTGCTCGACCAGGGAGTCGCAGCGCCAGCAGCAGCCGTCCTCGACCTGCTCGTTGGCGAGCACCGTTTCGCACTTGGGGCACCAGTTGACGGCGGAGGACTTCTTGTAGGCGAGCCCCTTCTTGTACATCTCCAGGAAGATTTTCTGCTCCCACTTGTAGTAGTCGAGGTCGCAGGTGGCGAGCTCGCGGTCCCAGTCGTAGGAAAGGCCCAGGCGCTTCAACTGGCCGCGCATGTAGGCGATGTTCTCGTAGGTCCACTTGGCGGGGTGGCTCTTGTTCTGGATGGCGGCGTTTTCAGCCGGCATGCCGAAGGCGTCCCAACCCATCGGGTGCAGCACGTTGTAGCCCTGCATCCTCTTGAAGCGGGCAATGACGTCGCCGATGGAGTAGTTCCTGACGTGACCCATGTGGATCTTGCCGGAGGGATAGGGGAACATCTCCAGGAGGTAGTACTTCTTCTTGTTGGCGTCTACGGTTGCCTTGAAGCTGTTGTGGGTAGCCCAGTACTGCTGCCATTTGCCCTCGACTGCTGAGGGAAGGTATTTTTCTTCCATTAAACCCCGCCTTCCAGCGCCCCTGACGGGACGCGCAATATTTTATAGTCGGCAACCTCTGGTTGCGAAAACTTGGTGGACCCGGTGGACCCGGTGGAGCCGGTGGCCGTGTGGACCGGCGAAACCGGGGGACGCGGCGACACCTCGGGCGTGACAACGGTGGACGGTGCCGAGGGCACTCCCCTCCCCGCCCTCTTCGCGGAGGAGCGGGACGGGGGGATGCGTGGACCGGTGCAACCGGTTAGACGATCCGGAGCAGGTTCTTGGCTACATCCAGAATCTTGGTCGGCTGGATCGGCTTGGTGATGTAGTCGTTGGCTCCCAGCGCAAGGGCACGCTCACGGTCTTCCTGGGCCCCCTCGGTGGTGATGACCACAATGGGTATGGTCTTGTAGTTGGCGTCGTTACGCACCAGACTCACCAACTTCAGACCGTCCATGATCGGCATGTTGATGTCGGTCAGGATCAGGTCGAAACGCTCCGAGGAAAGTTTCTTCAACCCGTCGACACCGTCGTTGGCCTCGACTATGCGCACCCCCCGGATCCGCTTCAGCGCAAAGGCGATGAGCTGCCTCATGGTGGGTGAATCTTCAACTATCAATACGTTGTAATCTGACATCTGAACTGTATCCCCCATTGCACTGCTGGCTATTTCGTCAATAGATCGATAAACCCTTGGATGGTCGACAACTTGCGCTCGGAATCGCTGTAGAGACGCGAGCTGAAGATGGCGGTGGCGGCATGGCCGGCCAGCAGGGTGAAAAGCTCGTAATCCACGGCGGCAAATTCCTTTTTCTGCATCAACAGCTTGTAGATGGCCAGCACGCCGATGACGTGCTCCTTGATCTTGAGCGGGATGCAGACCATCGGGGCGCTGAAGTCACGCTCGTAGCTGTCGAAGTCGCTGGCGAAATGATTCTCGCCGGACTGCGCCACGCTCCCGATGATCCCCTTGCCGAGACGGAACGACGGGATCTCGCTGCGCTCTATCCCCTCCGTGGAGACGGCCTGCAGCTCGTCGCTCTTCTCGTCGAGCAGCATGATGGCGAACTCCTCGGCACCGATCAGGTTGATGATGATCTCCGTGATGATCTGGAGCACTTCCTTGAAGTCGAGCGTGGAGTGGAGCTGGTAGCTCGCGATGTAGAGATTGGCGAGGTTGTTGTTCTCATCCTCGATCTCCAGGTAGCGTGCGGCAAAATCCTGGTTTTCTTCCTCGACGTGCTTGATGCGGTCCAGGATCTCCTGCTTTTCCTGCTCCAGATCGGCGATCCGCTCGTTGAGCTTCTTCAGCTCGGCGGCCGGCGCCGGCTCACCCGACATCTGGGATTTCTCCAGTTCCAGCAGCCGGAACCTCAGACGCTCGTTCTCCCTCAAAAGTTCCTGGGTGAACTCCGCCCCTTTTTTGAAAACCTGCAGGAACTCCTCGCCCCTGCTATGAACCAGCCGTTCATCGTCCTTTTGCATGCGCACCCCGAATTTACGTCTAGTTGATCAAGCGAATCGCGGCAAGAGGCCGCAACGAAGCACTATTTCACGCACCATGCCGTCCATGGGCACCACCCGGTCCACCACGCCCGTGGCGATCGCCTCGCGCGGCATGCCGAAAACCACGGCGGAGTCCTCGGACTCGGCCACCACCTGGGCACCCACCTTCTTCGCCTCGCGCACCCCGAGGGCGCCGTCGTTGCCCATACCGGTCAGTACCACGGCCAGCATCCGGTTCTTGTAGAGCTCGGCGCAGGAGCGGAACATGACGTCCACCGACGGGATGTAACGGTCCTTGGGGCCGGGAGGCACGATGCGCGCCACCACCTTGTCGCCCAGCCTGGCGAAGACCAGGTTGTGCCCGCCGGGGGCGATGAGCGCACGTCCCGGGAGCACCTCGTCACCGTCCTTCGCCTCGCGCACCTCGAAGCCGGTGCTGCGGTTCAGCCTCTCGGCGAAGGCGGTGGTGAACCCGGCCGGCATGTGCTGGGAAATCACCATGGCGAAGGGAGGCGCATCCTTGAAGGAGGAGAAGATGCGCTGCAGGGCCGGCGGGCCGCCCGTAGAGGAGCCTATGGCGACGATGTCTATGGTGCTCGCGGTCCCGGCGGGAGCCGTGGGGACGGCAACCTCGGCCGCAGGTGGGGCCGGCTCGGTCCGTTTCTGCACCCGGGCCATGTTCAGCTTGAAGACCGCCTGGACCTTCTGGTGCAGGTCCTGCTGGATCTTCAGCAGTTCGTCGGAGATGACGCTGGTCGGCTTGGCGATGAAGTCGACGGCACCCAGCTCCAGCGCCTTGAACACCTTCTCGTCGCCGGAGGTGGAGCTGATCACGATCACCGGGACCGGCGTAGTCGCCATCAGGATACGCAGCATGGTGAAGCCGTCCATGCGCGGCATCTCGAGGTCGAGCGTCACCAGGTCCGGGGTGAGATCGATCACCCTGCGGATCCCCTCCTCGCCGTTGGTGGCGTAGCCGACCACCTGGACCCCCGGAAGCTCTTCCAGCATCCTGGTGATGGCGCGCCGATTATAGGCCGAATCGTCTACGACTACTACCCGTATCTTTTTCACGAGGCCACTCCGCCGCCGGTCGTATCCGTTTTCTGGTAGACCATGTCGTTTTTCAGGTGCCTTAGCGCAAAGGCCGTGGACAGGTTCATCAGGGACTCCGAGTGCCCCAAAAGGAGGTAGCCCCCGCCGCGCAGCGTGTTGTAGAACGACTCGATCACCCGCTTCTTCGAGGCCTGGTCGAAATAGATGATCACGTTGCGGCAGAAGATGACGTCCATCTTGCCCAACAACGCCAGCCGGTTGGCGTCGAACAGGTTCATCTGGCTGATGGTGACCAGCTCGCGCACCTCGTCGCAGATGCGGTATCCCTCGTCGGTCTCGGTGAAGAACCGCTTCAGATAGCGCTCGTCGGTGGCGCGGAAGGACGCCTTGGTGTAGATCCCCTTGCGGGCGTGCTGCACCACGCGCTGGCTGATGTCGGAGCCGACGATCTCCACCCGCCAGCCGTGGAGGCACCCCATCTCCAGGAGGAGCATGGCGATGGTGTAGGGCTCCTCGCCGGTGGAACACCCCGCACTCCAGATACGCAGGGTACGTTCGCGCTGCTTGAGCTTCATCACCTCGGGAACGATCTCGTCGGTGAAGGCGCGCAGCTGAAACGCCTCGCGGAAGAAGTAGGTCTCGTTGGTGGTGAGGAGATCCATGATGTCGGCGATCTCCTGGTCCCTCCTGCGATCGTACTTCAGGAACTGGTAGTACTCACGAAAGCCCGACAGGTTGTGATGGGCCACGCGCTGCCCGAGTCGGCGGTCCAGCAGGTACTTGCTGTCGTCGTCGAAGAAGAGGCCGCAGTGGTTGTAAATCAGGTCCCTTATCAGGCGGAATTCTTCTTCCGTCAGTTGCAATTCAGGTTCGAAATATGGCATTAGCGCAGCCTGTCGAGCAGTTCAACGATCTCGCCTTTGACCAGCGGGTCCGACTCCCGGGCCAACGCCTGATCCAATACCGTCAACGCATCGCCCCCCTGCAGCTGGGCGAGGGCGCGCACGAAGGAACGCCGCACCATCCAGTGCCGGTGCTCCAAAAGCGCCTGGCCGTGCTCCGCGATCCAGTCCGTGCCGTGAGCGGCAAGGATGCCGATGGCGGCTTCTACCACTTCCTCGTCGTCGTGGTACAGCGCCTGCCGTACCGGGCCGAGCGCCTGCGCGCCGCCCAGGGCGGCCAGGGTGGACAGGGCGGCGATGAGCACCGGCCCCTGCGCCTGCTCCAGCAGGGCGGTCACCCCCGGCAGCGCCTCGGGGTCACCTACGGCGGTGAGCCCCTTGAGGGCCGCGGTCTGCACCCAGGGATCATCATCGGACAGAGCCAGGCACAGCGGCGCCAGCACCTCGTGCCCTCCCTTTTCGGCAAGGGCCTGCGCGGCAGCGGCGCGCACCTCCGGCTCCTCGTCGGACAGCGACAGGGTCAGTGCCCCCAGGGCCTGGGGCAGGTCCACGCGCGCCAGCGAGGCGACCGCGGCGCGGCGCACGGTGGCATCCTCGTCCTTCACCAGCCGGGCGAGCCGCTCTCCGTCGGCGAGGGCACCGAGGATGATGGCGGCGTCGCGCCGCTTGCGCGCATCGCGTTTGCGCAAGAGCTCGGAACAGATGGCACTGACGCCTTCGGCATCCCTGGCGGCAAGGTGCTGCAGCCCGTCCAGGGCCCCTTCGCACACCTGCGGCTCTTCATCGTCCAAAAGGCGCGCCACCCGCGGCGCGGCCCCTTGCGGCGCCAGCCGCCCCAGGGCGACTGCGGCGCAACGCCTCACCTCCGCCCCCTCGTCCTCGAGGGCGGCAAAGAGGAGGTCGTCGCTGCCGGGGCGCCCGGTTTCGGCGATGAGATGGACGACGACCGCGCGTTCGGCGGCGATGGCAAACGGGAAGTGCTCCAGGAGCAGCGGCATCACCGGCTCGCCGATACGGCGCAGCGCCTCCAGGCAGACCCCTCTCAGGCGGTCGGCGCGTGCCACGCGCACCAGTGGCAGCGCGGCACGCTCGTCCCCCATGATGCCGCAAAGCTGCGCCAGCGCCGAGATCATCACCGGCTCCTCGCCGTGCAGCGAGTCGATCAGCTTCTTGGCGGTCGCGCTGCCGGCCAGGTCACGGAGCGGACGGTCCACCAGTTCTTCCTGTTCCTGCAGGCTCAGACGCCCGCGCTGGCGCATCAGGGCGATGGCGGCCGCCTCGCGGGCGTTCTTCGCCTTGTCGTGCAGCCCTTCCAAGAGCAGGTGGAGGCACTTGCGGTCCCCCAGGATGCCCAGGCAGTCGTAGGTGGCGCGGCGCAGGAGACCTTCCTGCAGCAGCGGTTCGAGCTTGGCAAGCGGCACCGGCGCCCCGATCGAGGAGAGGGCGTCCAGCACGGTGAACTTCAGCCAGACCTCGCCTCCGTCCAGCACTTTCAAAAGGTGCGGCAGCGCCTGGGCGTCGCCGATCTTGCCGAGGTTCTCGGCGGCGGCCACCCGTACGTTCATGTCCTCGTCGTCGAGCGCCTGCACCAGAAGCGGCAGGCAGGTGGCGCAGCGGATGTTGCCCAGGATGTCGATGATGAACTTGCGCAGGTCATGGTCGGGATCGCCCAGGTGGGCGCAGAGCGGCTCCACGGCGGGCACGCCGATCCGTTCCAGCGACTCGACGGCGGAGTTGCGCAGCCCGGCGTTGTCGGCGGAGCGCAATAGTGCGATCAGGGCTTCGAGTTCCGCAACCTGCAGCGGCTGCGCCTGCAGGACCACGCTGACCGCCTCCTTGCGCACCCGCCAGCTCTCGTCCCCCATGGCACGGAACAGCAGTTCCATGACCTCGGGGAAGGGACGGCGGCGCAGGGACATTACCGCAAGGCGCCGTTGCTCCTCGTCGGTGTCGGCAAGTCTCTCCGAGATTTCAAGCAGATCGTTGGACAGGGTCTCTCTCCTAAAGGCTCAGTTCGGCTCGTTTCTTCGCGATCAGTTCGTCGAAGGCATCTTTCAAGAAGGAGGTGGTATCGCGCACCTGCTGCGACACCCTCTGCTGGTACAGGTATTCTCCTTCGCGTATGTCGTCGGCCAGCAGTTCGTAGAAGCTCCCCTCGCGCACCCCCTGCTCCACTTTCGCCTGGTTGTAAAGGACGATGTCGGAGACGATGATCCTGGCCAGGCGCCGTGCTTTTACCTGTTCCTCGGGAAGCTGGGCCGAAGCCGCGGCGGGCTCGGCGGCTGCCGGGGCGCTGGGAGCGGCCGGCGCCACGACAGGCAGCTCGGGTGCCGCCATGGCCGGGGCGGCGGGCGCCTCGACGACAGGAGGCTCGGCTGCCTCGATAACGGGAACCTCGGGGGGCGCGGGGACCGCTGCCGGTGCCTCGGGCGCGGCTTCAGGCGGGGCTTCCGGCGCGGCGACAACGGGCGCCGCAGGTGCCGCTGCCGGGGTGACTTCGGGTGCCGACGCCGCAGGTGCCGCAGGTGCTTCCGGCGCCGCAGGTACGGGTGCGGCGGCTTGCGGCATCGAGGTCTCTTCGACCTCCACCTGCCTGATCTCGCTGCGGCTCTCCTCCTGGGCGGCCAGTTCGCTTTCGGTCGGACTCACCACCGGGGGAACATCACCCGAGGTGAGACGGTAGATCATCGAGACCAGGGAGTCCGGAATGTGGTGCTTCTCGATGTAGTCGTCGGCCCCGTACAGCGAGTTCGGGGAGCGCTTGTAGCGGGTCTTGTCGTAGATCGAGGCGATGAGCACGATCTTGGTCTTGGCGAGCGCGGGGTCCTGGCGTACCCGCTCGCAGACCTCGAATCCGAACATGGTGGGAAGCGCCACGTCCAGGAGCAGCACGCCGGGCTGCACGCGCTGCACGGTCTCAAGCGCCTCCTTGCCGTCGGTGCACAGGTACAGTTCGAAGGGCTCGGCAGCGAGGACCTTCTCCACCGCCTTGCAGAAGGCAGCGCTCTCGTTGGCGACCACGACCTTTACCCTGGTCTGCGGTGCCGCCGGACGCTCGCTCTTGCGCACCAGCCGGAACACGGCCTTGCAGCTCGAGCAGCGCAGTTTCTTCGGCTCGTCGGAAGAGCTCACGACGACATTGAATCGCTTTTTACAGTTGGGACAGACTATCAGCATGCTGGGCTCTTTTTCGTGGAAGTGGTCTCCCCCTGGGGGGTAAGGTAGCCCAACTGGGCCTTCTCCTGGAAGGTGAGCAGAGCGTCGATGTTGAGCAGCATCACCGGCACGTCACGCACCAGGCACAGCCCCACCATGTACTCGCCCCCCACTATGCGCACCCCGCGCGGCGGTGCCTTGAGCTCGCGCAGCGGAATGGTTATCATCTCGGTCACTTCGTCCACCATGAGGGCCAGGGGTTGCCCAGAGATGGAGAGGATCAGCAGGCGCGCGCTCTCCTTGTTTTCTGCGGCGGGAAGCCCGAAGCGCTTGCGCAGATCCACCACCGGGATCACCGAGCCGCGCAGGTTGATCACCCCCTCCACGAAGGGGAGTGCCCGGGGCAGCGGGGCGAGCTTGGGGACCCTGATGATCTCCCTGATGCGCATGATGTCGACGGCGTAGAGCCCCTCGTCCATGCGCAGGCAGGCCACCTGAATTTCCTGGAGTTCCTCGGTCATCAGACTGCGTCCCCCCCTGCGGCGCCGCTGTTGCCCAGCAGCCCCTCGATCACTTCCAGCACCTTGACCGACTTGAAGGGCTTGGTGATGTAGGCGTCGGCGCCGACCTGGCGGCCGTGCTCGAGGTCGCGGCTGCTCTTCTTCGCCGTCAGCATCACCACGGGAATCGCGCTGGTGGCGGGGTTTTCCTTGATGCAGCGGCAGACTTCGAAGCCGTCCATGTCCGGCAGCATGAGGTCCAGGACCACGAGGTCCGGCGCATCCTGCGCGATCGCCTTCAGCGCGTCGTTGCCGCCGCGTACCCCGGTGACCTGGTACCCCTTCGAGGTGAAGAGGATGCTCTCCAGCTTCAGTAGGCTCTCTTCATCCTCGACCACGAGGATCCTGTTCTTCTCCATGCTCATCCCTCCTGCACCCCGCCTCTACAAGAGACCTACATCCAATACTTTTTCCATGTCGAGCAGGATCAGCATCCTGCCGCCGACCCGGCCGATACCCAGCACGAACTCGCGATCGATCCCCTCGAGGACCACCGGCGGAGGTTCGATGCCCCCCTCGGCGATCCGGACCACCTGCACCACCTCGTCCACCAGGACGCCGGCGTAGCCCCCCTGGCGCTTGACCACCACGATGCGCTCTCGCTCCGAGACGGCGCCGTCGGCAAGCCCCAGCCTGTTCTTCATGTCGAAGACGGGGATGATGTTGCCGCGCAGGGAGAGGATGCCGCGCACGAAGGAAGGAACCCGGGGCACCTCGGTCACCTCGCGCGGCTTGATGATCTCCTTGATGTCCATGATGCTGATGGCGTATTCCTCGCTCGCCACGCGGAAGCAGAGCAGCTCGACGCTGGCCGCGTCCACCACCTCCTGCTGCGAGGTCTCCGCCTCGAAGGAGGCGGACTCGCGTCCCCGGAGGATGACAGCCACCGGGTCGAACTCGTCGGGCTCGTCCTGGTACAGGTAGGGCGGGTCGAACTGCTCGGCCTGCCAGGCCGGGGCAGAGGCACGCGGCAGCGGGTCGGGATCCACGGGCTCGAGCACGAAGGGCTCGTCAACGAACGGTTCGGGGACGGAGAACTCCTCGGCGGCTACCGTCACCTCGGGCGGCGCCTGCGGCTCCACCGGCGCAGGCGAGGACTCGGCCCGGGGCTCCTGCCCCCCCTGCTGCGGCGCCGCTTCGCGAGCGGTTGCGCCCTGTGCCTCTCCGCGGGAAGCCTTCTTTCTGATCTCTGCAAGATTCATCGAAACCTCAAAACTTGAAAAGCCGTTCAACGTTCAACCTTCAACGTTCGATAGACGTCTCATGCCGACAGCCCCAGTCTTCCTGGCAGCACGTAATGCTTTTACTGCTCACCCCCGTAGCGGCAGGACAGGCCGCCACCGTGAGGATGGCGGAGAGGGCCAGGCGGTCGAACGTTGAACGTTGAACCGCCCCTAACGGGGGTTAAGCCAGCAGCTCCGCCGCGGTCTCTTCGATTATGGAGGCGTCGATCAGGGCGGCGTCCCTGCCGTAGCCGATCAACAGCGCGTTGGTGGCGACGGCGTTGATCCGACGCGGCACCCCTCCGGAAAGCTCGTAGATCCTCTGCACGGCATCCGGCGAAAACAGACCCGGCTCGCCGCCGGCCGCCACGATCCTGAAGTCGAGGTACTCCAGCGTCTCCTCCAGCCCCAGGGGGGCCAGGTGGAAGTTGAGCGAAATGCGCTGCCTAAACGGCTCGTACACCGGGGAGGCGAGCATCTCGCGCAGCTCGGGCTGCCCCATGATGATCACACTCACCAGGTTGCGGTCGTCGAGCTGGAAGTTGGTCAAGAGACGCAGCTCGTCGAAGAGCTCCCGGTCCGGGATCATCTGGGCCTCGTCGATCACCACCACCGGTACCCGCCCCTCGCCGTGCAGCCGGTACAGCGCGGTGGTGATCTCCTTCAGGAGCTGGTCCTTCTGCAAGGACGGCTCGTTCACCTGCAGCCCCGACGCGATCACCCGCAAAAGCTCGTCGGCGGTCAGGCGCGGGTTGAACACGAACATGAAGTGGTAACTGTCCCCCATCCGGTCCATGAGGGCGCGCGAGATGGTGGTCTTGCCGCAACCGATGTCGCCGGTGAGAAGGGCGATCTCGCTCTCCTCGACCGCATACTCGAGCCGCGCCAGCGCCTCCTGGTGCCCCGAGCTCATGTACAGAAAGCGGGGATCGGGAGTCTTGCTGAAGGGCTTCTCGGTGAGGCCATAAAATTCCTTGTACATCAGGCACTCCCTCGAGTGGCCTCGGCGATGACGCTACCGACATCGAGCACCAGGATGGTGCGCTGGTCGCCCAGGTCCGCAGCACCCGAGATGCCCCGGAAACCGGCGAAGGTGTCGCCGATGGACTTGATGACGATATCCTGCTGCCCGATGAGATCGTCTACCACGAGCCCCAGCCGTTTCTCGGCGACCCCCACCACGACCACGTAGCAACTCTCCGGCGCCGCCTCCCCACCCTTCAGTTCGAAGAACTCGGAAAGCCGCAACAGCGGGAGGGTCGACTCACGCAGCTGGATCACCTCCTTGCGCTCGATGGTCCTGATCTCCTTCTGCTCCACGAGGATGCTCTCCAGCACCGAGGTGATGGGAAGCGCGTAGGTGCGCCCCGCGGTGGAGATGATCAGCGCCTTGATGATGGCCAGCGTAATGGGGAGGGTGATGATGAAGCGCGCCCCCTGCCCCGGGAAGTTCTCGACGTCGATGAGACCCGAGAGCGCGGCGATGTTGGTGCGGACCACGTCCATGCCCACGCCGCGGCCGGAGATCTCGCTCACGGTTTCGGTGGTGGAGAAGCCGGGGCGGAAGATGAAGTCGAGCGCCTCGCGGTCGGTCACCTCGTCGACCGAGGAGATGATGCCCAGCTTCACCGCCTTTTGTTTCACGCGCGCCACGTCGATGCCGCCGCCGTCGTCGTCGATCTGGATCACGACGTGGTTGCCCTTCTGGTACGAGGAAAGGGTGATGGTCCCCTTTTCGTCCTTGCCCGCGGCGAGGCGCTCCTCGGGGGTCTCGATGCCGTGGTCGATGCTGTTTCTCACGATGTGCATGACCGGATCGGAGATGTCCTCGATAATCAGCTTGTCCAGTTCCGTGTCCGCGCCGTAGAGCTTCAGCTCGACCTTCTTCCCCTGCTCGCGCGCGATCTTGCGGATGATGCGGGTCATCTTGTCGAAGAGCTGCCCGACCGGGATCATCCTGATTTCCATGACCCCCTTCTGCAGTTCCGAGAGCTTTTTCTCGAGCCCCTTGGCCGCCTTGTTCAGCTCCTGGGAGGGAACGATGAGCCCGTCCCGGCGCATCCGGGCCGCGACGTCGGCGATCATGGAGTGGGAGAGCACCAGTTCGCCCACGATGTTCATCAGCAGGTCGAGCTTGCCGATGTCGACGCGGACGGTCCGGCTCATGCTCTTGGCGCTGATGGCGCCGCCGTCACCCGCCGCCGGAGCCTGGAAATCGCCTTCCGCGCCGCCCGGTTCCGCGACCGGTGCCGCCGCCTCCGCGCCACTCCCCGCCGCCTGCTCCCCGGCCGTTTCGCCGAAGGTGAAGATGGTCAGGTGCTCACGGTCGATGATGGGCATCAGTGCGCCCGCGGGAAGCTCCGAGCCGAACAGGATCTCGAAGTCGATGCCGGCGTCCAGGCCGCTGGAAGCGGAGGGAAGGGTGCTGATCACCTCGCCCGCCTGCTTCAGGGTGTCGGTCAACTCCATGAGGTCCGAGTCGAAGCTCGCCAGAAGGAGCGACACCCGGATGGAATGGATGTGGCGCCCCTTCTTCACGTTTTCCAGCAGGCGGTGCTCTTCGTACTCGGTCATCGAGGAGAGCACCCGCTCGGGGATGTTGAGCCGGGCCAGGGGGGAGTCCTGGTTTGCCTTGGGGCCGCGGGTCAGGCAATCGTTGATGCGTTGCATGGCGCCGGAAAGGTCGGCACCTTCGCCCCCGGTCTCACCGGCGTTGCGCACCAGGTGCGCCAGCAGTTCGGTGGACTCGAACAGGGTGCTCACCACGGCCTGGTCCAGCTCAACCTTGCCCAGCCTGAGGGCATCGAGCAGGTTCTCCAGGTGGTGGCCCAGTTCCGCGATATCCGAGAGGCCGAACATGCCCGCCAGTCCCTTGAGGGAGTGGGCGCCGCGGAACACGGAGTTGACCAGGTCCGGGCTGCATTCCCCGCCGTCGGCGCAGTCACTCAAGGAGACCAGGTCAAGACTCAGCTGGTCCAGGATCTCTTCGGCCTCGGCCAAAAAGTCCTTCAACGCTTTTCCAATGTTATCCTCGACGCTCATAGACTCTCTTTCAAAAGGCAAAAGACGTTCAATGTTCAATGTTCAACGTTTTGCTACGGCATTTCTCGAATCAGTTCATTGGTGACCGCGCCGTCACTGCGCCGGTGCTGCCAAGGCTTAGCTCAACGTCGAACCGAACGTTGAACCTTGAACGGCCGTTCGGCCGTTTAGTCCCCCAGATACTTGCAGACCAGTTCCTGCAGCTTCACCGGGTCGAAGGGTTTCACCAGGTACTCGTTGGCGCCCAGAGCCAGCCCCTTCTCGAGATCCTTCTCGCCGCTCTCGGTGGAGACGATGAACAGCGGAATGGACTGGTAGTTGGGGTTGTTGCGCACGTAGCTGATCAGCTCAAGCCCGTTGATATCGGGCATGTTGATGTCGGTGATGATCAGGTCCACCTGCTCACGCGGCAAAAGACGCAACGCTTCGAAGCCACTGGCGGCCTCGACGATAGTATATTTTTCCAGCTCGTCTATGGTGGAAACCAGCATGGAACGCATGGTGTTGGAATCTTCCGCTATCAGTATCCTCTTCACGTCACATTTCTCCCCGTCCCTGCTCCTGCAGCCTGCGCTGCAACAGGGCCTTTTCCATAGCTATGCCGGCCTGACACAGGAATATCTCCAGCGAATCGGTGTCGCCGATGGGCTTGTCCTCGGGGAGGTTGTCCCCGTAGAGGATGGCGACCACCTTGCCTTCGCTCACTATCGGTCCAACAAAATACTCGGCGGGACGCCCGCCCCCCAACTGCTCCAGGAAGTAGTGGGTCCACACCGAGGCGTCGACCGTCCCTTTCACCGGATACCGTGTCTCGAGCACCTCGGTGAAGAGCGACGGCTCCCCCCTGGGAATGGTGAGTTTGCGAACACGTGCGTCGGCACCGCCGTCACCGTCCTGGAGGCCGAACTGCCCCAGCCCCTGCACGGTTTCCTTCTTGACCAGGAGCACCACGGCGCGGTTGACGAATTCGGCGGCAAAGCGCAGCACCAGCAGGATGATCCCCCCGCCCAGTTGCGGGTTGTTCAGCTCCTCGAGCATGCCACGCAACTGCGAAATGCCGGTGCTCTGGTGCAGCTGCGGCGCAAAAAGCGCCGGCTCCTCGCCCATCTCCAGCCTCAGCTCGTCGCCGATGTTGACGCTGTTAAAGGCGGCTTCCTCACCGGCCGCCAGGCTTTCCAGGGCTGCAGTGAGCCTCGGAGCGAAGGCGTCGCGCACCTCTTCGACCTCGCTTTTGAGCGGCTTCATCAAAAGCGGAATGCCCAGGCCGCGCATCTTGCGCTGCGCCTCGTCGTTTTCAAAATCGGAAAGCCCCAAGAGCGGCAGTTCCGGGAAATTGTTGCGCACCAGTTCCATGAGCTCGAGACCGCCCAGGATGCCGGTCCCGTCCATGCGCGGCATGATCAGGTCGACCAGTACCGTCGGGCGCACGCCGTCGCGGTAGAGCGAATCGACCCGGATCAGCGCGTCCTCCCCCCGCTCCATGGCCTCCACCCGATACTCCATATCCGAGAGGAGCGCGGTCAGGACCGCGAGCGTGGCCGGATCGTCATCGACCAGCACCACCGGCTTGCCCTCGCCGGATGCAGAGGTGATGGCCGCGGCGGCCGGAATGGGGGAAGCCTCTGCGTGCGCTTTCGGGGGGGATGTGGGGATATCGGGCGTGGAAGATGGAGTGGCCGGAGCGGCAGCGGACGGCTCCTGCAGCAGATCGAAAGCGAAGTCGACCGATTCCTCGTGGTGGGTGCCGTGGTCGTCCTCCCCCTCACCGCGGTGGCGCTGCTCGTCGATGATGCGGGAGCCTTCCATGGCCAGGTACTGCGGATTGAGCCCCTGCTTGAGCATGAACTGCACCGGGTCCAGCCTGGCGTGGTCGGAGTCACCGACTTCTTGCAGCTCGAACTCGAAGGTCCCTTCGGCCCAGGCGAACAACGAGTAGACCACGTTTTCGATCTGCTCGCGCACCACCGCCTCGATGGCATCGGCGCTCACGTTAAAACGCTCCACCATGATGACGCCCAGAAGCTGGGTGTACCCCTCGTCGGCCTGTATGCTCAGCGCGCGCTTTAGGATCCCCAGGTCAATGACACCCTGCTGGATCAGCACCTCGCCCAGGTTCTGCTGGAAGGTCGAGGATGTGGCGCGGATCACCTGCCCGTTGCGGAAGATCACCCGCGCTTCTCTCCCCCTGCTTTGCAGGGCGAGCACGCCGGACCTCCTGCTCAGGCTTACGATCTGCAGGATCTCGCCTAAGCCGAGATCTTCCAAATTGCCGACTAGACTCATTGATGCCGCTCGCTGTTGGTAGGGGGTGGGTTAAAAATAGGCATCATACTAAACCATCGTATCGGCCAAGTAAAGAATGATTTAGGTATCTTTCTTGTCTCTGCCTCGGAAAATAAGCTTTAAAGGAGTCCCGCTGAAGCCGAACGCCTCTCTAAAACGATTCATGATGTACCGCTCATAGGAAAAATGAATCCCCTCCGGACGATTGGTGAAGACGACAAAGGAAGGAGGTTTCACTCCCACCTGCGTCGCATAGTAAAATTTCACCCGCCTGCCGCCGTCCAGCGGTGCGTGGTTCTCATCCACGGCCTGGTTGAAGATGCGGTTCAACTCACCGGTGCTCACCCTCTTGCAGTACTGCTCCATCACCAAGTCCACCTCGGCCACGATCTTGCCGGTACGCTGCCCGCTCTGGGCCGACACGAACAGGATCGGCGCAAAGGGGAGGTACTTGAAGTTGCGGCGGATTTCCTCGGTGAACTTCCCGATGGTGGAGTTGTCCTTTTGCACCGTGTCCCACTTGTTCACCACGAAGATGCAGCCGCGCCCCGCCTCGTAGGCGTAGCCGGCGATCTTGGTGTCCTGCTCGGTGACGCCGTCCTCGGCATTGAGGACGATCAGCACCACGTCGGCGCGGTCGATGGAGCGCAAGGCGTCCACCACCGAATACTTCTCGATCTTCTGGACCGTCTTACCTTTCCTGCGGATACCGGCGGTGTCGATCAACAGGTACGGCTTCTTGTTCACCGTGAAGCGGGTGTCGACAGCGTCGCGGGTGGTGCCGGCGGTGGGGTTGGCCACCACGCGCTCGTAGCCCAACAGGCGGTTCACCAGGGTGGACTTGCCCACGTTGGGGCGCCCGACCACGGCGATCTTGGTGATCTCCTCGTCCTCGTCCTTGTCCCGGTTGTAGGGGAGTGCGGCCAGCACCTCGTCCATCAGGTCGCCCACGCCGCGGTTGTGCTCGGCGGAGATGGTGTGGATGTGGTCCACCCCCAGCGAGTAGAAGTCGCCGGCATCGGCCTCCTGCTTCTCGCCGTCCACCTTGTTGATAATGTAGAAGACCGGCTTGTTGATGCGCCTGAGCATCTCGACCACGTCCCGGTCAGCGGGGGTGAGCCCGCCGCGCGCGTCCATGACGAAGAGGATGAGATCAGCCTCCTCCATGGCAAAGCGGGACTGCTCGCGCATCTGCTGCAGAAGCTTGTCCGAGGTTTCCGGCTCGAAGCCGCCGGTATCGACCAGGATGAAGGGGAGGTCGAAACGGTTCACCTCGGCGTAGTTACGGTCCCGGGTCACCCCGGGCATGTCGTCGACCATCGCCTTACGGCGCCCGACCAGCCTGTTGAAGAGGGTGGACTTACCCACGTTGGGGCGTCCGACGATGGCAATAATAGGTTTCATGGTTTTCCGGCAGAAAGGTGGCCAATTTCTAAACGATTAAAATGGCGCAGCTTTCCGTTTTAATGTATTTGACAGCTAACCGGTATGTGTAACATTTTGCCGAGCAATACGCAACATATACAATATGGCGCGACTTTACCGAGCGAAGCACTGGAGCGGGAGTCGCATCAGGGACGTGCATCTCAACCAGATCGCCCCGCCGAGAGGTCGGGAGCCGCGAGCCTTTACAGGTAAGGTCTCCTTGAAAAGGGCCTTTCCAGGTGCTATCATCCGTCCTGTCCTTTCTGGAGGAATCTCTATGACACGCGCGAAATTTGCAGAAGACATTGTCCGGTTAAGCGATCTGAAGGTCAGTCCAGGTCGGGTGATCAGTCAGACCGACAAAACTCACCGCCCCATCCTCCTGACCAGCAGGGGGCGCGGGGTAGCCGTCGTCCAATCCCTGAAAGACTATGAAGCAGAGACCGAGGAGCGCGCCTTTCTGCGCGGGGTGGTGCAGGGGCTCATGGACCTGGAACAGGGGCGGGAACTGGATCTTGCGGAGGTGAAGAAGCGGCTCGGGCTGGTGTGATATGCCGCGGAAATTCTCCGTCTCATTTGCCATCTCGGCAGTCGATGACTTAGAGGAGATCCGCACGTGGCATAGAGAGCAGCATGTGCCGGACGTAGGAGAAAGGCTCGTTAAGGAAATCATTAAGTCGGTGGAGCGGCTCACCTCGTTTCCCGACAGCGGACGCGTGGTTCCCGAATTCGGACTCACCTACCTAAGAGAGGTCGTCTTACCTCCCTTTCGCATCGTTTACCGCCTCGATAGAAACGCTGTGCGCATCGTAAGAGTGTGGCGCAGCGAGAGGCTGTTCCCCCCATCCATGTAATCACCCTCGGCAAGCCACAGCCCGCGCCGCCTGCCCTCCTATTTTGTGTTACAAATCAGGACGTGAGAATTGACATCGACGGCGTAATCTGCTAGGTTGACGATCCGCCTGCAGCAGGCTCGCGGACCGGCTCGTACCTAGGCGCCGCGCCCCTTCCCCACCCCCTCCCCAGCCGCACGCTGCCGGCAAAAAAAGTTGGATACGGAGCCCACATGCATAAGAAGCTGTACATCCCCGGACCGATCGAGGTGAGCCCTGAAATCCTCGAGGCCATGGGGACGCCGATGATCGGCCACCGCATGCCGGAGTACGCGCGCCTGCACAAGGGCGTGACCGACAAACTGAAGCAGCTCATGTCCACCAAAGAGAAGGTGTTCCTCTCCACCTCGAGCGCCTTCGGCGCCATGGAAGGTGCGGTACGGAACCTGGTCGGCAAGCGCTGCGCCAACTTCTGCAACGGCGCCTTTTCCGACAAATGGCACAAGGTGACCCTCTCCTGCGGCAAGGAGGCCGACGCCTTCAAGGCCGAGTGGGGGCAGCCCATCACCCCCGAGATGGTGGACGCGGCACTTGCTACCGGCAAGTACGACGCCATCACCCTGATCCACAACGAGACCTCCACCGGCACCATGAGCCCGCTCCCCGAGATCGGCGAGGTGCTCAAAAAGTACCCGGACGTGGTCTCCATCATCGACACCGTCTCTTCCATGAGCGCCCTCAACATCCCCATCGACGAAATCGGCATCGACTGCTGCGTCTTCGGGGTGCAGAAGGCGTTCGCGCTGCCGCCGGGCCTGGCCGTGTTCACTGCCAGTGAGCGTGCGCTGGAGCGCGCCAAGACCGTCCCGGGTCGCGGCTACTACTTCGACTTCCTCGAGTTCCTGGCGGCCGACGAGAAGGACAACACCCCGTCCACGCCATGCATCTCGCTCATCTACGCCATGGAGCTCCAGCTGCAGCGCATCTTCGCAGAGGGACTCGAGCAGCGCTGGCAGCGCCACCAGGAGATGGCGGACTTCATGCGCGCCTGGGTGGCGCAGCACGGCTTCGGCATCCTGCCGGCCGAACCGTACCGCTCGGTCACCCTCACCTGCGCCACCAACGACCGCGGCGTGGACCTGGCACTGATCAAGAAACAGCTGGGCGAGCGCGGTATTGCGTTCGATGACGGCTACGGGAAACTGAAAGGGAAGACCTTCCGCGTTGCCCACATGGGCGACATGAAGCTGGAAGATCTCAAACAGATCACAACCGAATTGGAGGGACTGCTGCAGGGTCTCTAAAGGCGAAGGGGGGGAGCAACTGGGCTCCCCCCCTTTTTACATCTCCTACTCCGGCTCGAAGGCCTCCTTGCCGACCCCGCAGATGGGACAGACCCAGTCGTCGGGAAGGTCGGTGAAGGGGGTTCCGGGAGGCACCCCGTTCTCCGGGTCCCCCAGGTAGGGGTCGTAGACGTATTGGCAGACGGTGCAGATGTAAGGCTCCATTGAATACCCCCTGTCTTGCATGGTAAGGCCGACCAGGAGGCCGGCGAAGAGTCACAGTCTTTCTAATGTTGAGCGGGACTGTCTCGGCTGAGGTAACAAAAGAGCGCGAAGTCCGGCAAAAGTCTAACAGACTGAGACTGCGTGTCAATTGAGCTTGTGTATACTTTTGCTCTTGCTTTTAAAAGCGCATATGTTATTTTACAATAATTAAAATTCTGGCTCAGAGAGGAGAGCAGAGAGTCGTTCGATGACATCAGTTGGTGACTGTCTTTCATAGAGCACACGCCACGATCTCACAGAGCGAATCGTCACTCAGGGCGAGGGCCTCACTTCCCAGCACCCCGCGTACGACGTCCAAAAATCACAAAGGCACGGCAACATAAACCCATCTAACCGACGCTAACGAAACATCAACCGTAGGCCGGATCCGCATCGAGCGGCCCAGCAGGGCTCCCCCTCGGTTCATTCCGGTCCACCGCCGCCACGGCAGAGAGGACAACTATGGAAACCTGTGAGATTAGCAGCACCGCGGAGGGTTTGGTCTCTTCTAAAAATGCGATGAAGCAATACCCAAAGGAGGGAATATCCATGAATTACGAAGTGAAGAACAAGCAGCTGCTGGCCTGGGTTAAAGAAGTGGCCGAGATGTGCCAGCCGGACCAGATCCACTGGTGCGACGGCAGCGAGGCGGAGTACGACAGCCTCTGCGAACTGCTGGTCAAAGGCGGCACCTTCCGTAAGCTGAACCCGGAGAAGCGCCCGAACAGCTACCTGGCCCTGTCCGACCCCGGCGACGTCGCCCGCGTCGAGGACCGCACCTTCATCTGCTCCATCGCCAAGCAGGATGCCGGCCCGACCAACAACTGGGTGCACCCCAAGGAGATGAAGAAGACCCTGACCGGCCTCTTCACCGGCTGCATGAAGGGTCGCACCATGTACGTCATCCCCTTCTCCATGGGTCCGCTGGGCTCCAACATCGCCAAAATCGGCGTCGAGATCTCCGACTCCCCCTACGTCGCGGTCAACATGAAGATCATGACCCGCATGGGCAAGAAGGTCGTCGACATCCTGGGTGAGAACGGCGAGTTCGTCCCCTGCCTGCACTCGGTCGGCGCACCGCTGGCCGCCGGTCAGAAAGACGTGCCCTGGCCGTGCAACAAGGAGAAGTACATCGTCCACTTCCCGGAGGAGCGCTCCATCTGGTCCTTCGGCTCCGGCTACGGCGGCAACGCCCTTCTGGGCAAGAAGTGCCTGGCGCTCAGGATCGCTTCCAAGATCGCCAAGGACGAGGGGTGGCTGGCCGAGCACATGCTGATCCTCGGCATCGAGACCCCGGAAGGTGAGAAGACCTACCTGGGCGCCGCCTTCCCGAGCGCCTGCGGCAAGACCAACCTCTCCATGCTGGTCCCGCCCGACCACTTCGCCAAGAGCGGCTACAAGATCTCCACCGTTGGCGACGACATCGCCTGGATCAAGCCCGGTCCCGACGGCCAGCTCTACGCCATCAACCCGGAAGCGGGCTTCTTCGGCGTGGCCCCGGGCACCTCGTTCAAGTCCAACCCGAACGCGATGCACTCCTGCGCCAAGAACACCATCTTCACCAACGTGGCGCTCACCCCGGACGGCGACGTCTGGTGGGAAGGGATGACCGACGAGCTGCCGGCCAAGCTGACCGACTGGCAGGGCAACGAGTGGACCCCGGGCTGCGGCCGCAATGCCGCGCACCCGAACTCCCGCTTCACCTCCCCGGCTTCCCAGTGCCCCTCCATCGACCCGGCCTGGGAAGATCCGAAGGGCGTGCCCATGAAGGCATTCGTGTTCGGCGGCCGCCGCAACAACGTGATCCCGCTGGTGTACCAGTCCTTCAACTGGAGCTACGGCGTCTACCTCGCCGCCACCATGGGTAGCGAGACCACCGCAGCCGCAGTGGGCGCCATCGGCAATGTCCGTCGCGACCCGTTCGCGATGCTTCCCTTCACCGGTTACCACGTCGCCGACTACTTCAACCACTGGCTGCAGGTCGGGCGCACCACCCCGAACCCGCCGCGCATCTTCTCGGTCAACTGGTTCCGTAAAGACGCCAACGGCAAGTTCCTCTGGCCGGGCTTCGGCGAGAACATGCGCATTCTCAAGTGGATCGCCGACCGCGCCAATGGCCGCGGCGCCTCCGTGGAGAGCCCGCTGGGGTGGATGCCGCGCTACGAGGACATCGACTGGACCGGTCTCAACAACGTCTCCCGTGACCAGTACCAGGAACTCATGTCCATCGACCGCGATGTCTGGAAGGAAGAGATCCTCTCCCACGAGGAGCTGTTCGTGAAGATGTACGACCGTCTCCCGAAAGAGTTCCTCCACATCCGCGAGATGATCCTTTCCGGCCTGTGGCGTTCGCCGGAGCACTGGGAGCAGTACAACCCGGCCTCCGCGGAAGGGTTCAACGACTAGCACGCAACGCGTAATTTAAATGAAACAAGAAAGAGCCCCGGTCTTAATGACCGGGGCTCTTTTGCTTTGCCGCGTCGGTTGCAAAGCTACCTGCCCCTGATATCTTTTTAGCTTGGCGCAGATCCAATGAGAGAGGGAGGGAGCAGTGAGATTAAACGATATCACCAGGGGCAATGGACTCGAGCAGCATGGCATTCACAACGCGAATCTGATCTACTGGACCTCCCCCACCTCCGTCCTCTACGAACAGGTGGTGCGCCGCGGCGAGGGGCTCATCTCGCACCTGGGCGCCCTCGCGGTAAAGACCGGGCACTACACCGGGCGCGCGGCCAACGACAAGTTCATCGTCGACGAGCCCTCCTCGAGCGCGCACATCAACTGGGGCAAGGTGAACCGCCCCTTCCCGGCAGACAAGTTCGACGCGCTGTACCAGAAGATGTGCAACTACATGCAGGGACGTGACCTGTTCGTCCAGGACTGCTTCGCCGGGGCAAGCCCGGACCACCGCATCCCGGTGCGCATCATCACCGAGCGCGCCTGGCACTCCCTGTTCGCCCGCAACATGTTCCTGCGCGCGACACAGGAAGAACTGCTCAGCCACGAGACCCAGTTCACCGTCATCGACCTCCCCGCCTTCCATGCCCAGCCCAGCGTCGACGGCACCAACTCGGAGGCCTTCATCATCATCAACTTCGCCAGGAAGATGGTGATCATCGGCGGCACCAGCTACGCCGGCGAGATCAAGAAGTCGATCTTCACCGTGCTCAACTACCTCTTGCCGCAAAAGCAGGTGATGTCCATGCACTGCTCGGCCAACACCGGACCCGACGGCGACGTCGCCATCTTCTTCGGCCTTTCCGGCACCGGCAAGACCACGCTCTCCGCCGCACCCAACCGCCTTTTGATCGGCGACGACGAGCACGGCTGGGACGAGGACGGCGTCTTCAACTTCGAGGGAGGGTGCTACGCCAAGGTGATCAACCTCTCCAGCGAAAGCGAGCCCGAGATCTACCAGTGCACCAGGAGGTTCGGCACCATCCTGGAGAACGTCGCTATCGACACAATCTCGCGCCGCATCGACCTCGACGACGCCTCATTCACCGAGAACACGCGCGCCTCCTACCCCATCACCCACATCCCCAACATCATCCCCGGCGGGACCGGCGGGCACCCGAGCAACGTGATCATGCTCACCTGCGACGCCTTTGGCGTGCTGCCGCCGATCGCGCGGCTGACCGCCGAGCAGGCCATGTACCACTTCCTGTCCGGTTACACCGCCAAGGTGGCCGGGACCGAGGCCGGGGTGACCGAGCCGCAGGCCACCTTCTCCGCCTGCTTCGGCGCTCCTTTCATGGCGCTCAGGCCGTCCCTGTACGCCGACCTTCTCGGCAAGAAGATCGGGTCGAACAAGGTCGACTGCTGGCTGGTGAACACCGGTTGGAGCGGCGGCGGGCCCGGCGTGGGGGCGAGGATGAAGATCGCCTACTCGCGCGCACTGGTGAACGCGGCGCTGGACGGGACGCTCAGCGCGGGAAGCTTCGTCAAAGATCCGGTTTTCGGCCTGGACATCCCCACCAGCTGTCCCGGGGTCCCGGCGGAGATCCTGAACGCGAGAAACGCCTGGAGCGACAAGGCAGCCTACGACGCGGCGGCGCAAAAGCTCGTCGGGATGTTCCGCAAGAACTTCGAGCAGTTCAAGGACACCGCGTCGCCGGAGATCGCTTCAGTTCTCTAGTTGCAGCGGGAAACGGCGCTGCTATCATTAATGCAGAACTCAGGAGGTTACCATGAAAAGGGTACATTCAGAGATATGTGACACGACGGAGAGGAAGGAGCAGCGGGTCCAGGTGAAGAACACCAAGACCGGTGAGATCGGCCTGAGCTACGGCTGCACCATCGAGGGGGACACCGTGCAGGTGGAACTTCCCGACGGTAGCCTGGACAGCTGGCCCGAAGACGACTGCGAGATGGTTTCGTAACCCATTGTCGCGGGGGGAGGGGGCAGAACCGCGAAATCTTCGCCAGCTCCCGCTGCCTCCGTGGCAGCAAGCATAGACGAGAAAAGGCCGTCCCGGCAGGGGCGGCCTTTTTTTGCGTCGTCTCAATGGCGGCAGGTCATGCCCCTAGGAGAGCCGGAACTTCCCTATGACGCGGTTCAAGTCGTCGGATCGCTCCTTCATGCCGCAGGCCAGGCGCGAAGAGTCCCGCAGACTCCGTGCCCCTTCCTGCAACCCATGGTTTACCTGCTGCACGTTGGCTGCGATCTCGCCGGTAGCCGCACTTTGCTCCTCGGCGGCGGTGGCGATCTGATTCACCTGTTCCGTGACGCGGTCCACCTGGTCCAGGATCTCCTTCAGGGCGGTTCCGGAACGCGCCGCCTCCTCACTGCCGACCTCGACCTCGCGCACGCCTGCCTCCATCACGGCAACGGCCGCCTTGGTCTCGGACTGGATCCCCTTGATCATCTCGCCAATCTCGCGGGTGGCGCGGGCGGTACGTTCGGCAAGCGCGCGCACCTCGTCCGCGACCACCGCGAAGCCCCGTCCCTGCTCGCCGGCCCGCGCGGCTTCTATGGCGGCATTGAGGGCGAGTAGGTTGGTCTGGTCCGCGATATCCTCGATGGTGCTGATGATGGCTCCGATCTGATCCGACCGGGCTCCCAACCCCTCGACCGTCTGCGCCGAAGCGGTGACCTGTTCGGCGAGCCGGTGCATCGACTCCAGGGTCTTGTCGAGGATGGCGGCACCCGTGGTCGCCTTGCTGCTGGCCAGCTTGGCCCCCTCGGCGGCGCTCATGCAATTGGCAGCGATATCGTTGGTGGTGGCCGCCATCTCTTCGCTTGCCGTGGCCACCGATGCCGACTTGGCAGCCAGGTCGTCGATGTCGGCGGCGATGCCGTCCGATATGCCGGAGAGACGTTCGCTGGAGCTGCCGACGTCCCTGCTTTGCGCCACCACCTCCTGCATGATCACCTGGATCTTCTCGATGAACAGGTTGAAGGCTTCCGAGAGTTTGCCGACTTCGTCCTGGGCCTGGACCGGTAGCCTCCTGGTCAGGTCCCCCTCCCCCTGGGCCAGCTCCCGGGCCATCTCCACGATGCTGCGCAGCGGCTTAAGCGCAAGGCCAATGCCGAAGCCGAGAGTTGCGACGCTGAGGATGAGGACCAGCACAGCGGCGCCGAGCATCCAGGAGAACTGCAGGTTGGCGTGCTGGACGCCCTGCGCCCTGATCTTGGCGGCCTCCGCTTCCAGGTCATCGGTGTAGACGCCGGTGCCGACCTCCCAGTCCCAGGGGGCGAAGTGACCGATGTAGGTGAGCTTTTGCAGCGGCGGACCGTCAGGCGTCTTCGGGAAGGCATACTCCACGAACCCGCCGCCCGAGCGCGCCGTTTTGACAAACTCGCGCACGAACATCTTGTCCTTTTTGTCCTTCAGGTCGGTGATGTCCTTCCCCTCGAGCTCGGCCTTCACCGGGACCAGGATCGCGCGGGCATGCTCCCCTTCCAGGGCATGCACCATGAAGTACCCGCTCTTGTTCTCGAAGAACCTCACCGGGCGCAGCAACTCGAGGGCGCGCTTCTTCGCCGCCTCCATGTCGCCCCCCGACGCCTTGGCCTCGTTGTAGACGGAGTCGATGATGCCCAGTGCAACGGAGATCTCGCTCTTCAACTCCTGCTTGCGGGACTCGATGGTTTTCGACTTCAGGATCTCGTAACCGGTCTCGTTGGTACTGAGAATGGCGCGCCGCGCAATGCCGATCAACACCACGGCAAGCAACATGACCACGAGCGACGCCCCAGCCAGAACCTTCACCTTGATGCTGAACCTGCTGCTTTTCATAGTAGGCCCCCCTTCTCTATTGATTCGATGCTTCCGTAGCAGCTAAACGAACAAACACTGCTGCTGCATCTACTTTCGGCCAAATTGGAGTCGAGCTTGAGAGTAATATGAAGAGGGGGATGTGGTCGAGGCTGCACGCGTATAAGGCCGGCCCGGCAGGGGGCCTTTCCTGGTGACGGTGGAGCAGGAAAGCCCAAGAGAATGTTTGATGGCGGTATTGAATGGCGGTATGATGTTATGCGCATCAATCATGCGCAGGAGGCAGTTATGCAAGTGAATCTCTTTGACCCGGATGCACCCAAAAAGTCGACCAACCTCAGTATCAACAGTGACCTGTTGCGTCAGGCAAAAGAGCGGCGCATCAACCTTTCCAAGACCTTGGAGGCCAGGCTCGCAGAAATGCTCAGAGAAGACTACTGTCAGAACTGGAACGAGGAAAACAAAGACGCCATCGATGATTACAACCGCCGTGTCACTACCCACGGAACCTTTGGTGATGGCCGGAGACGGTTCTGACGGCACAGTTCGACGTGTACGAGAATCCAGAAGAGCATTCGAGAACCTCGGTGCCGTATCTCTTGGACGTGCAACCCGATCTGCTCAACAAACTAGCCACACGTGTTGTTGTTCCACTTGTTCCCGCTACGGTACTCCCCCGTCCCATCCCCCTTCTCAACCCGAAGTTTGAGATACAAGGGACGACCGTCTTTATGTCCACGGCCGAGTTGTCGGGTATCCACATGGGGCTGCTTGGCGCCAAAGTAGGAACTTTGAAAAATTCACGCACTGAAATCATTGCCGCGCTTGATTTTCTGCTCACGTGTTTCTGAGCACAGACATCTTTTACCAGGAGTCAATCATGCCCAAAGCAATCTGCTTCGAAGAATTTGGAGGCCCCGAGGTACTGAAGTGGACGGATGTGACGGTGCCGGAACCGGGACCGGGCGAGGTGCGGGTCCGGCACAAGGCGGTCGGGGTGAACTTCGTGGACGTGTACCAGCGCAGCGGACTGTACAAGATGCCGCTGCCCGCCATTGCCGGCAATGAAGGAGCCGGCGTGGTCGAGGCGGTCGGCGAGGGGGTCACGCTGTTTAAGACAGGCGACCGCGTCGCCTACGCGGGCACGTCCGGCGGCGGCTACTGCGAATCACGTGTCATCAAGGCGGACCGGCTCTGCCTGCTCCCTGATGCCGTCTCCTTCGAGCAGGCCGCCGGAATGATGCTCAAGGGACTGACCGTACAGTACCTGGTCAGGAGGACCTACCGGGTACAGGCCGGAGAGACCGTGGTCTTCCATGCCGCCGCCGGAGGCGTCGGCACCATCGCCTGCCAATGGCTGCGGGCGCTCGGCGCCAAGGTCATTGGCACTGCCGGTTCGGAAGAAAAGTGCGAGCTGGCGCGGCAGCACGGCGCCGACTACTGCATCAACTACCGCACCGAAAACATCCTGGAGAGGGTGCAGGAGATCACGGGCGGAGATGGGGCTGCTGTGGTCTACGATTCCGTGGGCAAGGACACCTTCGAGACCTCGCTCAAATGCCTGCGTCCCCGCGGCCTGATGGTGAGCTTCGGCAACGCCTCCGGTCCGGTCCCTCCGGTCGACCTGCTGCTCCTCTCCCAGCTCGGCTCGCTGTACCTGACCCGAACCGGGCTCGCCACCTACATCGCCAAGCGGTCCGAACTTGAAGAGGCATCCGCAGAACTCTTTGAGATGGTCACCTCCGGCAAGGTGAAGATAGAGATAAATCGTAGTTTCCCGCTGAAGGATGCTGCGCAGGCTCACCGCGAATTGGAGGCACGCCGGACTACCGGCTCGACCATCCTCATCCCAGATTGAAAATGGAAGGAACCCGTAACATGCCAGGAACCGAAAACCCGACAGCACTGGACAATGCCATGGCAAAGATATGTGAACTCTGCCCCGTGTGCCTTCATGCCCGTTATCATCAGAAGGGCCTCGTCTACGATTTCGTCACCCGCATCGAAGAAGACGTCTGCCCCTTCTGCCGCGCCTACGAGCGGGTGCACGGGAAGAAGGCTCACGAAAGAAGAACATAGTCACACCGGCACCCGACCGTCCCCTCCCCCAACACCGGTCGCCCTGGGCATCTTTGAATGCCCAGGGCGACCGTCATCAGTTAGCACAAGTCCCTCCTCTCATACCTTAAGAAACGTCCGCCTCGACCAGCATCTCCAGCAGGGCCAGCGACTCCTGCCAGCCGAGATAGCAGGCTTCGGCAGGAATGGCTTCAGGAACGCCCTCCTGCACGATCTTCAATTCAGTTCCGCACGACACCCGGCGCAGAGTTATCGTCGTCTGTATCTCTCCAGGTAGATTCGGATCGTCGAAAGCGTCCGTGTAGCGTATCCGTTCGTGCGGCACCAGTTCCAAGTAGGTGCCTCCGAAGGAATGGGTCTGCCCCGTGGAGAAATTGGTGAACGACATCTTGTAGGTCCCACCGACCTTTGCGTCCATCTGATGGACCTTTGCAGTGAATCCGTTCGGTGGTAGCCACTTCACCAGGGCGTCCGTATCCATAAAAGCACGGTAGATCTTCTCAGGTGTCGCACGAACCACGCGATGAAGAGTGATAGTGTTCGTCATAGCGCCTCCCTCAGTTCAGTTTTAACCGGCGAACCTCACCTGATATGTTAACGGCCTCGGCGATAAATGGCCAGATCCAGCCCTACCCCAAGCTGCCCTTGCATATTATTTGAAAATACCAACAATACAAGTACACTTTTCAAGCAATGCCCTTCATCCCCACAAAGGTGGTGCAGATATGGACTGGCAACAGGATGTAGCAAATGCTGAAGTCCTTTTACGTTCAGTAGTCACCCCTTCCTCAGAGCGGATCATCTCTGCCATAAAGAAGGTAAATCCCACCCGGCTTTGCCTACCCGACCCGGACAAAAAAGAGGGATACCGGCTCAAGAGCCAGTTACAAAACCTCCTTCTGGAGCATTATGGAGAAGCGTTTCAGCTTGTTCCTCACCCGTGTTCTCCCAATGTCGTACTTATCAAGCACCTGTTCCTCCCTTCGGTGGACGCATGCCATGCCGACCTAGGTGCACTGTCGGCACCTGCCCTCGAAAACGTTTCAATTCCGGGGGAGGAAGTCGGTAGAAAGCCCGTTACGGAGAAACGGAGGCAGAAGATGCCGGCGGGATCGGCGCTCTCACCAAGGGATTCATTGAGGCGCGCTCAACAGTGTCTAGAAGAGTATGACTACATCACTGCGGAGCAGGAAGTTGCTGGGATTCGTGCCATCAACCCCGATGACGTATCGGCACTGTGCAGCGCCATCATGTTGCTGCATCAGCATGTCGGCGCCTACCAGACCGCCATCGATACGTTGCTTGCGCAGCCGCCCCATGTGCTGAAAGACAAACGGCTCCGTGAACTGCTTGCCCTTGCCTACCACAGCAATGCCATGCCGGCTGAAGCCGGCGCTGTTTTTGACTCTCTACATCCCTCCGAGCTGGGAAAGGAGGCCCTGGTCGCTTACGCGCGTTTGGCGCTGAGGGATGGTACTGCCCGATTCGCTCGGGAACTTCTCAGGTTAGCCGAGACAAAGGACGGACTGATAGCGGAGTTCGACGAACTCCGGAGGGAAGTCGAACAGCTGCTGACCCGCAAGGCAGAGCCGGTACTTCAGCAGGCCGAATCCGCTTTTTCACAAGGAGAATGGGACCAAGCCGTGACCTTATCACGCCAGGCTCTGGAAGAGGCCAAAAACCTCCCCAAGGCACGGAGGATTATCGCCCTCGTTGAAGCCATGAAGGAGCAGGGTGAACTGATCACGCTGTGGCAGGCGTTTGAGAGCAGCAGCAACGGGAAAGAGAGACAGAGACTGCTGGGAAGGCTGCTTGAGCGTGATAAGCGCAGCCGTGCGAGGATCAACACTCTGTTACAGGTTGAGAAGGAGAAGGAGAGGCACGAGTTCATCGAGCAACGGCTACGGACCTTGAGGCAGGCGCTGCGGGATGAAAAGTGGCCGGAGTGCTACGACGAAGTAATGTGGCTGTCGCGCCAAGAGGACGCAGTCCGGGAATACCACGACGTCATAGCGCTGTCGCCGCTGTTCGAGGTGCTCTACCGCAACAAGCAACTGGAAAGGACCTCACGCCATGATGCCCAGGAGGCATGGATTACCTACATCGAAGCGAAAAAACTTTTTGATGCGGGGCGCGACCGCGAGGCTCTGCCGATGTTGCAGAAAGTGAGGCCTGTGTTCCGCGCCGTCCCCTGCTTCAACTCGATGTATCATCGCGTAGTCGCAGCACAGCAGGCTGCGGCAACCGTTGAGGCGGACAGGCTGCTAACGGACGTTCGAGGCGGTGCCCTCAGCTATCAAGAAAGCCTCGCCCATTGCAACGCCGCCCGCGCAGCCATCGACATCCTCCCCGGAGAGAGCCGTGCCGCATATGCAGCAGCCATAGATGATCTGCTGGAGCAACTGAAACCGAGCAAGGACACAGAGGTCCTTTTGGAGGAGTATCGACAAGCGCGGATGACAGGCCAAACGGCACGGGCGAGCTCGCTGAGAGAAATGGTCACTGAGCCGTCAGCCCTTGCCGCAGTCGACGCTGAGGTGGACGCCTTGATGCGGATCGAAGTCGAACCGGTGCCCCTGGTGTACTCTCCTGACATGGAAGTTGATGTGGCCAGAGAGCATCCAGGGCTGCAACGTGTCGGCTCCACCGACCGTCATGTTTTTCTGGGTGAAAGTGAGACATCCGTCATCCTGATCGATTTCGTAGAGATGACAGCATGGCGGCTTCAAAGCGAAAACTTCTCGGGGTTGGGACTCATCGACGACATTGCCGACCAGCACCTCTTTTTGTTTCACGAACGTGGCACCAACAGGTACTGGCGCGCCATCATGAAAGGTAGAGAAAGCAGGTTCACCGCGCTCATCGACTTCACCCAGGCCCTGTGCCTCCCGGAGGACACTCAAGTCGCCCGAGCCTTTCTTTCCTCCTGCAAGGAGACCGAATATTTCTATGTATTGAAGGACCCGGTCAAGGAGAAGATCCTGTGCCTAGGCAGGATGACCCTTGGCCTGGGCAGAAACAGTGGTCCGGAGTGCAACCTTCGCATGGAGGAGATACAGGGAATCACACGGGCGTCTTCCGCCCCCGACCATTTCGCAGTCGGTACCAAGACGGCCATGTGGCTAACCAGCCGTAACCTGAGGATGGCCCCGAAATTCCATTTGCCCTGGCACGTGTTCGGCATAGATCAGCGCAACCGGCTTATCTACTTGGTCCACGGCCCAAGGCTAAAAGCTTGCGACTACAAGTGGGACCTGATCCAGGATTACACCCACTCCATCTGCCTGGGGATGTCCTACGGGCATTCGGTGCGCGGAATCTGCCCGGAAACCGGAACTGTACTCATGACCTACAAGACGGGACGTGGGGTTTTTTATAACTTGGAGACCAACGAGTTTAGCAACCAGTTCAGCTTGAGCACGTTCATATGCACCGATGTTCCCAGCACCTGGTACTACATGGAGTACTCCGAAGAGACCTCCTCGATGCGAGTGAAAGACATCACCCATGAAGTGAGCCATCTTATGAAGTGGGAGGAGATAATTAGCATGGACAATTACCAAAAAATTCCAGATGAAGCTCTCCTCGATCCTCTGCGACGTATGCTGGCGGGAGAAGACGTCGTCGGCCTGCAAAATGAGAACTAATCTATCTGCCTGCTCCGCAAGTATGCCGGCGCGATCGACTGCAAAGTGAAGATCAGGCACCTCCCCCCGGAGATGATCATTTCGCCCTGGAAGTCGGCACTTCAGCCCCCAAAGTAACATTTCTGCGCCTGAAATCGACACTTCGGGTCTTGAAGTGACCATTCCACGATGAAAAGATGCACTTCAAGTTTCCAAGTGAGGTTTTAGCGGCATGAAGTGGCAACTTTACGAGGGAAGTCTGACTACTAAGGCCAAGAGGTGAAGTTCTAACAGAGGAACACGGTGCTTCAGAAGGGGTATGATGTGAGGGAAGCTTCGCCCCCCTCACGAACGCGAAGGGGGCGATAAACATTAGACAGGATCCAGCGCTATCCAGTTAGACCAAGGACCTACGATATCACCACGCTTGCCCCTGACCCTGAGGAAGTTTGGCACCGACCGGTTTATCCCGCTTAGCAATATTTTCTTACAGGTAGTCGACCAGACCAGGAATTTCCAATTTTGTTCATTGCCAGGGTCACCATTACAGGTCCACACTTCATATCCTTTTGCACTGCTGATCCTTGTTAATGCGACCCACGGCTTACCATCGTTGCCGAAACTAAGATGGAACCCCACGGGTTTTCCTACTGGCTTTCCCGTACCTGCCGGCTTCTTAGCTGTACCAAAGCCAAGCTGGCCGAGAATGGTGGGATCTTTGCGATGGGCCGCTTTACCAAGCCCAAATAACAAGCCGATCGCTTGATCAAGTGCCTCCCTGTCCGCCTCGCACGCCTTGACCTTTTCAGGATCTCCTTTGAGTGATGCAGCGAAGCTTGTCTCGTATTTCAGATAGAGCTCGGTAATACTCGCCGGGGTGGGGAACAGGGATACCAAGTACGCGTGCAACTCAGGAGTTAAGGCCTGCGCAATTGCCGCTGACTTACCGATCATGTCCGCATGTGGTACGTTGCTGAAGGGCATGGCATAACCTCCACACTAGATTAGAAACCTCCAAGCCAGCAGCATATCACCACCGATAACTTTGGCAAGCGCCCCAGTCGGTACTTCGGCTCTAATAAGCGTAACAAGCTGCAAGAACTTTTTCCCGGACCGGGTAAGCAAAAGGCCCTTGGCAAACACCAAGGGCCTTTTTAATAATCGAAGCGTGAAGATTCAAACCGGCACCCCGAAGCAGGTGTGCTGGTCAAGGAGCTCTAGATTATCTTGTTGAGCGAGTACTCGACGATGCCTTCGGCGCCGAGTTTGATGAGTTCGGGGACGATGCGGCGGACTTCTTGTTCGGGCATGATGCTTTCGATGGATACCCAGTCGGAGTTGTAGTGGTTGGCGACGGTCGGGCTCTTGAGACTCGGGATGACGGCGGTGATCTCGGCTACCTTCTCTTTCGGCGCGTTCATCTTGAGACCGACCATCCCCTCGGCACGCAGCGAGGACTGCAGCAGGGTGGCAATCTGCTCGATCTTGGCGCGCTTCCACGGATCTTCCCAGGCAGCCTTGTTGACCACCATGACGGGAACGGACTCCATCAATTCGGTGACTATCCTCAAGCCGTTGGCCTTGATGGTGGAACCGGTCTCGGTCACTTCGACGATGGCGTCGCAGAGGCCTTCGACGACCTTCGCTTCGGTGGCGCCCCAGGAGAACTCGACGTTGACCGGGATGTTCCGCTCGGCGAAGTAACGCTTGGTGAAACCAACCAGCTCGGTGGAGATGGTGGCGCCGTGCAGGTCTTCCGGCCCCTGGATCTTGGAGTTGCCGTTGACCACCAGCACCCACCGGGCGGGACGCCGGGATACCTTGGAGTAGACCATCTCGCAGACTTCGATGACATCGGACTCGTTCTCGCGGATCCAGTCGCGGCCGGCGATGCCGACGTCGATGGTGCCGCGCTCGACGTACTTGCCCATCTCCTGCGGACGGATCAGGGAGCACTTTATCTCATCGTCGTCGATACCGGGGAAGTAGCTGCGCGACGAGATCGATATCTGCCAGCCGGCTTTCTTGAACAGGTCGACGGTGGCGTTTTCAAGGCTCCCCTTCGGGATGCCGAGCTTCAACTTTTCCATAGTTCCTCCAGGCTGAAAGTTCAGATTAAGATGAAAACCAATTAGAACCGGACGGGGGGAATGGTTACCTTCGTGGCGTCGCCCTCACCCGGCCTTCGGCCACCCTCTCCCGGGAGGAGAGGGGAGAAAATAAAAAAGCCACGCGAGCGTTGGCTCCGTGGCTTTTCAGGTTATTTCTTATAGACCTCGTTGGGATCAAAGAGCGGGTTGGAGTGCTCGACCCAAGTGCCGTTCTCGTACTTGACGTAGAAGCAGCTCCTGTTGCCGGTGTGGCAGGCGGCGGGGCCGTTCTGCTTCACCTTGATCACCACGGTGTCGGCATCGCAGTCGGTCAGCACCTCGACCACTTCCTGGGTGTTGCCGGATTCCTCGCCCTTCATCCAGTACTTGTTCCTGGTGCGGCTGAAGAACCAGGTCTTGCCGGTTTCCAGGGTCAGGTTCAGGGTCTTCTCGTCCATGAACGCAACCATCAATACTTCCCCGCTCTCGTTGTCCTGGATAACAGCAGGGATCAGTCCACCCATCTTCTCGAAATCGATCTTTATCATGGCTTCTCTCAGTCCTTCTACTGCGGTTATTGATAAAAAAGTGTCTTTTAATACACCTCGCGACAGAGATGTGTCAATGATTATGTAGACGAGATAAGGCAAAACACTGGTAATTTAACGCAAAGCCGCAATGACGCAAAGAAACCTCCGTGGAGATACAAAACCAAAAGCTTTAACGCAAAGACGCCAAGCCGCATAGGCGCTAAGAAAATCCCGTTGAGGAGACCCAAAAACACCAAAGACTTTGATTTCGCCTTCCCCTGCGTCTCTGCGGCTTGGTGCCTTAGCGTTGGAGCCTTTTCCCTTTAAACAAAAAAAGCCCGGCGGATCTGTCCGCCGGGCCTTCCGGTGCCTCTTCTCTTTCCCGCCGACTAGTCTTCGGCGAGGAGGGTCCTGTCGTTCTCGAAGGTCTTGTGACGCAGTTGGTGGAACTTCTGGATCAGCTTCTCGACGGTGAGGGCTTTCTTGGCCTCGCCTTCGATATCGAAGATGATCTCGCCGCCGTCCATCATGAGCAGGCGGTTGCCGAACTCGATGGCGTGGGTCATGTTGTGGGTGATCATCATGCCGGTCAGCTTATACTCGCTGATGAACTTGTTGGTCAATTCCAGCACGATCTCGGCGTTCTTCGGGTCCAGCGCCGCGGTGTGCTCATCGAGCAGGATCAGCGACGGCTTGGAAAGAACCATCATGAGCAGGGTGAGCGCCTGGCGCTGACCGCCGGAGAACATGACCAAGTTCTCCTTCATGCGGTGCTCAAGGCCCATCCTGAGCTGCACCAGTTCCTGCCTGAAGATCTCGCGGGTCTTGTTGTTCAGGCTGCGGCGCAACCACTTCATCCCCTTCTTGTGGGTGATGGTCATGTTGTCTTCCAGACTCATGTTGCCGGCGGTTCCGAGCAGCGGGTTCTGGAAGATTCTGCCGATGTACTTTGCCCTCTTGTACTCCGGGTCGCGGGTCACGTTCTTGTCGTTGGCAAAAATCTGCCCTTCACTGGGGAGATAGGTCCCGGCGATGGTGTTGAACAGGGTCGATTTGCCGGCGCCGTTGGAGCCGATGATGGTGATGAAGTCGCCTTCCTTCACCTTGAGGTTGATGTTGTTCAGGGCCTTGTTCTCATTGACGGTCCCCTGACCGAAGACGATGGAAACGTTCTTGAGTTCGATCATTTTGCCACCTTAAACGGGACCTTCAGTTTCTTGGCCTGGGTCATGATGAGCAGGACGATGATCAGCACGCCCTTGATGAGGTTGAGGTCGCTCGGGGTCATGTGGATCACGTAGCCGTAGAAGCGCCCGACGTACATGACCGCGTAGAAGCAGATGGAGCCGGCCAGCGCACAGAAGGTGAGGACACCGATCCGGTTACTCTTCAGCATCAGGAATTCGCCGATCATGACCGAGGCGAGGCCGGAAACGATGATCCCCTGCCCCAAGCCCACGTCGGCAAAGCCCAAGTACTGGGCGGCGAAGGCGCCGGAGATGGCGACCAGGCCGTTGGAGAGGCCGACGCCGATGGTCTTCAAGGTCTTGGGGTTCACCCCCTGGGAGATGACCATCTGCTCGTTGTTCCCCATGGCGCCCAGGGTCATGCCGAGGTCGGTGCGGAAGAAGAGGTCGAGCAGCACCTTCACCACCAGGGCCACGACCAGGAAGAACACCAGCAGGATGTACTCGTCCGGGATGATGCCGGTGAACTTCTCGGTGACCTGCTTGAGGATGGTCGGCTGGTCCAGGATGGGAACGTTGGCGCGGTTGCCCAGGATGCGGATGTTGATCGAGTAGAGCATGGTCATGGTGAGGATACCGGCCAGGAGGTTGGGCACCCTCAGGTGGTTATGGATGAGGGCGGTGACCACGCCGGCCAGCACGCCCCCGGCAAAGGCGACCAGGAGCGCGACCCAACCGTTCATGCCGGAGAGGAGGCACTGCACCATGAGTGCGGCCCCCAGGGGGAAGGACCCGTCAACCGTCAGGTCCGGAAAATCAAGAATCCTGAACGAGATGAACACGCCCAGGACCATGATGCCATAGATCAATCCTTCGACAAAAATACCTTCGATCATAGAGGAACCGTTTACCCTTCTTGAAACAGATTCAAAACCATTGGCCACGGAGAAAATCTGAGAACTTCGGAGAAAGGCCAAAACCATAGTCTGGTTTAAAACCTTCAGGCTTTCGGGTTCTCTCAGATTTGCTCAGATTTTCTCCGTGGCCAATGGTTTACTGCCTTTACTTACTTCTTGGTGATCTTGCCGTTCTGGCGGACAGTCTTGGCGGCCTTGACGATGTCAGCCGGGACGGTCAGGCCGAGCTTCTTGGCTACGTCGAGGTTGATGAGCAGGTCGACGTCGCTGGCCTTGGTCATGAAGCGGGTCGGGATCTGCTCCGGCTTCTTCCCTTTCAGGATCTCGATGATCATCTTGCCGGTGGCGCGGCCCATCTTGTAGTAGTCGAAGCCCCAGGCGGCGAGGACGTCGTAGGTCTCGGAGGAGCTCGGGTCTGCGGACATGACCGGAATCTTGGCCTTGGCTGCCACCTCGGCAACGGCGCTCATGGCGGAAACGACAGTGTTGTCGGTGGAGATGTAGATGGCATCGACGCGGTTGGCGATGGTCTGGGCAGCCTGCTTCACTTCGGCGGACTTGGTAACGGTGGTCTCAACAAACTCGAGGTGCTTCTCCTTGCAGACCTGCTTCACCATGCCGGCCAGCACCACTGCGTTCTCCTCGGAGCTGGTGTAGATATGGCCGATACGCTTGGTCTTCGGCTTGATCTTGAGCAGCATCTCGATCTGCTGCTTCACCGGGGTCATGTCGGAAACGCCGGTGACGTTCTTGCCGCCCTTGGCGAGGGAGGGAACCAGGCCCGCCTTGACCGGGTCGGTAACGGCGGAGAAGACGATCGGGATTCCTTTCAGAGTGTTCACCAGCGCCTGGGCGGTCGGGGTGGCGACGCCGACGGCAAGGTCGACCTTCTGGCTCTGGAACTTGGTGGCGATGGACGCCGCGGTGTTGATGTCGCCGTTGGCGTTCTGCACGTCGAAGGTTGCGTTGATCTTTGAGTCCTTCAGTTCATCCTGAATGCCCTTCACAACCGCATCCAGCGCCGGGTGGGAAACGATCTTGGAGATGCCGATCGTCACCGGCTTGGCGGGAGCCGCTGCAAAAGCGGTGGCCGCAGACAAAACAGACAACGAGAGAGCCAACAGAATACCGATCTTCTTGCGCACAGATACCTCCGGTTTACATTGAATTGAATTTCTGCTGCTGGTACTGCCAAACCGTAATCTATCGCCGCCGACCGGTGAAAAGGTCGGACCTATTTTCGACCGCCGAGCATACCACCGGCAAAGAGCTATCGTCAACGCCATAGTGCCGCTAAATAGGAACAATTCTTTGAATAAACGAAAAAAATCGGCTCAAACAGTCCGGCGCGCGCCCAATCTAAAACCTTTCTCACCAAAACAGGCCACTGGTTGTTGACACCGCAAACGCAAAAAGGGTATAAGTACGGACGAGCTTGTCGGTTTTGTCACAGGTGTACGGCACTAAAGCCCGCCCCGATATCTCCCCAGTAACCGCCAAAACCAGACTCCGCACAATCAGCAAAACAAAAGCACGCCAGGCGCCGTCCGCACCGATATGTCCGCACGGTCGAGGCCGGTCCAGGCTGCACCACCATACAAGGAGAACTTCAACGTGAAGCACCTGTACCCGAACCACCGCGCCCTCATGCTGGTCGCCCTGCTGGCACTGCCGCTGGCACTCATGGGATGCAAGGATAAAAAGGCAGCCGCCACCACGGCAGGCGCCGCAACCGTGCAAGGACACCCTTCGTCGGCGCAGACCGCCCCGGCAACCAGCCTCCCGGCGGCGACCGCCCCTGCCACTGCAACTCCTGCAGCGGCCACCCCGGCGACACCCGCCGCACCGGGCACCGAAGCGGCTGCCCCCAATGGCACCGCCCCGAACGCCGCCAAGTTCGACGCGCACTCCAGCGCGGGGAAAAAGGGGAAAGGTAAGGGGGCCAAGGGTAAAGAGGCCGCCGCACCCAAAGTGACCTATCGCGCCGGTGAGGACCCGGACTTCGCAGCCAAGAAGGGTTGGCCGGTGAAATATCCCGCGCCGCTGCCGGGTTCGATCCTGCCCCAGAAGAGAATCGTCGCCTACTACGGCAACCCCCGTTCTAAGAAGATGGGTGCGCTGGGCGAGTACCAGAAAGACGACATGCTGCAGCGTCTGAAGCGTGAAGCTGCCAAGTGGCAGGCGGCCGATCCCTCCCACCCGGTACAGCCCGCGCTGCACCTGATCGCGGTCGTAGCCCAGGGAGAGCCGGGCAAGGCGGGTCTCTACCGCATGATTATGCCCGACAACGTCATCAACGAGGTCTACGGCTGGGCTAAGTCGATCAACGCCGTCATGTTCATCGACATCCAGACCGGGCACGACAACATCCGCAACGTGCTGCCGCGCTTCGAGTGGATCCTCAAGAACCCCGACGTGCACCTGGGCATCGATCCGGAGTTCAACCTGATCAAGAGCGGCAAGAAGCCGGGCACCAAGATCGGCACCTACGACGCGGCGGACATCAACTATGCCTCCAACTACCTGAAGGAGCTGGTCAAAAAGTACAACCTGCCGCCGAAGGTGTTTATCGTGCACCGCTTCACCAGAAACGGCGTGACCAACTCCAAAAACATCCAGCTGCGCCCCGAGGTGCAGATCGTGATGAACATGGACGGCTGGGGCGCTCCCTGGCTCAAGCGCGACTCCTACAAGGACTACGTCGTGGCCGAACCGGTCGAGTTCACCGGGTTCAAGCTCTTCTACCACAACGACACCAAGAAGGGCGACGCACTGCTCACCCCGAAAGAGGTGCTGATGCTGAACCCGAAGCCGCTGTATATCCAGTACCAGTAGCCCCCTCCCTGTCCCTCCCCCTCCGGGGGCGGGGACGCGGGGGTGCCGGCAACCTGGGAACTTGCACCGGCAGTCGAGCGAATGATTATTCGCCCCTACGGAAGCCAACCCTCCGCCGTATCAACAAACAGAAGGGGCGAACCATCATGGTTCGCCCCTTTTGCTTTTCAAGCGACAGGCATCCTCATACCATCGCACAGGCGCCCTCACCCCGGCCCTCTCCCGGAGGGCGAGGGGGGCGCTCTTACCACTGGAATTGCGCCTGCCTGTCGGTGGCCACTCCCCCCTCGAAACTGCGCTCGATGAACGTGGCCTTCCCTGCGTTATCCACCAGCAACACGGTGGAAGAGCGGGTGCCGTACTGGGGACTGGTGATGAAGATGGGCGACAGCATCCGCTCCAGCTCGAGCCCCACACCGGTATCCGGCAACTCCTGGTCCGGAGGGTGCGCCCGGTCGGCGAGGAGCGCAAACAATTCTTCAACTTCAAATTCTTCTCGGGACAAGATACGGGCCAGCCCGTCCTTGCCGCAACGCACCTTGGGCCAGGGCGTATCCAGCAGGTGGTTGCTGAGGCCGTGGATTCCCGGCTCGATGGGGAGCACCCGGTCGCTCTTGTTGGAGTAGCAGAAGAGTCGCTCGCTGTCCCCGACCAGGAGGTTATAGCCGCCATAGGGGATGCCGCCCCCCCGCAGTTGCGCCAGGTACTCTTCGCCACCCGCCTCCTGCACCAGAAAATCCCTCACCAGTTGACCGCGCGACGAAGGGCCGTGCCGGTGCAGATCGCTGGGATCGCGGTAATTGGTGAGCGCGGCGATACGGCCGGTCGCGGTGACACCAAGCCACGTGCCGCCGTGCACCAGGTCGCGCCCGGCGAAGATGTGCGGGGTGTCTTGCCAGAAATGGGCGGGCTGTGTCGGGCGCTGGTAGTACTCGTCACGGTTGGCGGCGATGACGAGCCGGTATTGGGGGTGGGCCCGGTAGGCAAGTAGCAGGGTGCACATGCGGATTTCCTGGAAGTGACTCAGAGATCGAGCAGCTTGGCGAGCTCCTGTTCCTGTTTCTTGGTCAAAGTTTCGAACATAACCCCTGCTCCGGGGATGCAGCGGGTCACGCCCCAAGGCTGGGACCAGCGCACGGTGGCCCGCATCGGGGTCTGGTCGGCGAACTCTAGGAAGCGGATCCAGATGGTGTCCCCCTGCAGGAAGTCTTGCATGGTGTGCAGGAACAGCCCGTGGCTGCCGAGGTTGATGGTGAAGGACTTGTAGGTGTTATCGGGCGGAAAGCCGGGATCGGTGCTGTAGTAGAGGTTCAGGTTGATGGACCGGCGCGGCGAGCGGCGCAAGGAGCGGGCAGGGAAGTTCCGGCAGCGGTTTTCGATGAAGAAACGCAGGGCCGAATCGGTGTCGGGCGAGAAACTTTGCTCCAGCGGGCTCAGCTTTATCTTTTTGTGCCTCGCCTCCCACTTCACCCGCAGCACCGGAAAGAGGTTGATACACTCATAGGCGATCACCTTCTCTTCCTTGCTGCAGCGCACCAATGTCAGGATATCGACGAGGAAGCCGTTGTAGCGGTTGTCCGTCGCCATCTGCGACATCTCCACAAAGGAGCGCGCTACGTCACAGGCAACGCCGATTTCAGTTACGGCATGGGCATAGGCGTCACCGGCTTCACTATCTTTTACGACTATCAGGATCTTGATGTCTGACATGTATCCTTGGATGGTGCTTCATTCAGTGGAGATCGCTTCGGAGATGAGCCTGCTACACTATAACCGCTCACCAAAGAAGGTCAAACCGTTTTCGAGGCAGAGCTGCCCCCTTTGACTCAGACTACTCACGGTTTCTTTGAGGTGATGGAGATCACGGTGACGGTAAGGTCGCCCGCCGGTCTCCTGATGGTAAGCTCGTCGTCGACCTTCTTGCCGAGCAGCGCCTTGCCGACCGGAGAGTCGATACTGATCTTTCCAAGGCTCACATCGAACTCGTCGGGTCCTACCAGCTGATAGCAGCGTTCCTCCCCCTCCTCGTCCTCGTAGGTGACCCAGCAGCCGAAGCTGACCGAGGTCGGGTTCAGCGGCGGGTAGACCACCTTGAGCACCTTGAGGCGGTCACCCAGATGCTTCAGCTCGCGGTCGATCTCACGTAGCCTCTTCTTTGAATAGATGTACTCCGCGTTCTCGGAACGGTCCCCTTCGGCAGCGGCGTCGGCCATGTTCTTCACCATGCGCGGCCGCTCGGTCTCCCAGAGAAAGTCGTAGCGTTCCTGCAATCGTTTACGCCCTTCGGCACTGATCATGTTGGTCATCTGCACTCCTCACCATGCGATACTTCCCGACGGCAGACGGGCTGCCGCGGAGGGGCATCATAGTAGAGTTTGCACTCCAAGGCAACACGATAGCAGCAGATCAGGGCTGCTTGTCCAGGTGGCGGTACTTGCGGATGGATTCTTCGTAGGTCTTCTGGATCTCGTTTTCGGGGGGAGCTTGGCTGTAGGAGATGAAGTAGCGGCCCAGGGCGTAAGCGAGGATCAGGGCAACCAGCACCCAGAGGGCCCGGACCAGGTACTGCCTGCGGGACAGCGCAACCGGAGGAGCATCGGAGGGCTCATCCATGTCCCGCTTGTCGGCTACCCGGCGCAGGTGGGCGATCTGGACCGACGAGATCTGCTTGAAGATCAAGTCGCGGTCCCGCTCGTCCAGGAAAAGGAATTCCATGCCGACATCGTAGCGGCTGGAACCGTCACGCTGCGTAAGAGGGGGCTTGACGTGGATCACCTGGCCGACGGCATGCACCAGCCGCGGCGGCTCCAGCGGCAGGTACAGCTCCATGTTCACCAACTGGTCCGGCCGGGCCGTGGTGGGCATGCGCAGGCAGATGCCGCCTCCGCCCAGGTTCAGCTGGGCCCGGAGCAGGTCGCGCCAGACGATGTCCGTGGCCGGCTTGAAGCGCGCCATCTGGGCGGCGATGACGAAGTCGTCGTACCCCTGGAACTTCATCTGCTCGCGCTCCTTGCGTACCTCCCAATCCCGTTCCACCTCTTTGCGGCTCGACTCGTCCACGATGTCGTAGCGGACCCGCAACGCCATGTCGGTCCTGAAGAACTGGCGCCGCTCGCGCAGGGTGAACCGGCCGAAAAGCCGTATCTGCAGCACCCGCTCGCCGAGCCGGTCGGTGACGATGCCGCTGCAGGTATAGCTGTCCTTACCGAGGTAGACGCTGACATCGAGGATGAAGCCGATGTCCACCCGCACGTTGGCCGGAAGCACGTCGCGGGAGATCTGCAGCTGCAGCAGGTCGCCCCCCGACTCGCTGATGACGCCCCAGTCCCGGAACACGCCGCCGCCGGAGAGCGGGATGCCGATCTCGATGCGCATGCCCGGCGCGAGAACCTGGCGGTATTCGCTGTAATCGTCTTCCATGCCGAATCCGGATGATATTTTAATAAGAGAATGAGGGGACTATCCCATTAAACTGCAGCCGCGCTGAATTGCAAGTCCTTGAATGCGAAAGAGCGTTTCCGATTTTACCCAGCCAACCGGAGGGGTGCCTTGACATTGCGGGGAGCTGTGCTATCACAGTAGAGGCTTTTTTACTAATGAATGAGGAGTGACTATGAAGAGAATGGCGATAGCAGCGGCGGCGATGGTGGTGGTAATGACAGCGGCACAGGCCATGGCGGTTTCCGCCGGCAAGACCGTGGAATGGCCGACCTCGATGGGCAAAGTCACCTTCAAGGGGGATGACCACGCCGGCAAGGGGCTCAAGTGCAACGAGTGCCACACCAAGATCTTCAAGATGAAGAAGGGTTCCACCCAGATGAAGATGGCCGACATCAATGCCGGGAAGTACTGTGGTGAGTGCCACAACGGCAAGAAGGCCTTCAAGCCCGCAGGCAACTGCGCCAAGTGCCACAAGAAGTAGCCGTACGCCTTTTCGGGCTGCGCTCCGGTTGCCGGGGCGCAGCCTCCTTCCCCTTCCTTTTCTGTTGATCTCCCCCTGCAAATAGATTTAAAAAGAAGAGCCGCAGCAACGCTTCCCCACAGCTTTCCACCTACACGAGGAGATCAATAGATGAACGTCGTCACCAGGAGATCGGTCTGCCCCTTCGACTGTCCGGACACCTGCAGCATGCTGGTGCAGGTGGAAAACGGCAAGGCCGTCGCGGTGCAGGGCGACCCCCTGCACCCCTTCAGCCGCGGCACCCTCTGTCCCAAGATGCGCCACTACGAGAAAAGCGTCCACTCGCCGCTGCGCCTGACGACGCCGCTCAAGAGGACCGGCGCCAAGGGGAGCGGCGAATTCGCGCCCATCTCCTGGGACGAGGCCATCGCCACCATAGCGCAGCGCTGGCGCGCCATCATCTCGGCGCACGGGGGGGAGGCGATCCTCCCCTACTCCTACGCGGGGACCATGGGTATCGTGCAGAGAAACGCAGGGCATCCCTTCTTCCACCGCATGGGCGCGTCCCGGCTGGACCGCACCATCTGCTCTCCCGCCAAGGGGGCGGGATGGGAGGCGGTGATGGGCAAGACGGCGACCCCGCCGCCGGAATCGGCCGGCAGGAGCGACCTCCTGATCCTGTGGGGGATCAACGCCGCCGCGACCAGCATCCACTTTTTGAACCAGGCGCACGAGGTGCGGCAAAAGGGGGGGCAGATCTGGCTCATCGACACCTACGAGACCCCGACCGCCTCGGTGGCCGACCGCACCTTCCTGGTGCGCCCGGGCAGCGACGGTGCGCTGGCCCTGGGAATGATGCACGTCATCGCGCGTGAGGGACTTGTCGACCGGGAGTTTCTTGCGCAACAGGTGCTCGGTTTCGAGGAACTGGCGGCCGAGGTGCTCCCGGAGATGACTCCGGAGCGTTGTGCCGGGATCATCGGGCTTGAGCCGGACACCATCGTGGCCATGGCACGCGCCTTTGCTGCGGCCAAGGCTCCCTTTATCCGCCTGGGGAGCGGGCTGTCGCGCTACGGTAACGGCGCCATGACGGTGCGCTCGATCTGCTGCCTGCCGGCCCTGGTCGGCGCCTACGGCAAAGACGGCGCCGGGTGCTTCCCCGACACTGCGACCGGGGCTGCGTTCCCGATGGAGATCCTGACCAGGGAGGACCTGATCCCGGGGCAGACCCGGCTCATCAACATGAACCAGTTGGGTGCCGCACTGAACCAGGTCGACAACCCGCGGGTCATGGGACTCTACGTGTACCACTCCAATCCGGCCGCGGTAACTCCGGACCAGAACGCCGTGCTCAAGGGGCTGTCCCGGGATGACCTCTTCACCGTGGTGCACGAGCGCTTCCTGACCGACACGGCGCGCTACGCCGACATCGTGCTCCCGGCCACCTCCTCGCTGGAACACAGCGACATCTACCGCTCCTACGGCACCTACTGCATCCAGCGTGCGCAGGCGGTGGTCGATCCGGTGGGGGAGAGCAAGCCCAACTGGGAGGTTTTCTCCCTTCTGGCCCAGGCGATGGGCTTCGAGGAGGAGATCTTCACCCTCAGCGCGGACCAGATGATCGACCGGCTGCTCGCGGTGCCCAAGCCGCTGCGGGCGGGAATCGACGAGGCTGCACTTGCCGACGGACGTCCGGTGACCCTGGCGCCACGGCCGGGAGGGGTACTGACCCCGTCGGGCAAGATCGAGATCCTGAACGAGCGACTCCCCGAGAGGCTGCCGCGCTACCTGGCCACCCACGAGGAGCAGGGCGAACTCCCCTTCCGGCTCATGACCGCGCCCACCCCCTACGCGCTGAACGCCACCTTCTACGAGCGGGAGGAACTGCGGCAGAGCCAGGGGGGGATGCAGCTCAAGATGAACCCGGCGGACGCGGCGGATAAGGGGCTTGCCGACGGCGCGGAGGTGGTGGCCTGGAACGAGCTAGGTGAGGTCACTTTCCGGCTGCAGGTAACGTCCAAGGTGCCGCGGGGCGTGGTGGTGGCCGAGGGGGTGTGGTGGCTGGCTTATGCGCCGGGCGAGCGCTCGGTGAACGCCCTCACCTCGCAGCGCCTGACCGACCTGGGCGGCGGCAGCACCTTCTACGACAATCGCGTCGATGTGCGGGCAGGTAAGTGACAATCAAAAGCTTTAACGCAAAGGCGCGGAGCCGCGGAGACGCAAAGAAAAAGCGGCAGGTAAAGCCCTTGTCTGTTCCAGTAAAGAGAATCTCTCTGCGTCTTCGCGCCTTGGCGCCTTTGCGTTAAGTCTGTAATCAGGGGCTCCAACCCGGAGTGCAGAGGCGCGAAGAGAAGGTTTCCGGCGTCTCCGCTTCGCAGTTTTTGTCTCATGATTTCCCTCCGGCTGCCGATGTAATGAGAAGCAACGGCAATAAACAATCGGGGGGCGTATGGAACCGAACAACAAGATTCTGCTGGAAAGCGGCACCAACGAACTGGAAATAGTCGAATTCAGGATCGACGAGGTGGACGGCAAGGGGAACGTGGTCCCCTGCTACTTCGGCGTCAACGTGGCCAAGGTGCGCGAGATCATCAGACTGCCCGAAACCCGCAAGGTGGTGAATTCCCACCCCTGCGTCAGCGGCATGATCAAACTGCGCGACCAGGTGATCACCCTGATCGACCTCTCCCGCTCGCTGAACAAGAACACGGAAGGGATCCCGGCGGACCGGGTCATCGTGCTCGAGTTCAACAGGATCGTGGTCGGCATCCAGGTGCACTCGGTCTCCCGCATCTACCGCATCTCCTGGGAAAACGTGGAGCCCCCCGTCAAGGCGATCCACGACGCCAACATCACCGGCGTGGTGAAAATGGAGGACCGGATCATCCTGATCCTCGACTTCGAAAAAATCATCGGGGAGCTCTCCTCGACCATGGCGCTGGCGGCACCGAGCGAGGACCTGATGCTGGCCAACTCCGCCCTGAAGCGGAGCACCAGGACCATCCTGGTCGCCGACGACTCGGCCTTCATCAGGAGGACCATGTGCGGGTCGCTTAGGGAAGCGGGTTACCAGGTGGTGGAAGCGGAGAACGGCGAGGAAGCGTGGGAACACGTGCAGGCGGTACGCCAGAAATGTGCTGAGAGCGGGCAGCCGCTCAAGGAACTGCTGAGCATGGTGATCACGGACATCGAGATGCCCCGCATGGACGGTCTGCATCTCACCGCGCTGATCAGGAAGGAGACCGACCTCGGGGAACTGCCGGTGGTGATATTCTCGTCTCTGGCCAGCGACGACAACAAGATGAAATGGCGCAACCTGGGGGCGAGCGACATCCTTACCAAGCCCGACCTCCCCAACCTCGTGCAGAAGGCGGATACCCTTGCCCTATGAGTCGTACCCCGAACTGTCGGTCGTAGTGCCGGTCTATAACGAGGAGGGGAACGTAGCTTCCTTCCTCACGGCACTCGCCCGGCAGCAGGGGGTCCGTCTGGAGGTGATCCTCTCGGACGGCGCTTCCAGCGACCGCAGTCTTCAAATCGCACAGCAGATGCGCGCCGGGCTCCCCTTCCCGCTCACCATCATCGAGGGGACCAAGGGCAGAGGGGGGCAGTTGAACCGGGGCGCAGACGCGGCCCGCGCCGAGACGCTTCTTTTCCTGCACATCGATTCGGGCTTCGACGATCCCTTGGCACTCCGGAAAGCGCTGGACGCTCTCGGTGCTGCCCTGGGCGCCGGCGAACGGGTCGCCGGGCGCTTCGCCCTCCGCTTCGGCTTCCCCGGCACCATCCCGCTACCTTACCGATATTACGGCGCCAAGGCCGCCCTGGACCGCCCCGGATGCACCCACGGCGACCAGGGCTTCCTGATCCGGCGCGACTTCTTCGCGCAGGTCGGCCCGTTCGACACCTCGCTGCCGCTCATGGAGGACACCTTCCTGGCCGAGCGGGTACGACGGGAGGGACGCTGGCTCCTCCTGCCGGCCAGCATCACCACGTCGCCCCGGCGCTTCCTCGCCGAAGGGCTCCTCCCCAGGCAAACCCTCAACGCCATACTGATGAACCTGGCCCACACCGGGCAGCTTTCCCTGGTCCGCTGCCTGCAGGCCAGCTACCGCAGCCAGGATGCCACCGGAAAGCTGAAACTGGGCCCTTTCCTGGAGCCGCTGCACCAGGCGATCGGCAGCCTCGACGCAGGGGAGCGACGCCGCTTGTGGTACCGCACCGGCGCCTACGTCCGGGGCAACGCCTGGCAGATTCCTTTCTTCCTGGATGTGGTGACCGGTGGCATACGGGAGGCAGGGAGAGGGGGGAAATTTCTGGACCTTCACGACCGCGTCCTGGGGCGGCTCATCGACAACAAGGGGGGCGACCTGGGGGCCGCCCTGCTGACCTGGCTCTGGTTCCGGCTGGCGCTTTTGGCCGCGCTGTAGAGAAGCAGATTAAGACTGAGATTAAGACTAAGGTTAAGGCTGGGCGCTGCGGGCGGCTTCGATAAATCTCTTCAGCTCGTCGGCTTGCCACTGCGCCGGCTCAATCAACTCCACCCCGAACCCGGTGGGAAGACCGGCATGCACCCGTTTCCCCTCCCGGTTCACCCAGGCCACCCTCCCCTTCAGCTCCAAAAGCGGCGCCTGCTCGGTCTCCAGAAAAAGGGCGAGTCTCAGTTCCTGGTCGGGCTGCACCTCCTCACGGCTGGCTAGGAAGAGGCCGCCGTCGCCGATGTCGAGGGCATGCGCACCGACCGGGCTGCCGTCCAGCAGGAACAGCACCGGGATTTGGCAGGGAATGCGCGGATCACGACGGTCCACGGCGTCGGTGTACTTGCGGGCCATGTCGAGGAAGAGGCGGCGGTCGACGGGCTTGGTGAGGAAGTCGTTGCAGCCGGCCTCGTGTGCGCGCTGGCGGTCCTCGTCGTTGCCGAGGGTGGTGAGCATGACGACGGGGATGGCGGAAAGGAAGGGATCGCTCTTCAGGAGCCTGCAGCAGGTGATGCCGTCCATGAGCGGCATGTTCACGTCCATGAAGATCAGGTCGGGAGCATCCTTGCGGACCAGCTCCAGCGCCGCGACGCCGTCGCCTGCAGTGATGACGTCGACATTGGAAACCTTGAGAAAGCTCTTCTCCAGTTCCAGAATCAGCTTGGTATCGTCCACCAATAGGATCTTAGGTTTAGCCACGCCACTCTCCCCACTCAGGTATTGAAAGGTGTTTCACGCGGGATGATGCCGAACGGGTCAGACTCGCACATTAATAAATATCGGCTCGCCTTTGTCAACGGAAAAAGTCGGGTATGGGTTATCACACCACCAGTTGCACCAGGTCCGGCACGCTCCGGATGGCAAGGGGTGTGGGACAGACGTAGTCACCGTCCAGTTGCACGGCTTTGTCCCCGGTGATCTCCAGGGAGGCGGCGCAGAAGGAGGTGACGTGGCTGCTGAAGACGGCGGTGCCGTTTAAAAGTCCCAGGGCGAGCCCCAGGTAGGCCATCCGCCCCCCGGAGATGCAGAGCACCTGGAAGCCGGGGGCGAACAGGTCGGCCTCCGGGGCGAGCACGAAGTTGCCGCCGTACTTGGAGGCGTTGCAGACGATGACGCCGTGGCAGGAGACGCTCCGGCCGCCTCCGCTCACCGACAGTTGCGAGCCGTCCCAGTTCCAGAAGGTGCGCAGCGCCGACAGCACGTAGGCCCCCTTCCCCAGCGTCCTTTTCTCGGAGAGGCGCACGTCGCGCACCACGGCGCCGTCGAAGCCGGCGCCGGCCATGAGCAGGAAACGCCTGCGCTCCCCGCCGCGCACGATCTCGCCGACGGAAATGGGGCGCGTCTCGCCCCGGGCCAGGCGGTCCAGGGCATCGTCCACGGACTCGATCTCCAGCTCGCGCGCAAGCACGTTGGAGGTGCCCAGGGGGACCACGCCGAGGGTGGCTGCTCCCGGGGCCAGGCCGTTCAGCACGCCGTTGATGGTGCCGTCACCGCCGGCCACCACGATGAAGGGCTCGCTCTCTTCGGCGCAGATGCGCGCGGCGAAGCGGGCCGGGTCGGCGGCGCTTTGGGTGGGGAGGAGCTCCGGGGCGAGGCCGCGCTCGGTGAGTCCGGTCATGATGCGTTCGACTTTTTGCTGCGAGTAGGTCCCGGAGGTGGGATTCACGATCAGGAAACAGCGTCTGGACAAGAGGTCACCTCTTTGCGGCGGTGCGGAAATGGCAAGGGCCGCGGTCGCGGCCCTCGGAAGGTAGCAAAAAGATGAAAAGGTTACAACAGTTTTAGCCTCGTCCCCTCCCCCGGAGGGGGAGGGCCAGGGAGGGGGATCCAACCTCGGCCCAGCAGGCTTCCCCCCTCCCAGCCTCCCCCCTCCGGGGGGAGGAGCTTAAGCGCCCTGGCTATTCCAGCAGCTTCACCGGCTCCTCTTTCCCCTCCTTGTCCTGCGACAGCAGCTTGCGCATGCTGTCCAGCATGGTCTTGAGCTTCTTCTGCACCAGGAAGTTGACCGTCCCCTCGGGATAGCTGCCGTCGTCGCCTGCCCTGCCGGCCGGCACGCCGGTCAGGATCTCGATCCCCTCCTCGACCTGCGATACGCTCCAGATGTGGAACATCCCTTCGGAGACCGCCTGCACCACCTCGTCGCTCAGCATCAGGTTGTGCTCGTTGATCTTGGGGATGACCACGCCCTGGTCCCCGGTCAGCCCCTTGGCCTTGCAGACCGCGAAGAACCCTTCGATCTTGTAGTTCACGCCGCCGATGGGCTGGATCTGCCCGTGCTGGTTCACGCTGCCGGTGACGGCGATCCCCTGCTTGACGGGAAGGCCGGAGAAGGCGGAGAGGAGCCCGTAGAGTTCCGCCGAGGAGGCGCTGTCCCCTTCGACCCCTTCGTAGGACTGCTCGAAGCAGATGTGGGCGGAGAAGGAGAGCGGCTGTTCCTGCCCGAACTTGCCGGCCAGGTAACCGGTCAGGATCAGCACCCCCTTGTCGTGGATCGGGCCGGAGAGCTTCACCTCGCGCTCGATGTTGACCATGCCGGCGCGCCCCTGGGAAACACGGACAGTGAGGCGCGAGGGCCTGCCGAAGGTGTAGTCCCCCATGGTGATCACGGAGAGGCCGTTGATCTGCCCCACCACGCTCCCCTTGGTGTCGCACAGGATGACCCCCTGGGCCAGGTACTCGTGGATCCGTTCCTCGATACGGTTGGAGCGGTAGGTCTTCTCTTGGATGGCCCGCTTCACCCAGCTGCGGTCCACGACCTGCGCGCCTTCCTTGGTGGCCCAGAAGCTCGACTCGCGGATCAGGTCCGAGAGCTCCATGAACTGGGAGGAGAGCCGGTCCTGGTCCTCCACCAGGCGCGAGGCGTGCTCCAGGAGCGCGGCGACGCCGGTGGGATCGAAGGGGAGCAGCCCCTCCTTACAGCAGTGGGCGGCGACGAACAGGGCGTAATCCTGCATCACCTCGGGGGTACGGTTGATCTGGCTGTCGAAGTCCGCCTTCACCTTGAAGAACTTTCTGTAGTCGGGCTCCAGGTAGTAGAGCAGGTAGTAGATCCAGAGCGAGCCGATCATGATGATCTTGGCGTTGAGCGGGATCGGCTCCGGCTTGAGCGAGACCACGGTCATGAAGCGGTACTGCTCGAGGACGTCCTCGATCTTGATCTCCATGTTCCTGATGCAGCGCTTGAGCGATTCCCAGGCGAAGGGGTTGATCATCACCTCGCGGGCGTCCAGGATCAGGTAGCCGCCGTTGGCGCGGTGCAGGGCGCCGGGCTTGATCAGGGTGAAGTTGGTGGTGGCCATTCCCCCCATCTGCATGACGTTCTCTATGCGGCCGAACAGGTTGTTGTAGGTGGGGTTGGACTCGAAGACGACGGGGGCGCCGTTGTCCGGGTTGTTCTCCACCAGCACGTTGACCTCGTAGCGTTCGAAGGTGGGCTCCTGCTTCGGGATCTTGAGCCCGGGGATCTGCGGCGGCGCGACCTGCGGCTTGAAATCCTCCAGGTTCAGGAGCAGGTCCTCTTGGACGTCCTCCAGGTACTGCTGGATCTTGCCGAACCCCTGGTACTTCTCCTTGAGCGGGTTCAGGTGGTGGCCCACCGCCGAGAGCCCCAGCTCCCGGTCCAACTGCGCCAGGGCGTCCCTGAGCGCCTTCTCGTTGTCGCGCACCTGGCGCAGCGCGTCGTTCAACTTCTCGGTCAGCTCGCGCCCCACCGTGTCCAGCTTTTCCCGCTCGTCCTTCTCGAGCGTCTCGTACTCCTCCTGGGTGAAGTTGCGATCGTCCTTTTGTGGCACGATCACCAGGCCGGAGACGGTGCGCTGCAGTGCGAATCCCTTCTCCCCCGCCTCCTGTTCCAGGTCGGAGAAGATCTCGCCGTTTTTCTCCTGGAAGCGCTCGATGATGGAGACGCGGTTGGTCTCGTACTCCTTGCTCTCCAGGGCGGTGGGGACGTTGGCGCGCATGTAGTCCAAAAGCTCGCGCATGTCAGCCGCGAAGCCGCGCCCCATCCCGGCGGGGAGGGCGATGGCCAAAGGCGCGTCGGGGGTGTGGAAGTTGTTGACGTAGCACCAGTCGCTGGGGGGGCAGGTATCCTTGACGAACTTCTTCAGTATCTGCCGGATGGTGGAGGTCCTGCCGGTGCCGGGGTCGCCGGCGAGGTAGATGTTGAAGCCGTTGTTGGACATGCCCAGGCCGAACTCGATGGCGGCCAGGGCCCGGTCCTGGCGGATGTTTCCTTCCAGGCCGGCTATCTCTTCGGTGGTCTTGAAATTGAAGAGGGCGGGGTCGCAGACCCAGCGGAGCTTCTCAACAGGGACTCGGCAATCGGTTTCGGACACGGGAGCCTCCTTGCGAGCAACTGCAACGGTTAACTGCGTGGCAGGTGCGATTCGAGCAGCGCTGCGAATCGTTCTCCGGCCAAGGCTTTCAGTTCCTTTACGGTGATCTCCTGCCGACGCTCGAGGGTGAGTGAGGTGATGCGGCACTCGGGCATGCCGCAGGGGTTGATATTACCAAAAGCTGACACGTCTGCAGCTACGTTGAGCGAGAAGCCGTGCATGGAGACCCAGTGCCTGACGCCGACGCCGATGGCGGCGATCTTCCCCGCTGCGGTCCAGACGCCGGTCTTGCCCGGAACGGTGAAGCCTGCCACGTCCAAGCTGCCGCACAGCTCCACCAGGAACAGTTCCAAAAAACGAAGGTAGCGGTGCAGGTCGCGCCCGCGCCGCCCCAGGTCGAGTATGGGATAGCCCACCAGTTGCCCGGGCCCGTGGTAGGTGACGTCGCCGCCGCGGTTGACGCGGTGCGCCTCTATCCCCGGGTCGAGCACGTTGCCGGAATTGCCTCCGGCGCCGATGGTATAGACGGGATGATGTTCGAGGAGGAGCAGCGTCTCCGCCCCTCCTTGTTGTACCTCGTGGACCAGGCTCTCCTGCAGCGCGAGCGCCTCCCGGTACTCGATCAAGCCGACATCGCGAACGACCATGTCAGCCGTGGATGGCGCGCTTGTCCAGGTCGAGCGCCGCCTCCTTCATCACCTCGGAGAGGGTGGGATGGCCGTGCACGGTAAGGGCGATGTCTTCACCGCTGCCGCCGAAAGCCATCACGGTGACCGCCTCGGCGATCATGTCCGAGGCGCGCGGCCCCAGGATGTGCACGCCGAGCAGCCGCCCACCTTCCGCCTCGGTGAGCAGCTTGACAAACCCTTCGGTCTCGTCCATGCACTTGGCGCGGCCGTTGGCGATGAAGCTGAACTTGCCGGTCTTGTAGGCGATCCCCTCTTCCTTGAGGGCCTCCTCGGTCTTGCCCACCGAGGCCGCCTCGGGCCAGGTGTAGCAGACGCCGGGGATGCAGCCGTAATCGACCTGGCTCGGCTCGCCGTGCATCCGTTCCACGCAGACCGCCCCCTCCTCCATCGCCTTGTGCGCCAGCATGGGACCGGCGATCAGGTCACCGATGGCGTAGATCCCGGCGACGTTGGTGGCGTAGTCTGCATCGACGCGGATGCGGCTGCCGTCCATGGCGATGCCCAGCCCTTCGAGGTTCAAGCCGGCCGTCAGCGGCCTGCGCCCCACCGCCACGAGCACCTTGTCGCAGGCGATCTCCTGGGTGCCCCCCTCGGCCTCGACGCGCGCCACGAGCTTGCCCTCCTTCTTTTCCACGCCGGCCACCTTGGCGCCCAGCATGAAGGTCATCCCCTGCTTCTTCAGTGAACGCAAGAGGGCCTCGGCCACCTGACCGTCGCTGCCGGCGACCAGCCTGGGGAGAAGTTCCACCACGGTCACCTTGGCGCCCAGGCGCAGCCAGACCGAGCCGAGTTCCAGGCCGATGTAGCCGCCACCAACCACCAGGAGGTGCTCAGGCACCGCCGGGAAAGAGAGCGCCTCGCGGGCGCTGACCACGGAGTCGCCGTCGAAGGGCATGGTCGGGACCTGCACCGCTTCGCTGCCGGTGGCAAGGATGACCTTCCTGGCGCTGACCACCCTGGTCTCCTCGCCTTTCACTTCCACCCGGTGGGTGCCGTTTTCGGGGGAGAGCATGGCGGCGGTGCCGAGGAAGCTGACGATCTTGTTTTTCTTGAACAGGAAGGCGATGCCGTCGGTGAGTTTTTTGACCACGTCTTCCTTGCGGGCCATCATCTGGCCGAGGTTCAAGGCCGGCGGCTGCACCTCTATGCCGTGGACGGCGAAGCGGTCCTTGGCCAGGTGATAGAGTTCGCTGGAGTCGAGAAGGGCCTTGCTGGGGATGCACCCTTCGTTCAGGCAGACGCCACCCATGGAGCCGCGCTTTTCCACCACGGCCACCTTCATACCGAGCTGCGCCCCCCTGATGGCGGCGACGTAACCGCCGGGGCCGGCGCCGATGACGATGAGATCGAAAGTTTCTTCAGACATCTTTTCCCTCCAAGTGTTGCGTGCGGCGTGGGTTTGCATGGGAGCCCCCCTCCCGGCCACCCCCCTCCGGGGGGAGGAGAGAATGGACCCGCCGTTCTCGCAGAGCAAAGAACGGCTCCCGCCCCCGGAGGGGGAGGGTTGGGGAGGGGCCGCGGCTAATGCCGGCTCAGCACTCCAGCAGCATTTCCTCCGGGTCCTCGATGTACTCCTTGACCCGCTTCAGGAAGCCGACGGCGCCCTGGCCGTCGACGATGCGGTGATCGTAAGAAAGGGCGACGTACATCATGGGCCGAACCACCACCTGGCCATCCACCACCACCGCGCGCTCCTGGATGTTGTGCATGCCGAGCACGCCGGACTGGGGCGGGTTGAGAATGGGGGTGGAAAGCATGGAGCCGTAGATGCCGCCGTTGGAGATGGTGAAGGTTCCTCCTTCGAGGTCGGCAAGGGCGATACGGTTGCTGCGCACCTTTTCCGCAAAGCCGGCGATGGCCTGCTCGATCTGCGCCAGGCTCAGCTTCTCGGCGTTGCGCAATACCGGCACCACCAGCCCGCGCTCGCTCCCCACCGCGATACCGACGTCGCAGTAGTTGTGGTAGACGATGTCGTCGCCGTCGATGCTGGCGTTGACGTCCGGGAACTCCTGCAAGGCGGCGCAGCAGGCGCGCACAAAGAGGGACATGAAACCGAGCTTCACGTTGTGGCGCTTCTGGAAGTGCTCGCCGTGCTTTTTCCTGAGCTTGATCACCTCGCTCATATCCACCTCGTTGAAGGTGGTGAGCATGGCGGTGTGCTGGCGCACCGAGACCAGGCGCTCGGCAATGCGCTTCCTGATCTGCGACATCGGCTTGCGCAGTACGCGCCCGGACTCATCTGCCGGCGGCACGGCGGCCTTGGGCGGCTGGGCCGGCTTGGCCTGCTCGGCGGGTTTCGGAGCCGCGGCGGGTGCGGCCGGGGCAATCGGCACCGCCGGAGCTTTGGGAGGCTCGGCGACCTCTGCCTTTGCGCCTTGAGCCTTGAGCACATCCTCGTTGGTGATGCGTCCGCCGCGTCCGCTCCCCTGGACGGCGCCCGGCTCGACCCCCAGCTCGCGCGCCAGCTTTCTTCCCGAGGGAGACATGGGAGCGGCCGTCCCCGGTTTCGCCTCGGCCTTGGCGGCAGGCTTCGCGGCAGGTTTGGCGGCAGCGGCGCTGTCGCCCCCTCCCTGCGCGGGCTCAGCCCCCTGGCCGCGGGCGTCGATGGTGCCGATGACGGCACCGATCTTCACCGTCTCGCCTTCCGCCGCGGTGATGTTCAGTACGCCGTCCGCCTCCGAGGTGACTTCGAGGGTGATCTTGTCGGTCTCGATCTCGCAGAGGGCCTCGTCCCTGGAGACGACGTCCCCACTTTTCTTGAGCCACCTGGCGATCACCGCCTCGTACACCGACTCGCCAACCGCGGGTACCTTGATTTCCATGCGCTTCTCCCTTCTCTTAAAAGCCGTTCAACGTTCAACGTTCAACGTTCGACTTGCCTTTCCTCTTCGTTCCGCATTCTCCCGACGTGTTCCAACAGCAGGAGGCGCCGTAACGGGGAGGCTCGCCCCGTGACTATGCCGGGTGACGTTGAACGTTGAACCTTGAACGTGTTTCAGATTGTTAAAGCTTCATCCACGATGCGCTCCTGCTCGACGCGGTCCAGGCGGTGCGAGCCGGAGGCGGGCGCTGCGGCATCGGGACGGCCGACGTACCTCGGCACCGCCCCCAAAAGCTCGATGAGGGACTCGTGAATGAAACGCCACGCCCCCATGTTGCGCGGTTCCTCCTGGACCCAGGTGAAACGGGCACCGGAGGGATAGCGCTGCAACTCGTCCCGCAACTGCTCGACGGGAAGCGGATAGAGCTGCTCGATCCTAAGCAGGGCATGCCCCTGCAACTGGTCCTTCCTGATCCGCCCCAACAGGTCGTAGTAGATCTTGCCGCTGCAGAGCAGCACCTGGCGCACCGACTCGCCCACGGCAGGCTCCGCGATCACCTCGCGGAAGGTGCCGGCACTGAGTTCCTCCAGACGGGAGACGCAGTCGGGATGGCGCAGCAGGCTCTTGGGAGTGAAGAGGACCAGCGGCTTGCGGAAGGGTTGCAGCATCTGCCGGCGCAGCACGTGGAAGAGCTGGGCGGGGGTGGTGGGGTAGACCACCTGGATGTTCCCGGCCGCGGCGAGTTCCAAGAAGCGCTCGATGCGGGCGCTGGAGTGTTCAGCCCCCTGCCCTTCGTAACCGTGCGGCAGCATGAGGACCAGGCCGCTGGAGCGCTCCCACTTGGCCTCGCCGCTCACCAGGAACTGGTCGATGATGACCTGCGCGCCATTGACGAAGTCGCCGTACTGGGCCTCCCAGATGGTGAGCGCATCGGGGGCCTCCAGCGAGTAGCCGTACTCGAAACCAAGCACCGAGAACTCGGCCAGCATGCTGTCGAAGGCGCAGAAGCGCGCCCCCTTGTCCAGTACGCTGCAAAACGGCAGGTAGGCCTCGCCGGTCTGCTGGTCGAAGAGCGTGGAGTGACGGTGGCTGAAGGTGCCGCGGCGCACGTCCTGGCCGGAAAGCCGGACCGAGACGCCGGTGGATAGAAGCGAGGCGTAGGCGAGAGTCTCGACGTTGCCCCAGTCGAGCGGGCCGCCCTTGATCACGGCATCACGGCGCTTCTGCAGCACGGCGGCCACTTTGGGATGCGGCTGGAAATCATCGGGGATGCGGGAGAGCTGTTCGGAGAGCTCCAGGAGAGTCGCGGCGGCCACGGCGGTGGGGACGGCAACCTTGGCCACTCCCGGCTTCATCCCGCTCCAGCGGGCCAGGAACGCCGACTCGACCGGTGCGGCCTGCCGCTCGCCCGCCTGTGTCAGGCGCTGCACCACCTCGTTCTCGATCGCCTTCAGCTCCTCCTCGGGGAACCCATCGCCCAGGAGTTCCATCTCGTAGAGCGAGTGCAGTTGCGGGCGGAGCTTGATCTGCTGGTACATGAGCGGCTGGGTGAAGTAGGGCTCGTCCCCTTCGTTGTGCCCGTGCCTGCGGTAGCAGATTACCTCGACCACCACGTCCTTGCGGTAACGGTCACGATAGGCGACGGCGAGCTCGGTGACGTGCACCACGGCCTCGGCATCGTCGCCGTAGACGTGGAACACCGGCGCCTGGACCATTTTGGCGACGTCGGTGGCGTAGTGGCTGGAACGGGCATCGGCGGCGCTGGTGGTGAAACCGATCTGGTTGTTGAGCACGATGTGGAGCGTCCCGCCGGTCCGGTAACCGGCCAACTGCGAGAGGTTCAACGTCTCGGCAACCACTCCCTGGCCTGAGAAGGCGGCATCGCCGTGGATGAGCAGCGGCAGCACCCGCCCTTCCCCTTCCTCGCCGATGCGGTCCTGGCGGGCGCGGCATTTCCCTTGCACCACCGGGTCGATGGCCTCGAGGTGGCTCGGGTTGGAGGTGAGGGTGAGATGCACGGTCCCGCCCCCTTCAACGGGGAGGTCCACCGAGAAGCCCTTGTGGTACTTGACGTCCCCCTCCCCCACCACGCCGTACTCGGCGTTGTCGGCGAACTCCGCGAACATGTTCTCGTAGGGCATCCCGAAGATGTTGCACAGGACGTTGAGGCGGCCGCGATGCGGCATGCCGAAGACGACGTCGGTGACGCCGAGCGAGGCGGCTTTGGTCACGGCGGCATCCAGCATCGGTATCAGGATGTCGCCCCCTTCGAGGGAGAACCTGGTCTGCCCCGGGAATCTCTTGTGCAACTCCCGCTCGAAAAGGGCCGCTTCCTTCAGTTTCTTAAGCAGTAAGAGCCGCTGGTCGGGGGTGAAGAAGCCGCGGTTGCCGCCGGGCTCCATGCGGTCGATGAGCCATTGACGCTCGTCCGGGTCCTGGAGGTACATGAATTCGACACCGACCGAGCCGCAGTAGGTGCTGCGCATCACCTGCAGGATCTCCTTCAGGGTGGCGCTTCGTCTCATGAAACGCCTGGTGACGAAGGTCTTGTCGAAGTCGGCGGGTTCCAACCCGAAGGCGGAAAGGGAGAGCAGAGGATGCTCGATCTTGCAGGGGGAAAGAGGATCGGTACAGGCGAGGAGGTGACCGATGTCCCGGTAACGGTAAATGAGAGACTGGACTCCGGACTGCTTCAGCGCCTCATCGCCCTCGGCGGCTACCGCGGCGCCGGCGGGACGCGCCTCCGCCAGTTCAAAGCCGGTGAAGAAAGCGCGCCATTCTTCGGAAAGCTGCTGCGGGTCCTCTTTCCACAGCTCGTACTGGCTCTCGATCCACTGGGGGGTCAGATTTTCTAATATGCCCATCTATCCGCTCCTTTTCATGAACAAGGTGAGAGTGTAGCAGATGGGTTCGTCGTTTCAAGCCGAGCGTTTCTTGGCGTAGCGCCAGACCTGTACCTTCTCCAGGGTGATCATGCCGCCGTCCATCATGGTCTCGACGGTGGGGAGGACCGCCTCCACGCGCACCCGCTCGTCGACCACCTCGATGACCATGGGGAGGTCGGTGGAGAGCCGCAGCAGCCGGTCGGTGTGGTACATGCTGTGCGCCCCGAAACCGGCCACGCCGCGCAGGACGGTGGCGCCGGCGAAGCCCTCGGTGCGGAACAGTTCCACCAGCGCCTCGTAGAGCGGTATGTGCTTGTACTTGTCCCGCTCTCCAATGAAGATCCTGAGCAGCACCTGCTCGCCCAGCATCCCTTTCCGGTCACTCTCCTGGCTCATGTCCCTGTCCTTCATATGTCGCTCCTTGGGAGAAAAAGTTTTAAAGCCAGCGCGCCACCATGATGCCGAGCCAGGTGCAGACAAGGCAGGAAAGCACGCTCAGCATGATGTTGGCAAAGGCAAGCAGCAACGCTCCCTCCTCGATAAGGCGGAAGGTTTCCAGGCTGAAGGTGGAGAAGGTGGTAAGCCCGCCGAGGAAGCCCACGGTGAGGGCGAAGCGCAGCGTGGGGGGGACGAGGGCGCTCCTGATGGAGAACTCCATGATGAGCCCGATCAGGAAAGCGCCGATTACATTGACCGCCAGGGTGCCGTAGGGAAAGGCGTTGCCGCAGACCCGGTACACGAAACCGGAGAGAAAATAGCGCGACAAGCAGCCGAGCGCGCCCAGAAGGGCTATGTAGAGTGCCTGCTCCATGAAGAAACCGTAGTGTCGGAAGTTAGAAGGTCCACCCCACCTTGACCCCGAAGATATCGGAGGAGGAGTCGGGCTGGAAGTACGCGGTCCCCTGCACCATCTTGAGATCGGACTGGTGGAAACGGAACCCCTCGTAAAAGAGGTTCATGCTCAAGGAGCGATAGCGGGCGCCGGCCTCGGCAAACCCGCTCCACCTCCCCTTGGGGCGGAAGGTGGTTTCGCCGCTGCCGGCGAAGTCGACGGTGTTGCCCACGTAGAAGGGATATTTCGCGCCGCCGCAGGCGGTCAGCTTCATCCCGGCCGCAGTGGTTGCGGTGCGGGCTCCCACCCGGGCGTACCCCATGGTCCATTGCTCGGTATAGCCGTAGACCCGGGTGCCATCGGCGGTGCTGGAGTCCTGCAGGTCCCTCAGCCAGTAGCGGTAGCCGATGCCGCCGAAGGGCTCCAGGTCGCCGGCCACGGAGCGCAACCGGTAGCCGAAGTCCGCTTCACCGTTGGTGCCGAGGTAGGTGACCCTGGTATGTATCGGGGCCGGATCGGGTGCCTGCGTCTCGCCGCGGTAGCGGACTTCGGACCCGAACAGTTCCCCCTTGGCTCTCAGGGTGAAAGCGGTATCGGTGACAGCACCCACCCGGACCCCTGCCGAGAACAAGGGCCCTTCCTCTTTCAAGAGTCTCCTGCCGTTGATGCGCTCCTGCCAGGTGAAGTACTGCGTAGAAAAATACGGTGTCAGCTCTTCCAGCGTTCCCGCCGCGGCAGGGAGGGCACAGCAAAGGACGATGACGGCGAACAGGAGTGTCCTCATTGCATCCTCATGATCTAGGCAGGCGTCTCTTCTTTCTTCTTGCGCGGAGCCCGCGGCTTCTTGGGCTTCTCCTCGGCCACGGAGGCTGGCTCAGCCGCTTTCCTGGCGCGCTTGGCGGGAGCCTTGTCCTTGGCCGGGGCCGCCTCGGCAGGCTTTGCCTCGGCAGCAGGGGCGCCCGCGCCGGATTCCTTGGGCGCCCTGGGTGCCTTGGCAGCTTTAGGCTGCTTCGGCTCCTTGGCGGCCTTGGCTTTTTTAGGCTCTGCGGACGCCTGGGCCGGTTCGGCCTTGGCTCCCTTGGGCTCCGTCTCTTGCGCTGCCTTGGCTCCCTTTGGTTTCCTGGCAGGTTTGGCGGCCTTAGGGTCCGCAGTCGGCGCGGCCGCGACTGCTACGACGGGAGCCGCTGCCGGCGCCTCTGCTGCCGCAGGCTTGGCGCTCTTTCTCTTTTTCGCCGGGGCCGGCTTCTTCTCGGCCGCGGCAGGCTCGACAACCGGTGCGGCGGGTGCCGCCGGGGCCGCCGGTGCTTCGGCTGCTGCAGCGGCCTCCTTTGCCTTACGCGGAGCACGGGCTTTCTTCTCGGGCTTTCCTGCCTCAGCAGGCGCGGCCTCACCCGGCAGGGACTGCTGCACGGCAGGCGCCTCGGCCTGGGCGCTGTTAGCCGCTACGCCGGCAACCACCGCCTCGGGCGCGCCCTCGGCTGCGGCTCCCTTGCCGCGCCCACGTCTCTTGCGGGCAGGCTTCTTCTCGGCCCCATCTGCTGCCGGGGCAGAGGCCTCGGCAACCGGTGCGGCCTCCACCGGCGCGGCGGTTACCGCCTGCGGAACCTCGCCCTGCGCCAGCTCTGCCGCGTGGGCGTCGTGCCCCCCTTTGCCGCGCCGTCTCTTGCGGCGGCGCTTCTTCTTCACTTCTTCGCCGCCTTCAGGATGCGCCTGCTCGGCGCCCTGCGCCGCGGGCTGCTCCGTTACGGCACTCGGCTCGGAAACCTCGGCCGGGGCTGCGCCTGCGACTTCGGCCGTCGCCTCCGGAGCGGCGTGCTCGCCCCCCGCCTCGGCAGCCCCGCCCTTGCCGCGCTTGCGCTTGCGCCTGCGCTTTTTCTTGTGCTCCTCCGGCTCAGCCTCCGGCGTCGCCGCGTCCACTGCGCCGGCAGTCTCTTCGACGACCGAAGCGAGTGCAGCGACCGGAGCAGCTTCGGCGGCATGCACCGCGGCCTCCGGCTCCTGGGCCTTCTTCCCTTTCTTCTTTTTCTTGCGCCCGTCGGCGGACTCGGCGCCCTGCTCTTCCTTGGCCGGCGCCTTCCCCTGCGGTTTTTCCTGGGGCAGTTCCTCCTGCGGCAGCTTCTCACGCTTGACCAGTTCCAGCTCCATCTGGTTCAACAGGTAGGAGGGTTTCCCCTTCACCGTGACCTCGATGTCGTAGTCGTTCTCGATCTGGGAAAGCTCGTGGCGCTTGCGGTTCAAGAGATAGTAGGCGACCTCGAGCGGCAGGCTGCCGATCACCTCGCCGACGGTCCCCTTGGCGGCAGCGGCGTGCACCTTCCTCAGGAAGGAAAGGGCCATGGCCTCGACCGACTTCACCTTGCCACGGCCGTCGCAGTGGGGACATTCCAGCGTGCTGGCCTGGTTCAGGGTCTGGCGGATGCGCTGGCGGGACATCTCCAGGAGCCCGAACTCCGAGATGCGCGCCACGTTCACCCGCGCCTTGTCCGCCTTGAGCGCGCTCTTGAGGGTCTTCTCCACCTCGGCGTTGTGCTTTCTGTCACGCATGTCGATGAAGTCGATGACGATGAGCCCGCCCAGGTCGCGCAGGCGCAACTGGCGCGCCGCCTCCTCGGCTGCCTCGAGGTTGGTCTTGAAGGCGGTGTCCTCGACCCCTTTCTCGCCGGTGGACTTGCCCGAGTTGACGTCGATGGAAACGAGTGCCTCGGTGGGTTCGATGAAGATGGACCCGCCGGATTTCAGCGGCACCTTCTTCTCGTAGATCAGGTCGATCTGCTCTTCCAACTGGTAGCGGGAGAAGATGGGACGCTTCTCCTGGTGCATCTTGACCAGCTTCTCGAAGGCCGGGTCGATCTCCTTGAGCGCGTCGCGCACGTCCTTGAAGACGTCCTTGCTGTCGACCAGAACCTCGTCGATGTCGGCGGAGAAGTAGTCGCGTATGGTGCGGATGATGAGCGCGGACTCCTGGTAGACCATGCCGGCGCCCTTCATTACCGTCCCTTGCTCCCTGATCCCCTCGTACAGGGCGACCAGGCTGTCCAGGTCCTTCTGCAGCTCCTCGCGGGTGCGTCCCATCGCCTCGGTGCGGATGATGTAGCCGTACCCTTCCGGGATGGTCATCTCGGCGATGATTTCCTTGAGTTTTTTGCGCTCCCCTTCCGCTTCCACCTTGCGGGAGATGCCGGCAGAGTCGCTCCCCGGCATCAGCACCATGTAGCGACCCGGCAGGGAGATGTAGGTGGTGAGGGCCGAGCCCTTGTTGTCGCGCTCCCCCTTCTCCACCTGGACGATCAGCTCCTGCCCCCTTCTCAGCACCTCCTGGATGCGCGGACGGCGGTGGCGCTGCTCCTCGGGAATGTCCTCACGCCACTTCCAGTTCTCCGGGTGCAGCTCCCCCATCTGCAGGAAACCGAGCTTCTTGAGCCCGATATCCACGAAGGCGGCCTGCAGGCCCGGCTCAACGCGGACCACCACCCCCTTGTAGATATTGCCGCGCGTTTGTTCATTGCCGGCGATTTCGACATCCAGGTCCACCAGGCGGCCATCTTCGACGATCGCCACCCGCGCTTCTTCAGCGTGAAGCGCATTGATCAGCATCTTCTTTGACATATATTCGCTGTTCCCTTTCCTTTGAGGCTGCGGGGCCGGTCATCTAGGGACCGAGGCACCTTCCGCGCCCAGTTTGTTTTCACGCCGGCAGCGGCCGGTCGTGTCTTCTTTTATATGCATCCCCGGATAAGCATCCGGGGCTGGCAAGGTTAATGAAAACCGAGTGATTATAGCAGAGTTTTTTTCTCTCGCACATAAAAAAGCATAGTGACCACGCGGCATTGTGCAGCGCAGGTCTCCCCCGTCGTCCCTGAAAGGGGGAACGAAAGGGTGCACATGAGGATGCGGCAGCGGCAAGACACATGAAATATCGTGGAGGTTCAAGCAGTTACCCGGGCGCCGTCGCTGGTGCGCGGCACCAGCCGCGGAAATTCGGCCGGCCTATACTAGCTGCGCCAGGGATCAAATCCCCTCTGTCTACCCTTCGCAAAGGGGAGGACGTGGGGCACGGGCGGCGCTTGGACGCCCACGGGGTTGCCCGGTTTGGCGGGTGCAGTGGCCGTCCACCTTCCCTTGACGGAGGGGGACGGGGGGTGGGTGAGGCCGCAAGTTCACCCTCACCCGCCCTTCGGGCACCCTCTCCCAAAGGGAGAGGGGACATGGAGGCTGCCACTCGCTCACTCACAAGCCCCCCCGCATGGCATCCCGCATGGCACCCCGCAAATACCTGTTTATGGCGCTCAAGAATTGTGTTATTGGATTCATCACCCGACCGCTCCCGGCCGGAGCACGCCAGAAGGTGCCGCCATGCAGGAAACCAGAATCGACCTCACAGCACTGAACCCCATCTACCTGGAAATGGGGGCCGCGGTCCAGGACTGCCAGAGAATCGAACTGTACATCTCCTTCATCGTTACGCTGCTGATCGACCTGAGCGACGGCGACCTGACCGAGGAGGAGTTCCGGGGCTCGATGGAGTCGCTGGGGGCCCAGACCATGGGGCGCCTCATGGAGGAGATCAAACAGAAGGTGGGCTTCACCGACGAGTCGGTGCACGCGCTCAGAAAGGCGCTCAGGGCAAGGAACTTCCTGATCCACCGCTTCTACAACGAGCGCTCCGACCTATTGCTGACCAGCGAGGGGCGTGACCGGGCGCTGCGGGAAATCCGCACCAAGAGGGCGGCGCTCAACACCGCCAATGCCATGCTCGATCCCGTGATGAAGGACCTGATCAGGTTGAAGGGGATCGACATGGACCAGTTCAGAACGGAACTGGAACAGCGCTTCGAGACCTGAAGAGGATCCACAAGGAGATACATTGATGCTGCGCGATTCTCAAACCATCGGCACCATGGCCCACGTCATCCAGCTCTCGGTCGCCCCGGTCTTCCTGCTCACCGCCATCGGCACCATGCTGAGCGTGATGACCAACCGGCTGGCGCGCGTCATCGACCGCGCCCGATTCCACGAGTCCAAGCTGGAGCACGCCGAGCCCGACGCACTCCCGCGGTTGCATGCCGCCCTCGCCGTGCTCAAGCGCCGCGCCGACCTGATCGGCCACGCCATCTTTTTGTGCACCGCCACCGCGGTCCTGGTCTGCACCGTCATCGCCATGCTCTTCATAGGTGACTACCTGCGCTACGACATCTCGCTTCCGGTCGCACTTTTTTTCATCGTTGGTATGATCCTCATGGTGTCCGGGCTGGTCTGCTTCCTGCGCGAGATCTTCATCGCCAAGGCGAGTCTCCAGATCGGTCCCAACCAGGATGCAAGCCGGCGCCACTGAGAGCGCCGGAGGAGGCAGCAGATGGACCTTCCCGTCTTCGACAGCCACTTCCACATCATCGACCGCCGCTTTCCCCTGGTGGAAAACCAGGGTTTTCTCCCCGACGACTTCACCTGCCATGATTACCTGCGCCGCACGGAGACGATGAACCTCGCCGGTGGCGCCATCGTCTCCGGCTCGTTCCAGGCCCTGGATCAGTCCTACCTGGAGGACGCGCTGGCCGCGCTGGGACCGCGCTTCGTGGGAGTGACCCAACTGCCGGCGGACGTGAGCGACGAAGAGGTGCTGCGACTGAACGGGCTGGGGGTACGCGCGGTGCGCTTCAACATCAAGCGCGGCGGGTCCGAAAAGGTGGAGCACCTGGACCTGATGGCACGCCGGGTCCACGAACTTGCCGGCTGGCACGTCGAGCTTTACGTCGACGCCCGGGAACTTCCGGAACTGGCACCCGTCCTGGCCAAGCTCCCCGCGGTCAGCATCGACCACCTCGGGCTCTCCGCAAGCGGGCTGCCCGACCTGCTGGCGCTGGTGGAGCGCGGGGTCCACGTGAAAGCAACCGGCTTCGGCAGGGTCGATTTCGACGTGGCCGGCGCCGTGCGCGACATCTGCCGCGCCAACCCCGACGCCCTCATGTTCGGCACCGACCTCCCTTCCACCCGTGCGCCGCGCCCCTACCGCGACCAGGACCTCACTCTCATAATCGACACGCTCGACATAGATCTTGCCCGCAAAGTTCTCTGCACAAATGCCATACAGTTTTATCGCCCTACTGCTAATCAAAAATGCTAGCCTCATGAGCACTTACTCAGCGTATTAGTCTAAAATAATTTTGACGTTTGCTTATTTTTATATTAAAAACAAACAGCGTCCAACACTTCAGATTCAAGCTGTACGGCTACATCAGGTTTTCCAGGCATGATCTACTCACCTCCTTCAGAAGTAATGGGTATTGAATGGCTGAGATCTTCTTCATAGCCAGTGATGAACGTGCACTCGATCTTATCGAAAGCCTGCGCATTCAGTCTCCTAAAAGCCTTACCTTCGAGACCGACCTCCCCAGTGCCATCAGCAGATTGCCCAAGGAGCAGCCTCGCTACGTCTTCATCCAGAGCGACCTCGACGGCATCCCCGGAGAGGAGATCGCGGCCCAGACCAGGGCGCTGGTCGCCGACCCCGACCTGCAGTTGATCCTGCTCACCGATGGGGCGGCGCCCTCTCCTCCTGCCGTTTTTGCCTGCTCTTTCAGCCTCACCCTGCCCACCACGCGTCTGAGCGGCGAGGTCATGCAGTTGCTGAATGGCGAAGTATTGCCTGGTGCGCAGCCCAAGGCCGCGGCCGACTTTTCCGACCTTTCAGACTTTGGCAAGCTTCCCGACCTTTTCGCCCTGGACGACCAGGCCGATTTCGAGATCCCAGATTTTGACGACGCGGCTTTCGAACCGCACCTGGCCCCGTTATGGTCAGACCAGGCCCAGACGGATTCAACGCCGGGAAAAGGAGCCGCGCCGGTCCCGCCTGCGGACAATGAACGACAAAACGCGTTCACCGAGGAGATCGGCTTTTTCGTAACCGAGCCGGAACCGCCGGCGCGCCGGTCGCCGGAAGCGGAGCCCGCGCCTTATGTGTCGGCGCCCCCGCCCCCCCCGGCGAACGAGGTCGCGCAGGCAATCCAGATTCCCCCGGCGATGCCTGCCCCGCCGGTGTTCCAGGAGCCGTCACAGGCGGCACCTGCCCCTGCGGCAGCTCAGGAGCCGCCGCAGGCAACGCCCGCACGGCGGGTCCCGAAATCCCTGTACCCGACCCCGGAACAGATCTACCGCAAGCCGCCCGAACTTTGTGGCGAGTCCCTGGAAGGTGATGATGCGGCGCCGCTATCCCGGCCCGGGGGGAGCAGGAACAGTAGAAGCCGCACGGGCGTTGCGGTATTAGGCGTGCTGGTGCTTGCACTGGGTGTCGTGGTCTGGCAGGGCTCCAGGCCGGAACCGGCGCCGACCGCACTGCGTTCCCTAGCCCCGACAGCCAAGGTGTCTGCACCGGCAGCGCCGACGGCGCCGACAGCCCCAGCCCCAGCACCGGCCGCGGTGCAGGCGGCAGGCAATCTCCCCGGCTTCGTCCCCAAGGTCCCCGCCGATGTGGCCTACGCCGCAGCGCATCCCGGGTGGGAGCTCTACCGGGGCGACCGGAAACAGTTCAGGATCTACCGCGAGCAGGGGAAAATCAGGGCGATCCAGGTACTGTCGGAGGGGGAGACCGATCTCAGCGAGCCCATGTTGGGGGGGTACTTCAAGGAAGCAACCGGGGCCGATCTGCCTCCTGACGGTGAGACGAAGACACAAAACGGCTTGACCATCGAAACCAGGAAGGCCAGAAATGGCGCCGAAATCGCTATCTACCGCACGTCCGATCCGCACATCGTGGGGATCGTGCTGCAGCTCCCCGATCTGGGGCACAAGTAAAGGCACAACCTCGACGTCATCAATGCTGCTGCCGTCATGCCGTCGCACACCGCGTCAACCACTTTTTTGGGAGTCTGCATGCTGGTTTGTCTGGACAAGAAACAACTGGGCCTGGCCCTGATCCTGCTGAGCGCTTTCCCGTTAACCTCCTATGCCATCGACAAGAAGTTCGAAATTGAACCCGCGGCGCTGGCCAAGAAATACCCCATGCCGGCGGCGCCCGCCCCGAAGGCGAAACCGGCGCCGCCCAAGGCATCCGGAACCGTCAGCTACAAGGTGAAGCGCGGCGACTTCCTGTACCGGGTGCTGGCCAGGGAGTACGGCATCACCGGCGACCGGGCCGATGCAGTGGCCCGCAGGGTCCAGGCAGCCAATCACCTCACCGACATCCGCAGGCTGCGGGTGGGGACGACGCTGCTCATCCCCCTGGAAGCGACCGAACACGTCGCCAAGGCCAAGCCGCGGCGCATCGCCAAGGTCGCAGCCGCCAAACCTGGCAAAGCTACCCCGTCCGAGGCGAAGGGCGCCACCATGATGCACTTCAGGGCGCCCGCGGCGCAGGCGACTGGCGTGCAGCCTGCCGCCGGCAATCCCCAGGCGGTACAGGACGCGGCACAGGTCTGGCCGCAGTTGGTCCCGAATGCCCCCTCCAGCAAGGCGCAGCTCGACTACCTGTCCAGCGCCTTCTCCCTCTCGCTCGACCCGCAGCGTTACCCGGTGCTGGCGTCCCAGGACGGCGGCACCATCCTGGTCGACGCAGGGGCCACCCTACCACCGCTGGTCAAGTCGCTGCTTCAGGAGAAAAACCCGCAGTTGAGCGTGGTGTCCGAGCGCCCCGACAATCCCCGTGCCTTTTACCGCGCCCTCTTGAACGCCGCCCGTTTCTACTCCTTCGAGGAGGACTTCCTGGTCGACTTCGGCACCGACTGCAAGGTAATCGTCCAGGCCGACTTCAAGATCGAGAAGAACCAGGACAGCCTGCTGCGCCAGGACATCACCCTGCTCAAGGTCCCCGGCAAGCGGCCGGCCACACCGCAGGCGCTGGTCCGCCTGCTCGCCTCGCACGGCTTCAAGCTGGTGGAGACCCCCTCGACCGCCCCCATCATCACCGGCAGGCCGGATGACAGCGTGCTGTACCAGATCCCGGAGAAGGACCCCAGGGGCATCGCGGACGCGCTGCTGGAAGCCCTCGGCATCCGGTTCCAGGCCGACAGGAGCATCGACCTCTACGCCGACGACAACAACGGCGTGCGGCTGGAGATCCCGGTGTACCGCTACTTCGAGAAGAACGGCAAACGCTACGTGCTGGCGCGTTTCCAGGGGGACCCGATGGGCGAATCGCTCACCAATCTCCTGGAAGGAAAGGGGTACCAGGTGATCGCGGTCCAGGACCACGACGACCTGCAGAGCCTGTCCGACAAGCTGCTGAACCGTCTGGATGTCGCCGGGCGCTACGGAGAGCAGGAACTGTGGTCGCTTTGGGAGAAGGGGTACGGGGTGCGCATGCCGGGCGTGATGCTCAACGACGCCAAGGGAGGCAGGATCTTCATCACGGACCGCAAGGTGGATCCGCTGGTACGGGAGCTGGCAAAACTGAACGGCTACCGGCAGGAAACCCGGTAGCCGCGTAGTGACGTAACGACAGCCGGTCTAGTCCCGGCCGAGCTCCTTGTAGGCGTTCTGCAGAAGTTCCATCTGGTCACGGTTCATGATGGCCAGGAACCACTTCTGGTACGACTCGGTAAACTGCACCACCTTTTCCATGGTGATGCGATCGAGGGTGCGCTCAAGATCGATACCAAGCTGGAGAGCCTCCCGGACCTCGGGGGGCTCTTCTTTTGCCAGCTCCAGCATAGCGCGCACCTTGGCGAGGATCTCTTCCGCCTCCGCCAATTCCAGGGTTACCCCCTCTATCACATCGTCCAGCGCAAGCTTGCCGACCAGGGTCAGCAGCCTGGCGCGGTTTTCCCGCTCCAGGGCGCTCTTCAACCAGATGTAAAAGATCTCGCGCTCGTCCTTAAACAGGTTGGCAAAATAGTGATAGAGCTCGGCGCAGGCAAACTCCGCCCGCTCGCATACTCCCAAAACCTGACCCGCACCTGCCACTACCCGAAACGCTATCGTTTCTTGCATTTCAAAAGTCTCCCATTTAAAAAACCAAATAAATACATATCATTACACAAGAATCGATCCCGCCGCCCTCCAGTCGCAGTTCTAGCGGCAGGGTCTGTGGTCGAGCGTGGTGCTTCAGCAACAGGTCCCCCGCAGCGATCGCGGTGTCTGGTGTGGGTCTGGAAGCGGGCGGAAGGGCTTTGTTACTCCCCGGACAAGTGCAGGTAGCAGTCGGCGCGGTACAGAGAGGCATCCGCGGCGAACCTGGAACGAGGGAATTTGTGTAAAAAGTCGGTGAAGCGGGCCAGGGCCTCGCGGTAGTCGTGATCGAGATAGGCGCGCTGGCCCCTCTGGAACAGGTCCTGCTCGCCCGGCTTGACAGGCGGCCGCTCAGCGGAGACGGCTTTTTTTGGCACCGCCGGACGGTGGACGGCAGGTTGCGACGTCGACTTGCCAGCCTTTGCCGCCTTTGCCGGCTTCGGGGCCTTCTCAGCCTTCTCCGCCTTCACCGCCTGTCCCGGGGGGACCGGGACCAGCAACTTGTCGCCGGGGTGAATCAGGTCCGGATTCTTTATCTTGTTGAAGACCAGCATCTGGGGGAAGTAATCGGACACGCCGATGTGCTTGCGGGAGAGTTTGGCCAGCGTATCGCCGCGCTGCACCGTCACCGTGCGCACCAGGACACCCTCTTTGGGTGAGGCGGGCGCCTCCGCGCCCGTCGCTTGCTTGGGCGTGTAGAGCAGCATCTCTTCAGCGTGCCCGGCGCTGCCGCAGGCAAGCAGAAAGAGAACGCCGAGGGTGACGATGCGGCGAGTTGCCATCTTAGTACCTGTTCCCGAGGAGATCCTGGTAAGAGAGCGAATTCTTCATCTGCACGCTGGTGCCGACGGCGATGCCCGGCTTCACGCGATAGGTTACCTTGATGTTCCTCTTTTCGCCAGCGCCCAACTCGTCGAAGCGCCAAACGTACACGCCGTTGTCAAACCTGCTGAATGAGGGATCTGCCGCGACCAGTTCGAGTTGCGCCGGGAGGACGCTCTGCAGGGTGACCTGCTTGGCCAGGTTGGAGCCGCGGTTGACGCAGTTGAGTTCCAGCGAGGAAACCTCGCCCGGTTTGAGCTTGCCGCCGCGGGCAGCCAGACTCAACTCCAGCACCGGCCGGGAGTAGGCCAGCTGCAGGTGAACGGCGGCGGAGCGGTCGGGTGCATTCTCGGAGTCGAAGCGGACCGAAGCGGAAGCCGCGCCGCCGTCGGCCGCGCTGGCCGGCGTCTCAATTTCGAAGATGACGTACGCCTCTTCCTTCGGTGAGAGCGGTCCTACGTGGTTGATGATCGGTTCGTTGGCCTGCCGTTTGCCATCCCGGTTCAGGTCCTCGTAGAAGTTGTAGGTGGCATTGGCCGGGACGGTCGCCTTGATGGAGAAGACTTCCCTGACGTTGCCGGTGTTGGTGACGATCACCGGGACCGATACGGTCTGCCCGGGGATGACGGCCAGCTTGCCGGCGCCGGTCCTCGCGGTGACTCCGCTTACCCTTTGCACGACGGTGGTGGCGGAAACGAAGGATTCTTTCTTGTCCAGGTCACTGTTGAGGAGGTCCGCCCTGACGAAAAGCTCCTGGTCGGCGAGGGCCTCGTCCTTGAGGCGGAAGGTGACGTTGATGTCCTGGCTCTCACCGGACTTGAGTCGCATGCCGCCCATGGCCAGGGCGCCCGCCTCCTGTTTCACTCCTGCAGGCAGTCCCACCGGCTCGTACTGCGGCGGGTAATTGAGACGGAAGTTGATCCCGCGTGCCGGTGCACTGCCGATGTTGAGCAGGGAGATACGGTAGGAGACCTTTTCGCCCGGCAACAGCCTGGTCTTATCCGTCTTCACCACACCCCTCAGTAGCGGCGCGGAAGTGACCAGTGCGATCTCCCTGGTCTGGGACGCCTCCCTGGCGAAAGAGGAGGTGACCTTCACCGGGTAGCTGTTCTTCTGGCCGTCGATATTGGCGCGTGGAACGGTGCCGACTCCGACCAGCCTGAACTTCTCCCCGACGGCAAGAGCGGGTGTTTTATTGATGGCGACATCCGGAGTGGATGCGGCCGCGAAGTGGAAGCCGTACTCCGGCGGGAAACCCGATTCGAGGGTGAAGCTGTCGCTGCCGTTACCCCTGTTGACGATGACCATGGGGATCGCGAAGGACTTGCCTGCCTCCAACGTCTCTGCGGCCGGGCCCAACTCGACGTCGACATCGGCAAACTGGGCCACCTCGATTTCGAAGACCTGGGTCACTTCCCCCGCAGCGCCAGGCGTGCTGGATCCTTTGATGGCAGGGTACGGGATTCCCATCTGCAGCAGTTTTGCCGATGCGTTGGAGGCGGCGGGGGTGCCGGGGTAGCGATCGATGACATCCTTGTAAGCGGCGATGGCCTTCTTACGAAGAGCGGCCGACTTTCCCTTCTCGGCAACCGGCTTTTTAACCTTGGCCGACTTCTTTACCTCGGCTTTCTGGATAGCCTTCTCGGCAGCGGCCTTCTCAGCAACGGCCTTCTCAGCAGCCTTCTCAGCGACAGCCTTCTCAGCGGCAGCTTTCTCCGCAGCGGCTCTCTCAGCGGTGGTCTTCGCTGCAACTGCTTTCTCTGCAGCAGCCTTCTCTGCAGCAGCCTTTTCGGCAGCGGCTTTATCTTGCGCCGGTTGTGCAGCAGGTTTCGGCGCGGCGGCAATCGGCTGCCCCTTCTGATATTTGTCCGCAAGTTGGAGCAGTTCATCCTCAACCGTCGCCTTCAGCGGGCTTTCGGGATAGTCGTGGAGGAACTGAGCCATGTACTTGCCGGCTTCAGCGTTGTTACCGACCTTGTAGTGGGCCCTGGCAAGCCAGAAGATCGCCATGTCCTTGAGCGGCGTTTCCGGGTACTTCTTGAGCAGCCCGGACATGTTGTCGATCGCGGTTTTGTAGTCTCTTTTCTGATAGGCATTGAACCCGGTGATGAAGATCTGTGAGTCGTCAGAATCGAGAGAAAAGGCGGGCGCGGGTAGAAGAAGCGCTATGAGCAGCAGGACAGCTGGGATTTTCGAGAATGAGGCACGGAAAATCTTATAAAGATGCACGTGTTGAACCTTTCCGGGCATAAGGTATAAAGCGTTGAACGTGTCGGAAAGTATCATCATAGACAACTATTGTCAACGCAGAATGGCCCCAGTAGGAAAGCCTCTCACACCTGTGTTTGCGCTGGTTTGTGCCGTTTACTGCGTGGAGACAAACAGGGGCTTGCAAAGGGGACAAGAGGATGGCGTCGCGTTATAGCACGGATTGATTTCCCTTTACCTGCAAGACGATTTCAGCTACAGAGATTTAGCCCAGCCAGCAGCAGGGACAAACCATCAAGTCCGGTTACTAATGACACGCCTTATCCTCATCGGAATCTGCTCAGCCCTCTTCTTCAGCAGCACCTTCGTCCTCAACCGCGCCATGAGCCTGCAGGGCGGCCACTGGATCTGGACGGCCGGCCTGCGCTACTTCTACATGTTCTTCATGCTGAGCCTGTGGCTGGTGCTCGCCGGCAAGTCCCGTCTGCTCAAGGGCGTCTTCTCCGCGTTCCGGAGCAACTGGTGCTTCTGGACCATGGCCGGCAGCATAGGTTTCGGTGTTTTTTATTCGCTGCTTACCTTCAGCTCTTCCTTCGCCCCCGGCTGGGTGGTGGCGACTACCTGGCAGTCCACCATCCTCGCCACGCCGCTGGTATTGCTGCTGTTCGGCAAACGCGTCCCGATGCGCGGCATCGTGTTCACCGCCCTTATCTTCGTTGGCATCGTCCTGGTCACCTGCGAACAGGCCTCGGCCGCCTCCATCCGCCAAACCATTCTGGGCGTGGTGCCCGTACTGGTGGCCGCCTTTGCGTATCCCTTGGGGAACCAACTGATATGGGAGGCGCGCCACGGCAAGATTGCCAGGATCCCAGAAAGCAGCTCAGCCGTTCTCGACGACAGCGTCGCCAGGGTGCTGATCATGGTGCTCGGCTCGATCCCGTTCTGGATCATACTGACGCTCTGCGTGCAGCCGCCTCCCCCTTCGGGCGGACAGTTGATCAATACGGCAGTGGTCGCCGTCTTCTCCGGCGTCATAGCCACCACACTCTTTTACAAGGCGCGCCACCTGGCGACGACGCCTTTCGAGCTCTCCGCCGTCGACGCGACGCAGTCCGCCGAAGTGATCTTTTCCTTGCTGGGCGAGATCCTTTTTCTGGGGGGGGCCTGGCCCGGCGCCGCGGGGATGGTCGGCGTCGCCCTTTCGCTGGTCGGGCTCATCCTCTACGTGAGGTCGCAGACGGCAGCCGACTGAGATGATGCGCGGCGGACGCCGCACCTACTATGAAAAAACCGGAGGTCGAGATGGCAATCAAGGAAGGCTGGCGCGGCAGGTTCTTCGAGGATTTTGAAGTAGGTGACGTCTACCCGCACCCGCTGGGGCGCACCATCACCAAGACGGACAACATCTGGTTCACGCTGCTGACCCAGAACACGGCGCCGATCCACTTCGACCAGCACTACTCGGAGCAGACCGAGTTCGGCAAGCCGCTGGTCGATTCCACCCTCACCCTGGCCATCGTCACCGGCCAGAGCGTCACCGACATCTCCCAGAACGTATTCGCCAATCTCGGCTGGGACGAGGTCACCCTCCCCAACCCGCTCTTCGAGGGCGACACCCTCTACTCACAGTCGGAGGTCCTCGCCAAGCGGGAATCGAAGTCGCGGCCGAACCTCGGCATCGTCACGGTCAAGACCACCGGCTTCACCCAGAAAGAAGACATCGTGATCAGCTTCAAACGGACGCTGATGGTGTACAAGAAGGGGCACGAGCCCAAGATCGCCCGACTGGAGCCCAAGGCTTAGCTAATTGACATTGTTGGCTTGTTTGACTACGATCCCAAGGCTGGACCAATCATCACGGAGGACGCTTTTATGAGTAGCAAACCGACCAGGGAGGCGACCTGGAAACTTGTCGAGGAATACCTGCCCAGCGACCAGATGAGACGACACTCCCTCGCCGTAGAGGCGGTGATGCGCCACATGGCGAAGAAGTACGGCGAGGATGAAGAGATGTGGGGCCTGATCGGCCTGGCACACGACATCGACTACGAGCGCCACCCCGAAGAGCACTGTCACAAGGCGCCGGAAATCCTGAAGAATGTGGGGTGGCCGGAGGATTACATCCGCGCGGTGGTTTCCCACGGCTGGGGGATCTGCAGCGACGTCGAGCCGCTTACCAACCTGGAGAAGACCCTCTTCACCATCGACGAGTTGACCGGGTTGGTGGCCGCCTCCGCGCTGGTGCGTCCCTCCAAGAGCATCCTGGACCTTCCGGTGAAGAGCGTCACCAAGAAGTGGAAGGACAAGGCCTTTGCCGCCGGCGCCGACCGTTCCATCATCGAGAAGGGCGCCGCCATGATGGGAGTAGAGCTGAACGAGTTGATCGCCGACACCATCGAAGGGATGAAGACCGAGGCCGAGGCCATCGGTTTGAAAGGGAACCTCTAGACGCAACAGGAGACTGCACCTCTTCTCATGCGTCCCCTCCCCCGGAGGGGGAGGGACAGGGAGGGGGGCTTTGCCTTCTGCCCGCTCCCTTCCCCCCTCCCCTCCTCCCCCTCCGGGGGGAGGAGATGGACAACGACGCAGATATACAGGAGGATCACCAATGTCCGCATTTCGCCCGCGTGGCCCGAGGAACGTGCCGCCCAAGAGCGCCGAGGAGATCGACGAACTGGTGCGCAAGATGCGTGGTGAGCAGCAGCGTCCCGAGAACTACCGGGAGAAATCGCTCAAGATGCACGGCTGGATCTGTGCCAAGTGCGGGCGCGAGTTCGAACTGTCCAACCTGCACCTTTTGACCGTGCACCACAAGGACGGCAACCACAACTACAACCCGCCTGACGGCAGCAACTGGGAAAACCTCTGCGTCTACTGTCACGACGACGAGCACAGCCGCACCATCCTGGCGGACTACCTCGTGGGCAAAGACAAGAAGTAAAGGCCTAACCATTGGGAGATTATGGGAGGTCTGGGAGGTCTGGGAGGATATGGGAAAGCAGCCTCCTATGATTCCTCAGATTTTCTCCGTGGCCAATGGTTTGGTTTTGACGCATAACCGATAGGAAGGAAGAATTCATGCTGCACCTGAAGAAACTCTCCAAGGATTTCGCGGGCAAACCGCTTTTCACCGAGATCAACTGGCACCTGAAAAAGGGCGAGCGCGTGGGCCTCGTCGGCGAGAACGGCGCCGGCAAGTCGACGCTGATGCGCATCATCGCCGGCGAGGTCGAAAGCAGCAGCGGCGAGATCCAGATCACCCGCGGCGGCACGGTCGGCTACCTGCCGCAGGACGGCATCGTCGCCAAAGGGCAGCCCCTCTTCGCGGAGGTGATGACGGCACTGTCCGAACTGCAGGATATCGAGCGGGAGATCGGCGAGCTTACGGCCCGCCTGGAGCACGAACCGCACGACGCACCGGGACACGACCAGCTCCTGGACCGCTTCGGGCACCTCCAGGAGGAGTTCCGCCTCAAGGGGGGCTACGCCATGGAGAGCGAGGTGGGGAACGTCCTCACCGGTCTCGGCTTCTCCCCCGCCGACTGGGAGAAGGAATGCGGCGAGTTCTCGGGCGGCTGGCAGATGCGTATCGCCCTTGCCAAGCTGCTCCTCAAAAAACCGAACGTGCTCCTCCTGGACGAACCGACCAACCACCTGGACATCGAGGCACGTAACTGGCTGGAAGGCTACCTGCAGGGCTACCCCTACTCCGTGATGCTGGTCTCCCACGACCGCTTCTTCCTGGACCAGGTCTGCTCCCGGATCGCCGAGGTCTGGAACCACGCCATCACCGACTACCACTGCAACTACAGCAATTATCTTGTCCAGCGCGAGGAGCGGGTCTCTGCCCTGCGCGACGCCAAGCGACGCCAGGACGAGGAGGTGGAGAAGATGGAAGACTTCATCTCCCGCTTCCGCTACAAGGCCGACAAGGCCGCCATGGTGCAGTCGCGCATCAAGCAGCTGGAGAAGATCGAACGCATCGTACTCCCGCCTGAGCGCAAGAAGATCCATTTCCGCTTCCCCTCCGCGCCCAAAAGCGGCAAGACCGTCATGGAACTCACCGGCGTAGTGAAAGCCTACGGCAGCAACGTGGTGCTGAACCAGGTCGACCTTACCGTGGAGAGCGGCGAGAGGATCGCGCTGGTCGGACACAACGGTGCCGGCAAGTCGACCCTGATGCGCGTGCTGGCCAACGCCGACGTCACCTCCGGCACCGTGAAGGACGGTCACAACGTCATCAAGGACTACTTCGCCCAGGACCAGGCCCAGGAACTGGACGCCTCTCGCTCGGTCTACGACGAACTCTTGGCCGACGCACCCTATGACATGGTGCCGCAGCTGCGCGACATCCTGGGCGCCTTCCTCTTCTCCGGCGACGACATCCACAAGAAAGTCAGCGTCCTCTCCGGCGGTGAGAGAAACCGCCTGGCGCTCGCCAAGCTTTTGCTGCGCCCCACCAACCTGCTTTTGATGGACGAGCCCACCAACCACCTCGACCTGTTCAGCAAGGACGTGCTCCTCGAGGCGCTCAAGAGCTTCGGCGGCACCGTGGTCTTCGTCTCCCACGACCGGCATTTCATCGACGGCCTGGCAACCCGCGTGGTCGAGGTCGGCGGCGGCAAACTGGAGAGCTTCTACGGCGACTACGAGTACTACCTGGAGAAGACCGCGGGAGCGGCGGGAGCACCGGGTCAGGACGGCCTCGGGCGACTAACCCCGGCCAAAGTTGAAGAGAAGGCCACCGCGCCGGCGGCTGAGGAAACCTCCGACCCGCGCCTGTCACGCCAGCAGCAGCGCGAACTGGACAAACAGCGCCAGAAGGAGGAGCGCGCACGCGAACGCAAGCTCGCGGAAATCGAGGAAAAAATCGGCGTGACGGAAGGGGAACTGGCCAAGCTGGAAGAGGAAATGGCGGCGCCCGAGTTCTTCTCCAACCACGAGGCGGCCCGCATCGCCGGCGAGCGCCACGCTCAACTGAGCGCCGAAATCGCCGCTCTCTACGAAGCGTGGGAGGCTATCTAAACAGGCAGTTCCGGGTTGACAGGGGGCGCTTCTCCAGTAATCTTTAACAGTTCGCGCCCCTAACCCAAGTATCCGGAAATACTGCCATGACAGAGAACATTACTATTAACATGCCGGAGATCGTCCCGCTGTATCCCCTTCGGGAGATCATTGCCTTCCCCTACATGGTCTTCACCATCTTCCTGAAACAGGAAGACATGCCCCCCTTCGAGGAGGCGGTGCTCTTCAACAACCTGGTCGCCCTGGTGAAGTTGAAACAGGAGCCGACCGGCGAGTTGTTTTCGGCGCTGCACGAGATCGGGACGCTGTGCAAGGTGGTGCAGATCAATAAGCTTGCCGGCGGCGGCGCCAAAGTGGTCCTTGAAGGCGTGATCCGGGTCCGTGTGCTGGCCATCGTGCAGCAGACCCCGGTAGCGCTGTCGCGCCTCGAGCCGGTGCGGGAGTTCGCCGAGAAGTCCATGGTCTCGGAGGCGCTGGTCGGCAGCCTCAACGCCCTGCTGAAAATCGCCCTCTCCTACGGCCGCCCCCTTCCCGACGACGTCATGAAGATGATCGACTTCATCGACAACCCCGCGCGCCTCTCCGACCTGGTGGCCCTCTACCTAAACCTTCCCATCGACGAACTGCAAAAACTCCTGGAGACCGTCGACCCGCTCGAGCGGCTCAAGAAGGTCTACATGCACCTGACCAACGAGGTGCAGCGGCTGCAGATCAAGGGAGAGGTGCAGGCCGAGGTCACCAAGAAGGTCGGCAAGAGCCAGAAGGAATTCCTGCTGCGCGAGCAGATGAAGCAGATCCAGGAGGAGTTGGGCGAGGAGGATTCGCGCCAGGGCGAGACCAACGAGCTCAGGAGCAAGATCGAGAGCGCCAAGATGCCCGAAGACGTCCGCAAGATCGCCGAGAAGGAAATGAGGCGGCTGGAGCGGATCAACCCCGCCTCCCCCGAGTACACGGTCTCCCGCACCTACCTCGACTATCTGACCACCATTCCGTGGCAGACCAGCACCCCCGACAACAAGGACATCAACCAGGCCGAGACGGTCCTCAACGAAGACCACTACGACCTGAAGAAGGTGAAGGAGCGCATCCTCGAGTACCTGGCGGTACGGGCCCTGAAAGACAAGATGAAGGGACCGATCCTCTGCTTCGTCGGCCCTCCGGGGGTCGGCAAGACCAGCCTGGGCAAGTCCATCGCCAGGACGCTCGGTCGCAAGTTCATCCGCATCTCGCTGGGCGGCATGCGCGACGAAGCGGAGATCCGAGGACACCGGCGCACCTACATCGGCGCCCTCCCCGGCCGCATCATCCAGGAGATCAACCGGGCCGGCTCCAACAACCCGGTCTTCATGCTGGACGAGGTGGACAAGATCGGCGCCGACTTCCGCGGTGACCCGGCCAGCGCCCTTTTGGAGGTGCTGGATCCGGAGCAGAACTTCTCCTTCACCGACCATTACCTGGACGTCCCCTTCGACCTGACCAACGTGATGTTCATCACGACGGCCAACCAGCTCGACCCGATCCCGCCCCCGTTGAAGGACCGCATGGAGGTGATCACCCTCTCCGGCTACACCGACGAGGAGAAGCTGAACATCGCCAAGAAGTACCTGATCGCGCGTGAGGTCGAGGAAAACGGCCTGGCCAAGATGGCGCCGGAATTCACCGACGAGGCGATCTACCGGATCACTCACGATTACACCCGCGAGGCCGGGGTCAGGAACCTGCAGCGCAACATTGCCTCCGTCTGCCGCAAAATTGCCAAGGAAGTGGCCCAGGAGAAGCCGCTGCGGACCCTGGTCGATCCCGAGACGGTAGCCGAACTGCTCGGTCCGCCGAGGTTCTTTGACGAGGTTGCCTCCGAGAAGGACCGGGTCGGGGTAGCCACCGGGCTCGCCTGGACCGAAAGCGGCGGCGACATCATCTTCGTGGAAGCCACCAAGATGAAAGGGAAGGAAGACCTGATCCTGACCGGATCGCTGGGCGAAGTGATGAAGGAATCCGCCCGGGCCGCCCTATCCTTCGTCAAGGCCAACTGCACCGAGTTGGGCATCGAGAAGAAGGCCTTCGACGACATCACGCTGCACATCCATGTTCCCGCGGGTAGCATACCGAAGGACGGCCCCTCGGCCGGCATCACCATGGCCACCACCATCGTGTCGCTCTTCTCCGGACGCCCGGCCAAGCGCGACGTCGCCATGACCGGCGAGATGAGCCTGACGGGGCGCGTACTGGCCATCGGCGGACTGAAGGAAAAGGTGCTTGCAGCCCGTCGCGCCGGGGTGAAAAAGGTGCTGGCGCCCGCCAAGAACAAGAAGGACCTGGAGGATATCCCGGAAAACGTGAAAGATGAGCTGCAGTTCTTCTTCGTGGAGGACATCCGCGAGGTGTTCGCACAGGCCCTCAAGTAGAGCGGCCCTAAGGGGACAGGCACCTGGCGGAGCCAGTCCCCCTCATCCAGGCCCTCAAGTACGGCTGCCGCCCGGTTACCTTACTTTCCGCATCCCCAATCCCGCGGGAGCACCTCCCGCGGGATTTCTTGTCTGCAAGCCCCTTGCGCTTCAAAAGGACAAATGTTATCTTTTTTCTCGCTTCACATTAAAACCAACGAGCCGAGGTAGTCATGAAGTCAGTAGCAAGATGCCTGGTTGCCCTTGCCATCCTGGTCAACGCCGTCACATGCTTCGCCCAGGGGCTGGCCGAGCGGGTGCAGGAGCATACCCTGAAAAACGGGATGAAGCTTTTGATGGTGGAGCGGCACAACTCCCCCACCGTGGCAGCATGGATCCGCTTCAAGGTAGGAAGCGTGGACGAGCGCAGCGACGAGCGCGGACTCGCCCATCTCCTGGAGCACATGCTCTTCAAGGGGACCAAGACGCTGGGCACCCGCGACTACGCCGCGGAGAAACCGATCCTGGACAAGATCGAGGCGACCGCCCAACAGCTGATGGCCGAGAAGGTCAAGCACGAGCAGGCTGACCCCAAGAAGATCGAGAAGCTGACCGCAGAACTGGCCGCCCTGGAGAAGGAGGCGGAAAAGTACGTGGTCAAGGAGGAGTTTGCCGACATCTATTCCCGTAACGGCGGCTCCGGCTACAACGCCTTTACCAGCAAGGACGGCACCACCTACCTGATCAACATCCCGGCCAACAAGCTGGAGCTCTGGGCGGCCATCGAGTCGGACCGGATGCAGAACGCGGTACTCCGCGAGTTCTACACGGAACGGAACGTGGTCATGGAGGAGCGGCGCCGCTCCTATGACGCTGAACCGGAAGGGAAGCTCTGGGAGACGTTCCTCGCCGACGCCTTCAACGCGCACCCCAACGGCCAGCCCACCATCGGCTGGATGTCCGATATCGAGAACCTGACCCGGACCAAGGCCGAGAACTTCCTGCACAAGTACTACGCCCCCAATAACGCCATCGTGGCCATCGTCGGTGACATCGATCCGCAGAAGACCGTCGCGCTGGTCGAGAGGTATTTCGGCGCCATCAAGCCGGGGACCCCGGTGCCGCCAGTGGCGGTCACGGAACCCGAGCAGTCCGGCGAGAAGCGGACCGAGGTGATCGGCGACGCCGAGCCCGAGCTGATGATCGGCTACCACAAGCCGACCCTCCCCGCGGCCGACGACTACGTCTTCGACGTCATCGATATGCTGCTCACCAACGGCCGCACCTCCCGACTGTACAAGAAGCTGGTCCTGGAGCAGAAGCTGGTCACCTCGGTTTCGTCCTTCGGGGCGCCGGGGAGCCGCTACCCCAACCTCTTCATCATCAATGCGACGCCGCGCGCACCGCACACGGTGGCCGAGGTCGAGCAGGCGATTTACCAGGAGCTGGAGCGCCTGAAGACCGAGCCGATGACCCGCGAGGAGCTGCAGCAGATCCTGAACCAGCTCGAGTTCGAGGAGTCCCGCCAGATGGCCTCCAACGGCGGCCTGGCCCGCAACCTCACCGAGTACGAGGCCATCGCGGGAACCTGGCGCTACCTGATCGAACACCGCCAGAAGGTGGCCAAGATCACGCCCGAGGACGTGATGCGCGTGGCCAAGCAGTACTTCACGCGCCAGAACCGCAACGTCGGCTACCTCACCAAGGCTGAAGCTGCGCAGTAACGCCGGGGTCTTCGTCCACATAGTCTCCCCCCGGAGGGGGGAGGTTGGAGGGGGGAAAGCCGGCATGCCCCCTCCCTTACCCTCCCCCTCCTGGGGAGGGAACGATGAGCCACATATGAGGGATACTATCTGCCCAGAAGGGGAGTGTAAGTAATGACTTCAATCAGCAATCACTTGTTCAGCAGGTTCAACCAGGCTCGTTTCGCCGCCTTCGCCCTTTTGCTTGCCTTCAGTTGCGCAGCATCCGAGGCCAACGCCTTTAGGTCCAGCGCCATTGCCGAAGCCAAGCTCGACGCGATCTCGGGGTGGCCGCAGGCCGCGCCGGCCGCGCCGGCCAATCCGCGCACCATGACCTTCCCGCAACTCAAGTTCCAGATCCCCAAGACGGAGCGCGTGCAGCTGAAAAACGGCATGGTCGTTTACCTGCTGCCTGACCGCGAGCTCCCGATCGTGAACCTGACCAGCTACTTGAACGTCGGCAGCATCTACGAACCGGACGCCAAGGTAGGGCTCGCCTCCCTGACCGGAGCCACACTGCGAAGCGGCGGCACCCTCAAGACGGCACCGGAAAAGCTGGACCGGGAGCTGGAATTCATGGCCTCGTCCATCGAGTCCGGCATGAACTCCGACAACGCCAGCGTTTCCTTCTCCACGTTGTCCAGGAACCTGGACCGCACCCTCACGCTCTTTGCCGAGGTGGTCCGGGAGCCCGCCTTTGACCCGGCCCGCTTCGAGCTGGCCAAGAGCCACGCCATTGAAGGGATCAGGCGCCAGAACGACGACCCGAAAGGGGTAGCCGGGCGTGAACTGACCCGCGCCATCTACGCCGGCCACCCGCTCGGGCGCATCCCGACCGTCGCCACCGTGAACGCCATCACCCGCGACGACCTGATCGCCTTCCACAAGCGCTACTTCTACCCGGCCAACATGATCCTGGCCGTTTCCGGCGATTTCGACCGGGCCGAACTGCTCAAGAAGCTGGAGGCGCTCTTTGGCGACTGGCCCAACCAGAGTGCCCCCTTCCCGGTGCTGCCCAAGCCGAACGAGGAGATGACCCCGGCGGTGCTGCACGTGCAAAAAGAGGTGAACCAGTCGGTGATCCGCATGGGGCACCTGGGCATCGACAAGAACAACCCGGATCTATACGCCATCAAGGTAATGGATTACATCCTGGGGGGCGGCTTCACCTCGCGGCTCACCCAGGAGATCCGCTCCAACCAGGGGCTTGCCTACAACGTGGATGCCTACTTCGATCCGGGGCGCCGCTTCAAGGGACCGTTCATAGCCGAGACCGAGACCAAGGTGGAGTCGACCGCGCGCACCATCAAGCTCTTGGAGTCGATCATCACCGGCATGACCCAGGCCGAGGTCTCCGAGGCTGAGTTGCAGCTCGCCAAGGATTCCATCATCAACTCGTTCATCTTCGCCTTCGAGAAGAGCAGTTCAGTGGTGGCGCAGCAGGCGCGCCTGGAGTTCTACGGCTATCCCAAGGGATACCTGGAAAACTACCGTGACAACATCGCCCGCGTCACCCGCGCCGACGTGCTGCGTGTGGCGAAGCAGTACCTGCGCCCCGACGCCATGAAACTGGTGGTGGTCGGGGACGAGAAGAAGTTCGACCAGCCGCTTTCCAAGTTCGGAAAGGTGCAGGAAATCAAGCTGAACAACAACAAATAGGAGGGAAGTTATGGCAACGTGGAAATGCAAGAGCTGTGGATTCACCAAGGAAGGTCGCTGCAAGCCGCAGAAGTGCCCGCAGTGCCAGGAGAAGGGGAACTTCGAGAAGGCTGAGGAATAACAGAGGCGGTGCTTTGCAAAAGGGCGAATGATTATTCGCCCCTACAGGACGCCTCCCTGAACATGAAAAGCCCGACCGGCAATGCGCTGGTCGGGCTTTTCATGTGTCTATGTCCCCTCTCCCTCTGGGAGAGGGTGGCCGAAGGCCGGGTGAGGGGCCTCGCCACGAAGGGAGTATGTGCCTGGTGCAACGCCCTCACCCCTACCCTCTCCCATAGGGAGAGGGAGTGACACCGGGAGCGGGTTACTCCCCGGTAAACACCGGCGGCCGCTTCTCGAGGAAGGCCTTGATCCCTTCGGCGTAATCCTTACTGTCGTAGACGGTGCGCCTGAGTCCCTGCACCCGCTCGAAGGTGAGCGGCGAGAGGGGATGGGCGCTCGCCAGCAGCCGGATCTGCTCCTTGATCACACCGATGGAGAGCGGGCTGTTCTTGGTGATCTTGTGGGCCATGCTGTAGGTGAACTCTTCCAGTTGGTCCGCCTCGACCAAGTGGTTCAAAAGCCCCGCCTTGCTCGCCTGCTCCGCCGAAAGAGGCTCCGCCGTGAAGAACATCTCCTTGGCGAAGTTGACCCCCATGATGTTCATGAAGTGCAGGATCCCCGAGACGTTGTAGGGGACGCCGATCTTCGCCGGCGTCATGCAGAACGAGGAGCTGGGGCAGCCGATCAGGATGTCGCAGGACAGGGCAAGGTCGCAGGCGCCCCCCCAGACGCTCCCCTCGATCATGGCAATGACCGGGATGGGGAGGCTCTGGATGGAGCGCAGCACGGTCACCAGAGGGTCGTGGTAAGAAAGTGGATCGCGTCCCGGTAGCGGCAGCTCGTGCACGTCGTGCCCGGCCGACCAGACCTTGGACCCCTTGGGGGCCCGGATCACCAGCACCCTCATCCTCCCCTTCTGCAGCGCGCCGATCGACTGCAGCATCTCATCGATGAGCGCGCCGCTGAGCATGTTGCGGTGCTCGGGGTCGTTGAAGGTGATGGTTCCAACGTTGTCCTGCAGTGCCGTATTGATGACCGCCATTGCTCTCCCCTCTCTTTCATTATGCGATAGATAAGGGCGCTCCGGATGATCAAGCGCCAGCTCTGATTTTAACAGGTAACTGGCAAAAATCAGAAACCGGTCTGCAAAACTTTCATTAGCTGGTCGAGCCGGTAACCGGCCGCCGCCGCACTCTCCTTCATCAGGTTGGCCACAGCCTGGGCCGGCAGTTCCTGCGCCTTGCCGACCTTGGCCTCGGCAAGAACCTTCGCGTACGGCTCAACCTGCGCCAGCCAGTCCACCAACAGCTCGAAACGTTCCTTGTTGAACCACTGCGCCCCGCCGCTTTCATGCAGGAACAGGAACCGGGCCGTCGCGGGGTCGGAGAAGAGGGCGGCCGAGCAGCGGGTCGCGCCGATGGTGCGGCAATTGGCCAGAAACGCCTCGTGGCGCAGCAGGAGCCCGAGCAGCTTGCCGAAGGCGCGCGGCGGCAGATCGACGACCTGTTCCGGGTCCGCCGGGGGAAGGGTCTGGAAGACCTGCACCAGCGGGTGCACCAGCCCGAATTCCTCGAACAGCTGCACGCTCTCAGTCTCCGTCAAGTCGCCCGTTCTGTGCAGCGCCTGGAAGGCGCACAGCAAAAGCCACTCGGCGGGGAGCAGCGCCCCTTCCTGGATCGATTGCAGGGCCTGCAGGAACTCCGTGCCGAACAGCCCGAGCAGGGTACGTTGCGCCTTTTCCGGTGCCTCCGGCGCCAAGGTCTTGTAGAAGGAGGCCAGCAGCGGCTCCAGCGGCGCGATACGGGTCTGCGGAGCGACGCCCGGTTCCTGCAGCACCACACCCGCCTTGGCGAGGAACAACCTGAACGTCTCGTGCAGGGCGCCGTAGCGCACCTTCTTCACCTCTTCGTCCAGGTTCTCGACGCCGGCGCCGTTCAGCCGGTGGCAGAGCGCCCCCCAGGTGCCGTAGTCGTCATCGTAGATCTCCTGGAAGTCGAGGAAGGCATGGTACTCGTAAGCGCCCATCTCGACGTAGAGCCCCTGGTCGCAGAGGTCGCGTCCGTTTCTCAGGTAGCACAGGCCGGAGGCGTAATCGCGGAAGCTGTAGTAATGGCGCCCGTCACGCTTGAAGCTCAGCGCATCCCCCAGGGTGGTCTGCGCCAGCGAGGTGCCGCCGGAGGCGTTCTTCCTCAATACCGCGCAGGAGGTGCGGATCCAGCCGGCCGTAGAGGCGTAGGCGTTGTGGAACAGGATCAGGCCGCGCTCGCCGTCGTTGCGGTTGGAGTAGGCGAAGACGTTCTCGTTGACGCTGTGCCCGGAGTAGAAGTCGTACAGCGTGAACTGCTCGCTTCCGGAGAAGATGTGGCGCCGGCGCATGAGCGGGAAGATGTCGCTTTCGTGGCGGGCCACCAGCTGCTGGTCCACCGGCTCGTCCCAGTAGGCGCGCCGGTATTCCATGCCGTACTTCTCGTGGAACCCCTCGATCTGCCCGTGGCCGAACATGGGGAGGCCGGGCATGGTGACCAGGAGCACGGTAGCGCCGAAGTATTTCCCTTCCTTGCCGAACTGCTCCACGGCGGTGCGTTCGTCCGGGTTGTTCATGAAGTTCACGAACCGTTTCAGGATCTCCGGCTCGAACTCGAGCACGTTCTTCACCGTCTGCCGGTACTTGGCGTTCTCCTCCATCTTCAGCATGTTCATGAAGGCGGAGTTGTAGACGCGGTGCATGCCGAGGGTTCGGACGAAGTACCCTTCCATGAGCCAGAAGGCCTCGGCCAGCAGCAGGGTGTCGGGCGCCTCCACCGCCACACGGTCCACCACCTCGCGCCAGAACTCGGTCGGGAAGACCTCGTCGAAGCTCGGCCGGTCCATGCCGTGTTCGGCGCGCGAGGGGACGCCCGAGCCGTGCCCCGGCAGCGGATACCACAGGCGCTGGTAGTGCTTCTTGGCCAGGGTCATGGCGGCGTCGAAGCGGATGATGGGGAACTGGCGCGCCACGTGGAGGATGGTGCCGATGACCGCCTCGCGCACCTCGGGGATCAGGTAGTTCAGCTGCGCGGTGTCGTTCCAGGGGGTGGAGGTGCCGTCGTTGCCGTGGTAGATGTAGCGCACCCGCCCGTTGCCGCGATCCAGGTGCTTGAACACCACCGCCGCGTCGCGCTTGTCCCAGTAGCCGTCCTCGATGAACAGGCCGATGCGCCCGTCCGGCGAAAGGTCGGGGCCGTTGAACTGGTAGTCGGGGTACGGCGGGTAATCGAGCTGGATGAACCAGTCCGGGTGCTCGACGGTCCACTTGGAGTAGAGGCCGGTGTGGTTGGGGACCATGTCGCTCGCCAGGCGGATGCCGCGGGCGGCGCAGCGCTGGCGCAGGTTGTCCAGCGCCCAGTCGCCGCCGAGGTCGTGGGCGATGACGTAGTCGTAAAGCGAGTAGGCCGAGGAGATCGCCTCCTGGTTGCCGGCGATGCGCTTGATCTGCTGCGACGACGGGGAACGCTCCCACACGCCGATCAGCCAGAGCGCGCTGAAGCCGAAGCCGGCCAGCCGGTCCAGCTCCGCGTCCGGGATCTGGTCCAGGGTGCGCACCTCGGTCTGGTAGGTCTTGGCGAGCTGCCCGAGCCAGACGTACACCATCTTGGCGATCATCACCACGTTGGCCATCCAGTCCGCGTCCTGGGAGAAGCGCTCGTATTCAGGATACTCGTCGCCGCCGCGGGCGCCCCGGCCGAAGCGGAGCACCTTGGGTTCGCCGGGGCCGCCGAAGAAGGCGCGCCCCTCCTGGGAGACGATGTCCAGCGCGGTGACCAGCTCGGTAAGGAGTTCGGGGGGGAGGATGGCCGCCCAGTGTTCGCGGATGTAGGCGATCTGCCCGGAAAGGGAGTCCGGGGCCGCCTTCATCGGCGCCCTCAGCAACTCCGGCAGGGAAACGCCCATCGGCTCGAAGGGGGGCGCCTGGGCCAGGCGGCGGTCCAGTTCCGAGGTCACCTTGAGGTAGGGGGATGACTCGGCCAGTGGCGAGGCGTCGAACAGGCGGCGGAACTGGTCCAGAGCCCGGTTCTCGCCGTTTAACAGCATAAGCAGCAATTCCGCCGCGAGTGCCTGGCGCCGGCTGCGCTCCTCGTCATCACCGGCTATGAACCCCTGTGGGGTGTCGCTGCCCACAACCATCTGCTGCGACGGGAACAGTTCCATGAAGCGCTGCAGCGCCGTCTCCGCATCGCCGCCGAATTCGGGATAACCCGCCTGGGCCATGGCGGCTGCCAGGATCCCGGGCTGCTGGTTGGTGCAGTACTGCCCCATAACGTACCGGTACACCCGGCTCAGAATGGAATAAAGATGTAGCAATCCCGGCATGATGGCCGACTCGTGCGGTGCCAGCTGCTTGTTCAGCTTGCCGGCCAGCCGGCGCGCGTAGATGATGCCGGGCACGTCCCCGAGCTCCTGGAGCATGGCGCGCAGGGCGACCCGATCGCCACAGGCTGCGGAAATCTGGATCTGAAACGGGAAATAATCGGAGTTAATAAACCTCTGCTTCATCAAGCACCTCGTCTGCCCAACTGTAGTGGTGGACCGCTCCGGGCCGAGCGGCACGGCTAGATATGATACATTGGAAATGCCCCACTGTCTTTAAAAAAAATATTATTAAATTACACAAACCACCTTTTCTACCTCGGCCCGCACTGGCATTTGGCCTTGACACTGTTGCCGATTTCACCTAAACCTAGTGCTGAGTTAGCAAAAGCAACGTGTTGCATAGGATAGTGCCATCTTAGCTTCCAGCCTCAAAGATATCTTCCGGCGGCAGCGCAAACTCTGCCTTGCACTGCTGCTGATAGTCACCCTGGTACCCATCACCCGTTTTTCCCGGTTCCTGCTGTTTCCTCCCGGTGACGGCAAACGCGTGGAGATCGTCGAACTAGGCAAGGGGCGCCCGCTCAAAGCGTTGGCCGGCGACCTCGAGGCGCGCCACATCCTCTCCAGCGCCCGCCTCTTCACCCTCTACGCACGCCTCAAAGGTGGCGACGCCCGGCTCAAAGCGGGTTACTACCAGTTCGACGACGGCATGCGCCCGGGCCAGATCCTGGCCAAAATGATCAGCGGTGACGTGTACCAGCGCATCTTTGCGCTCCCCGAGGGGTACTCAAGCTACCAGGTCGCTGAAATGCTGGAGAAACGCGGCATCTTCGCCAAGGACAACTTCCTGGCCGCCTGCCGCAACTCCGCGCTGCTCAAGGAGTTCGGCATCGACGCCGCCAGCGCCGAAGGATACCTCTTCCCGGGGAGCTACAACATCCTGCCGGGCAAGACGGAGCTTGAGGTGGTGCGCGAAATGGTGCAGCGTCAGCAGGCATTCCTGAAGGAGTCGGTGGACGACCGGGCTAAGGCCAAGGGGGTCCCGGTGCAGAAGCTGCTCATCCTGGCCTCCATGGTGGAGAAGGAGGCGGTGCTCCCCGCGGAGAAGCCGCTCATAGCCGCGGTCTTCCAGAACCGCCTCAGGATCGGCATGCGGCTGCAGAGCGATCCGACCGCGCTGTACGGCGTGCGCGCTTTCGCCGGCAAGGTGAGAAGGGAGGACATCCTGAAACCGACGCCGTACAATACCTACCTGATCCCGGCCCTCCCGCCGGGCCCGATCGGCAACCCGGGCAAGGACGCCATCGACGCGGTGCTTAATCCCGCCGCGGTCCCCTACCTCTATTTCGTCGGGCGCGGTGACGGCAGCCACCAATTCTCCAAGGACCTCTCGTCTCACAACCAGGCGGTGCAAAAGTACCTCAAGGCGCCTGCCGCGGCCGCGCAGGGAGGAAAGTAGATGACGGGCAGCATTCTGCTGGTGGAGGACAACGAGAAGCTCGCCGCGATGCTGCGCACCGTACTGGAAGGGCGCGGGCACCAGGTGAAGAGCGCCGCCAGCGGGGACGCCGCGCTGGCTCTACTGCAGGCGCAGCGCTTCGACCTCATGGTGCTGGACCTGAAGCTGCCGGGGATGAACGGCGTAGAACTGTTGCAGCGGGTGCGCCGCAGCGCGGCGCTGAAGGAACTGCCGGTGGTTATCATGACAGGTGTGTTCCGCGGCGAAGAGTATGCCCGCGCCGCCGGCAAGCTCGGCGTCAAGGCCTACCTGGAGAAGCCCTTCGGCAAAGACGACTTCGTGAAGGCCGTGCAGGGCGCCCTGGAGCAGGGGCCGGCACGCAAGGACATCGCCCGACTGCTCCTGGAGCTCTACCGCGGCGGCGCCAACGGCATGCTCGAGTTGCGCGGCGGCACCAGGATCTTCGTGGTCGGCGGCGAACCGGTCAGCTTCTCGTCGCCAAGTTTCGTCCCGTTCCTGGTCTCCACCGGCCACCTGCAGCGCGGCGACCTGGAACAGTTCCCGCCGGCCCGCCCCGGGCGCCTGCCGCTCGTGGAAGCCGGCCTGATCGGCTACGACGACCTCCTGGAGCAGTCCCGCCTGTTCCTGTTCCGCTCCATCGTGGAGGCGCTGCTGCAAAACCAGGCCCCAAGGTTCATTGCCGACCTTGCCGGTATCGAGCTCCCCCTCACCTCCATCTCCGTACCGCGCCTGCTGCACCACGCCGCCGGCACCGCCAGTTTCGATCTTGCCCCGTACCTCGCCAACTGTGGCGCCCTCTGCCCGGTACGCACCACCGAATATTTCCGCGTGGTGAACCTGCTCAACATGGGACCGGAAGAGGTCGACCTGCTGCAGCAACTCGGCCAGGGGAAAACGGTACAGGCGATCCTCGCCGACTGCGCCACCCCGGCCCGGGGCGCGGCCCTGCTCGACCTCCTGGCGCGCCTGGGCATGCTGACCCTGTCGGCGGCACCGGTTGCCGACCAGCAGCCCGATTTCCCGCAGAAACTCCTTTTCAACCGCCCCATCGAAGAAGTCGCCGAGCGGCGGGCCGAGGCGGTCAACTTCGAGGACCTGGTCGACGAGGTGTCGGAATCCATCGAACTGGTGGTGGGCAAGAAGGGGATGGCTGCGCCGCTGTCGGCGAGCGAAATCGACTTCGAACAGGAAGTGCAGCGCGACTACGCCGCCATCCAGGACAAGAACTACTACGAGATCTTCGGAATGACTCCCGGCACCTTCAGCTTCGCCACGCTCAAGGAGGCCTACTTCGCCAAGACCCGCGAGTACTCCCCGGAAAAGTTCATGCAGCTCTCCGGCGACACCCTGGGACGCGCCCAGGACGTGCTCTCCCACTACGCCAACGCCTACAACACGCTTTCCAGCGTCATCGCCAAGGAGCGCTACGACGAGATGCTCAACGCCGACACCGTGGGCCTGGGCGGCAAGCGTGAGGACGAGTTGCAGGCGCGCATCCAGTTCCAGTCGGGCAAGGTGTTCCTGGAGATGGAGGATTACGGCAACGCCGAGCGGGCGCTGCAGGACGCCTACACCCTCGACCCCAACGACGCCCAGACCAGCGCCTACCTCGCCTGGTCCATCTACAAGAATCCCGGCAACCAGCGCTCCCAGGGTGCCCTGGAGAAGTGCCGCATGCTCCTTTCCAAGAGCCTGCAGGCCGAGCGCAACGCCGACGCCTTCGCCTTCCGCGGCTGCATGCTGCTCGACGAAGGACGGGACGGACTCGCCGAGGGTGAATTCCAGAAGGCCCTGAAGCTGAACCCGCACCAGTCGCACGCCCTGGGGGGTATGCGCCTGATCAAGGAGCGCCGCGAAGCGGAGAAGAAGGGACTCTTCAAACGCATCTTCGGCTGACAGCCTCCTACTCTACCTTCACGCCACGACCGGAGGCCTCATCACATGAGGCCTCTTCTTTTTTTTCTTCATGTGTTTCCCGCCCTACACCATGTGCGCCCACTCCTTGCGCTGACTGCGATGGGAGAATGACCGATCCCGGCTAAGAGATCGGCTTGCCAAGCAATCATTAGCGGATATTATTTTAAAGTTTTTCTAATGCGGCCCGATCAGGGGGACCATGCGCCGAAGGCGGCAAGGACGCGGGGAAATCCTCCCCGCCCACCGCCCGGCTCCCCCCTGCAGGCCCTACCCGAAAGAAGGAGGATGTCATGAAAAAGATGATGTTCCTGACCGTGGTGCTGATGATGCTCGCTCCGACGACACATGCCGCGGGGCCGGTGGGCGATGTGATCAAGATCGGCATGGTGAACGACCAGACCGGCGCCAACAAGGGCTCCGGACGGGGGATGAAGGTGGGCGTCGAGGCCTACTTCAAGGCGGTCAACGCCAAGGGTGGCGTTAACGGCAGGAAGGTGGAACTGGTCGCCCTGGACGACCAGATGCTGACCGACAAGACCATCGACTGCCTGCTCAAGCTGGCCGACGAGCAGAAGGTCTTCGCCGTGGTGGGGTCGGTGGGAACCTCGAACTGCGTGGCGAGCCTCCCGGTGGTCAAGGAATACAAGCTCCCTTACATCAACCCGAGGACCGGCGCGACCGAACTGCGCACCCCGGTAGTCCGGGAGGTGTTCCACATCAGGGCGAGCTACCAGCAGGAGGTGGACCGCATCGTCGACCAGCTGGTGAAGCAGGGAGCCAAGCGCTTTGCGGTCTTCTACCAGAACGACGGCCTGGGCACCGATATCCTCGCCTCCACCGAGAACGCGGTGAAGCGCCATGGCCTGAGCCTGGTCTCCAAGGGCTCGTTCGAGAGGAACACGGTCGCGGTCACCGCGGGCCTTGCCAGCATCATGGCCGGCAAGCCCGACGCCGTCATCGTCGGCGCCGTCTACAAGCCGGGGGCGGAGTTCATCAAGATGGCGCGCAAGGAAGGGGTCAGCGCCTACCTCGCCTCCGGCTCGTTCGCCGGCGGCATGAACCTGGTGAAAGCGGTGGGACCGGGGGCCGCCGAGGGGATCATCATGAGCCAGGTGGTGCCCGAACTGGATGACCTGTCGCTCCCCATCACCAAGGAGTGCAAGGAAGCCATCGAGAAATCCCCCGAGGACGTCGGCTTCAACTCGGTGAGCATGGAGGGGTGCATGGCGGCGAAGTCCATGATCATGGCCCTCGAGAAGGCGGGCAACCCGCCCACGCAGGCCGCCTTCATCCAGGCCTACGAGAGCATGAAGGGAGCCGACATGGGGGGGATCAAGCTGACTTTCTCCCAGGACAACCACCAGGGGCAGGACAACGTCTACCTGCAGGTGGTCAAGGGGGACAAGCTCGTTTCCCTCAAGTAGGGCAAAGGAAAAATGTGGCGAGCGGGTGACCGGTGCCGTGTCCTGCACGGCACCGGTTTTGTTGGTGCTGCAACCTTACTCCGGGGGTGGCAATGACCGTCAAAAGCAAGCTTCTGGGCAACATCGCGCTGACCATCGTGGGCATTTCCGTCCTGGCCGGCATCGGGCTCTTTTCCATCGCGAAGGTCAAGTCGAGCATCGAGATCCTGACCGGGAAATCGACGCCGCTGCACCTGAAGATGCTGGAACTGCAGCAGACGGTGGAAAAGGTCTCCGCGGATTTCATGCGTCTGGAGATGACCACGGAACCCAACGAAGTGGCCCATCTCTCCGAGTCGATCACCACCCGCATCAAGAGGATGGAGGAGCTGAACGACCAGATCGTCAAGGGGGGCGCCGCCTCCAGCGGCGTGGACACCGCGGTGCTGCGCGACATCGAAAAGACCGTGGTCCAGGTCGCCTCGCAGCGGCTCAAGGACATGACGCTCTTCAAAAACGAGATCGCCACGGTCAACTCCGAGCTGCAGAAGGCCGAGGCAAGCGTTGCGGGATTGCGCAAGCAGATCAGCCAGATGGGAAGCAGCGCCCTCTCCAACATCAACTCCTCGCAGGCCGCCAACCTCCAGGTCAACAGTTCGATCAAGAAACTTCTCACCCTGCAAAGCCGGCTCAAGGACATCAACATCATCCTGAGCGACCTGGAACTGGTCAAGAACAAGTTCAAGGTGGCGCCGCTCCGGGAGCGCCTGAAGAACACGGTGGAACTGACCCGCAACATCGACGTGGACCAGGGGGACAACCCGGCCATCAAGGAGGTCAAAGGGGTAGCCACCGACATCCTGAACCAGATCGGCGCCGAACAAGGTGGGCTGGTGGCCCTCAAGCTGGAGATGCTCAACAACCCGGAGAAGGCGGACGCCGAGCAGTACGCCAACAAGGCGCACGAGATCATGAAGCCGCTGGAAGAGAACAGCAGGAAGATCTTCAACACCATCGACACCTTGGAATTGCAGATCGTCAAGGACCGCAACAAGGTGGTCTCGTCGCTGGGCTTTCAGAACGCGGCCAACACCGTCATGGAGTCGGGGAGCAACATCAGCGTCGACGTGAAGGAACTCAACTCGGGGGTGCGCCAGATCATGCTGAGCGCCACCGACGCCGAGGTGGGAAGGCTGGTCGGCACCCTGGCCCAGACCCGCAAGAAGATCGACACCAACATTGCAGTGGCCAGAAAGGTGCTGCTCGAATCGGGGCAGAAGGAGCTGGCGCTGAAGATCTCCGACGTCTCGGAAACCGTGCGCCGTGCCTCGTCCTCGATCCAGAAGATAGAGGCCACCAAGCTCGGGGTGATCAGGAGCAACGCCGCCATGCAGAGGGCGCTGGAGTCCGCGCGCGGCATCTCGCGGGAGCAGGCGCAAAGAAGCGAGGAGCAGGTGAAGAGCATCGGCGAGAACCAGCAGCAGATCCTGACCGGCGTTCGCAACGCGGTCGACAACGCCACCCTGCTCTCCTACGTCATGATCGCGGTTTCCGTGGCGGTAGTGCTGATCTCGCTGGTGATCAGCCTGCGCATCATCGCCTCCATCACCAAGCCCCTCTTCCATGCCAAGCTGGTCACCGCCGAGATCGCCGGCGGCAACCTGACCAAGCGCATCAAGACCGGCTCCAATGATGAGATCGGCGACATCTGCAACAGCATCAACAACATCGTGGTGCACTTCCACGAGGTGATCTCGCGGGTGTCGCATAACACCACCCAGGTCGCCTCCACCTCGACCGAACTCTCCTGCGCCGCCGAACAGATGGCTGCCGGCGCGGCACGGGTGGCCGAGCAGGCAGCCACGGTGGCGACCGCCAGCGAGGAGATGGCGGCCACCTCCAACGACATAGCGGTCAGTTGCACCCAGGCCGCGACCGGCTCCAAGCAGGCCAACGACGCCGCGGTCGCCGGCGCGGACGTGGTCAAGGGGACCGTGCAGGGGATGAACCAGATCGCCGAGCAGGTGCGCGCCTCCGCGGTTACCATCGGCGACCTCGGCCAAAAGTCTGAGCAGATAGGCGCCATCGTCAACACCATCAACGACATCGCCGACCAGACCAACCTCCTGGCCCTGAATGCCGCCATCGAGGCGGCGCGCGCGGGAGAACAGGGGCGCGGCTTTGCCGTGGTGGCGGACGAGGTGCGTGCGCTGGCGCAGAGGACCGCCAGCGCGACCCGCGAGATCGGGGAGATGATCAAGGCGGTGCAGCAGCAGACCAAGGGAGCCATCGGCGTCATGCAGTCGGGGGTCACACGGGTGGAGGCGGGGACCGTCGAGGCGGCCAAGTCCGGCGCCGCCCTGGAGGAGATCCTGCAGCAGATCGGGTCGGTCACCCTGCAGGTGAACCAGATCGCCACCGCGGCCGAGGAGCAGACCGCCACCACCGTCGAAATCAGCAACAACATCCAGAGCATCAACGAGGTGGTGCAGGACACGGCCAAGAACGCGCAGGAATCGGCCTCCTCCGCTCTGCTTTTGTCGCGGCTGGCGGAAGAGCAGCAGAAACTGGTGGGACAGTTCAAGCTGAGCGAATAGCAAGAGACGCGTGACACTCATCCCGGCGGGGTGAGTTCATCAGGGGTGGGCGCCGCAGCGCCCGCCGGCGACAGAGGTGGCAATCATGATCAAGATACTCCTCGAGAACCCGTTGATGCTTCTGCTCATGGTGGCAGCACTGGGGTATCCCCTGGGCAAGATCAAGGTGTACGGCATCACCCTCGGCGTCGGCGCCGTCCTCTTCGTCGGGCTTGCCTTCGGCATGCTCCACCCCGACATGAAGGCGCCCGCCATTGTCTACATAATGGGGCAGGCGCTCTTCGTCTATACCGTCGGCCTTTCCGCCGGCCCCTCCTTCATCTCGACCTTCCGGCGCAACGGGGTGATGAACAACGGCCTCGCGGGCATCGTGCTCTGCGCCTCGGCGGCCCTCTGCCTCGCGCTGCAGAAGTACTTCGCCATCAAGCCCGGCATCGCCGCCGGCATCTTCTGCGGCAGCATGACCGCATCGCCTGCCCTGGGCGGCGCACTGGAATCGATCCGCCAGATCGCGCCGCCTGACATGCTGGAAACGCTGCTGGCAGAACCGGTGGTCGGCTTCTCCGTCGCCTACCCCATCGGCGTCATCGGGCTCATGCTCACCATCAATGTGTGCCAGAAAATCTGGAAGGTGGACTACCAGGCGGAGTTCAAGGTGCTGCGCAAGCCCGAAGACCGCAACTCGCTGGTGCACTGCACCATCAAGGTGCAGAAGGTGGATCCGTCCGACCTGACCGTTCAGGGTTTGAACGAGTCCAACAACTGCGAGGTCATCTTCAGCCGGATCAAGCGGGGTGACGAATTCTTCTATGCCGGCCCCGCCACCGTGCTGCAGGCTGGAGACCTGGCCATGGTCGCCGGTGCGCCGCACGAAATCGAGAAGATCGCGACCGTGCTCGGGGAGCGAAGAAGCAAGGAGCGCCTGGGCCTGGACCGCACCGAGTACGAGTACCGCAGGATCTTCGTTTCCAGCCCGCAAGCCATCGGGCGCACGATCGGCGAGTTGCACCAGGACCAGCGCTTCGGCGAGGTGATCACGCTGGTGCGGCGCGGCGATAACGAGTTCCTGCCCGAGGCCGAGATGGTCCTGGAACTGGGGGACGTGGTGAGGGTCCTGGCGCACAAGACCTGCATGGACGACGTCACCGCCTTCTTCGGCAACTCCTACCGCAGGGTCAGCGAGGTGGACGTAATGACCTTCAGCCTGGGGCTGGTGATCGGGCTGGTGCTGGGTCTGATCCCGTTCCCCTTCCCCGGCGGCGGCAGCATGCAGCTCGGTTTCGCCGGCGGACCGCTCATCGTCGGCATCCTGCTCGGCACCTTCGGCCGGACCGGCAAGATGGTCTGGAGCCTCCCCTACAGCGCCAGCATGGTGCTGAAACAGGTGGGGCTGGTGCTGTTCCTGGCCGGTATCGGCACCCGCTCCGGCTACAGTCTGCTTACCACCTTGAGCCACGGTGGCGGTGGCAGCATCTTCATCACGGGCGTCCTGGTCACCTGTGTCACCGCCTTTCTCGGCCTGTTCATCGCACACAAGATCCTGAAACTCCCCATGACGCTGGCGGTGGGCATCGTCGCCGGCATGCACACCTCGACACCGGGGCTCGGCTACATCAAAGAGCAGACCGGCAACGACCTCTCCGACCAGGGTTACGCCTGTGTCTTCCCGTTTGCCACCATCGGCAAGATCATCCTGGTCCACATCATCCTGATGTCGACGGGACAGCTATGACCCCCACGGCATGAGCCGGTGGCAGGGCCGCGGGTTCCCCTCCGCGGCCCTCTTTTTTCCCGCGCAGAACATCCCCTTCATCTTCGTATATGTTTGCTATACAGCAGCCGCCTGCCCGCGGCATACATCCTTCAACAAAAAGGCCTGTCTTTACGGCCTGTTACCACCGCACGCGCCACCTTGGTGTATAGCATCTTTATACAGCCGTGCGCCGTGCCCGCGCTCGGTTTACAAAAATTCACCTTTAATTACGAGCACTTACTCCGCGCCGAAAAAATCAGGCACGGCTAATGCTAAAGACAACTCGTGCCGGTTTATCCGTAGCAGCAGCAAACGCGGCGTCCCCCGCCGCTCCCGGTAATCGAGCTCGCAGCAGAGTGACCATAAGAAGCCAATCCCACTACACCGTCAAAGGAGGCAACCATGAGATTCACATCGGCGTTCATTGTCCTGGCCGCGCTAGCCGTAGGATCTTCCGCAGCATACGCCATCGAGCTGAAGGACATCACCTACCAGACCGATGGGGGGGGCAAGGTGGTCTTCAGCCACAACAAGCACCTGAAGAAGAAAGTGGAGAAGAGCCCCAATGTTAGTTGCAAGACCTGTCATGAAAATCCACGCGCGGCCAAAGTCAAATACACCATGGCCGACATGGAGAAGGGAAAATCGTGCGGCAAGTGTCATAACGGCAAAAAGGCCTTCAGTGTCGCCAAGTGCACGGCCTGCCACCAGGTCAAGAACATCACCTTCAAGGTGAAAGAGACCGGCCCGGTACTTTTCAGCCACAACAAGCACCTGAAAACGATGCAGTGCAACGCCTGTCATAACTCTCTGTACAAGACCGGTCCCAACAAGGCGGTCTCCATGGCCGAGATGGAAAAAGGGAAGTCGTGTGGCGCCTGCCACAACGGCAAGAAGGCCTTCAGCGTCGCCAAGTGCGACGGCTGCCACCCCTCACCCAAGCAGGTCGTGTTCAAGGTGAAGGAGACCGGCCCCACCGTCTTCAGCCACAGCAAGCACGTCGAACTCTACAGCTGCAGTTCCTGCCATACCAAGGTGTTCCCGCTCGGCTCCGGCAAGCCGGTCACCATGGCGGCCATGGAGAAAGGGAAATCCTGCGGGGCCTGCCACAACGCCAAGGATGCCTTCGCCGTGTCCCAATGCGAGAAATGCCATCCGGTTCAGGAGATCAAGTTCAAGGTGGCCGACGTCGGCGACGTCAAGTTCAGCCACAGCAATCACCTGGGCATGTACAAGTGCAAGGATTGCCACAGCGGCACCTTCCCGACCAAGCGCGGCGGCAGGCAGGTCTCCATGGAAGAGATGAAAAAAGCCAAGTCCTGCGGCGCCTGCCACGACGGCAAGGCAGCCTTCACCGTGAACGGCAACTGCGATTCCTGCCACCAGCACGGCTAGCAGGGCGCAGGCTCCTCTGAAAACAGGAAACAAAAAAACCGGCCACTCGAAATCGAGTGGCCGGTTGTGCATGGAGGGCCGTTCCTGCACAGAAAGCTCAATCGTGCAGACGTTCCAGGCGGGCCGTTTCCTCCCTGATCGCCTTGGCGGTGTAGTAAACCACGAAGCCGTGTTCCAAAAGCAGCAGAACGAGGCCGGCAAGGAACACTACCGGAAAGTAGGTGCCGGTCGTGTCACAGAAGGCATAGAGCGGGTAGAAAACAGCCGGAAGTCCGACGTTGTGCCAGCTGTACCCCGGCCTGCCATCGCCTCCCCTGCGCCCCACGATCAGCACCAGCGCGGACAGCCACGAGACGCCCAGGACAAGGTTGAGCACGTCGATCGACGGCAGCGGACCAAAGATCCCTTCCAGTTCCGCCTGGGCACCCGACGAAACGTTTAGCTGGCTGAGGGCGAGGGCCGCGGCGCTCAGGGCCAGGAAGAGCAACAGCCCCCACAACCCGCGGCGGGAAAGGACATGCAACTGCTCGACGCTCTTGGCAACCTGCTCACGGCTCCAGGAAAGTTCGCTTCCCGTCGCGACCTGGGTCGTTTCCCGTATCGGTTTCGCCTTCAAATGCTCGATAAGATGATGTCCTGACATGGCCGTTCTCCTTTCCCGGAATTAGCAACCCTGTCCCATCAGCTGTGACGCTGCTCCAGAAGCGCCTGCTCATACTCCGGATAGTGCCGTACCGGGCGGTAGCCAGGAATAGCTACTTCCGGGGGCACCTCGGCTTCCTCGTGTTCTTCCACTTCCTCCCACCCGATCAGCATCGGCTTGATGTAGTCCCCCAAAGTCGCCAGGTAGACGTGCGTGCAGAGGAAAGCAAGCAGCGAGCAGGCCAGCAGGAAATGGAGCGCGACGATGAACTTGATACCGCCCCACATCAGTACCAGCACGCGCAGTGGGGTCACGTTCAGCAGCAGTATCCCGGTCAGTCCGACCAGCGGCATGAGCACGAACATGACCGCCAGGTAGGCCGATTTCTGCATGGGGTTGAACTTGTGATCCGGCGTGGCATGATACGGGCTCGGCCGCCCCAGGAAGTACCAGAAGCAGTAATACAGGAGTTGGCGTACCAGGCCGTGCTTGATGTCCTCCTCGTCCGGGATGTACAGCTTGTCCAGCGTGTTCTTCACCATCTTGTAGTAGAAGAACCAGAACGAGAAGGAGATGGAAACGATGATCCCGGCTGTGTTATGCACCTCGATGGCGCTCTTGTAGCTGGTGAAGATGCTCAGCGTCTCAGGAAAGCGGATCTGGGCGCCGGACAGGATCAGGATGATGATGCCCGAGGCGTTGATCCAGTGCCAGATGCGTATGGGCCAGGGCTGTAAGTAGATCCTCGTTTTCTCGCTCATGACTGATGCTCCTTTTGTTTCCTATTTTTACGGGTCAGGAACCGGACGAACCCGTGTCCCACCGGCATGATGAGCCCGCAGCAGATGATGGCAAGCCCGATCTGGTTCAGTTTCGCGTTCTTGGTCGATCCCATCATGTAAAAGTCCGGAGCGGCGTAGAGGGCATCGAGGACCGCACCCTTTTCCACCGGAACTCTCAGGAAGGTGCCGTCTGCTTCGGGCACGGCGATGAAACTGGTCTGCATGAGTCCGGAGCCGGAGGTGTGGCAGAAGCTGCAGTTGCGCCGGCTGTCCAGGATCTCGAACTTGTGCGATACCGTGGACGGGGTCATCATCCCGTACAGATGGAGCGCCTTCTGGGTGCGGTTGAAGACCCGCAGTTCTTCGAGAGAAACGTAGTTGTCCCGGTTGGTGTCGATGAGGGACACGATGGGGCGGCTACCGGCGATGGCTTTGAGATCGGCGTACTCGGCCACTTCCTGTTTGCCGAACCGGCTATCCCCCTTGCTCTTCACGATGTACATGCTGATGTAGTAGTCCTTGGCGCCGGTATGACAGGTGATGCACGGCAGCATGCGCAGGTGCAGTTCCGACTGCGGCAGCCACTCGCCGTGTTTCGCCGTCATCTCCAAAGAGTTGTGGCAGTTGGAGCAGATCATGTTGATCTCCTGCCCGGACACATCCTTGGGGTTCTGTACCAGGTGCGGGTTATGGCAGCCGTTGCAGGCGGTCTTGGCGGCATGCAGCCCCTTGGCGTACTCCTCGCTGATGCCGGAGTGGCATTCGCGGCAGTCGGCCTTGGGGACCTTGGCGCCGTCGGGATGGTTGGCGGGGACGGTCGCGTGGCAGGCTTCACACCCGAGGTTGGCATGGGCGGTCTGGGTGAAGCGCTGCGGGTCGATGAAACTCCCCTTGGGCACGTCGCCTGTCTTACCATGACAGGATAGGCAGGCTTGGTTGTTGCCGGTCTGATCCCCGTAGGAGAACCCCCAGGCGCTCGCTTGCGCGATGAGCCCGGCCAGGGCCCAGGCACAGAACGCCAGCTTGGCAAGCAAACTCATCTTTTGTAGGTCGGCTGGTTTCACGTATCCCTCCTTTCAAGGAGCGCGTCCTTAGTGAGATGTTTTTTGGTCCGATGAGGCAGCCTGCTCTTTGGCAGCGTGCTGCGCCATGATGCGGTGCGGCAACTTGATCCGGAAGATCGGGACGAACTGCGCCACCAGCAACAGGGCGCTGAACCCGAGGAAGAGCCACATCCCGAGGCTGCCGCCACGATCTACGCTCTGAGCCGCCGAGACGGCGAGGAAGCTCGTCCCGAAGACCAGGACCGCAAGGGCAATCAGCCACGAGAACCGCATCGGGATGCTGGCGCTTTGCTGCTGCACCGATTCATGTCGATGTGCACGGCGCCTCATCGCGGCCTCCATGCGTTCCTGCTGCCGATTGGCGCGATAGGTTTTGAAGGCGCACTCGACAGCCTGCCCGAGTTCCTCGGTGTCACCGGCTTCCCCCGGCTTCATGGCCTGGTAGAAGATCCCTGCCCTGCGTACTTGCCTCGCCTGGTTCAGCGGCAGATCGTCGGAGACCATGATGACGTTCAGGTGGCGGTTGCATTTCTTCAACAGGTGAATCAGATCCGACGACGAAACCTTCTGGTCAAAGTCACTTCCCAACAACAACACCGGTGTCTTCTTCTGCAGGATGCTGCAGAGTACGTGGACTGTTGAATCAGTGGTCTCAACCTCGTAACCCGCCTTGCGGAAGTATTCCGCTACCTGCTTGCGAAATTCCGCGTCGCGGTCCGCTATGATGATTCCCCGTTCGTCCATAAGCCACCTCGCGTCTCGCGACAGCTACTTCTTGTCCTGTTCCAGAGGAACCTTTACCTTCTTGCCAAACAGACCATAAATCCCTTTGAGCATCGCGCCGAAAAGCATGACGCCAGGGATGACCTGCACGACGATGATGGCGCCGATGAAGAGAAGGAATATCTTCGCCATCAGCCCGCTCCCCTCGGAGATGTCGGCTATGCCGGAGATGAGCAGCGTCCCGGCCACGACCACCCCGATGATCGACCAACTTGTCACTTTCCCGGACAATGATTCTTTCGTTTCCTTTGTCATGGCCCTCTCCTTTTTCCGCATTATTCCCCGAAGGGTTACCCATACTTAGCAACCCCGGTGCCGAAACGCGCACCAAGCCACAAAGCCGTGCGAAGACAGCAACTTACAAGTCAACGAGCTCTAAAAAGGGAATTGTAGGGAGACGACCGGCCGGAGAGGTCCGACAGCGAACAACGCAGAAATAGATGTGTGATTGCAGGCATTTGCCACAGGAAAGCCGGCACACGGGTAATCGAATCCGTTTCCTGCCGCGCAGGAACGTTCTTGCGGGACAGGAAAGAAACGGGGGGCAACAGAAAGGAGCTGCGGCGGCTAGGTCGAGCGGTGCAGGTCGTGGATCTTCAGGAGGGCGTACAGGCGGGACTGGGAAAGTCCGGAGAGGTTGCAGGCGGTGGCGATGTCGTTTTGGGCCAGCGCCATCAGGTCGCAGAGGTACTGCTTTTCGGCCTGGGTATAGACGTTGTCACGGAAGTCGTTGAGCTTGGGGAGTTGGCTGGGCGGCGACAGTTGCGGGGGCGCGGCCGCGATCTCGTGGTGGTTCACCGCGCTTTGGGTCACCTGTACCCGGATCTGGGTGGGCAGGTGCTGGGCAAAGAGGACCGGTTGCTCCCGGGCGGTCAGCACGGTGCGCTCTATTGTGTTGATGAACTCGCGTACGTTGCCGGGCCAGCTGTAGGCCTGCAGGGTCTCCATGAATTCGGGGCAGCTCCCCTTGGGGGAGAGGCCGTTGTTCTCGCAGAACTTGTCCATGTAATAGCGGGCCAGTTCCTTGATGTCCTCGCTACGCTCCCGCAGCGGGGGGAGTTCGATGACGAAGGTGCTCAACCTGAAGAGGAGGTCGCTGCGGAAGGTCCCCGCCTCCACCATCTGGTTTAGGTTGCGGTTGGTCGCCGCCACCAGCCGGAAATCGCTCTCCAGTTCACGCTGTCCTCCCACCGGACGGTAGCGCCGCTCCTGCAGGACCCGGAGGAAAGCTTTTTGCGTGGCGAAGGGCAGCTCGCCCACCTCGTCCAGGAACAGGGTCCCGCCGTGGGCTTGGCTGATCAGCCCGTCACGCGCCTTCTCGGCGCCGGTGAAGGCACCCTTCTCGTGTCCGAACAGCAGGCTCTCCACCAGCGTCTCCGGGAGACTGGCGCAATCAACCACAATGAAAGGCCTGTCGCTACGCTTGCTGTTCTGGTGTACCGCCCGCGCGAAGAGCTCTTTACCCGACCCGGTCTCCCCCAGGATGAGAACGCCGGCATCGCTTACCGCCGCACGCGCCACGGCGTCGAGGCAGGCGGTCAGGGCGGGACTATTGCCGATGATATTCTCCCGCTTCAAGGCGACCACCTCCTGCCGACCGGACAGGGAGAGCTTCTGCTTGCGGTACTCCAGGGCCCGCACCAGGGAAAGGGTGATGTCCTTGACCGAGGATCCTTTTTCGATGTAGTCCCACGCGCCGCTGTTGATGGCCAGCTCCGCGCCGGCCGGGTCGCCGTATCCGGTCATGATGACGATCTCCGGCTTGGACGGAGCCTGCGCCAGGCGCGGCAGCATCTCCAGGCCGTTGCCATCGGGCAAGCGCACATCGAGGAACACCAGGTCGAAGTCCCCTTCCGACGCGAGTTGGCAACCGGCGGCCAGCGTCCTCGCGCAGCTCGTCTCGTGCCCGGCGCGCTTGCCCACCAGGGACATGGACTGGCAGACGGTTTCCTCGTCGTCGATGATCAGGATCTTCGCCATGCCCGTCATGCCTCCCCGGCCGGGCTTAGTACCCGGCGTATCATCGCCGTCATTTCCTCGCGGTCCAGCGGCTTGAAAGCTACTTCCCGGACCCCTGCCTGCTCCGCCTCCTCCCGCTGTGCGGTGCGGTCCACGCCCGACCCCAGGCCGGTGCAGAGAATGACCGGCAGATCGGAGCGGACCGCAGAGAGCTCACGTGACAGCTCGATCCCGGTCATGCGGGGCATGGTCTGGTCAGTGATGACCAGGTCGACGGCTCCCGGGTCGGCACGGAATATTTCCAGCGCCTCCATGCCGTCACGGCCGGTGACCACCTGGTAGCCAAGCCGCTCCAGCATCTTCTTGCCGGCAAACACGACGTCTTCCTCGTCATCGACGAAGAGGATCCGGCCGGTTCCCATCATAGAGGCTGCTTCAGGTTGCAGCAGGGCGTCCTTCTGCACCGTGGCGATGCGCGGCAGGAACACCTCGAAAGTCGCTCCCAGTCCGGGCCTGCTGCTCACCGTGATCCCCCCGCCGTGGTTCCTGACGATGCCATGCACCACGGAAAGGCCGAGCCCGGTCCCCTCGTTGTGCCCCTTGGTAGTGAAGAAGGGATCGAAGATCTGTTCCATGGTCTTTTGATCCATGCCGTGGCCCGAGTCTTTCACGGTCAGCTTCAGATAGGGGCCGGGAGGGAGATCAGGGGTGCCGAGGGAATCGGCGTCGAGGGCCACGTTTTCCAGCGCGAGTTCGAGCGGCCCGCCCTTGAGTCTCATGGCATGGCTCGCGTTGGTCACGAGGTTCATGATGATCTGGTGGATCTGGGTCGGGTCGGCCATGATCATGCCCAGATCCGGTTCCAGGTGCGCGTGGACCGTTATCGAGGAAGGTATCGAGGGGCGCATCAGGTTCAGGCACTCGTTCATGATGGACTCGACCTGGACCGGCTGCCGCTCCTGCTCACCCTTGCAGCAGAAGGTGAGGATCTGCTTCACCAGTTTGCGCCCCCGGTAGCTCGATTTGAGCACCACGTCCAAAAGCTCGCGCAGGGGACTTTCCGGCGGCACGTCGTCGCGCGCCATCTCGGTACAGGTGATGATGGACGCCAGGTTGTTGTTGAAGTCGTGGGCGATGCCTCCGGCCAGGGTCGCGATGGCTTCCATCCTCTGGGCCTGGCGCAATTGCCGCTCCAGCTGCAGTTCGTGGGTCACGTCGCGCACCAGGGCGGCGTGGTTCTTAACCTCGCCGTCGGTATCGGAGATGGACCAGAAGGTAATGTCGATCTCGTAGCACTCCCCTTCTTTGCCCTTCTGGATGAAGTGCCCCCCACTGCGTCGCTCCCCCTTGGTCAGGTCGTCCCACACGGATCGATACAGCTCGACACCGCCGTCGCCATCGCCCAGGACAGCGACGTTGCGCCCGACCACGCACTGGGCGTCGTGCCCGGTGATGGTTTCGATGGCAGGGTTCACGTACTGTATGGTGCCGTCGCTGTCGAAGAGGATGAGGCCTTCTTTGGACTGCTCGATCACCGAGGCGAGCAGCATGATTTCCTGTTCCGCCTTCTTACGCTCGACGTTCATGCGCAGCGTGGCAATGCCGAAGGAGAGATCGTCCGCCAGCTGCTCCAGGAGCTTGACCTCCTGCTTGCCGAAGGCGCGCTTCTCACCGGCGAAGATCACCAATGCCCCCAGAGGGTGCCCCTCGTTTACCAGCGGCAGCGATATGGACGCGGCGAAGCCGTGCTTTAGCGCCTCCTCCCGCCACAGGGCCCAGCTGGCATCGTAGCGGATGTTCTGGACGATGCGCGTGGTGCCGGTCCTGATGGCGGTGCCAGTGGGCCCGCGGCCGCGGTCGATGTCGGCCCAACTCATGTCCAGCTTGGTAAGGTAGCCGCCGCGGTCTCCCCACTGCGCCACGGGGCGCACCGTTTTCCAGTCGTCATGCTCCGCCATCCCAACCCAGGCCAGCCTGTAGCCACCGGTCTCGACGATGGTGCGGCAGACGTCCTTCATCAGTTGCAGTTCTTCCGTGGCCCGCACCAGGGCCTGGTTACAGCCGCTGAAGGTCTTCAAGGCGCGGTTGACCCTGAACAGCGACTCCCGGCCGCGCACCACGTCCCCTTCGCTGCGGCTGATCAGGAGGTAGAGCAGCGCAGCCGTGGCAAGTATGAAGAAGGCATGGTTCAGGGTTTCCACGGAGAGATACATGGAGTTTTTGTGCGCCAGCACGGCCGGGAACAAACAGGAAGCGGCGCCCCAGAGGACACCGACGACGGCATAGACGATCGAGATATTGAGGGGGGTCAACTTTCTTTCACTGTTGATCTGTTTCATGCACGCTCTCCCCTGCCGTTGACGGCCTTAAGAGAAACACGCATTGAGTTTAACACATTGGAAAAAGCTCGCCATCTGTCGGAGCACAATTAAAGAGAGAAACCGTGAGGAAAAAGAGATGATGTTACGGCACAGAGACAGTGTCGGCCGCGGTGGCAGCATCAGGAGGGAAGGGGCGTGCGAGGGGGAAGACCGGCAGGAGTATCCTACCGGCCGAAGTAATCCTTAACGGAGATGCCCAGGCGCTTCAGCATGGTCTGGAAGTTGGGGCGCAGCATTCCGGTTTCCTCGGCGGCACGGGAGATGTTCCAGTTGTTGCGCTTCAAGGCCTGGATCACGAACGCTTTCTCGACATTCTCGACCGAGCGGTCGCGGATGTGACGTTTCATCTCCTTGAGGGCCTCGGCGTTGGTCGGGACGAAGCCGTCGAACCCGGTGCTGCAGACCTCGGCCGCTTCGCCCAATTCCAGGTTTTCCTTCTGGATCACGTCCCCCTCGCACAGGACCACGGCCCGTTCGATGGTGTTCACGAGTTCACGGACGTTGCCGGGGTAGGAGTAGTTCTCCAGGAAGTGCATCGCGTCCGGAGAGATCCCCCGCACGTCCTTGCCGACCTCCTCGACGAACTTGTTCATGAAGTGACGTATCAACAGCGGGATGTCCCCTTTGCGCTCGCGCAGAGGGGGGAGTTCCAGGGGGATGATGTTGAGGCGGAAAAAGAGGTCTTCCCGGAATTTCCCCTCGGCCACCATGGCCTTCAGGCTGCGATTGGTGGCAGCGACGAGGTGGATATTGAAGGAAACGGGTTGGGTGCCGCCGATCGGGGTGACCTGGCGCTCCTGCAGCACGCGCAGGAGTTTCGCCTGGGTGGAGAGGCTGATGTTGGAGACCTCGTCGAGAAAGAGTGTCCCCCCGTCGGCGACCATCAACAGGCCCATCTTGGTCTGCATGGCGCCGGTGAAGGAGCCTTTGACGTGACCGAAAAGTTCGCTTTCCAGGAGGTTTTCAGCGAGGGCGGTGCAATCGACGGCGACGAAGGGCTGGTCGCGCCTGGAGCTGTGCTTGTGGATGGCGCGGGCGGCAACCTCCTTGCCGGTGCCGCTCTCGCCGGTGATCAGGACGGTGCTGTCGGTGGCGGCGACCTGGATGATGCGGCGGTAGACCTTCTGCATCTCCCGGCTTTCCCCGACGAACTCGTCGAAGCCGTGGTGGCAGTCGATCTCCTTCTTCACCACGATATCTTCCACCGTGCTCTTCTTTTGTTCCAGCGCCAGATGCACCTTCTCCAGGATCTGCTCCGGAGTGAAGGGCTTGACGATGTAGTCGACCGTGCCGTTCTTCATAGCCTCGACGGCGGTCTCCACGGTGGCGAAGCCGGTGATCATGATCACCGGAGTGTCCGGTTGCAGTATCTTGACGGCGTTCAACACCTCGAACCCGCTCATGCCCGGCATCTTCAGATCGGTGATGATCAGGTCGAACTGTTTCTGCTGCAAAAGCTCTATGGCAGCGTGCCCATTCTTGGCGGCATCTACGGTGAAGGAATCTCCTTCGAGAATACGTGCCAGGCCTTCCCTGATAACAGACTCATCATCGACGACTAGAATATGCATAGAATCACCATGTTATATCCAGCTATAGATGCACCGTGCCTATCGGTTCTACGAGCCCGCTGAAGCAGGACGGCTCACGCGTCATCCTCTGCCATTGCGAGGTCCCTTCCACGGAGTCCATCCGCTGTATCAATAGCCCACAAAGAAGCCTCTGTCAACAGAAAGACATGAAAATACTTTCACTGCTTTACCTGTGACAGACCTGCTGTTTCGTCTCCCATTGTGGCCGCCGACCGGCTGTAACCGCGCCAACTCACCTGAATTTATTGGTGTATGCCGGAACAATACACCGTACTGATCTCACGTACACATTGAAATCATTACGTTTTTACAGAGCACCCCGGCAAGCCCCCTTCAGAGCATTGCGCAGCATGTATAGGGTCACTATACATTGGGCCGCCCAAGCGCCCCCCAAACCACCACGGACTACCCGACAATAGTATTACAGAACAACTACTTATAAGTTTTAAAAGCAAATGGCACGTTGGATGCTAGGCAAGGTCATCAGACAGGTAAGCTGACCCAGGTTCGCAGACACACCAAAAGAAAGGAGACTATCATGAAGGTTCTATCCGTAACGACAGCCTCGCTGGTGATGGACGGAACCCAGGCAATGGCATCTCCCACCGCAACGCAAACCGGGGGACTCGGCCTGGCTGCCATTATCTTCATCGCATTCATAGCCATGGTGATCCTGTTTCAGCTGGCACCGGGCCTCACCATGTTTCTCCGCATATTGAAAGGGATCTTTTCCACCGAAGCCGAGCAGCGCGCGAAAGAGGTTGCCAAGAACAACAGGACCAGCCTATGACCGCTGGCCGGCTGGCGGGGCGAGACTTCCGCCGGCGCGCCGCCCGGTGTCGGCGGCGCGGCCAACCTACAGCGGAACCGATGCTCCCAGCCGTGTGAGGGTAAAGCTATGCAAGGACTTCTCATCGTGGACGAAGACATGGACTGCAGAAAACAGATGGCCGAGATGTTCATCGAGTCCGGCTACAACGTGATCGTCACCAATTCCATAGAAAGTGCCGTTTCCGGGATCCTGAAAAGAACCGCCCAGGTCGTGCTTTTGGGCACCAAGTTCGATGAGTTCTCCGCTTCGGAGATCATCCCGCTTTTGAAACAATGCAACCGCAAGCTCTCCATCATTCTCATAGCCGCCGGCACCTCGCTGCCGCTCTCCAGGAAGCTCAGGAGCGAGGGAATCTTCTACCATGCATTGAAACCGGTAAACGCCGAGGACCGCGCCGAGATCAGACAGGCGGTACAGTGTGCCTTCGAAAGCCTCAAGTTGCAGATGGCGTAAGGGTAACAAAGGGGGCCGGCACCGAGCCGCCCCGAAGATAAACGGACCGAGTCTTTCCCATCAAAGCGTCAAAAGGAGGAAGTTATGAAAACCAAGATGCGTCTGCCAGCTTTAGTGAACACAGCCATTGTTTTTCTCATGACGACAGCCAACGCTTTCGCCGCCTCTACCAGCAAGGTATTCGTCAGCAAGCTCGGCATCCTGCTGTTCCTGGGCTTCTGTGCCCTGGTGCTGGTGGTCCAGTTAATCCCGGCCCTGATCACCCTCTACGGCATGCTCAAGGGGATCGGCAAGGAACAGGAAAAATCCCCCTCCCGCGTCAAGAGCCACTAGGGGCGATGGAATTCAACCTGATCGCAAAGGAGCCAAGCCATGACACTGGATGCCATAGGACAGATAAAGGAAGTTTTTACGCTGGTGGATTTCTACCAGTACATCAAGGGGGTGGAGTACCTGATCTGCGTCGCCTTCTTCATCGGGTTCCCCATGTTCTACCGCTACCTGCACAAAAAGGAACAGGAAGAAACGAAGGAAGCAGCGCGCCACTAGCATCGGGAAAAGCAGCAAGGGAGTGAGCCTCCCCACTACTACAGAGCCAGGAGAACATGACATGTCCTCTTACAAACATCTTATAGTTGCCGCGCTTTCCATAGGCGCCATATCGGTGTCCTCCCCTGCTGCGCTGCAGTGCGCGCCGGTACCGGACTCCATCACCCTGAACCAGAACGGCAAGCTGTTCAGCCCGTTCACCTTCAACCATGCCAAGCACATCCAGTCGATCAAGGAATGCGCCGACTGCCACCACCACACCACCGGCACCCTGGTACTGGATCCCAACTGCGCCCGCTGCCACCAGAACTCGAGCCCGACCGCCGTGGTCTCCTGCAAGGGTTGCCACTCGGCCACCCCGTTCTCCCCGGAGACCCTGGCCGCCAAGCGCGCCGACAAGCAGCGCTACCACCTGGACAAGATGGGGCTCAAGGGGGCCATGCACCAGAACTGCATCGGTTGCCACAACAAGATGGGCAACGGCCCGACCGGGTGCCAGGACTGCCATCCGCGCACCACAGAGGGCGCAGCCTTCTACAGCACGAACCGCAAGGGAGCCAAACCCGCCCATGCAGAAGAGGAATGAGATGCACCAACTACAGCAGCTCATCATGAATTGAGGAGGAACGCTGATGAAACGAAGAAACTTCCTGAAGGCGTGCCTGATAGGCGGGACCACGATAGCGCTGGGCAAAACCAACAAGGGTTGGGCCAGCGGTTCCTTTGAGGGTTATCCCGAGGCCATGGGTGTCCTGGTCGACACCACCCGCTGCATCGGCTGCCGCAGCTGCGAAGCTGCCTGCAACAAGGAACAGAAACTGCCGGAACCGGATACCTCCTTCGACGATCCGTCGGTATTCGAACACGACCGGCGCCCCACTTCGAAGGCCTACACGGTGGTGAACCGCTACCAGAAAGAGCAACCGTCCGGCCCGGTGTACCGCAAGGTGCAGTGCAACCATTGCAACGAGCCGGCCTGCCTCACCTCCTGCTTCGTTAATGCCTACACGAAGACCAAGGAAGGGGCGGTCATCTACAACTCCAAGGTCTGCGTCGGCTGCCGCAACTGCATGATCGCCTGCCCGTTCAACGTGCCCGGCTACGACTACGACAGCGCGACCAACCCCATCGTCAAGAAATGCATCCTGTGCTACGACACCAGGCTCAAGTACGGCAAGCCGCCGGCATGCGTCGAGATCTGCCCCCAGGAGGCGCTCACCTTCGGGCACCGCGCCGACCTGATCAAGCTGGCGCACGAACGCATCCGCGCCACCCCCGACCGCTACGTGGACCACGTCTACGGCGAGAAGGAAGTCGGCGGCACCAGCTGGCTCTACCTGGCCCCGGTCGGCTTCGACAAGCTGGGCTTCGACACCACGCTCTCCAACGACCCGATCATCTCCAACGTGAAGGATTTCCTCGGCATGGTGCCGATGGTGCTTTCCATCTGGCCGGCGCTCTTCTCCGGCATCCACCTGCTGGCCAAGCACGAGGAGCAGGGCGGGCATGGGCATGATACCGATTCCAACCAGGAGGATACCAAGCCATGAAAAAAATGATCCAGCACGGTTTGGCAATAGTGGACTCACCTTACGACGAGGACGGCAAGAAGCGCACGCTGCTCAACAAGCTCCTTTTGGGGCTCACCCCGAGCCAGTACCTGCTGCAGGCCTTCCGGAACCCGTTCAACTGGATCCTGGGCGCGATCTTCGCCATCGGCATCCCGATCCTGATCGGCCGGTTCTTCTTCGGGTTGGCCTGGGCCACCAGCGGCTCCAACGACTACCCCTGGGGCCTCTTCCTTGGTTTCGGCCTCTTCGCCATGGTGCCGCTCTCCTCCTCGGGCTTCCAGCTGGGCACCGCCTGCGAGATCTTCGGCAGGCATGACCTGGAGCCGATCGAGCGCCTGGCGCTATTGAACGGCCTCCTGGGCTACTTCTTCGCGGTCATGTACCTGTTGGCCGACCTGGGGCAGCCCTGGCGCCTCCCCTACCCGATGGTGGTCTCCTTCGGCCCCGCCGCGGTACTGTTCCTGGTTGCCTGGCACGTCGCCACCTACCTCTCGGTGCAGGTCGCCGAGGTGTCGAGTGCCTTCTTCGAGTGGATCGGCTTCCCTGCCGGCAAGCGCGCCATCCGCAGGATCACCCTGGGTCTCACCGTTTCCGGTATCATCCTGTCCACCCTGCACCAGGGTGCGCTGGGTGCGCTCTTCACCTACGCACCGGGCAAGGTACATCCGCTTTGGTACTCCTCCTCGTTCCAGTGGCTGCACTTCTTCGTCTCCTCGCTGCCGGGCGGCCTGTGCATGGTGATCACGGTGAGCACCATCGCGGCCAAGACCATGGCATGGCGCGGCGACCACCGCTTCCATGAGAAACTGGACAAGGTAACCGTGTCGCTCGCCAAGGGCGCCTGCATGGGGATCGCCACCTACATCACCATCAAGCTGATCGCCATCGCTCACGACAACAAGTGGGCCTACCTGGACACCGGCTGGGGACAGTGGTTCATGTTCGAGATCATCGTCGGCTTCATGCTGCCGCTTACCCTGATGACTTACGGCGTGCACACGAGGAAGATGAACGTCGTGCGCCTGGGCGCCTTTATGACCGTATTCGGCGTGGTGCTAAACCGGGTCAACACCGCCATGATCACCTTCAACTGGAAACTGCCGCACCGCGAGATCCCCCCCTGGCGCGAGGTGATCATCAGCCTGACCATCTTCGCCACCTACATCGTGGTGTACCGCTTCATCCTGTACCGGCTGCCGATCCTGTTCAAATGGCGCCAGCAGGAACAGGAAGAGACCGTGCCCGAGGCGGTGCCGGTACCGGCACTGGGCAGGCGCGAACCGAGCAGGGTTCCCGTGGCGAGCTACAGCAGCATGACCAAGCTGGACTAGCAGGATCGATGAAGGGGGCGCTGCCGCGGTAAGGGCGGCGCCCCTGGAAGGTGTCATCACTCAGGCGTTTATGGGGACAGGCACCTGACGGAGCCAGTCCCCTCGAGGGCAACGCAGCAAGGGCTGGTTCAAAGAGGCAAGTGCGGCACAGCGGGGCTGACGGGGAAGCAATCCGGCAACCCAGATTGGAGATGGAGCCATGTTCGACAAGATCGCAGGAAGGGCCTTGGTTCCCGTAGGGATAGTGGTTACCGGATTTCTGGTGGTCTGCTTCGTGCTCCTTTACGCGGCCATCAAACAGGTGGTGATCCGGGATTCCATCACGCAGGCCAACAACCTGGCCGGCATCGTGCTGAAGTCCACCCGTTACGCCATGATGAAGTCGGACTCGGAGCTCAACGGCGCCATCATCCGCAACATCAGCGCCCAAAACGGGGTGCAGCATGTGCGCATCTTCAACAAGCGGGGAGTGGTGGCCTTCTCCTCCAAGCCGGAGGAACTGAACCGCCAGGTGGACAAGAAGGCAGAAGGGTGCGTGGTCTGCCACGAGAAGGCGGCGCCGATCACCACGCTGGGGACCATGCAGAAGGCGCGCACCTTCAAGAATGCCGCCGGTGACGAGATCCTGGCCATAACGGCCCCCATCTACAACGAGCCTGAATGCGCCAACGCCGCCTGCCACTTCCACCCGGCCGAACAGCGCGTGCTGGGAACGCTGGACATCGGACTGTCACAGGAAGCAACGTTGCACTCTCTGGCACTGATCAAGATGCAGATGCTGATCTTCTCCATCCTGACCCTGTTCCTCACTATCGCAGGAGTGATAACGCTGTTAAAGATGATCGTGCTGGTTCCGATGAGGAAGCTGCAGGAGTACACTGAGAGGAGCGAGGAAGGAAACGGCACATCCCGGCCGCCGCACCTTCCCTATGAGCTTGACAAGATCGCACAATCTTACTACTTTATCAGAGCCAAATTAAACGAAATTGAGCAAAAGCCTTTCCAGGCGACGGAGCACGATCCCGTCTGTCAGCACAAGTGACCTTTATCGTAGGTGGGGACTGGCTACGCAGGTGCCTGTCCCCTTCAGAGAGTCGAGCGAGCGATGGAACAGGCGGAAAACAACAAGGTGGGGACCGTGGGGGACGTGGCGCGCGACGCGCAGGGACAGTTGCGCCAAGGACTTCTGGATGAGATAGGGAGACTGAGAAGGTTCTCCAACCGGGGACTTTGGGCTCTTTCCTTGTTTCTGCTCTTGAGCACCGTAGCGTGGCGCGACTTCTGGTTTCTGCCCAGGCCCCAGGAAGTGGTCGCGGCGCTGGGAGCCGCCCCCAAGCCGCTCATGATCAGCCTGGTGCTGGTGCTCTACACCTTCTCCGCCATCATACTGAGCCTGTCGCGCATGATGGCCGGTATCCGTCATCCCAGCAGCTTCTGCCACGTCGGCTACCTGGCCGGCTTCTACCTTTTCTACTATTTCGCCGAAGGGCTCCAGGACAACTACTGGGCCGTTTTCGGCGCCGGCTTCACCATCCTGTGCCTGGAAAGCTACCGGATCTGGACCTTCTGCAACGACCAGATCGGCAAGCGCAGCGAGCAGCTCGCCTTCCTGGAGCGAAACGGCAGGATGCCTCCCGAGGAAGACGAAGATTCCCTCTACGACTGACCTTCCCCTTAGTTCTCCGCCGCAGCCACCTTTTCGTAACCGCTGCAGGGCTGCCCGGTCTTCATGCGCGGCACGTCGAGCACCGTGTAGATGGTGCAGCGTCCCTTCTCGTGCAACTTGCAGTCGTCAAAGCTGCAGACCACGTAGGCACGGTCGTTGGGGCCGGTGAGCATCTGCTCCAGCTTTTCGGCGATCTTGTCGTTCTTTCCCGCCAGCGCCGCTATCTGTGCAAGTTTTTCGTCCATGGCATCTCCCGTTGAGAAGTAGCTGGTATTGGACCGCCGCTGAGGCAGAAGACTAGCACCATCCGCCTGCGGCCGCCATAAAAAAAAGGCCCCGCCATGAGACGGGGCCTTTCGTCAGTCACGCCGTCGCGGCGGTTACGCTTTTTCGACCTTCACTTCCACCAGGTTGCAGTTCCCCTTCAGGAGCGCGTTGGCGTTGAGATCGCGGAAGTGCGAGGGGGCGAAGAGCAGGCCGGGCTGCAGCTTGTCGCTGATCCTGGCGGCTGCGGTAAGGGCGCCGGTGCCGGAGGAGAGCTTGACGTTGGCGCCGTCGGAGATGCCCAGTGCCGACGCGTCAACGGGGTGCAGTTCCACGAAGCCGGCCGGAGCCACGTCGAGGTTGGCGTCCGAGCGGGTGGTCGAGGTGCCGTTGTGGAACCCGATCGGGCCGACCAGGAGCTGGAACTTCGGCTGGGCCGGTGCCGCGGGCTTGGCGATCGGCGCCAGCGCCGCGTCGTTTCTTGCCGCGCTGCCACCCTTGATGGCGCCGTTGCGGGAGCCGTCGAAAGCCTGGTATGCCTTGGCAGAATCCTTGATCTCCGCCATGACGCCCGCGGGGGTGATCTTCTGGGTGCTGCCGGTCAGCCTGCCGTAGAGATCGGCCAGGATGGCCCAGTCTTCCTTGGCCTGCCCCGGTGCGTCCACGGCCTTGAAGATGGCCTGCACACGGTTGTCCAGCGAGGTGAAGGAGCCGCTCTTCTCGGCTGCGGCGCCTGCCGGCAGCACGACGTGGGCGAACTCGAGGGAATCGCCCTGGAAGACGTCCTGGACCACCAGCAGTTCCAGCTTGCCCAGCGCCTTGCGGATGCGCTGGTTGTCCGGGAGGCCGGACAGATCGCAACCCAGGAGGTAGAGGGCCTTGATGCTCCCCTGCTCGATCCCCTCGACGATGCCCCAGATGTCCTTGCCGTCGGCGCCCGGGGTGACCCCCATGTCCAGCATGCCTACGGTGTTGTTCTTGGCATCGATCGGGAAGACGCCCCCTCCCTGCTCGGTGGCCGAACCGGTGAGGACGGCGAGGTCGGCGAGAGCCGCGATCTTGGCGGAGGCGTCGGCGCTCCTGATCAGGTCGGCGCCGAAGACGATGGCGACGCGGGTCATGCCGGTCATCTGCCGCACCGCGTTCTCCACCGCGGCCACAGTGACGCCGGCCTGCTGGCAGAGTTCGTCCATGGAAAGCTGCGCGAGCCCGTCCCTGATGATCTCGGCGCCGGCCGGAAGGGCCACACCAGCCTCCACCAGCCCCTTCATCAGGGCGTAGATGATCTGGAGTTCGGTTCCGGGGAGGTGCTTCAGGTGCGCGTTGGAGAACTTCCTCAGCTTCACGTCGCGCATGTTCACCAGTACCAGGCGGGCGTCCTTCTTAGAGGCGGCCTTGATGACGCGGTACTCGGCGCCGGTCGCCTCGGCGTTCAGGTCACAGCCGAAGACCAGGATCGCCTGTGCCTCGTCGAGGGCGTCCAGTTGCTTGCTGGCCCCGGTGAAACCGAAGCGGCGCTGCATTTGGGCCTGCGCCTGGGCGAAGCCCAAGCCCGCCTCAGAGTCGAGGTTGGCACTGCCCAGCTCGCTGAAGAGCTTACGGAACAGGAAACTCTCCTCGTTGGTAAGCCTCGGGGAGCCGAGACCCGCCACGGCCTTGCCGCCGTCACGCGCCACGATTTCCTTGAGCTTCGCGGCCGTCGCGGACAGGGCGGTGTCCCAGTCGGTCTTGGCGAGGGCACCGGAGTCGCCGCGCAGCTGCGGGTCGGCAAGGCGCTCGGCGGAGTGCAGGTAGCGGTAGCCGAAGCGGCCATTGATGCAGAGGTTGCCGTTGTTGTAGCTGCTGTCCTCGCTGGTGACCCGCTCCACGCGTCCGTCTTTGGCGTGGTAGTCGATCTGGCAGCCGGCGCCGCAGAAGGCGCAGACGCTGGGGATGCGGTTGAAGGTCCAGGGGCGCCCCTTGAACTTGAAGGGTTTGGTGATCAGCGCGCCGGTCGGGCAGGCCGCGACGCAGTTGCCGCAGAACTCGCAGTTGAGCGGCTTGCCGTCCACCGTGTCGATGATGGCGTCCTCACCCTTGTTGACCACCTCGATGGCGTCGCAGCCGACGATCTCGTGATCCACCTTGACGCACTTCTCACAGAGGATGCAGCGGTTGGGGTCGCTTTCGATGAGCGGCCAGTCGTAGCGGATCTGCTTGCGCTCGAGGATCGCCGAGTAGTCCTGCTTGGTCGCGTTGAGCGCGTAGCAGGAATCCTGCAGATCGCACTCGCCGCCGGCGTCGCAGACCGGGCAGTCCAGCGGGTGGTTCACCAGCATGAGTTCCATGATCTTGCGGCGGGCTTCCCGGAGCGCCGGGGTGTCCGTGGTGACCTCGATCCCCTCTTTGACCGGCGTGTTGCAGGCGGTCATGGTACGCTCCACACCAGCGACCTCTACCGCGCAGACGCGGCAGGCGCCGGTGGGGGAGACCTTCTTGAGCCAGCACAGCGTCGGGATCGTGATCCCTACCGTGGCTGCGGCCTCCAGTATGGTAGTACCTTTCTCGACCTGCACGCTTTTGCCATCAATGGTTAAGCTGACCATATAAAAACCTCAGTATTCGGTGTAATTGAATTCAATAGGTCCGGGTGCTGCTGCCGTTAGACGGCCACCATGGCGACCCGGTAGCAGCGCAGGCACCTTTCGGCCTCCCGCACCGCCTGGCTGTTGGCGTAGCCCAGTTCCACCTCGCAGTAGTTCTTGAAGCTCGCCCTCTCCCTGCCGTGCACCTCCTTCTGGTGCTCGCGCGAGGCGCTGTCCAGCCACTGCACGTCCTCGTTCTTGTCGTAGACGCCGAAGTAGGTGAGGATGTCCTCCATGCGCTCGTCGTCGGTGAGATCGACGCCCTTGCCTTCCAGGTAGCGCTGGATCACCTTGGCGGCGCGGTGACCGTTGCCCACGCAGGCCACGACGGTGAGCGGGCCGATCTCGGCGTCGCCGGAGGCGAAGACCCCGTCACAGTCGGTGATCAGGTTCCTGGAGAGCATGTTGCCCATGCCGTCCTTGAGGTCCTTGCCGTCGTGCCCTTTGAGCGGCACGTACTTGGTGACGATGGTGCTCCACTTGGTGGTGTCGATCCCCGCGTCGGCCGGGATGAAGGAGAGGTCGGCGTCCTGGCCGATGGCCGGGATGATGGTGTCGCACTCGATGATGAACTCGGAGCCCGGCACCGGTTCCGGACGGCGGCGCCCTGAGGCGTCCGGCTCGCCCAGGGCCATCCTGATCAGCTCGACCCCGGTAACCTCGTTGTTCTCGTTGGCGATGACCTTGGTCGGGAGTACCTGGAACTCGAAACGTACCCCTTCCTCGTCCGCCCCGTCGACCTCCCAGACGTCGGCAGGCATCTCGTTACGGGAGCGGCGGTAGACCAGCACCGATTCTTCGGCACCCTCGCGCAGCGCCACCCTGACGCAGTCGATGGCGGTGTTGCCGCCGCCGACCACGAATACTTTCTTGCCCATCCCGGTGGGAAGGCCCAGGTAGACGTTTCTCAGGAAGTCGATACCGCCGGTCAGGAAGCCCTTGTACCCCTTGTCCTCGCCCTCGACGCCCATCGGCTTGGAGCGGTGTGCGCCCGGCGCGAGCAGCACGGCGTCGAACTTCTGCCTCAACTCGTCCAGGGTGATGTCCTTGCCCACCCGGGTGTTGTAGATGATCTCGACGCCCAGCCCCTGGATGATGTCGATGTCGCGCTGCAACAGGTGACGCGGCTGACGGTAGGGGGGGATGCCGACGGCGACCATGCCGCCGCCCAGGGGAAGCGCTTCGTAGATGGTGACCGGGTACCCTTCGAGGGCCATGTAGTAGGCGGCGGCGAGACCTGCCGGGCCTGCGCCCACCACGGCGACCTTCTTGGACTGCTTCGCCTTGGGAGCCATGGGCGGGAGGTGGCCGTGCTGCCACTCGTAGTCGGAGGCGCTGCGCTTGAGCACCATGATGTTGATCGGCTCGTCCACGTTCTTCCTGCGGCAGGCGGTCTCACACGGGTGCGGGCAGACGCGGCCGCAGACCGAAGGAAGCGGCATCGACTCGCGGATGGTCTCCAGCGAATCCCCGAAGCGGTAGTCCTTCACCGACTCGATGTAGGCGGGGATGTCGATGTGGGCCGGGCACTTGTCCATGCAGGGGGCCGTGTACTTCTCGATGTAGCGGAATTCCGAGGAGAGGCTCTTGGCGCCGCGGATGTAGTTCACGAAGGCATCGCGGAAGTGGGTCACCGCGTCGATGACCGGGACCGCGGAGCTCGGGCAGAGGGTGCACTTGCAGTGCGACAGCACGCTGCCGACGTCGAGGATGGTGTCCAGATCCTCTTCCTTGCCGTGCCCCTCCATGATCCCGGAGAGGGCGTCCATGATGACGCGGGTCCCTTTCTTGCCGGGGGTGCACTTGCCGCAGACATACTTGGCCTGCACCCGCTTCATGTACTCGGCGACCATGGCGGGGATATCGACATCCTTGTTGTACAAAATGATGCCATCCCAGCCGATGAAAGCCGAAAGCGGCCGCTCCCCGTCGTAGGTGGCGGGCAGTTTGAAGGAGACATCCTTCTTCTCGCCCCCCTTGCGGTTGTCAACTATGTTTCTGCCCCAGCTGGAAAAAACTACCTCTGCCACTTAGGCCTCCGAAATAGCTGTAAAATTGGCCGCATTATCGGCTAAATATTTACATTTATTAAGTAAATTGTCCGGTGCACATTGTATACAGTATCCAGTTTTTACCACATCACTCGGCTCTAATCAAGCGAAAAATCATTCGGATTATCGCTGTGGTAGGGCGTATACGACAAGCGCCAACCGCGGCGCCGGGCGCCCTTTCGCATAGCTGCAATTAATGGTTGTTTTTGTGCGCGATAGGCCCTAACATCGCCCCCAGCACGGCGCGACGCGCCCCCTTAAAGAATTCAACTTTTTGCTGGAGGCGCCGATACTTAATCTGGAAGCGCCCATGAAGGCCCTGTGGGCGTCACCGGAGGGGGTCATGGAGACCGACATTCTCGACGGCACCGGCCTCAAACTACAACTGAGCCCGGACCAGAAACACCTGCAGGCGCAGTACACCCCGGTCACCCAGCGGCGCGCCCTGGACGCCGGGCAGCTGCGCGAGGCGATCGAGGCGCTCGGGTACGGGGAGCTGTTTGTCTCCCAGGACGCCCTGGAGCAGCTGCTGCAGCGCTGCGCCGTCTCCCCGGTCAGCTTCACGCTGCAGGTCGGAGAGCGACGCGACGCCACCCTCGCAGTTCAGCTCTCCGACGACATGATGACCGCCACCATGACCATCCAGCCCGCCTACGGCGGACACCGCATCACCCGGGAAGAAGTGGAACAGGCGCTGTCCCGGGCCGGCGTGGTCTGCGGCATCCTCTATGACGATATCGACGCGGCGCTCGCCGCCGGCGAGGCCAGCAAGGTGGTCATCGCCCAGGGAACCCCGCCGGTCCCCGGGGAGGACAGCCAGTTCATCAGCCTGGTTCCCGAGATGGCGGCCCAGATGCCCCAGCTCTCCGACGACGACACCGCCGACTACAGAAACCTGGGCGACATCGTCAGCGTGAGCCTGGGCGACCCGCTCCTGCGGCGCACCCACCCCACCCCGGGGGTCCCAGGGGTGAACCTGCTCGGGGTGGAGTTGCCCACGACCGACGGGGTGGACCTCCCCTTCGCGGACAACCTGACCGGCATCGCCTGCGACCTCAAGGATTGCGACCTGCTGGTCGCCGCCATTTCCGGTTACCCGGTGATCGTGCCGCGCGGCGTCAACGTAGATCCCGTGTTCAAGCTGAAGCGGGTCGACCTCTCGACAGGAAACCTCCGCTTCAAGGGTTCCCTGGAGATCTCCGGCGACGTCAGCGAAGGGATGGAGGTGACCGCGACCGAGGACATCACGGTGGGCGGGGTGGTGGAAGCCGCCCGGGTCAAGGCGGGAGGCAACATCGTCATCCAAGGTGGCGTCATCGGCCACGGCCATGCCACCCAGCCGGGCAAGATGGTGAGCCGCCAGGAGATGGCACAGCTGGAGGCGGGAGGGACCGTGACCGTCCAGTTCGCCGAAAATGCGGCCATCAGCGCCTGCGGCGACATCGTCATCCGCGAGCTCGCCATGCAGAGCGATCTCACCTCCGGCGGCAGCATCCTGGTCGGCGAAAGGGGTGGGCGCAAGGGGCACATCATCGGCGGGATCTGCCGCGCCGTGTCCCTGGTGCATGCGGTGGTGATCGGCTCCCACGCCGGGGTCCCCACCCTGATCGAGGTAGGCATCGACCCGGCCCTGAACCGGAAACTGGAGATGGTGCAGGAAAACCTGGTCGAGAAGCAGCGCCAACTGGACGAACTCACCAAGACCCTCGCCTACGTCAAGGAGAACCCCGGCAGCATGGACGCGGGGTTATTGAATCTGAAGCAGCGCATCTACACCAAGTGCCAGGGAGAGCTGGCCGAGTTGACCGGCGAGAAGAAGCGCCTGCAAAAGAGAATGGAGATCAACGCCCAGGCCCGGGTCGAGGTGGAGCGCGACGCCTTCCTCGGCGCGCAGATCAGGATCGGCTCCAGCACTATGCTGGTCGAGGAAGATCTGACCAACCCGACCTTCACCCTGGGCGAGGAAGGAATAGCATACTGAAAGGAACAACGACGGCATGCGCATCATAGGACTCACCGGCGGGATCGCATCAGGCAAGACCAGCGCGGCGCACCTCTTCGAAGAACTGGGAGCGGCGGTGATCGACGCCGACCAGTTGGCGCGGGAGGTGGTGCAGCCTGGCGAGGAGGCCCTGGCGCAGATCGCAACGAGCTTCGGGGCTAAGGTGCTGAACCCCGACGGCACCCTGAACCGGGCCGCCTTGGGTGAGATCGTCTTCGCCGACCCGGCCGCCCGGCGCACTTTGGAAGGGATCACCCATCCCGCCATCAAAAAGCGGGCCGAGGAGAAACTGGAACGCCTCCGGCAGGCAGGCACCGGCACCGCCTTCTACGTCGCCCCCCTGCTCTTCGAGGCCGGCATCACCTCGCGTGTCCACGAGGTCTGGGTGGTGTACCTGGACCGCGAGACCCAGATTGATCGCCTGATGGCGCGCGACGGCCTCACCCGGGAAGCGGCGCTCTCCCGCATCGCCTCGCAGATGCCGATGGAAGAAAAGAAGAAACTGGGCAAGATCGTCATCGACAACCGCGGCAGCAGGGAAGAGCTGGAGGCGCAGGTACGCAGGCTCTGGCGCGAGGAGATAGCGGAGCGGGAGTGAGAGACGGGCGGCGGTCCGGGGGAAGAAGGAAGTGCGAATGAAAAAGGCCCCGAGGGAAACGGGGCCTTCTTTTTATCTCAATCTTAATCTTTATCTTAGTCTTGATCTGCCTACTTGTGGTAGCCCAGCTTGTGCGAGATCTCCTCGCCGGAGCGGATCACCAGCGGGATCAGTTCCTTCTCCAGGCGCTCGTCGGTGAAGCGCATCGAGGGGCCGGAGATGCTCACCGCGCCGATGATGCGGCGGGTGTAGTCGCGGATCGGAGCGCCGACGCACTTCACGCCGACATCCATCTCCTCGTCGTCGATGGCGTAGCCCTGCTCGGCGATCACCTTGAGGTGCTTCTTGAGCTCCTCGCGGTCGGTGACGGTCTTCGGGGTGTAGCGCTTCATCTCTTTGGTGGGGAGGTAGTTCTCCAGTTCCTCGTCGGTCATGTAGGCGATCTGGACCTTGCCGGCTGCGGTGCAGTAGGCGGGGAGGCGGGCGCCGACGCGGGGCACGACCCTGACGGTCAGGTCGGTTTCCACCACGTCCAGGTAGACGATGTGGAACTCCTTGAGGATGGCCACGTAGGTGGTCTCGTTGCACTCCTTGACCAGCGCCTCGAGCACCGGGCGGGACTGGCGCAACAGGCCCATCTGCTTAATGAAGGTCTGCCCCAGCTCCAGGGTCTTGAGCCCGAGCCGGTAGTTTTCAGTGACCTTGTTCTGCTCTATGTAGTTCCGCGATTCCAGGGTAGCCAGAAGGCGGAAAACGTTGTTCTTGTGAAGCTTCAGCCTCTTGCTCAGCTCGGTCACGCCCAGTTCGTCCACCTCGTCGTGGAACTGTTCCAGGAGGTCGAGTGCATGGGAGACGGCCTGAATGATGTACTCAGATTTCTCTTTTTTCGCCATTGGCTGCACCTATGAATATCAGGAAAAATTTCAAACAACATTAACTAGGCCATTTGATAAGCCGTGTCAAGAAAATTAATCGCTTGATAAACGCTTTTAATGTGTTTAAACTCGCCGTACCGCCCGCCCCCCTGAACCCGCCCAGCCAGAGGAGCGGTAAAACAGCTTCTACGGGTAAAGTCGGCAGGATGCAGCTGCGGATAGTGTCATACAAGCAAAATATAGAATTATGTTCTAGAAATGTCAAGCAACAAGACGCTTGCAACAATGCGATCTTGACGACCTGGCGCCCGGGCATCGGCGCCGGCAAATCGGCGGAGAGCCACCGTGCGCCTCAACCTGATTTCCAAGCTTGCCCTGGCCACCGGGCTGGTGCTTTTGTGCACCATGGCCCTGTTCGCCTACCTGAACCTGAGAAGCCTCAAGGGGCTCTTGCTGCAGGAGACCATCTCCGAAGCGGACCGCATCACCGAGACCATCATCCGCACCACCCATAACCAGATGCTCCGGGACGACCGCCCCCTGTTCTACAAGACCATCGAGGAGATCGGCAACCAGCAGGGGGTGGAGCGGATCCGGCTCATCAACAAGACCGGGCGCATCATCTTTTCCACTGACGACTCCGAGACCGGGACCGTGCTCGGCAAGCACTCCGAGATCTGCGCCGTCTGCCACGGCGGACCGGAGCTGCTCCTTACCGCCTCCTCCAAAAACCGCAGCCGCCGCTTCTACGGCAAGTCCGGCGCCGAGTTCCTCGGCATCACCAACGCCATCTACAACGAGGAGAGTTGCTACATCGCGAGCTGCCACTTCCACCCCGAGAAGTTCAAGGTGCTGGGCGTGCTCGACGTCGTGGTGCCGCTGGACCGGATGCACTCCCTCTTGGACGCCTACCGCAGCCGCATGCTGCTCCTTACCCTGCTCCTGATCACCCTCACCTCGCTAAGCCTCACCTATTTCACCCAAAAGCTGGTGAACCGCCCGGTGCGGGAACTGTTGGAGCACACCCAGATGCTGGCGCGGGGCGAGTTGGACGGCCTGGTGCACAGCTTCGCCCACGACGAACTGGGGGAACTGGCCGACTCGTTCAACACCATGACCGTGAACCTTAAGAAGGCGCGGCAGGAGCTGGAGGGGTGGGGACGCGACCTGGAACTGATAGTGCAGCAAAGGACCCAGGAGATCACCCGGATGCAGGCGCAGCTGATCCGCTCGGAGAAACTCGCCTCGCTGGGGGAACTGGTGGCCGGCATCGCCCACGAAATCAACAACCCGCTCACCGGCATCCTGGTGTTCGCCTCCCTGATCCAGAGTAACCCCAAGCTCGACCCGGCCCTCAAAAACGACATAGAGACGGTGCTTCGGGAAACCAAGCGCTGCGCCGGCATCGTCAAGGGACTTTTGGAATTCGCCCGCTGCGCGCCACCGCAGAAGGCCCCCTGCTCACTGAACGATATCTCGGACGCTGCGCTGGAGCTGGTCCGGCACCAGACCCTGTTCCAGGACGTCACCATTGCCCGCAACTACTCGGGGCGCATCCCGCAACTTTTGCTCGACCCGAACCAGATCGAGCAGGTCCTGGTGAACATGCTGGTCAACGCCGGCCACGCCCTGCGCGGCGAGGGGATCGTGATGGTCGTCACCGGCCTCGACCCGGCGCAAAGGATGGCCTTCATCAAGATCAGCGACAACGGCTGCGGCATCCCCGAGGCGAACCTGGACCGCATCTTCGACCCCTTCTTCACCACCAAGTCCAACAAGGGGACCGGCCTCGGGCTCTCCGTCTCCTACGGCATCATCCAGGAGCACGGCGGGCACATCGAGGTGCAAAGCCAGGAGGGTACCGGCACCACCTTCACCATCCTCTTCCCCATCCCCGAAGCGGACGCTACCGCCCCCACCCCCACGGAACCAGCGGGCACCAAACTTCCGGCCGCACCGGGGAGCGCGTAAAGCCGTATACAAACCCGACATTTGGCCTCCACCCTCCCCCTCCCGGCACCCCGCACGGAGCTTAACTGCGCGGAAGAAAACGATTGACAGCGGGGGGCCGTATTGTTAGTTTACGGTCGGGCCACGCCCGGCTCGCCGCGGCCGGCCCGGCCAGCCCCAACGTCATGCAGGACCGGAGCAGCAGTGAACATCACCACCAACGGCGAAGCCGTATCGATCGATCCCCTTACCGTTCAGCAGTACCTGGTCTCCCTCGGCATCGACCCGCGCCGCGTTGCGGTCGAGTTGAACATGGACATCCTCCCCAAGGCGCAGTACGAGACCACCCTGCTCAAGGAAGGGGACGCCCTGGAGATCGTCCATTTCGTGGGAGGGGGCGCCCCGCGCGGCTAGCCCCCTGGGCGACCCAGCCGCCGTCTCCGGCACACCTTTGGTCCCGCGGCAGCGGGGCCTCAAGCCGACCATCTGACAAGACGCTACCGATTGGAGAACAGTGATGCCTTTAACAAGTGACAAGCTCGTCATCGCAGGACGCGAATTCGACTCCCGCCTCATGGTCGGGACCGGCAAATACGCCGACTTCCACCAGATGGTGCGCGCCATCGAGGTTTCCGGCGCCCAGATCATCACCGTTGCCGTGCGCCGCGTGAACATTTCGGACCGGAGCAAGGAATCGCTCCTGGACCACATCGACCTGAAGAAATACACCCTGCTCCCCAACACCGCCGGCTGCTACACCGCCGACGACGCCATCCGCACCTGTCGACTGGCCCGCGAGGCGGGGCTCTCCGACTTCGTGAAGCTCGAGGTGCTCGGCGACGAGAAGACGCTCTTCCCCAACAACGAGGAACTTTTGAAGGCGGCCAAGGTGCTCATCGCCGAAGGTTTCACCGTGCTCCCCTACACCAGCGACGATCCCATCATCTGCAAGAAGCTGGAGGACATGGGGTGCGCCGCCGTGATGCCGCTGGGGGCACCCATCGGCTCCGGCCTGGGGATCCGCAACCCGTACAACATCCAGATCATCCTGGAGACGGTCAAGGTTCCGGTCATCGTCGACGCCGGCGTGGGCACCGCCTCGGACGCGGCCATCGCCATGGAGCTTGGCTGCGACGGCGTACTCATGAACACCGCCATCGCCGGCGCCCAGGATCCGGTCGCCATGGCCGAGGCCATGAACCTCGCCGTCCGCGCCGGCAGGCTCGCCTACCGCGCCGGCCGTATCCCGAGGAAGCTCTACGCCACCGCATCCTCCCCGCTGGCGGGGCTGATCGCGTGAAAGGGCTCGATTCCCCCTGGATCGACTTCAACCTCTACCTGATCACCGGGCGCGGCGAGACCCTCGGCCGCAACCTGGAGTTCGTGGTCGAAGAGGCCCTCAGGGGGGGCGTGCGCGCCGTGCAGTTGCGGGACAAAGGGGCGGCCAGCACCAAGGAACTCTACGAGACCGCCCAGGAACTGCGCCGCCTCACCTCCCGCTACGGCGCCAAGCTCCTCATCAACGACCGTGTCGACGTGGCGCTCGCGGTGGACGCGGACGGGGTGCACATCGGCAGCTCCAGCCTGCCGCTGTACAAGGTGAGGAAGCTCCTGGGCGAACGCAAGCTCATCGGCGTCTCCTGCCATAACCAGACCCAGGCCGTCACGGCCCAGGAGATGGGGGCCGACTTCATCACCTTCGGCCCGGTCTACTACACCCCCAGCAAGGCCGAGTACGGCGGACCTGTGGGGGTCGAGAAGCTGAACACTGTGGCGCAGCTGCTGCAGATCCCGGTGTTCGCCCTGGGGGGAGTGAACCTGGACAACTGCGCTGAAGTCGTCGCCGGAGAGGCACGCGGCATCGCGCTGATCTCGGCCATCCTCTCAGCGCCGGACCCGCGCGACGCTGCCAAGAGGCTTCTGGCCCTGCTTCCCCCAATCGAGGAGCACCACGTCTAGATGACACTCGGCGAACCCATCCATAGCGAACTGCGCATCAACTCCTACGGCTCGTACCTCAGGCGCCGCTTCGGCTGCCGCGTCAGCAAAGTGAACGTGGACGGCGGCTTCACCTGCCCCAACCGCGACGGCAGCCGCGGCACCGGTGGCTGCATCTACTGCGACAACAGTTCCTTCTCCCCCAAGGAGACCCAGGCGCTGATCCCGGTCGAGGAGCAGATGGCCGCCGGCATGGCCTACCACCGCGCGCGCCTGGGGAGCGACAAGTTCATCGTCTACTTCCAGAAGTACACCAATACCTACGGCCCCGTGGACAAGCTCGCCGACCTGTACCGGCGCGCCCTGGCCCACCCCGACGTGCTGGGGATCTCGGTGGGAACCCGCCCCGATTCGCTGAGCCCCGCCGCCATAGAGCTTTTGACCGACCTGGCCCGCGAGCACTACGTCTGCGTGGAGCTCGGCCTGCAGTCCATGGACGACGCCATCCTGACCCGGATCAACCGCGGCCACACCCTGGCCGAGTACCTGGACGCGGTGCAGCGCCTCTCCGGCCGCGGCCTGGAGATCTGCACCCACCTGATCTACGGCTTCCCCGGCGAGACCAGGAGCGGCTTCCTGAAGACCGCCCGCCTGATCGCCTCGCTGCCGGTCAACTCGGTGAAACTGCACCAACTGCACGCCGTCGAGAATACCCGGCTCGCGGAGATGTACCGGGACGGGAGCTGGCAGCCGATCGGCATCGACGAATATGTGGCGACCGCCTGCGATTTCCTGGAGGAGCTCCCGGCGCGGGTCACGGTGCAGCGACTGTACGGCTCGGCGCCCCTTTCCATCCGGGTCGCGCCGAACTGGAACCTGAAGAACAACCAGATGTGGTACGCCGTGATCAACGAGCTGAGAAGGCGCGGCAGCTGGCAGGGATGCCGGCTCGCCAGCGAGGTCAGGGCGGCCTGAACAGGAGAATCATGAAAACGGCACAACTGATCGGAAGCGCGGAGCCGGTACGGATCGGCAAGATCCTCTGCATCGGGCGCAACTACGCGGACCACATCAAGGAGCTGGGCAACGAGACCCCGGAGCGCCCGGTGATCTTCACCAAGCCCGCCACCAGCGTGATCGGCGCGGGTGAGGAGATCGTGATCCCCTCCTACTCCAGCGACTGCCACCACGAGGCGGAGCTGGCGCTTCTGATCGGCAGGGAGGGGCGCGACATCCCGGCCGCCGATGCCCTCTCCTACCTGGCGGGGTACGCCGTCGCCATCGACCTGACCCTGAGGGACGTGCAGGCGGAACTGAAGCAGAAGGGGCTCCCCTGGGACATCGCCAAGGGGTTCGACACCGCCTGCCCGCTCTCCCCGTTCGTTCCGGCCGCGCAGGTCGCCGACCCGCACCAGCTGCGCATCACGCTCACCGTGAACGGCGAAAAGCGCCAGGACGGCGGCACGGATCTCATGATCCACCGCATCCCCGAGCTGTTGAGCTACCTCTCCTCCATCTTCACGCTGGAGCCGGGCGACCTGGTGCTGACCGGCACGCCCGCCGGGGTGGGCCCGATCAAGAGCGGCGACCGCGTCGTTGCCGAGATCGCCGGGGTGGGGAGTATCGCGGTCTCGGTACGGTAGCTGGCTTCACCCAACAAAGGAGGTTTGCATATGACCAACGAGAAAAGCTGCCCCGACTGCCAGGGGCTCATGATCCTGATGCCCGGCTGAGGTGGCCTCTTCTGGCGGTGCCAGAAGTGTGGCAAGAAACTGCCCCTGAGCGGAGACAACTCCAAAGGGTGCGGCTGCAAGTAAAAAGAAAGGGGACTCGTTACGAGCCCCCTTTTTCGTTTCCCCTCCGGCCGGTTCACACCGGCGGCGCCGGCACGCCCCCCCCGGAGCCCTCCACGTTGCCCCCTGCCACATCCTTCACTCCAGCCTCGCCGCCCCCGGCAGCCCCGGCCGCTATCCCAAGCCGCTCCCGCTCCTCCCGCAGCACTTCGAGGAGGCGCTCCTCGGAGAGAGGGCGATGGTAGTAGTACCCCTGCAACTCGTCGCAGCCACGATGCCTCAGGTACTCCGCCTGTTCCAGGGTCTCCACCCCCTCGGCGATCACGTGCAGTTCCATCGCTTTGGCGATGCCGATGATGGCGTCCACGATGGCGCGCTCGTCGGGAAGCTCGCAGACATTCCTGATGAAGGCGCGGTCGATCTTCAAATGGTCGATGGGGAAGTTCTTCAGGTACTGCAGCGAGGAATAGCCGGTGCCGAAATCGTCGATGCCGATGGAGACGTTGAGGCCTTTCAGGCGCCACAGCTTGGTAGCGGTCTCCTCCACGTCCTTGATCAGGCAGGTCTCGGTGAGTTCCAGTTCGAGCAGGGCCAGGTCCACGCCGCTTTGCTCCGCAGCCTCCTCGACCAACCGGCACAGCTCACTGCGCATGAACTGACACCCCGAGATGTTCACCGACATCCTGAGCGGCAGACCGCCTGCATCGAGCCACTGCCGCAGCTTCGTGCAGGCGGTCTTCAGCACCCACTCGCCGAGCGGAAGGATGATGCCCGTACTCTCGGCCAGCGGGATAAAGGCGTCCGGCATCACCCGTCCCCTTTCCGGGCTCATCCAGCGCACCAGTGCCTCTACCGCGGCGATCCTGCCGGTGCGGGCATCGACGATGGGCTGGTATTCCAGGAAGAATTCCTCCCGCTCCAGCGCCATCCAGAGCTCGAACTCGAGCTTGGTTCGCTCCTGCAGCTTCTGATTCATCTGCGCGCTGTAGAAGCAGAATTCGATGCCCGGCTTCTTGGCGTTGTACATGGCGATGTCGGCGTTCTTGAGCAGGGTTTCCGGGGTCGCGCCATCGTCAGGGTAGATCGAGATGCCGATGCTCGCCCCCACGAAGACCTCCCGCCCGCCGACCTCGTACACCGGGGCGAGCTTCCTGAGCAGGTTCTGCGCGATGCAGCTGGCATTATCCTCCGTGTCGAGGGTCGCCACCACCACGAACTCGTCACCGCCAAGGCGCGCCAGGGTGTCCTTCTTGCGCACCGCACTCTTCAGGCGCCGCCCCACCTCGATCAGGATCTGGTCCCCCGCCTCGTGCCCCATGGTGTCGTTGATCGGCTTGAAGCCGTTCAGGTCGAAGAAGAGGGTGGCCATCTTGAGCCCTTCGCGCTGGGCGATGCCGAGGGTGTGCTCCATCCGGTCCAGCAGCATGCGCCGGTTCAAAAGGCCGGTGAGGCTGTCGTAGTAGGCCAGGTTCTCCAACTGTTCCGCGCTGCGCTTCTTCTCGGTGACGTCCTCCAAGAGGGTCGCCACCATCCCGTCTCCCATGGGGAAGGCGTTCACCGTAAACACCCGCCCCGCCCCTTCCTGTGTCAGCTCGAGGCTCACCTCGGCCGGCGCCCCGCGGAGCGCCTCCCGTACCGGCGCGAAAAGCCCCCCCTGCACCTGCAGAATGCTCTTGCCGATGTCGTCCCGTCCGAAGCCGAACACTGAGACGGCGGCCGGATTGACGTCCGCAAGCACCATGTCGAGATATCCGCCGCTCCCGGCCACCGTCCGGTACAGAGCCAGTCCCTCGTTGAGCGACTCGTACACGGAACGGTACTTCTCCTCGCTTTGCTTGAGACCGCGATAAGCGTCCTCGATAGCCCTCAGCGGCACGGTGCGCAGCCGGAAGAACGTGAACCATCCCGCGGTCCCCCCCACCAAAAAGAGGAGCGCGGTCACCATGAGGGTCGGGGCCAGCGAGCACGACACCTCCAGGTTCGCTACCTGGTGCCCGGCATCGTAGACCGGGAAGGACTTGGAAAGAAGCGGCGGCAGCATGCGATTCGTGCTCTCCGCAATCACCTGCCCTTTCAGGTCGTACAGGACCCGCCTCTCCGCGGTCTCGGTAGAGCGACGCGCCAGCAGTTCCTTCAGGCGCAACTCCTCGAACTCCCACATTTTCGGGTTCGCCACCACCAGCGCCCCCACCACGCGGGCGTTGATCTCCCCCTCCGTCTCGAGGACCCCGGTCATGTGCGAGAAGGCCATGACGAAGTAGATCGCCGCCGGCACCACGGTCAAGACGATGGAAAGGATTCCCGCCGCCAGGGTGGTGCTGCGCCGTATGGACTTGCTGTACTTGATCATTTGGTCCCTGTGACGAATACGCCGTATTTAGCCGCGAGAGCCCGTCCCTTCCTGGATTCCAGGAACTTGATGAACTTGGCTGCCGCGGCGGGGACATCCTTCCGGGTAACCAGGTGCATCTCCTTCACGTAGCGGTACTTGCCCGAAGCCACGTTGGCGACGCTCGGCTGCACCCCGTCGAGCTTCAGGACTGCCACCGCGTTGGGCTGGGACAGTGCCAGCGAAAGCGCCATGACGGCCACCGCACCTTCCGTCTTCTTCACGACCTCGAAGGCCTCATCGTCCGTGATTCCCAGCAGCATATCCTTGCGCGCCTGGGCTGCGCTTACGCCACGGTCCATCTCCGGCGACATCGAGCGGGTGAGCTTGGTATCCACGTCTTCATTGGGACGCAGCACCACCCGGACCAGTTCGCCTCCAGGCCACTTGCTACTGCCGGCGTACATCGCAGCCAGTTCGTTCAAGCTCACCCCGCTTACCCGCAACTGACGGTTGGCAAGCACCGCGAATGGAGTCCGCCCCCACTGTTTCTGGATCAGCCCCTCAGCGCTTTCGGCCGGCTTCAGGGGACGTCCCGAGATGGCGAGGTCCAACGCATTGCGGGATACCGCCTTGATTGCCGCGGAACTCCCGAGGCTTTTTTCCATCTCGACGATGATGCCGGGATTCTCTTTCTGGAACGCAACCGCCAGCGGTTTCACAACCACGAGCCCGGCACCGGTGCCGTTGATCCTGAGGGTTTCCGCTGCGGAGGAAGTCGGGGGGGCCATAAAGGTGGATAGGACGGCGGTGACGGCCAATGCGGCCTTGAGGAAAGATGCCATGGTTGCTCTCCTGTCAAACCGAATGAAAGCGGGGACCTGCGGGAACGCGAGGAGGTAGCGGAACGGCTGCCATTAACCCTACTGATTTATCGGTTTTTAGGATGTGATCTTAAGCACTTTATCGGTAAAAGCGGGGGGAGGGTGTTGCGTGAGGCGGATTGGTACGGGGGATAAAGCCGTCGCGAGATTCTAAAGCAGGAAGTCGACCACCAGCCCCTTGATCTTGATGATCTGGGCGACGATGCGGATGTGATCCTTCTGCTCCCGCATCACCAGGTGGTACAGGAGATCGGCCTCCTTGTCGATGACGGAGATGACCTCGTGGCTGCGCCCGGTGACCCCGCCGCTCAGCATCTCGATGCGGTAGGCCTCGGCGGAGACCTTGCGCGCCATGGTGCCGATCAGCTCGCGGAAGACCTTGAAGTTGGCGATGGTCGGCTCCTGCTCCAGGACGTCCCCCGCCTTGTCGATCTCTTCCTTTAAGCGCTGCAGTTCGCCTTCATACTCGGTGCTCGACTTGGCGATGGCGGCGAGCCGGCCGGCAAAGAGGGGCGCGCTGGTTCCGGCGACGCTCTTGGGAGCCGTCCCCTTCTCCTTCTTGGCTATGCTGCGGGAATCCGACTTTTCGTTGATACGCATGCGCTGGCACCGGTCGCCCGCGGGCGGGCAAAATTAAAAAGGCCCCGAACGGATTCGGGGCCGGACCAAGGCTTAGGAAAGGAAACTAGTTCTTGACCACGTTGGCGGCCTGCGGGCCCTTGGCGCCCTGGACCACGTCAAAGCTGACCGAGTCACCCTCGACCAACGATTTGAAGCCGTCCCCCTGGATGGCCGAGAAGTGCACGAAGACATCCGCGCCGTTTTCCTGCTCGATGAAGCCAAACCCCTTCGCGTCGTTGAACCATTTCACTACACCGTTTGCCATTACCTTTTCTCCTGTACTGCTCGTTGTTTAGGGCGGCCGGTATCCCGGCCGCCCCGTTAGCGTCGTTGACGCGTATTTCGCTATTACACGTTTACATCAAGCGTGTCAAGGCTTCTCCGGCTCCCTTGCGACGCCTTGGCCGTGCCGCCTGCCGGATCAGGCGCTGGCTACGGGCTGCTGCAAGGCGTCACTGTCCTTTCCCGCGGCGGCAGATTTTGCCGGAGCGGCCGCCTGCGCGTTGAGCGTAGCGTGGGCCGCGGCCAGGCGCGCGATGGGCACCCGGAACGGAGAGCAGGACACGTAGTCGAGCCCGACCGAGTCGCAGAAGATGACGGAAGCGGGGTCGCCGCCGTGCTCGCCGCAGATGCCGAGCTTGATGCCCGGGCGGGTTGCGCGCCCTTTTTCGCAGCCCATCCTGACCAGGGCGCCCACGCCGTTCTGGTCCAGGGTGACGAACGGGTCGTCCTCGAGGATGCCGTTCTCCACGTAGAAGGGGAGGAACTTGCCGGCGTCGTCGCGGGACAGGCCGAAGGTGGTCTGGGTCAGGTCGTTGGTGCCGAAGGAGAAGAAGTCAGCTTCGGTGGCGATGCTGTCGGCGGTGATGGCGGCGCGCGGCAGCTCGATCATGGTGCCGATCAGGTAGTCGACCTTGACGCCGTAGCGCTTCTGCACGTCCTCGCAGACGGCGACCGCGTTGGCGCGCATGATGGCGAGCTCCTTGGTGACTGCCACCAGCGGGATCATGATCTCGGGGACGATCTGGAAGCCTTCATCCTTCACCAGTTCGCAGGCGGCCTCCATGATGGCCTGGACCTGCATGTCGTAGATCTCCGGGAAGGTGACGCCGAGGCGGCAGCCGCGGTGGCCCAGCATCGGGTTGAACTCGTGCAGGAACTCCACCTTGTGCTTTAAAGTCTGCACCGAGACACCCATGGTCGCGGAGAGCGCCTCGATGTCCTTGTCCTCCTGGGGGAGGAACTCGTGCAGCGGCGGGTCGAGGAGGCGAATGGTGACCGGCAGCCCCTTCATCTCGCGGAAGAGCCCCTTGAAGTCACCCTTCTGCATGGGGAGGATCTTGGCCAGCGCCTTCTTCCTGCCTTCGAGGTCCGCGGAGAGGATCATCTCGCGCACGGCCGCGATGCGGTCCGCCTCGAAGAACATGTGCTCGGTGCGGCACAGGCCGATGCCCTCGGCGCCGAAGTCGCGCGCGGTCTTGGCGTCGTGCGGGGTGTCGGCGTTGGCGCGGACCTTCATGCGGCGGAACTTGTCCACCCAGGCCATGACGGTGGCGAAGTCGCCCCCTACGCCTGCCGCGACCATGGGCACTGCGCCCTTCATCACCTCGCCGGTGGAGCCGTCCAGGGTGATCACGTCACCCTTCTTGATCACGGTGCCATCCTTGGCCACGAACTGGCCGGAATGGTAGTCTACCTTGATGTCGCCGCAGCCGGCCACGCAGCACTTGCCCATGCCGCGGGCGACCACCGCCGCGTGCGAGGTCATGCCGCCGCGGGCGGTGAGGATGCCCTGGGCGGCGTGCATGCCGTGGATGTCCTCAGGGGAGGTCTCGACGCGCACCAGGATCACCCGGTGACCGAGCTTCGCGGCGCTCTCCGCCTCGTCGGCGGTGAACACCACCTCGCCGGAAGCGGCGCCCGGGGAGGCCGGGAGACCCTTGGCGATGACGGTACGGGGCGCCTTGGGGTCGAGGGAGGGGTGCAGGAGCTGGTCGAGCTGGGAGGGGGCCACGCGCAGAACGGCGGTCTTCTCGTCGATCAGCTTCTCGGCCACCATGTCCACGGCGATCTTCAGGGCCGCCTTTGCGGTCCTCTTGCCGCTTCTGCACTGCAGCATGTAGAGGATCCCCTTCTCGATGGTGAACTCGATGTCCTGCATGTCCTTGTAGTGGCGCTCCAGGATGTCGCGGATACCTACCAGCTGCTGGTAGCACTCGGGGAGCACCTCCTCCATGGAGGGGAGATCGCCCGGCTTGTACTTGGCGCGGTTGATCGGCTGCGGGGTACGGATGCCGGCCACGACGTCCTCGCCCTGGGCGTTGACCAGGTACTCGCCGTAGAAGTAGTTCTCGCCGGTGGAGGGGTCGCGGGTGAAGGCGACGCCGGTGGCGCAGTCATCCCCCATGTTGCCGAACACCATGGACTGCACGTTGACCGCGGTGCCCCACTCGGCCGGGATGTTGTTGAGTTTTCTGTAGGTGATGGCGCGCTGGTTCATCCAGGAGCCGAACACGGCGCCGATGGCGCCCCAGAGCTGCTCTTTCGGGTCTTCCGGGAAGTCGACGCCCAGAGTGGCCTTGATCTTCGCCTTGAACTCGCCGACCAGTTCCTTCCAGTCGGAAGCCTTCAGGTCGGTGTCGAGGTGCACGCAGCGCGCCTCTTTCTTGCGCTCCAGGAGGTGTTCCAGCTCGTCCTTGTGCATCCCCATGACCACGTCGGAGTACATCTGTACGAAACGGCGGTAGGCGTCGTAGGCGAAGCGCTCGTCGCCGGACTGGGCGATGATCCCCTGCACCGTGGTGTCGTTCAGGCCCAGGTTGAGGATGGTGTCCATCATGCCGGGCATGGAGGCGCGGGCGCCGGAGCGGACCGAGACCAGCAGCGGGTTCTTGGCATCGCCGAACTTCTTGCCCATGAGCCCCTCGACGCGGGCCAGGTTGGCCTCCACCTCGGCGGCCAGGGCGGCCGGGTACTGCTGGTTGTTCTTGTAGTACTCGGTGCAGACTTCCGTGGTGATGGTGAAGCCGGCCGGGACCGGAAGACCGATGGCGGTCATCTCCGCCAGGTTGGCCCCCTTGCCCCCCAGAAGCTCCTTCATTTTGGCGTTGCCGTCAGCCTTACCCGCGCCAAAAAAGTAGACGTACTGCGTTCCCATGTGCACCCTCCTTAGACGTTTTTAATAAATTTGGAGCTTAAAGTATACACATAAACCGAAAAAGGCAAACAGCCGCCGGGAGTTGCACCCGGACGGCTGTTTACGTGAGCGTCAGATAAATCGTTGTGCTGCTGCGGTTGCCTGTTCCAGGGTGCTGCATCCCAGGTTCAGCTGTCGCAGTCTTTTCATGCCGACAACCTCGCGAAGTCCGCCAGGCTTCCGAAGAGCCGCGCGATGGAGGTCAGAAGCGCCAGGCGGTTCTGGCGCACCTTCTCGTCTTCGGCCATGACCATGACCTTGTCGAAGAAGGCGTCGACGGTGGGCTTGAGCGTCGCGATCTCGGTGAGGGCGGCGAGGTAGTCGGCGCCGGAGAGTGCCGCGTCCACCTTCTTTTTCACCTGCTGCTGGGCCTCGTAGAGCGCACCCTCGGCCGGCTCCTGGAAGAGGGCAGCCGCAACGGGGGTGTCCACCCCGTCCTTGACGATGTTGCCCACGCGCTTGAAGGCGCCGGCCAGCGCGGCGAAGTCGTCACGCTTCCTGAACTCGGCCAGGGCCTGGATCTTGGCGGCTGCCTCGACCAGGTCGTCGAAGGAGACGGAGACCACCGCGTCCACCACGTCGGACGGGTAGCGGTCCGCCATCAGGTTCACGAAACGGCCGCGGAAGAAGTCAAGCACGTCCTGGTACACCTGCTCCACCGGGCGGGTCGCCTTGCCGGCCAAGAGGTCCAGGGAGGACTTGATCAGACCGGAGAGCGGCTCGCGGTACTTCTTGTCCAGTATGATGTTGATGATCCCCAGTGCCGAGCGGCGCAGGGCGTAGGGGTCGGCGGAGCCGGTGGGGATGAGCCCCACGCTGAAGCAGCCGCAGATGGTGTCGGTCTTGTCCGCCAGCGACACGAAGGCGCCGATGTCGGAAGCGGGGAGCTCGCCGCCGGCCTGGGTCGGCAGGTAGTGCTCGGCGATGGCGTTGGCGACCGCCGCGTCCTCGCCGTCGTGCAGGGCGTACTCGCGTCCCATGATTCCCTGCACCTCGGGGAACTCGCCTACCATGCCGGAGACGAGGTCCGCCTTGCACAGGGTGGCGGCGCGGGCGGCCTTGTCGGCGACGGCCGGGTTGTGGCGCTGCGCCAGCCCCTTGGCCAGCTCGCGGAAGCGCTCCATCTTCTCGTAGGAGGTGCCGAGCTTGGCCTGGTAGACCACGCTCTTCAGGCTCTCCACGCGGGACTCGAGCTTAACCTTGTGGTCTTCGTCGAAGAAGAAGCGGGCGTCGGAGAGGCGGGCGCGCAGCACGCGCTCGTTCCCCTTGACCACCACCTGCGGGTCTTCAGTCAGGGTGTTGTTGATGGTGATGAAGCCGGGCAGCAGTTTGCCCTGGTCGTCAACCAGGGAGAAGTAGCGCTGGTGCTCGCGCATCGAGGTGATCAGGACCTCGCGCGGCACCACCAGGAAGTCCGCCGAGAAGGTGCCGTGCACCGCGGAGGGGTACTCGACCAGGAAGGAGACCTGCTCGAGGAGCGCCTCGTCGGGGAGCACGTTCCCCTTGGCCTGCCGGGCGACGCGGTCGATCTCCTGGCGGATGATGGCCTTTCTCTTCTCCGGATCCGGGATCACGAAGTGGCGCTCGCACTCCTCCAGGTAGTGGGCCAGGTCGCGCACCGGGAAGGTGGTGTTGGCCATGAAGCGGTGGCCGCGCGAGGCGGAGCCGCTCTCGATGTTGCCGAAGGCGAAGGGGACCACGGTGCCGCCGTAGAGCGCCACGATCCAGTGGATCGGGCGGGCGAAGCGGACATCGAAGTCGGCCCAGCGCATGGACTTCTTGAAGGGGATGTTGCCGATCAGGCGCGGCAGCATCTCGGGGAGGAGTTCGGCGGTGTCGCGGCCGACTTCGCTCTTCACCGCCGCCAGGTACTCGCCCTTGGGGGTCATGACCACCTTCAGGTCGGCGACCTCGACGCCCTGGCCGCGGGCGAAGCCCTGGGCGGCCTTGGTCGGGTTGCCGTCAGCGTCGTAGGCGGCGCTTTTGGCCGGCCCCATCGCGGTCAGTTCCGCATCGGGCTGGCGCTCCGCAATCCCTTTCACCGCCAGCACCAGGCGGCGCGGGGTGCCCAGGGTGGTGATCTCGGCGAACTCGATGCGTGCCGTCTCCAGCTCGCGCTTCATGAGAGCTTCCATGTCGGCCATCGCCTTGGGGACGAAGCCGGCCGGAATCTCCTCGCAACCTATCTCAAGGAAAAGATCCTTAGCCATTAGCGACCTCCTTTCAGGAGCGGGAAGCCGAGCCGCTCGCGCATCTGCAGGTAACCCTCGGCGCACAGGCGCGCCACGTTCCTCACCTTGCCGATGTAGGAGGCGCGCTCGGTGACCGAGATGGCGCCGCGGGCGTCCAGGAGGTTGAAGGTGTGGGAGCATTTCATGACGTAGTCGTAGGCCGGGAGCACGAGCCCCTTCTCGACCAGGCGGATGCACTCCTTCTCGTACATCTTGAAGAGGGTGAGCAGCATATCGACGTCAGCCTCCTCGAAGTTGTAGGTGGAGAACTCGACCTCGCTCTCGTGGTGGATGTCGCCGTACTTGACCCCCTTGACCCACTCCAGGTCGTAGACGTTGTCCACGCCCTGCAGGTACATGGCGATCCTCTCGCAGCCGTAGGTGATCTCGGCGGAGACCGGTTTCAGGTCGATGCCGCCGGCCTGCTGGAAGTAGGTGAACTGGGTGATCTCCATGCCGTCCAGCCAGACCTCCCAGCCCAGCCCCCAGGCGCCCAGGGTCGGGGATTCCCAGTCGTCCTCGACGAAGCGGATGTCGTGCTTGTTCGGGTCGATGCCGAAGGCGCGCAGGGAGTCGAGATAGAGGTCCAGGATGTTCATGGGCGAGGGCTTCATGATCACCTGGAACTGGTAGTAGTGCTGCAGGCGGTTCGGGTTCTCGCCGTAGCGCCCGTCGGTCGGACGCCGGGACGGCTCCACGTAGGCCACTTTCCACGGCTCGGGCCCGAGCACGCGCAGGAAGGTGGCCGGGTTGAAGGTTCCCGCCCCTTTTTCCGTATCATAGGGTTGCTGGATTACGCACCCCTGTCCCGCCCAATACCCCTGCAGGGAGAGGATCAGATCCTGAAATGTCAACACGCCGCCTCCGATCAAATCGTATATTTCAAGTGGTGCAGCTTTTGGAATAAAAAAGTTTACTGTATCCAAACAGTTAGGCTCGCCAGATTACAACAGCGCACACGGCGCTGTCAAGGAATATCACCCGTAAAAACGGGAAAAACCCGCGCGGTGCGGGGGCTCGCGCAAGGTGCGACGGGACGGCCGTTGGGAAATTGCGGGTGAATTCTTCTGTTTACCGTCCGTCCCCGGAACGGTAAACTTAGCGAAGGGGTGACTCACATGAGTACGACCGGGGAGATCGTCATATTAGGATCGGGTTCCACCGCCTTTGCCGCGGCGCTCAGGGCCAAGGAGCGGGGTGCGCGTTCCATCATGATCGAGCGCAGCGTCCTGGGCGGGACCTGCATCAACTGGGGCTGCATCCCGTCCAAGACCCTGATCCACTGCGCCCTGTTCCGGCACGAGGCCGAGCTGGGCGAGCGGCTGGGGCTGGGCGTCAGGCGCGACGGCGTCGACTACCCCACCCTGGACGGTCATAAGTTCGCGGTGGTGCAGGAACTGAGACAGAAGAAGTACCTGGACGTGCTGGCGCAACTCCCGGAACTGTCCCTCATCAAGGGGAAGGCGGTCTTCATCGGGCCCAACCAGGTGCAGGTGGAGGACCGGGTCATCGAGAGCGACCGCATCCTGATCGCCACCGGCGGCCACCCCCGCGCCCCCAAGATCCCCGGGCTGGAGCACACCCCGTACCTGACCAGCAAGAGCGCGCTCCTGCTGAAGACCCTGCCGGAGTCGCTCATCGTGATCGGCGGCGGCGTCATCGCGCTGGAGCTGGGACAGATGTTCCACCGGCTCGGGGTCCCGGTCACCATCCTGGAGAACGGGCCCCGCGTGCTGCCGGCTGTGGAACCGGAGCCGGCGCTGGCGCTGCAGCGTGTATTGGAGGCAGAGGGGATAAGGGTGGTTGTGGGCGCGGCCGTGTGCTCGGTGACGCGTGAGGGGGGCGGGATCCGCGTCGAGGCGCTCATCGACGGCGAGCCGCACCAGTTCTTCTCGCAGCAGCTCCTGTTGGCGGTGGGGACCGCCCCCGCCACCGAAGGTATCGGGCTGGAGCGGGCCGGGGTGGAACTGGACCCGCGCGGCTTCATCAAGGTGGACGGCGAGATGCGCACCTCCGCCCCCGGCATCTGGGCGGCCGGCGACGTGACCGGCGGCATGCAGATCGCCACGGTAGGGGCGCGCGAGGGGATAGCCGCAGTGGACAACATGCTGGAGACCGGGTGCCACTGCAAACTCGACTACCAGTCCCTCCCCATGGCCATCTTCACCGACCCCGAAGTAGCCATGGTGGGCTACGGCGAGGAAGCGGCGCGGCTGGCGGGCTTCGACGTGGAGAGCCAGACCATACCCGCCTCCGCCATCCCCAAGGCCCACGTCACCGGCGCGCTGGACGGCGCGGTGAAGATCGTCGCGGACCGCGCCACCGACCGCATCCTCGGTGTCCATCTCTGCCTGCACCGCGGCGCCGACATCATCAACGAAGCGGCGCTCGCCATCCGCTGCCGCATGACCGTCGCCGAACTCGCCGACACCCTCCACGTCTACCCCTCCATGGGCGAGGGACTGCGCCTTTGCGCCCAGGCCTTCAACCGCGACCTCACCCAGCTCTCCTGCTGCGCGGAATAAACAAGAGAGGGACTGGATCCGCCAGGTGCCTGTCCCCTTCGGCCTTACAGGTGCCTGTCCTTCTGCCGTAACCACTACCGGTCGCGCCCTTACCCCAACATTAGAATTGACAACTAATTCATGAAGGAATACCATACAACCGCTTCCGAGACGGGGCCTTGGACGGCACGATCTGCCGTTTGCTGCTTTTGTGCAATGAGTTATGAGCGAGGGGAAATTCGATGGCGGCTGAAGTGCTTTTCGTGGATGACAACAAGCTGATCTTGCAAGCCTCCGTCGACCTGTTCCGGTCGCAGGGGATCGAGCTGCTCACCGCCACCAACGCGGCCGAAGCGCTGGAGCTGTTCCGACACCACGAGATAGCCGTGGTGGTCTCCGATAACCGGATGCCCGGGATGTCCGGGCTCGACTTTCTCTCCGAGCTGCGCCAGCTCTCACCGGACACCATCAAGGTGCTCATCTCCGCCTACGTCGACCTCGCCACGGCGCTTGCCGCCATCAATAATTCGGAGGTTTTCCGCTACCTGTTGAAGCCGTGGAAACAGCAGGAAATCCTGGACGTGGTGCAGGAGGGGCTGAGGCGTTACCGGACCGTGCAGGACATGAGGCGGGAGGACGAGGCGGTGCTGCGTTCCCTGGCCCAGACCATCGAGCTCAAGGACCCTAACACCAAGGGGCACTGCGACCGGGTGGCGGTCTACGCCCTGCTCATAGCCGAGGCGATGGGACTGCCCAAGGAGACCCTGCGCGAGATCAAGTACGGCAGCTGGCTGCACGACTGCGGCAAAATCGGCATCTCCGAGGTGATCCTCAACGGCAGCGGCCGTCTCAACGAGGACGAGTTCAAGACCATGAAGCTGCACACCGACTGGGGCGCGGACCTGGCGGAGAAGGCGAGGCTTTCCGAGGTCGCCAAGAACATCATCCGCCATCATCATGAGAAATACGACGGGACCGGCTACCCCCTGGGGTTAAAGGGTGAAGCGATCCCGCTGGAAGCGCGCATCGTCGCGGTGGCCGACATCTACGACGCGCTCACCACTGACCGCTCCTATCGCGGCAGGTTCCTCGAGAGCGAGGCCCGGGAGATGGTCCGCTCAATGAGCGGCGCAGCGCTCGACCCCGATATCATCGAGGTCTTCCTGCAGGTCGTTCCCGCAGGCCCCCTCCCCTCTTCAGAAGAGGTCCTCGGCAAGGTAGCGCCCGGCGAAGCGGACGGCAAGCGCGCCAACCTCACTCTGGTGCGCGCCCTGGCCTAGAGCGCCCTTACCTCCCGGCAGCGGGGAACCATCTCCGTACCACGAAACTCCTGGCCCCGGCGCTCCCTTTCGGGAAGCTGTCCGCGGGCTTTCTCGTTTTCATGATCTGCCTGACCAGCTCGAGCCTCGGCGTAATCATCACGCCGCTGGGCTTCCCGCCGCACCCCATCCTGCTTTCGATGACAGAGTCGTTATCCAGCACTACCATCACGTGTCCGTTCCAGACCAGGAGGTCCAAAGGCTTCAGCTTCCCCGCGATCGCCTCTGCGGAAAGCCCCGCCACCGGGACCGCCTCCCCGTAACCGATCAGGGTCGAGGTGTTCCTGGGGGTGAAGCCGTCGGTCGCCTGGTAGAGGAGCCCCGAGCAGTCCACGCCAACCAGCGGGTCGCCCTGCGGGTAGTACTTGCGCAAAAGGGGAACGCCGTCCTTCACGTTGCCGCCCCAGACATACGGCTTGCCCAGCGCCGCCAAAAGCCGTTTCTGGATCTCCGCCAGCTCCGGCAGGTGCGCATGCCGTTCCTGGGCCGCCGGGCCGGCCGCCTCTACAAAACGGGCATCGACGAACAACCCCGTTTTGGATGGATAGGGGTAATCGTTGCTGGTCACCCGCAGCACCTTGACGCCGTTTTGCACCTGTTCGTTCTCCACGCAGAACAGGGTCCCCGGCATGGCGATGAACTCGATGGGGCGCACGCCGCGGCAGGGGTCGAGGGGCACCTTACCGCTGAAGCTGCCGGCGAAATCGGGGGTATTGAGGATCGGGGCGTAGGAGACGGCGACGACCTTCTTGACGGAGGCGCCGGAGGCGGTACGGCTGGAGAGGGGGATGACGGCCAGGCTAAGGGCTATGACGGCAAGGAGAAGAGTCTTCATGACCTACCTCGTGACAGGACCGGCGGGAGCGGCTGCAAGGCGGGCAATCGCCGGCGGAAGTGCGGCAAGGGGCCGCGGGTTGTGGCGCGGGACGGTACGATCAGTCGCCGAAGGCTGCCGAAAGCGGCAGCAGACGCACCTCCGTCCCCTTTAAAAGCGGCAGCGCCAGCTTGATCCCCTTGGGCTCGTTGCCGTTGCCGTGCACCAGAATGAAGCTGCCGCGCTTGGGCTGTTCTCCCTTGGCGAGCCAAGCGTCGGCGCCGATCGGGACCAGGGAAAGTTCGGCCAAAAGCTTCATGGCGGCAGCGCCGGAGACGAGCCCGGGAAAACGGAAGAACGGTGAAGGGACGAGGCCGCGCGCAAGGAGCTCCTGCTCCTGTTGCAGCACCTCGGCGCGCAGGTCGGTCCCCGGTGCGAGCAGGAAGTTGTCGGCCAAGGGTGCTTTCGGGTCATAGTGATGGTGCCAGGAGTGGTTCACCCAGGTGACCGCCAGCCTCCCCGCCGCCACCTCCCCTTTCAGGTAGGCGACCTCCTCCGGGTGGCTCTCCAGCCAGAGGCCCGTCACCATGACCGCCACGGGGACCGCCTTCCCCGGGGAGAGCGCCTCGGCGGTCTCGAACAGCTCGCGCTCGAAGCGGCGCTTCGAGGGGCAGAGGTCGACAGTGAGAAAGAAGCCGTCGGTGGCGGTTTCGGCGCGGGTGGCGCCGCCGTTTTGCAGCCGGTACGGCGGGGCGGTGTAGCGTTTCACGGCGCGCCCCAGGCGGGTGGTCCAGAAGCCGGCCTCGCCTTCGGCCCGGGGCACCAGGTCCGACGCCGGCAGGTCGAAGCCCTGCAGAGTGGCTGCGTCCACCACCAACCGATGCGGCGCCCCATCCTCCTTAAAACTCCTGACGGCCCAGAGCGGCCGTCCGGAGCGGTCCGCGACCGGATCGCGCAGGGGGCGGTACTCGGTGATCTGCCGGGCGTGGGCTGCGCGGGGCGCGGCGGCAATCAGCGAAAGGATGAAAAGCAGGAAGTAGAGAAGACGCATGGCGGACTCTGCGGCTGGGCGCGGGTGGCCGCCCGGCGCGGCGCTAGGCCAGCACCGAGCGGAGCGCGGCGTCGATCTTGTCGACGTCGACGCGGGTGTTGAAGCAGGGGCCGAAGGGGCGGTCGTTGAGCACCCCGATCACCGGGAGGGGGTAGCAGTCCTTGATGCCGGAGGTGAGGTCGCGCTCGCAGGCAACGGCCAGGACCAGCTTGGGGCGCTTCTCGATGATGACCTTGCGCGCCAGGGTGCCGCCGGTCGCCACCGAGATGTCGACGCTGTACTTGCGGGCCAGGTCGGCCAACCCCATGATGTCGCAGCGGCCGCAGCGCAGGCACTTGTCGATCTCGCCGGTGACCTTGATCTCGCACTCGGCGAGCTGCAGGCAGTGAGGGAGCAGGATCAGGATCCGGTCCGCCTTGATCTTCAGGCGCTGCGAAACCACCAGGGAGTTGTTCATGGCAACGAAGGACTGGCGGATGGTGTCCTTGGAGATGCCGCACAGCTTGCCGATCTGCTCGATGAGCGGGAGCAGGAACTTGATCACCACCCCGCGCATGAACTTGGTGCCGAGGATGTCCTTGCCCAGCGCGGTGGTGAGCACCAGCAGGGCGGTGCCGAGTACCGCGATGCCGGATAGGACGGCAAACACCATCCCCACCACGCGCGGCAGGTCCGGATGAATGTTGGCCAGCCCCATGGTCGGGATATACCACCCCAGGTAGATGAGTCCCACCACCAGGAGGCAGGTCACCCCCATCAGGGCCACGAAGAGCCGCTTCTGGGGCGGCTTCTGGTACGCGCCCTTATGCCCCAACTGCGCCGTCCTTTTTACCCAGCAGCGCGCCTGCCGGCACCTTGTAGCCGGCGAGGAAATCCCCGGCGGCCATACGTTTCTTTCCTTCCAGCTGCAGCTCGCGGATGAGAAGGCTCCCCTCGCCGCAGGCGACCTCGATGCCGTCGCGGCCGGCGGTGACCACCTCGCCCGGGTTACCCGTGCCGGCGGCGGTCTGCACCTTGTACACCTTGAGCAGCTTTTCGTCCAGGAAGCTGAAGGCGCCGGGCCACGGGGTCATGCCGCGCACCTGGTTCTTGATGTCCTGGGCGCTCCTGGTCCAGTCGATGAGGCCGTCTTCCTTCTTCATCATCGGGGCGTAGCAGGTGAGGGCATCGTCCTGCTTCTCCGGGGTCAGCTCACCGGCCACCAGGCGGTCCAGGGTCTGGGCCAAAAGCTCAGCGCCCAGTTGCGACATGCGGTCGTGCAGGCTCTGGGTGTCCTCGTCCGGGTCGATGGGGGTAGCGCTTTTCAACAACATGTCGCCGGTGTCGAGCCCCACGTCCATCATCATGGTGGTCACCCCGGTCTCGGTCTCGCCGTTGATGATGCACCAGTTGAGCGGCGCGGCGCCGCGGTAGCGCGGCAGCAGCGAGGCGTGCACGTTGATGCAGCCGTGCTTGGGGATGTCCAAAAGCGCCTTGGGAAGAATCTGCCCGAAAGCGATGACCACGATCAGGTCCGGCTCCAGGGCGCGGATCTGCTCGATCGACTCGGGCAGGCGCACCTTGACCGGCTGCAGCACCGGGATGCCATGTTCCTCAGCCACCACCTTCACCGGCGGCGGCAGGGTCTGCTGACCCCTCCCCTTGGGACGGTCGGGCTGGGTGACCACAGCCACCACGTTTTCACCGCGCTCGATCAGTGTGCGCAGGGTCGGGCAGGCGAATTCGGGAGTTCCCATGAAGATGATGCGCAAACCGGTCATCGAAGCTGCTCCTTTGCCTCTTCCTGGGCGCGCTGGTAGCGCTTGCGGAAGATCCCCTTCTTGAGCGGGGAGAGGTGGTCTATGAAGAGGACGCCGTCAAGGTGGTCGATCTCGTGCTGGAACGCGATGGCCAAGAGGTCATCGGCGCGGATCACCACCTCCTCGCCGTCGAGGTTGAGCATCTTCACCACCACGCGGGCGTGGCGACGCACGTTGGCCGAGAACTTGGGCACCGACAGGCATCCCTCTTCCTCGTAGGCCTCGCCTTCGGCGTGGACGATCTCGGGGTTGATGGCTACGATCAGTTCGGGGTTCTCATCCTTGCCCGAGACGTCGATCACCACGACGCGCTGGTGCACCCCGATCTGCGGAGCAGCGAGGCCGACGCCGGGGGCGTCGTACATGGTCTCGGCCATATCCCGCACCAGTTCGCGGGTCTTGTCAGTGATCACGGTAACCGGCAGGGAGCGCTTCTTCAGCTCCGGGTCCGGATAGGTCAATATCTTTCGTACCATATGTCCTTCCTTTGGCTTCAGGGCTATCCGGGTCACTATACTAAAGGTATTAGGGAAAAATCAACGACATACTCATGAGGGAGGGGCCGCTCTCGGCGCACCGGCCGGCGCCGCCGCGAGTCAAAATTCCGTCGCCGCAGGGCCAAAGTCAAATTTACGACGGTCAAAAAAGCCGCTGGCGTCGAGCGGGATTGAACAATATCAGGGTGTTACCAACAAGGAACGCCTCTTGCTTGCTCCGAGGTTCGAAGGTCGCAGCAGGAGGAAGACATGACGCGGGAAACAGTGGCAGCATCGATGATAGTCAACGCAGCACATAATCCGGCCCCGGTGGCCCTCCTTGATGCAGCAGCCGCCCTGCCGCAGCTACTGACCCGGGGACGCGCCGACGCCGCCCCTCGTATGCAGACCAGGCGCCCGCGCCGCCTCTGGGGGCGCGAGGACGGTTTCACCATGGCGGCACCCCGTTAGCAGCTGCCAGAGCTAAGCAGCGCCGCACCCCGACAAGCTAGCGCCCCGTCCCCAGCCTCTGCCCCATGACGCGCGCCTTCTCCAGCACCCGCCGCCCGGCATCCTGGCGTTCTTCTTTCGCCGCCAGCCCCACGAACAAGGTCCCCACACACTTCGCCCCGAGCAGTTCCGCGCTCTGCCTGAGCGTCTTCAGGACCGGCGTGAACAGCCGCGCCAGGAATCCCGGCGCCGCGCTTGCCGCCACCAGCACGGCCCGCCTCGGTTTCTCATTGCTGCGCACCTTGGGAGCGGGCACGCCCCAGGGCCAGTAGGCGTAGCAGACCAGCCGTTCCACGAAACGCTTGGTGAGCGCGGTGACCGAGCCGAAGTTGGTCGGCGAGGCGAGCACCAGCGCCTGGCACCCCTCCACCAGATCGAGCACCCGTGCCATCTCGTCGGCGACCGGGCAGATGCCGCGCGCGCCTCCCGGGGTTTGGGTGCAGAGCCGACAGTTGGTGCAGAACTCGACGTGAGTATCGAGGAGGTATACCTTCTCGACCCGTGCACCAGCCTCGGTCGCCCCGGCAAGGACCGCGTCCACCACCTGGTCGACCATGCCCCCCTTGCGGTAGCTCCCTACGATGGCAACCACCTTCACTGCGTCACCCATAACGCCTCCGACAGCCCCACTAGTCACCTATCCCCCCCAGCAGAGTACCCTTTCCCGGAAGGCGAGGGGACACCAGGGACTACTACTTTGCGTCCTCATCCCGCGCGGCCTGCTCGGCCCGCGCCTTGCGCTCCAGTTTCCTTCTGCGGCGCCCGCCCAGGAAGGACTCCTCAATGACGATGAAAACGAACAGCACGATGAAAAGGGCGAAGATGACGCCCAGGATCTTGAACAGCAGGGTCATGTTGCAGTTGCTCCTTACCTTTTGCGGTTGCCCGGGGAGCCCGGACCGGCTGGCTACTATACCGATCCCGAACAAGGTGTCAAGGCAAACAAGCTAGCCGTTGCCGGTGAGCTTTTTCCAGCCGCTGCCGGCCAGTTCCAGCACGCCGTCCATGGTGCGCCGGTAGAACTTCCTGACCGGGATGCGGTTCACCAGGATCTCTTCGCCGCTCTTCTCCAGGCTCACCGGATCCCCGGATTTCAGCTGCACGATCTCGGCGTAGTGCTCGCCGCCGACGCCGAACAGGAAGGAGTGGCGCTGGCCGTGGGCCAGACAGGAGACGATCAGGATGATCCCTTCCGGGTCGCCGGTCTTGAAGTCGAAGCGGGTGGTGGCGGCGACGAAGCGCCCCTGCACCGGCTCGCCGTTCAACAGTTCGTTGACGCTCAGGTTTTTGGGTTTCATGTGCCCCAGCGGTGGCAATCCCCAGGGGGAGAGTTCGGGGCGGGAGCGCTGGCGGTAATGGCTGGTGCGTTCCAGCAGGGTCACCACGTTGTTGTTGATCGGGCCGCCGATGGAATGGGCCAGCCCCATCTGGAACCTGCCGCCGGTGATCAGGCGGTGGTTCTCTACGATCTGGATCATGCCGGTGGCGCCCAGCGGGTGGCCGCGCCCCTTCAACCCACCGGTGATGTTGGTGGGGAAGCTGCCGAACTCGCCGGTCAGCTCGTCGTTCAAAAGCGCCTCGAGGATGCGGCGCCGGGGCACGAAGCCCAGGTCCACCATGTTGATGGGGCCGAAGCCGTTGAAGGGGTCGTGCATGTTGACGTGGATCTGGCCGGCAAAGTCGGTGATCTTCCTGATCCCGGCCATGGCGTAGGCCTCGGCGGCGGCGCGCACCGTGGCGGGGAAGCTGTGGAAGTAGGGGCGGTCGGCGATGGTGGGAATGTCGGTGGCGCTCCCCACCCCGGAGACGATCACCTCGTGCGGCGTGGCGGAGAGGAGCACGGCGGCCACCCCGTCGGACATGGGGCAGAAGTCGTGGTAGCGCAGCGGCCACCAGTAGCGGTAGTTCTTGCCGGTGACGATCTGGCGGTAGTACTCCTCGAGCGGGATCTCGAAATTGAGGTGGGCGTCGGGGTTCCTGGCAGCGAAGCGGTGCGCCCGCTGGGTCAAGAGCGCCGAGAAGGCGGTCCACTCCTCGGTCGAGAGTTTGAGGCGCTCGATCAGCGAGCGCGCAACCAGCGCGCCGCAGGCGGGCATGGAGAGCCCGAACTCGGCCTCCTCCTTGTCGATCACCCCGGCGACGATGCGGGTCGCCTGGCCGGTGGAGACGTCACTCATCTTCTGGATGCCGATGGCGAGCACGTGATTGCAGCGCCCGGAGGCGATCTGCAGGTAGGCGTATTCGAGGGCGGAGGCGCCGGAGGAGGAGGCCGTGTCGATCAGCACCGACTTGGCCCCCGAGATGCCCAGCACACCGGCGATCTTGGCCGCGGTGTTGTCCACCCCGGAGAAGGCCACCGGATTCTGGCACCCGACCACGACGGCGCCTACCTCGGAGCGGCGGATCCGGCTCCCGGCGAAGACCTCGCCGGCTTTCTCGGCCATCTGCAAAAAGCTCAAGGCCTCGCGCTCGCGGCCGTTGTAGCGCCCGACCGGCGCTGCGTACGAGGAGGCGACGTAGACCTCCCTGGGTTTGAATTGCTGCGTCACGGTTCCCTCCTGCAACGGGCGTCCCGCCGCCGTCCGGCGACCGAATAGCCTTGCCAGCGCACGCCCACTCTGCTATGTATTAGAACGCTGTCACAACATATCACTCAAGGTGGTTTTCATGGTAGAAAAAATTAAGAATATTGTTGTATTTGTCAAGGACATCAAGGCCGCGCGCCGTTTTTATCGGGAGCAGCTGGGGCTTCCCGCCGGGCAGGAGACCGAGTACATGATGGAGTTCCTCCCCAGCGAGGGGACCGCACTCGGCGTGTCCCTGGCCATGCATGAGGCGGCCCAGAAGCTGGTGGGGCGCCACACCGGCATCACCTTCACCGTCAAGGGACTGGAGGAACTCTACGCCCGGCTCACCCGCGAGGGGGTCCGCTTCACCGAGCCGCTGGAGAAGAGCCCGTGGGGCAAAATGGCGGTTGTCGCCGACCCGGACGGCAACGAATTCGCCCTGGTGGAGATGTGAGAGCGTTTTTGATCGGCGTCCTGCTCGTGGCCGGCGCCGGTTCGGCGGCCCTGGCCGCCCTCCCCGCTCCGCGTCCCTACAGTGGCTGCGGGGTGTTGATCCTCAAACAGGGAGCGGGGTGGCAGCCGGAGAGCCTGCCCCTGTACCAGGAGCCCGGAGTGCAGCGGGTGGCCGAGACCACGCCCCAGGCGCTGCCGCGCTTGTCGGGAGACGACGCGGAGCCGCTTTTGGCGGCGAGCGAGCGGCGCGGTGGCTGGGTCAGGGTGGCGCTGGACGAGGCGGGACGCCAGGGATGGCTGGAAAAGGCGCGCGGCTGGGAGTACCGCGAGTGGCGCGACTTCCTTCCCGGACGCACGGTGCGCCTGCTTCCCGGTCTGAAGAAGGAATGGTATCAGCTGCGGCTCACGCCGGGAGGCGAGGCGAGCCCGGCGTCGCCGCTGTCCCGGGACCGGGAGGTCAAGGTCCTGGAGGTGGAAAAGGAGTGGGCCAGAATCGAGGCGCCGGCCGGGTGGCTGCGCTGGCGCGACCCCGACGGCAGGCTCACCGTCTCGCTGAAGTAGCTGCAGAAATAGAAAAAGCATTGACATTGATATCCCTGCATGTTATTTGAGGCGTCATGTATACTAACAACGTTACATCACGTGGCACCGTCCACGCGGCAGCAGCGGCCAGACACTTTTAGAGCCGCCACTGCTGATTAGAAAAATAGATTTCTACTAAAGGCCGTGGGGGACCCCCACGGCCTTTTTTTATAAAAAATTCGCTTTGGTCCAGCACATACATACCAATCAGGGGGAAAAGAATGCGCAACGAGATTGTCACTCCCGGCGCGGGAGAACTTACCTATGAAATCCGAAACATCGTCACCGTGGCCGAGAAAGTGCAGCGCCTCGGGGTGAAGATCAACTGGGAGAACATCGGGGACCCGATCGTCAAGGGAGAGACCATCCCGCTGTGGATGAAGGAGATCGTTGCGACTGAGGCGATGCACGACGAGAGCTACGCCTACTGCCCCACCCGCGGCGTCCTGGAGACCCGCGAGTTCATCTGCGAGATCACCAACAAGCGTGGCGGCGCGCAGATCACCCCGGACGACATCATCTTCTTCAACGGCCTGGGCGACGCCATCGCCAAGGTCTACGGCAACCTCAGGGCCGAGAGCCGCGTGCTGATGCCGTCGCCGACCTATACCACCCATTCCATCGGCGAGGCCGCCCACGCCAACGCTGTCCCGGTCTGCTACCGCTTGAAGCCCGAGGACAACTGGTATCCGGACATGGAAGACCTGGAGTGCCACGTCAAGTACAACCCGCAGATCTCCGGGATCATGCTCATCAACCCGGACAACCCGACCGGCATGGTCTACCCCCCCGAGGTGCTCAAGCAGATCGTGGCCATCGCCAAGAAATACGACCTGTTCCTGATCGCCGACGAGGTGTACAGCAACATCGTCTACAACGGCGAGCACACCGTCCCCATCTCGGACGTGATCGGCGAGGTCCCCGCCATCGCCATGAAGGGCATCTCCAAGGAACTCCCCTGGCCTGGCTCCCGCTGCGGCTGGATCGAGGTCTACAACGGCGAGCGCGACCCGCGCTTCAAGAAGTTCGTCAACTCCATCCTCTCCTCCAAGATGAACGAGGTCTGCTCCACCACGCTGCCGCAGCGCTGCCTCCCCGCCGTGATGAAGCACCAGGAGTACCACAACTACCTGAACGAGCGCATCGGCCGTTACGAGAAGATGAGCAACATCATGTACGACGCGCTGTCCAAGGTCCCGGAGCTGTCGGTGAACCGCACCAACGGCGCGTTCTACATGGCGGTGCCGTTCAAGCCGGGCGTCTTGAACCACACCCAGAGCCTGCCCATCCAGAACCCGGAGATCCGCGCGCTGGTGGAGGGGATCGTGAACCAGCCCGGCGTGGCGCCGGACAAGCGCTTCGTCTACTACATCCTGGCCCACACCGGGATCTGCGTGGTGCCGCTCTCCTCCTTCAACACGGAACTCCTGGGCTTCAGGGTCACCCTGCTCGAACGCGACGAGGAGGAGTGCCGCAAGATCTACCGCACCCTGACCGAGAACATCGCCGCCTACCTCGCCTCGTAAGCGGGGGGCGGCTTCCCCCTCCCTGTCCCTCCCCCTCCGGGGGAGGGAACCCTGCGCTCCTCCCTGGCAGCATCCGCCCTCCGCTCTCCCCCCCTCCCGCGAGGGGAGGGGGGATTTTCGCCCGTCCTCCCCCTTTTTTGCCGCAAGTGGACGTCCTCATTGACTATTGAGGCGCAGTTATGCTATCCATTCTCCATTTGGGCAGCATCCTCACTAGCTTAGGGGTTCAGATGGCCTCGGTTGCACCGGAAAGAAGGCGGTCGGCGGCAAACGCCCGCGGCGTGGCACATGCTTAACGGCATAACCGGCAGCGTCGAACCGGATATCGCCCCGGATACCTTCGAGGTCATCGGGCGCATCCTCAAAGCCCGCTCGGGGTTCACCCTGGACGGCTACAAGGACAAATGCGTCAAGCGGCGCATCCACATCCGCGTCCGCGCCACCCACTCCCCCACCCCCGAGGCGTACGGCGAACTCCTCACCCAGAGCACGGCCGAACAGGACCACCTGCTCCGGGTGCTCACCATCCACGTTTCCCACTTCTTCAGAAATCCCACGGTCTTCGAAAAACTCGGCACCGAGATCCTGCCACAGCTGTTGGAGCGGGGCGACCAGGTCCGGGTCCTCAGTGTCGGTTGCGCCGGCGGGGAGGAACCCTACACCCTGGCGCTGCTCATGAAGGAGCGGTTCCCCGCTGCGGTCGACGCGGGACGCGTCACCATACTGGGGGTGGACGTGGACAACATCATCCTGGAGCAGGCCCGGGAAGCCGTGTACCACCCGGACCGTCTGGCGGAGGTCCCCCCACAGTTGCTGGAGCGCCATTTCACCCCCGAGGGCGGCCGCTACCGCCTGGGGAACGAGGTCCGCAGCCAGGTCCTTTTCGAGCACGCGGACCTGAACCACCGGCAGGGGTGGGACCCCTGCGACCTGATCCTCTGTCGCAACGTACTGATCTATTTCGAGAGGGAACGGCAGGAGACCATCCTGAACAGCTTCGCCGACGCCCTCTCCCCCGGAGGCTACCTGGTGCTGGGCAAGGCCGAAACCCTTTTCGGCACGGCCCGCAAGCGCTTCCGGACCATCTGCCCGGTGGAACGCATCTACCGGGCCCTGTAGCCACACCGATTTTTCGAGCAGGAAAAGGAGCACGCCCACATGTACATCCAAATCGGCTACAAATTCATCCTCGGCTTCCTGGCCGTGGTCGCCGCCGTCGTCTTCGTTCCTTCCGCGGTGCAGCACCTGCAGTACTCGCCCGAACTGACCAGCGTCCTCTCCTACGTGGTGGCGCTCACGGTGGGGCTGATCCTGGGCTCCTTCTTCTCCCGAAGCTTCACCAAGAACATCTCCCTGCTGACCGGCGCCACCGAGGCGATCAGCCAGGGCGACCTGTCCAGCAACCTGGATTTTCCCGCCACCCGTTTCCCGGACGAGACCCATTCCATGGCGCTGTCGATCAACACCATGCAGGAGAACCTGCGCACCCTGGTACGGCAGATCCGTCATACCTCCGAGCAGGTCTCCGAGTCCTCGCGTACCCTCTCCTCCAGCGCCCTGGAGATCAACGCCTCCACCGAGGAGGTGGCGCAGGCCATCGAGAGCATCTCGGGCGGCGCCGAGAACCAGGCGGAGATGCTGTCCAAAAGCGCCAAGGTGATCCACGAAATGGCGATCTCGGTCGACCTCGTCGCGCGCCGCGCCAAGGAGACCGCCAAGGCGGCACGGGAAACCAGCCTCACCGCGCAGAAGGGTGGCGAGCTCGCCAACGACTCGGTGGAGCGGCTGAAGAGCTTCTTCGATTCCGTGGAACTGATCAGCATGCAGTTCATGGACCTGAACGGCAAGCTGCAGCAGGTGGGCAAGATCGCCGACTTCATCGTGGAGATGTCGCGCCAGACCAACCTGCTCGCCCTGAACGCCTCCATCGAGGCGGCCCGCGCCGGCGAGTACGGCAAGGGGTTCGGCGTGGTGGCCGAGGAGGTGAGAAAGCTCGCCGACGGCAGCGCCAAGAGCGCCACCGAGATCGTGGAGCTGATCGACTTGGTCAAGGTGGAGAGCCGCAGGGTGCAGGAAACCATCACCGACAGCTCGCGCGGCATCATCGTGGGGAAGAAGAACCTCGATACCACCGCGGACGCCTTCAAGGAAATCCTCGCAACCGTCGTCGAGACCGAAAGAAAGGCGAACTCCATCGCCGACCTGTCCCAGATGCAGACCACCGGAGCCGCCAAGATGGTGAGCATGGTGGACGAGATCGCCAAGGTGGCCGAGGACAACGCGGCCTCCACCGAGGAGGTCTCCGCCGCCACCGAGGAACAGCACTCGGCCATGCAGGAGATGGTGTACCAGACCCAGGAGCTGGCCAAGCTTGCCGACGAGCTGTTGCGCTCGGTGGAACGCTTCCAGGTCGGGCCTGATACCGCGCCGGAGCCCGAGGCGTGACCCCCGAGCGCCTGCTCCTGTTCAGCGCGGCGCGGCAGCTCTTCGCCCTGAACCTGCAGGAGGTCTGCGAGGTGATGGAGCCGCAGCAGTGCTATCCCTTCGCCGGCGCGCCGCCGCACTACCAGGGGTTGATCAACTTCCACGGCAACCTCACCGCCCTGGTCGACCTGGCCGGCTACCTGCGCCTGCCGGGGCGTCCGCTGCCGGGAAAGATCCTGGTGATCGACACCCGGCTGGCCCACCTCGCCCTCAAGGTCGATGCCGTGGGCTCCATCCTCGACGCCGCCAGCATCACCGGCGCCAGCAGCCACGAGGATCCGCTCACCGAGGCGCTGCTCGATACGCCGCAGGGGAACGTGCGCCTGCTCCGCCTGGAGACGCTTTTGACCGGCCTGGAGCAGGAACTGCAGCAAAACGCCCCAAACAATGCCAAACCAGGAGGTACCTGATGGCCTTGAAGGTCATGATAGTTGACGACTCCCTTTTCATGAGGAAAATGCTGCGCGACATCCTCGTGGAGGAGGGGTACGAAATAGCCGACGAGGCAAGCGACGGCGTGGAAGCGGTTGAGAAATACAAGGAGTGCCTCCCCGACCTGGTCACCCTGGACATCGTGATGCCCAACAAGACGGGAATCGAGGCGCTGCAGGAAATCATGGCCTATGACGCCGGGGCCCGCGTGGTGATGTGCTCCGCCATCGGGCAGGAGGCGCTCACCACCGCCGCGACCGAGGCCGGTGCCAAGGCCTTCATACTGAAGCCGTTCAATCCCGAGCTGGTCACCCGGGTGCTCAGGGAAGTGGCCCAGGGGTAATCGATGGACATGTCGCAGTACAAGGCCCTCTTTCTCTCGGAATCCCGGGAGTACCTGCGTACCATCGCGGAGCAGGTAGTGGCCCTCGAGCAGTCGCCCGGGGAGCGCAGCGCCGTGGACGCCCTGTTCCGCGGTGCGCACTCGCTGAAAGGGATGGCGGCGTCGATGGAGTACGGCGACGTGGTGGTGGTGGCCCACAGCATGGAGGACCTGATGGCGCGCGTGCGCGACGGGGCGGTCCCCTTCGACGCCGGCGTGGCCGACCTGCTCCTGGAGGGAGTGGACCTGATCGACGTGCTGCTCCAGGATGTGGAGCAGGAGCGTCCCTCCACCCTCCCCACCGGCGACTACGCACAGCGGCTGGCGATATACACCCCGGCTCCGCCCAAGGCGGCCCCGGCCGACCAGGCTGAGACACAGGTATCCGCCGTCGAAGCTGTGCCCTCCCCCGCACCGACCACCCCTGCCGCTGCCGCGGACATCGCCCCGCCACCCGCCGCCGAGGCGGAAAAGGCCAAGGAACCGGCCGGCGAAGCGGGCGGAACGGTGCGGGTGAAGACGGAGCTTTTGGACCACCTGATCAACCTCACCGGCGAACTGGTCACCAACAAGCAGCGCCTCTTGACCATCGCCGGCGAACTGGCCTCCCCGGCCCTGAACGACGCCATCTCCGAGACCGCCAAGCTGCTGCGCTCCCTGCACGACGAGGTGATGAAGGTGCGCCTGATGCCCTTCGAGGCGATCAGCGACCGCTTCCAACGCTCGGTGCGCTCGGTAGCCAAGAAAAGCGGCAAGGAGATCCATTTCGAGCTCACCGGCCGTGAAATCGGTCTCGACCGCGGTATGCTGGAGCAGCTCGTCGATCCCCTGAACCACATCCTGAGAAACGCCGTGGACCACGGCATCGAGGAAAGCGGGGAGCGGGAACGGGGGGGCAAACCGGCGCGGGGGACGGTGCGGCTCGCCGTGACCCGGGACCGGGACCGCATCCAGATCACCGTGCGCGACGACGGCCGGGGCATGGAGCCCGCCACCATGATCGCGGCCGCCATCGCCAAGGGGATCCTGACCCCGGAGGAGGGGGAGCTCTTGTCGCCGCGCCAGGCGCTCATGCTCTCCTGCATCCCGGGCTTCTCCACCGCCAAGGAAGTGACCGACATCTCCGGCCGCGGGGTGGGGATGGACGCGGTCAACGCCGCCATCCAGAAGCTGGGGGGGACCCTGGGCATCGAATCCGAGCCGGGCGTCGGCACCACCATCACGCTGAGACTGCCGCTCACCATCGCCATCATCCACGCGCTGGTGGTGCAGGTGGGCCAGGTCAAGGCCGCCATTCCCGTGAACGCGGTGCAGCGCACCGTCGAGCTGTCGCGGCGCCAGATCGAGACCATGGGCAAGCGGCAGATGTTCCAGCTCGACGACGAGGCGATTCCGCTGTTGTCGCTGAACCGGGTGCTGGGGCTGCCGCTGGGGCGCTTTCCCGACGGCATTCTCCCTCTCTTCGTCACCGAGGCCCGCGGTCGCCGGGTCGGCATCGTGGTGGACCGGCTCCTCGGCCAGCACGAGCTGTTCGTAAAGCAACTGGGGCGGCCGCTTTCCAAGATGGCCGGCGTCGCCGGCGGCGCCACCCTGGGCGACGGCGAGATCGTCGCCATACTGGACCTGGCCGGACTGCTGTGAACCGTTTCCCGATCCTTAGCCGCCGTTGCCCGCACCGGCAGCGGCTTACCTGCGGAGGCTAGCATGGCCCACCATGACTTGCACGACGGCAACCTGAACGCCCTCACCCACGTCTGCAGCACCGGCATGCAGCACGCCGCGGTCGCCCTGTCCCAGCTGATGGGCAAGGGAGTGAGCATCCAGGTGCCCCGGCTCCAGGTGCTGGAGGGCTCCGGGATTTCACACCTGCTCGGCTCGCAGGAGGTGACCGCGCTGCAACTGCAGATCCTGGGCAACGTGCGCGGCAGCATCCTGATCCTGCTGCTCCGCGAGAACGCGCACCGGATCCTGGAGCTGTTGCTGGGCCAAGGCCCCAAGGAAGGTGAGCCGCTCTCCGAGATGGAACGGGCCACCCTGATGGAGGTCGGCAACATCCTGGCGTCGGCCTGCCTGAACGCCCTGGGCAACTCGCTCAAGATGACCCTGCTCCCCTCGGTCCCGGCGCTCAGCACCGGGCAAGGCAACGACATCCTGGCGCACGCCCTGGAGCAGGGCGAAAAGGACGAGGCGGTAGTGATGATCGACGCCATGTTCTCGGTCTCGGATTCGCTCTGCGGCGGCAGCATCTTCCTCATTCCGGCGCCCGCCTCGCTGGGGGCCCTGCTGGGTGCCCTGGAGCAATGAAAAGGTTGCACCTTACCCGGTTGTATGTCAGAATGCCCGGTCAAACTGCCGCCACTGCGGCACATGTAGGGGACTGGCTCCGCAGGTGCCTGTCCCCTTTTCGCTACTTTCAGAGGTCGAAGATATGAAAATCGCCAGAACCGCCGTCCTGTGTCTCGCCCTGATCGCCCTCAACGCCGGCGTAGCCCTTTGCGCCGAACTCTCCCAGGTGGTGCGCACCATCGAGCAGGGTTACGGCTCGCTCAACGACCTGCAGGCCGACTTCAGCCAGAGAAGCAGCATCAAGGCCATGAAACGCGAGGAGAAGGGTGCCGGTGAACTCCTGCTGAAAAAGGGAGGGGGCAAGGAGTCCATGTTCCGCTTCAACTACTCCAAGCCCAAGCAGCAGATCGTCTCCAACGGCAAGACAGTGTGGTACTACATCCCGGACCAGAAGCAGGTCATGGTGATGGACCTGGCCCAGCTGCTGGAGGCCAGTAACGGCATCGCCATGAACTACCTCTCGGGCCTCGGGCAGGTCTCCAAGGACTTCAGCATCGCGTTCGCCGCGGAGCAAAAGGACAAGAGCGGCAACTACCAGCTGGAGCTCACCCCGCACAAGAAGAGCCCGGCCATGGCCAAGCTGCTGTTGACCATCTCCGGCGACGCGGTGGAGAGCTTCGTAGCCAAGGGGCATCCCGGCACGCCGTTCCCGGTGCTCTCCTCCACGGTGGTGGACCAGACCGGCAACACCACCAGGATGGATTTCAGCAACGTGAAGACCAACCGCGGCATCTCCAGCGGCAAGTTCAGCTTCAAGATCCCCTCGGGGGTCCAAGTCATAAAAAGATAGAAAGACGAGATAAAGATAAAGATTGAGATTAAGAAAGAGGGGAGACCGGTTTCTGGTCCTCCTTAGTCTTAATCTTAATCTCAATCTGCTTTAAGGGGGTTTCATGCCGTCATTCGACATCGTTTCCAAGGTCGACATGCAGGAAGTCGACAACGCCATCAACCAGACCGTGAAGGAGATCGGGCAGCGCTACGACTTCAAGGGGTCCAAGAGCGAGGTAACCCTGGAGAAGGAAAGCATCAAGGTCCTTTCCGAGGACGACTTCAAGCTGAAGGCGGTCATCGACATCCTGCAGTCCAAGTTCGTCAAACGCAACATTTCGCCCAAGGCGCTGCAGTACGGCAAGGTGGAGCAGGCCTCCGGCGGCATGGTGCGCCAGATCATCACCCTGCAGGTGGGAATCTCCAAGGAGAAGGCCAAGGAGATCGGCGCCGTCATCAAGGACACCAAACTCAAGGTACAAAGCCAGATCCAGGACGACCAGATCCGGGTTACCGGCAAGAACATCGACGACCTCCAGGAGGTGATCCGGATCCTCAAAGGTAAGGATCTCGACATCGACATGCAGTTCGTCAACTTCAGAAGCTGATAGAAGAGGGGATTTTTTTGAACCAGAAGATTAAGGAAAAAGTGAGCCTGGTGAGTCTGGGCTGCCCGAAGAACCTGGTGGACGCCGAGGTGATGCTGGGCTACCTCTCCAAGGACGAGTACGAAGTCACCACCGATGAGATGCAGGCCGACATCATCGTGGTGAACACCTGCTCCTTCATCAAGGAGGCCAAGCAGGAGAGCATCGACACCATCCTCGACCTGGCCGATAGAAAGCACGACGCGCGCTGCAAGCTCCTGATCGTGACCGGCTGCCTGCCGCAGCGCTACCAGGAGGAACTCGCCAAGGAACTCCCCGAGGTGGACATCTTCATCGGCACCGGCGACTACCCGCGCATCGCTGAGATCATCGCCGAGAAGAAGGGGACCGACGCCCAGCTCTGCTACACCGGCGACCCCAACTTCGTCTACAACGACGAGCTGCCGCGCCTGCAGTCGTCGCCGCACTACACGGCCTACCTGAAGATCGCGGAAGGGTGCTCCAACAACTGCTCCTACTGCGTCATCCCGGCCCTGCGCGGCGCGCACCGCTCGCGCCCCTTCGCGACGCTCATGGCGGAAGCGAAGGCACTGGTAGAGGCGGGGGTGAAGGAACTCAACCTGATCGCCCAGGACATTACCGCCTACGGCCGCGACCTGCCGGAACAGCCGAGCCTCGAGCTCCTGGTCCAGGAACTGGCCAAGCTGGAGGGCCTCAAGTGGATCAGGCTCCTCTACGCCTACCCGGACGGCGTCAGGGACTCGCTGATCGAGCTGATCAAGAACGAGCCCAAGGTGTGCAAGTACCTGGACCTCCCCATCCAGCACATCTCCGACCCCGTGCTGAAGAACATGAAGCGCAGAAGCGGCGAGGCCGACATCCGCGCCCTGATCGCGAAGCTGCGCAAGGAGATCCCGGACATCGCCATCCGCACCTCGCTCATCGTCGGCTTCCCCGGCGAGACCAACGAGGACTTCAAGACGCTCTTGCAGTTCGTCGAGGAGACCCGCTTCGACCGCCTCGGCGTGTTCTGCTACTCCCGCGAGGAAGGGACCCCGGCGGCCGAGATGCCGGACCAGGTCTCCGAGCGGGTCAAGCGCGAGCGCCACAAGAAACTGATGCGGACCCAGGCCCGCGTCTCCTTCAAGCACAACCGTACCCTGGTGGACAGCGAGGAGGACGTGCTGGTCGAGGGGTACAGCGAGGAAACCGAGCTGCTCTTGAAGGGGCGTTCCTCCCGTCAGGCCCCCGATGTGGACGGCCAAGTGTACATCACTGCAGGCAACGCCAACGTCGGTGACATAGTGAGATTGAAGATCACTGATTCCTCTGATTACGACCTGATTGGGGAGATCATAGAGTAGGCTTTTAGTCTTGACACCGACCGCTATTGCTGTATTATTGCGTCGCTTTGCGGGACAATGACTCAAACGGAGATAGTTTATACATGACTGAAAAACCCGAAGAAATGAAAGCGATGCTCCTCAAGATGAAAGAGGAGACGCTTAAAGAGATTAACAAGACTGTCAAGTCCGGCTCCGATGCACCGATCAACGAGCCGAGCGGCGACATCTATGACCAGGCTTCCAGCGAGCGCGACCGTGAACTCGGTCTTTTGCTGGGCGACCGGGAGCGCGAGAAATTGCGTAATATCGACGAGGCTTTACTGCGTTTGGAAGAAGGCGAGTACGGCATCTGCGAGGAGTGCGAGGAAGAAATCCCCATCGGGAGGCTGAAGATCGTCCCCTTCGCCCGCCACTGCGTGAAGTGCAAGGCGGACCTGGAGAAGCAGCAAGCACAGACCAAGCGCTTCGAAGAAGACCGCGCTTACCGCGAGATCGCGCTGGGCGAGGAAGAGGAAGGGTAGCAGGCCAAAACAAGGAACAACGGCGGGAAATGGCACATTAGCCATTTTCACCCGGCCGGTGCTAGAAATACCAGGAGGGGACGGTAGAGATACCGTCCCCTCTTTTTGTTGATTCAGCTCCTCCCCCGCAAGGGAACAGTTCGCTGTTCCAGCTGTTGTTTCAGCTCCTCCCCCCGGAGGGGGGAGGTTGGGAGGGGGGAAGACCGTAAAAGCCGCTGCGCGTCCCCCTTCCCTATCCCTCCCCCTCCGGGGGAGGGGACCTGTGTTGCGTTGGGAGGAGTAATCATTCGCCCCCTCCTATCTGGGGTCCCTTCGCTACGGGTGGTCCACCGGCGGTGCCGTTATCAGACGCTGGTAATCGGCTTTGGTGATACCAGTGTGCCAGTGGCCGGTGGCCCTGCCGATCAGGGTGCCGCCGATGAAGACCGCCACGACCAACGCCGCGTACACCATACCCGGCACCACCTTGCCGTTCTTCGCCTTCATCTGCAGCGCCTCGGGTTTCGGGCAGGCGCTCACGCAGCGCAGGCAGCCGACGCACTCCTCGGAGCAGACCCTGTCCTTGTGCATGACGTCGATGTAGGAGGGGCAGGCCTTGGTGCAGCCGCCACAGGAGATGCAGGCGCTCTGGTTGCGCTCGATCTTCACCGGCGACAGACGCGACACCAGCCCCAACAGCGCGCCGTACGGGCAGAGGAAACGGCAGAACGGGTTCTTGAACAAAAACGAGAGCGCCAGCAGCACGCCGATGACGACGAGCGGCGTGCCGGACAGGTTCACGAAGAAATCAAGCATCTTGACGTCGGCCATCTTGTTGTAGTCACCGGTGATGAAGGAGGCGACGCTGTCGGGGGCCATGATCACCAGGATGGAGAACAGAAAGAAGGCGAGCAGCAGGTACTTGATCGGACGCAGCAGCCAGTCCAGCCAGAGCCACACCTTGAAGTTCTTGCCGAACAGTTTGGTCCCCACCTTCCAGCACACCTCGGTGATGGTGGACACTGGGCAGACCCAGGAGCAGAAGGAGCGCTTCAACAGCAGCGACACGACGATAACAGTCAACAGGACCACCAGCGCCGCCGGGTGCACGTCGTTGATACTGCCAAGGGTCATCCACCCTTTGAGACTCACCAGGCCGGAGATGGGCAGAAACGCCTCGACACCGTCGGGACGCTCCACGAACGGGGTGGCCCCGCCGCTTCTGAAATGGAGCACGAAACGGTAGAAGGTTACTCCCAGGTAGAGAGAGAAGAGAAGAAAGCCCCACTGCACTGCCAACCTGACCTTTTGCACTTTTTTTTCTGCCATGAACCTCACCTTTGTTGCCTTGCGTATATGTTGCGACTTATTTTGTCGCTACCACATGCTACCGTCGTATCATCAAGGAAAGCGGAGGTAGCATATGGAACCGATGGTCATAGGAGCTGTGGGAATCGTCGTCTACTGCGGGCACCTGACGGTGAAGGACATCATCGCCGATCTGCGTCAGGAAGGTATCCTGGTCAAACCCTTGTCCAGCAAGTGGCGCGGGTGGACGTTGGACAAGGCCTTCAAAAGACTCCTCTTCACCAAGGGGTTGTCGCGCTCCAAGGTCTCCAACAACTCCTTCATCTTCTTGCGCTGCAAGTCGGCGGTGCCGCAGACCGGGCAGCAGCAGCATACGACCGGGAAACGGTTGTTGCGGGAGAACGGGATAATCTCCTTCTCCGGGACGTAGACCAGCGGCCTGATGACCGTGGTGACGCCGTTGTCGGCCAGCATGCTCGGGGCCATCGCCTTGAGCGACCCGACGAAGAACTGGTTCAAAAGCAGCGTCTCGATGAAATCGTCCATGTGGTGGCCGAGCGCCAGCTTGTTGCACCCCATCTGCTGCGCCAGGGTGTAGAGCGTGCCCCGCTTGAGCCTGGCGCAGATGGAGCAGTAGGAGGAGTTGGGGCGGCGCTTCTCCGAGATGATGTCGTAGTGCTCGGTCTTCTCCATGTGATAGGTGAAGCCGTGCTCCTTCAGGTGTTCCTCGATTATGTCGGCGCGGTAACCGCGGTAGCCGGAGTCGATGTTGATGGCGACCAACTCGTAGCGTACCGGCGCGCGCCGGCGCAGCGTGTCGAGCATGTGCAGCATCGCGTACGAGTCCTTGCCGCCGGAGACGGCGACGGCGATGCGGTCCCCTTCGGAGATCAGGTTGAAGTCGTGGATCGCCTTGCCGACGCGATTCTTGATGCGCGTGAAGAGGGCGTCCTCGATGAGCCCGGTAGAAGGCTCCCGCGCAGGTTTTGTTTCAGTCATTAGCGCAGCTTCCATGTCACTTCCCGACCGCGGCGTCCTGGCTGCCGAGCACGGCCGCCCTGAATGCCTCGATCCCCTTTTCCTCGATCAGCCTGCCCAGACGCCCCTGCTGCGGGTCGTTCTTGTAGACTTCCACCACCTTGGCCACGATCTCCAGCACCTCTTCCTCGGTCTGGATGTTGTCCACCAGCAGTTCAGCCAGGCGCGGCCTGGGACCGGAGTTGCCGCCAACCAGGATGCGCCACCCCTTGTTGTGGCCGACGATGCCGATGTCCTTGACGCCGGACTCGGAGCAGGCCAGCAGACAGCCTGAAACACCCATCTTCATCTTGTTGGGGAGTTCCATGGCGTGGTAGATCTTGTCCAGCTTGAGCCCCAGCGAGGCGGAATCCAGCACGGCCCTCTTGCACCACTGGGTGCCCGGGCAGATCTTGATGCTCCTGACGCACAGGCCGATGGCGGCGCCGGGGGCCTGGGCAAGATCGGCCCAGACTGCGTCGAGCTCTTCTTCCTTGACCCCAAACATGGCGATGCGCTGGGCCGAGGTGAGCTTCACTTCCAGCTTGTACTTGTCGGCCACGTCGCAGATCTTTCTCAGGGTGGCGGTGTCCGTGAAGCCGCCCGGGATGTGCGGGGCGATGGCGTAGGTCTCGCGGTCACGCTGCAGGATGGCGCCTTTTTCCAGGATGTCCTTGGTGTTCATCATCTGCTCCTTTGTCTGTATTGAAATTGATGCAGGTCAAAATAGCTGAAAAGCAACCCCGGAACACAGAGGTCTCAGAGGTACACAGAGGACACAGAGGAAAACGCCCTCACCCCGACCCTCTCCCGGAGGCGAGGAGGAATTACTGGTTTTTCATAGTCCCTTTCTCTGTGCCCTCTGTGGACCTCAGTGTCCTCTGTGTTCCGCTCTGTTTTTTATGAACCTAACCAACTCCACGGCGATCTCGTACTTGCCGAAGGGGGGAATCAGGTAGAAACCGCCGGCTTTGGCGCTGGCGGCGTCGATGAATTCCTTGGCGATGGCAAGACCTTCGGCGACACCCTCGTCGCCGCTCTTGCCGGCCATGCGCTTGCGGATCTCCTCGGGGATGACGATGCCGGGGACCTCGTTGTGCAGGAACTCGGCATTCCTTCCGGAAACGAGCGGCAGTACGCCGGGGAGCACCGGGATGCCCAGGTGCGCGGTCCGCTCCATCATGTCTTCGAAGCGTGCCAGGTCGTAGATGGGCTGGGTTTGGGCGAAGCGGGCGCCGTTGGCCACCTTCTTCACCAGCCGCCGTACCTGCACTTCCATGTTCTGGGTGTTGGGATTGAAGGCGGCACCGATGGTGAAACCGGTGCCGGAGCCGAGGGGATTGCCCAACGCGTTGACCCCGCTGTTCAGGTCGCTCAATAGCTTGATCAGCGTGAAGGAGTTGAGGTCGAACACCGACGACGCTCCCGCCTCGTCGCCCAGGCTCGCCGGGTCACCGGTGACGGCCAGTATGGAAGACACCCCCAAAAGACTCGCCCCCATCAGCTCGGACTGCATCCCGATCAGGTTGCGGTCACGGCAGGTGACGTGCGCGATCACCTCGATGCCCACTTCGCGGCGGATCAGCGAGGCGAGCGCCAGGTTCCCCATGCGCACGCGGGCCAGCGGGTTCTCGGCCAGGTTGATGGCATTGGCTCCCGCCTCCTTGAGTGCCCGGCTCCCCGCCAGCACCTTCTCGCAGTCGAGCCCCTTGGGCGGATCGAGTTCCACGGTGATTACCGGCTCCGTCCCCCAACGCGCCAGAAAGCCGGCCTGAAGCTCCCCTCGCCCTTCGGGAGAGGGGCTGGGGGTGAGGGCTTCGCTGGTGGCAGCGCTCTCGCTTCGTGGCAGCGCCCTCACCCGCCCTTCGGGCGCCCTCTCCCGGGGGGAGAGGGGAGTGGGTTGCATCCTGGCAGCCATAGCCCGAATGTGGTCGGGAGTGGTGCCGCAGCAGCCGCCGACCAGGGAGGCACCGGCGGCGACCAGTTCCTCGGCGCGATCGGCGAAGTATTCGGGGGTGGTGCGGTAGATATAGCGGCCGTCGATGTACTCGGGGAAACCACTGTTGGGATAGGCGGCCAGCGGCAGGGAGCAGGCGGCAGCGATCCGCTTCACGGTGGCCAGCAACTCCAGCGGCCCGGCGCCGCAGTTGGCGCCCACGACGTCGGCACCGGCAGCGGCGAGCGCACGCGCGGCGCCCTCGGCGGAGGTACCTCCTGGAAGGCGTCCCCCTTCACCGAAGGCAAGGTTGGCTACCACGGGAAGCCCGGTCTCCTTGGCCGCGGCCAAAGCGGTCAGCAGTTCGTCCAGTTCCGAGAAGGTCTCCAGAATCAGGAGGTCCACCCCGCCCTCGGCCAGCGCCGCCGCTTGCACGCGGAAACAGTCGGCGATCTGCTCCGGCGCGAGGTCGCTCTTGCCGCGCCCCAGGGGGCCGATGGAGCCGGCCACGAAGACATCGTGCCCGTCAGCGGCGCTCCTGGCGAGCTGCGCGCCCTTGCGGTTGATCTCGGCGACCTTCCCTCCCAGGCCGATGGCGGAGAGCTTGGCGCAATTGGCGCCGAAGGTGTTGGTCTCGATCACCTGCGCACCGGCGGCCACGTACTCGCGGTGCAGTTCCAGCACCAGCTCCGGGCGCACCAGGTTCAGGTGCTCGAAGTTCGCCTCCGGCGCCACGCCCTTGGCGTAGAGCATGGTGCCGATGGCGCCGTCTCCGATCAACACCCCTTGCGCGATCCGATCCAGGAACTTCTTCATCTAACGTCCTCCCAGCACCTTGATCATGTGCGGCACCAACTGCTTCTTGCGCGACATGACGCCCTTCATCTCGAAGACATGCGGCTCGGGCTGCGGGTAGCCCATGAACCGGGTGAAGGCCTGCCCCCCCTCCATGAGAAACATGGTGCTCTCGGTGGAGATGTCGGTGACCATGAGCCCGGCGAGTTCCAGCCCCTCTTTTTCGCGTCGCGCCGCCAAGGCTTTGCGCAGTTCCGCTTTCATGTCGTTGAACTCGGCGAAGCCGAACACCTCGACCTGGCCGACGCCGAAGGTCAGGTCGCCCTGGCTGAAGAGCTTAAAGTCGGAGCCGACGACCCGCTCGGGGCTGCCGTACCCGGAGAGTGCGCCGGACGCGGCGAAGATCTCCGCACCGAAGGCCTCCCAATCGAGCCCGGCAATGGCGGCCAGGCGCGCCACGGTGGCGCGATCACGCGGCGTGGTGGTCGGGGACTTGAGGATCACCGTGTCCGAGAGGATACCGGCCAGCAGCAGTGCCGCGATCTGCGCGGGGGGCTCTACCTCGTGCTCCTCGTAGAGCGAGGCCACGATGGTGCAGGTGCTCCCGACCGGCGCGGTGATGAAGGGGATCGGATTGCTGGTGGGAGGGTTGCCCAGCTTGTGGTGGTCGATCACCTCGAGGATCTCCAGGTCCTCGGCGCCCGGCACCGATTGGGTGAGCTCGTTGTGATCCACCAGGATCAGGGCGTAGGGAAGCGGCGCGAACAGCGACGACTTGGTGGCGACGCCTGCAAGGGTGCCGTCCTCCTCGAGGGCCAGCACCGCGCTCTCGCCTGAGTGCAGCAGCTTGTCCCGCAGCCGTCCCAGCGGTTCGCCGACGGAAACGCTCTCGAAGGTCGGGACAGCCAGCGCCAGCACCGGGGTGGCCAGGCGGGCCCGGGCAACGGTGGCCGCGGTGTCGAGCGGTGTGGAGAGGAGCGCAACCCCGCGCGACTGGGCCAGCTGCACCACGTCATCGGCCACGGGGAGGCCGCCGGTCACCACCAGCAGGCGCACCCCACGCTCGATGGAAGCCTTCTGGATCGAGGTGCGGTCGCCGGTAACGACCACCAGGGTGGCGGGATCGAAGCCGGAGATCCGGTCGATGAAGGATTCCTCGGCCATGGCCCCGACGAAGAGGTGCAGGCTCTCCACGGCGGCATCGGCACTGCCGGAGAGGAAGCTCCCGGAGAGGCAGGCGGCCAGCGAGGCGAGCGAAGCGGAGACCAGTCGCAGCGAATCGGCGCCGGTAACCAGCGAGCGCTCGGCGATCTTCCTGAGGGGAATGACCCCCTTGGGAACGCCCGCGGCATCGAGCACCGGCAGCACCCTGATGGAGTTGTGGTGGAACTGCTCCAGTGCGGTCAGAAGCGGTGCGTCGGCGGCAACCGTGATCGGGGTGCGCTGGATGACGTCGCGCACCTTGGGGTGCACGTCGGCCAGGTACAACGGCGCCTCGATGCCGAGCCGCCCCAAAAGCCAGGTGGTCTGGGGGTTCAGGTTGCCGGCCATGGCGGCGGTGACCCGCTCATCCCCCAGCGCCCGCTTCAGGTGGGCGTAGGCGACGGCCGAGGCGACCGAATCGGTGTCGGGGTTTCTATGGCCGATAACGAAGATCTGCTTGTCCATGTTTCCTTTCATGTGCGTCCCGCGCGGGCCGGGGAGCTCACCTCAGCGGCCTCGCTGCGAGACGGAAAAAAATTAAATTAGTCGTTTTTTTGGCGCACGCCGTATAGAATGGCGCCGGCAAAGAAAGCGATAAAGGAGAGTAAGGCATGCATGCAGCAGTACAGTGGCTGGTCGAAACCATAGGGGCCATGGGCTACCCCGGCATCTTTCTCCTGATGGCCCTGGAAAGCTCCGTCTTCCCGATCCCCAGCGAACTGGTGATGCCGCCGGCGGGTTACCTGGCCCAGCAGGGACAGATGAGCATGGTGGTGGCCATCGTCTGCGGCACCGTGGGTAGCCTCATCGGCGCCTACGCCAACTATTTCGCGGCGCACTACCTGGGCCGCCCGCTGATCCTGAAGTACGGCAAGTACGTCTTCATCACCGAAGAGAAGTTCGCCAAGGTGGAGCGTTTCTTCCAGGACCACGGCGAGATCTCGACCTTCATCGGCAGGCTGTTGCCGGTGGTGCGTCACCTGATCTCGCTCCCGGCCGGACTCGCCGGCATGAACCACGTCAAATTCTCGCTCTACACCCTGCTCGGCGCCGGCATCTGGGTCACCGTGCTCACCTTCATCGGCTACTTCATCGGCAGTAACCAGGAACTGATCATGCGCTACTCGCACCAGGCGGTCATCGGCGTCCTGGTCGCCAGCGCGGTGATCATCGCCGTCTACGTCCGCCTGCAGCGCTGCAAGCGCGCCCAATCCCCGGAATAATCCCCACCATAAAGCAAGGGCGGGTCCAGGACCCGCCCTCAGTAACGCCTTTGTTACCCGATCTGCGGGAGCAGCCTCCCGCGTCGTCCTCTACTTGGGAACCTTCTCCCAGTCTTCCAGGAACTTCTTGATGCCGGCATCGGTGAGCGGGTGCTTGGCAAGCTGCAGCATGACCGAGTACGGAATGGTGCAGACGTCCGCGCCGATGAGAGCGGAGTTGAGCACGTGCACCGGGTTCCTGATGCTGGCCACGATGATCTGGGCATCCATGCCGTAGTTGTCGAAGATGGTCCTGATCTCTTCGATGATCCCCATGCCGTCCTGGGAGATGTCGTCCAGGCGGCCGACGAACGGAGAGACGTAGGTAGCGCCGGCCTTGGCGGCCAGGAGGGCCTGCATCGGGGTGAAGATCAGGGTGACGTTGGTCTTGATCCCCTGTTTGTAGAGGGTCTTGGTCGCCTTGAGCCCTTCCGGGGTCATCGGGAGCTTGATGACGATGTTGGGGTGGATCTTGGCCAGCTCGGTGGCCTCGGCGATCATGCCGTCATGCTCCAGGGAGATGACCTCCGCGGAGATGGGGCCGTCCACGATCTCGGTGATCTCCTTGATTACTTCCTCAAAACGCCGGCCGCTCTTGGCGATCAGGGAGGGGTTGGTGGTGACGCCGTCCACCAGTCCCAGTTCGTTGGCCTCCCGAATCTCTTTTACGTCCGCTGTGTCGATAAAAAACTTCATCTTTCCTCCGGTTGTGTTGTTAGTGCCCTTGCTGCATCTCTTCGAATTTTTTCAAACAGTCTATGGAGCAGAAGTGGTAGCGCTTCCCCTCCAGCCTGCCGACCACCGCATCGGCCTCGGCTATGTACACGCCGCAGACCGGATCCTGGAAGGTCTCGGCGGCGACAGGTTCTTTTTTCGCTATCTTTTCGGACGACTTGCCGACGAACATGCGGTACACGAGGTACGCCAGCAGTGCCCAGATCAAAAACTTCACTCGTCCCCCTAAATCCTGACCACCTTCTCGGGCGAGGTCAGCTCGGTCAACAGTTCGATGATGCGTCTGCCCAGAGTCGGGTGCACCAGGTCCGGTGCGATGTCGGACAGCGGCTGGAGGGCGAAACGACGCTCGGCCAGGCGCGGATGCGGGATGGTGAGCTCTTCGCAGCTGAAGACCAGTTCGCCGTAGAGGAGGATGTCGAGGTCCATGCTGCGGGCGCCCCAGCGCTGCGACGGCACCCGGTGGAAGACCCCGGTCTCCAGCTTCTTGAGCCGGTCCAGGAGTTCCAGCGGCGCCAGGTCGGTGTTGAGGCGCACCACGGCATTGTAGAAGTTGTCCTGGGGCACCCCTCCGACCGGTTCGGTCTCGTAGAAGGGGGAAACGGCAGTGACCCTGGTTTGCGGCAGCTTGCCCAACTCCGCAATCGCCATCAGGAGCTTCAGCTCCCGGTCGCCGATGTTGCACCCCAGCCCTATGTACGCGCACTGTTCCACAGCCGCAGATTAGAACACAAATCCCTTTTTTTTTCAACCCTGCCCGCCGCAACGGCGCAGCCGTTCGCAGCCAACGAAAACGCGGGGATAGCTCCTCCGGGGGCAACTTGCCGGTTTCCCATGTCACAAATTAAATGGTATAGTATCCCATCTTAATGTTAGCGCTGCAGACAGGAGAGCCGTGTGAACCCCGAACTTGCCCAAATGGAAACGACCGAACTGGTGCATATCGGCCAGGAGGAACTGGAGGCCCGCCGCTTCTCGTCCGCGCTGCGCTACCTGCAGGCTGCCATGGAACAGCAGCGCACCCCGGACCACGTCTCTCTCTACGCCCTGGCGCTGGCCCAGGCGACCGGGAACATAAAGACGGCGGTGGCCCTGTGCCAGGAAGCCATCAAGAGGGAGCCAAGAAACTCCAGCCACTTCCTGCGTCTGGGCACGATATACCTGGTCGCGGGGAGGAAAAAAGAGGCGATCCGGTCGCTCAACCTCGGGCTCAGAGTAGGGAAGAACCCGGCTATCATGAAGCTGCTACAGTCGCTGGGGCACCGCGAATCCCCGGTCATCCCCTTCCTCTCCAGGGGCAACCCGCTCAACAAGTACCTGGGCAAGATTCGGAGCAGCCTCTTTAGGAGATAGCCCATGTTCCCTCCCCCGGAGGGGGAGGGTTAGGGAGGGGGAGATGTTAGGCTGCGGCGCCCCCCTCCCAGCCTCCCCCCTCCGGGGGGAGGGGCTGAGGCTGTACCTGGGTAAGGGATAAGGGATAAGGAATAAGGGGGCAAGGGGGACAGGCACCTGCGGAGCCAGTCCCCGTAACGTCGGAGGGACGGATGATCCAGTACCTGACATTGAAAAGCAGGGAGAGGACGGAGTTGATCGATATCACCGCCATGGTCCAGGGCCTCATTGCGGCCAGCATGGTCGGGACCGGCAGCTGCGACGTCTTCGTGATGCATACGACGGCAGGAGTCACGGTGAACGAGGGGGCGGACCCGGCAGTAAAGCGCGACATCGCCAACTGCCTGGACCGGCTGGTGCCGGACGAGCATTACTTCACCCACGCCGAGGGGAATTCCGCGGCCCACGTCAAGTCGACCCTGGTGGGGAGCTGCCAGCGGCTCCTGATCGACCGGGGCAAGCTCCTCCTGGGCACCTGGCAGGCCCTCTACTTCTGCGAGTTCGACGGACCGAGGGAGAGGAAGGTGGCGGTAAGGATCAGCGCGGACTAGTCCGCGCCGAAGTGGTCGAAGCCGCGCCGCGGCGGCGTGTAGGATGAGCCGTCGGGGGCGGTGAGTTCAATGCCGGCGCCCGTGGTGATTTTCCCGATCACGGAGACAGGGAGGTTCACGGAGGCACAGATGGCTGCCACCTCGGACTCCTTGCCGGCAGGGATGCAGAAAAGCAGTTCGTAGTCTTCCCCGCCGGACAGGGCCAGCGCGAAGGGATCGTTACCAGGATACAACTTGCCGGTAGCAGCGCCCTCACCCCCTCCCCTCTCCCAAAGGGCGGGGGGAGCATGATCAGTGTGGCCACAGTAAGCCAGGTAGTGCTCGGAAAGCGGCAACCGGGCCAGTTCCAGGCGCGCCCCCACTCCCGACATCTCGCAGATGTGCCCCAGATCCTGCAGCACCCCGTCGCTTACGTCGATCATGGCGGTAACGACACCGGCCTCGGCCAACGCCACCCCAGCCTCCACCCTCGGCGTCGGATCCAACTGCCGCGCCACCAGGAAGCCTTCCCGCACCCCGGCAAAAAGCTGCTTGAGCCCCGCCGCCGCATCCCCGACCGTCCCGGTCACGCAAACCAGATCCCCCGGCTTTGCGCCGCTGCGCTTCAGCACCAAGTCAGGACGCTGCTCGCCCAACGCGGTCACCGAAATGGCCAGTCCCCCCTTGGAGGCACAGGTGTCGCCGCCTACCAAGGTGGCGCCGTAGCGCTGTGCCTGCTCCAGCATGCCGGCCATGAAGCCGTCCATGAATTCGAGTGGGATATCTTTGGGGAGCGCGACGCCGAGCAGGAAGTGGCGCGGGCGCGCCCCCATGGCGGCGACATCGGAAAGGTTGACGGAAAGGGATTTTCTGCCCAGGGTGCGCGGGTCGCAGAAGGAGAGGTCGAAGTGGACCCCTTCCAGCAGCATGTCGGAGGTGATCAGGGTGACCTGTCCGGGGGTAGGAGACAGCGCCGCCGCGTCGTCCCCGATGCCCAGAAGCACCGAGGGTGACGCGGCGACGTTTGCCTTGATCCTGTCTATCAGGCCGAATTCGCCCAGTTCGGCTAGTTTCAAGCCTTGCCCCTCACCGGGGCCGGGACCGGCACGCGGGTTCTGACCTTGGTTTTCGGCGGCTCAGGCTTGGCCGCCTTGGGCGCCGGGGGCGGGAACTTCTCGAGAGCAACCGCCAGCACGTCGTCGATGTTGGCGGCGGTGACGATCTTGAGCTTCTTGAGGATGGTCTTGGGGACGTCCTCGAGGTCCTTCTTGTTCTGTATCGGGATGATCACCGTGGTGACGCCCAGGCGCGCCGCGGCGAGGATCTTCTCCTTCAGCCCGCCGATGGGGAGCACCTTGCCGCGCAGGGTGATCTCGCCGGTCATGGCGACTTCCTTGCGCACCGGGATCTTGGTGAGCGCCGAGACCAGCGCGGTCGCCATGGTGACGCCCGCCGAGGGGCCGTCTTTCGGGATGGCGCCGGCCGGGACGTGCACGTGGATGTCGATGCTGGAGCTGAAGTCCTCGGGGATGTTCAGTTCCGCGGTCTTGGAACGGATGTAGGAGAGTGCGGCCTGGACCGACTCCTTCATCACGTCGCCCAATTGGCCGGTGAGGGTCAGCCCACCCTTCCCTTTCATAACCGTCGCCTCGACGAAGAGCACCTCGCCCCCTACCGGGGTCCAGGCGAGACCGGTGACCACGCCGACCTCGTTCTTCTCCATCTCCTCTTCGCGCAGGAACTTCGGGGGACCGAGGTACTTGGGCACGGTGCCAGCGGTGATGACGAACTTCTCCCCTTTGCCTTCGGCGAACTTCCTGGCCACCTTGCGGCAGACACTGCCGATCTCGCGCTCCAGGTTCCTAAGGCCCGCCTCGCGGGTGTACTTGGCGATGATGGTGCGCAGCGCCTCCTCCGAGAAGACCGCGATCTCCTCGGTGATGCCGTTTTCCTTCACCTGGCGCGGCACCAGGTAGCGCTTGGCGATGCCGAGCTTCTCCTCCTCGGTGTAGCCGGAGAGATTGATCACCTCCATCCTGTCGCGCAGCGGCCCCGGAATGGTGTCCATCTGGTTGGCCGTCGCGATGAACATCACGTTGGACAGGTTGAAGGGGAGGTTGATGTAGTGGTCCGAGAAGCTGTTGTTCTGCTCCGGGTCGAGCACCTCCAGCAGGGCCGAGGAGGGGTCGCCCCTGAAGTCGGAACCCAGCTTGTCCAACTCGTCCAGCATGAAGACCGGGTTGTTGGAGCCGGCCTGCTTGAGCCCCTGGATGATCCGGCCCGGCAGCGCCCCGACGTAGGTGCGCCGGTGGCCGCGGATCTCGGCCTCGTCGCGCACGCCGCCCAGCGAGATGCGCACGAACTTCCTCCCCATGGCGCGGGCGATGGACTTGCCCAGGCTGGTCTTGCCGACGCCGGGAGGTCCGACGAAGCAGAGGATGGGCCCCTTCATCTTCTTCTTGAGTTTTCTGACCGCCAGGAACTCGAGGATGCGCTCCTTCACCTTCTCCAGGAAGTAGTGGTCCTCGTTGAGGATTTCGGAGGCGCGGTTGATCTCCAGGGCGTCCTTGGTCGCTTTGCCCCAGGGGATATCCACCATCCAGTCCAGGAAGGTCCTGAGCATGCCCGCCTCGGCGGCGTCAGGATGCATCTGCTCCAGGCGCCCGAGCTGTTTCAGGGCCTCCTTCTCGACGTTCTGCGGCATCTTGGCGTTTTCGATGGCTTTTCTCAGTTCGGCCATCTCCTCGCTTCTGGCGTCGGTCTCGCCCAGTTCCTGCTGGATGGCGCGCAGCTGCTCGCGCAGGTAGTACTCACGCTGGCTCTTGCCCATCTCCTCCTTGGCGGCGGACTGGATGCGGGCCTGCATGTTGAGGAGTTCGCTTTCCTTGTTGAGGAGGTCGTTCACCTTCTTCAGGCGCTCCAGCGGATCGATCACCTCCAAGAGCCCCTGCGCTTCTTCCACCTTAAGGCCGATATTGCTGGCCACCAGGTCGGCCAGGGCGCCCGGCTCCTGCATGTTCTCGACGATGACCATCACCTCGGGGGAGACGGCCTTGCCCAGCGCCACGATCTTGGCCAGCTCTTCCTTCACCGTGCGGATCAGGGCCTCGGACTCCAGCGTGTTCTCCGGGGCCGCCGGCTCGATGATGCGGTCGATGCGTACCGAGTAAAAAGGCTTCTCGGCCAGGTATTCGGTGATGCGCCCTTTCGTGAGCCCCTGCACCAGGATCTTCACCCTGCCGTCGGGAAGCTTCAGCATGCGCATGATCATGGCGACGGTGCCGACCTCGTAGATCGCCTCCGGGGCCGGGTCCTCGTCCCCCACGTCCCTTTGCGTGGCCAGAAAGATCATGCGGTCCTTGGAAAGGGCGTGGTCGACCGCGGCGATGGAGATCTCGCGCCCCACGAAAAGCGGCAGAATCATGTAGGGATATACGACCACGTCCCGTACCGGGAGCAGCGGCAGAACATCCGGTATATTAAGCTCTTCGGTTTCCTGCCTGTTTTCCATGTACCTCTCCTTACTGAATAGGGATCTCGCGGATGTGCGGCGTCTCCCCCTTGCACCAGGGGAACTCGACCGTGAGCAGACCGCGCCGGTAGCGCGCCTGCACCCCCTCCAGGTCGACGCCGGGAGGCACCTCGATGGCCCTGCAAAAGCGGCCGGTGCCGCGCTCAAGGCAGGTGTAGGTGGCGCCTGGCTCCGTTTCGTCCCGTGCCGTCCCCTCCACCACCAGGGTGGAGCAGCACAGGCTCAGGGTGATGTCGCTGCGGTCGCAGCCGGGGAGTTCCACCTCGACCACGAAGGAGCGGTCGGTTTCGTAGATGTCCAGCAGCGGGGACTGTTCCTTGTCGGTGAAGCCTTCCCGCCCCTCCAGCGTGGAGAGAAAACGGAAGATCTCGTCCATCTGTTGGCGGAACAGGTTCAGCCATTCCAAAGGTTCCTTGGGAATTACCGCCATCGCGCCCCTCTGTTGCACGGCTATTAATGAAAAACCGGCCCGTGGCCGGTGCAGATGATTTAACCATCTTTATCATGAAAGTCAAGGTAATCCGCCTTAACCTGACAGCCCCCCTCACCCCGTGCGGGTTTGCGGGGTCAAGATCTCGGGATCGTTAATGATTACCGTTTTGGAATTGAATTTATGAGTTCCGATGTGTATAATCCGGCAACCTCACCGGGCCCCACCGCCCGGCAGCGCCCGGCAGCATCGGGCCGAGCCCCCGGCGCGGCACCTGCGCCCCCACCAAACGTTCTCTCGAATAAAAGGGCCCTACATGAAAAGATACGCAGCACTGTCATCGCTTCTGGCGGTGACCCTGTTCAGCACCGGCTTCAGTTGGCCCTTCCCGGCGACCAACTCCTGCCTGGAAGCGAAGAAGATCATCCTGGAACTTCCGCCGCAGGCGAGCGAGCAAAAGAAGAAGGATGCCGAAAAGCGCGTGGCGGAGCTCTGCCCCACCGGCGCCCCCGGCCGTTACCTGAAGGCCCTCGCCTTCGAGCGCAGCGGCAACGTCGATGCCGCCATCCAGGAGTACCGCGAGACCCTCGCGCTGGACCCGGACTTCTACCCCGCCAGCGGCAACCTGGGCCTGTTGCACCTGCAGAAAGGGGCCAGTGAGGAGGCGGCGGTCGAGCTCTCCCAGGGCTTGAAGGCCGGCGACCCGCGCTACCACGGCGGCCTCGCCCGCATCCTGGCGCAGAAGGATCTGCACCAGCTCGCCATCTTCCACTACACCGAGGCACTGGCCGCCTTCCCCGAAGACGCCTCTCTGCATAACGACCTGGCCGTTTCCTACGACGCGGTGGGGCAGAAGCAGAAGGCCGAGGACGAATACAAAAAGGCGCTCGCCATCCAGCCGGGCAACGCCCGGGCGCGCCTGGGACTGGGAGCCCTGCTCCTCGCCCGCGGCGAGACCGACAAGGCGGTGACCGAACTGAAGCAGGCCGCCATTGCCGAGCCGGGCAACAAGGAAGTGCACCGCCTGCTCGCCGAAGGGTACGTCCGCAAGGGGGACCAGAAGAGCGCCGAGTACGAGCGGGTGCTGGCCGGCATCGGACCCAAGGTGAAGGAGACGCCCAAGGTCGACCACATGGCGCTCGCCGACCAGTACAAGAACGCCAAGGACTACGAGATGGCGATCAGCGAGTATCGCCTCAGGATCGCCGAGGAGCCGACCGACGCCGTGGCGCAGCAGCGCCTGGGCGACTGCCTGCTGGCGGTGGGGCGCGAGGACGAGGCGATGTCCTACTACCGCGACGCCATCAGGAACAAGGGTGAAAACCCGCAGCTGCACCTGAACCTGGCCGGCATCTATGAGCGCAAGGCGCTCCTGGACGAGGCGGTGGTGGAATACCGCCAGGTGCTCGCCAGCACGCCGGACAACCAGCAGGCGCGCCAGCGTCTCGCCGAAATCTACACGCTGCGTGGCAGCTTCCCGCAGGCGCTGGAGCAGTACCAGGCGCTGATCAAGGCCAACCCGGCCGATGCGCCTACCCAGCTCAAGCTGGCGCGCGCCTTCGTGAACACCAAGGACCTCGACTCGGCCATCAGCGCCTACCAGGCCGCCATCAAACTGGACCCGGAGTCGCTGGAAACCCACCGCGAGCTCGCCAACCTCTTGCGCAAGCGCAACGAGATGGATCAGGCCGCCAACGAATATCAGGAAGTGCTGCGCCTGAAGAAGGATGACCAGGAGGCCCGCACCGCCCTCACCGCCATCTACGTCAAGAACAAGAACTACGACTCCCTGGCCAAGCTCTTGAAGGAAGGCGTGGAACTCTCCCCCAACGACGCCAACGCCCACTATAAGCTGGGGTTGGTGTACGAGTTCCAGAAGAACTACACCGCCGCCACCGACGAATACAAGGAGGCGGTGAAGCTGAAGCCTGACCACGCCAAGGCCCTGAACGCCATGGGGCGCGTGCAGATGAAGGACGGCCACATCGCCGAGGCCAAGGAATCGCTCGAGGCGGCCCGGAAGGCCGACCCGGAACTGGAAGAGGCCCAGGTCCTGTTAAGCAACATCAAGGACGAGTTCAACCCCGAGCCGAGGAGCTTCCGCAAGCACAAGGGTTCGAGCGGGAGCAAGTCCAAGAAGGGTAAGAAAGGGAAGAAGTCCAAGGAGAAGGAAGAGAAGTCCTCCAAGAAGTCCTCCTCCAAAAAGAAGAAGTCCTCCTCCAAGAAGAAGCACAAGGAAGAGTAGCCGCCGACTTCGGCAGCAGCACCATATGAAAAGGCAGCCCCCCGCGGGGGGCTGCCTTTTTTTGCGTATGCAGGGCCAGGCTGGCGCGCCGGAAGGGTTCCTTCCCCCCCTCCCTTGACGGGAGGGGGACGGGGGGTGGGTGAAGCCGCCACCTGCGGGGATGATGGCACCCTCCCCCACCCCCGAGCCCCCTCCCGCAAGGGGAGGGGGGATCAAGAAAGAAGAAGGGGACTGGCTCCGCCAGGTGCCTGTCCCCTTGTCGTTGGGGGTGGTAGAGCTGAAAGGAGCGTTCCGCCAGAGGGACAGGCACCTGACGGAGCCTGTCCCTTCTGCTGTCCCTTAGAAGAAAAAAGGCCGGGGGACAAGCCCCCGGCCTTTTTCTCTGTTCGCCCAGATTGTATTTTGATGTTGCTAGGATTCGTCGTCGGTCAGCGGGATGATGGCCACTTTGGCCTTGCCTTCCCCGAGGAATCCCAGTTTCCTTGCCGCGGCCCGTGACAGGTCGATGAAGGGGAACCCCTTCTTACGGCAACGGTCGTTGACGACAACCGTGACTTCCTTGTCGTTGGCGAGGTTCCTGACCAGAACCTTGGTGCCCAGCGGAAGACTCTGGTGGGCGGCGGTCATCTTTTCCGGATGATACCGCTCTCCCGACGTGGTCGCTCTTCCGTGGAACTTCTTGGCATAGTAGGAGGCTATGCCAACCAGTTTTTTCACCACCGACTTTTCTTGCGGTTCTGCCTTTTCTACTACCGGTTTTGCTACTTGTTCTGCAGCCAGCAGGGGAAGCGTGTGGATCGGGAGGAGCATCAGAGCCAGGACGATTATCCGTACCAGCCTGCCGCTCCGCTCGGATGATGCCATGCGCACCTCCTTTGTTGGGCGAGGCATTCGTATAACACGTTCTAACCCGAGAGTCAAGTTCCAATGAGCATCGCGCCGGGTAAGCCATTAATCTTGCGTGGTTTATCTACCCGGCCGTTTGACCCTGCGCCGGCACGGCTTCGACGGGCTGCGCGCCACGCTGGCGCCGGCCGATGGTGGTGGTGTCGTTAATGATCACCACTTCGCGCGCCGAGCCGTCCACCTCCGGCGGGAAGGCATGCCGCTTGACCACGAACCACTTGCCGGTCGGCTTGTGCAGCAGTTCCACTCCCGGGGACTCCAGGTGCTCCTTGAGGCCGTGCTGCTCGAGGAAGGCGACGCAATCCCTGCCGACGATGTCCCGGTGCGCCATGCCGGTGAAAGTTTCTACGGCGCGGTTGAAGCGCCGGATCTTGCCGAACTGGTCGGCCAGGATGAACATGTCGGAGATGCAGTCCATGATCTCCTCCCACTCGCGCCGGATCCCCTCCATCTGGTGGAAGACGTTCTTCAACTCCTCGTGCTTCATGTAGAGGCGGGCATCGCTTTCCAGCAGTTCCCGCTCCATCTGGCGCTGGTCGGTGACGTCGCGGGAGATGGCGATCAGGCACGCCTCACCCTGGTACTCGATCACGTCGGCCGACCACAAAAGTTCGCGGATCTCGCCGGACTTGACCCGGAAGCGCACGTCGAGGTTGCGCACGTGGCCGTGCTCGTTCAAGAGCTTGAGCATCACCATGCGCGCGTCGGGGTCGGCCCAGAGCATGAGTTCGGTGGAGGTCCGGCCGATCACCTCGTCGCGGCTGTAGCCGGTGATCTCCTGGAAGGCCTCGTTGACGTCGATGTAGGTGCCGTCCTCGGCGCGGGTGATGACGATGGAGTCCGGAGAGGCGTGGAATGCCTTGGAGAACTTCTCCTCGGAGTTCCGGAGGGCCTGCTCGGCCTCGAGGCGCCAGGTGATGTCCTGGGCGGTCCCCAGCATGTGCAGCGGCTTGCCCTGGGCGTCGTAGGTCACTTCGGCACGTGCGGAAAGGGTGCGCATCGAGCCGTTGGGGAGCACGATCCGGTAGTCCATCTGATAGGCCTTGCGGTTGTAGATGGCGTCGTTCACGGAGCGGATCACCTGCTCCCGGTCCTGGGGGTGCACCGCCTGCAGCACCAGCTCGTGAGACGGGACGAAGCAGGCCGGATCGGCATCGTAGATGCGGTACATCTCGTCGGACCAGGTGAGGGTGTCGCTGCCGAGGTCCCAGTCCCAGTTGCCCAGGCGTGCGATGCGCTGCGCCACGGCGAGCGTGGCCCGACTCTCCCTGAGCGCCTCCTCGACTTCCTTGTGGGCGCTGATATCCACCAGGGAGAGCACCGAGCGGTCGGTCCCCTCGATGACGGCCCAGTTGCCGGCCATGGTCCGGGTGCCTTCCTTGCCGGAGAGTTGGACCTCGAAGCTGCGGCGCGGCGAGTCGGGGTGGGCATCCTCCTTCGCAGGGGAGAACCCGTCGCTGTCGCAGCAGCCGATGAACTCCGTCCAAAGCCTCCTTCCCTCGAGATCCTCCCGGGACAGGCCGGTAAGTGCCGCGAAGCCGCGGTTCACCATCTGCAGCGTCCCGTCGGGGAGGACGATGGCCATGGCCGTCCCGGTGTCTTCGAAGATGGCGCGGTAGCGCGCCTCGGATTCTTCCAGCCGCTGCTGGGAGGTGCGGCGCACCGTGATGTCCCGTGCCACAAAGAGCACCCTGCGCACCCCCTGCACCAAGTCCCCGATCGGGTGCACCGAGATGTCCTCGTAACGGATTTCCCCGTCCTGCGCGCCGTAGCAGATCTCACTGTTAAGGGCGGTGCCGCTACAGGTGCAGTCGGAGATAAGGCTCATGATCTGGTCGGCGAGCCCCTGGCGCGCCACCAGTTCCGAAAAGTTGGCCCCCCTGGCCCCTTCTTCGGTCAAGCCGTAGTTGGCGAGAAAGACGCCGTTGCAGTTGACGATGGTGTAGTCGGTGGTGTTCAGGACACAGATTGCGTCACGGGATGATCCCAGGAAGATCTGGGAAAGGTCGTCGGAGTGGCGCAGCGCCGTCTCCACCCTGCGTCCCCGCTCGGTCACCACGGAAAGGGAGGCGAAGAAGGCGCCGAGCAGGCAGGCGTAGAAGGTCCGCATCCACAACTCATAGGAGTTGGGATCGTGAATCTGCTGCAGAAAGGGCTCCCGCCCCATGATGGTGGCGTCGAGCAGGGCGTCCCCGACCCAGAATGCGGCGATGAAACCGAGGGCCACGCCTATGTGCCGCTTCCAGTTGAACGGCTTGGTCATCTGGAATCCTCCACGATGCTAAGACAGCTTTTGCACCTTTCGGCGGAAAAGAAGATAACTTGAGACGAAGGGACTGGCTCCGGTTAGGTGCCAGTCCCTCTGGCGGAACGCTCCATTCCGCCCACCCACCTTACCCAAGCCCTAAGGGGACAGGCACCTGGCGGAGCCAGTCCCCTCAGGAAATGAGCAGCGGTTCCTGCCAGGAGGGAACGATCCCCGCTGCCGCCGCGCGCCCCAGCAGCAGGCGGACAGCCGCTTCACCTTCGACTCCGAGGCCGCGGGAGAAGTCGTTCACGTAGAGCCCGATATGGGCGTCGCACACCGCGTCGCTCATCTCCTGGGAGTGGGCGCGGATGTAGGGGCGGGCCGCACCGGGATGGGCGAAGGCGTACTCGACGCTGTCCGCTAACCCCTGCTCGAGCCTCAGCAGCGCGTCCCTTCCCAGGGAGCGTTTGGCCGCAATCCCCCCCAGCGGAATGGGATGCCCCGTTTCCCGCTCCCACCACTCACCGAGGTCGACCACCTTGGACAGGCCGTACTCCTGGTAGGTGAAACGGGACTCGTGGATTATGACTCCGGCGGCCACCGAACCATCGGCCACCGCCGCCATGATCTCGTGGAACGGGAGATAGATGAAATCGGTCAGGGTGGGGTTGAAAAGCCGCAGCAGCAGCGCAGCCGTAGTGTAGCGCCCGGGCAGGGCGACCCGCTTGCCGGCCAGGGTGGCGGGATCCACCTGTCCGCGCGCCACAACCAGCGGTCCGCAACCGCGCCCCAGGGCCCCCCCGCTTCTAAGCAGCAGGTAGTCCTTCAGGATGTGCCCCAGGAGGTGGTAGGAAACCTTGGAAACGTCCAGCACCGACTCGAGCGCCATCCGGTTCAGGGTCTCCACGTCCTCCAACTGCTCCCGGAACCCGAAACCGCAGTCGACGCGCCCGTGGATCAAGGCGTCAAAGATGAAAGTATCGTTAGGGCATGGCGAAAAGCCCAGGGATAGTACCGGTCCCGATTGCTGATCCTGTTTTACTGGCATAACTGCATCCATCCGTTGCTACACTCCCTGTTTACCGCGGCGGCGGCACGACTGCCGGCGCGTCCAGCGGCAAAGCCGGCACATTTAAGACTCACCAATATACAATCAGCCCGCATGCCGTGCAAGAAAAGGTTAACGAAACGCTCATAGTCCAATTAGAAGTTCTGGCGGGGAGATCCCTTAGACTGGAACAAGGACGGGGGGAGGCAGAAACTTCGTTCAGCGCATGCCGGGACGGTTGTCCGCCACCTGCGCGAGGTAAAGGGCCAGGAAGCGCTGCACCTGCCCCACCGCGCGCTTGAGGTCCCAGCGGGACAGGTCCCTGTCCTCCACCATGTTGCTGATGCCGCGCACCTCGAGGCAGGGAACGCCGTACATGAGCGCCACCTGTGCCACGGCAGCCCCCTCCATGTTCTCGCAGACCCCGGGGAAGCGCCGCAGCAGTTCCTCCCCCTGCCGGGTGGTGCCGGAACAGGTGGAAACGGTGAGGAAGGGCCCCAGCACCGTGTCGAAGCCGCCGACGGTTGCGCAGTCGAGGGCGCGGCGGGCCATCTCCCGGTCCAGCGGGATCCGGTTGAAGAGCCTCTCCCCTCTCCCCTCGTACACGGGAATGCCGATCAGGTCGAGTCCGCGCCAGCCGTCGGGGGTCCTGACCCCTTCGTCGGCCAGGTACTCGCTGTCGGCCACGGCGAGGTCGCCCACGGCGAGGCCGGCCCCGGCAAAGGCGCCGCCGCAACCGGTATTGATGATGAGGTCGGGGGCGTAGCGTTCGCACAGCAGGGTCACGGCGCTGGCGGCGTTCACCTTGCCGATCCCGGTCAGGGCGAACAGGATCTCCGTCCCCCTCATCTCGGTGCGGTACAGCGGCACATGCCCTGCGTCCGGCAGCGCGGAGGCCGAGGTAGCGGCCAGCAGTTCCGAGAGTTCCAACCGGGTAGATGCGGTGACGATGATGCGGCTCATGCGCTGCTCCCTGCACGTTTTCGATGCGCGAGTGTAGCACAGCAGAGAAGGCGACTTCAACGACTGTCGCGTCACGTTACAAAATCGATTTTGGGCTTTAAAGCCTTAAAGACGTAAAGCATGATTTAACGCAAAGCCGCAAAGGCGCAAAGAAAAGCTATTGGTAGAAACAAAACGTTTTAAGGGTCCAGTTTTTACTTCACTGTTTTCTGCTCAGCGTCTTGGCGCCTCTGCGTCTTCACGTTGAAGCTTTTGGCTCTTATAGTTTTGGACGCTTTGCCTGCTTTGCGTCATTGCGTCACCAGTCAAATAACCGTCACCTGTCAAAAAATGTGCTCCATTCGGGACATATTCCTGGTGCCGGCAGTGTCCCCCTCCTCCCTGCGCCGGCTTCTTCATTGGAAAAAACAGCGGCAAATCACACCTCATCTGCTACAATGTTCCCCGCATCGTCGCTCCAGAAGCGGCGGCACAGCTTTTGCTGATAATGGTGGCGCTTGGTTAAAGCACGGGAACCGTAGGCTCTCATTATCCTGTCTTCCCTCGTGAGCCGTCGTGACGGTGGTCCCTGAGCCGGATGGTATCAACGCCAAGGTGAGAGGGGGAAAGGGGAGCCGCCAGGATGCCCGAAATCGGGGCGTCGGGACCCCCTTTTTTGTTGCATAAGTCAAGGGCATCTAATATATTCGCTCAGTTCCAACTACTCGCAAAGAAGGGTCTTTCATGCCGCGCTGGATTCTCCCCCTGAACCTTACTCTTGGCCTCGCCATCACCGCAGTCGCGGCGCTCATCGCAGCGGATCTGCTGAGCGTCAAGATTGCGGCCCTGTACCCCAGGACCGCGCCGAAGCAGGTCGCGACACAGGCTGCGGCCACGCCGGCCGGAAGCCAGGACCTGTCCGGTTTCGCGCCCATTCTGGAGCGGGGGCTTTTCGGCAAGGCGACCCAGGGAAGACTGACTCCGCTGCAGCAGCAGGCGGCCGGTGGGCCCGCGGCGGCCGCGCCCCCACCGGCGGCGGTAGGTGACCTGGTCCTCTTGGGGACCGCGGTCGGCTCCTTCCGTGAGACGTTCGCACTGGTGTTGAAGAACTCCAGCCACGAGGAGCGTGTCTTCAGGCTAGGGGACACGGTGTTCTCGGCGGGCCCGCTGGTGTCGGTCAAGAAGGACGTGGCCGAGATCCTGGTGGGGGGCAAGCGGGTGAAAATCCTGACGCCGATGGCCGCGGCGGCCGAAGCCGCAGCGGCTCCCGTGGCAGCGCCCGCCGGTGTCGGCGGCGGCCTGGCCACTGCCGGCGGTGGAGGCAACTACGTCATCGACCAGCGCGCCCTGAATTCGGCTTTGGACAACATCGGCCAGGCCATGACCGACGCGCGCCTTTTGCCCAGCATGAAGGACGGCAAGGTGGAGGGATTCCGTGCCTCCGAGGTGAAGCCGCAGGGGATCTTCGGCACCGTCGGCATCAAAAACGGCGACGTACTGTTGCGCATGAACGATTTCCCCATCGACTCGCCGGAGAAGGCGATCCAGTCCTTCGCGTCGCTCAAGGGGCAGAGCCGGATCAAGCTCGACCTGATCCGCGACGGCCAGCCAACGACATTCACGTATGACATAAGGTGAAGCAGTTAGATTTCAATCTGCCTCTCGGAGGGTTTTCCTTGAAAATCAGAATCGCCCGCATCGCCGCGTTGCTCATGTTCCTGATCGCCGCACCGACCCTGGTATTTGCCAAAGGGGTCGTGCTCAACTTCACCGACGTGGACATCGCCACCATGGTGAAATTCATCAGCGACCTGACCGGCAAAAACTTCATCATGGACGAACGGGTCAAGGGCAAGATCTCGGTCTTCTCCCCGGCCAAACTCTCCAACGAGGAGGCCTACAACGTCTTCACCTCGGTCCTGGAACTGAAGGGCTTCACCGTGGTGCCGGCGGGCAAGGTGATGAAGATCGTCCCGACCGCGGCCGCCAAGCAGGCCGGGATGAAGGTCTTGAGCGACGGCGACAAAGGGGTTGTCAACGACACCTACCAGGCACGGGTGATCCAGCTCGAGCACGTCGCCCCCCAAGACGCGGTCACCTTCCTGCAGCCCCTGGTCTCCAAGGACGGGCAGATCTCCGCCTTCGGCGCAGCCAACCTGATCCTCGTGGTGGACTCCGCCTACAACATTCAGAAAATCCTGGGCATCCTGAAACACATCGATACCGACCAGGTGCGCGAAGGGGCCGAGCTGGTGTTCCTCAAGAACGCGGCGGCCGACAGCGTGGCCACCCTGGTCAAGGACTGGCTCTCCGGCAAACAAAGCGGCAAGACCGCAGCCGGCGCGGGCCCCTCGGCCGGCAACGTACCCGTGGTCGCCGACGCCAGGCTGAACGCACTGATCATCTTCGGCTCCGACAAGGACAAGGCCGATATCAAGAAACTGATCGCGCTGGTCGACGTGGTCCCCCCCACCACCAGCAGCAAGGTCAACGTCTACTACCTGGAAAATGCCGAGGCAACCGAGGTGGCCAAGGTGCTGGAAGGGCTGGTAAAAGGAACTCCGACCGCGACGTCCGGCGCTCCGGGCACGGCGGCGGCACCGCAGCAGGCTGTGTTCGAGGGGGGCAAGATCACCATCACCCCGGACAAGGCGACCAACTCGCTGGTGGTAATGGCCTCCCCGACCGACTACCAGAACCTGCTGCAGGTGATCCAGAAGCTGGACCGCAGAAGCCGCCAGGTCTTCGTCCAGGCGATGATCGCCGAGGTATCCGTGAACCGGGCCAAGGACCTCGGGGTCCAGATCGGCGTCATCGGCGCCGGCTCCAACGGCACCGTGGCCACCATCGGCACCTTCGACCCCTTCGGCACCGTGGCCGGCCTCACCACCACCGCCGCGGCGGCCAAGACCCTGGGCATGGACGTGACGCTGGGCAAGATCAACGTCCCGGTCGTCTTGCAGGCGCTGCAGACCAACGGCGCGCTGAACGTCCTCTCCACGCCCAACATCATGACCAGCGACAACAAGGAGGCCGAGATCTTCGTGGGTGAAAGCGTCCCCTTCGTCTCGGGCACCAACCTCACCTCGACCGGACTCTCGCAGCAGTCCATCGAAAGGAAGGACACCGGTATCATCCTGAAGATCAAGCCCCAGATCAGCGAAGGCGAGTACGTGAAGCTCGACATCTACCAGGAGATCTCCGCGGTCAAGAACTTCGGCACCGCGACCGACCCGAGCCTCGGCAGCACCAAGCGCTCCGCGAAGACCTCGGTGGTGGTGAAGAACACCGACACAGTGCTCATCGGCGGCCTGATCCAGGACACCGACCAGGAGACCGAAAGCAAGGTTCCGCTTCTGGGTGACATCCCGGGCCTGGGCTGGCTCTTCAAGTCCAAAAGCACCAAGCGCGACAAGACCAACCTGCTGATCATGCTCACCCCGCGCATCATCAAGGACGCGCGTGACCTGGCCGAGGTTTCGGTGACCCAGAGGAACAACTTCTCCGAGGCGGTAAAGAACAACGCTCCCTTCAACCTGGAGCGCGCCCTCGAGGAAAAGCCGAAGTCCGTGACCGCGGACAAGCCCGAAATTCGCAACCAGTAACGGCGGACATACTCCATGGCAGAAACGCTTGATATAGAAAGCATAGCGGCACGTCTCGGCCTCCCCTTCCAGGCCGAGATCGACGACTCCAAGGTGGACGGCGCCCTGGTGAACCGGGTGCCGCTCAACTTCGCCCGCAACAACCTGCTCTTGCCGCTGCGTGAAGAGGGGGGGACGGTGATCGCCGCCAGCGCCGACCCGGCCAACCTTCTGGCCGTGGACGAGATGGCCGGTCTGTTCCAGCTCCCGGTCTCCACCGTGGTGGTGCCCCAGCCGGTCCTCATCGACGCCGTGAACCGCCTCTATTCCCGGCTCTCCGGCTCGGCGCAGGAAGTAGTCGAGGAACTCGAGGGGGAGGAACTCTCCACCCTGGCCACCTCGTTCAACGAGCCGCGCGACCTGATGGAGCTGACCGACGAGGCGCCGGTGATCCGGCTCTTGAACTCGATCCTGTTCCAGGCCGTCAAGGAGCGCGCCAGCGACATCCACATCGAGCCGTTCGAGCGCGAGCTCGAGGTCCGCTTCCGGATCGACGGCCTGCTCTACAAGATGCTTTCCCCCCCGAAGGTTATCCAGGAAGCGCTCACCTCCCGCGTCAAGATCATGTCGGGGCTGAACATCGCCGAGAAGAGGCTGCCGCAGGACGGCCGCATCCGCGTGAAAGTCGCCGGCCGCGACGTCGACATCCGCGTGTCGCTGATCCCGACCTTCTTCGGCGAGCGCGTGGTGTTAAGGCTCCTGGACAAGCAGCGCGGCGTCCTTTCCCTGAAGGAGATCGGGCTCTCCGACAAGAACGACCTCCTCATGGAGCGGCTCTTGTCCCGCACCAGCGGCATCATCCTGGTCACCGGCCCGACCGGCAGCGGCAAGACCACCACGCTCTACGCGGCGCTCTCCCAGATCAACTCGCCGGAGAAGAACATCATCACCGTCGAGGACCCGATCGAGTACCAGCTGAAGGGGGTGGGCCAGATCCAGGTCAACCCGAAGATCGACCTCACCTTCGCCAACGGCCTGCGCTCCATCCTCAGGCAGGACCCGGACATCGTCATGATCGGCGAGATCCGCGACGCCGAGACCGCCGAGATCGCCATGCAGGCGTCGCTCACCGGCCACCTGGTGCTCTCCACCCTGCACACCAACGACGCCGCCACCGCCGTCACGCGCCTGATCGACATGGGGATCGAGCCCTTCATGGTTGCCTCGTCGCTCTCCGCGGTGCTGGCGCAGCGCCTGGTACGGGTGATCTGCCCGCATTGCAAGGAATCCTATACACCCGACCGCAGCTACCCCGGCGTCGAACTGCCGCCGGTCCTGTACCGCGGCCGCGGCTGCGAGAAGTGCTTCAACCTTGGCACCATCGGCCGGGTCGGCATCTACGAGCTGCTCCCCATCGACGCGGAACTTTGCTCCATGATCATCCGCCAGGCATCCTCCGGCGCCATCAAGGAGTACGCCGTCTCCAAGGGGATGCGCACCCTGCGCGAAGACGGGCTGATGAAAGCGGCGGCCGGGATCACCACCATCGAGGAGGTCCTGAGGGTGACCCAGGACGACTATGCCGACCTTTCGCTATAGCGCATTCAACCAGAAGGGGGCCGAGGTCGCCGGCACGGTGGACGCCGCCAGCGAGAGCGAAGCACGGCTGCAGTTGAAGCAGAAGGGGCTCTTCGCCAAGGAGATCGCCGCCGCCGCCGAGGCCGGTTCGCGCTGGGCGCTCAAGTCAGGCGTCAGCGTCCCCGACCTGTCCCTTGCCACGAGAAGGCTCGCCACCCTCTTGGGGAGCGCGGTGCCGGTGTACGAGGCGGTGGCGACCCTGTGGGAACAGGAGGCGCCGGGTGAGCTGAAGCGGGTGCTCGGGCGGGTGCGGGACCGGCTCGCCGAGGGCCAGGGACTGGCGCAGGCGCTGGCCGCCGAGCCGCAGGTATTTTCCGAAAGCTACATAGGCATGGTCGCCGCCGGCGAGGCGAGCGGCGCCCTGGAGGTGGTGCTGGAGCGTCTGGCCGAGTTCCAGGAGGACCAGGCCGAGGTGCGCAGCCGGGTCATCACCGCCCTCATCTACCCAGCCATCATGGTGGTGGTAGGGATCGGCGTCATGATGGTGCTTCTTGGCTTCGTGGTCCCCAAGATCTCCGCCGTCTTCGAGAGCAACAAGGCCACCCTGCCGTTGGTGACGGTCCTTCTCATCAAGGCGAGCACCGCGGTGAGAAAGGGTTGGTGGATCATGGGCGCGCTGGCCCTGGCTGCCGTCGCAGCCTGGAAGCGGGCCAAGACCAACGAGGAGTTCCTGCACAAGCGCGACCGGTTCCTGCTCAAGCTCCCCATGGCGGGCCAGCTCTGGCGGCGCCTGGTACTGTCGCGCTTTGCCAAGGTGCTAGGTCTTTTGCTGCAAAGCGGTGTTCCCATTATCAAGGCCATGGAGATCACCGGCGAAGCCGTCGTGAACCGGGAGTACAAGTCGTTCCTGGCCGAGGCGCGCGAGTCGCTGATCCAGGGGGGGAGCCTTTCCGGCGCTCTTAAAACGAGCCCGCTCTTCCCGCCGCTTCTGACCCACATGACCGCCGTCGGTGAGAAGAGCGGCGAGCTGGACGCCATGCTGATCAAGGCGGGCGACGCCTTCCAGAAGGAGTTCAACGCGCAGGTAACCCGTTCCATGGCGCTGCTCGAGCCGATGCTGATCCTGGGCATGGGGCTCACCATCGGCTTCATGGTCATCGCCGTCCTGCTCCCCATCATGCAACTGAACCAGCTGGTGAAATGAGTAGAATGTCCTCCCCCTTTCACAAGGGGGGATCGAGGGGGATTTCTCTCGTTCCCAAGCTCCAGCTTGGGAACGCAATGCGGTAGAAAGCTCCAGCTTTGAAGGAGTTGGCGTGAGAAGCCGCTACAAAGCCGGTGACGGGAGCAGCACTTACTTTGTGACGTCCACCATTGTGGAGTGGATCCCTCTTTTCACCTCGGCGCGCTACAATCCGGTACGCCGCGGGCTCGTCTCCTCGCCGGAGCATTGGGTTTACTCCAGCGCCGCCAATTACTTTCAGGGAGCGGGAATCATAGATGTTGATCCGATGAGTTGAAGCTGGAGCTTCAACATCGGCCGGACGTTCCCAAGCTGGAGCTTGGGAACGAGAGCTAACGCTGGAGCGCGTGCAGGGCTGATAGCCTATTTCTCGTTCCCAAGTTCCAGCTTGGGAAACGAGAGCTGACGTTATCGCAGCGCTGATCGACCGCTGCACCACTATTTAAATACAATCCGATTGATATAGGAGGGTTCTTGAAATGCTGAAAACAATGAAAGACAGCCGCGGCTTCACCCTGATCGAACTGATGGTGGTCATCGTCATCCTGAGCCTTCTGGCAGTCCTGGTCGGTCCGAAGATCATCGGCCGCAGCGACGATGCCAAGGTGGCCGACGCCAAGGTCCAGATCCGCAACATCGAGACGGCACTCAAACTCTACAAGCTGGATACCGGCAGCTTCCCGACCACCGAGCAGGGGCTGCAGGCGCTGGTCACCAAGCCGACCACCGGCAAGGTCCCCAACAATTACAAGGCGGAAGGATACCTGGAGAACAAGAACGTGCCCAAGGATCCCTGGGGCAACGACTACGTCTACCTCTCCCCCGGCGAACACGGCGACTACGACCTCTCCTCCTACGGCGCCGACGGCGCGCGCGGCGGCGAAGGCAAGAACGCCGACATCGAAAGCTGGAGCATGAAGTAGGTCGCAGGACTGGACCACCCGAGGATGCACCGTAGGGGCGAATAAATATTCGCCCGCCTTCATGCTGCGCAAGAGGAAAGAACCGCACTTGGGACTGATGAGCAAATGTAAAAGCCGCGATCGTCGGGAGGCCGGCTTCACTCTCTTGGAGCTGATGGTGGTGATCTTCATCATCGCCCTCGCGGCGGGCATCGTGCTGCCCCGGCTCCCGGAACCGGAGGGGACCCGCTTGAAGAGCTCGGCGCGCAACCTGGCCAGCGGGCTCAGGTTCCTGAACGACCAGGCCATCATCACCAAGAAGGTCTACCGCCTGCACCTGCACCTGGGCGAGAACACCACCCGCATCACCGAACTCTCCCCTTCCGGCCAAGAGCTGCAGCCGGGAGACCAGTTCATGGGGAGGCGCCTGATCGAAGACGGGATCGACATCGAGGATGTGAGCGTGCCCGCCCTCGGCATGGTGACGGAAGGAGAGGTCATCATCCCCTTCGGACCGGGCGGCGTGGCGGACGGCGTGACCATCCACCTGAAGGGGGGCAACCAGCACTACACCGTGATCGCCAACCCTTCCGGCGGCAAAGTGACGGTGCAGGACGGCTACCAGGAGGTGAGTTCGTGAGAGGTTTCACCCTCCTGGAGGTGATGATCGCCCTCGCCATCACCGCCGGTGTCCTGTTGACGGTGATCTCCTCGGTGAACCACCACCTGGCCCGGATCTCGTCGGACAAGGAAGAGACCACCGCGGTGCTCCTGGGGCGCGCCAAGCTGGAAGATCCGGAATTCGCCAAGAAGGCTGACAAGAAGGGGGACTTCGCCCCCGACCACCCCGATCACAAGTGGGAGCGCGAGATTACCAAGACCGAGATCCCGGGGCTGAACATGATCCGGCTCACCGTCACCTGGGGCAACGACACGAAAAGGCTGTCACTTGTGCAATACGCACCGCAAAATGTGCAATAACAAGGGCTTCACCCTGATAGAACTCCTGATCGCCCTGGCGCTGCTGGTGATCCTCGCCGGCGCCCTGTACGGCACCTACTTCTCCGTGGTGGCCGCGCGCGAAAAGGGGGGCACCCGGATGGAGGAGCGCCGGGAGCTCTCGACGACGCTGGGGAAGCTGCACAACGAGCTGGCCTCCACCTTCTATAAAGGCTTGGCCATCGGCGCAGACCCGAATTCCCAGCGACTCCATTTCGTGGTGGAGGACCGCGACAGTTTCGGCAAGCCCGCCTCGCTGCTGCAGTTCACCGCGCTTACCCCGCCCCGCATCGATCCGGCGCCCGCCTCCGATGTCATGGTGGTGCGTTACGCGGTCAAAGAGAGCGAGAAGGACGGCAAGGAGCAGCTTGACCTGCTGCGCGAGTCCCGCGACCTCTACCTCGACACCAGCGTCAAGTCCGTTCCCTACCAGGTGATCGATCAGATGGAAGGCTTTCTGGTCGAATGCTGGGATGGGGCCAAGTGGGTCAAGACCTGGGACACGGCGCTGAACAACAAGCTGCCGGACAAGGTGAGGGTTACGGTAACGGTCAAGGGGGGAGAGGTCTTCAGTACCATCGCCACCCTGAGGAAGACTCCATGAGGGGGCAAAAGGGATTCGCCCTGGTCATAGCCCTTATCGTGACCACGCTCCTCGTGGCGCTGCTGGCTGAGTTCGTCAACGAGGTCTACGTGGACACCTCGCACAGCCACAACTTCGTTGCATCGCAGCAGGCGGGAATATTGGCCGAATCCGGCGTTGACGGCGCCCTGAAGCTGCTCGCGTACTCCGGCATGTTGAGGGGAGGCGAACAGTACAGTTCTCTGCTGGAACCGTGGGCGCAGCCGCACAGCTTCGACGCCGACAACGGCACGGTCACCGTGACCATCGAGGAGGAGAGCGGCAAAATAGATCTGAACTCCACCGCGTCGCTGACGGGGGTCCTCGGAGATACCTTCTACCGGGACGCTCTGTTGAGGCTATTCGACAACCTCAAGCTATCGCGGGACCTGTACGAGCCCCTGGCGGATTGGGTGGATACCAACCAGGAGCCGCGGCCAAGCGGTGCTGAGAAGAATTATTACAGCAACCTCAAGCCGCCCTACCAGGTGCATAACAACCTGCTGGAAACCATGGAAGAGCTGGCTCTGGTCAAGGGATTCACCCCGGAGATCCTTGCCAAGCTCAAGGGTTTTGTGACCGTGTACGGGACGGCAAACGGCATCCCCGCACCGATCAACATCAACACAGCCCCCAAGGAGGTGCTGCTGTCGCTGCACGAAGACCTCCTGAAAGGGGACCAGGTGGCCCAGATACTCGAGTACAGGAAAACCAAGGTAATCAAGACCTTGGCCGATGTACTCGGCAACAGCCCCCTCACCACGGCACTGGCCACTAAAGTGGCCTGCAAGGGATCCATCTACCGCATCCATTCCGAGGGGAAAGTCGGTGAAAGCATCAGCGTCGTAGAGGCCGTGGTAACAAATGTGGATGCCCCCCGGCCTACGATCCTTTACTGGAGAGAATATTGATGGACATGCTGATCGTACAACTGAAAAGGACCGAGCTGGTCCTGGCCAGTTTCAGGGCCAAGAAAGGCGGAGCGACTTTCGTTTCCGCCGAACGGCACCCGCTTTCGGGTGAGGGGGGGGAACTCTCCCGCATCCTGGACGGAAGCTCGCTCGCCGCCGGTGAACACCGGGTGGTCCTCGCCCTCCCCCCCTCCACGCTGTTCATGAGGGAGCTGGAGCTCCCCATCAGCGACCGCGCCAAGGTCCGCGAACTCCTCCCGCTGGAATTGAAAGGGGAGACCGCCCTCGACACCGACCAGTTGGCCTTCGACGCCCTCCCCCTTGCCGGCGGCAAAGTACTGGCGGTCTGGGGCCGGATCCAGGAGCTTTCCGAGAAGATCGAACTCCTGAAGGAAGCGGGACTCGAACCGGAAGTGGTGACGGCATCGGCTTTCCACTGGGACAAGCTCGTTCCCGCCGTCGGGACCGTCGCCGCGAGCGACGGCGAGGCCGTTGCCGCCTACAGCGACGGCACCCCCATCTATTTCCGCGCCTTGCCGCCCAACGCCACCGACGCCGACCTCCAGCGCACCGTTGCCGCCCTGGAGCTCTCCCGCGGTGTGCGCGTGGAACGAGTGATCTCGCATAACCCGGGCACGCAGCAGCACGACACCGTCTCTCCCTCCACCAAGGGACTCTTCGAGGCCTTCGGCGACGACCCGCGCGCGGCCCACGACCTGGCCGGCGCCTACGCACTTGCGGCTGCAGTGGCGGACAACTCCGCTGTCAACCTGCGCCGCGGCCCGCTCGCCTACACCGCGGCCACGGAAAAGCTGTACCAGCGCCTGAAGGTGAGCATGATGCTGGCCGCCGCCCTGGTGCTGCTCATCTTCGCCGAAAGCGGCGTGCGCTACTACCTGGTCAAGCGCGACCTCGCCTCGCTGGACCGCACCATCACCGGCATCTACAAGGAAGTGTTCCCGACCCGGAAAAAGGCGGTAGACGAGGTGGCGGAACTCCGCTCCGAGATCAAGCGTCTGGAAGGCGCCAAGACCTCCAGCAACGTCCTGAAACTCCTGAACGACGTGGCCCTGGTCAAGGGGGACGACGTCTTCGGCATCTACGAAACCGAGGTGACGGGCCCAGACGTGCGCCTGAAAGGGGACGCGAAGAGCGTGCAGGCAGCCGGGGACCTGAAGACCCGTGCCGCCGCCATCCTGGAGGGGGCCGAGGTCGGTGAGACCAAGTCCCGTCCCGACGGCAGCGTGACCTTCACCCTGAGCGGGAAGATGAAGGGGGTGACCCGATGAGCCGCGAAGAGATGACCACCCTTCTGCAAGGGCTGGACCAGCGTACCCGGCAGCGCATAGGCATCGCCATCGCCGTGGTGCTGGCCATTATCGTTCTTTTGTCCGCCGCCAACAGCAGGATCTCGGCCCTCGAGAAAAAGCGGGCCGCCCGCGAGGCGGACATCGCCGAGATGATGCGCCTGAAGCTGCGCTACCAGGAGGCGAACCAGGGCGCCCAGCGCCTGGCCAACCGGCTCATGGCCACCAAGCCCGACGACTCCCCCGCCAAGATCGTGGAAGAGATCGGCATCAAGGGACGCGCCAGCCAGATCAAGTCGGTCAAGGGGGATGACATCCCCGGATACGTCGAGGACGCGGCGGAACTGCGCATGGAAGGGCTCTCCGCCAATGAGGCAGTCAACCTGATCTACCGTTTGGAAAAAGGAGCCCGACCGGTAACGGTGAAGAAGGCCCTCATCAAGCAGAGGTTCGACGACCCATCCAAGCTCGACCTGACGCTCACCATTGCCCTGATCAAGCCGGCACCGGCGGGGAAATAGATGAACAGACGCACCCTCTACCTTGCCTGCGGCGTTCCCGCAGCGCTCATTTTGTTCCTGCTCTTGACGCTTTTGTTCACCCCGAACCACGCCATCAAAGGGGTGCTGGTCCGGGCGGCCGAGAACGCGGGCTACACCCTGGAGTGCGCCGGCTTCGGCAAGAGCTTTCCCCTTGGGATCAGTGCGGACAAGGTCGAACTCGGCTCCGAGAAAGGCGCCATCCTCAAGCTGAGCCTGGTGAAGGTGCGGCTGGAGCTGCTGCCGCTTCTGACCGGCCACGTGCGCGTCGCCTACCGCTGCAGCATCGGCGCCGGAACCGCGCAGGGAGAACTCGACCTCGGCAAGGGCAAGGGGTGGAGCATGCAGTGCCGCGGCGTGCGGCTCGAGGACATCCCCTTCTTCACCACCGTCGCCGAGGCCAAGGTCAGGGGTGAACTGAAGCTCACCGGCAAAATGGAAGCGAACAAAGGCGGGGGGACCGGTGACCTGCAGTTGGAGGTGCGGGCCGCCGAGGTCGCCGGCGTCAAGATCGGCTCCATGCCGCTTCCCGACGCGGCCTACCGCGAGGTGCGCGGCGCCCTCAAGATCGACAAGGGACGCGCCGTTTTAAAAAGCTTTACCTTAAACGGCGACGGCATCTACGTGCGACTCTCCGGCGACACCGTGCTCGGCACCCCCGTCGGGGCCTCACCGCTCAACCTGACCATGGAGATGATGCCCAAGCCCTCCTTCCTGGAGCGCCAGAAGTTCGTGTTTTTACTGCTCACCAAGTACCAGACGTCCCCAGGCGCCTTCAAGGTCCCCATCCTCGGCACCCTGGCCCACCCGTCTCTGTAACCTTCCCAAAACGCAGTTTGAATAAATCAAAAATTGGGTTGCATTTGTCGCCATCGTTACTTAAGATGAAGGTAATGAGAGCGCGGTCGCGCAGGTCTTAACCGAGCGGGAGCAACCCATGATCGAATTCCGAGGCGTCCACAAGTGGTTCAAGCAGCTGCACGTGCTGAACGACATCAACCTCCACGTGAAGCCCGGCGAGGTCATGGTAGTCTGCGGCCCCTCCGGCAGCGGCAAGTCCACCCTGATCCGCACCGTGAACCAGCTTGAGCCCATCGACCGGGGAACGCTCATCGTCGACGGCAAGGACCTGAGCGACAAGAAGCTCGACATCAACAAGCTGCGTGCCGAGGTCGGCTTCGTCTTCCAGCAGTTCAACCTCTACCCTCACCTTTCCGTACTCGCCAACATCACCCTGGCCCCCATCAAGATCCGCAAGACTCCCAAAGCAGAGGCGCAGGAGCAGGCCATGGCGCTCTTGGAACGCGTCGGCCTCGGCGAGAAGCGCGACGCCTACCCCGCCCAGCTTTCCGGCGGCCAGCAACAGCGTGTAGCCATCGCGCGTGCTCTCGCCATGAAGCCGCGTATCATGCTCTTCGACGAGCCCACCTCCGCGCTCGACCCCGAGATGATCGGCGAAGTGCTCGACGTCATGCAGAAGCTCGCGCTAAGCGGCATGACCATGGTCGTCGTTACCCACGAGATGGGCTTTGCCCGTGAGGTTTCCCACCGTGTCGTCTTCATGGACCAGGGGACCATACTGGAGCAGGCCGCTCCCGAGCAGTTCTTCAAGAACCCGCAACACGAACGGGCGCAGCAGTTCCTGAAACAGCTGCTCTCTCCCATGCACTAACCGCCTGAACGGCCGTTCAAGGTTCAAGGTTCAACGTTCAACGTTCGACGTTAAACTCACCCCACGATGCGTGGGCCCAGCTATGGCTTCTGCAGTTGCAGCTTTTTTTGCGGGGAAGATGTGCGTGCAAGTCACTGTGATCTTTGTCTGTGCGCTTTCACCGTGTCGAACGTTGAACCTTGAACGTTGAACGGCATCGATTCTTATTTTTTTTGCCTGAAAGGATGCAGGTACAAGTCACTTTGGTATAATCCGGTACGTTTTCACTCCGTCGAACGTTGAACCTTGAACGTTGAACGGGTTTTATTCATTCAAAAGGAGGAACACTGATGAAAAAACTGTGGACGCTGTTTGCTGCTGTTGCACTGGTCGGCATCATGGCTCATGCCGCACTGGCGGCCGGGGACACCCTGGCCGAGGTGAAGAAGAAAGGAGTCCTCGTGGCCGGCGTGAAGGATTCGCTGCCCCCCTTCGGCTACGTGGATGAGAAGACCCGCGAGATCGTGGGCTACGACATCGACTTCTGCAAGTACATCGCGAAGAAGCTGGGCGTGAAGCTGGAACTGAAACCGGTGACCTCGGCCTCCCGCATGCCGCAGCTCATGGAAGGCAACATCGACATCATCGCCGCCACCATGACCAAGAACCCGGAGCGCGCCAAGCAAATCGACTTCAGCTACACCTACTTCCTGACCGGCCAGAAGTTCATCACCAAGAAGGGCGCGGTGAAAACCCTCAAGGACCTGGAAGGCAAGAAGATCGGCACCGCCAAAGGCTCCACCTCGGAGCAGAACGTGGCCAAGGCGATCCCCACCGCCACCATCCTCTCCTTCGACGATTACCCGCAGGCATTCCTGGCGCTGCAGCAGGGTAAGGTGGCGGCAGTCACCACCGACGAGTCCATCCTCGCCGGCATCCTGGGCAAGGCGCCCAACAAGAACAAGTTCGAGATCCCCAACCTGCAGATCTCCGAGGAGCCCTACGGCCTGGGCATGAGGAAGGACGACAAGAACTTCGTCGCTTTCGTCAACAAAACCCTGCTCGAGATGGAGAAAAACGGCGAAGCCAAGAAGATCTTCGAGAAGTGGTTCGGCCCCAAAACCGCCACCCCGCTCCGCCGCACCTTCAAGATCACCGCTGACAAGTAGCCTCCCCATGCGGCCTCCCCTTCCCGGGGAGGCCGCACGTCTCTTACACCGCCGCAATATCACCGCTTCGGCTCAAGAAACAGTGTAAAAAACGCGCTACGCTGCTTCTTTATCCACGCCTCTCTCATTGTCGCCCCATCCCCGCACAGTACCTTTACCGATATCGATCAGCTTGGACTGTAGTTAGTATGGCGCTAAAGCTTGATCAAGGGGGCTGTTTTAGTGCCTAAACCCTTGACAATTCACCTCAAGACGTTATATAAATCCATGCTTAAAATTAACTCTGTTTTAATACCAAGGAGGGGGCAATGAGAGTAGCAAAACTTTTCAACCTTGTATCGGCCCTGGCGCTGTTCGCATTCGTGGGAACCGCTGCCGCTGCCGGTCCTGCACAACCTACGGCGGTGCTGACCAGCGCGGACTGCGTGAAGTGTCATGAGCAGCCGCCCAAGGATATCGCAGCTGCAGGCGGCAAGCACAAAACCGAGGTGACCTGCCAGGACTGTCACGTCGGGCACCCGCCCAAGGTTAAGAAGCCGATCCCGCAGTGCAGCCAGTGCCACGAAGGCAAGCCGCACTTCAAACTCCAGGGCTGCCTGGGCTGCCACTCCAACCCCCATACCCCGAAGGTCATAAAGTTTGGCAACAACGTCACCGACCCGTGCCTGACCTGCCACACCGGTCAGATCGAGCAGCTGCGCTCCTTCAAGAGCAAGCACAGTGCCCTGAACTGCTCCTTCTGCCACAACGTCCACGGCCGCATTCCGGAGTGCACCCAGTGCCACAAGCCGCACGCCAACGACATGACCGCCAAGGATTGCAAGGTCTGCCACCAGGCCCACAAGCCGGCTGACGTGACCTACAAGTCCGACACCCCGTCGAAAATGTGCGCCGCCTGCCACAGCAAGGCGTTCAAGCTCTTGACCTCCAGCACCGCCAAGCACAGCAAGCTTGCCTGCGTCTACTGCCACCAGGCCAAGCACAAGATGGTGCCGCAGTGCACCCAGTGCCACGTCAAGCCGCACCCGGCCGCCATCATGGCGAAGTTCCCGAAATGCGGCGAGTGCCACAGCATCGCCCACGACCTGAACCGTTGGGGTGACGCAGCCGCCTCGGCCCCGGCAGCCGCCCCGGCCAAGCCGGCAGCTCCGGCCAAACCGGCCAAGCCGGTGAAGAAGTAACACTCCTGCAGCGAATCGGGGAGGCCCTCATGCGGCCTCCCCGATCTTTTTAGCCCCTCCCTGTTTTCAACCCTCTGACAACCAGTTCGCGTAGCACCAGGAGGATCGCATGCTCTTTCTACAGATAACATCGGCAGTGACGGCGCTGACTCTCGTGGTACTGGCGCTGTGCCTCATTCCGGTCCTCACTGAACTAAAAAAGGCGGCTTTGGCCCTGCAGGGTGCCGCCGACCTGCTGCAAAAGGAAGTAACGCCCCTGGTCAAGGAACTGCGTGACACGGTGTCCGACGTGCAGGTAGTAACAGGCGCCGCGGCCGCCAATGCCGAAGGCGTGAACATGCTTTTGAGCGAGCTCGGCCACGCCGGACACAACATCCGCATGATCAACAAGGTATTAGGCATCGCCACTGAGCTTGTGGCCAACGCTCCGGTCTGGATAACGGGCGCCAAGGTTGCAGGCAAGTATATTGCTGATAGAATAATCAAATCCAAAATTAGGGGGTGACGCCATGTCAAAAGATAAAGATATCGGAACCGGTACTATGCTGCTCTCTTTCCTGGCCGGTGCTGCCGTCGGGATAGGGGCCGCCCTGCTGCTCGCGCCGAACACCGGTGAGGAGCTGCGCGGCAAGATCAAGGATCTGGCCGACGACGCGGTGGACAAGATCAAGGAATACGCCAGCGAGGCGCAGGACAAGATCAGGTCCAGCTACGAGGACGGCAAGGACCTGGTGCTGGAGAAGAAGAACATCATCTCCTCGGCCATAGAGGCCGGCAAGGAGGCCATGGAGCGGGAACGGGAAAAGAAAACCCAGGCCTAAGCGCCATGCCCCACAGTCCGAAAAGCCCACCGACAGGTGGGCTTTTTTGGTTCAGCCGAAGTAGGGGTGGGTGACGCTGCCAACTTCCACAACGATGGCACCTTCCCCATCCCTCCCCCCTCCCGCTAGGGGCGGGGTTTTCCAAGTGATCTTTTTCCGGCACCGCCCCCCGCGGGGTGTGTGCCGCGAGCAGCAGCGGTGCCACAGCATATGAACGACAGTAACGATAAGAAGAAGTTCTCCCCCGGCCTCATCTGGCAGTACGACCCGGCAGCCATCGGCGGCTGGAAGGGCAAAGGGATGAGGTTGTTGCAGTTTACCAGCTTCGCCTTCTCCAATTTCATGGCCAACAACGCCCTGTTGCGCGCCACGGCCCTCTCCTTCACGACCCTTTTGTCCCTGGTGCCGCTGCTCGCCCTCGCCTTCTCCGTGCTCAAGGGACTGGGCGCCCAGAACCGGCTGGTGCCCCTGATCCTGAAGCAGGTCACCGCGGGGAACGAAGAGGTGGTGAACCGGGTCATCTCCTACATCGGCAACACCAACATGGGCTCGGTGGGCGCCATCGGCCTCGCGGCGCTGCTCTTCACCGCGATCAGCATGCTGGGCAGCATCGAGGACGCCTTCAACGTGATCTGGGGGGTGCCGGAGACCCGCACCTTCTACCGGAAGTTCAGCGACTACCTGAGCGTCCTGGTCAGCGCGCCGCTGCTACTTCTGGCCGCCACCAGTATCACCACCACGCTCTCCAGCAAGTGGCTCACCGGCTGGATCATGGAATGGACCTACCTGGGCGACCTGTTCCTGTTCACCCTGGGGCTCACCCCCTACCTGGTTGTCTGGATCGCCATCTTCCTGCTCTACGTTTTCATGCCCAACACGCGGGTGCGCTTCGACTCGGCGCTGATCGGGGCGGTACTCTCCGGCACGCTCTGGCAGTTCGCCCAGTGGGCCTACATCCACTTCCAGGTGGGCGCCGGCAACTACAACGCCATCTACGGCACCCTGGCGGCGCTCCCCATCCTGATGGTCTGGATCTACGTGAGCTGGATCATCGTCCTGTTCGGCATGGAGGTGGTGGCGGCGCACCAGAACCGGGGCACCTTCCGGCGCGACATCCGGGGGCGCGAGATCAGCCACGAGCTGCAGGAGCTGGTGGCGCTGGCGGCGCTGCGGCACATAGCGGACGCCTTCTATCGCGGCGAGCCCGCCTGGGGCGAAAACCACCTGGCAGCGAAGCTGGGCGTCCCCCTGCGCGTCGTGCGCAACACGCTGGAGCACCTGCGCGACCAGGGCTTCGTGGTCATGGCCGGCGAAGGACGCGGCAGCTACTACCCGGCACGCGACCTGGACCAGGTCTCCATCGCCGACGTGCTCCTCTCCCTGAGAAGGCGCGGCGCCTCGGCCGCCATCACCGGCGAGGAGTTGGCCGAGGGCCTTCTGAACCAGTCGGAACAGGCGGTCACGGCGGCCCTGGGAGAGGTCACCCTGAAGGATCTCGCCTTCCCGGAACTGCGCCCCCCCGGTCGTTGACAAAGGGGACGCAGTTGACATATAGTGGCCCGATTCAACTGAGGGCCAGAAGCGGGATATGCAAGATTTAAAAGACATCGATAAAGAAAAGAAACGCAGCAGACGATTCCGCAAGGCAAAGGCAGAGGAAGGACGCAACGTGTTCCTTCGGCAGATCGAGGAGACCAAGCCGCAGAAGAAGCGGCTCAAGATCATCCTCCCGGCCATCGCGCTTTTGCTCGCCTCCTACCCACTGATCTCCCTCTTCGGATCCCCCCGCGCCAAAAGCGCCCCGGCGGCAGAGGTCCCGGCCGCCGTCTCCCTGTCCAAGCTGGACCAGGGGAGCGCCTTCAAGCTTGCCGCCGACGCCTATGGCAACGCGCAGGCACAGGGGGGAAAGTTCGCCGCTCCCCTGCCGCAGGGCGGGCAGGTGATCTACAGCATCGATGAAGAGGTGCAGCGAAAGATCGAGAAACTCTTCACCGACTACAAGGTCCCCTACGGCCTCTTCGTCGCCATCGAGCCCAAGACCGGGCGCATCCTCGCCGCCGTCTCGCATTCCGCCTCCCAACCAGGGTGGGAAAAAGGCGCCAACTACCACCTCTACCCCATGGCGTCGCTGTTCAAGATCGTCACCGCGACGGCAGCCCTGGAAGAGAAGAAGGTTGGGCCGGACACCATGTTCGCCTTCAACGGCAAACTCACCTCGGAGAGCCCGAAGTACTGGCGCGTGCGGCCGGGGCGCGGCAACCAGCAGATGCCGCTGTCGCTGGCCATGGGGAAATCGGTGAACCCGGTGTACGGTCGCCTCGCCGGCGAAGTGGTCGGGCGCGACCCGCTGCTCCTGTACGCGGGCAGGTACGGCTTCAACCAGCCCATCGTCCCCGGTTCGCCCATCCTTGCCAGCACGGCCCCCGTCCCGGGTACTGTCGATGAACTGATGCGCATGGGCGCCGGCCTCAACCGCGAGGTGAAGATATCTCCCTTCCACGCCGCCGCCATCATGGCCACGGTGGCCAACGGCGGGGTGATGATGGCGCCGTCGCTGGCCAGCGAGATCCGGGATGCCAAGGGGAACGTGGTCTTCTCCCAGAAGCCCCAGGTGCTGCGCACCGTGATGACGCCGCAGACCGCCAGCGACCTCGCGCACATGCTCGCCACCACCGTGGAGAGCGGCACCTCGCGGCGCGCCTTCCACGACCGCAGGGGGAGACGGATGCTCGCCTCGGTACGCATCGCCGCCAAGACCGGATCCATCGACGGCTCCGATCCCGCCGGGCACTACAGCTGGTTCGCCGCCTACGCACCGATGGAGGACCCGCAGATCGCCCTGGCCGCCCTGGTCATCAACGAGAACAAGTGGCGCATCAAGGCGACCTCGGTGGGCGAACAGGCCCTCGAGGCCTTTTTCAGGTAGCTGTTTTGGTTAGCTGTTTCGGGTAGGTGAAGATGGATTGCTCAGGATGCGGAACCTGCTGCGTCGCTCCGGACATCAGCGCCTTGGGGAAGAAGGTGGGAGAACCGTGCCGCCACCTCTCCGGTGAGCAGCGCTGCCGGATCTACGAAGAGCGCCCAGCGGTGTGCCGCGGCTACCGGCCGGACGAGATTTGCGGCATGATCGCCGCACCGACCTTACAGGAACGGGTGGCTAAGTACCTGGGACTGTTCGGCCTGCGGCCGGACTAGTCGAAGCGCTCCAGCGTGATGCCGGCGTCGGTCCACTGGGCGTAGGAATAGTGGGTGATCCAGTCGCCAAGGGCAATGAAGACCCGCTCCCCTTCCCTTAGTTCCATCGGAAGATGGAAGTGACCGGTGAGCACCAGGTCACACCCGGACGCAAAGCGCTCGCGGGCGAAGTTCTCCAGGATGCGCGGGTAGTCCCAGCGGCTCTTGCGCACAGCGTGCTGGCGGTTGGAGCGCAAGGACAGCTTGACTGCGATGCGGTCGGCCACCCGGCGCGGGAACACCGGCACCAGCGCCCTGACCAGGGGGCTGCGCAGCACGAAGCGCAAGGCCCGGTACTGGTGGTCGGCGCGGTTGACCTGATCCCCGTGGCACAGGCAGACCTTCTTTCCCGCGATCTCCAGTTCGGCGGCGCCGGGATGAACCTCGGCCTGCAGTTCATCTCTGAAGAAGCCCCCCAGGTGGAAGTCGTGGTTCCCCTCGAAGTAGACGATGCGCACCCCGCGCGCCCTCACCCGCTTCAGACAATCCACGATTGCGCCATAGTGGCCGTACACCGGCCGCGGGTTGCCGATCCAGAACTCGAAGATGTCACCCAGGAGGTAGAGGGTGTCCGTGTCGGCAGGAAGCGTGTCCAGGAAGCGGACCAGGGTTTGGTAGTTCCGGTCCTGCGGGCTCCTCAGGTGGGCGTCGGCGATGAAAATCTTGCGCATTTGCGCAATATATACAAAAATACCGGGTTGGTAAAGGGAACAGGAGCGGGTGCAGTTCAATCTCGACCTCAACCTTGACCTCAACCTGTTTTTTAAGGGGTATCGATGCACGCACTACGCAACCTGGAGATCGTCTGGGAAGACCTTATGGAGGCCTTCGAGAACGGCGACCCGGACCTGGTTTACTTCCTGGACCGCGAGACTGGCGAGGTCTTCTCCGTCCCCGCCGAGTACGAGGACGAGAATTTCTGGGAGGAGGTGGCCTCCCAGGAGGAGCGCTTCCTCGAGATTCCCCCCTTCGATTACGGGCAGGAGCGCCAGTTGGTACACGCCTTCATTCAGAGAGTCAGCAACGAGGGGTTGAGATCGATGCTGACCCGGGCCTTCAGCGGCAAGCACTCCCACGGCAGGCTGCACGAGATCCTCGCCTTCTACCCGGAGGAACACGAGCGCTTCCAGGCGACCCGCGAGGCCTTCCTAACCGACCGCGCCGCCCATTGGCTGGAGGAGCACGACATCTACCCTCCCGAGCGATTCTAGCATCCCCCGAAGCGGCGCCCGTTGACCCGGACGCCGCTTTTGCGTAACATCTCTGAGGTGTTCACTTTAACCGGGAGGTGCCGCCCGCCGGCAGCACCTCCCGCGCATCCGGGTCCCGACATGACACAGAAAAACTGGCTCAAAACCTCCCTGGAGATCGCGGTCATCGTCTTCGCCTCGGCGCTGTTCGGCATCGCCTGGAACAGAACGCTGCTGGCCGATGCCTGGCGCGGTGCCCCCGCTGGACAGGCGGCACCCCGACAGTCGGCACCGGGTTCCCAACAGGTGGAGGCGCTGCCCATGCCCATCGCGCTGGCCCAGGTGAAGGAACTACACGACTCGGGACAGGCGGTGCTGGTGGACGCCAGGAGCGCGGCGAGCTTCGCCAAGGAGCACATCGCGGGTGCTCGGTCCCTGCCGCTGGAAGAAGCGACCCGCCAGGCGACGCCGCAGCTGACCGGAGTTGCCAAGGACGCCATCATCATCGCCTACTGCAACGGTTTTTCCTGCCACGACAGCATGGACCTGGGCAAGCTCCTGATCAAGGCGGGTTACGCCTCGGTGTACGTGTTCGAGGGGGGACTGCCCGAATGGCGCGACGGCGGCTATCCCACCACGGGAGGGAAGCAATGAAAAGTTTCCGCTCGTCGATGATCCCCCTGGCGCTCCGCATCGCTCTCGGCGCCGTCTTCATCTATGCCGCCATCCCCAAGATCGCGGACCCCGTGACTTTTGCCGGCAGCGTAGCGGCCTACCAGATCCTCCCCTACTTCTGGAGCTATGTCACTGCTGCGGTGCTTCCCTTCCTGGAACTTACCTGCGGCCTGCTCCTCATCCTGGGGGTACGGGTCAGAAGCGGCGCCTTGATCATCGGCGCCCTCAACGTCGTTTTCATGGCCGCACTCTCCGCCGCAATGATCCGGGGGCTCGACATCGACTGCGGCTGTTTCCGCCCGGACGGCCCCAAGACCGCCCCGTGGGTGGCGCTGGTGCGTGACGCATTTTTCCTCGCCATGACCGCGTCGGTGCTGCGCTACGAGCGGGTGCGCGCCCGGTAGCACCGGCAGCACCGCACGCCCCCCTTCCTTGACTAAAGTCCCCCCTCCCCTCGCAGGAGGGGGAGCACACAACACTATCCCCCCCGGCGGCTTGCAGTTTGAGCCGAAATACTGTAGGATGCGCCGTTGTTTCATTAAGCACTGGGAGAAAGTTTTGAATACGGAAATTCTGCTCGTGATCGGCGCGTACCTGCTCGGCTCGGTTCCGACCGGCCTGCTCCTGGCCCGGAGCATGGGCATCAACATCAGGGAATGTGGCAGCGGCAACATCGGCGCCACCAACGTCTACCGCACCGCCGGCAAGAAGCTCGGCATCATGACCCTGATCGGTGATTGCCTCAAGGGGCTGATCCCCGTCCTCATCGCGCAGTACCTGGATCTGTTCCCGATGTGGGTGGCTCTCATCGGCCTCGCCGCCTTCCTCGGTCACGTCTACACCGTCTTTCTCGGCTTCAAAGGCGGCAAAGGGGTCGCTACCGCTCTGGGCGTGCTGCTGGGCACCGCTCCGCTGGCCGTGCTGCTCGGCATCCTCGTTTTCGCCGCCGTCCTCTACAAGTGGCGCTACGTCTCGCTGGCCTCGATCAGCGCCGCGGCCTGCATCCCCGCACTGGCCTTTGCCACCTGTGTCCCCCGCGAAACCATCGTCATGGCGGCTGTCATCGCCGTGATCGTGATCCTCAAGCACCACGAGAACATCGCCAGGCTCCGCGCCGGCACCGAGACCAAGTTCAAGGCCTGAAAACCAGGCTCACCAGCCGCACTGACCGGTCAGACGCAGGGGTAAATGCCCCTGCGTCCCGCCAGGCGACTGGGGCATTTGCACCGCGCCCCCCCTCTTCTCGGCACATCTCCTCCAGATCTCGCCCGACCACATCCACCAACCTGCTGTAATACCTGCGCATTACCGACGACAGCAACCGAAACGGTACATCTCTTGCTGTCCACCACGGAGTTGCACAGGAACGTTGCGCCTCACCTGGAGGAAATGGATGTCCCCTCGGAGCAGAGCGATCGCCTTGGTGATCGCGATAGCACTCCTTTTGATCCCCCTGTTTGCCTGTAACCAAACAGACCAGAAACAGCAATGGCAGCCCCCGCCGTCTCTCAGGCACGGCTCCGCCACTGACCCCGTCCAGAAAGTCAACGGCAACACCATCACCCGCGCCGAACTCGATCGCGCAGTCAAGGCGCTCGCCGGCAACCGTCAGTTGCGTCAGCCGCTGTCGCCGGCCATGCTCCGTGGGCTTCAAGCAGAGGCGCTCGAGCAATTGCAAGCATCCGAGCTGCTGTACCAGGCTGCGCTGAGCACGGGAACCGTGCCCCAGGGCGTGGAGCAGCAGGTGGCGCAGGCGATTGCCCGCGACCGCGCCAGGCATTTGAACGATGCCGCGTTCTACTGCAGCCTTCAAGAGGCCGGGCTGACCCTGCCGCAATTGGAACAGATGATCCGCAAGGAACTGGTGATCAACAACTTCGTCGAGAAGAGATTCGGCAGTCAGGTCCGCATCGACACTAAAGAAGCCCAGGACTTCTACGAAGCGAACCGGGAACGGTTCAAGACTGGATGCAGCGCCAGGGCAAGCCAGATACTGGTGGTGGTTTCCGGGGAGGAGCGTGACAAGGAGCGGGCGCGGGAAAGGGCGGAGGTCCTGCTACATCGGGTACGTGAGGGAGAAAGCTTCAGCATCCTGGCACAGTCGCATTCGGACTGTCCCAGCAGAGCCCGCGGAGGCGACCTCGGCTTCTTCAGCCGCGGTGAACTCGATCCGCGGTTGGAACAGGCCATCTTCGCACTTAAACCGGGCGAGATCAGCGATATCGTGCAGACTTCCTACGGCTTTCACATCCTGAAGCTGACCGAAAAGCGCGCCCCGCGCCCGAAGAGTTACCAGGAGGCGAAGACCGCCGTCTACGCCTCTCTCAAGAAGGAGAAGATGGCCCCGCTGGTCGCGGCGTACGTTACGGAGCTGCGCAGTAGGGCCAAGCTCGAAGCAGTAGGCCTCCCCCTCCCTTGACGGGAGGAAGGGACTGGCTCCGTTAGGTGCCTGTCCCTCTGCGGAACGCTCCTTTCAGCTCAGCCACCTTCAACAAGCATTAGGGGGACAGGCACTTGGCGGAGCCAGTCCCCTCTAATAGAGCCAAAACAAAAAAGGGCGGCTCCCAGCAGGGAAGCCGCCCTTCAAGCTAAGGGGACAGGCACCTTACGGAGCCAGTCCCCTTTTTTGTTTAAGCCGCCTGGTCCAGCACCAGCGGGGTCAGGAAGCGCTTCATCTTCTTCAGCGCACCCTCCTCGATCTGGCGTACCCGCTCGCGCGAGATGGAGAAGTGATCAGCGATCTCCTGCAGGGTAAGCGGCTGGTCCGCCGAGACGCGGTGCTCGATGACGAAGCGCTCCTTCTCGTTCAACTGTTCCAGCGCGCTTGCCACCGTCTGCTCCAGGATGGTGGTCTCCTGGCGCTCGGCCAGCATCTCCTCCTGGTTCTGGCGCAGGTCGGGCAGGCTTTCCAGGAAGGTAGCCCCCTCCCCTTCGAACATCTCCACGTCCAGCGACAGCTCGCCCCTCAGGCGCTGTTCCATCTCCTGCGCCTCGGTGTCCTTCACATCGAGCGAAATCGCCGCCGCGTGCAGGTCGCCTTCGCCGGTCATGTTGATGATCGCCTGCTTGGCCTGGTTCAGCTTGAAGAAGAGCTTTCTCTGCGCCTGGGTGGTGCCGATCTTCAAAAGGCTCCAGGCTGAGATGATGTGGTTCTGGATATAGGCCCGAATCCACCACACCGCGTAAGAGATGAGACGAACCCCCTTGGCGGGGTCGAACTTCCTGACCGCCATCATCAGGCCGACGTTCCCCTCCTGGATCAGGTCCAGCATCTTCATCCCGTAGGAGCGGTACTCCCCGGCAATCTTCACGACAAACCTGAGGTTCGAGGTGATCAGCTTGTGAGCCGCCTCCAGGTCCCCCTCGTCGCGGAACCTGCAAGCCAGATCCATCTCCTCATCCGCCGACAAAAGCGGGAAACGGTTGATCTCCGTGAGGTACAGGGTAAGGCTGTCTATAGGTACCGGCATTGCGTGCGTCATGTCGATCTCTCCCTTGTGAGCGCTGGTTTTGCATCCTGCTTGTTAGCACTCTCCACTCTTGAGCGCTAATAAATATAACAAGCCGCATGCAAAAAATCAAGGGGATGCCCGTGAATTTGCGGGGGTTAAATTACTTGCACCTGCCGTTGCGAATGTGGTAAACGAAAAGATCGAAATAAGCGACGCCTGGCGCCGAAAAACCGGAGGTTCTGCCACATGGAGATCAGGGTAATACCGATTAGCGAGGGGGAGAAGAAGGCCAAGTATACCGACGAGTCGCAGCTCGGCTTCGGAAGGATTTTCACCGACTACATGTTGCTGGTCGAGTGGAAAGCCGGCCGGGGTTGGGTCGACGGCCGCATCAAGAAGTACGAGCCGTTCCAGATCGACCCCGCGGCGCTTGTTTTGCACTACGCGCAGGAAATTTTCGAGGGGCTGAAAGCCTATAAGTGGGCAGACGGCACCATCGCGCTGTTCCGCCCCGAGATGAACGCCCGTCGTTTCAACCACTCCGCCGAGCGGCTCTGCATGCCGGAGGTTCCCGAGGAACTTTTCGTGAAAGGGATCGAGCAGTTGGTGGCCCAGGAGAAGGCATGGGTTCCCGGCAGCGAGGGGACGTCGCTCTACATCCGTCCCGCCATGATCGCGGTTGAGCCGCACGTCGGCATCAAGCCCTCGGACCACTACTACTTCTACGTGATTCTCTCCCCGGTAGGCGCCTACTACGCCGCCGGTTTCAACCCGGTCAAGATCATGGTCGAGGACAAGTACGTCCGTGCCACCCCCGGCGGCACCGGTGAAGCCAAAACCGGCGGCAACTACGCCAGTTCCCTTAAGGCCGGCCTCGAGGCCAAGAAGAAAGGGTACGACCAGGTGCTCTGGCTGGACGGCGTGCACAAGCGCTACATCGAGGAAGTCGGTTCGATGAACATGTTCTTTGCCTACGGCGACACCATCGTCACCGCACCGCTGGAGGGGAGCATCCTGCACGGCATCACCCGCGATTCCGTCCTTACCCTGGCCAAGTCCATGGGGCTCAAGGTCGAGGAGCGCAAGATCGACGTGAACGACCTGATGCAGGACCTGAAGAGCGGCAAGATCACCGAGGCCTTCGGCAGCGGCACCGCGGCTGTGGTCACCCCGGTCGGCACGCTCTGCTATGCCGGTGAGACCGTAGAGGTCGGCAACGGCGGCGTGGGCAAGCACACCCAGACCCTGTATGACACCCTGACCGGCATCCAGACCGGCAAGATCGAAGACAAGTTCGGCTGGATCAGGAAAGTGAAGTAACCACAGCCGGCAGAAAAGAAGAAAAGGAAAAGGGGACAGGCTACTTTTACAAGTGCCTGTCCCCTTTTTGTTTCCGATATACAAGCTTTTGCGCACATCCCCTCTCCCTCCGGGAGGGGGGGAGCTTAAAACAATTCCATCTGCCCCCTGAGCAGTTCACCGGGAGCAGGCGCCACTTTGCCCGGCCCCTCGACTCCCTTCCAGGACAACCCCGCTTTGATCATCTCCTGAAGCCACTTCTTGGGGACGGTGCGGTAGCGGCAGCGCTTCAGCGCGCCGACGGTGATGGTGGCGGAAACGACCCCGCGCCGGATGCGCGGCACGATCTCCGTTATCTTGCCGATGAACAGGAAGCACCGGGTGGCATCTTTGTGCTCGAGGAGCACCTCGTCTCCGATTACGGCGAGACAGATGGCGTGGTGACGCTTGTTGTCCACGAAGAAGCTGACGGCGCATCCCGGCGTGGCAGCGACCGGCTTCGACAGCTCATCGGCGTCCCAGACCAGTTCCTCGCCGTCATCCGCTTCGTCATCGAGCAATTCTTCCGGATCGTCGCCGTAGAAGAGATGCTCGTCGGCCGTAAAGTCGAGGTCGTCTTCCAGTTCGTCCTCGGCCGTCAGGTCCAGTTCCACCTCGGCGTCCGGATTGTCTTCGGCACCAATGCCGACGTCTTCGCGATTATACTTTGCCAACTCAGCTCCCCTGCAAGACACTCAGCGCCGCACCCGGCATTTCGCCAACTGAGTACGGCGCCGGGCTCTGCCACTCCGCTGCCGGATAATGCCATATCTTGTCGCGCACTACAAGCCTTGCCACCACTGTCAACCTGCACCGGACGTTCAAAGACCCAGCTAAAAACCGTCCCCCACCTTGACACGCTCCCCTCCCCTCCCTATCTTCTTCTATGACTTAGGAGGCAACCCATGATCAGACCTGAGAAAATGACGGTAAAGACCCAGGAAGCGATAGCGACGGCGCATGAAAACGCCCTTGCCATGTCGGCCCCCGCTATCGAAGCGGAACACCTGCTGCTCGCGCTTATCGACCAGGAAGGGGGCTTCGTTCCCGACCTCATCAAGAAGATCGGTGCTCCCCTGCCGCGCCTGCGCGACGGCGTGGAAGATGTACTCAAGCGCCTGCCCAAGGTTACCGGCGGGGCGCAGGTGGGACTCTCGGCGGCTTTGAACCGCATCCTGGACCAGGCCCAGAAAGAAGCGGACACCATGCACGACGCGTTCGTATCGACGGAGCACCTGCTGCTGGCGCTGGTGGCATCTAAGGATACGCCCAGCGGCAGGCTCTTGAGCCAGAACGGCGTGACCCGTGACGGCATCCTCTCCGCGCTGAAGGAACTGCGCGGCGGCGAGGCCGTCAACGAGCAGGACCCGGAACAGAAATACCAGGCGCTGGCCAAATACTGCCGCGACCTGACCGACCTCGCCCGCCAGGGGAAACTAGACCCGGTCATCGGGCGCGACGACGAGATCCGCCGCGTGCTCCAGGTACTGTCGCGCCGCACCAAGAACAACCCGGTGCTGATCGGCGAGCCGGGCGTCGGCAAGACCGCCATCGCCGAGGGGCTCGCCCAGCGCATCGTCTCCGGCGACGTCCCCGAAACGCTCAAGGACAAGGTGATCATGGCGCTCGACATGGGAGCACTCATCGCCGGCGCCAAGTACCGCGGCGAATTCGAGGAGCGGCTCAAGGCCGTCATCAAGGAAGTGGCGCGCTCCGAAGGCAAGATCATCCTCTTCATCGACGAGATGCACACGCTGGTGGGCGCTGGAGCGGCGGAGGGCGCCATGGACGCCTCCAACATGCTCAAGCCCGCCCTGGCACGCGGGGAACTGCACTGCATCGGCGCCACCACCCTCAACGAATACAGAAAGCACATCGAGAAGGACGCAGCACTCGAGCGGCGCTTCCAGCAGGTCTACGCCGGCGAGCCGAGCGTGGAGGAGACCATCTCCATCCTGCGCGGCCTCAAGGAAAAGTACGAAAACTACCACAAGATCCAGATCAAGGATTCGGCCATCATCGCCGCGGCCACCCTGTCCGACCGCTACATCACGGACCGCTTCCTCCCGGACAAGGCGATCGACCTCATCGACGAGGCAGCGTCCCGGCTTAGGATCGAATTGGACTCCAAGCCGACCGAGATCGACGAAATCGACCGGCGCGTCATTCAGCTCCAGATCGAGCGGGAGGCCATGCTCCGCGAGCACGACCCGAAGGCACTGGAAAGGCTCAAGAAGCTGGAAGAGGAACTGGCAACGCTGAAGGCCCAGTCGGACGAGTTGAACAGCCATTGGAAGAGGGAAACGAACCTCCTGGCTGAACTGGGCGAGCTCAAACAGCGCAAGGAGGACAAGGCCGAGGAGGCCAAACGCGCCGAGCGCGACGGCCTGCTGGCCCGCACCGCCGAGATCCGCTACGGCGAAATCCCGGCCATCGAGAAGGAGATCGAGGACAAGCGCCTCACCCTGGAACAAATCCAGAAGGAAGGGAAGATGCTCCCGGAGGAGGTGGACGCCGAGATGGTGGCCGAGGTGGTCGCCAAGTGGACCGGCATCCCGGTGAACCGGATGCTGGAGACCGAAAGCGAGAAGCTGGTGCGCATGGAAGAGCGGCTGAAAAGCCGGGTGGTGGGCCAGGACGAGGCGCTCACCCTGGTGGCCAACGCGGTGCGCCGGGCCAGGAGCGGCCTCTCCGACCCGAACCGCCCCATCGGCTCCTTCATCTTCCTGGGCCCCACCGGGGTCGGCAAGACCGAAACGGCCAGGGCCCTGGCGTCGTTCCTGTTTGACGACGACCAGGCCATCGTGCGCATCGACATGAGCGAATACCAGGAAAAGCACACGGTGGCCCGCCTGATCGGAGCCCCTCCGGGTTACGTCGGTTACGAGGAGGGCGGACAGCTCACCGAGGCGGTACGGCGCCGCCCCTACTGCATCGTGCTCTTCGACGAGATCGAGAAGGCGCATCCGGAGGTGTTCAACGTCTTCCTGCAGATACTCGACGACGGCAGGCTGACCGACGGGCAGGGACGGACGGTGGACTTCAAGAACTCGGTGATCATCATGACCAGCAACCTGGGATCACAGTGGATCCAGCAGTACGGCGCCACCGACTACGCCAAGATGCAGGGCGAGGTCATGGAGACCCTCAGGGAGGCCTTCAAGCCGGAATTCCTGAACCGCGTCGACGAGATCGTCATCTACCACGCGCTCCCCCTGGAGCGGATCAAGGAGATCGTCTCGATACAGTTGCAGTCCCTGACCAGGCGGCTGGAAGAGAAGAGCATCGGGCTGGAGGTCACCGAGCAGGCACGCGAGTTCCTGGCGCGGGAAGGCTACGACCCCGCCTACGGCGCACGGCCTTTGAAGCGCGCCCTGCAGCGCAAGATCCAGGACCCGCTGGCGCTCATGCTGCTGGAAGGGAAGTTCGGCCCCGGAGACACGGTCCAGGTGGACGTGGCAGGGGACGGGAGTTCCCTCGCCATCGGCCGCAAGTAGCGAAGATAGCGAATACAATAAACAAAAATTAACAAATTGATATTTTATCTTTAAGCTGCTATTGTACGCGGCGCAAAGCTAGGCTTTTGCGCCGCCCTGGCGGCAATTCGATGTGGGGGAGAGTCTCAGATGAAGCGTTATTCCACCATTATGTCCGTCCTCGTCACGCTGGCGCTGCCGGTGGCCGGGACCTGTGCTGACGCACCCAAAGCACCCGAGAAGGCTGACACCAAGGTCGAAGCGGTTGCAGCACCGAAAGCAGCCGATGCCAAGGCCGATGTCAAAGCCGACGCTGCAGCCAAGACGCCCGAGTCCAAGGCCGAGGCGATCCAGAAGAGCATGTCCAAAAGCGGCCATTCCATGATGATGGGTGGTGCTGCTCCCGCCGAAGCCGGGGCAGCCGAGATCAACACGAACCCCACCGGCAAGGTCATTGAGACCATGGCAGGCGGCGGCTACACCTACGCCAACCTGGAAGTGGCCGACGGCACCAAAACCTGGGTTGCCTACCCGGTGCTGGAAACCCGCGTCGGCGACACCCTGTCCTTCCAGGGCTGCATGCCGATGAGCAAGTTCCAGAGCAAGACCCTGAACCGCACCTTCGACAGCATCCTGTTCTGCAACGCTCCGGAAGTTAAAGGTGCGGCCAAGCCCGCCGCCAAGGAGGCCAAGAAGGCCGCTCCCGGCGAGAAGATCAAGGTGGAGAAGGCAACCGGCGCCAACGCCTACACCGTGGAAGAGATTTTCGCCAAGCGCGGCTCGCTGAACGGCAAGCAGGTGGTGGTGCGCGGCCAGGTGGTTAAAACCGCCACCGGCATCATGAACAAGAACTGGCTGCATCTGCAGGACGGCACCGGCAATGACAAGAAGAAGACCAACGACCTCGTGGTGACCACCACCGACAACGCGGAAGAGGGCGATGTCATCACCGTCTCCGGCACCCTCGCCAAGGACAAGGACTTCGGCGGCGGCTACAAGTACACCGCCATCATCGAAAAGGGCAGTGTGAAGAAGTAACACGCCCGGTGATCCAAACAAGGCAAAAGCCCTCCGTCCAGACGGAGGGCTTTTTTTTGGATTCGTCCTGAGTTGCGGGTACCCTTTCTCCACGAAGCGCAGCACGAGAGCCCGCGTCCTCCCCTTTGCGAAGGGGAGACAGAGGGGATTTGCCGGAGACCAACCATGTCCACCACAACTCTGCTGATAGCCCTCTACCTCGCACGTTTCGCCGCGGCCTGCCTGCTGCGCTACCTGAACCTGCGCCACCTCAGGCGCTACGGCAGCACCGTGCCGGAAGGGTTCGCCGATGCCGTCGATGCGCAGGCGCTGGCCAAGTCCGCGAGTTACACGCTGGCGCAGAGCCGGCTGGCCTTGATCGACTCCATCTACGACAGCGCCCTCCTGCTCATCTTCATGTTCACCCCGCTGCTACCGCTCTACGACCAGTGGATCGCCTCGCTCACCGGCTCCTTTGTGCTCCGGGGCGTGCTGTTCATGCTGGTGCTCACCCTGATCCAGGAGGTGCTCGACATCCCCTTCTCGCTGTACAGCACCTTCCGCCTGGAGCGGCGCTACGGGTTCAACACGACGACGCCGGGGCTGTGGTTTTCCGATCTTCTCAAGTCGACCCTTCTCTCCGCCGCCCTCACCGCCATCGTCATCAGCGCAGCCCTGTTGCTGGTGCAACACTCTCCCGGTCTGTGGTGGCTTTGGGTCTGGGCCTTCTTCGCCCTCTTCTCCATCGTCATGATCTACGTCTCCCCCTACATCATCGAACCGCTCTTCTCCAAGTTCGAGCCGCTGGGCGACCCGGAACTGGAGGAGGAAATTCGCGAGATGCTGCAAAAGGCGGATCTCAAGGTGAAGGACGTGCAGCAGATGGACGCTTCGCGGCGCAGCCTCCACTCCAACGCCTACTTCACCGGCATCGGCCGCGTCAAGCGCATCGTCCTCTACGACACGCTGCTGAAGCAGATGCAGCGCCCGGAACTCCTGGCGATCCTGGCGCACGAGGCGGGACACTGGAAGAAGGGACATATCTGGAAACGCCTGGTGCTCATGGAAGCCGCCGCGCTCGCACTCTTTTTCCTGGTGCACCAGGTGATTGCGTGGGGCGGCCTGCCGCTCTTGTTCGGCCTCCCGCAAGCCTCGTTCCTGGCCCAGATCCTCATGGTGAGCTTCATCTTCTCCATCGTTTCGTTCCCGCTGACCCCCATCGGTTCCTGGCTGTCGCGCCGCAACGAGTGGGAAGCCGACCGTTTCGCGGCCGATCTCTCCGGTGCTCCCGACGCCCTCGCCGCGGCCCTGGTGAAACTCTCCACCGAGAACCTTTCCAACCTGCACCCGCACCCGCTTTACGCCGCCTTCTATTACAGCCATCCTCCGGTTGTGGACCGAGTCGCAGTCTTGCGCGGCATGAAGAGGGAGGGTGCGTCGGAATAATTAACACAACCTCATTGCGTCTCCCTTCGTGTTCTGGTATTTTTGCTGGGGCCTATACGCCACAAGACCAGCAACAGGAGCCGATCGAAATGCATCTGAACATCCTGATCACCGCCTCAGAAGCAGTGCCGTTCGCCAAAGAAGGGGGCTTGGCCGACGTAGTCGGCGCCCTCCCCAAATACCTCCAGGCACGCGGCCACGACGTCCGCGTCGTGATGCCTCGCTACTACAAGGTTGACCGCGAGCGCTACCAGTTGCGCCTACTCCCCGGCGTGCTGGTGGTGCCCATGGGGATCATCGGCAACATGTACTGCGGCGTGTCCCAAGGCACCATGCCCGGTTCCAACGTCCCCATCTACTTTCTTGAACATGAAGACTTCTACGGGCGAGACTCCCTCTACGAGAGGGACAACCAGGGCTACCTCGACAACGACAACCGTTTCATCTTCCTGTCCAAGGCGAGCCTCGAACTGTGCAAGATGATCCAGTTCACCCCGGACGTGGTACATGCGCACGATTGGCATACCGCAGCGGTTCCGGTGCTGATGAACACGTGGTATCGCCACGACTACCACCTCTCCCAGGCCGCCTCGCTCCTTACCATCCACAACATGCAGCACCAGGGGAGCTTCTATGAAGGGGCCATGGACGTCCTCGGAATCGGCTGGGACCACTTCACGTTCCTGGAACTGGAAATGGACGATCAGGTGAACCTCCTCAAGGGCGGGATCTACCACGCCACCATGCTGAACACGGTCAGTGAAGGTTACGCCCGCGAGATCCAGACGCCCGAGTACGGGTGGGGCCTGGAAGGCGTGGTGCGCCAGCGTTCCGACGTCCTCTCCGGCATCCTGAACGGGGTCGATTACCACGAGTGGAACCCGGAGGAGGACCGCCTTCTCCCCGCCAACTACAGCGCCCAGGATCTCTCGGGGAAGGCAATCTGCAAAAGCGAACTGCAGCGCGCCCTGGGACTGCCCCAGCGCGAGGATGTGCCCCTGGTCGGCATGGTGTCGCGCCTGGTGAAACAGAAGGGAATCGACGTCCTGGCGCAGGCGCTCCCCCGCCTGCTCGAACTCGACATCCAGTTGGTGCTCCTGGGTGCCGGCGAGCCGTGGGCGCACTTCTATTTCGGCGGCATGGCGGCCGACCGACCCGATCGTTTCGCGTGCCGCATCGGCTACGACAACAGCCTGGCCCACCGCATCGAGGCGGGCTGTGATTTCTTCCTGATGCCCTCAGCCTTCGAACCCTGCGGCCTGAACCAGATGTACAGCATGCGCTACGGCACCCTCCCCATCGTGCGTGCCACCGGAGGTTTGGACGACTCGGTGGAGAACTTCAACCCGCAGACCCGCAGCGGGGACGGCTTCAAATTCTGGGACCTGACCGCGGGCGCACTCTTCGACACGGTCGGTTGGGCCGTGCACACCTGGTATCATGATGCCCCGGGAATAGCGGCACTGCGTAACAACGCCATGGCGAAGCGTTTCACGTGGGAAAATGCCGCGGAGAAGTACGAGCGGCTCTATCTGGAAGGAATGAAAAGGAAACTGGGCGACGAGAAGTTCAGAAAACTAGAGGCAGAGAGAACTCCCGCCAGAGGAAAAGCATCCATCGAGGAAACCCCAGGATATCAGCCCCAGGCATAGCGATCGAACCAAACGTTTTAGACGTCGCTCCCATCGCAATCCGCGCCCCCCCCGTGCAACAAGCCAAACGTCGAGAAAAATCAGCGGGAACCTCTCCGGCGTGTTCGCTAGTCCCGAAGTGCTCCGCCTCTCACCGTGCGTGATGACGCTCTCCGGGGGGATTTCACATTTCGCAGGAACAACATCAGCATTGCCAGGCGCAATAGCGCGACTCCCAACCGGGTTTGCACTATTCCAGGCGAAATAGTGCAAAAGCCGTCCAGAATCTCACTATTTCAGATGGAATAGTGCAAACGCCGATCAAGATCTCACTATTTCCGGCGGAATAGTGCAATTCCGGTTCAGGTTTGCACTATTTCAAAAAAAACAGCGCTATTCGCTGGCAAGATTGCACTATTTCATTCGGAATAGTGCGATTCCGGATCGAGTTTCCACTATTTCAGATGAAATAGTGGTATTTTCATCCAGGTTTGCACTATTTCCGACAGAATAGTGAGATTTCATCCGAAATTGCACTATTTACAGCAGAATAGTGAGATTCCCGTCAGGAATTGCACTATTTCGGAAAAAACAGTGCAAAATCCGGATCGGTTCTGGCCCACCGCAATTATTAATTAATAAAAAAGGCGCCCCGGAAATCCGGGACGCCTTTTTCGCTTCAACTAAAGCCGGTGCTACATCTTGTTCAGCAGCGGAACGATGAGCAGGGACACGATGTTGATGATCTTGATCATCGGGTTGACCGCCGGGCCGGCGGTGTCCTTGTACGGGTCACCGACGGTGTCGCCGGTAACGGCAGCCTTGTGGGCTTCGCTACCTTTGCCGCCGTGATAGCCGTCCTCGATGTACTTCTTGGCGTTGTCCCAAGCGCCGCCGCCGGTGGTCATGGAGATGGCCACGAAGATACCGGTGACGATGGAGCCAACGATGACGCCGCCCAGAGCCTTCGGCCCGAGGGTGAAGCCGACGATGATCGGGGCGAGGATCGGAATGAGGCCCGGAACGACCATCTCCTTGAGAGCGGTCTTGGTTACGATGTCGACGCAGGAAGCGTAGTCGGGCTTGCCGGTACCTTCCATGATCCCCTTGATGGTGCGGAACTGGCGACGGACTTCGTCGACGACCGCGCCGCCTGCTTTACCGACGGCTTCCATGCACATAGCGGCGAAGTAGTAGGGAAGCATGCCGCCGATGAAGAGACCGACGATGATCTTCGGATCGGAAAGGGAGAAGGTCTTGTCGGCGATGGTCAACTCCTGGACATAGGAGGTGAACAGGATGATGGCGGCCAGACCGGCGGAGCCGATGGCGTAGCCCTTGGTTACTGCCTTGGTGGTGTTGCCGACCGCGTCGAGCGGGTCGGTTACGGCGCGGACGGAGTCGTCCAGCTCGGCCATCTCGGCGATGCCGCCTGCGTTGTCGGTGATCGGGCCGTAGGCGTCCATGGCGACGACGATGCCGGTCAGGGAGAGCATGGATACGGCGGCGATGGCGATGCCGTACACGCCGGCGCAGTTGGCCGCGACGATGATGCCCGCGGAGATGACGATGACCGGCAGGGCGGTCGCCTTCATGGAGATGCCCAGGCCGGCGATGATGTTGGTGGCGTGGCCGGTCTTGGAAGCCTCGGCGATGTGCTTGACCGGGGCGAACTCGGTGGAGGTGTAGTACTCGGTGATCCAGAAGATGGCACCGGTAACGACCAGACCGACGATGGCGGAGATGAAGATGTTGGTTGCGGAAATGACCGCGCCGTTAGCCTCGGCAAGCCCCTGCGGGAACATCTGCACGGTCACGAAGTAGAAGGCGATGCAGGCGATCACGCCGGAAGCGATGAGGCCCTTGTAGAGAGCGCCCATGATCTTGCCGGAGCCGCCCAGCTTCACGAAGTAGGTGCCGATGATGGAAGCGATGATGGAGATGCCGCCCAGGATCAGCGGATAGCTGACGGCGCCCGGGTTGCCGAAGCTGATGGCGCCCAAGAGCATGGCGGCGATCAGGGTAACGGCGTAGGTCTCGAAGAGGTCAGCGGCCATACCGGCGCAGTCGCCGACGTTGTCGCCGACGTTGTCCGCGATGACGGCCGGGTTGCGCGGGTCGTCCTCGGGGATGCCAGCCTCGACCTTACCAACGAGGTCGGCGCCGACGTCAGCACCCTTGGTGAAGATACCGCCGCCCAGACGGGCGAAGATGGAGATCAGCGAGCCGCCGAAGCCGAGGCCGACCAGCTGGCCAACCACTTCCTTGACCGGAGCGCCCGGCATGACCTGCTGCAGGAACATGTAGTAGCCAGCCACGCCCAGAAGGCCCAGACCGACGACCAGCATGCCGGTGATGGCGCCGCCTTTGAAGGCAACGTTGAGAGCCTTGTGGATGCCGGACTTGGCAGCCTCGGTGGTCCTCACGTTGGCGCGCACCGAGACGAACATGCCGATGAAGCCGGTGAGACCGGAGAACACGGCGCCGACCAGGAAGCCTACCGCGGTCATCCAGCCGAGGGAAGCAAAGAGGGCGACGAACATGGCAACGCCCACCACCGCGATGATGGTGTACTGACGCTTCATGTAGGCGCCGGCGCCTTCCTGGATCGCGGAGGCGATCTGCTTCATCCGCTCGTTACCCTGGGGAAGTCCCAGGATCCACTGGGCCGAGATCAGACCGTAGGCGACTGCAGCCGCGGCACAGACCAGGGCGAAGACTACTGCATACTGTTCCATTGAAAAAATTCCTCCTATTTGGATATGCCTCAAAAAAAGGCGTGCCTTCCAACATAGTCATAAAAACGGGTGATTGTTATCGAAAACGCCCCATTTTGTCAATCTAATTCATACCTCTGCGCACAGTTTCTTAAAACATTTTTATCTACCTGCCGTATACTTCGCTACGGCCACACATCCGTCTGCTCCGGCAGAACCTGACCTGGCCGCCCGCAGTGGGGGTGAGACAACTCCTGGATGCCCTGTAGGGGCGAATAATCATTCGCCCGCCCCTCGCCCAGCCAGACAGTCGGCATGTCCACATCTATGCCAGTCACTTCAATTCCTTATCCAACCAGTTGGATCTGGTAAACAGTTGCGTATCGGAGGACGAATATGTATCATAACCCGATGCTAGAGCTTAAATGCGGCGATCACAGCTATCCTCTGCAGGTTGCTCCTGAACATCTCCTTTCCGTGCTGAGCCCCCGCCCTTTCCAGCGGCAGGGAACACCGGTCGAGTTGGTCGAGCGCGCTCTCGACGGCTGTACCGATTCCCTGGCGAGCTTTGCCCCCGGCGACCGCGTAGTCATCGTCACCTCCGACGTGACCCGTCCCACCGGGAGTGAGGTCTACCTTCCCCTGTTGGTCTCACGACTCAACTCCGTCGGCATCAAGGACCGGGATATCGAGATCGTCATCGCGCTTGGGATCCACCGTAAGCAGACTCCGGCCGAACACAAGAAGATCGCGGGAGAGTTGTACGGCAGGATCAAGGTCACCGACCACGACTGCGACGACCCCGGCGAACTGGTTTACCTCGGCGACACCCACAGGGGCGTGCCGGTGGAGGTGAACCGCAGGGTTACCGAGGCGGACCGGGTCATCCTGACCGGAGCCGTCACCTTTCACTACTTCGCGGGCTTCGGCGGCGGCCGCAAGAGCATCCTCCCCGGCGTCTCCAGCCGCAAGAGCTGCATGGCGAGCCATTTCTCGCTTTTGAACCCGGACGAGGGGAGCGGCAGGCACCCGAAGGCGGTGGCCGGCAACCTGGAGGGGAATCCGGTCCACGAAGCGATGCTGGAGGCCTGCGGCATGGTCGCCCCCGACTTCATCCTGAACACGGTGCTCGGCCCCGACAAGCAGATCTGCGCCGCCTACGCCGGCGACTGGCAGGCCGCGCACGTTGCCGGATGCCGGTTTTACAACGACACGTTTTCCGCGCCCATCGAGGCGAAGGGAGACCTGGTCATCGTGTCCTGCGGCGGCTTTCCCAAGGACATCAACCTGATCCAGGCCCACAAGTCGATGGAGTACGCCAGTCGCGCACTGAGGCCCGGAGGGATCATGATCCTCCTCGCCGAGTGCCGCGACGGCTACGGCAACGCCACCTTCTTCAACTGGTTCAGCTACCCGACCTGCGCCGAATTGGAGTCCGCGCTCCGGAAGCGCTACGAGATCAATGGGCAGACCGCCTGGTCGGTGAAGGAAAAGGCAGAGCGCTTCAAGATCGTCCTGGTGTCGAAGCTCCCGGCGCAAGAGGTGCGCACCATGGGGATGATCCCGGCCGCGACACTGGACGAGGCGATGGCACTGGCAGTGCCGATGCTCCCGGATGACTACAAGGCGTACCTGATCCCCGAGGGAGGCACGGTGCTGCCGCTGATGCAGACCTGACCACCAAAGCTACACCCCAAGGTCCCCTCCCCCCGGAGGGGGAGGGACAGGGAGGGGGCAGGATGATGGACTAACTGCCGAAACGTCCCCTCACCCAACCTCCCCCCTCCAGGGGGAGGAGCAACCGACGAAAGGAATACTAGATGCTAGACGCACGCACCCTTCAGCAACTCACCGACATCGTCGGAGCCGAGAACATCGCCACCGGCGCGCAGGACCTGATCTGCTACGGCTACGACGCCACCCAGATGGAGTTTCTCCCGGACGCCGTGGTGCATCCGGACAGCCCCGAGCAGGTTTCCCGCATCCTGCAGCTCGCCAACAAAGAGAACTTCCCGGTCTTCCCGAGGGGAGCCGGCAGCGGCTTCACCGGTGGAGCCCTCCCCAAGGGGGGCGGCGTGGTGCTGGTGACCACCAGGATGAACCGCATCCTCAGGATCGACACCGACAACCTGGTGGCCGAGGTCGAGCCGGGTGTGGTTACCGAGGCGTTCCAGATGGAAGTGGAAAAACTCGGGCTCTTCTACCCGCCCGATCCTGCTTCGCTCAAATTTTCCACCCTGGGGGGGAACGTCGCCGAGTGCGCCGGCGGCCCGCGTGCCGTCAAGTACGGGGTCACCAAGGACTTCGTGATGGGGCTCGAGGTGGTACTGCCGACCGGCGCCATCATCCGCACTGGCGGCGAGACCGTGAAGGGGGTGGTCGGCTACGACCTGACCAAGCTTCTGTGCGGCTCAGAGGGGACGCTCGGGATCATCACCAAGATCATCTTCAAGCTGCTCCCCTACCCGGACTCGAAGAAGACCATGCTGACCGTGTTCGATTCCATCGACGGCGCGGCGCGCGCGGTTTCCACCATCATCAAGAACAAGATCATTCCGACCACGCTGGAGTTCATGGACCACGCCACCCTCACCTGCGTCGAGCGACGCTTCAACCTGGGCATGCCGGACAGCGCCCGGGCGGTGCTCCTGATCGAGGTGGACGGTGACCGCGACCTGATCGAGAAGCAGGCCGGGCAGATCCACAAGCTGATTGAGCCGCTGGGCCTGGTGCAGTTCCGGGTCGCCAAGGACGCCGCCGAGAGCGAGGAGTTGTGGCGGGTGCGCCGGCTGGTGTCGCCGTCGTTGCGCGACGTGAACCCGGACAAGTTCAACGAGGACATCGTCGTCCCCAGGAGCAAGGTACCCGACGTGATCCGGCGCATCGAGGTGATCCAGAAGCGTTACGACATTCCCATCGTCAACTTCGGCCATGCCGGCGACGGCAATATCCACGTCAACATCATGATCGACAAGAGTGTGCCGGGCCAGTTGGAGAAGGCGCACGAGGCGATCAAGGAAGTGTTCCAGGCCGCGCTGGACCTGGGCGGCACCATGTCCGGCGAGCACGGCGTAGGCCTTGCCAAGCAGCCCTACATCCCCCTGGAGCTGAACGCTGAGCAGATAGCCGCCATGAAGGCCATCAAAGGCGCCCTCGACCCCAACAACATCCTGAACCCCGGCAAGATGCTGCCGTAACGGCAACTGACAACTGACAACTGACAACTGACAACTGACAACTGACAACTGACAACTGACAACTGACAATTGACTATGGGTTTCCCATCACTCCCAGGCCTCCCAAAATTCCCATAGCTCCCATTGCTGCTAAGAAGAGAGAACCAGCATGACCAAGAAGCACACCGACCCGCTCGAGCGGGTCACCCAGGAAATGAAGAAATGCGTGAAGTGCGGCGCCTGCCGCGCCAACTGCCCCGCCTTCGGCACCTTCCAGCGCGAGCCGGCCACGGCGCGCGGCAAGGTCGCCCTGGCCCAACACCTGGTCAAGGGAGACATCACCCTCGACGACGGCACCTACTCGGCTATGTCCAAGTGCCTTCTGTGCGGCAGCTGCGTGGACAAGTGCCCGAACCAGGTTCCCACCGACGAGATCGTCATCGCCGCCCGCGAGGCCCTGGCGCAGCGGCGCGGCCTCACCACCTTCCACAAGGCGGTGGGACAGGTGATCAGGAACCGCAAGCTGATGAACTTCGGCGCTCTCGCCGCGGCCATCTTCGGGCCGGTGTTCTTCAGGAAGGTCCCGGCTACCTCGGGCCTGAGGCTCCGCTTCCCGATGCCGTTCATCGGCGGCAGCCGTCACATACCGCAGATCGCCAAGAAGCCGTTTATGAAACGCCATCCCGAAATCATCAAGGGGGAGCCGGGCAAGCCGACCGTCGTCTTCTTCGTGGGTTGCATGACCAACTTCGTCTATACCGAGATCGGCGAGGCGACGCTGGCCCTGTTCCGTCACCTGGGCTGCACGGTGATCATCCCGCAGGGGCAGCAGTGCTGCGGTCTGCCGGGCATGTCCGGCGGCGACCTGGAGACGGTGCGCGAACTGGCCGAGCAGAACCTGGCCGCCATCGAGAAGCACCAGGCCGACTACGTGATGACCGCCTGCGCCACCTGCGGCGGTGCGCTGCACAAGCTCTACCCGCTGGTGATCGGCAAGAGGAACCCGGAATTGAAGGCGCGGCTCCAGGCAGTGGCGGATAAAACGGTGGATGCGGCGGTGCTGTTGCAGAAACTGGGATTGCACCCGGAAGAGACCGGCACAGGCCAAAGGATGCGCATCACCTACCACGACCCCTGCCACCACAGGACCGCCGGCATCGCCAAGCAGCCGCGCACCCTGCTCAAAGAGACCCCGGGACTGGACCTGGTGGAGATGGAAGGGGCCGACCGTTGCTGCGGCCTGGGCGGCACCTTCAACGTCTACCACTACGAGAGTTCGCTCGACATCAACGCCGGCAAGAGCAAGGCGATCATCGACACCGGTGCCGACGCCGTGGTCACCGGCTGCCCCGGCTGCATCATGCAGCTCTCCGACGGCCTAAAACAGGCAGGAGATAAAACGAGGGTATTGCATACCGTCGAGCTTCTGGCCCGCAAAATAAGGCGCTGACGGGCAACCCCTGTCAGCCGCCTCCCCCCTCCTTTTTAGCCCCACTTTAGAACCCCTCGTATTTCCGATACTTTGCCTGTATACACTCTTTTTCTTATTGACAAAAGCCAAGCAAAACCTTATGAAGGGTACGCGCCTAAAAAGTAGAACAATAGTTCGTTTTACTACGCCTCATTAGTCGTCGCGGCGCACCCAGGCCAGGTTAAACCAGCCCGAAAACACATTTAGTCAAAATGAAATTTCGGGAACTGTTCGATAGACGAAGGACGATCCACCTGCCCGGCCAAAACGTACCTTTCTTAGCGTCACACCCCCTTCAGATTCGCTAAATACCAGCAATAGTGCACCATCCGCCCTCCGGCCCACCCTGGGTCCCGCATCCAGACCAAACCGGCGGCCGCTGTCTCCTTGCCCTCCACATTCAGGGAGACTAAAAAATTCCACCGCACCGGAAGGCATTTTTTACCGTCCGGCGGTTGACGTTTTCGCTAACTGACCAAGATTTGCAACACTTTTTTAATATCAAAGCCAGGAGGACGTAGATGAGCTGCGCAGCACCCCGCATAGAGATGCAAAATCCCAAAGCCCGGAAGGATGCCAACAATGTCGAATAAAATGATCAAGCCCTCTTTGAAGAATCCGTTTGACGTAGCGGAGAAGGTCGAGTTCAACATCCCCGGCGAGATTTCCCGCGCCACGGGCGGCTACGAGGAGGCGATGCAGGCGGGTTACGACCTGATCCAGCGCCCCATCAAGTCGGTGAGCATCGACCAGATCGAGAAACAGCACTTTAAAAAGCGCATGACCGTGTGGGAAAGGATCCGCGTCCTGACCGAGTGCGAGCCCAACATCCTGTTCCAGAACTGGGGCAAGAACCTGGACGGCGCCTCCCTGGTTACCGGCGTCCTCAACATCCACGGCCGCGATGTCGCCGTCTACGGCCACGACTTCACCGTGCGCGCCGGTTCCATGGACGCCACCAACGGCAACAAGCTGGCCCGTCTCTTCTACATGGCGGGCGAGAAGGGTATCCCGGTCATCGGCATGAACGACTCCGCGGGCGCCTTCGTACCGGCCGGCGTTGGCGGTCTGGACGGCTACGCCGAGGCCTTCACCGCGCTCAGGAAGATCTCCGGCGTGGTCCCGTCCATCATGTGCATGTTCGGCTTCAACGCCGGCGGCGGCTCCTACCTGCCGCGCCAGGGCAGCTTCGTGATCCAGCCCAAGGACACCTTCTTCGGCCTCACCGGCCCGGGCGTCGTCAAAAGCGTCCTCGGGGAGGACGTCACCCCCGAAGACCTGGGCGGACCGAAGGTACACGGGCAGTCCGGCGTCGCCGACCTGACCGTCGAGGACGAGGTCGGGGCGCTCAGGACCGCGATCATGCTGCTCAACTACCTCCCGGACAACAACTCGGTGATGGCACCCTACCAGGAGACCAGCGACCCGCTGGACCGTAAGACCTGGGAGATCAACACCCTGCTGAAGAAGGCCTTCAACTCCCCGACCGGTTTCAACACGCCGTTCGATGTTTCCATCATCATCCAGCAGATCTGCGACCACGGCGACTATTTCGAGATGCAGCGCGACCGCGCCAGGAACGTGGTCACCGCCTTCGGCCGCCTGGGCGGCAACGTGGTCGGCTTCGTCGCCAACAACTCCGCCGTCGACTCCGGCCAGATCGACTGCGACGCGGCCTACAAGATCGCCCGCTTCAACCGCTTCTGCAACATCTACAACATTCCGATGATCTTCATGGAAGACACCACCGGCTTCCTCCCGGGTCGCGAGCAGGAGGCCCGCGGCATCGTCCAGGCCGGCCGCGCCATGCTCGACTCCATCGTCGACATCCGCACCCCGCGCATCCTGTTGATCCTCAGGAACGCCTACGGCGGCGCCTACGCCTCCTACAACAACTACCCGACCGGCGCCGACCTGGTGCTCGCCCTCCCCACCACCCGCCTCGCGGTCATGGGGCCGGCAGGCAAGGAGTTCGTGTACAAGGACGAACTGAGGAAGGTGAGAAACGCCGTCATCGAGCGCGTCAAGCGCGGCACCCAGGAGAGGGTGGACGCCGGCGTCAAGCCCGAGCTGGCCAAGGCCGATGCCGAGAAGGAAGCTGCCGACTGGCTCAAGGCGGAGGAGGCGCTCCTCAACACCCGTTACGAAAAAGAGCTGATGAACCCGAAAGAGGCGCTCTCCCTGGGCTCCATCTCCTCGCTGGTCATGCCGACCGACCTGAGGAAGGTACTGGGTGAAAACATCAACTTCTTCCTGCGTCACTACAAAGCGGGCCCGATGCAGTCCGTACAAAGGGAGTTCCACTAATGGCGACTACTGATATGGGAATTGGAATTGCGCAGGGGGGGAGCACCGCTCCCGAGGCAGGATTCGGGCAGGGAGCACTGGCACGCCAGGGCGCCCGCCCCTCGTCCGCGCTTTATAACGTAACGGAGATGAAAGCGATGGCACACACGTCTGAAAAATACACCAAGAACCCGCTGATCCACCGCGACCGCAGGCTTTCCGCCTCCACGTCCGCCTGGGTCCGCTCCTTCGCCTGCGAAGACCTGAAGCCGCTCATCGTCTGCCGCGGCCCGATCCGTAAGGAAGCGATGGACGTCTACCAGGAGATGGGGATCACCCACTACGGCATCCTGCTCTCCGAGAAGGACTCCATCGTCTACCCGAACGCCCTCGCCCCGGAGCTGCGCACGCTGACCGACTCCACCCGCGTGCACCGCGTGCCCGACTACACCGGAGCCAGCAAGGAAGAGCGCGTCGAGCGCATCCACCAGATCATCAGCATCGCCAAGGACAACGGCTATGACTCCATCTTCGCCGGCTACGGCTTCATGGCCGAGGACGACGAGTTCGTCGGCGCCATCGAGAAGGCGGGGCTGAACTTCATCGGTCCCTGCGCCGCCACCCAGACCGGCGCCGGCAAGAAGGACGAGGCGAAAAGGACCGCCCTCTCGGTCAACGTCTCCGTCACCCCCGGCATCGACAACGTCACCGCCCGCACCCTGGTGAAGAAGCACGGCAGCCGCGAGAAGCTCCTGGCGCTGGTCGCCTCCGACGGCCTCGAGTGCGACGCCAAGGTGCTCGCCGACGACAAGCTCTCCCTGGAGGACCTGGCCGACCACATCCTGTACGCCTCTTACAACAAGGGGATCGACCTCTTCTCCATCGAAGAGCTCTGCGCCCAGGTGGAGGCCGAGTGCGCCGCCATGCTGAAGAAGCACCCGCAGTCCCGCGTCCGCCTCAAGGCCATCGGTGGCGGCGGCGGCAAGGGTCAGCGCCTTTTGGGGGCCGATCTGCTCACCAAGAAAAACGCCTCCGACGCCGACATCGCCAAGGCGGCCTCCGAGGCCCCGGGCCTCGTGCGCGAGATCCTGAACGAGGTGAAGGCCAACGGCGTGGGCGACAACAAGAACATCCTGGTCGAGCTCAACATCGAACAGACCAGGCACAACGAGATCCAGCTTTTGGGTAACGGCGACTGGTGCATCGCCCTGGGGGGCCGCGACTGCTCCCTGCAGATGCACGAGCAGAAGCTCCTCGAGGTGTCGGTCACCCAGGAAGGGTTGATGACCGCCATCGAGGAGGCCAAGATCGCCGGCAGGAAGGCCGAGGTGAAGGCCCTCGAGAGCGATCTCAAGGTCCTGAAGAGGATGGAAGAGGAATCCGAGCGCTTCGGCAAGGCGGTAGGCCTTGACTCCGCCTCCACCTTCGAGTGCATCGTGGACCGCGACCGCCACTACTTCATGGAGGTCAACACCAGGATCCAGGTGGAGCACCGCGTCACCGAGCTCTGCTACGCGCTCAAGTTTGTCAACCCGGAAGACCCGAACGACTTCTTCGTGGTGGAGAGCCTGGTGGAAGCGATGGCCCTCCTCGCCCGCCACAGGAAGCGGGTGCCCAAGCCGCAGCGTTTCGTCCGCTTCAACGCCTCCGTCGAGGCGCGACTGAACGCCACCGACGCCTCCCTCTCCCCGCATGCGGGGGGCATGATCCGCTACTGGTCCAAGCCGATCGAAGGCGAAATCCGCGACGACCAGGGCATCAGCATGGTGAACCCCGACACCGGTATCTTCATGAAATACAAGGTGGCCGGCGCCTACGACTCCAACATCGCGCTGCTGCTCACCACCGGTGAAGACAGGAAGACCAGCTACGACAAGATGTCCGAGGTGCTGCGCGCCACCACCCTGCGCGGCTCCGACCTGGCCACCAACCTCGAGTTCCACTACGGCCTGGTGAACTGGTTCCTGGGCAGGAACGTGATGGCCAAGCCGACCACCCGCTTCGTGGTCCCCTACCTGACCCTGGTCGGGACGCTGAAGGAAGAGGCCAACAAGCTCGACCCGGTCTACGCCTTCCTGCAGATGAAGAAGCACTACGCCAAAAGGGTGTCCGAGGCCTACGCGGACCAGCCCGAGGTCCAGGCCAAGGAGTCCAAGAACATGTCGTCGCTTTTGGACCGCAAGGGGACCCTGATCATCCGTCCCATCGAGCGGCTCCTGGGCGACCCGCACCTGCTCTCCGGCTGGCTCTCCATGAACACCAAGAACTTCCGGATCGACAACGGCAAAGTGGTCTGGCTCAGAAACCCGGTGGGCGTTCTGAACGAGACCTACGAGTACCTGCACATGAACCACCGTCCGCACAAGCCCGCGGCGGAGATCATCTGGAGCCACGACAACGAGCTCTTGCAGCAGGCGCTGCGTTTCTCCAGGACCCTGCGCGAGCACTTCGGTCTCGAACGCGACGAGTACTTCACCCTGAACGAGATCGTCAACAAGGAGGAGCCGCAGGGCGGCTTCGACGCCGACACCTGGCAGCAGATCCGTTCCGCCCACTTCGGCTACGAGGCTGGTCTGGAGCTTCTGGGCATGCTGTTCCTGGTCGGACAGACCACCAAGTTCTGGGAGCTGCGCGTCGAGGAAGACCTTGAGATCACCATCCCGGAGTACCTCAACGATCCGGAACTGCAGGCCCGCATGAAGAAGATCCTGGTCCCGCCGCCGGCCACCAAGGCCGACGAGATCGTCGCCGTCTGCGGCGGCATGTACTACGGCCAGGAAGCCCCGGGCATGCCCCCCTTCGCCTACGAAGGGATGCACTTCGAGAAGGGGCAGCCGCTGTACATCATCGAGGTCATGAAGATGTTCAACAAGGTGTACGCTCCCTTTGCCGGGACCATCGACAAGATCCTGGTCACCTCCGGCGACGGCACCATCGTCTCCAAGGGGCAGCCGCTGTTCAAGGTCACCCCGGACGAGAAGTTCGTCGAGGTGGACGTGAACGCACTGGAGAAGGAAAAGCGTGCGGTAACCTCCGACTACCTGAAGGCGGTACTCTAGGCCAAGACGCAAAAAGGGCTCCGGATGGTGACATCCGGAGCCCTCTGCTCATCCACTGACCCCGCCCTGAAAGCCGGGTCAGTTATTTTTTTGTAGATGCTTACGCCGCCGCGAAGCAGATGTTGTCGGCGGAGAGGGCTTCGAGGAAAGAGTCGGCAAGCGGGTCCTTGACGATGGCCATCATGCCGTGGTTGACGGACCAGGTAGTACCGCAGGTGGGGCATTCCTTGAGGTCCTCGTTGAAGGCACCGGAGCGGAGGTCCATGGCGTTTTGTTCATCGTTCTTACATACCGGGCATTGCATCTGCGTTCTCCTCTTGCCCTCAGCGGGGCGCTCATGATTTTTTTGGTCGCCAAGAAATATATGGGCGCCGCAGTTGTTTTACAAGAGAAAAATCGCTAAAAGCCTTGGTAAAACATTATGTTATCTGCGTTTTGCTGTTTTGTATGACAGACCGCGATTTTACTTTTTGAACCAAAAATAAAACACCGCAAAACAACCCGACGCAAATGCTTCGTGTTAAGTCGGCGTTTTTGCTGCAGACTTCAAATTTAAATCGGTATTCTAAAAATAAAACAGACCCGGCACGCATCTTAGCAGCATCGCGACTGCATAGTTAAGAAAAAATAATTCACTTTCGCGAAAATTTAGCGTAAACAAAAGACGTCTTTCACAAGCTTGATTCTGTTATCACAATTTCGTACCGCCAGGAGAGCATGATGAGCATTTCCGAAAAGAAACAGGCATGGCAGGCAACCGTAGAGAAGAGCATGGCCAAGGCGCCCGAACGCAGGAACTCTTTCAAGACCAGCTCCGACAACGAGCTCGAGCGCTGCTACGCTCCGCAGTTCGACTACCCGGGCTACGACGAGAACCTGGGCTTCCCCGGACAGTTCCCCTTCACCCGCGGGGTGCAGCCGACCATGTACCGCGGCAGGTTCTGGACCATGCGCCAGTACGCCGGCTTCGGTAACGCCGCGGAATCCAACGAGCGCTACAAATACCTGCTTTCCGCCGGGCAGACCGGCCTCTCCATCGCCTTCGACCTCCCCACCCAGATGGGCTACGACTCCGACGCGTCCATGAGCCGCGGCGAGGTGGGCAAGGTCGGGGTCGCCATCGACTCCCTGGCGGACATGGAAGTCCTCTTCGACGGCATCCCGCTGGACAAAGTCTCCACCTCGATGACCATCAACTCCACCGCCTCCATCCTCCTGGCTATGTACATCGCGGTGGCCGAGAAGCAGGGGGTGACCCCAGACAAGATCTCCGGCACCATCCAAAACGACATCCTCAAGGAGTACATGGCGCGCGGCACCTACATCTACCCCCCCAAGGAGTCGATGCGGATCATCACGGACATCTTCGCCTACTGCAAGGACAACGTCCCCAAGTGGAACACCATCTCCATCTCCGGCTACCACATCCGCGAGGCCGGCTCCTCTGCGGTGCAGGAAGTCGCCTTTACGCTGGCCGACGGCATCGCCTACGTCGAGGCGGCTGTCAAGGCAGGGCTTGACGTGGACGAGTTCGCGCCGCGCCTGGCCTTCTTCTTCAACGCGCACAACAACCTCCTGGAAGAGGTCGCGAAATTCCGCGCCGCCCGCCGCATGTGGTCCCGCATCATGCGCGAGCGTTTCCGGGCCAAGGACCCGCGCTCCCAGATGCTGCGCTTCCATACCCAGACCGCCGGCTGCACCCTGACCGCACAGCAGCCCGACAACAACATCATGCGCGTCACCCTGCAGGCGCTGGCCGCCGTCTTGGGCGGCACCCAGTCGCTGCACACCAACTCCCGCGACGAGGCGCTGGCGCTTCCGACCGAGGAGTCGGTGCGCATCGCACTCAGGACCCAGCAGGTCATCGCCTACGAGTCCGGCGTCGCCGATTCCATCGACCCCTTGGCCGGTTCCTTCCTGGTCGAGTCCCTCACCGACCAGATCGAGCAACAGGCGATGGCGTACATCGAGAAGATCGACTCCTTAGGCGGCGCAGTTGAGGCCATCTCACGCGGCTTCCAGCAGAAGGAGATCCAGGATTCCGCCTACGCCTACCAGCGCTCCATCGAAAAGGACGAGACCATCATCGTCGGGGTCAACAAGTTCACCGTGGAGGAAGGCGCACCGCAGGGTCTCTTGAAGGTCACCGACGAGGTCGAGGTGAAGCAGAAGCAAGGCCTCGCCGCCATGAAGGCCAAGCGCGACGGCGCCAAGGTGGAGACGACCCTGAAGGCTCTGGAGCAGGCAGCGAAGGGGAGCGAAAACTTGATGCCGTATATCCTCGACGCGGTGAAAAGCTACGCCACCCTGGGCGAGATCGCCAACGTGATGCGCGACGTCTTCGGCGTACATAGGGAAACCGTCGTGCTTTAAAAACCCGATGCGGGAAGTTCCTGCCGGAACGGCTCAGTTCGTTCCGGCAGGAACAGTAACATAGCAACGGTTCGCTCTTTTCATCACAATCCTGTTTCTATCACAGCATATCGACTCGCCAAACTTCATCTCTTTCCATTCAGTCATAACTTTTTTCTCGAATTGTCACGTGTCCGTAACGTAACTTTTTCGTTACTGTTGCTTGCAATTTTCAAATTCTACGATATCATCTGCCACCGTCAGAGACTTTTTGACGCAGTCATCAGGGGAACACACATGCTCACGAAGATAAACCACCTTGGGGTAGCCGTTACATCTATAGAAGAAGCTCTTCCCTTTTATCGTGACACACTGGGAATGAACTTTGCCGGTATCGAAGAGGTGCCGAGCCAGCTAGTGAAAGTTGCTTTTCTCTCCATCGGAGAATCCAAGATAGAACTCCTGGAACCAACCTCGGCCGAAAGTCCTGTGGCCAAGTTCCTCGAGAAAAACGGCCCGGGCGTGCACCACGTCGCTTACGGAGTGAAGGACATTGAAGCCACCATCGCGAGACTCATCGCCGGCGGCACCAGGATGATCGATACCACGCCCAGAAACGGAGCCCACGGGGCACGCATCGCGTTCCTGCACCCTAAGAGCAGCAACGGAGTGCTGACCGAACTGTGTGAGGTGCACGAGGGAAGTCACTGAATATGCGTCTTCTTATATCTAATGAGTGAAGTTTTTTTCTGTTGACATTTGTTTGAAAAATTATATAGTGGCCACAGTTTTATATAACAACGGTTTGCTCATTGGGATAGGCTGTACTGGCTGATCTGCGTGACCTTCTACGCAAAGGACGGGGAGACAATCATTGCTGACTCAAAACAGCCCGAGGACCACACAGAAGAGCTCTTGACTCCACCCTGCTCATTAGCAGCGGTTGACTCAAGGGCTTTTTCTTTATAGTGAGACTGCACCTTCGCCATGTGGCGAATTGACAGTACAGCAGGAACTTCAATCGCGTTGTAACAAACAAACCAGGAGGTAGACGATGAGCTTTCAAAAGAAATTGCTTGCATTTGCAGCCGTCAGCGCGCTGAGCGCAGCAACCGCCGTTCCGGCAATGGCGCTGGAGAACGAGTTCCACGGTATGTTCAAATTCATGGGCTACCAGACCAACGCCCTCGCGGGCGGCGACACCAGGGACATCCTCCGCAAAGATGCGCACTCCGGCTTCTTCGCCGAGCAGCGCGCCCGCATCATGTACATTGCCAAGGCCAACGACAACCTGAAGCTGGTCACCCACTTCGAGCTCGACACCCGTTTCGGCGGCATCGCCACCAACCACAACGGGACCACCGGCTACAAAGGCACCACCGGCAACGACTCCGGTAACCTCGACGCCGACCAGCTGACCCTCGAGACCAAGAACATCTACCTCGACTTCAACGAGCCGACCACCGGCGCCAACTTCAAAGTGGGTCTGCAGCCCTGGGCCGACGCCTACGGCAGCCTCTTCCTGCTCGCCGACATGACCGGCGCCATCGGCACCAAGAAGGTCGACAACTTCACCGGCCAGCTGGGCTGGTTCCGCTTCGACGACAACACCCTGGCCAACGACATCACCGGCCCGGGCCAGTTCACCGCCGACCTGATCGTCGCCGACGGCAAGTTCGCCGTCAACAAGGACATCACCGTAGGCGCAACCTACTACAACATCCAGAACGACACCGGCCTGGCTCCGGCCTACGAGCTGCTGCACATGATCGGCGCCAACGCCGACCTGAACTTCGGCCCGGCCAACATCAAGCCGTTCGCAGCCTACCAGTGGGGCGAGCAGACCTCGGCTAAAGACATCAGCGCCTACATGATGGGTGCCGTGGGCAAGGTCAAGGCAGGCCCGGGCGCAGTTAACTTCTCCGGCTTCTACCTCTCCGGCGACAAGGGCGGCACCAACAACAACGCTTTCCAGACCGTTACTGCCGGTACCACCTACTTCAACCCGGCTAACATGTGGATCCTCGTTCGTCCGAACCAGGCCATCAACACCTCTACCTCCCTCACCGGCAACGACCTGAGCGTCGGCGGCCGCGGCTCCATCGGCGTCTTTGCGGGCTACGAGGGCGCCATGGGCAAGACCTTCTACAACGCCAACGCCGGCTACCTGAGGACCGCCGAGGCACGCGGCACCGAGAAGAAGTCCCTCGGTACCGAGGTTAACGCCCAGGTCGGCTACAAGATCTACGACAACCTGAGCGCCAGCGTTGCTGCCGCTTACGTCTTCCTCGGCGACGCACTGTCCAGCAAAACCGCTGCCGACAGGATCGCAGGCTACGCTCAGACCGCTGACGCGGACAACCCGTACCTGTTCAACGTTCAGCTGAGCTACGCATTCTAAGAAAAGCGTCTCGGCTGCCGTTTGACGGCAGGAGTAGACACAGCAGAACCAGCAAGCCGGAGGGGCGACTCTCCGGCTTGTTTTTTTGTCACCGCTTAGCCCGTCCCACCTCTCCCCTTGCCCTATCCCGATCCGCTATTCCTTGTGCATGACGCAGGAAACCTCTTACCCAGGCAGTGCCCAGGTCACTAAGCCAGCGCCAGCGCCTATCTGCACATTTATCCCGGCCCTGTTTGACAAGCACAGGTTATGTGTTTCAATCATTATGTTTTTCTAACGATATCTGTTAAAGGAGCGAACGCATGAGAAAGATGGCACTGATGTTGGCCGCAGGCCTTTTTATGCTGTCTTCGGTACCGGCTTACGCCCAGACAGCGGCTGACCAGAAGGACGAATGCCTGCTGGCGTCGAGAAACTGCATGAACCAGGTCGACGACATCCAGCAACGCATCCGCAGACTGAACCGGGAGATCGAAAAGGGAACCAGGGTCTACACCCCGCAGGAGCTGAGAAAGTTGCAGGACAAGCTGAAGGAGACCGACGACATCCTGCGCAATCTGGAAAGGCCTGACAGTTAGACTGCTCGGGTGAGCGAGCACCGTCCATAACAGAGGCATGCCGGAAAGGAGCGGACCATGAAAAGGGCACTATTGTTAGTCACGGGAGCTTTATTGATGGCGACAAGCACAGGCGTCTATGCCGAGCAGACACCGGCCGAGAGGAACGAGTGCCTGCTTCTGTCCCAAAACTGCAAGGACCAGGTCGACGACATCTATACCCGGATGCAGCGCCTGTCCAGAGAGATCGACAAGGGTACCAGGGTCTACACACCCAAAGAGCTGGAGCAACTGCGTCAGAAGCTCGCAGAAACACAGGAGATGCTGAGGGAGATGGAGAAACCCGGGCGCTGACACTTCGGTTGCCGAAGAGTTGAAGAAAGAGGCGGACCCCAGGTCCGCTTTTTTTATTGCCACACCTCCCCAAAAACTGCGCTCAAAGCGCCTCTGCAGCGGGTGAAACAGTTTGACTAATGAGGATCGCTCTGCGATAATTCGGCGTCTTAAATAACCCAAAAGCGGAGCAACCTATGAAAAGATCCCTTGTTGCCATCCTGATTCTCGTTGGCACGCTGCTGGCGGCCGCGGCAGCCTCAGCCTCAACCATCCGCGCCTATATCGCCGAGTTCACCGTCTCCCCCGCCGACAACGGCAACCTGAAAAACACGCTGCAGCGCCTGCTGGCGACGCGCCTGGCCGGCGACGGCGTCGTGACCGTCGACAGCGCCGCAGAGGCGGACGTCATCGTGTCGGGAAGCTACACCACGCTGGGCAAGATGTTCAGCCTGGACGCCATCGCGAAGAGCACCGGCGGGAAGCAGTTGGCCACCGCCTTCGAGCAGGGCGAGAGCATGGACGCCCTTATCCCCGCGGTGGGCAAGATCTCCGGGAAACTCAAGGGGGACATCGTAAAGCAATACCAGCAGGCGCCGGCTGCGCTTCCCGCAGCACCGGTCGAGGCCCCGTTCAAGGCTCCGCGTGCTGAAATCGAGCGCCCGGCAGTCGCACAGGAGGTCGTCAAGGCGCCCGCGTCGGAAATCGTGCGCAGCGAGGCTACCCCCGGCTGGATCAGCCAGCGTCTCTCGGGCGTGTACAGCGCTGTCGCCACCTGGGGCACCAAGGAGTTCATCTCTGCCGACGACAAGGGTATCCACCTGTACCGTCCCGGCGCGAAACTCGACCTGGTCACCGAGGTCATCCTCCCCGACCGCATGAAGGTTCTGGCTCTCGACGCCATGGGACCGGAGGCGAACGGGCGCGTGCTGGTGTTCGTAACCATCATGGACCGTGAGAACATCGCCTCCAGGATCTATGCGCTGCAAAACGACGCCTTCAAGCTGGTGGCGGAAGAGATCCCCTACATGTTCCGCACCATCGCTCCCTACGGCGGAGCGAAGAAGCTCTACGCCCAGCAGATGGGGCGCACCGACGACTTCTACGGCGACGTGTACGAGGCAAGCATCGTCGACAAGGGCGTGAAACTGAGCAACCCGATCAAGATGCCGCGCTTCGCCAACATCTTCAACTTCAACCTGTTCCGCGACCAGTCCGGCAAGAGCTACGTGACCGCCTTCAGCGACAGCGGCTACCTGCTGGTCTACTCCGACACCGGCGAAGAACTCTGGAGAAGCTCCGACAAGTTCGGCGGCTCCGAGACCTACTTCCAGCGCAGGGACTGGGAGAACGAGCGGACCAACATGACCCCGTTCCGCACCCGCTTCCTCGAACAGCGCATCACGGTGACCGAGAAGGGCGAGGTCCTGGTACCGCAGAACGCCGGCTTCTTCGTGCTGGGCAACATGCGCTCCTACTCCAAGTACTCCGTAGTCAACTTCACCTGGAACGGCTCCTCGCTCGAAGAGAAGTGGCGTACCAAGCAGAGCCAGAACTACCTCGCCGATTACTCCTACAACCCCGTCTCGAAAGAGCTGGTCCTCCTCGAAGTGGCCCAGAAAGGGACCTTCGGCGGCAAGGGTGGCAGCGTGGTGCGGCTGCTGGGTATCGAATAGCCTGAAGGCGGGGGGAATGTCTTGACTTCCCCCCGCCATACTGTTACGATTCCTCGTTTTTTGCCACCTTTTGCCGGACTGCCGGTACTCCCGGACGTTAGGACGACCCGTGACCAACCCCGCATGCATTGAAGCGCCCCTCCCCAAAGGGGTAAGCGATTTTCTCCCGGAAACTGCCGACAAGATCACCTTCATCGCCGACAGCATCCACCGAGTTTTCGAACTCTGGGGCTTCCGGCGCATGATCACCCCGCTGCTCGAGTTCGAGGACGTACTCGCTCTGGGCATGGGTGACGAACTGCGCAGCAAGACCTTCCGCTTCGACGACCGCCAGACCGGGAGGCTTTTGGCCATCCCGCCCGACATCACACCCCAGGTGGCGCGCATCGTCGCTACAAGGATGCACTCGCTCCCCCTGCCCCACCGTATCTATTACTCCGGCCGCGTGCTCAGGCAGGCGCAGATGCAGTCGGGCCGAAGCCGCGAGATCTTCCAGTCCGGCGTGGAGCTGATCGGGCTGAACTCCCCCGAGGCGGACGCCGAGATGGTCGCCATGGCGGTCGAGGTGCTGAAAAACCTTGGCTTCACCGGCTTCAAGATCGATCTCGGCCAGGTGGATTTCTACCGCGGCATCATGGACGCCTCCGGGCTCTCCCGCGACGTGCAGCGGCAGCTGCAGGAAGCGATCAGCAAGAAGGAAGTCACCGCGGTGCGCTCCATCCTCGAGGCGGCCGGCGCCCCCGAGCGGGTCAAAGAAGAGATCGCGCTGCTCCCCAGGCTCTACGGCGGCCGCGAGGTGCTCCAGGAAGCCGCCCGCATCGCCGGCAACGAGCGTTCCAAGAAGGCGCTGGACAACATCACCCAGGTGGTGGAGATCCTCGACATCTACGGCGTCGCGGACCACCTCACCATCGACCTGGGCGAGATCCGCGGGCTGGACTACCACACCGGCATCACCTTCGAGGGATTCGTCCCCGGTATCGGCGAGGCGGTCTGCAGCGGCGGACGCTACGACGACCTGACCGCCAAGTACGGCTACCCGGCGCACGCCACCGGGTTCGCCTTCAATATCCTGGCGCTTCTGGCCAGCATGGCCAAGAGGCCGGAGGTCGAGGCGTCCAGCAGCCGCGACTTCCTGGTTTTCAACAAGAAAGACGAGCGCCGCGAGGCGCTGGAAGTAGCACAGAAACTGAGAAGTCTCGGCTTCACCTGCGCCAGGGATATCATCAAGCGCGACTTCGAGAGCTCGCTTGAGTACGCCAAGAAGATGGACATCCGGATGCTCCTGGTGATCGGTGCCGAAGAGTGCGCGGCCGACCAGCTTTACCTGGTCAGGGTCGCCGACCGTCGCGCCATAGCCGTGAGCAAGCAGGAGTTGTTCGATAAAGGTCTCGATTTGAAATTCGATCTGTAAGGGGAAAATCATGGCTAACGTCGTTGTAATTGGTGCCCAATGGGGCGATGAGGGCAAAGGCAAGGTCGTCGACATCTATACGGAATACGCCGACGACGTGGTACGTTACCAGGGTGGCAACAACGCAGGCCACACGCTGGTGGTCGGGGACGAGAAGGTCATCCTGCACCTGATCCCGTCCGGCATCCTGCACGAGGGCAAGCGCTGCGTGATCGGCAACGGCGTCGTGCTCGACCCGGAAGTCTTCATCATGGAGATTACCCGTCTCAAGAACAACGGCTACCTGAAGGATGACGGCATGCTGCTCCTCTCCGAGGCGCTGCACATCATCATGCCGTACCACAAGCGCATCGACATCGCCCGCGAGCGGAACTCCGGCGCCAAGAAGATCGGCACCACCGGTCGCGGCATCGGGCCCGCCTACGAGGACAAGATCGGCCGTCGCGGCATTCGCCTCATGGACCTCCTGGACGAGAAGGCCTTCACCCGCAAGGTGAAAGAGGTGCTGGACGAGAAGAACCTGATCCTCACCCAGCTTTTGGGTGACGAACCGTTCACCTTCGAGGAAATCTACAACGAGTACATGGGTTACGCCGAAGTGCTGAGGAAGTACGCGGCGGACACCTCGCTCCTGCTGCACAAGGAGATCAAGGCCGGCAAGAGCCTGCTCTTCGAAGGCGCCCAGGGCACCCTGCTCGACGTCGACCACGGCACCTACCCGTACGTCACCTCTTCCTCCACCTGCTCCGGCGGCGCCTGCACCGGTAGCGGCGTCTCCCCCAGGGAGATCCACGAGGTGATCGGCATCTCCAAGGCCTACGCGACCCGCGTCGGCAGCGGCCCGTTCCCGACCGAACTTCTGGACGAGACCGGCGAGGCGCTGCGCCAGGCCGGCCGCGAGTTCGGCTCCACCACCGGCCGTCCGCGCCGCTGCGGCTGGTTCGATGCGCTGGTGGCCCGCTACGCCGTGCGCGTGAACGGCCTCTCCGGCATCGCCATCACCAAGCTCGACGTGCTCACCGGCCTGGACACCATCAAGGTCTGCACCGGCTACAAGTACAACGACCAGATCCTGGACGAGATCCCGGCCAGCCTCGAGGTGATGGAGCAGTGCACCCCGATCTACGAGGAACTCCCCGGCTGGACCGAGGACATCACCGGCGCCAAGAGCATTGCCGAGCTGCCCAAGAACGCCCAGGACTACGTGAAGCGCGTCGAGGCCCTCTCCGGCGCCCCGGTGGTGCTGGTTTCCGTCGGCCCGCGCCGTGACGAAACCATCGTGCTCAGGAACCCTTTCGAGCGCGGCTGATTTTTTTAATAAAAAGTGTTGACTGGCAGAAATCGATTTGCTATAAGGTTGTTCTTGCTTCGCTGCACTGTTTGAGCCGCTAGCTCAGTTGGTAGAGCACCTGACTTTTAATCAGGTGGTCGTTGGTTCGATCCCAACGCGGCTCACCACCCGTCCCCATCGTCTAGCCCGGCCCAGGACACCGCCCTTTCACGGCGGCGACGCCGGTTCAAATCCGGCTGGGGACGCCACTCAAACAAACAGCGCTTGTGCCTCGGCACAAAGCTTAAGCGAGCCGCTAGCTCAGTTGGTAGAGCACCTGACTTTTAATCAGGTGGTCGTTGGTTCGATCCCAACGCGGCTCACCAC
>NZ_JAEMHL010000004.1 GCF_016458305.1 Geomonas anaerohicana | reverse complement strand
TACAAATTACGTTGAGGGAACGAGTGTCCACGATGTCCTGGCATCAAAATCTGTCCACGATGTCGTGGCACTCAACACGTACCTCGTTGATCACTCCGCAGTTGACGCCTACGGCTTCCTTATCGAGGGCGATGGGAAGAGAATCTTCTACTCTGGAGATTTTCGGGCTCATGGCAGAAAGTCGAAGCTGTTCGACAGCATGGTCAAAAATCCCCTCAAGGACATAGACCTTCTTTTCATGGAAGGAACCATGATGCAGCGGGACAATAGCGAATTTCCGGCTGAGAAAGACGTGGAAGATAAGATTTTTGAAACGATCCAGCACCAGGAGAATATCTCCTTTCTTATCTCCTCATCCCAGAATATCGACCGCATTGTCTCAGCCTATCGCGCTTGTCTTCGGGCCCGGAAGACGCTGGTAATCGACATCTACACGGCTTGGGTTCTGGAGCAATTAAAACTGGTTTCAGGTAACACGCCGAACATGGAGTGGGATCTGGTTCGGGTGTACGCATCATACAGCCAGGACGAGAAACTAAAAGAGCAGCCTGAATTTTTTGGTGACTTCAGGCGGCGGGTATATAAGTACCGGGTGACCAAGGAAGAACTCGGTGCTGCCCCCGCGGACTTCCTGTACCTTGGCAAGATGTCCTCCTTCAAGATCATCGACCTGTACCGGGGACAAAAACCGGTCAACGTCATCTACTCCCAGTGGCTGGGGTATCTGAAAGCTTCAAACGACGAATATTATGGAGCTGAAGCGATGGCATCCTATCAGAAAAATGGGGAGGTTAACTTCGTTTATGCTCACACGAGCGGGCATGCTACTGTAGAGGATCTTGAGAGGTTTGCAGGGGCTATCGGTCCGAAGAAACTGGTTCCGGTCCACACTGAATACCCTGACCGGTTCCACCAAGTCTATGAAAGCATAACTGTGATAAAGGACGGAGAAGCATACATACTGTAACCAAAGTGGAAACTGGCACGGCGCCTTGGACGCGGGACTTAACTTGACTCAGGAGACAGCATGGCTATACGAAAGTTGAATTTGGATGTGGCAGCAAATCGCGGCATAACTGGCGGATGGCCTGCGGACATGACATATACTGCGACAGACGATGGTGTTGCGGTTCAGGTGGAAATTACTGATGCTGGTAAAGCAACTGACAGCATCTACAAAATCATCGACCCGTGGGGCCTTGCTTTCGTTCACGAGGTGCAGCAAATAACCGATAAGCCGCTACGCGTTAAATTTTCTCTACGAGTGCCCGCGACGGTGAAACTCGGTTGCAAGCACGAGGCTTTGAAACGCAGGCTGTCGTACCTCGCGGCCAGCAGCGGCCTCGACATCGAACTCGACAAAGATGGAGAGCCGGATCCGTTATATTCGTTGGAGGAACTGTTTCAAAGACCAGAAGGGGAATGCGTGAGGACAACGTTTGTTGACCGCAATGGAAATGATAAACCTGGGCGCCTAGAAAAAGATTTTCAGGTTTATCTGTTCGGGCCTGAAATAGAAGATGGTCAGAAAACTGTCCGGAACAATGGACGACTTGCCATATTCGGTGATGATTTCATCCGCGTAGGGAAGGTGAAAAACCAAAAGGACCAGCGTGGGTTTAACGTTCAGCGGGAGTTCCCGACCGGGGCATTTGCTGGTGAAATCAGAGAAGCAAATCGTATATTGCCAACGGAGTTTGTTGATCTCGTGACCGTGAACCGTAACCGAGAAATAGCCATTATTGAGCTTAAATTCGACGATCCGAAAATTGAAGTTCTTTCTCAGGTACTCAATTACGCTTTGTTTTTTAAATCATACCGAGCTAAGCTAACTCCGCTTTTGAATGAAAAACTAGGCATCAAAGGGTCCAATGTAGAGATGGTGACTTACCTAGTTAGCAATGTCTTCCACAACAAGTTCAAAACCGTCTGGAAGTACTACACTAACGGGCCATTGAGGTTGAAAAGAGTTGTGATGGGACATATGCCAGACTAGCTGGTATTGCGGCAAGAGGATTGAACCGGCTGTAAACAAGCCAGCCCCCTTGCTCTCGAAATTTAAAGAATCCGTTCCCAGTACTTTTGGGGGAAAGAGTGAGGTGGACATGATCGCTGTACCGAAGGGGTACCGGTGCCCCCTATGTCCTGAGCATCAGGATGATGAGGATGATTTTTGTTGGAGTGATCTGTTACAGGCTCCCGTCTGCCATTCGTGTACCTATGAAATCGTCAACGGATTCGAAGGATGGGACGAGGCCCCGACACCCGATCAATACAACCATGCTGAAAATATAGCCCGGATCATGGAGTTGACCGGGCTCACCTTCCAGCAGGCCAAGTTCAAATTTATGAGGCACCTTGTCAGCGATTGGGCAGGCACGGTCCCGGAAGAAATGCGAGCAGCCGACGTTACACTTCTGACGGACGATCAATTGAAGGAATGGAATGCGATGCTTGATGCCGCGATGCTTCTGCTGCGGCACCAGGCCGACTCAGTGCAGGCCGAGCCGTAGAAGACGTCCCCGTCATTGAAAGAGAAGATTGATGCGCAATAAGCGAAGATGTTTTAGAGAACCCATTCCAGAGATATACGATGCGGCTCGATACTTAGATGCTGCAGTTTCAGCTCATTTGAACGGCCTTTACGAAACTGCGGAAAATCTGTTTAGGCTGGCAAATGATCCCAAAGTCTGGAGTTGGACGGACTCCATTTGGGGGAAAAACAGCAACTACGTTGAAGTTAGAAGGCAGCCAGTGCTTCACATCACGCCGAGAGAAAAGGCACGCATGCCCGATGCTGCAACCAAAAAAGCCCTGCATGAGCGAGACGGCTATCACTGCCGTTTTTGCGGGATCCCGGTAATCCACGCCAAGGTAAGAACGTTTTTACAAAAGATGTATCCTGACGCCATTCCGTGGGGGACTACTAACAAACAACAGCATGCCGCTTTTCAATGTATGTGGCTTCAATATGACCATGTCTTACCCCACTCTGCTGGGGGAGAAAACACATTGGATAATCTTGTCATTACATGTGCAGCATGCAATTTCGGGAAGATGGAATTTACCCTAGAAGAACTTGGCTTGTTTGACCCAAGGAATTACGAACCAGTCAAGTCGCTGTGGGATGGTTTAGTCCGGGTCATGAAAGCCTAGGGGGCGCTGGCGGCTTAACGGTGACGGGGGGATGTTGTTGACATGCGTGTGTTCCTGCTGGTCATCAAAAAATCAAGAACGTCACCTGATGCCACAGCGTGATAGGTGACGAATACTCCCTGCCGCTATGACTCTTTTATGCAAACAGTGAACAAGGCAACTATGATGGAAGAGAAATCGCTTCATTATTTCTTTAGAATGTACGCCAAATATAAAGCGGAAGAGTCAAATGCAGATACTGAAAGACTCAAGGCTTTCACGCGAGCATATGCTCCGATCGTAGAACAATCGCGTAAACATCTGGGGACGAGGGGACGTAGGTAGCTTATGAACCTTGTTGGCAATAAGCTGCATAAGCTACCTACGTCCCCTCATGTCCATTTAGTAGGTCCGGACAGCAAAGTTCAATTTTCGAATGACTTACTGCGCGAGATCATATCTTCATGTGGACTTTCCGCAAAAAATATACCCTTTTGCACAGTGAGGCCTTCGCACAGCCTAGGCAGGTCTAGGATGATTGATATCTTGGTCCAATGTGACCAGTACATTTTAGGGGTCGAAGTCAAGATGTGGAATGGCACTGCCAGAGAACACGAAGCGGCAGTAGTCTCTTTGTTGAGGCGTGGTGCAGAAGCGATGAGGCATACAGGCAAAGAATGGCGGCTCCTGTACGTTATCCCAACCTCTGACTTCCGTGAGTTGCTAACCGCATTCCAGGAGGTCAGCTCTCAATACCCAGGCCACCTCTACCTAGCTTCGTATAATCTATCTGGAGAAGACCCCTCCATAGCCCCATGTAACATCATTGAGTCTTTCAGAGAGAAAGTTAAACACTATAATTGCTCTGTAAGACATGATGCAATGCCCGCAGTTATATCGTCCAATAGGAAGTTCTTACCACTACCCGACTCTGAGCACGACCTTCTGGAGATGTTGACTTTAAACGCTGGCGAAGGGGCTTTCCATTGGATCAGATGTCCCCATGCAGACGGGTGTGCTGGCTGGGTTTATGATTGTGGGACAAACAGCGGGGCAAAAAAAATAAAATCATCTATAACAGCTTTCCTTAACACTATTGAAGACAAACCTCTATCTCTAATTATTGTTTCTCATTATCATAAGGATCATATTTCACATATTAAGAATCTAAGTAAAGCTAAACTGCTGGCAAAAAATATTGGTAAAATGGCGTTTTGGATACCAGAAATAGATTCTATTTCAATGTCTCACTACTTGAGGATGTTGGTTTTCAGCAGCCTGTTTCAGTTTAGAAACTCTGAGATCGGAGACAAAGATCTCAACAGGTTATTTTCGAAGCCAGATCATCTGGCCCAAGACCTCGCTATGTGGTTCGATGTTCCGAAAAACCTTATTCTCCGTGCTAAAAGCGGCGACAGTGAAGGCTGCCCGATGGGAGGGAGAGGCATCACCGTCAGAGCGCTAACACCACCGAGTTTTGGTTTGGGTAGCCAGCATCCTTTAACAGAGCAAACATCCTCCATTTCTTATATGCTCTCTGATCAAGAATTCGCTATAAGGATAAAAAGTGTTATAAAGCGTGTACTTTCTGTTGCGACTAGAGAAGGTTCTGGGTTGAGAAAGCACATCGAACTCTACTGGGGGCCGACTGATCATCTCTTACTGGATAATCTCGAGGAATCCGTCTTCAGGGCTCTATCTGCGGGTCCAAACACGGGGGAGGACATCTCCGAAGAAAGTTTACTTTCTTCTAACGCATGTCTGCATATGTGGCTTGCTGCCACACTGTTTGCGCCTATCAAAAAAGCAGGCAGGTTGTCCCTTTCAAAGAAGAAACGTCATGTCCCATCACCATTTCAGGCATACCTACGTAGTCTCCCAGAAAAGATCAAAGACGCAACCCACCTTTTTAATCTGATCGTAGAGTTTTCTGATGGACAGCGTTCCTATCTGTTGACGGGAGATGCCGACACCCGACTCTGGCCACACGTTTTTCCACAGTGTACTGAGAAACAAACAGCAATCCAGGCTGCCCATCATGGAAGCGAAGAAAATGTCTTCCCACCGGCTTTCCATGAAATAATGACCAATACTTACGTTGTATCTGCCGATAAATTCAAAACCTGGAGGCATCCATCTACTAGGCTCGGAGTAGCTGTTTCGAGAGGCACTCTCGGGGCAGGTGGTTCTTTATTTTGTACAAACGTCCATGCCAATTGCGAATTGAATTCTTCACCCGGTAACTGCAGGGAAAATCAGCAGGAAGTTAGGGCGATATCCGTTACAGAGGGCGTAGAGTGGATTATAGACGGGGTGCGTCTACCTGCAGAAAAATGTCCCCGAATCTAAAGGAACAATGAGCCTTGGGGCAAGTTTTGTATAAATGGCGGAAAGGGCAATAGGGGGAAGCCCATGAACTTATGCGTTTCTCTGACGGCAGTTCTGTAAGAAACGCAAAATCATGGGCGTCCCCATGTCTTCCCGTTCAAATGGGCACCGCAGGAGCAGATTCTTATTGTTTTTCATTAACTTTGCATGTTATGCTGCGCCCGCCATGCGAGGTATGAAATGGCGACTGAATCTCAAACCAAGCAAAGAAACGAAGCATCTGGTGGGAAAATAAGACGAAAAGGTGACGACCACCTATGAGACGCTTCACCTAGCTGCTCAACAAGCTTGGCAACGAGTAAAGGAGGAAATATTGTTCCCGAAATATTCCGAAATAACAGGCCCACTCGTTGCTGAGTTAAAGAGAAGAGGTGGCTCCTCTAAACCTTCAGAGCAAGATCAATCAGGTAAGACGGTATATGAAGCTCTTGCCGACCATTTTGGGCTATCGCAAGAGGCACGAGATTTCAGAATATATGAAGCTAACGGGGCTGAACGATCAAAGTGGCACAACATGGTGAGGTGGACAAGAAACGACCTAGTAAAATCGCGAATGCTATCCTCAGCTGCACACGGTCTGTGGACTTTGACAGATAAAGGCAACTCTTTAGCTTTAAATTACCTCTACGAAAAGGCTGGGCAAGGGTTAGTCCAACGTGGCGGGGGAATATCGCTAGAGAGATTCAAGCAGTTATTGGCAGAAGCTAAAAGAGTTGGAGAAAAAGGTGAAGACATTGTGCTGCGTTTTGAGAAGCAACGACTTCGGACAGCAGGCAAAATCTCACTCGCCAATCTCGTTAAGCAGGTTTCAAGAGTAGATGTGGGAGCTGGATACGACATCCTATCTTTTGATGTTGACGGGGGAGAACGGTACATAGAAGTAAAGTCATCCAAGGCAAAAACAGCACACTCGTTTGAGCTCAGTGGGAATGAGTATAAAGTTGCTCAGGTTTATAGAAATAAGTATTTCATTTACTTGGTTTCAGATGTTGACGGAAGTGGTGATATTATTCAACTGCAAGATCCTTTCGCACTTCATACTTCAGGCCGCTTAATACTCAGGGCTTCCGGTTATTCCGTAACTATCGCTGAAGGCGTATAGCAGATGGCTGTTGATCTGGAGGTAATAATTTAAAGATCATTTCTTAAGGGCAGCGGGAAGTACTTATGGACAGGGTGCGAAACCTCAGACATGAGTTGGTGGTTGGCATTTGCCCGAAAGAGAGGAGCTAATGATTTTAGACGTCCCGAGCAGCGACGACTTTAGAAATTCAGGAATCACATTTTTAAATCTTGCCTGGGATAGGGTTCAAGAGATATTGAACACCTTAGATCAAGCTGATATAGCGGAATGGGACGCTGATGACGAGGAAAGTGAGGAATTTTGGCGGTCAGTACAAAAACCGTTATTTACATCCCTCGCACTAGTACAACAAGCAACTGAATTTCTACTTAAAGGTAAAATAGTTGAAGTTAGTCCTTTTTTGTTAATTGCGGGGGACCCGCGGTCGTGGCCAAAGGGTTGTGATAAAAATCACGTTCAATTTGCGGATTTCAGAAGCGTAGATGCCCAAGACTTGATACGAGTCGTCAATACAGTCGCACATGAAAGACTAGACGACAAACTTGTGACTAGTATTGATGAATTAAGGGGAAGACAGGGGGACGGACATAAGAATATAAGTTTCTCAAAAAGAATCTTATAAACTTATGTACGTCCCCTTGAGCCTTCAAATTTGCAGATAACGCCTTCATGGAGTCGTTCTTCCACTCTATGAAGTCAGAATGCATCCATGACATCACCTTCTCAGATCCCGAGGCGGTTGCACGGAAAGTCAGAAGCTACATCCCCTTCTACAACAACAAGAGGAAGCACTCGGCTCTAGGGTACATGACACCACTGGAGTATGAACACAAAACGGCCTACACTCAGTAGTGTCTATTTTATCGGGGGAAGATTCCAAGCCGGGTCAGCCCAGCGTTGAGCATTTAAATGAAGAAACGCGGGAGGGGTAAGTGATGACATCGGAGGGGGACCTGGGACTCAAGGCTGAAACAATTATTGAGCTTCCAATCGAAACCTTGGCTTTTGCCGTGCTTGAAAATTATGCGACAACAAATGGTTGGAGCCGACACAATTGGCTGATTCGCGCGAAGGATGTCGTCGGTCGTGGACCTCATTTGAATGCGCTGGCGGAAGCTTGGGCGTGGCTTGAAGCGCGCTGCCTTGTCGCACCTACCCCAGATGAGACTTCCACTGCCGCAAGGATTGTGACTCGAGCAGGCAGACGAGCTATACAGAAAGGCTCTCTGGATGAGGTTCTCGCGGCTGAGCGCATTGGTTTAGCTCTTCACCCATTATTAGAAGGGAAGATAAGGCCGGTATTTCTTCTCGGTGATTATGAAACCGCTGCGTTCAAAGCCATGAAGGAAGTTGAGGTAAGGGTTCGCGAACTTGCCGCATTACCAAATGATTTAATCGGGGTGTCTCTCATCCGCCAGGCCTTTAACCCGAATGGAGGCCCGTTGTCTGACCCTTCACATGAAGGTGGTGAACGGCAGGCGCGTTCCGATCTTTTTGCAGGCACAATCGGAAGCTTCAAAAACCCAACAAGCCATAGAACCGTAAGCTATGCCGATCCGACCGAAGCTAGTGAGGTCATTCTTTTGGCAGACCTACTTATGCGAATCTTGGATACCGTCAAGAAAAGCCCTGCCGGATGATCGGACGCGGAAGGATAGGAGGGGCAATTCTCCTTTTTAACTTTCACTTAAAATGGATCATCCCCGTGAGACAAGCTAATGACACGTAATGAACGAAATGAACAGGCGTTGCGAGGCGCTTCAAAAAATGCAGAAAAGGCATTTAACGCTGTGGATGCAATCGAATATGCCTCTGTCCCTGAAGATGAAAAAGTGGCATGGGCAATGGCTGCAATGATTCACTGTGATATGTGCAGGCTTGTAATTGCTTTCGACGAATGTGAGCGAGACGGCTTGGCCAGTCTTCTATGGATGGCTGATATTGTTTCAAAATTACATGAGGCCAAGCGGTGGTACTTCGAAAAGGGGGGGCGCCTTCTCGGTGGTATCGGAAAAAGGATGGGCTGTGGGCAGGAATATATTCAGAGAGAAATTAAAGAGATCAAGAAACGGCACCAAATTACGAATATTGACGCCTATGCCGAGTACAGAAACAAGATAAGTTATCACTATGATGACAATGCAATTTCGTTGCTCAAAAAGTTTGGGAATGAAGACGCCGAGGCTTTCTATCAAGTATTAAAGGCCTTTGCAGGCTTTTCGGGGGAATGGGCACAACTGACGCGTTCACTACTAAAAAACGAACTGCCTAACAACCGGGTGGAGCAGCCGTAAAATTCCTCGGCTGTGCCTTGATGGACTCTGCAGGCAAGGGAAATTTGAATTCATACGCGCTGATGGTGTAGTTATGTCTTTAACCGACGTAAGCAAAATCGTTGAATGGGGGGTCGGGGTTCGCCTTGATAGAGTTAAGGATATTGAGCTGATCCTTCTCAAAGGACATCTAATGCTGGAAGTCGGAATTAATCACGCAATACGGACCCTCGCCGGGGTAGCCTGTAAAAGCTCTGACTTTTCATTCCATAGAAAGCTGCATGTCCTTGAAAACTATATCCCCTCAGCCCGTCCAGATTTTGGACGAGCCCTTGTGCACCTTCGGAGTCTAAATAAGCTACGAAACCGCCTTGCTCACGAGTTGACGTTTGAAGATGTTAGCAGTGCCTTTGGCCTCTGGAGCGATGAAGTGTTAGCAGATTTCCCAGGAACAAAAGTCTGCCGTAACACTTTTAGGACGAAAATAATTAGAGCAATCGGAGCACTTATAACGGTGCTGATTGACCCAAGGCGCCTACCTGAAGAGGTTGAGTGAGGATAGGAGGCACTCATTGATACAGGACAAACATGGCAACGAGATCAAGATCCCGACCAGGATGTTGGACCGGCCATAAAACCGCCGTGCAAGAGGAAAACAATGACCATGGCTAATTTGCTGCAGTCTGTGCCATCTCAAGCTTGGATTGCTTTAGCAACCGCTATTTTGTCGTCGGGGATGACCCTTCTGGGGGTGTGGCTATCAAATCGCGCGACCAATCAACGGGTAAAACTACAATTGGAGCATGACCAAAAAATCAAGTATGACGATATCATACGAAATCGATTGGAAGAACTTTACGTCGAGTCAAAAAGATATCTGAATCACCTATGCTCCTACTACTTACCCTATCGCCAAGTAATGAAAGGTGAGTTAAATTTCAATCAAGCACTAGACTTGACTATTAGTAGTGCTGAAAATGCTAAATTTGATCCAAACAGAGTAACACTGCTCATTCATATGTATTTTCCTGAGGTGCAATTAGCCTTTGATGACATAATGACTATACGCGAAAAGCTTAATGATATTGTCAGTGGATACAAAAAACAGTATAAAGGTGGTAATAGTGATGGGAGAAATTGGTTGAAGGAGTTTCAGCCTCTTTTGGAGTTACTTGCAAAGAAATGTGGAGATTTCGATGATGAAGTCGTGAAGCTGAAAGATCGATGCACCGTCGGCTCCACGGGATCGCTTCGCGCCCCGTAAGCCTTGCCCTTTTGGCGAGGGTTCAAAACGAGGATTTTCCTGAGAGAGGAAGCTATGGAACAACAAAATAAGTCTGAGGACAGTAAACCAGAAAATGGCACAATAAAGCTCTACCAAGATATTGTTGACCGCGCACATAAGGAAGTTGAGGCGGTGCGTAAGGTTTACTATTGGCTGAGCGGACTCATAACAGTAATTATAGCAGTAGGAACAGCATGTTTTACTGTTCTAATAGTCAAAGACAGGCAGGAATTACGATCTGAAATGGAAAAGCGAGTAGCATTGATGAAAGCTGATCTTGACAAAGAACTTGAGTTAGGAAAGGCAAAGGTTGGTTACGATTACAACCTGCTTGAACGAAATCTTACTTCATCAGTTCAAGCCAACACTGAAACTATTAATAAAAAAGTCAATTCTCGTATTGAGGCTGAATTTGACAATGATAACATACAACAGCTTGTTAAAGCCAGAGCAGAGGAACGTATTGACAAAGTAGCTGACGGATACATAAGCAGTCAAATCGACAAACGAATAGTACCTCAGATGAGGATAGTTGAGGCAAAAATAGTTAACCTACAAGGCAACTCAGATTTTAACTTTTTAGCAAGTGCGGCTCAGGGGGGAGATAGATTTGCATTCGAAGCATTGAAACGAATGGCAAGCAACAAAATGGACGGGATGCAGCGCAAAGCAACTGAAGCCGTCAGCGCTGTGAGGTCATCCCGAAGCATGCCTTACCTAACCTGGGGGTTTGAGTACCCTTGGAAGCCTGGTTCTGATCCAGATCGTTTGAATATTGAAGATATAAAGAAAGAGTTTGCATCAAATGATGCTTCTCCTAACCGAATAGGCCTTATTGATTATGTAAAAAACCGTGAAAATATCAACAAGAAAGACAAGTTGAAGTTTTTATATGAAATAATTTCGCAGGACAAAAGCATTGATGTCGTCATACACGCTGCGTCGCGGTTCAACGAAATCACTGGACAAAATATTCCTTATTTTGAATGGGATAAAATTTTAGATTGGTACCCGAAGCATGTTGACGAGATCAAATAGACCTAAAGTGGACCTCAGAGGGAAGCCTGAAGACCAAAAAAAAGAAGATGGGCCTGAGGCCCATCCTCCCCGGAGACGCAGACGCGCCACCTTCCCTCAGTAGAGATTCATGATGGCCCTGATAAGTATCAGGACAGCGATCACTAGCCCCAAGAGGGCGTCTAGAGAAATTACTGTCATAGCTAATCTCTCCTTTACGGCAGCCCTAGTAACCGTCTTCTGGCAGAAGAGGGTTCCAGCCTTCGCACATGCTTCACCGACATTGGTTGCTTGTCGCTGGATCGTTCTGATTTTCTCCACATGCGCCGGTGGGCAACCGTGGTGCCTTTTTATCACATAGGGTGAGGTAGCGGCAACAATAAAAGATACTTAAAAAACACCTCCGGATTCGGGTTAGGTTCCCCAAATGTAACGGATTGCAGCGGCGAAAATTGGGGGTATCTGGGGGTATAAATTTTGGCATTTTTTGGCTTTTTCTGAATGATTTCAACGCAATCATGTACAGTGAGATTCCCGCCACCTCCACCAACCCAAGGCTCCGGTTGACACGCCCCTGTCAGCCGGAGCCTTTATTTTTTGCCCCCCCACACCTCCTAGCATTTGGATTGGATGAAGTACAACTGGCAGCGTTCCCTGCCAATTTATCCATACCTGCTGCAGTGACAGCAGCCGTAACTATTGTATAATGAAATGCTCATTCAGCTTACCACGCAGACCTTCCACTGACAGAGGCAAGTCGAGCATGAACAATGCACTACCAGCACATGCGCCACCCCGAGACAAAGACAGCTTCTTCGCCAGTCTCATCGTCGGCATCATACTGGTCAACCTGTTCGCCTACCTCATGGTGGGGAACTCCCTCTACAACAGCCGCAGGCATTATGACAGGCTGGCCGAAGTCTCTACACAAAACCTCGCCATCTCGTTGGAAGGAAACTTCTCCGACATCCTGGACAAGCTGAACATCGTCCTCTTCTCCGTCGGCGAAGAGACGGAAGAACAACTCGCGTTGCGCGGCATCGACAAGGGCTCGTTGAGCGCCTATGCCAAGCGACAGGTCCATGTTCTGCCGGAAGCGGAAAAAATCTCCATCGCCGACAGCGCAGGGAACGTCATCTGCAGCAGCGACGGCAGCACCGACTCGGTGAACATCAGCGACCGCCGCTATTTCGACAGACTGCGCAACGATGCCGACCCGCAACAGGTGGTGTCGTACCTTTTGAAGGGAAAGGTGACGGGGAAGTGGAAGATCATCGCTGCCAGACGCTACAACAACCCGGACGGTTCGTTCGCTGGCGTAGTGATAGGTACCATCGATGTCGGCTACTTCGACACTCTCCTTTCCCACCTCGATATAGGCAAGCACGGTGCGGTCGGCATACGTGACGAGGATTTCAAGCTGGTCGCACTGCACCCGAAGGGGAAGGAGGCGGCAAGCCAGATCGGCTCCAACGTGGTGTCGCAGAAAACGCGCGACATGATCCTGGCCAACCCGGTTTCCGCCACCTACAAGACGGTCTTCGCACGGGATAACATGGAACGTATGGTTACCTTCCGCAGGGCCGCCAAGTACCCCTATTACATCTTCGCCACCATTTCCCCCGTCGATTACATGACCTCCTGGCGCAAGGAAGCGGCAGTGGGACTGGTGCTGTTGTTTCTGTTCACCGCAATGACCGCGGTTTCAGCGCGTTACCTGTACAAGAGCAAGATGAACGCCCAGCTCCACGCGGAGGCCAAGCGCTACGGCGACGAGATGAAACAGCAAAACGAGGAGCTGAACGCGGCGCTGATCAGGATCAAACGCCTGGAAGGGATCATCCCGATCTGCTCCTACTGCAAGAAGATCCGGACTGAAGAGGAGTCATGGCAACAGCTGGAGAAATACTTTACCGAGCATTCCGACGCCATGTTCAGTCACGGCATATGCCCGGACTGTGCGGACGAGCAGCTGCGTATCTTCCGTGAGGCCGCCGCGTCCAGCCGAGATGTCACCAATTCCTCCTAAACCTGCACCGGATACCTGCCGAATAAGATCTCATACAGTGATGACATCCGAACATGCAGACTGACTCAGGCCAGGCGGTGACACAGATGTTCTCCCGACTCTTCACGACCAGGCGGTACGCCCTCTCTTTATGCTTTATCTGGGTGCTGCTCATCGCGGTATCGCTGGCATGGTTCTACGTACAGCATAGAAACAACCTCAACGAGGTCGCCAAGGCGCAGGCCCGCATCGCCTTCGAGAAGGACCTGCTCTACCGCAAGTGGGCTTCCCAGCACGGCGGGGTCTACGTCCCGGTCACCCCCCGCACCCAGCCCAACCCCTACCTGGCCCATATCCCGGAACGAGACATCAGGACCCCCTCGGGAAAGGAACTGACCCTCCTCAACCCCGCCTACATGACGCGCCAGGTTTTCGAACTGGCAGAAACAGAAAAACAGATCGCCAGGGGACACATCACCAGCCTGAACCCGATCAGGGGTGAAAACGCCCCGGATCCGTGGGAGATAAAGGCGCTCGAGTCCTTTGAAAAAGGAGCCAAGGAGGCGAGCGAGGTCGTGACGGTCGGCGACCACCGGTTCATGCGGCTCATGCGCCCATTCAAGGTGGAAAATTCCTGCCTGAAGTGCCACGCCGTCCAGGGGTACAAGAAGGGCGACATCCGCGGCGGCATCAGCGTCACGGTGCCGCTGGCAGTTTTCTCGGTAGGTTCCGACCGCGTGCTCGCCAGCACCGCGGCGACGCTGGTGCTGATCGGCACAGCGGGAGTGATCCTGATCCTGGTGGGGGCACGAAAACTGTCGGAAAGCTCAACGCGCCTCGAGGAGAGCAACGCCGAGCTGATGAACGAGGTGGCCGAGCGCGAGATCGCCCAGGAACAGCTCCGGGAGCAGACCGTCCTCCTGGAGGAGGAGGTTGCCGAACGCCAGGCCCTCCAGGAGGAGGCGGTGGCGCACCAGAGGAAGCTGCAACTGATCATGGATAGCACCCATGCCGCCATCTACGGCATAGACACCTCCGGGAGATGCACCTTCGCCAACAGGACCTGCCTCGAGCTCACCGGCTACGACACCCTCGATGAGCTACTGGGCAAGAACATGCACGACATGATCCACCACACCCTCCCCAGCGGCATCCCGGCGCCGGTGGAGCAGTGCAACATCTTCCGTGCCTTCAACGAGGGAGAAGGGTGCACGAAGCGCGACGAGGTGTTCTGGCGCAAGGACGGCACCTCCTTCCCGGTGGAATATTCCTCCTATCCCATCCTGAACGACGGGATCATCGAGGGCGCTGTGGTAAGCTTCGTCGATCTCACCGAGCGCATCGCCCTGGAGGCGCAACTGCGCCAGGCTCAGAAGATGGAGGCCGTGGGGCAACTGGCGGGAGGTGTCGCGCACGACTTCAACAACGTGCTGCAGGTGATCAGCGGCTACGGGAGCATCCTGAAGCTGGACGAGAGGCTCGACGAGCTGCAGAAGCAGGAAGTCGACCAGATACTTTCCGCTGCGGAGCGGGCGGCGCAACTGACCAGGGGACTGCTGGCGTTCAGCCGCAAGCAGGTCATCACCCTGGCGCCGGTGAACCTGAACGACGTGGTGGAAAGCGTGCGCAAGTTCCTGGTGCGCATCATCGGCGAGGACATCCAGCTGCAGACGACGCCCAGCGCGGGCACCCTCTACATCATGGCCGACCTGGGACAACTGGAACAGGTCCTCATCAACCTGGCCACCAACGCGAGAGACGCCATGCCCAGGGGGGGCATACTCGCCATAGAAACCGCAAGCCAGGAGGTGGAATCCCCGCTGGACCAGGAATCGGGGGAGCACAAGCCGGGCCAGTACGCGGTACTGACGGTCGCCGATACCGGCTGCGGCATGGATGCGGAAACCAGCAAGAGGATCTTCGAGCCGTTCTACACCACCAAGGAGGTCAGCAAGGGAACCGGCCTGGGGATGGCAATCGTGTACGGCATCGTGAAGCAGCATAACGGGTTCATCAACGTCTACAGCGAACCCGACCACGGCACCACTTTCAGGATCTATCTCCCCATCTACCACTCGGACCGGGTCCGGGACGACGGCGACGGCAAACAGGCTGCGCCGCCGCAGGGTGGGAGCGAGACGATACTGGTCGCCGAGGACGACGACGGGGTGCGCAACCTGGTGCTGTCGGTACTGACGCGCTTCGGCTACCGCGTGATCCAGGCGGTGGACGGCCAGGACGCGGTGGAGAAGTACCTCGCGCACCGGGAGGAGATCGACATGATCCTGATGGACCTGATCATGCCGCGCAAGAACGGCAAGGAGGCCTACGACGAGATCGCCGAGCAGGCCCCGGAGGCGAAGGTGTTGTTCGCCAGCGGCTACACGGCGGATTTCATTCAGAAGCGCGGGGTGCCCGAGGAGGGAATCGACCTGATCATGAAACCGATCCAGCCCATGGAACTGCTGAGGACGGTACGGGAGATCCTGGACGCGTGACAGCGCAGTGAGGATTTACTGCAGAGGTACTCCGGCAAGATAAACCTGTTCCAGGCGCCCGCGGGCCAGGACGGTTGCCTCGATGCCGGCGCCGGCATCGACGCTGCATCCCCCGAGAACCTGGAAGTCGGCGCGCTTTCCGGTCTCAAGCGACCCGGTGTCGGCATCGATGCGCAGCGCCCGGGCGCCGCCCAGGGTGGCCATGGCGAGGAGTTCCCGGCTGTTGAAGACGCCGGGGGCTATGCTCTGGAGGAAACGGAGATCGTCCCACAGGGAAAGCGAATCGTTGCTGGCCAGGGAATCGGTGCCGAGGGAGAGCGGCAGGCCGGCTTCCTTCAAAAGCTTGTGGGGTGCGCAACCGACGAAGAGGCGGTCGTTGCTGCGCGGGCAGAGGACGACGCTCACGCCGCGCTCCTTCAGGATGGCGACGTCGTTGGGGGTAACGTGGACCGCGTGCACCGCGAGCGTCGCGGCATCCAGCACGCCCAGTTCATCGAGGTAACGGGTCGAGGTGGTGCGCATCGGGTGCGGCAGGTACGGTTCCCAATGCGCCATGGGGTAGAGCAGTTCTGCAATGTCGCCGGTGCTGTCGTGCATGAAGGCGGCTTCGGCAGCCGTCTCCGAGAGATGCACCGCCTTGGGCGCGCCCAGTTTCACGGCAAGATCCTGCAGGCAGCGGAACAGCTTGGCGGAAACGGTGTGGGGCGTGTGCGGGGAAAGGCCCGGAAGCAGCCCCCCCTGCAGGTTCGCCAGCGTCGTTTCCATCCGCGCCACCACCGTGTCGCACAAGAGCGGATCGTGCCCGATCGCCTCCAGGAAAAGCCTCCCGGTGAGGGCGGTGTCACCGTACAGGGGGACCAGGGCGAGGTCGGAAAGAATGTCCCCCACCGCGGTGGTGCCGGACTCAACGCAGAGCCGCATCCCTTCCCGCGCCGAGTGTTCCAGCTCTCCCGGCTCCAGTGCCCGCTTTATCTTCACCACCTGCTGAATCCATTCCACGTAACGCTTGGGGAGGTAATCGAGGTCCTTTCTGACTTTCCAGGCCGGGAAGTGGGTGAGCTCGAGATGGGTGTGCGCGTTGACCATGCCCGGCATGATCACCGACTCGTGCAGGTCGGTGACCGGGGCGGAAAACCGGGCCCGCAGCTCGTGCACCTTGCCGACCGCGACGATGCGCCCGTCCTTGACGGCAAGGGCGCCGCCTTCTATGGGGGGAGAGGAGATGGGCAAGAGGTAGGACGCGGCGTAGATTCTCATTTCGGAAACCCCCAAAAGCTTTAACCGTCAAAAGCATTAACCACAGAGGACACAGAGGAACACGGAGGGACAAGCATCCCTGCTGTCAACAGATGCAGTTTAACAGGTTGTGGGAATTAAGGCTAACTTCAGGAAAGGCAAATCCCCCCTGTCCCCCCTTCGCAAAGGGGGGAACGCGAGGGGGCACGCAGCCCTTCGATGCAAAGGCTCACCGATTCCGCGGATCGCGGAGAATCAGTAAAAAAGGACGCTGAGATCTTGGTCTGTCAGCGTCCTTTTTTATTATCCTTTCACCTCGCGCGGCTAGTTCTTCCAGTGCACGCTCTTTAAAGTCGCCTGGCCGGCGGCTTCTTTGCGGGTGGGGAGCATCTTGTTCTTCTCGTCGACGAAGACCAGCTTGGGCTCGTGGGCGATGGCTTCGGCATTCTCCATGTTGACGAAGCTGGCGATGATGACCAGATCCTGCGGCGCCACCAGGCGCGCGGCGGCGCCGTTGATGCAAATGACGCCGGAACCACGCTCGCCCTCGATGGCGTAGGTCTCGAAACGGCTGCCGTTGGTGACGTCCCAGATGCAAACGGCCTCGTACGGGATGATGTCGGCCGCTTCCATGAGATCGAGATCGATGGTGATGCTCCCCTCGTAGTGCAGGTCGGCACCGGTGACGGTGGCGCGGTGAATCTTGCTCTTCAGCATCTTCCTGTCCATATTCTTATTCCTCCCCTAGTACAGTGTTGTCAATTAATCTTACCGAGCCGACCCGCACGGCCAGTGCGAGCAGCGTCCTCTCGTCTGCTGTCTGCAACGGAAGCAGGGTGTCCTGATCCCTGAATTCCAGGTAGTCGAGCTGCGCCACGCTCTCGCGCTCGATCGGCGCCAGCGCCTTCTCCCTCAACACGGCGACGCTCTTCTCGCCAGCCCGGAAGGCATCACGGGCGGCGGCGATGGCACGGGAGAGGCACAGGGCGGGCTCGCGCTGTTCGGCGGTGAGCCGGGCGTTGCGGGAACTGAGCGCCAGTCCGTCGGCCTCGCGCACGATGGGCATGCCTACGATGTCGACGTCGAAGTTGAAGTCCCGCACCATGCGTCGGATCACGGCGAGCTGCTGGAAGTCCTTCTTCCCGAAGATGGCGACGGCGGGCATGACGATGTTGAAGAGCTTGGCGACCACGGTGGTGACACCGCGGAAATGCCCGGGACGGCTCGCGCCGCACAGCTCGGTGGTGAGCCCTTCCACGTTCAGGTAGCTCTGGTAACCCGCCGGGTACATGTCCGCGGCCTTGGGCGCGAAGATGACGTCCACACCGGCCGCCGCTGCGACCTTCCGGTCCCGCTCGAAATCGCGGGGGTAGCTGTCCAGGTCCTCGTTGACGCCGAACTGGGTCGGATTGACGAAGATGCTGACCACGACGGTCCGGGCGCGCTTACGCGCCTCCACCATGAGGGAGGCGTGCCCCTCGTGCAGGTAACCCATGGTGGGCACCAGGGCGATCTCGCCCCGCCTCTGCCGCGCGAACTGCTGCATCTCGGCAACGGATTCGATGACTATCATTTGAAACAATGCCTTTCTTCGGGAAATGTGCCGCCCTTGACGTCGGCGATGTAGTTGGCGACGGCTTCGCCGATGATCGGCGCCAGCTCGGCGTAGCGCTTGACGAACTTGGGGGAGTACTTGCTGCACAGCCCCAGGATGTCGTGGATCACCAGCACCTGGCCGTCGCAGTGCGGACCGGCGCCGATACCGATGGTGGGGATGGTGAGTTCGGCGGTGATGCGCTGGGCAAGCCCCATGGGGATTCCTTCCAGCACGATGGCGAAAGCGCCGGCCGCCTCCACCGCGCGGGCGTCTTCGATGAGTTTCTCCGCCTGGGCGTCACCCTTGCCCTGCACCTTGTAGCCCCCCATGCGGTGCAGCGACTGCGGGGTGAGACCGATGTGTCCCATGACGGGGATGTCCATCGCGGTGATGGCGGCGATGGTTTCGGCGACGTTGACGCCCCCCTCGATCTTGACCGCGGCGGCGCCGCCGTCTTTTATCAGCAGTCCCGCGTTGAGACGGGCGCTGTTCAGGTCGGTCTGGTAGGAGAGAAAGGGCATGTCGGCGACCACGAACGCCTTGGGGCGGGCGCGCATCACGGCCCTCGTGTGGTAAATCATGTCTTCCATGGTGACCGGCAGCGTGTTGTCGAAGCCGGCGACCACGACGCCGACCGAGTCCCCGACCAGGATCATGTCGATGCCGGCGGCGTCGATCAACCCGGTCATGGGGAAGTCGTAGCTGGTCAGGACGGTTATCTTTTCCCCTTCCGCTTTCATCCTGTGAAAGTCGAGAACGGTTTTGGCTTTGTGCATCTTTTGGTCGGCTCCTGTGGTGGTGGTCGGTCAAGAGAAATTCGTATACAAGTAAACAGAACAAGGTGCTAGGCGATCCGCCCTGTGCCGTCCGGCTTCGGCCGGAATCCACCGGGGTCCGTTTCGGGCAAAAAAAAACGCCTCCGGTGGGGAAGACGCTGTATAAAGTAGAGCGCGCACACAATTCTGGCGCGGTTCTGCTCAGCTTATCGCTTCCCGTACCGGTTCCTTGCGAAATCCAGGCGGTATGTTCGTGCTGTCGGCGCTCTTGGCGGCTCCACTTATCTATAGCGGGCCAAACGCCGTTAGAAACTATCACAACCGTTGCGACAAAGTCCAGACTTTTCTCAAAAACCAGCAGCAAACGCAAAAGCGGTTATACAAAATCTCTTTCGCATAACCGCTCGCTGCTTGTCATTATGGGGTTGCTACTCGGCGCTCGCCCTGATCTGCTCGAGCTCCTTGACCACCTGGCCGCTCTCGTGCTGGCGCTGCTCAATGCCGTCGAAGATCGCCTCGGCCATCCTGGTGACGTAGTCGATGCTCCCCTTGATCTCGCCGCTGTCCACGCTCTGGCGACCGGCAGCGGTGACCATGTCGTGGGTCATATCCTTCACGTCCTCGAGGGCGCGGGCCACGGCCTTGGTGGCCAGCCCCTGTTCCTTGGAGGCCTTGAACACCTGCAGCGTCATGGCACTCACGTCCTCGATGGAACGGGTCACCAGCTGCACGCTGGTCGCCTGCTCCTCGGTGGCAAGCTTGATCTGCTCGGTCATGTCGAGCGCCTTCTGCGAACTGTCGAGGATGCTGCCCAGGGAGGCGCCGGTCTGCTGACCCAGCTTGACACCCTTCTTGACCAGTTCCTTGGTGCTGGTCACGTTGTCGGCCGCGGTGCGGGACTCCGACATGATCTCCTCGATGATGCCGGTGATCTCGCCGGTGGAAAGGCCGGTCTGCAGCGACAGGTTCCTGATCTCGTCGGCGACCACGCCGAAGCTCTTGCCGTACTCGCCGGCCTGGGCCGCGATGATGGAGGCGTTCAGGGCCAGGAGGTTGGTCCGCTTGGTGATGTCGTTGATGACGCTGACGAACCCTTCGATCCGGCCGCTGTTGGCGCTCAGGCGCTTGATCCCCTCGTAGGAGAGGTCGACGGAGCGCTGGATCTCGGCAAGGGCCGATACCGTGTCCTGTACGATCCGGGTCCCCTGCTCGGCGTGCTCCTTGACGCGGCTGGAGAGGCTGTGGGAATGGGCGGTGTTCTTCTCCACCTGGCGCAGCGTCGAGGTGATCTGCTCCATGGCGGAGACCGACTTGTACACCGAGTCCGAGAGCGCGTCCATGTTCTGGGTGATCTGGTCCGTGGCGACCGAGATCTGGGCGGCGGAAGCGCTGGCGCTGTCGACCGATTCCATGACGCCGTGGGTGGCGGCATCGATCTTCACGGCGCCGCCGGAGAGGGACTCGGCCGCGGTCATGAGGCGGTAGAGATTGGAGGAGAAATTATCCCGCTTCTGCGACAGGTCGGAGAAGGTCCGCCCCAGTTCCAGGGTGAGCCGGTCGATCGACTGCAGCAGGCTGATGCGCATCAGGGCCGCCGCGGCCTGGTCGGCGAACAACCGGATGGTGTCCACGTCGGTGTCGTTGAGGGCGCGGTGGCTCTTCTTGTTGTCCAGGCCGAACACCCCGATGGTCTCCCCTTTGAGGATGATGGGGCAGAGGATGAAGGTGGATGAGCGCAGCGGCTCGATGCTGTCGAAAGGGGCCTGCAGCAGGTACTCGGCGGGGTACTTGGAGATGTCTTCCACGAAGAAGACCTGCTTCTCGACGAAGCTCTTGTAGATGACGCCGGAACGAACGTCGAGGGGAACGGTGACTTCGGGTCCGACGGCGCTCTCGTTGCCGGCGCTGGCGGCGAAGTAGAGGTTCTTGCGCTGGGGGTCGGCCATGAGGACGTTGACACGCTCGTAGCCGAGCACCTCGTGCAGCCCCTCCACGCAGAGCGCCATCACGTCGTCGCTGCGCACCGCCTTCTGGATGCGGCTGTTGATCTTGTGGAAGTTCTTGATGTTGTTGTCGAGGACCTTGTAGCGGTTCTCGAAGAGCTTCTTCTGCCCGTCCACTTCCTGGACCAGCTGGTCCAGCCGCTCGCCTTTTTGATGCAGCTCGTCTACGGCCCTGCCGATGAAGAAGCCGACCACGGCGAGCACCACCGCGGTCCCCCCGCCCATGTAGGCGTAGAGCGCCATGCCTTGGGCGCTGTGGGTCATTTCGGAAAAGATCTGTGCGGAGAGGGGGAGGTTGGGGTCGGAGAACATCAACAGACGCAGGATTATCCAGCCCAGGGGGGCCATGGCTCCGAGAAAAAAGCCGGCAAGCGCGTACAGCTGGCTCCTGTTGGCTCCGGCAATCGGGTTCTTCATAGGTAAACCACCTCGTTGCGTTCTTTGCCGCTGGGTGCGGCCGGAGAAATTTTCCGCAGTCTAGTTCAGAGATTAGGCAAAGTCAACCATTTACCTACCTGCCGAGCATGATCCCCAGGGCCTCGGCATGGCGCACCATCTCGCCGGAGGGATCGATGAGGTTGAGGCTGCGCACGGCGTCCTCGATGGAAACCGAGGTGATGTGCCTTCCCTTGAGGCAGACCATCTGGCCGAAAGCGCCCGCCTCCACCAGTTCCACCGCTTTGACGCCGAACCTGCTGCCGATGCAGCGGTCGAAGGTGGAGGGAGTGCCGCCGCGCTGCAGGTGGCCGAGCACGGTGACGCGGATGTCCATCTCCAGCACGCCGCCCAGTTCCCGGGAGAGCGTTTCCCCTACCCCGCCCAGCCGTTCCACGACCGATTTGCCGCCGGCGGCCTCCTTGAGGACCCGGTTGCCTCCCTTGGGATAGGCCCCTTCCGCGACCACGACCACGCTGAAGCGCCGGCCGCGTTTGCAGCGGGCGATGATGGCTTCGCGGATGCGGTCGATGTCGTAGGGGATCTCCGGAATGAGGATGACGTCGGCGCCGCCGGCGATGCCGGACTCGAGGGCGATCCACCCCGCGTAGCGACCCATCACCTCGAGCACCATGACCCGGTGGTGGCTTTCCGCGGTGGAGTGGAGTTTGTCCAGGGCATCGGTGGCGGTCTCGAGGGCGGTGTTGTAGCCGAAGGTGACGTCGGTTTCCAGCAGGTCGTTGTCGATGGTCTTGGGCACCCCCACGATGGGGACGCCGCGCCGCATCAGTTCCTGGGCGATCTTCAGGGAGCCGTCGCCGCCGACGACGATGAGCGCGTCCAGGCCGAGTTGAACGATGCGGGAGCGGACCTCGTCGGAGACGTCGACCAGTTCCACCTTCCCTTCGCGCATGATGGGGAAGGCGAAGGGGTTGCCGCGGTTGGAGGTGCCGAGGATGGTGCCGCCGCGCGGCAGGATGCCGCGCACCTCTTCGAGGCCGAGGGGGCGGCACTTTTCGGGGTGGAGAAAGCCGTCGAAGCCGTCCTCGATGCCGACGACCTCCCAGCCGCGACCGACCGCCGATTTAACCACACCCCTGATCACCGCGTTCAGGCCGGGGCAGTCCCCGCCGCCGGTCAAAATGCCTATCTTGGTTGCCATCTTTCCCCCCCAAAGTCAAAAGCTGATTTTGTAACGCAAAGACGCAAGGACGCAAAGCAGACAAAACACCAACCTGTAAAACCAAAAGCTTCAACGCAAAGACGCGGAGGCGCGAAGACGCTAAGCAGAAAACTGTAGAGGAAAAACTGAAACCTTTAAACCGTTTCTTTGTACTGAAAGGTTTTCTCTGCGTCTTTGCGGCTTTGCGTTAAATCATGCTTTAGGGTTAAAAGTCAAAAGCTGATTTGTAACGCAATGACGCAAGGACGCAAAGCAGACAAAGAACGAACCTGTAAAACCAAAAGCTTCAACGCAAAGACGCGGAGGCGCTAAGACGCTAAGCAGAAAATAGTAGAGGAAAAACCGAAATTCTTAAAACGTTTAGCTCTTCCCAAAAGGTTTCCCCTTGCGCCTTTGCGGCTTTGCGTTAAATCACGCTTTAAGGCTTAAAATCCAAAAGCATTTTGTAACGCAAAGACGCAAGGACGCAAGGTAGACTGAACATCAAAACCTAAATCTGAAAAGCTTCAACGCAAAGACACAGAGGCGCTAAGACGCTGAGCAGAAAACTGTAGAGGAAATACTGAAACCTTTAAAATTTTCCGTTCTTCCCAAAAGGTTCCCTTTTCGGCTTTGCGGCTTTGCGTTAAATCACGATTTAGGCTTAAAACCCAAAACGTTAAAAGGTTTTTCTCTGCGCCTCTGCGGCTTTGCGCCTTTGCGTTAAAGCTTTTGCCGTTGAGACTTTTTTCTCAGCCCCTGAGCGCTTCGAGGATGGCCTGGGGCTCTAAACGGTTCCTGGGATCACTGTCGGCATAACTGGTGATGATCCTGCCGTCCCGCGCCACGACGAAGGTGCCGGGCATGGGGAGCTCCCAAGACTCATCGGCATTGAACTCGGGGAGGTTCACCCCTAACTCCTTATAGAGATCCTGGACCCACTCGGGAAGCCGGTACACCAGGCCGTAACTGCGCGCCACGACGTTGCCCAAATCACTCAACACCTCGTACTGCAAAAAATTCTTCAGCAGCGTCGCCTGCGACTTGTCCGGACTCTGCGGCGAAATCGCCATCAGCGCAGCACCACTTTCCAGGATCTGCGGAAGGATCTTCTGGTAGGCCCTCAACTGAAGGCTGCAGTAGGGTCACCATATGCCCCGGTAAAAGGTGACCACGGCAGGACCGTGCGCCAGCGCGTCCGCCAGGGCCACAGGGATCCCCACGGCGTTGGGAAGGACGAAGTCGGGAGCGACGTCCCCCGCCTTGGGAACCTTGGCCGTGATGACTTTCTGCCCGATCTCGGCATAGGCGCTCTCCAACTGCGCCTTCACCTCCGGGGACAGCGCCTTGCCCTCCTCCAACCGTTCGATCTGAGACCTGAGGTCCTGTTCCATAGCGCACCTCCGATTTTTTTCCCGCGACCTCCACATTCCGGCCGCCGCGCCAGCGTTTCATTCTACGCTTAATCGTCAAAACGTCAATGTTTCTCCGCAATTCCGCCCCCTGCAGCACAGATGCAGACAATTCTATATTTTTGACCCAGGTCATAAACAATTTGGAGCGGGAGGGGTATTGTCAGATCATCAAGAACACGGGAGGAAGCAGATGGAATTCAAAAACGGCTTAGGCGATACGGCGATTCAAAACGTGATTGCGACTTACCCTGAGATCGGGGAGATCCTGAACCGCTACGAGATCGGATGCGTCACCTGCAAGGTCGGCATCTGCCTCCTGAAGGATGTGGTCTCCATCCACGGTCTGTCGCAGGAGCAGGAGGCAGCGGTGGAAAAAGAAATAAATGACTATTTGGATGCAAAAGAGGAAAATCGCAGGGTCGCCTAGATAAATCGAAACGGCACACGCCACAACCAATAACGAAGACAACCATATAAAAAGGGAGAAGTGAACATGGCACATGCAGGATGCGGCTGCCCCGGCAGCATGGCAAGGGTTATCGAGAGGAACGAGGCAACCGAGAAAGAGAACACCGTGAAGGCGGCTTCCGAGCTGCGGCAGTGGCCGGTACAGCTGCACCTGGTCCCGCCGACCGCCCCCTGGTTCCAGGACAGCGAGATCCTGATCGCCGCCGACTGCGTGGCCTTCGCCCTGGGGAGCTTCCACAGCGACCTCCTGAAAGGGAAAGCGCTGGCGATCGCCTGCCCGAAGCTCGATGACAGCACCCCGTACGTCGAGAAGCTGGCCCGGATCTTCAGCGAGAACAACGTGAAGAGCATCACGGTCGCCATCATGGAAGTCCCCTGCTGCCGCGGCCTCGACATGATGGTACGCCAGGCGCTGGCGCAGTCCGGCAAGGAGATCCCGCTGGAAACCGCGATCATCGGCATCAACGGCGAGAGGAGAAACTAGGTCATGAAACAGGACATCACCCAAAGGCTCAAGGACGAGCACCAGTTGATCTTGAGAATGCTCGCCTTGTTGGAGAAAAACGCGCGGCTCACCGAGGAAGGAAGCTTCAAGGATTACCGGTTCTACCTGGACGGTGTGGACTTCATCAGGAACTACGCCGACCGTTTTCACCACGCCAAGGAAGAGGATGTCCTGTTCGAAGCGCTGGTGGCCAACGGCATGCCCCGGGAGAACAGCCCGGTGGCGGCCATGCTGATGGAGCACGACCTGGGTCGCGCCTACGTGAAGGCGATGGAAGAGGCGGCGACCAGGGCGCTCAACGGCGAAGCTGGCCAGGAAGAGGCCATCGTCGCCAACGCCAGGGGCTACCTGGACCTGTTGCGCGATCACATCGCCAAGGAAGACGACATCCTCTACCCGCTCGCCGAGCGGATACTCCCCGAAGGGGTACGTCACGGCATCACCGCCGGGTATCAGAAGGCGGAGGAGAAATCCGAGGCGGGATTCGAGGAGCACTACCGCCAGGTCGTGGAGAAGTACGAAAAGGGCTAAAACAGGTTCTACGTTCTATATTCTACGTTCTACGTTAACTACCAGAACCGGAAGGCGGAACACGGAGGACACGGAGAAAGGCCACAGAGGTCACAGAGTAAAGAATAGGTTTTGTTTCCCCCCCGAAGCGGCCTTTCCTCTGTGTCCTCTGTGGACCTCCGTGTCCTCTGTGTTCCGGGTTTAAACGCAAAAGGGCGGAGTCATTGACTCCGCCCTTTCTTTTCTACCATTACCACCCAGTCTATTCGAGGTTGTCCTCGATCCTGATGTAGGTGCTCTTGGAGCGGATGACCTCGAAGGTGTCGATCTCGGCCAGGGCCTTCCTCACGTCCTCTTCGCGCGCGTCGTGGGTGGTGATCACGATGGGGACTTCGTCGGCGCTTCTGGCACTCTGCAGCATGGATGCGATGCTGATGCCACGTGCGCCGAGGGCACCGGCGATGCGGGCCAGAACGCCGGGACGGTCCAGCGCCTGGAAACGGATGTAGTACTTGTTGACGATCTCGCCAATGGGCTTGATCGGCAGCGTGGTGACCTTGTCGTCCAAAAAGCCCAGCGGAGAGCAGCGACGGGTGATGCCGGCGCACAGGTTGCGGGCCAGATCGACCACGTCACCGACCACGGCGCTCGCGGTGGCCTCCATGCCGGCACCGCGGCCGTAGAACATGACCGGACCGACGAAGTCGCCGGTGAGCCTGATGGCGTTGAAGACGCCGTGGACGTCGGCCAGCGGGTAGTCGATGGGGATCATGGTCGGATGGACGCGCGCCTCAATCTGGCCCCCATCCATCTTGCCGATGGCCAAAAGCTTGATGCGGTAGCCGAAGGTGTGGGCGAAATCGACGTCCTCGGAGGTGATGGAGGTGATCCCCTCGGAGTAGACGTCTTTCAGGTCGATCTTGGTGCCGAAGCAGAGCGACAGGAGCAGGCAGAGCTTGTGCGCGGTGTCGACGCCTTCGATGTCGAAGGTCGGATCGGCCTCGGCGTAACCCAGTTCCTGGGCGCTCTTCAGCACCTCGGCGAAGTCGGCACCTTCCTGGGTCATCCTGGTGAGGATGTAGTTGCAGGTGCCGTTCACGATGCCGAGCACGGTGGAGAAGCGGTTGCCCGCCATGTTCCCCTTGATCGCGGAGAGGACGGGGATGCCGCCGCCGACCGCTGCCTCGAAGAGGACCTCGACGTTGTTCTTCTTGGCGGCGGCGTAGATCTCCTCGCCGTGCACGGCCAGCAGCGCCTTGTTGGCGGTGACCACGTGCTTGCCGTTGCCGATCGCCTTGAGGGCGAAGCTGCGCGCCGGCTCGTAGCCGCCGATCAGCTCGATGACCACGGAGATCTCCGGGTCGGTCAGCACGTCGTCGGCGTTCCTGGAGAGGGTGATCCCCTCGGTGCAGACGCCACGGTCGGTGGTGATGTCCAGGTCGACGATGGTTTTCAGAGAGATCCGGGTGCCGGTCTTCTCAGTGAGGAGGGCGGAGTTTTCTTTGAGCAGCTTCACGACGCCGGCACCGATGGTGCCGAAACCTAGCAGGCCTACCTTAATCTCTTCCATGTTCCCTCTTTGATCAAATTTCAGATTTTTAAAGCTTAGGCATTCAACAGGGATAAAAGGGATCAAAGGGATAACAACCGAAGCACATCACCTGAAGCAAATCCCCCCTGTCCCCCCTTCGCAAAGGGGGGGGACCCTACGCCGACGGGGTCAGCAGCACTCGGCATACCCGACATGCCTGCTTCTATGGTTACGACGTGCCCGACGAGGGTGTAGGTGTTACATCCCCTTTATCCCTTTTATCCCTGTTTGTTTATGGTTTTTATTCCTTGTCGGTCACCGTGGAGGCGATCTCGTCCAGGATGCCGTTGACGAAGGAGGCGGAGTCGTCGGCACCGAACTTCTTGGCGACTTCGATGGCCTCGTTCATGGTGACGTTCTTCGGGATGTCCGGACGGTACAACAGCTCGAACACGGCCAGGCGCAGGATGTTCAGGTCTACGCGCGCCATGCGGGCCATGCTCCAGTGCTTCGATTTCTCGGCGATGCGGCCGTCGATCTCCTGCAGATGGCTGGCGACACCGGCAACCAGCTCGGCGGCAAAGGCATAGGCCTTGGAGTTGGCGGAAAGGGTCGGATCCTCGCCTTCGCCGAAGCTTTCGACGATGCGTTTGAGCGTGGTGCTGGGGTCCTGGGTCACCAGGTCCTTGGAGTAGAGCGCCTGCAGCGCCAGTTCTCTACCTTCTCTGCGTGTGGTCAATTATTTCATCTCCCTGAACAGGTTTGCGGTCTCGATCACCGTCACGGCAGCCTCGAAGCCCTTGTTGCCGGCCTTGGTACCGGCGCGCTCGATGGCCTGCTCGATGGTGTCGGTGGTCAGCACGCCGAAGGCAACGGGGATACCGGCGTCGAGCGAGACGTGGGCGATCCCTTTGGATACTTCGGACGCGACGTAGTCGAAGTGGGGGGTGGAGCCGCGGATTACGGCGCCGAGGCAGATCAGGGCATCGAAGTTGCCGGTCTGGGCCAGCTTCTGTGCGGCGAGCGGGATCTCGAAGGCGCCCGGCACGCGCATCACGGTGATATCCTGGTCCGCCGCGCCGTGGCGCAGCAGGGCGTCCAGCGCCCCTTCGAGGAGCCTTTCCCCGATGAAGCTGTTGAAGCGGCCGACCACGATGCCGACCTTGAGCCCTTCGGCGTTCAGTTTTCCCTCTAAATATTTAGGCATGATAACTCCATAAGACTAAGATTGAGATTAAGACATAGATTAAGACTGAGATAAAGATAAAGATTAAGTTAAAGAGGGGATGTAGTCTCAATCTTCATCTTTATCTGCCTTTTAAATGTTTTCCAGCAGGTGGCCCATCTTCTCCCGCTTGGTTTTCAGGTATTTCTCGTTGGCCTTGGACGGCTTGATCTCGATGGGTACCCGCTCCACGATATTGATGCCGTATCCCTGCAGACCGATCAGTTTCTTGGGGTTGTTGGTCATCAGGCGGATCTTCTTGACGCCCAAGTTGACCAGGATCTGCGCGCCGATGCCGTAGTCACGCAGGTCGGCCTTGAAGCCCAGGGCCAGGTTGGCCTCGACGGTGTCGTGCCCCTGGTCCTGCAACGCGTAGGCCTTGAGCTTGTTGGTCAGGCCGATGCCGCGCCCTTCCTGGCGCATGTAGAGGATGATCCCCTTCCCTTCCTCCTCGATCTGGGCCATGGCGGCGTGCAGCTGCTCCGCGCAGTCGCAGCGCACGGAACCGAACACGTCGCCGGTCAGGCACTCGGAGTGGACGCGCACCAGGACCGGCTCGTCCCCTTTCACCTCGCCTTTGACCAGCGCCAGGTGCTCGAGCTTGTCGATATCGTTTTCGAAGGCGACGGCGCGGAAGCTGCCGAAGGAGCTGGGGAGCGCGACGTCGACGGAGCGGCGCACCAGCGATTCGTGCTTCAAGCGGTAGGCGACCAGGTCGGCGATGGTGCAGACCTTGATGCCGTGTTCCTTGGCGAACTTCTTCAGTTCCGGCATGCGCGACATGGTGCCGTCTTCGTTCATGATCTCGCAGATGACGCCGGCCGGCTCCAGCCCTGCCAGGCGCGCCAGATCGACGGAGCCTTCGGTCTGCCCGGAGCGGACCAGGACGCCGCCGTTTTTGGCGCGCAGCGGGAAGATGTGCCCCGGGCGTGCCAGGTCGGAAGCCTGGGCGCCGGGCGCCACCGCGGTCAGGATGGTGTGGGCGCGGTCCGCGGCGGAGATGCCGGTGGTGACACCTTTCTTGGCCTCGATGGAGACGGTGAAGGCGGTGCCGAAGGAAGAGGTGTTGTCCTGCACCATGGGGGGCAGGTCGAGGCGGTCGCAGCGCTCCGCGGTCATGGTAAGGCAGATCAGGCCGCGGCCGAAACGGGCCATGAAGTTGATCGCCTCAGGGGTGACACACTGGGCCGCCATGGTGAGGTCCCCTTCGTTCTCGCGGTCCTCGTCGTCAACCAGGATTACCATCCTCCCGGCCCTGATCTCCTCAATGGCTTCCTCTATGCTTGCTACAGACATTACGTAACCTCTCCTCGTTCAGTATCGGTCGCCGGGATGGGAGGTTGTCCCACTCCCGCGGCCAAATTTGGTTGGACAACAAACCTTAGGGCGTTGACCATAACAAAATTTTCGCCGTAGTGGAAGCAAAAGCAGCTAGATAAAGCCGTTTTTAGCCAGCAGGTCCATGGTGACCCCGCCTTGATTTCTTTCCTTGCCCGCCAGCAGGCGCTCCAGGTAGCGGCAGAGCAGGTCGGTCTCGATGTTCACCTCGTCCCCCACCCGCTTGGAGATGAGCGTCGTCTTGGACGCGGTGTGCGGGATGATGTTGACGCTGAAGCTGTCCGGGCCGACCTCGTTCACGGTGAGGCTGATGCCGTCGATGGCGACCGACCCCTTGGCCGCGATGTATTTGGCGAACTCTGCCGGGAACCTGAAGGAGAAGACCATGTTGTTGGCCACCTCGCGTCTCTCGGTGATGGTGGCGACGCAGTCCACGTGGCCGGAGACCAGGTGGCCGTCCAGGCGGTCGGACAGGCGCATGGCGCGCTCCATGTTGAGCGGCGCGCCGCTTTTCAGGTTCTTGAACGCGGTGCGGTCGATGGTCTCGGGGGAGACGTCGAAGGTGACGGCGCCGCCCCCTTTGCGCACCACGGTGAGGCAGGCGCCGTTGATGGCGATGGAGTCGCCGATCCGGATCTCGTCCAGGGGGAGCGAGGTCTTGACCGTGAGGCTCCCCGACGCGCCGCGGCGCTCGATGGAGACCAGTTCGCCTACTGTTTCAATAAGACCTGTGAACATAACACCTCAAAAAGACGTTCAACGTTCAACGTTCAACGTTCAACGTTCAACGTTCGAGCGGCTGAATCTTCATATAGCAACGGCACGGGTACGGCACCTGCCCGGAGCACACGATTGGATGCACGTGCCGCCGCACAACTGTAGGCACAGAGAGATCAATGTTCTAACGTTGAACGTTGAACGTTGAACGGTCTGTGGGTTTACCTTCCACCAGCAGATCCACGCCGATGCGCTTTACCTTTACTTCTTCCAGCCGGATGGCGGCGGCCATGAGGTGGACACCTTCCCCGGCGAAGAGTCCCCTGCCGACTCCACCCACGAGCTTTGGCGCAAGGAACAGCATGCAGTGGTCGATGAGCCCGCCACGCAGGAAGGCGCCGGCCAGGTGGTGGCCGCCTTCCAGAAGGATGGACTGCACGCCGCGCTCGCCGAGCTTGACCAGCAGGTCGTCGAGGTCGACGCGTCCTTCGCTATCCTTGCAGAGCAGCACCTCGACACCATGCGCCGCGAGCGCCTCGATCCGTGCCTGGTCGCTGCAGCAGGTGGCGACGACGGTGGATGCCTGCGACTTCAGACTGAACAGGGCGGCGTGGCGCGGGATCCTGAGCGTGGAGTCGACGATGACGCGCAGCGGGTCCTTGCCCCCGGGGACCCGGCAGGTCAAAAGGGGATCGTCCTTGATCACGGTGCCGACGCCGACCATGATGGCATCCAGCCTGCCGCGCAGCCGGTGCACCTCGCGCCGCGCGGCGTCACTGGTCACCCACTTGGAATCGCCGCTCGCGGTCGCGCTCATGCCGTCCAGGGTGAGCGCACTCTTCAGCACCACGTAGGGACGCCTGGTCTGGATCCACTTGATGAAGGGAAGGTTCAGCTCCCGGCTCTCCGCCTCCAGGATCCCGGCCTCGACCTCGATGCCGGCCTCGCGCAGCATGCCGATGCCCCGGCCGGAGACGAGCGGGTTGGGGTCGACCATGGCGACGAAGACGCGCGCGACGCGGGCTTCGATGAGCGCTTTGGCGCAGGGAGGGGTCTTGCCGAAATGGGAGCAGGGCTCCAGCGTCACGTAGACGTCGGCACCCTCGGCCAGCGCGCCGGCCGCACGCAAGGCGTGTACCTCGGCGTGGGGGGTGCCCGCTTTTCTGTGCCACCCTTTGCCGACGATGGCGCCGTCTTTCACGATGACGCAGCCGACCGCCGGGTTGGGGGCGGTCTTGCCCACGCCCTTTCTGGCTTCGGTAAGCGCCAGCCGCATCATTTTCAGGTGCTGTCCGGGCATCGCTTTCCTTTATTTATTACGGGTCGGCAACTATCTTCGGCCACCTTCCGATTCCCCCTTTTGCAAAGGGGGGCGGGGGGATTTTGATCTCGTTCCCAAGGTCCGCCTTGGGAACGCAACCCCTCTCAGAAGCTCCGACTTCCCGCGGATACAAAGCTGGAGCTTTACGCCATGGGGGGGTTCCCAAGCTGGAGCTTGGGAACCAGGAAAAAGCAGGATCACCCTAAATCCCCCTTTGCAAAAGGGGGACTTTTACCGCGCAAGATCGTCACTAATCCGCTTATTTCTTGAGGAGGTCCTGCAACTCGACCATGAACTCGTTGATGTCCTTGAAGGAGCGGTACACGGAGGCGAAACGGACGTAGGCGACCTGATCGATACCGTGCAGCTCGTTCATGATCCACTCGCCCAGGGTCGTGGTCGGGATCTCGCGCTCGCCGCTTTCCTGCATCCGGGTCTCCAGGCGATCCACCAGCTTCTCGATGGTCTCCACCGATACCGGCCTCTTCTCGCACGCCTTCTGCAGACCGTTCACCAGCTTCAGGCGGTCGAAGGGCTCGCGCCGTCCGTCACGCTTGGTCACCAGGGGGAGCACTTCCTCGACCCGCTCGTGGGTGGTGAATCGCTTGCCGCAGGACTCGCACTCGCGCCGGCGACGGATGGCCGCCCCCCCCTTGTCGGGGCGGGAATCGACGACCTTGCTGTCGCTGAAACTGCAGAAGGGACATTTCATGGCTGCGGCTCCTCGTACTTCTCGACGGTGATGCCGGACTCGCGGATCATCTCCTCGGCCAGTTGGTCCGGGTAGCCGGAGAGGTAGACCACCCGCTTGATGCCGGAGTTGATCACCATCTTCGAGCAGATGATGCAGGGCATGGTGTTGCAGTACAGGGTCGCCCCCTCGATGGAGGTGCCGTGTTTGGCGGCCTGTATGATGGCGTTCTGCTCCGCGTGCAGGCCGCGGCAGAGCTCGTGGCGCTCGCCGGACGGGATGCCGAGCTTCTCGCGCAGGCAGCCGATATCGAGGCAATGGGCGGTTCCCGACGGTGCGCCGTTGTAGCCGGTGGCCAGGATGTTCTTGTCCTTCACCAGGACGGCGCCGACCTGCCGCCTCAGGCAGGTGGAGCGCTTGGCAACCAGGCGTGTGATCTCGATGAAATATTCATCCCAACTCGGACGCACCATAACGAGCCCCTCTCATTTGAAATTTGGCCAGAATAGCCGTTTTCGCTGGCCCGGTCAAGCGGCGTGAGAGTACGGGGGGATGGATTCACATGAGGATGATTCCGCCACGGAAGCAAGGGCACTGCTTTGCGCGCTCGCGCGGTGCGCCCCCTCCCCCTCGACGCCCCTGCTGTGCAGCGCGAACAGGGCGACGGCACCCAGCCCGACCGCCCCCGCGGCGTGGAATACACCGGCAAGGCCGAAGCTTCCCTGCAGCAGGGCGCCGGCAAGCGGACCGGTCGCGAAGCCAAGGTTCAGCGCCGCGTTGAAGGTTCCCGCCGTGACCGCCATGCCGTGCCGCGCCCCCTCTTCCACGAGGAGCGCGCTGCTGGCCGGCTGCGATATGACGCTGCAGACGCCGATGGCCAGGGTGAGCAGCAGCATCTGGTAAAACCCGGGAGCCGCCGGAATGAGAAAGTACAGGATAGAAACGGCGCTCCCCCCGGTCAGCACCAGCAAACGGCGCGGTGCGCGGTCGGACAGGAGCCCCATCGGGCGCAGGAGCAGGGTCATGGCGACGGTGCCGGACGCGAGGATCACGCCGCTGCGCGCCCCGGTCAGCCCGAGCTTCGCGGTGAGCAGGATAGGCAGAAAGGTGCCGGTTAGGGAGATGCCGAAAGCCCTGCCGAAGATGAAGGCAAGCAGCGCCTGGTAGCTGCCGGGGCGGTCCCATTTCCAGCGTGGTGCGGAGGTCCGGCCACGGGGAACGTCTTGGCCGGGCCGAAGGTCACCGACGGGGATGCCGCGCAGGGCGGCAAAGAGGGAGGTCAGGCACAAAAGCGCCACGACGGCGAAAAGCCCGGCGAAGCCCCAGGCGTCCTTGAGCAGGCCGCCGACCAGCGGCCCAAGGCAGAGCGCACCGTAGAAGGAGATGTCGAAGGTGGCGAGCACGGTGCCGCGCTTTTGCTCCGGCGCACAACTCCCCACCAGCGATAAGAGCACGGGGCGGAACAGCGCGCAGCTCACCCCCTGCAGCAGGCGCAGCACGGTCAGCATGGCGACCGGCAACTGCAGCAGGTAGCCGACCGACACCAGCAGGTACAGCGCGAGGCTGACGGTGACGGCGCGGCGGTAGCCGGCCCGGTCCGACCAGGCGCCCAGGAAACGGCTGCAAAAGATCTTGGTGAGGGAATAGCAGACCAGCGGCAGCCCGAGCATGAGTCCCCGGACACCGAGGCTGAAGAGATAGGTGGAGAAGAAGGCATCGGCGATGCCGAAGCCGAGGGTAACGGCGAAGTTGACCAGGAACAGCGTACGCAGCAGGTTGCGGTCGCGCATCGTTTACCCCCGTGCGGTCAGGAACGCCTCGAAGAGCCGGTCGTGCACTTCGATGTGCTCCAGCCAGAGCCGGCGGATCCGCTCGACGTCGTCAGCGGGGGACCCCTTCCCCAGCGCCAGCCGGTAGCGCAGCTTGGCGGTCCCGATGCTGATGGACTGGTGGCACAGCCGGTGCTCCCTCGCCTTCGGGAAGGCGACCAGTTCCATGAAGCTCTCCTCCGGCCCGATGTGGCTCAGGGTCGCCGCTACCAGTTGATCGAGCTCTGCGGTCACGTCGCAGCAGGGCTGCCGGCGCAACTGGTCGAGCATCCGGTTCAGGCGCCCGATGATGCTCCGGTAGCGGCTGTCCCAGTGCGCGGGTTCCTGGTTCGGATCACACAGTGCAGGAGTGAAAGCGTGACTGTTGGTTTTCATCCTTCTCTTCCGTTTTCTGGCGGGCGGGGGGGAGTGCCCCCCGCCGCCATTGCTGCTGTCCGGCCGCGGCCGGAGCTTCGGGATGTTAAAAGGTCATCTGCCACTTGGCGCCGGCGATCAAAGAACGCGGCTCTTTCTGCCCCAGCGAGTTCTTGAAGTCGTTCAGGTAGTCGATCTCCGGGACGATGTTGATGTGCTTGCCGAGAGCGTAGTTCATGTTCACGAAGGAGGCCATGCGGGCGTCGGCGTGGGCGATCTTGTTGTCGTCCCTCACGTAGGAAACGCCGGTGTAGAGCATGGCCCGGTCGCTGGCCCGGTAGCCCACCTGGCCGAAGCCGCCGTAGGTGTGCGAGTTCTTGCCGTGCAGGGTATCGAAGTAGGCGCCGTTGGCCTGGCCGGGGTTGGCCAGCGTGTTGCCGGTGCCGTTGCCGGTAGCGGTGCTCATCAGGTCACCGACGTTCTGGCCGGTGAAGACGTTGTAGCTCAATTCGACCGGCGCCAGGTCCACCTTGCCGTGGAAGAAGGCGAGGTAGGAGTAGATGTCGTGCTTGATGGGGGTCGAGTTGTTGGTCGAGCTGGTCACCTTGTACCAGTTGCCGGCGACGCCGCCGCCGTAGTTCCAGTTGTTCAGTTTCCCTTCGTAGCCGACCACCATCTTGGGGAGCATGGTGTCGTAGTCGGTGTAGGTCGCGGCGTAGCTGTTCCCGGTCTGGCTGTAGGCCGCGGTCACGTCGGCGTTGGGGGAAACGTTGGTGGTGTTGTTGGCCTGGTTGCCGACGCGCGGCTGCATGGCGTCGACGTAGAAGCCGTTGTTCATGGTCACCTTGATGTTGGCGTAGCGGCCGTCCCAGAGCGAGCCGTAACCGTTGAAGCCGCCGTCGCTGTCCCAGACCTGCTGGGAGCGGAACACGTAGGGGCTGGGCGTCTTACCGATGCGCAGCTTGCCCTCCCCGAAGTCCCACTCGCCGTAGAGGAGCCGTACCTCCACCCCCTTGGAGTAGGCCTTCGGGTTGTAAAGCCCCACCTCGGCCACGCCCGAGTACTCGCCGTCCTTCACCTTGACGCCGATAAAGCTGTCCCCGAAGTTGTCCAGGCTGAAGTCGCTGTCGTGCCGGGCAGCCCCGGTGGCCGGGCTGTAGTAGGAGTTCTGGGTCCAGAAGGTCCCGAGTTTGATGTTGCCGTAGGCGTTGAGGTCGATGGCCAGGGCGGGTGCGGAGCATGCCAGTGCGGCGATGCAGGTCATGGCGGCGATGTTGATCTTCTTCATGGTACTGTTCCCTTTCGATTGGTAGTCGTTGATGTAGTTGCAATACCTGCGGCTGCCGTGGCGGCGTTACCGCCACGGCAGGAAAAAGCGCTACTTGGTCATGCCCGCGTACTTGAGTGCGTTCTCAGCCGCGATGCGCCCGGAGTTGACGGCGTACCCCGCGGTGCCGCCCCCCAGGAGCAGGTCGTAGCTGTCGCCGTACATGCCGCCGGAGTCGGTGCCGACCGCGTAGAGGCCCGGGATCGGCTCGCCCTTCCCGTTGAGCGCCTCGGTGTTGCCGGAGATCTTGACGCCTCCCAGGGTGCCCAGGTGACGCGGCAGCAGCTTGACCGCATAGAAGGGGCCGGTGGCGACGGGGCGGAGGTACTTGGCCTTCTTGTTGAACTGGCTGTCCTCGCGCACGGCGGCGGACTTGTTCATGGTCTCGACACTCGCCTTCAGGATCTTCGGATCCATGTTGAGCTGCTTGGCGAGGTCTTCGATGCTGTCTGCCTTGAAGGCGAAACCGCGCTTCCTGGCCAGTTCCTTGTTGAAGGACTCGTCGAACTTGACCAGCTTGGTCCCCTGGAGCACCCACTCGCCCAGCGGCATCTCGATCCCCTGCTCGACGGCCTTCTTCCTGGTGGCCTCGTCGAAGATGGAGTAGGCGGTGCCGCCGATCCTGGTGATGGCGTTGCCGGCGTAGGGCCAGAACTCGACGCTGGACTCATCCACGTAGCGCTCGCCGCGCGGGGTGACCCAGAAGTACGGCTGCACCGCGAGGGCGATCATCTGGTCGGCCGGGTGGAAGCCGGGAAGACCCGGGCGGTACGCCTCGACGGTCCCCATCCCCTCAAGCTGCGCACCGGCCTTCTCGGCCATCCTGATGCCGTCGCCGTCCTTGCCGATGTTGCCGACCGGGATCACCTCCGGGTACTCGACGTACTTCTTCATCATCTCCTTGTTGTTGGCGAAGCCGCCGGTGGCGATGATCACCGCCTTGGCCCGGATCTTCAGCTGCTCGCCGGACTTCTCCTTGGCGACCACGCCGACCACCTTGCCGCTCTCGGTGATGAGGTCGGTGCCCGGGGTCTCGAGGAGGATCTTGCCGCCGTGATCCTGCACGTACTTCTCGAAGACGTTGATCATCCTCTGGCAGTGGAAGTCCCTGGGGTTCTTGTCCGGGTAGTCCGGACCCGGGGCGATGACGTGCCAGGTGAGCGGGCCGCCGAAGCCGCCGACGCCGACGTACTCGATCTTCACGCCCAGGCTGTCGAGCCAGTCGATGGTCTCCGCGGACTTGTCCACGAAGTTCTTGGCCAGGGCGCCGTTGGCCTTCCAGTGGCTGTAGTTCATGATCAGCTTGAAGGCGAAGTCCTTGCTGACGTCGATGCCGATGCGCTTTTGCGGCTTGCTCTCGGCGGCGAAGACCCCTTCACAGAAGCTGCCGGTGCCGCCGACCTTGGCCTGCTTCTCGAGCACGACCACCTTGGCGCCCAACTGCAGTGCCTGGACCGCGGCCGCCAGGCCGGAAGTGCCGGCGCCCACCACTACTACGTCGGTGTTCATTTCCTTTTCAGCCAGCGCCGGAGCGGCAAAGGCGAAAAGGGCCACGAACACCATCGCGATACCTCGAACTCTTCTCATCGATTCCTCCTCTTTGATTTCCCCTCAGGGGTTGGTGAGACGCGCTGTTGCCACGTCCTGAACAGTTCGAGCTACTTGTCCTTGAATTCGAAGTCGCTGTGGCACTCGAGGCACAGGTACTCCGAGGGGGCATGCACGCGATGGCACTTGAGGCAGGCCATCCTCCCCAGGTGGGAGTCGTGCGGGTTGTTGTGCAGCGCCTTGGTACGCTGCGCCATCTTGTCGTAGCCCTCGTGACACTCCAGGCAGACCTCGACGCCGGCCGCTGCCGCCGGCTTGTCCGTCTTATGGCAGTCGACGCAGCCAAGCCCCTCCGAGCCATGCTTTCCCTTGATGTTGGCAGCCGATGCCTCGCGTTGGGCCGGGGACATCCCCGCCCCCAGGGCAACCAGCAGCGACAGCGCTACGAAAAATTTCCTTCCCACGTTGATCCTCCCATTGATGGTTGTTGACCGACCGCACCGGGCCCGTTACTGTGCTGCCGGCTCTCTCGGGTCGAGATTTCGGTGATAACTCTTCTTTCGGGGTGGGAATAGCAGCGACTGTGCCACCAAAAAAGAAATTGGATTACAAGCATTTACCGGAAAGCCTCGTATACAGCGTGAAAATAACCTATCATTATGATATGGTGACTTCTTATTCTGGTATGGTGCGAGGAGGCACGCATGCAATCGGCAGATCTGGATTTACGGGAGCTACTGTCCTTCCGTCCCGACGGGGGGACCATGTTCTTCATGGGGCGCAGGGCCATCATCTTCGATGCCATCGCCCTGGGGCTTTTGCGCAAGGAGCTGATCGGTTCGCTGGGAATGGCCGCCGCGCGCAGCATCCTGACCAGGTTCGGCTACGCCCACGGCAGGATGACGGCGGAGAGCCTGAAGCTGGAGTTTCCCGACCTCTTCGCCGACAGCTGGACCGGTCCCAAGCTGCACATGCTGCAGGGGATGGTCCGGGTCGAGGAGAACAAGCGCAGCGACGGCAACGAGGACGAGCCCCTGGTCCAGTCGTTCTGGTACGACAGCTACGAGGTGGAGCAGCACCTTTTGCACCTGGGCCTTTCCGAGGAGTCCGTCTGCTGGACCCTGACCGGGTTCGCCAGCGGCTACGTCTCGTACTGGAGGGGAGAGAAGGTCTATTTCATCGAGGACCGCTGCTGCGGCAAGGGTGACGCCGTCTGCCACGTCGAGGGGAGGACCAGGGAGCAGTGGGGCGAGGCACTGGAGCCCTACCTTCCCTACTTCGAGTCCGAAAGCGGCGACGAGGTGTTCCAGAACCTGGCCAAGGCACTGCGCGAAACCGAAGAGCGCCTGAAGAAGCAGCGACGCCAGATGTCGTGTCTCAGTGCTGGGGGGGAAGAGTTCGGCTGCATCACCGCGCGTTCCAGCGCGATGCGGCAGGTGGTGGAGTTGACGCTACGTATCGCGCGGGTGGATTCCTCGGTGATCGTGACCGGCGAAAGCGGTGCCGGCAAAGAGCGCATCGCCCGGCTGATCCACGAGGAGTCGGCGCGCTCCGGGCGCCCCTTTGTGGCGGTGAACTGCGGCGCGCTCACCGAGACGCTCCTGGAGAGCGAGCTGTTCGGACATGCCAAGGGCGCCTTCACCGGTGCGGACCGGGACAAGATGGGGCTCATCGAAGCGGCCCACGGCGGCACGTTGTTCCTGGACGAGATCGGCGAGGTGTCCCAGTCCATGCAGGTGAAGCTGTTACGCGTGCTGCAGGAGCGTGAGGTAAGACGGGTCGGTGAGAACAAGTCGCGCCAGGTCGATATCCGGGTGGTCGCCGCCACCAACAGGAACCTCTCCGACGAGGTGAGCAAGGGGAACTTCCGGCGCGACCTCTACTACCGGCTCAGGGTGATCGAAGTGCGGGTCCCGCCGCTGAGGGAGCGCAACGAGGACATCCTACCCCTGGCGCGCATCTTCCTGGAACAGGCCTCCCGGCGCGCGGGGCGCAAGGTCACCGGATTCACTACCAAGGCGGCCGACCAGCTCTTGCGCTACAGCTGGCCGGGGAACGTGCGTGAGTTGCAGAACGCGGTGGAGCATGCCGTGGCGCTGTGCCTGGACACGAGGGCCGATCTCGAGGACCTGCCGGAGGAACTGAGGTCGGCGTTGCCGAGGGCGGGGATCGTGGAATCGGTGCGTCCGCTGGAAGAGGTGGAGCGGGAATACATCCTGGCGGCGCTGAGGGCCACCGGCAACAACAAGGCGCGCACCGCGGCGGAGCTGAACATCGGCGTGGCCACCCTGTACCGCAAACTGGCCGACTACGAGAAGCAGGGATTCATGGCCTAGGCGCCGGCGGGAAAGTTCTTGCCCCCGGCTCCCAAAGAGTGTAAGAAGTACCCTCTTTTTTTGCCGACAGCAGAAGGGTCCTGGCTCCGTCAGGTGCCTATCCCTCTAGCGGAACGCACCTTTCAGCTCAGCCAGCGTCCTCAAGCGACTAAGGGGACAGGCACCTGGCGGAGCCAGTCCCCTCCTTCGGGGACGGCGGTATTAGTTTTTTGAGGAGATCCTTTGGACATGCACGCAACAGACACACCGCAATTACTGGAAATAGTTGTAGAAGAAAGCGGCCTGCCGCGAGGCGGAGTGCTCGCCACGGTGGCGCTTTTGAACGAGGGGGGCACCGTCCCCTTCATCGCGCGCTACCGCAAGGAGCAGACCGGCGAGTTGGACGAGGTGCAGATCCGCGAGATTGAGGACCTGCTCAACTACCATCGCGAACTGGCCGAGCGCAAGGCGACCGTGCTGAAGAGCATCGAGGAGCAGGGGAAACTGACCCCGGAGCTTTCGGCGCGCATCACGACCTGCCGCAAGAAGACCGAACTAGAAGACCTCTACCTCCCCTACAAGCCCAAGCGCCGCACCAAGGCGACCATCGCGCGCGAGCGCGGCCTGGAGCCGCTCGCCCAACTGGTCCTGGCCCAGGAACTCACGCAGGGATCCGCCGCGGATGCCGCGGCGCCGTTCATCAGCGAGGAGTTGGGAGTACCGGACGCGGCCGCCGCACTCGAGGGAGCGTCGCATATCCTGGCGGAGCAGCTTGCCGAGGATGCCGACCGGCGCGCCATGGTGCGCGATCTTACCCGTGAGCAGGGGATATTCTCCTCGCAGCTGTTGGGCGAAGGCGCCGACCGGGAAGGCAAGTTCAAGATGTACTACGAGTACCAGGAGCCTCTCAAATCGATACCGTCGCACCGGATGCTGGCGATGAGGCGCGGCGAGAAGGAGGAGGTGCTGCGCCTCACCCTGCTGGCGCCGGAAGAGGAGATCGTGGCCCGGCTGAAGGGCGGGCTGATCAAGAGGGAGAGCATTTTCAAGGGAGTGCTGGAAGCCGTCGCCGTCGATGCCTACAAGCGGCTCATCGCGCCGTCCATCGAGGTGGAGCTGAGGCTGGAGGCGAAGACCAAGGCCGACGAGGCCGCCATCGCGGTCTTCGCGCAGAACCTGCGGAACCTGCTGCTGCTTCCTCCGGCAGGGGGGAGACGCGTGCTGGGTGTCGACCCGGGACTGCGGACCGGGTGCAAGCTCGCCGCCATCAGCGAGACGGGGCGCTTCCTGGAGCAGACCACCATTTACCCGCACACCGGCGGCCCCAAAGCGGACAGTGCCGGAGCCGAACTGGTGCGGCTCGTGGAGCGCCACGACCTGCGCCTGATCGCCATCGGTAACGGCACCGGCGGTCGCGAGACCGAAGTGTTCGTGCGCGAGGCGCTGCGCAGCGCAGGCGTCAAGGCCGAGACGGTCATGGTGAACGAGGCGGGCGCCTCGGTATACTCGGCCTCGGAGATCGCCCGCGAGGAGTTCCCCGAACTCGACCTCACCATCCGCGGCGCCATCTCCATCGGGCGCAGGCTGCAGGACCCGCTGGCGGAACTGGTCAAGATCGATCCCAAGAGCATCGGGGTGGGACAGTACCAGCACGACGTGAACCAGTCGCTGTTGAAAAAGGCGCTGGACGCCGTTGTCGAGTCCTGCGTCAACTACGTCGGGGTCGACTTGAACAGCGCCTCCTGGGCGCTCCTCTCCTACGTCGCCGGTCTCTCCGAGAGCCAGGGGCGCGCCATCGTGAAGTTCCGCGACGAGAACGGCGCCTTCCCGACCAGGCAGGCGCTCTTGAAGGTGCCCCGGTTCGGCCCGAAGGCCTTCGAGCAGGCGGCCGGCTTCCTGCGCATCCGCGGCGGAGAAAACCCGCTGGACAACACGGCAGTGCACCCGGAGAACTACGCGGTGGTGGAAACCATGGCGGCCGATCTCAGCGTCACCGTGGCGCAGCTCGCCTCCGACCCCGCCCTTTCCGCAGGGATCAAGCTGGAGCGTTACGTCACGGACAGCATCGGTCTTCCCACCCTGAGGGACATTCTGGCCGAACTGAAAAAACCGGGACGCGACCCGCGCGAGCAGTTTCAGACTGCGGCCTTCCGCGACGACGTGGTCACCATCACCGATTTGAAGGAGGGGATGATCCTGCAGGGGGTGGTCACCAACGTGGCGGCCTTCGGCGCCTTCGTCGACATCGGCGTGCACCAGGACGGACTGGTACACGTAAGCCAGTTGTCGCACCGCTACTGCAAGGATCCCAACGAAGCGGTCAAGGTCGGCGAGATCGTCAAGGTCAAGGTGCTGTCGGCGGACCCGCAGACCAAGCGGATCTCGCTCTCCATCAAGCAGGCGATGCCGGAGCAGGCGCAGAAGAGCGCGGCGCCGAAGCAGCAGCCGAAAGCGAAGGAGCAAAAGCCTGTCAACGACCTCTCCGGGTGGGAGAGGGCCGGGTTCAGGATTAAGAAATAATCAAAACCATTGGCCACGGAGAAAATCTGAGAACTTCGGAGAAAACCCAAAAAAGGTTTTGTCTTTCTCAGATTTCCTCAGATTTTCTCCGTGGCCAAAGGTTTGGCTTTTAAATAAAAAGGGGCTGCCGGAATGAATCCGACAGCCCCTTCTCTGTTTCTCTGCTCAAGCGCCTTTAGCAGGCGCTTCTCAGAAGCTTGCGACCGCTCTTGAAAACGACCTCGACCTTGCCGGCCTGGCACGACGCCACGACACCGGTCCCGAAGGTAGGATGGTTGATCAGCGTGTTGGCCTTGTACTTCCCTTCCATGCTGTAGGGAACCGCGAGATCCGGGTCGAGCGGCTGGATCATCTCCTCCCAGATGGCCTCGTCGGATACCGCCGGGGCCTTGGCGGCCCTGGTACGCGGTGCCTTTACAGCTTTTTCAGCCTTTGCTCCCTTCGCGGTGGCGGCCTTTGGTTCTTTCGCGGGACGATGGTTGTGCTCGCTGCCGCAGGTGTTGCATTTTACCCGCACCACCTGCCCCGCCACCATCGCCACGATGGTGTGGTTCAGCAGTGCCTTGCAACGCGTGCATTGCGAATCGACCATGTCTCCTGCAGTTAAAGCTCTTCTTTCCATTGGGCCTCCCTGACCTTTTTATGCTCAAACAAAAAGGGCTTAACCGTCGGCGGCTAAACCCTTTCCATGCGTTATCTGATCGCGGCGGCAATCCCCCGCTCATCTGCTACGTATCGTTGGTTTAAGCGTTTCTGCTATCTTCAATGTGCTGTTGAAATATAAGGGATTTTGCCCTGCGATGCAAGGGAAAAAACCGGAATCAAAGCCTCTCTGGATGCGGCCCTACGGGATATGACGCTGCTCAGTCAGATGTGCTGCGGTGGCGGCAGAAAAGGAGGCGGGCGACCATGACTTCGAGCACAACGGCGAGGTAGCCGCCGACGACGACATCGCTCAAAAAGTGATAGTTGGTGGCGATCAGGGCGATGCCGAGCAGGACCGAGAGCAGGATGCCGTAAGGGCGGCTTTCCGGATAGAAGCGCCACAGGGCAGCCAACAGGGCGACGATGACCAGCATGTGGCCGGACGGGAACCCGTCGCAGTGCTCTTTCATCTGGAACCAGTTAAACCCGTAGGCTCCGGGCTCCATCAGCCAGTACCGCGTGTTGCACCGGCCGAAAGCGATCTTCAGCAGCGCCTTGACAAGATAGGAGGCGGGTGCGAGCCACACTGTCTCTTTGGCCAGAAGTGTGGCGCGGTCTAGGATCCCCTTTTCGGAGCGGAACAGGTAGAAGAAGCAGGAGACGGCGGTGGCGGCGATCACCACGCCAAGCAGCAGGTCGGGGAGATCGGAAGTGGCCCGGAGCCAATGCCGGTTGGCATAAAGGTATTCCCTGACAAAGGTGGCAACCGGAATGTCGAGATAGAGAACGCAAACGGCGGTGAAAGGGAGCAGAAGAGCCCCGATCACCGCCAGCCTGCGGGATGTCGCGTCAGTCACATCTGTCATGCAGATCCTGCCGTATCATGTTGATGTCGAGCACGGCTACACCTACCACAGATGCGGTTCAATATGAAGTCCAATTTACGACACCAAGCCTAGTGACAGTTGTGTGCCAAGCATTCCAGGCAGTTCCTGAAGGTGCAGATGCCGCAGGCGTGTTCCATCAGCACCGGGATGTTATTCGCCTTTGCCACCTGCATGGCCTCGATCTTCACGCGGTGCGAAACCTTGTTGGTGAAGATCACCATAGCGTCGGCCTTTCTCAGTTTGGCTGCTATGTTGGTTTCCGAGGTGCTGAAAAACTGAAGTTTCACTCCAGCGCGTTCCGCCTCCTCCTGGTAGTGTTTTCCCAAGCGATCCATTCCGCCGATAAGAGCTATGCACATGTTGCCCTCCTCCGGGCGCCCAAGCCGCGGTTTTGATATTCACTTTCACCATACTGCCCCAAAAGGGTGCCTTGCTGCTGGTACGAATCAGCGACTGTGCCGATGCAGTTTCTCAGGCAGTCGAGCGGGTTGCATCCCGAAGCCAGTCGCTGCGACATACGGCTGCGGCACTCGCGGTGGCATTCCGCAAGGCGCAGGCTCTGATCAGGTTTGCCAAAGATTTTCCATGGCCCCTGGCAGGTGAAGGCAAGCGGCACCCACCCCATGAAACCGATCACGTCTTTGAGCGGGTAGCCGAGGAACACTCCGATCTCATGCGGAAAGCCTTGCCCCGTCACGCGCGCTTCCAGTTGGTCCAGGACCGCGTCGAAATCCTCGACGCTGTCATAGCCGGATTTGCCCAGGATGACACGCACGCTTTTCTGGGCGAGCAGCCCCCCGAGAGCCTCCTGCGAGTAGAGCAGGAGCAGGATGGAAGTGCCGCGGTCGTCGAGCACCCGCACCTTGAGCCCACTCTGTTCGAGGAGACCGGCGCCGTATTCTTTCCAGAGGAGATAGAGGTTGCGACCGCAGGAGCGGCGCTTGTTAGCAAGACAGACCAGGTTGGCGGGCTTGGCGCCCTGCAGCACCTCGGCAAGTTCCAGCGCCAGGAATGAAGCCAGGCATTGTTCGTCAGTCGGATAAAGTCCGGCAAAGTCCTGCCAGGCAGCCCTCGTCATGCGGCTTGAAGACGCTGCATCGGTGCCGTTTAACGCTGACAAATCCTCTTTCACTCCAACAGCACTGATCATGTCCCCTCCCCAACTCCTGTCAGCGGTTGCCGCCGACTCTCAAAGCCTTACGCGATCTTTAAATTATTTCTTACAAACCGACCGCAACAGCGATAATGAAAACTGTTATCAGTTTTATAAAGAAGATCCCGTGATATGTCAACAGCTAAATTGTGCGAAGTTTTTTGGGTGGGAAATGTTGTGACAGCAGCCCTAAAAAGTTCGAGGTCTGAGTGCAAGTCGCCCCGACCTCTGTTCCACCAGGGGCCGGGGCGTGAACCCGTTATGTCAGTTGCCCCAGGGTTCGGTGAGTTGCAGTGATTTTCTCAAAGCTTCGTCCGCGGCTGCTATGTTGTCCGGGTCGCCCAAAAACGACTCAACCCACTGGTTCAAAGCATGAACGCGGCGCACTTCAGGCAGAGGAGAAGCCAGGAGAGTCTCCAGGGCGGTGCTCTTCTCCTCGAAATCGATGTCCAGATACCACAGGGCCAGGACGTAGGACGCCATGCCCTGCTCCGACTTGAACCCTTTGTTTTCCGCCAGCTCTACCGCGGCCGCCAGGAATTCGCGGCGCTGGTCCCGCCCGATTTTGTAGTAGTCGCTGAGGTCGCGCATCAACGCCGCGTCCAGCCTTTCGATAAACTCCGCGCGCGCCACCTCGTTCATCTGCTCCATCCGGATTTCCATGGCACCTCCCCCACCCTCTCGTGTGGTTGCGCGACGGCCATTCTGTCCTCGCGCAGCACGTTGTCGTTTAGGAAGAACTTTCTCGCTGTCCCTGGTGTGCTCTCATCGTTTCTGCGCTGCAGTCGACACCAAGGTACCCGGGACTATTCTGCAGTGGCCATGTTGGCCCTGCCCGCTTCTTTGGGTGGCTTAGGCTGTTCAGGAGACGCGTCGGTGCAAACTCCGGGGGTGCCACCTTCATTGATCTGCACCGAGCCGCCGACTATGAAGACTCCGGCGGGAGTGACGGTAATGAAGCTGCCGCCGACCTGCAAAGAGACCTGTGTCAATGACTCAACCACTACGCTTTTGGCAGCCTTTATGTGGAACGCCTCCCCCGCCTGCAGGGCGTACTTTGTTGCCACCTTCAGTTGGAGATCGCCACCGACTGTTATGGCAAGGTCCCCACCAATGCCCTGGTTACAATCTCCAGCCACTTGAAGGTGCTGATCACGAGACACCTTCTCGAGCCGGTCACGGTTGATCATGAGGTGGCGATCCTGCCCCACCCACTCCAGGGAGTCTTGATTCACCCTGTTCACCTGCTCCCGCTGCGCATGAATGCACAACTGCTCCGCCCCCTTCTTGTCATCGAAGCAAAGCTCATTGTGCCCTTGCCCACCGGGGGTGGAACAGGACTTTATGCAAGTCACTGTCTTTGCCGCAGGCAACTGGTACGGCGGCAGGTTCACTCCGTTGTGGAGTTGACCGATGATGACGGGGTAGTCGGGATCGCCTTCGAGGAAATCGACCACTACCTCATGACCGACACGCGGGAGAAACATCGCTCCCCAGCCGTTGCCGGCAAGGGGCTGGCTTACCCTGATCCAGCAGGAACTGCTGTCATCGGCTTTCCCCGCACGATCCCAGTGAAATTTGACTTTAACCCGCCCGTACTGGTCGGTGTGGATCTCCTCTCCTGGCGGACCCACCACCACGGCCGTCTGGGTTCCCTGCACCACCGGCTTCGGTGTCAGACGTGACGGGCGGTACGGTGTGTGATGAGGAATGCACTCGAAACTGTTGTGGTAACTGGAGATGGAATCGGTAGCGTATGCTTCCATGGCATCATGCTTCACGGACACCAGGAGAAACTCCTTACCATCCAGTTCGGGGCTGCAGTGATCTCTGAGCTTGAAGCGATAGCCGCTGGCAAAGGCACGACAGTCGCTAGTGCCAATGAGGACGGTGGCCGTAGTTTCTTCTTCCTCCATCCGGATCCTTGCCAGCCTGTCGCCTGCGCCTCTGCTGCCGTAGCACCCAGGAGCGTCGTACAGTTCGCATTGCGCCGCGTGTGTCTGGACTGCGCCGGGAGCTTCAGATTTCAAGTTGGCTTTGGGAACGGTGAAGTTGTAGTCGCTCAATGAGTATTTTGCAGGATGTATATACCGGGTGATTTCCAGAGATGTGATCACGTCTTCGGTCCTGGTGCCCGTCGCGCTAGGACGTGAAGAAGCAAACGGCTGAAACGGACAAGGGATGTTTGCATCAGGAGAATCCGCGATGATCATGGTGTGTTTGCCGTCTTCGTGGCGGAAGAAATAAAAGAGCCCTTCTTCCTCGAGAAGGCGGCAGACGAAGTTGAAGGCTGTTTCCCGGTACTGGACACAGAACTCTCTCTTGTCGTAACTCCCGCGCAGATAGAAGCAGTACCAAGAGAAGCCAAGTTCCTTGAATACCTGCTCGACTATCTCCGGTGTTGAGCGGTTCTGGAAGATCCTTATGTCGGCACATTTGCTGAGGGTCCAGAACCAGGGAACAAGGGTACACCTGTAAAAGGAGAAGCGGTGACCTTCACCCTCCTCGCCACCCGATCTGCCTTGGGTGAAGCTGGAAATGATCCCGTTCAGGTACCTCTTGTTGCCGTTTGCGAGTGTAATGGCAACTGTGGCATTACTGCCGAGCAGGGAGTGGAAAGGAATACTGGTGCGCTCAGACTGCATAGACAGCTCAAAACTGAAGCTGCGTGAGATGCCCTCCTCGCCGCTGAGCTCGGTCAATAGCAGAGCGTCCTCGCCAAGCGAGGTGGTTAGAGAAAGGATCCTGTCATGCTGTGTGAACGCCATGCGGACACCTCACTTTTCACAAGGGGAGCATTTTACCTTCGCACCTACCCCGCGACAGTCACGTACGGATCCGCATCAAGAACGGAGTCTGGCGCTTTGAGCCAGGTGGAACGGCCCAGCCTTGGTGCATCGGGAGTTGCCTCGCCGAGCCTGCACCCGGGGACTTCATCTCTTCTCAAAATGAGCCCAATCTCGAACTCGTATTCCGGTCCCGCAAGGAACCTGACCAGTGACACCAGATGTTCCAGTCCACGCCCCGGTGACAGTTCGATGAATTGCTGGTAACCCATGGGGCCCAGAGAGAGCCGGAAGGTTGATTGAACGTCACAGGTCTGGCTGCCACAGACTGTGTCAACGCCAAGCAGACAATTGTTTTGGCCTAGCATGGTCAAGTCCGCCGGCTCAAGGTAAACCGTGCGGGGCACGAACTGTTCGATCTCGGCATCCACGCCAAGCACATGTTGAACGACCTGGGCAATCGTGCTAGCCGACGCCACCTGGCGGCTCGCCTGCCCGCAGAAGTGCAGCAGTGCCGCTTCCGTTACCGCAAGCTTTTCCCGCAGTCCCTCGGTCGCGAGTCCAAGAAAGCTGAAGAGATGGTTGGAGAAGAGATCGCTGTTGTCGCTTTTCTTCTGTGGCAGAAGCGCGTTGCGCTTCCAGGCACGGTAAAAAATCGAAATCAGGCGGTGGTGAAAAAGGTCGTAGAAATCGCCCATGGCGTGGTCGCCGCTCTTCTCCCGCTCCAGTACCAGTTCGTGATACCAATGCGGCAGCACGCCGGATGGACCGACCAGGCCCATAAAAGCGACTTCGACCTGTGCGGCTCCGTCTTCACCGTAGGTGATCTCGCTGATATCAGCTGCCGGGAAAGCACGACCTTTTCTCGCTGTGAACCGGATCCTTTCCCGGGCTGGCGACAAAGCCGCTCCGATCTCCGTGCCGGCTGAAAGCGCCTTTTCCAGGCAACGGACGGCCTTAAAGAACGCCCGGCAGTTTTGCAGCAGACTTTCCGCCCGTTTCACAGCAGCACCCTATCGCCGGTCCGGGGAGGCCACCGATTGATGATGGTGTCGTCGCTGGCTCTCATGGCCACGAGCTGCACGAATGAGTTGACTGATACATACTGCCCCAGGAACCTCTCCAGCACCGACGCGAACAGGTACACGCCGCTGCCGACGTACTTCTCCTCATCAAAGACAACCGTCACTTCCAATCCGCGGCAAAAACCTGCTCCTATTCTTCTGGTGACGGCTCGCGATCTCACAGAGAAGATGCCGCTTACCTGGTGCCGCGTGATAGAGGACGAGGCAAAGTCATACAGGGACAGGAGTTGCCTCAGCGCTCCGGCGCCTCCTTCGACAAGAGAGATGTAGTTCAGGGAGAGATGAGAGATAAGACGGCGCTGCTGCTCCCCATCGAGGAACGGACGTAGAGAGGGCGTCGGATTGAGAAGACAGTTGATGGCTGCGAGCGGCGCGGCAGATTCCGTGTCGAAATCTCCGGCAGGATCACCTAAAGGAAGTCTTGCAGGGAGGTCGCGGTTAGAGCAGGTCACGCGGACCAGAAGCGTTTCTTCACTGGCAACAGTGGCAGCTTCAGCAGGCTGGCAGACGGAAAGATAAACGTCCGTGCCGGCGTCGTGCAGGCGCGATGCCGGCCGCCGCTGCATCTGCCACAAGCCTGCACAATCGTCCACACTGTTCCCTGATAAGACCGGGTGGTAACGCTTTATCTCACCGGGGGATGCAGCGTCGCTCGCCGTGACTTCATCGATACTGAGCACCTCCAATCCGCCCTCACGCCTCAGGTCGGGAATGACCCTGTACTCGCTCTTGCCGTGGTTTTGCCTGATCGGCTCCGCTATCTTTTGGAAAACGTTGACCACGGGGGTCGCATAGAGGCAGAAGGTTTCTCCCCCAACCACTAAAGAGTCCGGCGCTACGGTGTCGAGGTAAAAGATCAGGTCGACGGAATGACCGAAAGCCGCACCTTTCCACACCACGGAGAAGCCACTGAGATCGATGAAAAGGAACTTGTGCGGAAAGGCGAAATACTCGAGGAGCAGCCGATACCCCGGGAAAGATTGTTCGGGGTATGGCAGAAGCCCCTCATCTGCAGCATAGCCGACGGGCCGCAGGCGATCGCTTGGCAGTTGCAGGGAATCAGCGGCCGATGCACCGGCCGGCACGCACTCGACAGAGCAAACGTGATTCAGCAGCAACTGGTGCAGCGGGAAAACATGCTGGGGCTGCCCGTTCAGATAAAACCGCAGTGTGTCGCCTGGAAAGCCGGAGGCACTGTGCAGCGACAAGCGAACCCGCACCGCCTGCTGTGCGCCTTTAACCAACTTTACCGGCGCCTCGAGCGACGCATCCATGACCTCGACGGGCCAGAGCGTGACAGGATAGGCAGTCCTGAATTGACAGGACATGCCGTCAACCGGCTTGGAGAAAAGAGGCGTCCCCCCGGCGATCTGGTAGCCCCCCTCCGGCAGGTTCCTGAACAAAGGCGCGAACTTCACCACGGAGCAGGACGGGATCGGAGCGGTCAGCTGCGGATAGAGCACCTGCAAGAGCGACTGGGTGATCTCCGGCAGGCCGTCGTCGATCTTGCGCTGTATGCGCGCGCAGAGGAAAGCGAATGCCTCGATAAGGCGCTCGGTGTGCGGGTCCTCGCACTTGCCGGGCTCAAGCAGGAGCCGCCCCGCCACCTTGGGATACTTCCTGGCGAAACTGCTCCCCGTGTCGCGCAGGTAGCTGAGCTCTTTTTCGAAGTAGTGAAGGATGTCATCGGGCATAGTCGATCACGAGAGGATGGTATAAGCGCCACTATTGATGTCGAAGTGGGTGTCAAAAGCGGTCGGGAGGGCTACCGGCTCGACTTGCAGCACAGCCTCGATCCGGAAGCTGAGAGCCCGCTCTCCCTGAGTCGGCCCTAGAGACACCGTCACGTCCTTCAGTCGCGGCTCGAAACAGTCGAGGAGCCTGATGATTTCCAGGCGTATGGCCTGCTGCACCCGGTGTGAGCGCGGGTTTTCGAGGCTGAAATCGCGGCTGCCGTAACTGAGAATGGAGTGCTGCAGATATGAAGGGAGGGGGGCTGGCACCTGCGGAGCCAGTCCCCTGAGCGGCAGTCCCCTGGTCGGTTTCAAAATAGGGAAGGATCTGGTATTGAAAAGGTTCTCCAGGTCGCGCAGCACCGAGTCGATCAGCGACTTGAGGCTGCTGCGCGAGGAGCGGACGGTTTCAGCAGGAGATTCCGGCTCACGGTCGGTAAGCCTCTCCAGTAGGGATTGTCTCGGTTCCGGCTGATATCGCATGCGCCCTCCCGCCCAGTTTGCATCACACCTTCTTGTTGGTCTCCAGGTTCCACCCGGCAGCAACCTGCCCGCCGCCGGAGCCGTCGGCGCGGTTTTGCTGGGTGTAGGCGAGTTCGATCTTGCCGTAGTTGAAGGCGATCTCCTCGACGGGGATCGCCTCGCCGCCATGGGCGCTGCCGCCGGGGCGGTTCAGGCTGATGATGACGTTGGAGAGCTTATATTCCATGTATTTCAACTTATCCCCGCCGGCCCGGCAGATCTCCAGGGTGACGCTGGGGATGTGCCGCCCGGTGGCGCAGGCTTCGAAGAGTTTGGGGCTTGCCTTGTCCAGCACCTTGACGACGCTGAAGTCGGAGAAACTCGCGCGTTCAGCGGAGGCGCCTCCCGCGCTGCTGGCGGTGCCGGAGGTGGGCTGGGTGACGGAGAAGTTGTAGGAGAGGACCTCGATCCAGTCCCTGTGCTTGTCGTCGCTGCTCTCTCCCGGGATCCCTTCTATCTTCAGGAATGCATCGAAGGCCATGGCGTCCTCCCTTTCGTGGTGATCTCAACCTGGGTCAGCTCGTCTTGGGCGACGGCAGGTTGGCAACGAGCCTCAACGATATGGTGAGTTCATCCAACTGGTAGTGCGGCTTCAAGAAGGCTACGGCCCGGTAGCACCCCGGCCGACCCGGCTGGTCAAACACCTCGATGCGTGCCTCCCTCAGCGGGAAGCGGGCCTTCATCTCCTGCCCCGCATCGTCATCCAGCAGGACATAGCGACTGATCCACCGGTTCAGATAATCCTCCACGTTCTTCCTGGTCCCGAAGCTGCCGATCTTGTCCCGCATCATGGCCTTGAGGTAATGGGCAAAGCGTGACACGGAGAGGATGTACTGCAGCTGCCCCGAGAGCCTCGCGTTGGCGTTGGCGGCATCGGTATCGTAGATCTTGGGCTTGTGTGCACTCTGGACGCTGAAGAAGGCGGCCATGTCGGTCCCCTTGCAGTGCACCAGCGGTACGAAACCAAGATCGGCGAGTTCCTTCTCGCGCCGGTCGGTGATGGCGATCTCGGTCGGGCACTTGGCCGCCAGTTCCCCTTCGCCGGTGTCGAAGCTGTGGATGGGGAGATCGGTGACCGCCCCTCCCCCTTCGACGCCGCGGATGGCTGCGGTCCAGCCGTGCCTCGAAAAAGCGTCGGTTATGCGTCCGGCAAGACAGTAAGCGGCGTTGCCCCAGAGGTATTTCCCGTGGTCGCAACCGGAGACGTCCTCCTCGAATTGGAACGACTCGGCCGGTTCGCTGTCAGGCCCGTACGGCAGCCGCACCAGCACGTGCGGCAGGCAAAGTGCTACGTACTTGGCATCCTCCGACATGCGGAAGGAGCGCCACCGGGCGTAGTCGGCTCCCTGGAAGATCTTGGCAAGATCCCTCGGCCCGTCCAGCCCGGCGAAACTGTCCACCCCGAACAGGGTCGATGCAGCGGAGGTGATCAGCGGAGCGTGGGCCGCTGCGGCAACTTCCGACATCCGCGTCAGCAGCGCCAGGTCCTGAGGCGTGTTGCCGAACTCGTAGTCGCCCACGAGGCAGCCGTAGGAGGCGCCCCCGAAAGTGCCGAACTCCTCCTCGTACACCTTCTTGAAGAGCGCGGACTGGTCGAACTCGGCCGCTTTCTCCATGTCCTTGGTGACTTCCTGCTTGGAGGCGTTGAGCACGCGGATCTTCAAATCGCTGCCGGTCTCCGCCCGGTGCACCAGGTAGGAGAGCCCGCGCCAGGATGCCTCCAGCTTCTGGAACTCCGGATGATGAATGATCAGGTTGACCTGGTCGCTGATCAGACGATCGATAACGGCGATCCTTGCGTGGATCATGCGTTCGATGTCGCCCCCCGGAACCATCTCACCTGTCAGCACCTGCTGCACCAGTTCGACCAGCATTTCCCTGGCGTACGGCTTTTGGTCTTCGCAGCGAGCCAGGCGCCCTTCGGTGACGATCAGGTCGAGTAATTGGTTGCCAGGCTGCTGCTCGGCGAACCGCACCTCGTTCTCTCTCGTGAGTTCTTCCATGCCTCCCTCCTTTTCAGGCGCTGTCGCCGCCGTTTCCGTCACCGCCGTCTGTGCGGTGACAGATCGCCTTGAGTGCGTCGCCACCAGCCAAGAGGTCCTGCAGCAGTTCATCCAGCCGGTCGTTGCCGTCCAGCCGGTTCAGCAGATCCGAGAGTCGTCCCCGCGCCTCGACCAGTTTTCTCAGCGGCTCCACCTGCTGCGCCACGCGCTCGGGATGGAAGTCCTCCAGCGTGGTAAAGCGCAGTTGTACGCCGAGCTGGGAACCATCACCGCACAGCGAGTTGCCGACCCGGAAGGCGAGCCGCGGTCTTATGGCTTCCATGACGCGATTGAAACTGTCCCGGTCGATTTCCACGAACTTCCTTTCCCTGAGTTTCGGCGGTGGGGTCTCCGGAGTGCCCGACAGATCGGCCAGTACCCCCACCACGAAAGGAATCTCTTTCACCTCCACGCCTCCGTCGACCTCGACGTCATAGGTGATGCGGACCCGGGGCGCCCTCACCCGCTCCAGCTTGTGTTGCAGACTTTCCGAAATGGACATGGTCTCTCCTTCTGCCGGTCCCTACTGGGGGTACGGCATCGCCTTGGTGACGTCGAGCAAACAGATGCGCTTGAACAGCGTGTGAGCAAGATCGAGGTCGCTATCGCGGGGAACGCCCTCCTGCAGACACCGGTAATACGCGACCAGCACTTCGGCGACCCAAAGCGGGGACTCCCAGCGCTCCAGATGCAGATCCTCGATAACGCCGTGCAACTCCTCCATGATCGGTCGGGCCAGATCTGACCTGCCCGCTTCCAGGCAGAGCTTTGCCATCAGGAGCCGGACCCGGTTGCGTTCCCGTAGCGAATCAGCGGCATTGCCTGCAGAAAGCAGCATGGCCAAGGCCTCCTGCAGCCGCCCCGCCCCGACCATGGCCAGCGCTTCGCGCCACAGGGAGTGCTCAGGCAACTCCCCCCCGGACACTGCTGAAACGGCTGCAGCGGCGGCGTGGAGATCCGGCGCCGGGTGAAAGCCGGCCCTCTCGCCTTGCAGGTGATCCAGATCACCAGCGGGTGCCCCGTCCGGTCCTCCTGCCACTGGTGCGCATGCTGCATTTCCTGCCTCGCCGCGGTAGAGCATGTCGACGAGCGTGCTGCAGCCGTCGATGGCAGAATCAAGCTCGGCAAGACTCGGTGCTGCGGACGGGAACTTCGCCTCGAGTACCGTTACCAGCCGCTGCACGCTGAGGCTGCAGTTGGCGACGCCATGCCGGAGCGCCGCGGCATAGCGTGCGCCTGAGCGTGCCACCGCAGCATCGAATTCCTCGGCGCTTACGGCCGACTCCGCCAGCAACTGCTCGCGCCGACTCTTCTTGTCGTCGTCGATCTCGCCATAGCGGTTCTTCACATCCGCCTCGAACCCCACTTCCCGGGATTGCCGCCAGTGCAGCCAGCAGAACCCCGAAGTGAGTTCCGGGTCGGTCAGCGGGATCAGCCTCACCTGCGAGGCGACCTTCGCGTCCAGGAACTGAAAGGGGGTGGCGCGGTATTCGAAGTCGCCCTCCTCGGTCTGCGGATACACCGTTTCCCAAAACCGCTCGGCAAGCCCCGTCATCAGTTCCAGCCCCAGCGCCAGTCCGGCAAAGCCTTCGGTGACCGTGAGAGCTTCGGCAAGCCACGCCGCTATCTGCAGGTCCTTGCTCTTCTCGCCGAGGGCTGAGGTCGCCAGGGAGATGGCCTTGTCCCAGTTGGGTTGTTTCACATCGTGCTGCCAGTCCCCCATGGCGACAGCGTCCTCGCAGCGGCGGGCTTCCATGATCTCCTCATAGACGGTGGTGTAGCGCAGGTCGCTGCCGGCAGGGCTTTCCGAAGAGATGGGCAGCAACAGCTTGTCGACGCAAAGATCCCTGGTCATGGCGTCCCCCTAGTCCCAGCACTCGGCGATCTTCACCGGTACCCGTGCGGGAAGCGGCTCTGCCGGTTGTGTCGCCAGGTCCCCGGCGCCGAAGAGCTGGTAGTTCACCTTGATGAAGCGCACCCCCAACCGTTGCAACGCCTCTTTTTCCTGCGGGAAGTTGCGGGGGTAAAAGGTATGCCGCCCGGCAGGGAAATCGCGCAGGAATTCTGTGAACCCGCGGCTGCCGGGATATTTCCTGGTAAGCGTGGTGTCGCCGACCTCGATCTGCAGCACCACGTCGCTGCAGGCCTCGGGCATGTAGACAAACGGTCTGCTCACCGGGTAGTTCATGTTGACCATGGACTGCACCCCGGTGGCGCAATGCAGCTCCAGCCGCGTCCCCTGGGGCTTGACCCGGGCCTCGGCGTTGGCGTCGGTCGGCAGCCCCTTGATGGTGACCTGGTAGACCGGCTTGGGTGCGCCGACTGCGGCGGCAAGCTTGGCCTTGCCCCCCTGCGCCAGGAACGAGTAGAACTCGGGCTTGAATGGGATCGAGCCACCCAGGGCGGACTTGGGGAAATAGCCGCGTGCGGGGCTCCAGCCGATAAAGGGGTTCACGTAGTCGCCGACGTACTTCCAGACCGGCCCGTCCTTGCCCAAGAGGTACTGCAGGCTCTGGGGGTCCCTGTTCCCCTGCACCTCTTTCAGCACCGTCTGCTCCCACTGGGCCTGAAGGGCGCAGGCCGTTTCCATGCGGATGTAGGTGCCGTAGAAAGTAATGGGACCGTAGATGAGGCGGGCGAAGGTTTCATCCCCCTGCCCCTGCACGAGGAGCTGGTTCAGCCGCTGGGCCGCCTCGGCAGCCTGGAACAGCGGGGACTTGCCGGCCTCAGCCGGATCCCTGAAGGCCTGCAACGCCATCCGGTGCGCCAGCGCCCTCGATTTCGCCACCGGGGCGATCTGCGCCACGGCGTTTAGGTACTCCCTGGCCAGGTTGGTGCCTTGTTCGTCGCCGGGGAGGTTTCCCTTCTTCCCCCCCAGCCGTCCGATCGATCCGGCGACCCGGCTTGCCTGCCCAGAGAGTGAAGATGCCACCCCGGCGGGGCCGGCGCCCTTGAGCGCCTGGAAGCGGTACAGCCCGGCAACCCAGACCGGCAGGGGCTCGGCGGGATCGAAAGGCTGCAGTTCGATCATGGCGCGTCGCATGAAGCTGAAGTAAGGCCCCTGCTCACCCGCCATGGCGGCGGCCGCATTCTGCCACTCCTTGGGTGCCAGCAGCCGAAGGGCACCGATGGGGAGTTGTGCCGCGAAGCTCTGCCAGGCCTTGAAGGCCGCCTCACGGTAACCGCTCCAGAACTCCGCCCGCGCCCGCTCCAGGACGTCGCGCTCCGGGTAGGCAGCGCTGAGCTCGCCGAGCACTGCGGTAATGCGCTCTCTTCCGTTGCGGGTGAAACAGGCAGGCAGGGACGGCTCACCCTGGAGTGTCCTCGATCCTCCCCAAAAATCCTGCAGGGAAATGGGCGCCGCGGTTTGCTCCCGGTCCACGTACCCCAATACCCAGCTGAAGTCCGCCCCTTTCAACAACACCAGGCGCTTGAGCAGCTGCTGCAGCCGTTGCAACTCCTCCGACACCCGGCCGGGATCGGCAAGCCAGGAGACGTAGGCGAGGTAAAGGTTGCCGGCGACGGGGTCGGACCACCCCTGCGCCGGTGCTGCCAGCACCCGGTACTCCGGGACCGGCCGGGAGGCGAGGCCGGTTTCGTCCTCGCCGGCGAGCCTCCCTTTCAGGAGGTTGCAGCGCCGGCTCAGGTGCAGCACCAAACCTCCGAAAGCTGAGTCGGGCAGTGCTGGAGAAAGCGCTTCCAAGGCCCCCGCCATCTCCGCATCGAAAGGCGCCAACAGGTGCTTTCGGTATTCCTGGCAGTAACGTGCCTTGAGCGCCTGCTCCACTTCGTTGCTGCGGCTCAGGCCGAAGCGCGGCAGCCACCAGTTCCGATTCTTCTGTTCCACCTCCGCGATGGCCCGGCGCATGGCTTCCAACGCGGCAAGATCGGCTGCGGTATCGCCCTGCAACTGCGGCGTGCCGGCCGCCGCGAAAGAGGCCTGCCGCAATACGCCGATGTTCTTGACGAAGGCACCGGTGAGCATGGCGCATAGGGAGATGCCGATCAGCAGCCAGCAGACCAGGGCCAGGTTGTCCGAGAGGCGCCGCCATTTGAGAACGCGGGCGCTGGGGCTCCAAAGCGCACGGTCCCGAGGCAGTACCTTCTCGAAAAGATCGTGGAGAAACGGCGCATGAGCGGCGGTGACGTGCTGGGTATCGCCGGGAAGATGGTGGGAGACGGTTCTGACCGGTAGTGCGCTGCAAAGGTAGATGCCGCGCAACAGCGGGGTTTCCTGGTAGTGGTTCTTCCCGAAGGCGGCAGGCATGAAGAGCTCGAGCCCGGGGCGCAGCGCCCGCAATTGATCCGGGAAGAGCAGCAGGCGGGCGTTGGCAGGCGCAGGTGTCGCGTGGTGCAGCAGCAAAAGGCGCAGCATCCGCATCCTCCCGTCCACCAAGTCGCAGAACCGCTCCAGCAAGCGCGGCGCATCGCCATCAAGCTCCCGGTTCAAGATGCCCACGGGCTGGTCCAGAGTTCCAAGAGGAAGTGCGCAGCAGAACTCGCTCATGCCGCTTACCAGGTCGCACTTGGTGATGAGCAGGTACACCGGGAAGGTGACGCCCAGGTGGCGGATCATTTCCTCGATGCGGCAACGCAACTGCCGTCCTTCTTCCTCGAGTTCGGCCGTGTCTCCCGCCATCAGCCGGTCTGCCGCCACCGTGACGATGACGCCGTTAATCAGCTCGGTCCTTCGGTACTTTTTCAGCAACGACAGAAAGGTCAGCCATTCCTCGTGATCACTGCCCCGGTTGACCGGCAGTGCGTAACGCCCCGCCGTGTCGATGACGATGCCTTGATCATAGAAGTGCCAGGAACAGTTCGCAGTCGCCTCGTGCTCCGGCCGCTCGGAAAACGGCGACAGCAGCCGGGCGCCGTGCACCGCGCTGGTCTTGCCCGAACCGCCGGCACCCAGCAACAAGTACCAGGGAAGTACCTGCAGGGGATCCCCTTCCTGCTTGAGATGGGAACTCTTGAGCGTGCTCACGGCGGCGCGAACGTTCTGCTGCAGAGCGATAATCCGGTCCTGCCGCGCCGATTCGAGCTGGGACTGGTCGGGCTGAATCAATTCAACACCCGCGGAATGTGCCGGCTGGGTTGGTGCAGGTTCCTGCGGCACCGGCTGCGATTTGCCCTGCTGCGCACGCTGCACGCGCTTTTTGAGCCATCCCAGCGTGCCCCACAACAGCAGCACGATGAAGGGAAGGAAGATGCCGATACGCCACGGCCAGGTAAGGAGCGGGATCATCACGAAAGCGACCACCGTGATGGGAAGCAGGGCCGCGCCGAAGAGCAGATATTTGCAGTAGGTGAGCACGGTGTACTTCTGCACGACGCACCTCCTCCGCTAGAGGTTCGGAAGGGCCAGACCGTTCAGGACGTACCGGAACACGAGGTACATGAGGGCAAAGATGATGACCGGCGCCGCTATCAGGACCGCAGACAACGGGGTCAGGGCAAAAGCGGTATGGCTGGTCGGGACTTCCCCGGCCGGCAGATCCGGCAGGGACTGGGGAAAGAGCGCAAGGCCTTCCAGGGCGGGGACAGCGTCCGCCGCGCCAAGAAACCGTTTCAGATGCGCGGCCTTCAACTGTTCCAGCAGATACGCCCCCTGCTCACCGATGTAGCGCCCCCTGAACCCCAGGGCGAGGCAGGTGCAATAGACCTCATGCACCTCCTGCTGCTCGACAAGGGTCTCCAGCCGCTGAAAAGCTTCCACGCCGGCATCGGTAGTCCTGTAAAAAAGACGCTGCAGCTGCTCGTGCTGCCACAGTTGCCGGTCGGCCCACGGTGAGGCGAGCAGGGTCTCGTCGACCCAGGCACAGACCATGAAGCGGGCCTGGTCGAACTGATCCTGATCGCAGCCGCCTTCCTGCGACAGCGCTTCCGATTGCGCCAGCAGCTGCCATATCTCCCCTTTCACCTGGACATAGTCGGCTGTGCACTGCGGCAGCGCGTTGCGGAAGTCGACGACATGGGCCAGCAATGGCATGAAGCAATCGATCAGTCTCATGGTTAGCCCCTGGTGACGATCATCAGCTCGGCCTCCAGGTCGTCAGGCGCCTGGTCCCAGCAGAGAGCGATGTTGTGCGACTTCTGCACGAGCTCCCACCGGTCGGAGCGGCTGTCGATGGAGAAGTACAGGGTAGATGCGCGGCGCGGCAGCTCCTGGGGCGGGTTGGGCACGTGCTCCAAGGCGATGCCCGGCAACGCCTGCGCGATCAGGAGCGGAAGTCTCTCGCGGGTAGCGAGCTTGGCAAGGCTGGTAAGGGAGGGAAGCACAGTAGCGGGGTCGGCTTCGGTAGTAATCGCGAGGTAGAAGCGGCTTCTGCCCTGGAGGTGGGCGGCGGTAAGGTCTGCACAATAATAGCTACCGTCGAAGCAGAGCCTGAGGGCGTACTCCGGACCGGTGCAGACCTGGTCCAGGAGTTTCAGGATCAGGTCGTGGGCCCGGGCAAAACAGCCGCCGAGGTCGAGATGGTCGTAGTCGGGAAGGGAGACGGCTACGCCGGCGACGGCATCGGCCGACCGGACGGCGGACTCGGCGGAGCAGACGATGGACTCGGAAAAGCAGGAGAGTTCCGCCACGAGTTGGGCGAGCACGCCGTACAGCTGCCAGGGATGGACCCGGGCGAGAATGAGGTGATCGAGCTGGGCAAGGTAGCGACTCACGGTCCTCAGGGCCAGGAGGTAAACCAGGTCCTGAGACCCGAACTCCGCCGCCTTGATGCCGCGCTGCTTCTTGCAGCTTTCCATCCGACGGGAGCGCACCGCGACCAGGTCCCGTATCCCCAGCACCAGGTCGTTCAGCAACGGCACGGCGGCGATGGTGAGAGAGGGGGGGACGAAATCGGGAGCTATGACGAGTTCTTCGCTCCGCAGCTCCAGCCGGGTTAGGGGAAGCAACAGGTAATCCCCGGCACGGTCCAGCTCGCTGTCCCAGAAAAGCTTCAGCACGTAGTCCAGTTGCCGGACTTCCGCCGCGGCCCCGCCTGCCTGCAGGTCGGGACAGGAACTACCCTCGACGCCGGTCACGTACCGGGTGTTGCCCCTCCCGGCCTCATCCCCCTGCGGCAGGACCGACACGTTTTCGCCACGTGCCTGCCACTTTTTGAGCCCCAGGTACACCGTCAAGGCGCCTTTGCCCACCACCCCTTCCTGGACCAGCCGTGATTCTACAACCGCGTTGCCTGGGAGTTCGACGTAAGCGCCGTCGGGAAACAGGAATGCGCCGCTGGTGACTTCGACGGATGGCACTCCCCTGGAGCAGGTCGCGACCGCCACGTGGCACACGCCCCAAAAATGCGGGACCAGGTGGCTGTGGTACGGAGTCAGCAGGGAGTGCACACCGCGCTCGGCAAGCTGGAAATGCTGCGGCTGCAGGAACATGCCCTGGTGCCAAAAGATTGGACGCAGCGCCGTGTTCATTCTACCCTCGCACTGGTGATCTCTTGGGCGCCCAGGTCCAGATGCAGCAACCCCTCCGGTCCGTTGTCGGCGGTGCCAGAAGGCATGGCCAGCAATTCCGTCACCTTCCTCTTGCCAAAACTGTAGTAGCCAGTGGCAAGCCCCAGGTAGCGGGCGTCAGTCCCCTTGTCGCAACTCTGGCTGAGCTCCTGTCCCGGCTGGACGACCAGGAGCTGCGCATTTACCACCGACGGGTCGAAACGGCCGCATTCCAGCAGTTTCGGCACCCCTTCCCTGTTCTGCGCCAACTGCCGGAAACCGTCCGGTTCCTTGAGCTGGTACAGGCAGAGCAGCAGTGCGTGGGAATTTCTATCGTATCGATTGAGCTGGGGGTCCGCCTGGACCTTGAGCCGGATCACCCGGCGCGGCGAAGAGGATGCGCCGCCTTCCGCGAGCCGCATGTTCATCGTGCAGCCCGGCAGCAAAGCAAGGAGTGAAACAGCGAGAAGTACCCTAAACATGGTCACCCCCATCGCGCCCTTGGCCATGCCAGACGGCATGCTTCGTATGTCGCGCCCAAGGACAAGGGAGAGGTTAGCATAAATTTATTAACTGCAAACACCGGGGCTGGATTTTAATTTCTGCCACCGCCAACGGGACTTATGGTATAAACGAGGCTGGCTTGGCGGACGGCAGCAAGGGGTGAACCGGAGCGGCATCGATGGCGGTTTTCGTGGCGGACGACATAACGGGCGTCATCCTGGTCGGGGGCAAAAGCCGCCGCATGGGGCGGGACAAGGCATTCCTGCAACTGCAGGGTAGGCCTCTTTTCGAGCGGGTGCTCGACCTGTTCCGGGAGTGCTTTCCGAAGGTCGTGCTGGTGGGCGACCGGGGGGAGCGGTTCGCAGACTACTCGCTACAGGTGCTCCCCGACCTCATCCCCGGCAGTTCCCTCGGTGGGGTCTACACAGGCTTGTCCGGTGCGGACAGCGAGTGGATCTTCGTGGCTTCCTGCGACCTCCCCTTCCCCAGCAAGGCGATCCTGCAGCACCTTTGCTCGCTCAGAGAGGGGTTCGACGCGGTGGTCCCGAAGACAAGGCAGGGGTATGAGCCGCTCTTCGCGCTTTACTCCAGCAGATGTGTGGATCCGATAAGGGAACTGCTGGAGGGAGGCGAGTGCTGCGCCTATGCCTGGTATCCGCGGGTGAGGGTGAAAGAGGTAGGTCCCGAGGAGATCGCGCATCTCGACCCGGCAGGCACCGCCTTCCTCAATCTCAATACACCGGAAGACGTTATCAATACAGGAGGAACGATATGACGGTAAAGGCAGTATCCTTTGTGGCAAAATCGGGCACCGGGAAGACGACCCTGCTGGAGAAGGTGATCGTGCACCTGAAGGCGCGCGGTTACAAGGTGGGGGTCATCAAGCACGACGCGCACCGTTTCGATATCGATCACCCCGGCAAGGACAGCCACCGGCTCACCGCGGCCGGCGCCGACACCATGCTGATCTCGTCGCCCGAGAAGCTCGCCATAGTCAAGAAGCACACCCAGTCCCCCCCCATCGAGGAACTGATCGAGACCTACTTTTCCGACATGGACATCGTGGTCACCGAAGGGTTCAAGAAGAGCGGCATGCCCAAGATCGAGGTGAACCGCCAGGAGAGGAGCACCACCCTGCTCTGCCGTGGCGAGGCCTACGACCCCACCCTGATCGCGGTGGCCAGCGACGCCGACCTCGACCTCGACGTGCCGGTGCTGGACCTGAACGATCCCGCCGCCGTCGCGGACTTCATCGAGGAGACCTTCCTGCAGTAGTACCCACCACTCGGACCGCAGGTGGACCCAGCGCCCGCCTGCGGTCGATCATGCTCTCCCGGCGGGGGCTTCCCGTCGCGCCAAGCTGTTGCAATAAATAGCAGGCCTCGTAAACTCTCCCACATCGCAAAAAACGGCCAATGAAAGAACGGCAGTAGGTGACCGCCAGCGTCCATATCTACGCTGCTCCGAACGCGACGTATGCCATAAGCACACCCTCAAAGGGCATTGCCCATTTGTTGCATTGTTGCTATAGTCAGACAAAGGAGGTGCCTACTATGCTCATACAAACGGATTCCAGAAGGCGCGTTACTCTTCCCCCCACCGTGGGTGTCAATCCAGGCGATGCGCTCGATCTTCAAATCCTGGAAGACGGCAGGATCATTTTGATTCCTGTCGAGCCAGTCCCTCGTCATCAACTCTGGGCCTGGACAACCGAAACTAAGGAAGCCATCGCCGCATCGCTCACTGACCCACGCCCTTCCATTTCAGTCAAATCGGCTAAGGAAGTTGTTGCAATTGCTAAGAGGTGGGCTGGTGAAGATTGAGATTCGTCCAGCCTTCGATGAAGCAGTCATGAACGCCGAGCTGCCGGTCCGTAAAGCCGCAGCAAAAATGCTCTCCCTGCTGCACTCTCTAACTCTTCAACAACTATGGAGCCACACTGGCCTGAATTTCGAGAAACTACACGGGATGATCGAGCCGGCATCCGGGGAGCAACTGTACTCGCTCCGTGTGACCGGCAGTGCTCGCGCCATTACCTGTATCCTAAGAGGTCCCACCATCGTTCTTGTCTCGCTCCATGTTCAGCATGACAAGGCTTATCGGAAATAGCCCTTGCAAGAATTGTCAGCGTTAAGCAGAGGCCTTGGTTACCTGCGGGACATCCAGAAGCTGCCACTCGGCATATCCTGCCTTGCGTGATGTTAGCTTTTGCCCTTCAAGCACCAGCTCGTCTCGAAGCGGGTCTGTCTTGACCGTGACGTAAGCTCGCACTATGGCTGCCACGGTAGCCTCCTGCAGCGTTATGGAGCTGCCATCCCCCAGTTGCAGGGTGGTGCGCAGGTGCCGGTGCCCCTTGGGCACCTCCATCACGACGCGGGTCACGTCTTCGGTCCTCAGTATCCTCTCGCCACCGTTTTTTTCCATGACACGCCTCCGTACAGCCTGGATCCAGCTACAATGCAAAAACCCCGGCAGCCTGTAAGGCTACCGGGGTTTTGTTAATTAATTGGAGCGGGAAACGGGGTTCGAACCCGCGACTTCAACCTTGGCAAGGTTGCACTCTACCACTGAGTTATTCCCGCTCAACAGAGATCCTGTTTATAGCAAAACCGCCCTCCCCAGTCAACCACTTTTTTTAATGACACGAAAAATTTCAGCTGCCAATGCGCTAAATGTCGTATCATATCGCGCACCATCAGCTATACTGCTCCCATGAGAAGAGACGGCATGGGTCGAAAAGGAGATGCACATGGAGAACAGAAAGGCGGAACTGATCGAGACGCTGCTCCCTAAGGACACCAACTCGTACGGCAACATCTTCGGCGGCGTGATCATGAGCATCATGGACAAGACCGCCGGCGTGGTCTGCTGGCGTTATTCCCGCAAGCGCGTGGTCACCGCCTGCGCCCAGCGCATCACCTTTCATACGCCCATCAACGTGGGCGAGGTGATCTATTCCCGGGCCACCATCATCCACGTCGGACGCAGCTCCATGGAGGTGGAGGTGGTGGTGGAAGCGGAGAACGTGACCGACGGCGCCAAGCGCCTGGCTGCAAGCGGCGTTTTCACCATGGTGGCCGTCGACGAAAACTGGCATCCCGCGCCGGTGCCGCAATGGCAGCCGGTGACCGAGGCGGAACTGGAAAAATGGCGCGAGGTGGAAAAAAGGAGAAAGAAGGGATGACCCTGCGCATGCTCCTGCTGCTGCCGGCGCTGCTGCTGCCGGGTTGCGAGACGCTGAACGACGCCATGGTCCGGCACATGCTCAAGGAACCGGGGATGAGCGGGCGGATCAGCGACCAGATCCGCGACGGACTGCAAAGACGTGAGAAGGCCCCGCCGGCCACGGTGCCGGAGGCTCCGCCCCCGTTCCTCGATCAGGGGTAGAGAAAGGGCGCCGGGGTGCGCGGAATGGCGGAGATGTCAAGGTGGGCAACGCCCCAATCCAGGATTTCCGCCGGTGCAGCACCCTGCAACTCCGGCAGGGGCGACTGGCCGAGAAAACGAAGCGCCGCAAACAGCAGCCGTCCCCCCTCCTGCTCCAGGTCGCGACCGGCGGCAAGGGAAACCGCGTTGTCGCGCTTGCTGAGCTTGGCGCCATCGGGGCCGGTGACCAGCGGCAGGTGGAAATAGGCAGGCGTGGGGAAATCGAAGATGCGCTGCAGATAGATCTGGCGCGGCGTCGAGGCCAACAGATCAGCCCCCCGCACCACCTGGTTCACGCCGGAGGCAGCGTCGTCGACCACCACGGCCAGGTGGTAGGCGTAGGGCCCGTCGGCCCGGTGAATCACGAAGTCGCCGCAGGACGCGGTAAGGTGCTGGCTGTAACGTCCCATGATCCCGTCATCGAAGGAAATCACCTCGTCATAGACCTTGACCCGCAGCGCCCGCTCCACCTTCTCGGGCGGCAACCCCTCGCGGCACAGCCCCGGATAGACCAGGCCCTCTTCATGGGGTGCCGAAGCGATCTGGGCAATCTCACTCCTGGTGCAGCCACAGGCGTAGGCCAGGCCGCGCCGTTGCAGCTCTTCCGCAGCGGCCCGGTAATGATCGGTGCGCCTGCTCTGGTACAACACCTCTCCATCCCAGTACAAGCCGAGCTTCTCGAGGGTGGCCATCATGTCATCGGCGATGCCGGGCACCACGCGCGGCAGGTCCAGATCCTCCATGCGCAAAAGCCACTGGCCGCCCGCGTTCTTCGCGACCAGGTAACTCCCCAACGCGGCAACGAGCGAGCCCAGGTGCAGCGGCCCGGTGGGCGACGGCGCGAAGCGGCCGATTATCTCAGATTTATCTGTAGCCATGAGCACACCGAAAGCCATCGGCCACGGAGCACACCGAGGGAAAGCTGCACAACCTGACCTTCAGGTTGCTCAGATATTCTCAGCATTTCTCCGCGGCCAACAGTTTGGTTTTAGAGGAAGGAGCAGCAGTAATCCGAGACGGCGGTGACCTTCAGCTTGAAGCTGGAGTTCTCGGGCACCTCGAAAGCCTCGCCCCCCTTGATGGTGACCCAGTCGGGGGAGCCGGGGAGCAGCACGGTCATCTCGCCGGACATGATCTCCATGAGTTCAGCGGAACCGGTGTTGAAGGTGTACTCGCCGGGCATCATGATACCCAGGGTCTTGCGGGACCCATCGGCGAAGAAAATGGTACGGCTGGTGACACCGCCGTCGAAGTAGACATTGGCCTCTTTGACCACCGTTACGTTGTTGAATTCTGACACAGTTCAGTTACCTCCTCGATAGTATATTCCAAAAGCAAATCCCCCTAAGTCCCCCTTTGCTAAAGGGGGACTTTTACCGGCGGAAGATCGTCACTAATCCGCATTCTATGTAAGTACTTCCGCAGCCACCATCATCTACTGATCCCAATCGCCGCTCTCCCAGCGCTCCAGGGCGGTCTGGGCCCGGAATCCGATCAGCCCCGGCTCTCTGGCGATGAGGGTGAGCACCGCCACGCAGCGTTCGGGAGCTTCCCGCATGGCGTACACCGCCACCATGCCGGCGATGACCGGGTTGGGATCGTCGAGCAGACGCAGCAACTCGGCCACCCCGCCTTCGCGCTGCAAGGCACGGTAGTAGCGGGTCAGATCGGCAACCTCGGCGGCGGCCAGGTCCTCGGCCATGGCCTCCAGGGCCTCGGCATGGCGCACGGCCGCCTTGGCAAACCATCCCACCAGCTTTGTCACCTTCTCATGCTGCTGCACGCACCCTCCAGCCCTGACAGCGCCTGCAAGTCGATGGCCGCCGTTAAGTTGCGAAAGTAGCAGTTTTTGAACGAGCCTTCAAGGATAAAGACTTCTCTGCCGGCGCAACATACAACCTCTGCTTTGGGCGGAGTCGATATTGTATAAGCATAAGCAAAATATCAGTCCCAGGTATTGCGTTGACAGCATTCAAATGGACCTGTATAGTCCCCGCCTAATTAGGTAACTGTCATAACAGGGAGCTTGCATGATGCTTAGAAGACTGAAAAGAAAAACACTATCAGCCTTAGCCCTTTCCGCCTTCGTGATGATGAGTAGCGGCTGCTCTCACAACATGAGAATTACCAATGCAGACGACTACTTCGTTCCGCCTGCTCCTGTACCGAAACAGACAGTAAAAGTTGGAGTCACCTCCAATAACATGAGCCAGCCGCAAAATAGCAAGTACATCACCGCAATAGTCGATGCACTGCAAAGAAACAGTGCCATCGAGAGGGTGATCTATCCGTACAGCACGGCGAACAACCAGAACCAAGCCGACGCAGTCATCGATATTTCCGTCAATCCCCGCTACGACGGCAACGGCTCCAACTTTTTGGTCAACTGGCCCGGCTTCCTGATCTTCGCGCCTGCCATCTGGGGCTACGGCTACACGGCCGACATCAAGACCGAGGCGACCATCACCAACTTGAAGAACGGTAAGACGCAGCAGCTTTCCATCCCGGCCCAGTTTGAATTCAGGCAGGCAGAAATAGACAGAACCTGGACCGAGATCGGCTGGTTCGAGGTCGGCATCATTCCGTTGCTCGGTGGCATCGTCTTCACCGCATACGACAGCGACCTTACCCCGGAATTCATCAAGAACGTGGCGCCGACCTACGGCCCCTACGTCGCCACCAAGGCCACCAAGGCGGTCTATGACAGCCTGGGTTACAACTAGCCGCAAGCCAAACGCAGGACGCGAAAAAGGCGGGGGAAAAATCCCCCGCCTTTTTTGTTGCCGATGAGCAGACTGCTTAGATGTCGAAGTACAGAGCGAACTCGAGCGGTACCGGACGCATACGGACCGGGTTGACTTCGGCTTCGGTTTTGTACTCGATCCACTTGTCGATGACGTCCGGGGTGAAGACGTCGCCCTTGAGCAGGAACTCGTGGTCTTCCTTGAGGGCGTTGAGCGCCTCCTCCAGGCTGCCCGGAGCGGACGGGATGGTGGAGAGCTCTTCCGGGGACAGACCGTAGATATCCTTGTCCAGCGGCTGGCCCGGATCGATCTTGTTCTCGATACCGTCGAGGCCCGCCATCAGCATGGCGGCAAAGGCGAGGTAGCCGTTGCAGGACGGGTCCGGAGTACGGTACTCGATCCTCTTTGCCTTGGGGTTGTTGGAGAACATCGGGATGCGCAGGGAGGCGGAACGGTTACGGCTGGAGTAAGCCATGTTCACCGGAGCCTCGAAGCCCGGCACCAGACGCTTGTAGGAGTTGGTGGTCGGGTTGGTGAAGGCGCACAGGGCGCGGGCATGCTTGATGATACCGCCGATGTAGTACAGGGCCATCTGGGAAAGCCCGCCGTATTTGTCGCCGGCGAAGAGGTTGGTGCCGTCTTTCCACAGGGACATGTGGCAGTGCATACCGGAACCGTTGTCGCCGTAGAGCGGCTTGGGCATGAAGGTTACGGTCTTGCCGTTGCGGTTGGCGACGTTCTTGATGACGTACTTGAACCACTGGAGCTGGTCAGCCATGTCGACCAGCGAGGAGAAACGCATGTCGATTTCGGCCTGGCCGCCGGTGGCGACTTCGTGGTGCTGGCACTCGACGCGGATGCCGACCTTCTGCAGTTCCATCACCATCTCGTTGCGGAGATCGTTCTGGGAGTCGGTCGGGGCAACCGGGAAGTAGCCTTCCTTGTGGCGCGGCTTGTAGCCGAGGTTCGGGAACTCTTCGCGGCCGGTATTCCAGGCGCCTTCCACGGAGTCAACGGCGTAGAAGGAGGAGTTGGCGTTGGAGTCGTAACGGACGTCGTCGAAGATGAAGAATTCGGCTTCCGGTCCGAAGTAAGCGGTGTCGGCGAGACCGGTGGACTTCACGTAGTTCTCCGCCTTCTTGGCGATGTTACGCGGGTCGCGGGAGTAGCTTTCCTTGGTGATCGGATCGAAGATGTCACAGATCAGGGAGAGGGTCGGCACCGCGGTGAACGGATCCATCTTTGCGGTGGTCGGGTCCGGGAGAATGATCATGTCGGAAGCGTGGATCGGCTGCCACCCGCGGATGGAGGAGCCGTCGAAGCCCTGGCCTTCCTCGAAGGTGTCCTCGCCGAACTCGCTCATCGGCACGGTGAAGTGCTGCCAGATGCCGACGAAGTCCATGAATTTGAAATCGACCATCAGCACGCCGTTTTCTTTGGCAAACTCCACTACTTGTTTTGGTGTCATCTACTATCTCCTTTCGAATTAAGTAAAGGATCAGCCCATTAGAGAGCGTCTTCGCCCCTCTCACCGGTCCTGATCCGGACTACTTCTTCCACAGGGGTGACAAAGATCTTGCCGTCGCCGATGCGTCCAGTTTTTGCAGCCTGCTCGATGGCGTCAACGACCTTGCCGACGACTTCGTCGGAGACGATGATCTCCATCTTGATTTTGGGAATGAAATCAACCACGTACTCGGCGCCACGGTAAAGCTCGGTGTGTCCCTTCTGACGACCGAAGCCTTTGACCTCACCGATGGTGATGCCCTGGATGCCGATCTCATTGAGTGCTTCTTTCACTTCATCAAGCTTGAAAGGTTTTATGATTGCTTCGACTTTTTTCAAGGCAGTTATCCTCCGCTTGTCGTTCAGTGCGCCGCGAATTATAGATACCTTACAATACAATTGCAAGTTTTAATAAACCGCGTGCTCATGGTTCGTTTCGTTAAGGCAAAGCTAAAATAGGAGCCCCACTAGGAGGCTCCTATCTGGCAGACAACTGAGGTTACCAATTACAGGACGAAGAGCATTTCCCTGTAAGTCGGCAGCGGCCAGTACTTGGCAGCGATGATCTTCTCCAGTGCGTCACCGGTGGTGCGCAGCTCGAGCATCTTGGCAAAGACGTTGGCCCTGAATGCCGCAGCCTGCTTCTCGGCATCGGCGATGTTCATCGCCTCTTCGAGCGCCTTCTCCAGCGCCTTGGTGTTGGCGCTCATCGCGGCCAGCTTGTCGCTGAGCTCTTCCAGCAGTTCCTTCTGGGTGGAGACGTCCAGCTTGGTGGACACCGCGGTAACCGCGTTGATCGACGCTGCCACGGTGGTCGCATACTCGATGGCGGTGGGGATGATGCTGTGGTTGGCCATGTCGATCATGGTCAGGGCTTCGATGTTCAGGGTCTTGACGTACTGCTCGACCATGATTTCGTAGCGGGCGTGAACTTCTTTCTCGTTGAAGACATTGTGAGCAGCGAACACCTCGACTGCTTCCTTGGAGACCAGTTCCTTGAGAGCGTCGGGAGTGCTGGGGATGTTGGGGAGGCCGCGCTTGGCCGCTTCCTGAACCCACTCGTCGGAATAGTTGTTGCCGTTGAAGATGATGCGCTGGTGCTTTTTCGCGATTTCCTGAAGCAGCTTGTCCAGGTCGGCGTCGAAGTTGGTGGAGTTCTCGAGCGCGTCGGCGATTTCCTTCAGCGACTGGGCGATGATGGTATTGATGATGATGTTCGGGCCGGAGATGGAGAAGGACGAACCGAGCATCCTGAACTCGAACTTGTTGCCGGTGAAGGCGAACGGCGAAGTCCTGTTCCTGTCGGTGGCGTCCTTGGGCAGCGACGGAAGGGTGCTGACACCGATGTCCATGTGACCGCTCATGGAGGAGGATTTTGCGACGCCCTTAACGATCTGATCGATGATGTCGGCCAGTTGCTCGCCGAGGAAGACCGAAATGATCGCCGGCGGTGCTTCGTTGGCGCCCAGGCGGTGGTCGTTGCCCGCGTTGGCGCAGGAGCAGCGCAGGAGGCCGGCGTAGGTGTCGACAGCCTTGATGGTTGCCATGAGGAAGGTCAGGAACTGGGCATTCTCGTGCGGGGTGTGACCCGGCTCGAGCAGGTTCTGGCCGTCGTTGGAACTCATGGACCAGTTGTTGTGCTTGCCGGAGCCGTTGACGCCGGCAAACGGTTTTTCGTGCAGCAGGCAGACCATGTCGTGCCTGAGGGCGACGCGCTTGAGAACTTCCATGACCATCTGGTTGTGGTCGGTGGCGATGTTGGTGTTCTCGAAGATCGGGGCGATTTCAAACTGTCCCGGGGCTACTTCGTTGTGCTGGGTCTTGGCGGTGACGCCGAGTTTCCACAGCTCTTCGTTCACTTCCTTCATGTAGGACAGCACTCTTTCCTTGATGCTGCCGAAGTAGTGGTCTTCCATCTCCTGCCCTTTGGAGGACATGGCGCCGAAAAGGGTCCTGCCGGCCATCATCAGGTCCGGCCTCTGCAGGTAGAAGGACTTGTCGACCAGGAAGTACTCCTGCTCGGCGCCGACAGTCGAGGTGACCCTGGTGACATCGGTGTTGCCGAACAGCTTGAGCACACGCACTGCCTGCGCAGAAAGCGCTTCCATGGAGCGCAGCAGCGGGACCTTCTTATCCAGGGCCTCGCCGGTGTAAGAGCAGAAGGCGGTGGGGATGCAGAGGGTGACGACGTCAGCCTCTTCCCTCAGGAAGGCCGGCGAGGTGCAGTCCCAGGCGGTGTAACCCCTGGCTTCGAAGGTCGCCCTCAGGCCGCCGCTGGGGAAGGAGGATGCATCCGGCTCGCCCTTGACCAGCTCTTTACCGGAGAATTCCAGCAGTGCGCCGCTGTCGGTGGGGGAAAGGAAAGCGTCGTGCTTTTCCGCGGTGATGCCGGTCATCGGCTGGAACCAATGAGTGAAGTGCGTAGCGCCTCTTTCAACGGCCCACTCTTTCATTGCCGCTGCGACAACATCTGCGATGGAGGGATCCAGCGGCAGACCTTCGTCTATTGTTTTCTTGAGGTTCTTGAAAACAGCTTTCGGCAGCTTCTCTCTCATCACAGACTGATTGAATACGTTTTGCCCGAACATCTCCACGGTACAGCCTCCTTTTTGTGCAGCGGTGTCTAAAAAATAAGCACAATGCTTATCGAAGGGAATGAGGTTCTAAGGACTTACAGAACCAATGCGTTGAACCACCGATCTAGTAGCAAGAGGAGTGCCCAGTCCGGCATACTCTTGATTATTATTTACCCACAGCCCACCCTCCGAGGACGACCGCGGCGCCGTTGCGGTCTGATCCGCAGGCTCGACGGTCCCCGACACTGCGGGAGTGCGCAGATTTAAAACGGCATTACAGTGAGTTGCCGCATTGCCAACTATCCTGGAGCGGCGACTGCCGGGTAGTGATCAGCAAACGCCCCGGCGAAGTGCGACTTGCCAAGTGTCGGCAATCCTACTATAGTACGGGTGCTTCTGCGCGGCACCAGGCGGCCCCGGAGTCTGAGCAAAGGATTAAGTGATGAAGAAAAAGGCATCCACACTTCGATGGAAGGCAATATCGCGACTGGCGGGTACGCTCCTGCCGGCAACGGTGCTTTGTGCGCTCTCCATCGCGCCGGCACAGGCCGACTTTTTCCGCTACACCGACGAGAACGGCGTCGAGGTCTTCACCAACACCCCTACCAACAGCGGCGCGGTCCGGGTCCTGCGCGAGGCGAAGAAGCCAAAGCAAAGTGCGAAGCTGCAGCAACAGGTACAAGGCACGGAAGCCCCGGACCTCTCCGGCATCGATGGGAAACTTCCAGTACAGGGGGTGATCACCTCGGGGTACGGCATGCGGCACGATCCCATCGATGGCAGCCCGAGGCATCATAACGGGATCGACATCGCCGTACCGACCGGCACCAGGGTGAAGGCGATTGCAGCAGGGAGGGTGGTAGAGAGCGGAGCGCGCGGCGGCTACGGCAACCTGGTCACCATCCAGCATGCCGACGGTATGGTTTCCATGTACGGCCACAACTCACTGATCGAGGTCAAGGTAGGAGACCAGGTGGAGGCGGGGCAGACCGTGGCGCTGTCCGGGTCGACCGGCAGATCGACGGGGCCCCACGTGCATTTCGAACTCTGGAAAAACGGCGTCAACGTGACGCGGAACTATCTCGACACCGGGGCCGGCATCCCCGAAGTCACCGGCAGCATCAGAAGCTACCTGCACAAGGACGGGTCACTCGTCTTTACCAATATCAACTAAGTTACTCCAAGCCAAAGACTACATCTTCGCCACATACGTCCACATCCCCTCTCCGGGAGAGGGTTAGGGTGAGGGCGTTGCCACGAGCAACATGAGAGCAGCAAGCAGCCCCCTCACCTGCCAAGTGCCGTCTCACATCCTCTTCTTCACATGTCTCGTCGCCGGAGCGTTCCAGGGGTCGTCAGGCCAGGGATGTTTCGGGTAGCGCCCCTTCAACTCCTTGCACACTTCACGATAGGCGCCGTTCCAGAAACTCTTCAGGTCGGCAGTGACCTGGATGGGGCGCCGTGCCGGTGATAAAAGGTGGATCAGCACCGGCACCCTTCCCCGCGCCAGACGTGGCGTCTCGGCTAACCCGAACATCTCTTGAAGTTTCACCGCCAGAAACGGTCCCCCCTCCGCCGGGTACTCCAACGCAACGCGCGAGCCGCTGGGAACCTGCAGGTGCGTGGGCGCCTCCCGTTCCACGAGCTGCTGCTGCCGGTAATCGAGCAGTGACTTCAACGGCTGCAGCAGATCCACCTTGGCCAGCTGGGCCAGGCTGCGCACCCCCTGCAGATAGGGGAGGAGCCATTGCGCAACACTCGCGGTGAGCGCCTCATCGGAGAGATCGGGGAGTTCCCCCTCGGGCAGAGCCCGGGCCAGGAAAAGCACCCGGTTGCGGTACTGCGCGGCCTGCTCGCTCCAGTTCAGCCCGCCGATGCCCGCACCGGAAAGGATCCCCTGCAGAAGTGCCGCGGCCACTTCTTCCTTCTCGGGGACCGCCGCCCGCTCGGAAAGCACCACCGCGCCGAGCCGCTCCTCGTCGCGGGCCACCACCCTCCCCTCGCGCTCGTCCCAGAACACCCTGCGCTCACGGGTGATGTCGGCTGTACATCCGGAACGGATCGCCTCCAGAGAAACGGCACTGGCCATGTGGATGTCCGCCTCGCCGCCGCCCCCCTCGACCTCGACGGCAACGATGAAGGGCTGCGCCCGGAGGTTACTGCGCGGGGAGAGCTTGGCGCCGGTGCCGTTGGCCATCAGGTAGCGCCCCGAGCCGTGACTCCTCTCGCGCGCCACCCGGTCCGGATACGCCATCAGGAGCAGCCGACCGACAGTGGCCGCGTCGGCATGCGCCGCCGTGTCCGCCACGCCGAGGGCGCCTCGAAAATAGGCAGCCAGTCGTTCCACTGTGCGTGCCCCCTGCGGGTCGCGCCGTTCGCGCACCGCATCCAGACGGTCCAAGAGGTCGCTGTCCGAGATGCTGCCGCTGCCGCGCGGCAGAATGTCCCGTTCGGAGAGGATGGCAGCCAGGGTACAGGCAAGCGGCGCGCAGCCGGCATCGACAGATCCGATCAGCATGGCGGCAAGGCGCGGGTGCATGGGGAGCGCGGCCATCCTGCGGCCGAGGTCGGTTATGGCGCCGCGCCGGTCGAGGGCGCCCAAGGAGCGCAACAGGGCACGCCCTTCGGCAAGATGGGCAGCCGGGGGCTCATCAAGGAAACTCAGCGAGGCGGGGTCGGCCACGCCCCACTGCGCCAGGTCGAGCGCCAGGGGAGCCAGGTCGGAAACCTTGATCTCGGGCGGAGTGAAAGGAAGGAGAGTGTTCTGGGTGTGCTCGGTCCAGAGGCGGTAGCAGACGCCGGGGGCAACCCTGCCGGCGCGACCGGCACGCTGCTGCGCGGAGGCGGCCGAGATGCGCATGGTATCGAGGCGGTTCAGCCCGGTTGAGGGATCGTAGCGAAGCTGACGGGAATAGCCGGCATCGACCACCACCCGCACCCCTTCGATGGTGAGGCTGGTCTCGGCAATGTTGGTGGCAAGGACCACCTTGCGGCGCTCGCCGGGGAGGATGGCCCGCTCCTGTGCCGCAAAGGGGAGGTCCCCATAGAGGACCGCGATCATCACCTGCGAGCCGAGTTGCCCCTGCAGGATGCTTTCGCAGCGCCTGATGTCCCCCGCGCCGGGCAGGAAGACCAGGACATCCCCTTCGGTCTCCGCCAGCGCCGTGATCACCCCGGCACAGGTCGTTTCGGCGAGCCTGGTCGCGGGCTCGGTCTTCAGATAACGGACGTCGACGGGAAACTGGCGGCCTGCGCTGGTAACCAGCGGGGCGCCCCCAAGGAGTCTCGCTACCGGCTCGGCGTCCAGCGTCGCCGACATGACCAGCAGGCGCAGATCCTCGCGCAGCCCGAGTTGAACGTCGCGGCAGAGGGCAAGGGAGAGATCGCAGGTGAGGCTTCGTTCGTGGAACTCGTCGAAGATCACCGCCGCCACACCTTCCAGCAGCGGGTCGCTCTGCAGGCGGCGGGCCAGTATCCCCTCGGTCACCACCTCGATGCGGGTGGCCTTGGAGACCTTGCGCTCGAAGCGGATGCTGTAGCCGACCGTTTTCCCCACCTCTTCACCGAGGCACTGGGCCATGTAGCGGGCGGCGTTCACGGCGGCCAAGCGGCGCGGCTCCAGCATGATGATCCGCCCGGCCAGTCGGGGCGCGTCGAGCAGTGCCAGCGGCACGCGGGTAGTCTTGCCCGCACCGGGGGGCGCCTGCAGCACGGCGACGTTCCCCTCTTGCAGCACCGCAAGCAGGTCCGGGAGTATGGTGTCGATGACGGCCGGTTTCAGCATGGGATCAGACGAGCAGGCGCAGACCCTCGAGGTCGACGCCGGCCAGCGTCTCCACCACGCGGCAGGCACCGGTCAGCCGCTCGCCGGGGTAGCTGTTGGTGACGGCCAGGACCTTCAGGCCGGCGCCGGTCGCCGAGGCGATGCCGGCCGGGGTGTCCTCGACGGCGATGGAGCCCGACGCGTCGACCTGGCCGGGGAAACGCTCCTGCAGCCGCTGCACGGCAAGACGGTAGCTTTCGGGATCGGGCTTGCTCGCCGCGACCTCGTCGGCGGTCACCTTGACGTCGAAGGCTTCGGTGAGGTCCAGTTGGGAGAGGATGGGCTCGATATCGCTACTGAGGGCGCCGCTGCAAAGGGCAAGCGGGAGGTTGCCGGAGATGGAACGGATCAGCTCAACCACGCCGGGGTACGGCGCGACGCCACCCGACACGATCTTCAGGAACGCCTCCGCCTTCCCCTTGATGAGCTCCTTGAGTTCCTGGTCGGAAAGCGCCCGGCCATGGACCCGGAAAGCCTCCCGGAAGGCGTCACGGTCGTCGAAGCCGATGTAGAGATCGAGGTACTCCTGCCAGGAATAGCCCAGGCCCAGCGGCACCAGCAGTTCCTGGAACGCCTTGTAGTGCAACGGCTCGGTGTCCACGATGATCCCGTCGAAATCGAAAACTACTGCCTTCAGCATGCGAAGCTCCTTAGCTATACCTGCGGATTGTAATAAATATGCGGAACAGTGACATCCCGCTGGCAAAAGTCCCCCTTGTCAGAGGGGGATTTAGGCGGATTTTCTTTTTTTTGGCGAAAGACCCCCCCCCTGCCCCCCTTTGACAAGGGGGGAGCGGCAGGTAGCGGAAGATTATCTCTAATCAGCCTCGTCCTCAGCCCCAGCGGACAGGGGCGAGGTTCGGGGGGCCAAGTCTAGAATTTCCCGAGCAGCGCCAGTGCGGGTGCGCCCTCGATGGACATGGGCGCCAGGGTCACGCTTCCGGCAGGGGCGTTACGATACCTCGTGACTGCGGCGCCGGCCAACTCACCGATGGCCGCTCCCAGCACCACGTCGCTGGCCCAGTGCTTGGTCTGGTACACCCGAGAAAATCCGGCCAGACCGGCGGCGGCATAGCAGGCCGCCTTGCCGTAGAAGTTGTCCGTCTTGTCGGCAACGACGTGGGCCAGGGCAAACGAGCTAGCCGTGTGCATCGAGGGAAGCGAATCATAGCCGTCCTTGAACTGGAACGGGCGATAGCTCGAACTGCTGTCGACCTGGTAGGGACGCCCCCGCCCGATCACCCCCTTGAGCAGAAAAGTGGCGCCGTCGGCCAACAGCAGCGCCTCCCCCATCTCCTCGCCCAGTTGCATGACCTTGGTCTGGTCGGTCACGGCACCGGCGCCGTAGAAGGCGGCGGCGACACCGAGGTGGAGCAGCGGGTTACCGACCGCGTTGCCGGCATCGGTAATGCCTCTCATCACCCCGTGATGCGAGCCGGCAAACTCATCGCGGATCTTCTCGTCGAAAAGGTAGGTCAGGCCGAACAGCCCGGCGGTCACGACGGTTCCGGTGAGATAAGGATCAACCGGCCCCTTCAGAAAGAGCTTCCCCTCTCCCGCAAAGCGCACCGCCTCTTCCTTGATGGCGGTCGTGCTGGTGAAGACGCTGTCGGCGGCATGAAGCGGCGTGACCAGCGCCAGTTGGCAGATGGTCAGCATGGCGAGAAGCAAAATGGGTAGACCGGCCAGGGGACGGCGGGAAATGCTGAGGATGGTGGGTGCAGACTGCTGCGTTGGCGAGGTTGTTTCTGAAACGGTCACTGTCTTGGTCATCGACCTTCTCCGTCCTATGTTATTTATCTCACTCTTCGAGCAACTCCCGGGAGGCAACGGCGACGACCACTGACCTGCGGCAGCACCGGCACAGCTTAAAAAAAAACAGCGCCCTGCTTCTGGCGCTGTTTTTAAGGTGGTGATCCCAAGGGGACTTGAACCCCTGTTACCGACGTGAAAGGCCGGTGTCCTAACCACTAGACGATGGGACCTGACTATGTAGCAGCTTGCAATGAAGCTGTGGTTGGTATGGCTGGGGTACAAGGATTCGAACCTTGGATGACGGAGTCAGAGTCCGTTGCCTTACCGCTTGGCGATACCCCATCGCGAGAGACCAGTTAAATACCAGAACTGGGATGCCAAAGTCAAGCTTCTTTTTTTGCCCTGGCCGCCTCGGCCCCGGTTTCTATCGCCTTGATGTTGGCGGGGATGAACTTGTGGTTGCGCTCGGGGAGCGCTTGGGACAGCGCGGCCGCAAGGGACGGGAGCTTGACCGCATCGGTGAGGGCGACGTAGGCACCGACCGCCACCATGTTCACCATGCGGAGATCACCCAGGTCGGTGGCGATCTCGTTCATGGGGACCGGCACGATCTGTATATCGGTCCGCCCCAGAGCAGAGACGTCGACCAGGGACGAGTTGACGATGAGGACGCCGCCGGGGCGCACCCGGGCGCCGAAACGCTCCAGCGATGCCTGGTTCAGCACCACCAGCACCGAGGGCTGCCCCACCACAGGGGACCCGACCGCGCCGTCGGCGATCACCACCGTGCAGGTGGCGGAACCGCCGCGCTTCTCGACGCCGTAGGCGGGAAAGTAACTGACGTTCTTACCTTCATCTATCGCTGCATAGGAAAGCAGGTTGCCGGCCAAAAGAACCCCCTGGCCACCGAACCCTGCTATCAAGACATCTTTACGCATCCGCGTCCCTCCGAAAACATCAGAACCTGTTCTATGTTCTACGTTCTAAGTTACCTGCGCTACGCCTCTTCCTTCTTGAACACGCCCAGCGGGAAGTAGGGGATCATCTCCTCACCTATCCTTGCGTTGGCCTTGAGGGGGTTCATGCCCCAGTTGGTCGGGCAGGCGGAGAGTACCTCGACGAAGGAGAACCCTTTGCCCTGGGCCTGGTAGCCGAAGGCCTCACGCATCACCTTCTTGGCCTCCAGGACGTGCTTGGGCGAATCCACGGCCACCCGCGCGGAGTAGGCGACGCCGCCCAACTGCGCCATCAACTCCGCCATCTTGATGGGGGAGCCGTCCTTGGACTTGTCACGACCGTAGGGGGAAGTGGAGGTCTTCTGCCCCACCAGCGTGGTCGGGGCCATCTGGCCGCCGGTCATGCCGTAGGTGGTGTTGTTGACGAAGACGACGGTGATGTCCTCGCCGCGGTTGGCGGCGTGAATGATCTCGGCGGTGCCGATGGCGGCCAAGTCGCCATCACCCTGGTAGGTGAAGACGAAGCTGTCGGGCCTGGCGCGCTTGACGCCGGTGGCCACGGCGGGAGCCCTGCCGTGGGGAGCCTCGACCACGTCGATGTCGAAATAGCCGTACAGGAAGACTGAGCATCCTACCGACGCCACACCGATGGTCCGGTCCTGCACCCCGTAAAGGTCCATGGCATCGGCCACCAGGCGGTGGATGGTGCCGTGATGGCAGCCGGGGCAGAAATGGGTCTGCACGTCCTTCAAACTCTGCGGTCTTTTAAAAACCTGTTGCATATCGATCAACCCCTTTCCCGGCCTAGCGCGCCGTCTCCTCGTAGTTCTTCCTGATCACTTCGAGCAGCTCCTCCGGTGACGGCAGGGAGCCGGCTCCCGGCGGCCTGCCGTAGAAGGAGACCTGCGCCGCGGCGCCTACGCTGAGACGTACGTCCTCGACCATCTGTCCGGTGTTGAGTTCCACCACCAGCACCTTGCCGGCCCTGGCCGCGGCCTGCGCCAGCGCCTTTTCGGGGAACGGGAACAGGGTGACGGGACGGAACAGCCCCACCTTCATCCCCTCGGCACGCGCCATGGTCACGGCCGTGTGGGCGATGCGGGACACGGAACCGAAACCGGCCACGATCAGGCGGGCATCGGCGGTCTCGTATTCCTCGGAGATGCACTCCTTCTCTTTCATGACCTGGTACTTGGCGTGCAGATGCCAGTTGTGGGCCTCCAGCTCGCCGTCGCCCAGGAACAGGGACTTGACCACGCGCTGCTCGGCGCCGCTCTTGCCGCGGACCGCCCACCCCTTGGCCGGGAGCTCGCGCACCGGTCGCGGGTTGGGGATGAGCGCCTCCTTCATCTGCCCGATGACGGAATCACCCAGGAGCATGACCGGGGTGCGGTACAGGTCGGCCAGGTCGAAGGCGTGCATGGTGAGGTCGTACATCTCCTGGACGGAGTTGGGGGCGAGCACCGGGATGTGGTAGCCGCCGTGGCCGCCGCCTTTCACGCACTGGAAGTAGTCGGACTGGGAGGCGTCGATGCCGCCCAGGCCCGGGCCGGAACGGGAGATGTTGATGATGACGCCCGGGAGCTCGGCTCCGGCCATGTAGGAGATCCCCTCCTGCTTCAAGGAGATGCCGGGGCTCGAGGAGGAGGTCATGGCGCGCGCACCGGTAGCGGAGGCGCCCAGGAGCATGTTGATCGCCCCGATCTCGCTCTCGGCCTGGATGAACTCGCCGTTCAGCGGCGGAAGTTCGCGCGAAAGGTATTCCGGGATATCGCTTTGCGGGGTGATGGGATAACCGAAGTAGTAGCGGCAACCGGCTTCGACCGCGCCCATGGCGGCGGCCTCGTTCCCCTTGACAAAAAGCCGTTTAGACAATTGACCCTCCCACAGATCCTGCCGTCCGAGGTACACCTCGGGCTGTCGACGCGGTCCGGGCCTGGGCCGGCCCGGGTCGAGCAATCAGCAGGCGACACTTTTTCAGTGTTAAATTACTTGAAGACAGTTATGGCAACATCAGGACAGATTTCGGCGCAGAGAGCACAGCCGGTGCACTGCTCCAGATTGGGAGCCTCAGCCGGTGCATATCCCTGGATGTTGACCTTCTCGCATAGCCTGATCAGCTTCTTTGGGCAAGCAATGGTGCAGATACCGCAGCCCTTGCAGCGCATTTCGTCTATTACAATTCTACCCATGCCTTATGTCCCCTCATTGTCTCGCGGCCTGCTCAGGCCATGCAATCAGCGCTGGAAACTAGCAGAAATTTGTGAAGCCAGTCAACTTTTTTGTTTACACATGTCATTTATCACTTGCTTTTAAACCTGTGTATAGTTTAATAATAAGCGTCTCATTTACGCACTCTAAAACTCTAAAAGGAGGAGCGAAACGATGGCATCATCACTGCTCGAATTGACGGCGACCATTGTCTCTTCACATGCCTCGGTTACAGAGATGTCAGGCGAAGATTTGCTTCTTGAACTGCAGAAGGTGCATGGCGCCCTGCAGAAGCTCGAAGTGGAGACCGGCGAGGGGGTGGAAAGGGGCGAAGGCAAAGGCCCGGCCGTTACCCTGAAGAAGGCCTTCCAGCCCGACCAGATAAGCTGCATGCTGTGCGGCAAGAGCGGCATGAAGACCCTCGCACGCCACCTGGCCCAGGTTCATGGCATCAAGCCCGGCGAGTACCGCAAGCAGTTCGGTATTCCCAGCAACCAGGCCCTGACCGCGAAGAACTTCTCCGAGGCGCGCAGAAGGATGGCGCAGGAGAAGGGACTGGCGGACAACCTGGCGAAGGCGCGCGCCGTACGGGCGGCGAAGTTGGCGGCCAAAGGCGGTGCTGAAAAAAAGCCCGCGAAGGCGCCGCGCGTGCCGAAACAGAAGCAGCAGATGAGCGCGTAACCCCAAATGTGATGATACCTATCTGCTTCCAGTGGGACGGCTCCGGCTTTCCGGAGCCCGCGCAGGACGATTGCGACGAGAACTCCTCCGCCTCGGCCTGAGTCCCATCACTGCGTGCAGGTTTAATATACCTATAAAAAAAGCCGCCCTCGGGCGGCTTTTCTTGTTTGCGCTGGCGGCACCCGGTGCAGGATTACCTGCGCGGTGCGATCTTTCTCCTTGCCACTACTCCGGTCTTTCTCGGCCCGCGGCCGGTACCGCTGGGAACCGTCTTCCGCTTCAGTTTCGCCACCTCCTCGGAGGTGAGGTGCCTGAATTCACCCGGCTTCATCTCGCCGATCTCCAGGAAGTCGTAGCGCGATCTCTTCAGACGCACGACGTTCAGCCCCACCGCCTCGCACATACGGCGCACCTGGCGGTAGCGTCCCTCGTGGATGGTGATGGAGATCCAGGAGTTGTTGTCGCTTTCGCTTACCGGAAGGACCTTGGCCGGGGCGGTCATGCCGTCCTCCAGCTTCACCCCTTCGGCCAGCTTCTGAATCTGAGCCGGCGAGACGTGTCCGCTCACCCGCACCAGGTAGCCCTTGTCCACTTCGTGACTCGGGTGCATCAGCATGTTGGCGAAAGCCCCGTCGTTGGTCAAAAGCAGCAACCCTTCGGTGTTGTAGTCCAGGCGGCCGACCGGGTAGACCCGCTCCTGCACACCCTTCAACAGGTCGGAAACGATGGGACGCCCCTCCGGGTCCTTCATGGTGGTCATGTAGCCGACCGGCTTGTAAAGGAGCAGGTAGACCCGCTTCTCGCCAACCGTGATCGGCTTGCCGTCCACGGTGATGGTATCGGTGTCGGTATCGGCCTTGGTGCCCAGCTCGGTAACCACGACGCCGTTCACGGACACCCGCCCGGCAGCGATGATGGTTTCCGACTCGCGGCGTGAGGCGATTCCCGCCTGTGAAAGTATCTTCTGCAAACGTTCCTGCATCTATTCTCCTTACCCGGATCTCCCCGGTTCTCTGAACGATGCTACTCATAACATGCTGCTGTAGCAACCGCAAGCTTTAACCCAACTCCGGCAGGTTGAGCCGGCAGCACCGGGCAAAAAGTAAATCCCCCCTGTCCCCCCTTTCACAAGGGGGGAACGTCAGGCCTCGCGCAGCGCTTCTTGGGCCTACCCATCGCCAGTATTATAGATTTCCAATCACACTCTGATACCCTTGGTTGGTTCCAAACCAGTGCCGCCGCAGCGCGGTGCCCTACCCCCACTAAAGGAGTTCTCACATGACCAATCCCCACAGAAGGAACGGACAACAGTACCTCTACTTTTCACAGAAAACCGGCGATAGCGTCTCGGTCATAGACATAGGCAAAGACAAGCCCAAAGAGGTGGAGACCATCAAGGTGGGCATTCAGCCGGAACAACTGGTGACCAACAGGAGCAAGACACGGCTCTTTGTCATCAACAGGGGGTCGGACAGCATCAGCATAATAGATACAACGACTGCTCCCATGGAAGTGATCGCCACCGTCGCGCTGGGAGCCGAGCCCTACGCAATAGCGGTTGATCCCGAACAGACGAGGGTCTTCGTCAGTTGCGGCCCGATGGACGCGGGCAGCATCAAGATCATCGATCTCACCGCCACCACGCCGGTGCTGCAAAGCTCCACCCCGGTGCGCGGCCTGTTGTTCAGGGGACTGGCGATATCACCCGACAGCAAGCGCCTGTTCGTGACCGGCGGCCCCAAGGAGGATACCATCAACGACAGCCTCTCCGTGTACGACATCACCGCCAGTGCACCGGTCCTGCTTGCCGCGGTGGAGGGGCAGAATGAAAGCCCCGAATTCGTCTGTGTCAATCAGGCAGGAACCTTTGCCATCGCGAGCTTCCGGCAGGGAGGCATCAACGTCTTCGACGCGGCCGCCACCCCGCCGGTGCTGCTTTCGACGGTGGGGAGCGGCGAGGTCAACGGCTCGGCCCTCAGCCCCGACGGCAGCCTCCTTGTCATGGGGTACGCCGAGCCCTCGGGGGGAGAGGGTAACTACGGCATTTACGACGTCTCGGCCATCCCGCTCGGCACCGGCCTCTTTTTTACCAGCAGCTATGCGCCCGGCCCAATGACCTTCAGCCCTGACGGGGCACGGCTGTACATGATGAGCGGCAATGAACTGGTCGCTTTCGACATGACCATGCACCCTCCTGAGGTAGCAGACCATGTCACAGTCACCGGACCTGCCGGCGGCATCACGTTATGATTGGCGACAATCTTCCGCTAGTCCCTCTCCCGGAGGGAGAGGGTGCCCAACGGGCGGGTGAGGGCTCTGCCGGCTCAGATAATCTGTTCTCGGCACCCCCCTCACCCTAGCCCTCTCCCGGAGGGAGAGGGGATATAAAAGCATGTGGCGGAAGATCATGGCCTAATCAGGTTTATTGAGCGACGCCATCTGGATATTGCCTTGTTTCAGGCAACCTGATAAAAAGGTGGGCCGCCGTCTATGGCAACAGACACGCCAGGAAACAAGGAGTAGAAGCTAGATGGATACCAGACAAGCAGCACTTACCAAGAACAAGACCATTGCCGGCACACTGCTGGTCGGCGCAGCCCTGCTTTTCATCGTGGCCCGCCTTAACCATGGCACCGGGGCCTGGGGCTGGATCGCCGCCTTCGCGGAGGCCGCCATGGTGGGCGCGCTCGCCGACTGGTTTGCCGTGGTCGCCCTGTTCCGGCACCCGCTGGGACTCCCCATCCCGCACACGGCCATCGTCGCGGAAAAGAAGGAGAGCATCGCCGACAACATGGGGCGCTTCATCCAGGAGAAGTTTCTCGCCACCGAGGTCCTGGTGGAGCGGATGCGCCAGTTCGATCCCGCCCGGCACCTGTGCAACTACCTGCTCTCCCGCGACAACGCCGAAGGGCTGGCGAGGGGGATCACCCGCGTCATCTCCGAGTCCATCGAATTCCTCGAGGACGAGCGGGTCAGCAAGGTAGTGAGCGCGGCACTTGCTGATCGCATCGACAGGTTCGACGCGGCAACCTCGGCAGGAAACCTGCTGGAAAGCCTGAGGAAAGAGAACCGGCACCAGGCGGTGCTGGACGAACTGCTGAAGCGCCTGGGTGGCTGGCTGGCGACCCCGCAATCGCAGGAGAAGGTGGCGCAGGCCCTCGACAACTGGGTGGACACGGAATTTCCGCTACTGAGCAAATTCATCCCGAACCGTCCCCAGTTCTCCCGTAACGCCGGCGAAAAAATCGTCGGGAAAGTGAGCGCGTTCCTGGACGCGGTCAACGCCGATCAGAGCCACGAACTGCGGCACGAATTCGACCGGGTGGTAGGTGACTTCATCCTCAAACTTAAAGAGGACGACGGGATGCGGGCCAAAGTGGCGCAACTGAAGCAGGAACTGGTCAACAACCAGCAGCTTGCCGACTACGCCAAGGGATTGGTCAGCGACCTGAAGTACTGGGTGGTGCAGGACCTGGGTCAGGACTACTCCAACATCCAGAGAAAGATTGCCGACGCGGCCGTTGCGCTGGGCAACACCCTCTCCCGTAGCGGCGAATTGAGCGATTCCATCAACGAGCATCTGGAAGACGTGGTGAGAAGGTACGCCGGCGACCTGAGGAGCGGGCTGGCCAAGCATATCTCCGGCACAGTGAAAGAGTGGGAGAACGAGGAATTCATCAACGAGATCGAATTGAGTATCGGGTCCGACCTGCAGTTCATCCGCATGAACGGCACCCTGGTCGGCGGCATGATCGGCATCCTGCTGCACGCAGCGTCCCTGCTGCTGGGGTAAAGGGGGAGCTGCCCACGGCCGACGAGAGATCGGCAGCAATCAGTAGCCAGCTTTAGTTCGACAAAAAAAGGGGGCATGGCCATCAAGGCCATGCCCCCACTTCATTTCATCTCGTCTCTCTACTTGCCGCACCTCATGCTTTGAGCATGACGGCGTAGCTTACTGCGGGAGAGGAATGTTGACGTTGCTCGGGGCCATGACAGAAGTCGAAAGGTTGCCGAAGGTAACGCTGGGAGCGTAGAACGCCCAGCTCTTAGCAGTTTCAGTGCCCATGAGCAGGTTCGGTTTTACCGTGAATACACCTTGGTAGTAGAGTTTCACCGCGGTCGTCTCGCCGATGATGATCGGAGCGGTCACACCGTGAGCAGAACCGTACTTGAAGGCACTGGTGCTATTGGCAAAGGTTACATACGGAGCCCTTTGCGGGGTCGGCAGGTACCAGAAGTTTTGCAGCGGAGTAACGGAGCGCCCGCCCATCGTGGACAGGTTCGCCATTACAGAGAATTTGGCACCTTGAGTCACAACGCCAGGAGCGCTCATCACTGCGGCAGTCGGATTCAGGGCCAGGGACACCGAGTTGTTATCCGGACGGGTGATGGAAACGCCCGTAGAAATAGCGTAGTCGGCAGGAACTTTGAAGCCGTCGGCGTTGGTGTTGTAGGTAAGAGCTTCGAAAACGTAGCCATTAGCCAGCGGAAGGGCAAAGCTGAAGGGAGCGCCGCCGGAAGGATGGTCGGCAACGACCCTGAAAGGCTGGCCGTTCAACCTGAGGTTCGGGTTGGTGATGACCACACGCACGTTCTCATAGGTCTGCAGTGCGGTGGTTTTCGCAGCCGCGCCATCAACAAATTTAACTGACACAACGCCGGTCGGAGTCCCGCTGTTAACGTCGGTTACCGAGCTACCGCCACCACCACCACAAGCTGCCAACATCAAGGCCACGACCAACAACATAAACTTCTTCATAAATACTCCTCCTCTTTAATGTATTTACAACAAGAATTACAGTCAGACATCGAGCAACAGAATCAGTAGGGGCTCCACCTCCTTTTCTAATTAGTAGTCAACAATAATACATAACAGCATTAGCACGCGCCTATGGTCCCTCGCCGCCTATCGGCACAGAGGAATCCCCGTCGAACTGGGTGCGCGGAAAGACCCACTAACTAATGATGCGGACAATCAGGTGCTTGCACAGTGGCAGGAAGAACCAACGCAAGATGTTCAGAGATTAACATGTTGGCCGCTGAGTGAACTGACCCGGGCAGCGCCATATCGCGGCAGGGAAGCGCGATATGACCACACTCTAATACTCCGACGTATACGACCCCTTCTGATATCAGTATCTTAGTAACTGAGATCACAAATACTGCAAGATCCATACAAAAAAGTAAGCGCGTGGTTAAAAGTGACCAATTGAAAAAAAACAGAATTGGTCTGACAACCGGGTGAAGAAATGGGAAGAGGCTGGCTAGTGGCGGGCGCAGACAAAAAGAAGGGGACATGACTTACAGCCATGCCCCCTTCACTTAATGCTTCTGACTTTTAGTTGCTTCTATTCGGCGAAGCGGCTCATCTTCCTGAACTTCTGGTAGCGCTGCTCGATCAGTTCGTCTGCAGCAATCGCTTTCAACTCCTTCAGGTTCCTGGAGAGCGCCTCGTGCAGGTTCTTCGCCATGGCCTCGTGGTCGCGGTGCGCGCCACCGGCCGGCTCGGGAACGATCTCGTCGATGACGTCGAGTTCCTTGATGTCCTTGGCTGTGAGTTTGAGCGCCTCGGCAGCCTGGGCCCCTTTGGTGCCGTCGGACCAGAGGATCGCGGCGCACCCTTCCGGGGAGATGACGGCGTACACGGAGTGCTGCAGCATGAGGATCCGGTCGCCCACGGCGATGGCAAGCGCACCGCCGGACCCCCCCTCGCCGGTGATGACAACGATGATGGGTACGGTGAGGCGGGACATCTCCCTCAGGTTACGGGCAATCGCTTCGGCCTGGCCGCGCTCCTCGGCGCCGATACCGGGGAACGCACCCGGGGTGTCGACGAAGGTGATGATGGGAAGCTTGAAGCGCTCGGCCATCTCCATCAGACGCAGCGCCTTCCGGTACCCTTCCGGGTTGGGCATGCCGAAGTTGCGGAACACCTTCTCCTTGGTGTCGCGCCCCTTCTGGTGACCGATGACCATGACCGGCTCGCCGTCGAGCCTGGCCAGGCCGCCCACGATGGCGTGGTCATCGCCGAAGTTGCGGTCGCCGTGCAGTTCCACGAACTCGGTGAAGATGAGGCTCAGGTAGTCGAGGGTGAAGGGACGGTTGATATGGCGGGCCACCTGGGCCGTCTGCCAGCGGGAAAGGTTGGCGAACATCTCTTCGCGCATCTTCTCGGCTTTCTCCTCAAGTTTGGCGACCTCGCTGGAGAGATCGACCCCCTCGGTGGAAAATGCGAGCAGTTCCTGGATCTTCTTGTCCAGTTCCGCCAGCGGCTTCTCAAAATCCAGATAGCTTTGCTGCAATGCCATATATCTCTATCTCCTTGCTTTCACATAAAAATAAACACAACCGTCCTGAGGCTACTCGAAGGACACGGCATTATAGCCGAAGAGGTTACTCACTTCCACTGTTAATTCTTCACTGGCCGCCACTTTGTATACATCGGAGAGCCGAATGGTGACTCGTGAACTGTTCTCTATGTCAAGGTGCAGGAAGCTGCGACAGATTCCCTGGTAGCGCGAGATGATGTCTTTGAGGGTCTTGAGCTTGCCGGGATCTGCTTCCTTGGCGTCGATGGTGAAGTTCACCCTGCGCGTCTCGCGCTCCACCAGGTCGCGCAGGAGCACGATGTCGCTGGCCATGATCTTGGCCCCCTTCTCGCCGTGCTCGACCGTGCCGGTGATGTGCACCGGGTCGTCGCCCTTGAGAAACTCGGAGCAGCGCGCGTAGACGTCGGAGAAGACCACCACCTCCAGCGAGCCGACCAGGTCCTCCAGGGTGACGAAGCCCATCCGGTCACCCTTCTTGGTCATGATCTCCTTGAGGCTCGCGGGAACGCCGCAGATCTTCACCTCGCTCTTGTCCTTGGCCTCGTTGATCGAGGAGCAGTCGACGTTGGAGAAGCGGCGCATGTCGGCCACGTAGCGGTCCAGGGGGTGGCCGGTGATGAAGAAGCCGATCGCCTCCTTCTCGCAGCCCAGCCGGTATTTCTCGTCCCACTCCGGGATGTCGGGGAGGCGGTTGCCGGAGCCGTTGGAACCGCGCTGGATCTCGGCCATGCCGAACAGCGATACCTGCGCGCTCTCGCGCTCCTGCTGCACGCGCTGTCCCTGGGCGGCGGCATCCTCCAGAACGGCCATGAGTTGAGAGCGTTTCGCCTTGGTGCAGTCGAAGGCGCCGCTTTTGATGAGCGCCTCGATCACCCTCTTGTTGCAGCGGCGCAGGTCGACCCTTTCGCAGAAGTCGAAGATGTCCTTGAAGGGCTCATCGCCACGGGCCTCCAGGATGGCCTCGATGGCCCCCTCCCCCACGTTCTTCACGGCGCCGAGGCCAAAGCGCATGGCGGTGTCGAGCACGCGGAAGGAGCGCAGCGACTCGTTGATGTCCGGCGGCAGCACCTCGATGCCCATCTCGCGGCAATCGCCGATGCTCTTGATCACCTTGTCGGTGTTGCTCATGTCCTCGGTGAGGAGGGCGGCCATGAACTCGACCGGGTAGTGTGCCTTCAGGTAGGCGGTCTGGTAAGCGACGAGGGCGTAGGCCGCGGAGTGCGACTTGTTGAAGCCGTACTCGGCGAACTTAGCCATGAGGTCGAAGATGGCGGCGCACTTCTTGGAGTCGAGTCCCAGCTTCTCGGACCCTTCCATGAACTTCAGGCGTTCTTTCGCCATCTGTTCGGCGTCCTTCTTACCCATGGCGCGGCGCAAGAGGTCCGCGCCACCGAGCGAATAGCCTGCCAGGGAACGGGAAATCTGCATAACCTGTTCCTGGTAGACAATGACGCCGTAGGTGTCCTTGAGGACGGGCTCCAGCTGCGGCAGGTCGTAAACCGTCTGTTTGCGACCGTGCTTTCTTTCGATGAAGTCATCGACCATGCCGGAGCCGAGCGGACCCGGACGGTAGAGGGCGCAAACCGCGATGATGTCCTCGAAGCAGGACGGCTTCAGCTTGACCAGAAGCTCCTTCATGCCGCTCGACTCGAGCTGGAAGACGCCGGTGGTGTTGCCGGCCTGCAGCAGCTTGTAGGTTTCCGGATCGTCATCGGTCAGGAGCGTGATGTCGAAGTTGGGATCCTTGCCGTTACGGATGTGCTTGCAGGCGTTGTCGATGACGGTGAGGTTCTTGAGGCCGAGGAAGTCGAACTTCACCAGGCCGACCTTCTCCACGTACTTCATGGAGTATTGGGTGGTCAGCGAGCCGGTCTTCTGGTCCTTGTAGACCGGGCAGAAATCTTCCATCTGCCTGGGCGCGACCACGAGGCCCGCGGCGTGGGTCGAGATGTGGCGGGCAAGCCCCTCCAGGCGCAGCGCGACGGTCATGACCTCGTTCACCTTCGGGTCGGCCGCCATCAGCTCCTTGAGTTTAGGCTCCTGCTCGATGGCCTTGTCGAGCGTAATACCCAAGACCTCGGGGACCAGCTTGGCGATCTTGTCCACGTCGGCAAAGGTGAGGTCCAGCGCGCGCCCGACGTCGCGGATGACGCCGCGGGCGGCCATGGTACCGAACGCCGCGATCTGGCAGACCTTCTCCCTGCCGTAGCGCTCGACCATGTACTGGATCACCTCTTCGCGGCGGTCCTGGCAGAAGTCGACGTCGATATCCGGCATGGAGATACGTTCCGGGTTCAGGAATCGCTCGAATAGCAGGTTGTACGGCATCGGATCGATGTCGGTGATCCTGATGCAGAAGGCGACCAGCGAGCCGGCCGCCGAGCCCCTGCCCGGCCCGACGGGGATGCCGTGGTCCTTGGCCCAGTTGATGAAGTCCGCAACGATGAGGAAATAGCCCGGGAACCCCATGTGCCTGATGCAGTCCAGCTCGATGCGCAGGCGGTCGTGGTAAGCCTGCTCCTGTTCCGGGGTCAGGTCCGGGTACTTGATCTTGATCTTCTCGAGACGCAGCTTGAGCCCCTCGATGGACTCGCGCTCCAGCTGATCATCCAGGGTTTCGCCCGGCGGCGCCTCGTAAGCCGGGAAGTGATAGGTCTTGAAATCGAACTCGTAGTGGCAGCGTTCGGCGATCTTGACCGTATTTTCCAGCGCCTCCGGGCAGTAGTGGAAGTCCCGCGCCATCTCCTCCGGGCTCTTCACGTAGAAGGCCTCGGTGGTGAAGCGCATCCGGTTCGGGTCGCTCATGGTCTTGCCGGTCTGGATGCAGAGCAGGATCTCGTGCGCCTTGGCGTCTTCCTTGTTGAGGTAGTGACAGTCGTTGGTGGCGACCAGCGGCAGGTTCAGCTCGCGCGCGATCTCCATCACCCGCCTGTTGGCGATGGTCTGCTCGGGGAGCCCGTTCTCCTGGATCTCCAGGTAGTAGCTCCCGGGGAACATGTCGGCGTACCAGATGGCGGCAGCCTTGGCCTCCTCCATCTTGTTCCTGCCGGCGAGATAGGCGATCTCTCCCTGCAGGCAGGCGGAGAGGCAGATAAGACCTTCCCGGTGCTTCTCCAGCAGTTCCTTGTCGATGCGGGGGCGGCGGTAGAACCCCTCCTTGTAGCCGGCTGAGCTGAGGTAGCAGAGGTTCTTGAAACCGGTCATGTTCTCGGCCAGCAGGATGAGGTGGTAGCTGGTGACCGGGTCTGCGGCGGTGGGGGCCTTCTTGTCGAGACGGGAGCCGGGAGCGATGTAGACCTCACAGCCAAGGATCGGTTTGACCCCCTTGTCCTGGGCCTTCAGATAGAACTCGAGGGAGCCGAACATGTTGCCGTGGTCGGTGACCGCCACCGCCGGCATGTGGTACTCCTTCGCCTTCTTGACCAGGTCGCCGATGCGGATGGCGCCGTCCAGCAGGGAGTACTGGGAGTGCAGATGAAGATGTACGAAATTGGCAGGTGAATCCATAAATCCGAGGCCCTAACGAGAAACCGAAACTGATTGAATAGAAAAGACAAAAGGAGCCGTGGCTCAGCGGGCTCCAGTTGCTGATGAGAATAAAAATAAGGGAAGTTTTAGCACTAGGGGGCTGCCGATGTAAAGGCCAAAGTATGACACACCGTTGACAAACCGAAGCCATATACTTTAATATCAAATCATACAAGGTCAAACGGTTTGGCTTTCGTAACGATTCGTGAAACTTAGGCAGGAGGACGCCATGATCACCGTCAGAAGAGCAAACGACAGGGGCCATGCCGATCACGGCTGGCTCAACACCTACCACACCTTTTCCTTCGCCGACTATTACGATCCGCGCCACATGGGTTTCAGGGACCTGCGGGTCATCAACGAGGACCGCGTGCAGCCGGGGGTGGGCTTCCCCACTCACCCGCACCGCAACATGGAGATCATCTCCTACGTGCTGGAAGGCGCGCTCGCGCACCGCGACAGCATGAGAACCGGCTCCGTCATTCGTCCCGGGGACGTGCAGCGTATGAGTGCCGGCACCGGCATTACCCACAGCGAGTTCAACGACAGCAAGGTTGACCCGCTGCACTTTTTCCAGATCTGGATTCTGCCAGAGCGGACCGGGATCACCCCGAGCTACGAGCAGAAATTTTTCCCGGACCAGGAAAAGCGTGGCCGCCTGCGCCTGATCGCTTCCCCGGACGGGCGTGACGACTCGGTTACCATCCACCAGGACGTGAAATTATACGCAACGCTCCTGGACCCGGGCGAGGAGATCGTGCATCACGTCCCGGCGGGACAGCATGCCTGGGTGCAGGTGGCGCGGGGCAAGCTGCTCGTGAACGGCCATCTTCTGGAGACAGGGGACGGGGCGGCAGTCAGCAACGAAGACCTGCTGCGCCTGACGGCGAAAGAAGCGGCCGAGGCGCTGGTGTTCGAACTGCCGTAAGCGGTCTGCAGATAAAAAGGGGACAGGCTACTTTACGGTAAAAAAGTAGCCTGTCCCTTTTTTGATGTGAGCGGTGACACTCCTCCCCCCGGAGGGGGGAGGTCGGGAGGGGGGAAAGGTTGTAGCTATCGCTCCCCCTCCCTAACCCTCCCCCTCCGGGGGAGGGGACTGTTACTCAATCCTCTGTACGAACCGCTCAGGTTTCAGAACTAAATTTACGCGTTGATTGCTGAACGAATGGCCTCTGCCTTCAGGTCAACCTCGTCCTGGGTGCCGCCGTCCATATTCTTCAAGGGGGCGGTGCCGCGGGCCATCTCGTCGCCGCCAATGATGAGCGTGAACCGGGAGTTGAACTTGTCGGCACGCCTCATCTGGCTCTTCAGGCTCTTCCCTTCGTAGTCGATCTCCACGGCGAGACCCAGGCGCTGCAGGGCGCTCATCAGACGGAAGGCCTCGGCATGAGCCTCATCACCTAGGGCGGCGATGAAGAGATCCGGCCTGCGGGAGAAATCTTTCTCAGCCAACAGCAGCGCCACGCGCTCGACACCCATGGCAAAACCGATACCGGGGATCTGCGGCCCGCCGATCGAGGAGATCAGGCCGTCGTAACGGCCACCGGCGGCGACGGCGCTCTGGGCGCCCAGCATGGTGGTGACCATCTCGAAGGTGGTTCTGGTGTAGTAGTCGAGGCCGCGCACCATGCGCTGGTTGATGCTGTACGGGGTGCCGACCAGTTCCAGGTGCTTGCGGGTCTTGTCGAAGTGATCGCTGCACTCGGCGCAGAGGTGGTCCAGCATCGAAGGGGCGCCCTGGGTGGCCTCCTGGCAGCCGGCGGACTTGCAGTCCAATGCACGCAGCGGGTTGGTATCGTAGCGACGCTTGCAGTCATCGCACAGTTGGTCGATGCGATCGAGCAGGAACTTCTTGAGCGCCTCGCGGTAGGCGGGACGGCAGCAGGGGCAGCCCAGCGAGTTGATCTGCAGCGACGGCTCGGTGAGCCCCAGTTCCTGGAAGAAATGGGTCAGCATGGTGAGCACCTGGGCATCGACCGTGGGAGCGGCAACGCCGGTGATCTCGGCACCGATCTGGTGGAACTGGCGGTAGCGCCCCTTCTGCGGGCGCTCGTAGCGGAACATCGGCCCCATGTAGTACAGGCGCGCCACCGGGTCCAGGGCGTGCATCTTGTGCTCGACGTAGGCGCGCATCACCGACGCGGTCCCCTCCGGGCGCATGGTGACCTTGTTACCCCCCTTGTCTTCGAAGGAGTACATCTCCTTCTCCACGATGTCGGTGGCATCGCCAATGGAGCGGCAGAACAGCTCGGTCTTCTCCAGGATCGGGATCCTGATCTCGGAAAGCCCGTAAAGCTCAAAAACCCGGCGTGCCGTGGCCTCGATGTGCTGCCACTTCTCGACCTCGCCCGGGAGGATGTCGTTGAAACCTTTGATGCCGGTGATTGCCACGGTTAACCCCTCTCCTCATTCACGAAATAAAAACCGAACAACTTAACGCAAAGCCGCGAAGGCGCTAAGCCGCAAAGAAAAACTGAAGCTGGGGGAAAAGCAAACCTGAAAGCCTTCGGTTTACCTTTGCGCCTCTGCGCCCCCGCGCCTTTGCGTTGAGGCTTTAAAAACAAAAAAACCGGCGTGACTACTGTCCGGTCTGTTGCAACGTAGTGTCAGCCCTTGCCCGGTCAGGGAGGGGTGACCAGCCTTTCGGCGTGGAAGGCACGGTTCTTACCGGCGCTCTTGCCGCGGTACATGGCCTGGTCCGCCATCTCCAGCAACTCGGCCTTGGTGGTGGCATCGTCGGGCGCGCAGGCGAAACCAAGGCTCACAGTGAGCCTGATGGCAAGGCCGTCGGCCTTGGCGAAGGTGTGCCCCTCGATGGTCTTCCTGATGCGCTCGGCAACGATAGCCGCCCCGTCCATCCCGGTTTCGACCAACACGATGGTATACTCGTCGCCGCCGTAACGGATCACCGCGTCGACGTCGCGCACGCTTTTTCTGACCAGCGAGCCGACCTCGCGCAGGACGCGACTGCCGATCAGGTGCCCGAAGTTGTCGTTCACCGACTTGAACAGGTCGATGTCAAGGAAGAGGATGCCTAAGTTGGAGCCGTAGCGCTCGCAGCGCTTTAGTTCCCGCTCCAGCACCACGTCCAAATAGCGGTAGTTGTACAGGCCGGTCAACTCGTCTATGTAGAGGAGGTCCTTGGCGATGTTGTAACGTGCGGCGTTGTCCAGGGCCAGCGACCCCTGGTCGAGCAGGAAAGAGATATGTTTGCGGTTGATGTCTCTGGGCAAGAGGGTGCCCGGATCGTTGAACAGGATGATCACCCCCTGCAGCTCCGCCTTCTGCCGCAGGTACACGCACAGTGCCTCGGTGACTCCGTTGCCGTAATCGGCATCGTCCGGGAGGAAGTTCCGCAGGAATACCAGGTGGGAGCTGCCGTCATCGCGCAGGTCACATTCGCTGATCACGGCCTGTCCCAGCAGGTGCGCGTTCAACTCCTCGATCCCCTTCAGTTCGCGCAGCATGAGCTGGCCGTTGTCACTGAAGTAACCAAGCGCGCGGGTGACACCTACTTCCTTGACCACGGCGTCGGTGAGCATCGAATATATGCGTTCGAGTTCCAGGCAGTTGGCGATGTTCTGGCTCACTTGGAACAGGTTGACCAGCCCCTTCAGCTCCAGGTTCTCGTCGAGAAGCCTGCGCTGTTCCATACAATGGGCGACTATGTGGCGGAACTCGTCCTGGTTGATTGGCTTGATGAGATAATCCGTGGCGCCGTTTTTGAGGGCGTAAATGGCGGTCTCCACGTTGGCGTGGCCGGTGACCATGATCACCGCGGTGGCAGGATCCAGCCTCTTGACCTCTGACAGAATGTCGAGGCCTGACACATCGCGCATCACCAGGTCGGTGACGACCAGGTGGTACCCTCCCCTACTGATCATTTCCAGCGCCTCCTCTCCGGAAGCGGCCACTTCGACGCTATAGCCATCTTCCTTGAGCAGGTCGGTATAGACCTCTCGGAAAAAGCTATCGTCTTCGACTAAAAGAATCTTTTCCATGCAAAGAATCTCCTGGATGGTCGGGTGATACAGGGGGCAATGCCAGCATAAACTAGCAGATAGAACTCTTGAGTGTCAATTAAAATGCCCATAAGGAGCCGATAATATGAGAACACCATCCGCTTTGCAGACCACCTCGATGGTTCCTTCCAGGTCGGTGCGGTAGATTCTGACGCCGTGACGTTGCAGTCTGTCCAGGGTCTCCGCCGCTGGGAGGCGAAAGGCGTTACGGTATCCTGCGGAGATGATCGCGACAGCCGGCCGCACCGCTGCCACAAAGGGTTCGCTGGAAGAATACCGGCTACCGTGATGCGCCACCTTCAACAGGTTGCTTCGCTGCAGAATACCCCGTTCAAGAAGTTCCCGCTCTTCACGCACGCCGATATCACCGGTGAAGAGAACGGAACTTTTGCCGTGGACCAGACGGAATACCAGGGAGCCCCCGTTCGTGTCCGCCTCCGGTGCCTGCCCGGCAACCGGCCACAGCGGTTCGAGCTGCGCGCCTCCCACCTGCAGTGGCGTCAGCTCCCCTCCAAGTTGCTGCACCGGAACGCCACGTGCGGTTGCAACCCATTTCAACTGCTGCAACTCAGGGGCAGCCAGGGTCTGGTGGTGGACGACCAACTCCCCCACCTCGAAATTGGCCGCCAGGTACACCCCCCCTTGCAGGTGGTCCGGATGGCCGTGTGACAGGACCAGGTAATCGATGCGCCGTACCGAGAGGGCTCGCAAGGCAGGGAGCAACAGGCGTGCCCCCACTTTCATGTCGCTGTCCGTGGCATTGCCGCCGCCGTCGACCAGCATCCACTTTCCGTCCGGCAAATGCACCAGCGCGGCGTCCCCCTGCCCCACGCTCAGAAAGTACAACCGCATGATGCCGTCGTTAGCCTGGGCAGCGGGCACCGCGCGCACAACCAGTGCTACCACCAGCGCGAACACGGTCGCATGACGCCATCCTCGCAACTTGATGAACGTCACTGCACAGAGCACCAGGCACGCCAGCAGAAGGTCCAGGCGATCCGGGACGTAAGCTGTAAAAACTGGGGCGCGGGATAATTGCTCTACCACCCGATCCGACCAGCGCACCAGGGTGGCCGCTAGGTGCAGCAGCACGGTGGCAGGCGTTTCCCACAGGCAGCCCAGGACCAGGGCACTGAAACCAAGAACTACTGCGCCGTAGCCCATGAGCGGCACCACCAGGAGATTGGCGACCAGCCCAACCAACGATATCCGTTGGAAGTAATAGGCAACATGGACAGAGGTGGCGACTATGGCTGCCACTGAAGCGATAAAAAGCAGCACCACCCACCGGATCACTTTCCCAGCCTTATCCTGCGCTTTGGACAGAGTCGGCGTCAGGACGGACAGCCCCCAGATAGCCAGGAAGGAGAGCTGAAAAGAGACGTCGAATGCCAGTTGCGGTGCCACAGACAGGATGGCGCAGGCGGCCAGCATGATGGTGTGCACGGGGTCTACTTCCCGTTTCATTTGCAGCGCGGCCACGACCACGCAGATCATCAGCACGCTGCGCAGCGTGGCGGGTGCCTGCCCGGAAAGGAACAGGTAGAAGACCACCATGGGCAGGGAGGCCAGCATGACCAGCGGTCTCAGTTTGAGGTGCAGGGCGAGCCATTCGGAGCGCCGGGCCAGGTAGTAGAGGAACTGGCACAGAGACAGGAACACGATGCCGACGTGGAAGCCGGAAATGGAAAGGATGTGGTTCACTCCGCTGCGGGCAAAAGCCTCCTGCAACTGCTCCGGCACGTCGCCCCGGTCGCCAAGGAGCAGTGCCTTCAGGACTCCACCCTCTGGCCCCGGTTCCACCCTGGTGATGAAACGCCCGAGCCTCTCAGCCAGCAGGTCGATGTCGTGCAGCCGCCCCTCGCCCGCTCGCAGCAGCACCAGGTCATCAGCCGTCAGCACAAATCCGGTGACATGCACCTGTTGATAGGCCAGCCTGCGCACCCAGTCGGACTCACCGGGCAGCCCCAGGTTGCGCGGTACACGGATCCGGGAAGAAAATCGTATCCTGTCCCCGATACGCAGTCCCGCACGTCCCTCTTTCACGAATACCAGCAGCCGCCCCGACGCCCCCTGTTCTCTCCCCTCATTGCTGACCCGCTCGACCTGCACATAGACCCGGCTCCCCCCTGTCGCGCCGGGTTCCGCCCGCGCGTCCAGCACCCCCTCGATCACCACCGGCCGGTCCGAGGCGAACCGCTCCAATCCCGGTAGCGGCAGCAGAAACGGCTGCAACGATAACTGGCCCCACGCGAAGAAGAGCAAGGTTAAAGCCAGCAGGAAGGGGGATCGCGAACGGGTGAAGGTGGCTGCCAGGGTAACGACAAGCAAGGCTGGCAGGGACCAGGTGGGGGGAAAGGTTTCAGACAGGTGGGTGGTGGCCAGACCTGCGATCAACGCGGCCAGCGGCACCAGCAGTGGTCTCTCCAGAGGTCACCTCCCCGCTTCCGAGTTGTGAGCGCCATCACCAAAACGATTAAAAACAACACACGTTATAGCAGATGGCAAAGGTTGCACAACGCCGTCTGTGCATTCCCATACTGCTGTTCAGAGTTCGCAATGCGCTCAACACCTCGATATTCCAGCACAAATCAAACATCGAACAAGCTCGTTGTGCAGGTTTAGCACAGACAAGCCCTTTCCGAGCCCATCGGGCACAGACCGAAACATCATCATTTTACATAATAAAATCAGACAGTTACGGCATACGCTCCACCACGGTCAGTTTTGGTACGCCAGTTGTAAAAGAAGGGGAAAACGGCACAACATCCGGGAGGACATCATGGCATACAGAGATCGCAGCACCAATGAAAGGTCTGGCTCTTACGCTTATACCATTATGGAAGTACGCCTGAGGAAGAAGGGGGCACCGGAAGGGACCAAGGACGACCTGCGCTACATGTCCGTGGACAGCCACTGGGACACCCTGCGCTTCGTGCAGGACAACATGGACCAGTGCGTGGGGAACGTGGTGCGACTCAAGCGGACCGAACCGGTGCGCCACACCGTGAACGAGAGCGCCGAACTGTTCCAGAGAAACCTGGAGCCCCTGGTCTCCACCCTGGCAGCAAACCAAGGGCAGGGCGTCATGGACAAGCTCTCCGCCTCACTGAAAAAAGCCCTGCTGCTGATGGTGATGGAGCGCTACCAGAGCGACCGCGAGAAGGCCTGCCGCGTACTCGGCATCTCCCGGGAGAAGTTGGAGAGCGAACTGAGGCTCTGCGGCGTGGCGAGATAGAACCTAGTAGTATTCCTCTTGATAAGAAGGGATCTCCGCGTACCAGCGGGGGTCCCTTTTTGCTTCCAGCAGAGCGGCGTCCACCGTATCGATGAGACGCTGCCGGTCCTTCGGATAGCTCCCGGCCAAGCTAAGGAAATTTGAGACGTGGTTGGAGCGCAGGATCGTTCCTTGCGGGGCCAGCCGCTCCAGCAGCGCGCGGGTCTCCAGCAGAATTTCTCCGTGGCTCAGCGGCTCGATCAGCTTCAGGAAGTCGTCGTTGTGGCGCTGGAACATGGTGAGCAGGGAAAAGTATTCCGGCGACAGCGCCGTGATCCACTCCGCGGTGGCGGCAGCATGCTCGGCGCTGCGCTTTCTCCCCGCAAGCCCAAGGATGGCGGTTATGGAAAGCTTCATCCCGGCAGCCTTTGCTTTGCGGCACTGCTCCAGCATCTGGTCCGGTTCGAATCCCTTGTCGATCAGCCGCAGGGTTTCCGCGTCGCCGCTCTCCAGCCCGTAGTACAGGATGCGGAGCTTTTTGGCCCGCAGGGCAGACAGATCCTCCTCGCTCTTGAGGTTCAAGCTGTTCGGGGAGGCGTAGGCTCCCACCCGGGTGAGGGAAGGAAAGACCACGGCAAGTTCATCGAGTATCCGCTCCAGTCCCTGCTGCGGGTAGATCAGGGCGTCACCGTCGGCCAGAAACACGCGCCGCACGCCCGGGCGGTAGCGCGGCGGGATGGACCTGATCTCCGCGAAGATCTCATCCAGCGAGCGGATCCGGAACTGCTTCATCTTGTACATGCCGCAGAATTTGCACCGGTTCTGGGAGCAGCCGATGGTGATCTGGAAGATGAGACTGCCGGCCTCGGAGGGCGGGCGAAAGAGCGGTTCGTGGTAGTTAAAAAAGTGCATCCTCGTCCCCCTGCTGAAGCATCAGGAGCCGGTTGGAACCGGCCGCGTCAACCATACCGGATTCCCCTCCACATTTTCCAGCTAAAACTCGCGGTCTCTTCCTTCACGACAGATATGGCCGAACAGAGTCCCCGCCCCCGGAGGGGGAGGGACAGGGAGGGGGCGCGCAGCGTCACGGTGGGGCTTCCCCCCTCCCAGCCTCCCCCCTCCGGGGGGAGGTGACCTATCCGGGAATAAAAAAGGGGGGTGCCTGAAGGCACCCCCCTTCCCTTTCAATTATGGCCGGCTCCTTACTTCAGGCGGTCGGCGTAGAGCGGGAAGCGCTTCATCAGCGCGTTCACCTGGGTCTTCACCGCGGCGAGTTTGGCCTCGTCATTGACGTTGCCGAGGACCTCGGCGATGAAGCCTGCCACCTGCTCCATCTCGGCTTCTTTCAGGCCGTGGCTGGTGGCTGCCGGGGTGCCGATGCGGATACCGGAGGTGATGAACGGCGAGCGGGTGTCGAAGGGTATGCCGTTCTTGTTGACGGTGATGCCGGCGCGGTCGAGTGCCTCCTCGGCTACCTTGCCGGTCAGCTCGGTCTGGGACAGGTCCACCAGCATCAGGTGGTTGTCGGTACCGCCGGAGGTGAGCTTAAAGCCGCGGCTCATGAGGCCGGCGGCGAGCGCCTGGGCGTTCTTCACAATCTGCTGCTGGTACTGCTTGAACTCGGGGGAGAGCGCTTCCTTGAACGCCACGGCCTTGGCGGCGATGACGTGCATGAGCGGGCCGCCCTGGATGCCCGGGAAGATGTTGGAGTTCAGGGTCTTGGCCCACTCCTCGCGGCACATGATCATGCCGCCGCGCGGTCCGCGCAGGGTCTTATGGGTGGTGGTGGTCACGAACTCGGCGTAGGGAACCGGGCTCGGGTGCAGGCCCGCGGCAACGAGGCCGGCGATGTGGGCCATGTCCACCATGACCACGGCGCCCACCTTGTCGGCGATGCGACGGAAGGCCTCGAAGTCGATGATGCGCGGGTACGCGGAGGCGCCCACGACGATCATCTTCGGCTTGTGCTCGACGGCGAGACGCTCGCACTCCTCGTAGTCGATGGTCTGGGTCTCCTGGGAGACGCCGTAGGGAACGATGTTGAAGAGCTTGCCGGAGAAGTTGACCGGGGAGCCATGGGTCAGATGGCCGCCGTGGGCGAGGTTCATGCCCAGCACGGTGTCGCCCGGCTTCAGCACGGAGAAGTAGACCGCCATGTTGGCCTGGGAACCGGAGTGCGGCTGGACGTTGACATGATCGGCGCCGAACAGTTCCTTGGCGCGCTCGATGGCCAGGTTCTCGACCTTGTCCACCTCGTGGCAGCCACCGTAGTAACGCTTGCCGGGATACCCCTCGGCGTACTTGTTGGTAAGAACCGATCCCTGCGCCTCGAGCACGGCCGGGGAAACGAAGTTCTCCGAGGCGATCAGTTCGAGGTTGTACTCCTGGCGCTCAGTCTCGTGCCTGATGACTTCCGCCACTGCCGGGTCGAATGTTTCCAGTACTGACATGTCTGACTCTCCTAGTGAAAAAGTGCTGTTGAAATGAGAAAACGGGACTCTGGGAGTCCCGTTCCGTGCTTTAGAATCGTTTGTCTTACCAGTGCCGCTGTGCTGACCCGCTCGCTTTTGGGTGATGCATCATCCCTTGAGTTCGCGCTCCACTTCGGCGATCTTGTCCAGCCGCTTCTGGTGCCTGCCCGCGGCGAACTCGGTGTCGAGCCAGGCCGCCACCATCTCGCGGGCCTTCTCGGTCTCCAGCACGCGGCCGCCCAGCACCAGGATGTTGGCGTTGTTGTGCTCCTTGGCCATGGTCGCCATGAAGACGTCGGTGGCCAGCGCCGCACGGATGCCGGGGAACTTGTTGGCCACGATGGACATGCCGATGCCGGTGCCGCAGACCAGGATCCCCTTCTCGGCGCTCCCCTCGGAGACGCGGCGGGATACCGCTATCCCGAAATCGGGGTAGTCGACGGAATCGCCGTTGTGGGTACCGAGGTCTTCGCAGGGAAGACCGCGCGCCTCGAGCATCTTCCTGATCTCGTTCTTGAGATCCAGCCCGCCGTGATCGCTACCGAGAACTATCATGACTAGACCCTCTTGAAGAGCAGCGACGCGTTGGTGCCGCCGAAGCCGAAGGAGTTGCTCATGGCGTACTCGAGCTTCGCCTCGCGTGCCGTGTTGGGCACGTAGTCGAGATCGCACTCAGGATCCGGATCGGTGTAGTTGATGGTCGGAGGCACTACCGAGTTCTGCATCGCCATCAGGGAGAAGACAGCCTCGACGCCGCCGGCAGCACCGAGCAGGTGGCCGGTCATCGACTTGGTAGAGGAAACCATCAGCTTGTAGGCGTGATCGCCGAAGACGGTCTTGATCGCGGTGGTCTCGCCGACGTCCCCGAACGGGGTCGAGGTGCCGTGGGCGTTGATGTAGTCGACCTGCTCCGGGTTGATGCCCGCAGTGCGCAGCGCCATCTTCATGCAGCGCGCCGCGCCCTCGCCGCCCGGGGCAGGAGAGGTCAGGTGGTAGGCGTCGCCGGACAGACCGTAGCCCACGACTTCACCGTAGATCTTGGCGCCGCGTGCCTTGGCCGCCTCGTACTCCTCGAGCACGACGATGCCGGCACCCTCGGAGAGGACGAAACCGTCCCTGCCCAGGTCGAACGGACGCGAAGCGCCGGCCGGGTTGTCGTTGTTGGTGGAGAGCGCCTTCATCACCGAGAAGCCGCCGATACCGAGCGGGGTCACGGTGGACTCGGTGCCGCCCGCGATCATGGCGTCGGCGTCGCCGCGCTGGATCATATGGTACGCGTCACCGATGGAGTGGGTGCCGGTAGCGCAGGCGGAAACGGAGGAGACGTTCGGGCCTTTCGCGCCGTACTTGATAGAGATGTGCCCCGGAGCGAGGTTGATGATCAGCATCGGGATGAAGAACGGGGAGACCTTCTTGTATCCCCCCTCCAGCAGCGCCGAATGGTAACGCTCGATGGCGGGAAGCCCGCCCAGGCCGGCGCCCACCAGGACGCCCACGCGCTCGGCATTTTCCTCGGTGATCTGCAGGCCGGAGTCTTCCATGGCGAAGTGGGCCGCAGCCAGCGCGTACTGGATAAAGAGATCCATCTTCTTGATCTCTTTCTTGTCGATGAAATCTTCAGCAACGAAATCCTTCACCTCGCCGGCGATTTTCACCGGCAGGTCGGAGGCATCAAAACGGGTAATGGGAGCGATGCCGGACGTGCCGGATACCAGTGCATCCCAGTTCTTGCCGTTCCCGGTCCCCAGCGGGGAAACCACGCCTACCCCCGTGACAACAACTCTTCTCATACTCTGAACTCTCCTTAGGTACTGTTGACTCATGGCCGCCCGGAGGCGGCATGAAAAAGGGGAAGCATAACTCCCCCCTCTCTACTAGGTGTGATCAGTGATGTAGTCGATTGCGTCCTGTACCGACTGGATCTTCTCGGCGTCCTCGTCGGAGATCTCGATTTCGAACTCTTCCTCAAGCGCCATCACCAGTTCTACGGTATCCAGGGAGTCGGCGCCCAGGTCGTCCATGAAGGAGGACTCGTTGGTCACCTGAGCCTCGTCAACACCAAGCTGCTCAGCGACTATCTCTTTAATGCGTTTCTCGATCGAAGCCATTCAATTACCTCCATTTGATTGTAACGTTAGACGTTATTTGATTTGTTGTGCCCAAGACTGCTATTTCATAGCATGAAAAGTAGAATTTGCAAAAGGTATTTTTGGCGCTGAAAGTAAAAACAACGCCGTCAGGCGACTCACATGTACATGCCGCCGTTCACCGAAAGAACGTGCCCGGTGACGTATGCCGCGGCGTCGGAAACGAGGAACAAGACCGCCCCCGCTATGTCATCCGCACTGCCGAGTCTGCCCATGGGAATCTGCTCCTGGAGCGCCTCCCTGGTCTTTTCGGAGAGCTCGGAGGTCATGTCGGTCTCGATGAAGCCCGGGGTGACCGCGTTGACGGTGACGTTTCTGCGGGCGAGTTCCTTGGCCACCGACTTGGTGAGGCCGATCATGCCCGCCTTGGAGGCGCAGTAGTTGGCCTGGCCGGGGTTGCCCATCTCGCCCACGACGGAGGAGACGTTGACGATCCTGCCGAAGCGCGCCTTGGACATCAGCTTCGCGGCCTCGCGGGTGCAGTTGAAGCAACCCTTCAGGTTGATGTCGAGCACCGCGTCCCAGTCCTCTTCCTTCATCCTGAGGAGCAGGCCGTCCTTGGTGATGCCGGCGTTGTTGACCAGGATGTCAACCTTGCCGAAGGCCTCCACTGACTGCTTGAAGAGGCTCTCAACCTCGGCGGCGACCGAAACGTCGACCTTGACCGCGAGAGCCTTGCCACCCGCGGCGACGATCTCGTCGGCGGTCCTGGCGGCGCCCTGCTCGGTGGTGGCGGTCACCACCACGGCGGCGCCCTCTTGCGCGAGTTTGAGGGCGATGGCCCGGCCGATGCCGCGGGAGGCACCGGTGACGACTGCTACCTGTCCGTTCAGGCTCATTACGCCACCTCCGTGATTGCTTTTACGCCTGCCGCGTCCTGCACGTTCACGCAGGCCGCTTCCTTGTCGATCCTCTTGACGAGGCCGGCCAGCACCTTGCCCGGGCCGATCTCGACGAAGTTGGTGACGCCGGCGGCGACGATGTTCTGGATGATCTGCTCCCAAAGGACCGGTGCACAGACCTGCTCCACGAGGAGCGGCTTGACGCGGGCCGCGTCGGAGTTCGGCTTCGCCTCGACGTTACTGACCACCGGGGCGGTCAGCGCGTGCACCTGCACAGCTTCCAGCGTCTGGGCCAGCCTGTCGGCGGCGGGCTTCATCAGCGCGCAGTGGAAGGGTGCGGATACCGGCAGCAGCATGGCCTTCCTGAACCCCTTGGCCTTGGCGATCTCGATGGCGCGGTTCACGGCGCCGGTGTGCCCGGCGACCACGATCTGGCCGGGAGAGTTGAAGTTGGCCGGGGATACCACCTGGCCCTGTGCCGCCTCGGCGCAGATCTCTTTGAGCACGTCCGCCTCGGCGCCGAGGATGGCGGCCATGGCCCCTACCCCGACCGGGACGGCGTCCTGCATGTAGCTGCCGCGGGCCCTGACGGTCCGGAGCGCATCGGCGAAGTCGAGCGCGCCTGCAGCGACCAGTGCGGAGTATTCGCCCAGCGAGTGGCCGGCCACGAAGGAGGGGACCAGCGGCGACTCCTCCTTGAGCACGCGGAATGCCGCGACACTGGCGGCCAGGATGGCCGGCTGGGTGTTCGCGGTGAGTTTCAGGTCCTCCTCGGGCCCCTCGAAGCAGAGTTTCGAAAGGGAGAAGCCGAGCGCGTCGTCGGCCTCCTCGAAGGCGACCTTGGCGGTCTTGAAGTTATCCGCCAGATCCTTCCCCATCCCGGCGTGCTGGGAACCCTGCCCCGGGAAGATGAATGCATAGGATTGCATAGGTAACCTCTTTTTTTCTTGTAATAGAGCGGCGGCATGCGGGCATCTACTCAGGAGCTGCCGACGCCCACACCCCTACCCCTCTCCCGGAGGGCGAGGGGACGAAGCACTTACCAGCGAACGAGCGCGGAGCCCCAGGTGAGGCCGCCGCCGAAGGCGTCGAGCAGCAGCAGGTCGCCCTCTTTCAGGCGGCCGGCACGCACAGCCTCGTCCAGCGCGATCGGGATCGACGCCGCCGAGGTGTTGCCGTAGCGGTCCAGATTGACGAAAACGCGGTCGCCGGTAATGCCGAGGCGCTTGCCGACGGAGTCGACGATCCTCTGGTTGGCCTGGTGCGGAATGAACAGGTTGACGTCGGCGGCGGTGAGACCGTTGGCCTCGAGTGCCTCCATGGCCACTTCGCCCATGGAACGGACGGCCAGCTTGAACACCTCGTTGCCTTGCATGGTCAGGTAGACCAGCCCCTCGTCCACGTTCTTGTGGCTGGCGGGGTTGCGGCTGCCGGCGCCTTTCTGGTACAGGATCTCCCAGTAGTTGCCGTCGCTGTGCATGTGGGTGGAAAGGATGCCGCTCTCCCCTTCCTGCGCCTCGAGCACCACCGCGCCGGCACCGTCGCCGAACAGCAGGCAGGTGTTGCGGTCGTTCCAATCCACGATGCGAGACAGCACCTCTGCGCCGATCACCAGGGCCTTCTTCACCTGTCCTGAGACGATGAACTTCTGTGCGGTGGAGAGGGCGTAGATGAAACCGGAGCAGGCGGCGGAGAGGTCGAAGCAGAAAGCGTTGGTGGCCTTGAGGGCCTGCTGCACGATGCAGGCGGTGGCGGGGAACGGAAAGTCCGGAGTGAGCGTGCCCACCACGATCATGTCGATTTCCTCCGCCTTCACCCCGGCGGCTGCCAGCGCCCGCTCTGCGGCGGCGATGGCGAAGGTCGAGGTGTATTCTCCCTCGGCGGCGATGCGGCGTTCCCGGATACCGGTCCTGGTGACGATCCACTCGTCGGTGGTGTCCACCATCTTCTCCAGGTCGAAATTGGTCAGCACTTTCTCCGGCACTGCGGAACCGGTGCCGGTGATTCTCGGTCTAATCATGAAGCAACCCTTTCTGTGGCGTCCGGGTTCTGGCCGGTACGCTCGCGAGTCTCGCCGGGGAAGCTCTCGTTGAGCTTTTCGGCCATGCGGCCATTGACCCCTTTGAGTGCGTATTCATGGGCAAAGCGGATCGCGTTCTTGATTGCCTTGGTGTTCGAGCCGCCGTGGCAGATCATGCCCACGCCGTTGATCCCAAGCAGAGGCGCGCCGCCGTACTCGGCGTAGTCTACGGTCTTCTTGAAATTGTTGAAAGCCTTGCGGCTTAGCAGGTAGCCGATCTGGGACAGGAAGCTGCGCTTGATCTCGGCCTTGAGCATCTTGCCCACCGCCTCGGCAAGCCCCTCGGAAAGTTTCAGCGCAACATTGCCGACGAAGCCGTCACAAACCACGACGTCGACCGAGCCATTGAAGATGTCACGACCTTCCACGTAACCGATGTAGTTGATGGGCTTGTCGCGCAGGAGGGCGCTGGTTTCCCGGGTGAGTTCGTTCCCCTTGCTGTCCTCCTCTCCGTTGGAGAGCAGGCCAACCCTGGGCTTGTCGACGCCCATGACGAACTTGGCGTACACTTCGCCCATGACGGCGAACTGGACCAGGTGGATGGGCTTGCAGTCGACGTTGCCGCCGACATCGAGAACGAGGGTCTTACCGGTAACGGTGGGAAAGAGTTGGGCGATTGCGGCGCGGTCGATGCCCTTCATCCGTTTCAGGACGAACATGCCGGCCGCCATGGTGGCGCCGGAGTTGCCGGCGCTTACCACTGCGACGGCCTCGCCACCCTTAACCAGCTCGAAGGCGACGCGGATGGAGGAGTCCTTCTTCTTGCGCACCGCATCGGAAGCGGAGTCGTGCATGCCCACGACTTCAGAGGCATGCCAGAGTTCGATGTCCAGCCCCTTGCAGTCGTGGCGGGCCAGTTCGGCCTGCACCTTTTCTACGTCGCCGACCAGAGTTACCGGGATGCCGAACTCTCTGGCGGCGGCTACCGCACCTTCTACTTCAACATGAGGGGCGTTGTCGCCCCCCATTACATCGACAGCAACTCTCATATTTCCCCTAGGGAGCGGATTCCGAACAGTCACGGCTTAGGTGAGACGAAATCCTAGAGCTCTTCAGCCTTGAGCACCTGACGTCCTTTGTAGGTACCGCAGGACGGGCAGACGCAATGCGGCAGTTTCGGGGCCTTGCACTGCGGGCAGGTCGAAACGGTCGGAGCGGTGAGGAAATCGTGTGCACGCCTCATGTTTTTGCGCGACTTGGAGGTCTTCTTCTTAGGTACAGCCATGGTGTTCTCCTTTTTACTTTTCTATCTTGATCTTCTTCAGGGCGGCCATTTTCAGGTTTATCTCGCCGCGATCACAGCCACATTCTCCGGCGTTCAGGTCAGCTCCGCACTCGGGGCACAGCCCGCGGCACGACTCGCTGCATAACGGTTTATATGGTACTTCCAGCGCGACCTGCTCGGCGATTTCGGGATCCATGTCGATCTCGTCGCCGCTGTAGGTGGCCGAAATGAGCTCCTCGTCGGAAAGCTCGACTTCCTCGTCCAGTTCCTCACCCTTGCTCTGGGTGTAGAAGATGGTGAAGTCGGAGGAGATCGGGTAATCGTACTCGGCCAGGCAGCGGGAACAGGTGAGGCGCACAGCACTCTCCACCTTGCCGGCGGCCCTTACGTGGTCGTACTCCCAGATCGCCGCGACCTGGGCGTTCACCGGAGCGGTGAAGACACACTCACCCGCTTTTTCCATCTCTACCAGCGCCGAGTAGTGTGAGGCAGGCTCCGACTCCGTAAGGTCGAGCTGCTTCTTTTTCACCTTATCTATCTCTATCTTCAAAGGAAGATCTCCCCTTTTTCAAAGTTTCCCAGTATATAGATGGCGGTTTTTTTGTCAAGGTAAATCTAAAGAGAGCGGAGGGGCCACAGGCAAGGGCTCAGCCACTGTCAGAAGCGGCACTAACGCGTGCTGTTTGCCTGCCGGACCACTACCAACCGAGACGATAATCGACGCTGACCCCGCTCTCCGAATCGGAGAGGACGCCGATGCGCTGGGCCGCGCTTTCCACCAGGTAATCGAGAGCACGCCCCTTCTTCTTGGGCAGGCGGATCAGCCTCGGCTCCCCCTTGACGCCGCCCAGGCGCGCCGCCTCGTCGATGGCGTCCTGCATGGAGCCGATGCGGTCCACGAGCTTCAAGGCAAGCGCCTGCTCGCCGGAGAAGATCCTGCCGTCGGCGATGCTCCTGACCTGCTCTTCCGGGAGCCTCCTCCCCTGCGCCACTGCCTTCACGAACTGGCCGTGGGTGGAGTCGATCACCCCCTGCAGCATCGCCTTTTCCTCGTCGGTCATGGTGCGCGAGGGGGAACCGGTGTCCTTGAACTTGCCGGTCTTGATGGTGAAGGCCTTCATGCCGACCTTGTCCATCAGCCCCTCGAGGTTGGAGAACTTCATCAAGACGCCGATGCTCCCGGTGATGGTGCCGGGGTTGGCATAGATGAGGCTGGCCGGTGCCGAGACGTAGTAACCGCCCGAGGCCGCGACGCTCCCCATGGAGACCACCACCTTCTTGCTCTTGGCCAGGTCCTTTACCGCCGCGTAGATCTCCTGCGACGGGCCGACAACTCCGCCGGGGGAATCCACCCGGAACACCACGGCCTTGGCATGGTTGTCCTTCTTCATGGCCCGCAACTGGCGAATGGTTTCCTGCCCGTCGACGATGACCCCTTTCAGTTCCACGACGCCGACCCCGTCTCCGCCGGAGAGGGTATCTTCGTCGCGTACCAGCGAGGTGACCACGGCGACGCAGGCGCTGAAAAGAAGGAACAGGCCGACAACGAAGGCGGCGATCCACAGCAGCATTTTTTTCATCGATACCTCCGTCTCGTTCAAATGCAGACATGTCCCCCCTCCCGTCAAGGGAGGGGGAGCACTTTACTCAAGTCACCAGCACCACAAACTGTATGTGACACTATGCCAAGAAAGGCGAATATTATTACCCCCTACAGGGTCAAACGTTTACAGCTTATTTTGCTTGTCTTTTACCGAGACTCTGTCCTATATCTGAACAGTAGGGTGACATAAAGCATTGCGCGCGACGCCAACAACTCTACACTATGCAGGGCACGGCGCAAAACCAAATATCCCGCGGCAGGGTCTCGGCTGAGTATCCTGCTGTCGTAGAAGAGATACGGGAAGAGGAACTATGAGAGTACTGGTAATCTCCGACAGCCACGGCAACTATGCCCATGCCTTCAGGGCCCACGAACTTGCCGGCCCGGTGGATCACATCGTTCATCTAGGGGATGGCTGCGATGATGCTCGCATGATGGAGGAGGTGCTGGAGGTGCCGGTGCACCGGGTGGCCGGCAACTGCGACCTGGACCGGCAGGTTCCGGCGGAACTCACCCTGGAACTGGGTGAATGCCGATTCCTGCTGACCCACGGCTACCGTCAGCATGTGAAGAGCGGCCTTTCTCACCTGATCGGGCGGGGGGTACAACTGGGAGCGTCGGTGGTGCTCTACGGCCACACCCACCTGGCCGACGTGCAGTCGGCGGACGGGATGCTGCTGGTGAACCCGGGCGCCCTCAAGGAGGGACTACCCGGGAGCTACGCCATCGTCACCGTCGAGGGGGCCACGGCAAAGGCCGAGATCTTCCCTCTCTAGTTTTCCCTCTCTAGCAGCCGCAACCGCAGTTGTGGCAGACCTTGCGGTTCTCGTCATCGGGAGCCACGGTCTCCGGTGCGAACGCGATGCGGTTCACCGCGCGCCGGATGTCCTCCTGAAGGTCAAGCCGCGGGCTCTGGCCGATCACATGCCCGATGCAGATGTTGCTGATGCCGTCCGACGGCGAGGCGATGCGAATCGAATTCAAAAGATCGCCGTAGCCATTCACCTCGATCACCTGCCCGGGGTCCTCCCCCAGTTCCAGGGTGATGCCGAAGCGCTGCAGTTCCTGCGCAAGCTCAGCGAAAAAGATATCAAAGGTAAATCCCGAAAGGATCGATTCCCACTCCGGTTTGCTCTTGCTGCGTCCGTAACAGGTAAGTCTCATCTGCTTTGCCATGCTATGTAACTCCTAAAAAAAAACCAGGGGCTAGGGGCTGGGGGCTAGGGGCTGGTAAAATCCGCCCGCGCCATCAGCAACGCCCGTCCCTGTAGTCAATTTCCTATCGATTCGCCAGTCCCCAGTCCCCAGTCCCCAGTCCCCAGTCCCCAGTCCCCAGTCCCCAGTCCCCAGTCCCCTAGCCCCTAGCCCCTAGTCCCTAGTCCCTAGCCCCTGCCTTTAACTTGCCGCGGCTTTTCTCTGCATCGAGCTGAAGATCATGTCCAGCACCGCCTTCTGCTTCGCCTCGTACTTGTTCAGTACCGCCAGACAGGTCCCCATGGGAAACTGCTCGTGCAGGTAGTCCGAGTCACGCCCGGAAAGGATCACGATGCGGTTCTTGTCGATACCGACCGAGAGGGCATAGCTGAAGATCTTGGAGCCATCCAGGGTCGGCATCTCCAGATCCACCAGCAACAGGTCCACCATCCCCTGCCTCAGTATGGTCAACGCCAGCAGCGGCTCCGTGCAGGTTATCACGTCCAGCAGCGGGTAGAGCGCCTGGATCTTGTCCTTGAGCGCTCCTACGAAAGCCGCATCGTCATCAACGATCAAAATTCTTCCCATCAATACCTCGATGTATCTACTTAAGCACCCGGGTCGCCGCGCTGAGCACCGGGAAGGGAACGTTCAGGTCAAGCAGCCGCGCCGCTTTCAGGTTGACGATCAGATCCACCCGTTTCGGCGTGACCACCGGCAGTTGCGACGGCTTCTTACCGCTCAGGATGCGCGCCACGTATTCGGCAGCCAGCTGCCCCTGTTCGACAGGGTCCGCCTCCAGGGACATCACAGCCCCCTTGTGTGCCGCGCCCGGCATCTGCGATATCACCGGTATCTTCAGCTCGTTGCAGCGGTGCACGATCTTTTCGAAGGAACGGCTCCCGGCGGTGCATTCCGTAACGTAAACGCAGTCGACCCTGGTGGCATAGAGGGTGGCCAAGGCTCCATCCAGGGCGCCAACCGAGCCGACGTTGGTTTCCACCAGGACGATCCCCGCTTGCGCGGCAATTTTGCGTGCCTCCTTAAGCTGCACCAGCGCCCCTTCCTCACGGTTGGCGCTGATGATGCCCAGGGTCTTGATCGGTTTGAGTTCGGTGGCGGTCTTGATCAGCGTGACCAGGGGGACCTTGGAACTCACCCCGGCACTGTTGCGCCCGCTGGAGGTCATGTTCCTGGCCACCCCGGTCTCCACGGGACCGTAGACGTCGGCGTAAACAACGGGAATATCCTGCGACTCGCGCAGGGCAGCAAGGGTGGCGGAGGTGCCGTAGGTGACGATGACGTCGGCGCCGATGGCGTTGAACTTCCGGACGCTGTTGGACCAGGAGATGAGGTCCGGGTTAGGGGTCTGGGTGATCACCTCGACGTTACTCTGATCGTACCCTTTCTGCACCAGCGCCTTCACGAACGCCTTGTGGGCCTCGCGGTAGCGCGGCAGGTCGCAGGTCAAGAGAGCCGCAACCAGCTTTCCGGCCGCACGGGAGTCCGCCGCGGGGATCACCGCGCCAAGCAGCAGGAGCAGAACTATGGAACGTAGCAGTGTCTTGATACGTTACCCCTTGGTCACCACTTGGCCGCGAGGCCGGCGACGATGGTGTGGACGGTGCCGTTGTAATTCTGGTAGGCGGACTTCAACTCGTTGTAGTCGTTCCACGTATATTCAAGCGTGGTGGAAAGCGCGCTCGTGAAGCGGTACTCGCCGCGTGCCGAAAGCGAACTGATCACGGTGTTCTGTTGGCTGATCTCCTTGATGCCGTCGGTGCTACTGGTGAGCGAAAATGTGGTGTCCGTCGGCGTGAAAGCGGCAGCAGATCTGATCTGCTGTGCCGCCACCGCCAGGTCGCTCTTTTCGCTGAGCGCATAGGAGACGTTGACGCCATAGACGTGGGATCTGCTGGAAAACTGGGAGGCGGCCTCGCTGCCGATGCGCACCCCCGTGAAGAGGATGCCCTGCTCGACCTCCTGGTGCAGGTACGAGTAGGTCGCCCCTAGCGTAAGCCCCCGGAACGGCACCCACCAGGCACCGATGTTGGCGTTCTCACTGTTGGTGCTCCGGGAGGTCAAAGGGGCCAGGGAGAAGGAGAGCGGCTCAAACGGGTAGTTCACCAGGTACTTGCGCACCTCGTCGTTCTGGTCGCGGCGTAGGATGGCGTGGCTGGTGAGCCCCCAGCGGTTGTTGACCGTGTAGGTGGCCAGCAGCTTCGCCTCGTGGCGCTGCTCGAAAGAGGCGCCGTAGGCGGGGTGGTCGGTGCTGGCATAGCTGTAGGTGGCGCTGGTCCTCAGTCCCTTCACCGGACGATAGTAGGCGGAGAGCGACCCGGTGTGGGTCGAGGTGCTCTCCGGCAGTCCCCAGGTCGTCTCCGACGGCAGGTCGGTCACGTTGTTCCTGCGCAGGAAATCGCCCCGGTACTCGCCCACCAGTGCGAGATGCAGCGTAGGGCGGTAGGAGACCGTACCGGTGACCAGGTCGCGGGTCGACTCACTGGGTGTCTTGGCGACTACCACCGGGTCGGCAAAGGCGCTGTTGCTGAAAGGCCCGCGCTTGTTGTGATCGATCTCCTGGCGCCGGTACTTTACGGCGAAGGTGTACTCCCGGGTGGGGGTATAGACCAGGTCCCCGGCGGCGTTTTGCAGGTAGCTCTTCATGTGCCGGGCGCCGCTGGTGTCGCTCAACTCGGAAAGGTTCTCGCGCTGCTCGAAGCTGTACGAGCCGGAGCCGACCAGGCCGCCCGCCAGCGAGGTGTGCAGCTTGACGGTGTGGGAAAAGAAGCTGCTGTCCGGGTTTTCGTTATGCTGCCGCGCACCGCCGGCAAAGTCGGCCGCGCCGTTGAAGTGGTTGCGGGGCTCGTAGGTCTGCACCGGGGTCGGCAGCCGGTCCTCGAAGTAGCGCACCTTGAAGTCGTAGACCAAGTCAACCGGGCCCAGGTGGGAGTCGAGCCCCACGTGCCCTTCCTGGACCTGCTGATCGACGGCGCGGCGCTGGGCGTAGATGGTGTTGGTGGCCCCTTCGAAGGCGGTATCGGCGAAGCGCTGCTGGATGGTCCCTTCTTTGACGTAGCGCCAGTAACCCAGGTTCACGTGCAGAGGGAAATTGTGCAGCCGGTAGCGAAAGTCCGCCCGATCCTGCACCACGCTCACCCCGTAGTTCGCCACCGGGTCCTGTACCGCCGTGTAGGTGGCAGGGGTGCGGGCATCGGTGCGGCCAGTGGTGAAGGAGGGGGAGAACAGGATCTCCCGGTCCAGGTTGTGATACAGGGACTCGGTCCGCAGATGGAGGCGGTAATCCCCCTTGTAGTCCATGAGCAGGTCGGCGTGGTAATCGTTCTCGTTCAGGTAGAACCCATCCAGCTCCAGGTTGGTATCCTTCTCCATGTGACGGTAGAAGAGCCCGCCGCTGCGGCTGGACTCGAGAAAGCCGTACTCCATCGCACGCCCGCGGTATCCCTCTCCGAAGACGAAGTTGTAGCCGAGCGATCCCCCCTTTTGCTCCAGCACCTCCACCTGGCGCTCGTCCTCCGGCAGCGGCACTCCCTCGATCTGCGGCTGGGCCGGGGGCACCTCGACTGCCGGGGGGGGCTCGGTGCCAACGGCAGGCGGCTGTTCCGTGGTGGCGGGAGGGGTCACGTCCGCGGGCTGCTCCTCGTCCGGGACGGTGCCGGCAGGTACTTCGGCGGGAGCATCCTTTTCCGTAGCGGCGGGCGCCTCCTGGTTCGCGGCCGGAAGCGGCTCCAGGTCCGCTGCAGCCACTCCCCCGGCGGCCAGCAACAGCAGCAGCAGAGGCGAGACGACGGTTTTTATGAGTGGTTTTTCCACCATCCGGCTCCTTTCTGTTACTGGCGTAGCGTGCCCCTGCCGGTTATGGCCGGGGACGGGGTATCGGTGCCGTGCACCTGGGAATGACAGTCCGTGCAACGGTTGACGAAGAGTTGCTTCAGCCCGGGCGTGTTGGTGGCCAGGTGCCCGGTATGGCACTGCAGGCACAGAAACGGCATCGCGGCGTTCAGGAGGTTGTTGTTGATCGACCCGTGCGGCGTGTGGCAGTTCATGCAGTTCTCGGTGACGTCACCGTGCTCGAAGGCGAAGGGGCCCTGCTTCTCCATATGGCACCTGGTGCAGGTCTCCTTGGGGGTGTTGCCCCGGAGCAGGCGGTCCTGCGTCGAGCCGTGCACCTCGTGGCAGTCCACGCAGAACATCTTCTTCTCCCTAAGCGGATGATGCGCGAACAGGGAGTTTTCCGCCTGCACCTCGGGGTGGCAGCTGAAGCACATCTCCGACATCTGCTGCCGGCTCACCTTCTGCTGCGGTCCCTGGTGCAGCTTGTGGCAATCGAAACAACTCACGTCGTGCAGCGCGTGCGGCCCGGCGTTCCAGTGGGACAGTACCGGCATGGATGCCGCCGAGTGACACTTCAGGCAGATCAGGGATTGGGCCTGGGGCGGGAGGTGCATGATGTCCAGGAAGGTCGAGGTGTCGCACTTCTTCTTGAGGCGGGTGTTCTCCTCGCGGTCGTCGCTCAGGTGCGCGATGGCGAGACTGCCGGGACCGTGGCACGACTCGCAGTTGACCAGCGGCAGCCCGGTTTCGGGCTTGATCTGTTCACCGTGGATGCTGTGGCTGAAGTCATCGGTGATCTTGTCGTGGGCGTGGCACTTGGAGACACAGTTGTTGGTGCCGACGTACTCGGCGTCGAGGCGGCCTACGATCATCTTCTCGTAGTCGCGGATGGGCAGGATGGGTTTGCTCTGCTTCAGATCGGCGCAGGAAACCGAAAGAAGGGGGAAAAGCGCCATGAGGATCACGAATTTGCCGCGGCGCAGAAAACGTGCTGCCATCTATTCCCCCCTTATCCCCTTGGTCGTGGTGTAGATGAAACCGCGCACGATGGGATTGTCGCTTTTCTTGATCTCGCGCGGCGTGCCGACCTCGACCACCGAGCCGCCGTGCATCATGGCGATCCGGTCCGAGATGTACAGCGCGAAGTTCAGGTCGTGGGTCACGATCACGGTGGTGTTCCTGGTGCTCTCCTTGAGCTTCAGGATGGTGTTGGCCAGTTCGTCCGTGGTGACCGGGTCGAGCTCGGCAGTCGGCTCGTCGTAAAGGATCAGGTCCGGGTTCATCGCCAGCGAGCGCGCGATGGCGACGCGCTTTTTCATGCCGCCGGAGAGCTCCGAGGTACGCAGCTCCTCCTTCCCGACCAGCCCGACCATTTCCAGCTTCTGCTTGATGATCTCCCGGACCTGCAGCTCCTTGCACACCCTCTTCTCACGGAGCCACAACCCCACGTTCTCCCCCACGGTGAGGGAGTTGAACAGGGCCGAGGACTGGAACACCATGCTGTAGCGGTAGTCGTGAGCCGTGGGCTTGGCGCCCTCACCGAAGATCGGGAGCTCGTCGATGTAGATCTCGCCGCTGTCCGGGGTCTCCAGCTTCACGATGTGTTTCAACAGGACACTCTTGCCGGTGCCCGAAGGACCGATGATGCTGAAGGTCTCCCCGGCCTTGATCTCGAGGTTGACGTCCTTGAGCACGTGGTTGGGCCCGAAGGATTTGTTCAACTGCTCGATCCTGATCCCCACGCCCCTGGTGTCATGCAGGTTCACGGCCTGGTGGCCGTTCTCTGCGTGAAAGAAAGAGCCGGGGAGGCCGTGCTTAAGCTTCTCGAACATCGGTATCCTTTTGAGAAAGAAGTGTCACGCCGACCACCGTGATAAGACCGGCTTTGCCAGTAAATTCTGTCACCTGCCGTTGCAAAGAAGCGCGCACATACTACCAGAGTTGTAAGCCCGCTGGCAAGGGGGAATATTTGAGGACACTTAACGTTTACACAATCTTCGCGGGACTGGTCTCAGTCAGAAAAGATAGGGAGAAGGATTGTCGAACTCCCGCCTCACCCTGAAGATGTAGATGTTCATCAGGATCAGGGCGATGGAGGCGAGCAGCGTTGAGGAAAGGAGGTCTCCCTCGGGGACGGGAGCATCGGCCAGGCGCGCGTACTCGGCCGCGGGGATCAGGGTGAGGTTGACCCAGGCATTGCAGATGTCGAGCAGGTTGTAACCGATCAGCAGCCAGACGGTGAGACGCTGCCGCTTGAGCACCCCGAGCAGCAGGTACAGCGAGATGAGACTGTCGCCGAAGACGAAGCGCTGCGCGGTTCCCCCTTGGTAAAGGGTCCCCATGAAGGGGAAGGGGTTGCCGTAACTGGAGAAGCAGAGCAGCAGCGAGAACGAGGTGAGCAGGACCAGGGGCCACAGCGAGGCGGGGCGCCTGCCGCTTTCATCGGGCATGGGGCACCCCGCCGTTTTTCCTGCCAACATGCAGCAGTATCAACGTTTCACCCACTTGACGTGTTCCTTCAACATGCAGCGGTCCATGACCACCTCGAGCCCGGCCTCGCGGGCGCGCCGCGCGGCGTCCTCGTGGACCACCCCTTCCTGCAGCCAGACCACCTTGGCTCCCTTGGCAATCGCCTGCTCCACGATCTCCGGGACGAACTCGGAGCGGCGGAAGACGTCGACGATCTCCACCGGCTCCGGAATCTCGGCGATGGTCGGATAGCTCTTCTCGCCGAAGACTTCGGCCACCGCCGGGTTGACCGGGATGATCCGGTAGCCGGCCCGCTTGAGATAAGCGGCGACCTCGTGACTGGGCTTGCCGGCGTCGGGGGAGAGCCCCACCACGGCGACGGTACGATACTTGGTCAGTATCTCTTTGATGTCAGGAACTTGCATAAGCACCTCCTTGAGACCAGCGTCAGATGCGTTGTTGTGACTGGTGTTTTCTCGGTGGGAAAGCGCACCTCCCCCTGGAGGGGGGAGGCTGGGAGGGGGAAACCGGATCGAGCCGCTACGTCCCCCCTCCCTGTCCCTCCCCCTCCGGGGGCGGGAACGCGTCGGCAACTTTCTCAGAAGCGATCACCGTTTGCGCATGCCGCTTATGGCGACGAAGAAGAAGATTACCACCATTACGCCGGCGATGAAGATCCAATCTGCCGGGCTGAATCCGAACATGACTCCTCCTACTGTTCCAGTTGCTGCAGTGTGGCCTTGGCCTCTTCAAACTCGGGATTGATCTTCAGGGCCTGGCGCAGGTAAAAACGGGCATCACCGGCGGCGCCCAGGTCCTTGCAGCAGAGCGCCAGCAGATACGGGATCTCGGCCATCGGGAACTCCAGGGCGAACCAGGCGTCGGCCATGACGTCGTTCAGGATGGCGGTCGCCTCCTGGTAGCCGCCGTCCTCACGCAGGGCCATGGCGCCCGCGATCGCCTCCAGGTAGTCGACCGCAGGTACCCGGGGCACCTCGCCCCGCTCGATCCTCTCCAGGCGCGCCCTCAGTTCGGCTTGGGCGGTCACCTCGACCTGCGGCAGCAAGAGGCTCCAGAGCGAGGCGGCCTTGTCGTACTTGCCCAACAGGAAGGAGACTTCGGCCAGGGTGGTGAGGCAGCGGGGCTGGTCGCCGCCCAGTTCACGGGCGCGCTCCAGGTAGCCTTGCGCCTTGAACAGGGTGACCGTGGAGAGGTGCAGCGCCGAGAAGCGGCAGGCCTGCTCCAGCAAAGTCGCCCCGATCTCCAGCGGGAAGTGCGCGTTCTCCGGCTCCATCAGGGCGAAGATGCGCAACAGCTTCACCCGCCGCTCCAGGTAGGGAACCTCGACGTCCTTCTCCCCGAGCATCAGGATGTGGCTGGCCAGCTCGGACACGTAGTGCGGATACCCCTTGAGCATCTCCGCGTAGAGTTCGCAGTAGCGGCAGCCCGGGTCCGTGCGCAGGGCCTGGTAGATGCCGCGCCCGACGGCGTCGTAGCCGGGAAGCTGTCCCTCCAGTGCCTGGTAATCGTCGTCCAGCAGCGGGATCGGCTCCGGCCCGACCGTGAAGACGACTTTGCCGTCCAGCCCGCTTATCTCGGTCCCCTGGGGGGGGCGGTAATAGGTTATCCCCGCGAGGGGGGTCATCTCTCTTTCCATGCAACGCACTCCTTTTTCCGCTAACGCTCCCGTCCCGGGAACGTGTTGACACCGGCGTGCACGCCGATGGTCTTGTAGATGCGCACCTCGTCCCAGGGCTCGTCGAGGATACCGTCGTGGATGGCCCAACTGCGCCCCTGCACGCTCTTTTCCATGCCCGGCCGCCGGAACGGGGTGGAGCCGTCCAGCCTCCGGTACAGGATGCCGCCAGGTGCGAAGCCGGCGTCGATCTCCTGCATCAGCCTCTTGCCCACCACATAGTCGAAACCGTACCCCTCGTAGCGGATGGCGTTGTCGTAGCTGAGCGGCTCGGCCACGATGAGCTGCATGCCCAGGCCTGCCACCAGGCGCTCCAGGCGCGGCAGGAACTCACCGAACATCCTCAGGCCGCGGCGGGTCTGGTTGGGAAAGAGCCCCGCCTCCATGGCGCGCTCTTCCTCCGCGAGGTTGCGCCCCAGGGTGGCAAACACGTTGTTTTTCCCATGCTCGTCCAGGTCGACGTCGAAGCGCGGCGCCGCCGGATCGGCAATGGTGCAGTAGGAGAGCTCCATCTGGCCGTGGTGCGTGTCGCACAGATCCAGCACGAAGGCGGGATCGACCTCGCCGGGGGTGCAGCGGGCGACCAGGCGCAGGAAGCGGTGCCCCTCCGGGGCGATCACCTCGACGCCCCCTCCCCCCTCCCCGACCATGGCCAGTAGGCGCGCGGGGAGCAGTGACCGGTAGATCGCCTCCTTCTCGGCGGCGGGCAACCGGTTGATGTCGTACAGGGAGAAGAGCTGCCTCCCCCCGCTGTCTTTCAATACCTCATGTCCGGTATCGTTTGCCATAGTCGCCGATCAGGACCGGGAAGATGTGGTCGCGCACGTAAGCGATGCTTTTTTCCACCGCATCGAGCGCCCGGTTGCGGTCGTCCTCCTCGGCCCAGTGCATGGCGTCGAGGAGCATCCGGTGCGGGTAGCCAAGCTGCGAGATCAAATCGACAAACGGGGCGGGGAGCCGCGGGGCAAGTTCCCGGTCGTTCATGATGCCCCAGGCGATGGTCCAGGCCCGCGCCACGTTCATCTGGTCGTACCCCCCTCCTCCCACAGCGACCCAGGGGATTTCCAGGGCGCGCAGCTTTCTCATTATATACGAGTAGGCGTGGGTGGTCACCTCGAGACGGGTGAGCGGGTCGGTCCTGAAGGTATCGGCGCCGAGCTGGGTGAAGAGGACGTCCGGGTCGAAAGCGGCGATCAGGGGAAAAGCGACCTCGTCGAAGGCCTTCATGAACAAGGCGTCGTCGGTGTGGGCCAGAAGGGGGAGGTTCACCGTGTAGCCCTGACCCGCACCTTCGCCGGTCTCGTTCTCGAAACCGGTGCCGGGAAAAAAGTAGACCCCGCTTTCGTGCAGGGAGATGGTCAGCACCCGGTCGTCGCCGTAGAAGGCGTTCTGCACGCCGTCGCCGTGATGGGCGTCCAGGTCCAGGTAGACCACCGTCTTGCCCTGCTCCAGGAGGTAGTTGATGGCGACGACGGCGTCGTTGAGGTACGAGAATCCCGAGGCGCGCCCGGCCTGGGCATGGTGGTAGCCGCCCAGCGGGTTGAAGGCGGCGGCGAAGCCATCCTCGGCAACCAGCCGTGCCGCCTCCAGCGTGCCGGAGACCCCGAGGCAGGCCCAATCGTAGACACCGGGGAAGACGGGGTTTTCCACATCCCCCAGCCCATAGCGGAAGTCCGCCCTCGGTTCCTCTGCCGCACTGAACTCCCGCAGCCGGTCCAGGTAGTCGGCGCGGTGCGCCCCCAAAAGCTGCGGCTCGCTCACCGGACGGGGCCGCACCTCGGACATGGAGGGGAGGCTCACAAGCCCGTAAGCGTCCATCAGGTCGCGCGCCAGGCGGTAACGCTGCACCTTGAAAGGGTGCTGGTCACCATAGCAGTACCCGGACAGGTCGGTACAGGCGATAAGTGCGGTTTTGCGCGACAACGGGCAACCTCCGGCGAAAGTGTGCACAAATTTACCCGTTGGCCGTTTGCAGGTCAACCTTTAAATCCTGCACACGCCTTAGGCATCGCTGCCTGTTTTCCAGGCACTTTTCCGCGACCCTCTCATTAGCAAAAAAGAGGCACCCATGTCATTTCAAAGAGATAGCGGCTTGGCAGAGTGCTTGCTAGGGCGTGGTGTTCTCCAACGACGGGGAGCGATATACCAACGGAGGTAGCAAATGAACGGGATGTCAACGATGACGACTCTGGCCAACAGCAGCGATGTACTTTTCCTGATGCTCGGCGCGGTCATGGTGTTCGCCATGCACGCTGGATTCGCCTTTCTCGAAGTGGGAACGGTACGCCAGAAGAACCAGGTAAACGCCTTCGTGAAGATCCTGACCGACTGGTCGGTATCGACCGTGGTCTACTTCCTGGTCGGCTTCCCCATCGCCTACGGCATCAGCTTTCTGAAGCCGGTAAAGGAGCTGCTGGGACCCAACCAGGGCTATGACATCACCCACTACTTCTTCCTGCTCTGCTTCGCGGCCTGCATCCCGGCCATCATCTCCGGGGGCATCGCCGAGCGCGCCAAGTTCTGGCCGCAGGTAATTGCGGGCGCCATCTTCGCCGGCCTCACCTATCCCCTCTTCGAATCCCTGATCTGGGGGCAAAACTGCTCCTCCTTGCAGGGGCTCTTCAAGCAGTTCGGCGGTGCCGAGTTCCACGACTACGCCGGTTCGGTGGTGGTGCACTCCATCGGCGGCTGGCTTGCACTTCCCGCCGTCCTCATCCTCGGGCCGCGCATGGGGCGTTACGTCAAGGGAAAATCCCACCCGCTCCCGATCAGCAACATCCCCTTCCTGGCCCTGGGCTCCTGGATCCTCGCGGTCGGGTGGTTCGGCTTCAACGTGATGAGCGCCGGGCACCTGGACAAGATCTCAGGCATCGTGGCGGTCAACTCGCTCATGGCCATGGTGGGCGGTGTGCTGGCAGCCCTTATCGCCGGCAAGAACGACCCGGGCTTCGTGCACAACGGCGCGCTGGCCGGCCTCATCGCCGTCTGCGCCGGCTCCGACATCATGCACCCCCTCTTCGCCTTCGTTACCGGCGCCATCGCCTCGGTGATCTTCGTGTACGGCTTCCACATCGAGCAGGAGAAGCTCAAGATCGACGACGTCCTCGGCGTCTGGCCGCTGCACGGCATCATCGGCTCCTGGGGCGGCATCGCCGCCGGTCTCTTCGGCAGCGAGGCGCTGGGCGGCATGGGCGGCGTCACCTTCGTCTCCCAGTTGCTCGGTTCGCTCTCCGCGATCGTTTTTGCACTGGTCAACGGCTTCATCGTCTACGGCATCCTCGCCAAGACCGTCGGAATAAGGTTGAGCCAGGAAGAGGAGTTCGCCGGCGCCGACATCTCCATCCACAGCATCGGCGCCTACCCGGAGCAGCATATCCGTTAACCCGCCGTCACCCTTTACGCAGCACCAAGGAGGCCCCGAAACCGGGGCCTCTTTTTTTATTTTGTATTTTTTTCAGAAGTATGTATTATTTCCGAGGTTAACAATTTCTCATTACCGTAAAAGGCGTACCTTATCATGAAGATACCCTTGGGACAGTTGCTGGTTCAGTCCGGCATCATAACGGTAAAAACACTGGATCGCGCCCTGGTCCGGCAGCAAAGCTGCGGCCTGACGCTTGGTGAAGTGCTTCTGGAAATGGGAGTGGCCACCGAGGAGGAATTGCGCGAGGCACTGGCCCAGCAGGCCCAGGCACTGGCAGAGATGAAGATACTGCTGGTGGACGATCCTGCCGCCATGAACTGCGACGTGGAAGGTGCCCTTAAGAAGGAGGGTTACCAGGTTTTCATAGCGCGGGACGGGGTGGAGGGTCTGAAGATCGCCTTTTCGCAGAAACCCGACCTGATCCTGTGCGATGCCAGTTCCCCCAGGATGGACGGCTACGCCCTGATGCGCGCCATCAAGGCCAACCCCGCCAGTGCCGGAACGCCGATGATCCTGCTCACCTCCAAGGCATCCCCCGAGGAGGAGCACCGCGCGCTCAAGGCGGGCTTTCACGACTTCATCGCCAAACCGGTGATGACCATCCGCGTGGTTTCACGCGTCAAGCGCGCCTTCGAGATCATGGACAAGTACCGCGAAAACCAGGTCGCTCCCCCCGCCTGATCTCTTCGTTCTTGTACCCGGCAGCACACCTGTGGCTGCCGGGCTCCTTTGCTGTCAGCTCTTTCTCCTGGTCAGTTCTACCAACGCATCGGAAAAGATCCCCAGCGCCTGCTTCAGTTCGGCATCGCTCACGTTCAAGGGGGGTATCAGGCGCACCACGTTGCGTTTCAAGCCGCAGCCGATCAGGATCACCCCTTTGGCCAGGCACTCGTCGATCAGGTTCTGACAGAGCCTGCCGTCGGCGGCTCCCGCCTCGTCTACGAACTCCACTCCGATCATGCACCCCATCCCCCTGACCTCGCCGATGCTCGGGTTTTGCATGGCCACCTCCTGCAGGTAGGAAACCATCTTGGCGCCCGCCACGCAGGCCCGGTCCAGGAGCCCTTCTTCCTTGATCGCCTGCAGGGTCGCCAGGGCCGCCGCACAGGCGACGGGGTTCCCGCCGAACGTAGAGCCGTGGGAGGGGGAGTCCCATTTCTTCATGAGCTGTGTCGACGCAATCACCGCCCCCAGCGGGAGACCGGAAGCGACCGCCTTGGCGGTCACCAGAATGTCGGGCTTGACCCCGGCATGCTCGCAGCAAAACCACTTCCCGGTCCGGCCGATCCCCGACTGCACCTCGTCGAAGATGAGCAGGATGCCGTACTCATCGCAGATCTTGCGCAGCCCCTTCAGGTAGGTCCTCGGTGCCGGATAATAACCACCTTCCCCCAAAAACGGCTCTACGATAATGGCCGCGACCTCCTCCGGCGGCACCTGGCGCTGGAAAAGGCGCTCGATCTCCTCCAGGCACTTTCCGCCGCACGCCTCCGCGTTCATGCCGCAGGAGCAGATGAAGCAGGCAGGGTAGCTGACGTGGTAGATGGAGGGAACCAGCGGGTGGTAGCGCCGGCGATAGGCGGAGGAGCTGCTGGTGAGAGAGAGGGCGCCCATGGTGCGGCCGTGGAAGCCCCCGGTGCACGCGATGATGGCCTGGCGGCCGCTGGTATAGCGGGCCAGTTTCAGAGCCCCTTCGACCGCCTCGGTCCCTGAATTGCCGAAGAACAGCATGTCCAGCCCGTCGGGTGTGACCGAGGTCAGCTCCTCGGCCGCCGTGACGGTGGCTTCACTGTAGTAGATGCCGCCGGCATGGAGGTAATGGTCCGCCTGTTTCTTGACCGCCTGGATCACCTTGGGATGGTTGTGCCCCAGGTTCAGGACAGCGAGCCCGGAGGAGAAGTCGAGAAACCGCCTGCCGTCGATGGATACCACTTCCGTCCCTTTGCCATGGGCGATGGTGATCGGGTAATAGTGATGCGCCGGCGGGGCTATGACTGCAAATGCCCGTTGGACCAACCTGTCGTCTTCGGTCATGGTGCACCCCCACATACATTAACCACTCCACATGAAGGGTAGATGATATCAGAGTCATGAGAGTGCGCAAGACGACCGCTAATGCTCCCGGAGAAGTTTTTTTCCGGTTGTTGCAAATAAAAAAGATTAGACTACACTAACGTCTGTGCCGAAAACGCCGGTCAAAAAACCAATGAAGGACAAAAAAAGGAGGGGCGATGTACAAGGAAAAAAGAAACTTCGCCAGGCTGGCCTTACACGCGAAAGCGAACCTCCACCAGGGCGACCGCACCATCGAGGGAGAGGTCGAGAACCTCAGTATGAAGGGGGTCTTCGTGACGGCGGCACGGAAGCTGGAGCTCAACGACACGGTAGCCGTAACCATCTACCACACGCTGACGCCGCAGGTATTGTGCGACCTGAAGGCAAAGGTGGTCAGAATCACTGACCAGGGGATGGGACTGCAATTTGAAAAGACCCTTCTCGACTGAGAAGGGTCCTGGGTATCCTGCCACAACGGGGAGTTGGTCGAGGCCGGCGAGGCCTTAACAGATGCGGGGGAGTTGCTCCCCAGCCAGCATCTCCACTCCCCTCACTCCACCAACCAGAGTTTCCATCTGCACCTTGCCGGCAGAGGCCCCGGTGACCTCGCCGATGATGGCGGCATCCTTCCCCAGCGGGTGCCGGCGCATCCGCGCCAGGGCCGCTTCAGCCTGATCCGGTGCCACGAATGCCAGCAGTTTCCCCTCGTTTGCCACATAGAGCGGGTCGAGTCCGAGGATCGAGCAGACCCCCTTCACCCCCGGGTTGACGGGGAGGCTCTTCTCGTCCAGCGTGATGGTCACGCCCGACTGCAGGGCGATCTCCTTCAGGGTTGTGGCGACCCCGCCGCGGGTCGGATCGCGCAGCACGTGGAGCGCGGGGCCAAGCGGCAACAGGTCCGCCACCAGCCCGTTCAGGGGAGCCGAGTCGCTCTGGATGCCGCTGTCGATCTCCAGCCCTTCGCGTGCCGAGAGGACCGCAATGCCATGGTCGCCGATGGTGCCGTTGACGATAACCTTGTCGCCTACCCGCGCCGAGGCGCCGTCGATATGCAGGTTGTGCTCGACCGCACCGATACCGGAGGTGTTGATGAAGATGCGGTCCCCCTTCCCTTTCGGCACCACCTTGGTGTCTCCGGTGACGATGGCGACCCCGGCAGCGTCAGCGGCTTCCCGCATGGAAGCCAGGATCCTGGCGAGTTCGGCCTTGGAAAAACCTTCCTCGAGGATGAAGCCGACGGAGAGGCACAAGGGGCGGGCGCCCATCATGGCGAGGTCGTTGACCGTGCCGTTGATGGCGAGGTCGCCGATGTTGCCGCCGGGAAAGAAGACGGGATCGACCACGTAGGAGTCGGTGCTGAAGGCGAGCCTGATGCCGCCGACATTGAGCAGGGCCGCGTCGTTCTGGCCGGCGACCGGCACGCTGGAGAGCTGGGGGATGATCAGCTCGTCGAGGAGCTGGTGCGAAAGCCTCCCGCCGCTGCCGTGGCCCAGGAGGATGAGGTCGTTATTCAAAAGTCTGCTCCTTTTTTGTCTGACCAGTCAGACTGGTCGGACTGGTCGGACCGGTCTGACCGGTCGGACGGATTTTGATTTTGCTTACCGGCCGTACTTGAAGGCCGCGGCGCAGGTCCCCTCGGAGGAGACCATGCAGGCGCCTACCGGGGACTCGGGGGTGCACTTGCCGCCGAAGAGCGGGCAGTCGAAGGGAGAAACCTTCCCCTTCAGGATCTCTCCGCACAGGCATCCCTTGTGCTCCTTGAGTTCCTCCACCTCGACCGGAATCGCCAGTTCGGCGTCGAACTCGGCGTACCTGTCGGCGATCCTCAGCCCGCTGCCGGGGAGCACGCCGATACCGCGCCAGGGGGCGTCGAAAGGGGTGAAGACGTCGGCCAGCATCGCCTGCGCCTTGGCGTTTCCTTCCCAGCGCACCACGCGTGAGTACTGGATCTCCACCTTGCTCTCGCCGGCCAGCGCCTGGCGCACCAGCATCTCCACGCCCTGCAGCACGTCGGTCGGCTCGAATCCGGTCACCACGCAGGGGACCTTGTACTCCTCACACAGGAAACGGTAGGCATCGGCGCCGATGATGGCGCTGACGTGGGCCGGACAGATGTAGCCGTCCACCTGCAAATCAGGATCGGCGGACAGGATCGCCATTGGCTGCGGCATGGTCTTGTGCGAGGCGAGCACAAAGTAGTTGGTCAGTCCCTGGGCCTTGGCCGCCAGGATGCTTCCGGCGATGGTAGGGGCGGTGGTTTCGAAGCCAACCCCAAGGAACACAACGCGCTTCGAAGGGTTCCTGGCGGCGAGCTGCACGGCGTCGAGCGGCGAGTACACCACGCGGATATCGGCACCTTTGGCCCGCTCTTCCATGAGCGAGGAGCTGGAACCAGGCACGCGGAGCATGTCGCCGAAGCTGGTGATGATCACGTCCGGGAGGCGGCACAGGGCGATGGCCCGATCGAGATAGCTGTTGGGGGTGACGCAGACCGGACACCCGGGGCCCGAGATCAGCTTCACCTCGGGGGGGAGCAGGCTTCTCAGGCCGAACTGGTAGATGGCCATGGTGTGGGTGCCGCAGACTTCCATGAAGACCAGCGGTTTGCTCAGGCCCTTGGTGAGATCGGCGATGCGCCGCGCCAGCCCCTGTACCAGTTCTTTGTCGCGAAAGCTGTCCGAGTAGTTCATCCCATCAACTCCGGCGAATATACTTCACGCATCAGTTCCAGGGTCGCCTTGGCATCTTCCTCGTCCAGCTTGGAGATGGCGAAGCCGGCGTGAACGATAACGAAATCGCCGACCTTGATCTCCTGGTCCAGCATCATCAGGCTCGCCTCGCGCTTCACGCCATCGACCTCGGTCATGGCGAAATCGCCGTCAATGCTGATCACCTGCATCGGTACACCTACACACATCTTTGGACTCCTTTACACTCTCGGTGTTCGTATCCGTTTCGTCGTCTCGAGGTTTGCCTGCGTCCCCGCCCCCGGAGGGGGAGGGATAGGGAGGGGGCGCGTAGCGGCTGTGGAAAACAGCTCCCCCCTCCCAACCTCCCCCCTCCGGGGGGAGGAGCGAGAAAAGTCCTCGGGCATTTACTTTCTCCGAAAAATCCTGCCGGCGATGACCGCCTGCCCCAAGGCAAGACCGCCGTCATTGGGCGGCACCAGCCGGTGGCAATAAACTCTAAACTCCTCGGCGGTAAGCTGATCCGCCACGTCCTCCGTCAGTAGCCGGTTCTGGAACACGCCGCCCGAAAGGACCACACGGTCCAAGCCGCTTGCCGTTCTGATTCGCCCACAGACATCCACGATACCGGCAGCAACGGTGCGATGTAAACCGCGGGCTATATCGGCGCGGCTTCTGCCCGCGGCAATGTCGGCGCAGATGGCGGCTATGGCCGGGCCGAAGTCCAGCACACCCCCCGCCTCCCCTGTCACCAGGTACGGGTACGGCTCGCTCGCACTCCCGGCCTCTGCCAGCGCCTCCAATTCGATGGCGGCCTGCCCCTCGTAGCTGATCCGGTGCCGCACCGAAAGCAACGCCGAGACGGCATCGAACAGCCTGCCGCAGCTCGAAGTGAGCGGGGCATTGATCCCCTTCTCCAGCATCTTCAAAAAGAGCGGGCGGTCCGCTTCCTGGACCTCGGCACACACGGCCAACGGCTGCCGGAACAACTGGTCGCCGTGCAACCGGTGCAGCGCCGAGAGCGCCATGCGGAACGGTTCCTTCACCGCCGCGTCGCCGCCAGGCATGCGTAGCTGGGCGAAGTGGCCATGCCGTCCAAAGTCTCCGTAGCCACCGACCAGGAACTCGCCCCCCCAGATGGTGCCGTCGCTGCCGTAGCCGGTGCCGTCGAGGATCACTCCGATCACGTCCCCGTCCAGACCGTTCTCAGCCATGCAGGAAGCCATATGGGCGTGGTGGTGCTGCACTGCGACGCAGGGGAGCCCCAACTCCTGCCCGTACACGGTGGAGAGGTAATCCGGGTGCAGGTCGTGGGCAACCACGTCGGGGGTGATTTCCAGAAGGCGCTGCAAGTGCCCGGCGCTTTCCTCCAGCGACGCCATCGTGGCTGCGTTTTTCAAGTCGCCGATGTGCTGGCTGAGGAAGCCTTGGGCTCCGCGGGTAAGACAGAGGGTGGCTTTCAGTTCCGCACCCAGCGCCAGCACGCTGGCCTGCTCGCCAGGCAACGCCAGCGCCCGCGGCACGTAGCCGCGCGAACGGCGTAGAAAGAGCGGCTCGCCCCGGTACAGGCGGATAACGGAATCGTCGGTCCGGGTGTGGATCTCGCGGTCGTTGGCGAGGAACAGGTCCGCGATCCCGGAAAGCATCCGCAGCGCCTCGTCGTCGCGATAGGCGATGGGCTCATCCGATAGGTTGCCGCTGGTCATCACCAGGGGGCCGCCGAAGCCGCGCGCCAAGAGGTGCTGCAGCGGGTTGCCGGGGAGCATGAAACCGAACCAGCCGTTGCCGGGGGCCACCAACTCCGCAACCGGCGTCTGCGGCAGCCTCCTCATCAACACGATGGGGCGCTCCACCCCGGCGAGAAGCCGTCCTTCCAGGTCCGAGCACTGCACGTAACGCCGCACGGCATCCAGGTCGGCGGCCAGCATGGCGAAGGGCTTCTCGTCCCGCTTCTTGCGCCGGCGCAACAGCCCGACGGCCGTTTCGCTGCAGGCATCTACCGCCAAGTGGTACCCGCCCACCCCTTTGACGGCAACGATGGCGCCGTCTTTCAATGCCTCGATCGTCTGTCGCAACGGATCCCCAGTTACGGCGACTCCCTCGCGATCGAAAAGGCTCAGGCGCGGGCCGCAAACCGGGCAGGCGTTGGGTTGGGCGTGGAAGCGGCGGTTCAGCGGATCGTGGTACTCGGCCAGGCAGTCATCGCACATGGCGAAGCCGGCCATGGTGGTGGCGGGGCGGTCGTAGGGGATGCCGGTAATGATGGAATAGCGCGGGCCGCAGTTGGTGCAGTTGATGAACGGGTAGAGGTAGCGGCGGTTATCCGGGTCGAAAAGTTCGGCGAGGCAGTCGTCGCAGACCTCGCAGTCTGGGGATATCTCGCCCCCCTTCCCCGCCTTGGCGCTGTCCAGGATGACGAACCCCTCGTCACCGGCGGGTTCGATCTTCTCGAACCTGAGCGCCCCGATCACGGCCAGCGGAGGCGCCTCCTCGCGCAGGGCGTGGCTGAAGGCAAGGAGGTTATCCCCGTCCCCCTCGGCCTCGATCTGCACGCCCTTGCCGGTGTTGCGCACCCAGCCGGAGAGTCCGAAACGCAGGGCGAGACGATACACGAAGGGGCGGAAACCCACCCCTTGCACGATGCCATCGATCTCCAGGCTGGCGCGCTCGCGTGAGGTCATCTCGTCACCGAAAGGTCCGGACTAGGCCTTGGACCGCTCCATCCCTTTCTTGAGCCAGGCGTACCACTCGTCCATGCCCTGGCCGGTCTTGCTGGAGACTTCGAGAATATGGATGCCCGGGGAGACCCGGCGCGCCATTTCCTTGCACTTCTCCACGTCAAAGTCGAGGTAGGGGAGCAGATCAACTTTGTTGAGCAGCATGATATCCGCGGCGTGGAACATCTGCGGGTACTTGAGCGGCTTGTCTTCGCCTTCGGTGACGCTCAGAACCACCACCTTGTGGTGTTCGCCCAGGTCGAAGGAGGCGGGGCAGACGAGGTTCCCGACGTTCTCGATCAGGAGCAGGTCCAGGTTGTCCAGGTCGAAGCTTTCCGTGGCGTGCAGCACCATGTGCGCGTCGAGGTGGCAGCCGGCGCCGGTATTCACCTGCTTCACCGGCACGCCGGTGGCGGCGATGCGCATGGCGTCGTTATCGGTCTGCTGGTCACCCTCGACCACCGCGCAGCGGCAGGTCTCGGCCAGATCCTTGAGCGTCCGCTCCAGGATGGTGGTCTTGCCCGAACCGGGGGAGGAAACCAGGTTCAGCACGAACAGCCCCTTTTCGCGGAACAGGGCGCGGTTGCCCGATGCCATCCTGTTGTTCTTGGCCAGGATGTCGGTCTCGATCACCACCTTCCGGGCAGGCTTCTCCTCGGCGGAATGCTCGTGGTGATGGTGGTGCTTATGCCCCTCTCCGTGGTGATGGCCATGGTCATGGTCGTGACCGTGATGGTGGTCGTGACCGTGGTGGTGCCCATGGTGGTGTCCGTGATGGTCGTGGTCATGATCATGCTCGTGATCGTGGTCGTGGTTCGGGCCGCAGCCGCAGTCTACACACATAGCTTAAACCTCCGGCTAGTCTTGCTTCTTCTCGTTGATCTGGACCACGTCGTCGCCGTTCATGGCTTTCTTGAAGCCCCTGATGCTGCTCCCCAGCGCCTGGCCGAACTGCGGCAGTTTGCTGGGACCGGCCACCACCAGCAGGATGACGGCTACGATGATCAACTCGGGCAAACCAAATCCAAACATATCGTTCTCCTTTGCAATGCTGCCCCGCTGACGGGATCAGGCATCTTTCCTTTTGAGTTCCACGCCGACCTTGGCCAGTTCCTCGACAACGAGCCCGGCCACCTTTTCGAGCCCGGCCTGAAGCGGCGGGGTGAGCTGGTCACCCGGATCGAGCGACTGAGCCACGATACCGAAGAACGTGAGATCCGGCTTGGGCGCGTCGCGCATCTCGGAGATCAGGAGCATCTCCTGCAGCCCGATCTGGTGCGGCGACATCTTGACCGGGATGTTCTTCAGCATGATGTCTTCGCGCTCGTAGCGAAAGATGTCGCCCGGCTCGCCCTTCGCCTGCACCACGTCCACCAGGATAACCTTGTCGGCCTCCTCGAACTTGAAGTGCACCATGATGCCCAGGGTGCCGCCGTCGTAGAGCTCGACGTTTTCCGGGATCTGGTAGTGCTGTTCTAAATGTCTGACGAAATGGACGCCGAACCCCTCGTCGGAGAGGATCAGGTTGCCGGCGCCATAGATGAGGACCTGCATGTAACCTCCAGAAAAAAGAAAAGGCCGGGGGGAAAACCAGGGGCTAGGGACTAGGGACTGGGGGCTAGCAAAACCAGGCTATAAATTAAACGAGTACCGGCGGCTGCACAAGCTTTTTTCGCTGGTGCCCGCCCCTATAGCCATTCGGTTTTGCCGAATCTTTGCAGCACCCAACCCAAACATCCCTAACCGCTGTCTTCCAGTCCCGGCCCCTGATTCGGGAACGGAGGACCGGGAGCCAGGAGCCGTCTTACCAGCCCCTAGCCCCCAGCCCCTAATCCCTGCCTTTTTACAGTACCTTGACCTTGGTGATCTCTGCGCCTTCCGGGTCCACGGTGTGAACGGCGCAGGCGATGCACGGGTCGAAGGAGTGGATGGTGCGCAGCACCTCAAGCGGCTTGCTGGCGTCCGCGATCGGGTTGCCCATGAGCGATGCCTCGTAGGGACCCATCTCGCCCTTGTCGTTCCTCGGCGCCGCGTTCCAGGTGGAGGGAACGACGGCCTGGTAGTTTTCGATCTTCTTGTTCTTGATCACGATCCAGTGGGACAGGGTGCCGCGCGGAGCCTCGTGGAAGCCTACGCCGCGGTACTCGCCTTTCGGGATCACGGTGTGGTTGGCGTAGGTCTGGTCGCCGGAAGCGATGTTGGCGATCAGCTTGTCCAGGTTCTCCAGCGACAGGTCGGCCATGACGTGCGCGCGGGCACCGCGGCAGAAGAGACGGCCCATGGTGGAGTGGATGTCCTTGAGCGAAATGCCCAGGGTGGACACGGCGCCGTCCACAAGCTTCTTCACCTTCGGGTTGCCAGCGGCGTAAGCGGCCATGATCTGTGCCGGCGGGCCGACCTGGACCGGCTTGCCGTCGAGGGTCGGAGCCTTGCACCAGGAGTACTTGCCGTTTTCTTTGAAGTCGGTGTAGTCCGGCTTGGTCTCGCCGTCCCACGGATGCAGGGTGCCGTTACCCTCGTACCAGGCGTGGGTGACGTTCTCCTTGATGTTCTTGATCAGGTAGTCGTCGCGGTGATCCTTGACCATCCTGATGCCGCCGATGTTGCCGCCCATGACCACGCCGCCGGGGAGCTGGAACTTGGTGTTCTTGGTGTCTTCCGGGAACTCCGGCACCGCCATGTAGTTGGTGACGCCTGCGCCGTACTTGAACCAGTCCTTGTAGGCACCGGCGATGGCGAGGAGGTCCGGGTAGTAAACCTTCTGCACGAAATCGCGGGTCTCTTCCATCAGGGTCCTGAGGTAAATCAGGCGCTCCATGTTGAGGGTCGCGATGTTCTCGGTGTTGATCGCGGTGGCGACGCCGCCGACCACGAGGTTCTGGATGTGCGGGTTCTTGCCGCCGAGAATGGCGGTAGCCTGGGAAGCCTTCCTCTGGTAGTCGAGCGCCTTCAGGTAGTGGGCAACCGCCATCAGGTTCACTTCCGGGGAGAGTTTCATCGCCGGGTGGCCCCAGTAGCCGGTTGCGAAGATGCCGAGCTTGCCGCCTGCCACGAACGCCTTCAGCTTGTCCTGCACAGCCTTGAACTCCTTCTCGGAGTTGCCCGGCCAGTCGGAGATGCTCTGCGCGATCTGTGCGGTCTTCTTGGGATCGGCCTTCAGCGCGGAGACGATGTCGACCCAGTCCAGCGCCGAGAGGTGGTAGAAGTGGACGATGTGGTCCTGCACCGAGTGCTGGGCGATCATGATGTTACGGATGTACTGTGCGTTCAGCGGCACCTCGACGTCGAGGGCGTGCTCGACCGCGCGGATCGAGGAGATGGCGTGCACGGTGGTGCAGACGCCGCAGAAACGCTGTACGAAGCTCCAGGCGTCCTCCGGGGCGCGCCCCTTGAGGATGACCTCGATGCCGCGCCACATCTGGGCGGAGGACCAGGCGTTGGTGACCTTGCCGCCGTTTGCTTCGACATCGATCCTCAGATGTCCTTCGATTCGGGTGATGGGATCAAGCGTGATTCTAGACATTTATTCCTCCAAAAGGCTAATTGCTTAATTAATATTAGTGCGCGTGCGCTTCGCCGGCCGGCAGATGTTTATCCGCCTCGCTTCCCTTGTGCTTCTTGGCGTGCCCTTTCTTCTTGTGTGCGCCGTGCAGGTCCATGTTGGGGAGGACCGGGAACAGTGCCACGAATACCTTGTAGCCCAGGATCTCGAGGGCGACGATGCCCACGGTGATCATCACCTCGGCGAAGGAGGGGAAGTACTTCCACCCCTGGCCCGGGTTGAAGCCGATCAGGTAGACGTTGAAGCGGTACAGGGCGCCGCCGAGAACGATCATGGAAGCCGAGATGAAGAGCCAGCGTGCCGACTTCCTCGCCTTCTTGACGAAGAGGATCAGCGAACCGCAGGCAACCAGCAGGAACTCGGTCATGAACCAGCCGGAGTAGAAGTCACCCTTCAGCGCAGCGTGAATCTGGCCGCGGTAGGAAAGGTCGCCGATCACGACGGTGAGCCAGATCACGGTCACGAACGGGATCAGGCCGGCCAGGCCGGAGAGTTCCTCGATTTCGAAGGGGCGCTTGAAGGAGTAGCTCGAGATGATCGACTCCAGGATGGCGATGGAGTAGCCGATGAAGACGCAGTTCAACAGGAACAAAAGCGGCAGGAAGCCTGTGTGCCAGAGCGGATGCAGCTTGGTCGAGGCGATGAGGAGCAGGCTCCCCAGCGAGGACTGGTGCATGGTCGGCAGCGTGATGCCGAGGACGATGAAGAAAATGAGGACCTTGTTCAGGCGCGGGTTGAGCCAGGCTGCGCCCAGACGCACCATCTCCAGCTTGTCTTCCATGGTCTTCTTGTCCGGCGCGATCTTCGGGTGCAGCCAGTTGCGGATCGCGTTCATGCGCTCCCACTTGCTCTTCTCGATCGAGGTCAGGATCGCCGGGAGGAACTCCAGGATAAGGACGGTGGAGTAGGCCATGACGCACAGCGCCACCTCGAACATGGCGGAGTTGGCCTGCCACTTGCTCGGGATGAAGAAGTTGTAGGCGTTCCAGGGACGCCCCAGGTCGACCATGACCGAGAAGCCGGCCAGGCCGTAGCCGAACATGGAGGTGAGGATCGCGGAGCGGATCATCGGGTGGTACTGCATCCTGTTGCGGATGTAGACCAGGATGGCGACCGCGTAGCCGCCGCAGGCGATGGCCGTGCCGGTGGCGACGTCGTAGGTGATCCAGATGCCCCAGGGGTAGCCGTCGCTCATGTTGGAGACGGCGCCGATCCCTTTCACGTAGCGCACGCCCACGAAGTAGAAGCCGAGCAGCACCACGGAGAGGAGGATGAAGAAGGATTTGGTAAAGATCCTACCTTCCAGCTTCTGGTATTCTTCACTGTGTCCCATTACTTATCCCCCTTCTGGTGATCGTCGTCGTGCCCCTTGTGTTTCTTCATGTTCTTCACCGCGATGAAGCAGAGGGTGCTGTACAGGGCCACCGGGGCGATGAAACCCTTGTAGATGGTGTGCTGGATCTTCTCGGAGAACTCGGCCGGTGCTTCCGGCTTGATCTCGGGGAGACCGAGCTTGTTGAACGGCATGGAGGCGAGGTAGAGGTGGTTGGTGCCGCCCCCTTCGTGCTCGCCGTAGACGTGGGCCACGTACTTGTCCGGAGCATCCTTCAGGCGCTGGTGCGCCTCCTCCAGCAGGTCTTTCCTCTTGCCGAACTTGATGGCGCCCGCCGGGCAGGTCTCGGCGCAGGCCGTGATCCCCTTCTCGCGCAGGTTGGTCGCCTTGCACAGGTCGCACTTGACGATCTGCGGGACCGCCTTCTCCCACTGGAACTTCGGAATGTTGTACGGGCACGCGATCTGGCAGTAGCGGCAGCCGATGCAGGTGTTCTTGTTGTAGTCGACGATGCCGGAGACCTTCTCCTTGGTCATGGCGGAAACCGGGCAGACCGAGACGCAGGAAGGCTTCTGGCAGTGCATGCAGGAGTACTTCACGTAGCTCCAGCGCTTCTCGCTCTCCTTGAAGAGCTTGATCAGGGTACGGGTCGAGCCGGAGAGGTCGCTCGGCGCATCCCACAGGCCGTCCTCGTCGAACTTCGCCTTCTCGTAGGAGAGTGAGCCGTAGTCGGAGTTGACCCTCTTGCAGGCCGACATGCAGGCCTTGCAGCCGACGCACTTGGTGGCGTCGTAGAGCATGCCGAGTTCGTCGTTGTTGACCTGGAGTCCCTCGTTGGCCATGGCGCTACCCGCGCCGCAGGCCAGAAGCCCCGCGCCGGTGGCGCCGGCGAGCTTCAGGAAATCGCGTCTACTTGTCTTTTTCATGGCCACCCTCCTGCGCCTCGCCGGCCGGAAGCTTCTTGGCGAGCATTGCGCCGGCGCCAAGCGCCGCACCTGCTGCGAGACCGACGAAACCGGTGGTCAGCGGGTCCGGACCCTTCCCTTTTTCCTTCAGGTCCACCGGGGCGTAGCTGTCGAACGGCGTCGGCTCGTGGATCTGTACCTTCTCGGCGATGGCGGTCTTGAAGAGGATGTCCGGTTCGGTGCAGCCGATGCAGGGGTGACCGACTGATACCGGCCAGGCGCCGACGTCGTTGAAGCGCTGCACGGAGCAGTTGGCGTAGGTGGCGGGACCCTTGCAACCCAGCTTGTAGAGGCAGTACCCCTGGGCGTGGGTCGGGTCGCCGTAGGCCTTGGCGAAGCGGCCGGCATCGAAGTGCGGGCGACGCTCGCAGTGCTCGTGGATCCTCCTGCCGTAGGCGAACTTCGGACGGCCCAGCTGATCGAGCTCGGGCACCTTCTTGAAGGTCAGGTAGTAGAGCACGGTGGACAGGAAGTTGTAGGGGTTCGGGGGGCAGCCGGGGATGTTGATGATCGGCTTGTCCTTGATGATGTCCTTCACGCCGACCGCGCCGGTCGGGTTCGGAGAAACGGACTGGATGCCGCCGTAGGAGGCGCAGGTGCCGATGGCGATGATGGCCGCGGCCCCTTCGGCTGCGTGCTGCAGGGACTCGAGGGCGGTCCTGCCGGAGACCTTGCAGAAGATGCCGTTCTGCTTCGTCGGGATGGCGCCTTCCACGACCAGGATGTACTTGCCGTGGTTGGCCTTCATGGAGTCATGCAGCGCCTGCTCGGCCTGGTGACCGGCGCCGACCATGAGCGTCTCGTGGTAGTCCAGCGAGATCATGTCCAGGATCAGCGTGGAAATGGTCGGGTGGGACGAGCGCAAAAGCGACTCGGAGCAGCCGGTGCACTCCTGGAAGTGGAGCCAGATCACCGCAGGGTTACCGTTTTTCTCAACGGCCTCGGCCACCTGCGTATGCATGGCGAAGGGCAGCCCCATCATCGCGGTGGCGGTGACACAGGCCTTCATGAAACTCCTGCGGGTGACCCCTTCGCAAAACATCTCTTCTTTCATAACAAGCCTCCTCGAGATAAATCAAACCGCCCGTATACGGCAACACCCGTGCCAATCCGGTAAACAAAATTTCAAAATGTAATACATTGAAATCCTTGGGCAAAAAAAAAGGCGCCCGCGGAACTCATCCGCGCGGCGCCTTTCATTGCTTCATTTTGTTGGGTACTTCTGTCCCGGTTTTGTATCATTTTGTCCCGAGGCCGGGACAAAACGGGTCACTCCAGTTCCAACTCCTTCACCCTCAGTTCCTCGCCCGAGACGATGGCAAGGCCGAAGGCGCCGCATGCCGGGCAGGGGGAGAAGAGGCTTTGCAGCGGGAATTCACCGTGGCAGGCGGGACAGCTGCCGCGCCCGGGCACCTCCTCGATGGTCAGCTTGGCTCCCTCCAACAGGGTCCCCTTGGTGCAGGCTTCGAAGCAGAATTCCACGCTCTCGGGCACCACCCCGGACAGCTCCCCGATCTCGAGAACCACCTCCACCACCTTGCGCCCCGCCGCGTGTCCCTCGCAGATCTCCACCACGCTCTGGGTTATGCTCATCTCGTGCATGCCCGCCTCCAATTTTAATGTGGAGGGATCATAGCAGATCGGACGGCGCAGCAAAAGTGGCTTTTCAGGTGATGCACGACTGCAGCGTGAAGAAGAAGGTCGCTCCCCGGTCCACCTCCCCTTCGGCCCAGATGCGCCCGCCATGGCGGTTGATGATGCGCTGCACCGTGGTGAGGCCGATGCCGTTGCCGGGGAACTCGCTGGAGCTGTGCAGGCGCTGGAAGGCGTGGAACATGCGCTCTGCGTTGGCCATGTCGAAGCCGATGCCGTTGTCCTTCACGAAGCAGGTCTTGTCCGCAGCGCTCTCCTGCGCGCCGAATTCGATGCGGGCCACCTCGCGCATCTGGGAGAACTTCCAGGCGTTGCGCAGCAGGTTCTTCATGGCGATCTCGAGCAGGTTGTGGTCCCCGAAGGTGCGGATCCTGGGCTGGATTACAAACTCCACCTTGCGCTCCGGGGTGCCCTGCGCCAGGTCCGCCGCGGTGTCGCTGACGATCTCGGAGAGATCGACCACCTCCCGCTTCAGGCTCAGGTAGGAGAGCTGGGACAGTTGCAAGAGCGCCTCGATCAGTTCGTTCATGTGCTGGCTGGATTTGAAGATGCGCTCGAGGTAGTCCATCCCCTCCAGGTCGAGCCGGCCGGCGTACTGCTCCTGCAGGGCCCGGGTGAAGCCGCAGATGCGCCTCAAGGGGGCGCACAGGTCGTGGGCCACCGAGTAGTTGAAGGCCTCGAGGTCCCTGTTGATCGATTCGAGCCGCTCGGTCTGCTCGGTGAGCAGGCGCTCGACCTGCTGGGTCAGCAGGCTGATCTCCTCGTTGTTGGGCCTCTCCAGGAGCATGTTGCGTATGGTCTCCAGGGAGGTGTGGACAGCCGACTTGAGATCTACCGCGTACGACGCGTTCAGCATGCTGGACGCTATTTCCTTGTCTATGGTCAAATACCGACCCTCCCCGTTGTTTCTCTTCGCCTTGTACGCATCGGTCATGGGGCACCCCCTGTTGACCTGCACCCCGTGAGGGGCTCGCCGGTGACGTTTGCCCGGTGCACCGCGAAGGCGCCTGAAGCCCGCCTTCCAGGAACAGACGTACCAGCTATCGTGGGAACATCTTCTGCTTCGCCATTGGCGCGTGGGTCCATCGTGATACTTCAGCAGCAACCATGCCACCTTGCCTTGCCAACCCCGTACTGTAATTCCAAACACTTGCCGGACCCGGCGCCCCGGCGTTAGGCCGGGTCCGGCAATAAAAGTTTACTTTTTCAGGGCAGATGACGCCGGGGCGTTACTGGGGGCGCTGCGCGGGGAGGCAACCTTTGTGGCAGGTGCAACGTCCGTTGCGGGCGGCTCAGACGGATTTCCTCCTGAGCCGGTTGTTGAGGGCCTGCCTGGAGATCCCCAGCAGGCTCGCCGCTTCCCCCTGGTTGCCGTTGGACATGCGCAGCGCCTCGCTGATCAGGTGCGATTGCGCCTCCTTGATGCTGGGAAAGCCGTTGAAGATGACGGTGACGACCTCGTGCCCCTCCACGGTGAGCCCCTTGCCGGAAGGGATGCTCATGTTGGAGCGGAACGCCGCCAGGGTAAGAGGACCCTTCTCGTGCAGGGCGACCGCGTCGTACACCATGGCCTGCAGTTCGCGCACGTTCCCCGGGAAGTGGTACTGCTGCAGCAACCGCGGCAGTTCGGAGGGGTACCAGGGGCGCTTCTTGCCCATCTGGCGGGAGGCCAGGGTGACGAAATGGTCCAGCAGCAGGGGGATGTCCCCCACCCGCTCCCGGAGCGGCGGTATGTGGAGCCGGTGGCAACTGAGCCGGTAGTAAAGGTCCTCGCGCAACTTCCCCTGCTCCAGGAGCAGTTTCAGGTCCCGGTTGGTGGCCACTACGATGCCGGCGTCGGTTTTGGCCGCCGCGTCGGAGCCAAGCGGCAGGTATTCGTGTTCCTGGATCAGGCGCAGCAGCTTCACCTGGGCCCCTTCGCGCAGGTCGCCGATCTCGTCCAGGAACAGGGTCCCCCCCGCCGCCTTTCTGATCAGCCCTTCGCGGTTTTCCTGGGCGCTGGTGAAAGCCCCCTTGCGGTGCCCGAAGAGGGTGTCGGAGAAGACGGCGTCGTCGAGACCCGCCACGTTCACCGTGACCAGCTCACCCTTCTTCCCCGAGCAGCGATGCACCGCCTCGGCAAAGAGTTCCTTGCCGACCCCGGTTTCCCCGGTGATCAGCACCGGCTGACCGCTGTGGGACACCGCCTGGGCCCTTTTCATGAGCCTCAGCATCTGCGGGTCCTCGGTGACGATGTCGGGGAAGGGCATGCGCCGCCAGCGCAGCCGGTGCTCGTCCTGGCAGGGCCCCAGGGCGCGGTCGATGGCGGCCAGGAAAAGACGGTTGTCGATCGGCTTCAGGAGATAGTCGCAGGCACCGGCGCGCATGCAGGAGACCGCCTGCCCCACCTCCGCCATCCCGGTGATGATCAGCACCGGCAGATGCGGGAACTCTTCCACCAGGCGGGGCAACAGGTCACGCCCGGTCACCGTGGGCAGCGCCAGGTCCAGGACCACCAGGGCCGCCTCATGGCGGCGCAGGTAGGGAAGGAGCCCCTCGCCATCCTCGAAGGTCAGCACCGGCCCCACCCCGTGTCCCTGCAAAAGCGTCCGGTAGATCTGCAGCATGTCCTGGTCGTCATCCACCACCACTACCGGCAGCGGCGTCGCGTCCTTGCTTTTCATGACCAGCCCCTCTGCACGTAAGCGTCGCTAGACCTGGAAGTAGAGGGTCGCCCCTTTCCCGGCCTGCTCCGCGCTCCAAATCCTTCCCCGATGCAGGTTGATGATACGCTGCACGGTCGCCAACCCTATGCCGTGGCAGCTCCGCTCGCTACCGCTCCCGCCGGTCGCCTCGCGCAGGCTGGCGCCCAGCCGGGGGCCGTTGTCACTGACATAGCAGCTGCGCTCCCCCTCGACCTGGGCGGTGCCGAACCTGATCACGGGGTGTTTTACGCCGATGGTGCTGTGCCAGGCGTTCTCCAGCAGGTGCTCCATCGCCAGCCGCAGCATCTCCTTGTCGCCGGTCACGGTGACCCCGTCCTCGATGCGGAAGTCGACCGGACGCTGGCCATGGTCGCTGAGCTGGGCCGCAATCTCCGATGCCATTGCGCTCAGGTCCACCTCCACCGGCTGCAGTTCCGCCGCCGTCAGCGCGGTCATGCGCTCCAGTGCGGCCACCGCCCCGCCAAGCTCGCGCGCCGCCGTGCTGATGCTTTCCAGGAGCTCGCGGCCGGGAGGGTCGAGCTGGCTTTTGTGGTGCTTTTGCAGCCGTCCGCAATCCCCGGCGATTCGTTCCAGGCGCCCCCCCAGGTCGTGGGACACCGCCTCCCCGATCGCAACCAGTTCCGCGCTCCGCGTCTCCAGTTCCACCTTGAGCACCCTGAGCCCGTGCTCCGCCTGCACCCGCGAGGTCATGTCCAGGCCGATGATCCAGTTCATCCAGCCGGTAATGGGGACGTAGCGCGAGATGTTGGACCAGGAGATGAGCTTGGCGGAGCCGTCCTTACAGCGCAGGTACCATTCCCTCCCCCGGTAGTCCCCCCCCTGCGGCGGGTGCGCCGAGACCACGTCCTCGCGCAGCGCCCCCTCGACCTGGAGCAGCTCCAGCATCGGCTTCCCCATCACTTCTTCGCCCCGGAAACCGGAAATACGCTCGAACTCGTGGTTGCACGCGGCCAGTCGGTCGCTGTTGTCAAAGGCCATCATGATGGCCGGCAGGTGTTGCAGAATGGTCTGCTGGCGCCTGCGATTGGCCAGAAGAGCCTCGTCCTTTTCGTGGATCTGCTGCTCGTTGGCACGCAGCGTGTCCTCTTCCTGCCAGTTCTCGTAAATCTTGCGGGCAAGGGCGGCATAAGCCTGTTCCAGTTCCTGCTTGAGCCGCTCGCTTTCCGCCTCCACCATGGTCATGCGCTGGGCGGCGGCCAGGAAGACGTCGAGTTCGCACACGGCGGCCTTTTTGCGGTGCGGCAGTCCCGGCGGGATGAAAAGCGGGTTCCGGCACACCCGCCCGCCGCTGACCAGCCCAGGGTGGATACGGACCAGCTCCAAGAGCAGTTCCGCAGTGAACGGGCGCCGGTCGTAGAGGCAGAGCAGGGCGGTGTCCTGCTCCTCGGCAAATGCCGTCAGCTCGCGCTCGAACCGGTGCAGCAGTTCCTGCGCCTTGGGGTCCTTGGCGGCCCAGGCCATGTCGCAGATGATCCGGGTACCACTGAAGCCGTCGGCAGTGGCGCCGGTACAGATGTTGCGCAAAAGCTCCATGACCCGCTCCAGCTTGAACGCCCCTCCGCTGAACCAGGCCTGCTTGACCGGGAGCAGAACCAGGGCGCCGATGTCCTGTTTTTGCGTTTCCAGCACGCTCTGCAGCAGACGCTCCAGTCTATCCTGGGCAGCATGGAGGTAGACACAGCGCTCCCCAATGGCGATCCCCTTCTGGATGAAGGGAAGCACAAGGTTCAGCACCTCCGATTCGTCCTGGTACAGCAGGCAGAGATGATCGTGGCTGTTGACGACTCCGATGTCCGCGATTTCAGGTGCGCGTTTCTCTTCTTCCATCGGGGTTATCTCCTCGCTCGGGTGGACATTAAAAAACACCAACACAATATACTGGAAGGGATCGCCTTTGCAATAAGGCCCGGGGCGAATTTAGCGACTGCGAGGGGTGGAAGTTGTGTGCTAAGCGCGTTTTTTTGACGGAGGTCAAGGCAGGGGGGAGCGGCGCCGTGCTAGCCTGCGGCACGCTGATGATCCAAAAGTAACAGGGAGGAAAGATGTGCGACTGCGGTTCGGGTAGCTCCAGGGCCGGTGGCCCCTACGCTACGGGCAGGGAACTGGTTGAGTTTGTGTTGGCGGCGCACGGCGGGCGGGTGGCTTGTTCGCCGCTGCCGACCGCTTTAGAGGTGTGCTGCCAGGAATGTGGCAGGGATTTCGTGCTGCAGACCTTCGTGCAGGGATGCCCCTCCTGCGGCGGCGTGCACGCGGTGTCTCCGCCGAGGGCGAACGACCCTGCGGCGGTACAGTACGCGGGTGCTGATTTCGGCGCCGCCGCCTGAGTCGAGGCGATACGTGAAGACGGGGGCGAAACATCGCCCCCGTCTTTTATTTGACAACCAGGTGGCAACGCCCAGCGGCCATCCGGCGCTAGCGGCGCGGTGAGCGCTTCGGACGCGGCCCGGGACCGGGTTCGGGGCGGGACGCCAGGCGGGCCAGGAAGACCACGTGGCGCAGGCCGCCCCGGCCGGGACGGTCGCAGGTAACCGAGAAACCGGCCTGGCGCAGGCGCTTGTCGAAGCCCTGGTCGTAATTCTCGCCCCAGACGGCGAAGACGCCCCCCGGCTTCAAGGCCCCCTTGCTCATCTCGATGGCGATCTCGCCGTAGAGTGGGTCCATGATCTTGTCCGTCCTGGCATGCGGCCCGGTGTACAGGTCGAGCACGATGGCGTCGAAGCGGTTGTTGTTCATGGCGCTGCGCCTGATCACGTCCGCCACGTTGGCGATCTCCACCTCGACCCGCGGGTCGTCGGCCGCCCCGTTGGTCAAAGGCGCCAGCGGTCCGCGGCACCACTGCAGCACCACCGGGTTCAGTTCCGCGACCAGCACCTTGGCCGTCTCCGGCAACTGGTCCAGCACCGCCCGCAGGGTGATCGCCATCCCCAGCCCCCCCACCAGTACCCGCGGCGCTGCCGCGTCCTTCAGGTGCCCGCAGGCCACCTCGCCGAGGGCAACCTCGGAGCGATGCAGCGAGCTGTTCATCAGGACCAGCCCGTTCGCGGTGATCAGGAAGTCCCGCTCGCCCCGTTGTCTGAGTTCCAGGACCCCGTCGCCGGTAGTCACGCTTTGCAATACTTTCCAGGGTACGGCCATGTATCTCCTCTTCTGATTATTTTTTCCAGTTGCGCCGCTGCGCCGCCTCTTCCAGGGCCTCGACCTCGCCCAAAAGCACCAGGTAGGTCTGGTAGCGCTCCTCGGTGATCCCGCCCGAGGCGACCTCGTCACGCACCGCGCATCCCGGCTCCTGGCGGTGACGACAGTCGTTGAAGCGGCAGCGATGCTCCTGCAGCGCCTCGAAGCCGGGGAACCAGGCGGCCAGTTCGGGAACGGTTATGTCGACGAGGCCGAAATCGCGGAAACCGGGGGTGTCGACGAGTTCCCCCCCGCCGGGAAGGGCGTGCAGGGACGATACGGTGGTGGTGTGCCGGCCGGTCCAGTTGTAGTCGGAGAGCTCACCCACCTTCAGGTTCAGCTCGGGGCAGAGCGCGTTCATCAGCGAGCTCTTCCCCGCGCCGGTGGTGCCGACGAAGGCGCCCCGGTGCCCCTGGCGCAGGAACTCCCGCAGCGGATCGAGGCCGGTGCCGGTGACGGCGCTCAAGGGGAAGAAGGGAACAATGCCGCCATAAACGCCAGCAGTGGCATCACTTAGCTCCGCTGACTCGGGGAGGTCGCACTTGTTGAAGACGACGAAAGGGGAAAGCCCTGCGGCGCGGGCAGCAACGATGGCGCGGTCGAGAAACCCCGAGGGGGTCCCGGGAGCTAGCACTACGCCGAGCACGTCAAGGTTGGCGGCCAAGAGGTGAACGCCACCCCGGGCGTCGCGCCGGCTCAATTCGGTCCTCCGGGGCAGCCGGTTCAGGACCTCGCCGGCTACAGTGACCTGGTCGCCGACCACGTGGCCGGAGTTGCGCTTCACCTTCACCATGCGCCGCTCGCCCGTCTCGAAAAGCACCTCGACGGCCACCCCGAAATGGGAAACGATCAACCCCTGCTCGGCCCCGCTCTTCCCCTGCTGATTCTTGTTACCCATACCCCTCCATGTCCAAGTTTCAGGCAGTTGCAACCCCTCTAGCTTTCGGACAGGCTCCGAGAGTACGGCAGGAGCGAAAAGTTGTCAACTAAAGCAAATTTGCGCCGATAAATGCGACAGATAGATGCGGCGGGAGCGGTTGACACCGACGTTGTTTTGCACCATAGTTTGCCTTATGCAAGAGTCCGGCCCCGCGGTGCCAGAACCCATTTTCACTACTAGATTCGAAGGGCGAATCAACGCCCCTCACATAGAGATCCAACCGGACGCAGGAACTTAACTACCAGGCGTCCAAAGGTGGCGGCTATGAGTAAAGAGACAGTGGATGAAGCGATCGACATGTACGTGAAGGAACGGATGGTGAGAGGGAAACAGATGGCCATTACCCATTTCCTGGCGAGCCTGTACCTCAAGGAACAAAGCGAAGGGATCATCGAGTGCATGCGCAGGGTGCGCGGGCTCACCCGCTACTATATGGACCTTACCAAGGTGATGCTCAACCCGTTCAAGGGCCCCGAGGTTGCCTGGCTCTTTTCCATGGTGAACATCGCGGTCTACGCCTGCTTCCTGCTCTCGGTCGAGGACCAGAGGATGCTGGGCATCGCACTTCTCTCCGGGACCCTGGTCAACGGCGGCTACCTGATCCACAACATGACCAGGAAGTGGTGCGACATGCACGTCATGTTGGCCATTTACGACGAGATCGTGCAGATAGCCGACCACGAACTGGAGACGCTGGTCTGAAGCGCCTGCGCCAACTCGGCCAGGCTCCCCACCGCGAGGTCGGTGAGTTCGGGCCAGCGGAAGGCGCGGGCAGGGTCGACGTGGACGGTGCCGGCGCCGGCCGCGCGACCGGTCTCAAGATCAAAGGCGTAATCACCCACCATAACCAGTGCCGCTGCGGGAACTCCCCAGCGGCACGCCAGTTTGTGGATGCCGTCCGGGTCGGGCTTGGCCCGCGCGTCGTCCCGCCCCAGCACGTCCCCCGCCCCGATGAAATCCATGAGCCCGATGCGCGCCAGCGTGGTGAGCGCGTTCTCCTTCGTGTTGCGGGTGAGCACGCCGATGCGGGTACCGCGCCCGTGCAAAAGCTGCACTAGTTCCAGCGCACCTTCCGCCGGTTCGGTCCGCCCCGCCAGTTCCTCCTCGATCGACTGCAAAAGCGCCCGCGCCCGCACCCCCTCCGCCTCGGGCAGCCCCTCCAGGTGCCCCAGGATGTCGCTTCCTTGCGGGACTCCCAGCACGTTCCTGATGTGGGCGAAGTCGTGAATGGCGACGGTAAGGGTCCCGTCCAGGTCAAAAACCCAGTGTCGTTTCTGCAATATGCCGTGCGCTTTGTCGTTTTCCATACCACCTTTGTAGCAGATCCCGACAGATCTGGAAAGCCCGCTACCCCTGCTTGCCGGTCAGCGTGTTGCAGCGGCTGCAAGTCCCCCCTCCCCTTTCGGGAGGGGGTTAGGGGGTGGGGGTAGGTGCCACATTTGCGGTCATGGCAAGGTCACCCACCCCCCTGCCCCCTCCCGTCAAGGGAGGGGGAGAGGCTCGGCCTTGAGCAGGGTGTCCAGGAACGTCCCCACCGCGGCGTGAACGTCCTCCGACCCCGGCCCCGCCAGGATGCCGTGGCGCTGCAGCGGGAACCTCTGGTAGCTCTTCTGTTCGCTCCCCAGCATCTCGAAAAGCCGCTGCGAGCCGCGCGGGTCGACCACCGGGTCCCCCTCGGCCTGCAGCACCAGGACCGGCGTCCTGATACCGGCCAGCTTGGGCTCCAGCTCACTCATGAAACGCTCCATGGCGCGCAGCGCGCTGACCGGGATCCTGGAGTAATTGAGCTCCGGGCGTTCCGGCACGCTCTCCACGAACTCCTTCTTGGCCCACTGATAGCTGAAAACGTCCATGACCCGGTTCCAGACCGTTACCGCCGGGGCAAAGCGGGAGGAGATGTCCAGCAGCCGCTGCGGCGGACAGACCGCAAAGACTCCCGCCGCGTCGCCTACCCGGCGGGCGCAGTCGAGCGCCACGCCGCCGCCGAAGGAGAATCCCCCCACCACGACCCGGTCGCACAGCGACTTCATCAGGGCATAGCCCAGGTCCACCGACTCCATCCAGTCGCTGCCGCTTCTGAGGGCCAGGTCCTCGGGGGAGGTGCCGTGCCCCTTCAGGCGCACCAGGTAGACCCAGAGCCCCTTCTGCTGCAGGTAGCGGGCGAGGTCCAGCATCTGCGCCGGGACCGAAAGGAGGCCGTGCACCAGCACCACCCCCAGCCGGCGCAAGTCCCCTTTCAGCAGCACGGGCATACCCACCTCGCTCTCCTTGCTCTCCCCCTCGCGGTAGTAGGTGCGATAGTCGGCGTCGAACTCCTCCAGAGCCTGGCGCTCCAGGATCTGCGCCACCTTCCTGCGTACCAGCCAGACCGGCAGCCAGTCGATCAGGTGCACCTCGCGCTGCAGTTGGGTGAGCGGGAGCACCTCGTTGGCGATGACACCGATGGGGTTGTCGATCCTGGCGCGCTGCATCTCGAAGGGTGCCGAGAACTTGGCGCGGTCCTTCACCAGCGCCCCGTTTTTCTGCACCACCACCCCCTTCTCCAGCGCCAGCTCGCGGAACTCCCGGTACTTGTGATAGCGGTCGTCGGTCAAAAGCGAGACCTGGTCGGTGCTGAGGCTCTGGTGCAGTTTGCAGGTGATATGCCTGGGGCAGAGCTTGGTCAGGAGAAACGCCCTGCGCCGGAAGTCGTCCTCGTCGATGGTCTTGAAGGGGTAGGCACGCAACAGCGAAGCGAAGAGATGGTCGTGGTTCACCGTGGTGAGTTCGTAGATGCTGCTCATGTAGCGCTGCATGAGACGGTTGGCCTCGTACTTCATCTCGTTGATGGACGGGAGGCGATCGTCGAAGCCGTAACTGGCAGTGGAGACGATGTCGGCCTCGACCTCCCGGCTCCTGAGATACGTGGAGGGGTCGATGGGGCTGCCGAAGCGGATGTCGATATCCACGCCGGAGAGAAGCATGCTCCCCTCGGTGAGGATCTCCTCCTTCAGGTGCTGGGGCGCCTCGCGCAGGAAGAGCTCGCTGAGCCTGCTGAGGGCGTTCTCCCGGGCGCGCAGCGGGTAGTAGGTGATGTTCACCGGGACGATGTGGCACTTCCCCTTCTTGAGCGGCCCCAGGTCGGGGATCTGGAACATCCCCTGCAGCCGCGCCACCTCCTCCGGAGCCACGGTCTGCAGCCTCAGCATCCTCTGGCGGTAGAACTCGGTGCGCAGTGCCAGCGTCGCGGCACCCGAGCGGGGACGCACACCGCTGGAGGGGAGCAGCAGCCGCTTGCGGAACAGCTCTTTGTCCTTCACCATGCGCCCTTCCGGGAAGATGATCCAGCTCGCCTCGCCGGTCAGGAGGGTCTTCACGATGACCCGGTCGCGGTCCGGGTTCTTGGTGGATACCGCACCCATCAGGTCCAGGAAGCTCCCCAGCGGCCCCGCAAACAGGGAGGCGTCGGCGAGCGACCAGACCGGGATCTTGGTCAGGCGGTAGATGTGGTAGGGGAGCAGCACCGTTTCGATGCGGGTGAAGTGGTTCACCACGAAGATGACCGCCCCCTCGGGGATGTGCTCCTTGCCGTGCACGTTCACCCGCAGCTTGGAGAACCCCTGCAGCATGGCGATCATCCGGCCGGTGGCTAGATAGGCCTTGCGGTTCATGCTTTCTCCCGGGGGAGCTCCAGGGCGCGGCGCAGCCAGCCCGGGCGGTTGGTCATGATGGAGTCGACGCCGAGGTCGGCGAGCCTCGCCGCATCCTTTGCCGAATCGACGGTCCAGACGTGGATCTCCAGCCCGCGTTGGCGCAGTTCCCGGACCAGCGCGGCGTCCAGGATGGCGCGGTCGCGGCTGGCCAGCCCGTCGGCGCCGGTCTCGGCCAGCCGCGCGAGCACCTGGGCCGGGGCCGGGTGCCAGCCGCCGCGCCAGCGGTAGTCGCACAGCCAGCAGGCGCGGTAGTCCGGGAGTCGTTCCTTGAGCACGGCCACCAGCAGGTGGTCGAAGGCAAGAAAGCGGATCCGGTCCGCCGGTACGGCGGCGCGGGCCAGGTCGGCGGCCAGCGGAGCGATGATCTCGGGGCCGCACTTCAACTCGACGAAGAGCCTCTTGCCGGCGGGGAGCATAGCGAGCACCTGGGCCAGCGTCGGGATCGGCTCGCCCCGCCACTGGGCACCCTTCCAGTTCCCGGCGTCCAGGCGCTGCAGTTCGGCCAGGGTGGAGTCGACCACAGTGAGTTCCACACCGGTGGTGCGGGAGGTGCCGGAATCGTGCAGGCAGACGATGTGGCCGTCGCTGGTGAGACGGAAGTCGGCCTCGATACCATCCGCCTGCTGCGCGAAGGCGAGCCTGAACGAGGCGAGGGTGTTTTCGGGAGCGTCACGGGAGGCGCCACGGTGGCCGATGATGAGCGGGGTGCTGGGCATGCTTTCCTCGTGTCGGAGTGATCAAACGTTCATTAGCATACCCGGCCGCTGTCGGGAAAGCAAACGGCAAAGGGAAGGAGGTGCCGTTCATCCCTCACGGCGCAGGTAGTGACCGTAGAGGGAACTGGCGCAGATGGTGAGGAACTTGGTGAGGTCGCTGTCGCTTCTCGAGGTGAGGATGACGGGAGCCCGGGCGCCCAGGACCACGTTGGCCACCTCGGCCCCCATGGTGAAGACCCAGCTCTTGTAGAGGAAGTTCCCACCGGAGATGTGCGGCACCACGATGATATCGGCCTGCCCCGCGACGGGGTTGCCGGTGAGCCCCTTCTTGCGCACCGAGTCGGGGTAGAGGGCGAGGTCGTAGGAGAGCGGTCCGAAGACGTCGGCCTGCGGCCACTGGCGCCGGGACAGTTCCTGTTCCAGCATGGTGGTGGGGATGTTGGCGGAGGGGACCTCGTTGGCCTCCAGAAGCGCCACCTTGGGGCGCTCGACGCCCAGGGCGCGCGCCACCTGGACCGCATTGTCGATGATGTCGATGGCGGAGGCCGCCTCCTGGTGCGCGAAGAGCTCGGGGTTTATGGCCGGGTCGGTCAGGAAGATGAGCCGCTCCACGCCGGGGAGCTCGAAGATGCTCACGTTGGAGAGCCTTCTGCCGGTGCCGATGCCGGTCTCCTTGGAGAGCACCGCCTTCATCAGGATGGCCGTGTTGATCCCCCCTTTCATGAGCAGATCTCCCTGCCGGGTCGCCACCAGCTCCACGCCGAGGCGCGCCGCCTCCCGTTCATGGTCGTCGCCGCTGCCGACCGGGATGAAGCGGTACTGCTGTTCGAAGATCATGAGGTCGGCGCACGACTCACGCACCCGGTCCGGGTCCCCCACCAGGAAGACCGACTCCAGGATCCCTTCCTCGATCCCCTTGTTGACCGCCTTCAGCGATCCTGCATCCGGGCAGACCAGGACCACCTTCTGGCGCGGGGCGAGCCTGGCCGCCTCGATGAGGCTCTTCATGCCGTGCCCCTTGGTGAGCTGCAGCATGGACTCGCCCTTGTAGAGCACCGCCATCAGCCGTGTGTGTTCGCTGAGGGAGACCAGCACGTGCGGCAGCAGCGAGTCGAAATAGAGGGAATCGCCCGCTTCAAGGTGAAAGGGCTCGCCGTCCACGGTGACCTGCAGCTCGCCGGAGAGGACGAACAGGAACTCCTCGCCCGGGTGGCGGCTCAGGTCCGGCTCCGTTTCCGGGGCGCGGTACAGGTCGACCACGAAGGGCTCCAGGTGCCGGCCGCCGAAGGCCTGGGCCAGGCTCTCGTAGTGCAGGGCGTTACGGCGGTCCACGCCGACCCGCTCGTCCCTGCCGGTCTTGACCGCGCGTCGCCGCGACTCCTGGTCGCCGCCGAGAAGGCGCGAGATGCCGACCCCCAGGAAGGTAGCCAGGCGCAACAGCTCCGATATGCCGGGAGAAAGCTGGTCGGCGAGCACCCGGTCCAGGGTCTCTTCGTCCCACCCCAACGCCTCGCGTACCTCGTCCATCGGCACGCCCTTGGCCGCGACCACCGCCCTCAGGTTAGGCCCGATCTTCATCGATTCCTCCCGGGTAACGGCGCGCCTCTTCGGTGCCGGTGAGCACCCTGAGGGCGCCGTCGATCAGCGCCTCGATCTCGAATTCCCCGGGACGCACGAACAAGGGAGCGATGAACTGCACCCGCTGCCGTATCCCCTCCACCACGGTCGCGCTGAAGGCGAGCCCCCCGGTGAGGACGATGCCGTCCACCGCGCCGGCAAGGGCGGCGGCCAGGGCGCCGATTTCCTTAGCGATCTGGTACACCATGGCCTCCAGCACCAGCGCGGCCCAGTGGTCGCCCTCTCTGGCGTTTTCCTCGGCCTCACGCAGGTCCACCGTCCCCAGGTAGGAGAAGACGCCCCCCTTGCGGGCCACGATGCTTTTCAGTTGCTCGGTGGTGAAGGCGCCGCGCTCCACGAGTTGCAGCACCCCGATCACCGGCAGGCCGCCGGTGCGCTCGGGGGAGAAGGGGCCGTCGCCGTTCAGGCCGTTGTTGACGTCCACCACCTGCCCCAAGCGGTGCGCCCCGACGGTGATGCCTCCGCCGAGGTGTGCCACGATCAGGTTCAGCTCCTGGTAGGGCCGCCCCAGCTCCCGCGCCACCTCGCGCGCCACCGCCTTCTGGTTCAGCGCGTGGAACATGCTGCGCCGCTCGATGCCCGCCATGCCCGAGATGCGCGCCACCGGCCACATCTCGTCGATGACCGGCGGGTCCACCACGTAGGCCGGTACGTCCAGGCGCGCCGCCACCGCGTGGGCCATGACCCCGCCCAGGTTGGCCGCGTGCTCGCCGTTCACCCCCCGCATCAGGTCCTCCAGCAGGGGCTCGTCCACCAGGTACACGCCGCTGGGCACGGATCTAACCAGCCCGCCCCGCCCCACCACCGCGTCCCAGCGCACCTGCTCGACGCCGGTTTCACGCAGGTAGCGCACCAGGTGCTCCATCCGGTAGTCCAGCTGTTCCATCACGGCGTGGAAGCTCTCAATCTCGCGGCGAGGGTGCTCGATGGTCGCCTTGACGAGCCTCCCCGCGCGCCGCACCCCTACCTTGGTCGACGTGGAACCGGGATCGATGGCCAGGATGTTCATGGGGGACCTCGCTTGTTGAGCGGTCAGTGATTGCTCTTGGGGGTCAGTGGTCAGTGGTTGCTGTGGCGGTCAATGGTTATAGGTGACGGTCAAAGGTTACTCTTGGCTGCCATCGAGGAGATGTCGACGGCGAACACCGTCGTTGCAGCGAGGGTCCCCTCCGGGAACTGGAAGCTCTCACCGGGAGCGTACTGAGCCATGATTATACCGAGCGCCTCGCACTTTTCCCGGTAGCCGTCGATCACCCGCGCGGTGCCGAACCCGACCACGCTGCGGAACTTCATGGTGAAGTCGCAGGGCTTTTCCGCCGGCAGTACCGCTCCATGCTCCACCACGGTGAAGCAGACGCGGTTGTTCTGCTCGATAACCTCCAGTTTCTTCCCCGCCGCGGCACAGTGGAAGTACAGGGTCGAGTCACGGTAGCCGTAGTTCATGGTAACCAGGTAGGGCTCGCCCTGTGCCGCCAGCGCCAACTGGCAGACCGTCCCCTTCTCCAGGATCTCGTTGGTCAGCTGTGCCGAGAGCCGGCGGTCATTTCTTCTCATCGTATCATCCATATCACCCTCCAGTATTTCCTCTATCCTCATTCATGGCGCAGGTCAATAACTTAGTCATTTCATACGACTAAGGTGGCCATAATGCCTGTGTTGCCAAACAATGTCTAGGAGTTTTAGACACGCTGGCGTCCGATTCTCCTATTGCTCCAGGAAAACTATCTCTTAACTCCGCCTAAGCTGCGCCGATACATCTACATAGACAACGCAACCCGCCCCCTTTGACACACCCTTGCCGCTCCGACAGAGTCTCACCAGCATCATAACGGAACAGGAGAACGTCCCATGACTGTAATCCGGCCACCATCCGTTGCCTGACTTCGACACGCACCGTTCGCTCGGCCTGGGAACACCGGGCTGCACCGGCGAACCGATCTCAAAGCACACAGGAGAGAAACATGAAATGGTTCAATGACATGAAGATCGGCGGGAAAATCCTGGCGGTCGTAGCGTCGGTACTGCTGCTCGCCACGGCACTGGGGCTCTTCTCCATCTGGCAACTGGCACGCCTGAACCACGACACTACCGAGGTCACCACGCAGTGGCTGCCGGGTGTCAACGCGCTGGACGACATGCGCATCGGCATGGGCGACGTGCGCAACGCGGAATTCCAGCACGTCCTGGCCACGTCGCCGGAGGAGATGAAAAAATTCGAGAAGACCCTGGAAGAGGAGATCACCGGCATTAAAAAGGTGACGGCCCAGTACGAGAAGCTGGCCGATACCGCTGAGGAAAAAAAGAGCCTGCAGGAGTTCACCGCGGAGTGGGGCCAGTACCTGGCGGACCACCAGAAGGTCATCGAACTCTCCCGGCAAAACAAGAAGCAGCAGGCCCTGGCGCTTTTGCAGGGGGACGGGGCCAAGAGCTTCACCGAGGCGGTGGCCTCCATCGAGAAAGGGGTGGCCATGAACGACAAGGGAGCTGAAGAGGCGGCACACCGCGCGATCCAGACCTACCAAAGCTCCCGCTGGATGATCATCGCCGCCCTGGTGGCCGCTGTGCTGATCGGCGCCTTCCTGGCCGTCATGGTCTCGCGCAAGATCAGCCGCGCGCTTGGCACCGGCGTCGACGTGGCGGAAAAGCTGGCCCGCGGGGACCTGTCGGTAACCATCGAGGAGACGGGAAAGGACGAGACGGGGCAGCTTCTGGTCGCCATGCAAACCATGGTGGCGAGCATCAAGGCGCTGGTGGCGGACACCATGGCTCTCTCCGGCGCCGCCATGGAAGGGAAGCTCGCCAGCAGGGCCGACGCCTCCCGGCACCAGGGGGCCTATCGAGAGGTGGTGGAAGGGGTAAACGGCACTCTCGACGCGGTCATCGGCCCGCTCAACGTGGCAGCAGAATACGTGGAGCGCATCTCCAAGGGGAACATGCCGCCCGAGATCATGGAAGAGTACAAGGGTGACTTCAACGAGATCAAGAACAACCTGAACGTGCTGATCCGGGCCACCGACACCATCACCGCCGCCGCCAGGGAGGTCGCCGACGGCAACCTCACCGTCACCATCACCGAGCGCTCCGCCGAGGACGAGCTGATGCGCTCGCTGGGCAACATGGTCGGCAAGCTCTCCGAGGTGGTCAACGACGTCAAGAACGCCGCGGACAACGTGGCGGCCGGCAGCCAGCAGATGTCCTCCAGCGCCGAGCAGATGTCGCAGGGGGCCACCGAGCAGGCAGCGGCCGCCGAGGAGGCCTCCAGTTCCATGGAAGAGATGTCCTCCAACATCAGGCAGAACGCGGACAACGCCCTGCAGACCGAGAAGATCGCGGTGAAATCCGCGGCCGACGCGCAGGAGGGGGGCAAGGCGGTGGCGCAGACGGTGACCGCGATGAAAGAGATCGCCGGCAAGATCTCCATCATCGAGGAGATCGCGCGCCAGACCAACCTGCTGGCGCTCAACGCCGCCATCGAGGCGGCCCGCGCCGGCGAGCACGGCAAAGGGTTCGCCGTGGTCGCCTCCGAGGTGAGGAAACTGGCCGAGCGCTCCCAAAAGGCCGCGGCAGAGATCTCGGAATTGTCCTCCTCGAGCGTCGAGGTGGCCGAAACCGCCGGGGCCATGCTCTCCAACATGCTGCCGGACATCCAGAGAACGGCGGGGCTGGTGCAGGAGATCACCGCTGCCAGCAGGGAGCAGGACACCGGCGCCGAGCAGATCAACAAGGCCATCCAGCAGTTGGACCAGGTGATCCAGCAGAACGCCTCGGCCGCGGAGGAGATGTCGGCAACCGCGGAGGAGCTCGCCTCGCAGTCGGAGCAGCTGCAGCACACCATCAGCTTCTTCAAGGTGGCGCACTCCGCCTCGACGGCTGCCGCACCGCGCAAGGCGGCAGCCAAGCCGGCAAAGAAGGCTACAGCGCCGCCCCGCCCGCTCACTCATGCCGCTCCCCACGCCGTGGAGCTGGACCTGAACGACGAGGCTTTCGAGAGCTTCTAGAAAAATCGTTGGCTTCGGCGCAGCGGCTGCCGGGATTATAAGTTTATAACCATGATTTTTTTGACTCAATTTAGAGCGCAATGTGCCGATATGTTTGATGGGTTCCGGGCGCACAATGGGCGGAACCGGTTCGAGCTTAGCCTGATTGGTCGTTACTCATAGCGGGGCGCACCGACAGTCAAAACTGAGAGAGGAGAGAGAACATGGCGGTCGAGACAATCACGGAAACTACCCAGTATCTGACCTTCAAGCTGGAGGACGAGCTGTTCGCCCTGGACATCGGCAAGGTACGCGAGGTGCTGGACTTCACCTCCATCACCAAGGTGCCGCAAACGCCGGACTACATGCGCGGCGTCATCAACCTGCGCGGCAGCGTGGTCCCGGTGGTCGACCTGAGGCTGAAGTTCGGCATGGCGATGGCTGAGCAGACGGTCAACACCTGTGTCATCATCGTCGAGGTCGAGCTGGAGGGGGAGAAGGTGGTCATGGGCGCCATGGCCGACGCGGTCCAGGAGGTCATGGACCTGGAGCCGGACCAGATCGAGCCGCCGCCGCGCATCGGCACCAAGCTCAACACCGACTTCATCAAGGGGATGGGCAAGCACAACGAGCAGTTCATCATCATCCTCGATATCGACAAGGTCTTCACCAGCGGTGAGCTGGAGCTGGTCCAGGAGCTGGAAGGGGCCGCGGCCTAGCAGCTCCCGCCCAAGACCCACGGTCAGTAAAGGGGCAGTCGCTTGATGCGACTGCCCCTTTTGTTGTGCCCCTATCTCTACCTTGTCCTTCGTATCCCCCCTTCCCTTCCCCTGCAGCGCTGCACGGTCCCATCCGCAAGCGGCGTTCCGGTGCCGCACGTGCTCCAGAGGCTCCGGAGGTCAGGCTCGAGCAGCAAATCCCCCCTGTCCCCCTTTCGCAAAGGGGGGAACGTTGGTTCACGTGCACCACTTCGTAGGTAACATTTTCCCATCGCGTCCCCGGCGCCCCGTGACATTTTCCCACCGGCGTCCTCCCTCACCCGCCCTTCGTGCACCCTCTCCCGTGGGGAGAGGGTACACGAAAAAAAAGCGCCGTCCGGGGGGACGGCGCTGCATGGCATGGCATCACAGGCGGCCCTCAGGCCGCCGATACATTCAAATTAGTATTGCTCGAAATCGGCGTCGCTCGGGCTTTTGTCGTCCAGGTTGAAGTCGTGCCCCAAGGCCTTCTTTACCGGTGCCACAGTGGCGCCTGGGGCCGCAGCCTTGGCACGAGTCAACTGCTTCCCCTGCGCCGCGCCCGGCTTCACCGCGGGAGCAGCCTTCGCCGCAGGCGCGACCCTTCTCACCCTCTCGTCGCCGATCTTGAAGAAGGAAACCGCGGTCTGGAGTTGCTCGGCCTGGCTGGAGAGCTCCTCGGCGGTGGAGGCCATCTCTTCGGAGGCGCCCGCGTTGGACTGGATCACCTGGTCCAGTTGCTGAATGGCACGGTTGATCTGGTCCGCCCCGGTGTCCTGCTCCCTGCTCGCCACGCTGATCTCCTGCACCAGTTCGGCCGTCTTCTGGATGTCCGGAACCATCTTGGCCAGCAGATCCCCCGCCTTCTCGGCCACATCGACGCTGCTCGCCGAAAGCTCGCTGATCTCGGCCGCCGCCTTCTGACTCCGTTCCGCCAGCTTTCTCACCTCGGAGGCAACTACGGCAAAACCCTTGCCGTGCTCCCCGGCCCTGGCCGCCTCGATGGCCGCGTTCAGGGCCAGGAGGTTGGTCTGGCGCGCGATTTCCTCGATGATGCCGATCTTGCCGGCGATCTCCTTCATGGCGCTCACCGTCTCCTGGACCGCCACTCCCCCTTCCCGGGCGTCCTGGGCCGACTTCACCGCGATCTTCTCAGTCTGCGTGGCGTTGTCGGCGTTCTGCCTGATGTTGGAGGACATCTGCTCCATGGACGACGAGGCTTCCTCGGCGGAGGCTGCCTGCTCGGTGGCCCCCTGGGACATCTCCTCGGCCCCGGAGGAAAGCTGCTGGCTCCCCGCCGCCACGTTATCGGAAGCGCTCTTCACCTCGGCGACGATCCCTTTCAGGCGTCCTACCATGTTGTTGAGGGCCGCGGCCAACTGGCCGACCTCGTCCTTCTGGTCGAGATCAATGGTCTGGGTCAGGTCCCCATCCGCCACGACAGAGGCGAACTCGACGCCGCGCCGGAGCGGGACGCTGATCATGCGCGAGATGATGATTCCCAGCGCCAAGCCGAGCAGAACGCCGCCCGCCACCAGGCTCACCATCAGCGTCAGGCTCGCCTTGTAGATCCTGCTAGTTTCCAGCGATGCATCCTTGGCGTTCTCTTCCTTCAAGCGGGCCAGTTCGGTCAGGGTGTCGTCCACAACGGTCTGTTTGTTACGTGCCTCACCGAAGGAGAGCGTCACCGCGGCCGAACTGTCGTTCAGCTTGTCCTTCGCGCCGAGTTCGATCACCTTCTGCTGCAGCGCAAACCACTCTTCGTTGGCGGCCTCCAGCCGCTTCAGGATCGCCTTCCCCTTTTCGGAGTAGAACAGCGGCTTCGCCTTGTCCAGCCACTCCTTGTAGCCGGCCTTGTACTTGTTCATGTTGGTGATGTATTTCTCGCGCTCTTGCTGCGTGGTGGCGAGGAGGTAGTTCTTCTCGGCCCGGGAGATGTAGATCAGGTTGATGTTGGCCTCCTTGATGTAGGAGATCCCCAGCAGTTCCTTCATGTACATGTCATCGGCCATGTCGTTGATGGTCCCCATGTTGCGGATGCCGATGATCCCTACCACGGCCGTGATGACCGCTACCGCCACAAACGCCGCAACCAGCTTAGTGCCGACCTTCAGATTGGTGAACCATTTCATGCGCGCTCCGTCCTCCCTGTGTGGTTGTCGCTGCGGGGGCGCCTCTGATGCTGGCCCCTCGACGACTGTCACATGCTTCATCGACCGGAACGGCGGCCGGTGAATCAGAAAAACGCCTGCTTTGGGCGGCATTTTGGCCGAGATGGCAGCGGGACACGCGACCGGATGCGCCAGAAGAACGAAAGAACACGAACCTAAGGAGGAGGATTGTGAGAACGCGAGAAGCCGTGTGTGAACAGTGGGGCGAGACGGGGCGGTCCGGAGGGCAACGGGCCGGTGGTTAATCGAGAGGGAGCAGACCTTCCCTGATGGCAAACTTGGTCAGGCTGGCGATGTTGGTGAGGTTCAGCTTTTTCATCAGGTGCATGCGGTGGGTTTCCACCGTCTTGGGGCTGATCTGAAGCTGCGCGGCGATCTCCCGGGAGGTCTTGCCCTGGGCCATAAGCACCAGCACCTCTTCTTCACGCGAGGTGAGTGGCAACTTGCCCGCTGCCGCTTGCAGCTCGTGTTCCAGGACCCCTTGCAGGTGGGAACTGAGGTAGAAACCGTTGTCGGAAACTATCCGGACCGCGTCGACGATCTCTTCGGAGGGGCAGCTTTTGACCAGGAAACCTTTTGCCCCCGCATCCAGGGCCTGGCGCACCGAGCGCGCGTCGCCATACATGGAGAGCATCAGCACCTTTATGTCGGGAAAGGCGCTCAGGATGCAACGGCTTGCCTCGATGCCGTTGCCGTCGGGCATCACCAGGTCCATGAGAACCAGGTCCGGCTGCAGTTCGTAGGCGAGGCGCACCGCCTCCATCCCGCTGGCGGCCTGGGCCACAACCTCGAGGCCGGGTGCTTTCTCAAGCATCGCGATGAGACATTCACGGATCAACGTATGGTCGTCGGCAAGGAGGATTTTGGTGGTCCGCATCGTGTCCCGTTAGTTGCTGCTTCGCGAAGAATTCATGAACGCAAATGAGCGGCAACTCTAACAAATAGACACGGGTCACGGTATCAGGGTTTATATGAGACGCAGCGGAAATTTTCCTGAGGCATTCAGTTGTCCAGGCTGGTGAACCCTTCCCTGATGGCGAACTTGGTGAGTTCGGCGACGGAGTGCAGCTTCAGCTTCTTCATGACCTGCTGACGGTGGGTGTCCACGGTCTTCACGTTGATCTTGAGCAGGAAGGCGATGTTCTTGGCGTTGTTCCCCTCGGCGATCAACTGCAGCACCTCCCTTTCCCGCGGGGTGAGCGCCGCCTCCCCCTGCTGCAGGGAATCGGGGATCCGCTTGATGTAGTCCTCGATGACGACGCCGATGATACCCGAGCAGACGTAGATCTCGCCCGCCGCCACGGCCCGCACCGCATGCACCAGTTCGGCGGAGGTGCAGTCCTTGAGCAGGTAGCCGCGCGCGCCGGCCCGGAAAGCCTGGGCGACGAAACGCTTGTCCTTGTGCATGGAAAGGATCAAGACGCGCGCCGACGGGCACTCGACGCCGAGCCTCTGGGTCGCCTCGATACCGTTCATGCCCGGCATGCTGGTGTCCATCACGACCACGCCGGGCAATGCCTTGGCGGCTACGTCCAGCGCCGACCTGCCGTTGTCGGCGTCGGCGACCACCATGATGTCGGGGAATTTCTCCAGGAGGATGCGTATCCCCTCCCGGACTATGCTGTGGTCGTCGACTATCATCACGCGTGTCATCGCGAACTCCCTGTGTTGTTCTGATCGGCGCCCGGCAAGGGGACGCGGACCGTTACCCCGGTGCCGCCGGTGCCGGACCGTAACTCCAGTTGGCCACCCAGGTGCTGCACCCTTTGGCGGATGTTGAACAGGCCGAAACCGGACATGCCGCGATCCCCCTCCGCCTGCGCCGGGAAGCCTTTGCCGTCATCGACGACGGCAAGGTCCAGGTGCCCGGCTCCTTGCCTGATGGTTATGGAGACCTTGCCCGCCTCTGCGTGCTTGACCACGTTCACCAAAAGCTCACGCGCCACGTGGTACAGGGTCCCCCCCAGTTCGTCGTTGAGCCGGCAGGCCAGGTCGCTGCGCACCGTCACCTGCAGCTTGTGCTTGGCCTGGAACTGCTCCGCCAGCCAGTCCAGCGCAGCCTCGAGCCCCACTTCGTAGAGCAGCGGCGGGCTGATCTGGAAGGTGAGGCTGCGCACCTCCTGGATGGTCCGCTCCAGCAGTTGTTCCACGTCCCTGACCGTCTGGACCGCCGCGGCGGGAAGCTTGAAATCCTGCCGGCAGTCGCTGAGTTTCAGCTTGGCCAGGGCCAGGTTCTGGCCGATTTCGTCGTGCAGTTCGGCCGCGACGCGGCGGCGCTCCTTCTCCTCCGCCAGGGACAGCTCGTTGGCAAGGGCGCTCAGCTGCTCCTGATTGGTCAGCAAAAGCTCCTGTGCCTGCACCTGCTCGGTGATGTCGCGCGAGATGCTGTAGATGCCGCTTACCTTGCCGTTGCGGTCGAAGAGCGGCCCCTTGGTGGAAAGGAAGGTCCACGGCCGGCCCAACCGGTCGAGCACCTGCTCCTGCTGCGTGGAAGTAGTGCGCGACGCCATGATCAGGTGGTCGTGTTCGCGCAGCACCTGCACCATCTCGTCGGGAAAGAGGTCGCTGTCATCCTGTCCCAGGATCTCCTCCGCCGGCTTGCCGTACCACATGGCCGCCTGGCGGTTGATGAGCAGGTAATGCCCATCGAGGTCCTTGGCATAGATCAGATCGGGAGTGCCGTTCACCACGGCATCGAGCAGTTCCTGGGTCGTCTTGTGCTCTTGGTTCAACAGGTGAGGCATGTTACGAAGCTCCTGCCTTTTTGGTAGCCAGCAGTTCCTCAATCGCCGCCAGCCCGGATGGGGATGCCTGCCCCCGCTCCCGCGACAGTTCGGCAGCGACGCTGCCCAAGGCGCGGTAGATGAGCGCAAGCTGGGAGTCGAAGCCGTCCAGCGCGCCCAGTTGCCGGGCCACCACTCCGGCGTCGCCGCGGGCGATGGGGCCGGTCAGGGCGCGGGCGGTGCCGGCGCGGAAAACGTTGTCCACCGTGCCCCGCACCAGGGGCTCCATTACCTGCAGCGCGGTCTCGCGGGGCACTCCCCCCTTCTGAAAGGCCCGGAGCCCGGCCTCCATGAGGGCGGTGAGGTAGTTGCAGACCAGCACGGAACCGGCGTGGTAGACCGTCTTGAAGCGCGGGTCGATGGGAAAGATCCTCCCGCCGATAGCCCCGAACAGCTCCGCCAGGAGCTCCCGCGCCTGCGGGTCTCCCTCGATGCCACACCAGGTCCCGGCGAAATCTCCGACGCAGACGGCAGGATCGGCGAAGCTTTTCACGGGGTGCACGCTTGCCACCTGCGCCCCCATGGCCCGGGCGGGCTCCAGGATTTCGCTCCCAAGCGAACCGCTCAGATGGCACACCGTGGTGTGCTGGTCCAAGAGCCCGGCACGGCACAGCCCCCGGGCGCAGGCGGCGATGGCGTCGTCGGGACTGGCCACGAGGTACAGGTCGGCGCGCGACAGTTCCTGGAAATCGGCCACGGGGCGTCCCGCGCCGATAAAATCGGTCGCGGCCTGCGCGCTCGCCGCAGAACGGGTCAGGATCTCTTTGACCTGCATGACTCCCGCCTGCTGCAGCAGGCGCCCAACGGTCTTGCCCACGGCGCCGCAACCGATGATGCTGAAGCTTTTCATCACCTCTCCCCCTGAATCCGGACAACCCGCTCAGGGTACGACAAATTAAACGGGGGTGTCAACGTTACCGGCGCCGAAGGGAGGTGAGTTGCGTAAAGGATGAGGGAAACGGCCCGAAGGAGGGGACTGGCTCCGCAAAGTGCCTGTCCCCCTGGTGGGGATTGTTTGGCTGAGCTGAAGGGAGCGTTCCGCGAGAGGGACAGGCACCTGACGGAGCCAGTCCCTTCTGCCCCTCCTTTTGTGATCTGAACAGAAAATTCCCCCTCCGGGAAGAGGGGGAATTTAGGGGTGGCGGGACAAGGCGGGCAACGGTGTCTAGGGCTTGCCGTCCATGTTCAGGCTGTAGTCGTCCCCTTCGACGCACTCGCTGGAGGCCTGGAGAAACGACTCGTCCTGGGGGTCCTTGACGATCTCGATGACGCCGTGGTTGGCGGACCAGACCGTGCCGCAGACGCTGCATTCCGTGATCCCCTCGTGAAAACCTTCCGAGTCCAGGTTGGTGTCGACCTGCGCATGGTTCTTACATACCGGGCATTTCATGGTTCTCCTCCTCCCGCGGCAGTTGCGGTCGCTGATCTCATGAGAGAGATTATGACGGCATTTCCCAGCGTGGCAAGCGACAATTGTTCCGGCGCATCCCTGCCCGCGTATCGGCCGGTCGCCCTCCGTGCCGAGCGCTGCAGTCACCCTTTCACGGCTGGACCGTCGCCGGGGCCGCCGCTTTCTTGGGGCGGGGCGTTTTGGCGCGCGGTAGCCCCGTGCGTCCCTTCCCCCTACCCTTCTGGGTCTTCTTCACCGGCGGGTGGTAGCTGGCCGGGTCCGCGGGGTGGAGGTCGTCGAAGTGCGAGGAGATGATCTTTCTGACCGTGCCGTCGCTGAAGCGGATGGTCGCCCTGACTTCGTCCACCTCGACCACCTTGCCGCTGCCCCATTGCTGTGCCATTGCATGACTCACCACGCTGCCGCGTTTGACGATCATCTTAGTACCCTCGCTGGTGACGTATTTCGGTCCAGGGCGGACGCGTCGACACGCTCGGCCGGAAAGGTCGAGACTGCTGGCTGCGAACTTGGATCGATAGTTGGAAAGACTGATCAAGTGATCAAGAGACGTGACGACTGCTGCTGCAGGGAACGGCGCCCCGGGAAAATGGGCACCATGAGAATATACACCGGAAACGGGAAATGGACAGGGTATCGGGATTTTTTACGGGTACGGCTTAATGACCCGGCACGCCGGCCTGGGCAGGCGACACCACGGTGGACGACGGCACCGGCCGTAACAGTTCAGGCGGCACCTGCGGCTCGCCCATGATGATGACCGCCGGTCCGCGCAGCCTCTGCAACGCACCGGTGTCCCGGTTACCCACCGCCCACTGGTAGAGCTTCTTCGCGTCCATGAGCAGGGGCTTGGCGGGTTCGCCGTAGTAAGCGAGCTGCATCTCCTCGTCCGTGAGCCCGATGCAGCCGTGGGAGGCGGGGTAACCGGGGAGGTCACGGCCGTGAATCCAGTAGGAGGTCCAGCCGTCGTCCCGCTTGTCGACGTGGAAGCGGAGCCCGTAGTGCATCGGGTAGGGACGCTCCGTCCCCTCCACCGGGTAGAGGCTCGACTCGTGCTTCGGATCCACGGTATCGACCCGATAGTTGCCGTTTTTGAGGCGGTACTCGTCCACGCCGACCGCGACCGGGGCGGAAAAGACCAGCACGCCGAACTCGTAGGCGCCCAGGAACATCTCGTTCTGGTCGATGAGGATCAACTGCGGCTCCTTCTCGGCCTCGTAGTAGAGGGGGGGCATCGGGTTGAACTCCTTGATGTCCTCCATGTGCTTGGGGACCTTGACCGACATGCCGGTCAGGAAATGGCGCCGGTCCATGCGGTTGAAGCGCAGCCCGTCCTGCCACTGTTTGCCGAAGATCTTGTAGGGGGTGTCCTTGCCGGTGACCTTGACGCAGTCCCACTCGTAGAGGTAGTCGGTCGGATAGTGGATTTCACAAAGAGATCGGATCTTGTCGGCGGCAAAACAGGGTAGGCCGGTGGCGGCGAGGAGAATCAGCATGGTGCAGAGTGTGCGCAGCAGGGGGGTCATCGTGCGCCTCGTTCCTTGGCCAGTGAAGCGGCTGGCCGCCGGTTGTGAGACGACTTCATTATACCAAACCTCTCATGAAAATGGAAGCAGTGCCTGGGGTCATGAGAGTCAAGAAGCCCCGCGCCTGGCGGCACGGGGCTTTCACTTTGTCACAGGGGTACTGCCGACCGGTCAGACGGTCGAACGCAGCAGGCGGTTCACCTCACCCCAGCCCTCCTTGGCGCCGGTGGCGGCCATGAATTCCTTCACCAGCGGCTTCATCTCCTTGGCGATCTGGCTCACCTCGTCGTTGAGGCGGAACACCCCTTTGCCGGTGACGGCCTGGCTGTCGGCTCCGGCCGACAGGGAGAAGCTGAAGCTCCGGCTGGTCAGTTCCGCCGCGTCCCCCTGGTAGCTGAGGGAAAGACCGTCGGCACCGGCCTGGAAGGTGGCGGACTGCTGTTGCACGGCGACGTGGTCGTATTGAAGCTGGAGGCCGAAGCTAACGTCCTTGCCGTCGCGGGTGGCGATGGTCCCGCTGAAGGAGAGCGAGGCGGACTCGGCGGCTAGGTCGGTTTGCTGGTAGCTCAGCTGCTGTACGGTGCTGCCGGTGACCTGGTTCAGGAGATCCCCCAGCATGTGCAGCGTGCTGTCCGATGCGGCAGCAGAATCTGCAGTCGCCTGCCGGGACGAAGCCAGGGCCTGGTCCGATACGGTTACCTGGTCTTTGCCCGTCCGGGCCGGGTGTGTCTTAGCTGAAGCGGAGGCGCTTGCCTGCAGTGTGGCGGCAAGGGGAAGAGCGGTGGCATTACGCGCGGTCGGAATTTCCATACCCTACCCTCCTTACGGTTTGAGCCATACGGGACGTATCGGAAGAAGCGGCCGGTGGCTTGAGTATCTTTTGGTAAAGACTTATCCCCCCTCTCCTCGCGATGGGAGGTTACCCAGAGAAAGCTGCTCTTGATCCCCCCTCCCGTCAAGGGAGGGGGAGTCCGCGCAACTTCGTCAAAAAAAAGCCCCGCCGGCTCTTGCTGCCGCGGGGCTTCATCGTTTCGGGTAGGTTTCAGGTAGCGCCGTCCGCCCTACGGCGGGCACTGCGCGCACATGGACTTGAAGAGGTTGGTGCTCAGGTAGCGGTCGCCGCGGTCGGGGAGGATGACCACGATGGTCCCCGACTCCAGCTCCTTGGCCAGCTTGAGCGCACCGAACACGGCGGCCCCGCCGGACATGCCGCAGAAGATGCCGTGCTGCGCAGCGAGGAGCCGCGCCGTCTCGAAGGCGTCGTCGTCCTCCACCACCAGCTTCCTGTGGTAGGCGTTGGGGTCGTAGATGGGAGGGACGATGGCCTCCTGCATGTTCTTGAGCCCCTGGATCTTGTGCCCCAGCACCGGCTCGACGCCCACCACCTGGACCTGTGGCGCCGTCTCGCGGAAGTAACGGGATAGCCCCATGAGCGTCCCACCGGTCCCCATGCCCGCCACCATGTGGGTCACGGCGCCGCCGGTCTGGCGCCAGATCTCCGGCCCGGTGGTCTCGTAGTGGGCCAGGACGTTGTTGGGGTTGGCGTACTGGTTGGGCATGTAGTACTTCTCGGGATGTTCCTCGAAGATCTTGTGCGCCAGCCGGATGGCGCCGTCGGTCGCCTCGCAGCCGGGGGAAAGGACGATCTCGGCCCCGTAGGCCTCGAGCACGCTGCGGCGCTCCATGCTGACGCAGGCCGGCATCACCAGCTTGATGCGGTAGCCCCTGGCCGCGGCGATCATGGCCAGGGCGATACCGGTGTTGCCCGAAGTGGGCTCCAGGATCACCTTGTCCACCGTCAGTTCGCCGCTCTTCTCGGCCGCCAGGATCATGTGGCGGGCCGGGCGGTCCTTTACGGAACCGCCGGGGTTGTTCCCCTCCAGCTTGGCCATGATCCGGACCGCAGGATTGTCACAGAGTGCATCGATCTCGATCAGCGGCGTGGAGCCGATGGATTGTATCAAGCTTTGCCCTTTCAAAGTACGCCTCGCTTTCCATCAAAGAATCAGACTATGCCGGTTTCCCGGGCAGCACGGCAGCATAGCACGTAAGCCGGGCGTTCAACAAACAATAATTTCCCTCCCCGTGCGGCTCGGGGCACACCGCTTAATGTAAAATTTTTTAATTTACAAGAATTCAACATTGCCATATATTCCGCTGCACCGCAGCCCTCACCGATCCGGAGGAATGATGACCAAGTTGCTGAAACTGGCAGTAGCCGTGCTGTTTTTCCTGCTCCACGCAGCCGGCGCTCACCCCGCCCTCGCCGCGCAGAAGGAGGCCGCCCCCAAGGCGACCGGCGTCATTGCGGGAAGGGTCACCGACGAAGCGGGGTCGCCGATATACGGGGCCGATGCGGAGGCCTATCCCTGTGCCGCCGACGATGCCCTGGCCGGTTCGGCGGTCACGGACCAACTGGGCGAGTACCAGATCAAGGGGCTGGCCGACGGCTGCTACCGGGTCCGCTTCAGCGGCAGCGAACTGGAGTCGTCCTGGCACGGCGGAAAAGAGCTCAAGGACGACTGCTCGGAGGTGACGGTCAGCGGCGAAAAGGTACAGGGCATCGACGGCAAACTCTCCGAGGCGGGCGCGCTCATCACCGGCCGCGTGACCTCCACCGAGGGGACCCCGCTCTCCGGCGCCTGGGTCACTGTGATCCAGAACGGCGGCACGGAGCAGGGCCCGACGGTCAGCGACGGCCGCAGCGACGAAAAAGGCGCCTTCGCCGTGCGCATCCTTCCCGGCAAGTGCATCGTGCTCTTCTCCCGCAAGGGATACGTGGCCACGCTGCACGGCAAGTCCCCCACCGAGCCCACCATCCTCGATACCGCCAAGGGGAAGACGGTGGCCGGCATCAACGCCGTGCTCGCCAAGGGGGGGCGCATCACGGGGAGCGTGACCGACGGCAGCAAGGCGCTCCCCGGCATCTACGCGGTCGCCTATGCCGGCGACCCCAAGACCCTGCCGGTCTACGCGCGCAGCGACTCCGCCGGCAAGTTCGTCCTCGACGGCCTGGCCAGCGGCAAGTACCGCATCGCCTTCGGCGACCGCGACCAGAAGTTCCTGCTGCAGTGGCATGACGGCAAGACCGACCCGGAGGAGGCCACCGTCATCACGGTGACCGCGCCGGCAACCGTTGCCGGCATCAAGGGGGTGCTGCGCCAGTCGGGCGGCATCTCCGGCATGGTGACCGACGAGAGCGGCAAGGCCATCCCCGAGGTCCTGGTGCTGGCCGAAGGGCTGGACCGCAAGGCCCGCGGCGGCAGCGCCATGACCGACCAGACCGGCTCCTATGCCATCCACGGGCTCGATTCCGCCCCCTACCACCTTTCCTTCCGCCCCACCTCGAGCCAGCACCTCCCTGTCTTCTACCGTGACGCCGCGACCAAGGAGGGAGCGCAGGCGGTGGAGGTGGTCGCCCCGCAGATGGTCCTGGGCGTGAACCAGGTGCTGCAGCAGGGGGTGATGCTGACCGGCAAGGTCACCGGCAGTTCCGGCGAACCGGTCCAGGCCATGGTGGTGGTGTACCGGGCCAACGACAAGGAAGAGGCGGGAGGCGCGGAGTACCGCTCGACCCAGCCCGACGGCACCTTCTCCGTACCGGTGCCCGACGGAAGCTACCAGGTGCTCTTCGAGGCCCAGGGCTACCTCCCCCAGTGGTCCGGCAAAGGCGCCACCAGGGCCGAGGCCGCCCCGGTCACGGTTTCCAGGAAAGACGGCGCCCAGCCGCTGGAGGTGGTACTGGAGCGCGGCGCCACCATCTCCGGCACGGTCAAGGACCGCACCGGCGCGGGGCTGCCCCGGGTGCGGGTCTCCGCCCGCGATGCCGCCACCGGGGACAGGGGCGAATCCGCCGTCACCGAAGAAGGAGGGAAGTTCACCATCGCGGGGCTGAAATCCGGCACGTACCGCCTCAAGGCCGACGGCACCGAGCAGGGGTACATGGAGGCGAAACTCCCCCAACCGGTCCAGGTCACCGCACCGGGAGGCGCCGAGAACATCAGCATCGTGCTCGCCCCCGGGGGCGCCCTGTCCGGGAAGGTGACCGATCCCGCCGGTGCCGCCCTGACCTCGGTCAGCGTCGCCGCCTACGACCCCGCCACCTGGGACGAGGTGGGGAGCGCCTACACCGGGCTCGCCGGCGAGTACAAGATCGGCGGCCTTCCCGAGGGGAGCTACGCCATCCGCTTCGAGAAGAGCGAGTCCAAGTACCCGGTGCAGTGGCACAAGGGGAAATACCGCCGCGAGGATTCGGCACGGGTGGAGGTCTTGGGCACGGCCACGGTAAGCGGCGTCGACGCGGTGCTGCAGCCGGGGGTCGCCCTCACCGGCACGGTGACCGACAGCGGCGGCGCTCCCCTCTCCAACGCCAAGATCGAGGTCTACGGCGCCAGCGAGGACGAACCCTTCTCCGACACCCGTACCGACTACCGCGGCGCCTTCACCATCGCCTCGCTGGCCCCGGGAAGCTACCGGGTCCTGTTCAGCCACTCTGACCACGTCTCCCGCTGGTACGGGGGGAGCGACCGCAGAAACGCCGCCCGCCTCACCATCAAGGACGCGGCGGTCCCGCCGCTTGCCATCGCCCTCGCGCCGGCGCAGGGGAAGTTCTCCGGCAAGCTCATGAATCCGGAAGGGAAGAAGATCGGCCAGGCCTGGCTGACGGCCATCGATGCGCTCACCGGGGCTGCCGTCGCCGACGAGCGCATCTGCGAGTGCTCCGGCGAGTTCCATACCCCGGTCCCGGGCGGGATGTACCGGCTGCGGGTGGAGCGTCACGGCCAGGTGACCTGGTACGGCGGCAACACCCAGGAGGAGGCCCAGCAGCTCCCCGCGGTGGGCGAGATAGCGGGCCTGGAACTGGTCATAGACGACAAGGGCGTGCGCGGCAAACAGTCGCAGCGCTAGCAGCGTGACCGGGGCAGCGGCGCCGACATGGGCGCCGCCTCCGGGATCTGATAAAGGAGCGAGGATGCAGGCGAAATATTACCGATTGATGATGGCATGCTCCCTCATGGCCCTGGCGGGTTGCGCCGGCGGGCTGTCCAACTCCAGGGGGTCCTGGCCTTGGGAGTATGACGGGGATTACGGGAAAGCCCGCACCGGCAACTACATCGGCCTGAGCGGTGCCGTGGCCAAGTTCGGGGACCCGCCTGCCGCGACTCCCAAGGCGGCGGTTTCCTACAGCATCTCCTCGGGCCTCGTTGCCGAAGAGAAAAGCGCCACCCCCGAACGGGCGGCGGTCTCGACCGGCTACCTGCCGGGGGAAGCGACGCCGGCCAAAAACCGCAAGCTCTATGACTTCACCGTGCGCGACGTGAAGAACGTCCCCCCGACCTACCTGCCGCAGGGGACCGCCGACACCACCCACGCCATCACCGCCGTCAACAACGGCACGGCACCGGTTTCGGTGGTGTTGGAGATCGACAGAGAGCGATCGGAAAACCTGAAACTGGACACGGAGGTGCCCCTTTACGCCGTGGTGCCGCCCAAAAGCGAACAGGTCCTTTTTCTGGCCAAGCCTGAGCAGAAAGGGGCGTCCTACCGGGCACGCTACGCCTACTCCTGGGGCATCGGCGTCTACAACGCCCGACACGACTGCCCGGAACACTACCGGTTCCCCTTCAGCAGCGACATAAAAGGGTATGCCCTGGTGGCCGAAGGCGACGAGCATGCCCCCGAGCGCTTCGCCATCACCTTCTCCATGCCTGCGGGGACCACCATCGTGGCGGCACGCAAAGGCGTCGTCAGCAGGATCAAGGAAAACAACAGCGTCGACATCCTCCACGACGACGCCACCATCGCCACCTACGAGCACATCGGCAAGATCGGCAAGGACATCACCGAAGGGAAGGCCGTCGCGGCCGGGGCGCCCCTGGGCGTGCTCAAGCCGATGGGGCAAAGCGACGACGCCTACCTCCGCTTCGTGGTGTGGCGCCCGGAACCGCAGCCGGCCCAAGGCGGCGCGGCACAGCCGTTGTCCCGCAGCTTTACCTCGGTCTCCTTTCCGGTCGAATTCTGCACCGGCACCGGCCAGTGCTCGGTCTTGACCAAAAACCAGCCGGTGCCTTTCGCGCCCCCGGGCAAGTCGAAACCCCGCGGGAAATCGTGATGGGGCGGGCCTGAAGCGGCACCGTGCCGAACTTCAAGCCCCCCTGCCCCGTTGATTCGGCAGCGTCACACTCTCCGGCAAACGTGTATCTCCGCCTGTGTCAGTACAATTCCGGCACCGGCAGGTTTACAATTCTATTTTACATTCTAAGAACAATACCCTATATTCCAACAACTGGATGTAAAACGGGGGTGGAATGAAAGGTGCTGTTTTAGCTGTACTGTTGTTGGTCGCGTTGTGTGTGCCGGCTTTTGCCGATGAGATCAAGATAGAGGGGGGCGGCACCGCGATCAGCACGGTGTTCCTGCCCATCAAGAGAAGATACGAAAAGACCCACGGTGACTACCTCACTATCGTGCAATCCTCAGCGGTAAAGGGGCTGATTGCCCTGAGCGAGGGGAAGGTGGACATTGCGGCGGGCGCGCACCCGCTGGAAGACATCATCGCCGGTGCAGCTAAGGAGGGGGTGGTCCTGGACCGGTCCAAGTTCGTCTCCACCCAGGTAGGTGACAACGAACTCGTGGTAATCGCCAACCGCGCCAGCGAGGTGACCCGGCTGTCCAAAGAGCAGCTGAAGGGGATCTTCACCGGCAAGATCAGCAACTGGAAAGAGGTGGGGGGCAAAGACATGGCCGTCACCGTGGTGTGGGGGAAGGAAACCGAGGGTCAAAACGTCCAGTTCACCCGCATCGCGCTGGACGGGGAACCGGTGACTGCGGCCCGGCATAGCGCCACCACCTACCGCAACATCGCCGAGACGGTGGCCGCGCTGCCCGGAAGCATCGGCGTGACCTCACACGAAATGACCACCGCCGCCACCCGCTCCATCGACACCATTACCATCGCCAGCCCGATCTACGCCATCACCAGGGGGAATCCCAGCCCCAAGGTTCAGTCGGTAATCGACTTCTACAAGACCGAGTACGGCTTCCTGCAGTAGGAAGCCGTCAGGTCAACTGCGCCGGGAGAGGGTCCGGTCCAGCGACCACCTCCCGCCCCCGCCTATCAGCAGCGCCAGCGCCATCCCCACCACCAGGACGTGGTACTCGAACCCTTCGCCGGCCTGCTTGCCGGTCCAGTTCATGAAGAAGCCGTTGTGCAGGTGCACCAGCGCCACGGCCACCACCATCTCGCCTGCCAGCACCAGGGCCGCCACCCTGGTGGCCAGTCCCGCAATCAAGAGCAGCGGCCCGACGAACTCGGTCAGCACCGCCATGAGGCCGAAGAGATAGGGGATGCCCATGATCCTGGTGAACATGTCCATGGTGGCGGAGAACCCGGGGCCGCCGAACCACCCCAGCACCTTCTGCGCGCCGTGAGGGAACATCACCACTGCCAGAAACAGTCTCAGCACCGTCAGGCTAGCCGTATCCTCCGTTGCCAATACTCTCGCCCACATAACGCCTCCCGGTCCGCCTGAAGTTAAAACCCGTCAACGATATCATTCCAAGCGGGAGCTGCAACCGTCTCCATCCTCCAGCCCTCCAACTCGACTATGGTGCCACGGTCCACCTCCCCTCTCCCTGAGCTATCTTCACTTTTGAGGACACACCATATATCCTTCAGGCATCCTCTCTGGAAAGGAGAGGGTAATGGCGCAGGATCACCGGCAATGGAAGGTTCTTTTTAATTTACATCACATAAATATTCACATATATTCCCGCAAACGACCGTGCAGCAACTATCCGGAGGGAACAATGGCACAGAACGCGACTGCGTTTGAGGAGTACCTGAAGGGACAGCAGATCACTCTGGAGAAGAACGCTCACGAGGACAACACGCTGTACGTGATTCACGAGAATCTGGAAGCAGTGGGGCCGGTTTCTCTCATGGCCCTCTTCAATGACAGCGACAGGTATGTTACTCTTATCTGCTACAAGTATTTCGCGTTCCCGCCGGAGAAGAAACCGGCGCTGCTCGAGATGATCAACACGCTCAATGCCGAGTACACCATGGTGAAGTTCGTGGAGACCGGGAACGCACTCTCTATCCAGGTGGTGGTTCCTTTCCACGACAACTTCTCCAGTGAAGTAATCGTCGACATGATCGCGCTCATCTTCCGGGCCATGCAGGAAGAGCACCCGCGTATCCTGAAGGCATTGCAGTAATCACGATCTGCCTCCTCCCGGCCCATCCCCTGTACATCCCCTCTCCCTCCGGGAGAGGGGAGTGACAGACGCCCAACCGGCAGCAGGTTCATAGAGCCCGCACCAGTAGCCTTGCTTGTCATTATCTTGTTGTTATGTTCCGCACTACCACGAGCTTCGATAGGTAAGCGACCGCCCCCGGAGGAACATTGATATGGAGAAGGTCTCCTTTGTAATAGACGATGCGCTGGCTTCGATCATTCGGGCGCCGCTGGTGACACCGTTTCGCATCTCCACCGGACAACACGACGAGCTGGAAAACGTCTTCATCCGGCTGCACGCCAGCAACGGCGCCTTCGGCTTCGGAGAGGCGGCGGTCGCGACACATATAACCGGCGAAACGGTCCCCGAAACACTGGAAAACCTGCAAAGCGCCGCCTCGGCCCTGCGCGGACGCAGGATCAGCGACCCGGCCGCGGTCTGCCGCGAGTTCGCCCCCGCGTTTGCCGGCAACCACGCGGCGCTGGCCGCGCTGGAGATGGCGCTGCTCGACCTGTCCGCCCGGGTCCAGGGGATCCCGTTCTACCGGTTGTTCGCACCGGTCGCGCCCATGCCGCAGCTTTCTTTCCAAACCGACATCACGGTGGTGATCGGCACGGTGGCAGAGGCCCGGGCCACGGCCAAGCAGTTCGCGGAGCGCGGCTTCACCTCCTTCAAGATCAAGATAGGCAGGAACGAGGAAGAGGACCTGCAACGCATCCTGGCGGTGCGGGAAATGGCGCCGGGTTGCGACCTCATCCTCGACGCCAACATGGGCTTCAACGCACAGCGCATGCTCGCCTTCCTGGACCGGCTCGACGCCCAGAAGGCGCGCCCGGTGCTCTTGGAGCAGCCGGTCCCGAAACATGACTGGGAGGGGCTTACCGAGATCACCGCGGCCCTGGAGGGAAGCGGCACCCTGGTCTGCGCCGACGAGAGCGTCGGCTCCCTGGCCGCGGCGCGGCGCGCCGTGGAGACCAACGCGGTCTCCGCCATCAACATCAAGTTCATGAAAAGCGGCATCCTGGAAGGCGCCGAGATCGCCCGGCTGGCCGCCGCCAACGGCAAGCGCCTCATGCTGGGGGCCATGATGGAGAGCGCCCTGGCCATCACCGCCTCGGCCCATTTCGCCGCGGCACTGGGGTGCTTCGACTTCATCGACCTCGACACCACCTTCTTCCTGAAGGGCGACCTGTCGCGCTCCCCCTACCTGGACGACAGCGGCAGGTTCGACCTGACCGGGGCGGGGAGCGGCATCGGCGTGGTGCCCGAGCTGCCATGATCAGCCACCCGCTGCTCATCGTCCTCACGCTGCTTTCCATCGAGGCCCTGGTGCTGTGGCTGTCGCGCCACGAACGTACCGCGCGCTACTTCGACCTGTTGCCCGCGGTGTTCTGGATCTACTTCCTTCCCATGCTGGCGGCCACCTTCGGCATCATCGCCACCGAGAGCCCGGTCTATGGCCTGATCCGGACCTGGCTGTTGCCGGCGAGCCTGGTGCTGTTGCTGCTGCCGGTGGATGTGAAGGCGATCCTGAGGCTCGGACCGACCGCGCTGGCGATGTTCTTCATCGGCGCCGCCGGCATCATCGTGGGGGCGGCGGTCTCCTTCGCCCTGTTCCGCCCCGTGATCGGGGCGCAGTTCTGGTCCGGCTTCGGCGCGCTGTCCGGGTCGTGGACCGGGGGAAGCGCCAACATGATCGCGGTGAAGGAGGCGCTCGCCATCCCGGACGCGGTGTTCGCCCCCATGGTCATCGTGGACACGGTGGTCCCCTATCTCTGGATGGGCTTCATGATCGCCATCGTCGGGCTGCAGCCGGCCTTCGACCGCTGGAACCGTTCCGAGCGCGGGGTGCTGGAGCACCTGGGGGAGCAGGCGGTGCAGCACCTGGCCCAGAAGGGTGGCCGCCGGACGCTGGGGGGCATCGCCGCATCGCTGGCCATCGCGCTGGCAGGCGGCGTCTTGTCGCACCTTTTGGCCGGGCAGCTGCCGCAGGTCCAGGACGTGATCACGCGCTACACCTGGACCATCATGCTCGTCACCCTGCTCGGGATAGCGCTCTCCTTCTCGCCGGTGCGCAGACTGGAGCGCGCCGGGGCCTCCCGCACCGGGTACGACCTGCTCTATTTCGTGCTGACCGCCATCGGCGCCAAGGCCTCGGTCGCCAGCATCGGCTCGGCGCTGGTGCTCATAGCCGCCGGGCTCCTGATCGTCGCCGTTCACGCCGTCTTCCTGCTGGTCGGGGCGCGGCTTTTGAAGGCGCCCATGTTCCTGGTGGCCGCGGCGAGCCAGGCCAACGTGGGCGGCGTCGCCTCGGCGCCGGTCGTGGCCGAGGTGTACCATCCGGGCCTGGCCTCGGTGGGGCTTTTGCTGGCCATCCTGGGCAACATCGTTGGGACCTGGCTCGGCATCCTGGCGGCGCAGTTGTGCCGCCTCTTCGCGGTATGATCACGCTGCGGCGCCTGAAACTGCTGCTATCGGCGGCGGAGCTCGCCTGCGCTGCAATGTCGCTCGCGGCCGCCTGGCAGGCCGACGCCGCCATGGACAAGAGCGGGCTGGGCGACCTGGAGAGGTTCGCGTTGTGGAACAGCATCGTGGGGCTCAGCCTGATGCTGTTCTTCCTGCTCTGGGTGTCGGCGGTACTGGTCGCGCTGTTCACCAGGCAGCGGGAACAGTATCCGGGCAACGCGCAGTACTGGAAAGAGATGGTCCCCGACGTGCTGTGCCCGCCGCTTCTCCTCGGGGCGGGATGGCTCGTATTCGTACTGTTCCACTGACCACAACGAGGTTCGCAATGCACATGGTTAGGCTGGTACTCGCACTGATTTCCCTGCTCTGTCTCACGGCTACGGCTGCGCACGCCATGTGGCCGGTCTACCACGAACCGGCCTTCGACGGCCGCGTGCTGGACCTGGAGACCAAACAGCCGGTGGAAGGGGCGGTGGTGGTCGCCATCTACAACAAGAGGTCGATGGGCGCCGGAGCGGGGCAGTCCTCCACGGTGATCAACATCAAGGAGGCGCTCACCGACAGGGAAGGTAAGTTCCACATCCCCTCGTACACCACCATTCTGGCGCAGCCCTTCACCCGGCAGGACCGCACCGGCTTCCTGATCTACAAGCCCGGATACGCCGCCGTCCAGCTCCCGCTCAAGAATCATTTCACCGCCAAGGCGACTGCCGAGCGCGAGCTCTCACCCTGGTACGACCCCGTCCTGAGCGGCAAGTACAAGATCAGGCTGCGCGGCGCCGGCGTCGTCGAGCTCCCGAGGCTCGCCACCAAGGACGAGAGGCTGAGAAACCTGCCGGCCTTGCCGGACCAGTTGGAGAACCTGGGCAAACAGAAGAACCTGACCAGGCTGATCAACGAGGAGATGAAGGAACTGGGCGAGCCCGCGCTCGACCCTTACAAGGTGCGCCAGAACCTGCTGGCCCCGGCCAAGGGGCAGAAGTAAACGAAGCTCTTTGCGCCGCAACTATTCACATCTTGCGGGCAAGGCACTACAATGCCGCTGCCCGCAGCCACTCACGGAGCACCCGCCGCATGACCCGCCCGCACCTTTTGCGCCCCCTTGCCATTCTCTTCATCACCCTGCTGCTGCTCGCCGCCCTCTCCCCGCAGGTGCTCGGCGTCGACACGGACAGGGTGCGCGCCCTGGCCGGCGAATTCGATACGCTCAACACGCGCATCCGGGACAACCAGGTGGGCAAGGCCGAGGCGAGGGAACGCTTCACCGAACTGGTCCAGGCCCTGTCGCGGGAATACCGGGCGGCGGGCGCCGCGGAGTACCCGGCCGAGAGCTGGTGCTTTCCGCTCAAAGGGTACGACTACCGCGCCATCGGAGGGCGCGGCAACGGCTACCAGTTGGGGGGCTATGACTACTTCGCCGGCAACCGGCACAGCGGCCACCCCTCGCACGACATCTTCATCCGCGACAAGAGACAGACCGGCCTCGACGACCGCACCGGCAAATCGGTGCAGGTACTCTCCATGACCGGCGGCGTGGTGGTCGCCGCCGAGAAACAGTGGCAGCCCGGCAGCCGTCTGCGCGGCGGGAAGTACCTCTGGATCCTCGACCCGGCCACGCAGTCGCTGGTCTACTACGCGCACAACGCCGACCTGCACGTGAAAGTGGGCGACCTGGTGCGCCCCGGCGACGTCATCGCCGAGGTGGGCCGGACCGGCCTCAACGCCTACCGGAAGAGATCGCCCACCCACCTGCACCTGACCCTGCTCTCCGTGGCCGGCGGCCTCCCCGTCGCCAGGAATCCCTACCGGATACTGTTAAAGACAAAACTGACTGAGTGATTCTTTCTCTGGAGATTTTTGGTGACTATCGGGTAGAATACTGCTCGACACAGCACACAGAGGAGGTGTCCAGATGATCTCAGCACTCTCGGCATACAAGGCGATGATACTGGAGTCTGTCAACGGCAGGGATTCGGCCAAAGAGAAGAGCCCCGTTGCCGCCGCCTCTATGCCTGCCGGCGGTGAGAAGAGTTCGGCAGCCGATGCCGACCTGGTCAACATATCCACCTCTCAGGATGTCTTCAGCGCCGTGGACAGCTTCTTCAACCTGGGCGCGTCCGACCGCTTCGACGCCTTCCACAAACTCTCCCCGCAGGACAAGGAGCAGTTCGTACAGATCGTGGCCGACCTGGCCAAGGCGGGCTACATGGGGTACGAGGAGCTCGTGGTCAACAACAAGGTCGAGCGGCACGACCTGGAAAACAAGATCGGCGACCAGCGCATCCGCGGCGCCAGGGTCTACGACAGCAGCCACGAGTCGAAGCGCTGACCCCTGAGGCGCTCGCGGCATTGATACTTTCCCGTACTTGAGGCACCGGCACCAGCCCGGTGCCCCACCCCACCCACAGTCATTCCTGCCTCTCCGTCGTCCCCCACCACTGTCTCACTTCAGGCATCTGTCTCTCTCAATTCCGCCCCCAGCTGTTCTAACTTTTCACTGTCTGTTCAAAGCCTGCACAAGAAAAATTCTTACAGGCTAAAGGTTTTTCTTTCTTTTCCGAGGAGTTGGGGAATGGCATGCAAACTGCTGTGAGCCGGTATCCATACTTGCGATTAACTGGTCCACCAGCGGTTAAAACACACAGGAGGAGTTTATGAAGAAGTCAGTGACATTGGCGGTGGCAGCGATGACAGTGTTGGTCCTTTCTCTGGCAGGTTGCGGCGGTGGCGGCACGCAGCAAAACCCCGGTGGCGGCGCGAAGGGCACCATCCAGGGAAGCGCCAAGTAACCGGAACCTACAAAGGAGATCGACCCATGAAAAAAATTTCCAGCTCCATACTTGCCGCCGCCACCCTGCTCAGCTTCGGGGCCGGCACCTGTTTTGCCCTCACCGCCAACAGCAACTACACCATCACCACCAGCAAGCTCAAAAGCGACGGCACGTTGGCCACCATCGAGACCAAACCGGCGGCTACGGACGCGGACGGGAAACTCACCTTCACCCTGACCACCCTCCCCACCAACGCCGATGTCAACTTCATCGCCTTTACCATCAAGGATGCCGGAGGCGCCATCGTGCGCCAGGGTGTCGCTCCCGCGCCTCCCGACGGCGACGTGAACCAGCTCGGCATCAACGACCTGGCCACCGTGCAGGCCGCCACCTTCCTGAAGGCGGCGGAACTTGCCGGCACCGACGATCCCATCCTGGCCGCCTACCTGCTGACGCTGCTGCGCTCCCCCGACATGCAGGCGGGCGACCTGCTCAAGCTTGCTGCCCTGGGACAGGGCGCCATCAAGGGCCAGGGCGGCTTCGAGTCATACCTTTTGGCCAACGGGGTCACCGACGCCAAGCTCGCCGCCCTCAAGGGGTGTCTCATCTACAACCCGGACAGCACCAAGTCCACCCTGCGCGACTTCACCAAGGGGTACTATGCCGCCGTGCAAAGCGGCAGCACCGCCACCGAGACCAGCGAGACCCAGAAGGCCGGCGGCCTCATGGCCGACGTCTTCATGAACGCGGCGGCCTGCGCCGACGTGGAGCTGGAACAGATCACCAACGCGCACGAGGCGGCCGGGGCCGCCGCCGATGCCACCGGCCTCTTCAACGGCCCCGGCGGGATCTCCACGAACCTCAGGGACTCCATCGACCAGTCCATGTCCACCTTCAACCGCAAGATCAGCATGGTGAAGATGGTGACCGACTACACCAACGCCCTCAACACGCTGCAGGCCAGCGGCACCCAGGTCGCCACCTTCATCGCTGCCGCACAGCAGATGGCGGCTTCGACCGCGACCGTGGACGCAACCTACGGCGACTTCTTCCGCGATCCCGCCGGCTACGTGGCGGCCCATCCCGGCACCGATGCCCAGACGATACAGCAGGCGATCAACACCATCTTCCAGAACGCCTGGACCACCTTCCAGAACGCCATCGCCTCCAGTAACGGCGACATCGCGGCGCTGAAGGCGACCATCATGACCGCCTTCCCCGGCATCATGCTCCCGCCCGACTTCGGGACCAACTACATCGGGCCGCAGACCCAGGTCAACTGGCCCATCCAGCAGGTGGTCATGGTGAACTGGATGCTGAACCTGATCCAGGGCGGCGGCAGCATCAGCTACACCCGGGACACCACGCCGATTCCGCCCATGATGCAGCAATGGCTCGGCTCCTGCTCCAATACCCAGTACTGGGACCAGCAGAGCTGCACCGGTCACGGCGGCACCTGGACCTCGCAGCGCAGCACCTTCGACACCCCGTCCACGGCCTTCAACGCCTACCTCGCCATCCAGCAGGACGTGAACATCGTGGACATGGCCAGGAGTTCCATCTGGGACAACAACAACCAGCCCACCCAGGAACAGCGCATGCAGGCGGCTTCCGGCTTCATGACCCGGCTCGGCGTCATCGAGGGTAAGTTCGTCGCCACCAAGGCCGGCGGCACCTCGGCAAGCTCCGCCGAGAAGAAGGCCATCATCAAGCTGATGCTGCAGCCCAACGCCAACTAGGGATGCGGCGCCCTTCCCTCCTCCGCGGGGAAGGGCGCCGCTCGGGTGCGACCATGAAATCTACCCCTCTGCTCATATCGGCGCTGCTGCACCTGGCGCTCGGCGCAGCCGTCTGGTGCTACAGCGAGGCAAAGCCGGCAGTCAGGCCGCCCGTGCTCTACGTCGACCTGGCGAACATCGATGCTGCCGCGCCCACTGCGACTCCGGTAGCGCGGGGCGAAGAGCCCGAAGAGCCGGCCGGCCTGCAGGAAGACGCGGCCGAAACTGTCGAGGCAAAGCCGGAACCGGCGCAGGTTCAAGCAGCCGAGGCTGCGGTCAGCGAGGTACAGCCGCAGCAGGCACAAATCGCACCGGAAATCAGCCGTGCCTTCGCCGGGGCCTGGCACGCGCAGGAGATGATGTACAACACGCGCCGCTACCTCCAGGTCGCCGGGCTCGCCATGCGCCAGGTGCTGGAAGGGAAACTCGCCGCCGCCGAGCGGGAGCGGCTCGTCGGCGCCAAGGTCCGCATCACCGCGAGCTACGACGACGGCGCGCACCCCGATTTTTCGGTGCAGACGGACAGCGAGGAACTGCGCGCCCTTTTGAACGACAAGAGCGCCTGGTCGCGGGTCCCCTCCCCCGGAGAATGCAAGGTGCAGTACAAGAAAGTCGCCTTCCTGGTCAGCCTGGAGCGCGGAACGATCCAGGTGGGGCTCTCGCCCCAGTAAAGAGCCAGGCAGGTGCAACGTCCTCCTTCCGTCGCGCCGGGTCCCTTGCGACGGAATATGGCCCCCGGTGTCATGCCGGGGGCCCTTTTTCATTTACATCATCCACGTCTGGACCTATATTCTCCCTGCCCTTGCCCACATCACCCGAAGTTACGCCGGCGCTGCCGCGCGGACGGAGATTGCCATGACCGAGAAAAGAGCGACCGTCTACCTCGCCTCCCCCCTGGGATTCAGCCGCGAGAACAACCCGTACCGCGAGCGGATCAAGGAACGCCTGGGCCGCCTGGGCTGCAGCGTCTTCGATCCCTGGGAGCAGGAGGAAGTGGCGCAGCGGATCGAAGAGGCCATGTCCATCGAGGACGGCGCCGAGCGGGCGCGGGCGATCCAGGAGGCGGCACGGTTCACGGGCGCGGTCAACGCGCGGGGACTGAAGGGAAGCGACCTGGTGCTGGCGGTCCTGGACGGCACCGAGCCGGACAGCGGCACAGTGGCGGAGTTGGGCTACGGCGCCGGGATCGGGAAAAGGTGCTACGGCCTGCGCACCGACTTCAGGGACTGCGGCGACTTCCCCGGTGTGCCGCTTAACCTGCAGGTGCTCCATTTCATCGAGGAAAGCGGCGGCCGGCTGTTCCGCAAGATCGAAGAGATCGAGCTGTAACGGTAGTCGAGCAGTTACCCCCACCCTTCCCCTCTCCCTCCGGGAGAGGGAATGTGACCTACGACGATGGAGGCGTCCTGCCTCGTCTGCCTCGCGCGGAAACCAGCTTTAATATTGACAGCGCTCGCCGTTGCGGCTAGCTTGGCCGGACCATGAGCGACACCAACCACGACAGCAACCTTAACGGGCAGTTCCGCCCCCCCAATCACCGCCAGAGCATACAGGTGCTGGCCTGCTGCGTCATCGGCTTCATCTGTTTCCTCGGGGCGTACATGCGCATCCCGGTGCTGCCGCTATTGGCCAGCAGCATCGGCGCCGGCACAGCCCAGATCGGGCTCATCAACGCCGCCTTCATGCTCTCCGCCGGCATCCTCGCCGTCCCGTCCGGGCTCCTCTCGGACCGCATCGGCATCAGGCCCGTCCTCATCGCCGGCCTCGCCCTGATGAGCTGCGCCTCCCTATTGATCCCCTTCTGCTACACGCCGCTGCTCCTGGGCGCCGTCTACCTCGTCTTCGGCATGGGGCTTTCCGCCTTCACCCCCACCATGATGTCGTCGGTGGCCCGGGTCGTGCCGCGCTCCCACGTCGGGCGCGCCTACAGCTGGTACACCACGGCGGTCTACCTCGCCATGACCTTCGGCCCAGCCAGCGGCGGCTGGTTCGGTAAGGCGCTCGGGGTCAGGGAAGTCTTCTTCGTCTCCGGCGGCCTGATCGTGGCCGCCCTGCTCGCCGTGCTCTCCTTCCTCCCCCGCACGGAGGAGCAGCCCCACGACGAGCACGCCGATGAGGTCCCCGCCGGCATCCTCTCCAACCGGCGGCTGATGGCGGCGCTGGTGGGCACGCTCGGGGGCTGCTTCGGGTTCGGCATGTTCATCTCGTTTCTCCCCCTGCACGCCCGCGCCCTCGGTCTCAACGTCGGGCAGATCGGTGTCATCTTCGCCGCGCAGGCCCTGGTGAATGTCCTGCTGCGCATCCCGTTCGGGCACCTGAGCGACCGGGTGGACCGGGGACTCATGTCCGGCATCGGCCTCGTGCTCTGCGCACATGCCGTGGGCGCCGTGGGCCTCGCCCAGGGTATGGCGACGCTGCTCGCCTGCGCCTGCGTCCTCGGGGCAGGCATGGGGATCGGGTTCACCGCGCTGAGCGCCCTGGTGGTGGTCGTGATGCCTCCCAAGCAGCGCGGCCTCGGGCTGGGGCTGTACAACAGCTGTATCTACCTCGGCATGATGCTCAGTTCAGCCACCATGGGCATGGTCATCAAAGCAGCGGACTTCGCCACCGGCTTTTTCACTGCCGGTGCCGTCACTTTTGTGCTGGCAGTACTTTTCTCTTATCTATACCGTGATACCATGTTCAGTCTGGTCAGGAAGGATCAGTAACAGCTAAAGACAGGAAGGGTAGAGCATGGAACAGTACCTGGAGGCAACGGAGTATATTGACTGGCGGCATCCGGCCGTATTCGAGAAGGCACAGAGTCTGTCGGGCGGTGATCAGAACAAGACGGTCGTTGCACGACGCTGTTTCGAGTTCGTCCGCGACCAGATCAAACACAGCTGGGATTACAAGTTGAACCCGGTCACCTGCCGCGCCTCCGAGGTCCTCGAGCACGGCACCGGCTACTGCTATGCCAAGAGCCACCTGCTGGCCGCACTCTTGCGTGCCAACGGCATCCCTGCCGGGTTGTGCTACCAGCGCCTGTCCCTGCACGACGGCGGTCCGCCGTACTGCCTGCACGGCCTGAACGCCATCTGGCTGCCGGACCACGGCTGGTACAGGGTCGATCCCCGCGGCAACAAGCCCGGCATCGACGCGCAGTTCGCGCCCCCCGACGAACGTCTTGCCTTCTCCATCAGCGATCGGCTGGAAGCCGACCTTCCCGAGATCTGGCCCGAGCCGCTGCCGATGGTAGTCCGGGCCCTCACCACGCACCAAACCGTCGCCGAGGTCTACCACAACCTCCCCGACATCGAACTGACCGGCAGCTACAACTCCGAAACCATCACTTTCTGAAAAAGGAGAATGCAATGAGGAAATGCGCCGTACAGACAGTACTCGCCCTGACTTTGACCCTGCTACTGGCGCAGGCGGCCTGCGCCGAGCTCACCAGGCTCGCCGACAACGTCTACTCCTACGTAGGGAGCAACGACGCCTCCCCGGGGCACAGCTTCGCCGCCAACGCCGGTATCGTCATCGGCAAGGAGGGCGTGCTGGTCGTCGATACCCTGATCTCCGCCAAGGAAGGACAGCGCTTCCTGGCCGACATCCGCAAGGTGACCAATAAGCCGATCAGGTACGTGGTGAACACCCACACCCACCTGGACCATGCGCTGGGGAACTGCGTTTTTGCGAAGCTCGGCGCGACCGTCATCTCCCACGAGGCCGACCGCAACTATCTCGCCGCCAACGGCGCCGGACTTTTGCAAAGGGCTGCCAACTACGGCCTGAAGCCCGAGGACATGGCCGGCACCGAGATCGCCGTACCCACCCTCGCCTTCAGCAACGAAATGCTGCTCGATCTGGGTGGCGAGGAAGTGCGCCTGATCCGCACCGCTCCCTCCCACACCGCGGGGAGCCTGGTGGTCTACCTCCCTGCGGAGAAGATCCTCTTTGCCGGCGACATCCTCTTTACCGACTTCCACCCCTTCCTGGCTGACGGCGACTTCACCGGCTGGATCCGGACCATAGACGGGCTGCTGGCCATGGACGTCGACAAGGTGGTCCCCGGTCACGGTCCCCTTTCCGGGAAGAAGGACCTGAGGGACATGAAGGAGTACATCCAGCTCTTCGACAAGAAGGCCACCGAGTTGGCGGCCCAGACCAGCGATGCCGACGCCATCAGCGCCGAACTGCTGAAGACCCTCCCCAAGCGCAACATGGCCGAGTGGATGGTGAGCTACAACGTGAAGAACCGCTACCTCGCCAAGAAGTAGCGACCGAAGGGACTGGCTCCGTTAGGTGCCTGTCCCTCTATGCAGAATAGGAAAAGGGGACAGCAATGGAGGTTAATTCAGGATGAAGAAGGCATTTTACTCATGTTTATTCCTGATGATGACGCTGGTCACGGGTTGCGGAATGGATGATATATCCATAGTTCCGCAGCCGAAAACCCATCCGGCCATTACCTCCTCGACCTTCGTCAACGACACCGTCGGACAGAAAATCGATGTCACCCTCGGCTTTAATGCTCCTGTCGACGACGTTGTAGCCCGCACAGCCTACTTCACCAACACACAGGGGATTGAAGTCTTTCGAGAACAACCTGGAGTAGACGCACCAGGACAACGTAGCGGTGTTCTGACCTTCTCGGAAAGCTACGCCGGCTTTGCCGCCGGAACCTATACCTTGACGGTTTATATCTCTAATGCTGCGTTCGGCTCATCGAATGAAGTTACCTACACCTTTACGAAGTAACGTCGCAACCATCGAATCAGATATGCAGCTATGCTCACGCTGTGGAATAAGAGGGGGACAGGCTACTTTATCTCGGGGCAGTGCTGCAGAGGGGCTGAGTCCTAATGACGAAGCAGTCGTCGCGGGGGTTAGGGGGCGAACATATCGGAAAGGATGGCCAAAACCTGCTCCTGTGCGTCCTTTGCCAACCGCCCCTGCTTTTCGACCAGTCGTGATTTGTCGATCGTCCTGATCTGATCAAGAACCACTTGTCCGTCCTTGCCGCGAAACGAACACGGTACCCGCGTCGGATAGTCCCTCCCCTTAGTCGTCATCGGGGCGACGATCACGGTTGCCAGGTATTTGTTCATTTCGTCGGGGGAGATGATAAGGCAGGGCCTGGATTTACGAATCTCTCTCCCCACCGTCGGATCCAGGTTGACTAGATAAACCTCGAAGCGCTTGGCTACCATTCCCACTCGTCCTTGTCCCACTCGGTCTGGACACCTTCGTCCACCAGCTTATCATCACCCTGTTCAGCCATAAGCCGGAACTTTTCTGTCCATCCATCCCGCGGACGGGATGCAGATCGTATCACAATCATGCCGTTTTCTACTTCCACGTCCACTTCCGTCCCGACACGACTTTGCTCCAGCAGAACCTTCGGAATGCGGATTCCCTGGGAATTCCCTATACGGATGATATTCGTCCTCATAGCTGCCCTCCACCTTTGTGGCTACATTGTAATTACAACAATCACGTGCGTCAACCGTTAATGGAAGACGAAGGGTGGCCGCTCGATCACCTGAACTCCAGCTTGTAATAGACGTCGACGCCGGATTCGGAACCGCTCTGGGTCTCGATCTGCATGCGCTTGAAGATGTCGTAGCGCAGCCGGAACAGGTTCTGCCCGGTGATGAGCGACCGGCCGTAGCTGAGATAGAGTTCGGGGGTCAGGTACTTGCCGACCGAGAAGACGGACTCGCCGGCGGTGGGGGTCTTGGCGGAAATGGCGCCGGTCGGGGTGGTGGCGATCTCCTTGTAGCCCATGCGGCCGGTGGTCGTGGTGTCGACCTGCTCCAATCCCAAGGTACTCAGGCCGAGCCGGTCCTTGATCTGGTCCTGCAACGATTCGGATTTGCCGAAAGAGAAGAGACCGGCAGCCGCGGTGGCGAGCGCGCCCCCCTGCTCGTTGCTGGTCCCCATGGGGTGCCCGAGCACCATGTAGGCGAGGATGTCCACCTCGGGCATGGTGGGCTCGGAGTAGAGCTTCACCACCGGCGCGTTCAGGAAGCCCCCCACCGTCACCCCCGCCTTGACGTCCCCCACGGTGCGCAGCGCCAGCACGTCGAGGGTGGGACGGGTCACCGGGTCGTTCACGTAGTAAATCCGCCCGCGCACGATCTCCAGGTTCATGCCGTAGGCGCGGTAGCGCCCCTTGATGACCTTGATCTCCCCGGAGCTCTCGATCTTGTCGATCCCGTTCAGCACCAGGTCCATGCTGCCGCCCAGCTGGGCGTCGATGCCGGATGCCTCCACCCGCACCTTATCCCCGAGCACCACCTTCACCTTCCCCTCCACGAGCAGCGGGATGGCGGTCTCCTTGCCCTTGGGGGGAGCCCCCTCGAAAACCACGTCCTCGCTGGGGGCGACCACGTGTTGGGCCGGTGAGCCGGAGATGAGCATCTCGGGGATGCCGATCTCACCGTCGATGGTGGCCTTCTTGGCGTCGCCGGCGATGGTGAGCTGAGGCGAGGTGTACATGGTCAGTTCCGGCAGGTACACGGTCTGGAAACGCTGCCCGCTCAGGGTGCCCTTGTAATCCTGCACCTGCCACCCCTTGAGCCGCATCAGCAGATTGCCGACCAGTTCGCCGCCGCCGGAGAGCGCCCGGAGTCGTTCGATGCGCATCTCGTCGCCTTCCAGACGCGCCAGGAGTTCCACGCCGGTAAGCGTGATCCCCGCGCTGGGGAGATAGGCGCCGGCATCGGCGAGTTGCAGCGTCCCGGTCACGGTGGGATCGCCCCAGGTCCCCCCCGCCTTCAGGTCGACGCTGAGTGTGCCGCGGGTCTCCTGCACCAGCCCTGGGAAGAAGGTGTTGAGGAAGCCGTGTTCCTGCAGCGTGCCGGACAGGCTCCCCTCGACCGCGCCAGCCGGGTTGGGAGTCACCGGCAGCCGGGCCGGGATGGGGAGGAGGAAATCGCCTTTGGCCTGGCCGTAGTCGGCGAGGGAGAGGTCGAGGTTGCCGGTCAGGGTCTCGCCGCGCCAGGCGAAGTTGAGCAGGGCCGAGCGGATGGCGGCGCTCGCCGCGCCGGTACTCCCCTGCCACTGGGCGCTCCCCTGCGAGAAGCCCGCCTCGCCTGCAGCTTCCAGGCGCTTGCCGGGGAGGAGCCTCCCCTTGGCGCTGCCGTGCAGTTCCCCCTGGATGTTCACCGTACCCGGAAGCCACGGGCGCAAAAGGGCAGGCTTGATGTCGCTCCACTGAACGCTGAAGTCCCCGGTCTCGGGGAGGGCGCTCCCGGCGGGGGAGTCGGAGGCGAGAGCGGCCTGGAGGCTGCCGCCGGTGTCGAGCCAGAGATCGGCGGCGGCACGGGTCCCTTTGCCGTCGGCGTCGACGCGCAGGGTGAACTGGCTGCCGATCACCTTTTCGCCCTGGGAGCGGTAGGCCCCGGTGGCATCGGCGCTGCCGTGCAGCACCAGCGCGCCGCCCCGTTTCCCGGTATCGCGCCGCTCGAAGGAGAGTTGGGCCCGGTCGATGGAGGCGTCGAACTCGTCCCCCTTGGCCCGCCACAGTACCCGCCCGCCGGACAGGGCGGTGTTGCCGCTTACGTCCATGCGCCGCCCCGGCAGCAGGCGCCCCTGCACCTCCCCGGCGAGTCTCCCCTCCAGGGCCAGGTCGGGCGAGAGGTAGGGGCGTAACAGCGCCAGGTCCAGGTCGGTCCAGGTGAGGGTGAGGTCGCCGCGCGCGGGGACGGCTGGGCGGGCGGGCTCGTCGGAATGGAAAGCGAGGCGGGCGCTCCCTGCTCCCTTTTCCAGGGCGAGATCGACCGCGGCGTCGACGCCCTGTGCACCTCCCTGCAGCGTGGCCTGAAAGCGCTCCAGCCCCACCCGTTTGCCGTCGGCGACCACGGCCCCGCTCGCCTCGGCACGGGCGGTGACGGTGGCCCGCCCCCCGGGGGCAAGGCGCAGGTCGAAGCTGCCGGAAGAGGCGCCGGAGAGATCCCCCTTGGGAAGCCAGACATCGGCGCGGGCCAGGTTGAGCCCGCTCCAGTTCCCGGTAAAGGCGCCCGAGCGGTCGCGCTCCAGGTGCCCGGCCAGTTCCAGACGCTCGCCGGGGGCACCGTCGATGACCAGCGGCGTGGTGCTGAAGCGCCCCTGCCCGATGGTGAGGCGTGCCGGCGCGGCGAGTGCGAAGGGGGCCACGCCGTCGGTGCCTGAGAAGCGGGAGAGTTCGCCGCGCCAGACGCCGTCGGCGTAACCGCCGGAGGCGGCGAGATCGACCTTGGCGACACTGGAGGTAAGCTGTGCCGCCAGGGTGTGCCGCTGCTCGGTGCCGGAGAGCGCAAAGGAGGCGGCATCCACCGCGAGCTGGCCGGCCCGCACCGCGCTCGCCGTCCCGCGCAGGGAGACTGGGAAATCCGTTCCCTCCCCGAGGCTTGCCCGCAGGTCGACCGTGCCGGCGCGGACGCCGCCTACGGCCAGGTCGTGCCCCTTGGCGGCGGCCGCACCGGAGAGCATCCCTTCGCGCCAGCGCAGCCAGCCGTCCGCGGTAACGGCACCGGCGCTCCCCGGGACCAGCCCGGAGAGCTCGCTCACGTCGGCGGCGAAGTCGAAGCGCCGGTCGGGCTCGCCGTGCCCGCGGAACCGGAATCCTTTCCCCGCCAGCAGCAGGCGCTTGACCGCGAGCTTCGCCCCGGCAAAACTACCCTCAACCTCGCCGGTCAGGTCGTGCCCCTTGAGCCTGCTCTCCAAAAGCCGCGCCTGAACGTTGCCCCGTACCGGCCCGCCGTCCTCTTGCCCCACCACACCGGAAAGGTCGAGGTTCACCACCCCTTGGTACTCCGCGGCCAGCGCTTCCGGGTCCAGCCCCCGGCCCGAGAGTTTCCCGCTCACCCGCCAGCCCCGGCTCCAGTCCACGTCGAGCGCGCCGCGCACGCTCCCCTTGAGCCACGTGCCGGAGAGCGGGTCCAGGCGCATCCCCTTCTCGTCGCCGCGGTAACGCGCGGCTAGCCCCATGCTCTCCCACCCCGGCCCCTTGTTGGTGAGGTTGAAGGTGCCCAGGTAGCGGGCCGGGCTCCCGGAGAAGGTGAGGTCGCCGTTGAGGAGAGCGGGGTGCTTGAGCTCGCGCTCCAGGTCGAGGTGGTCCGCGTGCAGGGCGAGCGCGAGGAGCGGTTCGTCCTTGGTGAGGGTCATGCTGCCGTTGCCGGTGAGAAGCCCCGGGCGGTCGGGGCGCAGCAGCCGGAAACGGCGGAAGTTGAAACCGGTCCGGGTGATGCCCAGTTCGCTGGTGAGTTCCAGGCGCCCCTTGCCGCGGCGGCTGCCGTTGAGCGCGATCGGCCCCGCCAGTTGCTCGGGCTCCCCCCCCGGCTCGAGGCGCGCCTGCACCGAGATTGCGTCCAGGTCGGCGACCGGCTGCGAGGGGGCGAGGCGCAGGTCCAGGCGCAGCGATGGGCGCAACAGCCCGGCAGTGAGTTCGATCGAGGCGGTGCCCCGGGCCTCGGAGAGGCTCCCGCCGGAGACGGTGAGCACGCCGTCGCGCAAGGTGAGCCCCGCCGCCAGCTCGCTCAACAGGAAGGGGTCAGCCTGCAAGTGGCGGTAGCTCATCCCCTTCAGGCTGAAGTGCTCCACCCGCGCCTCCAGGCGGCGCAGCTTTTCGCTCACCTGCGGCCAGCGCAGTTCCGGGGCCTTGGCGACCAGCGGGGTATCGTCCTGGATGCGCAGCGCGGTCAGGGAGAGGTCGTGCACCAGGAGCTTGCCGTGCAGGAGGCGAACGGGCTCCCAGGAGAGATCCAGGCGCTCGAGCTGCAGCACCATCTTGGGACGGTCCAGGCGCACGCCGGTCAGCCGCACCCGGTCCCAAAGCCGCCCCTCGACCTGGCGCATGGATACCTTGGCGCCCGACAGCCCCACCAGCGTGGTGACGGCGAAACGGGCGCCCGAGCTGGTGTCCAGCAGCCAGAAGAGCCCGGCGGCCGGGACGACCACCAGCCCCAGCAGGGGGAGCCCTATGTAGAGTGCCAGCCGCTTCAAAATTCAAACCCCACGGTGAAATGAACGCGGATCGGCGGGGAGTCCGGCGCGAGCGGATGGGCCAGGTAGAGGTTCAGCCCCCCCACCGGGGTGTAGTAGTGGGCGCCCACCCCCACCCCCTGCTTCAGGTCCACGTTGCCGAAGCTGTTGAAGGCGTTGCCGATGTCGTCGAAGATCGAGACGCCCCAGTTTTTGAACAGGGCCCGCTCCAGCTCCAGGCTCCCCACCAGCAGGTGTTTCCCCCCCACCACCCTGCCGGCCGCGTCCTTGGGACCCAGGCTCTGGTAGGCGTAGCCGCGCACGCTCTGATCGCCGCCGGCGAAGAAGCGGATCGAGGGGGGGAGTTCCGCCAGCGGATCGGTCAAGACGCTGTACCCCGTGCTGGCGCGGGCGTGAAGGGTCAGGCGCCCGGGGATGGGGATCAGCACGCTGGCGTTGCCGATGCCCTGAATGAGACCGGTGTCCGAGCCGAAGTACTGGTGGGCGCCGCGCAGGTCGAGCGAAACGCGGTAGCCGCTGGTGGGGCGGACCAGGTCGTTGAAGCGGTCCTTGGAGAAACGGAATCCCGGCAGCACCAGCCGGGCCTGGGAGTTCACGTTGGCCACCTTGTAGTTTTCCTGCTGGATCTTGAGGTACGGGGTGGCCACCTCACCGCGTCCCAGGCCGAAGTTGCGGTCGAATTCCACCGCGGCCAGCCGGCTTTGATAGGTGGAGACGGTCTCGCGCTGCAGGTTGAGCTGGATGGAGGTCGAGCTCCTGAGATCGCTCGCGCTGGGCATGGTGTAGCGCCCGGCAAACCCCTGCAAGCGCTCCGCCACGTAAAGGCTCATATCGAGATCGTTCCCCTCGTGGGCGAGGTTCAGGTCGCGGTAGTGCACCGAGAAGCGGCCGCCGGTATCGGTCCCGTAGCCGACACCGGGCCGGAGGGTGCGCCGCGGCACCGCGGTAAGACGAACCAGGACCGGCACCTTGTGTTCCTTGGCCTCCTCACGCTGCGGGGTCACCACCACCTGCCGGAAGCGCTCGGAATTGGCGAAGTTCAGCTGGGTCTCGCCGAGCTTGGCGTAGGAGAACGGGTCCCCCTCCTTGAACGCGATGAACCGCTTCAGGTACACGTCCGGATAGTCGGAGCCGCCCTCGATGTGGGTGCCGTCGAAGTAATAGCGTCCCCCGGTATCGAGGGTGAGGCGGATGCGGGCGGTGGCGAGATCGGGCGCGATACGGATCTCGTGGCGGGGGAAGCCGGCGTCCAGGTAGCCCAGGGTCTGGGCCTGCGCCTGCAGCGCGCTCTTGGCCCGCTCGTAGTCGGGCTGCAACAGCACCTGCCCCTCGGCCAGCGGGAAGGAGGCGGCGAGGCGGCGCAGTTCCTTCTGCTGCGCCCCTTCCCCTTCGAGCTTCAGGTCGACCTCGACCACGCGCACCGGTTCCCCGGGATCGACCACCACCTCCACCCGGGTCTTGCCCCCCTCCCCTTCCCGCACCGTGGCGGCCGCCTTGGCCCGATAGAAGCCGTACGGCTGCAGGGCCACCCGCGCCTTTTCCGGCGCCTGCCGTGCGAAGCGCTCCAGCCAGAGCCGGTCCACCTTGCCGTCGCGCACCAGGCCGTGCGGCAACTCGAGCGCCCGGCGCACGTTGTCCTGCGCGTCCCCCTCGACACCGGAGACCTCGACCTGCACCGGTTCGGCGGCAAGGCTCGGCGCGGCAAGACAGAAGAGCCAGGCGAGACTCAGGGCAAGACGGAGGTATGTAGCAAGGGTTCGAGACATGCGTCTCCAGATTCGCTGGCATTACTCTCTGGGTCCCGGGACTCCTCTCACAAAGGAAGTTGCGGCGGGACATGTGAGGCTACTAACCTTTCCGGATCACGAATCCATGAAGTTTACCATGCCGGGCTCCGATGTTCTCGTTTTGCCGACAATATCCGGCTGGCACAGCGTGCCTGCCTGTCGATGCCGTGACAGCCTGGCTTTTGCCTGTGAGCACGGCAGCCCGGGTTAAGCCAAAGAAGCACCGTCACGACAGAAGTTACGCGCTCATACGCCTCCACCACATCCTTGCGGCCGGAGCGGGAAAACGGGTGCCAATCTCAATCCTTTGCGCCTTTACGGCTGCGCGCCTTTGCGTTGAAGATTTTGAAGCTACCCACGTCTTACCATCCCGTCACCTTGCCTCCCCGTTGTCAGCGGGAAGCACAGCTGTCTCAGTCCTCCGCCGCGCATCTCTGTTATAATGTCAGCAGCAGCCAAATATGCCGTTCACGAGGTAGGTCATGTCGCAAAACGACCCGCACGAGGAGGAGGCTCCCCGCATCCGGCAGATGATCATCGAGGACCTGCCGGAGGTGTTCCACATCGGGGAGGAGGTCTTCACCGCGGAATACTCACAAAGCCTCTACCGCACCTGGGACGAGTACGAGATCACCACGCTGTTCAACTCCGACAACGAACTGTGCATCGTGGCCGAACACGAGGAGCGCATCCTCGGCTTCGCCCTGGGAACGACGGTGAAGAAGCATCACTCGCCCTGGAAGTACGGCTACCTGGTGTGGCTCGGGGTGCGCCGCGAGTTGCAGAAGATGCAGGTCGGCGCCCGGCTCTTCAAGGAGTTGAAAAGGCGCTTCAAGGAACAGGGGGTACGCATGATCATCATCGACACCTCGGCCGACAACGAGCCGGCCATCCGTTTCTTCAAGAAGCACGGTTTCGACAACGTGCAGGAGCATCTCTACATGACGCTCAACCTCTCCAAGCGGCACAAAAAAAAGGCGGTGAAAAAGCCATGAGCGGCCGACTCGAAGAGGTCATGGCCGCCATCGACCCGGTCCGGCTCAAAGGGATACTCACCGACCTGATCGACATCTACTCCCCCTCCGGCAAGGAAGAGGACATCCAGCTCTACCTGGAGGACCTCCTCTCCCGCGCCGGCTTTTCCGTCCAGCGCCAGGAGGTCGAGGAGGAGCGCTACAACCTGCGCGTCACCATGGGGGAGGACGATCCGAAGCTGTACCTGGTGGGGCACGTGGACACCGTCCCCGCCTGGGACCTGGAGGAATTCGGGGCGCGCGAGGAAGGGGAGATGGTCCGCGGCCTGGGGAGCGCGGACATGAAGGGGGGGTGCGCCGCCATGCTGGAGACCTGGCTCGCCATGGCCCAGGCGCTCAAACCGGCGCGGCGCCCGAGCGTCGGGCTCCTTTTGGTGGTGGGAGAGGAGGAGAACGGGGACGGCAGCGCCGCCTTTTTGCAGGACAACCGGGCCCCGTGGGCGGTGATCGGCGAACCCACCGGCCTCTCGGCCTGCTTCGCGCACTACGGCTACCTGGAGGCGGGCTTCGTCACCCGCGGGGTGCGCAGCCACTCGTCGCTGCCGGAGCTGGGGCACAACGCGGTGGAATCCATGCTGCGCGTGCTGTTGCACCTGGGCAAGGACACCCTGTTCAAACGGGGCGAATCCGAGATCGTCTACTCGATCCGGGAGATGCGCTCCTCGCAGAAGGGGTTCGTGGTGCCGGACCGCTGCGAGGCGTGGATCGACCTGCACCTTCCCCCCGAGCGGGACCCGGCTTCCGTTGAGCAGGCCATCCGCCGTATCACCGCCGGGGCGGAGCAGTTCGTACCGGGGCTCGACCTCTCGGTCGCCTTCGACTTCGCCTCCCCCGGCTACAACCTGGGCACCGACAACCAGCTGGCCCGTATCCTGGAACATATCTACCAGTGCCTCGGGCTCACCTTGAAGTTCGAGGCCTTCCGCTCCCATTCCGACGGCAACCTCTTCCATGCGGCGGGGTGCCGGCCGCTCATCCTGGGGCCGGGCGCGCTGGAGATCTCCCATACCCCGGAAGAGCAGGTCAGCTTCCCGGAAGTGCTGGCGGCGGCGAGGATCTACGCGGCGCTGTGCCTGGGGATGGAACAGTACGCCGGGCTCACCCTGGAGCGCAGGGGGGCGCTGAACGGCTTCGATCGGCAGGCGAGCTGGGTGGGGTGCTGAGCGGGAAGGGGCGAACTACATTGCGAAGCTGTTGCTCATCCCTTTGTGGCAGCGTTTGCAGTCGTTCATGGGGAATGCGACCAGCATGTGGCAGGCGCCGCAGAAGTTGCCGTAGATGTTGGTGTCCATGGTGAAGGCGGTGGTCGACTTCACCTTGATGTTGAAGATGTCGGGGTGGCAGCTGGAGCAGTCCAGCTCGGCGAAATGTTCCTGGTGGGAGAAGCTCACGTCGCTCCTGGGCGAGGCGGTGCCCAGCTTGAGCGGCTGCTTCAGCTTCTCGGGGAAGGGAATGGTGATTTCGGGGCCGATGGAGTTGGTGGGACGGATGCTCCCGTCGCGGTAGGCGGCGGCCCAGTCGATGCCGTTGCCGAAGCTTGACATGGGGAGCCCCTCGGCGAACTCCTCGAAGCGCTTGTCGAGCTCCTTGGTACTCTCCATGTGGCAGCGGTGGCACTGCTTGTCCGCCGCCTGCACACCGAAGGCGACGGTGCCGTTGTGGCAGACACCGCAATATTTCCCCCTGGTGTACTGGGCGCGCGTGATACCGGTGTCGCCGCGCTTCATGCCGAAGTTGAGCTCCAGGTGACAGACCCGGCAGGTGTAGTTCTTGCGGTGCACCCAGTGCGGGAAGACCACCGGCTCCATGCCGGCCTGCTTGGTGCGGGTGCGCATGGTGACGTTGCCGAACCTGGCGAAGGGGCCGTTGGGGGGGATGGTCTTCAGCACCTTGGCGAGCTCGCTGCGGTCCATGGCGTCCCCGCCGGAACTCATGACGAGCACCAGGGCAGCCGCCGGCACGGCACGCAACAGCATTCTCATCCCCTTCCGCAACACCCCCGATTCCATCCTGGCACTCCCCTCGTCCCGAGCAGGTCTACTTGGCCTGGTTGCTCTGCTTGTACTCCAGCATGTACGCGTACAGGTTCCGGCACAGCGAAAGCCGCTTCAGGTATACCTTGCGCACCGACTCTTCCTGGGTCTCGATCACCTTCTGCAGCGCGTCACACTTGGCCAAAAGGTCGCGCAGTTCCTGCACCGACATGGTCATGGCCTGGTTGCTCTTGGAGCAGGTCTCGTCGAAAGTCGCCTGCCAGGCCTCCTCGGCCCAAAGTGGCTGGGCCAGGGCCAGCCCAAGCAGCGCGGCAGCGATCACCCTTTTCATCTTTGGCAAAGTCATGGCTCTCCCCTAGACCGGCTTGGAATGGCAGCGCTTGCAGTCGCTCTGCGGGAAGGCAACCTTGTCGTGGCAGACGCCGCAGTACTTGCCGTCGAACAGGTCGATCATGGAGTACTTGGTGGCCCCCTTCTTGATCCCCACGAAGATGTCCGGGTGGCAGACCTCGCAGCCGTTCCAGACGGTGTGCTTGGCGTGGGAGAAGATGATGTCGGGCATCCCTTCCACCTTCCCTTTCAGGGCAAAATCCTTTTGCACCTTCATCGAGCTCTTCTTGAAGGAGACCCCCTCCAGCGAATCGATCAGCTTGAGCTGGCCTGTTTCCTCGGCCTTCTCCCAGTTGATGCCGTTACCGAAGGTTTCGCGCGGCATCTTCTCCTGGAACCGGTAGAAAGCCTCTTCCTTGGCCGGGTCCTTCTCCAGGGCGTGGCACTTGACGCAGCGCTTGTACTCCTCCCTGTTGTAACTGGTGGCGCAGGATTCGAAGATCTTGACCTTGTTGATGGTGGAGGTGCCGTTGTGGCAGACGCCGCAGAAGAAGCGCTTGCTGTTGTCGGCGGCGCGGACCTGGGTGGAGTTGGCGGTCATGCCGAAGCCGATGTCAACATGGCACAGGCGGCAGGTGTAGTTCTTGCGGTGCACCCAGTGGTCGAAAACGACCGGCGGCATGCCGGCCTGCTGGGAAAAGTTGTTGATGGTCACGCTCCCGAAATCCTGCGGCAGCGGTTTCTTCTTCTTGGTCCCGGCCCCAAAGAGCACGCCGGCGCCGCACAACAGGATCAGACAAACCAGAAAAAATCTTTTCATGGCACTCCCTCCCGGTCATCCCTGACAGCTGGGAAGACATGATTATCATCGGCAAATGTGAGTATGCTATTTCAAATGTGCCAATAAGACAAGGGTTATTTTTACTGACTGCTCACGAAAACGCACCAATGGAGATACGCCGGACTATGCGGCTGTGTGATCCATCTCACCGAAAGGCCGCATGGGGCTTGCTTTCACGGAAACCTGTGGAGTAAGCTCTGCCATCATCTCTTCCAGAAGGCGGTATATCGTGTTTCGAGTTGCACCCTCCGTTCTCGCAATAACCCTGATGTTGTTCCTGTTGTTTCCCGGCCTGTGCCGTGCCGAGATCGTCAAGACCGGTGCGGAGGTCCTGAGCGAGCAGGGATTCCTGCCGTTGCAGGGAAAACGCTTCGCCCTGATCACCAACCAGTCCGCCATGGTGGGGAAAACCCACCTCCTGGCGCTTATGGAGCAAAAGGGCGTCACGCCCGCACTGATCTTCTCCCCCGAGCACGGCCTCAAGGGGAACGCCGAGGACGGCGTCAAGCTGGCCGACGACAACGCGGCGCCCATTCCGGTCAAGAGCCTCTACGGCGCAGGGAAGAAGCCGCGCCCGGACGACCTCAAGGGGATCGACCTGATCGTGTTCGACATCCAGGACGCCGGGGCGCGCTTTTACACCTACATCTCCACCATGGGGCTGGCCATGCAGGCCGCGGCCGAGGCGGGCATCCCGTTCATGGTGCTGGACCGCCCCAACCCGCTGGGGGGCGACTACGTCGCCGGGTTCGTGCGGGAGAAGATCCCGGGGAGCTTCACCTCGCTCTACCCGATCCCGCTGGCGCACGGCATGACGGTTGGGGAACTGGCCGGGATGATCAAGGGTGAGGGGATGCTCCCCGACCTGGGCAAGCTGGAGCTGCGGGTGGTGCGCATGCAGGGGTGGCAACGGGAAATGCGCTGGCAGGACACCGGGCTCGCCTGGGTGGCCACCAGCCCCAACCTGGCCGCCATCGAATCGGTGCTGCTCTACCCCGGGACCGGCCTCCTCGAGGGGACCGGTGCCTCCGAAGGGCGCGGCAGCACGCGCCCCTTCCAGATCGCGGGGTGGCCCGGGGTCGATGCCAAGGCCCTCGCCCTGCGCCTGAACGGGGAGCAGCTCCCGGGACTGCGTTTCGATCCGCTGCAGTTCACGCCCATTCGGCTCCCGGGTATCTCCAGCGCGCCCAAGTACCGCGACCGCGCGGTGGACGGGGTGAGCATCGAGATCACCGACTACCGCAAGGTCGAGCCGGTGCAGACCGGGGTGGCGCTGATGGCCGCGCTGCAGGCGGCGCTGCCCGAGAAGAGCCGCCCCCTGTTCTTCCGCGGCGGCATCGACGACATGGCGGGCTCCCCTGACCTGCGCAAGGGGCTCCAGGCCGGCGAGACCGCGGCCGCCATCGAGGCGCGCTGGACGCCGGGGGTGAAGCGGTTCCTGGAGCAGCGCAAGCCGTACCTGCTCTACTGAGATCCCCTGGCCGAAGGAGGGGACTGGCTCCGCAAGGTGCCTGTCCCCTTAAGGCTTCTGAAAAGCAAATCCCCCCTGTCCCCCTTCGCAAAAGGGGGGAACGTCAGGCCTCGTGCAGCGCTTCGAATGGGACATAACCTTGGCTCTCTGCTCCCCCCTTTCTCCACTTGATCTCGTTCCCAAGGTCCGCCTTGGGAACGCAAAGCCTTTCAGAAGCTCCAGCTTCTCGGATACATAGCTGGAGCTTTGCGCCATATGGGGTTCCCAAGCTGGAGCTTGGGAACCAGGCAAGGGGACAGGCACCTCGCGGAGCCAGTCCCCTCCCCCTCCCACACGCATTCAAACAAAAAGAAGGGGTACCCTCGCAGGTACCCCCGGTGCAACTTTTATCGGTATCGGCCGCCAAAAAGCACCGATCACATGGCAGAAGGGAACAGTGCTGCCTTAGGCGCCGTTCTGGCACAGGTCCGGCCCTAGCCCGGCCTGCGCACTTCTGTGCCCCGGCATCCCTTCCATGTCAACGCTGTCACCTATATCGCCACGGTTGCGCGCAACTTGAGCGTTTTTATGCACAAACAGTACGACTGCGCTGAATGCTGTTTGGCGGCAAAATTTCCTCAATCTATGGACGAAAGTGCCGATATGAAATGGCGATGGATAGAATAAGGCGACCGCGCCTTAGAATGAGGAAACACACATGAGTCAAACACACAGGTTGTCCTTTCAAGCCAAGATCCTACTATTAGTCCTGGTGAGCTGCTGCGTACTGGGAGCCCCCACCGGTCTGACAGTGATGAAGCAGTTCTATGACCTCACCACCAGGTTCAACGAGTCCTACCGGGAATCCCTCAACGCAAACTCCGACCTCTTGGCCAAGGCCGAGGTACAGACCGCGGTCAGCCTGCTGCAGGAGATCAGCGACCGGCAGCAAAAAGGCGAGATCACCATGGAGGAGGCGAAGAAGCAGGGGGCCGACCTGCTCCGGGGACTGAAGTTCGGCAAAGACGGCTACTTCTGGGCCGATACCTCCGACGGTACCAACGTGGTCCTGCTGGGCAAACCCGCCGAAGGCAAGAACCGCATGAACCTCCAGGACGCCAAGGGGAAATACCTGATCCAGGAGATCATCAAAAACGGCAAGCAACCGGGCGGCGGCTTCACCGACTACCATTTCCCGCGGCCGGGGAGCGACCTTGCCGTTGCCAAGCGCGGCTACTCCCTCTACTTCCCCCCCTTCGACTGGATCATCGGTACCGGTTCCTACGTGGATGACCTGGATGCCCAGGTGCAGAAGGCGGCCGACGCCAACAAGGAGTTGATCCTCAAGGACGTATACCTGGTGGTTGCCCTTACCGTGATCATCCTGGCGTGCATCTGCGTGGCTGCGGTACTGGTGGTGCGCAGGCTGATCGCCCATATCGGCACCGAGCCGGAGGAACTGGAGGAGATCGCCCAGCAGGTGGCCGGCGGCGACCTTACCGTGCGGCTGGAGCCGGGCCGGACCGGCATCTACGAGGCGATGCGGCGCATGGTGGAGGGGCTGCGCGAGGTGATGGAGAAGGTCAGCCGCAGCGCCCTGGACGTCTCCGCCGCCGCGGCGGAACTCAACGCCAACGCGCGCAGCATGGCTGACGACGCTGGTGCGGTGGTGAACCAGGCCGAGACGGTGGCGGTAGCCAGCGAGGAAATGTCCTGCACCAGCAACGACATCTCCCGCAACTGCCACCTCGCCGCCGGCAGTTCCGGGCACGCCAGCAGCTCGGCGCTAAGCGGCGCAGCCATCGTCAAGGACACCGTTCAGGGAATGAACAGAATCGCCGATCACGTGCGCAATTCCGCCGGTGTTGTCGAGCAGTTGGGAACCCGCAGCGACCAGATCGGCGAGATCGTGGCCACCATCGAGGACATCGCAGACCAGACCAACCTGTTGGCGTTGAACGCAGCCATCGAGGCGGCGCGTGCCGGGGAGCAGGGGCGCGGTTTCGCCGTCGTCGCGGACGAGGTCCGTGCCCTGGCCGAGCGTACCACCAAGGCCACCCGCGAGATCGGCACCATGATCAAGAACATCCAGCAGGAGACCAAGCTGGCCGTGCGCGCCATGGAAGAGGGGGTCGAGGAAGTGACCCGCGGCACCGGCGAGGCGGCCCGCTCGGGCGAGGCATTGGAAGAGATCCTGGCCCAGATCAACGAGGTGGCCAGCCAGATCAACCAGATCGTCACCGCGGCCGAGGAGCAGACCGCCACCACCCAGGAGATCACCAACAACATCCACCAGATTTCCGGCACCGTGCAGCAGAGCGCCCGTGGCGCGCAGGAGATTTCGGCAGCCTCGGAGCGGCTCTCCGCCCTCTCGGGCGAGATGCAGGAGATGGTGCAGAGGTTCAGGCTGTAACCAAGAAAAGGGGACTGGCTCCGCCAGGTGCCTGTCCCCCTCTCCCCTCTCCCTTTCCCTCATAATCCGAGCACTCCAGCCCCGCTTTCTGACACTCCGACTGGTCAGACTTTTCCCACCTTGGCATTGGCATTCAAGCTGAGTCGTGTATCATATCCGCTATGCCAAATGCCAACAGTCACACAGAGTCCCGCCTCAATATCGAAGAGAACGTGCCGCTGGCGCCGTTCACCTCCTTCAAGATCGGCGGCCCGGCCCGCTTCCTCATTGGCGCCCATACCCAACGTGAACTCCAGATAGCCCTGCGCTTTGCCCGGGAGATGCAGCTCCCCTTCTGCATCCTGGGCGGGGGAAGCAACCTGCTGGTGAGCGACGACGGCTTCCCGGGCGTAGCGATACGGCTGCTGATGAACCGGGTGACCCGCTCCGGCGGCATGGTCCAGGTCCAGGCCGGCTACGACCTGACCGCCCTGGTGCACCGCACGGTAGCATGGGGTCTGTCCGGACTGGAGTCGCTGGCGGGCATCCCGGGCACCGTCGGAGGCGCGGTACGCGGCAACGCGGGCGCCTACGGCGGCGCCATCAGCGACGTGCTGGCCACGGTCTCCGCGCTCGATGCCGCGCCCCTGAAGGCGGTGACCCTGCGCCACGACCAGTGCGCCTTCGGCTACCGGGACAGCCGCTTCAAGCGGGATTCCGGGCTGATCGTGGTAGGCGCGCTGCTGGCGCTCACCCCGGGTGACCCGGAGGAAATCGCCGCCAAGGTGGCGCAGACGCTGGCGAAGCGGGAGGCGAAACGGCTCTCCTGCGACCAGAGCGCCGGTTCCTTCTTCATGAACCCCGTGGTGGAGGACGCGACACTGATAAGAAAGTTCGAGGAGGACCAGGGGGTGCGCTGCCGGGAATGCCGCATCCCTGCCGGATGGCTCATCGACCAGGCCGGTCTGCGCAACCTGACTGTGGGCGGAGCGGCGGTGAGCCACAGACATGCGAACTACCTGGTCAACACGGGATCGGCCACCGCAACGGAAATGGTACAACTGGCCAGGCTGGTGAGAAAGGAAGTGCAGATGAAACTGGGGGTGGTGCTCAAGGAGGAGGTGAGCCCCCTCGGTGTGGTGATCTAAACCGGCGCGGCGACCGCTCTGAAATCCGCCAGGACCTGCTCCAGCTCCCTGAACAGTTCCGGCAGCCCGGAACGCTCCTGTTCCAGTTGCGCCGACTCCTCCATCCGGAAGGCCACGGCGCGCATCACCTCGGCCCCGATGCTGGCGGCGGCTCCCTTGATGCTGTGGGCGTGCAGGCGCACCTCGGCATAATCCTCCGCCTCGACCGCCTGCCGCAAAAGCTTCATCAGCTTGTCGGTGCTTTCCAGGTATTTCTCCACGAACATCTCCACGAACTCGGCATCTCCCAACCGCTGTATGAGCCCGTCCCGATCGAAGACGGGAATCTTGCCCTCCGATGCGTCCCTCTCTGGTGCATCGCCCTGCTGCTCTCCCTGCTGCTCTCCCTTCTGCGGCGAGCTTTGCCGTTCCGTGCCGCCGACCTGCGCCGCTGCCTGCCCGGCTGCCTGCCCGGCGGCACCGGCGTCGTGTTGCGATGCCGTGCCGCTGTCGGGGTAGTTGGTGGCGCGCTCCGGTATCCAGCGCAGCAGCACCTCGGCCAGCTGCCGGCAGTCGAAGGGTTTGCTCAGGTAGTCGTCCATCCCGGCGGCGAGGCAGAGCTCGCGGTCGCCGGTGAGGGCATTGGCGGTCAGGGCCACCACCGGCAGGCGTCTCCCCCCTTCGCCCTCCTCCCGGGCACGGATGGCGCGGGTGGCCGCGAAGCCGTCCATGTGCGGCATCTGGCAGTCCATGAAGACCAGGTGGTACTTTCCCTCTGCCGAGGCGGCGACCGCCAGTTCCCCGTTGGCGACGATATCGACCCGGCAGCACAGCTGCCCCAGCATGTGCCGCACCACGTCCTGGTTTACCGGGTTGTCCTCCGCCACCAGCACCAGGGCGTCGAAGCACGGTTTTGCCCCCCCTTCCTGCGGGGCCGACTGCTGCACCAGGCATTCCGGTACTTCCTTGAGCACCTCGAGCCTGACGCTGAACCAGAAGGTGGAGCCGACGCCGAACTCGCTGGCAAGGCCCAGCTCCCCTTCCATCAACAGGGCCAGTTGCCGGGAGATGGCAAGGCCAAGGCCGGTGCCGCCGAAAGTCCTCGTGGTCGAGTAGTCCGCCTGGGAGAAGCTCTCGAAGATGTGGGCCTGGGCCTCGGGGCGGATGCCGATCCCGGTGTCCGTCACCTCGAACTTGATCCAGCCTTCCCCCTGCTCCGCCAGGGGTAGCGCGGTCAGGCGCACCTCCCCGCGGCTGGTGAATTTCACCGCGTTGCCCAAGAGGTTCACCAGGACCTGGCGCAGGCGGACCGCGTCCCCCACCACGTAGCGCGGCAGGCCCGGGTCGAGGTGCAACGAAATATCCACCCCTTTGCGCTGCGCCACCGCGGCGAACATCTCCAGCACGCCGCCGAGGATGTCATGCAGGTCGAACGGAGCCGGTTCGAGCTCCATGCGCCCCGCCTCTATCTTGGAGAAGTCCAGGATGTCGTTGATGATGGACAACAAGGACTCCCCGGAGTTCCATACCGCTTCGGCGAAACGCCGCTGCTCGCCGGCAAGCCCGCTCTCCAGCAGCACCCTGGTCATCCCCAGCACCCCGTTCATCGGGGTCCGGATCTCGTGGCTCATGTTGGCCAGGAACTGGGACTTGGCGAGGCTTGCGGCCTCGGCCGCATCCTTGGACACCACCAGTTCGGCTATGGTCTGGCTCAGCTCCCGGTTGGCGGCGGAGAGCTGCGCAGTCCTGCGCTGCACCTCCCCCTCGAGTTCCTGCCGCTGCGCCTCCAGTTGCTGGTCCCGCCGCTGGATTTGGACCAGCATCTCGTTGAACCCCTCGATCAGCGTCCCCAGTTCGTCATTGCCTTGCTTTTCCGCGCGCATCGAGTAGTTCTTCTCAGCCGATACCGCCTCGATCACCTGCGCCAGGTGCGTGATGGGAACCGAGATGAGCCGCTGCAGCCGTGTAGCGAGGAAATAGACCAGGAGCAGGGCGCTCAGCATCACGCCGGTCACCAGGATGAAGAAGCGCACCAGCCGGTCGGTAAACTCGCGGGGGTCGGACTGCAGCACGACCGTGCCGATCTGCTGTCCGTCCAATAGGATGCGATGCACCCCGTAGATGTCTTCGCCTATGGCCAGCGGGGAACGGGAACGCTGCAGAGCATCGCGGAAGCGGAGCGGGTCGATGCTGACCCGGTCGCCCGCGACGACGGCAAAGGGAAGCGGATGGGCGGGACTCCCCGGCGCCAGGTAGCGGACCAGGACCGTGTCGTCCTGCATCACGATGAGTGCGGTGCGAATGTAGGGTTTGGCGCGCAGGGCGGCCAGGGTTTCCCCGGCGGCCTGGCGGTCGTTGAAGGCCACCGCTGCGGAACTGTTGTTGCCGATGATCTCCGCGAGTGCCGTGAGCTCGGTCTGCATCTCGCTGCGGAAGCGGTTTGCCTCGTTCACCACGAACGCCGCCGAGACCAGCGCCAGCACCACCGCATTGGTGAAAAGCAGCATTGCTATCAGTTTTCGTCGAATGGAGAGGTCGCGCAGCCGCTTGATCATCGAGTTTCCCGTGGTGCCGGGGCGCAGCGCGAGAACGCTGAACACCGACGAGCTTGGTATTCCTTAGCTCATTAGTCGGCATCGCCTGCGGATTCTTTAGCGGCAAATGTCCGGCACCAAAAGTCCCCCTCCCCTCCCGTCAAGGGAGGGGGAGAGCTGGAAGCAGTTGGACAACGCTGCGGCAGCACGGTTTAGTTGGGGGCAACCTGCTTGAGCCACTCGACTTGGCGCGAGGACAGCCCCTGGTCGAACATGACGCCGATGCCCGGGATACTGCGGCACCCTCCCCAGGGAATGCTCCAGCAGACCCCCGCCTCGATGTCAGGCTCGCCGGTGAGGTCGGGGAAACTGAGCCAGACGCGGTCGGCCTTGGTGAAGGAATGGGTGGTGTGCACGAAGGCGCCGCCCTGGGAGATGTTGACGGTGAAGGTCTTGACCGTGAGGGCACCGGGCAGGCCGTCGCGGGCGGACAGCAGCAGGCTCAGGTAGCTGTCCTTCCTGGCGAAGCGCCTGAGGCAACGGGCGGAGAAGGTGCCGCAGCGGTCCTTGACAAAGCGGGTGAGCGCGGCATCGGTGTCGGCCGCGGCGGGGGAGTTTTCCTGCGGGCCCAGGGTAACGCTCTGCAGCCTGGGGTCCCACTTGATGCGCAAGGTCGGGTAGAAGTTGATGCAGTCGTAGGCGATGCTCTTTTCTTCCTTGGAGCAGCGTACCAGGGTCAGGATGTCGACCAGCAGCCCGTTGTAGGGCGACTCCACGGTCATGCGCAGCACCTCGTTGAAGTCGCCGGCGGTTTGGTAGCTGACCCCGATCCGGTCCAGGACCTCCTCGTAGGCCGACCTCGCCTCCGGCTCGCGCACCACCATCAGTACCCTGGTATCTTCCATGACTCCGATGCCTCTGTAGCTGCGCCGGTGCCGGGGTGGCTCCCCCGACACCGGCGCCGATGTCCGCGCTCAGGCACTGCCTATTTTTCCTCGGTCGCGCGGCTGAGTTCCTGCCGCAGCCGGTTGCTTGCCGCCACCCTCTTGCCGCTGTTGCCCGCCATGATGTCCTGGGCGGAAACCTCCTTGCCGTAATAGGCGGCAGCGGCCTCGTCGTCGACCTGCAGTGCCGCCCCTTCCAGCGACAGACCGGCGAAGAGACCGCGACTGCGCGAATAGGACAGTATGCCCGATTTAAAGGTGATGTCGGTCGCGGCCTCCACCTTGCGCCCTACTGGCCCGGCGGCAACCCCGGCGTCGGCACCGAGGGTGAACTTGCCCTGCAGCAGCTTGTTCACGTTGGTCAACTCCTTGAAGACGAGGATCAGGTCGGTGGACGTCGCCCCCACCTGCCAGCCGACGCTGCCGCCGGTGATGCTGACGAAGATCGGGTCGCTCCAGGTGTTGTCCTCCTTGCGCACGGACAGGACGCCGGTGCCGTGCCGGCCGCCCACCACGAAGGCGCCCTTGATGACCCCCGGAATGATGGCGACCGCCTTGGCGTCGCGCAGCAGCGCAGGCGGGATCCCCTTCTCAGGAATCTTCATGATGGCCTGCAGCACATCGGCCGCTTTCTGCACCTTCTTCGCCTCGTTCCTGGCGCAGGCGGTGCCGGCCCAGAACGCCACCAGCAGCATGGCAACCATAACGATCGAGATCTTCCTGGTGATACCCATGGTCTACCTCCTTGTTGCCCCGGCCCTCGCGGCCCGCGGCCCCCGTGGTCCTGTCTAGTGCTCGGTCTGGGTCACGCCCTGGTGATAGGATGTCAAGCCGCGGTCTTTGGTGACCACGTGCCCGACTACCGCGATCCCGGCCACGATGACTGCAATGCAGCAATACCTCGTCCTCCTGGTGATCTTCATGAAAGCGCCCCCTTGAAGATTAATTTTGACCAATAATGGATATCATAGGGGGAGAGGTTGTCAACGGACGGCGCCAGTGCCGGCGCGGCGGGACGGGGGGAAGCGGTGGGAAAAGGAGACAAAAAAAAAGTCCCGGATCGCTCCGGGACTTTTCATTACAGCTTTGAGGAAACCTTTTTAGACGCGGCTCACGTTGGCGGCCTGCAGCCCTTTGGGTCCCTTGGTTACTTCGAAGGTGACGCTATCGCCTTCAGCCAGGGATTTGAACCCGTCGCCGGTGATGGCGGAGAAGTGAACGAACACATCGTCGCCATTCTCCTGCTCGATGAAACCAAACCCCTTGCTGTCGTTGAACCACTTTACAGTACCGTTAACCATTTACTTTTACCTTCTCCATGCTTTCTGCTTGTTTTTATTGTCCGGGTCATTCCGGAACCTGGACACCTTAGCAGCTTGCCGGTGACAAAGCAAGCGTTTAAATTTTCGTCTTTTTCCGCCCGGCGCCTACGGGGGGGTGAGCGTCACCACCGTGTCCACGCCGTCGATGGTCAGGGTGGTGGTCGCCGAAGCTTGCGTGGCGAGGTTGCGTACGAAGATCCTCTGTCCCTTGAGCGCGAAACCCTGCTTTATGTTGGTGAACAGGGTTAGGTCGGGATTTTCAATCAGGGTGCTGGTGACCTGGAACTGGGCATCGGTAGATTTGAGCGAATCCGCGATGCTGACCTGCTGGGTTCCGCTGGCAGCATCGGTGACGTCGGCATGGCTGATCACGAAGCTGCCGTTTTGCACAGGATCGGTGAACTTGCCCAGTTCCGCCGTCTTGGTGGTGCTGACGAAGTCGGCCCCCTTGTCGCCGATGGTGAGCGTGCTGGTGGTGGCGGTTCCCAGCGTGGTCGCGGACTTGTGGGTCACGGTGACCTTGTCCCCGTTTTTCACCGTCCCGTCGCTGCTCGTGGCGGCGCCGCCGTTGATGGAATAGGTACTGCCGGCGGCACCGCTGACCTTGATGGGGCTGGTGGCCGCGGTCAAGCCCTTAACGTCTATTTCCTTGGAGGTGACATCGACATTCTTCTCGGTGCCGGTCGTGGGCGGGTCAAAGGAGAAAGCGTCCGGGGACGTCGCCGGCTTCACGTAAGGCGGGAACCAATCGATTTCGCCGCAACCGGCGACGGCAAACAGCAGCAACAAGGGGAGCATCCGCAAAAGGGGGCGGAAGAGGGAAAGCTTCATGACAGGACCTCGCTCGTGTAGTTTCTGGCAAAGCCCGGATACTACTCAAAGAAGGGTGCGTTGACAAGAGGATTAACGGAGCTGGCGGGAGCTCTCCCAGTTCAGCGAGGAGAGCACCTCTCGCAACGCCGAGAGCTTGTAGGGTTTCTGCACAAAACCGGAAATTCCTTTGCCCAGGAACTTGCCGGAGACTTCGTGCTCGCTGAACCCGCTGGAGATGACCACCCTGACCCGCGGGTCCATGCGGCGCAGTTCCACCAGGCACTGCTCCCCGTCCATCTGCGGCATGGTCAGGTCGAGCAGCACCAGGACGATGTCGTTGCGGCTGCGGAAGATCTCTATTCCCTCCCTCCCGTCGGCGGCCGTCACGACGTCAAAGCCCAGTTCCCCGAGCATGTCGCTGCCGAGCGCCCGGATGGTGTCCTCGTCGTCGATCAACAGGACGGTCCCGCTGCCGCGCCAGTTTTCCCAGGGCGCGGCCTCCGCGTGCGGGAACTGCGCCGGCGCGTCCCCGGCGGGAAGGACCACGGTGAAGGTGCTCCCCTGCCCCGGTTCGCTCTCGACGCGGATCGCGCCGAGGTGGCCGCGCACGATGCCTAGGACCGCTGCCATCCCCAGTCCCCGCCCAGTGAACTTGGTGGTGAAGAAAGGCTCGAAGATCTTGGCCATGGTGTCACGGTCCATGCCGCAACCGGTGTCGGACACCTTGATGTAGGCGTAGAGCCCCGGCTGCAACGCGTCGGAGAGCCACCCTCCGCCAGGATGAGCCTCGGTGCACTCGACGCTGCCGGTCGTGATGGTGATGGTCCCGCTCTGGTCGCCGATGGCCTCGGAGGCGTTGATGACCAGATTCATCAGCACCTGCCGGATCTGGGTGGCATCGGCGGTCACCGCCGGCAGGGGGCGGCACAGATTGTAGACGAGCTGCGCCTTCTTGGAGACGGAAACACTGAGCATGTGCCCCATCTCTTCCACCAGGCGGCTCAGGTCCAGCTCTTCGGTGATGAAATGCCCTTTGCCGGAATAGGCAAGCATCTGATGCGCCAGGTCCGAAGCCCTGGACGCCGCCAACTCGATGCGGCGCAGGTTGTCGGCTACGGGGGAGTCGGGTGTGAGCCGCATCAGGGCCAGGTCGGTGTGGCCGACGATGACGGTGAGGATGTTGTTGAAATCATGGGCGATGCCGCCGGCCAATACGCCGAGGCTCTCCAGCTTCTGGGCGTGCAGCATCTGCTTCTCCAGCTTCAGCCGCTCCTCCTCGGCCCTCTTGCGCTGGGTGATGTCATGGGCCGCCCAGATCACCCGCCCGCCGGGCATGGGGGTGACGTTGCCGGTGAACCAGACCTCTTCCCCGTCGAGGTTGAGGGCGTAGTCGACCGTGACGGTCGTTCCGGCGGCGAGGGCCTTGCGGATAGTGGAGACGAAGAAGTCGGCCAGTTCTTTGGGGAAAAGATCGGGGATTTTCTTTCCGATCAGCTCATCGGGGGGGAGATACAGCCTCTTGGTGCTGGTCGGTGCAATTTCCAGGTAACGCCCCTCGGCGTCCAGCACCAGGATGACTTCGGTGAGGGAGGCGAAGATGGAGCGCAGCTTCTCCTCCGAGGCCTGCAGCGCCTCCTCGGCATACCTGCGCTCGACCACCTCGGTCTGCAGCCTCGCGTTGGCCGCCGAGAGCTCGCGGGTCCGCTCGTCGACCATCCGTCTCAAGACGATGGGCTGGCGCACCAGCCAGTAGGCGGTGAGGGCGCAGAGGGAACTCAAAAGCAGTACCAGGGCCGCCTCGCCGAGGACCACCCTTTTCGCGTACCATCCCCCCACCGGTTCGACGGATAGCAGCCACTCACCGTTGGGGAGGGCAATGTGCTGACTCACCGGGCGCTCCAAGGGGGCGCCATGGCTCCAGAAGACATCGAGGGCCCCGGTGTCCGGCTTGATCCGGCTGATCCGGTAGTTGAGCTCGGGAGTGAGGGTGGTCTTCAGATGTACCGCGTCGAAGAAGCTCTCCAGGCGGATCATGGCAGCGGTGAAGCCCCAGAACCTTTTCTGCCCGTTGGGCTCCTTGAGATATACCGGGAGCCGCCCCATGAGGGCGAGTCCCCCTTGCACCAGTTGGAACGGCCCGGCCAGGGTGAGGGAGCCGTAGCGCAGCGCCTCGACAGCCTCTGTGTTGGCGTGGGACTTGTCCAGCAGGTTCAGGCCGATGGCCTTCTCATTCCCCTGCAACGGGACGATTTCGGTGATGATGCCGTCGGGGACCAGTTGCAGGGCGGAGAGCCCCGGGTAGAGATCAAGCATCTCCTTGGCCAGTTCCTGGAAGTTGTCGATGCGGCCGTTACCCTGGCGGATTACGGCGGCGAGGGCGTAGGTGGAGGAAATGGAGCGGTTCAGGTACTCCTGGATGTCGTGGGCCGCGTTGGTGGTGAGGCCGACGACCGCCTGGCGGCGGCTGTCCTGGCGCTTGGTCTCGAACAGCAACATGGTGGAGCCGGACAGGAACAGGCCGACCAGGAAGGCGAGGAGCGTGACAGTCCAGACCCGGATGTTGTCCGAGGACGGCGGCGGGGACGGGGGGGATGACGCGGTGGGCGCCTGGCTCAGGTGAGCGTTGTCCATGGGAACTCGCTGCTACGGATTCAAAACGGCGAAAAAGCGGCAACTTCCTGAATAACCGAAACTTCGCAGGAGTGCAAGCCTTTTCGGAGTCAGCCCGTTCACCCCATGCGGTTCAAAAGGCGCAGCAGTCCGTCGAGGATGGTGACCGGGTGCGGCGGGCACCCAGGGATGTAGAGATCGACCGGCAGCAGCCCGTCCACGCCGTCGTGGGCGGCGGGTGAGCCGATGAAGGGGCCGCCGTTGATGGCGCAGGCGCCGCAGGCGACGACCAACTTCGGGGCCGGTATGGCCTGGTAGGTCTGCAAAAGCGCCTCGCGCATGTTCTCGGTCACCGGGCCGGTGACCCAGAGGGCGTCGGCGTGGCGCGGGCTGGCGACGAACTGCAGCCCGAAGCGCCCGATGTCCCAGCCGATGGTGGAGAGGACGTTGCTGTCCGCCTCGCAGGCGTTGCAGCCGCCGGCGACCACGGAGCGGAACTTGAGCGAGCGGCCGAAGAGGGCCAGCATCTTCTGGTCGAGCGCCTGTGCCAGCCTGCGCTCCTCCCCTTCCCGCACCACCAGGTCCTCGCGCCGGTTCACCGCCAGCCGGGCGTCGTTGCCGTAGGAGATGGCGCCTTTCGGGCAGGCGTCGGCGCACTCGGCGCAGAACAGGCACTTGCCAAGATCGACCGTGAGCCCCTTAGCACACCCCACCGCGCCCACCGGGCAGGCGTCGGCGCAGAGGCGGCAGCCGGGGGGGCAGAGCGAGCTGTTCAGCTCCGGGTAGCCGCGGAAGCGCTCCGGCAGCGGCAGCGGCTCTTTCGGGTACGCCATGGTGCGGTGCCCCTGCTTGATGCGGGCGAGGATGGCCTTGATCATGATGCGACTCCTGTTTTTACACCAGCAGTTACGGTTCCCCCTCCCCTTGCGGGAGGGGGGCAGGGGGTGGGGGAAGAGGCCACCATCTGTGCAGATTGCAGCTTCACCCACCCCCCAACCCCCTCCCGTCAAGGGAGGGTGGGCTTGTTCACTAAAGGTCGAAACCGCAGTAGGAAAGGTTGAAGCTCTTGTTGCACAGCGGGAAATCGGAGATCTGCCCGCCGCGCAGCGCCAGCGCGAGACCGGTCCAGTTGTGGAAGGACGGATCGGTCACCTTGTAGCGCTGGAAATCCCCCTTGGCGTCGGTGAGCGCCACGTGACAGATCTCGCCGCGCCACCCTTCGGTAAGCGCCACGGCAAGCTGGTCCCCCGCCACCTCGCGCACCGGGTTGGCCACGTCGACGCCGGGCAACTGGGAGAGCTGTTCCTCGATGAAGTCGAGCGACTTCTCGATCTCCAGCCAGCGCACCAGGGTCCGTGCGTAGACGTCACCGCTCTTGGCGGTCTCCACCGGGATCTGGCTCATGCTGTAAATCCCGAAGGGATGGTCGCGCCGGATGTCCCGGTTCAGGCCGCTGGCGCGGGCGGCGACCCCCACCAGCCCCAGCTCGATCGCGGTCTGCTCGCTCACCACGCCGGTCCCCTCCAGCCTGGCCATTACCGAGGGGGTATCCCAGAGCAGATCGATGGCGTTACGCACCTCGTCACTGGCCACCTTGATGCGATCGGCAAGCCGGCGTGCCCCCGCGCCGTCGAGGTCGAAGCGGACGCCCCCCGGCAGCACCAGATCGCGGCCGAAACGGCTGCCGCAGATCCCGGCGGTCATGTTGAGGAAGTCGCCGCGGATCCTGCCGCAGAACGAGGCGGTGGGGAGGTAGCCCACGTCCCCGGCGATGGCGCCCAGGTCGCCGGTGTGGTTGGCGAGCCGCTCCAGCTCCAGCGCGATGCCGCGCACCGCCTGGGCCCGGGCCGGCACCCGCGTCTCGGAGAGCGCCTCGACGATCATGGCGTAGGCGGTGCCGTGGCCGATAGTGGTGTCCCCGGCGACGGTCTCCATCAGCTTGCGCTTGCGCTCGCCCGGGCGCCCCAGCATCATGCGTTCGACGCCGCGGTGCTGGTAGCCGAGCGAGATCTCCAGGTGCATAACCTCTTCGCCGAAGCACTGGAAACGGAAATGTCCCGGCTCGATGATGCCGGCGTGCACCGGTCCCACCGCCACCTCGTGTACCTCCTCCCCCTCCACCTTGTAGAAGTCCATGACGCCTATCGTGGGCGGGGGTGCGGGAGTATCCCCAGGGAGGGAGCCGAGCGCCGGGGCGAAGCGGACCGGTTTGGGCCACGGGTGCCCTTCCAGGTTCAGGTAGAACTGCTCGGCGATCTCACGCTCGAAAAGGTGCAGTTGGGGCGCCTCGGACACCAGAGAGTAAAAGCTCTTGCCGGTGACCAGGGTGCTCATGACGCCAATGGAGGCGTGGCTTTTGAAGGAGAGGAGGCAGTACAGACAGACACCGTCCTCCTCCTGCATGCCGAAGTAGGAGACCACACGCCAACCGCCGGCAATCGCAGAGAGAAGCGCCTGGGCGAAGCGCTCGGGCGCATGGCGCGGGATCTCCCGGCGCGACAGCACGCCCCCGTTTTGAGTGAAGACCATGGCGGGGCTCATGCCTCACCTCCCAAAAGCCGCGCCGCCTCGTGCAGGAGTTCCTGCAGCGGGGTCGGGATCCACAGCCCCAGCACCAGCACGAGCCCCATCAGCGCCAGGGGTGGCAGGACCGTGGGTGCGGCATCCCGGTAGCGGGTCCGCTCCAGGTCCGGCGGCACCTCGCCCAGGACCACCGGAAGCACGGTAGAGGCCATGCCGATGAAGATGAGCGCCAGGAAGAGGAGGAAGAGTCCGCCGGTCCAGTGGTTCCCCTGCCCGAAGGCGGAGGAGACGATCAGGAATTCGCTGACGAAGGGGGCGAAGGGGGGCGACCCGGTGATTGCCAGGAAGGCAGCCAGGAAGAGCGCCGCCGACCAGGGGGTGCGCCGCAGGGCGCCGCGCACGAACTGGGTGCTCTTGGAGTTGAAGGCGCGATGGATGTTGCCGCAAGAGAGAAAGAGCACCCCCTTGGTGAGGGAGTTGTTGATCATGTGCAAAAGGCCGGCGAAGAGCGCCCCCTTGCCCAGGCCGAGCGCCACGGCGATGATGCCGACGTGCTCCACGCTCGAGTAGGCGAGCATCCTCTTGAAGTCGCTCTGGCGCGCCATGAAGACGGCGGCAAAGGCCATGGAAACCAGTCCCATGGTAAGAAGCACCTGCTGGAAGAGCGCCCCTTCGGTCGAAGCCGCGGCGATCTGGTAGACCCGCAACAGCGCCAGGAGCGCACAGTTGACCAGCCCGCCGGCAAGGAGCGCCCCCACGAGCCCCGGGGCCTCGCCGTAGGCGTCCGGCTTCCAGGTGTGCAGGGGGGCGAGCCCCATCTTGGAGCCGAAGCCGACCAGCAGGAAGATGAAGGCGGCGTGGCGCCACCCCGGGTGCAGGGCGGCCGCGTCCCGGATCAGGGCGGGGAGCAAGAGGCTCACCTCCTGCTTGGCCACGATGGTGGAGTAGGCCAGGAAGAACAGCCCCAAAAGGGCGATGGCGATGCCGACCGAGCAGATGAGGAGGTACTTCCAGGTGGCCTCGATGGAGCGGGCGTTGTGGTTGAAGTAGATGAGCGGCGCCATGGTCAGCGTGGTGGCCTCCAGCGCGATCCATAAAAGCCCCAGGTGCTGCGAGATGACCACCAGCGAGGTCGCGGCGAGACAGACCAGCAGCGAGGCACACAGGATCCGGTTGGGACGCTTGAGGCGGTAGCTCAGGTAGCCGACCGCGTACAGGGAGCAGATGGTGAAGAGCACGCTGTTGGCCATGAGCACCAGCTTGCCCAGGGGGTCGAGCCAGATCCATCCCGCCGGGGACGGGGGTGGCGTGTGCACCAGGAGCGCGGCACTCACCCCGAGCTGCACCAGGGAGAAGACGGGAAGCACCCAGACGCGCCGGCGGTTGTCCGGGACAAGCCAGGAGAGCGCGGCGCCGAGAAGCGGAAGCAGGACCAGGGCCCACATCATGTCGCTATTCCTCCCTCAGCGCGGAGAGTCTCGAGGTGTCGATGCTCGAGAACTCGCGGCTGATGTGGTTGATGACGATGCCCATGACGAAGATGCCGACCAGGAGGTCGAGGAGCGCCCCCGCCTCCACCATGACCGGCATGGCATCCGCCAGGAGCAGGCCGAACAGGAAGATGCCGTTTTCCATGAGCAGGTAGCCCAGCACCTGCGAGATCGCCTTGCGCCGCCCCATGAGCACCAGGAAGCCGCTCATCAGGGTCGCAGCAGCGGCCGGCACGATCAGGAGCCCCTCGTGCTCGGGCGAGAGCGGGAGCTTGGCGGCGAAGATGAAGGCGAGCGAGGTGAAGAGCGCCCCCAGCACCAGCGAGGGGATGTAGCCGATGAACGGGGAGAACTCACGCTCGATCTCCGCCTTCTTGATGGCGCGGATGATCAGGACCGGGATCAGCCCCCCCTTGACCAGGATGATGCTCACCACGATGAAGCTGACGTGCCAGGAGAAGGGATGCACCAGCGCCGGGAGCGTCCCGAGCAGCACCCCCTGCACAGCAACACAGCGCACCGAGAATGCGAGCCGGCTGGTGCCCAGGACGGCGAAGTTGATCAGGAGGCAGAGTACCAGCAGCTGGTCAGCCAGGGAATTCATAGGGTCACCTCACAACCAGGACCAGGGAGAATGCGGTCAGGATCAAGGCCGCCACCAGGAGCTGCGGCACGCGGATCAGCCTCAGGCGCGCCATCACCGACTCCACCACCCCGATGGCGACGGCGAGGAGCAGCATCCCCGCCGCGAAGACCACCCAGTCGAGGTAGGCGTTCCCCGAGGCGAAGGGGAGGGCGATGTTCACGAAGAGCGCGCCCAGGAGGTAGAGCTTCAGCGCGGCGCCGTAGAGGACGCAGCAGAAGTAGGGGCCGCTGTGGTCCAGCACCATCACCTCGTGGATCATGGTGAGCTCGAGGTGGGTGTTGGGGTCGTCAAACGGGATGCGGCAGTTCTCCGCCAGGAGCACCACGAACAGGCCGGCCAAAAGCAGGATGAGCGAGGCGCCGGTCCCCATCCAGACCGGAAGCGTCACGTGTTGCAGCATGGGGGTGAGGCTCATGGTCCCGGAGAGCCTGGTCAGCGTGATCAGGGCGAAGAAAAGCGTCGGTTCGGCGAGGCAGGAGAAGCTCACCTCGCGGGCCGCCCCCATCCCCTCGAAGCTGGAGGCGGTGTCGAGCGCCGCCGTGGTGGTGAAGAAACGCCCCAGGGCGAAGAGGTAGGCGAACAGGATCATGTCCCCCTCGAAGGAGATCGGAGCGGGATGCTTACCCAGCGGCACCAGGAGCGCGGCGAACAGCGTGGCAGCGAGCGTCACCACCGGGCCGGCGCGGAAGATCCAGGTGGTGCTGTCGGAGAGGACGATCCCCTTCTTCATGAGCCGCCCCATGTCGTAGTAGGGCTGCAGGAAAGGAGCGCCCACCCGTCCGGCGAAGGCCGCCTTGGTCTTGCCGATCACCCCCAGCAACAGCGGCGGCATGGCCAGCACCAGCACCACGTGGAAGATTGTGTCGATCATGTCCAACTCCTATTGAGTAAGACTCCTGGAGAATCGTTTATTGCAGCCGTTGAGGTCTCTCGGAATACCGGCCCCCTCCCCCGGAGGGGGAGGGCTAGGGAGGGGGATACCCACCATCTGCGCATCCCCCCTCCCGCCCTCCCCCCTCCGGGGGGAGGAGTTACCGCGCAAACGGCTGTCTCAAACTCTAATGCACCCACAAAAGGAGCAGCATCAGCGTCACGAAGATATAGAGAATATAGATCTGCACCTCGCCGTGCTGCAGGCGCCTTACGAAGGCGCAGCCGATGCCGAGGACGTTCAGCACCGGCAGCACCACCCGGTGCAGCAGGGTTTCCTCGGGGTGATAGCTCAACCGTACCGCTGCCGGGGTAAGGCCGGCCACCTGCCCCACCGTGATCCGGGTACGGATCAACGAGCCTGAAAGCGAGGAGAAGAACGCGCCGAACGAACTGCCGGTGTACTGGATGCGCGGCGAGGGGCGGAGGTAGCCGCAGCCCCAGGTCGAGGCGGCAGCGGTGCGTCCCTTAGTCTTCGCATTCAGGAACAGGAACAGGATAGCCGCCAGGCAGATGACGCTTCCCCCCGCCAGCGCGAACCAGACCGGCGCGATAGGGAGCACCGCAGCGTGGGCCAGGTCAGGGGCGAGCCCCCGGATGGCAGGCTGCACCAGGGCCAGGAAGAGTTGCGGGAAAAGCCCGCCGGTAAGGGCAAGGCAGGCGAGCACGGCAATGGGGGCCAGCATGGTGCCGGCCGCCTCGTGAGCACCGGCGGCCTCGGCTGTACGCGGCTCCCCCAAGAAGGCGATGCCATAGAGCTTCACGAAGGAGATCACTGCGACGCCCCCGACCAGGGCCAGCACCGGCGCGCCGAGGGCCACAAAGGGCTGACCGGCGCGGGCCTCGCCGAAGAAGCCAAGGTAGAGGAGCATTTCACTGGCGAAACCGTTGAAGGGGGGGAGGCCGCAGATGGCGACGGCGCCGCACAGGGTGAAGAAGGCGGTGTAGGGGAGCCGGCGCGCCAGCCCGCCCATCCGGTCCAGGTCGCGGGTGCCGGCGGCGTGCATGACGCTCCCGGCGCAGAAGAAGAGCAATGGCTTGAAGATGACGTGGTTCAGTACGTGGAACAGGGCGCCGGCGAGCCCCAGGAAGGCGAGGCGCTGGTTGCCGGTTCCCTGCCCCAGGAGGAACATCCCGATACCGGCGCAGATGATACCCAGGTTCTCGATGCTGCTGTAGGCCAGGAGGCGCTTGATGTCCTTTTGCGCGGAGGCGACGCAGATCCCCATCACCGCCGAGGCGAGGCCCGCGACGGTGAGCACGCCGCCCCACCAGAGCGGGCGCTCCGGGAAGAACGAGATCACGCGCAGGATGCCGTAGACCCCGATCTTGAGCATGACGCCGGAGAGGAGCGCCGAGACGTGGCTGGGCGCGTTGGCGTGGGCCGACGGGAGCCACAGGTGCAGCGGCATGAGCCCCGCCTTGGAGCCGAAGCCGGCCAGGGCGAGCCAGAAGAGCGCCCCGGCAAGGCCCGCGCCGACGGCGAGCGAGCCAGCGGCGGGAAAGCCGAAGCCGCCGGTGATCATGAACAGCGAGGCGAACAGGAACAGCAGCGCCGCCCCACCCAGGTGGCTCGCCACCAGGTAGACCGTCCCGGCGCCGCGCACCTCGCTCTCGCCGTGCTCCGCGACCAGCAGGAAATAGCCGGACAGCGCCATGATCTCCCACGACATCATGAACAGGGCGCCGTTACGGGATACCACCACCAGCGCCATGGCGCAGGCCAGCAAACCGTAGAAAAAGGTGACGCTTCGTTGGGAGCTGTGCGAGGCGGCGGGCCAGTAACCGAGGGCGTAGAGGGAGCCGGCAGGGAACACCAGGAAGATGGGGATCAGGAAGAATACAGAGAGAGGGTCGAGGGCGACTTCGCAGGGGCCGAAGGGGAGGTTCCAGTTCAGGAGGAAGCTTGCTTCTCCTCCGCCGAGCAGCAGGTAGAGAAGAGACGGTAGCGCGAGGAGAGAACTGAGGAGCGCTGCTACCGAGGCCAGCCGTTGTCCGAGTGTCCCGTCTCGCAACACAAGACCGGGAAGCCCCGAACAGCCGGCTAATGCTATAGCGCAAAGGACCAGGGAAGCCGGGTCCCGCATCATGTCAAAAAACAACATAACCCACCCTTTCGAACCAGGAACGGATCGTCATCTGCCCATCGAGTTTCAACCTCCCGTACAACCGGGGATGCCGGCGGTGTGGAAGGGGAGCAAAGGCTGCCACGACTGCCGCTTTTCCCTTCAACTGTAGCGACCAGGTGTCGATACTGTTTACAGGGGGCGACAGGGAACCAACCATACTCCCTGAAAAATGATTTGTCAAAAAAAGATTTTTAATGTCCAGCGGGAGGATATAAAACAACAATACCGGCCAACTGCCTTGTTTTCAAGCGGGTTGCCGCTATCATTAAACACTAGCTCCGCTTTTTGTTCGAACATTGTTATACAAAAGCGAGATAGCGTGACGTTTTTTCCCACGCGGTCGAGAAATGATACATCTGGGTAAAAGGAGGGAGTCCGTGAAGAGTCATGTTTGGCGCCCGCTATTCGTGGTGCTGGTGGTGATCGCCCTGGTGCTGGTAGCGCGTACCTTGCTGGTACCCGCCGATTTCGGGGTCGGCGCCAGGGGGTACATGTACGGCTGGCACCGCGCCGGCAACGAGCAGCAGTGGAAAGATATGAAGGTGAAGTACAAGACGGCCGCCTTCTGCAAGGATTGCCATCCTGACAAGTACGACGAGATGAAGGAGTCGCCGCACCGCAACATCAACTGCGAAAACTGTCACGGCCCCGCCCTGAACCACCCGGACGATCCCAAGTCACTGACCATCGACCGTAGCCGCGAGCTCTGTGCCCGCTGCCACACCCGCCTCCCCTACCCCAACAGCGGGCGAGGCATCATGAAAGGGATCGATCCCAAGACCCACAACGTCGGCCTGGACTGCGTTACCTGCCACTGGCCGCACGATCCCAGGAAGGAGGGGCACAAGAAATGATTTCGAGACGATCCTTCTGTAAGAAATCACTGCTCTTCGCCGGTGGCCTGGCGATTCCCCTTTCCTGTCTGGAGCTGTTCGATCCCAAGCGCCTTTTGGCCGAGAAGGATCAGAAGGGGCCGCGCTGGGTCTTCCTGGTCGACACCCGCAAATGCGTCGGGTGCGGTTTCTGCGTCAAGGGATGCAAGGTGGAGAACGAGGTCCCCTACGACGCCAACGTCACCCGCACCTGGGTGGAGCGCTACGTGGTGACCACGGACGGCAAGACCCACATCGACTCCCCCAAGGGTGCGCGCGACGGATTCCCCAACAAGGGGATCGACATCGGCCACGGCAAGTTGGAGGAGATCAAGGACGACGACATCGACAAGGCCTTCTTCGTGCCCAAGCTCTGCAACCAGTGCGACAACCCGCCCTGCGTCCAGGTCTGCCCGGTGGGCGCCACCTACCAGACCGCCGACGGCGTGGTGCTTATCGACCGGAGCTGGTGCATCGGCTGCGGCTACTGCATCATGGGGTGCCCGTACGGGGTACGCTTCTTCCATCCCGTCTTCCACGTCGCCGAGAAGTGCAACTTCTGCTACCACCGCATCACCAAGGGGATGCAGACCGCATGCGTCGACAGCTGCGCCTTCGGGGCGCGCCGGGTCGGCAACCTGAGGGACCCCGAGGACCCGGTGACCAAGGTCATCATGACCGAGCGCGTCAATGTGCTCAAGGAAGAGTACGGCACCAAGCCGCAGGTCTTTTACCTGGGCCTTTCCAAGGAGGTGAAATAGCCATGGTGCACGGAGAAGCCTGGACCATAAAGGAGTTTTTCACCTACCCCAACGAGTACATCTACTGGACCATCCAGATCGTCATGTACCCGTTCATGACCGGCCTCGTCGCCGGCGCCTTCGTACTCTCCTCGCTGTACCACGTCTTCGGCGTGAAGCAGCTGAAGGGGATCGCGCGCTTCTCGCTGGTGTTTTCCTTCGCGCTGCTGCCGGTCGCCATGCTGCCGCTCCTGATGCACCTGCAGCAACCGCTGCGCGGCATCGAGGTGATGATGACGCCGCACTTCACCTCGGCCATCGCCGCGTTCGGTATCGTGTTCAGCACCTACGGCATGATCGTCGCCTCCGAGCTTTGGTTCGTGTTCCGCAAGCACTTCGTGGAGACCGCGCTCGCGTTGAAGAGCATCGAGGGGCGGAGCGCGCTGCAACAGGGACAGTACCTGTTGTTCAGCGTGCTGACGCTGGGTGCCTGGGACATCTCGCACGAGGCGCTCGAGGCGGACGAGCGGGCGGTCAAGAAGCTCGCCGCCGCCGGCATCCCGGTTGCCTGCTTCCTGCACGGCTACGCCGGGTTTATCTTCGGCTCGGTCAAGGCCAATGCACTCTGGATGACGCCGCTTATGCCGGTCATCTTCATCTGCTCCGCGGTCGTTTCCGGCATCGCCCTCTGCATCCTGACCTACATCCTCACCATGGAGATACGGAAGCAGCTGTCACGTCGGCGCAGGCTCGCCCACCCCGAGCTACCCTCCATGGAAGAGCTGAAGAGCGCGGAGGCCCACGTGGTGGCCATGACCTCGCGCTACCTGCTCATGTTCATGGTGGCGGCCATCACGCTGGAACTTTTGGACCTGATATTCAGGGGTTATACGGCGGTGAAGTCGTGGGACATCCTGAGAAGCGTCATCTACGAGCGGGACTTCGTGAACATCTTCGTGGTGCAGTACGGGCTTGGGAACCTGGTGCCGTTCGTCCTGTTCCTGATTCCGGGTCTGACCATCCGGAGGGCCGTGGTGGGGACCGTACTGGTGCTGCTGGGGGTCTTCATGATGCGCTGGAACGTCGTCATCGGCGGCCAGGCCTTCTCCTCGTCCTTCTCCGGGTTCATGCACTACGTGCTGCCGCTTTGGCCTGACAACATGGAAACGCTGAAGGAGGGGCTGGTGGGCGCCCTCATCGTCGCCGGGGTCCCCTTCTGCATCTTCTACGTCTTAAACAAGGTGATGCCGGTGTTCAAGGAGACGCATTAAAAGGCGAAGGACGTTCAACGTTCAACGTTCAACGTTCTAGGTTCTAGGCTGCCCCCCTCGCCCTTTGGGAGAGGGGCGGGGGTGAGGGGAACAGGCGTTCCAAAAACAGAGGCGGGCGAATGATTATTCGCCCGCCTTTTTTTGCAGCGCACTATTCTATTGCCCGCTGGTAATGGCGAGCAGCAGCACCAGCGTCACGAAGGTGTAGAAGATGTAGATGTTCAACTTACCGTGCTGCAGGCGCCGCACCGGCTGGGCCTTCTCGAACAGGTACTCCAGAAACGGGAGATACCCCTTCTCCAGCACCGTCTCCGGAACGTGACTCTCGTGGCTGGCATGCACCGGGAAAAGTCCATTCACCTCTTCCCGGTGCCGCTCCGGACGGAGAAGCAGCGCGAACCACCCGACCAGGATGGCCCCGAACGAGGACGCCGTGTACTGCATGCGCGGCGTCGGCCTCAGGTATCCGCAGCCCCAGGTCGGCGCGACCGGCACCGGTAAGCGGGCAGCACGCCTGGCGAAGAAGCCCCAGAGAAACACCAGCACCAGGATCATCCCTATCCCAAGGACCGAGAGCCAGCCGAACGGGACGAGGTGCGCGATCCCTTGCTGCAAGGCTAGCGTCCCGCCGTACGCACCCAGGGCGCCGTTCAGGACCGGAACCAGCAGCCCCGGCGCCAGTCCGATCAGCGCACAGCACGCGGCAATCACCCCCATGGGGACCAACATGCCGACACCCGCCTCATGCCCCGCTTCGTGTTCCGGCGAGCGCGGCGCCCCCAGGAAGACCACCCCGTACACCTTGACGAAACATGCCACAGCCAGCCCACCCACCAGCGCCAGTACCGGTGCAGCCAGCGCCGGAAGCGATGGGCCCAGGCCGACCGCAGCGCCGATCGAGTTGAAGGCGCCCAGGTAGATCATCAGCTCGCTGACAAAGCCGTTCAAAGGAGGGAGTCCGCAGATAGCGACGGCGCCGACCAGGAAAAGCAGGGCCGTCCTTGGCAGCCGGCGTGCCACGCCCCCCATGAGGTCGATCTCCCTGGTGCCGGTGGCATGGATCACGGAACCGGCGGAAAGAAAGAGCAGCGCCTTGAACAGTGCGTGATTGACGACATGCAAGAGCGCCCCCGCCGCCCCGAGCGCGACCAGTGCCTCCCACCCCTGGTTGGCGCCGATCAACGCCATGCCGATACCAATGAGGATGATGCCGATGTTCTCGATGCTGTGGTAGGCCAGAAGCCGCTTCAGGTCGTGCTGCCCGATGGCGTAGGCTACCCCGAGCACGGCGGAGATGCATCCCAGCACCAGGACCAGGGCGCCCCACCAAAGCGGCGGATCGGCAAAAGCGGAGAAGACGCGCATCATCCCGTAGATCCCGGTCTTCAGCACCACGCCGGAGAGAATCGCGGAGACGTGGCTGGGTGCGTTGGCATGTGCCGAGGGGAGCCAGATGTGCAGCGGCATGACGCCCGCTTTCATCCCGAAACCGAATAGGGCGGTCAGGAATACGGCCGTGGCCAGTGGGCCTGCGGCAGAAAGGGAGCCGGGAGCGGGAAAGATGTAGGCGCCGGTGGCGGCGTTGAGGAGCGAGAAGGTGGCGAAGAGCGCCAGGGCGCCCAGGTGGGCCGTGATCAGGTAGAGGACCCCCGCCTCGCGCACCTCGTGCTTTTCGTCCTCGGTAGTAAGTGCGAAGTAGGCTGCCAGGGCCATTACCTCCCATCCCATCAGGAAGAGCATGGTGCTTTTGGCCAGCAGCACGACGGTGAGGGCCGCGGACAGCAGTCCCAGGAAGAAGGCGAGCTTGCCGCCATGTTCGGGGTGCCGCGCCACCGGCCAGTAGCCGGTGCCGTAGACGGCGCTGCAGCCGGTGACGATGAAGATGGGGAGCAGGAAGAGGGCCGAAAGCGCATCGACACCTATCTCCAGCCCACCGAAAGGAAGCCCGGTGGGAAGGAGCCAGGTCCCGGTGACGGGAAAGAAGACGGCGCCGAGGGCCCCGGCACAGCCGGTGAGCGATGCCGCAACCATGAGAGCGACACCGGCGCGCTGGGCAAGGCTCGAGCCCTTGTTCAGCAGCAGCGGCAGACCGGACACGGCCTGGCAGCAAACGGCGAGCAACAACAGTCCAAGAGAAGTCGCAGGCTCGCCGGAGAAGGTCATGATCAGCTCCTCTTGCCGCGCTCGCAGCGTCGGGCGGCATCCATTACGGCCGCGGGATCACAGGCGTTGTTGAGGGTGCCCCGGAATCCCTGGTCGTGCAGGGCGTAGGCGAGCCGGGACAGGAGGTGCAGGTGCACCTTAACGGTGGGGCTGGTGATCAGGAACAGGATGCGCACCGGGATCCCGTCCAGCGCCCCGAAGTCAATGGGGTGCTCCAGGAAGCAGAGCGAGACCGCAGGTTTCGGCTTGGTCTGCAGCAGGATGGGATTGCGGACGTGGGGGATGGCGATGCCGTCGCCGACGGCGGTGGTGCCCAGCGCCTCGCGGGCCAGCAGCACCTGGAGCAGGAACTCGGGGTCCACCTGCGGGGGGAGTTCGAGCAGGTTCACCACGTTGCGCAGCACGGAGAGCTTGTCATCCCCGGGCACGCCGCAGTGGATGCCGCCAGCCTCCAGCGCCTGGGCCAGCGAGGGGAGGTCCAGGTCCGCCTGCACCGCCTCGAACAGCTCCGGTGGCACCTTGATGCCGTGCTCGGTGGCCCACTCCAGCAGATCGACCCGGTTGATCTGGTAGGTGCCGTGCACCAGCGTGGCGGGGAGTTTTTCCTTCTTGATCCACTTGAGGACCGTGCTCTCATCCTGGTGCAGCAGCGCGGCCACTTCTGAAGCCTTCATCAACATCGACTGTCACCCCCATGCCTGAACAGGGAAAGGTATAGCACCGTTAAGATGAAGATGCAACGCCGTTAATGTGCAAAAAGCGAATCGTACCGGCCGGTTGGCGACCGCCCGACACGAATAAAAAAAGCCCCCGGATTGCTCCGGGGGCTTTTGGTCGCCGCTGTTACTTCTTGGCGTGCTTCTCGCCGCCGGGGACGTCCTGGCCGCCTGCCGCATGGCAGTCGCTGCAGTTCGCCTTGTAAAGCTCGTCGCCGATGTCGACCGGGTGGACGAACTGTTTCACCGGTGCGCTGGTCGCCGGGATGTTCTCCTGCTTCTGCCCCAGCACGGTGTGGCACATGTTGCAATCCTTGGAGATCACCTTGCCCGCCGCGGTCTTATGCTTGCCGTCGTGGCAGCGGAAGCACCCCGGGGTGTAGAAGTGCCCGATGTGGTTCGGATAGGTGTTCCAGGTGATCTTCATCGCCGGGAAGAAGTTCCTGTTGTAGATGTCCTGCACCACGGTAACGGCGTGGGCGAGTTCCTTCGCCTTGGCCTTGGCTACCTGCGGGTAGTTCTTGTTGTAGTACTCGGAAAGTTCCTTGGCGATGGTCGCCTTGGCCTCTTCCTTGTTCTTGTACGGCCTGGTCAGGACCTCAACGGCGGTCTTCTTCAGGTACGGCAGGCCGAGATCGATGCGCTTGGAAGCGAAGGCCTCGTCCATCTCCACGCCCGGAGAACGGTAGACGTGTGCCGGACGGTTGTGGCAATCGAGGCAGTCCATGACACGCTTTTGGGCCTTGGCCACGTCCTCCTTGCTGAGCGGCTTCTCGGTATCCATGTACTCGGTGACGGTGCCGTCCTTCTCCTTAACCGCGATGTACGGGATGCTGGAGCGCTGTCTGTCCAGGGCGATGTAGGAGACCTCCTGGCCGATGTGCCAGTGGATGCCCCTGTGGTGCTCGCTCTTCGGAGTCCCGCCGATGTTGATCAGCATATTGATCTCGCGCGGGGTGTTCTCCTCGTTGGGAGCGTAGTGGTAGAACACTTTCTGGCGCCCGGCATAGAACTTCTCGGGCCAGTGGCAGTGCTCACAGGTATCGCGCGCCGGACGGAGGTTGTCGATCGGGGTTTCGATGGTCTCCGGGTAGGTGTGGAACGCTACCGCGTAGAGCTGCCTCATACCGGAGATCTTGGCTTTGACGTACCAGGCGGCGCCGGGGCCGACGTGGCACTCGACGCACTTCACCTTGGCGTGAGGAGAGTTGGCCCAGGCCACGTGCTCGGGCTCCATGACCACGTGGCAGAGCTCGCCGCAGAACGTGGTCGACTCAGTGAATTCGTATCCTTTCAGGGACGCGACGGAGACAACGAGCACGAAGCCGATGCTGGCGATGACGAAGAAGAGGAACAGATGGCGCTTGTGCGCGTCGTTGAAGTCCACCCGCGGAAACGGCGGGATTTCCTCGTCGGGATGCCTGCGCCTCTTTTCCCGTACGATGTAGGCGCCCAGCGGGACCAGAATGAGGCCCACGATGAGCATGCCGGGGAAGAGGAAGTAGGTCATCAGGCCGAGATAGGGCTTCTCGACGCCGGTGATCCCCTCGTACGAGAGGAAGCCGATGATCAGGCCCGTCGCGGTGACGGCCAGGATCATGCCGACCAGACTGATCAGGTTCCAGGCGTAGCCGGCATACTTTCTTAATGCCATAGTGTCGTCTCCTTGCGTGTTTACGTATGGTTACAGGAAAATAGGGCAGAACCTTACTATCCGACATGACTTATGTCAAAAAAAACTATGTTAATGTATACGTGATTTTTTAAAACACCTGTCTACGAAAAACCCGCAGGAATGACGAGAGAAATGAAACCGCCGTTGGATCCCGTGATCAGAAAATAAAAAACAATGTTATACTATCAAACAAACTTATCCAGTGCAAGCAATTACTCATGAGGAGTGCCGGGAGGCGTTACCCTCCCATCACGAGTCGTAGCCGAACTCCTTGAGCATGCGGCTGTTGTCGCTCCACTCACCGCTCACCCGCACAAACAGTTCCAGGAAAACCTTGGTATCCAACAGCCGCTCGATCTCCTGGCGTGCCTGGGAGCCGATCTTCTTGAGCATCTCGCCCTTGCGGCCGATGATGATCCCTTTCTGGGAGTCGCGCTCGACGTTGATGGTGGCCTGGATCGCCACCACGCCGGTCTCCCGCTCCTTGAAGCTGTCCACCACCACCGCCGTCGAATAGGGGACCTCGTCGCGGGTCAGCCGGAAGATCTTCTCGCGGATGATCTCGGCCACGATGAAGCGCTCCGGCACGTCGGTCAGGATGTCGTCCGGGAAGTAGCAGGGACCTTCGGGCAGCAGCCCGTGCACCAGTTGCACCAGTTGCTCGACGCCATCGCCGGAAGCGGCCGACACCGGGATGATCTCCTTGAAGGGATAGTTTTCCCCGTAGGCCGCCATGCGACCGAGGAGATCCCCCTTGGGAATGAGGTCGATCTTGTTCAGCACCAGGATGACGGGTGCCTCGACGCCGGAGAGGACTTCCTTGATCATGCCCGCCTCTTTCTCTGGATCGAAGGCGCCGTCCACCAGGAACAGGATCAGGTCCACGCCCTGCACCGAGGAGAGCGCCTCCTCGACCATGAACTTGTTCAGGCGGGTCTTGGCCCGATGGATCCCCGGGGTGTCCAGGAAGACGATCTGTCCGTCCGGCACGTTGTGGATCCCCTTGATCTGGTTGCGGGTGGTCTGCGGCTTGTCCGAGGTGATCATCAGCTTCTCACCCAGGATGCGGTTCAACAGCGTGGATTTACCTACGTTCGGCCGCCCCACGATGGAGACGAAACCGGAACGGAATATCTTTTGAGACATCTTGTTAATGCCCTCCTGGCTCTGGCTGCGGTAATGGAAGCTCTACAACATACGGGAATTGATACAGCAAGGAAAGCGTTCTTTGCATCCGCACCGGTGTAAGGCGCACCGACACAGTATACCTCGAACCGGCGTTCTGCCTAGTGGTGGGGATACGACTCGAACAGGCGGGCACGCAGAGTGGGCCCGTCCCACTGCAGGGAGATGACATCGGCGGGGAGCGCGGCGTCCTCGCGGACGGTTGCCGTTACGCCGTAGCGGGTGGCCAGCCGCAGCAGGTTCGATCTTCTCTGCCCCACGAGGTCAGAGACACGACCCGCCGGGGCACCGAAGGTGACCGCCTTTCCGGCCGGGACATCGGCGAGCAGCGCGCACATGCGGTCGAAGCAGAGTTCGGACTCGACAAGCTGGCCGAAAGCGGGGTGGTAGGGGCCAGCCAGCACCACTCCCGGGGAGTCGAGCTCAGAGGTTGGCTGCAACCCGAAGCGGATCACGGGGATGCCCGCCTGCCCGGCAACCGCCAGCATCTCCTTGCACAGGGTCACCGCCTCGCTAAGGGAAAGGGGCTGGTAGCTTCCGTCGCGGTAGCGCCGCGCCAGTTCGGTCCCGTCGATGACCAGGGTGGGGTAGATACGCAGAAAGGCAGGGGCCAGGTCGAGGGCCCGTTGCAGCGAGTCCAGCGAGCGCTGCGGCGTATCGCCGGGCAGTCCCGGCATGAGCTGGATGCCAACCGCGATGCCGGCCTCCTTGAGGGTCGCCACCGACCGTTCCACCTCGTCCGCGCCGTGGCCGCGGCCGGACAACTCGAGCACCTCGGCGTGCAGCGACTGCACACCGAGTTCGACGGTGCTGACGCCGTGCTGCTTCAGGAAACACGCAGTGTCAGGGTCGACGGCATCGGGACGCGTGGAGAGCCGCACCGACTGCAGGATGCCGGCACGCAAAAGCGGCTGCAGGGGGAGGAGCAGACGTTCCTGGTCAACGCGGGGCAAGGCGGTGAAGGTGCCGCCGTAAAAGGCTACTTCAAGCCTACGTGCCGGAGCGCCCAGGCGGTACTCCTCGATGCGGCGCAGCAGTTGCGCCGCGGTGGGCAGGCTCCCTGCGGCGCCGGCGACACGTTCCTGGTCGCAGAAGACGCAGCGGTGCGGGCACCCCTGGTGAGAGATGAAAAAGGGGACCAGCAGCGGTCTCAACGTGCCCCCTTGAGGAGGAGGGTAGCGGCGCGGGCGGCGTCCTGTTCGGCTTCCTTCTTGGTCCTGCCCACCCCTTCCCCCATCAGGTCCTCGCCCAGGTACACCTCGACGGTGAAACGGCGGTCATGGTCGGGGCCGGAGGCTTCTTTCAACTGGTAGCGCGGCAGCTCCCGGCGCAGGGTTCTGGCCTGTTCCTGCAACTCGGTTTTGGCATCCCGTCCGCAGAGCATGTCCGGGGAATCCAGCAGGGGTTCGAACAACTTGTGCACCACGCGACGCGCCGCCTCGATGCCGCCGTCGAGGTAGAGTGCCGCGAGCAGGGCCTCGAAGGCATCGGCCAGCAGGGAGCGCTTGTGCCGCCCTCCCCCTTTCTCCTCGCCGCGCCCAAGGCGCAGGGACGCCCCCAGATCGAGATCGGCAGCGATGCGCCCCAGACTCACCTCGTCCACCAGCGCCGCCCGCATCTTGGTCAGCTCCCCCTCCCGGCTCTCCGGGAAGCGTCGCAGCAAAAGGTCGGAGAGCAGGAAATCGAGCACCGCGTCCCCGAAGAACTCCAGCCGCTGATTGTCCTTCCCCCCAGCCTCGTTGACGTAGGTGCGATGGGTCAGCGCCTCTTGCAGCAACTCGGGGTTGGCGAACCGGTACTTGATGCGCGCCTCGATCCCGGCCAGGGTGTCGTCCAGCTTTTCGTTCATGATGAATGCCCGTACCTGTCCTTAATTTGAGCCAAATATAGACAAAGGGTGACGGCATGGCAATAGGGTTCTCCGCGGCAGCTACGGGGCAGCACGAGGGAGCTGCTCCGGCGGCGGCCCGCAAACCGGCGCCAGTGGCGGCCAACCCTTGTGCCACAGGCTTCCACGGGGGCATTTAAATCTTGCATAATAATTACCCCTCCCATATAATTCAGTGATTTTATAGAGGATCATGAGACCGGAGACATGGGCTTTTTCATTACATTTGAAGGCGTGGAAGGGTGCGGTAAAACGACCCAGTTGAGGCTCCTCAAGGAGCGCCTGGAGACCGACGGAGAGAAGGTGATCGCCACCCGCGAACCGGGGGGATGCCCCATCGCGGACCAGATGCGCGCCATCCTGCTCGACGCCGGCAATAGCGCCATCACGCCGCTCGCCGAGTTGCTGCTCTACGCGGCGGCACGTGCCCAGCATGTTCAGGAGGTGATCGTCCCGGCACTCGAGCGCGGCGAGACGGTGCTCTGCGACAGGTTCACCGACGCCACCGTCGCCTACCAGGGGCACGGCAGGGAACTCGACCTCGACGTGATTCGCCAGCTGAACGCGTTAGCTACCGGCGGAGTGCAGCCGGACCTCACCGTACTCATCGACTGTCCGGTCCAGGTCGGCCTGTCCCGTGCGCTGTCCCGTATCGAGGCGACCAGCGGCGCCCGCGAAGAGCGCTTCGAGCTGGAATCGGTACGTTTCCACGAGCGGGTACGCGAGGGGTACCTGTCCCTGGCCCGGGCCTTCCCGGAGCGTTTCGTGGTCGTGGACGGCTCAGGCGACGTAGCCCGCACCGAGGTGCTGGTAACGGCGGCCTTGAGCGGCCGGCTGCCGCAGGGTGGCCGCTAGATGCCCTTTTCCGACGTCATCGGGCAGGATCGGGCCATCGCCGTCCTGAAGCGCTCCATCGCGCTGGAGCGGGTGGCGCATGCCTACCTCTTCTCCGGCATCGAGGGGTGCGGCAAGAAAAAGACCGCGCTGGCCATGGTACAGGCGGTTTTCTGCGGCAAGGAAGAGGCCTGCGGCGTCTGCTCCTCCTGCAGAAAGATCGCCAGCGGACAGCACCCGGACCTGCATATCCTGGAGCCGGACGGCGCCTTCATCAAGATCGACCAGGTCCGGGAGCTGCAGAAGGAACTCGCTTACCGTCCCTTCGAGGCACCCAAGAAGGCGTGCATCATCGACGGCGCGGAGAAGTTGAACCTCGCTTCGGGCAACGCCCTCTTGAAGACCCTGGAGGAGCCGCCGGGCAACGCGTTGATGATCCTGATCACGGCCGAGCGCTCCGCGGTTTTGCAGACCATCCTCTCCCGCTGCCAGACCCTCGAATTCCAGCCGCTGCCGGCGGAAACCATCGAGGAGCGGCTGGTGCGAGACCAATTCGGCGCCGAGGCGGCGCGGGTGGCGGCCACGCTTTCCGGCGGCAGCCTGAGCCGGGCCTTCGAGATCGCCGGGGACGGCGTCCTGGAAGGCCGGGTAAGTTTCCTGGAGAGGGTGCTGGCGCTGAACCTGAAGAACATCAACACCCTGTTCTCAGCGGCGGAGGAACTCGCCGCGGACAAGGAAGGACTCCCGGGATTCCTGGAGCTGCTCCTTTCCTTTCTCCGGGACGTACTCATCTACCGCTCCACGCCGGACGCGCTGGCCAACTCGGATCTCGCGCAACTGGTGGCCCGTGAGGCGGAGCGCTGCCCGGAGACGGTAACCATGGAATTGATCGAGCAACTGGTGGCACTGCGCCGCCTGCTCGTTCGCAACGTGAACGCGAGGCTGGCACTGGAGGTCTTCTTCATGCGCCTCGCGACGCGGTAGGACAGGCTTAACGCAAAGGCGCCAAGGCGCCGGGACGCGAAGAGAAGCAAGAGATAATCCTCTGCTTTGCGCCTTAGCGGCTCTGCGTCTCCGCGTTAATGCTTTTGGCAGCACCTGGTACACGAACCACAGGTTGACCAAGACCTGTTTTCTCTTTGGAGGCATTTTTGGCAAAGATCGTAAGGATTCAATTCACCACCGCGGGCAAGCTCTACGACTTCACCGCCGGCAAGGCCAACGTCAAGGCAGGGGACCGGGTCATCGTGGAGACCGAGCGGGGTAAAAGCATAGGACAGGTCGTCGCCGGCCCCATCGAAGTGGATGACGCGCTGGTCCCTGAGGGGACCAAACCGGTGCAGCGCCTGGCGGAGCTAGCCGACCTGGCGACGCTGGCCGCCAATACCGCCAAGGAGAAAGAGGCGCACAAGTTCTGCCTGGCCCGCATCAAGGAACGGGGCATGGACATGAAGCTGGTCAAGGTCGAGTACCTGTTCGACGGCTCCAAGGCCATCTTCTACTTCACCGCCGACGGCCGGGTCGACTTCCGCGAACTGGTCAAGGACCTGGCCCACGCCTTCCACACCCGCATCGAAATGCGCCAGATCGGCGTCAGGGACGAGTCCAAGATGGTGGGCGGCATCGGCATCTGCGGCCGCGAGCTCTGCTGCTCCTCATACCTGCGCGAGTTCGAGCCGGTCTCGGTGAAGATGGCCAAGGAACAGAACCTCGCCCTCAACCCGAGCAAGATCTCGGGGCAGTGCGGCAGGCTCCTTTGCTGCCTCTCCTACGAATTCGACACCTACTGCTCGCTGAGAAAGGGACTCCCCAAGTGCGGCAAGAGGGTGCAGTGCGGCTGCCACGACGGCGAAGTGGTCAAGGTCAACGTACTGGAGCAGACGGTCACGCTGAAGACGGCCGATGACTCGCTGGTGACGCTCAAGGGGGAGGACATCGCCCCCGAGAACATCAGCGACCGCATCAAGAAGCCGCCGCAGGGCAAAGGCGAACAGCAGGGGGGCGACAAGGGCAAGTCCCAGGGCCCCGGCAAGCAGCGCCGCAACAGGCCCGTCGACGTTAAGGAGAGAAAAAAGGAGAAACCACAATGAAACCGGCTTTTTACGTCACCACCCCCATCTACTACGTAAATGACGTCCCGCACATAGGGCACGCGTACACGACCCTGGCCGCGGACGTGCTGGCACGCTACAAGCGGCTCAAGGGGTTCGACGTCTTCTTCCTGACCGGCACCGACGAGCACGGCCAGAAGGTCGAGAAGGCCGCCACCGCCGCCGGCGAGACCCCGCTGGAGCTGGCCGACCGCGTCATGAAGCGCTTCCAGTCGCTCTGGGAGAAGCTGGAGATTTCCAACACCGACTTCATCCGCACCACCCAGGAGCGGCACAAGAAGGGCGTCTCGGTTCTCTTTGAGCGGGTCATGGAGAAGGGCGACATCTATCTGGGCGAGTACGAGGACTGGTACTGCACCCCGTGCGAGACCTTCTGGACCGAGACCCAGCTGATCGACTACAAGTGCCCGGACTGCAACCGTCCCACCGAGAAGCTCAAGGAGGAGTCCTACTTCTTCAGGATGAGCAAGTACCAGGACCAGTTGCTGGCCCACATCGAGGCCAACCCGGACTTCATCCAGCCCAAAAGCCGCAGAAACGAGATCATCTCCTTCGTGAAAGAGGGGCTGCGTGACCTCTCCGTGTCCCGCACCACCTTCCAGTGGGGGATCCCGGTCCCGGGCAACGACAAGCACGTGGTCTACGTCTGGTTCGACGCGCTCACCAACTACATCACCGCGCTCGGCTACCCCGAGGAGGGGGGCGACTACGGCAAGTACTGGCCCTGCGACGTGCACCTGATCGGCAAGGACATCCTGCGCTTCCACACCGTCTACTGGCCGACCTTCCTGATGGCGGCCGGCCTCCCCATCCCGAAGAAGGTGTTCGCCCACGGCTGGTGGACCGTCGAAGGGCAGAAGATGAGCAAGAGCCTGCAGAACGTGGTCGAGCCCAACATGCTGGTCGACAAGTACGGCGTGGACGCGGTGCGCTACTTCCTGCTGCGCGAGGTCCCCTTCGGGCTCGACGGCGACTTCTCGCACCAGGCGCTCATTCACCGCATCAACTCCGACCTGGCCAACGACCTGGGCAACCTCCTGAACCGCTCCACCGCGATGCTGGGCAAGTACTTCGGCGGCGTGCTGCAGGCGCCGGGCGAGGAGACCGAACTGGACAAGGCGTACCGGGAAAAGACCGTGGCCATGATCGACCAGGTGGACGGCTTCATCGAGGAATTGGCCTTCAGCCGCGCGCTGCAGGCGATCTGGGAAGTGATCTCCGCCGGCAACAAGTACATCGACGAGACCGCCCCGTGGACCCTGGCCAAGGATCCCGAGCAGCGCGAGCGTCTCTCCACCGTCATGTACTACATGCTGGAGAGCCAGAGGGTGGTCTACACGCTGCTCTCCGCCTTCATGCCCAAGACCGCGCAGAAGGGCCTGTGCTGCCTGGGCTGGCCTGAGGAAGCCAGCGCCGAAGGGCTCGCCTGGGGCGGCCTCAAGCCCGGCACCACCATCGCCAAGGCCGAAGCGCTCTTCCCGAGGATCGAGGAAAAGGCGGAGTAAAGACGAGCCTCACGCAAAGCCGCCAAGGCGCAAAGAAAAGCAAGGCACACAACGTTTAACAGGGATAAAAGGGATAAAGGGGATTACCAACCAGGATTTGGTTTCATCCCTTTCATCCCCTTTATCCCTGTTTGTTTATGCAGTTGGTTCTTTCTTTGCGCCTTTGCGGGCTTTGCGTGAGACGCTTTAGTTGTTCCCCATAATCGGCCGCAGCTCACCGGGGGCGAACATGAAGAAGAAACGCAGGATGCAGTACTTGTAGAACTCCGAGAACAGCAGCTTGAAGCTCCCCTGGTGACTCCACCACTCTTCCTTTAAATTGCTGGAGTCGACCGGGTGCGGGTAGATGGCCACGTCCTTGGGGAGCGCGTTGCGGAACAGGATGGTGGAACGCTTCATGTGGTAACGCGAGGTGATCAGCTTGATGGAGGTCACCTTGTACTTCATGATCAGGTCGCGCGCATAGATGGCGTTCTCCAGGGTGTTGCGGGAATTCTGCTCCAGGTAGACGTTCCCCGCCCCTTCCCCCTGGTAGAGCTCGCGCTTCTTCACGGAAGGATCGACGCCGATCAGGAACAGCTTCTTCCCCTGCCCGGCCCGGTACAGCCGCACCCCTTCCTCCACCCGGCCGCGACCGCCGGTCAACACCACGATGGCGTCACTCTTCACGTCGCGCGGGGTCAGGGAGAAGGTCTTGTAGACGAAGTCCACGAACAGCACACTCAGCACGATCAGTATCAGCAACAACAGGGAGAACAGCCCCTTCAATAAAGCCATGATTTAGCACCTGAAAAAACAAGAACACCGCCACTTTTTACTTGCAACCGTGACGACTTTCTGCTATTAATTGCGACTTCAGTAATCACCGGAGGGTACAAAGAAATGTCCAGAATATGCGAGATTTGCGGTAAAGGCCCTAGCTTCGGGAACAACGTTAGCCACGCCAACAACAAGACCAGCAAAATTTGGCGCCCGAACCTGCAGAAGATCAAGGCCGTGAAAAACGGTACCGTCAGGAGCATCAAGGTCTGCACCCGCTGCATCCGCTCCGGTCACGTCACCAAGGCTCTCTAAGAAGATCTTCCGCACAGTCCCTAAAGCCGCGGCGCACTCAGCGCCCGCGGCTTTATTTGTGTCTGCCCCTTCCCTTAACGGCAAAGAGCGGTGACCTCTATCTCCACCAGGACGCCGCGCGGCAACCCCTTCACCTCGACGGTGCTGCGGGCCGGCGGGTTCTCCTGGAAATAGCCGCCGTAGATGCCGTTCACCGTTGCAAAATCCCCCATGTTGGCGAGATAGATGGTGGTCTTGACCACGTCCTGGAAGCCCAGGCCGGCGGCACCAAGCAGCGCGCCGATGTTCTTCATGACCTGCTCGGTCTCCGCCACGACTCCCCCCTGCACCACTTCACCGGTGGCCGGGTCGAGCGCGATAGCGCCGGAGAGGAAGAGAAAGCCCCCGGCTTTTACTCCCTGCGAATAAGGACCGATGGCCTTCGGGGCCTGGTCGGTGCTGATGATTTCCTTCATGCCTTCCTCCTTGTTACTTTTTCAAACTAGCTCTTGAGACGCTCCACCTTGATGACGCCCTTCACCTTCATGATGGCGGCGAACACCTTTTTCAGGTGGTCGAGATCGGTTACGTCCACCTCGAAGAGGTTCTCACCCCGCTTGTCCAGCGTACTCTGGATGGAGGCGCTTGAGATGTTGGCTTCGCAGTTGGTGATGGCGGTGGCGATGTTGGCCAGGATACCTTTCTCGTCGTTGCACACGACGCGGATCTTGACCGGCAGCGCGCTCTTCTTCCCCTTGTTCCAGGCCACCTCGATGCGCCGCTCCGGCTCCAGCGCCATGGCGAAGGGGCAGTCGGCGGTGTGCACGGTGACGCCGCGCCCGCGGGTGATGAAGCCGGTGATCTCGTCGCCGGGAAGCGGATTGCAGCACTTGCCGAAGCGCACCAGCACGTCCTCGACGCCGTTGATCTCGATGGCGGAGGATGATTTCCCCTTGAGGGCCCCGATCACCTTGCCGATGCGGGTTTCCTTCTGTTCCTTGGCCGCCTCTATCTTGTCGGCCGGCACCAGCTTGCCGACCACCTGGTTTGCGGAGAGCTTGCCGTAACCCACCGAGGCCATCAGGTCGTCCTCGGTCTGGAAGCCGAACTCCTGGGCCACCTTCTTCAACTCGCCCGTTTTCTGCAGCTTGCTGAAGTTAAGCGAGTAGCGGCGGAAGTCCTTCTCGCAGATCTCGCGCCCGAGGGTGATGCTGCGCAGGCGTTCCTCGGTCTTGACCCAGGCCCGGATCTTGTTGCGCGCCCGCGAGCTCTTGACGATCTTCAACCAGTCCTTGCTCGGGGTGTGGTGCGGCGAGGTGATCACTTCGACGATGTCGCCCGTCTTCAGTTCGTACTTAAGCGGCACCAGCTTGCCGTTCACCTTGGCGCCGACGCAGCGGTGGCCGACGTCGGTGTGTACGGAGTAGGCGAAGTCGATGGGCGTGGATCCTTTCGGGAAGCCTTTCACGTCCCCCTTCGGGGTGAAGATGAAGACGTCTTCCGGGAAGAGCTCGACCTTGACGGTGTCCATGAACTCCTTGGAGTCGTCCAGTTCCTGCTGCCACTCCAGAAGCTGCCGGATCCAGGTGAAGCGCCGGACCTCCTTCTCGTCGTACCCCTTCCCTTCCTTGTACTTCCAGTGTGCCGCGATGCCGCTCTCGGCGACCCGGTGCATCTCGGCGGTGCGGATCTGCACCTCCATCCTTTCGCCGTAGGGGCCGATCACCGTGGTGTGCAGCGACTGGTACATGTTCCCCTTGGGCATCGCGATGTAGTCCTTGAAGCGCCCGGGGATCGGTTTCCAGGTGGAATGGATGATCCCCAGCACCTCGTAGCACTCGCGGATGTCGTCCACCGAGACGCGGATCGCGATCAGGTCGTAGATCTCGTCGATGTCGACGTTGCGGCTCTGCATCTTCTTGTAGATGGAGTAGAGGTGCTTGGAGCGGCCGGAGACGTCACCCTTGATGCCGTGCTCCTCCAGCTGCTTCTTGATGATGTCCTTGACCGTGGCGACGTAGGACTCGCGCTCCTGCTTCTTCTTGGCCACCTTGCCGGCCAGGTCGTAGTAGAGCTGCGGCTCCAGGTAGCGGAAGGAGAGGTCCTCCAGTTCGCCCTTGACCCAGGAGATACCGAGCCGGTTGGCGATGGGGGCGTAGATGTCCAGCGTCTCTTTGGCGATGGTGCGCTGCTTGGGCTCGGGCTGGTACTGCAGGGTGCGCATGTTGTGCAGGCGGTCGGCAAGCTTCACCAGGATGACCCGGATGTCGTTGGCCATGGCGAGCAGCATCTTGCGGAAGTTCTCGGCCTGGCTCTCTTCCTTGGTCTTGAAGTGGATCTTGCCGATCTTGGTGACCCCGTCCACCAGGCGCGCCACCTCGGCGCCAAAGAGCGACTCCAGCTCCTCGTGGGTGGTCAGGGTGTCCTCGACGGTGTCGTGCAACAGGCCGGTCACCACGGCAGGAAGATCCAGCTTCAGGTCGGCCAGGATCCCCGCCACTTCCATCGGGTGGATCAGGTAGGGCTCCCCCGAGAGCCGGGTCTGTCCCTGGTGCACCTTGGCACAGAAGACGTAGGCCTTGCGCAGGAGGTCCAGGTCCGCACCCGGATTGTAGGAGGAGACCTTGTCGAGTATGTCGTTGAGTCGTATCATCGCGTCCGTTTCATGCGGAAAAAGAAGGGGCTAACAGCACCGGGGCAGATGTCCCGTCAGCCGATAGCCCCAGCCGGTTTGAAAAAAAGGGAGACCGTTCATGCGTCTCCCTTTCGTCTGTTAACGACCTTTCTTGCCGATCTCGCAGCCGATCTTGCCGGCGGCGATTTCCCTGAGGGAGACGACCACGTTCTTGTTCGCTGCCCTGTTGTCGATGAGCGGCTTCGCGCCCTTGAACAGCTGCTTCACCCTCTTGGAGGCGAGCATGACCAGGAGGAAGCGGTTGTCCACCTTCTCGAGGCAATCTTCTACGGTAACCCTTGCCATAAGTGAATCCCCTTTGTGATGTTAAACGTCTAAATCGTAAAGACCCTGGAAAGGCCGTGCAGCAGGCGGGTGGTGCGGCACTGCTCGGCGATCAGCACGCTTTTCAGCTGGTCCAGGGCCTCGGAAAACTTGTCGTTGACGATGATGTAGTCGTACCAGCGCGCTTCCTTGATCTCGCCGGAGGCGTTGTGGATGCGGCGCTCGATGACTTCCTGCGAGTCGGAGGAGCGGTTGTCCAGACGGCGCCTGAGCTCCTCGATGCTGGGCGGGAGTACGAAGATGTAGACCCCTCCTTCGAAACGCCCTTTCAGCTGCCGCGCACCCTGGCAGTCGATATCAAGGATGAGGTCGATGCCCTCGGTGCGGGATTCCTTGAGGGTGGCGAGCGACGTGCCGTAGAAATTGCCGTGGACCTCGGCCCACTCGGCGAATTCCCCGGCCTCGACCATGCGGTCGAACTCGTCCTTACCCACAAAAAAATAATCACGCCCGTGCACCTCTCCGTTCCGGGGAGGGCGCGTCGTGTAGCTGACAGAATGCCGCAAGTTCGGAAAGATGTCAATTATTTCCTTACACAGCGAGGTCTTGCCCGCCCCCGAAGGGGCCGAAATCACGTACAATACACCTTCTCGTTTCATAGTTCACCCGTTGCCGTTGTCGGGATCCGCTACAAAAAGAGGCAGGCGGAACCCAAAACTGTAAAGTTCCCCTACTCTATGTTCTGCACCTGCTCGCGGATCTTCTCGAGCTCGGCCTTCAACTCCACCACCAGCGCCGCCATCTGGGCATCGTTCCCCTTGGAGCCGATGGTGTTCACCTCGCGGTTGATCTCCTGGAGCAGGAAGTCGAGCTTTCTCCCCACCGGCTCGCTCTTGGCCAGGGTCTCGTCGAACTGGCGCAGGTGGCTCTCCAGGCGCACCAGTTCCTCGGTGACGTCGCACTTGTCGGCCATGACCGCGACCTCCTGGACCAGGCGCTCCTCGGGAAGCGATGCCTCGCCCAAAAGTTGCGCGATGCGCTCCTTCAGGCGCTGGCCGTACTCGGCCACCACCTGCGGGGCGCGCGCGGCGACCTGGGCGATCAGCTGCGCCAGGGTCTCGCGGCGCCTCTGGAAGTCGGCGTAGAGCGACTCCCCCTCGAACAGGCGCATCTCGTCCACCCGGCGCAGGGCGTCCTCCAGCGCGGAGGTCAGTTCCTGCGGCATCTCCTCGAGGGTCGCCTCCGCCTCGGCCGCCACGGTGACCACGTCACGCTGCGAGGCCACCAGCGCGAGGTCGACCTCGCCGTGCAGCCCCAGCGCCTCCCCGATACTCTGGAAGGCCTTCAGGTAGCCGCGGGCCAGCGGCAGGTTGGCGGTCGGCACACCGAGGGCCACCGCGTTCTCCACCTGGATGAAGACGTCGATCTTGCCGCGCACGAGCCGCTCGCCCACCCGCTTCTTGATCTCGTTCTCGAACTGCAGCAGCACGCGCGGGAGCTTCACGGTGATCTCACCGTAGCGGTGGTTCACGCAACGCACCTCGACGACGAAGCGCCCCCCTTCGTGGGCGGCCTCGCCCTTGCCATAGCCGGTCATGCTTTTTATCATGCCTTCTCCTTGTCCCCGCTCTTTGCAGTTAGCGGGATTGCCAAAGCTTCTGTTCCCAGCGCCACGCGTCGGCGACGATGGTATGCAGGTCGTTGTAGGACGGGGTCCAGCCAAGGACGGTGCGGATCTTGTCGGCCACCGCGATCAGGCTGTCCGGGTCGCCGGGACGCCTGGGCGCCTCGTTGACCTTGAAGTCGACGCCGCTGACGTCCTTCACCACCTTGATCACCTCCCGCACGCTGCTCCCCATGCCGTACCCCACGTTGATAACGTCGGAGGCGCCGCCGCGCTCCAGGTAGCTCAAGGCCGCCAGGTGCGCCGAGGCGAGGTCTTCGATGTGGATGTAGTCGCGGATCCCGGTGCCGTCGGGGGTGTCGTAGTCGGTGCCGAAGATGGAGACGCCGTCGCGGGCGCCCAGCGCCGCCTGGCAGGCCACCTTGATCAGGTGGGTCGCCTCCGGCGTCCGCTGCCCCATGCGCGCCTGCGGGTCGGCACCGGCCACGTTGAAGTAGCGCAGCGCGACATAAGAGAAACCGTGGGCGAAGGCGGCATCCCTGAGCATCCACTCGCTCATCAGCTTCGAGGTGCCGTAGGGGTTGATGGGGGCGGTGCGGCTCTCTTCCGAGGCGGCGCCCCCCTCCGGGATGCCGTACACCGCAGCGGTGCTGGAGAAAATGAAGCGCTCGACACCGTGATCCACGCAGGCCTGCAAAAGGTTGAGCGTGTTCCTGGTGTTGTTGCTGTAGTACTTGAGCGGCAGGGTCACCGACTCCGGGGCGATGATCGCCGCGGCGAAATGGAGCACTGACTTCGCCCCGGTCTCCTTGAGGACCGCGCGGATGTTGTCCTGGTCCGAGAGGTCGCCCACCACCAGCCGCTCCCCGTGCACCAGCGCGTCGGCCGAACCGGTGGAGAGGTTGTCGTACACCACCACCACGTGTCCCGCCTCTGAAAGCTGCCTGACTACGTGACTTCCTATGTAACCGGCGCCGCCGGTAACGAGTATGACGCTCATAACAGCTACCTCCATGACATGAGATAATGAAAGAGGGTCTAGCCATTGGACTAAACCCTCGGTACGCGGCAACGGGACGGGACGAATTGTCTTACATCAGTCCCATCGTCTGCCATAGCGCAGCGCCGATCCTCAGTACGAGTGATCGCGTCAGTTATAGCACCTACCCCACCCCAGCGCAACGCCTAAATGGACGAAAACTTAACAACTACTGTCTCGACTGCAACTGGAGCAGCAGGGATGCCGGAATGCCGGTTGGTGCTCGTGTGCCGTTGAGGCGCTTCACAAATGAATAACAGGGCGGCACCAGGCCGCCCTGATACAGAAGCAGGATCAGCGCTCGGGACGCAGTCCCGGTTCCCCCAGCCGGTGCACCTTCATGAGGTTGGTGGTGCCGGGGCTGGACAGCGGGCTTCCCATGGTGATCACCACGAGGTCCCCTTTCTTGAGCCACCCCATGGCCAGCACCGCGGCCTCGACCGAGATGATCTGGGACTCGGTGTCACCCTCGATGTCGACCCTGAGCGCGTGCACCCCGGCATAAAGCGCCAAGCTGCGGCGCACCATCGGCGACGGCGTCACCGCGATGATGGGCTGGGCGGGGCGGTATTTGGAGACCAGCGCCGCGGTGCTGCCGGTCTGGGTGAAGGCGAGGATGGCCGAGGCCTTGACGCTCTCCGCCGCGCGGCAGGCCGCCATGCCGATCACCTCGGAGATGTTGGGAAGACTGCTCTGGCCGTTGGGGGTCTTGCAGCACTGGGCCATGAGTTGCGGGTCGGTCTCGATATCGCGCGCCACCTGTACCATCATGGAGACCGCCTCGACCGGGTACTTCCCGGAGGCGGTCTCGGCGGAGAGCATGATGGCGTCGGTGCCGTCCAGGATGGCGTTGGCGACGTCCGAGGTCTCGGCGCGGGTCGGGCGCGGGTTGTTCACCATGCTCTCCAGCATCTGGGTCGCGGTGATGACCGGCTTGCCGGCGTCGTTGCAGCTTCTGATGATGCGCTTCTGGATCAGGGGCACCTTCTCGGGGTTCAGCTCAACGCCCAGGTCCCCGCGCGCCACCATGATGCCGTCCGAGACCCGCAGGATGGCGGCAAAGTTCAGCACCGCCTCGGGCTTCTCGATCTTGGCGATGATGCGCAGCGGCGAACCGGCCCGGTCGATGATCTCCTTCAACTCGGTCACGTCCGAGGCCTCACGCACGAAGGAAAGCGCCACGTAGTCCAGTTGCTGCTCCATGCAGAACTGCAGGTCCTCCTTGTCCTTTTCGGTGAGGGCGGGGGCGGAGACCTTGGCGCCGGGAAGGTTGATCCCCTTTCTGTCCTTCAGGAGCCCGCCGGTGACCACCTGGCAGCGCACGTCGTCACCTTCCACGCGGAGCACCTTCAGCTCCATCAGGCCGTCGTCGAGGAGGATGCGGTCCTCGGGCTTCACGTCGCGCGGCAGCCCCTGGTAGATGGTCGGGATCAGGTTGTCCTGCCCCAGCACCTCCCGCGTCGTCACGACCACCTCGCTGCCGGCCTCCAACTGCATGGACCCGCCGGCCATCAGACCGGTCCGGATCTTGGGTCCCTGCAGGTCCCCGAGGATGGCCACGGCATGCTCGTGCTCCTGGGAAAGCTTGCGGATATGGCCGATCACGGCGGCCTTGGAGGCGTAATCGCCGTGAGAGAAGTTGAGGCGGAAGACGTCGACGCCGGCGTGGATCAGGGTGTCGAGCATCTGCTCGGAATCGGAAGCGGGGCCGACGGTGGCTACGATCTTGGTGCGACGGAACATGGGTTCTCCTGGGTCGAGCCGGGCGCCGCGAGGGGACGGTGCAGAGTAACCGTCTCCGCCGCAAGCTGCCGGCTCATGAAAGGGGGATGTGCTGCTTGAGGAACGACCCTAAATAATTACCCGAAATCGGGGCGGGGCGCAATGCGTATCGGCAGGTTTTTGCTGGGGGTTTTCCGCTCAGCCTTTTTGCAGCTCGCGCCAGCGGAAGCAGTCGACGGTGTGGTCGTTCACCATGCCCACCGCCTGCATCATGGCGTAACAGATGGTGCTCCCCACGAAACGGAAGCCGCGCCGTTTGAGATCGCGGCTGAGCCGGTCCGAGATCTCCGTGCTGGCGGGAACCTCGGCGAGGCTGCGCCAGGCGTTCTGGATGGGGACGCCGTCCACGAAACGCCAGAGGTAGGCGGCGAAGGAGCCGAACTCCTGCTGCACGGCGAGAAAGGCGCGCGCGTTGTCGATGGTCGAGCCGATCTTCAGGCGGTTGCGCACGATCGAGGGATCGGCCATGAGCCGGGCCTGGTCGGCCTCGGAGAAGCGGGCCACGAGTTCGGGGTCGAAGGAGGCGAAGGCGCGGCGGTATCCATCACGCTTTCTCAGGATGGTGATCCAGGAAAGCCCCGCCTGCGCCCCCTCCAGGGTGAGGAACTCGAAGAGGAGGCGGTCGTCGTGCACCGGCACTCCCCATTCGAGGTCATGGTAGGCACAGTAAAGGGGATCGCTCCCGGCCCAGCCGCAGCGGTTGGGGCTAGTCGCGGCCGTGACGGTCACGGTCCTCCCTCTCTTCCCTGCGCTGCTCGTGCTCGTAGCGTTTGTGCTCCTTTCTCTGCTCCTTCTCGTAGCGCTTGTCTTCCTTTCTCTGTTCCTTCTCGAAGCGCTTCTCTTCCTTTCTCTGCTCCTTGGCGTAGCGCTTCTCGTCCTTCTCATGCTCGTGGCGGGCCTTCCAGTAGCCGCGGTCGCTTCTGTGCCGGCCGTGGTAGTGGTCCCGGTCGCGCTGGTAGACGGCGTACTCGCGCGCCCGGTACTCGCGGATGCGCTCGATGCGGTAGCGGCGCAGCGGCGGGGGGAGTTCGCGGTAGCCGACCGGGACCCAGCGGCCGCGGTTGTCGGGCGAGCGATACCAGCGCCCGTCACGGAAGACGAAGTAGACGTTGTTGAGGTAGAAGAGGTCGTAGGGAACACCCACTGCCACGTAGAAGCCCAGCGGCTGCGGGTAGATGAACTGGACCTCCTCCTCGGGCTCGTTGTAGTAGGGGTCGGGCTGGTACACCGGCACCGGTGCGGGCGCCACCACGACCGGACGGGGGGCGGGTGCCGGGGCGACCACCACGGGGCGCGGCTCGTTACCCAGGTGAATATTGACGTCCACACCGACGTTGCCGGCCTGCGCCTGAGACAGCATGAGCGGCAGGGCCAGAGCCTGCAGCACGAGGGCGCGCGATATCTGTTGCGTGGTTTTCATGGGTGTTCCTCCTCGCATGAAAGGTGCCCCCTACCGTCAAGGGAGGGGGAGAGTTGAACGTGTGGAGATGAGGTCAGCCTGCGACACTCAACGGTTTCGATGCATCGTCCGGCGCGGCGAAGCGCTTGACGTAGCCGGTGAAGTCTTCCCCGGGCATGGGGGGGGCGAAGTAGAAGCCCTGCGCCTCGTCGCAGCCCCGTTCCACCAGGAAGTCGAGCTGGGCGTCCCCCTCGACCCCCTCCGCGATCACCTTGAGCTTGAGGCTGTGCGCCATGGAGATGATGGCCTCGGCGATGGCCGCGTCGTCGCTGTCGGTGACCAGTTCGGCGATGAAGGAGCGATCGATCTTAATGGCGTCAATGGGGAAGTGTTTCAGGTAGTTGAGCGAAGAGTAGCCGGTGCCGAAGTCGTCGATGCTGAGTCGCACCCCCATGTTCTTCAGCGCCTGCAGCGCGTGGATGTTCTTCTCGGCGCGCTCCATGATGACACTCTCGGTGAACTCTAGCTCGAGGGAACTGGGGCGGACCCCGGTCTCCTCGATGACGCAGGCCATGGTCTCCAGGAAATCGGGCTGCCGGAACTGACGCCCGGAGATGTTGACTGCGACCTTGAGCCCCGGGAAGAAGGCGTCCCACTGCACCGCGTGCAGGCAGGCCTCCCTCAGCACCAGGTCTCCCAGGTCGAAGATGAAGCCGCAGGACTCGGCGATGGGGATGAACTCGTCGGGGCCCACCAGGCCGAACTCGGCGCTGTGCCAGCGCAAAAGCGCCTCCGCGCCGGTCAGCCGCAGGGTCTTCAGGTCCCACTGGGGCTGGAAGTACAGGTAGAACTCGCCCCGCGCCAGCCCCTGGCGCATGCCGTTCTCCAGCGCCACGCGGCGCATGTTGACCTGGTTCATCTCCTGGGAGAAGAACTGGTAGCTTGCCTTACCCTCGCTCTTGGCCTGGTACAGGGCGGCGTCGGCACTGCGCAAGAGGCTTTCCACGTCTCGGCCGTCCTCGGGAAACAGGGCGATGCCGATACTGGTGCTGCCGTAGATCTCCTCGCCGTCGATGCGGAAGGGCTCCGCGAAGAGGGCCTGCAGCCTGGCGGCGGTTGCCGCCACCCCCTCGTCCCCGGTGACGGGATTGATCACGATGACGAACTCGTCCCCGCCAAGCCGCGCCAGGGTGTTCGATTCGCACAGACATCCCGCCAGGCGCGTCGCCACTTGCTGCAGGAATTTGTCCCCCACCTCGTGTCCACGCGAGCTGTTCAGGTCCTTGAAGTTGTCCAGGTCGAGAAAGAGCAGGGCCAACTCGCGCCGCTCGCGCTGGGCGAGGGCGAGGGCCTGGTGCAGACGGTCCATGAGCAGCGTCCGGTTGGGGAGTTTGGTGACGCTGTCGTAGTAGGCGAGGGTCTCGAGCTGCTGCTCGCAAAGCTTTTTCTGGGTCATGTCCTCGCAGGCGGTCAGCATGCCCAGGTAGTCGCCGCCGGCGTTTCTGATCGGGAGTGAGGTGAGCTGGACCGGGAAGATCTTGCCGTCCTTGCGCGCGTTCAGCCCCTCGCGTTTCCACAGTCCCGCGGTCCGTTGGTTGATGCGCCGCCCGGGGCCGTTCCCCTCGGGTGCCAGGACGCGCACCGGCCTGCCCACCAGCTCGCCGCAGGCGTAGCCGTGCATCTCCGCCTCGGCCTGGTTCACGTAGACGATTTTGCCTTCCCTGTCGCTGATGGTGATCCCCGCGGCGATGGGAAGCAGGTCGATGGCTTCCTTCAGCATCGCCAGACGCTCCTCGTCCTGCTGCAGCTGGTTGAGCAACTGCAGCGGTCCGGAAGCCAACTGCAAACACCGTGGTGGATCGTTAGCCGCATCATGCATGGGGGTCTCTCCTGCCGCCGCCGGGTACGGGCGGGGCATTACTGTCTGGATTGACAAAAAGGCGATGGGAAGGGAGAAGATGTGGCCGATCCCGCCGGCAGCCGGCAGGGGGCAAACTTGGAGAGACATCATTAGAAGCGGGCATAAAAAAACGGGTTGCCGGTATCTTAGCTGGACCTGTGCTAGATATTTCGGCAACCCGGCTGTCTCAGGGAGACCCTTGGGCTTTCCGTCCCACCCTCGCGGATGGTTTAGTATTATCGTTTATCTTTTTCCGGTGCTGTCCGTTCTGCGCGCTTCGGGCCAGGCAAACCGCCCCTTCCCGATGTCTCCGGCAGCAGCTTGCTGCCCTTGTCACCGCGTAGAAGGTTTAACCAGATGGGGAGGGAAATGTCAAATGAAATCAACCTCAGCTGGGGGCGGGCCAGGACGGGCGCCGCCCCTGCCGAAGTCAGGAACCCTGGTAGGTGCCCCCTTTCTGCTGCCGAACCGGGACGATGACCGTCACCTCGGTCCCTTTGCCCACCGTGGAGCGCACGTCGATATCGCCACCGTGGCGCTTGACGATGCCGTAGCATACGGTAAGGCCCAGCCCCGGCCCCTTCCCTGCCGGCTTGGTGGTGAAGAAGGGATCGAAGATCTTGGCCAGGTTCTGGGGCGGGATGCCGCAGCCGTTGTCCCGGATCACCACCGAGACCTGCAACGGCTCCCCGTACTTCTTCACCAGACCGGTGCTGATGTCGATCCGGCCGCCGTTGGGGAGGGCGCTTTTGGCGTTTTGCAGCAGGTTCACGTAGACCTCCAGCAGCTTGACGAAGTCCCCCTCGATGCGGGGCACCTCCGGGTCCAGCTGCAGCTTGACCTTGACCTTCTGCTCCTCGAAGGGGCCCGCCATGATCTCCAGGGTGTCCTTGAGCACCTCGTTGATGTCCATGTCGCTGAAATTGCAGCGTGCCTGGGTGGTGAAGCGGACCAGGTCCTCGACGATCTTCTGGCAGCGCACCGCGGCGCTCTCGATGCTCTCCAGGACGTCGATCCCTTCCATCAGCTCAGGGTCTATGGGGTGCGCCAGCGCGTTGCTGCGCAGCATCTGGATGGCCCCCAGGATCCCCGCCAGCGGGTTGTTCAACTCATGAGCCGCACCCGCAATCACTTCGCCCAGGGTTGCCATCTTCTCCGACTGGATCAGTTTGGCCTGGGCCTCCTTGAGGTGCCGGGTCTTCTCCTCCACCATCTTCTCCAGCCGGGCATTGAGCTCCCGGCGCTGTTCCTCCACCTGCTTTCTTTCGGTGATGTCACGGATGATGACCTGGATCGCCTCTTGCCCCTGGAACACGATCCCGGTCGACACCGCCTCCACGTCTATTACGGTGCCGTCTTTCTGCACGATCTTTTGTTCGCGCATCGGCGACGGCTCTCCCGTAGCCTGAATATGCTGAATGCGCTCCACCACCATGGCGTGGTAGTCGGGATGAACGAAGTTGAAGATTGACTGCCCCACCACGTCCTCGGGGCGCTCCACACCGAGCAGCTGGCAGGCTTGCTTGTTGACGCACACGTAGCGCCCGCCGCTTTGCACCAGGATCGCCTCCGGCGCGTTCTCGAATAGTTTGCGGTAGCGGTCCTCGCTCTGCGTCAGTTCGGCTTCCATCTGCTTGCGCTCGGTGATGTCGCGGAAGACCCCCCTGGTGCTGACCTGCCCGTCGCTGGTGTTGCAGTTTATGCTCCCCTCGAGGATGATGCTGCGCCCGTCCTTCGCTACGAACTCCACCTCGACCCGTGGGATCTTGGCACCGCTCTTCAGCTGGTCGAACATGGTGGCGCAGTGGCTCTGGCAGCAGGGCTTGATCACGTCGAAGATGTTCATCGAGGCGAGGTCCTGATCGGAGTACCCCAAAGTCCTCTTCCAGGCGTTGTTCACGTAGATGAAGTTCCCCTTGGCATCGACGCTCTGGATCAGGTCGTTGGCATTCTCCAGGATGTCGCGGTAACGCTCCTCGCTCATCCTCAACTCCTCTTCGGCCCGTTTCCTGTCGCTGATGTCCAGAAAGCTTTCGATAAGGTGGTCGCGCCCGTACAGTTTCACCCGCGCCACCGTTTTCACGATGGTGATGGCGTCGCCGCTCGGTCTGAGCAGTTGCCGTTCCGCGTTGTCGATGCGCTGTCCCTCGTCGGTGATGGGGCAGTGCCCGCTTTCCTCCGGGCAGATGAAGCAGTGACAGACCGAGCCGACCACCGCGTCCTTCCCTGCGCCGATCATCTCGATCGCCTTGGGGTTGGCATCGACGATGGTGTGGGACTCGGCGTCGATGATGACGATGCCGACCTGGACGGTATCGAAGACGGCGCTCAGCCGCTTGCGGCTCTCCTCGAGTTCGCCGGCGACGTGGCTGAAATCGAAGCAAGGGGGGGAGGATTCCGCCGGCGGGTTTTGAGGTTCGAAAATGTTAGGCATGGTGACTCCTGGAAACTTTCTTCTTGGCCGGCCGCTGGGTTACGGGTTCGCGGCCAACTCTTTCAGCATCTTCTTGGCCTCACGGTTGCCCTGGGCCGCCGCCCGGCGAAACCAGACCTCGGCCTTCTCCTGGTCGGGAGCCGGCACCGCGAGCCCCTGCAGGTACATCATACCCAGGTCGTATTGTGCACTGTCATAGCCGGCATCGGCCGCATGCTGCAAAAGTTCAAAGGCCTTTTTGAAGTCCTGGGGCACCACCTCGCCCCTGATATAGATAAAGGCGAGATTCCACTGTCCCGGCGCATATCCCTGTCGCGCCGATTTCTCGTACCACTTGAGCCCCTCCTGCTTGTCCAGCGGGACCCCAACGCCGGAGGAGAACATCACCCCCAGTTTCATCTGGGCTTCGGGGTTGCCCTGCTCCGCCAGTTTTTTTATCTCCTTCAGATCCGTGCCGTCGTAACCGTACACCTGCCCGGCGCCGATGACGACCGCCACGGAGACCCACAACAACAGCTGCCTTAATTTCATGACAATTCCTTTCATGTTAAATTCGTTTTTCCTTATGCATATTACTTGCCAGATCGTGCGATGCTGGCTGCACTGCGGCACAGAGCGGGGGGGCGGCGGTCGGACCGGGGGGAGTTATCGCCAGCGTGCCGGAGCCTCGGCACGCATCCTGCTAGCTTTACTTGCGCCGATGGCACATTGGCCGGTGGGAAACACGGAAACGAACTGCCTCCGTCTCTTGAAGCCGCACCGGCAGCGCGTCAAGACACCGAAAGTTGGTCATTTGCCCCATGGGCTTGTCGACAGAGCTACCGATGCCGGAAAGGCGCAGGTCGGGGGCTGGGGTCGCGTCCTATGCGATAAACTGTTGGAAACGCCCCACCCCGCTGCGCCAAATCACGCAGGTGGGAGAAAAAAGTAACGCCCCCTCGCAAAATTAGCGGATGCAGCCGCAGCCGCCGAAGTAGTGGGGCAGATGCCGCAAAAGTGGGTGATATCACCCACAACACTGGGTGAGGATTCCCGTGAGAGCAGCACTGCATTGGGCCAGGCTATCGCAACCGGCGTTACATTCGGAAAAAACAATACACAAATTATTAAATGCATGATAAAGTTCAGCCGCCTGCTGACCGGCACGGGGAGCCTCCCCGTAACTTGGCCGACACCGGCCTCAGCCTATCGAGAATGTGCGGAGTCCCGCAGCAGGTCCAGGAAGGAACGTTCACCATGAGTAAAAACAGGATCTTGGTCGTCGACGACGAAAAGCTGATCTCCTGGTCCCTTGCCGCCAGCCTTAAAAAGGACGGTTACGAGGTGGACACGGCGGCGTCCGGTGCAGAGGCCATTCAGAAATTCGAAAGCTTCAAGCCGGACCTGGTCATGCTGGACATTTGCCTTCCCGACACCAGCGGCCTCGAACTCTTGAAGCGCTTCAAGGCCGCCAACGACGACCTCTACGTCATCATGATCACCGCTTACGCCAACGCCGACTCCGCCGTGCAGGCGCTGCAGGACGGCGCAGAGGACTACTTCGGCAAGCCGTTCAACCTCGAGGCGGTCAAGCACGTGGTGGAGCGGGCCTTCGAGAAACGGCGGCTCAAGAAGGAGGTCGACTACTTCAGGAACGAGCTGCGCAGGAAGTCGGACCACGAGAAGATGGTGGGCAACAGCCACAAGATGATCGAGGTCTTCAAGATGATCAAGATCTGCGCCGATGCCGATGCCAAGACGGTGCTGATCACCGGCGAGAGCGGGACCGGCAAAGAGTTGGTCGCCAAGGCGATCCACTACCACAGCGCCCGGGCCGACGCCCCCTTCATCGAGGTCAACTGCGCCTCCATCCCCGAAAACCTGCTGGAAAACGAGCTCTTCGGCCACGAAAAAGGGGCCTACACGGATGCTTCCCGGCGCCAGAAGGGGGTCTTCGAACTGGCGGAGGGGGGGTCGGTGTTCCTGGACGAGATCGGCGACATGCCCTACCAGATGCAGGCCAAGATCCTCAAGGCGACCGAGACCAAGCGTTTCCGCAGGCTCGGGGGGCAGGAAGACGTCGAAGCCAACGTGCGTATCATCACCGCGACCCACCAGGACCTTCCCAGGATGGTCAAGGAAGGGAAATTCCGCGGCGACCTCTTTTTCAGGCTCAACGTGATGAACATCTGCCTGCCGAGGCTCAGGGACCGCAAGGAGGACATCGAGTCGCTGGTGCAGTACTTCATCGAGACCCTGAACGAGGAGTACGGCAGAAGCGTGACCCATGCGGCGCCGGAGACCCTGGAATACCTGAACAGGTACGACTGGCCCGGCAACGTCCGCGAACTGCGCAACTGCGTGGAGCGCCTCATGATGCTGGAACAGGGCAAGGTGCTGACCCCGGAATTCCTGAGTCCCGAGATCAAACAGAGCAAGGTCGCCCCGCTGGACCCCGATGCCTCGGGGGTGATAAGCACCGACTTCGCCGGCGAGCATATCGTGCTCCCTTCTACCGGCATCTCGTTGGAAGAACTGGAAAAGATGCTGATTCAGCTGGCGTTGAAGAAGTCCGGGGGGAACCAGTCCAAGGCCGCCAAGTTCCTGAAGACGAGCCGGGATACCCTGCGCTACCGGATGAAGAAGTTCGGCCTTTCCGACTCGGGCAAGGAGGGGGAGCCCGACGGATACGAGGCGCCGGTTGTCGGCAGCAGCGCCTCCCAGCCTTCCGCCGACAGCCTGAGGTGGGCCTGACCACACCCCGCTAGCAACCCGGGATCCCGGATCCTGCAGCGCCGCCCCGGCTGCGGAAAAATAAACGGCCCGGAGGGAAATCCCCCCGGGCCGTACTGCGTCAGGTGACCTGCGCTTACACCTTCTCGATCTTCGCCTTGTGGCGCAGCTCGGTCAGGAAAGCCGCCACCGCCTTGCGCGTCTGCTCCATCTTCAGGTACTGCACGATCTGAAACTTCACTGCTTCGAAGCTGTCAGTGGAGGGAGCGATGCGCTCCTGCAGCTTGATGATGTGGTAGCCGAACTCCGTCTCCACCACCTTGCTTATCTCCCCGGGTTTGAGGGCAAAGGCCGCCTTCTCGAAGGGAGGAGTCATCTGGCCCTTCCCGAAAATGCCCAATTCTCCCCCCTTGGTGCGGCTGGGGCAGGTCGACTCGGCCTTGGCCACCGCGGCGAAATCCTCACCCTTTTGCACCCTTTTCAGCAGCGCCTCCGCCTTGGCACGGGCCTTGTTCTTCTCCTCGACGCTCCCCTTTTGGTCCACGCTCACCAGGATGTGGCTCGCCTGCAGGCGCTCACCCTTCTGGAACAGCTTGGCCTTGTTGTCGTCGTAGAACTTCCTGGCCTCCTGCTCCGAGCAGGTGGCCTTGGCCGAGAACTGCTTGTCCACGAAGTAGTTGACCACGATCTCTTTGCGCATCGACTCCCGTACCTCGGCCTCGGTCATCCCGGTTGCCTTCAGCGCTTTTTCGTACTCCTCCTTGCTGGGGAAGGCGGCGCGGTTTTTCTGGTATTGCTGGTCGACCAGCTGGTCCAGGTTCTTTATCGCCAGCTTCTTCCCCTCCTGGTACAGAAGCTCCGCCGAGGTGAGCTGATCGAGGGCGGCGTCGGCGGCCTTCTTCATCTGTTCCGGCGGCAGGGTCTGGTTGACCCGGTTTTGCGCCAGCAGGGTTTTCACGGCGCGGTCAAGTTCCGGCTTGGTGATGGTGGTTCCGTTCACTTTGGCGACGGGGGCGCCGGTCGGCCCCTGCTCCGAGCACCCCGGGAGCGCGCACAGGGCCAGGACAGCCACTGCGGCCGGGATCCAATTCTTCAATGCAGACATGGAAATCTCCTTTAATAAAATAATGATGCAATGCATTAATGGGCAGCATTGTTACAGCAAGAGCCGTACCCGCATGCGATATAGGCGAAGCCTCAAGGTGCCGGACGCCAACGCATTGAGTTTTACTTGCGGTAATTATTGAGAGTTGCAACCTTTTCGCTGCTATGATCGCTACGGAGACGGCGCTGGGACAGATGGGCCGTCACCCAACGCGGCAAGCGGGTGGGGCATTTGACCCACCCGCCTTGGGAAAGCGGTGCGGCTTCTCTCGACAACACCCCGGGGGACCGGGTGACGCGGCGAAAAAAAAGGCCGCGCCTTTCGGTGCGGCCCTAAAGTTTCCCTTTCCAAATAGTTAATATCCGCCGCCGCCAGTGCCGCCGCCAGTCCCGGAACCGCCAGAGCCACCGCTGGTGCCGCCGCCGGTGCCACCGCCAATACCACCGCCGGTTCCGCCCATGCCGCCGGTGCCGCTAGGGCCTCCCAAGGCCGGGGTGCCGTAGTTAGGCTGGGTGCCGGTGACGCCGGTGCCCGTGCTTCTCCTGGTGTGCTTCCTGGTCTTCTTGCTGCTTTTCTTTCTTTTCTTCTTGGTTTTTGTCTTGGGCTTGGCCGTTTCGGCGCTCCCCTGGTCGCTCTGGGCGCCGGTCGACATGCCGGTCCCCTGGCCGCCGGAGTAACCCGAGTCGGTTCCGGTGGTGTCTGCCGCCCAGACCATTCCAGCGAAAGATACTGCTACCAGCGCGGCTACGATGGTGGACAATACTTTTTTCATGGCGCTTCCTCCCAAGTTTGATAAACAACCGACACACTATAGCACGTCATTAATTTTTACCAATCATAACCCTGATTTTTTTCTCCTTGCGGTAGCGGCGGTTTTTCACCCTCAGCCGCTTGACATATTAATGCACTATAGTTATAAACATCTAATCCAAAATCGACACCAAAGGAGAGCGGCACGTTGAAAAAGATGAAACCCTTTGACCTGGCCCACGAGCAGTACCAACTACTGATGGCAAAGTTCCAGACCACGAAGGACCTGCGGGAAAAGAATATCCTGTTCAGAAGACTCACCAACCTCCTCGCAGTCATGGAATTCCTCATCTCCATCCACAAGCCTCACTGACGGCGTTAGATCCAGGGGGCGCAGCCTGCGCTCCCTGGCACGAAAGTATGCGCACGTTTACTGCCTTGCCTTATTACCAGCAGTGCTATCCTTGATTGAGTTCATGCTATAATGCTGTCAGTCCTGGTGAAGGCTATGAGTATCCCCGCCGAACGCACTTCTTCTCCGCAACTTCACACGGCACGCCTGTGGTTTGCCTCTTCGCACCTCCTTGCCATGCTGCAGCAGGAATTCTTCGCCCATTGGCGCGGCGCGCTGCGCCGGTTCGACCTAGACGAGGTGCACGACCTGCGCGTCGCCTCCCGCCGTCTGCGCGAGGGGCTTGCCCTCTTTGCCCCCCTACTGCCGGAGAAAAAGGTGGCAAGGCTGTCACGCAGGGTGAAAAAGCTCACCATCATGCTGGGAGATTTGCGCAACGTGGACGAGGCGTTGCTGTTTTTCTCCGGGCTCGAGAGGCCGGCGAGCGGCGCTGCCCCGGCCGGCACCGATGAGTTGCTGCGAACGCTGTCCAAGGAGCGGGAGGCGGCCCAAAAGGAACTGACCCGGGCGCTGGCCCGCTTCCGGGCGGTGAGACTCGAAATGGAATTGGCGGAATTGACGGAGCAGGTCACCCCCTTCAAGCCTCGTTCGGTCGACCCCTTCATCGGGATAGGCCTGTTCGCGGCAGGGGCGCTGGAGGAACGGGTCAAGCTGGTCGAGGAACTCTTCCCGGCCGCGCTACACGAAGAAGACGCGGTGGCGCAGCACCGGCTCCGCATCGCCTTCAAGAAACTGCGCTACCGGCTGGAGATCCTGGCGCCGCTGCTTGAGGGGACTGACTCCGCCAGGTGCCTGTCCCCTTCGGAGCAACTGCGCCGGGTTCTCAAGCGCTACCAGGACCTGCTGGGCAAGCTGCACGACCTGGATGTTTTCGCGGAGATGGTGCAGGAACGAGTGGCACCGGGAACGGGTCGGGAAGAGCTGCTGCAGGTACTGGCGCAGCACCGGGCCGTCCTGTTCACAGACTTCAGGCAGGCCCACCGCGAGCAACCACTCGAGTCCCTGGTGAGCCAGATCAGCGCTGAGCTTCGCCTTCCCCACCGGCCAGACCAAGCAGGAACGCAGCTGTAGCTTCGCAGACGCGGAGCGCGAAGGAGAGGTTGAGGGTGTCGACGGTGTCGCTGGGCTGGTGGTAGTGGGGGTTGCGGAAGTTGGTGGTGTCGGTGAGCATGATGGCGGGGTAGCCGGCATCCCAGAAGGGTGCGTGGTCGGATCTGCGGGTATCGGGGAGGAGTTCGCCGTTGCCCGGCACCACCAGGGGGACCACGGGGAGAGGCACCTGGAAGCTCTCGACGGTCAGCGCAAAGCGCGTCACCAGCCCCTGCGACATCTCGTTACCGATCACGGCGAGAAAGTCGCCGTGCGGGGGCACCTGCAGAGGAACACCTGCGGGGGCGCCTTGGGGCAGCGAACTGCCCGCGAAAGCGACCGATTCCAGCACCACCACGGCTTCGATCTCCCACCCTTGTGCCGCTGCCAATGCGGCCAGGGCACGGCTGCCCCTGAGCCCGATCCCGGCTTCCTCACGGTCCGCGTTTTCCTCCAGGTTCACCCCGACGAACTGCAGCGTCAGTTCCGGCCGCCACTGCTTGAAGATCGCCGCCAGTTCCAGGAGCAGCGCGACGCCGCTTGCGTTGTCATCCGCCCCAGGCGAACCGGCCACGGTATCGAAATGGGCCAGTACCAGGAGGCGCTTTTCCGGCCGGCGCGTCCCCAGCCTGGTGGCGACGACGTTGTGGTACTGCTCCGCGCCGTCCTCAAAGCCGTGCAGGTCCACTGCGTACCCCAAGGCACGCAGCATGTCCTCCACGTAGCCGCACGCCTGCTGCAAGGCGACGGGCGCCACCACCGGATGCCGGACCCCCTCCAGAAAGGTAAGGTGCTGCACGATGCGGTCCCTGGAGACAGCAGGGAGCGCCCCGCCCTTCCCCGCTCCGGAGAGCGGTCTCATTTGATGGCCTCGAGTTCCCGCTCCAGGTGCTGCACCCGCGCCTCGTCCCCGCGCACTTCTTCGAGTTTCTTGAAATAGGCGGAACGTGCGGCACCGGACATGGAAAGGGCCCGGTTCTTGGTGACGTAGGGATTCTTCTCGTCAGTGGTCTTACCCTCGGCAAGCTCCTTCTGGAACTTCTTGGCCTCATCCACGGACGGGGTGCGCCCCTTGAGCACCATCCACCTGTGATGCAGTCTCTGCAGTTCCTGCTTTTTCCCCTGCAGACCTCCCCGGACCTGGGCCAGTTCCGCGCCGAGTCGCTCCCGCTGCACGCTCTTCGGGTCGACGGGGACTACCACGCCGCCCTTGGCTGTCGCCGCTGTCGTCGGCGCCTCCTGCTTGGGCGTACTTGCGGCGGGCTTCGCCGCAGGAGCAGAATCCACCTCCTGGGCACGCTTCAGGTACTTGTCCGGAATTCGGTCCGAATCGTCGGTGAAGTGAACGGTGCCGGCGTCGTCGCGCCACTGGTAGGTGCCGCCCAAAACAAGCGCGGGTGCGGCAACGAGAAAAAACAAGGCAGCCATCGTCGTAGGTCGCATGTGCCCTCCGGAATGCAAGATCGTGCAGTTCAAGGCTGAAGATAATATGCATGTGGCGCCGTTTGTCAATTTTCTTTTGCCGCCTCTCATCTTCCGTGACCCTGCGTCCCCTTACCCGCCGCGGCGCAGGCGCCGGTAAAGGGAAAGGGCCGGGGAAGTATCCCCGGCCCTTTCTATTGCCTAATACCGTTATTTGTCAAACTCCCCCCTCCCCTTGCGGGAGAGGGGGGGCAAAAAAGGCTTGCCGCAGCGTCGGCTGCCGCTACTGCTTCCCGTCCTCGCCGAAGCTCAGCGCGGCGAGCTTGGTGTAGTAATCGAAGCGGTCCGCGGCCCAGGCGCTCGCCTTCTGCATCAACTGCTCGGCCGCCTCGGGGTTCATCTTCCTGAGCACCTTGTAGCGGTTCTCGCCCCCCGCGTACTCCTCGAAGGTGGTGGTGGGCGCCTTGCTGTCCAGCTGCAGCGGGTTTTTCCCCTGCGCGGCCAGGGCCGGGTTGTAGCGGTACAGCGGCCAATAGCCGGAGGAGACTGCCTTTTTCTGCTCGTCCACGCCGCGGGTCATGTCGATCCCGTGCGCGATGCAGTGCGCGTAGGCGATGATCAGCGACGGTCCGTCGTGGGCCTCGGCCTCGATGAACGCCTTGACCACCTGGCCCGGGTTGGCCAGGGAAACCGCCGCCACGTAGACGTGGCCGTAGGCCATGGCCATCATGCCCAGGTCCTTCTTGGCCATGGACTTGCCGCCGGCGGCGAACTGCGCCACCGCCCCAATCGGGGTCGACTTGGAGGCCTGGCCGCCGGTGTTGGAGTAGACCTCGGTGTCGAGCACCAGGATGTTGACGTTTTTACCGGAGGCGATGACGTGGTCCAGGCCGCCGTAGCCGATGTCGTAGGCCCAGCCGTCGCCACCCACGCACCAGACCGACTTCTGCACCAGGTAATCGGCGATGGGAAGGAGCTGCGCCGCGGCCTCCTCGTCGCATCCGGCCAGGGCCTCCTTGAGCCTGGCCACCCGGACGCGCTGCGCCTCGATGGCGGCCTGCCCCGACTGGTCAGCGTCCAAAATCTCCCGCATCAGCGGCGCGATGGCGGTGCAGCTGCTGCAGCCGCACTCGACGAGCTGTTCCAGGAACTCCCGCGCCGCCTGGCTGAATTTGTCCACCGCGAGGCGCATGCCGTAGCCGAACTCGGCGTTGTCCTCGAACAGCGAGTTGGACCAGGCCGGGCCGCGCCCGTCGGCGCGCTTCGCCCACGGGGTCGTGGGGAGGTTGCCGCCGTAGATCGAGGTGCAGCCGGTGGCGTTGGCGATGAGGGCCCGATCGCCGAAGAGCTGCGACAGAAGCTTCAGGTACGGAGTCTCGCCGCAGCCGGCGCAGGCGCCGGAGTACTCGAACAGGGGGCGCACCAGCTGGCTGCCGCGCAGGGTGTCCAGCTTGACCAGTGCCGGGTCGAGGTCGGGAAGCCCCAGGAAGAAGTGGTAGTTGGCTGCCTCGGCGGCGCGCAGCGGCGGCTGGAACTGCATGTCCAGCGCCTTGTGCCCCGGGTTCTCCTTATCCTTGGCCGGGCAGTTGTGGGCGCAGGCGCCGCAGCCGGTGCAGTCCTCGGGGGCGACCTGGAAGGTGACCTTGTGCTGCTTCAACTCGGCGATCTTCGAGTCGGCGCACTTGAACCCTGCCGGTGCGCCGGCCAGTGCCTCGGCCGGGTATGCCTTGACCCGGATGGCTGCGTGCGGACAGACAAAGGAGCAGATGGCGCACTGGATGCAGAGCTTTTCGTCCCAAACCGGGATGTCAACGGCGATGTTGCGCTTTTCGTACTGCGAGGTCGCGGTCGGGAAGGTGCCGTCGATGGGCATGGCGGAGACCGGGAGGTCGTCTCCGAAGCCGGCGATGATGCGGCCGGTGACCTCCTTGACGAAGTGCGGCGCGCCCGCCCCGACCGGCGGCGGCATGGTAATACCGCTTGACGCTACTGCGGGAACGGCGACCTCGTGGATGTTCAAAAGCGCCTGGTCCACGGCCGCGTTGTTCATGGCGACCACCTTCTCGCCCGCCTTGCCGTAACTCTTCTTGATGGCCCCCTTGATCTCGGCGATGGCGCTTTCGAGCGGGATGATCCCGGAGATCTTGAAGAAGGCGGTCTGCATGATCACGTTGATGCGGGCGCCCAGGCCAAGTTCCTCGGCGAGCTTGATGGCGTTGATGGTGAAGACCTTGAGCTTCTTGTCGATGATCTGCTTTTGCACCTCTACCGGCATCTTGTCCCAGACCTCGGCGTGGTCGAACGGGGAGCAGAGCAGGAAGGTGGCGCCGGGTTTCGCCTTGCCCAGCATGTCGTACTTCTCCAGGAAGGTGAAGTTGTGGCAGGCGACGAAGTCGGCGTTGTCGATCAGGTACGGTGCGTTGATCGGCTGCTTGCCGAAGCGCAGGTGCGAAGTGGTGATGGTGCCCGCCTTCTTGGAGTCGTAGACGAAGTAGGCCTGGGCGTAGTTGTCGGTTGCCTCACCAATGATCTTGATGGAGTTCTTGTTGGCCCCTACGGTGCCGTCCGAGCCCAGGCCGAAGAACATCGCCTCGTAGGTCCCTTCCATCGCGGTCCTGAAGGAGCTGTCGTAGTCGAGGCTCGCGCCGGTCACGTCGTCGTTGATGCCGACCACGAAGTTGCTCTTGGGCTGGTTCTCCTTCAGGTTGTCGAACACCGCCTTGGCCATGGCCGGTGTGAACTCCTTGGAGCCCAGGCCGTAGCGCCCGCCCACGATGACGGGGTAGCCGACGAAGTTGCTCATGCCGGCCGCCATCCCCTCACCGATGGCGGTACGGACGTCCAGGTAGAGCGGCTCGCCCAGGGCGCCCGGCTCCTTGGTGCGGTCCAGCACCGCGACGCGGCGCACGGTGGCCGGGAGCGCCTTGATGAAGGCCTCCAGCGGGAAGGGACGATACAGGTGGATTTTCACTACGCCTACCTTCTCCCCCTGCGCGTTCAGCGTCGCCACGGTCTCCTGAACCGTGTCGGCGCCCGAGCCCATGATCACGACGACCCGCTCGGCGTCCGGAGCGCCCGCGTACTCGACCACGCTGTACTTGCGCCCGGTGAGCGCTGCAAACTTCTCCATCTCCTTTTCGACGATGCCGATGGTGGCGGGATAGAAACGGTTCACCGTCTCGCGCCCCTGGAAATAGACGTCAGGGTTCTGGGCGCTGCCGCGCAGCACCGGGCGGTCCGGGGTGAGGCAGCGGGCGCGGTGCGCGTTGACCAGCTCGTTGTCGATCATGGCGCGCATGTCGTCATAGGACAGCGCCTCCACCTTCTGCACCTCATGGGAGGTACGGAAGCCGTCGAAGAAGTGCAGAAACGGTATGCGCGAGCGCAGGGTGGCCGCCTGGGCGATCAGGGCAAAGTCCATCACCTCCTGCACGTTGTTGGAACAGAGCATGGCCCAGCCGGTGGCGCGGCAGGACATCACGTCGGAATGGTCGCCGAAGATGGAAAGCGCCTGGGTGGCGATGGCACGCGCCGAGACGTGAAACACGGTCGAGGTCAGCTCGCCTGCGATCTTGTACATGTTGGGGATCATCAGCAAAAGCCCCTGGCTCGCCGTGAAGGTCGTGGTGAGCGCCCCCGCCTGCAGCGCGCCGTGCACCGCACCGGCCGCGCCCCCCTCGGATTGCAGCTCGGAGACCAGCGGCACCGTGCCCCAGATGTTCTTCTCCCCCGCCGCGCTCTTCGCGTCGGAGATCTCCCCCATCACCGAGGAAGGGGTGATCGGGTAGATCGCGATCACCTCGTTGGTAGCGTGGGCCACGTGGGCAGCCGCGGTGTTGCCGTCTATGGTTACCATTTTTCTGCTCATGCTCTCGCTCCTCTTTGCTTAAATCAGTGAATGCTGTTGCGGCGGCCGGGCTACGTCACGCTTTGCCAGGGGACTACATCCTGCAGGGCCTCCCGCATCAGGTCGGACACCTTCATGTTGACCTCTTTGGAAATCTTCTCGATGGTCTCGCGCTCCTCGCGGCTCACCCGCACCGAGAGTACGTGATAGCGTGCATTGTCTTTCTTTTTCATCGGGACCTCCGCAGCCACACCCGTGGCGCTCCTTATCTTTGTTACGGCTTGTAGACCTTGAGCAGCGCCTGTGCCATCTCGGCCGGGGTCGCCGCGACACTGATGCCGCATTCCTTCAGCACCGCCACCTTCTCGGTCGCGGTTCCCTTGCCGCCGGAGATGATGGCGCCGGCGTGTCCCATCCTCTTGCCCGGGGGAGCGGTGACCCCGGCGATGTAGGCCGCCACCGGCTTGGTCATGTTCTCCTTGACGAAGCGTGCCGCCTCCTCCTCGGCGCTGCCGCCGATCTCGCCGATCATGATCACCGCCTCGGTGTCCGGGTCCTCCTCGAACAGGCGCAGGCAATCGATGTGGCTGGTGCCGTTGACCGGGTCGCCGCCGATGCCGACGCAGGTGGACTGGCCGAGGCCGATGCAGGTCAACTGCCAGACCGCCTCGTAGGTGAGGGTGCCGGAGCGGGAAACGACGCCGATCTTGCCCGGCTTGTGGATGTAGCCGGGCATGATGCCGATCTTGCACTCGCCGGGGGTGATCACGCCGGGGCAGTTGGGGCCGACCAGCCGCGTCTTCTTGCCCACCAGGTACTGTTTCACCTTCACCATGTCGAGCACCGGGATCCCCTCGGTGATGCAGCAGACCAGTTCGACGCCCGCGTCCACCGCCTCCATGATCGAGTCGGCTGCGAACGGCGGCGGGACGTAGATGACGCTCGCCGTGACGCCGGTCGCGTGCACCGCCTCGGCGACGGTGTCCCAGACCGGGAAGCCGTCGATCACCGTCCCCCCTTTGCCCGGGGTCACCCCGCCCACCATCTGCGTGCCGTACTCGCGGGCGCCCTGCGCGTGGAACAGGCCGGTCGCGCCGGTGATCCCCTGCGTGATGACCTTGGTCTCCTTGCCTATCAATATGCTCATGGCGTCCCCCCTAGGCGGCAGCCGCGACGGCTGCCACGATTTTCTGCGCTCCGTCGGCCATGCCGTCGGCGGCTACTATGTTGAGGCCGCTTTCGGCCAGAAGCTTCTTGCCCAGCTCCACGTTGGTCCCCTCCAGGCGCACCACCAGCGGCACCTGGATGCCGACCTGGCGCGCCGCCTCGATTACCCCGGTGGCGATCACGTCGCACTTCATGATGCCGCCGAAGATGTTGACCAGGATCCCCTTCACGTTCTTGTCCGAGAGGATGATCTTGAAGGCCTCGGTGACGCGCTCGATGGTGGCCCCGCCGCCGACGTCCAGGAAGTTGGCCGGGTCGCCGCCGTAGTGCTTGATGATATCCATGGTGGCCATGGCGAGTCCGGCGCCGTTCACCAGGCAGCCGATGTTGCCGTTGAGCGAGATGTAGGAGAGGTCGTGCTGGCTTGCCTCGATCTCGTTGGGGTCCTCCTCGTCGAAGTCGCGCATGTCGCCGATCTGCAGGTGCCGGAACAGGGCGTTGTCGTCGAAGCCGAATTTAGCGTCCAGTGCGATCAGCTCGCCCTCGGCAGTAACCACCAGCGGGTTGATCTCCAGCAGCGAACAGTCACAGGCAATGAAGGTGGCATAGAGGTTGGTAAGGACCTTGACCGCCTTGTTGGTCAGCTTTCCCTTGAGCCCCAGGCTGAAGGCGATCTTGCGGCACTGGAACGGGGTGAGCCCCACCAGGGGATCGACCGCTTCGGTGACGATCTTCTCGGGGGTATTAGCCGCCACCTCCTCGATGTCCATGCCCCCTTCGGTGGAGGCCATCACGGTGACGCGGGAGGTGCCGCGGTCCACCAGCAGGCTCACGTAGAGCTCGTTGGCGATGTTGCAACCGTTCTCCACCAGTACCCGGTGCACGACTTTGCCTTCCGGCCCGGTCTGGTGCGTCCTCAGGGTCATGCCCAGCATGTCACGGGTGATCATCTGGACTTCGCTGGAACTGCGCGCCAGCTTGACGCCGCCCCCCTTGCCGCGCCCGCCGGCGTGGATCTGGGCCTTCACCACCCAGGGCCCCTCGCCCAAACGCTTGGCCCATTCCCTGGCGCTGGCGCCGTTGTAGCAGACGTGGCCGTCGGGGACCGGCACGCCGAATTTTCTCAGGATCGCCTTGGCCTGGTATTCGTGGACGTTCATTTTCCCTCCTTAAAGCCTTTGTTTTAGTGAACCCACCCAGTGCATAACATTAACCGTCTCTTGTTTTATTTTGGCTGTTTTCCGGGGGTCAACGCCGCACAACACTCATATACTCCCATGACAGAAATATGGCAAACACTTTTATAATTTTTGAGTAAAAAAATTGGTAAGACCATGATTTACACTGAATCAAGACCGGGATAACCAACAAAAACACCACCACACCTGTTCGAACGAATGTTTGAATTATCGATATTTACGCGGGGAATCAGGAAGAAGTGCGGAGATCTGACAAACAGGACCATCGCAGTAGAACGACACCGGCAACGTTATTTGGTTACATTGTAATACAGCCATATCTGGAAGTGCAGAAGCGGGCAAACAACGAAAGCCGAAAATAAAACACACCGTAAACGAAACGTAATGCGGGCACAAAAAAATCCCCCGCTCCACCTCCGCAGAGGGGGACGGGGGACTCGTTTCCGACGCATCAATACCTATGGGTTCTGGGCGTCCACAACGGCGATGGCGGCCATGTTGACGATGTCGTTGACGTCGTCGCCGCGCTGCAGCACGTGCACCGGCTTGTTCATCCCCATGAGGATGGGACCGATGGATTCGGCGCCCCCGAGCCGGCGCAGCAGTTTATAGCAGATGTTGCCGGAGTTGAGATCCGGGAAGATGAGCACGTTGGCCGGGGTCTTCAGCTTCGAGAAGGTGAAGCCGTCCAGAAGCTCCGGGACCACGGCGGTGTCCGCCTGCATCTCCCCTTCGACCACCAGGTGCGGGGCACGCTCCTTGACCAGCTCCACCGCACGCCTCACCTTGCTGGCCTGCGGGTGCTCCACGGAGCCGAAGTTGGAGAAGGAGAGCATGGCAATCCGCGGCTCCACGTCGAGCATGGCCACCTTTTCGGCGGCGAGGATCGCGGTCTCCGCCAGTTCCTCCGCGGTCGGATCTATGGTGACCGTGGTGTCGGCGAGGAAATACACCCCCTTCTTGAACACCATCATGTACAGGCCGTGCACGCTGGAAAGCCCCGCCTGCTTGCCGAGCACCTCCAGCGCCGGGCGGATGGTTTCCGGGTAATGGGTGTCGATACCACCCAGGAGCGCGTCGGCATGCCCCTTGTGTACCATCATGGTGCCGAAGTGGGTGCGGGACTTGCGGCGCATGATGCGGCTGCTCTCGGAGCTGGTGATCCCTTTTCTCTGGCGCAACCGGTACAACTCTTGGGCGTACTCCTCGGTATGCTCGCTCTCGGTCGGGTCGACGATGGGGACGTCCAGGTCGAGATTCAGGTCGTCCATCTTCTGCTGGATCTTCTTGCGGTCGCCCACCAGGATCGGCTGGGCGATCCCCTCTTCCACCAGGGTCTGGGCCGCACGCAGGATCTTTTCGTTGTCACCTTCGGGGAAGACCACCTTCTTGGGGTCGCTCTTCGCCTTGTTGATGATGCTGCGCATGATCTCCTTGGAGCGCCCCTGCGAGCACTCCAACTGCTCGATGTACTTCGCCATGTCCTCGATGGGCTGGCGCGCCACGCCGGTGTCCATGGCCGCCTGGGCGATGGCCGGCGCCACGTGCAGAAGGACGCGCGGGTCGAACGGCTTGGGGATGATGTAGTTGGGACCGAAGGTGAACTTTTCGTTACCGTAGGCCTTGGAGACGGAATCGGGCACCTCCTCGCGGGCGAGCTTCGCCAGCGCGTGCACCGCGGCGAGTTTCATCTCCTCGTTGATGGCGGTCGCGCGCACGTCCAGCGCCCCGCGGAAGATGAAGGGGAAACCGAGCACGTTGTTGACCTGATTCGGGTAATCGGAGCGGCCGGTGGCCATGATTACGTCGCCGCGCACCGCATGCGCCTCCTCCGGGGTGATCTCGGGATCCGGGTTCGCCATGGCGAAGATGATCGGGTTAGGCGCCATGGAGCGCACCATCTCCGGGGTGAAGGCCCCCTTGACGGAAAGGCCGAAGAGGATGTCGGCGCCGTTGGCCGCCTCCTCCAGGGTGCGGAACGGGGTGTCGGCGGCGAAGAGTTCCTTGTACTTGTTCATCCCTTCGGTGCGCCCCTTGTAGATGACACCCTTGGTGTCGCACATGATCATGTTGTTGGGTTTTACCCCCAGGGCGATGGCGAGCTTGGCACAGGAGTTGGCCGAGGCGCCGGCGCCGTTCACCACGATCCGGATATCCTCGATCTTCTTGCCGGTAAGCTGCAGGGCGTTCAGAAGCGCCGCCGAGCAGATGATGGCGGTGCCGTGCTGGTCGTCGTGGAAGACCGGGATGTTCATGGTCTTTTTCAGCTCTTCCTCGATGTAGAAGCACTCGGGCGCCTTGATGTCCTCCAGGTTGATGCCGCCGAAGGTCGGCTCGAGCAACTGGCACGCCTTGATGATCTCGTCCGGGTTCTCGGTGTTCAACTCGATGTCGAAAACGTCGATGTCGGCGAAACGCTTGAAGAGGACACCCTTCCCCTCCATGACCGGCTTGCCGGCCAGGGCGCCCAGGTTGCCCAGCCCCAACACCGCGGTGCCGTTGGAAACGACGGCGACCAGGTTCCCCTTGGCGGTGTACTTGTAGGCATCATCGGGATTTTGCTGAATGGCCAGGCAGGGCTCGGCGACGCCCGGCGAATAGGCAAGCGACAGGTCTGCCGCGGTCTGACACGGTTTGGTGGCGATGACTTCGATCTTCCCTTTTCTACCGTTGCAGTGGTAGTCAAGTGCTCCCAATTTCTTACTCATCTATGCAATCCTCCTCTTGCTGCCAATTTTTGGTTCAAAAAAAGAGGGCAGCAGCAACGGCGTGCTAGCCCTCTCTTCAAAAGCCCCTTGCGGGCCAAAGTGTTAGATTTCGTGGTTCGCGTCAAGCGCCGCAGAGTTCCCCCCCTCCCGTCAAGGGAGGGGGAGCAGGGACATCCGGCGGGGCAGCACAGGCGCCCCCTTACCAACTCGTGGCTTTACGCCTCTTCCGGCTCCGGCTCGAGCAGCCCCATCTCGGGCTCCTCTTCGACCTCCTGGTTGTTGAGCACGCGGTTCATGCGCTCCAGGTCGAGCTCGTTCTCCCAGCGGGAAACGACGACGGTGGCGACGCCGTTACCGACCAGGTTGGTCAGGGCGCGCGCCTCGGACATGAAGCGGTCGATACCGAGGATCAGCGCCAGGCCCGCCACCGGGATGGTGGGGATGGCTGCGAAGGTGGCGGCGAGCGTCACGAAGCCGCTGCCGGTGACGCCGGCAGCTCCCTTGGAGGTCAGCATCAGCACGCCCAGGATGGTGATGGTCTGGGTCATGGTGAGCGGGGTGTTGGTGGCCTGGGCCACGAAGATGGCGGCCATGGTCAGGTAGATGGAGGTGCCGTCCAGGTTGAAGGAGTAGCCGGTCGGGATGACCATGCCGACCACGGACTTGGTGCAGCCCAGGTTCTCGAGCTTCGCCATCATGCGCGGCAGGGCGGACTCGGAGGAGGAGGTCCCCAGTACGATCAGGAGTTCTTCCTTGATGTAAGAGATGAACTTGAAGATGTTGAAGCCGCAGATCTTGCCGATGGTGCCGAGCACCACGAAGATGAACAACAGGCAGGTGAGGTAGAAGCTCCCCATCAGCATGCCCAGCTTGGCCAGGGAGCCCAGGCCGAACTTGCCAATGGTGAAGGCCATGGCGCCGAAGGCGCCGATCGGGGCGAACTTCATGATCAGGTTGACCACCCCGAACAGGGCGTGGGAGACGTCATCGATGAACTTGTAGATCGGCTTCCCCTTCTCGCCCAGTGCGGAAAGGGCCAGGCCGAAGAAGATGGCGAAGAAGAGCACCTGGAGGATCTCACCCTTGGCGAAGGCGTCGACGACGCTGCTTGGGATGATGCTCAGGGCGAAATCGGCGAAGCTGTGCGATTTGGCCGCGGTGGCGGTGTAGGTCGCCAGCCCCTTGGTGTCCAGCTTGGTGACGTCGGCGTTCATGCCCACACCCGGCTGGATCACGTTGATCACCAAAAGGCCGATGCCCAGGGCCAGGGTGGAGACCACTTCGAAGTAGAGCAGCGCCTTGCCGCCGACGCGGCCTACCTTCTTCATGTCATCCATGCCGGCGATGCCGGTGACCACGGTACAGAAGATAACCGGGGTAATGATCATCTTGATCATCTTGATGAAGCCGTCGCCCAGGGGCTTCATGGCCGCTCCGGTGTCGGGCAGGTAGTAGCCCAGCGCGACACCGATGGATATCGCCAACAACACCTGGAAGTACAGAACCTGGTAGAACTTCTTCGTTTTCATGGTCTCTCCTTTTGAGTGGCTCGTGTGAACCTGGAATATAGATCCCGCAAAGGCATAAAGCCGATAACACTGTTTGACACTTTATATCAGCAAGACGAATACCAAAGGGCTGTATACGGATGCAAGTAACCGTTTATACGATGAAAAATAATGTTTTACGCCTGAGACATGGCGGCAAAGGTATTAACCAAAGGAAAGACCTTTGCTGTTGCAATGGGGAAAACGCCTTGGTTTCGGCATGATGGAGGACTTAACCACGGTTAAGCAATTAACCTAGGTTAAGCCCATTGCCGCTCACAGGAGCGGCATGGGCGGCCGGGATGACCTTTAAGGGAAGTATGAGGCGAAAAAAATCTGGGAGGGGTGGGAGGGGGAGAGCTGTTCCCCCCGTCACCGGTACTACTTGCGCGACATCTTGAGACGCTTGTTGAGGGCAGGCGCCGAGATGCCCAAAAGCCGCGCCGCAATGGCCTGGACACCATTGGCGCGGGTTATGGCCTCCTCCACCAGCAGTTCGGCGGCCTCGACGAAGGTGGGGAGGCGCTCGAAAGTGGCAAACGGGTTTTCATTTTTGGCAGGGACGGGTGCCGCATTGCGACTTTGCCCGATCGCCTTCAGGAAGCTCTCCATGGAAAGGATGCGTTCCTTGTGCAGGCTGACCGCGTTGTAGACCATGCCGCGCAGCTCGCGCACGTTGCCGGGGAAGCTGTAGGTGGCCAGCACCTGGGCCAGTTCCTTGGGCGGGGTCGGCTTCTTCTTCCCGAGCGACTTGGCCGCCTCGGCCAGGAAGTAGTCCAGCAGCATGGGGATGTCCCCGGGCCTCTCCCTAAGCGGCGGGATGTTGATGCGGTGGGTGCAGAGACGGTAGTAGAGGTCGCGCCGGAACTCACCGGCCGCCTCCCGGGCCGCCAGATCGCGGTGGGTTGCCACCACGATGCGCGCATTCATCCTCTTGGGACGGTCACCCCCAAGCGGAAAGTATTCGCCTTCCTGGAGCAGACGTAAGAGTTTCACCTGCGAAGCGATGCTCAGGTCGCCGATCTCGTCCAGAAACAGCGTCCCGTTGCCGGCCTGCTCTATCATGCCAGGGCGCGCCTGGTCCGCGCCGGTGTAGGCACCGCGCACGTGACCGAAGAGGGTGTCGGCAAACACGGTATCGTCCAGCCCCGCCACGTTGACGGCGACCAGCGGGCCCGAGCAGCCGCTCAGGGTGTGCACGGCGCGGGCGACCAGTTCCTTGCCCACGCCGCTCTCGCCGGTGATCAAAAGCGGCTGGTGGCTCGGGGAGACCGCCTCCACGTAGTTGAACAGGTCGTGCATGCGCGGATCGGCGGTGACGATATCGACGAAGGCCTCGGGGTGCTTCAGCTCGCGCGACAGCATCCGGTCCGACATGGTGCGGAACTCCTGCTGCAGTTCCAGGATGCGCACCGCGCGCAACACGCCCCCCACCAGGCGGTCCTCCTCGTCGGTCTTGACGATGTAGTCGAAGGCGCCCAGCTTCATGCAACGCACGGCGGTCTCCAGCTGGTTCATGCCGCTCACGATGATGGTCATGATGCCGGGGTGGCTCTCGCCGATCTGCTGCAACAGCGTCTCTCCGCACGGCTGCGGCATGGTGAGATCCAGGAGCACGAGGCCGATGCCCCCCTTGTCCAGCAGCCCCATCACTTCGCGGCTCTCCTGGCAGGTGACGATGTTGTTGATCCCGGCGCAGCTCTTCAGCGTGAGCGCGAACGACTTGAGCCAGGCGGGCTCGTCATCGACGAGCAGGATGCCGAAACCGGGGTAGAGGGTCTTTTTCATGTTGCCGAACTCCTGTCGGGGACGGGGAAGGAAAGGGTCACCGTGGTGCCCGCCCCCGGGGTGGACTGAAACTGCAGCGCCCCGCCGTGGTCCTCGATGATCCCGGCGGAAACGGAGAGGCCGAGGCCGGTGCCGCCGCTGTCGCGCTTGGTGGTGAAGAAGGGATCGAGCAGGTATGGGAGGTGCTCCTGCGCCACCCCCACCCCCTGGTCGGTTACCTGGAGCTGCACTACCCCCCGGGCCGCATCGTAGCTGGTGCCCACGAACACCCCACACTCCCGGTCGGGAAGGGCCTGGCAGGCATTGAGGACCAGGTTGACGATGACCTGCTCGATGCGCTGCCCGTTGCCCAGGATCTGCGGCAGCGAGCCATGCCAGGCGGTCTGGAAGTGGTTGGTGGAAGAGCGGATGGTCGGGTCGACGAGCCTCAGGGCCGTCCTCGCCACCGCGTCCAGGTCGACCAGCGACTTCTGCCCCATGTCCTTGCGGGCAAAATCCTTCAGATCGTTGACGATGCGCTTGATGCGCTGGGCGCCGTCCTGCATCTCGTCCAGGATGCGCGGGATCTCGTCGCGCATCTCCGAGTAGAGCACCCCGCCCAGCATGAAGTCGCCGTGCTCGCGGTAATGTTCCTCCAGGATCTCCTCCGCGTCGTCATGCACCCGCTTCAGCACCGGGATGTCCAAGAGGAGCAGGCCGTTGGGGTTGTTGATCTCGTGCGCCACGCCGGAGACCAGGGTCCCCAGCGAGGTCATCTTGTCGGCCTGGATCAGCTTGTCCTGGTGCCGTTTCAACTCCTCCAGGGCCTTGTTGCGCTCGGCAACCTCCTGGGCCAGGGCCGTGGTCCGCTCCGCCACCCGTTTGTGCAGGGTCTTGGACCAGAGGGCGATCGCCGCCAAGACGATCAGCAGGGGGGCCAGGATCATGGCGCCGTACTTGAGGGCAAGCTCCCTGGTCACCCTGGGGGGATCGTTCACACCCAGCCAGCGGTTGTAGATCTGGGCGTACTGGCCGGTCTTGATGACGATGGCAAGCCCCTCGTTGAAGCGGGCCAGGAGTTCCTTGTCGCCGCGCTGCACGGCGTAGCAGTACTGCTCGCTCACCACCGCCTTGGCGACCGGCACCAGGTTGGACAGGCGCAGCTCGCGGATCAGGTAGATGCCGGGGAGCTGGGCCACCACCGCGTAGTCCCCCTTCCCGGAGGCAAGCAGCCGGAGCGCCTCGGCCGGCGTCGGGGTGAGCACCAGGTCTTTTTCAAACCCCATCTGCTTCAGGCGTTCGTGCATGATACCGGCCTGGAATACCAGCACCTTCTTGCCGCGCAACTCTTCCAGGCTCTTGACCGGCTTGGTATCGCGCCGGGCGAAGATGGCGTGGTGCACGATGGTGTGCGGCGGCGAGAACTCGACCGTGTTCAGGCGCTGCGCCGAGTAGGAGAGCCCCTGCAGGATGTCGATGCTGCCGTTTTGCAGCCCGGCGCGCACCTCGGACCAGTTGCCGAACACGAAACGGACCTTGAGCCCCATCACCTCGGCGATGGCGCGGGTCAGGTCGACGTTGTAGCCGGCGGGGTTGCCGTCCTTGTCAACGAACTCGTAGGGGGGATAGGCACGGTCGCCGCCCACGACGACCGTGGCGGGTGTGCCCTGGTGCGCCGGCTCGGGGATAAAATCGGCACGCGCGCAAAGACACAGCGGGACCAGCAGCAGGAAAAAGATCAGGAGGGTTGTGCCGGTGAGATCCGGGGGAAGGCGGAGAAACCTTGTGCCGAACGATTGCGTTTTGCCTGTCAAGGCGCGCTGGACCACTGCTCCGTCCTTAAAGCTGGGATGCGGGCGCCCCCGGCTGCCGTCGGTAGCGGGAGGCCCATCACACTATCGCACGCTTAAAGTGCACAAGTCAATGAAGCTCATGAGAAAAGAGCGAAGAGCAAAGGGGACAGCCCCCTGCGGAGCCAGCCCCCCTTTAGGTCAAGCCGGGAGCCGCGCCGCCACCAGCTCGGCCAGGTCGCGCGCCGTCATGCTCCCATCCAGGCCGCCGGTCTTGATGCCATCCTCGAACATGGTCAGGCAGAACGGACAGTTGGAGACCAGCATCGGGGCGCGGGTCTCGCCGGCCATCTGCACCCGGGCGGCGCTGATGCGAGTCCCCACCCTCTCCTCGGCGAGGATGCGCCCCCCTCCCCCGCCGCAGCAGAAGCTCTCCATGCGGTTTCTGTCCATCTCGGCGATGTTGCCCCCCAGGCGCTGCAGGATCTCGCGCGGCGGCTCGAAGATGTCGGCGTAGCGGCCGATGTAGCAGGAGTCGTGATAGGTGCAGTCGAAGCTCTCGCCGGCAGCGAGCTGCAGCCGCCCCTGCTCAACGAGTTCCGCCAGGAACGTCGTGTAGTGACGCACCGGGACCTCCAGCCCGAGCTCGCGGTAGTCGCGGACCAGGGCGTTGAAGCAGTGCGGACAGGTGGTCACGATCTCCTTCACGCCGTACCCCTTGATGCGCTCGATGTTCTCCTGGGCCATGGTCTGGTACAGGTACTCGTTGCCCAGCTTGCGCGGCGGTTCCCCGCAGCACTTCTCCTCCTTGCCCAGGATGCCGAGCCGGATCCCCGCCGCAGAGCAGATCTTCGCGAAGGCCTTGGCCACCTCCTTGTTCCTGCGGTCGAAGGAGGCGTAGCACCCGACGAAATACATCACGTCGAAAGGCTCGCCGCTCTCCAGGGTGACCACGTCCAGCCCCTCGGCCCACGCGCCCCGCTCGGCCCAGGCGAGGCCGAAGGGGTTGCCGTTCACCTCGTAGTTGCCCATGGCGGTGCGCACCTCGTCCCCGGGGAAGGTCCCCTCCATGAGGGCCAGGTTCCGGCGCATCTCCAGGATCTTGTTGACGTGCTCGATGTCCACCGGACAGATCTCCTGGCAGGCACGGCAGGTGGTGCAGTCCCAGAGCACCTCCTCGGTGACGTAGCGGCAGAGATCGCCCTGCGGGTCGTTGAGCGCCATCTCCCCCACCTGCTGCACCACCCGCATCGGGGATAGCGGCTTTTCGGTGTTCCAGGCGGGGCAGCGGTCCTGGCAGCGCTTGCAGAGCGTGCAGGCGTCGGCGTCGTAGATGTCCTTCCAGGCGAGATCGATGGCCTTGGCTGCACCGTACTGCTCCGCGCTCTCGTCTTCCAGGTTGATGGTGTCGATGGCCCCCTTGGGGCGCAGGTCCGTGAACAGGTAGTTGGCCGGGTCGGTGAACAGGTGCCGCAGCTTGGTCCAGGGGATGGCGACGATGAAGGCCATGGCAAGGAAGAAGTGCAGCCACCAGAGCGCCTTGTGGGTAGCGGAGATGGCGGCAAGGTCCATGCCCGCGAACAGCGGGGTGAGCAGCAGCCCGCCGGGGGAGAGCCGTGCCAGTTCCGGGTTCTGGTGCACCTCGGTGGCGGCCATCCGGAGCGCCTCCACCACGAAACCGGTGACGAGGATGGTAAAGAGAAGCGCGTGGGCGAGGTAATCGTCCCTTTTGGTCGGGAGCGCCGGCGGCCTGACCAGGAAGCGGCGCACGAAGAGCCCGCCCAGCATGAGGATGGCGATGATGCCGGCCAGGTCGAGGACGAGGGAATAGCCCTTGTAGAAGGTTCCCTTCAGAAAGGTCCACCCGGCGAGCGGTGCGGTAAAGTCTGCCTGCAGCATGATGAGCAGCGTGCCGATGAAGAGCAGCAGAAATCCCCAGAAGAAGAAGGCATGCAGCGTCCCCGGCACCTGCACCCGAAGTACCTTGGCCTGGGTAAGGGCGCCTCGCACCATGAGCTGCAGGCGTAAGGGGAGCCGGTCCAGCCGGTCCAGGGGCTTCCCCTGCCGGTACAGGGGGAGGCGCGACCAGAAGCCCCAGGCGCACCCGCCCAGGGCGAGGAAGGCGAACAGGTACATGACCCAGATCAGGGCGTGGTTGACGTTCCAGTAGATCTCGCGTGTCGCTTCCATACGGCACCTCTTCAGTTGCGGAATTGGCAAACTATAGCCGAAGAGGGCGCTCCGGGATAGAGAAAATCTAATGGGCTGGTTTGCGGATGATCAGCCGGAGAGCGGCTAGACGTGGTTGCGCAGCATGAGTTCCGCCGGGTGGGGGGCCAGGTAGACCTGCTGCTGCAGGTACTCCTGCCGGTACTTGACGACGTAATGCTTGAGCAGGGTGAGCGGCACCACCAGCGGCACCAGCCCGTCGTGATACTGCTCGATGAGCTGCAAGAGCTCCTGCTTCTCCTCGGCTGTGAGGTGCTTCTTGAAGTAGCCCATGACGTGCATCAGCACATTGGTCTGCTTCTTCACCGTCGCGTGCAGAGCCAAGGCCCCCATGTAGAGTTCCTGGTAGCGCTCCAGCAACTCGGTCAGAGGGAGTTCCTTCCCCCTGGCCACCAGTGCCCCCAGGTCGCGGTAGAGCTGGGTGCTGTGCGACATGATCAGCAGCTTCTGGCAGGTGTGAAACTGCACCAGCTTGCCCAGGTCCGGGCTCTGGGCGAGGAAATCCTTCCAGCGCCGAAAGGCGAAGACACGCTCGATGAAGTTTTCCCGCAACACCGGATCATTCAGCCTCCCCTCCTCCTCCACGGGAAGTTGCGGGAAGCGCCGCACCACCGCCGCAGCGAAGAGGCCGCTGCCGCTGGCCGGCGGGAGCCCCTCCCGGTACACCTTGACCCGGAACAGCCCCGAGGAAGGGGAGCCCTTCTTGAAGACGAAGCCGCACAGGTCCTCGTGCGCCAACTGCTCAACCTTCTTGCGGCAGAACTCCAGCATCTGTTCGGTCTTGTCGATGCGGGTCCGGTGGGTCATGAGCCGCGGCTCTCCCGGGTCACCTTCCAGGCGCATCGCCTCGCGCGGCGTGGTCATGCCGCACTCCACCTCGGGACAGACCGGCACGAAACTGAAAAACCGCCCCAGGACCGAGGTGAGGTAGGGGTCGTGCTTGTGGCCGCCGTCATAGCGTACCTTCTCCCCCAAGAGACAGGAACTGACGCCTATTTTTATGGGTGCCGCGAATCCGGACATTGAAGAACCTCCCGTGTGCTCCTCGATGGGGCGGGAGACATTGTGGCAGAAAAACAGCCCCTGCGCCAGCGGGAAGGACTGTCTTTAAAAGAGTGGCGCCTCCTGGCAGAAGAGCCCTTCGCCGATGCAGAGCCGGACCTGGCGGGGAGGCAGCGGCATCCTCAGGTCGTGCCTGGGGACGAGGTTGGCATTACGGTCCAGCAGAGACTGCTGTTTGGGATGGCGATTTCCCCTGCGGTCGGGGGACGATTTGAGCATCAAAAACACGGATTGCTCCTTTTTAGACAGGATAGGCAGACCCACATGTGTATGCAATAATCCAACCAATGCCATAACATTCCGATTTGCCGTCAATGTCACTGGCATAGGGGTGCAACATAAAGGACAACGGCTCAAAAAACCGTCGCCGCGCGCCGGGCCTTTGACAAGCAGCACTGTCACGGCCCTTCAAAGCAACCGACATTTCTACTACCATTCGTCGCATTGATACACGAACCCACAATTGAACATTCAACATGATCTGATATAAACGTATTTTGTTGTGCTTCTCCACCCTGACCGGCAAAACCACACGCGGAGACACGCCGATGTTCGAATCGCTGGAGCAATGCCACGCCCTGTTCGACGAACTCCCCTTGGGCATGTTCATCCAGAGCCCGGACGGCACGCCGCTGCATGTCAATGCCGCGGCTCTCGAGATCTTCGGGATGGAGCGCGACCTGTTCCTGCGCCACAACAGCGCCTCCCCCCAGTGGCAACTCTGTACCGTCCAGGGGGCCCCTCTGCCGCCCGACCAGCATCCCGCCATGTCCGCCTTCCAGGGGAACCCCGCCCGCGAGGTCAACCTTGCCATCCACAACCGCCGCAGAGGGCGCCTGGTGCCGGTCTGCATGGACGCCATGCCGCTCACCTCGAAGGACGCAACCTCCCCCTCCCACGTCTGCGTGGTCTTCAGAGAAATCGCCGAGACCGAAAGGGCGCTGCACGAGAGCGAATCCCGCTATCGCGCCATGGTACAGACCCAGGCCGAGTTCGTGGTCCGCTACCGGCGCGGCGGCACGCTCACCTTCGTCAACGACACCTACTGCCGCTACCTCCAAAAGGAGCGGGAGGAACTGCTGGGTCATAATTTTTACCCCTTCTTTTTCCTGCAGGACCGCGAAGCCCTGATCCGCTGCGTCGAGAGCATGACCGAGGCAACCCAGAGCCAGTCGCTGGAGGTCCGGGCATGGCTCCCCGATGGGCGCCTGGTCTGGCAAAAGTGGAACAACACCGTAATCATGGACGAGGTCGGGCAGGTGGTGGAATTCCAGGCCAGCGGGATGGACATCACCCGAAGCAAGCAGGCCGAGGAAAGCCTCAAGAAGAGCGAAGAGCGCTATCGCTCCCTGTTCGACAACATGCTGAACGGCTTCGCCTACTGCAGAATGATCCTCGACTCCGCGCTCCCCCTCGATTTCGTGTTCCTGGAGGTGAACCACAGCTTCGAACGGCTCACCGGTCTGCACGCGGCGGGGGGGAGACGGATGAGCGAGGTACTGCCGGGGCTGTGGGATTCGGACCCCGAGCTGCTGGCCGCCTTCCGGCGCGTGGCCCTGAGCGGGAAACCGGAGCAGATGGAGTGTTACGTCAACGCCATCAGCGAGTGGCTCTCGATCTCGGTCTACAGCCCGGAGCCGGGATGCTTCGTCCTCGTCTTCGAGGTGATCACCAAGAGAAAGCGCACCGAGGAGTGCCTCGCCTTCCTGGCCCAGTCCCACACCTCGCCCACGCCCGACGAGCAGTTCTTCCATCGCCTGGCCCGCTATCTGGCCGGCACCCTGGAGATGGATTTCATCTGCATCGACCGGCTGGAGGAAGGAAACCTCTGGGCCCGCACGCTGGCGGTCTACTACAACGGCAACTTCGAGGAGAACGTCCGCTACACCCTCAAGGAGACCCCGTGCGGGGAGGTGGTGGGGCACAACATCTGCTGCTACCGCGAGGGAGTGCGCCAGCTGTTCCCCAACGACCAGGTGCTGCAGGACCTTAAGGCCGAGAGCTACCTGGGCGTTGTGCTGTGGGGTTCCACCGGGGTCCCCATCGGGCTGATCGCGACCATCGGCCGCAAGCCGCTGGCGAACCGAGAGCTGGCGGAAGAGATCCTGCAAATGGTGAGCGGCCGCGCCGCAGCGGAACTGGAGCGCCGCATCCACGAGGAGGAGCGCCTGAGACTGGAGCAGCAGCTGCTGCATGCCCAGAAGTTGGAGAGCCTCGGCATCCTGGCCGGCGGCATCGCCCACGACTTCAACAACATCCTGACCGGGATTCTCGGCAACTCGAGCCTGGGGCTGATGCGCATCGACCCCGCCTCGCCTGCGGTGGAGAACCTGCAGAACATAGAGAAGGGCGCCATCAGGGCGGCGGACCTGGCCCGGCAGATGCTCGCCTACTCCGGCAAGGGGATGTTCGTGGTGGAGCCGGTCGCCCTGAACGCCCTGCTGACCGAGATGATCCACCTGTTGGAGGTCTCCATATCCAAGAAGTCCCGGCTGGTGCTGGAGTTGCCCCAGGAGCTTCCGCCGGTGCAGGCGGATTCTACCCAGTTGCGCCAGATCGTGATGAACCTGGTGATCAACGCCTCTGAGGCGATCGGCGACCGGGGAGGAACCATCACCATCCGCAGTGGCATCCGTCATTTCGATGAGCAGTACCTGAAGGGGGCCTGGTCCGAAAAGGAAATCAAGGCGGGGGAATACCTGTTCCTGCAGGTGGAGGACGACGGCTGCGGCATGGACGAAACCACACTCTCCCGCATCTTCGATCCCTTCTTCACTACCAAGTTCACCGGCCGGGGGCTGGGGATGTCCGCGGTGCTCGGCATCATCAGGGGACACCGGGGCGCCATCAAGGTCGACAGCAGGCCAGGCCACGGGACCACCTTCACCGTCATACTGCCTGCCAGCGACCTGCCGCTCCCGGATGAGGCAGCGGAGCAGCAACCGGCGCCGGAGGAAGCGTGGCAGGGGAGTGGGACGGTGCTGCTGGTGGACGACGAGGAATTCATCTGCAGCGTGGGGGCCTCCATGCTGGAGCAGTTGGGCTACCAGGTGGTGACGGCACTCAGCGGGGCAAAGGCGGTGGAACTGTACCGCGACCGGGGCGACGTGCGCTTCGTGGTCCTCGACCTGACCATGCCGCATATGGATGGGGAGCAAACCTACCAGGAGTTGAGGAAGATCGACGCAGAGGTGAAGGTGATCATTTCCAGCGGCTACAGCGAGCAGGAGGTGACCCGGAAGCTCTCCGGAGCGGGCTACCTCGCCTTTATCCAGAAGCCCTACACCATGCAGGCGCTCACCGAGGTGATGAAGCACTGCGACACACGGCGCAGGGGCCCCAGGTGCTGACAGAGGGGCACAGAGGCAGCAAAAGGGTCCCGCCTCCCCTCGCGGAAGGGGGGTAGGGGGTGGGGGGCAGAGGGGGACAGGCACCTGCGGAGCCAGTCCCCTTCTCGCTAGGTGAGCCCGAAGCGCTCCTGCACCTCCGCAGGAGCCTCTTCAAAGCCCTGGAACTCCATGGTGTAGCTGCCGCGCCCCTTGGTCGCGCTGCGCAGCTCGGTCATGTAGCCGAACATCTCCGCCAGGGGAACGGTCGCCTTGACCAGCTCCAGTTCTCCGCGCCGGTCCAGCCCCTCCACCCGGCCCCGTTTCTGCTGCAGTCCCCCGAGCACCTTCCCCAGGTGCTCCGTAGGCGTCTCCAACTCCAGTTTCATGATCGGCTCCAGCAGCATGGGAGCGCCCTCGCGCGCCGCCAGCACCACGCCGCGCAGGGCCGCCCCGCGCAGGGCAAGTTCCGACGGTGCCGGCGCACCCGGCTCTACCGGAACCTCCAGCACCCCCACCTCGAGATCGGTCAGGGCGTACCCGGTGAGGCTCCCGCCGCTGCACGCATCCAGCAGGCTCTCCTGCACCACGGCCAGCAGTTCGGCCGTGATCGGCGGGGTCGGCTTCGGGAGCACCGTTTTGATGCCGCTGCCACGGGAGAGCGGGGCCAGGCGCAGTAACAGCTCGGCAGGTTCCGGGCGCTTGTCCGCCAGGGCCTGGAAAACCTCGCGCCGGGTTACCTCGCGCCGGAGCGTCTCGCGATACACCACCCGCGGCCGCCCAGTCTTCACCTGCACGCCATACTCGCGCCGCAGCCGGTCGATGACGATCTCCAGGTGCAACTCACCCATACCGGTCAGGATGGTCTGCCCGGTCTCCTTGTCCTCGTGCACCCGGAAGGTCGGGTCCTCCCACTGGAAAAATTCCAGCGTCCCCAAAAGATGCGCCCGGTCCTCACCCCCCTTTGCCTCAACGGCCAGCGAGACCACCGGCTCGGGCACGCTCACCCCTTCCAAGAGCAGTGGGTGCGCTGGGTCGCAGAGGGTATCGCCGGTCAGGGTCGCCTGGCAACCGGTCACGGCCACGATGTCGCCCGCCACCGCCTCGGCAACCTCCTCCCTTCTGTGCGCGTGCATCCGGAACAGGTGCCTGACGCGCTCATTGCCGCCGCGGCTCGCGTTCAAGAGGGTGGCCCCCGTCTTCACCCTGCCTGAGTAAATGCGCAGGTAGGTAAGCCGCCTCCCCTCCTCCGCCATCACCTTGAAGGCCACTGCGCGCAGGGGCTGGTCCGGGTCGCAACTGAAACTCTCCGCCTCCCCGCTGCCCGGGCGCCTCCCCACCATGACCGGGAGGTCCAGGGGGGACGGCAGGTAGAGGCAGACCGCGTCGAGGACCGGCTGCACCCCCTTGTTGCGCAGCGCTGACCCCAGCAGCACCGGGAAGATCTGGCAGGAAAGCGTTCCCTTGCGCAGGGCCCGGTGCAGATCTGCCGCCGCCACCTTGCGCCCCTCGAGAAAATCCGCCATCACCTGGTCGTCGAAGTCTGCAACCACCTCCGTCAGCTCAAGGCGTGCCTGCTGTACCGCTTCCTCGTATTCGGCGGGCACCGGTGCGCGCAGCACCGTCCTCCCCAGGTCCTGCTCCGAGAAGGTAAGCACCTCTTCACCGACAAGATCGATCACCCCCGAAAAGGCGGTCTCCGTTCCCAGTGGCAGCTGCAGCAGGGCGGCCCGCGCCCCCAGGCGTTCCTCCATGTGTGCCAGCACGTGGCCGTGGTCCGCCCCCATCCGGTCCATCTTGTTGATCAGACAGACCCTGGGCACCCGGTAGCGATCCGCCTGGCGCCAGACCAGCTCGCTCTGGGGCTGCACCCCCTCGACGGCACTGAAGATGGCCACCGCTCCGTCCAGAACCCGGACGCTACGCTCTACCTCGATGGTGAAATCGATGTGCCCCGGAGTGTCGATCATGTTGATCCGGTTGTCACCCCAGCGGCAGGAGGTTGCGCTGGCCGTAATGGTGATGCCGCGTTCCTGTTCCTGCGGCATCCAATCCATGACCGCCTGGCCGTCGTGCACCTCGCCCATCTTGTGCGTCTCTCCGCTGTAGAAGAGGATACGCTCAGTGACCGTGGTCTTCCCTGCATCGATATGGGAAATGATGCCTATGTTTCTGATGTGGGAAACGTCAGGGGCAGAAATTGTCGTTCTCCTTTTGGGGGCGATCGTGGAACAGTGGCCGGAAAAGTTCAATGATATCCAACCTCCTGCAGAAGTCAAAAGGGAATGCCAGGTAGTGACGACATTGTTTCTGATGCTTTGTGTGTACTGAGTATTGACATCCCGCCCCCTTTGCATTAATTTTTACTAATTCACTATCTCGAGTTGCCTGAATACCACCTCAAGGAGGAAGCTACCACGATGAAAACGATCAATCTGCTGCTTGCCGCCACACTGTCTGCCGCCGTCGCCTTAGGCGCACCGCCCCTGCTGCAGGCGGCCCAGGATAAGGCAGAAACCACCAAGGCCGACAACACGAAGAAAAACAAGGAAGAGAACAAGGGCGCCACTGCCGACCAGCAGAAGGAGAACAAGACCGACCGGGAGATCACCCGGGAGATCCGGCGCGCAGTGGTAAAAGACAAGTCCCTGTCCATCACCGCTCACAACGTGAAGATCATCACCAAGGACGGGCACGTCATTCTGAAAGGGCCGGTGAAGAGCGAAGACGAGAAGAAGACGGTTGAAAAGGCCGCGATCGGCGTGGTCGGCAAGGTCAAGGTGAGCAACGAACTGGAAGTGGCTCCACCTAAGGAGAAGAAAGAGAAGAAGGAGAAGAAGGACCAGAAAGAGCAGAAGTAACAGCGCCAAAGGCGCTTACCTCAAGATGATGACTAAGGCCGGGCTGCGCAGGCAGCCTGGCCTTTATCGTTGCCGGATCGATGACACCTAGCGGTTGCGGCGTTCCTGCTTGCGGGCCAGGAGTAGCTCCCACTGCCGCTGGACCTCCTCTGGCGCGTAGCGCTTGAAGAAGCGGGGGAAAAATCTGGCGATGAGCCTGTCTTCCCAGGTGAAGGTGGCTACCCAGCGCTCCGCGCGATCTGTGTCGCGTTCCTCTTTCATGCTCCACCCCGACATTACCAACGCCCGGTCAGTTGCACCTGGCGGGCGGAAGCCTTCACCCACAGCTTTCCGTTGATGAGCTCACCGGCAACCATGCCGGTCGCCGCCCCGAGACCGTCGGCAAGTAGATCATACCAACTGAAGTGGGTTCCGGTAAACTCGTCCGCCACTTCGATAGCGAAACCGGGAATCATGGCGAGCCCCGTGGCAGCCACCATACGCCTGGGCCGCTCCAGGTCTGTGGCGTGATACAGGATGGTGTCCGAGGCGAGGCCGAGGACGGCGCCGCCGCCGAAATGGGAGATCTTGTCCTTGTCGAGGGCGTGAGCCGGCAGGGCAAACAGTAATGCAAGGAGAGCGATGGCTGTTTTCATTGCTGTAACCTCCTGTACCCCTGTGCTGCAGTCGATTGCACCATGTGCCTACAGGAAAGCCGCTACAGGCCACCATTTTACCCAATTGCCGCTTTCTGACTACCCCCGGAAAGATTTTTATTGGCAAAGGCTAATTGTTTACAAAACCCATACTCTTGCAGCAATCGGGTTTGTTGTATAATATCCGTTGTCGTAGCGACCAGCGACACCACCGGGCAGTGAAGGAGCGACTATATGAACAAGCAGGAGATCCTCAATTTTCTGAATTCCAATCCCATATTTCACATGGCGACAGCCGACGGCGACACGCCGCACGTGCGCGGCATGCTCTTATACAGGGCCGACGAGAACGGCATCGTCTTCAATACCGGCAAGATCAAGGATCTTTACCACCAACTGAGCAAGAACCCGAAGGTCGAGCTCTGTTTCAGCAACGGCATCTTCGAAAACCTGATCCAGGTCAGGATTGCCGGCACCGTGGAAGCGTTGGAAGATCTGGACCTGAAAAAGGAGATCGTGGCCAAGCGCGACTTTCTGAAGCCATGGATCGACAGGGTCGGTTACGAGCAACTGGCCGTGTACGTGCTGAAGAAGGGAACGGCCACCGTCTGGACCATGTCCACAAACACCGACCCCAAAGAATATATACAGCTTTAGCACCCATACGTTGACCTCAAAAAAGGCGTCCTCCCGCACCAGGAGGACGCCTTTTTAGTATCGGTTCATCCCTACTTCGGGGTGAAGGTCACCGGCGGCGACCACGGCCCCGCCCCGGCGCGGTTATGCCCCCTGACCCGGAAGCCGTGTTCCCGCTCGACAGTCAGTCCGTTCAGGATCATCGGGTCTCCGACGGTAAAGATGTGTGGACGCCAGTTCCGTTCCGAGGAAAGATCCCCTTCCGCGACTTGAAGCTCCCATAACAACACCCCCGGAATAGGATTGACCGTGACAGCAGTGCTGCCAAGAACAGGCCCTTGGTAAATGGCAAGCCCCTGCGGAATTACCGGGGGCAGTTCTCCTCTACGCGGTTGGTTCGGCGTGAACCCGGTGTAGAGTAGCACATTCGGATCATTTACCGCAGCCAACTTGTAGAAAGCTGCCACCGTGTCTAGGTGCTTCACTGCTTCGCCTTCAACTGCCTTCCGTTCCTTAATTTTGATCGAATCGTGTGTCGACGCAGCTTCATGGGTGTATTTGAGCTTTTCTCTTACGGTGAGCAATGTGGCCGCACTACTCACCCCCTGAGGCACCCCGTTTTTAAAAGCAGCGTTGTTTTCCATGGCCGCAGCGACTGAACCCAACTCATTGATTAGGCCAAGCGCGGTCATTTTTCGGTACGCAGAGCTAATTGACATGCTACCCCCTCAATGTATTGGTGATTTTTAACACAACAGGCTGTAGTATAGGATATTACCTGAGGTTGGCAAGAAGAAATCTGCAATCGTAGCCTCCCTTCGCGATTAGCGGGAGACCCTTCCCGGACGGCGGCGGCCCCTTCCCGAACTGCGGGAGACCCTTCCCGAACTGCGGGAGACCCTTCCCGAACTGCGGGAGACCCTTCCCGAACCGCGGGAGACCCTTCCCGAACCGCGGGAGACCCTTCCCGAACCGCGGGAGACCCTTCCCGAACCGCGGGAGCCCCTTCCCGAACCGCGGGAGCCCCCTCCCGAACCGCGGGAGACCCCTCCCGAACCGCGGGAGACCCCTCCCGAACCGCGGGAGCCCCCTCCCGAACAGCGGGAGCCCCCTCCCGAACCGCGGGAGCCCCCTCCCGAACAGCGGGAGCCCCCTCCCGAACAGCGGGAGCCCCCTCCCGAACAGCGGGAGACCCCTCCGGAACGACAGGAGCCACTGGCGATTGTCCGACAACGCTCACTAGTTGTCACAATGGAGGATTTGTCACGAACAAGCCACCACAGATGATTCTATGGCGCTTACGGACCCTGCCGTGCCGGGGGCGCAATAATAAAAGGCGTCTCCGTGAGGGAAGACGCCTTTTCAGTTGCTAAGACCTGCCTTGGTACCAAACATCCGACGGGCCATGCTCCGCACGCCCCCCCTCAGTTACCCTACTTCGGTCATACGGTGCACCGTCTTGTCAGTGATCATGTCGCTAACTGCGGCAACGTAAGCCTTGAAATGTTCCGTTTCCATATGCTGCTCGAAAACGGCCTGGTCTTTCCAGTTCTCGAAGAAGACGAAGACTGCAGGATCGGCGTTGTCCTGGTGCAGGCGGTACTCGATGCACCCTTCTTCCTGGCGGGTCGGGGCGAGCATCTTGATGACTTCCGTTTTTACCGCCTCGATGCAGTCACTTTTTGCTGTTAGTTTTGCCACAATGGTTACTTTTGACATGTTGTCCCCTTTGTTCTGGATGTTGATCCCGCGCAGCGTGCGGGGGTGGTCATAGCTTGGCGCGCTCGATGATCTCCTCCAAGGTCAGCCCGCGGTTGGCCCATAGGGGGAGTTGATCGATGGCGTCGAAAAAGGCGATCTCGTCGGCGAATGCCTGTTGCCAGGGGGTGCCATCGGCGACGAACGTACCGCACGGCACGAAGGTCACATAGCCGGGATAGGACTCATCCACATAATCGGGATCAGGCTCGCCCGGCAGCGGGGGCGGCGCAAGCTCCCCTTCCTTGATGGTCAGGGGAAAGAGCCAGCATGCGGTCGGCTTGAAGGTCCACTTATGGACGCCCAGTTGCACCGCAAGCCCCTGGAGCAGGCACATGTGGTCACTGGTGGCGAAGACACACTTGGTGTGGTTGAAGTGAGACGGGAAGGCATCGGTGGTAAAGGTAAAAGGCCTGGTCGCGGTCTTTAGCCCTGAAGTGCCGTCGGGCCATGAGCCTGCCACGATGTAGTCCGCGGGGAGGCCGTCGAACTGCTCCGGGTATCGGCCCACCACGGCCCGGATCATCTCGTCTTCGCCCGGCAGCAGATAGACGCCGTCATAGCAGCAAAGCCCCTGGCATCCAGCCGGGTCACATCCCTTGACCAACATCGTCACATCATTGTCCATAGCTGCTCGTGCACCGTAAGGAGATGGCTTTGTTGTTTTATCTCCCACCCTTGAGCATGCCCGAAGGAGGGGACTGGCTCCGCCAGGTGCCTGTCCCCTTGGTGTTTGGAGACGGTGGCTGAGCAGGGAGGAGCGTTCCGCTAGAGGGACAGGCACCTAACGGAACCGGTCCCCTCTGCTCCGCCCCATTCTTTAAAGAAAAAAGGGCTATGCGTTGAACATAGCCCTTCTTTTTGTTGTCGGTTTACCGTGGTGCCCGGAGCCGGGGCCACATCAGGGCTCTATATATTCAATATGATTACTTTATAATTTAGAAAGAAGCAAAAGCACACCCAAACGTATACTTAAAAACAGTCGTTAGCAGGCAGGGTTCGTCCCCTGGCCCTTCTTAACCTTATACCTTATTTGATCAGGCCGCCAGTTTCCACTCTCTGCCTTGATCCATTTCCACAAACAACCGAAGAAGGGTTGCTTCTTTCCTGGCTGCGTCTTCGCGATGGTAGTCCACAATCTTTTTCCCACGCGCGATAATTTCACGGAAAAGCAATTCATTCGATTTGCTCATCTCGACCCGCCCATGTTCCCACTTGCTGACCTGGGTCTTGTCGATCTGCAGATTCCTGGCGAGGTCGGAGCTAGACCAGCCAAGGGACTTACGGAGGAACACGATCTCCGCCGGCAAAAGCCGCTCTTCCTTCTTCACAAGGAACTTCGCTATGCAATCATGCAACCCCTCAATGTTCCGGATCTTGGGCATGGCAACGCCACACTCGGGGCACTTGCGGACAGTGATCCCGTTCAGCGTTATGTTATCAAGACCACATTCGCGATAATGGTAGTTCTCAACGGATTCGGTAAGTTCGGCGCGGTCGCAAATAGGGCATCTCATCTCTTTTCTCTCCACGCAGTCACGATCATCAGTTCGTCTTCGTCAATGAAAGTGACGACAACCGCCATTCTCGGCGTCTCAACTCTGTACCGCCAACTCCCGTTCTCGTACTCGCCTTCCCTCACTTTCCCGCCGCGAAGGATATTGATGCAGTCGCTGGTGTCCATCTCCCGTTCTTCCATGCGCTCTATGGCATGAGGACGGGAGTAGGTAACATCTCCATTTTTCAGGATATAGTTGATTAGCTTTCTAGCTTCGCCCGGTTTCAGCGGCTCAACCATAATATACACCCTTTGCAGTAGAGTTCAACACTAAAGTTGGCTTCAGCCCAACTGTTGGCAAAACCGGAGTCCTATGAAGTTCGATATTTGCCCTTGCATTCGGCTAACGGCTCGGCACATGACCCGCCCGCCCAGCTTCTTCGGGCGGTCGGCGTCCATGTGTCTTGTTGGGGATGTTCTTAAACTACCAGAATCTCCACCACGGTTTCTGACTGGTCTCCGTGTTTGATATCTTCTCAACTTTCTTTGGCCGATAAATGGTGCAGGGGGCCTCTTCAAGTTCGTCCCAGATAAAACCAAACCCTTCAGCAACAGTCACAATATCCCACTCTTCTACATCCTCATCCCCTAAATCACTTCCGAATTTTCCAGGTGGTTCATTAGGTAAAGGATTACCTGCATTTAAATTGACCCGAGGAACGCACGACCACCAACTTCGCTTTACCGAGCCGTTCTCGACATAGTCAAAAGCAAGGGTGCCAGAGGTGTCTTCAACAGTCCAGTGGAAGAGCCTCCCTCCTGTAGATAATTCCTTAAGGTGTTCCTGAAATTCTGCTTCGTTATCTCTTCCGAAAAGTACCTCACCTTGCATAAACAACATATTCTTGAAGTTACAGACTGCGACAGTCCCGGTATCCAAGAGCATTGCGGGATTATATGTCCCCTCAAAAGCAACCTCTGTTTCTTGATTTGTCAGCCGTCCGATAATGCCTGATGTGTCGATGTCCTTCGGGAAATCCATCATAATTAAAGCACTGTAGTGAGATCCCATCCAATTCCTCCTTTGCGACCAACATTTGTTATTGAGCGGTTAGAGAAGTTACCTATACAGGAAGCTGGTTACCTATAAAGGAAACTTGCTACCTATACAGGTAGCCAATCTTGGTTACCTATATAAGAAACAACAGTATTAGAACGAGTGCCGAAGGCTCCTCATTGGAGTTGCTAATCCTTCAGCACCCTCGCCTCCAGCTCCGTACCCTGAATGGAACTGAACGGCACACGCCACACCTTCTCCACGGGGTCCCACCTCGCCCCTGCAGCCTTCAGCTTTTCGCGCAAAGCCCTTTCCGTGTAGGCGACCTGCAAGGCGACAACGGCCGTATCGCCGTGCCGGGGTGGCACCGGCCAGGCCTTTTCCTCCAGAACGAGTTCGACCGTCTTAAGACGTACGCCGCGAACCCTGTCGTAACGGTAACGCACACAAAGCAGTGCCTGGCCGTACTTGGCGACCAGCCGCTTGGTCCCCTTTTGCCCCGGTTTCAGGTGGGCCTGCGTCTTCATGTCCCTCAACATAGGCACCTCCGGCCTGAAGGCCCCATGGCGCTGCAGCAGGTTAGCATGCGCCGTTAGCCGCTATCAATGTATTTTTTTTCTTAAGGCCTTGAAAGATTACCGCAGAGCCATAATCTGTGAAGGGCTCAAACGGAGGCGCATATGATACAGTTGCCAGAGCAGCTCGTCCAGCGGTATGCAGTCGTCCTCGAGAAGCACGGGATACCGGACGAGGAACGCCCCTACTTCATCATGTGGCTCCGCTATTATCTCGATTTCTGTGATAAATACGCCGTCGAGGGCCCCGAGCCTCTGAGGCTCGGGCGCTTCCTGGCTAAGCTCGGCGAGAAAAGGCAGCCACAGAAACGCAGGGATCAGGCCGCCCATGCCGTTTCCCTTTATGCCAGGATATTCCTGGCACCCGACGAAGCCGCCCCACCGTCGAGCATGCCACAGCAGACTTCCGAACGAAAGCCCTGCCCCCCCGTTTATCCCGGCCGCGTCTCCCAGTTCTGTGAGGCGGGGTACCAGGTTTCCTCGCAATCGCCGGAATGGGACGACGTCCTGTCAAAACTAGCCGGCGAGATCAAGGTGCGCCACTATTCACGAAAGACCCTGAAGGCTTATGCCACCTGGACACGTCACTTCCAACGCTTCGTGAAAAATAAGCCCCCGGGGGAGTTGACAACGGAGGACGTGAAGGAATACCTCACCCACCTTGCCGTGACGTGCCACGTTGCGGCGTCCACCCAGAACCAGGCCTTCAACTCCCTTTTGTTTCTCTACCGTCATGCCCTGAAACGGGAGTTCGGCGAGTTGCGCGGCGTCCCCCGAGCCAAGAAGTCCCTTTATGTGCCGACGGTGCTTTCCAGGGCCGAGATCGACGCCATCCTTGATGAGCTCCCGCCACCTTACCGGCTCGTGGTGGGTCTTTTGTTCGGCTGCGGCCTTAGACTTTTCGAGGGGCTGCAGCTCAGGATCGGCGACTTCAACTTCGACGCGGGGCTTCTCACCGTGCACGGCAAAGGCAAGAAGGATCGAACCGTCCCGCTGCCGCAGACCCTGCTGCCCGCGCTCAGGGCACAGATCGAAACGGTGGCGAGACAGCATGAAGCGGATCTGGCTGCCGGGTACCACGGGGTTTTTCTGGACGACGCGCTGGAACGGAAGTTCCCGAAGGCTGCCAGGGAGTTCCGCCACCAGTGGTTCTTCCCGCAGCCGTCCCTCACCCTGGTCTCCGGTTCAAGTGAGTACCGCCGCTATCACATCCACGAGAGCCAGCTCCAGGAAGCCTTGTACCACGCGGTGTGCAGCGCCAGGATCAACAAGCGTGTCACCGCGCACACCTTCCGTCACTCCTTCGCCACCCATCTGCTGCAGGCAAACTATGACATCCGTGTCATCCAGAAGCTTCTGGGGCATGCAAGCCTAAGGACAACGATGATCTATACACATTGTGTACCGGTGAGAACGGTCAAGGAGCCGCGTAGCCCACTCGACCTGTAACCGCAGCGGGAAATGGCGACGGGGGGCACTCTATGATGACTTTATCAAGAAAGATGACAGCCGGGCACGCGGGAGGTTACTTCTCCAGGGAGGACTACTACCTGGGGGGAGCCGATGAGCCAGGAAGCAGCCTGTGGTGCGGCAAGGGGGCCGAGGCGCTGGGACTCACCGGTCCGGTCGGATCGGAAGAATTCCGTGCCCTGTGCAGGGGTGAGGCGCCGGACGGTGGACAGCTGGTTGCGGCGGGGCATGGTCGCGACCCGAAGACAGCGGAGGTCATGGAGGTACGGCGGGCAGGGAACGACGCCACCTTCTCCGCTCCCAAGTCGGTTTCCATCGCCTACGTCGCCGGGGTCGAGGGGATGAAGGAAGCCCACGACGCGGCGGTGCTTTCCGTGCTCGATCACATGGAGCGACACTACTGCCACTACCGGCACGCGAAGAGCGCCCATCCAGGGGAGATGGTGGCGGCCAAATTCGACCACGCCACCTCGCGCAGCATAGACCCGCAACTGCACTCGCACGTCTTCTTGGTGAACGCGGTTAAGACTCCGGACGGGAGCTTCAGGGCCAACACGACCAACCTGGTGTTCGAGGACCAGAAACTCCTCGGGCGCCTGTACCGGCAGGCGCTCTCCCACGAACTCACCCAGCGCGGGTTCCAGGTGACGGTGATGGACCGCTCGGAGATGTACATCGAGTTGAAAGGCATGGATCCCGCGCTCGTCGACCACTTCTCCAACAGGCGCAAGCAAATCGACCATCAGGTGGAGAAGTGGCAGGCTGAAGGGCTTTTTACCGGAGTGCCCCATGCCCGGCTTTACGAGATGGCGGCGCTGGAGACCAGGGACTCGAAACGCACCCTCACGAAGGACGAGCTGACCCGTTACTTCGAGAGGGGCTTCGAGGCCTGCGGCGCCTCGATGGACGGGGTCCGGCTCGGCATGGAGCGGGAGCACGGACTCGCCGTGCTGCACGAGCCAACCGCTCCCAACAGGGTGGTGGAGCTGGCGGTCAGGGACCTGACCGACCGGGAGGCGGTGATCGACCGGGCCCGGCTTCTGGACCAGGCGGTGCGCATCTCGGGGGGGGAGCATTCGCTTCCCGAGTTGAATGCCGGCATCGACGGCGGGACGGAGGGCGTATTCAAGGTCGGCAATGACCCGTTCGGCAGGGAGTTCTGCAGCACGAAAGAGATGCTGGAGCTCGAGGCCCGAAACCTGGAGCGGATCAGGGCCCTCCCCTCCTTTGAGAGCACCGCCTCCCCCACGAGCGTCAACTGGCTCCTGGAGCGGGCGGCAGAAGACGAGGGCCGGACGTATACGGCCGGGCAGAAAGCCGAGGTATTCAACGAGTTGACCGGGAAGCGCGGGATCACCTATACCCTGGGCGATCCTGGGGCCGCGAAGACTACGACCTTGCAGTTGGTGGAGCGCTTCAACGACCAGGTGCTGCGCCCCTACGGGGAGGAGCACCTCTCCATCAACCTCGCCTACACCGGCAAGGCTGCCCGGGAACTCGCCCTTGCCACCGGCAGACCCGCCTGCACCATCCACAGCTTCGAAAACGCCAACCCGGCTTCCAAATTTGACCTACAGAGGCAAAACGGGGAGCCGCCCATGGTAGTGGTAAGGGGTGAAAAAATTTTCATCCCCACGGAGCCTGGGACCCAGGTGGTGATTCGCGTGGACGAGGCGGGCTTTTTGGGAGCGAGGCAGACCGAGCGGCTTCTCGACGTGGTGGAGAAGCTGCAACAAAGCGGTGCCCGGGTGAAGCTGCACCTTCTGGGTGACTCTAAGCAGATGCAGGGTGTCCAGGCGGGGAACCTGCTCGTACCGCTCAGGGAGCTCGGGGAGAGAGGCGAGATCGACTACGCGCACCTGACCGACATCTTGCGGCAGCGGGACCCGGGGCTTTTGGAGATCGCGCGCGGGCTGAACCGCGAGGACCGCCTCTTAGCCGTGAACGCGCAGGAGGCGCTCAGGGGGCTGGCAAAGAGGCGCGAGATGGTGGAGATCGCCGACCCGCAGGAGCTACGCAAGGCGGTGGTGGAGCATTACCTGGCAGAGAGCCGCAAGCCCTCCCATCTACCCGAGCGCGAGGAAGCCGGGCAACCGCAGCAGGTGCTCCTTCTGACCGTGACCAACGCGGCGCGCAGGGAACTGAACCGGGAGATCCGGCAGGCACGTGTCGCGTCGGGCGAGATCCTGGAGGGAAAACCGTTCGCGGTGCTGGTCCCGGTGCGCCAGGGGGTGACGGTGGAAGGGTTCCAGGTCGGGGACACGGTGCAGTTTACCGGGACGAGACGCACGGACGGCCAGATGGAGCGCTGGGGGACGCGGCTCAATACCGAGGCGCAGGTGACCGGGCTCGACCGGGAGCGGAACATGGTCCAGGTGACCTACTCCTTCCACACCAGGAAGCGGGACGGGCGGGAACTGTCACGCACGGTTACCAAGGAATTCTCCGCCGCAGAAATGGCGGGTAAGACCAGGCTGTACCGGGAGGAGGAGCGGAACTTCTCCGTGGGGGACCGCGTCGTGCTCCTGAAAAACGACACCAAGCTGGATCTGCAAAACGGTGCCATGGGGGTGGTCAGGGAGTTGGACTCAAAGGGACGCGCGGTGGTCGACCTCGGAGACCGCAAGGCAGCGATCGACCTCACCCGTTACCGGCACCTGGATCACGGCTACGCGGTCACGGTGCACAAGAGCCAGGGGAGCACGGTGGAGCACTCGATCCTGTACGCCCCGGTTCCCCCTCCGAAGCAGACCCTCACGCCACGGTTCGATGTTCCGGCGTCGGAAGTGGAGTACGGCAGGGCAAGCTTCAACGCCCTCAACGTCTCCTTGACCCGCGCCCAGTTCGGCACCCGTGTCTTCACCAACTGGGTCGAGGGACTTTCCCGCTCGGTGGAGATGGTGGACGAGAAGACCACCACCTTGAACAGGGGGAGCTACAGCGACAAGATCGCGGCAAAGGAGGGTCCGCTTCACGCATCGGTTCGGCAGTTCGCGGAGAAGGTCACGGAGATGGAGCGGGCGGTGCGCGGACCCGAGGCGGCCGTCACTCAAAGGAAGGCGGAGAAGGATCTCGCAGCCATGTCGCGGCCTCTCAACATCCCGCTGCCGGGTCGGGAGATCGCACCGGTCCAGAAGGGTCCGGGACGCGAGCTCGAGCTCAAGGGTCCCAAGGGGTTCGGACGCGGGTTCGGGGAATGATTTTTCGTGCCTCGCAAAGCCGGTTTCGCATGTCGTTGGTGCCGGTGGTAAACTGCACGGCGGGCCTCGCTCCGCTTGGCTGACGTTTTCTTTCACACCTCATGCAGCCCCCTCACGGGGGCTAAAATGTCAGACATCGGCAAGCCTTGTCTTTCCAGGTAGTTTCACGGTACCGCGTGGCGCCACGGTGGGGCCAGGCATCTTTGAAAAGTGACTTAACCCTGCGGAATGGCTACCGGACCGGCTGGGGCCAGAATGTAGCACGGCGTAGCACAAAAAAAGAGCGTGTCGGACGGTCTATGGACAGGATCTCGCTACGGCTTTCAGAGGAAGAAAAGGAGCTTTTACGGCGCCAGGCCGAGGAGGCGGGGGTGAGCGTTTCGGAGCTGATCCGGGACCGGCTTTTCCCCGCAAACCTCTCCGGAACTCCCGCCACGTTCGGGCAGGTTTGCGGGCTCTCGGAGCGGATTGCCGCGCTCTCGGCAACGGTGGAAAAGCTCGCCAAAACGGTGCAGGAGTCCCCTCCGCCCAAGGCCGCGCCGGAGTCGATGGTGGAGTTTCGCCTGGAAGAAATGGGGCTGATTCTGGGAGAGCTTTGCGGGCAGCTGGCGGGACTCAGGGAGGCTCTTTCGAAGCGGGAACAACCGGTTTCAGGCTGGACTTCATTTCTATCGCGGAACAGGTAGCGAGGCGGTCCCAGCCCGTTCTGAGGGGTATGACCCTGCTCACGCAGCTTCGTCCCCCTTCCGAACCGGCCCTACATGAATTCCCCACTCTTGCCAAAGGCGTAGCGATTTTAAGCAGGATGACGCTGCCTTGATGTTTGAGGTTCATGCAGCATTTTTTATTCACCATTCGCGAACCATGTAAACCCGTACCGTTCTCAGGTATCGTGTACCTGCTTTGAACAGGGCATGTACTTTCTCGGGGCAGATTGGAGACAGACGCATTGGCAGCTTCAATAATTATAAATATTTAAGATTGGCACACTCTAAGCTAGTTTCTACATGGCACGGGAAACAGCCGCTGCCTCCCCGTCAAACGAGGGGGAAACAGAGGAGGTCGCCATGAACGCCAGGAACGAGTTGCCCGGTGACGGGTACGTGAGACTCCACCAGATCATCGGGCAAAGGGAAGTAACCGAGGAACAGGCGGCAGCAAACAGGAAGACGGGGCGGGGGCCAAAGATGGCCAGACCTGCCATCATCCCACTCTTTCCTATCAGCCGCGCCGGCTGGTATGCCGGCATCAAGAAGGGAATCTATCCAAAGCCGGTCAAGCTCTCGGAGCGGATTGCAGCCTGGCCGGTACAGGTAATTCGGGACCTCCTGGACCGGCACGCCGCCCTTGCAAAATGACGGTGGCGCGGGTAAGCGACCGAGAACGGGCCGGATCGACGAGCTTCATGGAAGCGGGATCCGGCCCCCTCATACGCCCTCCAATCTAGGTCACCCTCTTGAGCGGCAGCACCATTGCTCCCGCTTTCAAGCCGTCCAGGTAGTCGGCCCAGGTCTGCATCATCTTGCGCCTTTCGGCAAGGTGGGTGGTCCGGTTGTAGGCGCGCCCCAGCGGGTCTCGCACCTGGTGGGCCAGCTGGTGTTCGATCAACTCGGGACGGACCTGCAGCACCTCGTCCAGGATGGTTCGGGCCATGGCGCGGAACCCGTGCCCGGTGATCTCGGACTTCTCAAACCCGAGGCGGCGCAGTCCTGCGTTGACCGCATTCTCGGACATGCAACGGTGGGTAGAGCGCATACATGGAAACACATACTTGTCATGTCCGGTGAGTAAATGCAGCCCCCTCAAGATCTGCACAGCCTGTTTCGGCAACGGAACCAGGTGCGGCACACCCATCTTCATCTTCGCCCCCGGAATATTCCACTCGGCGGCCTCGAGATCGATTTCGGACCATTCGGCGTGGCGCAACTCCCCGGGACGGACAAAGAGCAAGGGGGCCAGTTGCATGGCACATTTGACGACGTAGGACCCCTTGTAATCGTCTATGGCACGCAGAAGCGAGGCCACATCTGTGGGGTCGGTAGGAGCTGCGAAATTTTTGTTTTTCACCGGTGGCAGCGCCCCTTTCAGGTCCGCCACCGGATCTCGGTCGGCGCGCCCCTCGGCTACCGCATAGCGGAATACTTGGCCGCAGGCGATCTTGACCCTGAAGGCTGTTTCCAACGAGCGAGCCTCGATCCGGCGCAGGACAGTCAGCAACTCGGGTGCCTTGATTTCCCCGATCGGCCTGGCTCCGATCCACGGAAAAACGTCCTGCTCCAGGCGCCGCAATATCTGTTCGGCGTGCTTCTCCGACCACTGCGATTTGAACCTGGCGTGCCAATCTCTCGCCACGGTTTCAAAGGCGTTCCTGACTTGAGCGATCTTCTCCAACTTTTCTGCTTTCTTCACCTCGCCAGGATCAACCCCTTCGGATAACAGTTTGCGGAAAGAGGTTCTTTTGCCCCGCGCATCGGCAATAGAAACCTCAGGGTAACTCCCCAGCGAAAGCAGCTTCTCCTTCCCTCCGAAACGGTACTTGAAGCGCCACAACTTGCTTCCTGTCAAGGTGACCAAGACGAACAGGCCGCCCCCATCAAAGAGCGTTACCTGTTTCCCCTGAGCCTTTGCCTTACTCACCTGCAGGTCGGTTAACGGCGGGATTCTCTTCGGCATTTGGGTACACCTCCTTTTTCGGTATACGCTAGTAATGTCCCAACCACCATACCCCCAAGCATATACCTAAAAAAAGAATCTTGCAGCAGATTGCGCTGGACCTAAGCTAGTCCAAAAACAGAAAAAGCCCTGATTTCTCAGGGCTTTTGGGTTGCATGCTATTCTATTGTACTTACCGCTGGTGCCCGGAGCCGGGGTCGAACCGGCACGGCTGTGAGGCCGACGGATTTTAAGTCCGTTGCGTCTACCAATTCCGCCATCCGGGCCGATCCCGTCGGTAATTGCTGCTACAGGTTGTTCACGCGCTCCCGCAGGTCCTTCCCGGTCTTGAAGAACGGGGTCTTCTTGCTCGGGATGCTGACGATTTCGCCGCTCTTCGGGTTCCTCGCCTCGCGCGGCTCGCGGTCACGGATGGTGAAGCTGCCAAAGCCGCGGATCTCGACCTTGTCACCGTTGGTGAGAGCCTCGCTCATGGCGTCGAACACCATGGAGACTACCGCCTCGGAATCCTTGCGGGTCAGAGCACCGCGTACTTCAACCAGTTTGTCGATCAGTTCGCTCTTAGTCATTTAAACACCTCAATATGAACCTATAAGATTACTCAGTCGGCGAAGTGACTGGTTTATTCTTCAGTGCTCTTCTTCAGCTTCTCTTTGAGGAGATCGCCGAAGCTGGAGGTTGCCTCACCCTGGCTACCCATGTAGGAAGCCATCTCGGCTTTCTCCATTGCGGTCTGCAGCGCCTTGATGGAGAGGGCGATCTTCTTCTCGACCATGTCCACGTTCAGGACAACTGCCTCGAGCTCGTCGCCCACGTTGGCGAAGTCCTTCGGAGAAGCGACCTTCTCGTAGGAAATCTCGGAGACGTGGATCAGACCTTCGATCCCTTCCTCGATCTCGACGAAGATGCCGAAGTCGGTCACGGAGGTCACCTTGCCGTTGACCTTGGAGCCCGGCTTGTACTTCCTGGGGATCTCTTCCCACGGATCCGGAACCAGCTGCTTGATGCCCAGGGAGAGGCGCTCGTTCTCGACGTCGATGTTGAGAACTACGGCCTGCACGGTCTGGCCCTTGCTGAACAGCTCGCCCGGGTGCTTGACGCGGCGGGTCCAGGAGATGTCGGAGACGTGGACCAGGCCGTCGATGCCGTCCTCGATGCCGATGAAGACGCCGAAGTCGGTGATGTTCTTGATCTGCCCTTCGATCTTGGTGCCGACCGGGTAACGCTCGCCGATCACGGTCCAGGGGTTGACCTCGGTCTGCTTGAGGCCCAGGGAGATCCTGCGATTGCCCGGATCCACGCCCAGGATCACCGCCTCGACTTCCTCACCAACCTTGAGGATTTCCGACGGGTGACGCACGCGACGGGTCCAGGACATCTCGGAGACATGCACCAGGCCTTCGATGCCGTCCTCGAGGGAGATGAATGCGCCGTAATCGGTGAGGCTGACGACCTTGCCGCTCACGCGCTCGCCTTCCTGGTAACGGTCAGCAACGTTGAGCCACGGATCGGGCACGGTCTGCTTGAGGCCCAGGGAGATCTTCCCTTTCTCGCGGTCGTACTTGAGGACCATGACCTTCAGGGTGTCGCCCACCTTGACCATTTCGGACGGGTGGCCAAGACGGCCCCAGGACATGTCGGTGACGTGCAGCAGGCCGTCTACGCCGCCCAGGTCGACGAACGCGCCGTACTCGGCGATGTTCTTCACTACGCCGTTGACGATGTCGCCTTCCTTCAGGGTGGACAGGGTCTCGGTCCTTGCCTTGTCACGCTCTTCCTCGAGCAGCACGCGGCGGGACAGCACCAGGTTGCCACGCTTTCTGTTCAGCTTCAGGATGCGGAACTGGTAGGTCTGGCCGACGAAACGGTCCATGTTGCCGCCGGGGCGCAGGTCAACCTGCGAAGCCGGGAGGAACGCTTCCACGCCGACGTCTACGGTCATGCCGCCCTTCACCTTGCCGGTGATCTTGCCTTCGATGACGCCGCCTTCGCCGGCTGCGGCGATGGCTTCCCAGGCAACCTGGGAATCGGCCTTCTTCTTGGAAAGGACCATGTGGCCGCGGATGTTCTCACCGCGCTCGAAGTAAACGTTGACTTCGTCACCGACTTTGACGGTCAGTTCGCCGTTCTCGTCGATGAACTCGGCGATGCGGATGGCACCTTCCGACTTGTAGCCGACGTCAACCAGCACCACGTCCTGCTCGATCTGAACCACGACCGCCTTGACGACTTCGCCGCTCTGCGGCTGCCTCAGACTGTCCTGGAAAAGGTCAGCAAACTCGCCACCCATTTCTGCCTGGTCCATCTCCTCGTCATTATCGTGTAACCGCCTGATCGGCATATCTTTTTTCTTGAACGTACGTTTTTCATCACCCATTGAAACTGTTACCCCCTCGTGTAATCTCCATATAAAATCGAGCTAATTTAGCACATCGGACAAAAATATCAACCTATTTTATCCTTGTCGATGGCCGAAATTCTTTCCGTCACTTCGTCGATCAACCACTTCGGCGTCGAGGCCCCCGCCGTCACCCCAACCCGCTGCACCCCTTCGAACCAGGCCGGGTCGATCTGGCCGGCGGTCTCGATGTGGTGCGTGCGCGGCAAAAGTTCGCGGCAGATCTGGGCCAATCGTTTGGTGTTGGCGCTGTTGAATCCGCCGATGACGATCATGCAGTCCACCTCGCCAGCCAGCTTCTTGGTCTCTTCCTGGCGCACCGCGGTGGCGTCGCAGATAGTGTTGTAGACCCGGGTCTCGCCGCCGCGGGCGAGGCAAGCCGCCACCACCTCGTTCAGGTGTTCGAAGGACTGCGTGGTCTGCGCCACCACCCCCATCTTGGCCATACGCGGCAGCCTCTCGACGTCCTTGCCGGAGCTGACCACGTAAACCCGGCCGGTGGCGTAGGAAACGATCCCCTGCACCTCAGGATGGACCGCATCCCCGACCACGACCACGTCGTACCCTTCCTTGGAGAGCATGGCCACGTGTTCCTGGGCTTTCTTGACGAAGGGGCAGGTGGCGTCGACGATGGCCAGATCGGCGCGCACCGCGGCTTCCAGTTCCTCGGCGGCGACGCCGTGGGAGCGGATGATGACGGTACTGCCGTTTTTGATCTCGGACACGTCCTCGACCGACTTCACCCCCATCTCCTCGAGGCGCTGCACCACCTGCGGCGAATGGATGATCGGCCCCAGGGTGTAGGTGTCGCCGCCCTTGCCGGCGGCGTCGAAGGCGAGATGGGTGGCCCTTTTCACCCCGAAGCAGAAGCCCGCGTGTTTGGCCAGTATCACTTCCATGGTTACCCCTTGTCGCCCTGTGCCAGGCGCTCACGTACCGCGTTCTCCATGACGGACAGCACCTCCTCGATGGAGAGGCTGGTGGAGTCGATGGGGAGCGCGTCGTCCGCCTGCTTGAGCGGCGCGTGCTCGCGCCCCTCATCCTGCTTGTCGCGCTGGATTACCTTGGCGATGGTCTCCTCGAGCGTCGCCGAATCGCCGCGGGCGGCCAGTTCCAGGTAGCGGCGGCGGCCGCGCTCCTCGGCGCTCGCGGAGAGGAAGAACTTCACCTCGGCGTCAGGGAAGACCACGGTGCCGATGTCACGTCCCTCCAGGATGACTCCCCCCTTGGCCCCCATGGCGCGCTGCATGGTCAGAAGCGCCTCGCGCACCGGTTTACGGGCGGAGATGGCGGAGGTTAACAGGCCGATTTCCTCGGTGCGGATCTCGGTGGAGACGTCCTCGCCGTTGGCAAGAACCCGGCAGCTTGCACCGTCACGCACGAAGGTCACGTCCAGGCCGCGGCAGAGTTCGGCAAGCCGGGCGTCGTCATCGGTGGCGATGCCGGCGCGCTTGGACATGAGGGCGACGGCGCGGAACATGGCGCCGGTGTCGATGTGAATGTAACCGAGGCGCTGGGCCAACAGCTTGGTGAGGCTGCTCTTGCCCGCCCCGGAGGGCCCGTCTATGGCGACGATTACGCCGTTTTCTCTTACTGCACTCAACGCTGTACTACCCCCTCGAGAAGTTCACGGAAGCCGGGGAACGAGGTGGCGATGCAGTCGACGTCGGAGATGGTGGTTTCTCCCTGTGCGACCAGCCCTGCCACCATCATGGACATGGCGATCCTGTGATCGCCGAAGCTGTCGGCGGCGCACGCCTTGAGGGCGGATACACCGGTGATTTCCATGCCGTCCGGCGTCTCCACCACGGTGACCCCGGCTCGTCTTAAATTGTCCGCCATGGCGGTGATGCGGTCGGTTTCCTTGACCCGCAGCTCCTCAGCGCCGCTCACCACGGTGGTCCCTTCGGCGAGAGCCGCCGCGACGCAGATGGCAGGGAACTCGTCGATGGCGCGCGGCACCACTTCGCCGGAGATCGCCATGGCCTTCAGCTGCGCGTAGCGCACCCGGATGTCGGCCACCGGCTCGCCGGTCTCGTCGCGCACGTTCAGAAGTTCGAGGTCCGCCCCCATCCCCTTCAGGATGTCGATGATGCCGGTGCGGGTCGGGTTGATGCCGACTCCCTTGATGACCAGTTCCGCTCCCGGAACGATCGATCCCGCGACCATGAAGAAGGCGGCCGAGGAGATGTCGCCGGGGACGACGATATCGCGTCCGGTCAGCTCGGCGCCGCCGCGAACCTTGACCCCGCCGGGGAAGGTTTCCACGTTGGCTCCGAAGGCGCGCAGCATACGCTCCGAGTGGTCGCGGGAGAGATGCGGTTCGCGCACGACCGTCTCACCTTCGGCGTAAAGCCCGGCCAGCATGATGGCCGACTTCACCTGGGCACTCGAGACCGGGGAGTCGTACTCGATCCCCTTGAGCTTGGAGCCCTGGATGGCGAGCGGCGCCTTTTCCCCGCCGGCGCGGCCGCCGATGTGGGCGCCCATCTTGGAGAGCGGTCCCACCACGCGCTTCATGGGGCGGGCGCGCAGGTACTTGTCGCCGGAGAGGACCGAGAAGAAGCTCTGGCCCGACAGAAGCCCGGTCAGAAGCCTCATCGAGGTGCCGGAGTTGCCGCAGTCGAGGACGTCGATCGGCTCCTCGAGCCCGTGCAGCCCCTTGCCCACGATGGTCACCGTCTCGCCGTCGTCGTCGATCTGCACCCCCATGGAGCGGAAGGCCTCCAGGGTAGCCAGCGCGTCCTCGCCGCGCAGGAAGCCCGAGACCTTGGTCACGCCGTTGGCGATAGAGCCGAACATGATGGAGCGGTGCGATATCGACTTGTCGCCCGGGACGCGGATCTCGCCGCGCACACTCTTGGCGGGTTGAACGGTGTAGCTTTGCATGAAGCACCTCGCTGCCGCTTTCAATTTTTTCTGTCCGACCTGTCAGACCTGTCAGACTGGTCGGGCTAGTCGGACCGGATTCGCCGCCTGCCGCTGCTGCTAGAGAATGGCGTCCCGCTTCTGCTTGGAGTTCAGGAAGAAGGCCTGCAGGCCGTCGGCATCACCCTCGTCCACCAGGGCGCGCAGCTTCTCCAGGTACACGGAGAAAAAGTCCATCATCTCCAGGATCGCCTCACGGTTGGTAAGCGCGATGTCGCGCCACATGACCGGGTCGGACGAGGCAATGCGTGTGAAGTCCCTGAACCCTCCCGCGGAAAAGGAGAGCAGATCGCCGCCGAAGCGGTCGTAGCCGTCCACCGCGTTCACCAGCGAGTAGGCCACCATGTGCGGCAGGTGCGAGATGGCTGCCACCACGCGGTCGTGCTGCACGGGGTCCATGAGCGGTACGGTGGAGCCGGCCACCTTCCAGAGCTCGACCACCTTCTCGAGCGCCACCTGATTGGTGTTGGCGGTGGGGGTCACGATGCAGCGCCTTCCCACGTAGAGAGTGGAAAAGGAAGCCTCGACGCCCGAATGTTCCGTTCCGGCGATGGGATGCCCGCCGACGAAGTAGGTGCCGGCCGGCATGAGCGGCTCGCACGCCGTCACCACGCTCTCCTTGACGGAACCGCCGTCGGTGACGATGCAGCCGGGAGCCAGGTAGGGCGCAATCTCGGCGACCACCTTCGGTATGGTGCAGACCGGCGTCGCCACGAAAACGAGATCGGCTCCGGCCACCGCCTCCCGGGCATCGGTGCTGTAGCTGTCCAGAACGCCCAGTTCCACGCCGCGCTTGAGGTTGGCTTCGCCGCGGCCGACGCCGACCACCTCGTTCACGGACCCTTTCTCGCGCAGCACGCGGGCGAGGGAACCGCCGATCAGCCCGACGCCGATCACGACCATCTTCTTGAACTGGACCATGCTAGTCCCCCCTCACTGGCGTGCCCGGGGGTACGAGCCCAGCACCTTAACGAACTGGCAGCAGGTGCCGAGATCCTGCACCGCCTCGTTGACGGCAGGATCGGAGATGTGTCCAGAGAGGTCGAGATAGAAGATGTATTCCCAGGCCTTCTTCTTGAGCGGGCGGGACTCGATCTTGGAGAGGTTGATGCCGCGCTTGGCGAACGGCTCCAGCATCCGGTGCAGGATGCCCGGTTCGTCGCGGACCGAGAACATGAGCGAGGTCTTGTCGTCGCCGCTGGCCTCGGCCATCTTCCGGCCGATGACCAGGAACCTGGTGAAGTTGTTCACCTGGTCCTCGATGCGGGCCTTGACGATCTTCAGGTTGTAGATGGAAGAGGCGTACTCGCTGGCGATCGCCGCTGCGGTGTAGTCCTCCGCCACGATCTGGGCGGCGAGCGTCGTGGAGGCAACGTCGACCAGGGGCACGTTGGGAAGGTTCTCGGCGAGCCACTTGCGGCACTGGGCCAGCGGCTGCGGGTGCGAGTAGACCTTCTTGATATCTTCGAAGCGCCCGGTCCTGGAAAGCAGGAAGTGGGACACCTCCAAAAGGACCTCGGCGTTGATCTTCAGCTCGCTCTCCATGAACATGTCGAGCGTGTGCGAGATCATCCCTTCCGTCGTGTTCTCCACCGGCACCACGCCGTAGTACGCCTCGCCCTTCTCCACCGCCTCGAACACGGCGGGGATGGAGCGCTCCGGCGACAGCGAGGCCGAGAGGCCGAAGTGCTGCATGGCGGCCAGGTGGCTGAAGGTGGCGTTGGGGCCCAGGAAGGCGACCTTCAGGGGCTTTTCCAGCGCCAGCGACGCGGAGATGATTTCGCGGAATACGCCGCGCACCGCCTCGGCCGGGAAGGGGCCGGGGTTCGCCGCGGCGAGTCGCTCGTAGATCTCCCTTTCGCGGCTGGGCACGTGGAAGTCGCTGCGGTTCTCGGTCTTCACCGCGCCGACCTGCATTACGAGCTTGGCCCGCTCGTTGAGAAGTTCCAGGATGCGATCGTCCACCGCATCTATGTCCTGACGGAGTTTTGCCAGAGTCTGCTTTTCTTTCAAAGCTTTCGGTCACCTTTCAGGAGGGATAGTGGCTTTTTGCGGAGCTGATACTTATAAGGCACCCGCCGCAAATATGCAACTTTTTTTCTATTTCTCAGGTCACCTCGGCGTGCGCCTCCGGGTTCATCGGGTTCATGCGGACCGCGAGGGAGAACAGGTAGGGGTAGTCCTTCTGCAGGTGTGCCATGTAGGAGAGCCACTCCATGAGGAGGTAGGTATGCGCCCGCTTGATATCGCCGCTCAGGTGGTCCATATCGCTGGCCGGGAGCCCAGTGAGGGCGCGGCGCGCCTGGAGTTCCTCGATCAGGTGGAACACCGCCCAGAGGAGATCGGTGAAGGAGTCGTGCTCCAGCAGGTTCGGGTTCTCCATGAGCGACAGCATCACCCCTTTTCTTTCGGAGAGGAAGGTCCTGAGGGCGACCAGGTCGCCGGAGCGGGAGTCGGGACGGATTTCATGGTCCTTCAGGAACTCCCTGGCCGCGCGGTAATCCTCCTCGCGCCAGCGCACCGTGACCCGGAGCTTCTTGGAGAGTTCCTCGCCGTCGGGGTAGAAGTCGTGCAGGTCCCGAAGCAGCGGAGAGCCGACCTCGCTGAAAAAGATGCCGATGACCATGTTGAGCTTCTTGATCATCGCCTCGCGCTCGCGCTCTTTGAGCACGCGCTCGATCATCAGCGTCACGAAGAGTACGTAGACCGGGAGGAAGGCGACGTTGGACATGAAGCCGAAGCCGATCTCCTCGGCGCGGGGGAACAAGAAATAATCGGCAAGGTACAGGATCAACGAGACCAGGAGCAGCAGCCAGACGATGCGGTCCTTGGGCAGACGCAGAAATCTCAACGGGGACCTCCTGAAATCAAAAACACAAAGGCTAAAAGCTTTAACGCAAAGGCGCAAAGCCGCTAAGGCGCAGAGAAAAAACTAAGCGCATGGCACATCAGAGGCAAAGGCGCCGGGGGGAAACTCCAAGGGTACGGCTGGAAAGCGGACTACAGGCGGGTTCTTATACTGTTTTTTGCTTTAAAACACAAGATATTGCTTTCTCTTCGCGCCTTTGCGGCTTTGCGCCTTTGCGTTGAAGCTTTTGGAGTTTTACCCGATCCGCTTCAACCCGTCGGCGATGCGGATGGTGGCGCCGCGCCAGGTGGGGAAGATGCCGGAGACGACACCTACCGACAAGGCTGCCAGCAACTCCAGCAGGATGGTCTCGCTGGAAACGCTGAAGTAGGGAAAGTACTGGGCCAGTTCGACTTCGATCCAGTGTGCCGCCGGGAAGGTGGCCGCGACGCCGACCACTCCTCCGGACACGGAGATCAGCACCGACTCTCCGAAGATGAGCCAGCCCAGGTGCCCCCCCTTGAAACCCAGTGTCTTCAGGGTGGCGTACTCGCCGATGCGCTCGCGCGCGGTCATGGCCATGGTGTTGGCCGCCACCACCATGATGATGGCGATCACCATGTAGGAGACGATCTGGATGGCGACCATGATGGCTTCGGTCATGGAAACGAAGCTCATGTGGAAAGCCTTCTCCGTCTCGGTCAGGGTCTCCGCGAGGGAATTCTTGAACAGCGAGTCGATGGCCATGGACACCTCGGGGGCAAGCTCCGGCTTTTTCACCCCCACCACGAAATATCCCACCTGGTCGGCCCGGCGGGGGACGGTCTGGCGCAAGGTTTCGTTGAGGTAGCTCCAGTGGAAAAGGAGGATGCGCTCCTCGGTCGCCTTCTCCTTGCCGTGGTAGATGCCGCGCAGCACGAATTCCCACTGTCCCGGAAAGATGGTCCCCTTCAGGGTGATCAGGTCGCCCACCTTCCAGCCGTAGGTCTTGGCCAGGCGTTCCCCCACGATGCACCCCTTGCGGTCCAGGAAGAAATCGTTCTTCTCCTTGGGAGAGAGCATGAGTTCCGGGTAGAGCTCCAGGTAGCCGCGCGGCTCGATGGCGTAGTTGGCGAAGAAGTTCTTCTGTTCCTTGTAGTAGGCGCCGAACCAGTTGCCGTAGGAGACCGTAGTCACGCCTTGCACGCCGCGGATGCGGTCCAGGTAGGAGATGGGAAGCGGGAAGACCAGGGAGATGGAATTGCGGGTGACCAGGCGCGTGTCCGAGGCGTGCTCGGCGCCGGCGTACCAAAGCCCGACCAGCGTGCGCAAAAGGCCGAAGGCGAGCACCGCCACCGCCACCCCCACGATGGTGAGGACGGAACGGAGCTTGTGCCGGAAAAGATTCCTGAGGATGTATTTCAGGAAAAACATCAAAACCTCATGTGGCCCGCAGGGCCTCCACTATATTCATGCGCGAGGCACGCAGGGCGGGGAGCGCGCCGCCGACAAAACCCATTACGGCGGAAAAGAGCAGCGACTTCCACACGATGCTGAAGTTGAGCGTGAAGGAAAAGGCCAACTCGGAAAACGAGGCCCAGTTCATGGTGGAAATGGTGATCAGCTGCATGAACGAGGCGGCAAAGACGCCCAGGACCCCGCCGCACAACCCCAGTAACAGCGCCTCGATGATGAAGGATGCCAGGATGCTCTTTCTCTGGAAACCAAGCGCACGCAGTGTGCCGATCTCGGTGACCCGGTTGGCCACGGCGGCGTACATGGTGATGGTCGCCCCGATCACGGCACCGACGGAGAAGATGATGGTGAGCACCAGCCCCAGGATGCGCAAAAACGTGGCCATCGCCTCGGACTGGTCCAGGTAGTACTGGGTCTCCCGCTTGGCCTCGACCGTGAGCCTCGGATCGGCCTCCACGCGCGCCTTGTAGGCGTCGAAGGCGCTGGGGTCCCGCATCCGGAAGATCATGGAGGAGTAGACGGGCCTTCTGAAGGCCTGCATCATCTGATCGCGGTCGCCCCAGATTTCGGAGGAGAAACCGGTGGCCCCGGCATCGAAGACGCCGACCACGCGCCAGTCGCGCATGCCGAAGCGCAGGGTCTCGCCCAGCCCGCATCCCTTGAAGCGCTTGGCCACGCTTTCCCCGGCGACGACCTCGGCGGAACCGGGACGCGGCATGCGCCCCTCCTTGAGCCGCACCGCCGGTCGCAACTTGAGCGAGGCGGCGTCGATGCCGCGGATGATGACGTTGGCGGGTTTGTCCCCCACCCGCTTCTTCAGGTTGATCAGGACCACCAACTCCTTGGCCAAAAGCGGCATGCCGTCGGCGCCGATGGCGACCTCGGGCTGGCTCTCCAGTAGAGAAGCCTGGTAGCGCTCAACGCCGCTTTGCACCTCGGAATTGGCCGACTTCCTTAGCAGCACCACGTTGTCGGACGAGCCGGTCTCAACCAGGGTCTTTTCCAGCCCCTCGGTCAGCATCAGGGTGGCGGCAAAGACGAATACCACCAGCCCCATGCCGCTTGCGGTGAGGACGGTGGTGAGCCGCCTGGTCCAGAGGTTGCGGAAACTGTAGGAATAGGGAATGCCCATCTAGGTCACGCTCAGCTCACCCTTCTCCAGGTGCCGGATCAGGTGGGCCTTCTCGGCGGCACGCGGGTCGTGGGTCACCATGATCACGGTCTTGCCGAAGTCATGCACCAGGCGGTCCATGAGCTGCAGGATCTCCTCGGCGGAGGCGCGGTCCAGGTCACCGGTGGGCTCATCCGCCACCAGGATCTCGGGGTCGGTAACGATGGCACGGGCGATGGCGACCCGCTGCTGCTGCCCGCCGGAGAGCTGAGAAGGGTAGTGATCCATCCGGTCGGCAAGCCCCACCACGTTTAGGACCGCCTCTACGTGCTCGCGCCGCTCGCGCCGGCTCAGGTGGGTCAAAAGAAGCGGGAGTTCCACGTTCTCGTAGGCCGTCAACACGGGAATCAGGTTGTAGAACTGGAAGATGAAGCCGACGCTGCCGGCGCGCCAGCGGGCCAGGTCGCTTTCACCCAGACGGGTGATCTCGACGTCTCCCACCAGGACCGAGCCTTGGTCGGCGCTGTCGATCCCGGCGATGAGGTTCAAGAGCGTGCTCTTGCCGGAGCCGGAAGGCCCCATCAGGGCGACGAATTCGCCGCGGGCGATGTCGAAATTGATGTCGGTGAGGACCGGGATCACCTGGGTGCCCCGGCGGTAGGCCTTGGAGAGGTTCCTGATCCGGACGATCGGCTCGCTTGCTTCGGACATGGCTACTTTTCCGCCGTCTTCACGCGGCTGCCGTCGCGTACCTGGTCCAGGGGCTTGGTGACGATGCGCTCGCCGGCGTTGATGCCGGAGTTTACCTGCACCAGGTCGCCGAGCTTTCCAGCCAGCACCACCGGAGTCAGTTGGGCCCGATCTTTGACCACCTTGAAGACGTAGTCCTTGCCGTCGCGGTGCACCACCGCCGTCGGAGGGAGGCCCACGCGGGGAGTCGCCTCACCTTGCCTGAGCTCGCGCTCCAGGAAGGCGACCTTGGCGCTCATCTCCGGGAGTATGCGCCGGTCCTTGTCCAGGAAGCGGACCTTGACCATGACGCTCCCCTTGCTCCGGTCGGCGGTGGGGACGATGGTGTAGAGCGAGCCGCGGAAGCGGACGTCGGGAAGCGAGTCGAGAACGATCTCGCACGGCTGCCCCACCTTCACCTTGCCCAGGTTGGCCTCCGACACGTCCGCCTCCACCTGCAGCGATCCCATGTCGGCCATGGTGACCACGGCGGCCTTGGCGTTGGCGGCGGCGGCCAGCGGCGAGACGATGTCCCCCACGTCCGCGTTCTTGGTGAGGACAACGCCGTCGAAGGGGGCGCGGATCAGGGTGTAATCGAGGGAGGCTTCGGCTCCCCGGAGGGCGCTTTGCGCGCCGCCGATGTTGGCCTGGGCTGCCGCCACCGCGGCGGCCGCGCGCTGGTAGCGTGCTTCGGCGGTGTCGTAGTCGGCCTGGGCGATGATCCCCTGGCCGATCAGCTCCTTGGCCCGGGACAGGGCGCGGGCGGCATCGGTACGCTCCACCTTGGCCTGCTCCAGGGTGTCGCGCGCCGCCGAAAGCGTGGCCGCCGCCTGCCCTTTCTGGGCGGCCACGTCGCGGTTCTCCAGGCGGGCCAGCAACTGCCCCTCGCGCACCACGCTCCCCTCTTCCACGCCGAGCCATTCCAGCCGGCCGGTCGCCTTGGAGGAAACCGCAGCCTTTCGCTGGGCCACCACGTACCCGCTTGCGTTGAGCGACGAGATGGTCTGCGAGGGATAGACCAGGGAGACGGTGGCAACTTCCACTTCGATGCTGCGTCTGGTCGCCAGGGTCCAGATGCCCAGCACCAGGGCCAGGAGCACCAGCGCCGCTATGATCCGGGTGCGCCGTTTCCTGGGTGCGCCACCGGCGGGGGTGTAGCGTTGTTTGTCGATGGTCAATTTGTTCAGGTCATCTTGTGCCATGCAGGGTCACCCCGATTAGCGGATTCATAGAAGCGGAAGCTAACACATTTTCAAATGGGTGGGAAGCGACAATGCGGCTACAGGTCTTCGACCTGCAGGTCGATGATCTGCACGTCGGGCCGCTCCGACACCAGCCAGTATTCCAGTTCCTGTAAAAGCTGCCTGGCGCGGGTGGCACTGTTGGCAACGGTGACGAAGCAGAGTTCGGCGTCGGCGGGTTGATCGTTGAGGGCGCTCTCGGAACAGGCGACATTGAACCTGTTGCGCGCCCGCGCCAGCACGCTCTTGACGATGGCCCTCTTCTCTTTGAGCGTGCGACTGGGCAGTAGGAGCCTCATCTGCAGCAATGCCACGTGCATATCGTCCCTCCTTTGACAAAAACAATGCAGCGATTCTACCACATCGGCTCAATACAAAACACGCCATCCTGCCGCCGACTTCTGTCGCAAAGTCATTCCCCCTCCCCAACCCTCCCCCTCCGGGGGAGGGGACTCACCAGCTATTTCCCTGCAATGGAGAACCGCACCAGCCGGTGGCCAGCCAGCCTCAGGGCGGGAACTCACCCCTCGCGGTTAGGGAGCTCACCAGCCCCTCCCCCTGGAGGGGGGAAGGGGCATACGGCACAGGATGGCAAAAGCGGTGTTGCGTGTTGTTTTAGCATTGCAAATTGAGTACACTGGCGCCCGCTCAATGGAGGTGACATGAAGAAATTGGTGCTGACTCTCTTTACCGTCCTTATCCTCGGCTCCCTTACCGGTTGTGCCGCCACGCTGCCGGTGCAGCTACCCACGGGCCTCCAGGTAAAACCCATTGCCCGCTCCGATGCGGGAACCCCTTTCGATGCCACCCGTAACGGCACCTTCGCCACGGTGGTCAAGGGGAGCGTCGCGCTGACCGACCTGCAGGGTAAGAGCGTGAAGGTCCTCGACGGCGCCGTCAGCGCGCTCAGCTTCTCCCCCGGCGGCGACAGGCTGGCCGTCGCCCTACCGGCCGAGGACGGCACCTGGCTGCGCATCCTGGACGGCAGCGGCAGGACGCTCGGGGAAACCAAGATCGGGGGGAGGATCACCTCCGTCGCCTGGCGCTCCGAAAAAGAGGTGCTGGCCGGGGTGCTCAATGTAAGGAAATTCAGTTTCGGCTCCCAGATGACCTCGCGTCTGTTCCAGTGGGACGGAAGCGGCGTGCCCGTCGCCACCACCTTGAACGACGTCACGCTGCGTCCGCATGTGGCGGGCCTCCCGGACCAATTGCTGTACAACCAGCTTTTCATCGCCGTCTCCCCGTACCGCGACGAAATCGCCTATACCACGCTGAAGGATCCGCCCCTTTTCACCCCCTACCTGAAGGTTTTAATCCGCAACATCGAGACCGGCGGCGGTGCCGAGGTGGGGCAGGTACAGCTGGGTGAAGGAAAGGTAGTTTACGCGCCGGATGGCGAGTCGCTACTGATCGGAGACGCGGAGAACGCCGCGCGCAGGGTTTCGCTCCCCGACGGCAAGGAACTGGAGAGTTTCCCCAGCGCCGCCGTCAGCCCCGCACTGTCCCCTGCCGGGAGCTACCTGCTCCTGGACGGTCACCTGTACCGCAAAGGGAAGGAAATCGCCACCTTCCCCGCCGGCACCCGAGGGGTCTTCCTCCCTGACGGTTCTGCCATCGCGGTAAGTTACCAGGGGCAACTCTACCTGGTCTCGGGGCTCGATGACGGCCCGGTCCCGGCGCTCCCCGCAGACCTGGAGCGCCTCCTCAAACTGCGCCGGCTGCGCAGCCAGAAGCTGATCACCGACCAGGAATACCACAAGCAGCTGGAGCGGAAGGAGCCTATGCAATGATGAAGTCTTTGCTCGCGGCGGCGCTGCTGTTGTCTGCGCCTCTCGCCGCCGGTGCCGCGGCACCCTGTCTCCCCTGTCACGCGGAGAAGACTCCCGCGGCGGTGGCGCAATGGCAGGGGAGCGCTCACGCCAAGGCCGGAGTCGGCTGCGAGAAGTGTCACGGCACCGACCATGACAAGATCGTCAAGGGCGAGGCCAAGGTGGGAATGAAGGTGTGCGCCCCGTGCCACCAGAAGGCATACCAGGAGCACCGCGCCAGCCGCCACGGCATGGGGCTGCACTCCGGCTGGGGCTGCACCAGGAACCTTCCCAACCGCAAGCAGGGGGAATGCCGCTTCTGCCACGAAGAGGGAGACGAGGTGCCGCGCTCGGACGTGCAGTGCGCACGGTTCCTGAAGCAATCCCCCGAGATGGGGGAGATCGGCTGCAACTACTGTCACAGCGTCGAGGACGCCTGCGACTCCTGCCATTCGAAACACATGACCGACCTGAAGATCGTGCGTGACCCGAACTCGTGCGCCAAGTGCCACATGGGGCCGGACCATCCGCAGTGGGAGATGTGGCAGACTTCGATGCATGGAACGCTCAATGCGACCACCGGCAGCAAGACCGGGCCCGACTGCCAGACCTGCCACATGCCCAAGGGAACCCACAACGTCTCCATCGGCATCACCATGAACTCCGGCGGCGTCCCCTACCCTGCCGCCAAGGCGCAGCCGGCCCGCGCCGACATGATCAACATCTGCAGCGCCTGCCACGCCCCCTCCTTCGCGAAAAGGGAGTTGGAGCGCGGGGACCAGGTGCGCAGCCAGAGCCTCGCCATTCTCAAGGAAGCCGAGCATGTCATCTGGGACCTGAACGACCGGGGGCTCCTCGACCCGATGCCGGAAAACCGCCCGCCGCACCCGTTGAGCGGGCAGCGTCTCGTGACCGACAGCCAGATGCTCTACGAGGACACCTCGCACATCGAGCGGCTCTTCTTCAAGATGAAGAAGTACGATTATGCCCGGACCGTGAAAGGCGCCTACCATCAGAACCCGGCCTACACCCACTGGTACGGCAATGCCGAGTTGAAGATGGACCTGGTGGACATCAAGAGCGAGGCGAGCCGGCTCAAGGAGCGGGGTAAAAAGGGAGAGACCAAGGCCGCCGCCCCGGCCGGCGAGGATGAGCTGAAGGCGCTGAAGAACAAGTTCGAACGAGGCGCGCTGAGCCAAGAGGAGTACGCCAGGGAGAAGGGTAAAGTCCTTGAGAAGATGAAGTAAAAACAGAGACAAAGACAAAACCGTTGGCCACGGAGAAAATCTGAGAACTTCCGAGAGAAACAGAATCAAAAGACTTGAGGGGTTACCTTCAAAGCTTTCAAAGGTGTTCTCAGATTTCCTCAGATTTTCTCCGTGGCTTATGGTTTTCAGGTTTTAGCCTTTTTAACTTGCCCCCCACGGGCAAAAGGTGTATCCATGCTGTCCCGCTCGCGCGGGACAAGAAAAGCACACTGAAGGAGAAACATCGATGGGCATCCTCGCCAACACAGTAAGCGTCTGCCACTTCAAGGTCCAGGGGGATCTTCCGCCGCAGGAAGAGCTGTACGCCTGGGTCACCAAACAACTCGCAGGCAATAAATTCAACCCGATCGACCAGGGAACCGAGGAACTCTCGGTCGGCTGGGTGCACCTGGACGATCCCAGGATCGCCGACTTCGACTCCCCCGCGGCCTGCTGCCGCGAGCACTATTTCATGTTCACGTTGCGCCGCGACAAGCGCGCCGTCCCTTCCGCGGTACTGAAGGCCCACCTCGAGAAGGCGAAGGAGGAGTTCCTCGCCGAAAACCCGGGCTTCGCCAAGGTCCCCAAGCAGAAAAGGGAGGACCTCAAGGAGGCGGTGCACGCGATGCTCCTCTCCCAGACGCTGCCCACCCCGGCAACCTACGACGCGGTCTGGGACACCAAGACCGGCATCCTCACCTTCAGCTCGCTCTCGCCCAAAGTCATCGAACTCTTCGAGGACATGTTCAAGAAGACCTTCGAGGGGCTCAGGGTCTCCGCGTTCCATCCCTATGCCCGCGCGGAAAGCGTCCTCGACGACGGCAACAAGGTGCTGCTGGCGCAGGCCAACAAGGCCGGCGGCGACAATTACCTGGAGCTGATCAAGGAAAACCAGTGGCTGGGGACCGACTTCATGCTCTGGCTCATGTACCAGACCATGAACGAATCCTCCGAGTACGCCGTGAACCAGCCGGGCGTGCTGCTCGCCAACGAGCCGTTCGTGGCGTACCTGGACGACCGCGTGGTGCTGCTCGGCTCCGGTGAGAACGGCGCACAGAAGATCACCGTGGCGGGGCCGCAGGACCACTTCAACGAGGTGCGGAGCGCACTCCTGAACAAGAAGCAGATCACCGAGGCGACCCTGCACATGGAGGCGGGGGACGACCACTACAAGCTGACCCTTAAGGGGGAGCTGTTCCATTTCGCCTCCTTCAAGTCCCCGGCGGTCCAGTTGGAGAAGGACAGCACGGTCGACGAGGCGATGGAGCGGGAGGCGGTGTTCTTTGAAAGGATGCTGCTGCTTGAGAAAGGGACCCAGCTCTTCGACTCGGTGTTCGCCACCTTCCTGAAGCTGAGGCTTGGCAATCAGTGGGAAGAACAGGCGACGGCGATCCAGAAATGGCTCAACGTCTGCACTTACTGCAACAGCCAACTGGCATAAGCTCTCCGAACGGAAGCGGCCGCGAAAGAAACAAAGAAGGGCGCAGGGAATTGATCTCTGCGCCCTTCGTATATTTATGTCGCGGCCCAATAGGAAGCACCTGGCCCCGGTGACGACGCATCCCCTCCCCCGGAGGGGGAGGGTTAGGGAGGGGGAAAGCTTATGCGCCGGCAGTGAGGGCTTTGACGATGCGGCCGCCGCCTACCAGCTCGTCTCCCTGGTAGAAGACCACCGACTGCCCCGGGGTCACCGACTTCTGCGGCTCGGCAAAAAACACCTCGCCCAGTCCTTCCCCCAGTATCTTGACCCGGCACTCCATGGGCTGCTGCCGGTAGCGGATCTTGCACGTCGTTTCCACGGTGTCACCCGCGACCGGCACCACCCAGTTCAGATCACACGCCAGCAAACCGGGAGCGAACAGTCCCCCGACCTCGCCGACCACGACCCTGGCTTCGGCCGCATCGATGGCGACGACGTACAGCGGCTCCTTCCAGGCGATACCCAGTCCCCTTCTCTGCCCGATGGTGTACCGATGGGTGCCGTTGTGACGCCCGAGCACGGTGCCGTCCACGTGCACGATCTCGCCGCTTCTCCCGTCCAGCCCGCCCCCCTTTTCCAGGAAGGCAACGTAATCGTCACCGGGGACAAAGCAGATCTCCTGGCTGTCGCTTTTCTGGGCCACCGGGATGCCGAAGCCGGCGGCGAGCCTTCTTACCTCGTCCTTGCTCGGCATCTCGCCCAGCGGGAAGATGACCCGGGCCAGTTGCCGCTGGGTCAGGGTGTAGAGGAAATAGGACTGGTCCTTGGCGAGGTAGGCCGCCTTCAAGAGGTGCCAGGTGCCGCTTTCGTCCCTGCCGGTCCTCACGTAGTGCCCGGTGGCGAGGTAGTCGGCGCCGACTTCGAGCGCCTTGTCCAACAGCAGCCCGAACTTCACGTACTTGTTGCAACGCACGCACGGGTTCGGGGTCTCCCCGGCGAGGTACTGGGCGCGGAAGTCCTCCATGATGAGGCGACCGAATTCCTCCTCCAGGTGCACCTGGTGAAACTCTATGCCGAGATACTCGGCCACGATCTGGGCGTCCCCCTTGGCCTGCGGGTCCTCGCCTTCCCGCTTGAACAGCTTCATGTTGATGCCGATCACCTCCGCCCCCTGCTCTTTCAGAAGCGCCGCGACCGTAGATGAATCCACGCCGCCGCTCATGGCGACGGCGACCTTCTTGCCTTTATATTCTGCTGACATGTCCGCTCCGTTATGTTGCTGTTTGCCGCGCGTCCATAGTTGACCGAATCGCCGCTGCAAGGCAACCTTTTTCTCCTGAACGCGGCCTCATCCCCGACGGGCACCGGCGCTCAAGTTCCGGCGCCATCAGCCGATTTGTATTGTTATGGCCCGGCCGGGTGGATTAAACTGTCTCCTGGCCCGAGCCCAGCACAAGGAGAATCGTCATGCCCCTGTCGCTCACCATCAGGCGTCTGCTGACCAACCAGCCCATCGACCTCCCGGTCTTCCACCCCATCGCGGTGCACATCCTGCACCTGTTGCAGACCCCTGACTTCACCATGACCCAGGTCACCGATCTCGCCAACGAGGACCAGTCGCTGGCGGGGCAGATCCTGAAGATGGCCAACTCCCCCTTGTACATAGGCAGGGTCCGGACCGAGACCATCAAGGAGGCGGTGGTCAGGCTGGGGGGACAGGAGATCGCCAACCTCGCCATGGCGGCGTCACAGGCGAGCATCCACACCTCGGAAAACAGGACCATCAACAGCTTCATGCAGTCGCTTTGGCTGCACAGCCATGCCTGTGCCCTGGGGAGCCGGTGGCTGGCGCGCCGCGCCGGATATCCGCAGCACGGCGACCAGGCTTACATGGCCGGCCTGCTGCACGACATCGGCAAGTTGTACCTGTTGAAGGCGCTGGAGCGGCTGAACCAGATGGGGGTGGCGCACGCGGCGCTCGAGGAGGACCTGCTGCTGGAAATCTTCGCGGAGCTGCACGTCGAGCAGGGGTGCCGGCTCATGGAACACTGGAACATGCCCAAGGTCTACTACAACGTGGTCGCCAATCATCACGACGACAACTTCGACACCCAGGACATAGTGCTGACGGTGGTGCGGCTGGTGAATACGGCCTGCAGGATGAAGGGGATCGGGCTGCTGCACGACCCGGAGATCGATCTCGCGGAGCAGACCGAGGCGGCCCTGCTGCAGCTTTCCGACGAGGAGATGGACGACCTGCTGGACGTATTGGACGACTCGCAGGAGCTTGTGCTGTAAGGCAGGGGCTAGGGGAAAAGCAGGGGCTGGGGGCTAGCATAGCGAGAAGGGGGACAGGCACCTGACGGAGCCAGTCCCCTTTTAGTCTCTAACCCTGCTGCTGCCCTTGGTACTCCAAAATGATGGGGAGGTCGGCGTCGGCCCACTCCAACTCCAGCATCCGCTCGGGGGGGAGCCAGGTCATGGCCGAGTGCTCGTGCAGGGTGATCTCGCCGGAAACGATGCTGCAGACGTAGGGATAGAGGGTCACGTCGAAGGTCGGGTAGCTGTGGGTGGTCGGCGTGAGCGGGCGCCCCACGGCTATCTCCACCCCCATCTCCTCCACCAGTTCGCGCGTCAGGCACTCCTCGCGCCCCTCTCCGGGCTCGATCTTCCCACCGGGAAATTCCCACCTCAAGGGCAGGTTCATGGATGCGCTGCGCCGCGCCGACAGCACCAGCCCGTCACGCTCGATGATGGCACAGGCTACATGGACGTGTTTTCTGGAATCGATGGTTGTCATTCGTAGTGAGTCCACATCCGGAGGATCTTTACCGTCCGTTCCGCTTCCAGGACTTGGTAGACCACCCGGTGTTGCAAATTAATCCTTCGGGAGTAAGCGCCGGAGAGGTCACCGACCAGCTTTTCATACGGCGGAGGGGTTTTGAAAGGATCTTGTTCAATGACAGCTAGAAGCGACTGAGCCTTCGGCTTCAACTTCGCGGCCTTCAGCTTCTGGGCGTCCTTCTGCGCCTGCTTGGTGAAAACAACGCTCCAACTCACCAGCCCGGCTCTTCGCTGCATTCTTCAACGGGAGTCGCCATCCCTTCCAGCACGGACTCGCGCATCCCGGGTACAGAGAGGAGATAGAGGGTTTCTGTCACTGCACGCCAATCATCTTCAGACAACATCACCGCGTTGCCACGCTTGCCAGTGATACAAACCGGTTCGTGGGAAGCAGCGGTCTCGTCGATGAGCCGGTACATGTTTGCCCTTGCGGCACTTGCCGAAACTACTTTCATTTCCATCACCTCCCGCAAAAGCGTACGCGAGCGTGACGGCGAGGTCAAGGGAATATTCCCAACTGCCGGTTCAGGAGCCGGAAAGGTTACTATGCTTTACTCTTCCGGCAGCACCAGCGGGATCTGCAACTGGAACACGGAGCCGCCGTTGGGGGCGTTCTCGGCCCAGATGCTGCCGTCCATCAACTCGGTCATGCGCCGCGCTAGGGTGAGCCCGAGCCCTAAGCCGGGATAGGAGCGGGTAATGGAACCGTCGGACTGGGTGAAATCGCTGAAGATGCGCTCGAGGTCCGCGTCGTCGATGCCGACGCCGGTGTCTGAAATGGAGAACTGCAGCATCTGCACGGCCGCGATTTCCTGCCGGCACACCTCCAGCCCGACCGCACCGGCGGGTGTGAACTTGACCGCGTTGCCCAGGAGCATGGAAAGCACCTTGTGCAGCATCCCCTGGTCGGAGACAACCACTTCGGGCAGCGCGGGCTCGACCTGAACGTTGAAGGTAAGCCCCTTGGCATCGGCCATGGCCCGGGCCTCCATGACTACCATGTCAAGGAACGACTTCAGGTGGAAGGGTGCGTTCTCCGGAGCTCCCCCCTCCCCTTCCAGGCGGCTGGTCTCGATGAGGTCCTCCACGATCCCGAGCAGCCGGGTGGCTGATTTCTGCACCATGCCCAGGTACTTGCGCTTGTTGTCATCCTCTTCCTGGGTGAGCACTAGGTCGGTCATGCCGATGATCGGGGTGAGCGGCGTGCGCAGTTCGTGGCTGACGCTGCGCAGAAACTCCTTCTTGGCGCGGTCCGCGGCACTGGCCAGCGTCTCGAGCAGGTCGCGGTAGCGCTTCAGCTCCAGGTGGTTCTTTACCCTGGCCCGGACGATGTGCGGGCTGATCGGCTTGGTGAGGTAATCGATGGCGCCCAACTCGAGCCCTTTGATTTCCTGTTCCTCCTCGATCATGGCGGTCACGAATATGATGGGGATGTCGCGCATGGTGGGATCCGCCTTCAGAATGCGGCACAGCTCGAACCCGTCCATCCCGGGCATCATGATGTCCAAAAGGATCAGGTCCGGCTTGTCGGCACGGATCAGTTCCAGCGCGTCCAGCCCGCTGGTGGCAAAGAACAGCTCGTAGTCGTCCCCCAGGCTCTCACTCAGGATCTCGATGTTGGCAGGGGTGTCGTCGACTATCATCACCGTCTGGCGTTTCATAGCTACTCCGTTTTTTCGGTATGGAAATCCGGCACTGCCGGGAAGATGGACAGCAGCTGGCGTGCCTTCCTGAAATCGAGCTTTTCCATGCAGGCCTGCAGCGCCTGCAATTCACTGGCAAAGCTGCCGCGCGGCACCTCGCCGCAGAACTTCTCAAACTGCCGCTTGGCGTCCAGGCTGTTCCTGGCCAGCAGGCGTTCGAGCTTCGACTTCTCGGCGACGAACCGGTCCGGGGCGAAGGTGCCTGCCGATGCCGTGCGGACCGGCCGCGTCACCGGGGCGGGGGGCGACACGGGTTCGGGCTGGTGTGCGGCGGCACGGGCCAGGGCCCGGATCATCCCGTCCACCAGCAGCGACGGGCGCACCGAAACGGGGTACACCGCGCTCACCCCCCACTCATCCCCCAATTGCCGCACCGCTTCCAACTGCTCCGCCGGAACCGTGGCTAGGACCGGCACCTCGTTGTGATACCGGCTCGAGATGCTGCGGGAAAGCTCTTCGAGCCCGTCTTCACCGGCGGTGTCGGCGTCGATCACCACCATGTCGAAAGGGTACCCGCCCGCCGGCGCTTCCTTGAGCGCCTCGCTGGCAGCCGCAAAGTTCGGCACCGCTTCCAGGTCGATCGGCATCCCCTGCAACATCTCGGCGATCCCTTCGACCGCTGCCGGATTGCCGTCCAGCACCAGGAGCCTCAGGTTGCGCAGTTCCTCTTTGCGGGCCTCCGGTTTCGGCTGCCCCGCAGCCGGGACGGCGAAACCGACGGTGAAGGAAAAGCTGCTCCCCGCGCCGGGGACGCTCTGCACCTTCAGTTCCCCTCCCATCAGTTCGACCAGCTGCCGACTGATGGAAAGCCCCAGGCCGGTGCCGCCGTAGCGGCGCGTGGTGGAACTGTCGGCCTGAGTGAAGGGTGTGAAGATGCGCTCCATCTGCTCGGGGGTGATACCGATGCCGGTGTCCTGGACAGAGAAATTCACCTGCACCACCCCGGCTTCCTGTTCGACCGGCTTCACCGCGACCACGACCTCACCGCGGCCGGTGAACTTGAGCGCATTGGCGATCAGGTTGTTGAGCACCTGGGTCAGGCGCAGCGGGTCGCCCAAAAGTTTCCTGGGGAGTTCCGGGGCGAGCCGCATCTTGAAGTCGAGCCCCTTTTCCTGTGCCTTCAGGTGGTGCATGTCCGAGATGTTGCCCAGCACCTCCTGCAGGCTCAGTTCGGTCTTTTCCAGCTCCAGCTTGCCCGCCTCCATCTTGGAGAAGTCCAGTATGTCGTTGATGATGTTCAGCAGCGTCTTGCTGGCGGAGCAGATCTTCTCGAGGTACTCGCGCTGCTTGGGCATGAGCTCCGTCTTCAGGGCGAGGCGGCTCAGCCCCATCACCGCGTTCATCGGTGTCCTGATCTCGTGCCCCATGTTGGCCAGGAACTCGGTCTTGGCCTGGCTGGCAGCCTGCACAAGGTCGCGCTCCCGGCGCAGCTCCTGGGCCTCCCGCTTGGCGGTCACGTCCTCGATAACCCCGATCAGGTACTTGGGCTCCCCTTTTGGGCCGCACACCAGGGACTTGGTGAGGTTCACCCACACCACGGACCCGTCCTTCCTGAGCTGGCGCATCTCGATGCTGTAATTGTCGATCTCGCGGTTGACCAGGCGGGAGAGCTGCCCCTGCTCGGCGGTGCGGTCGTCGGGGTGGATGGTCTGCTCCAGGGTCCACCCCAGCAGCTCCTCCTGGGTGTAGCCCAGGATGTCACAGAAGCGCCGGTTGATCCTGATCAGGATGTCGCTCAGGGCGATGTGGCAGATCCCGACGGCCGCCTGCTCAAAGGTATTGCGGAAGCGCTCCTCGCTCTCCTTCAACTGTTCTTCGGCCTTCTTGCGGAAGGTGATGTCGGTCAGGACGCCGAGCAGGGCGTAGACCCGGGCATGATCGTCCTTGAGCGGGATGAGGGCCTTGCTGACCCAGTTGCCGTCCCGCTCGCGCTGCTCGTCCCGCTCGACGGCCGTACCCGCCGCTATCACCCGCTGGTCCTCCTCCTGGCGTTTGCGGGCCAGCGGCGGTTCGAACAGGTCGTAGTCGTTCTTACCGAAAACGTCGGCCGGCTCAAGCCCCAGCTCGCGGGCAAAGCTGGAGTTGCAGGAGAGATAGACCAGGTTGCAGTCCTTGAGGAAGATGCGCTGGGGCAGGTTCTCGATCAGCCCCCGGTAGCGTTTCTCGAAGAAAAGTGCGCTTTCTGCCTCCTTGCGCTCACTGATATCGTGCACCACGCAGACCACCCGGAGTGCCGTCCCCGAATAGCTGCGGAACACCTCGCCCACTTCGGAAAGGTAGCGCTCGCTGCCGTCGGGACGGACCAGGGGAAATTCCACGGTGAAAGAATCATCCCCGCAGAGGGCCCTCTCCACGGCGACCGCCATTGCCTCACGCGCCGTTTCCGGCAGCAGTGCAAGGAAGGAGTCGTAGCTCTGCGGCGCGTCCTCGAACGGGAGTCCGAAGATGCGGCAGAGTTCCTCGGAGCAGTCCAGACGACCGCTGGCGAGATCCCAGTCCCAGCTCCCGATATGCGCGATGCGCTGCGAGATGCGCAACTGCTCCTCGCTGCGCCTGAGTTCCTCCTCCGACTGCCGACGCCACTTCAGGCGCAGGGCGTGCAGCCCCCCCACGAAGACCATGGCCAAAGCTCCCACCGGCCCGGCCTGGGGACGGCAGACCGCCGCGACCAGGACCAGCAGAACGCAGGCGCAGATGGCCAGGGCCAGAGTGCTTCGGCTATGGATGGCTGCGGATCGGGAGATGAACAACACGGGCTCCTTTGGCTACCGGAGGGTGCCAGGTCCCGCTGCGGCACGTGGCAATGTCGCAGCGGCTGCCCCGCCGCTTGCAGGGGCATAGCCACATTATCGGCTCTCGGGTCCAAAACATTAATGAAATTAGCGGCAAACGGCAGGCAATTTATGCACAGTCCCTCTCCCTCCGGGAGAGCGGGTGAGCAGCGTTTGCTGCCAGCATGTTGCAGCCGCCCTAAGGGGGCCCCCTCCCCTTGCGGGAGGGGGAGAGCTGGACAGGAGAGGGGATGCGGACACATCTGGCATAAGATCATTCCCGATCAGGACGTTTTTGGAACGCTCTATGCTCTTTAACCGGGTAACCTGTCCAGTCGGGGCAGTTCCAATCGTCGTAAGGGGGTGAAAATCATGGGAAAAGCGGTCCTGTACATTCGCGACGAGGAGCTTCTGGAGAGCCTAAAAAACAGGCTGAGGGAGCGAGGTTTTGCTGAAATAATAGCGTCCGGCAGTGCCAGCGAGCTGTTGAGCGAGGCCCTGGCCAACCATCCGGAAGTCGCCGTGGTCGAATTCAGCGCCGGCGACCAGGAGATCGTGGGCGCGGTGAAAAGGCTATGGGACAAGCTGAGCCTCCCGATCGTGATGATCGCGGAGAGCTGCGACTTGGGGGATGTGCAGACCTGGGGCGAGTCCGCGGTTTCCACGGTCCTGGCCAAGCCGGTCCGGGAGGAGGAACTGGTGGCGGCACTGGTCCTGTCCATCGCGGCGGCGCGGCGGGTGGAGCGGCTCAAGGAAGAAGTCTCTTCCCTCAAGGAGAGCATCGAAAGCCGCAAGGTGATCGAGAAGGCCAAGGGACGGCTCATGGAGCGTGACAAGCTGTCCGAGGCCGAGGCTTTCCGCAGGATGCAGCGGCTCGCCATGGACCGCAGGATCTCCATGCGGCAGCTGGCCGACGCGATCCTGCTCACAGAGAGCATCGCCGGGTAAGACCACATTTCCCCGCATAAGGAGGGAAAAGAAACGGTTGACACCACTGCCTCCCTTACCTATATTTCATGATGGTAAAGGGGAGTAGCCAACGGTTGGCACCGCAACCGACCCGTGTTCGTCAAGACGGCCGCCCAGGCCCGGACATGGGGCATGACAATCCTGTCAGAGCAGGCAAGACCTTTATCCAGTGCAAGCGCGCCTGGGTAAAGGTCTTTTTATTTGACCACGCGACACGGCAAGGAGGTACGTCATGAACCGATTCAAAACAGCGGTCCTGCTCACTACGCTCACGCTGATCATGGTGGCTCTGGGAAGCGCCATCGGCGGCCGGGGCGGCATGTACTTCGCCTTCATAATGGCCTGCGCCATGAACCTCTTCTCCTACTGGTTCTCCGACAAGATCGTGCTGCGCATGTACGGAGCCCAGGAGATCACCGAGGCGGAGAACCCGGCCTTCTACGGCATGATCAGGAGGCTCGCCATGCAGGGGGGGCTCCCCATGCCCCGGGTCTACATCATCCCATCGGAGAGCCCCAACGCCTTCGCCACCGGCAGGAACCCGGACCACGCGGCAGTCGCCGCGACAGAGGGGATCCTGCGCATCCTCACTCCCGAAGAGATGGAAGGGGTGATGGCGCATGAACTGAGCCACGTCGCCAACCGCGACATCCTCATATCCAGCATCGCCGCAACCATAGCGGGCGCCATCTCCATGCTGGCCAACATGGTCCAGTGGGCAGCCATCTTCGGCGGCCGCAGGGACGACGAGGAAGGTGGGGGCTGGGGCGGCCTGGCACTCGCCATCATCGCGCCTATCGCCGCCATGCTGATCCAGCTCGCCGTTTCCAGGAGCCGCGAGTACCTGGCCGACGAAAGTGGCGCCAGGCTCTGCGGAAAGCCGCGCTCCCTGGCCAACGCGCTCAGGAAGCTGGACCAGGCGTCACGGGCCCTGCCCATGGAAGAGGCACGACCGGCGACCGCGCACATGTTCATCGTCAACCCACTTAGCGCTGGGATGCTGATGCAGCTTTTTTCCACGCACCCCCCGATGGAGGAGCGTATCGCCCGACTGGAGCAGATGGGGCATTAACCGGAGGGAGTTTTGACCAACAGAGAGATGATGTGGATCGCCTTCGCAGGGATCATTACCGTGATGTTCATCCTGGACCTCTTCGTCTTCAACAGGAAGAGTCACGAGATCGGGTTCCGCGAGGCGCTGGCCTGGACGGCAGTATGGGTCGGTCTCGCCATGGCCTTCAACGTCGGCGTCTGGAACGTGCTGGGGTCGGCGAAGGCGCTGGAGTTCCTCACCGGCTACATCATCGAGGAGTCACTCTCCGTCGACAACCTCTTCGTGTTCATCATGATCTTCTCGTATTTCAAGGTGTCGAGGGCGCACCAGCCCAAGATACTGAAGTGGGGGATCATCGGCGCGCTGGTGATGCGGGGCATCTTCATCGTGGTGGGCATAGAGCTCATCGAGCGTTTCCACTGGATGATCTACGTGTTCGGCGCGGTGCTGATCTACACCGGGTTCAAGATGGCGTTCGGCGGCGACGAGGAGGTCCACCCGGAGCACAACCCGCTGGTACGGCTGGTGCGGCGCTTCGTCCCCATCACCAAGCGTGCGCGCGGTGACCACTTCTTCATCAGAAGGCGCGGCATCTGGGCCGCCACGCCGCTGTTCCTGACCCTGGTCGTGGTCGAGTCGACCGACGTCATCTTCGCCGTCGACTCCATCCCTGCGGTGCTCGCGGTAACCCATGACCCCTTCATCGTGTACAGCTCCAACGTCTTCGCCATCATGGGGCTGCGCTCGCTGTACTACCTGCTGGCCAACGTCATGGAGATGTTCGCCCACCTGAAGCTCGGGGTTTCCGTGATCCTCGCTTTCGTGGGTTCCAAGATGCTCCTGTCCAACCTGGTCGAGATCCCGCTGCAGCTCTCCCTGGGAGTCATCATCGGCGCCCTGACTATTTCCATACTGACATCCATAGTGGCGGGGAAAAGACACAGGGGATAAAGGCAGGGGCTAGGGACTAGCGGCTGGGGGCTAGAAACAACAAAGGCGGGCTTGATGCCCGCCTCGTGCCGTCAGTTTACAGCCTAAGTCCCGTCGACCCAGTCCCCAGTCCCCAGTCCCCAGTCCCCAGTCCCCAGTCCCCAGTCCCTAATCCCTAGTCCCTGCTTCTTGCCCCTGGTCTTTCTTCACAATCCGCACCTGGGTGATGCCGGTGCGGGTCACTTCTTCGCAGGTCAGCAGATACTCGCCCAATGCCACCGTCTCGCCCTGCTCCGGAAAACGGCCGATCCGGTTCAGGATGAGCCCCGCCAGCGTGTCGTAGGGAAGATCGTCGCCCAGGTCGATCTCCAGGAGGTCTTCAAGATCCGAAATGGAGATCAGGGCATCGACCAGGAAACTCCCGTCCGCCAGCACCTGCACCCGGCTCGGTTCCCCCACGTCATGCTCGTCCTCTATCTCGCCCACCAGCTCCTCGAGCAAATCCTCGGTGGTGACGATACCGCTGATGCTGCCGTACTCGTCCACCACGAACGCCATATGCACCCGCGTTTTCTGCATCTCCTTCAACAGGTCGCTCACCTTCTTCCCCTCGGGGACGAACACCGGCGGACGCACGATGGAACGGATGTCGAAGTCGGGCTCGCGCACCATGCGCCCCAGCAAGTCCTTGCCGTGGATGAAGCCCACCGTCTCCTCTATGCTGCCGAGATAAACGGGGTAGCGGGAGTACATGTTGTCCAGCACCCCGTTCAGGATCTCTTCGTTGGAGAGGTTGAGGTCGAAGGCGACCACGCGGGTGCGCGGCACCATCACCTCGCGCACCGCGGTGTGGGTGAAGTCGAATAGGTTGTCGATGAAGGTGTGCTCGGTCTCGCTGAAGATGCCGCTTTCATGCCCCTCGGCGACGATGTGCTGCACCTCCTCGCGGGTCATGAAGGCTTTTCCCTCACCCTTCAATCCGAACAGGGCCAGGGTGAACTTGGTGGAATAACTGAGAAACGACACCAACACCCCCGCCACCCGGGCCAGAACGGTGATGGACTTCACCACCCGCAGGGCAACCGGTTCGGCGTACTGCAACCCCGCCGTCTTGGGGACCAGTTCCCCAAGGATCAGTTGCAGGTAGGAGATGGCACTGACCACGATGCCGATGGCGAGCGGTTCGGCGGCGTTGCGAACCATGGCGATGGGGGAGACCTGCAGCACGGGTCGGATGTAGTCAACGGCGATGACGCCGCCCACCGCCGAGGCGGTCGAGCCGACTACCGTGACCCCGATCTGCACGATGGCGAGTAGGCGGTGCGGATCGTTTTGCAGCGACTCCACCAGCGCGGCCCGCTGGTCCCCCAGGGCGACCAGTTGCGCGACCCTGCTTTTACGAATGGAGATGATGGCGAATTCGGCGCAGGAGAAAAAACCGTTCAGCAGGATGAGGACGGCGATGACCAGCAGTTCGACAAAGACGGTGTCCAATGACCCTCCGGATTAGTTCATGGCCCGCCCGCGTTGCTCCACGGACGTTCCAAAATCAACAGTTGCTCATTTTCAACGCTAACCGCCACCTTGTCAACCTTTTGATGGAGTAAACCGTTCAAGCGCGCGGGTACGACAAGCGACAAGGTAATCAATAGCGTCTTCCCCCTCCCTTGACGGGAGGGGGTCGGGGGGGTGGGTGAAGCCGCAAGATATGAAAGTGATGGCAGCAGGGGTGGGGACCTAAGGCAGCTGTCCCGACAAAAACAAACAGCGGCCACCGCTGTGGTGGCCGCTGCCGGTAGACAACTCTGTAAGCAAAAGGCTACTTGCCGATCTTGAACGAGAGCAGGAAACGCTCCTCGCCGCAGACGAAGGGCATCACCAGCGACTCGGCACTGGAGATGCTCTCCAAGGCGTAGTCATTGCCGTAGATGACCGTCGGTATGGAGAGGTTGATGTCGGCGCCCTTGGGAGAGAAGATGTGCTTCACGTCGCCCCCCACCATGTTGGCGATCTCACCCATGGCATCGTTGACATCCTCGTCGACTTCGGTGACGTCCATGCCCAGCATATTGGAAGTGACCTGCAGGGCCAGTTTCTTAGGGCAGTGGATGGCCAGGATGCCGGAGTGGCTGCCGGCCAGGCCCACCATGCTGGTCACCGTTTCATGAAAGGTCAAGACCGGTTCTGCCAGGGGAGGCTCGTCGACCACCTCCAGCATCACCATGGTGGAGAAGACCCCCTTGGTGATATCCGCAATCGTTTTCCTGACTTCGTCCTCGGTGGTGTTGGCTTCACTGAGTACCGCTGCATCAAGCCCCATGTTCCGTCCTCCTCACCGCATCGATTAGGTAGCGTAGTCCAGCACCTGACGAAAGAAGACCAGGTAGATAAAGATGCGTATAAATGCATTCGGCAGGAAAGCCCCGGTCTTTAGCGAATTTTTAACAGACCGGGAAATCGCCCCGCGCCAGGGCATGGCAGAACTCCGTGATGCCAGATAGTTGGCGCTGCATGACCTCCCGCACCTTTCCCTCGACCTCGGTCACGCTGCGCCCTGGTTCCATGACCAGTTGGGCGCTGGCCATCTGCGGCCGGTCGACCGGCTCGCCGATCCGGCTCAAGAGCATCACGTACGCGCCCTCCACGCCGGCCACCGACGTGCAGATCTCCTGCGCCATCCGGTGCGACAACACGTTGTAGATCTTGCCGACGTGGCTCATGGGATTCTTACCCGCGGCGGCCTCGGTGCCGATGGCGCGCGCAATGGGGATCAGGCCGTTGACGCGGTTGCCCCGCCCGACCTGTCCGGAGTCGGCGTCCTCGGCCGAGGTGCCCAGGAGTGAGAGGTAGACCCCGGCAAGGCCGCGCCCGGCTTGGTCCAGCGTGTTGTAGTGCACCCGGACCCGCCCGAAGCCGCGGCACTCGCGCTCCAGGAAGTCACCCATCTCCATCTCGACGGCGTGCTTTCTCTCGAAGTATTCCCGCTCCGACTTGATCCCCTCGGCAAGAAGCGGCATGGCCACGGTGATATCCAGGTCGTCCCCGTTTCTGAGCCCCATCACCTTGACGTCCTCACCTGTCTCGGGGAAGAGCGTCTTGAACCGTGCGCCGTTCAGCTCCCGCTCCAGGGTGAGCACGGCGCGCTCGGTCGGGCTCAAGGGGTAATAGCCGACGGCGGCCGAGGTGTCGTTGGCCCCCATCACCGCGCCGGGACGCGCGAATATGTCGGTCAACTCGCGAGAACCCGGGGCCAGCTTGAGCCGATAGCTGACATGGCGCTCGGGGTCCACGTGGCGCAGGTTGCGCGAGATCCAATCCTTCGCGGCGCCGACGGCGATGTCGTGCACCGGGATCTCCTTGTCTGCCACGCTGAAGGTGGCCCGGTCGCCGATGGTCAACTCCATCGGCTCGATCACCTCGCCTCCGCCGAAGCGCAGTTCGACCCGGCCGGCGGCCAGGAGCCCCTTGTCGATGTTGTGATGCAGGATCGTGCCGAACTCGGAGAGGTAAGCCTGGGACAGCGCGACCGAGATGGAGTCCATGATGCAGTCGCAGATCTGGTCGGGGTGGCCGGTCCCCTTGCGCTCCACCATCTCGACCCGTTGCTGCGTCACCTGAGTGCCGTGAAACTCTTCCACTACCAGCATGGTCTTCCCCTTTCCTCCCGGCGGGTGCGGGTTGCGGCCGCGCGGGCAACCCGAAAATAGTAGCCGAAAAAGGTGGGGGCGCAATTCGGGGCTGCAGTGGCCTGCATTCCCTCTCCCGGAGGGCGAGGGGGTAGTTGGAAAAGGTTCGATTTTGAGCGGGATAGGAGCGGATGACAGCGGAAAGGAATCAGAAGTGGCGGCGCACCACGAAGCCGCCGCGGGCTATCTTGTTCTGCAGCCACAGGCCGAGCCAGAGCTTGATGAAGCGCCTGGTGGCGGGAATCAGGAAGAAGATGCCGAGGAAATCGGTGAAGAAGCCGGGGGTGGTAAGGAGGACGCCCCCGATGAAGATGAGGGCGCCGTCCAGAAGCTGCGCGGCGGGGAGCCGCCCCTGGGAGAGCTCGTCGCGGATCTGGGTAAGCACCCTGCCCCCCTGGTGGCGGATGAGCCAGGCGCCGGTCATGCTCATCAGCAGCAGGATGGCGACCGTGGCCGCGCCGCCGATCACCTGCCCCACCTTGATGATCAGGTAGATCTCGATGACCGGGACGATGAGGAGGATGAGGAACAGTCGGAAGAACATGGCGCCCCGCTACTTTTTCATGTCGATGCCGTAGCTCTTGATCTTACGGTGCAGGTTGCTCCGCTCCAGTTCGATCGCCTCCGCGGTCTTGGAGACGTTCCAGTCGTTCTCCTCGAGCTTTTGCATGATGAACTCGCGCTCGAACTCCTCGCGCGCCTCCCTGAGGCTCGAGAGTTCCAGCACGCTGTCCAGCTTGCCCCCCGCCTCTTCCCGGGCGCCGGGCGAGACGAAGTCCTCGGGGAGATGGTTCATGGTGATGGTGCCGCCGGGGGTCATGATCACCAGGCGCTCCACGATGTTCTTCAACTCGCGCACGTTGCCGGGCCAGTCGTAGCGCTTGAGCGACTCCATCGCCTCCGGGACGATACGCTTGCGCTCGCGCCCCTCCTGGTCGCAGAAGGCGTCCAGGAAGTAGCCGGCCAGAAGCGGGATGTCCTCGCGGCGGTCACGCAGCGGCGGAACCTTGAAGGGAACCACGTTGAGGCGGTAGTAGAGGTCCTCGCGGAAGGTGCCGTTCTTGATCTCCTCCTCGAGGAGCTTGTTGGTGGCGGCGACGATGCGCACGTCCACCTCCAGGGTCCGGGTCCCCCCCACCCTTTCGAACTTTTTCTCCTGCAGGATGCGCAGCACCTTGGCCTGGGTCTTGAGCGACATGTCGCCGATCTCGTCGAGAAACAGCGTGCCGCCGTCGGCCAGGTCGAACTTCCCCTTCTTCTGCGCCACGGCACCGGTGAAGGCGCCCCGTTCGTGGCCGAAAAGCTCGCTCTCGATCAGCTCCTCGGGGATGGCGGCGCAGTTGATTTCGATGAAGGGCTTGTCGCGGCGCTGGCTGTGGTAGTGCACCGAGCGCGCCACCAGCTCCTTGCCGGTGCCGTTCTCGCCGGTGATGAGGACCGAGGCGTTGGTGGGAGCGACCAGCCGGATCTGCTCGGCCAGCTGCTGCATGGCGGGCGAGTTGCCGATCATCTCGTGCCCCTGCTGCACCTGCCCCCTGAGGGCCGCGTTCTCCTCCTTCAGGCGGTTCATGGAGAGCGCGTTCTCCACGGTCACCACCACCTTCTCCAGGGAGAGCGGCTTCTCGATGAAGTCGTAGGCGCCCAGCTTGGTCGACTTGACCGCGGTCTCGATGGTGCCGTGGCCGCTCATCATGATGACGTTGAGGGCCGGGTGCTGCTCCTTCAGGCGCTTGAGCGTCTCGATGCCGTCCATCTTGGGCATCCAGATGTCCAGGAGCACGAGTCCGGGAAGCTCCTTCTGGCACAGGGCGAGCGCCTCGGTCCCGTCCGCCGCGCACACGGTGCGGTATCCCTCGTCCTCGAGGATGCCGGCCAGGGAGGAGCGGATCCCCTCCTCGTCATCGACTATGAGAATGGTCTCGGTCATGGTGGTCCCTTCTATCCCGGCAGTCCCGCCTCTTTGGCCAGCTCGCGCCAGGCGGGGATACTGCGCTCGATCATCCCCTTGTCAACGCAGTAGGCGATGCGGAAGAAGCCGGGGGCGCCGAAACCCGCACCGGGCACCAGCAGGATGCGGTGCTTCTGGGCCATCTTGACGAACTCGACGTCGTCGGCCAGCGGCGACTTGGGGAACAGGTAGAAGGCGCCGTCGGGTTTCACCATGGAGAAGCCCATGCCGGTCAAGGAATCGTAGAGCAGATCGCGCTTGACCCGGTAGGCGTCGATGTCGACCGAGACGTGCTGCAGCCCGGCCACCAGGCGCTGCATCAGGGCCGGTGCGTTGACGAAGCCGAGCACGCGGTTGGAGAACACGGCCCCTTCCATGAACTGGTCCACGTTGTTCATCTTGGGGCTGGCGGCCAGGTAGCCGATACGCTCGCCGGGGAGCGCCAAGTCCTTGGAGTGCGAGGTGACGATGACCGAGTTCTGGACGTAGCGAAAGATGTTGGGCACGCTCTTGCCGTCGTAGGCGATGCGCGCGTAGGGCTCATCCGAGATGACCAGGATCTGCCTGCCCATTTCGGCTTCCTTGGCAGCCACCATGTCGCCCAGGGCCTTGAGGCTCTCGGCGGGGTAGATGACGCCGGTCGGGTTGTTCGGCGAGCAGATGATGATGGCGCGGGTCTTGTCGGTCACCGCCGCGGCGATGGCCGGGATGTCGAGCTGGAAGGTCTCGCGGTCGGTCCAGACCTCGACCGGCACGCCGCCGTGGTTGTCGATGTAGAAGCGGTACTCGACGAAGAACGGGGTCAAGAGAATCACCTCGTCGCCCGGGTTGAGGATGGTCTTCAGCACCACGTTGAGGGCACCGCCGGCGCCGCAGGTCATCACCACCTGGCTTCCCTGCACCGGGAGGTCGGAGGCGGCGGCGAGCATGCGCGCCACGGCGTTCCGAGTCTCGGGATAGCCGGCGTTGTTCATGTAGCGGTGCATGCCCGGGATCGGCTGCTTGGCGAGCTTCAGGAACTCATCCTGGAACGCCGCGGGGGGCTCGACATCGGGATTCCCCAGTGTGAAGTCGTAGACCTTGTCGGCGCCGAACTCCTTCCTGAGCTTCTCACCCTCCTCGAACATCTTCCTGATCCACGACGATTTCGCAATAAATCCAGCGATCTTATCAGCGACGGGCATGCATCCCCTCCTTGGTTTTGGTGTCCAGTTTTATTAGCACATTACGGAAAACGGGGCAAGGCGTATTCCCCCCCGCGGATCAGGCCACCAAAGCACCATTCTAATATTTCCCTGCACCAGCCGAGACAATCATGCTATAGTGCGGGCCTTGCCTTGCTATATGACTTACGAAGGAGGGAACCCATGAAGAAGAATTGGCGCATCGAGACCCAGGCGATCCAGGAGGGGTTCGTCCCCAAGGACGGCGACCCGCGCATCCTGCCCATCTATCAGAGCACGACCTTCAAGTTTTCCAGTGCGGAACACGTGGCCAAGCTGTTCGACCTCGAGGTCGGCGGGCATTTCTACACCCGGCTTTCCAACCCCACGGCGGAAGGCTTTGAAATGAAGATAGCCGCCATGGAGGGGGGCGTCGCGGCCATGGCGACCTCCAGCGGCCAGGCGGCCTCCACCATCGCCGTAATGAACATCTGCCAGGCGGGGCAGCACGTGGTCGCGGCCAGCACCCTGTACGGCGGCACCTACTCGCTGTTCGCCAACACCTTCCCCAAGATGGGGATCGAGGTGACTTTCGTCGACCCCGAGGCTGACGAGGCGACCATCGTTGCCGCCTTCCGCCCCGAGACCCGCTGCCTGTTCGGTGAGACCATCGGCAACCCCGGCCTCAACATCCTCGACTTCGACAAGTTCTCCCGCATCGCGAAGAAGATGCAGGTGCCCCTCATCATCGACAACACCTTCCCGACCCCGTACCTGTGCCGGCCGCTCGAGCACGGCGCCGACATCGTGATCCACTCGGCCACCAAGTACATCGACGGGCACGCGACCAGCGTGGGCGGCGTGATCGTGGACAGCGGCAACTTCGACTGGGGCAACGGCAAGTACCCGGAAATGACCGAGCCCGATGAGAGCTACCACGGCCTGCAGTACCTGAAGACCTTCGGCAAGCTCGCCTACATCGTGAAGGCGCGCGTGCAGCTCATGCGCGACATCGGCCCCTGTCCGGCTCCGATGAACGCTTTCCTGTTCAACCTGGGGCTGGAGACGCTGCCGCTTCGCATGCAGCGCCACTCCGAGAATGCGCTCGCCATGGCAAAGTTCCTGGAGAAGCACGAGGCGGTGTCCTGGGTGAGCTACCCGGGGCTGGAGAGCCACAAGAGCTACGCCCGGGCGCAGAAGTACCTACCCAAGGGGGCGAGCGGTGTGCTCACCTTCGGCATCAAGGGTGGCGCCGCGGCGGGCAAGAAGTTCATGGAGAGCTGCCAGCTGGTCGCACTCGTGGTGCACGTGGGCGACGCGAGGAGCTGCGTGCTGCACCCGGCCAGCACGACGCACCGCCAGCTTTCCGAAGAGCAGCAGATCGCTTCAGGGGTTACTCCCGACCTGATCCGGCTCTCGGTGGGGATCGAGCACATCGACGACCTGATCGAGGACGTGGACCAGGCGCTGGCGGCGAGCCAGAAGTAAGGGACTGCGACAACTAGAAGCAAATCCCCCCTGTCCCCCCTTTCACAAGGGGGGGGACGCATTTGCCGCCTCATCCTTCTATGGCAACGGCGAGAAGGGACACAAACTTGGTCAACACAAAAAGAGGGGGCGAGTGGATTTTCCACTCGCCCCTTTGCTATTCCAGCCTCAGCCGCACTTCGTCCAGCCTCAGCCGTCCTTAGCGTCCAGCCTCAGCCGCTTTTCCGTCTGCCTCAGACTTTCTTACCACGGCAGTCTTACTTGCCGCAGCACTTCTTGTACTTGATGCCGCTGCCGCAGCTGCACGGATCGTTGCGCCCGATCTTGGGCGAGGTCCTCACGATCGGCTGCGGGGTCACCGCCTTGCCGTCGGTGAAGAGCCAACCATCCTTCTCCTTCTTGAACAGGGCGCGCTCGTGGTGCACCCGGTCCTGCCCCTGCTCTTTCCAGCGCGCGATGAACTCCACCTCGCCGGTGGTGTCATCCTTGCCGCCGGCCTTGGTGGAGACGATCTCCAGCCCCTGCCAGTCAGACTTCTCCGCCCATTCGCGGGTCCCCTCGGCGTCATACCCCTCGCGGTGCTTGGGGTGGGTGCTCTCCAGTATGAAATCGGTCTCGACGTTGGCATACGCGGCGTAACGCGCACGCATCAGCGCCTCTGCCGTCTCAGCGCGGCGCTCCCCCTTGATAATGGGGCGACAGCATTCGGCGTAGGCTACGCCGCTGCCACAGGCACACAGCTCCATCAGTTACTCCTCCTCATTGCTCTTTATGTCTTGCTCGGGTCAGACTTCGTAATCGGCGGCAACCACCGAAGAGCAGACGCTCCTCATGTAGGCGGCCACTTCGTTGGCGTGGTACGGATGTACCTGGTAGGCCTGCAGGTCTTCCAGGGAGTCGAACTTGGTGTACAGGGCGATGTCCGCGGAACGCTCGGAACGGATCAGGTCTACCCCTACCTCGAGGTGACGCAGCAACTCAACCTTGCCGTCCATGCTCAAAAGGCGCTGCCTGGCAGCCTCGACGTTCTCAGCGGTGGCCTCTTTCAACTTGAAAAGCACTATATGCACGATCATGTGTAGCCCCCAGAATCAGTAGTGACATTCTTCGGATACCTGTAATACATCGGCGCCCGCCCCGCTGTCAACGATGGCAGTCCCGTAGACAGAAAAAAGTTGTTGCGTGGCCGAAACAATGCTGCTATAAGGACCAACAGGATCAAAAAGGTCTTTTTTAAAATTTGGTGCAATGGAGGATTAAATGACTGGCGCTTTGAGATTCATGAGTATAATTGTACTGGCGTTCTTAATGATGACCGCTCCCGTCATGGCGGCCGAGAAGGTTCTGTTCGACAACGGGCACGGCGAACGCTTCCAGGTGAAGGAGCAGGGACCGCTGCAGCTTTCCGGCCTGGCCGAGGTGATCCAGGCCGCCGGACTCGAGATCGGCACGGTGGACCAGCCCCTCTCCGACGCGACGCTTGCCGGCGCGCGAGCCCTGGTGATCAGCGGCGCCTTCACTCCGCTGCACCCCACCGAGATAGAGGCGGTGGCGAAGTTCATCCAAAACGGCGGGCATGTCGCGATCATGCTGCACATCGCGCCCCCCATGGCTCTGCTCTTGGACCGGCTGGATGTACGCCACACCAACGGTGTCATCCAGGAGCGCGAGAACGTGATCGACGGCGACCTGCTCAATTTCCGGGTCGCCCGCCTCAAGGAGCACCCCCTTTTCAAGGGCGTCAACGATTTCGCCGTGCACGGCGCCTGGGGACTGATCAACCAGACCGACAGCGCCCAGGTCATCGCCGCCACCGGCTTCCAGGCCTGGATCGATCTCGACCTGGACCAGAAGCAGTCCAAGGAGGAAACTGCCTCCTTCGGCGTAGTCGTCGCCGGCACCATGGGCAAAGGCTCCTACCTCGTCTTCGGCGACGATGCCATCTTCCAGAACAAGTTCCTGGAAGGGAACAACAAGATTCTCGCGGCGAACCTTGCCGCCTGGCTCAAATAAGCGGCACCACTACACCAACAAAAACAGGAGGGATTCAATGGCGCAGGCTCTGGAAATCTACAAGTGTGAAATGTGCGGCAATATAGTCGAGGTCTTCCATGCTGGCGGCGGCCAACTGGTCTGCTGCGGTGAGGAGATGAAGTTGCAGAAGGAAAACACGGTGGACGCTTCCAAAGAGAAGCACGTACCGGTCATCGAGCGCGGTGCCGGGACCGTCACCGTGAAGGTCGGCAGCGTTCCGCACCCGATGGAAAGCGCCCACTACATCGAGTGGATCGAAGTGATCGCCGACGGCAAGGTCTACCGCGCGCAGCTGCAGCCGGGCCAGGCCCCGGAAGCGACCTTCCCGATCACCGCCGCCGACATCAAGGTGCGCGAATACTGCAACCTGCACGGCCAGTGGTCGGCCTAGGCACGTACGGCACGCTTTAGAAGCAGGAAGGGGGGACGGCTGACGCCGTCCCCCCTTTTTTTGTTGCTGCCGGAAGCGCTAAATCCCCCCTGCCCCCCCTTTAACAAGGGGGGAACGTGAGGTCACGTTCAGCGCTTCGTAGGTTAAACATGCTGCGGTTCCCGGTACTCCCAGTACTCCCAGTACTCCCAGGACTCCCAGCAGTTCCAGAAGAAGCCCCCGCTCCCTTTGCCGCTATCGCCCCTGCCTCAAGCAAGCAAATGACTGGCGACGTCGATGTTCTTCAAAAGCGGATCCACCGGCGCGACGATCGAGGCGTAGCGCGCCCCACCGTCTCCGGCCAGGGTCACCAGCCTCGGCGTCTCCAGCGCCTGCCCCTGCGCGTCGATCAGGATCTTCACCGACGGCTCCGCACACTCCATCGGGTGCGGCTTGAGCACCAGCGCGATCTCGTTGGTGTCCAGGCGCACCAGGCTCCCCACCGGGTATTCCCCCATCATCGCCTCGAACTGCTCCACCAGTTCGGTGTTGAGCGAGGAACCGGCCAGCCGGTGCATGATCTCCATGGCCTCCTTGGGGAGGGTCGGCCGCTGGTAGGTGCGCAGCGTGGTGATGGCGTCGTAGCAGTCGGCGACGGAGACGATCTCGGTGTAAAGCCCGAAGTGCATGTCGCGCGCCCACTCGGGATAGCCGGTGCGGTCGTGGCGGATGTGGTGACCCAGCACGGCCTCCGCTACCGCGGGAGGGATGTTCTTCATCTTCTTGACGATCTCGGACCCTTCCTCGGCGTGGCGCTTCATCTCCTTGAATTCGGTGTCGGAGAGCTTGCCGGGGCTGTTCAATATGGTCTTGTCGATCCTGGTCTTGCCGATGTCGTGCAGCAGCCCCGCCGTGTTGATCTCGTGCAGCGCCTCTTTCTCCAGGCCCAGAAAGGCGGCCAGGGTGAGCGCCAGGATGCCGACGTTGACGGAATGGCTGAAGGTGTAGTTGTCGTAGTCCTTGATCATGGCCAGGCCGAGCAGGGTGGTCGGCTCCTCCATGGTGACCGACACCATGTTCTCGACCACACCGTTGATCCACTCGCCGCTTGGGATGCGCCCGTTGTCGACCTCGCGCATGGTGTCGCGCACGGCCTTGAGCGCGTCCCGGTAGATGGCGGCGGGGACCAGGGCTTCCCCCTTTCCCTCCTCCCCCTCACCGGCGACCATCTCCTCGATGCCGAGCCGGACGTTGCTGATCCCCTTGCGCTCCAACTCGGCCGCAAAGGTCTCGGCGCTCACCTGCCGGTTCGCCAACAGCGCTGCGAAGCCGAAGAGATCGTCGGGGGTGACTCCGGCGTAGATGGTGACGGCGTCGATCCCCTTCTGCAGCAGGCGCTCGACCAACTCGGCGACGGCGGCATTGGGGGCGACCAGCAGGCACCCTTCGATGAAAAAGGTCCCCTCCACCACTCCCAGGTGCAGTTCATGCCGCTCCCCCATCATCTCGCCCATCAGCCCCACCAACTCCTGGAGGGGTTGGCGTACCGCCGGATGGGCCAGGGGATAGAGCAGTACCGACTTGATGGAGGCGGTAAAGAGCATTGCCGCGCGCTGCACGTCCTGTTTGGTGATCTCACTCATGTGCTGCTTCCCTTTGCGCCATGGCCTGCAGCGCAGCCGCAGCAGCATCGGCCAACTCCCCCGTCCCCGAGGCATACCCTTGCAGGAAGGCCCGCGCCTGGTCCCCGCCCAAGGCGGCTATGGCGTCGACGGCGACCAGCTTCTGCTCCAAGCGCCGGGTCGTGCCGATCAGGCAGCGCCGGCGCACCAGTTTGAACAGCGTCCCCAGGGCACGCCGGTCTCCGATGCGTCCTACCGCCCGCAGCGCCTCCAGTTGGAGCGCGTGCAGTTTTCCCCTGAGGTCGCGCTTCCCCGCCAGACTGAGCAGCGGATCGAGCGCCGCCTGGTTCCGGCAGCTCCCCAGGCATGAGATCGCCTGCAGCGCGGTCGCCTCGTCCCCTTCCTGCACCAGGGAGAGGAGCACACTGGTGGCCTCCATGCCCCCTATGCGCGCCAGGGCCCGGATGCTTTCCATGCGCACCCGGCTCTCCGGATGATACGCCGTCAGCGTCAGCCCCTTCACGGCGTCGCGATTGCCGATCTCGGCCAGGATGGCCACGGACATCTGCACGACCTGCGCCCTGGCGTCTTTGAGCAGCACCAGCAACTGCGGCTGCGCCTGCACGCCGATGCGAACCAGGGCGGTGCCCAAGGCCTTGCGCGCGGCCCTGCTGCCGGTTGCGGTAAGGCGCCGGACCACGGCGTCCACCACCTCGGGTCCGGATAGCCTGAGCATGCGGCAGATGGCTTCCTTGCCCGGGAAGTCGACGTCCTCAAGGTGGTTCAACAGGTGCTCGGCCATCTCTCCCAGGATGAGCTGCTGCAGCACCGTGTGCGCCGCATCGCAGCAGACCGTGCTTTTCTCCGGGTTCGCCTGCTGGTCCACCAGGTGCGTCAGCACCACGTAGAGCCGGTCGTAGTTTCCCTCCAGCTTCAGTGGCAGGGCCTTCTTCAGCAGCAGGCGAGCCAGTTGCCGGTAGCGTTCCTCGTCGGTCTCGGCCACCAGCGCGGCCAGGATCTCGTCGACACCCGGTTCGGAAGCCTGCGCGGCCGCGCTCCCCTGTGCCGGGGCGGCCTCGGGCGCGCGCTCCTCCACGACCTCGGCGCCCCCATCGCCCAACTCCTCCTCGGTCTGCCCCACGTTTTTCTTGGTGTAGACGGCGGTCACGTCGATCTGGTTCACCATGACGGCGGAGACGCCGTTGCGGGCCAGCATGCCGGCCACGCCCCCTTCCTCGGCAATCTTCTGTGGTGACACCGCCAGCGCGGTAAGGAGTGCGGAGAGGTCCGCCTGGGACAATTCGGGGAGGAAGGTGAGTCGTTGCAGCTCGCGGGCGAAGAGTTCCTGCGCCAGCGCCTTGGTCATCGGGTTGCTTTCGATGGTCTCCTGGCGACCGGCGATGGCGAAGCCGCCGCGCTGCACGATCAGGGTGATCGGCGCCTGCCGGACCAGGTTGGCAATAGCTTCATAGGCAGAAGAGAGTATTTGTGAACGCAGGGGATGGTTGTCGGGATAGAAGGAAACGGCCTTCAATGCCTTGGAGGTTTCGGCGAGCGCTTTCTGGCAGGCCGCGCCGAGATCTTCGTTGTCTTCGAGCAGATTTCTGTGGTCTTCCGGCATTTTCCATTCCCGTTGATAGGACGCCAGATTCTAGCCGAGATAATGATAATTATCAAACAATTTTGCAGCGGACGCCATGACCGCCCCGGCTATACTACTTCACCGTTGCTTTTACCATGCTGACAGGTCGGCTGCCAACTCATTTCGCAGCAGGTGACCGCCGGGCATCTTTTTATAAGCTTGCAGTTGCTCTTGATGCTATCGTAGATAGAATTGGGTGACGTTTTCGCCCAACTACCGCCGCCGAGGGGACATTGCCCAAAAACAGCAGCAGCAACCTTGACTCGAGGACCGTCCAGTCCGCACTGGAGGCCCTGTCGCGCGAAACGAAGCAGTCACGACTCGCCCGCGTCTTTCCATTCCTCGGCCCCGCCTTCATCGCCAGCGTCGCCTACGTCGATCCCGGCAACTTCGCCACCAACATCCAGGGGGGCGCCCAGTTCGGCTACCTGCTCCTGTGGGTGATCATCGCCAGCAACCTGATGGCCATGCTGATCCAGACCCTCTCGGCCAAGCTGGGGCTCGCCACCGGCCAGAACCTGGCAGAGCACTGCCGCAACCAGTTCCCCAAGCCCGTTGCCATCACCATGTGGGTGATCATGGAGGCGGTGGCCATGGCCACCGACCTGGCCGAGTTCATGGGGGCGGCACTCGGGTTCCAGCTCCTGTTCGGCATCCCGCTCCTGGCCGGGGCCCTGCTCACCGCCCTCGCCACCATCGCCATCCTCGGCATGGAGCGCTTCGGTTTCAGGCCACTGGAGGCGGTGATCTCCGCCATGGTCGCCATCATCGCCCTGTGCTACGTCGCCGAGATCTTCATCGCCAGCCCGAACTGGGGTGACATCGCCGGACACGTGGTGCGGCCGGCATTCGCGGGGCGGGAAAGCATCCTCCTCGCCACCGGCATCATCGGCGCCACGGTGATGCCGCACGCCATCTTCCTGCACTCCTCACTCATGCAGGGGCGGATCGTGGTGAAGGACAGAAGAAAGCTGCGCACCCTGTACCGCTACGAGATCATGGACGTGGTGATCGCCATGGGGATCGCGAGCTTCGTGAACATGTCCATGCTCATCATGGCGGCCTCCACCTTCTACGCCACCGGCAAGACCTCCATCGCCACCATCGAGGAGGCCTATAAGACCCTGGAGCCGCTTCTGGGGCCGGCAGCCAAGTTCATCTTCGGCGTCTCCCTGCTCTTCTCCGGCCTCTCCTCCAGCAGCGTCGGCACCAGCGCGGGACAGGTGATCATGCAGGGCTTCATCCAGCGCCACATCAGGCCCTGGATCCGGCGCGTGGTCACCATGGCCCCCTCGCTGTTCGTCATCGCCATGGGGTTCGACCCGACCCGCACCCTGGTGATCAGCCAGGTCGTGCTTTCCTTCGGGCTCCCCTTCGCCATCATCCCGCTGGTGCTGTTCACCCGCCGCCGCGACCTGATGGGGGACCTGGTCAACAAACCGGCGACGACCGCCTTTGCCGGCTTGGCGGCGGCCCTCATCGTCGCCCTCAACATCTACCTGATTTACGCAACCTTTTTCCCAGGATGATCGCCATGTTCAAGCACATTCTCGTCCCGATGGACGGATCCAAACTCGCCGAGGCCGCCCTCCCCGCAGCACGTTTCATGGCCGAAAAGCTGCAGGCCCAGGTGACCCTTTTCCACGTGGTGGAAAAGGACGCCCCGAGCCAGGTACACGGACAGAAGCACCTGACCGGCCCCCAAGAGGCGCAAGCGTATCTGCAGGAAGTCGCGCACGCGTGGTTGCAAGGCATCCCCAAGGTCGAATGCCACGTGCACGAGACCGAGACGGAACTGGTCTCCGACAGCATCGTCGCCCACGCCGCCGAGCTCGGCCACGATCTCGTGGTGATGTGCTCGCATGGGCGCGGCAAGGCCTTTCACCTCCTCTTTGGCTCCATCGCCCAGAAGGTGATCGCCGGGGGAACCCTGCCGGTCCTGATCACCCATCCCGACGAGCACGGCGAGCCGCCGCCGTTTTGCTGCTGCCAGATACTTTTGCCGCTGGATACCGACCCGGAGCACGAGAAGGGGCTGCCGGTGGTGAAGTCGGTGGCGCGCATCTGCAACGCCGACCTGCACATCACCACGGTGATCCCCACCTACGAGTCGCTGCCGCCGGAGGAGAAAGTGTCCGCGCGCACCCTGCCGGCGACCGCCGCGCGCATGCTGGACCTGGAGGCGCGGGACGCCTCCGAGCACCTGGACGGTGTGGTGCGGGAGCTGGTCGCGGAGGGGATCCACGCCTCCGCGCACGTGTTGAGGGGGGCTCCGGCGGAGACCATCGCCCGGGCCGCGGAGGAGGCGAAGATCGACCTCATGGTGCTGCCCACCCACGGCAAGACCGGCATGGCCGCCTTCTGGACCGGCAGCGTCGCCCACGGCATCTGCAGCCGCAGCAAGTGCCCGTTGCTCCTGGTGCCCATCTCGGAGCCCTCCTCCACCGACTGAACCTGCAGCGTGGGCTGTAACGATGCAAAGAACGAGCGAAGGGGGAGGCCGTAACCGGCCTCCCCCTCTTTCATTGCCCGTGACGCCGGGCGTCCAGCCTGTTGTCTGCTTTTGCTGCGCTTTTCTATTTCCTTCCTGACCCCTTGCACATAGTGCAGGGCACTTCCTCGACGTCGTATCCGGACTGCCGGGAAGCCATCAGGATTTTTCCTTTGCCGTTGCATTTAGGGCATCTCGATCCAAGCATGGCTTACCTCCTCTGACAGTAGCTATCTCCTTCTGTGACAACAATTTTATCAAAAAAGCGTAGAATAAAGTAGTCACATCTCTACCGAGACAGTGCTGCCCATCGGGCAACGCGGCTATGACATAGCCGACAAGGAGGTGATCATCATGGCATGCAACAAAGAAGGGCACAGCGAGCATATCTGCGCCCTGACCGCTAAGGGTGAGATAGACAAGGTTCACCAACTCACGCTGCACCCCACCGTCGAATGCGGCAACTGCGGCGCCAAGGCAAAAGACATCGACGCGGTGTGCGATCCGATACAGCTTCCCGAGGCGGGGTGGTTGGGGGATTGAAGCTGGTAGCGGCGTGCGGAGTTCTCACCTTTAGAGCCCTGCACCGAGGAAGGGGCTCCCCCAGGGCTTGGCAGGGCGGTTGGGCGGAATGGAGCGTTCCGCTAGAGGGACAGGCACCTAACGGAGCCAGTCCCTTCTGCTGTTACCCGCTAATAGAGCAATAAAAAAGGGGGAAAGTCGAACGACTTTCCCCCTTCTCTTTTGTGCCGGGAATTCCCGCGGCGCTACCTGCCGCTGCGCCGGGCGGCGTGGTTGCCGGGACGCTGTGCGCCGGAGCGCTGCCCTTCACCCGCCCCCTGGCCGGCGGGACGGTTACCGCCCTGGCGCTGACCGGACTGGTGGCGGTTGCCGCCGGGGCCGCCGGAGGGGCCGGAGTTGTTGCGGTTGCCGGGCTGCGCCGGCTTGCCACCCGCCCCCTGCGCGCTCTTGGCCTCGGCGGGCTTGCCGGCCGCCGGAGCTGCCGGCTTCCTGCGCTGCGGCTCGCGCGGCGCGCGGGCAAACTCGGCGTCCTTTTTGGGCGCCGGCACGGTGTAGTCGAACCCTTCCACGCGGCGCCGCTCGATCTTGGCGCCGAGCACGCGCTCGATGCTGCGCACCATCTGCTCGTCCTCGCCGGTCACCATGGTGAAGGCGTCGCCGGTCTTGGCGGCGCGGCCGGTGCGGCCGATGCGGTGCGTGTACGCCTCGGGGGTGTCGGGGATGTCGTAGTTGATGACGTGCGAGATCAGCGAGACGTCGATGCCGCGGGCGGCGATGTCGGTGGCCACCATGATCTGGTAGGTGCCGTCTCTAAAGCCGTCCAGCGCCGCCTGCCTGCGGTTCTGGGACAGGTTCCCCTGCAGCGAGGTGGCCTTGTACCCTGCCTTTTCCAGCTGCTCCCCCACCCTCTTGGCGCGATGCTTGGTCTTGGTGAAGATGAGCACGCTCTCGGTGTCGGTGTGCTTCAAGAGTTCGAAGAGAAGCGGGGTCTTCAGGTGCTGCCCCACCGGGTAGAGCGCGTGGGAGACCGTCGCCGCGGGGGCGGTCCGGCTCACCTGCACGGTGACCGGGCGGCACAGGATCTCGTGCGCCAGACGGCGGATGTCGTCGGGCATGGTAGCCGAGAACATGAGGTTCTGCCTCTTGCCGGGGAGCGCGCGCAGGATCTTTCTCACGTCAGGGAGAAAGCCCATGTCGAACATCTGGTCCGCCTCGTCCAGGACCAGGACCTCGACCTTGGAGAGATCCACGGTCCCCTGGGAGATGTGGTCCAGAAGGCGTCCCGGGCAGGCGACCACGATGTCGGCGCCTTCTTTGAGCTTCTTGATCTGGGTGTTGATGTTGACGCCGCCGTAGACCGTGATGCTTTTCAGCCGGGTCTGCTGCGCGAGGGCATTGAGCGACTCGTTGATCTGCTCGGCCAGCTCCCTGGTAGGGGCGAGGACGAGCGCGCGGACCTGGCCGCGGATGCCTTCTGCCAGACGGTGCAGCAAGGGAAGACCGAAGGCGGCCGTCTTGCCGGTGCCGGTCTGGGCCAGGCCGAGCACGTCTTGGCCGGCGATAACGGCGGGAATCGCCTGCAGTTGGATGGGGGTCGGGACCTGGTAGCCCACGGCCTCTACGCCCGCCTGGACCTTGGGGTGCAAGTTAAACTGTTTGAAATCCACTGATACTCCTGTTTCTTGGTGTGACGCCACAAAAAACCCCAGAAGCCTCAAGAGGCCCATGGGGTCTGTGACTCATTAGAGAATCGGACTATACCACGAAACGGGAGGAAAGAGGGCTCAAATTTATCTAATGCTGCGCTTTACCGTCGGAAAGGCTTCCCCCTCCCCCCTGTCCCTCCGGGAGAAGGAGGAGAGCCCAGAGGTCACAGGTGCGGGAGGAGGTTGCCAGCCATGGGATCAGTGGCGGTCCCTGTAGTCGCGGCGGTCGTCCCGACGGTCATCGCGGTGATCGTCCCGGTGGTCATCCCGCCGATCTTCCCGTGCCCCATCGCGATAGCCGTTGCGGTAGCCGTCGCGGTAGTAATCCTTGCGCTCGCCCCAGCGCCCGTCGCGGCGCTCGGCCACCGGACGATACCAGTTGCCGCGGTAGCGCTCACGGTCGCTCAGGTAGGTGCGGTATTCGTGGTCGCGGTAGTAGCGGATCTGCTCGTAGCGGTGCTGATGCAGCCCGTAGGGGAGGTAGCGCGGCGCCACGTAGGTCCACGGTCCGCGGTAACTGCCGGCGACATACCAGTAGCCATTGCGGTACTGGTAGTAGCTGTTGTCCATGTAGACCACGTCATACGGGAGCCCCACCGAGACGTAGAAACCAAGGGCGGGCGAATAGATGAAGCTGGGGGGCTCGGCATAGGCTACCGGGCCCGCAGGTGGCGGGTAGGCGACCGGGGCGGGGTACACCACCGGTGCCGGCGGGGCTACCGGGACCGGAGCGACGGCGACCGGCACCCCGATATTGACGCTGAAATCCACCCGTGCCTGAGCCGTGGCAGCTGCGGCGAGTACGATGACGAATGCCAGTGCGATAAGTTTTTTCATGATCTTCTCCTTGCGGCCTCAGGCCGTCTTCCTTTCAGATGATCGTTGCCGTACTTCGTTTGTGGCGGCCGTGACTTCGCGGTCCGCTCCATTCATTCTGTGAGATACAAGCTAACAGTACAATAAGGAACAATTGTGGAGCAAATGTGGAATTTCCATCGCGCTGAAAGATGCAATGGCACATTAAGCACAACTATGTTAATACAAAGCTGTACGAGTGACTTAAACGGTGGATGTCATGAAGGTAAAGATCAAGTACAGGCTGTTTGTAACTATGCTGGCCGCAACCGGAGTGGTGGTCATTTCCATGTTCCTCATCATGCAGTGGAGCATCGGACACGGCTTTCTCGCCTACGTGAACACCATGGAAAAGGACCGCCTGCAGCGCCTGGCCCACGTGCTGGAGCAGTCCTACAGCCGTAGCGGCAGTTGGGAGTTCCTGGAGCAGGAGCCGTCAACCTGGTTCGAGGTGGTCGCCGCAACCCGTGAAGGGCGCGAGGGCGGCGAGCCCGAGCCCGGCCAGCGCAGGATGATGGAACGGCGCGGGTTCATGAACCTGAGCGGCCAGGGGCAGCACCTGCCGCAGCGCTTCCTGTACCGTTTCGAAGGGCGCGTGGTGCTGCTCGACCCCGACAAGCGCGTGATCCAGGGAGCCCCGGGGAGCCTCGACACGGCACAGGTGAAGAAGCTGACCAGCGACGGCGAGGTGATCGGGTACCTGGCGCTGCGACCAAGACAGCGGCTCACCGACACCTACCAGCTCCTCTTCGTGCAGCAGCAGAAGCTCACCATGGGGCTGGTCGCCATCGTGATGCTGCTCGTGTCTGCGGCGCTCTCGCTGCCGCTGGCGCACCGCCTGGTCGAGCCGATCAAGAGGCTCGCCGGCTCCCTGCACCGGCTTGCCTCGGGCGAATACGACACCCGGGTGCCGGTGCAATCCAGCGACGAACTGGGACAGCTGGCCCGCGATTTCAACACCCTAGCCCTCTCCCTGGAAAACAACGAGCGGGCCCGGCGCCGCTACCTAGCCGACATCTCCCACGAACTGCGCACGCCGCTTTCCATTCTGCGCGGCGAGATCGAGGCACTGCAGGACGGGGTGCGCCCGCTGGGCCCCGAGTCGATGCGGTCGCTGCACGCCGAAGTGATGCACCTGGGGCGGCTGGTGGAAGACCTGTACCAGATCTCCATGTCCGATATCGGCGCCCTCAACTACAGGAAGGAACTGGTCGACCTGGCCGAACTCCTCGAAGATACACTGGAACCGTTTGCAGCCAAGTTCCACCAGAAGAACATCGCCCTGCGGCAGCAGATCCCCGACGAGGAACTGACCGTCTTCGCCGATGGCGTGCGCCTGAACCAGCTTTTCAGCAACCTTTTGGACAATTCGCTCAAGTACACGGACCAGGGGGGTGAGCTGTCGGTGCGTCTCTCCCGCAACGACGGGAGGGCCGTGGTGGAATTCGCCGACTCGGCTCCCGGCGTGCAGCCGGAGGAACTGGCCCGGCTTTTCGACCGCCTGTTCCGGGTCGAGAATTCGAGGAACCGGGCCCTGGGCGGCGCGGGACTCGGGCTCGCCATCTGCAAGAACATTGTCGAGGCACACGAGGGGACCATCGCGGCGCTCCCCTCCCCCAAGGGGGGCGTGCTTATCAGGATAGAACTGCCGCTTACCGGGAGCAGGACATGACACAGACCATCATGATCGTCGAGGACGAGGAAAAACTGGCCAGCCTGTTGGGGGATTACCTGAAGCAATCCGGCTTCGAGACCGTCTGGATCGCCAACGGCACCGAGGTGGTGCCGCGGGTGCGCGAGCGGCAGCCCGACCTTGTGCTGCTCGACCTGATGCTCCCCGGCCGCGACGGTCTGGAGATCTGCAAGGAGATACGCACCTTCTCGCAACTCCCCATCATCATGATCACGGCACGGGTGGAGGAGATCGACCGGCTGCTCGGCCTGGAGCTTGGCGCCGATGACTACATCTGCAAGCCCTTCAGCCCCCGCGAGGTGGTGGCGCGGGTAAAAACCGTGCTGCGCCGCAGCGTGGAGCAGCCGGCACCCTCCTCCGGCGGCCTGGCGCTCGACCCGGACCGCTACTCCGCCCAGTGGCAGGGGCACGACCTCGACCTGACCGTAGTCGAGTTCAAACTGCTGCACTTTCTCTACCTGAACCCGGGTCGCATCTACTCCCGCACGCAGCTGATGGACCGCATCTATTCGGACCAGCGCATCGTGAGCGACCGGACCATCGACAGCCACATCAAGAAGCTGCGCAAGAAGATCTCCGCGGTCGCACCGGACCAGGAACTGATCCACTCCATCTACGGCGCCGGCTACAAGTACGAGCCCCCCGGCCAGAATTAAGGCCGGGGCTTTCGCTCACACATCCCTCACAAGATTTTTCCCTTCTCTCAGTGCTGCTCTTTGTCCCCGCGGTGCCCCGCCCTGTGCCATGGCGGAATGGGCACAGGTGACCACATCCCTCCAAGATCTCAATTCTTTCCTTAAGAAAATCCCACTACCACCGATATTCACATTAGCACACGGGAAAAGCGACAACGCTTTGACCATGCCTGATACACGTCCGCGGGAACTTACGAAAGCGTCACTTCCAACAGGACCATAGTTTATTCGCCGCCGCAGTCGATACGTCCGATAGTTGAGACGTTACAGATAGGCGTTCTGCCTAAGGGGGGAAATAATAATGCTTAAGAACATGAAGATCGGTACCAGGTTGATGCTGAGTTTCGGGCTCGTGGTCCTGCTGTTGGTGGGAGTTGCCGGCACCGGTTACTGGGGGGTCAAAGACGGTGAAAACACCATGGTTACGGTTTTGGACGGTGAAGCCAAGATCGCCGAGCACGCCGCCAGGGCCCGGGCCAACGTATTGGGGATGAGACGCTACGAAAAGGACCTATTCCTGAACATCACCGATGCTAAAAAGGTCGAGGAGTATTACGCCAAGTGGAACGAGGAGGCGGGCAAGACGTCCGAACGCGTCGCGGACCTGGAGAAGGTGGTGCGGGACAAGGAAGACGTGGAAAAGACCAAGATCATAAAAGAAAACTTCGCCCTCTATAAGGCAGGCTTTGCGAAGGTGGCCGGCTCCATTCTCGATGGCAAGTTGAAGACACCGGCCGAGGCCAACGCAGCCGTTGCCGCTTTCAAGGATGAAACCCACAAGATGGAGAATACTGCTGTCGAGCTGGCCCAGGAAGGAAACAAGGCCATGCAGCAGGAAAAAGGAATGGTCTTGAAAGCAACCCAGCGCGTCGTCTCCCTGCTGGTCACCATCTCCATCGTTGCCGTGCTGCTCGCCATCGCGCTAAGTATCCTGGTCACGTCCAGTATCAAAAAGCCGCTGCAGGTCGGGGTCGACACCGCCAACCGCCTGGCCGACGGCGACCTGACATTCGAGATCGGCCAGACCTCCAAGGACGAGACCGGGCAGCTGCTTGCCGCCATGAGCACCATGCTGAACAAGCTCAAAGACGTGGTGACCGAGGTTAAGGCGGCCACCGATTACGTGGCGCAGGGAAGCCAGGAGCTGTCCTCCAGCTCCGAGGAGATGTCGCAGGGGGCCAGCGAACAGGCGGCCGCAGCCGAGGAAGCCTCCTCCAGCATGGAGCAGATGACCTCCAATATTCGCCAGAACGCGGACAACGCTATCCAGACCGAGAAGATTGCAGTCAAGTCTGCTGAAGACGCCAAGGACGGCGGCAAGGCCGTACTGGAAACTGTCCACGCCATGAAGGAAATCGCCAGCAAGATCAACATCATCGAGGAGATCGCGCGCCAGACCAATCTCCTGGCCCTTAACGCCGCCATCGAGGCGGCCCGTGCCGGCGAACACGGCAAAGGCTTCGCGGTGGTGGCAAGCGAGGTGAGAAAACTCGCAGAACGCAGCCAGAAAGCTGCCGGTGAAATTTCAGAGCTTTCCGCCAACAGCGTGAGCATAGCGGAAAGGGCGGGCGAACTGCTGGCCAAGATGGTCCCGGACATCCAGAAGACCGCCGAGCTGGTACAGGAGATCAGCGCCGCCAGCCGGGAACAGGACACCGGCGCCGAGCAGATCAACAAGGCGATTCAACAACTCGACCAGGTCATCCAGCAAAACGCCAGCGCCTCCGAGGAAATGTCCTCCACCGCCGAGGAGCTCGCCTCTCAGGCCGAGCAGTTGCAGAGCACAATCGCCTTCTTCAAGATCGGGGACGACGGCAGGATCAGGACCAAGACCGTGAAGACGCCGAAGGCAACCGGGAAGTCGGCGACCAAGCAGATGACCACAGCCAAAGCGGCTGGCCATAGCGGGACGGCACATAATGGCACAGTTCACCTTGGCAAAGCGGTGGGGGCAGAGCTGGAAATGGATGACGAGTTCGAAAGATTCTGATCCTGCTTGGTTCCGACAAAAGAAAGAGGCCGGGTGGCACTGCCACCCGGCCTCTTTTCATTGCTGTTCCCGCGACTAAAGAAGTTCCACCTTGCTCGCCCTGACGATGAGCAGCGCCTGGCGGAAGTCGGCCGTCAACTGCTGCCGGTACTTCCTCCACCAAGCCCGGTCCAGTTCTTTCGTCATCACCTCGTAGATGACGATGTCGTCATGGACCGTGGTCTCCTTGGTCTCCTTCCAGATCCCGCGGGCAGGAGAGCGCATGTAGGTGGTGATGCCCCCGAAGCGCTCCGATAGTTCGTCGCGCACCTTGAGAAACTCGTCCTGAGTGAACAGGTTCCCCTCGTTGTCGTACAGCGGCAGCAGTATCTGGATCAGGTGCATGGCGCCCCCCGGGTTACGACGTCTCGCGCACGTCCTTGATCTCGCGTACGTGCGGCCGGATCGCCTCCACCAGCTTTTCCTTGGACACCCCCTGCACCTTGAAGGTGTTGATCCAGGTGTCGGCCTGGTTGCCGTCGACCTCGCTGAAGCCAAGGCCCACGATGTTGCCGCCGGCCTCGTAGATGGTCTTGGTCACGTCGGCAAGGGTCCCCTTGGCGCCGGTGGTGGCGACGGTGAGGCGCACCCCCTTGCGGCGGCCGCCCAGGAGCTCGAGCAGGATGTTGAACAGGTCGGACTCGGTGATGATGCCGACCAGCTTGCCCTCTTTCACTACCGGCAGCCCCCCGATTCTGCGATCGACCATGATGCGGGCCGCCTCCTCGAGCGGGGTGTCCTCGGAGACGGTGATGACGTCCCTGGCCATGCACTTCTCCACGGTAAGTTTCGCCAGGAGGTCGTGGATTTCCCAGACGGCCAGCGAGGTGGCCGGCGACGGGGAGGCCTGGAACAGGTCACGGTCGGAGACGATACCGACCAGCTGACCGGAGCGGTCTACTACGGGGAGGCGCCGGATCTTCTTCTCTCCCATCAGTCGCAGCGCCTCGGTAACCGAGATGTCGGGAATGATGGTAATCGGGTTTTGAGTCATCCTGTCTCGTACTAGCATTGTGGCACCCTCCTAGGTTTGTTGTGCTGCAGCCGGCGTCACTGCCGGTTCATTGAATCAGAAGCTGGCATCGGTATCGCCCGAGACTCACCCGGGGCTGCGGCGGCCGGATCGGGCAATTCGCGGTTGGAGGATTTCTTCATCATGGTGACCGCACGCTCCTTGATCCTCATGCTGCTCGCGACCATGTAATCGACGTAGGTCTTGTAGAGAAAGACCATGACGCCGACGAAGAAGGAGATGTAGATCACCCTGGAGAGCATGGGCGAGGGGATCAAGGTTGTGAGTTTGCAGACCGCGACGAACAGGCCGACGATGACGGCAACGATCAGCAGCGGCTTGAGCCAGGCATGGCGCGAGGCCAGCTGTGCAAACCCTCCCGGCTGGGGCGCCGGCGCCTCCTGCTGCAGCGACTGGCTTGCCGGGGCCTGTTCCGTCGCCTCCGGGGCCTGGGCGGCAGGCTGCTTCTTCGGCTCTTCACGGGTCACCTTCATAGTGGCGCGGTACTTGGCAGGGACCGCCTGCAGCTTGTTGGTCATGTGGACGACGCCGCGGTTGTCGGTGTAGTTGTAATAGTCGGCGAGAAGCCGAGAGGGAAGCGCGCAGACGATGAGCGCGCCGAGCAGCAGGAAAAGCAGTGACTTGTTCACCTTCCCCCCTTGCAGCGGCGAGACAGCCGCATGTAATGGAATTGCATTGCAGGTCCTACGGTAGCAGTCCTTGCACCAGATCGAGCACCGCCTGGTCCCGGTTCAGCGTGTAGATGTGGACTCCGGGAACGCCGGCGGCCAAAAGCTCCTCGGCCTGTCTCCGCGCGTGGGCCACGCCCACCTCCTGGACGGCGGCCGCGCCACCTTTGCGGTCGGCCGCCTCCAGCTCGGCCAGGTAGGCCGGCGGGAGGGTCGCCCCGCACAGGGAGATGATGCGCTGTATCACCTTGAGGCTCACCACGGGGATGATACCGGGAATGATAGGCTTGTCAATGCCGATGGAACGGGCCTTGGCGACGAAATCGAAGTAGAGTGCGTTGTCGAAAAAGAGCTGGGTGATGGCAAAGTCGCCCCCCTGGTCCAGCTTCAGTTTCAGGTAGGAGAGATCGTGTTCGGCATCGACCGCCTCGGGGTGCACCTCGGGATACCCCGCCACGCCGATCCCCATGCCGGGATGCGACTCCTTGATGAACGCGGCGAGGTCGGAGGCATGCAAGAGTGTGCGGCAGGCGGAGAACTCGGGGGGCGCGTCCTTGGGAAGGTCGCCGCGCAGGGCCAGGACATCGTTCACCCCGGCCTCGGCCAGGCTGTCCAGGAACAGCTGCAGATCGCCGCGGTAGGCGCCGATGCAGGTCAGGTGCGCCATGGCGTCCAGGCCGTGCTCGTTTTTCAGCCGACTTACGATTTCGAGGGTGTCCCCCCTGGTGCTGCCGCCGGCACCGTAGGTGACCGAGGCGAAGAGCGGCTTGAGCTGGGTCAGGCGGTCGACCACCTGGAAAAACCCGGGCCACTCGCTCTTGTTTTTGGGCGGAAAGAATTCCAAAGAGATGAACTGCCCGTTGCAGTTCATCTTGTCGATTATCTTCATGTATGCTCCATGGAGTGCACGGCCTCCAGGCGCCGCTTTGACAACGGGCGGAGCACCGGGACAGGCATCTGTTGTCTCCTCGACAGCGGTGGGCCTGACTTTAGCATTTTTTTATAAGAAAAGCGACAGCGCCGTAATGGACCGACGGCACCGTTAAAATCGTGTCACAACAGAAAAAAGACGTTGCTCAGCCAGTTGCAGCAATGGTATAAGTACCAGATTCACGACCACAGGCTATCCTGTGGTCTTTTCATTTTGCACAGAAGGAGCAAGCATGATCAGCGCATCAAACGTCACCCTTTCCTACGGGAAGAGGGTGCTGTTCAAGGACGTAAACATAAAGTTCACCCCCGGCAACTGCTATGGCCTCATCGGCGCCAACGGCGCCGGCAAGTCGACCTTCCTGAAGATCCTCTCCGGCGAAATCGATGCCGACAAGGGCGAGATCTCGGTCGGCAAGGGAAGGATCGCCGTGCTCAAGCAGGACCAGTTCGCCTACGACGAGTACACCGTCTTCAACACGGTCATCATGGGGCACAAGAAGCTGTACGAGGTGATGGCGGAGCGCGAAGCCATCTACTCCAAGGCCGAGTTCACCGAAGAGGACGGCATCCGTTCCGCCGAGCTCGAAGGTGACTTCGCCGAGATGAACGGGTACGAGGCGGAGAGCGAGGCGGCAGTGCTCTTGAACGGCCTGGGCATCCCCGAGGAACTGCGCGGCAAGCTGATGAAGGAGTTGGAAGCGGGCGAGAAGGTGCGCGTACTCCTGGCACAGGCCCTGTTCGGCAACCCCGACGTGCTCCTTTTGGACGAGCCGACCAACCACCTGGACCTGAAGTCGATCGCGTGGCTCGAGGACTTCCTGTACCGCTTCAACAACACCGTGATCGTCGTCTCCCACGACCGTCACTTCCTGAACCAGGTCTGCACCCACATTGCCGACATCGATTTCGGCCGCATCCAGGTCTACGTCGGCAACTACGACTTCTGGTACCAGGCCAGCCAGCTGAACCTGAAGCAGCGCCAGGACGAGGCGCGCAAGGTCCAGGACAAGGCCGCCGAATTGAAGGAGTTCATCCAGCGCTTCTCCTCCAACGCCTCCAAGGCCAAGCAGGCGACCTCCAGGAAGAAGCTCCTCGAGAAGCTGACCATCGAGGACATGCCCATCTCTTCGCGCAAGTACCCCTGGGTGGTGTTCAAGCCGGAGCGCCCCTGCGGCGACATCATCCTCGAGGTGAAAGGGCTCTCCAAGACCGTGGACGGGGTACAGCTCTTCAAGGACCTGGACCTGATCGTGAGAAAGGGCGACAAGATCGCCTTCGTCGGGAGCAACTCGCAGGCGAAGACCACCCTGTTCCAGATCCTGGCAGGCGAGCTGGAGCCGGACGCGGGGACCTTCCGCTGGGGCGTCACCATCACCAACGCGTACTTCCCCAAGGAGAACGGCGACTACTTCAAGGGCGACATGAACCTGATCGAGTGGCTGCTGCAGTACTCCCCGCCGACGGAAGGGGAAAGCTTCGCACGCGGCTTCCTGGGCAGGATGCTCTTCTCCGGCGACGAGGCGACCAAGAAGACCAGCGTCCTCTCCGGCGGTGAGCGCGTGCGCTGCATGCTCTCCAGGATGATGCTGACCGGCGCCAACGCGCTCATCCTGGACGAGCCGACCAACCACCTGGACCTGGAGTCGATCACCGCTCTCAACAACGGCCTCATCTCCTACACCGAGGTGGTGCTGTTCGCCTCCCACGACCACGAGTTCGTCTCCACCGTGGCCAACAGGATCATCGAGATCACCCCGGCCGGCATCATCGACCGCGACATGAACTTCGACGACTACCTGGAGGACGCCGACGTCATCGCCGAGCGCGAGAGGCTGTGCAACGGACACGCGGAGTTGAGCCTGTAACAGGGACGAAGGGGATAGAAGGGATAAAGACAAAGGGGGGCCGGTAAACGGCCCCCCTTTTTACGTGGTGATAATGGCTGGGTTCACACCCCCTCGCCCTCACCGCACCCCCGCCACGTCCCGCAGCCGTGCTATGGTGGCTATCAGGTCGGCACGGGGAGAGAGGGCATACGCGGTTTCAAATTCTGCCAGCGCCTCGGCATGCCTGCGCTCCCGGAGGTGAAGCAGCGCCAGGAAAAGGTGCGCGTACTGGGCGGATGGTTCGTGGGCGATGGCTTCCTGGTACTTGCGGCGCGCGCCCGCCAGATCCCCCTGGGCCTCCAGGACCTGCCCCATGAAAGCGGTGGGGCGGGCGTCCCGCGGCTCGAGCGCGGCGGCGCGGACCAGGGCATCGGTCGCCTCCCGGTACCGCTTCTGAACCAGCAGCGCCCCCCCCAGGAAGGTGTAGGTGGCCCCGGACTGCGGGTCGAGCCTGGCGGCGGTCTGGAACTCGCGCACCACCTCGCCCAGTACCTCGTTCTGTCTGGCGTCCATGGGCAGCAGCATGAGGTTGACGTCATCGGTGTGCCAGGGGGGCAGGGTGTCGGCCAGCGCCACCCCAAGCGAGAAATGGGATCGCGCCTTCTGCGGGCTCTTGCGCACGTTGTCGCGCCAGAGCGAAACAGGCGTCTCCCACACCGTGTTCCTCGCGTAGGCAGCCCCCGCGCTTACCGTGACCAGCAGGGCCAAGGCTGCCACCGCCGGGCGCGACGTCCCCAGCGGCTCCCCTGCCCGCCGCGGCAAAAGAGCAAAGATACCGGTGACTGCCGCGATGAAAAAGCCGACCGACGGGAGGTAGGCACGGTGCTCGAAGATCAGATCGTCAATGGGGACCACGCTCGACTCCACGCTCAACGTGATGAAGAACCACCAGATGCCGAAGCCGGCGAGGGCGAGCGGGGCGCAGGCGGCCCCGCGGCGGCCCCGCGACCGGTACAGGAGCCAGGCGCCTATCCCGGCGACAGCCAGGAGAAGAGCCAACGGAAGCAGCACGGCCGGGGCCAGCAGCGTCTTTTGCAGCGGGTAGTCGTAGTCGAAGTTCTGCTCCACCGGCAGCAGCAGAAGCCTCAGATACGTGGCGACGACGCCGAACTGGGTCATCAGGTACTCCCAGGAGGAGACCTGCTTGAAGTTGACCAGGTTGACCGCGCCCGCGACCTTACCCCCCTGGGCCGTGGCGGCCACCGAGGAGAGCTGCATCAGCTTGACCGGGATGATGGCCATGGTCAGCGCGAAGGGAAGCAGCCGGAGCAGGCGGGGGGCGGTGAACGCGCCGCGGAAAAAGACCCATTCGTACAGCAGTATCAGCACCGGCAGGGTGAAGGCGTTCTCTTTGGTCTTCATGGCCAGCACGCAGGCGAGCAGGGATGCCAGGTACAATCCGTTGCGGGAGGCCTTGCCCGCCGCGAGCCGGCCGGCGACATAGAGGACCAGCGCACCGATGTAAAACAGGGCGACCAGAGGAACGAAGCGCTGGATCACGTAGGTGACCGCCTGGGTCTGCAGCGGGTGGCAGGCGAACAACAGGCTGCAGGCAAGGGGGAGATAGTAGAAACGCTCCGCAGGGTGGTCGTCCTCCCCCCCCTCTTCCATCCGCAATACCGGCGTCCGCAGGGTGAGCCACACGAGCAGGTACACGAGCAGGGCGTTGACCAGGTGCAGCAGGAGGCTGACCACGTGATAACCGCCCACGTCCAGGCCGTGCAGGGCGTAGTTGAGCGCGAAGGTGAAATAGGCGACCGGGCGCAGCATGAAATTGTTCTTGAGGTCGGGGTTGACCGGGAGCGCGAACACCCGTTGCGGATCGGTGAAGAAACCGAAATCCTTGATCAGCGGGTTGCCGGCCAGAAACGGCTGATCGTCGAAGACGAAGGGGGCCCAGATGATGTTTGAGTAGACGGCGAAACCGATCGCCAGGACCAGCAGGACATGGACCAGGGGGTCGCGCCGCAGGTTCAGCTCCTCTGCCTGCTCCGGCGCCGCCGGACCGTGGGGCGCCGCCCCCGTTCTTGCCGCTTTTTTCCGCTTCTTCATAGTTTCTCCTGTCCCGCCTCACCCTTTCGGGCGATGGCAAAAAGCGATGAACCGATGGGGAGCCTCACCCTGCGCAGCACGGCGTTCTCCGCCCGCATGACCCGCACGAGGAGCGCGTTCACGAAAGGCGAAGGAAGCGCCACGTCAGACTCGCCCCCCTTGCGGCGCCCCCACCGCCCCCGCAGCAGCCGGTACGACGCTATCAAGGGAAACAAGAGGCCCACCCGGAAGGTAAGGAGCTCGACGTGGAAGCCCGCCGCGGCGAGCCTCGTGCGCAGGGTCCGCTCGTCGTAGCGTTCGCGGGTGTGGACCGCGACGTCGTGGGAGCTGCGCAGCCATTCCAGGGCGACCAGGTTGAGTACCAGCATCCCCCCCGGCCGCAGCGCCGCACAAAACGCCTTCATCACCTCCACGTCGCTGCGCACCCCCGCGTGATAGAGGACGTCGATGCAGGTGATCACGTCGTACGACGCCGGCTCCAGTTCCAGGGCGTTCAGGTCCCCCCGTTGCGCCGCTACGCCGCGCCGGCTGCTGTAGCGGATCGCCTCCGGCGACGCATCCACCCCCTGCACGTGGACTAAAGGGGCCAGAAGCTGGCACAGCCTGCCGGTGCCACAGCCGGCATCGAGGATGCGCAAAGGCCGCCCCAGGCGCTCCGCTTCCCGCGTCACGTGGGCAAGGACCAGTTCATGCAGTCCCACGTACCACCAGTGCGTATCCTCCGCCTCGAACATGACCCGGTACTCGGAAGGGTTCATCGCCCCCCCGAAAAGAAGCGCCGCACCGCCTCGACCACCCTCTCGGCGTGGCGCCTGGGGAGCTCCGGGTAGATGGGAAGGGAGAGGATGGTTCGGGCCAGGCGCTCGGTGACCGGCAGGTCCCCGTCCCGATACCCGAGCGCGCAGTACCCCCGCATCAGGTGCACCGGGTGCGGGTAGTTGATCTTGGTCTCGATCCCCTCTTTGGCGAGGAACTCCATCAGCCGATCCCGGCGCCGGGTGCGCACCGTGTACAGGTAGTACTGGTGCCGACAGTCGCGGCCGACGGCGGGAAGGCCCACGTCTCCCACTCCGGCCAGCCCCTCATCGTATATGCGGGCGATGTCGCGCCGCGCCGACGCGGCCGCCTCGATCCCGGGAAGCCTCAGGTTCAGGATCGCCGCCTGCACCTCGTCCAGCCGCGAGTTGTACCCCTCCTCCTCGGCGTGGTATCCCTGCTCTATGCCGTAAAAGCGCAGCCGCCTGAGCCGCGCGGCGAGTTCCGGGTCGGAGGTGGTCACGGCGCCCGCATCGCCGAACGCCCCCAGGACCTTGGTGGGATAGAACGAGAAGGCGCCCACGTCACCGATGCTGCCGGCCCGCTCCTCGCCGTAGGCGGCGCCACAGGACTGGGCACAGTCCTCCACCACCCGCAGCCCCCGCCGCGCCGCGATGTCACGCAGCGGCGCCATGTCCACCATCTGCCCGCACAGGTGCACCGGCAGCAGGCACCGGGTGCGCGTGGTGACGGCGGCCTCGACGAGGGAGACATCCATGAGGTAGGTGTCCTCCTCGACGTCGACAAATACCGGGGTCGCACCGCTGGCGCGGATCGCGGCCACGGTCGGAACGGCGGTATTGGAGACGGTGATCACCTCGTCCCCCGCCCCTATTCCCAAAGCCTTCAAGGCCAGGACGATGGCATCGGTCCCGGAATTGACCCCGACGGCGAAGGCGGCCCCGCTGTAGGCCGCCAGCCCCTTTTCAAACTCCGCCACCTCCTGCCCCAGCACCAGCCGGCCGGAGGAAAAGACACGGTCCACCGCGCCCAGGTACTCCTCGCGGCGAGGCGTGTACTCTCCAAGATAGTCCCAGTAGCGGACGGTATGATTCATGCCCGGCATCGCGTCTTCCCTCCTCCGCCATCTCACGCTCCGGCACCGGTTCGCTCTTCACAAAAGGCACGAGATGATGCTCCGCGCACACGAATTGACCTGTTCACCCAGGTGCACCAGCACCAGCACCTGGCGCATCGTGAGCCAGCGGTAGTCGGCCGGCAGCACCAGCTCGGTCCCCTCGGGAAGCATCAGGATGCGGTGCAGGTTGTATTCCCGGTAAAAACGCGCCCCCTCCTCAGCCTGGCGGCTCTCGTGTACCAGCGGGAAGCGGCCGGGCGCGGTGAACTCCTCGAACAGGAAGGGCTTTTCCAGCTTCGCGTTGCGTTCGTAGTTGCCCTGGGTGAACTGGGCGGTGGGACCGAGTTGGACCGTAGTGCGGTTGCCGGCCTCGGCCTTGGCCTGCATCAGCAGTTCCGGCCCGTGGGGTCCCTCGCGCAGCAGCAGCCCGATGATCCCGGGGGCGGGGTTCTCGATGATCGGCTGTCCCCAGGCCCCCACCTCCCTGGTTTGCGAGGAGACCTGCAGTCCCACGATCCTGAAGAAAGAGCTGGAAACATGGGAGAAGTAGCCTTTTCCGTCCAGGCGCCATTCCCGCAGATCGTTCAACCCGATGCGCCTGGTCAGCATATGCGTCATCGCCCGTCGGTCGTCCAGCCACTGCAGCGCGTCGCGCAACCCCTCCCGCCCGGCTGCGGCGTCCGGTTGCCCCGTGTTCCCGGCGCCGACGAGGCAGGCCAGGATACTGCGCGTGCAGGCATTGACCAGGTTGTCCCGACGGATGAGGGAGGCGATCTGGCGCAGTGTCAGCCAGATGAACCCCTCGGGGAGCTCCACCGGCACCTCATCCCCGGCGAGGATGATCATGTTGCGGTTGGACTTGTACAGGAACCGGCCGCCATCCTCGGTCTGCAGGCGGGCGAACAGCCGCCGGGCGGGGTCGGGCTCGACGAAGGTTTCGATGAAGAGCGGTCTCGCTCCGCCGTGGGCTCCGGTGTAGTTGCTGTAGGTGGCCTGGACCGTCGGGGAAAGCTGGACACCTCCCACGTTGCCCGGTTCCTCCTTGGCCTGCAGGCAGAAGTGGAGCGTGCCTTCGATGTACTTGGCCAGAATGCCCAGAATCCCCACCTCGGGCTGCTCGATAATGGGCTGGTCCCATTCCAGCTGGTGATGCCCCACCCGGTGCCGGACGTGCACCCCCATGACGCTGAAGAAGCGACCGCCATCGTGGTGGATGTTGCCGGTGCCAGCTTCCCTATGCCACCCCTGCACCGCCTCCAGCGGCACCTGCATGTTGCTGAGGGAGCACTTCTCCCGCGCCGCGGTGATCCACCGGTCGACGAAGGCGTCGCCGTGCAGTGCGAAGGCGCCGCTTCGGGAGGCGGCCACCCCTGCGGCGTGATCGGCGGGTACGCTGCCCCCTGCCGCCAGCATCGCGGCGCTCATGTTAGCTGCCATTGCGCTCCCTCCCCGCGGCCCAGGTTTCCCTGACGATGAATTGCGGCTCCTGGTTCAGCTTGAGGTAGATGCGCCCCACGTACTCGCCGACGACCCCCGTGGCCAGCAACTGGACACCGCGGAAGAACATGGTGATGGAGTTCACCGATTCGATGTCGCTTGGGTCGCTCAGCATGGGAAGCCAGCCCCGGATCAGCATGGCAGAGACGGAATAGATTCCGGAAAGGGTCAGCACCGCTCCCCCCATCGCCAGCAGGCGCAGCGGTATCAGCGAATAGCTAACGAACACGTTGCCCCACAGGTCGATGAGTTTCTTGATCGTGTAACCGGACCTCCCTTCGCGGCGCGGGTCATGCCGCACCTGGACGGTGCCGATGTTACGCGTGCTGCGCAGGATGAGAGCGTCGAGATAGACGTTCGGGCTCTTGTGTGCAACGAGTTGGTCCACCAGGAAGCGGTTCATCACCTTGAAGCTGGAAAGGTAGAGGCTGGCCGGCTTGTCGAGGGTGACGCGGGCGAGGGTGCCGTTCAGATAGCTGCCCAGGTTGCGGAACCAGTGGTCGCTTTTTTCCGGATACTGGCAGTAGACGACGTCGTACCCCTTGGCGATCGCGGCCAGCAGCTTGGGCACCTCCGCGGGCGGGTTCTGGAAGTCGTCATCCATGATAACGACGTAATCACCGCGGGCCTGGTTCAGCCCGGCCATCACCGCGTTGTGTTCGCCGAAATTGCGCGACAGGGAGAGGTAGGTCACCGTCTCCGGCCATTCGCTGTGGAGTTGGCGGCAGACAGAATCGGAGCCGTCGCGGCTGTAATCGTTCACCAGCACGATCTCGAGCCTATAGTGCTCCGTGAGTTGAGAGACCAGGGCCTGACACAGCGGGGCTATGGTCTTCTCGGCATTGAAGACGGGTATGACGATGGATATGAGGGGCATGGCACTCTTTCACGCAGTCCCTTGCAAGAGGACGTGGCAAGGCTCCCGAGCGCGCGACAAGACATGACGGCTCAGCCGCATGGACTGGATCGGGCAGCACAGGACGCACTATGGGCGCAGAAAAGGGGCGTTCCAGCCTTGTAGCGAATGCGACAGGGAAAGGCGGGGGCGCCGGTTTGCGAGTCAGGGGATCAGCAGGCGGGTGGAGAACGACCAGGAAGGGTTGCTGTGTAGGGGCCTTCGCTATGAGCAGCCACGAGGCGGGTAAAGGCGGTGAAGTCCGGGACCGGCTCGCTGAGACAGTGGTGGTGGAATTCGCCGTCGATGGCGTGGACCGGGCAGGCGTCGCTGCAGTTGGAGGCGGAGGCTTGTTTCTGGACGGTCAGATTGAGGACCGCCCGCGGCTTGGGCTTGGGTCCCGGGGAGCGGTCGAGGAGGGCTATCCTCATGCCTGCGAAGACCAGGAAGAAGATGACGGCGTACGCGGCCGCAACTTTTACCTTTTTGCTGTTCACCATTGTTTTCAGCCCGGCTCCAGGATGATCACGCCGCACCGGAATTTGGCTGACAGTCAGACTGCAGGACAGGTGAGGCGACGTGGAACATAGCGTGAAACGGGTCGACAAGTCAACCCGAAATTAAACCGAACACATTCAGAAAAATCGAAGTTCCCACAAAGGGCCGCCCGCGCCTGCGGTTAAAAGCGGTAACGCTGGTAAGGTTCTACGCGCCGATCTTCAGGAAGTTCCTGACGCCGGTGAAGACGATCTGGGCGGCGAGCGCGGCGACGAAGAGACCGGTCAGCTTGCTTAAGATGGTGATCCCCTTCTTGCCGACGATGTGCTCGATGAAGGAGGCGCAGACCAAGAGGATGCCGACGCACAAGACGGCCATGGCGAGCGCGGCGAGCCCCACGAAGACCTGCCAGTTGTGCTGCACCTCGGCGCCCATGACCAGGAGGGCGCCGGTGGTCCCGGGGCCGACCGTGACCGGAATCGCCAGGGGCACCACGGAGATGGCATCGCGCTTTTCGCTGGGGGGCGCGCTGTCGTCGCCGTGCACCATGTGCACCGCAGAGAGAAAGAGCAGGCTTCCGGCGCCGATCCGGAAGGAGTCGAGTGTGATCCCGAACAGGGAGAACAGGGTGTTGCCGAAGGAGTACAGGACGAAGCAGGCGACCATGACGGCGAGGGTCACCCTGACGGCGGTCGAGCGCCGCTCACGGGCGGTGAGCTCCGGGGTCATGGCCAGGAAGGTGGAGAGTACGAAGAAGGGGGTGAGCAGGAAGAAGAACCTGATCCACACGGTGAAGAAAAAATCCGAATAAGCTTCCATCCTGTTACGGTACTCTCCTTTGATTGGAAACCAAAAGCGTTACCACAGAGGTCTCGGAGGTCCACAGAGGGCACAGAGGAAAAACGTGAAACGGGTTTTAAACCTTCACGTCTTTTTCTCTGTGTCCTCCGTGCTCCTCTGTGTCCTCTGTGTTCCGCTTCTGGCTTTGGTTTATTGCGCTATCTTCAGCACGATCTTGCCGAAGTGCTTGTCTTCTTCCATCATGCGGTGCGCCTCGACCACCTGGTCGATGGGGAACACCTTCTCGATGATGGGTACGATGGTGCGGTCGGCGAACTTGGGCATGGCGCGACGCACGAATTCGGCGGCGATCTCACCCTTCTCGGAAACCGGGCGGGAGCGGAGCACGCTGCCGATGATCTGCTGACGCTTCACCATCATGAGCGCGAGGTTCAGCTCGGCCTTGATGCCGGAGATGACCCCGATGACGACCAGCCTCCCCTTGTAGCCCAGTGAGTTCATGTTGGGGGCCAGATACTTGGCGCCGACGTGGTCCAGGATGACGTCCACGCCTTTCTTGTTGGTGAACTCCTTGACCGCCTCGCTGAAGTCCGGGGTCTCGCGGAAGTTGATCACCAGGTCGGCACCCAGTTCCTTGACCCGCTCGAGCTTCTCGGGGGAAGCGGTGACGATCAGCTTGGCGTTGGGGGTCAAAGCCTTGCAGAGCTGGATCGCCGCGGTATTGACGCCCCCGCCGCCGCCATGCAGGATCGCGGTCTGGCCGTCTTCGAGCCCGCCGATCATGAACACGTTGAGGAACGCGGTGATGTAGGACTCGCAGATGCAGGCGGCTTCCTCGAAGCTGACCGTTTCCGGGATCGGCATGAGGTGGTTGGCGTAGGCCACGGCGTACTCGGCGTAACCGCCGCCGCCCACCAGCGACACCACGCGGTCACCCACCTTCCACCCGGTAACGCCCGCGCCCAGTTCCTCGACGACGCCGGCTACTTCGAGCCCGAGGATTTCGGAATCGCCGGGCGGGGGGGGATATTTCCCCTCGCGCTGCACCAGGTCGGGTCGGTTGATCGAGGTGGCGTACACCTTGATCAGCACCTCGTTTTCCTTGGGGGTGGGCTTGTCCACCTCGCCCACCTTGAGCACCTCGACGCCGCCGAAACCTTCCATCAGTACCGCTTTCATGGCCTTCCTCCTGTATCGATTGAATTCATGGCAGCCGAGTCACCCGGCCACGATAGTGTATACGGCGCACACTATCTCAAAAATGTGCGCCCTTTATCAACGGAATTCTCTCAGGAGGAGGAAAAAGTCAGCGGAATTTTATGGCAGTCCCGCGCGCGGTGATTTCGCTTTTGGGAAAGAAGATGTAGGTGTCCATCTCCACTTTGACTTCGGGGAGGATCACGGCGTCGGCTCCGATCTTGGCCGCCTCCGCGCGCAGGGCGTCGTTGGCCCAGCTGTAATCGGCAGGGGTGAGATCCTCCTTGTCGCCGTAGCGCACGCGGTGCACCTCGATGGTCCCGACCTTCTTGTAGGGACGCAGCACTTCGTCTTGTGCCAGTATCGGCGGGGCATCCCTTCTCAGGACCACCTTGGTGCAGCCGACGGCAGACAGCATGAGGCACAGCAAAAGCAGAGGCGACAAACCTTTCAGTGTCCGGTAAAACAGGTTCATGATCTCTCCCTGTTGGAGTTGAATCTCCGATCGATGCGGGTCCAGCGACACAGTTTAACTGCCATTTTCCCACTTTACAACACTCTTTTGGCCGTGCTAGTATTTCGCGTTTCATTCACAAACTGATCGGAAAGGAAGCAGATCATGTCAGGCCATAATAAATGGAGTACCATCAAGCACAAGAAAGGCGCCGCGGATGCCAAGCGCGGCAAGATATTCACCAAGCTGATCAAGGAAATCACCGTTGCCGCTAAGCTCGGCGGTGGCGACCCGGATGGGAACCCGCGCCTGAGGACTGCTATCGATAAGGCAAAGGGCGAGAACATGCCCAAGGACAACGTCGAGCGCGCCATCAAGAAGGGCGTGGGCGGGATGGAAGGGGTGAACTACGAGGAGACCACCTACGAAGGGTACGGTCCGGGCGGCACCGCGGTGCTGGTGGAGGTCATGACCGACAACCGCAACCGCACCGTTTCCGATGTCAGGAGCACCTTCTCCAAGTGCAACGGCAACATGGGCGAGACCGGCTGCGTCTCCTGGCTCTTCGACAAGAAGGGGCTCCTGGTGTACCCGAAGAGCACCGACTTCGACAAGCTCTTCGAAGCCGCCATCGAGGCCGGTGCCGACGACGTCGCCGATGAAGACGAGCAGTACGAGGTACTGACCGACCCGACCGCGTTCCACCAGGTGAAGACCGCGCTCGAGGCGGCAGGCTTCAAACCGGAGTCCGCCGAGATCACCATGATCCCGCAGACCATGGTCAAACTGGAAGGCAAGAACGCCGAGAACATGCTGAAGCTGATGGACCGTCTCGAGGACAACGACGACGTCCAGAACGTCTACGCCAACTTCGACATCTCCGCCGAGGACATGGAAAAGATGATGTAGCAAAAGCGTGTTGTTTTGTGGTACTAAGAGCGCGGGCATTCCCCGCGCTTTTTTTATTAAATCGAAGGTTTTGACATGATCATTCTCGGCATCGACCCCGGCTCCCGCAAGACCGGCTACGGCCTCATCTCCAAACAGGGCAACCGCCTGGTCCACATCGACAACGGCGCCATCTTCACCCAGAGCGCCAAGGACTTCCCGCAGCGACTGGAGAAGATCTTCACCGGCCTCTCCGCGATCATCGCCGAGTACCAGCCGGAAGTGGTGGCGGTGGAAGACGTGTTCCTGGCCAAGAACGCCATGAGCGCGCTGAAACTGGGGCAGGCCCGCGGCGCCGCCATCGTCGCAGCGGTCAACGTGGGACTGCCGGTGCACGAGTACACCGCCATGCAGGTGAAGCAGGCGGTGGTGGGGACCGGCCGCGCCGAAAAGACCCAGGTGCAGCAGATGATCAAGGCGCTCTTGAACCTCCCCGAGGTGGCGCAGGAGGATGCCTCCGACGCCTTGGCCGTGGCCATCTGCCACGCCCACTCCGCCGGCATCAGCACACTGTTGAAGAGCATCAGGTAGCGGGCTATTTTTCATCCTAATTAGCGACAATCTTCCGCTAATGCCCTCTCCCTCCGGGAGAGGGTGCCCGAAGGGCGGGTGAGGGAGGTGCCACGAAGCGGCATCATTGCCTATTGCAGCGCCCTCACCCCAGCCCTCTCCCGTAGGGAGAGGGGGATGGACATCCTGGCGGAAGATCATCGCTAGTCAGGTTTTTCATCGCTAGTCCCCGCGTCCTCACCCTAACCCTCTCCCAAAGGGAGAGGGGATGCTATAAAGTTCTCCATCGAGGTTTAAATGATCGCCCTTCTCACCGGCAAGATCGCGCACAAGGCCCCCGACTACGTCATCCTGGACGTGAACGGCGTGGGCTACCAGGTCTTCATCCCCTTCTCCACCTACTACGCGCTCCCCGCCGAAGGGAGCACGACTACGCTGCAGGTGCACACCTCCGTGAAGGAGGACGCCATCAACCTGTACGGCTTCCGCACCCAGCAGGAAAAGGAACTGTTCCAGTTGCTGATCGGGGTCTCAGGGGTAGGACCGAAACTCGCCAACAGCATCCTCTCCAACAGCGAGCCGTCCGAGCTCTCCGAGTCGCTGGTCAGTGGCAACATAGCGAGGCTTTCCGCCATACCGGGCATCGGCAAAAAAACCGCCGAACGACTGGTGCTGGAACTCAAGGAAAAGATGAAAAAGCTTGGCATGACGGCCGCGGCACCCGGGACCGCAGCCGCACCGGCGAAGCCCGAGATCCGCGAAGACGTCCTCTCGGCGTTGATCAACCTTGGCTACAAAGAGAACATAGTACAAAAAGCATTGGCAGAGCTGAAATTTCCCGAAGATGCTACCGTAGAGACACTTCTTAAGCAGGCACTGAAGAAATTGATGAAGTAACAATACGCCGGAGCATGAAAATGCTCCGGCACTAGCAGTTTTTCTCTCCTCATCAGCTGCTCTCTTCACAACGCTTTCCTATTTTCCAACCTGCAATTTCACCTTCTTCTCCCCCCAGTTAATCCCAGCAGCGTCATTGAACCTGATACTCAATGGGATATAATTTCCAAGTCACATACAATATCTGGCAAGACCTGATCCCGAAGAGGAGAAACTATGCGCGCAACGTTGATGGCGTCGGTTGTTTTCTTGACGGTATTCACAGTTCCTTTAACAGCATTTTGCGCGTCCCCCAAAGAGAGAAAAGGCTCGGTCACTTTTAACATAAACATAAACTCACCCCAGCAGGTTCAGGACGTCAAGATGTGGTTCCCCTACCCCACCTCGGACCTGAACCAGAAGATCGAAAACCTCCATTTCGACGGCAACTATTCAACCTTCACGCTGTCGCGTGAACCGCAAAGCGGGGCGCTCTACCTGTACACCCAATGGCGCGGGGCGCAGAAAAATCGCCACTTGACCGTCACCTTCGACGCCACGGCGCAGGAGCGCAAGGTAACCAAACTGGTGGAGCAGCCAGCCCCTATTCCGCCTGAAGTCGTGAAGTACGTGAAAGCGGAGTTCTGGATTCCCTCGGACGAAAAGAAGGTGAAGGCACTGTCGCACCAGATCACCGCCGGCAAGAAAGGGATCCTCAAGAAGGCGCGCGCGGTCTACGACTGGGTGGTCGACAACACCAAGCGCGACCCGAAGGTGCCCGGCTGCGGGGTCGGCAACGTGCAGGCCACCCTGGCGGCGCGCAGCGGCAAGTGCGCCGACATCAGCACCCTGTTCGTGGCGCTGGCCCGCGCCGCCGGTGTTCCGGCCCGGGAGGTCTTCGGCCTGAGACTGGGGCGCCCCGGCCAGACCGACATATCCAACGGCCACCACTGCTGGGCCGAATTCTACCTCCCCGGGACCGGGTGGGTGCCGGTGGACCCGGCCGATGTCACCAAGGCGGTCCTGGAGAAGAATCTCACCCCGGCTATGGCGAAGCCGTACCGGGAGTACTACTTCGGAGCGGTCGACGAGTTCCGCATCGTGCTGCAAAAAGGCGGACGCGGCATCGCCTTCAGCGAGGGGAACAAGGAAAAGGTCAATTACTTCATGTACCCCTACGCAGAGGTGGATGGCAAGAGCCTCGACTACTGCCGGCCTGACACCTTCGCCTATACCGTATCCTTCCGGGAACGCTGAGGCGACATGGCGCGCGCTTTCCCTCACCGGCACCGGGTCCCCCCCCCTCCCGCAAGAGGGCACCAGGAGTCTTCATGCGCCTGAGTCTCAACATCTCCATCAACCTCATCCTCCTGGTAGTCATCCTGGCCATGGGCAGCACCATCGGCTTTTTCTTCATCTCGCAGCAAAGGGCAACCCTCCGCAGCGACCTGGAGCACCGGGTGGAGATGGTTGGACGCCAGGTGACCAGCGAGGTCTATGCCCCACTGCAAAAGGGCGAGCTCGGGCACGTCGGGCACATCCTTGAAGCGGCCACCGCTGACCCGGAAGTTGCCTTCGTCATGGTGAAGTCCCTGGACGGGGAGGTGTTGGCTGCACGTTGGATGAAAGAGGTCACCGGAGGCGTGAAGGAATACGACTTCCCCGTGCGCGCCCAGTCCAAGGAGAGCGTCGCCCGAAGCGAGATGACCTTCGGAACCATAACCTCCCTCGCCGGCGGGAATCAGATCGCCGTGGTCGCAGTAGGTGTCGACCTGGACCCAATCACCAAAACGGAGCGAGCACTGATTATCAGAACCGCAATGGCGGTGGTACTGGGATCTGTGATCGCACTGTCCCTTGGCCTCGCCATCGTACGCAGGCTGCTCAACCGCTCCATCAACCCGCTGCTTGACGGGATCCGCACCATCACCTCGGGGGATTTCTCCAGCCGCGTCCATCCGGATCCACACCGGGAGATCGCGGAAATTGGTGCCGCCTTCAACGACATGGCCGAACGGTTTTCCACCACGCTCATCTTCAAGCACGAACTGGAGGAAACCGTCACCAAGCGCACTGCCCAGCTGCAGCAGGCCCTGGAAGACCAGATCAGGGTGCGCGAGGCTCTGGCCGAACGGGAAGAACATATCCGGCTGCTTTTCAATTCCACGGCGGAGGCGATCTTCGCCATCGATCGCGACGGGACCTGCTCCTTCTGCAACCCTGCCTGTGCCACGGTGCTGGGGTACGACACGCCGGAGCAGATCGTGGGCAACCGGATGCACAGGTTCCTCGGACATACCGCCTCTGATGGGACCGTCCTCGAGGAAAGCGAATGCCCCATCTGCCAGACGCTCGCCGCCGGCCACGGCAACCATAACGTCAACGATCATTTCCGTAAGAAGGACGGCACCGCCATCCCGGTAGAGTACTGGTCGCACCCGATCCTGCGTGACGAGGAGCTGGTCGGCTGCGTGGTAACCTTTCTCGACATCTCCCAGCGCAACATGCTGGAGAGACAGCTGCTCCAGGCCCAGAAGCTGGAGGGGATCGGGGTGCTGGCGGGAGGGATAGCGCACGACTTCAACAACCTGCTCACCGCCATCATCGGCGGGGCCGAAATAGCGCTCTACGACGTCCCCCCCCAGACCAAGGGAGCCAAGGCGATCCACGGCGTCCTCGACGCCGCCACCAGGGCCGCCGACCTCACCCGCCAGATCCTCGCCTTCAGCCGAAAGCAGGTCATGACCATGAAGGAACTGAACCTGAACGACGAGGTGCTGTCACAGTCCAAGATGCTGCGTCGCCTGATCAGCGAGGACATCAAGTTCCAGGTGAACCTGGCTCCGGAGGAGTTGTGCATCAGGGCTGATGCTGCACAGTTGCAGCAGGTTCTTTTGAATCTCGCGGTCAACGCGCGCGATGCCATGGCGCCTGGAGGGTCCATCACCATCGAGACCACCGCGGTGGTGCTGCAGCGGTCCGACCGCTGGCTGGAGGAGGGGATGGCGCCGGGGAAATATGCTGTGGTCTCGGTGAGCGACACCGGGGCCGGCATGGACGAGGAAACCAGGTCCCGGATCTTCGAGCCCTTCTTCACCACCAAGGGGCCCGGGGAGGGGACCGGCCTCGGCCTCTCAACGGTTCACGGCGTGGTGAAGCAGCACCAGGGGAGCATCTCGGTGTACAGCGAACCCGGCAAGGGCACCACCTTCCGTATCTACCTGCCCCGCATCGAGAGGAGCGAGGCTGCCCAGGTGGCACCGGAAGCGGGGCCCATTCCGCGCGGATCCGGGAAAGTCCTGGTGGTCGAGGACGAAGTGGCGGTGCGCGACTTCCTGGAAAGCGCCCTGCAGGATAACGGCTTCAGCGTCACCAGCGTGGGGAGCGCCCCCGAGGCGATGCAGGCGTGTGCCACAACGACCTACGACCTGATGATATCCGACGTGGTGATGCCGGGGATGAGCGGCCCGGAACTGTACCAGGCGATCCGGGAGAGTCAGCCCCAGCTCAAGGTAATGTTCATCTCGGGCTATCCCGCGAAATCCGCCTCGTTGCAGGACATACTCAAGTGGGATGCCCCCTTCCTCGCAAAACCCTTCTCCGCCAAGGTGTTCCTCGCCAAGACGCACGAGCTGATGCAGTCGACCCCGCCGGCCGGGCATGCCCCTTGACCTTTACCTTCAACTGTTATAATTTGGCTCCCTGCATTCAGGCGGCACAAGCCGCCGGCAAGGAGAGGTATGACCCGCTTTATCAGCGCCGAGAGATCCGAAGACGACCTCCTTGAAGCATCGCTGCGCCCCCGGGCACTGGCGGACTACGTGGGACAGGAGAAAGCCAAGGGGAACCTCGGCCTCTTTATCGACGCTGCACGCGGCAGGGGCGAGGCCCTGGACCACGTGCTGCTGTACGGCCCCCCGGGGCTGGGCAAGACCACCCTGGCCAACATCATCGCCTGCGAGATGGGGGTGAACATCAAGTCCACCTCGGGCCCGGTGATCGAGCGCCCGGGCGACCTGGCCGCCATCCTCACCAACCTCGAGCCGCACGACGTCCTCTTCATCGACGAGATCCACCGTCTCTCCCACGTGGTCGAGGAGATCCTCTACCCCGCCATGGAGGACTTCCAGCTCGACATCATCATCGGGCAGGGGCCGAGTGCGCGCACCATCAAGCTCGACCTCCCCAAGTTCACCCTGGTCGGCGCAACCACCCGGGCCGGCCTGCTCTCCTCGCCGCTTCGGGACCGCTTCGGCGTCATCTCGCGGCTGGAGTTCTACACCCACGACGAACTTGCCTTCATCATCACCCGTTCCGCACGCATCTTCGGGATGGACATCGCGCCCGACGGCGCCCTGGAACTCGCGCGCAGAAGCCGCGGCACACCGAGGATCGCCAACCGCCTGCTGCGCCGCGTGCGCGACTTCGCCCAGGTACGTGCCGACGGCGTGATCACCCGCGAGGTGGCGGACCAGGCGCTGGCGCTCTTGGAGATCGACGACATGGGCTTCGACACCATGGACCGCGCCATCCTCCTGACCATCATCGACAAGTTCGGGGGGGGACCGGTAGGGCTGGACACCATCGCGGCTGCCATCAGCGAGGAGAGCGACACCATCGAGGACGTCTACGAGCCCTTCCTGATCCAGAACGGTTTCCTGAACCGTACCCCCAGGGGGCGCGTCGCCACCGCCGCGGCCTACAGCCATTTCGGCAGGATCGCGCCGGAGCCGCCGCAGGGAAGGTTGTTCTAGAATGCAGATGATCTTCGACTTCCCGGTCGTCCCCCGCTTTTGCTTCGAGAACTTCGTGGTCTGTAGCGGCAACAAGACCGCCTACCAGTTCGCCCAGAGGCTCGCCGGCGGCAGCGACGCCGAGAACCTCCTCTACATCTACGGCCCCGAAGGGTCGGGCAAGACCCACCTCTTGACCGCCCTATCCAGCGCCATCGACGGCAGGTACTTTTCCTTCCGCGACGCCGACGCCCTGTACGGTAAAAGCTACTCCAGCGAAGGTCCCTCGCGTCTGGCCGAGCACTTCGCCGGGGCCAAGGCGCTCATCCTCGACGATCTGAACCTCTTGCCGGACCGCCAGGAGTTGCGGGTCGAGCTTTGGGAGCTGTTCAACGCCTTTTACAGTGCGGGGAAAAAGATCGCCATCTCCGGCCTCACGCCCCCCAAGGAGCTGCCGCACCTGGACGGGCACCTGACCAGTAGGCTGTTGTGGGGGCTGGTGGCGCGCATGGACGTCTCCGACGACGAGTCCCGGCGCATGATCCTCAAGAAGCTCGCCGAAGACCGGCAGATGACCCTGCCCGACGAGGTCATCGACGAGATGCTCCTGAAGGTGAGGCGTGACATCCCGTCGCTGGTGTACGCGCTGGAGACCATCAACCGCACCGCCATCGCCACCAAGCGGAAGGTGAGCCTCAGGCTGGCCAAGGAAATCTTCAAAGGGAATTAGGGGACTGGCTCCGCCAGGTGCCGGTCCCCCTTGCCTTTCAGGGTAAGGGAGTTTGCCAAAGGCAACATGACGGCAGCCTGCAGAGCCCTCACCCGCCCTTCGGGCACCCTCTCCCGGAGGGAGAGGGGACCTTCCGGAAAGGATGCTTGCACCATAGAAAAAGGCTTCTGCAGGGACGTGCCCGCAGAAGCCTTTTTTGATACAAACGTCGGCAGATTATCAGCTGTCCACCGTCAGCCGCCCTTCTTGGTCTCCAACTCCTCCCAACGCCCGTAGGCCGTGGCCAGCTCCGTTTCGAGCCTGCCATAGTCGGCGGTGATGGCGGCAATGCCCCCCGCCACCGTGTCGTAGCGGGATGGATCCCCCAAAAGCTCCTGCACCCGGGCGAACTCCTGCTCCAGCACCTCGATGCTCCCCTCCAGCTTTTCCAGCTCGATCCGCTCGGCGTAGGTGAGCCCCTTCTTCGGCTTCTCCGCCTTGGCCGCCTGGGCCTCCTTCTTCTCGACCCGTTGCGCGGAGGCCGCCACGCGGGCCGCCTCCTTGCGCTCGCGGTAGTTGGTGTAGTTCCCCTCGTAGAAGACCACTTCGCCGTCACCCTCGAAGGCCAAGACGCCGGTGGCCACCTTGTCCAGGAAGAAGCGGTCGTGGGTCACCATGAGCACGCAGCCGGGAAAGGCGGAGATGGAGGCGTCCAAAAGCTGCAGGGTCGGGATGTCCAGGTCGTTGGTCGGCTCGTCCAGCACCAGCAGGTTGGCATCCTGCAGCATGAGTCGCGCCAGTATAAGCCGGCTCTTCTCGCCGCCGGAGAGGCTCCCCACCGGCCGCCTGCGGTCCTCGCCCGAGAACAGGAAGTCCTCCAGGTAGCCGATCTTGTGCCGCTTCTCGCCGGTGGCGGTGGTCACGTAGTCCCCCTCGCCGAAGAAGTCGTAGATGGTCTCGTTGGGGTCGAGCACCTCGCGCAGCTGGTCGAAGTAGGAGATCTTGGTCTTCTTGCCCACCACGACCTTTCCCTGGTCAGGCTCCTCCTCCCCCATGATCATCCGGATCAGGGTGGTCTTGCCGCAGCCGTTGGGGCCGATCACGCCGATGCGGTCGCCGCGCTTCATGCCGAAGCTGAGACCGTTCACCAGCTTCCTTTCGCCGTACCCCTTGACGACACCGTCCATCTCCAGGATGGTCCCGCCCAGCCCCTCTTCGGTATTGAACCCGATTTTGAGGTCGCGGCGGGCGGGGCCGGAAAGGCTCTCTTCCAGCGCGTGGTAGCGGTCGATGCGCGCCTTCTGCTTGGTGGAGCGCGCCGGCGGTCCGCGCCGGATCCAGTCGGTCTCGATGCGCAACAGGTTCAAAAGGCGCGAGCGGCGACTCGCCTCCCCCATGAGTCGTTCTTCGCGCAGGGTGAGGTAGGTGGAGTAGCCCCCCTGGTAGGAGATGAGGGCACCGCGTTCCAGCTCCAGCATCCGGGTCACCACCTGGTCCAGGAAGTAGCGATCGTGGGTGATCAGCATGACCGCGCCCGGATACGCCTTCAGGTGCTCCTGCAGCCACTGGGTGGTGTCCGCGTCCAGGTGGTTGGTCGGCTCGTCCAAAAGCAGCAGCTCGGGCGCCTGCAACAGGAGCTTCGCCAGGGCCACGCGCCGCTTGGTGCCGCCGGACAACGTGCCGATCACCTGGTGCGGGTCGGGAAGCTGCAGGTGGGTCATCATCTCCAACACGCGGTGGTCGGTGTTCCAGCCACCGTGGTGCTCGATCCAGACCGAGAGTTCCCCCTGTCGGGCGAGCAGCCGGTCCATGTCGGGCGGGTTCCCCGCCATCTTCTCGGAAAGCTCGTTGAAGCTCGCCATGGCGGCGCGGATGGCGGTGAGGCCGCTCTCGATCTCGGCGGCGACGGTGGCGCTGTCGTCCAGCACCGGCTCCTGGCTCAGGTAGCCGACCGAGGCGCCGCGCTTCATGGCGATGGAACCGCCGTCACGGTCCTCGACGCCGGCGAGGATGGTGAGCAAGGTCGACTTGCCGGCACCGTTGGCGCCGATCAACCCTACCCTCTCGTCCTCCCCCACGGCGAAGGTGACGCCGTCCATCAGGACACGGGGGCCGAAACTCTTGGAAAGACCCGTGATATCAACAACGTTCATAAAATCTCCAACGATCAGCGATGATGCTCCGGCACCCTGCGGACAGTGCGTCCCCGCCCCCGGAGGGGGAGGGACAGGGAGGGGGATTTCGCCTCTGCCCGCGCCCCCCTCCCAGCCTCCCCCCTCCGGGGGGAGGAGCGTGGACTGCAGCTCCCCTGTCCTGCGGCGGAAGCTCATGCCTTACGTACGTTTAGAATTTGAGGAAGTCGGCGATCTTACCGAAGATGGCTGCCGGACGGTACTTCTTGGGGATGGCGTAGGTGCCGTTCTTTTTGACCGGAACGGTCATCTGTCCCACCGGGGTCTCCAGGTCCAGCCCCGCCGCCACCTGGTACGGGATCCGGTCCGGATCCGGCTTGCGCTTGAGGATCTCCAGCAGGTCGGCATAGGTGATGCGGACCGGAATGCGGACGTCGGTCTCCTCGTGGGCGGGGAAATTGATCTCTTCGCGCGCCCCCCCCTTGGCCAGCGGCAGCGCCATGATCTTGATGTCATAGCTGTATCCCTGCAACTTGACGTCGAAGCTGTTGGTGTTGAGCACCCGCAGGTAGAGTTCCATGCCGGCGCCGGTCGGGTCGACCGAAACCACGCTCAGGTCCTGAACGGTAACCTGCGGCGCGCTGACCAGCTTGCTGCACCCGGAGAGAAGAACGACGACTAACAAAAGGGCAACGATTTTTCTCACAACCAGACTCCTGAAAAGACGGTAGCCCATAAACAAAGCGGGCGGGTCCCCGAAAGAACCCGCCCACTATAGCACAACCAAACCTCAAACAGCAAAAGGACTATCCGTTGACTGCCACCTGCTGCATCAGCATGCCCCTTTGCACCTCCCGCAGTATCTCCGTCCTGAAGCGCTTGCGGATCTTGTCGTAGGCCCTCGCCGCCGGCCCGGTACCGCAGTAGAGCCTCTTGGCGCGGCCCATATTGCCCTTGGCCATGTCCAGCTTCTCGTACAGCTCCTTCACGGCCGCTTCCGCGCACTTCTCGTCGTCCCACATGTCCTGCGGCGTGTAGCCGTGGCTTTCCGCCCGCTCCGGCATCAACTGCCAGACCCCCAGGGCACCCTTGGGGGATACCGCTCTCGATGAGAGCTTGTGTCCGCCTGTTTCCGCCAGAGCTATCTCAGCCAGGTCCAGCGGTGTGAATTTCGTTCCCTCCGTTTTTTCGTAGCAGATCTCGGCGAGCCACTTGGCCCGGGCCGGTGTGGTCCTGCGGGCGAACGTGGCGTAAATGGCGGGAACCAGTTTCTTCCTCCCGTCCAGTTCTGCCGCCTTGGGCAGATCCATCTGCATGGCGGGGGCCGAGGCGGGAGATTTCTCACCCTGCTTCTCGCTCCCCTCCGCCCAGGTGAGCAGCGCCCGGTCCGACTCCGACACCGAGGGAGTCACCGGGACCTGCGCCTGCTGCAGGTGGGACTGGTCGCACGATGCCGTCATCATGAGCACCGCGACCAGCACTACAATTTTTCGTTTCATAAATCGCTGTTGAATGGCTTTTGCCGGCTTTAGGTAGAGATACTAAATGTCGGTAGTGAAGCCCGCGCCAATCATCTCCTTTCATTAGAATCACATTGACTCGTCGCCAATCTGAGGTTATTAGTGTAATCAAATCCGACGGACATTGCAAGCCACACATTAGATTTATACAATCCTGCCGAATAAAAAGGGAGCCCCGCCCAGCGGACCTCCCCCACTAAAGCCTCGAATTTTCTATATTAAAGCTGCACCCCCATAACATCAGCCACGGTATGGATGTCCTTATCGCCCCTGCCCGACAGACAGACGACGATGCTCTCATTGGTGGAAAGTGTCGGAGCCAGACGCAGTGCATGGGCGACTGCGTGGGAAGACTCCAGTGCGGGAATGATCCCCTCCTCGCGGGTCAGCACCTGGAACGCATCCAGCGCCTCGTCATCGGTGACGGAGACGTAGCTGGCCCGACCGATCTCCTTCAGGTACGAGTGCTCAGGTCCGACGCCCGGGTAGTCCAATCCGGCGGAAATGGAATGGGCATGGGCGATCTGACCGAACTCGTCCTGCAGGAGGTACGTTTTGTTGCCGTGCAGCACCCCGACGCTGCCGGCGGAAAGCGGTGCGGCGTGCTTGCCGCTGTCGATGCCGTAGCCGGCGGCCTCGACGCCGATCATCTGCACCGACTCGTCGTTGACGAAGGGGTGGAACAGCCCGATGGCGTTGCTCCCCCCGCCTACGGCGGCGATCAGGTAGTCGGGGAGCCTACCCTCGGCTTCCAGGTGCTGCGCCCTCGCCTCCTGGCCGATGATGGCCTGGAAGTCGCGCACCATGACCGGGTAAGGATGGGGGCCGGCGACGGTGCCGATGATGTAGAAGGTGTCCACCACGTTGGTCACCCACTGGCGCATCGCCTCGTTCATGGCGTCCTTCAGGGTCGCGGTACCGGAACTGACCGGGTTCACCTTGGCGCCCAGAAGCTTCATGCGGAACACGTTCAGGGACTGGCGCCGGATGTCCTCCTCGCCCATGAACACCTCGCACTCCATGCCGAACAGCGCCGCGACGGTCGCGGTCGCCACGCCGTGCTGGCCGGCGCCGGTCTCGGCGATCACCTTGTTCTTGCCCATCCGCTTGGCAAGCAGCGCCTGACCGATGGTATTGTTCACCTTGTGAGCGCCGGTGTGGTTCAGGTCCTCGCGCTTCAGATAGATCTTCGCGCCCCCCATTTTCCGGCTCAGTTTCTCGGCGAAATAGAGCGGGTTGGGGCGGCCGACGTACTGGCGCAGGTAGTAGGCGAACTCCTCCTGGAACCCCTTTTCGTTGCGAAAATGGTTGTACGCTTGCTCTAGTTCGAGCAGCGCCGGCATGAGCGTTTCCGAGACGTATCTGCCGCCGAAACGGCCGAAGTGACCACTGTTGTCAGGCGTATCCAAAGTTGCCTCCGGTAGGTGTGTGAGGGGGGCATCATAGACTATCTGTCGATAAATTGCAAGCTTACAGAGCCTACCCCCCAGACAACCCCCCGCCGTTACAGGCTTTTAGCCGTTTCTCTTTGCCTTATTTTTTGCTTTGAGCTACAAATATCACCCATCCTGGAAGCTCGTTTTCGGGGACCAAATTCCACTCATCCTGTGGAACTTTTTTCTATGACTGAGCCCTTTTTTGCTTCCACAAAAGCACCGTTTTCGAGGTAACCGATGTCATCGCAACACCCGTTTCACATAGTGCTGGTGGAGCCGGAAATTCCGCCCAACACCGGCAACATCGCCAGGCTTTGCGGCGCCACCGGCACCATCCTGCACCTGGTCGGCAAGCTCGGCTTCTCCACCGACGACCGCTACCTGAAGCGGGCCGGACTCGATTACTGGAGCGAAGTCGACATCCGTTACTGGGACGATCTCGACGCACTCAGGCGCGCCTTCCCTGACGGGCGCTTCATCTACACCAGCAAGAAGGCCCCGCAAAGCTACCTCCAGTTCGCGTTTCGCCCCGGCGACTTCATCGTTTTCGGAAAGGAAACCAAGGGTCTCCCCGAGGAACTCATCGAGGCGAACCCGGAGACCGCGGTGCGCATCCCGATCACCGGCAAGGTGCGCAGCCTGAACCTCTCCACCTCGGCGGGGATCGTGCTCTACGAGGCGCTGCGCCAGACCGGCGCACTGGAAGGCGCGTGAGCGGGACAACGATTACGCCCCCCCTCCCGCAAGGGGCGGGGGAACCGAAAGCAAAGGAGAAAAAGATGTTCGAGAAGAGAAGCGACGCAGGTTACCAACAGGTACTGCCGGGGATCCGCCAAAAAACACTGGTGCACGGGGATAAAACCCTGATGGTGGAGTTTCTCCTGGAGAAGGGCGCACAGCTTCCGTTGCACAGCCACCCGCACGAACAGACCGGATACCTGGTAAGCGGCCGGATCAGGCTCAGCATTGGGGAGAAGAAACAGGAGGTACTGCCGGGGGACAGCTGGTGCATCGCAGGTGGCGCTCAGCATAATGCCGAGATACTCGAGGATTCGGTGGCCATCGAGGTGTTCTCCCCGGTGCGTGAGGAGTACCTCCCTTAAGCCGCCCATCTAGCTGAACTGGTAGATCACCAGCCCGAAACTTACCGCGGTCACCACGAATGCGATCAGCGCGAGCAGGCCGTCGCGCGAGATAAGGGCCAGCCCGAAGGCCGACAGGGCCAAGCCTGCTCCATGTGCCGAGAACGGGACCAACTCCATCATCGGCATCACGATCGCTATGGACGCACAGATGAAAGAGATCAGGTAGATACTTCCCCCCCTGATCAGCGACGGCAAACGTGGACGCAGCCACCGGTCGATGAATCGCGCCAAGGGACGCAGCCACCTGATCGCCTTGGTCACTTTGTCTCGGGCCAACGAGCGCCGCAGCAGCCATCTCGGCAGCCAGAAGTGATCCCGGCGGAAGAAGAGCTGCCCCGCAATCAGCAGGATCAGCACCCCGGTTGCGGTCGGGACCCCCGGCATACCGCTCAACGGCGACGCGGCGATGACCCCCACCATGAGCAGCAGCGGCCCGAAGGAGCGGTTTCCGATTGATTCCACGATTTTCCCCAAGGAGACGCGCCCCGCGTCATCAGCGGAATCCCCGATCCGGTCCAGCATCTCCTGAAGAGTGGTGATCTCTCGCGCCATGCAAACCTCTCTGGTGCCGCCGCAAGCTCTACCGACACTCTCACCCCAAACACCCCACGAAGATTACATTGGCATATCTTAATGTCAAGAAGGCGGGCGCTCTCCAGTCGGCGAAAAAACGTATACATATCAGATAAATATAATGTACACGACGCCTTGACTGGGACAGATGCCCCGTTATATTCAAGCTGCACATTTTGACATAATGAGGAGGAAGAGATGTCGACCAAGGATAATCTTGCCGAGGCGTTTGCCGGAGAGAGTCAAGCCAACCGTAAATACCTTGCCTTTGCCAAGAAGGCCGAAGCGGAGGGGCTGCCGCAGGTAGCCAAGCTGTTCCGCGCCGCGGCACACGCCGAAACGGTGCATGCCCATGCGCACCTGCGCGCCATGGACGGGATCAAGAGCACCGTCGACAACCTGAAAGAGGCCATCGAGGGAGAAGGGTTCGAATTTCAGAAGATGTACCCGCCGTTTCTCGAGCAGGCCAGGCAGGAGGGGCACCGCGCGGCAGAGAACTCCTTCAAGTTCGCCCTCGCGGTGGAAGAGGTTCATCACGACCTGTACCAGCAGGCCCTGGCGGCGGTACAAAACGGTGTCGATCTTGCCGACCGCCCCATCTACGTCTGTGAAGTCTGCGGCAACACTGTGTACGACGAGGCGCCCGACAAGTGCGCCGTCTGCCTGGTCCCCAAGGACAAGTTCACCAGGATCGCTTGATGCAGAAAGGGCGCTGCCGATCCCGGCGGCGCCTGTTGTTTACCCCTTTAAAAAACTCAACGCAAAGACGCAAAGGCGCCAAGCCGCAGAGAAAAGACCTAGAGGTTTTACCCCTCAAAGCTTATCTTTGCGCCTCAGCGCCTTTGCGTCTTTGCGTTAAAGCCTCCAGGTGTTACGGGTTCCTGATGCTCACCCGCCCCGGCGTCGCCCAGTCGTTGTGCCCGCCTTCGATCTCCCGGAACACGGTGCCCGGCCTGCTCTCGGCAAGGCTTTTGGCGAATTTCTCCGGAATCACCTTATCCTCCCTGGCACCGAAGATCTCCACCCTCCCCTGATACCCCTTGAGTGCCTTTATGTTGTCCCAGTCGTCAGGGAGGAGCAGGCGCACCGGCAAAAACCAGTAGTGGTGCTGCGCCACCCTGTGCAGCTTGTCGAACGGCGTCACCAGCACGATCTTGTCCGGCGCAGGCTGTACTGTGGCCAGGGAGCAGGCGGGACCGCTCCCGAGCGACTCCCCCACCACGCAGACCGGCTTGTCCGGGTACTCGCGCCGCAGCAATAGGTATCCCTGCCTGCCTGCCTGGTTCAGTGCCTCCTTGGAAGGGGAACCGGGGCGTTGGCCGTAGCCGGGGTATTCCAAGATATAGACGCTGTCTTCGGCGGCAAACGAAGGGAGCGCATAGGCGCGGTCGCTGGCCTGCCCGCCGTTGCCGTGCAGCATGAGCCAGACGTTCTTAGGGCTGGGGACGGTCCGGGCGAAACCGATTACCTCACCCTGGTCGCGCCACGGCACCAGTCCGTTGCTGCCATCGTGATGGGTCGGGAAGTACAGCAACTGCCGCTGCCAGGTGGCGGCAGTCAGCACGAGGGCCACCAGGCAAACAAGCAGCAACCGGCAAAGACGTCCCATGTCAAATCCCCCTATCCCCGCGGCAAGGTGAAGTAGACGGTGGCGCCCTCATCGACCACGCCCTGCGCCCAGACCGATCCGCCGTGCCGCTCCACGATCCGCTTCACCGTTGCCAACCCGATGCCGGTCCCCTCGAACTCAGCGCCGTGCAACCGCTGGAACGCCCCGAACAGCTTGTCCCGGTACGCCATGTCGAACCCGACGCCGTTGTCCTTGATGAAAAAGGCCTCGCCCTCCTCGTGCAGCGAAGAGCCGAGCTCGATCCGGGCCCGCTCCCGGACGCTGGAGTACTTCCATGCGTTGCCGACCAGATTTTCCAGCATCAACTCCAGCAGCAGCCGGTCTCCCTCGACGTGCAGACCAGGCTGGATCAGGAAATCGACCCGTCGCGACGGCTCGGAATCCTGCAGCTTGCAGCCGATGCCGAAGGCGAGTTCGCTCAGGTTCACCGTGCCCCGGTTCAACTCGGAGCGCCCGATGCGCGAAAGCTCCAGCAGGCCGTCGATCAGGTCTCCCATCCTCTTGCTGGAGGTGCGGATCCGCTCCAGGTATCCCCGCGCCTCGGGCACCAGGTCCGGGCCGAATTCCTCGAGCAGTATCGAGCCGTAGCTGTTGATATGCCGCAGCGGCCCGCGCAGGTCATGGGAGACCGAGTAGCTGAACGCCTCCTGCTCCCTCATGGCCACTTCCAGCCGCGCGGTCCGCTCAGCCACCCGTCGCTCCAGTTCTTCGTTCAGCAGCCGCAGTTCCTCCGCCATGCGCCGGCTCTGGGTAACGTCGCGGGCGATGCCGAATAAACCGACCACCTGTCCCTGCTTGTTGTGCAGCGGCCCCTTGATCACCTCGACGACAAAGCGCCCGCCGGCCCCACCCACTTCCCGCTCCCCCAACTGCACCCGGTTGCCCGTCAACACCTCCTGGTCCATTGCCATCACCGTGCCCGCGACCTCGGGAGGAAAGACGTCGAAATCATCCCTGCCCAGCACCTGCTCCTGCGTTTTCCCGGTCATGCGGCAGGCCGCCGAGTTGAAGAGGAGATAGCGTCCGCTGATGTCTTTGACGAAGATGGCATCCGTCGTTCCATCGATCACCGAGTTGAGCAGTTCGCGGTTTTGCAGCAGTGCCCCTTCCACCGCGGCACGCTCCACGATGGCGCGCTGGAGCTCCTCGTTCACCGTAACCAGCCGGGTTTGCTCCTTCTCGTAATTTCTCAGCAGTGACCACAGCATAACGCCACAACAGACCGTGGTAACCGCAAAGCCGACCATGTTGTCGGCGATACGGTCCTGCTCGGACTGAAAGGGGGTTACCCACTCGGGAAACCTCAGCTCCAAAGCCATCAGGGCAATGCCGTCCAAGGTGAGCAGGACCAGGGGGAGCCACCGCGCACGCCCCCGGAAAAAGATGGGGAGGTACATGAGCAGGCAGAAAAAGTACAGGGGGAGGCTTCCGTCCGATGCGCCGTTGGGAAACCAGATCACGTTCAGGAGGACCATGAACAGGAAGAAGAGTGCCGTCGTGCGGTAGCGCCCCCGGCTCGCCTCACACAGAAGCAGCAGCACGAACACTCCGAAGGCGGCGACGCAAACGTTGATGTAGACAGGAAGGTGCTGCAGGTAGTTAGTGGGAATGACGACAAAGAACGAGGCGACGGCCGCCGTGATGCACAGCAGCACGAAGAGGTTTTGCTCCATGGTGGAGCCCCACCTCTTCCCTATGCAGTCCTTGAAACTCGCTATGGGAGATGGCATCTCGCTCAAGTGTTACCTCGTGCGCTGCCGGAAGTGACAGCGGGACAACGGAGGGATAAAAATAACACATTAAGCCAGACTGATAAACCATTTTCTTCGTTTCAGAAACAATTAGAGTCATTGCTGCAACTGGATGGCTCCGGATCCGTACAGAGTAAAGACAGTGACAGGACCCGCAATGACAGTGCGTGCGAGTTCTCCCCTCAGGGCCGCGTATCGACCTTCAGGTGCGCTTGCCACTAGGCGAAGGGGACCAAGGGGACGCCGTCAGTGCCCCCGGGGCCCGGCCATCTTGCGGAAGATGACCATCTGCGCGGTGATGTCCACGGCCAGCACGGCAGTGGTGCAGTACAAAAGCCACGGGATCCCGTCGAAGTAGGCGAGGCAGTTGAAGAACATGTACAGGGCCACCACCGCTGAGAGCAGCCGGCGGATGCCCCGCACCGACTCCTCGGCTCCATCGGCATCGCTCCCCACCAGTGCCGCCAGGGCCGGAGCCGCGTAATACCCGACGGTAGCGTCGATGAAGGTCAAAAAGATGTTGGCCACGAAGGCATAGGTAAGTTGCATATCACTCCCAACGGCTGAAGCCGGCTGCGCCAGAAAGTAAGGTAAATCCGGGCCGGAATCAAGTACTAAGAAGGGACTGGCTCCGTAGGTGCCTGTCCCTCTAGCGGAGCGCGCCATTCCGCCCTGCCCGCCTTGCGCAAGCCTTAAGGGGACAGGCACCTGGCGGAACCGGTCCCCTCCTTCGGTGCAGGGCGCTAGGGAGGAGAACCAACGCGGATCGCTAATAAAGCCATAAAAAAGGGCGGAAGGTTTCCCTTCCGCCCCGGGTTCTTCTTTGATACGAGCCGCCTACTTGAACAGCGCCTTCTGGTACTCGCGGTTCAGCTTGGCGATGAACTTGACGTTGATCCCTTTCGGGCATGCCGCCATGCACTCGTAGTGGTTGGAGCAGTTGCCGAAGCCGGCTTCCTGCATCGCCTCGGTCATGGCGCAGACGCGCTCGGCGGCCTCCGCCTGGCCCTGCGGCAGGGCTGCCAGTTGGGCAACCTTGGCCGAGGTGTAGAGCATCGCCGAGCCGTTGGGGCAGGCGGCGACGCAGGCGCCGCAGCCGATGCACTCGGCGGCGTCCATGGCGTAATCGGCGTCCTGCTTGGGCACCAGGATGGCGTTGCCGTCGGCAACACCGCCGGTGTGGCAGGAGGTGTAGCCACCGGCCTGCATGATCTTCTCAAGGGCGTTTCTGTCCACGATCAGGTCCTTCTGGATCGGGAAGGCGAGCGCACGCCACGGCTCGATGTAGATGGTGTCGCCGTCGTTGAAGCGCCTCATGTGCAGCTGGCAGACGGTGGTGCGCTCCTGGCCGCCGTGCGGCACGCCGTTGATGACCTGGGAGCACATCCCGCAGATCCCTTCGCGGCAGTCGTGGTCGAATGCGATCGGGTCTTTGCCTTCTTTGATCAGGTGCTCGTTCACTTCGTCGAGCATCTCCAGGAAGGACTGGTCGGGGCTTACGTTTTTGGCCTCGTACTGCTCGAGCTTGCCCGGAGCTTTGGGGCCACTTTGGCGCCATACGTGTAGTGTGAGGTTCATTATTTATAACTCCTTACCGCCAGATGAACGTTTTCGAACGTCAACGGCTCCTTGTGCAGTTCGGGCTCCTTGTCGACACCTTTGAACTCCCAGGCTCCAACGTAGCAGTAGTTCTCGTCGTCGCGCTTGGCCTCGCCGTCCGGCATCTGGTGCTCGACGCGGAAGTGGCCGCCGCAGGACTCGTTCCTGTGCAGGGCGTCCTTCGCCATCAGTTCGCCGAACTCGAGGAAGTCCGCCACGCGGCCGGCGTTCTCGAGCTGCTGGTTGAGCTCCTCGCCCTTGCCGGTGACCTTGACGTTCTGCCAGAACTCCTCGCGCAGGACCGGGATGCGCTTGATGGCGTCCTTGAGGCTCTCTTCGCTCCTCGCCATGCCGACGTTTTCCCACATGATCTTGCCCAGTTCGCGGTGGAACTCGGAAACGGTCTTCTTGCCGTTGATGTTCAGGAGGCGGTTGTTGTAGGCCTTGACGTCCTCGACCGACTTCTTGCACTCGGGGTGGTCGGCGCTGACGGTGCCCGGCTTGGTCTTGGCCAGGTAGTTGGCGATGGTGTAGGGAATGACGAAGTAGCCGTCGGCCAGACCCTGCATCAGCGCGGAAGCACCCAGGCGGTTCGCGCCGTGAACGGAGAAGTTCGCCTCGCCCAGGACGAAGAGGCCCGGGACGTTGCTCTCGCAGTTGTAGTCGACCCAGAGACCGCCCATGGAGTAGTGCGGTGCCGGGTACATACGCATCGGCTGTTTGTACGCGTTCTCGTCGGTGATCTTCTCGTACATCTCGAAGAGGTTGCCGTAGCGCTCGCGGATGGTGTGCTCGCCCACGCGCTTGATGGCAGCGGAGAAGTCGAGGTTGACGCCGCGGCCGCCGGGGCCGACGCCGCGCCCGTCGTCGCACTGCTCTTTGGCTGCGCGGGAGGCGATGTCGCGGGGAGCGAGGTTACCGAAGGAGGGGTACTTACGCTCCAGGTAGTAGTCGCGCTCCTCTTCGGGGATGTCGTTGGGGTGACGGTTGTCGCCCTTCTTCTTCGGTGCCCAGCAGCGGCCGTCGTTCCTGAGGGACTCGGACATGAGGGTCAGCTTGGACTGGTGATCGCCGGACTGCGGGATGCAGGTCGGGTGGATCTGGGTGTAGCAGGGGTTGGCGAAGAAGGCGCCTTTTTTGTGGGCACGCCAGTTCGCGGTGACCGAGCAGCCCATCGCGTTGGTGGAGAGGTAGAACACGTTGACGTAACCGCCGGTTGCGAGAACGACCGCGTCACCTACGTGGGTGCGGATCTCGCCGGTGATCAGGTCGCGCACGGTGATGCCTTTGGCCTCGCCGTCGACCACCACGAGGTCCAGCATCTCGGTGCGGGCGAAGAGCTTGACGGTGCCGGCTTTCACCTGGCGGGACAGGGCCGAGTAAGCGCCCAGGAGGAGCTGCTGACCGGTTTGACCGCGGGCATAGAAGGTACGGGAAACCTGGGCGCCGCCGAAGGAGCGGTTGTCCAGGTAGCCGGCGTAGTCGCGGGCAAACGGAACGCCCTGGGCCACGCACTGGTCGATGATGTTGTTGGAGACCTGGGCCAGACGCCACACGTCCGCCTCGCGGGCACGGAAGTCGCCGCCCTTGATGGTGTCGTAGAACAGACGGTAGATGCTGTCGCCGTCGTTGGGGTAGTTTTTCGCTGCGTTGATGCCGCCCTGCGCTGCGATGGAGTGGGCGCGGCGTGCGCTGTCCTGGTAGCAGAAGGCTTCGACGTTGTAGCCGAGCTCACCCAAGGAGGCTGCGGCTGCGCCACCGGCCAGGCCGGTGCCGACAACGAGAACCTTGTACTTACGCTTGTTGGCGGGGTTAACCAGCTTCAGATCGAAGCGGTGCCTGTCCCACGAGGTCTGAATCGGTCCTTTCGGACATTTTCCGTCGAGTATCACTTGAACCCCCTAAAGTTTCAATAAGCCGGCCAGGATGACCGCAGGAATCGAGATGTAAGCAAGCATGAGGATGGCGGAGATAACCTTGCCACCGGTACCGAAGGCCGGGATGGTCTTCTCGTTGTTCCACCCCATGGTCTGCAGGAAGCTCGGGATGCCGTGGGAGAGGTGCAGGAACAGCATCAGCATGGCGAACATGTAGGCCAGGGCGATCAGGCCGTTGCCGAAGCTGGTCACCACCATCCTGAACACGTCCGGACGGTTGGCGGAGTCGAGGCCGACTACGACGTCGGGGGTGCCGTGAATGGTGAACTGGATCAGGTGATAGATGATGAAGCCGGCGACCAAGAGGCCGGTCCAGATCATGTTCTCGGAAGCGAAGCTCGCCTTAAGGTTCCTTTTCACCGCGTAAGCGCCGGGGTTGGCGGCCTTGTTCTCCAGGGTCAGCGTGACGCCGTAGCAGATGTGAACGGCGATGGCTGCCAGCATGAACAGGCGGAAGGCCCAGACCAGCGGCGGCAGGCTATGCAGGTGCTCAGCATAGGCGTTGATGCCGTTGGGGCCGAAGAAGATGGTGGAGTTTCCGATCAGGTGTATCAGGATGAAGATGATCAGGAGCTGACCCGTGATGGACATCAGGATCTTTCTTCCCACAGAGCTAGATAAGATTCGCATGTTTTTTGTCCCTTTGCCTTTTTTCGATAATCAGTTGAGTTGGATTGCGTGCGTACACCGGAGGAGTACAAGTCCCGAAAACCCGGTCACGGGGCGGACTCGCGGCTTCCGCTTGGGGGGGATGGGGGACCGCGCCACGGGCTCAGTGTCTGCATTCGATCTCTCCTTTATTGAACTCACATTAGCAACAGTGGATGGTATCTATAACATAAAAATCGGCGGGTTGATAGACGCGCATATTAAATGCCGTTATACGAAAATGCAACAGTTTTTTGTATACAGCATACAATTAATGGTTCAGAGACCTTAGCCTCCTCTAAAGTGCAGTAACCCTGTTTTGAAATAACGCTTACGCGGCCGTATTGTTGCATTTTTCACCCCGCTCTGCTAATTAGGATAGGCACCCTCAGTAAAACATTAAAGTCAGGAAGGTTCATGATTTATAAACTGCTCAAGAAGGACCCCAAGTCGGGGGCGCGCCGCGGCGTGGTGACCACCGCCCACGGCGAGATCCAGACCCCGATATTCATGCCGGTGGCGACCCACGCCGCCATGAAGGCGATGACCCCGGCACAGGTCAAGGAGACCGGCGCCCAGATCATCCTCTCCAATACCTACCACCTGCACCTGCACCCCGGCGAGGCCCTGGTGCAGAAGGCGGGCGGGCTGCACAAGTTCATGTGCTGGGACGGCCCCATCCTGACCGACTCCGGCGGGTTCCAGGTCTTCTCGCTTCCGAAAAAGCGCATCACCGAGGAAGGGGTATTCTTCCGCCACGAGGACACCGGCGAGGAGATCTTCCTGGACCCGGCCAAAGCGATCGCCATCCAGGAGGCCCTGGGTGCCGACATCATCATGAACTTCGACGAGTGCATCCCCTACCCCTGCGACAAGGCGTACGCGGAGCGCTCCACCGAGAAGACCATCCGCTGGGCCAAGCAGTGCATCGATGCGCACTCGCGCGAGAACCAGTACCTGTTCGGCATCGTACAGGGGAGCGTGTTCGAAGACTTGAGGAAGCGCTGTGCCAAGGCTCTGGTGAAAATGGACTTTCCCGGTTACGCCATCGGCGGGGTTTCCGTGGGTGAAGGACTGGAACTTCTCAAGCAGGTGGTGGGGTACACCGCACCGCATCTGCCGGAAGACAAGCCGCGCTACCTGATGGGTGTCGGGCTTCCCGAGGACATCCTGGAGAGCGTCGAGCGCGGCATCGACATGTTCGACTGCGTCATCCCGACCCGGTACGCGAGGAGCGCGACCCTGTTCACCAACCGCGGCCGCATCCGGCTCACCAACAAGAACTACCGGCGCGACTTCTACCCGGTCGAGCCCAACTGCACCTGCTACACCTGCCGCAACTTCACCAGGGCCTACCTGCACCACCTGTTCACCTCGAACGAGGTGCTCTCGGCGATCCTGGCCAGCATCCACAACGTGCACTTCTACCTGAACATGATGGCGGAGATCAGGACCTCCATCGAAGAGGGACGCTTCGTCGAATACAAGCAGCAGTTCCTTGCCGCCTATATGAAGGGGAATAAGTGATCCGCATGCGAGAAAGCTTCATAGTCGCGGCAATGGCCTTGGCGCTCTTTTGCGGCTGTTCCAGACACGAGGAAGCGCAGGCGCCGGCGCCGAAGCAGTCACCGGCCCGGCTGGAGCTCCTCGGCGAGGAACTCTTCAACGAGCGCTGCCGCGATTGCCATATCGTCAAGGACAAGGGGGGCGTGGTCGGCCCCGAACTGTCGCACGTCGGCAGCAAGAGGGACCGGCGCTTCCTGGAGCAGGTCATCCGCGAGCCGGCCAAGGTCTACCCCGGCACCGCCATGCCCCCCTACGACACCTTCTCGAAGAAGCAGATCGACTCCCTGGTCGACTACCTGAGCGGGCTCAAGTAGCTTCCGCTCTCCCTTTGCGCCCCTCCCCCCGGAGGGGGGAGGCTGGGAGGGGGGAATCGCCATAGCTGTCCGCAGATGATCCCCCTCCCCTACCCTCCCCCTCCGGGGGAGGGAGCAAACAATTTCCTTCCGGAGAACAGTGCCATGTCCAGTGAAACCACCCAAGACCGCTTCGACCGCCTCATGGAAATCATGCGCAGACTGCGCGCGCCGGGAGGGTGCCCGTGGGACGCCGAGCAGAGCCACGAATCGCTCAAACGTTACCTGCTGGAAGAGTCCTACGAGGTGATCGAGGCCATCGACGCCAAGGACGACAAGCTCCTCAAGGAGGAACTGGGAGACCTGATCCTGCAGCCGGTCTTTCACGCCGCGGTCGCCGAGGAACGCGGGGCCTTTACCATGGACCAGGTGCTGGACGCGATCAACGAGAAACTGGTGCGCCGCCACCCCCACGTCTTCGGGGACCAGGTCATAGAGAGCAGCGCGGCGCAGGTGGAAAACTGGGAGAAGATCAAGAAGAACGAAAAAGGGGACGAGCGGAAGTCGGCGCTGTCGGGGATCCCGCCGCACCTGCCTGCCCTGATGAAGGCGCAGAAGATCACGGAGAAGGCGGCGCGGGTCGGCTTCGACTGGGAACATACCGACCAGGTTTTTGCCAAGGTGATGGAGGAACTGCACGAGTTCCAGGAGGCGATGGCCGCCGGGGACCAGCAGGAGATGGAGGCGGAACTGGGCGATCTCATCTTCGCCATCGTGAACCTGGGGCGTTTCCTGTCGCTCGACCCGGAGGAAGCCCTCAGGAAGACCATCCAGCGTTTCACCCGGCGTTTCAGTCACGTCGAGGAGACCCTGCACGGCCGCGGTCGCAAGCTGCAGGATGCCACCCTCGAGGAGATGGATCTCATTTGGGAAGAGGCCAAGAAATTAGAGAAAGGTTCAATCTAATTAATGTTTTTGGGAGACCAGCGGCTTATCCACATTTTGTGTGGAAAAGGTGTGGATAACGATGTTGACAAACTGAGAAACCTACGGCTTTTAAGCACTTTCCGCGTTCTGCATAATTATTGGCCACAACGATATTCGAACGAAAAATCAACTACTTACACCGGATCGTATACAAACGTGGTCTATCGACCACACGCTGTATTAGCTGCACCTAATTAGGTGGCAACCCCGGTGGAAATCCTGTGCATAACTACCCGATTTCCGCCCACCTCGCGCCCCCTTGGCTTCCCAAAGCGCCCCTTCTATTTTTTAAGCAGCTTCCTCTTCACCAGGCGGATCACGTCACCGGCCTCCTCGCAGCGCAGCAGGTACGCCGACACCAGGAAGATGGCCATCCCTGCCAGCACCCCGCTCCCCAGCACGCCCCCTTTCAAGAGCCTTTTCCCAGCGGGCGACCAGTCGATGAGGCGCATGATCCAGTACACCGCCAGCGCCATCGGGATGGAGGCGACCACCCCTTTCACCCCGGCAACGGCAATGGCCCGACCGCCGAATGGTCCGATCTTCTTCCTCAGGAACCAGAGCAGGAGCAGCATGTTGCCCAGCGCGGAGAGCGACGAAGCCAGCGCGAGCCCGCCGTGCTGCATCGGCCCCATCAGCAGCAGGCTGAACAGCAGGTTGAGCAGGAAAGCGGCGAAGGCGATGACCACCGGGGTCTTCGTGTCTTTGAGCGCGTAGAAGGCGGGGACCAGCACGCGCACCAGCGCCACGAAGGAAAGCCCTACGGAGTAGTAAAGGAGCGCGGTGCCGCAGTTGACCGCCTTGGCATAGTCGAAGGCGCCCCCCATGAACAGCAGCGAGAAGATCGGCGTGGCGCAGAACATGAGCCCTACCATGGCGGGGATGGTGATGAACAGGGTGAGCCGGACGCCGTAGGAGAGCGACTCCTTGAGCGCGTCCATGTCGCCTATGGCAGCCTGCCTGCTCATGGACGGGAGCACCGCCTGGGCAACCGAGACGGTGAAGATCCCCTGGGGAAACTCGAACAGCCGCTGGGCGTAGTACAGGTAGGAAACGCTCCCCTCGGGAAGCAGCGACGCGAGGATGGAGCCGACCGTTATGTTGAGGTAGTAGACGCCGACCCCGAACACAGAGGGCCCCATGAGCAGCGTGATCCTCTTCAGGGCCGGGTGGTCGAAGTTGAAGTTGGGCCTGAGCGGAAAGCCCATCCGGTACAGCACCGGCAACTGCAGCACCAGTTGCAACACCCCGCCGATCAGTACGCCCACTGCCAGGGCGACGATGGGGACCTGGAACCGGTCGTGCAGCAGCAGGGCGCTCAGGATCATGGAGATGTTCAGGAACACCGTGGAGATGGCCGGAGTGAAGAAATGGCGCAGCGTGTTCAGTATCCCCATGCACAGGGCGACCAGGCTCACGAAGAAGATGTACGGGAACATGAGCCGGTTCAGCAGGATGGTCACCGAGAGTTTCTCGGGGTTGGACGAGAAGCCCGGGAACATCAGGTGCACGAGCTGCGGCGAGAAGATGATGCCGAGGATGGTGATCCCGGCCATGACTATGGTAAGCGCGGTGAAGCAAACGTTCGCCAGTGCACGGGTCTCCTCCGCTCCCTTGTTGGTGTGCCACTCCGAGAAGGTGGGGACGAAAGCGGAGGTGAGCGCCCCCTCGGCGAAGAAGCGGCGCAGCATGTTGGGGATCTGGAATGCGGCGAAGAATGCGTCGGTATAGAGGCCGGCGCCGAACAGACGGGAAACGACCATGTCGCGGATCATGCCCATGATGCGGGAGAGCATGGTGGCTGCGCCCAAAACGCCTGCGGCGCGGGCTATGTTCTTCTTTTCAGACAAACATCCTCCTAAAAACCGAAAACCGTCAAAAGCTTCAACGCAAAGACGCAAAGCCGCGGAGGCGCGAAGAAAAACAGACGTACAACGGGTTTAAAACCTGAAGTCCCTCTGCGTCTTAGCACCTTTGCGCCTTTGCGTTAGCGGCTTTTACGCCTTTATCCCGTCCACCTGCCGGAAGTATTCTTCTCGGCAGAAATTCTCCACGTCGACCAAGGCCCTGAACGCCTCGCCGAAGCCTCGCCGCCCCAGCGTGAAGACGCCGTGGCCGTAGACGATGGCGGAACCGCTGGCGCCGATCACCGGCGGCACCCGCTTGGCTAGCCCGCCGGCCCCGATCTCGCCGGCGACGACCGGCGTCCCCCCCAACTCCCGCACGTGGGGGCAGTCCTTCCAGCAATCCTTGATGGCACATTCCTTCTTCTTGTCGCAGAGCATGCTCATCACCACGGAAAACTTGGGGTGCCCGTGCAGGATGACGCGGGCGCCGGTCTGCTCGTAGATCTTGCGGTGCGCCAGGAGTTCGCTGGAGGCGGTGATCCCGGTGGTGGAGGAGTTGTCGGCGGGAACGGGGTCGATGCACCCCTTCAATTCGTCGAGGCTCGCCGCGGTCTGCGAGATGTAGATCCGCTCGCCGGCCACCGCGGAGATGTTGCCGAAGAAGGAATCCACCAGCCCCCGCTCCACGGTGTAGCGCCCCACCCGCTCGATCTCGGCCAGAATCTCTTCCTTCTCCAGGGAGAGGGTGCCGATGAAGTCGAGCCCCGATGCGGAAAGCGGCCTCAGCCAGTCCCTGCGGAAGGAGTCGAACGCCTCACGCTCGCCCGGAAGGCAGAACCCCTCGACCAGCACATCCTGCAGGTACTTCACGAAGGTGGAATGGAACACGGAGCAGTAGTTGATGAAGGCCTGCTCCACGGTGATGGCGCCGACGGCGACGATGCCGACCCCCTCGACGATGACCCCTTTCCTGTTGCCGAGCATCTTGGCGAGGATGGGAGCTGGGTCGCCGGAGAGATCCTGGCGGCGCAGGAAAGGTATGTCGTGCAGGAAGGTCCGGGTCTCGGTATCCTGCGGCACGATGCACTCCTCCCCCTGCCCGGCCCGTGCCACCAGGAAGTCGGCAAAGGGAAGCGTCGGGCGCGCGGCCACGAGCGCCAGCGAGTTCAGGCGCGACAGCGTGCCGCCGGCCAGTGTGGCCAATTCGGGGGCACCGGCCGTGATCAGGACGTCGTCCTGCGCCGCGAAGGCGATGCCGTCGGCACAGGCCGAGCGGTCGGCAAGGAGCTTGCCGGTATATTTACTGATCTGGTCTCGCATATCTCACAGCTTCATGTTGGTTTCGATGAACGGCCGAGGAACCTTGAAAGGGTGATTGAGGAACTCGTTGTACTGCGTCAGAAATTCAACGACACGATCAGGGTCAATGACACCGTCAACAACAAGCGGGTTATGTCGGGTCGCCGCAACATGGGCCATGTCCCGGCGCAGTGCATCGGACTTGGAAAGTGCCCGCAATTCCTCTCGCTCCTTCTCACTCAGCCGCATGGTATTTCCTTTTCAGTGACTCAAAAAGCGGGAGGTTGTCAAACACCTCGAAATAGGACCCGACCAGTTCCCAGTCCATAGTCGCATGATGTATCTTCATAAGCGTCTCGATGTCGTACATATCGAGGGCCTCACGTGTCCCATCATTGGCAAAAGCCTGCACCTTCAGCCCAATCAGATCCTCCGGGATCAACACCTGTATGGACACTCCTTCCTGGAAAAGTGACTTCGTCGCGGTGCGCTGCAACATAGCCAGCGATGCTGCCCGGAAGGCGTGCAGAAAATCGATCTCGCCGAAAATCCCGTCTTTCGACTGGTACTGTGTCACGTTCTCCGATGAAAAGCGCACCTCGTAGCCGGTTGACTCCATGATCCGCTGAACCTTTGGCAGGTCGACGAGGCGGACTAAAAAGTCCATATCCACAGTCCCGCGAGGTACACCCCACAACCCCACAGCGTACCCGCCGATGAGACCGTAGGCGATCCCTTGCTGCGAGAATTCTGCAACGAGTTTTCGTGTAACAGCTCTGAAGTCCAAATTGCTCCCTTGGCCCCGATCAGGGCAGCTCGTCGAGGAGGTTGCAGTCGCCGAAACGTCCGTTCTCGTCCAGGCCGCGGATGCGGTAGTACTTCTGCAGTTCCTCGTCGAAGCGGGCACGATCGATGGGGGGGACGTCGATACCTTCGCCGGCACTCCCCGCCTCCTCGAAGAACCGGCGCGGCAGCGTATCTTGGCTGCGGTCGAAGCCGTTCGCGCAGTTGTAGAAGCGCTCGGTGAGGTAGATGCGCTCGCCGATGGCCTTCAGCGACTCCGGCCCGTACTCCACGCCGGTCACCGCGGAGAGGAGCTCCCCGTACTCCTCAAGGGTCGCACCGAAGAAGGCGAACTTGCAGGCGACCAGGGAATCGACCGCCGCGTTGACGTCTTCGGCGATCTTGATGATGCGGGCCTTGCCGGAGAAGGAGAAGCGGTCGGTGGGGACCGGCTTTCTCAAGATCTCGTGCGAAATAGGATAGGCGCGCAAATGGCAGCCGCCGCGGTTGGAGGTGACGTAGGCGAGGGCCATGCCGTAGGCGCCGCGCGGGTCGTAAGCGGGCAGCTCCAGGGATTTCACACTCATGGAAAGCTCTGGCTTACCCAGGACCTCCGCCATGCGCCGCGAGCCAAGGCTCAAAAGTTCGCCCTGGTCGTGCCGGTAGGCGATGTCGGCAAGCAGGCTCGCCACCTCGGCAGCATCCGGGAAGCGTCCGCGCGCCTCGCCGAAGGCGGACAAGGTTGCCGCGGCGGAGATGGTGTCGAGCCCCAGTTCGTTGCACAGGGAGTTGGCCTTGACGATGGCATGCAGGTTGGAGATGCCGTTCAGGGCGCCGAAATGGTTCACCGTTTCGTATTCCGGCAGCGGCTCACCGGCGGCACTGGCCTTCTTGCACTGGATGGGGCAACCGTAGCACCCTTCCTTCTTGGCGCCGCACTCCTTGCGGATGGCAGGGCCGGAGTAATTGCCTGAGTCGGCAAAGAAGGTGGAGCGGAAATTCTCGGTGGGAGCCATGCGCCGCTGCGCCATCAGGTCGACCAGTGCCGGAGTGCCGTACTCGGCGATGCCCAGCTCCCCGAAAATGACCGGGGAGGCCCGGAACAGGCGCATGACGTCGCCGCGGGCGGCGTCGAAGCGCTCCTTGTCGGCGACGCCGGTCACGCCGTCCCCCTGCGCGGTGATCGCCTTCAGTCCCTTGGCACCCATGACGGCGCCCAGGCCGCCGCGGCCGATGGAGTTCCCCTCCCCCATCATGATGTTGGCATAGAGGACGCCGTTTTCCCCGGCGGGGCCGATGGTGGTGACCGAGCCGCGCCCGCTGAGGGCTGCGACCGTCTCTTTTACCCCCTTGCCCCACAGCGACTGGGCCGGATGCAGCTCATCCCGTGCGGGATCGATGGAGAGAAAGACCGGCTCGGCGCTCTTGCCGGTGATGAATACGGCATCGAGGCCGGCCGCTTTCATGCGCCAGGCGAAGCGTCCCCCGGCCGAGCAGTCGTAGATGGTTCCGGTGAGCGGCGACCGCGAGACGCAGGAGAGGCGGGCCGCGGTGGGGGAGTTGGTGCCGCACAGTGGGCCGACGGCGAAGATGAGCGGCAGGTCCGGCTCGAAGGGGCCGAGGCGGAAGTAGTCGCGCATGAGCCGGACGCCCAACCCGCGTCCCCCCAGGTAGGCATGCAGGATATCAGTGGGGATCTCCCTGCGCTCGCAGGTGCCGCGGGTGAGATCGACATGCAGCAACTTTCCGGTCCAGCCAAACATAGAAACCTCAACATCCGTTCGACGTTCAACGTTCAACGTTCGATACCTTTCTCCCTACGGCCAAGCCCGACGTGGCGGCATGGGTACATTTCCACGAGTGCCGGAGTGACCAGTGTGCCGTAGCGAGTAGGGTGCCCGCAGGGGAAGTGGGTAACGTTGAACCTTGAACGTTGAACCGGTTTTAAAGCAGTTCCAGCTTCCCCTGCCGCTCCAGTTCCTCGACCACTTTCTTCACGTCCTGGGCAGCCTCTTTTGAGCAGACCAGCAGGGCATCGGGGGTGTCGACCACGATCAGGTCGTTCACGCCGACAAAGGCTACCATTTTACCGTTGCCGTAGGCAAGACACTCCTTGGCCCCGACGGACACGGCACCAGTGGAGTTGATCACCACGTGCCCCGCCGCATCGGCCTCCATCACCTCGGGCAAGGCGCTCCAACTCCCCACATCGCTCCAGCCGAACGAGGCGGGCAGCACCTGCACATCCTTGGCCTTCTCCATCACCCCGAAGTCGATCGACTCCCCCTTGATGCCGCCGTAGATGTCGGCAATCTGGGGCTTCAGATCGGAGAGCTCCCAGACGTCGGACTCGAAGCTGAGCTTGGCCAGGGCGAGGGAGAGCTCGGGCATGTGCTGCGCGATCTGGTCCAGGATGGCGCACGCTCCCCAGACGAACATGCCGCTGTTCCAGTAAAAACGCCCGGTGGCCAGAAACTCCAGGGCACGCTCCAGGTTGGGCTTTTCCACGAAGCGCTGCACCGGCGCCGCACCCGAATCGGACGGCCGGGAGGCCTCGATGTAGCCGTAGCCGGTCTCGGGCCGGGTCGGGGTGATGCCGAGGGTCACCAGCGCCCCGCTCACCGCCACCGACCGGGCAGCCGTCAGGGTGGCCCGGAAAGTTTCCTCGTCGACGATGTAGTGGTCGGCGGGAAGCACCACCATGATCCCGTCCGGATCGAAGCGGGCGATGATGGATGCGGCCAGACCGATGGCAGGCGCCGTGTTGCGCCCCACCGGCTCCTCGATCACGTCGACCGGAACCCCCTCGATGTAGGACAACTGGTTCCTGGTCTCCGCCGCCTGCAGGGCGTTGGTGATCACCATTACCCGCTTGGGATCCAGCGGCAGGACGCGTTCCACCGTCCTTTGCAGCATGGACTTGCCGCCGAAGACGGACATGAGTTGCTTCGGGGTGCTCTTGCGGGAGAGCGGCCAGAACCTGGTGCCGGAGCCCCCGGCCAGGATGACGATGTACATGGTTTCCTCCAGCTCTGCAAAGATCCCCGCCAAAGGAGGGGGAAGAAACAACGAGGCTACGCGCCTCCCTGCCGGGTGCGGCGCAATTTCATCACCAGTGCCGCGGGCACAAAGGCGAACAGGCTCAGCATGGCCCCCATCTTGGCGGACGAACCGGCTTCGGAATCCGGAAACGCCTCTCCGGCGACGAAAAGCGCCACGGTGAAACCGATCCCGGCGACCAGGCCGGTGGCGCAGAGTTCCCTCACCCCCAGTCCGATGGGGAGCGGGAAACCAAGCTTACTCCCCAGCAGCCCGAACCCGACGATGCCGATCACCTTGCCGCAGATCAGCGAGGCCAGCACCAGCCAGGTGGCGGCGCCGACGGAACCGAAAGCGACGCCGGCGTTGACCAGCCCGAACACGAACAGCCCCAGGTCGACGAACAGTTTCCAGTCATGCTCGAAGCGCGACAGCGGCGTGAGGTCGTCGGGGTCGATGTCGAACATGTGGCGTTTCTCCACCGGCGGGTGCGGCAGGAGCGGCACCACCAGGGCCAGCGCCAACGCGGGGTGCAGGCGGGCCTCGTGCAGCCCGAACCAGCTCAGCGTCCCCCCGAAGACGAGATAGGGCCAGTAATTGACGACACGGGCGCGGCGCAAGAGCCAGCAAAGGGCCAGCGCGGCGCCGCACAGCAGCAGCCATTGGGGCTGCACCGGGACAAGCGGGTCACCGTAGAAGAGGGCTATGATGACCAGCCCCACCGCATCGTCGGCTATGGCCAACAGGAGCAGGAACGAGATGGCCGGGTGCCCCTTGCCGAAGATGAACCGTGCGGCGAGCCAGGCGAGCGCGATGTCGGTCGCCGTCGGGATGCCCCAGCCGTGGTACAGCGACGGATCGCCGAAGGCCTTGTTCAGCAGCAGGTAGAGCACGACCGGCCCCAGGATGCCCCCCACCGTGGCCAAAAGCGGGTTGAGGGCGCGCCGCAAGGGGTGCAGGTCGCCCCCCGGCAGACAGCTCTGGGTGATCTCGACGGCGGCGATGCCGAAGAAGAACGCCATGAACAGGTCGTTGGTGACGAAGTGAACAGAAAGACCCGCGAAAAGCGGGTCGTGCAGGAAGTGGTGGTACTGCTCCGGGGCCAGGTTGGCCCAGAAGAGCGCGGCAATGACGCCGGCCGCCAGGGGAACCGAGAACTCCCTGAGCAGGCTCAGAGGTTTATTCATTTATACGACAGGCTCCACGGCCGCCTCGACGGCGCTCTCCGCACCGGGGGCCTCGACGCGATGGTAGTCGTCCTGGAAGCGGACGATGTCGTCCTCGCCCAGGTACTCGCCGCTTTGCACCTCGATGATCACCAGCGGGATCACGCCGGGGTTCTCCAGGCGGTGCGTCGATCCGATGGGGATAAAGGTCGACTCGTTGATGTTGACGATCTTCACGTCCTCCCCGCAGGTGACCTTTGCCGTACCGGAGACCACGATCCAGTGCTCGCTGCGGTGATGGTGCATCTGCAGCGAAAGCCTCTGGCCCGGCATCACCTCGATGCGCTTGATCTTATAGCCGTTGTGCTCGTCCAGGACGGTGTATGTTCCCCAGGGACGCTCTCCGCGCTCCATGATGGCCTCCGTGTAGTTGTTGATACCGTTTCACGCCAGGTCCCCCCTCCCCTTGCGGGAGGGGGAGGGGCAATGTAGGGGCGAATAATCATTCGCCCGCCTTCGGGATTACGCCGGCCTGAGCTCCAGGTAGCGTTTGAGCGCGTCCTGCCAGGGCTGGGGCACGAAGCCCGTGTCCTGCTGCAGCTTGCCGCAGTCCAGGGTGGAATAAAGCGGCCGCGGTGCGGGGCGGTTCAGTTGCTCCGTGGTCATCGGCAGGACGGCGACGTCGAGTCCGGCCAGCCGGAAGATCTCCTTGGCGAACCCGTTCCAGGAGACGAACCCGGAGTTGGCCGCGTGGTAGGTCCCCTGGCACCCCTTGTCCAGCAGTGCCTTGATGGCCAGGGCCAAGTCCCGGGTCCAGGTGGGGGAGCCGATCTGGTCGTCCACCACGGTCAGTTCCTTCTTCTCCGCGCCCAGTTTCAGCATGGTCTCCACGAAATTCTTGCCGCCGTGGCCGTAGAGCCACTGGGTGCGCACGATCAGGTGGTCGGGGTTGAACCAGGTGTTCATCTCGCCGCCCAGCTTGGACTCTCCGTAGACGCTGAGCGGCCCCGCGAGGTCGTCCTCCAGGTAGGGGGAACCCTTTTTGCCGTCGAAGACGTAGTCCGTGCTCACCTGGACCAGCTTGGCGCCAATCTCCTTGCTGATCATGGCCAGAAAGGCCACCCCTTCACTGTTGACCATCATCGCCTGTTCCGTGTTGGACTGGCAGCCGTCCACATCGGTGTAGGCGGCGGCGTTGATCACCACGGAGGGTTTCAGGGTGAGCAGCACCCGCTGCACCGACTCGAGGTCGGTGATGTCGATCTCGTCGACGTCGACCCCGCGCGCCGCATCGCCGTACAGCGCCATCAACTCCTGCCCCAGCATCCCTTTGCTGCCGACTACCAGAATCATCAAACCTCCAAAAGCAGAATCCGTTCAAGGTTCAACGTTCAACGTTCGCCGGGAGTGCCGCTTCGGCCACCGGCAACGTGACGGCTCCGGAACGCGGAACAAGAAAAGATAATAGCCGACATCGATGAAATATGAACCTGCGGATGTGTCTAACGTCGAACGTCGAACCCTGAACGGCCGTTTGCCCCTGCCGTTGTGCCTGACGTCGAACGTTGAACGTTGAACGGCCGTTTAAGCCGTCGCTCCGTACTGCATCTCGTAGTATTCACGGTAGGCGCCGCTGACTACCTCTTCGACCCACCCCTGGTTGGCCAGATACCAGTCGATGGTCTCGGCGATGCCGCGCTCGAACGTGTAGCTCGGCTCCCAGGAGAGCTCGCGCTTCAGCTTGGAGGCGTCGATGGCGTAGCGCCGGTCGTGCCCCTTGCGGTCCTTGACGAAGGTGATCAGCTCCCGACTCTCCCCCGCCGCACGCCCGAGACGCTCGTCCATCAGGTCGCAGACCAGCTTCACGATATCGATGTTCTTCCACTCGTTGTTGCCGCCCACGTTGAAGATCTCTCCCGGCTTGCCCTGTTTCAACACCCGCTCGATGGCGGCGGAGTGATCCTTCACGTGCAGCCAGTCGCGCACGTTGAGACCGTCGCCGTACACGGGCAGGGAGCGCTTCTTGAGGATGTTGTGGATCATGAGCGGGATCAGCTTCTCGGGGAAGTGATATGGACCGTAATTGTTGGAGCAGCGCGTATTCAGGGTGGGAAGACCAAAGGTCTCGAAGTAGGCCCGCACCAAAAGATCGGCCCCGGCCTTGCTCGCGGAATACGGCGAGTTGGGCGCCAGCGGCGTCTCTTCGGTGAAATACCCTTCGGGGCCGAGGCTGCCGTACACCTCGTCGGTGGAGACCTGCAGGAAGCGGAAGTCGGCAAGCTGCTCGGCATGCTGCCGGCTCGCCTCCAGGAGGGTCTGGGTCCCCAGCACGTTGGTTCTCACGAAGATGTCGGGGCCGGTGATGGAGCGGTCCACGTGCGATTCGGCGGCGAAGTGCGCCACGGCATCGACCTTCTCCTCGGCCAGCAGACGCGCCACCAGGTCGGCGTCGCAGATGTCGCCCTTGACGAAGCGGTAGTTGGCGTTTCCCTCCACCGCGGTCAGGTTCTTCAGGTTCCCGGCGTAGGTCAGCAGGTCCAGGTTGATCACCCGGCAGTCCGGGTTACCGGCCATGAAATGGTTGATGAAATTGGAACCGATGAACCCGGCCCCACCGGTAACCAGTAACGAGGTGGGTGTGAACACATCCTGCATAACGCCTCCGGTCGGCTCTGTCGGTGCCTCGATGCAGCGGCGCACCTTTTTCAGCCGACTATTGTAGATACACCGGGAAAAGCAAAAGTGTCAACTTCTTCCCCTTCGGGCAACATGGCAACCCGACCTAGAAGGTCTGCAGCGGCCCCAGCGACCCCAATCCTGCCAGCGAGAAGTTGATGGTGAACTGTTTTTCGCCGCTTACCTGGTGGCTGCTGACCCGGTCCGAATAGGCAAGGATCACGCTCCAGCACTGCTGCCGGTACTCCACCGCGTAACGCGACTCGAGGAAGCCCCCCCTGTCGAAGGAATAGCGCCCCAAGAGGTCGGCGGTGAGCTGGCTGGTGAGCGGGAAGGTCACGCCGGCTCCCAGGTAGTCCAACTCGTCGCGGCTGTGCCGGTAGGTGACGTTGGCCTGGGTGCGCCCCTCTCCTTTGACCTGCAGCCCGAGGTTGGCAGTGGAAAGGACGTTGTCGGTGGTGTTGTAGCGCCCGTCGACCAAGAGGGAAAGATCCTTCACCGGGGTGATGACGCTCTCCAGCATCAGGTCGGTGAGGTGGTTCCCCTCGTCCACCAGGGTGAGCAGGTCGCGGCGCTGCCCCGAAAACTGGTATCCCTGGGAGAGCTTCAGGTAGAGGATGTCGCGGTATTCGTCCGGCATTCCTTCCCGGACGTACTTCCTGGTGAAGGTGTTGGCGACGGACCAGTAGGTGATGTTCTGCCCGAGTACCCGGTCGCCGTAGTCGTAGAAAGGAAGGTCCTCGTCGCTGCGCCGCTGCACGTAGTTGTACTGCAGCGAGGGAACCAGCAGGTGCCGCAGCGTGCCGTGGTCGTAGATCCGCTCCAGCGGCAGCGACAGCGCTGCGCCGCCGTCGGCCTGACCGATCTGGCGCCAGCCGTTCTCCGGGGTGTCGCCGTGCGCGTTGTACAGGCGCTGCTGGAAGGCGCCGAACATGGAGAAGTCGATGATTTCGGCGGGCTTGGCGTAGTAGCTGACCCGGGGGTGCAGCACCAGGCGCTGCCCGGTCGGCCCCACCGCGTGCTCGAAGTTGGTCAGGCTGGAATCCATGGACAAAAAGACCGGCCCTACCTTTTCGCCGGAGGCGATGAAGCCGAAGGTGGGGAGGCGCTGCAGCGTGGCGCGGTTGTTGGGCGCCTCCAGGTCCTGGTCGTAGGTGAGCGCGCCGAACAGGGCGGAGCGCTCCCAGCGCCGGTCGAAGGAGACCGACGACTCCAGGAGCTGGCGGTTGTACTCGCCGGAGAACTCGCCGTAGTCGAGGTAGTACTTGCGGTCCGACACCACGTGGATGGTGGAGGCGAGGGTAAGTTCAGGGGTCAGCAGTTCCAGGTGCTTTTGCTGCAGCTCACCGCGGAACTTCGACTCGTTGGTGTCGTAGATACCGAAGGCCCGCAGGCGCCCTTGGCTGTCGTTGGGGCGCAGGTATCGGTAGTCGACGCCGGTGCCGACGCCGCGCGAGCTCTCCAGGTCGAGATCGAAGGTGGCTTCCTGGCTGGGGTCGATCGCCCAGTAAAAGGGCTGGTCCAGGTAAAACCCCTTCTTGGAGGAGAAGCCGAGCTTGGGGATCATGAGGCCGGACTGGCGCTCGGTGTTGGCCGGGAAGACCAGGTACGGCGTGTAGAAGATAGGGACATCGTCGACGTAGAAGACGGCGTTTCTCGCCGTGGCGTACTCATCCAGCGTGACGTCCACCTTCTTGGCCTCGAAGCGCCAGCTCGGGTGTTCCCCGTCGCAGGTGGTGAAGATGCCGTGTTCGACGCGGTAGTCCTCTGCGCCGGTCTTCAAAAGGCGCGGGGCACGCAGCCGGAAATTGGACTTCTTGATGAAGAGTTCGCCGTTTACCAGTTCACCTTTCTGGGTGATCAGGTTCAGGGAGAGCTGCTCCCCTTTCATGGTGTCGCCGCCGCGCTCCATCAGCACGTCCCCTTCGGCCAGGGCGTCCCCGGTCAGGCGACGGTAGATGACGCTGTCTGCAAGCAGAGAAGCGCCCCCCTGCAGGATCTGCACGTTCCCTTCGGCGTTGTAGCTTTCGTTGGGTGTATCCACGTTGAGGGAGTCCGCTTTGAGCGTCACCTCCTTATCAGGGAGAACCACCTTTTCGGTCGGGGTCGTTGTCTCGGCAGGAGCCGCCTTCTGGGCAAGGGGCGCCTTGCTGAAAGACATCGCGTTGTCCTTGCCGTGGGCAAGCGCCGCCGACAACAGCAGGTATGTGACAAGCCACAAGGCTTTTACAGGTTTCATCGGACTCCGGAAAAACAAAAGATATTCAACGTTCAACGGGTTCTCACCCTCTAAACGCCTCGAAGCTGCGCGACTTCAGGTGGCTGCGCGCCTCGCCCACGGTGAAGAGGGAGCCGCAGACCAGGATCAGGTCGTCATCCTGGGCCAGGTTGCGCGCCAGTTCGATCCCCTGAGCCACGCTCCCCGCTTCCATCGCCTCCACCCCCGCGCCGAAGCAGTAGGTGGCGAGCTCCCCCGCCGGGAGAGCCCGCTCCAGGGCTGGAGCGACGGCAAAGACGCGGTCGACCAGCGGCAACAGCGGCGCCAGTATCCCCGACAGTTCCTTGTCGGCCATGACCCCGGCCACCAGGAAGAGCTGCCCGCGCGGGATGTCGGCGAGCGCCTCGGCCAGCGCGGCCGCACCTGCCGGGTTGTGGGCGCCGTCGAGCAGAAGACGCGGCGGCCCGGGGAAGAATTCCATCCTGCCCGGCCAGCGTGCATTGGCCACGCCGGCGATCATCGCCTGGGGCGTCACCGGGAAACCCACCGCCCGCAGCAGTTCCGCGCAGGCGAGGGCCAGCGCCGCGTTGCCGCTTTGATAACGACCGTACAGGCCGCAGGATAGGGCATCCAAGGTAACGCCGATGCCGCGGTAGTTGAGCAGGCCGTCCAGCCAGAAGGCGTCGAAGGATTCCCCCTGGCGGTAAAGCGGTGCGTCGAGCTGGGCCGCCTGGTGCTCGATGATGAACTGCGCGTCGCGGTCCTGCCGCGCCGAGAGTATCGGGGCACCGGGCTTGCAGATCCCTGCCTTCTCCGCCGCAATATCCTCGATAGTTTTACCAAGATAGTCGGTATGTTCCAGGGAGATGGGCGCAATGGCGCAGAGCACCCCCTGCAAAATGTTGGTTGCATCGAGCCGCCCCCCCATCCCCGCCTCGAAGACGGCGATCTCGACGCCCGCCTCGGCGAAGTGGAGAATGGCCAGCGCGGTCACGATCTCGAAGAAGGTGGCCTCCGCGGGCGCGGCTGCCATCACCATCCCGGCGAATCGCACCACGTCCGCCTCACCTATTTCGGAGCCGTTGACCTGGATGCGCTCGGTGAAGGAGATCAGGTGCGGGGAGGTGAAGAGTCCCGTCCGGTAGCCGCCGGCCTTGAGGATGGAACTGAGGAAGGAAGCCGTCGACCCCTTGCCGTTGGTGCCGACCACGTGGACCGCCTTGAAGGCGTCCTGCGGGTTGCCCAGCGCAGCAAGCAAAGCCGTGATCCTATCCAGTCCGGGCTTGATGCCGAAGCGACCGAGGGCATAGATGTGCGCAAGCGTTTCGGCGTAGGTCATGACAGGCGGGGATTATAGGTAAAGAAGGTGAAAAAGTCCATATTAATCCCGGTCGCCGGGTTACCGCTCGGGCCACGCCAGGCGCAGCCCCAGGCCGATCAGGATGCATCCCGCCCCCTGCCCGATCCGGTTCCCGGCACCGGCGCTGCGGTTCAGCCAGCGCCCGATCTCGCCCGACAAGAGTGCGACCACGCCAAAGCCGAGCATGGTGAGCACGACAAAGGTGCTACCAAGGATCAGCATCTGCATGGGAACGCCGCCGCGGGCACGGTCCACGAACTGCGGGAAGAAGGCGAGGAAGAAGAGAGCCACCTTGGGGTTCATGATGTTGGCCAGGATGCTCTGCCGGAAGATGACCCGGCACGACAGTTCCCCCGCCGCCCCCTCTTGAACAAAGGAAGACTTGCTGCGCAGCATCTTGAAACCGATGTACATGAGATAAGCAGCCCCGGCATACCTGACGCAGGCGAAGGCGGTGGCGGAGGAGGTGATCAGGGCGGAGAGGCCGACGATGGCGAAGAAGGTGTGGGCGAAGTTGCCGATTGCGAAACCTGCTGCCGCGGCGAGCCCGGCCTTTCTCCCTTGCGCCACACCACGGGTCATCACGTAGATGATGTCCGGGCCGGGGGTGAAGATGAGCACGGTCGAGGTGAGAGCGAACAGGGCCAGTTGGGAAAGGGAAACCATGGGAACTCCGGGACAGACTAGATTAAATAAAGATTGAGAGAAAGATTTGAATGCGACTTGAACTCGTTCCCAAGGTCCGCCTTGGGAACGCAATGCCTCTCCGAAGCTCCAGCTTCTCTCGGATGCAAAGCTGGAGCTTTGCGCGCCGTATTGGGTTCCCAAGCTGAAGCTTGGGAACCAGGAAGGTGAAGGCGTAGGCCCCTAAAAAGAAAGGTTAAGACAGCAAAGGAATCATCTTCACTGTCTTAACCTTTCACATCCCAATTAAGTCTTAATCTTAATCTTAGTCTTAGTCTTAAGCCGCCTTGTAGAGCATCTTGAGGATGCTGGAGAGCTGCGACTTCATCTTGGAACGCTCCACGATGACGTCCACCATGCCGTGGTCGAGCAGGTACTCGGAGCGCTGGAAGCCCTGGGGGAGCTTCTGGCGGATGGTCTGCTCGATGACGCGGGGACCGGCAAAGCCGATCAGCGCCTTGGGCTCGGCCATGTTGATGTCCCCCAGCATCGCGAAGCTCGCGGTGACGCCGCCGGTGGTCGGGTCGGTCAGGATGGAGACGAAAGGAAGCCCCGCCTCGCGCAGTTTGGCCAGTGCCGCCGAGGTCTTCGCCATCTGCATGAGCGACAGGATGCTCTCCTGCATCCTGGCGCCGCCGGAGGCGGAAACGATGATGCACGGGGTGCCCTGCTCCAGGGCGCGCTCGATGCCGCGGGTGATCTTTTCGCCGACCACGCTACCCATGGAACCGCCCATGAAGGAGAAGTCGAAGACGCAGATCTGCACCGGGGTGCCTTCGATCTTGCCGGAACCGCAGACGATGGCGTCCTTGCTGCCGCCCTTGGCCAGCGCCTGGTCGATGCGATCCTGGTAGCTCTTGCTGTCCTTGAATTCGAGGAAGTCGACGGAAACCATGCCGGCGTCGAACTCGGTGAAGGTCCCCTCGTCGATGAGCAGCTCGATCCGCTTCTTGGTGGAGACGCGGTAGTGATGGCCGCACTTCGGGCAGACGTTCAGGTTGTTCTCGATGTCCTTTGTATAGATGGTCTCGCCGCAGCTGACGCACTTCGTCCAGAGCCCTTCCGGAACCTTTACCTTGTGCTCCCCAGCCTTCGCCATCGGCGGATTATCCCTTTTGAACCAAGCCATATGTGCCCTCTTTTGGGGGAATGCCCCAAGCTGTTTTATTAAGACGTAAATCAGCGCTGATTCTTAGCAGATCGAACCTGCTATGTCAAACAAAACGGTATGACATCGCGGCTAAACAGCTGAAAGTAAAACCGATTATTTCTACCCCTGCAGCACCCCTTGTTTTAAAGCGGAGACGAAGGCAGAGACTTCATTGAGCAGTTCCTTGCCCTGGTACTTCTCGAAATACTTGACCAGGGCGCTTCCCACCACCACGCCGTCGGCGACCCGCGCCACCTGGCCGGCCTGCTCCGGGGTGGAGATGCCGAAGCCCACCACGAGCGGCAGGTCCAGCGCGTTGCGCACTTCGGTGACGCGATCGGCAAGCGTATCGGCGACCGCGGTCCTCGCGCCGGTGACGCCGGTGACGGAGACGTAGTAGATGAATCCGGAGCCCTGGCGGGCCACGGAATCCACGCGCGAGGCGTCCGAGGTGGGAGTCAGCAGGAAGATCAGGTCCAAACCGCAGCGGTCGGTGTGCTCCTTGAGTTCCGCCGCCTCCTCGGGGGGAAGATCGACCACCAGCAGGGCATCCACGCCGGCCTTGGCGGCATCGCAGGCGAAACGCTCGGCGCCGTAAGCGAAGATCGGGTTGAAGTATCCCATGAGGACGATGGGGATCTGGGTCCGGGTGCGGAGGCGGGTCACCAGCTCCAGGATTCCCGGCAGGGTCGTGCCCGCCGCCAGTGCGCGATCGGAGGAAAGCTGGATGGTCGGTCCGTCCGCCATGGGATCGGAGAAGGGAACCCCCAGTTCGATCAGGTCGGCGCCCGCCTGCTCCAGTGCCAAGACGACCTGCTCCGTGCTGGCGAGGTCGGGGTCGCCGGCCGTGACGAACGTCACCAGTGCCTTTTCCCCGCGGGTTTTCAATGCTGCGAATCTATCGGCAATCCTGCTCATAACAACTCCTTAACAACCGTTCTACGTTCTACGTTCTACGTAAAACCCAAAACGTAAAACGTGAAACGTCGCCATTACGTCCCCCCCTTTGCGAAGGGGGGACAGGGGGGATTTAGCCGCGGCAGCCACCCCATCCTGCGCTGCAAGTGGGGACTGGCTCAGCCAGGTGCCTGCCCCTCACTGCTTGCGGAAGTCGGCTGAGCCGAAAGGAGCGCCCCGCTAGAGGGACAGGCACCTCACGGAGCCAGTCCCTTCTGCCAAGCCGGCCTCCCCTTATAACAAAAAAAGTCCCCCTCGGGGAGAGGGGGATTTGGTCGGTACTGCAAAAAAGGGCTGGGCCGCGTGCTAGATCTTGAATGCGTCCATTTCCTGCTTCAGCATCTCGGTCTGGCGGAACAGCTTGTAGACGGCTTCGTCCATGACGCGGGTCGCCTCGAGGTTGGCATCGGTGGCCTGCTGGATGTCCTCAACGGACATGACGATCTGCTCGGAACCGCGGGTCTGCTCGTCGCAGGCGCGCTTGATGTGGCGGATCATCTCGGTGATGCTCTCGGTGGACTGGGCGATCAGGTTGCCCACCTTGTTCTGCTCGCGGGTGGAGGAAAGCACCTGGGAGGTCAGGCTCTTCATGTTCTCGACCGCCGCCATGATCAGCTCGCTCCCCTGCCCCTGCTCCCGGGTCGCCTTGGCGATCTGGGCCACCATCTCGGAGACCTGCTCCATGGCCTCGCGGATCATCTGGCTTCCCTTGGCCTGCTCGACCGTGGTGCGCGCGATCTCGCTCACCTGGGCGGTCGCCTCGGTGACGCCGACCACGATCTTGTTGAGCGCCTCGCCCGATTTCTGCGACAGCAGTTCGCCGTCGGCGATGGAGCGCTCCGCCTGGTCGATGGCCTCGACTGCGCGCTGGGTTTCCTCCTGCACGCCACGGATCACCAGGGATATCTCGCGGGTGGAACTGGAGGTACGCTCTGCCAGTTCCTTGATCTCATCGGCCACCACGGCGAAGCCCTTGCCGTGCTCGCCGGCCTGGGCCGCGATGATGGCGGCGTTCAAGGCCAGGAGGTTGGTCTGCTCGGCCACCTCGTCGATGACGGAGAGGATGTCGCCGATGTCTGCGGCCCGCTCGGAGAGGGTGGCGACGACCTCGCTGGTGATCAGGGAGGCGCGCTTGATCTCCTGCATGCCGTTGATCACGGCGTCGACCGCCTCGCGGCCGGTCTCGGCGTCGATACGGACCGCCTTGGAGATGGCTGCGGTCTCGTTGGCGTTTCTTTCCACCTGCTTGATGGAGCTGTCCATCTCCATCACCGAGGAGGCGGTGGCGGTGGATACTTCCATCAGGCTCACGACGCCGTTGCCGACCTGCTTGATGGATGCCCCCATCTCGACGATGGACGAACTGACCTCGTTCACCGACAGGGCCAGGTTTTCCATGTTCTGCACCACCTCTTCGACGCTGGAGGCCATCTCCAGGATCGACGAGGAGCTTTCGGATGCGGAGATGGAGAGGGAGTCGACCCCCTGGGCCACCCCCTTCACCGAGGTGTTGATCTGCACGATGGCAGCCGAGGTCTTGGAAACGCTCTCCGCCTGGGTCTTGGCGGAGCCGACCACGGAATGGGAGGCCTTGGCCATGGTGTCGGAAATACCGGCCAGCTCATTGGAGGAGCGGGAAACCTTGCCGATCATCCCGGAGAGCTTGCCGACCATCTCGTTGAAGTCGCTCCCCAGCTTGCCGATCTCGTCGTGGCTCCCCATCTCGACCCGTGCGGTAAGATCGCCCTCCGATCCCTTGTCGACGGCCTCGGCCATCACCGAGAGGCGGGAAACGATGTTGCGCGTAATGAGCAGGCCCAGCAGGATGGCCAGGGCCACCGCCACCAGGATGACGGCGGCGAAGGTGATCCCTGCCGATTTCTGGATGTCGCCGACCTGCTTGTTGGCATCCGTCATCCGGTTGCCGACCTCGACCAGGATGTCGTCCAGGGCCTCCTTGGCCTTGTCGTTGGCGGTCGCGATGTCCTCGTTGGCAAGCTGGTTCAGCCGCTGATCGGCCAGGGCGTCCTTGGCCGCCTGGCTGATGGCCCCGGTCGGGACCCCCTTCATGAGCGTCTGCTTGCGCGCGATCAGCTCGTCGGCGACCTTCTCGAAGTCGGCCCAGCTCACCAGGAACTGGCGGGTCCTCTTCTCGACCACGCTCCCCTTGGCCACCGGGAGCACGCCCAGCTTCTTGTTCCCTTCCAGGATGATCTGGGCCTGACTAAGCAGGGTGTCCCGCTTCATCTGGTAGTCGTCGATGTACTCCTGGAGCTTCTCCGGGTCGTTGGGAACCAGGGCCGCCTGCATCAGGCTCACGTGGCAGTACTTCTGGGTCACTCCCATGAGGAGCACCAGCTTTTGCTGCTTGGCGAGCTGCTCGAGGATGTTCTGGATCTGGCCGCCGACCCTCTTGATGTTGAGGGCGCCGAAACCGCCGGTGAAGGCGACCAACAAGGCCATGATCAGGAAGGACCCGATCAGGCGGGTACGCAAGGTCAGGTCTTTCATTTAATTACTTCTCCGCTTCAGAGAGGAGGTAGTTCATCAGGTCCACGGAGGCCTTCACCTCGGCCTTGTTCATGTTGGAGTCCGGCTTTCTCAGCATCTTGATGCCGTACGCCTTGGTGGCGTTGCGGTCGAAAGGCTGGCCGGAGATGGGCGCAACGCCGGTCTGGATGGCGACGATGGTGCGCTCCAGGGTGTGACATTTCACGCACTTCACGCGCATGATCTCGTAGTTGGCTTTCATGGCCGGCGGGAACCCGGACGGGTCGAGACGCATGGCGTCGCCTTTGCCGACGACCCTGAGACCGGCATGGGCGGTGGCAGCGGTTGCTGCGACAAGGAGCATGGTAACCAGGAGCTTCTTCATAGTACGTCCTCCAAATTTTGTCGGCGGCGGCCGCCGCCGTTTGGGCATGTCCGGGCCGTCAGCTACATGCTGAAGGCGATGGAAGCAAAGGCGATGTTGCCGGTTCCTTCCGGGGCAATGCTGTGTGTGTATTCAAGCGACATGCGCACGTTCTGCAGCGGAGCGTAGGCGATAGCCGGGGTCAGACGTTTGATGGTGCCGTCGCCGGCGTTCACGTACTCGTAGCGGAAGAGCGGGACGACGTTCACCGGCGCCCCCAGGTAGTACTCGGCCTCGAGGGTGTAGGCCTTGCTGTCGACGGGCGCCTTGAAGACCCCGAATTCCGGGTTGGAATCGCGACCGAAGCTGCCGCTTCCCTTGAGGTGCAGCCGCTGGTAAAGGATGTCGGCCTCGGCGCCGATCCTTCTGAAGCTGTTCAGGTTCTGCGCGACGCCGTTGGCGTTGAACTCGCCGTTTTGCCCCCAGTAGCCGAAGGCGCCCAGGGTAACGCTCAGGTAATCCCACAGGCTGTCCTTCTCCAGGTCGACTTCCGGCTCCTGCCCCTTGAAATCGGTCCCGCCGATCTTCAAGGAGATGTGCCCGTAGCCGTCTTCCCGGTCCTGACCGTTGCGGTCAACGACCCCCCCGGCGACGAAGAGTCGGTTACCCAGCAGGGCGTTCAGCTCCACTCCGTCCTCGGTGGCATCGCTGCTGAAGGGGGAGGCGCCGACCCGGTAGGTGGTGGACGCATAGGACGGCACCGGCAGGATGCGGTTGCTTTTCTTCCACAGCGAAAGCTTCGGCTCGAAACGCCCCACCTTCACGTTGACCGGGGAGCCGAGGGCCTGGCGCCAGACCAGGAACAACTCGTCCAGGTCGGGGTCGTTGCTGGGAGGAACGTTGGTGTTGTTGGCGGGGTTGGTGAGCGAGGAGGCCCGCTGCATCCCCTGGGAGTAGAGGTTGTAGGTGGCGAAGAAACCGAACAGGTCGCGGAAGGAGCCGCCGGCCTGCAGCGTGATCGACCTGGTGGAAAGGTCGAGCTTGTTGCCGTCCACGGCATCCTCGTCATAGGCGAGGTCGGCGCTCGCGGTAAGCGAGAGCGGTATCTGCTGGGGCAGGCCGGAGATGATGGACCATTCGTTGCCCGGCTCGGCAGCCTTGGCGGCCCCCTTCGCCGCATCCTTCTTGTGAGGGTAAACGTAGCCGTTTTTCAGGAAAGCGTCGCCGAACTCGTTGAGCTCGGGGTAGACGGTGTGACAGGTGGAACATTCGGTCTTGTGCTGCCGGCTGAAAGCCGGGATGGCGTTGGCCGTGCCCGGGGCCAGCAGAGGGGCACAGGAGACACCGAGAAGGAACATGACCGCTACAGTATTCTTTTTGAGAAACATTTTCGTCCTCCTACACTGCAATCAGCGATAAAATTAGATTTTATTAATACTATTAGCGCGTCTCAATCCCTCGCCAAATGCGTACTTGACGCAATTGGACTGATGATTAATACAATATTGCAGAAGTGAAGTCAACTTAACAAAAAGCGCATTGCGGCCGCTGTGAGCTAACACTCATTTTTCTCTACTTTTTTGCTGTAGAAAATGCTATAAGATAGCGTCTCAAATCTCAGGGAGGGCCTGCTATGCTGCTAAAAAGCCTTGTTTTCCTCATTCTCACTACGCTCCTCGTGGCGGGGTGCGGAGGTGGTTCCGCCAACAATGCCACTGGAGTCTCGAAGCTGGCCCAGTCCCAGAAGTGCATGGACGCAAGCTGTCATGCGGGCTCCGTCTCGCCGGGCACCGGCGCGCTGATCGTGCAGGAGTGGATGAATTCCACGCACAACACCCAAAACGGAGCGGGATGCGCCGACTGCCACGAGCCCCACCCCGGCCATCCGGAGTCATGTTCGAAATGTCACGGCGGAGGCAGCGGCGTCGCGACGCAGAATCCCGATGCCTCGCAGAAGTGCAACAAGTGCCACGGGCTCTCCCACCCCAACGACATCCAGGTCAGGCTCGCGCCGCAGCACTTCGGCAACATGACCGCGAGCATCAACAACAGCACCTACCGCGCCTCGTACCTGAGCTCCAATTACATCGGCAACTGCCGCAAATGTCATAACCCTCACGACCCGACCACGGCGATGGCAGCCAACGCCGAGTGGGCCGAGTCCGGTCACGGCGACGTCCTCTCCGGCGCGAGGACCCGCTACGAGTTCAAGACCCGCGGCAGCTACGTGCCGTACAACCTGACCTATGAGTACTACTGCGTCCGTTGCCACACCTCCACCGGCTATATCAACTTCGTGACCAGCGGCTTCACCGACGTGAGACCTTTCGCTGGTCCGGGATACGCGGTGGTGCAGAACGCCCCGGTCAAGGTAGCAGCCGGCGCCGCGCAGCCTGCCGACGCCCCGTCGCCGGACAAGACCAAGGAAGTTACCGCCTGCAACGTCTGCCACGACAACGGAGCCGGCCGGGCCTACAACTGGGCCACCCGCGCGGTGGGCGTGTACCGCGGCTATTACAACTTCTCGTCCTCCAACAGCTCGCCCACGGTGAAGCTCAACAACAAGGTCACCGTCTATCCCAACGTCAACGATTCCAATGTCTGCATCCCCTGCCACTCCGGCCGCGCCATCGGCTCCATGATCTACGACGCGCAGGCTGCCGGCATGGACTTCAGCAACACCAACACACCGAGCGCCCACGATCGTGCCGCCGCCACCCTGGTCTTCCGCACCGGCGGGTACGAGTTCGCCGGCAGGAACTATGTCCCGGCCAGGTTCCTCCACAACAGGATCGGCGTGGCCAACGAGCACGGCACCGGCAACGCCGGCCCCTGCGCGACCTGCCACATGAAGACTGCCACGCCGCACGGTTTCCAGCCGGTAGTGAGGGACAGCGCCGGCAAGATTTCCTCCATCGCCAGCACGGCGTGTGCCCACTGCCACACCGGTGACCCGCTGCAGCTTACTCCTGCCGTCCTGCAGGCCAAGAAGGATGGGTACGCCGCGGCCATGGCCATGCTGAACGTCCTCAAGACGGATTCCACGCTGCCGGTCGACCCGCTCAACCCGTCGCGTTCCAAGGTGCGTCCGCTGGCCAACAAGAACTCCGACTACAACGCAGCCTTCCCCGGCGGCGGTGCCAACACCATGGGTGCCTTCTTCAACGCGAGCCTGCTGCAAAACGAGCCGTGTGCTTTCGCGCACAACCCGCAGTACACCAAGCGGCTCATCTACGACTCCATCGACTGGCTGAACAACGGCGTGCTCGACAACGACGTCGAAGCAGCCATCAACAACGCGACCCTGGCTGTGAACAGCAGCACCGGAAAAGTCTCCCTCAGCAACCCCATCATGGGAGGCAACTACATTGCGGCGCAGGCTCCCGGCGTCGCCTACGCGCAGACTTTCCTCGACGTCAAGGCGGCCGCCATCAACTGGCTGTTGGGCGGCCCCGGCGGAGGACGCCCGTAAGGGAAGAGCATGAAGATACTGCTGCACATATGCTGCGCGCCCTGTGCCATCTACCCGGTCAAGGAGCTGAGATCCGCCGGGCTGGATGTCACGGGGCTCTTCTTCAACCACAACATCCACCCGTACACCGAGTACAAGCTGCGTATGGAGGCGCTACAGACCTACGCCAAGCTGGTGGAGTTGGAGGTGCACTACCGGGAGGAATACCTGCTGGAGGAGTTTCTTACCAACGTGGCCGGCGAGCCCCAGGGGCGCTGCGCCTACTGCTACCGCTCCCGCCTCGAGGAGGCCGCCCGCAGCGCGGCCGAGATGGGTTTCAAGAGGTTCACCTCCACCCTGCTCTACAGCCGGTACCAGAACCAGCAGATGATCCGTGAGTTCGGGGTCAAACTTGGCGAGCGCTACGGCGTGGAATTCCACTACGAGGATTTCCGTACCGGCTGGCAGGAGGGGATCAACCTTTCCAAGGAGATGGGGCTGTATCGCCAGAAGTACTGCGGCTGCATCTACAGCGAGAAAGAGCGCTACGTCAGGAAGTAACTGAGCCAGGCGAAATGTATGAAGGGGACTGGCTCCGCAGGTGCCTGTCCCCTTTTTCATGCAAGACAACAAAGGACACCCATGCCATCCTTCGGCAAATCCCTCATCATCCTGGGCCTGATCATCGCCGCCGTCGGCGCGCTCTTCACCCTCGCCGGGAAGATCCCGTGGTTGGGGCGGCTCCCCGGTGACATCTACGTGAAGAAGGAGAACTTCACCTTCTACTTCCCGCTTGCCACCAGCATCATCATCTCGCTGCTACTCTCCCTCATCCTCTGGCTCTTCCGCAGATGAGGGCTCCGCAGGGGGTGGGCGAATGATTATTCGCCCCTACAGTCCCCGATCTTCCCGGAGCTTCATAACGGCGCGTCCCGCAGCACAAGGTTGATCCCGCTCGGAGGACTAGGTCGAACCGGCGTCCCCCCCTTTGCGAAGGGGGGACAGGGGGGATTTGCCTTGTTCTCCCACCGGCACAATCTTCCCTCCCCTCTCCAAGAGGAACAGATCCCCGCGCCAGCGCACCCGGTTGCCGATCAGCGACAGCCCCCACACCCCGAAGGACAGCCCATCCCTAAACGGCAAAAGCCACAGCCAGCGCGGCAGCAGCCGATCCTTAACCAGCAACTGGCTGTACATCGTGCAAACAAGCGATCGCACCAGGTACAGCAACGCCGCGGCACCCCACCCCGCCGCAGAGAACCCCGAGACGAGCAGCGCAAGCACCGCCCCGGGGAAGGGCAGCGTGACCCCCGAAGCGAGATACCCTCCGGGGCGGGAGACGCGCATGGTGCGCCCCCAGCGTAGTTGCCGCGACAGCAGCTCGGAAAGCTTCTCGTCGCCGCGCATCATGCTCTCCACGAAATACGGCGAGAGCTCCAGCCGGTAGCCGGCCCTGTGGATCATGTTGCCCAGTTGGTAATCGTCGGCGAGGTAATCTACCAGCGCCTCGAATCCCCCGATCTGTTCCAGCGCCTCCCGGCGCACCGCCATCGACGCCCCCAGGGCGAAGGAAAGCCCTTCCAGTTTCAACGCCGTCATCACGTTGGGCATCATCTCGCAGCAAAAGCCCATGGCCTCGATGGCGCAGCCGGTCCCCTGTACCTCGGAGCTGCGGTACAGCGACGTCACCAGCCCGACCTTGGGGTCTGCAAAGGGGGCACAGACCTGGCGCAGGTACTGCTCCCCTACCCGGATGTCGCTGTCGCAGACCACCAGCAGGGGGTGCTTCGCGCGGGCGTAGGCATGCATCAGGTTGCAAACCTTGTAGTTCGCGCCGTGAACGGCGGGATCGACCACCAGCTCGATGTCGGTCTCCGGATAGGCCGTCATCAGCTGCCTGATCACGGGAATGACGGGGTCTTCGGGCGAGGCGACCGCGAAGACGATCTGGTAGCAGGGGTAGTCCTGGCGGCAGAACGAGGCGAAGTTCTCGAAGCTGTCGCCGTCCAGCCCCCGGACCGGCTTCAGGATGGAGACCGGCGGCGCGTGGTCGGCGAGGGGGGCAGGCGCGGCGAAGAAGCTGCGGCCGCAGTAGAGCGTGATTCCGGCGTAGGCCAGGGCGGGTGCGACGGCAAGAAACGGGAGTGCTTCGCGCAGCATCAGCGGATCCTTTCGATCAGCACCAGGTACGGTGCCGTGTCGGGGCGGTTCAGTTGCCGGTGCCGCCAGACGTTGCACCGGCCCGGGTGCAGGGCGGCAGCCCAGCCTTCGACCGCGGCCGCTTCCTCGGGGCCGCCGGCGTGACCGGTGTAGAGGGCGATGGTGATGATACCGCCCGGCGCGAGCAGTTGCGCCGTCTGCTCAAGGGCGGAGACGGTATTGCCAGGGTCGGTAATAAGGGTGGTGTCGCCTCCGGGAAGGTAGCCCAGGTTGAACGCGGCCGCCGTGATCCCGTGCGGCACGAACTCGGCAACCCGCTCGTGCCCCGCCTCGACGAGCCGCGCCTGTGCCAGCCGTCCTTCCCGTTCAAGGAGTTCGCGCGTGGCCGCGATGGCGCGCGGCTGGACGTCGAAGGCCCAGACGGTCCCCTCCTCCCCGACCAGTTGCGCGAGCAGGAGGGTATCGAGACCGTTGCCGCAGGTCGCGTCCAGCACCGTGTCACCCGGGCGTACCCGCTCCCTGAGGAAGTAGTGCGACAGCGGCACCGCCCCGCGCAGCGTTTCCATCCTTTACTCCTTTGATCTCGTTCCCAAGGTCCGCCTTGGGAACGCAAAGCCCCGAAGCTCCAACTTCCCTCGGATGCAAAGCTGGAGCTTTGCGCCATATGGGGTTCCCAAGCTGGAGCTTGGGAACCAGGAACGTATACACCCCCCTCGCCCTCCCGGGAGAGGGGCAGGGGTGAGGGCGTTGCCAGTGGCAACGTCTCCTCAACGTCTAGTTCCTGTAGGGGCGAATGATTATTCGCCCCTACAGTTGATGTTCTCCGCCCTTTGTTTTCTCAGATGTCCTCAGATTTTCTCCGTGGCCGATGGTTCTTGTTGTTATTTCTTCGCCGTCAGGTTCAGCACCGCCGGCAGCGTGACCATGAAGGCGATCTGGCAGGCGACCATGCCCAGCGACATCACCGCACCGATACTGAACACCCCCTGGTGCCGCGCCACCATGAGCGCCCCGAAGCTGGCCATAATGGTGAGCGTGTTCAGCAGTACCCCGACGCCGGTGGAGCTGAGAATCACGCCCGCCGCGCTCCCCTCCTCGCGCCGATACCGGTTGATGATGTAGATCCCCGAATCGACCGCGATCCCCAGGACCAGCGGCAGCACGATGATGTTGGCGGAGTTGAAGCTGATGCCGAAGAGCCACATGCCGCTCACCATGAAGAGCAGCCCCACCAGCAGCGGAACCAGCCCGATGAGCGCGAACTTCAGGCTGCGGAACGCGAACAGGAGAATCCCCACGATAGCAACGAAGGCGTAGATGAAGGCGAGGCGATAGGAGTCGCGCATGATGGTCATGGACTCGTAGACCATCACCGGTTCTCCGGTCGCGTGCGGGTCGACAGTTCTCACCTCGTCGATGAAGGTCTTGAGCGGCTCGCGGTTGAAGATCTCCCCCTTGGGGGCCACCTGCAGCATCAGCTTGCCGGTCTTGCCCACGAAACGGGAACGCAGCTCCTTGGGGACATCGGCCTCGGTTACCGGCCTGGCCGCGAGACTCTGCTTCAAAAGTTCGATCTTTGCCGGCAGCTCCTTGAACATCCCGCCTTGGAAATCCTGGAGCATCCCCACCGCGTTCTTGTCCTTCTCCTTTTCCAGCCCGGCGAAGAACTTGTCCAGGGTCGCCACGAAGGAGGCAGCCTGCTTCGCCTCCGGGCGCCGCTCCCGCTCCAGCCGCTCCTTGAGCGCCACCGCAGCGTTTCTGAACGCCTCGAAGACCTTGGGCAGCTCCATGAGCGAGAGGCTTTCCTCGTAGGGGGCGGGCTTCACGTCGGCAAGCTCATGTTGCAGCGCGGCCAGTTCGGCGAGCTTCTCCTGCTGATGGTCCGGCACCAGCGTGTTCAGGCTCACCACGTGGTCCACGCTCGGCAGCCGTTCCAGCCTGGCCGTCTTCGCCTGGGCGTCCGCGGCATTATCGGCCATCACCACCGCAAAGTAGCCGCTGTTCTCCTTGCTTCTCATCAGCTTATAGGCGTAGGTGACCGACTCCAGCCCCTTGGCCTGAAGGTTCATCAGGTTGTAGTCAAACGAGATCCTCGAGAGGGGATAGAGCGAGGCGACGCACAGCACCAGGGTCAGGCCGATGACCAGCTTGGGACGGCCGAAGAGCAGCCGGGACAGCACCCCGTGCTCGCTCAGGCGCGCCGTCGTGGCGCGGGTGCGGGTCTTGCGGTAGCGGGCCAGCAGCACCAGCAAAGCAGGCAGCACGGTGAAGGTGACCATGACGCAGATGACGACGCCGCCGGCGGCTATGATCCCCAGTTCTGCGATGCCGCGGAAGTCGGTGAACACGAAGGTGAGGAAAGCGGCGGCGACGGTGGCCGCGGCCATGACGATGGCCCAGACGTTCCTGGTCACCCCCGTTTCCAGCGCAATCATTTCCCCCGCCCCCAGGCGCAGTTCCTCCTGGTAGCGCAGCACCACCTGGATGCCGTACTCGATGCCGATGCCGATCAGCATGACGGCAAAGACCATGGAGAGAATGTTCAGATGCCCGACCGCGACGGTGGCGAACCCGAAAGAGAGGGAGATGGCGACCAGCAGCGAAACCACGGCGGCAAAGACGTTGAGCACCCCGCGGAAGGCAAAGAGAAGCAGGACCACCGTCAGTACCAGGGAAACCACCGTCGCCAGGGTGATGTCCTTCTCGCTGGTGGTCATCTCCTCGTGCTCGAGGACCGGGGTCCCGGTGAGCCCGACGCTGATGCCCTTGTATGCCGGCAGGGCCTTCAGTCGGGCCACCTCGGCGCGGACCACCGCTATCGCCGCCTTGGCCGGGACGAATCCCGCCATGTCCCGAACCGGGAGCGCGGTCAGTATCTGCTGCCGACCGGCCCGGGCGAAGGAGGAATCGGGATTCATGAAGACGCTTTCCATCGAGGGGACACTCCCCTTCCCGGTCCCGAAGCTGGTGAAGCCGGCGCCCAGTTTGTCGAGCATGAACATGATGCCCGGCAGCTGTTTCTCGTCACCGGCCAGGTAGCGATCGATGCTTCCGGTCATGTAGGTGAAGAGGGTCTGGACCGAGGGTGAGGCGGAGAGCGCCCGCAAGGCGGGGGCCGCCAGGGTCAGGTTGCGGCGCAGCTCCTTTATGTCGTCCAAAGACATGAACAACAGGCCGTTGTCGCGGAAAAACGGGAGTGCAAAGGGATAGAAGACGTCGGAGAAATGCCCCTTGTCCTTTGCCAGCGCGTCGCGCAGACGGGTGCCGAACTCTCCCACCTTGTCGGCATCCTGTCCCTCGATCACCACCACGATATCCTCCATGCTGCCGAACTCGGCACGGAAGGCGCGGTAGTCGCGGTTGAAGGAGGTGTTCTGCGGCATCAGGTCGTCGCGCCCGGTGAGAAACTCCATGCGCTGCGCCGTGAGCCAGATGGAAAGAACGGAGAACAGCAGCGCCAGGGTCAGCACCAGCCAGGGGCGCCGCGCGGCGAGGGAGAACAGGATGCTCGTTTTTGGGGCTTCATTCATAGGATCATTGACCTTTTTGGCATAAAAAATTAAGCCCCTGCAACCTAGCACACACAGGCGCCACAATCAACAGCACCGAGCAAATCCCTGTTTTCATTAAGAAAAAAAAGGAGCGTAAGGAAAAAACAGTGTACCTTTTGTCAAATACATGGTAGATTTCGAACCTTGTAACTATGAGTAAAGCAGCTACACTGGGTTAATCTGCACCAATCCGGCAGAAAGGAGTATGTGGTGACGTCCCCCTTCAAACACCCCATATCACATGCACTCACCTCATTCAACGGCACCGTTAGTGAGCCGGAGTTGAACGTCGAACACAAGGCAGGGGCAACGGTTCATCAGTTCCCCCCCGCTCTTTGGAAGAGTAAGCCGGGCAAGGTAAAGAGCCCTCTCGATCTCGCCATTGAAGGAAGCCGCGACTTCTTCTTCCGTGAACAGCTCCCCAAAGGTTATTGGTGGGCCGAGCTCGAATCGAATGTCACCATCACCGCAGAATATATAATGCTGCTCCACTTCCTCGGGCTGGTTGATCACGAGCGCGAGCGCAAGATGAGCAACTACCTCCTCTCCAAGCAGACCGAGGAGGGCTTCTGGACCATCTACTACGGCGGCCCGGGCGACCTTTCCACCACCATCGAAGCCTACTTCGCGCTGAAGCTCGCCGGCTACCCCGCCGAGCACCCGGCGCTGGAGAAGGCGCGCGCCTTCATCCTCTCCAAGGGGGGGGTGATCAAGTCCCGCGTCTTCACCAAGATCTTCCTGGCGCTTTTCGGCGAGTTCGACTGGCTCGGCGTCCCCAGCATGCCGGTGGAGCTGAACCTCCTCCCCAACTGGGCCTACATCAACATCTACGAGTTCTCCAGTTGGGCCCGGGCTACCATCATCCCGCTCTCCATCGTGATGTACAAGCGCCCGGTGCACAAGCTCCCCCCCGCGCGGCGGGTGCAGGAACTGTTCGTGCGGCCGCCGCGCGCCATCGACTACACCTTCACCAAGGAAGAAGGCATCTTCACCTGGAAAAACTTCTTCATCGGCCTGGACCACATGCTCAAGGTGTACGAGAGGAGCCCCATCCGCCCCCTGCACAAGCGGGCCATGGCCAAGGCCGAGGAGTGGGTGCTTGAGCACCAGGAGGAGTCGGGTGACTGGGGCGGCATCCAGCCGGCCATGCTGAACGCGGTGCTGGCGCTGAGCGTCCTTGGCTACGACAACGAGCACCCGGCGGTGGCCCAGGGGCTTAAGGCGCTGGAGCACTTCTGCATCGAGACCGACGAGCAGTTGGTGCTGCAGTCGTGTGTCTCGCCGGTGTGGGACACGGCCCTCGCCCTCAAGGCACTGGTCGATGCGGGCGTGCCGTCCGATCATCCCTCGCTGGTTAAAGGCGCACAGTGGCTTTTGGAGCGCGAGGTGAGAAGGCCCGGGGATTGGAAGATCAAGTCACCCGACCTCGAGCCGGGCGGCTGGGCCTTCGAATTCCTGAACGACTGGTATCCCGACGTCGACGACTCCGGTTTCGTCATGATCGCCCTGAAGGGGATCGAGGTGAAGGACCGCAAGGCGATGAACGAGGCCGTCAAGAGGGGCATCAACTGGTGCCTGGGGATGCAGAGCAAAAACGGCGGCTGGGGCGCCTTCGACAAGGACAACACCAGGCACATCCTGAACAAGATCCCCTTCGCCGACCTGGAGGCGCTCATCGACCCGCCCACCGCCGACCTCACGGGGCGGATGCTGGAGCTGATGGGGACCTTCGGCTATCCCATCACCTATCCGGCCGCGCAGCGCGCCCTGGAGTTCCTGAAAAAGAACCAGGAGCCGGAAGGACCCTGGTGGGGGCGCTGGGGGGTCAACTACCTCTACGGCACCTGGAGCGTGCTCTGCGGCCTTGCCGCCATCGGTGAGGACATGGAGCAGCCCTACATCAAGAAGGCGGTCAACTGGATCAAGTCGCGCCAGAACATCGACGGCGGCTGGGGGGAGACCTGCGAGTCCTATCACGACGCCACCCTGGCCGGGATGGGAGAGAGCACGGCATCGCAGACCGGCTGGGCGCTCCTGGGGCTCATGGCCGCCGGCGAGGCGCACTCCTCCACCGTGGTGCGCGGCGTCCAGTACCTGATATCGACCCAGAAGCAGGACGGCACCTGGGACGAGACGCAGTACACCGGGACCGGGTTCCCGAAGTACTTCATGATCAAGTACCACATCTACCGCAACTGCTTCCCGCTCATGGCGCTGGGGACCTACCGTGCCCTCACCGGCGCGGCGGAGTAGCGGCCGGTCATGAAAGCGTTCGTCACCGGGGCCACCGGTTTCATCGGCGCGAGCATCGTGCGCGAGCTCCTCAAGGATGGGGCACAGGTACGCGTGCTGGTGCGCCCCGGCTCGGACCGGCGCAACCTGGCCGGACTCGACCTGGAACTGCACGAGGGGGACCTCTCCGAGCGCCAGTCGCTGGTCAAGGCGCTTTCCGGATGTGACCTCCTCTTCCACGCCGCCGCCGACTACCGGCTCTGGACGCGGACACCGCAGGCGATGTACGACGCCAACGTGCTGGGCACCCGCAACATCCTTTCCGCGGCGCTGGCCGCGGACGTCGGCCGCGTGGTCTACACCAGCAGCGTGGGCACCCTGGGCAACCCCGGCGACGGCACTCCCGGCACCGAGGAGACCCCGGTCGACTTCGTGGACATGGTCGGGGATTACAAGAAGAGCAAATTTCTGGCCGAGCGCGCCGCCGAATCCTACCTGGAGAAGGGGCTGCCGCTGGTGATCGTGAACCCGTCCACCCCGGTGGGGCCGATGGACGTGAAGCCGACGCCCACCGGCAAGATCATCGTCGACTTTTTAAACGGCAAGATGCCCGCCTACCTCGACACCGGCTTGAACCTGATCGACGTCGAGGCGTGTGCGCGGGGGCACCTGCTGGCGGCCCAGAAAGGAAAGGTCGGGCAGAAGTACATCCTGGGGAACCGCAACCTGACCATGGCCCAGATATTCGAGATGCTCTCGGCGCTCACGGGGCTCAAGGCGCCGCGGGTGAAGCTCCCCTACTACCCGGTCCTCATGGCGGCCTATGCCAACCATGCCATCTCCGCCGTCACCGGGCGCGAGCCGCTCATCCCGCTGGCCGGCGTGCAGATGGCGAGGAAGTTCATGTATTTTGATTCCGGCAAGGCGCAGGCCGAGCTGGGGTTGCCGCAGGCTCCCGTGGAAGACGCCCTGGAGCGTGCGGTGAAGTGGTTCAAGGACAACGGCTACATTCAGAACCGGTAGCCTTCTCGTTTCAGATGTTCTCCGTGGCCAATGGTTTTGTTTTTTAATCGCAGGGTTCTCAAGGAGATCCATGTACACATTGCTCAGCAAGATAAACGGTCCCGACGACCTGAAGAAGCTGGATGCCGAGGAGCTGGTGCTGCTCGCAGACGAAGTGCGCGGCTTCCTCATGGATACGGTGGCGAAGACCGGCGGACACCTGGCCTCCAACCTGGGTGTGGTCGAGCTCAGCATCGCGCTGCATTACTGTTTCGACTCCCCCAAGGACAACATCGTCTGGGACGTCGGCCACCAGGCCTACACCCACAAGATCCTCACCGGACGCCGCGACAGCTTCCACACCCAGCGCTGCTACAAGGGGATCAGCGGCTTTCCCAAACGCTCCGAGTCCCCCCACGACGCCTTCGGCGCCGGACACTCCTCCACCTCCATCTCGGCCGGGCTCGGCCTCGCCGTCGCCCACACGTTGAAGGGTGACGACGCCCGCGTCATCTCCGTAATCGGGGACGGCTCGCTTACCGGCGGCATGGCCCTGGAGGCGCTGAACCAGGCCGGGCACCTGAAGAAGAACCTGATCGTGGTCCTAAACGACAACGAGATGTCCATCTCGAAAAACGTCGGTGCCCTCTCCTCCTTCATCTCCAGGAAGATGACCGGCTCCTATTACCGGGGGCTGAAGAAGGAGATGGAAGGTCTTCTGGCGGGCATCCCCGCCATCGGCGGCAACATCCTGCACTTCGCCAAGAAGGCGGAGAACTCGCTCAAGGGATTCCTCACCCCGGGGACGCTCTTCGAGGCGCTTGGCTTCGAGTACGTCGGCCCCATCGCCGGACACGACATCCCCACCCTCCTGGGCGTACTGGAGAACGTGAAGCGGCTGGAAGGCCCCATCCTGCTGCACGTCATGACCAAGAAGGGAAAAGGCCACGGCCCGGCCGAGGACATGCCGGACAAGTACCACGGCGTCGCCCCCACCAAGCCCGCCAGCGCCACCCCGAGCAAGCAGGCGCCCCCCTCCTACACCAGCGTCTTCGGCAACACCCTGGTGAAGCTGGGCGAAAAGGACGAGAAGATCCTGGCCATCACCGCTGCCATGCCCGACGGCACCGGACTTACGCCGTTTGCGGAACGCTTCCCGGAGCGCTTCTTCGACGTCGGCATCGCCGAGCAGCACGCCCTGACCTTCGCGGCGGGGCTTGCCGTGGAAGGGTTCCGCCCGGTCGCCGCCATCTACTCGACCTTCACCCAGCGCGCCTACGACCAGGTCTTCCACGACATCTGCCTGCAGAAGCTCCCGGTCACCATGGCCCTGGACCGTGCCGGCCTGGTGGGCGACGACGGCCCGACCCATCACGGCGCCTTCGACCTCTCGTACCTGCGCCACCTCCCCGAACTCACCGTGATGGCGCCCAAGGACGAGAACGAGCTGCAGCACATGCTGAAGACCGCCATCTACTTAGGCCGCCCCGTGTCGCTGCGCTACCCGCGCGGCGCCGGATTCGGCGTGGCCATGGACAAGGAACTGAAGTCGCTCGAAGTCGGCAAGGGGGAACTGCTGGTCGAAGGGACCGACCTGACCCTGGTCGCCGTCGGCTCCACCGTCTACCCCGCGCTGGAAGCCGCCGCCATCCTGAAGCAGAAGGGGATCTTCGCCTCCGTGGTCAACGCGCGCTTCGTGAAACCGCTGGACCGCGACCTGATCCTCGCCGAGGCCGGACGCACCGGCTGTGTCGTGACCGTCGAAGAGAACGCCCTCCTGGGCGGCTTCGGCAGTGCCGTCCTCGAGGCAATGGCGGATTCGGGACTGACCGGGGTGCGGGTGAAGCGGATCGGCATCCCCGACAGCTTCGTCGAGCAGGGAAGCCAGGCCCAACTGCGCGCCGACCTGGGGCTCGACGGCGCCGGCATCGCCGCCACCTGCCAGGCCTTCCTGAAGGGAGCGGGCAGCGTTCATCCGCAACTAACCGTGGTAAAGTAGCAGCGTTTTCGTTACACTCAGGCAGCTAACGCGGGACAGGCTGAAAGCTTCATCTCCTCGGCCTGTCCCGCAGCCGTCTTTATCAGCCGTCAAAACCAAAGAACAGCCGGAAGGATACTCTACAATGCGTTTTCCGATGCGATTGAATTACGATCTCACCCGTTACATCATGGGCAACAAGATGAAGAAGCAGGAGAAGTACCCCCTGGTCCTCATGCTGGAGCCGACCCACCTGTGCAACCTCGCCTGCTCCGGCTGCGGCCGCATCAGGGAGTACGCCGACACCATCCAGGAGATGATGAGCCTTGAGGAGTGCCTGGACTCCGTGGACCAGTGCCCGGCACCGGTGGTCACCATCACCGGCGGCGAACCGTTCCTGTACCCCCACATCTTCGAACTGATCGACGCCGTGCTCAAAAGAGGGAAGCACATCTATCTGTGCACCAACGCCCTGCTCCTTGAGAAGGCGCTGGACACACTGAAGCCGCACCCGAACTTCGTGCTCAACGTCCACCTGGACGGCATGGAGGAGACCCACGACCGCATCCTGGAGCGCCCCGGCACCTTCAAGATCGCCATGTCCGCCATCAAGAAGGCCAAGCAGCTCGGCTTCAGGCTCTGCACCAACACCACCATCTTCAAGGAAACCGACCTGATCGAGATCGAGATGCTCTTCTCGCACCTGAAGGACCTGGGCGTCGACGGCTTCCTGGTCGCTCCCGGCTTCGGCTACGAGGCGGTCGGCGAGAAGCTGTTCCTGGAGCGGCGCGAGATCCAGAAGAAGTTCGAGGCCGTGTACGAGATGAGCAAGCGTTTCCGCTTCTTCTCCACGCCGATGTATCTCAGGTTCCTCAAAGGCGACAAGGAACTCCAGTGCACCCCGTGGGGCAACCCAACCCGGAACCCGCGCGGCTGGAAGGCACCCTGCTACCTCATCACCGACGAGCACTACGGCAGTTTTGCCGAGATGATGGCGAAGACCCAGTGGGACAAGTACGGCGTCGGCAAGGACCCGCGCTGCGCCCAGTGCATGATGCACTGCGGCTTCGAGCCCACCGTCGTCGAAGAGATCGGCAAGAGCTGGAAAGAGATGTGGGAAATGTTCCTGTGGAACCTGACCTAAGATCGGTATCTTTGAAGCGCGAGTAAACAAGAAGGGGCGGCCTATGGCCGCCCCTTCTGCATTTGCACTGTTGCCAGATCCCTTTATAATCCAGAGCGTCCCGCTGCGCACTGTGCTTATTGTCCTATACCGCCCCCGGCTGCCTTCATTTCTACCTTGGGCTTTGATACACAAATAAGGTATATTATGAGCTACACGGTAAGGCTGACTCGGCAAGCAAACAAGCAGAAGGAGAAGTTGCCGGAAAAGGTGAAGGCAGCTCTTCTTTTCCTTTTACACGAGATAGCCAGATGTGGCCCAGTCCGCGGCGACTGGCCGAATTATGGGAAGCTTGGGGCTAAACGACATCACTGTCACATCAAGAAGGGAAAACCTACTTACGTTGCCGTGTGGGAAGAGATAGATGGAGAAGTCCGACTTGTGGAGCTAACTTATGTTGGAACGCACGAAAAAGCACCCTACTGACCAAAAGGCTGAGGCCCGCTTTATAGGCAGCCAGGACAAGATCAGCATGCTCCGGCATTACGCCAAGGAGATCGGTGTGCTTGAGGCAAGCGAGTATGTCACGGTTGAAGAAGCCTATCCGGGCTACGCGGAAAATGCTCAAGGAATGGCTCTAAAAGGTGCACGGCACCGCGAAGGGATGACCCAGCGCCAACTCGCGGAGTTGACCGGGATTCCGCAAAGGCACATTTCAGAGCTCGAAAGTGGCAAGCGGCAGATGGGCAGGGAATGGGCCAGAAAACTGGCGCAGGCGCTTAATGTCACCGACTACAGGGTTCTTTTATAGTCCCAAGAAGAAAAGGGGACAGGCTACTTTTCCTTTTCCAGCAGCCGGACTTAAAAAAGTAGCCTGATAATCATCTAAAGGCACCTCCTGGCATAACAAGAGGCAAAGAAACTTCCTGATATGCTGTTACAGAGACG
>NZ_JAEMHL010000048.1 GCF_016458305.1 Geomonas anaerohicana | reverse complement strand
GCGGTGGCGATGGAGAGCTGCACCTGGCCCGGATCGACGTACACGTCATCGCCCTGTGCGGCAACATGGTAGTCGGCAGAGGTGTCGCCCGCCTTGATGACCACGTCCGCGCCGTTGGAGAGATGCACCGTCAGGTCGTCGGTCAGCGCCTGGCTCACGTGCACCGTGAACACGCTCTCCGCGTTCTCCTTCACGTCGGTAGC
>NZ_JAEMHL010000047.1 GCF_016458305.1 Geomonas anaerohicana | reverse complement strand
GCAGTGGAACAACACGGCATCCGGCGCCTGCGGTACCTGCCATACCGCGCTTTCCAACACCACCGGCGGCCTGATCAACTCCAACGCGCACGCGCAGCACTTCTCGGCAGCCTACGGTCCGAAGTTCAGCTCGACCCTGGCTACCTCCTGCTCCAACTGCCATACCTCCAACACCGCGATCACCCACGTCGACGGCACGCTGAACC
>NZ_JAEMHL010000046.1 GCF_016458305.1 Geomonas anaerohicana | reverse complement strand
ACCGTCAGGTCGTCGGTCAGCGCCTGGCTCACGTGCACCGTGAACACGCTCTCCGCGTTCTCCTTCACGTCGGTAGCGGTCATGCTCACGTTGACCGTGTCGATGGTGTCGGTTATGTGCGAGGTGACCACACCGTGGTCGATCTGCAGGTCCTCGAAGGTCTTGCCGGCCACCTCGGCGGTGGCGATGGAGAGCTGCACCTGGCCCGGATCGACGTACA
>NZ_JAEMHL010000045.1 GCF_016458305.1 Geomonas anaerohicana | reverse complement strand
GTACGCCCTTAGTAGCTTGACCATAAAAAAACTGTAAATGATCTCACTGCCGTGCATACTACCCGAAACGACTTACGTCATTTCGGTTGCTACCTACATTCACTACTATGCAATTGTCAAAGAACGAATCCAGTTCGGTTCTAACGTAGTACGTTGAACGTTGAACGGAATTATGGTGGAGGTGAACGGGATCGAACCGATGACCCCCTGCGTGCAAGGCAGGTGCT
>NZ_JAEMHL010000044.1 GCF_016458305.1 Geomonas anaerohicana | reverse complement strand
AGCACCTGCCTTGCACGCAGGGGGTCATCGGTTCGATCCCGTTCACCTCCACCATAATTCCGTTCAACGTTCAACGTTCTACGTTGCAACCGAACTGGATTCGTTCTTTGACAATTGCATAGTAGTGAATGTAGGTAGCAACCGAAATGGCGTAAGTCGTTTCGGGTAGTATGCACGGCAGTGAGATCATTTACAGTTTTTTTATGGTCAAGCTACTAAGGGCGTAC
>NZ_JAEMHL010000043.1 GCF_016458305.1 Geomonas anaerohicana | reverse complement strand
TTTCTAAGGAGCCTAACCAGCCAGTGACACTGTCACGTAAGATGCTGGTCATGGTTATCCAGGTCAATCTCGCAAATTGATATGACGTCTACTGTTTAGTTTTGAAAGTCCAAGCCTCGGCTGATTCGAGGTTTTTTGTTCTTTAAAAGTTAGAGATGAATGGTTAGCGATGACTGCCAGGCTCACGATGAGTGCATCATCGACTGATTGGGGCCTGTAGCTCAGCTGGCTAGAGCACACGACTGATAATCGTGAGGTCGGAGGTTCAAGTCCTCCCAG
>NZ_JAEMHL010000042.1 GCF_016458305.1 Geomonas anaerohicana | reverse complement strand
TTTCTAAGGAGCCTAACCAGCCAGTGACACTGTCACGTAAGATGCTGGTCATGGTTATCCAGGTCAATCTCGCAAATACTGTCTACTATTTAGTTTTGAAGGACCAAGCCCGCGAGGCACTAGCCTCTCGGTCTTTTTGTTCTCTACAATTTCGAGATGAATGGTTAGCGATGATACGGCCTCGAGAGTTTCTATGGGTTCTAACGTAGAACTTAGAACGTAGAACTCGCATCACGGGGGCCTGTAGCTCAGCTGGCTAGAGCACACGACTGATAATCGTGAGGTCGGAGGTTCAAGTCCTCCCAGGCCCACC
>NZ_JAEMHL010000041.1 GCF_016458305.1 Geomonas anaerohicana | reverse complement strand
TTGGGTTTAAACCTCAAGCCCTTCTTAACGCAAAGCCGCAGAGGCGCAAAGGCGCAAGGAACTGCTTAAGACATTTAAACAGGGATAAAGGGGATAAAAGGGATACATCGAAACCTGTAACGTAAAGGCTCAAGACGCAAGACTATGGGGGGGTACCCGATAGTCCTTTGTTTCTCTTAGCGTCTTTGCGTCATTGCGTTAAAATTCAGCCTTTGGCCTCTAGCCTTTGGGTTTAAACCTCAAGCCCTTCTTAACGCAAAGCCGCAGAGGCGCAAAGGCGCAAGGAACTGCTAAAGACATTCAAACAGGGATAAAGGGGATAAAAGGGATACATCGAAACCTGTAACGAAAGGCTCAAGACGCAAGACTATGGGGGGGTACCCGATAGTCCTTTGTTTCTCTTAGCGTCTTTGCGTCATTGCGTTAAAATTCAGCCTTTGGCCTCTAGCCCTTGG
>NZ_JAEMHL010000040.1 GCF_016458305.1 Geomonas anaerohicana | reverse complement strand
CTAGGCATCCACCGTACGCCCTTAGTAGCTTGACCATAAAAAAACTGTAAATGATCTCACTGCCGTGCATACTACCCAAAACGACTTACGTCATTTCGGTTGCTACCTACATTCACTACTATGCAATTGTCAAAGAACAGTATCAGCACGACCCCTGACGGAATCGAACCAAAATGGTGGAGGTGAACGGGATCGAACCGATGACCCCCTGCGTGCAAGGCAGGTGCTCTCCCAGCTGAGCTACACCCCCGGAAAACCGGTTGAGACTAAATGGTGGGCCTGGGAGGACTTGAACCTCCGACCTCACGATTATCAGTCGTGTGCTCTAGCCAGCTGAGCTACAGGCCCCAATCAGTATCGATGATGCACTCATCGTGAGCCTGGCAGTCATCGCTAACCATTCATCTCAGAACTTTAAAGAACAAAAACCTCGAATCAGCCGAGGCTTGGACTTTCAAAACTAAACAGTAGACGTCATCAATTTGCGAGATTGACCTGGATAACCATGACCAGCATCTTACGTGACAGTGTCACTGGCTGGTTAGGCTCCTTAGAAAGGAGGTGATCCAGCCGCAGGTTCCCCTACGGCTACCTTGTTACGACTTCACCCCAGTCACCGGCCATTCCTTAGGACGCTGCCTCCCTTGCGGGTTAGCTCACGCACTTCGGGACCAACCGACTCCCGTGGTGTGACGGGCGGTGTGTACAAGGCCCGGGAACGTATTCACCGCGGCGTGCTGATCCGCGATTACTAGCGATTCCAACTTCATGGAGTCGAGTTGCAGACTCCAATCCGAACTGAGACCGGCTTTTTGAGATTGGCTCCACCTCGCGGTATCGCAACTCTTTGTACCGGCCATTGTAGCACGTGTGTAGCCCTGGACATAAGGGCCATGAGGACTTGACGTCATCCCCACCTTCCTCCGGTTTGACACCGGCAGTCTCACTAGAGTGCCCAACTAAATGATGGCAACTAGCAATAGGGGTTGCGCTCGTTGCGGGACTTAACCCAACATCTCACGACACGAGCTGACGACAG
>NZ_JAEMHL010000003.1 GCF_016458305.1 Geomonas anaerohicana | reverse complement strand
AAGAGGGAAGTCACTTCTTGGCAATAAGTGTCACCCATGTCTCCGAACATGTGTAACCTATGTCTCCGGTCTATACACCCTTCGCAAAGGGGGGGACGTCAGGCCTCGTGCAGCGCTTCGGGTGGGACGTAAATTTCGCGCCCCGGAATTTCCGGATGAACCTTCGCAAAGGGGGGCGCGTCATTCCGGCAGCCGGCAAAGCTCTCCCCCGCCCTGCGGGCACCCTCTCCCAGGGGGAGAGGGGAGCTTCCCGAAAAGAGAGGGGTTTATCCGGGCGTTACATGACTCTGTGAACTTTAACCATTGCTTCAATGAGGAGGATATAAATGAGTGATTTGCTGATTCCGCGCACGCCGTCGGCTTACGACTACCCGCTGTTGATAAAGAACATGCTGCTCTACCCGGTGGTCGACAACCCTAACCAGGAAATCGTCTACCGCGACCTGTATCGCGGCAACTATCGGCAGCTCAGAGAGCGCGTGGCTCGTGCGGCCAGCATGCTGACCAGCCTCGGGGTGCGCCCCGGCCAGACGGTCGCGGTCATGGACTGGGACAGCCACCGCTACCTGGAACTGTTCTTCGCGGTCCCCATGATCGGCGCCGTCCTGCACACCATCAACGTGCGCCTGTCGCCGGAGCAGATCCTGTACACCATCGACCACGCTGAGGACGACGTACTGCTGGTTAACGCCGAGTTCCTCCCCATCCTGGAGCAGATCCGCGGCAGGATCGACAACGTGCGCACCTACATCCTGATCAGCGATGAGGAGGCCAAGGACGACGACACGGTCCCCTTCGCCGGCGAGTACGAGGAACTGCTGGCAAAAGCGGCCCCTGTCTTTGACTTCCCGGACCTGGACGAGAACACCAGGGCCACCACCTTCTACACCACCGGCACCACCGGGATGCCCAAGGGGGTCTATTTCAGCCACCGGCAACTCGTGCTGCATACCATGGCCCTGATGACCACGCTCGGCACCGCAACCGCGCACGGCTGCCTGCACCGCGACGACGTCTACATGCCGATCACGCCGATGTTCCACGTCCACGCCTGGGGCGTTCCCTATATCGCCACCATGATGGGTCTGAAACAGGTCTACCCGGGGCGCTACCTTCCGGAAACGCTGCTGGAGCTGAAGGAAAAGGAGGGGGCCACCTTCTCGCACTGCGTGCCGACCATCCTGCACATGATGTTAAAGCACCCGCACGCGGCGCGCATGGACTTGAGCGGCTGGAAGCTCATCATCGGCGGTGCCGCCCTGTCGCGCAATCTCTGCGTCGAGGCGCTCAAGGCGGGCATGGACGTCTTCACCGGTTACGGAATGTCCGAAACCTGTCCCATTCTCACCATCTCCCAGTTGACGCCCGAGATGCTGGAGCTCTCCCACGCGGAACAGGCGGACATCCGCTGCAAGACCGGCCTCACGCTGCCGCTGGTGGACCTGCGCGTTGTCGATGCGGAGCTCAACGAACTGCCGCGCGACGGGGTGAGTGCAGGCAACGTGGTGGTGCGCTCTCCCTGGCTCACCCAGGGTTACCTTAAAGACCACAAGGCCTCCGAGCGGCTCTGGGTAGGGGGATACCTGCACACCGGCGACGTTGCGGTGCGCGACGAGCTTGGCTACCTGCGCATCACCGACCGGAGCAAGGATGTCATCAAGGTGGCGGGGGAGTGGGTCTCCTCCCTGGAACTGGAGGACATCATTGCGCATCATCCCGCGGTGGCCGAGGTGGCTGTCATCGGCAAGGCCGACGAGAAATGGGGCGAGCGCCCGCTGGCACTGGTGGTGCCCAAGCCGTCGGTGAAGATAACGGAGAAGGATATCTCCCACCATGTCAGGCAGTATGCGGACAAGGGCGTGGTCAGCAAGCAGGTCGTGCTGGTCAAGGTGAAGTTCGTCGATGCCATCGACAAGACCAGCGTCGGCAAGATCAACAAGGTGGCGCTCAGGGTGAAGTATTTGGGGTAGGCGAAGTAAGATGGGTTCCCAAGCTGGAGCTTGGGAACCAGGAAAACCGACACCCTCGACAGGGGGCGTCCGCCATGGAACCGGCTTCGGCACCGTTTCCATCTCTCCCCCTCCCTTGACGGGAGGGGGCAGGGGGGGTGACCTTGCCATGACCGCAAATGTGGCACCTACCCCCACCCCCTAACCCCCTCCCGCGAGGGGAGGGGGGACTTTCCGGGGCAGTGGCAACATCCCGACTGGACAACGCTGGCCCGGTTGCTTTTTCTCAATAAATCTACGCAGCTCTCCTTGCCTATGAACGTGCCGGTATGGTATCGTTTGCGACCATCAGCGTTTCCACTTCACTCAATCCCGCCGCACGACAAAGGTTGACCATGCCGCCAGCAAAGAAGAAAGTGTTCGAGATGAATCCCCTGGAGATCGAGATCGCCATCGCCTCGCTGCACTCGACCGGCGACTACCAGGTGCTGCGCCGGCTGAACCTGGCGCGGGACGCCCGGCTCGGCCGTCCCGGCCCCAGCCACGCCAAGGTCGCCCTCTGTCTCGACACCGAGACCACCGGGTTGAACCACAAGCAGGACAAGGTCATCGAGCTGGGCATCGTCGCCTTCGAGTTCGATCCTGACAGCGGCGAGATCTTTCGCATCACCGACCGTTATTCCGGTTTCGAGGATCCCGGTTTCGCCATTCCTCCCGAGGTACAGGAGATAACCGGCATCTCCGACGACATGGTACGCGGCCAGGCGTTCGACGACGCTTTCGTCAATGCCCTGGCGGAGAAATCCGACCTGGTCATCGCGCACAACGCCGCCTTCGACCGGAAGTTTGTGGAGACCCGCTTTCCCTCCTTCGTCAAGCTCCCCTGGGCCTGCACCGTCTGCCAGATCGACTGGGGCGCGGAGCGGCTCTCATCGCGCACCCTCGAGTTCCTGCTGTTCAAAACCGGTTCCCTCACCATCAACGCGCACCGTGCTCTGGATGACGCCGAGGGGGTGTTGGGGCTTTTGCTGGAGCGTTTGCCGGTGAGCGGATCCTCCATTTTCCTGGAACTCCTGAAGCGGGCCCACGAGGTCACCTCGCGGATCTATGCAGTATCGGCGCCTTTCGACAAGAAGGATGTGCTCAAGGAGCGGGGTTACCGTTGGAGTGACGGGACGCAGGGGGGGAGCAAGGCATGGTGGCGTGATGTACCGGCGCATGAGGAGCCGGAAGAACTGGCCTATCTTGCGCGCGAGATTTACCCGAGGGGAAACACGAGCGCCGTCCAGATCATGCGCTGCGACGCCTACGCCAGGTTTTCGGTGCGGGAGTAAAACCTAAAGCGCCTCACGCAAAGCCGCAAAGCACGCAAAGAAAAAACAAACCTTTAAAGCTTTTATTTAACGCAAAGCCGCAAAGACGCTAAGAAAACCTTTTTGGGGGTAAGACTATAAGCCTTCAGTCGTTTCTTTGCGCCTTTGCGTCTTTGCGTTACAAAAAGCTTTTGGGTTAACCCACAGGCAAAAGGCTTAAACGGTTACCAACGCAATGCCGCAAAGACGCTAAGAAAACCTTTTTGGGGTAAGGCTATAGGCCTCAGTCATTTTTTTGCGCCTTTGTGTCTTTGCGTTACAAATGCTTTTTGGTTAACCCATAGACAAAAGGCTTAAACCGTTATCAACGCAAAGCCGCAAAGACGCTAAGAAAACCTTTTTGGGGGTAAGACTATAAGCCTCAGTCGTTTCTTTGCGCCTTTGCGTCTTTGCGTTAAATACATTTTTTGGGGTTTTACATGGAGATGACATGAGTTTCGACAAGGCTGAGATACTGATCGTCGGGGCGGGGATCATCGGGCTTACCATCGCTCGCGAACTGGTGCAGTCCGGTCACGGCGACATCGTGATCATCGAGAAGGAACCGGAACTCGGCGTGCACGCCTCCGGCCGCAACTCGGGCGTCTTACACGCTGGGATCTACTACTCGCCGGATAGCCTCAAGGCAAAATCCTGCCTGAACGGCAATTTCCTGATGCGGGCCTACTGCAAGGAGAAGGGACTGCCGCTGCTGGAAAACGGCAAGGTGATCGTGACACGCACCCCGGCGGAACTGCCGGTGCTGGATGAACTGTTTCGCCGCGCCACCGCCAACGGCGCCAAGGTGGATATGATCGACGAACACCAGCTCGCCGCCATCGAGCCCAACGCCCGCACCGTGGAACGGGCACTCTTCTCACACTACACCGCCGTGGTGGACCCCAAAGCGGTGCTGAAAAGCCTGAAAAAGGACCTGGAAGCTACCGGCAAGGTCACCTTCGTCATGGGGTGCCGCATGACCGGACTCAAGGGGAGCGGCGTCGCACTCACGACCAAAGGGGAGATCCGCTTCAACAGGTTCGTCAACGCGGCGGGGGCATACTGCAACAAGGTGGCAGCGTTCTTCGGCGTGGGGGAAAACTACCGCCTGATCCCCTTCAAGGGGGTGTACCGGCTGCTCAAGAAGGACGCGCGGTACACGGTCAATTCCAGCATCTACCCGGTCCCGGATATCCGCAACCCGTTCCTGGGGGTCCATTTCACCCGCAGCGTCCACGGCGACGTCTACTTAGGTCCCACCGCCATCCCCGCCTTCGGCCGGGAGAACTACGGCATCGTCAAGGGAATCGACGCGGAGGCCTTCTCCATCGCCTTCCAGGACCTGGTGCTCTTCCTGACCAACAAGCCCTTCCGCAACGTGGCGCTCACGGAACCGGCCAAGTACATCCCTTCTGTCTTCTTCAAGGACGCCGCCCGCCTGGTCAAGGAACTATCGCCCGAGGACGTGGTCGCCGCCTCCAAGGTGGGGATCCGGCCGCAGCTGGTGGACTGGGACACCAAGCAGTTGGTGATGGACTTCCTGGTGGTGGCCGACGGCCCGACGGTGCACGTCTTGAACCCCATCTCTCCCGCCTTCACCTCGTCCATGGATCTCGCCCAGGGGATCGTGGCGCAACACTTTTAACTGCCTTTAACTGCAGTTCTACGTCCTATGTTCTACGTTCTACGTTGAACCAGATGCTGCTTAGAACCGGGAGAACCGCAGTTCAACGTTCAACGTTAACGTTCGGTGCGTTTTACGTTAATCAGCGGGACCCTCTCGACTGCAAGTGGAAACAAAAAAACCGCCGGGGCATGGGGCTCCCGGCGGTTTCGTTTTTCTGCCTCGTGCTCTCCGGGTCAGGCCGGGGCAGACTGGGATTTGAGGCGCTTGTTGAGGGTCTGGCGACCCATGCCGAGGATCTTGCCGGCCAAACCCTGGTTTCCCTTGGCCATCTTCATCGCCTCGGCGATCATATACTGCTCGACCTCGTCCAGGGTGGGGAAGTGCCCGAATATCTCGCACAGCGCGTTGTCACTGCCGCTCTTGCCTGCGCCGACAGTAACCTGCGGGGCGGGACGCTGGTCGCCGATCACAGCCTTGAAGGTGTCCATGGAAAGAACACCCGAGGTGTGCCGTAACACGGCATCGGAGACCAGGGCCTCGAATTCCCGGATGTTGCCCGGGAAAGGGTACAGGCTGAGCATGACGGCCAACTCCGGCGGAGGGGTGGGCTTCTTCTTGCCCATGGTGGTCGCAGCCTTCTCCAGGAAGTGATCCAAAAGGAGCGGGATGTCGTCCAGGCGCTCGCGCAGCGGCGGAAGGTGGACCCGGTGGCCGCAGAGGCGGTAATACAGGTCGTTTCTGAACTTGCCCTGCCTGATCATCTCCTGCAGGTCGCGGTTGGTGGCCAAGACGATGCGGGCGTCGCTTTTCTTGATGAAATCGGACCCGACCGGGTAATATTCCTGCTCCTGCAGCAGCCTCAAGAGCTTGATCTGCGACATCTCGTTCAGGTCGCCGATCTCGTCGAGAAAGAGCGTGCCGCCGGCGGCGCGGGTGATGAGGCCGTCGCGGGCCTGGTCGGCACCGGTGAAGGCACCCTTGCGATGCCCGAACAGGGTGTCGGAGAACATGTTGTCATCCAACCCGGCGACGTTGAGCGCCACGTAGTCGCCGCTGCAGCCGCTTAGATCGTGGATGGCGCGGGCGATCAGCTCCTTGCCGGTGCCGGTCTCGCCGGTGATGGTCACCGGCTGCCGGGTCCCGGCGATCACCTCGAGGTACTGGAAGACGGCGCGCATGGCCTTGTTGCCGGAGACGATCCCGGCGAAGGCCTCCGGGTGGTCCAGGCGGTCGTTGAACATGTAACTCTTCAAGGCCGAGAGTTCGTTGGCGAGGCTGCGCATCTCCATCGCCTTTTTCACCGACGTGATCAGGCGCTTGACGTCGATGGGCTTCACCATGTAGTCGTAGGCGCCTTCCTTCATGCAGTTGACCACCGTCTCCACCTCGTTGTTGGCCGTGGAGACGATCACCTTGATGTGCGGGTGCGCCTTCACGATCTGGGGGAGCAGTTCCACCCCGGTGATGTTGGGCATGCGCAGGTCAAGTACGATGACGTCGACTTCTTCATGCTCCAGAAGCGACATCACCAGGCGGCTGTCGCTCTCGGTCAGGACGTCGTGCCAGCCGGCGTTGTTCAGGCAGGCGCGACACCCGTCCAGGATCAATTGTTCGTCGTCAACCAGCAAAATCCGTTGTGAATGCTTGTTTGTCGCTGTCACCGCTGACTCCTCCTGCTAGCTGTAAGAAACTCCCCGCGCCGCCGTCACTGTGCCTGCGGACCGGGAAGTGTGAAGTAGAAGCATGCCCCGCGGTCGACCTCGCCCTCGGCCCAGACCTGCCCGCCGTGGCGCTGGATGATGCGCTGCACGGTGGCCAGGCCCACGCCGAAGCCGCTGAATTCGCGTTCGGTGTGCAGGCGCTGGAACGGGCTGAAGAGCTTGTCGGCCTGGGCCATGTCGAAGCCGGCCCCGTTGTCGCGTACCAGGTACACCGTTTCCCCGTCGCGCTCCATGCAACGGAACTCGATCAGGGACTGCTCCCTCTTGCCCGAGTACTTGCAGGCGTTGGAGAACAGGTTCTCCAGCACGACCTTCAGCAGGTCGGGGTCGCCGTAGGCGCTGATGTCGGGCTCGATGGTGAAGGAAAGCTTGCGCCCGGGGGCGGCCAGCTGCTGCCCCGCGGCGATCAGGGTTGCCATCCCGCTCAAGTCCACCGGGGACTTTACCATCTCCGCGCGGGAGACGCGGGAGAACTCCAGCAGGGTCCGGATCAGCTGGTTCATGTTGATGGTTTCGTTGAGGATCGTGTTGATGAAGTCCTTGGCCCCCTGGTCCAGGGTGTCGCCGTAGATTTCCAGGATTACCTGGCAGTAGCCGTTGATGTTGGTGAGAGGGGTGCGCAGGTCGTGGGAAACCGTGTAGCTGAACCCTTCCAGGTCGCGGTTGGCGATCTCGAGTTCCTCGGCGCGCGCGGAGAGGTTGCGGTTCAACTGCTCGATTTCCCGTTCGTTGAGCACCCGCTCGGTGATGTCCTCCTGGACTGCGACGAAATTGGCAATCGCCCCGGCTTCGTCCAGGACCGGCGATATGGAGCTGGACTGGTAGAGGGGGGCGCCGTCTTTGCCGACCCCCGCCACTTCGCCCTGCCACGTGTTCCCTGCCGATACCTGCGCCCAGATCCCGTCGCCGCCGGGAAAGAGCGCGGCCAGGGGGCGTCCCAGCACCTCCGCCTCCTCCCTCCCGGTCAGTTCCGTGAACTGCGGGTTCACGTACTCGACGGTCCCCTGGGGATCGGTGATCACGATGGAACTCGGGCTTTGCTGCACGGCGCGCGACAGCTTGCGTACGAAGGCCTGCTGGGCCTGCAACTCGCGCTCCAGCGAAAGGGTGCCGAGGCAGGCCTCGATGGCGGCGAACAGCTTGGCGCTGTCGATCGGCTTCAGGACGTAACGCGCGATGCCCAGCTCGATCGATTCCATCAGGTACTGCATGTCGCTGTGCGCGCTGGTGACGATGATGGGGAGGGACGGCTTTTGTTCCAGCATGCGCCGCGCCATCTCGATGCCGCTCATCACCGGCATCTTGATGTCGGTGACGACCAGGTCGGGGGCGAAGCTGCCGTAGAGCGCCATGGCGTCACCGCCGTCGGGGGCCGATTCGAGGGTGAGCCCGGGGAAACGGCGGCTCAGCAGGGTGAGCACCGTCTGGCGGGTGATCTCGTCGTCCTCCACGTATAACAATCTGAAACCGGCACCGGTTGCCGCAGTTACCGCCATGTCAAACCTCGATCCTGAACTCGGCGCCTTCCCCGGTGTTGCTCACGGTGAGGGAGCCGTTCATGCTCTTTTCCACGATGTTCTTGGCCATGAACAGGCCGATCCCGGTCCCTTTGCCCTGCTCCTTGGTGGTGAAGTAGGGTTCGAAGATGCGCCCGATGATGTCACCGGAGATGCCGCCGGCATTGTCGGTGATGGTGACCACCGCCCTCCCTTCATGGCTGGAGAGGGTGACCTTCAGCCGCGGGGTCCTGATCTTCCTGTCGCCGAAGGCGTCCATGGCGTTGTTCATGATGTTCAAAAGCACCTGGGAGAACTCGTTGGGGTGCCCGACCACGGGGGGGACCTCTCCGGCCTGAAGCTCGATGGTGATCCCCTTGTCGTTGAGGCTGCCGTCGATCAGCGCCAGCGTGCGCCGCAGCACCTTCTCCAGGTGAAACTCGGTCTTCTCCTTGTCCGGGGTGAAGAAGTTCCTGAAGTCGTCGATGGTCTGCGACATGTGCCGCACCATCTGCATGATCTTGCCCGTGCTGGACTCGAGGTACTCACGGCTGAAGTTGCCGTACTCGTAGGAGAGGGTGAGATCCTGGACCAGGAGCCCGACCGCGTTCAGCGGCTGGCGCCACTGGTGGGCGATGTTGCCGATCATCTCGCCCATGGCGGCCTGCCGGCTTTGCTGCATGAGCACTTCGTCCTTCTTGCGCAGCTCTTCCAGGGCCTGCAGGCGCTCCGCCGTCTCCTGGGTGAGCGCCGCGGTCCGCTCCAGCACCCGCTGCTCCAGTTCGCGGTTCAGGTTGGAGAGGAGCGCCTGTGCCCCGAGCAGTTCCTGATTCTTTTCCGCCGCCATCTCGTAGGTCGCCAGCAACAGTTCCAGGGTATGGGCGCAGTCGGCGTGGACGTGGTACTGCCTGCCCCGGTAGCCGACGGAAACCTCCCCCTCGACATCGCCCTGGCGGCACAGGCGCTCCCCTTCAAGCACCGCCCGGATCCGGGAGAGGAGGAGTTTGCGGCTGTAGGGCTTGGAGACGAAGTAGTCCGCGCCCACCTCGAGGCTGTGCAGGACGTCGGCCGGGTCGTTCAGGTGGGTGAGCAGGATGATGGGGAGCTGGGCCTTGCCGGGGAGCTGCCTCACCCTGCGGCAGAGTTCGAAGCCGTCCATCTCGGGCATGAGGATGTCGCTGATGACCAGGTCGGGGCTCCCGGACCGGATCACCTCCAGCGCGTCGCTGCCGTTGCGGGCGCTGAGCACCCGGTAACCCTGCTCGGCGAGCATCTGTTCCAGGAGCTTGGCCTGGGTGGGGCTGTCGTCGACGATCAGTATATGGTGCCGTGCGGCACTAGCGGTGTAGTCGGTGTCCATCTCTTCTCTTTCCTCAACTGGTAGCGGCGCTGGCGCCTTTACTGGTGACCCTGTGCAACAGTTCGATGATGGCTGCCGGCGGCAGCACGTGCTGGGCCGCGTCGATTTCGATCGCCTCGCCGGGCATGCCGAAGACCATGGAGCTCTCCCGGTCCTGGGCCACGGTGATCCCGCCGCGCCCCCGGATCGACTTTAGTTCCAGCGCCCCGTCCTTGCCCATGCCGGTCAGGAGCACCCCCATGGCCTGCCGGCCGTAATTTTGCGCCACCGACCGGAACAGGACCGAGACCGAGGGGCGCACCCCGTGCTCCGGCGGCGCGTCGGTGAGGAGGATCCTGCCGGTGGAGGTGACCTCCATGTGAAAGTGGTCCGGCGCCACGTAGACCTGCCCGGCGCTCACCTGGGTGCCGTCGGTCCCCAGCTGCACCGGAAGCTTGGAGCTGCGGTTCAGCCAGTGCACGAAGTTCTCGGTGAAGCCGACCGCCATGTGCTGGACCACCACCACCGCGGCCGGAAAGGTGGCCGGGAGTTCGGCCAGGATCTGGCGCAGCAGGGGCGGCCCTCCGGTCGAGGCCCCGATGGCCACCACCTTGACCGGCTGTGCCGGGGGGAGGGGGAGCGGACGCACGGGGCGGGGCACCGTCTTGCCGGATGGGAAGATGCGCCGTACCACCTTGATCTCGGCCATCAGCTTCAGGTGGTGCACCAGGTTGTCCACCGAGGCCCGGTAGCCGGGGGTGCCCACCGGATCGGGTTTGGCAAGGACCATGAGGGCGCCGGCCTCCATGACCCGGAACAGGGTGGCGCTGTCCTTGGGGTTCATCTTGCCGGTGACGATGACGATGGGGACCGGGCAGGTAGACATGATGGCGCGGGTGGCGTCGAAGCCGTCCATGCCCGGGAGGTTGATGTCCATGGTGATCAGGTCGGGGCGGAGCCTCTTGGCCGCATCGACCGCCTCCTCGCCGCTTTCGGCGGTGCCGATCACCTCGAGGTCGGGATCGGCCTCGAAGGCAGCCACCAGCGCGCGCTGCACCGTTTTAGAATCCTCTACCACCAACAGTCTGATCACGACGTTCCTCGTCAGGTTAGTTTTTGGATGACCTCGACCAGGTTGCCCTGGTCGAAGCTGCTCTTTACCAGGTAGGCGCTGGCACCCACGTCGATGCCACGCTCCCGGTCGCTGCGTGACTCGAGCCCCGTCACCAGCACCACGGGGAGGAGGGCGAGCCTGCTGTCGGCGCGGATGGCCGCGGTGAGCTGGAAGCCGTCCATGCGCGGCATCTCGATGTCGGAGATGACCACGTCGCAGGGCTCGGCCCGCAACTGGGAGAGGGCATCCGCCCCGTCCACGGCGGTGCGCACCTGGTACCCCGCGGCTTCCAGGATGTTCTTGAGCAGCGTGCGCGAGGTGATGGAGTCCTCGGCCACCAGCACCGAGACCGGCCTGGGCTTGCCTGCCGGGGCGGGGGAGGGGAGCGCAGGCGCTTCGACGGCGAGTGCGGAACGGAACAGGTCCGCCACGTTCAGGACCGGCACCACCTTGCCGTTGCCGAGCACGGTGCCGCCGGAGACGTTGCGCACCCGGGACAGCTGGCGCCCCAGCGGCTTGACCAGGATCTCCTGCACCCCCAGCACCTGGTCCACGGCGAAGGCGATCCGCTTGTCGCCGGCGTGCAGCAGCACGAAAGAGAGGTTCTGCTCCTGCGCCGGCGCGCTTCGCTCCAGCTCCAGGATGCGCGCGAGGGATACCAGTGCCACCACCTCGCCGTTCACCAGCACCGTGTCGCGGTTCTCCACCCGTTTCACGTCGGCAAGCGCCACCCGCGCGCTCACCTCCACGTTGTTGGCCGGGATGACGCATTCCCGCCCGCGCACCTGTACCAAGAGGCCCCGTATCCGTGCAAAGGAGAGCGGGAAGACCAGTCGGAACAGGGTGCCCCTGCCCGGGGTGCTGGCGACGGTGACGTGTCCCCCCAGGCGCTCCAGGGACTCGCGCACGATGGCGAGGCCGACGCCCCGCCCCGAAACGTTGCCCACCGAGCGGCTGGTGGAGAGGCCGGATTCGAAGATGAGCTGCAGCGCTTCCTGGTCCGCCATGCGTTCCAAAAGCTCGGCCGGGGCCGCTTCGAGCCGCAGCGCGGCTTCCTTCACCCGCGCCACGTCGATGCCGCCGCCGTCGTCTTCCAGGATGAGTTCGGCGCGGTTGGCGTCCTGCAGCCTGATGTCGATGCGGATCGCCCCCCTGGCGGGCTTGCCCGCGGCCTCGCGCAGCCCCGGTGCCTCGATGCCGTGGTCGACCGTGTTGCGCACCAGGTGCAACAGCGGCTCCTTCAGTTCGGCCAGGATGCGGCGGTCGATCTCGAGTTCGCCCCCCTGGCAGCTGAATTCCGCCTCCTTGCCCAGTTCGCGGGCCAGGTCGCGCACCAGCTTGGCGAAGGGGTCGCAGACGGTGGCGCAGGGGAGCAGCTGCAGCTTCTTCATCTCCTCCAAGAGGGGATCGATCATCCCCTGCAGCGATCTCAGGTGCTTGTCGCAGCTTTTTTCCAGCAGGCGCAGGCGCCCCTCGATGTGCCGCTCGGCCTGGCAGTTCTGCTCCAAGAGGCCGGCCAGCGCGCCCTCCCGCCCGGCGGCGGCCTTCATGGCGCGGCGCGCGCTCTCCAGGGCACGTCCGCGTTCACCCTGGCGCAGGGCCAGTTCGCCGGCCAGCGCCGCCAGTTCCTCGTGCAGTGCGGAGGCGGACTGTTTCGCCGACACCAGCTCCTCCGACTGCAGCAGGAGCTCTTCCAGGAGCCGCGCCGAGACCCGGACCGTCTCGTCCCCCAGCGGACGCGCGGCGACGGGATGCTGCTGCGCCGGTTTCGACCCGGCAGCACGTTGGGGGGGCGGGGCAGCCGGGGGAGCGGCGACCGGTGCGGCAGGCTGCCCCGTCGGCTGCGCAGCGGCAACCTTTTCGGCCTCGCGAGACGCTGGCGGAACAGCCGGGGCCGGGGGGGGCGGCTCGGGGCGAGGGGGGGGGGGCGCAACCGCAGCTGCCGCGGACAGCGCCAGCGCGAGCCGCTGCTCCAGGTCGTTGACGCTGGCATGCAGCGAGTCGAACTGTGCCAGCCCGAGCGGGACGTCGCCGCGCTTCAGGTCGGCGAGCACGTCCTCGAGCCGCTGGCAGGCAAGGGCGATGTCCGGGAGGTTCACCGCATGCGCCGCCCCTTTGAGCGTATGCACGCGGCGAAACACCGACTCCAGCAGGCGTCGCCCCTCGGATGGTTCCGGGTCGCGCTCCAGTGCCAGGAGCAGGGATGCCAGTTCCCCGAGGTGCTCGCGCGCCTCCATTTCGAAGGTCGCCAGGAGCTCTTTGAGCAGGGCGTCGCTGTCAAGCATGCGGCGATGGTCTCCGGTTGGCTGCGGTCATGGCTGTCATGCCACCTTGTAGCCGCTGACCAGCTGCTGCAGCTTCTGGTTCAGCTCGTAGAGGTTGCGGGCCGCCGCCTCGATCTGGCGCGATCCCTCGACGTTCTGGTCGCTGGCCTGGTTGATGCTCTGGATGGCGATGGCGATCTGGTCCATGCCGATGGCCTGCTCCTGGGTGGAGGTGACGATCTGCAGGGTGGCGTTGGAGGATTCCTCGATGCTGGCGGCGAGCTGGCGGATCGATTCGCCCGCCTCGCTGGACTGCTTCACCCCCGCCTCGACCGCCTTGCTCCCCTGCTCGGTGGCGAGGACCGCGGCGGTGGTCGCCTTCTGGATCTGGCCGATGATGCTTCTCACCTGGGAGGTGGCCTGTTTGGACTGGGTGGCCAGGTTCTTCACCTCCTGGGCCACGACGGCGAAGCCCTTGCCGTGCTCACCCGCCTTGGCCGCCTCGATGGCCGCGTTGACGGCGAGCAGGTTGGACTGCTCGGCAAGGTCCGCGACGGTGGCGATGATCTCGCCGATGGCCTGGCTCTGCTCGGAGAGGTTGACGATGCGCTCGGCGATGAAGCCCATGCGTTCGTCGATCCCCTGCATGCCGCCGATGGCGCTGTTGACCGATTCGCGGCCGGTGCGTGCGATCTGGGTGGAGCGGTGCGCGCTCTCGTACACCTGGCGCGACTTCTGCGAGGTGAGGTCGGTGGTCTGGCGGATTTCCTGGACGGTGGCGTTGGTCTCGGAGATGGAGGTGGCGGTCTGGGCCGAGCTCGAGGCAAGCTCGCTCACAGTGGTCATGATCTCGGCGGCGGAACCGGCCAGCACGTTGACCACCTCGGCGATCTCGACGGTGAGGTTCCTGAGGTTGGCGGTCATGGTCCGGAAGGAGTTGCCCAGCCTGTCCTTGGGGGAGGCGGGGAGCACTTCGATGGTGAGGTCGCCCGACGCGATGCGGTCGGCGTTGTCGGCGAGGCTGTTGAGCGATGCCACCATGTCGCGCATGGCCTTGCCGAAGACGTCGCGCTCGGAGAGCGGCACGACTGCCACGTCGAGGTCCCCCAGCGCGATGCGGTTCGCGGTCTCCCCCATGCCGCGCATGGACTGTACCACCTTACCCATGGCCCTGAGCAACTGGCCGAGTTCATCGGCGGAGTTGCTGTCGATTTCAACCGAGACGTCGCCCTGGGACAAACGGTCGGCGGCCTGCACCGCATCGGAGAGGGGCCTGGTGATGGAGGCGGTGATGGCGAAGGCGATGAGGGCAGCGAGGATGCCGGCAAGGGTGACCAGTATCGCGGTGATGGCGAAGGTGGAGCGCTGGTTGCGCTTGGACTCCTGCGCGAAGGACTCTGCTTTGCCGAAGGAAAATTTCAGTACTTCGTTGACCTGTGCGTCGACCTTGGCGACGACCCGGCGCGCGTAGGTCTTGTGGAACGCCATCGCTTCCTTGATCTTGCCTTGTCGCACCAGGGATACGGTCCGGGACCGGACCTCCTTCCACTGGTCCATCGACTCCTTGATCTGGTCGATTTTGGCCTTGTCGCCAAGGAACTTCTCGCGGGCCACGGCAAGCTGCTGGTAGACGATCTGCTCGCAGTGATCGATGTCGGTGAGGGAGTTTTCCAGGTCCGCCGCGTCGTTGGCGTAGAGCACTACGTCCTTCATGTCGCGGTGCATGCGCACGATGTTGCTGTCCACCTGGTGGATGGCGTTGGTGACCGTGAAGGGGTGTTCGTAGAACTCGCTTAGAAGGTCGCCCTCGGCGGCGATGTTTTTCAGGGAAAGCGCCCCGATCAGGATCAGGAACAGCACCAGCACCGAAAAGCCGGCGGCCAGTCGGGAACGGATCTTCATATTGCTCAGCATGGAACCCCCTAGAAACAGATAAAGATTGAGATCGAGATAAAGAAAACCTCAACGACCCGATCTTTATGTCATTGTCAAAACGTCACCACACTCACTGCTCAACCTTAATCTCAGTGTTAGTCTCAATCTTAGTCTGCCTTTCAGCCCACTTCTTCGTGCACCACCATCCGCGGATCGGCGAGGATGCGGGCCATGTCGAGCAGGGCCAGACGCTCGGCGGTCACCCCGGCGACGAACTCTTCCCTAGGCCCGGTGAAGGTGTCCGGAATGGGGAGCAACTCTCCGCTCGCGACGGTCCTGGTGCCGACGATGCTGTCGGCGAGGACGCCAAACTCCATACGGTCGTCGCACACCACGATGACCCGGTTCAGGTCGGAGAGCCCCAGGGCCGGCAGTTCGAAGAAACGGCGCAGATCGACGATGGAGATGATGCGGCCGCGCAGGTTGGTGATCCCGAGCACGAAGGACGGGGCGCAAAATAGCGGCGTGAAGTCGGTGAGCGGCAGGGTCGCGGCAATGTAGGAGAGCTCGATGGCGTAGCGTTCACCGGACAGCATGAACTCCAGGCACTCCAGGCCGGCCGCTGCGGCGTCCGCCTCAGGCTGCCGGCTCAGCTGGCGGGCCCGTTCCTCGAGCAGCGACTTCTCACGCTCCGGGTCACGTGAGGGGGCATCTGCCGCGGTGAAGGCCGCCTCCTGGCGCTTGAGCAGGGCGGTCCAGTCTATGTTGGAACTCTTTAGCGACATGCGCCTTCTCCAGATACAGTACTGCCGCCGGTGCTACCTGCGGTTCAGGCCGGCGTTCATCCCCTTGATCAACTGCGTCAAAAGCCCCGCCGTGATCCCCTCGGCGTCGGGCAGGACCTCCGCAGGGTCGTAGCGCTGCAGCAGGCGCAGGGCGTTGGCGAAACTCTGCTCTGCTTCCCGCAGTTCCCCACGCTTGCGGCACAGGTTACCCAGGGCGAAGTAGGCGAGCAGGTAGTCGTGGTCCAGGTAGAGCGCCCTTTTCAAGGCCGCCTCGGCAGCGGCCCCGTCACCCATCTGTTCCAGGATCATGGAAAGCAGGTAATGGGTGTGGGCGTTGAGACGCTCCAACAGCAGGGCCTTTTCACATTGTTCCCGCGCCTCCTGATAGCGCCCCAGGTTCGCGTAGCAGCGCGCCGCCAGGGCAAGGTTCTCAGGGAGGTGCGGCGCGAGCAGGGCCAGGCGGGCCGCCTCTTGGTACTCTCCGGCGCGGTACGCGGCGTGTGCCTGCTCGATGCTGTCCGGCAGGGGCCCCACCGGCAGGGCAGAGGCCCCGTGATAAAGTCGGTCGGTTGCCGCAGCAGGGGGCGCTGAAGCAACGCTCGACGCGGCCATCGGTACCGGCACCGGTGCGGGGGGACGCGGCGTTTTCCGGCGCGGTTCCCCCTTCCTGAGCACCAGGGCCCCGTCGTAGTGATGGCAGCTGAAACCGCGCAGTCTCTGGTGGTCCACCTCGGTGGGGCCAACGAAAAGCCAACCTCCCGGTTTCAATGCGGCGTGGAACCTCGCCACCGTCTTTTCGATCTGCTCCGGGTGGAAGTAGAGCATCACGTTGCGGCAGAAGATGATGTCGGTTCCGCCGGTGAGTGCGTTGCCTCTCTCCGCCGCCAGGTTCAATTGGCTGAAGTGCACCATGTTGCGGATGTGGGGCACGATCTCGAAGTGGCCTTCCCCCACGGGAGTGAAATACTCCATGAGCCATTGCGGGGCATTGCGAAAGGACCATTTGCTGTACACCCCACGGTGAGCGCGCTCCAGCGCTTCCTCGTTGATGTCGGTCCCGAGGAGGGTGATGTCCCACTCGGGGAGGTCCTGCAGCAGGCGGCTCAGAACAATGGCAATGGAGTAGGGCTCTTCACCGGTGGAACAACCCGCGCTCCAGATTTTGAGGGTCCTGCCGCCGCGCCGTCGTGCCGCGATGAGCCCGGGAAGTATCTGCCGCTCGAGCACCCGGTAGCTCTTGGGATCGCGCAGGAAGTAGGTCTCGCCGATGGTCAGGGCGCCGCAGAGGGCCTTCATCTGTTCCCGGGACAGCGGAGCCGCCATGAGCTGGAACAGGTAGTGGTCGAGATCCTCGAAGCCGGCCTCCCGTGCCAGCGCGGTCATTTTCTGGGCCAGATCCCCAAAGCGCGCCTCGGGGAAGTGCAGCCCGGTATTCCTGCCTACGAAGGTCGCGAAACTGCGCAGCGCGTGGTGCTGATGGTTAGCCACGCTCCACCTGCTCCAGCGTGGCCGTAATCTGCGCCTGTTCCTCGGGGAAGAGCAGCGTGTCCAGGTCGTGGATCAGCACCAGCCCGTCCGCCGTCCGGGTCACACCGGCCAGGAACCGGGTCCCAGCGACGATCTCGTCGGCCGGCACCACTCCCCCGTCTGCCTGTTCGCAGACCACTTCGGTCGTGTCCACGTGGAGGGCAAGGGCAAGCTTTTGGGTACGGGCGACGACGAACTGGTCTTCGCAGCCGATGCCCCGCTCGGGCAGGCCGAAGCGTCTTCTCAGATTTATGACGGGAATGACTTCCCCCTGCAGGTCCAGGATGCCGAGTACGACGTCCGGGGCATGGGGGATCGTGGTGAGTGCCGCAGCCCTGATCACCCTGGTGACCTGGTCGAGTCTCAGGGCGTAGCGTGTGCCGTCGAGGGCGAAGATGAGCAGGTGGATCGTGTCTATGGTTCTTCTCCATGTGCGACATCAATACGGCGCTCTAATTTACCGCGGGCTTGGCTTCTATTCAAGCGGATTGTTGCGATTTTATGACTGATCTTGTGATTTTTTGCAACAGTAGTTTCGGGTTGGAGTACTGGTGGGGAGCCTGGGCTCTTGAGGGGATGATCATCAGGTTGGCGAATTACAGTGGCCGATGTTGCTGTGACAATCCCGGCCACAGGGAAAACAAACTGCTTCCGTTTGCTGACAGTGGCAAAGGTGCGTCTGTTGATCCTGTTTCAACCGTGTAAGAAATCCTGTGTGTAGCGGTGCACCTCGGGTAGGAATTGCAGGAAATCCTCTTGCAATGCAAGGTAGTTGCGGGTAAGCTCCCTGCCGCCGCCCGCCAGCGGATTGGCGCGCGGCACGCGCCTGGACATGCGCTGCAGAGCGTCGGCAATGCCGTCGGTGGTGAGGTAGGAGGGGATCATGTCCTCGAAGATGACCGGGACCAGCCTCTGCAGCCGTTCCGGCAGCAGGTCGCGGTTCCCCTCTACGATCTTCCTGACCCGGCCGAGGTAGACCGGTAGCGGTTCATCGTGCCACTGCCGCCATGCGCCGGCGAGGAAATGATCGTAGTACAGGTCGACGAGGATGCCGCGGTACAGGCCGAATTCGGGCGCGATGCGCAGGCGGCTGGCGGTGAAAGCGGGATGCCCCTGGGCGAAGGAATCGATGCGCCGGTGCAGTGCCAGTCCCCGGCGCAGGCGCTCGGGGAACCGGCCGGCGAGCGGCCCCTTGACGAAGTCGCCCATGAAGTTGCCGGTGAGGATGGCGGGGTCGTCTCCGGAGAGGTAGAGATGGAAAAGATAGTTCATGGCAGGTGATGATACCAAAACCCCGGCAGAAGGGGTAGGGGGATGACATGCTGGGTGCGCTGACCGGCGACATCGTCGGATCCATCTACGAGTGGAACAACATCAAGACCACGGACTTTCCGCTGTTCCAGGACCACTGCCGTTTCACCGACGACACCGTGCTCACCGTGGCGCTGGCGGACGCCATCATGACCGGTGAACCGTACGCACAAGTGATGCGGCGCTATTACCGCAGGTATCCAGATGCCGGGTACGGCAAGAACTTCGCGCGCTGGGCGGCAGATGACCATGCCGCGCCCTATGACAGCTGGGGCAACGGTTCGGCGATGCGTATCGCGCCTGCCGCCTGGGCTTTCGACTCTCTCGACGAGGTGCTGAAAAAGGCTGAGGAGTATTCCCTTCCCACCCACGGGCACCCGGAAGGGGTGCGTGGGGCGCAGGCCGCAGCGGCGGCAATCTACCTCGGGCGCAGTGGCGCCGGCAAGGAGGAGATGCGCAGTTTCATTGCGGGTCGCTTCGGTTATGACCTGTCCCTTGGCTGTGATGACATCCGTCCGGATTACCGCTTCGACGTCTCCTGCCAGGGCACGCTGCCGCAGGCGCTGGCCGCCTTCTTTGATTCCACGGATTTCGAGAGTGCCGTGAGGCTGGCCGTCTCCTTGGGCGGCGATTCCGACACCCTGGCCTGCATCACCGGGGGGATTGCCCAGGCCTTTTACGGCGGGGTGCCGGCTCCTATCGCGCAGAGCGCGCTCGGTTTTCTGGACGAGCCGCTGAGGAGGGTGACGCTGGAGTTCGAGGGGCGGTTCGTGGGGGGGCGGGGGGTATGAGGGATGGGACTGGCTCCGCCAGGTGCCTGTCCCCTTGGTGTTTGGCAAGCTGGCTGAGCTGAAAGGAGCGTGCCGCTAAAGGGATAGGCACCTCACGGAGCCAGTCCCTTTAGCCGTGTTCGAGGTGCCATTTGTCCATGGCGGTATGGTAGTCGTCCTGCATTTCTTCGAGTATGCCGTAGGCATCACGTGCCTGCGCGGGTTCCGGACCCGGTAGGGGCGCCCGCGCTGCCTCTGCTTCTTCGATACACGCCTCAGGTAGAATGGAGGCCAGCATCTCGATGATCTGCTGCAGCCGATCCAGCACCTCACCCTCGAAGGTCTCGTTGTCCATGGTCGTCCCCGGTCCGGGCCCAGCCCGCCTCCGGCAGGATCCAGCGCCCCTTGGTTTATTGACGGGAACGATTATACCGTAGGAACGGCAACCATCCAGTTACTTCATCAACTGCTTGCCGATGTCGAATCCCTGGCCGACCACCTCGCCCAAAGCGTAGTAGGCGCGGTTGGTCGGACTGTAGACGAGCGGCTGCACCTTGGCCGGATCGGGAAGCCCCTTGGCGTCGAGAACGGACTCGTCCGCCTTCACATCGACGATCTCGCCGATGAACTGGGTGTGCACTCCGACTTCGACGGTTTGCAGCAGGCGGCATTCGATGACCAGGGGGAATTCGCCGACATAGGGTGCATCGACCAGGTCGCTCTTCACAGCGGTGAGTCCCGCCTGGGCGAACTTGTCCTCGTTCTTGCCGGAAGCGATGCCGGCATAGTCGGCGGCGACGACGAACTGCTGCGACGGGATGTTGACCGTAAAGGCTCCGCGCTTCAGGATGGCGTCGTAGCTGTGGCGCGACTTGCGCAAGGAGATGGTGACCGAGGCAGGGTCGGAGCAGCAGACGCCGCCCCAGGCAACGGTGGCCAGGTTCGCTTTACCAGTTATATCGTACGTGCCCACCAGCCATACCGGGGTCGGCATGGCGTGGGGGCCTTTGCCCACGCTCTTTTTCATATGTTCTCCTGTGCCTTTACTTGAGGATGTCGGACAGCAGCTTGCCGCCCACGCCGATGTTCTCGCGCTCCATCTCTTTGATGAAGACGATGAACTTTTCCGCGGGAATCTGGGTGACGGAACTGGCTGCTTCGGTCAAAGCCTGCACGAGCTGGCCTTTTTTCTCTTTGTTCTCGATGATGCCGAGGTCGATGGTGATAACGGGCATGGTTCTACTCTCCTTATAGCGGATGTAGTGTTGAAGGTGGCCAATGTAGCAAATATTGCCCGTGACATCAACCGCGGGAAGCGGCGTTCGCACAGTTTGAGCAGTACAGGCGGTATTACCCGTACAGGTAAGTAACTGCGAGTGTTGTGTCGGTCCCAGGTGAGAAAGCTTGGGGGGCTGGTGCAGTCGTGATATATTCACGTGATTGTAGCAAAGGGGATTTCAGGTAAGGGGGACAGGCACCTGCGGAGCCAGTCCCCTTGCGGCAGCGGTAAGGAAGAGGTAAATGGCAGAAATCAAGGAATCAGAAATCAAAGTGGAGTTTTACCGCGCGTCGGGGCCGGGAGGGCAGCATCGCAACACGACCGACTCGGCCGTGCGCATCCGGCACCTGCCGACGGGGATCGTGGCCCAGGCCAGCGAGAGCCGCTCGCAGGCGCAGAACCGGGAGATGGCGCTGCAGCGCCTGGCTGAACTGCTGCGCAGGCGCGAGTTGAAAAGGAAGAAGCGGATCGCTACCAAGGTGCCCCGCGGCGCCAAGGAGAAGCGGCTTTCGGATAAGAAGGCGGTGTCGGAGAGGAAGAAGCAGAGGTCCAGATCGAACGATGGCTGAGAGGTTAAGGGGGGGGCGTGATGCCCTTGTCTCGCCAGGGGATAGGGCGCACGAAGGCCCCCCTGTATCGATACGATCTCGCTCCCAAGGTCCGCCTTGGGAACGCAAAGCCTTTCAGAAGCTCCAGCTTCCCTCGGATACATAGCTGGAGCTTTGCACCATATGGGGTTCCCAAGCTGGAGCTTGGGAACCAGGAACCACCTACAGGTTCACTGCTCCACCGGCCTGAACATCTCCAGCATGATGTTCCTGAAGGCTTGTGCCGCCGGGGACATTTCACGCCCTTTGCGACTGGCAAGGTAAAACTGGCGCTTGATGGACACGCCATCCACCGGCACCTGGATCAGCGTGCCCTGTTCCAATTCGTGCCACACCGAAATGGCGGAGACGAAGGAAACGCCGATCCCCGAGATCACCGCACGCTTCACCGCCTCGTTGCTCCCCAGGTGCGCAGCCACCCGCAGCCGCGCCGGATCGATGCCCGCTTCACGCAAGGCCTGGGCGGCAGCTTTGCCGGTCCCGGAGCCCGTTTCGCGCAGCACCACGGGGTCACCGAGCAGTTCCTCCTTGCTGATCGCCTTCACCTGACCCCAACGATGCCCGGCGCGGGCAATCAGCACCAGTTCGTCCTCGGCAAAGGGTACGAATTCGAGGGTCTCCTCCTCGAAACGGCCGCCCACCACGCCCAGTTCCACCTCTTCGGATAGTAACTTCCCCAGCACGTCACGGCTGTCGCCCTGCCTGAGCACTATGGTCACACCGGGGAACCGGTCGATCAGCAGGGGGAGAGCAGCCGGGATCATGTATTCCCCCGGAATGCTGCTCCCCGCGACGTTCAACTCTGCTTCCTCGATCCCCTTGAAACGGGCCAGCGCAACCGGTATCTCCCTGGCGTACTCCAGCAGTTTGCGGGCGCGCTCCAGGAGAATCTTGCCTCCCTCGGTAGGAAGTGCTCCCTTGCCGGTCCGATCCAGCAGTTTCATGCCGAATTCGCTCTCAAGAGCAGAGATGTGCTGACTTACGGTGGATTGAGTGATGTAGGAGACTTCTGCGCCCTTCGAGAAGCTGCCAGTTTCGGCAACGTTGATGAAAACTTCCAGCTGTTTCAGATTCACCATACCCTCCTATTAGAGAATGCGATCGGTGTTATTAATTTCATCGAATTTATCAATTTGACTCCCGCGGGTCAATTAGTTATTCATGTCAGTGGTTTTCCTTCATCCCCTCCTCCTTTCGGCATCCCTTTTCAGTGAGTGACAAAGATGGTAGCAGCAGGTATCGATATAGGCTCGACAGGGACAAAGGCGGTCATCTTCGATGGCGAGATCCGCGCCAGCGTGGTCGTCCCCACGGGCTGGGATCCCAAGGCGGCAGGGCTCGAGGCCTATCGTCAGGCGCTTGAGTGCGCAGGCATCGAGGCAGATGAGGTGCAAAGCATCGTCGGGACCGGCTATGGCCGGGTTTCCCTCCCCATATTCGACCGCAAGGTCACCGAGATCACCTGCCACGCCCGCGGGGCCCATTTCCTGTACCCGGAAACGCGCAGCGTGATCGACATCGGCGGCCAGGACAGCAAGGTGATCAGCGTGGATGCGCAGGGGCGCGTGGCCGAGTTCGCCATGAACGACAAGTGCGCCGCCGGCACCGGCCGTTTTCTGCAGGTCATGGCCGGCGTGCTCGACGTATCCCTGGAGCAGTTGGGCCAGCTGGCCGTCGGGGCAACGCCGGTACCCATCTCCAGCATGTGCGCCGTGTTCGCGGAGTCCGAGGTGATCGGCCTGCTGGCGCGCGGCACCGACAAGGGGAGCATCGCAGCCGGCATCTTCCACTCCATCGCCGGCCGCATCCAGGGGCTGGCAGGAAAGGTATCCCTTTCGCACCGGGTCACCTTCAGCGGCGGTGTCGCGTTGAACCGTGAACTCTGTCGCGCTATCGGTACCAGCCTGGGCGTGGACATGTGCGTCCCGCAGGCGCCGCAGATGGTCGGTGCCCTGGGTGCCGCCATCCTGGGGTACGAGGCATGAGCGAAATCTGTGCAGCTTTCGACGAGATCGCGGGCCTGAGGGAAAAAAACGCTATCACGCTCAAGGTCGCCAAGGACCGGGGCCGCAAGGTGGTCGGCACTTACTGCCTATTCTCTCCGGTGGAACTGATCGTCGCCGCCGGTGCTATCCCGGTATCGCTATGCGGCACCAGCCCGACGCCCATCCCCGCTGCCGAGAAGGTGCTGCCGCGCTCGCTTTGCCCGCTGATCAAGTCCAGCTACGGTTTTGCGCTTACCGACACCTGTCCCTTCTTCCACTTCTCCGACCTGCTACTCGCCGAGACCACCTGCGACGGCAAGAAGAAGATGTACGAGCTTTTGGGGGAGATGAAACCGCTGCACCTGATGCAACTGCCCCAGGTGCAGGACGAGGCGGCGCTGGAGTACTGGGTCCTGGAGCTGAAGCGGCTGATAGGGCGCCTGGAAGAGGCCTTCGACGTCAAGATCACCCCGGAGAAGCTGGCTGCGGCAATACTGCTGCTCAACGAGGAGCGCCGTTCTCTCAAAGCCCTGCAGGATCTTCAGAAAAGAAAGCCGGCGCCGATCTCGGGCATGGACCTGCTTACCGTGCTGCACAACCGCGGCTTCACCGTGGACAAGCGCGAGGCGATCGACCTTATCGACCGGCTGACCGCAGAACTGACCGAGCTGAGCGAGCAGGGCATCTCTCCCTTCACCTTGAAGACGCCGCGCATCCTGTTGACCGGGGTACCGGTCGGGATCGGCTCCGATAAGGTCGTGCGCCTGGTCGAGGAGTTGGGGGGAAGCGTGGTCTGCTTCGAGAGCTGCGGCGCCTACAAGAAGGTGGACCCGGTGCAGCCGGGCAAGGATCTGCTCCGGTCCATAGCGCAAAAGTACCTGCGTGTGCCCTGTTCGTGCATGTCGCCCAACAAGGGACGGTTGCAGCTGCTCGAGGAACTGGTGCGGGAGTTCGAGGCGGACGGGGTGATCGATCTCACCTGGCAAGGGTGCCACACCTACAACGTCGAATCGTTTACGGTGAAGCGCCACCTGCAGGAGACGGTGCAGGTCCCTTTCCTGCAGATCGAGACCGATTATTCCGAATCGGACACGGAGCAGTTGAAGGTGCGGATCGAAGCCTTCCTGGAGTTGATCGGCACCAGGAGGGGTGGGCGCCCTTGAGAGTTCCACGGCGCGGAGAGCTGTTTGACGACTGCAGGTACCATGTCGATTCTGTCATGTCATTTCAATTGAATGGAGGTCACCATGAAAAGCATCACCCGCTTTGTCGGCAGTTCGGTCCTTTCCCTGTTAGCGCTGTTCCTGTTGCTGGCCACCGCGATGCCGGCTATCGCCGCGGATGCCGAGTTCAAGACGGTCTCCAGTGAAGTCCTGAGGGACATGCTGGAAGAGAAACGGGCTTTCACCCTGGTTGACGCCCGCACCAACGACGAATACCAGGTGGCCCACCTGGTGAGTGCGATCAGTATCCCGGACAAGGAGTTCGAGAAGAACATCGCGCTGCTCCCCAAGGACAAAGGGGCGCTGATCGTCTTGTACTGCAACGGCGTCAAGTGCGGCAAAAGCAAGAAGGTGGCCCAGAAGGCGAAGGAGGCAGGGTACACCAACCTGGTCATCTATGCCGACGGGTTCCCGGTCTGGGAAGAGAAGGGGTTCCCGATCGTAGCCGGCCCCGAGTATGCCAAGAAGATCGATACCCGCAAGCTTAGCCCGGTGCAGCTCAAGCAGATCCTGGCAGAGAAAAAGGACGCCTACGTGCTGGTCGACGTCCGCGACGAGTTCGAGTTTGCCGAGGGGCACATCGATGGGGCGATCAACATCCCCGCTGAGAGCTTCGCCGCCAAATCGGGTGTGCTTCCCAAAGAGAAGGGGATCATCGTGTACTGCAACAGCGGCGGGCGCAGCTATTCCGCCTACAGAAAATTGATGAAGCTCGCCTATCCTTCCATCTTCCAGGCCATCCTGGCCGAATGGAAGGATGCTGGTTTTCCCGTCGTAAAATCAAAACTTTAACACCCGTAGTTATTCCAATACTTCCAGAAACAAAGGAGCACGAATGAAAAGGTTGTTGTTGTCAATGCTGGCGCTTTCCCTCTGTGTCACCCCCGCCGCCTGGGCCAAAAGCCGCAGCGGCCAGGTGACCGTCGAGGTCGATCTTTCCAAGCAGGAGGCGGGCAAGGAAACCAGGCTCTGGATCCCCTACGCGGTCTCCGACGCGTATCAGAACGTGACCGACGTCAAGGTGAGCGGCGATTTTGCCGCATCGGCGGTCTACACCGACCGCGCCAACGGCACTCCCATGCTGTACGCCCAGTGGGACAAGGATGCCAAGAGCAGGAAGCTCGTCTACAGCTTCAACGTCCAGCGCGAAGAGATCCGCATCAAGGACCTGTCCGCAAAGGAGCCGGCCTGGAACCGCGCCGACTACGCTGAGTACCTGAAGCCGACCTCGATGGGGCCGGTGGACGGCGAGGTGAAGAAACTTGCCGACAGCATCGTGAAGGGGAAGACCACGGTTCTCGACAAGGCCAAGGCGATCTACGACTGGGCCTGCGAGAACATGTACCGCGACCCGGCCACGGTAGGGTGCGGCAAGGGCGACGTCTGCGAACTGCTGAAAAAGCCGGGCGGCAAGTGCACCGACATCTCCTCGGTGTACATCGCGCTGGCGCGTGCGGCGGGCGTTCCGGCGCGCGAGGTGTTCGGGCTGCGCCTGGGCAAGAAGGCGGAGGAGGATGTCACTACCTGGCAGCACTGCTGGGTCGAGTTCTTCCTCCCGGGGACCGGCTGGGTGCCGGTTGACCCGGCTGACGTGAGAAAGGCGATGCTGGTGGAAAAGCTGGAGCTGAAAGACGCCAAGACCCGCGAGTACCGCGACTACTTCTGGGGCGGCATCGATCCCTACCGCTTCAAGATCGCTTCCGGGCGCGACCTGGTGCTCAACCCGCCGCAGGCGGGCGCTCCGCTCAACACCTTCGGCTATCCCTACGCGGAAGTGGGGGGCAAGGTGCCGGACTGGTACGATCCCAAGGGGTTCAGCTACCGCATCAGCTTCAAGGAAAAGTAATAGAGTAGCAGCTTCATCAGTTGTTCCTTTATTTGGGCCGCGCAGCGATGCGCGGCTCTTTTTTTGGTGAGGAAGCGCGCCTTGCAAAAGAGGGGCAAAGCAAAATCCCCCCTGTCCCCCCTTCGCAAAAGGGGGGGACGTGAGGGCTTCTCTGTCCTTTGAAGGAACCGTGAAGGAGGGGACTGGCTCCGCCAGGTGCCTGTCCCCCTGGCTTGGGTAAGGTGGGTGAGCGGAGTGGAGCGTGCCGCTAGAGGGAGGCACCGAAGCGGAGCCAGTCCCTTCTGCTAAGCGCTGAACCTTTTTTGTTTGTGTGGCTGCGGCGATTGATGTATCTTCCCACGCAGTTGTTTCGAATTTCTTACCAGGAGCATACCGTGCAGATTCGCATCGTTATCGCCGCGTCCCTGCTTGGCGCGAGCTTGATCACCGCCCCGGCCGGGGCTTCCGAAGCCATCCCGACTACTCTGCCGACGAGTGCCATCCCGGCCCCTGTCGCCGCGGCGCCTGCCGATCAGGCCGCCACCATCGCGGCACTCACCAGGGAGAACGCGCTTCTGCAGGAGAAGCTGAAGGCCATGGAGAGCTGCAGCATCAGCTCCACCGACCTCGCAGCTCGTAACTCCAAGAAACTCAAGGAAATCACCGCCGACGTGCGCGCCCAGCGCCAGTCCATGGCCGAGTTCGAAAGCTACGTGAAGTGGATGTCCGGCCACGTCGCCAGTTACTCCAAGTACATCCAGGCGAGCTCCGTCGCCGCACGCTTCGTGAGATTCTTCCCGATTCCCTACGCGGGGCAGGCCTCGCTCTTTACCAAGTTCGTCTCCGACTCGGCGGTCTCCCTCGGCGCTGCTTCGGTTTCCATCAACAAGTACCTGGGGACCTCGCAGCAGTTCCTGTCCAGGGCCGACGCACTGGACCCGAACAAGCCGACCTACAACCAGGACGTCTCCGACCTGGTGCGCTTCGCCGACCAGGACCTTTTGAAGGGGATGTCCGAGGTGCAGGACCGTCTCACCACCACCAGCCAGCTTTCCGCCTCCTCGCTTTCCTTCCTGGAGAGCGTGAACCACTACGTGGGTTCCGGCGACGAGGCGCTGACCAAGGCGAAGTCCTTCCTGAAGAGCGACGAGAAGGCCGAGAAGAGCTTCCTGGCCGAGAGCACCACCTCGCTGCGCAACAAGGCCCAGGTCTTCAACGGCAAGCTGCAACTCTTCGACGCCACGGTGAAGAAGACGGCCCCGCAGATCAAGGCGCTGGTCGCCTACGACGACCTGGCGCGCAGCCTGGACCCGAAGTTCGCCAAGAAATAGGGGAGGGGAGGGCAAAGCTCAGCGCACCATAGGCGCAGCTGCCGACGCCCTCACCCGGCCTTCGGCCGCCCTCTCCCGGTGGGCGAGGGGAAACGTAAAAAAGGCCTCTCCTTATCTGGGAGAGGCCTTTTTTCATGCATCATGCGCGGCTGCTGCGGAGGAGGGGACTGGCTCCGCCAGGTGCCTGTCCCCTTAGTTTTTGTAGACGGTGGCTGTGCTGAAGGGAGTGTCCCACTAGAGGGACAGGCACCTGACGGAGACTGTCCCTTCTGCTAGAACTTGTACCCCAGCGACAGGGCGACGAGGTGGGCGTCGCTTTGGTACTTGCCGTTGGCGGTGCTGGTGGGGACGAAGGGATTCAGGCCGGTGTTGTTGTTCTTGTTCCGGTTCTCGTAATACTGGTAGCCGTAGGCGACGGCAACGGTAAAGGGCTTCAGGTCGATATCGGTGCCTGCACAGAAGACGTGGGTCTTGGCGTCCGGGATGGAGGGGTCGAAGGTGCTGTCGGGCACGGCGGTGCCGCCGTAGACGTAGCCGGCCGAAAGGGCGACCCTCGGGTCGAACTGGTATCTGCCGCCGAGGTTGAGCCCCCAGCTATCCTTCCAGTCCCTCTGGGTGGACACGGACTGGCCGTTGTCCAGCCGGATGTCCAGGTTCTTGAACTTCGACCACCCTTCCCAGCGCACGCCGGCTTCCATGGTGAGTTTGTCGATCCCTTTGTAGGCGACGCCCGCGGTGAACTGCGGCGGGAGGGTGAGGTCGGTCTTGCCGCCGCTGTTGAAAGCGGGGACCGAGAAGGTGGCATCGCCGGAGATGTCGACATGCACCTGGCTGCGATACGAGGCGCCGACGGTCAGGTCGCGGGTGATGTCGTAGGCCGCGCCGATGTTGAAGCCGACACCGGTTCCGTCACCCTTGAACCTGGAGCCGACGTCCGGGCCTCCGGTGAAGACCTTGCGCTCCAGCGTGGCATCGAGAAGCATCACGTCGAGACCGGCCGCCAGGGTGAGGGAAGGGATCACGCGGTAAGAGAAGACGGGGTTGATATCGAAGGTCTTCAGGGTGGACTTGGTGGCGATGTAGCGGCCGTCCCAGTTGCTGTCCCACCTGGTACCCAGCCCGAAGGGGTTGAAGATGCCCAGACCGGCGCTGGCCTGGTCGTTGAACTTGTGGGTCACGTAGAGGTGGCTCGGGAAGAAGACGGAGTCGTCGGAGGCGTCGTTGCCGCCGACGGAACTGGTGTACTCGCGCGAGGAGAAAATGGCGGTGGTGCCGGCCAGTACCTGGGTCCCGTCCAGCTTGCTCATCAGCGCCGGGTTGTAAAAGATGGTGCTGGCATCGCTGGTGTGAGCGGTCACGGCGTTACCTTGGCCGAGGGCGCTGGCCCCGTGAGTGAAGACGGCATAGCCGGCGGCAAGTGCGGACGAAGGTGCGCCGGCTCCCAGCGCGACCGCCGAAGCCAGCATCCCGGCGATCAGGCTCTTCCTGTAGTTCATAGATCCTCCTGGAATTAAAGTGCGACGTTGACGAATCGTCGCGGCTGCAGGTAACATGGCTGTCGTGGTTGACTGGCCACAAAGGTTCGTGCTAAAAGTCTAATTATTCGAATCTGTTAACGGGAGCAGTGATGCACTCTGAAAGACGGTACCTGATGGAACACGCCGGGGAATCCCTCCGGCTTGACATGAAAACCGACAACGCGGTGACCGAGAGACAGGCCCGCTGGGCCGGCCTTACGCCGGGGATGAGCGTCATCGACATCGGCTGCGGCCCCGGCAAAACGACCAGCATGCTTGGGGAACTGGTGCAGCCCGGGGGGCGCGCCGTCGGCGTCGACCTTTCCGAACAGCGCCTCGCCTTCGCCCGCGAGCACTACGGCTCCTCCACGGTGAGCTTCGAACGCTGCGACCTGTACCAGCCGCTTACCGGGCTGGGACAGTTCGATTTCGCCTGGTGCCGCTTCGTGCTCGAATACCACCTCTCCAACTGCTTCGAGTTGGTGCGCAACATCGCGGCGGCGCTCAAACCCGGTGGCATCCTCTGCCTGATCGATCTCGACCACAACTGCCTGAGTCACTTCGGCCATTCCCCGCGCATGGAGCGCGCCGTCGCCGCCACCATCAAGAGCCTCGAGGAAAACGACAATTTCGATCCCTACGTCGGGAGGAAGCTGTATTCCTTCCTGTACGACCTGGGGTTCCAGGACATCGACGTCAAGGTCGAAGCGCACCACCAGATCTTCGGCGAGTTGAAGGAGGTGGACGAATTCAACTGGACCAGGAAGGTCGAGGTGGCCGCCAAGCGGTCGGGCTACGACTTCAACGAGTACGAAGGGGGCTACGAGGAGTTTTTAGACGAGTTCCGCACCTTCTTCGCCAATCCCCGCCGTTTCACCTATACCCCGATCATTTCCTGCCGCGGCAGAAAGCCTCAGGCCTCCTGAGCCGCAGAGGTGTCTTCCTCGTTGGCGCGGGTGCGGCAGGCGATCAGGGCGTCGACGATGTGCTTGTCGAAATGGGATCCCGCCCCCTCCCTGAGCAGGCGGAAGGCATCTTCCCTGGGCATGGGGGCCCGGTAATGACGCTGTGAGGTCACCGCCTCGTAAAAATCCGCCACGGCGATGATCTTCGCCCCCAGCGGTATGTTCTTTCCTTTCAGCCCCTTGGGGTAGCCGGTGCCATCGATCTTTTCGTGGTGCGCGCCGGCTATCTCGGGGACCTCGCGGTAAATCCCCTCGAAGTTAACCTGTTCAAGGATGTCGCGCGTCTTGTGGCAGTGGGTCTTGACGATCTCGTATTCCAGGTCGGAAAGCCGGCCGTTCTTCTTCAAAATGGCGTCGGGCACGCCGATCTTGCCGTAGTCGTGCAGAAGGGCCGCCACCCTGATCATCTCCCGTTCGTTCCGCGGCAGTCCCAGTTCCTCGCAGATCTCCTCGGAGTACTCAGTCACCTTCTCCGAGTGGCCGGCGGTGAGCGGGTCCCTGGCGTCGATCGAGGCCGCCATGACCTTCAGAAACGAGCTGAACTGGTTCGACTTGGCCTCGTGCAGCTTGGCGTTGCGTATGCTGATGCCGATCACCGGGGCGATCCCCATGAGGAGGGAGACGTCGCTTTGCACCAGGGGGCGCTTGGATTTCAGGTTGTCGACGGCGATGATGCCCAGGGATTCCCCCTCGCAGATGATCGGGCAGCAGATGAAGGTCTGGGAGAGGAGCTGCTTGGCGAAGTTCTGGCTTTTCCCGGAGAGGTTGCCCTCGATGTCCTTCACGTCGGCCACGAGGAAGGGGCGCTGCTCGCGGAAGGAGATCACGAAGACTCCCTTGGAGTCGGGGCGGTCCAGGTGGAAGGTGGTCTTGCCCAGGAAGGCGAGCTGTTCATCGTGGTAGCCGAAGCCGGCCTGGAACACGAGCCTCGACTTCTCGGGGTTGCTGAGCAGGATCAGGCCGCGGCTGTAATCGAGACGCTTTTCCAGGATCTGGATCACGTTGGAGAGGATGTCGTGCACCTCGGTCAGCCTGCTGATCGCCTGCCCGATCTCGTTGGTGACGAGGGCGTTGTTGTAGTTGATCTCCACTCGCTCGAACAGGCTGTCCGTCAGGTTGACGAGGCTTTGCTGGCTGAGGATCAGGGCCTTTTTCTCGCTTCTGAGTGAAATCAGGGTGAGCGCGAGGAACGCAGTGATGGACCAGGGCGCGACGACCCGCAGCGCAGTGGCTGGGTCGACCTTCAGGAAGTATCCGGTGAGCGCCAGCAAGAAGAGCCCCGCGGCATTGCGGGTGTGGTTCCGCAAGGTGAATGCGGCCTTGTCCCAGGACACGATGTACCGGCAGACCCGGTCCCCCTTGAACATGCACTCCGGGTGCTCGATGTGGGGGAGCTTCGCGTTGAAGACACTGGCGACCGCTTCGAAGAACCCCATCCTGTTTTGGCACTGGAAGGGCTCCTCGTGGGTCCCGGGGCGCGGCGTGACGGTTATTTCAACGCTGTTGCTGGCAATCTGTCTGGAGGCATAGATAGAAGAGCGGACGATCTTGGTGTTGGCTGCTTCGCCGATGAGGCTATAGGCTTTGGCGGGGCCGACCAGGCCCAGGAAGTACTGTCTGATGATGCCCATGGCCTCGGGGGAAGCCGCGTAGCGTCCGGCCTCCCGGGCAATGTTCTCGTTACCGGTCACCTTCAGCAGCTTTTCGTAAAACAGGTTCACCTGTTCCTGGGAAAACCAGTGCCCCTGGTCGGACACCTCAAGGTAGGTCATGTTGGCGTAGCTCAACAACTCACCGACGTTGACAAAGTTGTACTTGCTCTTGATGAGCTTGATGTACGTGTCGATGATGCTGCTGTTGTAAAGCGGAGTGCTCATCTTTTATTCCGATGATTCCAAGTGTTCCGCTGCGTGCGTACGCTTGGTCTTATGCCGCGTCTGCATGTCGTTAATGTACTTGATGAAGTCAGAGGCGTGTTCGTGGGAACTTATGGCCCACAGAGCGTACTTTCGTTCATAGGGGAGATTGGCGGCTTCGACGTAACTCATGGGGTACGCCAGCACCGGAATATCGTTTTGCTGGTGCTTGTGGGTCAGGATGGAGAGCAGTATGTAGACTATGTCACGCGGGAACTGCGCTTGGTCCAGAACGATCAAATGGATGCAGTTGGTAAGGTCGGAGAGGTTGAGGCCGATGTCCGATATGTTCACCAGAATGATGGCCTTGGTGTCACCGTTTTTCTTAAGGGTGTACTGGTAGCGCTTGAGCGACAGGCCGGCGCGGTCGTACTCTTTGGCGAGCTGGTCCTGGTTCGCCATGGCGGGCTCTAGGTCCAGCGCATGGAGCATCACGCCCCCCGATTCCTGCTCGTAGAAGGCCTCCAACTCATAAAGGTCCTCCCGGGTCGTCTGGGTAAGGCTCCAGGGGCCGGAGAAATTCCAGTCATCCGAGAAGGTGCGGTGGTAATGAAAATAGGCGAAGGTATCGATGGAGCAACCTTTCTTTCTGCCGATGGCCTTCGCTGCGCCGCCGAATACGCGGTTGGGAAACTTGTTGTCTGGCCGGTAGTAGCAGATGATGTAGTCCATGTACGCTGACTTCAGGTTGTAGGAGTCGTTTATGGAGTTGGCAAGCTGGTTCAAAACGACCAGCCCGGCGCTCAGCGACTCGGACTTGTTGGCGGCGTGATGGTGCACAAGCCAGCTACTCTGGTAAAAACGCAGCATTGCCAGGTGCCCGAGGATGGTTCCGTGCTCCTGGTAGATGTAATGCCTGGCGATGCTGGGGTTCTCGGTGTAAAGCCTTTTGTAGGTCTCCTTCAGGAGCGTCTTGTTGGTCTGGAAGAAGTGGTATTTTTCCGGGTAGATGAAGCCGCTTTCAAAGAAGAACTGCCACAGGTCCTCCAGGTCGACCTGGGTGCTCACGTAGGAGTGCTTGTCCTTGGCCAGGTAGAGCAACGACAGCAGATTCACGTGGTCGCGTATGTCCATGTCCAGGAAGCACAGCCCGCTGCGAACGGTAGCCCCTTTCACGTCCTTCTGCACACCGTCGCGGTATACGACCTGAGCGGTGCATTTGGTGGCAAAGCCGTTGCCTATCCGCAGTTCCAGTTCCGGGATAATCATCCCCGGCAGCAGTACGCTCAACTCTGCATCTTCACTGACTGAGAAGCCGGAACCTGACAGGTCCAGCACTTTAAGGTCCACGCTTTTCTGGCTGAACGGGTGGTTGAAGACCGCGTTGGGAAGGGGAAGAAGCTCGTGCCGGTCGCTGCGAATCTCTTTCGCCTTGAAGCGCTGCATGCGCGATTGCACCGGCTCCAACACGTAGATCCTGCTGCGTTGCCCGGGCGTTTGCGTCGCGATTTGGCATTCGGCCGAGTACAGGGTGGTGCTGCCGCTACTAAAAACAACCTGCAACGGCACCTCGCAGTTGATCCAGTTGAAGTTGCGGCTGTCGTCGCCCGGGACGTGGACCCGGAAAGAAACGGCGCTGAAGTCGACAAGCATGCCTTCAAAGCGCGCGCCGTTTTGAAAAAGCTCCGCGGAGATGTCAGAGCAGGGGTAGCGCCGGGACTTGCGGTAGTTTACTTCGGTGCACTTCTCGGGAAGGAGAAAGGTGGCCCCCTCGTCGCTCATGCTGATCAGTTCGGGGGCGGCGGTGATCATCCTGTGGCCGCTGACCACCAGGATGCTGTCGAAAACGCAGCCGTTGGTCTTGACCTCGACGGAGTCGACTGAGACCCACCGGCATTCCAGTTTGTTGTTCAGGCAGGGCAGGGGAGTTGCTTCAAGTGTTACCGTGCGGGGATATTTCGAATGCTTGAAGTTGACGAGGATTGATTGTTCTTGAAAATTGATGAAGTTCAGTTTGTTGATCAGCTTGCTGAGCCCCACCTCTTTTTCGGAGCCAGGAGAGACCTCTATTACTATATCAGGACGGGCAAATTGCAAAATCTTGCTGGCGTCTTTCATCGGTACCTCTTAGCCGCCTTAAGGACGACTGGAGAAACTATGGCGTTGGCGGTTTTGTGAGTGTGCCAAAGTTTCTCAAAGGGATGCAAAGCATCCATCCATTACGCGTAGGGATTATTACCATGAATTCGATAGTTTTTCACTATTAAAAAGCTGTGTGACTTAGAAAAATTTGAATATGACGGGGAAGGAGCTTTCCGGGTGAAATAGGCGGGGGGAGCAAGGGGGCGGCGCCGCGGCGGGGGTTACCCTTTGGACTGCAGGGATGCTTCGAGATAAGCGTTAAAATCCAGGGTCTTGGCAAGGTTCGACTGCGTGGCCGCGGGGCGCGCCTCGGAGACCTCCCGCTTGGATTCGCCCTGCTGGGACGAGGTCCGTGCCGCCACGATACGGTTGCGGCCGCGCGCCTTGGCTTCGTACAGGGCGATATCGGAGGCGTGCACCAGGTCGTTGAAGGTCCTGCCGTCCTCGGGGAAGGAGGCTACGCCAAGGCTCGCGGTGAGGCGGCGCAGCGGGATGTCGCTCTCGCCGGGGAAACGCTTGCTTTCGATCTCGAAACGGATCCGCTCCGCCACGATCATCGCCTCCGCTTTGGAGGTTCCCGGCAGCACCGCGCAGAACTCCTCTCCCCCGTAGCGAGCCACGATGTCCATGTCCCGCAGGGAATCCTTGATGATGTCCGCGGTGAGCTTGAGCGCCTCGTCGCCGGCCAGGTGGCCGCACAGGTCGTTGTAGCTCTTGAAGAAATCGAGGTCGATGAAGATGACGGTGAGGTTGAGCCCCTGGCGCGCGCTCCGGTTCAGTTCCTCCTCGAGCCGGCTTTTCAGGAAACGGCGGTTGTAAAGGCCGGTGAGGGGGTCGGTGACCGAGAGCTGTTCGAAGCGCTCCGACTCCTCCAGCACCTCGGTGCGCTCGATCATGAGCGAGGCGAGGTTGGCGAAGGAGGTGAGCAGCATCAGGTCGGCGTGGGTGAACGGGCGCAGGTTCTTCTTGTCGGAGAGGTTCAAGACCCCGATCACCTTGTCCTTGAGCTTGAGCGGGATACAGATCAGCGACTTGGACTTGAACCGGAGCCGGTTGGCCATGGCGACCCTGCTGTCCTTTTCCACGTCGTTGACCAGGAGCGGCTGCCCGGTCTTGGCGACCATGCCGGCGATTCCCTTGCCGACCTTGAGCTGCAGGCAACGGGCGATGTTGAGCGTCATGCCCAGGGTGAAGACGATCTGCATGCCGACGCCGTCCTTGTCGATGAGCATGATCGATCCCTGGGTGGCCTCGATGAGGTCGGAGGCGATCTTCAGGATGGACTCGTAGAGCAGGTCCTTGCTGTCGATCTGCAGCAGCGTGTCGGTAAGGGACATGAGACGCTCGGACAGGGCGTTTTCCTTGCTGCGGGTGGCGTCCTTGTCCAGCGTGGAGAGTTTCCCCGCCATGGCGCCGGCCAGCATGGAGATGAGCATCGCGGCGTTAGGGAGGATGTCGGTGTCGAAGATAACCAGGAACCCCAGCCGCTCCCCCTGGGCCCTGAGCGGGAAGGTGGTGCAGACGGTGGCTTGCACCTCGGGAAGCGCTGCGCGCAGTTTGCCGTCCCAGAGCACGGTCTTTTTGGCCTTGTCCGGTGCGGTGAAAAGTTGCAGCGCCTCGACGCTCAGCGTGCCCAGTTCCTCGGGAAGGCCCCAGACGCCGGTCACCGAGAAGGACTTTCGTTCCGAGTCGGGGAGGGCGACCGCGATGCGCGCGGCCTGGAAGGCGCTGACGATGGTTTCGCAGCAGATGGCGATGCAGCCTGTGACGGTGCCCATCTTGTCCAGCCGTTCCAGGGCCTGGGACACGGCGTACAGCGCCTCGTCGCCGACCGGTTCCTGCGCGCGGGCGACGGCGGCACGCTCGTGGTGACGCTGCGACGGAAGGCGGTACGACTCGATCCTGCGCCTGACCTGCTCGGCGACCTCTTCGACCTCCTCGTAGCTGGCAGTGCAAAGCGATTCGACGTAAGGAAGCAGCGAAAAGGCATCCCCGCCGTTGCGGGCCAGTGACGCCAACTGCCACAGATCTATCGATTCCTCGCGAACGCCGTCACCCACCAGGCAGAAGTCCTCGCCGGAGAGGGTAAAGGGGATGAGAAAGCCGAAAAAGCCGCCACCGTAGCGGCAGACCGAGGGGGTGCCTTCCTCGAAGAACACTTCCATGTCCTCTTCGAAGAAGTGTCGCGACACCTCCCGGCACAGGGGATCCTCGACGACGGTGGCGCAGGACTCGAAGCGCCCGTTAGACGCAACGGTGCCGTCACGCCTGCGATAGAGCGTAAGGCTGTAGCGCGCCAGCATGGGGAGGGCCTTCAACTCCGACAGCAAATCCCCAAAAGGCATGTTCGCGAGGTCCTGTTTCACAGGTCGGCTCCGGCTTCAGTGGTGCATGCCATTTCTGGTGACGAAAGAGGCATGCTCGTCAGAATACCGCACATTCTGTGCCAAAAAATACTGAGTCTTGTCGCAGGAGTGGAGCAGCAGTCACTCACAGACTAAATAAATTACATTCGTATCATTATTGGTCTTTAGCTCTGTCTGGAGTTGCCGCCGCTGTTTTCTTTGTAGACTCTCATGTCTTTTGCTGATAGGGAATGCGGCAATGTTAATATCGGAGTATGGCACAATAAAGTCAGTAATTTGAATCACATTTTAATGTGTTTTGTGCGCGTCGTATTGTCCGGCAGGTTGGCGGGGAAAAATCGTGACGCTGTCAAGCGGCAGGCCTCTCCACGGCGAGTGCTAGATCCTGCTGATTAAACAGTGCTTCGCAATTGGTGTCGATTGACTGTTTCTTCGCACCGAACTTGTCCGGCAGGAAATAATCTGACTTGATTATCGCTTACGTAATCGGTAAAATTTTGCGCCACTGATGCTTGAAAGGTTGCAGATGCCAACGTCCCCTGACACCCCTCTATATAACAGTCGTATCTTCGACTCCTATCTTAAACTCCTGCGCAAGCGCTATCCGAGCGTCGATACCCAGGCCCTGCTGGCGCACGCCGGCATGAAACAGCACGAGGTTAGCGACCCGGGGCATTGGTTCAGCCAGCGCCAGGTGAACCTGTTTCACGACAAGCTGGTGCAGATCACCGGCGAACCAGGCATCGCGCGGGAAGCCGGACGCTACTCCGCTTCACCCGACGCCCTGGGGCCGTTGCGATCCTTCTTGCTGGGCATGGTCGGCCCTGAGTACATCTTTTACCTCGTCAACAGGATCGCCCCACGCTTCACGCGCTCCTCCCGTTGCAGTGCGCGCAAGACCGGTCCGCGCGAAGTTGAACTTACCGTCGCCTTCCATGAGGGCGTCCAGGAGAATCCCCGCCAGTGCGAGAACCGGATTGGTTTCTTCGAGGCGGCCTTCCTGCTTTTCGACCACGACTTCCCCGAGATCGAGCACACCGAGTGCATTTTCAAAGGGGGCAAGGTGTGCCGCTACCTGATCAGGTGGCGCCCTTCGGCCACCTACCGGCTGCTGCTGGCACAGCGCATCAGCACGCTGCTCCTGGTCGGCGGACTCCTGGCCGACCTGCTTTACAACCACAGCGTATTGGGGCTGCCCCTGTTCCTCGGGCTGCTCAGCTACCTGGGGTTCACCCTGCTCAGTCGCCACATCGAGCGTAAGGCGCTGCTTTCGTCGCTGACCAGTATGCGTAATTCCAGTGAGCGGCTCCTCTCGCAGGTCCAGGAAAACTTCGACCGTGCCCTGGCCATCAACGAGATCGGCCAGATTATCTCCACCAGGACCGAGTTGTCCGAGATCCTCTCCAGCGTCAACCAGGTGCTGCACAAGCGCCTGGGCTACGGCCGCGGCATCGTCTACCTGCTCGACCCGCAGCGCAACATCCTGGTTCTGCGCGGCTGTTTCGGGTTCAGCCCCGAGGACGAGGAGACGGTGCGGTGCATCGAGTTCCCGCTGTCCGCACCGGCCCCGCGCGGGGTGCTGGTCACCTGTTTCCATACCCAGCAGCCGGTGCTCGTGGGCGACATCGAGGAAATCCGCGGTCAGGCGGTGCCGGAAAACTTCGCCCTGATCAGCGCGCTGGGCGTCCGCTCCTTCATCTGCGCCCCCATCCTGTGCGAGGGGGAGGCCCTGGGGGTCCTGGCGGTAGACGACGCCAGCAGGGAGGGGGGGCTGCTGCAAAGCGACCTCAACCTGATCCAGGGGATCGCCCCGGTGATCGGGATCAGCGTCCGCAACGCAATGCGCCTGGCCAACGAGAGGAGGTTGTCGGAGCAGCTCAGGAAGGCCTCCGAGCACCTGGAACGGCGGGTGGCGGAGCGGACTTCGGAGTTGAGCCGGGCCTATGCCGAGCTCGAATTCCTCTACGACTCGGTCTCCCACGACCTGCGCACCCCGCTGCGGGTGATCTACGGCTATGGGGAACTGCTGCTGGATGGGTACGGACACACGCTGGACGGCCCCGCCAGGGAATACCTGGCCAGCATCATCAGCGGCGGTGAAAGGATGGAGCAGACCCTGGACCGGATGCTCGATTTCTCCGCGGTGAAATCGGCGCAGCTCACCCTCGAAACGGTCGACTTAAGCCTCATGGCACAGCGCATCCTGGCCGACCTGAGGATCACCGACCCCGACCGTGAGGTGGAGTTGGAGATCCAGGAGGGCGTGCTGGTCACCGGTGACCAGAGGCTGTTGTCGGGGGTGATGGAAAACCTGCTGGGGAACGCCTGGAAGTACAGCGCCCTGAAAGGGTGCACCAGGATCGCCTTCGGACAAAAAGACGGGGTCTGCTACGTAAGGGACAACGGCGAAGGGTTCGAGATGGCCCAGGCCGGCAAGCTCTTCATCCCGTTCCAGAAGCTGCACGACGGCAGCCGTTTCCAGGGGCACGGGCTGGGTCTGTCCATGGTGCTGCGCATGCTGGAGCGCATGGGCGGCAGGGTGTGGGGCGAGGGGAGGCCCGGCGAGGGGGCGACCTTCTACTTCACCCTCCCGCCGGCCGAGACCCCTTAGCCGACCTCGGAGTATTCCCGCTCGCGGAAAATGACCCCGAGCGACTCCGCCAGTTCCCTGACCTCGTCCACGTTCAGTCCGGGCACCGTCACCGCGCTCGCCGTCACCTGCGGGACGTGCTTGGGAGCCTCCCTGAGAAAGTCGCAGATTCCCTGGAAACCCGCCGCACCGAAGGGTGTGTTGCAGAGCCGGTCGTAATCGGCGGCGTTGGCGGCATTGAGGCTCACCGAGAGCGCATCTATCAGCCCCTCCAGTTCGGGCAGGATGTTCCTGCCGTGCACCAGGTTCGCCTGCCCGTCGGTATTGATCCTCACCCGCAGACCGCGCCGCTTCAGCTCTGCCGCCACCTCCTTGATCAGGTCCAGCCTGATCAACGGCTCGCCGAACCCGCAGAAGACCACCTCGTCGTAATTCGATGCCGCATCCACCGCGGCGATCACCTCGGCAAAATTCGGCTCGTGGGAGAGCTTGAGCTCGTGTCCCTTGACCGACAACTCCTCGAATTTGGGGCAGAAGGTGCAGCAGTTCGAGCAGCGGTTGGTGATGTTGAGGTAGAGAGAATTGCGGATCTTGTAGGCGATGGTGTCTTCCTGTGCCGGCTGGTCGATGCGGAACAGGCGCCGGGTATTGAACGAGGTAATGCGTCCGACGTCCTCCGGGGAGAGCCCCTTCACCTGTGCGATCCGCTCCGCTGCGTAGCGGACGAAGGCCGGTTCGTTGCGCTTGCCGCGGTGCGGCACCGGGGTGAGGTATGGTGCGTCCGTTTCCACCATGAGCTTCTCGATCTTGACGCCGCGGACCACGTCCCTTAATGCCTCGTTGGAGGGGTAGGTGACGGTCCCGGGGATGGAGATCATGAAGTTCATCTCGATGCACTCCTGCGCCATGGCCAGGTCGCCCGAGAAGCAGTGCAAGACGCCTCCAACCTCGTGCGCCTTTTCCTCCTTCAGGATGGCGACGATGCGGTCGTGGGCGTCGCGGTCGTGGATGATGAGCGGCAGCGAAAGCTCCCGCGCCATGCGGATGAAGCGCCGGAACACCTCCTCCTGGTCGGCGCGCGGGGATCGGTCGCGGAAGAAGTCGAGCCCCACCTCGCCGATGGCGACCACCTTGGGGTTACCCAGGGCAAGTTCACGCACGGCCTGGTAGTCTGCTTCGGTCACGCCCGCTGCGTCATGCGGGTGGATCCCCACCGAGCAGTAGATGTTGGGCCGACTGGCGGCGAGCGCCACGGCCTCGCGGCTCGACTCCATGTCGGCGCCGACCGCCATGATGGTGCCGACCCCCGCCTCACGGGCGCGAGCCATCATCTCCTCGAAATCCTCTGCGAATTCGCTGCCGTATATGTGGGAATGGCTGTCGATCAGTTCCATGAAGTACTCCTTGAGCTATTGCCTGATATCTTCATTGGTTCTTCGCCAACGACGATCTACTGCCTGTCCCCTCTCCCTGTGGGAGAGGGTGCCCGTAGGGCGGGTGAGGGCGATGCCAGAGGCAAGCTCTGTGCTGGCTGCTACACCCTCACCCCTGCCCCTCTCCCAGAGGGAGAGGGGTGTGGAGGCGAAGCTCATTATATTACTGGATGAATTTGCCGGATGCCAGATCTTTCTACGTCAGGCTCAGGGCGGTCGCCCTATTCGGTGACGCTGCGGATGGACGCCTCGATGCCGTCCATGAGCAGGGCGAGCTCGTCCAGCGAGATGGAAAGGGGAGGGAACACCACGATCACGTTCCCCAGGGGGCGGAGGAAGAGGCCGTGCTTGCGCGCCTCCAGGCAGACCCGGACGCCGACGCGCTCTTCCCAGTGGTACGCCTCGCGGCTGTGGCGGTCGCGCACCAGCTCGATGCCGGCGATCATCCCCTCCTGGCGCACGTCGCCCACGTGGGGCAACTCCATGAGGCACTGCAGGCGGTCCTGGAGGTAATCGATCTTTTCGGGTAACTGCTCCAACAGGCGGTCCGTCTCGAACAGATCGAGGCTCGCCAGGGCCGCCGCACAGGCGATCGGGTTGCCGGTAAAGGTGTGGCCGTGGAAAAAGGTCTTCAGTTCGCTGTAGGCACCCCAGAAGGCGTCGTAGACCTTGCGGGTGGTAAGCGTTGCCGCCAGCGGCAGGTAACCGGCGGAGATCCCTTTCGAGATGGCCATGATGTCCGGGGTCACCCCCTCCTTGCCGCAGGCGAACATGGCGCCGGTGCGGCCAAAGCCGACTGCGACCTCGTCGGCGATCATGAGGACGTCGTAGCGGTCGCACAGTTCGCGCACCCCCTTCACGAACCCCGGAGGCTGCACGATCATGCCACCCGCGCCCTGCACCGACGGTTCGATCACCAGGCCGGCCAGTTCGTGCGCGTGTTCCTTCATGAGCCGCTCCAGTTCCTGCAGGCACAAAAGGCCGCAGCTGTGGCAGTCACCCTCGGGGGAAAGGGGGCAGCGGTAGCAGTAAGGGGAGGGCGCCTTGATGGTCGGGAAGAGCAGGGGGGCGTACACCTCGTGGTAGATGGCGATGCCGCCCACGCTCATGGAGCCGACCGTGTCGCCGTGGTAGGCGTTGTCGAAACGGATGAATTTCTGTTTCTGTGGGTTACCGGTCTGCTGCTGGTACTGGAAGGCCATCTTGACGCCGATTTCCACGGCGGTGGATCCGTTGTCGGAATAGAAGACCTTGGCGAGTCCCGGGGGCGCGATGTCGATCAGGCGTTTGGCCAGTAGCGCGGCGCGATCGTTGGAGAGGCCGAGCAGCGTCGAGTGCTCCAGCCGGTCCACCTGTTCCTTGACCGCCTCGTTGATCTCCTTGCGGCAGTGTCCGTGCACGTTGGTCCAGATGGCGGCCACCCCGTCGAGGTAGCGGTTCCCGTCGGAGTCGATGATGTAGGAGCCTTCCCCCCTGGTGATGATGAGGTTTTCTGCGTTCTCCCACTCGCTCATCTGGGTGAAGGGGTGCCAGAGGTATTCGCTGTCGTAGCGTCTGAGTGTTTCGGTATCCAGTTCGGCCATATCGTCCTCCCAAAAAAGAACCACCGCCGCGCCCTGGTGGCATCAAGCGGTGGAGCAAGTCACGATGAAGTGTCCATCAAGGATGTAGTGCCGTCAACGTTGAACGTTGAACGTTGAACGTTGAACGTTGAACGTTGAACGTTGAACGGGTGCTGCTTATTCAAACATTTCCCTGAGCATGATCCCGGTCGCGGGCATCTGCAGCAGCCGGTCGGTCAGCTTGGTCACCAGCTCGCGCTCGTTTTCTGCCTGGAGATCGGGGAAGAGGCCGAGGAGTTGCGATCCGGAGAGGGAGTCGATCATGTGCGGCGCATAGGACTCCGCCTGGTCCGGCGTGTCCGGATAGCGGTTCACGATGACCCCTTTCACCTTGAGCCCCAGGGTGCGTGCGGTGAAGGTGGTGAGCAGGGTGTGGTTGATGGTGCCAAGGTTCGGGCGCGCAATGACGGCAATGGGAAGCCCCAGGTGCAGGGCGAGGTCGGCCACCAGCAGCCCCCCCGCGAGGGGGACCATCAGTCCGCCGGCACCTTCGACGATGACGAAGTCGTGGCGCTCGGCGAGCCTCTGGTAGGCCTCCTTGATGACGTCGAAGCTGATGCGGACGCCGTCCTGGCTGGCGGAAACGGACGGCGCCAGCGGTGCGCGGAGCAGGTAGGGGGCGGAGTCACGGGTAACCGGGATGTCGGCGGCAAAGGCGAGCAGTTCGGCGTCCTCGGAGACCAGGGCGCCGTCGCGCTCGATGCAGCCGCTGGTCACCGGCTTCATGATGCCGACGCTGTGCCCCATGCGGCGCAGCAGCATGGCGATGGTTGCCGAGGCGATAGTTTTTCCCACACCGGTGTCGGTGCCGGTGATGAAGATGCTTTTGGCAGGCATATCTCTTTCCTTTCAATACAATGAGGCTCTGCTGCGGAAGGGACTGGCTCCGTCAGGTGCCTGTCCCTTTAGCGGAACGCTCCTTTCCGCCCAGCCAGCTTCCCAAGCCTAAGGAGCCAGTCCCCTTTAGTGGGCGCACATCACCGTGGTGAGGCCGAGGTCGCTGAACATGGTCAGATCGGTGTCGACGTTGCGCCCGGCGGTGGTGAGGTAGTTGCCGATCATGGTGCCGTTGGCGCCGGCGAAGAAGATCCAGGACTGCAGGTCGCGCAGGTTCTTTTCCCGCCCGCCGCAGATGGTGATCCGTTTGTTGGGCAGGATCAGGCGGTAGATGGCGATTGTTTTCAGACACTCCTGCGCGGTGATGTTGCGCGCACCTTCGAGCCTGGTCCCCTCGATCGGGTTCAGGAAGTTCATCGGTACGGAGTCGACGTCGAGTTCTTTGAGTGTGAAGGCCATCTCGACGCGCTGTGCCGCGCTCTCGCCCATGCCGAAGATGCCGCCGGAGCAGACCTTGACGCCGGCCTTCTTGACGGCGCGGACGGTGTCCACGTCTTCACGGTATTCGTGGGTGGTGCAGATGTTGGGAAAGAAGCTCTCCGCGGTCTCGAGGTTGTGGTGGTAGGTGTCCATCCCCGCATCCTTGAGCTTCAGCGCGGTCTCTTCGTCGATGATGCCGAGCGAGCAGGAGGGGAGGATGGAGGTTTCCTTGCGGATGCGGCGCAGCGCGGCGAGGATCTGCTCCAGTTCCTGCCCTTTGACGGTCGTGCCGCTGGTGATGATGCCGAAGCAGGCGGAGCCGTTGGTTTCCGCGGTCTTGGCGCATTCAACCATCTGCTCTTCCTGGACCAGCGGGTACACCGGCGCGTCGGTGGTGTGATGGGCGGACTGGGCGCAGAAGGCGCAGTTCTCGGCGCAGCGGCCGGACTTGGCGTTGATGATGGAACAGAGGTGCACCTCGTTGCCCACGAAGTGCTCCTTGACGCGGCTGGCGGCGCGGAACAGGTCGTAGAGCTCGCAGCCCTGCGCGTCCGACAGGCGTACCGCCTCCTCTTGGGTGATGGAGCCGCCTGCGATGATTCTTTCTGCTATTTCAGTGATGAGTTTTTCCATGAGATCCTCCAGCGGGTGATTTAGCACGCGCAAGAGGTGCTTGTCAACCAAATCGGAGTTAATGGTTGACGATTGAGCAGGAAAAGGTGACGAAGCGGCAAAGGAGCAGGGTGGACTCTGGGGTGAGGGAAGGGTGTTTAAAGTTCCTCGGTGGTGAAAGCCACGACCTCGTCGATGCTCTGCGCGTCGAGCAGCACCATCACCAGTCGATCGAGCCCCAGCGCGATCCCCGCGGCCTCCGGCATATCGGCCAGTGCGGCCAGGAACTTTTCCGGCATGGGATAGCCGTGTTTGCCGTCGCCCGCCCGCTGTGCGGCTTCCGCCTCGAAGCGCGAGCGCTGTTCCACCGGGTCGATGAGCTCGGAGAAGGCGTTGGCGATCTCCAGCCCGCCGAGGTAGAGCTCGAAGCGCTCGGCGACGGAAGGGTCGTCGCTCTTGAGCCGGGCGAGGGCGGAGCAACTGGCGGGGTAATCGTAGATGAAGGTGGGGCGGCCGATACCCAGCCGCGGCTCGATCTCTTCGACCATGAGTTCGTCGAAGGTCCCAGCGGCCAGGGCTGCTTCCGCGGTGGTGCCGGTGTAGCGCTCGAAGGCGGCGCGGACCGTGATCCGTTCCCAGGGTGCCGAGAGGTCGATGTGGGTGCCGCGATAGGTGATGCTGTCGACGCCGGCGGCACTCCTCACCAGTTCCTCGGTCTCGTCCATCAGCACCCGGTAATCGGCCTCGGCCCGGTACCACTCGAGCATGGTGAACTCGCTCAGGTGGCGGGTGCCGCGTTCGCCGGCGCGCCAGCAGCGGCAGATCTGGAAGATACGGGGGTAGCCTGCGGCCAAAAGGCGCTTCATGCAGAGCTCGGGCGAGGTCTGCAGAAACCAGCCGTCGCTGGGTATGGCATCGATCTGCGCCTCGGGGGCGGGAGCAGGAATGCGAAAAGGGGTCTCGACTTCGAGATACCCCTTTTCCTGAAAAAACATCCTGATCCTGGTGAAGATCGCGCCACGCCGGGCCAGGGCTTGAGAGCGCCTGGCCAGTGGCCAACTTCCCGACATGATTACCCCTTGACCCTGGTGGAGTACTCGCCGGTACGGGTGTCGATGGTGATCAGTTCGCCCTCCTCGATGAACGGCGGCACGCGCAGGACGTAGCCGGTCTCGACGGTAGCGGGCTTGGAGTCGCTGCCGGAGGTGTCGCCCTTGACCCAGGGGTCGGTCTGCACGACGCGCAGGTTGACGAAGTTGGGCACGTCCACGCCGATCGCCTTCTCCCTGAACAGGAGCACGTCCACCTGGAGGTTGTCGATCAGGTAGTTCTTGGCGTCGCCCATGGCATCTTCGCTGATGTGGATCTGCTCGAAGGTGGTGTTGTCCATGAAGCAGTAGTGATCGTCTTCCTTATAGAGGTACTGCATCACGCGGTCTTCCAGGTTGGCGGGCTCGAAGGTCTCGCCGGAGCGGTAGGTGCGGTCCAGGGTGGAGCCGGTGATCATGTTCTTCATCTTGGTGCGGTAAAGGGCCTGCCCTTTGCCCGGCTTGGCGAAGTCGAAGTGGGTGATGATGTAAGGCTCGTTGTCGATGGTGATCTTCAAGCCTTTTCTCAGATCGGCTGCAGTGTACATGGGTTCTTCCTCTTCTTACAGTGAGATTGAATAAAGGTTCAGTGTGCTGCGCGCAGGGCACGCAGCTAAACCGGTATTGGGTCCTATGTTATCCGTATGTGCCTTGCAGCGATGCTGAGGGTGGCAGGGACAGACGCCGGTGACGTACGGGGAAGGGTATTATTTGGCGCGATAGGTGATGCGGCCGCGGCTGAGGTCGTAGGGAGAGAGCTCCACGGTGACCTTGTCGCCAGGCAGGATCTTGATGAAAAACTTCCTCATCTTGCCGGATATGTGCGCCAGCACCATGTGGTCGTTTTCCAGCTTCACCTTGAACATCGCGTTGGGAAGCGGCTCGATGACCGTCCCTTCTACTTCAATTGCTTCTTCCTTGCTCATTTTTGCTCCTGGGAGTTTGTGGCATCTTTTAACAATCTGTGAGTCTACAAATTTTTACTGCAAAAAGCAAGCTGCATTTCGCTGTCACTGCCTTTTTCCCTTCGATATCATCGCTATTTACAGAACTCCCATAACATGCTAAAAAAATGACCAGAATTTTCCAAGGAGTACCGACGTTACATGCAAAAACTGATCAGGGAGATCCCGCTGTCCAACGGTCTCACCGTTCGCTTCTTCGATGCCACCCGCCGCTATTTCGGCGACTATCACCAGGTCCGCATACAGATCTGCTGTGAAGTTCCGCTCACGCCCGATCTTTTCCCGGACGAAGAATCCCACCAGGCCGCCCGCAAACTGCTCGGGGGCAGCGTGGTCTATAAGAAAGAGATAGAGCACCAGGGGGTCCCTACGCTCTCTATCGATCAGACCGTGGAGCGGGTCGTGGCCGACTTTGCCGCCCATTCCCTGGGCTATTTCAATACGCCGGCCTTTCCGAAGAAGCTGGTCCAGTCCGAACTGACCCGCGCCGGCGGGCGCAGGAGTGCATTCGTGCCGCGCGGTATGCATGGCTGATCCGGTCGTCGCCATAGAGAGTCTTTGTTACGGAGGTGCCGGCTTCGGCAGGGTGGACGGCAAGGCGTGTTTCGTCCCCTTCACCGCTCCCGGCGACCGGGCCAGGATCCGGGTGGTGAAGGAGAAGCGGTCTTTCGTCGAAGCCGAACTGGTCGAGCTGGTCGAGCCTTCGCCGTTGCGTATCGCCCCCAACTGCGCGGTCTTTGGCCAGTGCGGCGGGTGCGACTGGCAGTTTCTGCCGTATCGGGAGCAGCTGCAGCAAAAAGGCGCTATCTTCGCCGATACCCTGGCGCGCATCGGCAAGGTGCCCAGGGACAAGGTGCTGCCGGTTGCCGCATCGCCCGCTGACTACGGCTACCGGTCGCGGGTCCAGGTGAAGGTCGCGTCACGTGCCGGCCGGTTGCAGCTTGGTTTTTTCCGCACCGGCTCCCACGACGTCGTCGATTTCGGCGCCGGCTGTCCGCTGGCCCAGCCGCCGTTGAACCGCATGTCCGCCGAATTCCGGGCCCTCCTGCCGACGCTGCCGCAGTTGGAATGGATCCACCAGGTCGACCTCTCCATCGGGGACGACGGCCAGGGGATCGCCATCGTGCACAGCAGGGGAGGGGGTAACGCCCTGGTCGAGCGTCTGGCCCGGGACCGGGCCCGGCTTCCTTCCGTTGCCGGTGTCTTCGTATCCGCCGGGCGCAAGGGGGAACTGGAGCGGGCCTTCGGCATCGACGCGTTGACCTACCGGGTCCCCGCCGAAATTACGCCCGGCTCCAGGGATCTTGAGCTTCGCTTCGGGCGGGGCGGCTTCTCCCAGGTCAACTACCGGCAGAACCTGGAGTTGATCCGCACCGCCTGCGCATGGGCGGAGCTGACCGGGCAGGAGCGGGTGCTCGATCTGTACTGCGGCAACGGCAACCTCTCGCTGCCGCTGGCGCTGAACGCTGCGCAGGTGCTGGGGATCGAGGGGTACGGTCCCTCCATCGCCGACGCGGTGGCCAACGCGGAGCATAACGGCATCGTAAACGCCACCTTCCAGGTGAGCGACGCGGCGCAGGCCGTCCGCAGGCTGGTAAAACGCAAGGAACGCTTCGACCTGGTGGTGCTCGACCCGCCGCGTGGCGGGGCCGAGGCCGCCGCCGAACTGGCAGGGCTGGCGCCGCAGAAAATCATCTATGTTTCCTGTGATCCGGCCACGCTGGCCCGCGATCTCGCTTCACTTTGCAATAACGGGTACCAGGTGACCCGCTCACAACCGGTGGACATGTTCCCGCAGACCTACCACCTGGAGAGCGTCACGGAACTGGTGCGTATATAAATTCAATCCACCTATCGGAGGCTGCATGTTTTTCGGACTGTTCGGCAAGAAGGATTTTCGTCACTACCAGAACCAGGGTGCCAAGCACCTCGCCGCTGAGCGTTATGCCGACGCGCGCATGGACTTCGAGGAGGCGCTGAAGCTGTGCCCCGCAGAAGCCTCCCACGAAGCGGCTGCCATCCGTCAGGGCCTGGACCAGGCCTGCAACCACCTGGGCGAGCTGAACCTGCAGGAGGGCGAACACGCCCTGCGCGCCGGTGAGATGCAGAAGGCCTACGACCACTTCTGCCTTGCCGCCGACCTCGCTGCCGATCCCGGCCTCAAGGCGCGTGCCCATGCCGAGGCCGCCAAGCTGGAACAGCCCGAAGCCCAGGCTGCAGCGGCCAAGCCCGCCGCCGCTGCCGGCAAACCCGCCGCTGCACCTGCTGGTGCAGGCAATTACAAGCCGCACAGCGGCGGTTCCTGCACCACCTGCAAAGGGCACGGCGACCACCACCACGAGGAGCCGGCTCCCATGGAAATGAGCATGTCCGAGGAAGACCAGTTCTTCCTCATGGTCCAGCCGCTCCCCGGTGACCTCCCCGGCCGCTACGCCGAACTCGGCCCCAAGTTCGCCAAGGCGTACCTCATGATTCATGACGGCAATGACCGCGATGCGTTCCCCATTTTGCAAGAAATGTTGTTATCTGGTGAAAATGACATTGTATTATACGAAGTGGCACTTATAATGTTCCGTGCGGGGCAAATTCATGAGAGCGAGACGCTCCTGAATCGAGCATTGGCGCTCAATCCGCAAAACGCAGCCGTCTATTTGGCACTCGTTCATTTGTTTGCCGGCGGAGGGCGCTACCCGCAGGCGATCGCCACCGTGCAGAAAATGCTGGAACTGGATATCCTCCCGGACCAGGCCCAGTTCATGCTGGGCGAGTTGCACGAGACCATAGGCGACGTCGACCGGGCCATGGAGCTGTGGACCAAGTCGCTGGAGCACCCGAGCATGGCCAAGGCGGCTGCCGAGCGGATGATCCCGATCCTGAACCGCCAGGGGCGCAGCGACGACGTGAAGTACCTGACCAAAAAATATTTAAAGGGATGTTGTTAAAAGAAGCTGGTTTCCGGAGGTGGACAATGAACAAATCAGAACTCATTGAATCTCTCGCAGCTAAAAAGACGCTCTCCTTCAAGAAGGCGGAGGAAGTGGTCAACGCCGTCTTCGCCTCGATGACCGAGGCCCTCCTTTCCGGTGACCGGATCGAGATCAGGGGCTTCGGCAGTTTCGTCGTGAAGGAGTACGACGCCTATACCGGCAGGAACCCCAAGACGGGCGAGTCCATCTCCGTCAAGGCGAAGAAGTTGCCCTTCTTCAAGGTCGGCAAGGAACTCAAGGAGAAGGTCTCCGGCTAACTTTCCCCCTTTGTAGTCACGGAAGTAACCGACTTTCGACACCACCACTGCGCCCGCCGGCCGCCAAGGTCTGCGGGCGCCCATTATTCACGAAGCGTCTTTAGCCTTAACCTGCTGGACTGGCCTTACCATGTTTCCCACCTCTTGGTCCTATATCGTCGAAGCTCTCGGCGGCCTTGCGCTCTTCATTCTCGGCATGCGCACCATGTCCGAGGGGCTGCAGAAGGTCACCGGGGAGCGCCTGCGCCGCGTGCTGGAGCGGACCACCGGAAACCGCCTCGCCGCCCCCCTGATCGGCAGCTGCCTCGCCTCCATCCTCCAATCCGGCTCCGCGGCCTCGGTGCTCGTCGTGGGCTTCGTCAACGCCGGCCTCCTCTCCCTGTACCAGGCCCTGGGCGTGCTGCTCGGCACCGGTATCGGCACCACCCTCGCCATACAGTTCATCGCCTTCCGCGTCTCGGCGCTGGCACTTCCCGCCATTACCATCGGCGTCTTCCTCAACTTCTTCTCGCACCGGCGCAAGCTTGCCGACGCGGGGGGGATGCTTCTGGGCATCGGCCTGGTATTTTTCGGACTCTCCATCCTGGAAGGGGCCTGCCTGCCGCTCAGCGAAAGCGCCATCATTGCCGGGCTGCACCAGGGGCTCCCCTCGCTGCGCCTGGTCGCGGTGCTGCTCGGCGCACTGCTTACCTTCCTGGTACAGTCGGGGAGCGCGACGCTCGGGATCGTGATCGCGCTCGCCTCGGCCGGGGTCCTCTCCTACGATGCCGCCATCGCCATGGTGATCGGCGAGGTGGCCGGGGCCGCCCTGATCCCGCTCATCGCCTCCATCGGCGGCACCCAGACCGCCAAGCGCGCCGTGGTCATCTACCTCGGCATCAGCCTGGTCGCCATCTCCCTGGCGCTCATCTTCTTCCCCTGGTTCCTGAAGGTCGTGGCGCTGGTGTCGCCCGGCGACCTCTCCCTCTTGCACCGCGGTGCGCCACCGGAAGCCGTGGTGCAGGCGCTGCGCCCCCATATCGCCCGGCACCTGGCCAACGCCCACACCGTCTTCACCGTGGCCTCCCTGTTCATGTTCCTCCCCACCATCGGCTTCTTCGCCCGTTCCGCGGAGACGCTGCTGCCGACCAGGCGCTCCGAGAGCGAGCCGCGTCCGCGCTTCATCGACGTGCGGGTCATCAAGACCCCGACCATCGCCCTGGTGCAGGCCTGGAACGAACTGGCCCGGATGGGCGGGATCGCGGCTGCCATGTACGCGGAACTGGTGTCCCAGTTCGACGGCTTCAACCCCAAGGTCGCCGCTGCCGTGCGGGACAAGGAGGTGGTGCTCGACGTGCTGCACCGCGACATGTCCCAGTTCCTGGTGGCGCTTTCCCGGGAGACGCTCTCCCTGGATCGGGCCGTCGAGATACCGACCATGCTGGAACTGGTAAACGAGATCGAGCAGGTCGGGGACCAGGCCGAGGCCATCCTCAACTACCTGATGCGCAAGAAGGAAGAGCGGCTCAGGTTTTCTGCCAGCGCCATGGAAGAACTGAAGCGCGTCGCGGCCAAGGTGGGGGAGGTGGTGGCCCAGTGCGAGGCCGCCCTGAAAGGGGACGAGGTCCCGGACGTCACCAATCTCAAGCTGGAAATCGCCTCGCTGGAGAGCGAACTGCAGGCAAGCCACCTGCGCCGTCTCAAAAGCGGTAAATGCAACATCGTAGCGGGGCTGTTATTCGGGGACATCATCGTCAGTTTCTCGAAGATCTCGCAGCTCTGCTTCTCCATAATCGCCCAAAGAAAAGGACTCACCCCATGACAGACAAGGTAGCCGCCATCGACCTCGGCACCAACACCGCCCGGCTTCAGATTGCCACCCGCGACCCGTACCACCAGGTGCTTTTGAAGCGCATCATCACCAGGCTGGGCGGCGGCTTCACCCGTGAGACCGGACTTTCTCCGGAGGCGCAGGAGAGATCGCTGACCGCGCTGAAGGAGTTTTCCGCCGACATGGCAAGCCACGGCGTGGTACGGCTGCGCGCGGTGGCCACGTCTGCCGTGCGCGACGCCAAAAACGGCGCCGAATTCTGCAGGCGCGTCCTGGAGCAGACCGGCATCGCCCTGGAGATCATCGACGGCAACGAAGAGGCGTTACTGACACTGAGGGGGGTCGCGTCGATCCTTGACAACAAGGACGAGGACCTGGCCGTCTTCGACGTCGGAGGCGGGAGCACCGAGTACACCCTGGCTGCCGAGCAAAAACCGCTTTTCTCCAGGAGCCTCCCCATAGGCGTGGTGCGCCTCACCGAAGGCAAGGTCGGGGTGGCGGAGATGGAAGACAAGATCCGGCGCGAGTTGACCGCGTTGCGGGGCGAACTGGCAGGGGAGGGGCTTGCAGCCCGTTTCTCGGCCTCGACCCTCGTCGGGACCGCGGGCACCGCCACCACTCTCGCGGCCATAGACATCGGCATGACCGATTACGACTACAAGAAGGTCAACAACCACACCATCCCGCTGGCAAAGGTAGCCGCGATGTTCGACCGGCTGCTGCCGCTCACTCCCGAGGAGCGCCTCAAGGTTCCCGGCCTGGAACCGGGACGCGAGGACCTGATCATCGCCGGGATGTTGGTCGTTCTGACCACGATGCGGGTCTTCGGCTTCGAGACCTTCAAGGTGAGCGACTCCGGCCTGCTCGAAGGGGTGATACTCGGGGTGTAAAGGAGGGGCCGCTGTCGCGCCCCCGCATCTCCGCTGCACCCCTTTGGCCCCGCCCCTTTCAGCCCCGAATCCTCGTGCGAAGGGGTGCGAAAAAAGCGACAGTGTACGTTTTTTTGCACCCCTTCGAAAACCTAACCATAATACGTAGTTTGCACTGCTTTCCCTCCTTTATCACTTCACGACCCTTTCGGTTAGGCGCAGCCCCCCGTTACTTTTCCCACGCGCTCGTATCTTATAACTGTCTAAACCACTGTCGTATTTTAGTATCTACTATAGCAGGCACAATATCTGCACTGTGGCTGAGCACGTAAAACGGCCACTGTGTCTGAACCTTCCGGTGCTGGAGAATCTAACTGTTTTCCCCCGTTAGCAGTGTTCATACCGAGCCAGACCTGAACAATCCAATTCAATAATTTAGATGTCTACAAAGGTTCTGGTAACTGCAGTAGTTACCTACGAACTTCTGTATTTTGTTGCTGGCAGGCGAACCATTAACAAGGAAGTGGAGGGAAGAATGAGTTTCATACGTTTGCTGAAGGTATCTGTCGCGGCTGTTATGACATTGGCGTTGGCCTCGTGCGGCGGGGGTGGCGGGGGGGGCGGGGGCGCGCCGCAACTGACCAGCATGGGGGGGGCGTTGCAGGGGAGATCGCTGGCTCTCACCAATAGCGTGACCTCCTTCGCCGGAACCGCCGGGTCCACAGACGGCGCAGCGGGCCGGGCGAGATTCAGCCTTCCCAGTGACGTCGCCTGCGACGGAACCAATCTCTACGTCGTCGACACCGGCAACAGCGTCGTCCGCAAGGTGGTCCTCGCCACCGGGGCGACATCAACAGTCGCAGGGCTGGCCGGGGTTACCGGTTCGGCCGATGGAGCCGCGGTAGCCGCGAGGTTCAACTATCCCACCGGAATTGCCATCAGCAGCGACAACTCCACGCTGTATGTCAGCGACACCGGCAACAACACCATCCGCAGCATAGACGTCGCCACCGGCGCGGTGACGACCCTGGCAGGTACTGCGGGGAGCGTGGGCTCCGCTAACGGCACGGGGGGCGCGGCCAGATTCAGCTCCCCCTGCGGCGTCGCCACCGATGGAACCAACCTTTACGTTGCCGACAGCCTCAACCACCGCATCCGTAAGATCGTCCTCGCCTCGGCTGCGGTCACGACCCTTGCCGGCAGCGGCCTGCAGGACTTCGCCGACGGCACCGGCGTCGCGGCCAGCTTCAACTCGCCGCGCGGCATCGCCACCGACGGAACATCCCTTTATCTGGCGGACGAGGGCAACTCAGCAATCAGGAGGATCGTCATAGCGACCGGTGTGGTTTCGACCCTGGTACAGCCTGCGGCCGGAATCGAGTCTCCGGCGGGGATCGCCACCGACGGGACCAACCTTTTCGTCGCCGACACCGAGATGAACAACCTGCGCAAGGTGGTCATCGCCACCCATGCGGTCTCCACGCTGGCCGGCGACGTGGCAGGTGCCCCCGGGAGCAACAACGCATCGGGGGGCGCTGCCCGTTTCAGCTCCCCTGCCGGGTTGGCTTTGAACGGAGGAGCACTCTACGTGGCCGACGCAGGAAACGATCTTCTGCGCAAGGTCACCGTCGCCACAGGGGACAGCTCCACGGTCGCCGGTGTCGTGGGCTCCACAGACGGCGTAGGCGTCGCGGCAGCCTTCACCTCGCCCTACGACCTGACCACCGACGGCAGGAACGTCTACGTGGCGGACTCGAACAACCACACGATCAGGCAGATTTCCATCGCCACCGGCGCAGTGACCACGCTCGCCGGAACGGCCGACCACCCAGGCTCCGTGGACGCAACCGGAGCCGCCGCCTCCTTCAGATTCCCTAGCGGCATCACCACCGACGGAACCAATATCTTCGTCTCCGACACCGGCAACAACACGATCCGCAAGATTGTGATCGCCACCGGCGCCGTTTCCACCGTGGCGGGCACGGCGGGGGTAACCGGTGCGGCCGACGGCAGCGGGAGCGCGGCGAGCTTCCATTCCCCCAACGGCATCACCACCGACGGGACCAACCTCTACGTCGCCGACAGCGGCAACAACTCGGTCAGGAAGATCGTCATCGCCACCGGCGCGGTCACCACCGTGGTCGCCCCCTCCGCGGGTCTCAGTTCTCCCTACGGCATCACCACCGACGGCACCACGCTCTTCATCACCGACAGCGGCAACGACAGGATCTGCAAGCTCGCGCTGGCAAGCTCCGTCTTCTCGCCCATGGCGGTCTCCGGCGTTACCTTCAACTTTGCCAGCGGCATAACCACCGACGGGGTCAGCCTCTTCGTGACCGATGCGGCTAACGGCTCGGTAAGCAGGATCGCCATAGCTACCGGCGTCTCAGGCGCCGTACTGACCGGCCTGCGTAACCCCAACGGCATCAGCACGGACGGCACCACGCTCTACGTCGCCGACGCGCACGACAACACGGTCATCAGGGTGCGGTAATGCGATCATTCCTCATTTTACTTGCAGTTATACTCGCGGCGGCGCCGGCTCGCGCGGCCGAAGGTCTTTCCACCACTAAAGAGCGGATCAACTACGCCATAGGCGTGAACCTCATCGGCAACCTGAAGCAGCAAGAGGTCGACATCGACCTGGAACTGGTGGTGAAGGGGATGCGCGACGCCCTTGCCGGCGGCCCGCTGCTCATGTCCGACGAGGACCTGCGCAAGTACATAAGCTTCTACCAGCACGACGTGCGCCGGAAGGTGGCCAAGACGAGGGCTGGAGCGGCACAGGAAAACGAGAAGGCGGGAGCCCAGTTCATGGCCGCCAACAAGAACAAAAAAGGGGTCGTCTCCCTGCCAAGCGGCCTGCAGTACCGGGTGCTCAGGGAAGGCGCCGGCAAGCGCCCCGTCGACGCCGACACCGTCACTTTCCATTACCGCAGTTCCTCGATTACCGGCACCGAGTACGAAAGCTCCTATCGCACCGGGCACCCGGCCTCGCGCCGGGTCGGGGACGGGGTGGTGCCGGGGCTGTCGGAAGCGCTCAAGCTGATGCCGGTAGGATCCAAGTGGCAGCTCTTTTTGCCGCCGAAGCTGGCCTACGACAACAAGGGCAACGGCACCAAGGTGGGCCCCAATGAAACCATTGTCTTTGAAATCGAGCTTCTCGCCATCAACTGAACGGGAAGTGATATTCGGGATTAACCCGCAGGAGGATGCAATGAAAAAAACGATGTCAGCCATAGCGGCCCTGGCCGTGACCATGTCGCTTGCGACAGCGCAGGCGGCCCCGGAACCGGCGCCCCGGCAGGGGGCTAAAGAGGCGGAGGCGAAACCGGCGCTGCAGGCGCCCGCGGCAAAAACCGCGGCCCCGCTCAAGGAGAGGGCTCTTAGAAGCGAAATCAAGGCCCGCGGCGCAGAAGCGAGAAAGAGGCTGATGGAAGAAAATACCGCCCCCCAGGCCCCAGGCAGGCAATGAAACCTTTCCAGGAGGAAAACACTATGAGCAGGCGATTCTTGCAGTACATCTGCCTTGCCGTTGCCGTCGCCGTCCTCTCCTCAGGGGGCGCTACCGCACAGGCTGCACCATACACGGCGCCGGGCTACACGCCGGATTACTACGAGACACCGAACTGGGCCAACTCCCCACCGCTGCGCAAGTTCGTGGACACGCTGCCCGGCCTTAACGCAGGCGCCAAAAACAACCTCGGGCAGTACCTGCCTGTGGCCATTCCCGACACCACGAGCTATCCCGGATCGGATTACTACGAGCTGGAGCTTGGGGAGTACACGGAGAAGATGCACTCCGACCTTCCCCCGACCACGCTGCGCGGCTACCGTCAGGTCAACACCACCGATCCGAACGTCAGCTCGTTCCATTACCTCGGGCCGCTGATCATGGCGACCAAGGACCGGCCGGTCCGCGTCAAGTTCATCAACCGCCTCCCCAACGGCAGCGCCGGCAACCTCTTCCTTCCGGTCGACACCACCGTGATGGGCTCCGGCGAGGGGCCTAACTGTACCCCGGTCGACCCGGCGGACCCGATGGGGCCGCAGAACTGCGAGATGTACACCCAAAACCGCGCCGACCTGCACCTGCACGGCGGGCGCACCCCCTGGATCAGCGACGGCACGCCGCACCAGTGGATCACACCGGCGGGCGAGGCGACCTCCTACAAAAAAGGGGTGAGCGTGGTCAACGTCCCTGACATGTGGTTCAAGGCCGACGGCACCATGATCACCGAGGCGACTTTCCCCGGCTCCGCCTGCGCCGGTTCCACCACCTGCGCCGAGCCAGGAGCGACCAACGACCCGGGCGATGGCTCCCAGACCTACTACTGGACCAACCAGCAGAGTGCCAGGCTGATGTTCTACCATGACCACTCGATGGGGATCACCCGCCTCAACGTCTACGCCGGCGAGGCGGCCGGGTACCTGCTGCAGGACGATGTCGAGCTGGCGCTGGTGAACGGCGGCACGGTGAACGGCCGCACCTTCAAGGCGGGAACCATCCCGGCCGACCAGATCCCGCTCGTCATCCAGGACAAGACCTTCGTCGACGGCGATCCCGCGAGTCCGACCTACGTCAAGAAGACCGACCCGCTCTGGAACTGGGGGACGGGCCCCCTGGCAGGAACCCCCAACGCCAAGGGGGTGTACGAGCGCACTGCGAAGACCGGCGACCTTTGGTGGCCCCACGTCTACATGCCCGCCGAGAACCCTTTCAACCCCGACCTTTCCGGCATGAGCGGCTTTGGGCGCTGGTTCTACGGTCCCTGGTTCTACCCGGCAACGCCGGTGTGCGGCGTTGACGGCGCGCAGCTTCCCCTGTGCGTGGCTCAGGGGCCGGTTGCGAACCCCTACTACGACCCTACCTGCGACCCTGCCGTGGCCGGCTTCTGCCAGCCGCCGCTCATCCCCGGCACCCCCGATACCTCCTGGGGCGCGGAGGCATTTCTTGACACCATGGTGGTGAACGGCACCGCTTACCCGAAGCTGACCGTGGACCCGAAACCCTACCGCTTGCGCATCCTGAACGCGGCCCACGACAGGTTCCTCAACCTGCAGCTTTACCAGGCGGACGCCAGCGTCCCGAAGGGGTGCCCCACCTGCGCCGACCTGACCGAGGTGAAGATGGTCCCGGCGCTCGAGATGCCGGCCTATCCGAATTGGCCTGCTGACGCGAGGGAAGGGGGGGTGCCCGACCCGGCCCTGCGCGGCCCCGCCTTCATCCAGGTGGGAAGCGAAGGGGGACTTCTCCCCGCGCCGGTGGTGCTGCCGAACCAGCCGGTTTCCTGGAACCTCGACCCGACCACCTTCAACTTCGGCAACGTGAACGGCGGCACCCTGATCATGGGACCTGCGGAGCGCGCCGACGTCATCGTCGACTTCTCGAAGTACGCGGGGAAGACCCTGATCCTGTACAACGACGCGCCCACGGCCTTCCCGGCGCTGGTGCCTCAGTACAACTACTACACCGGTGCCCCCGACCGCACCGACATGGGGGGCATTGCCGGCACTCCGGTCGGCTTCGGCCCCAACATCCGTACCGTAATGCAGATCACCGTCACCGGCTCGGGCGGCAGCGCCCCCCCCGACGACTACAACCCGGCGATGCTGACCGAGCTGCAGAACGCGTTCAAGACCACCCCCACCGAGGCGGGGGCCTTCTCGCTTTCCCAGGAGCCGGTCATCGTGGGGCAGACGGCCTACAACCAGACCTACAACAAGCTCTTCCCGGCCAACTGGCCCACCTGGGGCGTTTCGAGGATCACCGACACGTCTATCAGCTTCAAGCAGCCCGACGGCACCCTGATGGAAAACTTCGCCATGAAGCCCAAGGCGATCCACGACGAGATGGGTGCATCCTTCGACGAGTTCGGCCGCATGGCGGCGAAGCTCGGCCTGGAACTCCCGTTCACCAACGCGGGCAACGCCAACTTCGTGCTGCAGAACTACGCCGACCCGGTCACCGAACAGCTCACCCCGGGCGGCATCCAGGTCTGGAAGATCTCCCACAACGGGGTCGACACGCACCCGATCCACTTCCACCTGTTCGACGTGCAGATCCTGAACCGCGTGGCCTGGGACGGCATCATCAGGCTCCCCGACGCCAACGAACTCGGGTGGAAGGACACCATCAGGGTGAGCCCCCTGGAGGACACCATCGTCGCACTGCGTCCCATCACCCCGCGGGTGCCGTTCCCGCTGCCTGACAGCGTCCGCCCGCTCAACCCGACGGTCCCCATCGGCTCCGACATGGGCTTCTCCCAGTCGAACCCGAAGGACGGCGGCAACCTCGGCGGCGCCATGGTCAACCAGCTGTACAACTTCGGGCATGAGTACGTATGGCATTGCCACATCCTGAGCCACGAGGAAAACGACATGATGCGCTCCATGTCGTTCCTGGTGCCGCCGCTGGCGCCGGCTACACTCACCGCCGCCAACAACGGCCCGAACGTCGATCTTTCCTTCAAGGACAACTCGGCCAGCGAGTCGAGCTTCGAAGTGCAGATCAGCAACGACCCGACCTTCCTGGCCGGGGTGTCTACCCGGATGGTTGCCGCCAGCGTACCCGCGGCAAAGTTCGGCGATACCATGACGCTATCGGTGGCCCCTGCGCTGGGTAGCTACTACCGGGTTCAGGCGCTCGACGACTACACCCCGACCACCCCCCCGAGCTACCGGCCCGACTGGCAGGCGGCCACCAGCCGCTCATCCTGGTCCAACATCGCCACGGTGGCGGCGATTCCGATCGCCCTCTCTTCGCCCGCTTCCCTTGCCTTCGGCGATCAGCCGTACGGATCGGTGAGCGCGGCCAAGACCATCACGCTTACTAACGGGGGCAGGTCCGACCTGACCGTCACCTCGGTCGCCCTGGCTGGCGCGAACCCCGGGGAGTTCGCGGTCACCGCCAACAACTGTGTCGCTACGCTTGCACCCGCGGCAGGCTGCAGCATAAGCGTCACCTTTAACCCGACCGTGGCGGCCGCGGCTAACGCCTCGCTCACCATCAACAGCGACGACCCGGCCCGTCCGGCGCTGTCCGTCCCGGTCACCGGTACCGGCATCGCCTCCGCGCTGGCAACCCTCAACCCGCTGCAGCTGATCTTCGATCCGCAGCTGGTGGCAACGACGAGCGCCGCCAAAACGATCAGCCTCGCCAACACGGGGAACCAGGATCTCGGCGTTTCGGCGATACGGCTTACCGGCGGCACCGTCGCCGATTTCAGCGTCAGCCACGACTGCCCCGTTACGCTCGTTCCCGCCGCCAGCTGCACCATCAGCGTGACCGCCACTCCGAGCCTCGCCGGTACCGTCCTGGCCGACCTCGCCATCGATACTACGAGCCCGGCGGCCAGCACCGCCATCGTACCCCTGAGCGTCATCGGCACGGCCCCCATCGCCGTTGCCAATCCGACGTCGCTGAATTTCGCCAATCAGTTCGCCAAGAGTGCGAGCGCAGCCAGGCAGGTGGTCATCTCCAACGCAGGCACAGCGCCCCTCGTCGTAAGCGGCATCGGGTTCGCCGGTGCCAACCCGGGGGACTTCTCCCAGAGCAGCAACTGCGCGGGCGGGCCCATAGCCGTCGGCGCTTCCTGCACCGTCAACGTCGTCTTCACCCCGCAGGCGATGGGGAACCGCGCCGCCAACCTGGCCGTGGCCACCAGCGACCCTGTGACACCGCTTGTCAACGTTGCGTTGGCCGGAACCGGCGTGGCGCCGGTCGGAAGCGTGGCCCCTGCCTCGCTTTCCTACGGCAACGTGCTGGTCAACACCTCCAGCCTGCCGCAGACGGTGACCGTGTCCAACCAGAGCTCAACCACTGCGCTCCAGATAAGCGCCATTACCCTGACCGGCACGGACCCGACCCACTTCTCCCTTACCAGCAGCTGCGGCTCCACCGTGGCGCCGGGAGGAAGCTGCAGCGTCGCAATCAGCTTCACCCCGCTTGCCGAGGGGGCGAAGAGCGCGGCGCTCACCGTCGTCAGTAACGATCCCTTCAACGGGACACCTGCCGGCACCTTCTCCGTTCCCCTGACCGGGCTCGGGACCACCATCACGCTCAGCTCCCAGGCGCTCTACTTCGGCGCCCAGGTGGTGAACAACAACAGCTCGAAGCAGATCGTCTCCATCCTCAATACGAGCGACCTCCCGATGGCGGTCAGCGACATAGCGATGGGCGGGGTTAACCCCGGCGATTTCACCCAGACCAACGGCTGCCCTCCCACTCTGGTGGGGGGCGAATCGTGCACCATCAACATCAAGTTCAGACCGACCGCGCCGGGTCCCCGCTCCGCCACCCTGTACATCTACGACAGCGCCGCCGGCAGCCCGCAGAGCATACCTATCAGCGGCACCGGCATGAGCGGGCCCGCGGCAGGGGTCAACCCTACCTCGATCAACTTCGGCAGCGTGACCCGCGGCTCGACCAGTGTGCCGCAGACCATCGCCCTCACTTCCACCGGGGGGGTCCCCCTGCTGGTCAGCAGCATCTCCCTCAGCGGGACCGCTGCGGCCGACTTCACGCTGGTCAACAACGACTGCCCGATTGGCGGCGCCGGACTCCCCGCAGGGGCAAGCTGCACCGTAAGCGTCAGCTTCGCACCTTCCAGGACCACCGGCACCCGCAACGCCCGGGTGAGCTTCACCGATAACGCCAACAACAACACCAGCACCCAGAGCGTCACGCTGGTAGGCGTGGCCCAGTAGTACGGTACCCTGAACCGGGGAGGGGGAAACCCCTCCCCGGACTTCCGTCGCCCCCGGCCGTATCACCGGGAACTCGACGTCTTCTTCTCTGCGAGGTCCTCATGTGCCAGCGTCTTTTGCTACGGGGAGCGCTCCTTTGCTCCCTCATGCTTTGCATTCCGCTTCTCCTACCGCAGCAGTCAGCCGCCGCATCGGTGCTCTCGGTGGACCCTGCCGGAAACGGTTCATTCGTTCTTCACGGCACGGGGTTCGCCAACGTCGCAGGCATCGACCTCGCCATCACCTACGACAGCTCGAAGCTCTCGAACCCGCGCCTGACCCAGGGGCCGCTCGCCAGGGGCGCCGTCACCGCGCTCAACCGCAACGCCCCCGGCACATTAGTGGTATCGATCATCGGTGCCCCAGCCATCACTGGAAACGGCCAGATCGCCACCGTTGCCTTCGATCAGCAAGGGGAAAGCACGGGGCAAGTCAGTGTCAGGGGGAGCATCATCGACACGCTGGGACTGAAACAGCCGGTGCTGCTCTATGCCGGAAGCGCCGTCGACACCGTGCCGCCGGCCGCCTCAACCGTCGCGGCCGCTCCGGCCGCGACCTCCGATCAGGCCGGGGGGGGTGCAAACGGCGCAGTCGCCGACTCCGCCGCGGTTCCCGCCCGAACCGGCCTGGCCAGGCTCATCGGCGGGAGCGTCTCGCCTTCCGCAGCCGAAGCGCCTACCGTCTCCGGGGGGATGGAGAATCGCGACCGCGCCGACCAGGAGGGGGGCGCGCCGACCGAACCTGCGGAGATCCAACAGCCCGTAACCGTCAGCCGAACCCAGGACCAGCAAACTCCCGTGGTTCCCGTCCAGGCCGAAGCGGAACAGGCTGCCAGTCCAGTATCCGCGGCGCCCCAAGAGGTGCCAAGCGTACTGGAACGCTTCCGCACCTTCACCGGTCAAAGGAGCGCCGCCGGTTTTATCTCGCTCTTTGCCCAAGGGGAGTCCCCCTGTTTTCACCAGGACCCGCCCATCGGGATCAGCACCCCCGGCTCCGTCCTTGCCCTGACCATCCCGCGCAATGGAGACAAGGCGCCCAACTTCGCCTTCCAGGGGTGCCAGGCGCTTTCCTTGCGGGCAGGGGAGGGTGGCTGGGTCCTTGAGGTAAAACCTGATTCTGGTGCGGAAAGCGCCACTGTCGTCATGCTCCTTGGCGCGATCAAGCAATGCCCCCTCACCGTGGCGCCAGCCGCGGACGTGGACCTTGACGGCTCTGGGAAGGTGACCGAGGCCGATTTCGAGGTCTACCTGCAAAAGGCCAAAGGGGAAGCGGCGATCAAGAGGCGCGACCTTAACAACGACGGGCGTCTGGATTACCACGACGACTACATCTTCACCGCCAACTACCTTGCCGCAGGCAAAAAGGTATCTAAATGATCTGTATAGTGGGTCCTCCGCCCAAGAGGAGGGTGCCCGATTGTGGCGCTGGAAAGGGGTGAGGGGCTGAGGCGGGTAAGGGAAATGCGGCATGCCCGCCCGCTTGCATTCTTTGACAACAAACGGGAAGCAGACTATACTCATTAGCCAGTTTGCGTCTCTTCTTTAATCTCATGTTATCAGGCAAGGAGTCCGGCCCGTGGATCTAAGCAACCAGTCGTTCAGAAAGATCATCGACGATTTGCGTGATGGTCTTTACATCGTCGACAACGAAAGGAGGATAGTCTTCTGGAACCACGCCGCGGAAAGGATCTCCGGGTACAGTGCGGACGAGGTGGTCGGCAAGCCGTGCGCCGACAACATCCTCTGTCATGTCGACGACGTCGGCCTCAACCTCTGTTGCAGCGAATGCCCCCTCGCCTCGACCATCGACACCGGTACTCCCCACGATGCCCAGGTGTTTCTGCACCACAAGAACGGGCACCGGGTCCCGGTGCTGGTGCGCGTCATCCCGCTCACCGATGAAACCGGCAAGGTGATTGGCGGCGTGGAGATGTTCTCGGACAACAGCGGCCAGGTCCACAACGACGAACGGCTCCAGGAACTGGAAAAACTGGCATTGCTGGATGGTCTCACCCAACTGGCCAATCGCCGTTACCTGGACCGCGAGTTGGAGTCCCGCCTCGAGGAGCTGCACCGCTACGACATTCCCTTCGGCATCCTCTTCATGGACCTGGACGACTTCAAGAAGATCAACGACCGTTACGGGCACGACACGGGAGACCGCGTGCTGCAGTTCGTCGCCGGCACGCTGAGCGCCAACTCCCGTCCCTTCGACCTCTACGGTCGCTGGGGAGGGGAGGAATTCGTCGGTATCATCCGCAATGTGACTGCGGCCAACCTCAAGCACATGGGGCAGCGTTTGCGCCGACTGGTGGAGAAATCATTCGTGCTGGTGGAAGGGGAAGCGCTGCGCGTCACAATCTCCATCGGCGCGACCATGGCCGTGAAAAACGACACCGTGCAGACGCTCCTGGCGCGCGCCGATGGACTCATGTACCAGAGCAAGGCTGCCGGTAAGAACCGCCTCACCATCGGATAATCTGCGGGCAACTGCCGCCCACCACACCCTCCCTCCGTTCACAAGTAGTTCCCCCCCGCATCTGCGTCTTGTTTTTCTTACACTTTGCATCTCCCTCCGACAGCCATTGGAAAAATTGATGGTAGACTCATCTGGGCTGATTTCCTAACTAGCTGTCCACCGTCACGATAAGGGAGGAACAAAAGATGGGTGTGAAGATCGCCACGAGATACACTGTCGCCGTCCTTGCCACGCTGGCGGCCACCGCAATCTGGGCCGGCTGCAGCCACCGAGCCGCCGAGGTGCAACCCGCCCAGCAGGTGACCGAAGCGCCGCTGGACCCCGCAGATGCCGCCATTGATCCGGCGCGCTGGGGCAAGCTCTACCCGGTCCACTACCAGCAGTGGAAACTGACCAGCGAGCCGACACCGGCCGGGCTCAGCAAGTACAAGCGCGGCTACGACGTCGGTGAGGAACGACGGGACAAGCTCGACGAATACCCGTTCCTGGCGCTTTTGTACAATGGCTGGGGCTTCGGGGCGGAATACAACGAGCCGCGCGGGCACTACTACATGGTGCAGGACCAGCTCGAGGTCGATCCAGGCAGGATCAAGGCCGGCGGCGCCTGTCTCACCTGCAAGACTCCCTATGCGCCCAAACTTGCCAGGGAGATGGGCCTGGCCTACTTCTCTACTCCGTACAAGGAAGTGCTGGCGCGTCTGCCCAAGGCCAACCAGACCCTCGGGGTCGCCTGCATCGACTGTCACGACAACAGGGGAATGGCTCTGCGCATTTCCCGCGGCTTTACTTTGGGCAAGGCGCTGAGAGAGATCGGTCTGGACCAGGACAAGCTGACACGAGATCAGAAGCGCACCTTCGTCTGTGCCCAGTGCCATGTCACCTACATGATCCCCAAGGACAAGGAGATGCACTCCACCGATGTCGTCTTCCCCTGGGCGGGCAGCAGCGAAGGGCATATCACCATCGAGAACATCATCAAGCAGATCAAGAGCTCCCCGTCACACGGAGAGTGGGTCCAGGCGGTCACCGGGTTCAAACTCGCCTTCATTCGCCACCCCGAGTACGAATTCTATTCCAACCAGAGCCCCCACTACCTGGCCGGGGTAACCTGTGCCGACTGCCACATGCCGATGATGATCTCCAACAACGAGGAACTGACCGATCACCGGATCATGAGCCCGCTCAAGGGGAGCATGTCCGCCTGTGCCGCCTGCCACAGCGAGACTCCGGCCCAACTGCGGCAAAAGGTGATCGGCATCCAGGACCGCTTCATCGACCGCTACCTGAAGACCGGCTATACCGTCGCCACCGATGCCAAGCTCTTCGAGATGGCCAACAAGGCGGCTGCCGCCGGCAAGCAGATCGACCGGGAGCTGTACGAGATGGCCAGGGAGCACTACGAACAGGCGTTTTACCGCCTGATCTTCCTCGGGGCCGAGAACTCCACCGGCTTCCATAATCCGGCCGAGGCCATGCGCGTCATCGAGGACGCGTCGAGCCACGCCGCCGGCGCCGACATGCACCTGCGCCAGTTGCTGGCCAAGGCGGGCGAGCGGGTGCCGGACAAGGTCGACCTGGAACTGGCCAAGTACACCAACAACCGCGGCACCAAGAAGCTGCAGTTCAAGAAGGAGCACGAGATACTGCCGCCGACGCTGGTTAAGTAGCGGGTAGGAAGGGGACTGGCTCCGCCAGGTGCCAGTCCCCTTCTGCTGCCGACATTCCTGGTTCCCAAGCTCCAGCTTGGAAACCGCATGTAGCGCAAAGCTCCAGCTTTGCATTCGAGGGAAGTGGGAGCTTCGGAGACGCTTTTGGAAGCGCGTTAAGCAGACAGAAGCGTTCCGCTAATGGGACAGGCACCTAACGGAGCCTGTCCCTTCTGCTGTGTAGCTCCGGAATGCGCTGTTACGCCAACTTGACGGTGCTCAAACTGGCGGGTAGACTTGCCCCGTTTAATGATTTCAGCAGCATCGTTTCATTTCATGTGAACCGGGACTGACCGGGACACCTTTGAGGGAGGGGACAGTGGAATTGAAAGAATGGACGGCGGCAACTCTGCTCGAACTATCCGGTTCGTACTGGAGCACCTGCACCCTGCACGCCGGGGTCAAACTGAACATTTTCACGCCGCTGGCCTCGACCCCAATGACGACGGTGGAGTTGGCCGGGGCACTGAACTGTGATGCACGCGCGCTTGCCATGCTGCTCGATGCCCTCGCCGCGCTCGGCCTGCTGAAAAAGGAAGGCCGTCTCTACGCCGCCACCCCGTTTACCGCGAAGTTCCTCAGCCGCACCTCCCCTGACTATCTCGGCCACATCATCATGCACCACCATCACCTGGTCGCCGGCTGGAGCCGCCTGGACGAGGCGGTCAAAACAGGGCAGCCGGTCCGGGAACGGGTCTCCCACGAGGACGTCGAGAGTTCGCGCGAGAGCTTCCTGATGGGGATGTTCAACCTTGCCATGCTCCTGGCTCCGAAGATCGTTCCCCAGATCGACCTGCAGGGGCGCAGGCGTTTGCTGGACCTGGGCGGCGGCCCGGGCACCTACGCCATCCACTTCTGCCTGCATAACCCGCAACTCGATGCCGTCATCTGCGATCTGCCGACCACCAGGAGTTTTGCGGAACAGACCGTGGCGCGCTTCGAGCTTTCCGACCGCATCGGTTTCGTGGCAGCCGATTTCGAGCAGGACGACCTTCCGGAGGGGTTCGACGTCGCCTGGCTCTCTCACGTGCTGCACGGCATCGGTCCCGATGCCTGTGTCCGCGTGTTGAAAAAAGCGGTACAGGCCCTGGAGCACGGAGGATTGGTCCTGATCCAGGAGTTCATACTGGATGACAAGAAGGACGCCCCGGTGTTCCCGGCGCTGTTCTCGTTGAACATGCTGCTCGGCACACCGGAGGGGCAGGCCTACAGCCAGGGGGAGTTGTTCGACATGCTGGAGCAGGCCGGCGCCACCGACGTGCGCCGGCTCCCCATCGAACTCCCCAACGGTGCCGGTGTCATAGCCGGGGGCGTGCCATGAGGCACTGCGGGAAGGTACTCTGCTATAGGTAGCGGGCTGTGCATCTTCCGCCCCCGGAGGGGGAGGGATGGGGAGGGGGACTCGAGCCCAGGCAAGCATCCCCTCGGAAGGAGGCGATATGGAACAGGAACAGAATAAAACTTCCGTCCGCAGCACCGCCATGGTACTGCCGCTTTTCGCGGTTGCCTGTGCCGCCTTTGCCTTTTTGCTGCTCTTCTCCTCCGGCCCCGGCGCGAGACTCAATGCCTGGACCTTCAGGACCGGCTTTGCCATGATCCAGTCGGCAGGCTATATCGGGTTGGGCTGCGCCGTCGTGGCGCTCGCCTCAAGCGTCATCTCCGCCAGGAAGAGACACTACCGGGGCATCTTCGTCTCGCTGATCGCCTTGATCCTGGCCCTGATCTCGTTCGGGATCCCGCTGTACTGGAAGGTTCAGGCGCAAAGCTACCCGCGCATCCACGACATCAGCACGGACCTCAACAATCCGCCCCGCTTCGTGGCCATCAGCACCTTGCGCCGCGCTGGTGTCAGGTACGGCGGGATCGACGTCGCCACCCAGCAGATGAAGGCGTACCCGGAACTGAAGACCATGGTCATGGCAGTACCGGCGAACGAAGCCTATAAAATAGCACTGTTGACGGCAAGGGACCTGGGGTGGGATATCGTGGCCGAGCGGCCGGCGGAGGGGACTATCGAGGCTACCGATATGACGAGGTGGTTCGGCTTCAAGGACGACATCGTGATCCGCATCGTCCCGGCGGGCGATCGATCGCTACTCGACATCCGCTCCGTGTCGCGGGTCGGCATATCCGATGTCGGCACCAACGCCAAGCGCGTGCGCGCCTTCATGGCCAAGATCGCACCGGGCCACAAGTAAGGCGGGGGCACGGCTAGCGCCGGTGCCAGGATCGATGCAGGCTGGTTTTCATCCCCGGGGGAGCGCTCCCGGGGATTTTTATTTATCCTCTTTGACTCGAAGCAGCTTGAGGATGTTCTTCGCGCAAAGGTCCAGGTTGTTGTTGACGAAATCGAGTGTCTCCATCCGATTGTCGACCGTCACGAAGTGCGTCTGGGAAGAGGAGCTTGCCAACGCCCCCTTGCTGGAGAGCTGCACCTGCAGGACACAGAAATCGGCCGAGTCCAACCTGGCACCGCCACTGCGATCTTTGGAAGCCATCACGTCCTCCTTTACAGTTAATGACGTTGTTCCCGCCACACTACAAGACTGAAAGCATCCACGTATACGGAACATTGGAGTAAATCTTGGTATTTAGATGTAACTTGGATCACAGTTAGTGAATTTTTGTTCTGAACTTCAATGGCTCGACCCGCCATAATCGACGCCTCACGGCGCAATACCGGTACACCGGAATGTAACTTATTGACGCTGGATCGATGAGATAGAGAGAAAAAGGCAAGAAGCGTGTGCCCGGCGCCATCGCCCGGGCACACTTGTAGCGGGTAGGGGAGGAGGCGTGGGCTAGTACTTCTCGAACCGCTCGTCCTGTTCTTCAAGGTCCAGCACCGCTCCCGAGTAAGTAAGCTTGCTGGCGGTGCCTTTGGTTGCGGGTTTCTTGGCGGCCGGTTTGACCACGGTCCTGCGCATCGGTGCCGCTGCCGCTTTCTGGTCGCTGTTGCCCGCCGTGAGTTGCGAGATCGCCCCTTGCAGCTGTTCTGCCTGGCTGGCCAGTTCCTCTGCGGTGCTGGCCATTTCCTCGGCTGCGGAAGCGTTCTGCTGGATCACTTGGTCGAGTTGCTGGATGGCCTGGTTGATCTGCACCACGCCTGCATCCTGTTCCTTGCAGGCGGCGGTGATCTCCTGCACCAGTTCCGATGTTTTCTGGATGTTGGGCAGCATCTGGGCCAGCATCTCGCCCGCCTTGTCCGCCACTTCGACGCTCCCCTGGGACAGGTTGGAGATTTCCGCCGCGGCTTTCTGCGAACGCTCAGCAAGTTTTCTCACCTCGCTGGCAACGACGGCAAAGCCTTTGCCATGTTCCCCGGCGCGCGCCGCCTCGATGGCAGCGTTCAGTGCCAGCAGGTTGGTCTGGCGCGCGATCTCCTCGATGATGGAGATTTTGCCTGCGATCTCTCTCATGGCGTGGACCGTCTTAGTGACGGCCTCACCGCTCTCCTTGGCGTCGGCAGCAGTCTTGAGCGCGATTTTCTCCGTCTGCAGGGCGTTATCCGCGTTCTGCCGCACGTTGGCTGACATCTGCTCCATGGACGATGACGCCTCTTCGGCTGCCGAAGCCTGCTCCGTTGCCCCCTGGGACAACTCCTCCGCACCTTGCGACATCTGCTGGCTGCCCGAGGAAACGTTATTGGCAGCGTTCATGACCTCGCCCACAACTACACGCACGGAACGGATGATGAATAGGGCGACCGCGATTACGATGGCCACCACGACGATGGTAGAGGTGATTGCCAAAACCAGAGACGATTTCTTGATGGCGATGGCGTCTTTGCTCCCCTTGTCTGACAGCGCGAGGTTGTACTTCAAGTGCGCAGCAAAGACGTCGTCTGCTTTGGCGAAGACAGTCTTGTTGGAAGAGAAAACATCCTTCGCTTCGTTGTTTTTGTTAACGCGGGACAAGGCGAGCACCTTGTCGATCAGGGCGTTCAGTTCGGACACGACAGCGCGGTCGTCCGTCAACAACTGCCTGTCTTTGTCATCCGAGAGAAGGTGCTCATACTCTTTGAGCTTCTTGTCTACCTCAGATTTCCCCTCCTGAACATGGCGATCCAGTTCGGCCATCTTCGCCTCATCCGTGTTCAAGATGTGGATCAAGGTGTCGGTCTGTAGATCCCGCATCGCGAGGGATGCCTCGTTCAGGACGTTGATGCTCGGAACGGTGTTGATGTTTCCATAGTTCGCTGCGTTGTACACCCGCTCGGACTGGAACTCGTTAAACACGGTGAGTCCCACCATCGCGAACACCGACACGAACAGCAATAGGAACAACCTCTTTGAAATAGACATGACTGCGACTCCTTTTATTCTGGGGTTCATTAACCACAAACGGCACCGGACTGTCCCCTCTCTTCGGCAATTACATTGTCGACTTTAGCAGTAAAAAAACACGCGCTCTTTGGGGAGAGATGAAGTGAATAATTTTCGAATTATTCCGAGGATTCCTGCGTTTGCGGCAATGAAAGGTGCCTCAAGCGCGATGGGGTCTGGGGGAGGGGGCAGGGAATGATCAGCGAAAGAGCCAGCGCTGCACCAGCCGGGTATAGCGTGGCATGACCAGGTAAACCATGAGGAAAACGATCACCCCGGAAACGACCAGGGTGTCGAGGTAGGGGAGAGGCGGAATGCCGAGCCGGCGCAGCAGCGGTATCACTACCAGTGGTACGCACGATGCCAGCGGAAAGATCGCCGACCACGTCACCAGGTACTGCTTCCAGCGGACGGGCACCTTCGCCCTTGCCCCTTGCGGCGCGAACCAGAAGTCGAGCCCGCTGCGCACGAAGAAGTCGTCGTCGCCGGCTAGCAGAGGACGTACTTTTTCTATCAGGTGCCGGCGGGACTCCGAATTCATCCACGCCTGCAGGTTATCAACGGTGTCGAAGCGGATGATGATGGTGTAGGTCTCAGACAGGCCGGGAAGAGGGCGGACGATATGCCAGTCAAGATGGCCACGGGAGGCCCTGCATAAAGGACCGATCTCTTCCAGCCATTCATCGTAGCTGTCTTGCTGACCGTTTTTCACCCGGTGGGTGATGACCACCGTGGCACCTTGATTCATGTTCTGCAGCGTATTCTGTTCTGTCCCCATGCTGACTCGCCCCTCCTGATCCGGAAAAGGGAAGGGGTGCGGTAGTGCACCCCTTCCTGTCCAACCGTCCTGTCAAACATAGGTGATTATAACGCTGTGAAGCTACCCGTGCCTGAAGCATCGAGTTCTAACAGATACCCGATCCCGGAATTGGTATAGGTGAGACGAACTTTTGATCCATTCCTGCCGGTGAACAACAACACCCCTGAAGTCGGATCACCAGAGCTGTTGGTCGTGTTGGCAAGAGGAGTGAGGGTGGTCAGGATCACGTAACCGTTGTCAGGGTGGTAGAAGGTCCCCGACATGGTTGTGGTGCTATAGGAAACCACTGTGCTGAAATCTTTGTACCAGTAGCTCTTGCCGGTTACCCCGTCGGTGAAAACCATCGACAACGTAATGGTTTTGTCGCCTTCGTTGACGATGGTCATCCTGCCTTTTACTGTGGTAAATACCCCTGCGTCAGAACCGTAACGCCCACCCGGTTCTGCAATCTGCAGAGAGGTAATGACGATACTGAGCCGCTCTATGCCGCCGCCTCTCAGCGTGAGGATCGTACCGCTTACGGACACACTGCCTGAAAGGATGGCCGAGTCCGCCGTCGCCTGGTAGGCGTTGTAGGTAAAGGTCGCCGCAATCTTGCCTGTTGTTGTGTCATAGGTGCCGTCATAGCTGAACGACCCCGAGTAACCATTTTGGGTTCCACTGGTTGTTTGCGCGACTGTCTTAGCCAAAGAGGGTTGCTGTGCCACCGAGGCAATGCTGTCTTCAATTGCATCAGTGAGTGACTTTACGGAGACGGAGTCCTGCGGCGTGGAGGAAACGGCTTTGGCAATGCCCCCTAAAGACGTTACGCTGCCCAGGCCGTCGACGACGTCGAGGGACATTGCGGTTGCATTGCTAGTAGTAAGAGCAGTAGGAGCGGTCTTTCCTGTATAGCCCGCAGTTCCATCTCCACCTCCGCTGCCACATCCTGCCAACGCTGCCAGCATAATCACCACGGTTATGACGTTGGCCAACTTCTTGATCATCTTTTCCTCCTTGGTCCAAGTTGCGGTAATGATTTCAGAGTCATAGACGAAGCAGGATAGCATCGACATTAATGATGAACAACGAAAAAAGATGAACTAGGCCGATCACCGGCAAGAAGTCCTGCCAAAGAAGATCCCGACCAGCCGCTAGATAAGGGAATCATGTCCACGCTGCCCGGGGTGCTCCTGCCACTAAATTAGGCGACTTGCTCTTTGTGTTACCAGTCATCCCTGCCGGTATCAGGCCAAGGACGCCGCAGTCTGTGGAGCGGCTTTTCCCCGAATTATCAGCCGCTTAGGGGGGTGAAGGCCTTGCGTATACCAATCTTTCCTTTCTTCTGGCACAGCTCCTGCTCTCTGGTCCGTAATCGCAGGGAACAAGGGCAACGGCGCCCGCTACGCTTTGTGCACGAAGCATTTGCTTCGGAGGGAGGCGGCATGGGTGAGCAAAATAAGGTATTCATCGGCGACACGACCTTGCGCGACGGTGAACAGACTGCAGGGGTGGTGTTCAGCGCCCGCGAGAAGATCGCCATCGCCAGACATCTGGACCAGATGGGGGTACATGAACTGGAGTGCGGCATCCCCACCATGGGCGAAGAGGAGCGCGCATCGATCCGGGCCCTGGTCGACCTGGGGCTGTCGGCCCGCCTCATTACCTGGAACCGTGCCCTTATTTCGGACATCGAAGCGAGCATAGCCTGCGGCATAGAGGCCGTTGACATCTCGCTAAGCGTTTCCGACATCATGATCGAGCACAAGATCAACATGAGCAGAGAATGGGTGAAAGAGCAGCTCAAGCGCGCCCTCGGTTTCGCCAAGGGGAAGGGACTCTATGTCTGCGTCGGTGGCGAGGACGCCAGCCGCGCCGACGTTAACTTCCTGGTCGAGTTGATGCGGACCGCACGCGACCACGGCGCCGACCGCTTCCGCTACTGCGACACGCTCGGCATCCAGGATCCCTTTGCTATCTATGAAAAGGTGGCGTATCTGAAGTCGGCGGTCCCCGAGTTGGATATCGAAGTGCACACGCACAACGACCTGGGACTGGCCACCGCCAACGCTCTCGCCGGGGTAAGGGGAGGGGCGCGTTACATCAGCACGACGGTGAACGGTTTGGGTGAGCGCGCCGGCAATGCTGCCCTGGAAGAGGTGGTCATGGCACTCAAGGTTGCCTGCGGCATCGATGTCGGCATCGACACCAGGCGCTTTCATGCAGTTTCCAAGCTGGTAGGACGTGCCTCCAAGCGCGAGGTGCCGGCCTGGAAGGCTGTGGTGGGGGAAAAGGTTTTCTCGCACGAGTCCGGGCTGCATGCAGACGGGGTCCTGAAGGATCCGCGCAACTACGAGTTGTTTCCACCTGAAGAGGTCGGCCTCACCAGGCATATCGTGGCAGGCAAGCACTCCGGCACCAACGGCATCGTGGAAAGCTATCGCCAGATCGGGATTCCCATCTCGCGCGACGAGGCTCAGGATCTGATGGCCCTGGTGAGGAGCACCGCGCAGCGCATCAAAGGGCCGCTTGCGGCAAAGGACCTGGTCAAACTGCACCAGGCACGCTCGGTCTCGCTGGCGGCGTAAGTCGCAAGACCCCCGTGCGGCCAAACCGGCGACGGTTGAGTGCCTAATAGTTGGGCAGCTGCCTCGACACAAAGCCGGCCCCTAGAAGAAATTAATACTTTGTAAACGATATATCGACACAAATGCAACTACTTACAAGTTGGCACGGTAGCTGCTAAGAGTAAGATCAAAACCGAATAGGGATACACCGAGGTATTCCAACTAGAGTAAGAAGGCAAGGGCGCCACCGTAGCAATACGGTGCGCCCTTTTTCATTTGGAATCGGCCTCGAAAAACCAAAAGAGCCCCGCGCCGCCTCCGCATCGGAGGAGACCGGACGAGACCGGCGGGTTCGTCAGAGTGGCTGACGAAGTTGGTCGAGCGGCAACCGGAACGACGGCGGCGGCAGTGGGGCACACAAAAAAGGAGAAGGAACATGAGACAGATCGCGATCTACGGCAAAGGCGGCATCGGCAAATCCACCACCACCCAGAACACAGTGGCAGGTCTGGCTTCCCTCGGCAAGAAAGTCATGATCGTTGGCTGCGACCCCAAGGCTGACTCCACCCGCCTGATCCTGCACGCCAAGGCCCAGTCCACCGTCATGGATCTGGTTCGCGAGCTGGGCACCGTGGAGGACCTCGAACTCGAGGACGTGCTCAAGGTCGGCTACGGCGACGTCAAGTGCGTCGAGTCCGGCGGACCGGAGCCGGGCGTCGGCTGTGCCGGCCGCGGCGTCATCACCGCCATCAACTTCCTCGAGGAAAACGGTGCCTACACCCCGGACCTCGACTTCGTCTTCTACGACGTCCTGGGCGACGTCGTCTGCGGCGGCTTCGCCATGCCGATCCGCGAGAACAAGGCGGAAGAAATCTACATCGTCTGCTCCGGCGAGATGATGGCCATGTACGCCGCCAACAACATCGCCAAGGGCATCCTGAAGTACGCCTCCTCCGGCAAGGTCCGTCTGGGCGGCCTGATCTGCAACTCGCGCAACACCGACCGCGAGGACGAACTGATCGAGGCGCTCGCCGCCAAGCTCGGCACCCAGATGATCCACTTCGTCCCCCGCGACAACCAGGTGCAGCGCGCCGAGCTTAGGAGAATGACCGTCATCGAGTACTCCCCCGAGCACAAGCAGGCCGACGAGTACCGCGAACTGGCCCGCAAGATCTCCGAGAACAAGATGCTGGTGGTACCGACCCCGCTCACCATGGACGAACTCGAGGAACTGCTGATGGAGTTCGGCATCATGGAAGCCGACGACGAGTCGGTCGTCGGGGTGGCAGAGGCGGCAGCGAAGTAGGCCAGATGTCTCTACCTCCCTCTCCCTCTGAGAGAGGGGCGGTAGAGGGCAAGCTCCCGCAGCCATCTCGCTTCTGCCAACGCCCTCACCCGGCCTTCGGCAACCCTCTCCCGGAGGGCGAGGGGGCTGTAGCAAGGGGAGAGGGGATTATCAATCAACCGCGAGCCCGGGCAACCGGAGCTGGAGGAAATATGTCCACTGAAATAAAGACCGTAGAAGGAATCACCAAAGAGTCGACCCAGGCGATGATCGACGAGGTCCTGGAACTCTATCCTGAGAAGGGCAAGAAAAAGCGCGCCGCGCACCTTGCTCCCAACGACCAGGCCTCGGGTTCGGCCTGCGTCAAGTCCAACAAGAAGACCGTCCCCGGGGTGATGAGCGCCCGCGGCTGCGCCTACGCAGGCGCCAAAGGGGTAGTTTGGGGCCCGATCCGCGACATGGTGCACGTATCGCACGGCCCGGTCGGCTGCGGCTGGTACTCCTGGGGTACCCGGCGCAACCTCATGAGCGGCATCACCGGCGTCAACAGCTTCCCGATGCAGTTCACCTCCGACTTCCAGGAGAAGGACGTCGTCTACGGCGGCGACAAGAAACTCGCCACCCTGCTCCAGGAAGCGAAGGACCTCTTCCCGCTGGCCAAGGGGATCTCGGTTCTCTCGGAATGCCCGGTCGGCCTGATCGGCGACGACATCAACCAGGTCGCCAAGGTCGCCGCGAAGGAGCTGGACATCCCGGTCATCCCCTGCAACTGCGAGGGTTTCCGCGGCGTTTCCCAGTCACTCGGGCACCACATCTCCAACGACACCATCCGCGACTACATCATCGAGACCCGCGAGTTCCCGGACCCGATCGGCCCCTACGATATCGCGCTGATCGGCGAGTACAACATCGGCGGCGACGCCTGGTCCACCAAGCCCCTTCTGGAGGAGTGCGGCTTCAACGTCAAGGCGGTCTGGACCGGCGACGGCGAGATGGACCGCATCGCGGCCACTCACCAGGTGAAGCTGAACGTGATCCACTGCTACCGCTCCATGAACTACATGTGCAAGGTTATGGAGGAGAAATACGGCATCCCCTGGATCGAGCTCAACTTCTTCGGGCCGACCAAGATCAGGGAGAGCCTGAGGAAACTGGCGGAGCTCTTCGATGACAACATCAAGGCCAAGGTCGAGGCGGTCATCGCCAAGTACGATCCGCAGATGCAGGCGATCATCGAGGAGTACAAGCCGCGCCTGGACGGCAAGAAGGTGATGCTCTACGTGGGCGGCCTGCGCCCCCGCCACACCATCAATGCCTACGAGGATCTGGGCATGACCTGCGTCGGTTCCGGCTACGAGTTCGCCCACACCGACGACTACGACCGGACTGCATCCGAGATGCCTGACGCCACGGTGGTCTACGACGACGCCTCCGAGATCGAGATGGAGCACTTCGCCCACATCCTGAAGCCGGACCTGATCGGCTCGGGCATCAAGGAGAAGTACCTGTTCCAGAAGATGGCCATCCCGTTCCGTCAGATGCACAGCTGGGATTACTCCGGGCCGTACCACGGTTACAAGGGATTCCCCATCTTCGCCCGCGACATCGACATGGCGGTCAACAGTCCGACCTGGAAGCTGGTCGAGGCGCCGTTCTAAGCCCAGGGTTCAGTCCCTCCCCAGAGAGTTCCCTCCCCCGGAGGGGGAGGGCTAGGGAGGGGGATATCAGGCTTTCCCCCCTCCCAGCCTCCCCCCTCCGGGGGAAGGAGCGATAACCGCTCATGCGTTCGATGCAGATGTAGATAACCACAGATGGCGGTGTGACGGATGAGTCTCCCGCCAAAGGAGATATGCAATGGCAAACAATCTTGGACTAAAAGTCAAGCCGGTCACCGAGACCCCTGAATCCGAAGTGAAGAGGGTTGCGGCCTGGATCAATACCGAGGAGTACAAGGAAAAGAACTTCGCGCGCCAGGCTCTGGTGATCAACCCGGCCCACGCCTGCCAGCCGCTGGGCGCGGAACTCGCCGCCCACGGCTTCGAGGGGAGTCTTCCTTTCGTGCACGGCTCCCAGGGGTGCGCCTCCTACTACCGCTCGACGTTGAACCGTCACTTCCGCGAGCCGGCTCCGGCGGTCTCCGATGCGATGACCGAGGACGGCGCCGTGTTCGGCGGCCAGAACAACCTGCACGAGGGGCTCGAAAACAGCTACAAGCTCTACAAGCCCAAGATGATCTCGGTCTTTACCTCCTGCATGCCGGAGATCATCGGCGACGACCTGACCGCGTTCATCAAGAACGCTCGTATCAAAGGGTTCGTGCCCAATGATCTCCCGATCCCGTACGCCAACACCCCGAGCTTCAACGGCTCGCACATCCACGGCTACGACGCCATGCTGCTCGCCATCCTGCAGACCCTGACCGAGGGGAAGAAGGTGGAAGGGCGCTGCACCGGCAAGCTGAACCTTCTTCCCGGCTTCGATGCCAACACCGGCAACATCAGGGAGTACAAGAGGATCCTTGAAGCCTTCGGCATCCCCTATACGGTACTGGCCGACATCTCCGAAGTATTCGACTCCCCCAACGACGGCACCTACCGCCCGTACCCCGGCGGGACCAAGCTCGAAGACGCTGCCGACTCGGTCAATGGCAAGGTTACCCTGGCCTTGGGGACGTACTCCACCGCCAAGACCTACGCCTGGCTCAAGGACAACTACTCCGGCGCGCATGCCAGCACCCCGATGCCCTTTGGCATCGCCAAGACCGACGCCTTCCTGCTGAAACTCTCCGAGCTCACCGGCAAGCCGATCCCGGCGTCGCTGAAGGAGGAGCGCGGGCGCGCAGTCGACCTCATGACCGACGCCCACCAGTACATCCACGGTAAGAAGTTCGCCGTCTACGGCGATCCCGATTACCTGCTCGGCCTGGTTTCCTTCCTGCTCGAGGTGGGTGCCAAGCCGACCCACGTGCTCTGCTCCAAGGGGACCAAGAAGCTTGAGAAAGAGCTGCAGGCGCTGCTTGACTCCTCCCCGTTCGGCAAGGAAGGGAAGGTCTACATCAACAAGGACCTGTGGCACCTGCGCAGCCTGGTGATGACCGAGCCGGTGGACGCCATCATCGGCGACACCCACGGCAAGTTCGCCGCACGTGACGCCAAGGTGCCGCTGTTCCGCTTCGGATTCCCGATCTTCGACAGGGTCAACCTGCACCGCGAACCGCTGATCGGCTACCAGGGAGTCATGAACATGATGTCCACCATCTGCAACAAGTTCATCGACGTGACCGACGAAACCTGCGATGAGCGTCACTTCGAGATGATGAGATAAAAACAGGGACTAGGGGCTGGGGGCTAGGGACTGGTAACATCTCTCTCGCTCTGCCAGCAGCGTGAAGGGTTTTGACTTTACTAGCCCCTAGTCCCTAATCCCTAGCCCCTGCTTTTACCGCTTCTAAAGGAGGCTCCAATGGCGAAGCCGGATTGGTACGACACGACAGACTGCGACACACACGACGCTGGGGCTCCCAAGTTTTGCAAGAAGTCCGAACCGGGTGAGGGGACGGAACGAAGCTGCGCCTATGACGGCGCGCGCGTGGTCCTCATGCCCATCACCGACGTCATCCACCTGGTGCACGGCCCCATCGCCTGCGCCGGCAATTCCTGGGACAACCGCGGGGCACGCTCCTCGGATTCCCAGATCTACCGCCGCGGCTTCACCACGGAGATGCTGCAAAACGACGTGATCTTCGGCGGCGAGAAGAAGCTGTACCGCGCCATCCAGGAACTGGCGGCGCGCTATCCGGAGGCAAATGCGATCTTCGTCTATGCCACCTGCGTTACTTCCATGACCGGCGACGATATCGAGGCCGTCTGCAATGCCGCCAGGGATAAGGTGAACATCCCGGTGATCCCGGTCAACACGCCCGGCTTCATCGGCGACAAGAACATCGGCAACCGTCTTGCGGGCGAAACCCTTTTCAAATACGTGATCGGGACCGCCGAGCCGGAGTACACCACGGACTACGACATCAACCTGATCGGCGAATACAACATCGCCGGCGACCTGTGGGGGATGCTGCCGCTCTTTGATCGACTAGGGATTCGCGTTCTTTCCTGCATCAGTGGTGACTCCAAGTTCGAGGACCTGCGCTACGCACACCGCGCCAAGCTGAACGTCATCGTCTGTTCCAAGAGCCTGACCAACCTCGCCAAGAAGATGCAGAAGAACTACGGCATCCCGTACCTCGAGGAATCCTTCTACGGCATGACCGACGTGGCCAAGGCGCTACGGGACATCGCGCGCGAGTTGGACGACCGGGTGAACGGCCTGGAAAAGCGGGTGATGCAGGATCGCGTGGAGAAGCTCATAACCGAATGCGAGGCTGCCTGCCGCGCCGAACTTGCTCCCTACCGGGCCCGCTTGGAAGGGAAGAGGGCGGTGCTCTTCACCGGCGGAGTAAAGACCTGGTCCATGGTCAACGCGCTTGCCGAGTTGGGCGTCGAGATCCTTGCCGCCGGGACCCAGAACTCCACCCTGGAGGACTTCTACCGGATGAAGGCGCTGATGCACGAGGATGCCTCCATCATCTCCGACACCAGCACGGCGGGCCTGCTCTCGGTCATGTACGACAAGCTCCCCGACCTGATCGTGGCGGGCGGCAAGACCAAGTTCCTCGCCCTGAAGACCAAGACCCCGTTCCTTGATATCAACCACGGCCGCTCGCATCCCTATGCCGGATACGCCGGTATGGTCACCTTCGCCAAGCAGCTCGACTTGACGGTGAACAACCCGATCTGGCCTGCTCTCAATGGCAAAGCCCCCTGGGAGAAGGATGCCGCTGCGCTGGAAGCGGATCTGGCCGTAACAGCGGGGCACGCGGCTGCGTTTGCGGCCATCGAGATGAAAGGTTCACGGGTCAAGGTGCCCACCAAGAACGCGACGGTGAACCCGCAGAAGAACTCACCGGCGCTGGGCGCGACGCTGGCCTATCTCGGCATCGACGGCATGCTGGGCCTCTTGCACGGCGCCCAGGGGTGTTCCACCTTCATCAGGCTGCAACTCTCCCGGCACTTCAAGGAGTCCATTGCGCTCAACTCGACCAGCATGAGCGAGGATGCCGCCATCTTCGGCGGTTGGGAGAACGTGAAGATCGGCCTGAACCGGGTCATGGAGAAATTCAAGCCCGACGTAGTCGGGGTCATGACCACCGGCCTGACCGAAACCATGGGCGACGACGTGAGAAGCGCGATCGTGCAGTTCAGAGAAGCCCACCCCGAACACGATGACATCCCCGTTATCCACGCTTCCACCCCGGATTACTGCGGCTCGATGCAGGAAGGTTATGCCGCCGCAGTCGAAGCGATCGTCGCAACCGTGCCGGAAGGAGGCATCTCAATACCTGGGCAGGTAAGTATCCTACCCGGGTGCCAGTTAACTCCCGCCGAGATCGAAGAAATTGCGGAGATCTGCCGTGGTTTCGGCCTTGATCCGGTGGTGATTCCCGACATATCCAATGCCCTGGACGGCCATATCGATGCCACAGTTTCGGCCCTGTCCACCGGAGGGGTCAGCATCGAGCGGATCAAGTCCGCGGGAAGAAGCGTCGCCACCATGTACTTTGGTGATTCGCTGGCCGACGCCGCCACCATTCTCAAAGAAAGGTTCGGCATCCCGAGCTACGGCTTCACCTCGATCACCGGCCTTGTCGAGTCAGATCATTTGATGACCACGCTCTCTGCGATTGCCGGCAGGCCGATTCCGGATAAGTTCCGACGCTGGAGAAGCCGCCTCATGGATGCCATGGTGGACTGCCACTACCAGTTCGGCCAGAAGAAGATCGCGCTCGCCCTGGAGGCGGATCATCTGAAGGGGATGACCACTTTCCTCGCCGGGCTCGGCTGCGACATCCAGGTTGCCATTGCGGCTACCAGGACCCGGGGACTTGACCAATTACCGGTTGAGAACCTGTTCGTCGGGGATCTCGAAGACCTGGAACGGACTGCGGCTGGAGCCGATCTGCTGGTCGCCAACTCCAACGGGAGGCAGGCCGCGAAAAAACTGGGAATCGGCGCCCATCTGCGGACGGGAATGCCTGTATTCGACCGACTCGGAGCGCATCACAAGATGTGGGTAGGCTATCGGGGGACGCTGAACCTTATATTCGAAGTGGCCAACATTTTCCAAGCCAACGCCAAGGAAGCTCAGAAACTAGCGCACAACTGAGAAACAGATAAAGACAAAGGTTAAGACTAAGGGGACTGCTTCTACTTTGTCTTTCCTGGTTCCCAAACTCCAGCCTGGGAACCCCATACGGTGCAAAGCTCCAGGTATGTATCCGAGGGAAGCTGGAGCTTCTGAAAGGCTTTGCGTTCCCAAGGCGGACCTTGGGAACGAGATCAAACTATTAACTGCCTTTCTTGACCTTAGCCTCAACCTTAACCTCGCTTTTAAGGAGACCACGCTATGAAAATCGCTTTTACCACCAGGACCGGCGAGACCATCGACATGCACTTTGGCCAGGCTGAGTTCTTCCATATCTGGGAGGTGGGGCCGGATGAGGCGCATTACGTCCAGACCGTCACCGTGAGCGAGTACGGTAGCGATGAAGAAGATCGCATCGCCGCCCGCGCCAACCTGCTCTCCGATTGCGCCATCGTCTATACCATGCAGATTGGTGGTCCGGCCGCGGCCAAACTGGTGGCCAAACGGATCCACCCTATGAAGACCAACGTCGAGGTGGGGCTCAAGGAATCTATCGAGAAGATGCAGGAAGTGTTGAGGGGAAACCCGCCCCCCTGGCTGCGCAAGGCAATGAACAAGGACCAGGTGAGTTCTTTCCTGGACGAGGACTAGCCTCCACACCCCTGGGCGAGTACTAGCCTCCCCCGGAGGGGGGAGGTTGGAGGGGGGAAGCTTGGTGTTGCGCGGACAGCGTCCCCCTCCCTGGCCCTCCCCCTCCTGAGGAGGGAACAAGACCGAGAGACTCTGCTTAACATTAATTCGATGCATTAACTATCGGCTGATAACTGACTTACAAAAGGAGAATCACCATGGCTTACATCACCGGTTTGACCAAGAGCAAGAAAGAATGGACCCCTGAATTCATCGTTGCCATCGACGACGAAACCTGCATCGGTTGCGGCCGCTGTTACAAGGTCTGCGCCCACGACGTATTGTCGTTTGAGGAACTGGACGAGGACGATTCGGCCAAGATGTTCATGAAAGTCGACAACCCCGGCAACTGCATCGGCTGTGGTGCCTGCGGCCGGACCTGCTCCAAGAAGTGCTTTAGCTTCGCACCGGTGGAGGCGTAGAGCCACCTTTGATCCCGAGAGCGCGGGGTGTTCCCCCTCGCCCTCAGGGAGAGGGGCAGGGGTGAGGGCGGTGCCGCCACCGACCTTGATGGCTAAAGGCAACTCCCTCACCCGCCCTCCGGGCACCCTCTCCCGGGGGGGGAGAGGGGAGTTCAGGGTAAGACAAAATTGGAGGTCCCTATGTTATTCGCAGTAGCGTCTAAAGATGGCAAAGAAATTAACCAGCACTTCGGGCACGTGGAGCGCTTTCTCATCTACCAGGTGGAGGATGATGTGGTCACTTTCCTGGAGGAACGGCCCGTTGAGAAATACTGCCGGTTCGACCCAGACCACCCACTGCGCGCCCACACGCTCAAAGACACCGCCGACGCTCTCCAGGGGTGCCGCGCCGTGGTCTGTTCGATGATAGGTGAAGCTCCCAAGATGGAGCTCGACCGCCTGGGCGTAGAACCGTACGTCGTGGAAGGCGAAATAGAACCTGTCCTGCGGGGTCTAGCGAAGGTGCTGTAGAAGCTGCCCGTGAACGGACCTTTTTCATCTAAACCTCAGTCTTGATCTCAATCTGCTTTTTAGTGGTGATTCAATGGAGAATTCATTCAACCACTGCAACCTCCCACCCTGGGTAATCGCTTCCCGCCATTTCAACGACAACCCGCAGCCCCTGGAAATACAGGGGGTACGCGCCGTTAACCGCTTCCTGTTCGACAAACTGGACGGCATTGCATCTCATGAGGAGCGTGCCTCTGTCTTCAACGACTACATGTCGGTGAAGTTCCAGTTGCACCAATGGCAGCAGGAGACCGCGACGGCGCGCAAGAGCCTCAAAAACAGCTACCTTCGCTTCCTACGGGGATGGATGATGGACTCCAACTCTGTGGAAGGAGCGGTTCTGAAGGGTTGGGTGGAAAGCAGGATGGGACTCGCGCCAACCTTTCACAACATGCGCGTATCCGGCATCCACGACGAAAACTACCTGCAGTATGCTGTGGACCGTACCAAGGGGAGCGCACGCACTTCGGCAATCAATTCCCAACTCGACCTCCTGTACGAATACTCCCAGTACGAGCTTGCCAAGAGATATCCCGACCGCAAGCACCTCACCCTGTTCCGTGGCACCTTCGACAGGTCCGAGTATGATGTCCTCGAGACGATCTCCAAAAGGGAAGATATCGTTCGACTCAACAACCTCAACTCGTTCACGACCGACGAGGAACGTGCCTGGGAGTTCGGTTTTGTCGTGTGGCAGGTGCAGGTTCCGCTGGCGAAGGTATTCTTCTACAGCGAATTGCTGCCCAACTCGATCCTGAAGGGTGAGGGGGAATGCCTTGTAATCGGTGGAGAGTACCGCGTCAAACGGCTTATGTGTACCGTTTAGCTCAGTTGAAGCTCCGTAGCGATAGCCTATGCATCGTGCCCCTCACTCGTCAATTTGGAGCGAACCCGTTATCAATCACTCAACAAGTCAACAGTTCCATCCGAGCAACTCGGTAGTTCCGTCCTTCAACCCGGTAGTTCCGTCCAATAATTCGATAGTTCCTCCCAGCAATTCGATAGTTCCGCCCAGCAATTCGATAGTTCCGTCCATCAACTAGGTAGTTCCGTACAACAACTCGATAGTTCCCTCCAACAACTTGATAGTTCAGTCCAACAACTTGATAGTTCAGTCCAACAACTCGATAGTTCCGTCCGACAACTCATCAATCGCCGCGCTACAACCTCTGCACCAGCGGCGACAACCGCAACAGTTGTTCGGCCAAGTCTGAGATTTCGGCGACCAACTCCTTTGACACCTTCTTCCGCCATCTGGACGGAATTCCCTCTTCACCATAATAAGCTCCTGCAATGGCACCTGCTATCGCACCGGTCGTGTCTGCGTCGCCTCCCTGGTTGACGGTCTCGACGACGCACCCTTCGAACGAGCGCGACCGGAAGAAGCAGTGGAAGACCGTCTGCATCGTATCCACCACGTAGCCGGTGGCCAACCCTTTGTATGGATCAAAGGCAAAGGAGGGGTGCATGGAGATCAGTTGGTCCGCCTCGCGGCGCAGTTGCAGCATGGAGCGCCCGGTAAGTGCTAGGTGCAGCAATCGTCCAAGGTATATGGAGGCGGCATCGGAGTAGGGATGGTTGTGGGTAAGATGGGCCTGTTCAAGGGTGAGGCGTTCCAGTAAGAGATGGTCCCCAACGGTGCACAGGGCGACGGGTAATGTCCTCATGGCTGCGCCGTTGCCGCCGTCCCATTCGTTGGGCGGTGTCTCCAGCATGCCGCGCAGCATGTAATTCCGGATGCCGCGCCGGCAGGTGTCACCGACATCGACAGGTTTGGACTTGAGCCACCCCGCGAGGTGCTCAGCCGCCGCCTGCAGGTCCCATCTTCCTGCCTTGACGGTTGCACGCGCCAGACAAAGAGACATCTCGGTATCATCAGTGACCTGCCCGGGTTTCAATCGAAGCCAGCCGCCTCCTACCATTTCCTTCAGAACGCCGTACTTATCTTTTATTTCACCGCGCGTCATGAACTCGACCGGAGCCCCAAGCGCATCACCAACAGCAAGGCCGAGGAATGCACCGCGGGCCCGGCTGATAACGTCTCTATGTCCCGAAGAAATGGCCATAGGGATGATGCTGCAATATCCAATCCGTACTTTAGTGGTGCCTCGATCACTGTTGCAAGGCCTCTTGGTACGCCTGTTTTTGCCTTGCGACACCCGAGCAGGAGTGAAGGTCTACTGCCGCGACGTTAGGCATTGCCCAAAAAATAGACGAGGGTAGGTGACGTGTGACAGAGCAACCCAGAAACGACACGGCCGCGTCGCCATCGCTTCCGGCGATGCTGCCGTCATGTGCGCGACAGAATAATTATAGTCATGGCTCTTGGCTAAACCTCCAATTCTGCGCGCTTTTAGGCAAAGTCTTCACGCAAGCCATTATCACCCTGCAAACCGAGGTCATACCGTAGACAGCACCGCACCATACCTGTGGCACGCTAAATGCTCTTACAAGGATAAGGTACAACGATGTATCTGACAGTGACGGCAACGATGCCCGGCGGATTGAGATCCGACCGGGCATTTTCTTTTTCAGGCCAAGCCTGAACGGGTCAAGGAGGATACCATGGCAACCTCGTGCGAGAAGATGAAGAAAATCCAGGGACACCCCTGCTTCGGCGGCAACCACCACAAAAACGGAAGGATGCACCTGGCAGTCGCCCCGAAGTGCAACATCAAGTGCGGCTACTGCACCAGGCGCCACGATTGTGCCAACGAATCGCGACCCGGCGTGACCAGCCGGCTGCTCTCACCGGAAGAGGCGATCGTCAGGGTACGGGAGGTAATGGCCAGTCCGGTCACCGGGCCGATCATCAAGGTCATCGGCATTGCCGGTCCCGGTGACCCCCTTTTTAACGACGAGACCTTCGAGACCTTCCAACTGGTGGACCGTGAATTTCCCGAACTCATCAAGTGCATGAGCACCAACGGCCTCCTGCTGCCGGACAAGATGCCGATCCTCAAGGCACTGGGGCTGCACAGCCTCACCGTCACCTTGAACACCCTCGATCCGGTCATCGGCGGCAAGATCTACTCATACGTGCACTACCGGGGTACGACGTATAGCGGCAGTGAAGCGGGGGAGATCCTGGTGCGCAACCAGCTGGAAGGTATCCGCCAGGCCGCAGAACTCGGGATGACCATCAAGATCAACACGGTGCTCATCCCGGGAGTCAACGACTCCCAGATACCGCTCATCTCGAAGCAGGTCAAGGAGTTGGGGGCGTTCGTGATGAACATCATGCCGCTCATCCCGCAGGCGGATTTCGCACACATCGAGCCGCCTTCTGCCGACCGCCTGGACGCGTTGCGCCGCGATAACGAGAAGACGATCGGGCAGTTCAAGCATTGCAAGCAGTGCCGCGCCGACGCTGTCGGCCTGATCGGGGAGAACCTGCAATTGGCCGTGACAACGGCCCGATGAGATGCTGAGCCAGTTTAACAGCTCACATATCGAGGCGTTCCTCCAGTTGGCCCGGGCAGAAGGGTGGGTGTGCGGGAAATGGGAGATGGACTTCCTGCTGCAGACGTTTCCGCAAGGATGCTTAGTGAAACGCGACGGGAATGAGGTGGTGGGGTACATCACGTCGCTGCGCCACCACAAAAGCGGCTGGATCGGGAATCTACTGGTTACGCCACAGGCGCGCAGAGGGGGTATCGGCACCGAGTTGATGCAGGGGGCCTTGCATGCGTTGCTCGATGCCGGCGTAGAGACGGTCTGGCTGACGGCTTCAGCAAAAGGGGTGGAGTTGTACAAGAAGCTCGGCTTCATCGCCGTCGACAGCGTCAACCGCTGGGTAGGGGAGGGGAGCGGGAGCGCGCGCTGGGCCACGTCGAACTGGTATGACCCTGATCTGCTACGTCGCGTGGACAGTTCCGGGTGGGGTGACCGGCGTGATGCACTTTTGACCATCACCAGCGGCCGCGGCCAGGTCATCTGCGGCAATCACTCCTTTCTGTGCGTTCAGCATTGGCCCCACGGGACACAGCTCGGTCCCTGGGGGGGACTCCTGGAAGGACAGGCCGCACCGATGTTCGAGCTCGCCCTGGCTGCGGCCGGCCGATCCGTTTTTCTTGATGTTCCCGCCGGCAACGTCACTGCGGCAGCCTTACTCACGCGTAACGGTTTTTCGATCAGGGGGAGCAACACACTCATGTACCTCGGTGTGAGGCCTAAGTATGCGCCACAGAAGGTGTTTGCATTGGCCAGTATGGGCAGCATGGGGTAGGGAAGCAGGTTCCAGGCAAAACGATACAGCAATAAACCAATAAGCCGGTAAGTACGAGTAGAAGGGGTCGATAAGGAGGGCGCATGTTAGTTGTTGCCTGCATAAAGCAGGTTCCGGATACCACCCAGGTACAGATAGATCCCGTCACCAATACTCTTATCAGGGATGGCATACCATTCATCATCAATCCCTATGACAGCCACGCGTTGGAAGAGAGTTTGCGGCTCAAGGACAGTCATGGCTTTACGGCCGTTGCCCTTTCCATGGGGCCGCCCAACGCGGAGGCAACGCTCAGAAAAGCACTGGCCCTGGGTGTAGACCGCAGCATCCTCCTTTCTGACCGCGTCTTTGGCGGTGCCGACACGCTCTCCACCAGTAACGTTATTGCAGCGGCCATCAAAAAGCTGGGCGAACAGAAGGAAGTGGGGATCGTCTTCTGCGGCAAGCAGACCATAGACGGCGACACCGCCCAGGTTGGTCCAGGCATCGCGGTGCGGCTGGGGTATTCCCAACTGACGCTGGTGGACAGGATCGAGAAGATCGACCTGGTACAGAAGACCGTCGTGGTGCGACGCAAACTGGAGGGGCGCTACGAGATCGTCGAGGCGCGCTTGCCTGCGATGATAACCGTGGTGCGCGAATTGAATCGACCGCGCTACCCGACGGTGCCCATGCGGCTTTCTTCTGCCAAGGCGCAGGTGGAGTGCTGGAGCAACGAGCAACTGCAGTTGGATGTGAACAGCGTGGGGCTCAAGGGCTCTCCGACCTGGGTGAGCCGCATCTTCTCACCAGAGCGCAAGGAAGGAGAGATCATCGGCGACGGCATGAACGACCCGGTGGGGGCGGCGAACCTGCTGCTGGACCGGTTGATCGACAGCGACATGCTGGCGGTGTAGGCAATTCTTGTCGGACCTGTCCGACACAATTCAACAAAATAGGTGCCTCATGACTGAACCACAAAAACCAAAGAAACCGCGCGGCAAGGCACGGGTCATTACCGGCAAATGCATCGCCTGCGGTGCGCGCTGCCAAAGCGTCTGCCCCGTCAATGGCGTAGAGATGAGCGAGCAGGGCGAACCGATCATCGAGGCGGCAAAATGCATCGGCTGCGTGAAGTGCGTCAAAGCCTGCCCGGCAGGCGCTCTTGAAATGTTCTACACCCCGGAGGAACTGGCCATCATCGCCAGCTTCGAGAAACACGGCGGCGAAGAGGTGGACGAAGAAGAGCTGGAACGCCGCCGCATGATCGCGGCGTACAAGGGGGTCTGGGTCTTCATCGAGCACAATGACGGAGAAGCAGCCAAGGTTTCCTGGGAGTTGACCGGAGTGGGGCGTGAACTTGCCGACCAGCTCGGGGTGCCTCTATCGGCCGTGATCATCGGTAGCGGTGTCGAGCACCTCGCGGACCTTGCCTTCAGTTACGGCGCGGAACAGGCGTACCTGGTCAACGACCCGGTATTCCGCCAGTATCGAACCGAGCCGTTCCTGGAGGCGATGTGCCACCTGATCGACCAGCACAAGCCGGAGGTGGTGCTGATGGGCGCGACGGGGATGGGGCGCGACCTGGCGGGCGCGGTCGCAACGCGGGTGAAGACCGGTCTCACTGCAGACTGCACGGGGCTTGGCATCGACGTAAAAGGCAACCTCATGCAGACCCGCCCCGCATTCGGCGGCAACATAATGGCCACCATCATGTGTGACCGCTTTCGACCGCAGATGGCGACGGTGCGTCCGCACGTGATGCCCATGCCGCAGCAGAAAAGCGGCAGGACCGGCGCGGTCATCCACGAGAGTTGCACCATTTCGGAAGCCTCCATCTTCACGCGCGTGCTGGAGGTGATAACGGAAAAGGGCGCCAAGGACAAGGTGGACGTGGCCGGTGCCGAGTTCATCGTCTCGGGCGGGCGCGGGCTGATGGCCAAGGATAACTTTGCCATGCTGGAGGAATTGGCCGAGGAATTGGGAGGGGTGGTCGGCGGGTCGCGCAGCGCCGTGGACGCCGGCTGGCTGCCGCAGGACCGGCAGGTCGGGCAGACCGGCAAAACGGTGCGGCCCAAGATCTACATCGCCTGCGGTATCTCCGGCGCCATTCAGCACCTGGTGGGGATGCAGGATTCCGACGTGATCATTGCCATCAACCGCGACCCCGAGGCTCCTATCTTCGAGGTTGCCACCTACGGCATCGTCGGGGACCTGTTCCAGGTGGTGCCCGCGCTGACCGCGCGGGTGAAGGAGATGAAACAAAGGACAGCTGCTTGAAAACCTAAAAGCTGATACGCGAAGAACGCTGAGTATCAGCGAAGCTCGCCAAGGATTGAACCAAGCACTGCACGCGGCCTGACGTTCCCCCCTTGAGAAAGGGGGACAGGGGGGATTTGCCTCTCCCCGACCAACAGCAAATCATCAACCAACAGCAAATCCCCCTAAATCCCCCTTCGCAAAGGGGGACTTCGCGACGCACTTTGCTAAGGGGCGCAGCAGAAGGGACTGGCTCCCGTTAGGTGCCTGTCCCTCTAGCGGAACGCTTCTTTCAGCTCAGCCAGCTTCCCAAGGCTAAGGGGGACTGGCACCTTGCGGAGCCAGTCCCCTCCCGGCATCAAATGGAGTCTTGAATGAATCAAACCCTTTTTACCGCTTTGCTTACCGTTTCCCTGGCCACCTTTGCCTTCAGCTGCTTCCGCAGGCTGTCCCTCGTCACTGTCGGCAGGAGCGAGAACCGCTTCGACCGCCCGGTCGACCGCCTGAAAGAGATGCTGGTGTATGCGATCGGGCAGAAGAGGGTGGTAAGCCGTCCCTTCGGACTGAACCACGGCATCATCTTCTGGGCTTTTTTGGTGCTGGCGCTGGCCAACCTTGAATTCCTGCTATCCGGCCTTATCCCGGCGGTCTCTTTTGCGCTGCTTCCGGCTCCCCTGCACGGCGCGCTGCTGTTCCTGTTCGACCTCTGTTCCCTGGCCACCCTGCTGGCGGTGACAACAGCAGCGGTGCGCCGCACGGTCAACCCGCCCTTCGACGGGGCCCGCACCTTCGAGGCCTATCTCATCCTCTCTATGATCGCGGCCCTCATGCTGGCCTACTTCGGGCTGAACGGAGTACGCATCGCGCAGGGGATGCTGCCGCAGACTTCAGCCACACCGGTGTCGAACCTGGTCGCAGGTCTCGTCAAAACCACGCCCGCAGCGGCGCACCTGGAGACAGCGGGCAACGTCTTTTGGTGGATCCACGCGGTGGTACTCCTTGGATTCATGAACTTTCTTCCCTACAGTAAACATATGCACATACTTACCGCCATACCCAATGTCTTCCTGCGCAGCTTGGACAAGTGCTCTACCCAGGAGCGCGAGACCTTCCTGGAAGGGAACAGCTTTGGAGCGGCAACAGTGGAGCGGCTGTCATGGAAGGATCTGCTCGATTCCTTTTCCTGCACGGAATGCGGTCGTTGCCAGCAATCCTGTCCCGCGGCCAGCACAGGTAAGCTGCTCAACCCGCGCGAGGTCATCCACGCCATCAAGGAGAATCTGCTGCAAAACGGCGCAGTCATGGAAAAGATTTCCGGCGACATCGAGGCCGAGCGCGAGATCTCGTTGATCGGCAACGGGAAGGGGGGGAGTACCGAGGAGGCCGCGCTCTGGAGTTGCACCTCGTGCGGCGCCTGCATGGAGGTTTGCCCGGTCTTCATCGAGCACCTCCCCAAGATCGTCAAGATGCGTCGGCACCTGGTGCAGATGGAAGCCCGTTTCCCGGAGGAGTTGCTGAACCTCTTCGAGAACATGGAGCAGCGCTCCAACCCGTGGGGCATGGCGCCGTCGGAACGGAGCAAGTGGAGCTCGCAGTTGAACCTGCGCCCGTTCGAGGCGGGTGTGACGGAGTATCTTTTGTTCGTCGGCTGCTCCGGCGCCTTCGATGCCCGCAACAAGCAGGTTTCGGTGGCTCTGACGCGCGTGCTGGACGCGGCGGGCGTGTCCTACGGGGTATTGGGCAAGGAGGAAAAGTGTTGCGGTGACAGCGTTCGGCGCCTGGGCAACGAGTACCTGTTCGACCAGATGGCGATAGAGAACGTGCAGCAGTTCCTGGCACGGGGTGTCACCAAGATAATCACCCAGTGCCCGCACTGCTTCACGACGCTGAAGAACGACTACCGCCAGTACGGCCTGGAACTGGAGGTGGTACACCACAGCGAGTTGATCAACCAGTTGCTCACGTCAGGCAGGCTTGAGACAACCGGCAATGCGGAGATAGGACGCGTTGTGTTCCATGACTCCTGCTATTTAGGCCGGCACAACGACGTCTATGATGCTCCGCGCCAGGTGCTGGAGATGACTACCGGGCGGAAAGTGTGGGAGATGGGGCGCAACAGGGAGAACGCCTTCTGCTGCGGGGCCGGGGGAGGGCGCATGTGGCTCGAGGAGCACGAAGGGACACCTATCAACCGCAACCGGGTGCAGGAGGCGCTGGCGCAGCAACCAGAGACTGTCTGCGTCAGCTGTCCCTTCTGCATGACCATGTTCGAGGATGGTATCAAGGACGTGCCCGGGACCACGACCCAGGTCAGGGACATTGCGGAAGTGGTAGCGCTCTCCCTGCAGCCGTCCCTTCTTCCTCCAGCCACGTCATAAGCGAATACGCCTGCTCCTCGTTCATGTGGAGGGTGGAATAGAGGTACTCGACTTCGGTTTCCGGGTGCACGAGTTTGCGGATGTCCGAGTATTGCGGTGAGTTGAGAACCCGGACGATGCAGGGGTGGAGGGTAGCGGCAGGGATGCCGTAAACCTGGCTGGTGAAAAGGCTCACCCTGGTCGGCCTGGGGTAAATCCGCGATTCTTCCCGCACCGTATCCACGATGGTGCTGCAGGCGTCGGTAACGGCAGAGCGAACCAGCAAACCGGCGTATTTCTCGGTGATATGGGCGTCGCAATAAAGGTAAAGCTCGCCGCTGAAGGCGGAGACCGTCTTGATGTCCCGGTACTGGACCTGGGCCTGCATCTCGTTGAGCAGCGAACAGATCTTTACCGGCTTGATGTCGGGGACCAGCGCAAACATGCTGCTAAGCGGAGTTAGTGCGGTGAGTACCCTGGAATCACGGCGGATTTTTTCGGCCAAGGCATGCTTAACCTCTTCCAGCTCTCCCTTGGCGGCGGCGTCTTCGGAGCTCATGTAGTCCTGGGAATACAGAAACAGTTGGCCGGAAGGGGTTATCAGTGTGCGGATGTCACTGGCGAGGGCACCTGCTGAAATTGCGTCCATCACCCCATGTTGCAACTCACCAGGCAGTCCTTTGGCAAGTACGGTCAGGATGCGGGAGGAGGTCAGTGCGCCATATCTCTTCGAGTTGCGCCTGACATTGTGAATAAGCTTTGCCTTAACCTCTGCGATCTGCGCGGTCATGCCAGTCCGATGGAAAGTCTCTGCGGCAGCTCTTTGGCTGTGGTCTGAGTGGAATCCCTCGTGCATTGTCAGTAGCACCTCGCTTAAAGCATTAGAATACATTCACAGCGTCTATAATAAACGACAAATGCATCGTGTAAACAGTGTGGTTAATTTTTTTTCATACCCGCCGCAAATCCCTGCCCATCCGTGGCTCAGCCCACCAGACCCGAAACATTAACAAAACACCCGCTTGACATTAATCTGCACTAATATATTATTGGTTCCCGCTGAAATCTGAAGATTCTGACGAAGGAGGTCGGCGTGGAATATTCAGGATTTATGCTGTTGCTGGGTGGGGTGCTGCCTTGTCTCGGGCTTGGGCTGTTCTGCTATCTCTTGAAGCTCCTCCTGGACTTCAAGGGGGAGACTCTCGAACCGGAAGAACCACAGTACGTGCGCGAGATAAACAGAAAGTTGAATCTCAACAACGTTGAGACAGAGCGGGACCTGTACTGAGGTTGCCAAGACGGTTGCACCGGGCTGCTTTCTGCTGTTAAACTGCCGCGCAATCAACCGCCCCCAACGGGGCTTGCGGCGGTGCCATGCCTCGTAGCCATCTCTTCCAAATCGTCTTTCTCTTCTTCGTATCGGCAACTGCCGCGTTCGGCGGTGCTCTCGAGGACTGCCAGGAATTCACCACCTATGGCGTGCCCGGGCAAAGCGGCGACCTGCTCTGCCGCAAAGGCTTCCTGCTGAGCCACGACGCGCAAAAAAAGACGCCGCTTTGGGTAGTAGAAAGGATGACCAGGGAACGGTTGCAGGCGAAACTGAAGCGCTCCGACAACTTCCGTCCCGATGTCGATCTCCCCAAGGGGCAGCGCGCCGAACTCTCCGACTACCGCGGGTCTGGTTACGATCGCGGCCACATGGCGCCCGCAGCAGACATGGCGTGGGACGAACAGGCGATGTCCGAGAGTTTTTATCTTTCCAACATGGTGCCCCAAGCGGGCGCCGGGATGAATCGGGGTATCTGGGCCGAGTTGGAAGGGAAGGTGCGCAGGTGGGTGGAACAGCGGGGAGAACTTTTTATCTACAGCGGGCCGATCTACCCGAAAGGGAGTGTGAAGACCATCGGCCGCAACCATGTAGCGGTGCCGTCAGCCCTGTACAAAGTCATCCTCGACCCGGCCCGGCACGAGGCGCTGGCGCTGATCATGCCGAACCAGGCTCTGGAGACCGAGGACATGCCCAGGTACCTGGTGCCGGTGCGCGAGGTGGAAAGGCAGACCGGCCTGGATTTTTTTGCGACTCTCCCGAAGGAAGAGCAGGACCGGATCGAGACGCGGACGCCGACTGCACTGTGGCAATAAGTTAAACTACTGCTTCAGGCTTTGACGGATAAACTCTGCCGCATCCGCCTTGAGCTGGGCCAGCGATTCCGTCTCCAGGTACATCATGTGCCCGGAGCGATACCGCTTGACCGAGACGTTGCGCCGCAGTTCCGTCCCCAGTCCCATATGCGCCACGGTGTAGTCGGTGGCGAAGTGGGGGGTGGCCAGGTCGAAGAGGCCCGAGGCGACCATGACCTTCAGGTAAGGGTTCTTTACCATCGCGTCACGCAGGTTCTCGCTGGTGTCGGCGTAGCTGTTCTTGGCCTCCCAGTCCCAGCGGCCGATGCCGCCTCCCAGCACGAAGTACTCCAAGTCGGATTGGTAGCCAAGTTCCTCCCTCAGGTACGCGTTGACGGCACTGGTAAAGGGAGGACGGATGTTAGCCACGGTCGCATCGAAACCGAGGTGTTTGCCCGGTTCCGGATTCTCCGCGTTGAACCTGCTGTCCATCAAGCCGACTACGCGTCCCTCGCTGCGCAACAACTCCCTTGCGAAGTCCCGGTTGTCGACCCTGAGGTTCCTGTTCTCTACCAGTTCGATACTGAGTCCAGTGAATCGCGCCATTTTCGCCGCTATTGCCTTGCGCTCCGCCGCAGTCAGGCGATCCCCCTGGTTCAGCGCCCGGAGGTACTCCGTTGCCGCCCACTGCTCTGCCTGCGCCAGGGTTCGCCCCAGGTCCGCCTGCAACTCCGGGTCGAGTTTATGGTGATACCAGGCCGTGGCCGTGTAACTGGGAAGGAAAAGCTGGTAGGGGAGATCGTTGCCGTAATCGAAGGTTATGGTCTGCATGTTGAGGACGCTGGAGACCAGGATCACGCCGTTCAGTGCCACGCCGTGTTCCACCAGGTGCTCGGCCAGGCCGGCACAGCGGAAGGTGCCGTAGCTCTCACCGACCAGGTAGATGGGGACGTCCCAGCGTCCGTTGCGTGTCAGGTAGAGCCTGATGAAACGCCCAAGCGAGTCTATATCCGCCTGCACCGCTGAGAACTTCTTGGCGAGTTCGGGTTTGGCGGCGCGGCTGTAGCCTGTGCCGACAGGATCGACGAATACGAGATCGGCGACATCGAGCCAACTGGAGGCATTGTCGACCAGGTGGAAGGGGGGCGCCGGCATGCTCCCGTCCGGCATCATCTGCACGCGCCTGGGCCCCAGCGCGCCGAGGTGCAACCAGACGGACGCGGCGCCGGGACCGCCGTTGAACACGAAGAGCAGGGGGCGTGGTTTCGCGCTGGCAGCCTGCGGCACGCTGTAAGAGACGTAGAAGATGTCGGCCTCGGTATCCCCCGCCTCATTTTGCACCGGCAGCGTACCGGCGCAGGCCTGGTACGAGATTTCTTTGCCGCCGATGAGCGCCTTATGAGTGGTTACCACGGCTCTTGCCGGTGCTGATGGCTTATTCTGCGTTTCCTGATGCTCTGCGCCTTGCGGCTTGCTCTCGGGTGGCGCGGCCGTGGCAGAAGCCGGTATGTGAGCCAAGGCAAAAAGTAAAACTGGAACCATCAGTAGTGACCTGAACAAGTATCTCCCCCCTTTGCTGCCAATTCCAATCACGACACCAACGATACTATGTCACAAAAAAAAGCACCCTGCCAATAAGCAAGGTGCTTTTTTGATCCCGGGGCGCTTGTATCAATAGGCAACGTAGGGGCCGGTCCCGAGTGGCGACGCCTCTCCTTCGATGCCGAAGGCGACGCTGCGCCCCATGAAGAAGGGGAGTCCCCAGTCGAAACCGAAGCCGGATTGCCCGCCTAGGTCGCTGAAAACGCGATTGGAGCTGCTCACCAGGGTATTGAAGTTGGAGATCCGGAAACTGACCGTGGAGGAGGGGGAGTTGGTGGCACTCACGTTGGTCGCCAGCAGGGTTCGGGTCACCGGCGGACAGTACCAGTCGGTATTGGGCGAGGCGCATACCGGGAGCACGCTCGGGTCGGCATTGGGGAAGAATAAGCCGTTGGAACCGGTGTCGGCAAAGCCGTTGGTGCTAATCCCGTTGAAGACGGTCTTGAAGTCGCCGGTGTTGTCGGTCTTGAGAACGACCGGACCGGACAGGGAATTGTTGGTGCTGGTGCCTATTCCAAGGATTACGGATCCATCGACTGAAGGCACCCCGCCGACCGGCACAGGCGGCAGACTTACTATCAGGCCGTTGTTGTCCACCGGAAGCGCCGCGACCGGGTTCTGCACCTGGTCTGCGAGCGGAACCGTCGTTCCGACACAAGTGGTCCCGTTGCAACTGTAATAGACGCCGTTGTTCGCGGCAACGGCACAGCCGGCACCGCAATCCTCCTTGAACACGCCGACCCCCAGGATGCCGGCGAAACCGGAGGAGACCGGGGTAGGATCGGCGTTGACGCAGGGGAGGGGGAGCGACCCGAAGCTGGAATTTATGACCTGGATCGGCACCGAGACGACCGGTTCATTGCCCAGTTTCACCATCGCGGTGCGGATCGGGCCCCAAAGCGAGCTGCCGTCGGCAAACTGGACGCAACCGGTCAGTGAACCGGCACCGCTGGCAACCGGCGGCAGGGTCAGGTTGGGGATCGCCTGCTGAAAGACACGCAGGCCATAGCTGCCGGTATCGAGCAGAATATCATTTACCGTCTGGCAGGCCGAGAGGTCAGGGTTGCAGATAGTGACGCTCACGCAGGCTTTGTTGAGGTAACTTCCGGCTGAACAAAGCGAGCCGTTGACGGTTAGCGGCATCACGTTGGCGGCAGGATTCGACGCCGGCGTAGTGGTGACAATCGTGCTGGCAGTCACCGTTCCCAAGGTTGCCGTTACCGTCGTGGTGCCAACCGACAGCGCGGTAACCGTCCCCTTGGTCCCTGCTACATTGCTTATGGTTGCTATCCCCGCCGTGGAGGAGGTCCAGGAAACCAGGTTGGTAATGTCCCGGCTGCTGTTGTCTGAATAGGTGCCGGTGGCGGTGAACCGCCCGGTCGTGCCGACGGGGATGGTGGCATTGACAGGGGCTACCGAGATTGAGGTGAGTGCAGGTCCCTTGCTCCCTCCGCCGCCGCACCCCACCAGACCCATGAGCACCGCCACCATGGCCAGGACTGCCGATAGCCTAACGGATCTCATCGACGCTCACTCCTTCGGGCAGGAGTTCGGGAAGATAGGCCCGCCCTTGCAGGTTACGCATGTGTCCCCAGGTTTCCACCACCAACCGCTCCGTCGTCACCTTCGCACCCCGGCGCCCCGGCTCACGCACGGCGCGGGAACGTGCCTTGCTGTAGTCCTGGTGGTAATTGCCCAGCAGCGCCTGCAAATCCGGGTGCACCAGACCGTTCCAGGCTACCGCGAAGACGATACCCGAAGGGGTCACGTACTCACGCACCGTGGTGGCCGTGGTCCCCGAGGCGAAGGACTGGACCCGGTACTTGGCCCGGACCGATGATTTCTGGAGCACGCCGGAAAACTTCCTGGTGTCCCTGGCGATGGTATCGGCCGGTTCTCCCAGGGTAGCTGCCGCAACCCCGTACCGGCAGGCGATGAACAGCGCCAGACAAAGCGAAATAAGCCAAAGTCGTAGCATCATCGTTGTCCCCTGTGCCGCTCAGAAATTGGTCCTTCCCAGAAACAAGGTGACAGTCTACCAACGTTTGTAAGTTTGTCTTAGATTTTGTTAATTTTTTTGACGTCGAACTAAGGCGGGAACCGGGGCTGAAAAAAGTTTCGCCGCCTGGGAATTCCGAGGCGGCGAAACGATAGAGTGGCGGGTTTACAGCGCTGCAGGGTAACGGTTACTTCTTCTCCTTCTTGGAGAGCTCCGCAGCAACCTCTTCGCTGATGTCCTTGGGCTTCACCTTTTCGTCGGCAAAGAGAACACCTTTTTCCTCCACCACCAACAGGTAACCGTGGGCCTTGGCGTAGTCGCCGGCCGCCTTCTTGATAACGCCGCCGATTTCGTTGGTGAGCTTGTCCTGCAGTTTTGTTACCTCCAGTTCGCTCGTGCGTGCCAGTTTCTGGTACTCCTCAACCTTCTTCTGGAACTCGGCTGCCTTCGCGGAACGTTCCTTCTGGGTCATGGTGGGGAGCTTGGCTTCGATGGCGGCCTTCTGTTTCTCAAGCTGCTTGGTCTTGGCGTCGAGCTTGCTGCGCAGCTGCTCGGACTTCTTCTTCAGCGACTCGCCGGCAGCCTTTCCTTCCGGAGATTCTGCTGCGACCTTGGCCATGTCGATGTACGCGATTTTTATTGCAGTCGCGTCAGCGTCTTTGGCCGGTGCAACCGCTGCGGCCGGTGCAACCGCTGCGGTAGGTGCAACCGCTGCGGTAGGTGCAACCACTGCGGTAGGTGCAACCACTGCGGTAGGTGCAACCACTGCGGTAGGTGCAACCACTGCGGTAGGTGCAACCACTGCGGCCGCAGCGGCTACTGCAGTTGCAGCGGGGGCAGCATCAGCGGCAAAACCATTGGCGGCAATGAGAGAGGTGAGGGCGGAGCCGATGAGTAGTGTCACGAACCTGGTCATATGATCTTCCTTTGTTTGAGTAGTGTTGACTGCAACTGGGAGAGCATAAAGCCTTTGTTACGCTTTGGCAATTAAAAGAAATGTGCTATGTGGTGCTGAAGTGGCGCCCGGGGGATGGAAAGTGCCGGCAAGGCGTGGCTATAAAGGCAGTTGACTCGTATACGCCTCACTGCTACCATGCCTCAACTTGAAGAGGAGCGACACATGACCGATATACTTCAGAAGCTGCAGGGAGCAACCACCGATGACCCGGCCACCGCGGAGGTTTTGCGAGAGGCAGTGCAAGAGATCCGTGAACTGAGAAAGCAAAGGGACGAACTGGAAGAGATCATGATCGTGCTGTCGCGCACCGAGTTTCCCTGGGATGAGGATGGCAACCCGACCGACGGCCTGCCGCACTTCAAGGAACGCTACCTGAACGCGGTGCACGAGGCCGCCGGGCTGCTCGGGCTCGAGTTGCGCAGCACCATCACCAGGACCGAACCTAGAACCTGATCCCGCCCTTTACACCCAATTGGAGCGCACATGCCTAGCAACATGATGGAATGGGGTTTTGTCGTCGTTTTCTTCCTCCTGCCGGGGACCATAGGCGCCTATGTCGCCTACAGCAAGGGGCGCAACCCGCTGCTGTGGTTTTTGGTGAACGGCCTCTTTGCTCCCACCGTGATGATCACACTCTTTCAGCGCCCGCTGCGACCGGTGCAGGGGCACTACCGGCAGTGCCCGAATTGCAGCGAGTTCAGCAAATGGCGCGAGAGCTCGTGCAGGTTCTGCGGCACGGCGCTTAGCTGAGCCCCACCATGTTTTTCCGCAAGCAAGCCGATTTCGGCCAACTCCTGCGCGAGTTGGGAGGCTTCACCCGCCGGGACGTGACCCAGGGGCTGAAGCTGGCCAAGTACAAGAAAGCGGCGCAGACGCTGCTGAAGAAAGACCCCGTCTCGGCCCATGTCCTGCTTGGGCTGGTCGCCTGCCTGGAGCACGACATCGCCACGATGCACGCCCAGTATCTCCAGGCCATCGAACTCTCGGACTCCTACCTCTCCCTGATGTACTACGCCTTTGCCCTGGAAAAGTCCTGCCTTTGGAACGAGGCCGCCAAGTACGCCCTGCTGGCGTTGGATCGTGCCCCGCAGGAGCCGAAACTGCTTGCCGCAGCCATCGGTATCGCCCCGTTGACCGGGAGGTTTTCACTGCTGAAGAAACTGCTGTCCCAGTGGCAGCAGGATCACGAAGGGGTGCCTCACCCGCGCCAAGGCGATTACGAGGTGACCGAAGCGCTTACTCGCCAGGGGCTAGCGGAACAGGATCTGAAGACGGTACTGGGCGCTATCGGGACTGCCTTTTCCGAAACCGACGCCATGCTGCAGCATTACAGCTACGAACTGGTGCGCGGCAAGAACGCCTCATTCATCCACTACCGTTTCGTCCTCCCGGACAGCCTGGTAGCCACCTATTACGAGGACCGCGTCTCCGAGAGACTCGCCACCATGGCCTGCCATCCCCGCATCTTCGATGCCTTCTCCTTTTCCGTCGAGAACGGCACTCTGTATGAGCTCTACGACAGCATGGAGCGGGAACTTGCCTTCAGTGCCGACACCATCAAGGTTCCGGACCCCGACAAGATGAAGCTGATCGAGGAACTGATCAGGGACGTGGAGGTCTAGGATGGTCAGCAACGAGTCGCGCATCCGCTTTCATGCCGCGTTCGAGCAGGTCCTGGACGAACTGATCGCCGTGGTGGCCAAGGAAAAGGAGAGGAACCCGCAGTCCTACAAGGACTCGCCCCAGGCGAAGCTCTTGGCGCGGGTGTATCGCGCCATCAAGGACGAGATACCGGCTGACCCGCAGCACGCCTCGTTCTACCAGGGAGAGGCCGAGGGGCATGCCTACCGGCAATGGCGCCGCGCCAAGCCCACCAAGGAACACCGGCTCTTCTTCAAGTGGGATAAGGAGACCAACGCCATCATCTACGCCTGGCTCAACAGCGAGGTGAGCCTGGTGAAGTATAGGAGCCACATGGAGGCGTATCGGGCGTTTAGGGGTAAGAGCAAAGGGTGATGGGAATCATGGGAGTGATGGGAAGGATGGGACTTATGGGAAAACTGTAGGGGGCATCGTTTCCAGAGAGCTATGGACCGCAGCGTCCCCGCCCCCGGAGGGGGAGGGACGGGGAGGGGGCTGCAAGTCAGCAGTTGCTTGGTAGGTCCCCCCTCCCAACCTCCCCCCTCAGGGGGAGGAGCTCACGGCCAAGGCTGCGCAATAACCGGCGGGAACCGGCAGGTCTACGAGGCGCCAGCGACCAAGCTCGGCGGGCTCGGCATCGTGCCCCAGGAGGGCGGCCGGTTCACCTGGGCGCAGCGTCACGTCGAAGCCGGTGGAGGGTTGGGAAAAACCGCTGCCGGTGGCTTTCATGTAGGCTTCTTTCCTGGTCCAGCAACGGTAAAAGGCTTCCAACTGCTGCCGCGGGTCCAACCGAAACAACTCTTCACGCTCCCGCACAGAAAAATAGCGCTCCGCCATGGGGCGAAACGCCAGGTCCTGCCGTATCTCTTCCAGATCGACGCCTATCTCCGCTCCGTAACACACCGCTACCAACAGCAGTCCTCCGGAATGGGAGGCGTTGAAGCGTAGTTCATCTGCTCCGTGTCGAGGCGCAAGATGCGGCTTCCCGAACTCACCATCTAGGATCACCAGCTTAGAAGGCTCCTCCCCGACAAGGCCAGCCAGAATCTCCCTCACCAGACCGCGCCCGACAAGGAACTGCTCACGTTTGTCAGGATCGAACAGCCTTGCCCCGCGCCGCAGTTCGTCTTCGCTTAAAAAGCCAACCAGACGCTCCTTGTCGTAGTCCGGGCGCTGCAGCGGTTCGAGCTGGAAATGCGCGCGTACCGACTCCAGCCCGGGAACCGCAATCATGTCGCTGCCTCGAAAGACGCTTTCAGCAGCCTCAACCCTTCCTGCGTCGAAATGCGCGGCGCATAGCCGAGATCCCTGCGGGCGGCGGAGATGTCGAACCAATGGGAGGTGGCGAGTTCCTTGGCGACAAAGCGGGTCATGGGAGGTTCACCGGGAAGCCTCAGCGTTTTCCAGGCCACTTCGCAGGCAACGCCGGCGGCGTAGGCCACACCGGCAGGAATGGTGCGGTTAACCGGCGCGACGTCGGCGGCATCCAGGATGGCGTTCACCATGTCCCACAGCGCAATCGGCTCTCCGTTGGAGATGAAGTACGCCTTGCCGGCCAGCGGGGCATCGACTGCGAGGCGGTCCGCCGCGTTCAGGTGCGCCTCGGCGGCGTTTTCCACGTAGACCGTGTCGACCAGGCAGGTACGGGTGCCGATGCGCCTCAAGGCCCCGGCGCGCCCCTTGGCGACGATGCGGGGTACCAGGTGGTTGTCGTTGGGTCCCCAGATCAGGTGCGGGCGCAGAGAGACGGTGGAGAGGATGCGCGAGTTGGCGGCGAGGACGGCCTTTTCGGCCAGCGCCTTGGTGTGCGGATAGGGGGCATGGAAATGGGCGGGGTAGGGGAGCGACTCGTCGCCACCCTCCACGTCGGAGCCGTCGAAGACCACGCTCGGCGAACCGGTGTAGACCAGGCGCCTGATGCCGAGGATGCGGCAGGTGGCGATTACGTTCTCCGTGCCGACCACGTTGGCCAGGTAATACTCCTGGAAATCGCCCCAGATGCCGGCCTTGGCGGCCACGTGGAAGACGATGTCACACTCTTTGGCCGCCTCGACCACCGCGTTCAGGTCGGAGAGGTCGCCGCGACGCTGCTCGACACCCAGCGCGGCAAGTTCCGGGTAGTCGCCGCGCGAGAAACTGACCACCTCGTCGCCGCGGGCGCGCAACTGCCTGACGATGGCCGAACCGAGAAAGCCGCCCCCTCCGGTGACTAGCGCGCGCATTTCAGGCTCTCCGCTGCCCAGACCGCCAGCTTTTCCCTGAAGATCTTGGCGTTGTGCCGGATGTCCACCGGGAAGGCGGGATGGAACAGGATGGTCTCGACGGACCTGGTGTGAATATGCTCTTCAGCCAGCGTTTTCAGCTCCTTGCGGATCTGCTCCTGGTCGACCTTGACGTCCTTCTCCAACTCGATGCAGATCACCGGCGTAAGTGCTCCCGGCTCGCCGACGCCGACGAGGGCGCTGCGGAACACGGCCGGATGGGTATTGAAGACGGCCTCACAGGGGATGGTGTAGAGGGGACCCGCCTCGGTCTCGACGCGATGGGACTTGCGGCCGCAGAACCAGACGCGGCCTTCTTCGTCCATGCCGCCCAGGTCACCCATGCGGTGAAAGAAGGAGCCGGTTGCCGCGTCGATGATCTTCGAGAGGTGGTCGGATTCCGGGCGGTTGTAGTAGCCGCGGGTCACCTGCTCCCCCTGTACCACGATCTCGCCGATCTTGCCTGTCGGGACGCGCAATTCGTCATCCCAGCCATAGATGGGGTTGTCGGTGATCTGGATGATCTCCAAGCGGATCCCTTTCACGGGGCGGCCGACGCAGACCCCGCCGCCGGCATCGGTTATCATGCGGGTTTCCTGCAGGATCTCGGTGCTGCCGATGGAGCAGACCGGGAGCGCCTCGGTGGCACCGTAGGGGGTAAAGACCTGCACGCCCGGGTTCAGGAGGCTGGTGAACCGCTCCAGGACGGAAGCCGGGACCGGCGCACCGGCCGAGATGGCGCGGCGCAGTGTCGGCAGTTTCACGCCGTGCTCGACGCCGTAGCGCCCCACACGGTTGATGAGCGCGGGGGAACCGAACATGGTGGTCACGCCGTACTCGTTGATCGGTCCCACGATCTTTTTGGGATCTACCGAGCCGGGCCGGGTGAAGTCCATCTCCGGGATAACGGCGGTCATGCCCAAGGCCGGGGCGAACAGGGCGAAGAGCGGGAAGGTTGGGAGATCGATCTCACCCGGCTCGATGCCGTACACCTCCTTGAGCGCCTGCACCTGCGCGGAGAAGTTGCCGTGGCTGTAGATGGCGCCCTTGGGGATGCCGGTGCTGCCGCTGGTGAAGAGGATGGCTGCGACGTCGTCCTTTTGCGTCGGGGCGAGGGTGAAGGGGGTATCGTCCTGCTGTTCCGCGATGATCTTCGCCAGGGTGGTCCCTTCCCAGAACAGGCGTGGGCCGACGGTGACGCAGGTGCGGATGCTCTCCTTGCCCCAGCTAAAGAGCTTGCGGGCGATATGTGCCTTGGGGATGCCGATGAATGCGTGCGGTTCCGCCTCGGAAAAGCATTGTTTCAGGTTCTTGATGCCCAGCCCCGGATCGATGAGGACCGGCACGGCGCCCACCTTGAAGAGGGCGAAGGTGAGGGCGAAGAACTCCGGGCTCGGCGTGACCATGAGCACGGTGCGCACGCCGCTGCGGATGCCGTTGGCTATCAGCCCGCGCGCAATCTTGTCGCTCAGGCTGTTCAGCTCGGAGAAGGTGAGGCTCCGCTTCCCCTTGGGGAAGATGATCGCCCTGGTGTCCGGCTGGCGCCGGGCCATCTCCGGCAGGTGTGCGGCAATGTTGACGAATTCGGTCTCGGCCATCGGTCAGGCAGTCTCCCGGGTCTCGGTCTGCTGCATAAATTGGACGATCATCGGCACCACTTCCTCTTTCATGTCTTCGAGGATGTAATGGCCGGCGTCGGGGTAGCTCTTCACCTGCGCCTTGGGGAAGCGGCGCTGCCATTCGGCCAGGAAGGTGGTATCGAAGACGAAGTCGAGTTCGCCCCAGAAGATGGCCATGGGGAGGTCGCGGAAGCGATCGAGCCCGTTGGCGATCTCGCTCACGAGGTCGTAGCCGCGGTCGCCGGGGGCAAGCGGGATGTCCTGCACGAAACGGAGCGTGGCAATACGGTTCTGCCAGGAGTCGTAGGGGGCGCGGTAGGCCTGCATCAGTTCCTGCGACATCGGGTTCTTCTTGCAGCCGACGATGGAGGCGCCGACGCTGAAGGCGTTGAAACCGCGCACCAGCAGGGTGCCGAGCATGGTGTCGCGGCAGATCTTAAGCCCCAGCGGGAAGGTCTTCTCCTTGGGGAGATGGAACGCGGCGGTATTGAGGACCACGATGCGGCCGATTCTTTCCGGGTGGCGACTCGCGTACCCCATGCCGATCATCCCGCCCCAGTCGTGCACCACCAGGGTGATCTTCCCCTGCAGATCGAGCGAGTCGATCAGGCGCTCCAGGTCGTCGATGCGGCGCGAGAGGGTGTAGTCGTAGCGGTCGTCGCCGGGCTTTTCGGAGAAACCGCAGCCGATGTGGTCCGGCACGATGCAGCGGTAGTTGTCGCGCAGCGCCAGCACCAGGTTGCGGTAATAGAAGGACCAGGATGGGTTACCATGCACCATGACCACCGGCGCGCCGGTCCCCTCGTCGAGATAGTGGTAGGCGAGACCGTCAAGGTCGAGGGTGCAGCCGGTGAAGGGATAATATTTTTTCACTTCGTCTCTCACCAGTCCACTCCCAGCATGAGGCAATTGAGTCCGCTTCCGATGCCCAGGAGGGCGACCCGATCACCGGCGGAAAGCACTTCCCGCTCGTCGGCAAGGGCGGCAGTCAGCGGCAGCGACACGGTTCCCATGTTGCCCAGGAACTCGTAGCTGGTGAAATCCTTGTGCAGCGAGATGCCGAGCGTTTTCAGGATGGCGCTTTGGTGCGCGCTCCCGACCTGGTGGCAGATGACGCGGTCCACGTCGGTCTCCCTCCAGCCCACCTCCGGCAGGAAATCGTCCCAGGTGCGGCGTCCCAGTTCCACACCGTAGTTCATGACGCTGACGGCATCGGTACTCATGGACTGCTCGTAGCCACCCTTGCCGTCCGGGGTCATGCCCCAGAGGCAGAGCCCGTGGTGTTCCGGGGCCGCCTGGGCGATGCCGCCGCGCAGCCTTCTGCGGCCCGATTTAGAGAAGGAGCCGTCGGTGAGGAGCACCGCGACCGCACCCGAGCCGCCGGTGAGGGTGGCGAGCGAACTGGCGAAGTTCTCCATGCTGCGGTCTTCCAGCATCTTGGCGATCATGACGTCGTTGATGTCGCGCGCGCTCTCGCAGGAGACCACCAGGCCCGCTCGGATCTGCCCCAACTCGATGCGGTTAGCGACTTCCAGGATCCCGTTCAGGACGCCCAGGCAGGCGTTGGAGAGGTCGTAGATGGCAGCGTTGCCCGAGACGCCCAGGCCGGCGGCGACGCGGCAGGCGGTAGCCGGCTCGAAGCGTTCGCGGCAGACGCCGGTGTAGAGCAGGGCGCCGATCTCGTTGGGGGAAATGCCCGCCGCTGCCAGCGCCTTTTTACCGGCTGCGATGGCGCCCTTGGAGAGCTGAAAACCAGGCTCCCACCAGCGCCGTTCACGGATGCCGGTCAGGGCCTGCAGCTGTCCCGGTGTGAAGTGCAGCGTCTTGTAAAGCGGCTCCAGCCGCGCCTCGAGCTCGTCCGAGGTAACCACCACCGGAGCGAGTTCGTAACCGAAAGACTCGATATATACCTTGGAATACTTCATCAATCACCTTAAGAAACTGAAGCTGAAAACATGGAAGCGAAAAGCATGACCACAGGGGACACGGAGGTCCACGGAGGGCACAGAGAAAAAAATAAATGGTTGCCCCGGTGGCGAAAGTCCCCCTTTGCGAAGGGGGATTTAGGGGGATTTGGTTTTGTGGGGGAGGGAAATCCCCCCTGTCCCCCCTTCGCAAAGGGGGGGACGTTAGGGCTGGTGCAGCGCTTTGTGGGCAGCATTGTCCAGTTATCGCAACCTAGAACCTAGAACCTAGAACCTAGAACCTAGAACCTAGAACGTAGAACGTAGAACCGGTTTTAGCCCCTCTCCACCTGCACGGTGAAGTCGTTCATCTGGTAGATGGCCCGGCCGTCGACGTACAGGAAGCCTGCGGCGGTGAGGACGCAGTTGGCGTCGTCCACGGCGGTGATCCAGGCTAATACGGTGACTTCCTTGTTGGTCGGCACGACCTGGCCGCGATAGAGCCAGCGGTGCTTGCGCTCCAGGGCTACGGCGACGACGGTGTCCCCTTCGTTCCAGCCCCAGCGCTCGACGGCGGCAAACTTCATCAACTGCAGGAACGATTCCAGCCCCAACGATCCCGGCGTCACCGGATCCTCATAGAAGTGCGCCTTGAAGTACCAGTCCTCGCCTACGACCGTCTTGGTCCCCCTGATATAGCCAAGGCCTGCCGGCCCGCCATCGGCGACGTAGAGGTCGATCCTGTCAATCATCCGTAGCATCTTGTCCGGGAAGGGACGCTGCTCGGGGTAGGGGAGGGAACGGCCGCGACCGGCTTCCTCGGCACTTGGGATGTAGGGAGCCGCTTCCCTGATTCCCACCTGGTTGGCCAGCGCCTCCTTGGCGAAGAAACCGAACATGGTCTCGCCTTCGTACAGCACGCCATGACGGTCGGCAACGGAGAAGTCGAACTCCTGGATGATCATCCCGCCACTGGTGGCCGCCTTGGTAAGGGTCGCGGTGGCGGTCAGGGTGCCGCTGCCCGGCGTAACAGGGCGATGCTGGATCGCCGTGCCGCCGAGGTTGCGGAAGGATATGTCGGTCGGGCTGGTAAGCGCGGAGCCGACGTAGGCCGCCAGCCAACCGCAGGGCTGGAGGGCTGCTTCCAAGAGCACGGCGAAGGGCATGCGCGGCTGGCGGTCGGCGGCGAAGTACCACTCGTCCACCGGGATGTCGTACTGCGCCTCGGCCATGGCGCCAGGCACCATTTGCCACGGTTCGCCCTTGATGCCGGTGACGCGATCCATGAACTGGAACGGCGGGCCGGGGAGGCGGGCGATCTTCCGCTCACTGTCGAAGACCTTGTAACGGTCGCCGAACCCTTCGGAAGGATTGCCGTTGCTGTAGGCCAGGATCTGCTGCTTGGTGTAGATGGCCGGCTTCTGATCGTAGGCAGGCGCCTGCACTGCAGCGGGGGCAAAGTTGAGCGATTGCAAGCCTTTGGTCTGCCACAACTGAAGCAGTGCTTCACGAGTGGTGCCGGTCAGACGCGCGGACATATTGGTGATTTCGACGATGGGCTTGCCGTCGGCGTACATGAGAGCATCGACGATCGCGTACGGTTCCGGGCGGTACCCCAGCTCGCGCACGGTGACCTCGTAGGTGACCACCTTGGTGGTCTCCAGAACCTGGCCGCGGCAGCAGAGTTGGCTGGCGACGCCGGGGACCGGCTGCCAGGCGGCACCGTCGGCCTCGGCGACCCAACCAAGGCGCAGCAGGAAGATGCGCAGCGTGTGCATGCAGCACTCGTACATGAGCGTGCCGGGCATGACGCGGTCATCGACGAAGTGGCAGGTGATGAACCAGTCGTCGGGATGGATGTCCGCTTCGGCGCGAATGAAGCCGAGGCCGCAGCGCCCGCCGTCGGGGACCAGTTCCATGACGCGGTGCACCAGTTCCATCCTGCCGCCGGGGATGGTGAGCGGCCGCTGGATCGGCAGACCGGCGAAGAGCGGGCCGAAGCACCCGGCCAGATCGCCGCGGCGCAGAGCGTCCAACTGGCGTGCGTCGTAAGAGGCGGGCTGCATGGGGACCAGGTACTGCCAGTCAGTCGGCAGCTTGCCAGTGCGGGGACGCAGGTCAATGGCGCCGCGTACGATCCCCTTGCCGGCATCGAGCTCTTCTTGAGAGAAGAAGCCAGCGCAGCCGTTGCGCATGGAGAGAAGCGGCTCTCCGTTCACGGTCGCCTCAAAGTGGAAGCGGAACAGGTAGGTCTCGCCCTGCCTGAAGAAGCGCTCGATGCGGATGTCGTAGTTGATGGTCTCGCCCGGCGCAGGAAGCTCGCGGTGGAAGGTCACCACGGCGTCCAGGAGCCGGTACACGGCGAGTCCCTTGGTGATGAAATCGATGCCGAGGTAGCCGGACAGGAACAGGTCGGCCTGGCCCGCCTCTACCGCGATGCAGGTCGGGATGCGGCCGCCGTCCAGGTACCAGGCGCCGGGATGGACGTCGTGTTGGGTGACCACGCGGCCGCTGGTCATCGATTTCGGCTCGCCCTCGAGCGCCACGATGCGGTGCACGAGCTGCAGCGGCACGTCCGGGAGCCTCACCCTGGTCGGGTAGCTATCCGCCCCGGCGAACTCCGGACCAAGCATCTTGGCCACCGACCCGATAGCGAACTCCAGGCACATGTCGTAGTCGTACAGCGCCGGCAGCGCGCCAGGGTAGGGGGCTGGAGCCGGGACCTGAGCCTGAGTCTCAGTGGGAGCGTAAGCGTGAATTGGGGCCTGACTTGCCACGGGAGAGAATGCTGCAGCTTCAACCACAGAAGATGCCTCACGTCCTCCCCTTTGCGAAGGGGAGACAGAGGGGATTTGCCCCTCTACCGCGATCCCTGCAGCCACCATCTGTTCCTGAATGGAGATCTGCAGCGCCAGCGCGTCAGCGATAGAGCGGCTCAGGTCGTTGGCCACGCGGAGGTACGCATCGTGTGCCTGCTGGTGGGCGTCACGTGCACGGGCAAAATCACCCAGCAAAGGATCGCCGACCGGCTCGGCGGCAGCCGCCTGAGCGACAGGAGGAGCAACCGCAGCGACCGATGCAGCCGTAATAGGTGTGGGCTGTGCCGAAGCCAGAGGTGCGTTAACAGTCGTGACAGTTACAGCTGCAGCGGGTGTAAAGCCTGCCGTTACCGGTGTTTTTTCGATTGTACTTACCGGTTTATTTACGCCGGGCATTACCGGTGCGGCGGTTGCAGCCGGAGCCAGTTCTCTCTCTGCAGCCAACGGCGCGACGTCGGTCGTGGGTGCTAGGGGGACTGGCACCTGCGGAGCCAGTCCCCTCTCCGGCGCGAAGGGTGCGCCGCCCGTGGAGAAGCGAAGGCCTTTGGGCTCGGGTGCCACTACCGATGCCAGCACCGGGACATCGGGCACGTTCGAGAAGAGCGGCTCCAGGTCAACCGGTACACGCTCGGCGCTGAGCTGGGCCAAGAGACGCAGGAGCCCGGAGTTGGCGTCGGTACCCGGCTGGCAGACCGAGCGGGCCACGTGGGGACGGTTGTTGAGGATGCGCCCGATCATCCGGCTGCAGGAAGCGCCGGGACCCATCTCGATGAAGTAGCGGACCCCTTCCTCGTAGGCGGCTTCGATCACCTTGGGATAGTCGATCCCTTCCACGGCCTGGGCCAGGATCGACTCGGCTGCGCTGCGGCGGTTCACCTGGTAGGCGTTGCCGGCGGCACCGCTGTAGAAGGTCACGCCGGCGGGCGGGTTGGTGTTGAAGACGTGCAGGTCGCGGTAGGCGTTGGCCACCTGGCGCGCCACCTCGCAATGCACGGTGGTCACTCCCTGCAGCGGGAAGAAGCGGCAGTCGAGCATGGCCACCAGGTGTTTCACCCACTTAACGTCGCCGCCGATGACGCACTCGTCCGGCGTGTTGACGATGAGCAGGTAGACACGGCTGGTCTTCTTGAGGGCGCGGCGCACTTCGCGCGCGGGTGCGTCGACGACGCCGATGCTCCAGTTGATCTCTTTGCCATCCGGCTCGCCCCAGGCCTCACGGGCGGCGCGGCATTCGCCGGCAAGATCGCGGGTGAACAGGGTGGACGCCTTCATGCGGGTCAGCATCAGGTCGCGCTCGGTCCAGGTGCGGGTGGCGAAGAGCCCGGCGGATTCGCCCAGGCTGTAACTGATCACCGCGTTCGGTTTGATCCCGAAGCGCTGCACCACGTCGGTGACGGCGCATCCGGTGGCCACCTGCCCGAAGATCACGGCGAGATGGTTCTCGTGCACGCTGTCGATGGGCGCGCCGTTCCAGAACTGCTCCGGCTGGAACTGCTCGCGCAGGTACAGGTTTTCCGCGTCCTGGCGGCGGTACACCTCGGGCCAGCGGGCCGACAGCTCCAGCCCCATGCCGGCGAAATGGTTGCCGGAACCGGGGTAGACGAAGCCGATCTTGCCGTTTTTGCCGATGGGGTTGGCGTTAAAGAAGAGACGGTCGCGCTGGGACGGGTGCAGCACCGCCTCCGCGTAGGCCGCGTCGGAGCGCAGGATCCGCTCTCCCTGCTGGCACAGCGAGACCAATTCGTCGGCGCTGCGGGCCACCAGGGAAACCGCAAGCGGTGCGCCGGAGGCGCTGCTTTCCTTGCAGACGCGTCGGGAAAGGATGGACATCTCTGGAGCCGGCCTCTTTTCCGCCGTTTCCCGCAACTGCCGCACGCTTTCAGCCAATTCCTGGCGATCACTTGCCGCGATGATGAACAGGAATTCGTCCCACCCCGCCAGCGGTGCCACCCGTTCGACCGATGCGCGCTCGGGGACGTTGTCGTACCCCTGCAGCACCACGTGGCTCACGCTGCCGTCCACGCCGAAGACGCTGACACCGGCGTGGCGTGCGCCTTCGCTGCGGTTTCTCAGCCAGTAACGCGACCCGTTGGGCAGGAAGAGGGCGCCGTTGCCGGAGAGCTGGCTCACCGGGCGCTCACCGGCACGGGTACCGGGAATGATCTCCTGGTACAGCGCCAGGCAGCCACGCACCAGCGAGGCCAAGCCGGAAGCTGCGCCGGTATGGCCGATGTCGGCCTTGACGCTGGCAACGGGGATTCGCCTCGGTTGCGCCGTGGGCCCCGGCTCGTCGAAGAACTCGGTAAGTGCCGCGGCTTCCATCCGGTCCTCGGCCGCGTTGCCGCTGCCGTGGGCCTCGATTAGTCCGATGCCGGCGGGAGCAACCTCCGCCTCGCCGTAGGCACGTTCCAGGGCGTGACGGTAGGCAGGGACGCCAGGGAGCATGACTTCGCCACTGGCGCTCCCCACACCGCCGATTACCGCGTAGATCCGGTCTCCGTCTCGCTCGGCATCTTCCAGGCGCTTCAGGATCACGGTGGCTGCGCCCTCGCCGACTACGGTGCCGTCGGCGGACTGGTCGAAGGGGGTGGCGCTGCCAAAGCCGGAGTAGGGGCGGTTCAGATGCTGGCCGATGACCGCCCGGAAATCGCCGGCAAGGTCTACGGCACCTACGATGGCGCGATCGATCTCGTTGGACTGCAGTTGGCGCACCGCGGTTTCAAGCGCGCGCAGGCCGGAACTCTCCTCGCTGGACATGGTGAAGCTGGGGCCGCCGCAGCGGAATTCGCGCGCCACGCGACTGGCGACCACGCTCCCCAAGGCACCCATGGTGCGGTTGGCGGTAAGTGCCGGGCCAGCCTGATCACGCAGTTGTTCGATCCAGCGCTCCAGTTCCTCAGGCGAGAGCTGCAGGCCGAGCTGACGGGCCCATGCCTGCGCCTTTTCCGCTATGGTCCAGCGGAAGGCAAAGTTGGTGCTATTCAGATCGAGCGCGATACCGACGAAGACGCCGGCGCGCAGGTTGTCGCCGCGCTCCATGCCCGCATCCTTGATGGCGGCTGCGGCGGACTGCAGCATCAGAAGCTGCTGCGGCAGCATCTCCTCCAGCTCTTTGGGCGGAATACGGAACTGGTCGGTCGGTTGGGCAAACTCGTCCAGGTAGAAGCCGGAGAAGGGAGTGTCCTTCAGCTTTTCCGCTGCAAACCAGGCACTTTGCTCGGCGCCCCACCAGTCCTTGGGTTGGGAGGGCTTGGCAGCGGTATCGCCACCGAGCGCACGGGACTGGAAGGATTTCAGATCCTGCCACTTGCCAAAGCGGGCGTCGAGCCCGACCACCGCCACGGCCGGGGACTGGCTCCGCCAGGTGCCTGTCCCCCTGCTTTCAGGTTCAGCCGCTACGCCACTGGGCAGCCATTCCTCGACCAGCAGGTGCGCGTTGATGCCTCCGAAACCGAACGCGGAGACCGCGGCACGGCGGGGCACACCCTCGGCGCGGCGCTGCCACGGGGTTGCGCCTTTGAGGACGCGGAAAGGGCTTCCTTCCAGCTGAAAGCTATCCGGTGCCTGGTTGAAGTTTGCCGTCGGCGGCAGGGTTTCTTCGGCCATCGACAGCAGCACCTTGGTCAGCGCGGCGGAACCGGCGGCGGTCAACAGGTGGCCGATGTTGGACTTTACCGATCCGATGACGCATCCCTTGCCGGTGGCGTCGCCCCACAGTTCCCTGAGGCTGCCGACTTCTGTGGCGTCGCCGACCGGGGTACCGGTGGCGTGGCACTCGATCAGGTCCACGTCCTGCGGCTGCCAGCCGGCCTTCTCGTAGGCGGAGCGCATGGCGCGCAGCTGGCCGTCGGCCATCGGTGCCAGTAGGCTGCCGCCCACGTCGTTGGAGAGGCCGATCCCCTTGATAACGCCGTAGATCCTGTCTCCGTGCGCGAGGGCGTCATCCAGCCGCTTCAGCACGAAAATGCCGGCGCCTTCGCCCACGACCAGACCGTCGCCGGAGGCGTCGAAAGGCGAGCAGATGCCGCGGCGCGACAGGGCGCGCAACTGGGCAAAGCCCATCTGGGTATAGAGCGGATCGGGACGGGACAGGCCGCCGGTGAGCATGGCATCGGCGCGGCCGGAAAGGAGTTCGTCGCAGGCGAGCTTTATCGCGTAGAGCGAGGAGGCGCAGGCGGCGTCCAGGGTGCTACAGCCGCCGCCGAGACCGAGCGCGGCAGCAAGGAGACCGGCGGGAAGGCCGGCCACGTAGCGGTTGAGCGGGTTGGGGATCGGGTCGCTGCCGGCGTGGCCTAAAAGCTTTTCCTCGAAGGTCCGCCCCAGGAGGGCGCGGGAGAGTTCGGCGGATTTCTCGCTGGGGAGCGCCAGGTTGCCGATGATGACGCCGACGCGGGAGCGATCGACCTTGGCGGTGACCGCACTGTCGAAGGCCCTCTTGCCGGCGTGCAGCAGCAGGTGGCAGGCGGGATCGAGTCCGTCGGCGAGTTTCGGGTCGATCTGCAGCCCGGAAAGCGAGGACAGGGGAGGGAGGCTGTCGATGAAGCAGCCACGCTTGGAGTAGACGTGGTCCGGCTTGCCGGCCTCGGGATGAAAGGCGGCGTCAGCCGCGAGGGCCCAGCGTCCGGCCGGGACCTCGCGCGCCGCGCTCTTGGCGTTACGGATGTTTTCCCAGAAAGTTGTCAGTTCCGGCGCGTCGGGAAAGATCCCGCCCAGGCCGACGATTGCCACGGAAGGCGACTGCTGCTTCATGCCTATGCCGCCCCCACAACCGTTACGGTCCTAAGCTTGTTGCGCTGGAAGGCCTGTTTCAGTGAGGGGTCGATGACGCACTCGTACCCTTCGAGGCGCGCCACCAGCTTGCCGCTGCTGCGGTCCAGGAATTCCATGTCGGCACTGGCGCCGTGCTGGCTCTCGGAGGTGACGCGGATGACGACCTGCACGCCTTCGCGCGGGAAGGACTCCTGGAACTGGCGGTAGCGCCCGGCGAAGCAGGGGAGGGAACCGGCGCCGAAACGTTCGAAGCTCCAGAGAATCATCATCTGGAAGGCGCTGTCGAGGACCAGCGGATCGGTGAGCCAGGAACTCCTCAGGGGGCGCCTGATCCACTTGGCAGGCGCCGGGGCGCCCTTGACCGAGGCGGCGATTCCCTTGGCGGAGCAGCCGTCCACCTGCTCGATGCCGTGCAGGTCCGGCCCGTGGAACAGGCGCTCGTTGTTGTAGATCACGCCGTCATGCGGGGCGTACGGGGTGCTCGGGATCTCCTTGATGGAGCGAATACCCTCCGGGTGCTTGGTGGCCAGCACGATCTCGGCACGGGCGTGCAGGATGGTTTTGCCGTTGACGCCCGGGCTGGACAGTTCAACCGGTACCAGCCAGAATGACTCGCGTTTTTCGGCACGGCCCGCCATCACGTTGAGCGTGAACGGCGTGTTGTCCTCGAAGACCACCCCCTTGCAGATGCGCAGGTCGTTGAAGCCGTGGAAACGGAAGCCGGGGTTGCCGTGCAGTGCGCCGTGGGCGAGCCATTCGACGATGACCGCCATGGGGAGCACCGCCTTGCCGTCCAGCACGTGGGAGCGCAGGAAGGGGTATTCCGGCACGGTCAGGGTGAGCGAGAAGGCCTCAGACAGGCTCTGCGGCTTGCCCGCTGCGGGTGCCGCGGCGCTAACCTGCTCGGGGAGCTGGGCTATGGCGACGATCTCGACCGGTGCGTCGGCGGCGGAGATTTCGCGCGCCAGGAACTCGCCACCCTCGGCGAGGCCGATGACGCCGATCCCTTCCGCAGCGAACACCTTCTTCAGTGCCGGGGTGACCATGCCACCGTCCCACGGACCCCAGTTGATGCTGACGCAGCGGCAGCCGGTGCGGCGGCGCGCCTCGGCCTGGGCCGTCTTGTTGAGCACCTCGTTGGCGACCGCGTAGTCGACCTGACCAACGCGGCCGAAACGGCCGGTGGAGGACGAGAACAGGGCCACGAACTTGAGGTCGTCGTTGCGGGTTGCGTGCAGCAGGGCGCGCAGGCCGTGCACCTTGGTGCTGTAGACCTGTTCGAACTGCTCCGGGGTCTTGTCCACGATGAGACGGTCCGCCAGGACGCCGGCACCGTGCACCACGCCGCGGATCGGGCCGTGGGCGCGACGGATTTCGCCCAGCAGAAGCTCCATCGCGCTTTGATCGCGGATATCGACCGAGCGGTAGATTGCCTCGGCGCCGGTTGCAGCGATGGCGGTCAGGGTTTCGCGCAGTTCGCGCCCGGCCACCACGGAGCGGTAGCGCTCCTCGATCTCGCGGGGGTGCAGCTTACCGGTGGCGTTCTGCATGATGGCGCGCTTGATCTCGGCCTCATCGCTGACACCGGAGAGCCAGGTGGGCTCTTCCTGCGGCTCGGGGCTGCGCCCCAAAAGCACCAGGAAGGGATGGTATTCCTTGGCGAGCGCCAGGGCGGAAACCGCGGTGACGCCACGTCCGCCGCCGGTGATCACTACGACGTCACCCTGATCCAGGACCGGATCAACCGGGGCCGGTGCGGCGGGGAGAACGACGGTCTGGAGGCCGAAGCGACCTTCCGGGGTCAGGCCTACTTCGACCGGGCCGCGGCGCAGCATCTCGATGGCCACGGCGCCTGCGGCGGCTGCGGGGTGGGCGAACTCACCCAGGTCGATGGCCTTGCAGGCGACCTCGGGCCACTCGAAAGCGGCCGTCTTGGTTAGACCGGCCAGGGCCCCGGAAAGGGGATCCTTCAAGGTCTTGCCGGAGCCGAACCCGAAGGCGCCGTCCAGGCGGGAAACGGTGACGCAGACCGCGCCCTCGGCGCGCCCGGACTCGCCCAGGGCCGCCGCGGCGTTCTTCAGCAGGCGGAAGGCGTTTTCCAGGAAGAGATCATCGGTGCCGGCCACGGGTGCGCAGATGACCAGGCCGGAAAGCTTGCCGGCCGGTGCGATCTGTTGCGCCTGCGCCGCGTTGACCTTGCGCACCGAGCAACCGTGCTCGAGCAGGATGCCGCACAACTCCGCAGCAAACGCGGAGCCGTCGTCGGTGACCCAGATCTCGCCGTCGTTGGCGAGGGTGATCGCGTCGTCATCGCTGTCGCCGAGCAGTACCGGGGCCATGGAGCTGCGCTCGATGGGGTGCGCGGGACTTTCCACCGGCGCTGCCGCGGTAACGGCAGGTGCGGCCTCTACAGTGGCAGGAGCAGCTATCTCGGCGGCGGTGGTCGCAGCCGGAGCAGCGGGAGCAGCAGGTTGTGCCGGACCGGCAAGGAAGTTGGCGATGTCACCCAGGGTACGCAGGGTGCCCAGGTGCTCCGGGCCGATGGCCGGGCAGGACGGGAGGCGCTCCTGCAGGGCAGAAAGAATCTCGACACGCTTGATGGAGTCGATACCGAGGTCGGAATCCATGCCCATGGTCAGTTCCAGCATCTCCGCCGGGTAACCGGTCTTGTCGCTGACGACTTCGAGCAGGGCTTGGCAGACGGCGGCATGGTCGACGACGGCGGCTGAGGGGGCAGCGACCGGTGCAGCGGGTGCAGCCGGGGCGGCAACAGCGGCAGCGGCCGGGGCCGCGGCAGAACCGGCGCCGAGGAAGCCGGCGATGTCACCCAGGGTGCGCAGGGTGCCCAGGTGCTCGGGACCGATGGTTGGGGAACCCGGGAGGCGCTCCTGCAACGTGGACAGGATTTCGACGCGCTTGATGGAGTCGATGCCCAGGTCGGAGTCCATGCCCATGGTGAGTTCGAGCATTTCAGTGGGATAGCCGGTTTTCTCGCTGACCACGTCCAACAGTGTGGCGGTCACATCGGCGGTAACGGTGGTGGACACCATGGACGCGGTGGATGCAATGGAAGGTGCGACGCCTGCAGCAAGGTGACCGGCGATGTCGCCGAGGGTACGCAGGGTGCCGAGGTGTTCGGGACCGATGGCGGGAGAGCCGGGAAGACGCTCCTGCAGTGTGGACAGGATCTCTACACGCTTGATGGAGTCGATGCCGAGGTCGGAATCCATGCCCATTTCAAGTTCGAGCATTTCCACGGGGTAGCCGGTCTTCTCGCTTACTACGGCCAGCAGGGTCGCGGTCACATCGGCAGCAGCGGTGGTGGACATGATGGACGCGGTGGACGCAATGGAAGGTGCGACGCCTGCAGCAAGATGTCCGGCGATGTCACCAAGGGTACGCAGGGTGCCAAGATGCTCGGGGCCGATGGCCGGGGAGCCGGGCAGGCGCTCCTGCAGCGTAGAGAGGATCTCGACGCGTTTGATGGAGTCGATGCCGAGGTCGGAGTCCATTCCCATCTCGAGTTCAAGCATCTCGACCGGATAGCCGGTCTTCTCGCTGACCACGGCAAGGAGGGTTTCGGTCACGTTGGAAGGGGGACAGGCACCTGCGGAGCCAGTCCCCGTGCTGGTGACTGCGCTGGCGGCGGCCGGTGCTGCCGCTACGGCAGACGCGGCGCCTGCGGCGAGATGGCCGGCGATGTCGCCCAAGGTACGCAGGGTGCCCAGGTGCTCAGGCCCGATCACGGGGGAGCCGGGGAGGCGCTCCTGCAAGGTGGAAAGGATCTCGACGCGCTTGATGGAGTCAATGCCGAGGTCGGAGTCCATGCCCATGTCGAGTTCAAGCATTTCTATGGGATAGCCGGTTTTCTCGGAGATGACGGCCAGAAGAGTTTCAGTCACGCGGGAAGGGGGACAGGCACCTGCGGAGCCAGTCCCCGCAACGGCGGCGACCACCGGTGCCGGAGCAGCCTTGGCAACCGCGGGAGCGGGCACCGGAGCGACCGCCGGGGCCACAACGGCTGCGGCCGGAGCCACGTAGGCAGGCGCCTGGACAGGGGCGGCAGGCGCAACCGGAGCAACAGCAATCGGTGCCGCCTGCATGGCCGGAGCCGAGGGCGCACCCATGATCAACCGCTGTTGCTGCTCGAGGAGCGTCTGGAAGGTTTTGGCTGCGGCTTCCTGTCCTTCGAGGAAGCGGCGATGCAGCAGCGCAGTATCCTCCTGCATCTTCTGCAGGACGGCCATGCCTTCGCGGGCCACCCGGAGAGATTCGTTCAGTGCAGCGTGAGAGGCCGGCTGGGCAACGGTCTGCGGCTGGTACGCCGGCGTTGCAGGTGTAGCAGGTGTAGCAGACTGGTAGCTCGCTTGCTGCGGAGCAACAACGGCAGCCTGGACCGGCGCGGCAGGCGCAACTGCAGGAGCGACCGGCGCTGCGGCAACCACAGCAGGTTTCGGCTGAACCGGCGGTTTTTTCGGCTTGGCCTTCACGTAATTGGCGCCGCAGAGCGGAATGGTCAACGCGGGCTTCTTGCCGGTCGGTGCCGGAGCGGGGGTATGCCCCTCGTCCCAGAGCGCGAGGTTCACGCCGTAGCCAAGCACGGCGAGTTGCGCCAGGGTGCGGGCCAGGTCGGCGACACCGGCGCGCTTGCCGGACGAGGCGTCGAGGGCGAAGGCAAGGTGGGGACGGTTGCCCAGGATGGCCTGCACGAGGCCGGTCAGGCGATTGCCGGGGCCGACTTCGACGAAGTTGGTGATACCTGCCGCGTACATGGCCTCGATCTCGGCTACGAACTCGACCGGTTTGGCGAGCTGTGCGGCCAGCTGCGCCTTGGCGGCAGCCGCATCGGCCGGGTAGACGGCGGCGGTGGTGTTGGCGTAGACCGGGATCTTCGCCTGCGGCATGTCGATCTTTTCCAGGGCAGCCAGGAACGGCTTGGCGGCGTCGGCGACCAGCGCGCTATGGAAGGCGGCGGCAACCGGCAGTTCCTTGCAGGTGAGGCCAAGCCCCTTGAAGACGGTGACGGCGCGCTTGATCTCGGCGCTGGCGCCGGAAAGAACGGCCTGGGTGGGGGCGTTCTTGTTGGCGATGACCAGGTCGAGCTTCTCTGCGGCGACCACTTCGGCGATCTTCTCCAGCGGCGCGGAGACGGCCAGCATGCTCCCCTTGTCACCGGAGCCTGCGCCCATCAGCTTGCCGCGCAGGCGGGACAGCTCGTGCAGCGCGCTCTCGTCGAGCCTGCCGGCGGCGCACAGTGCGGTCAGTTCGCCGTAGCTGTGACCGGCAACCGCGTCGGCGTCAACGCCGAAGTCCCGCAGCACGCGCAGCGCTCCGAGGCTGGTGGCGCCAATGGCGGGCTGGGCGGCCTGGGTGGCGCGCAGTTCCTCCTCCTGCCTGGCGCGGGTCGCGTCATCATAGGCGGAAGGGGGATAGATCAGGTCGGAAAGCATCTTGCCGTCGGCACCGACGAAACCTTCGTTGGCGGCGGCTACGGCGTCCAGCACTTCCGGGAAGCTGCAGGCGAGGTCGTTGAGCATCCCGGTGTACTGCGAGCCCTGGCCGGGGAACAGCATGCCGAGCTTTCCGGGGGCCCCACCGCAGGCGAAGTAGGCGCCGTCGGGAGTCTGCCAGGCGGATTTCGCGTTCTTGTCCAGCATGGCGCGGGCGTTCTTCACCAGCGAGGCGAGGTTGGTCTTACTGCGCTCCACCACCAGCGCGAGGCGGCAGGGGGCTTTGGCGTCAAAGGAGGTGCGGGAGGCGAGCGCCAGGTCGCGCAGTGCGCGCCAGGTCGCATCGGCAGGGACCGAGTCGAGCTTGGCGGCAAGCGCGGCGCCGTCGGCACCGGAGAAGGCAAGGATCTGGGTGTTGCCGTCCCAGTCGACGCACTGCTTCTTGGGCTGGTACTCCTCGAGGACCACGTGGAAGTTGGAGCCGCCGAAACCGAAGGCACTGACCGCGGCGCGGCGCGGGGCATCGGGACGGGGGAACCAGGGGCGCTTGCCGGCCGGGAGATAGAAGGGGGATTCGTCACCAATAACAACGCTCTGCGGGGTCTGCACCTTGATAGTGGGCGGGATGACCTTGTGGTGCAGGGCGAGCGCCGCCTTGATCAGGCCCGCGGAACCTGCCGCAGCCTTAGTGTGGCCGATCTGGGATTTCACCGAGCCGAGGGCGCACCACGGATTCTCCGCCTTGCCGTACACCTCGCGCAGCGCGCTCACTTCGACGGCGTCGCCGACCTTGGTGCCGGTGCCGTGGGCTTCCAGCATGCCGATGCTTTCCGGGGTGACGTCCGCGTTCTTGTAGGCGTTCAGCAGTGCCTTCTTTTGGCCGGCGGAGCTGGGGGCGTAGATGGCGTCACCTTTGCCGTCGCTGGAAGAGCCGATGCCACGGATCACCGCGTAGATCTGGTCGCCGTCGCGCTCGGCGTCCACCAGACGCTTCAGCACCACGATGCCGAGGCCTTCACCCAGAATGGTGCCGTCAGCCGAGACGTCGAACGGCTTCGCGTTGCCGGTGGGAGAAAGGGCAGGGGTCTTGCTGAAGCACATGTACATGAAGATGTCGTTGAAGGTGTCGATGCCGCCGCTGACGACGATATCGGACTTGCCCGACATGAGTTCCATGGACGCCAGGTGCAGCGCGCTGAAGGAGCTGGCGCATGCCGCGTCGACGACGCAGTTGGTGCCGCCCAGGTCGTACTGCTTGCTGATCCTGCCTGCCACGACGTTGCCCAAAAGGCCCGGGAACGAGTTTTCCTGCCACGGCACGTAGGAGTCGGAGATGCGCTCGACCACGTCCTTGGCGGTTGCCTCGTCGACCCCGGCGTCCTTCAGCGCGGAGCGCCAGACCGGGTGGCCAAGACGCGCACCCAGCGGGATCACCAGCTCCAGGGTTCCGGTGACGCCCAGGATGACGGAGACGTTGCTCTTGTCGAAGGCCCGGTCGGGGCCGTAACCTGCGTCCTTGAGCGCCTGCCCGGCGGCGACCAGTCCCAGCAACTGCGAGGTGTCGATCGCCTCCAGCACGTTGGGCGGGATGTTGAATTCCATCGGGTTGAAATCGACCGGCGAGAGGAAGCCGCCGCGGCGACCGTAGGTGCGGTCCGGGCTCTTCTGGTCCTCGTCGTAATAGGCGTCCACCGGCCAGTGGGTGGAGGGGACTTCCGTGATGGCGTCGACCCCGTCCTTGATGTTGGCCCAGTAGGCGTTTTTATCCGCGGCCTGCGGAAAGAGGCAACCGATGCCGATGATGGCAAGCTGAGTTCCGTTGCTGGAGACGGCAGGTTTCAGATCATCAGTTTTCAACAAAGGTACTCCTTGATTTGAGCGATTTCGAGGGGTTGCGGTGCGATCTCTTCCAGGCGGAGCTCTATGCCCTGGCTGCGCAGGAAATTGGCGCGGGTCAGGTGCGCCGCACCGTGCAGGATATTGAGCGCAACGGTCACGATCTTGCGCTCGGCGGCTGCATCCAGGAAGGAGCCGGCGGCCCATTCGTTGAAGGCACCCATGGCGGGGCCACACCAAACCTGGTAGTCCATCTTGCGGTTTTCAACGCCGTCTTTGGCCCAGTGTGCCCCCATGCCGAGGTACCAACGGAAGACCAGCGCCATCTTGTGTTTCGGGTCGCGCTCGCTGCGCTCAACCTGGGACGGGTCGCGCTTGAGGAAGTAGTCCCGGGTGCCGCGCCAGATCTCTTCCAGGGGCGCCAGGAACATGGTCTTTTCCAGCTTTTCGCGCTCGGCGGCCGGGATCTCGTCCATGCTGCCGTAGGCGCGGTACAGGTCGTACAGCTTCGCGGCGCGCATCGGGAACATGGTGCCGCGCTTCAGGACCTGCACGGTGACACCCATCTCGAACATGTCGGCGGCAGGGGCCATGGTGACGTCGGCCTGGCGGGTGCCGGCCAGCATGCCGCGCACGGTGTCGGAGGTGCCGGACTCGACGCAGGCCTGGTTTACCGATCCCGTCATGACGTAGGCGGCGCCCATGGCGAAGGCGGCGGCGGCCGAAGCCGGGGTGGAGACACCTCCGCCGAGACCGACGCGCAGCTTGCAGTCATAGCCGTACTGGCGCTCCAGCCGCGCAGCCAGCGAGTTGATGGTCGGGAAGAGGGCCATGGCCGGGCGGTTGTCGGTGTGCCCGCCGGAATCGGCCTCGGCGGTGACGTCCTGCGCCAGGGGCACGTGGGCGGCCAGTTCGGCTTGTTCCGCGGTGATGGAGCCGTTCTCTACCAGGGCGCGCAGCAGTTTCTCCGGGGCAGGGGCGAAGAACTTCGCCGCCAGTTCCTCGCGGGAGACCTTGGCGATAATGCGGTTGGGTGTGACGATGCTGCCGTCGGCGGCGCGCTTGATGCCGTGCAGGCGGTAGCGTACCAGGGGGAGGGTCAGGGCGAGGAACGCCGAGGCTTCGATGATGCGCACACCCTTGCGGATATAGAGTTCGGCCAGTTCCTTTTCCAGCTCCGGCTCGTGCGGGGAGTGGATCAGGTTGAAGCCATAGGGAATGTCGCCCAGGGACTGCTTGAGGCGGTCGGCGGTGTCCGAGACCGTGGCAATGGGAAGGCCGGCAGCGCCGAAGAAACCGAGCATCCCTGCGCGCCCCAGTTCCTCGGCCATGGCTGCTGAACTGATCCCCTTGGCCATGGAACCGCCCAGGTACGGGTAGCGGATGCCGATCTCGCGGCAGAATGAGGGGTCACCCAGGTTTTCCGGGAGGCAGGCCGGGGCATAGCCGACACAGGAGGCAACGCTGCCTGCGCCGCCCAACTGGGGGACCAGTTCGCCGCCGCGCTGTACCAGGTACAGGGGATGACGCACGACGCGGAGCGCGTCTCTTAGACTCATAACGGCAGGCTCGGAATTCTCAGATTTGGCAGAGCGAGCGCCAGGCTCACCCTGAAGTGAAAAAAGATCCAAACGGGATTCTCCTGTTGCCACGAATTTGCAGCGGAGTTGTGATGCCTAATGGTACTGGATCGGCAGAGGGACAAAGCTCGGGTATCGAGGAGGCAGGTCCACGCATCATGTCGATTGCTGCAACGAAAGCCGGATCCGGCTGTAAGTATTGGCGCCCAGTTTAACAGAGTACGTGTACATTAAATCGAGCAAAAAAGCAAGACAAGACGCGGGTTCAGGGCAAGTTTTAACAGTGCGGGAAGAGGGTTGAGAGTCATGCTCCTCCCTTTTGTTTGATCGCTTTAACCACGTATGGGTAAACGGTCTCTGTGACGATGCCGTACCCCTTGCCGGTCGGGTGGATGCCGTCGGAGAGGTTGAGCCCCTCCTTGCCGGCAACCTTGTCCAGGAAGAACGGGACCAGGATCACCTTGCGCTCCTTGGCGACGCGGGGGTAGATGGCGGCGAATTTAGCAGTGTAGGAGGGGCCGAGGTTCCTCAGAATTCTCATGCCGGCCAGTACCACCATGACGCCCTTGCCTTGCAGCGAAGAGACGATCTTGTCGATGTTGCGGCGGGTGAATTCGGGGTCCTGGCCGCGCAGGCCATCGTTGGCGCCGGTTTCCAGGATGACGATGTCGGGCTTGAGCTTCATGAGCCAGTCGACACGGGCCAGGGCGCCGGTGCTGGTCTCGCCGCTGATGCCTGCGTTGATGACGGTCCACTGGTAGCCGGACTGGTGCAGTTTGCGTTGCAACTGGGCCGGGTAGGCCTCCGACTCGGGGACACCGTAACCGGCGGTGAGGCTGTCGCCGAAGGCGACGATGGTGCCGTGGCTGTCGGGCTTGGCGGCGCCCGCGGCCAGGGCCGGTCCGGCACCGGTGACGGTGCAGAGGGCGAGGGTGAATATAGTGAAAAGATTGCGCATGAGGTTCTCCTTTGCGTAAAGCATGTGCCGCAGCCTGAGGGGGACTGGCTCCGCAGGTGCCTGTCCCCTTAGGCCTTCCTGCCCCCCCTCCCGACCTCCCCCCTCCGGGGGGAGGAGGCCTAAGGCCCGTCCCACAAACTTTGAACTGTGAAGCGGGCACGGTAAACCAAGGGGGACAGGCACCTTGCGGAGCCAGTCCCCTTAACACCTTTCTACTCGTCCGACTGTTCGCGCAGGAAGGTCACCGGCTTTTGGCGCAGCAGCGGCAGTGTCACCGCCAGGCCGACCGCAACCACCAGCAGCGTGGTGCCCGCCACCAGCAGCAGGCTGTCGGCAGGGTAGGAGCGGTACTCCATGTCCAGGCCCTTGCGGCAGATGAGCAGGCTGGCCACCTGGGACATGAGCAGAGCGATGACCCCGCTGACCAACCCCAGCAACAGGTTCTCGGCGGCAAAAACGGCCAGCACGAACCTGCGCCTGGCGCCGAGGATGGTGAAATAGACGGCTTCCTGGATCCGGGCGTAGCGCGTCGCGAACACTGAGCTTATCACAATCAGCACACCCACAGCGATACTGAACGAAGTGAAGAAGCGGACGATGGTGGAGAGCTTGCCCATGATGCGACCGAAGATCACCACCGTCTCGGTGAGGTCTATGACGCTCACGTTGGGATACTGAGCGACCACCTGGTTCTGCAGCTCGCTGATGCGCTCTTTGTCCACCCGGATCGCGGCAAAGATGGTGTGTGGCGCGCCGGCGAGTGCGTCCGGCGGGAACACGAAGTAGAAAAAGGGCGTGAAACCGCTGCTGGTGCGGGTGCGGATGCTGGCGATACGTGCGGTCATCGGAACGCCTTGGATCTTGAAGGTGATGCTGTCGCCCACCTTCATATCGTGCATCTTGAGCACCGTGTCCAGCACGGAAACCTGCAAGGCGTCGCCCCAGTCCTTGCGGAACATCCTGCCGCCGGAGACGACGCGCTCGTCGGCAAGAAGATCGTTGCGGTAGGTGAGGTTCATCTCCCGGCCGAGGTTGTCACCACGCGACTGCCGCTCCTGCTCGGGATTGATCGGCTTCTCGTTGACCGCGCTGACGGTCCCTTTGACGATGGGGTAGTACGAGGCCGTTGGCCCCAGCAGCCGCGCTACACCATCCTTCTGGTCTGGCTGAATGTCGATCAGGAACACGTTGGGGGCACCGGAAGGGAAAGACGTGATGAAGCTGTCATCCAGGTTCTTTTCGACCAGGGTGAGCGAGAAGATGACGCCAAGGGCGGCGGAAAGCGTGACGATGATGGAAAGGGAGGCGTTGTGCGGACGGAACAGCCCCTTGAGGGCCTGCCTGAGCGCAAGGTTACCGGGCGTGCTCTTCTTTAACAGCCGCAGCACCAGGGCCGCGAGCAGGTAGGAAACCAGGATGAGGCCGAGCAGTGCGAGCATGAAATAGAGCCCGGTTTTCAGATCGCGCAGTCGCACCAGCACCATGGCGAGGAAGAAGAGTACACCCAACGCGGCGATGATCCAGGTGGCGCGGTTCCAGAGCCGCGCGGATTCCTCCTTTCCGAAGATGGCGCGCGGCTTGACTTCCTTGAGCCGGTACAAGGGGAGGGCGGTGAACAGGAGCACCACCATGAGGCCGATCAGCATCCCCTGCCAGATCGCGCCGGACGAGATCTGCAGCGTCACCTGGGCCGGAATGAGCCCGCTGAACAGGGCGGGGAGAAAGCGCTGCAACAGGAAACTGCCGGTGAGACCCACCAGGGTGCCGATGGCGCCGAGGACCAGGGTGACGGTCAGGAAATGGCCGATGATGAAACGACTCTTGGCGCCGAGCGCCTTCAGCACCGCGATGGTTCGTTCCTGTTCCTTCAACAGCGCAAAGAGTGTGCTCTGGATCCCAAAACCGGAGAGGAGCAGCGTGAATATGCCGCTCAGATTGAGGAAAAACAGGAGGTTGTCGAAGAAACGTTTTACCCGGGAGCCGGCGTTTTTATAGGTGGCGACCCGCACGCGGGTTTCATCGGTCGTGGCGGCCAGACGGGAGGCGATGGCGTCCAGGTCTTTCTGGCGGGCTACTTTCAGCAGGGTCACGTGCTCCACCCGGCTTCCCAGGCCGATCAGCCCCAAGGACTCCTTGTCCGCGGCGGCAACGAATACCCTCGGTCCCAGCGAAAAGAAGTTCACCGGCCGGTCCGGCTCCTGCAGTACCACGTCGCGCACCACCAGCGTCGCATTGCCCACCTTGAGCGAATCGCCGGGTTGCAGGTGCAGGCGGTCCAAAAGCTGCTGCTCGACGACGAGGCTCCCCGGCTTGAGCACCTCGGCGAGCCCCTTGCCCGAGCGCAGCAGAACGCGGCCGTAGAAGGGGTATCCCGGCTCGACCACCTTCAGGTCGCAGAGCAGAGAACCTTCACCCTTTACTTTCTGTACTACCGAGTAAAAGTCCCAGTACTGCGCACTTTTTACCTGCCCATTCCGGACCAGAGTGGCAATTTCCTGGTCCAGGGCTGAGGGGAGTGGGGCGTGGGATCGGACGATGATGTCGGCGGCGTGCAGTGACTGTGCGTCGCGCAACAGGGAACTCTCGACACTCTCCCGGAAGCTCCCCAGCGACACCAGCGTGATCATGGAGAGGGCGACGCAGAGGATGAAGACGGCGCACTGCCGCTTTGCCCCGGTCATCTGGCGCACGATGAAGCGCAGATTAACCATGCGCCGCGTCCGTCACTACCCGCCCGTCCTTAAGCGTCACCACGCGGTCGGCGCTCCCGGCAATTTCCGGGCTGTGGGTCACCATGAGCAGCGTGGTGCCGCGTTCGCGCTGCAGTTCCAGCAGCAGTTGCAGTACGGCGGAACCGTTGACCGAATCGAGGTTGCCGGTGGGCTCGTCGGCGAAGATGATGCGGGGATCGTTGATGAGGGCGCGGCAGATGGCGCAGCGCTGCTTTTCGCCACCGGAGAGTTGGTGCGGGAAGCTGGTCATGCGGTGCGCCAGTCCCACCCGCTCCATAAGCGCCTCGGCCTTGGCCCGGGCCCCGCGGTCTTGCCGCAGTTCGGCTGGAAAGGTGACGTTCTCCAGGGCGGTCAGCGACGGGACCAGATGGAAGGACTGGAACACGAAGCCGAAGGTGCTGTTGCGCAGCGGCGCCAGGGCATCCTCGGTAAGATCGGTGATGTCGCGTCCTTCGATTAGGACACGCCCCTGGTCCGGGCGGTCCAGGCCGGAAAGGATGGTGAGCAGGGTCGATTTGCCGCTGCCGCTTTCACCCTTCACCACCAGGAATTCCCCCTCCGATACTGCCAGGGAGACACGGTCCAATACGGTTATGTCGCGGTTGCCGATGCGGTAGTTCTTGGTAACGTCGAGCGCTTGCAGGATGGTCATCAGGGCAGGGTTCCGTTTCTTCGATCAAGGTGAATCTCCACGAGGGGAGGTTTACAGACAGAGGCATAAAAAAGGGCAGGTCCCAGGACCTGCCCCCGCAGGTTTCATCCAGTCGTCGCATCGCTTTCCCGTCAGCGCTAGGGCTCCTCAGGATACGGTTCGAAGAAGCTCTTGGCCGCCTTGCACACGGGACAATGCCAGTCGGGCAGCAACTCCTCGAAGGAGATATCGGGGGGAACGTCGTTGACGGGGTCTCCCTCGTCGGGATCGTACACATATTGGCAAATGGTGCAGGTCCATCGCTGCATGGTTATCTCCCTTCGCTTGCGCGAGCTACCACTTGACCGCGTCCGGCTCCCTCTTGATCAGCAAAATGCTGCAAGGCATGCGACGCAGGATGGCATCGTTGTCGCGGCCAAAGAGCATGTGCTCGATACGCCCCTCTTCATGGGCCAGCAGCACCATGAGGTCGATCTTCTCGTCCTTGACCACCTGCATGATCTCATCTACCGGTTTGCCCTCTTTGATGATGACCTTGATGGGGAGCCCGGCGCGTATCTCGTGCCCGATCATCTGATCCAGTTCGTCCTTGGCCCGTTCCCTGACACTGGCGTAGTTCTTTACATCGTCGGGGATGGCGCTGGGGGCGTTGAGCGCGCCTCCCGCCATACTCATGGTCCCTTCGGGATTGGTGGCGATGTGGAGCACCATCAGTTCCGAGCCGTATCTCCTGGCGATGGATACGCCTGCCTGGACGGCATCCCGGCAGTATTCGCTCATCCTGTTGACCACGAGAACACGTTTGTAATTTTCCATGGCCTTGCCTCCTGAGTGAATGTTGTAGCCTGAATTGCGCTTTTTTACGATGTTGTTAACGAATGCGGCGAGGGGGAGGCGCTAATGATTGACCACCCCAGTATATACGATTGCCAACCTGCAGCAACTTGGTATAAATATTTCCAATCTTTTCCCGGAACCCCTTCCAAACCCAGCCAGTAAGCCAATTCCAGCCGTCAACGGAGGTGACACATGCGCAACCTGATCAGGATCGCCGTAGTGTTGTGTTTGACCACCATACTTTGCTCCTGCGCTTCGGTTTCTGTCGTGGATACCTGGCGCAACCCGGTTTTGAGCGGCAGCCGACTGCACAAGGTGCTCGTGGTCAGTTTTGCCAGGAAAGAGGGGAGCCGGGCCGTCTACGAGGACATGCTGGTCAGCGAACTGCACCGGCACGGGGTCGAGGCGGTCTCCAGCTACACTATCCTGTCGCAGGTGAAGCTGCCGGACTGGCACGCACTGGACCGCGCCGTGCGCTCCACCGGCTCGCAGGGCGTCTTGACCGTGCAGACCATCAAGGTGGAGAAGCAGACCACGGTGCAGCCGAGTGCCGTCGCCACGCCGTATCCGGGGTACTGGTATCCTCCCGCGTTTCCTGACTGGGACTTCCCCGGTTACTACCGCTCCATGGCGCTTTACGGCCCGATCTACGTGTCCACCTACGACGTAGCCACCATGCAGGTAAACCTGTTCGACCTGGGCTCGGACAAGCTCGTCTGGGCCTCCACCATGCAGACCATGGAGCCGGAGAACGTCACCAAGGTGGGCAAGGATCTGGCGCACAAGGTGGTCAAATCCCTCAAGAAGGAAGGATTGATCTAGGAGATGCCGATGACCTCGTTGGCCCCGGTGCCGCGCGCCTTCTACGACCGCGACACGGTTGCAGTCGCACACGATCTCCTGGGCGCCTTCCTGGTCCACGATGTGGCCGGAGAGGTGAGGGTGGGTAAGATCGTCGAGGTGGAGGCATATCTCGGCGAGAGCGACCTGGCGGCGCATTCCTCAAAGGGGCTGACGCCGCGCACCCGCATCCTCTTCGGCCCGCCCGGTTTTGCCTACGTCTATCTCATCTACGGGATCTACTGTTGCATGAACGTGGTGACCGAGCGGGAAGGCAGCGCCTGCGCCGTTTTGCTGCGCGCCCTCGAACCGGTGCAGAACCTGGCTGGCCGAACCCAGGGGCCGGGGCTTTTGTGCCGCGCCATGGGCATCGACCTGCGCCAGAACGGGCACGACCTGGAGAGCCCCGATTTCTTCATCTCGCCCCGGGACCAGAGCGCTCCACGTCAGGTGGTGGCGCGCCCCCGCGTCGGCGTCGACTACTCCGGCATCTGGGCCACAAAGCCGCTGCGATTCTACCTCGACGGAAATCCTTACATCTCGATAAAGTAACTCCCCTCCCATCCGCGCCGCCACTGCAATCCCGCCATATGATCCATGTCGCTTGGCCCGACAAAACATTAGTGCAAACAAATCTTACTTCGCTATACTCTTCTGCATTTGCCAAGGAGAGCCCGCCATGGACATGGAACAGGCTGAGCAGCTCTACCGATTGATGTTCACCAACATGCGGGAGGCGCTCGCCATCCTGCTCCTGGACGTGCGCAACCCGGAAACTCCTCCGAAGGTCATCGAGATGAACCCTGCCGCGGTCAGGCTGTGCCGGTGCAAGTCCTTCAACTTCAACAATTGCCTGGTGACCGACTGCTTTCCGGGGTGGTTCGATCCCGATCAATTCAAGGACCACTGCCACCGGCTGGCCGCGTTCGGCGGGTCCCTGGAGCTGGGGGAGGTGGCGCGTGACGAGTTCTTCTACCGGGTCCGCATCTTCGCCCTCACCGACAACCACATCGGCATGGTCATCAGCGACTGCACGCGCTACCGCGAGGAGGAGGCGGAGATAGCGGACCTCACCGCGCAGCTGGAAAAAGAAGCCGCCACCATGGACCGCCGCGTCGCCGAGCGCACCGCGCAGCTCGAGGAGATCAACGAGGAGCTCGATTCCTTCGCCTTCTCGGTATCCCACGATCTGCGCGCTCCCATCCGCGCCATGCAGGCTTTCGCCGAGATCCTTTTGGACGACGAGCAGCAGACGCCGGCCGAACGCAGCGCCTACCTGGTGCGCATCAAGAACGCCGCACAAGGAATGGACCGGCTCATCCAGGATCTGCTCGCCTACAGCAGGGTCAGCAGGCAGGAAATCACGCTGGAGCCGGTGCGGCTGGACCAGGTGGTGCGCGACGCGTCCCAGCAACTGGAACTGGCAGCGGGCGGCAAACCCTACCGACTGGAGACCGCCAGCGACCTACCCACCGTGATCGGGCACCACGCCGTTCTGGTGCAGGTGGTGCTCAACCTGATGACCAACGGCATAAAGTTCGTCCCCAAGGGTGTCGTACCCCTGCTGCGCATCTGGACCGACGAGTCGCAGGAATACTGCCGCCTGTACGTACAGGACAACGGTATCGGTATCGCCCAGCAGCACCAGGAGAGGATCTTCAAGATCTTCGAACGCCTGCACAGCATGGAGAGCTACCCGGGCACCGGGGTGGGGCTTGCCATCGTGCGCAGGGCGGTGCAGCGCCTCGGGGGGCGCATTGGATTGGAATCGAAGGAAGGGGAGGGGAGCCGGTTCTGGATCGAACTCAGGAGAGCGGAATAGCGCCGGGGGGAACCATGAGCTACGTGCACCACACCATCCTCCTGGTCGACAGCGACCAGGACCAGGCCCACTTCACCAGACTCGCCCTGCAGAGGGTAGGCGTGATCACCCCGGTGCAGAGCGCCCGGGACGGCGAGGAAGCCATCGGTTACCTGAGCGGCAGCGGCGCCTTCCAGGACCGGGAAAGCTACCCGATGCCGGTACTGATGCTGCTCGACCTGAAGCTGCCGCACATCTCGGGGGTGGGACTTTTGTCCTGGCTTCGGGAACAACCAGCCCTGAAACGGCTGCCGGTGGTGGTGCTCACCGCGCCGGTGCCGCCGGCGGACCTGAACCGGGCCTACGAGCTTGGCTGCAACTCCTTCCTGTTCAAGCCCAACTCATTCAACGCGCTCCTGGTGATGATGCAGAACCTGGTGCAGTACTGGCTGGGGCTGAACGTTGCCCCGGAGCTTGCGGCTCTGCCACCGGCCCAGGAGCAAAGCGGCACCTCTGTCTGATCCATTGCAGGTGAACCCGAGCGTCGTCGAAGAGAACATCCTGGAGCGCCCAAGAGGGACACATGGGAGACGCGGTAACGACACTTCGTGCAGTCCCACCCGATGCCGAGAGCCCGGCGACCGGCAAGAGCGTCAGCCGAAGCCACCTGGTGAACCGCCTGAACTACATCAATTTCCAGGACCAGACCGTACTGGTGTGCCTGAAGCACCTGGTCTACGACGACGCCATCCTGCTCCCCGCCCGCCCCGAGCCGTGCGCCGGAGAGGAGTTGCTGTGCCGGTGGGACGAGCCGGGGAGCGTCCAGCAGATCCTGAAGACCTACCGTTTCGATTACCTGCTCATCGCCGACGGCAAGAAGTACCTGGTGGTCAACTCCGAGCTGCTCTCCATGGACGACACAGGGTTGACCCTGCTACTCCCCACGGCCTGCCGCGAATTCCAGGCCCGCAAGATCCGGCGCCATCCGGCCAACGACATCTCGGCGCAACTGCTGCAGCACGGCGTTCTCTTCGACTGCGAACTGGTCGATTTCACCCCGGTCACGCTGCGGGTTACGGGAACCTGGCAGCGGCCCGAGGCGCTCAACTGGATCAACGCGGAGGAACCGGTCCACCTGAAACTGTCCCGCGGCGGGAACCTGATCTTCTCGGGGAGTTTCGACATCCAGTCGATAAACAGCGACAACCGGCGCTGCTCCTTCGTCTTGAAGCAGCACCAGGACAATTTCCGCCGCTTCCGCCCCAAGGCCTACCGTAACGCGCGCAAGGAACTGGTGCCGTCCCCAAACGTCGTCTTCGACCACCCGCTCATCGGCAAGAGGGGCAACCTGAAGATGGGGGACCTCTCCGGCACCGGCTTTTCCGTCGAGGAAAGCGAGGGGGAATCGGTACTGCTGCCGGGCATGATGATGCCGGGGGTGAAGATAACCTTCGCGCAGGGGCTGACCCTGGAGTGCCTGGCCCAGGTGCTCTCGCGCAACGTCACCGGAGAAGAGGGGGAGGAAAAGAGCGCCCGCTGCGGCTGCGCCATCCTGGAAATGGAGATCCACGACCATGTCAAGCTCCTCTCCATCCTGCACCAGGCGGCGGACCGCAACGCCTACGTCAGTACCGAGGTTGACCTCGACGACCTGTGGGACTTCTTCTTCCAGACCGGCTTTATCTACCCAGGTAAGTACGCCCACTTTCAGGCCAACAAGGAACGGATCAAGCAAACCTACGCCCGGCTCTACAACGAGAACCCGCACATAGCCCGGCACTTCATCTACCTCGACCGCGGCGCCATCCTGGGGCACCTGGCCATGGTCCGCTTCTACCAGAACTCCTGGCTCATCCACCACCACGCCGCCCGCAAATCCGCGTCGGTCAAGGCAGGCCTGGCAGTCCTGGAACAGGTAGGGCAATACCTGAACGAACTGGAGAGCTTCCCTTTTGCCCATCTCCGTTACGTCTTCTGCTACTACCGCCCCGACAACAAGTTCCCGGCGCGGGTCTTCGGCGGCTTCGCAGACAAACACGGCGACCAGAAAAGCTGTTCGCTCGACCTGTTCGCCTACTCCCACTATCGTCCCGAGGGAGAGGAGCCTCCCTGGCCGGAACAGTGGCTCCTGTCCCCCAGCAGCGACTTTGACCTGAACGAACTGGGTCGCTTCTACCGCCACGTCTCCGGGGGGCTGATGATCGACGCCTTCGACCTGTACCCGGGCGCGGCGGGAAGCCGCGAGGTCAACGACGACTACCGCAACCTCGGCTTTCACAAGGAGCTCTACCTGTACTCGCTGCGCAAGGGGGGCGGCCTGAAGGCCTTCTTCCTGGTGAACTGCACCGACGCCGGCTTCAACATGGCGGAACTCACCAACTGCGTCACGGTCGTTATCATCGACGAGGAAACGCCGCCCGAGTTGATCGTGCTCTCACTGAGGCAGCTGAGCCGCCACTACCAGGGGGAAGGGATGCCGGTGCTCACCTTCCCGCACGCCTACGTGGAAGAGAAGGGACTCCCCCGCGAGAAAAGCTACCTGCTCTGGACCCTGGACATGCACTACAGCGACCATTTTCTGCAGTATTGCGACGGACTTTTCAAGGGACACCCGAAAGGGGAGTGAAGCCCAGTGGAGCCGGAATGGAATCATCCCGCCTGCGCGACATGCCGCTGTACAACAGCAGGATCATCAACTCCTTCATCCTGCTGGTTAAGCACAAGTACAGCCACGTCGACATCAACGAGCTCCTGGAGTACGCGGGAATGAAGGATTACGAGGTGGCGGACCAGGCGCACTGGTTCCGGCAGGACCAGGTGGATCGTTTCTACGAGCGGCTGCTGCAGATGACCGGCAACCCGAAGATCGCACGCGAGGCGGGACGCTACGCCGCGTCCCCCGATGTGCTGGGGGCCATGCGCCAGTACATCCTGGGGCTCGTGGACGCCTCCAGCACTTTCGACATCATCAGCAAGGCCACTGCCAACTTCACCAGGAGCACCACCTACCACTCGCGCCCCCTTGCCTCCAACATGGTCGAAATAACGGTGACTCCCGTGGAGCCGGGGTTGGAGAAACAGTACCAGTGCGAGAACCGCATCGGCTTCTTCGAGGCGATCGTGCTCATGTTCAACCACAAGTTGACCGACCTGCAGTATTTCCCGGAAATCCGCCACCTCCCCACCATACAGCAACCGGAGTGCGTGTTTCGGGGCGACCAGGTCTGCCGCTACATCGTCACCTGGGAGAAGAGCGCCTACACCTACCTCAAGAAGGCACGCAACCTCATGCTGCCGCTGCTCGTGGTCGCCAACCTGGCGCTCCTCGTGGCGCTGCAGGGCAGGGGGGTGCTCGAGATCCTGCTCGGCTCGCTGTCGCTGTTGCTCCTGGTCTCGCTGGCAGCGGAGATGAGCGAGAAGAGGGCGATCAAGGAAGGGCTCAGCAGCACCAACCACTCCATCGAAAATCTCCTGGAACAGATCGATCTCAACTACAACAACGCGATGCTCACCCACGAGATCGGACAGCGTCTGGGCAACCTGACGCGGCTCGAGGAGATGCTCATGGACGTGGCGGACATCATGCAGCGCAGGCTCGAGTACGACCGCGGCGCCATCTTCCTCGTCAATAGCGAAGAGGGGCGCCTGCAACTGCGCGCAAGCTACGGTTACGGCGCCGGCGAACTGGCCTGCCTGAACGGCCTCGACCTTCCCCTGGGCCACGAAAGTTCCGTCGAGGACGTCTATGTCGCCTGCCTCAACGAACAAAGGCCGTTCCTGATCAACAACCTGGAACAGGAGAAGGAGACCCTCGGGCTGCGGACCCTGGCCTGCGCCATAAAGAACGGCACCCGGGCCTTCATCTGCTGTCCCATCGTGTCAGACGGCGTTTCGCTGGGCGTGCTGACCGCCGAGAACGTGAAGACCAAGCGCCCCCTGGTGGAGCGGGACGTGAGCCTGCTCATGGGCACCGCCTCCATCATCGGCATCAGCTACCGCAACTGCGAGCTGATCGGCGCGCTGGAACAGGCCAAGCTGGAGCTGGAAGAGCGGGTGGCACAGCGCACCGCGGACCTGGAACAAAGCAGGCACAAGATCGAACTGCAGCACGAAGAACTGACGCGGACCCTGTTCGAGCTGGAGGAGGAGACCGCGCAGCGGCTGCAGGCGCTGGAAGAACTGGGGGAGAAGGAGCGCATGCTCCTGCAGCAAAACCGGCTGGCCGCCCTCGGGGAGATGATCAGCAACATCGCGCACCAGTGGCGCCAGCCGCTCAACGAGCTCGGGCTCATCGTCCAGGAACTGCCGGTCATGTACGACCGGGGCGGGTTTACCCGCGATTACTTAGGCGACAGCGTGGCAAGGTTCATGAAGGTGCTGGGGCACACCTCGCGCACCATCGACGACTTCAGGAACTTCTTCAAGCCCGACAAGGAGTCGGTCCCGTTCCGGGTCGCAGACGTGGTGGAAAAAACGCTCTCCCTGGTCCAGGAGAGCTTCAGGACGCTGCAGATATCGGTGGAACTGCAGGTCGGCGGCGATCCCATCATCACCGGCCACCCCAACGAGTTCTCCCAGGCGGTGCTCAACATCCTGTTCAACGCCCGCGACGCCTTCCTGGACCGAAAGATCGAAGACCGCGAGATATGGGTTGCCGTTTTCGAGGAGCAGGGGCGGTCGGTGGTAACCGTGCGCGACAACGCCGGAGGGATCCCCGAGGAGATCATGGAAAAGATCTTCGACCCCTATTTCACAACGCGGGGGCCGGAACGCGGCACCGGCATCGGCCTGTACATGTCCAAGGTGATCATCGAGAAGAACATCCCCGGCAGGCTGACCGCGCGCAACGTCGCCAACGGGGCCGAGTTCCGGATCGAAGCGCCGGGCAGGGGAGGCTCCGAGTGACGGTTTAATTGACAAGGTGGTGGGGCAGGCTAGAATAAGCGATTGTTAATGTTAATGGGCATACATTCTAACACTGCCACATCGGCAGGCGGCCGAGCAGAGGGGCAATGTTACAACGCTCGGCCTTTTTCGGCCTTCGACTACCCGGCCGCAAGCGCGGAGTTCCCATGGCGCCCTTCTATATCCTGCTCGTCGAGGACAATCCGGACGACCTGTTCCTGGCCAGCCGCATCATAGGCAAGGCCTGCCAGCACGAACTCGTCACCGCCCGCGACGGGGAAGAGGCCGACGAACTGCTCAGGCGCATGGAGCAGGATGACAGCTACCGCTACATCAGGCTGGTCCTCCTGGACCTGAAGCTCCCCAAGATCAGCGGACTGGACCTGCTGCGCGGCATCCGCGACAACGTCAAACTGCAGGGGCTTCCGGTCGCCATACTCACCTCATCCGACAACGAGACCGACCAGGAACAGTGCTGGCAACTGGGCGTGGTCGACTATATCTACAAGCCCATGACCGTGGACCGGCTGAAGGGAATCCTGTCGCGCATCGAGGGGGCCCAATGAAAGACGAGGTTCGGGAGGGCGCAGGCGTCAGCATGCTCTACGTCGAGGACGAGGCCGACGCACGCCAGATGGTCACCCGGATGCTGGCCATGAACTACCCGAACCTCATCGTCTACGGTGCCGACAACGGCTTACAAGCCCTGGAACTGTACCGGCAGTACATCCCGGAGATCGTGATGACCGACATCAACATGCCGGTGATGGACGGCATCCGGATGTCCCGCGAGATAAAGGCAATCAACCCCGAGGTCCGCATCATCGCCGTCACCGCCCACAGCGACACCTCCTACCTTTTGAGCGCAATCGAGATCGGCGTGCACCACTACGTCCTCAAGCCTCTCAACTACCAGGAATTGTTCACCGTCCTGGACAAAGTGCTGGAGCAGATGGAGCTGAAGCGGCTGGTGAGTGAGCAGCACCGGCGCCTGGCCCAAAGCGAGCGGCAACTGGCCGCCGGGCAGCGCATCGCCCACCTGGGGAGCTGGCAGCGGGAGCCCGATGCGGAGGGCATGGACTGGTCCGACGAGATGTACCGCATCTGCGGCCTTGAGCCGGGCGCCGTCCCCGCATCCTACCATGCCTTCCTGGAGCGCTTCCACACCGACGACCGGGACGACATTGCCGCATCGATGCAGAGCGCGCAGGATCCGCAGCATCAGCCGGAACACAGGTTCGTCCGGGTAGTGCGGCCGGACGGGTCGTACCGGATCGTGCGGCTCGACGTTGAGGGAGTCCGGGAGGGTGACCACGCTGCCGGGGTCATCGGCACCTGTCATGACGTGACCGAATTGAAACAGGCCGAGCAACAGGTCCGTTCCCTTACCGAAGAACTGGAGCGGCGCGTGCTGCAGCGCACCTCTTTGCTGCAGGCCACCGTGAGCGAGCTGGAAAACTTCAGCTACTTCGTATCCCATGATCTCCGGGCCCCGGTGGCGCGCCTGGAAGGATTCTGCACCGCGCTTTTGGAAGACTGCGGCGCCTGCGGCCATGCCAACTGCCGCCAGTACGCCGAGCGGAGCGCCAACGTGGTGCAGCAGATCAAACAGATCATGGATGCCTTCAACAGCCTGACCCACCTGGCCCGCTGCGCCCTGACCATACGCGACACCGATATGAGCCGACTGGCCCGCGACATCGCCCACGCGCTATCCGCCGAGGCCCCTGAGCGCAGGGTTGAGTTTGTCATAGCGGAGGGGGCGCGAGTCAAGGGGGACCCGGAACTGCTGGGCAAGGCACTGCGGCACCTGCTGGAGAACGCGTGGAAATTCACCTCCAGGACCGAGCGGGGACGCATCGAATTCGGCTGGACCGACCGGCACGATGTGCGAACCTACTTCGTGCGGGACAACGGGGTGGGCTTCAACATGAAATATGCCCAGATGCTGTTCAAGCCCTTCCAGACCATCCACGCCCCCGAAGAGTTCGGGTGGACCGGGACCGGGATCGGGCTCGCGACCGCCCACAGCATCGTGCTCAGGCATGGGGGGCGCATGTGGGCCGAAGGTGAGGTGGGGCAGGGGGCGACCTTCTATTTTACCTTGGAGCCCAATCCGGAGTCGGGCAGCTACCTTAAGGAGACCTAGCCCTTGCGAGGCGCCATGACACGAAAACCAGGGGCAATTCAGGCTGCCGACAAGGAAGATGCCATGGCGCATCTGGCTGCCATCGTAGACTCATCCAACGACGCCATCCTCAGCAAGACCCCGGACGGCACCATCACCAGCTGGAACCAGGCGGCCCAGCACCTCTACGGCTACGACGCCGAGGAGGCCGTGGGACAGAACATCAGCATGCTGGTCCCCCCGGACCGCCTCGATGAGCTGGACCGGATCACCCGGAAGGTGCTGCAGGGGGAGAAAATCAGAAACCTGGAGACGGTGCGCCTGGCCAAGGGGGGGCGCATGGTACAGGTTTCCCTCACCCTGTCCCCCATCTTCGATCCCCAAGGCGTCCTTACCGGCATATCCATCATCGCGCGGGAAAATGCGGAACGGATCCAGAAGGAACTGCTGCTTCGGGAGAGCGAGCGCTACTACCGATCCCTGGTGGAAATGGCCCCTGACGCGGTGCTGGTACACCATGACGGCGCCTTCCTCTACGCCAACTGCGCGGCGCTCGGAACCTATGGAGCACGCGCCCTCTCTCAACTGCAGCAACACACCGTGCTGGACCTGGTGCACCCGGAAGACCGCCAGGCGATGCGCGACAGCATCGAGACGGCAATGGAGGGGAAGGAACCGTCGACACTGGAGTTCAGGTTGCTGCGCCTGGACGGCGGCGAACGCTGCATGGAGGGATCCTCGACCCGGATCGACTACCAGGGCGCGCACGCCATCCAAATGATCGCACGCGACATCTCCGAGCGCCGGACCGCCGAGGAGGAACGCGAGAGCATGCTGAGGCAACTGGCCTTCCAGCAGGAGCGCTTCGAGGCGATCGTCGAACAACTCCCGGTAGGCGTGATCATCGCCGAGGCACCTTCCGGCAAGGTTGTCTACCAGAACGAGCTGACCCGGACCATCTTTCGGGAGGATGTGGGCGAAGCGGCTGGCAGCTCAGATTTCGAACGGTGGAAGATGTACACACTGGACGGGACGCCTCTGTCTTCTGAGCAATACCCGCTCATCCGCGCCATCAGCCGGGGAGAGACCGTCTTCGCCGAAGAGTACCAGATTCAGCGCGGTGACGGCAGCCGCGGTTTCATCAGTGTCAACGCCACCCCCTTGCGCGATATCTCCGGCGACGTTATCTCGGGCCTGGCCGCCTTCAATGACATCACCGAGAGCAGGAGCGCGGCCAAAGCGCTTTTGGAGAGCGAGGAGCGCCTGAAGCTGGCGTTGGACGCCGCGCAGATGGGTTCCTGCGACATCGACGTGGCCAGCGGAAGAGGGGTATGGTCCCGGCGGCATTACCTCCTCATGGGATACCCTGACCCGCAGCAGGAAACCGGCGCAGCCACCCTGGCCATGTGGCAGGACCGGATCCATCCCGCCGACAAGAACCGGGTCCTGACCGAGTTGGACCGGGCCTGTAAGGAGCGCGACCTGTTCAGTTCCGAGCATCGCATCTTCCGCTTCGACGACGAGGCCCAGCTCTGGGTCAACGTCCTGGGGCGGTTCTGGTGCGAGGATACGTCCTGCCGCTTCATCGGGGTAATCTTCGACGTCACCGGGCGCAAGGCGATCGAGGGGGAACTGCGCCGGTCGGTACAGCATTTCCGTGACCTTGCCGACTCGATGCCGCAGATCGTCTGGACCGCCAACCCCGACGGCAACCTGGACTACCTCAACGCCCACTTCGAGAACTACACCGGCGTACAACGCAGCATCCTGGTCCAGAGCAAGGGAGACCCGGGGCAGTTGATCACCGACTGCATTCACCCCGAGGACCGGGAACCGACCGCCCAGGCATGGAGCCACGCTGTCGCCAGCGGGGAAATCTACCAGATCGAACAGCGCATCAAATACAGCAACGACGGGTACCGTTGGCACCTGAGCCGCGCCGTGCCGCAACTGGACGAGGAGGGGAGGGTGGTCAAGTGGTACGGCACGGCGACCGACATCAACGACCTGCGCGAGACCCAGGAAAAATTGCGCGCCAGCGAGACCAGGTTCCGCTGGCTGTACGAGTCGAGCCTGATCGCGATCTTCTTCTGGAACCGGGACGGATTCATCACCGACGCCAACGACGCCTACTGCGAACTGGTCGGCTACAGCGGGGACGAGTGCCGCGGCGGGACCCTGAGTCTTTCCGATGTCACACCTCCAGCAGAGTACGCCAAAGATCGTGCCGCCATGGACGAAACCATCACCCGCGGCATCAGCAGGACCTACCAAAAAATATTCATCAGGCGCACCAGCAAGGAACCGGTAGCAGCGCTCACCGCCATGGCCCGGATGGCCGACTCGCCCGCCGAGGGGATCGGGTTCGCCATCGATCTCACCGACCTCAAACGCGCCGAGCAGGCGCTCAAGGAAAGCGAAGCGAGGCTGAAGCTCGCCGTCGAGGCGACCGGTCTCGGCATCTTCGACGTCAGTCTGCAGACCGGCAAAGGGAACTGGTCCCCCATTGCCAAACAGCACTACGGCTTGAGCACCGAAAGCGACCTCGATCTCGACACCGTACTGCGATTGGTGCACCCCGACGACCGCGAGCGGCTGGAGCAGATCGTCAGGGACGCCCGGAGCACCACCGGCGCCGGTCTCTACAGCGCCGACTACCGCACCGCGCCGCCCGACGGCAAGATCCGCTGGCTCAGCATGCGCGCCCGCGTCTCCTACGACGAGCACGGCGCCCCGCTCAGGCTGGTAGGCGCCTGCCTAAATATCACCGACAGCGTCTTGGCGCAGGATGCGCTGAGGGAGGAGATGACCGAGCGGATCCGAGCCGTGGAAGAACTGCGTCGCCAGGAACAGCTCCTGATCCGGCAGGGGCGGCTGGCGGCCATGGGGGAGATGATCGGCAACATCGCGCACCAGTGGCGCCAGCCGCTGAACACGCTGGGGCTCATCGTCCAGGAACTGCCAAGCTTCTACGAGCAGGGGATGTTCACCAGGGAGTACCTGGACAACAGCGTCTCCCGGGCCATGCAGGTGATCAATTACATGTCGCAGACTATCGACGGCTTCCGCAACTTCTTCGGGCCGGAAAAGGAGAAGCAGAAGTTCGTGGTGGCCACCACCCTGGAACAGACCCTCGCCATTCTCCAGGCCGCCTTCGCCGCGGCCAGGATCACCTTCGACGTACAGGCAGACCCGGAGGCCGAGATTTTCGGCTCCCCCAACGAATACTCTCAGGTGCTGGTCAATATCCTGATGAACGCGAAGGACGCACTGCTGGAACGCAAGGTCGCCGAGCCCAGGATCCAAATACGTCTGCGCCGCCACCACGGCAAGACCGTCCTCTGCATCGAGGACAACGCGGGCGGCATCCCCGCCGGCATCATCGAGAAGGTGTTCGATCCTTATTTCACCACCAAGGGACCCGACAAGGGGACCGGCATCGGCCTGTTCATGTCCAAGACCATCGTCGAAAAGAACATGAAAGGGACGCTCACGGTCAGCAACACGGAGCAGGGCGCCCGTTTCTGCATTGAGGTGTGACAGATGGAACAGCCCCGACAGCGTTTCAACGACGTCTCCCTGCTCCTTGTCGAGGACGAGATCGAGTCAAGGGAGATGCTCGCCAGGATGCTCTCCCTCAATTACCCGGGGATCAGGATCTACACGGCCGACGACGGCAGGTCCGGTCTGGAGCTGTACCGCCAGTACCAGCCGGACCTGGTGGTCACCGACATCAACATGCCGCAGATGAACGGCATCGCCATGGCCCGCGAGATCAAGCTGCTCAACCCTGACGCCACCATCGTCGCGGTCACCGCCCACAGTGAGACCGCCTACCTCATGAACGCCATCGAAATCGGGATGGACCACTACATCCTGAAGCCGGTCAACTACCCGGAACTGTTCCGGGTGCTGGACCGGGTCGGCGAAAAGATCACTCTGCGGCGGCTCGTGGCCCAGCAGGTGTCGGCGCTACGGGCGTCGGAGCGGCGCTTCTCCACCATCTTCCAGGCGACCCCAGACCTGTTGAGCATCGCGAACCTCGTCGACGGCAAGCTGGTGGAGGTGAACGAGGCGTTTCTGAAGGTGCTGGGCTATGACCGCGACGAGGTGATCGGCAGCAGCGGCGAGGAGCTCGGACTCTGGCTAGACCCGGCGCAGGCCGGATCTCTGCTGGTCGAGTTGTCGGAAAAGGGGGCGGTGCGCGACATCGAGGTGCGCATCAGGTCGAAATCGGGACAGGAACTGGAGGGGCTGGTATCGGCGGAGTCCATCGAGATGGACGGGACTCCCTTCCTGCTCACCCTGTTCAAGGACATCAGTGAGCGCAAGCGGCTGGAGCAGGTGATCAAGCACCAGGCGCAGCACGATGTGCTGACCGACCTCCCCAACCGCAAGCTCTTCATGGACTTTCTCGCACTGGAACTGGCCCAGGCGCGCCGCAACCGCAAGAACCTGGCGGTGCTCTTCCTGGACCTGGACCACTTCAAGCAGATCAACGACACGCTGGGGCACGCGGCCGGGGACCTGCTGCTGCAGTCGGTGGCCCAGAGACTCAAGGCCTGCGTGCGCGAATCCGACACCGTGGCCCGCATTGGCGGCGACGAGTTCAACGTGCTCATGCCGGACCTGGCGCAGACCGATGACGTGGGGACCGTCGTGAGCAAGATCATGGGGGTGTTCCAGGCGCCGTTTCGGCTGGAGGGGGTCGAGGTGAAGGTGGGCACGAGCGTCGGCATCAGCATGTTCCCGGCCGACGGTGACAGCTCGGAGGAGCTGCTGCAAAAAGCCGACAGCGCCATGTACGCGGCCAAGCAGAACCGCGGCAACAGTTACCAGTTTTACAACAGCGAGATCAACGCGCGCACCGTAAACCGCCAGAACCTGGAACGGCAACTGCGCCAGGCCGTTGCCAGGGGCGAACTGGAGCTGCTTTACCAGCCGCTGCTGAGCCTGGGCAACCGGCGCATCATTGCCGCCGAGGCCCTTTTGCGCTGGCACCATCCGGAACGGGGGCTGCTGCTTCCGGACCAGTTCATCACGATGGCCGAGGAGACCGGCGCCATCGTCCCCATCGGCGAGTGGGTCATCCACCAGGCGCTGGCGCAGGTGAAACAGTGGCAGGAGAAGGGATTCGACCTCGCGCTGGCCGTCAACCTCTCCAACCGTGAGTTCCACCAGCCCCATTTTCTCGAGCAGACCCTTGCCGCCCTCTCGCAAACCGGCATCGGTGCCGGAACGCTGCAGATGGATATCCCGGAGCGGGCCATCATGGACAACGGGACGGCCTCCAGGCAGAACATGCTGCGCCTCACCGAGGCGGGGGTGGCCTTTTCGGTGGACGATTTCGGCGTCGGCTCCTCGTCGCTGCAGCGCATCAGGCAGCTTCCCATCGCCAAGCTGAAGATCGACCGCAGCTTCATCAGGGACCTGGACAACCCGGACAACCTGGACGTGGTGACCGCGATGATCTGCATGTCGCACAGCCTGAAACTCAAAGTGAACGCCGTGGGGGTGGAGCGGCAGGAACAACTGGAGCTGATGCAGAACTACGGCTGCGACGAGGTCCAGGGGGACCTGATCGGCCGGCCGCTGCCGGCAGCGCAGTTCGAGTTGATGCTGGTCCGGCCGGCGCCCGGGGGAGCGATACCGCTGTAGGACTAGCGGCCGAAGGCCTTCAGGAAACCGGGCAGCAAGAAGGGATTGTCGCACCTGATCGCGCCGCCCAGGAAGTCCATGAGCCCGGGGCGGTAGCCGTCGTACCAGATCTTTCTGAACATTTCGGCGCTGGTGCTGCACTCGCAGTCGACCGCTTCCGGCGTCGCCCCCCTGACCACGCGATACCCGTCGGGTCCCACCGCGATGGTAATGGTCTCCTGCTCCAGGTTGAAACGAAAGACGGTGTCCTTGTCAAAGACTCCCTTGCAGAACGCAGCTTCCATTTCCGATATCATCGTTTCGATCACAGCTAACTCCTTGCGTGACAGTAAAATTTTCCGTTGATCATCTCAAGAGGGATCAATCCGGTTGAATGTGGATTGCTGGACAACTGATTTCATTTCCAGCAAATTTGGCAATTCGGTCGTCGCGATAATATTGATCGACCTGCAGCGTGTCAAACTATTCCTTTACCGGCAGTTTCATCTGTCTTTGAATTGCAGTGTTCCTTCTGTGCCAGTCTTTTTTGCCAATGTGCCGCTGTCACTCTTGAATTATGCGAGGCATGCACTATCTTTTAAGTACAGGGATGGACTTTCTTCTGTTTGAAATGGAGCTTACCGTGGAAAAGGTGCCTTTTAGATCCATACCTGACCTGCTACGGCACCAGGCAGCCCGACTGGATACAAGGCCGGCGGTGAAGTACAGAAAGCAGGGTAACTGGGTCACCCTTAGCTACGCCCAGTTCTTCAACCGCGCCCTCATGGTGGCGCGCGGCCTGCGCAAGCTGGGCATCAAGCCGGGCGACAAAGTCGCCATCCTCTCCGAAAACCGTGTCGGCTGGGCCATTGCCGACATGGGGATCCTCTGCGCCGGTGCGGTGACCGTCCCGGTGTACGCCACCAACACCCCCGACCAGGTCGAATACACCCTGAACCACAGCGACGCACGCATCGTCTTCATCTCGGGAAAATCGCAGTACCGCAAACTTTTGCAGATCAAGGACGCCATCCCCATGTTGCAACTGGCGGTGTCGTTCGAGCGTTTCCTGGGAGAGCCCTCGCTCCCCGTCACCACGTTCTACCAGCTCTCGGAGATCGACGACCCGATCAGCGACGAGGAGAGGCAGGAACTGTTCGCGGCGATCGATGCCATCGAACCGGACTCCCTGATGACCATCATCTACACCTCGGGGACCACCGGCGTGCCCAAGGGAGTGATGCTCTCGCACTACAACCTGCTCTTCGACGCCTTCGCCACCATCGAGAAGGCGGCGGTGCAGGAGGGGGAAGTGTTCCTGAGCTTTTTGCCGCTAAGCCACGTTTTGGAGCGGTGCACCGGCTACTACCTCCCCATCGCCAGCGGGGCGATGATCGCCTTCGCCGACAGCATCGAGAAGATAGCCGAAAACATGCTGGAAATCCAGCCCACCATCATGGTCTGCGTCCCCAGGCTGTTCGAGAAGATCCACTCACGCATCTACGAGCACGTGCACCAGCTCTCCCTGTTCAAGAGGAAGCTTTTCAGAACCGTGCTCTCTGTCGGGCGCAGGTACGTCTATGCCAGGTACATCGATAAGAAGGTGCCGCTGTGGCTCGCGCTGCAGCACGCCGTCGCGGACCGGCTGGTCTTCAGCAAGCTGCGGCAGCGTTTCGGCAACAACCTGAAATTCTGCTCCAGCGGCGGCGCTCCGCTGGACCGCGAGATCAACGAGTTCTTCTGGAGCATCGGGGTCCCCATCCTGGAAGGGTACGGGCTCACCGAAACCAGCCCCGTCCTTTGCAACAACACCTTCGAACTCTTGCGCTTCGGCAGCGTGGGGACCCCTTTGGAACAGACCGAGTTCCGCGTCGCCGAGGACGGCGAACTCCTGGCGCGCGGACCGCAGGTGATGCTCGGCTACTACAAGGACCGGGTAGCGACCACGGAGGCCTTCAGCGACGGCTGGCTGAAGACCGGCGACATTGGACGCCTCGAGCAGGGTTTCGTGGTGATCACGGACCGCAAAAAGGACCTGATCGTCACCGCCGGCGGCAAGAACATCGCGCCGCAGCCGATCGAGAACCTGCTGAAGAGGGACAAGTACATCTCCCAGGCCTACGTCTACGGGGATAAGCGCCCTTACCTGACCGCGCTGCTCGTGCCGACCCTGGAGAAGCTGCTGGAGTTCGCCCAGGAGAAGAAGATCGTCTATAACGACCTCGAGGAGCTGGTGGTGCACGAGCCGGTCCTCGAACTGTACCGGCAGCGGGTCGAAGCGGTGAATGCCGAGCTGGCCCATTACGAAACTATCAAGCAGTTCGCGCTGCTGCCGCGCGACTTCACCATCGAGGCGGGAGAGCTCACCCCGACCCTGAAGGTGAAAAGACGCGTGATTTCTGAGCGTTATAAGGATAAGATAGAGCGGATGTATACCGTCGCGGAGAACTGAGGCCGCGTCCGGAGCCGGAGGTTGTGATGAGACAGATAAAACGGGTTGCCGTCCTGGGGGCCGGTGTCATGGGAGTGGCCATCGCCGCGCACCTCGCCAACGCGGGGATAGAGGTCCTGCTGTTGGACATGGTGCCGGAACCGGCCAAAGGGGCGGCCGCGGACGCTAAGGCGCAGCGCAACCAGATCGCAGACCGCGCGCTGGCCGCGCTCGCCAAGAGCAAGCCCGCCGCGCTCTATGCGCCCGAGTACGCGGCCTGGATCGAGACCGGCAACTTCGACGACGACGGCCAACGGCTCAAGGAGTGCGACTGGGTCATCGAGGTAGTGCTGGAAAACCTCGAGGTGAAGCAGCGTCTCTTTAAGGAGACCGTGGTCCCCAACCTGAAGGAAGAGGCCATCCTCTCCACCAACACCAGCGGCCTTTCGGTGAACGAACTGGCACAGGCGCTCCCTCCCGACATCAGGCGCCGCTTCATGGTGACCCACTTCTTCAACCCGCCGCGCTACATGCGCCTCATGGAGATGGTCCCGTGCAGCGAGACCGATCCCAACCTGCTACGGAGCATGGGCTCCTTCATGGACAAGCGGCTCGGCAAAGGTGTGGTCTTCGCCAAGGACACCCCGAACTTCATCGCCAACCGTATCGGCACCTATGCCGGTGCCGCCACCTGGCGCCACATGGTGGAGATGGGACTCACCGTCGAGGAGGTCGACGCCGTCACCGGGCAGGCCATGGCGCGTCCCAAGACCGGCACCTTCGCCCTGTGGGACCTGGTGGGCATCGACACGGTGGTGCGGGTCATGGACAACAGCTACCAGCTGCTTACCGGCGACGATGAGCGCGAACTGTTCCGGGTTCCGGAAAGCACGCGCCGCATGGTGGCCGAAGGCCTGACCGGAAAGAAAGCGAAGGGGGGCTTCTTCAAGCGCGAGACGATTGACGGCGCCAGCGTCAAGCTCTGCTACGACCCCGAAAGCGGCGCCTACCGCGAATGCGTCTCGCCGAAGTTCCCGTCGGTGGGGGCTGCCAAGCAGATCGACGAGCCCGGCGCGCGGGTGAAGGCGCTGCTGCAGGGAAACGACAAGGCCGCCGAATTCGCATGGCGGTCGCTGCGCGACACCCTGGTCTACACGGCCAAACGGATCCCGGAGATCGCGGACGACGTGGTCAACGTCGACAACGCCATGAAGTGGGGGTACAACTGGGACCTCGGCCCCTTCGAACTGCTGGACGCCCTGGGCGTCGCCTCCTTCGTGGCCCGCGCCGACCGTGACGGCGTCGCCGTACCGCAGTGGCTGCGGGAGGTGGAGAGTTTCTATCGCGTAGAGCAGGGCAAACGCTACTACTACAGCATCACCGAGAAGAAGTACCGGGAGGTGCCGCTCAACCGCGGACAGGTGTCGCTCACCCTGCTCAAAAGCGCAGCCGGGGTGGTGGAACATAACGCCGCCGCCTCGCTCATCGACATCGGCGACGGCATCTTCTGCCTCGAGTTCCATTCCAAGATGAACACCATGGGGGGCTACACGCTGGCCATGATCCAGAAGGGGCTGCGCAGGAGCGAGTCCGACGGCATCGGCATGGTGATCGCCAACGAGGGGAACCTCTTCTCGGCCGGCGCCAACCTGATGCTGATCGCCATGGCCTGCGCCGAAGGCGCCTGGGACGACCTGAACCTCACCGTGAAATCGTTCCAGCGCGCCATGATGGCGATCAAGTACTCCGGCATCCCGGTGGTCGCCGCTCCCCACAACCTGGTGATGGGAGGCGGGTGCGAGACCTGCCTGCATGCCGACGCCATCAACGCCCACGCCGAGACCTACATGGGACTGGTGGAGATCGGGGTGGGACTCATCCCGGCCGGCGGCGGCACCAAGGAGATGGCCCTCAGGGCCGTCAGGCTCGCCGAAAGCAACGGCGCCGACGTCACCCCGTTTCTCGTCAAGAACTACCAGAACATCGCCATGGCCAAGGTGAGCAGCTCCGCCACCGAACTGATGGCGATGGGGCTCATGCGCCCGGGCGACGGCATCACCCTGGCCCTGGACCGCCGCATCTTCGACGCAAAACTGAAGGCGATTTCCCTCGCCGCGAACTACCGTCCCGGCAGGCCCGAGGCTGCGGTCAAGGCGCCGGGACGCGGCATCGCCGCCAGCATCAAGACCCAGCTCTGGAACCTGGAGCAGGGGGGCTTCATCTCCGCCTACGACCACTACCTCGCCTCCGGCATCGCCGACGTCATCACCGGCGGCGACGTCCCGGCCGGGACCGTGATCACCGAGGAATACCTGCTGGAGCTGGAACGGGAAACCTTCCTCAAGTTCTGCGGCCAGAAGAAGACCCAGGAACGCATCCAGCACATGCTGAAAAAGGGGAAACCGCTGCGGAACTGATCCGTACAGCAGGGGAGGGGACGCGCCATCATCCTCCCCCCCCGTAACAGGGGAAGCGCAATATGCTCCCTCCCCAGGAGGGGGAGGGCCGGGGAGGGGGAAGGAAGCTCCACCCAAGTTCAACCGAAGTCAGCAAAGGAGCAACGCCATGCGAGCAGCATATATCGTGGAAGCCGTACGGACGCCGGCCACCAAGGCCTACAAGGGGAAACTGAGGGACGTCCGTCCCGACGACCTGGCCGCCATCGCCATCAAGGGGCTCATCGAGCGCACCGTCCTGGACCCGGCCCTGGTCGAGGATGTCATCATCGGCTGCGCCTTCCCGGAAGGGGAGCAGGGGATGAACGTGGCGCGCATCGCCGCCTTCAAGGCCGGCATCCCGTACCAGGTCCCCTGCATGACCGTGAACCGCTTCTGCTCGTCGGGACTGCAGACCATCGCCTCGGCGGCGGATCGCATCATGGCGGGAAACGCCGACTGCATCATCGCCGGGGGGACCGAAAGCATGTCCATGATCCCCATGGGGGGCAACAAGTACAGCGCCAACCCCGGTCTGGTGGGCGCCTGGCCCGAAACCTACGCCTCCATGGGCATCACCGCCGAACGGCTGGTGCAGAAATACGGCATCTCCCGGGAGGACCAGGACGCCTTCGCGCTGGCAAGTCACCAGAAGGCGGCGCGTGCCCTGGCGCGGGGAAGCTTCGCCGAGGAAACCATCGCGGTGCCGGCCACGCACTGCGCGCTGCACAACGGGAAGATGCAGTGCGTCGAGGAGCTGGTGGACACCGATGACGGGGTGAGGGGCGACACCACCCTGGAGGCCCTGGCACAACTCAAACCTGCTTTCAAAGCGGACGGCACCGTTACCGCCGGTAATTCTTCGCAGATGACCGATGGCGCGGCCGCGGCACTGGTGGTGTCGGAGGAGTTCCTGAAGCGGACGGGAATGAAGCCGCTGGCCCGCTTTGTCTCTTTCGCGGTGAGAGGCGTCCCCCCTGAGATCATGGGAATCGGCCCGGTGGAGGCCATCCCGGCTGCGCTGAAGATGGCGAACCTGTCCCGGGACCAGATCGAACTCATCGAGTTCAACGAGGCCTTCGCGGCGCAGACACTCGCCTGCCTCGGGGAACTGGGGCTCGATGCTGCGCGGGTCAACGTCAACGGCGGCGCCATCGCGCTGGGGCACCCCTTGGGGTGCACCGGGACCAAGCTCACTGCGAGCCTGTTGCACGAGATGCGGCGCCGCGGCAATCGTTACGGCATGGTCACCATGTGCATCGGCGGCGGCATGGGCGCGGCCGGTATTTTCGAGATGACCTGACCCGGGACGACCGTTTCCATTACAACCAACGAGGTGTGCCATGGCAGCAAGGATATTTAAAGGAGCGGAGTTCCTGATCACCGAGACCAGGAAGGACGAGGTGTTCGTCCCGGAGGATTTCAGCGACGAGCAGCGCCAGATCGGCGCGACCACCGAGCAGTTCGTGGCCAACGAGGTGATCCCGGCCCGCGAAGAGATCGAGCACCAGAATTTCGACAAGGTGGTGCAATTGCTTAGGCGCTGCGGCGAGCTGGGGCTGTTGATGATCGACGTCCCCGAGGAGTACGGCGGGCTGGAACTGGACAAGGCAACCAGCATGCTGGCGGCGGAAAAGATTTCCGGCTCGGGCTCCTTCTCGGTCGCCTACGCCGCCCACAGCGGCATAGGCACCTTGCCCCTGGTCTACTACGGTACCGAGGACCAGAAGTCACGCTATCTCGAAAAGCTGACCAGCGGCGAATGGGTCGCGGCGTACTGCCTCACCGAGCCCGACTCCGGCAGCGATGCCCTGGGGGCCAAGGCCACCGCCACGCTCTCGGAAGATGGAAGCCACTACATCCTCAACGGCACCAAGCAGTTCACCACCAACGGCTCCATCGCCGACCTTTACACCGTCTTCGCCAAGGTGAACCGGGAGCACTTCACCGCCTTCCTCGTGGAGCGGACCATGACAGGTGTGAGCGTCGGGCCGGAGGAGAAGAAGCTGGGCATCAAAGGCTCCTCGACCACCCAGGTCATCCTCGACAACGTCCAGGTCCCGGTCGGGAACGTCCTGGGCGAGATCGGCAAAGGGCACAAGATCGCCTTCAACGTGCTCAACATCGGCCGTTTCAAGCTGGGGGCCGCAGTCACCGGTTCCGCCAAGTTCGCCCTGGGCGACGGGGTGAAATACGCGGTGCTGAGGAAACAGTTCGGGCGCCCCATCGCCTCGTTCGGCGCCATCCAGGAAAAGCTGGCCGACATGGCGGCCGAGATCTTCGCCTCGGAATCGCTGGTGTATCGTCTGGCCGGGTTGATCGACGACCGGCTCGCCACCATCCCCAAGGAGACGCCCGACTACTACGACGCCTACCAGAAGGGGATCGAGGAATACGCCATGGAGTGCGCCATAGCCAAGGTGTTCTGCTCAGAGATGCTGGCCTTCGTGGCGGACCAGGTGGTCCAGGTGCACGGCGGCTACGGCTTCATCCAGGAGTACCCGGCCGAGCGCTACTACCGCGACGAGCGCATCAACCGCATCTTCGAGGGGACCAACGAGATCAACCGGCTGCTCATCCCGGGCACCCTGCTCACCCGGGCGCTGAAGGGAGAGGTCCCGCTGCAGCGCGAGGCGATGAAGGCGCTGGACGCCCTCACCACACCCTCCTTCGACGAGCCCGACGACAGCGTCCCCTTCGCCGCTGAGAAGGCCCTCCTGGCGGGGCTCAAGCAGCTGTTCCTGGTAGTGGCGGGCTCCGCGGCGCAGAAGTTCCAGGCGGCGATCAAGGACGAGCAGGAGGTGCTCTTGGCGCTGGCCGACGTGGTAATCAACATCTTCGCCATGGAAAGCGCCGTGCTGCGCGCCGACAAGATCCTGCCGCGCCTGAGCGAGGCGAAACGACGCGCGGTGACGGCGGCGGTACGCAGCTTCTGCTTCGGTGCCAACGAAAAAACAGCCACCGCCGCCCGCAAGGCCGCCTTCTACAGCGAGGAGGGGGATACCCTGGCCGTCCTCCTGGGCGCGGTCCGGCGGTTCACCCGCTACCAGCCGGCGGGTCTGCTTCAGGACAAGCGGATCCTGGCCCAGGCCGTCATAGAAACGGAAAAGTACCCCTTCTGACAGGGTGCACTCGGACACGGACCGGGCCGGTTCTGACTGATATTTCAGCAGAGCCGGCCCGTTGTTTTTTCCAAGACAGAGCCTGCAGCTATGAAACAGAGAAAGGTGTATCAGAAGGTGTAGCTGAGAGTAAAATTGTTATTTTATGAGTGGTGCAACGCCGCAAGTTGTGGCAGAATTTGTTTTTAAGAGAGTTTTAAGCGGGACTGTGTCAGTAGCAGCGGGAGGAGCACATGGACGCGCCTAACAGCAAGGGTGAGCGCAAGGGTGACACCCGGAACAGCACCGGCAGCGGCGCAGAGGCCGCAGCACAGCGCGCCGGGACGCAGCTGCACGGTCGCGAGCCGGCCGGCGACTGCGAAATGAGGCTCGCCGAGGCTCAGCGGGAGCTGACCCGGCACAAGGCCACGGCGGAAAACCTGGGCAAGGAGTTGGAAACCTTCAGCTACGCCGTCTCCCACGATCTGCGCGCACCGCTGCGGCACCTGATCGGTTTCAGCAACGCCCTGCTCGAGGACTACGGCGAGAGTTTGGACCCGACCGCGCACAGCTACCTGGACTGTATCGTGCGGGCCGGCCGCAAGATGGAGGGGCTGGTGGACGCGCTGCTGGCGCTGTCGCGCATCGGGCGCCAGGACATGACCCCGCTGAACCTCGATCTCGCCCAGATGGCCAACAGCTACACCGCCTGCGTCAGGGAAGGGGACCCGGGCAGAAAGGTCACCTTCAAGGTCCCGGAACGGCTCCCCGCGCACGGGGACGCGGTGCTGCTGCGCACGGCCCTGGAACATCTCCTGGAAAACGCATGGAAGTTCACGGCAAAGAAGGAGTCCGCCACCATCGAAATCGGCAGCAGGAAGGAAGGGGATGAGGTGGTGTATTTCGTGCGGGACGACGGGGCCGGCTTCGACATGCGCTTCGCCGAACGGCTCTTCGGTCCGTTCCAGCGCATGCACCGTGACGAGGAGTTTCCCGGGCTGGGCATCGGGCTCGCCATCGTGCAGCGCATCATCAACCGGCATGGCGGCAGAATCTGGGCGGAGGCGGAGGTGAACGGAGGGGCGACCTTCTACTTCACCCTGGGGAGCTGACCGGCTCCCTCAGGCTAGGCCGGGGCTGGGCAGTCCGGGGCCAGCGACCCGAAGTACAGCTTGAAATCGTTCAACCTCACCAGCATCGCGGCGCGGGTGATGTTCTCCGCCAGCAGGGCGTTGCCGGCAGTGGCGGCGGCCAGCATGTCGCGGTAGTAGTCACGCAGTTGCAACCGGTGCTTGTCCCTGGAAAACAGTGAGTACCTCAGTTTGGAGTAGATGCCGGAAAACGTGTTCAGCATCAGGGGATAGATACGGTTACCCGACATCACCGCCATGGCCAGGTGCAATTCCCAGTCGAAGTTGACCAGGGCCGACGAACAGTTACGCAACTTCTCCGCCTTGCGCAGTACCGCCGCCACCCCGGCGGCGTTATTCTCGACGGCGCGGCGGGCGTAATCCGGAGCGAACTGGACCCTGAGTTCCAGCAGGTGGGTCGCCAACTCGAAAGGAAAAGGGTCGCTGTTCCTGGTGATGGAGGAGAGGATCTCCAGGTCCCCCTGGGACCAAAAATCCTTGACGATGGTGACGTGCCGCTGCTGCACCGAGATCCATCCCGCGTCCTGCAGCTTCTGCAGCGCCTCGCGCACCGTGGTCCTGCTGACGGCGAAGCGCTCCGCCAGGTCCCGCTCGCTCAGCAGCGGACTCCCCGGTTTGAACTCCCCCTTCAACATCCCGTCGACCAAAGCCTTCTCCACCATCTGACAGGTTTTCCTCATAGGCGCCTCACTTATAGTTAGACCGCAGGCGGGCTCGCATGCCTTGATCTGCTGCGCTGACTGTATCGGGTCAGTTGCAGGTGCATACACATTTAAAACACAGTTTTGATTATTTGACAATCAATTTTTTTTGCTAGCAACAGCCGCTAACGTGCAGTACCGACGCAGGAATTGGGGCATCAGGGGTGACTCTCCAGCTGCGCCAGTTACTGCATCCGGTTAGGACGGCGCAGTTGTGACGATCGCAGACACCCAGCCGGTAGACACCGTTTTAATACCAAAAAGGGATCAAGTATGGAGAGACGGGTACGAACACTGTGCCTGTAGGGGCAAATAACCATTTGCCCATCCGCGCGTGCCCAACTGATGCTGCGGCTATATCCATCGCGAAATCGGGGCGAATGATTATTCGCCCCTACGGGTGCATTAGGAAAGACGCCGCGAGGGGATGGCCGCCCCGCGGTGCAGCGAATGTGAATCGGCAGGATGCTCTAGCGGAAACTGGAGTCGGATTTGCGCGGGTGGGACAGGGTGAAGTAGAAGGTAGCACCCTCTTGTTCCTTGCCTTCGGCCCAGATGTTCCCCCCGTGGCGCTCGATGATGCGGCGCACCGTGGCGAGGCCGATGCCGGTCCCCTCGAACTCGGAGCCGTGCAGGCGTTGGAAGGGCTGGAACAGCTTTTCGACGTAGGCCATGTCGAAGCCGACCCCGTTATCCCGGACGAAGAAGGCGTGCCTTCCCGCCACGAGCGTCTGTCCGAACTCGATGCGCGGGAAGGGAGCACGCGAGGAATACTTGACCGAGTTGCCGAGGAGGTTCTGCAATACCAGCCGGACCAACGCGCTGTCGCCGTAGGCGCTGATCCCCGGCTGTACCACGAACTCCGGCGGGTTGTCGGACTCCTCGCTGAGCATGTCCACCACGTCGGCAGCCAACTGGCTGATGTTGAAGGTGCTCCGTTTCATGATGGCGCGACCTACGCGGGTCAGGGCGAGCAGGTCGTCGATCTGCTTACCCATCCTGCTGCTGGCGGTGCAGATCCGTTCCAGGTAGTAACGGGCGTCCTCGGGCAGTGACTCGCCGTACTCCTCGACCAGGATGGCGCTGTAGCTGTTGATGTGCCGCAGCGGCGCGCGCAGGTCGTGGGAAACGGAGTAGCTGAAGGATTCGATCTCCTTCTTGGCGGCTACCAGCTGCGAAGTCCTCTCGATGACCCGGCGGTCGAGCTCGTCGTTGAGGTTGCGGATGGCCTCCTCGGCGGCCTTGCGCTCGGTGATGTCCTTGATGGTGCCGATCATGCGTGCCTGCTTGCAGGCCGCGTCCCAGGTCAGTTCGCAGCACTCGGTCACCCAGCGTTCCTCGCCGTCGTTGTGCCTTCTGATCTTGTATTCGTGCTCAAAGGGGCGGTTGTTGCTGATGGCGGCGCGGTAGCTGTCGCTGAACTGGTCCCGGAATTCCTCGTGCACGATGTCGAAGTGCCCCTGCATGGTCTTCGGGTAGGCGGCGTCGATGCCGAGGATCTCCTCGAGCTTGCTGGAGCAGGCCCAGTGGTCCTGGGCAATATCGAGGACGTAACTGCCCAGTTGGGCGATCCTTTGTGTCTCCCGCAGCAGGCGGTCGTTGTCCGCCAGCACCTGCTCACGCGTCTTCTGCTCGGTCACGTCCTCAAGGGTCACTACCGTGCCGCTTACCGTGCTGGCCGGGTCCAGGAAGGGCGCGGTGCTGATGGAGATGACCGCGCTGACGCCGTTAGGGCGGGCGAAGACGAAGCAGGACTGCAGCAGGCAACGTCCCTGTTCCAGGATCTGGCCCAGAGACAGTTCGGCACCGGCGGCCGCACCATCCTCCACGGAGAAGATGGCGTCGACGACAGGGGGGTCCCTGAGCGCCATCTGCTGCTTGGTCAGGCCCAGGATGCGCTCCGCCTTGGGATTCACGAAAGTGATGTTGCCGTCTGACTCGATGAACATGATGCCTACCGGGCTGGTCGAGGTAATCAGGTTCAGCAGCCCGTGCTCCATCTGCAGCAGGTGCTCCATGAGCTTGGCCTGGTTTATGTCCAACAGGGTGCCGGCGAGGCGGCTGGCCCTGCCGCTGGCATCCCGCGCGGCTGCCTTGCCGGTGCAGCGGAACCAGTGCCATTTCCCCTCGTTGGTCTTGAGGCGGAACTCCAGCTCGAACTTGTCGATGCTGCCGCTGATGCAGTTCTCCAGTACCCGGCGGGCGCTGTCGAGGTACTGAGGGTGGATGATGTTGGTCCAATCCTCCAGCCGCACCTGCATCTGTCCGCCGCTGTAGCCCAGCATCTGGTAGCAGAGGGGGCTGAAGTAGCAATCGTTGCCGGTGACGTCGAAATCCCAGATGCCTAGTTCCGCCGCATCCAGGGCGACCCGTTGCCGGTCGTCGCTCAGGGCCAGCTCCTGCTGGGCTTGGTGCTGTGCCGTGACGTCGAGGGTGCAGACCTGGTAGCCTGTGAGCGCGCCTCCGTCGCCATACAGCGGGGCGACCACGGCCTGAAGCAGGCAGACGGCGCCATCGGCGAAACGGTAAGGGAACTGCCGATGCCACTGCTGTCCTGCCTCCATGGCGACCTGGAAGGATGCGGCCAGTCCCTTGCGCTCCTGGGGGGTGAGATAGCCGCCCCGGTGCATGCCGGCGTCAGCGGGGTCCGCCGGGCCGTTCACCACGGAAGCCTGGGGGTGGCCGTGGCTATCGGTCTGGTACACTCCCAGGGGGGCCGCCCGGAACATGTTGCGCAACACCTGTTCGTAACCAGGCCCGGACACAGCGGTCCGGGACAGCGTCAGGGCATCGCCGCCAATGCAGGTGCGGGAAGCGCTGTTGTTGTGATCGGCAACCTGGTTTACCTGCAACAATCCGTTCATGACTCCCCCTTGGGCAACGTTGTGTCCAAGCGTACCTAAACTACCTGTCGTCTTCTGTCTCAGGCCGGGCAGGATTGGCATAGAGAAAGTTTTTTCTAATATAAACACAATATCCAAAAGTAGCAACAACAAATTATAAAAAAATAATGTCTGGAGGCGTAAGGCATTGCTGTTCGCCCTGACAATGAGCCACCTAAGAGTTGACTGCCACAGCCGGTTTGCAGTAGTAATGAGGGATACGTCAGACAAAGGGGGATGATATGGAAGCCACGCAAACCTGCCGCTGCGGTGCCAAACACACCGGACACATCTGCATGCTCAAAAGCGCCGGGCGCCTGGAAGAGGTCGCTCACATCACCGACCGCCCGACGGTGGTCTGTTTCACCTGCGGTGCGGAGGCGAACTCCGAAGACAACGTCTGCAGCCCGATGCCGCTGGACCAGTAGCCGGAGCGTTCATGCCAGAGTTACCTGAAGTAGAAGTAACCCGGTTGGGGATAACGGACCACCTGACCGGTGCGCGCATCGCATCCGCCGACTTGCACATCGCCAAGCTGCGCAACATGGTCCCGGAGGGGCTCCCAGAGCTCCTCGTGGGCCAGACTATCCGCTCGGTCCAGCGCCGGGGCAAGTACCTGATCCTCACCTGTAGCGCCGGCTCGCTGCTTCTGCACCTGGGTATGACCGGCCACCTGCGCCTGGTACCGGCCTCGGTCGCGCCCGGCCCGCACGACCATTTCGACCTGCGGCTCGACTCCGGACTCGTGCTCCGGCTCAACGACCCGCGCCGTTTCGGTTCCATCCACTTCACCGGGTCCGATCCCTTGCAGCACCAGTTGCTCAGGAAGATCGGACCGGAGCCGCTCACCGACGCCTTCGGCCCGGATTACCTGTACCGGCTGAGCCGTGGCCGGCGGGTGGCCCTGCAGCGGTTCCTGATGGACAGCGCCGTCGTGGCGGGCATCGGCAACATCTATGCGGCGGAGAGCCTGTTTCGCTTGCGGATGCACCCGGACACCCCTGCGGGTGAACTGACTGCCGCCGACTGCACCGCACTGGTCACCGCCATCAAGGAGACTCTCGCCTCGTCCATAGCCGCCGGTCGCGCCAGCATGGACTTCAGGAGAGCCGAAGAAAAACTGGCCTACTTCCCGCAGCAGCTCTACGTCTACGGCAGGGAAGGGCTTCCCTGCCGGGAGTGCGGCACTGCCATCCGCAGGGGGAGGCTCGGTAACCGCTCCACCTTCTTCTGTCCGCAGTGCCAGCCGGAGCAGCGGACCGCGCCGTGACCCGGGCCGCCTGATTTCGTTGCAGTTATCCCGATGCCTGCTAAACTGCCGCAGACGCACCCCTGCCACATCACACCAGCTTCAGGAGGTTTTCCAGCATGAGCATCCTTTTCACCCCGCTTACCCTGCGCGAGTTGGTCTTCAAGAATCGCATCTTCGTGTCCCCGATGTGCATGTACTCCAGCAAGGAGGGGCTCCCCACCGACTGGCATATGGTGCACCTGGGGAGCCGCGCCGTGGGCGGCGCCGGCATGGTTATGGTCGAGGCGACCGCCGTCACCCCGCAGGGGCGCATTTCCCCCGACGACAGCGGCATCTGGAGCGCCGAGCACGCCGCCGCCTTTGCCCCCATCACGCGCTTCATCAAGGAGCAGGGATCCGTCCCGGGCATTCAACTCGCCCACGCGGGGCGCAAGGCGTCGACTGATCTCCCCTGGAAAGGAGGGCGCCCGGTCGACGTCAACCACCGCGGCTGGCAGACCATCGCCCCGAGCCCGGTCCCTTTTTCCAGGGAGGAGCCGGTGATCCCCCGCGAGGCGACCCTGCAGGACCTGGAAACGCTCTTAGGGCAGTTCACCGCCGCGGCACGGCGCAGCATCGAGGCCGGGTTCGAGGTGGTCGAAATCCACATGGCGCACGGCTACCTGCTGCACCAGTTCCTGTCGCCGCTCTCCAACCAGCGCAGCGATGAATTCGGTGGTTCGCTGGAAAACCGCTGCCGTTTTCCGCTGCGCGTCGCCAAGGCGGTACGTGAGATCTGGCCCGGGCACCTGCCGGTGTTCGTCCGGGTCTCGGCCACCGACTGGATGGAGGGAGGGTGGGACCTGGAGCAGACGCTGCACCTGGTCACTGCGCTGAAGGATATCGGGGTCGACCTGATCGACTGCTCCAGCGGCGGGATGGTCCCCGAGGCCATGCCCCCCTTCGGTCCCGGCTTCCAGACCCCGTTCGCCACGGCCATCAGGAACGAGGTCGGCATCCCGACCGGTGCGGTGGGAGTCATCACGGACCCGGTCCAGGCCGAGCAGATCGTGGCCACCGGGCTGGCCGACGCCGTGTTCCTGGCGCGGGCCATGCTGCGCGACCCGTACTGGCCGCTGCATGCCGCCAAGTCGCTGGGCGTAGACCTCCCCTGGCCGGTGCAATACGAAAGGGCGAAATAAGAAAGAACGTCAACTGGTGTGTCGCGTCGGGAAGGCTGGGCAGGTGTAACGGGAAGGGAAGGGAGGGGCGACAGGTTGATGACCTGCCGCCCCCGTAGTTAGTCGGCCGCTACCACGTGGATGGCAACTATCGCGGCGACCGCGCCCACCCAATACACCCAGCGGTACTCGCCGAAATGCACGTCGCAGAACTCCTTGAAGGTCATGCCGGAGTGGCTCTTCTTGGGCCGCTCTTCGGCAACACCGGCCGCCCCCTGGACGTCGTTTGCCGCAACCAGGGTGGTAGCGGACTCCTCGCGGGGCATGAGATTGACGTTTTTCTGGGTTGGGGCCTGCTGCGCAGGCAGCTGGTTCACCATGAACGCCACGTCCTGGGCGCCGGCAACGGCGGGAAACAAAGAGACGAGACAGGCAAGGATGATGATTTTTTTCAACATGATGGATCCTCCTTTGAGTCGATGCGGCGGAAACGCCGCGCAACGGTGCCGTGTGGCACCAATAGATAAAGGGACTAAGATTGTAGCATCACCCCTTGCATATTCACCTCGGAGTGCTTATTTTTCTCACTGAGCCATCGCTTCATGCTATAAAGAAGGGGCGTAAATCACTGAAAACTGCGGCGGGAACTGTTCTAGCGCAGACGGCAATCAAAGGGAGCAATTAATGGAAAGATATCAAACTCAGTACCGGACCATCAGCGTGGTCAACAGCGGAGTAATGAGAGGAGTGTACGGCTGGATGAGCGGCGGGCTGCTGCTTACCGCACTCGTTTCCGTGATCACCGCGTCCTCGCCGGCCCTTTTACAAGCCATCCTGGGCAATCGCATCCTTTTCTACGCCCTATTGTTCGGCGAACTGGGGCTGGTAGTGGCTATAAGCGGTGCCATCAACCGGATCAGCGCCGCCACGGCCAGCATGCTCTTCCTGCTCTACGCGGCGCTGAACGGCCTGACCATGTCCACCATCTTCGTCGTCTATACCCACTCCTCGATCGCCTCGACCTTCCTGGTCAGCGCCGGGATGTTCGGCGCCATGAGCCTCTACGGCTACCTGACCAGGAGCGACCTCTCCTCGTGGGGGAGCTTCCTGTTCATGGGCCTGGTGGGCGTGGTCATCGCCTCCCTGGTGAACATCTTCCTGCACAGCTCGATGCTCAACTGGGTCTTAAGCCTGTGCGGCATCATCGTCTTCACCGGCCTCACCGCCTACGACACCCAGAGGATCAAGCAGATGGGCAATACCGGCGGCAAGGGGGCCATTCTCGGGGCGCTCACCCTGTACCTCGACTTCATCAACATGTTCCTGCTGCTGCTCCGCTTCCTGGGTGACCGCAGGTAAGAAAGTAAAAAAGCCCCCCGGCGCACCATCACGCCGGGGGGCTTTTTTCAACAGGGGAGGGGGGAACCTAGCGCAGCCTGATCCCTTCCTTGGTAATCTCGATTACCCCCTCCCGGTACAGGTTGCCAATCACCGCCTTGAAATTCTTCTTGCTCATCCGGAACATCTCCGCGATCAATTCCGGAGGCGACTTATCCCCCACGGGCAGAAAACCTCCACGCTCCCCAAGCACCCGCAACAGGGTCTCACGACCACCGGTGAGGTCCTGCTTGCCGCCCGTTCTGAGCGTCACGTCGATCTTGCCGTCGCCCCTGATCTTCTTGATGTACCCCTTCGCGCTGTCGCCGGCACCGAATGTGCCGAACAGCTCGGTCTTGAACAACAGCCCGTCATACCGGCCGTCGATGATCACCTTGGCGCCAAGGTTGCCGAACTCGTAGAAGGTAAGCGTTACTTCCTGTCCCTCCTTGAGACCAGCCGCCGACTTTTCCAGAAATTTGCCGATCTTGGCCGAGGCCGCGATGCGCTCGGAGCGGTCCAGGTACACCCGGACCAGGTGCCGCTCACCCTTGTGCATGGGACGCGGCTGCTCGCTGAACGGCACCAGGAGGTCCTTTTCCAGCCCCCACTCCAGGAATGCCCCCACCGGACTTACGTCCTTCACCTCCATGAGCGCGAAGTCGCCCACCTGCGCCTTGGGCTCCAGCGTGGTGGCGATGAGGCGGTCCTCGGAGTCGAGGTATACGAACACCTTCAGGTGCTCGCCGTGGTGCAGCCCCTCCGGAACGTACTTGGTGGGCAACAGGATCTCACCCAGTTCCGACGCGAGGTAGGCACCGATGGCGCTGAGCTTCTTCACTTCCAGACGGTTGTACTTGCCGATCTCTAACATCTTGTCTCTACTCCTCCACGCGGCTCTAATGTTTTGCCGCCGCAAACCGAAATACTATATCAAATACCTGCGAGAACCTATCAATCTTTTCAGCATCCGGGTGAGCAGCATTGTACGCCGCTGGCCAGCAGCAGAGAAAACCATTAATAAACAGTAACTTGCGACAACCGTGAAAATACTTTTTAAACTGGACAGCTCCAACATTTTCATACTAAGGTAACGAGTTCCGTAACGCCTAGGTTGCGGTCCTGCCAGTGGAGGCTGATTGCGCCCCTTTAGCCTGAAAACGAAGATGACGGTAACCATCTCCCTGTTGATCGCGGGGTTGCTGTCCATACTTGCGCTTACCACCCACCTTTACGTCACCGACCAGATCAAGGGGCTGCTGTACACGCAGCAGTTCGACATGGTCACCGCTCTGGCCGACCAGATCGACGACAAGCTCCTCCTGTCACAGACGGAACTGGTGGCCACCGCCCGCACCCTCAAGACCTCGGCTCTGCACGACGCGCGCACCATGCAGAGCTTTTTCGACCAGCGTCCGGGCAACCTGACCATGTTCGACAACGGCCTGTTCCTGTTTTCCGCCCATGGGACACTCATCTCGGGCAGCCCGCTTGACAGCGGCATCGTCGGCAAGAACTTCCTGCACCGCGACTACCTGAAAAAGACCCTCGCCTCCCGACAACCACAGATTTCCGCCCCGTTCCTCTCGGCGCAAAACCACCGGCACCCCATCATCATGCTCACCGCGCCGATACTCGACGCCAGGGGAGAGGTGGCCGGCGTCCTGGCCGGCAGCATCGACCTCACCAGGGACAATTTCGTGACCCGGGTAGGCAGGATCACCCTCGGGGACAAGGGCTACCTCTACCTGTACAACACGGACCGGGTGATGATAGCCCACCCCGACAGCCGCCGGGTCTTCAAGCAGGACGTCCCGGTCGGCAAGAACCGCCTCTACGACGAGGCCATCGGGGGGTACGAGGGGACCGGCGAGACCACGAATTCCCGTGGCATGGCGGTCATCAGCTCCTTCAAGCGGCTCAAATCCACCAACTGGATCCTCGCCAGCAACTTCCCGCAGCAGGAGGCCTATGCGCCGATCCACCGTGCCCGGAGCTACATCCTGATCGCGTTGTTCGTGGTGTTTCTCATATCCATGCTGGTGGTCTCGCTGTGCATGAAGTTCCTGACCGCGCCCCTGACCACCTTCACCGAACAGATCAGGGTGCTGACCCAGAACAAGGAAAGCGACGTAGCCCCGATACACATCCCGGCCGGCGATGAGATCGGAGTATTGGGCGATGCCTTTAACCAGTTGGTGCTGGAGCTACAAGAGCAGAAACACGTGCTGAAACGACAGCTGGAGTTCTCGCAAAAACTTATCGAGGTCACACCTATCCCGGTGTTCTACAAGGGCGCGGACGGCAGGTACCTTGGCTGCAACCAGGCCTTCCTCAACTTTACCGGCCTTAGCAGGGATCAGGTCATCGGCAAGACCGTGTTCGATCTCACCCCCGAACCGGTCGCCGAAGTGCACCACCACGCCGACCAGGATTTGATCACCCGGGGCGGCATTCAGGTGTACGAAGGCAAAGCAATACATGCCGATCATACGGCCCGCGACGTCATCTTCTGCAAAACCAGCTTCACGGCGGTGAGCGGCGCCAGTGGCGGCATCGTCGGAGTCATGCACGACATCACCGAGCGCAAACAGGCCGAGGCAGATCTCCAGTCGCAGAAGGAGTTTGCCGAGAGCCTGGTGTTGAACATGACCCAACCGACGTTCGTTTTGGACAACGAACACCGCGTCATCATGTGGAACCATGCCCTGGAGGCCCTGACGGGAATCAAGGCGGACGAAGTGCTGGGGACCGGCAATCTGGGCAAAATTTTCTACGGCAGCGAGCGACCGGTTCTCGCCGACATCGTGCTTTACGAAAATCATGACGAGGGAACAAAGCTTTACAGTAACTATCGAAGGTCCGCACTCATCGAGGAAGGCATACAGGCGGAAGGATGGTACCAGGACCCTGACGGCAACGGGCATTACATTACGGTCAACGCAGCGCCGATCAGGGATCGACAGGGGAGGGTGGTCGGAGCGATCCAGAGCCTCGAGGATATCACCGAGCGCAAGCAGGCCGAAGATGCACACGAGAAAACCCGCCGCCAGATGCAGCTGATTCTCGACGCCGCCGGCGAGGGGATCAACGGCGTCGACATGCAGGGACGCATCACCTTCGTCAACCCGGCCGCTGCGCACATGGTGGGCTGGAACCAGGAAGAACTGCTCGGGCAGCATCAACACTCGCTGATGCACCACACCCGCGAAGATGGGTCCCCGTTCCCGGAGCAGGAGTGCCCGATGTCCGCCGCCTGCTTCGAGGGGCGCCCCTACCAGGGGAGCGACGAGCTGTTCTGGCGTAAGGACGGCAGCAGCTTCTACGCCGAGTACAACTGCCGCCCGCTGCGGGAGGGTGGAGAGTTGGTCGGCGCCGTGGTCATCTACAAGGACGTGACCGAGCGCAGGCTGGCCGACGAACAGTTGCTGAAGCTGTCCCAGGCCGTCATGCAGAGCCCGGTTGCCATAATGATCACGGACATCAGGGGCGACATCGAGTTCGTCAATCCCCGCTTTACCGAGGTCACCGGCTACACCTCCGAAGAGATCGTGGGACAGAACCCGCGCATCCTGAAGGGCGGCAAGACCTCGCCCGAGCTGTACCAGGGGATGTGGGACACCATCACAGCGGGTCGCGTCTGGACCGGCGAGTTGTACAACCGGCACAAGAACGGCTCCACCTTCTGGCAGCACTCCACCATCTCGCCGATCCTCAACAGCTCAGGCGCGATCAGTCATTTCATGGCCTTCATGGAGAGCATAAACGAGCGCAAGAAACTCGAGGAGCAGCTGAGGCAGGCGCAGAAAATGGAGGCCATCGGCCAGCTCGCCGGCGGGGTCGCCCATGATTTCAACAACATACTTACCGTCATCCTCGGCTTCGGGCAACTGCTGCAGCACTCCCTGCCCAAAGACGACCCGATGCTGGAGCACATGGAACAGATCCTCGATGCAGCGGACCGTGCCACCCACCTCACCAAGAGCCTGTTGGCCTTCAGCCGCAAGCAGGTAATGGTGATGCAGCAGGTGGAACTGAACGAGCTCACCCGCAGGCACGCGAAGTTCCTGGTCCGGATCATCGGCGAAGACGTCACCCTGAAGACATCGTTCACCGACGAGAAGCTATTGGTTATGGCGGACAGCGGGCAGTTGGAACAGGTACTGATGAACCTCGCCACCAACGCCCGGGATGCCATGCCCACCGGCGGCGAGCTCACCATCCGCACCGAACTGACCACCGTGGACAAAGAGTTCCACCGCCAGTATGGGTACGGCATGCCAGGGCGCTACGCCCTCATTACCGTGACCGACACCGGGACCGGGATGGATACCGAAACCCAGCAGAAGATCTTCGAGCCCTTCTTCACCACCAAGCTCCCCGGGCGCGGCACCGGCCTGGGCATGTCCATCGTGTACGGCATCATCAAGCAGCACGGCGGTTACATTACAGTCTTTTCCCAGGTCGGCTTCGGCACCACCTTCAGCATCTATCTGCCGCTGATCACGGAAAAGGTACAGCCCAGAGAAAAGCCCGCCTCCTTCATTCCGGAAGGGGGCAACGAGACCATCCTGGTAGTCGAGGACGATGCCGCCGTGGGGCATCTGGTCGAGTCGGTCCTGAAGAGGTATGGCTACCAGGTGATCCTGGCGGGCAGTGGCGATGAGGCGCTGCAGCTGTTCCAGTCCAGGCACCAGGAGATCAGCCTGGCACTGCTCGACGTGATCATGCCCAAGATGAACGGGAAGCAGCTCTGCGAGGAGTTGCGCCGCCACTCACCGCAGTTGAAAGTCCTTTTCCTGAGCGGCTATACCGCCGACGTAATACAGGACAAGGGCATCTTCATGGAAGAGGGGGTCGACATCATCAAGAAGCCGGCAAGGCCGATCGAACTGGCCAAGAAGGTCCGGGAGATGCTCGATTCCTGACCGCCCTTCCCCCGCTCACGGACAGGGGAGGGGGACGTCTTACGAAAAATGCATTTAAATTCAATGGATTACAAGGGGAAAGGTTATGCTGATCGAGAACATCACCATGGACGAGTTCGCCCAAGGGTTGGAGGTCTGTAAAACCATTTATATTCCGTTTGGTTCCGTAGAGGAGCATGGCAGCCATCTGCCGCTGTCAACGGACACCATCGAAGCATACGAGGTCGGCAAGCGCGCGGCGGAGCGGATTCCGCTGTTCGTGGCGCCGCCGATACATTATGGCTGCTGCCGCTCGACGGCGCGCCATCCGGGCACCGTGTCCATCAGCACGGCAACCCTTAAGGCTTTACTCAAAGACATCGTGCGCTCGCTGCACGCCCAGGGGTTGATCAACTTCGTCGTGCTGACCGGGCACGCTGGCGGATCGCACCGCATGGCACTCCAGGATGCCGGCGAGGAACTGATCCAGGAATTGCCGGAAATAAATATGGCCGTGGTCACCGAGTATGAACTGGCCAAGGAAAGCGGCGCCCATCTCATCGAGACGCGCGGCGACGCCCATGCCGGCGAGATCGAGACCTCGCGCATCATGCATTCACACCCGCACCTGGTCAAAGGCCTGGCGCCGGCCGAGTATCCGATTTTTCCCGTCGGCATCCTGGTACGTGACAAACGTAGCTTCTGGCCCGGCGGCGTCTGGGGTGACCCCGGCAAGGCGAGCGCGGAAAAAGGTAAGATACTGGAATCACTGGTCGCAGACAAGGTGGTCGAGTTGGTCAAGGCCCTCGAGAGCCGCCGCTGGTAATTGCCCAAAAAAGCGGCTTCCAAATTTGCCGTTTAAAGGGACTTTTCGATCCGGCGCAGGGGTAACCCTGCACCGGATTTTTGCCATCAGGCGCCAGAAGCGCTTTTACGGCGCGCGGCGAGGTCCCTCCGGCGATGCAACCTCGATTTGAGTCGCCGAGTGTCGAGCGAACAAGGGTGGCAAGCGAAAGGTGTCGAGCAACGGGGCGGACGGGCAGGCGCCGACCAGTAAGCAAATCCAGGATCGAAAAGGCGACCAGCGGAACCCGGCCCGGGAATGGCCTGGTAGCATGGGGCATCCGTCAAGTGCGGGGATCGAACGTCCTGTAAGGGCGAATAATCATTCGCCCGTCAAAACCTGCCCACGCGGTGCAGTCGGCCGAAGCATGATAGAGCCTACGGGACCCACGACATGAGCGAAGCCTGCCACTGCGCGGTTCGCTTTTGCAGCCGATCTCATTTCGTTCGGCGACAGCCTTCGGGGTCGGGGGGAGCCCGTCCAAAGCGTCCACCCGCAAATAGAGACCTTCAACTTGACATAATATATCTTATGGGCGATAAACCTCGGAGGTGTGTTATGGGCAAAAATCATTTGAATCCCCCCCTGCTTGTTGCTGAGGTCAAGTTTGTCAATCAAGTCTTCACTGACGATGAAGGCTTTGAATGTGAGGGCCCGGTTGAAGGAAACCGTCTTTACTTGGTTGACCAGGAGCTGCTCGATCTTCTGAGAAAGCGTCTGCCTATCGCTCAGTCTTTCGATGAATCATTCTTACCCGATGTGATTGACCAGGGCGATATTGCCTTGGATTCGCAAATTGGGGTGAGGCACTGATGCCCTTCTGTCCGCTGTCCCCCCTGGTCGTTTTAGGTGATGCCGGTGGCGATCGGCTCGGAGGCGGAGACGGAGAGAGAGAGGCGCCGGCAGCGCCTATTTCTTGATACATATAACTAAAGTGCGGCAAGCGTAGGGGGGCAGAACGGCAAATCAATGGGTTACGTCGGAAATCAGGGTCATTATTAGAAACACCTTACACAAATTCCGCCCTCGTATCTGGGCCTGTCCATAGGCATGGCCATGGCCCCAGGGCCGCGCGCCAGGGTGGCGCGCATGGCGGCCCGCTTTGGGGCGGTTTTGGCCCCTATGCCTGTGGTCAGGCAGGCCCTTTGGAGGACTATGTGGTCATCTACGGCAGGAAAATCAGTATAAAAATCGATGACAGACGTTTTGAGGCGCTGCATGATTATGCGCGTAAGGAGGGAATCACTGTATCAATTCTTTTGCGACATCTTGTCAGCCGCTTTCTTGAAAGCCAACAGAGGTTCTCTCCTTCATTACAACCGGAGTTGAAGGATGAACTCTAACACTGCGCCATTGATTAAAACCAAAGGGGCCTCCCCTTCCCTTGCGCCTCAATCAGTCATTGCCGACATTGATCGTGCGCTTTCTCAGTTGAACACGACATTTAATCCGCTGCACCGGGACTTCGCTTTTGACTTCCACGTCTCCAAAGCTCGAGACGGGTATGTGTTTCTCTCGATAGCACTTCCTGAGGGCATGACTCGCTTTTTCATTCAGTTCCTGGAGTCGATGCACGGTTTCTTCAGGCACATGGACATCAAGGCCAGGAGCGCGGCAGCATCGAGGAAAGCTTTGGATCCCTCGGAGATCGCCAAGGCTGAGGCGAGGCTGGCTAGCTTTAGAGAGAGAGTCTGTTCCACGTTTGACTTTCTGGTCGGTCAGGGTTTCGATGTAAAAGAGGCCGTCAGTCGCACGAATTCCGCCCTTAAAGCCGAGAATTGCCCTTGGGCCAGCTACGAGACGGTGCAGGGGGTGCTGAGAGCTTCAGGGCGCTTCAGAAAGGCATCAAGGCCCCTGACGTAGAAAAGCAGTTTCGCCGATTTCGCTTTTGTGAAATCATAGGTGCTTCTAACAAAAGGTAAGACAAAGTCGTACAAGGTCCGACCTTACAGGGTGGCACGTTACGGGTCGGGGCTGTTGTATCTTTATAAGTAATTGAACTTGCAGCAATATATCTTATGGGACATTTACGGGTAAGACTCCACCTTTAACTAATTTCCCTTTTTTACCTCCCTCTCTCTCATCCCTTTCTGAACGTCACCGCACCCCCGCATGAAAAACAACAGCAATAGGCATAGCGATGCCCGTAACACAACCTATCCAGTCTGCCGCGTCGACAATAGTAGTTATTACTGAGACCACAGGTAATCAGCAACCACAGCTGACTTTTTAATTTTCTATGGTATTACTTATAAGTCGATTCTGAGTCTATATCTGCAGAATGCTGTAAAGAGAAGAAAGCTGCTGCTACAACGCCAATGCCTTCCGGAGGATGTCTATGTCACGTTCGAGGTCTGCATTTTTCAGTCTTGCTTTGGTCTTCATCTTCCTCACCGCCCTCCCCTGTACGCTTGCCGCAGCGGAAAAGAGTTACACCCTTGCCATCGTCCCCAACCTCCCCGCCGTGACCCTGCACAAAAACTGGACACCCATCGCGGAGTACCTTTCCCGTGAACTGGGCGTCAAGGTGCAGTTGAAACTCTACGACAAGATAACGACCTTCCTCGAAGAGACCAAGGCGGGCAACGCCGACTTCATGTACGCCGCCCCGAACATGTTCTATCTTGCCTACCAGAAACAGAAGTACATCCCGCTGGTGCGCGGGTCCAACATGCTGCGGGGCCAGGTATTCGTGCGCAAGGACTCACCTTTCACCAAGGTGAAGGACCTGGAAGGCAAGACCATCGCCATCGTCGGGCCGAAGAACGTTTGCAGCGTTATCACCCGCCATGCCCTCCTCAGCGGACAGAACATCGATTTCAATGTTTCCTACGGTGGTTCCACCATCAATGTGGCGAAGAGCGTCCTGGTCGGAAAGGCCGATGCCGGCGCCACGCTGGACAGCAGCATGATGGAAGACGCCCCGGAGATGCAGAGGGAATTCCGGGTCCTCATGCAGACCGATAAGATCGCCCCCCACCCTTTCTCAGCGCATCCCCGTATTCCCAAACAGGTTCGCGACGCCGTCACCACCGCGTTGTTGAACCTGGACAAGTCGGAACAGGGGCGCAAGATGCTGGAGACCGCTAAGCTGGCCAAGCCGGTGAAGGCGGACTACAAGCGGGACTATTCTTTCTTTGCCGACGTGAACTTCGACCGGCTCGACAGGCAGCAACCTAAATAACCGGATTCTTTGATGCTCAAGCGCCTGGAAGTAAAGATCATCGTTTTACTGGCCCTGATCCTGGCCGTGATGATTGCCGTCTACGGCTGGTGGACCGGCAGCAGACAGCAGTCCGTTTATATCCAAGCCCTCTCCGACAACCTGCGCGTGCTCTCGTACAACCACGCCGACGACGCCGCCAGTTACATCGTGACCCAGGAGTACGCGGGGCTGGAATCGCATATGATGAATGCGGCGAGCATGCCCGACGTTCTCTCCATCCAGGTGACCGAACCGGATGGCCATCTGCTGTGCAACATCAAGCGCTCATCGCGCAACACCCTCCCGACGCTCAGCTACGCCGCCAGGTCGATACCCGTTCCGAGCGCCCCTAAACCCGATCTCCGGCGCGACGGGAACCAGTTGGTGAGTTGGGCACCGATCTTTGCCGGCACCCACCTCGGCTGGGTCCGCATGGCACTGAGCCTCGAGACCGCCAACCAGCTCCAGGCCGCGACCTGGAACAGCAGCCTTCAGATAGGGGCGCTCTGGATTATGGTCGGCACGCTGCTCATGATCGTCGTGGTCAAGCGCCCATTGAGAGCGGTACGGGAACTGAGCAGCTTCGCCCAGGATTTGCAGGACCACAAAGGGGCACAGGTCTCGGTCCAGCGCGGGGTGTACGAGATCGACCTGCTGGCCGATGCGCTGAACCATTCTTCGACCCAGTTGCGCGACGCAGAACAGCGCCTGCTCGCGGAGCAGGAACGGCTCACGGTAACCCTGCAATCCATCGGAGACGGCGTCATCGCCACCGATACCGGCAGCAGGATCATGCTCCTGAACCAGATAGCCGAAGAACTTACCGGCTGGAGCGAGGGCGAAGCCAAAGGGGCGGAACTGGGCCAGGTGCTGAAGCTCGGCACGGAGGAGGAACACGACGAGGCGATGGCGCAACTTGACTGCGTCCTGCAGGCAAGGCGAACGCTCGAATTGCCGGGCCAGCACCTGCTGGTCTCCAAGAGCGGCGCACGCCGCACCGTGACCGCCAACGGAGCACCGATCATCGACAGTTCGGGCCAGCTGGCGGGTATGGTACTGGTGATTCGAGACGTCACCGAGAAGGCAGCTATCGAGGCGGAGAAACGGGGGCTGGCACAGCAGCTGGCCCAATCCCAGAAGATGGAGGCCGTGGGGCAGTTGGCGGGCGGTGTGGCCCACGACTTCAACAACATGCTGGGGGTCATCATCGGCCATGCCGAACTGGCGCTGCTGCGCACCGACACCTCCGGCGAGATGCACGACCGGCTCAAGGAGATACTGGACGCGGCCAAGCGTTCCGCCGACATCACCAGGCAACTGCTCGCATTTTCCCGTCAGCAGCACGCAGAACCGAAGGTGCTCGACCTCAACGAGACCATCGCGCGGATGCTCAAGATGCTGCACCGTCTGATCGGCGAGGACGTCGACCTGTCCTGGTCCCCGGGCTTCAACGTCAGCAAGGTGCGCATCGATCCGTCCCAACTGGACCAGATCATGGCCAATCTCTGCGTCAACGCCCGCGACGCCATCGCCGGGGTCGGCACCATCAACATCTACACCGAAAACGTCACCTTGAGCCACCACGACCAGGCACGCATGGTCGACCTGGAGCCCGGCGACTACGTGATGCTGGTGGTCGCGGACAGCGGCGCCGGGATGACGCGCGAGGTCATAGACCGCATCTTCGAGCCATTTTTTTCTACCAAGGCCTTGGGACGCGGTACGGGACTGGGGCTCGCCACCGTCTTCGGCATCGTGAAGCAAAATGGCGGCAACATCGAGGTCGACAGCGAGCCGGGCCATGGAGCGACCTTTCGGATCTATCTTCCGGCGGTGCATGACGTCGCCCAGGAAACGAAGCCGGAGGGGGCAAGGCCGGTGGGGGGTACGGAGACCATCCTGTTGGTGGAGGACGAAGCGGCGATCATGGATATCGGCACCACGATCCTCTCCGGGTTGGGCTACACCGTCTATGCGGCGGGCTCACCTGAGCAGGCTATCTCTATCGCGGCTGATGACAGCAAGGTGATCGACCTGCTCCTCACCGACATCATCATGCCCGGCATGAACGGCCGCGACCTCTCCGAGCGGTTGCTCAGCAGCCGCCCCGGCTTGAAGTGCCTGTTCATGTCCGGCTATACCGCAGATGTCATAGCGGAGAGAGGCAAGGTTGAAGGGGACATGTGTTTTCTGCAGAAGCCTTTCACCATGCAGACGCTGGCGGCCAAGGTGAGGGAGGCGCTCGGCGGGAGCACCCCAACTAACTAATGGCGTCCCTGGTCTGCCTGTACACCGGGGACGCCATTAGCACAATCTACCTGCCCATCATCCCTCCGCTCCCCATCATGCCGCCGAAGTAGGAGGACATGTTGTGGAACGGCTGTCCGATGGTGATGTTGTTCAGATCCGAAAACATCATGGTCATCAACTGCTGCCTGTCGGCATCGGTTGTTGCAGCCCGCACCGATGACACGTTGCTGAACATCACCCCCATCATGCCGCGGTAGCGGTTGACATCCACCACGGTGTCGCTGCCCGACTGGTACACCTGCCCCATCTGTCCCCCCATCAGGGTCGCCATATTCTGGGCGGTCTGGTGCAGCGCCGTATTATGCCCGGCCATGTAATCCCCCATCATGTCGGCATCCTGGGCAAGGTGCAGCTTGAGGCGCAATTGGTCCATGGCCTGGGTCATGGTGTAGTTGCCGGTCTCCATCATTTCGCGCACCTGCGTCGTGATGGGACTGATGAAGTTGCTGCTCACGCTTCCGGAAACACTGTCTTTGGGAAGGCTCAATAGGTAACTGTGGTCCACGGCGAGACCGCTGTCATGGTCGATGGTGACACCCTTGATCGCAAGGGCGACGATCGCATATTTGCCGACATCGGCGGGGTCCACGGTGAGCGTATAGGCGCCGTTTGCGTCGGTCTGCGTGTTCGGCTCACCCGCATCGAGACGATAGTTGTTGTTCTTATCGAGGAAAACCGTCGCTTTCTCCAGGTAACCGTCGGCTACCTTCCCAGCCACCTTCGCAGTGGTGGACGAAGAACCGCCACCGCACCCTGCCAGCATACCGACCGCCATGACCGCTGCCGCTACCGTGACAATCTGTCGTTTCATAGTAATGCCCCCTCTTCTATCGTTGTAAGTAATGTTCAAAACTCGTAGGAAACCGCGATGCCACTACCATAATCGGCACTGCTGCGGGTCCACCCCTTGGCAAGGTACCCTTCGATACTGGTGTGGCCGGTGGCGAGGTACTTCAATTTGAGGCGTGTTTCCACTAGCGTGCTGCTCCCTTCGATGGGAGCGGTGGACGTTTTCACTACCAGCATGGGGAGCAGCGTATCTGTTACCGCGTAACCGGTTCCGGCATTGAAGCTTAAGTAGTCCTTCAAAGGGAGTAACGATGACTTCCCCTGGAAGGTATAACCCGTTTCAACGAAGGAGTACCACCTGTCCACCTGCTTGAAGAGCTCCACCGCGCCTCCTTCGTCAAAGGCCCCGGTCCCGAGAGCCTTGTTTTCGTCTCCCGTCGGAATCTTCACGAAGAGGTAGGGACGGATCCGCGGCATCAACTCCCCCTCCGGCACCAGGACGTAACCGGCCTTGGCGGTGATGTCGCCGAGACCGCTCGAGGAGCGGCCGTAGTTGTCGGGCTTGGCGGTTGACATCGAGCCGCTGCCGCCGTGCTGTCCGCTCATCGCTGCAACTTGTTTCTGCATCCCTGCCATATGGCCGCCTGAACCGAGCAAGACCCCGGTATTGACGGCAGAGTTGCTCTGATAGACATACGGTATTTCGAGGGAAAACCCGAGCCGGTCGGTTGCAGCGAGGGCCACGGTCACGGGAAGATAGATGGACCGCGTCGTGACGCCAGTGCCGTAATCGCCGGTGGCGAACTCGAACCCGAGAGTGGCGGAAAGTGCAGGCCCTTCCGCCCGCGCCAGCACTGGAAGCAGTAAAGATCCTGCCAACAGGAAGAAGCCAACGATACCCTTCTTGATCATCTTCACCTCATGGTCCGGCCGTTCTGGCGGCGCTAGCGCCGCATGCCGCCGCCCATCATACCGCCGCCACGCATGAAGCCGCCGCCGAAACCACCACTGCCTCCAGCGCCGAACCGGCCATCCTGTGATCGCATGCCTGCCCCTGTTCCTTTCATCGCCCAGACGGGGTCACCGCTGTCGCTGCGCAGCTCGACCGCGGCTCCCGTAGTCTTGTTCACCAGTTTCTGTGTCAGCAGGTAATTTTTGCCGTCCTGCCCCTGCGCCCTGGCGCCTTTGGCGCTGATCTCGTCGTTAACCCGGACAGCGATTCCTTTCTTTTGCCAGTAGGTGCCCGGCCCTACGCTCAGGTTCACGGTGCCGGAGGCCGTCTGCACCTCTACGATGAACTGCTCGTTTTCTACCTGGTGCGGCGCAGCACTGACCCGACCGGATACATTCCCCACAGTGTTGAGGTCGTAGCCACGGTTGAAGTCAAGACCGCTTTTCCCCTTGTCGTCCGAGCCGAAGCCGAGAAAGCCCGCGGAAGCATTGCCGAGCCACAGCCCGTTCAGGAGCACAGCCATCAAAATTAAACGCCAACCAGCCATAACAATGCACCGTCCTTCCGGTTGATCACCACATCGGATGCAACATGCAGCATCCGGTCAGCAGCGTAAACGCCGCCAGCACCACAACCACCGCAATAGCCTTCATCATCCCCCCATTGTTCCGGTTACCGGCACCGCTCAGCAGCCCACTTCGTCCCAAGATATCCACCTCCTTTCCCAAATGTCGACGGTGAAGGGTTATCACGGTTCGTGCCAGGATGCCGCAACAGCGTAAGTCACCGGATCAGCATGCAACTATGCGCTCGGCCATGTACGGGGGGTGCTCGTTTGGTGCAAAGATTTGCACCGCACCTCAAGGGTCTTGCACAACTGCCTTCTCGTCGAGAAAGCCGTACTCCTTCAACTTGTACTGTAAAGAGCGACGTGAGATGCCGAGTTCCGCAGCAGCGAGGCGGCGATTGCCGACATGTTTTGCAAGCGCCTGGGCGATCAGGTCACGCTCCGTTCCTTTCAAACGCTCTCTGCTGTCCAGTGGCCTGTCCCCACTCGTGGACACGATCTCCCCCGGAAGCGTAGCTACCCGAACCAGGTCCTTCGACAGGATCACCGCCCTCTCCATCACGTTTTGCAGCTCCCGAACGTTGCCGGGCCAGTCATAACGACGCAGGGCTGACAGGGCATCGTGCTCGATTCCCTTCAGTGTCTTGCCCAGTTGAGAGCTGAAGTGCTGCATGAAGTATTCAGCCAAAATTGCTATGGCATCTACCCTTTCCTTCAGAGATGGAAGTTGCAGCGGGAAGACGTTGAGCCGGTAATAAAGGTCTTCGCGGAAGCGACGTTCGGCAACTTCCTCGCGCAGGTTTCGGTTGGTAGCGGCGATGATGCGGACATCTGCCTTTATCTCCCGGCTTCCCCCTACCCGCTCGAACGCCCGCTCCTGGATTACGCGCAGCAGTTTCGCCTGCAGGGAAAGCGGCATCTCACCGATCTCGTCAAGAAAGATGGTGCCCCCCTTGGCCAGCTCGAATTTCCCCTGGCGCGCCTGGATGGCGCCGGTAAAGGCTCCCTTCTCGTGACCAAACAGTTCGCTTTCCAGGAGGTTTTCCGGTATGGCGGCGCAGTTTATGGCGACGAAGGCGCCATTTCTTCTCTGGCTCATCAAGTGAACGGTTCGCGCAACCAGTTCTTTTCCAGTGCCGCTTTCACCGAAGATCAGCACGTTCGCCATGGTGCCGGCCACGTCATGGACCAGTTGCCGCACGGCGCGCATGGCGTCACCGGCAAAAAGAAGATCCTCCGGCGGCAGCCCCGCGTCCTCGGACTCCTTGAGGGAGAGGTATTCCCGCGTCCGGCTTTGCGCCTCGATGGTGCGCTGCACCAGGACGAGCAGCGCCTGCGGGTCCTGCAGCGGCTTGGTCAGGAAGTCCACCGCCCCTTCTTTGATGGCGCAGACAGCCTCATCAACGGTGCCGAAAGCGGTAAGGAAGATGAAGGGGGGCGCGCCGGGATCGGTGCGTGTCTCCCGAAACAGGTCAAGGCCGCTCTTGCCGGGGAGCTTCAGGTCGGAAACCACGACGTCGAAGCCGGTCTGGCGCAACAGGCGCAGCGCCTTCGCGCCGTCGCCTGCAGTTTCCACCTGGTACCCTTCGTCCTGCAGAACGGTCCGCAAAAAAGCACGAAAGGTCTCGTCATCCTCAACAACCAGCACAGATCCCTTCATTTCGGCTCCTCTACCTGGTCAGCGGGCGCAGGGGAGAGTCAGCGTAACCACGGTCCCCTCCCCTGCCCTGCTTTGCAGCATGATGCTGCCACGGTTTGCTTCCACGATCTTCCTGCACAGGGCAAGCCCCAACCCGGTCCCCCGGCTTTTGGTGGTGAAGAACGGGTCGAAAACATGCGTGCGATGTTCCTCCGCGATACCGCTACCATTGTCACGAATGCTGACAACGGCATCCTTGCCGGAGCGTTCGGCCAGCACGTGCAACTGTCCGCCGTCAGGCATGGCCTGAACCGCGTTGTGCCCGAGGTTCAGCAGCGCCTGTTCGATCCTGTCCCGGTTGCCGCGGAGCAGCAAATCTGCAGGACAGCGCCAGTTGATGGTGACACCGTTGGCTACGGCATCCGGCTGGAGTAAAGAGACAGTATGCGCTAGAAGGTCAGCGAGGGGAAAATCAGCGACCACCTCCGGCTCATTCCCCGCGTAGGCCAGAAGATCATTCACCAGGCTCTCCAGACGCACCGCCTCGGTCACGATGCTCTGGGCAAATGCAGCGTTACGCGTTTCCTGGGGCTTCGCGGCGATGACCTGGGCGAACCCCTTGATCCCCGCCAGCGGGTTGCGAATCTCGTGGGCCAGCACGGCACCCATTTCCCCGAGTTTCGCCAGCGCCTCCCTGCGCGCCAGTTCCTCCCGGTGGCGTTCGTCGCGCCGCGCATAGCGAGCGAGACCGACGGCCAAAAGCCAACCCACGGCAACCAGCCCGAGCACGATGGTCATGTTGAGCCGGGCGCGCCGGATCACCGCGTCCGCGCGATAGGTGTGCAGGGCGAGCACCAAGGCGAGCGGCTCCCCATGCAGCGTCACGGGCGAAACGAACTGGTAGGCGCGCTCACCGGTGCCGAGGACAACACGGGTCTCGGACCGCGTCAGCAGCGAGATATCCTGATCAGAATGGCGGCCGACTGTGGCACCGATGAGATCATGATTGGAGTGGAAGCGATAGACGCCCTGTCGATCGACAAGCGCAAAATAGGCGACATCTGGTGGATGGAAAGAGTGCAGCGTCTCCAGGGAGGGGTCGTTGGCAGCAAGTTTTTCTATGGCGGTAGTCAGCGAGAGTTCGAGCCCACGCAGGTTTTCCCTGGCTATGGGCCCGGCCTCGCGGTAGTCGTAGACTGCAAACCAGAGCAGACAACAGGTAACGGCGACACCAAGCAGCAAGATCGCTTTCCTGAACATACTATCTACCCGGACACTTCACTAGCTGCCCCCCCATACCCCACCTCCGCCCGGAACGTTTCATGGCAAGAATTGCAGCGTTTTGCCACAGAAGCGAAGGCCGCCCGGGCGCCCTGAAGGTCACCTTTCTTGGCGGAGTCGGCAAGGACCGTGACATCCCTTTCGAAGTCGCTGACGATGCCCTGAAAGTCTTTCAGTTTGGCCACGTTTTTATGGGGCGTTGACTTCTTCAGATCGGCAGTGGTGGAGAGAATGTAGTCAGTCTGCTTGACCACACCCTTCAAATCACCCTTATCCAACGACGTCACGATCAGCACCTGAGCCTTGGCGTACCGCGGCATCATCTTGTGCAGTTTAGCCATATGGGCGTCGACGTGGTGTTTGTCATGGTGCTGCCCTTCGTGGGCATCTGCCACTGCTGTGGCCAGCAACATGGCAGCAGCTATTACTGTCATAACCTTGATCATAGTTTCTCCAGTTAGTGCTCCTTTATCTCCAGCGCAACGTCATCGTCACCCGAGGCACTCCGCCCCAGTTTGTCGGTGATCTTCCAGTGCACCTTGATCGGCGCCCCCGCCTGGAGGGAAAGCGGAGTCCTGGTTTTCAGCACTCCTGCCATGTCAAAGACGGACTGGTAGATCTCCCCATCGATCTTTTTGCCATCGGCACCGGACAACGACAATTCCTTGATATCCACCGGGCGGTCGAAGAAGGCATCTACCTCCTCGACCTTGGCAGCTCCCTTCTCCTTCATGCCGACCACGCCTAACAGACGGGGCTCCGTGAGAGGAAGCACCGCCTTCTCATCGGCTTCAGCAACAAGTTTGTTGAACGCAGTATAGGCCCCATCGACCTTGATGGTGACATCGGTCACACCGCTGAACTGGCGCATGGTCAGCACCACGGCGTTGACAATTGCCCGCTCTGCCTGCGGGTCGGGCTTCATCGTGCCCAGTTCCTTGCTGAAGCTGACGGATACCGTGCCGCCGGACTGGGACACGTCGAGGACCCGGCTACCAGCCGGGAATGGTTGGGCAAGTTCGCCCTGGTACGCCTTTTGGTCCCCCATTCCCGCTAGGAGCTTGCCCAGCGCAACCTTTTTAATGCTCGCCTCATCAAAGGTGAAGAACGGGAAAGGAAGCACCTTCCCTGGCTCCTTCGCCGAGGGGAAGTAGATGACGAAACCGTAGCAGGTGCCCTTGTCTACCGGCGGAACCGGTCCGAAGTAGTTGACGAAAGCCCCGGTGGCGTTAACCCTCCCCTTCGCTTCCGCGGGCGGCTCCTTACGGGAAGTACATCCTGTAAAAGCGAAGACAAGAAGAAACAGGATTAGGGCACGAGCGGTGCGCACGAGGGAGACGTTGTCCATGAAAAGTATCCTCTAATGTATTTTCTGAAAAAACGCCAACCGATAATTCTTATGGTTCAATCAGTTACCCTTACAGGTAGTCAGAGCGAGACACCAACGGCAGAAGAGGACAGGATATAGCAGGAGGGAGAAGGTAAAGCAAAGGGCGACTCCCGATCAGGAGCCGCCCAGACTGTGCTACTTCACGGTGTACCAGAACTTGGAGGTGCGTACCTGGCCGTCTTTCAGCTTGAACTTGCACATCACGCCGTACTTCCCCTTCTTGGAGAGGTCGAAGTCGGCGCCGAAGTGGCCCTGCATCCCCATCAGGTCCTTGGTCTGCTCGGACTTGTCCGGACCCTGAACCTTGGCCTTCACTTCACCTTCGGTAAGCGGCTTGCCGGTCTTGGCGTCCTTGAACTCGACAGCAATGTGATGGGTCTCTTTCATACCTTTGGGAAGTTCCATCTTCATGGCAGCCATATGCTCTTTCATGCTCATGACCTTGAAAGTAGCCTTGACGCCATTGACAACCTCTTCGTGGGCGACGCCACCCATATCATGATCCATCTTCATGTTGCCATGGCCCATGTCCATGGAACCGTGATCCATAGCATAAGAAGCGATCGGAGCAGACAGAGCGAGTGCGGCGGCAGCCAGGACGACGAGTTTTTTCATGGTAATTCTCCTTTTGCGTGAAAAATAATCTGTGATTGACTAAGCACGCGGTGTGCCAAGAGCTAAAGTGCCGTTTCAACGTGGTCTCGCTGTGGTGCAGCAAGACCACTAGAGGAATATTCTACTGCAGCAGTAGCATATTCGTCTAATGCTTCATCCCCGAGTACTTCAGCTTCCCTTTCTTCAGGTCGTGCTTCTTCATCAGTACGAAGATCACCGGGGTCATGATCAGTACGTGCACCGCGGAGGAGATCATGCCGCCGATCATCGGCGCCGCGATCGGCTTCATCACGTCCGCGCCGGTGCCGGAGGACCACATGATGGGGACCAGGCCGAGGAGAGCGACGGCAACCGTCATCAGCTTGGGCCGCAGCCTCAGCACCGCCCCCTCAAAGGTGGCGTCATAGATATCCTGCTCGGTGACCGGCCCCTTGAGGAGCTTCTTGTCCAGCGCCTCGTGCAGGTAGATGACCATCACGACGCCGGTCTCGACGGCAATACCATAGAGGGCGATGAAGCCGACCCAGACGGCAACCGACATATTGTAGCCGAGCAGTTTCACAAGGTAGACCCCGCCCACCAGCGCGAACGGCACCGAGAGCATGACCATGCTCGCCTCCAGCGCGGAGTGGAAGGTGAAGTAGAGCAGGATGAAGATGATCAGGATCCCGGCCGGAACCAGCATCTGCAGCCGCGCCTTGGCGCGCACCTGGTTCTCCCACTGTCCGGACCAGGCGACGTAGTAGCCCGGGGGGAGTTTCATCTGCTTCTCCAGCACCGTCTTGGCCTCGTTGACGAAGCCACCCATGTCGCGGCCGCGCACGTTGAGGAAGACGATGGAGCGCAAGAGACCGCCTTCGCTGTTGATCTCGGGGGCACCGGTGGAAACCTTCAGCTTGGTCACCAGCGAGAGCGGCACCTGCGCCCCCTCCATGCCGGAAACCAGGATGCGCTGAATGGACGGGATGTCGCTGCGCATCTCGCGCATGTAGCGCAGGCGGATCGGGAAACGGTTGCGCCCTTCCACCGAGGTGGAGAGCATCTCACCGCCCAGGGCGGTGGAAATGACTTCCTGAATGTCCCCCACCGAGACGCCGTAGCGTGCCGCGGCTTCGCGGTCGATGTCGATGTCGATGTAGTTGCCGCCGGTGACTCGCTCGGCGACGACGTCCGCAGCGCCCGGCACGGTCTTCAGGATCCCCTCGGCCTGCACCGCGAGGTCCTTCAGCACGTTGAGGTCGGAGCCGAAGATCTTGACGCCCAGGTCGGTACGCACGCCGGTGGAGAGCATGTTGATACGGTTGATGATCGGCTGGGTCCAGCCGTTTCTGACCCCGATCTGCTGTAGCTTGCCGTCCAGCTCCGCCACGATATCGGCCTTCGTGATGCCCGGACGCCACTTCTCCTTGGGCTTCAGGATGATGATGCTCTCGAACATGGAGACGGGCGCGGGGTCGGTGGAGGTCTCGGCGCGTCCAACCTTGCCCAGCACGTGCTCCACCTCGGGCACGCTCTTGATCACGGTGTCCTGCACCTGGATCAGGCGCTTGGCCTCGTTGATGGAGATATTGGGCAGTGTCACCGGCATGTAGAGCAGCGAGCCCTCATCCAGGGGCGGCATGAACTCGCTGCCGATGCTCATGAACATGGGGATGGCGATGGCCAGCGCCAACACGTTCAGCGCGATGGTGGTCTTCTTCCACTTGAGCACCCACCGGATCACCGGGGAGTAGAGCTTGATGAAGAAAGATGAAACCGGGTTCGAGCTCTCCGGAGGCATCTTGCCGCGCATCAGGAAGTACATGAGGACCGGCACCAGCGTGATGGCGATGAAGGCCGACCCCATCATGGAGAAGGTCTTGGTGAAGGCAAGGGGATGGAACATCTTGCCTTCCTGCCCTTCGAGCAGGAACACCGGCACGAAGGAGAGAATGATGATGGCCAGCGAGAAGAAGATGGCGCGCCCAACCTGCTTGGCCGAGGTAATGATGACGTCCAGGCGCTTCTCTTTGCGTTCTTCGGGCGGCATCTCGGAGAGGTGGCGGTAGCAGTTTTCTACCATGATGACGCCGGCGTCGACCAGGACGCCGATGGCGATGGCGATGCCGCCCAGCGACATGATGTTGGACGTGACGCCCATCAGCTTCATGGTGATGAACGAGATCAGCACGGCGATCGGGAGCGTGAGCACGATGACCATGGCGCTCTGGAAGTGAAGCAGGAACACCAGGATGACCAGCGACACCACGACCGATTCCTCGATCAGCGAGTGCTTCAAAGTGTGGATGGCGCGCTCGATCAGATCGCTACGGTCATAGGAGACCATGATCTTGACGCCGGGCGGGAGCCCCTTCTCCAGCGAAACGATCTTCTCCTTGACCCGGTCGATGACGTCTTTGGCGTTCTCGCCGTATCGCATGACCACGATGCCGCCCACGGCCTCGCCCTGCCCGTTCATGTCCAGCATGCCGCGCCGGATCGCGCCGCCCAGCTGCACGGTGCCCAGGTTCTTCACGTAGATGGGCGTGCCGCGCATGTCGGCGCCGACCACGATGTTTTCCAGGTCCGCGGTGGACTTCACGTAGCCGCGGCCACGGATCAGGTACTCGGCATCGGCCTGCTCCAGAAGCCTGCCGCCGACGTCGTTGTTGGACTTCTTGATGGCATCGGCAACCTGTCCCACCTTGATGTTGTAGGCAAAGAGGCGGTTGGGGTCGAGATCGACCTGGTACTCGCGCACGAAACCGCCGATGGAGGCGACCTCGGCCACGCCCGGCACCGTGTTCAACTGGTAGCGCACGAACCAGTCCTGCAGTGTCCGCAGCTGCTCGAGGTCGTACCCCTTCCCTTCCAGCGTGTACCAGAAGACGTGGCCGACGCCGGTGCCGTCCGGGCCGAGGGTCGGCACGACGCCCTGCGGCAGCAGGCTGGCAGCGTAGTTCAGGCGCTCCAGGACGCGGGTCCTGGCCCAGTAGATGTCCGCCTTGTCCTCGAAGATCACGTAGATCATGGAGAAGCCGAAGGCGGAGGAAGCACGCACGGCGCGCACCTGCGGCAGCCCCTGCAGGTTGACCGCCAGCGGATAGGTGACCTGGTCCTCGACTACCTGCGGTGAGCGCCCCGGATAATCGGTAAAAACGATGACCTGGTTGTCCGAGAGATCCGGTATCGCATCCACCGGGGTCTTGTAGACCGCCCAGACGCCCCAGGCTATCAGCAGGGCGAACAGCATCAGCACTATCACCCGGTTGCGGGCGGAATATTCGATGATCTTTTCAATCATGTAAACCCCTCAAGGAGAACAATAAAAACAATGCCGTTCGTGAACCAGATCCTGCTTAACCTCGTTCCCAAGCTCCTGCTTAACCTCGTTCCCAAGCTCCTGCTTAACCTCGTTCCCAAGCTCCTGCTTGGGAACGTAACAGCTCCGTGAAGCTCCAGCTTCACACTTTGCGAAGCAAAATTTCTCAGGTCCGTTTCCGATTCTAAGCTGGAGCTTTGAGATGGCGGTGCGTCCCAAGCTGGAGCTTGGGAACGAGTTAACAACTACATCTTCATGTCGCCCATATCCATGCCGCCGCCCTTTTTGGGTGCGGCGGGTGCGGCCGGGGCGCCGTGCCCCTGGTGCTGACCTGCTGCACCAGGGGCCGTGGCAGCGCCGGGAGCGGCAGCTCCGCCGGCATGCCCTTCGTGGCCGCCGCCACCGCTACCGCCGGCAAGCTGCGATTCGGAATCGATCAGGTAGCCGCCCGAAGCCGCCACCTTGTCACCCTGCTTCAGACCGGACAGGATCTGCACCTTGTCCCCGACGCGGGCGCCCACCTGGACGTCATGCGGCTCGAACATGCCGGGCTGGGACTCCACCCACACCACCTGGCGCTTGCCGGTGTCCATCAGTGCTGTCGCCGGCACAACCAGCGCGCTCCCCAGCGGCGCCTTGATGGAGGCATTGACGAACATGTCCGGCTTCAGCTTGAGGCCGGGGTTCCCCATCTCCACCCTCACCTTCACGGTACGGGTCTTGGGATCGAGGAAGGGATAGATGAAGGAGACACGACCGGCGAAGGTCTTACCGGGATACGACTGGGAGACGATCTCCACCCGCTGCCCCATCTTCACGAAGCTGAACTCGTTCTCGTAGACCTCGACGTCGACCCAGACGGTGGAGAGGTCGGCGATATTGAAGAGCGGATCGCCCATATTCACGTACTGCCCTTCCTGGACCACCTTTTCGATCACCACCCCGGAAAGCGGCGTGTAGATGGGGAGCTTGATATTGGGATGCCCGGCCTTTTCCAGCCCGGCGATCTGCTCGTCCTTCACCCCCAGGAGCTTGAGCCTCTGGCGCGCCGATGCCACCAGACCTTCACCACCTTGGGAGATGGCGTCGATGGTGGATTTCTTGAACTGCTCACGGCTTCTCAAGGCCAGCAGGTATTCCTGCTGCGCAGCGACCAGGTCGGGGGAATAGATCTCCGCCACCGGTCTTCCCTTGGAGACGAAGGCGCCCACCGTGCTCACATTGAGCTTGTCGATGCGCCCTGCCACCCAGGCGGTCACCTTGGCCTGCTTGGACTGGTCGTACTGCACGATGCCGACGGCGTTGATCTCCTTGGAAAGCGGTGCGTACTCGGCCGGCACCGTGGCAACGTTGGCCATGACCGACTGGGTCGGCGACAGCGAGACGTGCCCGAGCATCTTCTGCTCCTCGGCGCTGGCCTGGGTCCCCTCGACCTTCTTGATCAGCTGCATCCCGCAGATGGGGCAGACCCCGGGCTTGTCCTTGATGATGAAAGGGTGCATGGCGCAGGTGTAGAGCACCTGCCCCTGGGCCGCTTTTTCCTTGCCGGCCGGCGCCTGGTGCTTCTGCTGCCACAGGTAGTAACCTCCACCGGCTGCCGCGGCAACCAGGATCAGGACGACGGGGATTGCGACCTTGACGCTTTTGTTCATGAGTAAATACCTCGCGGGGTAGAAATTAAATAAATTGCAGCGGTCAACCGGGGAAACATGCTGCTTTTACAACATAATATGCTGTCACGTCCCCTCCCCCGGAGGGGGAGGGACAGGGAGGGGGATCGTTACCTTGGGGGCTCCCCCCTCCCAACCTCCCCCCTCCGGGGGGAGGAGCTATAGCTACTGCAGGTCCTTGCCGACCAGGGCTTCGAGCTGGGCCAGCTTCATCTGGTAATCGGCCATGGAGTCGTAGTATTCGCGCTCGTAGTTGAACAGGGTGACCCGGTTGTCCAGCAGGGTCAGGAAGTCCACCTTGTTGACCCGGTAACCGATGACTGCCGACTCCAGCGACTGCTCGGCCTGCGGGATGATGCCGGTGGTGTACAGGTCGATCAGCTTCCTGCGCCGCTCCAGCTGCGCCAGCAGATCATTCACCCCCGAAGAAATGGTGTTGCGCGCGCCGTTCAACTCCTCGCTGGCCATGTTGATCTCCGAGGAAGACTCGGCCCGCATGGCAGCGCGGCGCTCCTTTTGAATGGGAAGATTGAAGGTTACGCCCAGCGAGTACATGTCGGAACCGTCGCTCCCCATGGCCTTCTGGCGCTGCATGTATTCGAAGGAGACATTGAAGTCGGGGTAGGACTCCTTCTGCGCCAGCATGTGCCCCGCCCTCCCCTTCTCGATCTGCGCCTTGACCGCCTTGAGTTGCGGGCGGTTTTCCTCGGCCATGTCGACCAATTGTTCAGGGGTGTAGGTGAAGGGAGTCAGCTTGAAATCGGGAACGGCGCCGACCTTGGTGCTCTGGGGGCGATTCAGCAGCGAGTTGAGGCTCACCTCGAGACTCCTGCGCTGCTGCTCCAGTGATATTTTCATGTCCAGCATTTTGGACCGCTCGAGAAGCGCCTTGTAGATGTCCTGCTGCGCGCCCTGCCCGACCGAGTACTTGGTCTGGGCCAGGGTGATGAAGTCGTCGAGGATCTTGATGTTCTTATCGATGATGGCAAGGGATTTATCGATGAAGTAGACCTGGTAGTACGCCTCACGCACCATCCGGGTCAGTTCGAGCTTGCGCTCCTCGACACTCCAGCGATAGGTCTCGGCCTCGGCGGCGGCGATGTCTTCCTTGAGCTTTCTCTTGCCGGCGAAGGGGATCAGCTGACTGATGCCCACCACCTTCTGGGTCATGGAATCCTTGTTGAAGCTCAATGGATCGGTGACGATCATGTTCTGCAGCTTCAGCATCAGCATGGGATCTTCCAGGGCACCGGCCTGCTTGATGCGGCTCTTGTACATCTCCCAGCGGGCCGACGTCGACTTCAGTTCCGGGTTATTGCCCAGAGCAGCCTGCACAAGCTGGTCAAGGTTTTCGGTGGCGGGCTTTGTGTCTTCTGCGAGAACCGCAGGGGCGGTCATCAGGACGGTTAACAAAAGGTACAGCGGGAAAAGCCGGTATTTCATGGTGACTCCAGAAACGTGGCGGTAGCTTTCACAATGGGTTTACACGATCCGTGCCCGTTTTTTAAGTGCCTGTTTTACCGCATTTTTGCCAGCGACTCATACAAAATCCCAGAAGGATATTCGGCAGTTACCGTGGAATATTATACACATATCGGCACCATTTACTTTTTCATTCACAGAAAATCGGCATAAAAAGAAAAATCTGAAGAGCACGAAGTATAAGAAGTGTGTGCTCCCCAGATTTTGGGGCGACTCAGCAAGTTCTACTAAATCTACGCGCTGATCAAGCCGTCCTTGAGATGGATAGTTCGGTCAGAGTAGGCGCCATTCTCGGGGTTATGAGTAACCATCACCACCGTCTGCCCTGCTTCATTCAGTTGCCTGAACAGCGCCATCACTTCCTCGCTGGTCTTGGAATCGAGGTTGCCGGTCGGTTCGTCGGCCAGCAGGATGTGCGGGTTGTTCACGATGGCGCGTGCGATGGCGACTCGTTCCTGCTCGCCGCCGGAAAGCTGGTTGGGGAGACGGTCCGTCTTCGCACCCAGGCCGACCCGTTCCAGCGCCTGTCGTGCCGCATCTTTCTTGGCAGCCGTACTCATCTTCACGATCGCCAGCGGCAGCATGACGTTTTCCAGGGCGGTCAGGTACTGGATCAGGTGGAAGGACTGGAAAACAAAGCCGAGGTTCTGGGCGCGGAAGTCAGCCAACTCCTCGCTCTTCAACTGGTACAGCTTGACCCCGGCCATCTCGACCTCGCCGCTGGTAGGATGGTTCATCCCGCCCAGCACCGACAGCAGTGTACTCTTGCCCGAGCCGGACTGCCCCATGATGGTAATGAACTCGCCCGCCTCGATGGTTATGTCCACGCCGCGCAGCGCCTCGACCAGGTCCGAGCCGGTCTGGTACTGCTTCTTCACGTTCTTCATTTCTATGATAGCCATGTCGTCCTCTCTTAAAGCGCCCGCAGGGCTTCGGTCGGGTCCATCTTGCTGGCGTGCAGCGCCGGGTAGAGACTGGCCAGGATGCCAAGGAGCAGCGCCAGCGCGATAGAGCCAAAGGCGATCGTGGTGTCCCAGACCAGGTGCGCGTTCTTGGTTTCCGCCATGAACGGGAGTGCCAGTTTGGCGCCCCCCATACCCGCCGCGTAACCGAGGATGCCAGCCAGGAGGCTCACCAGCGCGGCCTCCAGCAGGATGATGCGCATGATATGGCTCTTCCTGAAACCGATGGCGCGGAACACGCCGATCTCGGTGGTGCGCTCGTTCACGCTCCCCATCATGGTCACGAAGACGATGAGCGAACCGATGAAGACGACCACGCTGGCCATGGCGTAGGAGAAGCGCTTGAACTGGTCCAGCGCCTTCAGGCGCCCGGCCACCACCTGCTGGATGGCGGAGACCTTGCTGTCCGGCAGCAGTTCGGCAATCTGGTTCACCATGTCGCTAATCGGGCAGCCGGAGCAGAGGGCAGCCACCTCGGCCATGGTAATCTTCCCTTCCTTGCCCAGGATCTTCTGTGCTTTCGGGAGCGTGACGAAGACCAGGGAATCATCCTGCGAGCCGGTCTGGTTCAAAACGCCGGCCACCTTGAACTGCTCCCCCTTGATCTCGATGTTGTCGCCCGAGGTCGCGTTGAGGGTATTGGAGGCGTCGCTCCCCAACAGCACCTCGTTGTCCCCCTTGGGTTCGCTGCCGAAAATCTGCCACCACTGTTTCATCTTGAGCTCGGCCGGGAAGTCCACCCCGACCAGCAACACGTCGTGGGTGCCGACCTTGACGCCGCCAAGGACTTTGGGGGAGATCGCCGAGATGTTCCTGTTGTTCTTGATTTTGCGGACCTTGTCGAGGTCTTCCTGCTTGATCTCGCGCTGATCGAAGGTGACGCCGCCCAGGTTGATGCCGCCGTAGTTCATGGACAGGCCGTTACTCTGCGGGGTGATCAGGATGTTGGCGCCGAACTCGTCCATCTTGCGTTCGATGTCGTTGGACATGGAACGGGTCAGGGTGACCAGGGTCACGATGGTAGCGATGCCGACCATGAGGCCGATGGTCAGGAAGGCCATCTTGGCCTTGCGGCGCTTCAGGTTGTTGATCGAGATGGTGTGCAGTTTCATCGTGTCTCCGTGCTGCGGGTTTGAAAGATGCCGCGGGACCGAGGAGGCGGAACCCCGCGGCATCTTCTTCAACGACTACCGGCTAGCTCTTTATCAAGTGTCATGCCAAAGTGGCGGCAAATGCCTAAGTGCCTGGAACAGCGCGACAGGTGCCTGCCCGAGGACAGGACACGACAACGGCCGCGGAAGAATATTCAACGTGGTGCGCAGAATATTCCACACACGGCCGCTGCCCGACTACTTCCCAACCTCGTTGCTGCGGACCAGCTTCATGCCGCAGATCGAGCAATCGGCGGTCGGGTCATCGCTGGTGATCCAGGGGTGCATCGGGCAGGCGTAGACTTCCCCCTTGGTGGCAGGCTTGATCGTAGCCTTTTTGCCGAAAAAGAACCAGAGGTTGAACGATATCAGGGCGACGCCGCCCAGGGTAACGAATATCTGCGAGGTATCCATGATTACCCCCTCTCTACAGTAAACCCGCGCAGGCGCAGGGCATTGGTGACCACGCTGACCGATGAGAGCGCCATAGTCAGTGAAGCGATGATCGGGCTCAACAGCCAGCCGGTGAACGGGTACAGGATGCCGGCGGCGATGGGAATGCCGAGGATGTTATAGATGAAGGCGAAGAACAGGTTCTGCTTGATGTTGGCGATGGTGGCACGGGACAGCGCGATGCTGGAGATAACGCCGTTCAGGTCGCCGCGCACCAGGGTGATGTCAGCCGCCTCGATGGCCACGTCGGTGCCGCTCCCCATGGCGATCCCCACGTCAGCCTGCGCCAGCGCCGGGGCGTCGTTGATGCCGTCGCCGACCATGGCGACTATCTTGCCCTGCGCCTGGAGCTTCTTGATCTCCTCGCCCTTGCCGTCCGGCAGCACTTCGGCAACCACGCGATCCACACCGACCTGGCGGGCGATGGAGTCGGCGGTGCGGCGATTGTCGCCGGTCAGCATGATCACCTCGAGCCCCAGCTCGTGAAGTCGCTTCACCGCAGCGGCGGAACTTTCCTTGATCGGGTCGGCAATGGCGATGACACCGGCGAACTTGCCATCGATGGCAACCAGCACAGGGGTTTTTCCCTCATCTGCCAGCCCATGCGCTTTGGCAGGATTGACCGCGATCCCGTGGTTGGTCAGCAGCAGTTCGGTCCCGACAAGGACCTTCTTGCCGTCCACCTCAGCCTCGATGCCATGACCTGGGATGGCATTGAACCCGGTCACCGGCAGCCGGTCGATACCCTCCTCCTCTGCGGAACGCACGATTGCCTCACCCAGCGGATGTTCACTGCCTGCCTCAGCAGAGGCAGAAAGTTGCAATAAGGTGCGGCGATCAACTACGAAAGTATCGACGTCCGTCACCGAAGGGACGCCGCGGGTGATGGTGCCGGTCTTGTCCAGGACGATGGTAGTGAGTTTATGTGCGGTCTCCAGTGCCTCGCCCCCCTTGATCAGGATGCCGCTTTGGGCGCCGCGCCCGGTGCCGACCATGATGGCGGTCGGGGTGGCAAGACCAAGGGCGCAGGGGCAGGCGATGATCAGCACCGAGACGAAGGTGAGCACCGCCATGTTGAGACGGGTCTCGGGCGGCGTGACATCAAACCAGATCACGAAGGTGGCAATGGCGAGACTGATCACCACGGGGACGAAGTAACTGGCGATCAGGTCGGCCAGGCGCTGGATGGGTGCTTTGCTTCCCTGGGCCTGCTGCACCAGGCGCACAATCTGCTGCAGCACCGTGTCCTTCCCGATCCGGGTGGCGCGCATCCGGAACGAGCCGGTCTTGTTCAGGGTGGCGCCGATGACGGTATCGCCGGCTTTCTTGTGCACCGGCAGCGGTTCGCCGGTCAGCATGCTTTCGTCGACCGCTGAGCCCCCCTCGATAACCTCGCCGTCCACCGGCACCTTTTCACCGGGACGCACGACGATTACGTCGCCAAGCACCACCTCGGCAATCGGGATGTCCTCTTCCCTGTCCTCGCGAACGACGCGGGCCAGCTTGGGCTGCAGACCGATGAGGGCGTGGATGGCGCCGCTGGTCTTGCTGCGCGCCCGGGCTTCCAGGAGGCGCCCCATCAGGATCAGGGTAACGATGATGGCGGCCACCTCGTAGTAGACGCCGACCGGCGAGGCCATGGCGTGGCCGTGCCCGGCAACGCCTCCCTCGCTGGCGCCGGCCATCAGCCATTGCGGCGCGATGGTGGCAACCAAGCTGAAGAGGTAGGCGGACAAGGTGCCCAGAGCAACCAGCGTGTTCATATCGGCGACGCGGTGCTTGGCTGCGGCCCAGGCACCGGTGAAGAACTCACGCCCGGCCCAGAACAGGACCGGGGTTGTTAGAGCCAGCTCCACCCAGGCCCGGCCCGGGAAATTGAGGGCATCTTCCAAGGCGGGGACCAGGTGCCCGGCCATGGCTAGAACGGCCACCGGAAGAGTCAGCGCCAGCGCAACGAAGAACTTCTTCTTGTTCTTTTGATACTGCGCCTCGTGCACCTGGGTCTGCGCCTCCAGCATACCGGCCTCGTCCGTCTCCCCTCCGCCGCCGGACTCCAGGACGTCATAGCCCATGTCGCGCACCACCTGCTTGAGGGTATCCGGGCTGGTTCCATCAGGATCGTACTTGATGGTGGCGCGCGTGGTGGCGAAGTTAACCGCCGCGGTCACGACGCCGGGCGTCGCATTCAAGGTCTTCTCGATCCGCCCGGCGCACCCGGCGCAGTTCATCCCCAGAAGCGGCAGTTCGCACTGCTCCACCTGCTCAGGTGCAGGCGCCTGAGATGATGCCGGCGGCTCTACAGGGGCAGACGCCTCGGCCGGTGCGGGCGCGGCGGCTTGCGCAAGATAGGTGTCGGGAGTGGCAAGAAATTTCTCCAGGCAGCCCGCGGAGCAGAATTTGTAAGTGGTCCCTTTATGCGTCGCGGACAGGGGCGCTGCTGCGCCGACTTCCATCCCGCAGACCGGGTCGCGAAACGATACTTTCTCAGCCATCACTTTTTCCTCCGTAAAGCACTACTTCAGGAAACGGGACAAGGCGGTCTTCACCTCGTCCAACAACTGCTGCTGGCTCATCGGCTTGGCCTGGTCGTGCTGCTTGTCGCCCCCCTGCCCCAGCACGCAGTTTTCCAGGTGACGGGTGAGCAGTTCGACACCCAGGGAATCGAGGGCGGAGCGGACTGCGGAGATCTGGTTCAGGATGTCGACGCAGTAGCGCTTCTCCTCCAGCATCCGCTCGATACCGGCCACCTGCCCGGCAATCCTTTTCACGCGCGTGTTCAGCTTGTTTTTCGACGAGTCGCTCATGGGTCCCTCCGTCCTTCGCAATACCCCCATGGGGTATTCAGTTAAGGCAACAATACCCCCAGGGGGTATAAATCGTCAAGAGGGAATGTGATGGATGGTGTGATTGAGTGCGAGAGGTACTGGGGACGAGACGGCGATAGGCGGCGGAAGGCTCCTCCCCCTGGAGGGGGGAGGTTGGGAGGGGAGAACGCAAACCATCCCCCTCCCTAGCCCTCCCCCTCCAGGGGAGGGGACAAAAGGCGAGGCTACTTCTTGAGGAACTGCCTCAGCACGAACGGCAGTATCCCGCCGTGATGGTAGTAGTCGAGTTCGTTGGACGTGTCGATGCGCACCAGCACGGTGAAGGATCCGCTGGAACCATCCACGCCGGTGTACTTCACATCGAGTTTCTGGCCCGGTGTCAGGTCGTTCAGCCCGGTGAGATCGAAACTCTCCGTGCCGTTGAGGCCGATGCTCTTGTAGCTATCGCCAGGGAGGAACTGCAGCGGCAGAATCCCCATACCGACCAGGTTGGAGCGGTGGATCCTCTCGAAACTTTCCGCTATCACCGCCCTGACCCCGAGGAGCTTGGTCCCCTTGGCGGCCCAGTCACGCGAGGAACCGGTGCCATATTCCTTGCCCGCGATGACCACCAGCGGCGTCCCCTCGGCGCGGTACTGCTCCGAGGCATCGAAGATGGACATCTGCTTGCCGCTGCCGTCTCCCTTGGCAAAGAACATGGTGACTCCGCCTTCCACGCCGGGAACCAGGGCGTTCCTGATGCGGGTGTTGGCGAAGGTGCCGCGCACCATCACCTCGTGGTTGCCGCGTCGCGCACCGTAAGAGTTGAAGTCCTTGGGCTCGATGCCCAGCGACATCAGGTAGCGCCCGGCAGGAGTCGTCTTGCCGATGGAGCCTGCAGGCGAGATGTGGTCCGTGGTGATGGAATCGCCCAGCAGCGCCAGGCAGCGCGCCCCGGTGATGTCGGCTACCGGCTGCGGCTCGGGCGGGAGGTCGAGGAAGAAGGGCGGCTCCTTGATGTAGGTAGAGTCATCCTGCCACTGGTACAGTTCGCCGCTGGGAACGACCAGGCTGCGCCACTCGTCGTCGCCGTGGAAGACGTCGGCGTAGTTGGTGGCAAAGGACTCGGCGTGGACGCAGCTTTGCACCAGTTCCGCCACCTCCTTGTCGTCCGGCCAGATGTCCTTCAGGTAGACCGGTTCGCCGTTGGGGTCGGTGCCGAGTGGATCGCGGGTGAGGTCAATGTTGATGTTGCCGGCCAGGGCGTAGGCAACCACCAGCGGAGGCGAAGCGAGGTAGTTGGCCCTCACGTGGGCATTGATGCGCCCCTCGAAGTTCCGGTTGCCGGAAAGGACCGCCGCTACCGCGAGATCCCCTTCCACCACCGCGCGCGAGATGTGGTCCGCCAGCGGTCCGCTGTTGCCGATGCAGGTGGTGCAGCCGTAGCCGACCAGGTGGAAGCGGAGCGCATCCAGGTACGGGGTGAGCCCCGCCGCAGCAAGGTAATCCGTCACCACCTTGGAGCCGGGGGCGAGGCTGGTCTTCACCCAGGGACGCACCTGGAGTCCGCGCCGCACCGCGTTTCTCGCCAGTACGCCGGCGCCGATCATGACCGAGGGGTTGGAGGTATTGGTGCAGCTGGTGATGGCCGCGATGACGATGGAGCCGTGGCACAGGTTGTAGCTCGTGCCGTCGGGCTGGCGCACCGGAACGCATTGGCCCAGCGAGCCAAGCGCCTTGTCCGGGTGCTCGGCCATCAGTTCCGGGGCGACGGTAACGGGCGAGCCTCCTTCACCGAGCCACCGGTTCAGGGTTTCCTTGTCCACGTGGGCCGCGTCCTGCTGCCTCAGGGTCACCAACTGCCTGCGGAACGAGCCGCGCACTTCCTTCAGGCGCACCCGGTCCATGGGACGGCTGGGGCCGGCAAGGGAGGGTTCCACGTCGGCCAGGTCCAGTTCCAGCGTATCGCTGAACACCGGCTCGGGCCGGTCGGAAGAGCGCCACAGTTCCTGCTCCTTGAAGTACGCCTCCACCAGTGGCACCACCTTGCCCCGGCCGGAGAGCTGCAGGTAGGCAGTGGTTTGCTCGTCGACGGGGAAGACGCCGATGGTGGCGCCGTATTCGGGGGCCATGTTGCCGATGGTGGCCCGGTCGGCGATGTTGAGCGAGGCGGCGCCGGGGCCGTAGAATTCGACGAATTTGCCGACCACGCCTTTCTTCCTGAGCATCTGGGTGATGGTCAGCACGAGATCCGTCGCGGTTGCACCCGGGCTCAGGGCGCCGGTCAGACGGAAGCCGACCACCTGCGGGATGAGCATGGAACAGGGCTGCCCCAGCATGGCGGCCTCCGCTTCGATGCCCCCAACGCCCCAGCCGACCACGCCCAAGCCGTTGATCATGGTGGTATGCGAATCGGTACCGACCAGCGTATCGGGGAGCACCCACTCCGCGCCGCCCTCGCCTTCACCAGTGTTCACCAGTGCCACTTGCGCCAGGTATTCCAGGTTAACCTGGTGGCAGATGCCGGTTGCGGGGGGCACCACGCTGAAATTCCGGAACGCGGACTGTCCCCAGCGCAGGAACTGGTAACGCTCGTGGTTACGCTCGAACTCCAGCACCGAGTTGGCCTTCAGTGCGAGTTGGCTGCCGTACTGGTCCACCTGAACCGAGTGGTCGATGACCAGGTCGGCGCGCTGCATCGGATTGATGTCCGAGGGGCGGCCACCGAGCCGGTTCAGGGCTGAGCGCATGGCGGCCAGGTCGGCCACGGCGGGCACGCCGGTGAAATCCTGCAGCAGGATGCGGGCCGGCATGAACTGAATCTCCTGGTCCGGCTCTGCCTGTGCGTCCCAGCGCGCGACCGCCTCTATGTCTTCCTTTTTCACCACCACGCCGTCTTCCCGGCGCAGCAGGTTTTCCAGCAGGATCTTCATCGAGTACGGCAGGCGGCTGATATCGATGCCCGAGTTGGCCGCGAAGGCCTTCAAGGAGTGATAACGGTAGGTCTTGCCGTCCACGGTGAGCGTGGTGAGGGTGTTGTAGCTGTTCAATACACTCATGTCTTCTCCTCAGACTTTTTTTACTGCCACGTTGGCCGCGACCAGGACCGGATCCCAGACCGGCGCGTACGGTGGGGAATAGCTCAGGTCCAATTCCGCGATCTCGAAAACCGTCATGTGCTTGTAGATAGCGGTGGCCAGGACGTCGACCCGCTTGGCGACCACGTCCTCGCCGATCATCTGGCTGCCGAGCAGCAGACCGCTTCCTTTCTCGCACAGGAGCACGATGCGGATGGTGCCGCCACCGGGGAACTCTCCCCTGGTCGGACCGTCAACCACTACCTTGACCACGTCCTTGCCCAGCGTCTGCAGCTGCCGCTCGCTCAGCCCCGTGGTGGCCACGGTGTAGTCGAAGAACTTGAAGACCGCGGTCTGGTCGATGCCCCAGAACTCAGTCATACGGTCGGGATTACAGATGTTGTGACCGATCACCCTGCCCTGCTTGTTGGCAGCCGGCCCCAGCGGGAAGTACGAGTTCAGCCCCAATTGCCGGACGTAGTGCTCGGCACAGTCCCCGCCGGAAAAGACCCCGTCCAGGTTGGTGCGCAGGTAACGGTCCACCTTTACCGCGCCGGCCACACCAAGTTCCCCACCTGCGGCGGCAAAGAGGGCGGTGTTGGGTCGCGCCCCCGCGGCAACCACGACCATGTCGGCCTGGAAGGTCCCGGCGGAGGTCTTCACCTGGCGCCCGGCTTTCTCCTCGATATCCACGCCGGTGAAAAGCTCAATTCCCTTTTCCAATGCCTTCGCCACCACCTGCTCGCGCACCTCTTCACAGAAGGACGGCAGGATCACCGGCGCTTTCTCGACGATCACCGGGGCGAGCTTCAGGTTGGTCAGGACGTCGGCAACCTCGAGGTTGGTATAGCCGGCCCCAATAAGGAGCACCTTGGCTGGAGGGGTGCGGTAGAGAAACTCCTTGGCGCGTCGGGTGTCTTCGAGGGTGCGGAAATAGAAGACATCGTTGTCGTCGAAACCGGGGTAATCCAGGCGGATCGCTTTATTTCCGGTGGCATAGACCAGAAAATCGTAACCTTCGCTGTAAGTCCGGCCGGTTTGAAGATCGGCAACCTCGACCTTTTTCCCGTCAGCATCAATACGGGTCACTTCCTGGCGCAGGCGATAGTCGACCCCGCGTTCGCTGCGGATGACCTCCAACGGGATGGCGTAGAGCCTTTCCACCGGCCTGTCCTTGAAGAACAGGTTGTAAGGCATGCCGCACGCGGCGTAGGAAACGTCGCCGCTCTTTTCGAGGACGACCACCTCGGCCTGCGGAGACTGCCGCTTGATCTGGCTCGCGGCCGAGAGGCCGGCGGCAATGCCGCCGATGATCACGCACTTCATGAGCGGGTCTCCCTCAACTGGCTTATTCCGGCTCGAACATGCTCTTGTCGACGCCGCAGATGGGGCAGACCCAATCCTCCGGGATGTCCTCGAAAGCGGTCCCCGGGGCAACACCGCTATCGATGTCCCCTACCTCCGGATCGTAGATGTACCCGCACACAGTACAGCGATACTTTTGCATGACGTCCTCCTTGAATTTGATGCAGCCCCTACCGCGCCTTGACTGGCTGGCCGCTGGAACCTGAGTTGAAAACATTGATAAAAAGTAGCTGGCGCCCCATTAATGTCAAGCCGCCGCGTAATCATTAGAGAGAGTGGTATATACAGGCGACGCCAACGGTGCTAAGAATAGCGCTCTGCGCGGCTTGAGCCGGTGCGGGGATCGCAACACGACTACCGGAGAGTTCATGAAAGGCGTACTGGGAAAATTCGACACTGGGCTTTTGGCCTCGGAGCAGCGCCCGATGCTGCGCTTTCTGGTGGTGCTCACCGCAGCCTCCACCATCGGCCTGCAGGGCTATACCATCCTCTTCAACAACTTCGCCGCCGAGATGGTGCACCTGAACGGAAGCCAAGTCGGCGTGACCCAGTCGGTGCGCGAGATCCCGGGGCTTTTGTCGCTGCTGGTCGTGTTCGTACTGCTGCTGGTACGGGAGCACAAGCTGGCAGCGCTTTCCATCGTCCTTCTCGGCCTCGGCACCGGCATCACCGCGTTGATCCCCTCCTACGGCTGGGTCATCTTCACCACGGTGGTCATGAGCTTCGGCTTCCATTACTACGAGAGCACCAACCAGTCACTGACGCTGCAATATTTCTCCACGGCCGTGTCGCCACTGATTTTCGGTCGTCTGCGGGCGCTCGCGGCGGTGTCAAGCGTCGTCGCCGGGATCATCGTGTACTGCCTGAGCGGCATCGCGCAGTACCGCGAGATGTACCTGACCATCGGCGGTCTCGTGCTGGCCGCAGGGATCTGGGGATTGTTCCAGAACCCGACCCACGGCGGGATCGTGCCGCAGCGCAAGAAGATGATCCTGCGGCGCCGCTACTCGCTCTTTTACCTGCTGACGCTCCTGTCTGGCGCCCGGCGCCAGATCTTCGTGGTGTTCTCCATCCTGCTCCTGGTCCAGGTGTTCCATTTCACGGTGCGGGAGATGACCATCCTCTTCATCGTCAACAACGTGGTGGCCTACATCCTCAACTCGCTGATCGGCAAGGCAATCAACCACTTCGGCGAGCGCACCATCTCATCCATCGAGTACTCCGGCGTCATCGTCATCTTCCTGGTTTACGCCTTCACCACCTCGAAAAATCTGGTCATGCTGATGTACATACTGGACAACATCCTCTACAATTTCGAGGTCGCCATCAGGACCTACTTCCAGAAGGTGGCCGATCCGGCAGATATCGCCTCCTCCATGTCAGTGGGGTTCACCATCAACCACATAGCCGCCGTGTTCCTGCCGGCCCTGGGCGGGTACTTCTGGATGATGGACTACCGGATACCGTTCATCGGCGGCACAGTGCTCGGTGTTATCTCGCTGATCGCAGCACAGTGGATGCGGGTCCCTCATAAAGCGCCGGAAGCGACACTCATAGCGGAAGCACAATAAATACCACAGCAGGTAATACGGTAAGTAGATACAGCGATACGGAGACAAGAGTGTTCAAAAGGATTGATCACATTGAGATAATCCCCACCGACTTTGATCGTTCCGTCAAGTTCTATACGGAAGTTCTTGGCTTTTCCATTAAGGAACAGATGGCGGTGGCAGCAGCACCGCTGGAGGAAATCGCCTATCTCGCACTGGGAGACACGGTGCTGGAACTGATGCGGGTGAAGGATCCCACCATAACCACGGCAGAGCCTTGGAGTACCGGTTACCGGATGATGGCGCTGGAGGTGGAAGACATGGACGCCGCCCTCGCCTACCTGGCCGGCAAGGGCATCACCCCCAGTTGGGGACCGGTCCAACTCGGCCCCTCCAAACGTGCCGAGATACGGGATTGCGACGGATTTTCTATTGAACTGAGACAGTGGTAGCCACCAAAGGAGGAGCTATATGATGATTCCTATTCCTGACAAGATGAAAGAAGTGATGGCGCATGAGGGCGTGGTGGCCATAGTGACCCAGGGCATTGAAGGCCCGCACATGGTCAACACCTGGAACAGCTACCTGCGGATCAGTCCCGACGGGAAACTGCTGGTACCGGTCGGCTACATGCACGTGACCGAGAACAACCTGGCCCAGAACCCGCGGGTACTGATTACCCTCGGCACGCGCGAAGTGGAAGGAAGTCACGGTCCCGGCACGGGGTTCTTTGTGGAGGGCACCGGAACCATCCTCGATTCCGGCCCGACCTTCGACTCCACCAAGGGTGAATTCCCCTGGGCCCGAGCGGTCCTCGAGATCAAGGTAACGACAGCCAAGCAGACGCTGTAGAGCGGCAGCCGAAGCTGCCGGGCAGTCCCCCTCGCCCACCGGGAGAGGGGCAGGGGTGAGGGCGCTGCAGTTGGCAATACGGTGCGCTGGGCACCTCCCTCACCCGCCCTTCGGGCACCCTCTCCCAGAGGGAGAGGGAAAACGAGCCAAAACAAAGTAAGAGCGCCGCAGGATTTCCTGCGGCGCTCTTCGTCCCATCGGAAGCGCTGCACGCGGCCTGACGTTCCCCGAAGCGCTGCACGCGGCCTGACGTCCCCCCTTTGACAAGGGGGGAACGTAAGTCACGTAATGCACTTCGTTGATGAACTTGCTGTAGTGGCTCTGGCATTGCGGGGCGAATAAAAAAGCACCTACTGGCGCGAGGCCGGCAGGTGCTTTTAGATGCTGCTATCTGAAACGGTATTACTTGTAAGTGGCGAGAATGTACTTGGCAATGGCGTGGGCCTCGGCATCGGGCACGGCCTTGGCGTCGAACTTGGTCATCCCGGGACCCGGGTTGCGCATCTTGGCGACGATATCCTTCTCGGTCTTTACCCCGTTGGCGGCGAGGTCCTTCTTGCCCAGGCCCTTCTTGGGGTTGATAATGTTGCCCCCTTTCGGGTGGCAGGCGACACAGTGCTTATCGAACTCGGCCTTGGCATCGATCTTCTCGCCCTTCTTGACGTCAGCGAAGGCGGGAACCGCGATTACCGACATAGACAGCACAGCAGCAGTAGCAATGACAACTTTTTTCATGTTGATTCCTCCTTGGTAGTATCGGGGGGGCGTGCCCCAGTTGAGTATCGCTTGCAGCCTAATAACACCCGGCTGGAAACCAAAAGCGGAATCAATGCTAGTCTAGATTTTCCTGTTGTCAATGACGCGGCATGCTTTGCCTTCGGCTCGCGGGATGCTGTTGGGCTCAACCAACTTCACGACGGCGCCGACGCCGAGCACGGAATCAATCTTCTTCTCCACCTTGTCCAGAAAGGCCTTTTGCTTCTTCATCTCGTCGAAGAAGATGTTTTCGGTCACCTCGATACGGATCTCCAGAGTGTCCAGCGCCCCCTTCCGATCCACGACCAGCTGGTAGTGCGGCTGGCACCCCTCGATGGCAAACAGCACGTCCTCTATCTGCGACGGGTAGACGTTGACCCCCTTGATGATGAGCATGTCGTCGGAGCGCCCCATGGTCTTCTTCATGCGCACCATGGTCCTGCCGCAGTCGCACTTTTCGTAGTCCAGCGAAGTGATGTCACGAGTCCGGTAGCGCACCATCGGGAACGCTTCCTTGGTGAGCGAGGTGAGCACCAGTTCGCCCACGCTCCCCGGAGGGAGCACCGCGCCGGTATCGGGGTCGATGATCTCGGCGATGAAGTGATCCTCGGAGATGTGCATGCCGCGCTTGCACTGGCACTCGCCGGCGACGCCCGGGCCGATGACCTCGGAAAGGCCGTAGTTGTCGGTGGCGGTGATGCCGAGGCGCTCCTCGATCTCGCGACGCATCGCCTCGGACCAGGGCTCGCCGCCGAAGAGACCGACCTTGAGGGTAAGCCCCTTGGGATCGATCCCCATCTTCTCCATCCGCTCCGCGATGGTGACCGCGTAACTCGGGGTGGAGACAAGCGCGGTGGTGCGGTAGTCCTGCATGATCATGATCTGCTTCTCGGTGTTCCCCGCGCCCATCGGGATGACGGAGGCGCCGATCATCTCGGAACCATAGTGCAGGCCGAAGGCGCCCGTGAAGAGGCCATAGCCGAATGCGATCTGCACCACGTCGTCGCTGTTGACGCCGGCTGCCGTCATGAAACGGGCCACCAGGCTGGACCAGACCTTGAGGTCGTGCTTGGTGTAGCCGACGACGGTCGGCTTGCCGGTGGTGCCGGAGGAGGAGTGGATACGGACCACTTCGCGCAGCGGCACCGCGAACATGCCGTACGGGTAGTTGAGGCGCAGGTCCTCCTTGGTGGTGAACGGGAGCTTGGCCAGGTCGGCGAGGGACCGGACGTCCTCGGGGACGATCCCCATCTCCTTGAACCTGGTGCGGTAGCAGGTGACGTTCTTGTAAACGCGGTTCAGAGTAGCCTGGAGCCGCTCCAATTGGAGCTGCTCGATCTCCTCCCGCGGCATGCACTCGTATTCGGGCTCCCAAATCTGCATAGCTACCTCTCCCAAATTTCTTTCTTGTCGCGCCCCAGATAGGCGCGCTGCACATCCTTGTTTTCCAGCAGCTCGGATGCCTTTCCTTCAAGTATCACTTTACCGGTCTCGAGGACATAGCCGCGATCGGCGACCTTCAGCGCGGCGCGCGCGTTCTGCTCAACCAGGAGGATGGTGGTCCCCTCCTCTCTGCGCAGGCGCTCGATCACCTTGAAGATGTCCTGCACCACCAGGGGGGCGAGCCCCATGGACGGCTCGTCGAGCAGCAACAGCTTCGGGCGCGCCATGAGCGCGCGGCCGATGGCGAGCATCTGCTGCTCCCCGCCGGACAGGGTCCCAGCGGCCTGGCGACGACGCTCCTTGAGCCTCGGGAACATCTGGTACATCCGCTCCAGGTCCACCGCGATCTCGTTTCTCTGTCCGCCGGCCCGGTAGCGCAGGTAGGCACCCAGTTCCAGGTTTTCCTCGACCATAAGCGGGTTGAAGACCTGGCGCCCTTCCGGCACCTGGGACAGCCCCAGCGAGACCACGCGGTCTGCCGCCTGCCCCACGATATCCTTCCCCTCCAGCAGGATCTCACCGCTTGCGGTAGGGATGATGCCCGAGAGGGTGTTGAGCAGCGTGGTCTTGCCGGCGCCGTTGGCACCGATGAGCGTCACTATCTCGCCGGCCTTTAGGTGCAGCGAAACGTTCTTGAGCGCGTGCACCTTGCCGTAATAGGCGTTGATGTTCTTGATCTTTAGCATTTGTGTCCTTTGAAGCTCTCTGCCCCGCATGCTCCCGTGGAAGCAGATTTGGTTCTTGGGAGTGAGCCTGCACTCTCCTCCCCCTCCGGGGGAGGAACCAGACTGGCTACTCTTCGCCCAGGTACGCGGTGATGACGGCCGGGTTGTCCTGAATCTGCCGCGGGGTCCCTTCGGCCAGCATGGTGCCGAGGTTCAAGACCACCAACTGGTCGCAGATGTCCATGACCAGATCCATGTCGTGCTCGACCAGCGCCACCGTGACACCCAGGTCGCGGATCTTCTTGATGAGGTCCGCCAAATCCGCAGTTTCGCTGCTGTTGAGCCCCGCCGCCGGTTCGTCCATAAGGAGGAGCTTCGGCTCCAGCGCCATGGCCCGGGCGATCTCCAAAAGCCTTCCCTTGCCGAAGGAAAGCGTCCCCGCCTGAACCTCGGCCAGCTCGGGAATGCCGACGAAGTCGAGCAGCTCCATGGCCCGCGCCCGGATGCGCTTCTCCTCGCTCATCTGCCACGGCATCCGGAAGGAGCAGGCGAACAGGCCGGAGCTGCTCTGGGTGTGCAGGCCGACCATGACGTTCTCCAGCACGGTCATCTTGCCGAAGAGCTCGATATTCTGGAAGGTACGCACCAGCCCCAGCCGCGCACGCCCTTCCGGCGGCAGCTTGGAGATGTCCTTCCCCTCCAGGAGCACCGCTCCGCAGGAGGGGGGATAGATCCCGGTGGCGACATTGAAGAGCGTGGTCTTGCCGGCGCCGTTGGGGCCGATGATGCCGGTGATGGCCCCCTTACCGACGTTGAAGCTGATCCCTTCCAGGGCGGTCAACCCGCCGAACCTCTTGCCGATTCCGTTCAGGCTAAGCATCGCTCCCCTCCGTTACCTTCTTCGCCGGCACCAGGCGCCGCAGCAGCGCCGGAATCCCCTCCACCAGACCGCCGGGGAGGTAGATGGTCATGGTGATCAGCAAAAGGCCGTACACGATGATGTCGTAGTCCTGGAAGGTGCGCAGCATCTCGGGGAGCAGGGTCAGCAGCAGGGCGCCCAGGATGGAGCCGTACACGCTCCCCAGGCCGCCGATGACGATCATGGTGAGGATCTCCACCGAGAAGTGAAAGCCGAACGAGTTGGGCGAGATGAAGGTCATCACGTGGCAGTACAGGCTCCCCATGATGGCCGACATGAATGCCGAAAGCGTGAATACCTGCACCTTCATCAGCCTCGCGTTGACCCCCATGACGCGGGCGGCCACCTCGGAATCGTGGATGGCGCGCAGCCCCCGGCCGAAACGGGAGTTCACCAGGTTCAGCGACAGGAGGATCATCCCCAGCGCGAACACCCAGACCAGGTAGTAGTTCTTGAGGTCCGAGTCGAAGGTGAGGCTGCCGATACTGAGGTTGGGGATGCCGGAGAGCCCGGACGGTCCGCCGGTCAGCTCCACGGTCTCGTTGAAGGCGATGTTGACGATGACGCCGACGCCCAGGGTGGCCATGGCCAGGTAATGCCCCTTGAGGCGCAGCACCGGGAAGCCGATGGCGAAGGCGAACAGGGCGACGCAGACGGCGACCACGACCATGGCCAGCCACGGGTTGAGGCCGTAGGCGGTGGTCAAGACGCCGGAGCCGTAGGCGCCCAGGCCGAAGAAGGCAGCCTGCCCGAGCGAGATCTGCCCGGCATAGCCCAGAAGGAGATTGAGTCCCAGGGCGAGCACGCTGTTGATCCCGACGAAGATGAGGACGTTGGTGAGATACCCACCGGAGAGCGGCAGCGGGATGAGCAGCACCACGAGGGCAAAAACGAGAAATTTTATTCTGTCCGATTTCAAAGTAAAACCTTTAAACCCTTTCTGTTTCGCCCTTCTTGAAAAGCCCCTGCGGCCTGATGAAAAGGATCAGGAGCAGGATGAAAAACGCGATGGCGTCCTTGTAACCGGATGAGATGAGGCCGGCACCCAGCGACTCGAGGGTGCCGAGGATCAGGCCGCCCAGGACGGTGCCCAGACCGCTCCCCATGCCCCCCATGATGGCGGCGCAGAACCCCTTGAGCCCCAGCATGACCCCGACGTCGTAAGCGGTCATGGTGAGCGGCGCGATGATCACGCCGGCCAGCGCGCCGACCGCAGCGGAAATGACAAAGGAGAAGAGCACCATGCGCCCGACGCTGATGCCGACCAGGTTGGCGGCGCGGCGGTTGAAGGAGCAGGCGCGCATGGCCTTGCCGCTGATGGTGTGGTTGAAGAAGAGCCTGCAGCCGATGATGACCAGGACGGTGACGCCGAAGATCCAGAGGTGCTGCGGCAACAGAGTGGCGCCGGCCACGCTGATGGGGTCGGTCCCGGAGAAGGCCGGCAGCGCCTGGGTGTCCTTGCCCCACAGGAGCATCACCAGGCCGCGGATCAGGATGCTGGCGCCGATGGTGATGATGATGAGCATGAGCGGGGTGGCGTTTTTGAGCGGCCGGATGGCCAGCCGCTCGAAAACAAGGCCGATTACGGTGGTTACCGCTACCGCGACCAGAATGGCAGCTATTAGCGGCAGATGCAGCACGTTCAGCGAAAAGATGGTCAACACCCCGCCCAGCATGACGAACTCACCCTGGGCGAAGTTGATGATCCCTGTCGAATTGAAGATGATGGCGAAGCTGAGGCCAATCAGGGCGTAGATGGAACCTGTGGCGAGCCCCGATATGACGAACTGCGTTACCTGGTTTAAAAGCTCCATGAATCCTCTTTACCTACTTGACCAGCACCCAGTCTTTTTTGCGCACTTCGACCAGGGTGAAGGCGTCCTTGGTCAGACCGGCGTGGTCTTTGGCGGAGTAGCTGAACACGCCGCCGATGCCCGGGAAGTTGCGGGTAGCTTCCAGGGCGTTGCGGATGCCGGCAGGGGTGTCCCCTCCCCTCTCGATGGCGCCTTTCAGCAGCATCACCGCATCCCAGGCGTGACCGCCGAAGTGGTCGCCCTCGGCCTTGAAGTGGTTCTGGTAATCCTTGATGAAGGCGAGCAGCGAAGCCCTCTGCTTGTCGTTTTTAGGCAGCAGGTCGGCAACCAGCACCTTGCCGGACGGCAGACGGATCCCTTCGGCGGCATCGCCGGCCAGTTCGATGAACTTCTTGGAGGATACGCCGTGGCTCATGTAGACCGGGATGGAGAGGCCGAGCTGCTTGGCGTTTCTGGCGATGACGGCCGGACCCGGGTTGGTGCCCCAGCAGATGAGGGCCTGGGCCTGCGAGCCGCGGATCTTGGCCAGCTGTGCAGTCATGTCGGTGTCTTTCGGGCCGTAGGTGTCGTCGGACAGGATCTGGATACCGTAGTGGGCCGCCTGCGCCTTCAACTGCTCGCGCCCGGAGGCGCCGAAGCCGTCGGAGACAGTCAGGATGGCCACCTTGGTCTTCTTCTCTTTCTTCAGCTGTTCGTAGATCTTGGCCACGGCCAGCCCGTCGTTCTGGGCGGTCTTGAAGACCCACTTCTTCACCGGCTCGGTGATCTTGCTGCCGGCAGCGCAGGAGATGAGCGGCACCTGGGCCTTCTCGACGATCGGGATGATCGCCATGCTGTCCCCGGTGGTGCTGGGGCCGATGATGGCGACGACCTGGTCGTTCTTGACCAGCTTATTGGCGAGCTGGACGGCCTTGGTGGCGTCCCCGCCGGTGTCGTAGGTGATCAGTTCCAGCTTGCGCCCCTTGACGCCGCCGGCCTTGTTGATCTCGTCGACCACCATCTGCGCCGTGTTGCGCTCTGGCTCGCCAAGGAACGAAGCGGGGCCGGTCACGGCGAAGAGCGCGCCGATTTTGATGGGCTGGGCTGCCAGTGCAGCGGTGGACAGGCAGAACAATGCAAACGAAGCAAAAGCAGTCGAGACAAGTTTTTTCACGATTTCCCTCTCCTTTTGAGCGGCACTCCTGCCGCCGGTCGTTATTTAACGATGACCCAGTCGCCCTTGACGATGCGGACCATCTCGAAAGCGCCCAAGTCGAGGCCGTTGTGGTCGGTGGGCGTCATCTTGAAGATGCCGGACACGCCGACCATGCGGCCGTTTTTCTCAATGCCGTCGCGGATCTGGGCCGGGGTGGCAGCCCCTTTCTTGATGGCCGCGGCAACCAACTGGAAGCCGTCATAGGCATAGCCGCCGAAGGTGGAAGCCTCGACGCCGTAGCTCTTCTTGTAGTCGGTGTTGTAATCCTTCAAGAGTTTCGCCTGCGGGTCGCTGGGCTTCAGCAGGTCGAACACGGCCAGCTTGCCGGCCGGAAGCATGATCCCCTCGGCGGCCTGGGCGGTAGCGAGCTCGATGTATTTCTTGGAAGCGACGCCGTGGCTCTGGTAGACCTGGGTCTTCATGCCGAGCTGCTGGATGTTGCGGGTGATGATGGCCGGGCCGGGATTGGTGCCCCAGCAGATGATGGCGTCCGGCTTGGCAGCCTTGATCTTGGTGAGCTGCGGGGTCATGTCGGTGTCTTTGGGCGAGTAGACCTCGTCAGCCACGATCTTGAAGCCGCGCTTGGCGGCCATCTGCTTCAACTGTTCCCGACCGGAGGAGCCGAAGGAGTCGGAAACGGTGATCAGGGCGATGTTCTTCTGTTTCAGTTTCTCGGCCTGGATCAGGATCTTCTCGGCAGCAACGTGGTCGTTGGCCGGGGTCTTGAAAACCCATTTCTTAACGGGATCGGTGATCTTGATGCCGGCAGCGCAGGAAATGAGCGGGATCTGCTCCTTCTCGGCGACCGGGATGACGGCCATCGATTCGCCGGTGGTGCTCGGTCCGATGATGGCGACAACCTTGTCGTTCTTGATCAGCTTGTTGGCGAGCTGCACCGCCTTGGTGGCGTCCCCGCCGGTGTCGTAGATGAAGAGCTCGATCTTGGAGCCGTTGATGCCCCCTTTGGCGTTGGCCTCTTTGACCAGCAGCTCAAGGGTGTTCTTTTCAGGTTCGCCAAGGAAGGAAGCAGGACCGGTAACGGCGAAGAGTCCCCCGATCTTGATCGGAGCCGCGGCGAGGGCCGCGCTGGCACTGCACAGAAGCAGCATGGTGATACCGATTACAGCGAACATCTTTCTCATCTGTTGCCCCCCTCTTTGGTAAAACACATCAAATATGAACAGGTTGTACGACAGCCGTTGAAGAAACGGTTCAGGTAGGGCACCGGTGCCGGGCGAATGGTTATTCGCCTACAGGCACCGTATGTACCTGCGATTGCACACTCCTCCCCCCGGAGGGGGGAGGTCGGGAGGGGGGTAAGATCAGGCGAAGGTTCCCCCTCCTCAACCCTCCCCCTCCGGGGGAGGGAGCCTGGCCGCCCTCCCCTCGCGGGAAAAACTACATGCTGTACAGCCTCTCCCCCGGCAGCACGTTGAAGCTCTTGCCGGTCAGGGTGCTGATGGCCTTCTCCGTCTCGTCGAAGCGGAAGATCATCACCGCGTTCTCGCCGCAGCGCTCCACGAAGGCGTACATGTACTCGACGTTGATGCCGTCGGCGTCCAGCACCTGCAGGATGTCGGCGAGCCCGCCGGGACGGTCCGGGATCTCGACCGCGACCACCTCGGTTTTGCTAACGGTGAAGCCGCGCTCCTTGAGCACGGTACGCGCCTTTTCCGTGTCGTTCACGATCAGGCGCAGGATGCCGAAATCGGAGGTGTCCGCCAGGGACAGGGTGCGGATGTTCACCCCGGCATCGCCCAGGATGCGGGTCACCTCGGCCAGACGTCCGAACTTGTTTTCGATGAAAATGGAGATCTGTTCTACGTGCATGACGTTCCCTCCTTAGGCCTTGTTCCTGTTGTCGATGACGCGCTTCGCCTTCCCTTCGCTGCGGGTGATGCTCTTGGGTTCCACCAGTCTCACGCGGCAGGTGACGCCCAGCATCTCCTTGATCTGCTTCTCGATCTTGACCGACAGCGCCTGGAGGTGCTTGATCTCGTCCGAGAAGATGTTCTCGCCCACCTCGACCTGGACCTCGAGCGTGTCGAGGTTGTCCCTTCTTTCCACGATGAGCACGTAGTGCGGTTCGACCCCCTCGACCCCCATGAGGATCGCCTCGATCTGGGACGGGAACACGTTGACGCCGCGGATGATGAGCATGTCGTCGCTTCTGCCGCTCATGCGGGCGATGCGGGCGTGGGTCCTGCCGCAGGCGCACGGCTCGTAGGTGATGGAGGTGATGTCGCGGGTCCGGTAACGGATGAGCGGGATCCCTTCCTTCGTGATGGTGGTGATGACCAGCTCACCCATCTGCCCCTCCCCTAGCACCTCGCAGGTCTCGGGGTTGATGATCTCGGGGATGAAGTGGTCCTCCCAGACGTGGAGCCCTTTCTTCGCCTCGCAGCACTCGATGGCGACGCCCGGCCCCATGATTTCCGAGAGACCGTAGATGTCGACGGCGGAGAGGTTCAGCTTGGCCTCGATGTCGCGGCGCATCTCCTCGGACCAGGGCTCGGCGCCGAAGATGCCGACGCGCAGCTTCAGGTCGCGGAAGTCGATCCCCTCCTCCTTGGCGGCCTCGGCCATGAACAGCGAGTAGGACGGGGTGCAGGTGAGCACGGTGGAGCCGAAGTCCTGCATGATCATGATCTGCTTCTTGGTGTTGCCGCCGGACATCGGGATGACCGAGGCCCCCAGCCGCTCGGCGCCGTAGTGCGCGCCCAGGCCGCCGGTGAAGAGGCCGTAGCCGTAGGAGTTGTGGATGATGTCGCCCCTGTGCACCCCGGCCGCGACGAAGGAGCGCGCCATCAGTTCGCTCCAGGTCTCGATGTCCTTTTTGGTGTAGCCGACCACGGTCGGCTTGCCGGTGGTACCGGAGGAGGCGTGGATGCGGACGATGTCCTCCATGGGCACTGCGAACAGGTTGTACGGGTAGGAGTCCCGCATGTCCTGCTTGTAGGTGAACGGGAGTCGCTGCAGGTCCGCGAGCGTCTTGATGGAATCGGAAGTGACACCGGCCTTGGCGAGCGCCTCCTTGTAGAAGGGAACGCTTTTTTCTACCCGGGCCACCATCGCCTTCAGCCTCTTGAGCTGCAGCGCCTCCAGCGCCTCCCTCGGCAGTGTCTCGAATTCCTCGTTGAAAAACATGACTGACTCCTTAACTCAAATACGACAGCAGAGGCCTAAAGGCGTATTTAACGCAAAGCCGCAAAGGCGCAAAGAAACCCGGGAAAACTGGTTTAAACCCAAAATCTTTTGCCTTTGTCAGCCTTAGCGTCTTTGCGTCTTTGCGTTACAAATATGTTTTTGACTTCAGGTCTGTGTTACTTCAGCCCGCGCCCCATCTGGAAGGCCTTGAGGTTCACCTCGAGCGCCTTCTTGGGCACCATCTTTTCGATGGCCTCGATCCAGTACTTCTCCTCGATATCCAGACGCTTGGAAACGGCGCCCAAGAGCACGGTGTTGGCGGCACGTGCGTTGCCGGCCTCTATGGCGAGGTTCTGGCCGTCCACCAGCAGGCAGTCCGGGCAGAGCTCCTGGATCTTCAGTGCCATGTCAGCAGGATACGCCTCCTGCCCGACCAGGACGGACGGCGGCGCGATGCACAGGTCGTTCACCACGACGGTGCCCCCGGGCTTCAAAAGCGACAGGTAGCGATAGCTCTCCATCAGCTCGAAGCCGAACAGGATGTCACCCTCCCCTTCGGGAACCATGGGAGAAAAGACTTCCTTGCCATAACGGACGTGGGACACGACGGAGCCGCCGCGCTGAGACATGCCGTGGATCTCGCTCTTCTTGACGTCGAAGCCCGCCAGCATGAAGGTCTCGGAAAGGATCTCGGCGGCGAGCAGAATGCCCTGGCCACCCACGCCTACCAGGACTATGTTGGTTACCTTGTCGCTCATTTTGCCTCCTGGATCGCAGAGAACTTGCACAGCTGGCTGCAGACGTCGCAACCGTTGCATAACAGCGGATCGATATGTGCTTTGCCCTTCTTGCCGCTGGCCGGGACCCACTCGATGGCGGGGCAGCCGATCTTGAGGCAGGCACGGCAGCCGGTGCAGGACTCGTCAACCACCTGCAGCGGCGCGCCCGCCTTGAAGATACCTTCCCGCTTGATGAGGACGCAGGGCTTGTCGGTGATGATGACGGAAGTCTCGGGACGCTCCATCTCTTCGGAGATCACCTTCTTGCACTCGTCCAGGTCGAGCGGGTTGATGGTACGCACGTTCTTGACGCCGATCGCCTTGCACAAAAGCTCGAAGTCGACGGCATTGGTGGGATCGTCCATCAGGGTGTGCCCCGAGCCAGGGTTTTCCTGGCGGCCGGTCATGGCGGTGATCCTGTTGTCCAGGATGATGACGGTCGCCGCACCCTTGTTGTAGACCATGTCCATCAGCCCGTTGATGCCGGTGTGCAGGAAGGTGGAGTCGCCGATAACCGCGACCACTTTCTTCCTCTCCTCCGGGGAGAGCACCTTGACCGCGCCGGTAGCCATGCCGATGGAGGCGCCCATGCAGACGCAGGTGTCCATGGCGGACAGCGGCGGCATGAAGCCCAGGGTATAGCAGCCGATGTCGCCGGATACATAGGCTTTCAGCTGGTTCAGGGTGTAGAAGACGCCGCGGTGCGGGCAGCCCGGGCACATGTTGGGGGGGCGCCCCGGGAGTTTCCCGACGGTAGCCTGGGCATTCTCGGGAAGACCGAAGGCCTTCCTGACCCGTCCCGGGGTGAGCTCCCCACAGATCGAGATGATCTCCTTGCCGATGACCGGAATGCCGATCGCTTTCACCTGTTCCTCGATGAACGGATCCAGCTCCTCGACCACGTAAAGCTTTTCCACCTTGGCGGCAAATTCGCGGATCAGGTCGAAGGGAAGCGGGTGCACCATGCCCAGTTTCAACACCGAAGCCTCGGGTAGCGCCTCGCGCACGTGCTGGTAAGCGATACCGGCGGTGATCACGCCGACCTTCGCGTCACGCATCTCGACGCGGTTGATGGGCATGCTGCAGCCGTCCTTGGAGAGTTGCACGGTGCGGTCCTCGACCACGACGTGGCGCACGCGCGCGTTACCGGGCAGCATGACGAACTTGGCGGCGTTCTTCTCGATCTTCGCCTCGCGGACCAGATCGGTGCGCTCGCCCAGGTTTACCACCGACTTGCTGTGCGAGATGCGGGTCGTCGTGCGCAGCAGGACCGGGGTGTCGTACTTCTCGGAGATCTCGTAGGCCAGCTTGGTGAACTCCAGGCACTCCTGCGAATCGCCGGGCTCGAGCATGGGCACCTTGGCGAACTTGGCGTAGTTGCGGCTGTCCTGCTCGTTCTGGGAAGAGTGCAGTTCCGGGTCGTCAGCGCAGACCAGCACCAGGCCGCCGTTCACGCCGGTGTAGGAGAGCGTGAACAAGGGATCGGCGGCAACGTTGACGCCGACATGTTTCATGGTGACCAGGGCCCTGGCGCCGACGAAAGAGGCACCGATGCCGACTTCAAGGGCTACCTTTTCGTTGGTGGCCCAGGAGGAGTCGATCTCCCTGTAGCGGACGGTGTTTTCCAGGATCTCCGTGGAAGGGGTGCCGGGATAGGCACAGGCAACTTTCACCCCTGCCTCGTATGCGCCTCTGGCAATGGCTTCGTTGCCGGAAAGTATTTCCTTCATGGGTTACGTGTCCTCTTTAGTCCAGGGGACTGGCTCCGCCAGGTGCCTGTCCCCCTTGCTGTTTAATGTGAGAGTCGGCGAAATATACCCGAGTATTGGCAGCGCTGTCAACTGCTTTATAGGAGCAACTTAATCGCTATAATCAATATTTATGCGGAGTTACAATACTGCCACCACCAATCACAAACCACCTTTAATGCTTTTGAGAGGGGGTGTCGAGCAGGTGTTTACTGTCTGGTTGAACATCGTTTTGAGGAGCCGAAACAACAGCTCAAAACGAAGCCCTGCCCACCGCTGCCGGAGGCATTAAACAGAGCTTTGTCACGGAAGAGAATCAGGTATAATGTGCGGGTTGTTTTTTTTGCTGGAAACCAAGGAGGTTCAACGTGGGATTCATTGTGAAGTGGCTGGTACACGCGGTGGCGATCGTCATCACCGCATATCTCTTGCCGGGGGTACGTTTATCGGGTTTCGGCGCAGCGCTGATCACGGCACTGGTGCTCGGCCTCATCAATACCTTCATCAGGCCGGTGCTGATGCTGCTCACCCTGCCGCTTAACATCCTGACCCTGGGGCTGCTCACTTTCGTGATCAACGCCCTGCTCATCATGCTGACCAGCGCGCTGGTGAGCGGCTTCTCCGTGGGCAGTTTCCTATGGGCGCTCTTGTTCAGCCTGGTGCTGTCGGTGGTCAACTTCCTTCTGAACGCGATCTTCTAGAGCGGCTCGCCCATCAAAAGGCGGTTCTTCGGCGTGATGTCGGACGGGATGGTCTGGGTGTAGACCCGATACCCCTGGGAGCGCAGCCAAGCGGCCCGGGTGACGTCGACAGCGAGGGGACCATCCAGCCAGCCGGTGAGTCCGCCGTCGTCGCAACTGTGCAGGTCATGGCAGCACGGCAGCACCGCTACCCGGCAGCGGGCGGCCGCGGCCTTTGCCAGGACGAGATCGGTAAGGGAGCCGCAGGCGTGGGCGGAAACGACGATGTCGTCCGGGCGCAGTTGGACCAGGTTAAGGTCCTGCTTCAGGAGCGTGAACCGCTCCGACGCTGCGGACCAATCGGTGCGGATCTCGGAGGCAAGGCGCGCGGCACTGGGCGGAACGCGCAGATCGACGCCGATCCCCTCACGCAACTCGCGATCCAGGATGAGCAGCACCTGGGCCAGCAACCCATGCCCGGCGGCAAGGTCCACCACCCGGCCTCCGCGAAAGCGCCGGTGCACCCGTCGCGCCACCTCCCAGGCCTCGTACAGTTCCTTGCGCGGCAGGCAACCGGCCCGGCAGACAGCGCGGGCAATACGGTCAAAGAGAGTGTCGCCCGCAAAGTGCGGCAGCATGTGCTCGGTCAGTCGGTTCTTGGAAGATCGGTCCATCTCACCCTTTCATTTGCTTCATTGGTGAATTACCTGAAGGATTGCCCTGGTCCCCCCTCCCCTTGCGGGAGGGGGTTAGGGGGTGGGGGAAGGTGCCATCATATCCGCACATTGCCGCTTCACCCACCCCCCGGCCCCCTCCCGTCAAGAGAGGGGGGGGACAACAACCGGAGGTCTCATGGCACCGGGCAAGATCCGCATCGGCACCTGCTCCTGGACCGAAAGCAGCCTCATCGAAAGCGGCACCTTTTATCCGCACGGCGCCTCCACCCCGAAAGCACGCCTGAAGTTCTACGCCCGCCGGTTCGATACAGTGGAAATAGAGAGTTCCTACTACCAGATTCCGACTCTCGAGATGGCGCAGGCCTGGGCGGAGCGCACGCCGCCGGGGTTCCTGTTCCACGTCAAGGCCTTCGGCGCACTCACCGGCCACAACATCGACCCGCACAGGCTGCCGGAGCGGCTGCGCGCCATGCTCGCCCCGGCAGACCTGGAACGGGAGGACCTGCACGTGGCCGAACCGACGCTGCTCAAGGCCATGGCTCAGGCGCTGGTGGCTGCGTTGGAGCCCTTGAAACAGGCGCACAAGATGGGCTTCGTCATCTTCCAGTTCCCGCCCTGGTTCGGCTACAAGAAGTCCAACCTGGACTACATCCACTACTGCAGGGAACTTATGGCCGGGATACCCATCGCCGTAGAGTTCCGTCACGGCAGCTGGTTCACGTCGCAGCACCGGGACGACATGCTCGCCTTCCTCAAGAAGCACAAGATTACCTATATCACCTGCGACGAGCCCCAGTTCGGCAACCTCTCCACCGCACCCTTCCATCCCGCCGCAACAACCGGTATCGCCTACTTCAGGCTGCACGGCAGAAACGGCGACAGCTGGCACAGTGAAGCCCCTACAGACGAGTACCTCTACCCCCAGTACGAGCTGCAGGAGATCGCACGACATGCGGTGCGCCTAAGCGAGGCGGTGCGAACCATTTTCATCATGTTCAGCAACTGTCGCTGCGGCTATGCCATGCGTAACGCGCTCGAGTTGTGCACTATCAGAAAAAGAGAATCATTCCAGTAAAGATTGCGCGAAAAGCCGTAATAGTATAGGATGTCCGCTCCGGCAGCTTTTATCGTGAACGTAGTCCCCACCCGCTCGCCACGTGCGCGCAAAGCGAAGGAACAACTCAGTGACCGTATTCAGACAGCAGCATTGCCCGAACCGGCCCCCTCAAGAGCACAACCTGCAGCGCCAACGGGGCTTCACCCTGGTGGAGTTGCTGGTGGTAGTGGCGATCCTTACCGCGTTGACCCTCATGGCGCTGGCAGCCTTTGGCGACATCAAGCGGAAGGTTTACAGCGCACGGGCCATGGAAGAATTGCGGGCGATCGAAAAAGTTATCGCCGGCTACAGCCTCGAATCGGGGACACTGCCAACGAGCTTGGCCCAGCTGAACCAAGGTGAGTTCCTCGACCCCTGGAGAAACCCGTACGTCTACGTCAGGCTCTCCGATGGGGGGCCTCCCCGCAAAGACCTGGCAGTGGTCAGCATCAATACGGACTACGACCTCTACAGCAAGGGGGGGGACGGTCTCACCGCCCAACTCCTTTCCAACCCCAAGAGCTTCGACGACATCATCCGTGGCGCCGACGGCGCCTTCATGGGATTGGGAGCGTCCTACTAATTAAGATGGTCGGTGCGCCGGCACCGGATGAAAGAGGATCATACATGAAGTCCACTTGCCCCAAATGCCAAGCCCAGATCGAACTCCACCTCGAAGCCGTGTCTGAAAAAGGCACTGCTGCAGCCTGTCCGTCCTGCAAGGCCAAACTGTACGTCCACAGGGAGTCGTTCGGAGCGCGCGCTTTCCGCAAGATCGGCCAGGTTTCCTGCGCCGCCTGCGGGGAACAACTCGGCCAGGAAATCTTCTGCCTGGGGTGCGGCGCGCCCTACCCCGAGTACCTGGTCACCTCACCAGGAAGCAAGCCCACGCCACTGCCCAAGACTGAGGGAGGCTCGGGCAGCTTCTCACTCCCGGCCCCCTCGGCAAAACTTTATCTGCCGCAGGTCTCCCGTACTGCCAGCAGCGATACCGCGGTGAACAGACCGCAGAACCTGGGCGCCGTGATAGCCGTGCTCCTGGTGCTGGCGCTTGGCGCCGCCGGGTTCACCTACTACAACAAGCTGAAAGCGGAAAAGGCCTTCGTGGAAAGCTTCGTGAAGCTGACCTACTGCATCCACTCCGGACAGCTGCGCAGCAAGGACGCGGCAACCAAGATAGCGGCGGAATGGAAAACGGCCAGCGTCCAGAGGACGGCGCCGCACATGCCGGCCGAGGACGAGAAGGATTTCTCTATCCTGGCCACGCAGATAGAAGACCTGCAAGCCAAGACCGCCACCCCTCCGGAGAAATACAAGCAGAGCAGCGAAGCGGTGGCGGCCCTCAATGCCGCATCCAAAAAGATGCAGGCGCTGGCGCTTTCACCCTCCCCTACAGTCAACGAACTGGTCGATGCAACCGCCAAGTTCGACACCGAGTACCAGGGGGCGGTCCGCAACTTCAAATCCACTCTGCCCGAAGACCTGAAGCAGGAGTTGAAGAGCGCCAGCAAGCGGTACAAGGCGCTGCAGACACTTCTCTAGCGGGTCGTTTTACCCGCCAACAGGTCGTTTACCACCACCCCCGCCATGGTCAGTCCGAAGATGGAGGGGATGAAGGAAACGCTACCCAGGATCACACGGCGGTGCTCGCAGGAGAACTTCTGATCGTCCTTGTTAGGACAGATGCAGTTCCCCTTGCAGCCGCCGTCCTTCATCTCCTGCTCGCGGTACTCCTCGGTCGAGAAGACCACCTTCACCCCGCTCTCAATCCCCTGTTTTTTCAGAAGCTTGCGCACGGAACGCGCCATGCGGCACTTGTGCGTCTGCGAGATGTCGGCCACGCCGATCTTGGTCGGGTCGAGTTTCGCGGCGGCCCCCATGCTGGAGATGATGGGAATGTCCTTTTCCCGGCAGGTGCGGATCAGGTGCAGCTTGCTGGTGATGTGGTCGATGGCGTCGACCACGTAATCGTAGTGATCGTGGAGCAGGAAATCGCTGTTCTCGGCGGAGTAGAAGTCGTGGTAGGGGACGATCTCCGCCTGCGGGTTGATCAGGCGCATGCGCTCGGCCATGACCAGGGCCTTGGCCTTGCCCACCGTGCCGTCCATGGCATGCAGCTGACGGTTCACGTTGGTGAGGCAGATCTCGTCGAAGTCGACGATGACCAGGCGCCCTACCCCGGCACGAGCCAGGGCTTCGGCGGCGTAGCTCCCTACCCCGCCCAGGCCGAAGATGGCGACAGTCGAGTTTTTCAGTTTATCGAGTCCAGCAGGTCCAATGAGGAGTTCGGTACGGGAGAAGCGATGCAGATGTGACATTGATTCCTTTGCCTTTGATGATTTTCCGGAGATGGTGACGGCAAAGTATCGCACAGGTGGGGCGCTTGTTGGAAGCAAAAAGGGGACTGGCTCCGCAGGTGCCTGTCCCCTTTATCACTGTCTAACCATATCAACTGTCATCGGCGCGGCAGCGGGTTCCCCGACTCGGTCCGCATCCGTTCGAAACCTTCCTGCTTGGCGACCTCTTCATCGTAGGTATAGAAAATGGCGTAGTTGCTCCCTACGCCATGCGGATCCAGCTGGATCCCTTTTGCTTCCCACTGTTTGAAGAGCTGCAGGCTGTCGTCGAAATTGCGAATCAGGTCGGCAATGGTCCTGGCGCCGACGGCGGTGAACCTGATCTGATGAACATGCTCGTAGCGCACCCTTTGCATAGCCACCTCCGCCCGCCGCATTAACACCCGCCAATTGTAGCGTGGATCGTGCGGCTGGCAAATGGAGCGGCTGTGGTGGCTACTTCATCTTCTGATACAGGTGATCGGCGTCCGTGTCGGTCACGCTGATCCCTTCTTGGTCCAGGATCTCCCCGGTCGCCCGCCACAGTTGTGTGATGGAATTGTTGTAATCAACCACGGCCTGGATCTGGTTCCCCTTGGCGGCCACCAGGTCGTTCTCGACGTCGAAGACGTCCTTGGTCGTGGCCAGGCCGACATCGTGACGCTTCTGGAAGGCGCGCAGACGGTCCTCTGCATAGGCCCTGCCGCGCGCGGTCACGTCAAGCTGGGTGTAGCTTGCTGCCACCAGGCGCAGCGCTGCCTTCACGTCCCGCACCACGGCCGATTCCAGGTTATGCAACTGGGTCTGGGCCTGCTCGAGGGCGAGCTTCTTCCTGATGTAGTCGTTCTCCGCGGCGCGGTTGCCCAACGGATAGCTGAACTGCAGCCCTACCCCCCAACTCGGCTCGTCGATGGTCGCGGTTTTCTCCATACCGCGCAGGAAGCGGCGGTCGAAGCCGCCGGTGCCGACGCTGGCATTAAGGGTGAGATCGGGCAGAGTCTGGGTCTTCGCCACCCGCTGCTGCAGGTCGTTGATCTTGATCACGTCGCGCTGCGTGGCCAGCTCCGGGCGGTTACCCAGGGCATCTTGCACCGCCTCCTGTTCCGAGGTGTTGAAGCTGCCGCGGTAGGGCTGGTCGGCAACAACGATCTCCGCCGTCGCAGGTAGCTGCAGCTCAACGCGCAGCACGTCCATCTGGTCCCGGACCGCCCGCTCCGCGTCGATGACCTGCTTTTCACGGGTGGCGACCTGGAACTCGGAGTTCAAAAGCTCGTATGCAGGGAGCACGCCCGCCTTGACCCGCCCCTGGTCATCCTGCAGGATCCGTTTGGCCAGCGCCAGCGAGGTGCGGCGCACCTCGAGCACCTCGATCAGGTTGTAGAGCTGGAAGTAGTCGTTGCGCACCTTGGCGACCGTGTCGCTCAGCCGGGTCCTAAAGACGTTCATGGTCTCCCCCTTGGTGAAACGGGAGACGTTGATGGCCAGATCGGTGGTCTCCTGCCCGAACCCCTTGAGCAGAGGCTGTTGCAGGGTGAGGTCGACGGCGTTGGAGTAGTACTTGGCGGAGTTGCTGATCCAGCCGCTCTGCGCGGTGACACCGACCACGGTGCCGGTGGGGAGCAGCTGGCTCACCCCGGCGTTGGCAGTGACCTGGTCGATCGGTTGCGACCGGAAGGTCAGGAAGTTGCTGCTGTTGCTGCGTTCGTAGTTGAACCCGAGGGTAAGCAGCGGATCGTAGATCCCGAGGTTGCGCCGGATATCGGCCTCGGCCATGGCGGGATTGTACAGTTCCACCTTCAGGTCGAGGTTCTTCTCGAAGGCCATCCTGATGGCGTCCTTCAGCGTCAGGTTGACGGTGGGCTGCGCGAAAGCCGAGGTGGCGGCGCCGAGCACAAGGCCAAGGGAAAGGGCCAGCGCGGTTTTCCTGTTTCTCTTCATATGCGATCCTTTCGACCAGCTAGTTAAACGGTTACTCGTATCTCAGTGCGTCGATCGGGTTGAGCGACGCCGCCTTGCGTGCCGGGTAGAAACCGAAGAATACCCCGACCCCTGCCGAGAAGGCGAAGGCGATGATGATGGTGTTGACCGAGATCAGGGTGGGCCAGCCGATGAAGCTCGCCACGAGCTTCGCTCCCGCCACACCGAGCAGCATGCCGATGACGCCGCCGCAGGTGGTGAGGAGCACGGCCTCGGTCAAAAACTGCAGCAAAATGTCCCGCTTCTTGGCACCAATGGCGATGCGGATACCAATCTCGCGGGTCCGTTCGGTGACCGAAACCAGCATGATGTTCATGATGCCGATACCACCCACTACAAGGGAGATGGAGGCGACGGCACCGAGCAGGATTGACATCACCTTGGAGGACTGCTCGGTGACCGCCAGCAGTTCCGAGAGGTTCCTGATGGTGTAATCGACCTCGCGGTTGGGGCCGATGCGGTGGCGCTGATTCAAAAGCTCGGTCACCTCGTCCTCGGCCTTGTCCAGCACGTCGGCGTTCTTGGCCTGCACCATGATCGAACCGACCACGTTCGGAAACTGGCTCCCCAAAAGCTTCCTCTGCGCGGTCCTTAGCGGCACGTAGATCACGTCGTCCTGATCCTGCCCCTGGGGCGACTGCCCTTTCCTCCCCAGCACTCCCACCACCGTGAAGGGGATCTTCTTGATCCTGATGATCTTGCCCACGGGGTCGGTGCCGCCGAAGAGGTTCTCGGCGACGGTCTGGCCGATCAGGCAGTTCTTGGTGGCGCCGTCGACGTCGGACTGGGTCAGGTTGCGTCCCGCCACGATAGTCCAGTCGCGCACATCGACCATCTCCGGCGTCACGCCATAGACAACGGTGGACCAGTTCTGGTTGCCGTAGACCACCTGGCCGGAGCCGCGCACGTTGGGGGCGACCGCCGCGACGGAGGGACACTCCGCCTTGATGGCGCGGGCGTCGTCATAGGTAAGCGTCTGGGTGCCGCCGGAACCGGAGCGCATGCCGCCGGAGGTGACCGAACCGGGGAGCACCAGGAGCAGGTTTGAGCCGATGCTGGAGATCTGATCCGAGATCATCTTGCTGGCGCCGGAGCCGATGGCGACCATGGCGATGACGGCGGCGATGCCGATGATGATGCCTAGCATGGTAAGCAGCGCGCGCATCTTGTTGACCCGCAGGGCGCGCAGGGCTATGAGCAGGCTTTGATACAGGGTGGTCATCGCTGCTGGGCCTCCGCGGGCAAAACGGCGCTCTTGGCCTGGTACGGCTGGTCGGAGATGACCTGACCGTCCTTGAAGATGATGTGCCGGCTGGTGAACTCGGCCACGTCGGGCTCGTGAGTGACCATGATGATGGTGATCCCCTGCCGGTTCAGTTCCTGGAAGATGGACATGATCTCGATGGTGGTCCTGGAATCGAGGTTGCCGGTGGGCTCGTCGGCCAGGATGATGGACGGCCGGTTCACCAGTGCCCGGGCAATAGCCACGCGCTGCTGCTGTCCGCCGGAAAGCTGGTTGGAGTAATGCCCTTCCCTGCCGGCAAGCCCTACCCGCTCCAGGGCCTCCAGTGCGCGGCTCCTGCGTTCTGCTGCCGGCACCTGGGCGTAGACCAGCGGCAACTCAACGTTCTGCCGCGCCGTCGTGCGCGCCAGCAGGTTGAACCCCTGAAAGACGAAACCCAGCTTCTTGTTGCGCACCTCGGCCAGGGCATCGGCAGAAAGGCCGCCCACGTCCACGCCGTCCAGGAAATAGCTCCCCCGCGTGGGAACGTCCAGGCATCCCAGGATGTTCATACAGGTGGACTTGCCGCTGCCGGAGGCCCCCATGATGGAGACGAACTCGCCGCGGTGCACGGTGAAGGAGACCCCCATCATCGCCTCGACGCGCTCCTCTCCCATGGTGTAAATCTTTACGACGTCTGTGAGACGGACCACTTCGTCCATTTAGAACCTCGGCCCCATGGGCGACCCCATGCCGCCCTTCTTCTTGTCCTGGCTCACCTGCTCAAGGATGACGTCGTCACCTTCCTTCAGGTTGCCGGTCAGCACCTCGACGAAACTGCCGTCACTGATCCCGGTAGTAATGGTAACCGTCACCGGTTTACCCTCGGGACTGAGGGTGTAGACCTTCTGCCCGCCATCCTTGCCGCCGGGCTTGCCCTTGGGACCGGTACCCGCGCCGCGGCCACCGCCGGTGCCGGTCATACTGCCGGGACCGGTCTTGCCGGATGCTTTTTTATCTTTGTCGGAGCGCGGCTTGAAGCGAAGCGCGGCAGCCGGGACCTTGAGCAGGTTGTCCTTTCTCATGGTTTCCACAGTGACGTTGGCGGTCATGCCCGGCTTTAGTTTCATTTCCTTATTGTCCACCGCGATGACAGTGACGTAGGTGACCACGTTCTGGGTCACCACCGGCGCATTCCTGATCTGCACCACGGTCCCCTCGAACTGGCGATCAGAGTAGGCGTCCACGGTAAAGGTCGCCCGCTGACCTACTTTGAGCTTGCTGATGTCCGACTCGTCGACGCTGGTGTCGATCTGCATCTTGGTGAGGTCCTGGGCGATGGTGAACAGGGTCGGCGTCTGGAACGAAGCCGCCACGGTCTGCCCCACATCGACGTTGCGGGAAACGACGGTGCCGTCTACCGGCGACCTGATGGTGGAGTAATTGAGATTGGTCTCGGCCTGTTTTAAGGCGCCCCTGGTCTGCATCACGGCGGCCTCGGCTGCTCTCACCCCGGTGAGTGCCGAGTCGTAGGCGGTTTGGGCAGTGTCGAGATCGCTCTGGGCGATGATGCCTTCTTTGAGCAGTTCCCTGTTGCGCCCCAGCGTCCTCTTGGCATCAGCAAGCGTCACCTTGGCCTTGGCGAGGCTGGCCTCGGCGTTGAGCGCATTGCCGCGGGACTGCTGCACCGCTGAATTAAACAGGGCCGGGTCGATCTGTGCTATGGGCTGCCCTTTTTTCACGGGCGAGTTGAAGTCCACGTAGAGTTTGGCGATGGTCCCGGAAACCTGGGTGCCCACCTGGACCGTCACCACAGCATTGAGGGTGCCGGTGGCAGAAACCGTGGAAGTGATGGCGCCGCGTTCGACCTTCTGAGTCTTGTACTGCGCTTTAGGAGGTTGTTTGAAGTAGAAATAGCCGGCCACTCCCAGAACGGACAATAATATGACGGCGCCTACGATTCTTTTCACGATTCCACCTCTTGGTTGATTCTTGAGACTGTCCTTGCAGCGCCAGAAGCGACACCAGTCTTGCGTCAGAGTAATCGTTAATTGTGCAAGAAAGATGGCGACGGACGAAATTTATGCAATCCACAGTCAAACCGTCACTTTAACGATGGAAGCACCAGCGGTCAATGAAAATAATCTATGGCAGAGCAGGCATCCAGCCAACCTCGCCGCCGCCCACGTTTGACAGATCTAATCGGGCTTGTACAATTGGTCCGTGTTTTTGCGGAACCGTCGCAAATGCCCAAAACTACATACAAAGGAGAGAGATATGACGGCGTTCACGGCAAAAGACTACTCCCAGCTGATCGGGATGCCCGGCTTCAGCGAGGCGCTTCTCAACAATCATTTCACCCTGTATCAGGGGTACGTGAAAAACAGCAACGCCCTCGACGAGCAGCTCATGCAGCTGCGCAAGGACGGCAAGGGCTCAGACCCGACTTTTGCAGAGTTGAAGAGACGTTTCGGGTGGGAGTTCAACGGCATGAAGCTGCACGAGCTCTATTTCGAGAACCTCGGCGGCAACCAGCCCATCAACCAGGACGGCAGGCTGGCGGCCAGGCTGCACCAGGATTTCGGGAGCTACGACGAGTGGGTCCAGGACTTCAAGGCGGTAGGCGCCATGCGCGGCATCGGCTGGGCGATCCTGTACCAGGACGCCCACAGCGGCAAGCTGATGAACTGCTGGATCAACGAGCACGATGTCGGTCATCCTGCCTGCTGCGTTCCTATCCTGGTGATGGACGTCTTCGAGCACGCCTTCATGACCGATTACGGCCTCAAGCGCGCCGACTACATCAACTCCTTCTTCCAGAACATCGAGTGGACGAAGGCCGAGGAAAGGATGCAGATGTAGTAGCGCCTACGACAGAACGTTTGAAGGAAAAGGGCCCCCCTCCGGGAGGGGGCCCTTTTTGTTTTTGCATATAAGTGCTAATGCCGTCAATTACGCTACACCCTTGCCTTGTGAAACGATGAGAACAGAGCGCTGTTAGGTGGTATGCCATTTCGCTGGATCAGCGTACCGGTTCAAGTGAAGTGGTATACCGTTCGTTTGGAGGGTAAACCAGTTGAGAGTAAGTGGCAGACCATTTGGCTTGAATGGTAAACCAGTTGGGAATAAGTGGTTGACCATTTGGCTTGAATGGTAAACCAGTTGGGAATAAGTGGTTGACCATTTGGCTTAAATGGTAAACCAGTTGGGAGTAAGTGGTTGACCATTTGGCTTAAATGGTAAACCAGTTGGGAGTAAGTGGTAGACCAGTTGGCTTGAATGGTAAACCAGCTGGGAGTAAGTGGTTGACCATTTGGCTTAAATGGTAAACCAGCTGGGAGTAAGTGGTTGACCATTTGGCTCGAATGGTAAACCAGTTGGAAGTAAGTGGTTGACCATTTGGCTTAAATGGTAAACCAGTTAGGAGTAAGTGGTAGACCTTTTGGCTTAAATGGTAAACCAGTTAGGAGTAAGTGGTAGACCTTTTGGCCAGGATGGTGAACCACCTAGAATAAAGTGGTTGATCATTAGACCTTGAGGGCATGCCGATCATGGATGGGTGGCATGCCGTTAGGCCTTGAGGGCATACCAACCATGGTTGGGTAGTATGCCGTCAGACCTTGAGGGCATACCACCCATGGATGGGTGGCATACCGACCATGCATGAGTGGCATACCGACCATGGATGGGTGGCATACCGACCATGGATGGGTGGCATACCGACCATGCATGAGTGGCATACCGACCATGGATGAGGGGTATGCCCTCAGCCCTAAGGTCATAACGGATAGAGTTAGGTGGTATGCCGGTTAGGGCTGGGCGGTTCGGCGGCAGTGCTCGCAGAACTTGTCATCGGTACCGGCGAGTTGGCATCCACAAGATGCGCAGGCGTTGTCCCATTCCGGGTGCCCCGCTTCCCCCGCCCTCTTCTTAGCCTCCAACCGCCTTACCTCCGCTTCCATCTCCTCGTTGTACTGCATCTCGAACATCGTGCTGCTCTCCATTTAAGTGCTGCCTACACAGCGGTGACGGTTATTTATATCTTTACCCCTTGCTTCGCTCCTTAACGAAGAACGAAAGCACCATCCCGGTGCCAAGGAAACAGATGGCGGCGGCAAAGCTGTAGAAGGAGGCAAGCCCGGGTTGACCGGGAAAACGGTCTTTCATCGCAGCCACAAGCTGGGGCCCGGCGATCCCGGCGGCCGACCAGGCAGTGAGGATGGCACCATAGACCGCCGGCATGAGCCGTGCGCCGAACATGTCCAGGACGAACGAAGGCATGGTCCCGAACCCGCCGCCGTAACAGAGAAGAATGTAGCAGACAAGAGTCGCGAACAGCCACGGGTGTGAGGTCTGCATCAAAACGGCGAAGGCCGCAATCTGCGAAGCGAGGATCAGCCTGAAAGCCAGCAGTCGCCCGAGACGGTCGGATAGAGCTCCCCACAGGAAACGCCCGATACCATTGAACACCGAACTTGCGGCGATGAGGGTCCCGCCGTAACCGGCGAGGGTTTCCACCCCGAGTGCCGGGTCGTGCTTCGCACAGACATCCTGGAACAATGGGGATTGGAACCCGATGAGTGCGATCCCGGCGGTTATATTGCAGAAGAAGATCAACCACATCAAGACGAACGGCCTCGACGCGATGCAATTTCCGGCAGTCGCAACGTCACCATCCGGGGCTGTTCCGGCTGTAGCGTTGGCAAGCACCGAGGCGGGAGGGTTGCAAATGAAGGCGGCGGACAGGAGCGAGAGAGCGAGGAAGATTACGCCCATGACCGTGAAGGCGAGCACCATGTCTCCGCCGACACTGCGCAGTAAAAAAGGAGCTATCACCTTGGACATGAGCAGCGCGCCGAAACCGAACCCCATCACCACCGTCCCGGTAGCCAGTCCCTTGCGGTCGGGAAACCAGCGCGACACGGTGGCGACCGGAGTTACGTATCCGAGCCCGAGGCCGATGCCGCCGACGACACCGTAGCCGAGGTAAAGAAGCGGCAACGAGTGCATCCGGAGTGCGAGGGCCGCAAGGAGGTAACCCGAACCAAAGAAGACAGCGCCGGCAAGAGCAAGCGGACGCGGCCCGCTTTTGGGGAGGATGAGACCGCCGGCAGCGGCAGAAAGACCGAGAAAGCAGATGGCGAGGCTGAAGGTCCAGATTACTTGGCTGTTGGACCAGCCATAGGTTTGGCACAGCGGTTTCTGAAAGAAGCTCCACGCATACACCGTCCCCAGGTTCAACATGAGGAGCGTGCAGGCTGCGGCGATGACTACCCTACGAGTTCCTGTTTCAGATGGCAATGTGGCTCCTGCGATCATTTTGTTTAGTCGTGGGTAACGTAGATAAGTTTGCTGGTGTCGAAGCCCAGTGAGGCAGCCTTTGCCACGAGGCGGTCTTTAACTGAAGCTTCCATCACCGGGCTTCGTGACAGAATCCAGAGGTAACCTGTGTTGGGACCGCAGACCAGAGAGTACTGGTAGTTGTCATGGTCAAGGTCGAATATGACATATGAGCCATAAAAGGGTCCGAAGAAGGAGACCTTCAGGAAACCTTTTTCGGGGGCATCTGCAAAATATGCCTTGCCGACGGCTTCCTTCCACCGGTTCTCTTTTGCCAGGTAGCCTCGGTTGATGACCTTGATGCCACCATCATCCCGCAAGCTGTACTCCGCGCTGACGCGGCTCAAGCCTCGTTCGAAGGAATGATCCAGTCGTGCGATTTCGTACCATTTTCCCAGGTACTTCTGCACGTCAAAGTTATCAACCGGTTTCACCCGTTCCGGCATTGCCGCGCAGCCTGACAACAAAAGCGTCAACCACAGCGATAGTTTCTTCATGTCACTCTCCCTGTAGGTGCACTTCAAGGGTCTGTGAGAGTACCGACAAACTTAGTCGGAGACCGCTTGTGTGTGGCGGAATGATATCATGATTCCCCAGACGATGGCTGATGTCATGATGATACCGCCGGTTACAAAGAAGAAGCTGCCGATGGAATGATCCAAGGAAAGCAGTCCAAGCTTCCCTAGCATCACCTCCCAGTCGTGGTAATCCTCCACCTCGCTCCCCGTCACTCCGCCCAGGAGCGGTAGCTCCCCTGCGCGGGCGTCATCCGCGTAGGGCGCCACGTCCGCCATGCTCTCCCCTACCCACCAGATACCGACCGCCGCAGCGTAGCGGTCCCGGCGCAGATAGAAGGATATTGCCACCACCGTCGGGACGAGTAGTTGCATGATGGTCCCCCCGGCGACCAGGAGGAATCGGCCCAGAGGGGAAAACAGGATGTGTCCTGCCTCGTGAAAGGGGAGATTGACCAGGTGAAGAAACGTTTCGCCGACGTAATTGGAGGCAATGGAATTGCTCAGGATACGAAAACTATAGAAAGCGAGGAGAGCGAGGAATACCAATCGCGCCGCTACAATGCCCAAGGCTGCGGGCTTGCCAGCAACATGCACAGTCGAAGAGATGCCGAGCACCTGCTCCGCAGGCGTTTGGTCAGGACGTTGCCGCACCTTGGCGAAGATAACCCCGCACTTGGGACAGGTGTCACAACTTGGCGGGACCGGCGCTGAACACTTAGGGCAGGTACTCACCTCCGATAATGTCATGACTCCTCCCAGGATGTTGCGTCAACAAGCTCAAACTAACACGCAAGGTTAGGCCCGATCAATGCCAAAAAACAAAAGGCCTAGCCCGTGAGAGCTAAGCCTTTTGATTGTAGATATGGTACCGGAGGCCGGGGTCGAACCGGCACGCCTTGCGGCGCTGGATTTTGAGTCCAGTGCGTCTACCAATTTCACCACTCCGGCATCTTTTAAAAACGGAATCAAGATCCCGCCGCAAAAGAGACACATCTTATACCAACAAAACGAATGCTGGTCAAGTAACTTTCCCTAACCTGTTTTCTTTCTGGTCAGACTGTCCCACTCTGCGCGTGCCGCGCCAGATACTGTTCGGCTTCTTCCACAGCCAGGGGCTTACTGTAGAAATAGCCTTGGATGATGTCACAGCCGTGCTGAACCAGGAAGTCGAGCTGGGCCTGGCTCTCCACACCTTCCGCCACGACTTTCTTGCCCAATGTGTGCGCCATGGCGATGGTCGCGGACGCAATAGCAGCATCGTCGGGATCAACTTCGATGTCCTTTACGAAGGAGCGGTCGATTTTCAGCTTGTCCACCGGGAAGAGCTTCAGATAGCTCAGCGAGGAGTACCCCGTGCCGAAATCGTCGATGGCGAGACCGATTCCCATGGCTTTCAAGGCCCCGAGAATCCTGATGCTCTCCACCGGGCGCTCCATGGTCATGCTTTCGGTCACCTCCAGCTCGATCATTTCCGGGTCGGCGCCGCACTCCTTCATGATCCCGGACAGCATTTCGGGCAGATCGGGCTGCCGCAGCTGTCGCGCAGAGAGGTTGACGGCGATCCGAACCGACGGGTAGCCTGCATCGCGCCACCGTGCGGCCTGCTGGCATGCCATCTCAAACACGCGCCGGCCTATTTCCAGGATCATGCCGGTCTCTTCGGCGACGGGAATGAAACGGTCCGGATAGACCAGTCCGTTGTCCGGGCTCTGCCAGCGGACCAGGGCCTCGAATCCCAGCAGCTTGCCAGTTGCCGGGTCCAGCTGGGGCTGGTAATGGAGCACGAATTCGTCGTTGGTGACCGCGCTGCGCAGGCTGTTCTCAATGGCGAGCCGCTGCCGGGCGGCGGTGTGCATCTCCTTGGTGAACATCTGGTAGGTATTGCGCCCCGCTGCCTTGGCGTGGTACATGGCCACGTCCGCGTTCTTGAAGAGCTCCGCGACCGTAGTCCCGTCATTGGGGAATACGCTGATACCTATACTGGGACTGGTATAGACGGTGTTGTTGTCCAGGAAGTAGGGAGCTGCCACCGTCTTCAGGATCTTCTCGGCCAGATGTGCGGGTTCGACCTGCGACCGGATCCTTGGCTGTACCACGACGAACTCGTCGCCCCCGAAGCGAGCCACGACGTCCTCGGCCCGCAACGAACTCTTGAGCCGGGAGGCGACTTCCATGAGCAGCAGGTCCCCGACGTGATGCCCAAGCGTGTCGTTGATCATCTTGAAACGGTCCAGGTCGACGAAAAGGACAGCAAGCAGATGACCGCCACGCTTAGCCTGCTCCAGCGCCTGGGTCAACCGCTCGACCAGCGTGTGCCGGTTGGGGAGCGACGTGAGGGTATCGGTGTGCGCCAGTTGCTCGATGCGCTTTTCCGCCTCTTTGCGCTGGGTGATGTCCGAGAAGGTGGCAAAGTAGTTGGTGATGACGTTGTCCTCGCCGCGGATGGCCGTGATGGTGAGCCACTTGGGATAGAGAGAACCGTCCTTGCGCTTGTCCCAGATTTCACCCTGCCAGTAGTTACTCTCCAGGATGGAGCGCCACATGTTCTCGTAGAACTTCTTGTCTTCAATACCCGACTTGAGCACCCGCGGGTTCTTGCCTACCGCCTCCTCGCGGGAATAACCGGTGAACTGGGCAAAGGCCTTGTTGGTCTCCATGATCCTGTTTTCGCTGTCGGTGATGACGATGGCCTCGCCGCTCTCGTTGAAGATCTTCGCCAGCAGCTTGATTCGCTGCTGCGCCTTCATCTGCTCGGTGGTATCCCTGATGCACTCAATGGCGCCAATGACATCCCCCTTCGAATTGCGCAGTACGGAAGCGGCGGAGGTAAGGTAAGCGGGGGTCTCACCGAGACCTGGGGCGTAGCATTCGCCATGGACAATGTCTCCGATGCGGGAAAACCCTTCGTAGCGCCCGTCGCTTTCGCAGCCAGGATCCAAAGCGAGATCAATCAAGAGCGGGCGCCGCTGGCCGTAGAAAGGAAGGGCATATTCCAGATCGCCACGGCCGATCATCTCTTCGGCAGACACGCCGGTCAACCTAGCCAGTTCCCGGTTCCATCCTACAACCTTGCCATGGTTGTCGATGATCAGGGTGGCATCGGGGAGGAACTCGATGATGGTCAGCAGGTATTGCCTGGAGTCCTGTAGCTCCAGATTTTTTTCACGCAACTGGGCTTCATGGCGGGAGCGCTCCAGTTCGACGGTCATGGTGCGGCGCGTGATGAAACCGATGGCGACGAGCCCCAAAAGCCAGATCGCGCCGTGACTGGCGGCCACACCACGAGCCTGCTTCCCGGCAGCGGCGTAAAAAGGCGCCAGCGGTATCGAGACGTCGGTCCCGCCGCGCAACTCCCCGACCTTTATCCCGGTCCAGGCATGGCATTTGAGGCAGGACTCCTCCATGATCATGGGCTGCATCATGCGCAGGTAAGGCTTCCCGTTTATGATGGTAGCAGCGTGATAATCCTCGCGCGTCCCCTCGACTATGAACAGCGCGGTCCGCTCCCACTCATCAGGGGCATCAACCGGGTTGATGTACAACCTGGAGGTGATCCTGGTATCGACTCCGAAGAACCGCGGCGCTTCCCGGGTGATCTCATTCATGATCATGGCCGGGTTTTTCAGGGTCAAGTGCACGCCCCGGGTGGTCTCCAGGTCCCGGTCCGGCACATGGTTCAGAAACGGGCTTGGTGAAACCAGGGGCCCCTGTTCCATATAGATACCGCCTCGTTTGGAGGCCCATTTCCTGAAAGCGAGGTCCTTGCCGAGCGCTATCTCGGCCTGGGTCTCTGCAAGAGCCAACGCCTGTTGGTAGGCAACGCGGACGTTCCACCACACGGCGACGGCTATAAGCAGGGTCCAGACTAGTGCTGCGAATATAGCTCTAGAAGTGATTGTTTTGACGGGTCCGTGATGCGGAAAGGAGTTTTGTTGATCGGCTTTCACCAGAAGACATTCTCCTAGGCGTTCTGATGCCGGGCTGAAGCAGCGTCAGGGTCGGAGAGCAGGGCCATGAGTACCGCTGTCCGGTTGAGGTCTTCTCAGACATATCGGTTTAAAACCGCCCTTGCTTTATAGGAGCAAACGAATTTTTTCATTCGCAGCGTCTCCACCCCGATACAAGGCAAGAGCACAGCCGGCTCATCTATGATAAACACATGGTTTAGATCAGCTGCACGAGAAGAAGATATATTGGGCGGCCGCTGGTGCATAGATCCGCAGCTAGTGCGGCTGTACGTGAAAAAGTTTTTTGCATTCACGTAAGAATTAGGTATTGACAGTCAAAGCACCGTTTGCTATAAACAGGGCTCCTTCGATGGGGCTGTAGCTCAGTTGGGAGAGCGCTTGAATGGCATTCAAGAGGTCGACAGTTCGATCCTGTTCAGCTCCACCATCAATTACAAAGGACTTAGGGCTTTCCTAAGTCCTTTTTTGTTTCAGCACTAAACACAATCTGCTACTCAACGTGAAAAGCACCAGGCATCAGCGCCGGGTGCTTTTCTTTTTGGGGGACAGGCACCTGCGGAGCCAATCCCCTCTGCTTGCCACGCTGCCTCAGTGCGGCGGTTCCTTGTTTTCCGCAGCAGCACCCTGGTACCCGGTCATCTCCAAGTACCCGGAACCGCCGGGGCTCCCATCCAAACCGCGCACCGCGACTGCCCCCTCCCAATACCGGAAACCGGTAAGCAGCTCCTGATCGGCTAGCCTGGGCACCACCTCCAGGGCAAGCCCCTGTGTCGGAACCCGCAGCCGCCACACCGAGGGGTAGCGGGCACCGCCGGCGGGACTCTCCCACCGACTGACCACCTCCAACTGCACCTCGTCACGCCTTAGATTTCTGCTGCGCCCGTCGCGAGCGACCAGGGTCCCACCAGAGAAGGGATCGCTGCTGCCGTCACGCCTGCGCAACTGGTAGAACATCAGGTCCCTGCCGTCATCGAGGTGCAAGGCGAACCAGTCCCAGCCGACCTGGTCCGGTTCGAGGGCGCTGGTGCTCCATTCGCGGTCCAGCCAGGAAAGCCCGCTCACGGAGAACCGCTCCTTGCCGAGGCGCAATATCCCGGACGTTGCCAGACGCGGAATGGAGTAATAGTACGAGGCGTTGCCGGGCGTCGGGCCTTTGCGGCTGAGGCCCCCTGCCCCGTTCAGTACCTCGGGCTTGACGCTGACCAAGTCGAAGTCGATGGCAACATCGGGCTCGGCGGCGGTCAGGTGGACACCCCAGGGGCGGGGCGAGGTCTGTTGCGCGGTCCAGTCCTCCAGGCGCACTGCGAGAGGATCTCCCCCGGCACCGGCAAGGCCCAACGCGGCTCGGCTGAAACGTTCGGCGAAGCGATACCTCTTTCCCGACACGTCGGTCACGGCGAAATGCGCCATGTAGACCTCGTTGGTCCCCCAGGCCGATGCCCTGGTCACGGCACCGGGAGTCAGGGCGGTCTTGAAGAAGGTGAGCTGATAGCCGAAACGTCGCCCGTCTGCCGCCTGCAGGTTGCCGGTGAAATACCACCACTCGTTGCGAAAGCCCGCATGCGGTCCGTGGTCGGCGGGGAAGGAGAACCGGCGCGGCTTGTCGGCGCGCTGAAACCCCGGTGCGGCGGCCCCGCCCAGGGTCTGGGCAACGGAGAACGTTTCCCGGCGCTCGCTACCGGGAGGGCGCGTGGCGGACCACAAAAACCACATCAGCAGCAAGGCGCAGGCAGCAACAGCCGCGGAGGTCAGGATCCGGCGCATGCTAATCCTCCTCCTTTAAGGCCACGGCGGGAGAGGTGCGGGCAATCCTGAGCGAGGGATAGATGCCGGCCAAAAAAGCCGCCGTCACCGAGAGAAGCAGCGCCTGGCCCAGTTGGGCCGGTGTGATGGCGACTTGCATGGTCCAGCCGAAGGAGCGGAGGTTGATCACGTAGATCAGCACCAGCGCCTCGGCAATGCCCAGGGGAAGCGACAGCACCCCGGCGATGAGCCCGATCAGCACCGTCTCCCCGCAAACCACCCCCCAGACCTGGCCCGGCGTGAGCCCGATAGCGCGCAGCACGGCGAGCTCCCGGGCCCGCTCCACCTGCATCGCCATGAGCGCGGAAAGTATCCCCACGAAGGCGACCAGCATGGTCAGCATGCGCAGCACCCCCGTGATGGCGAAGGTGCGGTCGAAGACCTCGACCGTGGCCTGGCGCAACTGCGCGTTTGACACCACCATCACCTGATCCCCCCCTACCCTTGTTCGCACCAGCTCCAGGAGCCGCGCCACGCCCAGCCCGGGCCGCGCCGTAAAGGACATGCCATCCACGCTGTCATCGGCAAAGTTGGCGACGTAGCCGGCACGGCTCATGATAACGATGCCGGTATCGGAGCCGTAGTCGTAGGTGATGCCGGCCACCGGGAAGCGCCGCTCGCCGCGGATGGTACGCAGGGTAACGCTGTCCCCGGGGTGCAGGCGATGCCGGTAACTGTAGGGCTCGGAAATAATTACAGCTGCCCCGCTGCGGAACGTGCTCCAGGCACGGGCGGGATCTCCCTCTTTGAAGGGATAGTGCAGGAAGGTGCGCTCAGGGACCTGCACCGAGAAAACCTCCACCCCACCGGCGGGGCCTTCGATGCGGACCCGGCGCGACAGCGTCACCAGGGCTTCGCCATCGAGCCCGGAGAGGCGCTTCACCAGGGCCGGATCGAGCGGAGGCCGGTAGCGCCCGCCGCCGCGGTCGGCAGAAGTGACGTAGACGTCGGCCTGCAGCCAGTTGCTCAGCCAGTTCTGCACCGTGAGCCGGAACCCACCCACCATGATGCCGACGCCGATCCCGGCCGAGACCGCAACCACCAGCGCCGCCGTCGCCACCCCGGTGCGGGAGAGGGAAACCACCACACCGCGGGCGGCCATCCTGCCCAGGGAACCAAGCACCGTTTCGAGCAGCGGACGCAGCAGCGCAGAGAGGAGCATGACGGCGGCGGGAACCAGCAGGGTATAACCGACGATGACGGCGAAGAGTCCAAGGAAGCCGCCGACAATGCCGCCGCGCTCGGTGAAAAACAGCCCACAGCCGACGGCAATCAGGAGCACGCCGCCGCAGGTCGCCAGCGGCAGGAGCCTCCTGCGCCGGGACTCCACCTGCGAGCGGGACAACACCGCACGCGGGGGTGCGCCGGTCGCCTCCAGGGCGGCGGGCATGGTGGCGGCCAGGGTGGCGACGACGCCGAGGAGCGCCCCCTTCCAGAGTGCGCCTGGCAGCAGCGGGACCCGGCGCACCTCCATGACGAAGTAGAGATCGTTGATGGTCCTGATAACGAGACGGGTCAGTTCCGAGCCCAGCAGTGCCCCCGCCACCAGGCCGGCCACGGTGCCGGCTATCCCGATTAAAAGCGCTTCGGCGCAGATCATGACGAAGACTTCCCTGCGGCTCACCCCGAGCGCCCGCAGCATGCCGATCAGGCGCCGTCTGCGCACCACCGAGAAGGTCATGGTGTTGTAGATGAGGAACATGCCGACCACGAGGGCGAGCAGGCTCAGGGCCTTCAGGTTGAGCCGGAAGGCGCGGGTCATCTGGTCCAGCGCACCGGCCCTGGTGCCGGCGGGGACGATGTCGGCGCCGGGCGGGAGTATGGCACGGACCTCCTGGAGCACCCTCGCCCCCGCCTCCCCTTCCGGCAGGACCAAATCGATGCGTGACAACCGCCCGGCCAGGCCGAGCAGCTCCTGGGCCGTCGCGATATCGCATACCAACACCGAGGCAAGCGCCACCCGGCTCACCTGGTCGGGGGGCTCCAGGAATCCCGCCAGCACCAGTCGTCGCCTGACACCGGCGCTGTCGGCGGGATAGGTCGCACCGCGCCTGAGCCCCAGTTCCACGGCACTCTCGGGGAGCATGAGCACGGTACCCGGGCGGGTCATCAGTTCGGTGAGCAGGCCGCGGTCGGCGAAGAGGGAGGAAAAGCTCCTCAGGGGAGGCTCGGCAAAGGGATCGATGCCGATCAGTTGGAAGGTACGGCCGGCGAGCTGCAGGTGGCCGGAGACCACGGGGGCGGAGCCCCGCACGCGCAGGTCGACGCGGATCCTGCGGTAGATGTCCTCGGCGAGCCCGGTAGGACCGCCGACCACCTGGTGCGTGGCGCGCCCGGCGACGGTCTCCGCAGCGAGACGAAAGGCCCGCTGGGCAGCCTCGTTGGCGTGGTCCACCGCGGTGACCACGGCCACCCCGAGAGCGACACCGAGGACGGCCAGCACGGTGAGCCAGGGGTGGCGCAGCACGTTGCGCATCCCGGCGCGCCACAGGATCATGCCCCTGCTCCCGGTACGCCGGCCGCATCGACCAGGACGCCCTCCTTGATACTGAGCACCCGGTCGGCAAGGGAGGCAACCTCGCCGCTGTGGGTCACCAGGACCAGCGTGGTGCCGGCCGGGCGGAGCAGGCGCTGGAACAGGTCGAGCACCTGGCGGCCGGTCTCCGCATCCAGGTTGCCGGTGGGCTCGTCGGCGAGCACCAGCTTGGGGGCGTGCACCAGGGCACGGGCCACGGCGACCCGTTGCTGCTCGCCGCCGGAAAGCCGGTCGGGAAAGGCGCGCCCCCGGTCGGCAAGGCCCACCGCGTCCAAAAGCTCCGCGGCGCGTCGGCGTCCCGCCAGGGTCAGGGTCCCGGAGAGTTCCAGGGGAAGCAGGACATTCTCCTCGACGGTAAGGGTGGGGATCAGGTTGTAGAACTGGAAGACGAAGCCGATGTGGTTGCGCCGAAACAGGGTGCGCTCGCGTTCGGAGAGGCGGGAGAGGTCGGAGCCGTCCACCCTCACCTCGCCACGGTCGGGGAGGTCGATGCCGGATACCAGGTTCAGCAAGGTCGATTTGCCGGAACCGCTGCGCCCGAACAGGAACACCCAGGAGCCGGGGTCGATGGTAAGGGAGGCATCCCGAAAGACGACCCGCTCCCGGTCCCCTTCGTGAAAACCCTTGCCGATGCCCTTAAGTTCGACAATCGGTTCTGCCATCACATGTCCTTTGCCCGGGGAGGAGGCGCCGATCAGCTTCCCTGCTTGGCCTGCAGAGCCTCCTGCTGGGCCCGCTCCAGTTTCTTGTTGCTGAGGTAGGCGGCCTTGTCGATTTCCTTCAACTGGCGCGGGTACTTGGCGGTCAGGTCGTACCACCGGTTCAGGCGCTGCTCGAAACGCTGCCCCTCCGGGATCTTCAGGGTATCCAGGTAGGTCTGCAGGGCCAGGTAGTAACGCATCGTGTTGCGTTCCACCGCGCCGCGCACCCCGTCGATGTAGGCCTGTTTGCCGTCTTCGCCGACCATGGTGAAGCCCACCTTGTCCCGCCCCAGCGTGGCGAAGTAGGTCTTGATGGCCATGCGTGCCATGGTGCCGTGGCTGTAGGTGTAGCTGAAGTGCAGGAAGGTGGCCTGCCCCTCCAGGGGGACCGCCTGCACCCCGATGCGGTGATCACGGGTGCCGAAAGGTCCTTCTTCACCTACCAGGGAAAGCTCCAGGTAGTCGGGGCGACTGGCGCCGACCCGGAAGGCAAGCTTCAGAGGGTAGGCGTCGGAGGGGGGCTGGAAGTACTTGCGGCCGCTGTAGAGGGTCAACAGGGTCTGCTGCTTGACGGTCTTGTACACGCAGGCCTTGATGTTGATGTGCAGGGGGGTGATTTCGCACCACGCCGCCGGGGACTGCAGCGCCTCACGCACGATGTCGTAGGGGTGGTGGATGACGCCGTACATGTCGACCCGGACCGAGTCCTGCCCCTCGGTGGACTCGAGGTAGATGGGGGCGCCGAACTGGTTCTTGTCCAGTTTCCCCTTGATGGCGGCATACTTGGCAAGGAGGGCGTGCTCCCCGGCAGGCTCGGCTTCCGCGGCGCAGGCAAGACCGTAGCAGAAAACGAAGATCAGCAGGACCAGGGCGCCCAGACCTGCCCGGGCAAACCACTTACTAACTACCATTCGGGAAAACCTCCTCCGCCCACCCACTCTGCTGCCGGGGTCAAGGCGCGGGCATCAGGGAATTTCTGCTTGGTCCGTCGCCTCAGCATCGGCTACCGCATCGTCCCACAAAGAGAACAGGACGGCGAAGATGACGGGCCCGACGATCAGGCCAAGGAGCCCCATGCTGACCACCCCGCAGATGGCCCCCAGCACCACGGCGAGGGTCGAGATGTCGCTGGAGGCCCCAATGGCAAGGGGACGGATGGCGTTGTCGGCTATGCCCACGAAGATGATGCACCAGGCCGCGAGGAGCCCGGCGGCGAGGTAGGAACCGTTGAGGGCGAGGACGCCAACCAGCGGCACCCAGACCACCCCGGTCCCCACCACCGGGACCAGTGCGGCGATGGCAGTGAGCGCCCCGCAAAAGACCGGCGCCGGCACCCCGGCGACCCAGTACCCGAGCCCGGCGAGCACCCCCTGGGTGGCACAGGTGAGCACGGTCCCTACCGTGACCGCGGTGGTGATGGAGCGTACCTGGGAGGCGTAGTGCTGGGCCTTGCGCGGGTCGGGCGCGAGCCTGCCGATGAAAGCGGCAACCACACGTTCCCCGTCGCGATAAATGAAGTAAAGGATGAAGAGAGCGATGGCAAGGGTACCGAGAAAACTGAACATGTTGCGCGCGAGGTCGGCGGCGAGCCCCAGTATCACCGTGGAACTGCTGGAGGCCACCTTGCCGCCCAGGGCTTCCAGGTCGACGTTGAAGCGCTGCACCAGCGACATGATCTTTTGCACCACGGGAAGGTGGCCGAAGTTGGAGGTGCCGGTCTTGCCAACCGTCTGGACCAGTTGCACCACCTGCTTGTACCACTCCGGGGCGTTGATGGCGGCGGTAACCACCAGTGCGGCTACCGGAAGGACAAAACAGACCGCGACGGCGAGCACCATGATCCCCGCGGAGCGGTCCGGATGCTCAGGGTAGCGGCGCAGCACGCGGTTGTAGTGGGGCATGGTGGACACGCCGATGATGAGTCCCCAGGCGAGCGGCTTCAACACGGGAGCAGCCAGAATAACCATCAGTACTACGACAGCGACCGTGATCAGGGCCGCAACTATGCTGAGATAGAGTCTTCTGTCCATCGGTCTCCCCTTGGAGGGTGGTATGGGCATTGCTGGTTTACCGGGGTGCTTCGGGAAGTGCCATGGCTGGACCGGATCGGTCCGTGATGTAGGCGGACGCCGGGGCGCCCGCCTGACAGGTAAGGGTTAGGTAGCTAAAGGGGACTGGCTCCGCCAGGTGCCTGTTCCCTTAACGCGTGGTTTCGATCTTGCGTTCCTTCTCCGCGGGCGCCGCGGTCGGGCGCTGGGTCCCCTCGGGCTGCACCGACTGCTCGGTCTGGAAGGGAAGCCGTTCGCGGCGTTCGTTGCCCAGGGCGGGCGGTTCCTCGACGACCTTCCAGTTCTTGCCGACCGGGACCGAGAGTTCTTTTACCAGTGCCGGTTGTACCTGGGGCTGCTGTTTCGCTGCGAACATCGTGCAGGCGCTGAGTGACAGCAGAGCGATTACAAGTAGCGTTGAACGTGCGTGTCTCATGGCGTCGACTCCTGGAGGATTTGTTGCCGGTGAGCTGGATCTAATTCTGCTGCTGATCGTTCTTACCGCACTCTTTGCCGGTCCTGAGAGTAAGGATAGCAAGACACGGATATAATTAAAAGTTTTGTTTTGAACGGCTCAGCAACTGCAGCTGTAGCAACAACAATTCCTTCTGATCGAACTGCCGCCAAAACCACAACCAAGGGCTAATTATGGCAAAGAACCGGGCGCGGTCAACTTTTTGCGTCACATGGCCCTGAACTCGGAGAGCGGATAGACCGCCATTCCCGACAGTTCCGGCTTCAATGTGGAGGCCTCGACCGGCGCATTCAGCTGCGGTTCATCGAAGACGATGCGGACCTCGCCCCCGGTGGCATTGCGGATCTCGATAGTCTCCGGAAAGGGAACGCCGTCGAGGCTTTGATAGCCCTGGTAGCTCACCTTGTCACCCGAGGGGGCGACCTTGCGCTCCAGCATGCCGACCTCGTCGAAGTAGTAGGTGGTGCCGGCGACCTCCACCTTCTCTTTGAGGGGCCCGGGCACCGGCAGGGGGGATGGCGCCATCACCCAGCGAAACAGCTGCAGGCTCTTCAGCGCGCTCTGCTCCGGCAACTCCGAGAGCAGTCCCGTGAAGGCAACCTGCTTCGACGGGATGACGCAGGTGAACCGGTCGTCCTCGCCGAAGGCTTCCAGCATGGTCTGCCCGAACGGGGACAGAATGAGCAGGTGGTACAGGTCGGGCGCCTGGTAGACCAGGTAGCCACGCCCGGCGCTGCTCCGCTCTCCCGAGGTGGCAGACAGGCTCACCGAGGACTGCACGGTGGTGATGCCGCGGCCGGGCACCAGGCCGGTAAGGGGTTTCTTGACGGTGGCACAACCGGTAAGGGTTGCGGCGCCAATCAGCAGCACTATCAGCAGCAGTGGACGAAGACGTTTGTGAACAGTCACGGTAACCTCGGGTCGGTAATTGGGAATCCAGACTTAGGGGGCCGGTTCGGCCTGCGCCATGTCATGGGCGACGAAACGGCCGCAGACGAAGCAGAAGACGCCGGCAAGGGCCATCACCAGCGGGGTGGATAAGAGCGCGTTACGCAGCCCCCACTGGTCGGAGAACCATCCCAGTATCGACGGGGAAATGGCGTCGCCCAGGGCGTGGATGAAGAAGATGTTCACGGCGAAGGCCATGGCGCGCATGCCCGGGTTGGTCACGTTGATGATCACGGTGTTGAGCGGACCGGTGTTGAGGAACAGGAAGAACTCGGCCATGAAGATCGCCGCCATGCAGGAGGGGACGCCACCGGCCAGGATGGCCCAGGCGGCGAAGGGGGCGCCGATGAAGAAGCCCCAGCCCGACACCAGCAGGTATCCCTTGCTGCTCTTTTTCTGCCACCGGTCACCCAAGACGCCCCCAACCAGGGTGCCCAGGATGCCGGCCACCACGGTGACGGCGCCGAACATCAGGTTGGCCTTCTCCACGTTCAGTGCATGGGTACGGAACAGGAAAGTGGGGATCCACTGGGCCAAGCCGCCGATGGCGAAGGTCATCGCGGCCATGGCCAGCGTGTTGGTGACGAAGGAGCGGTTGTGGAAGAGCTGCAGGTAGCCGGCGAATCCCTCCCCCGCCGCCGATTCGTTATCGGGAGCCTTGCTCTCGGGCGCGCGCAGGAACCAGAGCGGTACGGCGATGAGGAGACCGGGCAGGCCGACCATCAAGAAGGCGGAGTGCCAGCCGAAGCGCTGGCCGAGGACGCCGCCCAGGAGGTAGCCGAGGGCACTCCCGACGGGAATGGCGACGTAGAACCAGGAGAGGACGCTGCCGCGCTTTTCCTTCTCGAAGAAGTCGGCGATCAGTCCCGGCGAGACGGTCCCGAAGCTGGCCTCCCCTACCCCGACGGTGGCGCGGGCGGCAAGGAGCGAGCGGTAGCCGGGGGCGAAGCCGGCCAGGATGGTGGCGAAGCTCCAGATGACGACGCCGGTCGAGGCGAGCTTGACCCGATCCCAGTGGTCGCCCAGCCAGCCGAAAACGGGGGCGATCACCATGTAGCTCACCATGAAGGCGCTGCCCAAGAGGCCCAGTTCCGTGTCGGTTATGGAGAGGTCCGCCTTGATGAGCGGGAAGACGGCAAACAGCACCTGCCGGTCGATGTAGTTCAAGAGGTTCACCGCCAGCAAAAGCCCCAGGGCATAGCGGCGGTAAGCCAGGGAAATGGGTTCCTTCATCCGACACACTCCTTCAGCACAACATCATTGAATTTCAGCCACCGCAGCCTGCGCCCGCGCCACGATTTCGGCAGGTTCCTCGAACCGGAAGTGGAGCGGTTTGCCGAAGCTGACCGTAACCGTGCCCCGGTTGGGGAGGCCGCTTTGTTTCGGGGCAAGGATCTTGTCGGTCCCCACGATCTTCACCGGCACGATGGGGATCTCCAGTTCCTTGGCGATGATGCCCAGGCCGAGCTGGAAGTCCTGCATGCTGCCGTCGTGCGAGTGTCCACCCTCTGGGAAGATAAGGGTATTGAGCCCCCGGTCGGTCAGTTTTCCCATGTACTTGACGGCGGTGGAGAAGCCGCTGGTCTGCGGCAGCGGGAACAGGTTCAGAAACAGGGTCCCGTACTGATAGGCCGCCAGGCGCCAGAAGCGGTCCAGGCCGTGGTAGTCGCCGAAGAAGAACTCCTCCCAGGCGGCGGTGGCGGTGCGGTAGCGGACCTTCCTGGGGAGCGCGAACATCAGCGAGGGCTGATCGAAGTACCCCAGGTGGTTGGCGACGAAGATCACCGGTTCGTCCAGATGCTCGACGTTCTCGCGCCCGCGCACCTCGAGCGTCACGAAGAGCCGGTACAGGGGGTAGTTCAGGAGCGCGTCACCGAGCATGCGCAGCGCGCGCACCGGCACCGAGTTGGTCCAGAAGCGGTAGTGACCTCGCCGGTGCCCCTTCTCGCGCCGGGCAATGATGCGGCGCACCTCCAAGACCCTGGTCTGGGGCCCGATCTGGGAATCCTCGATGTCGAGGCGGAATTCCTGCTCCAGGTAGTTGACCAGCTCGAGCCGGCCGATGGAGGTGAGCCCGAGGTCGGCGACCAGCAGGGATTCCTCCTTGATCTCCCCCGGGTCGGCACCGGTGACCTTGGCCAGCAGGTTCACCAGGTGGTCCTGGGTGGTCCCGGCGCCCCCCACAGCGGCGCCCTGCTTCACCTGCTCCTTGACCTGGAACTTCCTGATCTTGAGCGTGGTGGTCTTCGGGAACTCGGGCTCGCGCCAGATGGTGTACCCGGTGATCTGGTGCATGGTGTCCAGCTGGGCGTTGGCCCGGGCCAGGATCTCGTCGGGCTTGGCGCCGCTGTCGTCCAGCAACAGGACCGCGTGCACCTCCTCGCCGGCACCGCGGTCCAGGCCGATGACGCAGGATTCCTTGACGCCGGGCACCTTGTTCAGCACCGCCTCCAGTTCGTCGGGATAGACGTTCACCCCGCTGCCGGTGACAATCAACTCCTTCTCGCGCCCCTTGATGGAGAGCCAGCCGTCCGGCCCGATCTCGCCCAGGTCGCCGGTCCTGAACCAGCCGTCGGCTGTGAAGGCGCCTTTGGTCGCGGCCTCGTTCTGGTAGTAGCCGGGAAAGACGTTATCCCCCCTGACCACCACCTCCTTGCCGTCCAGCCTGAGCTCCACCCCGGGGAGCGGCGGCCCCACCGAGCCGGCAACCTGCTTGTCGATGGTGTTGACGCAGAGGACCGGCGAGCACTCGGACAGCCCGTACCCCTCCAGGACGGTGAATCCCATGCTGTCCCAGAAGCGGAACACGTCCGGGTCGAGAGGAGCCCCGCCCGAGACGAACACGGTGAAGTTGGTGCCGAACTTCTTTTGCACCGGCAGGAAGAGTTTCTTGCGCGCCGGTTTGGAGAGCCCCGCCCCGAACTTCGCCAGGGAGGCGAAGACCCCGGAGAGATGCTTCTCGGCCAGCTCGCGCTCGATGGTGGTCTTCAAAAGCTGCATCAGGCGCGGCACGGACATGATGACGTAGACGTCTTCCTCGCCGAGCGCCTCCATGATCGCGGAAGGCTTCAAGGTACGCGGATAGATGACGGCGGCGCCGCGGTACAGCGGCGTGAAGAAACCACCCATCTGCTCGAACATGTGCGACAGCGGCAGCAGCGAGAGAAAGGAAAACTCCGGAGTGATGATAGGCACCTGCTGGTTGATCTGCAGGATGTTGGCCACCAGGTTCCTGTGGGTCAGGATCACCCCTTTCGGGTTGCCGGTGGTCCCGGAAGTATAAATAAGTTGCGCGATGTCATCGGGGGCGGGATGCACCACGTCCGGGTAAGGCGCCACGTCCTCCAGCAGGTACTTCAGATCCTCAAGCAGCAGTGAATTCTCGACCTGGAGCCGTTCCGGCTTGAAGCGGCTTTGCAGCACCACCTTGGCCTGGGTCAGCTTCAGAATGGATTCGGCCCGGCCGCGGTCGGACATGAAGTCCACAGGAACCGCGATGGCGCCGCGCATGATTACGCCCCAATAGGCAACACCCCACCAGGACGAGTTCGGTCCCCACAAGAGGACGCGGTCCCCCGGCTCGACCCCTTGTCGTGCCAGCAGAGCGGCCATTTTGAGGGACAGTAGCGAAAGCTCACGATAGGAGACAGCGAAACGGCGCACGCCGGTGCGGTTCACCAACGCGGTCTTGTCGCCCCACTGCGCGAAACTATGGAATAGATCAACCAGTGTCCGCATATCTGACTCCCGTAGACGGCGCATGTCAGTTGCAGCTTTACCATGTAGATCACAACTTCGAATCAGGAAAGCCCCGGGGGCACCACCTACTGACACTATTTCGTCCGTGTCTTTTCCCCAAGGATGCATTGTCACACGCGAGCATCGCTTTGGCAACCATACAAACGTAGTGAGCAATCAATGGTAACGCTGTGAGCAACTGCGCCGAGGAAGGGAGTTTAACCGAAGGGGTCCGCAAAAACCAATGCAAAAGGAGCAAATCCCCCCTGTCCCCCCTTCGCAAATGGGGGAACTCCAGGTCACGTACGGCGCCAGAGGGAAACGTACTACGCTACCGCTTTTATCATCCATGTTTCAGAGAACAAAAAAAGCCGCCCCGGTGCGTGGGCGGCTTCTTTACAGAGTCGGGGACGATGGGGATCAGGCCACCTTGGCCTTGGCGCTTTCCTTGGGAGCCTTGGCGACCTTGGTCACCTTGGCAGGCTTGGCAGCCTTCGCGGCCTTGGCAGGCTTGGCTCCCTTGGCGGGAACCGCCTTTTTCGCCTCGATGTTGGCCATGCGCACGCCGCGCGCCTTGGCGAGATTGTCGGCCAGTCCACGGTCCAGAGCCATTTTCCTGCGCGCCTCGGAGTAGTTCTTGGCCGCCAGCGGCTGCTTGCCCGGGATGCCGAACTGCTTCTTGTATTCGCCCGGCTTCATGCCGTGCGCGGTGTTCAGGTGGCGGGCCAGCGTCTTGAAGCCCCCTTTACCGCACAGCATGCAGACAACCTCGCCTTTCTTGAACGCTTCTTTAACGCTCATGGAAGCCTTCGGTTCCTCTACACCCTCGACAGGTTCACCAGCTTCAAGGTTTTTGAGGGCGCTGTGCACTTTGCTGATTTCGAATATAAGCTGATCTGAAGTCATCGGAGTGCTTGACGCATGTGACGCTACGATCTGAGCCGCGATCTCTACCAAAGTTGCCATTGATTATCCCTCCATTGATCATTATCTGCTTGCAATATAGTGGCAGGTTTCCATGCATTGTCAAATCAACAAAAGAAACTTTATTTGTGTATAGCCACAGAAGCGCGTCAATGACAGGCAAGGTCATTGCCGATGTCAGTAGCTAAAAACAGCAATCGCCAAAATGTTCGATCGGGTTCTCTTATCAAAGGCAAAGACGTCGTCGCCGCTTTTCCAGATACTGAATCAAGTCTCCCTATACCATCAAAGGTCAACGCGCTCCCACCAGCGGCGTACGGCAGCGGCAACACCAGCGATGGGGTAGGGTAAAGATTTACCCAAAATAACTTTTACATTAGTCAAAGACTCGACTTTTACGGTTGACAAATCCTCAGCGTCCCAGTATTAGTAGAGCACTGCTTAAAGCAGAACCCCTTACAACCGAATAGCATTACTTATCTAGAGCGATCGAGGGACTGGCCCTATGACGTCGCGGCAACCTCCCCATGTGGGGAAGGTGCCAAATCCTGCGGAGCGGAAACGTTCCGGAAGATAAGGAAGTGCGGACCGAGCCATAGAGACTAGTCCCCTTCCGACCCCGGAAGGGGACTTTTCCATTTGGAGGCTATGATGAACATCGCAACAACCGCAGCACAGATAGGCCTGGAGCGTGAAAGCCGGACCGGCGCGGTCACCGTCCCCATCTACCAGACTGCCACCTTCCGCCACCCCGGCCTCGGCCAGAGTACCGGGTACGACTACAGCCGCTCCGGCAACCCGACCCGGCAGGCCCTCGAGGAGGGTCTGGCCCGGCTCGAAGGCGCCAGCCGCGGTTTCGCCTACGCCTCGGGAATGGCCGCCATCACCAGCCTCATGTTCCTGTTCCAGCAGGGTGACCACCTGATCGTCACCGAAGACCTCTACGGCGGCAGCTACCGCCTCTTCGAGAAGCTGTTCCAGCAGTTCGGACTCACCTTCAGCTACGTCGACACCAGCAACGTAGAACTGGTGCGCCAGGCGATCCGCCCCAACACCCGCGCCCTGTTCGTGGAATCGCTCACCAACCCGCTGCTGAAAGTTGCCGACGTCGGCGCCTTGGCCGGGTTGTGTAAGGCCAACGACATGCTCTGCATCGTCGACAACACCTTCCTGACCCCGTACCTGCTGCGCTGCCTCGACCTGGGCGCCGACATCACCGTCTACTCCGGTAGCAAGTACCTCGCGGGCCACAACGACGTCGTCTGCGGCTTGGTGGCGGTGAAGGATCCTACCCTTGCGGAAAAGGTCTATTTCCACCAGAACGGCGCCGGCGCGGTGCTCGGCCCGCAGGATTCCTGGCTCACCATCCGCGGCATCAAGACACTCGGCCTGCGCATGGACCGCCAGCAGGAAAACGCCCTGGCGCTGGCGCAGTGGCTCGAACAGCATCCCCAGGTGGGACGCGTCTATTACCCCGGCCTCCCCGATCACCCCGGGCACGAGCTGATGCAGCACCAGTGCGGCGGCTTCGGCGCCATGATCGCCTTCGAGGTGACCGACCCGGCGCTGGTGAACCAGCTTCTGCTGAAGACACAGCTCATCTCCTTCGCCGAGAGCCTGGGCGGGGTCGAGAGCCTGATCACCTTCCCCCAGGTGCAGACCCACGCAGACATCGAGCCCGAGAAACTGCAGCGACTGGGGATCAACCACCTGCTCTTGCGCCTCTCGGTGGGGATCGAAGACAAGGACGACCTGATCGCCGACCTGGCGCAGGCATTTGAAGGAGAAGACGCATGAAATTCGCCACCGAACTGATCCACGGCCTGGACCCGATCGACGCCCAGCACGGCTCCGTCAGCCACCCCATCTACCTCTCCTCGACCTTCGCGCAGCGCTCCATCGACAGCTTCGGGCGCTACGACTACGCCCGCTCCGGCAACCCGACCCGCGAGGCGCTGGAAGAGGCGATAGCCGGGCTGGAAAAGGGGGCCGTCGGCCTGGCCTTCGCCTCCGGGATCGCGGCCACCGCCTCCACCCTGCTCCTGTTCCGGCCGGGCGACCACCTGGTCGTTTGCGAGGATGTCTACGGCGGCACCTTCCGACTGCTCACCACCCTGTTCAAGGGGTGGGGGCTGGAGGCCACCTTCGTCGATGCGACCGACAACGACGCCATCGCCGCGGCCATCCGCCCCGAGACCAGGGCACTCTACCTGGAGACCCCGTCCAACCCGCTGATCAAGATCACCGATCTGTCCACAGCGGTGGCGCTGGCCAAGGAACACGGCATCCTCACCATCGTGGACAACACCTTCATGACGCCGTACCTGCAGCGGCCGCTGGAGCTTGGCTGCGACATCGTGGTCCACAGCGGCACCAAGTTCCTGAACGGGCACTCCGACGTCATCTGCGGTTTCGCGGTCGCCAAGGATGCCGAGCTGGGGCAACGGCTGCGTTTCATCCAGAATGCCTTCGGTGCCGTGCTCGGTCCGCAGGACTGCTGGCTGGTCTTGCGCGGGCTGAAAACCCTCAAGGTCCGCATGGAGGAACATCAGGCAAGTGCCCGTAAAATAGTGGCATGGTTGAGCGAGCAGAAAGAGGTGCAGCGGGTCTACTATCCGGGCCTCCCCGACCATCCCGGCTACGACATCCACAACCGCCAGGCGAGCGGCCCCGGTGGCGTGCTCTCCTTCGAGCTTGCCAGCTACGACACAACCAAGCGTCTCCTGGAAGGTGTGAAGCTGGCGGCGTTCGCGGTGAGCCTCGGGGGCGTCGAAAGCATCCTCTCCTACCCTGCCAAGATGTCGCACGCGGCGATGCCGCCGGCCGAGCGCGAGGCGCGCGGCATCAAGGATACGTTGGTGAGGCTTTCGGTCGGTCTCGAGGACCCGGATGACCTGATTGCGGATATGGCGCGGTTTCTCAACGTTTAAGGCACGCTCAAGCCCCCCTCCCAGCCTCCCCCCTCCTGGGGGAGGAGTAGAGCTGAAAGGTTCGAGCTTCACCGATGCGGGAGGTGTACTCATCGGCCGAAGGCACGTTCCCGCCCCAGGAGGGGGAGGGTTAGGGAGGGGGAAGTTTAGTACCATGCAAAAAGCCCGGGAAAATTCATTTCCCGGGCTTTCTTCATTCCATATCTGGGCAGCGTCCCCTCCCCTGCCTCACCTCTTCCACTTGAAGCTCACCGTCTTCACTCCGGGAATGGCCTGCTGGAATACCGCGAGCCCCTCGTCGGTGATGCTGTTACCGCTGCTGGTAAGCCCCTGCAATCCCTGCATCCCCTGCAGATAGACCAGACCGCGATCGGAAATACGGGTCTGGTACAGGTAAATCCGCTTAAGGTTGGCCAGGGTCGAAATGCTGAGCAGCGCCGCGTCGGTCAGTTTCGGCCCGCACAGGTAGAGTTCCTCAAGACCGGAGAGGTGGACTATGCTATCCAGGTCGGCGTCGCAGACATCGTACAGAAAGAGCGCATGCAGGTCCTCAGGACCAAGCCCCTGCAAGGACTTCAGCTGCCGCGTCGCCCCCTCTTTCACGTCGAGGCGCAGGGCCTGGTCCAGGTAGACCTGCACCGGGCCGATGGCGGGCCCCGCCTTCTTCCAGGCGTTGAAACTGACCGAGTTGAGTTCGCGCAGGTAAAGGGTGCCGCAGGGGAGGTCGTTGGGGAAAGAGACGACGCGACTGCGCTTGCTCGCGCCCTGCGCGCGAACCCGCCCCTTTTCCCCCTGCAGGGCTGCCAGGCGCCGCTGGGCGCGGGCGATGTTTATCTCTGCAGCGGCGACCAGGTCGGCAAAGAGATCGCTGCCGGCTGCGGCGCTTTCATCGACGCGCAGTTTGAAACGGTGCACGTAGCTGCCGCGCAACTGCTCGACCTGCTCGTTGATCTCCCGGATCGCCTCGATCTCTACCGCTATCTGTTTTTTGAGCCGGGCCAGCTCGGCCCTCAGGTCGCTCTGCTCGGCCTGATCCGGAAAATGCCGCCGCCAACTCCTGAGGATCTCGCGCAGGGTACGGTGGTCCTCCTCAGCGTAGGCCTTGTTAGCCTTCAGCATCAGTTCATGCCGCAGCGAACCGGTGCCCTCCCCGGCCAGGTCGGGGTGAATGGCCTTGGCGACCTCGCGGTAGAGGGCCTTGATGTCGCCCTCATCGGCCTTCCAGACGCGTCCCCGCACCTGCCCCTCGCCCCGAAACGATGTGCCGCGCTGGTAGGTCTGCCCATCGCTGACATCGTCCTCGTCGCTCCGGCGGCTCTGCTCCTCCTCGACGTCATCCGCCTCCGGCGGAATGTAGCTTCCGGTAAGGCGGGCGATCTCCTCCTCCAGCCGCTCCAACTCGGCCATGCGCCGCCCCAGCGTCTGCTGATAGCTTCTCTCGAAACCGGCGATCTCCTCGCGCAACTGGTGCAATACGGCGGCAGCCTCGGCATGCCGTGCACGCAGGGAGGCCAACTCGGCGCGCTTGTGCTCGAGTTCCACTTCCTCGGAAGACCTTTGTTGATAGTGTGCTGTCATAGGCGTCGCACTGTCTCAAACATTATTGAGAACCGTCATTTTTGAGCAGACATTAACACGACCTGAGGCTGACATACAAAAGATTTTATCACACTGAAGGAAATGTAGATTCAGGGAGGAAGAAAGACTGTGACATTGGAAATGCCCCTCGCCCTGACCCTCTCCCGGAGGGAGAGGGGAAAGTGAAGAGATGGAAGGGGCTCGAAAAGGTCAGGGACGATCGCCACGGACCATGCGGGTCAGCAGGCGGTCCAGCGCCGAGGCGAACCGCTGCCGGTCGGCAAGGTTGAACTGGGGCGGGCCGCCGAGCAGCATGCCGTCGTTGCGCAACTCCTGCATCAGGTTACGCATGGACAGTCGCTCGCCCACGTTCTCCTCCGTGTAGAGCTCGCCGCGCGGATCGAGCGCCACGCCCCCCTTCTCGACCACGCGGGCGGCCAGCGGGATGTCGGCGGTGATAACCAGGTCGGTTGCCTCGGCATGCTCGGCTATATAGTCGTCGGCTACGTCGAAACCGGCAGCGACGCGCACCGAGGTGATCAGGGCGGTGTGCGCCCGGGACAGGTCGCTGTTGGCGACCAGGCAGACCGGCACCTTCAGGCGCTGGGAAGCGCGGAACAGTATCTCCTTGATCACCTTCGGGCAGGCATCGGCATCGATCCAGATCTTCATAGGTTCATTTCCTCAGGTTGCAGCTCTAGCAAGATTCTCGGCACAGCACTCTGGCACAGCAGCAGGATCTGCCGCCCCCATTCACAGTGGCGGTCACGGCACGCTACTACAGCGCGCCACCTGTGTCAACGCGGCGGACTCTGTATACAAAGCAAAAAACTTTAAATCTAATTTAAAATATATTGACACACCATTTGCCCAGTGGTATTGTCACGTGTCCTCGAATACCCGGGGATTAAAACCAACAAGAAGTAATATGGGAGAAGTAAGTAAATGGTAAACGGTACTGTAAAGTGGTTTAACGACAGCAAGGGGTTTGGCTTTCTTGAGCAGGAGAACGGCGAGGATGTCTTCGTTCACTTCTCCGCTATCAACAGCGACGGCTTCAAATCCCTCACCGAGGGTGACAGCGTGACCTTCGAAATCGTCAAGGGACCGAAAGGCCTCCAGGCTGCCAACGTCAGCAGGGTCTAATCCCACTCACATAGCGTAGAACTTTACGAAAGCCCCGGAGGAATCCGGGGCTTTCTTTATTTGCGGCAGAAGGGACTGGCTCCGTCAGGTGCCTGTCCCTCTAGCGGAACGCTCCTTTCAGCTCAGTGACCTTCCAGAAACACCAAGGGGACAGGCACCTTGCGGAGCCAGTCCCCTACTTGCCGCACACCGGGCACCCCTGCATCGAAAGCGGCTTTTCCAGCCGGCACTCCCTGAGCAGCGCCTCGTCACGGAAAATCTCCAGCGTCGGCCCGTCGGCCCGCACCACCCCTTGCGAAAGCACCACGGTCCGCTCGCAGACCTCGAGCACCATGTCCAGGTCATGGCTGGTGACGATCTTGCTGTGGTGGAAATCCTTCAAGAGCCCGATCAACTGGCGGCGCGCGTACGGGTCCAGCCCGTTGGTCGGCTCGTCCATGACCAGGATGTCCGGCGACATGGAGAGCACGGTGGCGATGGCCACCCTCCTCTTCTCCCCGGCGGAGAGATTATAGGGGGCCTTCCCTGCCAGGTGCTCCGCGTCGACCCTGCGCAGCGCAGCGGCCACGCAGTTCTGCAACTCGACACCAGTCAAGCCGAGATTCATCGGCCCGAAGGCAACGTCCTCGTACACGGTGGGCATGAAGAGCTGGTCGTCCGGGTCATGGAACACCATGCCCACGGTGCGCCGCGCCTCGTGCAGGTTGCTCCGGTCCACCGGGGCGTGGCCGATGCGCACCTCGCCGGAATGGGGCAGCAGGTGGCCGTTCAGGTGCGCCAGGAGCGTGGACTTTCCGGCGCCGTTGGCGCCGATTACGGCCACCGATTCGCCGTGGCAGACGCTGAAGGTCACTTCACGCAGCGCCTCGGTGCCGTCGGGATAAACGTGGCGCAGGTGGTCGATTTCGAGAATGTGGTGGCTCATGGCAGATACCCCGTAACCAGCGTCCCGAGCAGTTCGGCGCCGTTGTACAACCTCAAGATGATAAAGAGCGCACTCCAGAAGAGCACGAAGGCGACTTCCCGTGCGCCGAAACGCCCCACCTGCGCCGCGGGAAAGGTCCCCGTGTAGCCACGCGCCAGCATCGCCATGTGCATCCGCTCGGCCCGCTGCCACGTGCGCAGCAGCAGGTGCCCCAAAAGCGAGGCGTAGCTGGCAAGGCCCGACCCCTTGCGGCCAAAGGAGCGCAACTCACGCGCCCGCGATGCCCGCCCCCCCTCCTCCGCCAGCACGAACAGGTAGCGGTACAGAAAGAGAAGCTGCATGGCAAAGGCCTTAGGCATGCCCAGGCGCACCAGCGCGCGACAAATGGAGGTGAACCCGGTTAGAGCGGTCAGGGTGAGGGCGGCGGCGACGGTGAGCGCGGTGCGAACAACGATGGAAGCAAAGGAAAGCCACCCGCCGGTGATATCCAGCGTGCCCAGGTGCACGAGCACCGTTCGGTCGAACAAGGGGTTGCAGATGCCGACTGCGATGGCGAACGGCGCCACCAGGGCGACCTTGGCGGCCAGGTAGCCGGCGGGAAGACGTCCGGCAGCGATCAGGCAGACAGGGAAGATGAAGAAGGGAATCAGGGCGGAAAGTTCGTAACGGCCGAATGAAACGACGCAGACGATGAAGACGAGGGTGGCGAGTACCTTGGCGCGGGGGTCCAGCCGGTGCACGGCGGTATCTCCAGCCGCGAGCTGGTCCAGCCGCTTCAAATCCAGCAATGCCCCGTGTACCGATGCCATCAGGCTCCCATCCTCGCCGGCCCAAGTCCGGCCAGCGCTACGCCTCGGGTGCTACCGCTGCCCGGTTGGACCTGCGCAGCACGAACGCTGCACCGGTAACCAGCAAGACGGTGACGACGGTGCCGACGATACCCGCGACAGCACTTCCCTTGCCCGCAACAGTACTCGCCTGCGGGGCGGTCGTTGCCGAAGCGGATGCGCTGCCCGGCACCGCGGCAGGAACGGCTTGGTACTCGGGAAAGCGAGCGGTCTTCTTCTGCAGTGCAGCAAGGAAACCGCCCAGGCCGGTGCGGTGTTCGGAGAGGGAGGTTGCCCCGGCAACCTTGGCCACGGACCACTCGAGCCCGTCAGGGTTTTCAGAGGCGAAGCGGGACAGGCCGCCGGCGACAAGCACCGCGCAGACCAGAAAAGACGCGAGCACAACCCGGCCGGGGACGGCGCCTGGGGCGCTTCCCCTCGTCAGCAGTTCGGGGCGGGCCTTGCGCAGGAAGGAGACCACGGCCAGCGTCACCGCCCCTTCCACCAGGCCGATGACCAGGTGAATGGGCTGCATCAGGAGCAGGAATTTGTCCAGCGGCAGCGCGGAGATGCCGGAGGCCGCCGTCTCGAGGACGACGCAGAGGGCACCCAGTTGCATGGCTAAAAGTGCCGAGAACATGGTCACCGCCACTTCGCGCCGGCGCCCCGGTGCGGAACCGATCAGCCTCCGGTAACAAAGCGGGTAGACCAGCAGTGCCGGGATCATGCCGAGGTTGAAGATGTTACAGCCAAGCGCAAGGAGGCCGCCGTCGGCAAAGAAAAAGGCCTGGATCATCAGGACGGAAGCGACGGTGAGGAAGGCGGCGCTGGGGCCCAGCAGGATGGCGAGGAGCAGCCCGCCGGTCAGGTGCCCGCTCGACCCGGTGCCGGGGATGGAGAAGTTGATCATCTGCGCGGCGAAAAGGAAGCCCCCCAGCACGCCCATGAGCGGAGCCAGGCGGTCGTCCCGCTCGCGGCACAATCGTGCCGAGCCAAGGGCGACGCCACCCGCGGATACGGCCCACATGGCCGCGCCTACCGTGGGCGAGAGCAGAGCGTCCGCCATGTGCATGATCTTCCTCCAGGTGCCGTGCAGAATGCAGTAGCACGATTTTCCATTCAGTGACACGGCAATATATACAAGACTCCCCGGATGCTGTCAACGCATATGGCCCCTGTTGCCAGCGCGGACGCGTATACATCATAAAGGCACAATCAAAACCCTTACAAGGAGGAAATCTGAGAACTTCTGAGAAGACCCGAGAACAACGGGAATATCTGAACCACAACGGTTTTGGTTTACCCCCAAATTTGATTGTCTCCCGCTTCTGGATTCCTCAGATGTCCTCAGATGTTCTCCTTGTTAGCGGTTTACCGTGGTAACACGGATGAATGTTTTTAGGTGAAAGGCGTACAATGTTCTTCTCTTTTTCCTAAAATGATGCTAATTTGCGTCGCTGGTGATCGAGGCAGTTGGCCGCGGCCTTATCGCCAAAGCACGAGATCCTGATTTGGTTGCTGCGCAAGGAGCGCTTGCCATGACTGGTTCTGAGAAGCAAACAGTCCACTTCACCGCCAACTGCACAGTTTTACTCGCCTTCTTCGTAGCTCTCTTCTTTCCTCTCGGCTATTTCGCCATCAGCTATCAATACGCCGTCGGCAGTCTTGAGACCGAGGCCGAAATAAACGCAGGGATCATTTCCGGTCTCGGCGACCTGGTCCCCGGGTCCTGGCACAGCGAAGCGCACCGCCTGGACGCCCTGCTCTCCCAGCACAACCCGACGCAGAAAGAAAAGCACCGCATCCTCGATGCGCTGGGGAACGAACTGGCGGTCAGGGGGGACCATCCTGATGCACCGGTAATTCTACGCTCACAGCCCATTCACTACGGTGACAAGGTAATCGGCAGCGTCGAGATCAGCCGCTCCCTGCGCCCCATCCTCAAGAAATCCCTTCTGGTAGGCATTATCGGGCTCAGCATCGCCGTCATCGTGTTCATACTGCTTCCCTTCCGCGCCATCAACCGCGCTAACCGCCAGTTGCGGGACTCCTACGACTTTCTCAGAAAAGTGATGGAGAGTAGCGCCAATGCCCTCATCGTCCTCAACCTGGACGGCACCATCGGCATGCTCAACGGGCGCTGCACCGAGACCAGCGGTTACACCGCGGAAGAGCTTTTGGGTAAGGGGCTCCCGGAACTGGTGTGCCCGGAGTCACGGGACATGGTGATCAAGCAGTTGCACCTTGTGGCCACGGGGGCCGAGGACCTGGTCCACTTCGAAGCAGACCTTCTATGCAAGGACGGCAGCACGGTCACCATCGCTTGCGGCGCGACCCCGGTGTACCAGGAAAAGCGCATCGCCGGCACTGTCCTTTCCATAGTCAACATTACAGAGCGCAGGATGGCCGTGGAGGCGCTCCGGTCGGCCAAGGAGTACACCGAGAACCTGATTCAGGCCGCCAGCGTCATTATCCTCGGGCTCGACCTCAAGGGAAAAGTAACCCTCTTCAACAGGACCGCCGAGGAGGTGACCGGCTACAGCCAGGAGGAACTGGCCGGCCAAAACTGGTTCGAGACGGTGATGGGAGCGGAGGCCTTTTACAAGATGTGCGTCGCTCCGCCACAGGGCAAGGACACCCAGCGCATGGATGCCTGCGAAGGACAGATCGTGACCAAGGCCGGGGCGATGCGCACCATCTCCTGGCGCAACAGCACCATCATCGAGAAAGGGGTCCGCATCGGCACCCTCTGCTTCGGCATCGACATCACCGAGCACAGAAAGATCGAGGCACAACTCAGGCACTCGCAGAAGATGGAGTCGATCGGACAATTGGCGGGGGGCGTAGCACATGACTTCAACAACATGCTCAGCGTGATGCTGGGCTACGCGCAGCTGGGCCAACTGGAAACAGCCGAAGCCACCCCGCTGTGGATCTACCTGCACGAGATCATCAAGGCCGGCGAACGCTCCCGCGACATGGTACGCAAGCTGCTCGCCTTCTCCCGCAAGGAAATCATTTCGCCGAGGGCCGTGAACCTGAACGAGCACTGCCTGGAAACGGAGAAGACGCTGAGCCGCCTCATCGGCGAGGAGGTCCGCTTCAACTTCAGTCCGGACCCCGCGCTGTGGACGGTGAAGATCGACCCGTCGCAGGTGGACCAGATCCTCATGAACCTCGCCGTGAATGCCAGGGATGCCATGCCCGACGGGGGGATGCTCACCATAAAGACCGAGAACGTTGTGGTGAACGAAGAGTTCTGCGACTACCGACTGGACGCCAAGCCCGGCCCGTACGCCTGCCTGAGCGTCATAGATACCGGGACCGGGATGGACCGGGAACTGGTGAAACGGATCTTCGAGCCGTTCTTCACCACCAAGGAGGTGGGAAGAGGCACAGGTCTCGGGCTGGCCACGGTGTACGGCATCGTGACCCAGAACGGAGGCTTCGTCGACGTTGAGAGCGAGCCCGGGCAGGGCACAGCCTTCCGTATCTACCTCCCCAGCCTGACCGGGGAGGCGCTCCCTGCCGTTCATAACGTTCCTGCCGCGCTGTGCGGCACCGGCACGGTCCTGGTGGTCGAGGACGACGACATGCTGCGGGCCATGGCGACCCAGATGCTGGAGAAGATCGGCTACCGGGTGATACAGGCGGCAACCCCGCACGTCGCCCTCTCCATCTGCGGTGAACCAAGCCACGACATCGACCTGGTGCTCTCCGACGTGATCATGCCGGAAATGAACGGTCTGGACATGGCACGGGGCATAACGGACCTGCGCCCGGAGACTAAGGTGCTGTTCATGACCGGCTATTCGTCCGACATCATCGCCAAGTGTGGCATCAGCGCCGATCGGGAACTGCACTACATCCAGAAGCCCTTCGACATGGAGGGGCTGCACGCCAAGATCATCGAGATGCGGGCCGCCTGCTGACGCGCCTGGCGCAGCGCCCGTCCGTTTTGCCATGCCTGACGCCTTCTGCTAGACTGGAGCGGTGGCTAAAGGCAACGCAGCTTTAGGAGAAAGCTATGAAAAGGTTATTGATCATCCTGCTAATGACAGTATTGCTTCCGATTGCTGTCACTACCGCGCCGGTTCAGGCACAATCGGAGCCGGGTTACTACCAGATGTCCGACCAGGACGGCTATCAGGAGGACTACCTCCTCTACCCCGAGGAACTGGACGACCTGCTGGCCCGGATCGCACTGTACCCGGACCCGCTGATAGCCCAGATACTACCGGCGGCAACCTACGTGGACCAGATCCACGATGCCGCCAACTTCGTCCGGCTCTACGGTGACACCCCGCGCATCGACTACCAGCCCTGGGACTTCAGCGTACGCGCAATAGCTCATTATCCGCAGATACTGTACATGATGGACCGAGAGTACCAGTGGACCGCGTCGGTGGGTCAGGCCTACATCGAGCAGCCCCAGGACGTGATGGACGCCATCCAGAGGCTGCGCCGCTTCGCCTACGACCAGGGCAACCTGTTCTCGACCAGGCAGCAACAGGTCTTCTTCGACGGTGACATGATCCGCATCGTACCGGCGCGTCCGGAGTACGTCTACGTGCCCGTGTACGACCCCACCGTCGTCTACGTGGACCGCTACTACCCCAGTTCCCCCTTCATCACCTTCAGCGTCGGTTTCGCCATCGGGCCGTGGCTGAACCGCGACTGCAACTGGCGCGAGCGCAGGGTCTACTACCACGGTTGGCGCGGCGGCGGATGGATCAATCGCTCACGCCCCTACGCTCGCGACAACCGCGGTATCTACATCAACAGGCGCGCCGCCACCATCACCATCAATGAGCGCGTGGTGCAGCGCGACACCCGACGGTATCGTGAGCAACTGCGCGTGGAGACCAGGCGTCACAGGGACGAGGGGAGGATGCCGCCGGTGCGGGTAGAACCGCGCAGCCCGAGGCTTGAGCAGCCGCGCCCCGGCAGGGTAGAACAGCAGCGCCCGGGCAAGGTGGAGCAAGTGCGCCCAGGGAAGGGGCAACCGGCAATAGAGCGACGCAGGGAGCCCTGGAATCGGCGTGATACGGTGCCCGCGCCTGGCGTACCTGCCCCCGCGACCACGCCGGCCAAGCCGGGTACGCCCCCGCCTGCTGCACAGCGTCAGCCGGCGCCGACCCAGCCTAAAGAGCAGTCCCAGGTTCAGCCTGCCCCCCAGCAGCCGGCACCTGCCGCAACCAAGGAACCGGCGGGCCGCACCGGCAAAGGCGAGGGCAGAGGTGAAAACCGGCGCAGGATACCGCGCCCGATGAACCGCCCCGGTGCTGAGCCTCCCGCAGCCACGACTGCACCGGCGCCTGCGACAGCAGCTCCTGTGGTTCGGGGCGCAGCACCCCACGCTCCGGCAGCAGTGCCTGCAGTGAAGGCACCGGCAACAACGCCGGCAGTGCCGGCCGCTCCGGTGCGCCCCGTCACGCCGCGGGTCGAGAAGCCGCGGGTCGCACCGACGCCCCCGGCAGTAACACCGGCGCCCCGGGCCGAGCCTGCGGAGCCCGCACGGCCAGTACGGGAGTCCGAGCCGGGACAGGGCCGCGGACGCGGCGAATCCGGTGGACGCGGGGAATCCCCGGGCGGGCGAGCCTTGCAGCGGGGCGATGACCGCTGATCGTAAGGGGACAGGCTCCGCCAGGTGCCTGTCCCCCTTGGCTTGCAGAAGTTGGATGAGCTGAATTGAAGCGTTCCGCTAAAGGGGCAGGCACCGGACGGAGCCTGTCCCTTCTGCTAGTCCCCCCCCTGCTTACCCCGCCGGAAGCAGGTCGCAGGCAGCGCCGACCAAGGCCTTGACTCCTGCCCGCAGCGTCGGCTCCGGCAGCGGCGCGTACAGCGGCGAATGCTGCGACGGCAGCGACACCCCCTGGCGCTGCCCCTCTTCGAAAAGAACGGGATCGGCTGCTCCCAGCCAGAACATGCAGATCGGGATCTCACCGCCAAGCCCCCAGGAACCGAAATCCTCGCTCACCATCTTCGCCGCCGAGCGCACCACGTTGTCCGCACCGATCGCGCCTCGCAGCGCTTCGGCCACCCGCTCCGCGAGGGCCGGATCGTTATATGTCGCCGGATGGCAGGCGAGCACGGAGACAATCGGGGAGCGCTCCTCGGGAACGCCGGCGGCAAGGGCCACCCCGGCACAGATGCGCTTAACCGACTCCAGGATCTTGTCGCGCACCCTGTTGTCGTAACTTCTGATGCTCAGTTGCAGCACCACCTCTTCGGGAATCACGTTGCACGCAGCGCCGCCGTGAATGGAACCGACGGTGACCACGGCCGGTTCGTGCGGGGTGATCTCGCGGCTCACGATGGTCTGCAGGGCCAGTACCACCTGTGCCGCCATCACCACGGGGTCCTTGCCGTGCTCAGGCGCGGAACCGTGCGCCCCCACGCCGCGCACCACGATCTCCACCTCCGTGAAGCTGGCGAGAAAGTTGCCCGGTGCGTACCCGGCAGTTCCGGCCTTGAGGAACAGGGTGCTGTGCAGGGCCAGGGCGTAATCCGGTTTCGGGCAGAGCCGGTAGGCGCCGTCGTCGATCATCGCCTGGGCGCCGTCACCCCCCTCTTCTCCCGGTTGGCCGACCAGGACCAGCGTACCGGCCCAGCACCCCCTGGCGCGGGCAAGGACCCGTGCAGCGCCCAGCAGACAGGAGACGTGCACGTCGTGCCCGCAGGCGTGCATCACCGGGACCTCGGCGCCGTCCCGGTAGATTGCCCGCGCAGTACTGGCATAGGGGAGCCCGGTCTTCTCTTCCACCGGCAGCGCGTCCATGTCCGCCCGCATCAGCAGTGTCGGGCCCGCCCCATTTTCCAGTACCGCCAGCACTCCATAGCCGGGCCAGTCGAACCGGCTGTACCTGCCAAGGTGCTCGGTTACCGTGAAGCCAAGCGTTTTCAGTTCCCCGGCCAGCAGCGAGGCCGTCGCACGCTCCTGGCCGGACAGTTCGGGCCGGGCATGCAGATGCTTATAGATCTCCACCAACGAAGGCAGTTCTGCTTCAACCAGCCCGTTCACTGACTGGAGCTGCAATTGTGTCGGCATAAAATCTCTCAGATACCGTGATGAATTACGGGTGCAGGTTACTATGTCTGGCTCTTGTTATCAACTCAGATATTCTACGGGGACTGGCTCCGCAGGTGCCTGTCCCCCTTACCTTCCTCCATAGTCATTGTGCTCCCAAGTACACGACCAAAGGTCGCCCCAACGCCCCCCCCTCATCTGTGCACATGCCTCCGAACAGGCAGGATGGCTATTTAATGAGCAGTTCCCAGCAGCGGCGTAGCGGCACCGCCCCCGGATAAGTGAGCGTAAATGCAACGGTCCACCTCCTTACCCGACTATGGCATGCTCCATGTAAAGCGGCATGCAAGGAGGAGTTGCCATGACCGAGATCATCGACGGGATTGCACACGTCACCGCAGCCGAGGCTGCCATCGAACTCTCTACCACCGAAACCCGGGTGCTCATGCTGCTCAAGCAGAAGGCGCTACAGGGAACCCTGTCCGACCAGGGATGGTTCATCACCAAAGCCTCTCTGGATAACTATGAACTGCACGGCGAGTCAGCACAGCAACAGCCTGCCTGCCGCAGTGCCTGCACCGCTTCAAGGTGCGGCTGCCATTAGGAGTACGCCATGCGAGTTACCATCCTTGCCTCCGATCTGAAGTACAGGTACCCGAAGGTTACCGAGACCAGGTTCGACGCCAAGTTCTCCGGTCCGGGCGACAGCGCCCCGTTCAACCGGGACGACCTGTACGACATCCTGCCGCTGCTGGCGGCTGTCATGAACGAACTGAAGCGCGATGACGCCTTCACCCTGCACTTCCTGGAGGACCTGATGAACCGGGACATGCCCCGGTTCATCTTCAGCCGCGGCGAGGTCTTCGACTTCCTCACCGGTTGCGGCAGGGAGATGCTCTCGTACCGTTAGCTCAGTGCGATGCCCTCTCTCGACAATTGTCATAGAAGTGCCCTTCCCCACTGGGAGAGTCTCCCCTCTCCACCTCGTTGGCGCCTCTCCTCAAATTCGCCCCGCTCACTCACACGATTGCCCCTGCGACTGTCGGCCGGCAACGGCACGTTTGCCACACCCAGTCGGACACCGGTAAAGACAGCCGGTTGCAATTTGAAACAGATTCGTTAAAGTCTTTAACGTTGCCTAATCCAGGGGGCCGCCGATGATCATCCACATAGTAAGACACGCGGAAGCCATTGAGAGAACACCCGAGGTGCCCGAAGAGCACCGCTACCTCACCCGTCGCGGCAGAAGACGCTTCCGCAAGGCGGCCAAGAGCCTCGCCACGCTGGGTATCGAGCCCGACCTGATCCTGACCAGCCCGCTGGTGCGCGCAGTCCAGACCGCGGATATCCTGGCGGAAAAGCTGCGTTACAAGCGCGAACTCGTCGTGGCGCCCCAGCTCTCGCCGGGCTTCCGCCCGGAAAAGCTCGACGAGTTGCTCAAGCTCTACCCCCAGGTAACCGAGGTCGCCCTGGTCGGCCACGAACCGGACCTGGGCCTGGTGACGCAGGCGCTCCTCGGCGAAGAGACATCGCTCTCTCTCCCCAAAGGAGGGACGGCATCGTTTAAGAGAAGCGCCAGCGGCAGCGGCGAACCGCTGTTCCTGCAACTTGTTACCGGAACCGGCCGGATCGTTACCTCAAAGGCCAAGGCGCTCGAACGCCTGCGCCAGGGAGGCTGACCCGGAAATAAGGCCGGGCAAACAGAGTCCCCTCACCGGGGCAAACAAGAGGGACAGGTACCTGCGGAGCCAGTCCCCACACACAACGCACAAGGAGTGTCAAAGATGGTCCAGTCGGCAGCAGACTTCAGACGGCTGAAAGGCGTCGGCGCGATCCTGGGCAAACGGCTGTACGACGCGGGGTTCGACAGCTTCACCAAGATCGCCCAGGCCGGAGAGGCAGGTTTGAGCAAGGTGCGCGGGGTGAACCGGCGCCACCTCCCCTCCATACTGCAGCAGGCCCGGGAACTGGCCGGGATGGAGCAGGACGAACAGCAGGAGCCGGCGCAGCTCATGCAGCAGCGCGTGACGGGTATGCGGGAAAAGGTGGAAAACCTGGCCCAGGCGACCCGCGACCGCTTCGCCGGGGAGATGTCCGAGAAGTGCGGCAGAAAACTCGGCTCCGATCTGGAAAGGATCGAGAACGCCTTGCTGCAGATGCATGATTTCGGCAACAAGCGCTCGAAACGCATGGTCAAGGTACTCACCAAGGTGGAAAAGAAAGTCAGTGGACTGGAAGACGCAACACTCAAAAAGGTGCGCAAGGGTTTCAAGAAGGCGAGAAAGGCAGTGTTGAAGGCTCTGACTTAGCGTCACCGCTCCCGCCCTCCCGGGTTGTCATAATCCGTCCCGTCCTGATACAATCTCGGCATCCCATCATGCTCAAGGAGTAGCCGTTGAAACAGAATCGGCTGGCCGCAATCGACATCGGCACCAACTCGATCCGCAGCATCATCGTCGAGACAGCGGGGGAAGGCAAATACAAGATCCTCGACGACGAGAAGGTGCTGGTGCGCCTGGGCGAAGGGCTGCACCAGACCGGGATCATCTCCCCCGCGGCGTGGCAGCGTGCCATCGAGGCGCTGTCGCGCCAGAAGAAGATCATCGACGGCTACCGGGTCACCTCCATCGAGGCGGTAGCGACCAGCGCGGTGCGCAAAGCGGGCAACGGCCGCGAGCTGGTTGCCGCCGTTAAGGAGCAGACCGGGCTGGAGATCGAGGTGATCAGCGGCGAGGAGGAAGCGGAACTGGCCGCCCTTTCCGCCCAGCACAACTTCGAACTCGATGGGGTACGGCACCTGATCTTCGACATAGGAGGCGGCAGCCTCGAGCTCATCGCGGCCCTGGGGGCGCACACCGAGGAGATGCTGTCGCTGGAACTGGGCGCCGTCTTTCTCACCGAGAGCTTTCTGAAGAGCGATCCCGTGCTGCAGACCGAACACCAGAAACTGCGCAAGCATGTCCGCAAGAGCCTGAAGGCAGCCTACACCGGGGAGCGCACCGGGATGCAGTGCCTGGTCGGCTCGGGGGGCACCGTCACCTCCATAGCCGCCATGGTGGCGGCGGCGAGGGGCGAGAAGTTCGATTCCCTGCACGGCTACGAGCTGCTCCGCTCCGAACTGGTGCACCTGCTGGCCATGCTGGTCAGAAAGAGCGACAAGGAGCGCCGCGCCCTGCCGGGGCTGAACCCGGACCGCTCCGACATCATCGTCGCCGGCGTCACCGCGGTGGACGAGCTGATGGATTTTTTCCAGGTGAACCACCTGAAGGTGAACGAGCGCGGCATCCGCGAGGGGCTCATCCTGCGCGGCCTGCGCCGCCGCAACCTGCTTCCGGAAAAGAAGCAGCGTTCCTGGCGCGACAGCGCCCTGGAATTCGCCCGCTCCTGCCACAGCGACGAAGGGCACGCCCAGCAGGTCGCCAGGCTGTCACGGCAGATCTTCCTGGCGCTTGCCAAGCGTTACGGCTGGAGCGACAAGGAATCGAGGCTCTTGGAAGCAGCGGCCATCATGCACGACGTCGGCTACTTCATCAGTTATTCCAGCCACCACAAGCATTCCTACCACCTGATTCGCCACGCCGACCTGTTCGGCTTCACCCCGCGTGAGCGTGAGTTGATGGCCAACATCGCCCGCTACCACCGCAAGTCCATGCCCAAGAAAAAGCACGACGAGTACACCCGGCTGTCCGCTGCCGACCAGCTCCTGGTATCCCGGCTGGGTGGCATCCTCAGGTTGTGCGACGGCCTGGACCGGCGCCGCAACGCCGTGGTACAGCAGCTCGACTGCGTGCTCGACAAAGACATCCTGCGGCTTACCCTGGGGGGAGCCGAGGACATGTCGGTGGAGCTGTACGGTGCCAAGGCCAAAAGCGACCTGCTCCAGGAATCCTGCCGCCTGAAGCTCGACCTCCATTGCCACCCTCACCAGCCCGCAGCTCGCACCGGGTAACAATCGTGCGACCTTCCCCGCCCTCGTAGCGGCGAATAATCATTCGCCCGCCTTCACCACCGCCGCCCCACGCGCATGGAGCGACTCGCCAGAGAAGCAAAAAGGCCGGGGAAGCAATCCCGGCCTTTTCACCTTCTACCTGCGCTGGTTACTACCTGCCGTCCAATGTCATAGCAAAAGCACCTACAGAAGGAAAAACGCGATAATGATTATCAAGAGCCCGCCCGTAATTCTGACCGGCACCGATAACAGGAGGTGGCGCGCACGCCTGAACCACACCGGCAGCACATCCAGAAGCAGATGGCAAAGAACTAAAATAAGGACAATGTAGATGATGCATTCGTGGCCGTAGCTTAAGTATTCCATACTGGCCACCTCCTCCATCGGCGGAAATTCTGTGCTCTGCAACACATCCAGAAAGGAACCGCCGCCGACTTATCAGGATAGAAGCATAGACGGTGCCACGCAATGCTATGCCGCTGCTTCGTCACTCCTCCCATGAATAGGCCGCAGACGTAAGCCCCGCGGCACTACCTGCATGAGATCCGCATTTCAACCACGCCTCCCGCGGCAGTTGTAAACCTTCCCGACACTTTTCTCGCCAAAATGCGTCGATTTCCTTTACAGCTTTACAGGTGGTGACACGACGCAGCAAGGGGAGGAAGGCTACAGCCCACCTCCCCTCGTTCTTTACCCTTTGCCCGCTGCACAGCTACCCGAAGCTGGCGAAGGCATCCTGCTCTGCGCTGGTGAACATGCGGTCCAACTGGAGCATGAGCAGCAACTGCTCGCCATGCTTGATGACCCCGCAGATGAAGTCCTGGTCAACGCCGCCCGCGGCGATGCTGGGCGGGGGTTGGATCTCGCCGCTGGAGATCCTGATCACCTCGGACACGCCGTCGACGATGAAGCCCATGAGCTTGCCGTCGATATCCATCACCATGATCCTGGTGTGCTGGTCATCGTCGGTGGAGCACATGCCGAACCTGCTCCTCAGCGAGATGATCGGTATCACCTTGCCGCGCAGGTTGATGATCCCCTCCACGCTGGGCGGGGTGTTGGGTATGTGGGTGATGGGAGTCATCCTGATGATCTCGCGCACCTTCAGCACCTCGACGGCATACTCTTCTGCGCCCAGGTTGAAGCTCACGAGTTGGATCAGTTCGCTGCTCGACTCACCCTTTTTGATCGGCAAATTCGCGGTAGACATGTATTCCTCCGAGGTTTCTGGATCTATCTCTCAACCGGATCGTGACATGCGACGGCATCAGTTACTGCTGTCACGTCGCCATCCTCGACACTTTGTTGGACGTATCGGCAACCGCAAAGGAATCTTGAGGGGAAGTTGAACACCCTCCGCGCGCTAGCCTTTCGCCTCCGGGTCCACTGCGCGGAGGTGCCATATCCCGTCGTTGTACTCGGAGATGGTGCGGTCGGTGGAAAACTTGCCGCTCCTGGCGCTGTTGACGATGCTCATCCGCACCCATGCCTCCCGGTCCTGGTAGGCCTCGGCAGCCTGTCGCTGCGCCCTGACGAAGCTGCGGAAATCGGCGGCGACCATCCAGGGGTCATGCGGGCTCATGATCGCCTTCACGATGGGATCGAAGATACCCTTCTCGAACATGTTGAAGTGTCCGCTGGTGAGCAGTTGCATGACCCGCTCCAGGTCGGGGTCGGCGGCGACGATGCCGGCGGGGTTGTAGGTGCGCCGCTCCCGTTCCACCTCGTCGGCGGTGAGGCCGAAGACGAAGAAGTTCTCGTCCCCCACCTCCTCACGGATCTCGATGTTGGCGCCGTCCAGGGTGCCGATGGTGATGGCGCCGTTCATCATGAATTTCATGTTGCCGGTGCCGGAGGCTTCCTTGCCCGCGGTGGAGATCTGCTCGGAGAGGTCGGTGCCGGGGCAGATTACCTCCATGGCGGTGACGCGATAGTTGGGGAGGAAGGCAACCTTGAGCCGGTCCCCCACCACCGGGTCCTCGTTGACCACGCGAGCCACGTTGTTGATCAGCTTGATGATCAGCTTGGCCATGTAGTAACCGGGAGCCGCCTTGCCGCCGATCAGCACGCAGCGGTCGGTCCAACCGTCGAGGTCGCCGCGCTTGATCCGGTCGTAGAGGTGGATCACGTGCAGCACGTTCAGAAGCTGGCGTTTGTACTCGTGGATCCTTTTTACCTGGACGTCGAAGAGACTGTCCGGGTTGAAGGTGACGCCGCACTGCTCCTGCACCAGGGCCGCCAGCCGCTCCTTGTTGGCCCGTTTCACTGCGTGCCAATCCTTACGGAACTCCGGGTCGTCGGCAAAAGGAAGCGCCTCGGAAATCCTGGAGAGGTCGGCCACGAAGCCGTCTCCAATCCGGGAGGCGAGCAGCCTGGTGAGCCCGGGGTTGCAGCGGGCCAGCCACCGGCGCGGCGTGACGCCGTTGGTCTTGTTGTTGAACTTCTCGGGCCACAGCTCGTAGAAGTCGCGGAACAGCCCCTGCACCAGCAGTTCCGAGTGCAGGGCGGCCACGCCGTTCACCGAGAAACTGCCGACGATGGCGAGGTAGGCCATGCGTACCTGCTGCACCTCCCCTTCCTCGATGATGGACATGTTGCGCAGGCGCTCGCCGTCGCCGGGCCAGCGGCTGGCGACCTCGCCCAGGAAGCGGGCGTTGATCTCCAGGATGATGTCCAAAAGCCGCGGCAAAAGCTGCCTGAACAGCGGCACGGACCACTTCTCCAGCGCTTCAGGGAGCAGGGTGTGGTTGGTGTAGGCCATGGTACGGGTGGTGATCTGCCACGCCTCGTCCCAGGAGAGCCCCTGCTCGTCCATGAGCAGGCGCATCAGTTCGGGGACGGCGCAACTGGGGTGGGTGTCGTTCAGCTGGAAGCAGTTACGCTCGGCGAAGTGTTCGAAGGTCTTGCCCTGACGGGAGATCCAGCGCTGCAGAACATCCTGCAGGCTCGCCGAGGCGAGGAAGTACTGCTGCCTGAGTCTGAGCGCCTTGCCGTTTTCGCTGGCGTCGTTGGGGTAGAGCACCATGGTGATGTTTTCGGCCTCGTTTTTCATTGCGACCGACTCGGTGTAGCTCCCGGCGTTGAATTCCTCCAGGTCGAAGACGTCGGTGGCGGCGGCCTTCCAAAGCCTCAACGTGTTCACGGTCCCGTTGCGGTAGCCGGGGATGGGGAGGTCGTAGGGAACGGCAAGCACCTCGTGGGTGTCGAGCCAGCAGTAGCTTATCGTGCCGTCGTCGTTACGCCTGGTTTCGCAGCGCCCGCCGAAGCGGACCCGCTGGGTATACTCGGGGCGCTCCATCTCCCAGGGGTTGCCGTCGCGCAGCCAGTGATCGGGCTCCTCGACCTGGCGCCCGTCCTCGATGCGCTGGCGGAACATGCCGTACTCGTAGCGGATGCCGTACCCCATCACCGGCAGTTGCAAAGTGGCGCAGCTGTCCAGGAAGCAGGCAGCCAGGCGGCCGAGACCGCCGTTACCCAGACCGGCGTCGATCTCCTGGTCGGCCAGTTCCTCCAGGTGCAGCCCGAGCTGCTGCATCGCCTCCGCGGCCGGTTCATCGAGACCGAGGTTGAGCACCGCGTTGCCCAGCGCCCGCCCCATCAGGAATTCGAGGGAAAGGTAGTAGCCGGTCTTGGTATTGGCATTGATGTAGGCATAGCGGGTGTTGTTCCAGCGTTCGATCAGGCGCTCGCGGATGGTATAGGCGATGGCCTGGTAGTGGTAGCGGATGTTGCGGCAGAACTTGTCCCGTCCCAGGTGGTGGAAGTAGTGGTGTGCGAAATCCTTGACCAGGCCTTCGGCGTCCATGGGGAGCGCCTCCATCTCGCATATGTTCTGGGGGCAAAGGATATTCTTTTCTTTAACTTGCATGCGAGAACTCCTTTCGCTGGTGGTTTGGTTGAGCGCGATACATTTTAGCTTTTTCGGCAGAAAAACGTTTATCTGAAGGCAATTCCCAATGCCCTGAACCCAGCCCTCACCCCGGCCCTCTCCCGGAGGGAGAGGGGGCGTGGACGGAACGGCCTGGATGGCGGTTGCACCCTCGCCCTCCGGGAGAGGGTGGCCGCAGGCCGGGTGAGGGAAGATGCCGCCTCAGGCCGGCTCGAACAGCCTGGCCGCGGCGCGCATCTGTTCGGGGGTGCCCAGGAGAAGCGCGATGTCCCCCTCCAAAAACTCCCAGACCGGGTCCGGGTTGGCGGCAATGTCGTCTCCCCTCTTGACGGCCACCACGGTGGCACCGGATCGTGACCGCAACATCCCTCCCCTGAGCCGCTCCCCCTCGATGGGCGCGTTCCTGCGTACCCTGAAGCTGCCGATCTCGGCACCGGAAAGAAAGCCGGCGATGCCGACGGCGTGGCTGTGGCGCTTGCTCACGCTGCGCAGCATGTCGTAGCCGTCGCGCCTGACCTCGGCGATGCAGTCTTCGATGACGTCCTGCGGGATCAAAAACCGCTTCAGCACGCGGAACAGGATCTCCACCGAGGTCTCGAACTCCTCGGGGATCACCTCGTTCACCCCGAGCCGGAACAGGGGCTCCATTTCCAGCAGGTAGCGGGTGCGCACGATGACGTGGATGGAAGGGTGCATCGACCTTGCCTGGGCGGCGATGCGGCGACTGGCCGCGGCGTCGGAGATGGCGACCACCACGATGCGGGCGTCGTGGATCCCGGCGTGTTCGAGGATCTCGGGTTTCGAGGCGTCGCCGAAGATGATCTCCTCCCCATCTTTTCTCAGACTGCGCACCGTGAAGGGGTTGGTCTCGATGATGACGCGCGGGATCTCCAGGTTCTTCAGGGTGCGCGCCAGGTTCTTGCCGTTGACGCCGTACCCCACGATGATGACATGATCCTTAAGGCCGACCTTGTCGCCGTTTTGCGCCAGGCTGCTGCGGCCGCGGGTCCAGGAGTGCGGCAGCGTGGCGGTCAGGAAATCCGCCACCGGCCCCGCCACCTTCATGCACAGCGGGGTGAGTGCCATGGTCGCGATGGAAGCCCCCAGAAAGAGCTGATAGGTCTCCGGGGTGAGCAGGCCGTACTTCAACCCGCTGCGAGAGAGGACGAAGGAGAATTCCCCGATCTGAGCCAGAGAGAGCCCGGCGATAATGGCGATGCGCATGGGAAGGCCGAGGGCACTGCCGACAGCCGAGGTGAGCAGCGCCTTGACCACGATGATGGAAAGCACCAGGCCGAGCAAAAGCAGCGGGAACTTGAACAGGATGGCGGGCTTCAGCAGCATGCCGACCGAGATGAAAAAGAGGCTCATGAAGGCCTCGCGGAAGGGCATGATGTCGCTGAGCGCCTGGTGGCTGTATTCGGATTCAGAGATGGCAAGGCCGGCGATGAAGGCGCCCAGGGCCAGTGAGAGCCCGACCTGGGCCGTGAGCCACGCGGTCCCCAGCCCGATGAAGATGATGGAGAGCACGAAAAGTTCGCGGCTCCTGGTCTTGACCACCTGCTCGAAGAGCCAGGGAACCAGGAAGCGCGCCCCGTAGTGAGCGCCGACGATGACGACTGCCGCCTTGGCGGAGACGAGGGCGATGTCGGCCAGCCCCTTGCCGCCGCCGGCGAGAAAGGGGGTGAAGAGCATCAGGGGGACGATGCAGAGGTCCTGGAAGATGAGGATGCCGAGCGCCGCCTTCCCCTGCGGCGTGTCCATCTCGCCGGCGTCCATCATCAGCTTCATCAGGATGGCGGTGGAGGAGAGCGCCACCAGGAAGCCGAAGAAGACGGCCTGGGACAGCGGGAATCCCCCGACGGCCCCCAGTCCGGCGACGGCGGCGATGGTGAGCACGAGCTGCAGACCGCCCCCCAGGAGCACCATCTGGCGGATGCGCATGAGTTCCTTCAGGGACAACTCGATGCCGATGGTGAACAAAAGGAGCACCACGCCGTACTCGGCCATCTGCTCGACCTGGTGGGTGTTCCTGATGAAGCCCAGGGCATAGGGGCCGGCGAGGACCCCGGTGATCAAAAAGCCGATGATGGAGGGGAACTTGAACCTGCGCAAGACCACGACGGTGAAGAGGGCCAGGCCGAAGAGAACGACGATGTCACGTAGAGCGTGAAAATCCATGAAACCTCACTTTATATTCCAGCGGCGCCGCGGCGCCGCACATACCACTTGGCCAGCTCCAGGACCGGCACGATCGATCCCGAAGCAAGGATGATGACGCCCCAGTCGAGGGGTGTCAAGGAGAAGGTGCCGAAGGGGCGTTGCAGTACCGGCAGGTAGACCACCACCAGCAGCAGGCAGATCTCCCAGAGCACGGCGCGGTTCAGCCACCTGTTGGCGAAGGGGCGCCTGAAGATGGAGTCGCGGTCCGAGCGGAAGTTGTAGGCGTTGAAAAACTGGATCAGCACCAGCGCCACGAAGGTCATGGTCATGGCCTCGGCGTCCGAGCAGCCGGACGCGCGGGCCCAGGCGAAAAGGGCCAGGTTCACCAGCCCGGTCCAGGCTCCCCCCACGAGGATCAAGGACACCACGGTGCGACTGAAGATGCCGCGGGTGGCGTCCCTGGGGGGACGCCGCATGAGATCGGGTTCGGCCGGGTCGACCGCGAGCGCCAGGGCCGGCAGACCGTCGGTGGCAAGGTTCACGTACAGGACCTGCACGGCGCCCAGCGGCAGCGGCAGCCCGACCAGCATGGCACCCATCATCAGGCCGATCTCGCCGATGTTGGAGGAGAGCAGGTACATCAGATACTTCTTGATGTTGCCGAAGATGGCCCTTCCCTCTTCCACCGCGGCCACGATGGAGGCGAAGTTGTCGTCGGTCAGGGTCATGGCGGCGGCCTCCTTGCTGACCGCGGTGCCGGTGATCCCCATGGCGATGCCGATGTCTGCTTTCTTGAGCGCCGGGGCATCGTTGACGCCGTCGCCGGTCATGGCGACCACCTCGCCATTTTTTTGCAGGGCGGCGACGACCCGGAGCTTGTGCGCCGGGGAGACCCGCGCGTAGACCCGGATGTCGGCGACCTCGCGTTCCAGCGTCGCGTCGTCCATCGCCTCCAGCTCGGCGCCGGTGACGACGCGCCCCTGCTCCAGGAGCCCCAGTTCGCGCGCCACGGCAGCGGCGGTGACCGGATGGTCCCCGGTGATCATGACCGGGCGGATGCCCGCCTCCCGGCAGACGCCGATGGCGGCGCGGGCCTCGGGACGGGGCGGATCGATCATGCCGACCAGGCCGAGAAAGGTCATGCCGCTCTCGGCACCGGCGCGGTCGGTGCCCCTTTTGCGCGCGACGGCCAGCACTCGCAGCGCCTTGGCGGCCATCTCGCCAGCGGCCTCGACAATGCGCGCCAGCGACGCCTCGTCAAGGGGGCACTCACCGTCTCCAGGGGGACAGGCACCTTCGGAGCCATTCCCCTCCCCCGGCAGTTGGGTGGAACAGGCGGAGAGGATCACCTCGGGAGCCCCCTTGGCGCAGGCGACCAGGTCGGGGCCTTCGCCGTGCAGCGTGGTCATGCGCTTGCGCTCCGAGCTGAAGGGGATCTCGTCCAGGCGCGGGTAGCGGGCGACGAGCTCGGACTGGGACAGCCCCGCCTTGGTGGCGGCAACCACGAGGGCCGCCTCGGTAGGATCCCCCTGCGCGGAAAAGCGCCCGGAAGCCTCGTCCCAAACCACCCGGGCGTCGCACGCCAGAACGCCCACGCGCAGCAACTCGACGAGCGCGCCAGAGGCCCCCCCCCCCCTCCCCTGGTGAGAAAACTCCCCTTCGGGACCGTAGCCGGCGCCGGAGACCTCGTACCATGCACCGGCGCAGTACAGGCTGCGCACGGTCATCTCGTCCCTGGTGAGGGTGCCGGTCTTGTCCGAGCAGATCACCGTGGTGCTCCCCAGGGTTTCCACCGCGGCCAGGCGCCGCATCAGGGCGTGGCGCTTGACCATGCGCTGCACGCCCAGGGCCAGCGAGATGGTGACCACGGCGGGAAGGGCCTCGGGGACCGCGGCAACGCCGAGCGCTATGCCGAAGAGCAGCATCTCGATGAACGGTTCGCCGCGCAAAAGGCCGGCGGCGACGATGACGGCGACCGCGACCAAGGCGGCACGGGCCAGCAGGTTGCCCACCCGATCCAGGTTTTCCTGCAGCGGGGTCCTGCCGGTCTCGATGCCGGAGATCATCCGGGCGATGCTGCCGAACTCGGTCTGCATGGCGGTGGCGACCACCACCCCGGCACCGCGGCCGTAACTCACCACCGTGCCGGCGTAGACCATGTTGGCCCGTTCGGCAAGCGGGGTTTCTTGGGAGAAGACAACCGCGGATTGCTTCTCCACCGGGAGCGACTCGCCGGTCAGCGCCGCCTCGTCGAGCTGCAGGTTGAAGGCCTCGGTGAGCCTGACATCGGCCGGGACCCGGTCGCCGGGGCGCAGCAGGAGCAGGTCGCCCGGCACCAGGTCCCGGGCTGGCACCGTCACCTCGCCCCCCCCCCGCAGTACGGCGGCATCCGGCGCCGCCATGCGGCGCAAGGCCTCCAGCGCCCGTTCTGCACGATACTCCTGCCAAAAGCCGAGCAAGGCCGCGAAAACGACGATGACGGCAATGGTGACCGCCTCGACGGCATGGCCCAGGAAAGCCGACAGCAGGGCCGCGACGAACAGGATGACGATGAGGACGTTTTTGAATTGCCGGAAAAAGACGGGCCAGGGCGAGAGCGGCTTGGCGGCAGTGAGCTCGTTGGCGCCGAAGCGGGAGAGCCGGCGCGCGGCCTCGGCGTGGTCCAGCCCGGCCGGGCCGCTTTCCAGGTGGGTGAAGACCTCACCCGGTTCGAGGCTGTGCCAGGGGACCTGAAGCTGCGCTGGCTGGTCAGGGCGGTTGGGCCGGCGGTTCCCCGATGCAATCACGGCTGCTCCTCCCGCACGGGCGTGCGGCGGCAGGCTACCTGGTGCCCGGACGGATCACCTGTCCGGGGCTGACGAAGGAAATCCCCTGTCCGGAAGTGGCGCCGATCATGACGGTTTCGATGATGGGCGCGTTCATGGTGCGGTCGGCCTGCCACTTCACGATGAAATTGGCGCCGAAGCCGCCGGCCACGTCCTTCTCCTCGATATGGACGTAGGTGCTCGCCAGGGGGGCCAGAGAGAGCGGCTTGTCCTGGTAGCGGCGCAGCAGTTTTCCGCTGGTGTCGTAGTAATCGATGGCGGTAATGCGCAGCCAGGAATCCATGTCCGTGTTCCTGATGGCGAGCGTGGCGGCCAGTTGGTAAGGGAGGCTGCGCGGCCCGGTGAACACGTTGGAGTAGACCGGGACGTACACGGTTTGCCCCTTGGCAAGGTGGACCTGGTCCGACGCAGACCAGCCCGACACCGGCAGGGCGACGAGAGCGAGCAGTAACAACGATGCGGCACAACGCATGGCTTCCTCCATTCCCGGCAATGACCGGAGCAGTATATCAAACGATGTCAGGGGGGCTAGCGGTTCAGAAGCGGAACCAGGCCACGCATAAGATCCATGGCGAAATTCACCCCGGCCAGCGCGCCCAGCGTCCCCACCACGCCGCAGGCCAGCGAGAAGAGGCCGTTTCGGATCTTCCATGCGACGGGAATGAGGCTGAAAGACATGACCAGGTACAGAAACAGGGTGAGCAGATGCGCGGAAAGGCGCAGGTTGGCTGCAACGCTGAACCTGTCGACCACGGTCAGTGCCACGGCGACGGCCGCAGCACGCAGCAACATCCCTGTTCCATCACTTTTAAGCGCGGAACGAAGGATGACGATCCAGACTATGCCTTTAAAGAGAATAGCAAAAAAAATCATGAAAGCTCCCTGCTGGTGTTATTTTGTTGCAGTGACCTCATTGTCCAGAACGGGAAGAGTAACATAATTCGTCCAGGATATGGTTATCCAAAGGATAAAGTGGTATTATCTTAACCTTTACGACCTGATGTGACGCTGAAACAGTATCGTCCTTGCGTCGAACATCAGGCACCGCGCCTGATACAGACGATGGCTGTGCGCCCCCTCTCATATGAGGGAGAGGGACCGGCGCAGATCTGCGCCTGGTCAGGTTTTCCCTTGACAAGAAAGGCTCCGGCGAAAGATAGTGATCCGGTGTCTACAGAATCCGGGGCGGGTTGCCGGCGCCGCGCAGCGCGCCGATAAACGCAGACGGCCCCAACAGTACGGGTGAACAAGAACATGTATAACGGCAAGGTGATCATTTGCGACGACGAGGTCGAGATCCTCAGGTATCTGAGCAAGATTCTATCGGCCAAGGGGCTGGAGCTCGAGGTGTTCAGCTCCGGCACCTCCCTGATGAACTGCCTGGAAAACCGGGGGCTTGACGACGGCGACCTGATGCTCCTCGACGTGAAGATGCCCGACCTGGACGGCCTGGAAATACTGCAGCGCGTGAAGAGGATGAAGCTGGACGTCCCGGTGGTGATGATGACCGCCTACGCCTCCATCAACTCCGCCATCGAGGCGATGAAGCTCGGCGCCTACGACTACGTCACCAAGCCCTTCCCCAAGGAAAAGATCTTCGGGATCCTGGAAAAGGTCCTGGAGCGCAAGGAACTGCTCAAGGAAAACAGCGCCCTCAAGGACGAACTGGGCATACCGTCGGCGTCCACGCCGCTCATCTTCAATTCCGAGGCCTTCCGCCGCGTCCACGACATGGCCATGCTGGTAGCCCAGAGCGAATCCAACGTGGTGATCCTCGGGGAGTCGGGCACCGGCAAGGAACTGGTCGCCAGCCTGATCCACAACAACAGCCCGAGGGCCAAGGAACGCTTCCTCACCATCAACTGCGCCGCCCTCTCCGACACCCTTTTGGAAAGCCAGCTCTTCGGGCACGTGAAAGGCGCCTTCACCGGGGCCATCACCGCACAGAAGGGGCTCCTGGAGGCCGCCAACCACGGCACGCTGTTTCTAGACGAGGTGGGGGACATGAGCCCCGCCATCCAGGCGAAGCTGTTGCGCGTGCTGCAGGAGGGAGATTTCATCCCCGTCGGCGACACCAAGGCCAAGAGCGTCGACATCCGCTTCCTGGCCGCGACCAACAAGGACCTCGAGGAGGAGGTGCGCCAGAAGCGCTTCCGCGAAGACCTCTTTTTCCGGCTCAACGTCATCTCGCTGCACCTCCCCCCCTTGCGGGACCGCGGCGAGGACATCGAACTGCTGGCACGGCACTTCCTGGCCAAGTACGCGGCGCGCATGAAGCGCGACATCAACGACTTCACCCGCGAGGCGATGCAGCTCCTGAAGTCGTACAACTGGCCCGGCAACATCCGCGAGCTGGAGAACGCGATCGAACGCGCCGCCATCCTCACCCGCGGCAGCACCATCACCGCCGAAACCCTGCCGGTGTGGCGCACGCCGGTCCAGCTTCCCGAAACCAGGCAGGACGGCGGCAAGCGCCTGGTCTCCCTGGAGACCGTGGAGCGCGAGCACATCCTGCACGTCCTCAAGGCCTCCGGGAACAACAAAAGCCGGGCCGCCAAGATCCTCGAGATCGCCAGGCGCACCCTGGACCGCAAGATCGAGGAGTACGGGCTGGAAGACGAGGGAGCACGCTGATGCTCAGGCGTTTCCCGATCCGGGCCAAGCTCACCGTCGGCTCCGTCGCCCCCCTCTTCGTCGCCTTCTTCATCTGTTCCCTGGCCGGTCTCTACATCATCAACGACAAGATCGCCAGCCAGGCCCAGGAAAAGGTGCGCACCGACCTCAACTCGGCGCGCGAGGTGTACCGGAACGACCTCGAGCATATCCGGGAGTTGATGGACCTCACCGCCACCAACCCCTACAACGCCAACTCCATCGTGGCCGGCGAGAAGAACATCCAGTCCCTTTTGCGCAGCCGCATGGAGAACAAGCACCTCGATCTTCTCACCGCGGTCGACGCCTCCGGACGGGTGCTCTTCCGCGCTCACAGCCCCCAGCTCAAAGGCGACCAGCAGACCTCCTACTTCGTGCAACAGGCGCTCAAGGGGATCGCCGTAACCGGCACCACGGTGCTCACACCGGAGGAACTGGGCAAGGAAGGGATCGCCCTTACCAACCGCGCCACCATTCCCCTCGTCTCCACGCCGCATGCCCGGCCGCGCGCCGACAAGACGGAGCGTTCCGGGATGCTGATGGTGTCCGCTTTCCCGCTCAGAAACGGCTCCGGCGCCGTGATCGGCGCCCTCTACGGCGGCATCCTCCTCAACAACAACAACGCCCTGGTGGACAAGATCAAGGAGATCGTCTACGAGGGGGTGCAGTTCAAAGGGACCGACGTGGGGAGCGCCACCATCTTCCTCGGTGACACCCGCATCGCGACCAACGTGCGCACCACCGACGGTGCCAGGGCCATCGGCACCCGCGTCTCCGAGCAGGTCTACAAGCAGGTGATCCAGGAGAAGAAGAAGTGGATCGGCCGCGCCTTCGTGGTCAACGACTGGTACTTCACCGCCTACGAACCGATCATCGACCTGCAGGGCAAGGCGATCGGCTCGCTCTACGTGGGGATGCTGGAAAAGCCCTACACCCACATGCAAAAGAGCGTCAACTCGATCCTGTACCTGGTGCTCTTCGTCACCTCGCTGATCGGCATCGCCGTCTCCGGTTTCATAGGGACCCTGTTGGCGCGCCCGATCAAGGAACTGGAGAAACTGGCGCACCGGGTGGCCCGCGGCGAGCGCGACCTGCAGATCGAGGTGCAGTCGACCGACGAGGTGGGCGACCTGGCCGAGGCGTTCAACCTGATGACCCGGGCGCTGGGGCGCCAGGAGGCGGAGATCGGCCTCTTGCACCGGGCCCTGGAGCTGAAGATAGAGGAGCGCACCGCGCAACTCTCCGACAAGACGAAACTCCTGGCGCAGACCCAGGCGGACCTGGCGCGCGCGGAGAAACTGGCGGACCTGGGCATCGTCGCCGCCGGCGTCGCCCACGAGATCAACACACCGCTGGCCATCATCCGCGGCAACACCGAAGTCCTGGATATGTGCCTCCCCAGCGATCATCCCAACCACGAAGAGGTCGAGATCATCAGCCAGCAGACCGAACGCATGGCGAAGATCGTGGGCAACCTTTTGACCTTCGCGCGCCAGAAGTCGCTGAACCAGCGCCAGTTCATGGTGCACGAGGTACTGGACGACATCGTCGCCCAGATCAGGCACCAGGTCCCCATGGACGCGGTCTCCGTGAAATGGGAATACGACCTGAACCTGGGACCGGTCACCGGCGACACCGACCAGCTGCGGCAGGTGTTCAGCAACATCATCCTGAACGCGGTGCAGGCCATGCTCCCCGACGGAGGCACCCTGCGGCTCACCACCCGCCGGCACGGCCCGGGCAACGGCTGCATCGTCGAGATCCGCGACACCGGCAAGGGGATCAGCGCCGAGCACCTGGAGAAGATCTTCACCCCCTTCTTCACCACCAAGGACACCGGCACCGGCCTCGGCCTCTCGGTCTCCTACGGCATCGTCAAGGACCACGGCGGCGACATCAGGGTGTCGAGCACCCCGGGGATGGGCACCTGCTTCGAAATAGAACTGCCGGGGATGGACCCGCTCGCCCCCGCCGAAAGCGAACAATGACGCTCCCGCAGCAGCTGTTTGGGGAGCGCACCATAACCACAGCAGACAAACCCAAAAGGAGCACAACATGAACATCGAGTGGACCAGTGACCTGGCCATCGGCGTGAACGAAATCGACGAGCAGCACAAGGAGATCTTCAGGAGGTTCGACCGCCTGCTGAGCGCCTGCAACGAGGGGAAAGGCAACGAGGAGGTCCTCAAGCTGCTGCTCTTCCTGGAGGACTACGTAAAAGAGCATTTCGCCGCCGAGGAGCAACTGCAAAAGGGGAGCAACTATCCCGACTACCCGGCACACAAGGCGCAGCACGTCGCTTTCATCACCGACGTGCACAAGCTGACCGACTCCTTCCGCAACGAAGGGGCCACCCTTCCCCTGGTGATCCAGACCAACAGGACCCTGGCCAACTGGCTGATCCAGCACATCAAGAAGGTGGACACCGCCTTCGCGAAGTACCTGCGCGCGCAATAAGGCCCGGCAAAGCGCGTTGCCAGCAAACGGGGTAGCGCCTCCCGCCGCCACCTGCACAAACAAAAAGGTCCCCCTCACGCGTCGAGGAGGACCTTTTTTTAGTTGTGCCAAATCCTTTTGTGCCCCTGCCACCAACATCCCCTCTCCCTCCGGGAGAGGGCCAGGGTGAGGGCGGAGCGATCGCTACCGAGTAATGAGGAAGGTTAGGAAGGTTTCTTCGCCTCGGAAGCTCCCTCGGGCTTGCGGCCGCCGTCCTTGCCGTGCCGGAAGGACTTCCTGTGCCGGGACCTGCTGCGGGGGCGATCGCCTGCCGCAGGTTTCGCCTGCTGCTGCACGGCACCCTTTTCCTTTTCCTTCTGGGGCTGGTTCTTCTGCGGCTGCTCCTTTGGCTGCTGCTCGGGACGGTTGGGCGACTTGAGACGGGCGATCAGGTCGCGCGCCCAGTCGGCATCACCGTCACAGCATTCCTTGGCCACGTACTGCAGATCCTCGGGCGTGGTCTTGCTCGACTTGATCTTGAAGAGACGCTCGATCAGCTCCCGGGACCAGTAGTACTCCCGGATGTATTTCTTGCCGTCGATCTCGTCGTAACTGTAATCGGTGCAGGGAACCACGCTCTTCAGCCACTGCGGGGTGACCTTGAGCCGCGCCGCGGCCGCCTCTTTTTCATGGTGGTCGTGGTCCTGCTTCTTGCGCACGATGTTGCTGCCGGCGCCCTTTTCCTCGACCACCGGCGCCGCCTGCGCCTGCTGCACCAGGTGCTCCAGGAAGCGCGCCAGGTCCTCCAACGCGGGGACGCTGAGGCGGGAAACGGGGGCATCGGCGCGATAGATGACTCCGGGACGATCGACGCGGTAATCGACCGTCGGCTCGGTCTCCCCTTCCTGGACCCCGACGCTCACCTCCAGGTCGAAGGAACCGCTCGCCAGTTGTTCGGCGAGATCGCCCTCGACGGCATCGAGGATCAATCCGGTCAGGCACTCCTTGAGGATCCCCTCTTCCACCCGGAAGTAGGCGTGACCGTGGAGCTTGTCGAGCTGATCGGTAACTTTTTGCAGATGTTCTGAGGTCATGATGAAATACCCACCCTACCATTCATTGTATTTCTCGTGGCCAGACGCAGGGGCAGCGCGCCCCCCCGCACGGCAAAACACTACCCTAGCACAAGCAGGGGCAAATCGCATACATCAAATTGGTCACTGGCTCGAAGTAAAGAAGAGTTCGCTCGACCAGGACAAGATGGCCAGGGCAGTCGGAAGTGTGAAGCTACCGCCGGGACGAAAAAAAAAGGGAGCCCACACAGGGCCCCCCAGTCACAACTCAAACACAGCGATCGTTAAAGTAATCAGACAACATTTGCGACCCAAAAGGTCATAACATCAACAAAACTACAGGTCTCCATCATATCAGCAAAACAAGGACATTAGAAAGAACATTGCATTCACCACATCACATCAATCCATCACAGTACATCACATTACATCATTGCAACCGATACAGAACAATCCATGACAAGCAGGAATTCATGACAAGCAATCACAACATCACATAAGGTGCTCAGGCAGCCAGTGCCTGGTACAACTGTGCGGGCAGAAAGGGCTTGCGTAAAAAGGTACTCCCTTCACTGCGCAGTTCCTGGGGGGGCGTCTCGAACTTGGAATACCCCCCGCTGCAGAATACGATCCGCGTGCTGCCGCCCATGTCGCGGATCTCCCGTGCCGCTTCGACGCCAGTCATCAGCGGCATGTCGATGTCCATGATGGTAACGTCAGGGCGATGCTCCCGGAACTTCTCGACCGCCTCGACACCGTTGGCGGCCTCCGCAACGATGACGTGCCCTTCCCTCTCCACCATGAAACGCAGCATCTGCCTGATATCTTCTACGTCGTCAACTATCAGGACCCTTCTCTTCATTTCACACCCCAATGCATTCAATCGAGTACTGACCGCGCCCAGTGGGCATTTGACTACATTAGCTGCCTAAAGCGTGCCCAAATTGTGCAAACTTCGCACATTTAAGGGGGAGCAAAGCCTTTATTAAAATTCCAGTCCCAGGCTCTCTTGCCAACCTCGGGAAATCTTTGTCCATTTCCGAGCACCTTGCACGGGAGATTAATCCGACGCCGATGGTGTGAAGACGCGTGAAACCATGAAACCACTGCAACCGCGGCAAGCAACCCGGCCTTTACGCGAAATCCGGCCCAGTCCTGCGCTAAATGACGTAGCCCGCAAGGCGAAATGCCCCACCGGTCAGCGGTGAGGAACGCTCTTGCTTTTGCAATGGATGTGATTAGAATTTGCTAAGCCAAATTCCGGAGAGTGCCACATAGCGACGGGCAGCTGAACTAATGGCGTCGAGCAACGACAAGACAAAAGGAGGAAGGACAATGGAAAGGTTATTGCTGACCAACGACAGCTGGGGCGGGACGGTACTGAGAGTGGGACTGGGGCTCGTGATGTTTCTACATGGTGCTCAAAATCTGCTAGGATGGTTTTATGGACTGGGATTTGAGCAGGCTATGGCTGTGATGACCACGCAGCTTGGGATGCCGAAGATAGTCGGCGTACTCATCATCATGACCCAGTTCTTCGGAGGTATCGCACTAATGCTGGGAGCCTACGTACGCATCGTAGCCGCTGCAGTAATCCTGGTGATGCTGGCATCATTCGGGGTGCTGAACTACGGCAACGGATTCCTGACCACGTGGAGCGGCAAACAGCTGTCACCGGGGGTGGAGTTCCAGCTTCTCGCCATCACGGTGGCGGTGAACATCATGATCTTCGGTGCAGGCCGCTGGTCCATCGACCGCGCCCTGGAAAGCCCGCGCAGCAGGATCAGCCGCGAGCGTGCGGCACGAGAGGCGGAACTGACCGTTCAGCCCCCCTCACACCTCTGAGGCGCACCAGCGAACAAGGAGGATGAACCATGGTGAAATTCTACGATGCCAGGAGCGAAGCCGAGTTGGCCCGCGTCGAGGCGGTGCTGAAACAGGGTGGGGTCGAGTATTTCGTGACCGGCCGAGCCAAGGAGGATGTAAGCGGTGAAATCGAGGTAGCGGAGGAAGACCTGCCCAGGGCGGAAGAACTGCTCCTCAAAACGAAGTGAAACTGACAGCGGACCGCCACCTATCCGAGCGGGCGGTCCGAATGAGCATCGGCAGTAAAAGCCATCACCCCTTCTACCCTGATCTCGAGCCTCCATTGCACCTGCGGTAAACCGGCAGGCTCGAGTTCGGGGGCATATCCGTTCAAGACCGCGGTGTCGGTCGCCTTTTCCACCTTCCCCACGAACTGGTAGCCGTTTCCGGCATCATCAGCGACCACTACCGAGACGTGGGGATTTTCCTTCAGGTTTCTCATGGTGGTTGGGCAGAACCAGGACTCGAATACCAGCCGGTTGGGCTCGAACAGGGCGATCCCTCTGCCTGCAGCGAGATGCGGATGGCCGCCGGTATCGCAGCTTGCCACGAAAGCATGCCCCACCTGCTCGGCCAGTCCCCTGATCTTGTCGCTGATCATGTTGACGTACCTCCTCTTGCCGATGCGGATCAGCCTGCGATGCCAGCGCATCCGGATCGGCCACCTGCGCGAAGGGTGACGGTGCCTGCAACCGGGAGTGCCGCAACGTCCACCGAGAGGCTGCATCCCTTGCGGGAGCGCCGCTTTAGTCAGCCTGACCCTGGATCGCATCCTGGTTTCTCCTTCGGATCAATCTTTCTGTCAGCCCCCCCTTGATTTAACCGTGCGTCAGCACTAGCTTCTTGTAGCACTGGGATAAAAATAGTCAAGGAAAGGGGGTTGGGCCGCCGTTTGCAGCGGTCCAGCGGCGGGTAAAGGCAGCATGGAGCGACCAGGAGAAGAAGCCTGCGGTGGAGCATCCCCTTTATTGATGACGGAGCGGGAAGGATCTGACATACTGCCGGGCATGAGCGAGGACCAGGAACATAGCGTAGAGCCGCAGGATGACTGGCGTATCGTCCCGGTCTGGCGGGTGGAGGAGCGGGGGCGCAAGCTGTCCCTGCGCCAGGCCCGCCTGTGGGCGCTGGTGTTGGAGTCGCGCTTCATCGAATGCCGACTGGAACCGGGACCGCGGGGGTGGCAGGTATGGGTCGCGCCGGAGAACTACGACGCCGCCTGTCGGGAGCTGAACCTCTACGTCGAGGAGAACCGCAACTGGCCGCCGTTCCTGCCGCCGGTGCACCCCATGAAGGAGAACACTCTCCCCACCCTTTCCATCCTGGTCCTGCTGGCCACCTTTTACAACCTGACCAACCTGGACCTGAAGGTTTTGGGGCACTACCCGGTCGACTGGATCGACATCGGGAACGCCCATGCCGGCCTGATCCTCAAGGGGGAGTGGTGGCGCCTGGCGACGGCGCTTACCCTGCACGCCGACGCGCTGCACCTCATCAGCAACCTCGCCATCGGCGGGGTCTTCATCGTCTACCTCTGCCGGGACCTCGGCTCCGGGCTGGCCTGGACGCTGCTGCTCGCCTCCGGTGTCTGCGGTAACCTTGCCAACGCCTACGTCCAGCTTCCCAGCCACACCTCGGTCGGCGCGTCAACGGCGGTCTTCGGCGCCGTCGGCATCCTGGGAGCCCTCACCATGATGCGCTACCGGCACCACCTGCGCAGGAGGTGGCCGCTCCCCATCGCCGCAGCGCTGTCGCTTTTGGTGCTGCTGGGCACGGAGGGAGAAAGGACCGACCTGGGCGCGCACCTGTTCGGCTTCATGTTCGGCTGTCTGTTGGGGTTTGTCGCTGAACTGCTGGTGGGTTACCTGGGCAGGCCGGGACGGCTGGCCAACGCCCTGCTCGCGCTGGCCAGCGCCTCGGTGGTGCTCTACGCCTGGTGGCTGGCCATCGGCCAGTCCGGTTGACAGTTAGTCGTGGCCGCGACCATGACCGCGTCCGCCGCCGTTGCCGTGCCCACCTCGTTCCTTTTTCCACTGACCATAGGGGATGTGGCGTTCCTTACCGTACATCTCGCGGTACTCCCTCGGCACCCGATACACCGGGCGCGGGACCGAACTGCGGGACACCATGCGCCACGGCCCGTCGTAGTCGCCGGCCCGATACCAGCGGTCGCCGCGCGGCGACCACCAATAGCCGCCGTAGAAGAAGATGTCGGCTTCAAAACCGGGCGCGAAGTAAACGGTGGTCCCCGGCACCATGACCATGGCCGACGGAGCGCCCAAAACTACCGGCGGACCGATATTGATGCTGAGGTTTACTCCTGCAGTAGCGTTGTGACCACTAAGGCCGATAGACAAAAGCGCAACGAGGATCAGAAAAGTCCGTTTCATAACTCCTCCCCAACCATTTCAGGTTCCCTCTTCAGCTCGCGCTTGTTACATCATCCCGGCAGTAAAACCTGCTATGCCTGGCGATGACCTCACTGCGAGCCGGATCACGACCATTATAACTCCGTCGCAGATCCCCTGTCACTATCAGCTGGGTGTGGAAAGTACTTCTCCGGCTACGCCTGAACCTCTGAGAGGAAAGGGAGCGGCTTCCCGGTCCGGTATGCCAGCGCCTGGCAGACCGCTATGAGCGTGCCATCCTGGTCATGAACCTTTATGTCATAGCTGGCGGTCTTCCTGGTGCTGTTCACCTCGCGCGCCTCAGCCCTGAGCCTCGCTCCGACCTCGGGACTGGCCACGTAGTTCACCGAAACGTTGAGAGCAACGGTGACGCTGCCGACCGTCTGACAGACGGTCTCGAAGGCCTCGTCGATGAGGGAAAAAATCGCCCCTCCGTGGGCTCGACCGAACATGTTGTTCATCGCATCCGCATCGTAGGCCATCTCCACTGCGGAAAATCCGTCATCGAGCGCTACCAGTTGCATCTTCAAAGCCTGCGCGAAAGGTTCGCGCTCAACCTGCCGGAAAATCGCTTCTTTTAGATCCTGGTCCATGACTCACTCCTTTTGGTAGCTGTTGGCGCAAACTAACACAAGGGGAGTCGGCTGCAAAGACAATTGGCGCTGTTACCGACACAAATCCGGTCCGTGACAGCTGGCGGCGGACTCTCCCCACGTCACCTTGACAGGTACACATCCCACCCTATACTGTGAATTTGTTTTAATTTTCTACATTAGTTCACGGTCCAAAGGGAGGAACGGGATGCGCACCAACTTGAACCTCAGGTCGAAACTTTTCGTCGGCTTCGGCATCAGCTGCGTGGTGTCGGTCCTCCTTGCAATCACCGCGTTGTACGGCATCAGTGCCGCGGCCGCCGGCGCGCAAAGCCAGGCAGGCCGGCAGGTCGCGCAGATGCGAGCCATCGCCGAGATGGGTGCGGCAAACGCCGGCGCCGCACAGCGCCTGGCGGAGGCGCTGGCAACGGGGGGTATCGCGGGGGCCAGACCGGAGTTGAATGCGATAGCGGCGACCGAAAAAGCCGTTTCGGAAAAGGTGGATCAACTAAAGTCTGCGTCGGTCACCGACAAGGAAAAGTCCCTGATCCTCGCTCTGTCGACCAAGGTTGCCGCAGCCCAAGCGGCCCGCAGCAGGTCCTTGCAGCTCATCAACCTGGGGGACAAGGACCTGGCACTCCAGGGTTTGCGAGACCTCAAGGTGCGGCGAGGGGAAATCCAGGACGCCTTGCGTCAACTGGGTGCCGCCAGCGCCGACAGCGGCGTGGTGCAGGCCCAGACTCCGCCAAGCGTTCGCGGCGCTAGGCTTGCCATCCTCGCCCTGCTGCTGGTCGCGATCGGCAGCGCCTTTGTCGCGGCACTGTGGCTGGACAGGTGCATATCCGGGCCGCTCCACGTTGCTGTCGTTACCGCCGGGCGCATCGCCCAACGCGACCTCACCGCTGAGATCGAGGGTGACGATTCTGCGGAGACGGGTCGGCTCATGGCTGCCATCGGCACCATGGTGCAGCACCTGCGTGACATGGTGAGGCGAACCGGTGACATCTCCTGCGGCATAGCCGCATCGTCGAGCCTGCTGCAGCGCAGTGCCGAGCAGATGGCAAGCGGAGCGGAACAGGTCGCCTGCCAAGCCCAGACCGTCGCGACGGCAAGCGAACAGATGTCGGCCACGTCCAACGAGATCGCGCTCAACTGCCACGAAGCCGCCCGAAATTCCAAGCAGGCCAGCAGCGCAGCGGAGACGGGGGCACAGGTAGTGGCACAAACCGTCGAGGTAATGAACAGGATCGCCGACCGGGTCAACGCAACCTCCCGTACCGTGGAAAGCCTCGGGGAACGCTCGGACCAGATCGGCGCCATCGTGGGAACCATAGAGGACATCGCCGACCAGACCAACCTGCTGGCGCTGAACGCCGCCATCGAAGCGGCTCGTGCCGGGGAACAGGGGCGCGGTTTCGCGGTCGTTGCCGACGAGGTGCGCGCCCTCGCTGAACGCACCACGAAGGCGACCAGAGAGATCGGCGAAATGATCAAGGCGATCCAGGGAGAAACGAAGGGGGCGGTGCTGGCGATGGAGGAAGGTGTGCGCGAGGTGCAGCAGGGGACGGAGGAAGCGGCGAAGTCCGGGGCAGCTCTGCAGGAGATCCTGGACCAGATCAACGCGGTCAGCATGCAGGTAAACCAGATCGCCACCGCTGCGGAGGAGCAGACGGCCACCATCAGTGAGATAACCGGCAACATCACCAGGATTTCGGAGGTGGTGCAGCTCACCGTCCAGGGGTCCCAGGATTCGTCGACAGCCGCTGCAGAGCTCGCCAGCCTGTCGGACGACCTGGGCACGCTGGTGACCCAGTTCAAGGTGGCCTAGGTGGAACGGGCGGAGCTCCCTTCAGGGAACGGCAGCCCCGCCCGAAAACTTTCAGCGTTTCATCAAGCCGAGCTTGGACAGCACGTTGAAAAGCCCCTCTTTGGAAACCGGCTTCACCAGGTAGGCCGCCGACTGCGCGTTGCAGAAGGACTCCATGGCGTCGTTCGAGGAGTTCAACGCGGTCAACATGACGATGTTAACGCGCTTGGCCGGTTTCTGTTCCTTCTCGATATGCCTGATCGCCTTGGCCGCGTCATGGCCGCTCATCCCGGGCATCATGATGTCCATGATCACGAGGTCGAACGGTTCGTCGCTCGCCAGGGCGGCGTTGTATTTTTCGAGAGCCTCCATGCCGCTGGTGGCTTGGTGACAGTCCGCCGTCGCGCTGAGCAAGGTGGCGACAAAGTCACGGCAAAAAGCCTCGTCATCTACTATCAAGCACTTCATAGCTCTCCCCCAGTTCTTGGTGTGTGTTCCTGCCGGCAGGCACTTCCCTTCGGGAGTCTTTTCGCCCAGCAGCACTTGTTCCTATCGGCTCATGGGAACCATTCTTTAGCGTCATAATGAAAAAAACGGGACGGCTACGGCGGGGCGTGGGACAGGTGCCGCGCCTGAAGTATGGGCAGTGCCCGGAGTGAGACTGCAGGTATAAAAGGCAGGGATGAGGTACGAACATGCGGGGGGGAATGGGACGGGGAGCTGCGGTGGGAGAAAGGGACGAGGGGCAGGCCGCAGGCCTGCCCCTTTTCGGTTACATGAGCAGGCGCACCGGATTCTCCAGCACGTCCCGCAGTTCGACCAGGAATTGGGCGGCATAGGCACCGTCGACCACGCGGTGGTCGGCGGAAAGGGTCACCTTCATCATCTTGGCGTTGGCCAGCACGCCCGAGCGCAACACCGGGACGTCCACCACCGCCCCAACCGCGAGCACGCTGGCCTGGGAGGGGGGAATGACGGCGCTGAAGCTGCTCACCTGGAACATGCCCAGGTTGGAGACGGAGAAGGTCCCGCCGCCCATCTCCTGTTCGGCCAGGGCGCCTGATCTCGCCCGCTGCACCAACCGGTCGGCCTCCTGGGCGATAGCCGCCAGGGAAAGATCCTGGCAGCCGTGAATCACCGGCATGAGCACACCTTCCGGCACGCCCACCGCCACGCTGACGTTCACTTCCCCGTGAAACTGCAGCCCATCCTGAGCGAAGCTGGCGTTGAGTTGCGGGAAGCGGATCAAAGCGAGTGCGACGGCCTTGACGATGATGTCGTTCACCGTGACCCGAATCCCCCCCTGCTTCAACTGGCGCCGCACCGATTCCGCCTCGTCCATGGCAATATCCATGGTCACGGTGAAGTGCGGTATATGTGCCCAGGACTCCGCAACGGTCTTGGCTACGGCCGCCCTGAGTCGGGACATCGCCTTTACCTCCTGCACCAGCCTCGGCCCCTGCGCCCTGGCCTCTGCCGGCGGTGCCACGACCTGGGGCTGTGCCTGTGCCTGTGCCTGTGCCTGGAGCGGGGCCGCAGCCGTGGCCTCGGCAGGTTGTGAAGGTTTCCCCCCCTCCCCCTCCAGGTCCTGGAGCAGGATGCGCCCATCAGGACCGGTGCCCCGTACCTGTGCCAGATCGATGCCGAGTTCCCGGGCGCGGCGGCGGACCACCGGTGCGGCCCGCTCTCTTCCGGGGGCGCCCAATTCCGGGGCGGGACCGCCGGGCGAGGGTGCCCTCGTCTGTATGTATTGCGTAGGAGTGCCCGGGGATTCGGCTGCCGGCTGTGTCGTGTCCTCTCCCGGTACAGGCGGAGCAGCCGGAGCCTGGTGTTCCCCCTCCTGGACGGCAAGGTCCTCCGCCCGGGCCGGCTCCGCCGTCGGTGCTGCACCCCCCTGGCCATCCTGGGAGCCCTGCGCCGAAGCCGCCGTGGGCGCCTCCGTTCCCTGCCCCTGCACGGTGTCCAGCGTCTCGCCTTGCGCCTGGGGGGCTGCCTCAGGCTGCGCGGCTTCCGGCTCCGGCTGAGCGGTTTCGGCAGGGGACGCACCGCCTCCCTTTTCGCCGGCCTTGCCGACCACGGCGATAACCGTCCCCACCTGCACCATTTCCCCGGCCTGCACCTTGATCTCCAGCATCACTCCGGGCACGAAGGCCTCGAGTTCCATGTTCGCCTTGTCGGTTTCCACCTCGGCGATCACCTCGCCGCGGCGCACCTCGTCCCCTACCCGCTTCTTCCAGCTGACCAGTCTCCCCTCGGTCATGGTATCGGAGAGTTTAGGCATGACGATCTCGTTCATAGCGGCTCCTCAGTACGGTTCGTTAAGAAGGTCATGTACGCCCTGCACGATCCCCTCCAGCTGCGGGATGCAGAGCTTTTCGATCTTGCGCGAATAGGGCATCGGCACATCGAGCCCGGATATGCGGCGCACCGGCGCGAGCAGCGTGTCGAAGCACCCCTCGTAGATGCGGGAGGCGATGTCCCCGCCCAGCCCGGCGCTTTTCCAGCATTCCTCGATGACCATGGCCCGCCCGGTCTTACGCACCGAGGCGAGCACGGTCTCCATGTCCAGGGGGACCAGCGTGCGCAGGTCGATCACCTCGCAGGAGATCCCTTCCTTTTCCAGCTGCCGCGCGGCCTGCAGGGCAAGGATGGCCATCCGTCCGTAGCCCACGAGGGTCACCTGCTCCCCCTCACTCATCACGGCGGCCTTGCCGAAGGGTACCAGGAACTCCGGGTCTTCCGGGACTTCTCCCTTGCTGTTGTAGAGCAGCTCGTGCTCCAGGAAGATAACCGGGTTGTCGTCGCGGATCGAGGTCTTCAGCAACCCCTTGGCATCGGCCGGCGTCGCCGGATAGGCGACCAGCATGCCGGGGCAGTGCATGAAGTAGCTCTCCAGGCTCTGCGAGTGCTGGGCGCCCAGCTGGCTTCCCCCGCCTCCCGGCATCCGGATCACCATGGGGACCTTGGTCTGGCCGCCAAACATGTAGCGCACCTTGGCCATGTGGTTCACGATCTGGTCCATGGCGAGCAGGGCGAAGTTCACCGTCATCAGCTCCGCCACCGGGCGGACGCCTGCCATCGCTGCGCCGACGGCGACCCCGACGATCGTATTCTCGGAAATGGGGCAGTCGCGCACGCGCAACTCCCCGAACTCCGACAGGAGCCCCCGGGTCACCTTGAAGGCCCCCTCGTACAGCGCCACGTCCTCGCCGTAGGTAACCACGGTCTTGTCGCGCCGCATCTCTTCCTTAAGCGCCAGGTTGATGGCGTCACGGTAGGTCATCTCAGACATGGATATCCTCCCAAACCGCGGCATCCTCGGGCCAGGGGGACTCTTCCGCAAAGCGGACGCTTTCCTCTACCTGGGCCAGGCAGCGCTTGGCGATGTCATCGAGCTGCTCCTGGGTCGCTATCCCCTCCTCCAGGAGCCTCCGCGAAAGGTTGATGATCGGGTCCCGGCTCTTCCAGACGTCGGTCTCGGAGGAGCTGCGGTACTTGGCGGGGTCGGACATGGAGTGGCCGCGGAAGCGGTAGGTGACCGCCTCGATGAAGTAGGGACGCTGCCGCTCCCGCACCCACTCGGCGGCCCGCTTGGTGGCCTGGTACATGGCGATGACGTCCATGCCGTCCACCTTTTCACTGGGGATGTCATAGCCGCAGGTGCGCCGGTGCAGCGCCGCTTGGGCGGAGGCCCGGTGCACCTCGGTGCCGATGCCGTAGAAGTTGTTCTCGCAGACGAACAGGACCGGCAGGTCCCAAAGCCGCGACCAGTTCAGCGACTCGTGGAAGGTCCCCTGGTTCATCGAGCCGTCGCCGAAGAAGCACGCCGTGACGCGGTCCTCTTCAAGCAGCTGGCTTCCCCAGGCAAGTCCGGTGGCGATAGGGAACTGCCCACCCACGATAGCATAGCCTCCCATGAAGTTGAGCTCCGGTGCGAAGAGGTGCATGGAGCCCCCCTTCCCCTTGCAAAGCCCGGTTGCCTTGCCGAACAGTTCCGCCATTACCTTCTTGGGCTCGGCGCCACGCACGATGGCCTGGGCGTGGTCGCGGTAGGCGGACAGGATGTAGTCCTTTTGCTGCAATCCAGCCGTGCAACCGACCGCGACGGCTTCCTGGCCCGAGTACAGGTGCAGGAAACCGGTGATGTGCCCCTTGGAGTACTGCTCTGCGCAGCTCTCCTCGAACTCGCGGCAGAGCACCATCTGCTCGTAGAAGCGGAGCAGCTCGTCCTCGGAAAGCAGCTCCCTCAGGGTCTCAGCCATGGTTCTCCTCCTTTACCGAATTGAGCAGCCCCCCGGCCACCAGTTCGCGACGCTCGCGTTCCGATGCATTCAGGAGGGTCACAATCTCGGCGCCAGCGACCCGAATCGGGATCTCCGTAGCGCCGCTCTCGGTCAGTTCCCGCAGCCGCGGGATGGTAATGCGGTCCCCTTGCTTGATGCGGTCGTAGTCGGTGGGATCCTTGAAGACCAGCGGCAGGATGCCGAAGTTGATCAAGTTGGAGCGATGGATCCTGGCGAAGCTCTTGGCGATCTTCACCCGAATGCCGAGGTAGCGCGGCGCCAGCGCCGCGTGCTCGCGCGACGAGCCCTGCCCGTAGTTCTCGCCCCCCACCACCGCGCCGTCACCCTTCTCCGCCGCGCGGGTCGCGAACTCGGGATCGGCCTGTTCGAAGACGAACTTGCTGATAGCCGGAATGTTGCTACGGAAGGGGAGCACCTTGTTTCCCGCCGGCATGATGGTGTCGGTGGAGATGTTGTCCCCCACCTTGATGATCACCTCCAGGTCGAACTGGTCCGGGAGCGCGGGAAACTCCGGGAAGGGGACGATGTTGGGACCGGTGACGATCTCGACCGGGCCGCCGTCCTCTGCCGGCGCCTGGATGCCGGCATCGTCCACCAGGTAGCGGTCGGGGTTCTTCACGTCCGGCCACGGGAGCAGTTCCGAGAGCTTGCGCGGGTCGGTGACGACGCCGAAAACGCCGGCTGCGGCCGCGGTCTCGGGGGAGCAGAGGTAGACCCGGTCCTCCTTGGTGCCGCTGCGGCCGGGGAAGTTACGCGGGAAGGTGCGCAGCGAGACCTGGTTGGTGCCGGGGGCCTGCCCCATGCCGATGCAGCCCAGGCAGCCGGGTTGGTGCACCTGGCCTCCGGCCAAAAGGAGCATCATGTAGCCGCCATGGGAGACCACGTTCTCCAGCACCTGGCGGCTGCCGGGGTTGATGTGGAAGGCAAGGCCCGGGGCGATGCGGCGCCCCTCCAGGACACGGCAGACGGTCATCAGATCGCGGAAGGAGGAGTTGACCGAACTGCCGACGATGACCTGGTCCACCTTGAGCCCCTCGATCTCGGAGACCGGCACCACGTTGTCCGGTGACGACGGGCAGGCGATCAGCGGCACCACCTGGGACAGGTCGATCTCGTCGTGCTCGTCGTAGGTCGCATCGGCGTCGGCGGAGAGTTCGCGCCAGACGTCGCCGCGTCCCTGTGCCTCCAGGAAGGCCCTGGTATTCTCGTCGCTTGGGAATACCGTCGTGGTCGCGCCCAGTTCCGCCCCCATGTTGCCGATGGTGGCGCGATCGGTCGCCGATAATGTGGCGACGCCTGGACCGTAATACTCTATTATCTTCCCTACCCCGCCCTTCACCGTGTGGCGCCTGAGGAGTTCCAGGATGACGTCCTTCCCCGAAACCCAGGGTTGCAACTGACCGGTCAGCTTCACCCCGAAGATTTTCGGGCAGGTGAGGTGGAAGGGATACCCCGCCATGGCGAGCGCAACGTCGAGTCCCCCGGCGCCGATGGCAAGCTGTCCTAGACCGGCGGCCGTCGGGGTGTGCGAGTCGGCGCCAAGAAGTGTGGTGCCTGGGACGCCGAAGCGTTCCAGGTGCACCTGGTGCGAAACGCCGTTACCCGGTTTGGAGAGGTAGACCCCGAACTTCTGCGCCGCCGTGGCGAGGAAGACGTGGTCGTCCGCATTCTTGTTATCGGTCTGCAACAGGTTGTGGTCGACGTACTGCGCCGCCAGTCCAACCTTGACCCTGGGGATGCCGGTAGCCATGAATTCCAACATGGCCATGGTGCCGGTCGCATCCTGCAGGAGGGTCTGGTCGATCCGGATGGCGATTTCCCGCCCCGGCACCAGTTCCCCTTCCACCAGGTGTTCCTTCAATATTTTTCTAGCCAGGTTGTCTCCCATCTTAGCCTCCTGAGCCCGCGGGCTTGCCGCGGCATCAGCCGATGCTGGAGTCCTCCAGGATTTCCTTCAGTACGACTGCATTGTTGTGCTCCTCGTCCTTCGCCGCATAGAGCAGGGTCAGCGTCTTGCCTGCGGCCAGCGCGGCAAGCTCTTCGATCAGCGTCCCCTGTCCCTCCAGCTCCTTCCGGTAGCGGGCCCGGAATTCCTGCCATTTCTCGGGATCGTGTCCGAACCAGTGCCGCAGCTCGTCCGAGGGAGCAAGCTCCTTCTCCCAGCGGTCCAAGTGCGCCTTGTCCTTGGAGATTCCCCGCGGCCAGAGCCGGTCCACCAGCACGCGCACCCCGTCCTGCGCTGCCGCCTCGTCGTATATCCTCTTTAACCGGATCATGGCCTCAATCCGCAACGGGGTGCAGCCCCGCCATGACCCGCTGCAGGCTCTGCTTGACCGTGACCGAGAGTTCGTTTAGTTGGCTGTTCCCCACCAGGGAGAGCCCCGCCACAGGATCCATCACCATCACCACGGTGCGGGACTCGCTCACCGAGTACACCGCCACGTTGCACGGGAGCAGCGTGCCGATGTCGATCTCGGCCCCGAAGGCCTGGTACGCCAGACCGGGGTTGCATGCCCCGAGGATGTGATAGTTGCGGAAGTCCTTGTCGAGCTTTTCCTTGAATTTCTGCTTCACGTCGATCTCGAAGAGGACCCCGAACCCCTCCCTTTGCAGCTCCTGGTGCACCCTGGGCAGGGTGTCGGCAAAGGGGAGCGCCATGGTAATGCCGAAGGCGTACGGCGTGGACAGCGGCTTCGCCTCCTGCGCTTCCAGTGCTTCCGCTCTAGCTTTCAAGCTCATCACCTCTCTTTGGATTTGCTCCGGCAGATCGCCGTGGAGCATCCGCTCGGCTTGGTCGTCTTTGGGCGCCCACTCGACCTCTATGGTAAGCACTTGCGGTGCCACCGGGCTTTGCACCGAGGAGGGCACCACCCGGTTCACCACACGGCCGGTAAAAAGCGGGTGCTCCAGGAGAAAGTAGCGGACCTCGCCGTGCGGCTTGTCGAGCACCACCTTCTCCTTGATCAGGAGCCCCTCCCCCCTTATTTCACGCAGCAGACCGTTGCCGTAATGCTGCAGGGTGCGCGACTGGGTCACCCCCGGCAGGTAGGAATGCGGCTGTTCCATTTTCTCGATGAGAAGTTTCCACACGGTATCAAGCGCAGCGTGTACTTCGCAGCTATGAGAGATTTTGCGCATGGCGTGCACCTCCCGCTTGCTCTGCCCGCGAGGGCTCATTAGATATTCTATCCCCCTAGTGAAACAACTGGAATACTTTACCCGATTGTCGAGGGGCGGCAATGACCAGGCCGGGGTTTTTTCATGGGAAAATGACCGAAAAATAACATGCTGCCGCTGCACATACCCGACGGCGGGAGCACTGAGGACAACGCGCCAACCAGGCAAGCTACATCTTGTGTTGGAAAGCGTTCTCAACTAAGATAGCGCGCAACAGCGCGACTAGCCTCAGGAGGAATGGGAATGGAAGAGTGTGCCCTCATTACAGGAGCATCGTCGGGATTTGGCGCCGCCTGCGCGCGGGCGCTGGCAGAGCTGGGCTGGAAACTGGTGTTGACCGCGCGACGTGGAGACAAGCTGCAGGCCCTCAAGGAGGAGCTTGCCGGAAAGACACAGGTGCACACGCTGACCCTGGACGTGCGCGACGGCGATGCCGTTGCTGCCGCCTGCGCAGGATTGCCGCCGGAGTTCGCCGAGGTGGACCTGCTGGTCAACAACGCCGGGCTCGCCCTCGGGCTGGAACCGGCCCACCAGGCATCGCTTGAAGACTGGGAGACCATGGTCGACACCAACGTCAAGGGAGTCATGTACTGCACCCGCGCCATCCTCCCCGGGATGGTGGCCCGCAACCGCGGCCACGTGGTCAACATCGGCTCTGTGGCGGGAAGTTGGCCCTACCCCGGCGGCAACGTCTACGGCGCCACCAAGGCCTTCGTGCAGCAGTTCTCCAGGAACCTGCGCGCCGACCTGTTGGGGACGGCGGTGCGGGTCACCAACATCGAGCCCGGCATGGCGGAAACGGAATTTTCCAAGGTGCGCTTCAAGGGTGAGGACGAAAAGGCGCAGCGGGTTTACACGGGGACCGAGCCGCTACGGGCCGAGGACATCGCCGACATCGTGGTCTGGGTGACCTCGGTTCCGGCGCGGGTCAACATCAACAGCGTCGAGGTGATGTCGGTGCACCAAGCCTGGGGGCCCCTGGCAGTGCACCGGTCGTAGACTCTTCCTCCCTCTCCCTCCGGGAGAGGGGACTTGGATACGCCGGCAGAGCCAAACACAAAAGGGGAGCCCGATCAATCGGCGCTCCCCTTTATTTAAATGCTCTGTTGCCCTACCCTCTCGCCTGCCGCGCCCTGACCTCCCGCTACTGCTCCCCGTTGCCGTCCGGGCTCTCGCTATGGCCGCCGTTGCCGTTGCCATTCTGACCTGTTTCTTTCAGAAAATCGATGAACTCCTTGTCCAGCTTGTTGAAGTGGGAGCGGAGCCACTCGCACATCGCGGTAATGACGGCGACGATCATGAGGGTGTTGTCCCCCTGCTCGGCGTGCAGCGTTTCCAGCCGCAGCACCTCGCGGAAAAAGATTTCGTGCTGCGTCTTATGAGAGTGGTAGCCCGGAAAACCGGCTTCCAGCATCAGCTTTTCCTCGTCCCGGAAATGCCAGCGGACGTACTTCTTCAAAAACCACATCAACCTGCCGATCTCGTCGGCGCCCTTCTTGTTTTTCGCCCCCTTGAGCAGGTCATCGACCCGGCGCAGCAGCTCCTTGTGCTGCTTGTCCACCGCCTCGCTACCCGTCGCCATATCCTGATGCCACTGCGTCAACATTTGCCGTCTCCTTGACACGCCACGGCGGCTGCAAGCACCACCGAAACCGCAGAACCGGTTTCTTGACCGGTTACTTCCCAGATCGGCAGGTACCCGTCTTTGCTTGAGGACTTTCGTTAAAAAAAAAGCCCCGGGATCGCCCAGGGCCTTGAAAGTACTGATGTGCCTGCAGAAATCTAGGCCTTTTTCTCCTCGTTGAGCTGGACCACGTCCTCGCCCGCGGAGGCCTTCTTGAAGTTCTTGATGCTGCTGCCCAGTGCCTGCCCAAGTTGGGGCAGCTTGGCGGGGCCGACAACCACGAGGGCTATCACGAGCACGATGATCATTTCCGGCATACCGAATCCAAACATTTACCTTCTCCTTTGAACTCCCGCGCCGGGGAGCTGTTGCGTTGACGCCTCTTGGTTCAGACCGCCCCCTGGGCTAGGCCTGCGCTTTCTGTGCCTTTTCTGCGACAGGGAGGTTCTCGATGCCCGGCCTCGCCTTGTCGCCGTTTCTCAACTCGTAGTATTCCTGCGGGGTGTTGATGTTGCTGAAGGAGTCGAAACTCGGGTCGAAGCCGGCCACCTCGTCGGCGGCAATCTCGTGCACCTTCAGCTGCGGCAGGATGGAGACGATGCGCCGCTTCCCCTGTTCCAGGCACTCTTCCATCGCGGCCAGCGCGCTCTTGTTGTACAGGGCGTGCAGCGGCTCGTAGCCGTGCTCGCTCTTGGGGAGGACCAGGTCGCAGTCGCCGCGACGCGCGGCGATGTGCCTGATCAGGGCCGGATCGAGGTGCGGCATGTCACAGGCGACGGTGAAGACGCTCGGGGTGTTGGCCTGGGCGAGCCCGGCGTGGATCCCGGCCAGGGCGCCCATGCCCGGGTAGAGGTCGGCCACCTTGCGGCAGGGAAGAAACTGGTACTGCTCCGGGGTGTTGGTCACCAGGACCACCTCGGGGAAGATCTCGGAGAGTTCCCGGTAGATGCTCTCGATGAAGCGCCCACCCTTGTGCGGCAGGAGGGCCTTGTTGCTCCCCATGCGGCTGGAGGCGCCCCCAGCGAGGATCACGCCGGTAACCCCGGCGATCTTCTCCGGCCCGGTGGTGCTGATGGCCTCGGGGTGGGTGTAGACCTTGAAACTATCGGCCCTGACGTACCCCACCAGTGTGATGCCGGCCTCCTCGGCCATCTTCACCGCCATGTCGGTGGGCGAGGTGCGCGAGGCGATCAGGTCGATGCCCAGCATCGACGCCTTGGCGACCAGTTCGGTGGAGACGCGACCCGAGGTGACCAATATGGTTCCAGCCAGCGAGATCCCCTTCAGGAGGGCCTCGCCGGCAATTCTGTCAATGGTGTTGTGGCGGCCGATATCCTCGGCATGCAGGAGCAGGGTGTCGCTCCCCACGCCCGCGGAGTGCATCCCGCCGTGACTCTTGTACCCTTCGCACTTCTGGGCCAGCTGGTTCATCAGCGCGAAGATGGTCTCGGGTGCGTGCACCCGGGAGGGGCCGGACTTCTCGACCGGCTTGGGCATGTTGAAGCTGATCCCGGTGCCGCAGCCAGAGGTGAGCACCGGCTTGAGACGCTCGGGAAGCTCGCCGCGGATGGTGACGCTGGCGGCGCCGAAGTCCTGGCAGATGGCCAGCGCAAGGAAGTCGTCAACCTTGGAGACGAAACCCTGCAGGCGCAGGAAGCCGGCGACCAGGAAACGCAGGTCGTGGGGTGAGGCGATCAGGGTCGCCATCTCGCGCCCGTTCACCACCAGCTGCAGGGGGTACTCGGTGACCACCCCGCCTTCCACCTGCTCCATGACGCCCTTCTTGAAACTGTAAATAGTTGCCACCTGCGCACTCCTTGAATCTGATCTGGCTTGAGTTCTTGCCGGCCCCCGCCCTGCCCCTCCCCCGCCTGCGCGGGAGAGGGGACTTCGGGAGGGTTTCCTCGTACTTCTAAGCTGTTACTGCGAAAGATTCAAACTGTTGCTGCAACTTCCGTTAGGCCTTGGCCGCACCGTGAGCGTGGCCTTTCTCGGTTTTGTGGAAGTGGTCCGGAATCGAGTAGTCGACGGTTTCCGGATGGTGCTCGAAGATCGGGAAGTACTTCGCGATCAGCACGAAGAACAGGATGTGCGCCGCGATGATGCCGATGGTGACCAGGCTCTCGATGAAGGACGGGTAGTAGAAGGTACCCGGCGCTTCCATGCCGAACATGGAGACGTTGAAGCGGTTCAGGATGATGCCGGCGATCACCAGCCAGGCGGCGGTGGCGCGCAGGCGGCCGTCTTCGCGGACCTTCCTGCTCATCAGCATGAACAGCGGCAGGACCATGCCGACGGCAACCTCGACGATGAACAGGACCAACAGGCCCGGACGGTTGAAGAGCGGCCCCTGGGTCAAGGCGAAGAGGGAGAAGAACTTGACGGTCAGGTACACAGTGATGACCCACGGAAGGATCTTGGCCAGGGTCTCGAGCAGTTCGCCCTCGTCCGGCTGCCCCATGTACTTGTGGCTCATGGTGGCTTCCACGATGATGATGGAGATGCCGGCGCACATCGCAGAGATCCAGAACAGCAGCGGCAGCAGCGGGTTGTACCAGAGGCTGTGCAGCTTATCGACCGCGATCAGGAAGAAGGTGCCCAGGGACGACTGGTGCAGGGTCGAGATGGATGCCGCGGCTACAACCAGCGGCATCTCGATGGTGCGCAGCAGACGCAGCGGCACGTGGTAGCCGAACTTCTCGCACACCGGCGACAGGAACTCCAGGAAGAGCACCGTGGTGTAGGCCATGATGCACATGGAAACCTCGAACATCGGGGAGTGCGGGTTCCAGTACACCATGGTGTGCCAGCAGCGCTGCGGCTGGCCGAGGTCGAGCAGAAGCCCCACGCTGACCAGGGAGTAACCGAGGAAGCCGGTCACGATGGCCGGACGTACCAGCGGCTCGAGCTTCTTGATGTGGAAGCAGTGCACGATGGCCCCGAGGGTGAAGGCGCCCGCCGCGAGCGGTACCGCGGTGACGACGTCGAAGGAGATCCAGAGACCCCACGGGAAGGTGTCGTTCAGGTTGGTGGTGACGCCCAGGCCGAACACGAAGCGGGCCAGGGAGGCGAGAGCGCCCACAGCCACCAGGACGATCAGGAACTGCACGAAGCGGTGGTAGCCCTTGATCTCGTTAGCGATTATCTTTGCAGCGGTCATCTAGCTCTCCTCCTTCGGCGTAGCGCCGGATTTTCTCTGCTCCTCTTCCTTGGCGATCCTCTCCTTCCTGTGGTTGAACCAGGACAGCAGCGACAGCGAGCCGCCGACGGTGAGGAAGATGCCCGGGACCAGGCGCAGCGCCTGCCAGGTGTAGGACGGGAGCGGACGCTTGGTGACCGGCTTGAAGCCGAGCTCGTCGAAGGGAAGCGCGGTCAGGTAGATGACCGAGGTGCCGCCCGCCTCTTCGGAGCCGTAGAGTTTCTTCAGGTATTTCTCCGGACGTGCCGCGATCCTCTTGTTGGCCTCCTTGATCATGTCCTCGCGGTTGCCGTAGGTGATGGCGGAGACGCAGGTGGTGGCGCAGGCCGGCTTCAGCCCTTCCTTCACCCTGGAGTAGCAGCCGGTGCACTTTCTCACCAGCGGCAGGGCCTTGCTCCACTCGTACTTGGGCACCCCGAACGGGCAGGCGACCATGCAGAAGCGGCAGCCGATGCAGCGCTCCGCATCATAGGTGACCGGGCCTTCCTTGGTCTTCTTGAAGGCGCCTACCGGGCAGACCGATGCGCAGGCCGGCTCGTTGCAGTGCATGCACATCTCTTTGTAGAAGGCGAACTCGTTCTGCCCGTTCTTCTCGTAGTCCCGGAACTTGATGCGGGTAAAGGTGTATTCCGACATGAGCGGCGGGTTCTGGTACCCTTCGCCGGTGAAGAACTCGGTCTTCTCGGCACCCAGCTGGTTCCACTGCTTGCAGGCAACCTGGCAGCCACGGCAGCCGGTGCACTTGGTCATATCGATCAAAAATGCCTTGGTTTTGTTGAAGTCTTGGTTCTCGCTGCTCATGCGCGTTTACCCCCTTTCTCGATGTTGCAGAGGAATGCCTTGAACTCGGGGATGCTTGTGTTCGCGCAACCGACCGACGGCGTAAGGACGTTGCCGGAGTCGCCGGTAGCCAGACCTGCATAACCGAAGTGCCAGGGGAGACCCACCTGCTCTATCTCTTTCCCCTGCACGTTGAACGGCTTCAGCCTGGAGGTGACCAGTGCCTTCGCCTCGATGGAACCACGCTCGGTGGTTACCTTGACCATGTCGCCGTTGTTGATCCCCTTGGCGCGGGCCAGGGTCTGGGAGATCTCCACGAACATGGTCGGGACCAGTTCCACCAGCCAGGGAAGGCTGCGGGTCATGGCGCCTGCCTGCCAGTGCTCGGTCATCCTGTAGGTGGTGCCGACGAACGGGAACTTGGCCGTGTCGCTGGTCATGTTGGCCGGAATCTTGACGGCCGGGTTGGTCTGGGTCTTGGAGAGAAGGTTCTTGGCCGGGCTCTCCACCGGTTCGTAGTGCTCGGGGAACGGGCCGTCCTTCATGTCCAGGGCGTAGAGACGACCGTGACCTTCAGGCACCATGATGAAGGGGTACTTCCCTTCTTTGGCGTCGTTCATCGGCGGCCAGGGACCGTCGGGCACGTCGCCTTTCCATTTTTTCTCCAGGGCGTCCCAGGTGATGACGACGCGCTTGGGGTTGAACGGCACGCCGTCCGGGTTGACCGAGGCGCGGTTGTAGATGATGCGGCGGTTGACCGGCCAGCACCAGGACCACTTCGGGTACATGCCCAGACCGGTCGGGTCGGCGAGGTCGCGACGCGCCATCTGGTTGCCGTCCTTGGTGTAGGAGCCGCAGTAGATCCAGCAGCCGGAGACGGTGGAGCCGTCGTCCTGGAGGTACTTGAACATCGGAACCTGATCGCCAGCCTTGAACTCCAGGGTCTTGTCCTTGTCGACGATGGTCATGTCCTTGGTGAAGTAGCCGTTGATCTCCTTGGCAACCATGTGCACTTCCGGCTCCTCGCCCTGCCCGTAGTTCCAGGACAGCTTGGTGATCGGCTCGGGGAAGGCGCCGCCTTTCTCGTAGGCCTTCTTCATGCGCTTGGCGAACTGGTTGATGATCCAGAGGTCGCTCTTTGCCTCACCAACCGGCTCGGCGGCCTTGTAGCGCCACTGCGCCCAGCGGCCGGAGTTGGAGATGGAACCTTCCTTCTCGACGGAGGAGGCTGCCGGCAGCATGAAGACTTCTGTCTTGATGTCCTTCGGGTTGACGCCGGGACGCTTCCAGAAGATCGAGGTCTCGGTCTCCCAGAGGTCGACGGTGACGAGCCAGTCGAGCTTGCCCAGTGCCTCGCGGGTCTTCAGGGAGTCCGGGCCGCCGACGGCCGGGTTCTGGCCCATGCAGACCAGGCCAGCGAGTTCGCCTTTGCCCATCTTCTCCATCAGCTTCACGAAGGAGTAGTTGCCGCTTCTCTTGGGGAGGTAGTCGTAGCAGAAGCCGTTTTCCTTGGTGGCGTTGTCGCCGTACCAGGCCTTCAGGAGGCTGACGGTGTACTTCGGGGTGTTGCCCCACCAGTTGGCGCTCTTCGCGTCCTTGGTCTTCGGGGTCCACTTCTCGAGGTAGGCCTTGAGATCGACGTTGTCGAACTCCGGGGACTTCAGGTAGCCAGGCAGCAGGTGGAACAGCAGACCGTAGTCGGAGGAACCCTGGACGTTGGACTCGCCGCGCAGCGCGTTGACGCCGCCGCCGGCGATGCCGATGTTACCGAGAAGCATCTGCAGCATGGCGGTAGCGCGGACGTTCTGGGTGCCGTGGGTGGACTGGGTGATGCCCATGGCGTAGAGGATGGTACCCGCCTTGTCGGCGCGGCCGGTGGAGCAGAAGGCCTTGGCGACGGCGATGTAGTCTTCCTTCTTGGTGCCGGTGATGTTGCAGACCATGTCCACGGTGTAACGGGAGTAGTGCTTCTTCAGCAGCTGGTATACGCAGCGCGGGTCCTTCATGGACTTGTCGCGCTTGGGGTTGCCGGCGCCGTCGACCGCGTAGGCCCAGGCCTTGGGATCGTAGGTCTTCTCCTGGTCGTCGAACGAGCAGAAAAGGCCTTCGTTGAAGTCGAACTTCTCGTTCACGATGAAGGAGGCGTTGGTGTACTCGCGAACGTACTCCTCGTGAATCATGTTGTTCTGAAGGGCGAAGTTGATCATGCCGCCCAGGAAGGCGATGTCCGTGCCCGGACGGATCTGCGCGTAGTGGTCCGCCTTGGAAGCGGTCCTGGTGAAGCGGGGATCGACGGCGATCAGCTTGCCGCCCTGATCCATGGCCGCCTCGATCCATTTCATGGAAATCGGGTGGTTCTCGGCCGGGTTGCAGCCGATGGCGAGAATCGCGTCAGCGTTTCTCAGGTCTATCCAGTGGTTGGTCATTGCCCCACGTCCAAACGAAGCCGCCAGACCGGCGACTGTAGCGGAGTGTCATATTCGGGCTTGGTGTTCGAGGTTAGCCACACCCATGGAGCGGGCGAACTTGCTCCAGAGGTAGCACTCCTCGTTGTCCAGACCTGCGCCGCCCAGGAATGCCATCCCTTCGGTGCGGTTGACCACGTACTCTTTGTTGTCTTTCTTGTTGATCTCTTTAGCCTTGAAGGACTTGTCGCGCGTTTCCTTCATCTTCTGGGCGATACGCTCCAGGGCCCAGTCCCACGACTTCTCTTCGAACTTGTCGCTACCGGGGGCGCGGTACATTACCTTCTGCAGGCGACGCTCGTTGTTGGCCACCTGGAACAGCGCGCTACCTTTCGAGCAGAGCGCACCCTGGTTGATCGGGTGCTGGGTGTCCCCCTCGATGTTCACGATCTTGCCGTTCTTGGTATGCACCACAAGCCCGCAACCTACCGCGCAGAAAGGACAGATGGTGGTCGAGCTTTTCAGCCCCTTGGTGCGCATCTGCGAGCCGTCTGCGCCGCCCGCTTCCGCTTTTTTGCCGGAGAGGATCAGTGCCGCCGCAGCCGCCCCCCCCTGCAGAAACTCCCGTCGTGAAACTGCCATGTTGAATCTCTCCTTTTTCCATGATAAACGTCGTCGACGCCGGATAAGCACCGCGTATACGGCAATTGCCATGCCAGCCCGTAAACGTTTACGATAAAAATAGTTGTGTACCGTAAACCTACGAAATGATAATGTTGTCAGCGCCGGTAGGGAATTTCGGCAAGATTAACTTTAATTAACAAATGCGTCGTTTTGTCAAAATGTGTGACATTTTGTCCAAAACGACTCTTCCAGCAACGGCGCGGGAAAGAAGCGAGGAACGCCCCAAAATGACACAAGAACGAATTCTGATCTGTGACGACGAGGAAGGGATCCTCATCTACCTGAAGAAGCTGTTGCAGACCCAGGGGTACCTGGTGGAGACCTTCAACGCCGGTGCGCTGCTTTTGCGCCGCCTGCGCGAAGGGGATCCCGGTGACGCCGACCTCATTCTGCAGGACGTCAGGATGCCCGACCAGGACGGCATCAGCGTGCTGCAGGAGGTAAAGCAGCTTCGCCCTACCCTCCCCATCATCATCATGACCGCCTTCGGCACCATAGATGCCGCGGTGGAGGCCATCAAGCTGGGGGCCTACGACTACGTTACCAAGCCCTTCCCCAAGGAGAAGATCCTGAGCGTTCTGAAGAACGCCCTGGAGAAGGAGCAGCTGTTGCAGGAAAACCGGGCGCTCAAGACCGAGCTGGGCAAGCCGATCCTTCAGGACGCCATCATCTTCAGAAGTGCCGTGTTCCAGGAGACCTACGACCTCACCCTGCAGGTCGCGGCCAGCGAGGCGAACATCCTGGTGCTGGGCGAATCCGGCACCGGCAAGGAGTTGATCGCCGGCGCCATCCACTACAACAGCCCGCGGCGCGAGCGCCGCTTCCTCTCCATCAACTGCGCCGCCCTCACCGAGACCCTCCTTGAGAGCCAGCTCTTCGGGCACGTGCGCGGCGCCTTCACCGGCGCCATCACCCACCAGAAAGGCCTTCTGGAGGAAGCCGACGGCGGCACCCTGTTCATGGACGAGATCGGCGACATGAGCCTCCCCATCCAGGCGAAGCTCTTGCGTGTGATCCAGGAGCGCGACTTCATCCCCGTGGGCGCCACCCGCGCCAAGAGCGCCGACATCCGCTTCGTCGCCGCCACCAACAAGGACCTCGAGGAGGAGGTGCGCGCCGGCAGGTTCCGCGAGGACCTCTACTACCGCCTCAACGTGATCAACATCCCCCTCCCCCCCCTGCGCGAGCGCAAAGACGACATCGAGCCGCTGGCCCAGCACTTCCTCAAGAAGTACAGCCTCAAGATGAAAAAAGAAGTGACCGGCGTCACCCCCGAGGCGCTGCACCTCCTGTGCGGCTACGACTGGCCCGGCAACATCCGCGAACTGGAAAACGTGATGGAGCGCGCCGTGATCCTGGCCCGCACCCAGTTGGTGACCCCCAAGGAGCTCCCCATCTGGCGTAGGCAGCAGAAGGCTTCGGCCGCGCCCGTCGAGCCGCAACTCGTTTCCCTGGAGAACATGGAGAAGGCGCACATCGAGCGCACCCTGCTTGGCACCGGCTACCACAAGAGCCGCTCGGCAGAGATCCTGGGCATTTCCAGGAAGACGCTGGATCGCAAGATCGCCGAGTACGAGATCACCATCCCCTCATGAATATCCCCAGGCTCCGTTTTCCCATCAAGACCAAGCTCACGGTCGCCACGCTGATCCCGCTGGCGATCGCCATCCTGATCTGCTGGATGGCCGGCGTCTTCATCCTGAGCGCCAAGGTGGCCGCCCAGGCCCAGGAGAAGGTGCGCTACGACCTCTCCGTGGCGCGCGAGGCCTACCTGAACGAGTTGACCCGCCTCTACGATGCCGTGAAGCTCTCCGCCTCCTTCGGCAGGACCTCCGAGACCGTGGCGGCCGCAGACCAGCACGCCCTTGCTGCCACGCTCTCGCCGGTGCGCAAGAGCGAGCACCTGGACGTACTGGCAGCGGTGGACGCATCCGGCAAGGTGATCTTCCGCGCCAACAACCCGAAACAGTTCGGCGACGACAAGCTGCGCAACCAGTTCGTGGCGCGGGCCCTGAAGGGGGAATTGGTGAGCGGCACCACCATCATCCCCACCGCGGAACTGACTCTGGAGGGTGAGGAACTGGTGCGCCAGGCGCGCGTTCAGGTCACCGGAACCAAGTCCGACCCCACCCCGCCCGCCCCGCTCAACGGCGCCATGTTCCTCTTCGTGGCGGCGCCGGTGCGCGACCCGGCCGGCAACGTGGTGGGCGCCCTCTACGGCGGCGTCTTGTTGAACAACAACAAGAAGCTGGTGGACAAGATCAAGACTGTCGTCTACGAAGGGGCCAAATCCAACGGCCGCGACGTGGGCAACTCCACCATCTTCCAGGGGGACGTCAGGATCGCGACCAACGTCCCCAATACCGACGGCAGCCGTGCCATCGGCACCAAACTCTCGGCGCCGGTGTACGACCGCGTCCTGTTGAAGGGCACCAAGTGGGTGGGTCGCGCCTTCGTGGTCAACGACTGGTACCTGACCGCCTACGAGCCGATCTTTTCGCTGCAGGGGGTGCCGATCGGCGCGCTCTACGTGGGGATGCTGGAGAGCCACTACTCGGCGGTAAAGACGGACATGGCCGTCTTGTTGAGCTTCGTGCTCCTTTTGAGCGGGCTGACCGGGGTTTCCATGTCCGGTTTCCTGGGACGCAAGCTGGCGCAACCGATCAAGGAGCTGGAGCTCTTGACGCGGCGGGTGGCGGCGGGCGAGCGGGACGTGAAGAGCACCATCGACTCGCGCGACGAGATCGGCGACCTGGCCGAGCGCTTCAACGACATGAGCCAGTCCCTTGCCGAGCGCGAGGACAGCATCATCGAGCTGAACCGGAACCTGGAGCAGAAGGTGCAGCTGAGGACCGCGGAGTTGGAGGAGAAGAACCGGCTCCTGGTGCAGACGCGCGAGGAGCTGTTGCGGGTCGAGAAACTCGCGGCAATCGGCGAGCTGGCGGCAGGCGTTGCCCACGAGATCAACAACCCCATGGCGATCATCCGCGGCAACACGGAGCTTTTGCAGCTCTCGGTTCCGGAGGACGCCCCCAACCGCGAGGAAGTGGACACCATCTTCCAGCAGGTGAAGCGCGTGGAGCGGATCGTGTCCAACCTGTTGAAGTTCGCCCGGCGCGAGCAGATGGAGCGCGGCGAGGTGCACCTGAACCAGCTGCTGCACGAGATCGTGGGGCAGATCGGGCACCAGGTTTCACTGGAGAAGATCGAGGTGTTTGAGTTTTACGCCGAGGAGGTGGCCGTCGTCGAAGGGGACCAGGACCAGTTGCGGCAGGTGTTCACCAACCTGATCCTGAACGCCGTGCAGGCCATGCCCGAAGGGGGCGTGCTCGATATCAGGAGCGCGCCGGTGGGGAGTGGGGACAACTACGAGGTGAAGATTTCCGACACTGGTGTCGGCATCCAGTTGGAGAACCTGAGGCAGGTATTCAACCCCTTTTACACCACCAAGGCCAACGGCACGGGGCTGGGGTTGTCGGTCAGTTACGGCATCATCAGGGAGCACGGCGGCTGCATCGACGTGGAGAGCGTGCCCGGTCGCGGCAGCAGTTTCACCGTGCTGCTCCCCTGCGAGCAATGAGGAGCCGCCCCTTTAACACACAAAGGCCGCGAGCGCCCAGCGCCTCGCGGCCTTTTTCTAAGTTTTTTTCAGTTGCAGCGTCCACAGGGTCCACTTAGTCCACCGGGTCCATGTGGTCCACCAAAAACCTGCACGCCAGTCCACCGCAGCCGGCAGCACCGCCCACCGCAGCCGGCAGCACCGCCCACCGCAGCCGCCACCAGCAGCCTTACACCACCACCTTGTCCCCGGGCCGAACCACCCCGCCCTTGAGCACCCTGGCGAAGATCCCCTCCTTGGGCATCACGCAGTCGCCGGCCTGGTAGTAGATGGCGCAGCGGGTATGGCATTCCTTGCCGATCTGGGTCACCTCCAGGAGGGTCTCCCCCAGCTCGATTTTGGCGCCGATGGGGAGGCTCACCAGGTCCACCCCTTCCGTGGTGATGTTCTCGGCGAAGTCCCCTTCCTTCACGTCCAGCCCGAGCGCCTGCATCTTGGCGATACTTTCCTGGGCCAAGAGGCTCACCTGCCGGTGCCAGTCTCCGGCATGGCCGTCACCGACGATGCCGTGTTCCTCGCGCATGGTGACCTCGGGGACCGGGGTCTTCCTTTCCCCCTTGTTCTTGCTGATGTTGACGGCGATTACCTTTCCGATCATGCGTTCTCCTTGTTTTTAGCCACCCACACGAGACATGGCAAAAGGTTTGGTTTCCACTCCTTCATCGGTCACTTCATGCCGCCCCGGTTTGGCCGCCACGATGCGCCGGATTTCCTTGCGTAAAAGCTCGTCGTCGCCGGTCGCCAGCACCGGCTTGAGATCGACACCGGTCCCGGAGAACAGGCACCCCTTGGCGACACCCGAGGCCGTGACCCGCAGGCGGTTGCAGCCGTCGCAGAAATGCCCGGTCATGGCGGTGATGATGCCCAGCGACCCGGGCGCCCCCTGGACCCGGAAGTTCTTGGACGGGCCGGAACGCTCACTGTTGGTGCTCTCTTCGATGGTGTACTCGCGGGCGATGCGCTCCCTGATCTCGGCGCCCGGCACGGTGAGGTCGCGCCAGTCCGCGTCGCCAGAGGTCGGCATGTACTCGATGAAGCGCACCGCGTAGGGACGCTTCAGGGTAAGCGCCACGAAATCGAGGATCTCGTCGTCGTTCACCCCGCGCATCACCACCACGTTGATCTTGTGCGGCGGGAAGCCGACCCGTTCCGCCTCGTCGAGACCGTCCAGCACCCGCTGCAGTTCGCCTCCGCGGGTGATCGCGGCAAAGGTGTCCGGTTTGAGCGAGTCGAGGCTGACGTTGAGCCTCTGCACCCCGGCATCCCTCAGCCCCTGGGCCATCTCCTTCAAAAGCAGGCCGTTGGTGGTCAACACCAGTTCCTTCAGGCCGGGCAAGGCCGCCAGGCGCCCCAGGAAATCAACGATCCCCTTGCGCACCAACGGCTCACCGCCGGTGACACGGATCTTCTCTATCCCGGCGGCGACCGCCTCGGCAGAGATCCGAAGCAGGTCCTCGTAGGAGAGCATCTCGCAGTGGCTCAGTTTCTCGACGCCCTCTTCCGGCATGCAGTAGCTGCAGCGGAGGTTACAGCGGTCGGTGACCGAGAGGCGCAGGTAGTTGATGCGCCTGCCATAGGTGTCTATCAATGACATAATACTTCCTGATTACGTATATTTGGACCGGTCAACTTCAAGATGCGCGTGATCCGGTTGCGAGGCACGTCGCCTCGGATTCCGCATACACGATAAAAACCATACTCTGTTTGTCAAACGGAAATCAACCCCTTTAATGAGGCCGTCACCGCCGCCGCACCCTCCCGGACAGGAAAGTATACGGCGCCGCCCCCCGGGCAAGAACTGAACAAAAACAGCGGCTGCTGCAGGTTTTACAGACGCCTTGCCCCCGTCGGGGGTACTGCCTTAACCTAAAATAATTGTTTATTTAGCGGCGAATATGCTATGGCTTTGAGAAAATATGCAGAACGTCTCCGAGCGGCGGCCGTCTAAAGGGAAAACCCCCAGGGCGCCGCAGCCGATGGGTGCTGCCGGAAACGGCACCGCCTCCCTCTTGGAAAGGAGAAGCACCGCCGCTTAAGCGCACGGGCCCTTCTTCCTTACCGGAGTCGGGCCTTTTCTCGTTTTGACATTACCAACGAACAAAGAGGAAGAGATGACGAACTACGAGCAAGCCAGACGCATGGTCATCGACAAGGTGGCGCCCGCGGGCGTGGAAAGGGTACTGCTTCTGGAAGCGGTCGGCCGGGTGCTGGCCGAAGACTACATCGCGCCCAGGGACATGCCCCGCTGGGACAACTCCGCCATGGACGGGTTCGCCGTCAGGAGCGCCGACTGCGCCCCGGGCACCGTGCTCAAGGTCACCGACTACATCCCCGCCGGGGTCAGCTCCGATGACGCGGTGACGCCGGGATGCGCCGCGCGCATCATGACCGGCGCCCCCATCCCGCCCGGCGCCGACGCGGTGGTGCCCATAGAGGAAACGGAGAACACGGCGGAGACCGTGAAGCTCCTGCAGCAGGTGAAAAAGCACGACCACATCCGTTTCCAGGGCGAGGACGTGCGCAGCGGCGAGGCGATCATGCCGCGCGGCACCGTGATCGGCGCACCCCAGGTAAGTCTATTGGCCTCCTTCTCCACGGTCTTGGTCCCGGTCTACCGCAAGGTGCGCGTCGCCATCCTCTCCACCGGGGACGAACTGGTGGAGGTCGGCACCGAGCCCAAGGAGAGCCAGATCGTCAACAGCAACACCCTCGCCCTCGCCACCGCCGTCAAGCTCTGCGGCGCCGAACCGGTCATCCTCGGCATCGCCCGCGACGACCGGGACAGCCACCGGGCCTTGCTCGCCGAGGGACTGAAAGCAGACATCCTTATCACCTCGGCAGGGGTTTCCGCCGGCGACCGCGACCTGGTGCGCGAGGTGCTGGCGGAGCTGGGTGTCGTGGAACAATTCTGGAAACCGGGCATCAAGCCGGGCGGCCCCACCGCCTTCGGCATGAAGGGGAACGTCCCGGTATTCTCCCTCCCCGGCAACCCGGTCTCCACCATGATCACCTTCGAAGAGTTCGCGCGCCCCGCCATCCTGCGCATGATGGGGCACGAGAAGGTATTCCGCCGCACGGTGCGCGGCACCCTCAAGGAAGGGGCACGCAAGAAGGCGGGCAAGGTGAACTTCCTGCGCGTTCACGTCGCCATCGAGGGTGGGCGCTATATCGCCAGCACCTCGGGAGATCAGAACACCGGGATACTGAAGACCATGCTGCGCTGCAACGCGCTCGCCATCCTTCCCGCCGAGGCAACCGAGTTCGCCGCCGGCGCGGAAGTAGACCTGCACCTGCTCGATCCCACCTTGGAAATGGAGGTTTAACATGTCGTTCAACCACTTCGACGCCAGCGGCAACGCCATCATGGTCGACGTAAGTCAGAAGACCCCGACCATGCGCACCGCCGTAGCCGGCGCCGTGCTGACCCTGAAACCCGAAACCGTGCAGTCCATCGTGTCCGGCAAGATGGCCAAGGGCGACGTCCTCGGCGTGGCAAGGCTGGCCGGTATCGCCGGCGCCAAGAAGACACCCGACCTGATCCCCCTCTCCCACCCGCTCGCCATCCACCACGTCGCCATCGAGTTCGAGGTGGACGAGGCGCAGGGGACCATCGGCGTCATGGCCACCGTGCGCGCCTTCGAGCGCACCGGTGTCGAGATGGAAGCGATGACCTCCGCCACCGTGGCCGCGCTCACCGTGTACGACATGTGCAAGGGGACCGACAAGGGCATCGTCATCTCGGACGTGAAACTGCACTACAAGGAAGGCGGCAAGAGCGGCGTCTTCAAGCGCGAGGACTAAGGCATGCGTCGACGGGGGACTGGCTCCGCAGGTGCCGGTCCCCTTCCGCTGCGTCAGACCAGTCGGACGTCAAACGTCCACCCAACTTAAAGGAGCCTCTACATGCGAGCAGCCATTCTTACCCTCAGCGACCGCTGTTCCACCGGAGAGCGTGCCGACGGCAGCGGCCCGGCACTTCGGACCTGGCTCGAGGAGCGCGGCGTCACCGTAGCCTGCACCGACGTCATCCCCGACGAGGGGGCGCTCATTTCGGCAAAGCTCACCGAGTGGGCCGACAGCGGCCTCTACGACCTCATCCTCACCACCGGCGGCACCGGCGTCTCGCCGCGCGACGTCACCCCGGAGGCAACCGAGCGCGTGGTGGAGCGCCTGCTCCCCGGCTTCGGCGAGGTGATGCGCATGGAAAGCCTCAAGAAGACCCCGCACGCCATCATCTCGCGCGCCGTCGCCGGTATCCGCAAGAACAGCCTGATCATCAACCTCCCCGGCAGCCCCAAGGGCGCCACCGAGAACATCGGCTTCGTCTGGGCCGCGGTTCCGCACGCGGTCGCCAAACTGCAGGGAGACCCCGAGGAGTGCGGAACGCCGCTCCCCCGCTGACCGCCAAAGACGGCTTTTTTATTGACCGATCCCGCCCGCTGGGTTATATAACTAACACGGTTTTATAATTCAATTACGGAGGAATGCTCATGCCGTTGGTTAAGCAGATTCACGACAAGGCGAAATCGAAACTCAAGACGGTGGTCCTGCCGGAGAGCTATGACGAGAGGATGCTCTTCGCCGCGCAGCAGATCGTGGAACAAGGTTTGGCCAAAATCGTGCTTTTGGGCAAGCCGGACGCGATCCGGGCGACGGCCGCTGCCAAGGGGATCAACCTGGCCGGGGTGGAACTGGTAGACCCCGCCACTTCGCCCAGGCTGGACGCCTACGTCGGCAAGCTCGTGGAACTGCGCAAATCCAAGGGGCTCACCCCGCAGCAGGCCCAGGAGATGCTGACCGCTCAGGACAACCTCTACTTCGCGGGGATGATGGTCCGCGAGGGAGACGCCGACGGCGAAGTGGCCGGCGCCACCGGCACCACCGGCGACGTGCTGCGCGCCGCCTTCCAGACCGTCGGTCCCGCCCCCGGCATCAAGACCGTTTCCTCGTTCTTCCTGATGGCCACCCAGACCCCCAACTTCGGGGAGAACGGCGTCATCCTCTTCGCCGACTGCGCGGTCAACCCGAACCCGGATGCCCAGGCCCTGGCCGAGATCGCCATCGCCACGGCGCGCAACTGCAACTCCTTCCTCGACGTACCCGCCCGCGTCGCCATGCTCTCCTTCTCCACCAAGGGAAGCGCGAGCCACCCCGACGCCGACAAGGTGCTCAAGGCGCTGGAGATCGCCAAGGGGATGGATCCCGAGCTCTCCATCGACGGCGAGCTGCAGGCCGACGCCGCCCTCATTCCGGCGGTCGGCGCCAAGAAGGCCCCCGGCAGCGGCGTGGCCGGCAAGGCCAACGTGCTCGTCTTCCCCACCCTCGATGCCGGCAACATCGCCTACAAGCTCGTCGAGCGCCTGGCCGGCGCCAAGGCCATCGGCCCGGTGATCCAGGGCCTCGCCAAGCCGGTCAACGACCTCTCCCGCGGCTGCTCCGTACAGGACATCGTCGACGTCACCGCCATCACCGCGGTGCAGGCGCAAGGCTAACCCGCAACATCCTCCTCAGGCTTCCCAGGGTTCCCTCTCCCTTTGGGAGAGGGTGCCCGCAAGGCGGGTGAGGGCGCTGCCACAACTGATTACTTGCCGATTGCAACGCCCTCACCCCATCCCCTCCCGGAGGGAGAGGGGGTATCAAGCAACTGGCAAGAGCGTGACAACCACAGAAAAAAGGCCGGCGGGGTTGCCCCGCCGGCCTTTTTTGCTGTCTAGCGTCGCCTGCCCTACTTCCTGACGAAGTCGGGCCTGGAGAAGCTGTACTCGAAGTTCATGTGGTCGGTGTAGGTGCCGTCCAGGATGGCGGCGACGTCCTCGGTGAAGACCAGTTCCTCGTCGGTCGGGATGACGTACACCTTGACCGGCGAGTCGTCGGTGGTGATCAGCGTCTCGCGTTTCCTGGTCATGGCCGACGCGTTGCGCTCCTTGTCCAGGAAGATGCCCAGGTGCTCGAGCCCGGCGATGGCGCGCTCCCTGATCGGCGCCCCCATCTCCCCTACCCCGGCGGTGAAGACCACCGCATCGAGCCGGCCGACGACCGCCATGTAGGTGCCGATGTACTTCTTGAGACGGTACGCCTCGATGTCCAGCGCCAGCGAGCAGAGGCGGTCGCCGCCGTTGGCGTTCTCGATGACGTCACGACGGTCGGTGAAGCGGCCGGTGATGCCGATGACGCCGCTCTTCTTGTTCAGGATGGAGTCGATCTCCTTGGCAGAGAGGTTCTCCTTCTGCATCATGAAGGCGGGAATGGCCGGGTCGATGTCGCCGCAGCGGGTTCCCATCATGGCGCCTTCCAGCGGGGTAAGCCCCATGCTGGTGTCGACCGACACGCCGTTTTTGATGGCACAGTGGCTGACGCCGTTGCCGATGTGCATGGTGATGACGTTGCACTGGTTGGCCGGCTTGCCCAGGATGGCGGCGATGCGCTTGGAGACGTAGAGGTGCGAGGTGCCGTGGAAGCCGTAACGACGCACACCGTACTTCTCGTACCACTCGTACGGGAGCGGGTAGAGGTAAGCGTGCTCCGGCATGGTCTGATGAAACGCGGTATCAAAAATGGCGATTTGCGGTACGTCGGGAAGGACCGCCATGGCCCCCTCGATACCGGCGATATTGGGGGGGTTGTGCAGCGGCGCCAGGTGCTGTACCTCGGTGACGGCGGCAAGAACCTCGTCGTCGATCAGCACGGACTTGGTGAACTTCTCGCCACCATGCACGACGCGGTGACCGACTGCGGCTATCTGTTTGATATCCCTCAGTACGCCGTGGCTCGGGGAGGTCAGGGTTCTCAGGATCAGGTCAACTGCGGTCTTGTGGTCGGGGCAGTCGGAGTCTTCACGATAGGTTTCACGCCCGGGGACCTCGTGCAGGATGAAGGAATCGCCGATGACCACACGCTCCACCATCCCCTTCGCCACAACCACTTTTTTATCCCAGTCAAACAACTGGTATTTTACAGAAGAACTCCCGCAGTTAAGTGCCAGAATATCCATCGATTAGCATCCCCCGTGATTGTAGTTTGCCCAGTGATACGAGGAAGATCCACACCGGACAAAAAGTACACAAATAAAACCTTTTTTTATATATACAGGAGAGTGGCTCCCAGTTCAAGATTTTTCTCCCGATTAGGAGTTTATTGTCTACAGCTTTATGGTGGACTTTTTGCGAGCGCTGTGCTAGTTTCCACGTCAACTTTTAACTCCAGGTGAAGGAGGTGAATACTTTGGCACATACCATCAGCGACGAATGCATCAACTGCGGCGCCTGCGACGATTCCTGCCCGGTCAACGCTATCAGCGAGGCTGGCAACAAGAGGGCTATCGCTGCAGATACCTGCATCGACTGCGGCGCTTGCGTCGACACCTGCCCGGTGTCCGCAATCTCCCCGGCCTAATCAGCAACCGCACCACAAGAAACATGTAATGCCATGGCCTGCAGCCGGCTCGTCCGCTGCAGGCCTCATTTTTTGCCGCAGCGACAACGAAAAGGAGGGCGCCCCTAGGGGCGCCCTCCTTTTTTCCGTTCAGCACTCCGTTGCGGCTACTTGGCCAGGACGGCGATGGCACGTTCGATGCGCTTTTTCGTCTCGGCCAGGCCGAGCACCTCGATCATCTCGTAGATCCCCGGGGAGGCGGTGGTGCCGGAGAGGGCGAGACGGACGGCGGGACCGACCTGGCCCAGCTTGATCCCCTTCTCCGCCATCAGCTCCTTGAAGGCCTGCTCGATGTTGGCCTGGTCCAAAGCCGGCAGGGCCGCCAGCTTCTCCACGAGAGCGGTGAGAAGCGCCGGGGTGTCGGCGTTGAATGCCTTGGCCACTCCCTGCTCGTCGTAGGAGAGCTCGTCCCTGTAGTAGAACAGCGCCCCGTCGGCGAGCTCCAGCATGGTTTTAGCGCGCTCCTGCAGTGTCTTGATCACGGCCACCAGGTCCGGTCCGCCCTGGGCGGGATCGACGCCGCGCTCCTTCAAAAACGGTGTCAGGAGGTCGGCCAGGCGCACCGGGTCACCGGTCTTGATGTAGTGGGCGTTCAGCCACAGGAGTTTTTCCGTGTTGAAGACACCTGCCGAGCGGCCGACGTTCTCGATGGAGAATTTCTCGATCAGGTCCTGCAGGGAGAAGATCTCCTCGTCGCCGTAGCTCCACCCCAGGCGCACCAGGTAGTTCACCATCGCCTCGGGGAGAAAGCCCATGTCGCGGTAGGCCATGACCGAAGTGGCGCCGTGGCGCTTGGAGAGACGGGCCTTGTCGGCGCCGAGGATCATCGGCACGTGCGCGAACACCGGGACCGGCGCCCCCAGTGCCTGGTAGATCAGGATCTGGCGCGGCGTGTTGTTGACGTGGTCGTCGCCGCGGATCACGGTGGTCATCCTCATGGTGACGTCATCGACAACCACGACGAAATTGTAGGTCGGGGTGCCGTCGGTACGCTGGATGATCAGGTCGTCCAGTTCCGCGTTCTCGAAGGAGACCTTGCCCTTGATCAGGTCGTTCCAGGTAGTGGCGCCCTCCTTGGGAGTCTTGAAACGGATCACGTAGGGGCGGCCATCGTCCTCCTGGGGAGGAAGATCGCGACAGGTACCGTCGTACTTGGGCTTCCCACCCTCCGCGAGCGCCTTCTCGCGCTTTGCCTCGAGCTCCTCGACGCTGCAGTAGCACTTGTACGCCTTCCCCTCAGCCACCAGTTTGTCGATGTACTCCTTGTACACCGGGAAGTAGTCGGACTGGAAGAACGGCCCCTCGTCCCAGTCCAGTCCCAGCCATTTCATCCCTTCGAAAATGGCATCGACCGACTCCTGGGTGGACCGGGTCACGTCGGTGTCCTCGATCCTGAGCACGAAGGTGCCGTGCTGCTTTCTGGCCAAAAGCCAGTTGAAAAGCGCCGTACGCGCTCCTCCAACGTGAAGGAAGCCGGTCGGGCTCGGTGCGAAACGGAGACGTACTTCTGACATGAAAGGCTCCTTTGCTGCTTTGATCATTGCTTGCTGCAATAAAATGGTGTGTCCTAAAAGGTAGTCGGAGCTGCCCAGCTACCCCTGGTCCTCATCGTCATCCGGGTGTCGCGGCATCTTCTCACCGGGGATGCGGTAACCTTCGCTGGCCCAGGTCCCGAGGTCGATCATCTTGCATCTTTCCGAGCAGAACGGGCGGTAAGGGTTGCCGGCCAGCGGGGCTTCTTTGCGGCAGTGCGGGCACTTGACGGTCTGTATGGCGCACATGGCGTTTCCTCAAATAAATACCTCCAGCGCCGGACGGGGGCTGGAGGGTGCGTGGTCCTGGTCATTTTGCGGCGAACCGCTTAACTCAACTGGTACTTGCGCTCCCGGAACTGCAACGCCCTCTTCACCCTGGTGATCAGGGTCTCCTCCCGCACCGGCTTCTCAATGAAGTCGAAGAACCCCTTCTCGAAGGCCTTGACCTCGTCCTCCGGCTGCAAAGAGCTGGTGATCAGTATCACCGGTATGGCATTGAAATCGGGCACGCTGCGCAGTGCATCGAAGAGCCCGAAACCGTCCAGCTTGGGCATCATCAGGTCGGTGAGCACCACGTGCGGCTTCTCGGTCAGCACCGCCTTGTACGCCTCCAGGCCGTCGGCGGCGTGGATGACACGGAAACCTTCACGCGCCAGGAAATCGCCGAACATGGCCGCGATCAGCTTGTCGTCCTCGACCACCAGCACGGTGTGGGCCGCGGCGCTGCACACCTCTTTCTGCAGGTAGTTCTTGCAGATTGCGGCGTAGATCTCCTTCCTGGTGGCGATGAAAGGGGTGATGGTCAAACCGAGGTTGGCCGAGATGTTGCGCACCACCCGTGTTTCGGTGGGGTCGGCCATTGCCAGCGCCAGTCTCTTCTCGTCCAGCTTGAGCGGGAAGATGTTGTTCTGCATCGCCACGTCCACCGAGATGGTGCTCAGCAGTTGCGGCGAGAAACTGTAGCCGGCAAAGTTGCTGGCAACGCGGCAGCCGTACTGGGTGGCCAGGGCCTGGGCCAGTTCCTCACCGGTGACCAGCTCCAGGTCTTCCAGGACGGTGCCGAAGCGTTTGCCCAGTTTCTTGGACACCGCCAGCATCCGCTCCACCGTTTTATCGGTGAGCAGCCCGTTCTCGACGAATATTTCGCCCAGTTTTTTTCGCTTTTCCATAGTGCCTCCCCATCCCGGGGTTAACTGTAGCTCGGGGAGAGAAAAAAAACCATCCAGGGGGCAAAAAAGCTACTCGGTGACGACAGTCGCCCCGCTTCCTACCTTCCCGGCCAGTTGTTGAGCCTCCTGCTTGGAGAGGTGCCGCCCTACCCTGATCCGATACCACACGCCCTTATCCTGCAGTTTCGATTCTACCAGGTACGCGGCCACTCCCTTGGCGACCAGCTTGGCGCGCACCGCGTCGGCCTCTTTCCTGTCCTTGTAGGAAGCGACCTGCACCAGGTAGCGCACCTCGCCACCCTGCTTTTCGGCGGCGGGTTTGTCAACGGCGGTATCGGAAGCCCTGTCGCCTGGTTTCTCCGCCGGTTTGGCCTCCGGGGCCCTGGCTGCCGGAGCGGCAGCGGCCGGCTTGGCCGGTTCGGCAGCGGGCGCCGCGTTCGCGGCCGGTGCCGCGGCAGCCGCCTTGGACTGCACCTCGGGAAGCTTGGTGTTGATGCCGCTCCCCATGGCCCCCTTCCCGCCCGAAGGCAGGGTCTTGTAGAAGGTAAGCGGGACGTCGGGGGCGGGCTGACCCGGCTGGCCGGGCTGAACCGCCTGCCCGGGCTGAGCGGCGGGCGCCGGCTGCGCCGCGGCTGCGGCCTGTGCCTTCTGCTGGGCTGCGGCCTGCGCCGCGGCAAGGGCCTTGGCATCGACCTTCCCATTGAAGAGGAACCATCCGGTCAGCACCCCGGCACCGTACCCCAGGGCAAGCAGCAACAGGCCGACCACCGCAAAGGTGCCGATCGGTTCGCGGCGCGGGCGGTTCTTCTGCACGGGTTTCACGCGCTCCGCGCTCTCCCTGACCGCCTTCATTTTGTCGCTGTAGTCAAGCCGCATGCGCTCCTCCTACATCCTCTCCGGAGCCGAAATCCCGAGCACGGTCAGCGCGTTCTTCAAGGTGACGGCCACGCAGTGCAAGAGGAACAGGCGGGCCTGGGTGAGCTCGGGCTCCTCGGGCGTAATTACCCTGCTCTTGTTGTAGAAGCTGTGGAACTCGCCGGCCAGGTCCTGCAGGTAGTAGGTGATCCGGTGCGGTTCGAAGTTCACCGCCGCCCCCTCCAGGATCTCCGGGTAGAGGGAGAGCTTCTTGATGAGGCTCATGTCGTCGGCGCTTTCCAGCAACTCCAGGCGCACCGCCTGGAAGTTGGGCTCAACGCCGCGCTCCTTGGCGGTGTCGAAGATGCTCTTGATACGCGCATGTGCGTACTGGACGTAATAGACCGGGTTGTCGTTGCTCTGGCGCTTGGCGAGCTCAAGGTCGAAGTCGAGCTGGCTGTCGGAGCGGCGCATCAGGAAGAAGAAACGCGCCGCGTCGCGCCCCACCTCGTCCACGACCTCTTTCAGCGTCACGAACTCACCGCTCCTGGTGGACATGGCTACCGGCTGACCGTCGCGCAGAAGCGAGACGAGCTGTACCAGGATGATGCCCAGGTCGTCCGCCGGGCGGCCGAGCCCCTGCACCACGCTTTTCAGCCTCGGCACGTAGCCGTGGTGGTCGGCACCCCAGACGTCGATGACCCAGTCGAAGCCGCGTACGTACTTGTCGCGGTGGTAGGCGATGTCGGAGGCGAAGTAGGTGGTGACGCCGTTGCTGCGCACTACGACGCGGTCCTTGTCGTCGCCAAAGGCGGTGGTCCTAAACCAAAGCGCCCCCTCCTCCTCGTAGATGTGCCCCTTCTGCTGCATCTCGGCGATGGCGGAAGTGACCTTCCCCTCGTCGAACAGGGACTGCTCGGAGAACCAGTTGTCGAAGCGGATGCCGAAGTCCTGCAGGTCGTCGTCGATCCCCTTGAGGATCAGGTCGCCCCCCATCTTGGCGAAGAAGGCGACACCCTCTTCCTGGGGCGCCTTGAGGAAGCGGTCGCCGTGCTTCGTGATGGCGTCCCGCGCGATGTCCTTGATGTAATCGCCCTGGTAGCAGTTCTCCGGGAAGTCGATCTTTTCGCCCAGGAGTTCCTTGTAGCGCAGGAGGCCGGAAAGCCCCAGGGTGTTCATCTGGTTGCCGGCGTCGTTGATGTAGTACTCGCGCTGCACGTCGAAACCGGCGGCGGAGAGGAGCGAAGCCACCGCGTCGCCGGTCGCGGCGCCACGGCCGTGGCCTATATGCAGCGGTCCGGTCGGGTTCGCGCTGACGAACTCTACCTGGACCTTCTTGCCGGAACCCACCTTGCTCTTGCCGTACTGGTCACCGGCACGGTCGATGTCGGTGAGGATCTTTCTCCAGGCGCTGTCCTTGATGAAGAAGTTGATGAAGCCCGGGCCCGCGATCTCGACGGACTGGATCAGGTCGGACGCCTCGGCGAGTTTCTTGACCAGGGCCTCGGCCACGGCGCGGGGCGCCTTGCGCTCCTGCTTGGCCATCTGCATGGCGACGTTGGTGGCGAAATCTCCGTGCTCGGCGTGCGCCGGTTTCTCCACGTTGATGGCCGGGACCACACCAGAGGTGAGCGTGCCGTCGGCGAAACACCCCTCGATTCCCTTCAGGATGCATGCGCGCAGCTGCTCCTTCATATCTTCTCCTCCCTTTCCTTATCCTTTTCCGCGTCGGGCACGGGTTTTATGGTTACGTCGCGTGTGAAGTCCGGGCAGCGGGCGCCGCCGTCGGGCACGCAAAACTTCTTGGAGCAGTGTTCGCGCCAGGCGCAGACCACGCAGTGTTGCTTTCCAGCCTGAGTCATACCTTTTCCCTCAAAATGCCCCCTGGGGGCTTCGTTACTTGCCGGAGTGCGTCGCCGGCTGCGCCGGCTGGGCCGGCTTTCCCGCCGCGGCACCCTGTGCCACCGGTGCTGCAGCGGGCGCGGCACCCTGCGTCGCCCCTTGTGCCTGAGTGCCGGCAGCAGCGGGCTTGCCCCCCCCCGGGAACTGGTAGATCACCTCGTTGCTGCGCACCAGGCCGAAGTCGCGCCTGGCGATGCTCTCCAGGTAGCGCCGGTCCGACTGCAGCGCGGCGATCTCCCGCTTCAGCTTGTCGTTTTCCTCTTTCAACTCGTTGAGGTGCTTCTGCGTCTCGTCCAGGTCGCGGTGAAGGTGGTTGATGCGCAGCAGTCCCCGGTCACCGAAGACGGTGAAGCAGAGAATGAAGAGGATCACTGCGGCCGGTACTAGAAAAAATCGTTTCTGCATGCGTTCCTATGCCGAGGTGAGGACGGAGCGGAAATAGTCGATGGTTTGCTTGAGCCCGTCGTCCACGCTCACTTTGGGCTCCCAGCCCAGCATCTGCTTGGCCAGGGTGATGTCCGGCTGCCTCTGTTTGGGGTCATCCGCCGGAAGCGGGCGATAGACGATGCGCGAGGTGGACCCGGTGAGAGCTATGATCTTCTTGGCAAATTCCAGAATGGTGGTCTCCGCGGGGTTGCCCAGGTTGACCGGTCCGGTGAAGCCGGGGGTCTCCATCATGCGCACCATCCCTTCGACGAGGTCGGAGACGAAACAGAAGGAACGGGTCTGCTCCCCCTCGCCGTAGACGGTGATGTCCTCGCCCTTCAGGGCCTGCAGGATGAAGTTGGAGACCACGCGGCCGTCGTTTTCGGCCATCTTGGGGCCGTAGGTGTTGAAGATCCTGATGATCCTGACGTCGACGTGGTTCTGGCGGTGGTAATCCATCATCAGGGTTTCGGCGACCCGTTTCCCCTCGTCGTAGCAGCTTCTAAGCCCCAGGGTGTTGACGTTGCCCCAGTAGGCCTCGGTCTGCGGGTGCACCTGCGGGTCACCGTAGACCTCCGAGGTCGAGGCCTGCAGGATCCTGGCCCTCACCCTCTTGGCGATCCCCAGCATGTTGATGGCGCCCATGACGCTGGTCTTGGTGGTCTTCACGGGGTTGTACTGGTAGTGGATCGGCGAAGCGGGACAGGCCAGGTTGTAGATCCGGTCCACCTCCAGGAGGATGGGCTCGGTGACGTCGTGGCGTATCAGCTCGAAGCTGCGGTGCTCCAGCATATGCGCGATGTTGCGTTTGCTCCCCGTGAAGAAGTTGTCGAGGCAGATGACGTCATGCCCTTCCTTCAGGAGCCTCTCGCAAAGATGTGAACCGATGAACCCGGCACCGCCGGTGACCAGTATGCGCATAAAACCTCTCAAAACCCGTTCGACGTTCAACGTTCAACGTTCGATAGGGTTCCCTGCCTTCGAAGAACTGTACCTTGACGGCAGGGACACCAGGTGCCGCCAGGAAGAAAGAGCCAAAGCAAAAAAACTGGACGAACGTTGAACGTTGAACGTTGAACGACCCTTATTCCATCTCGCAGGATGCCGCGCCGTTTCGGCCGATGGGATGGTACTCGTAGCCGATCTCGCGCATGCGGCCGGGCTGGTACAGGTTCCTGCCGTCGAAGACGAGCGGGTTGACCAGGAGCGTCTTGATCCGGTCGAAGTCGGGGTTTCTGTACTCGTTCCACTCGGTGATGATGACCAGGGCGTTGGCGCCCTTGAGCGGCTCGTACTGGTTCATGTGGTAGCCGATGCGGTCGCCGAAATGCTTTTTGGCCTCGGTGAGGGCCTCCGGGTCGTGGGCCTGCACCGTCGCGCCCAACTCCAGGAGCCGGTTGATGATGGTGAGCGACGGTGCCTCCCTCATGTCATCGGTGCGCGGCTTGAAGGACAGACCCCAGACTGCGATACTCATGCCGGCGAGCGGCTTGTCGCCACCTTGCCCCAGGCGACGCTCGATCTTGTCGGAGAGGATCCGCTTCTGGCGCTCGTTGGCCTCCTCCACCGCCTTCAAAAGAACGAAGTCGTAGCTGCACTCGTCAGCGGTCCGCACCAGCGCCTTCACGTCCTTGGGGAAGCAGGAGCCGCCGTAGCCGACACCGGGAAAGAGGAAGTCGTAGCCGATGCGGGAGTCCGAACCGATCCCCTCACGCACGGCCATGACGTCGGCGCCCATCCTTTCGCACAGGTTGGCGATCTGGTTCATGAAGGTGATGCGGGTCGCCAGCATGGCGTTGGCGGCGTACTTGGTCATCTCGGCGCTTCTGATGTCCATGACCAGCATGCGGTTGGACTTGCGCATGAAGGCCGAGTACAGCTCTTTCATTATTTCCGCGGTGCGCACGTTATCGGTGCCGATCACGACGCGGTCGGGTTTCATGAAATCGTCGATGGCCGCCCCTTCCTTCAGGAACTCGGGGTTGGAGACCACGTCGAACTCGATGTGCACGCCGCGGGCGTCAAGTTCTTCCTTCACCGCCGCGCGCACCTTGTCCGCGGTCCCCACGGGGACGGTCGACTTGTCGACTATGATCTTGAAGCTTTCCATGGCACGGCCGATGTTGCGGGCCACGGAGAGGACGTACTGCAGGTCGGCGGAACCGTCCGCACCGGGCGGGGTCCCCACCGCGATGAAGCAGACCAGGGACTCCTTGACGGCGGCATCCAGATCGGTGGTGAACTTCAGGCGCCCTTCCTCGCCGTTTCTGAGCACCATTTCCTTCAGCCCCGGCTCGTAAATCGGGATCACGCCACCTTTAAGACCTTCGATCTTTTGGTGGTCGACGTCCACGCAGATAACGTCGTTACCGCTCTCGGCGAAACAGGTGCCGGCAACAAGGCCGACGTATCCGGAACCGATCACGCATACTTTCATGAGGCGCACTCCTCTTAGGATAAAAAATTAGCGTTCTTATATAGCACACTCATGTGTGTTTATGCCAGAGATTTCCCCGCGCACAAGTCCCTGGAGAGCGCCGCGAACTCTTCCAGCGACAGGGTTTCCCCGCGCCTGAGTCCGTCAATGCCGCAGCGGGACAGCGCGTCGGACAGCGAACCATCGCCGTCATCGAAGCCGGCCGACCGCAGCGAGTTCAAGAGCGTCTTCCTGCGCTGAAGGAAAGCCCCCTTCACCACGCGGCGGAACAGGTCCTCGTCACCCACCTCGACCCGCGGTGCGGCAAGCGGCGTAAAGGTGAGCACCGCCGAGTCCACCTTGGGGATAGGACGGAAGGAGCCGGGCTTCACGATGAACTCGCGGCGGATGTCGAAGTGCAGCCTGAGCAGCACGGTGAGGGCACCGTAGTCCTTGCAGGCAGGGGGGGCGGTGAGCCGGTCGCCAACCTCTTTTTGCAACATGAGCACCAGTGACTCGAAGAGGTCGCAGTGCTCCATGAACTTGAAGAGCACCTGGGAGGAGATGTTGTAGGGAAGGTTCGCGGCGACCTTCCACTTGTGACCCGGGGCCCGCGTGGTGAGGATCTGGGGGAGATCCACCCTCAGGATGTCACCGTGGCCGATCTCGACGCGGTCGTTGCCGGCAAACTCGGCGTGCAGAAAGGGGATCAGCTCGCGGTCCCACTCGACCGCCACGAAGCGCGCGCCGCTGGCCACCAGGAGCCTGGACAGCGCCCCCCTCCCCGGCCCAACCTCGAGGATGCAGTCGTCGCTTGTGGGCGCCACGCAGGAAACGATGCGGTGCAGCACGTTGTCGTCCACCAGGAAGTTCTGGCCGAACTCCTTCTTGGCCTTGATCCTTTTTTCCATCACTTCCCTCCCTGGAACCGCGCCGCGAGTTTGTCGAGCGGCCAGACCGGCAGCGCATCCAGATCGAAGCCGCTTTGGTAACCGGCGCCCAGGTAGAAATCACCGGGGACCGCGATCATGGCCGCGTTGTCGGCGCAGAGCTTCGGCGACGGGATGGAGAGCTCCACCCCGTTGGCCTCGGCGTACTGGGCCATGGAGCGGCGCAGGGCGCTGTTGCACGCGACACCGCCGGCCACCACGAGCCGCTTGATGCCGGTCTCGGCAATAGCCGCCGCCGTCTTCTTGGTGAGCACCTCGCAGACCGCGGCCTGGAAGGAAGCAGCCAGGTCATTGATGCCCGCCTCCTTCGCCTCCGGGTGCTTGCTCACGTGGGTCAGCACCGCGGTCTTAAGCCCAGAGAAGCTGAAGTTGAAGGTGCCGTCGTGCAAAAGCGGGCGAGGGAACTTTATGGCCTGGGGGTCGCCGGAGGCAGCGAGACGGTCTATGGCCACGCCACCCGGGTACGGGAGCCCTATCAGCTTGGCAACCTTGTCGAAGGCCTCGCCGGCGGCGTCATCCACGGTCTGCCCGAGCGTTCTATAACGGCCGATGCCGTCGACCCGGTACAGGTGCGAGTGCCCTCCGGATACGGCCAGGGCGATAAACGGGAATTCGACCGGACGTTCCAGGAACACGGCCAGCAGATGCCCCTCGATGTGGTTCACCCCGACCAGCGGGATCCTCCTCCCGAAGGAGAGCCCCTTGGCGGCGGAGATACCGACCAGGAGCGCACCGGCGAGCCCGGGCCCCTGGGTCACCGCGATGCCCTCGATGTCCGCAATCCCCACCCCTGCTTCCTGGAGCGCCTGTTCCACGACGATGGAAACGGTCTCCAGGTGCTGCCGCGACGCGATCTCGGGGACCACACCGCCGTACTCGGCATGGGTACTGATCTGGCTTGCCACGATGCTGGAGAGGACGGTCCTACCGTCTCTTACCACCGCCGCCGCGGTTTCGTCACATGAAGATTCCAGCGCAAGTAAAAGCATAAAAAATAGAGAGGGCACCAGCAGCGTGCCCCCTTTTTTCTCCCGTTCTAAGGTTTTGGCGTCCGTTACAGCAGGTTCGCCGCCAGTTCGGCCAAGTCGCTGCGTTCACCCTTGGTCATGGTAACGTGGGCGGAGATGGTCTGTTCCTTGAGGCGCTCGACCACGTAGGTGAGACCGTTGCTCTCTGCATCCACGTAGGGGTTGTCGATCTGGTACGGGTCGCCGGTCAGGATGATCTTGGTCCCCTCGCCGGCGCGGGTCACGATGGTCTTGATCTCGTGCGGGGTCAGGTTCTGTGCCTCGTCGACGATCATGTACTGGTTCGGGATGGAGCGCCCCCTGATGTAGGTGAGCGGCTCGATCTCGAGGATCCCCATCGCCATCAGCTCCTTGTACCCCTTGCTGTGGCGTTTCTCCCCTTCGTGCCCGCTCAGAAGGAGCTCGACGTTGTCGAAGATGGGCTGCATCCAGGGGGAAAGCTTCTCCTCGATGTCGCCGGGGAGGAAGCCCAGGTCGCGGCCCATCGGGAACACCGGGCGCGATACCAGCAGGCGGTTATAGACGTTCTCTTCCGCGGTCTTCTGCAGACCGGCGGCAATGGCGAGCAGCGTCTTGCCGGTACCGGCCTTGCCCACGAGGGTAACGATCTTGATGTCGTCATCCAACAGGGCGTCCAGCGCCAGGGACTGCTCCAGGTTCCTGGGGAACAGGCTCCAGACCCCATCCTGGTCCAGCTTGGCCAGCGGCACCATCCTGCGGGAAACGTGATCGAAGCGCCCCACGGCACTGTGGGACGGGTTGTCGACCTCGGTGAGGAGCAGGTACTGGTTGGGCAGGTAGCCGTTGTTGTCCATGTCCAGCCATCCCTGGCTGTAGAAGCGGTCGATGGCATCGGCCCCCACCTCGAGGGTGGCGCACCCGGTGTAGAGCTCGTCGATGGCGACCTTGTCGGATTCGTAATCCTGTGCCGAAAGCCCGAGGGCGTCCGCCTTGATGCGCAGGTTGGTGTCCTTTGTGACCAGGATGACCGGCATCTCTTTCTGCGATTCCATGAGGTCCACGGCTACCGCCAGGATGCGGTTGTCGCCCCTCTCCTCGCGCAGCTCGGGCGGGAGTCGCTTCATCACCTTTTCTTCGTAGATCTCGATCTTCAAGGTGCCGCCGCTATCCAACTCAAGCCCCTGCGACAGCGACCCCTCCTTGCGGAAGGCGTCCATGAGCCGGGAGACCTGGCGGGCGTTGCGGCCGGTCTCGTTCATGTCCTTCTTGAACCGGTCGATTTCCTCGATGACCGTGATGGGTATGATGATGGAGTTGTCTTCGAACTTGGTGAGAGCCTGCGGGTCGTACAGAAGTACATTTGTATCAAGAACATAGATTTTCTTCATATCCACTCCCTGTACGTTGCTGCCTTCAGAAAAACCGAATACCTCATCCCTGACCAACAAAGCTGAACTTTTCGTAGTATCCCCTTCCACGGCTCCATGGCCGTCTCGTGCTGTCTAGTGCCGTTTATTGTAGGGGCGAATAATCATTCGCCCAGCGCCGCCCCATTCGGCATTGCCCTTACAGGCTCGTGCAGAGAGTGGCGTACCGTACCCGACTAATGAGCCGCAGCCGCGCTCATGATATTATCTCACGCAGTGCCTTAATAAAAAAGTCGATATCCGAATCTGTGTTGAAAAAGCCGGGGCTGACCCGCACGGTCCCCTCCGGAAAGCTGCCGATGCTGCGGTGCACGTCCGGTGCGCAATGCAGCCCGACCCGCACGCTGATGTCGTACTCGCTGTCGAGCAGGTAGCCGAGGGCGGCCGGGTCGTGCCCTTCCACGTTGAAGGAGACGGCGGCGCCGCGCTCTCCCTTGAGCGGCCCGTAGAGCCGCACCGCGGGGATGCCGGAAAGCCCGTCCAGGAGCTGGTCTACCAGGGTACTCTCCCGGGCGCGGATGACGTCGAGGCCGGTCGCCTCGATGAAGTCCAGCCCGGCCTTGAGACCGGCAATGGCCGGGGTATTGATGGTGCCGCTCTCCAGCCGCTCGGGCATCTGCTCCGGGGGCTCGGGGTTACTGGCGCTGCCGCCGGTGCCGCCCACCTGCAGCGGCTCCAGGGCGATGCCCGGGGCGACCGCGAGGATGCCGGTGCCGGGAGGACCGTAAAGCCCTTTGTGGCCCGGGGCTGCCAGGAGGTCGATCCCTATCTGTTCCACGTCGATGGGGAAAAAGCCTGCACTTTGTGCTGCGTCCACCAGGAACAGCGCGCCACCCTGCCGTGCCACCCGGGCGATCTCGGCGATGGGCTGCACCGCGCCGGTGACGTTGGAGCAGTGCGCCAGCGCGACCAGCCTGGTGTTGGGGCGCATGGCACGGGCGATGTCCTGCTCCGAGACCACGCCGCAGGTATCCGACGGCACGAAAGTGACCTCGACACCGCGTTTGGCGGCCAGGTGCAGCGGACGCGACAGCGCGTTGTGCTCCACGCTGGTGGAGACCACGTGGTCGCCGGGTTTCAGCAGTCCGAACACGGCAATATTGATCGATTCCGTTGCGCTGTGGGTGAAGACGAGTCGGGAGGAGTCCGAGACCCCGAAAAAGCGGGCTAATGCGGAGCGTGCTTCGAAGACGATGCGGGCGGCGGCAAGCGACTGGCGGTATCCTCCCCGGCCCGGCGCGACACCGACTTCCCGCATGGCAGCGTCCATCGCCTGGTACACGGCATCCGGTTTCGGGAATGAAGTCGCTGCGTTATCTAGGAATACGGACATACCGTATTTACTAGCATTTTAAGGGGGCTTTGGCAACCGCTTTCATGAATTGTTTACGGGACTAACGCTAATGGTGGGTCGGTCACCTGGAGCTCCGCCAGGAACCTCTGGGTCAGCACCGCTTCGAGTTCCGCAACCCGTTCCGTCGCCACGTTGTCGATCTTCCCCCCCGCCATCATGCCATGCCCTCCGGCGGCGCCGATGCCGGCCACCAGCTTGCGGATCAGTTCTCCTGCATTGATCTCTTCGCTGGTGGTCCGGATGGAGAGAATCAGTTCCTGGCTGTAGTGTCCCAGGCAGAGCACGGTCTCGGTTCCCTCCAGCCGCACCAGGAGGTCGGCAAGTTCTGAGACCACCTCGGGGAACTGCACCCCGTCCAGGGAGGCGACCAGGACCTTACCGTAGAGGCTGGCGTGCTCCAGGGCGCTGTGCAGCGCTATGAAGTACTCCCTGGGAAGGTTGGGCCGCGTGATGCTGTTCAGCAGGGTCTTGTTGGCCAGGGGGAAGAGGACCAGGTAGGCGTCGCGGTCCGGCCTGGTTGCCTCGCGCCCCAGGTCCTGCGTCTCGGACTTGATGGCGTAGAAGAGCGCCGTGGCCAGTTTGGTCCCCACTGAGACCCCCTGCACCTTCAGGTATTCGTAAAGGATGGTGGCGGTGGTGCCGTAGTTAGGGCGGATATCGACCCAGCGGCAGGAGGTACTGCTCTCGCGCACGGGATGGTGGTCGATGACGATGTCGGCGCGCACGTCGGGAGGAAGCGAGTTGTTGCCGGTGCCGGGCTGGGTGTCCAGCAGGCAGACTACGGGAAAGGCTTTAAGGTCGATCAGCGGGAACGGGGTGAGCGGAATCTGCAGCAGCTTGGCCATGGCCAGGTTCTCGCTTCTACCTATCATGCCGGAAAAGGCGATTACCGCCTCGCGGTTCAGTCGTACTGCGAAGAGGTGCCTGAGCGCCATGGCAGAGGCGAGCGAGTCGGGATCGGGATTGTCGTGCACGACGATGAGGATGCGCCCCCGCCCACTGACCCAGGTGAGCATGGCATCGGTATAGGAGAGCAAATCGGAGCGAGTTTCAATTTCCGCCAATGGGCACCCCCGGCTGGTGAGCTGTAAACCCGTGAAGTTTAACCCACTCCCGGCGCGGGTGCAAAAAAAAAGGCTGTGTTAGCGATCCGTGTTGGTATTTCCCTTGATCTCGTTCCCAAGGTCCACCTTGGGAACGCAAAGCCTCTCCGAAGCTCCAACTACCCTCGGATGCAAAGCTGGAGCTTTGCGCCATATGGGGTTCCCAAGCTGGAGCTTGGGAACCAGGAAATACCAACAGCATTCGCTAATAGAGCAAAAAAAAGGGAGGCAAAAGCCTCCCTTACGTTTCGTGTGGGTAAGGATTGATTAGAACTTGCCGCGCAGCAGCTCGGCCATGGCAACAATGTTGCTCTGTCCCTTGACGTTCCCTTCCCTGAATTCAGGGCGGACCGTGGGGATGGCGAATTTCACCTTGCCGTTGTCGTATTCCGCCAGGGACTTGGAGGTGGTCACTGCACCGTAAACGGCGCCGACAATGACACCGATACCTGCGCCGATGCCGACGTTTTGCAGGTGGTCACCGGGTTTGTCGGTGAAAGCGAGCATGGCAGCGCCGACCAGGCCGCCGGCGAGACCGCCGTAGAAAGAATCCTCGAAAATGGTCTTCATACCGTTTTCTTGTGCGAGACAGGGTGTTGCCATAGAGAGGAGGGTTACTACGATAGCCACTGCGCGCTTCAGGTTCTTCATACGATCCCCTTTTCCGGTTTGTGCAGATTCGCCGTAACCACTGCAAATCAGGGGCCAAAAAAGGTATGACATCGCAGCAACGCGCTAAGTAGCTGGAATAACGCAGACAGCACGCCAAAACGGACTCGAGGGGGGAACGGGGGGCGTTGAGGAAGGGTTCTTTAATGTGCTGTAAACGCCTCACATCATAGGCACTTGTGACAAAAAACGTTATTAACCGGCATTTTACGTCACCACCGTGAAAAGACGGTGGTGTTGCAAATTTGCAACAGCTACGAGATAAGCTTGAGCACCCAGCGGATTTCATCATCCTTGCTGGAGACCTTACCGTTCATCCTGGCGCTCAACACCGCGTCCAGAAGCTCGCGGTAGATCGGGCCCGGTTTTATGCCCAGCCGTTTCAGCTCCTCGCCGCCGATGAGGGGCTCCATGCCATGCAACTTGGTGAAATAAACCGAGATGCAGCGCTTGGTTTCAGGGTTGTGGCTTCTGGCCATGTGGTAGAGCAGGATCTCGACGGAAAGCACGCGCAGGGTGAAGTAGATCTCGCTGTTCTCAAGCCGCTCCTGCCGCGCCAGTTTCCGCTCCATGGCGCCGATCAGTTCCTCGCCCTGGCGCCGCATATCGGCCAGGTGTTCGCTCTGGTGCTCGCTGACGGCAAGCCTGGTGCAGGTGGCCGAGAACTGCTCCGGCGAGAGCACCTCGCACAATGCGAGAAAGTAGACCGCCCAGCGCTCGTAGGGGCGCTCCAGGTACAGAAGGTCGAACCAGGAGACGACGTAGCGCACTTCCTCCAGGGACGCCTGCAACTCCGACGTCAGTTCGATGGACGGGTGGATGAAGCGCAATAGTCCCAGCGACGCCATGCGAGCGATGCCCTGCAGCGGTTCCTTTTCCCTCAGAATCTGCACCAGTTCCGAGAGCAGCCTCCTCCCCCCGAGCTTCACCAGGAAGTCCATCTTGACCGCGTTCTTGATGAGGTCCTCGGTGTGCTTGGCGATCTTGAAGTTGAGCCGCTGCTCGAAGCGGATGGCGCGGAACACCCGGGTCGGGTCCTCGACGAAGGAGAGGTTGTGCAGCACGCGGATGACCTTGGCCTGCAGGTCGCGGTAGGCGCCGAAATAATCGATCAGCTTGCCGAAGGACTGGCTGTTGAGGGCAATGGCCAGGGTGTTCACGGTGAAGTCGCGGCGATACAGGTCCATCTTCAGCGAGGAGCGCTCCACGGTGGGGAGTGCCCCCGGCGAGACGTAGTACTCCAGCCTGGTGCTGGCGACGTCGATCTTGAAACCGTCGGGGAAGACGATCACGGCGGTGCCGAACTTCTCGTGGCTCTTCACCCGGCATCCGAACTCGGCGGCAAAGGTCTCGGCGAAGAGGATGCCGTCGCCGTCGACGGTGACGTCGACATCGGAATTCTGCTGACCGAGCAACAGGTCCCGCACGAAGCCGCCCACCACGTAGACCGGGAGATCGAGCCGGTCGCCGACCCGCCCCAGGTTGTGCAGGATCTCCACCGAGGCCTTGGGAAGGTAGCGTCTCATCATCCCCTCGACCTCGCGGTTCTTCACCTGAATGGCGTCGCGGGACAGATCGTAGATCGCCTCGCTCCCCAGGCTGTAACGCAAAAGGTCGGTGCGGGTGATCACCCCGACCAGCCGCCCCTGGTCCAGAACGGGCACCAGGCGGGAATCCCCACCCACCATGTAGCTCTGGATCTCGCTGATCGGGGTTTCGGGGTTCGCTGCGTAGAATTCGGAGTGCATGTAGTCGGAGATGGGCACCGCGTTGAGGTTGTGGTAGAGCGCCTTCTCCACTGTTTTGCGCGAGATGATGCCCAGCACCTGGTCGCCCGAGAGCACCGGCATGGCGCTCACGTTGTAGCGCACCAGCCGCTCGCGCGCCTCCTCTATGCTGCAGTCGGGGGGAAGGGTCTTGACCGGCGAGGACATGATGCTGCGTGCGACACGGATAGGATCGACCCGCTTTTTCAGCACCGCGTCCAGCTGCTCCAGCACCTGGATCAGGGTGAGCCCGCGCACCGTGGCCGACGCCGCGGTAGCATGCCCTCCGCCGCCCAGTTCGCGCAGGATCTCGCCCACCCTCACCTCCGGGATGCGGCTGCGCCCGACGATGAAGACCCGGTCCTGCATCCCCACCACCAGGAACAGCACCTGCAGGTTCTCCATGTCGCGGATCATGTGCGCCAGTGAAGCGATGTCGCCGATGTAGCGGTCCACCGAGGCGTGCGCGACCGAGACGTCCACCCCCTTCAGCGAGCTGGTCTTCAGGGAGGTGAGCAGGTCGTTCAGCAGCGAGACCTGTTCAACCGTCAGTTCCCGGCCGATGGAGTCGGCGACCTCGTTGAGTTGGGCGCCGCGCTCCAGGAGCCACGCAGCAACCGCGTAGTCTTCGGCAGTGGTCGAGGGGAAGGTGAGGTTGCCGGTGTCCTCGTGGATGCCGAGCATCATCAGGGTGGCTTCTGCGGGACTCACCTCGATGCCGCGCTGCATCAACAGCGTCGCGAGAATAGTGGTGGTGGAGCCGCAGGGGCGGATGATGCCGCCGTCGGCCTTGAGGTCGCCGGAGCTGATGGGGTGGTGGTCGTAGATCAGCACCTCGACCCCCTCTTTCTGGGCGAGTTCACCGAACTTGGCGAGACGTGCGGAGTGCTGGCAATCGACGACGATCAGGCGGGTTACGGCGGAGAAATCCACGTCCTTGATGCGCAGGGACTCGAATTCCGGATGGGGTGCTTTCTGGAAGAAGTCACGCACCCCCTTTTCCTGGGCCCCGGAAAACACCAGGACTGCATCGGGATGGAGCTTTTTGGCAGCGACCATGGAACCGATGCAGTCGAAATCGGCGTTGACGTGGGTGGTGATTATCTCCATCAGGAAACCATGAGGGCGGCGTAGGCAACGACGCTGTTCAGGTCGCCGTTCACCTCGCCGCTGGTGGTGTAGTGCACCAGGCGGCAGGAGTCGGCTCCCATGATCTTGGCCGCAACCAGGAGCGCGGTGGCCGGAATGACGCCGCACATGGTGATGTTCTTCTCGCGGCAGACCTTCAAAAGCCCTTCCGGGTCCAGGTCGACGAGACGGGCTAGCGCCTGGTCGTCCTTCACCTTGGCTGCGGCGGCGGATTCGTAGTGGGTCATGTCCGAACTGGCCACAATGAGGACGTCCTCGCCGTAGGCGGCGATGGCACGGGCGATCCCCTCGCCTACCTGCGCGATGGAGCGATAGTCGGGCAACGCAAGGCAGAGGGCGGCGATGGAGACGCCGGGGTTACGGTATTGCAGGAAAGGGACCTGGACTTCCAGGGAGTGCTCGAAACGGTGGGCCAGCGGGTCCTCCCGGACCAGCGGGGCGTTGTCGAGGATCAGTTGCGATAGGCGCCGGTTCACCGGCACCGCGCCCAGCGGCGTGAGCCATTCGTTTTCGGGAGCGAGCGCCGCGGCGACACCGGCGCCGGTGTGATTCGGCCCCAGGATCAGCACGGTGTCGGGGACATCCACTGCGGCGTAGACCTTGCCTGCCGCCCTGCCGGAATAGACGTAGCCCGCATGCGGGGCAATGATGCCGATGGCCTTTTGGGTCTCCCCCTGCGGCATCATCTCTGCGAGCTCCCGGCGGAGCCGGGCGGGATCGCCGGTGTAGAACTTACCAGCTACTGCAGGTTGCCGTACCATACCAGCCTCCTTTTGCGGAAATGCTAATGAACAGCGCACCAGGCAATATTCTAACTCAGCAGCGATTACCCTTCAACGGGTTCCAAGGAGTCAATGGGATCAACGGATTCGAAGGATTCGACTGATTCCACGGATGCGACGGGTTCCAAAGAATCGGCACCGGGCGCGGTGTCAGTGGCAGCGGCGGATCCCAGCGGGAGCGCGGGCTGATCGGCGAACGGATCGGGCGGCACCAGTTCCTGGATTTCCTTGAGAGTGGGGAGCTGGTTCAGGTCCTTCAGGCCGAAGAGTTCGAGGAATTCACGGCTGGTGCCGTAGATGAGCGGCTTGCCGGGAACGTCCTTCTTGCCCATGATGCGCAGCAGCTTCTTTTCCAGGAGGCTCTTCATGACGCCGCCGGAATCGACGCCGCGCAGGTATTCCACCTCGGCACGGGTGATGGGCTGGCGGTAGGCGACGATGGCAAGGGTTTCCAGGGCGGACTGACTGAATTTCACCCCTTTAGTCTTGTTGAGCCTACGGATGTAGTCGCCGTGTTCGGGGCGGCTGCGCAACTGGTAGCCGCCGGCGACATGGATGAGGACGATGCCGCGTTCCGCTGTTTCGTAATCCTGGATCAGCTCGTCCAGCGCCTCGCGCAGGTCGGCACGGTCGTACTCCTCCAGGATGCCGGCCAACCGGTCCAGGGTGAGCGGCTGATCGTGGACGAACAGGATGCTTTCAACGATTCCTTTTAGCGACTTTCCCGACAACAGATGCCTCCGTAAACCTTAAAAACCAAACCTGACTAGCGATGAACTTCCGCCAAGATGCCAATCCCCCTCTCCCTCTGGGAGAGGGCTGGGGTGAGGGCGCTGCAATAGGCAATGATCCCCCTTCGTGGCACCTCCCTCACCCGCCCTTCGGGCACCCTCTCCCGGAGGGAGAGGGGCTTGCAGGTGCCTGTCCCGTTAGGGGTTGGGTAAGATGGTTGAGTGGATTGGAGCGTTCCGCTAGAGGGACGGGCACCTAAACGGAGCCAGTCCCTTCTGCTACGACTTCGCCCTCGCCCTCACCCTCTTCGCTGCCCTCGCCGTCTCCTTCCTCTTTGGCAGCCAGATGCAGCCAAATGGAGCCCATGCTGTCCATCTGCACGACTTTGATCAGCTTGAGTTTGCAAAGCTCCAGGATGGAAAGGAAGGTGACCACCAGGAGATCGCGGGTCATGCCGGTGTTGAAGAGCGAGTCGAAACAGACAGTCTTCTCGGCATGCAGGATGGAGAGCACCTCCCCGATGCGGTCGGCGATGGAGATGCCATCGGCCACGACGTCGTGGAAGGTGTCGACCGAGACGCGCGCCAGCACTTTCTGGAAGGCCTCGATCAGCTCGAAAAGTTCGACGTCCGCCGGCTCTTCCACCGGGTCCAGTTCACCCAGCTCCGGGGAATCGAACTTGCGGGCAAAGACCTCGCGCCCCAGGAGGTTGCGGCAGTTGAGCATCTGCGAAGCATCGCGGTAACGCTGGTATTCCAGAAGGCGCCGAACCAGTTCCGCACGCGGGTCTTCCACCTCGCCATCGGCGTCCTCCTCCGGGGTAACCGGCAGGAGCATGCGCGACTTGATCTGCAGCAGCGTTGCCGCCATCACGAGGAACTCACCCGCGATGTCGAGGTTGAGGTCCTTCATGATCTCCATGTAGTCGAGGTACTGCCTGGTGATGGCAGCGATAGGGATGTTGTAGATGTCCACCTCGTTCTTCTTGATGAGGTGGAGCAGGAGGTCCAACGGTCCCTCGAACTCCTCGATCTGCACCCGGTAAGACTGCTCCAGGGCTTCGGAGAAAAGGTTGCTTTGCATCTCTTCGAGCGACAAAAAAACTCCTAAAAAGCGGTTCAACGTTCAATGTTCAACGTTCGAGAGGGATTTCCGCGACGGGCAAGGTCGCCGTTACTTGTTACTCCCCTAACCGCTCAACGTGACAAAGGTGCCGCCGGGATGCCGCTCCCCACAGGCAGGAGGTACATCGAACGTTGAACGTTGAACCTTGAACGTCCGTTAAAGCCGTTAAAGCGGTTAGACTTTGAGCGCGGCGCGGGCCTCGTCCATGGTCTGCTTGGCGACGACTTCGGCTTTGCGGCTGCCTTCGGCGAGCACCTCTTCCACCAGGCCCGGCTTCTCGGTCAGTTCCACGCGCTTCTCGCGGAACGGCGCCAGGGTGTCGACCATGGCCTGGGCCAGGATCTTCTTGCAGTCTACGCAGCCAAGCTGGGCGCCGCGGCACCCTTCGACGATCTCGGCACGCTTGTCGGCATCCACGTAGAGGGAATGCAGGGTGAAGGCGACGCAGCGGTCCGGCTCGCCCGGGTCACGCTTGAAGGGACGCAGGGTGTCGGTGACCATGGACATGACCTTCTTCCTGGTCTCCTCGGCGTCGTCGGACAGGAAGATGGCGTTGCCGTAGCTCTTGCTCATCTTGCGGCCGTCGATGCCCAGTACCTTCGGGGTCTCGGTCAAGAGCGCGGCCGGCTCCGGGAAGACCTCGCCGTAGAGGTAGTTGAAGCGGCGCGCGATCTCGCGGGTGATCTCGAGGTGCGGGATCTGGTCCTGCCCCACCGGCACGCGGGCGGCCTTGTAAACGATGATGTCGGAGGCCATCAGCACCGGGTAACCGAGGAAGCCGAAGGTGGAGAGATCCTTGGTGGTCAGGTTCTCCTGCATCTCCTTGTAGGTCGGGTTGCGCTCCAGCCAGGAGACCGGGGTGATCATGGACAGGATCAGGTTCAGCTCCGCGTGCTGCGGCACCCGACTCTGCTTGAAGATCACGCTCTGCTCGGGGTCGATTCCGAAAGCGAGCCAGTCGAGCACCATCTCGTTGATGCTGTCCTGGATACCGTCCGTGCTGGCGTACTCGGTGGTCAGCGAGTGCCAGTCGGCGGCAAAGAAGAAGCACTCGAAGTTGCGCTGCAGTTCCATCCAGTTGGACAGAACCCCGTGGTAGTGCCCCAGGTGCAGCTTTCCAGTCGGTCTCATGCCGCTAACGATACGGTTGTTGCTCATAGAATCGAACTCCTTTTTGGATTCTGCTCCCCTACCCCTTCATCATGAGCTTGGTGACACCGAAGACCAGGTTCGCGTAGGGACCGGCCAGCAGGTGCACGCCGAAGTTAAGGGCGGGTGCAATTACATAACTAAAAGCGTTGGTTAAAAACACCAAGGCTACGATGATGATCATGCCGAACGGCTCAACCCGGGCCAGCGCCATGGACAGACCGTAGGGCAGCAGCCCGACTGCGACCCGCCCGCCGTCCAGGGGCGGCACTGGAATCAGGTTGAACACGCCGAGCAGCAGGTTGATATAGACCGAGAAAGCCAGCATCAAGGTGACCGGGTCTGCAAAGGACGCCACCATGGACCCCTCGGCGGCGTTCTGGGTACCGGCTATCAAGGCGCGCATGGCGAGAGCCGACACGGTCGCTAAACAGAAATTGGTGATCGGCCCGGCCGCCGCCACCCAGATCATGTCCCGCTTGGGATGGCGGAGGTTGCCGAAGTTGACCGGCACTGGCTTGGCCCAGCCGATCCCGATCACGAAGATCAGCAGCGTGCCCAGGATATCGAGATGTTTCAGAGGGTTGAGCGTCAGGCGCCCGAGGTATCTGGCAGTGTTGTCGCCGAACTTGTCGGCGACGTAGCCGTGGGACACCTCGTGACAGGTAATTGCCATCAACGCGGGAACCAGCATGATGGACAACTTTATGAAGAACTCTTCCATGTCTTCCTTTAAGCCGGGTTAGCTACAAGCCCTATGTCTCTAGCAGATCGGTGCTGGAAAGTCAACGATAGCAGGCGATTGGCGGGGGGCATCGCGTGGCGGAAGGGACAGGCTCCATAAGGTGCCTGTCCCTTTAGCGGAACGCTTCTTTCAGCTCAACCAGCTTTCCCTAGCACCGCAGAATTCAGGGAAGCGGAGCAAGTTCGTCCACTAAGCGATGCACGCCCCCTCACGTCCCCCCCTTTTGCGAAGGGGGGGACGTGAGGGGGATTTAGCCGAAGTAGCGAGTGCGTCAAAGCCTGCAAGGACAGTCAAATCCCCCTCAATCCCCCTTTGCGAAAGGGGGACACTGAATCGACCTGCGAAGAGCTTGCAGCGCCTAGCTTTTGAGAAGGTGCGACCTTACACTTCCGTGACCGTCTCATGCCGCGCCTCATGTCCCCATAGCTGGAGGATAAGCCCGCCGAAGAGGAGTACCGCGCCGCCGAAGCCCTGCAGCGGTGTGATGCGCTCTCCAAGCAGGATCACGGACAGGAGCACGGTGATCAGCGGCTCCAGCATGCTGATGATGGAGGCGTTAGTGGCGCCGATCAGGCGCAGACCGGCGAAGAACCCCATGACACCGAACAGCGTCGGAAAGACGGCGATACCCACGATGGAAAGCCATCCACCGGGGCTCAGATCGAGGACCAACTCCCCCTTGGCCGCACCGTAGCAGAAAAAGGCAAGCCCGGCAGCGGTGCAGACCCAGAGCGAGGTGACCATGGGATCGATGTTCTTGAGGATGCGGTTACCGATGATGATGTAGCAACTGTAGATCACCGCGGCCCCGAGTACGGAAAGGATGCCCGTGAGTTGCGCCCCTTCGAACGACGCCCCCAGCAGCAAGACCAACCCCACCGAGCAGACCACCAGCGCGATGCCTTTGGGTGCGTTGAAACGCTCGTCCCCCACGATCAGCGCCAGGACGGTGACCAAGGCGGGATAGGTATAAAGGAGCATGCCGGTGAGTGACGCGGGGAGATAGTGGATGGCGTTGGCGTAAAGCCCGGACATGCCGCCGTAGCCGACCGCCCCCATAAGGATGAGCTGCAGCGCGGTCTTACGGTCGAGGGCGCAGTTGACGCCGCGCACGCGCAGGATGCCGAAGAGAAAGACACCAGCCAGGAGGAAGCGCCCCGCCAGCACGGTGCTGATGTTGGCACCGCCGTCAAAGGCGCTTTTTATGAGGATGCCGAGCGTGGCGAATCCCGCCGCCGAAGCGACGATGAACCAGGCTCCACGATGCTTGTTATTCATGAATAAAAATCCTTGTTGGATACTCCTCCCCCCGGAGGGGGGAGGTCGGGAGGGGGGAAGTGGTCGGGAATAAATGAAAAAGAAGCCCCCTCCATAACCCTCCCCCTCCGGGGGAGGGAATTCCCGGCGCCGCCAAGACCAAATCAATCCAACTGTATGGTCTGGTCAGTAATCTCGGTGAAGCTCACGTCGTGACTGACCAGGAAGAGCTGGTCGTACCAGTGCTCGGTGACTTCCTCCTGGCCCACATCGATAGCGCGGAATGCCTTGGCCAGGTTCTCGCGCCGCTCGGCATCAAGGTTTGAGGTGGGCTCGTCGAAGAAGGCGATACGGGCGCCGATGGTCTGCAACAGGGCCAGGCGCAGGGCTACGACCGCGCTCATCATCTGCCCGCCGGAGAGCTGGTCGTCGCTGCGCTCCCTCATGTTACCGTCGGCCATGTCCTTGAGTACGATCTGGTAGTTATCGCCCCAAAGCAGTTCCTCGTCGGACTCGCAGATGCTGCGATAGATGCGGTCGGCGCGGAAGCTGATTTCCTCCCGGAAACGCTCGGAGAGCTGGGCCGAGACGTTCTTGAATACCTGGTTGCGCAGGAACTTGACCAGGTCGGCCTGCTCCTTCAGCTTTTCGATGGCCGCCAGCTTCTGCTCGATCTCGGCGGCGACGGCGCGCAGCGCTGCAGTCTCCCCTTCCAGCCGCGACACTCCTTCGGCAATGGCGCCAATCTCGGACTTCAACCTGGTAGCCGCCATCACCAGCTGTTCCCGATCGTTCTTCGCGGCCTCATGCTGCTCAGGGCGATAATCAGCGACAAGCTTTGCCAGTTCCGCCTGCTTGGCGGCCAGCGACGCGGCGAGCACCTGCAATCCCCTTTGGTATTTCTCCAGGGTCTCCTGGTGCTTACCCAGTTCATCCGCCGCCTTCTGGTTGGCGATGTAGGTGTCGCGCGCCGGTTGGAAACGGACCAGCTCCTCCTCCGCATCCTTCACTCTCCGCTCCACATCGGCGAATGCGGCGACCTCTGTTTTCCGGGCACTGATCTCCGTCAGCAACGCGGCCAGCCGCGCATTGTGTCGCGCCACAGAGTGCTCCCGCAGGGCAGCCTTTTGCAGCGCGTCGGCCAACTCGCGCTCCTTTTGTTCCAGCGCCTCCCCTCGTGCCGACAGCTCGGCCAGCTTGCGCGCAGATTCCTGGACTGGCTCGGCCGCCTGCTTCACGCGCTCTTCCAGTGCAGATTCCAGCCGGTTTATGACGCCCTGCCATGCATCTGTCGCCTGGGCCAGCGCGTCCCGGCGCTGCTGAGGTGCCGCCGCCAGGTCGACGTCCGCGCCTGGCAACTCCGGGAGAGAAACATTGGCAACACCGGCAGTTGCCAACCACTCTTCAAGCGGTGCACGAAGTGCTGGCACGGCGATCTGGGCGTAATTGCGGCTGAACTCTTCTTCCTGCTTTGTCCGCTCCCGCCCCGCCTTGGCCAACTCCAGAGCCACCTGCTCCATGCCTGCCAGCTCATGAGCAGCCTGTTGCGCAGCACTCACCTGGGACGCCAGGTCAGCCGCCTCGCGATCAAGGGCTGCGATCTGATCATCCAGGGCGGCAATGCGGGCATCAAAGAGACCTGCCGGATCTGCCCCTTGCAGGTTCTGACAAGGCTCCTGGAAGAACGGGCAGGCACCAGCCCCGATCTTGTCGCGCCCCTCGATTAGCGAATGCCTGCGCCCGGCAAGTTCGGACCGTCGCGCCTGGATCTGCTCCAGCCGAAGCTGGCGCGCCGCCAACTGTCCGGCCTCCGCTTTGAGGAGCGCAGAACCGGCCAAAACGCTCTCCCGTTCCCGGATCTGCCGGTCGATTTCTTCTATCCGGCTCAGGGCAACGTTGAGATAGGGAAGCGTCGTCTCCATGTTGTGCATAGGGAGTTCACGGAAAAGAAGCCGGCTCTGCTCCGCAAATGCCAGCCCCTGGGCCGACACGGTCTCCAGCTTCTTCTGCTCCGCAAATGCCGCCGCCAGTGCGTCCTGGTCGCTCTTCAGGCGCTTGCGCTCCGCGTCCATCGTCGACTTGGCCAGCTCGAGTTCGCGGCTTTCCGCCTCCAGCATCGCCTGGACGCTCCCCTGTTCCTTTTCCAGGTCAGCAAGCTTCTTTTCCAGTTGGTGCTTCTGCTGTATCTGCTCACGCAGTTCCTTGAGCCTTGCCTCAGCCGCGTCATACGCCTGCTTGCCCGCGGCCGATGCCGCCACGACTGCCGCCGCCTGCTGCGACTGTTCGACCAGAAGTTGCTGCGTAGCGACGTAGTTCTTGCCGGACTCGACACGCTCCTGCAGCCCCTGCACCTCCTGTTGGACTGACTGGATCGCCTCTTTTTTCGCTTCCAGCGCGTTCAACAGGGCAGTGGCCTGATCAAGCTCCGCGGTCTTCGTTGCCAACTCGCCCCGCTTGAACTCGCCCTGCGCCCGCAGGAGTACCAGTTCCTCTTCTTTCGCCGGGAGTACGGCAATCTGCTCAGACTTGCTATCCACCTCGGCCTGCAGCACGTCGAGTTTTGCCTTAATGGTGCTGGTCAAAACCTTTGTTTTGTCTTGTGTCTTGCGCCAGGCATCGATGCCGAGGATCTCGTCGAAGGCATCCTGACGCTTCGCTGGCTGCTTGATCACGAAGGGACCGAGGAAGTCGTTCTGGAAGGGGCCGATAACCAACTTGAACTGTTCCGACAGCGGCCGCCCCGCGGAGAGTCCGAGCAACTGCGCGATGCGCGCCTCAGTCTCCTCCATGTTGGCGTGTTCCTCGACCTCAAACCCGTCGCCGATTTCCTTGGCCAGGAGCCACTTCCCGGCAGCACCTACAGTCCGCGTGACCCGGTACAGCTCTCCCGGCGCCGGTTCGAAGACGACAGCGATTTCGCCGCGCTTGGTACCGATGGTGAGGAAGCGCTCGGCATTCGAGACGAAGTCCTTGGCGTCGACGCCGAACAGGGCATAGCCGATGGCCTCGAAGATGGTGCTCTTGCCGGAACCATTCGCACCGGAAAGGACGTTGATCCCCGGGGAGAAGACGAGCTCCTTGTCGCGATGCGATTTGATGTTCTTGAGGTGGACCGAAACTATGCGCACTGGTCACCTCCCGAGGAGAGCAGACTCAAAAGCTCCTCGCCTTCCACGTCACCCTTGAGCACCAGGTCCCGCAGCGCCAGGCTCAGGCGCGTCAGTTCGTCCACACGTCCCTGGTAGTGGCTGTTGGCACCGATCAGCTCGCCCAGCACGTCCCGCTCGATCTCCGCGAGGCTCTTTTTGACCTTCTCCTCCCCTCCCCCGCCAGCAACCAGCGAGAGGTGGTTCTTTATCTCCAAGTGCAGCGGCTCGCAGATTTCGCACAGCGATGCGCGCAGACGGTCGCGACTCAGCTCGAAGGGGTGGAAGCCGACCTTTCCGGCCAGACGAACCTCGATGAGCGGGGCTCGCTCGTCCGTGCAACCAGCGAGTTTCTGCGCCATCTGGGCTTTGAACAGCTCCAACGCGTCCGTTGCGTTGCCCGCCCCGTCCAGGTTGGCAGTGACCACCAGCATCGGGCGCGGCGTGGTGCGACGGAATTCATGCGCTACCTTGCCGTCCTGGCCCAGCGCAACAAGGTAATACCCCTTGTCGTAGCGCTCCTCCCCGAAGTTGACGCAATCGGGCGAGCCGGGGTTGAAGGCATAGGGGCGGCCATCGGCATCATTGACGATGTAGGGTTTATGCCCGTGGCCGAGGGCGACGTAATCAAAGCATGCCGCCAGGGGCTGCGCTTCCTCCGGTTTTATGTTGCCGATTTCTACCGGCGAGTAAGTCCAGACCCCGACGTGGAAAAGCAGGATGTTGCGCTTGGTGCCGATGGCGTCACAGATGCGGGGCACATGGTTGCCCGCCTGGGAGCCGATATACCCGAGGCCGTAGATATTCACCCCTTTGACCTCGATGTGCCCGCCGCTCCCCTGCTCCGGATCAAACGCATCAAAAAGGTAGCCGCCATCGGCGCTCCTGGAGGGACGCAGCAGGGAGATGTAGCCCAGTTGCGAGAGCGCTTCCATCCAGGAGACGCTGTCGCGGCGGTGGATCCAGTCGTGGTTACCCTCCACGGCAAGGCAGGGGATGCCGGCGTCCTTCAAGGGCTGCAGGATCTCAATGGTCTTGGCGAAGGTCCTGGGGAGAATCTGGCCGGTGTGGAACAGGTCGCCGCCGATCAGGACGAAGTCGACCTGTTCGTGCACGGCATCGGCCACGATAGCGGCGAAGGTGGTGAAGAAGTCCTGGTAACGCTGGGCGTCGCAGCCGGAGGCGCGGTAGGTCTTGCCGAGATGAACGTCGGAGGTGTGGATGAAACGAACGGGCATGGATGCTCCGGGAAAAGTGAATTGCACAGGTATAACGCCGCCCGCGGGGGCAAGTCAAGCTCTCTAACCTGGCAACTTTTGCCGAAGCTCGAAGTAATCCGGCCACGGGGATCAGGGTCCAGCGCCTTTGAGCCGCTCACCGTGCAGTATGAAATGGAGCCTGCCGCGGTAGTAATCCCCCTTCCCGCCTTACAGCGGTTCCCAGGAGCCTTGATCCCAGATGAGGACGGTCCCGGCACCGTAGTTGCCGGCGGGGATGATTCCTTCGAAGGAGGCATATTCGAGCGGATGGTCTTCAGTCTGGGATCGATCCACCATGGCTACACCTTTGGGCATTGCTGCTTTGAGTAAGCGAGACTCATAAGGCCTGCCGTCTCACTCCCCTCCCCAGGAGGGGGAGGGGCAGGGAGCTCAAAAAGTAGCAACCAAATACATCCCCCCTCCCAACCTCCTCCCTCCGGGGGGGAGGAGCAGTGGACCACATGCCGGAATCGCCTATCGAGTTCCGAATATCTCGTTGAAGAAAAGCTTCATGGCCTCGAAGGAACGCCGGTCTGCCTTCTCGTTGTACGCGGCCCCTTTGCTGTTGTCATTGCCTGACTTGGGATTGGTGAAGCTGTGCACCGCGTTGCCGTAATAATTCATCTGCCAGTCCACCTTGGCATCCCGCATCTCCTTCTGGAACGCAGCCACCTCGTCAGGCTTCACGTAGGGGTCATCGGCCCCGTGCAGCGCGAGGACCTTGCCGCGTATATTCTTAGCGTCGGCTGGATTGGGGGTACTGAGCCCGCCGTGGAAGCTGACCGTACCCAGCACGTCGGCGCCGCTCCTGGCCAACTCCAGCGCGGCCGTGCCGCCGAAGCAGTACCCCATCACCGCCAGCCGCTTGGGATCAACCTGGGGCAGCCCGGCCAGCGTCTCAAGCCCTGCCGCGCCACGCGCACGGATCAGGCTCCGGTCGTTTCCCCGGTACTTGGCTGCTTCCTTGGCGGCCTGCTCGGGTCCGACCGGGCGCACTCCCTTGCCGTAGATGTCGGCTGCAAAGGCAACGTAGCCAAGCCTGGCAAGCTGCTCGGCACGCATCTTCTCGTATGGGCTCACGCCGGTCCACTCGTGGATGATGAGCACACCCGGGCGCTTCTCCTTGATGGTGTCATCATAGGCCAGGTATCCCTCGAGGACCGTATCCCCCTGGCGGTACTCCACGTTATGTCCCACCACTGCGGCTCCGGCCCCTTGCGCTACCAAGGTCATCATCAAAGCCAAAAGATACTTTTTCATGATCTCCTCCACGCTGCTGATTACCAATGAATACGGCAAACACAGCTCTAATTGAATCGCGTCCAGTCTCATTAGCAGGTGAGATAAGTATGCTCATTTTACCAAAAACCGCAGGATCCGGCAGCGCCTTGTTGGCAATAGTCGTTGCTGGCGCGGTCCGGACGGCTGCCGGGATATTGTTCCGCCAGCTGCGTTGACACCCGCTGCACATTAAGTACGATTAACCAATCGCAATAGCATAACAGGAGCCTGTCATGAGACAACTGAACTCACCCCACTCTCTCGGTTGGCTGGCAGTAGTCTTCATTGGGATTTCATTGACGGGATGCACGTCGTGGTGGGGCGGGTCGCGGCAAGGGAGTAGCGCATCACTGCAGACGATACAGGACGATCTGCAGTACGCGCAGCTAAAGACACAGGAAACGCGTAAGGCGCTCGATGATGTCAGGTTCGCCGACGCGGCCGACCTGCCGCGGGCCTACCGGGCCTTCCGGGAAGAGGTGGACACCATGACCGGCGCTGGCGAAAAGCTGGTGCAACACGCTAACGGCATGCATTACCAGGGGAACTCCTACCTGGTCGAAGCGGAAAAGTCGGCTGGAGAGTGTCGTTACCCGAGGCTTTCGCGGAATGCGCGACTGCCGCGCATGGAGTTGGGAGACGCCTTCGAGCCCATAGCCGAGCAAGGGCAAGCGGTACAGCGCGCCTACCGCGCCTTCGAGTTCGACATCGAGGCTATCGATGGGTACCTGTCCCGGGAGTTGAGCGAGCAAGGGGTGAGGGACATGGAGGTTTTCATACGCAAAAGCGGCGTGGATGGGGACAGTCTCTTGTACGAGCTCGAGACGGAACTGTCAGTGGTGGACAGGGCGCAGAGGGCATACAGTGAAACGAACCAGGGAAAGGGAGCAACCCCTCCTTAGAGTTTGTCGCCCTTGTCGTTGGTGAGAGGGAGTTGGCAGTGCAGGCACTTGCGCAGGTAAAGTAACATCATGCCGTGCATATGGTAGTAGTTGCGGCAGCGAGGACAACGAGCGGTGGCGGAATAGAACATGACGCCAAGCAGAACCGCGAACCAGCAGAAAAAGACCGGCATGGATCCGCTGAAGGAATGGGTAATCTTCTGGGTCAGGTACATGGTGGGCAGGTAAACGATGAGGACGATCCAGAGGCACCAGCGGCGCTTGCGCACAGCGGCGAGGCCGCGGGCGATGACAGCCGGGTCGAGAACTTCGGCAGTTTTCGCAGCAGCAGCTTCGGCAGCTTCGGCAGCTTCGGCAGCTTCAGCAGCAGCTTCGGCTTCGGCAGTTCCGTCCGCGACGGCGGCCTCTCTGACTTCGTGACGGTCCAAGCGAACCTCCCTTCAGCCTTTAGTTCTAGGCACCTTCCCGGTATTTCATGGTCAGTCCCTTGAGGAAATTGCGTAGCATCTGGTCGCCGCAGGGCTTGTAGTTCTCCTGCCCCTTGGCACGGAACACCGCGCTCAGCTCGGACTTGGAAACCGGGAACTTGGCCAGCTTGAAGATCGCCAGCATCTCGTCCTCTTTCAGGCTCAGGGCGATACGGATCTTCTTGAGGATGTCGTTGTTAGTCAGTTGCTCCGGTGTGGCTGCCGCCTTGTCCTCCGCACCTTCGCGCTTGCCCCGCTTCAAGGCGATCAGCCCGTCCAGGAAGGCCTGCAGAACGTCATCGCCGCACTCGCGGAACCCTTCCTCATCGTCCTTCTTGACCAGGCTGGTAATGTCCGCCTGCCCCATCTTCACGTCCGAAAGCCGGAATGCCTCCACGACAGCCTGGGTGTTGAGGTTAAGCGCGTAGCGCAATCTGCGAAAGACGTCGTTATTGGTCATCGGGTGCTCCTCGATTCTGATCGGCCAAAGCCAGGCTCTTTCATAACATCGATCGGCTGGGGGGGCAAGCTTTTGCTGCTGGCGGGAAAAGTGAGGGGGGACAGGCGCTTGGTGTAGAGCGCGCCGCCCCCCCGTTTGATGTGGGACAGAGGTGTCAGGCTGCTGCGGATATGGGCTCGTCGCTGTTGTCGCCGAAACCAAGGATGGCGTCGATCTCGGCAGCGTCGAGGGTCTCTTTGACTACCAGTTCCCGAGTCAGCCGCTCCAGGGCATCCATGTGCTCCTGCAACAGTGTCACGACGTCGGAGTAACAGCCACTAACGATGGAGCGGATCTCGTTGTCCATCTCCCGCGCGGTGACGTCGCTGAAGCCTTTCTTCCCGCCGTTATCGGTATTCTCGTTGTGCCCGAAAGCGACCGGACCGAAGGCGCGCGACATGCCCCACTCGCTGACCATCCTGCGCGCGGTGTCGGTAGCTCGCGCCAGGTCGTTGCCCGCCCCCGTGGTAGTAGTGCTGTAGATCAGCTCCTCGGCGGCGCGTCCGCCCATGAGTACCTTGAGGTGGGCGACCAGCATCTCCTTGGTGTAGCAGTAGATGTCGTCTTCGGGGATCTGCACCGTCACTCCCATCGCCCTACCCCTGGGGATGATGGTCACCTTGTGCACCGGGTCGGAACCCGGGGTCAATTTGGCGACCAGCACGTGACCCGCCTCGTGGTACGCGGTGGAAAGCTTCAGTTTGTCGGAGAGGACCATGGACTTTTTCTCGGCGCCCATGAGCACCTTGTCCTTGGCCAGATCGAAGTCGATCATCTCCACGACACCCTTGTTGGAGCGCGCCGCGAGTATGGCGGCCTCGTTGACCACGTTGGCCAGATCGGCGCCGGAGAAGCCAGGGGTGCCGCGGGCGATCACCATCAGGTCGACCTCGTCGTGCAGCGGGACGTTCTTGGCGTGCACCTTGAGGATCGCTTCGCGTCCCCTGATGTCGGGCGAGCCCACGGTGACCTGGCGGTCGAAGCGCCCGGAGCGCAGCAGCGCGTCGTCGAGGATCTCGGGGCGGTTGGTGGCAGCGAGCACCACGATCCCCGAATTGACCTCAAAACCGTCCATCTCGACCAGCAGCTGGTTCAGCGTCTGGTCCCGCTCGTCGCTGGCGCCGCCCCCCGCGGCGGCGTCACGCTTGCGACCGACCGCGTCGATCTCGTCGATGAAGACGATGCACGGCGCTGCCTTCTTGGCCTGGGCGAACAGGTCCCTGACCCGGGAGGCGCCCACGCCGACGTACATCTCCACGAATTCGGAACCTGAGATGGAGAAGAAGGGAACATCGGCCTCACCGGCCACCGCCCTGGCGATCAGGGTCTTGCCGGTGCCCGGAGGACCCACGAGAAGCACGCCGGTGGGCATCTTGCCGCCCAAGGTAGAGAACTTCTCCGGATCCTTGAGAAACTCGACCGTATCCTGCAGTTCCGCCTTGGCCTCCTCGGCGCCGGCCACATCTCCGAAACGGGTGGTCGATTCGGAGTAGTCGACCATGCGGGCGCGGCTTCGACCGATGCCGGTAAAACGCCTGAGGATGGCGAACAGGAAGATGCCTATGGCGACCAGGAACCCGATTTCGAACCAATTCGGTCCGCCGGAAGGAGGTGTGGAGGAAAAATCGACCTTTTTGGCGATGAGCAAGTCGCCCAGGTAGGCTCCGGCCGGAAGAAAGAGACTGAATTGCTCTCCGTTTTTGGCGTGAGCAGTGATCTCGTCCCCGACGATCCTCACTTTGGCTATGTTGCCGGCGGAAACTTTCTGGATGAAGGTGGTGTAGCTGATCTGCCTGCTATGGTCCGCATGTGATTGTTGCCAGGAATAGAAGCCGTAACCAGCGACGGCCAAAAAGCTCAAAGACAGGCCCAACAACATAAGCTTCTTGTTTCTCGTGTTCCCCATAGTTCTCCCATTACTACTGTAGTAGTAATAATGTCACGGCTTATACAGTACTATATTGAGTTTTGATAACCGTAACAGTGAAAAGTGCTAATTGTTATTACTGCACCTGAACAACAATTAGCACATACTAAAACCGCTTCAATTGTGCTCGAAAAATTGAATATCTATTTTTACTGCAGCTTGAAGTTTTTTGTACACACAATTTTTTTTCATTTTCAGCGGCAGGTAGAAAGCGAAGGAGGTGTTACCCCCCCGCCTGCAGGGGCGAATAATCATTCGCCCGCCTTTGATGCGCCGTGCTGGCGAGGCCCCTCCCCTATCCCCCCTTCGCAAAGGGGGGAACGCTAGGGCACAGGCGGCGCTTGGGGGGACTGGCTCCGCTAGGTGCCTGGCCCCTTAATGTTTAGGTAAAGGGGCCGAGCGGAATGGAGCGTCCCGCTAAAGGGACAGGCACCTACGGAGCCTGCCCCTTCGAGCAAACAGGGCGAATGATTATTCGCCCCTACAGGACAAAAAAAAGGCGCCCTTTTGGGGGCGCCTCTTTTGGCAGCGGTATCGGAACGTAATTACTTGCGCAGCAGCTTCACGATGGCGGAGAAGTCTTCCTCGCCCCTGCCGTCCTGGACGGCCTGATCGTAAATGGCGGAAACGGTCTTCGCGGCCGGCAGGTCGAGCTCCAGCTTCTCGGCCATCTCCAGCACGCGCCGCATCTGCGAGTCGACGTACTTGAGCGCCAGGTTGCGGCTGAAGTCGCCACGCGCGATGGAGCGCCCCTTGGAGTGGAACAGCGGCGAGGCAACCCCGCCGGAGTCGAGCACTTCGAGGATCTTGTCCGGCTTGAAGCCCATCCTCTCGCCGAAAACCAGACCTTCGGAAAGCGACTGCATCATCTCGGCCTGCAGCAGGTTGACGATGAGCTTCATGCGGGTGGCGTCGCCGATCTTGCCGATGTGGATGATATTGAGGCCGAAATAGGAGAACGGCTCGCGGCAGCGCCCCAAAAGGGCCTCGTCACCGCCGGCCAGGATGGTCAGCAGACCGTTGGCCGCATGCTCCTTGCTCCCCCAGACCGGTGCCTCGAGGAACATGACGCGGCGCTTCTTGGCTTCTTCGGCCATGCGCTCGATGGTCTCCAGGCAGTGGGTGCCCATGTCGACCAGGATGGTGCCGGGATCGATCCCTTCCAGGACGCCGTTCTCGCCAAAGACCAGGTACTTGCTCTCCGGCACGATCACGATGACCAGGTCCTGCCCCTTGGCGGTCGCCATCGGCGAATCGCCGACTTTCACGCCCAGCTTGGCAAGCTCAGCCATCGCATTTGCGTCTTGGTCAAACACCGTTAATTGGTAGTCCGACTTGGCAAGGTTAGCTGCCATGTGAACACCGACGGTGCCCAGACCGACGAAACCTATCTTCTTAAGCATAATCCCCCCAGAGTGGCTGATGCTTGGCATCAGCGGATAGCATTTTTGCTTAACTGAAAAAACTCAAGGCCCCATTATACTCAAAGAGCCAGTTTGTGCAACACTGTTTTATCTTGATTTGGTAACTGACACCCTATCGCAGAGATCATACAACGGACAGGTAGAGCATTTCGGTGAAAGCGGCGTGCACTGGTTCTGCCCGAAAGTTACCAGAAGATCGTTGATTATGATCCAGTACTCAGCCGGCAGCTTCTCTCTCAGTGCGAATTCGGTCTGTTCCGGAGTGCGGGTCTTGACGTAACCCCAGCGGTTGCAGATCCTGTGCACGTGGATATCGACGCAGATACCGGGCTTGCCGAAACCGAGGGTGAGCACCAGGTTGGCCGTCTTGCGCCCTACCCCCTTGAACTTCAACAGCGTTTCCAGATCATCCGGCACCGCGCCACGATACAGTTCGCACAAGGAGCGCGAAATCTCGAGAATCTGTTCGGCCTTGACGCGGTAGAAGCCGACCGGGTAGATGGCGGCCTCGACCTGCGGCACATCCAGGCGGGCCATCTTTTCAGGGGTGTCCGCCAGCGCAAAAATCCTGGCCGATGCCTCGGCGGTAACCTGGTCGCGGGTTCTAAGCGAGAGGATGCAGGAGACCAGCACCTTGAAAGGATCCTTGCCCTGGGTGGCGACAATGGTCACCGCGGGACTCACCCACGCCTTGACGGCCTCGGTGAGGATCGCTATCGCCTGGTGGATCTGGTCATCCCTCATGTTACAACCTGTTGGTGATCACACGCATTACCAGCACGCCCATGATGGAAGCAAGAAGCCCGACACAGACCAGCAGAATGCCGATACTGCGCCCTTCGCCCCAGCCTAGCAGATCCTGGTTCTTCATAAATGCTATGAGCCCCAATCCGGTAAAAGTGAGAAGCCCCCCTATGATAAACGTCGACAGAGCGAATACCGCACCTGCCATCCCCTTGCTCTTTGCCACACACACCTCTGTCGTTCCCAAAAGTAATGCTTCCTTATACAAGATGGTCCCCGTCAAGGCAACAGCTAACTGCGTCCTTAACTGTTGCACAAACGTGAGAACCCCCTATAATGGCCTGATCAAATTCGAGAGGCACACATGAGAGAACTGGTAGACCTGCATTTACATTCGACGTTTTCCGACGGGGTGCGCACCCCCACCGAACTGGTGGCCATGGCCAAAGGGCTGGGGCTCAAGTCCATCGCGCTGGCTGACCACGACACGGTGGACGGCATCGACGAGGCGCTCGCGGCAGGCGCAGCCGCCGGCGTGGAGGTGCTGCCCGCATTGGAGTTTTCGGTGGCCTACAGCTCGTTTAAAGACGTCCACCTGCTCGGCTACCTCCTCGACCACCGCGATGCTCAATTGCAGTTGATCCTCAAGGAATTCAGGGACCGCAGGGAGGCGCGCGGCGAGGCGATCGTGGGGCGCATCAACGAGAAGCTGGCAATAGAAGGAAGAGCCCCCATCTCCAGCGCCGAAGCGGCTGCACTGGCGGGAGGGGCGCTGGGACGCCCTCACATCGCGCAGGTCCTCATGGGCAAGGGATATGCCAGGGACATGCAGGACGCCTTCGTGCGTTACCTGCTCCCGTGCGACGTCCCCAAGCGGTACTTTCCGATGGAAGAGGCACTGGCAACGGTGCAGAGGCTGGGCGGCGTGGCGGTGCTTGCCCATCCCACCACCATCACCAACGACCGTGACACGCTTAACCGCATCATCGATGAACTTTGCGCCATGGGGCTCGCCGGAGTCGAGGCCTTCAACAACGTCTGCAATGAGCAGGAAAGCGCGTTCCTGGTATCCAGTGCAGAGAAGAAAGGCCTTATCTGGACTGGCGGTTCCGACTACCACGGCATCGAGGAAGGGATCAACATGGGCACCGGCAAGGGGAGTATGGCCATACCCTACAGCTGTGTCGAGGCGCTGAAGCGGGCTCAAAAACAACGGGCGTAGCAGGCTCAGATAAAGCAAAAAACAAAGGGGCTGGAGCGAGGAATTACACCTCATCTCCAGCCCCTTCTGTCTTAACCTTAACCTTAACGAACCTTGATCTCGTTCCCAAGGTCCGCCTTGGGAACGCAAAGTCTCTCCGAAGCTCCAACTTCCCTCGGATGCAAAGCTGGAGCTTTGCGCCATATGGGGTTCCCAAGCTGGAGCTTGGGAACCAGGAAAAAGGGGCTGGAGATGAGGTGTATTCCTCGCTCCAGCCCCTTTGTTATTCTTACGCTTACTCCTGATCTTGATCTTAGCCTAAGCCTTAGCCTTAGCCCTAGTCCTTCACCGGCTTGTAGCTCAGCACATCCAGATCGCTTTCGACGTCGGTGACGCCTTCGACGGACCGGGCCAGCTCGATGGCTTCCTCGATCTCCTCCTCGGTCTGCACGTGACCCGCAAGGGTGACGACCCCGTCCTCGCAGCTGATGCAGAACTTCAGAGCCCGCGCCAGCGACGACTTCAGCAGTTCGGCCTCTACCCTCTTGGCGACAATCAGATCCTCGAGCAGCGCCATGGACTCCTCTTCACCTTCCTTGAGGCGGGGATCCTTGGAGGCGGCAATGATGGCCTCGATCATGGCGTGGGAAGTGGAAACTTCCGTGTTGAATATGAGGTCGTACGCCAGGGGATCGTTCCAGTCGCGGTTGAAGTAGAAATGAATGAAGCCGCCCAACTGGTGATCGCTCCTCCTGATCAGTTCGCGAGCGAGATCCGGATCGATCCATTCCCTTTCGGCAAACTTTTCCACCCTGTCTTCGAAGGGCGCTATGAAGCGAACCCTCAGCACATTGGTCAGCACCTTGATGAGGTCCTGCGCTCCCCTTCCGTAGAGGATCACGTTACCCTTTTTGGCGCAGTCAAGCAGGATGAGCTCCATGGTGGCAAGGTGCGCGGCTTGGAGGCGGTCTTCGGCGGTACGATAGGACGGCGGCTTCTCGTCCACCCTTTCCAGGATCTCGGGAGTCAGGCCGTATGCGGGGGCCAACTCCTCGATCTTCACCCGGTCAACGAGGGTGTACTTGAGCTTCTTTGCCAGTTCCTTGGCAATGGCGTAGGCGCCTGTACCCATCTCCCTGGAAATTGTGATGATTGCCATGCAAGCCTCCTTTGCTAATGAGAAACCGCCGCATCATAACACGTAAAGTCTGCCGTATACAAGGAATTTTGCTGTCTTGGATGAACTGCACGCAGCGTGGAGGCAGGCCCAACGGGGATGGAGCGGAACAGGGGGTGAGGGAGAGGACTTTCCCCCACCCCGACAGATCAGTAGTTTTCAGCGAGACGCTCGAAGTGCGCCTTCGGGTGATGACAGACCGGGCACATGTCTGGGGCATCGGTCCCCTCGTGGATGTGGCCGCAATTACGGCACTTCCAGCTGGTCGGGGCTTCCTCCTTGAAGACGGTCCCCTCTTCTACCGCTGCGAGCAGCGCCTTGTAACGCTCCTGGTGCGCCTTCTCGATGGCGGCGATGCCGTCGAACATGGCTGCGATGGCAGTGAACCCCTCTTCACGGGCCTCGTTCGCCATGCGCGGGTACATGTCGACCCACTCGGCGTACTCCCCTGCTGCCGCTGCTTTGAGGTTGGTGATGGTGTCGCCGAGCCCGGAGAGCGCCTTGAAGTGCAGCTTGGCATGTTCCTTCTCGTTGTCGGCCGTTTCGAGGAACAGTGCCGCGATCTGCTCGTACCCTTCCTTCTTGGCCACCGCCGCGTAGTAGGTGTACTTGTTGCGTGCCATCGACTCGCCGGCGAACGCTTCCTGCAGGTTCTTCTCTGTCTTGCTTCCTTTCAGTTCCGCCATGCTCTGTTCTCCTTTCATTTAGTTACTTGCTTTAAAAAAGGAGGGGTTGTCGAGGATCAGTCGATCCCGATCCTCTTGACCCCCTCCACTGCGCTCAGGCGCGCCATTAGGTCGGACGAGCTGGATTTCTTGGGCTGTTTTACCTGGAACTCGATGAACATCACGCCATGCTCGATGTCTTTCTGCAACTTGGCCTCTACCCGCTCAATGCCCGCGCCGCTGAGCGTCTGGTAGACGCGGGTCACGAAGTCGGCGCGATCCTCACCCCACACCTTGACCAGCACGTAGGTGTCGCGCGACAACCGTTTCTCAACTTCCTTCAGCAGCAACAGGTTCACCAAGGCCACCAGGGTGACCGAAACGGCAAGCCAGAACAGACCTATGCCGCAGGCAACGCCAAGAGCAGCGGCGACCCAGAGACAGGCGGCAGTGGTGAGCCCGCGAATAGAGGCGCGCTCGCGGATGATGGCGCCCGCGCCAAGGAAACCGATGCCGGTAACCACCTGGGCGGCCACGCGCCCCGGGTCGACCCCGACCGGCCCGCCGGTGAAGTTACCGAAGATGCGGTAGATCTCGATGGAGGTGATGGTGAACAGGCACGACCCTAGCGAGACCAGCAGGTGGGTCCGGAACCCGGCCGGACGGCCGTGGATCTCGCGCTCCAGCCCGATCAGTCCACCCAGGAACGAGGCAAGCAGCAGCCGGCACAGCAGGTAAATGTCGAATTCGGGCCCCAAGCGCTATTCCTCGGAAAGGCCGAGCGACAGGGTCAACACCACGGTCTTTTCCCGGTCGCCGCTGCGAATGGTCAGGGGCACCCGGACCAAATCCCCCGTCGCCACCGGGTCACCGGCGATCTCCAGTGAGAGCGGGGTTTCCTCGGGTGCCGCCGCTGCAGACGGCGTTGCCGACGCAACCAGGGGCCCGGAAACGGCAGCGGCCGGTTGAGCGGGCGCGGGCGCAGCCGGGGCCTCCGCAGCGGGCCGGGCCGCGGCTGCCGGCGGTTCCACCATCTGCTGAAGCCCTTCGTTGCTGGCGATGGCCTCGGTCCCTTTGGCGCGCAGCCCGGTCAGGACGGTTTTTACCAGCGCCATCAGCCCCTGCAGTACACCTTCACCGGTCTGGCTGTTGGTCTTGAAGCTGACCAGCCGGGACGAATTCAGCTGCTGCTCCAGCTCAGCCAGGGAAGCGGCGTCGGCCAGGTCGCTCTTGTTGTACTGCAGGATGGTCGGGATGGTGGTCAGGCTCTGCCCGTACCCCTTCAGGTACTCGACCAGCTGCCCCAACGAGGCCTGGTTGTCGGCCAGACGCTGCGGCGCCGAGTCGGCCACGAACACCAGGCCGTCGGCCCCCTTCAGCACCATCTTCCATGCCGCCGGATCGACCAGCGGCCCGGACACCGTGTAGAGGTGGAAACGGACCCGGAAGCCGTCGACGTTGCCGTCACCGGGCGGGGTGAAGTCGAAGAACAGCATGCGGGCGCCCTGCACGCTCATCACCTTCAGCGCGCCGCGGAACTCCGGCTTGAGTTTATTGAAGACATGCCTGAGGCCGGTACCTTTACCTGCCTGACCGGGGCCGAAAAAGACTATCTTCGCGTTGATTTCACGCTTTGCCTGGTTGACCAGAGCCATTCGAGATCCCCCTGAATTACCTATTTTCCTTCTTGCTCAGCAAGATCTTGCGCGCTTGCGTCGCAATGATGCTGTTGATGTTCTTGCTTTTGGCGAGGTTGGCAAGATCCTTCTCCCCCAGCGTCCCCAGGAAGCGGAGCGCGTTGGGCAGAGGAGTTTTATGGTTCTCCACCAAGGCCTTCCTGATCTGCGCGTTCTTGATCCAATCCTTGTTGGCGCAGATGACGCGGATCACCTCGTCGTTCTGGATCTGGGACTTGGCGATGCCGAGCACCTCCGACTCCGTCATGCGCGGATTCTTGATGGCGGCACCGGAGACCAGTTTGTTGTTGTCCTTGATCAGGATGGCGCGCCACTCCTTGTCCCCGGTCATGGCCATCTTGATCTTGTCGCTCACCCCCATCGACTGGGCCATCTGGTACTTGGACTGGTACTCCTCTTCGTCGATCGGTTCGTCCGCATCGGGACCGATCTTCTCATCGGCCTCGTCCAGGTCGTGCTCCTTGTGGGGCGCCGCATGCGGCGGTGCGGCTTGGGGAGCAGCCGCCACAGCGAAGCCCTGCGCCTTGAGAAAGGCAGCCGCCTTTTCACTGAGGTTTTGATGCCGGGCGAGCAGCGCCGCGATCTCAGCCTTCCTGCCATGCAGCTGAACCAGTGCGTCGAGGATCTGCGGATGGAGCTCGCCATCGGACAGGACCTGCTCCAGGATCGGCCGTTGCAGGGAACGCAGCGTCCCCATCGCCTGCTGCTTCACCTCCTGGTCCGGATCGTGGCAGAGGTAGTACAGCAACAGCACCAGGTCGCCCGGCGGGAGCGCCACCCGCCCTGCAGCGGCTTCCATCCGGTTCTCCCTGGGCTTGTCGGCCCCGATGTACGGGGCCGCCGCCGCAGAAATCCTGAAGGTTACCTTCGACACCTGGTTTATTTCCCTACCTTGACGACCTTGGCAGTGAGGCCGGTCTTTTTGAGATTTGCTGCCGCCTTCTCGGCGCTGGTCGGATCGGAGAAGCTGCCGGCACGGACTTTCACCACCGTTACCGGGATGTTCGCTTTCTTGAGCACCAGGCGGACCCCCTTGTCATAGAGACGGTCCTGCTCCACGGCGGCCTTTCCTTCCCTCATGAAGGAACCGGCGTAGACCGCGTAGCGGCCTCCTTCCTTGAGCATGAAGGCGTTGGGTGCCACGCCTTTGAGGCGCGTCAGCTCTTCGGCGGCCTCGTCGCGATTGGCGAAGTCGGCCAGGAACAGGCGGTGCATCGGTTCGCCCTTGTGGGTTTTGGTGGTGACCACCGGTGCCACGCCGGCTTTTTTCAGCTTCGTGGTGACCGAGGCCACCTCGCTCTCGGCGACCTCGCTGTCGAGCTCGAGGGCAAAGGCACCGGTTTTCGCCTTGGGCTTGGCCGCCGGCTTGGCGGGCTTGGCTTCTTTGGCCTCCTTGGCGGCAGGTTTCGCCTCCTTGCCCGCTGCCGCGGCTTTGGCTTCCTTGGCGGCCGGCTTGGCCTCCTTCCCGGCAGGTTTTGCTTCTTTCGCCGCAGCGGCAGGCTTGGCCTCCTTGGCGGCAGCGGGAGCTGCTGCAGGCTGGCCCGGCTTCGCCGCAGGCGCGCCCGGTTTCGCTGCCGGTGCCCCCGGTTTCGCAGCAGGTGCCTCCGGTTTGGCAGCCGGTGCGCCCGGTTTGGCAGCCGGTGCCCCCGGCTTGGCAGCGGGCGCCGCCGTGTTGGCCGGCGGTGCCGCGGGCGCACCCGGCTTGGCGGCAGCAGCCGGTTTGGCCTCGCCGGCCTTGGCAGGCTCACCCGGCTTGGCCGGGGCGGGTTTCGTCTCAGCGGGCTTAGCGGCAGCACCGGCGGCCGGTTTGCCGGCCGAAGCCTTGCCGGAGGCCGGAGCCTGTGCGGAAGAGGCGGCACCCTGCGGGCGCGGCGGCAGCGGCTTTTTCACCACGGCCGGTGCGGGCGCGGGCGGCGGGGGCGCAGGCGCCTCTTCGCGGGGCTTGATCAGCCCGGTAAAGAAATAAAGGTAAGCAAAAAGGGCAATGAGCAGCAGCAGAAGCAAAAGGAGTCGCTGTTGCGAACTCTTCTTGGGATCTACAGTTTCATCTTCATCGGGTGTAAATTGCTTCGCCATCTGGCTCATCCTCCATGTCATGACATTCGAAATTAAGCCTGCCCGGCCTCCGCGGGGAGACCGGGCAGCAGACAAGCTGTAAGTCAGCTATGCACTCTTGTGGTTGTTGTTCTTCGGATCCTGTGCCTCGGCAATGATCTTCTGGGCCAGATGGCTCGGGACCTCCTCGTAGTGGGAGAACTCCGAGGTGAACATGCCGCGGTCGCTGGTCATGGAGCGCAGGTCGTTGGAGTAGGTAAGCACCTCCGACATGGGCACCACGCTCCTGATGATCTGCGAATTGGCCTTGGGCTCGACGCCGACCACCTTGCCGCGCCTGGAGTTGAGATCGCCGATCACGTCGCCCATGTTCTCGTCGGGGACGGTGATCTTCATATTGACGATCGGCTCCAAAAGGACCGGCTTGCACTGCTCCATCGCCTTTTTGAAGGCCATGGAACCGGCGACCTTGAAGGCCATCTCCGATGAGTCGACGGTGTGGAACGAGCCGTCGTAGAGGGCCACCTTGAAGTCCACCACAGGGTTGCCGGCCAGGAACCCTTCCTTGGCCGCCTCCTGGATCCCCTTGTCGACCGCGGGGATGTACTGGCGCGGAATGACGCCGCCCACGATCTTGTCCTCGAACTTGTACCCCTCGCCGCGCGGCAGCGGTGACAGTTCGATCCAGCAGTCGCCGTACTGGCCACGCCCGCCGGATTGCTTCTTGTATTTACCCTGCACCTTGGCCGAGCCGCGGATGGTCTCGAGATACGGGACCTTCGGGGTCTTCAGAATGACGTCGACGCCGAACTTGCGCTTCAACTTCTCGACCACAACTTCAAGGTGCACCTGCCCCATCCCCGAGATGATGAACTCGCGGGTCTGCGGGTCGCGGTGGCTCTCGATGGTCGGATCCTCTTCGATCATGCGCTGCAGGGCGCCGTGGATCTTGTCCTCGTCGTTCTTGGTCTTGGGCTCGATGGCGTAGGAGATCACCGGTTGCAGCGGCTGGGCCGGCTCATAGACGATCGCCTTGGCCTCGTCGCAGAGCGTGTCGCCGGTAACCGTTTCCTTCAACTTGGCCACCGCGACGATGTCGCCGGCCACTGCCTGCTTGATCGGGTGCTGCTTCTTCCCTTCCAGCTCGAAGATCTGCCCGATGCGCTCCTGGACCCCTTTGGTCGAGTTGTAGACCAGGGAGTCGGAATTGAGTACGCCGGAGTACACGCGGAAGATGGTGATCTTGCCGGTGTAGGGATCCGAGGTGGTTTTGAATACCAGCGCCGAGAACGGCTCGCTCTCCGACGGAGCGCGCTCAATGACCTGCTCGCTCTTGGGGTCCAACCCGACCGCCGCCGTCCGATCCAGGGGGGAGGGCAAGAAGTCGCAGATCGCGTCCAGGAGCTGCGCCACGCCGATGTTCATGGCAGCGGAGCCGCAGAATACCGGGGTGAAGGTGCTGCGCATGGTGCCGACCCTGATGCCGTCCAGGATCTCCTCTTCGGAGAGTTCGCCGGCATCAAGGAACTTCTCGGTCAGGGCGTCGTACGCCTCCGCGACCGTCTCGACCATCATCTCCCGGAGGCGCTTGGCCTCGTCCAGGTACTCCGCCGGAACCTCCCCTTCCGTGAACTTACCGGATAAGTCCTTGGTGTAGCGGTAGGCCTTCATGCGCACCAGGTCGATGACCCCTTCGAAGTTCTCCTCCGCGCCCAGGGGCATCTGCACCGCAACCCCGCGTGCGCCCAGCGCCTTCTCCATGTCGTCGATGGCGCGCAGGAAGCTGGCCCGTTCGCGGTCCATCTTGTTGACGAACGCGATGCGCGGGATCTCGAACTGGTTGGCCCACTGCCAGACCTCCTCAGTCTGAACCTTGACGCCGGAGATGGCGGAGAGGATGACGACGGCGCAGTCGAGTGTCCTCATGCAGGCGCGGGTATCGGCGATGAAGTTGCCGTATCCCGGGGTGTCGACTATGTGGATGGAGTGCCCTTTCCACTCGCAGTGGTCCAGGGAAGAGGTGATCGAGATCCGGCGCTTGATCTCTTCAGGCTCGAAATCCATGGTGGAGCTGCCGTCGTCGACCCGCCCCAGCCGGTCGATCATGCCCGTGTCGAACAAGATCGCCTCGGCCAGCGAGGTCTTGCCCGCACCGCCGTGAGCTACAATACCGAGGTTACGCAGTTTTGCCGTTTCATACCTTCCCATAACGCCCTCCCTTTAGAATGAAGATCATGAATGACCTACGCTTCAACGAGAAACCGACTTGAGTAAAGCTAACGAAACAAACAGCGAACTACCAACTACCTGGCTGAACTCTCACTGGATTTTGATGTACCTCCCTCACCCGCCATGTAAGCGAGTGAACCAACTGTTACTATTCAACTGAGAACGCCCCTGGCAGCAGCCTTGTATTCCCAAAGCGTTGCACGCCCCACACGTCCCCCCCTTGTCAAAGGGGTGGCAGGGGGGATTTTCCTGGTTCCCAAGCTCCAGCTTTTCCTGGTTCCCAAGCTCCAGCTTTTCCTGGTTCCCAAGCTCCAGCTTGGGAACCCCATATGGCGCAAAGCTCCAGCTTTGCATCCGAGAGAAGTTGGAACTTCGGAGAGGCTTTGCGTTCCCAAGGTGGACCTTGGGAACGAGATCAATAACAACGCTCCGCCAAGGAGGGACTGGCACCGCCAGGTGTCTGTGACCTTGGGGCTTGGAGAAGCTGGCTGAGCAGAAAGGAGCGTTCCGCTAGAGGGACAGGCACCTGACGGAGCCAGTCCCTTCATCCAACTTTACGGCTTGTTCCTCTTGTAGATGATGCGCAGCCCCTCCAGGGTGAGGAACTCGTCCACCGCCTCGATGGTGGTCGACTCCGGTGCGATCAGCGAGGCGAGCCCGCCGGTGGCGATCACCTTGACGGTTTCCTTCCCCTCGGCCTTCATGCGTTGCACGATACCGTCCACGAGCCCAACGTAACCGAAGAAGATGCCGGCCTGCATCGAGTTCACCGTGTTCTTGGCGATGATGGCGGGCGGACGGGCGATGTCCACCCGGGGCAGCTTGCTCGCCTTCTGGAACAGGGCCTCCATGGAGATGGCAAGTCCGGGGGCGATGGCGCCGCCGCAGTACTCGCCCTTCTTGTTGACATAGTCGAAGGTGGTGGCGGTGCCGAAGTCCACGATGATAAGCGGCGAACGGTACTTCTCGAAGCCGGCGATGGCGTTCACTATCCGGTCCGCCCCCACCTCTTTCGGGTTGTCGTAGTGGATGGGCATGCCGGTCTTGATGCCGGGTCCCACCACGTACGGGGTGATCTTGAAGTACTGGCGGGCCAGTTTTTCCAGGACGCCGGTCAGGGTCGGCACCACCGAGGAAACGATGATGTCCTTCACGTCCGAGAACACGATGCCCGACAGGCGGAACAGGTCGTGGAACAGGATGCCGTACTCGTCGATGGTCTTGGACTTGTCGGTGGAAACCCGCCAGTCCTGAACCAATCGTTCCTCATCGTAAATCCCGAGAACGATGTTGCTGTTCCCGACGTCGATCACCAAAAGCAAGCCGAACCTCCTGAAACCAAAACCGTGGTTTTAACGCAAAGCCGCAAAGGCGCAAAGAAAACCAGAAACTGGAATCGAACTTCAAAAGCCTAAAGGCCCTAAAAGGGTTAGTGTTTCTTCGCGTCTTTGCGTCTTTGCGTTAAATAATGCCTTTTTCTTTTGATCTTAAACAAGGGCGACGTCGCCGGAGAGGACGGTCTCGACCTTGCCGTCGGACAGCTGCACCAACAAAGCGCCGAAGGAGTCCACCCCCTGCACCATGCCGGTGAATTCCCGCTCGCCCTGGCTCACTTTGACCTTGCGCCCCTTGATGGCGGAGCGCTCCAGCCATTCGGCCCGCACCGGCGCTTCCCCTTCAGCCAGGAACACGTCGTAAAGCCTGTCCAACTCGAGCAGCAGCGCCCGCGTGAAGGCGAGCCGGTCCACCTCGACGCCCCCTTCCTGCAAAAGCGATGTCGCCGGATGGCGCAGCAGCGACTCCGATATCGAGGCCATGTCCAGGTTGAGGTTCACCCCGATGCCGAGCACCACGAAGTTGACCTTCTCGGTCTCCGCATTCATCTCGTTCAAAAGGCCGGCCACCTTCTTGCCGTTGATCAGGATGTCGTTGGGCCACTTGATCTGCGGCTTCAGCGTGGTGCAGCTTTCAATGGCGCGGGCTACGGCGACCACGGAGAGAAAGGTGAGCTGGCAGGCGGCCATCGGCGCAATAGCGGGACGCAGCACCACCGAGCAGTACAGGTTGACGCCCGGCGGGGACAGCCAGATGCGTCCGAGACGCCCCTTGCCGGCGCTCTGGGCATCGGCGATGACCACGGTCCCTTCCGCGGCACCTTCCTCGGCCAGCGTGAAGGCGACCTTGTTGGTGGACTCGGTTTCCTTGAGACAGATGATGTTGGAGCCGACCCTCTTGGTTTCAAGGCCTGCGGAGAGATCCAACTGGGTGAGAACTTTGGGTGAAGAGACTAACCGGTAACCCTTGGAGGGGACGGCTTCGATGAGGTATCCGCTGGCGCGGAGCCCCTTGACGTGCTTCCAGACTGCGGTTCGCGACACACCCAGGAGGCGGCTCAGCGCAGCGCCGGAAACCACCCCGTCGCCGGAGCGGAACAGCTCGATTATCCTGCCGTCGACCCCGGAGTCTTTCAAACGCCCTCCATCAGCATCGAAATATCGGTCGCGCGTACCGAGTGGGTGAGCGCTCCGACCGATATGATGTCCACACCGGTCAGGGCTATGGACCTGATGGTTTTCAGGTTCACCCCCCCGGACGCCTCAACCAGCGCCCTCTTGTTTATTAGCTGCACGGCCTCGGTCATCTGCTCCAGGGACATGTTGTCCAGCATGATGATGTCGGCACCCGCCTCGAGCGCCTGCTTGACCTCGTCCAGCGTCTCGGTCTCCACCTCGATCTTCAGGGTGTGCGGGATGTAGGCACGCGCGGCACGCACCGCCTCGGCGATGCCGCCTGCTGCGGCGATATGGTTTTCCTTGATGAGGACCCCGTCGTACAGGCCAGTACGGTGGTTGGTACCGCCACCTACCCGCACCGAATACTTCTCAAGCACGCGCAGGCCGGGGGTGGTCTTCCTGGTATCAACGACGCGTGCACCGGTCCCTTCCAGTTCCTTCACGTAGGCGGCGGTCTGGGTGGCAATCCCGCTCATCCGCTGCAACAGGTTCAGGGAAACCCGCTCCCCCTGCAAGAGCGTCGCGGCATTTCCTTCCATCACGGCGATCACGTCACCCTTGGCCAGACGGGCGCCGTCCTCGAAGTGGGCGGTGAAAACGATGTCGGAGTCGAGTCTTGCAAAGACGCGGCGGGCCACGTCGATGCCGGAAAGGACCATCTCCTCCTTGGCGACCAGCCTGGCGCGCATACGGCGCGGCTTGGCGACCACGGAGAGGGTGGTGATGTCGCCGGTGTGGATGTCCTCGGCAAGTGCGTTGTCGATTATGTTATCGATTTGGTTCATATAATCGGTAGTCTCCCTTAGTTAAGCGGCAGTTTTTTATAGCACAGCTTAACTAGGCCCGCAACCGCTAATAAATTGCGCGAGGAAGCTACTGACGCCACTCTAGCGGCACCGCGGCCTGGGCTGCGGCGAGGTCGAGGGCGGCGATGCGGTTCAGCATGTCGCTGATCTTGGCGTCGATGGTGGAGACCTGTGCTTCCATGGTGTTGATCGCCACCCGGTCCCGGGCGCGCTGGAAGATGGTGCGCTTGCGACGCAACTCGACCAGTTGCTGGTCCAGGGCGGCGCGCTGGTCCTGGAGCGTCTTCAACTCGGTGCGCAGCGACTTGTAGCGATCGCGCCACCAACCCTCGTTATGTCCGCCCGGCTCCACGCCCGCGGCAGGCGCCTTATGGGAGGGTGTAGTGGCACCGGGAGACACGGTCACCGGCGCGCTGTCGGACACCTCGACGCGTTGTGCCTTGTCGCGATATTGCCTGGGGATGTTGCTGCGGTTATCGGTGAAGTGAACGACACCATTGGCGTCGGTCCACTGGTAGAAAGCAGCGCGGCCTACGGAGGGTATCAGAAGTGAAAGCAGCGAAAGGGAGAGCAAAATCGTTTTCATCTTCCCTCCTTATCAACAGGGCCAAATCGGCCAAACATAAAAAACAATCAATAGTTTTGAATTGACGATGACCCTTGCGATGTGTATATTAACCCGGCTATTGCCCTAAGGTGATAGCAAATAAACAGCCAGAAGGAGTGTACCATGCAGTTTCGCCTCGCCTTGCTTATGGTTCTTATCGTCTGTGCGTCGCCGGTTGCGCTTTTTGCCAAGGAGACCAAAGACGTCAAGTTTCCTCTTAAGAACGGGGACGCCGTTGTCTTCAGTCACGATGTGCACCTGCTGAAATATAACAACAATTGCAGGATCTGTCACAACGCTATCTTTGATCTTAAGGCGAAGCGTCACTTCACCATGGCCGAAATGGAAAAGACCAAGTCCTGCGGTGCCTGCCATACCGGCATCAAGGCTTTTAGCGTAGCCGATGAAAAGAGCTGCGTCAAATGTCACAAGGGCAAACCTCGTAACGTAGAGTTCAAGGTCAAGGGCCTGGGTCAGACTACGTTCAGCCACGCCGTTCACCTTGCCAAAGTCAGTGACGGCTGCAAGGCCTGCCACAACGGCACCGTGATCACCGGCAAAGACGGCCGCGTGACCATGGCCCAGATGGAGAAAGGCAAGACCTGCGGCGCATGCCACAACGGCAAGAAAGCCTTCACCGTGGCCGGTAACTGCGGCAAATGCCACGCAGGCATGAAGCCGCGCGAGATCACCTGGAAAGCCAAAGGGGTGACCGACGCCAAGTTCAGCCACGACTTCCACCTCGAAGCCTTCAGCTGCAAAGACTGCCACACCAAGCTCTTCGCCTTCAAAGCCGGCGCCAAGCACTTCACCATGGCCGACATGGGCAAAGGCAAGTCCTGCGGCGGCTGCCACAACGGCAAAGAGGCATTCTCCGTAGCAGGCGATTGCAACAAGTGCCACAAAGGCTACAAGCCGGGCAACGTCATCTTCAAGAACGAGGGCGGCGAAGTGAAGTTCAGCCACGAGTTCCACCTGGAAGCCTACAAGTGTGTTGACTGCCACAACAAGATCTTCCCGATGCAGGCTGGCGCCAAGCACCACACCATGGGCGACATGGAGAAAGGTCAGTCCTGCGGCGCATGCCACAACGGCAAGGACGCCTTCACCTCCAACGGCGACTGCGACAAGTGCCACAAGATGTAACAGGCAGCACCAGATGAACACCAAAGGCGGGACCGAAAGGTCCCGCCTTTTTTATTGCTCTCTTCCCACTTGAAGCTGGCTCATGCAGAGTCATCGGTTATACTTGCCACGTTTGAAAAAACTAACTATGAAAATCCGTCACGTCGCATGGTGCGCAGCTTGTCTATGAAGGGGGATCATCATGGCAAAGCTCTATCTCGGCTGCAGCGGCTTCAGCTATAACCACTGGCGCGGCAACTTCTATCCCACCGAACTGAAGACCAAGGAGTGGTTCGACCATTACCGGTCCGTCTTCGATACCGTTGAGCTCAACGTCACCTTCTATCGCACTCCTACGGCGGCTACCTTCAAACATTGGCACGACGAGAGCGGGCCCAACTTCTCCTTCGCAGTGAAAGGGAGCCGGTACATCACCCACATCAAGAGGTTGCACGACATCGAAACGGCCTTATCGAGATTCTTCGGGCCCACCCGCGAGTTGCAGGATAAGCTGCAGGTCGTACTCTGGCAGTTCCCCCCACAGTTCAAGGTCGACCTGAAGAGACTGGAAGGTTTCCTCGACCAGGTCGCGCCGTACCACGGCAGGCACACGCTGGAGTTCAGGAACGAAAGCTGGCTTACCGACGAAGTAGTGAGCCTGTGCCGCGACCGCAACGTGTCGCTATGCATGGCGGACTACCCGGTATTCATAGACGCGCCGCCGACCACGGCAGACTTCGTCTATATCAGGCGGCATGGTATGGAGGGGAGTTACAACGGGTTCTACACCAAGGAACAACTGGAGAAGGACGTGGCCAGGATAAGGAAGTACTTGAGCCGCGGCCTGGACGTCTTTATCTACTTCAACAACGACATGGGTGGCGCTGCACCGCAAAACGCCAGGGACCTGGCAATCATGCTGCAGGCGCCGCTGGACAAAAAGTAACGCTAGCGGGATCCCTTCCCAGGCCGGACCAGGTCACCGGCCCGGCCCTTCGACTCCCCTTCATCCTTCCCTTCCGGCACCAGCACCAGGTCAAGTTGCGCCCCTTTGGCGCCTCGTTTGGGGTAATGCTGTGTCACCAGTCCCTCGAAGTCCTTTACGTCCACCAGGATATGGATGTGCGGCGGGCGGTTGGCGTAGGGAACGGCCGGAAAGGTCTGCAGGCGGTAGCGTCCTTTGCTGTCGGAGTAGACGGTCGCGCGGTAGGCATCGTCGTAGCGGCCGTCAGGACCGGCCTGCCAGAACTCGATGCGGGCCTTGGGGATGGGCGAGCAATCGGCGGAAGAGCGCACCGTGCCGCTCAGGAGATAACCTTTGCCGATGGTGTCGCGCACCGGCGCGTTGGGTCGGTAGAAAGGACCAATCTCGTCCCAAGGGGTTGGTGGACAGGAGGCGGCAAGACTAGAGGACGAAGTGGCATTGAGTAGCAGGAGCAGTGACAGAGAAATGAAGTGTTGAGGCATAAACATAGTATTGCCCCCTTCCCTCCTCCCTCTATCAGCCTACCAAGGGAGGACCGCAGACATGTTCCAGCGTAGTCTCGATGGTCTGGTCGCCGGCGGTGAGGTAGATGTTCCCCTCTGTGACAGTGACAGACCAGTTGATGACCCGTTCCAGTTTAGCAGAAAGCAGGCTGAGAAACTTGAAATCAAGAGTGAGGACCGAGAGGTTCTTGATGCCGGAGAGCTTTTGCTGGTGCTGCGCCAACCAGCGGCTGGCGTTGGCGCCGAAGGTGAACAGGAACGCGCGCTCGACGTGGCGGCTCGATTTGGCCAGCCGCTCCGGATCCGGTTGTCCCACCTCGACCCAGAGCTTTACCCGCCCGTCCGGCCCCTTGCTCCAGAGATCAGGCTCATCGCCGGAGCCTACCCCCTTGGTGAAGGCCAATTCCTCGTCGTAGCAGAGCGCATACGCCAAGAGCCGTGCCAGCAGCCGTTCCGCAGTCTCGGAGGGATGCTGGGCGACGGTAGTCTGGATATCGGCGTAGATCTGGCGGTCCAGATCGGAGAGTTGCACGGAGGCGCGGTAAATGGTGGAAGGTAGAGCCATCGGTAAATCCTTTTGAAGGTGTTATCTACACTATGGGGAATGATGCCCAACGAAGCTATGCGGTGGCTATAGTGTCCCCTCCCCCGGAGGGGGAGGGACAGGGAGGGGGCTCGCAGCAGCTGTGCAGGCAAATCCCCCCCTCCCTACCTCCCCTCCGGGGGAGGAGCGTAAAAACCTACCATACGAGGAGAGTTGATCAATCTCCCCCCTCCCCCGCCCAACGCCGCCAATCGAACCCGTCGAAATCTATCATCAGCGCCAAGGGGATGAAGGTATCCAGCTCACTCACCCTCTGCCCGAGCAGCTTCTGTGTGAAATCCCGGAACAGCGCCACCTCCTCGGTGAAGATGGCATCGAAGGGAGCCGTTAGGGCCGGCAGTACCAGCGGATCCACGGTCGTGAAGTTCATGGTGCACCATTCGTCGTGCATCACCTCCCCTTCCGTATCCACCAGCGGGATCCCGTGCAACCGGCAGGTCATGGGCCGGTGCTCGTAGACCAGGCAGCGGCCGTCGTCGCCGAGCAGCACGCACGGCGTCTCGTCCTCATCGGGCATGAGCAGTTCCCAGTCCTCCTCCGGGCGGTAGTTCAGCACGAAGGGGTGGTTCAACTCCGGCCACTGTTCCCGCATCAGCGCAAGCCGCTCACGGCACTTAGCCAGAACCGGCGCCTTGACCGCTTCCGGCAGCGCATCGAAGCCACGCTTCAGGTAATAGGCGTCGAGGAGCGTGATGTCGAAGGTCCCCCGGCAGCACCCCGAGCAGCCGCCTTGGCAGGCAATGTGCCCAGGGTACGCTGCCATGCAGCGGGAAAACCAGTCATCCACCTGCGCCAGCAACGCGCTATTTCTTTTCAGGATTTCTTCCATAAGTCTCAGTCAGTCCACGGTCCCCTCCCCCGGAGGGGGAGGGTCAGGGAGGGGGAAGCTCTTCACAAACAGCCCCCCTCCCGGCCTCCCCCCTCCGGGGGGAGGAGCGCCATGTGCAGCAAGGAAAAAAAAGGCGGCAATAGCATCTATTGCCGCCTTCAGTACGCACAGTATCTATCTGCTGTTAGGCGAGGATCTCGGCCTTGGTGAAGATGGACTTCAGCCAGTACCCTTCGGCCTCGATGTTCTCGCGACCACCTTCCTCGCGGTCAACCAGAGTGACCACGCCGAGTACCACCAGCCCTTCCTCTTCAGCACGCTTGATGGCCTTCAGGGAAGACCCACCACTGGTCACAACGTCTTCGACGATGACCACCTTGGAACCGGGCTTCAGGTTCTTGCGCCCTTCCAGCCAAGCGCCGGTACCGTGCCCCTTGGGCTCTTTACGGATAATGAAGCCAGGGACCGGTTTCCCTTCCAGGAAGCTGACCACGGAGGTCGCGGTGGCAATCGGGTCGGCACCCAGGGTCAGACCGCCTACACCTTCCACACCTTCCACGTCTTTGATTGCTTCGAAGAAGAGCTTGCCGGTCAGGTAGCCGCCCTCGGGGTGCAGCGTGGTCTGCTTCCCGTCAAAGTAAAAATCACTCTGACGACCGGAAGCCAAGGTCACGTTCCTCTTCTCGTAGGACAGCTCAATGATGATCTTTTTCAGTCTTTCCTTTTCGGTCATTGCTCGGCAGTCTCCTTTTCGAATAGTCCCATCTGCGGCTCTTCCTGATCCATCAGACGCGGGAATTTAACCGGGTATCCCCCGGTAAAGCAGGCGGTGCAGAAGCCGGCGTTCTCGGCGCCGACGGTAGACATGAGACCTTCTTCGGAGAGGTAGCCGAGCGAGTCGGCGGTGATGTAACGGCGGATCTCGTCGATGGAGTGCGAGGACGAGATCAGCTCCTTGCGGTTCGGGGTATCGATACCGTAGTAGCAGGGGTAGCTGGTCGGCGGCGAAGAGATGCGCACGTGCACCTCGGCAGCCCCGGCATTCCTGATCATCTTGACGATTTTGCGGGACGTGGTGCCGCGCACGATGGAGTCGTCGATAACGACGACGCGCTTGCCCTTAAGCACCTCACGCACCGGGTTCAGCTTGATCTTGACGCCAAAGTGGCGGATGGCCTGCTGCGGTTCGATGAAGGTACGGCCCACGTAGTGGTTGCGGATCAGGCCCAACTCGAACGGAATGCCGGACTCCTCGGCGTAGCCCAGTGCCGCGGGGACGCCGGAATCCGGGATCGGAATGACGATGTCGGCATCGACCTTGTGCTCGCGGGCCAGCTGGCGCCCCTGCTCCTTGCGCACCTGGTACACGTTCTTGCCGAAGATGAACGAGTCGGGACGGGCGAAGTAGACGAACTCGAAGATGCACGGGGTCGGCTCGACCTTCTTGAGCGGGAAGAAGGAGGTCAGGCCGTTCTTGTCGATGACGATCACCTCGCCCGGCTCGATCTCGCGGATGAACTCCGCATCGATGAGGTCAAGGGCGCAGCTCTCGGAAGCGACCACGTAGGCGCTCCCCTGGCGACCCAGGCAAAGCGGACGGAAGCCGTTGGGATCACGCGCAGCAACCATGCGGCTCTCGGTCAGGAAGAGAAGGCAGTAAGCGCCCTGGATGCGGGAAAGTGCGTCGGTGATGCGATCCAGCAGAGAGTTCTGTTTGGAAGTGGCGAGCAGGTGGACGATGATCTCGGTGTCCATGGTGGTCTGGAAGATGGAACCGTAGGCCTCCAGCTCGTCCTTGATGATCTGGGCGTTGACGATGTTGCCGTTGTGGGCTATCGCGATGGAGCCGCGGGAGTAGTCCACGTTGATGGGCTGGACGTTCTTGATCACCGAGGAACCGGTGGTCGAGTAACGTACGTGGCCGATGGCGGAACGGCCGGGCAGAGTCTTGAAGATTTCGGGGTTGCCGAACACGTCGGCCACGAGTCCCATGCTTTTATGCGCGTGCAGGCTGCTTCCGTCCGAGGAGACGATACCGCAACTTTCCTGTCCCCTGTGCTGCAAGGCGTAGAGCCCGAGGTAAGTGAGGTTCGACGCCTCCGGGTGGTTGAATACACCGAAAATGCCGCACTCTTCTTCGGGCCTGCGCATCATCATTTCTTCCACGACTGCTCCTTATAAAAGAACTGCTTACCTGTCGATCCTTGTTGTATGCCCCGAAGGGTTGTCCACCAATTCCTCCCCCCGGAGGGGGGAGGTCAGGAGGGGGGAATCTGTTGGCACAAACGCCCTGTCCCCCTCCCTGACCCTCCCCCTCCGGGGGAGGGGATACTAGAAGTTCTCTTTCACGTACTGCGCCGCGTTCTTGAAGAAGATCAGGCCTTCGCCCTCTTCCGGCAGTTCCTCGCGGGTCCAGCGCGGGTGCTGGGTGCGGTGCACGAATGCCTCCGGGTGCGGCATGAGCCCCATGATCCTGCCGGTCTCGTCGCAGATGCCGGCGATGGCGTTCACGGAACCGTTGGGGTTCTCGGGGAACTCCATGGTCGCTGCCGTGTAGTTCTTGTCGGAGTACTTGAGGCAGGAGAGATGCTTGGCCTCGATCATCTCCAGGGTCTTGGCGTCGTCGACCAGGAACTTCCCTTCGCCGTGGCGTACCGGGAGGTAGACGCCGCCTTCGATGCCGCGGGTGTACAGGGACGGGGAAGCGGCGTCGACCTTCAGGTAGCACCAGCGGTCCTGGAAGCGGCCGCCTTCATTGTAGGTCAGCGTCGCCGTCTGATTCAGGTAGTTGCCGCCCAGGGCCGGGAGCATCCCCATCTTCACCAGCAGCTGGAACCCGTTGCAGACGCCGAGGATCAGCTTGCCGTCGGCGATGAAGCGGGTGATCTGCTCAACGAGGCGCTCCTGCTTGCCTTCCACGGTAGCGTAACGCAGGCGATTGGCCTGTGCCTTGGCGCTCCCCAGGTCGTCGCCGTCAAGGAAGCCGCCGGTCAGGTTCAGGAAGTGGTAATCATCCAGGGTGACCTCACCGGTCAGCAGTTCAGCTATATGGGCGATGCGCGCCTCGTCGAAGCCGCCCAGCTTGCAGGCGTGGGCCGCCTCGGTTTCGCAGTTGGTGCCGTTGCCTGTTATGACAAGCGCTTTAGCCTTGGTCATCAATTAAGTCCTCTATCGGATGGTTAGTAGCGGGCACAACGGTCCTCATTATTGCACAACCCGCTTTTTTTCTGCATATAAAAGATTCGCGATGAAGTCCGCTCCTGGCCGATTGTCATCCCCCCTCCCGTCAAGGGAGGGGGAGGAGTCGGTCCGGAGAGGAAAAGTGTGCTTACAGGTCCTTCAGCGGCTCCTGCCAGGCTGCCTTCAGCTCGGCGTTGCCGGCATTCACCACCACGTTGCCGGCAAGCCCCTTCACCTTCAGGGTCGGCTCGGCGGTCACCGCGCCTATCTTGGCGCAGGCGGTGCCGGCCATCGCCTTCTCGAACTCGGCCACCTTCTCGGCGCGCACCGTCACCAGCAAGCGGGATGCGGACTCGGAGAACAGGAGCACGATGTCGCTCTTCTCTGCCGCGTCCCCCTTGAAGGGCACCTGCGCCAGGTCGAGCTCGATGCCGAAACCGCCGGCGAAGGCGGACTCGGCGGCGGCAACGGCCAGGCCGCCGTCAGAGAGGTCGTGGCAGGAAGCAACCAGACCCGCCTTCAGCGCCGCACCGTAGGCGCGGTAGGTGGCCAGCGCCGCCTGTGCGTCCACCTTGGGCACGTTGTTGCCGACAAAGCCTTTCTGCGCCAGGTACTCGGACGCGCCCAGCTCGTTGGCGGTGGCGCCCAGGAGGTACACCTGGTCGCCGGCGCGCTTGACGTCCATGGTCACGGCGAGACGGGCATCCTCCATCTTGCCGATGACCGAGAAGAGCAGGGTCGGCGGGATGGAAATCTTGGTGGTGCCGTCGTAGAAGTCGTTCTTCATGGAGTCCTTGCCGGAGATGAGCGGCATGGAGAAGACGGTGCAGTAGTCGTAGAGTGCCTTATTGGCGCGTACCAGCTGGGCCATCTTGTACGGACCGTCCGGGGTCCTTTCGGAGAGGACCGGATCGCACCAGCAGAAGTTGTCCAGGCCGGCGACGAGGTCGAGCGAGCCGCCGACGGCAACGTAGTTCCTCAGGCCCTCGTCGATGGCGTTGGCCGCCATGTCGTAGGCGTCGATGTCGCTGTAGCGCGGGCAGATGCCGTGACCGACGACGACACCCTCGAAGGAATCGAGGATGGGGCGCACCACGGCGGCGTCGGACGGGCCGTCGTTGTCAACACCGGTGAACGGCTTGACGACGGAGCCACCCTGGACCTCGTGGTCATAGCGGCGCACCACGCTCTCCTTGGAGCAGATGTTCAAGGAGGACAGCAGGGCCTTTACGTCGGTGGTGTAGTCCGCTGCCGGAGCCAGTTTCGGCTCCTCGTGCACCGGCTTTTCCCAACGCGCCGGGATCTGCATCGGCGGCAGGCCCGCGTGCATGAAGGACAGCGGCAGGTAGGCCACGGTCTTGTCGCCGTAGAGCATGTGGAAGATGCCGGAATCGGTGAAGGTGCCGAGCACGGTAGCCTCGACGCCGTAACGTTTCGCCATGTCCATGAACTCGTCGATCTTCTCGGGGGGCACGGCGAGGCTCATCCTTTCCTGCGCCTCGGAGATCAGGATCTCCCACGGGGCCAGGCCCGGGTACTTGAGCGGTGCCTTGGAGAGGTCGAGCTGGCAGCCGCCGCACTCCTCGGACATCTCGCCGATGGAGGAGGAAAGCCCCCCTGCCCCGTTGTCGGTGATGAAGCGGTAGAGCGCCTTGTCGCGGGCGCGGATCAGGAAGTCGAACATCCGCTTCTGGGTGATCGGGTCACCGATCTGCACCGCGGATACCGGCGAGTTCTCGTTCAGCTCTTCCGAAGAGAAGGTCGCGCCGTGGATGCCGTCCTTGCCGATGCGGCCGCCGGTCATGACGATCAGGTCGCCCGGGATGATGTTCTTTTTGTGCGACGCCTCACCCTTGATGGTGGCGGGCATGAGCCCGGCGGTGCCGCAGAATACCAGCGGCTTGCCGGCGAAGCGCTCGTCGAACACCAGGGAGCCGTTCACGGTCGGGATGCCGCTCTTGTTGCCGCCGTGCTCGACGCCCTCGACCACGCCCTCATAGATGCGGCGCGGGTGCAGGAGGCGCTTGGGGAGCTCCTTCTCGTAGAACGGATCGGCGAAGCAGAAAACATCGGTGTTGAAGATGAGCTTCGCGCCCTTGCCGGTGCCGAACGGGTCGCGGTTGACGCCGACGATGCCGGTCAGCGCCCCGCCGTAGGGGTCCAGTGCCGACGGAGAGTTGTGGGTCTCCACCTTGAAGACCAGGGACCAGTCATCGTTGAACTTGATGACCCCCGCGTTGTCCTTGAAGACCGACAGGCAGTAGTCCTTGTCGCCCTGTGCGGCGCGCACGTCGGCGGTGGTCTTCTGGATGTAGCTCTTGAAGAGAGAATTGATCTTCTCGGTCTTCCCGCTGCCGTCGTCGTAGGTGACGTCAGCGGAGAAGATCTTGTGCTTGCAGTGCTCGGACCAGGTCTGGGCCAGCGCCTCCAGCTCGACGTCGGTGGGAGCCGCGCCAAGGCCCAGGCTCTTGCGCTTCTCGACCACCTGCGGGTCGCGGTAGTGCGCCTGGATGATCTTCATCTCGTCCAGGGTGAGCGCCAGCACGCCGTCGCGGCTGATGCGCATCAGCTCCTCGTCGGAGACTTCCAGATTGATGGTGTTCACCTCGACCTTCGCCTCGACCTGCACCTTGGGTACGAAGGGAGCGACGCCCCCTTGGGCCTTGAAGGTGGCCGCGTCGAGAATCTGGTAGCGCTGGATCAGCGTGTTGCACAGAAGGCCGGTGGCAATCTTCTCGGCGTCGGCCTGGGCGAGCTTACCGGAGACCAGGTACTGCACGGAGGTGTACACCCCCTCCCCTGCCGCCAGCGGGCGCCCCAGGAGGTAGCCGATCGCCTCTCCCGCGGTGCGGCCGACGTTGTCGGTGACGCCGGGACGGAAGCCGACCTCGACCAGGTAGTCGAAACCGGTGGCAGCGGGCTTGTCGATCGAATAGTTCTGGATGACCGGGTCGCTAAAGGGACCGGCGGCAACCTGGGTCAGTTCCTCGGCGGAGAGTGCCGCGTCGACCGTGTAGACGTCGATGGTGCGCACGTCGGCCACTTCAAGGTGGAGGAAGTGCGCGATCTCGCGCTTGATGCGCTCACCGCGCGGGTCGCGGACCTCGTCCTTAAGGGTGATCTCAATCCTGTGGGGCATTGTTGGTGTCCTTTTCATGGATAACCGTACGCGTCGGGTACGGGATGGTGATGCCGTTGTCCTGGAAGCACTGCAGCAGGGCGCCGTTGATCTGGTCGGTGGCCGCCACGGTGTGGGTGTAGTCGGCGACCCAGAAGAAGAGCGAGAGGTTCAGCGAGCTGTCGCCGAAGTTCATGAAGAAGGCCTCGGGCCTGGGCTCCTTGAGCACGCTCGGGGCGGCAAGCGCGGTCTGCACCATCAGCTCCTTGGCGCGAGCCACGTCGCATTCGTAGCCGATGCCGATGTTGACCCGCCCCTTCACCCGCACGTCAGGGAAGGCCATGTTGACCAGGGTCGAGTTGCACAGCTCGGAGTTCGGGATGATCAGGAAGGTGTTGTCCGCCCCCTTGATCTTGGTGCTCCTGAGACCGATGTCGATGACGTCCCCCACCTGGGCGCCCAGTTGGATGCGGTCGCCGATCCGGAAGGGACGGTCGATCATGAGCGTGAAACCGGACACCATGTTGGCCAGGGTGTCCTTGGCGGCAAGGCCGATGGCCAGGGAGCCGACGCCCAGGGCGGTGACCAGCGACAGGATGTCGTAGTTGAAGTGCTTGAGGGTGATGATGAGCGCGGTGACCACCAGGAAGATGGTGCAAAGCTTCTCCACCAGCGGCATGATCTGGCGGCTCACCTCGGCCCCGGCCACCCGCGCCCCGTACGCCTTGAGGAGTTCGTCCAGCACCCGGTAGGCGATGACGGTGAGGATGGTGATGTTCACCACGAACAAAAGACCGGAGGCGGCGACGCCGACCTTGTCGTGCAGCGGCAGACGCCTGATGGCCAGGTAGAGGCCCGCGCAGTTGACCAGGAGCATGGCGGGTCCGGAGACCCGCTCGAGGATCCTGTCGTCGAGGTCCGTCTCCGTGGCGGCGCACAGGCGGGTGCCGATCTTGGCGATCAGCACCTGCAGGAGCCTGGAGAGGAGGTAGAAGACGGCGAAGATGACGACGGAAATCAACGCCTGCTTGGCCCAGAAGAGATAGAACGGGTCCATCTCGTCCGGTTTCAGGTAGTAGAGGAGGCTATCCACCAAAGACCCTCGTGAAAATGGTGTCGACGTGCTTCATGTGGTAACCGAGATCGAACGCTTCCTTGATCTCTTCGGCCGGCAGGAACGAAGTCACTTCCTCGTCGTTCAAAAGCTCGGTCTGGAAGTCCTTGCCCTCTTCCCACACCTTCATGGCGTTTCTCTGCACCAGGGCGTAGGCCTTCTCGCGGGAAGCCCCCGCCTCGGCGAGCTTTAAAAGCACGCGCTGGGAGAAGATCAGGCCGCGCATCTGGTTCAGGTTGCGCATCATGTTTTCCGGGTAAACCACCAGGTTCTCGATGAGGCCGATGGCGCGGTTGAGCATGAAGTCCAGGGTGACGGTCGCGTCCGGGCCGATGATGCGCTCAACGGAGGAGTGGGAGATGTCACGCTCGTGCCACAGCGGCACGTTCTCGATGGCGGAAAGGGCGTAGCCGCGCATCAGGCGGGCCAGGCCGGTCAGGTTCTCGGACAGGACCGGGTTCCTCTTGTGCGGCATGGCGGAAGAGCCCTTCTGCCCTTTGCTGAAGAACTCCTCGGCCTCGAGCACCTCGGTCCTCTGCAGGTGCCTGATCTCGACGGCGAACTTCTCGATGGAGGAAGCGATGATGGCGAGGGTGGTGAAGTACTCGGCGTGACGGTCGCGCTGCAGCACCTGGGTGGAGCAGGGAGCGGGCTTCAAGCCTGCCTTCTTGCAGACGTACTCCTCGACCTGCGGGTCGATGTTGGCGAAGGTGCCGACGGCGCCGGAGATCTTGCCGTAGGAGATGGTCTCCAGGGCAGCTTCCATGCGCTTGAGGTTCCTGGCCATCTCGTCGTACCAGAGGGCCATCTTGAGGCCGAAGGTGACCGGCTCGGCGTGGATGCCGTGGGAGCGGCCCATCTGCGGGGTCATCTTGTGCTCGAAAGCCCGGGTCTTGATCACGGCCATGAGGCGCTTGATGTCGGAGATGATCAGTTCGCCCGCTTCCTTGAGGAGCATGGCGAAGGAGGTGTCGAGGATGTCGGAGGAAGTGAGGCCGAGGTGTACGAAGCGGGAGTCATCGCCGATGTAGTCGGCAACCGAGGTGAGGAACGCGATGACGTCGTGCTTCACGGTGCGCTCGATCTCGTCGATGCGCGGCACGTCGAAGCTCGCCTTGGCCCTGATGCGGGCTACCGCCTCTTTCGGGATGCGCCCCATCTCGGCGTGGGCCTCGCAGGCGTAGATCTCTATCTCGAGCCACTTGGCATAGCGGTTCTCGGGTTCCCAGATGCGGGTCATTTCAGGACGGCTGTAACGTTCGATCACGAATTCTTCCCCCTTGCTGAATTGTCTGATTTTTTATGGCCAAAACAGGTGCATCCCCTGGTAAGGGGACTGGCTCCGAAGGTGCCTGTCCCCTTTACCAGGGGTTGCGAGAATCACGCTGAGAATACGCCGCTTACCTGGTGCTGGCACCCCAGGAAGAGGTCCGGCCCGCACAGGTTCTGGCGGCTCAAAAGCCCGCGCGCGGCGGCAAGCGCCAGCGCCGGATCGTTATTCACCTCGGAGAGATGGGAGAGAAAGACCCCCTGCAGGTCGCCGTGCAGAAGTTCCTCCAAAAGGTTCGCCCCCTCGGCGTTGGAGAGGTGCCCGTGGCGGGAGCGGATGCGCTGCTTGAGGTGCCACGGATAGGGCCCGTCCTGCAGCATCTGCTCGTCGTGGTTGAATTCCAGCACCAGCGCGCGGCACCCCTTCAGCTTCTCCTGGGTGAGCCGGGTGGCGATGCCGAGGTCGGTGGCAAAGCCGATGCACCCCTCGCCACTCTCGATCCGGAAGCCGACCGGGTCGCAGGCATCGTGCGTCACCGGGAAGGGATCGATGGAGATCCCCTTGAAGGTGAAGGGCGCGCCGGCTTCGAACTCGATGGACTCGACCTTGCCGATGACGTGGTGCGCCGCCTGCAGCATCCGGCTCGAACCGAGCACCGGGATCTTCAGACGCCGGGCCAGCGTGCCGACGCTGCGGATATGGTCGGTGTGCTCGTGGGTGACCAGGATGCCGTCCAGGGTGGCGGCGTCGACGCCGATGGAGGCGAGCCGGTTGGTGGTCTCCCGACCGGAGAGGCCGGCATCGATCAGCAAACGGCAGGAATCGGTTTCCATAAAAAGGGAGTTCCCCTTGCTGCCACTTGCCAAGAGGCTGAGCCTCATGCATCCCTCCAAACTAAGCGTGAATCACCCCGGCAACGGGGACTCATGAACGGCAGAAAAACCTTATTTTTATACAGGAGTTGGTCGGCAGATTCAAGATGAAGTTGCTGAGATTTGGTTAACGCAAAAGCCTGCTGTAGTCCGTGGTTCCCTCGTTCAGCCCGGGGGAAACGGGGAGCAGGATGTGGAAGGTGGAGCCGGGGAAGCGGTCCGGATTGTAGCCGGTCGATTCCACCCAGATCTCGCCGCCGTGCATGTCGACGATCCCCTTGGCGATGGAGAGGCCGAGCCCCGCACCTTTCGCCTTGAAGGCGACCTTGCCGCTGGAATGTTCCTGGATGTTGCCCACTTCGTAGAACTTGTCGAAGACGCGCAACTGGTCCTCGCGATCGATGCCGATACCGGTGTCGGTTACGGTGATCTCCAGGAACAGGTGGTGCTCCCGCCCCGGCTGGTGCTCGTCGGCGCCGGCCGGCCCGCGCAGCAGGTACTTGGCGGAGGTGCTGACCGTGATGCGGCCGCCGTCGGGGGTGAACTTGATGGCGTTGCCCAGGATGTTGGAGAGAAGCTGCATGAGGCGCAGTGCGTCGCCTCGGATGGTGGGGAGCGATTCGTCCAGGCTGAGCACCACCTCCTGCTTGCGCATGGAGAAGAAGAAGCGCAGCTCATTGACGCTCGCCTCGATGAGGCGGTTCAGCTGGATGTCCTCGACCTTTAGCTGCAGCCTTTTCTCGTCGATCATGGACACGTCCACCATGTCCTTGATGATGTTGTCCAGGCGCGCCGCGGCGTTGGCGATGTTGACCACCATCTCCAGCACGGTCTTGTCCACCTTGTCGGCAAGGTCGGTGGTGATCAGCTCGGAGTAACCCATGATCACGGTGAGCGGGGTCTTCAATTCGTGCGAGGCGAGCCCCAGGAAGGAGTCCTTCATCCGGTTCAGGCGCGCGAGGTCGGCGGAGCTCTTCTCCAGGTTGAGGATGATCTCGCGCTCGCGAGTCACGTCGCGGAAGATCGCCTGCACCAGGGTCTCGGAACCGCTCTTGATGCTGGAGGCGTGCAGCATGGCGACCATGGCGCCCCCCTCCTTGCGGGAAAGCTGCATCTCCTCGGCGATGTGCGCCCCTTCGGCCGCCTCCCGGAAGATCCGGTGCACCTTGGGGATGTTGCTGATGTTCAAAAGGAGGAGCATCTTGGTAAGCGGCAGCCCCACCAGTTCCTTCGCCTCGTAGCCGAAGAACTCCTCCGCCATCTTGTTGACCATCCGGATGCACTCGTCGGAGCCGATGACCACGATGGCGTCGCTCGCGTCCTCCATGAGCGACTTGTACAGTTCCTCGGAGCGTTCCAGGTCGGCGGAGAGCTTCTCCAGCTTGCGGTAGGAGGCCTGCAGCTCGTCGAAGGTACGCTCCATGTCCTGGTAGTTCTTCTTGATTTCGGCGTCCCTGTTTTTCAGGAACTGGGACATGATGTTGACGTTTCTGGCCAGCTCGTTGAACTCGTAGACCTGCACCTCGCCGATGTGGGTGTCGAAGGCCCCCTCGGAAATCTGCTTCACCCCCTTGAGCAGCATGGAGATAGGCTGCATCACGTATCTCTTCATGAAGAGCATGATCAGGGTAAAGGAGGTGACCAGGGAGATCGCCAGGAGGAACAGGGTCTTCAGCACCATCCCCTTCATCTTGTCGAAGACGACCTGGTCGCTGAAGCCGACGTGGGCCTGAGCCAGAGGCTTGCCGTAGGGGCTCATCACCATCACGGCGTTGTCGTAGTAGGAGTTGCTCGATCCGTCCACGGTCATGGTGATGCGGCGCTTGTAGACCGGTTCTTCTCCAAGCCGCGCCTCTTCCTTCTGGGACTCCTTGATGGGCATGGTCATGAAGCGGGGATCGCTGGCGAAGAGCACCTTGCCGTTCAGTTCGGTCACCACGCAGTAGGCGATGTCCGGGTTCCCCTCGATGATCTCACGGCACTTCTCGGAGACACCGGTCATGTCCTTCAATTCCAGACCGAGGTTGATGACCTTCTCGATGTTGGATTTGAGAGCGACGGCAAGTCCCTTGGAACGCAGACTGAGTGCGTTCACCTGGTCCTTGCGCAACGCCATTATGTCCATACCGGAACCAATGAAGATGGTGAGGAAGAGGATCAGGAAGGAAAACAGTAAGATGCGTTTTTCGAGAGTCATTTTCATCTATAGTCTATTTCCAGCACCTGCGTGGACGAAAAAATGCGCATCATGGGCCACGCCAGCATAATTTATAGTTCAACTGAAAGTCAATTATTATGTGGATTTATTCACCCACAAAAGTTCCCGCCTCAAACATGCGAATCCTCGCTGAAAGCATGGCGATTCGCACCCATTGTCGCTATCGACCATACCGGAAAAAGCTTGAATAAAATCTTGACGGGCACCGGTTCGGCTGTTAGTATCCCCAATTGTGAAGGAATACTTAATTAACAGGAGGGGGACATGGCTTTAAGAGTAGCTGTTAATGGATTCGGCCGTATAGGACGTTGTGTACTCAGAGCTGCAGCACAGTCGAAAGAGTTTGAATTTGTTGCAATTAATGACCTCACTGATGCGAAAACGCTGGCGCACCTGTTAAAGTATGATTCGGTTCATGGGAAATTCCCCGGGGAAGTTTCCGTAGACGGTGACCAGCTTATTGTCAACGGCAAGGCCATCAAGGTTCTGGCGGTGAGAAACCCGGCCGAACTCCCCTGGAAAGAGCTCAACGTCGACATCGTGCTCGAGTCGACCGGCCTGTTCACCGCACGCGACAAGGCCGCCCAGCACCTGACCGCCGGTGCCAAGAAGGTCATCATCTCCGCACCCGCCACCGATCCGGACCTCACCATCGTCCTCGGCGTCAACGACAAAGAGTACGACAAGAACAAGCACCACATCGTCTCCAACGCATCCTGCACTACCAACTGCCTGGCGCCGGTCGCCAAGGTACTGCAGGACAGCTTCGGCATCGAGAAAGGCCTGGTCACCACCGTCCATTCCTACACCAACGACCAGAACATCCTCGACCTGCCGCACAAGGACCTGCGCCGCGCCCGCGCCGCCGCCCTCTCCATGATCCCGACCACCACCGGCGCCGCCAAGGCGGTATCCCTGGTGCTGCCGGCCCTCAAGGGGAAACTGGACGGCATGGCCATCCGCGTGCCGACCCCGAACGTCTCCGTGGTCGACCTGGTGGCGACCCTTTCCAAGCCGACCGACGCCCAGCAGGTCAACGCCGCGCTCAAGGCCGCAGCCGAAGGGCCGCTCAAGGGGATCCTCGGGTTCTGTGAAGAGCCGCTCGTTTCCTGCGATTTCAACGGCAACACCCTCTCCTCGATCGTCGACGCGTCCTGCACCAAGGTCATCGACGGCAACATGGTGAAGGTCCTCTCCTGGTACGACAACGAGATGGGCTTCTCCAGCAGGGTGGTCGGCCTGATGAAAATCATGTTGTAAGAAGCTGCGAAATTGAATACACATTGCGGGGGGGGAGCTGTTCTCCCCCCTCGTTTATTTTTTTGCGTCTAGGAGGAGTCATGTCAATTCGTTACATCGATGAGATCGAAAGCCTTGCCGGGAAGAAGCTGTTCATGCGTGTCGACTTCAACGTACCGTTGGACGACAACCAGAACATCACCGAGGACACCAGGATCCGCGCCGTGCTGCCGACCCTGAACTACGCACTCGACCAGAAGGCGAAGATCGTGCTCGCCTCGCACCTGGGCCGCCCCAAGGGGGAGCGCAAGGAGAAATACTCCATGGCGCCCGCCGCCAAGCGCCTCTCCAGGCTCCTGGGCAAAGAGGTGAAGCTCGCTTCCGATTGCATCGGTGACGACGTGCGCGCCATGATCGACGCCATGCAGCCGGGCGACGTAGTCATGCTGGAGAACGTGCGCTTCTACGCCGGCGAGGAGAAAAACGACGTCGACTTCGCCAAGGCCCTCGCCAACGGCTGCGAGGTGTACGTGAACGACGCCTTCGCCGTGTCGCACCGCGCCCACGCCTCCGTCGAGGCGATCACCGACTTCTTCCCGGTGGTGGCCGCCGGCTTCCTGATGAAGAACGAGATGAACTACTTCGAGAAGGCGATGAAGAACCCGATCCGCCCGCTGGTCTCCATCCTGGGCGGCGCCAAGGTCTCCGGCAAGATCGAGGTCCTCGAGAACCTGTGCGACAAGGTGGACAAGATCATCATCGGCGGCGGCATGGCCTTCACCTTCCTGAAAGGGATGGGCTACAACGTCGGCAAGTCGCTGGTCGAGGACAACCTGATCGACACCGCCATGAAGACCTACGAGAAGGCCCGCGCCATGGGGGTCAAGTTCTACCTCCCGGTAGACTGCGTTGTCGCCGACCAGTTCAACCCTGCCGCCGAGACCAAGGTCTGCCCGATCCAGGAGATTCCGGAGGGTTGGATGGCGCTGGACATCGGCCCCGCCACCGTGGCCCTGTTCACCGAGGCGCTGCAGAACGCCAAGACCATCGTCTGGAACGGCCCCATGGGCGTCTTCGAGATGGACGCCTTCTCGCGCGGCACCTTCGCCATGGTCTCCGCCGTAGCCAACTCCTACGCCCTGACCATCGTCGGGGGCGGTGACACCGATGTCGCCGTGCACCGTGCCGGCGAGTACGCCAAGATCAGCTACATCTCCACCGGCGGCGGTGCCTTCCTCGAACTGCTGGAAGGCAAGAAGCTCCCGGGCATCAAGGTGCTGGAAGACAAGGGGCACAAGTAGACCGAAGTCGTCCGACCAGTCGGACTAGTCAGACCAGTCTGACCGGTCGGACCGCCATCTGAGATTGCAGACACTACCATTGTTGGAGGAACCAATGCGCAAGCCGGTCATAGCAGGCAACTGGAAACTATATAAGACAAAGGACGAGGCGCTGGCCCTGATCGAGGAACTGGCACCGCTGGTCGCCGGGGTGAACAACGTCGAGGTGGTAGTGGCGCCGGTATTCACCGTGCTCCCCGCCCTCCCCGCAGCGCTCGCCGGCACCAGCATCAGCCTCGCTGCCCAGGACGTATTCTGGGAGGAGGAAGGCGCCTTCACCGGCGAGGTTTCGCCGCGCATGCTGCTCGACGCCGGCGCAAGCCACGTCATCATCGGCCACTCCGAGCGCAGGCAATACTTCGGTGAAACGGACCAGACCGTGAACAAGAAGATTAAGGCGGCGCTCAAAGGCGCCCTGGTTCCCATCTTCTGCATCGGCGAGACGCTGGAGGCGCGCGAAGCCGGCGACACCTTCAAGGTGCTGGAGCGCCAGGTGCAGGGCGGCCTGGAAGGGCTCAGCGAAACCCAGTTGGCACCGGTGATCATCGCCTACGAGCCGGTCTGGGCCATCGGCACCGGCAAGGTCGCCACCGACGAGCAGGCACAGGAAGCACACGCTTTCGTCCGCGGCGTTGTCGCCAAAATGTTCGGCCAGGCGGCTGCCGACAAGGTGCGCATACTCTACGGCGGCTCGGTCAAACCCGACAATGTCAAAGGGCTCATGTCCTGTGCTGACATAGACGGCGCCCTGGTCGGAGGCGCCAGTCTCAAGGGAGCCTCTTTTGCTTCCATCGTCCGTTTCGGTGAATAAAGGCTTGGTTATTTTTTGCAAATATGCTAAACAGTCTCTTTGGCAGTCTCGTGAACACTCTCGGAGGTTAGGTTTTTAATGACTATTTTACTGGTAACCCTGCACGTCATCGTCTGTTTCGCTCTCATCGTTGTCGTCCTGCTGCAGTCCGGCAAAGGGGCCGAGATGGGTGCATCCTTCGGCGCCAGCGGCAGCCAGTCCGTGTTCGGCGCGGGCGGCGGCAACACCTTCATGAGCAAACTGACCACCTATGCAGCGGTCATCTTCATGCTGACCTCCCTCTCCCTGGCCTTCGTGTCCGGCAAAGGCGGCGGCTCTTCCATCATGTCCAAGGCACCCAAGGTCAAGCCGGCCCCGATGGGCGGTATGCCGTTGCAGCAGCCGGTCAAACCGGCAGCACCCGGCAACGCGGCAGCGCCCGTGGCGCCCGCCGCTCCGGCTGCGCCTGCAGCACCGGCACCGGCAGCCCCCGCAGCTCCGGCAAAGTAGTTAATTAGAAGTTTGCTGTTGACATCTCTTTCGAGGGATGTTAAAAACTGGGTTCTTCTTGCCGAAGTGGTGGAATTGGTAGACACACCATCTTGAGGGGGTGGCGGGCGATAGCCTGTACGAGTTCGAGTCTCGTCTTCGGCACCATCCAGAAACAACGAAAGCGTCCTGCTCACAGAGCCAGGACGCTTTTTTCGTTTGCGCGAGCTCTCACCTTGTGTAGTGCCGACAATGTCCTTGCCCCCTCCCCTTTTCCTGGTTCCCAAGCTCCAGCTTGGGAACCCCATTATGGCGCAAAGCTCGGGCTTTGCATCCGAGGCAAGTTGGAACTTCGGAGAGGCTTTGCGTTCCCAAGGCGGACCTTGGGAACGAGATCAATATGTGCGGGAAAAGTTACCTAGAGCGGCTTTAGGTCTTGACTTCAGCCACGGTAGATGATACAAACTGGGTTCTTCTTGCCGAAGTGGTGGAATTGGTAGACACACCATCTTGAGGGGGTGGCGGGCGATAGCCTGTACGAGTTCGAGTCTCGTCTTCGGCACCACACGAACAGACAGCGTTCCAGCTTACAGCCGGAACGCTTTTTTGTTTTCAGTAGGTTTCCCTTCCTCTCAGCAACAGTCTCAACCAAAGCAGTCCCCTTTCAGGAATTACTGATCCGCCAGCTTCGCGTTTGATCTTTTGCCCCCACGCATTATACGTCGCTCATCTTCCTTATTCGCCGCCGTACTCCCCTTCCCCACTGACATTGCCAAGTCAAAGCGGTCCGGTTGACAACCAAATAACACCCCATATAATGTTTACACCAACCACTTTAATGATATTCAAGGGTACAGGAGGTGTGAATGAAAGACACGCAAGACGCACTGAAACAGGCCATTCAAACTGAAAAGAACGCGATGAACTTCTACCAGATCGGCGCACAGCATATGAAGGACGCGGAAGCCAAGCGACTGTTCGAGCAGTTGGCACGTGAAGAGAAGGAACACGCTGCACAATTCTTCAAGGCCTACCACGGCAACGATCTGGGCTCCTTCGAGGAGTTCATCACCTCTCCGCCGCAAAACGAGGCGCTTTGGGTCACCTCGATCCAGAAGGCCATCGACTCCGACTTCACCGAGCAGAAGGCCCTGGAGTACGCGATGGACAAAGAGACCCACCTGGAGAGTGCCCTGCGTGAAACCGCGGGCAGGATCTCCGACCCGGGCATCAAAGAAATCTTTCTGTGGAACGCCAATGAGACCCACAACCACTTCCTCACCATCGAGGCTGAGTACGCGAGAATCATGGCCATGGTGGACGAATCCGACATGGACACCTACGTCAGGGAATAACCGTAGCACGACGATACCGGCAAGACAGAGGGGGGCTCGCGCCCCCCTTTTTGCTTCCCTCGGTTTTCTAATGAGTTATGCAACCTGGCAAAAAAAGATAATCATTCAGGCATTTTTTTCTTGCACGGAAGCGGCTCCTTTGCTATAAGTAGGTCTCTCGCAAGCCGGAGTGGCGGAATTGGTAGACGCGCTAGATTCAGGTTCTAGTACTCGCAAGGGTGTGCTGGTTCGATTCCAGTCTTCGGCACCAAAAGATCAAGAGGTTGGGCGTTAGCCTAACCTCTTTTTTCTTCCTTCGATCCGCGAGAGACAATGGGGCTGTAGCTCAGTTGGGAGAGCGCTTGAATGGCATTCAAGAGGTCGTCAGTTCGATCCTGATCAGCTCCACCATCAATCAGAAACGGGGTCCGGCAATTCGCCGGGCCCCGTTTTTCTTTTCTGATGCGTACCGTCCTCCGTTTACCTGAATCCCCTCACACTCCTCCCCCACCCCGCTCTCCGAATACCACCTGCAGTCTCTTTCCCGGTGCACGAAGTATTCGCCCAGCCATACCCGTGATCGGCGTAAAATAAGGAATGGCAATGAGATGACCAGCTCCGAGGGTATGTTGAAAGGAGGCAAACCGAGGAGGTCAATCATGAGAAAACACGGACATCAAACCTACAGACATGCCGACCCGACTGCAGACCTTGACCGAAAGCACCAAGGGTCGATCGGAGGTCAGCGACTGGCCGAAAATGCGGAGAGGAAATCGCAAGAAAAAACCTTCGCCAGCCTTCGCCAGGGCAGCCACGAGGATTTTACACCCGGTCGCGATCCGGCTGAAGGTCCCGACATCGCGCTGACATCCCCTTCCCATGAGCGGTGGGCGCAACACACGGCCGAGCGGGATCCAACGGAAGGCTCCCCAGCTGCAGTATCGACCTACAAAGGTAGATGATACTGCGTGCTCAAGCGGGACGGTTCGATGAAGCCGTCCCGCTTATTTGTCGCACTTCCCCTTCCCCTCTATGAAATCATCTCAACCATTCCCGTCCCGTTACTATCCTCACAACAAGGTTCGAAGCAGGACCGTCTCTCACTTCGATTCAGAGAGTTGCCACCCCTCTTCGCCCGTATATAATTATCGAACTCTAATGTTATCCCCCCATGAAGGCTTCTCTATCAGTGAACGTTACAACCAGAACAAAGGGCGGCATCTCTGTGATCAACAGCTGGTTCATCATAAACAGGCCGGACCGCCCCCTTTATGGGGTGATCATCGCTGTCGCCCTTTCCCTCGGCTTGATCAACGTCGTGGTCTATTTCTTTTTTCCTCCGACCAGGTTCGAAGTGGTGCAGTGGTATCTGCCGACGGTTCATGCCTTCGTCGCCCTTTGCTCCTTCTGTGTCGCCTTTCTCGCCCTCGGCCGACACCAGGTCCTCAGATATCCCGCCCCGTTCTGGATAGGAATCGCCTACCTCGCTCACTCCATCTACTCCATCTTCCGCCTTTTGGTATTCCCGACCCTGCCGGGTAATCGAGGCATCATCGAGAGTCTGCCGAGCACTTCGCCCTGGCTGGTGAACCTGCAGATGGCGACCCTGGCCGCATGCGTCATCATTGCTCCCTTCAGCCCGGTCCCTCGTGACCGGCGCGCATCATGGATCATGGCTGTGGTAGCGGTCGCGGCGGTCACCTTGGCCGCCACCGCCGTAGTGAAGTTGGATCACGCGCTCCCGGTCATGGTGGTCGGTGGCCGGTTCACACAGACCGAAACGGCCCTGCTGTTGTTCCTGGCGGGGATGCTATTTGCCAGCGCCATCGTTGCCACCGCCACCTACCTCGACACAGGCGACCGCCTCTTTGCCTTCACGGCCCTTTCCCAATTGGCCGCTACCTCATCCGTGGCTATGAACGCGCTGGGATCGAACTGGTTCAACCTACCCTTTTACCTGGGCCGCAACATCGTCGTAGCCGGCGCCCTGGTCATGCTGTTCGGCTTACTCTCCGATTACGTGCAACTGGCCCGCAACGAGCAGGACAAGAGCCAGGAACTTGCACAAAGGACCGAGGAGCTGACGCAGAGCGAGGAGAGGCTGCGCTACAACGAGGCCACCCTGCAGATGGCCATCAACGCAACAGGGCTCGGTACCTTCGAGTTCGAGCCGGGCACCGGCAATCTCACCTGGTCCGTTCACGCCAAGCGTCACTTCGGTCTGGCACCCGAGGCTGCGGTAAGCTACCAGTTGTTTGAGTCCGCTCTTCATCCCGAGGACCGCGACCGCGTGCTGGCAGCACTGCACAGGTCCTTCCAACCCGACAGCGGCGGCATCTACCGGCTCGAGTACCGGGCCATCGGCATCGAGGACAACAAAGAACGCTGGCTCATGGCGAGGGGCCAGGTCTTTTTCGACGAGGATGGAGCCCCCACCCGCCTGGTCGGCGCCACCCTCGACATCACCGAACCGAAAAAGGCGGAGGCCCGCCTGCGCCGGATCTTCGACTCCGGAATGATCGGCCTGATCTACTGGAACATGCGCGGCGACATCCTTGACGCCAACAACGTTTTCCTGCGGATGCTGGGCAGGAGCCGTCACGAGCTGGAAGCAGGCACCGTAAAGTGGAGCGATCTCACCCCCCCGGAGTACGCCGCCCTGGATGACTTCGCCCTTGACGAGTTACGTGCCACCGGCCTGGACACTCCCTACGAGAAGGAGTTTTTCCGCAGCGACGGCGCCAGGGTTCCCGTTCTCATCGGGGCGGCGACCTTGCCTGAAGCCCCGGAAGAAGGTGTCGCATTCGTGCTCGACATAACGGAGCGCAAGAAGGCCGAGGAGGAGGTCCGCCAAGCCAGAAACACGCTCGAGTTGCGGGTCCAGGAACGGACCGAGGAACTAAGGCGGGCGCTGCAAAGCCTGCGGGCGGAAACCGAGGAGCGCCTGCGCGCGGTCGAGGAACTCAGGCTGAAGGAACAGATGCTGATGCAGCAGAACCGGCTGGCGGCCATGGGTGAGATGCTCGCCAACATCTCGCACCAGTGGCGCCAGCCTTTGAACATGCTGGGCCTTATCCTGCAGAATCTCACCAGGAGTTACGACCGGGGCACGTTCTCATCGGAGATGCTGCAAAAGAGTGCCGACAGGGGGACCGAGCTCATCGAACACATGTCCAAGACCATAGAGGACTTCTCCGCCTACCTGAACCCGGACAAGACCAAGGTAGCCTTCGACGTCGGGGAAGTCATCGCGAAGGCCCTGTCCATGATGGGGGAAACACTGCAGGGCATGACCGTGGAGGTGGACACCCCGCCTCAGGCGGTTCACGCCATGGGTTACCGCAACGAGTACGCGCAGGTGGTGATCAATATCCTGGTGAACGCCCGTGACGCACTGCGGGAAAGGAACGTGGCGGACCCGCGGGTCACCATCAGGATCGGCAGGGAGGGCGAACGCAGCGTGGTCGCTATCTCGGACAACGCCGGCGGCATCGCCCACGATATCCTGGACAAGATATTCGAGCCTTACTTCACCACCAAAGCGCCCGGCGAGGGTACCGGGATCGGTCTGTTCATGTCTAAGGCCATCATAGAGAAAAGCATGGGTGGGAAACTCTCGGCAAGCAACACCGACACGGGCGCGGAGTTCAGAATCGAGGTATGAGAGGTACGGATGGAACCGTCGGCTGCTCCTGATTTCAAAAAGCTCTTCGAGGAAGCACCGGGGCTGTACCTGGTGCTCGATCCGGAGCTGCGCGCCGTTGCCGCGACCAACGCCTATCTCGAGGCGACCCTCACCACCCGAGAAGGGATAATAGGCAAACACATATTCGAGATCTTTCCGGACAATCCGGACGACCCTGGCGCCGACTCGGTGCGCAACTCCCGGGCGTCGTTCAACCGCGTTGTGCAGGCCAGGCAGCCCGACACCATCGGGCTGCAGCGGCACGACGTCCGCAGACCCGACGGGGGTGGCTTCGAGGTGCGCTACTGGAGCGCGGTCAACTACCCGGTGCTCGCCCCTGACGGTTCTCTCGCCTACATCCTGCACAAGGTGGAAAACGTCACCGAGTTCATGGAGCTCCAGCAAAAGGGAGTGGAACAAGCGAAGATCACCGACGAGTGGCGCGAGCGTTCTTTCAAGATCGAGGCGGACCTGTACGAGAGGTCGCGCGAGATAGCGGAGACCAGCCAGAAACTGAAAGCCGCCAACGAGGAACTGGCCCGCCTCTACGAGAGAACGCGGGAATTGGATACCCTGAAGATGCAGTTCTTCGCCAACGTCAGTCACGAACTGCGCACTCCGCTGAGCCTGATTCTCGGCCCTGTGCGCAAGCTGATGAACGCCGACAACCTCAACCAGAAACAGCGCGGCGACCTCGCGATCGTGGAGCGCAACGCCCGGCTCCTGCTGAAAAACGTCAACGACCTGCTCGACCTGTCCAAGCTCGATGCCGGCAAGATCGAGATGGAGTATGCGCGTACCGATCTCGCCTGGCTGACCCGCTTTGTCGCATCGCATTTCGAGACGGTCGCCGACGACAACGGCATCCGCTTTATCATCACCGCACCGGATGAGCTTTGGGGTGAAGTCGATTCGCAAAAACTGCAAAGGGTGCTCGTCAACGTCCTTGGCAATGCGTTCAAGTTCACCCCACCCCACGGCGCGATCAGGCTTACCCTGGCGTCCCAAGAAAAGTCCGCCCTCTTCGAGGTCGAGGACACCGGCCCCGGCATCCCTGCGGAGCTGAGACGGGCGGTTTTCGAGCGTTTCCGGCAAGTCGACAGCGGCCCGACCCGCAGTCACGGCGGCAGCGGCCTCGGGCTCGCCATCGTGCGGGAGTTCGTATCGCTGCACCGCGGCACCGTGGCTGTCACGGCGGCACCGGAGGGGGGCGCCCTTTTTTCAGTCTCGATCCCGCTGGCGGCACCGGAGGGGACCGCGGTGGCCGCCACGAGGGAAATCCATCCGCTGGAACTCACCGAGACCGAGGGGACGGCCCCGGTGCTCACATCGAAGTGGAATGAAGAAGCGGCGTTGCCAGGTGCCCCGCTGGTGCTGGTAGTGGAAGACAACCCGGACATGAACGACTTCATCTGCTCGATACTGCAGGAGCAGTACCGGGTCAGTTCGGCGTCGAACGGGGTCGAGGGACTGGAAAAAGCGCTCTCGTCGCGGCCCGACCTGGTGGTGACGGATTACATGATGCCGAAGATGACGGGAGAAGACCTGGTGAAGGAAATCCGCCGGCGCCCTGACTTCGACGAGATGCCCATCCTGCTGTTGACCGCGAAAGTCGATGAGAAACTGCGGGTGCACCTGCTGCAATCCGGGGTCCAGGACGCGTTGGACAAGCCGTTTGAAGCGGAGGAGTTCCTGGCGAGGGTCACGGGGTTAATCGCACGCAAGAGGAAGTCCCAGGCGGCACTATGGGAAAGTCACGCGCTGCTCAAAGCCGTGACCGAAGGCATAGACAATTCCATCTTCATCAAAGACGCCCAGGGCCGGTATCAGCTGGTCAACGGTCCAGGGGCGCGCAGGATAGGAAAACCGGTTGCCGAGATCCTCGGACAAGACGACGAGGCCCTGATCGACCCGGTCGCCGCGGCACACATCAAGTGGCAGGACAAGATCGTGATGACCAACGGGCAGATGCTGACCTTCGAGGAGACGAGGCTGGTGGAAGGAAAGCCGCGCACCTACCTGACCACCAAGGCCCCCCACCTCGACGCGAATGGGGAGGTCATCGGCGTGCTGGGCATCTCCCACGACATCACGGAGCGCAAGCTGGCCGAGGAGGAGTTGCAAAAGTCCAAAGACCTCCTGGAAGAGCGGGTCAAGGAGAGGACGACGGAACTGAGGAAAGCCTTGCAGGTTCTAAAAACAGAAACGGAGGAACGCCTGCGCGCGGTGGAGGAACTGCGGCGCAGGGAGCAGATGCTGATGCAGCAGAATCGCCTGGCGGCTATGGGGGAGATGCTCGTCAACATCTCGCACCAGTGGCGGCAGCCTTTAAACGTGCTTGCCGCCATCTTGCAGACCATGGTCATCAGCCACGAGCGCGGCACCTTGTCCGGCAAGATGCTGCATAAAAACGTCAACCGCAGCGTGGAACTGATCGAGCACATGTCGAAAACCATCAACGACTTTTCGTTCTACCTCACTCCTGACAAGACCACGTCCACCTTCGACGTCAGCGAGGTGGTGACGAAAACGGTTGCCATGGTGGGCGAAACGCTGCACGACGTTCAAGTGGAGGTGCAATGCCCTGAGGAAAAGATCACCGCCACCGGCTACCGCAACGAATACGCGCAGGCTCTGCTCAACATCCTGATCAACGCCCGGGACGCGCTGCGTGACAGAGCTATCCCCAATCCCAAAGTCACCATCAGGGTCTCCGCCGAGGGCGGCAAAAGCGTGCTGACCATCACCGACAACGCGGGAGGCATCCCGGAGGAAATCATGGACAAGATCTTCGAGCCGTACTTCACCACCAAAGAACCCGACAAGGGGACGGGCATCGGCTTATTCATGTCAAAAACGATCATCGAGCAGAGCATGGGCGGGAAACTGACCGCCCGAAACCGCGAGGGCGGCGCCGAGTTCACTATCGAGGTCTGAGATGCCAACTTCCAGAGAGCGAGTAACGAGCATCCTCTACGTCGAGGACGAAGCCGAGGCACGGGACCTTATCGGCGACCTGCTGCGCGAGGAGCACCCGCAGCTCACGATCATCATCGCAGCGAACGGCGCAGAGGGACTGGCCCTGTTCAAGGAGCACCGGCCGCAGGTCGTGGTGACCGACATCAGGATGCCGGTCATGGACGGCCTCACCATGGCCGGCCACATCCGGGAGTTAGACCAGGAGGTCGACCTGATAGCGGTGAGCGCCTACAGCGATACCAGCTTCCTCGTGCGCGCCATCGAGCTCGGCTTCAGCAACTACGTGTTCAAGCCCGTCAACTTTACCAAGCTGCACACGGCTCTCGTCAGGATCATCAAGGTAAGGGAGTTGAAACACCGGTTCAGCGAGCAGAACGAGCTGCTGCGGCAAAGCGAGCAGCGCCTCCAGGCCACCTTCGACCAGGCTGCCGTAGGAGTCGGGCACGTAGCCCTCGATGGCACCTTCTTACGCATCAACGACAAGTACTGCGACATCGCGGGGTGCAGCAGCGGCAAGGCACCGGGAACCATCTACGATTTCACCCATCCCGACGACCTGCCGGTATGCAAAACGCACCACGAACTTCTGTTGGCAGGAAAACAGCGCAGCTACTCCCTGGAAAAGCGGTACGTGCACGACGAGGCCGTCGTCTGGGCATCGCTGACCGTCTCGATGGTGCAGGACCGCTCCGGCAAGGACACCTTCATGGTTGCCATCGTCGATGACATAACGGAACGCAAGCTCCTGGAGGGGAAGATCGCAGATCTGAACCGCGCCCTGTCAGCGAGAGCGGAGGAACTGGAGAGCGCGAACAGTGACCTCACCGCCTTCAACTACACGGTGGCCCACGACCTGCGCCAACCCTTGAACCTGATCAGCGGCTACTGCCAGGCGGTCAGCATGACCTGCGGAACGATGTTGAGTGAGGATTGCCGGGATTTCCTGCAAAAAGCCTACGAGGGGACGGTGAAGATGAACAAGCTGGTCAACGCCCTCCTCGAATTCGCGGAAATGGCGCACGCCGAACCGAAGCAGGAAACAGTCTACCTCAGCCGCGAAGCGGAGGAGATTGCGGCCGAACTGGCGCGCTCGGAGCCGCAGCGGCGTGCGAGGTTCGCCATCGTGCCCGGACTTTCGGCACAGGGGGACACCCAGTTGCTCAGGGCGGTCCTGGCCAACCTGCTGGGCAACGCATGGAAGTACACCGCGGTTCGCGAGGAAACTGTAATCGAATTCGGTAGTACCGTCCGTGAAGGCGAGACCGTTTTCTTTGTCAGGGACAATGGGATCGGTTTCGACATGGCGCAAACCAAGGAGATCTTCGTCCCCTTCCGGCGTCTGCCCGGGGCGCAGCGGTCTGGAGGCTTCGGTATCGGGCTGGCGACGGTGGAGCGGATCATCAGGCGGCACGGAGGCGCGGTTTGGGCGGAAGGCGAACCGGACAAGGGAGCCACCTTCTACTTCTCACTCCCATGAAGCATCATCACCGCTTAGGGAGCGCCCCCCCTGGCCCTACAAGTCCAGCTTACATTCCAGCAGGGCGAGAAATGCCTTCAACAACGCGCTGCGATAATCGTTTTTCCTGGTGACGATCAACAGCGTGCGCTGCAGATCAACCGGACTGGCCACCTCGAACAGCCACCCCTGGTCGAGCTCTCGCTGCACGGTCATTCTCGAGATGCACCCCACCCCTAACCCCGCCTCCACGGCCTTCTTAATCGCCTCCGTGTGTCCCAGTTCAAGAGCCACGACGTAGCTTACCCCTGCCCTTTCCATGGCAGTCTCAAATACCTCCCGCGTTCCGGACCCTTTTTCCCTCATGATCCAGGTTGCAGAGGCGAGCATCTCCGGAGTCGCCCGCCCAAGGGATGCCCAGGGATGTTCCTTGCCCACGATCAACACGAGCTCATCCCGCCTCCACGGGGTCGCCGTCAGAGACGGCAGGTGCTGCAGCCCCTCGATAAGGCCAAGGTCAAGTTCGCCCGATTCGACTCCCTGCTCGATCTGGAGAGCGTTGCCCACCTGCAACAGCGGCTTGGCACCGGGGTAAAGGCGTGAAAACTCGCCGATCATGGCAGGGAGCAGGTAATTGCCGATGGTCGTGCTGGCACCTACGATCAAGGTCCCTACCGGCGTACCCACCGAATCTTCGAGGAACTGCTCAATCTTGCGTACCCTTGCCAGCACGTCCTGGGCCTCGGGGAGCAACTGCCGGCCACGGTCGTTCAAAAGCAAGCGCCTGCCGGAACGCTCGAACAGCGGGGCGCCCGCGAGCCTCTCCAACTCTGCGAGGGCCATGCTCACCGCTGACTGGGTCAGCAGCAACTGGCCACTGGCTTGTGTCACCTGCCCGCACACGGCAACCTTCTCGAAAATCTCAAGCTGCCTGAGGGTTATCGCCATGACCACCTCCAAACATAAATATAACTGATCCAAAAAATTCATATTACTCATTTTTATTTATATAGCAAGAAGGATATGATCCTCACATATTTCCGCATATGGGAGGGGAAAATGCAGAGGGAACTTGTTATGAAATTGGCTTTGGCACTTTGTCTCGTGGCAGTGGCAGCACCATGGGGGAGCACAGGGTTTGCGCTGGCGCTGGGTATCGCCTTCGCTCTTACCCTGGGGAACCCCTGGCTGAAGCTCACGGCACGGTTGAGCAGAATCACCCTGCAGCTCTCTGTGGTGGGGCTTGGTTTCGGCTTGGAGATTGGGACCGTAATGCAAACGGGTAAGGAGAGCCTCATTTACACCATCGTGGGTATCTGCGGGACGCTCAGCGTCGGGTACTTTTTGGGCAAGGCGTTCGGGACCGACAGCAACACCTCGCTGCTCATTTCCGCGGGGACCGCCATTTGCGGCGGCAGCGCCATAGCCGCCATGGCTCCGGTACTCAGGGCCAGGGACGATGAGACCGCGGTCGCGCTGGGCACCGTCTTCACCCTCAACGCGTTCGCTCTGCTCATCTTCCCTCTTATCGGGCACCTGCTCGGCCTCAGCCAGGATACCTTCGGAACCTGGGCCGGCCTTGCTATTCATGACACAAGCAGCGTCGTCGGTGCCGCCTCGACCTACGGCACGGAGGCTCTTAGAATCGGCACCACCGTCAAACTGACCCGGGCCATGTGGATCACGCCAGTGGTGCTGGGATTCGCGCTGTTGAGAGGAACGCGGGAGCGGATCACCATCCCTCTTTTCATCATCGGGTTTCTTCTCGCAGCAACCACGAGGACCGCGCTGCCGGCATACGGGGCCCAGTGGGACCAGGTCGCCGCGCTGGCAAAGCACTGCCTCAAGTTTTCGCTGTTCTTCGTGGGGCTCGGGCTTAGCAGGGAGGTCTTCGGGAGGGTGGGCTTACGCCCCATGCTGCAAGGTGTGACGCTCTGGATTGCCGTGAGCGGCGTCACCTTGGTCACTTTGATGGGGATCGGCATCGCCTAGCGAGACGTTAAATACAAAAAGCCCCGGCATTGCTGCCGGGGCTTTTTGGCTAAGGGACGCCCGCCTCGTTAAAGACGGGCTAAATACTGCAACCTTCTTTGCAGTGCGATACAGGGCGAATAGCAAACTTAGAGGTCCACATTGCCATGATCTCCTTTCCCGAAATAGAAGTTATCTACTCTTACACCGCCGCGGCAGTACAAGTCAACATAAAAAGATCAATTCGATCCTTTTTGGTTTGCATCAGTGATTCAAGAGGTCTGGTGGCACCCTTCGCAGGTGATGGGCCCTTCCATCTTGCCGGCCTCCGGCTGATGGCACCCGATGCAGACCCGATGAGCGTACGCCTTGCCGAAGGTCCTGATGGCGCCCACCTCCCCTTCGTGACAGACGCTGCAATCCATGTCGGCCAACTTCTCGTGCTTTTTGTGTGCGAAGACGACGGTCCCCTTCTTGTTGGGAAACTCCATCCTTTCGTTGATGCCGCCAAAGGCCACTCCGGTCAGGCAAGCCAGCATAGCCGCCACCAAAATACATTTCATCACAGTCTCCTCTATCAACTCATTGCACAACACAGTTGCTCATAGCGACAGTATCTAGTACCTTTCCAAGTCAAAGTCAATGAATTAGACACTTCCGCCCATAGGGCTGCATACCGACCAGGCACAAAGGAGGAAGCAATGCGCGACATTCCCGATCTGCTCGATTCACTGAAACGGACTCCCAGCATCTTGTCGCAGTTGGTGGAGAGCATTCCCGAGCAGAAGCTGGATCTCAGAAGAGGCAACGGTTTCTGGACCATAACCGAGCACGTGAGCCACCTGGCAGGGGTGCAGCCCATGCTGCTGCAGCGGATCGAACGTTTTCTGAAGGAAGAGCATCCCGAGTTCATCCCGTACCTTCCGGGACAAGGGGAAGAGGAACCGGACACACCGGTGCGGCTGGAAATGACGGAGGCTTTGCAGCAGTTCGCCGGCTTCAGGATGAAGCAGCTGGAACTGCTGAAGGGACTCGACGAAAAAACGTGGTGCAGGACGGGGACCCACCCCGAATACGAGGCGTATTCCCTCTACATCCTCACCAGGCACATCCTCATGCACGATCACTGGCACATGTACCGGATGGAAGAACTCTGGCTGACCAGGGACGCCTACCTCACCCAGTTAGCCTAATTGGCGCTAAGACAGGTGCCCGGCCGGCTTTTCCATGAAGACAATGGCGAAGCTGCCGGGCACTTCCTTCCTTGCAAAAATCTCATACCCGAGGTTGCGGTACAGGCGGATGTTGCTGTCGCTCTTCTCGCCGGTGAAGAGTCGGTAACAGGAGGCTTCGGGAAAGGCGCCCTCGATGGCCCGCATCAGGGCCGCACCGATCCCCCTCCCCTGCCTTTCCGGGTGCACCATCAGGCGGCCGATGAGGCAGCGCCCCTTGCTCATCCTCCCGTTTACCGACCCCACGATCCTGCCGTCCTCGACTGCCTTGAGGACCGTGTTGACAGAGAAGCTGTCGGTCAGCGCCTCCAGTGTCTGGGTGAGCGGCGGGATGGCCCAGTCCTGGTAGATGGCGGCCTCGCTCACGTAGGCCGTCTTTTGCAGCGCCAGGATTTCGGCGGCATCGTTGCGGTCGGCCCGGGTAATGTTCACGAGGCGCGGATCTCCTTCACCTTGGCGGCGATGAGAGCGGCGGCACGGTCCATTTCCTCTGCGGTGGAAAGGCGGCCGAGACTCAGGCGCACCGCACCGAAGCCCTGCGCCCGGGAAAGGCCCATCGCCTTCAGCACTCCGGAAAGCTCGGCCTTGCCGTCGTGGCAGGCGGAACCGGTGGAGGCCGCGATCTCCGGAAGACGAGCCAGGAGGTCCGCTCCCACCACACCTTCGAAGCTCACGTTCAGCGTGTTGGGCAGGCGCTCCTTTTCCGGCCCGTTCAGGGCCACCCCCCCCGCCAGTTCCTGCAATTGCGCGTGCAGGCGATCCCGCAGGGTCGCTATCTTGACCGGCTCGCCCGCGGCGATTCGCTCCGCTGCCAGTTGCATGGCCTTGCCGAGGGCCGCCATGTAGGGGACGTTTTCCGTTCCCGCCCGCAAGCCCCCCTCGTGTCCTGCGCCGTGCAGGTAGGGCGCCACGCGCACGCCGTTTCGGATGTAGAGGGCGCCGACGCCTTTGGGGGCGTAGAGCTTGTGACCGGCAACGGTGAGCAGGTCCACCCCGAGCTGGGCCACCAGGGTCGGCACCTTCCCTACCGACTGCGCCGCGTCGCTGTGCAAAAGGACCCCGCGCTCCCTGGTAATGGTGCTGATCTCGGAGAGGGGCTGGATCGAGCCGACCTCGTTATTGGCGTGCATGATGCTGACCAGGATGGTCTGGGCGGTGATGGCCCGGCGGACCTGGTCGGGATCGACCATCCCCGCGCCGTCCACCGGCAGGTAGGTCACGGCAAAGCCCTGCTCCTCGAGCCAGCGCAGCGGTTTGAGCACCGCCGGGTGCTCTACGGCGGAGGTGATGATGTGGTTACCGCGCTCCCGGTTGGCGAAAGCGGTGCCGATCAGCGCCTGGTTGTCGGACTCGGTCCCGCCGCTGGTGAAGATCACCTCGCCGGGGGTGCAGCCAAGCGCCGCCGCCACCCTCCCCCGCGCCAGTTCCACCGCCTCTTTGCCGGTCCTGCCGTAAGGGTGGTTGCTGGAAGGGTTGCCGAAGTGGGTGGTGAGAAACGGAAGGAGCTCGTCCACCACCGCCGGGTCGACCGGCGTGGTTGCGTTGTAGTCGAGATAGATGGGCGTCATGGTAGCCTCCGTGAACGTGGTCGGACTGTTCGGACGGGTCGGACTGCTGGATGTTAAACCCAAAAAGGCCAAGGGGCAATGTTTTGCCGCCTTGGCCTCTTCGTTGGCGTCGCTAGATGCCGGTGCCGTCGTCGCCGTACCCTTTCAGCGGGGTACTACCGCGCTTGAAGAGCAGGATGCTCACGCCGTCGCCGTTTCGGTCGAACTCGAAAGCGAGTTCATGCTCGTAGGCCAGTTGGGCCACCGGTTCCAGTTGGGAGAGATCGCGCAGTCGGATCAGGATGCGGTTCCCCTTGCCCAGGTAGTCGTGGATGCTCTGGGCCAGTTCGAGGATGAAGAGCCCCTTCTCCTCGGTGAGGTCAACGACATTGAGATTGGTCGCGGCCACGGCGTCGAGGGTGATGTGCCGCGGGGCCCAGGGGTTGCTCTCCCCTGCGGAGAGATGCGCCCGCTGCGACTCGTCGGGAGCGTTCAACACCATTCCTGCCGCCACCGTCGCATTGGTGAAACGGTCGATGAGGATGAAACTGCCGGTATCGCGGTTGGCGCCGTAGGGGTCGAAGGAGACCGGACGGTCCAGCTCGATACGCGCCAGGCCGATCTCGTTCAGTCCCAGCGTGCTGACCTGTTTCTGCTCCAGTGTGTTCACGTCCACCGCGTACTGCACCGCGGTCACGCGCCCCGGGGTCACACCGGTGGCGGTCTTGACCAGGTAGAGCTGCCCGGGCTGCAGCGGCTCGTCGTGCATCCAGACCAGGTGCGCCTCGGGATGCCTGGTGTAGAGCGGCGGCGCCTCGGGACGGGTGAGCATGTCGCCGCGGCTGATGTCGATCTCGTCTTCCAGGGTGAGCGTGACCGCCTGCCCTGCCACCGCCTCGTCGAGGTCGCCGTTGAAGGTGACGATCCGGGCGACCTTGCTGATCTGGCCCGAGGAGGCGACCCTGATCTCGTCGCCGGGGCGGACGGTGCCGGAGGCGACGGTACCGCAGAAGCCGCGGAAATCCAGGTTGGGACGGTTCACCCACTGCACCGGGAGACGGAAAGGCTGCCGGTCACGGTCATCCTCGACCTGCACAGTCTCCAGGAAGTGCATCAGGGGCGGCCCCTGGTACCACGGGGTCTCGCTGCTCTTCTCGATGATGTTGTCGCCGTTCAACGCGGAAATGGGGAGCGCGGTGATGCTGGTAAAGCCCAGCGGCGCGGCAAACTCACGATAGTCCGCCTCGATGGCGCGGAACTTCTCCTCGTCGTAACCGATCAGGTCCATCTTGTTGATGGCCAGGACGATGTGCTTGATACCCACCAGCGAGACCAGGAAGCTGTGGCGGCGGGTCTGGGTCAAGAGCCCCTTGCGTGCGTCCACCAGGATCACGGCGACCTTGGCGGTCGAGGCACCGGTCACCATGTTGCGGGTGTACTGCTCGTGCCCCGGGGTGTCGGCGACGATGAACTTTCTGCGGTCGGTGGAGAAGAAGCGGTAGGCGACGTCGATGGTAATGCCCTGCTCCCTTTCCGCCTGCAGGCCGTCCAGAAGCAGCGCGTAGTCGATGGCGCCCCCCTGGGTGCCGACCTTCTTGCTGTCGGCCTCGAGCGCAGCCAACTGGTCCTCGAAGACCATCTTCGAATCCCACAACAGGCGCCCGATCAGGGTGCTCTTGCCGTCGTCCACGCTGCCGCAGGTGATGAAACGGAGCAGCGACTTCTCCTCCTGGCTCTTCAGGTAGGCAAGGATATCTTTCTCGATCAGTTCTGATTGATGTGCCATTAGAAGTACCCTTCCTGTTTCTTCTTCTCCATCGAACCGGCCTGGTCATGGTCGATCAGGCGCCCCTGGCGCTCGGAGGTGCGGGTGAGCAGCATTTCCTGGATGATATCGGGGAGCGTGTCGGCCTCGGACTCGACAGCGCCGGTGAGCGGGTAGCAGCCCAGGGTGCGGAAGCGGACCGACTTGTACTCGACCTTCTCACCCGGCTTCAGCTCCAGCCGGTCGTCATCGACCATGATCAGCATGCCGTCGCGCTCGACCACCGGACGCACCGCGGAGAAGTACAGGGGCACGATGGGAATCTCTTCCAGGTGGATGTACTGCCAGATGTCCAGCTCGGTCCAGTTGGAGAGCGGGAAAACGCGGATGCTCTCGCCGGGCTTGATGCGGGTGTTGTACAGGCTCCAGAGCTCGGGGCGCTGGTTCTTCGGATCCCAGCGGTGGTTGGCGCTACGGAAGGAGAAGATGCGCTCCTTGGCGCGGGATTTCTCCTCGTCGCGGCGCGCGCCGCCGAAGGCCGCATCGAACTTGTACTTGTCCAGCGCCTGCTTGAGTCCCTCGGTCTTCATCACGTCGGTGTAGAGCGCCGAGCCGTGGGTGAAGGGAGAGACTCCCTTTTTCACCCCGTCCTCGTTCACGTGCACCAGCAGTTCCATGCCGGACTCCTTGGCCATGCGGCCGCGAAACTCGATCATGTCGCGGAACTTCCAGGTGGTGTCCACGTGCAACAGCGGAAACGGCGGCGGGGCCGGGTAGAAGGCCTTGCGGGCCAGGTGCAGCATGACGGCGGAGTCCTTGCCGATGGAATAGAGCATCACCGGGTTGTCGAACTCGGCCACCACCTCGCGGATGATGTGGATGCTTTCGGCTTCGAGTTGCTGCAGATGGGTCAGATTTTTCTTCATGGCTTTATCCCGTATCGATCTTCGTGTGCCGGAGCCGTATCAGCACCGGGCGCATCGTCCTCTCCCCTGTTACCTGCGGTGCAGACCGCACTCCTTGTGCTCAGGGTTCTCCCACCACCACCGTCCGGCGCGGGCATCCTCGCCCGGCTGGACCGCCCTGGTACACGGGGCGCAGCCGATGGAGCGGTAGCCCTGCTTCAGGAGGCGGTTCTGCGGCAGGCGGCGTTGCTGGACGAATTCCATAAGCTGTGCCTCGTTCCAGTCCAGCAGCGGGTTCAGTTTGAGGATGCCGCCGTTCAACTGGTCCAGTTCGATCGCCTTAAGATCGGTGCGGGTGACGTTGTGCTCGCGGCGCATGCCGGTGATCCATCCGGCGAGGCCTTGCAGCGCCCGCCCCAGCGGTTCCACCTTGCGGATGTGGCAGCACTCGTGGCGGTTGTCCAGCGATTCCCGGAAGGAGAACAGTCCCTTCTCGCGCTCCAGCTTCTCCACCGCCTCGTGCTTCGGGAAGTACCAGTCGATCTGGATCCGGTAGCGTTCGGTGAGGGCGTCGGCCACCTCGTAGGTTTCCTCGTTGAGCCTGCCGGTATCGAGCGCGAAAATGCCGATCTCCAGACCGGCCTCCTTGGCCAGTTCAATGATGGCGACATCCTCCAGAGAGAAGGAGCAGGCCAGTTTCACCGGGCCTTGGGCTGCTTCGAGACCGAGACGAAGGATATCCTGGGCGGTTGCGTTGGCGGGAACTGCAGGCACAGCGTTCATGGGTGCGTCCTTTCAAGGTATGGTTCGATTGCGCGATCGGTAGTCGGTAGATAAAACCCCGGATCCAAGCTTGTGTGACGTTGTAGCTTATTCAACCAAAGCAGTCAAGAAAATTTATCTTAATTGCACAGCTTATCAGTAGGTTTTTGTATTACCTTGTTAACGCCTCTGGCAACAGGACAACACCAGGCACTGTAACAGCTTGATTATGAACAAAAAATAAAGGCACCACACTAGCAGCGGTGGTGCCTCTCTGAAGGGAAAAATAGTGATTGAGTGAACGTGCGGCGTAGTGACAGAAGACAATACTACAGCAGAGTCAGTGGGGAATGTCGTTGACTATCCGTGGCAGCTTCAGGGTGAGTCGTGCAGCACTCGGATCGCTCTCCAGGCGCCGGAGCGAAAGCGCAGCGACCAGACGACGGCGGTAAAGAGGACGAAGCAGGTGCCAAGCGTCCATTCGGCGACCAGGCCCGGCATGAAGCTGTCGATCAACCACAGAAGTAGCAGGAACCCCGCGGAGGAGTAGACGAAGGTGCGGGCGACCCAGTTGGTGTCGCCGGCGGAGGAGAGCACGCACCCGGTCATCACGTTGGCGGCGTCGAACAGGCAGTAGAAAGCGACGAACTTCATGATGATAGAGCCGGTCTCGATGATGCGAACGCTCTCGGGGCCGTGACCGGCGAACACGGAGATGAGCGGAGCCGAGCAGGTGGCGAACAGCACGGCCATGATCAGCATCCAGACCTCGCACACCAGCAGCGACTGTGAGGCGATGGCCGGGACCTCGTCGTCCTCTCCTGCCCCGCGGGCGTGTCCCACCAGTATGCCTGCCGCCTGGCCCAGGCCCAGCGCTGGGAAGAACGCCAGGCCGTTGATCCGGAAAGCGATGCTGGAGGCGGCCAGTTCCACCGTCCCCAGCCGCCCGAGCACCACCAGGAACAGGGTCCAGGCGAGCAGTTCGCCGCTGATGCGCAGCCCCATGGGCATGGCGAGTTTCAGGAAGCGGGCGAGTTCGACCCGGTCCAGGCGCCGGGCGCTACGGTCGGAGCAGCCCCGGCCGACGACGAAGATGGCGGCGTAGAGGATGGCAGCAACGGCCTGGGCGGAGACGGTGGCGAGCGCGGCGCCGGTGATGCCCAGGCGCGGGAAGCCCCAGGCGCCCAGCACAAGTCCCCAGGCCAACAAGGCGTTAATCACGAAGGAGAAAAAGGTCACCGCGGTGACGATGGCCGGGCGCCCGATGCCGGAGAGCCAGCCGGCCAGCGCGGAACCAAGCACCGGGAAAAGCGAACCGGCCATGCAGATGGTGAAGTAGCCGATCTCGTCGGCGGCGACGTCGGGCGTGTGCCCCGCCAGCCGGAAGAGCTGGCCGATGGGCCAGGCCACCGCCAGGGCGAGAATGCCGGAAGCGAGCGAGGTATGGATGCCGAGCCAGGCGGATTTGCGCACGCCGGCCGCGTCGCCGCGGCCGTGGTTGTGGGCCACGAAGGTGCCGGCATAACCGGCGGTGCCGAAGAGAAAGCCCTGGAACAGGATTACCGCCAGCCCGGCGGGGCCGATGGCCGCCACCGCAGCGCTGGAATGCCTGGACAGGACGATGGCGTCCACGATCTGCATCAGGGTGATGGCAGAGGTGGAAAGTATCATGGGGCCTGCCAGTTTCAGCAGGCGCGGAACGTGGTTGGTCACTGGACGGGGCTACCTCTCAGAGTCGGAATCGCAGCATGTGGCTCGTCCACACATTCTCCGGCGGGAGCCGGTCAGATCCGCAAAGATAACGCCAACAGCCTCAGAAAACAAGGAGGGAAAACGAGATGACCTTGTCGTGGAATGTTGCAACAGAGTTTGCTTGCACGGGGAGGAAGATCTACTACAATTAAGTTTTTTCTAATTCAGTCAAGGAGGTGGTTATGAGTTGGCAACTACATGTCAAAGCGGCGGAGAGCGTGCTCAAGTCGGCGCGGATTCCGTCCTCAACCGAACTGATATCGCTGATCAAACGTGTCAATCCCACCTGCCTTCAGCTCCCCGAGAGTGACAGGGAGTATGGCTACCACATCAAAAACCGGCTGCAAAACGTGCTTCTGGAGACCTACGGAGAGACCTTCCACCTGACACCTCATCCCTGCAACGCGGACATCATCCTCATCAAGCACAATACCCTGCCCTCCATCGACGCCTGCCATGCAGACCTCAATACACTTTCGATGAAGGCGCTCGACACGGTAGGCAGCATCCCCTCTGCCCCAGCACCTTCCTCGAGGAGCATGGAGACGAAGGGGGCAAAATCCAGAAAGCTGACCGCCAGCGGTTCGCCTCAGGAAGCCCTGAGAAACGCCGAACTTCTGCTTGAGCAGTACGAATACCCTCAGGCGGAGGAACTACTGGCCGCCATTCAAATTACGTCCCCCCGGGACTTGCCGACCCTGATAAAAGCCGCCAGGATGTTGATTGATCAGATGGGAGCGTACCAAAGGGCTATCGAGGTGTTGCTGGCGCAGCCCAAGCATGTGCTTAAGGACAAGGTCATCCGGGAACTGCTCGCCATGACCTATTACGGCAACGGCTCGATTGCCGAGGCGAGGGCCCTCTTCGAATCGGGGGAGCCTCGGGATCTCGAGAAAGGTTCCCTGTACGCCTACGCCGACATTTCCTTCAAGGATGGCAACCTGTCACAGGCCTATTACCTTCTGAAGCTGGCAGATGAGAAAGAGGGTTTCGTGACCACCCATACCACCCTGAGAAAGGAGATAGAGGCGACCATGCTGGAGGAAGCGGCGCCTTATCTGCAACAGGCAGAGGTGGCGTTCGCCCGCACCGACCTCAGCGAAGCGCAGTTCCTGCTTCAGCAAGCCCTTTCCCTGTACCCAAACTTCAAGAAGGCGCGCGAATTGGCAGGACAGGTTGAGGCGAGGAGGACCGAAGCCGAAGTCGAGAGGCTCTGGGAGCGATTGGGGTCCAGCGAGAAGTGCACCGAGAGGCTCGACTTGTTGACGCAGCTTCTGGAGCGGGACAAGGAGAGAGGCGAACACATCAGGGACCTCATGGCACGGGAACGGAGTCGCCAGAAGCAAGGGGCGGTGGAACGACGCCTCGACACACTCCGGGCACTCGCCGCGCAGGAACGGTGGGAGGAGTGCTACGACAATCTGCTCTGGCTGTCGCGCCAGGGGGAGGAGGCGGACTACCAAAGGGCCTGTGCCATATCTGCGTGGTTTTCAGTTCTCTGCCACAACAAGGGACTTCGGAAACTTGCGGACGAAGATGCCATGGAGCAGTGGCTTAGATTCATCAGGCTGAAGCGGCAGGTGCAACAGGGACAGGTGGAAGGTTGCTGGGAAATAGTGCAGGACCTGCGGCAGTATTTTCAGAATTACCCTCTGTTCGAGGAGCTCTATGACACGCTCCTCGAACTGGAGTCGGCGAAGGCGCGGCAAGAGACCGAGCAATTGTTCTCCTTGTTGGCTGAACTGGATCAGTGGGAGGATAGAAGGGAAGCGTTGGCCACAGCCAGAAAGCTTTACGCCCAAATACAAAAGCCGTTAGCGTTATTGCCTGCCGCAGAGAGGGCCATGTATAAGGAGGATGCCAAACGCACTATTCACTTGCTTGAACCGGAAACCGAGTGCGAATGGGGTCCAGCGGATTACCGTGACGCCCTGATTTTGGGAAGTTCCCAAAAAGCGGCGCAGCTCAGGGAGAAATTTGCGGCCAACACCTGGGTGGCTGAGTATCTTGATCAGTTCGACAACGAGGTTGCGCAAATGTTTGCCATTGACGCCGAGGCGATCCCGATGATCGTTGCGCCGGACCTGGTCGTGGATCTCTCCTCGGACTTCACCCCATGGCACCTCGACAGAATCTACTCCTCCGACCGACACGTGCTGTTGCGCGAGGATGAAGAGACCATCGTTGTCCTCGACATGTGGCGCACGAGCGCCACCAGGTACCGGTCGCCCAACTTCAAGGATCTGGCCGTTATGGATTGCTTGCCCGACAAGGACGTCTTCCTCTTTGTCAACTCTGAAATGAACAACACGGTATGGCGCGCCACACTTTCGGAAACGGCAAGCCGATTCACTGCCGTTTTCAACATCAATGAGAATTTCGTCTACCAGGAGGGCGCGGTGTTTAAAGGCATATACATGTCCAGCAGCAAGGACAACTCCTACTACGCCATCATCCGGGAAGGCGACAGATTCAGAGCAGTGAAGCAATCCATCGACCTTGTCAGCAGTACAGTGAGAACCTGCGAAGGACCGTGCGAAGACCTGGACGCTTTCCGGCTGTCATACCAGCCCGACAGATTCCTGGCAGTCACCGAAAGCCATACTTACGTTTTGGAAAGCAATCTGGAACCGCCGAGAGGCTGCAGCAGAATTGGCTCAAGCCATGGGCTCAATTTCCTCGGTATCGACATGGGGAGAAGCCAGATCTATGCTATGGGAGACGGCATCGTAAACGTGCTGAATACCAAGCTGCGAGCGGTGAAGCAATATTTGAATGCGGAAACTGTCGCGCATATGACTGTTACGGTGTTAGCCGGGATCTGTCCCGAGAAGGACATCGCGTTGCTCAATGTCAATGGGGGGAGTCTGTTCTACAATATGAAAACCAACAAGTTCAGCCAAAAGTTTTCCGGTGGGCGTGTGCTGTATACCGACACCCCGAGCAGATGGTATTACACCGAAATCGACACCACAAGCCATGCCGTGAAGGTGAAGGACATCACCGACGAACTGGAGACACTTCTGGAATGGCAAGTCTTTCTCCCACCTGGTGGCGACGAACGCGCTACCATGGAATTTGTCGAGAAGCTGGAGAATCCCGACTTCTTCAGCATCGTGCAACCAGCCCCTCCCGAGCCCCCCGAACAAGACACCGATTGTTGATGGTCCGGTCACAAGCATCTCGACTGTGGGGCTGTAACAGCGTAGCAGGCTTGGAAGACAAAGCGGAAGGGAGGAATTATCCCGTACGGATGATTCCTCTTTTTCATTTGCATGATGGCGTGACATCAATGCAAAAAAACTGCTATAACGATGCCATTGTTGACCGATATGTGTGCTTATATCCTGCTACCAACTTCCATCCTATACCACTACCAAAGGAGGAAACGTATGTCCGTACCAAGAATGAGCTGTTCGCTGTCTGCTCTGTCTGTCATAGCCTTGTTGACAGCGCATGGCGCACTGGCAGGCGAGACCGCACCGGCCAAGGCGAAGGTAAAAGAGGTGAAATCGTGCGCGGTCTGTCACAAACCGGCCGAGGGACAACTGCGCGGCTTCTTCGACAACGTGGCCATGAAGTCGCAGACCATCCAGCTAAAGTTCGACGACGGTGCCGAGGTAGTGGCCTTCGACAAGGACACACTCAATGTCGTCAACGCAGCCGTGCCGGGGAACCTGGAGAAGTCGCTGCGCGCCATCAAGAAAGGTCACGAAGTGCGGGTGGCCTATGTGGCGGGGAGCAACGGCATCAAGAAAATCAGCGAGATCTCCATCAAGCCGGCCATGAAGGTGCCCGCCGAAAAACAGCTGAAGGTCGAGCAGGTGGAAAAGCTGATCGCCGGGAAGGAGAAGTACACCCTGGTGGACGCACGGCCGACTCCCAAGTTCCAGGAGGGGTCCATACCAACCGCCATCAACATCCCCTACCCCGCTTTCCAGAAGAACCTGGACAAGCTTCCCAAGGACAAGGGGGAACTGCTGGTCTACTTCTGTGCCGGCGTCACGTGAGCGCTCAGCCCCTCTTCCGCCCGTGAGGCGGAAAAGCTCGGTTACAGCAACGTAAAGATCTTCCACGATGGCATCCCGGAATGGAACAACCGCAATTTCACGGTACTGAAGGCGAACGCGTTGAAAGAAGCCTGGCTGGACAAGGACCTCTCTTTCGTGCTCCTCGATGTGCGCCCGGAGGCACAGGCACAGCAAGGGTTCATCAAGGGTGCCGTCAACGTGCCCGAGCAGGCGCTCGACCAGACTTTGGCGACCTTTCCCAATAAGGAGCTGAAACCTCCCATCGTGATCTACGATGCCAAGGGTGACGGCAGCGCCGAACGGGTTGCCATGAAGCTGCTCAGGGCGGGATACCCCGGCCCGCGCGTACTCACTGGCGGCTACGCCGCCTGGCAGGGCGCAGGGTACGCGGTGGCCACGGGCAAACCGGCCGATCACGTCACCTACGTTCCCAAACCCAAACCAGGCACCATCGCCGTCGCTGATTTCCGCACCTTTGCCGCCGGAATTCCCGCGGGGGTGGCGGTCATCGACGTTCGCGGCAGCGATGAAGTTGAGAAAACAGGCCTGATCAAGGGAGCGGCCAACGTCCCGGCCGACGAGATCGCGGACCGCCTGGCAGAGATACCGAGGGACAAGAAGGTCGTGCTGCACTGCTCCACCGGTGCCAGGGCGGAAATGGCGTACACCATCCTGAAGGAGAAGGGATACCAGGTCCAGTACCTGGACGCCACCATAACCACCAGCAAGGACGGCAGTTTCACCATCAAGTAGCAGCTCGCGGCACCAGCATTGTTCCGCCCCGGGCAGCGTTCCTGTCCGGGGCGTACTTTTTCGAAATCCCCGCATTGTCATAGAGGAAATCAGGAGTACCCTTTTCAGGGTCTGTGACTATAATCTCCGACCGGGGTATGACAATGAAAGCAATACTAGTACTGCTCGCCTCTCTCATCCTGACGAACCTCGCCTTTGGGGCCGATACCAACTCTCAGTGTGTCATCTGTCACAGTGACAAAGCCATGATGAAGAAACTGGGGGCAGAGTCACTGTATCTGGACCCGGCCCAGGTGGATCGGGAGGTAAAGATGCCGGGTGCCACCTGCGTCGACTGCCACCTGGGTGATGACGGGAAGGCCGACAAAGAGGGAGCGCACCAGGGGATGGTGCGGCCCTTCCTGGTGGGGGTGGGCCCCAAGCTGAAGGGACAGGCACTGTCGCGCGAAGCCGCCGGAGCCTTGAAGGCGCTGGTGCCGCGGGCCAATGACATGGAGAGCATGATACCCGAAGGGGATCCGGCAAAGTTCGCGGCGGCCGGGATCAAGACCGTGGCCAACATCCATTGGCAGGACCGCGACCCGAAGACTTTCGCCTTCTCACCGGCGGTGGCGGAGAAAACCTGCGGCAGGTGCCACGCCCAGGAGGTGAAGGACTACAGCAGCTCCGAGATGGGGCGCCTGAAGCACCAGAGATCATACCGCAGCTGGTCGGAACAGCTCCCGGGACCCCAGAACTGCGGCATGTGGTTCGGCCAGAACTACGACAACCTGAAAGGACAGACCGCCGTGCCGTACAGCGAGGCGCAGAACGCTGCTTCGGATCGCAGTTGCAACATGTGCCATCCCGGCTGCAACGACTGCCACTTCAAGCCCCACGCGGGCAAAGGAAGTCACAGCTTCGGCCTCCCCGATACCGCCAGTTGCTACGGCGGCGGACGGGGGAGCATCTGCCATGCCGGGCCCATGGACCGCAGGCGCGGCGCCGGCTACTTCCGGGGCGATTACTCCTTCCCGCCCAACCTGCCCCAGGACACCCATTTCAAGGCCGGGCTGCAGTGTACCGACTGCCACAAGCCGGTGAACCACAAGTTCGGTCATCTCGGATCCGACAAGGCGCGCGCCTCGTGCGGCAACTGCCACGCCGAGATCATTCAGGCGCTGGCAGGTTCGGTGCACGGCAAGGTCGACTGCGCGGCCTGCCACGTCACCCTGGTGGGCGCCTACCAGTACACCTTCTGGGGGCCCGGCATGACCTTCGGCGTGGAGACGCCCTACGGCAAGCACAAGGAGTACTACGGCACCCGCGACCTTCCCACCATCATCAAGAACGCGGACGGACGCTGGATCGGCGTCAAGCCCTACCCGATGGCGGTGATGAACCAGACCCGGGAACTGGCCCCGACCGGGCTTTTGTTCCGTGCCATCCCCAAAAGGGAGATCCCCGGAAACACTGCCATCGGGGAACCGGCACTCTTCGAGGCGGTGCGCGGCGTCCGCGACGTCAACGACGCCTACATCGGGGTCGGCACCCGCAGCGACCTTCCCTCCGGGAACAAGGCCATTCTGTGGGTGCAGATGGACAAGATGAGCCATGCCATCGGCAAACCGCGCGGCTGCCAGACCTGCCACGACTCCCACGCGCAGGTGGGGAAATCGCAATGGAGCTATTTCGAGAAATCGGACGTGAAAAAGGCGTTCAAGGGGAGCTATACGGTGGTGGCGGACCGGAACGGCATGCGCTTCACCGACCAGGTGTGGGAGAAGCCGGAAATGGCGGGCACCCGCAAGGTGGAGGACATCGCGCCCTTTACGCTGCTGCCGTCAACCGCCTGGGACGTCAAAGGGATCGATTTCTCGCTTCCCTACGACCAGCAGAAGACCGATGCCGCCCGCAAAGAGCTGGATGCGTTCCTGGCAGGTTATAAAGCGACGGGTGCGGAGGCGAAGAAAATCAGGAGCATCGCCTACCACAACCTGGCGCTGGCCAAAGCGATGCTCAAGCAGCGCTAACTGCCACGCGGGCAAAGAAGAAGGGCGCGCTTCGTGCGAAGCGTGCCCTTTCCTCGCTACCGGCCATGGGTCCGGCCCAAGGGACTGGCTCCGTCAGGTGCCTGTCCCTCTAGACATCGGAGGGAGACGCCGTCTTAGTGCCTGTTCAGCACGCGCAACGTCTCGTTGGCTTCCTGGAGCTTCTTCTGGAGGATCTTCAGTTCCTCGACGGTGTAGGTGCTGGCCCCCTTCTCGTTGATGGCTACCTGGAGCTTTTTGATCCTGTCCTGGATGCTGTCGACCTGGTTGTTGCAGTCCTTGATGAGCATCGCGCACTCTTTCTCGCACTGCGCGTCACCGGCTTTGTGCATGGTGCCGTGGTTGACGGCTTCGTCGGCCAGGACCGGGGTTGCTGCTGCGAAAAGCGATACTGCCATAAGGACCAAGAGTTTCTGTTTCATAGTTACTTCCTCCTTTAGTAGGTGTCATGCTCAGCGCTTCATTGCGCCTGCTGACCTACATAGAGCATCGGCCGTGCCAAAGTTGCAAGCTGCTGAATTTTTAGGAATAACGAAGAACGACAACATTAAAGCTAGAGAATATTCGACAACACTCGTGGCATATTCGGCAGGAAGCAAGGAGCAAGGGATGGCAGAACTTTTCGAAGAGGCATGCATCGGTAAACTGACTCTGAAGAACCGCTTTGTGCGTTCGGCGACATGGGAAGGCCTGGCGACAGAGGATGGCTCGGTCACGCACCGGCTGACAGACATGATGGTGGAGCTGGCGACAAACGAGGTGGGTCTGATCATCTCCGGCTACGCCTTTGTCACCAAGGGTGGTCAATCGACCCCCTGGCAGATGGCGGCTTGGCACGACCGGTTCCTCCCCGGGCTCACCGCCATGGTGGACGCGGTGCACGCCGCGGGCGGGCGGATCGCGCTGCAACTGGTACACGCAGGCCGCTTTTCCTCGCAGGAGTTGACCGGCGAGCGCCCGCGGGTCCCCTCGGCGGACGGGCCGCTCAACCAGGCCCTCATCAGCGGCGAGATCGAAGGGGTTATTTCCGCCTTCGCCGACGCGGCTGCCAGAGGGAAAGCGGCCGGCTTCGACGCGGTGCAGCTCCATGCCGCGCACGGCTTCTTGCTGAGCGAGTTCCTCTCCCCCGCATTCAACCGGCGCGAGGACGGCTACGGAGGCTCGCTGGAGAACCGGGCCAGGCTGCTGCTGGAGGTGGTCCGCGCGGTGCGGCTCAAGGTGGGCCCGGATTACCCGATCCTGGTGAAGATGAACTCGGACGACTTTCTCGAGGACGGCATGACGGGCGAGGAGGCGCTGCTGGTCGCGGCAATGCTGGAACGGGCCTCCGTCGACGCCATCGAGTTTTCCGGCGGCACCCCCCTCTCCAACGACCTCATCCCGGCGCGACTCGGCGAGCTGACCACCCCGGAGCACGAGGCGTACTATCGCGGCGCCGCCCAGGATTACCAGGACCGGGTAGGCATACCGCTGATCCTCGTGGGAGGGATCCGCTCTTTCGAGGTTGCCGAGGAGCTGGTGCAACGGGGTGAGACCCAGTTCGTGGCGCTCAGCCGCCCCCTGATCGGCGAACCCGACCTCATCAAGAGGTGGCACGACGGCGACCGCGCCAAGTCGGTCTGCCTGTCCTGCAACGGCTGCTGCGGACCTGCGCTGGAGGGGCTGGGGCTGCGCTGCGTGGTCCTCGAACCCGAGCTGGAACGGGCCTGAACAAAAGCGCCCCCTGCGGTGATACCGCAGGGGGCGCAGTTTGCGTAGCGCGGTACCGGTCAGGCCGGGATGCTGACCAGCGAGACCACCAGTTTCCTCCCCTCCGCATCGCACAGTACGTCGAGGCTCACCTCGCGTGCATCGGCACCGGCCTCCTTGCGTTTAATCCCCATCCGGTCGACCACGAGCGTCTCCTTGCCCAGCCACAGGTGTTGCTCGGCCCGCCCGAGCACGTCGGCAACCACACCGAGATACACGTCCAGCATCTTGTCGTCCTTCCCCATCGCCAGCAGTTGAGCCTCGATGTCGGCCAGCCTTTGCTCCAGTCCGACAACGTCGGTCTCCCCCCCGGAACGGGGGTCGAACCCAAAGCCGCCGCGCTGCAACAGGGAGAGCTTCGAACTCAGCAGGGTCCGGTGCTTTTCCAGGTTGCCCCTCCTCGTCTTCAGCTCCGTGATCCTTCCTAAGGCGATACGCAGCAGGTGGTCGTAGGCCCGGCGCTTCAACTGGTAGCGGGTTTCCTCCTCATTGCCGTTCAGGTCCATGAGACGGTGCGCCTCGAAACTCACCGACACCTGCGGCACGTCGCGCAGCACCACGTCGCCTGACAGCGATGCCCCAAGCGTCATCCGCTCCCGCTTTTCCATGAGCAGAAGAGCCGTGGCACTGCGCTGAAGGCTGCCGCGCTTGCCCCGCAACTGCACCAGGTTGGGCTCGTGTTCCAGAAAGTCGCCCATCTCGGAGGCGGTAAGGAAATAGATGCGCAAGTTGGGATTACTGTCGTAACTGCGCGGGTCGAGGGGCAGGACCGGCCCGGTGCCGTCCACCAAGGCCACCACGTGATCGATGGCGTGCATGACGGCGGGACGGAGCTTTTTCTTGTAGCCGAAGACGGCACGGATCCAGGGATCTGTGCCGTCCACGGCGCGCTCGATGGCCTTGTTTACCAGGGAGTCCGGCACGGCACCTGACCTGGTGCCGCGCCGGAAAATGGAGTGTAAAAACCTCAGCAACTGCCGCCTCCGGATTTACTTCGTCTCGTTGGTCTGACTGATGTCGTAGTCGCGCTTCATGGTGTACAGGCTCCTGATCAGCTCGTATTCGAAGGGCGAGCCGGTCTGGCGGTACCTGAAGGGGGTGCGGTGCCTCCTGTCCACGGCATAGATGCCGGAATAGGCGTAGGTGAAGGTGGTGTCGTTGATCCAGGCCACCGGCCCCAGGTAGTTGGATGTGGCCAGGTCGGCGGCAAGCCCGGTGGTGTCCCGGACGTTGGAGGCGCCCAGCACGGGGAGCATCAGGTAGCTCCCGCTACCGGTGCCGTAGTGCCCAAGGGTGAGGCCGAAATCCTCGGTCTGGCGCTTGAGTCCCATCTTCTTGGCCTGGTCCCACAGCCCCCCCACGCCGACGGTCGAGTTGATCACGAACCGGCTCACCGTGATGCCGGCGGCCTTGAGATTGAACTGCATGAGGTTATTAGTCAAGTTCGTAATTTCACCCAGGTTGTCGATGGCATCGGAAACGCGGTCCTCCAGGTAGTTGGGCATGATGAATTCGTAGCCGCGCACCACCGGACGATACAGGTATTCGTCGAAGTAGTAGTTGAACCGGTAGCTGCCGCGGTTGAATCCCTCGACCTCATCCTTCACGTCCAGCATGTTGGGCTGTCCGGGCTTCACCAGGTCCTCGTAGCGCCTAAGCGGCGGCTCGACCGGCCCGGTCACTACGGGCGCGGTGCTGCAGGCGGAGAGAAGCAGCAAAAACAAAAGCGGCACCAGGAGATTCCCCCTCGTTGCGGCACGGCTGCTGCGCGTTGCTTTCCCATGAGACGTCGAGCAAGGCATGTGATCGGCGTGCGTTTTCATGATCACTCCTCCTTCCCTTTGAGGAAACCGGTGATGGCGGAGACCACGTCGGGCTGAAACATGTTGCCCATGTGTCCGCCGCTGGGGAAGATCCAGGCCCGGTCGCCAAAGACCCGCTGCAGGTACTCGATGTCCCCGGAGACCAGGATGATGTCGTCCTCGTTGTGGATCAGTCCGAACTTTTTGGAGTTCTTCAGGTATCCCTCTATGCCGCGCAGGCTTTCACGCTGCAGCAGCGCCTCGCGGGTAAGCCCCGGTTCCTGCTTCTGGTAATGGGGAAAGAGCCACTGGTCGAAATAGTCGGCGAAACTGGTCTTGTAGGCGACGATGGCGTAGCGGGTCAGCGAGGTCGTCGAGGTGAGCCGGACGTTCTTCGGCACGATGTACCCCCCGCCGTTCATGACGTCCGCCGTGAAGATCATGTCCGCCGCGTTCATGCGCGCGGTGAGACCGATCAGCGCCGCCAGGTTGCTCTCGCTGGGCTGCATCCTCTTGTAGGTGCGGTACATGGATTCGCCGCTCAACCCGCCGGGCCCCCACGACTCGGCCAGATGCATGGTCTCGCTGAAGACGCCGCGGAACCAGTTGTCGAAGTTGTCCATCCCGCCGGGGACGTTCTCCACCAGCAGCCGGTCCAGGGCCGATACCGAGTCGTACAGGCAGACCGGCGGGTTGATCATGAGCACGCGCTTGAAGTTGAACCGGTGCTCCTGGTCATCCTGTCTGGCGACGAAGGCCGCATCGAATCCCCCAAGGCTGTATCCCGCCAGCAGGAAATCCGACACGTCGACCCGGTGCCGGACCTTGTGGTAGGCAAGCTCCATCACCCGGTACAGGTCCTTGGCATCCTCGGAGGCAATGCCGGGGAGCCCGCTGGCGGCGTTGACGACGAAGTCCATGTGGGTGGGCGAGGTGATGGAGATGACGTGGAAGCCTGCCTGGTACAGCACCTTCTGCAGTTTGAGCATGCGCGGCACGTCGAAACGGGAGCCGGAACCGGCGACCAGGAACACCAGCGGGGCCTTGTGATCCTGGTAGACCAGCGAGCAGGGCAGTCCCTTTTCGTACCAGAACACCTCGGGGATGTCCCGCTTCGGGAAGGGGCGCACCACGAACTCATCGACCGGGACCTGATCCGGCAGCCGGACTTCGAACTGCTTCGGGAGTTCCATCACCGTGGCCTCGTATGGGTTCACGAAGGGGTAGAAGTAGGACTGCGGGGGCGCCGCGGCGGCAGGCCGTGCGGCAAAAAGGAAAACAAGCAGCAGAGTAAGGGCAAGTAATCGGTTCATGGGATACCTCCCTACTGCCGACCGTCAGGGAATGAGGCCGGACTCTTTGAAGTAGCGTGCCGCCCCGGGGTGCAGGGGTATGACCGTGATGCGGGCGGCCTGCTCCGGGGTCAGGTCCTGGAGGATGGGATGCTGGCGCCGGAACAGGTCGAAGTTGGTCAGGATCTCGCGCACTACGCGGTACACCGATTCATCGGACTGGTCGGAACTGGTGAAGAGCACGTTACGGACGCCCAGGCTCTGGACTATGCCGGTCTCGCGCACGTTGGGATAGAACCGCATCGGGATGACCACAGGTGCGAGCAGCGGGTTGTTCAAGGTCACCTGCTTGATCAGAGTGTCGTCAAGCGGGACCAGCAGCACCTTGCGCTTACCGGAGCTTGCCTCCAAAACGGTGAGGTTGGGGTGCCCCACGATGCAAAGGTAGGCGTCGATGTCCCCCTTTTGCAGAAGTTCCGGGGCAAGCGCCGTGGAGTGCTGCGCAGTGATCACGTCGCCGGGGTTAAGCCCGGACATCTGCAACAGCGCGCTGGCGTAGGTGTTGTCGATGGAGCCTGGGGCGCCTACGTTGAGCCGCTTCCCCTTGAGGTCCGGGACCCGCTTGATGCCGCTGTCCACCGCGGCGACGATGGTGACCGTGGCCGGGTACAGTCCCATGACGGCCCGCAATCCCCCGCGCGCCTTTCCTTCCCAGGGACGCACCCCCTGGGCCGCCCTTTTCAGAAGCTCGGTCTCGGCAATGCCGAAGGAAGCTCGCCCCTCGGCGACGGCATCTATGTTGGCAACCGAGCCGGCCGACGCGACGTTGGCGAGCTTCATGCCGTAGGCGGCGCTTTTGCGATTGAACACCTTGGCGGTGGCGCTGGCGGCTGCATAGTAGGAACTGGTGGTGGTGCCGGAGGAGATGGAGAAGGATTGCAGCGGGGCTGCAAGGAGACGGGAAGGTGCAAGCGGTAACGATGCAACTGCGAGGAGCGCCAGGAAGCGCGCGGCAGGTCGGCAAACATGCATAGGGTCCCCCCGTGAAGCAGGTTTGGACAACAAGCCTAAGTTATACCATTTTTTCGTGCCGCAACATAGCAAAGGCAATGCCAGGAAGACGGTACTGCTCCCGGGCCGAGAGGGGACTGGCTACGCCTGGTGCCTGTCCCCCTTGTGCCAGTACCCCCTCCCCGGGCCGAGGCCGGCCCGGGGAGTTGTTGCCTTGTTACTTGCTGCCGCCCCCCAGCACCTTGTAGAGGGTCACCATGTTGTTCAGGCGCGCGAGACGGGTGGTGATCAGGTTCTGCTGAGCCGCGTACAGCGAGCGCTGCGCGTCCAGGACGTTCAGGTAGCTGTCCACGCCGGTCTGGTAGCGGGCCTGGGAGAGACGGAAGGTCTCGGCGGTGGCGCCGGTGAGGGATTGCTGCGCCGCCACCTGCTCGTCGATGGTGCCGCGCTGGGCCAGGGCGTCGGCCACCTCGCGGAAGGCCACCTGGATCGCCTTTTCATACTGGGCGACGGCTATGTCGCGGTCAACCTTGGCCACCTCGAGGTTGGCCTTGTTGCGCCCCCCCTCGAAGATGGGGACCGAGATGCTCGGTGCGAAGCTCCAGGCGAGGTTGCCCCCCTTGAAGAGCCCGGCGAGTTGGTCGCTGCCGAAGCCCACGCTGGTGGTCAGGGCGATGCGCGGGAAGAAGGCGGCGCGCGCCGCACCGATGTTGGCGTTGGCCCCTTTCAGGTTGAACTCGGCCTGCAGGATGTCAGGACGGGAGAGGAGCACGTCCGAGGGAAGCCCCGGCGCCACGTCCTTGACCGCGGTCAGCGCCTCGGTCAGGGACTTGGGCAGGAGCTCCTGCGGTACGTCGGAGCCCACCACCAGGACCAGGGCGTTCAGATCCTGCGCCACCAGGGTGGTGTAGCGGGCTATGTCCACCCGGGCGGAGTCGACGCTGGTCTGGGCCTGCTGCAGGTCCAGGGCCGAGGAGACCCCCGCTTCGAAACGGCTCTTGCTGAGCCGGTAGGACTCCTGCTGGTTGGCCAGGGTGTCCTTGGCGAGCTGCAGGCGCTCCAGGTCGGAGCCCAGCGTCAGGTAGGCGTTGGCCACCTGGGATACCAGGGTGATCTGCACGCTGCGCCTGGCCTGCTCGGTAGCAAGGTACTGCTCCAGGGCCTGGTCCTTCAGGCTCCTGATCCTGCCGAACAGGTCCAGCTCGTAGGAACTGATACCGACCGAGACGTTGTAGGAGTGCCCCACGCCGCCGTTGCCGTTCTGGGCCAGGTCGTCGGCGGTCTTCCTGACGGCAAACGCGCCGTCACCGGTGACCGTGGGGAGGAGGTCAGCGCGCCTGATCTGGTACAGGGCGCGATAGCGGTCCATGTTCAACACCGCCACCTTGAGGTCACGGTTGTTGTCCAGGGCGAGCCCGATCAGTTTCTGCAGCTGCGGCTCGACGAAGAACTCCTGCCAGGGGATCTCGGCCAAGGGCTTCTGCGCCGCCGGCTCCGCCTTATAGGACGGGCCGTTGGGCCAGTTGGCCGGGACCGGAGCCGCCGGCTGGGTGTATTTGGGTGCCATCGAGGCGCACCCTCCCAGGAACAGGAAGGCGGCCAGGGCGAGTGGTCTGGCGATCGTGCGTGTCATGCTAGTGCACCTCCGCAGCGGCAGCGGCTTTCTTGGCCGATCCGTGCTTCTTGGAAAACATCCTCGTCACCATGACGAAGAAGAACGGGATGAAGATAAGGTCGATGAAGGTTGCCGACAACAGGCCGCCGGTGACCGCGGTGCCGATGGCGTTCTGGGCGCCCGCCCCTGCCCCCTTGGTGAGGGCAAGCGGCAGGGTGCCGAAGAAGAAGGCCAGCGAGGTCATGATGACCGGGCGCAGCCTGATCTTCACCGCGGCGAGCGTCGCGTCGACCAGTTCGTGCCCCTGGTGCAGCTGATCCTTGATGAACTGGATGATCAGGATGGCGTTCTTGGTCGACAGGCCGATGGTGGTCAGGAGGCCGATCTGCAGGTAGATGTCGTTGGGGAGCACGCGCAGCGTTACCGCGGTCACCGCACCGACCAGGCCCAGCGGGAGCATGAGCAGGTTGACGAACGGGATGCTCCAGCTCTCGTAGAGGGCCGCGACGGCCAGGAAGACGACCAGCAGCGAGATGGCGTAGAGGGCCGGCGCCTGCTTGCCCGCGTTCTTCTCCTCGTAGGAGAGGCCGGTCCACTCGTAGGCGATCCCCGGGGGAAGCTTGGCGGCCATGGCCTCCATCTCGGCCATCGCCTCGCCGGTCGAGATCCCCTTGGCGGCGTTGCCCATGATCTCTACGCTCGGGATACCGTTGTAGCGCTCCAGGCGGGGGGAGGCGTGCTCCCACTTGGCGGTGGCGAAGGCGGAGAAGGGGACCATCTCGCCCTTGTCGTTTCTCACGTACCACCTGTTGATGTCTTCCGGCACCATGCGGTAGGCCGCATCGGCCTGCAGGTACACCTTCTTCACCCTGCCGTTTTGCAGGAAGTCGTTGACGTAGGAGGAGCCCCACGCCGTACCCAGGGTGTTGTTGATGTCGGAGAGCGAAACGCCCAGGGCGCCTGCGCGGACGTCGTCGATGTTCAGCTTGAACTGCGGGGTGTCATCCTGGCCGTTGGGGCGCACCGCCATGAGCTTCTTGTTCTGGCTGGCCATGCCCAGGAGCTGGTTCCTGGCGTCCATGAGGGCCTGGTGGCCCAGGCCGCCGCGGTCCTGCAGCTGGAAGTCAAAGCCGTTGGCCTGGCCCAGTTCGACGACCGCCGGGGGCGAGAAGGCGAAGGCCATCCCGTCCCTAAACTTCGAGAAGGCGCCCATGGCGCGGCCGGCAACGGCCGGGGCCTTCAGGTCCGGGGTCGGGCGCAGCTTCCAGTCCTTGAGCTTGACGAAGGCGAGGCCCATGTTCTGGCCGCGGCCGGCGAAGCTGAAGCCCGCCACGGTGATCAGCGAATCGACCGACTTCTTCTCGTTCTCCAGGAAATGCTTTTCCACCTTCTCGAGCATCTTGATGGTGCGCTCCTGGGTGGCGCCCGCCGGAAGCTGGATCTGGCAGACGATGAAGCCCTGGTCCTCGTCCGGGAGGAACGCGGTCGGAAGCCTCAGGAAGAAGAAGGCCATGGCGCCGACCAGGCAGCCGTAGATGACTAGGTAGCGCAGCGGTTTACCGAAAGAGTTGCCGACGATGGACTCGTATTTGTGACGCGCCTTGTCGAACATCCGGTTGAACCAGCGGAAGAAGCCGCAGTACCACCCGGACTCGCAGGGCTCGTGCCCCTTCACCACCGGCTTCAGGAGCGTGGCGCACAGGGCCGGGGTCAGGATCTGAGCGGTGAGCACCGACAGGATCATCGCGGAAACGATGGTGATGGAGAACTGGCGGTAGATGACACCGGTGGAACCGCCGAAGAAGGCCATCGGGATGAAGACGGCGGAAAGCACGGTGGCGATGCCCCAGAGGGCCGAGGTGATCTGCCCCATCGACTTGACCGTCGCGTCGTGTGGCGAGAGCCCCTCCTCGGTCATGATCCTTTCCACGTTCTCGACCACGACGATGGCGTCGTCAACCAACAGACCGATGACGATGACCAGTGCGAACATGGTCAGGGTGTTGATGGAGAAGCCTGCCGCGAAGAGCACGCCCAGGGTGCCCAGGAGAACGACCGGGACCGCGATGGTCGGGATCAGGGTGGCGCGGATGTTCTGCAGGAAGAGGAACATGATGATGAAGACCAGGCAGACGGCCTCCATCAGGGTCTTGACCACCTCCTCCATCGAGATCTTCACGAACGGGGTGGTGTCGTACGGGTAGACGACCTTGGCGCCGGCCGGGAAGAACTTCTCCAGGTCCGCCATCTTGGTCCTGACCCGCTCGGCTGTGTCGAGCGCGTTGGCGCCGGCGGCGAGCCTCAGCGCCATGGCCGCAACCGGTTTCCCCTTGTAGCGGGCCAGCGTGTCGTAGTTCTCGGTGCCGATGTCGATCTTGGCCACGTCCCTGAGCTTCACGGTGGAGCCGTCGGGGTTGGTGCGCAGCACGATCTCCTGGAACTGCTCCGGGTTCTGCAAGAGAGTCCGGGCGGTGATGGTGGCATTCAGCTGCTGCCCCTGCATGGCGGGCATGCCGCCGAACTGGCCGGCGGAGACCTGCGCGTTCTGGGCCTGCAGAGCGGTGGTGACGTCGTTGGGGGTCAGCTTGTAGTTGTTCAGCTTGTCGGGGTTCATCCAGATGCGCATCGCGTTCTGGGAACCGAACACGGTCACCTCGCCCACGCCCTCTACGCGGCTGATGATGTCCTGGACGTTGGACACCATGTAGTCGGTCAGCTGGTAGCGGTTGAGGCTGCCGTCCTCGGAGACGATGCCGACGATCAAGAGGAAGTTACGGGTGGACTTCACCACCTGGATCCCCTGCTTCTGCACTACCTGCGGCAACAGCGGCGTGGCGAGCTGCAGCTTGTTCTGCACCTGGACCTGGGCGATGTTGGGATCGGTCCCGGCCTTGAAGGTCAGGTTGATGGAGACCGCGCCCGCGGAGTCGCTGGTGGAGGACATGTAGAGCAGGTTGTCGATGCCGTTCATCTTCTGCTCGATCACCTGGGTGACCGTGTCCTGCACCGTCTGGGCGGAGGCGCCCGGGTACATGGCGTTGACCGAGATCTGCGGCGGCGCGATGGGCGGGTACTGGGAGACCGGCAGCGACTTTATGGCCAGAAGGCCCGCCAGCATGACCCCGATGGCGATGACCCAGGCGAAGATGGGTCTGTTTATGAAAAACCTGGACATGGAATAAGCTCCTTGAAATCCGTTCAACGTTCAACGTTCAACGTTCGACGTTTACTTCACATCGACGAGAGTGGCTGTTTTAGTGGTCGCGCCTACTTCTTCTGGGGCTGTGCCGGGGCTGCCGGGGCTGCCGGCTTGGCGCCTGCGGCGCCCTGGCCGCCCTGCCCTGCCGCTGCCGGAGCGCCGGTGCCGGGGCCGGGGCCACCCTGCCCTTCGGGGGACTGGAACGGCACCACCTTCACCTGGGTGCCGGGACGCGCCTTCTGCAGCCCCTCGAGGATCACCTTCTCGCCCGGCTTCAGGCCGGAGCTCACCAGCCAGGCGTCACCCACGGTGCGGGCGACCTGGACCGGCCTCGGCTCGACCTTGCTGTCGGCGCCCACCACCATGACGATGGCCTGGCCGGCCGCGTTGCGGGTCACGCCGCGCTGCGGAATCAGGATCGCCGCCTCGTTGATCCCCTCTTCCAGTACCGCGCGCACGAACATGCCGGGGAGCAGGGTCTGCTTGGGGTTCGGGAAGACGGCACGCACGGTGATGGAGCCGGTGCTCTGGTCCACGGTCACGTCGGAGAACTTGAGCGTCCCGGTCACCGGGTACGGTGTGCCGTCCTCGAGCAGCAGCTTCACCCGGGCCTGACCCGCCTGGTCGCGCTTCAACAGACCGGTGGCGAGGCTGCGGTTCAGCTTCAGCATGTCCGAGCTGGACTGGGTCACGTCGACGTACACGGTGGAGAGCTGCTGGATAGTCGCCAGGGCGGTCGGCTGGCTCGCCGTTACCAGCGCGCCGTCGGTCACGCTGGAGCGCCCGATGCGGCCGGATATGGGAGCGGTCACCTTGGTGTAGGCGAGGTTGATGCGCGCCGTTTCCACGGCAGCCTTGGCGGAGGCGACGTCGGCCTCGGCCTGCTTGAGCGCGGCGTAGGCGGCATCGTAATCCTGCTTGCTGACCGCGTTGATCTTGACCAGTTCGCGGAAGCGCTCCTCCTTCAGCTTGGCGGGGAGCACGTTGGCTTCGGCGCGCGCCTCGCCGGCCTTGGCGCTGGCGTAAGCAGCCTGGTAGGTCGCGGGGTCGATCTGGTACAGCACCTGGCCGGCCTTGACGTCGCTACCCTCGGTGAAGACCCGCTTCAGGATGATGCCGCTCACCTGGGGACGGACCTCGGCGATCAGATACGGGGAGGTGCGCCCCGGGAGTTCGGTGGTCAGTGCGACGCGCTCGGGCTTCACCTCGATGACGCCCACCTCGGGGGGGCCCATCGGCGGCCCGCCGGCCTGCTGCTGTTTCTTGCCGCACCCGGAAAGAAGCAGGGAGCCGCTCAGAACTACGACGACGGATAAAAACTGTGCCCTGTACTTGATCTGCATGAAAACACCTCGTTTGGTTGGTTGCTGCCGGTTAAAAGAGTCAGGCGGGCGCAGGGCCCGCGTATTTATTTGCGTCTAAAGGAAACAATCAGCACGATCCCGCCCCAGGTCAGGGCGAACAGGATCAGACAAAGCTTCATCAGCATGGAAGAACCTCCCCTTGGAATGAACGATCCGTCAGCTAGCGGCGCAGGGCGTCCCAGCAGGCCCCGACCACCTGCTCGATCAGGGCATCATCCAGCTTTATAAAGCCAAGGATGTGGTCGCGACAGATGTCCACCAGCGGGCCGAAGAAGAGCGAGAAAAGGATGGCGAGTTCCAGCGGCTTGAAGATCTGCTGCGCCACCGCCTCGTCGAACAGTTCGCTGATGATGTCCTTCTTCTGCTGGCCGAAGATCTTTTCGCGGCGGTGGTCCACGCCGTAGGGGGAGTTGTGGAACTGCTCGACGAACCGTAACTGCAGCGGCTCGTTGATCAGGTGGCGCACCAGCGCGGTCCCGATATGCACCAGGCGCTCGCGCACCGGCCCGTGCTCGGGATACCCCTGCATCATCACCTCGACGAAACGCTCTTCCACGTTCTTGTAGATCCAGCGGATCAGGTCGTCCTTGTTCTCGAAATAGCGGTAGATGGTGCCGGCGCCGACACCGGCCTTCTCCGCGATCATGGCCATGGGCGCGCCGTGAAAGCCCTGCTCGGCCACCAGTTCCAGCGCTGCCTGGATGATTGCTTCACGCTTTTCGGCACACTTGTCCGGCTTGTCATACTTTTCTGCTTTATCCATCTTCTTCCCCTTTCGCGGAATGACCGTTCATTCCTTTATATGCCCCTCGTTTTGTACTGTCAATAAGGCAAAACGGTAAAATCGATTAAAAACAGGTAAAGATGAGGCACCGGGCGGTGTCCGTCACTCACAGGGCGGGTTTGACTGTGAATGGGTTTTGGAGTAGATTTGCCGTTCTGTCACAGCAAAGCCGACCATCTCACACAGAAGGAAAAGCCATGATCGAACTGTTACGCAAACGCCGCAGCATAAGAAAATTTACCGATGAGCCGGTATCCGCCGACGCCGTCGAGACACTGATCGAAGCCGCCCTGAGAGCACCCGCCTCCCGCAGCCTGAACCCGTGGGAATTCATCGTCGTGGATGATGCCGAGCTGCTTAAGCAACTGGCGGCAGCCAAACAGCACGGCTCCGAGTTCGTGGCGCGGGCACCGCTCGCCATCGTGGTCTGTGCCGACAGCACCAAGTCCGACGTCTGGGTCGAGGACTGCTCCATCGCCGCCATCCTGGTCCAGTGCACCGCGCTGTCGCTGGGGCTGGGGAGCTGCTGGGCACAGATCCGCGAGCGCAAGCACGACGCGCAAAAGAGCGCCGAGCAGTACGTCCAGGAACTGCTGGGACTTCCGGAGACGGTCAAGGTGGAATGCATCCTGGGGATCGGGCACCCCGCCGAGCGCCCGCGCCCCCTGCCCGCCGAAAAGCTGCAGCGCGAGAAGGTAAGAAAGAATCGTTGGTCCTGACTTTCCTAAGGCCCCACCGCGGTCATGTGAGTCAAAAGCGGCGGGAAAAGCCCCCTCCCGCAAGGGGCGGGGGGACCAAAGACAACAAATCGTAAATAAAAAGAAAGGCCCACCCCGGTAAGGGGTGGGCCTTTTTGTGCTCTACGCGCAGCCAAGGTGAAGGGAAAAAAGACACACCCCGGAGGAGGTTTACTGGGGTGTGCCAATAACACCGTTTAGCCGCCGTTGATATTCGACTTGATGTTTTGCAACAGGGAGCCGATCGACTCGTCCAGTTGCTGCTCCAGCTGCCGGCGCGTCTCCGCACTGATGCCGTGAGACTTTGGCGGCGCCGCTGCCGCCACCTCCGGCACCTCCTCGCTCTCGGCAGTCACCGGGCGACCGCTCGGTATCTGCTCGTAGTGGACGTGTGGCCCGGTCGACCTGCCGCTGTTGCCGGAGAAGGCCAGCACCGTACCCGCCTGGACCAGTTCCCCTGAATGCACGTTCACCCGAGAGTTGTGCCCATACAGGGTGCGGTCCCCGTTGTCGTGCTCGACGATGACGGTGGCGCCGTAACCGCGGCGCTCCCCGGCGAAGGTCACCTTGCCTGGCCGCGTCGCCCGTACCGGTGTGCCGGTCGGGACGGCGATGTCGATGCCGCGGTGAAAGGCGAGCTTGCCGCTTCCGAAGGGATCGAGGCGCCAACCGACTCCCGAGGTCACCACGCCGTCAACCGGAAGTGAAGCGCCGGCCCGTGCAGTAACCGGTGACAGGCACAGAAGAATGGTCAGTATGAAAAAGAAATGCCGTACTGCGGTCACCCTGGTCCCCGACGTGAAGAGATGTGATGCTCGAGACAGCGAGCCTGTATCAAGTTGCGTGCCCGCTTCGTAATTTTCAGCTAAGCGACTGATTCAATTGAAGTCTGCCTAACGTCAGCCAACCAACCCGGCGCGGACACTGCAGAATATTCGCTGCTCATCGCAGAATATTCCGCAACGACCACTGGTGGCTGGTTCATCCCCTCTCCCGGAGGGAGAGGGGGATTCGCATCTTGGCGGAAGATAGTCGCTAATCGGTAAAGAAAAAAAGGGGACCGCCCCCAGGCGGTCCCCCTTCGGATCGCTACTCCCCCTCCCCGTTACTGGTCGCGGAAGCGGTACGGCCAGGCCATGATGCCGCCATCCATGAACTTCACGTCGGCAAAACCCGCCGCATCCAGGATCTTCTGGGCCTCGTACCCCCTGAGACTCACCTTGCAGAAGGTGATGATCTCCTTTTCCTTTGGAAGTTCTTCCATCCGCTCGCGCAGCGTTCCCAGCGGGATCAGCTTGGCCCCGGCAATGCCGATCTCGCCATGCTCGGCGGGGGAGCGGACGTCCAGCAGGATGAAGTCATCCCCCTCCTCCAGTTTCCTTTTCACCTCACGCGCCGAAATGCCGCGGGCGTGCCCGGCGAGTTTGTTCTTCATGATGTCGGCGGCAACGATGAGGTTGTCCATCGCGGCGCTGTAGGGGGGCGCGTAGGCGAGGTCCAGCTGGGAAAGCTGGTCGGCGTTGGCCCGGAAGGTGATGGCCGCTGCAGCTGCGTCGAGGCGCTTGTCCACCGCCCCCTCCCCTGCCGCCTGCAGACCGAGGATGCGGCCGGTGCCGCGCTCGGCGACCAGCTTCAGCAGGATCGGCTTGGCGCCCGGGTAAAAATGGGCGCGATCAGGCGCCGGAGAGAGCACCGTCTCGACGTCGAACCCCTGCTTACGGGCTTCGCTTTCGGTGAGGCCGGTCTTCCCCGCGTTGACATTGAACACCTTGAGAATGCTGGTGCCGATGACGCCGGCAAAGGTCGCCGAGCCCCCGGCTGCGTTGATCCCGGCCACGCGCCCCTGCTTGTTGGCGGTGCTCCCCAGCGGAACGAATACCTTCTTCCCGGTGACCAGGTGGGTAGTTTCGCAGCAGTCGCCACAGGCGAAGATGTCGGGATCGCTGGTAGCCTGCCGCTCGTTGACCGCAATGGCGCCGGTCACCCCGATGGCAAGCCCGGCCTCGCGGGCCAGAGCCACGTTGGGCCTCACCCCGGGGGCGAGCACCACCAGGTCGGCAGCGATCTGCCGGCCGCCGGCGATCACTTGCTGCACCCGCCCCTCGCCGGCAAAACCGGTGACGGCACAGCCGGACAGCACGGTCACTCCCTGCAGCTTCACCTGCTTTTCCACCAACGTTGCGACCTCGGAGTCGAGCACGCCGGGCAGGAGCTGGTCCCGCATCTCCACCAGGGTCACCCGCATTCCCTTGTCCTGCAGCGCTTCTGCGGTTTCCAGGCCGATGAGACCCGCACCGATGATGCACGCGGCGGCACCGGGAACTGCCCGTTCCTTCAGCAGTTCGGCGTCCTCGATGGACTTGACGGTGAAGACGTTGTCCAGGGCGACGTTGTCGATGGGAGGCACCACCGGAGAACTGCCGGTGGCCAGCACCAGCTTGTGATAGCAAAGCTCGCTCTCCCCGGCTCCCCCCTCGCGCAGGCGGACCACCTTGCGTGCCCGGTCGATGGCGGTGACCTCGGTGTTGGTGCGCACGGAGACGCCCTTTACCTTGCTGAAGAAGTTGCTGTCGCGCACCACCCCGACCGGGGTGCTCATCAGTTCCTTGAGCTCCTTCACGGTGTCGGAAAGGTAGTACGGGATGCCGCAGGCGCCGTACGATATGAAGTTGCCGCGGTCGAGCACGACGATTTCGGCCCGGGGGTCGGTGCGCCGCGCCTTGGCTGCCGCCTTGGCACCGGCGGCGTTGGCGCCTATAACCACAATCCTGTTTTTCATCACACTCCTCCGACTATCGTCTGCGGGCCCCGCGCAGGAACCCCAGCGGCAAAACTCACGGCAACTCCGTCTCCCACAGCATCACGACCTGCCACGGGCGCCCCCCCTGTCGCGGACATCCATCACCACCCGGCAGGCCAGCAGCGCGAAGGGCCAGGCATGCCAGAAAAGGTCGAATATATCCAAGGGACGCACCAGGGTTCCGGACAGGAGCATCCTCAACTTCTCCACCAGGTGCGGCAGCGGGACGAACGGGGCAAAACCGAGCACCACGGCAATGGGAATCAGAGTGCCGTATCCCGGCAGTTTCAACGTCCTCACATGCTCCTCCGGCAAGCAGCCAGGTAACGGCAAATCCCCCCTGTCCCACCTTTCACAAGGGGGGGACGCTGGCCGCGTGCCCCGAAAAAAACTTCAGACGCGGGCGAAATGGCTCGCGCTCTCCGCGCAGTGCGGAACTGGCGCGGCCACCGCTGCAACGGCACAATACACATTCGACTTTTTGCATGTCAAGCTAATTCCTTCGTTTACAGTACCGCCATCCCGATAACCGCCCCTCGTACAGAAAAAAGGCAAAAAAAGAGAGGGCCGTCAGGCCCCCTCTTCTCGACTTCGTGCTGCGCCCAACTGGGCGACCGGTTAGAACCTTCAGCCGCCACTGTGGCATTTCGTTTCCGACGTGCCCCCCGCCGCGAAGGTGGACAGAGCCTTGTTCACAGCGGCGGAACCGCAGGTCGGACAGCTGCACTCCTCGGGCGCCCCCCCTTTGTGCAGTTTCTCGAAACGGGTGCCGCAGTCTTTGCAAACGTACTCGAAAATGGGCATCACAGCTCTCCTCGTCTTTTATATGCAAACTTTTGCATATACTATAGCCGCAATAATTGGATGTCAAGTGTGATCACGCCCCCTCGCCTTGAGCCAGCACTTTCCAGATCCGCTCCGCCGCCCGGCCGTCCCAAAGCGGCGGGATTCGGGCCGTATTCTTCTTGGCCAGGCTCTGTTCGAAACCGGCCAGGATCCCGCCCGGAGTGGTTCCCGCCAGCACGTTGCTTCCCAACTCGACCGTGATGGGGCGCTCGGTGTTCTCCCTGATGGTGACGCAGGGAACCCCCAGGGCAGTGGTCTCTTCCTGCAGACCACCGCTGTCGGTCAGCACCGCCTCGGCATCCTTCCAAAGGTACAGGGCTTCGCGGTAGCCCAAAGGCGGCAGGAGCACCACCTTTTCGGACAGGTGGACGCCGTGTTCCCGCATCATCTTGGCGGTGCGCGGATGCACCGGGAAGAAGATGGTCCGGCTCTGGGCAAGCTGGTTCAGCGCCTCCGCTATGCCGGAGAAGGTCTCGCGGCAGTCGACGTTGGAGGGACGGTGCAGGGTGAGGAACAGGTAGGGGCGCGCCTGCTCCTTGAGCGCAAAGCCGCTGAGCAGGCTCTGGTCCTGGCGCGAGAGGCACTCGACCTGGTGCAGCAGGTTGTCCACCATCACGTGGCCCACCGCGTGGATCCTCCCGGCAGACTTACCCTCCCGGAGCAGGTTGTCCACGGCGCTCTCTTCGGTGACGAAGAAATGGTCCGAGATGGCGTCGGTCACCATCCGGTTGATCTCCTCGGGCATGGCAAGATCGAAACTGCGCAACCCCGCCTCCACGTGGGCCACCTCGATGCCGCACTTCTTGGCCACGATGGAACAGGCCAGGGTCGAGTTGACGTCCCCCACCACCAGGACCAGGTCGGGGCGCTCCTTCAGGCAGACCTCCTCGAAGGCGACCATGACGGTGGCGGTCTGGGTGGCATGGCTGCCGGAACCGGCGTTGAGCGAGTAGGTCGGTTGCGGGATCTCCAGCTCCTGGAAAAAGGTGCCGGACATCTCCTGGTCGTAGTGTTGGCCGGTGTGCACGATGCAGCAGCGCACGGACCGGCAGGCCAGCGAGGAGCGGTAGATGGGAGCGATCTTCATGAAATTGGGTCGGGCACCGGCTACCAGCAGGACGTTCATGGCTTCCTCGTCTTCAGCAGCCCAGAGGGAATGGGCATTTACCAGACTGCCGCAGGGGTTTATTGGGGTCTCAGAAACATTGTAAGTTTTTAACATTGACCCGGACGATTGCAATGACTGCCGGACCGGCAGGGGAACAAAACGTCAAAACATGATTCTACCGATGAAATTAATTTTAGTTGACCTGCCAGCGTTAAACCAATACTATTGGCGTGATTTCGGCTGATTACCTTTTACCCGACCGTTTTATTTTGATGTACACGGGCTTTACCGCCACCTGCTACGCTTTGAGCCTGTTACCAAGATATCCAGGAAGAGGAACAGCCGTTTGCCACTGCAAATCCTCATCATCAGCGATAACGAATCCTTCACCACCTACCTCGGTGAACTGCTGCAGCGCGCCGGGCACGCGCCCCGTTCCGTTGCCCAGGAAAAGGAAGCCTTTCCCGCCATCAGGCGGCAGAAGCCGGACCTGATCATCCTCGCCCTGGAGGCGTCGAAGATCCCCCCGCTCGCCATCGAGCACCGGGTACAGACACCGTCGGGGCCGCGCTCGGTCCCGGTCATCGTCATCTCCGAGGTCCTGAGGCTCGAGGCGGAACTGCTGCAGGTTTTCGACTTCATCGGCAAGCCGCTGGACGTGAAGCGCCTTTTGGACGACGTGGCCGCGGTGGCGCTGAGAAAGGCGGTGCCGCCCCAGGACCAGGAGCTCGATGCGCGGCTGGCGGCGGCATTCTCCCGGCACATCCTCTCCCACAGCGGGCTGCACTTCGACCGGCGCAACCAGCCGGCCCTGACGCGGGGACTGCTCAAGCGCATGGCGGCGTTGCGCCTCACCGATTTCAAGGAGTACCTGCAGTACCTCAGGGAGCACGGCGAGGACCGCCACGAGCTGCAGAAGCTCTTGCAGTTCCTGACCGTGGGCGAGACCTACTTCTACCGCTACCCCGCCCATTTCGAGGTGCTCAAGGAGCGCTTCGCCGCCCTTTCCGCCTCCACCGCCCCGATCCGGATCTGGTCGGCAGGGTGCTCCACCGGCGAAGAGCCCTACACCATCGCGATGGCCCTCATGGAAGCGCTCCCCGACTGGCGCCAGCGGGATATCAGGATCATCGCCACCGACATCAACAACCGTTCCCTGAAAAGGGCCCGCGAAGGGGTCTACTCCCCGTGGTCCATGAGGATCACCACCCCGGAGCAGTCGGCACGCTACTTCAGACGGGTCGGGGAAAGCTTCCTGATCAGGGACGAGGTGAAGCAACTGGTGCAGTTCTCGCACCTGAACCTCTCCGTCCCGTGCCGGGAGCCGGTCTGCGACGAACTGCGCGACCTGGACGCCGTCTTCTGCCGCAACGTCCTCATCTACTTCACCCCGGAGACCGCCGCAGGGATGCTGGAGCGCTTCGCCGCCGCGCTGAAGCCCGCCGGCCTGCTCTTTCTCGGGCACTCCGAAACCCTGTTGCAGCGGGGCCTGGAGCTGGAACTAAGGCGCAAGGAGCGCAGTTTCTATTACGTGAAGAGCGGCAGCGGGACGCCGGGCACCGCCCGCCCTGCGCTGCCGCAGCCGGTGGACGAGGGCGACTCCCTGACCGAAGAGCAACTCCGGCTGGCAGCGGCGTGGCTCAGCGAACAGAAGCCGTGGGTGGGCGATGCCGAGCCGCATCCAGCCGACAGCGCCGACAGCCCCGATGGTCCTGCGCTTCCCTCACCCCTGCCCTCTCCCGTAGGGCGAGGGAGGGAGCCCCAGCCCCCGCCAGGCAGCGAGGCCGCCCCCAAGGCGCCGGTGAGCAGCGAGGCAGCCCCACACGCGCCTGCGCCAGACGGCGACCTGCTAGAGGCGGCGCGCGAGCTGTTCGACCGGGAGGAGTTCGACCCGGCGCTGGAGCTTCTGGAACTGCTGCTGCAGCGCACCCCGGACCTCCCCGACGCACTGGTGCTCAAGGGGTTCATCCTGGCAGGGAAAGGTAAGCTGGAGCAGGCGCTGGTGACCAGCGAGCGGGTGCTCGCCCTGAACGACCTCCTCCCGGAGGGATACTTCCTGAAAGGAGTGCTCCTGGACGCAGCGGACCGGTTGGACGAGGCGGCCCGGGAGTACCGCAAGGCGCTTCTGCTGGACCACGACTTCATCATGCCGCGCTTCCACATGGGGCGGCTGCACCTGCGCCAGGGACGCATCGCCGAAGGAACGCGGGAGATCAGGAACAGCATCAGGATCCTGTCGCGCTGCGACGACCACGAGACGGTCCCCTTCTCCGGAGGACTCACCAGGGCCGTGTGCATGCTGCAACTGCAGAACACGCTGGCGCGCGTGGCCTAGCCGCCGCTGCCGCCATGAGAGGTATTTGAGATGGGAGACGACAACAGCTACGACATCCGCACCATCCTGACCCAGATGCGGGAAGAATACTGGCAGGCGCTCGCCGAGGAGGAAAGCGAGGCGAAGGAGACGCTGGAATGCCTCGTGTTCACCCTGGGCGGCAAACGCTACGCCTTCGAGACCCACTACGCCTCGGAGGTGATCCGCATCCCGAAGCTGGTGCGGGTCCCGGCGGTGCAGAGCCTGATCAGGGGGATCTTCAACCTGCGCGGTGAGATAACGGCCGCCATCGACATCCGCCCCATGCTGGGGCTCCCCCAGCCCGAGATCGGCCCGACCGGGCGCATCCTGGTTGTGCGCGGCGACAACTTCGCCACCGGGATCCTGGCCGAGGCGGCGCACGGGGTACAGGGGCTGTGCTTCGATGACTTCGAGCCGGTCGCAGCGGGGTCGGGCATCAAGACGCAGTTCCTCAGGGGACACTTCAGTCTCGAGGAGGGGAGCGTGATCCTGCTCGACATGGAGGCGCTCCTGGCCGATCCGGAACTGGTGGCGGGCGAGGCCTGAGGCACGCCGCGACGGGCAGACAACGGTGATTAGGAAATTCGGAACATAAACTTAGATACTGGGGTTTTCGACATGTCCAACAAGCTATCGGTAAAGATCGTCAGCGTCCTGATCATGGTCATGGTGGTCATCATGACCGCCTTCTCGGTGTACTTCGTACGTTCGCGCCGCGCCAACATGGAGGAGGAACTCCTCTCCAAGGGGCGCATCCTGGCGCAGACCGGCGCCCGCTCCATGGAACGAATCATGGAGGAGGCGGTGGCCAACGGCACCCTGACCCAGGAGCAGCTCTTCGACGAGCACTACGTCCCGATACCCAATACCGACCCGCCGAAGTTCCACACCCAGTTCGACCGTTTCATGGACCAGGCGGTGCAGGCACTCGAGGACGAATTCCTGAAGGACGACCAGATCGTCTTCGCGGTCCTCACCGACCGAAACGGCTACATCGCTACTCACAACACCAAGTACTCGGCCCCCCTCACCGGAGACAGGGAGAAGGACAAGCTGAACAGCCGCACCAAGCGCATCTTCAGCGATCCGGTCGGGGTCGCTGCGTCGAAGAACGTAGAACCTATTCTGAAGCAGGTCTACAAGCGCGACACCGGCGAGACCATGTGGGATCTCTCGGCCCCGGTCTTCGTGAAAGGGAAACATTGGGGCTCCTTCCGGATCGGGTTCTCCATGGAGAAGACCGAGCAGAAAGGGGCCGACCTTAGAAACCAGATCGTGGGGAGCATGGCGGTCATGCTGCTGGTGGCGAGCATCACCATCCTGGTGGTGGTGAGCCGCGCGGTACAGCCGTTGCGCAAGCTGACCGAGAAGGCGCACAAGATCACCGGCGGCGACCTGGACGAGACCATTCCGGTGGAGAGTAACGACGAGATCGGCGAACTGGCCGAGGCCTTCAACGTGATGACCACGGTCATCGTCAGGGACCTCAAAGACGAGATCGGCCGCTCCGGGCGCCTGATCGCATCGGTCAAGGAGGCGGTGATCCAGCTCTCCAGCGCCGCCAACGAGATGATGGCCATCAGCGCCCAGCAGGCCTCGGGCTCGACCCAGCAGGCGAGCGCGGTGCAGGAGGTGACCACCACCAGCGAGGAGATCGCCATCACCGCCAAGATGATCACCGGCAACTCCAAGAGCGTCGAGGCGGTCGCCGAAGACACCACGAGAAACTGCAACAGCGGCCGCGAGGACGTCACCAACGCCATCGACGGGATGGGCCAGGTCAGAAGCCAGGTGCAGAGCATCGCCAAGAGCATGCTGGAGTTGGGCGACAACAGCCAGAAGATCGGCGGCATCGTGGAGATCATCGACGAGATCAGCGACCAGACCAACCTGCTCGCCTTGAACGCGGCCATCGAGGCGGCGGGCGCCGGCGAGGCGGGCAAGCGCTTCGCCATCGTGGCCCAGGAGGTGAAGCGCCTGGCGGACCGCACCGTTGAGGCGACCCGCCAGATCAAGGGGCTCATCGGCGAGATCCAGCGCGCCACCAACAACACCATCATGGTCACCGAGGAAGGGACCAAGGCGGTCGACGCCGCTTCGCAGCTGGTGGACAAGGTGCAGTTCTCCTTCGCCTCCATCATGTCCACCGCCCAGGAGACCGCCCGCACCGCCAAGGAAATCACCCTCTCCACCCAGCAGCAGACCTCGGCCTGCGAGCAGATGGCGGAGACCATGACCGAGGTGCGCGACGTGGCGCAGCAGGTGGCGCTGTCGGCGCACGAGACCGAGAAGGCCATCGCCGAGATACTGGAGCTGGCCGAGCGCCTGAAGGAGATCACCGAGGAAGAGGCCTAGATGGCGAACCGTTACCTGGAGATCTTCTGCCGGGAGGCGGAGGAGCATCTGGCCTCGCTGCAAAGCGGCCTGCTGGTACTGGAGAAAAACCCGGCCCGCACCGACCTGCTGCACGAGCTCTTGCGCAACGCCCACACCCTGAAGGGGTCGGCGCGCATGGTCGGACTCGCCGACATCAGCGCCATCACCCACACCATGGAGGAGCAGCTGAAGGGGATGGAGCGCGGCGAGCGCAAGGTGGACGCCCCGGCCATCGACCTCCTCCTGCGCGGCGCCGATGCGGTGGCGCTGATCACCTCGGCGCTGATGCGTGGCACGACTCCCGAGCTGGACGTGGAGCGCTTCGTCGCGGAATACGAGCGGGGCGAGCTGGGGCAGCACATAAGCGCCGAGCCCAAGGAGGCGCAACCCGAGGCCCACGCGGACACGGTGCGGGCCGACGTGAAGACCCTGGACCACCTGGTCAACCTGGTGGGCGAGCTGATCATCAACAAGAAGCGCCTGGAAGCGAAGCTGGAGCGTCTCAAGGAGATCGGCTACGCCCTCCCCGACCAGCACGCCGCCGAGCTGGCCACCTTCCGCGGCGAGCTCGAGGAGGACGTCCTCTACCTCGACTACCTGATCCAGGAACTGCACGGCAAGGCCATGGGGCTGCGCATGCTGCCGCTACGCACCATCTCCGACGGGCTGGAGCGCCTGGTGCGGGACCTGGCCCAGCAGCTGGGGCGCGAGGTGCAGTTCCAGATCGTCGGGCAGGCCATCGAGATGGACCGGGTGCTCCTGGAGGGGCTCAAGCCGATCCTGATTCACCTCTTGACCAACGCGCTCAGCCATGGTATCGAAGCCCCGGACGCGCGCGCCGCCGCCGGGAAACCGCGCCGCGGCACGGTGCTCCTCTCCGCCCGTCACCAGGGCAACTCGGTGCTGGTGGAGGTGCGCGACGACGGGCGCGGCATGGACCCGGCCGGCATCAAGGCGGCCGCCGTGGCACGCGGGGTGCTCGACCCGCGCGAGGCGGACGCCATCAGCGACGAGGAGGCGCTCTACCTCACCTTCCGTCCCGGCTTCTCCACCGCCGAGATCGTCACCGACGTCTCCGGGCGCGGTGTGGGCATGGATGTGGTGAAGAAGAACATCGAGCGGGTCAAGGGGAGCGTCACCCTCTCCAGCGAGCCCGGCAGCTACACCCAGGTCACCCTGCAGCTCCCGCTCACCCTTTCCGTCCTGGACGCCCTGATCGTGGCCTGCGGCGGCGAGACCTTCGCCATCCCCACCACCTACCTGCAGGAGATCGTCAAGGTGCGTGCCGGCGAGATCGACACGCTGGGGAGCGGCGAGGTGATCAAGGTGCGCGGTGCCACCACGCCGCTGTACAGCCTGCCGGGGATGCTGGGGCTCCCCGAGCGCCGCGACGCCGGCGACGCCCCGCTCTCGGCGGTGGTACTGAAGCACTGCGACCAGCGCATCGCCTGCATCGTCGAGGCCCACCTGGGCTACAGCGAGGTGGTGGTCAAGGGGCTGGGGAAACAGTTCCGTAACGTACGGTTCCTGTTCGGCGCCACCATCCTCGGCGACGGCAACCCGGCCCTGATCCTGAACGTTCCGGACCTGTTCGAGGCCGGCCGGGGGGTACAGCGCGCGCCGCTTTCTGCCGAAGAGGTACAGGCGGCCCAGCGCCGCCTCAAGGTGCTGGTGGTGGACGACTCCATCACCACCCGCACCATGGAGCAGAGCATCCTGGTGAGCCAGGGGTACCAGGTGGTGACCGCGGTCTCCGGCGAGGACGCCCTGGAAAAGAGCGCCCAGGAGCAGTTCGACCTGGTGATCTCCGACGTCGAGATGCCGGGGATCAACGGGTTCGAGTTGACCCGGGCGCTGCGGTCCACGGATCAATACCGGGAGATCCCGGTGATCATCGTTTCTTCGCTGTCGCGCGACGAGGACAAGCGCCAGGCGCTGCAGGCCGGGGCCCAGGCCTATATCGTCAAGGGAGCCTTCGACCAGGGGCTGTTGCTGGAAACGGTGCAGATGCTGATCGGCTGAGCACACGAATTGCGTGCGCACGCGCCGCTGCCAAGGAAGGAACTACTATGACCACGAGGGTACTGCTGGCCGACGACTCCCTTCTCGCACGCCAGCTGCTCAAGGACATGCTGCAGGCAGGGGACGACATCCACGTGGTCGGCGAGGCGTGCGACGGCAGGGAGGCGGTCGAACTGGCCCAGGCGCTGCGCCCGGACCTGGTGATCATGGACCTCCTCATGCCGGTTTTGGACGGCCTGGACGCCATCGAGGAGATCATGGCGCTCTGCCCCACCCCGGTGCTGGTCCTTTCCGCCGCGGTGGAGGCAAGCGAGGTGGACCGCGCCTTCATCGCCATCAAGCGGGGGGCGCTGGACGTCATGGAGAAGCCCAGGCTGGACGGGGACGGGACGCTGGAGGAGTTCGCGGCCGCGCTGCGGGAGAAGGTCCGGTTCCTCTCCCGGATCAGGGTCATCAGGCACCCCCGGCGCAAGCTGCGTGCAGAGCCGCTCGCCGCCCTTGCCGACGGCTCCGGGCACAGCCTGCTCGCCATCGGCGCCTCGACCGGCGGCCCCAAGGCGGTGATGCGCCTCTTGAAGGCCCTCCCGGCGGACTTCCCTGGCGCGGTGTTCGTGGTGCAGCACATCGCGCCAGGGTTTGCAGCCGGCTTCGCCAACTGGCTGGACCGGGAATGCGCGCTGCCGGTCCGGCTCGCCCGCGATAGCGTCCCCTACCGCGGCGGCGAGGCGCTCATCGCCCCCGACGGCAGGCACCTGACCGTGGCCGACGGGGTGATCCGGCTCACCGACGCCCCCCCGGTCAACTGCTGCCGTCCCTCCATCGACGTATTCTTCGAGTCGCTGGCCCGGCAGCGCTGCGACCAGGTGGTCGCCGTGCTCCTGACCGGGATGGGGCGCGACGGCGCCCAGGGGATGCTGCACATCAAGGAGGCCGGCGGCACCACCATCGTCCAGGACGAACCGTCCTGTGCGGTGTTCGGCATGCCCAAGGCCGCCATAACCCTCGACGCGGCGGACCAGGTGGTCCCGTTGGACCTCATCCCCGCCGCCCTGGAAAAATTATTCGCGGCCGTGCGCCTCGAAACCGCAACCGCCGGTGCCTCCGCGCCGTAAAAACCGAACCAGAAGGAGACGCGCCTTGAACGAAAAGATCCTCATCATAGACGACAGCGAGCTGGTGCTCGCCATGGCCAAGGACGCCCTGGATCAAGCCGGCTACCAGGTGCTCACCGCCACCAACGGCATAGAGGCCAACCGCTTCATCTTCGCCAAGGACCGGCCCGACCTGATCATCATGGACATCATGATGCCCATGCTGGACGGCAACAAGAAGGCCAAGCTGCTGAAGGAGAACGAGGTGAGCCGCGACATCCCGATCCTGCTCCTCTCCTCCAAAAGCGAAGCCGAGATGCGCGAGCTCGTGGACGAGGCCAAGGCCAACGGCTACATCCTGAAGCCGTTCACGCCGGCACAGATCATCAAAGCGGTGAGCGAGGTGCTGTCCCGGTAAGGAAGCGGGCGCACCTGGTGTAAAAAAACGAACAGTTCCTTTTTTTACACCGACCCGACAAGCAACTGTTTTACCGATCTTTTGCGCGCCGAGGTGGCGCATCTGTAAAAAAACGCACACCCGGCGCCCACGTCACCCCCAAAGCGACCTCCTGCAACTGATCGTTTTTACAGGGTTTTCTTCCGGCTTTCTTGGCACGGATATTGGAAATACCGTCTGGTGTTTCGATGTCAATGCAATCGGGAGAAGACCATGGACCAACAGTACTGCATCATCAACCAATGCCTCCAGCTGCTCAAGCAAAGTGACCTGCCCACCATCAAGAAGCTGCGTGTCGAGATACAGCTGATCCAGATGAAGCGTCTGCTTTTGAACGACCGGCTTACCAACGATATGGTCACGGGGGCGTGCGGCGAGGATGTCTTTGAAGGGCTTTTAAACCAGATGCGCAGGATCTGCGGCGAAGGGTCCCAGGGGGATGCGCTAACGGACCTGATGGAGAGGATCGGAGGGATGCTGACCGTGCTGGGCGGGGAGCAGCACGCCCACCACTGAGGCAGGGGCGACCGGCAGCACCACCCTCGCCACCGTCCCCTTGCCGACGGTGGAGTCGAGCTGCAGCCGGCCGCCGTGCTCGGACACGATGAACTGCGATATGTACAGGCCAAGCCCGCTGCCGCCCAGTTCGAGCTTGGTGGAATAGAAGGGTTCGAACAGGCGCTCCATGGTCTCCGGGGCGATGCCCGCCCCGTTGTCGCGCACCTCGACCACCACCTCCCCCTTCCCGGCTTCGTGGCGGGTACTGAGATGGACCTCGCCGCTACGGCCCGCACAGGACTGCATGGCGTTGAGGATCAGGTTGATGAGCACCTGCTCGATCTGCTGCTGGCTTCCCGCAATGGTCGGAATGGAGGTACCCAGGGATGTGTGCAACTGCACGTCCCGTTTCATCTGGCAGGCGAGCACCGACAGGGCCGCCGACACCGCGCTGTTGATATCCAGCCTCTGGCGCAGTTGCCCCCCTCCCCCCACCCCGTAATCCCGCAATCCCTGCACCACCTGCGCGATGCGCTCGGAGTTCTCCACGATCTTGCCCGCATTCTCGGTGAGCACCAGCCGCGCCTTCTGGTACGGCACCCCCCCCAGGTAGAATTCCCCCTCCTCCTGCCATACCCCGTCCAGCAGGGGGAGAGCATCGGCGAGCATCTTGCCGATCATGTGCCCGGAAAAACGGATCGACGCGTTGGGGTTGTTGATCTCGTGCGCCATGGAGGAAAGGAGCAGCCCCAGCGAGGTCATCTTGTTGGTCTGGATCAGCCGGGCCATGACCCGTTTCTTCTCCTCCTGCACCTCGAGCCTCATGGCGCGCAGCAGTTCGTCCTGCAGCGCCTGGTTTTCCAACTCGCGCAGCTCCAGGGAGGCGGCCATGGCGTTGATGGCGTTGGCGGCCCTGCCCAGTTCGTCGTCGCCGTCCAGGTCCACCCGGGCGGAAAGGGTGCCGCTGCCGATCTTCTCGATCCCGGCCAGGAGCAGGTTGAAGGAGTTGGTGACCCTTTTCAGGATCTGGTAGCACAAAAGGGAGACCAGGATCCAGAACAGGGTGCCGATGGCCAGCGAGGCAGCCACCAGGGTGACCAGCCGCTCGCGCGCCCCGGTGGTGTCCAGCTTCAGGCGCACCTCGCCGATGACCCGCTGCTCGCTCCCCTGGGGCTGCCCCAAAAGCGCCGACTCCGGAGAAAGGACCCCGCTGGGGGAGCTGATGGGGACCTGCATGTCGATCACGTCCCCGGCGACGGCCTGGGTCTTTGCCTGCTGGGCCAGCAGCCTTCCCTCACGGTCCACGATGGAGACCGTAAGCACCGAGGGGTAGCGCACGGTCCCCTCGGCCAGGATGGCCAGTGCCTCCCGGTTCTCGGCAAAAAGCGGCAGGCGCGCGTTCTGGGCCAGCACCGTCGCCAGCAGCTTCCCTTCCCGCTCCATGTTGGAGCGGTAGGCGTTCAACTCGGTGAGCACGTAGAAGGTTACGAAGGCAGCGGTCAAAAGCGCGATGGTCCCGGTGAAGATGAGGTAGAGCCGGAACCGGAAGCTCTTGGCGTAGGGAGGGAGTCGGAGTTTTCTTTTTCTCATGTCAGTGCCCCGCCAGGGTGTTCAGTTTCAACTGCCGCACCACCCCCTCGTTGGTCCTGGCGACCACCCGCCGGGGCGGGTCCCCCACCTCTTCCGGCAGGTTCCCGTCCAGCACGTTCTGCGCCAGTTCGGCCAGCTGCCGACCGATGTCATAACGGTCGATGGTCAGCGCCACCGCCCCGCCCATGGAGAGGTAGACATCGGCGAAGGTGACCACCGGCACCCGTTCCGCCTGTGAAAAGAGGAAGTAGGCCTCGGTGGAAACCGGGGAAACCGCCGTCGTATCGGGGAGCATCCAGAGCGCGTCCACCTTTCCCTTCAACGAGGCGAGCATGGCCGGGGTCTCCTTGGCGGCGTGCACCTCGCGAAGCACCAGTTTGATCCGGGAGCGCCCGGCGAGCGCCAGGGCGCGCTTCACATAGGCGCCGCTGCGGGCCGGGTCGTAGAGGACGCCGACCCGCTCGCACCCCATCTCCTCCAGGACCGACAGGTACTTGCCGGGGTCGAGCAGCATGGTGACGCCCCCGGCGGAACGGCGCGGCTTCGCGTTCAGCGCCATCATGTAGAGCACCGGCGCGGCGTGCTGTTTTTGCGCCAGCTCCAGGGCGCGGTCGCCGACGGCCACGATCAGCTTGGGGTGTTCCTCGCGGTTGATGCGGGTCAGGTCGAGCTCGGCGTAATCGGTAAGGACGATGCGGCGCACCGAGCCGCGGTAGTTGCGCTTGAAACCGCGCACGGCCTCGTCGTACCCCTTGTCGTGCATGGATTGCAGCAGCAGCACGTCGTAGGCCAGGGCGAGCGTCGGCAACAGGGTGAAGAACGCGAGAAGCAGGAGTCTTAGAAGTGACATCTGACCCCCGCTTCCGCCCAGCGCCCCGGATTCTTGTAGAGCTCGGTAAGGTACTGCTTGCCTTCAAAGATGTTTCTGAGCGAGCCGAAGATCTCTACCGTCCCGAACTCCCGATACTCAAACGTCTTGCTGAGGTGCAGGTCCCAAAGGACCCCCGCGCTCTTGCCGGTCGGCGAATTCCAGTTGATGTAGTACCCGGTAAGCTGCGCCTGCAGCTGGGACGGGTCCCGGTAGCGCAGGCCGAGCTTCAGGGTGTGCCTGGGCATGGAGCCCAGCTCCGGCCCGTCGTCCCCCTCGGTGGCACGGATGTAGGTGTAGCCGGCGCCAAGCGAGGTGTTGAAGAGGGGGACGGTGCGCAGTTCGAACTCCCCTCCCTGCTTGAGTTGTCGTTTCTTGACCACCCTGCTCAGTTCGTTGCTCAGGACGTCCCAGGTGTCGTTTCTGAAAAGGGTGGCCTTGAGCCAGAGGTAGGGTACTTCCCCGGACTCGAAACCAATCTGGGAGGTCCAAACCTTCTCAGTGGAATCGCCGCGGTTCAAGGAAGTGAGGCTGTAGCCCCGGGCGGTATAGCCACGCAGCAGGCTGTTTTCGCTCAAGGCGTAGGTGATGCCGAAGCTCGGGCTGAAGCGGTTACCACCGAAGCCGGTCCAGTCGAAGCGGGCACTGGGGGTGATGGCGAAATTGCCGATGGTGAGGGTGTCGTTGAGGTAGACGCCGAGCCGCTCCGCGCTCCTTTGCTCCCCTCCGGGCAGCAGTCCACCCAGCAGATGCACGTCGACGTGGTCATAGTCGACCCCGGCCACGACCAGCTGCCACTCTCCCTGCCAGGTCATTTTGAGGCTGCCGCCGATGCTGTCGTCATCCTCCCGGCCGCTTTGTAGCAGGGCGCGGCCGGGCGAACTGAGCACGAACATCTCCATGGTGCTCTGTCGGGTTCTTACGGCGGCGTCGAGGGCAAGGCCCTTATCCAGCGGCAATTGCAGGGAAAGCGAAGAGACCAGTTCGTGTTTCTGATCGTTGATGTCGAAAGCCGGCAGCTGGAGTATGCCGGTCTTTTTGGTGGTGTAGAGGGCGGAAAGGGTGACCCCGCCCCGGACGGGCAGCTCGTAGTGCAGCTTACCGTACAGGTTGTCGAGATTGGATTGGTTGTTCGGTCGCAGGCCGTCGGAGCGCAGTTTGCCCGCGGAGAGGTAGTAGCCCAGCCGGTCCACGGTGCCGCTCCCCTCGACCCGGCCGTCTACGGTCTCTCTACTCCCGAAGGAGCCCGAGACGGTGCCCCCGAAGGCGCTGTCCTGCTGCGGCATCTTGGTGATCACATTGATGACGCCGCCTAGGGCGCTCCCCCAAGAGCTGGAGGCGGCCCCCTTGACGATTTCGATGCGGTCGATGATCTGAGCCGGGATGGCGGCCAGATCCGGGAAATTGTCGGAGAGGCTGTTGATGGGGACGTTGTCGATCAAGACCAGGACGTGGTCGAAATCGGAACCCTGTACCTCTATGTTGGTGTTGGCGCCGGGGGTGCCGATTATCTCCAGCTGAATGCCGGTGATGGCGTAGAGGATGTCGGGCAGGGTATGCGCATTGAGCGCCGCGATCTCGTCCGCAGTGACTACCGTGATGTTTTCCGCTGTCTGCGAGGCGGGACGGGGTGACCTGCTGGCTGACACCAACTCCGTACCGGCGCCATTAAACAGTTCCACGGTACTTAAGTCATCGTCACAGGCGGCCGGCACCACTGTCAGCAGGCAGAGCGCCACAGTCAGCAGTACCGGCATGACTGCGGCACACACTGACAAAACTGCAGACGTCTTCCTCACACCCCCTCCTCACAAAAAAAATCGAATTTATTATTGCACTATAATTAAAGCTGTGTTAATTTATCACAGCAGGTTAAATAAGTCCAAGGTTTTTACCACACCCAAAGGAGGAAATCGCTATGGCAACAGAAAATCTGGCAGTGGAGATTCTCGATGAGGGCAACAGTATGTCAGAGTCGGTAACAGATGGATTCGGGTGCTGCTTCTACATGTATATCTTCTCCAATGCTTACTAAGACACTCCCTTTGTCCCGTCTTCCTCGCCGGGGAAGGCGGGACCCTGGTCCTTCCGGACGGCATTCAGACGGAAAAGCTACGTTACAATAGGTCTCCACCACCATGAAACTTTCGAGCTACCTCAAGGTTTACCCCTCCCCCGACCGTCCCGATCACCTCCTTCTCTACTCGACCCTGCGCGGCTCCGTTGCCGCGATCTCCGCCGAGACTCTGGCTGCCCTGCAAGCGGGCGCCGTGCCCGACGCCGGATGCGAAGCCCTGGCGCGGCTGGGTATGCTGGTGGAAGACCCCGACGCGGAAAAAGAGTTCATGCGCGGCCTCATCGCGCGCGCCAACGCCGAGGCTCGGGAATTCAAGGTTTCCGTGGTGTTGAACCTCGACTGCAACCTCGACTGCGGCTACTGCTTCGAAGGGGAGTTCCGCTGCGGGCACTACATGTCTGAGGACACCGCCGACCTCGTGGTGCAGACGCTGGTGCGGGAACGGATCGCCCGGGGATGGGACCTCACTGTTTCCTTTTACGGCGGCGAGCCGCTCTTGTCGCTGGACCTGATCCTGCGCATCTCGCAGCAGTTGCACGACGCCGCCCAAAGCCACGGCGTCAGGTATGCCTTCACCCTGGTTACCAACGGCACCCTCCTGGACAGAAAAACCGCGCTGCAGTTGCTCCCCCTGGGCCTGCAGGGGGCCAAGTTCACCCTGGACGGCCCGCAGGAGATTCACGACGTCCAGCGCCCCTACGCCTCCGGCGCCGGGAGTTTCGACGTGGTGGCGGGAAACCTCGCCCAGGTCTGCAACCTCATCTCCATCCAGTTGGGAGCGAACTTCAAACGGGAAAACTACCGCGAGTTTCCCCGCCTTTTGGACCAGCTTCCCCTGTACGGCATCACCCCCGACAAACTGGCCGTGGTGATGTTCACGCCGGTGGTGGCCACCGGTACCTGTGCGGACTTCAACTCCGGTTGCTCCATGAGCGAGGAACCGTGGCTTTTGGAGGCGGTTCCCTACCTGCGCGAAGCGACACTGGCGCGCGGGTATCGCGCCCCCGCACCCAAGCCGTCGGCCTGCATCGTGGAACTGGACAACTCGCTGGTGATCGACTGCACGGGGAAGTTTTACAAGTGCCCTGCGTTCATGGGGTGGGAAGAGCTGTGCGTCGGCAGCCTGACGGAGGGGTTACGGGACTTCGGTGTTTCGCATGGGATCGGGAACTGGCAGCAGGAGGCCTGCCTGGAATGCAGCTACCTCCCGCTTTGCTTCGGCGGTTGCCGGCTGGTGACCAGGCTGCAGGATAAGGCATTGACCGAGGTGGACTGCCGGCGCACGTTCTTTGACGCCACCCTGGAACAGACCGTGCTGCAGAATCTCACCTACCTGTCCCCCAGGAAAAAGGCGGCCGCCCAGAGCGCTCCTGTCCCGGTAGCCGCACCTTCCTACTGACGCTCCTGTTTCAACCTCTTGTTCAGGGTCGGCCTGGTAAGCCCCAACAGTTCCGCCGCCTGGGTCTGGTTGCCGTGGGTCAGTTTCATGGCCTCGGCGATCAGGTACTCCTCCACCTGCATCACCGTCGGAAATCTCCCGAACAGCGAAAACAAGGCGTTGTCGCCGCAATCGACCGGCTGCGCCGCCCGGACCGGCACCGCGGCCACCCCGGGGAAGTCCGCCACCGACAGGGGCGCCCCCTCGTTGCAGGTGACCGCATGGTGCACCATGTTGTACAACTCGCGCACGTTGCCCGGAAACCGGCATTGCTTCAGGGCGGCGATCACCGTCTCCGGTACCTTGGGAGCCGGTTTCCCCTGCTGCGCTGCGATCTGGTGCACGAAGTAATCCACCAGCGCCTCCATTTCCTCGAGCCGCTCGCGCAAGGGCGGCACCCGGAACTCGTGGGCGCACAGGCGGAAGTAGAGGTCGTTTCTGAAGGTCCCGGCGGCACGCAGGGCGGCAAAGTCCATGTTGGAGGCGGCCACGATGCGGGCGTCGCTTTTGAGCAGCAGGTCCGAACCGAGCCGGTAGTACTCCCTTTCCTGCAAAAGCCGCAACAGCTTGATCTGGGAGGCGAGGTTCAGGTCTCCGATCTCGTCCAGGAACAGGGTTCCGCCGGCGGCGGCGCTGATGAGGCCGTCACGCTTGCTGTCGGCGCCGGTGAAGGCCCCTTTCTTGTGGCCGAAGAGGGTGTCGGAGAACATGAAGTCGTCGAGCCCGGCGGCATTGAGCGAGATGAAGGGGCCCGGCACGCCGGAGACGTCGTGCACCGCGCGCGCCAGCAACTCTTTGCCCACCCCGGTCTCACCGGTGATGAGGACCGGGAGGCGGGAGCTGGCGATGGCCTCGATGTACTGGAAGATGCCGCGCATCTTCTTGGAAGTGGTGATGATGCCGGCGAAGGCGTCGGGGTTGCCCAGGGTGTCCGCCAGCAGGTAGTCCTTGAGTTTACGGTTTTGCTGGCCGAGTTCGCTTACCTGGAGCGCCTTCTTGACGCTCGCCACCAGGCGATTGGGGTCCACCGGCTTGGTGAGGAAGTCGAACGCCCCCTGGCGCATGCAGGTCACCGCGGTCTCCACGTCCCCCATGGCGGTCATCACGATCACGGGAATCTCCGGGTGCTCCACGGTCAGGCTCTGCAGGATCTCGGCACCGGTGACGTTGGGCATCACCCAATCCAGGATCACCGCGCTCACCCTGTGCTCCCGGACGTACCGGAGCACTTGGCGGCTGTCGGAGATGGTGGCGACGCCAGGGATGTCGCTCGAGGCGAGCAGCAGCGACACCTCGGTGAGGATCCCCGGCTCGTCGTCCACGAGCAGCGTGTGTTGTTGTGTGAGCATTCTGGCTGTCATCGCACCACCCAAGTATAGAAGTATCTATTTAAAGGATTCACATCATATCCGGTCGCGACCCGATATTCAACTGTTTCTTGACCAGGTTCGATAAACCTGATGCCGATGGCGGCTCGACGGGGTTGCAATCCGGGGCGAAATCGGCATAATCTATGCCTTGATCCGGACCATCACCCATTGGGAGGCGTATTTTGAACCCGAGAGCTCTCCTTGAGAAATACTTTCACGACAACAGCCAGGGGCTGGAGATCGTCTACCGGCACAGCCGCCGCGTCGCCGACAAGGCGCTCGCCATCGCCGCTCGCGCCGGCAGAAGCGAGGCGGAACTGCTCTTTATCGAGGAAGCGGCCCTGCTGCACGACATAGGCGTCGCCCGCACCTATTCCCCCAGGCTCAACTGCTTCGGCAAGGCCCCCTACATCTGCCACGGCGTGATCGGCAGGCAGATGCTGGACTCCGAGGGACTGCCGCAGCACGCCCTGGTCTGCGAGCGCCACATCGGCGTCGGGCTCACCGCCCGCGACATCGTGGAGCAGAAATTGCGCCTGCCGCTGCGCGAGATGTCCCCGGTCACCGACTGCGAGCGCATCGTGGCCCTGGCGGACCTGTTCTACTCCAAAAAGGGGGGGGAACTGGACCTGGAGAAGAGCACGGACCAGGTGAGATCCGACCTGCTCCGCTTCGGACAGGAGAAGGTACGCATTTTCGAGAGCTGGCTGTGCGAATTCAGCCTCGACAGCGCCGCCGCCCCCGCCCCATCTAATTAGCTCCCCGCCCCTTTCCTGCCAACGAAGTGTGCTATACTGTAAGCGCCCAGCCTGACTGGGCATTTTCCGGCATAGCGCACGACTTACGCACCCGACCAATCATGTGCTTGCCACGGCAGGTGTTTTCATGGGTAAACCGCTCCGTGTGCTGATTGTGGAAGACTCCGAGGACGACGCCCTGCTCCTCATCTTCGAGTTGCGCCGCGGCAACTACGCGCCGGTCTCCCGGCGGGTCGAAACCGCCGACTCCATGCGCAAGGCGCTGGAGGAGGAAGACTGGGACCTGGTGGTCTCCGACTACGTCCTGCCAGGGTTCACCGGGCTGGAAGCCCTGCAGGTGCTGCGCGACTCGGGTCTCGACATACCGTTCATCATCGTGTCCGGCAAGATCGGTGAAGACACCGCGGTGGGCGCCATGAAGGAAGGGGCCAACGACTACCTGATCAAGGGAAACACCTCGCGCCTGATCCCGGCCATTGAGCGCGAGATGCAGGAAGCGCAGGTGCGGCGCAGGAAGCGCGAGGCCGAAGCGGCGCTGGTCCGAAGCGAACGGCGCTACAAGAGGCTGGTGGCCGCCGTCACCGACTACATCTACACGGTTACCATCAGCGAAGGCAACGTGACCCGGACCTCGCATGGCCCGGGCTGCCTCTCGGTCACCGGCTACAGCGATGAAGAGTATCAGCAAAATCCCTTTCTCTGGTATCAGATGATCCACGAGGAGGACCGCCCGGCGGTAACCAGCCTCACCGAGGAGCTGCGCGCCGGCAAGGAGATCCCTTCGGTCGAGCACCGGATCCGGCACAAGGACGGCTCGCTGCGCTGGGTCATCAACACGGTCGTGCCGCGCTACAGCGAGCAGGGGGAACTGATCGCCTACGACGGCCTCATCTCCGACATCTCCGAGCGCAAGCAGGCCGAGGAGTCGCTGCGGGTACAAAGCGCCGCGCTGGAAGCGGCGGCCAACGCCATCGTGATTACCGACAACAACGGCGTGGTGCTCTCGGTCAACGAGGCCTTCACCAGGATGACCGGCTACACGCCGGATGAATCGGTCGGCCGCGATCTGGGCTTTCTCAAGTCCGACCGCCAGGATCCGGAGTTGTACCAGGACCTGTGGACCACCATCATGGCGGGGAAGATATGGCACGGCGAACTGGTGAACCGGCGCAAGAACGGCGAGCTCTACCCCGAGGAGCAGACCATCACCCCGGTCCTGGACCAGGACGGCCAGATCAAGCACTTCATCTGCATCAAGCAGGACATCACCGAGCGCAAACGCGCCGAACGCGCCCTTCTGCAAAACACGAGCATGCACAAGGAGATGGAGATCGCCCGGCAGATCCAGCTCTCGCTCCTTCCTGCCGCGCCGCCGCTTTTGACGGGCATAGACTGCGCCGGCCGCTGCGTCCCGGCAAGCCATATCGGCGGCGACTACTACGATATCCTGCTGCACGGCGAGCGGCTCGACCTGGTGATCGCGGACGTCTCGGGACACAGCGTGGGCGCCGCCCTGATCATGGTGGAAACCCGCAGCGTGCTGCGCGCCCAGATGCCGGCCCTGGACGGCCCGGCCCAGGTGGTGGCGGCACTGAACGAGATCCTGCACGACGACCTCTCCCGCGCCGAGCTGTTCATCACCATGTCCTACCTGAGCTACCACAGGACCTCCGGCAGGCTGCGCTACAGTAACGCCGGCCATCCCCCTCCCCTGCTCTACCGTCCCGACGAGGAGCGCTTCTTCGAGTTGGACGCGGAGGGACTCATCCTCGGCGTGCAGCGCAGGGTCGCCTTCGACGAACCGGCCATGCAGGTAGCAAAGGGTGACCTGCTGCTGCTCTATACCGACGGCATCACCGAGACCCAGAGCCCCTCCGGCGAGCTCTTCGGGGTGCAGCGGCTGAAGGGGGTGCTGGCCCGCGAGCATCGCAAGCCTTCGGCTGCCATCATCGAAGCCGTGCTCGATACCCTGCGTGCCTTCACCGGCAATACCACCTTCGACGACGACATCTCCATGCTCCTGCTCAAATTCATTCCCTGAATCCATCCCCCTCCCCGTATTACTTTTCTTGACGGCACGCTCCGTGATGGTGTAAACATACGCCATTCCATCGAAACAGGGGTGTGCACATGGCGAAAAAGATCTTCGTTGCGGCGACCGGACAAAACTGTGGCAAAACGACCATCAGCATTTCGCTCATGCACCAGGCCAGGAAGAAGTACCAGCGGGTCGGTTTCGTGAAACCGTTCGGCCCCAAGGTGCTGCTCTACGACGATTTCATGGTGGACATGGACGCCCTGCTCATGGCCAAGGCCTTCGGGTTGGAAGAGGACATCGCGCTGATGTCGCCGGTGGCGCTGTACCGCGATTTCACCAAGGACTACCTGGCGGGCAAACTGGACGACCTCTCCCTGGCGGACTGCATCCTCGAGGCGGTGCGGGAGCTGGAGCAGAAATACGACTTCCTGATCATCGAGGGGGCGGGTCACGGCGGCGTCGGTGCCGTCATCGGGCTCTCCAACGCCAAGGTGGCCAAGCTGATCGGCGCGCCGGTCATGATCGTGAGCGAGAGCGGCATCGGCAAGGTGATCGACGCTGTGCACCTGAACCTGGCCCTGTACGAGCGGGAAGGGGCGGACGTGAGGGGGATCATCGTCAACAAGATGAAACCCAGCAAGAAGGAAGTCACCACCAAGTACCTGAAGCGCGCCTTCGAGCCGCAGATCAAGGTAATCGACGGCTTCAACTATTCGCCCATCCTCGCCAACCCGACCCTGAGCCACATCTCCAAGCTTTTCGACCTGCCGCTGCAGGGGGACATCAACGAGAAAAGCAGGATCATCCACAACATCCAGTTGGGTGCCGCCTCTTCGCAGCGGGTGATCGACGGGCTGCTCGATTCGACACTGATGATCGTGACCAGTTCCCGTGACGAACTGATCGTCACCCTCTCCTCGCTGTACCACATCCCCGCCTACAAGGAGAAGATCGCCGGGCTGGTGGTCTCGGGGCACGTGCCGGTATCCGAGGTGAGCCAGCAGATCCTGCACGACTCTCACATCCCCTACATCCGTGTCGAGGAGACCACGGCCGAGGTCTTCACCGCGCTCTCCGACGACGTGGCCAAGATCACCTACGAAGACCAGGAGAAGCTGAACTGGATCATGGCCAACGCCGAGCGCGACGTCGACTTCGCCGCCATCGACGCACTGTTGTAAGAACAAAAACAGGGACTGGGGGCTAGGGGCTAGAGGCTGGTAAAATCCCCTTCGCTCCCCGTCCCCAGCCCCTACTCCCCTACTCCCCTACTCCCCTACTCCCCTACTCCCCTACTCCCCTACTCCCCTACTCCCCTGCGCCCCTACTCCCCTGCGCCCTGCTTTAAGGGGACAGGCACCTGGCGGAGCCAGTCCCCCTAGCCTTTCAGATCTTGGTCCCCGGAGGCTTCGCGGGTATCTCCTGTTCCTTCTGGCACTCGACACAGTACGGCGTGAAGGGCATCAGCTTCAGCCGCGGTAACCCGATCGGCTGGCCGCACCCCTCGCACTTGCCGTAGGTCCCCAGTTCCACACGCCGCTGCGCTTCTTCCAACGCAGTCAACTGCTGCCGCCTGATATCGGCCACGGCGAGCCCGGCGTCGGACAGCACATCCAGCATGCTCTTTTCACCCGGGTCCTGCGGTATGTCGTACTGGGTCGCCAGATCCTCACCGGTCTGTGCAAACATCTCGTCGCGCAGGTCGGCCCAGAGCCGGCGCTTATACTCCGCCAGCAGGTTCCTGAATTCAAGCTGATCGCCTTCCAGTTTTTCCGGCATGTCATCCTCCTAGAACCCGGAAGCCTCCCTGGGCCACCGGTGCCTTACCACACGAGGAGAAATCACAGCATCAGGGAACGTCCTCGATGTCGCACAGCGGACAGAAGAGTTCGCCGCTCTCCTTATCCCGCTGCAGCGGCGAGCCGCAAATGGCACACACCTCCGTCGCATCTTTTACCACCACTGGCCGATCCTTCAGGATGTCTTCTTCCACACTTACCCTTCTCATAACGGCCTCCTTTGGCTGAACGGCTGCGACCAAAACAGGGCAAAGTATATCGTAAAAACAAGAAAGGGCTTGAATTACCCATCTTTTCCCAGAGTAATCAAGCCCGATGTGTTTATGTGCCGGCAGTTGCCGAGCCTGCAATCAGCAGCCGCTTCCCAACAGAAAACCGGCGTCTATGCAGTCCAGGAACTCCACAACTGCGGCATCCTGTCTGCGCTCGCTCTTCACTACGACACTGCGTCGGCGCGACTGCTCGAATCCGGCAACGATGTGCGCCAGCAGCTGCCCGGACTCCAGTTCGCGGGCCGCGATGCTGCGCGAGAGGAAGGAGACTCCGCCTCCGGAAAGTACGGTCTCCAGCGCCAGGCGGAGATCGTCAACCACGACCACGGCCTTGAAATCGTCCACGCTGCGGCCGCAGCGCGAGAGGTTCAGGTCCAGCAGCCGTCGCGAGGTGCAGTCGGGTTTGCGGGCGATGAGGCAGCAGTGTAAAAGCCGCTCCAGCTCCACCTCTCCGGCGGGAAGTCCCAGAGACGGCGCGCTGACGAAGACGAGTTCGTCACTGGGGAGTTCCACGATGTCGAAGCCGGGTACGTCCATCGCCTCGCAGTGCTCGATCACCGCCAGGTCGAACTCGTTCTCCTGCAGCTCCTTTACGGCGCGGTCCAGCGAGTGGAACATGAAGCGGAGGTCGACGTTGTCGGCCTTGCGGGACATGAACTTTTCCATAACCTGCGGCAGGAATCCGACGCCGAAGGTGGGCGTACAGCAGATGGCCAGGCGGGTCTTTTCCCCCCTGAGCTTCAAGTCGTTGGCGAGCTGCGCCTCCAAAAGCAGGATCTGCTCGGATCGTTGCACCACGAGCCGTCCTGCCTCGGTCAACAACAACAGTTTCCCGGAGCGGTCCACCAGCTGGCAGCCGTAGTGGTCCTCCAGGTATTTGATGCGCTGCGATACCGCGGACTGCGTGATCGAGAGATCGGTCGCAGCCTTGGAAAAACTCCCCACCTGCCCTAACACCACCAGCGTTTTCAGATACTCTGTCTGCATTCAATTCGACCTATATATAATAATCTCGATTCAGGTATACGTTTATAGCACGCCGCGCGCGGGCAAGGCAAGGTTACTTTCCGGAAAAATCGACGCAACAGCAGAAACTGTCTAGATTATCGACACAATTACCGCACAACTTGAGTGGAAATATACAGGGCAAAAAAAAGCCGGATGGGGAGAACCATCCGGCTGGCGGGCGGACGCGCGTTTCAGGCGAAAAGGTCAGGTCTCCCGGTACTCGATCTCTTCACCGAGGTAGTTGCGCACCGTAATACGGCTGCCGTCGGGACTGAAGCGGGCCGAGGCGACCTCCACCTTCCCCTTCCCCCCCGGGAGGTCGATGACGTAATGCGGTACGGCGAGACCGGAGGTGTGCCCGCGCAGGGCGGCCGTCACCCTGATGCCGTCGGCGACCCTGGTCCTGAAGTGGGCGGTCCCCTGGACCAGGTCCATCTGGTGGATGTAGTAAGGACGCACCCGGATCGCGAGCAGACGCTGCATCAGTTCGCGCATCACTTGGGGCTCGTCGTTGACCCCCTTCAAAAGTACGCTCTGGTTGCCGAGCTGGATGCCGGCATCGGCAAGCCGCGCGCAGGCCCGGGCCGACTGCTCGGTAATCTCGCTCGGGTGATTGAAGTGGGTGTTGACGTAGAGCGGCTGGTGGCGCTTCAGCATGCGCGCCAGCTTCACGGTCACGCGCTCCGGCAGCGTCACCGGGGCGCGGGTGCCGATCCGGATGATCTCGACATGCGGGATGCGGCGCAGGGCGGTGAGGATCTGGTCCAGCCTGTCGTCGGAAAGGAGCAGCGGGTCGCCGCCGGAAAGGATGACGTCGCGGATCTGCGGCTTGGAGGCGATGTAGGCGACGGCCTCGTCCACCGGCGCCGGGCTCATCCCCTGGCACCCCACTCCCCTCTTCCTCATGCAGAAGCGGCAGTAGACGGCGCAGGCGGTGGAAACGAGGAACACCACGCGGTCGGGGTAGCGGTGGATCAGGCCGGGGACCGGGGAAAGACGCTCCTCGTCCAAAGGATCGGGGGACTGGGTAAAATCGTGCAGTTCGGCCGGGTCCGGGACGCACTGACGCCAGATCGGGTCGCCCGGCTCGCGGATCAGTCCCAGGTAGTACGGGGTGATGCGCATCGGGTAACGCCCAACCACCGGCGCCAGGTTCTCCCCCGGCGCATGAAAAAGCCCGGCAAGCTCCTCCGGGCTGGTGATGCATTTCTTGAGGCTGTGTTCCCAGGCTTCCATCAGACCTCGAGGGCCCCGATCAGGGAACGGACGTCGTCGATGCCGTTCTCTGCCAGGTACTGTTCCATCTCCTGGGCGATCCGCTGCGCCGCGGAGGGGTCGAGGAAGCTGGCAGTGCCGACCTGAACGGCGGTAGCGCCGGCCAGCATGAACTCCAGCGCGTCGCGGCCGTTCATGATGCCGCCGATGCCGATCAGCGGCAGCTTCACGGCTTTCGCCACCTGCCACACCATCCTGAGTGCCACGGGCTTGATGGCGGGACCGGAGAGGCCGCCGGTGACGTTGGCCAGCACCGGGCGGCGACGATCGAGGTCGATGGCCATGCCGGTCAGGGTGTTGATCAGGGAGAGCGCATCGGCGCCGGCGTCGGCGCAGGCTTTCGCCATGAGCACCACGTCGGTGACGTTGGGGGAGAGTTTCACGATGAGCGGCTTGGAGGTGTTCCTCTTCACCAGGGAAACCACTTCCTTGGCGGCGCCCGGGTCGGTGCCGAACACGATCCCCCCCTGCTTCACGTTGGGGCAGGAGATGTTGACCTCGATGCCGGCAACGCCGGCCAGGCCATCCAGGCGGCTCGCCACCTCGCCGTACTCCTCCAGGGTGTTGCCGTAGAGGTTCGCGATCACCGGGGTGTTCACGTTCTTGAGATAGGGGAGCTTCTGCTCGATGAAGGCGTCGATGCCCACGTTCTGCAGGCCGATGGCGTTGAGCATCCCGCCCGGCGTCTCCACGATGCGCGGGGTCGGGTTGCCGGCCTTGGGCTTCAGGGAGAGCCCCTTGGTCACCATGGCGCCGATGCTTTCCAGGTCGAGATAGTCGGCGAACTCGGCGCCGTAGCCGAAGGTGCCGGAGGCGGTCATCACGGGGTTACGCATCTGGATCCCGGCGAGGACCACGGACATGTCAGGTCGTTGCATTGCTAACTCCATTGCAGTTCAAAGCTGTCGAAGACGGGACCGTCCTTGCAGACGCAGCGGTAATCGGGGGTCTCGTCGCTGTGGTTGGCCCCCTTCATGACGCAGCCCAGGCAGGCACCTACGCCGCAGGCCATGTAGGCCTCCATGGAAACCTGGCAGGGAACGCCGTGCTTCTGGGACATCTTGGCCACCGCGTTCAGCATCGGGGTCGGGCCGCAGGCGAAGATGCGCATGCCGGAGGCCAGGTGGCGCTCCAGCACCTGGGTCACGAAACCGCGCTCGCCCAGGGTGCCGTCATCGGTCGCCACGTAGGTCTCCACGCCGAGCCTCTCGAATTCGGTGATGCAGAGGACGTCGTCGCGGTTGCGCCCGCCGGCGAACAGGCGCACCTTCTCGCCGCGCGCCTTCAACTCCTTGGCCAGGTAGTACAGCGGGGCCAGGCCCACGCCGCCACCAACCAGCACTTTCTCTTCACCGGCGGGGCCCATCTGGAACCCCTTGCCGAGCGGGACCAGGAGGTCGACCAGGTCGCCGTGGTGCAGCGCGGAGAGGAGCTTGGTCCCCTTCCCCACCACCTTGTACAGGATCTCGCAGTAAACCTGCGCGCCGCAGCCGGCGTACTCGGGGACGAAGCTACCCACGTCGAACAGGCCGAAGGGGCGCCTGAGCAGCGGGTCGATGGCGTCGTTCACCTTCAGCATGACGAACTGCCCGGGGACCGAGGAGGAAAGTTCCTGGGGGGCCGTCATCCTCATCCTGAAGTAATTGGGCGACACCTCGACGTTGGAGATAACCATGGATTTAAACTGCATCGCATTCCTCTACTTGAGCTATGGATAGGTCCATCAGAATGGCATCGTCGCCATTTTCGTAGTAGTTCTTGCGCCGCCCCACCTCGGTAAAGCCCAGGCGCCGGTACAGCGAGATCGCCTCGTGGTTGCCCACCCGCACTTCCAGGCATAGCATGCGCAACGTGTGCTCCCGGCAGAAGGCGACGGCCCGGTCGACCAGGGCGCGGCCGACGCCGCACCCACGGAAGGCGGGGTCTACGGCGACGTCGAGGATCTCGGCCTCGTCCAGCACCTGCTTCAGGCAGAGGTATCCGGCGACCTTGCCGTCAACGGTCAGGGCCACCATCGGGTAGCTGCCGGGACTCTCCATCTCGTCCAGAAAATGGCGTCGGGTCCAGGGACGGGGGAATGAAGCGGACTCGATTTCAAGCACCGCGTCTAAGTCCTCAATAGACATGGGACGCAGTGTTATTTTCTTCCCCGGGGCTGGCACAGCAAGGCATATTAAGCAAAGGACATGTCGAAGTAAACAACTTTTTCACTTTGACTTTTACGGGGGAATGGGATAGATTTCGTCTTTACTTTATCGGAGGTTTCGCCTTGAAAGAGAAGAAAATCACATACAAAGACGCCGGGGTAGACATAGACGCCGGTAATACTTTCGTCAAGATGATCAAGCCGTTGGTGAAGGCTACTTCCCGTCCGGAAGTCCTCGCCGACATCGGCGGATTTGGCGGTCTCTTCTCGCTCAACACCGGCAAGTACAAGCACCCGGTGCTCGTCTCCGGCACCGACGGTGTCGGCACCAAGCTGAAACTTGCCTTCCTGGCCGACCGTCATGACACCATCGGCATCGACCTGGTGGCCATGTGCGTCAACGACATCATCGTCCAGGGTGCCGAGCCCCTTTTCTTCCTGGACTACCTGGCCACTGCCAAACTCGACCCCGAGAAAGGCGCCTCCATTATCAAAGGCGTTTCCGAAGGTTGCGTCCAGGCGGGCTGCGCCCTGATCGGCGGCGAGACCGCCGAGATGCCGGGCTTCTACACCGGCGACGAGTACGACATGGCCGGCTTTGCGGTCGGCGTCGTCGAGCGTGAGAAGATCATCGACGGCTCCTCCATCACCGTGGGCAACAAGCTGATCGGTCTTTCCTCGTCCGGCCTGCACTCCAACGGCTACTCCCTGGCCAGGAAAGTTATCCTCGAGCACATGGGGCTCAACATCAACGACGAAATCCCGGGCCTGGGCAAGACCGTGGCCGAGGAACTGCTGACCCCGACCCGCATCTATGTCCGTTCCGTGCTGAACCTGCTGCGCGACTTCAACATCAGCGGCCTGGCCCACATCACCGGCGGCGGCCTGCTCGAGAACGTCCCCCGCGTGCTCCCCAACGGCTGCAAGGCGGTCATCAAGAAGGACACCTGGGACGTCCCCGAGATTTTCAAGATCATCGAGAAAGGCGGCAACATCGAGGAGAACGAGATGTTCCGCACCTTCAACTGCGGCATCGGCATGGTGCTCGTGGTCCCGGAAAACGAGGCCGACGACATCATGATCAGGCTCACCGGCCTCAACGAGAACGCTTACATCATCGGCGATGTGGTCAAGTGCGAAGCCGGCAAGGAGTGCGTGGAGCTGGTCTAGTCCGCGGGAAGCCTCATGGGAAAAGAGCTCAACATCGGGGTACTGATCTCGGGTAGCGGAAGCAACCTGCAGTCGATCATGGACGCCTGCGCGGCCGGCACCATCAACGGGCGCGTGGTCTGTGTGATCAGCAACAAGGCCGACGCGTTCGGCATGGAGCGTGCCAGGAAGGCCGGCATCCCTGCGCTGCACCTGGACCACCGTGCCTACACCGGCCGGGAGGCGTACGACGAGGCCGTGGTGGCGACCCTGCGCGAGTTCGACGTGGACCTGGTGGTGCTGGCGGGCTTCATGCGCATCATCACCTCCGTGCTACTGGACGCCTTCCCGATGCGGGTCATGAACATCCATCCGGCGCTGCTCCCTGCCTTCCCCGGGCTGCACGCCCAGCGCCAGGCGCTGGAATACGGCGCCAAGGTCGCCGGCTGCACCGTCCACTTCGTGGACTGCGGCACCGACACCGGTCCCATCATCATCCAGGCGGCGGTGCCGGTCCTGGAGGGGGACACCGAGGAAAGCCTGTGCGCCCGGATCCAGAAGGAAGAGCACCGGATCTACCCGGAAGCGGTGCGGCTCTTCTCCGAGGGGCTGTTGCAGGTCGACGGCAGGGTAGTCACCGTCTCGGCGTAAGCCTCCCGATCAAACGGAATGAATAAGCCCCCTGGCAGTGCCAGGGGGCTTTTTTGTTGCGGACCGGGGTGGCGCCTGGCAACGCCGCCCCCCTGTCCCCTTTCTCAAGGGGGGGACGCTGGGCACGTGCGGCGCTGCGAGGGAACATGGGATTTGCCTTTGTCAGCGCTGCATAGGCATTTCCTCTTTCCCATGGCGCCTTCCCGTCGTTTCTGCTATAACCACGCCCATGTCCATCCACAGCGCCGCCAAGTTGCTACTGCTATCCCTCCTGGTCACCCTGCTCTGCGCCTGCTCGATCACGCAGGCGCTGCGCATGAGTGACGGCGCCACCGTCGACGTCGACACCATGATCGCCGACATCTCGGACGCACCGGTTCTCTTCCTCGGCGAGCGGCACGACGCGCCGGCGCATCACCGCCTGCAACTGCGGGTACTCCAAGCTCTCCATGCCCAGGGCAAGGACCTCGCCATAGGCATGGAGATGTTCGAGAGCGTGAGCCAGCCCGCACTGGACGCCTGGAGCGCCGGCAAGGTGCCGGAAGACGCCTTCCGCAAGGTGTACCACTGGAGCTGGCGCCACATCCCCTGGGGCATGTACAGCGACATCTTTTTCTTCGCCCGCGACAACCACATCCCCATCGTGGCGCTGAACGCGCCGCGCGCCGTGGTGCAGGCCGTGGCGCAGCGCGGCTTCGCCTCCCTTTCCCCCCTCGAACGCGCCGAACTTCCGCCCGACGTCGACGCCAGCGTCACCGACCAGTTCCTCGATTTCATGCGCGGCTACTCCCCAAGTCACGGCAGAAGCCGTGAATCGTTCCGGCACATCGCCGAGGCACAGATGCTGCGCAATATGGTGATGGCACGGCGCATCACCGGATACCTCACGGCACATCCGGGCAAGGTCATGGTGGTGATTGCGGGGGGCGCGCATGCGCGCGGGGTGGGAGGCGTACCTGCCGAGTTGAAGGGGAACCTGGAGTACCGGATCGTGCTTCCCCCCGTCCCGCCGCTGGACGAGGAGACCGCAACGCTCCAGGACACGGACTACCTGCTGCGGGAGCGGTTCTAGCGCCGCTCTCCCCTAGTGGCAGAAGTTGACGACCTTTACTGCGAGCGGCTCTCTGCTGCTGAAATCTTTGTCGTAGATCATAACCAGTACCGTGCAGCCGTCCAGGCGGCGCGACGACATGCTGACCTGCAGGTCCCCGCCGTCGTAGAGAGTGACAGGGTCCAGCGTGCCTGCCTTCTGGGCGGTCGTGATCACGGCGCGTTCGAACTGGATGTCAGGAAAAACCTCGACTGTCTCTGAACACATCCCTGCAATCTTGCCCTTTTCCACCCAGTACCTCACCACACGCCGCGGCGCCGACCAATCCGATCCATCACGCACCCGCTCCACGACGGCTACCTGCTGACATCCTGCGTCCGACTTCACGTACATCACGTCGACCCCCTCCGCCGCGATGGTGCAGTAGTCACGGGCAGCATCCAGTACCGACTTTTCCTGGGGCTGCTGCGCTTCTCTGGCGGGGCGATACCTGACCCATCGCGCCGCACCGTATTTTCCCAAGCCACCTATGTCCAGGTGCTCGAAACAGCCGGCAAGAACAGCCGAGGTAAAGGCAAGGCAGGACAGCATCCGTACGGGCTTAGGACTGGACATAGGCCGACTCCCTGCATAGACGATGTACAGTGAGTGTCGGAGGCAGTCCAAATTTTATAATACGACGCTACTACGGCAAGTTAGAGGCGGAGTTATATTTCTCACATGATAGAGCGGGAATTACTGAGGTAGGGTGTTGCGGCAAAGCCGAGCCGCGATGGCAGCTGTTTAAAGCTCCCGGTCCAGTTGCTGGTCCAGCGAGTAGAGCCAGGCCAGCAACTCGGCGACGGCCTGGTACAGTTCGGGCGGGATTTCTGCATCGAGGTCGATCTGCATCAGCATGGACACCAGTTCGGGGGACTGGTGCACGTACACGCCGTGCTCCTTGGCCAGCGAGATGATCGCTTCCGCGCTGATACCGGCACCCTTGGCAATAACCCTCGGGGCGCCCCCCTCGTCCGGGTTGTAGGCCATGGCCACCGCGCGCTTCATGTCGGACGTTTTCCTAGTCATCCTTGGCCGCCATCTTGTTCAGGTGCAGACCTTGCGTGGCCAGCGCGGCGCGCAGCTCTCCGCTGGCCTGGCGCATTACTTCAGAGGCGCCGGGACGGTCGCAGACCAGTTCCACGTTGATCCCCTCCGGCGTGAAACGAAGCCTCGCCTTGACCCCGCCCAGGCGCGGCAGTTCCAGGGAGAGGTTGGCCTCGAGCCCCTGTTCCCACTGCTCCGCGCTCCCCTCCCCCACCACCAGCCTCATCTCCTGCCCGGGCCAGGCCTCCCCCTGCCAGGCCAGCACGCCGGTGTTCAACAGGTGCAGCTGCTCCTTGATGAGCGGCAGCGTCCGGCTGTCGGCGATGGCGCCCCCGCTGTCGTCCCCGGCCTCGCGCCCCTCCCCCTCCGCCAACAGGCGGGACAGTTTCCCCTGTGGCTCCTTGAGCAGTTCCTTGAGGGGGAGCCCCCCCAGGGCCCACTGGGCCAGGTGCGATTCGTAGAACATGCCGTTCTGGGTCAGGCTGGTCTTCAGCCGCCCGGCAAGTTGGGCCGCCGCCTGCTCAGGATGCTCGACCAGCGGTTCGGTGGCCGGCGGCAGCCCAGGCGCGTTCTCCACGACGTCGGCAAGCCATTTCCCCATGGAGCTCAGCTGCACCGATTCGGTCTGGGGGCGCAGCATCTGGAAGGTGACGCGGGGATCGGCGGTGACGAAGGTGAGTTCCAGGGTTTCCCCCGGCTGCACGTTGAGCGGGATCTCCAGTTTGTAGAGTTCCCCGGCCACCCGCGCCATGTACATGCTGTTGGGGAGGTTGGCGATGATCTCGGCCTTGACCGCCTGCCCGGGGTTTAGCTGCAGCAGCGAGCTGGCACGCTCCTGCACATCGGCGGTCGGGGTGACCGCCGTCTTGGCAAGGATGGTCAGTACCTGTTTTTGGGCTTCGTCGTTGATCAACATGGCGCGTTCCTGGGAACTGCAGAAACCGTTCAACGTTCAACGTTCAATGTTTTGAACCTGCTCTACGTTCAACCTTCTACGTTGTTGTGCATCGTTACGGCTGCGAACGGCAATCACGGCCCGGGCTGCGGTGACGGCGCCTTGCTCCGGAAAAACTCCCGGCCCCGTTGCACGGCACGGTCCAGGTAGTAGTAAACCACCGGGGTGATATAGAGCGTCAAAAGCTGCGACACCAGGAGTCCACCCACCACGGCCAAACCCAACGGCCGTCTCCCTTCGGAGCTGGCGCCGATGGCGAGTGCGATAGGAAGGGTTCCCATCAGCGCCGCCATGGTGGTCATCATGATGGGACGGAAACGGACCAGGCACCCCTGGTGGATCGCGTCCATCGGGCTCTTACCCTCACGCCTCTGGGCGTCCAGCGCAAAGTCGATCATCATGATGGCGTTCTTCTTCACGATCCCCACCAGCATGATGATGCCGACGAAGGCGTACAGGTCGAGCTCCTTGTGAAACAGCATCAGCGTAAGCAACGCCCCCAGCCCGGCGGAAGGGAGCCCGGACAGGATGGTGATCGGGTGCACGTAGCTCTCGTACAGGATCCCGAGCACCAGGTAGATCACGACCACGGCCGCCAGCAGAAGGAGCGTGAGCCCCTTGGTCGAGGACTGGAAGGCCTGGGCCGCGCCCTGGAAGCCGGTGTTGATCCCGGGTGGAAGCGTGCTCGCCGCCAGCTTCTCGACCGCAGCCACCGCCTCTCCCAGCGGCACACCGGGCTTCACGTTGAAGGAGACCGTGACGCTGGTGATCTGCCCCAGGTGGTTCACCGACAACGGCCCCAGCGACTTGGCGAGCGTGGTCATGGTGGAGAGCGGCACCAGCACGCCGGACGACGACCTCACGTAGAGCAGCCCCAATGCCGAGGGATCGAGCCGGTACTGCGGCTCCAGTTCCAGGATCACCTGGTACTGGTTGGTCGGCGCGAAGATGGTGGAAACCTGCCTGGAGCCGTAAGCGTAATAAAGCGCGTCCTCGATCTGCTGCGCCGTCACCCCGAGCGCCGTCGCCTTGTCCCGGTCGATCTTCAGGTCGACCTGCGGGTTCTTGAGCTGCAGGTCGCTCGTTACGTCCAGCAGTTGCGGCACCTGCTTCAGCTTCTGCTCGAAGGCGGCGGCGCTGTCGTAGAGGACCTGGGTGTCCGGGCTCTGCAGCACGAACTGGTACTGGCTCTTGGAGAGTTGCGCCTCCAGCCTGATCGGCGGCGGGTTCTGCATGAAAGCCTGGATGCCCGGCACCTCCCCCAGTTTCGGGCGCAACTGCTGGATCACCTGGTCCACCGACTCATTCCTTTCACTTCTCGGCTTCAGCGTGACAAACATGAAGCCGGAATTGGAGCCGACCCGGGAGCCCGAGGCACCGACGGTGGACATGAACCCCTTGATGTTCTTGTTGGCGACGATGCGCTTGGCGAGTTCCTGCTGGTGGGTGACCATCTCGTCGAAGGAGGCCCCCTGCGCCCCTTCGGTGGTGCAGTAGAAGGAATCGAGGTCCTCGCTGGGGAGCAGGCCCATGGGCATCACCCTGAACAGGTACACGGTCACCGCGGTCATGACCAGGGTGATGGCGAGGGTTGCCCGGCGGTGCCGGAGCACGGCGCTCAGGGTCCCGCTGTAGGCAGCAAGCAGGGCGTCGAAACCACGCTCCAGGAGGAGGTACAGCCTGCCGTGGCGCTCCTCGGCGGGAGGATGCAGGAAGCGGCTGCAGAGCATGGGGGTGAGGGTCAGGGAGACCACGCCGGAGATGAGGATGGCACAGGTGATGGTGACCGCGAACTCGTGCAGCAGCCGCCCCAGCATGCCTCCCATGAAGAGCACCGGGATGAATACGGCCACCAGCGAGATGGTCATGGAGACGATGGTGAAGCCGATCTCCTTGGCCCCCTTGAGCGCCGCCTCCATGGGTCGCTCCCCCTGTTCCATGTGGCGTACTATGTTTTCCAGCATGACGATGGCGTCGTCGACGACGAAGCCGACCGAGAGGGTAAGCGCCATCAGGGTGATGTTGTTCACCGAGAACTTGAGGGCATACATGGCGGCGAAGGTGCCGATGAGCGAGATGGGGAGCGCAAGGCTCGGTATCACCGTGGCGGAGAGGTTCCTGAGAAAGAGGAAGATCACCATGATCACCAGGGCGATAGTGAGCACCAGGGTGAACTTGACGTCGGCCACGGAGTGCCGGATGGCCTGGGAGCGGTCATAGAGCTCGTGCAGGGTGACCGCGCCGGGAAGCTGGTCGCGGAAACCGGGCAAAAGCTTCTTGATGGAGTCCACCACCTCGATGGTGTTGGTGCCGGGCTGGCGCTGGACGGCGAGGATGATGGCGCGCTCGCGCCCGTTGAACCAGGCGGCGATCTTGTCGTTCTCTACCGAATCGACCACGCTCCCCAGGTCGGACAGCCGCACCGGAGAGCCGCCGCGGTAGGCGACGATCAGCGGACGGTAGGCGGCGGCGTCCAGTAGTTCGCCCTGCGACTGGATCGCGAACGACGTGCTGGCGTCCTGCAGGGTGCCGGTGGGGAGGTTCACGTTGCCGCCGGAGAGCGCCTGCGACACCTCGTCGATGCCGATCTTCCTGGAGGCAAGCGCCATCGGGTTCAGCCGCGCCCGGACCGCGTACTTCTGCGAACCGTAGACCTGCACCTGGGCCACGCCGCTCACCATGGAGATGCGCTGCGCGATCATGGTGTCCGCGTACTCGTTCACCTGGGACAGCGGCAGGGTTTTGGAGCTGAGCACCAGGTAGAGCACCGGCTGGTCGGCCGGGTTAACCTTCTGGTAGGAGGGAGGCGACGGCATGTCCTGGGGAAGCTGGCGGCTCGCCTTGGTGATGGCGGACTGCACGTCCTGCGCCGCCGCATCGATGTCGCGCTCCAGCGCGAAGCGCAGCGTGATGCGGGTGACACCCTGGCCGCTGGTGGAGTTCATGGTGTCGATGCCGGCGATGGTGGAGAGCTGGCGCTCCAGCGGCGTGGCGACGGCGCTGGCCATGGTCTCCGGGCTCGCGCCGGGAAGGTTCGCAGTGACCTGGATGGTTGGGTAGTCGACGTTGGGGAGGTCGTTCACCGGAAGCAACTGGTAACCGATCAGGCCCGCCAGCACGATGGCGAGCATGACCAGGCTGGTCATCACCGGCCGCCGGATGAAGAGTTCCGCAAGGTTCATGAGGGTGCCCCGCCCTTCACGACGACCTTGCCGCCCGGCACCAGTTTCACCTGCCCGTCGGTAACCACGGTGTCGCCGGGCACCAGCCCCTTCTCGATCACGGTCACGCCATCGAGAGCAGGCCCGGTGCTCACCGGACGCACCTCCGCGGTGGCGTCGGGTTTCACGACATAGACGAATTCCCCCTGCTGGCCGGTCTGGACGGCGCGGGTCGGGACCACGGTGGCGCCCTTCCTGGTGTCCAGGGTGATGGCGACGTTGACGAACTGGCCGGGCCAGAGCGTCTTGCGGGCATTGGCGAAGGTCGCCTTGACCTTGATGGTGCCGGTGGCGGGATCGACCCCGTTATCGAGAAAGGTCACCGTCCCCTGCTCGGCAACGGCACTCCCTGCGACCCGGGCCTGAACCGGCAGTTTGCCGCCGATCCTCGCCTTGATGGTGGCCAATTCCTTTTCCGGCAGCGAGAAGGTGACGTAGAGCGGGGTGATCTGGTTGATGGTGACCAGCGCGGTGTCGTTTTCTTTGACCAGATTGCCGGCGTGGGTGGTAAGCCCACCGGTGCGCCCGGACATGGGGGAGCGGATGAAACAGTAATCGAGTTGCAGCTTGGCGTTGTCCACCGCGGCGCGCAGCGAGGCCACCGAGGCGGAGAGGGAGTCCGCGTTGGCCTGGAGCTGGTCGTACTGCTCGCGGGTCACGATCCCCTCCTGCCAGAGCGAGGCGTAGCGCTTCGCCTGTTCCTTTGCGTTGTTGGCGCTGGCAAGGTCGCGGGCCAGGTTCGCTTGCGCCTGTGCCAGTTGCGCCTGGAACGGGCGCGGGTCCACGGTAAAGAGCAGCGCACCCTTGGCGACATCGTCCCCCTCTTTGAACTGCACCGCGGTGATCATGCCGGCGACGCGGGACTTGAGGGCCACGGTGGCGTAAGCCTCGACGTTGCCGATGGCGCGCAGTTCAATGGGAACGTCTTTCACGGCGGCCCGTGCCACGGTCACCGGCGGCGCAGCTTTGACCTTAGGTTTCTCGGCTTCTTTGGAGCAACCTGCACCAAGGCAGGCCGACAAAAGCACTAACAGCAGGATCTTGGGCATGGGACGGGCAAAAGAAAGGACGTGCACGCTGTTATTCTCCTTTGCGGCGGGTAAGCTGCCAAATTCATAGCACACTCCGCCGGCAATTAGTAGCCAAGAAAGCAGTGTTCACACTCTTTCCTTTTTTGATAAAAATGAGCGTGCAGCTAAACCTATTGCTGTAGCCAGCCGATAAGGAGGTGAAGGAAGGTTGCGAATCAGATGCATCGACGCGAGGGAGCCCTGCCAAGATGAAACATCCACTGCGCATCCTGATCGTAGACGATTCCCCCGAGGACGCCGTCCTCATCGTCCGGCACCTGCAGAAGGAGTTCTCGCCCATCTACGAACGGGTCGAGACCCCGGACGAGATGAATGACGCGCTGGACCGCGGGGGATGGCACCTGGTCGTCTCCGACTACGTCATGCCCCGTTTCAGCGGTCTTGGAGCGCTGGAGCTCATGCACGAGCGCGGCATCGACCTTCCCTTCATCATGGTCTCAGGGCAGATGGGGGAAGATGCGGCCGTCGAGGCGATGCGCGCGGGCGCCCATGACTACCTGATCAAAGACCGCCTGTCCCGGTTCATCCCGGCCATCAAGCGCGAACTAAGGGAAGCGGTGGTGCGGCGCGAACGGCGCGTGGCGGAGGAAGCCCTTTCCGCGACGGAGGCACGTTTCCAGAGCCTGGTGGAGCAATCCCTGGTCGGCATTTTCATGCTGCAGGAAGACATCTTCATCTACGCGAACCCAAAGCTCGGCGCCATATTCGGATATGCCCCCGAAGAGCTGATCGAAAAGCGCAGCTTCGTGGACCTGGTCGTCGGCGAGGATCAGATCCGGGTACTGACCCAGTTCCTGCGCCCGCTCAAAGAGGGGAGCGAGCCGCTGCATTTCTTCTTCCGGGGTAAACGGCAGGACGGCGCCGCCATCGACCTGGAGGTGAACGGCACCAGGACCCTGATCAACGGCTCCGACGCCGTCATCGGCACCCTGCTCGACATCACCGAGCGCCGGCGCGCCGAGGCCGAACTGAGCAAGTTGTGGCGCGCGGTCGAACAGAGCCCGGTGTCGGTAGTGATCACCGACCTGCGCGGCTGCATCGAGTACGTGAACCCGAAGTTCATCGAGGTCTGCGGCTACTCCGAGCCGGAGCTGATCGGCGTGAAGACCAGCATCCTCAAGTCGGGCAACATGGACGACGAGTTCTACCGCGATCTCTGGCAGACCATCTGCTCCGGCAAGGAGTGGCACGGCGAGCTGCACAACAGGAAGAAAAACGGCGACCTCTACTGGGAGAGCTGCTCCATATCCGCGGTCAAGAACCCGGAGGGACAGATCACCCACTTTGTCGGCGTCAAGGAAGACATCACCGAGAGAAAGCTGGTCGTGGATCAGTTGCGTCAGGTCCAGAAGATGGAGGCCGTGGGGCAGCTGGCCGGGGGCATCGCCCACGACTTCAACAACCTGCTCACCGTCATCAACGGCTACAGTACGCTGTTGATCCGGGCCCTGGACGAGAAGTCGCCCATGCACAAGGAGGCGGAACAGATCCTGCGTGCAGGGGAGCGGGCCGCGGACCTGACCAGGCAACTGTTGAGTTTCAGCCGCCGCCAGATCATGGAGCCGCGGGTGCTGGACATCAACCGCCAGGTGAAGGCGGTCCAGAAGATGCTGGAGCGGCTCATCGGGGAGAACATCCGGCTGGTCACCGACCTCGCTCCGGACGCCGGGCTGGTAAAGATGGACCCCGGGCAACTGGAACAGATCGTCATGAACCTGGTGGTCAACGCGCGCGACGCCTCCGACACCGGCGGGGTGATCACGGTCGAGACGGCCAATTGCGAGCTCGGCGAAAGCTATACGCATCTGCATCCGGGCTCCCAGCAGGGCAGCTTCGTCCGGCTGAGCGTCACCGACCGCGGACAGGGGATGACGACGGAGGTGAAGCAGCGGCTTTTCGAACCCTTCTTCACCACCAAGGAGATGGGGCGCGGCACAGGGCTGGGGCTCGCCACCGTGTACGGCATCGTGAAGCAGTGCGGCGGCTACATAGAGGTGATCAGCGAGCCCGGGCAAGGGGCGCGCTTCGACATCTACCTGCCGCGCACCTTCCAGGAGGCGGAGTCCCAGGCCAAGCAGCATCTCGACGAGGCCATCGACACCGACCACACCATACTGGTGGTAGAGGACGAGCCCGGCGTGTTGAACCTGGTGGTGCACACCCTGAGGATGCGCGGGTTCCGGGTGCTGGAGACGACGGATCCCGAACAGGGTATCGTCCTGTTCGACCAGCACGCCGACGAGATCGACATGCTCCTGACCGACGTGGTCATGCCGTTTATGAGTGGGCCTACCCTGGCCGAACGACTACTGGCCAAGAACCCGAAGCTCAAAGTACTTTTCATGTCTGGGCACACGGACAACCGAACCAGCTTCGAGAAGACGCTGGAGAGAGGAATGCAGTTCCTGCCCAAGCCCTTTGCAAGTGACGCCCTGATCAGAAAGGTGAGGGACACGCTGCAGGGGACCGGGTCGCAAGAAGCGGCGCGGGCAATTCCAGGAGGTAGCAATTGAAAGGGAACATACTGATAGCCGACGACGAGGACATGATCAGAGAACTGATCAACATCACTCTGTCCAAGGAAGGATTCACGTGCTTCCAGGCCGGCAGTGCCGAAGAAGGTCTGGAAATAATCAACAGCCAGCAGTTGGACCTGGCGCTTTTGGACATCATGATGCCCGGGCGCTCAGGGATCGATCTCTTGAAGGATATCAAGCAGGTCACGCCGGACACCACGGTGCTGATGATCACCGCGATGAACGACATGGACACCGCGCTTTCCTGCATCCACAACGGTGCCGAAGACTACATCACCAAGCCCTTCAACCTGGACCGGGTGCTTCTGACCGTCAAGAACACCCTGGAGAAGCGGCGCCTGGTCATGGAGAACAAGGAATACCAGGCCAACCTCGAACTCAAGGTCCGAGAGCAGACCGAGGTGATCAGGGCCGTCATGGGCGAGATCAATCAAGCCTATGAGCACACGCTGGCGGCGCTGATCCGGGCGCTGGACGCGAGGGAAAAAGAGGTCGGTTCGCACTCGGAGCGGGTCATGGCCTACACCTGCCTGCTGGCGGAGAAAGCAGGGATCGGGCCGGAAGAGCGCATCATCATGGGCAAGGGGGCGCTTCTGCACGACATCGGCAAGATCGGCGTCTCCGACAACATCCTCTTGAAGCCGGGAAAACTGGATGACGAAGAGTGGAAGGTCATGCGGCAGCACCCGAAGATCGGCTACGACATCCTGGCCGGGATCAAGTATTTCACCGACGCCGCCGAACTGGTGCTGTTCCATCACGAGCGCTACGACGGCACCGGCTATCCCCACCGGACCGCCGGCGAAGCGATCCCAATCAGCGCGCGCATCTTCTCGCTGGTGGACACCCTGGACGCCATGACCTCGGACCGTCCCTACCGCAAGGCCCTCACCTTCCAGGCGGTCTTGGACGAGGTGGTGCGCTGCTCAGGTCAGCAGTTCGACCCGAAGCTGGTGGACGTGTTCCTCTCCATCCCCAAGGAGGAGTGGGAAAGGGCGGCAGGGAAGACGCTGTAACTGACTGTTAGTCATGGTCCCCTCCCCCCCTCCGGGGGGAGGAACCCTAGCGAGACAAGAAGAGCCGGCAGACCATCAGGTCGCCGGCTCTCTTCATTTCTCTGTCACTTTTGCTCTCCCACATCCCTTGCCCATTCGGTCCCCTCCCCCGGAGGGGGAGGGTCAGGGAGGGGGCAGCCGGTCGTCGAGCGGATGAGCATCCCCCCTCCTGACCTCCCCCCTCCGGGGGGAGGGACGCAAGGAAGAAAGCCCCCGAGGGCGATTGCTACGACGACTCGCCCGTCCCGATCCGGTAGCGCTCCAGGCGGTCACGCAGCGTGTTGCGGCTGATGCCCAAAAGCTTCGCCGCGAACACCTGGTTGTTGTTGCTCTTCTCCATGGCCATGTGGATCAGCGCCTTCTCCAACCCCATGTTGACGCTCTCGTAGATGGCGCCCTTGTTCTTGGCGCAGATGCCGTCGAAGACCGGCTCCAGCATGCTCCAGAACACCTCGTAGTAGTCATCCCCCACCACCTCGAGGTCCACTTCCTTGAAACCCGCCTTGGCGGTGAGGAACGACTCGAAATCGCCGGGGACCAGGATGTCGCCGCGGCAGAAGACGACGGCCGAGTTGATGACGTTCTTCAGCTCCCTTATGTTCCCCTCGAACTGGTGGTTCATCAGAAGCGCCATGGTGTCGGGGGCGACCCCTTTCACGTTCTTGCCGTACTTCTTGGCGAACTTTTTCACGAAGAGGTCGACCAGGAGAGGGATGTCCTCGACCCGGTCCCTGAGCGGCGGCAGGAAGAAATTCACCACGCGCAGGCGGTAGAAGAGGTCCATGCGGAAGGACTTTTCCTTGACCGAGGCCAGCAGCGAACGGTTGGTAGCGGCGATGACCCGGACATCGACCTTGATGGTCTCGTTCCCCCCTACCCGCTCGAACTCCTGGTTCTCGAGGACGCGCAGGAACTTGCCCTGGTTGGTGGGGCTCATCTCCCCGATCTCGTCGAGGAAGATGGTGCCGCCGTTGCATTGCTCGAACTTACCGATGCGGCGCGAATGGGCGTCGGTGAAGGCCCCCTTTTCGTGGCCGAACAGTTCGGACTCGAGCAGGGCCTCGGGGAGCGCCGCGCAGTTGACGGCCAGGAAGGGACGGTTCTTACGACGGGAGTTGTTGTAGATGGCGCGGGCAAGCAATTCCTTGCCGGTGCCCGACTCACCCTGGATCAGCACGGTGGCGTCGGAATCGGCGACGGTCCCCACCATCTTCCAGATCTCGATCATCTCGGGGGAGGAGCCGATCATCAGGTCGTCGGTGAGATCCTCCTCGGCCTGGGGCCGCTCCTTGGTATAGCGCACCTTGCGGCTCAAAAGGTTGCACTCCAGCGCCTTCTTGACCGCCCCCTTCAGCTTGTTCATGTCGAACGGCTTGGTGACGTAGTCGAAGGCGCCGTGCTTCATCGCCTCGATCGCGTTCTGGGTGGTCTTGTAGCCGGTGGCCATGATCACGGCGAGGCCAGGATCGATCTTCTTGGCCTCCTTCAGTACCTCGATGCCCGACTTCTGGGGCAGGCTGATATCCATGATGGCAACGTTGGGACGGTCGGCGATGACACGCTTCAATGCTCCTTCGCTGTCGCTTTCCAGCAGCAGTTCGTATTCCTCGCCCGTGAAGATCGCCTTCAGCATGAGCAGGATGTCGTGATCGTCATCCAGAATAAGCAGTTTAGCAGTCATGGCCGCCCTCCCGATGGGCTATTATAATCCGCGCCGACCCTTTGCCAAGCCGGGCGTATCAAGGTCTGTGTCAGTAGTGCAGGTTGATAGCAAAAGAACCGCCCTTTTTTGGAGAAGCGGTTCTCTTGGTTTACCTCTAAAGATCGGAACGATTACTGGTCGTCATCCTCGTAATCGTCATCACCGTATGCGTCAAGGTCGTCAGCGTCCTCGTCTTCCTCGTCGAACTCGTCGGCAAGGTACTGCGGACGGTCATCCTCTTCCTTTATCGCCTCAAAACGAGACAGGATGACGGGGTTGGTGCAGAAACGCCCTTCCTTGCAGGTGCACGTGTCGAGATCGCACAGATCAAAAAGCTGGATCTCGCTGCACAACCTTTTGGTACTAGTATCCATTTCTTACCTCTAAAGAATTGCGGTCAATACTTTTATCGCCCTGGAGCGTGACAACTTTAGCAGAAATTCCTATCAGGACGATCAATCCTACAACAAAAAACTACCCGTTGACAAATGATGCGGCAGCGGCCGGTTCCTGTGCCTTTTCAACCAGGAAATCGGTTGCGGCCTTCACGTCGGCCTTGCAGCCGATGTAGATCGGCGCCCTCTGGTCCAGCGACTCGGGAACGATGTCGAGGATCGGGATACTGCCGTTGCTGGCGGCGCCGCCGGCGTGTTCGACGATGAACGCCATCGGGTTGAGCTCGAACAGCACGCGCAATTTGCCGTTGGGGGAACCCTTGAGGGCCGGGTACATGAAGATCCCCTTCCCTTTCATCAGCACCTGGTTGATATCGGGCACGAAGCCGCCGGAGTAACGGAGCTTGCACCCCTTGGCCTCCAGGTGGCGGATGAACTTCTCGTCGCCGTCGTTGTACTTGTTCCTCAGGCCGCCGGGAGCGTAGATGTTCCCCTCTTCCTGCATCCTGATGTTCTCGCGGGTAAGGGTGAATTCCATCAGGTTGTTCATGGTGAACTCGTGCACCCCGTCGCCCACGGTGTAGACCAGCGAGACCCTCGGTCCGTACAGGATGTACATGGCGGCGACCTGGTTGCGCCCCGGCTGGAGCAGGTCGCACCCTTCGTAGATGGAAACGATGGTGCCTACGGCGAGGTTGACGTCCACCAGGGAAGAGCCATCCAAGGGATCATAGGCGACCGAGTAGAGGCCGTCGGCGGAAGCCTGGGCCTGGTAGATCTCGTCCATCTCTTCGGAGGCGATGTTGCAGACCACGCCGGAGTGGATCAGGCGCTTTCTCATGATGCGGTCGGAGAGCACGTCGAGGGCAAGCTGCTCCTCGCCGTAGAGGTTCGAAGTACCGGCGACGCCCAGGTCACCGGTGCGCACCGCGTTGATGACGTATTTGCTGGCCTCGGCAATCTCGCAGATGAGGTGGACGAGGTTGTCGCTGATGTTCTGACCGCGCAGATGACGGCGCAGTTCTATCTGGAATTTCGACGTTCCCGGTGCAGCAGGCATAGGTCCCTCCAAGATTAAATTAAAATTATTTTACGACCCGGTAGATTATGTCAAAAAAGGTTTCAACGCAAGGAAAAAAAGGCGTAAACAGGGAAGCTGCGACCACGAGATTGGTAAACAAAATTGCCCACATAGTGAGAGCAATAAGTTACGACTATGATGCCCCTTCTCCCTCTGGAAGAGGGGGATAGTAAGAGCAACAAGTTGTGACTTTCATGTCCCCTCTCCCTCTGGGAGAGGGTGCCCGAAGGGCGGGTGAGGGAGGCGCCACGAAGTGTGTTCAGTGCCATCAGCAGCGCCCTCACCCCGTCCCTCTCCCAGAGGGAGAGGGCGTATGACTGTAGCAGGTTGCACTGTCACAACAAAAAAGCGCCTGCACTCGTAAAAAGTGCAGGCGCCCAATGAGTTCCCTCCCCCGGAGGGGGAGGGTTAGGGAGGGGGGCCTTTAGACTCGCTCAGACAACCTCCCCCCTCCCAGCCTCCCCCTCCGGGGGGAGGAGTGGTAGATCCCCTTCCTTATGCGACCCAGTCGTCATCCTCCTCGACCGGTGCGAAGCCGCGGCGCATGGTGTTCTCGGTGACCACCCTCGGATCCATGAAGTGCAGCAGGTAGTCGTGCCCGCCCGCCTTGGTGCCGACGCCGGACATCTTGGAGCCGCCGAAAGGCTGACGGCCGACGAGAGCGCCGGTGTTGTTGCGGTTCAGGTACAGGTTGCCGACGCGGAACTGGCGACGGGCCTGGGCCAGGTGCTCCGGACTCCTGGAGAAGACGCCGCCGGTGAGGGCGAACTTGGTGGAGTTGGCCCACTCGATAGCCTGGTCGAAGTCCTTGGCGCGCATCACGGCGAGGACCGGTCCGAAGATCTCTTCCTGGGCGATCCTGTGCTCCGGCTTGATGCCGCCGATGATGGTCATCGGCACGTAGAAGCCGCCGTCGCTGGGCACCTTGCTCTCGTAGAGCACATGCCCTTCCTTCTTGCCGATTTCCGCGTACTCCTTGATGGTCTTCATCGCCTTGTCGTCGGCAACGGCGCCCATGTAGTTGGCCGGATCCTCGGAGGGGCCGACCAGGGTCGCCTGCGCCATGGAGACCAGGCGCTCGACGAACTTGTCGTACACCGCGTCGAGCACGATGACGCGGGAGCAGGCCGAGCACTTCTGCCCCTGGAAGCCGAAGGCAGAGTAGAGGACATGCGGCACTGCCTCGTCCAGGTCGGCGTCGTCGTCGATGATGATGGCGTTCTTGCCGCCCATCTCGCAGACGATCTTCTTGACGTTCTCCTGGCCCGGGTAGACCTTGGCGGCGCGGTCGATGATCCTGAGACCGACTTCCATGGAACCGGTGAAGGCGATCAGGGAGACATCCGGGCTGTCCACCAGGTAGTCGCCCATGACGGAGCCGCGGCCCGGGGTGTAGTTGAAGACGCCTTCCGGCAGGCCGACTTCGCGGAACAGTTCCACGATGTGGTAGCCGATGACGGAGGTGATGCCGGAGGGCTTGAACACGACGCAGTTACCGGCCACGATGGCGGCGGAGGTCATGCCGAGGCTGATCGCCAGCGGGAAGTTCCACGGTGCGATGACCGCGGCGACGCCTTTCGGCTCGTAGAAGTAGTGGTTCAACTCGCCCGGCGCGTTGCCCACGCGTTTCGGGGTGCCCAGGGTGATCATCTCGCGGGCGTAGTATTCGAGGAAGTCGATCGCCTCGCAGACGTCGGCATAGGCCTGGTCCCACTGCTTGCCGATCTCGAGTACCTGCCAAGCGGAAAGTTCGAAGATGCGGCGGCGCGCCACGGCGGCGGCCTTGATCAGGTACTGGGCGCGGTCCTTCGGATCGGTGTCGCGCCATGCCGGGAAGGCCTTCTTGGCGGCCTGAATGGCGTCGCCCACTTCCTTGGTACCGGCCTGGCAGATGACACCGATGGTCTCGGACGGCTTGTTCGGGTTCACCGACGCGATGGTGTCGGCGGTCTTCACTTCCTTGCCGTTGATGAAGAGCGGGTAGGTCTTGCCGAGCTGCTTCCTCACGGCGGCGATCTCGCTCGGGAAGGCGGCGCGGTGGTCGGCGCGGGTGAAGTCCACCATGGCCTCGTTGTAGAACGGCTTGAGGCCGCCGGGGCCCTTGGCTTCCGGTTTCTTGGCGGCGGCGCGTGCGGCGCGCTCGCGCTGGGCGGTGACCTCCGGGTCCTCGAGCAGGCGCTCGATCTGTGCGTCCTCGGCAAAGCTCTGGCGCAGGAAGGACTCGTTGGCGGTGTTCTCCAGCAGGCGGCGCACCAGGTAGCCCATGCCCGGCACCATGTCGCCGTACGGGCAGTAGAGGCGGATGCGGCCGGCGACCTTCAGGATGCCCCTTCTGACCGGCTCGGCCATGCCGTAGAGTACCTGGAACTCGTAACGCTCGTCGGGAACGTTCAGTTCCTTCGCCATCTCCATGACCGCAGAAATGGTCCTGATGTTGTGGGAAGCGCAGGCGAAGTGGCAGATGTCGGAGCTCTCCAGGATCATCCTGGCCTGACGCTCGTAAGCAGCATCGGACTCGGCCTTGATGGTCCAGACGGGGATCGCCCAGTCGTTCTGCTTGGCCTTGACCGTTTCCATATCCCAATAGGCGCCCTTCACCAGGCGGATGGAGATCTTCACGTTCTTCTGGCGGGCCCAGGCGAGCAGTTCCGGGAGGTCCTTGTCGGTGTCAACCAGGTAGGCCTGGAGCACGATGCCGAACTGGTCGTAGTTGGGGAACTCGAGCTTGAGGCGCTTGTAAACCTCGATGATGATGTCCTTGTGGCGGTAGGACTCCATGTCGATGCAGAGGAAGCCGTCCAGTTCCATGACCTTCTTGGCAATCTTTCTGACGCGGTCGAGGATGGCGACCACGGAGCCTTCGAAGTCCTGCGGGTTGGCGAGGCAGAAGAGCGCGGTAGGTTTCACGGCCACGTTGACCTTCGGTGCGTGTCCCCAGTCGAGGTTCGCGTCGCCGCCCTTGCCCGGCAGCGGTTTCCAGTCCTTGTATTCCTTCTTGAGCGAGTCGAGCAGCTCGAGGTAGGTGTTCATGTAGATGTCCGCTTCCTTCTCGGAAAGCGTCGCCTCACCAAGCACGTCCACGACGAACGCGAAACCGTCTTTCCTCAGACGCTCCATGTTCTTGATGGCTTCCTTGGTGTTCTCGCCAACGATGAACTGGCGTGCCATCTCCTGGATGTTGGTGGTGAGGAACTTGTTCAGCACCGCACCGCCGAAGGAGCCGAGCATGCCCGCCACCTTGGCGCCGGTGGAGAGGACCGGCGGCATGTCCTTCTCTTCGCCGAAGTATTCGCGGATGTGGTCGGTGAGGAGCTTGCCGGTGGTGAGGGACGGGAAGACGTCGACAAAGCGGAACATCTGGATCTTGAAGGTTTCGTTCTGCATGCTCCAGTCCATCACCTTGCCCATCCAGGCGCCCTTGTTGAAGAGTGACGGCTTCTCGCCGCTGATGGTGGAGAAGAACTCCTTGCCCCGCGCTATGACTCTGTTGTTCAGTTCGGTGTTGTTCATCCAAAGGCTCCTTTATTACAGGTTGTTCCAAGAGGAAATCATAAACGTGTACAGCTAGAGCACAAGCTGTGCCATCGAGTATACGATTTCGTTCCTGGTGGAGACGTGGAGGCGGCAGCTAGGATCTGAACTGCCGTAGAGGGAGGTGCTTCATCCAGCTAAACAGCCGGAAGTATTATAGCATTGCTGGGGCAAAAGGTAATGTGGAGTGACAAAGTAATTCGAGAGAGAAGCAGAAGCGTTGGTTATTTGGGAATAGATGGGGAAAAGAAGAGAGAACCACAAATATGCAGCAACGCATAAAGCTTCCCATTGGTCCCCGCCCCCGGAGGGGGAGGGTCAGGGAGGGGGTAGATTTTGAGGCGGGTGAGATTTGGAGGCACCGCAAGCCCCCCTCCCAGCCTCCCCCCTCCGGGGGGAGGAGCTATCCGATACCGTGTTTTTTCAACTTCCTGGCGATGGTCGATTGGTTTACCCCCAGCGCCTCGGCCATGCGCACCTGGTTGCCGTGCGTAGCCAGCGCCTTCTCCAGAACCGCCTTCTCCACCTTATCCAGCGTCTCCTGCAGGGTCACCTCGTCGTGCCACACGCCCCCTACCCCGGTCGACGCTGCACTGCCGGAAACGATCTCCGCAGGCAGATCCTTGACATCGATAAGGTCCGTTTCCGTCATGACCACCAGCCGCTCGCAGATGTTCATCAACTGCCTGACATTGCCAGGATAATCGTAGGCAAGGAGCGCGTCCGAGGCGGCGCGGGTGAGACGCTTGCGGATGGAGTCGCGCGCTCCGAATAGGTCAACGTAATGCCGGATCAGCGGCAGGATGCAGTCGCGCCGCTCCCGAAGCGCCGGCACGTGGATGGGAATGACGTTCAGGCGGTAGTACAGGTCGAGCCGGAAGGAGCCATCCTTGACCATCTGGTCAAGATTCCGGTGCGTTGCCGCCAGGATCCTGACATCGAGCGTGCGCGCCTTGGTCCCGCCAAGCCGCACCACGCGGCCGTTTTCCAGGAACCGGAGCAGCTTCACCTGGGCAGCCTGCGGCAGTTCCGCGATCTCGTCCAGGAACAAGATGCCGCCGTCGGCAAGCTCGAGATAGCCGGGTTTGCCGCTGACCTGCGCGCCGGTAAAGGCGCCCTTCTCGTAGCCGAACAGCTCGGATTCAATAAGAGATTCCGGAATGGCACCGCAGTTGATCTCGATGAGCGGCTTGTCGGCCCGACTGGAGTTCTTATGAATCAGTTCCGCGATGAGCCCCTTGCCGACGCCCGATTCGCCGAGGATCAGCACCGTCGAGTTCACCGCGCTCACCTTGAGCGCCTGCTTCAGCGCGTTGACCATGAGCGGGCTGCGGGCGATGACGCTGCGCGAGGCGAGGTCCGCCTGCTGCATCTCCAGCATGTGGCTGCGGAACTGGTCCCTGAGGGCCTCCTGCTCTTCCAGTTCGCGCTGCAAGTTGTCGATTTCCGTGACGTCCCGCTCGCTGACCACCACCCGGATCACCTTGCCGTTCGCATCCAGCACCGGCGTACCGGTGGAGATGAGCTTGCGCCCCTGCCGGTTCTGCAACTGGCTCACCACCTTGCCGGTGGTGAGAGCTTCCAGCGCCGCGGAGCGGTCGATGAACCCCTGGTCCAGTAGCTCGTGCATGTTTTTGCCGATAACTTCCGCGGCGGTGATGTTGTTGATCCGCTCTGAGGCCGGGTTGATACGGATAACAACAGCGTCGGCATTGCAGATCCAGAGCCCGTCTGACGAGGAATCGATGATGGCATCGAGCTCCCGTGTCAGATCCTGGAACGCGCGCATCTGCCGCGCCATCTCCTCCAAATCGAGAGCCGCCATGATTCCAGTTGTAGTTTCAGTCATAAAAATCTCCGGCAGAAATAAAGCCCGCAGCCATTATGCATGTTTGCATTACAGTATGCAACCAGGAATACAACCGTGGCGATTGTGTGAGGTTTGACGTTCAAAAACAGGCTGTGGTAATTTTAAGGACACTGCCGGAGTAGCCAGAATGCAGAGAATCGAGGTGAAGCGAAATGTCTTCGATAACTGAAGAAGAACTTAACAGTAAGGGAATTACAGCAATAGAAACGGCATTGATGAAGGAATCCGCAGCTATCATAACGGTACACGGGAAAGAGCGTTTTATAGTGGTGCCAATAAAATATTTCCACTACCTTCGCGAGTGCGAACTGGAGGCAGCTTTAGCACAAAGCAAGGCCGACTTGGATGCAGGACGATTCGTAGTATCGCCACCGGAAGAGCATTTGCTGAGACTTCGAGAGAATGACGAGCCTTGAGTAGCCGGCAGTTGAGGTGGATCAAGCCCTCATCGAGCGGTAGGCATGGATCGAGTAGAGCACCAATCCGGCCCAGATGAACAGGAAACTGATCAGGTGGGTGTGGGTGAAGGTCTCACCGAAGAGGGTGATGGCGAGCAGGAAGTGCATCGTGGGGGTGATGTACTGTAAGAAGCCGATAGTGGCCAGGCGCAGCTTCTTCCCGGCGGCGGCAAAGAGCAGCAAGGGAATGGCGGTCACGACTCCGGACATCGGGATCAGCATGTCCAACGTTATGCCGTGGGTCAGGAAGATCCCCGTCCCCTTCTGATTCAACTGCACCAGGTAAAAGAGCGCAAACGGCATGAGGAGCAGGGTTTCTACGGTGAGCCCCACCAGCGGCTCGACGTGCAGCACCTTGCGGATCAGACCGTAGAGTCCGAAGGAGAGCGCCAGCAGTAGCGAGATCCACGGCATGCTGCCGTACTGGATGGCGAGATAAAGGACGCCCGTGAAGGCAAGAGCAAGACTGATCCACTGCGGACGCTCCAACCGCTCACGCAGGAACAAAAAGCCGAGCAGCACGTTCACCAGTGGGTTGATGAAGTAGCCCAGGCTCGACTGCAACACCTCGCCGACGCTGATGGCGTAAATGAAGACCAGCCAGTTAGTGGCGATGAGGATCGTGGTGACAAACAGGACGGCGAGGGACTTCGGCTTTTTGAGCACTTCGATCGTTGCCGGCCACGCTCCTTTCCACGTTATGAGCAGTACTAAAAACGCGAGCGACCAGACGATCCGGTGCGAGACCATCTCCAGGGGCGGGACGATCTTGACGCTCTTGAAATAGACCGGGAAGAATCCCCAGCAAAGGTAAGCCGCCAGTCCGTATATGACGCCCTGGCGGCTTTTTTGTGCAGCGGTGAGCTCGGGATGTTCGGTAAGGTTGCTCATGTGGCAGATGTCCTTGTACTAACGGGTCCGACGGCTCCTTCCTGCGAGAAGGAGCAGGTCCATTTCTCCTCCCCCCTCCGGGGGGAGGACGGGAGGGGGGAAGTCTTAGGCTAACGACGCCCCTTCCCCCTCCCCAGCCCTCCCCCTCCAGGGGAGGGAGCTTAGCTTCGGCGACTAAATAACTTTAAGCCCGCGCAGCAGGATCACGGTGATGGTGACGGGCGCTACGTACTTCACCAGGAACAGGAAGATGCTGATGATGGCGCCGTTTCTCAACTGTCCGTCGTTGGAGAGGGCCGCCCTCACCTTCTCCTCGCCCCACACCCAGCCGACGAAGAGGCAGATGAACAGCCCGCCCACCGGCATCAGGAAGTTCGAGGTCACGAAGTCGTAGAGGTCGAACATGGTCATGCCGAAGAGCTTGAAGTTCGCCAGCGTGCTGTTGGAGAGCGCGGCGGTGGAACCGATCAGGGCCAACAGAACCACGGTCAGCACGGTGGAGTTGAAGCGGGACATGCCGAAGCGCTGGTGCAGGTAGGCAACCGGGACTTCCAGGATGGAGAGCATCGCGCCGGTAGCGGCGATGGCGCCCAGCACGAAGAAGAGCACGACGAAGACGTTACCGAACGGCATCTGGGAGAAGACGGCCGGGATGGTGATGAACAGCAGCGACGGACCAGCCTCCGGTTTGAAGCCGTAGGTAAAGACGGCAGGAAAGATCGCGATGCCGGCCAGGATAGAAACAGTCAGGTCGGCGAGCATGACGCGCAGCGCGGTCATCGGGATGTTCTGATCGTCGCGGAAGTAGCTGCCGTAGGTGATCATGGTGCCCATGCCGACGGAGAGTTTGAAGAAGGCGAGTCCCATGGCGGTAAGGACGACGGCCCCGGTGACCTTGGAGAAATCAGGGCGGAACAGGAATTCCAGACCCGCCGCGGCGCCAGGGAGCATCAGGCTTCTGACGCCGATCATGACCAGGATCAGGAACAGTACCGGCATGAGGCGCTTGGTGGTCTTCTCGATCCCCTTGGAGACGCCGGCGATGATGATGGCGCCTACGAAGACGAGCACCAGGCACTGCCATAACACGGACTGCACCGGATCGGTGATCAGTTTCTCAAAGCCCGCCGAGGTGACCTTGGGGTCGGCGGAAAGGATGCTGCCGGAAGCGGCCTTGAAGATGTACGCGAAGACCCACCCGGCGACCTCGGTGTAGAAGGCAAGGATCAGGAATGCGGAGAGGACGCCGGCCGCGCCGATGAGCGCCCAGCTTTCGTTTTTCGGGTGCAGCACCTTGAAGGTCGTGAGCGCGTCAGACTTGGAGCGGCGGCCCAGCGTGAGCTCGGCGACCATGACCACGAGTCCGGCCATCAGGGTCGAGAGCAGGTAGACGATGATGAATGCGGCGCCGCCGTTCAGGCCGGTCAGCGCGGGGAACTTCCAGATGTTGCCCAAGCCTACCGCCGAACCGAGCGTGGCGGCAATGACTCCTAAACCCGATGTGAAACTGTCCCGTGCCTTGGTTACTTTTACGTTTTGCATGTCCTTGCCTGTGTCCTTTGCTCTGCTTCCTGTAAATTAGCGGCAGTATTGCCGCGACTGCTAAACTAAAATCGTTGCGCCCGGACCTCTTCAATGAGGGGCTGTCAATGGCGCCTTGCGCTCCTCCCCCCGGAGGGGGGAGGCTGGGAGGGGGGCAACAACGCCAAGTGAGAAGGCTACCCCCTCCCTGTCCCTCCCCCTCCGGGGGAGGGTACGATACTGCCGCCTGCGCTATGCCAACTCCCTACTGCTTACGCCCTACTTCTTTATGGCGGCAACCTGCCCGGAGGTGATGTGGCAAAGCTGCTCCGGGGTCAGTGCGAAGACGGCGTTGGGGGTGCCGGCGGCGGCCCACAACTCCGTGTAGCCGAGCAGGTCCTCGTCAATGAACGTTGTCAGCGGCGCCGGGTGGCCCACCGGCGAAACGCCGCCGATGGCGTAGCCGGTCTGCTCGCGCACGAAGTCGGGTGTAGCCCGCTCGATTTTCTCGCCCGTCAGGCTCGCCAGGACCTTTTCGTTTACCATGTTGGCGCCGCTTGCCACGACGAAGACCGCCTTGCCGCTCTCCTTGCCGCGGAACACCAGCGACTTGACGATCTGCCCCACTTCACACCCCACGGCGTTGGCCGCATCGACGGCGGTGCGGGTGCTCTCGCCCAGTTCCTTGACGCGGCAATCGACGCCGAAGCTGTTCAGTGCATCCTGTACCCTTTTCGCGCTTGCACTCAATGCTGAATCCATTCCTGCCTTCCTCCTGAGAAAGTCATAGAATCAAAGCCGTTGGCCACGGAGAAAATCTGAGGACATCTGAGAAAGGCATTAACCCGTTTAAAGGTTATCTCCGATTTTCTCAGATTTTCTCCGTGGCTAATGGTTTATCGGTTTTAGCCGTTACCCTGGTGAAAAGAAAAAGCCCCGCGAAGATGATCGTTCCCCCTATCGTCTGCCGTACAGTCGGATTCTCGCCCAGGAACACGGCCGCCCACAAGATCGCCCCCAACGGCTCCCCAAGGATGCTCACCGACACGACGGACGCCTGCACGTAGCGCAGCACCCAGTTAAAAACGGTGTGCCCGAGGATGGTGCAGACCAGTGCCAGTGCGACGAAGATGAGCCAGTCCTGGCCGGGGTAAGGGTAGAACGGCACGCCGCCGGTGGCAGCGGCTGCGCTCAGGGTGATTGCGCTGGCGCCGTAGGTGACGAAGGTGTAGCCGGTAAGCGGCAGGCCGTGGCGCAGCCTCCTGCCGATCAACAGGTAACCGGACACCATCACCGCCGCAAAGAGCGCCAGCAGGTCGCCGACGAAGGCCCTCTCCCCGACCTGGAAGTCGGTGGCGCCGATCACGACGCTCCCAACGAAGGCGAGAAAGCAGCCGTAAAGCGCCTTGCGCGGCACCCGCTCCTTGAAGAAGATCCAGGAACCGAGCACGACAAAGAGCGGCTGGGTGGTGACGAGCACCACGGAACTGGCGATGGAGGTGTACTTGAGCGAGATGAACCAGGTGACGAAGTGCAGCGCCAGAAAAACACCGCTGGCGGCGGAAAGCCAGACCTGGCGCGACGTCATGCCGCGCAAAGCGGGCGCGCCGCCCCAAAGCGTGAAGGGCGCGAGGAAGCAGAAGGTGAAAATGAGCCGGTAGGCCGCTATCACCAGGGGGGGAGCCGTGCAGACCCTCACCAGGATGGAGGAGAAGGAGACAGCAAAAACCCCTACCAGGATGGCCAGGTAGGGGTTGATCCAAGGTTTGGTTGTGGTGTCAGACACCCTACTCTCCCAGGTAAGCCTTTCTCACTTCGGGGTTGGACGCGAGTTCCTTGGCGTCGCCCTGCAGCACCACCTCGCCGGTCTCGAGGACGTAGGCGCGGTGGGCGATGGAGAGCGCCATGTTGGCGTTCTGCTCGACCAGGAGGATGGTGGTGCCGCTGGCGTTGATCTCCTGGATGATCTGGAAGATCTGTTCGACCAGCATCGGGGCGAGACCCATGGAGGGCTCGTCCAGAAGGAGCAGTTTCGGGCGGGACATGAGCGCCCGGCCCATGGCCAGCATCTGCTGCTCGCCGCCGGAAAGGGTCTTGGCGGGCTGTTTCTTGCGCTCGTTCAGGCGCGGGAAGCGCTGGAAGATCTTCTCCATGTCGGAGGCGACCTCGTTGTCGCTCCTCGTGTAGGCGCCCATCTCGAGGTTCTCGAGCACGCTCATCTTGGCGAAGACGCGGCGCCCCTCGGGGACCTGGGAGATGCCCAGCTTGACGATCTCGTGCGGCGGAAGCTTGGTGATCTCCTTGTCGAGGTAGGTGATCTTGCCGCCGACGGACGGGACGATGTTGGAGATGGTGTTCAGGATGGTGGTCTTGCCGGCACCGTTGGCACCGATGAGCGCCACGATCTCACCCTGGTTGATCTGGAAGGAAACGTTTTGCAGCGCCTTGATGGCACCGTAGTTCACGCTGACATTCTCTACCTTAAGCATCCGCTGCTCCTTTGCCGAGGTACGCCTCGATGACCTTCGGGTTCTTCCTGATCTCCTCGGGCGTGCCTTCGGCGATCTTGACCCCGTAGTCGAGGACGGCGATGCGGTGCGAAATCCCCATGACGAACTTCATGTCGTGCTCGACCAGGAACACCGTGACGCCGGTGGCGCTGATCGCCTTCACCATCTCCGCCAGGACCTGTTTCTCCTGCGGGTTCATGCCCGCGGCCGGCTCGTCCAGCAGGATGATCTGCGGCTTGATGGCCAGGGCGCGGGCGATCTCGAGGCGACGCTGCTCACCGTAAGGAAGGTTGCCGGCCAGTTCGTTGGCCTTGTGGGTCAGGTCCACCTGTTTCAGGCAGGACATGGCCAGTTCCTTCAGTTCGTTCTCCTCTTTGCGAACCCAGGGGAGGAACTTGAGCGCAGCACCGGTCAGGTCAAAAGAGCCCTGGGTGTGGGCGCCGATCAGGACGTTCTCGAGCACCGTCAACTGGGTGAAGAGCCTGATGTTCTGGAAGGTCCTGCCGATACCGGAACCGGCGATCTTGAAGGCGGGCTTTCCGGAGATGCTCTCTCCCATGAAGGAGATCTGCCCCTCGGTCGGGGTGTAGATGCCGGTGATCAGGTTGAACATGGTGCTCTTGCCGGCACCGTTGGGCCCGATCAGGGCCATGATGCTCCCCTTCTCGACCTCGAGGTTTACCTTGTCTACGGCGACCAGGCCGCCGAAGCGGATGGTGACGTTATCGAGTTTCAGAATGGACATGCGTTACTCTCGTTTCGTGAGTTATTGGAGTACGTTACTTCCCGGCCGGTTTCCTGCCCACCGCGCGCAGCAGCAGTTCGGTGACGTTGACGCCACCCAGGAGCCCGTTGGGGCGGAACACCATCAGGAACACCAGCAGCGCGCCGTACACCAGCATGCGGTACTGGGACATGAAGCGCAGGAACTCCGGAGCGGAGGCCAGCACCGAGGAGCCGATCACGGCACCGGGGACGCTGCCCAGACCGCCCAGAACCACCATGGCCAGGATATCGACCGATTTCAGGAAGCCGAAGTCGGAGGGGTTGATATAGCTCAGGAAGTGCGCGTAGAGACCGCCGCCGATGCCGGCCATGAAGGAGCCCAGGGCAAAAGCCTGGATCTTGTAGCGCGCCGTGTTGATGCCCATGGCGTCGGCCGCGATCTCGTCCTCGCGGATCGCCTTCAGCGCGCGCCCGAAGCGGGAGCTCTGCACGAAGGTGACGAGGATAATGGCCAGGATGGCGACCACCCACACGTAGATCGGCATCGGGATGGAGGTCTTGGCCGGCGGTACGGTGAGGCCGAGCGCCTTGTTGGTCGGCTCGAAGTTCAGGAAGAAGACCTTGACGATCTCCGCGAAGCCGAGGGTGCAGATGGCCAGGTAGTCGCCGGTGAGCCTCAGGATCGGGAAGCCGATGGCAGCCGCCACGATGGCGGTGACCACGCCGGTCACGGCGAGGTTGGCGAAGAAAGGAAGGCCGGTCTTGATGGTCACCATGGCGCTGGTGAAGGCGCCGATGCTCATGAACGCGGCGTGCCCCAGGGAGAGCTGCCCGGTCAGGCCGGTGATGACGTTAAGCCCCAGCGCCAGCACGATAGCGATGCCGACGTTGACGAGGATCTGCAACATGTACGGGTCGATCGAGCCGACCAAGCTGTTCAGGAAGTCTGCCATCGAATCTATACCTTCTTTGTAATTTTTTGGCCGAGGAGACCGGTCGGTTTGACGAGGAGCACCAGCACCAGGATGGTGAACGCGATGGCGTCACGGTAGGACGAGTAGCCGATGGCAACGCCGAAGACCTCGGAGACGCCCAAGAGCAGCCCCCCCAGCATGGCGCCGGGGATGGACCCGATCCCGCCCAGGACCGCGGCGGCGAAGGCCTTGAGACCGGCCATAAGGCCCATGTTGAAGGAGACCGCGTTGAAGAGGACGCCGACCAGCACGCCGCCGGCGGCCGCGAGAGCGGAGCCGAGGGCGAAGGTGAAGGAGATGACGCGGTTCACGTTGATGCCCATGAGGGCCGAGGTGTTGTAGTCCTCGGAGGTAGCGCGCATCGCCTTGCCGATCTTGGTCTTCTGGACGATGAACTCGAGCGCCATCATGAGGACTGCCGAGACGCCGATGATGAGGATCTGCAGGGTGGAGATGTCAGCGGTCCCCACTTTGATCTGCCGCACCGGGAAAGCGCCGTCGGGGAAACCCTTTGCGTCGGCGCCGAACACCATGAGCGCCAGCGAGGAGAGGAAAATGGAAACGCCGATCGCGGAGATGAGCGCGGACAGGCGGGAGGACTTCCTCAGCGGGCGGTAGGCGATCAGTTCGATGATCACGCCCATGAGCATGCAGAAGACCATGGCACCTGCCATGGCGACGAACACGTTCACCTTGAAGGCGGAGACCAGGAGCAGGCCGATGAAGGCGCCCGCCATGAAGATTTCGCCGTGGGCGAAGTTGATCAGGGTGATGATCCCGTAGACCATGGTGTAGCCGAGGGCGATGAGCGCATAGACGCTCCCCAGAGCCACGCCGTTTACTAGCTGTTGTAAGAACATGTCGACTTCCTTCCGACTGGATTTGTCTGACCAAAAGCCCGCGTCCCGCTGCCGGGTCGGATTTCAGGTTAAAATTTTCTCAAAATAAAACACAGGAATAGCTTAAGACGTATACCATAAGCACTTGGAAATAAGCAAGCTATTGGTAAACGAGATGTAGTCGGCAAAACCGAGCAGGCACCGAAAATAAAACAAGAGCAGGTCCTCTAATGAGTGGCCTGACCCTCGACCGCGCGACACTTTACAACAGCTGGAACTGTTTCGCAATCTTAAACTTTTGATTAACGCAAAAAACGACCCCGCAAATCACGGCGCCGCTACCGAATATCTTCATATTCATCGTTTTAAAACAGTGGCTGAATTTCTCGCGGTGGTAGCAGAAGGGACTGGCTCCGCCAGGTGCCTGTCCCTTTAGCGGAACGCTCCATTCCGCTCAGCCACCTTACCAAAGCCCCAAGGGGACAGGCACCTGGCGGAGCCAGTCCCCTCCTTCGCAGTTAAAAAGGTGCCGTGGCCGGAGGAGGATCGACCACGGCACAATAACATAGCAAGCGTTCTATCCCTCCAACTGCTTTTCCTGGTTCCCAAGCTCCAGCTTGGGAACCCCATATGGCGCGCAAAGCTCCAGCTTTGCATCCGAGGGAAGTTAGAGCTTCGGAGATGCTTTGCGTCCCCAAGGCGGACCTTGGGAACGAGATCAAAGTCCGTACTCTTTCTGTCTCTCTACATTTCAGGTTCAGGTTTTCTCTTCTCAAACCAGTCGTAGACGGCCGGAATGATCAAGAGAGTGAGAAGTGTCGAAGTGATCAACCCGCCCACCACCACCGTGGCCAGCGGCTTCTGAATTTCCGATCCCGTCCCGCCGGCAAAGAGCATCGGCATCAGGCTGAAGATGGCGATGGATGCCGTCATGAGTACCGGCCGCAACCGGTCCATGGCACCCTGGCGCACCGCCTCACCCAATCCGAGCCCCTCCTCGCGCAACTGGGCGATCCTCGATACCAGCACCAGCCCGTTCAATACCGCGACGCCGAAGAGGACGATGAAACCGACCGAGGCGGGCACCGACAGGTACTGCCCGGACAGAAACAGCGAGAAGATGCCGCCGATCAGCGCAAAGGGCAGGTTCGAAAGCACCAGCAGCGCCAGCCGGATGGAGCGGAAGGTGACGTAGAGCAGGAGCAGAATCAGGGCGACCGCAACCGGGCCGATAATCATCAGCTTGTTCATGGCGCGCTGCTGGTTCTCGAATTGGCCGCCCCAGGTGAGGTAGTAGCCGGAGGGGAGCTTGACCTGGTCCTTGATCTTCTGTTTCGCCTCGGCGACGAAACTGCCGATATCCCTGCCGCTCACGTTCATCTCGATACCGATCCTTCTCACCCCGTCCTGGCGGCTGATCTGCACCGGCCCTTCCACCATCTTCACCTCGGCGAGCTGCTCCAGCGGGATGTTCATCCCCGATTTCGTGGAGATGAGCAGGTTCTGGATCGCCTCCAGCGAGTTCCTCTTCTCCTCGGGCAGGCGCACCGTGATGTCGAAGCTGCGGTTGGATTCGTAGAAGGTGGAAGCGGCCTTCCCTGCCACCGCGATCTCGATGACGTTCTGCACGTCGCTTATGTTGAGTCCATAGCGGGCGATCTTGGCGCGGTCAATGGTGACGGTGAGATAGGGCTGCCCGGACACCTTCTCCGTGTTAAGGTCGGTCCCGCCGCGTACGGTCGAGAGTACCTTGGCGATCTGAGCGGACTTGTCGCGCAGCACGTCCAGGTCATCGCCGAAGAGCTTCACGATCAGTTGCGCCCTGGTTCCCGCGACCAGTTCGTCAATGCGGCACTGGATCGGCTGGCTGAATCCGAAACTGATGCCGGGGATGGTCTCCAGTGCCTCCCTCATCTCGTTGGTCAGTTCCTCCTTGGAGATGTCGCGCTTCCACTGTTCCTTCGGTTTGAGCACGCCGACATAGCCGGTCTTGTCGGGGCCGCGGGTATCGAGTGCGACGCCGGTCTGTCCGATGCGCCCCACCACCACGTCGAGTTCGTCGAACTTCTTCAGCTTAGCGGTGGCCTGCTGGTTCACCTCGAGCGCCTTGGCGAGAGAAACGCCGGGGAGCATGGCAATATCCATATCGAAAGAGCCCTCGTCCATGATAGGCATGAACTCGGTGCCGAGCCTTGTGACCAGGAACAGCGAGAAGACCAGCAGCCCGCCCGCGATGCCGAGCACGACCTTCCTGCGGTTCAGCGCGTACTCCAGGAGCGGCAGGTACTGCTCCTTGGCCCAAACCATGATCCGGCTCTCCTTCTCGGGCTGAGGTTTCAGGATGAAGCTGCAGAGCACTGGGATGATGAAGATGGAGAGAAGCAGCGATGCCAAAAGCGCGATTGCGACGGTGATGGCCAGGGGGCCGAACATCTTCCCCTCGATCCCCTCCAGGGTCAGGATCGGGATGAAGGTGAGCGCGATGATCAGCTCACCGAAGATGCTCGGCTTGCGCACTTCCATCACGGCCTTCAACACGGTCTTCAGTTTCGGTTCCCGTTCACCCGCCTCGCTCAAATGACGCTGCACGTTCTCCACCTGGATGATGGTGGTGTCGATGATCATGCCGATGGAGATGGCGAGACCGCCCAGGGACATGAGGTTCGCGGTGATGCCGGTCAGCTTCATGACGATAAAGGTGGCCAGAAGCGACAAGGGGAGCGCCAGCAGCACCACGATGCTGCCGCGGATGCTGTTCAGTAGGAGGTAAAGCACGATGAGGACCAGTATCGCCCCCTCGACCAGCGCCTTGTTGACCGTGCCCACGCTGGCCTTGACGATGTCGCTGCGGTCGTAGTACGGCACGAGTTTCACGCCGTCGGGGAGCATGTTGTTTTCGTTGATCTCCTTCACCTTGGCGGCCACCCGGGCCACGACGTCGCGGCTGTTTTCGCCGCGCAGCATCATCACGATGCCACCTACCGCTTCTCCGGCTGCGTCCTTGACGGCGGCGCCCATGCGTACCGCTTCGCCGACCTTTACCTGGGCCACGTCACGCAGGTAGACCGGGGTCCCGCCCTGGGATTTCAGGACGATGGTCTCGATGTCACCGGTGGTCTGGATGAGCCCCACGCCGCGCACGATGTACTGGTCGGAGCCGCGCTCCAGCACGTTGCCGCCGACGTTGCTGTTGTTGCTGCCGATGGCATCGTGCACCTCCGCCACCGTGACGCCGTACTTGAGCAGCTTGTCCGGTGAGACCTCCACCTGGTACTGCTTGAAGTAACCGCCGAAGGAGTTGATCTCGTTGACGCCCGGGACGCTCTTCAACTGCGGGGTCACCACCCATTCCTGGACGGTGCGCAGGTTGGTCAGGTAGGCCCGTTTCGCATCCGGTTCCTGGGGCACCTTCCCTTCCAGCGTGTACTGGTAGATCTCCCCCATGGCGGTGCCGATCGGCCCCATGGCGACCTCGACCCCCTTGGGGACCTGCTCGCGCGCCTCGGCCAACCGCTCGAACACCAGCTGCCTGGCGAAGTAGATGTCGACGTTGTCCTTGAAGACGACGGTGACGATGGAAAGGCCGAACTTGGTAACCGAGCGGAGCTGCTCGATGTCGGGGAGCCCGCGCATCGCCATCTCGATTGGATAGGTGACGTTTCTCTCGATCTCGACTGCCGAGAGGCCGTCGGCATGGCTCACCACCTCGACCTGGATGTTGGTGACATCAGGGAACGCGTCGATCGGGAGTTTCTGATAGGAATAGAAGCCGAAGACGACGATCACCAGCGCAGCGAAGATGACCATCCCCTTCTGCTTCAGCATGTATGCAACTGTTTTTTCAAGCATCGGTGCTGATCTCCTTAGTGGTCGTGCCCCTCTATTTCGCCCTTCTGCAGTTCCGATTTAAGGACGAAGCCCCCCTTCACCGCCAGCCGCTCGCCTTCCTTGAGGCCCGAGAGGATTTCAACCATGCCACCGGAAGCGCGCCCCAGCTCCACCTTGCGTGGCTCGAAAGCGGCATCGCCTTCAGCGACGAACACGAGCTTCTTTCCCTCCAGTTCCACGACCGCCTCTTCGGGCACGGCCAGGACCGGCGCTGTATCCACCGCGGTAGCGAGTTCCACGGTGGCGAACATCTCCGGCTTCAGCTTGCGGCCGGGATTGGCAACCTCCACCCTCGCCTTGATGGTGCGGGTCGCCTGGTCGACGACGTCAGCCAAGTAGGTGATACGGCCACGGAACCTGGTCTCCGGGAAAGCGGTAACCGACACCGTCGCGCTCTGCCCACGGCGCACCTTGGCAATGTCTTTCTCGTGGATGTCCACCAGCACCCAGACGGAGGAGAGATCGGCGATGGTGTACAGGCTCTTGGCCGGGTCGGAAAGTTCGCCGACGATGGCATGTTTCTCGGTGATGACACCGCCTATCGGTGCCCGCACCGGGAGCAGCGGCCTCCGGTCCGCCTTCAGGTCCGCGGCCGAAACACCGTAAAGGGAAAGCCGCTCCTGGTCGGTGTGCAGTTCGGTCTGCGCCGTCTTGAAGTCCGTTTCGGCCTGGAGGATCTCCTTCCTGGCCGCGATCTTCTTGTCAACCAGGGTCTTTACCCGTTCCATGTTGGACTGGGCCAGAGTGAGCCGCGTCTTGGACTGGTGGTAGCGGCTCAACGCCTCACCCAGCTCGACGCTGTCCAAGGTTGCCAGCACCTGCCCTGCCCCCACGCCCTCACCAAGAGATGCCTTTACGGCCACGATCTTGCCGGAGATGCGCGGCGAGACGTGCGCGATCCTGTCGGCATTGGCCTCGACTTTGCCGGTGGCGCTGATCACGCCGGGCATCTGCGCTTTCTTTGCCGCAGCCACCGCAACACCGCTTTGCTTCTGGACCTCGACGGCCATCTTGACGAGCTTCTCGCCGTGCCCGTCGTGCCCCTTCTCTTCCTTTCCCTCAACATGGCCGCCCTTCTCTTCTGCGTGCCCGGCCTCGCCATGTTCAGCGTGTCCGCCGCTGCCCGCTGTATTGATCAGCCGGTAGGCGACGCCGCCCCCGAGTGCTATGGTCAGAACCAGTCCGATGATGATTCCTTTCTTGTTCACTGCGCACCTCCGTTGTTGTCAGCGGCGACTGCCGATTCCAGTTTATTGAAAGCTAGTAGCCTCGCGTGCAGGGCGGCCAGGTAGCTGTCGCTTACCTCGAAGTATTTCTTCTGTTCCTCGATTACCGCCAGGATGCCTACTTCACCCAGCCGGTACGCTTCCTGGGTCAGCTTCAGGTTCTCGTCGAGCTGACGCAGGATGTCGGAACGATAGAGGGACAGCACTTTGTCCGCATTGGCGATGCTTGCATGGGCGCTCTCCACCTCGCGCTCCACGCTCGCGGCCGCGCCCTGCAGCCGGACCTCGGCGCTGGAACGTTTCGCCCTTGCCTCCTGCTGCCCGGCCTGGTTCCTGTCGAAGACCGGGATCGGCATGGAAAGCTTGAGCCCAATGGTGTACGCGGTTTCCCGTCCCTCGACCCCACCGATCTCCATGGACGAGGTGTCGCGGCTCAGCGCGATCCCGGCGGTGAGGTTGGGGACGCCTTCCGCCTCGGCCAGCGTGACCTCGGCGTCGCTCTTCTGCATCGCCGCGTGCAGCGCCTTGAGATCGGGACGGCTCTGCATGGCGACCTGCTTCAGATCCCCAAGCGTCTTGACGCGAACGTCGTTGCCGTTCAAATCCCCGCTCAAAACCGGCGACTCCGTCGGCGGGAGGGCCATGAGCGCGAACAGTTTCGCCCTGCTGTCCAGCAGGCTCCGCTGCAGCTCGATCAGGTTGCCCTCGCTGCGGACCAGTTCGACGCGGACCAGGTACATCTCCAGTTCAGGGATGTCTCCCGCCGCGAGGCGATCCACCGCCACCTGGAGCAGTTGCTTGTTGAGATCGATGGAATGATGAGCGAGGCCGACCCGCTCCCGGGCGAGTATCACGTCGCAGAAAGCGGCCTGCACCAGCTCTTTGACAACGCGCTCGCGGTCCGCCACCTGCCACCGGTAGGCAGCGAGATCACGCTCCGCCACGGCGCGGCGCTTGAGGCGCTTGTCCCCCAGCAGGAACTCCTGCGAGATGCCCAGGGAGAGGTTGCTGTCGTCGCTGCTGCCAGTAAGAGCACCGGTGGCGGCTTCCAGTTCCAGCGTAGGATTGGGGATCACGCCGGCACGCACAGCGGCGGCGTCGAAGACACCGGCCTCTGTGCGCAAAGAGACGAGCTCCGGGTTGTTGGTGAGCGCTGCTGCCACTGCTTGCTGAAGCGAAAGTGGCTGAGGCTCGGCAAATACGGGTACGGCTGCCAATAGAGACAAGGCGACGGCCACGGCTAGGCGCGCGCGCCTGAAGGCGTTTGTTGCCAAGAAAAACCTCCTGAATGCAATTTTGGAAAGGCGAAGAAAACAGGGCAGACCACGGCACGACTATGCCGGGAGAACCGGCTCCGGCAAAGGACGTACTACGGACTTGAAAGGGGTGTTAGGCGCGCAACTGAGGGGGAACGAACTTGGAGAGGAATACTTCGGGTAGGAAGGTGAAACGGTCGAAACTCTGTAGTGCGGCGAAAACAGGATTGTAGTCGAGGGAGAAATGACCAACGCTTAGCGAGAGGTGGCAGGCGCAGTCACAGCAGAAGTCACAGTCATCGTGGCCGGCGTCGTCCTGCAAGGGGCAATCGGGGGTGTCGCAGCCCCGATCAACATGGGAAGCGGCCTGCACGCAGTCGGCGACCGTACCGCAGCGTTCCAAGGCGTGCGCATTGTCACAGGCGCCACTGACAAGGGTGCAGAAGATCACTGACAGCAGCAGGAAAGAGAAAAATTTTACGGGGAATGACTTGCGCATGCTTGGCGAAGATAACGAATGAGTGCAGAAAGTGTCAAGACAAAAGGGGCGATTATTCGCCCCTTGTCTCAGTGTCAAGGTGGGGCTCATGCAGTTTGACCGGCTTGCCGCGCCTCATCCTCAGATTGAGCATCTCCACCATGACCGAGAAAGCCATGGCGAAATAGATGTACCCCTTGGGAATGTGCATCCCGAAGCCCTCTCCGATGAGCGAGACGCCGATCAGCAACAGGAAGCTCAGGGCCAGCATCTTGATGGTCGGGTGCCTCTCAACGAAAGCGCTGATCTTGCCGGAGAAGAGCATCATGAACGCCACGGCGATGACCACGGCGGCAACCATGATGAAGAGTTGGCTGACCATGCCGATGGCGGTGATGATGGAGTCCAGCGAGAATACTATGTCCAGCAACAGGATCTGCACGATGACAGCGCCGAAGGTGGCGCCGACCTTGGCCGCGTGCACCACCTCTTCCCCTTCCAGCTTCTCGTGGATCTCCATGGTGCTCTTCCAGATCAGGAAGAGGCCGCCGGAGATGAGGATCAGGTCGCGGCCGGAAATATCGTTGCCGAAGATGCTGAACAGCGGCGTCGTAAGCCCCATGAGCCAGGCGAGCGAGAACAGTAACGCCACGCGGATGAACATGGCGAGGCCGAGGCCTGTCAGTCTCGCCCTCTCCTGCTGGGCCGCCGGGAGTTTGCTGGCCTGAATGGAGATGAAGATGATGTTGTCGATGCCGAGCACGATCTCCAGCGCGCTCAAGGTAACCAGGGCCATCCAGACCTGCGGGTCGGTAAGCCAGTCCATTTAAAGGTTCTCCTTCGTAGTTCAGTAGTAAATATGCCCGCCGCTCTAGGTCCCCTCCCCCGGAGGGGGAGGGACAGGGAGGGGGAAAATGCCGGCTATTCCCCCCTCCCAGCCTCCCCCCTCCGGGGGGAGGAGCAATGGACGAGAGAGGAGCAAGTCGTCATCAGTGCCGCACCGCCATCTGCTCCAGCCGCGCGATGCGCTCCTCCATCGGCGGGTGGGTCGAGAAGAGCTGCATGACGCCTCCGCCGGTCAAGGGATTCACGATGAACATATGTGCCGTGGCGGGTCGCGCCTCCTGCATCGGCAGCGCCTGCGAGCCCATGTGCAGCTTCCTGAGCGCCGAAGCAAGCGCCAGCGGACGTCCGCAGATCTCGGCGCCGGTGGCGTCAGCCAGGAACTCGCGGGACCGCGATACCGCCATCTGGATCAGCATCGCCGCGAGGGGTGCGATGATGGCCATGGCGAGCGAACCGACCAGGCCGCCGATGCCGCCACCCTCCTCGTCGTCGCCGCGGCCGGCCCCGAGCATGGCGCCCCACTGCAGCATGTTGCCGATCATGGAAATGGCGCCTGCGAAGGTGGCGGCGATGGTGCCTATGAGGATGTCGCGGTTTTGCACGTGCGCCAGTTCGTGCGCCATCACCCCTTCCAGTTCCTCGGGGGACAGGATGCGCAGGATACCTTCCGTTGCGGCAACCGCGGCGTGTTCCGGGTTACGGCCGGTAGCAAACGCGTTGGGGCTGTCCGAGGGGATGATGTAGACCTTGGGCATGGGGAGCCCGGCCCGGGCCGCGAGGTTCCCCACCAGGTTGTAGAACATGGGGTGGTCCTGCGGGCCGATCTCCTGGGCGCCGTACATGCTGAGCACGATCTTGTCGGAGAACCAGTAGGAGAAGAAGTTCATGCCCAGGGCGAGGACGAAAGCCATCATCATGCCGGACCGGCCGCCGAGGGCCTGGCCCATGGTCACCATGAGCACGGTGAGAAGAGCTAACAGGAAAGTTGTTTTCAGTCTTTGCATAACATTTACCTCTACGAGTGTTGTGTCCCGAAGGACTAGTTTCGGCCGAGGGTAAATAAAAAGACCTTTACCCTCGGCACATAGTTACCAGGATAAAGGTCTTGTTGACAGGTTAACTGTCCCGGCTCCGGGTCTTGCGACCGTATTGACGAAGTCCGGGTCGGCCTTTTCTCTAGCCGATAACTACTCCCCTTTAACGATTCGAAATATAATTTCTCCTATCAGAGTTGTCAAGGGGAATCGGAACGTCAAAACGGTCAAGCAAAGACAGAAGACTCAACGCAAAGACGCGGAGCCGCAGAGACGCAAAGAAAAGAGTCTTGGGTTTTAACCAGATGCTGACTTTGCGCCTTAGCGGCTTTGCGCCTTTGCGTTAAAAGCCTTTCGGGCTGTTGGCAAAAAAAAACGGCCCCTGCCGAAACAGGGGCCGTTGGTACTGCAAAAGTCAGGCATTAGTCCATCTTGACGGGTACTTTTGCCTTGAGGACGAACTTGCCGTCCTTGACAGACAGGAGGGACAGCGGGCTCTTGATCGGCTCGCGGTTAGCCTGCATGCTGATGGTGCCGGAAACGCCTTCGAACTTCTTGGTCTGTGCCAGAGCGGTTTTGAAGACTTTCGGGTCAACGCTGTTGCCACGCTTCATAGCGTCGACCAGCAGCATCACAGCGTCGTAGCCCTGGGCGTCGAACAGACCCGGGAGCTCGCCGTTGTGCTTGGCTTTGAACGCCTCGATGAACTTGGCGGTAGCAGGAGCAGCCTGCTCGGTGGAGAAGCCCAGAGCGGACATGGAGCCCTCGACGGCCGGGCCGCCCAGCTCGATGAATTTCGGGGAGAACAGGCCGTCGCCGCCGAACATCGGAGCCTTCAGACCCTGCTTGCGGGCCTCTTTCATGATGAGAGCGCCTTCGGTGTAGTAACCGGAGAACAGGATGACGTCCGGCTTCTTGCTCTTGATGTTGGTGATCTGAGCGGAGAAGTCCTTGTCGCCGTCTTTGACTTTCTCGTCGGCAACGATCTTGATGGACGGAACCTTGGCGGCTGCGTCGCGGAAGGTCTGGGACAGACCGACGGAGTAGTCGTTGTTGTCGGAGGTCACGATGGCGACTTTCTTGAAGCCGAGGTCTTTCGCGAAGTACTCGATGCAGGCCGGGATGGCGATGGAGTCGAGCAGGGTGTCGCGGAAGATGAAGTCGCCTACTTCGACGACGCCCGGGCCGGTTGCGCCTGCGGAGAGGAGCACGACGCCGGCTTTCTGAGCGATCGGAGCGGCAACCTTGGTGATGCCGGTGGTCGGGTCGCCAACGATGGCGGTGACGTTGTCACGGGAGATGAACTTCTGGGTTACGGAAGCACCTTCCTGCTTGTCGCCACGGTTGTCGGCTTCGACGATCTCGATCTTCTTGCCCTGGATGCCGCCGGCAGCGTTGATCTCGTCGGCAGCCATCTTCATGCCTTCGAGGGTCGGCTTGCCGAACATCGCTACGTCGCCGGTGAGGGCGCCGAGGAAGCCGATCTTGATGGTGTTGCCCGCCGGAGCGGCGGCCGGAGCTGCGCCCTCTTTAGCCTCTTCCTTCTTCTTGCAGCCGAATACGCCGGCGGCGAGCACTGCCACGAGCAGCAGCGCGCTGATCTTCTTAAAGCTCATGCAGACTACCTCCTTAGGGATTGATGTATCACATTGTTAGGTACAGCCCTAGTTCGTCAACAGATATTAATGGTCACTACTCGATTGTCAAGACAGTGGCACTGAATTTCTCCTCTCCGGTTCTGGTTGAACCGGGGAGGAGAAGGTATCTGTCTTAGAAGTTGTACTTCACAATGAGTTTTGCATCCCACGGGTTGTCAGCATCTTCGCCGGCGCTGATGCCTTTGAAGTGGTCACCGAGGAAGAGGTAGCCGGCGCGAGCGCCCAGGGTCACGTTAGCGGTCAGCTTGTAGTAAGCTTCTGCGTTGATCTCGGTGCCGAGGTACTTGCTGTCGCCGTTGGCGCTACGAGCCTGGAGGTCCTTAGCAACGGCAGCGAAGCCGGCGTTGGCGCTGGCGGATACCTTGTCGTTGAAGGTGTAGTCGTAGCCGAGGGTGCCCATGATGACGCCTTCGTTGTTGTTGTTCACGTCGTAGATGATGGCGTTGTCGATGGTGGTCGCGTACTTGTCGCGGCCCAGCATGATCATCTCGGAGTCGTAGAACTGGCCGCCTTCGGTGAAGCCCCTGTCGGAGGCGGGAACGTACCAGGCATTCTTGCCGCCGCCAACGTAAATGAACTCGGTACGGGCGGTGCCGCCTGCCAGCGGCATCTTGGCGCCGACGTTGAAAGCGTAACCTTTGGCATCCACATCGGTGGTGATCTCGCCGGCCTGCTTGGCGATGAAGGCGTTCACGGAGACCGGACCGAAGTTGCCGGCAGCGTTCACACCGAAGGTGTGCACCTTGGCGTCAGGGAACACGGTGAGTAGACCCGGGGTGTGCTGGTCGCGAATGAAGTAGTAAGCAGCACCAACGGAAAGATCCTTGCTGATGTTGTACTTGCCGTCGAGGGCGTACATATCGAAGGTGTTCTTGCCGAGGACGTTGCCTGCCTTGCCTGCATCGGCGGAGTCATGGAAACGGAAGTAACCGGCATTGATGCTGGCGTTGGAGTAATCGTGGGAAAGCAGGACACCGGCCATGTCGGCGTCGAACAGGATGCCTTTGAAGGAATCGTTGAACGGCTGCATACCGATCTTGGCGTTGATCTGCGGGTAGTTCAGGTCGAGGTAGATGTGCTTGGTTTCCATGTTGACGGTGTCGGCACCGAGGGCGCCGCCGCCACCACGGGCATTCTCATAAGAGCTGTTGCCCCAGAAGTTGTAGTCGAACTCGAACTTGGTAACGAGTTTGACGTGGTCATCTGCCTTGGCGGTGTAGCCGAGACGGAAACGCTGCACAAAATAGTTGTTGGTTGCCGCATCCTTCTCAACCACGCCGGTGCCGGCGAAGTTGCCCACGTCAAAGAACGTGGTGAATGCGCCGCTGAACTGGTTCTCGAGAGCGAGAGCGGAGCTTGCGGATGCTGCGGTGAGTGCGGTTGCGATGGCTACTACTAACAGCTTTTTGTTGCTTTTTTTCATACTGCCTCCTCGTTGTGTAGTAATTGCATTACAGCATTTTTACAACTGTGTTGCCCGGTCAAACAGAGAAGAATCTGTCCCCCCTTTCCTTTTATGGAATTTACAAACTGCAGATACAGAACTGGCCCCTGCTGACGCAGGGGCCAGCGATGAACTACAATATCTGGCTCAAAAACAACTTGGCGCGCTCGTGCGTGGGCGCGGTGAAGAAGTGCTCTGGAGTGCCCTCCTCCACGATGCGGCCCGCGTCCATGAAAATGACGCGGTCGGCCACCTCGCGCGCGAAACCCATCTCGTGCGTGACCACGGCCATGGTCATACCGTCCTTGGCGAGATCCTTCATGACGTCGAGCACCTCCCCGATCATCTCGGGGTCGAGCGCGGAAGTCGGCTCGTCGAACAGCATGAGCTTCGGGTCCATGGCGAGCGAACGGGCGATGGCGACGCGCTGCTGCTGGCCACCGGAAAGCTTGCCCGGGTACGACTTTGCCTTCGCGGCGAGGCCCACGCGCTCAAGAAGCATCATGGCCTTCTCCTCGGCCTCATGCTTCGAGCGCTTGCGTACCACGATCTGCGCCAGCGTCAGGTTCTCCAGGACGGTCTTGTGCGGGAAGAGGTTGAAGGACTGGAACACCATCCCCACTTCCTCGCGCACCTTGGTGATGTCGGTCTTCGGGTCGTAGAGGTCCATGCCGTCCACGACGATGGTGCCGCGGTCGATCTCCTCGAGCCTGTTGATGGAACGCAACAGGGTCGACTTGCCGGAACCCGAAGGACCGATGATGACCACCTTCTCCCCGTCATAGATATCCAGCGATACGCGGTCAAGGGCACGGAAGGATCCGTAAACCTTGATGATTTCTTTCGCCTCTACCATTTTCCTGCGGCTATTTATTGACACTGACACGCTCCTCCATTACGCCGATGATCTTCGAGAAGAACAAGGTGATGATCAGGTAGATCAGCGCGATGACCGTGTAGGTCTCAAAATAGGTGAAGGACTCGGAAGCGTACTCACGGCCGCGGCGCAGAAGATCGGCGACAGCGATGATGGAGACCAGCGAGGAATCTTTCAAAAGGGCGATGAATTCGTTGCCCACCGGCGGCAGGATCACCTTCACCGCCTGCGGCAGGATGACGTGAATCATGGTCTGGCGACCGTTCATCCCCAGGGAGAGGGCAGCCTCACGCTGTCCCTTGGCGATCGACTCGATCCCGGCGCGCACCACCTCGCCCATGTAGGCGCCATAGCAGACCGCCATGGCGATAATGGCGGAAAGGATGGCCGGAACCTTCACGATGGTGCCCAGTGCGTAGTAGATGTAGAAGATCTGCACCAGCAGCGGGATGCCACGGATGACCTCCACGTAAAGGGAGGCGACGCCGTTGAAGAAGCGGTTCTTGGAGATCCGGCCCAGGCCGGTGATGAGGCCGATGACGATGGCCAGGAGTATCGCCCCGAGGGTCACCTGGAAGGTTACCGCGATGCCATCGGGAACGAACTTGAGAATGTTGAGGTACGGATCCGGTCTGTTCCAGACCAGGTAGGCAATGGTGCCGATGGCGCCAAAGAACGCTATGCGCCAGGCGGTGAACAGGCCGCGGTCGCTTTTACGGGGAATGGCGGCGCCGTCCCCTACATCGATGATCTGCTTTTTTGCTTCAGTACTCATGCTTTCTTGTGACCGTCCCGGGCCGGTGTACCGGCTTTTGTTGATGTGCTGCTGTGCTGCGGTTTCTGTTTAAAGAAAGCTCCTGCAGAATCGGTTACTACTGTCGGGTAGCGTTCCGTTCTGCAGGAGCTTTGAGGTGTTACTTAAGCTGCCACTTCTTCTTGAGCTGTACGTCGATCTTCTTTTTCTGAACCGCTGCGATCCCCTTGTTCAGCTGGGCCACCAGGTCCTTGTTGCCCTTCTTGACCACGATGCCGTAGGCCTCTTTGGTGAAGGACTTGCCCACGATCTTGAACTTGGAGCTGTACTCCTTCTTCTGCAGAGCGTAGGTGATTGCGGTCGGCTCGTCGCAGACGACGCCGGCGATGCGGCCGGCAGCCATGTCCTCGAAGGCCAGGCCGACTTCGTCATAGGTCTTCAGCTCGACGCCGGCAACCTTTTTGACTTCCATGGCGCCGGTGGTGCCGATCTGGGCGCCGACCTTCTTGCCCTTCAGGTCAGCGATCTTGCTCCCCTTCTCAGCCTTGGGCACGACCAGGATCTGGCCGATCTGGACGTACGGATTGGTGAAATCGTATTTGGCCTGACGCTCCGGGGTGATGGTGACGGAGGAGATGATGGCGTCGTACTGGCCTGCTTCAACGCCGGCGAAGATGCCATCCCAAGCGGTGTTCTTGAAGGTGACCTGCAGGCCGGCCTCTTTGGCGACAGCGGTCATGAAGTCGATGTCGAAGCCCACGATCTTCTTGTTGGCGTCAACAAATTCCATCGGCGGCCAGGTTGCGTCGGACGCGACGGTGATCGCCTTCGGTGCGGCGAAAGCCGCGGACACAAAACAGAGTCCCAAAGCCAAAACTGCAGTCAGAGTACGAAGTGCTTTCATGCTTCCTCCATAAATTGTCTTTAATATTAAACGGAATACACCATTCAGCTTATCGCCGCATACTTTTAAAGCTATTCCAGCCTCTTGTCAACCACTTATTAATTTGGCGTTGCGCTCGTTTTAAGCCCATGTTAACTTGTCATACCACAATTTAGGAAATTCAAGGTTTTATGAGGTCAAAATTACTTTGGGATCTGTGAAAAAAATTCGCGCAGGTATACTTCTTTTGATAACGACGTTCTTCTGGGGTGTCACTTTCACTGTGGTGAAGGACGCCATCAGCAAGGTAGACGTATTCGTTTTCCTATCTCAAAGATTTCTAATCGCAGCTGCAATCATGTTACCCATCGCTTTAACACGCACTAACAGAGTAAAAATAAAACTACTCACACACGGATCCATTCTTGGAATTCTCTTATTTGCATCCTACGCCTTCCAGACCGTCGCCCTGAAGTACACAAGCGCGTCCAACACCGGCTTTCTTACCGGGCTCAGCGTCCTCCTGGTGCCGCTTTTTGGGGCCGTCATCTTCCGACATAGCGTGGGAACGGGCATCAAGTGGGGGGTGGGCTTGGCCACTCCGGGGCTGTTCCTGCTCTGCACCGACGGCAGCCTGAGCTTCAACATCGGCGATATCCTGGGGGCCATCTGCGGGGCGTGCGTCGCCTTGCACCTGCTCTACACCAGCCATTTCGCCCGGCATGCCGACAGCGACGTTTACCTGCTGACCACCTTGCAACTGTCGGTGGTTGGCGTCTTGAGCCTTGCCTCGGCGCAGGCGCGTGGCCAGCAGGTCTTCGTCTGGCACCCGGAACTGCTCTGGACCCTGGTGGTCTGCGTGCTGATCGCCACCATCTTTGCTTTCCTGGTGCAGACCACCATGCAGAAGTGGATCAGCCCCGCCCACACTGCGCTGATCTTCTGCACCGAGCCCGTCTTTGCCGCACTCTACGCCTACTACGCGGCGGACGAGAGGCTGGGCGCCCTCGGCCTGCTGGGTGCCGTTCTCATCCTTGCCGGCATGGTCTTCTCCGAACTGCTGCCGGATGGCACCGAGAGCGAAGCGAGCGTGAGCATCGCCGCCGAAGGGTGACCGGTAAGTTATCGGTTGACACCGATTTCTCCTTATAATAATTTTTTCGATCTAGCCATACCGGCACACGCACACAGGGCGCAAAGCCGCGCCAAAAAGGGGACGCGATGATAAACACAGGACACCACAGCGAGCTCAAGCACCATTTCGCCAGCGACAACTACGCAGGGATCTGCGCGGAGGCATGGCAGGCGATGGCGGAGGCCAACAGCGGACTGGCGAGTTCCTACGGCGACGACCGCTGGACGGCCCAGGCGTGCGAGAAGATCCGTGAAGTTTTTGAGAAGGATTGCGAGGTGTTCTTCGTCTTCAACGGCACCGCTGCCAACTCGCTGGCGCTGGCATCGCTGTGCCAGTCCTACCATTCCATCGTCTGCCACGAGATGGCGCACATAGAGACCGACGAGTGCGGCGCCTCCGAGTTCTTTTCCAACGGCACCAAGGTGCTTTTGGTGCCCGGCGACAACGGCAAGATCAACCTCGACGCAGTCGAGCACACCATCACCAAGCGCAGCGACATCCACTACCCCAAGGCGCGCGCCTTGAGCATCACCCAGGCCACCGAGCTGGGCACGCTGTACTCGGTTGAGGAGTTGCAGGCGATCGGGGAACTGGCGAAGCGGTTCGACCTGCGCGTGCACATGGATGGGGCGCGTTTCGCCAACGCCGTGGCAGCCCTGAATGTGGCGCCCAAGGAGATCAGCTGGCAGGCGGGGGTCGATGTGCTCACCTTTGGCGGCACCAAGAACGGCTTTGCCGTGGGTGAAGCAGTGGTCTTCTTCAACAAGGAGCTCGCCTACGAGTTCGACTACCGCTGCAAGCAGGCGGGTCAGTTGGCCTCCAAGATGCGTTTCCTCACCGCCCCCTGGATCGGCATGCTGGAAAGCGGCGCATGGCTCAGAAACGCGGCGCACGCCAACAGCTGCGCCCGGCTTTTGGCCAACGAGATCAAGAAAATACCCCAGGTCCGCATCATGTTCGAAAGCCAAGCCAACTCGGTCTTCCTGGAGATGGCTCCGGAGGCGCTGGAAGCGTTGAGAGCGCGCGGCTGGCACTTCTACACCTTCATCGGCTCGGGCGGCGCCCGCTTCATGTGCTCTTGGGACACCAAGGTTGAGGAAGTCGCCAACCTGGTGGCTGACATCAAAGCAGTGGTTTAGCATGCTGCATGTGCAGTTGCAGCCCTCCCACGGCAGAAGGGACAGGCTCCGTTAGGTGCCTGTCCCTCTAGCGGAACGCCCCTTTCAGCTCAGCCACCTTCCTCAAACGACTAAGGGGACAGGCACCTGGCGGAGCCTTTCCCCTCCATCTTGAAGTTTCATCAAAATTTCACGATTTTCCAACAAGACTTGCACAACTCTCGTCGCGAATTGTTCAAGTCTCCTTGCGAGTTGCTCAAGTCTCGTCATAACTTGGTCAAGTCTCGTCGCGAGTTGCACAAGTCTCGTCGCGAGTTGCGCAAGTCTCATCGCAAGTTGCTCAACTCTCGTCATAATTTGATCAAGTCTCGTCGCAAGTTGCGCAAGTCTCCTTGCGAGCTGCTCAACTCTCGTGAACCTACCATGGCTCCAATTGCTGGGCCTTCGTGAAGTAGCGCCGGTAACCCTGCATCACGATCAGATAAGCCGTAATCGCAACTGCGCCGGTAATGGCGCACATGATGGCTACCTGGTAACGGACCGCCACCATCGGCTCGGTGCCGGAGAGGATCTGGCCGGTCATCATCCCGGGAAGTGAGACTATCCCCATGGCGGCCATGGTGTTGGCGGTCGGCATGATGGCAGCGCGGAAGGCGTTTCTGAGCGCCGGTTTCGCCGCCTGGCGCGCGCTGGCACCAAGGCACAGCGCTGTCTCTATTTCCTCGCGCCGCTCCCGCATCTCCGCTCCCAAGCGCTCAGCAGCAAGGCTAGCGCCATTCATGGAGTTCCCGATGATCATCCCCGCCAGGGGAATCAGGTAACGGGGATCGTACCAGGGGGAATAGTGCACCACCAGGGAACAGAAGACGAAGGTGACGCCCCCGCAACCGACCAAGAGCGCCGTCCCCACCACCTGGTAGAAGCGCGGCATCTTGCGCTTGATACGGGCGCCTATCACCTGCAGCGAAAAGCCCCCCATGACCAGCAGGATGGCCAGAACCGGCAGAGGATGCTGCACGGCGAAGATGAAATGCAGCAGGTAACCAACCGCGAGCAACTGGAACACCATCCGCAGCGAAGCCCACAGCATCTGCGCTTCCTGGCCGATGCGCTTCAACTTCGCGAGGCCCACCGCAACCAGCACCAGAGCGTAGGCGACAACGAGGTCGAGGATACCGAGATTCACCAACCCTTGATTATCCATCACACCTCCTGGTCCGAAGGTTCAGAAAGAAACCTCTTGAGCTCCACGCTCGCAGGGTGCGCCAACAACTCGGCCGCCCTCCCCTGCTCCAGTATTCGCCCCGCTTCCAGGTAAAAACAATAATCTGCCACCTTTCCCGTCAGGCGCAGGTCATGAGTCACCATGATCATGGTGAGTTTCCTGCCATGACAAATCTCGCGCAGGGTGGCGGCGAGTTCGTCAGACGTCCTGCGGTCCAAGGCGCTGGTCGGTTCATCCAACAGGAGCACCTGGGGCTTGGTGATGAGAGCCCGCGCCACGCCTACCCGCTGCTGCTGACCGAGCGACAGGGATCGTGCGTCCCGTTCCAATAGGTCCCGGTCCAGCCGCGCCAGCGCCAGCACCTCGGTTACCTCCGCGCTTTGCGCTGCAGGGGGAGGTACGTGCCGGTAGCGAAAGGGCATCTGCAGATTGTCGAGCACCGTCCCTTCGAACATGAACGGCTTCTGCGGCACCAGTGCCACCAGGCGGCGCAACTCAAGTGGATCCATCGTGGCGATGTCGGTGCCCCCGATGGTGATCCGCCCCGCGCTTGGGTCCGTGAGCCGGTTGATCAGGCGGATCAGCGTACTCTTCCCGCCCCCGGACGGCCCGATAATGGCCGTTATTTCCCCTGCCTTGGCGGCAAAGGAAATGCCGTCCAGCAACTTGACCGCGCCCCCATCAGCCTTGAGCCCCAAAAAGGAGACGCCGTCGACGGTGACCATGTCTGTATCGGGTCCACTCAAATTATATTTCTCCCGTTTCTCACCCAATAGAGGCCAGTTCCAGCCTCCCGCCCCAGCGCAGCATCAACTCTCCACGCAGCCTTTCATGCCCCGGCTGCTCCAGCACCGGGTCCTTCTCAACGAGTGCAAAGGCGTCCTTGCGGGCCTGCTCCAGAACACCGCCATCGCGCAGGATGTCCGCTACGCGCAACTCCGGCATGCCCGCCTGGCGGGTGCCCAGGAAATCGCCGGGACCTCTGATCTGCAGGTCGGCCTCGGCGATGACGAAGCCGTCCGAGCTTTTCACCATGACCTCCAGCCGCTTCTGACCGTCCTCGGAGAGCTTATCGCCCGCCAGCAGGATGCAGCGGGAACGCTCACTGCCGCGCCCAACCCTGCCCCGCAACTGGTGCAACTGGGAGAGTCCGAAACGCTCGGCGTGCTCAATCACCATCACGGTGGCGTTGGGGACGTCGATGCCCACCTCGATGACGGTGGTGGAAACCAGGATGTCGGTCTCGCCCGCCTTGAACCCCTTCATGACCGCTTCCTTCTCGGCGGCGCTCATCCGGCCGTGCAGCACGGCCACGCGCAGATCCGGAAAGACGTCCTGGGCCAGGTGCTCGGCCATCTGCACCGCGGCCTTCAAGTCGATCTTCTCAGACTCCTCAACCAGCGGATAGATGACGTAAGCCTGCCTCCCCTTCCCCACCTCCTCGCGTACCAGCGAGTAGACCTCGCGCCGGCGCGACTCGCGCACCATGCGCGTCTCTATCGGCGTCCGCCCCGGCGGCAGTTCGTCGATCACCGAGAGGGAGAGATCGCCGAATACGGTCATGGAAAGGGTCCGGGGGATTGGGGTCGCGGTCATGACCAGGATGTCCGGGTTGCTCCCTTTCTTCTTCAAAAGGGCGCGCTGCACCACGCCGAAGCGGTGCTGCTCATCGATGATGCCCAGCCCCAGCCGGTGGAATTCGACCTTGTCCTGGATCATGGCATGGGTGCCGACCACGATGCGTGTCTCTCCCGACGCAATCTTCTCCAGGGTGTCGTTCTTCCCCTTGATGCTTGCCGTCAGAAGCGCGACCGAGATGCCGAGCTTCTCACAGTAGCCGTGGATGTTCAGGTAGTGCTGTTCGGCCAACAGTTCCGTCGGCGCCATGATGGCAACCTGGTAGTCGTTCTCCACGCAGATGAGCGCTGCCATGAGCGCCACCAGCGTCTTGCCGCAGCCGACATCCCCCTGCACCAGGCGGTGCATCGGGTGCGGCGCGATCATGTCCTCCTTGATCTCGGAGAGGACGCGCTTCTGTGCGCCGGTCAGGCTGAACGGGAGGAGTTTCAGCAACTCTTTGGTGTAGCGGTGAGTGACGTGGAAGCTGATGCCGTCCTCAAGCGCGATGCCGCGCTTCTTCATGGCCAGCCCAAGCTGCAGAAAGAACAGCTCGTCGAAGGCGAGCGAGCGATGTGCCGCAGAGCGCCCGTTGTTGAGATCGGCAAGCGAACTGGAGGGATCAGGCTGGTGCGCTTCCCTGAGCGCCACCGGGAGGCTCAGGAGGTGATGCCTGCGTAACAGCTCCTCCGGGAGGGCCTCTTTCACGTAGCGGCTGTAGCGGGGCACCGTGTCGCGCATGATGCGGCGCATCACCTTCTGGCTCACCCCTTCCGTCAGCGGATATACCGGGAGAATCCGGCCGAAGTTCTCCGGATCGCGCGCCATAACCTGCTCGATCTCCTCCCCCTCGCCGGCCCACTCCACCTCGGGGTGATGCATCTCGCGCTGAAAGCCGAACTGGGCCACGTCGCCGATGAAGATGCCGCGCCTGCCGGCATAGAACTGCTTCTTGAGGAAGTTGGGATGGAAGTTGAACCACTTGAGCGGCAGGCTGCCGGTCTCGTCCTTGACGATGGCCTCGAAATAGCGCCGCCCCCCCTTGGTCACCTGGGCCTCCGCGGAGACCACCGTGGCGAAGAACGCCTCGGAGTTGCCCGGCCGCAGTTCCGAGATGCGTTTCAACTGGCGCCGGTCCTCGTAGCGGTTGGGGAGGATGTAGAGCGCATCCTCGACCGTCGCGATCCCCTTTTTGGCGAATATCTCGGCGAGCTTGGGCCCCACCCCCTTGATGGCGGTCATCGGGGTCTTCAGTTCCTCGGGGACGGAAACGACGATGGCTGGTGCGGGCTTAACTGGTTTGACGTTCTTTGCAGGAGCGGGAGGGACGTGCCTGGAAACGCGGAGGGTGCCGTCGACGATGTCGACGCTGACTTGGTCGCCGGGAGCGAGCTGCAGGGATTCCCTGAGCTGTTCCGGAAGCTTGAGCGACCCGTCTGGCGCGAGCGTTATGATCGGCATGGGAGAAAAAGAAAGGCGCCCGAAGCTTGCTCCGGGCGCCGGTCGTGTTATTCGAAGATCTTGTTGAGGTCGGCGACGATGTCGTCCACGCTGATGCCGTGGGCGGCGCAGCCCTGCTCGAGGGACTCGTTCTGAGCACCCATGCAGCCGATGCAGCCGAGGTTGTATTTAGCGAGCACCTTGACGACGTCCGGGTGCATCCTCATCACTGCGGCAAAAGTCATGTCCTTGGTTACCTGAGCCATGTAAATCCTCCTGGTCACGCGCTGGCGCGCATGTTGGTTGTGGTGCGAAACGTGTGGGTGCTGCTGTTATTCGTAGCGGATCTCGATGATCTCGTATTCCTTCATACCGGAAGGAACACTGACGCGGACGGTGTCGTCCAGCTTGTGCCCGATCAGCGCCTTGCCTACCGGCGAGGTGCAGGATATCTTGCCCAGCTTGATGTCGGCCTCGTCCTCGCCGACGATCTTGTAGGTGATCTCTTCTTCGGTCGCGGTGTCGTACACGGTGATGGTGGCGCCGAAAACCACCTTGTCCGGCTTCAGGTTGGAGAGGTCGACCACGTAGGCCCTCGCCAGTTTGTCCTGCAGCTCCAGTATGCGCCCCTCGATGAAACCCTGACGGTTCTTGGCCGCATCGTACTCCGCATTTTCAGAAAGGTCGCCGTGTGCCCTGGCCTCTGCGATATCCTGGATCACCTTGGGGCGTTCTTCCTTAATAAGGCGTTTAAGGTCCTCCTGGAGGGCCTCGTAGCTTTCCTTGGTCAATGGAACTGTCTGAGACATCGGTTTTGCTCCTTGATGAACTTATAGGGGGGCCTGGAGGCCCCCCGCTGTGCTGCATGTGCTGGATTTGGAAAGGGAGCGCCTTGTGCGGCGCTCCCCGGTCGGTTACTTCAGATATTCCTGGATGGACTTCACTTCCAGCTTGGACTGCGCCGTGGCGATGATGCCGTCGACCGCGGCCCGTGCCCCCGATGCCGTCGTGTAGTAGGCGACGTTGTTGATCAGGGTGTTCCTGCGGATCGAGTAGGAATCCGCCACTGCCTGCGCGCCGTGGGTGGTGTTGATCACCATGCAGATCTCGTTGTTCTTGATCGCATCCACGATGTGGGGACGCCCTTCGAGCACCTTGTTGATCACCTGGACGGGAATGCCCTTTTCCTGCAGGTAGGTTGCCGTACCGCGCGTGGCTATCAATTCGAAGCCCTGATCATACAGTCTTTTTGCCGCGCTGACAATATGTTTTTTGTCCAAGTCTTTCACTGATATGAAGACCTTACCGGTTGTCGGCAGCTTCACATTGGCACCCATCTGGGCCTTGGCGAAGGCCTGGGCGAAGGTCTCGCCGATGCCCATGACCTCGCCGGTGGACTTCATCTCCGGTCCGAGGATGGTGTCCACGCCCGGGAACTTGGCGAACGGGAAGACGGACTCTTTCACCGAGATGTGCTCGGGGATGATCTCCTCGGTGACGCCCAGTTCGGTCAGGGTCTTGCCGGCCATGACGCGGGCCGCGATCTTCGCCAGCGGCCTCCCCGTCGCCTTGGAGACGAAGGGCGAGGTACGGGAAGCACGCGGGTTGACCTCGATGATGTAGATCTGGTTGTCCTTGACGGCGTACTGGACGTTCATCAGGCCCTTCACGTTCAGCTCCAGCGCCATCACCTTGGTCTGGCGCCTGATCTCCTCCACGATCTCCGGAGAGATGGAGTACGGCGGCAGCGAGCAGGCCGAGTCGCCGGAGTGGATGCCCGCCTCCTCGATGTGCTCCATGATGCCGCCGATGACGGCGATGTTGCCGTCGCAGAGGGCGTCAACGTCGATCTCGATCGCCTCGTCCAGGAACTTGTCGATCAGGATCGGGTGCTCAGGCGACGCCTGCACCGCGGTGTGCATGTAACGGCGCAGGTTGTCGACGTCGTACACGATCTCCATGGCGCGGCCGCCCAGGACGTAGGAAGGACGCACCACGACGGGGTACCCGATACGGTCGGCGACGGCCTCGGCCTCCTCGAAGGAGCGGGCGGTGCCGTTCTCGGGCTGGCGCAGCTTGAGCTTCTGCAGCATCTCTTGGAAGCGCTCGCGGTCCTCGGCGCGGTCGATGGCGTCGGGCGAGGTGCCGATGATGGGCACGCCGGCCTTCTCCAGGGCCACGGCAAGTTTCAGCGGGGTCTGCCCGCCGAACTGCACGATCACGCCGGTCGGTTTCTCCACGTCCACGATGTTCAGTACGTCCTCGAAGGTGAGCGGCTCGAAGTAGAGGCGGTCCGAGGTGTCGTAGTCGGTGGAGACGGTCTCCGGGTTGCAGTTGACCATGATGGTCTCGTAGCCGTCCTCGGAGAGGGCGAAAACGCCGTGCACGCAGCAGTAGTCGAACTCGATCCCCTGCCCGATGCGGTTCGGTCCGCCGCCCAGGATGATGATCTTCTTGCGGTCGGTCGGCTCGGCCTCGCACTCCTCCTCGTAGGTCGAGTAGAGGTACGGGGTGTGGGCCACGAACTCGGCGGCGCAGGTGTCGACCCGCTTGAAGACGGGCTTGATGCCGTTGGCCAGACGCAGTTCGCGCACCTCGCCTTCGGTGATTTTCCAGAGCTGGGCCAGGTACTTATCGGAGAAGCCGTAGCGCTTGGCGTCCCAGAGGGTGTCGCGCAGCACTTCGCCACCCGCTTTCACGTCGGCCTCTTTCAGACACTCTTCCATCTCGATGATCTGGCGGATGTTGTGCAGGAACCAGGGATCGATGGCGGTCAGGGCGTAAATCTCCTCCACGGTCATGCCACAGCGGAAGGCGTCGCCCACGTACCAGAGACGGTCGCAGTTGGGGGTCCTGAGCTTATCGAGAAGCAGGTTACGCTCCTTCTCGGTGAGCGCCCGACGGGTGTCGCCGCCCACGCCGAAGAAGCGGGACTCGAAGCCGCAGGAGCCGATTTCCAGGGAGCGGAGCGCCTTCTGGAAGCTCTCCTTGAAGGTGCGGCCGATGGACATGACCTCGCCCACCGACTTCATCTGGGTGGTCAGGGTCGCGTCGGCTGCCGGGAACTTCTCGAAGGTGAAGCGCGGGATCTTGGTCACCACGTAGTCGATGGTCGGCTCGAAGCAGGCTGGCGTCTCCTTGGTGATGTCGTTGGTGATCTCGTCCAGGGTGTAGCCGACGGCGAGCTTGGCGGCGATCTTCGCGATCGGGAAGCCGGTCGCCTTGGAGGCGAGCGCCGAGGAGCGGGAGACGCGCGGGTTCATCTCGATGACGATGAGGCGGCCGTTCTTCGGGTTGATGCCGAACTGGATGTTGGAGCCGCCGGTGTCGACGCCGATCTCGCGGATGATCTTGAGCGAAGCGTCGCGCAGGATCTGGTATTCCTTGTCGGTCAGGGTCTGCGCCGGTGCCACGGTGATGGAGTCGCCGGTGTGCACGCCCATGGCGTCGAAGTTCTCGATGGAGCAGATGATCACGACGTTGTCAGCCGTGTCGCGCATGACCTCGAGCTCGTACTCCTTCCAGCCGATCAGCGACTCCTCGACCAGGATCTCGTCGGTCGGGGAAGCCTCGATGCCGGCCATGGACATGCGCTCGTACTCTTCCATGTTGTAGGCAATGCCGCCGCCGGTGCCGCCCAGGGTGAAGGAAGGACGGATGATGGCCGGGAAGCCGACGTGCTTGATCACGTCCATGGACTCCTGGTAGTTGTGCGCCAGACCGGACCTCGGGATATCGAGGCCGATCCTCACCATCGCCTCCTTGAACAGGGTGCGGTCCTCGGCCTTCTTGATGGCCGGGAGCTTCGCGCCGATCAGCTCGACCCCGAACTTCTCCAGGGTGCCGTTCTCGGCCACCGCGACCGCCGTGTTGAGAGCGGTCTGGCCGCCCAGGGTCGGCAGCACCGCGTCCGGGCGCTCCTTCTCAATGATCCTGGCCAGGACCTCCGGGGTCACCGGCTCGATGTAGGTAGCGTCGGCGAAGTCCGGGTCGGTCATGATGGTCGCCGGGTTCGAGTTGAGGAGGACAACCTGGTATCCCTCCTCCTTGAGGGCCTTGCAGGCCTGGGTGCCGGAGTAGTCGAACTCGCACGCCTGGCCGATGACGATCGGGCCCGCGCCGATGATGAGGATCTTCTTGATGTCTGTGCGTTTAGGCATTTAAATCTCCCTCTTAATCTAAAAACGTTCAACGTTCAACGTTCAACGTTCTGCGTTATGTCACTTCGAAATGTAGGTCGGCGCCGCTTGTGCCCAAAGACCATGGTAAGACTGGTTTTAACGTCGAACGTTGAACGTTGAACGGGGTCTCACTCCGGTTCTTCCTGCACCCACCCGTTTTCCAGCTCCAACTCTTCCAGCGCCTCGACCGCCTCGGCGTACTCGTCGCTGGTGATCCTTCTTTCTATCCCGGGCGTCTGCGCGGCAGCGTGGGCGGGAAAATACTGGCTCATCAGGGCGATGTGCGTTGCCGACCCGAGGTTTTCCGCGATCCATGCCAGCGTGTCGGGACTCCCCGCCTGCCCTTCCGGCAGCACCAGGTGACGCACGATGAGCCCGCGCACCGCGATGCCGTCGTCGTCACATTCCAGGTGCCCCACCTGCCTCAGCATCTCGGGCAGGGCCCGCCGGTTCACCTCGGTGTAACCCTTGGCGCCGGAGAGCTTTACCGCCACATCGTTATTGCAGTACTTCATGTCCGGCAGGTAGATGTCCACCACGCCGTCCAGCAGGGCCAGCGTCTCCAGGCTCTCGTAGCCGTTCGTGTTCCACACGATGGGAATCCTGAATCCCTTGCGGATGGCGAGGTAAAGTGCGGCCAGGATCTGCGGCGTAAAGTGGGTCGGCGTGACGAAGTTTATGTTGTGCACGCCCTTCTTCTGCAGCCCCACCATCTTGTCGGCCAACTGCCCAACCGTCAGGTCGGTGCCGTTTCTGAGCTGGCTGATCGGGAAGTTCTGGCAGAACTTACAGTTCAGGGTGCAGCCCGACAGGAAGATGGTACCGGACCCCTTGGTGCCGGAGATAGGCGGTTCCTCGCCGCGATGCACGTTGGCCGAGGCGATGCGCACCTCTTTGCCGCTTTCGCACAGCCCCGTCTCCCCCTTCAAGCGGTTCACACCGCAGGCGTGGGGGCAGAGGTCGCAGGCGGCCAGGCGGCGGTAGGCTTCCTTGATGCGCCGGCTCAGTTCGCCGTTTTCATAAAGCTCTAGATATTTCATCTGCCTACTGCCACACCCTTCAACCAGCGACCAAACCTCTTTTCTCGTTCCCAAGCTCCAGCTTGGGAACGCAAAGCGCCAGAAGCTCCTGCTTCGACTTAGACATGCAAAGCTGGAGCTTTGCGCTGCAGTTGGTTCCCAAGCTGGAGCTTGGGAACCAGAAACCTCTTCCCCCTCCCTAACCCTCCCCCTCCGGGGGCGGGAACTCTTCAGCTCCTCCCCCCGGAGGGGGGAGGCTGGGAGGGGGGAAGGTTTACTATGCTTTATGCTTCTCCATCATCTCCACGAACCTGTTGAACAGGTAGTGCGAGTCGTGCGGCCCGGGGGACGCTTCGGGGTGGTGCTGCACCGAGAAGATGGGGAGCGTCTTGTGCGCCATCCCCTCGACGGTCTGGTCGTTCAGGTTCTCGTGGGCGAGACCGGCCACGTTCGAGAGCGACAGGATGTCAACCGAGAAACCGTGGTTCTGCGCGGTGATCTCCACCTTCTTGGTGGCGATGTCCATGACCGGCAGGTTGGAGCCGTGGTTGCCGAATTTCAGCTTGATGGTTCGGCCGCCCAGGGCGAGGCCCAGGAGCTGGTGGCCGAGGCAGATGCCGAAGATCGGCTTCTTGCCCACGAACTTCTTGATGTTCTCGATGACTTCCTTCATCGGCTCCGGGTCGCCCGGGCCGTTGGAGAGGAAGATGCCGTCCGGGTTCATGGCCAGCGCGGACTCGGCCGGGAAGGTAGCCGGTACCACGGTCACGTCGCAGCCGGCGGAGACCAGGCAGCGCAGGATGTTCAGCTTGATGCCGAAGTCGTAGGCGACCACCTTGTATTTCAGGTCCCGCTTGTCGACGTTCGGGTAGCCGGTCTGCAGGTCCCACAGTCCCTGGGTCCAGTGGTAGGGGGCGGAGCAGGTGACGCCGGTGGCAAGGTCGAGGCCGCTCATGGACGGGATGGCGCGGGCCTTTTTCACCAGGCTCTCCGGATCGAAGTCGATGGTGGAGATGATGCCGTTCTGCGCCCCTTTGTCGCGCAGGTGCCGGGTCAGGGCGCGGGTATCGATCCCCTGGATGCCCACCACGCCGTTCTCTTTCAAGTAGGCGTCCAGGCTCATGGTGGCGCGGTAATTGGAGTAGCAGTCGAGGTACTCGCGCACGATGAAGCCGGAGAGGTAGAGCTGGTTGCTCTCGATGTCCTCCGGGTTGATCCCGGTGTTGCCGATCTGGGTATAGGTCATGGTCACCATCTGCCCCTTGTACGAGGGGTCGGTGAGCACTTCCTGGTAGCCCGACATGGCGGTGTTGAACACCACCTCGCCGCTGGTTTCGCCCGTTGCGCCGAAGGCCTTCCCTTTGAAAATCCGGCCGTCCGCCAGAGCAAGCACTGCTTTCATGTATCTTCTCCCGAATCCGTTATATTTCTGCCGCGCGTCACGCGCGTATCAATCACATTTCCCAAACCGCTGGAACCACGTCCCCGCCCCCGGAGGGGGAGGGACAGGGAGGGGGAGCGAAGCGTCTCGTTATAAGCATCCCCCCTCCCGACCTCCCCCCTCCAGGGGGAGGAGTACTACGCCTGGTACACCACCTGGCCCTTGACCACGGTGTACACCGCCTTCCCCTTCATCTTCCAGCCAAGGAAGGGCGAGTTCTTCGACTTGGTCTCCAGCTTGGCCGCCTCGACCTGCCACTCCTTGCACGGGTCGATAACAGTGACGTCGCCGAACGCGCCGACCCTCAGTGTGCCGCGGTCGATCCCAAGGATCTTCGCAGGGTTGCACGACATCACCGAAACCAGCCCTTTAAGATCCAGTACCCCTTCCTCGACCAGCTTCAAGGAGAGCGGCAGGGAGGTTTCCAGGCCGACAATGCCGTTCAGCGCCACGTTGAACTCGACATCCTTCTCGTCCAGGTGATGCGGAGCATGGTCGGTGGCGATGGCGTCGATGGTCCCGTCGGCAAGGGCCGCTTTCATGGCCGCCACGTCGGACTCGCCTCTGAGCGGCGGGTTCATCTTGGCGTTGGTGTTGTAGCCGCGCACCGCATCGTCGGTAAGCGTGAAGTAGTGCGGCGCGGTCTCGCAGGTCACCTTCACGCCGCGTGCTTTGGCGTTGCGGATGATGCGTGCGGAACCGGCGGTGGAGATGTGGGCGATGTGCACCGGGGCGCAGGCGAACTCGGCGAGGTAGACCTCGCGGGCCACCGCGATATCTTCGGCCGCCCAGGGAATTCCCTTGAGCCCGAGTTCGGTGGCGACGAATCCTTCGTTCATCACCCCCTCACCCACCAGGGCGAGGTCCTCGGAATGGGAGATCACGGTGATGCCGATCCCCTTGGCGTACTCGAGGGCGCGGCGCATCAGTTCGGAGTTGCACACGGGCTTGCCGTCGTCGGAGACCGCAACGCAGCCGGCCTCTTTCAGGTCGCCCATCTCTGCCAGACTGTCCCCCTTGCTCCCCTTGGTGATGGAGCCGACCGGGAACACGTTGACCAGCGCCTCGCTTTTGGCCTTGTTGACCACGTAGCTGGCGACTGCCTTGTTGTCGATCACCGGCGAGGTGTTGGGCATGCAGGCCACCGAGGTGAAGCCGCCTGCCGCAGCGGCGCGGCTCCCGGTGGCGATGTCTTCCTTGTACTCGAGGCCCGGATCGCGCAGGTGCACGTGCATGTCGATCAGGCCCGGGGTGACCAGGAGCCCGGAGGCGTCGATGGTCTGGGTTCCCTCCGGTGCCGCAATCCCCTGTCCCAGCTCGAGGACCACACCGTCGGCAATCAGCACATCCATGGTTTCGTCGATCCCCTGCGAAGGATCGATCACGCGCCCACCTTTTATCAGAAGATTCATCTTTAACCCCTCCTAAAACCCGTTAAAAGGTTCAACGTTCAACGTTCAAGTTGCCGCCCTGCCTGTGGCATCCGACGTGGAACGGCTTGTTCACAGCAGGATTTACTCGGGTCCAGCGTCCATCCGAAGCGATGAGCTAAACATCGAACGTTGAACGTTGAACGGCCTCTCGCCTATTCCACCGGCTTTCCGCCGCAGACGTGGTACAGCATCGCCATCCTGACCGCGACGCCGTTCTCGACCTGCTTCAGGATGGCGGACTGGTCACAGTCGGCGACCGACGAGGCAAGCTCCACGCCGCGGTTGATCGGGCCGGGGTGCATGACGATGGCGTCCTTTTTGGCCAGGGCCAACACGGCGGGGTTGAGGCCGAAGTAGCGGGAGTATTCACGCATGCTGGGGAGCAGGGTCTTGCCCTGGCGCTCCAGCTGGATCCTGAGCATCATGACCACGTCGGCCTGATCCACCGCCTCGCGCATGTCCTTGCAGACGGTCACGTTGCCCAGCCGCTCGATGCCGGGGGGCATCATGGTCGGCGGGCCGGCCAAAAAGACCTGGGCGCCCATGGTGGTGAGGCCGTAGATGTTGGAGCGGGCCACGCGGCTGTGGGTGATGTCGCCGACGATGGCGACCTTCAAACCGGCGAGCTTGCCGAACTTCTGGCGCATGGTGAGCATGTCCAGGAGCCCCTGGGAGGGATGTTCGTGGGCGCCGTCACCGGCGTTGATCACCGAGCAGGAGACGCGCTTGGCGAGGTACTCGTGGGCGCCGGAGACCGAGTGGCGCATGACGATGATGTCAGGCTTCATGGCGAGGATGTTGGCGGCGGTGTCGGAGAGGGTCTCACCCTTGACGACGGAACTGGTCGACGCGGTGATGTTGACGGCGTCGGCGGATAACCGCTTGGCGGCGATCTCGAAGGAGGTACGAGTCCTGGTGGAGGCCTCGTAGAAAAGGTTGATCACCGTCTTGCCGCGCAGAGTCGGCACCTTCTTGATGTCCCGCTGGTTGATCTCGCTTAGGTTGTCCGCCGTGTCGAGGAGCAGTTCGATCTCCTCTTTGGTCAGATCCTTCAGGGCGATGATGTCTTTGTGCCTGAAACCCATGGTCCCCCCCAGAAACTAGTTTTGCGCCACGCACCGTTACGTGGCGCGTTGAAAACGATCAAGACAGATTGCAAGTGCATCAAAATTATCCCCTCCTCAGGAGGGGGAGGGTCAGGGAGGGGGTAAGCTGACTAGGCCGCGCTGCGCCCCCCTCCCAACCTCCCCCCTCCGGGGGAAGGAGTTGTGGTTACTCGCCCCTACTTCTGCAGGATCACTTCGGTCGGCTTGTTGTCGGCGTCGAAGGCGACCATGATGTTCTCGCTGCGGCTGGTCGGCACGTTGCGCCCCACGAAGTCGGCACGGATGGGAAGGTCGCGGTGCCCGCGGTCTACCAGCACGGCCAGCTGGATGCAGGAAGGACGTCCCTGGTCGAAGATGGCGTCCATGGCGGCGCGGATGGTGCGGCCGGTAAAGAGGACGTCGTCCACCAGCACCACCTTCTTGCCTTCCACGGAGAAGGGAAGCTCGGTCTTGCCGACCGGCAGGTGCTCGTGGTGCCCCTTGATGTCGTCGCGGTACATGGTGATGTCAACGGCACCAACGGGGACGTCGACCCCTTCGATCTCGCTCAGGCGGGCGCCCAGTTCCTGGGCCAGGTGCACCCCGCCGGTCCTGATGCCGACCAGCACCAGCCCCTCGACTCCCTTGTTTTTCTCGAGCACCTCGTGGGCTATCCTGGTCAAGGCCCTTTTTACGCCGGTGCCATCCAGTATCACAGTGTTTTCAGCCATAATAACCCCCTGTCATCGGCGTAAGCGCCTGTGGTGAATCGGTTTTGGTCTCGCGCCCGGGCGCGTAATTAAAAAGAGCCTTTCCGCGCAAGTGGGCGAAAAGGCTCTTTCTTTAGATAGTAAAAGAGTGCTTTATGCTTCACCTTTGCTAACCTCACGGGGCTAATTTAAAAGGCAACGAATAAATTTGAGACAAAATAGCATTGAGCCTTGGCAGAGTCAAGGAAAAGCAAGACTGGAACAGGCAGAATACGATTAAGTTTCACTCACAACCGACCAGTAGAATCAGCCACCCCAAAGCCCCCTGATGAGATACCAAAGCAGGCGCGCTTCCGGCTCTGTCACGCTCTCGGCCGCATCACCTTCGCCGTCCTTGCCATAGCGGGACCAAAATGCTATAAAGCTCGCACCGTTCTCGGAATAATGAAGACTTTTTGTAGAGCGTGGCAGGCTTCTCCCGCCACCCTGCATGGAGCACAAAGGAAGAAGTGATGTTGACAGGAAAACAGAAGAGATTTCTCCGCGCGCTCGGCCACGGCCTGAAGCCGGTAATTCAGGTGGGCAAGAGCGACGTCAGCGAGGCGCTGATCAAGGAGACCGTGGAGGCGCTGGCCAGCCACGAACTGATCAAGGTGAAGGTGCTGGAGAGCTGCCTCATGGACCGCCACAGCGTTGCCGAAGAACTCTGCACCGCCTGCGAGGCGGAACTGGCGCAGGTGCTGGGACGCACCCTGCTGCTCTACAAGGCGGCCAAGGAGCCCAAGCTGGAACTTCCCAAGGGGAAGTAAGCCTAACCGCTGCCACAACGAGAAAAGCCTCCCCGGACCTGCCGGGGAGGCTTTTTAAATTTCAAAGAGGGACCTGCTAACGCAGCCCGGACGCGTTGAACAGGGCCGAGTACTTCATGTCGGTTCCCATGATGTGGTCCTGCAGCCAGCGCTTGAGAAACTCCAGGATCTCGGCGGTGAAGATGAGCCCCTGGTTGTCGACCCGGTTCTGCAGGTCCAGGGCCTTGGCGGCGAACTCGTCGTGCTCTCTTTTGTGCGCCACGAATTCCGGGTACTGGTACTTCTGCATGTATGCCTCTTCGGCCTGAAAGTGGCTGGCCACGTATTTCACCATGGAGGCGACGATTTCCTTCTGCGCCTCCTTCCCTGCCCGCGCCATGTGCGCGTCGTGCAACGCATTCAGCATGTCCACCAGGTTCTTGTGCTGGTCGTCGATCTCCTTCACCTTCACGCTCAGTGCATCATTCCATTCAAGATAAGCCATCCCGATCACCTCTACAGTATTGTTTTCCCTGAGCGCGTAATTATCACAGCTTTTAGTTAAGGATCAAGTCACAGAATTACACTTTTTTGTTTACAGAAACAGTGCCGCCCGTTTCTGTGTCAGACCCTCTCGTACGGCTCAAACAGTCTCTTGAACTCGTCCAGGGCGAAACGGTCGGTCATGCCGGCTATGTAATCGCAGATGACCCGCTCCCGCCCTTCGCGCTCCATCTTCATCTGGTGCTTCATGGGGAGCAGCGTCGGGTGTTTCAGGTAGACCTCGAACAGCTCGGCCAGGTAGCGCTCCGCCTTGACCCGCATCCTCTCCACCTTGTAGTGGCGGTACAGGTTCTGGAACAGGAAGCGCTTGAGCTGGGCGTTGCGCTCGGTCATGGCCGGGCTGAAAGAGACCACCGGGACGTTCACCCTTCTCAGGTCATCCTGGGTCTCGATCTTCAGCTTGGCGAGATTCTCGGCCGTGGTCTGCACCAGGTCGTTGATCAGCACGCCGATCAGGGCGCTCACGGTCTGGCATACGCCGCGCTCCACGTCGATATCGGGGTAGTGGGCCACGATTCCCTCGTGCACCTCGTTCCAGAGGTCCACCTTCTTGAGCTGGCTCAGGTTGATGTAGCCCGACTTGAGGCCGTCGTCAATGTCGTGGTTGTTATAGGCGATCTCGTCGGCGAAGTTGATCAGCTGCGCCTCGACGGTGGGAACCGTCCCGGGGAGGAACTCGGCGAAGATGGGTGCGGGGGAATCGTAGGGGGAGGAATGTTTGGCGATCCCTTCGCGCACCTCCCAGGAAAGGTTGAGGCCGTTGTAGCCGGGATGGCGCTCCTCCAACTCGTCCACCACGCGCAGCGACTGCAGGTTGTGCTCGAAGCCGCCGCACCCTTCCATCAGGCGGTTCAGCACCTCCTCGCCGGTATGGCCGAAGGGGGTGTGCCCGAGGTCGTGGGCCAGGGCCAGGGCCTCGGTCAGCTCTTCGTTCAGCCCGAGCCTCCTCGCGATCCCCTTCCCTATTTGTGCCACTTCCAGGGAATGGGTGAGGCGGGTGCGGTAATAATCCCCCTCGTGATTGACGAAGACCTGGGTCTTGTACTCCAGGCGCCGGAACGCGGCGCAGTGAATGATGCGGTCGCGATCCCTCTCGAAAGCGGGACGATGGTCCCTGAATTCCTCGTGGTACTTGCGTCCCCGGGATGTGGCGCTGGTGGCCGCGTAGCCGGCGAGATCACTGCGCTCCAAGGCATTGCCCTCTTTCATCCGCCCCCCTGCTCAAGTCAGTTAAAAGTAGGTAATTTATATACTGGCCGCCAACCCTGTCAACAGCAAACTTGATTGACCTTATCCATGCATCGTGCTAATAGAGCAGCCTGCGGCGCAATGTCATACACACCTGCCGCCCGACACGCTGCCACAGGCTCAAGTCCTGTGCAGAAGAGGGAGTTGTTCTTTTTATGACGTACCTACACCGGAGATGCTCTTCATGCGGGTGATCGCGGGAAGCGCCCGCGGCCGGCAGCTGCTGGCCCCGAAAAACCAGCGGGTGCGCCCGACCGCGGACCGCGTCAAGGAGGCGCTCTTCAGCATCCTCGTGAGCCGCCTGGGCGACTTTTCCGGGATGCGGGTGCTGGACGTCTTCGCCGGCACCGGCAACCTCGGCATCGAGGCACTCAGCCGGGGCGCGGATAGCGCGGTCTTTATCGACTCGCACCGGGAGTCCGCGGAACTGATCCGCAAGAACCTGGAAGTGACCAGGCTCGCCGACCGGGCCAGGGTCGTGGTGCAGGAAGCCGCCGCGGCGCTGCGCTGGCTCTCCCGCGGCGAGGCCGCATTCCACCTGGTGTTCCTCGACCCTCCCTACGCCGAGGGGCACACGCAAAGGTTACTGGAGTTACTCTCGACCTCGCCGCTCATCGATGCCGGCACCACCGTGGTCGCCGAGTTCTCCGCCAAAGAGGATGTACCAACGCGTTTCGGCAGGCTGGCTGAAAGCGAGCGCCGCGTCTACGGCGACACCGCCCTTTCCTTCCTGACCCTTTCTGACAGAGGTGAACCGTGCCCTTGAGAGTGGCTGTCTATCCCGGCTCCTTCGATCCCGTAACCTACGGCCATCTGGACATCATCGACCGTGCCCTCAAGATCTTCGACGGCGTGATCGTGGCCGTGGCCAGAAACTCCGAGAAGAACGCCCTGTTCACCGTCCAGGAGCGGATCGACATGCTCACCGAGATCCTGAAGGACCGTCCCCAGGCCAGGGTGGAGACCTTCGAGGGGCTCCTCGTCGACTACGTGCGCCGCGCCGGTGCCACCGTCGTCATCCGCGGCCTGCGCGCCGTCTCCGACTTCGAATTCGAGTTCCAGTTGGCGCAGATGAACCGCAACATCACCCGCGAAGTCGAGACGCTGTTCATGATGACCTCGGTCCCCTACAGCTACCTCTCCTCCTCCATCGTCAAGGAAGTGAGCCACCTGAACGGCCCGGTGGACAAGTTGGTGCCGCCGCTGGTGAAGAGCGCCCTGGACGCCAAGTTCAGGCTGGGCCGCTGACATGGCCGGCTGCCAGGGAGATCACGTTCGATAACAAGGAAAGGCGCATGCGGATAGCAGCGCCTTTTTTCATCCCCGCAGGACTGTCACAGGAGGCCGTATGATCAGCAAGGACATGACCATCAGCGAAATCCTCAGGCGTTACCCGCAAACCCTCCCCATTTTCGAGCGCTACGGCCTGGACTGCTTCGACTGCCAGATCGCCGACTTCGAGCAGTTGGAGCATGGCGCTACCGTGCACAAGGCCGATCTCAAGGCCCTGCTCGAGGAGCTGAACAAGAGCATCTCCTGAAGGCGTCCAATCCCCCCCGCCCCCCCTTTCTCAAGGCTCTATTAGAATGCTGCTGGTATTTCCTGGTTCCCAAGCTCCTGGTTCCCAAGCTCCAGCTTGGGAACCCCATATGGTGCAAAGCTCCAGCTTTGCATCCGAGGGACGTTGGAGCTTCGGAGAGGCTTTGCGTTCCCAAGGTGGACCTTGGGAACGAGATCAATCTCAGTAAAACAAATCCCCCCTGCCCCCCCTTCGCAAAGGGGGGGACACTGGTGCACGTGCGGCGCTGCGCAAGGTGCATTCTTCGTGCTCCGGGAACTCTCTAAAGAACCTCTACAGAGGCGCCGGTTCGATATCAGTAAACGTGATTTTAAAACAGGGTGAAGTGATTTATCATCCCCCCAAAGCACCCTTGCCTGGAGGCCTCCGAACGTGCTACCCTCAGTCACCTCGCGATCTTACCGGTAACATTAATTTTTTCTTGTATTCACTATTTAAATTGACTTTTTACCAAAACTGAATAATTTTAGCCGAAGTAAAACGGTGGATTATTCACCACAGGAGCAGCGTCATGTCAGAGTACAACATCGGGTCGAGACTGAAGAAACTGCGACAGGCCCGAAAGCTGACCCTGCAGGCGGTGGCCAACGAGACCGGTTTCTCCCCGGCCCTGATCTCGCAGATCGAGAACGACAACGTTTCCCCCCCGATAGCCACCCTCTCCAAGATCGCCAAGTTCTTCGACATCAAGCTGGCCCAATTGTTCAGCGAGGACGAGGATGACCGCAAGTGGGAGGTGGTGCGCGCACACGAACGGCGCATCGTGCCCCGGGTCATCTCCAAGGAGGGGACCAAGCAGGGGTACTTCTACGAATCCCTCTCCTTCTACAAGCAGAACAAGAAGATGGACGCATTCATGGTCACCCTGACCGAGAAAGCGCCGGAGGCCAACACCTACAGCCATGACGGCGAGGAATTCGTCTACGTCATGAAGGGCAACGCCGATTTTCTCCTGGACGACAAGAAGATCACCCTGCACGAAGGGGACTCACTCTATTTCGAATCGAGCATCGGGCACCGGCTTCTGAGCCACGACGGCAAAGAGGTAAAGGTTCTGGTGGTCGTGACGAAATAAATAACCAGCAGTATGGATTCAATGGCGGGCAGCCGCTCATCCTATGAGTCAAAGGAGGACGTACATGAGCAAGAAACTGGGAGCACTCGACTACCACTCCACTGGTAGAAAAGGGAAGATAGAAGTTATTGCCACCAAACCGTGCCAGACCGCGGCAGACCTGTCGCTCGCCTACTCGCCGGGTGTCGCCGAACCCTGCCTCGCCATCCAGGAGAACCCGGACGACGCCTACAAGTACACCGCCAAGGGGAACCTGGTCGCCGTCGTTTCCAACGGCACCGCGGTCCTGGGCCTGGGCAACCTGGGGGCGCTGGCCGGCAAACCGGTCATGGAGGGGAAAGGTGTCCTCTTCAAGCGCTTCGCCGACATCGACGTGTTCGACATCGAGCTGAACACCGAGAACCCGGATGAGATCATCAAGGCGTGCCAGCTCCTGGAGCCGACCTTCGGCGGCATCAACCTGGAAGACATCAAGGCGCCCGAGTGCTTTTACATCGAGGAAGAACTGAAAAAGACCATGAACATCCCGGTCTTCCACGACGACCAGCACGGCACCGCCATCATCTCCTCCGCCGCGCTGCTGAACGCGCTGCAGCTCACCGGCAAGAAGATCGAGGACATCCGCATCGTGGTGAACGGCGCCGGCGCCTCGGCCAACTCCTGCGCCAAGCTCGCCATCGCACTGGGTGTCAAACCCAACAACATGATCATGTGCGACACCAAGGGGGTCATCTACAAGGGACGCGTGGAGGGGATGAACAAGTACAAGGAGCTCTTCGCCGCCGACACCCCGTTCCGCACCCTGGAGGAGGCTGCCAAAGGCGCCGACGTCCTCTTCGGCCTTTCCGCGAAAGGGGCCTTCACCCCGGAGATGATCCGCAGCATGGCACCCAACCCGATCATCTTCGCCATGGCCAACCCCGACCCGGAGATCACCCCGGAGGAGGCGCACGCGGTACGCGGCGACGTGATCATGGCGACCGGCCGCTCCGACTACCCCAACCAGGTCAACAACGTGCTCGGCTTCCCCTTCATCTTCCGCGGGGCGCTCGACGTGCGCGCCACCGCCATCAACGAGGAGATGAAGCTTGCGGCGGTGCACGCGCTGGCGAAACTCGCCCAGGAGGAGGTGCCCGACTCGGTCTCCAAGGCCTACGGCAACGAGAAGTTCTCCTTCGGCGTGAACTACATCATTCCCAAGCCGTTCGATCCGCGCGTCCTCCTGCACGTGGCGCCGGCCATCGCCCAGGCCGCCATGGACACCGGCGTGGCGCGCCAGCCCATCGAGGACATGGCGAAGTACATCGAGCAGCTCGAATCCTCCCAGGGACGTTCCAAAGAGGTCATGCGCATGATCATCAACAAGGCGAAGAGCGACCCGAAAAAGGTCGTCTTCCCCGAGGGTGACAACGAGAAGATCCTGCGCGCCGCCCAGATCCTGGTGGAAGAAGGAATCGCCCAGCCGGTCCTCGTGGGTGACAAGAAGAAGATCCAGCAGAAAATGGACGACCTGAACCTCGATCTCGACGTCCCCATCGTCGACCCGACCGAGAGCGAGCACACCGAGGAGTACGCCCATGAGCTCTACCGCAGGCGCCAGAGAAAAGGGCTCACCCTCACCGAGTGCCAGCGCATCATGCGCCGCAAATCGCGGGTGCAGTTCTCCACCATGATGGTGGCGCAGGGACACGCCGACACCCTCTTGGGCGGCATCGACACCCACTATCCCGAGACCATCCGTCCGGCGCTGCAGGTGCTGGGCAAGCAGGCCGGCCTCTCCAGCGTGCACGGTCTCTACATGATGGTGTTCAAGAAGGAGGTCTACTTCCTGGCCGACACCACGGTGACCATCGACCCGACCGCCGAGGAGCTGGCCGAGACCGCCATCCTGGCCGCCGAGAAGGTCGCCATGCTCGGCATCGAGCCGCGCATCGCCATGCTCTCCTTCTCCAACTTCGGTTCGGTGGACCACCCGCAGACCCGGAAGGTGAAGCGCGCCGTGGAGTTGGTCAAGGAGCGCGCGCCCAGCCTGATCGTCGAGGGCGAGATGCAGGCGGACACCGCCGTGGTGCCGGAGCTTTTGGACGGCTTCACCTTCTCCAAGCTGAAGACCCCGGCCAACGTGCTCATCTTCCCGGACCTCAACTCCGGCAACATCTGCTACAAGCTTTTGCGCCGCCTGGGTGGCGCCGAGGCCATCGGCCCCATCCTGATGGGGATGAACAAGCCGGTGCATGTGCTGCAGCGCGGCGACGACGTGAACGACGTGGTCAACATGGCCGCCATTGCCGTCGTGGACGTGCAGAACGCCTAGACAGAGAGGCCTCCGCACGTATACCGGGCGGAGGCCTCTTTTCCTTGACTTGAGCGGAGTTTCGGCTTAAAAAACCGTTTTGCACATCTAACCACAAGGAAACGGAGAACCATGACTCTTCTCGACAAAGTCCTGACTCACAATAAAAAATTCGTCCGCCCGGGAGCCTTCCCTCCCCTTCCCAAAGACCCCAAGAAGCAGCTCGCCATCTTCACCTGCATGGACACCAGGCTGGTCGATTTCCTCGAACCGGCCATGGGGGTCAAGCGCGGCGACGCCAAGGTGATCAAGAACGCCGGCAACACCCTGGTCGATCCCAACGGCGGCGTGATTCGCAGCCTCGTGGCGGCCGTGTTCCTGCTCGGCGTCGAGGAGATCTTCGTCATCGGCCACAAGGATTGCGGCATGGGGTCCGTGGATGTTGAACAACTCAAGGTGAAAATGATGGAGCGCGGCGTCGATCCCGCGGCCATCGAGGCCCTGGACCCGGACCTGGGCCAGTGGGTGGGCGCCTTCAGCTGCCCCGAAGAGAACGTGGAGCGGGTCACCGGCATCATCCGCAACAGCCCGCTGATCCCCAAGGACGTGCCGGTGCACGGACTCATCTTCTGCCCCAACGACGGACACCTCGAAGTCGTGGTGGCAGGGTACTAGATCTTCCCCGCCACCTCCCGCAACTGTTTCAGAGGCCCGCGATCTCCTCTAGGGGACGCGGGCTTTTTGTCACCTCCCCCCCCTGTATCAATCAGGGATTTTCGCGACTGAATCGGGCGTTTTTTCAGCTTGACAATAAAGAAGGAAACTTCATAAAGTGAGCATCGTGACACTGGCAGGGCCACACTAGTTCATTAGGAGAATCAGCGTGCAAAAAATGATCATCATCGCGGTAGCCCTCGTCTTCGGCGTGGCGCTTGCCGTCACGGCAGGCAAGGTCGGGCAGGTAAAGACGCTCACCGTCGCCGAGGTGGGGACCAACCCGCAGCTTTACACTGACAAAATCACCATCACCGGCGTCATGGCCGGCGTGTCCCCGTATGACAAGGCTGTCATCGGCATCATGGACACCAAGGAAGCACAGTGTAAAAACGGATGCCAGAAGCTCTTCATCCCGGTGAAGTACCCTGCCCAGGCTCCCAAGGTCGGCGACGAGATCGAGGCGACCGGCAAGTTCACCAAGTACCCCACCGGGTACATGTTCATCGCCGAGAAGCTCAAGGTGGTGAAGCACCACGACATCAAAGCTGAGCTGCCCGCTTCGTAAAACGGCACCCCCCCTCAATCGCAAAAAGCCTGTCCGGCACTCGGACAGGCTTTTTTTTGGTTCATCAGGGAATTCCGGGAACCAGACTTATGTTCGCCTCGCAGTGCTGCACGAAATCCCCTCTCCCTCTGGGAGAGGGAACGGGCGTAAGATCCTGCCTGATCGGGTTTTCAATTTGGTGCGGCAGCCTCTCTACAGGATGGAGGCCCCGAAGGCGGAGGCGGTCAGCTCCACGGCGATCTTGGCGGTGCGGTTACTGTTGTCGAGGATCGGGTTGATCTCCACGATATCCATGGACCGCAACAGCCCGGTGTCGGCGATGATCTCCATCAATAGTTGCGCCTCCCGGTAGGTGATCCCCCCGGGCGCGGTGGTCCCCACCCCCGGCACCTCGAGCGGGTCCAGCCCGTCCAGGTCCAGGCTCACGTGCAGGCGGGTGCGGTGGGCGAGCCGCCCCAGCGCCTCGCGCGCGATGGCGGCCATGCCCCGCTCGTCGATGTCGCGCATGGTGTACCCCTTGATGCCCGAGGCGCGCAGGCGCAGCTTTTCCTCGGGGTCGAGCTCGCGCAGGCCGATCAGGATGATGTCCGAGGCATGCAGCTTGGGTCCGGGGCGCCCCACGCTGACCAGTTCAGGAAACCCTTCCCCTAAAAGCGCCGCCAGCGCCATGCCGTGGATGTTGCCGGTGGGGCTGCTCTGGGGCGTATTGAAGTCGCCGTGGGCGTCCACCCAGATCACCGCCGCGGGCTGCTCGTCAGTCACCCCGCCGATGGACCCTACCGCCATGGAGTGGTCCCCCCCCATGAAGATGGGCATGAAGCCCTGGCTGACGGCGCTGCGCCCGGCCTGGTACACGGTTTCGCAGACCTGCCGGATCGAGGGGAGGTAGCGCAGTTCCCGCTCGGCGCCCAGCACGTCGCGCACCGGCACCGGCAGGTTGCCGATGTCCTCCACGATATAGCCCAGCCCCGAAAGCCGCGCCGAAAGCCCCGCGTAGCGCAGCGCGCCCGGCCCCAGGTCAACGCCGCGCTGTTCCTGCCCCAGGTCGACCGGTACACCTATCATCCTGATGCCGTTTTCCATGACTTCCCTCTTCCTCGATCAGTCCAGCTTCTTAAGGTGGTTCCAGAGATTGACGACGAAGTCCTGCGCGTTGGTCAAAAGCCCCACCGCCTGGGCCGAGCCGCGGTTGGCCAGCTTGTCCACCGAGAACTCGGCCATGTCCACCACGTAAAAGTAGACCGGGCGCACCCGTCCGTCCGGCTCGACGCGGTAGCTGGGCACCATGTTGCCGAAGGCGATGGAGTGCAGCTGGGTGGCAATGGCCAGCACCGCGGTCGCCTGCCGGGCATGAACCCGCATCGCGTCCTGGGCCTGGTACGCATCGTGGATCACCTCAGGGAGCGGCCCGTCGTCGCGGATGGAGCCGGCCAGCACCACCGGGATCTTCTTCCTGCTGCAGGCGTACATGATGCCGTCGTCGAGCCCCAGCTTCTCGATGGTCTGCGGGATCCCTCCCGCCTGGCGCGCCTCGTTGATGATGTCCAGGTGGTTGTAGTGCCCCATGGGCATGATGGCCTGGGTGTAGATGTTCTGCCCGAGGCCGGTGCGGAAGCGGGCCGCCTCCAGGTCGTGGGTGGCCAGGGCGTTGCCGGCCAAAAGCGCGTGGCAGTAGCCCGACTCGATGAGCCCCTGCATGGCGTTTCTGCAATCCATGTCGAAGGCAACCGCGGGGCCGAGCACCCAGACGATGTAGCCGTGATCGCGGTCGTGGCGCAGCACCTGGTACAGTTCATCGTAGGAGCGGCTAAAGGGGGTCTCCCTGGTGCCGCGGCTTCGGAAGGAGAACTTGTCGGCGAAGGGCTCGGCCAGGTTCAGGAACCCGCCGATGTGGAGGTAGATCCCCTCCTCGCCGTTCTCGGTGCGCCCGACGGCCACCATATCCCCCTTGCGCACCCGGCGCGGCTCCACCACGTCGAGCTCTCTGCCACGCAGCACCATGACGCAGTCCATCCTGCTTTGCGGTGCAAGGAGCCACTCACCTCCCCCGAGGTGCACGTACTCGGGGTGGTTGGAGGTGGCGTGGAAGTTCTCGGGCAAGACGCCGTCCGCAGGAGCCGGCACGAACGTCGCCGCGGGCGCAGCGGCCAGCTTGGGGCGGCGGAACTCGGGAGGCGTATAGGAAGGGATGACGTCGCTATGATGAGACATGAGCATGCTCCTTGGCAACGGGTGTGGGAGTACTGACAGGACGAAGGGAAACTTTAGCACGCAACCAACCGGTTACAACGTCCCGCTCACACCTCGTCGCGCCTTTATCAAGTATACCGATTACATCCTAAAGTTTGTATGAATATGGCCGATAGGGCTCAATATCTGCCACATTCCTACACCAGAAGCACAGCATCAGGGGGACTGTTATGAGTTTTTGGATGAACCTGAAGGTAAAAACGAAGTCGTTGTGTCTTGTGGCCATAGCCGTGGCCACGCTGGTTGTCATTGCCGGGGCCAGTCTGCACAAGATGCGCGTCATGTCGGATGACCAGGAGGCCATGAACATCTCCGTCATCCACGTAGGCATGCTCAACGACCTGAAGAACGACCTGCTGGCCATCAGGCTGGACCTGGTCTACATGATGCTGCTCGAAGACCCCGCGAAGATCAAGGAGCGGGTGGACGACCTGGAAAAAAGGAAGCAGCGCATTGAGGAGACCCAGGCCAAGTTCCTGAAGTACGAGCTTGATGCCAAGGAGAAGAGTCTCATCGCGACCTTCAAGCAGGGCTACGACGAGTACCTGATGCAGGGAGCCAAGCTGCAGCAACTGACCCAGCAATCGGCAGGCAACCCGGAGGCGCGCAAGGACACGGTGAACTTCGCGACCAGCTCGGTGGCTCCGCTGTACAAGAAGCCGGCTGATGCGATCAGCGAACTGGTGGCCGACAACGAAAAGAGCGCCAAGGACCTCTACCAGCAGGACCTCGCCGCATACCACTCCTCCCAGATCTTCATGGTCGGCCTCACCGCCCTCGCCGCGCTGCTGCTGGCGGTGATCGGGCTGCTCATCGCCAACTCCATCAGCAAGCCGCTCAAGATGGTCTTCGACACCCTGGCCCAAGTCGCGGGCGGCGACCTCACCGCCCGCTCCAGCATCACGACCCGCGATGAAATGGGGATGCTGGCGGCGGAAGTGAACGAGATGGCGCAGAAACTCAACGACACCATGAACCAGGTGGTGGCCAACAGCCTCCAGGTCGCCTCGGCGGCCAACGACCTGCACAACACCTCGGAGCAGATCGCCACCGGCGCCGAGGAGGTCGCGTCCCAGACCAGTACCGTGGCGACCGCCAGCGAGGAGATGGCTGCCACCTCCGCCGACATCGCCCAGAGCTGCCACCGGGCAGCCTCCGGGGGTGAAGAGGCGACCGGGCGCGCCCAGGCCGGCCGGGCCGTCGTGGAGCAGACCGTGCAGGTGATGAACCGGATCGCGGCCCAGGTGCAGACCTCGGCGGCCACGGTTGCGGGTCTTGGCGAGCGCAGCGACCAGATCGGCGCCATCATCGGCACCATCGAGGACATCGCGGACCAGACCAACCTGCTGGCCCTGAACGCGGCCATCGAGGCGGCGCGCGCCGGCGAGCAGGGGCGCGGCTTTGCCGTGGTTGCCGACGAGGTCCGGGCGCTCGCCGAGCGCACCACCCGCGCCACCCGCGAGATCGGCGAGATGATCAAGTCGATCCAGAGCGAGACCCGGGAAGCCGTGGGTGCCATGGAGGAAGGTGTGCGCGAGGTCGAAAACGGTACCCGCGAGGCGGCCAAGTCGGGCGAGTCGCTGCAGGAGATCCTGCGCCAGATCAGCGAAGTGACCGAGCAGGTGAACCAGATCGCCACCGCGGCCGAGGAACAGACCGCGACCACCGGCGAGATCACCAACAACATCATGCAGATCACGGACGTAGTGCAGGAGACCTCGCGCGGCGCCCACACCTGCGCCAACGCCGCCAGCAACCTCGCTTCGCTCTCGCAGGACCTGCAGCGCCTGGTCGGTCAATTCAGGCTGGCCTGATTTAATTACGGGCTGACACGAAAGACAGCGGCCGGATGGGGAGTCGATCCTCATCCGGCCGCTGTTTTCGTTGCAAGGGTTGGGAAGGCACTACCGTTGCCGGCGCCTTGGTTATGCACTCCAACTTTGCCGATGGAGTACCAGGGTGACAGGGATGTGCTACGTGGGCGCGCCCCCCTGCTTTTCCAGCATGATGTGCAGCATGGTCTGGTCGGCCAAGGCCATGCCATGGTCGGTGATCCGGCTCAGGTTGCGGATGGTCTCCTCTGCGCTCCTCCCCACGAACCCCTCTTCCTCGGTGATGCCGTGGCCGGACAGCGCCATGTAGGCCGCGCGGATGGAGGCATCGGTCGAGCTGACGACCTTCAGGGCGCAGCCCCCCTTGGCGCCGTCGCAGAGCATCCCCCCGATGTCGGAGATGATGGTGTTCACCGCCAGGTTCATCTTGGCGAGGTCCTTGCCCGCCTGCTGGTACACGATGGCGACCGCGGCCCCGACACCGGCCGCGATGGCGCAGCCGCAGATGGGCGCGAGGTCGCCGGTGTGGCACTTGATGTAGGCGTTCACCAGGTGCGAAAGCGCGATGCTCTTCAAGATGGTCTCCTCCGGGATGCGGAAGAAGAGCCCAACGTTATAGGGAACCAGGATGGCCACGATGCCCTGGTTACCGCTGCCGCCGCTGGATATGACCGGGTAGGAGAGTCCCGCCATGCGTGCATCCGAGGCGGAGGCGGTGAGGATCTTGCTGGAAGAGACCACGTCGGAGAGGAGGAAGCCCTTGCGCACCAGGTCCTCGACGTAGTAGCCCACCTTGGTGAGTGCCTTCCCCGCCTCGGCGACCCGCAGGTTCATCTCCACGCCCCGCTTCAGGTAGGCCAGGTCCTCCTGGTCCACGTCCGCCAGCAGGTCCACCAACTGGGCCAGCGTCATCGCCTTCAGAGCTGCGCGGTACTGGTGACTATCCTCTCCACCCTGCTCCTGCTCGCTGCTCAAGAGAACGGCGCCGTCGCGCTCCAGCCGCACCAGGTTGGTGTGGCCACCGGCCAAGACCGCCCGTGCCACCCGCCCCCCCTTTGCCACGGTGACGTCGATGTAGAAGCCGCGCTGCGCCTCGGCCAGGGACACCGACGCCTGCCCGCCCGACACCAGCAGCTTCGCCTGTTGCAACAACTCCGGCCGCGTCCCGGACAGGATCTCCATCTTCAGCTCCGGGCGGGCGATCAGCGCCCCCAGCGCGGCCGCGATCACGTTGCCCTTCACCCCGCCGGTCTCCGGGACGGTAACGGCGAAGCCGTTCTTGAAAACGCCGGCATCGGCGCTCACCGTCACCCGCTCCAGTTCCCCGTCCAGTTGCGCCGCGGCGAGGCTCGCGGCATAGGCAACGGCGATCGGCTCGGTGCACCCCAGCGCCGGGAAAACTTCATGCTTGATCACTTCTCGATACATCCCCATATCCTCTCCTAACGCACTGCGGGTTCAAACCGACCGCTTCAGCGAGCACTGACCTGGCTCTTTGCGGCTCCCTTTATACCTGCAAGGTGAGGGCAAAAGCAACGCATTTCCACCCAAACAACGTGGAAATACCAGCCTCGCGAGGACAGCCGGCGCTACGGCTCGAAGCCCCAGAAATAACTTTACAATCAGAGGTCGAATCTATATATTTCATGAGTTAATCTCCGCCCGATAAAGGACAATATGGTACTCGAGCATATCCGCAATTTTTCCATCATCGCCCACATCGATCACGGCAAATCCACCCTCGCCGACCGTCTTCTCGAATTCACCGGCACCCTCTCCGCACGCGAGAAGCAGGACCAGTTCCTCGACAAGATGGACCTGGAACGGGAACGCGGCATCACCATCAAGGCCCAGACCGTCCGCCTCAACTACCGGGCCGAAGACGGCAAGGACTACGTCCTCAACCTGATCGACACCCCGGGACACGTCGACTTCACCTACGAGGTCTCCCGCTCGCTGACCGCCTGCGAAGGCGGCCTGCTGGTGGTGGACGCCTCCCAAGGGGTCGAGGCGCAGACCCTGGCCAACGTGTATCTGGCCCTGGACGCGAACCTCGAGGTCTTCGTGGTGCTGAACAAGATCGACCTCCCCGCCGCCGAGCCGGAGCGGGTCAAGGCCGAGATCGAGGAGATCATCGGCCTCGACACCCATGACGCCGTGCTCGCCAGCGCGAAAGAAGGGATCGGCACCAAAGAGATCCTGGAAGAGATCGTCAAGAAGATCCCGCCGCCGCAGGGTGACCCCAACAAGCCGCTCAAGGCGCTGTTGTTCGACTCGTGGTACGACCAGTACCAGGGGGTCATCATCCTGGTGCGCATCGTCGACGGCACCGTGAAAAAAGGCGACAAGATCCAGCTCATGTCGAACCGGAAGAACTACGAGGTGCTGAAAGCCGGCGTCTTCTCCCCCGACATGCGCGAAGTGGCGGCGCTCACCGCCGGCGAGGTCGGTTTCATCATCGCCGGGATCAGGGAAGTGGCCGACGCGAAGGTAGGCGACACCGTCACCCTGGTGCACAACCCCTGCGACGCGGCGCTCCCCGGTTACAAGGAAGTGAAGCCGATGGTGTTCTCGGGGCTCTACCCGATCGACACCTCGCAGTACGAGAGCCTGCGCGACGCGCTGGCGAAGCTCAAGCTGAACGACTCCTCCTTCTCCTACGACCCGGAGACCTCGCTGGCGCTCGGCTTCGGCTTCCGCTGCGGCTTCCTTGGCTTGCTGCACATGGAGATCATCCAGGAGCGCCTGGAGCGCGAGTTCAACCTTGAACTGATCACCACCGCCCCCACCGTCGTCTACCGCGTGCACGGGACCGACGGCAACATGACCCACATCCAGAGCGCGAACCAGCTCCCGCCGACCCAGGAGATCGCTTACGTCGAGGAACCGTTCATCCTCGCCTCGATCCACGTCCCCAACGAATTCGTGGGGGGCATCCTGGCACTGTGCGAGGAGAAGCGTGGCGTGCAGCGCGAGATCAAGTACCTGACCCCGACCCGCGTCATGGTGGTCTACGAGCTGCCGCTGAACGAGGTGGTCCTCGACTTCTACGACCGCCTGAAGTCGATCACCAAGGGGTACGCGTCGCTCGACTACGAACTGTTGGACTACCGCCAGAGCGAGTTGGTGCGCCTCAACATCATGATCAACGGCGAGGTGGTCGACGCCCTGTCGCTCATCATCCACAAGGACAAGGCCTACTACAGAGGCCGCGAACTGGTCTCCAAAATGAAGGAACTGATCCCGCGCCAGATGTTCGAGATCGCCATCCAGGCGGCGGTAGGCACCAAGGTCATCGCCCGCGAGACCGTGAAGGCGATGAGGAAGGACGTTCTCGCCAAGTGCTACGGCGGCGACATCACCAGAAAGCGCAAACTCCTGGAGAAGCAGAAGGAAGGGAAGAAGCGCATGAAGAACGTAGGCAACGTGGAACTACCGCAAGAGGCGTTTTTGGCCATCCTTAAAGTCGAAGGTTAGCCGTAATCAAGGTCGGCATACGCCCTCCCATCCACCCAAAAGGAAGCAACAGCGCATGGAAGATTACAAGAACGTTGTCGAAGATAAACCAGCCGAACAGGCCAAAGAAGTGAAACCCGCCCAGGGCAAGCACATCGTCCGCGAGTACCTCGAGTCGATCATCATCGCGGTGCTTTTGGCCATGGTCATCCGCACCTTCGTGGTGCAGGCATTCAAGATCCCCTCCGGCTCCATGGAAGACACCCTGGCCATCGGGGACCATCTGCTGGTCAACAAGTTCATCTACGGCACTAAGATCCCCGGGCTCGACGGGCGTTTCCTCAAGCTCCGCGACCCGAAGCAGGGCGACGTCATCGTCTTCGAGTACCCCGAGGATCCGACCAAGGACTTCATCAAGCGCGTCATCGGCGTCCCCGGCGACGTCGTCGAGGTAAAGAACAAGCGCGTCTACGTGAACGGCAAGCTGTACGCCAATCCGCACGAGGTGCACAAGGAGCCTGACACCGTTCCCAAGGAGTACAACCCGAGGGACTTCAAGGATCCCGTCACGGTCCCCCCCAACTCCTACTTCGTCATGGGTGACAACCGCGACCGTTCCTACGACAGCCGTTTCTGGGGCTTCGTGAAGAACGACAAGATCAAGGGTCTGGCCTTCATCAAGTACTGGTCCTGGGACAAGGACAAGATGCGCCCCCGCTTCGGCGCCATCGGCAAGCTCATCGACTAACGGCCGTTCAACGTTCAACGTTCGACGTTAGACCTCTCCTCAAAAAGGGCTCCTCTGCAGCAAGAGGTGCCCTTTTCCTTTTGTGACCCATCCTATTTAAGGGGATGAAGGGGATAACGACCAGGGGACTGGCTCCGCAGGTGCCTGTCCCCCTTGTTTTTTTGTTTTATCCCTTTAATCCCCTTCATCCCTGTTAGTTGTCGTTCTTTCTTTGCGCCTGCGCCTTTCCGTGACATCAGCAACAAGAAAAAGCCCCTGCCGCGCATGCGGTCAGGGGCTTTTGTTTTTCAGGTTCTAACCTTCTAACGTTGAACGTTGAACGGGTTCTGCCGTTTAAGCCAGGTCCTGCACACCCTTGTAGATGATGTCGAACAGTTCCGGGATGTCTTGCTCTGCAATGCAGGAGAAGGCGATACGGAGGTCGGTCTTGGTGGTGGAGATGGCGCCGACGCCGTACTTGTCCAGCAGGTGCAGACGCAGCTTCTCGGCATCCACGGTCTTCAGCTTCAGGCACATGAAGTAGCCGGAGTTGAACGGGTAGTAATCCCAGGCGGCGTCGTACTTGCCGCTGTTCAACACTTCCTTGGTCTTCAGCGCGCGCCCCTTCATGATCTGGAACTTCTCCTCCTTCTGCTTCAGGAACTCGGGGGAGCGCAGCGCCTCGATGACGAAGGTCTGGGACGGGTGCGGGCAGTTGGAGATGCGGGCGCGGATGATGCCCATGGCCTTCTTCTCGAGGGCGGTCATCACCGGTGCGTTCTCGTACTCGTTGCCGTCGGCGAAGGTGATGAAGCCGGTGCGGAAGCCCCAGACGAACTCTTCCTTGGTGGCGCCGTCCAGCTTGACCGCCAGGATGCGCGGGTGCAGGTTGGCCAGCTTGCCGAAGAGGGACTCCTTCAGGCTGTCCTCGTAGAAGAGACCGAAGTAGGCGTCGTCGGTGATGGCGACCACGTTGCAGCCCCCCTCGGCGACTTCCTTGATGGCGGCGACCAGGGCATCACCCTCGGCGACGGTCGGGGTGTAGCCGCTCGGATTGTTCGGGAAGTTTAGGAGCACGATGACCTTGCCCTTCTCTTCCGCCGAGTTCTGCAGGGTGGCCTTGAAGGCATCGACATCGTAGCCGCCGGTAGCGGTGAAGGTCGGGTACTTCTTCACGATGGCGCCGCTGCAGGTGCCGAAGGTGAGGTTGTAGTTGCCCCAGAGCATGTCCGGCAGGATCAGGTGGTCACCCTTGTCGACGAACATGTCGGAGACGATGGAGAGGCCGTGGGTCAGTGCATTGGTGACGATGGGGCTGCTGAAGTGCTTGCCTACCTGGCTCGGGTTCTCACGCAGCATCTTCTCGCGCCACAGGGCGCGCAGTTCCGGCTTGCCTGCCGGCGGTGCATACGGATAGATGTCCTTCGGGTCGAAGGAGGAGAGCTTGTCCTGGATGCAGGAGAGGTACATCGGGCCGCCGTTCTCGGTGGCGATGCCGATGGTGGCGTTGAACTTGGTTGCTTTTTCTTTGGCTTCAGCCGACTGGGTGAGGATTCCCTTGGGGAAGAAGAGGTTCTTGCCGAGATCAGACAGCATCTCCAGGACATGGGGGCTGTGCTGGGCTAGAGACTCGTTTAACTCCGCGGCTAATGGATTCATCAAATTCCTCCTGAAGCTTAATGTGATATGCCCGAGGGCAGGACCGATGAGAATAGGAAGTAACAGACTGGCCATTAAAACCCGAGGCCAACCAGTTGTCAACGCTTAATGTGAAGGGGGGCCGGAGTGGCGCTGATTTTGTTGAGCACCAGTCCCCTCCCCCGGAGGGGAGGGTTAGGGAGGGGGAAACGGATGTCGAATGCAAGCTCCCCCCTCCCGACCTCCCCCCTCCGGGGGGAGGGGATGAGATCGGAGTGAGGAAAGAACTCCTTAGCGGTTCAGCAGCATCTCCATCAGCCTGTACCCCGGCTCCACTTTGAGGCCGGTCGCCGCGGCGGCGATCTCGTCGTAGCCGGCTACACCCGCCTTCTCCTTTTCCTCTCCAGCATAGATCACGAAGGGAACCGGATCCGAGCTATGGGTCATCAGGGCGATCGGGGTGGGATGGTCTGGCGCGCACAGGATGCGGTAGTCGCCGAACTGTTTCACCCCCTGCAGCACCGCCCCCACCACCTTCTCGTCGAAGAGCTCGATGGCCTTGATCTTGTCGGCGAGCTTGCCGGAGTGCGACGCCTCGTCCGGGGCCTCCACGTGCACGAAGACGAAGTCGTGGGTCTTCAGTGCGTCGATGGCCGCCTGGGCCTTGCCGTCGAAGTTGGTATCGAGGTAGCCGGTGGCGCCGGGGACGTTGATGATGTCGAGGCCGGCGTAGACGCCGATTCCCTTGATCAGGTCGACCGCCGAGATAACGGCGCCGGTGAGGCCGAAGCGTGCGTCGAAGGTACCCATGGCCGGGGCCTTGCCGTGTCCCCAGAGCCAGATGGAGTTGGCCGGCACCTCGCCTGCGGCGGCGCGGCGTTTGTACTGCGGGTGGTTGTGGAAGATCATCTGCGATGCGTTCATCAGGTAGATGAGCTTGTCCGCGCCCTCGCCGGACGGCATGTGCTCGGTGACGGACTGCCCGGAGATGTCGTGGGGCGGGGTCATCTTGATCTGAGTCCTGCCGCCGTGCCAGACCATGAGGTGCCGGTAGCTGACGCCGGGGTGGAAGGAGAACTCCTCGTTGCCCAGCTGGCGCTGCAGGTCCTCCACCAATTCGCGGCCGTCCGCGGAGGAGATGTGGCCGGCGGAGTAATCTTCCATGATCAGCTTGCCGCCGCGCGCTTCCAGGTGCACCAGGTTGAGGCGGAAGGCCACGTCGTCCGGTCCCAGGGACACGCCCATGCTGGCAGCCTCAAGCGGCGAGCGGCCGGTGTAGCAATCGACCGGGTTGTAGCCGAACATGGAGAGGTTGGCGACGTCCGAGCCCGGAGCGTAGCCTTCCGGCACCGTATGGGCAAGGCCCAGGGTGCCGCGCTTGGCCATAAAATCCATGTTAGGCGTCTTAGCCGCCTGCAGCGGCGTTTTTCCTTCCAAAGCCCCGACCGGCTGGTCCGACATCCCGTCACCGAGCAACACAATGTACTTCATAGCATCCATCCTTTATCAGTAATCTGTGGTTGAGTTAAAAACATTATTGTTAACGCAAAGCCGCAAAGGCGCAAAGGGTAAAACAATTCAAAAGCTTTTAAAGGTTCTCTTAGCGTCTTAGCGCCATTGCGTTAAATAATAGGTTTGTGTTTTTTGTTTCGTTTTTAAACCATCAACGCAAAGGCGCCAAGCCGCAGAGGCGCAAAGTTCAAAACCGACTAAAGGTGTACCCCCTAAAAGGCTTTCTTAGCGTCTCCGCGCCTTTGCGTCTTTGCGTTGAGGCTTTTTGATCTTTGCGCCTTTGCGTTACCCTCTCGGGTGCGCCTTTTCGTGCAGACGCTTCAGCCGTTCCCGGGTCACGTGGGTGTAGATCTGGGTCGTGGAGAGGTCCGCGTGCCCCAGCATGATCTGCACGCTCCTCAAATCCGCGCCGTTCTCCAGCAGGTGCGTGGCAAACGAGTGCCGCAAGGTATGCGGCGAGATGCCGCTCCTGACGCCCGCCTGCAGCGCCCTCTTCTTGATGATGTTCCAAAAGGCCTGCCGGGTCATCCCCTCGCCCAGCCGGCTCAGAAAGAGCAGCGGCGAACTCTTCTGCTTCAACAACTCCTGGCGCGCCTGCTCCAGGTACTCCCCCACCGCGTGACAGGCGCTCGCCCCCATCGGGATCAACCGCTCCTTGTCCCCCTTGCCGATGGTCATCAGGTAGCCGGCGTCGATGTTGACGTCCCCTATCTTCAGCCCCACCAACTCGGAAACCCTGAGCCCCGTGGCGTAGAGCAGTTCCAGCATCGCCTTGTCGCGCAACTCTATGGCGCCGGTGTCGAGCGGCGAGGCCAAAAGTGCCTCCACCTCGCGCGAACTGAGCACGCCCGGCAGCTTCTGCAGCCCCTTGGGCGCCTCCACGATGGCAGTCGGGTTCACCTCGCAGTAACCCTCGCGCACCAGGAATCGGTGCAGCATCCGAAGCGCCGAGAGCGCCCGGGCGCGGCTCCGGGGCGAGATCCCCTCCCCTTTGAGCCTGGCGAGGTAACCGGTGACGTCGCTCGCCTTCACCTGCGCAGGCTCCCGCTCCCCGAGGTAGGCGAGGTAACGGGTCAGGTCCCTGCTGTAGGCGGCCACGGTGTTGGCGGCGGCCCCCTTCTCGACCACCAGGTAATTCAGAAACAGGTCGAGGTAGCGGTCCACTAGCCGTCCACGGCGGCGAGCAGCTCGGTGCGGATCTCCTCGAGCTTGGCAGGCTCAGAGATCTTCTGCCCGAAGATGTTCTTCACGTAAAACACGTCGGCGACCTGATCCACCTTGGTGGAGATCTTGGACACGCCGATGTAGAGCCCGAGCCTGGTGAGCGTGCTGGTGATCGAGTACAAAAGCCCCACCTTGTCGTGGGCGTAGATGTCGATGACCGTGTAGTCCGAGGAGACCTCGTTGTCGATCTCCACCCGCGCCGGCACGGTCGGCTTCGCCTTCTCGGTGAGGATGCTGGGGCGGTTGCGCTTGGCCACCAGTTGCCCCACCCGGACCTTGCCTTCCAGCACCTGCCTCAGGTCGGTCTCAAAACGCTTCCAGCGGCTTTCCTCGGTGATCACGAAGCCCTGGGGCGAGTTCACCTGCAGGATGTCCAGCACCTTTTCGTTGGTATTGGTGTGGATCTGCGCCCCCAGGATGTTCATGCCGTTGGCAGCCATCACGCCGGTGATCATGGAGAAGAGGCCCGGGATGTCATAGGTGCAGATGGTGCAGTTGGTGTAGCCGCGCTCGACCTCGTGGGACAACTGCAGCACCAACAGATTCTTGGGCATCTCAAGCAGCGTGCGCACGTGCCCGGATAGGACCTCCGGCGTGTAGGAGAGCAGGTGTCTGGTGGTGAGCGCCTGCAACTCGTCCTTGATGAGCTGCCCCGGGTAGTCGTCCGCCAACAGATCGAACACGGTCCGCTTGACCCGGCGCACCCGGTCCCCGGACGCCTCCAGCTTGAAGTCGCCGCGCTCCAGCACGGTGAAGGCCTTCTCGTAAAGCTCCTGCAGCAAAAGCGCCTTCCACTCGGTCCACACCTCCGGCCCCACCGCCTTGATGTCGGCGTAGGTCAGGAGGTAGAGCATCTTCAGGTTCTCGCTCTTCTCCATCTGGCGGGCGAACTGGATGATCATGCGCTCGTCGTGCAGGTCGCGGCGCTGGGCGATGTGGGCCAAGAGGAGATGCTGACGCACCAAAAACTGCAGCCGCTCCGAATCTTCCTTGATGAGCCCCATGCGGCGGGCGATGGTCTTGGTCAGCTCGGCGCCCACCTCCGCGTGCCCGCCCCCGCCCCCCTTGCCGATGTCGTGGAACATGACGGCCAGGAGCAGCAGCCAGCGCTTGTCGATCTCCATGGCAAGCTGGGTCAAAAGCGGCAGGGTGTCCTTGTGCTCGCCGCGCCACAGCTTGGCAATCTCCTCGACGGCGAAGAGGGTGTGGGTGTCGACCGTATAGATGTGGTAGACGTCGTGCTGCACCTTGCAGTAGATGCGCTCGAACTCGGGGATGAAGCGGATCAGGAAGCCCAGGTGGTGCATCTGCTGCAGCGTGTCGTAGACCTTCTTCTCGGACTGCAGGATGTTGATGAAGGAGGCGTTGGCCTCCTTGGAGCGACGGAACTTGTCGTTGACCAGGTCCAGGTTGTTGCGGATCAGGGTCTTGGTGGCGAGGCTCAAGGCCACCCCCTGCTTCTGGGCGTGCTCGAAGATCTTGATGAGCCGCACCGGGTCCTTGGCGATCACCGTTTCATCCGGGACCACCAGTTCCCCCTTCATGACGTAGAAGCCGTCCCCCACCGGGCGGCGGGTGAAGTAGCCCAGTATCTTGCGGGTTGAGTCCTCGCGCTGGCTGCACTTGGTGATGAGCAGCGAACTGAAGTGCTCGACGCGGTTGGCGTGCAGGTAGAAGTCCTGCATGAACTGCTCGACGGCCAGGGTCTTCCCCTTGTCCTCGTAGCCGAAGAAACGGGCGATGGTAGTCTGGGCCTCGAAGGTGAGCTGGTCGTTCTTGCGGCCGGCCAGGTAGTGCAGTTCGTTGCGGATGCGCCAGAGGTAGGAGAGCGAGCTGTAGTACATGCCGAGCTCCTCTTCCGAGAGGACCCCCTTCATGACCAGCTCGCGCGGCTCATCCACCTTGTACTTGATCTTGGCAACCCACATCGCGGTGTGCAGGTCCCTGAGGCACCCCTCCCCTTCCTTGATGTTGGGTTCCAGGATGTAGACGCTGGAGCCGTATTTCTCGCGCCGTTTCCTCAATTCCTCCAGCTTCTCGTTGATGAAGGAGTCGCTTCTCTTGGCGAGCACCTGGCTCACCATCGTCTTCTTCAGCTCGCTAAAGAGGTGTTGGCTGCCGGTCAAAAGGCGCGCGTCCAACAGGGCCGTCTTGACAGTGATGTCGTTGGCAGCCATGTCGACGCAGTCGGCGATGGTGCGCACCGAGTAGCCGACGTCCAGGCGCAGGTCCCACAGGAAATAGAGCAGGCGATTGGCCGCCTCCTCCACCACCTTGGAGTCCTTGCCGCTGTAGAGAAAGAGCAGGTCCAGGTCGGAATACGGGTTCAGTTCGCGCCGCCCGTAGCCGCCCACGGCGATCAGCGCGAGCTGGCCGCTCTTGTGCATCTGCAGGTCGTCCGAGAGCGCGGTGAACAGCCTCGTCACCAGGGCGTCGGTCATGGCGGTGATGGACTGCACCACCGAGATGCCATCCTCCCCTTCCCGGTGCGAGCGCTTGGACTCCTCGCGGAAATGCTCCAGGAACTCGCGCGCGGCGGCGAGGTAGGCGCCGCGCTTCTCCTCGAAGCTCTTGCCGTCCCCCTTCATCGACTCGGAGAGGTATGCGTTTATGTTGAGGCGCATCACTCTTCCTTGGCGATACGCACTACCTGCAGGACGCCCGGGAAGGCCTTGATGTCAGCCTCGGGGAGACTCTCGGTGTCGCCGATGACGCCGATGATGACCCGGTTCGCGCCGGTGGACTGGTGGATGTCGAAGCCACGCTCGATGAGGAACGACTTGATCTCTTCCTGGGCCTTTTCGTCGGCCGTCTTACGCATAACGATCAGCACCTGCAAACCTCCCTTTAGTGTTCGCCGCGGGTCATGATGCGCTCCAGGCGGCGCGATTCGTCGATCACCCTCTCGAAGAGACGCACGATGGCCTGGTCGTCCAGGGGGCCATGGTTCTCCGAGGTCATCCGGGCAAAGATGCGCTTCTCGCGGGCCGGGTCGTACACCGGCAGGTCGAGCCCCTTCTTGATCTCCCCGATCTTCAGGGCAAGGGAGGCACGCTCGTTGAAGATGCGCAAAAGTTCGCTGTCCAGCCGGTCGATCTCGTTCCTGATGTCGTCAATGCCCATGGCGGCGTCCTCAGAACTTCTTCTTGATGTGGGTGTCGCGCTTCCAGTTCACGTCGTCGACGCCCGGGTAATCGATGTTGTAGTTGAGCCCGCGCGATTCCTTGCGCATCTGGGCGCAGGCGACGATCAGCTGGGCCACGGTGGCGATGTTCCTCAGCTCGATCAGGTCCGAGGTGACGATGAAGTTCCAGTAGTACTCCTCGATCTCGTCCTGGATTAGCTCGATGCGGCGCATGGCGCGCGCGAGACGCTTGTCGCTTCTCACGATGCCGACGTAGTTCCACATGAAGCGGCGGATCTCGTCCCAGTTCTGGGAGACCACCACCATCTCGTCAGAGTTGGTCGCAGTACCGGCGTCCCACTCCGGGATCTGCGGGAACGAGAAGGTTTCATCTTTAAGTACCTGCACCGCGTGCTCATAGGCGCGACCAGCGTAGACCGCCGCCTCCAGCAGCGAGTTGCTGGCCAGACGGTTGCCGCCGTGCAGGCCGGTGAAGGCGACCTCGCCGATGGCGTAGAGGTGCTTGATGTCGGTCTCGGCGTTGAAGTCCACCTGCACACCGCCGCACAGATAATGCGCCGCGGGGACGACCGGGAGCATCTCGGTAGTCATGTCGATGCCGTACTCCAGGCAGGTCTGGTAGATGTTGGGGAAGCGCGAGGTGATGTACTCGGCGCCGCGGTGCCTGATGTCCAGGTAGACGCAGTCGTCGCCGTAGGTCTTCATCTCGTTGTCGATGGCGCGGGCCACGATGTCGCGCGGCGCCAGGTCCTTCAGGTGGTGGTACTTCTCCATGAAGGCGGTGCCGTCGCGGCGCTTGAGGATGGCACCCTCACCGCGCACCGCCTCCGAGATCAGGAAGGAACGGGCGTTGGGGTGGTAGAGCGTGGTCGGGTGGAACTGCATGAATTCCATGTTGGCGATGGTGGCGCCGGCGCGGTAGGCCATGGCGACGCCGTCGCCGGTAGCGACGTCCGGGTTGCAGGTGTAGAGATACACCTTGCCGGCGCCGCCGGAGGCAAGCAGGGTGATGCGGGCCGCGAAGGTCTTCACCTCGCCGGACTCCTTGTCCATCACGTGGGCGCCCAGGCAGCGGTTGTGCTCCAGCTTCTGCTTCATCACCTTGGACTCGGTGACGAGATCGATGGCGATGTGGTTTTCGTAGATGGTGATGTTGTCGTGCTTCTTGGCCGCCTCGACCAGGGCGCGCTCGATCTCGCGGCCGGTGATGTCCTCGGCGTGCAGGATGCGCCGCGCGCTGTGGCCGCCCTCGCGGGTCAGGTCATAGGCATCGCCGCTCTTGGTGAACTGCACCCCCCAGTCGATCAGGTTGCGGATCACCTGCGGCCCTTCCTCGACCACCATGCGCACCACGTCCTCGTGGCAGACGCCGGCGCCGGCGACCAGGGTGTCCTGCACGTGCGCGTCGAAGGTGTCCTCGTCCGAAGAGACCGTCGCGATGCCACCCTGCGCGTAATTTGTGGCCGACTCCGAAATGTCCCTCTTGGTGACCACCGCGACCTTGCCGTGGGCCGCAGCCTGCAGCGCGAAGGAAAGCCCCGCGATACCGCTGCCGATCACCAGAAAATCAGTTTTCTCCTTCATCAAACTACCCCCCGATAAGCTGGATTAGGCGTTTCTTGAGACCGAAAGTATGAGACGAAGCCGTGCAGCAGTCGCGAGTACTTCAGGAAAGACTCAGGGGGTCATGGCGGCAACGTTCGGGCCTGTGCCCTCAAAGGAGATTTCTTGGTGTGCGTCGCGGGTACCTTGCGTTCTTCGCGTAACCGGCTCGGGAAAACCCGCAAATTATTGATCCCAGCGAGATTTTTGTCAAGACTTTTGACGGGTTAGAGGCCGCCAAGGTCACATTAGACCTTGAATTATCATGCTTATTGGTCTATATATTTCGATGGCAGAATTCCCTGTCCCATTAAAAAGGAAGCCCATGCGCTTAACGTCACACCGACTTTCCCTGGCAGCCATCCTGACCCTGGCCGCGCTGTCGTGGTGCACCCCGGCACCGGCGCGCGCCGATATATATAAGTACGAAGATCCCGACGGAACCGTTCACTTCACCGACGCCCCCACCGACAAGCGTTTCAAGATCTTCATGCGCGACATAAAGAAGGACAAGCGGCTGAGAACCGCCTTCAAGCTTTCCGGCTATGCCCGCAACCCCGCCGAGTTCGAACCCATCATCAGTTCCTGCTCGCGCGAGTTCGGCGTCGACAGCTCCCTGGTGAAGGCGGTGATCCATGCCGAGAGCGGCTACAACCCGAGCGCCGTGTCCCCCAAGGGCGCCCAGGGGCTGATGCAGCTCATGCCCAAGACGGCCCAGGGGCTGAAGGTTGCCGACTCCTTCAACCCGTCCGACAACATCCGCGGCGGTGTGCGTTACCTGAGGTTCCTTCTGGACACCTTCAAGGGGAACGAGTCGCTGGCCGTCGCCGCTTACAACTGCGGGCTCAATGCCGTTGCCAAGTACGGCGGCATTCCCCCCTATCCCGAAACCCAAACCTACGTGTCCAAGGTACTCAGTTACCGGAACAGCTATAGATAGCGCAAAGGCCAAGCATGCCCTCCACCCAAGCCCAGATCATGAATCTCCCGAACATCCTGACCATGTTGCGCATAGCGGCCATCCCGCTTCTGTGCGTCCTTTTGCTCTCGCCCGAGCGCGAGCCCGGTTTCTGGGCCGCGGCGCTGTTCGCCGCCGCGTCGGTAACCGACTGGCTGGACGGGTATCTTGCCAGGAAGATGGGTATCGTCACCGTGTTCGGCAAGTTCCTGGACCCGATCGCCGACAAGCTGATCGTCATGGCCGCGCTGATCATGATCCTTCCCTTCGACCGCGTCCCCGCCTGGATGGTGCTGGTGATCCTCGGGCGCGAGATGATCATCACCGGTCTGCGCGGCATCGCCTCCACCGAGGGGATCGTCATCGCCGCCAGCAACCTGGGCAAGTTCAAGACCATCTTCCAGCTGGTCGCCATCATCGGATTGCTGCTGCACTATGACTACCACTGGTTCTTCGGGATCGATCATCCGCTCTTGGTAGTCAACATGCATAACGTCGGCATGTTCTATTTGTGGATAGCAACAATCATAACCATCTGGAGCGGCGTCGATTACCTGAGCAAATTTGTGAGAGTGATCGCCAAGTAAAATTTCTCATTGACACAGACAAGGGAATCAGGTTATAAACTGGGCTCCTTCGATGTACAAGGCGGCATGGCCAAGTGGTAAGGCAAAGGACTGCAAATCCTTCATTCATCGGTTCAAATCCGATTGCCGCCTCCAATAATAAAAGGGGCTTACGGTTACTCACTGTAAGCCCCTTTTTCTATCGCTGTAATAATCGCTGCAATAAATTCCCTCTCCCATCGCTGCAAAAAAATTCTTACCCTTTCCTGTGAGGCAGGACGGAACCCGGCTCACCTCCCTGCAATGATGTGATGTCGCTCGCGACCGAAACCCGCTCACGCTCCCGTACCCACTCCTCCACCTCCGCGAGGTGCCAGCCGACCGAACCACTGCTTAGTCGCACCCGGGCCGGGAACCGCCCCGCCCTCTCCAACCGCCACTGCGTCGAATGACTGAGCCCTATGAGATCCAGGACCTGCTTACGCCTGATCAGTTTGTCGTTATCCATGCGGGATCTCCTCGTTGCAAATAGCCCCCTTGGTTTCAGCGGCTCCGGACCACTTACAGATCCGGCTGTTGAAGGAAAACATCAGGAGGCAAAGGCGGCTGCGGACCGGGGGAGAATCCCCCGCTTGCCCTAAGAACAAGTGACCTTTGTGTGCCGGGGTGTCACCGGCGCACCGGCTGCCTGGCGGGCAGCTGCCCTTGTTTTCTTCAGAGTCGGCGGCATACTTTTCTCGTGGGAGGTTTCTCCATCTCCCGGCGAAGGCTCCGAATCCCAGTGCGGCATGCGAGGGGGGCGGGGCCTTTCGTTTTGCAGGTTCAGCATAATGAACTAAATATTGTTTCCGCCATCCGCCCCAGGTTTAAAATTATTTTATTTACATTAGCAGCCTAACATGATACACAACAACCTCCTTGGTTTGTGTAGTAGAAGCCCCCTATCGAAGTTGATGGGGGGCTTCGCGTTCCGACTCTCTGCCCCAGACGGACCAGCCACAACCATGACTGAAAGGAAAGCCATGCCAGGTACCAGATACGAAGTTGTACAAAGATGCTCGGAAATGCTCCGAGCCTTCACCATGCCTCAAAGCGACAAGCTCAAGCTAGAGTTCCAGCTCGTCCAGATAAAGAGACTTCTTTTGAAGGACCACAATCTGAGGAGTTGCCGACATAGGCAGTGCACCCTCGCTGCATTTGAAAACCTGGAAGCAATGTTTGCAAGCATCCCGGATACGAAGTTGTTGGGGCATACGCTGGACCGTGTCTCACAGGAACTCGAAGAGATGCTCGTGGTGCTATGGGCGCTGGATAAAGCATACGCCTGTTACTCCGGCCTGTGATCGTGAACCACCCGCCAGAACTAGCGGCCCTGCCCTCACCGATCTTCTGCAAAGGAAGGATTGGTGTTTTTCTGTCGCAAACCAGCATTACCCTAGCTTTATCCACTCAACTGTTTTCGGCAGCAGGTCATGTTTTTCTTTTCCACACTTATAACGCGAAACAGCATTTATATTTCCCATTGACACGCTATTTCAGCTAGTTACATGCATGCGCATTATGCGGGCAATTTGTTAAAGTTATGAGAAAGACGAACAAAGTACACCCGATATCCACAGGCTCAGAAGATTTATCCACAGTCTCAGTGGAAAATTCCTTTTAATTATTCACGACACATCGCTATCTAACGTAGAAAACACTCAACGTAGGACTGAAATTAGAGTTCCGCTCCATTATTTACGCCCATTGTCCCCTCCCTCTCATTCTGGCCTTCTCCACTTAGGCGTAACCGCCTACCGTCTCTACGGGAAATCCAAGTCAAGCTGCACGGTGAAGGTGTCCTCCCCGGACAATTCGGAACGTCTGAACTTGTCGTAGCCCAAAAGGAGGGAGACGTTGCGGTTGAATCTCCAGGCGGCCCCGAAGCTCAAGGCACCGTTCACGTTCTCCCCTCCCATGTAGTCCACCGCCACCCACAGTTTTTCAGTGAGCTCAGTAATCGTCCTGTCCCAGGAAAGCAGGAGCCCCTTGTTGTCCGGCACCAGTGCCTTCTTGCTGCCGTGATAGTAGCCGCCGGAGAAGCGCCCCAGGGAGAAGCCTGGTCCTGGGAGGGTTTTCGCTGCCAGGCCATACACGATATTCTGCCCGGACCGGACGAAGGAGAGGTTGCCGTCGGTGGCCTTTCGCGCCTTTCCGGTGTTGTAGATGCCGCCAGCGACGGCTGGGGAAAAGGGGAAAAGAGACTCTTCCCTGATCCCGAGCTTGGCGTTGCCGCTCCAGGGATAGCGGTCATTGGGATCTCCCGCAACGGCGAGATAATCCGCGCCGACCTCCAACTGTAGCTTCTCAAAGGGGAGCAGCCCTACGGTGAGGCCGACATCGAGGATGTTGGGATCACGCTCACCGGAGCCATTCCCCCCCCTGCGAAAGTAGTTGTCCACGCCGATGTGCCCGACCAGGAAGGCTTGCACGTCCGGGGAGGGAATCCAGATCTGAGTTGAGGGGGTTGCATGGACAGTATCTGCCAGTATCAGACTGGCGAGCACCATAACGGCGGCAACCATTTTCATAGTGACCTCCAAGGCCAATGCTCACGGGTTGGCCCCTGTCAGATCTGGGCCGACTCTCCCAAGACGGCATTCTCGCCCCCCAGTGCCGTTTTCTTGTCCTTCTTCTTTTCGGGAGGCTGCACCTCCCTTTTCAAGTAGGCGTTGAAGGCATGGTCTGATTCGAAAAAGCTGGTGAAGATCCGGTCGACGATGAAGTCACGGTCCGGTTCAACCCCATAAAAATCTGAATAGGCAGCGAGATAGGCCTCGAACTTGGACAAAGTCGGAAGCGGCAACTTGAAGGACATCTTCTGTTTTTCGGGGGGAGTGGGAAGTGGCCTGATTCTCAGCTCTGTAGTCTCAGCAGGGTTCTTTTTCATGGTCATCTCCTCCTACTCGGTGAAGGGTTTGAGGATCATATCCTTGGTGACGAAGACGTTGATCTTGTCTCCGGGGGAGACCTCGATGCTGGGCTGCATGTTGAGGACCTTGTTGGTGTGCTGCTGGGCGGCCTGATTGATGTTCTGGGCCGCCCCGGATACGGCGAGGTTGCCGAAGGTTGGGGGGACGTTGGGTGCGCCCTGCCCTCCCACAGCGACCTGGGCGCCGGCGCCGATGACGCTCCCCAGCACCACGCCGGTGACCAGCTTGCCGTAGTGGTTGTTCACCCGGCCGGTCATCCCGGCGTAGCCGGAGAGGTCGGTTCCGGGCATTCCCTCGAGGTTGACCGATTCGCCGTTGGGCATGACAAGCCGCGTCCAGACCACCAAGACCCGTTCCTGGCCGAAGGCTACCTTGGAGTCGTACTCGCCGATGAGCCTGGTCCCCTGCGGGACCAGGAGGTAGTTCCCGGTCACGGTGTCGAAGACGTTTTCCCTCATCTGAGCCACGATCTGCCCCGGAAGATCGGAGTTGATCCCGGTGATCAAGGTAGCGGGAAGGATGGTCCCGGCCTTGATCTCGTACTGCGAGATGGGGGCCATCAGGGTGGACTTCAGGTACGGCAGGTCCTGCTGCCGCTCCCGGGAAAAGTCCCGCTTCTCCCCCTGCATGTTCTGGTCGTCAGGGGGTAGCCGTTCCCCTGGCTGGAACGTAGGTGTGAAATGAGGCACCGCCACGGGAAGATGGGGCTCCTCTGCCCTTGCCTGCGGCTGTGGGATCTCGCCTTGGCCGAAAGTCACCGGGGAGTTGATCGCGGTCACTTTATCCTTTTGTGTCTGGTTCTCGGCAAGCTGGCCCGGCGGTGTGACTGTATAGGCCGGAGACACCGGCTGGGGAGGGTCGCCAGCTGCGGCTTCGGCGGCTGCTTCCGCCGGTTTTCTGGGCGAAGGGACTCCTCCTGACGCGCTTCTTGCCTTGGGGATCTTGTCGTAGCTACCCGGTGCGGTGACCATCGGATCGGGTAGGCCAGGAGAGGTCGGAGCCTGTTCCAGCTTTTGCCCAGACTTCTTCTCCTCCCCCTGGGCCATCTTCTTCGGCGAGAAACTGGCGACCACGGCTGCCGTGATGATCACGGTGATCACCACGGCCAGAACGAAGATCATGCGCCGGTTGAATCTGGTCACCACGGTCCGCGGCGTTTTCAACGGGGAATCCTGCTCCGGTTCCGCTTTTGCTCTTATCCATACCATAGGCTTGCATCCTCCTTCAGCGCCCACCCTTCCCCGATTCAGGATAGTTGTTGCCAGAGGAGAACCATGGGGTCTGCCGGATGATTCGGACCCTGTCCTTCTTCCCGCTTCTGAGTTCCCCCTCCTCGAAGAGGCGGTCCACGATGAAGTAGTCCCCCTTGATGCGGTAGTTCACCAGGTTCAGCTTCTTGCCGTCCTTGATGAAGAGAACGGGAGCCTCGCTGCTTTTCATCTCGGGGGACATCTGGATGTAGGTCTTGCTCCCGTCATCGAAGGCCCTGAGCGGCACCCAGGGGTACTTTCTGTCAGCCTTGATCTTGTACTTGAAGTTGAGATTTGCCGCTATGATCGCGGGGGCGGCCACCATGCCGTCCAGGCGCTGCTGCTCTTTCCGGATCTGCGCCGATTTGGTGGTCATCTCCTCGTCGGAATAGGACCAGCCTACGGTCGGGATGAAGAAATCATCGTTGCTCTGGGCATAGAGGCGATAGGAGTGGCGGTCGGTGACAATGAGAAAATTGGTTTCGATCCCCGCCTGCTTGGGCTTGATCAGGACGTGGGTGGTGACGTTGCTGCCGGACCCGTCCTCGACGGTCCCCACCTCCCAGCGGAAGGTGTCTCCGGCGACGATTTTCCCGGTCAGCCTTTCCCCCGGTTGCAGCTGGATGTCCACCACGTGGTTCAGCGCGGCGTAGATCATGTAGATTGCGTCGGGGACGTAAGAATAGATGGTCTTACTCTCCACGGACATCGCGTTCACCGGGCGTTGCACCGATTGCTTGACCCGGTGTTCCACGATCTGGCGGTCGCTCAATCCCTCTTTTCTCACCGGCTTCTTCGCCTGCTGTTTCTTGATACGGATGCCCTTGGGCTGGACCGGCTGCGGCGCTTCCGCCTGAGCCTGGGGCTGCGGAACCGTCTGCGGAGGGGATGGCTGCACCGGGGCCGTGCCGGGGATCGCTGGGACCACGTCGGTCCGGGCCGGAGGAGGGCCGGCCAGCAGGGTGGCAGGGAGGAGGACCAGCAAGAAGGCCGACAGCATCCGTTTCATTTGGCGACCTCCTGGGACCAGCTGAAGTGTTTGATGTAAAGGCCAAGCGGGTTCAGCTTCAGCATCGCTTCGTCCGTTGGAGGGGAAACCTCCACCGTGAACAGCCCGGTCATGTTTCGGATACCGGTGCTGGCCCCCTCCTTGCTGAAACAGTTTTCCTCCCAACGCACCTGGTAGGTGTCGCCGGAAAGCGGCACCACGCTCTTGATCTGCACCGCGACCGTCTCCTGCCCGACCTTCTGCAGGGGCTGCTCCTTCTGCGCAATCTCGTTCAGGGTGTTGGCGGCGCTCTGGCGCAGGTAGCCGTAGGCGGAGAGCCAGCGCTCCTTGGCCACCACCGGGTCAAGGGGGACCGAGCGGACGTAGGTGACGAACTGGGAGAGGAAATACTGCAGCACGGCCCGGTTCGGCGTGTAGTTGGTCCGCGTTGCCGGCCCTGCGGCCTGCACCAGGCCGTCCCCGTTTACCTGGACTACGTATGGGACCACCTTGGACTTGGCGGACTGGAAGATAAGGCCGCCGGTAAGGAGGGCGCAGATCCCGGCGAGGGAAAGGGCCATGATGCGCCAGTTTTTCGCCTGGACCCGGGCGGAGCCGATGCGGTTGTCCCACTCCTCCTGTGCCTTCTGGTAGGGGGTGAGGGCGGTCCCTTCAGGCTTGTAGGAGGCGGGCGGATCGTTAAGTTCGTTTGAAGGCATATCGTTTCCTCCATCTCAAATCTCTACTTGGAGGCTCCCTCTTGATGTTTTTGCCTGTCCCCAAGCTCCTTCTCATAGCCGTCCAGGAACGAAGGAACCGGAGGGACCGTCCGCTTATCCCTGACGCTCCAATCGCGAAACTTGTCATTCTTGGCATCCTCGTTCTTCCCACAAGAGACGACCATCGACAGCATTGATACCCCTAGAACGATGACAGTTAGCTTTCCCATGAAAAACCTCCCTTTGAAGAATCTGTTTCATACCTCTCTCAGTTGGACAGACACACCGCCTCCGGAATGGGTATCGTGAGGAACAACTCCACGAGCCATCAACACATTGTGTACCCAACGAGGACTGGACGAAGGGTTGGGCGAGGAACCGGTCTCCTTTCTTTGAAGAAGGTCCCGTGCCCATTGTGGCGGCGTCTCCTGTGACGAGCTAGCAATAGTGCCCCGGGATGCTCCAGAAGATACCGAAGTTGTTGCCGATGGCTGCCCTCCCCCACCGGATTGAGGCGGACCTCCCCTGGATCCGGCCAGCCTCACACCTTCGCCGCCCGACGCCCCGGCTGCGGTGGCTTGAACTCCCGCCCGAGCTATCTGCTGTGCGGCTCCAGTTATCATTGAACCAGCTACTGCTGCACCTGCGGCAACAGCCACCCCTGTTGAGGCCACGGCTCCAAGACCAAGACTCGGAGACCCCGTCATGAGGCCGCCGGCGACGGCAGGCGCGTGCCAAGCAAGTCCCATGATGGTCAGCGCAGCGAACAAAATCAGGGATATTTGTCGGAAGGTAGGATCTGGTGGAAGGGTGAGCGTAGCTAAGGTCTGCTGCGTAACTGAAAGGATAAAAGCAAGGACCATGAGTCGAATGCCAAAAGCGATGATGGCCCCGAATACTTTTTCAGCTAAGAAAGCGGTGTGTTTAAACACGCCAAACGGCACCAGCATCAATCCTAGAGCGGATATGATGAAAAATTCGAGATAAGTAACAAAGACCAGCAAGGCTATGCCAAAAAAAGCGATGACGATTAACACTGCAGCAAATTGGGTCAGCAGCATATCCATCGCATGACGTATGCTGACGTTCCAGAGGCTGTAGTTCTGGGTGTGTTCGAAAATAGGCGCCGTGACCGCGAAACCATATTCGATAATCCGCGAAGGATCCGTGATGAGATTGACGGGAGTGGTGCCCCCTCCGGCGATGGTCCCTGTTTGAATAAAGCCCTGCAAAATTGTGCAAAGCAACCATTCGTAATTGTTCACCACCCAGACGACGAAGCCGATTTGCATGACTTTTTTTAGAAAGGTGACTTCAATTTTGTGACCGCCATCGAACGCCATCCATAGCCCAGCAAGACAAACCTCCAGTGTTGCCAGCATGGATAAAAGGGTTTTCGCGTTGGGCAACACCTTCCCATACCCCGGGATGATAGAACCCATGAATAGGTTTAGAAGATCGGTCAATATTCCAGAACCAACCGTCATAGCATTCCCCTTTTACTTCACAAAACCCGGAACTGGCTTTACGGTGCGTGCATCTCTTTTGCCCCAGTCACGAAATAAATCTTTACTGGCGGAGCTGGCGGCCTCACCGTTTGAAGACTTTTCCGCAAGGTAAGCCGCATCCGCCTTGGCCGTAGTGGATATCAGCTGTTGCAGTTGCATCAGCTGTTTGGTCTGCATGATGAGCAGCTGGTTCATATTCTGCAAAAGGTCCTTGGTGCCCGATGCCGAATCCGAACGGTCGCTAAGGTACTTGAGGGTTTTCTGGTCCCGGACCACGGACTCCTGAAGTTTCGTCGTGACGACGAGAATGTCGTAGGCATTTTGCTGGTTTTTCTTCGACCACTCCGCCGACTGCTTCGCGTAGTCCACGCTCTTTTGTCCCTGATAGGTTTTGAAATCGGGGTAAAGCTCCTGAAACTGCCCCTGCATCTTACCGAAGTCATTGCTTATTCCGATCGATGAACCCATCACACGCTGCATCTGGTTCAGGTTGGAAAGGTCGATCTGGTAACCAAGGTTGTGCAGGTTGGCATAGTCGTTTCGCAATTGCTGCATCTGGGTCGCGTACTGCTCAGTCTGCAGGGCATACTGGTCCAGGGACAGGGTATAGTTGATCAACTGGCGCTGGAAGGCCGCTGGATCGTAGACTATGTCCCCTACCCCCAGAACGCCCTGCGCCGGGGGAACAGAAACCGCCTGCAACCACACCATAAGCAGAGAAAAAAACACCAAGCGTTTAAACATAACGTTCCTCCTGGCGGGACCGCAGTACTTCCGCTGCCCATGAAAGCCCCTTGTGGTGCAGCCACTGGCTCGCGAATTCGTCGTTGCCGTCTCCGGCCAAAATCTTCTTCGCCTGGATCTGATCCTCTTTGGAGGTGGCAGCACAAAAGGCGAGCCCCAAGGGACCAAGTCCCAACTCGAAGAGCCGGTTCCCCAGGGTGCTCTGGTAGTAGTACTGACGTTTGGGCTGGGCCATGGCGAGCATCTGGATCTGCCTCTCGTTAAGGCCGAACCGGCGGTACACCCTGGCGGTCTCCTCCTCCATGGCCCGGTCATTGGGAAGGAAAATCCTCGTGGGACAGCTCTCGATAAGGGCCGCGGAGATGGGGCAGCTCTCGATGTCGCTGAGCCCCTGGGTCGCGAAGATGACGGAGACGTTCTGCTTTCTGAGCGTCTTCAGCCACTCCCTGATCCTGGGCGCGAAGGCGGGGCTGTCGAAGAAAAGCCAGGCCTCGTTCAAAAAGAGCAGGGTGGGAACGGCGGCGGAAAACCTCTGCTCGAGGCGGTGAAACAGGTACGACAGGGCGGGGACCACGGCGGCCGACGTCCCCATGAGGGCTTCCATCTCGAAGACCTGCCAGCGGGAGTACTCGAGGGTATCGCGGGTGGCGTCGAAGATGTGGCCCAGGGGGCCGTCTACGGAGTAGGGAAAAAGCGCCTGCCGGATCACCTGGTTCTGGCTCAAGGCGATGAAGCCTGAGATGGTGCGCTGCTCCAGGGGTGCGGTGGCGAGACTCGTCAGGGTACCCCATACCTCCGCCTTGATCCTCGGGTTCACGGTGACGTTTTCCTGCTGCAGCACGTCGAGAATCCATTGGCTGGCCCAGTTCCGCTCCCTATCGTGGTCGATACCCGAAAGGGGCTGGAAGGCAAGCCGGTTCTCTCCCCCGCCGCTGCCCAGATCGTAGAAATCCCCTCCGAGACCGGCGGTCATGACCCGGGAAGATCCCCCTTTGTCGAAGATGTAGATCTGGCTGTTCCGGTAGCGCAGGAATTGAGTCTGCAGGGCGGCCATCAGGACGTCTTTCCCCGCGCCGGTGGGACCGCAGATCATGGTGTGCCCCACGTCTCCCACGTGGAGGTTGAACCGGAAGGGGGTGTTACCGGAAGTTGTAGCGTGCATCAGGACTGGGCCGTTGAGGTGTTTATTCTCCGTGGGGCCTGCCCAGACCGCGGAAAGCGGCATGAGGTGGGCGAGGTTCAGGGTATTCAGAAGCGGCCGCCGCACGTTGGCGCGGGCATGCCCGGGGAGGGAGCCGAGCCAGGCGTCAACGGCGTTCAGGGTCTCGTTTATGGTGACAAACCCCAGACCGTTGATCACCTGCTCGACCGCCCTACTCTTCGCCTGCAGCCGTTCCCGGTCCTGATCCCAGATGACGACGTTGGCCGTAAAATAGCCGTAGCTCACGTAGTCGCCGGCGAGTTCCTGGAAGGCGGCGTCGGCATCATAGGCCTTGTTCTCGGCGTCGCTGTCGGACATGGCGCTTTCCTGGTTGGTGATGCCCTCCTTCACCAGAACCAGGACGCTTTTCCGTTTGGCCAACCAGCGCTTCTTGTACCTGGCGATCTCGGCGAGCGCATCGGTCTTGTCCATGCAAATGAACCTGGTGCTCCAACGGTATTGAATGGCTAGGTGGTTCAGGCCATCGAGAAGGCCCGGGACGGACTGCCCCGGGTAGCCCAAAACCGAAATCACCTGGATCGGGGTCTCTCCAAGCCGTGGTTCCAGCCCTCCTACCAGGGGAAAATCGGCAAGGAAAGCGTCAAGATACATCGGTATCTCCGGCACCCGCACCGGGTGGCGTTTGGGACTGATGGCGCCGTGCAGGTAGGTGAGGGTCTCCTGATCGTCCAGGGGGTGGATCTCGGGGAAGATGCCGAACATGAGGTCGAAGATACGGTTGGTCTCATCGATGAAGCGGTCCAGTTGGCCCCTATAATCCACAGAGCTTCTGGCACTGTTTTCCAGGAACAGCCCGGCCAGCCGGCTCTTCTGCTCCGAGGGGGGAAGATAAAGAAAGGTGAGGTAGTACGTACTTTCGAAATGGTCGTTACCCTCGAAGGAGTCACGGCGCTCCTCATCGATCAGGAAGGCGAGCGGATTGTTGAACGTCGACGGGGGATATTCCGCAGCAATGGTCCTCTGGGCTTCCACCCATATGGCCCATCCCGCTGTCAGGCGTTTAAGCACGTTGTTCACCCGGGCCGCGACGGAGACCAGCTCGGATTCCGTGGCGCTGTCCAGGTCGGGACCGCGATAGGAGAAGGTACGCTGGAAGGAGCCGTCTTTGTTGAGGACCACCCCCGGTGCTACCAGGGCCGCCCAAGGGAGGAGGTCGGCCAGTCGGTCCGGTTTTTTCCTGTACTCACCGATGTTGAACAAGGACCCCCCCTTTTCAAACGGTGTAGATGTTCTTCTGCCTGATATGGCGCCGAAAGCAGCTGAAAAAGTCGGGATCTGCCTTGGTGGCGGCCAGTGCCAGGAGGTGCACCAGGATTCCCACCGGCAGAGCCAAAAAGGAATGGAGTCCGAGCCCCAGGGCGGCGACCAATGTGCCGTTGACGAGTGCTATGGTCCGGGGCACCCCACCGATCAGGATCTGGTCGATGAGGCTCTTGTGGATCGGGATCTCGTGCCCTTCTAGAGCCATCTCTTCAGAACCTCACGCCGCCGGTGTACCCCAGAAAATCGGAGATGAAGGTCGTCGCGGAAAAGGTGATGGCAAGGCCGAAAACAACCCCGACCACCTTGCGCATGAAACCTCCCCCCTCGCTGAAGGCGAGCCCCAGGCCAGCGGCCACGATGGCCAGGATTCCGCCTGCCTTTGCCACCGGACCGGTGATGCTGCTGAGGATCCTGCTGAGCGGGGATTCCCACGGCATGCCGCTAGCACCACCGGTGGCAAAAGCAGGGTGGGTGGCGAGGAAGATAAACAGGGGGACCAAGAGTCCGACGATCTTTTCTTTGCTCTTCATACCAAGCCTCCTGAATTAAGGGAAAAGATGACGCCGTTGAGAATTTTACCTACTTTTTAAGTTTTTACTAATTTTTTTCACTCCACCGTCATTAGCCGATATTTCCCGTCCTGGGCCTCTAAAACCTCGACCACTTCGCGCACGACCCGGCCGCTGCCGCTTCTCTCTATATGCACGATGATATCGACCGCTTCGGCCACCAGATCCTTGGAAACGGAGACGGCAGCTTCCTGAATAAGTTGCTCCAGACGGATCAATCCCCCCATGGCGTTATTGGCGTGGACGGTGGCACACCCTCCCGGGTGCCCTGTGTTCCAGGCCTTCAAAAGCGAGAGGGCTTCCCCTCCCCTCACCTCCCCCACCACGATCCGGTCGGGCCGCAGACGCATCGTTGCCTTCAGGAGGTCGTTCATGGTCGCAATGCCATCTCGCGCGCGCAAAAAGACGGTATCGGGGGCGGAACACTGTAGCTCCAGGGTGTCCTCGATGATCACGATGCGATCGCATGTCAACGCGATCTCGTTGAGAAGCGCGTTGACCAGGGTGGTCTTGCCGCTGCCGGTCCCGCCGGTGATCAGGATGTTTTTCTTCCCGATTATGGACCGGCATAGCACCTCCTTTTGCCCCTCTGTCATCACCCCCTGGGCGACATAGTCCGCCAGGGAAAAGATCATCAGGGCCTTTTTCCTGATGGTGAAGACGGGCGCGGTTACCACCGGGGGAAGGAGTCCCTGAAAGCGGCTGCCGGTGCCGGGAAATTCGGCGGAGATAATGGGAGCGGTCTCGTTCACTTCGGCTCCGGTCCCCGACGCTACGAGCTTGATGATCCGCTCGGCGTCCTGACAGCAGACGGTGAGCCCGGTGCATTCCCGTCCGGTGCCGAGCCGGTCCACCCAGAGGTTCCCGTCTGGGTTCAGCATCACCTCGACCACCTGGTCATCGCGCAAAAGGTCCCCCAGTTGGGGTCCTACGGCGGTGGTGAGCATCGTGATCAGGCGTTCGGAGCTGGTGTCCTGACTGGAGGTCTTGCGGTGGCAAACGGGATTGTCGGTCATGGCGTCTCCTCTTGTGAGGGAGACTCATGCGAAACCGTTGCAGCCGGGTCCTGTGAGGATGCTTCCTTTGTTTCCTCCGACTTCCTCTTCTCCTCTGGTGTTCCTTGTTCCTGCCGTTGAGCCTGCCTTTTCTCTTCCTCCTCGTCTGAAAGCATAGGCCTCATCCCCATAATGGCATTTTCGGTCACCTTCGCCTTGAGTGCGTCAGGAACCGGGCCGTCGATGACGCGCTGTGCCGCAATTGTCTCGGCGTCTTTCGCCTCAAGCTCACCCAAGGAAAGCCCTGAGCGCAACACGAAGGATTTGTGCACGATCTTGCGCCGGTTAACATCGGTCCAGGGGATCGTGACGGGTGCGGGGTTCCCCCCAGGGAGCATGAAATACCCTTCTCCTACGGATAGGCGCATGATTTCTGCCGGCATGATTACCTTCCTGACCCGCACCTGCCGGTTGTGGTTCTCGCCTCCACGGTGTTCGCTCTCCGAGATGGAATAGTCGGTACCCGACTCCCAGTATTCCTCTTCACTGGCAAGCTCTGAGAAAAACTTGGCAGCTTCCGGGTCGCCCAAATTCAAGACCAGTTTTGAGCCGCAGGAGTTGATGATGGTGTGGGCGTCCTCCCGGCCGTAGATGCTCTCGATGCTTGCGAAGTCATGGATGCCGATCTCAACCACCACGCCCTTGGAACGGCCAAGAGTGAGAAGTTTTTTCACCGTGGGAAGGCGCTGCAGATTCCCAAGTTCGTCCAGGATCAAGTACACGTTTCTCTTCGGCTCAGTGTGGTCTGAAAAACTGAGGAACCTCTTTCCGGCGTAGTCGGCGAACAGAGAAAGGTGCGGCCTCATGATGTTGGATGCCTCGTCAAGGTTGGTAATGAAGATCATGGAGTCCTCGCCCTTTTCGGCCCAATCTCTCAGCGAGAAGGAGCCGTCCTTGGCGAACTCGAGCCACGCGACAAATGACATCAGGACTGCGTGAACCCCCACCGCCTGTTTGGAACTGGCGTCCTGGATGTAGGTATAACCCGCCTGCCCCGCGTCGGTTGCCCGACACATGTCGCGGATCTCTGCAATGGGCGAAGTCAGCGCCTTCCACAATTGCGCATTGGTGCGCAAGTTACGGTCCCAGCAGTACGACAGCACTCCCCTGAGAACATCCTGTGCAGCGGCACACCAAAAACGTTCATCACCAATACCAAGCGGAATAAGTGACGCGGTAAGGGCTGTGAAGTCGAGCGAGTACCTGAACTCGTTGAACACGGTCCACCCTACTCCGCGCTCGTCAAGCGGGTTCAGAATCAGGTCTTTTCCAGGACGGTAAAAACGCTGGACCATCTCGCCTTTGTAGTCGTTAACAATGGCACGTCGCCGCGCCTTCTGGACAGCATCTACGTGCTGCATCATGACTGTCGACTTTCCGGAACCGGTTTGCCCGGCGACCAGCAGGTGGCGCCGGGAAAGCGACTCGGGCAGCTTGATCGATGCAATGGGAAGTATCCCGGAACCGTCGCACTTGGAGCGTATCTCCGCCTCCGTAATCAGGCGGGCCCCCCTGATATGCTCGTTGTCCTTGATCCTGGCGGTTGCCCATCGGGCGTAGAAAAAAAAGCCCGGCCAGATGCAGGCCCAGCTCAAGAAGGAAAAGAAAAAAGGGAAGCGATATGCTCGCATGATTAACCGGTAGTCTATGCATTGGGTCAGCTCCCGTGCCCTGCAAGCGACAAAACCGCTGTTATCGTGGGGTAGCTTTTTCAGCCAGCCGGGAGCGTAAATGTGGAAAGTGGGATTAAGGCCAACCTTCTGTACCAGCCGGGCCGCAGGGTACTTCCACGTAAGCTCCCGGTAGACCCCCGGTAACCGGTCCGAAGTCACGATTCTTCCGTCGATGATCTGAAATAGTGGAATCTTCAGCGCCAACCAGAAAAGAAGCACCTGCAGTGTCAGGCAACTCGTCGAAATCTGGACTAGCATCTTCAGGCTCATCATGAAACGGTGCTTCTGTACCTCAAAACCCTGGTATGCATTAGACATGTTGACCTCCTTTTTCAATAGAAATTCCGGGATCCGGCTTGGCGCTCGAATCGGGCCTGCTCTGCCTCGTCATGGGCCACCAGCTGCTTTTCCATGACTTGAAAGAAGTATTTGATCTTTTCGGCGGAGGGGATTTTGTCATCCAAGACCTCCAGTTTTTTGATTATCGAGCCGACCAGATTCTCCAGTTTTTCAACGCGCTCCAGAAGCGTTTCCGGGAGATATATCTCGCGTTCTAAGGCATCTACTGCATTGGAAAGTAGATCCGTCATCGAAAGTTTCTGGGCATCGCGAAGCTGCTCCAAACGATTGACAAGATCAGGATGCAGCCGATGGTTTAACCGTCGTGTTGTCATCCGGTTTCTCCTTCTTTTAGTGGCGCCACTTGGCGCCAGATGTAATTTCAGCTGTTTACGGAGTTTCACCGGCCATTATGGCCACAGCATTTTCACCTCATTACAGGGAGTTACACCTGATGCGGCCCGAAGGGCTGCGTCAGGTGTATATGGAGAAAATGGGGGCATTTGACCTGGCCTGGCTTCCCCGTTGCTGGCTTGTGAACCGATTCCGGATACGGCACTCTAGCGCTTCAGCTCCAGCTCGCGGTCCGGTGCTTTGACCGGCTGCGGGGGAGGTATCGGTTGATGCGTAGGTATCGGTGCGGAGGGGAGAATGCGTGGTACCTCCGCCCCACTTTTCTGAGGGGTGTTCCGCTGCTCCAGCATCTCTTTGGTTATGGTGGAAGTTTTCATGTCGATGACCTGGACTGCCTGCTTGAGAACCGGTACTGAATTGGTGAAGACAGCAGCGTCGTAACGTGACCGCGTGAGGGCGACGTTGAAGAGGTTGTAGGAGGCTCGGCCGTAGCGCTCGGTCTCCGCTGTGCTGTCGATCCCGGCACGAGGGTGGTCAGGTTGGATCGGCGCGGAATTTGTTGGCTGCCTCTTTGCCTGCGCGAGGTCATCTTTGAGCTGGGTAAGGTAGCGCTGGTCGCGCAGCGGGTGAGTGGTCATCAGGTTGAAGGCGCGGTCGTTGGTGACGGTGGCCACCCAGGCCTGCTGGTCCGGGGACCAGTGCATGCCGGCCTCGCGCATCTGGTGGCGGGTGGCGGCGTCCTCCATGACGGCGCGGCCGTTGGAAAACCTGACCGCGATTCCTTTCTGCTCCTGGAGGTTTTGCCGGTCGGCGATCATCACGAAGAAGACGGTGCCGGTATGCCCGCCGATGGTGGCCTCGGAGCGGTATCTTTTGTCGTATGCGGTGAGGCCGGCGTTCCAGCGTTTGAAGTCGTCCGGGGTGGTGTCGATGCCGGTTAGGGCCTTGAGGCTGCTGTCGCGGTTCTGAGTGGGCTGGACGTAGTTGTAGGAGAGGACCACGTCCACCGTCGCGCCCTGCCCTTTGTGCACGGTGACGGCGTAGCCGTGTTCCAGAAACTGCGGTCCGTACCCGTCCAGGTTCACATTCACGCGTCTACCGTCAGCCAGCCTCACGGTGGCGAGCTGGCCGGCGTTGGTGGAGGTTATCTTCTCGATTCCGCCCCGCTCCCCATTCCTGACCTTCACCTTCCGACCGCTCTCCGCTGAGACGATGCTTTTGTCGAAGATGTTCTTGGTGAAGATGACGCTGTCGCCGGGGGCGAACTCCCGTTGCTCCACCTCGTACAGGGTGGCCTTTTGTGCCAGCTCGGATGGGCCGAAGCTCCTGCTCGATGTGCCGCCTCGGTTGTCCTTGAACCCCACTGTGACCTGGTTGCGGAGCTGGTCAACGGAGAGGACTTCACCCCTGCCGTTTTCGGGCATTTGGTTGCTCTCTTTTCGAGTTTGATCCTGGCTTCTTTTCCCGGTGAAGAAGACGGTCATGCCAGGGTGGTAACCGGCGACGGTGACGCCCTGCTCGGCGGGGACAAATGTGTCGACGGTGACGCCCTGCCCCAGTTCTCCTATTTCTTGCCTGGCGGCGCGTATCTTCTGGTTCAGTTCCTGCCGGTCCGCGTTGAGCGGTGTCACCACCAGGACGCTTTGTTTCTCCCCTGCGCGGTCAGCTGCCAGTGAGGGTTTGTCCGCCTCTGTCAGGTACCGCTCCACCGTCGCGCGCATGAGCTCGTCCCGGGTGGGGAATTCGAGTACCCTCCCCTGCTGTTCCAGGAGCTTCAAGGCGTCGGCGGCGTTTTGGCCCAGGCTGACGTTTCCCCGGTTCAGGGTGGTGGCGACTTCGAGGAGGCCGGCTTCTTTCTGGCGGGTGATCTCTTTCAGCAGGGCGAGGTCGCCGTGGCCGCCGCGCGCGAGTTCGGCTGCGTGGGAAAAGAAGGGGCTCGCCTGGATGCTGGAGAGCTGTTTCGTGTCGCCGATGAGCGCCAGCTTCACCTGGTGCCCTTGGTCCTTCAGGTCCTGGACCACTTTGAGAAGCTGCTCGGCCTGGCGCCCCCCAACAAGGGATGCCTCGTCCACCCTGATCACCACCTGCGTTTCCTGTTGTCTCGGCTGGGGAGGGATGGGGGTGGGGTTGGTCCAATAGCGGTCCAGGAAGGCGTGCAGGGTTGAGGCCTCCTTGCCGCTGGCGGTCTCCATCTCAAGGGCCGCCTTGCCGGTGTAGGCCAAATTGAGGGGGTGGTGTTCCCTGCCGGTGGGGTTGAGTACGTCGGCGTTGAAGCGCTCGATGACTCCGGCGGCAAAGGTCTTGCCGGTGCCGGGGTCGCCGAGTGTGATCGCGAAACCGTTGCTGCCGGTGAGCTCGTTCACGATGTGCTCTTTCTGCCCGTGGCTGAGATCTACCAAACCTGTCTGAGCGGCAGACGCTGCTCCTGCCGCAAAGGCGTCTGCGAACCTTGTTTCATCAGGGGTAAGTGTTGCCGCTTTGGCTCCGGTGAGCCCCTTGAGGTAGGCTTCGACTTCGGGACGGGAAGTGATGCTGGTGAAGGATCCCAAGTCCTGCAGGGTGTCGACGTTGCTGGCCTCGAGCTTCAGCATCTGCCGCGTGGTGAAGTACTCCTTGCCGGCATCCCAGCCGTGGGACTCGGCACCGAGGTGATGGAACTGGCGCCGGTCGTTCAAAGCACCTTCGAACTCGGCAATGCTGTGCTGTCCGCCGGAGATCTGCACGGCGGCCTTCATGACCCTGGCACGCTCGAAGGTGACTTCCTTGTCGGTGAGGAAGAAGGAGGCTTCTTTCAGCACCTCGCGCGCGCTTTTTAGCTGATGTATAGGCGGAGGCGGCGCCGGGGCTTTGGCAGCCTCTAACCTCGCCCGGACCTCCTGGGCGGTGGTGCTCACCTCCCGAAAGAATTTGTCCCACAGCTCGCGGATCTCCTGAACGGTGACTTTGAACTTTGGGTCCCGGGTGTCGAAGGCGGCCCACTGCTTCAGGAGTGTCTCGCTCACGCCTGGGAATGTTCCATCCCTCTGCCACTCGGCAACCTGCTCCTCGATGGCGGCACTGCGCTTGGAAAAGATCTCCATCTCTTCCTGGCGCACCCCCTCTATCTCGAACAGGAACTTTTCGCGGTCGGTGAAGTAGATCTGGTATCCGGCTTCGCGCAAGAGACGGATCGCTTCCTCCCGGGCCAACATGCCGATGGAGATCTTGTCCTGGTAGATGGCCTTGGGCTCGTTGGCGAGCCACTTCCCCTCCGGGGTGTGCACCATGTTGACCAGGAAGACGTGGCTGTGCACATCGGGATCGAGGGCGCGGGAGGTGACGTGATCGAATTTGGCAGCCACGATATTCCCGGCAATTCTCGTCCCGTCCGGGGTGCGGTAGTGGCTGTAATGCTCCTCCACGTACTTCATGGTGTTGATTACGGCCTGATCCCAGATTTCCTTCACCTCGTGGTTGCCGGCTGCATAGGCTACGGATAGGGATTTCGGCGCCGAAAAGGTGAGGTCGTTGCCGGCCCGATGCACCTCCTCCTTTTCTCCCTGTTTCATAACCATCTTGGGAGCAACCAGCTGCTCTATGCCGTCCGGGCTTTTGCCTGCGGCCACATTCCTGAAGGCCTGCTCTTCCACCCTACCCCTGAGCTTCAGATCCCGCGCCGTCTTCCCCAGCCACAAGCTGGACTCTCCCCACTTGAGGTAGTAGTCCTCGGTGGCGAAATACTTCCCCGCCTGGCCAGCCGTCATGCCACCGTTGGAGAGGGAAAGCATGGTCAGAGGTCTCCTGCCGTCATGGCGCCGGTAAGGTTGTCGAAGAACAGAGGCGAGGCCGCAGCGGACTCACGCGCGGTTTTCGGTTTGGCAGGAGGTTTCCCAGGAGGTATGGCGCCGGCCTGCAGCGGAAACTGCGCCGCCGGAGTCGAGACGCGGTAACCTGCCCCTGCGGCTTGCAGGATGCGGTTGATGTAGCCGGTTCCTTTCCAGGCCTGCCCGGTGTTGTAGGCGGAGAGGGCCCTGAAGAGGGATTGGGCGGAATCGTCGGTTTTATGCTGGCGGTAGAACTCGGCGAGGATGGTGGTGCCGATGCGGATGTTGCGGCAGGAGTCGAAGAGCTCCTCGAGGGAGAGCTTCATGGGCCTCACGTGGCAGCTGTTCACCTGCATGAGTCCCATGTCTATGTTGTGCCCCTCGCGCATGAGCCGGGTGGCTAGCTGCACCGCATCCGCGGCGCTCTTGGGCGCAAAGCTCTTCTTAAGGGTGTTATCACCTATGGCGAGTGGGTTGCCGCCGCTCTCGACCTGGATGATGGCCTGGGTGGTCTCGGGGGAGACGGCGGGGCCGCACTCGGCGAGCATGACTGAGGCGTAGAGCGTGATACCTATCAGGAACATGGCTCCCTCCCCCACTACGGAATGGCATCTGAAAATATGGTCTTGAAACGGTAAGGAGGAAGCCTTCGCGGTTCACCGTGGCACCGCTCGAGATAGGGGTGGCGGTCATCCATGATGGGGTTCGAACCTGTCACCAGGAACCTGTTGGGCGCCTCCTGCAGAAACTTCGAGAGATCGTCAAACGCATCTAGGGTTTCACCAACGCAATTTATCAAGTTGTGACATGGAGCGTCGTACTCTGAGCCATGTTCGGAGTGGAAGTTGGTATGGACGGTTGTCACCAGACTGTAGTGCGGCCCCAGTCGTTTCAAATAGGGTGCGAGGATCTGAAAGTTCACCTTGAGCAGTTGGTCCCATGGCGCGTAATCGTTGAGCGGTAGATCATTGTGCGAGAAGGACATCCCCGGATAGGTCACCAAATCGGCCAAAGCTACCGTGGACGCCTTTCCTCCGCTTAAGACCGTTACCCGTTTGTAGGGCAAAAGGAACTCCCCATCGCGGGCCCATTCCGTCATATCGACTATGGATATCGACTTGGGCTTATCTTCAGGGGAATGTAAATCCTCAAGCCAAAAGACCTCCTGGCAAAAATAGAGATCGTCTACGAGCGTATTCAAAATGCCTGCTTGCCACCAACGCTTCAATAGGAGGAACGTCTTTATCAGGTGAGGCTGTGTCGAGAGTGCTTTAAGCATGGCAACCCTCCTGTTCATTGTCCTTCCTTAAAAGGTGACGACCGGCCTTGCCACCCCCTTGATGACAGATAATTTCACGGCTCCCATGTAGCGGCCATCGAAGGACCGCGCGATGTGAGTGGCCACGGGGAGGAAATACCCGGCCGGCACCTCGCGGCACCCTTCGACTTTCGGCAGCAGCCGCCCCTCCTGGTCGGAGGCGTAGACCGGACCGATCACACTTCCGTTGACGATGAACCGCCCTTGCTCCACGCAGTAGGAATCCCCGGCGACGGCTCCGACGTGCTTCAACAGCGGCCATCCCTGGGGAAGCCAGCCCCGGCCGTAGACATACTGCCGGAACTCTTCGGGGACCTCCATGATGACCATCTCCCCGCGCTGGACTTCCCCCTGCACCGGATGGAGGCGATACAGGCCCATCGGTTCGCTGTCGGTGACGTTGATCCAGAATGCCCCTCGATACTCGGCTCCGAGGACATGCATCGCTCCGAGGAGAAGAAGGACCGCCACCATTCGCCTTAACACCCTCTCATCGCGTATCGGTATAGCCATGCCGTCAGGATCTCCGGCTACAGGGCGAATTTGGGGCTTCTACAGGCTCTTTCTGCCCCCCCTCCTCAGGCTCAATGCGTTAAGCCATTGACCTACGCGGCACCATCCGATGGAGTATATTTAGTTATTTTTAATTCTCAAGCGGTACGTGGAATTTTGCCTGTGGGGTTGGGTGGTTGGCCTTAAGGTGCGGCCGGACACGGCCGCTCCTTAAGGCGCTTTTGGGTTTCCGGCTGTCGGCCTGCCGGTGAATGATTTTTATTTCCTGGTAGCAATCTGATTTTCAGGTGCTATCGTTAGCATCTGCTAATGTTTACACCAGCTAACAAGGAGGCAGGCAGCCCTTCCTATCGGCACTTCGCGACCCTCAAAAACAACCAAATTACAGCTTAAAAATATTAATTAAAGGGATCGGTTCGCGCCGCATGCAGCCGAAGTCTATGCTGCGGACGTTCCCACGGCTTGCCTGTAGCCAAAAGCGCAAAGATGCGCGCGAGGCACAAAACGGGAGAAAACGAATGTCGATGGTGGTTTTTTCTGATTGGGCAGCTTCGCGGCGAGATCACGGTGGTAATAGCAGGGCCCCTGTTAGCAAACCCCTCTTGCAATGCGCGCCGGCATGTCGCTGCGGAGGCTGGATGGTGCTTCCTCTGCTAGCCTTTCTTTGGCTGTTGCTAGCCCAGGCGTTGCCACTTTCGGCACAGACAGCAGATATCGAAATTGATGGCCTTATCATCAACCAGACCAAGTCAAAGCCTGGCCAGGATTTCGTCTGTGTATTTAGCTCCCTTTGGGAAACCGGCGCCACCGGCTACAACATCGTCATGGACGAGCAGTATGACGTGCGCGCAGGGAGTTGGCTCACCATCGAAATAAACGGCGAGCTGGTCTACAAGACACTTTTGAAGCCTAATGCAGCGGAGACAGAGAATCTTGCCTCCGAGGCGGTGGCGTACTGTGAGGATTTTTTGCAAGCTCGAAGCGAAGCGAACGAGAATCTCGAGCAAGAGAAGGATTTACGTGGTGACGGCATCCATTGACAATGACGTTAATAGGAGGGGGCATAATGAGTGTTCAGAAAAAGCTGGCTGTTATGGTCATGTGTATCTTTATGGGAGGGCAAGCCTTTGCCTCAGAACTGGTTCACACCCCTGTCAACCCGTCGTTTGTGGGCGGCAATGCTTTTAACGGCGCCTATCTTCTCAATTCGGCCGCCATGCAAAACGACCACAAGGAGAAGGCCGCGGCATTGACGCCGTTGGAGCAATTCGACGAATCACTGCAAAGGAGCCTGCTTTACGCGGTGACCTCCAAACTCACCAAAGACATGTACGGTGAAGACGGTTTTAAGCCCGGCCATTATTCCTACGCAGGCATGGATGTCGATGTGACGGGTGGGGTCGACAGCTTCACTATAACGATTATTGATACCGTCAACGGTGGTACGACAACGGTCACGGTTCCCAATTTCTAGCAAAGGGGTGAAAACTTGAAAAGAACAAAGATGCTTTTTACGTTAGTCATCGTTTTGCTGGCGCTTGGCATGAGCGGCTGCGCCACAGAAATGTCCGTCATCGGTACCGGTCGTGCCACGCCTGGCTTTGGAGGGTACGCGACATCCACACATAAGGCGTTAATGGGCTTGCCTAAGCCAAAACAGCGCATTCCGGTAGCGGTCTATAAATTCCGTGATCAGACCGGGCAATACAAATACTCTTCAAACGTGTCGAGCTTTTCCACCGCGGTGACCCAGGGCTCGACCACAATGCTCATAAAAGCGCTTGAAGACTCCGGGTGGTTCGTCCCGATAGAGAGGGAGGGGCTCAACAACCTCCTGACGGAGCGCAAGATCATCCGGCAAACCAGCGAAAGCTATGCGGCAACCGCGAAAGCTCGAGGAGAAGTGCCCCCGCAGATCGAATTGCCACCGCTGATGTATGCCGGCATTATGCTGGAAGGCGGCATCATCTCATACGACACCAACCTGGTAACCAGCGCCATGGGCGGAAAGCTCACAGGCATCGGCGCCTCACTGCAGTACCGCCAGGACCAGCTCTCCATCTTTCTGCGGGCCGTGTCAACCAAGAACGGCGTCATTCTAAAGACGGTCAATACCACCAAAACAGTTCTGTCCAGGGAGCTTGACGCCGGCGTGTTCAAGTTCATTTCGATCAAGGACCTGCTGGAGGCTGAAATCGGTTTCTCGACCAATGAGCCGGCAGCCATCTGCACCGTTGAGGCGATTGAAAAAAGCGTGTTTGACCTGATTGTCGAAGGCATTCTCGCCGGCCTCTGGGAGCTGAAAGATCCAGCCGATATCGGCACTCCGTTAATTAAAAAATATCTGGAGGAACGCGAAGGCATCGAGGTCGAACTCCGCAATGATGCACTGCAGGGGGTTAAGGCGACCAAAATTTCAAGAAAATAGCACCTTGCAAAACATCGAAATGCAGGTGTTTTTGGGCATATGCGCGTGCCAACCAACATCTACCAAAAAAGGAGAAGCTAAATGAAACAGACGAGAATGATGGCCTTGGGTATGTTGCTCGCCGTAGTAACTCCATGTCTCGCGTTTGCCGGCAACCTGTCGGACGTGATCCAGGTGGGCAATAACGTTCTTGCAACAACTGATCAGGTTGGCGCCGACAATACGGCGACCGTCAATCAGTATGGCGACTACCTCAAGGCAGATGTGGACCAGCTCGGAGACACCAACACGGCAACCGTGGACCAGGGGAATGCAGGAACCCCCGCGAACTCCAGTCAGCTCGTTGGCTATGTTTCCGGCGCCGTGATCTATCAGGAAGGTGATCGCAATATGGCCAGCACCACCTGGCATGTGGGTAACCAGGGGTCACGAATCACTCAAACCGGGGACGACAACAGCGGCACCCAGGATCTCTCGGCACATGAGGGGTATTCTGCCGGCAAATTCGCTATCGACATACAACAAGTGGGGAACAACAACCTCGGAACCCAGGTCACAACCTACAAATACGGCACCTATGGGATCCAGGACATGCTCCTGCAGCAGACCGGTAACAACAATTCGGGCACACAGACCAGCCTGAGCGGGAAATCCATCGGCATGGAAATTATCCAGACCGGGAACGATAACATCTCGACCCAACTTCAAGACGGCATGCAGGATGTTGCCAGCGCCAAGATGGTCGGCAGCTTCAATACGACCGAGCAGGTTCAGGCATACACCGTTTGGGGGCTCACCAATCGTAGCGCGGTTATCGACATCGTCGGTTCGAACAACTTTGCCAGCCAGACACAGCTAGGCATCGCCACGGTTGCGGACATCACCATGGTGGGAGACCGTAACTCCGCAGTTCAAAACCAGGTCGGCGATAACAACTTCGCCAAGCTGACTCAGGTCGGAAACGACAATATCGCTACCCAGACTCAAAGCGGCGCCTGGAACAGCAGCACCGTGAGCCAGACCGGCAACTTTAATAACGTTGCCGTCACTCAGAGCAACTAACGGTAGCACCGATCTCTACGCGCCTATGCCTTGATATGAGGGGGACAGAACACCGTCCCCCTTTTTGTTGTCGAACTGTCCAGGAACACCCCGGCCAATACAGCGTAACACAGGCATGACAGCGCACCCTCCCTTCAAAACTACTTGAAGTGTAGCCTATCCGTGGGGGATGCAAATTTCCAACACTATAGCTTAACAGAGCCTTCTTTTTTGCAGATCAATCCGGATGCCGGTTATCGGGGGAGTGGCGGAGCTGGAGCGGAGGCGGGAGCACGGAAACGGGCTGAGGCCGGGAAAGCGGCCCGAAGGCTTGCCAAGGGCGGCTTTGGCCTACTGGACAGATTAGGGGCGTTGCGGGGGTATCTCCCGCAGAGGGGGGAGCGGGAAACGGCAGGGCTTCGCACATGGCGGTTGCAGCGAGGGGGAGGCGTCCCCCATATACGTGGTGCGATTGCGTTACAGTATAAGGATGATCATATCTGCCTGGCGGAGAGTGGCTACTGTAACACGAGCGACTATAACTCCAACAGTCAAACACCCTATCCTCATCTTTTCTCTTGCAAATTAAGGAAAATAATTTTATTTAATTTTAACATATTAATTGCCAGGCCTTTCCTCCAGACACAGTCTTGGAGATACTTCATCTAGCCTGTCTGCCACAATAAATGCGATCCCTTTCGTCAAGAGCGTTAAAGGTTCCAGCATCCCATGGATAAACTCCGGTATGACGACAATTCGTTGTTCCAGACGATGGCACAAGGTGCCTTCTACCAATCGGCGGACGGTTCCTTGGTGGACGTGAACCCGGCGGCACTCTCCCTGTTTGGGTTAACTCGCGACGCCTTTCTTGGACTCACCTCGGAGGCTCTAGGACGGAGGGTAATAACAGAGGATGGTGCCGCTTTGGCGCCAGAGCAGTTTCCGTCCATGGTTGCTTTGCGGACAGGAGAACCTATACAAAATGTCCTGGCGGGGGTCTACAACTACGATAAGCACTCTCATGTCTGGATGAGCATCAACGCAATCCCGCAATTCCGTTGCGGCGAAACCTCCCCCCATCAAACGCTGGTCACACTTCACGATATCTCCGAACTGAAGAAGGTTAATGACATCCACACCTCCCGCCTGTACCTGATGCGGTTTGCCGATTCCCACTCCATAGATGAACTCCTGGTGGAGGTACTGAATGAAGTGGAAAAGCTGACCGGAAGTGTCATCAGCTTTTATAGCGTCTTTGATGAGAAGTCGAGGCTCGTTACCCACAAGGCATATTCGACCAGAACCATAAACTCCTTCTGCAAGATGCCCCAGAAAGAATGGCATTACAGTGAAACGAGCATTGACAAGGCAGGAGTGTGGATCGACTGCGTCATCAATGGTAGACCAGTCATTCACAATGACTACAATTCTTTGCCACACCGACATGGACTTCCCCGCGGACATGCACCGTTAGTCAGGGAACTGGTTGTGCCTGTTAAGAGAAACGGTGTGACGGTGGCCATTTTGGGGGTAGGCAACAAAGCAGATCATTATTCCGAGGCAGACCTCAACACGGCTTCCTTATTCGCAGACCTGACCTGGGACATCGCCGAGCGCAAGAGTATGGAGGATGCCCTCCGACGCAGCCAGAACCAACTGATACAAGCCAATGAAGATCTTGAGCAAAGGGTTATCCAGCGCACGTCAGACCTGGAGGCCGCTATTCGCGAACAGCAGACCTTCAGCTACTCGGTCTCCCATGATCTCCGTGCCCCGTTACGCCATATCAACAGCTTCAGCGCGATTCTTTTGGAGGAACACGCGAATGCCATTCCCCCCGAGGCACTTGACTACCTGAAGCGCATGCAGCTAACTTCGAGCCGGATGGGGGCGTTGATCGACCACTTACTGGAGCTTTCTCGGGTCGGCCGAACCGAGATTCGGAGGAGCCAAGTCCACCTCAGCGACCTGGCAACCTCGATACTTCGTATGCTCCAGGAGACCGAGCCACACCGAAAGGTGGAAAAACTAGTGGATCCAGGCATTAACTGCATCGGTGATTACCACCTGCTATACCAACTGCTGGCAAACCTGATCGGAAACGCCTGGAAATACACATCAACGAAAACATCGGCCACCATCGAGTTCGGCAAGACCGTCGTGTCTGGGCACGAAACGTACGTCGTCAGGGACAACGGGGTTGGCTTCGACATGAATTACAGACAGAACCTCTTCAAGGCATTCGAGCGACTGCACGGTTCCGAGTTTGAGGGAATGGGCATAGGGCTTGCCACAGCATACCGCATCATCGAACGCCACGGCGGTAAGATCTGGGCGGAAGGGAGAGTGGATGAAGGCGCAGCAGTCTATTTCACGATCCCCACGCCTCCTGAGCATAATCCGTAAGCTTGCCCACGGCCCCACATCACCCGGTCGGGAAACCTGACTGGACCGGTCTCGCCCCCGTTGGCGATGAACGGCACCCCCTCCACGGTATTTGTTCACCTAAGAAGGCCCAACGTGCTTCACATAAACCCTCGGTTGAGGCATACCCCTGTCGACTATGCGTTACATAGCAGTTTTCTACTGATGCATGGCATTTCCCGCTTTGAGTTTGGGGGGTGCCTGAAGGTGCGACCGTGCGCGGCCGGTCCTTTAGGCGCTTTTGGTTTTCCGGCTGTCGGCCTGCCAGGACGGCAGGCGGAGAGACGGTGGTTGTTGAGGAAGCCGGTTTTCGGGGGAGCGGCCGAGCTGGAGCGGAGGCGAAAGCGGAGGCGGGAGCACGGAAACGGGCTGAGGCCGGGAAAGCGGCCCGAAGGCTTGCCAGAGGGCTGCTTTGGCCCATGGTGAGGGATGGGGGCGTTGCGGGGGACGCCCCGCAGAGGGGGGAGCGGAAAACGTCAGGGGCGCCTTGCCCCTGGCGGTTGCAGCGAGGGGGAGACCTCCCCCCAAAACGGTGTAGTGCCAGCGTTCAAGGCATGCTCGGCTGCCTGAGCCCGAACCTGGGTAAACAACGCATCTACGAGCCGTACTATCTCCCAACATGCGTCTTCGGATTGACGATACGCGATAAACACCTGCACCAGTTGCTGAAGGTCCTCAAAAGGAGCAGTGTCCTGAACTCCCCCCATGCACTTTCATCTTTCAGCAACTCTACCCTTAGCTTAAGCAATTTCACCTCAAGCTCGAGTTGCTGTCGCATGTGAGGTAAAGCAGTAACTCGCAGGGCGTAGAGGCAGTCATTCACAATGCAATATCTCGCGTCCATTTAAACCCTCACTCTCATTCATGAGGCAACGGTGCCAGCGGCACGCACACCATAACGTATACAACTTCCAATGTAAACGTTTCTAATTTGTTACCATCATCCTTTCAGCCTGAGTTCTGCCCCGTAACTCTCGCGCTGTGGGGTGGCAGGTTTGCCTGAAGGTGCGGCCATTCGGCCGCTCCTTCAGGCGCCTTTAGTTTTCCGGCTGCCTGCCGGGACGGCAGGCGGGGAGACGGTGCTGAGAGGGAAGCCGGTTTTCGGGGGCGGCGCAGCTGGAGCGGATGCGAAAGCGGAGGCGGGAGCACGGAAACGGGCTGAGGCCGGGAAAGCGGCACGAAGGGTTCACCTTCGGGGGGCTTTGGCCCAACTGTGGCGGGGGGGGGCGTTACGCCACCCGGCAGTGGGGTAGAGGAAAACGTCATGGGAGCCTTGCCCCTGGCGGCTGCAGCTAGTACGACTACACGAGTTAAAAAGCAAACACCCTTTTGGAATGTTCCGGAAGGGTGTTATGCTTTGACCTGATCCGTATCACATTGACCTAGAAAGGAGAATTGCTATGACAAGGCGACTCGGCGCCGAGTTCATCGGTACATTCTGGTTGGTTCTTGGTGGCTGCGGTAGTGCCGTGCTCGCCGCTGCTTTTCCGAATGTCGGTATCGGATTGCATGGCGTCGCGCTAGCTTTCGGATTGACTGTTCTCACGATGGCCTTCGCTATCGGCCATATTTCGGGATGCCACCTTAACCCTGCAGTCTCTATCGGTCTCTATGCTGGAGGGCGCTTCCCCGCTAAAGACCTTGTACCGTATATACTAGCTCAAGTACTAGGCGGAATGGCAGGTGCCGCTGTACTTTTCCTGATTGCGAGCGGAAAACCGGGATTTGATGTTGCTGCCGGATTTGCCTCTAATGGTTATGGGGAGCATTCCCCCGGCGGGTATTCGCTGACATCCGGGCTCATCACAGAGATCGTCATGACCATGATGTTCCTGTTCATCATCATGGGGTCTACTGACAAGCGTGCGCCACAAGGATTTGCTCCTATTGCCATCGGGCTAGGGCTTACCTTGATCCACCTCATCAGCATTCCAATAACCAATACATCGGTAAATCCCGCGCGCAGCACTGGAGTCGCTGTATTCGTCGGGGGATGGGCCATTTCGCAACTGTGGCTCTTTTGGCTTGCCCCAATCATCGGGGCAATAGCTGGAGGTGGTATTTACCGCCTGCTTAGATCTAACGACGAGTAGATCCGGCCTGACACAAATTAAAGATTAGTGGCCTATGGTGATCCCATGGCATCGACAAAACGTAGGTAGCTTCCTTCATCTATGGACACGGAGGGTGTGACTGTGAGCATCGCCAAGGAATTCAAGGAATTCGCGGTTAAAGGGAATGTCGTTGACATGGCGGTCGGCATCATCATCGGCGCGGCGTTCGCCAAAATAGTATCGTCCTTCGTCGGCGACGTCATCATGCCGCCCATCGGAGCCATGCTGGGAGGAGTCGATTTCTCCCAACTCTCCATCGTCGTGAAGGAAGCCGTTGGCACCAAACCACCGGTACTGATCAGCTATGGCAAGTTCATCCAGACCATCATAGACTTCATTATCATCGCAGCTGCCGTATTTGCTGCAATCAAAGGGATAAACTCACTCAAGAAAAAAGAAGCCGCGGCACCAGTTCCACCTGCACCGACGAGGGAAGAAATCCTCCTTGGCGAAATAAGGGATCTGCTCAAGAGCGGCAGATGATGCCGCACTAGCGCCGAGACAGCTTAAAAAACAGCCACGATAAAGTAAATAACTAAACCATCCGCGAGAATGGGGCGGAACAGCCGGGTCGCCGAAATATCCCACAGGGTATGCAGGCCCCCGGCTTTTTTTCGTCCAGGGCAGCGCAACAATTGACAGGTTCGGAGAACCTGTAGAAGGAACAGGCGCTTCCCCCAGGCACCGGGAAGTTGCCCCGACAAACCGGAGGATAGTTAGCAGCATGAGCATCACGGATATTCTGCTTCTTGGACCCGAGGAACTCGACGAGCTATCGGATTGTTACCCCTCGTGCAACATCGAAAAACTTACCGCTTCGGAAAACCTGATTCAGCGGTACCGGGTCCGTATCGAGGGAGAAAGCGAGGACGGTTACTACAGCCTGTTGCTGGATAGGAGCATTGCGATGTCGTCTCACAACTTCTATTCCAGAGTGAAAGCAGACAAGGAATTTGCGAACAGGATCAAAAAAATGATGAGTGAGTGAAACCGGTTCTGGTGGGCAAGCCCCTTTGCTGCTCAGACCTCATCTCGACGCGCTGGATATCAGCTGCTGCCGCTTCCCATGTTCCACCCCACGTCTCCGCCCCTACCCCCGTTGGCTTCTACCATCACAAAACTGTATAATCACAGGGGTGGTTTTCCCTCAGCGGGCAGGTGGTATATGGGCGGAGTAGAGGAGTTGACAGCGAAAAACAAAAGGCTGGAAAGCGAGGTGACTGAGCTTAAACGCAAGGAAGCGGTACTGCGGAAGCTGGCCTCTGCCGTGGAGCACAGTCCTGTCTCGGTAATGATCACCGACCGCAACGGCGTCATCGAGTACGTCAATCCCAAATTCTGCCAGGTAACCGGGTACTTACCGCAGGAGGTCATCGGTCAGACCCCGCGCCTTCTTAAAGGGGGGGAGCAGCCGGAGTCCTTCTACCGCGAGATGTGGGAAACCATCCTCTCGGGGCGGGAATGGCATGGCGAGTTTCACAACCGCAACAAGGATGGCACCCAGGTGTGGGAGTTGGCCTCGATCTCTCCCGTAGCGGACGACTCAGGCGTCATAAGCCATTTCGTCGGGGTCAAGGAGGACATCAGCGAACTAAAGAGACTGCAGCGGAAATTAGGGCAGATGGCCCATTTCGACGAGCTCACCGGGCTGCCGAACCGGGCGCTATTCATGGACCGGCTGGAACAGATGATGTTTCACGCCCATAGGCATCACGGCAGGGTTGCCCTGCTCTTCGCGGACCTGGATGGCTTCAAGGGGGTCAACGACACGCTCGGTCACCAGGCCGGCGACCAGTTGCTTCAGGCGGTCGCTCACCGGCTCACCTCATGTGTCCGCGGGTCGGATACCGTGGCGCGCCTGGGAGGTGACGAATTCATCCTCATGCTCGACGACATCAAGACCAGGGAGGAACCCGGGATTGTGGCGCGTAAGCTGCTGACGGCGTTCGGGGAACCTTTCCGCATCAGCGGTACCGCCTGCACTATTGGCATCTCCATCGGCATCAGTTTTTATCCCGATGACGGTGACAAGCCCCAGGCCCTAATCTCACTCGCTGACTTCGCGATGTATGAGGCTAAAAGAGCGGGCAAGAACACATTCACATACAGCTCGGAAAAAGCGTGGTGAGTTCCTAACCCAACCCGAAAACTTGCAGGAATCTCCTTTGGCGGAGTCGCAGTGACCTAGGAGAGCCCCTCATAACTCGTTCTCCTGGCCCTGATTTTCTCTGCCCGAACGGCACGGGCCTTCACCAGATGGTCGGCGAGCCCGCGGGCCGTGGCCAGCGCCCGCCGATGCGCCGAAAAGTCGCTTGCCGTCAAAGGTTGTTCTTTAGGGATTCCGAATTTTTTCCGGTACTCCGCCGGTTTCATGGAGTGATTGCTCGCCAGATGGCGCGTCAGCGTCCGCATCCCCCCCTTCCCGCACAACATGCACACAACCTGCGATTTCCCAAATGCCTGCTTTCGTGATACAGCCGCCCCCCCTTTCGGTGTTGTTCTCTTTGTGCTGGCGCCTTTGTCAAGGTTGGAGAGGGTGGCGTGGACGCTGTTGATCTCAGCAACGACATCCTCTGATGTCATTGAGCATCGGGACAGGTGGGCGGTGACTATGCGTCCGACAACTTCTAGCAAGGTTGTCATTGGCAACTCCAATATTGGTTCGCGTTAATACTTCAAGATTCTTTTCTACCTGGACCGTTGTCAAAAGTCAATTGAAGCTGCTTCAGTAAAAGGAGCAGTCAGTAAGACTTTCCCTCTGATGGCTGCAAGTACCCCTTACGTGTACCTCCCGCAGCAGAAAGAGACAGGGAGACACCACCAGCACGAGGGGGCACTGGAGCCATAAAAAACCGGCATCCGCTGCTTTAAGTATTGCTTTGTATTAATTTTTCTGAGAAAAAAGGTAATGTCTGTCAAATCGCCACCCAGGGAGAGAGTTGTGATAAACCACCAGCATCAAACTAAAGATATCATTGAAGCCATAAGGGACCCGTTTGGAAGTGTCGATATGAGTGGAAGGTTACGGTACTGCAACGAAGCCTTTTGCGACATGGTCGGGTACACGCGCAGTGAACTTTATTCGATGACGTATGTGGACCTGACACCGGCCAAATGGCATGCTATGGAAGCGGGCATCATTCAGGATCAGGTACTCGCCAACGGGTTTTCCGAGATATATGAAAAGGAGTACCGGCGCAAAGACGGATCAGTGTTGCCCGTAGAGTTGCTAGTGAGCTTAAAAAAGAACCAAGATGGAACGCCTGCCGAAATGATGGCCGTCGTCCGCGACATCAGCGAGCGGAAGCTCATTGAGCAAGAGCGAAAGTCGGTGTTTGAATTTTTGCAGATAGTCAATGCGAGCATTACCGTTGAGGAGCTGATTGCTGCGGCTTTGCGTCATTTACAAGAGAGTTCTGGCTGCTCTGCAGTAGGGATCAGAATAAGGGAAGAAGAAGACTACCCGTACTATGTGGCGCAAGGATTTCCATCCGAATTCCTTAAAGCCGAGAACATGCTTTGCAATAAAACCTCCCACGGCGAGATCATACGGGATAGCAGCGGCATTCCCGTTCTTGACTGCATGTGCGGGAACGTAATCAGGGGGCGATTTGACTGCAGCAAGCCCTTCTTCACATCCAACGGCAGTTTCTGGACCAACAGCACAACCGAGCTTCTTGCCACGACGAGTGAGGCTGACCGGCAAAGCGGCACCCGTAATACTTGTAACCGGGCGGGATACGAATCGGTGGCCCTGATCCCTTTGGTGGTCGGGAAGGACAGATTGGGGCTGCTGCAGCTAAACGACTTCCGGAAAGGGATTTTCTCCGCGGCAAGCATCAGCATGTGGGAGACGTTGGCCGGCTACCTTGCCATAGCGTTAAAAAAGTTTCAATCTGAAGAAGCCCTTAAAAAGTTAAATGAACAGTTAGACCTCCGCATTCAGGCACGGACATCCCGGCTTGAAACTGCTCTCAAAGAGTTGGAGTCCTTCAGTTACTCAGTCTCTCATGACCTTCGAGCGCCACTGCGGCACATAAATAGTTATATCGCAATGGTGGTGGAAGATTTCGGAGATCTGCTGCCCCCTGAAGCACATGCGAACCTGGAACGGTCCCGTACTGCCAGTCGGCAGATGGGAAAACTAATCGATGATCTGCTAGAGCTTTCCCGAGTCGGTCGAACGACTTTGGCGAAAGAATCGGTCAACTTGAGTGACTTGGCTCAATCAGCCTGCGCTGCATTACATGAAGCGGAACCCTGCCGCCATGTTGACTTCGTGGTCGGCAAGGGCCATCAGGTTCATGGTGACCGGTCGCTGTTGATGCAAATGATGGTTAACCTGCTTGAGAATGCATGGAAGTACTCAGCTGTAAACCCGACTGCCCGGATAGAATTTGGAAAGGTGTCAACTTCAGGCCAGGAGGCATTCTACGTAAAGGACAACGGTGTTGGCTTTGACATGGCCTTTAGCGACAAGCTTTTTGGACCATTTCAACGACTGCATGGCACAGAATTCGAAGGCACGGGTATCGGTCTGGCGACTGTGAAACGGATCATCGAACGTCATGGAGGCAGCATCTGGGCGGAGTCAAAACCCGATGAGGGTGCGACCTTTTACTTTACCCTGCAAGGCGCGTAACCCCGAAAGCTCCGAAAGTCCCTGTTGTCGCGGTTAACGATACTTGCTCAAAGTACGCCCCCTCCGGTTCTGCCACTCGAACCACATCAGACCGAGAATCCGTTCCCATCACAATGAGGTGTCCCATGTGTGGAAGATTCGCAGTAGATATCGCGCCCGAGGTGCTGGCGGAAACATTCGGGCTGCAGGTCGTTCCCACTGTGGTCCCTCGTTACAATGTGGCACCAACTCAGCAGGTAGCGGTGGTAAGGGAAGATACGGACGGGGGCAACCGGCTTGACCTGTTGCACTGGGGGCTGATTCCGGCCTGGGCCAAGGAAAGGACCATAGCCTACAAGATGATCAACGCACGGTCGGAGACGCTCCTGGAGAAGCCCTCGTTTCGCCAGGCGTACAAGTACCGCCGCTGCGTGGTGCCGGTATCGGGGTTCTACGAGTGGCGGCATGAGGGGAAAGAGAAGCTCCCCCACTACATCCGAATCAGGGATGGGCTTCCCATGCTCTTTGCCGGGTTGTGGGAGAGTTGGAAATCTCCCGAGGGAGAGGTAGTGGAGTCCTTCACGATTTTGACCACGGCTGCCAACAAGCTCTTGGAGTCGATACACGAGCGGATGCCGGTCATCCTGCACCCAGACGAGTGCGGGCGCTGGCTCAACCGACACCTTACCGATCCGACGCCCCTCTCCGTTTTCTTCCAGCCCTACCCTGCCGACCTGTTGGAGCTGTGGCCGGTGTCGCCGCTGGTCAACACGCCGAAGGTCGACAGCTGCGAGTTGATTGCGCCGATCTGCCCTCAGAAAGAGATCAGCACTGAAATTTTGAGGGCACAATGAGACTACCTTTTCTGATAGCGCTTGTTCTCGCATTGGGCACTGGCCCGGCCTGGGGCAAGGATCCGAGCAGGATTATTGAAGGGGTCGTCACTAAGGTCAGCGACGGGGACACGGTGCAGGTGCAGGATGCACTGGGGGCGAAGGTTAAGGTCCGGTTGTACGGGATCGATGCGCCGGAGACGGAGAAGAAGAACCGGAAGACGGGGAGGATATTCAAGCCGGGACAGCCTTTCGGTGAGGAGGCGTATCAGGCTCTGAAGGGGATGATCGGCGGGCAAAAGGTGACGGTCGAGGTGCGGGATATCGACCGCTATCGGCGGGCGGTGTCGGTGGTGCGCCTTGGGAAGCGGGATATCAACCAGGATATGGTGCGGGAGGGGTTCGCCTGGGCGTACCGGCAGTATTTGGACCGGCCGTATGCTTCTGAGTACATCCGGGCGGAGGAAGAGGCCAGGCGCGAGAGGCGGGGGCTGTGGCGGCAGGGGAACCCGCAGCCGCCTTGGGAGTTTAGGAAAGGGTTGAGGGGGCAGCAGTAGATCAACAGGAACCCGCAGTCTTGCGACAATCTCCTGCTTTATAGGTTCTAGAGAAGGAAGTCAGCATTTATGCCACCGTAGTATTTTGCGGCAGTGCGAAATAAAAGGTGGCACCGCGGCCGACACTCCCCTCGGCCCAGACCCGTCCCCCGTGGCGCTCCATAATGCGCTTCACGGTTGCCAGACCGATGCCGGTCCCGGCGTACTCTGCCCCATGCAGCCGTTCAAAAATTCTGAAGAGTTTATCGCTATAGGTCATATCGAAGCCGATGCCGTTGTCCCGCAGGCAGAAACATGCCTCCGAAGGCTCCATGGGCAACTTTCTTCCGAACTCCAGTTTGGTGATCGGCTGCTTTGCACTGTATTTCCACGCATTGTCGAAGAGGTTTTCCAGGAGTTGCCGCAGCAGTATGGGGTCACCCTCGACATCCAGCCCCTCCTCGATCTTCACCTCAAGTTGGCGCTTTTCGTCGCCCGCCTGAAGGGCGGCGGTAATTGTCATTGCCAAAGCACTCAAGTCGACACGTGCGCAATGCATGGCGGTCCTTCCTACCCGGGTGAGCTCCAGAAGGTGGTCAATTAGGGTTCCCATCCTGCTGGTCGCCTCCGCCATCCTGCCCAGATAGTGCTGTGCCTCTGCCGTCAGAGAGGCGCCTAACTCCTCTGCGATGATGGCGCTGTAGTTGTTGATATGGCGTAAAGGCGCACGCAAGTCGTGCGAAACGGAATAGCTGAAGGACTCGATCTCCTTGATGGCGGCTTCCAGTTCCGCCGTTCTTTCCTTGACCCGGAGCTCCAGCGTCGTGTTCAGCGAGAGGATCTCGGCCTCGGCCCTTTTGCTGGCCGTTATGTCGCGAATGATCACGAAATACTTGCCTTTCTTGTCGACCAGGAAGGAGGTCATTTCCGCAAGAAAGACGCTGCCGTCCTTGCGCTTGAAGCGGAACTCGTTTCTCACGCTGCCGTGCAAGTCGCGCTCCCTGCACACGGCGTCTAATCTGTCATCACTGGGGTCGATGAGGCCGGTTCGTCCTGCCCTGCAAAGTTCCTCCTCGGTCATGTCAAAAAGGTTGCAGGCTGCTTGATTGGCAGACAAAACAACTCCGTGCGCTTCAGCCAAAAAGATCGCGTCCAGGCTGTACTCGAAAAGAGCACGAAACCGTGCCTGACTTTGACTCAGCGAGCGCTCGACGGTCCGGCGTTGCCGTACCTCGGTTGCAAGAGCCCTGTTTTTCTCCTGCAGCTCCCTAGTCCGTTCCTCCACCAGGGAGGCAAGATTATCTCGATGTCGCAAAAGCTCTTGCTGTACCTTTTTCTCGGCCGTGATGTCCATTACGATGCCGATGTAGCGGGCCACCTTGCCGTGCTCGTCACGCAGCGGTCGCGCGCGCGACAGCAGCCAACGCTCCCCGGTCCCGTTGACCCTCCACTCCGCGTACAGTTCCCCCTCCGTAGCCACGGCTTCATGCACCTTTTGCTCGGCTGTCGCACGGTCCTCAGGGTGTACGGATTCGAGCCATGATTGATAACACGGTTCGCACGAGTTCGGCTCGAGACCGTAGAGCCCCCACAGTTCATCGGACCACTCGTTGCGGTTAGTGTGCATGTCCCACTGAAAAGCTCCTGCGTTGGCCGCACTGCAAGCGAGCCGAAGCAGCTTTTCGCTCGCCCGCAGCGCTTGTCTCATATCTTCTGTTTCCGTTAGATCCTGAAGCGTGCCAACTGCATAGTCAGCGACCCCGGAGCTGTCGAAGCACTCGGCAAAGCCGGTGACAAGCCCGGTCGGACCAGGGTCGTGCCGCTGCCGCTGTTCGCTTCTTTGCTGTGCCCCCTTGGCAATCCCGTGCGCGGAGAGGTCTTTCACCTTGAGGTGCGAGGCACCCAACGCTTCGTACAACTGCGGTAGCTTTATCGGTTTAGGAACATAACAGTGGATGCCTATGGACAGGGCCCTGTTGATCTGGATGAGGTCGGTGCTGCAGCTGAGTATGATAAGTTCCACCGACGGCTCGATCCTCCGGATCTCTTCAGCCATGCTCAGGCCGTCTAGCCTGGGTAGGCCAAGGTCGGTGATGATGATGTGCGGCCGAACCTGCTTAAAAAGGACCAGTCCCTCCTCCCCGTCCTTTGCCATATGCAGGTCGAACATGGGACAGCCCAAGGAGATGATCGAACTCAGGGTCGATTGCTCTTCTCTATCCTTCACAACAATGAGGACAGAGTTATACTCCTCCGTGACAAAGCACTTGTTAGCGTGAGTCGAGTCAGGCTTCATTGCCGGCAGCTCCAGAAGTCGTGGTAACGGGGTGAATTACCGCCTACGGGGAAGGAGGCGGTAATGCGCGGGTGTAATAGTCTGAGAGGCAGTTTTTTAAGCGAAATCTTATTACGTATAGCAAATAAAATCAACAAAACATAACCAAACGGGGTTAATTATTGTCACTCGTATACTTAGTTACATCGTAAAGCCGGGTTCATGGTCATTGATTTTGCTCCTGTAAAGACTGGAAAACCGGGCTCTTGATGGTCCGGCTGTTGGGTAGTAGACTTAAAAGGCCCCCATGATGGTTAACCTGGGTGAGGTCATTAATCTTGAAATCCATTATTAATCTTAATCTGTTTCGGTCCAGAACCGACACGCACCAATATTACGTTAGAGGTGAAATCACATGCCCGTATCAATACTGATTGTTGATAATGATGAACTAACAAGAGACATTCTTTTTCGTATAGTCGGTTTCAGCCTTCCGGATGCAGTCATACATGTAACAGCCAAATTTGAATTAGCCTGTGAAATATGCGTGAAATTCAAAGTTAACATTGTTGTAACCACTACATCAATTCCACCAACGAGCAGCGATCTTATGATTGATGCTGTTCACAAAATTGGGCCCGATCCGATTAAAATCATCATCATGACGGGCGAAAGTCAGCAAATAAAGTTAGATAAGATTATTAGCATCCCGAACACCTACATTGTGCAAAAACCCATAAACGTAGAAGAGCTTTTATCGCTGATAAAAGATAAGATTGCCGAGTTAAATGAGCTTGAACGGCATTAGCTTGTAATAGCCCTATCATTTGGGTTGTGCTGTCCCTGCTTGGGTCGGAGCCAATCAGGGTTCCCCGATGGCATGCGCTCTAAGGGGGCGATGGTCAGCGACGGGGACACGGTGCAGGTGCAGGATGTATTGGGAACCAAGGTGAAGGTCCGGCTCTACGGCATCGACGCGCCGGAGACGGAAAAGAGGAACCGGAGGACGGGGAGGATCTCCAAGCCGGGGCAGCCTTTTGGGGAGGAGGCATTTCAAGCCCTGAAGGGGAAGATCGGGGGGCAGAGGGTGACGGTCGAGGTGCGGGATGTCGACAGGTACCGGCGGGCGGTGTCGGTGCTGCGCCTCGGAGGTTGGGACGTCAATCAGGAGATGGTAAGGGAGGGCTTTGCCTGGGCGTACCGGCAGTACCTGGACCGGCCTTATGCATCGGAGTACATCCGGGCGGAGGAAGAGGCCAGGCGCGAAGGGCGGGGGCTTTGGAGGGAGGGGAACCCGCAGCCGCCTTGGGAGTTCAGGAAACAGGTGAGACAGTAATCCTAGGCCGCAGGATTGCTTGTGGCACATGAAACTTCTAACGCTAAATTTGAAATGTGCGCTCGTAATTCCCAGGAACTGATTTAGCCAGATGCACCTGCCATCTGCCCCAATCTGCTACTACTCCAGGCTGGCCTTGCTACCCTCCTTGACATTGGAAATATCCAACATATCCTTGCCGAATTGTCCCTAAACAAGCGACACCCTAATTCGTAGCCCTGTCCTCTACTTTCCAGCGGTGGTTTTCGGAGGGTTCATGGAACTTAAACAAAAAGATAATGTGAATATATTTCTTCGTATAGAGGCGACAACTGCAAGAATAAGAGGTAAGCCATGGCGTCGGTTTTGGGCGCGTCGACTTGATATCATTTTGTTTAGTTATACCTGCTTAGTTCTTTTATTTCTGATCGATGAAAATTTAGCGAGTTGGTTCATTGAAACCAAAGGTGCCTTCTTGGTGTTCTCAGTGCTGGTTCTTCCTTTTTCGCTCCTACTGGAAGCATACACCCTTTGGGCTGTTGGTACGACACCAGGCAAATGGCTGCTAAATATCTCTCTTCACAAGCAGAATGGTGCTTCGTTAACCTTTAAGGACACACTGCACCGTGGGATATTGATTTGGGTAAAGGGATACGCCCTAGGTGTGCCGTTGATTGAAGCGATAACCATGGCAGTAGCAGCTGATAGAATCGACAAAGGAGGAAGTGCCTCTTGGGATGATGCAATAGCAATTGATGTCCGATATGGCCAACTCAATTCATGCAAGGTAGTGGTATTATGTATTGTGCTTTCGGTATTTATTTTTACGACCCTACTAGAGAAGGGTGCGGCTCGTGCTGATCGTAGAGCTAAGTTACGTGCGTCCATCCCAACCCTTGCTCCCGCCCCGACTGCCCCCTTAGTTGCGCAGGCCCCTATAGCCCCGACCCAGCTGCCTATGAGTTCCGCAGGGCCTCAAGTGCATTACAAAGCTGATGTGGCTACAGAGGCCGCCATGAAAAAAGTCGCTAATAAAATCTACAGAAGGTACCCCTACCTAGATGTCAATAACGACAATAATAACTTTGAGGCGATTGGTGCTGTGTCGCAAGCTTGTGCAGGCTTCGCAGGGGCCGGGATGCCTTTCCCAATAGCTCTGAGACGGGCAGCCGATGAGATAGCTCCACGCTACGGTCCGTCGGACGTAAAACACCGAATGACAGCAAGCGGAATCCGTCAACCTGGTTTCCTTAGCATTCCTATGGAGGATATGTGTCTTAACGCAGGGACGATTAAGCTGTACATTCCAAAGGAGAAGGTTGTGTCCGTGAGAACTGAGGGAGGTGCCTCATGGAACTCAAAGTGGTAATAAACATAAAGAAGGGGCCAGCCGGGTCGCTGCGGCTGGAGATAGACGCTGCAACAAGCGGCGTCGACGTCATCGAAGCGCTCAATAAGAGCGTGGGACGATCGATCGAGGCAAGGTTTGAACTGCCGGAGGAAACGACAGGGCGACGGGCAAAGGGTGAGAGGCAGCCTACCTCGCACCCACCTGAAGGACTTACAGATTGCGCGCATGGAAGCTACTGGTTCCCCAAGAAAGGCAAAGACCGGTAAATGGCAGACAGGGTTAATACCTGCTTTTCTGGGACGTGCTACACCTCTTCACAGTCCGGGCACACCACCTGGTTGTTCTCGTCCAGGGTGTACTGCTCGCCGTCTGCCAGTTGCCGGCCGCAGCGGGAGCAGGTGACCGGCTCGCCTGTAGTCTGAAGAAACGCGAAGAGATCCTCGATGATGTCGCTCATACCCCACCTCCCCTGGCTACGACCACACGTCTTTCGACGCGTTCTTGATCCGCTCGAATGACTCCCGCTCGCAGAAGACCGCGGCATTGTTGGGCGGAAAATCCGCCAGCTTTTGGACCATTTCCTTAGGCAGGTACAGCATATTACCTGTACGCCCCTCCGCATGCGACGCCACGGCGTTGTACTCCTCCTGATTGCGCACGGTAAAGATCTCGATCACGGCGACCAGACCCTCGTCGTAGTACTCCTGGTGTTCGGGGCAAAGACCCAGGTTTTCTGCACGCACCGGAGGGCGGCTGGAGCCGGACAGAATGCCGTGAGGGGTGGGAGGGTTATTGATCCGGTCGTCCAGCTCGTGCACCGCCACCGCAGCAACCGAACCGGTAAATCTTTTGAGGCAGACCACGCAGAGCTTTTCGGTCATGTTGCACCTCCGACTTCATTTGCACTGGCATCGAGGCACCGGAGAGAGGGTATCACTGGTGGGGGGATTTCCAAATTGGGACAACCTGGCGCTGGTGGCATTCATTAGATAGATACCCCTCTGTTGCAAATCTACGCCAATGTGGTTACGTAATTGGGTAATTCTCTTGGAGTGGTGGCCGTCGTGGTCAAAGCGTGGATGGGAAGGTCGCCGCAGCTTGTTTACATCACAAAAGGCTACTTTGTTATTAACAGGAGACCGCTATGTTTAAGCCTAAGATTATAACAGTAGAAGAAAATGAGGACATTTTCGCCCGCATTGCAACGATGAATGCGAAACAGTGCTGTGAGTATATGTGTCATCAAGGGGGGATATACATCAAGTACATCGCACCTCGCTTGCTCCAGCTTTGCGATTCAGATCGTTCCAGAGCCTTAGCTCTATTCCATAACAGCCTCAACGAGCATTATGGTTTTTTTTGTGTGAATGCCTTGAACACTCGTAAAGGACAGCCGATGCATGAGCCTCAAAAGCTATATAACAGGCTTGTTTCACGCTATAGGTAGAACCAGGGTTGCACAAATCTCTTATGGGGGGTCTTTCCTCTACCCACATGGCCAACCTATGCGGTGCATGGGTAGCAAGGAGCGCAAATGGCACGCAAGAAGGTGTCCATCAGAAACCGCAAGCTCGCGTTCCCGGAAACCTTGACTTTCATAAAGTTTCTATGCCGGAAGTATCCTACGTCACCCGTGACGATCACGTTCGAGCGAAACCCGATTCTGTCCTTCGGAGTCGAGGGGTGCAGTTACATTTGTCACATAAAAGGGGCCTGTACCGGAACCGAGGTGAGAGTCTCCGTGTTTGAAACCGACTTGGCCGAGCAGTTGCGCGTCCTGGCCCATGAGTACCGACACGCAATGCAGACCAACCTCGGGATGTACCCTGACAGCGAGGCAGGCATTTTCATGATGGTCAATTTGCTAGTGAAGTGTCACGGGGGAGCCGAGCAGGACGCAGTGAAGTTCTCACAGTACAGCGTGGAGGAGTTTTTGAGGGAAATATCCCCCTAACAGCTCGCGCTCTCCTCGCGGAGGTGAAGTTATGACTAAGACTGGACCTGTCTCCTACTGCCCGAGATGTCACCGGTTGTGTACCTGCTTTTCGGTTCCATTAAAGAAGGCAAAAACAGAACCAGTAAGAAATTTATATTATCAATTACATCAGGATGTTCGCTGGTATCGACGTGCAAGGCAATGCTCAGAATGCCACGAAGTTTTTGTAACTGCAGAATTAGACCAATCGATGTTAGATGAGTTAATACTGCTCCGCAAAACAATTATACAAAAGCGAAAGAGAGCTATCAATAAAGTCAAAGAAGACTACCCTTGGATTGAACTGCATGAACCAGTACCTAAGGAACTAGCCCAGGCTTTTTTAAGGGCGTCTTGCTGGTGGCTTACCCACTCATCAGGTATGCCAGTCCGTGCTCCTGGTCACGCAGATCGTATTTACAGCTCTACAATACATGGATGGGCTGTAGATTTTGGTGCGAATACGTTCCTTGTGGGGAAGGCAATTGAGAGGTCTGGTCGTAAAATAAAGGAATTTTTAGAAGCTGTCGCAGTTGGCACAATACTCCCCATAGCAACACTTAAAAACAACATCAATTTTGCTATTTCAAGTGCAGTTACTAATTATGAGGGCTACGAATATGACTACTACCCGATAAGTGGAACGGAACTAATATTTGGGGCACAGTCTGTCGATTTAGATGATGCATGTACATTTCTCTTGAGGACCATCAAGTTGCAAGAGATGCTGGCAAATCCATTCTTCTCAGGTTTGTCCCGACTGACCTAGGGTATACCAATGGCAAGAACATAAGCCTCTTAGGGGCGGCGCCGACGCCGGTCCAATCCATGTAGAGCAGTTCACGAAAAGCGATATTGCTGCCCGTGATTTTCAAGGTAAAATAAAACGGCCTAATCTTGCTAAACGGGAGCCGCTATGGGCTTGAAGACGCATGGGACAATCCTAGTCGCCCCCTACGGAGTATTGGTCCTCGACTTCAGTGGAGCACCAGATACCGCAAACATTATGGCTTTCCTTGAAGAAAATGCAGGACGCAAGGTGGAAGTAACACTACGGCTGCTAAAAAGTCAGGCAGTAATTGAGCAGAGAGTCGTTACGACTTCTGGACAGCCTCCGGAGGGGATAACCGACTGCGGCTCGGGTGCCTACTGGAAACCCAGAGATGAGAAGTGAGTAAGTGAAGGCTGCAAACCACCTGCACCACCTCATCCGGGGCTAAGGCGGGAATACTTTCTTTAGGAGTGAAACACCCTATTTCATGTGGTAATGGATAAGCGTTCCATGTCTAGGCTTTGACAAAAAAGCAGGTCCAAAATGTTGACAAAAGAGCATGCAGAGAATATCAACGAAGGCATGAAACAATACCGGCTATCGCACAACATCACCGCGCACATAGCCTACCTCTCCAGATGGGGTGATCATGCCAAATGAACTTTTTTCCGAGAAGGACCTGTTGCAGCTTCTCCAGTTGCAGACTCGCCGCATTATGGCGGAGAAACGAACCAGGACCGGCCCCTTGTTGGCCGAAGACACGGGAATCGATGCCGGCGCCACCGAGGCCGGCCTTCCGGCTCGGTGGCGCCTGATCCCCGAAGAGACAGAACTCCATCAGTGGCAGCGGGAGTGCCTGCCCCTATGGCTTTCCTCAGGACGCGGCACGATTAAGGTCGCAACCGGAGGAGGCAAGACGTTGTTCGCATTGGCAGCGGCGCAGCACCTGCAAAACGGCAATGAGTCTGATCTGCGGCTAGCCATAGTTGTCCCCACTATACCGCTGATGTTTCAGTGGTACGACGAGCTCAAGCAAAGCAACATTCCTGAGTCCGCGATAGGCCTGATGGGAGGCGGTGAAGAGCCCTCCGCTCCAGATGGCATCCGGGTTCTGATCTGCGTTCTCAACTCAGCCCGAGACCGGCTTCCCGCGTTTGCAAGCCAGGCGGGATGGCCCGAGCACATGATGCTGGTCGTGGACGAATGTCACCGGGCCAACGCAACACAGGCAAGCCGCATCTTCGACTGTCGGCCCCGTTATACTCTTGGGCTGTCCGCGACGCCGGAGCAAGATTCCGGCGATCAGGGGATACCAAGCAATGACGCATACGAGGCGAGCACCGTCGGCCATGGACTGGGCCCCATAATATTCGAGTTCTCGTTACGGCAGAGCCTCGAGGCTGGGTTGCTGACACCTTTCGAGGTTTGGCACGTTGGGCTCCCCCTAACGATGACAGAGGCGGCGCAATACGAGCGGCTGAGCTCCGAAATATCTGAACTGAGAAAGGCACTACAGGTAACCTACCGCAGGAGCCGGTCGTCACAGGACTTCCTGGCCTGGTGCCAGAGCCAAATTAGCCGTGGCGGCAACGCCGCCGCCGAGGCTGAACGTTTCATCGGGCTCGCGAACCGGCGGAAAAGACTTCTCTACCAAGCTGAGGCTCGCAGCAAGGTAGCATTGGGGGTCCTTGCAGAAGCAAACGCCTCCGAGCATCGCGCGATAGTGTTCCACGAGTCGGTAGCAGAGATCGACCAGCTTTTCCTCAGCGCAAGCGATCTGGGCTTGCCCGTGGTGCTAGAGCACAGCCAACTTCCGAGTTCGCTGCGGGACGAGAACATCGAGGCATTCCGTCGAGGTGTAGCGCGCGTCATCATCAGCGCCAAATCGTTAGTTGAAGGCTTCAATGTGCCGACTGCGGATCTTGGCATCATCATGGCGTCATCGGGGTCCGTTCGGCAGAGGGTCCAAAGCCTGGGCAGGATGCTCCGCCGCAAAGCGGACCAGCGAGGCGCCCGAATCATAGTCCTTTACGTCAGGGATACCGAGGATGAAGCTATCTACGAAAAGGCCGACTGGGAAGGGGTAATCGGTGCAGAGCGGAACCGGTATTTTCAGTGGCAGCCGGTGACAGACCGGCCGTGGTCGGAGGGCCTGGAGGAGATTTCGAAAGCCCCGCGGGCCTACAAGCCCCCCTCTTCAGAAATCGATGTAAATGGACTGCAGCCAGGTGACCCGTATCCGGGCAAGCCCGATGGCATGTACCTCAAGGTAGACCAGTCAGACAACCTGCGGACCGAGGATGGCGCCATCGTTGCTGTCCCTCAGGCTGTGGTGCAAGAAATTCTGCTGAGGAATTCCTTTCGGCGGGCACATCGGACCTGGGCCGGACATCTGATCGTGCGCGTGGACGCTCAAGGCTCCACGGAACCGGATTGGCGCTTCCTGGCGGTTGTCGATCCGCCTATGGAAGAAGAAAGGAGCAGCGCGGAAAAAGGAGTGCGCCTTCGCATCCGGCGGGTGGCGGGGCGACAGGTGCTGGCCTTGGAGGAGGACCGTCTCAAGGTCCGCTTCGCCCAGGGTCCTGTTGAGGTCCTGGCACTACTGTTGAATTGGGTGGTTAGCGTCGAACGGGAAAAGGGGGTACTGGCAATGCACATTTTTTGGGACCGCGGCAATAACTACTGGCTCGAGGTGCAAGGAGAGCGGCTTCAGTATAAGGATTCTCTCCCCCCCCTGGAGTTCCCGCCATGACCGGGTTTGCATTCCACAAGCTACCCGCTCCTTTCCCCAGATGGATGGGCCCCTTCTCGCCTGGGCGCGGCAATCATTCAGGGTTCCACGTGCGTGGTGGGAAGCTGGGCACCTGGATCCAAAATGGCTCGGGCCAGAGTTTCTGGTGGGTAAGAGGAGCTGATTCGTTGGTGGACTGTGTGGAGAGGCATTGGTCGGGAGGCCGGGTCCTGCTGCTGCCGAACGGCTTCGTGGTGAAGCCGTTGCAAAGAGACCACGATGTCGGTGTCAGAGCCCTTATTGGTCATTTCACGGGCAGCCTCCTTTTGAAAGCCGCCGACGGGAGCACCTTCGACTTACGGAGTCCCGGAGAGCTCAAGGAAGGCGCCCATTGGCCCGGCCCCAGCACTACCGGCCTCGAGTGCGTAATCGGGCAAGACGGATCGTTATCCTGTCGCTGGTACCACCCAACGGATTGGGGCCGTGACGAGACCATCTGCCTGCTGCGTGGCCCCGACAGCCGACTTGCAGAAGGATTCAGGGTAGCGCGCCTCGGGGAAAACGGTGGGCGGGTGCGGATCACCGCCAGCGGTCACATTATCACCAATCGAAGAGAGAACCACGGCGGATGGGACGCCCGGTACGTCGGATGGGCATCTCCCGAATCGTGGAAAGACTGGGAGCAGTGGATCAAGAACAACTAAAGGAGCGCGCATGAGCCAGCTATATCGAGGCCTTTGGCCGCAAGTTGTCGGCACCCTTGCGAAGTACTCCGTTCGTTTCATCGACGGCGCCTGGCGTGTCACCGTTTTGTACGCTGCTGATGAGGGGCTACGCTTCCTGGCAGTAGAAGGGGACGCAGCTGATCTGGTAGACAAAATCAACGAGATAAAGGTGTCTACAGGGGGGCAGCCGGGGGGTACGTTCTATATCAACGAGTACCGGCACGTGTTAGTCCCGGTTGGCGACCATACAGCAAGTCGTCAGGTGCCTTACCACTATGCCGGCCGCTACGGAAAAGACTTTCACTTCGACTTTGAGGGCAAAACGCTCACCACGAAGCCTGTTGATGCAGGGGGAGAGCAACTGGCGCCTGGCAAGCAATGGTTCGGGCCCCGACCGGGTATTCCCTACGTCCTCGCTGCCGGTGGCACCGACATCTACTTTGAAACGCCTGCCTTGACAGATGCCGATCCTCCCGACATCCGCCCCCGGATGACGAGAAGGGTACAACTTTCCAGGGTACTAAAGGACAAAGGGTTACTTTCACAAGCAGTTGCCCCAGTTTTTCGGATACGGGGATACCAAGGCGGCCGCTTCTACGTCAATGAGCACGGCGCGATTTTCACGCCGGTAGGTGCGCACGATGGCAACGGGCTAGACTACATCTATTGCGGCGAGATAGACCGGAAGGCATGGTTTCCGGAGCCAGCGGTACCATTTTGACGTAGGAACCCACAGATGGAATGACGCAACCAGCCTTGACGCCTGTTCCGTCTCTGGTGCTTGGATTACAGAGAAGGCTAGTGAAACCCATCGAAATGCCCCGGTTTTGGCCGGGGCTTTCCTTTTACCTATTTCACCTGCTTGGAGATGATCTTGTCTTTTACCTTGTCGTAGGTCGCCTTGGGCAGGACCTTCTTGCTGAGGAGCTGGTCTTTCTTGGCGTAGGGACGGCCGGCTATGATCTTCTTGGAGTAGGCGTCGCCGATACCGGGGAGCGCTTTCAGGTCGGCTTCGGAGGCGGTGTTGATATCGACCAAAGCATCCTTGGGAGCGGCTGAGGCGGCCTTCTCTGCCGGTGCGGGTTTGGCGGCTTCGGCTGCTTTAGCGGGCTTTGCGGCCGGGGCTTTGTCGGCGGCGAAGCCGGTGAGGCTGACAGAGAGAGAGATGAGAACGGCGGAAATCAGGGTGACGATTTTTTTCATGCAGAACCTCCTGTTGGAATGTGAGCTGAAATATACACAAAAAGAAAATGGGCGCAAGGCATAAGAGCATTCACGCGGGAGTGGGTAAAGAGAGCAACTTTTTTAACTCTGCGATTGTAAGGATGTTATCCGGGCGCCTGTGTATCATTTTGTGGCAATTTGAACAAAGCGTAACCAAGTCCGTCTTTGGGTCAACCTGTTGCTTTTCCTTTAACATACTAATGGGCTTAACATGATGCACCTCGATAAAGCCACTCCCGCGTTCACCGTACACCCTTTCAAAATTGAAGCCACACGCCTTACAAGCCAAGCCATGGTGCTCAATGGCCCTGCGACGATTTATGGCGTCACGCTCATATCTCTTGCCAAAATATTCCTTTGTCCCGCCCTCACTCCTTGGACCTGCATCTTCCGTTATTTCAGCCTCGATGTCCTTAACAACAAGTGACTCAGGCAACTCGGCACCAAATGTTATGTCGTAGGATCTCGAATCATCACGCCGCTCAAGGCACATAACAACACCATTAGGAGGCAGTTGATCCTGCTGGTACCGTTTCAGATGTTCGGGGAAAGATTTGTGCAGCAGAGATACGAATGATGAATCCCAAAAGAGTCTAGTCCGCGCTGTCCCTTGAGACTCCATTGCTATGTGGGCAGGATATGCCTTACCGTCAGCTAGGAGCGTTACGTCAACTCTCTCACCGGCCTCCAGTTCGCGATCTAGAAAGAACCATCTGACGTCCTTGGGGATACCACTGCCATGATGAAGAAAGGCAGATTTGTCCAGCACCTTGGAAGCCCGGCAGCGCCCCTCAATTGTCCAAGAAAATGATGCAATTACCCGATCGTCTTCCGTTAAGTGGTTGTATAGGGCGAGAAGACGGTCACCTTCCTCGTCAGAGATAAGGTAATTCGTGTTCTGGCTGAGTCGCAAAATGCGGAGATTGCAAAGCAGTTCGTCACCGCGGATATGTTCGGTGGAGAGCAGCGTTCCTTTAGATATTGCGCAGTGGTCAATATCAATCCAGCAACGCAATGCCACTTCCTCTTCCGGTTTCGTCACCCAGTATGGCAGTGCCTCAGGGTGATCTCGCATGATGACTGGCGTGGAGGCTATTGTACCTATAGCTACAATGCCGTAAGGCCCCTTCCTTCCTCCCTTTGACCTCCAAAAGAAAACGCGATCCCCAATGGCAATATCGTCCTTGAAGTGGCCTTGCCGAACTGTCCAGGCAACCCGGCTAAAGGCACTAAGATAGCCGTCGATATCAAAATCCTTCGGGTTCCCCTGGAAGATCCATGGCATTAGGTCTGCCTCCTCTCGGCGCTTTTGTCACTCCGACTTTTGCTGGTCACCTTTTAGTTTCTTCCAGAGGTGTACCAGCTACACCCTTTTACTGTTTCCCCACTGCCGTGTCTTTGGTCCGGCCGGCTTTCCGGGCGGTTTTAGCTGGAGCCTTTGCTGCCGGCGCTGCTTTCGCTGCTTTGCCAGGTGCCTTGGCTGCCGGCGCGGCCTTCGCTGCCTTGGCAGGGGCCTTCTGCGCCTTGATCTTGGCCATTCTCACGTCTCTTGCCTTGGCGAGGTTGTCGGCCAGGCCGCGGTCGTTGGCAAGCTTGCGGCGCGACTCGGAGTAGTTTTTGGCCACGAGGGACTGCTTCGATAGGATGCCGAACTGCTTCTTGTAGGCGACCGGCTTGAGGTCATGGGCCGTAGCCAGGTGGCGGGTAAGGGTCTTGAAGCCTCCTTTGCCACAGATGAGGCAGACCACTTCGTTCTTCTTGAAGGCGTCTTTGACTCGGACTGCCGGCTTCCCCTCCCCTTCTGCCTCTATGGTTCCTCCGGCATCGAGCTTCTTTGGGGCTGCGTGAACCTTGGCAATCTCAGCCAGAAGTTCGTCTGAGGTCATCGGGGTGCTGGACGCATGAGCGGATACGAGTTGTGCGGCTATTTCCACGAGAGTGGCCATTCTTTCCCTCCTGGTGTTTTAGAGCCCCCTGTACCTACTCATAGGGCCGGCTATGTCTGGATCTACCTGAGACTCGCCTTGACAATTAATCGCTTTTTATAATAAAACCGTTACAAATGCAATGGAAACTGCAGATAACTCCTAAAACTACAACCTCCTGTAATAGGACAGAATTGCGGTAAGAGGAGCTGGATTGCATGGAATGGATTCCTGTACTTGAGTCGTAGCAGCATCGTCTGGGAGGTGAGCGGAGCGGGGACTCCAGCAGCGTGTCGAACCGCAGCCTGAGCCGGGATACCAATAAACTATTTTCAAAAAGGGCTTGTGCGACATTTTCTGACGTACGGCTGAATTACAATAAAACCTACTAAAGATCCTTAACTGCTCAGGAGTATGTCCTGTATCCTGAGTATAATTGGCTTAGATGCGCTAGATCAGGAGTCCCCAATGTTGAGAGGCATCTTCAAGACGGAAGTCTCTGGAAATAAAATCAATATACATACAGCAATCCAGAACGTCCTTCTCCTTCAGGACTGCAAGGCCCTTGCTATTTCTAATATCCCCAAGGACGGGGGCTTTGCCGTAATCCCTTTGCGATGCTTGCCTGCTAATAAAAAAGCTTCATATGACTATCTAACTTTTAGAAAAAGGCTTAAGTTGCCCATGCCACTGTTACTGCTAGCAGAACTAGAGCATGAAGGAACGAAAACAGTCTATCTCGTTGGAAATTTCAATTACCTAGAATTGCTAACGCCCAACAGGCTAAAGGAACGACAAAGGCGGGACTGCGTGGAGATTCCCACATTCCCATAAGAATAACAACCGATTACAAGCTAATGGAGGAGCGAGAATGGCTAAAGAACGTACAATTAGGTCACAGGGCGACTTGGACAGTGCTTGTTTTCTGTATAGCATTGTAAATGCAGCTCAATGTCTCTCTAAGCAGTTAGTTGACGAGAGGGACTGGCAGCGTTTGATATCAAATGCATATGACTGTAAATGTTTCCTAACTAGCTGCACGGGGACGAAGAAGATCGACCACCTACCAGAGTTGCTCGTGAGCTTAACGGCAGAATACCTAGATGCTGTCAAGCCAGAAATGGAATTCAATGTTGAAATGCTTGAGGGTATGAGCAAAAACAGTGATTTAAAAAGTATGTTGAACAAAAACTCCTTACTCATGGTTGACAATGGAAGTCATTGGTTCTGCTTGGTTGATTCGGACGAGGAGCAGTGTTACGTGGCATGTTCAGCAGTTTGGCAAGACTCCCCAAAGGAATATAAGGAGGAGAAAAGTCCCAGATTAAAACGCACGTATAACTGCCAGTTCCCAGTAGATGAACTTAAATTTTTCAAAAAAAGAGCCGTTCTTGTGTCCATAAGCAGTTAGATCGGCCTCTATTTGGCATACATCTTTGCGAGGAGGGGAAAAGATGAATTCAGCGGTTTTAGGAGTTCCAGGTGGCGGTGTCCTGCTTGCATCCAGTGTGATGATCGATTGCCTAAAAGCACTTTACGGGACAGCAAAGTACATAAATGACTACCTCAACGAGCAAATCGAGGAAATGAAGGGGAACGACAACCCCACCGTTGCAAGAACCGGAGACATCCTCGAGAAGGCAAAGCTCGGTTTCGGTGTAGGTTTTATTGCCCCAACGGTGGTCATAGCTGTCGGCCAAGTGATACTCGGCAATCCGCTATCTGCCGTTGCGGCTGTGGCAACCGTGCCGCTTAGCCCTATTTCAATGACATGCGCTGCAGTAGGGGCTATTTACTACGGCTGGAACGTACTTAGTGAGAAGGAAAAGGAAGAAATCATCTCCAGAATCTGCCATGGCCTGCAGGTCGGTGCAGAAATAGTAAAATCCATTATCTCCTTCATTATTAATAAGTCGAAAGAGGCATGGAATTCGGAGAACCTCACCGAGGTTAAAAAATTCGTAAGTGCGACAGCGGCTGCATTCGGCAAAACGCTCGGGAATGTCACACATAAGCTCACGGATAAGGTCCTTGATGCCATCGGAAAAACCAAAGTAGTCACAGGAAAGGCCATCGAGAAAACCGGTGATGCAATCTCTCACGCTATCGGCGATTTGAAAACGAGGTTACCTAACAAAGAAAAAGAAGACCGCCCCGCTCTAGCGATGACCAGTCCAAGTAGCACGAGGGTAAAGATCAACAGTAAAGGGCAGATAACGATTCCTTCCGCGTTACGCCGCGAAATCGGGCTGACCTCCCTTTCGGAACTCGAATTGGTTATCGATGGGGACAACATAACCATCAGTAAAGTAGTCGCTCCCGACTCCCCATGAAAGCTAGCTTCACCCCCTGGAAATGCCATTTTTGTAGCCGTACATTTGACACCCTGGGAGGCGGCATTTGCTCCAAGTGTGGCCAAGCCATGTGCACAAGATGTGCAGGGATTACCATCTTGGATAGGATATGCTTCTGGAAGGCGCGTTGGCCTCGGGTTTGCCCCTCCTGCATTAAAAGAGGTGACGACCAGACCGGATATCAAAAAGGCAAGTGTCCATGAAACTCATTTATTCCGCGCTACTGTTAACAGTGGGCTTTTACCTTGCTTTCTGGGTCAGGAGACGCCGCTTTAACCGCACCAACTCCTACGGTGTCGAGGAATTTGAGAGTTACGCGGCAAAGGCAGTCGCCAGCGTTTTAGAGAAAGTGGTGTGGGCAATAGCGCTGACATGTATAGCGGCGGGCGGGCTTTTAGTGGCTCTCTGACTGACATCGCCCCCCTGACGGCCCCTGAATTTTGACGCCCACTGTATTATAACGAAGCATCTTGAGAGGAGCTAGGCTGCATGAAGTGGACTCCTGTACTTGAGTTGGGAAGTGAGGGAGGTTGCATTGTCCTTGAGGGGCGGCAAGATGCCCGCGGACCATGGTTCTTCAGATTCCGGACGAATGAAGCTGCGATAGAAGAGCTGTGTTTTTCTGAAACTTATGCGTGGAAGGCTGCACCACGGACGCCTGAGGCCGTCAAGGGGCTAGACACCGCACTGGAAAAGCTTGGGGAGCGCTATGAAGGGTGGGCTGACCTGTACCCTGTCTATGTTCGTCCCAAGTTCGCAGCACAAATTTGCAGCATGGCACTTTCCCGATCCACCTATTCCACATTTCAGTGGCAGGAGATAGCGGACAATCTGTATTTCATGTCCGATCCCATCGCCTCTGTGCAGTCGTTCGAAAAGGCTCTGTACTGCCTGCGCAATGAGGGCTCTCTCTCCGCTACCGACATCAAAATGCTCACCGCACAATACCGAGCCCGCCATTCCACCATCACGGCTACCGAGCTCGCGAAAGCTGCAGGCTTTTCACACTACTCCGCGGCTAACATCCACTACGGCAAACTGGCGCACCGGATCGCGGACAGGCTTGGGTTCAACCCACCGAAGGGGGGCTCGGATGGCCGGGCCCTGTACTGGACCGCCCTCTCTTACTCGGAGTCGAAGCCGGCCGGCGAATTCCGGTTCATCATGAGGCCAGAACTGGCAAAAGCCTTGAAGGCTTGCGGGATCATAAAGCCTCTGCAGAACCGGGTGCTGCCGACGGGGGAAATCGTGGCGGCCTCAAGCGTGGGAACGTTGATGGGCAACAGGGGGGCCAGTGCGAAGCTGCACACCAAGGACAAGTTACTCAAAAGTCAGTACAACCCGCGGCAGGTCGACTGGAAGTTTTGCGTTCTGGAGGCCAAGGACGGTTCCGGCAACTGCATTCAACGAGAGCTGATGAGCAGCAAAAGCTACACGGAGCTCTTCTTCTTGGACGAGGCGACTGCCTTTGCAGCGGGGCACAGGCCCTGCACCTGCCAAGGGAGAAAGTTCTACGAGTTCATTGAGCGTTGGGTTTTGATGAATGGGAAGGAATATGGGGTATCCGGCGGCATTAAGAACATCGACAGGATCATCGCCGAAGAGCGGCTCGACAGCGATGGCAACAAGGTCACCTATGCGGCGGTTGTTGATGGGCTGCCGGATGGGACGATGGTCGAGCATTACGCGAAGATCTACCTAGTGTGGGGTGGGTCGCTTCGGGAGTGGTCGCTGGGTGGGTATGTAGCAGCGATCTCTCGGCCTAAGGGGCAACAGGTAAGGGTGCTTACGCCGCGGTCGGTTGTAAATTGCTTTGGAGCGGAGTATAGGCCGGAGGTGCATCCGACGGCGAAAACCTTTGTGCCGGCGTCTGAGCAGACACTTTAGTCCGGCAGACTTCCCCCCAAGAGTTCGATTGAAAAGAGAGGAGTCAACCATGGCTAAAGACTATGGCAAAGTTTATTCAACGTACACAAAGGATGTCATTAAGTCTTTCAGGCAAGAGATGGAACCGTCCTTGCCCGATTTCTTTTATCAGAGCTACACTGCCACCTACCCACCACAAATGTTAGAAGCTTACAAACACGAATATCTGTTGTACTACTGGTTTAGAAAATATCCTATGTTATTTGACCGCGATGATTTGTGGCTTGCCTGCAGGGACCAAAAAGTAATCGGCAACCACTTTGGGGAGTGGCTTGGAGCGATATTGTTTTACGAACATCATGGGTATCTATCTCTTGTTGAGAAATATGAAAATGAAGAAAGCCAATGCCACAAACGGAAGGGTAAAATATTCAAATCGATAGTTGATTCTGATATTTTCGAATATGTCAAAAAACATTTCAGCCAACCACCAGACCTTTTCCTGTTTAGCGCAACAGAGCAAATCTTCTGCGAAATAAAACGAAAGAAGATCAACAGTAAAGAGAGCCCGACCAAAAATCAGCCGGAACATTTTAGGAAGCTGCAGTCATCTTATGGGAAAAAAGTCGTTCTGTTGACACTGCAAGAAGGATATTAGCTCCTTAGGCCTGACTCTCCACCCGCTGCTGCAACAGCATACAAACTGGGATAATTTCATGGCTAAAAAATACCAGGCTCCTCACTTCCTTCACGAGAAGGTAACCCATGAGACGTACGAAAGGTGGCTGAGGCGTAAGGCTCAAGCCCATCTCAAAAGAGACCGCCTCCGCGGCAACACCACAGCCACCGGCGAGACTTATAGAGTGGCCATACATGAGGCTGTTGAGGCCAGCGGAGGTCTTGATGCCTACACGGGAGAGGCTTTGGACTGGTCCCTCATCAGCCAGTACGACAACGACAAGTCACAAGCACAGAGACGGGCCTACAAAAAGGGATTCGCCCTTTTGCCGACAGTTGATCATGTTGGGGATGGCACCGGAGCCGCCGACTTCAGGATCTGCGGTTGGCGCACCAATGACCTCAAGAACGATCTAGCTTTCGACGAGTTACTGGAGGTGTGCCGTTCGGTGCTGGAGCACCACGGGTATATAGTGCAGGACAGCGCGGAGTAGCGGGAGAATCGTACCGCGATGATCGGCAGCTTGTCGAGGGAGGACATACATGGGCGCTTCAATAGAAGAGCAGATTCAAGACCTGATAAGGGGATATCAAGAATCGGTCCAACTCAGGATAAGTGACGCCTATTCGGACGGAGGGGTACCAGGAGGTTTGGAGTTTCTGTATCTGCGCCTGGAGCGCGCCGCGCTAAATCAGGCATGCGATGGCGACGCCACCTTTTCGCGCTACGCCATCTGGGCAAACACTTTACGCGATACCATCATTTTCAGCATTCAAGAATTGGGGGAAGACGCTGTGAACCGTGAGGCGATCAAAAGCCTGGTTCAGGTGGCTAATGCCCTGTCTGCATTTTCGGATATCCAGAGGATGTTCGATCAGAGGCAAACGGACGCATCGCAAGACGATTAGACAGTACCCTTCTCAGCTTGGCAAACTGAGGTAGCCGGACATCTTACTGCCCCTCCCTTGGAAAAGTAGGATTGTCAGAGTACTGCAAACTTTCTAGCGCTCGGAGCCAAGGATGTTTAACCTTCCGTACTGTTCTCTGGATATACGGTAAAGCTTCAGGTTCTTCACCTAGCTCATAGCCAAAATCCTTGACCCATGTGGCATAATCCGCCATGAGCTTCCTTTCTTCGTCGTCTATAAATGAAGTCAGCATCCCGGCCATTTTTAGATCTGCGTAGAATGTTGGCGCCTGACTCTGTAACTTTTTTTCTATTAGTTTAAGGCGATGGGTTCTGCTCTCGGGTCGGGTGATGAGTGGGCCCATCAGATGCCTCTCCTCGAGGAGTGCAGCTTAGCCCTTAGAGCATCCAGACTCTGCACTCGTTTGATGATGCGCCACTGGATGCCCTTTTTTGCCAGATTCCATTCCAACACACCTATATCCTCTAGCAACACCCCTAGATAAGAGGCTCCCTGAGCATGTGCTATGTCACCAGGACGTTGGCTCAGGATCGCTACACCGAGTCCAGCAATCTCCTCGTTCCCCCCAAGTTTTTTGACGTTATTAGCTAATGGGAACCAGCCATTATCAAACTTTTGAAATAACCAGCTGTATATCCTGAATACCTCATCCAGATGGTAGGTATGCGTGCGCCCTTTCTCGTTGACTATCGCGATGAGGTCCCCATGGCAGGCCCAGCTAAAACGTCGGGCTTTGCCGCCACCATGTGTAGTCAAGTCACTCATGCGCCCTCCTTAGGCCTGGCTAGAAGAAGTCGCTCCTACTGTATCGTTAGCTTTGTTAGTTGTCGGCATAAATTTGGTTTAAACGTGTCTCAGCATGCTTGAATCCATTTTTGCTTGATTGACCATACCAGTATGCCGCTTTTTCAAGATCCTTCGGGACAGCATCTCCGTTTCGAAAGAATTCGCCTAACACAAATTGAGCTTCTGGAATACCTTGTTCAGCTGCTTTTGTGTAATAACAAAAGGCCTTTGCCCTATCACAAGCAAGTCCTTTACCAACCATAAGCATATCTGCGTAGTTTCTCTGAGCCTTAGCTAATCCTTGATCAGCTGCACGTTGGAACCATATAGCTGCTTGCTCGGGACGATTAAGCATCGATTCACAAATATCCCCCATAATGAACTGAGCTTCGGCATCTCCTTCAACGGCTAACTCACCCAAAATATTATAACCATCTTCAGCGTGTTTTTCGTTACAGAGGAGTTTCATCGCGGCATTTATTATGTCTGGTCGGCACTGAATCTCATCAAGATCAAGAAGTGCACCTATAGTAATCTTGACATCACCTTGTATTAACGCGTTCAGCGTCATTTTCCTGTTTTTTTTAAACAAATCGAATACTGACATTACATTAAACTCCTTGTAGTTTGCCATGAGGGTCTACAGTTCATCCTACTGGCAACAGTTGATCACGTTGGCGGGTATTGCCAACACACTAACACCAGGCAGCGCTCAGGGTTTCGGCTTGGTCGAGGACCAGTTGTACGGCCTCTTCCTGCTTTGTGGGGGGGTATTTGTATTTGCGCAGGATGCGTTTCACCATCAGGCGCAGACTGGCTCTTACACTGTCACGGACGGACCAGTCGACGGTGACGTTTTTGCGGAGGTTCTCGGTCAACTCCTGGGCGATCTTCTTCAGGATCTCGTCGTCCATCTCGCGGACGGCGTCCTCGTTGTTGGCCAGGGCGTCGTAGAAGGCGAGTTCGTCGGCGTTGAGTCCGAGCTCGTCGCCGCGGCCGATAGACTCTCTGAACTTCTTGGCCATGGCGATCAGCTCTTCTATGACCTGGGCGGTTTCTATGGCCCGGTTCTGGTAGCGCTTGATAACGTTGGCGAGGAGGTCGGAGAATTTGGCCTGCTGCACGACGTTAGTTGAAAAGCGGGACTTGATCTCTCCCTCCAGGAGGCGCTCCAAAAGTTCCACGGCCAGGTTGCGCTCGGGGAGGTTGCGCACGTCCTCCAGGAACTCCTCATCCAGGATCCCGATGTTCGGCTTGTCGAGTCCTACGGCATCGAAGATGTCGACTACTTCCTCGGACACGAGGGCGGAGCCTATGATCTGGCGGATGGCCGCCTCGCGCTCTTCGTTGGTGTGTCTCTGACTGCTGACGTCTCTTTTGGTCAGTAGGACCTTTACCGCCTGGAAGAAGGCGACCTCTTCGCGTACGGCCTTCGCCTCGTCCAGGGTGCAGCAGAGGGTGAAGGCTTTGGACATGGCCAGGGCGGTGTCGGCAAAGCGTTTCTTGCCGTCTTCGAGTCCCAGGACGTGGTTGGCGGCGTGGGCCAGGAGGGTGTGGCCTGCGGTTAGGAAGCCTGAATAGTCGAAGTCGTGCAGCATGGCGCGCAGCACGTCGAGCTTTTCCTCGAGGACGGCGTAGGCTTCGTAGGCGTCGACGGTGGGGCGCCCCCTCCCCTTGCTTGCCGTGTACTCCTTGAGGGCCTGCTTCAGGTCGTTGGCTATGCCGATGTAGTCGACCACCAGGCCGCCCTGCTTGTCGCGGAAGACGCGGTTCACCCGGGCGATGGCCTGCATCAGGTTGTGCCCCTTCATCGGCTTGTCGATGTACATGGTGTGCACGCAGGGGGCGTCGAAGCCGGTAAGCCACATGTCCCGCACGATGACCAAGCGCAGAGGGTCGCCCGGGTCCTTGAAGCGCTTTTCCAGGCGTTTCTTGACCTGTTTCGAGTAGATGTGGGGGCGAAGCAGTGGCCGGTCGCTGGCGGAGCCGGTCATGACGATCTTGATGGCGCCCTTCTCCGGATCCTCGTCGTGCCAGTCGGGCCTGAGCGCAATGATGGCGTTGTAGAGATGGACGCAGATGTCGCGGCTCATGGCGACCACCATCGCCTTGCCGGTCTGCGCCTGGCAGCGTTCCTCGTAATGCTCCACCAGGTCGGCCGCCACCTGCTGGATTCGCGGTTCGGCGCCCACCACCTTTTCCAGGGCGGCCCACCTGCTCTTCAGCTTCGCCTGCTGGTCTTCCTCTTCGTCCTCGGCCAGTTCGTCCACCTCGGCGTCTACCTCCGGCAGCATCTCGTCCTTCAAGCCCAGTTTCGCCAGCCGGGATTCGAAGTAGATGGCGACGGTGGCGCCGTCGTCGCGGGCCTGCTGCATGTCGTAGATGCTGATGTAGTCGCCGAAGACGGCGCGGGTGTCGCGGTCCTCTGAGGAGACCGGGGTGCCGGTGAAGGCGACGAAGGTCGCGTTAGGGAGCGCGTCGCGCAGGTGCTGGGCGTAGCCCACCTGGTACCCCTTGGCGTCCCCCTTGAACTTCGCCTCGAAACCGTACTGGGTGCGGTGCGCCTCGTCGGCGATGACGACGATGTTGTGGCGGTCGGAGAGGACCGGGAAGCTGTCCTCGTCCTCTCCCGGCATGAACTTCTGGATGGTGGCAAAGACGATGCCGCCTGAGGGGCGGTTGGCGAGCTTGGCGCGCAGGTCGGGCCGGGTTTCGCACTGCACCGGCTGTTCGCGCAGGAGGTCCTGGGAGAGGGAGAAGACGCCGAAGAGCTGCCCGTCAAGATCGTTCCGGTCGGTGATGACCACGATGGTCGGGTTCTCCATTGCGGGCTCGCGCATCACCCGCGCTGCGAAGCAGGTCATGGTGATGCTCTTGCCCGAGCCCTGGGTGTGCCAGACCACCCCGCCCTTCCGGCTCCCCCCGGGGCGGGAGGCGGTGACCACTTGCTCGATGGCGGAGCGCACCGCGTGGAACTGGTGGTAGCCGGCGATCTTCTTTACCAGGGTGCCGTCGTCCTCGAAGAGGACGAAGTAGCGCAGGAACTCCAGGAAGTAGGCCGGAGCCAGGACGCCGCGCACCAGGGTTTCCAGCTCGCGGAACTGACCGAGGGGGTCGACCGTCTCGCCGTCGATGGTGCGCCAGGCCATGTAGCGCTCCACGTTGGCGGAGAGGGAGCCCAGGCGGGCGTCGGTGCCGTCGGAGATGACCAGCACCTCGTTGTACTGGAAAATGTCGGGGATCTGTTCTTTGTAGGTCTGGATCTGGTCGTAGGCCTTCCAGAGGTCGGCGTTCTGGTCGGCGGGATTTTTCAGTTCCAAGAGGACGAGCGGGAGGCCGTTGACGAAGAGGACGATGTCCGGGCGGCGGGTGTACTTGGGCCCCTTGATGGAGAACTGGTTGACCGCCAGCCAGTCGTTTGCGTCGATGTCGTCGAAGTCGATCAGGCGCACGAAGTCGCCGCGGGTCTCGCCGTCCTTCTGGTACTCGACCGGGACCCCATTGATCAGGAGTTGGTGAAAGGCGCGGTTGGCCGCCAATTGAACCGGGATGTCCAGGTTCAATACCCGATGCAGGGCGTCCTCCCGGGCTAGGACCGGGATCGTCGGGTTCAGCCGAGCGATCGCCTCGCGGAGCCGGCAAACCAACAGCACCTGACTGTAGTTCGCCCTCTCGGGCGAGACTCCATCAGGCGCGATGTCGAGGCCGTGGCGGTGCTGGTAGCCAGTCTCGGAGAGCCAGCCTAAGGTTTCCTGTTCGAGTTGGTCTTCGGTCATTTCGTCACCTTGCAAGGGTGGAACGGTTAGGACGACTGATCACTCAAGCTGCGGCTTCCTCGACGAGTGCCTCGGCCTCCGGCAGGCGCAACTGGCCGGAGATCAGACGCGGGAGCAAAGTATCACGGAGGCCACATAGTGTCCGCGCCATCTGTTTTTGTTCGACAATCTTGTTATATATTGGGCCGGTTATCTCTCCAAATGCACTGAGAACTTCACCATCTGGGACCAAGATTCTGAAACGATCTATGTCATTTTTCCCCAAGTGAATGACAGTTGTTGCAGTTTCAGAAGCCTCAACAGCAGCAAGAATCGGGATTATGCTACGGTGCACAAAGGCTGGAGGAAATTCTGATGAAGGAGTAAAGACACAGACCCTTTGATTCAACCATGCGTCTTCACCGCCCCAAAGATAGGCTCTAAACTCACCATCCATGCCGACAACAATATCTCCAGGTTTTACTAGGTATCCTTTCGGGTGTACTTCTTGTGTAAAAACCCTTGGTGTTTCGCCTTTAAGGTCCCTAATACGAATCAGAGGCTTACCTACTCCTTCAGAATTGAATTTGGAGGACGCGAATGGTGCACCGTAGATAACCTGAGCCGCTGCATAGATACTATCAATTCGCCACCCCTTCGGCACCAGCCCCAGTTCCGATTCCTCGAAACTGTCAGGGAAAAGCGCGGCGGTGTCAGCTTCCATCCCTTCCGGCTCGCGGCCTTCTTGTTTGGCTCGGACGGGGTCAAAGTCCATGAACCACGACTTGAACATGGCTTGAGCGATGGATTCTAGGGTGGTGTTGGTTTCGCGGAGCAGGGCAATGCGGTCGTCAAGATCAACGAGAAATTCACTTATTCGCCTTCGCTCACTTTCTGGAGGTAATGGAATGGGAATTGCTGCAACATCCTTTAAGTTAAAAGTAGGTTGTGCTGTTGTATTTGCGTGATCATCCATGAAACGGCGGGAAATAGGAGATCTCAACGCGAACATCACATACTGAGCATCAACGTTGACAGGCACTACGCCGACAGCTCTCGAACAATTAAAGCCAGCGTAGGTATGCGGCGCAATTGCAACTCTACCGAAATTTGCTCCAACTAAGGTTATTAACAATTCTCCACCTTTCAGTGTAGACCGTTTGAATTTTTGGTGGATGGACTGCGCAACTTTAAACGACACAAGTTTATTTACATGGCCATCGAATACATCACCGGTATTCACCATAGGCACTCCATCAGCATGATGACTGCCTGGTTGGACAATACCGTAGCAGATGCCCCGATTATGATCCACTAAGCTATCAAGAACTGTCCAGGTCCAGCCAGTAGGCAGCTTTGATAAGTATGATGAGCATTGCGGGTTGTCATTAAAAATCATACCCAAGCCCCCCGAGCTTCTGCCGAATCAAGGCATCCAGTTCCGCCCCCTTGGCCATCTGCTCACCCAAGGTTTCCGTCAGCCGCTGCATCTTCTCAACAAAGGCTTCGTCGTCATCCTCCACCGCCTCCGCTCCGACATAACGCCCTGGGGTCAGTACATGCCCATGCTCGGCGATCTCGGCCAGCTTCACGCTTCGGCAGAAACCCGCCACGTCGGCATACTCGGCATCAGTTTCGCCATCCCCGCGCCAGGCATGCACGGTGTCGCCGATTATCTTGATGTCCTCGTCGGTGAACTCGATCTGGACCCGGCTGATCATGGTGCCGAGTTTGCGGGCATCGATGAAGAGCACCTCTCCCTGCCTTTTAGTCTTCTGCTTGACTAGAAACCAGAGACAGGCGGGGATCTGAGTGTTGAAGAAAAGCTGCCCGGGCAAGGCAACCATAACTTCGACCTTGTCGGCTTCGACCATGGCACGGCGGATATCACCTTCGGAGTTCTGGCTGGAGGACATGGAGCCGTTGGCCAGCACGATGCCGGCGCGACCGGTCGGCTTCAGGTGATGCAGCATGTGCTGCAGCCAGGCGTAGTTGGCATTACCCTGCGGCGGGGTGCCGTAGACCCAGCGGGGGTCGCCGTCCAGGCTGCCGTGCCACCAGTCGGAGACGTTGAAGGGGGGGTTGGCGAGGATGAAGTCGGCGCGAAGATCCGGGTGTTGGTCGCGGACGAAGGTGTCGGCAGGTTCCTTGCCCAGGTTGAAGTCGATGCCGCGGATGGCAAGGTTCATGGCCGCCAGGCGCCAGGTGGTAGGGTTGGACTCCTGGCCGTAGATAGAGACGTCGCCGATCTTGCCGCCGTGGGCCTCGATGAATCGTTCCGATTGCACGAACATGCCGCCGGAACCGCAGCAGGGGTCGTAAACTTGGCCGTGGTGGGGGGCGAGGACTTCTACCAGGGTCTTAACGATGCTGGCGGGGGTGTAGAACTGGCCGCCGCGCTTGCCTTCAGCGTTGGCAAACTGACCGAGAAAATATTCGTAGACCTGGCCCAAGAGGTCGCGGGCGCTCTGGCCGGATTCGCCGAAACCGATGGTGGAGATCAGGTCCACCAGCTCACCCAGCTTGCCGTCGGGAAGATGGACTCGGGCGTAGCGCTTGTCGAGTATCCCCTTCAGTTTCGGGTTCTCCGTTTCGATCAGGGTGAGCGCGTCGTCGATGCGCTTGCCGATGTCGGCCTGCTTCGCCTGGGAGCGCAGGCTCTCCCAACGGGCGGCTTCCGGGACCCAGAAGACGTTCACTTCGCGGTAGTAGTCGCGGTCTTCCAGTTCCTCGGCCACCAGGGAGGCGCCCGCGTCCGGGAGATAGTAACTATCCGCAGAATCGGTAAAGCGCCGGGTTAGTTCGTCGCGGCGGGTCTGGAAGGTGTCGGAGATGTATTTTAGGAAGATGAGGCCCAGGACTACGTGCTTGTATTCGGCGGCGTCCATGTTGGCGCGCAGTTTATCGGCGGTGGCCCAGAGGGTTTTCTTGATGTCTTCGATCATGGAAAAGGGGGTCTCCTATAAGCGGGGGATGTGCTGGGGCAATATAGCGCAATCGTTGAGGTTAGTCGATGTTAAATTAGGTGGGATAAACGATTGGGGGCGTTCGGCCACAAAGTTGATGAAGGAGCTGAGGTCGGGGAAATGGTGGTCGTGGCGTGACAATTGATATGGGTGGCTTTGCTAAACAGGGAGGTCACGTGATGGGAGGGGCAGCATTGCACATGAAGCTGCAAAGTCCTGGTGGACTGCATAAGAGCAAGTTTGAGGCTAACTAAATCACCGCGCCCGGGGAATGGTAACAGAACACAACTCTTCCGGATGCAGAATTGCCCCGTTGACAAAAGAAAAGGCCCTCTCAAAGGGAAGTCCCATAGACTCAGGACCATACGTGAAACAGCTTTCGTATTCAGAGGCGAGCTCGGATGGAATCCTGGCTCCCTGCCTTCCAGCTTCGACGCTTAAGAGGGTCATACGGTATAACTCCATGAGGCCAAACCTATCTTGCAGGGCCTCCCGGAGCTGTACCAGGCCGGAATCTATTTCATCAAGAGATGCATAGAAAATTTCGGTTATATTGTCTTCACTCAGTGGTTTGTATGTCTCGACTCCCAGCCGCCATGCAAACTCCTGATAAAATAGGGCCAGCAAACCGACGTAGGACAGGCAAACCATCTCCTCTTGTTCGGTGTGATATACGGCCAGTCCCGATTTTTCAACAGCGGCCCAACAAGATTTCGCCCAGAGCATGTCTTCGCCATCGGGCCAAAATTGAAAATATTCTTTGGCAATCGGGCGGGCACAGTTCCAAGATAAATAACCAGCGGCCATCAAATCCTCCCAGCTTCACGTTCCTGCAATTTCTTCAGCGCCTGCCCCTGCATCGGGGTCGCTGCTCCCGTTTGTGGCGGCAAACGCTTCACCAATACCATATTAACCCCGGCAAAGAAAGCTCCTTAAGCACGGGTTGGGAACATGGGTTTGGGTGGTTACCGTCTGTTAGTTTAGCACCTGTTTGCGCTGTGTTATTGACGAGATATACATCTGGGCTATATTTGTGGCTTACAAGGCTTATTACAAAAGTAGCTTCACGCACTGCTAACATAACCCAAGGGGGCAAGATGAAAGCTTCGGCGAGGGTCGTCATGGTCGTGATGGTAGGTGCTCTCGAGGTTGGTTGTGTTTACTCCCCTTATGAGCTGGTCCAGAAGGAATTGGTTGTGGAGTATTTAAGCCCGAAAGCCCCCAGGGCAGTGGCGGGTTGTATAGGGGATCTTTTTTTAAAAGACTGCATTCAGGTATCGACCGTACAAACAGGCACAGGGCTTATGATTGTTAGGGGAGGTATAGATAATTACAATGGTAGCCATGGAGCCTATGGTGCGGTATTGATCGAGCCTGAGGGCACAGGAAGTCGAGTTAGGTATGGTGAACAGCTGTACTGGGACCCAGATAATATGGCCGAAAGGGTGCGGGATTGCAGATGATAGGAAAGTGTTTTAGCCCGGTCTGCATGATCAGAAGTAGGCCTCAGATTGACTGCCCCCCCTCCCCGCTTCTTCACCCTGGATTCGAACATGTAACCCTTCTTATCTCCGACTAGGGCCAGGGCCTCGGGCAACAGGAAGACCTTGTGGTCCATCCGGTTTTTGTCGTAACGCGCCTTGGTCCTCGCTTTGGGTCATGAGGGAAGAGTGGCTGGTGCTTACCATCACAAAATCTAGATGCGGCCGCTATTATTTTGCCACGGTCTCCTTGCGCCGGATCGGTATCACGTTGTCTGGCAATTCCGGCACCAGCGGCCCGCCGATGACCTCGACCAGCTTGTCCCTCCAGAGGGTCAGCGCCGTCTCGATCTGGCGCAGGTAGCGGTGGTGGTCGTAGTTCTTTTTGGTCCCCTCCCTGGCGTGGTTCAGGATCGCCTCGGCGGCGCTGGCACTGATGCCATCGATGTCGGACATGAAGGTGCGGCAGGTGCGGCGCAGGTCGTGCGGCCCCCAGGGCGGGAGCCCCAGGTAGTTGTTCACGAGAACGACGTGCCCCAGGGCGTTGGTCGAGATCGGTCTCAGCTCGACGGCGCCCCCTCCCCGCTTCTTCACCCTGGATTCAAAGATGTAACCCTTCTTATCCCCGATCAGCGCGAGCGCCTCGGGCACCAGGAAGACCTTGTGGTCCATGCGGTTCTTATCGTAGCGCGCCTTGGTTCGTTCCTTGGGAAGCGTCCACCAGTTCCCATCAATCTCGTCGGAATGGAGTCCGAGCACCTCGCCTGGTCGCTGGCCCGTGAGGAGGATAAGGCGCAGGGCGTTCCGGATCTCGGCGCTCCCGCTTGCCCTGGAAAGTTCCTTCCAGAAGTGCTTGATCTCGTCCTCGCTAAAGGTCCTGCTCCTGACACCCGGAACCAACCTCACCTGCACCGGCTTGGAGAGGAAGCTCTTCACGCTCCCAAGGATGAAGGGGTTGGTCTGGATCATGCCGCGCGCGAGCGCATAGGAGAACATCGGGCGCGCGGTCCTAATCAGGTTCCGTGCTGCAGCGGCCGACCTTGCGGAAACGTCTTTGACGAGCTTGGCGGCGTCTTCCGGGGTGATGCTGGCAACCTTCCTGGAGCGCCAGGTCTTGAAATCGTCCAAGTTCCCCGGCTTGCCCGTGCCCAGGAGGATGCGCTTGATGCCGTACACCGAGATGTCGACCAGCTGCCCCTCGACGTTGTTGGCGATGTACTCCCGGGCCAGTTCGTCGAAGGTCAGATCGTGTTTCGGGACCTCGACTACCGGCTCGGGCACGGCCAGGGGGTTCACTCCGGCCTTCACCTTCTTACGTGCCGATTCGAATTGATCCCGCGCCTCTTCCAGTGAAACCTGCGGGTAAGTTCCGAAACTCATCTCCCAGCGCTTGCCGTCCAGGCTGTAGAGGTAAAGCCACACCTTCACGCCTGAAGGAAGAACCCTTATGGTAAAGCCGTTTCCATCGGAACGGGTGTACTTTGCCGTTTCGGTTTTCAGCTTCCGGATCATGGTGTCGGTAAACATCGTGCTCTTGGAACGTGCCATTTGTCCCTCGTTTTTTTGCAGCGATCGCTGCAAAATCGCTGCAATAATGTTGTGGGCTAGGATGGTCCGCGGTGAAACACCCTGAGCAACAAATTACAGTTAAATATGCGTTTAGTCAAGGGTTTTAAAGGTGCAAGGAAACACAATGAACAGTGTTGAAACGGGGTGAAAGTGGAGTTTTTTTAAACTGCAAATCCTTCATTCATCGGTTCAAATCCGATTGCCGCCTCCAAATAGAAAAGGGCTTACAGTGACACACTGTGAGCCCTTTTGCTTTTACCGGCAATAATCTCCGCCGCCAAGCCCCCATCGCAACAAAGACGGCACTGTAGGCGCGTGCTTTGGCCACTGCTAGTCTTGACAGCGGCTACCTTTCTTCGCCACAACTTATTGCGCCCCTGTCGTGAAGCCGCGACAGGGGCGCTTTTCCGTGTAGGACAAGCACAGGACTATTAAAATAGAAATCGATTTTTTTTGCTGCGGTGCCCCCCTGATGCCGATTAAACGTTACCTCTGGCGTCAAGCGGCTTTCCGACGCTTAGCGTAAACTGCCAAAGCAAAACAGCCAGTTCCCAGCAAGGCCACGGTGCCCGGTTCAGGCACAGGAGGGACAGGCCTACCCGAGGACGCGAATTGGGCGCTTCGATAGGTTTTGCCGTCCGCTCCGACATCAGAAAAACCTCCTATCTGACCAGCAAACATGTATTCCGTGTTGGGGGACGTCACCGCAAAAGCACCCGCAGACAAGGGCCCCGCCGAAGAACTCAGGTAAAAATCCAGATAACTTGCCCAGTCCTTTCCAGAGCCGGACGTCAGCAATTCGAACTTGCCATAAGGTCCCGTCCCCCCAAACTCACTACCAGGGGAGTACCTGTAGGTCCAAGTGTTTGGATAGAAAAACTCTAAGCTGACATGGGTTAGGAAATCCGGATCACCGGTGTTCTCATTGAATGAAAAATCTTGAAGGCCAAAGTTCGGCCCCGTTGAATCGTAGCCTGCCCGAAGCTGGTCAACTGTGATATGAACTTTGCCATCTTTAGCATCCTCCAAGGTAATGTTCGCCCATGGTCCGCCCATGAGCCTGGAGTTGTTCTGGTCAAAATTGTAGGTCAGTGTGGTGGCCCTTGCTTCTAATGTAGCCAGTGATGCCATCGCAGCGATAGCACAGGAAAAATATAATTTCATGCTGATCTCTTTTTTACTGGGCATCAAAGTACCTCTTTATTGCGTACCGCCTCAAGCATGTGCCCCAGGATTTGTTTTAGCTTCCCGTAATGCCGATAGGGGGGAATTCTGGGGTCGAATTCCGGGAGACGTAAGAGGGTTGACCGGGTTATCGATGAGAGAATGTGGTGGCGAAAAGGTACTGAGGCTGGTGACAGGGGCACTGTGCTGCACAAAAAGGCCGTCCTTGTGAAGGCGCTTTTTGTGCAGCATTGATATCCCTACACTGTTTTTTTCATTCTCCAGAAAGCGAGGCAGGCAAAGCCGACGCCGAGGAGGAGGACACTGGACGGTTCGGGGACAGGGACAACACCAACAGCAATGTTGTCGGCCTCAAAGGCTCTGCCAACGCTGCTCACTGAAAATGAATCAAAATCAGGTAGACCCAAAAGGTTGACGTACCTGTTGTTGTCAGCGCTGGTCCAGCTCCCTGCGGCTACCAGGTGCGCAATCACTTGATCCCCGGTGACGGTTTCGACCAGATTACCGTCTCTATAAAAATTCAGCACATTATTAATACCAAGACCGCCATTAACCCCGTCGATAGAGCCCCACCATAGCCCAAAGTAGTTAAAGGTATCGCCCAGAACCGCTGTAGTTTCCGTTGCGGTAGCAGTGCCGGTCGAAGCTACCAAAGGCACCGCGATGTATCGGGTAGCATCGGCAGTTGAAAGCGGATTCATGTATGCCGGAGCAGCTGCCAGGCCACTGGCTGAACCGGTACGGATAGTGTAGTCCCCCGACCAGTTCCAGAGCAAAGAGGTGGAATCAAAGGTTTCCACCTGAACACCAGCGTAGGGAGAACTATACCCTCCGTTCTGAGGCAGCGGTGTTGCGAAGTTGTAGTTAATGGTGTATGCACTGGCCCCTCCTGCAGCCAACATCAACATCGCCCCCGCAAGTAATGATGCCATTTTTTTCATTGGCGTACCTCCTGTTTGTAGTATGCAGCGTTAGCCGCAGCGAGTTTTGAGTGCAGGCGAGAGGAACAAGGCCACAGGAGTCTTAGCTAGCCACCTCGTTATCTGGCGGATTGCTTGTCGGAGACGAGGTGTGCCGTCTGAGTCCTGCATTAAAAACGGGTAAAACTATAGCCTCGTTATTGTGAGTTACAATGCGGGCTTTTAGCCACTCTTGCTCCTGTTCTTGTGGATGACTGCGATGCTCCTTTCACTGACTCTGATAGAGAGATCTGGTTAGCTGCAGCGCCCCCCTTACAAGGAGAGATGGCCCAAATCACCCGACTCCCAAGTCAGTGGCAAGATATTTGGTAGCTGCAATGGATGTAGACGACGTGAGGGATAAAGCGCTATGGATACAAGTGTGATCCTGGGGGTATGGTGATCTCCAGACAGAGGTCGAGGGTTGGCGAGGCCTGAGAGGCGAGAGCATTTGCAGCAAGGCAAGTAGAGCCATCGCCGACCAGTCCCGCATCTCAGGCCTCCTCTTTTGGGGATCTACAAGGTTGGCGCCGGCAATCCCTGCTCAAAGGTCTGTGCCGAGGGCAGCACTTGTAGAGCCACCATGACGGTCGTGCTCACATCCTGGGCCGTGACCCAGCTTTTTACTTCAACTCTCCCGAATTGTATCCGACACCTTCCTGAAGTGGTAGCCATACACCGCATAGGTTATGGCAAGAGGGAAAAGGCGTGGCCTTACCACCAGTGACCAAAAGAAGAGTTTCCAGAAATGGTACCTCTCCCTCCCTACCACCCCCAGGAGCATCATCGACTTGAAGAGTGCAGCTATGTACCCTGGCTGGAGGTGGAACCTTCCCAGGTGCTGAGGCCGGTATATCCTGAGGAGCCCGATTACCCTCTGGTAGTAGTTTTCCGGGGCGTAAACCTCCTCGAGGACTCTCTTGTAGCCCGCGATCAGCACCTCGCTCTTCATCCGGGGAACGAAGTTGAGCTGTATGGCGGTGTTGTTACCGCTCACCTCCCCCAGCAGTCGCCCCTCGTCTGCCAGCCTCTGGTAGAGCCTGGTACCACGCAGGGCGACCAGCATACCGATCATGGCGGTGGCAATACTGCTTTGCTGGATGAAGCGGACCTGAGTTTCAAAGATGGTTGCGGGGTCGCTGTCGAAGCCAACGATAAACCCGCCATGCACCTGCAGGCCCGCCCGTTGAATACGCTTTACCGACTCCAGCAAGTCGCGGCCACGGTTGGGAGTCTTGCCGGCTGCGGCCAGGCCGCCTTCGTCAGGGGTTTCGATACCTATGAAAACCTCTTGGAACCCCGCCCTTACCATCAAAGCCATAAGCTCCCCGTCATCAGCCAAGTCTATGGAAGCTTCGGTGTAAAAGTAAAAGGGGTATCGCTTCGTCACCATCCATTGAACAAGGGCGGGCAAAACGTACCGCTTCAACTTGGCACGGTCGCCTATGAAGTTGTCATCGACGAGGAATACTGCCCCTCGCCATCCCCGGACATATAGGGCATCCAACTCGGCGATTAGATGTTCAAGCTCCTTGCTCCGGGGCGCGCGTCCGAAAAGAGCGGTGATGTCGCAGAATTCACAGTCAAAAGGACACCCCCGCGAATACTGGATGTTCATGGCGGCGTAGTCGCGCGGGTCGATCAGATCCCATAGCGGGATCGGGGTCTGTCTCAGGTGGGGGCGCCGTTTCGCGGAGTAGAGGTGCCGTGCCTCACCCTTTTTCAGGTCCTCCAGAAAGGGAGGCAGGGTAAGCTCTGCCTCCCCCAGTACAAGGTGATCTATATCCGGGAACTGGTCCGCATACGCTGTGAAAAACGGGCCGCCAGCAACGGTCTGTAGTCCCAGTCGGCGGCAACGCTGGAGCACCTCCAGGGCGGATTCCCTTTGAACGGTCATGGCGCTCAAGAAGACGTAGTCAGCCCACGCCAGGTCCCGGTCGGAAAGGGGGTGAACGTTTTCGTCCACGAGCTTTTTATTCCATTCCTGCGGCAGCATCGCCGCGACGGTGAGCAGCCCCAAGGGGGGAAAGCTCGCCTTCCTGCCGATGAATTTCATCGCGTGCCTGAAACTCCAGAAAGTGTCGGGGCAGCGCGGGTAGACCAGAAGGACGTTCATGAAGGGTTCCCGTTAGCGGTAGGCCAGTTCGTTTACCTGCGCCGCCTGAATCTATCAGCTCCATCTTTGGGCAAAGAAGTCGAATTTTCCACGCATGTCACGCCTACGAAGCTTGTGAACTCTTCAGGGTTGGTTCCGGTACGAGGGTAGCACCGGCTGCAGCATTTCCAATGTAGCTAAAACCCTAGATGACCATGTTTTTGGCGCTAATGGGGAGGCGGGCGGGCAAAGGGTGCTCAAGTTTCAAAACGGTAACAATTTATTAATTTTTTTGTTTACATTTGAACAAATACATTGTATATGCTTAATTCTAATCGTCGTGTAGTAGAAGCCCCCTATCGAAAACTGGTAGGGGGCTTTGCACTTCGAAAACCTGCTTTAAGGTGGACGGACAAAAAGATGGAAAGGAACAGCTTATGCCCGGCAAAAGGTACCAAGCAGTGCAGAGGTGTTCGGAAACACTCAAGGTTTCCACAATTCCTCAACGCGACAAACTTAGACTCGAGTTCCAGTTCATTCAGGTAAAGAGACTTCTTCTGAGGGACCAAAAGCTCAAGAGTTGCCAACATCGGCAGTGCAACCTTGCCGCGTTCGAAAGATTGGAAGCGATGCTGAGAGAAGCCACCGAGACGGAATTGCAGGGGGCTGCGCTGGATCGAATTTCACAGGAACTCGAAGAAATACTCGTGGTGCTGTGGGCAGTGGATAAAATCTACGCCGACTGCTCGGGGATTTACTTCATGGATACTCCTCCCGGTCACTTTAACCAGTAGAAGCCCCTCGGGTTCCCGCCACTTACCCGCTCAAAAAAGCCTTCACAGCTCACTGTCGACGCAGCATTTTGTAGGCCTTACTAAGAACATTGCTCGTTTCTATGTAGTTATCCCTGGCCTCACATAGGAAACGGCGTATTGCGGAACCAACGTCCATGCCTATACTTGCCCCGGGACCGCCGATCGGACCGATCGCTGCGGCTTGTTCCCCGAGGTAGTGCTTGGCTATGTCGCATAACGATGTCCACCTGATATTGCCCTGGTTGTTGATCCAGTCGACGAAGTCTGTCACTTGTCTATAGCCATTCCTGAAAGCCCCGTGGTGGTCAACAATGAGGATGGGGCGGCCCGCTGCTATGTCAGCAAGAAAAGCCGATTTATCCCGCGCATACCGCCGTAAGAACAATGGGAAGTCATGGTAATATTTCGTGACCGGACGTTGACCTTCAAGAACCGAAGGCCCCTCCCCGTCTATTGCCCAGATGGTTGAGTTGAACGCAGCAACGTAACCCACATCTTTGAGAGCCTGCATTGCAACAGAAGAGAAGCGACCTTGCGGAAACACGATGACGCGGTCGTATGGCAACCCTGTGAGCCGTTGGTGTTGTTCCATCCGCAGCAAAGCCGTGTATGACAACATGCACAGATGATCGTAGTCGTACCCCCCGAATTCGTTGCTGGTATGATTACAGCCATGTATGCATATGGAATAACGATCAGGGTTGTCGGCAAAAAGCCGTATGGTTCTGGGGTCGCTCCTTTTGTAGTTCCCTGGAATGAAGGCGATCTCGGTGAAAAAATCATGGGCTTTCATCGCGTCAAGAAGCTTCTGATAATCCAAACACCCGTATGTGGGCCTGAGAAGTGGATCATCTATAATGAGGCAGGCGAGGGTTTCCCTGCTATTTGCTGAGTTCCGTATGGTCATGCCCGTTCTCCCATTCAGTTTGAGGTTTGATCAGGTAATGGACACCCTCTTTGTCAGCTCACTGAACAAGACATACCCATCCCAAACCGGCGCAAAGTCCAAAGCCTTCCCGACCGGCACAACACGCTCAATCCCCGTTGCACAAAGGACACTGCCCACTGCCCTAATTTCCTCTGTGGTGAGGCCGAGGTAGGTCAGAGTTTGGGCGTTGCGCTGCACCAGGGAAGCTAATTCTTCAAGGTCGGTGACGAAACATTCGAAGAAGAACCCGCCGCCGCAGGTTGCCGGCAAGTCGCTTATGGCACCTTTTTCGACCCGCATGACGACCGGTCCCGCGTCAGGGATACCCCTGGGCCAATGTGCTCCCCGCGCGCGAACGGCAGTTTGGTAACCGAAAACAAGTTTGTCCATGGCAGATGTATCGTTGCCGGTTCCTCCTGGCGGCGCTTTCTCGCGGAGCGCGCGCCAAAACCTGGAACTGGCGTCATGGCAGGCCTCCCTGTTACCGGCGAAGTAAACGATCTGGGGAGATGAGCAGGCCTTTTGGTCGAACTGGTAGGCGTCGTTATGAAACAGCCGTGCCGCCTCGTTCACCTCCTCATCCGACAGACGCAAATAGCGCTCTGCCTGTACTACACAGAAAGAGACCTTGTCGCAAAAAACGACGTCCTTCACCGCCGCTTTGCCGGGAAGCGCCCGAAAATGAAGGGCGGTCGCATCTCCGCCCCAGATAATGCGGAGGTCGGCACGTTCAGAAAAATATCGGTTGCAACTGTCATCCCTGGGATAGGACAGGAACCGGTTGGTTTCCGCAATGCCACTCCACCGTGCATCTTGGGCCAGGTCGCGCATGGCTTGCAGCAGGGTGAACATGCGTGGAGAAACTTCCTGAGGGATACGCACTACATTGCGATTGCCTGCAAGCAACGAGAGGGCCCAGGAATATAAGAAAATGGTTTCCACGTTTGATGGGGCAACATGAAAGGCGGTTCCGCGCGGTACCGCTATTTCGCATGCGCCGACTGTCTGGCAAAACTGTTCAACATGACGCGAGATGTTGGACCGACGCAGCCAAAAAGCAAGAGCCGCGAAATGCGGGGGATCATCCTCCTGCCGAAGTGAAAAGATCGTTCGGGAGAGCGAGTCCAGAAATGCCACAGCCTCGGCGGAAAATGCCGGCCTCATTGGACCTGTGAAGAAGGCATCGTCGCGCAAAAGATCCGCAGCGGAGCATTCATGCAAGGTAGGGAAAAGTTCCGTCCCTCCCCCGCTGCTTGCCCCTGAAACCGCGTCGTAGGCGTGAGTGTCACTGCAGCCGCGCAACTCGACCTTCGGCAAACGCCCCTCGACGCTGAAGCGGGTTCCGAAACGCCCGCAGGGACAGTCGTCGACACCGTGAACGGTGCCGACATCTTCGGTCAGCAAAACCTGCCCCGGATAGCTTCTGGGCAGCACGCTGACAGTTTCAATCACCCCCCGGTGCCCCGGGGGTAGCGGGCGCCAGTCCACGGGGTCCCGCATCAAAACGTCCGCGAAATTGGGGGCATGGAAAAAACCGTGCTCGCACTCCATGTAGACGCTTCCAACCTGCTCCACCATCCCGTAAAAATTGTGAACCCTTCTTATTCCGCAGCGCTCACGCACGGCCTGCTTGAAGACATCATTGCCGACGCTTTGTTCCTGGAGCTTTTTCCACCCGCCGCCGTGGATGAGAATGGCGCGTTCCAGGGCGATGGATGCTCCCTGGTCGGCGAGCGCCCCAATGAGGTACTGCCAGATCATGAACGTGAAGCCAAAGATCAGTACCGGTCCGTCACCATGGCAGCGGCAAAATCCCTGGAGGCCAGATAGGTCAAGGCGCATCTCATCGTCCAGGGCATAGAAGTGGTTCCGCCCGAAATTAGACAACCCCACCAGCCCCGCGCCCCGTGCGCTCAACTCTGAGCGTTTCTGGATGGTGGCCTGGCAGTCCACGATAATCATCGGCAGGCGCTTTGGCCCGATGAAGGAGGTGACTATGGCGGCCAAGGCTTTGGTCTGCAACATCGATGTTTCCCTGTCCACCGCGATTCTAGCCACCTGCTGCGAAGTAGTGCCGCTGGAAGTAAGTATCTTGGTAACCAGATCATCTGACACGCTGCGCAGGTCGAGTTCCTTGAAGAGGCGAACGGGAAAAAAGGGAAGATCACTCAAAGCGGAAGGTTTGGTCTCAGGAAGGGCATCCGACATCGCGCGGTACGCCTCACAAGCACCGCGGTGGCGGTCATGGAGGGTAGCAAGCTCTTGCAGCAATAAAGCGTCCTTCTCATGGCGCTTGATCGAGTACTGCGGCTTGCGGAAAAGAGTTTCCAGGATATCCGTCACAACTTCAGTTCCCGTCGCATGGCGGGATAGTCCTTCTTACCCGCTGCCGTCACTGGAATGGATGGTAGCAACTGCACCTCCAGGGCAGAGTGGTGAATGTGGTACAAGGAGGCGATGCGCTGCCGCGCCTCATGCCGCAGTTGATCGTCGGACGACTCCAGCAAAACAAAGAGGTGATCATCGCTACCGACGCAGGCAACTGGCACTGACAGCGCGTCCTCAAGCATCCTCTCCACGTCATCGAGGTTCACCCTGTGGCCAAAAACCTTGACGAAGCGGTTCAACCGCCCGGTTATATAAAGGAACCCATCATCATCCAGGTAACCGATATCCCCCGTCTGGAGCACTCCGCACAGTTGGTCTCCGATGGCAAGGTCGTCCCTGTTTTCAGCATACCCCATCATGACATTGGGGCCTTCATATACCACTTCTCCTTCACAACGGGGCTCGAGAGAGTGCCCTCCCTCACCGACTATGCGGATGCTTCCCCCCGGGATGGCGATACCGACCGACCCCGCTTTCTCAGCCAGACGCTCCCATGGCACGTAGCATATGCGTGCGGTCGCTTCGGTCTGGCCGTACATCACGAAGAAACGGCAGCCGATCCTTGCCGCCAGCTGAGAGAAGTGCTCTACTTTATCCTTTGCCAGCCTGCCTCCAGCCTGGGTAAGCGTTCGCAACGTCGGTAATGACATGCGATCCAGTCGCAACCGTTCCAGCATCAGGTAGGAATGGGGGACACCGGCAAAAGAGGTGCAACCACATTCTCTGAACAACTGCCAGAACCGACCTGAGACCACCGACTCATCGGTGCAGACGAGGTTACCACCGCGCAAGAGATGGCTGTTGACGACAGAAAGACCATACGAGTAGCTGATAGGAAGACTGGTCACTGCGGTTTCCGCCGCATCAATTCCAAGATAGGATGCAATAGACGCGGCATTTGACTGAAGGTTGCCATGAGACAGTCGGATCAGCTTGGGGTTCCCGGTGGTGCCCGAAGATGTCAAAAGGACAGCAAGATCGGGATGAATCGGGCCAGGAGCAGAGTGCTCCAGGAAGCAACAGACGAAACCTCCGAGGACGGAGACGCTTTTATAGAATTTCGGCAGCGCAGTCCATCGCGGCAGCAGCATAACCTCAGGGAGATACCTCCTGAGGAGCCCCTCGCGCAGCGAGGCATCGCCGCCTGCATTCAACAGTAAAACCGCGTGGCCGCAGCGCAGGGCCGCAAGATAACAGGCAATACACGCCGGGGAATTGTCGGCAACAAGGGCCACAAGGAGCTTATCCCTGGCGCCTATTACCTTTTCCACGGCTTCAATAGTCTGCCCAAGCTCGCGGTACAAAATCCGGCGGTTACTACGTCCATCATGTAACCAGCCACCAGCGGTGATTGTCTCGATGTCCCATAGCATCAGATCAGCATCCCCCCATCCACTCCCAGTACCTGTCCCGTAACATATGCCGACAGATCGGAACAAAAGAACAGCACCCCGCATGCCACGTCCTCAGGGGTACCAATTCTCCCCATCTTGATGCTTTGGAGTCGTTCCCGGTGTTTTCCCGGGGGAAGCGCCTTGATCATATCGGTATCGATGAAACCCGGCGCGATGGCATTGACCCGGATGTTCGAGACGGCAAGTTCCTTGGCTGCGGACAGGGTCATGCCGATGACGGCTGCTTTACTACCGCCATAGACGACCTGCCCGGCATTGCCGAAACGTCCGATGATGGAGCTTATGTTGACGATCGAACCGGTGTTGTTGCGCGCCATCAGTCGTGCTGCGTACTGCATGTTGACAATGATGCCCTGGACGTTGACGCGGAATACCTGCTCGATATGCTGTGACGAGATCATCCCGAGGATCCGATCATCGAGGATGCCGGCATTGTTTACCAGGATGTCGAGCCGCCTGTAGTTCTTGAAAATGGAAGCGTAGCAATCCTTCATCGCCTCCGAATCTCCCACGTCTCCTAGGCAAGAGCCCACTTCCGTGGCGAATTCCTCGCGCAGTTCATCCCTGCGTTGCGCCAGCAATTCCGGATTGCAACGGCTGTTGAGTATTACCGTCGCTCCCTGGCGTGCCAGTTCCCGAGCCGTAGCCCATCCGATGCCCCGTGTGGAACCGGTGACGAAACAAACCCTGCCTTCAAGCCCCAAGATCGACTCCATATTTCTCCACGATGCTCTTGGCTTTTGCAACACTGCTCATATCAATGACATCCTCTGTGTCGATCATTATGTCAAAGGCGGTTTCCAGTGCTGCAATGATTACCATGTGAGCCACCGAATCCCAGGATGTATCCCCGTAGCTAAGAGATTCACTGACTTCCGATGGGTTGATACTGAGTGCATCTGAGAATATTGAGATCAGTATGTCGAGATTGTTCATGATCGTTTGTCCAGAGTATCATCCTTTTGTGATGGTGAGATTACCTGGTGCTCAGGGCAACCGTCTTGTACGCGACTCGATGCCAGTGGCTTCAACCCGGAGAGAAAATCTTCAAAAGACGTATCCATGGTCAATGGTACAGTGACCCTGGCCAACGCTCTTCCTTGAGCAACGCCAAAGAGGGTAAAGCTTGGTACCTGCGTGGAGACGACGGTAGCAGCCTTGATCACAGAGCCTTCACCAATAGTCAAGGTCTGTCCACCTGCAGCGGTGATAAGACAGTTCGCTCCGATGAAGGCGTTTTTGCCGATAATGATCTTGCCCGCCCCTCTCGTGTGCGCGATCAGGATGGTCTTCAACGCTATCTGGGCCCCCTCCTGTATTTCCACGTTCTCCGGATATTCATTTTCAAGATAAACGTCGTCTCCGATAAAAACCCTTCCGGTAATTTTCACACCTCTTAGCCGGTGCAATGCCGGTCGGACTGAAGTGGCCCCCGGCAGAATCATGGCTAGCCGGCCCAAGAGCCTGTTGAACATTCGCCTCAGAAGTGTCTTCTGCATGGCCTTTATTACCCTTTTTAAGAAGCATATGAGTGACGGATGCGACCCAAGGGATTGTAAGGTGGTTCAGTCGCATGTCAATTAGCATCAACCAATCTAATGCACCGCATGTGGCGAAAAAGATGGAAGTGCTCATGACCGCAGCATCAGTAAATGTCTCTGTTTATTCCGAATATGGAGGGCTGTTAACCAGTATTTCTCCGATAGGTCAAAAGGGCTATGGTGCCATCACCCCCAGCAGACTGTGCGTACAACCCGAAACCTTGATACACACCGTGTCCCGTGCAGGGATTGACATTTTCTTTTACTTTACTAAACCTTCTCTCTGAACAGCTCATAGCCGTTAAACCAGTATCAGGTCCCTGGGTTAGCGATGCAGGTGAATGGGGAGGACGAACAACTCAAGCGTGCAAAGGAGGTCTCGACATGCCACGGTGTAAGCAGTTTGACTCATGCCCCTTCTCCAACGAAGTTGTAACTACCTCGCGTGCAGTGACGGAGCATATTTTTAGCAACTTCTGTAACGACCGGTTCACCAAGTGCAGGTTTTACAATTCTGCATCCGGTGATTGTGAAGAAGCATCAGGTGTCCAAGTTTCTTTGCCCGGGGAGGTAGTGATGTGGCTTGCCTCGGGCAAGATGTGAGGAAACGACCAGATCTACGACCGGTTCGCCTGGCCTTTGTCGTCTGAGAGACGATGTGAGGCACAGATAAGCATATGACAGACAGGAGGGGAAGGAGCACGGCTGATGAAAGATAACGACTTTCTTCCTACCCGTTTCACTTCCATGCTGATGTCGCACAAAGTGAAGGGTTCCGAGATCTGCGTCGAATACTCCCCAAAGACCGGCTTTTGCACGTACGTGCCGGGGGAGGCACCCCAACGGCCAGCAAAGGACGACATCTGGGAGGTATACCTGGAGGTGCCGCTAAGACACCAGCAATTCGAGGTATTCCAAAGCAGGTTGGCTCACTTTACCTCGCAAGGACGGGAAACTTCGGAGATATGCGATTTCCTGCACAAGGAGCTCCTGGAATTCCTGGGCCATAACCTCGCAGTTGGAGATGACCAAAGCCACCTGAAAGATTGGTCGGACTGGGAGATTCACCTCTGTAACTGCTGCAACGACTTGGACGCCTGGCTTCGGGACCGCGATTTCGAGCTGGTGTGGGATGACTGGGAGGATTGCCTGTACACCGTGGGGCTTGAGTGGTGGGTAGGATCGATGCAGTTTGCCGACATCGGTAGTTCAATGCCAAGCGACGGGCACGACGGCCACTGCGGAATCACAGCGTGCCGCACGTGGCGCTCTCTGGTGCCGTTCAAGGAACCGCTGCAGCGCACCGCCTCGAAACGCCCCTGCTAACCGCCAGCCGGATGGATCCGTTTTCGGACCGACCGCAGATAACTCTCGCCCCTATCGCGGGTGGTAGAGGAAGATCATATGACAAAGGCTCAGAAGATATGGATAGACCTGGATAATTCACCTCACGTCCCTTTCTTCGCTCCCATAATCTCAGGGTTGGAGGAAAGGGGCCACAGAGTCTGGGTAACCGCTCGTGACCGGTTTCAGGTAGCAGAGTTGGCTGACCTGCACGGGATCCCCAACGTCATGATTGGCAGGGACTACGGGAAGAACAAGTTGGCTAAAATCGCAGGGCTTTTGCACCGGGCTTTGCAACTTTTTCCGCTAGTGCGTCAGGAAAAGCCGACACTTGCACTATCACATGGATCCAGGGCGCAGGTGGCCGCTGCGAAAATGGCGGGTATACCTACCATAGTGATGCTGGATTACGAATTCATCGACCTCTCCTTTCCTTTTACTATTGACGACATCTTCATGCCCGAAGCCATACCAGAGCGTGCGATCACGGCGAACTGCACCAACATCTGGCGCTACCCAGGCATCAAGGAGGACGTATACGCCCCGGCGTTCGTTCCAGGCAAGGACATCCTCGGGGAACTGGCGATAGCGCCTGACCGGATCATCGTCACGATGCGCCCTCCTGCCACCACTGCCCATTATCACAATGTGAAAAGCGAGGTGCTTTTCGATGATGTTATCTCGTTAGCGGCGGCCACACCGAATACCGCAATCATCATGCTGCCTAGAAACGAGAATCAGCGTGAAGAGATATGTGAGGCCTGGCGTCATCTCCTGGACAGCGGAAAGATGATCATTCCGGAGAAAGCTGTGAGTGGACTGGACCTGGTATGGCATTCAGACCTGGTGGTCAGCGGCGGAGGCACGATGGTCCGTGAAGCGGCGGCGCTTGGCATTCCGGCCTATAGCGTTTTTTCGGGGCAGACCGGGTGTGTGGACCGCCGTCTTGTGGAGACGGGGCGTCTAAAGCTCATTGTCAATTTTGAAGACATAGCCGGCGCCATCGCCATCCGGAAAAGGACAGAGTGCCAGGGAGGTTTTCGCGGCAGCCAAACTCTGCCGGCCATACTGGATCGGATAGAGGAGGTAATTGACCGGCACCCCCCTGTCCCCCATTAGCTCTTGCAACGTCCCGTCCCCACCCCACCACGCCCCGTTTGCGATCCGTTGGGAGCTCCCTCACGTTTGAGCAGGACATAGAGGTTGTTTACAACAACTGCAACATATTTGAAGCTAGTTGTCGCAGCGAACTGCATAGTTGATAGAGAGAACTGCAACAGGCGCCCCCCCCCATGATTATGCGTTTCCCGCCATATCCCCGAAAGAAGACCTGATCCGGACTAGTCGTGCCGGCTTTCCAGAATCAATGCCCTGCCCCGACGGGACGGGAAAAGAGTACGTGAATTTCGAAGTGGACAAGGCGGTCTGCGCTCTGGTTTCCGATCTGGCGAAAAAGGTGGACGTGACTGCAAAGCAGTAAAGCGCCGAAAAAGACAAAATTCGGATATAACGTTGTTGAGATTTTGAGATTTGATCCGACAGTTGTGCAAATTCAAAAAAATCGAGCACGTCCCCTCTCCCTATTCGTTCATCAGTTCAAATCCGATTGCCTCCTCCAAATAGAAAGGGCTTGCAGTGATACACTGTAAACCCTTTCTATTTTGGCGATAGGTGTTGGTTTCCCGCCTTAGAGTCCTTCCCCGAAGGAGGAGACTGGCTCCGCCTGGTGCCTGTCTCCTTAGTGCTCCGCCCTTACAATTTCTTTCGCGGACACCGCCGGTATGTTATCCTTCACTGGTATTTATCAACGAGCCTTCTGGAGGTTTCGATGCGTAAGGAATTTACGGCACTTATCAAGCAGGATGGTGAATGGTGGGTTGGTTGGATCGAGGAGGTGCCTGGAGTCAACTGCCAGGAGCGGTCCAGGGACCAACTCATGGAGAGTCTAAAAGCCACTCTTGCCGAAGCGCTAGAACTTAACAGGCAAGAAGCCTTATTAGCCGCGGGCGCTAATTTCCAGGAAGAGAAAATAGCGATATGAAAAGGAGGGCGCTCCTCCGACATCTTCGCGCCCATGGCTGTTTCCTGCTCAGGGAAGGAGCAGACACTCCTGGTGGTGCAACCCCGAGCACAACGCCCGATCCGCCGTCCCCCGCCACGCCGAAATCAGCGACCTTCTAGCAGCGAAAATCTGCAAAGACCTTTGCCTCCCACCTAATCCGGATTAGTCGTACCGGCTTTCCAGAATCAATGCCCCGCCCCCCCCCCTGCGCTAGTCCCCAACCATTGGCCCGTTGCCAGTAAAATTAGCTTGATAGAAAATATATCTTAATTTAAAGTGCTTTAGCCACCAAGAGTTGGGTGGAGGAAGATGATAGTTTTTCTGACCACCCTCAAATGGAAGAATTCCACTCATGGCCGACCGCCACATCACCCATGACAGGCCCCCCCCATCGAGCAAAATTACAACAAGTAGAGTGATATCTCCGTAAAGAGTAACAACTCAGTCCGTGGCAACGACAGGATTCCTGCCTCAAGCACCCACTACCATTGAAAAACAATATCAGGAGGTTTCCAATTGAAAAAGCTAGTGATCGTCGCAGTTTCGGTTGCTGCAGTGCTCGTAGCAGGGTTTACCTTTGTCAAAGGGACTCCGCAATACTCCCTTTACCAATTTAAAAAAGCTGTCCAGAACCATGATCCTGATGCCGCTTTTAAATACCTTGATGTCGACTCTGTTGTCGACCATCTAGCCTCAGACCTTATGAACTCTCAAGAGATGAACCAACCGACCAGCAACCCTTGGGAAGAAGCCGGACAGAACATGGCCAAGGGCCTCGTGACGGTAATGCTCCCTAGCATTAAGGAAGCAATGAAGGGACAAATCAAGACCGCCATCACGACTGCCGAATCCGAGAAAAAGGAAGGTGACAAGGGCACAAGTCCCATTAAAGGCTTGAGCAAGGGCAGTTGGTCTGATTTTGATGTCAAGGTGGAAGGGAAGATGGCCATAGTCTCCAAGAAGCAGGACGACTCCCTGAAATTTAAAATGGTAAAGAGCTCAGAAGGACACTGGAAAATCACTCAGATTATGATCCCAAAGCCCATGAAGTGACGTAGTGCTAGGCCGTGGCCAAACGGGGAATAGAAATAGTGAAACGGTTCGAGATTTGAACAAAGCTCAAAAGGAAAAGAATGAAACTGCTGATTTTATTGATTACCACCTGCCTGCTCTGTTCCTGTAGCCAGCTGTATGATGTACCTGCCGACAAAGAGCACAAACAGATAGACCGGCAGGAACACGCCGGCGGAGGCAATCAAGACTCCAGATAATCCGGCGACCAGGAAGCCGACAAAGGCGGCGGTTATTACCACCGGCCCGGGGGTGATGATCCCTACCGCGACTGCGTCCAGAAACTCCCGCTCGGTAAGCCAGTGGTGCTTCAGCACGACCCCCTCGTGCAGGAACGGCACGATGGCGAGGCCGCTGCCGAAGGTAAAGGCGCCGGCCTTTACGAAAAAGGCCCCCAACTCAAGGAGAAGCGGAAGGGAAGCGGCCCCCGCCAGCACCGCAGGGGCGACGGCAAGGGCAGATAGATGACTGGCGCCTTGCTTCGGGCTGGCAGGCGTGCTGTAGAGGAGCACCCCGATGAGGCCCGCTGCGACAAAGAGCAGGGCGATCTCGGTGCGGGCAACGATGGTGATCAAGGCCACGACGACGAAGATCCCCCAGAGTCGCCGATCCGAACCGACGGTAATGCGCGCCAGCCGGTAGGCTGAAAGGGCGACGATGGCGATGATGGTCGGACCCATGCCATAGAACAGCGCCTGCACCACCGCAAGCCCGTGGTAACTTACGTACAACCAGGATATGACGATGACGATCAGTAAGGTCGGCAGGATGAATACGATGCCGACCAGCGAGGCCCCGACCACCCCATGACGGATGAAGCCGATCCACATGGCCAGTTGTGCGGCCAGCGGCCCGGGCATCATCTGGGAGAAGGCGAGCCCTACCCGGTACTCGTCCTCGGAGATCCACCGGTGCGGGATGAGATCCCGCTGCATGTAGCCGGCAAGCGCTATGGGGCCGCCGAACCCGCTCGCACCAAGGCGCAGGAAATATGCCACCAGTTCCCAAAACCCGACCGGAACCAGTCCAGGGCCACCTTCCACCGTTGTTTTGTCACTGTCACCGTTCATGTCAGTTGGCAACCTTTACCTGCCCACGCAGTATCCGTTAATCAACATCTTATACCTAAATTTAGAGCAGCGCCAACGCGACACCAACCCGTTTGCGCTCCCCCCTCATACAAGCATCAGCGCCTGGCAAAGACGATGACGGGTTGCAGCTTCAACAGCGACCGTGCACTGAGCGCGGCAGTTACCATGCTGACCATGAGGACCGTCACAGCGCCTAGCAGCGGGGTGAACCACATCATTCGAATCGGATAGCCGGCCATCGCGGCAAGTTCACCGACAATGCCACAAAGGCCGACACCTAATCCGGTACCTATCAGGGCGCAGGCCCCGACAGTGGGCAGCATACGATTTGACTCCACTTCCTCATTCGGATCACGTTGCCGATTTTTCGCAGCAAAAAATTAGACATGGTTAAATTTCGCTTTTTAACCTTTCTCAGAATGTGTTATAAATCGGCGGATCAGCACTCTTTCCAAGGTTTATCACAGTGGGCACCAAAGTGATGCGCTTTGCCGCCAGTGGCTGCGGCCGCAAAAGAGCAAGTACGTAAAACCACGATCTATGAACCGAAAGCGAGGTCGCCGGAATCATGATGACGGAAGCATTAGTGCAGGAACTGAAAGAAGATGGTGCATGCCACCACGCGGCTTCCACCCGCTTGCTGAACCTACTCGCTACGGCAAAAACCTCCCAGGACGCTATCGCATCTGTGCTCTCATTTTTCCAGCAACTCTCAGGATGTGAAGCTGCTGGTGTCCGCATACGGGATGAAGATGATTTCCCTCTCTTCAAAACGCTTGGCTTCTCGTCGGAATTTGTCGAAGCGGAGACGTACCTGTGTGCTCGAGACGTCGATGGTGACGTAACAAAGGATAGCACCGCCAATCCTATCCTTGAGTGCATGTGCGGCAACATCCTCTGCGGACGATTCGATGCCAGTAAGCCGTTCTTCACCTCCAGGGGGAGCTTCTGGACCAACAGCACGAGCATGCTGCTGAAAAACACCCCGCAAGGGGATCTCCTAACAAAAACCAGGAACAGGTGCAGCCAGGAGGGGTATGAGTCGGTGGCGTTGATACCCCTGCGTCACGACGAAAGCATAGTCGGCCTGTTGCTGCTGAACGACCGGCGCCAGGACCGCTTTACCGAAGAGGTTCTCGCGCTGATAGAGGCTTTAGCGGACGGCATGACCGCTGCGGTGCTGCGGCGCAGGGAAGAGGAACGCCTGCGCAAGCGTGAGGAGCATTGCCGTGCCATGGTGACGGCCTTCCATGGTCTGGTCTACATTTGCACTGCCGACTATCGCATTGAATTTCTCAACGAGGCCATGAAGGAGCATATCGGCAGGGACGCCACCGGCGACTTGTGCTATCAAGCTCTCCACGGTCTCGATGCTGTCTGCCCTTGGTGTGTCAATGAAATCGTCTTTGCCGGGCAGAACCACCGGTGGGTGGTACAAAGCCCGAAGGACATGCGCTGGTACGAGGTGTCCAATGCACCGATCTGGAAAAAGAACAAGGTGATCGCGAAACAGGCGATGATCGTGGACATAACGGAACGTCAACGGTTGCACCAGGAACTCCTCGAGAAACAAAAAGCCCTGGAAGAGGCCAATGACCTGCTCGAGGTCAGGGTTGCCGAGCGGACCTCAAAACTCGAGGCGGCGATCCGGGAACAGGAATCGTTCAGTTACTCCGTCTCGCACGACTTGCGCGCCCCCTTGCGCCACATCAACAGTTTCAGCGCCATTCTCCACGAGGAATTCGCCCACCAGCTGACGCCTACAGCAAAAACGTACCTGGACCGGATTCGGACCGCTTCCAACCGGATGGGGGACTTGATCGACCACCTCCTCGAGCTGTCCAGGGTTGGCAGGGCAGAACTGAAACGGCTGCCGATCAACTTGAGTGAGTTGGCAGCTTCGGTACTGGGCGGTCTTCAGGAGACGGATCCGAATCGCGTAGTGGAAACATTCGTTGCCCAGGATGTGCGGGTGCTGGGTGACCATGAACTGCTGCGGCAGCTGCTCGAGAATCTGCTGGGCAACGCCTGGAAGTACACCTCGAAGACTGCAGATGCGAAGATAGAATTCGGCACTTCGATGCGGGGGCAGACGTTAGTCATCTATGTCAAGGACAACGGGGCTGGATTCGACATGCAGTATAAAGACAAGCTCTTTGTCGCCTTTCAACGCCTGCACAATTCCGAGTTCGAAGGGGAAGGAATCGGGCTTAAGACGGTCCAGCGCATAGTAGAACGCCACGGCGGGGAAATCTGGGCCGAAGGCAAAGTGGGAGGCGGCGCCACATTTTCCTTTTCCTTGCCGGACTGGCCTGGAACGTCCTGAGAACGTAAAAGCCTGAGGGCAGCAAGGGGACACCCATGAAATTATGCTTCCCCGCCCTGACCTGAAGGTCAGGGGGCATGTATAAGATTATATGCTACAGAATGTTATAAACTTAGGCGTGTCCCCTCGCACTTCCTAACGGAAACAGCAGAAAGATCCCCGAAATCACGCATCGTCCTTCTTTTCCTTCGACACCGGCGTGTCCGGTGGCGCTGGTCCCCTGGCGACCGGGAGATGCCAGCCCCAGCGGATAGCCATGAGCCGCAGCCCGAAACAGAGGACGGCGCCGGCAATGGTCACGGCCGTCGCCGGGAGCCCAAACGCGGAGCCGATAACAACCACGACGGCGCCAGCCAGCGCCGCCACGGCATAAATGTCGGAACGCAGTACGGTGGGAACCTCGGTCAGGAGCAGATCGCGGCTCATGCCGCCTCCGATCCCGGTCAGCATGCCGAGCACCGCTGCCATGGCAGGGTTGAGATCGAATACGAGAGCTTTCTGTGTGCCGGCAACAGCGAAGAGCCCCAGTCCCGCGGCGTCGAACAAAAGCACCGGGTTGCGCAAACGATCGATGATCGAGGGGCGCCAAAAGGTTACCATTCCAGCAAGCAGCGAAGCCGCCAAGTAGTACCAGTTGCTGATTGCCGCCGGTGGCGTAGCGTCGATCAACAAGTCGCGGGCTATGCCCCCGGCATTGCCTGCGGCAAACGACAGGACCAGGACCCCGAACAGGTCGAGGCGGCGTTTTGTTCCAGCCGTTGCTCCACTCAGTGCGAAGACAAACGTACCGGTGAGATCAAGCACCAGGAGAAGTGTTGCCATCCCGTCCTCTCTCATTTTAAACTCCGCAATCCTCACCACACCGTGGACCGGCTTCCCTACCCCCTATGAGGTGAGCCACGCAAGCGCGGCGACGACCATGGTCTCGACACCGGTTTCCAAGGTTGGATGGAGCACTGGCGCGAACTGGGGGCTATGGTTGACCGGCAGTTTATTGAGCGTTCCCCCCTCTTTGGCCTTTGCATAGGTTTCCCGGTCGGTGCCGCCGACAAACCAGAAAACCGACGGCACGCGCCAGGCCGTACCGAAACAACCGAAGTCCTCACTGGCCGGCGCCGGTCCGGTATGGTGCACGCGCCCCGGGGAGAAATGAGCACGGAACGCCTCGGCGATCCGCTGGCTTGCCGCCTCGTCGTTCACATTGAGCGGATACCGGTCCAAAGGCGTGATCTCCGGACTCCGGGGAGCACCTGAGGCTACCGCCTCGGCGTTTACGATCCGTTCAATGGCAGCCAGCACGCGCTCGCGCACACCGGCATCGAAGGTCCGGACGTTCAGCTTTATGATCGCCTCGTCCGGTATGACGTTCTCCTTCGTGCCGGCTTGCACGACGCCGATGGTGACGACCGCTGCCTCGGTTGCGGCGACCTCGCGGGAAACGATGGTCTGCAGCCGCAGGACGATGGTCGCGGCCATGACCACGGGATCAACGCTGGCTTGCGGCATCGATCCGTGTGCGCCACGACCGAACAGCCTGATTTGAAGGCTGTCCGCTGCCGAGGTGATGGGGCCGGCACTTCCGGCGATGTCGCCTGCCGCTCCGAGCATGACGTGCTGCCCAAGCACCACAACCGGTCGGGGAAAACGGGCGAGCAGGCCATCGTCGATCATGGCCTGGGCTCCCTGCGCCGTCTCCTCGCCAGGCTGGAAGACCACCATCAACGTCCCGTGCCAGGCATTGCGCTCCTGGGCGAACAGGGCGGCGGCGCCGGCGAGCCAAGCCACATGCATGTCATGGCCACACATGTGTCCCACAGGCACGGCTTTGCCTTCTGCATCAACCGCGGTCTCCTGGCTCTCGTAGGAAAGACCGGTTGCCTCTTTAATAGGTAGTGCATCCATGTCGGCACGCAGCATCACCGTCGGCCCTTCGCCGTTGCGGAGCAGGCCAACCACTCCCGTCTGGCCGACACCGGTCGTTACCTCGTAACCTGCCTTGGCAAGCCAGTCCGCCGCCAGCGCTGCCGTTCGCGTCTCTTGCATCGACAACTCGGGGTGGGCATGCACGTCCTTGTAAAGTGCTTCCAGGTCGGGGAGCAGTTGATCGAGATTCTTCAGGACGAGATCCGTGGGAGTTGCTGTCTTTGTGTCCATACCTGTCTTCCTCGCTACGCTGGTAGAGGCTACTTTTACGTGCCACCGGCGGCCGTCTCGCATGGCGCGGGCACTCTTCTTGTGCTCGCCTCGATTCCCCCGCTGCTTGTAAGCCCACGCAACAGTCGCCGGTCTCTGTCGACGGCACGGGTTTGTAAAGTAAACCACAAAGGCTTGGTACAGCAATCATCGAAAAATCGGTAGTCCCACGATCCCTTGTCAGTATCAGTATCTGCCTCTACGTGCATCACCAAACAGGGAACATCCTGTTCTTCAGAAAGCTGTGGTTAAAAGACAACAGCACCGTTAATTTTTGTTTACATTAGAAAAAGCTTGTGATAGATAGAAGCCTCCTTGGTTTGTGTAGTAAAAGCCCCCTGCTGAAGTTTGGCAGGGGGCTTTGCTTTCTGCCCCCTCAATCTCCTCGCAGCGAAACCAACTCCAACAACCCCACAAAAGCTTTACAGCGCCCCCCCCCACAGATGCTCAGCGTAAGGCGGATGAGGGGCCGCTCAAGCCATTTGCTGCCCCCCTGCTGCCGCCTCGATCTCGAGAAAGCCCGACTTCCGATGTTCTTGCAATGCGCCTTGCAACCGCTAATGCATTGGAGCAGTCCAATCTACTAAGGGAGGCCGACAACATGGGAAGAAATCGTAAAGGCGGGGCAAAGGACGAGGAAGTTATCCGCGCAAACGGCGACCTCCTCACCCTTTTGAGTAATGACCCATCCATCCTGGAAAAGATCTACAGCCTGTTGCCCAACCTGGAGAAGATACAGGCAACCCATAATCAACACCTCAGCATCTACCATGAGTTTTTGGATGGCGCCCGCGACAAGGAAGGGGTACTGGAGACGGCCCGCAATGAATCCATCTTCCAGATGAGCCTGCTTCGGGGCATGGCGAACCTTGTCGGGAAACATGACCCGGATGAGAAACGGAGGCAAAACGCGCCAAGCCCCCCTTTCCCCTGGTAGGAGCAGCGGTGCATGGACAGGAACAGGCAAAGACCTCTTCTGTTTTGCCCATACACCGTTCACGAAGAGAGGAACACGCTCCCTGGATCGCACTTTTACCTCTCTTACCCACGCATGAATTCCAAGAGTCATTACTTTAGCTTTGCACTTTGACAATTCTCCTTGATTTTTACGACTTTTTTAGTTAGTGATGTCGTCACGAATTACTTTACTATGGAGGTTGTAAAATGAAAGGGTCCGCAGCCAGGCTTTTCTTGACTATTGCGATGTTATTGTTACTATCCACAGGGGCGTATGCATCGGGGACGAAGCAGGGGTATAAGGGCTATGCCCGGGGCAACGCGCTGATCACGGCAGCCGAGTTGAAGCACCTCGTCGACTCCAAGGATCCCAACCTGATCATCCTTGCGGCCGAAAACGAACTTGAGTACCGCGTCGGCCATATTCCCGGTTCGTTCATGGTGGATCGTCCTGACTACGAAGCTCCGGCCGAGACTCAAAACGGCATCACCGGTAACCTCATCAATGCCGAAGGGTTCACAAAACTGACAAGGCAACTCGGCATCAACAAAAACTCGAAGGTCGTCGTCTACGACGCCAAGTACGATGCGACGCGGCTTTGGTGGGCCTTTTTCTATTACGGTAAAACCGACGTAAGGGTTCTGGACGGCGGGACCAAGGCCTGGAAAGACGCGGGATACGACACCGACTTCCTGGCCCCTGAGAAGCGCCATGGCGGCAACTTCATTGCCAAAGTCACCTATCCCCGCTTGAGGGTCGACACCCCGGAGATAGTGGCGCTCAAAGACTCGCCCAAGGGGCAGCTTTGGGACGACCGTGAACAGAAGGAATTCTGCGGCGAAGAACTGAAAAAAGGAGCCCATCGTAAAGGACGCATCCCGTGGGGGAAATTCGCCAACTGGGAGCTCTTCAAGCAGAAAGCCAACAAAGCTGAGTGGGTTTCGGCTGAGGAGGCTGCCGCCACCCTGAAAAAACTCGGAGCGGATCCCAAAAAGGAGCAGTACTTCTTCTGCCAGTCCGGGGTGCGCTCCACGCAGGCACTCTTTACTTTTTATCTCCTGGGCTGGTCCCTGGACAAACTGCACAACTACGACAGTTCCTGGATCGGCTGGTCCAAGGATCCTTCCCTCCCGATCGTCACCGGTTGCAGCACTGCGCCTACCGTAGCGGCAATTCCCTGATCATCCATCTCAACTGCGGTGGGGAGTCTCCTCCCCACCCTCGGAACAGCTAATGGCAGTAACTGACCAGACACCCGTGGCAACGAGTGCAACCGCCGGCAATGTCGGCCGTTGCACCGGGTGCAATATCTGTGTGAAGGAATGTGGTTTCCTGCAGCGAGCCGGAACCCCCAAGGAATTGGCAAGTGGAGAAGCGGAGTACGATCCTTTCCAATGCACACTTTGCGGGCTCTGCACCGCAGTCTGCCCAGTTGGGATCGACCCCGCCGCTTTTTTTCTTGAGCGTCGGCGGGAAGTGCGGCAAGCAAAGGGGGCTGACGACCCGCGACACGCTCCACTGATCGCCTATGAACGAAGAGGCACCTCGCGCGCCTTCACCTTCTACGGGTTGCCGGAGAGCTGCAGCGCCATCTTTTTTCCGGGTTGCGCCCTCCCCGGCTCCCGCCCGGGCGTGGTGTGGAAGGTGTACGAGGAGTTGAGGCGGACGCTTCCCGAACTAGGCATCGTACTCGACTGCTGCCTGAAGCCATCGCACAGCCTGGGCAGAAAGGAGCATTTCGACACCTCGTTCAAGGAGATCACGGACTATCTGCTGGAAAAAGGGATTAAAAAGGTGCTGGTGGCTTGCCCCAACTGTCACCGGATCTTCAGTGAGTACGGTGGCCACTTCAAGGTGGAGACAGTCTACGAGGTCTTGGCCGGCATACCGGGCGCCATCCCCGATAGCGGGTCCCCCTGCGTGGTAATCCACGACCCGTGCGTGTCGAGGGGGATGAAGTCGATGCAGGACGCAGTCCGGCAACTTGTTGCGCACCGAGGACTGCACGTGGAGGAGATGAAGCATGCGCGGCAAAGGACCCAGTGCTGCGGACGCGGCGGCGGAGTGAACTTCGTACTCCCGAATGCGCTCGAGGATGCAGCCGCATCTCGCGCCGCCGAAGCGGCGGGAAGAGCGATGGTAACGTACTGCGCGGCATGCGCGGAAACCTACCGCGGCAAGACGACGACGATGCATGCGCTCGACCTCTGGTTGTCGCCGGAACTCGCCAAGGCCGGCAGGTCGAAGGTGTCGCGGGCTCCCTTCACCTATCTGAACCGGCTGGCACTGAAACGCAGATTTCGCAACAGGGGACATTTCGCGGTAATGCGGGAACGAGGAGGAAAAGAGGTGGCAATTGAAACCACGAAACGCGTAAAGGCCGCTACCATGGTGCTGGTGATAGCCGCAGCGGCGTTGCTGTTTCGGCTGGCCGGAGGGAACCAGGTCTGCGATCCGGCAACTCTCAAGCAGATGCTCCAGGGGCACGAGATACTGGCTCCGGTGATCTTCATCCTCCTGTACGGCATCACGCCGGTGCTATTTCTGCCCGGCCTGCCTATGGCCATCGCTGCGGGCTTGCTGTTCGGCCCCCTGTGGGGAGTCATCTACGCCATAACCGGGGCCACCTTGGGAGCCTCTGCGTCGTTCCTGGTGGCGAGGTATCTGGCAAGGGACTGGGTGGCAGCAAGGCTGAGCGGGGAGATGTGGCAGAACCTTGACCGGAAGGTCGCTGAACAGGGATGGAAGATCGTCGCCGTTACCCGGCTGGTCCCCCTCTTCCCTTTCAACTTGCTCAACTACGCCTTCGGCCTGACCAGGATCCCGTACTGGCATTATGTCACTGCCAGCTTTCTGTTCATGCTGCCGGCCTGCATAGCCTTCATCGTATTCTCCAGTTCCTTGCCGCAATTGCTCAAGGGAAAGGCTTCACCGGCGCTCTTTGCAGGTGCGGCGCTCATTGCTGCTGTCATGCTGCTCCCGGCCTGGTATCGAAAGAGGGCAAGGCCGTGACCATCGCGTAGAGGCCCCTCTGTCTCCCCTTCGCAAAGGCCACCAGACTCACCCACCTCAATCCCAAGCGATACTGCTCGATGTGACATTTCGTCCGGGTCCCGACGTTATCTACTAACGCACTGTTTCCTTTCAGATTGCTGATAGAATCCACACAGCACCCGTCGGCATAGTGCCCGGGCACCATACAGAACTGCCATTAACGCGAATGGAGGGAACGTCTATGAAAAGACCGTTGACAGCATTCTGCTCTTTGGTAGCAATGTCGCTCCTTGCCACCCTCTTCCCCCTTACCGTCTACGCCCAACCTCCCGCGGACAAGGTTCCCGTAGCGCAAGGCCCCTTGAAACGGATCAATCCCTACTTCAGCACCCAGGCCACCCTCTACAGCGACGACAGCGTGCTGCAGCGGGCCGACATAAACGGCCCGCCCAAACCTCCCTACGGCTATCACACCCGCGCGACGAGCTCCCTGCCGGCACCCATGCCTGCTGCGGGGATTAACTCGCTGGTGGAAGTGCCTGCTTTCCAGTGGGTCTTCGGCTGTTCCGCCGTTTCCGGCTCCATGATCGCCGGGTACTACGACCGTACCGGATACCCGAATATCTATACGGGCCCGACCGGCGGCGGCGTCGTCCCGCTCACAGAAGATTCCGCCTGGGGACAATGGACCGACAAAACCGGTGACGTGTACCCCAACAATCCGCTCATCGCGTCCCACATGGGGATCGACGGCAGAACCACCCGGGGCTCCATCGATGACTACTGGATCTCCTACCTGAGCAACCTCAAGGACCCCTACGTCGGAACATGGACGGAACATACGTGGGGCGACTCGGTTGGGGACTACATGAAGACAAGCCAGTCCGCCTACAACAACGTCGACGGTTCTACCTCGTTCTACTACATAGACGCGGCGACGCCACTGACCTGTTCCGCAATGGGGAGCAGCGTAGCGAGGCTGGACGGCACCTACGGAAGGAAGCTCTTTTACGAGGCGCGGGGTTACACCGTCACCGATTGCTACACCCAGATGACCGACAACGTACATGCGGGTGGTTTCTCGTTTGCCCAGTACAAAGGCGAGATCGACGCCGGGCGCCCCGTACTCCTCAACCTGGAAGGGCATTCCATCGTCGGGGTTGGCTACGAGGATCCCAACACGGTGCACCTCCACGACACCTGGGACAACAGCACCCACAGCATGACGTGGGGGGGAAGCTACTCCGGGATGGCCCTTTGGGGTGTGAGCATCGTGAACCTTGCCTCCACGACCGGCACTCCCAACCTATCCGTCTCGCCGAGCCCGTATGATTTTAACAGCCGCAGCCTTAATACCACCACCAGCCAGACGTTCACCGTTGCCAATACCGGAACCGCTCCCCTTGTCGTGGGCACGCTCGCGCTCTCAGGAGCCGCCGACTTCAAGGTGGCAACGGACAACTGTTCCGGGGTGACCGTATCGCCTTCCGCGAACTGCACCGTCCAGGTAAGCTTCACCCCGAGCGCTGAAGGACCCCAGTCCGCTTCCCTGGTGATCCCCTCCAACGATCCCGACGGAACGACAACCGTCTCCATCACCGGCCGCGGAGTGAACCTGCTCCCTGACCTCTACGGGGCATGGTCCAAGGTGACCAAGACACAAAAACGCGGCAGCTTCTCCGTCTCCGGCACGTTTACCACCTTCAACATTGGTACCGCAAGCGCCGCCAATGTAATGGTGAAGCTCTATCTCTCTAACGACCAGACCCTGTCGGGCGAGGATACGTTTATCGGAACCTATAAGGTCACAAGCATCGCGGCAGGCGCGAGCAAGGCAACTTCACTCCGTTACGCAACCGGAACAAAGGACCCAGGGAACCTCTACCTGATCGGCGTGATCGACCCTGCCAACGTCATAACGGAAACAGACGAGACGAACAATAAGGCGGTCGGCGACATCCCCTAGCGATACACCTTCCATTCGTTAAAGGCAGGGGCATTACCGCCCCTGCCTCCCCTCTCCCGGCCTCCTTCGCCAATGACTTGTTGATCGCGTTCCATGACTCGTTGACTGCGTAGCGGAGAGAAAAAATGGCACCGCGGGGCGGGCAAATCCCCCCTGTCCCCCTTTGCAAAGGGGGACGTCAGGCCTCGGGCGGCGCTTCGTGGACGGCATGCACAATGGTTGAAGCGGTACGTGGAGGCTGAACTACTGAGGGTAGTGTCCTTTACAAGTAAAAGTGGACCTGGTTACTTTAGTAAGAACCGTGAGACTGGAAATGGAAAAGTAGCGTGTCACCTTTACCGTTTACAGGATAAGTAACAGAAAAATAATGTCTTACAATTTCGATTGTGTATACTTTTTTTCTCAATTTATTCCTCGCCTTATACAGCCAAATACACTCCTCACTCTTTCCCGCCCTTTCCATATTCAGCTGAGCTAATCGTTTTCCCCTTCATTTATTCGGCGCCCCGCCGAAAGCAGCTTCAAATCACTTCGGGATGGTGCCAAAACTTATCAAGACACCCTCTCGAACACGACGCCGGCGGCCTCGCCTCTTCCGTCGTGCCGGGAGCCACACATCAACGCGTCGAGGCGACGCCATCACTAAACCAGATACAAGGACAGGAAGGATGGAAAAGATGAAACTCAAGGTAAAGGTATTGATTTCTTTCACTGCTGCGGCGATCCTGGGTGCCTCGGGCTGTCTCGCGACGGGGCGTGGTTCGACGTCATTGGGCTTTGGTGCCGGTGCCGTGGCATTCGCCCTCACCCTCGCCCTAGGCTGGCACCTGGCGCGCACCGTTGAAGCGGAACGAAACCGCCTCTTGGAGCAAAACTCCAAAACGGTCGAGACGATGACCAGGGAGTTCGAAGGAGAGCGTGACCGGCTCGCGGAGAACAGCACGCGGACCGTGGAGACCATGACGAGGGAATTCGAGGAGGAGCGTGATCGCCTCACCGAGAAGAACGACTGGTTCCGCGCCATCATCGACGCGGTTCCGTTCCCGGTGCACGTCACCGACAACGACATGAACTGGACCTTCATGAACAAGCCGTTCGAGACGCTGCTGGTGCGCGAGGGGCGCATCAAGGACCGCGATTCCGCCGTCGGGCATGCATGCAGCAACGCGGCCGCCAACATCTGCAACAACGAAGGGTGCGGCATCAAACAGCTCAACAAGGGCGTGAACGAGAGCTTCTTCACCTGGTGCGGCTCGGAATGCAAGCAGGACACTGCCTACCTCCTGAACAGCAAGGGAGAGCGCATCGGCTACGTCGAGACGGTGACCGACCTCACCGCGATCATCAGGAACCGGGACTACACCCAGGCCGAGGTGGAGCGCATGGCCGCAAACCTAACCAAACTCGCGCTGGGCAATCTTGACCTCGACCTGAAGGTGGCGGAAGCGGACCAGCACACCGTGGAGGCGCGTGACAATTTCGTCAAGATCAACGACAGCCTCTCCAGGGTCAAGGACGCCGTGGGGGCCATGATCGTGGACACCGAGACGCTCGTCAACGCGGCCCTCGCCGGCAACTTCCAGACCCGCTCCGACGCTTCCAAGCACCAGGGCGAATACCGGGCCATCGTGGACGGGGTGAACCGCACCCTGGACGTGGTGGTGGAGAAAAACGACTGGTACGAGGCGATCATAGATGCGGTCCCCTTCCCGATCCACGTCACCGACAACGACATGAACTGGACCTTCCTCAACAAACCGTTCGAGGCGCTGCTGGTGAAAGAAGGGCGCATCAGGGACCGGCGCACCGCGCTGGGGCTTCCCTGCAGCAACGCGGCCGCCAATATCTGCAACACGGAAGGGTGCGGGATCAAGCAGCTGCATCGGGGAGTGCCGGAGAGCTACTTCGACTGGTGCGGCTCCGGATGCAAGCAGGACACCACCTACCTGATGAACCGCAAGGGGGAGAAGATCGGCTACGTGGAGGTGGTCCAGGACCTGACGGCGATCATCAGGAACCGCGATTACACCAAGGCCGAGATCGAAAGAATGGCGTTGAACCTCCACCTCCTCGCGCAGGGGGACCTGGACCTCGATTTCGCCATCGCGCAGCCGGACCAGCACACAAGGGAGGCCCACTCCGACTTCACACGCATCAACGACAGCCTGAAGAGCGTAAAGCTTGCCATGGATCGGGTCATCGGCATCACCAAGGAAATCGCCGACGGCAACCTGGGCGTCGAGGTGACGCCGCGCTCCGAGAAGGACGAACTGCTCAAGGACCTGGCGGCGATGGTGCAAAAGCTCTCGGACGTGGTCCTCGACGTGAAACAGGCGGCGGACAACGTGACGCTGGGGAGCAAGGAGTTGGCCGAGAACGCTGAAAACACCTCGCAGGGGGCCACCGAGCAGGCGGCTTCGGCCGAGCAGGCGTCGAGTTCCATGGAGGAGATGAGCGCCAACATCAGGCAGACGGCGGACAACGCGATGCAGACCGAGAAGATCGCCGTGAAGTCGGCGCTGGACGCGCAGGAGGGAGGCAAGGCGGTGGCCGAGACACTCGCGGCCATGAAGGAGATTGCAGGCAAGATTTCCATCGTCGAGGAGATCGCGCGGCAGACCAACATGCTGGCGCTCAATGCCGCCATCGAGGCGGCGCGCGCCGGGGAGCACGGCAAGGGCTTCGCGGTGGTGGCAGCCGAGGTGAGAAAGCTCGCCGAGCGGAGCCAGAAGGCGGCTGGGGAGATCTCCACACTCTCCACTTCGAGTGTCGAAATCGCCGAAAAGGCGGAAGCTCTCCTGGGTGAGATCCTGCCCAACATCCAAAGAACGGCGGAACTGGTCCAGGAGATCAGCGCCGCCAGCAAGGAGCAGGACGGCGGTGCCCAGCAGATCAACCAGGCGATACAGGTGCTGGACCAGGTGATCCAGAAGAACGCGACGGTGGCCGAAGAGATGTCCTCGACCGCCGAGGAACTCTCCTCCCAAGCCGCCCAGTTGCAGAGCACGGTCTCCTTCTTCCAGGTCAGGGACAACGACGGCCATGCAGGTCGGGTTCCGGAGGGGATGAAGCGGCACAACGGGCGCAAAGCCGCGGCGATGACCTATGCGGCTTCAGAAGCCAAGGTCAGCACCAAAGCGCGCGGCAAGCAGGCCGCCATCGACAAGGGAGTGGCGCTGAGCCTGGACCACAACGACTTCGAACGCTTCTAGACCATAAACGAGAGGCCGCCTCGTCCAAGAGACGAGGCGGCCTCAGTAGGCCTACCGACCTGCCCATCCCCCCTCGCCTCCCTGCCTCCTGGTTCGTGAGAGCAATCTGTGAACCGGGCTGCATTAATATTTATTTATTTTAATTGACAACCGCCAACCATATTCTATACTGCACAACTCCAGCTCGATGAGCCAGAACGTGCGCAAGCGCGAAAGGAGTTGTAATCATGGGAATTTGCATCGACTGTAAAGGTAAGAAGGTGATCACCTGCCCCGAGTGCGGCGGCACCGGCAACCGGTACTACGTGCCGGTACTGGATATCTGGGAATCAGATTGCAGCGTCTGCTTCGGCAGCGGCACGGTAAGCTGCCCCAGTTGCGAAACCAGCCCCATCGGCAGCCGTGTCCCCCGCCCCCCTGCAGCCTGGACCCCTCCCCCCGCCCCTCCGGGGCTTTGAAATAATCCGGAAACGTCGCAGGGCCGGCATAACCGCCGCCCCTGCGACGTTTCGAACCGCTGCCTCTGCCCCCCGCAGTCCGGCTTTTCCCCCCTCGTTGCCGTCCCTGCTTTGTTCCGGGCGCCGCCCGCCCCTTCTTGCAACCTCGCCAAAAGCCGGTAGACTCTGAACCATGAGAAAAAGAACCCTTTGCAACTCATGAGTCACAACACACCCTGCACAAGCATACCCACCCAATGGACGCATTCTCGCAGAGCATAGCCGGCCTCATCAAGGGGCTCGCCTGGGATCACCTGCGCAAGAAGGAGCTCAAGCGGTTTGTCGAGCCGGACAAGCCGCGCTGGCTCCCCGCGCGGGTGCAGATCGAAGTAACCAACATGTGCAACCTCAGCTGCCCCTCCTGTTCCAATTCGAGGGACTCCGGCAAGGGGAAGCACCTGGACCGGGAAGAGCTGTTCGTTGTCCTGGACCGCATCCCCAAGGTGCCGCGCGTCCTCATGAGCGGGATCGGGGAACCGCTCATGCACCCGGACTTTTTCGGGCTGGTCGACATGCTGGCCCGGCGCGACATGACCTGCGAGTTCATCACCAACGGGACCCTGCTCACCGCGGCCAACCGGGAGGCAATCCTCGCGCGGGAAAGCATCAGGTCGCTGCTGGTGTCCTGCGACAGCACCCGGCCCGAGCGGTTCCAGGCGCTGCGGCGGGGGGCGAACCACGAGCGCTGGCAGGAATCGATCGTCGCGCTCAACGCCCAACGCACATCCAGGCGCCCCCGCACCCTGCAGGCCCGTATGATCTCAGTGATCAGCAGGGAGAACATCGACGAACTGGAGGATCTGGTACGCTGCGCCGCCCGGCTTGGCTTTGACGGCCTCGACCTGATGAACCTGATTCCGATCGATGCGGAGGCGGCCGCCATGCGCCTCTCCCCGGAGCAGGAGGCGGGCATTGACGACGATGGGTTGAAGGAGATGGGAAGAAAGCTCGGTGTGCACGTCTGCCGCTACTGCGTCGCCCGCCCCACACACCCGCCGGCGGGAATGCTGCGCTGCCTCGACCCCTGGGAGTACATCTTCATCCGCTCCAACGGCGACGTCTATCCTTGTCACGTCCTGTTCGACTCGCAGCGAACCGTCGCGCTGGGGAACATCCTGCAACAGGAGTTGGCCGAGATCTGGGATGGGGACGCCTTCCGCGACTTCCGTCTCGCCAGCGCCCGCGGGGACAACGCCCTGTGCCGCGACTGCAACTTTTACTGAAGCGGCCCTACCCCGCGACCCTTGGCATCCCCGATCATTGGTGTATCGAGAGCTTCTTCATCAGGTCGTAGAGCGTGGGACGACTGACGCCTAACTCCTCTGCGGCCTTCAGGATGTTGCCGGACTGCCGCTCTATGGCGGTCAGGATCATCTCCCGTTCCATCCGCTCGCGCGCTTCCCGCAGTGACAGGTTGTCGCTGCTGGAAACCGGCATCGGCGGCGGTTCCTCGTCACAGCCTAAGTCAAGCGGGCCGATGCTGGAGCCGTCGCACATGATGACGGCCCGCTGGATGCGGTTCCTCAACTCGCGCACGTTGCCGGGCCAATCATGCCTCTTCAGGAAGGAAATGGCCGCCGGCGACAGCCGCACCTTCTTCTTGTTCTCCTTACAATACAGCTTCAGGAAATTCTCCGCCAGCATCAGGACGTCGTCGCCGCGCTCCCTCAGGGGGGGAAGCTTGATGGTGACCACGCCGATGCGGTAGTAGAGGTCTTCACGGAAGCGCCCCTCCTCGATCGCCTTCTGGATGTCGATGTTGGTGGCGCAGGTGGTGCGGGCATCAATGGGGATCTCCTCGCGCCCGCCGACACGCTGGATGGTCCCTTCCTGCAGAAAGCGCAGCAGCTTCACCTGCAGGTTCACGGGGAGCTCGCCGATCTCGTCGAGAAAGAGTGTCCCCTTGTGGGCGTACTGGAGCTTGCCGCGCACGGCGGTGTGGGCGCCGGTGAAGGCCCCTTTCTCGTGCCCGAACAGCTCGCTCTCGAGGAGATTCTCGGGGATGGCGCCGCAGTTGATCGCCACCATCGGCCCCTTGCGGCGCTGACTCGCCTCGTGGATGGCGGCCGCCACCAGTTCCTTGCCGGTGCCGCTTTCACCCACGATCAGGATGGGCGCGTTGGAGGCGGCCACCTTCCTGATGGTGGTGAAAACCGCCTGCATCTCGGCGCACTTGCCGACCATGCCCCACTGTTCTTCGGCCTCCGTGTGCGAGGAAAGGGCGCTGTTTTGCTCTTCGATGTTGGCGATGTGGAAGGCGCGCCCGATCATCACCTTGAGCTCGGACAGGACGGGGGGCTTGGCGTAGAAGTCGAAGGCGCCCATGCGCATAGCCTTCAGTGCGTTTTCCCGCTCGTTGTTGCCGGTCAGCATGATCACCTTGGTCACCGGGTTCAACCCCAGCATCTCGTCCAGGCAGCGAAACCCCTCGACGGAGCTGTCCGGGTACGGAGGGAGCCCCAGGTCGAGCACCACCACGGCGGGGCATTCGCTCTTGAACAGGGAGAGCGCTTCCCGGGCATCGGCCGCCAAAAGTACGGAGTACTCCTGGTTCAAGCCCCACTTCAACTGCTGCCTGATATCCTCGTTGTCGTCGACAATCAGAAGCTTTCTCACTACTCCTCCTTCACGCAGCAGCAATCACGCCGGAAGCGGCATCGTCCTCGGCGACCGGCAAGTGGACAGTGAACACGGTCCCCTCCCCTTCCACGCTGGCGACGTCGATCCTGCCGCCGTGAGCGGTCACGATCTGGCGCGACTGGTACAAACCGATGCCGAGACCGGTCCGCTTGGACGTGCGAAACGGCACGAACAGGTCGTTTCTGATGAAGCGCGGCGACATGCCGCACCCCTGGTCGGTCACCTTGACAAAGGGGGTGCCGTTGCACCCAACTTCCACGGCGATGGGGGTTTCGTGTGGAGACGCCTCGACCGCGTTCAGGAACAGGTTCAAGAGTACCTTCTGCAGTTCCTCCCGATCCCCCAATACAACCTGCTGGCTTCCCTGCACCGAGATGGCCCTCCCCTGCACCATTGCCGCGCAGCTCTGGGTCAGGGCCAGCAGGTCGACCGGGCGGCGCTGCAACAGTTCGCTCTCGCCCAGATTGCGCAGACGGCCGATCAGGTGATGCATCTTCCTGGTGGTGTTGCCCAGACTGTTCAGCATGTCCTGCTGGAACTCCGGGTTGTCGATGTGTTCGCGCGCGTTCTCGAGCACCAGCGAAATGGTCGCCGCCAGGTTTTTCAGGTCGTGCACCACGAACGTCGCCAGGCTCCCCACGGCCTCCATGGCCTTGGCCTGGGTGAACTGCTCGGAGAGGCGCTGGTGCTGCATGGCCACCGACACCTGGCGTGCGATGGTCTTCATCAGGTCGAAGTCTTCGTAGCGGTACTGCTCGTCGGGCACGACCTGCGCACCGAGCACGATGAAGCCGGAAAGACTCTCCCCCTCGAACAGGGGCACCACGAACGAGATGCCGTACCTTGCCAGGAAGTCCCACTCGCGCGGGGTCAGTTCGCGGTTGGGGTCGCTGCTGCAGAAGACCCACTGGCGCTCCCGCAGCGAGGTGAGGATCGGGTTGTCGTCGCTGATGGTCTCCCGAAGCGGCTCCAGTTCGAGCGTGGAGGCGACGCAGTACCAGCCGCACCCTTGCTGGTGCTGGTACAGGGCCGCGCCTTTTACGCCGAAGATCTCGCAGTAGGCGAGGAGCACCCTTTTGACCAGGTCGTCGCCGTCCTCGAAGGTGGACAGTCTCTCGGTAAGCCCCAGCCACTGGGCGCGGTAATCGTACTTACTCTGGTAGAAGTGCTTGTGCAGCAGCACCTTCAGCTCCCGCTTGGCGCGGTCGGAGAGGAGCAGGAGCAGCAACAGTATCCCGGCGACGAACCCCAGGGACAGGATGAGCACCCGCGGGAACAGGGGGCCGAAGTACTTCATCCCCTCCCCTAGGGCGCCCAGCATGATCAGGTAGGCGGCAACCACCGCCATGACCACGGATTTCAGCACGACTGCCTGGGAGATCTTGACGCGGGCGCTGCCGCGCCAGTGGGAACGGGCGTAGAGCATCATCACCGAGGCGATCACGAACAAAAGGGACCGCAGCGGCGCGAGCTCCAGGTTGAGGGAGCGGTACAACAGGGCGTTGGAGTAGTAAAAGACGAGCACGGCGAGCATGGAGCCGAGCGCGACGATATCGAGCTTCACCCGCCACAGCGCCTCCGATGAGGCATTCGCCAGGGTGGCCTCGAAGTTCATCAGTGCCACCACCAGCAGCACCAGGATGGCGACGTAGAAGAAATAGCCGACGTCGGCCAAAAACAGCACCGGCTCGGCGGGAAAATCGGGCGCGTAGTAGAAGGAAGCTACCGGCAGCAACGCGGGGACCAGCACCAGCATCAGGCTGGCGCCGACCAGGAGGCGGTGCTTCAGCGGCACCCCCCGTTCCGGGATGTCCCGGGCATAGGTGAGGCTCAGGATGAGCCACACGGACGGCAAAAGCGCCTCGACGAACAGCGCGCAGCGCTTCCAGTCCACCTCCGGTTGGAAGTAATTGAGGGCAAAAAAATCGAACAGTTCCAGGACCGCTATGGCGAAAAAGGGGGCGGCTAGGTAGCTTGTCGCTCCGCTTCGTCGCTCCAGCAGCACGATGCGCAGCACGGATACCAGCAGCAGCAACACTGAAATCAGCATAAGCGCCATCGCCACCTCTTGGGGGAGCCATCGGATGCCCCTCCCACCTCATCTGCTCTGCCGGCTGAAGACCAAGTCAAAGCTCGGAGCCGATGTCTTTGGCGCTCGTCAAGCACCTTCGGGCAGACTGTGAGCCGCCACAGCACAGACAGGAAATGAAGGCCAGTGCCTGCTATACCTATACAGCTTAAGGCATAAATTGACAAGTGCTAATTGTTTGTGTTAAACATTTGAACGGCTGAGGTAAAATGAGAGCCGGAGGCACTGTGATGACTTGTCCTACATCGCAAAGACACAAGCACGAAACCAACATCATCAGCAGCATACCCTTCTTCTCGTCCCTCACCGCTAACGAGGTGGACCAGGTTGAGAAGCTGTTTAGAAAAAAGAACTACGAAAAAGAACAGATAGTGCTTTACGAGGAGGACACCTCCAGCTACATGTACCTGATCTATTCGGGCAAGGTGCGGGTAGTGAAGATGAACGACGAGGGTAAAGAGCAGATCATCACCATCCACAAGAAGAACGACTTCTTCGGCGAGATGTCGCTTCTGGACAACAAGACTTCCCCGGCCACCATCATCGCCCACGAGGACTCGGTGATCGGGCTGTTGCACAAGGACGATTTCCAGCAGCACCTGATGAGCAACGACGCGATCCGCAAGAAGATCATCGAACTGCTGTGCAGCCGGCTGCGCGAATCCTGGGAGATGATCAAGATCCTGAGCTTCAACGCGGAGAACGCCCAGGACCGGGTGCTGTCCCTGCTGGACCGGCTGGGGGAGCTGTACGGGGTCCGCGACGACCGCGGCGTGATCATCGACGTGAAGATGACCCACCAGCAGATGGCCAGCTACGCCTCGGTGACCCGCGAAACCATGAGCCGCGTGCTGCGCAGCCTGGAGAGGTCGGACGTGATCAGCATCCTCGACAGCAAGGCGATCCTGCTCAACAAGAACTTCTTCGATACACGGAGCAACGGCAAAAGACAGTAAAAAGGCAACGGATGTTCAACGTTCTACGGCTGATCCTGGTCCCAACTCCGAACTCCCTTCCTTTCCGCGCGCTATGACGGCGCGAATCCTTCACCTGCTCAATTCGGCGACACCTCTCACGCCCGCAAATCAAATCCCCCCTGTCCCCCCTTCGCAAAAGGGGGGAACGTCGATACACCTGCAGCGCTTCGTGGGCTGCATATGCGATGATTTCCCGAGTTCTCTAAAGGTGTCTTCGCCAAGGGTGACTTTTACCGTCGCAGGCCTATTGAATCAAGTTACCGCCGCCGTCATAGACGGCTGATACTGCTATGTCGAAATCGGCGGCTTGGGCACCGAAGGGCACGTTGGCAAAGGTGATGGTCATGATCTGCCCTGAGGCGACCGGACTGCTGGCGAGAATGAGACTGTTGGCACCGGAGATGGTGGCAAGCCCGCTACCGGCATAGGGACCGGAGGTGCTGACTCCGGACAGGGTGCCCCCTGCGGGCATGGTGACCATGAAGTTCACGCCGTAAGGTGCGGCAACGGGTATGCCGGCAAGGGATACGGTGCCGACGGCACCGGTGCCGGTCACGACGGTAGCCATGGTGGCATAAACCGGGACGGTAACGGTAACGGCGGCGGAGTCGCGCTCGTTGCCGGCGGCGTCATACGCCTTCGCAGCCCAGGTGTAACTCCCCCTGGCAAGTGTCGACGGGTCCCAACTGTAACTGTAAGGAGCGGTAGTGTCGCTCCCCTGTTTGACGCCGTTCAGGTAGAAATCGACTCTGGCCACTCCGACATCGTCGGCGGCATCTGCCGTAACGGTCGTGGTCCCGGTCATCGTGGCACCGTTTGCCGGGGCGGAAAGCGCGACGGTCGGGGCGGTGACATCTGGAGTCGAGGCCGTTCCCCCTCCCCCGCCGCCGCAGGCAGTCAGCACCAGCATCCCTCCCCCCAACAACGATCGTTTCAAAATGCGCATAGCTCCTCCTGCTGCTTAAACCGCGAGCTTCACCCTGGTTACAGTTTTCCGGTCAGCTTGGCGAGGATAACGACGACATCGCCCGTATCAACCTTGCCGTTGGGAACCGACAGGCCATTCAGATAAGGCGCCAAGTCCAGGCGCTGCAACTGCTCGACGGTAGGAATCTGCTGCCCCGAGGCGATCTGCAACGCGAACTGGGCGTCTGCCAGGGTAAGCGGAGCCGCGGGGGGCGAGGTTGAGGTTGAGGTTGAGGTTGAGGTTGAAGGCGGAGGCGGGGCGGCCTGGCTGGCGCCGTTGTCGACGACGACGGTGGCGGAGGCGACGCCGCTGTTTCCGGCCGCATCGTACGCCCTGGCGGTGATGACGTGGCTGCCGTCGGCAAAGCTCGTGGTGTTCCAGAGATAGCTTGCCGGGCTCTGGTTGCTGCCAAGCAGCAGCGTGCCGTCGATGGAGAGCTCGAGCCTGGTGACCCCCACGTTGTCCCCGGCGCTTGCCGAAACGTTGATGGTCCCGGCTACCTTGCTACCGGAGGAAGGCGCCGCCAGGGAAACGGTGGGCGAGATCACGTCGCCGGGCACGGAAACGTGCACCGGTTGCGAGAGCGCCGCATTGCCGGCAAGATCGACGGCCCTGGCGGCGATGGTATAGGTCCCCCCGGCAAGGGGGGCGGCGTTGAAGGTATACGTATAGGGAGCGGCGCTGGTCTCGTACACCTGCGTGCCGTTCACCAGGAACTGGACCTTGGCGATGCCGACGTTGTCGGTTGCGGCCGCGCTGACCTCGAGGGCGGTGGCTACGGAGGTGTTGTCCGCGGGGGAGATGATGCTGACCAGCGGCGGGAGGGTCTCGGGGATCTGGACGATGTTGGAGTAGACACTCTCCTGGCCGAGGGAATTGTAGGCGGTAACGGCGAAGTAATAGGAGCTGGCGGGGTCAAGACCGGTTATGCTCGCCACGGTCACCTTGCCGCCGTCGACCGGGGCCTTTCCTTCCACGGCTCCCGTTCCCTGGAAGGGGAGATGGTCGCTGTTGGCCTGGTAGTAGATCCGGTACCCTGCCAGGTCGGCATCGGGACTTGGGTCCCACGCCAGCGTGACGCTGGTGGCAAGACAGTTGTGGGGAATGGACAGCAGCAGGAGGGAAAAAATCGCAGCGACGCGGGACCAGCCCGCTTTTCCGTTTACTCCCATCGTTGACTCCCAAGGGTCGGCGTGGGCCTTGGGCGTTTCTCGCCAGGAAGGAGGAAAAAAGAAAAGCCGGGACCGCAGCACCAGTACTTGGCATTTCGGCGACCCGGCTGTCTCAGAGAGACCCTGTAGGCTTTCCGTCCCACCCTCGCGGATGGTTTAGTATTATCGTCTACCTGTGTTATGGATGGCCTCTCATCACGGCCATCGGTGGCGCATAGTAGTTGATTTATAAAAGGAAAGCAACGTTTTTAATAAAGCGGTAACAGGTAGCGCCCGCCGTGCCCGGCGGGACCCGCTCGCCGGGCCGAAGGCTACCTGGTGACGGAGACCGTCCTGCTCCCCTTGTTTCCTGCCGCGTCATAGGCGTTGACGGCAACCGTATGGGTGCCGGCGGCGACCTTGGCCGATGCGCTGATGGAACCCGAGTTGGTCCCAAGAAGCAGGGCCCCGTCCAGGTAGACCTCCATTCTGACAACCGCGACGTTGTCCTTGGCCGAAGCGGAGACCTTGAGATTGGCATTGCTGAGCGTGGAGGAGGAAGGGGAAAGGATGTTGACGCTGGGAGGGGTGACGTCGTTGGAGACGGTGACGGTCACGCTGGAGGATCCGGCGTTCCCCGCGGCGTCGGACGCTATCACGACCAGGGTGTGGCTCCCGGCGCCGGCTGTGGCCGTGTTCCAGTTGTAGCTGAGCGGGCTCTGGTTGGCGGCGTACACGAGGGTGGAGTTGTCGTAAAGGGCAAGGCCGGTAACCCCCACGTTATCCGTGGCGCCGGCCGTCACGGTCACGATGCCGCTTACCTGCTTGTTGCTGGACGGCGCCGTGATGGTGACCGTCGGGGCCGCCGCGTCCCCGGAAACGAAGACCACCTGCTCGGCGGTGCCGACATTGCCGGCCGCGTCGTACGCCTTTGCGGTGAGAGTGTACTGGCCGGGGGCCAGCGAGGCGGTGGGCCAGTTGAACACGTAGGGAGCCGAGTTGCCGCCGGCAAGGAGTTTGCCGTTGACGTACAGTTCCGCGTTGGTGACGCCGACGTTGTCAACGGCGCTGACGTTGACGGCAACCGAGCCGGTAACGGTGACGTTCGGGGCCGGTGAGATGATGCCGACCACCGGTGGCACCATTTCCTTTACCTGTACCACGTTGGAGTAGACGCTTTCCGCTCCGCTGGCATTGTAGGCCGTGACCGCGAAATAGTAGGAATTGCGGGGATCGAGGCCGCTTATGGAGGCGGTGGTGCCGGTGGAGACATCGATGGGGGCGGCCCCCTCCACGGCGCCGCTGCCGGCAAAGGGCTGGACGGGACTGTTGGCCTGGTAATAAACCCGGTAACCGGCCAGGTCGGGATCGGCGGAAGGGTCCCACTGAAGGCTTACCGAGGACGAAAAAGCTGCGGCGGGAATGAGAATGAGAGCGAGAAGGAACAGCGGTACGAATGCTTTCAATAGTGACCTCCACAAGAGGCGGGAACCCGGACGCAAGGCGCAAAAAAACCGGGGCACCGACCTGTAGTGCAGGCATTTCGGCGACCCGGCTGTCTCAGAGAGACCCTGTAGGCTTTCCGTCCCACCCTCGCGGATGGTTTAGTATTATCGTGTACCTCAATTTTTTATCCCTTTCTAACTGAAGAAGACCTTCACGACTGTATTTCAAATCACAAAAAAACGCTTCTTGGAACCTGGTCCGCTGTTTTTATTTGGCTCGGTTTCATGCTCACCCCCCTTCTGCGCCTGCGCGGCAGCTTCACAAAGTTGGGGCGCTCAGCAAGCTGCCCAAAGAGCGCACGGTGCAGCAAAAAAACAACCTCAGCTTGGTGATTTTCAACCCTGCATTTCGGACTGTCCGGAAAAAGTTAACAGTTGCGGCAAGATACACCGGCAAAAACCAGACTTGTTCAGCGAAAAACGTAACTTGTTCAACAGAAAACCAAACTCGTTCAACACAAAACCAAACCTAATCAGCGGCAAAGGCAACAGGGTCGAGCAGTCTCCCTGATGCTGCCCGCGGGAAAAAACCTTGCTTGACGCGGTGAAATCCCGAGATAACATCTGTCTAAATTAATTTTTTTAAATGTGGAGGTAGCCATGCCTAACGACAAGGTCATTATCAGCTTTCCTAGTGCCATCGCTGCATTCCTTGAGTTGGCCCGCAGAGTCCTGATGGCCCTTACGGGAAATCCTAACTTTCCGGAGCCGTGGGTCGGGTGTTCCCTGGCGGAGCTGGGAGACTGCGTGGGAAGGCTGCAACGTGCGGTGGACGAGTCAAAGTACCACGACTCGCAAAAGATCAAATACCGCAACCAGGTAAGGGATGAAACGAAGCAGGTTTTGCGCAAAATAGCCAACTACGTGCAACTGGTCGCCGCCGGCAACATCCTGGCGCTGCAAAGCAGCGGTTTCAACTTCCAGAAAGAGCGCCGTACCCTCCACCCGGGGCAGCTCCCCTTTCCGGATATCACGCTGAAGCACGGCGAGCGCAGGGGCTCCATCATCGTCAAAGCGAGGGCGCTTGCCGGCGCAGGAAGCTACGAGGTCCAGCTGACGGATAAAGATCCCAACGTCGAAGCCAACTGGGCCGGCTACTGCAACGTCAAGACCTGCAGCAAGATAAACATCAACGATCTGGTCAGCGGCCAGAACTACTGGATCCGGATGCGCGGCATCTTCAGCGCCGGCGCCGGCGATTGGTCCACCCCGGTCACCATCATGTCCCTTTAAAGCCCTCGGGGCCCTGTTCCAAAATCGCGATGGAACCGGGCCCGCTGCGTCTCAGGTCACGCTATCATGCTGTAAACGACCAGCTTCAGGTACTCGATCCATAGAGGGTAGTAGAGCTCCTGGCTGGAGGCAAGCTCCGTGGCGGCGTAGGGGGTTACCGCCACGGCGGCGGGAAGAGCGCGCCGAAAGGCCAGAAGTGCCCGCCGCATGTGCGGCGCGGAGCTCACGATCACCACCCGACGCACCCCGGGGGGAAGAGAGGAAGCCAGGTTTGCCGCCTCGGTGCGGGTGCCGAAAAAACCCGCCGCTTTGGGAACGAACCGGATCCGCTCCTGCGGCACGCCGCGCCAGACGAGGTAGCCGGCGTACCACTTCCCCCTACTCCAGGAGCGTCCCTCCGGGACGTTGTACTGGTCCCGGGAAGGATCATCCATGAGGTAGATGCAGGGAACCCGCCCCAAGTGCATCAGGTCGGCGGCGGCGTTGAGACGCTCCCACACGCTCTCTCCTCCCGCCAGCACGTAGCAGGCATCACCCACGGCCGCAGCATCGGTGACGCACAAGGGGGCGGCCAGCACGGCCCGTACCCGGGGAAACGACGGGATGACCACGAAAAAAAGTAAGCAGCAGAGACTTGCTGCCGCGATGTTGATGCGCGCGAACTTCATCTTTGCGACGGAGTCCACATCACCAGGCGGTTGCCGCGCAGGTAGCGCAGCCAGGCAACGGCGATGGCGAGGTTCACCGTGGCGAAATACAGCGGCAATTTGACGGCGAGGCTTCGGGTCAGAGGAGGGCTTTTCCAACCGGCAAGGGCCGACATGTAGAAGCCGGCCTGGGCCAGGAAGAGCAGAAGGTAGAGGCCGGAGACCGGGGCCAGTGCCGCGTTGACCAGCAGGGATGCCAGCAGGAAGAAAGGGACCAGCCAGCGCAGCAGTTTGTGACAGCAGAACTGGTACGCGAACAGGCGGTAGCGAAACGGGTTCAAAAACTCGAGGTTTCTGAAAAAGACCGTGAGTCCCCTGAGCACCGTCCTCACCTTGCGGTCGAATTCGCGGCTGGTGTCCGTGACGTCCTGATACAGGCCGATCACCTCCGGGTCGCTTACCCCGCGTAAGCCAAGCCGCATGCTGTTGAGAAGCGTCCTGAAGTCGCTCTGCATATCGGGGGAAAAGTCGCGGCAGACCTCCTTTCTCGCGGCGAAGAAGGACCCGCTCAGTCCCACCAGCGAGTTCACCCTCCCCTCCAGTTTCCTAAGCCACATTTCGTAGCGCACATAGGCCCCTTCGCCGCACGGCTTTCCGTCCCGCCCGAGCACCCGGTCCACGCTGCTCACGCAGCCGACCGTGGGATCGGCGAAGTTGGCCATCATCCGGCGCAGGGCGCCCGCTTCGATCATGGTCGCCACATCGGAGAAAACGAGGATTTCCCCCTGCGCGACGGCGACCGCCTCACGCTGGGCGTTCTCCTTACCGCCACGCCTTTTCACCTCAACGAGTTGGACCCCACACCCCGCGAACTCGCGCACGATGTCGTTGGTGCGGTCCGTCGAACCGTCGGAGGCGACTATCACCTGCAGCAGGTGTGCGGGGTAGTCGAGCGCCACCGTGTTTTCGAGCTTCTCCCTGACCCGCATTTCCTCGTTGAAGGCGGTGATGATGAAGGTGACCCTCGGCGTGATGTCGCCCTTTTCCACCCCGCGCCGATGCAACAGCGACAGCAGGTACAAGGAGAGCGGGTAGCCGAAGTAGGCATAGAAGACCAGGAAGATGCAGCTGCATAAGAGAATCGGCATGGGTGCGCTCCGGTTTCAGTCCGCCAGGAGTTCCCGGTAGACCCGTTGGTAGTCCTGCGCCATCTTCCGGACCGAAAACATGGCATCCACCTTCTGGCGCGCGGCGCGTGACATGGCAGCGCGCAGCGGTGCGTCATCTATGAGTTCGATCAAGCGGCGGGCGAAGGAAGCGGGTGCCCTGTCCCGTACCAGGTACCCCTCCACCCCGTCGGACACGATCTCGCCGATGCCGCCTACCGCCGGCGCGACCACCGGAACCCCGCACGCCATCGCCTCCAGTATGGTCATGGGGATACCTTCGTGCAGGGAAGTGTTGAGGTAGAGATCGAGCCCCCGGTAGAAGGGCTCCATCCTGTCGATATGGCCGGTCAGGGTGAAGTCTTCGCGAAGCCCATGACGATCGACGGCCGCGAGGATCTCGTCCCGGCAGGGCCCCTCGCCCGCGAGGCGGAACACCACGTCGCGCTCCCGGCGCACGATGTCTGCCACCTCGACCATGAGGGGGTAGTCCTTGACCTGGAAGAGCCGTCCGGAAGAGCCGATGCACAGGGGTGCAGCGTCGTTTTTCGCGAGAGCCGCACCGCGGGGCGCCGGGACGCCGTTATGCACCACCTGGACCCTGTGCCCCGGAAAGCCGAGCCTTGTCACGAAGTAATCGCGGATATCGTCCGAGACTGCGACCGTCCTACCGAAAAAGCCGCGCATCAGGAAGAAGTTCAGGTTCGTCTTGATGGAGGTCAGCGCGCTCCGCCCTTTCCCGGTCTCGGGAAGCCCGTGCTGCGTGGCCACCAGCCGGGCGCCCAGTCCGGCGCTCCCCAAAAGCGCGAGCAGGTTCTCCTTGTAGCGGTGGGAGTGGATCAGGTCGGGGCGCATCTTTTCAAGGTGACCGCGCACCAGCCCGAGCAGGGAAGCGAAGCCGTAGCGTTTTTCGTCCAGCACGGTCACGGCGCACCCCGCCTCCCTCAACTCCGCGGCCAGCCGTCCCTCGTTCAAAACAAGCACCTTGAGCTGAAGCTCCGCGTCCCCGGCCTGCTCCCGGAGCAGATGGCAGGCCATCACCTCGGCGCCGGCCCACAGGTCGCCCGAGATTATGTGACAGAGCTTTATCATGCTAAAAATATAAAGTCACAATGAAAATTATGCAATCTGAATCTGCTACCCCAATGACATAGGCAAATTAGGCATAGCGAGTGCGTAAACACCTGTCCTGGAGATAATTGGCTGAGATAAATGGGAGAAAGAACAGATCACGTTGACATTGCCATGCGGGCGCAAAGCAATTACAATATCAGGTAGCTCCCGGATATCCAGCACCTTACCAGCCCCCCGTCCCTACCGACTGAACTTGGCGATGTTGCAGCACTCTTAGGCGTAAGTTAGAAAAACGCCACTGCGGAGCGAGACAGAAGCCCCTCCCGCAGAAAGGAGCTGACCATGCAGAGCCCGAACCTTCTCCAACGGATTTCCAGGCGCGCGCTCGGCCAGATACTGGTCGATGGCAAATTCGTGTCGAAGCGCGCCCTCAACCAAGCCCTGAAGGAGCAAAAGACCACCCACGAGCTGTTGGGCGGCGTCCTGGTCAGGATGGGTGTGCTGAATCCGGAAGACGTCGCCGCTCCGCTGTTCATCCAGCCGCACTTAACCCGGATGGAGGACGCGGTGAAGCTGGCGGCAGGCGACCGGAAACTGCTGGGCGCCCTTTTAGTACAGTCCGGGAAGATAAAAGCATCACAACTCGATGAGGCGATCGAGGAGCAGAAGAGGACCGGGGAGCGTCTCGGCGAAGTCTTCTTGCGGCTGGGCATGCTCACCGAGCTGCAGCTAAGGGGGCTTCTCGATTGGCAGCAGAACCAGGGAGCTCCCGCCGATACGCCGCTTAGACTGGGCGAATTGCTGGTCGCCACCGGGCACATCACGCGCGTGCAGTTGGAACGGGCTCTTGCCAAACAGGGGCAGACCGGCAGAAAGATCGGTGACGTCCTCGTCGCCGAGGGGTACGTACGCAGAAGCGAGATCAACCACGCGGTACGGCTGCAGAAGATGTGCGTCAACGCCGTGGTTGCCGCCATTTTGACCATGGGGATGAGCAGCGCGGCCTCCGCGTCCTCGGTTTCCCTGCAATGGGACCCCTCGCCGGACACTTCCGTGGTCGGCTACAAGGTCCACTACCAGCCGGACTCCGCGACGCAGCCGTTCCAGGGGCCAGCGCCGGTTGACGTGCACGACGTCACCACGGCCTCCATCGGCAGCCTCGACCCCGCCCATTCCTACAGCTTCGCCGTCACCGCCTACAACGCGGCCGGTGAGGAGAGCGCCTATTCCAACGTGGTGACCGTCGCCGAGATGCAGGCTCCCAGCACCGCCCTCACCTACCCGGCAAACGCCGCGACGGTTGCCGGCACCGTGTCGGTCACGGCCGACGCGACCGACAACGTCGGGGTCAGCAAGGTCGAGTTCTACGTGAACGGGGCACTGAAGGCGACCGTACCCTCCTCCCCCTACGTCTATTCCTGGGACACGAGCGCCCTCCCCGCCGGCAGCTACACCCTGATGACCAAGGCCTACGACGCGGCGGGCAACATCGGGCAGTCGCAGACGATCACGGTCACCGTCGCCAACGACCTGACCGCCCCGGCGGTCTCCCTCACCTCCCCGGCGAACAACATGACCGTGAGCGGGTCGGTGAATATCGCCGCCAACGCGACCGACAACGTGGGCGTGAGCAGGGTCGAGTTCTACCTGAACAACGCCCTGCTCTCGGCCACCAACATGGCTCCCTACGCCTACACGTGGGACAGCAAGACCGTCGCCAACGGCGTGTACAACCTGACGGCCAAGGCGTACGACGCGGCGGGGAACCTGGGGCAGTCCCAGGTGTTGACGGTCAACGTCTCCAACGACCTGATCGCCCCGACCGTAAGCCTCGCCTCCCCCGTGTCCGGGACCACGGTCAGCGGCACGGTGGCGGTCACGGCCAACGCCAGTGACAACGTCGGGGTGAGCAAGGTGGAGTTCTACCGGAACAACGTGCTGCAGGCCACCGTCGCCGCATCCCCGTACAGCTACAACTGGGACACCACCCAGGTCGCCAACGGCAGCTACACGCTCACCGCCAAGGCCTACGACGCCGTCGGCAACGTCACCACATCCACGAACTCGTCGGTCAGCGTAGCCAACCCGGTACCCGACACCACCGCCCCGGTGGTCGCCGTCTCCTCGCCCGCGAGCGGTTCCAGCGTGAGCGGGACGGTCACGGTAACCGCCGCCGCCTCCGACAACGTCGCCGTCACCAAGGTGGAGTTCTACCGCAACGGAGT
>NZ_JAEMHL010000039.1 GCF_016458305.1 Geomonas anaerohicana | reverse complement strand
GCGCCCCACTGTACGTCGGGCACGCCGGCCACGATACCGTTGCCGCTGTGGCAGGTTACCGCGGAGCAGGTGTTGCCGACCACGGTGAAGCTCTTGCCGTTGCCGGCTTTGACGTCGCGGACGTTGTTGGTGTGGAAGTTGCCCGACTTGATGCTGGTGCCGTTCACGGTGGTGTCGGCGTGGCAGCTGGCGCAGTCTGCGGCCGAAGCTACGTGGTTTTCGTGGCTGTTGGCGCGCGGCTGGCCGGCACCGGCGTTGGAGTAGTTCGGCTCGCCGGCGATGGAGGCAAACGCCGGAGCTGCGTCGGCGCCGTGGCAGGACTTACAGGTAAGGGCGGTGGAACCGGTCCAGGTCACGCTCTTCATGGTCCCTTTGCCGTCGCTGTGGCAGTAGGAGGTGGAGCAGGTGCCGGATACCGGGGTACCGACCTTGGAGCCTGCCACGTCTTTCACGTTGTTGACGTGGTTGGTGAAGTTGGAGATGGTGCTGTTGTCGGAAACGGTCGCGCTGTGGCACTCGACGCAGCCATAGGACGTGCCGAGGAACGCAGCGTTGTTCACGTGCTTGGCGTGGTTGCCCGACAGGGTGTTGCTGGTCGCGTCGCCGTGGCAGCCGGCGCAGGTAAGGCTCCCGCCCCAGGTCGGCGGGGTGTAGGTGCCGCGGCCGTTGCTGTGGCAGTAGACGTTGGAGCACTGGTTCGCTGCGAAGCTGCCGCCGGTGGCGAACTTCACCTCGATGGCGCGGTGGCCGGCGGAGGTCGCGTGGGCGAACGGCTTGGCCTGTACCGAGTGGTCGGTGTGGCACTGTACGCAGGAGGTCACGCCGGTGCCGTAGTAGGAGGCGTGCTTGCTGCCGGCGGTCGGGTGGTTGCCGGTGGACGGCGCGACGCTGTGGCAGGCGGAGCAGCCGCCCGGTACGGTGAGGGCTGCGCTACCCCAGGCCGGGGTCGCACGCAGGGTGCCTTTGCCGTCGCTGTGGCAGGCCGCGGTGGAGCAGGTGCCCATCGGGTTCGGCGGAACCGAGGTCTGGTTCACGAAGCCGGCCGCGATCTT
>NZ_JAEMHL010000038.1 GCF_016458305.1 Geomonas anaerohicana | reverse complement strand
CTCTGTAACAGCATATCAGGAAGTTTCTTTGCCTCTTGTTATGCCAGGAGGTGCCTTTAGATGATTATCAGGCTTGCAAAGTTGCAAAGTTGAGTTAACTTTGACTAATGGCGCGCCGACAGCGGATACATTTCCCTGGTGCTTTCTATCATGTGATCCTGCGGGGTAACGACCGGCAGGACATCTTCTACGACAAGGTGGACCGCTACAAGTTTTACCTGCTTCTCCAGGAGGGGATCGAAAGGTTTGGCCATTCGATCCTCTCTTTCTGTTTAATGACAAACCACGTCCATCTCCTCTGCCAGGTTTCCGATATTCCACTTGCAAGGATCATCCAGAACCTCGCTTTCAGGTATACCCGTTGGATTAACTGGCGACAGAACAGAGTTGGTCACCTCTTCCAGGGACGGTACAAGGCGATCCTCGTGGACGCGGACGAATACCTCCTACAACTAACCTCGTACATTCACCTCAATCCGGTCCGTGCAAACCTCGTCAAAGACCCTGTTAACTATCCCTGGAGCAGCCATCGTGCCTATGCTGGCAAAGAAATCCTCCCGTGGTTAAACGCGAAACCTGTCCTTGGCTACTTCGGTAACAACAGAGAACGTGCGCAGCTCTCCTTCCTCGACTTCGTCAAGCAGAACATTCGGAGTGGGCATTGCGATGCTTTCAGTAGTGGAGATACAGCTGACTCGCGGCTGCTAGGTCCAGATGAATTTATTGACATGGTCGTTGAGAAGATGGGGCCGGAGCAATTGCGGAAACCTTGTATAGCGGATGTTTTAAAGGCAGTGGAACGCATTTACGGGCTGCCTGAAGACGGTCTGGTTAACACAGACCGGAGCCCGCAGCATGGCTGCTTGGGCGGTGAGGGAAATGAGCGACGACACCCTTACCGATCTTGGCCATATCTTAGGTCGGGACGTCACGAGTCTGAGCTCGTCAATCGCCAGGCTCACCGCTAAGTCCAAGGGCAATGCCGATCTTGCCGAACGGATGAAGCAATTGAAGGAAAATCTTATCGACTTTGCAACTTCGCAAGCCTGATAATCATCTAAAGGCACCTCCTGGCATAACAAGAGGCAAAGAAACTTCCTGATATGCTGTTACAG
>NZ_JAEMHL010000036.1 GCF_016458305.1 Geomonas anaerohicana | reverse complement strand
GAATCTTCCCCCGATAAAATAGACACAACTAAGTTTAGGCTGTTTTCTGTTCATACTCCAGTGGTGTCATGTACCCCAGAGCTGAATGCTTCCTCTTGTTGTTGTAGAAGGGAATATAACTCCTGACCTTCCGTGCTACCGACTCAGGATCTGAGAAGTTGATCCTATGTATGCACTCCGACTTCATCGAGTGAAAGAAGGATTCCATATACGCGTTATCAGCAAATTTCGCTGTTGGACGATTCATGCTCTGTATATACCCTAACTCGGCAAGGCGCGCCTGGATGGCTTCAGCTCCGTACTCTGCGCCGCGGTCACTATGAAAGATGACTCCCTTTGCTTTCGGACGGTTGTACACCGCATGATTCAGCGCGGACATCGTCAGCCTCATGTCTTTGAATTTACTGATACTCCAGCCGATAATTCGACGTGAGTACTTGTCCATCACTACCGCACAGTAACGGAAGCGTCCGCCGCCTTTCAGGTAGGTGATGTCACCAACCCATACCTGATCTGGCCTCGTCGGGACCACATCTAGGCTGTTGTTGGCGATAGGAGCCTTAGTGTACTGGTTTCCTTTCTTTCGGTATAACCGTGCTGATCGGCCTTTGAGGCCACCACTTCGCATTAGTCTTTCGATACGTTTCTTTCCGATCCGAAAGCCCTTTTCTTTTAAGGCAACGTGAACCCGAGGGCTGCCGTAGATCTCTCGGGAAGATTTATGTATCCTCTTTATTTCTTTGAATAGGAGTTGATCCTCCCGATCTCGGTCGCTCCGCCCGCGACTCCGCCAAGCGTAATAACCACACCTAGATACACCGAAGAACTTGCACATGACCCCTATGCTGTAGGTTTGCCGGTTCTGCTCGATGAAGGCGAAGATTTGCTTTTTTGTTCTGAACAGAACCGGATAGCTTTTTTTAGCAGTTCATGCTCCACCTTGAGGCGGGCATGCTCCTTTTCTAGCTCCCTCAAACGCTTGAGATCACTTACCACTCCGCTGTCTAACGCGGTCTCGCTGTCGTGTTTAATGGTGCCCTCCCGAAATTCCTTTCGCCAGCGCGTAAGGACATTGGGATGTATCAAGAGCGCCTCCGCAACGTCATGCACGTGCACACCAGGCAGACTGCTCAGACGCACGGCCGTGCTCTTGAACTCCTTGCTATAGCTATGGATTTTTCTTGGTCCCACCATCTTTGCCATTTCCGACACCTCCGTTTGGTTGAGGTGTCTACATTAGCGGGGGAGCTTCC
>NZ_JAEMHL010000035.1 GCF_016458305.1 Geomonas anaerohicana | reverse complement strand
TGTATAGACCGGAGACATAGGTTACACATGTTCGGAGACATGGGTGACACTTATTGCCAAGAAGTGACTTCCCTCTTTGGAGGTGGGCATGCCTTGGCAAGAGGTGACAACCATGACCCTCAGGGCAGAATTCGTGACGTTAGCCGTTCAAGATGGCAGCAACATCTCTCAGCTTTGTCGGCTGTTCAACATCAGCCGCGACAAAGGCTACAAGTGGATTCGTCGGTACAAGGAGCATGGAGATGCTGGCCTTTACGACTGCTCTCGACGCCCCCATAACAGTCCGGTACAGACTGATGTCTCGGTCGAGAGCGCAATTCTTGCGCTTCGAAAAGAGCATCCGGCTTGGGGTGGCCGTAAGATTAAGGCTTGTCTGGAAGCAGACGGAAAACAAGTGTTCCCTGCAGCCTCCACAATTACTGAGATTTTGCGCCGTAACGGTCTGTTAGACCCGGCAGAGTCTTCAAAGCATAAGGCTTTTATCCGTTTCGAGCATCCCACCCCGAATGCTCTATGGCAGATGGACTTCAAAGGCCATTTTCCAATCCGTCAGGGCCGCTGTCACCCGTTGACGGTGCTGGATGACCACTCTCGCTACAACGTGGTGCTCCAGGCTTGTGGCGACGAGACAACTGCTAGCGTAAAGAGTGCTCTTGTTGCCGCCTTTCGAAATTATGGGTTGCCAGACCGAATCACCATGGATAATGGCAGTCCCTGGGGAGACGACGGAGAACACCAACTCACTGTACTGACAGCCTGGTTAATCAGGCTCGGAATAGGCGTGAGCCATTCACGGCCATACCACCCTCAGACCCAGGGTAAAGACGAACGCTTTCATCGCACCCTACTTGTGGAAGCAATAGCAGGTAAGACTTTCGATGATTTAACTCAATGCCAGCAAGCTTTTGACGAGTTTAGAGTCTTGTATAACTCAAAGCGGCCGCATGAATCATTAGGGCAAAAGCCGCCAGTTACCCGCTACCAGCCAAGTGTACGGATGTACCCAGAGGTGCCACCGCGGATCGAATATGCCCCCGGTGATCACGTCCGGAAAGTGCAGGACAAAGGGGCGGTCTTCTTCAAGGGCCAAGTGTTCCGAGTCTCCAGGGCGTTGCGCGGGGAACCCATTGCTTTTCGCCCCACGGATCAGGACGGAACATTTTTAATTTACTACTGCCACCAAAAGCTCCGGGAGATCCGGATCGGCGATAAAAAAGTGTCACCCATGTCTCCGAACGACTGTCACCCTTGACTCCGGTCTATACA
>NZ_JAEMHL010000034.1 GCF_016458305.1 Geomonas anaerohicana | reverse complement strand
TGTTGAGTGCCACGACATCGTGGACAGATTTTGATGCCAGGACATCGTGGACACTCGTTCCCTCAACGTAATTTGTAGTCGAATTCCTCGACCTGGATTCGGTCTTGGAAAACTTTCAGTTTCTGCTCTTTGACATCGATTGTAGCCACTGCGTATTCCCGCTTTAGCTCTGGCGGAACCGGAAACGTCTCGCCAAAGACGTTGAGTTTAAGGTCGCTCCGGATCAGGCGCACTAGATGGTAACGCCCCGTTTCCGGCTTCTTCAGCCGATGCCGGGGAGCCTCCTCCTCTACAGGAAACCGCAGTTTCTTATTGGAGGCTGTGAGCGCCGTCAGAGGCGTTTTGCCGCCGAGCTTGCTGTATCGGTAGCTGCTGTTGTGTCGGTGCTCAAATGCCAGTGATCCACTTCTGAGGTCTTCCTCCGTTGCCATGGTGACCTTGGCGAGAAACTTCTGCTGGTAGAGGTCATTGAACTGCTCCACTACTCCGTTTCTCCACGGTTCCGCCATGGGTATGAACCATGGCTCAACGTCATTGTTCAGGCAAAGCCTGATCAGCGGCCCCATGCCCCGGGGATGCGCAAGACTGCCAAAGAAAGACATGGCATTGTCGACTTGTACATTATCCGGTATTCCCAGCCGCCTCCATATGGCCCAGAAACCGTCGACGATGTCTTGGCCAGCCTTTGTAGGCGATGAATGCAAGCCACATCGGGCAGTCGCCGTATCGACGACATTTAGACCGTAGAAGCGAACAGGGCCTTTCAGGTAACAAGGGCCCACTAGATCGGCCTGATGAGTTTGGTTGGGCAACGACGACGGCAAGCTAGGATACGGGGTTCCTTTAGCTTCATACTTGCCGGTGCGCCGATGGGTCAGCTCATTGCGGCTGAGGATACGATTGATGGTGCGGAGTGAAGGCAGCGGGTGGACGCTCAGGTCTTCCAGCTCCCACAGTATTGCCTGCGCACCACAGAAGAGACCACGGTTGTACAAGCTGAGCCGCACAAGCTTCACGCTTTCCTCAATCTCATGCGGTGTGCGGTTAGCAACGGTCAGAGGACGTGTGGATTTTGCTTCGCTCCAGGAATCATCCTCTTCATGATGGCGATCGACCCACTTGTACAGCCAGGCTCTCGATTTACTCAGTGATGCACAAATTGATTCGGGGCACTCCCCGTTGAGATATCGCTGTACCGCTAAGATCCGTTGCTGCGAAATTTCATCCTTCATGGACACCTCCAACGTGGTTTCGGTGTCCACAGGATTACGCGATGGCTATTCGATTGTCAGAGAACTTTGTCTACGATGTGGTGGCACTTATTTGTGTCCACGATGTCGTGGCACTCAACA
>NZ_JAEMHL010000033.1 GCF_016458305.1 Geomonas anaerohicana | reverse complement strand
AGCCTGATAATCATCTAAAGGCACCTCCTGGCATAACAAGAGGCAAAGAAACTTCCTGATATGCTGTTACAGAGACGCCAATCTCGTAACCTCAGGAGGTGCCAAGTGAAACTTTACTCCGGTATCGATCTACATTCAACAAACAGCTATCTTGCGATCATCAACGGTAGAGGGAAACGCATCTTCAACGAGAAGCTGCCTAATGATCTCTCCACCATCGTTCAGCGACTGGAATTGTTCAGCGGAGATCTGCAAGGAGTCGTGGTCGAATCTACTTATAACTGGTACTGGCTGGTAGACGGCCTGATGGCCGAAGGATTCGCGGTACACCTCGCGAATCCTTCGGCCATCCAAAAATATACAGGTCTCAAACACACTGATGACAAGCATGATGCCTTTTGGCTGGCAGAGATGCTGCGGCTCGACATTCTTCCTGAGGGTTACATTTATCCGAAGGAGGAGCGGCCAATCCGTGACCTGCTCAGAAAACGGCGTCATCTCGTGTCTTTGAGAACTTCGATGCTCATAAGCCTTCAGAACATCATTACTCGCAACTGTGGCATCACGCTCAGAAGTCGGGATATTACGCGCGTCCGTGAGGACCATGTCTCACCGCTTCTGGCCGACAATGAGGACCTCGCTCTCGCGGGGCAGGTAAGCAAGGAGTCAATCGACTTTTTGACTCGGCAGATCCGTAGCATCGAAACCTTCATCGAGAGGAAGCTTGAGCTTCACGATGGATATAAAGAGCTACTTACAGTTCCTGGTATCGGCAAGATCCTCGGGTTAACCATTATGCTCGAGACTGGCCCGGTAGAGCGATTCAAAAACGTTGGCAACTATGCCTCATACTGTCGCCTTGTCTCATCACGCTGGACTAGTAATGACAAGACGAAGGGGAAGGGTAATAAGAAAAACGGTAACAAGTACCTGTCTTGGGCGTTTAGCGAAGCTGCAGAGTTTGCAAGGCGGTATGACGAAAAAGCCAGAGCCTATTACAACTGCAAGATGAGAAAGACCAACTTCATGGTTGCACACACCGCTCTAGCCCACAAGTTGGCCAGAGCGGCTTACCACATCATGCGTGACCATGTTCCATTTTCGTCAGAAAAAATTTTCACTTAGAACTGGCTGGAGCGGTGAGCCCGCATAGGGGTTGGCAAAACCACGTAGCCTGATTGGCAGCCGCTCCACCCAGGAACACATATCGAGTTACCGACGTCTTTACTGACCACGTCGTGAGCCATCTAGGGGCTGGTTAATAACCACGAGACCTGAAACAATCACTTGGACACGGCCTGGAACCGAAGGTTTTCTGGTCCGCGCAACGCGGAAGGGGCCAATCGGCGCAAGCCGAGTAGTGGCCTTGATCCTGATGGGTGACTGGATGCAGCAAAGGCTGACATCGTAAAAGACAGAAATAACGGCAATGGTAGGGTTGGCGGTGACCGCAGTTCAATGCTAGAAAAACTCTTTTCTTGCATAGGGGAACTTTTTTGCCCTTGACCGACAGCCTTTAATGGGTG
>NZ_JAEMHL010000032.1 GCF_016458305.1 Geomonas anaerohicana | reverse complement strand
ATCAGACGGGGCTTTCTCTATTAAATTCCCTGCGGCGACCTACTCTCCCACATCGTTTCCAATGCAGTACCATCGGCCCAGAGAGGCTTAACTTCCGTGTTCGGGATGGGAACGGGTGTGACCCTCTCGGCATTGCCACAGAGAAACTCTCAGCTTGGGCCTAAGCCCGCGCAATATGTTTCTCACAATCGCATTTCGTGTCTGTAGGATTTTTGGCAGTATATGATCGGGGGGTGGAGGTCCACCCCCCTCTCTAAGAATTTTTTATGGTCAAGCCTCACGGCCGATTAGTACCGGTAAGCTGAACGCATTACTGCGCTTACACACCCGGCCTATCAACGTTGTGGTCTACAACGGGCCTTCAGGGGATTGCTCCCGGGGATACCTAATCTTGAAGGAGGCTTCCCGCTTAGATGCTTTCAGCGGTTATCCTTTCCGTACATAGCTACCCAGCGACTGCTCCTGGCGGAACAACTGGAACACCAGAGGTACGTTCAACCCGGTCCTCTCGTACTAAGGTCAACTCTTCTCAAGTATCCTACGCCCACGGTAGATAGGGACCAAACTGTCTCACGACGTTTTAAACCCAGCTCGCGTACCGCTTTAATTGGCGAACAGCCAAACCCTTGGGACCTACTTCAGCCCCAGGATGCGATGAGCCGACATCGAGGTGCCAAACCTCCCCGTCGATGTGAACTCTTGGGGGAGATCAGCCTGTTATCCCCGGCGTACCTTTTATCCGTTGAGCGACGGCCCTTCCATACAGAACCGCCGGATCACTAAGACCTACTTTCGTACCTGCTCGACTTGTTGGTCTCGCAGTCAAGCTCCCTTATGCCTTTACACTCTACGGCTGGTTTCCAATCAGCCTGAGGGAACCTTCGCGCGCCTCCGTTACTCTTTGGGAGGCGACCGCCCCAGTCAAACTACCCATCAGACAGTGTCCCCGATCCGGATGACGGACCTGGGTTAGACATCCAAACAAACCAGGGTGGTATTTCAAGGATGGCTCCACCGAGACTGGCGTCCCAGCTTCAAAGCCTCCCACCTATCCTACACAAGCTTATTCGAATGTCACTGTCAAACTGTAGTAAAGGTGCACGGGGTCTTTCCGTCTTACCGCGGGTACTCGGCATCTTCACCGAGAATTCAATTTCGCTGAGCCACTGGTTGAGACAGCGCGGAAATCGTTACGCCATTCGTGCAGGTCGGAACTTACCCGACAAGGAATTTCGCTACCTTAGGACCGTTATAGTTACGGCCGCCGTTTACCGGGGCTTCGGTTCAAAGCTTCACCTTGCGGCTAACAAATCCCCTTAACCTTCCGGCACCGGGCAGGCGTCAGACCCTATACGTCGTCTTGCGACTTTGCAGAGTCCTATGTTTTTAGTAAACAGTCGCTACCGCCATTTCTCTGCGACCCTCTTCAGCTGTGCGAGCGAATCGCCTTCACCAAAAAGGGCATACCTTCTCCCGAAGTTACGGTATCATTTTGCCGAGTTCCTTAACCAGTGTTCTCTCAAGCACCTTAGGACATTTATCCTCACCCACCTGAGTCGGTTTACGGTACGGTCACCTGCTGTCTGAAGCTTAGAGGCTTTTCTTGGAAGCATGGGATCGACGACTTTGCGGGGATACCCCCTCGTCATCAGTTCTCAGCGTTGAATGGAAGAAGGGATTTGCCTCCTCTTCCCGCCTACAACCTTAAACCTGGACAACCAGCGCCAGGATCGTCTACCCTTCTCCGTCCCCCCATCGCAACAACAGGTGGTACAGGAATATTAACCTGTTTCCCATCAACTACGCCTTTCGGCCTCGCCTTAGGGACCGACTAACCCTACGCAGATTACCTTTACGTAGGAAACCTTGGGTTTTCGGTGACAAGGTTTCTCACCTTGTTTTTCGCTACTCATGTCAGCATAATCTCTTGTGATACCTCCAGCCGTCCTCACGGTCGACCTTCGCAGGCTTACACAATGCTCCCCTACCACTTGATCCTTAAGGATCAAATCCGCAGCTTCGGTACTATGCTTAGCCCCGTTACATTTTCCGCGCAGACCCACTCGACCAGTGAGCTATTACGCTTTCTTTAAAGGGTGGCTGCTTCTAAGCCAACCTCCTGGTTGTCTGGGCATTTCCACATCGTTTTCCACTTAGCATAGATTTTGGGACCTTAGCTGGCGGTCTGGGCTCTTTCCCTTTTGACTACGGATCTTATCACCCGCAGTCTGACTCCCACAATAACAGTTAGCGGTATTCGGAGTTTGGTTAGGTTTGGTAACCTGGTGAGGCCCCTAGCCCATCCAGTGCTCTACCCCCGCTACTTACTTTGTGAGGCTATACCTAAATATATTTCGGGGAGAACCAGCTATCTCCGAGTTTGATTAGCCTTTCACTCCTATCCACACCTCATCCCCTGGCTTTTCAACGCCAGTGGGTTCGGGCCTCCACGAAGTGTTACCTTCCTTTCACCCTGGACATGGATAGATCACCCGGTTTCGGGTCTACCCCCTGCAACTAACTCGCCCTATTAAGACTCGCTTTCGCTGCGGCTCCGTTCCATGAACTTAACCTCGCTGCAAAGGGTAACTCGCTGACTCATTATGCAAAAGGCACGCGGTCACACTGGATTGCTCCATAGTGCTCCCACTGCTTGTAGGCATACGGTTTCAGGTTCTATTTCACCCTCCTCATTGGAGTACTTTTCACCTTTCCCTCACGGTACTGGTTCACTATCGGTCAGAGAGTAGTATTTAGCCTTGGGAGATGGTCCTCCCGGATTCCCACGAGGTTTCACGTGCCTCGCAGTACTCGGGGACACCCTAGGGTGACTCATGGTTTCGGATAAGGGGCTATCACCCACTATGGCCGGCCTTTCCAGACCGTTCTCCTACCAATCATCAATCCCACGTCGGGGCCCCACAACCCCGGATCCATCGAAATGGAGCCGGTTTGGGCTGTTCCGCTTTCGCTCGCCGCTACTGACGGAATCACTATTGTTTTCTTTTCCTGAGGGTACTTAGATGTTTCAGTTCCCCTCGTTCGCCACGTAGAGCTATGAATTTACTCTACGTTACTGGAGCATTACCTCCAGTAGGTTTCCCCATTCGGAAATCTCCGGGTCAAAGCCTGTTTAGCGGCTCACCGAAGCTTATCGCAGCTTACCACGTCCTTCATCGCCTCTCTCTGCCTAGGCATCCACCGTACGCCCTTAGTAGCTTGACCATAAAAAAACTGTAAATGATCTCACTGCCGTGCATACTACCC
>NZ_JAEMHL010000031.1 GCF_016458305.1 Geomonas anaerohicana | reverse complement strand
CTGTAACAGCATATCAGGAAGTTTCTTTGCCTCTTGTTATGCCAGGAGGTGCCTTTAGATGATTATCAGGCTACTTTATTGCAAAAGTAGCCTGTCCCCTTTTATATGGAAGGTTTTGAGAGCCTTTTCCTGGTTCCCAAGCTCCAGATTGGGAACCCCATATGCCGCAAAGCTCCAGCTTTGCATCCGAGGGAAGTTGGAGCTTCCGAGAGGCTTTGCGTTCCCAAGGCGGACCTTGGGGACGAGATCAAGGGAGAACGGAGAGACCTAGTACTTCAAAAAGGTTTTAGTTCTCTCAGATGGTCCTCAGATTTTCTCCGTGGCCAATGGTTTCCCGGTTTTAGCTTTTTACTTAATGACCTCGATCTGGTACCCGCACTTGCCGAGGTGCCGGGTCACTTCATGGATATGCTCCGCGCCGCGAGTCTCCAACTCCACCAACACCTCAGTCCTCCCTATCGGCAACGACTCCGAACGCCGGTCATGGGTGATGATGGAGATGTTAGCCCGCGCCTCGGCGATCTCGGCGGCCAACCGCGCCAGCGCCCCCGGCACGTCATCCAGCTCCACCTTCAGCTTCAGATATCGCCCCGCCGCCAGCAGACCGCGCTCCACGACCACCGCGATGGTTTTTACGTCTATGTTCCCGCCCGATAGCAGCGCCACGGTCTTGCCGGTAATCTTCTTCACCTTGCCGTTCAACAGCGCCGCCAGGCCAACCGCACCGGCACCCTCCACCATCAGCTTGTTGCGCTCCATGAGCGACACGATGGCGAGCGCAATTTCTTCCTCGTCCACCAACACGATCTCGTCGACGTAGTCCCGCACCACAGGAAAGGTGTTGCTGCCTGCCGTCTTCACCGCGATGCCGTCGGCGAGACTGGCGCGGATCGGTATGGTGAGAACCTCCCCCGCTTTAACCGCCTGACGCATGGAGGGAGCCGCGGCGGACTCGACGCCGATGACCCGCACGTGGGGGTGGGTCTCCTTGATGGCCCTAGCGATCCCGGCGATGAGGCCACCACCGCCGATCGGCACCAGCACGTTGGCCAGATCGGGAATGTCCTCAAGCAGTTCCAGCCCGATGGTCCCCTGGCCTGCCATCACCAGCGGGTCGTTGAAGGGGTGCACGAAGAGGGCGCCGGTCTGCTCCGCCTGCCTCAGCGCGGCGGCACAGGCCTCGTCGAAGTTCTTCCCCTCCAGGACCACCTCCGCACCGTAATCGCGGGTGGCAAAGACCTTCTGCGGCGGCGTGCTCTCCGGCATGTAGACCACCGCCTTGACGCCGAGGAGGTCCGCGGAGAAGGCGACACCCTGGGCATGGTTCCCTGCCGAGGCGGTAATCACGCCGCCGGCGAGGGCCTCGCGCGACTGTGCCGTCATGAAGTTGAGCGCGCCGCGAATCTTGAACGCGCCGGTGCGCTGCAGGTTTTCACATTTGAAATAAAGGGGGAGGCCGAGTCGTTCGCTGAAGTGGTGGGCCTGGATCAGCTCCGTGCGACGCACCCTTTTTTTGAGCCGTTGGGCCGCGTCGAGGATCAGGTTGTAATCGAGCATCTATTCTTCCATTCGCAGGTTAATGTGTGTGGTCGTCGTGGTCGTGGCAGTGATGGTGCCCCTGGCACGTGCCATGGGGATGATGGTGCGGGTGCGCGTGGGCATGCGCCAGCGAGGCGGCGCGGGGACGGTGCCGGAACTGCTTGGTGACGGCACCCTCGGTGCAGCGGGCGTTCTCGACCTGCAGCGTGGTGTGGGAGATGTGGAAGTGCTGGAACAGCTTCTCCTCGATCTTGCGCAGGATCTCTGTTTGCTCGCTGGGGGAGCAGTCTGGGACCACCACGTGCGCCGACAGCGCGATGATGTGGGAGCAGATGGTCCAGATATTCAGGTGGTGCACCTCGGCCACCCCCTCCACTTCCTTCATGGAGAAAGCGACCTGGTTGATGTCGATGCCGCGCGGTACCCCCTCCAGGAGGATGTGCACCGATTCCCGCATGACCCGCCACGATCCCCAGAAGATGATGAAGCCGATGCCGACCGAGATGATGGCGTCGAGCAGGTACCAGTTGGTGAAGTACATGATGATGCCGCCCACGATGACGCCGACCGAGGCGGCCGCATCGCCGATCACGTGCAGGAAGGCGCTGTGCACGTTCAGATCATCGTGGGAGTGCGAGTGCAGCGCGCCGGCGGAGAGCAGGTTCATGGCCAGGCCGACCGCTGCGATGATCAGCATTTCCAGGCTTTTCACGGCCTGCGGTTGCATCATGCGCTCGACCGCCTCGTAGCAGATGATGCCGGCGATGAGAAAGACGGTGCTGCCGTTGATGAAGGAGGCGAAGACCTCGGTGCGGTGCCAGCCGAAGGTGCGGGTGTCGCTGACCGGATAGGAGGCGAGCTTGATGGCACCCAGCGAGAGGAGCAGGGCGAACAGGTCGAGGAACACGTGCGCCGCGTCGGACAACAGCGCCAGCGAGTTGGTCCAGATGCCGCCGACCAGCTCTGCCACCAGGGTCAGCGAGGTCAGCAGGATGGCGTACTTGAAGCGTCCGGTTATGCTCTGGTCCAGGTGACTGTCGGCATGAGCATGCATAGGTGTGCCCCGATGGGAGGGGGCGAGGCCCCCTCCCTGTTGGTTAGAAGCTGAGCCCGGCCTTCAGGGAATAGATCAAGCGCTCCTGGTATTCCACCTCGGCGGTGACCCCGAGCAGGGGAAGCGGAGAGAACTTGATGCCCCCGAACACGCGGGGCTGGAAAACGTCTTCCGTGTCGAGGCCTGGCGCGAGCGTCTTCAGGCGCCCTTTGGCCTCGCTGTTCACCCAGACCCCGCCCGCGCCGGCGTACGGCGTCATGATCAGTAACCCCTTGCTGATGGAGGCGTCTATGCCGGCGGTTTGCAGGTTGAGATCGTTGACGCCGGAAAGCCTGCTGTAGGTGGCGCGCACTCCCAGCGCCGGCGTCGCCGCGGTCCCTTCCAGGATCGCCTTGCTCACCTCGATGCCCCAGAGCTTGATGTTGGAGTCGGGGACGTACGAGTACATCGCGCCGACGTCGATCCCCATCGGGAGCCCCTTCCTGGCGCGCAGTTTCGGGATCACCAGGTACGACGGTGCATCACCGCGGTACGCTGCGTTCCAGTAGCTGCTGTTGCTGATGTCCATTGCCGACAGCTCCGCCCCGATGTCGAATCCGGTGATGCCCAGCGGTTCGGCCGGGGCCATGTTCTTGTAAGAAATGGCGGCGCCCGCTTCCCTGGTGAGGTCTCTGAACTGCTTCTGCGTCAGAGGGGTCGTGAAGCTGATGTCTCTGGCCATGGCCTGGGTCGCACCAGAAAGTGCCAAGGTCAAGGCTAATAATACCGCGAGCTTTTTCATGGTTCCCTCCTTTTCATTATACGGCACAACGGTTTGAATCTTAGCAGAGCTCCCTATTGGGGTCAATGTGTTAGCCGCATGGCGCCTTGCAATTTAAACTATATACTGTTATCTTTCCGGCAAAATTCTGTCGGAGGTCTGTACACATGGAACCGATTCACCATCGTCTCATCATATTAGGCTCAGGTCCCGCGGGGTACACTGCTGCGATCTATGCGGCGCGCGCCAACCTGAACCCAGTCCTCATCACCGGGCTGCAAACGGGGGGGCAGTTGATGACGACGACCGAGGTGGACAACTGGCCGGGCGACCCGGCAGGTGTGATGGGACCGGATCTCATGGAGCGCATGCGCCAGCACGCGGAGCACTTCGGCACCCAGTTCATCTTCGACCATATCAACAAGGCCCAGGTGATGAAGCCTCCCTTCGTCCTGGAAGGCGACAGCGGCAGCTACAGCTGCGATGCGCTCATCATCGCCACCGGCGCCTCGGCCAAATATCTTGGGCTCCCCTCCGAGCACGCGTTCAAGGGGAAAGGCGTTTCGGCCTGCGCCACCTGCGACGGCTTTTTCTACCGTAACAAACCCGTTGCCGTCATCGGCGGCGGCAGCACCGCTGTCGAGGAGGCGCTCTACCTCTCCAACATCGCGAGCCACGTGACCGTCGTGCACAGAAGGGACAAGTTCCGCGCAGAGAAGATCCTGGCCGATCGGCTGATCGAAAAGACCAAGAACGGCAACGTTACCATCGAATGGAACCACCAGCTGGAAGAGGTGATCGGGGACGAGTCCGGCGTGACCGGCATCAGGCTGCGCCACAAGAGCGGGTCGGACAAGCACATCGACGTGCACGGCTGCTTCATCGCCATCGGGCACCAGCCCAACACCCACATCTTCGAAGGGCAGCTCGAGATGGACGAGGGGTACATCCGCACCAACTGCGGCTACGAGGGTAACTCCACCGCCACCAGCACCCCCGGCGTCTTTGCCGCCGGCGACGTGCAGGACCGCAACTACAAGCAGGCCATCACCTCTGCCGGCACCGGCTGCATGGCCGCCCTCGATGCCGACCGTTACCTGGAAATGCTGAAAGTCTGATTAAGGGGACTGATTGAGGGGACTGGCTCCGTCAGGTGCCTGTCCCCTTTGCCCCCAAGGCGTGGCATTCGATCAGGTCCACGTCCTGCGGCTGCCAGCCGGCCACGTGGCCGGGCTCCCTGCTGGGCGCACTCAGTGAGGTTTTTAACGTAGAACGTTGAACGGTTTCCAGGTTCAGTGGCCACCGCAGGAACTCACCCTTCACCGTCAGTTGGGGGTTCTCATGCTTGCCAAGGTTCTCGCCAGCGCGCTCTTAGGTATCGATGCCATCCTGGTTGACGTCGAAGTCGACATCACCCAGGGCCTCCCCCAACTGGCCACGGTCGGCCTTCCCGACGGTGCGGTCAAGGAGAGCAAGGACCGCGTCAAGGCCGCTCTCAAGAACTCCGGCTACGATTTCCCCAACCGCAAGATCACCGTCAATCTCGCCCCCGCCGACGTCAAGAAGGAGGGGGCTTCCTTCGACCTTCCCATCTCCATCGGTATCCTCGCCGCCATCGGCGTCATCAAGGAAGAACAGCTCCAGCGCTACATCCTTTTGGGAGAGCTGTCGCTGGATGGCGGCGTCAAGCCGGTACGTGGCTGCCTCTCGGTCGCGGTCGCCGCACGCGAGGCGGGGCTCGCCGGCATCATCATCCCGGCGGAGAACGTCTGTGAGGGAGGTGTGGTCGAGGGGGTAGAGGTCATCGGCGTGACGGAACTCTCCCAGGTGGTGGAGTTCCTAAACGGCAACCTCGTCATCCCCCCGTATCGTGCCGACATCGAGGCCCTCTTCAGCCAGGGGGGCGAGGCCGGCGACGACTTTTCGGAGGTGAAGGGGCAGGAGCACGCCAAGCGTGCCCTGGAGGTCGCCGCCGCGGGGTCACACAATCTACTTATGATAGGTCCGCCGGGATCGGGCAAGACCATGCTGGCCCGGCGCATCCCTTCCATCCTCCCCCCGATGCTCTTCGAGGAGGCGATCGAGACCACCAAGGTCTACAGCGTCATGGGGCTTTTGGAGCGGGAGCACGCGCTCATCTCCACCCGCCCCTTCAGATCTCCACACCACACCATTTCAGACGTCGGGCTCATCGGCGGCAGTAACACGCCCAAGCCGGGGGAAGTCTCCCTGTCCCACAACGGCGTCCTGTTCCTGGACGAACTCCCGGAATTCAAGCAGCACGTCCTGGAAGTGCTGCGTCAGCCCATGGAGGACGGGCGGGTCACCATCTCTCGGGCGCTCTCCTCGGTTACCTATCCCTCCCGCATCATGCTGGTCGCTGCCATGAACCCCTGCCCCTGCGGCTACCTCTCTGATCCGGTGCACCAGTGCTCCTGCACCCCCCTGATGATCCACCGCTACCGCTCTCGTGTTTCCGGCCCCTTGCTGGACCGGATCGACATCCACATCGAGGTGCCCGCGGTGAAGTACCGCGACCTAGCCGACCGGGGCGAGAGCGAGAGTTCCGCCGCCATCTCCTCGCGCGTGGCGCAGTCCCGGGAGGTACAGAAGGATCGTTTCAAGGGGACCAAGGTGAGGAGCAATGCCCAGATGACCGCCCGGATGATTCGCAAGTTCTGCGAACCCGACGAGGCGGGGAGCCGGATGCTCGAAGTAGTGACCGATCGTCTCGGCCTCAGTGCCCGGAGCTACACCAGGATCCTCAAAGTGGCCCGCACCATCGCCGACCTAGAGGGAAGCGAAACCATTTGCGAGCATCACATTTCCGAAGCCATCCAATACCGCAGCCTGGACCGGAAGACGTAAAAGGGGACTGGCTCCGCCAGGTGCCTGTCCCCCTTGCCTGTGGGATAGGCGCCTGTCCCCCTTGCCTTGCTGCACCCCGATCTTAAAATCCCGAGACCGAAGTTAACGACTCTGGACCCGATCTTAAAATCCTGAAGCCGATCTTAACAAGGTCGTGCTCGATCTTAAAATTTGGAAGCCGATCTTAACAAGGTCGTGCTCGATCTTAAAATCTGGAGGCTGATCTTAACAAGTCGTGCTCGACCTTAAAATCCGAGGGGCTGTAAATGATTTTGTCTAAATGGCGGGTTAACTATGGTGCCTGCCCAGTACTGCCCCATCCAACTGTTGAAAGGGGACTGGCTCCGATAGGTGCCTGTCCCCCTTGCCTCGGATTAGGTCTGCCTGCCCCTCAAGTCTTGGAAGCCTGCGGGACACAGGTGCAGTGAATAGTTGCACTGATTAGTGAGGTTGTGGCAGGCAAAAACGGCTGGGGGCAAAGGCCTGTAAGGGGGGGATGCTCGTGGTGCCAGTGTTTGAATTTGACTGTTGTCATAGCCAGACTAACACGCCAAGACCTCCGAATAAAGCATGAGGAGTGGTTGGAGTTGTCGGAACTAATGTGTCAAACA
>NZ_JAEMHL010000030.1 GCF_016458305.1 Geomonas anaerohicana | reverse complement strand
AGTCACCGGACGCGTCGAGCGAGTCACCGGACGCGTCGAGCGAGTCACCGGACGCGTCGAGCGAGTCACCGGACGCGTCGGGCGAGTCACCGGACGCGTCGAGCGAGTCGCCGGACGCGTCGAGCGAGTCACCGGACGCGCCGAGCGAGTCACCGGACGCGTCGAGCGAGTCACCGGACGCGTCGAGCGAGTCGCCGGACGCGTCGAGCGAGTCACCGGACGCGCCGAGCGAGTCACCGGACGCGCCGAGCGAGTCACCGGACGCGCCGAGCGAGTCACCGGACGCGCCGAGCAAGTCACCGGCCGCCCAGGGAGGTTCGAACTGGTCGATGATGGGAAGATTTAGCTTGAACAGGGGGTGGCGTTAATTTAAAGCAGCCTAGCTGCAGTGGTTTCTTGACTCTCCACAGCTTACCATCCAGGAGGTGTTTCCGCTCATGTCGTTTCGTAGTCTTTCTCTGCTGCTCATTGTTCCTGTTGTAGCAGGCTGCGCCATAGGTGTTCCACAAAACCGGCAAAGCCCCGGATCAACCTGATCCGATGATCCTCCTCCAGTTGTATGTCCGCGCACACGACGACGATGTCGTCATAAACCCCAAAGCCATAACCATCAAGAACGGCAAGGGAGTTACCTTCCGGCCGGTGCGTGCCCTGGGGCCTGTGGCACCTCACTCCATCCCTCTCAACCTCGTCGACGTCACCTATGACAAGGAAGACGCCCTGCGCCCCGGTAGTTATATCCGGGTAAAGAGTGGGAAGACCTCCTGTTTCCTGCTTCAGTACGACATGGCATCATCACCGGACTGGAACATTTCCATGCAGGTCGACGCCATCAAGATTGGCTCCCATCCCAACCCGCCGGAACAATTCACCTTCAAACGCGGCAGTGCCGTCTACCTGATCTGGGGCGGGCGAGAAGAACTGTGTGCCGACATGGATTGAGGCAAAGAGAAGATACGTTAATAAAAGTATTGCGGTGAATTTCCTTTTATTTTAAATTGACTGCCTGCTTTCCTGGGCTGTGCTGCCGGGCATGATATTCTGCCTCCACCTTTGGCTTTAGCTGTCGGGGTGCGAGATGAAAAGGAGGGGATGTGAAAAGAACTTTGTGGTGCCTGCTGGGTGTGCTGTTGGTCGCAACCTTTATCGGATGCGGCGGAGGAGGGGGGGCGCCGGCAGCAAGCGGCACGACCGGGGCCGTATCCTTCCAGATAGACCTGGCAAGCCTGCAGCAAAATGGTACGTCGGCGGCGAAGTCGGTCGCGGCGACGACTGGCGGCGACGTGACCATCACCAATGTCATCGCCACCCTGTCACGAGACGGCTACCCGGACCAGGTGAAGCCGATGACGGTGACAAATAACGTGGCAACCGGCACAGTCAACGACCTCGCCCAAGGTTACTGGCATGTCAGCGCACAGGTCTTTAGCGGTGATGCTCTGCTCTACGTCGGAGCCGTCGACGTCAAAGTCATCGCCGGAGCACAGGTGGCGGCCGAGATCCTGTTCGACCCAGCGCCCGCCCCCGATTCGACCGCCAGCACCGGGACCCTGAGCCTGACGGTCGGGCTGAACAAATATCCCGGCTACACCAAGATCCGCCAGTTTGTCACCAGTATTCTCGAGGACAAGGTGGACCAGAAATACTACATCTTCGACTCCAGTGCCAAGACCGTCGCCGTCTACAACGCCAATACCCTGATTCGCGAAAAGGATATCGTGTTGCAGTCTGCGCCGCAGGCGCTGGCGGTAGAGGCCTCGGGCGGCTCCCTGCTGCTCGGGTACTCCACCGGTAAGATCTACCGGCTGAAGGTGGCCGATGAGAGCCTGACCTATCTCGCCGATTCGCTGATATCCGTGACCGCCCTGGTGCCGATCTCCTCGAAATTCGTGCTGGTGGCCAACGGCAGCGCCTGGGGGCCGTCGAACACCTATGAGACCATAAACCTGGAAAACGGCCAGATCGCCTCGACGAAAAGTTACTGGTATCCCCTCAGCGACTTCACCTACAATCCCGCCGCCGGTGTGGCGTACGCACTCGACAGCGGTCTGTCTCCCGCCGACATGCACCGCCTGGCACTGAACACGGTTACCGGCAGCATCGACAACATCGTAGATTCCCGCTACCACGGCAGTTACACTTTCGGCTCCCCCATCCGGGCGATTCTCAACGGCACCCGCGTCGTCACCGGTTCCGGCAACATGTTCGTCTCGTCCTCCTCGGCAAGCGACGACATCACGTACACCGGCAATCTCGGTCATCCCTTCATCGACCTCGTATCCGATGACGCGTTGGGCAACATCTACATGCTGAACAGCGACAACATCAGGAAACTGCTGGTGATCAAGCAGGACAGCCTGTTCACCGCGCTATCGCTCGACCTCATTGCCGAGCCAAAGCGGATCTTCGACACCGGCAGCAACATCGTCGTCTTCGCAAAGCCTGACGACAACTACTACGCCAAGGTGTTCAGCAAGAGCGCCCTGGGACTCATCTAGGACGAGTGAAACAGCAGTGAGTTCAGGTTCGACCGCCGCGCCTCGATTTCTGAAAGAGAAAAGGGGACAGGCTACTTTAAGTCCAGAGTGTTGGACATAGAAAAGTAGCCTGTCCCCTTTTCTTTGAAATGCTAAAATAGGGACTATGCCACTAGACCGGCAGGTTCTGCGTACAAGAGGAGATCGCTATGAGCAATGAGGAGGTTCCTGAAACGAAAGGTGTTTCGGTGCAGTTACTTGCAACGGTGGATCTCGGCCCGGAGATCGAGGGAATGGAAGGGCGCCAGCTCCGAATGCGTATGGTGACCATTGAACCGGGAGGTGTCTTCGGACCGATGCACGACCATAAAGACAGACCGGGCACGGTCTATGTACTGCAAGGCACAATCACTGACCATCGCGACGGTGTTGCGACGGAGTACGGGCCGGGGGTGGGGTGGCCCGAGGATAGGAACACCATACACTGGCTTGAGAACAAAGGGACGATCCCGGCGGTGGAGATCTCCGTCGACATCGTCAAGCAGCAGTGAAATCGATCATGCTTTCATCTTCGCTGAATAGATGCTTCCGGCTGACCGTGGCCCTGACCTTTCTGGCTCTAACCGTGTCGGTCGCCATGGCTCATGATTCCGTTCCCAAGGAAGATGCTCCCGCAGACGTTAAGGGGCTTGAACAGGTTCAGACCTTCCGTTCAGAAGGGAGAGCGCACCTGGATCCCGGCGAGAAGTGGGAATATGGCCACTATCCCCCCACTTCGGGCCCTCACGACCCCAAACCGGTCAAACCCGCTTTCTACAAGATTCCTCAAGCGCCGGAAAAGCTGGTTCACTCGCTGGAGCACGGCAACATAGTCATCTATTACGGAACACCAGCACGATCCGTGCTCGCTCAACTGAAAAAATTGCAAAAGCGATATGGCGGCAAGTGGGACGGGATAATCGTCACCCCGCTGCCGGAACTGGGAGACGGGGTGATTCTTACGGCGTGGACCAAGATGCTCCGTCTCGACCCCTTTGATCCGGTCCGGGCAAAGGCCTTCATCGATGCATACCGCGGCAAAGGTCCGGAACATGGTCAGAATGAGATGCAATGATAGAAGAGCAGGGGGCTATGCACAGCATCTGTTAAACTTAAACCATCAGCCACGGAGAAAATCTGAGAACTTCTGAGAAAACCTTCACCGCGCGCTCCAGGGCGCCTTCAACGTGAAGAGGAGAAGGGGCAGGCCAGTGCCTGTCCCCTTTTTTTCCTCTTTTTCAGCAGATCCGGGAGAGCAAGGCTATGCCTTGCTCGATCTCGTTGCCGACCATGCCACCAAAGCCGAGCACCAGTGTTACCGCTTCAGGATGGCCGGTGACGCGGAAATCGGAAAACTGGAGCAGCCGAATACCCTTTTGCCCCGCCCTGTCTATGATCTCCGCTTCGCTGCAGGGGGTTTCCGGCAGCCTTATGACGACATGGAGCCCGGCGCCCTGGCCGATGACGACGGCCCGTTTGCCAAAATGGGCCTCCACCGACCGCAGCAGCATGTCGTGCTTCTTTTTATAGACCGTCCGCATGCGCCGGATATGCCGCTCCCAGTGGCCATGCTCCATGAAACATCCCATCGCTCCCTGCTCAACCAGCGACACGGAGCAGTTATAGCCCCTGTAGAGTTGGCGGTACTTTGGCAGCAAGGAGTAGGGGAGCACCAGGTAGCTCAGACGGAGCTCGGGGGAGAGTATCTTGGAGAAGGTCCCCGAATAGATGATGTTCCCGGTCGGACGCAGCCCCTGCAAGGAAGGTATGGGGTTCCCCTGGTAGCGAAGCTCGCTGTCGTAGTCGTCTTCGATGATGAACCTGCCACCGGATTCCGCCCATTCTATCAGTGCCAGCCGGTTGGCCACCGGCATCACGTAACCCAGCGGCAGCTGGTGCGAAGGGGTGACGTAGGCGATGGTGGCGCTGCCGGCCCTGAGCTGACACAACTCGATTCCGCCCGTACCTACCGGAACCGGGCAGATCGTATAGCCATGGTTCTGGAAGACGGCACGGGGCAGGTGGTAGCCGGGATCCTCGACCGCTACCATCGTGTGTTTTTCTTGCAGCAGGTGCGCGATGATCTCAAGGCTCTGGTGCAGTCCGGCGCTGACGATGATCTGATCCGGATCGCAGGTCACGCCGCGCGATTTTTCCAGGTAACTGTGGATGGAGCAGCGTAATCCCCAGTTTCCCTGGAGGTCGCCATAGTGGCTGAACTCCTGGCTGTTGCGGCGCAGCCCCTCGGTCAGACATTTCCGCCACAGTTCGGTCGGGAAACTATCCGGATCGAGGCGGGCAGGATGGAAGTCATAGGCAAAGCGGGACTGGGAAGGGGCAACGAGGTTGTTGTTGCCCTTCTTGCCGGGCAGGGAGTGCGGTGCAACCTGGTCGATGGTCGACACGAAATAGCCGCTGCGCGGCCTGCTGTAGATGTACCCTTCGGCATAAAGTTCCTGGTAGGCGCCATCAACGGTGTTGCAACTGGCGGAAAGCTCTGCGGCCATCTGCCTTACCGAGGGAAGCTTGGAGTTGGCCGCTAGCTTGCCTGACAGGATGCGCTCTCTGAGCTGATTGTAGAGCTGTTTGTACAGCGGCATCGGATCACTGCTATTGAGGATGAACATGCTGCCCCCGTCACTGCCAAGGTTTGGCTGCCCGTTACGCAGGATCTGCCTGCCAACGCGACGTGCCAGCCGTCTCTGCATACTCGCATACTATCCAATCTGCTCCCATAAAAAAAATAAAAACTGTAGCTATGAATGGTTGCACATTGGGCCTATGCTCCCCTAACTGATATCAGTCCGGAAAAGCGCAGCCGGGTAAAACACACCAGCATCGAGAGGGTAACCTATGAAAAGAAGTCTGAGGCTTATGGGCACGGTAGTCACAATGCTTGTATCAATCTCAACCATCGCTCTTGCGGAATCGGTCACCTTTCCCAAGGGGGCGGCAACCCCGTCGGAGACCTGCGGAGAGTGTCACCAGGTACTCTTTAAGGAATACGCCCTGGGTGTCGGCAGCGATAATCATTCTGCGAATCACTCGATACCCGCGACGGTTTCTTCGGCGGCGACCGCCCATGCCACCTCGAAATTCACGCCGCTTGCCTCCGGCGGCGATGTGGAATGGTGCCGTTCCTGTCATTTTGCCGGGTCCTTCAACATACCCGGCAAGAATGAGGTCGGGAAACAGCTGCCCAACGTGGTCAATGCGGGAGAGATCTCGATCACCTGTGCCACCTGCCACCTGACGCCCGAGGGGAACGTACGCAGCGTCCGCCCGTCGAAAAATGCACCCCATGCCTCGGTTGCCGAGCCTGCCCTGCAAACCTCGGCGGTATGCGCTCACTGTCATGTCGAAACGACGAACACCAGGATCGTGGGGGGGCAGTACCAGACCTACCTGGAGTGGCGTGAAGACTTCCACAAGCCGGGGCTCGGTGCGCAAGAGTGCCAGGACTGCCACATGCCTCGGACCCTGCGTAAAGTTGCCGAGGAATCGGATGGTGCTCCTGTCGCAGTCGGGCGGCACCTCTGGACCGGTGGCCACTCCTCGCAGCGCCTGGGCGGCTCGTTGAGCCTCTCCATCATCCAGCGCGAACAGGACAAAGCCATCCTTTCTTTCAGTGTCACCAACATCGGCGCAGGACATTCGGTTCCGACGGGCACTAATTCTCGCGGTGTCTATCTTTCGGTGGATGTGCTGGATCGTCAGGGGGTAAGTCGGGCCCGGAAAGAATGGCTCTTCGCGCCCAATTTCAGTGCCCGCCCCGACGACAAGGCGTTCCTGGAAGCGGACAAGAAGCTTTCCGGTTATGAGGGGTATGCGCAGACGCGGGCCGACGCACAGGGGGCGCATGAAGCTCCGGTGCGCGCCGGCGAAGAACGGCTGCTGAACTGGAGCCCGGCGTTGGCTCCCGGTTTGTACACCGTCAAGGCCGGGCTGAGGTACACGACCGATCGCTTCAGAACGCCCGTAGCCGGCGACGAGAAAGAGATGGGGAGTGCGGCACTGCTCATAACGAACAAGTAACGGTAGGACACGGGACAGGACGGGGCATCATTCAGATTTCGAGTTTGATGCCCCTTTTACTTTTATGCAACCTGTTCAGGAGAGCAGGCGGTCGTAATCCTTATGGGGGCCGATCCAAAACCAGAGCACACCACCGGCGGTTGAGACCCCCAGAGCTCGGTACCGCAATCCGACGTGGACGGACCAAAAGCGATCGATTTGCTTGAAATGTAAAGAAGGGTGACGAGGGTCGCGCTTTAAAAGTGAGAAGTTTTCATCGGCGAGGGTTCGAACCTCGGAGGGGAGCTTGGCGTAGCAATCCCAAAAGCCGGGAGAGGCATGATGGGCTATAACGGCTTGCATTTGCCTGAGGCAAACTGAGCTAGCGCTTCCTCCGCGAGGTGATCGAGTTTTCCGGAGGAAATGTCTGCCCGCAAGGCTCGATCCCACCTTTCTGCCTCGTACTGTGCAAACCACTGGCTGAACTTACGCAATTCCTTATCCGGAAGGGACGCGACCTCAGCCTCAAGTTTTTTTAGAGAGAGCATGGCAAGCCTTCTGGGTGGATCAGAACAGTCAGAGATTACCACAATCTTTTTGGACCCCGGTCAAATGGGCATACAGGAGGGGGCATCGAAGAGAAAAGGGGACACCCATTAAAGGCTGTCGGTCAAGGGCAAAAAAGTTCCCCTATGCAAGAAAAGAGTTTTTCTAGC
>NZ_JAEMHL010000002.1 GCF_016458305.1 Geomonas anaerohicana | reverse complement strand
GTCTCCCAGAGTTCGACGGTGACCGTGTCCAACCCCGTACCCGACACGACCGCCCCGGTGGTCTCCGTCTCCTCGCCCGCCAGCGGTTCCAGCGTCAGCGGGACGGTCACGGTAACCGCCGCCGCCTCCGACAACGTCGCCGTCACCAAGGTGGAGTTCTACCGCAACGGAGTACTGGTCGGTACGAGCACCGCGGCGCCGTACGCCTACAGCTGGAACACCACCCAGGTCGCCAACGGCAGCTACACCCTCTCCGTGAAAGGGTACGACGCAGCCGGCAACGTCGGCGTCTCCCAGAGTTCGACGGTGACCGTGTCCAACCCCGTACCCGACACGACCGCCCCGGTGGTCTCCGTCTCCTCGCCGGCCAGCGGTTCCAGCGTGAGCGGGACGGTCACGGTAACCGCCGCCGCCTCCGACAACGTCGCCGTCACCAAAGTCGAGTTCTACCGCAACGGGGCCCTGGTCGGCACCGATACGGCGGCACCGTACGCCTACAGTTGGGACACCACCCAGGTAGCCAACGGCAGTTACACCCTGACCGTGAAGGGGTACGACGCAGCCGGCAACGTCGGGGTTTCCCAGAGCTCGACGGTGAACGTGGCCAATCCGGTGAAGGACACCATAGCACCCACGGTTTCCGTAACCTCTCCGGCCAACAGGACCACCGTGAGCGGAGTGGTGACCATCAAAGCGAGTGCCAGCGACAACGTCGGAGTCACCAAGGTCGAGTTCTACGTAGGGGGCAGGTTCCTGACCAGTCTTGGCAGCGCGCCCTACAGCTACGCCTGGGACACCACGAAAGTATCGAACAGCACCTACGTAGTCACCGCGATAGCGTACGATGCGGCAGGAAACAAGAAGCAGTCATCCAACGTGTATGTAACGGTGAAGAACAGAAAATAGTGAGCGGATGGAGCCGGGGGTGTAACAGCGGTTACTGTGTTTGCAATCACAGTATCCGTGCAGGATTTGCCGCAGTATGACATAGAACCAGGTAATCGAAAAAACCAAACCATCCGTGAGGATGGGACGGAAAGCCTAGGGTCTCACCGAGACAGCCGGGATGCCGAAAGACCACGAAGAGGTTGCGGCCCCGGCTTTTTTTGTTGAAACGTACGAACAAAATCGTGAATGACAACGAACCCAGTTTAAGGAGCTCACAATGTCAAAAACAAGAGCGAATGGGAGAAGTAGTATTTTTATAATGATGTGCGCCGTGCTCATGATTCCTGCCGCTGGCCTTGCGGCCTTGGCACCACCTTTCATTTCGAGTGTGGACAGCGTACTAAGCCACGGCAAAAATGTGACGATAACGGGAAGTGGCTTTGGGACAAAGTCACCTGCAGCCCCCATAAAATGGGATAATTTCGAGTCGTATCCTGATGGCGCAGATATGGTGGTTAATGCCGGTTACGACAATCTGGGGGGGGATGGGGCCAAGGCCTACATAAAGACAGACAATTTTTTTGGAAATAACGGTTCTAAGAGCGCAAAGATGGATTATACCACGGGCAAAAACTCGATGTTTCCAAGGATAGGCACCAATCTGCCACCTGGAACATTGGAGCTCTATGTGACATACCAAGCTTACTGGACCCATTATACGGGAACAGAGACTGCACCATTCATATTTAAATGGACTCGTGGTGGATCTAATCCATCTTATTCAGGTGTCCCGAAATTTTATGAAACGATCCGCCCAAACTCAGCAGGAACCGTAACTGGCACTGACCGGGGGTTTGTAACAGATACAGGGACTACTTACGCACAAAGTGTAGTAGCAGGTCAAAATACCAAAGTATGGAACAGGGTCGAATACCATTATAAGCTTTCCAATCCGGCTGGCACGGCAAATGGTGCGTACGAACAGTGGGTGAACAGCAAAAAGAACGTTGATTTAATAAACAAAATTACGAGGACTGCTAATGAACCTAACAGCAGCATTGACTATGTTATGTCTCCATTTGATGGCAATGATAGTTATGGGAACACTAACGGCTACTACTTTTGGTTCGATGACTACTACATAGACAATACTCCTGCCAGAATTGAGGTGTGCTCGGGTTCAACATGGGACTCCAGGGGTAGTTGCGTAATTCAGATTCCTGTTGCATGGTCAAGTACGTCCATAACCTTTACGGCAAATCAGGGAGGCATTGCGAGCACTGGCAGCGGATACCTTTACGTCATCGACGCGAATCAAACTCCATCAAATGGAGTCTTGGTGAACTTCGGAGACTCCGTGCCACCTCCCTCTAACCTAAAACCTACCACTATCGTAAAATGAGACGAAGCTTTAAGGCAAAGCCTTGGTGTTGTCAATTAACCAAGGCTTTGCTTTTTTCTACTGCATATTTTGTGAATCTTAAGCTTTTGCCTAGAAAATAGAAGAAGTAGATCGGCCAAAGCATGCATAGATGGTAAATATTATTATAAAATTCATTCCCCTTTGTGGCTTTTTTTGCTGCTACAATGAGCGGAACCAAAAATAACATCATCAGCGAGATCAAGCATTTCCCATACTGCCCGGTGACTAAAGCGACTAAGAGAACAATCAGAGAAAGATAAAACGTCACAGCAAGTAGAGTCATAGCCTCGAAAAGTGCTAGAGGGCAAGGCACTACGGTACCACCAAATAATACCTGCCTCATTGCTAGAGCCCCGAGGGTGGCCGGATAGCCCAAGTGGGTCACGGCACATCCAGGAACGTTCAGCAAAATCAGCTCCTGCGAAATAATCTTCCTGGAAAGATCATCATCTTCTGCTACGACTATGGTTTCATCAAATCCCCCGAGTTTTTTGAACAGCTCGCGACCTATGACGAAATTGCTGCCTGCCAGACAGTTCGTCTTTCTCATGGAGTCGCAAGAACAGGTCGTCCAGGCCTTTTCCACCCACGTACCCGTCTCCGGAGCTCGGCATACACCGCCGACAGCACCGACACCAACAACGCCAAGCGCTTCCACTGCACTTACGATCCACGTGGTGCCGACAACGATGTCCGAATCGGTAAAAGCCAAGACATCACCTCGGGCATGTGCAGCTCCAAGATTTCTGACAGCGCCGACCTTCAGCCCAGAAGCATCGACGACAGCAGCACCGAATTGCGTGGCGATTTCGGCAGTATCGTCAGTGGAGCCATTATCCGCTACGATGACTTCCACCAGGTGGCGTGGGTACTCAACGCTGGCTATAGAGGAAAGGCATTGCCGTAAATACTTGGAAGCATTACGTGCGGGGATAATTACTGAAACAGCAGGAAGAAGCTCCATACCCTAGTGAACCTCACTCAAAAGCCTTTTATAGAGATTCTCGTATTCGGCAGCAGTATTTTCAATGCTCAAGGACCTCTCGGCAACTTTCCGCCCCGCTGCGCCGATACTCTTTCTAAGATGCGGTTCTTCAACCAGCTTGCAAATGGCGGCGGCCAATGCTTTTGGATCCTCCTTAGGAACTATCAGCGCGTCAAGACCATCCCGGACCATCGGTACAATTCCGCCAACATTCGTTGTGACCAAGGGCAGTGCATGTGACATCGCCTCTGCTGTAGCAAGTGACAGACCTTCAAAGCGTGAAGAACAAACGAAAATGTCAGCTTTTCGGAATTCGACCGTTGGAGAAGAAGAAAAACCCGGCAGAGACACAAAATCTGAAATTCCGAGCACACGAGCCTTATCCTGCAAGACGCCCCTAAGACCTCCTTCTCCGACTATGCGTAGGTTGGCTTTCACCCCTTTTCGCAGCACAAATGCAAAGGCTTCCAGCAGGACATCATACCCCTTTTGATAATCTAGACGCCCAAGGCTGAGAATGTTCGCTGTAGCTGACACGTTTTCCTTTGGTGGGCAATCTAAAGCAGCTATGGGCACTCCATTATTTATAGTCACCGTAGGCAACCCAGGCATAGCGGCGTCGACAAGCCCACGTACGGTACTGGATACGCAAACCACCGAACTGCAGTATTTATTTAAGGACCGGTATTCCAGATACAGCTTAAGTTGCTCCCGTAGCGTTCTTGGTTTGAAATGAGGATATTCGTTATGGATCGTTGCGACATGGACTTCATCTGGCAGAAAATGTCTGCTCAGGATGCCCGGAAAAAAACTGTGTGAATGAAGCAGTTCGGGTTTTAGATCATTTAGTTTCCGTTTGAATCCTGAAATAGATGACAGCGGGCTGATGTCGAAAGCAAAATTGGTGACTGACGCAGCACATTCAATCATGGTGTCGTTCTGATCACATGAATTGAGAATAAGCACGTGATGCTCGCTTCCCCGGCTGAAGTTTTGAATCAGCGAGTCGACAAATTTCAAGATACCACCATTGCAATAGTGCAAAGTATGAACGACCCTCATGGGAACCTCAGCCTAAAAGTTTGTGAAATAAGAAGCTCGCCTTTGCTCTCGTATTCCCCTTAAAAAAATTGCGTACGAAAAAACCTGTTTTCCTGATCTGAAATTCCTTTTCGAGATTGCGTTCAGCCCGATCGTGAGCAGCGTCAATACCCTCTAGGGACTCAGCGTCCATGAACTTTTTCAGCTCATCCAACCGCTCAACTGCGGCCTTGTTATCTGCCGAATTCAGCACGTGTATCTTTCCACCTCTGCATCTGCAGAAATGCAGATCCCAACTGGCCCTACTTCCCTTGGGCCCCAACCGGATTTCGGCAACCACCCCGAGTGAATATTGCGGTGACCATTCAAGGTCGAAAAGGAGGTTCCCCAAACTGTAGAAAATAAGGCCGTTTTCCCAGCGTTCTACCGGCCTGACGACATGAGAATGATGGCCAAGGATGACACTGGCCCCGCTTTCTATCAAATGACGTCCTAGGCTAATTTCTGCAGATGATGGAATGGATGGTCCTTCGGCCCCCCAGTGAATGGATACGATCAAATGATCCACGGTCGCAGCAACGCTGCTCACACAATCTGCAAGCTGTGCCACTTCTGGTTTGTCGTAGGTGAGCTCGACCGTGTTATGCCGTCTATCGGGAACAAGAGATACGGCGATGAAGCCAAGGTGCAAATTTGCAATATTGTGAAACGAAGGGTTTATGGCCTGTCCTTCAACCGAGTGTCCGACTGGCTGTATCCCCGCCTTTAACAGATTGTCCAACGTTTCCTCAAAAGCAGCTCTTCCATGCTGGAGGACATGGTTGTTTGCAACATGCAGCACCCCCACCCCCACCCTCTTGATAATGGGAGCAGCGGCTGGCGACCCAAGAAAAGCTTTTTGTTCATATATTTCCCTGGCTACGGTGCCCTTGGTTAGAGGGCATTCTAAATTGGCTATTGCAATATCCGCGCGCTGTAACAAGGGCGCAAGAGCCCCTAACCCTTCTTCGACTCTTGCTGGATCGGCAAAACCGTGCCCAAGCGTGAAGTAGTGATCAGCAGGGCAAAGGTCACCCGCTGCCATGAGTGTTACGGTTCGCCCCGTTGTGCCCGGCTTAGTCGCGTACATGGGAGATGACGGCTCTGAACTTTCCATTGGGCTCTCTTGGAATTGCATCTACTTTCTCAATTTTGATGGATAATTGCCCCCCCACCCTCGCCTTAAGCGCCAGGAGCAGTTTATCCTCGTCCTTTGCACAAAAATTCTTCGCCGGCACAAGGCGGACAAGCAAAGTGTCTTTCTGTGTTTGGACAACTTGTGTTTCTATGATATTGCTCAGCCCTTTAAAAAGGGGATCCATCCGGCCAACGATGCGCCCGTCGAGCGTACGAATGGCATCGTCTTTCCTGCCGAAAATTTGCTCGATCACGGGGAAATGCAGACCACATCCACAGGAGGATGGTTCGGGAGCTGTCACTAGGTCCCCCAGGCGGTACCGCAGCAGAGGCATTATTTTATTGACAAAGACGGTGCAAACAACTTCACCAAGCTGGCCAGATGGCGCTGCCTCACCTTGGGAATCCAAAACTTCGAGCAGACTGTAGTCCGAATTGAGGTGATATGAGCCGTAAGGACATTGGCTGACGAAGATGGCCATTTCGGTACAGCCATACTGGTCAGCCACTGGAACCTTAAATGCCTCTTCCATTGCAGACCGTTGGTCAGGCAACAGGGTTTCGGCGGACGTGAACACTGCATGAAGGCTTGGTAACGGAGGTAGACCGTGCTCTAGAATATACCGAGCAATCACCGCAATTGTCGAGGGATAGCCATCAAGGTATGCCGGCTGGTAACGGCGCAATCTCTCGAGGTAAAAGGGAATATTTGCATCGCAGATGTGATAAGAAGAAAATAGCAGATTATTCTGAACCGGGTCGTGACGCCAAAATGGGGCGGTGTTGTGCATTTGAGGGACGACCAGCCTGCCACAGAATGTCGCTCGGCGTGAGTTGCTTCCAACACCGTACCATTTGAGAAACCGTTCCCAGTAGGCATAATGGCGGCGACGGGACTCTGCGTCGCAAAAAATGGTCAGGGGCTTTCCAGTGGTGCCGCTTGTATGCAACTGGAACGTCCCCCGCTTTTTCAGAGATCCGTTCGCGCAGTAGATTTCGGGGTCGGTCCTTATAGCGTCCTTGTCGATGATAGGCAGGCATGCTATATCCCGGACGTGTTTCAGATCAGCGGGGTTGAGGTGGTTTCTTGAATTCCAGTCTCGGTAAAAAGGGACTGCGTGCAGGCAATAACCTACCAGGTCCCTCAGCAGTCTAAGCTGCAGCTCCTCTAAAAGCACAGCAGTGAGTTTCTCGGCCTCCAAAGCTTGTGCCAGATAGCGTTGGTACCCGCCTCCTTTGCGTTGCAAATGCAGGCGCAGCCCAGCCGCTGAAACGAGAACGTGCTGCAACCATACAGGTGAACCGTTATAGATGGCCTCTAACATAAGCTCCTCAGCTCAGCAAGACGCACCGAGAACAGTGCGATAAAGATGCTGGTACTTTTGCATCATGGTGGCAGATGAAAATGTTGACTTAGCGACATCCAACGCGTTCGCAGCACAGGTTCTGGCCTTGGAGCCGGCGCCATAAACGTCAACGATTGCAGTTGCCAGGGCCTGCGCATCACAGGGATCCACGAGAAATCCAGTTTCACCATCGTGGATGATTTCTTCCGGCCCCCCGCTCCGAGTCGCTATGACTGGGACCCCGCACGCCATTGCTTCGAGAGTTGATATGGAAAAGCCTTCTGTAACCGACGGCAACACGAAGATGTCCAGATTATTCAAAAAGGTAGCTACATCCGGTTGGTAGTCCAAGAAGAAGAAGTTTTTTTCAAGCATCAGGTCCTTTCTAAGCTGAAGCAGTTTGTCCCTTAGTCCTCCCCCTCCGCCCCCGGCTACTGCGAAATAGAATCTGGGGTTACTATCGACCACCCTTCTTGCGGCATTCAGCAGGTACTCATACCCTTTAGCAGTTCGGATGTTGCCGACCGACCCGACCAGAACGTCATCTGCGGATAAACCGATTGAAGTTCTGACACTGCTGTCGATGCATGGGCAGTACCTCGAAGTGTCGACACCGTTATATATGGTCACTGATTTCTCACGTCGGAATCCCTTCCGATCAATATAAAAGGCTCTCAGGTTGTCGGAAACGTAGACCAAAAAAGAAGCTCCGTTGTTGATGATAAATAATTTGACCCGTGCAAAGCGCTCGTTGGACTGGACATCTACAAAACCGTGAAAAGTCGCCACTACCGGAACACGGCACAGCAAGCCAGCCAGACTCGAATATAGGTTAGTCCCCAGCAGGTGGGACTGTACAACGTCTATCTTGTACTCACGTATGCACCGGACCAGTTGCCAGAGGTAAGAGAAACTCAGGGAACCTTTGGAGTTAATATATATTGGGGACACTCCTAATTTAAGCAACTCATCGTTGACCCAACCCGCCCCCCGTATCGCGACGAAACTGCGGAATTGCTTTGCATCGAGTCTTTTGACGAGATCGAGGAAAACCGTCTCCGCTCCGCCCGGACCCGTCGTATCTATGGTATGTAGTATGTTAATCACAGGTTTCACCTCAACAGGCTGCGGACGTATGCTCTGGTTTCAGCCATGATTGGGCCAAGATCGTCCAAGGCAAAGACGTCTGACGACCGGTCCTTACCCCACACGTTGAAAAGTTCATGCAGTACGTATCCATATGACGGCAGGGTCGCGTCATGGAAAAGGTTCCTGTTTTTAAGCCTGATGATCAAGTGATCCAATAGGCCTAAAAACCACTTCAACTTGTGGCCAGTCTTGTACATGGCTGAAGGGTTCAGACCATTTTTATGGAGGTAGTACTCAAGACAAAGAGCGGGGAAATCGACACCGGAGGCGATGGCTAATTGCAGCGATCCCCAGAACCGGCCGTTGATTTCCATCAGTTTGGGTTTGCCGTCCCTGCGGTCCCTCTTAAACTCAACCATGGCAACGCCCGTCCACCCTACCGAGGTTAACAGCTTGCTTGCTGCGTCAACCATCACGCCATCCAGGGGTATGCTTTCGCAAAGCACGCTCACCCCGCCAGATGGGGGCTTCTCAAGCAGCCTGCGATGGGAAAACAAGGCGAGATGATGGTCCCTGGAAAACAGGGTGAACAAGCCGCTCCCCTCCCCCTGAATCCTTTCCTGGATCACTGACGGAAATTTAAGCGCGGGGTTAGTGGAATAAAGCTCCATGAGCTGATCTTTGTCGTCGGCGTATGCCACGCCTGCGGCAAGGACTGTGTCTCCGTCCACAGTTTTTGAAAACGCGGGTTTTACCACGACCGGAAAAGATGGCAGTTTTTCTACTGCTTCATCTATATGCCCGGCCCCATCGACGTAGACGGTGAGCGGAATGTCTACTCCCAATCGATCCGCAAGCTTGTACAGCTCATACTTGTTTCTTATCGCCTCTATCTGGCTGTTCATTGGAGAGGCGATGATGACATTTCCGCCGACTTGACCTCTTATATTATTGATGCAATATGTTGATTCTTCAGTTATTGGGAAAACTACTGCTATCTTGTTGTTATTAATTATTTCCAGAATCACGTCAGTGTAGGAGGTCATTCCATAAAGGGGGCTTGGAGTGCATAGTGCCTTGTGGCAGAATTTCGAGGCGGCAGAGAGATTGCAGTTGCTTTTCCCACTTACATAAACTGCGTGCCCGAGCCTGCCAAGCGATCTCGTGACGGCAAGTGCGGCTCTGTTTTCCCCATCAGTAACTAATATATTCATTTAAAACTTCCCCAATAACAATCTCGACCGAAACCTGGGAATTGTGCTGGTGACATCCTGGTGTATGGCAACTCTGGGTATGGCAAACGGGTTGGTCGCCGAGGTCACAAAGCCCCTTGTTGTAGTTACAGCCGCGCTGTAACCGCTTGTGGCAACAACATCCTGCAGCCGCACATTGTTGTTGCCATTGGGAAAGGCGAAAATGTTCGAAACACAGCAGCACTTGGCGCGTAAAGCCGAACCTGAACCGGCAATTTCTTCCGCTGCGTGAATCGCATCTATTGAGTCAAGGATCCGGTGGTTGACAGAGTGAGCACCGAATCTCACCAGTCCAGTTTTACCCATTGCATCGACCTCTTCCCAATTCAGCATCAACCTGCCCGCATCACATGGTCCCAGCATCCGTCGAAAATCGGCAAGAGTATCCTTTCGTATTTGCTCCGGAGCCAGCTTCATATGCTCGATGAACCCCGCACAGAAGCTGTCGTCAAAGGCGGCACCGCTTGCTCCGAAATCATAAAACCAAGCGGCAAGTGAGGGCGGCATTTCGTCACGGCTCACCTTCTTCCCGGACAACCGCTTGAGATGGTACCAAAGTTCTTCCGGCCAGAAGATCGAATAGGTACCGATAAAGCCGGTGGCCAGAAAAATCGTGGCGGGGGCCCTGTGTCTCTCTAGCACAGGTAGCGCGTGTGTGTAGTTGTCAAGCCATCCATCATCAAACGTGACCGCACAGCAGTTGGCAACACTTTCATTTCTCAGAAGTTTGGCAACCAACTCATCGAGAAACAATACGTGAAAGTTATTCTTTAGATATCGGACATGCATATCAAAGGTGCCGACATTAACGTACATGCCTGGATGCACCTCCCCATCGTTGGTGTCACGATCAAGCACACGATGATACATGAGCACCAGGGCGCTTTCCTTAAGGCGCATGCGCTCCAGAAGGTAAAGCATGCCCGACTTCGAAAGAAAATCCGATACGATCTGCTTGCCCACGCATTTTACAGAATCAAACGATGGCTTCTGCATACAGCCTCTTCACCGTATCAGTCAGTTTGCTGATATGCTGTTCCAGCGAAAAGCTCTCCACGACCCTCTGCCGGGCGGCCCTCCCCATCCGGTCGCGCAATTCCTTGTCATCAAGCAAAACTTCGATCTTATCTGCCAGGGCCATGTGATCACCAGGCGTGACGAGAAAGCCGGTGCTTCCAGGTTCGACTGTTTCCTTCAGACCCTGCAAATCTGAAACGACAAGCGGCAGTCCGGAGGAAGCCATTTCCATAGAAGACATGGTGAAGGAATCCCATCCCGTCGATGCTATAACACCCGCGTAACAGGACGAATGGATGTGACTCACGTCGTTACGGTAACCACCAAAGGTTATGAAACCTTCCGCCTTGGTTCCAAGGTACAGCGATTCAAACCGTTTCTCCTGCCCGCTGACATTGCCGAGGATGAGAAAATGAACATCCTTTCTGTTTCTCGCTTCAACCAGTTCTTTGGCGCATTTGATAATTACTTGAACACCTTTTCGTTCCTCCATATGCCCTGAATAAAATAATATTTTGCGATCAGTGGGAATCTTGAAGCGATGGTAGGCATAATTCCATAGATGCACATCCGGCTTGTAAACGTTGGTGTCGACCGCGTTGTGAATAACACTCACGTTTTCAGCACTGATACCTCTGCCGAACACAGCAGAATCAGCCATGGCTTTCGACTGGAAGATGTAATGGTCAGGCTTGTAGCGCGTAAGACGGACCTGAAGGCGCTTCAACATCAGTTTCACACCACGATTGATACTGCTCATTGGCGCGCCCCAATAAGCTATTATCAATTTTACTCCTGCTCTTTTCATAACTTTATAGGACATGGACTCGACAGGCTGGTCAAATCCAAAGGCAATTTCTATGTTGTTTTGTTTAATGTACTGGTGAATAGTACCTAGATCCCGAACATCGCTAGGATCAAACTTTATTACGTTGCCGAATGAGTGAGGCAAGTATGTTGGAAACCCGCCATCAAGGCTTGTGTACCCGACATGAACACGACTCAGGTCCCCCGTCAACTGCTCCGCCATGGTCAAAAAATCCGGTTCATGTCGGCTTATGGCGTAGCCCGTATTTGACTTACAGTGATAATAAATCAATATGCCTGAGGGTCTCATCGCGCCCCCGCCTGCTGCAGCGACACCCCTGCATCGTGAGCGACGACCGGCACCGTTTCGACTCTGGATACTGCTACATTCCTCAGCGCCACGGTCATTGACAAGTTGATCCAGAAGTAGGGGTAGTAAAGTACCGTGACAAAGAAACCGCTGACAAGATATCCGACTAAAGCTGCATCGAGACCATCGGCCATCAGGGATAAAAATCTCCCGTCCGCGGAGGAACCGAGCAATTTTCTGCTTTGGTAGTTATTGTAAAAGGTGTAGCCGATTAAGAGGACAAAGCAGAGAAACCCGGAGAGGCCAAGTTCGGCCGCACACTCTATGAACACGTTGTGCGGCAACAATTGATTCTGCACTCCGTAAACCTCGGTCTGTGCAACTCCCCAATTCCTGTAGCCCACTCCCAGTACTGGATGGCGTCGTACCATATCAAGACCTACCCCCCATAGCTGCAACCGGCTGACAGAAGTGTTGTCTTGACCTGAGGCGACGAGTCTCTCTTTTTGTTTGTCTGGCAGCAAAACGTACACGAGGCAAATCGTTGTTATTACAATAAATAACACTTTGAGTTTATTTTTTGTCTTGAACAGCATGAACAAAAGAATGCTGACCACTCCGACTAAAGCACCACGAGAGGAACAGGAGATCGCCCCCGTAAGCGCTGTAAGCGGGAAAAGCAGAAAAAACCCTTTTTTCAGCCTTGACCAGTATTGGTGCAGTGCATAATAAAAGCATGACGCAAGCGGCAAAAATATACACATCTGTATGCCGAATTCACCGGAGTTGTTGAACCATCCGGGTCCGCCCCCCGTTCCCTCTCTGCGGAAACTGAAACCGGTCGCCACCCAGTTTAGAAAGGAAAACTGGGACATCTTGAAACTGTAGAGCAAAAATGCCAGCATGAAAATCAGAAACCTGTCCTCTGTATTAATGGCATTGACAATTATGAAATAAATAAATATCCATGAGATGAAATCGGAAACTTTGCTAAAAGCAATGCCTGGTGATAGAGCGTTGGCTGATGAAATCAATATTACCAATAACATCATAATCATTAACTTGTTTACCGGATTTTTTACGAACCTGTTAAGGTTGCCGAGTAAAAGAAAAAGCATACCTAAAGCGATTGTTATCCTTGCAAAAGGGATCACCGCAATCGAAGGGTAAAGCGTCTGTGGGCGCACATATTCGAGAAAGAGATATATGTTAGCCAACCAGAACAAAGTATCCTGGGCAGATACTGATTGCCATATATCCTTCATCCGGATGAAGTATAACTTACTCATATCCTTTGCCTTTCATTATGAGTTGCCTGTTCAGACTGTCCACCGCCCTCGCCACCTGCGAAAAGCAACTGGCCAATTCAGCCTCACCCAACCCAAAAGGGTCATAGATATTGCAGGTCAGCCGATACGGCAAAGGTGCAAAAGCTGACAACAAATATATCTTTTGGGCAAGTTCGGGAAACATGTTTCTAAGCCTGACAACGTGCTGATATTCCATGGCTATGACCATGTCCGCAGTTTGTATTCCAGTCGACAGGATTCCTTTGGAACGGTGTGTTTTCAGGTCCACACCAAAGAACTTGGCAACCTGGACAGCATCAGGAGGAGAAAGGGTCTCCCGCGTGACGTCCAGGCCGCAGGATTCAACCAAGATGGACATGTTAGACATGTTAGATATGACGGACTTGAGGTAGTACTCTGCAAACGCGCTCCGGCAGACGTTTCCTTGGCAAACGAACACGATGTGCTCCATCTTGCCTAAGTGAGGCATCTTCCGATTAACATGGTACCTGGCGAAATCCTTCAGGCTCAAGGCGGACCGACGCAAAAGACGCTTTATCTTAGGCACCCGTTGCGGGTTTGATATGTTTGGAAGCCTGAACATGTAGTTCCCCAACGCATTACCATAGAATTCACAACGTATTTCTAAAACCTTGCACGTCGGACTTGGCCATTGCATTGAAAATAGCAGACCCCGCTCGAAGTTCCTCGTAGGTGCCTGACTCGACAATGCGCCCTTTGTCAATGACGAATATGACGTCGCAGTCTCTCAGGGTCGTCAGCCTGTGAGCTATAGTGATGATGGTTTTTCTCCCGGCAAGGTTACGGATAGCTTGAATGACTGCCTCCTCAGTTATCCCGTCCAAGGCACTTGTCGCTTCATCCATGACAAGAACCGGAGGATCGTGATACAGTGCACGAGCAATGCCGATCCGCTGACGCTGCCCACCACTTAAGCGTATTCCCCGCTCACCGATTACCGTCTCATACCCCTCAGGGAGATCAGAAATGACGAAATCGTGCAGATTTGCAGTCCTGGCGGCGATTTCAACGGCCCGGTAGTCGATGTCTTCGCGGGGGACGCCCAACGCTATGTTGGCGGCAAGAGAATCATCGGAAAGGAACACGGATTGGGACACAAAGCCGATGTTTCTTTGCCACATAAGCCTGTTTCCCGGAGTGACCGCGATATCGTCCACGGTAAAAAGGCCCTTTTCCGGCGGCAACAATCCCAGAATAAGATCGACTAAGGTAGATTTCCCAGCCCCTGTTGGCCCCATCAACCCGATGCTCTGGTTTTTCTCGATAGTGAGAGACAGATCCTGGATCGTAGGGCACTCAGCGGAGGGATAGGTGAAAAAGACGGAAGACAACTGTATCTTCCTCTCGAAGGGAAGAGCATTTACTTCAGAGGTATTCCACTCACAGGGTACGTCCGCAACACCACAGAGACTCTCCTGGAGTGAATCAACCACCGCCACGTTGAAACGCAGCAGCGTGACTGCTGAAAATACGCCCTGCAGCGCCGGCATGAGCCGGTAGCCGGAAAAGGCATAAAGAGCAATGACGGCAAGGGTATTGCCGAGACTTTGTTTAACCAAAAGGAAATAAAGGACGATTATCAGGATTCCGCCAAACGTCAGACATTCCATGATGTAGCTTGGCAGATTCGAGACCAGGTTGCTGGTGGCCATGTTGTTTTCGATCTTGTAGGCATTGGCCGAAAAAACGTCGAAAAATGCCCGCTCACGGTTCAGCACCTTGAGCTCTTTTATCGCCCCGAAAACCTCTGTAACCACTTTGGATCTTATGACATTCGCCGCGAACCTTTCGCTGCCTAGTTTTGCGAGTCTGCTTTGAAACAAAAGGTATATAGCAAGATAGGAGCCGCCGAGTGTTGTTGTTATTATTACAGCTAAAATTGGATCTATAAAGAAAAGGAAACCTACAATGAAAACAACAACAAATAACCTTGAAAGTATTTGGGTCAACGGCATCAACACGTGATGGCAGAATAATGATACCTCTTGCAGTATGTTTTTGCAGAGGATTGCTGCATTCTGGTTCATGTAAAAAGTATAAGGTTGAAGAAGGTATGAGTATAAAAGTCTTCTTGAAACAGAATAAAGCCTAAAATGAACGAATTTTAACTGGTATTTCAACACCAATGCTTTGACTGAGTTACTGAATATTATCACTACAAAAACCAGTCCACCTAGAATCAGCAGGAAATCGTTGGTCGTCTTGGCTCCGGTAAACTTGTACAACTTAAAAAGCTTATCATTGCTGTTTATAACTTCTGGATTACCAACAACAGCCATGAAAGGCATAATAGACGCTACACCGGCTACGTCTATCAACGAAACAACCGCCATTGACAGAATCAGCCAACACAGTAACGTCCTGTCGTGCTTCGTCAACAACGACAATATTTTATGACAGGTTGAAAACATCGGGGCCGTATCCTTACATTCAGTCACTGTTCAATGGGCCAGTGTTGAGGCAAGAGATTTAGAACTTTCGCAGCAAATTTTTCAACCCGCTGTTTCTCCGCTGGAAAGGGTTTGTCAGACACCAGGGCACTTACCCGAACGAAGGCGCCGTCATTGCGATTGTCTATCACCCTGCCAAGGAAGCGCTCCAAATTCTGACGCAGCCCCGAGGAGACCACCTTGTCACCGGCGGTCTGGTACCAGTGCAGCATCATGATATTGAACTCGTTGCGCGCCAATATGTAGTTGACCTTCACCGGCGCCACGCCCGGTTTGACCGCAAGGAAGGCGTCCTTCGCCTCAAGAATCGTTATCCCGGCACCGGGAAGGCAGGCGTAGGGGTTGTGGCCGGTCCTTCCTCCCTTTGCCGTACCGTAATAGCCGATGTAGAGATCGATGACGCTGCCGTCGGCAGAGCGGTAGTGGCGATAAAGGTGCTTGTCGGCGTTCAACTCCTTGTACACCGACTCGGGAAACGTGTCTTCGACCGCTCGGTAACCGTCGATCTCCATCGGTAACTTTTCCAGGTTGGTAGCAACCACCACCGGGACGGGACGGTAGGTCATGAGGGTGCTGGCTGTGCCCGTCAGGAGAAGCAGGATCAACGCGGTCATGAAACTGGCGTTTCGCATCAGGCCACCTTTTTCGTGTTCAGCAGGGTGTACAAAAGCCCGAGAGCGGCCAGGCCGAAGGCGAAAACCACCAGACCGGAGAACTCGTGGAGAAAACCGCGGGCGACCCGGTCCCCGAAGAAGTTGGCCAAAACGCCGGTTCCGGTGATCCTCAGTATGTTGGCGATCATCGCGATCGGTACGGCGGCAAGCACAAGGGCGATGCGCCTGCCCCACCCCGTGCTGGACATATAGGCGAAGATTGTCCCCAGCATGGTGAGCGACATGATGGAACGGACCCCGCTGCAGGCCTCGGCAACCTCCAACTGGGTGCCCACGAAATAGAGCATATTCCCTTCGCGGTACACCGGGATGGAAAGGTGCTGAATGATCTGGGCGGAGAGTTTGGTGGCCATGAGTTGCATCGGCATGGAAACCAGGCCGACAACCGAGACCGGCACCGGGATCATAAAGAGCAGGAACAGGACCGGAAAAACGAGCAACCGCATCCATGCTCCCCCCAGGCAGTACCAGAGGAGGCCGAAAAGTGAAAACACCATGGCGACCCGCGCCGGGAAGCCCCCCCCGCCGGCAAAGCTCAAGAGAAAGATGACCAACCCCGCGACGAGAACCACCGCACCCCACTTCGAAGTATCAATCTGCAAGGAAAGTAGTTCGTCCTTTTTCTGCCGGATGAGGTACACCGTTATCAATGGGACCAAAAATCCATGGTTGTTGTCGGAATGTCCTGCCCACTCCCGCACCATCTCCGGCAGTATGGGATAGAAGACCAAGAACCACAGCGTGAGCAGCAGCGACAATTTGTATTTGTCCGTATGTCCTAAAGCCATGGCAGGTTCTCACTCTGTATGGACCGTCTAGACGGCTCTTTTAAGCATTTTAGACAACTGGTTCGACGGCCTCTCGATAAATTTCCAAAGGAGGTGAGCAGCAAAAAGTGACACGGATAGACCGGCAGCAAACAGCAGTAAAAATCCAGGCACATTAATTTTATACGGCAGAAAACGCTTTCCGACCGAAATCGCTTTCCAACCGATATCAGCATGAATTATGTATAGGCTGTAAGAAATAGACCCCAAATATTGAACCGGTCTGAAGTTGAAACCAGTTTGCAGCTTCCGCAGTTTAATAGCCGAATAGCAGAGTGCTGCAGTCATACAGCCGGCAACAACGTTTGCGTTTGTGTCAGATACAAGAAGTATCAGTGCTTCATAGCCAAGAAACAGAAACAACAATGGTGAAAACTTCTGATCAACAAACACCATGTATGAAAGAACACCCAGCAAAAAAAAGTGATAATACTGGATAAAAAGACCATGAATGCCGGTAGGCACCAATTGCGAGTACGCTGCAGCCGAGTACAAGCCAACAACTACATGCACAGTAAAATAAATGTAATTGTAATTGACTTTACATATCCTGGTAAGCCACAAAGCAATACCACTAAACAATATATATGCCAGATACAGTTGTATCTCCAAACACAACGTCCAATACACGGCAGACAACGGTTTGTAATGCAAAAGGTCTTGTGCATAGAACAGATGTGCCAGGATATTGTTTTTATCAGGCCAAACCTCGTTGCTGGAAAGACCAACGGAGCATGCCTTTAAATTTAGCAGCAGCAATGAAACAGCTATCGTGAACCAATAGGGAGGGTCTAAGCGAACCGCCCGTCTCAAGGCAAATCTTCCGGTATAGCCGGGGCTTATTTTTTGACAGTCGACGCTATGCGTGATGACGAACCCACTGATCACGAAGAATACTGGAACTCCCAAGTATCCATGCGTAAAGACCACATGCGCCGAGACCGGAAACCAGTCTTCAACATTTATGCTGAGATTCGCATACAGATGCTGAAAGACGACGGCTAAAGCAGCTATGCCGCGCAAGGCGTCAAGCATTAAAAACCTGCTACTTGGAGTCCCGACAGGAACGGAATGTTCCATATTGCCCTCAGAACATGGCAGCGCTTCAATCAACAAATGATTAAGCGGAATACCGTTTACAAAGTTCGTATATCCGTTTTATATCTGATGATGTGACGTAAGGATTAACCGGTAATGTCACGATCCTTTTTGCTACATATTCTGCGTGAGGAAACTCTGTTCCGACGCACCTGCCGTTAAGTTCGGGAATTTTAGACACCGTGCCGGGGTAAACCGCCGATATTCCGAGCCCCTGCAGTTCGCTTTGCGACAGCAGCCTATCTCGAGCATCAAAATCGTTAATCAGAACAGGAAATTTGATTATGTTAGCGGCACAAGGACCTGAAACAACCGGCCCGCAGATACCAGCTGTTATCATTGCGCTGACGCTCTTTGAACGTGCCTCACGCAGCGCGACTATCTTTTCCTGCCAGCCTTTGGAAAGGCCTGCCTGAAAGCCCCCAAGCCGCTTGAGTTCGAAACGGGCGTCGAAGATGGTTTCGCCCAGCTTCAAAAAAGGAACGGCTTTCGGTAGCCAGAAAAAACACGGTCTGACCAGCACAAGCAAGGCCAAGGCGTAGCAGATATTCTTCAAAGTCTCGCGGCAGCCTTCCACTGGAAGAGTCCGCACCACCCCTTCGATGGCCCCACCCAGTTCGTCGCTGCCGGTAAGGATTATCCCGCCGGATACGGTGCAAAGCGCCTTGCCTCTACCCAGGCTAAACAGTGCGACATCTCCCATGGTGCCGATCTTCCTTGAGCCGACCTCCCCCCCCATGGCCTGGGCAGCGTCCTCAATGACCGTCACGCCATGCCCGGCCGCCATCTGCTTCAGCCGTTCGACGTCGGCCGGCAGTCCGAAGAGATGGGTGGAGACGGCGCCTAAAAGCCGCCCACCCGCCATCGCCTCCTCGACCCGGTCCCAGTCGAAATCAAGCGTCTGCGGATCGATGTCGCAGGGGCGCACCTTGAGCCCGGCCCGGATGATTGCGGCCGGCACCGAGTAGCACGTGTAGGCCGGAACCAGCACCTCGTCACGGTCGGGGGTCAGTTCCTTCAGTGCCAAAAGAATCACCGCAAGTGCCGCCTTCCCTGATGAAAGTAGAAAGACGTGCGGCACCCGGTAGTATTCCCTGAGCTCCGCCTGGAACCTCTCCTGGGAGGCAGTGCCGGGAACGAGTGCTGCCAGGCCGGAGAGGATCTCCTTCAACGACAAAGGCGCCGCCGCCGGGGGGAGTGTTCTGCCGATGCGCATCGCTTCTCCTCTAGGGTATGTTCCTGACGATGGCCGGCCCAATAAACCTCGTGAGCGCCACGGGAAGCCTGCGCCATCCCTCGACCGCCAGGCGGAACTTGGGGTTCGAGGGGTTCAGCTCGGGGAGATGCGCCCCCGGTGCCAAGAGGTACTGCCAGTGCAGCGCGACGGCGCGGGCGCCCCACTGCTTCTTGAAGTGGTAGGTCCCTCCGCCGGGGGTGGAGCGCCCGAAGTCGAACGAGGCCGCCCCCTCCCCGATGGCGAGCCGGATCGCCTCCCAGTAGAGCAGGTTGTTGGGGCAGAGTTCCCGGTAGTCCCGGACCGAGGAGGCCCAGGGGACCTCGACCGTGTCCCGGAACCGGGTCATGATGCCGGAGGCCACGGTCTCGCCATCCAGAAAAACGGAGATTACCCGCGCCCGGAGCTCCCGCGCCTGCAGCACGTTTTCGAAGAACCCACGACCGTACACCGGTGTCCCGAGATCCCGCATGTTACGGGCGAAGACCCGGTAAAAGCCTTCCAGGAATTCACCTCCTCCGACGGCCACCTCTAGCCCGCTTTTCTGGGCCTTGCGCACCTGGTTGCGCAGCTTCGGGTTGAAGCCGCGCCACTGGCTGTCCGGGTCCTTCGCGAGGTCGAGGATCATGGTGACCTTGTGGCTGCGCGTGGCGAGCCCGGGGAGCGGTTCCCCGCGGTGGCGCAACTCCAGGTGCGCGGCGCCGCAGCGCGCCATGACCTTTCCCCCCTCATCCAGCAGGGGCTGCACCGCCGCCGGGTCCCCGGCCAGCACTCCGCCGTAGTTGAAGAAGGGGACCGAGACCAGGAAGTTGCCAAAGAGCACGCTTTTCATGTGGATGAGCGGCAGCACCCCGACCGGCTCGCCCCCCCGGCGGGCCATGAGGTAGTAGCCCGCGTGCCCGAAACTTTCCTGCACCACATCCTTCCAGAGGTGGCGGTGGTAGCTGGTCGCCCCGGGTTGGGTGGCGACGAAGCGGTCCCACTCCGCGCCGTCCCCCCGGTAGATTTCCACGGCGACCCCGCTCACGGGTACGCCCCGCATGGCGCCGCCGGCAGCGCGTCCTCCCCGTAGCGCGCCGCCATGGCCTCGCTCATGGTGCCAAACTCGAGAGCGCCGAGAAGGCGCCTCAACTTCCCCTCGGTATGCTTCAGGTTCAGGTAGTGCCTGAAGCGGCTCCTGGCACCGGCCCGGATGCGGGGCTGGTCCGGGTCGAACTCCCAGGGGTGGAAGTAGAGCACCGCGGGCTCCCCTTCCCTGCCGTTGATCGAGCCGATGCAGCGGGCCAGGAAGGAGGCGGGGAAGAGCCTCAGGTACCCCCCCCCCGCCACGGGAAGCCGGTACTCCCGCCCCGCAAGCCGCAGCGGGTACGTGGTGAGCGGGAACTCCCGGATCACCCCGGCCGGGCGCCGGATCAGGTGCGGAAAGCGCGGCGCGCCGGGGATGCCGTAGATGTCGTGGTAGACCGGGAACACGCTGGAATCGAATTCGAATCCCTCCTCGATGAGGACGTCCAGGGCCCACAGCGACCGCGCCGTGATCGAATAACTGGGGGCGCGGTAGCCGCGCACCCGGCAGCCGGCGGTGTCCTCCAAAAGGGCCTTGGCGCTGCGCACGTCCTCCCTGAAGGCCTGCGCATCGAGGTCGTAGATCAGCTGATGCCCATAGCCGTGGCAGGCGATCTCGTGCCCCCGCTCACCGATCCTGCGCACCAGGGCGGGGCAGCGCCTGGCCACCCACCCGAGCACGAAGAAGGTCCCCTTGACGCCGAAGCTGTCGAAGAGGTCGAGCACCCGGGCGGTGTTGTGCTCCACCCGCAGCGGGTAGTTGTCCCAGCCGCCGGGGTCCACGTGGCGCGCGAAGGCGGAGACCTGGAAATAGTCCTCTACGTCGACGGTGAGGGCGTTTAAAAGCGTCACCGCGACAGCCTCAGTTCGACGATGACGCGGTTCACGTCGATCCCCCCACGGCTGCTCCCCAGGTCGCTGCGGTAGCTGATGTAGCTGTAGTTCGCCCCCAAAACGGCGTGGCTCCCCAGGGTGTAGTCGACCCCGGCGCCGGCGTTTAAGTGGTAGGGAAAGTCGCTGCCGACGGTGCGGCTCAACCGGTCCCCCGAGACGCCCAGGTTGAGCCCGAGGTCGGGGCGCAGCTCGTAGCGCCCGTTCAGGGCGAGGAGCACCTTGTGCTGGACGTCGCGCACGGCAACCCCGTCCTTGTCGTACTTGCCGTAGGAGGCGTTGAAGCTCGCCGTGCCGCGCGAAAAGACCCGGCTCAGGGTGAGGTAGTGGTTCACGTTCCTGGTCGAGATGGTCTGCGGGTCCTCGGTGTACTGCACCCGCGTCCCTGCGGTCGCGGTCAGGAAGCCGAAGTCCCGGCTCACCCCGGCGTCCCAGAAGGGGTCGTTCCTGTTCCTGCCGTTGTCGATGCGCTGCCAGTCGTACCCCAGGTTGCCGTAGACGAAGCTTGCCGCGCTCCAGTCGTAGCGAAGTCCCGCGTAGGCCTCGTGGCGGGTCAGGGTATCGAGCTCCGAGGCGATGCGGGCATAGCTGTAGGAGGCCTTCAAGACGAGCCCGGCGGTCAGTTCGCGGCTCCACAGGGCGTAGCCGTCGTGCTCGGTCTTGTCGACCCCGCTGCCGCTCCAGTAGCGCACGTCCCGGTAGCGGTAGCCGGTGGTAAGCGTGGAGGCGCCGGGGAGGCGCCAGGTCAGGTAAGGGGAGACGAGGGCGCTGTTTTGCAGGGTCTGGTTCACGACGAGGCTCTCCGAGGTCACGTCGCGGGCGACGTTGGCGGAGACGCGGCTGTAGGTGTCGGAGAGGTCCAGGTGCAAAAAGTCCCCCGGCGCGCCAAAACCGGCCACCAGGGCCGCGCGGTGGTCAAACTGGTCGGCGCGGCTGTTTTTCGCGAAATAGCGGTAGTCGAACCCGTAGGAGAGGTCGGCGTTGAACCCTCCCCCCTTGGCGTTGAGGGCGAGGTTCGGCTGCACCCGGGTCACGTACTCGGTAACCGGGCGGGTCGAACTCTGGAACAGGTTGTCGTTATACTCCTCCCCGATCACGATCGATGGGGTGAAGCGGAATTCGGCGGCGCAGGCTGCGCCTTGGGCGAAAAGCGGCAGTGCGGCCGCCGCGAGGAGCGTGGTCAGGGGCGAGGGCTTCATTTCTTCGCCCCCATACCGAACCCCATGAGGCGCCGCGCGAAACCCACCGCCGCGGGACGGGCGGGGGGGGAGAGCACCAGGCTCTCGATGGCGCAGGAAACGGTCTCCACCTTCTCCCCGAGTTCGGCGACCTGCCGGTCCTGTTGCCCGATCCGGCCGGAGAACTCCGCCTGCATCCGCTGCATACCCTGTTCGACCCCGCTTAAAGCGCCTTCAAGCCGCGCGCCCAGTTCGCCGTCGATGGCGTCCAGACGCCGCTCGATCCGCTCCAGCGCGTCCCCCCCCGCCGCGGGGCCTGGCGCGTCCGGCTCCCGGGGCGACGCCGGCGCAGCCGTCCCCCAGTAGGTCCTTTCGAAGTCGAGGTCCTGCGCCACCTCGCGGGTCATCTCCTCGGTGATGACCCGGGTCTCGTCGGCGAAGGCGGCAAGCATGAGGAAGTCGCAGATGATGTTCACCAGGCGCGGGATGCCGCGGCTGAAGCGAAAGATCTGGTCCAGCGCCTGCTCGGCGAAGCTGACCGCGTCCCGGTTTCCCGCCACCGCGAGCCGGTGCCGGATGTAGGCCGCGGTCTCCGCCCGCCCCAGGGCGTGCAGGTGGCAGCTCACGCTGATGCGCTGGCGCAGTTGCATGAGCCCCGGGCTCGCCATGGTCTCGCGCAGCTCCGGCTGCCCCACCAGGATGATCTGCAACAGCTTGTTGTGCGAGCTCTCCAGGTTGGAGAGCAGGCGCACCTCCTCCAAAAGCCCCGCCTCGAGGTTCTGGGCCTCGTCGATGATCAGGATGGGGTGGTTGCCCGCGGCGTACTGTTCCAGCAGGAAGTCGTTCAGGTCGCGCAACAGCGCCACCTTGTCCTTGCCGTCGGCCTTGAGGCCGAAGTCGTCGTTGATCATGCTCAGAAGCTGCTCGACGCTGACGCGCGTGTTGAACACCTTGGCGAGCACCGCCCGCTCGTACTTCTTCCCGATCAGGTCCCGGATCAGGGTGGTCTTGCCGCTGCCCACGTCGCCGGTGAGCAGCAGAAAGCCCGCCCGCTCCCGGATGCCGTAGTCGAGGTAGGTGATCGCCTTCTTGTGCGAGCGGGAGAGGTAGATGAAGTCCGGGTCCGGAACCAGCTCGAACGGCTTTTTCTTGAAACTGAAGAACTCTTCGTACATGTCCGTTGGTCCCCCCCGGCTAGGACTGCGCCTGGGCCTCGTAGTACCTCGCATAGCTGTAGCGCTGGTCCTTCAGGGCGGATTGGGCCGCGTTGTAGACCACCCCGAGCACCGCCCCCTTCAGGTGATCGTAGGCCTCCTTGATCTGGGCCTGGCTGGCCAGGCGCTCCATGACCACGAAAACGACGCCGTCGACGACCGAGGTGAGCGCGCGGCTCTCCGCGAAGGGGAGCACCGGGGAGGTGTCGAAGATGAGGTAGCGGTCCGGGTAGCGGCTCTTCAACTCGTCGACGATGGCGCGCATCTTCTGCGAGGTGAAGAGCTCCACCGGGTTCTCGACCGGCGCGCCGCTGCCGATGACGGCGAGCTTGCCGATGCCGGTCTGGATGATGGTGTCCTCGATGGCCGCCTCCCCCTTGAGGACGTCGGCGAGCCCCGCCCGCGGTTCGAAGCCGAGGTAGCGGTGCAGGGAGGGTCGGCGCAGGTCGGCCTCCACGAGGAGCACCGTGTGGTCGAACCCCTGCGCGAGGCTGACCGCGAGGTTCAGCGCGGTGAGCGATTTCCCCTCGCCGGGGACGGAACTGGTGACCATGATGGCGTTTTTGAAGGGGTCGCCGTCGGTCAGATGCACCAGCACGCTCTTGAGCTTTCTGTACTCCTCGGCCGCCTGGCTGTGCGGCTCGTGGATGGTGACCAGGAAGGGGTTTTTCGGGGACAGCGCCTGCGCCGCGGGGACCTGCGGGGGAACCGCCTGCGCGCCGGTGGTCCGGGGTGCCTGCCGCGCGGGCTCCCCCTCCCCCTCCTGCCTCAGACGCGCCGCCTTTTCCATTGCCATTTCGATTCTGCTCATATCACCCTCGCTTTGTTGAGCTGCAACTCGTCAGGTCAGCGCACCAGCCCCCGGACCAGCTGGGGGGACACCGCCTGGGTCGCCCGGTCCAGGACCCGGTCCATGTAGGGAAGCCCCATGAGCTCCATGGCTGGAAAGGCCAGAAGGAGCAGGAAGTAGAGCGCGGCCACGGCGAACACCCCCTGGCTCTTCCTGCGCGCCCGGGCCACGTCCTCGCTCACCTGCATGCGTGGCACCACCGCGAGCAGCGGCGCCCCCAGCGACTTGGCGAAATCCACGTCCTTCGCCGAGGCGTCGAACTGGTCCAGCATGACCAGCAGGAACAGGCTTCCCGCCACCCCGCCGGCGATGCCCAAGAGCATGATCGCCAGGCGGTTGGGGCTCGCGGGGCGGGTGGGGAGCACCGCCGGGTCGACGACACGGAAGGTGGTGGACTTGTCCTGCACCTCCATCTGCTTGCTGACCTCGGACTGGCCGTGCCGGGAGTAGAGCTCGTCGTAGATCTTCTTCTGGTTTTCCCGCTCCACCTCGAGCTTGGCGAGCCCCGCCTTCGCCTCGGGGATGCGCTGCAGGGTGGCCCGGTTGGCGGCGATGTGGCGCCTGAGCCCCTCCTCGGTCACCCTGAGGGCGGCGATCTCGGAGTCGATCTTGGCCATCTCCTGCGGGTCCAGGGGCTGGGCCTCGGCGGCCCCGCGCGCCTTCATCTGCTCCCGGACCGCCTCGATGTCACCCTTCACGGTAACGACCTCGGGGTAGCCGTCGGTGTACTGCACCCGCAGGTCGTCCAGCCTCTTCTGCAGCGCGCCGAGCTTGGCCTGCAGCGGGTCGTTGGCCTTCCTGGTGACCTGCCGCATCCCCTCCAGCTGGCGGCGCCGCAGTTCCAGATCGTAGAGCTTTTGCTGGGCCACGTTGATCTCCTCGAAGAGCTTCCCCTCGTCGATGGAGATCACCCCCCCCTGGGACCTCTTGTAGCTGTTCACCTCGTCCTCGGCCTTTTGCAGCTTCTGGTTGAAGCTCTGGATCTGCTCGGAGAGGAACCTGGTGGCGTCGTAGGACTCGCCCCTTTTGGAGGAGGTCTTCTCCTCGATGTAGAACCGGACCAGCGTGTTCACCAGGTCGCGCGCGATGCGCGGGTCGTTGTGCACGAAGGAGATGGTGAAGAGGTTGTTCTTCTCCTTCACCTTGACGGTCAGGTTCTTCTGCAGGTCCTTGATGAGCTCCTCGTTCCCCTCCCTGCCGAGGTTCATGTCCATGCTGTCCACCACCCTGGTGAGCAGGGTGCGGCTGGTGATGGCGTAGGTGAGGACGTTGATGGTGTCGTCCATGGAGGGGGTCACCGTGAGCCCCTTCACCAGGTCGGAGATCACGTTCTTCTCGATGAATACGGTGCTCGACGACTCGTACTTTCTCGGCAAGAGGTAGCTCACCAGGAAGACCACGGTCATGATGACCAGGGCGCAGACGACGAAGAGCTCCTTGCGCCTGGCCACGAGCTGCATGTACTTGCTGTATTCCGATTCCTGCACGGCTTACCTCCTGTCCGCTAGAAAAACGCTTCCTTGACCATCACGTAGTCGCCGGCCTTCAACTCGATGTTCTGGGACAGGTCGCCCTCCTTGAAGAGCCTCTTCGCCTTCACCTCCAGGGCCTGGGCCTTGTCCCCGTCCTTTCTGCGCACCACCACGTCGTTTTGGTCCGCGAACCTCGTGAAGCCCCCCGCTTCGAGGATCGCCTCCATCACCTTCATCCCCTCGCGGTACTCGATCGCCTTGGGCACGGCCACCGCCCCCATGATGTAGACGCTGCGGTCCTGCAAAAGCGGCACGAAGAGCGAGTCGTTGGTCTCAAGCGGCAGGTCCTGGGTGGTGTCCCCCTGGATGAACAGGCGGTGCAGGTCGGTCTTCACCTTCTTGCCGTCGCGCAACAGGTAGGCGTTTCTCAGGTCGGCCGCCTTCACCTCGGGGAGGGTGCACAGAAGCTGGAGCAAGGTGGTGCGCCGGGACAGGTCGTAGACCGCGGCCTTCACCCCCGAGCCGAAGACGTAGACCTTGGAGTTGGTGATCTCCCGTACCGTCACGGTGACGATGGGGTTTTTCACCAGTTCCTTAAGGCGCCCCCCCAGCATGGTCTGGAGCTGGCTCGGGGTGGAACCGCTGGCCACCACCTCCCCCAGCCCCGGCACCGTGATCTTGCCGTCGGGGCGGACCTTCACCGGGAAGTTCAACTCCTTCACCCCCCACACGGAGATGTCGAGGCTGTCCCCTTCCCCGATCACGTAGTCCGCGCCCCTCACGCTCACGGGGGCGAGGGACACAAGGAGCAGCAAAAGCAAAAGCACGACTTTCATGACGTCCTCCCGATGCGGCACGCCGGCCGCCTTGTCAACCCAAACCTACCTGCCGCGTCCGAACAGGACCACCTTCACCGTCTCGAAGAGGATCTCCATGTCCAGGAGAAAGGAGAGGTTCTTGATGTAGTACAGGTCGTAGCGCAGCTTTTCGATGGCGTCCTCTACCGTGGCGCCGTAGGGGTAGCGCACCTGGGCCCAGCCGGTGAGGCCGGGCTTTATGGTGTGGCGCTTGGAGTAGTAGGAGATGCTGCGCTTCAGGTCCTCCACGAACTCGGGGCGCTCGGGGCGCGGGCCGATGAAGCTCATGTCCCCCTTGAGCACGTTGTAGAGCTGGGGGAGTTCGTCGATGCGCGAGTTCCTCAAGAAGGAGCCCACCCGCGTGATGCGCGGGTCGTTTCTGACTGCCCATACCGCCCCTTCGCGCTCGGCGTCCACCCGCATGGAGCGGAACTTGTAAAGGGTGAAGTGGCGCTCCCCACGCCCCACCCGGACCTGCTTGAAAAGTAGCGGCCCCGGCGAGTCCAGCTTGATGGCCAGGGCGATGAACGGGAACAGCGGCGCGGCCAGGATGAGACCGGCAAGCGCCAGGACGACGTCCATGGCGGGCTTGTACACCTTGGCGAAGGCGCTTCGGTGAAAACCGCTGGAGAAGATGATGAAGGAGGGGGTCATCTCCTCCAGAAGGAGCTTCCCCTGGACCATCTCGTAGAAAGCGGGGGCATCCAGCACCTCGACGCCGTTTAGCTTGCAGCGCATCATCTCCTGCAGGGGAAGGACGCCGCGCCTTTCCGCGAGCGCCACCACGATGGCCGAGGCCTTGTACTCGCCTGCGGTCTGCAAAAGATCCCCGCACCTGGGGACGACCTGGGAGCCGAAGAGCTCCTTTTGGTGCACCGTCTGCACCGGGCGCCCCTCTCCCTGGCACTCGAGGTACCCCGCCAGGGTGAAGCGACCCGGCTGGGAGGCCAGAAGCCCCCCCAGCTGGCAGGCAAGGTCGCCCGAGCCGAGGATCAGGACCCGCTTGGAGAAGGGGACCCTGCGCGCCCCGATCCCCGAGGCGGCGTACCAGCCGAACTGGAACAGCACGAAGAAGCCCAGCGCGAAGAAGAGCACCCCGCGCCCGAGCATCAGCTCCGGGGCGAGGTAGTACACCACGGAGAGGAAGAAGAAGGCGGCGCACCCCCCCTGGACGCAGGTGGCCAGGATGTCGCGCTTTCTGCTGTCCCTGGGGAGGGTGTACACCTCCATCAGGTACGAGGAGAACAGCGCCACCAGGACGAAGATGGCGCTGGCTTTTACGCCGGTGGTGAGATCCCACTCCCCGCGGGGGGTGAACCGACCGAAGCGGACCCCGGCTGCCAGCACCAGCGACATCAGGGCCAGCACAGCGTCGGTGCAGATGTAAAAGGGAACGCGCAGATCCATGGCTTCTCTAAAACGGCTAGCGCTTCAACTGGGCCAGGAGGGTCCTCGCCGCCGTGCTGTCCGGGTATTCCCCCAGGGAAAGGGAGTCCTGCAGCGCCTTCTGGGAACGGGCGCGGTCTCCTGCCTGGTGGTAGGCAAGCCCCAGGTGATAGCGCACCGTCGGGTCCTTGGGCAGAAGCGCCGCCGCCCGCTCCAGGACCTTGACCGCGTCCTGGCTGCGCCCGTTTTTGTACAGGGCGTACCCCACGGTGTCGGTGACGCTTGCGTTGCCCGGCTCGAGGCGGTAGGCATCGATGGCGTAGCGCAGCGCCTGCTCCCTGCTGCCGTAGCCGTCGGCGCTCAGGTAGGCCAGGTTGTTGAGCGCCGGCACGTACCTGGGGTTCAGCTCCAGGATGGCCCGGTAGCGCTGCGCGGCCTCCCGCTTCTTGCCGTTTCCCTCCAGGAGCGAGGCCAGGGCGAAGCGTGCCGGCACCGAGTCCGGCTGCACCTTGAGCGCACCCTGGAAACAGTCCTGGGCGGCCGGAAAGTCCCTCCTGGCGCGGTGCAGCTCCCCCTTGAGGATGCGGGCCTGGACGCTTGCCGGGTCGACCTCCACGGCGCGCGCGGCCTGGGCGAGGGCCGAGGCGGTGTCGCCGGTCCCCTGGTACACGCTGGCCAAAAGGAGATAGCCCCGCACCGAGTCGGGACGGCGCGCGATGTACCCCTTGGCCTGCTCCACGGCCTTGCCCCCCTGCTTCATGGCGAGGTAGGCGGCGACCCTCAGGAAGGCGCCCCGTTCCTCATCTATGGCCGAGAGATCCTCGAAGGCCCTGAGCGCCTTCTGGGGCTCCCCCTGGGAGAGCAGCAGGCGCCCCTTCGCCTCGACCGGTGCCGCGGAGCGCGGCTCGCGCTTGATCGCCTCCTCCAGGGTGGCGAGCGCCTTTTGCGGCGTTTTCTTCTGCTGGTAGGCGGCAAGGGCCAGGTAGCCGTCGAGCTTGCCGGTCGCCGCCCCCTTCTGGTACCAGGCCAGGGCCTCGGCGTCCCTGCCGGCGACCTCGTTCAGCGAAGCGAGCCCGAGCAGCGCCTGGAGGTTGCCGGGGACCCTCGACTGCAGCAGGGTGAGCTCGGCTATCGCCTTCTGGTAGTCGGCCTGGGAGGCGTAGACGCCGGCGAGGTTGTGGTAGCTCGCGGCAAGGAGCGGGTCCGCCTTCTTGGCCGCCTCGAGGCTTGCCACCGCCTCGTCCTTTTTCCCGGCGGAGAGCTGCAGCGCGGCAAGCGCGTTGTACAGGGGGGCGTCCCCCTTCCCCCCGGTGAGCCCCGCCTGCAACAGGGCGGCAGCCTTGTCGCTTTTGCCCAGGCGCCGGTAGTGCGAGGCAAGGAGGAGCCTGCCGGTCTGCGCGTCGGGGGAGGCCTTCACCGCGCTCAAAAGCTCGCTCTCACCCTGGGCTTCCTTCCCCTTGCTGAAGTAGAGGGCCCCCTTCCTCAGGTACGCGCTCACCTGCTTCGGGTCGAGCCTGGTCGCCCGGTCCAGTTCGCGCATCCCTTCCTCGAATTCCCCCTGGAGCACGTAGGCGCTCCCCAGAAGGTTGTGCGCCGTCGCGTCCGCGTCGTTGGCGGCGAGGACCTTCTTCACCTCGGCTGCGGCATCCTCGGTCCGCTTCTGCATCAGCAGGATCTGGGCGGTCATGAGCCGGGCGCGCCGGGAGTCGGGCATCCGGTCGAGGATGACGCGGAACTGTGACAGCGCGGTCTCCAGTTCCCCCTTGCTGTAGTAGCAAAGCCCCAGGAAGTGGTAGGCCTCGAGGGTGGGGGCGAGCTTGTTGGACTGCTGCAGCTGCGCGATGGCGTCGGTGTAGTTCTTGCGGTAGTAGCCGACCATCCCCTTCAGGAGATAGCCGTCCCCCCGCGTCGGGTAATCCTTGATGAGCTCGTCGGCTGCGGCGTCAGCCTTGCCCGGCTCCCCCTGCTCGAGCCAGATGGCCCCCAGCCTGAAGCGTGCGGGAACCTGGTTGCGGTCCTGCTTGATGATGCGCTCGTAGACCGCGGCGGCCCGGTCCCGGCGCCCCGCGGCGAGCTCGAGGTTCGCCTGCATGTAGAGCGCCTTCAGGTTGCGCGGGTCCGCTGCCAGCAACTGGCCCAGCTCCTGCCCCGCCGCATCGCTTCGCCCCATGGAGAGTTGCACCGTGGCGAGGGCGAGCCGCGCCGACGCGCGCCCGGGATCCGCCTTCACGGCGCGGGTCAGAAACGAGAGGGCCTCCTGGTACCTTTTGCCCACGGCGTGCGCCTCACCGGCTACCTCGAGTCCCTCGGGGCTCTCGGGATGCCGGGCAAGGTATTGTTGCGACAACTCCGCGGCGCGCTCTCCCTTGCCGGTGGTACTGGCAAGCCTGGCGAGTTCCAGGACCACCTCGTCCCGGGAGGGGTTCTGGGTGAGGACCTTGTTGAATTCCTTTTCCGCCTGCTCCGCCTTCCCCAGCGCAGCGTAGGCCTTGCCGAGCTGGAAGCGTGCCTCGAAGAAGTTGGCGTCCTTTTCCAGCGCGTTTTTAAGATAAACCACCGCCGCGCCCGGGTTGGACTGCATCTGTTTCACCCCCTCCTCATAGAGGGTCTCTTTGGTCTTGCTGCCACAGGCAGCACACGTTGCGACTACAACCAGAAGCAGGAGCGATATTCTCACAGCGGGACCTCCACTAAGGCAGCAGGTGTTGCCAAACAGTGAGCCGAAAAACATTAAAATCTATGTCGGAAAATTCAACACTTAATGGCAAAAACGCAAGCAAAATATTTGACGACCTGAGTGACAAGGGGGCGCAGATATGAGCAAACCTGTTCAATCACCGTACTTTTTAATACAGACTAAGAAATGCACAACCAGAGGGTTACACCGTCAGGCGCCTCCTTCCGGCACCCGCATCGATAAATTTTTTAACATTAATTTATCTCAATATTACGGACAGACCTCCCCCTCCCCACTATCTGTCGGGAATCTTTACATCCGCCTCGGCGCCGCTTCCCCGGCCCGGTGGCAAACGGCGCAGTTTCAGCAGGGTGCGCCGCATGGCACGCCCGTTGCTTTATTGGTGTTCGCACATTAACCCACGCAAAGGAGGACAACAATGAAACGGATAGCAGCAACACTCGCCGCCGTGCTCTGTTTGGCAGCAAACAGCGCAACAGCGACGGCCATCAATCCCTCAGGGGGGGGAGACGGCTCGGAATTCAACATGCAGCAGATCCTCGACGGCATCACCACAGGAGGCGTAAGCCGCGTCAACGCCTTCTCCGACTACATGCCGGACCGGCACGACGCCCTGTGGACCACCGGGGGGTGCGGCACGTCATCGGCGACCATGATCCTCGAGATCGCCGGCAACGCCCACGTGAACAGCTTCGGGATCTACGACGCAAGCAACGTCAACAACAGGGCCGAGCTCTTCAGCGGCAGGGCCGGCGCGGGGACCAGGGTCTCCTTCAGCTTCGACCGGGACCTCACCCTGACCGTGGCCGACTACGCGCGCAAAACCTTCACCGATCACCGCTTCGACTCCAACGTATTCGGCTTTTATTTCGACAACGGCGCCAACATCTTCTACAGCGACACCGCCCGCAACGCCGACGGGTTCGACCACATGGTGGCCTACGCGAGCCAAGGGGGGGCCGTGAGCCTCCCCGGCAGCCCGGCCTATACGCCCTGGCTCCCCAACGAGTACGTGCTCGGCTTCGAGGACACCTATGGCGGCGGCGACGGGGACTACAACGACATGGTGCTCATGGTTGAGTCGGTGGCGCCGGTTCCGGAGCCGGGGACCATGCTCCTGCTGGGGTGCGGCTTCCTCGGCCTGGCCGTCTACGGCAAGCGGCGCAAAAACGCCTGATGCACCCGGGCGAGACGGCCGCGGAGGGGGATCCCCCTTACCTCCCGCCGCGGCGCGGCAGGTCCCAGGGCGCCGGGGACCCTTCCCCGGCGCCCGCTCCCCGCGCCGCACGGACAGCGGCGCTGTCGGCGTCGAAGATGCCGGACCTGGTCCCGTTCAGAAGGAGCCGCGAGGCGCCCCGGCACTCCTGCTGCTCCCGGCCGCAAGGGCAGAAGTCCCCCAAGCGCACCTCCTTCAGGGTGCAGCACTCGATCCCGGTATCCCGGGCATAGCAAAGAAACTGCTCGAGGCTGTGGAAGAAACGCTCGGTATCGCCGTCGCGCTTGTTGAAGGGGGAGAGCCCCTTGACCAGCGTGTTCGAGTGGAAGAACAGGTTCAGGTAACCGATGCGCAGGGCCCGGAAGCGCTCGGCCAGCTTGACCATCATCGTTCCGGTCGCGGTCTCGGGGGAGAGCGCCACCTTGTTCAACAGCCTCAACCGGTCCAGGATGCCGCACAGCCGCATCTTCCTGAGCGGCGGTTGCTTCAGCAGTTCGTGCGCGCGGCGGCAGATCTCGAAGTCGTGCTGCAGGAAACCGACCGAGGCCGGGAACTGCAGGAGCTCGCCGCTGTCGTCGCTGAGAAAGATGTCACGGGAGGAGAAGCGGTAGGGGTGGGGGGGGACCCTGCTGTAGTCGACGCCGTTGGAGTCGGCCCAGCTGGTGTAGGAGGTGACCGAGGTATCTATCCTGAGGCCGAGCCTTTGGATCGAGCGCGCGGTGGCGCTGCCAAAGGCCCAGCGCCCGGCGCGAAACGATGCCGGGGCAATGCCCAGGTTGTCGCAGATGGCGTTTCTGAGCGTTTCCAGCTTGCGGAACTGCAACTGCTCGGGGAGGTTGCACAGCATGCTGTTGTAGGAGCACAGCGACTCCTCGAAGGGGGGGGTGTTCCAGGGGTGGCAGTGCATGCCGACCTCGCACCTGCCGCGGTCCAGCAGGTCGGAGAAGAGCTCGATGGCCATCGGGTCGGTGGCGACCGGGTAGTTGATCAGGTAGGTGGGGCGCACGCCGTAACGGTCGAAGAGGGCCTGAAGGTCGTGGATGCACTTCAGGTTCTCCAGCGAGTAGCTCCGGTCCGTGTAACCGCCCCAGTTGTCCTCTTCCGTGTCGATGGTGATGACCAGCACCATGATCCACCTCCCCTTCGGGGCCCAGCAGTTGTGGCGACGAGGAATGCCTCAGGGCGCGTCCGCTGCGCAGGCGCCCTTACTCCTGACCCGGTCGAGCCCGTAGCGGACCGGGGGTAATTTTTTCAGGAACTCCTTCCACCCGTAACGGGTCAGGTAGCTGAGCGTGCCCGAAAAGGAGGCGGGAAAGATCCTGACCGTCCCGCTCGCCCCGGTCCGGTCGGTCCATTCCATCTTCCAGGGCTCGCAGACCCCGCGCAGGTCGCAGACCCGGTACCCCCCCGCCTCCCGGCACCAGGTGAGCACCTCGGCCAGCAGCAAAAGCCCCGGGGCGAGATGCCGGTACCGCTGGTCGTAGCCGGTTTTCAGGATGAAGAGGGTGCCGCCCCGGGCCAGGCAGAAGCAGGCCGCGGTGACGCGCTCCTCCAGCCTGAGCAGGAACAAGACCAGCGCCCCGCTCTCCCCGGCCCACCGGGCCAGGGCACGGTAGTAGCTCTCCGCGTCGGCCCGGCACTTGATCGCCGTCCCCGCCTCCCCCTTCCAGCTGCGGTACTCGGCCTCGAACAGCTCGGAAAGGGTGGCGTCGAGGGCGTCGCCGCCGGTCACCGCCTGCAGGTGCACCCCTCCCTCCCGGGCGGCCCGCTTCCGGCTTTGCTTGAGCGATTTCTGCACCCTGCCCGACAGGCGCGCCAACAGCTCCGCCTCGCTTGCAGGCACCTCCAGGAAGGGGGCGCTGGGGTGGAAGCCATGCTGGGAACAGCCGCTTCTGCGCGAGAGCAGTTCCAGCAAGGGGGCCGTGTTCGGTCCGTCCGCGGGGAGCTTGTCGATCGTGATGGTCTCTCCCGGAAAAAGCCGCGCCGCCGCCAAAAGAAAGCCCGACAGCGCCGCGCTGCGCTCCTCGCCGGCCACCAGGAAGTCGTAACAGTGGGTCTCGCTGTTGGCGAGGGACCGGATGCCGTTGTCAAGCCCCTTGCCGTCGGTCACCAGGCGACAGGGGAATATCCCCTTCACCTCGCCCTCTCTCGCAAGGACGGTCACCAGGGGGCGCGCGGCGCCGCCGAAGGAGCGCCACCAGCAGGAGAAACTCTCGAAGGTGAGGAAGACACCGAGGTCGCCGTAGCCGTGCGCCAGGTCGTTCCAGCGGGGGGGCAGTTCCCGCGGGAAGGACCACTGCCGGTAGGCGGTCGCCTCCCAGCCGCCGGCAAGCGTGACGGTGAGCGGGGTGGAGTCCGTGGCCATGGTCAGCGTACCCTGCGCAGCCAGTCGGTCTTCCAGAAGTAGTAACAGCAGCGGTCGCACCCCTCCTTGTCATAGAGCTCGACGCCGTCGCAGATCACGTCCCGCAACACCACCGTATCCTTCACCCGGACCATCTTCCAGGCGCGCTCGTCGAACATGGTCCGCACCGGCTTCAAGACGGTGCACCGCTTCCCGGCGTAGCGCGCCATCCCCGGCATGAACTGCAGCCTGCCGCAGCAGCCGTTGCCGTCCAGGGTGCGCCGGATCTCCTCCATGGTGAGCACTTCGACCTCATCCCCGGGCTGGTAGCAGGCGCCGGGGGGGGAAAGGAGGCGGTTTGCGGCCCGGTTTATGGCGCTCGCCCCTGCCGCGCTCGCCTCTTCCATCGCGCTGAAGTGGTGCACCAGGCGCCTTTTAAGCGCGCTGTTCAGACGCAGCAGGAAGGTCCTCACCCGGTCGGAAAGGGTGAGGGGACCGCCCGAGTGGTACACCACCTGCAGCTGGCACCTGTCGTCCCCTTGCATGACACGCCTCCTTCCACGCTCCCTACCTGAGGAGCAGCTTTCCCGCCTGGCGGGCCATCCTTGCCAAGCCCGCGGCCAGGCCCAGGGGGGTCTTGCGCCACAACCTGACCTGCAGGCTGCGCCGCCCGCCTGCGGCCCAGTGGAACTTGTACGGCTCGCCTCCTTTTAAAAAATCGTAGCGGCGGTACCCCTTTTGCCCCGCGTCCAGGATGCACTTGCCCAGAAGGAGGTGTCCGATGCTGACCTTGGGGTTGAACGTCTTGTCCACCGCCACCAGGTACAGGAACAGGGAGTCCCGATACCGGAAATGAAGCAGGGAGGCGATCTCCTTTCCCTGCACGGCCAGGGTGTCGATCCTCACCCCCTCCCGGGGACCACGGCGCTCCAGGTATCCCTGGAGCAGGGAGATAAGCCTCGTGCCCGGCCTGCCGCTGACGGCACGGTAGAGGCGGAAGAAGCGCTCAAGCGACGCCGCACCGGCCTCTTCCTCCGCCAGGTGAACCACCTCCCCCTCCCGCTGCAAGAGGGCGAGTTCCTTTTCGTATTTCTTTTTACAGCCGGCGGAAGCCCGCCGCGGCCACCCGTCCTCCCGGCTCTCCTCCAACTCCAGCGCCGGACAGTAGGCGCCGGGGGCAAGCTCCAGGTACCGTCCCGCCTCGTCCACCCGTTCCAGGAAGCGGAGCAGGAAGACGGAGTCAGCGGGGATATCCTGCAGATGAAGGAGGTCCCACTCCCCCCTCCCCTCTTCCAAGAGGAACCGGTACAGCGCCCCGGCCACCTGCTCCTCGCATCCCCTGCGGCAGATCACGTCGAGGTAGTCGCTCCCCCCCTCCGGCGCCCCGAGAAAGCGGATGGTGCGCACCCCGAACGCCCCCTTGCGACGTTCCCGGTAAAAAGGGGCGATGCCGGCGGGGCGCTCCCGCTGCGAGAAGAAGAGGACGAAGAGCTCGCGCCCCTCTTTGAGGCAGCAGCCAAGCCAGGCCGACATCCACTCCCAGGTCAGGAACACGCCGTCGGCCGCAGACGCGGCCAGCAGTTCGTTCCACTGAGGCGCCAGCCCCTGCAGTTGCTCCGGCGTGTCGATGACGGTGACGGACAGCTCGCTCATTGCCTCTCGCGGTGATAGAACCTGTGCCTAAGGGTGCACTCTCGGGGACAAGGGCCGTTGTCTCAGAAAAATTCACTGAATGGATGGTGCTAATTCTACAACGCAGCTTGCTAAGATCAAGTTAACTAAATAACTATTTAATTACACCAATGAGAGCGGCCGTGTCATGGCGTTATCTATCACATATAGTGCAGGATTCAAACAGACAGTATTGGTAAATTCTTATTACCTATAAATAGTGAATCACTGCTTATTCTGCACTTTAAATTCATCCTGTTCCTGCTACAATTACTCCCGCGCTTTTGCCGACACCACGCTCTGAGGGAGAATCATGCCCCATTCCCCATTCCGGACACGGCTTCACGGAGAGGCGCTCTGCCGCGTCCTCCCCTTTGCGCTGTACATGGGGTTCATCGCCGTCCAGGAGGCGCTCGGCATGGCACAAAAGGCGGGGGTAGTGCACCTTCCCGCCGCGGCCCATCTTTACCTATACCCGGTCAAGATCCTGTCCGTGGCGGCGCTCCTCGTCGCCTGCCGGCACACGTACCGTGAACTATGCCTGGACGATCTGCGCAACGTAAAAAGCGGCGCCGCGGTCATTGCCGTCGGGGTGGCCACCTTCATCGCCTGGATCTTCATCACCTGGACCATGCCAATGGCCCCGCCTCCCCCTCCCTTTGCGCCGGGCCTTCTCCCGGAGGGTTGGGTGCGTGTCGTGATGACCGGCCTGCGCGTGGCCGGGGCCGTGCTGGTCGTCCCGGTCATGGAGGAGCTTTTCTGGCGCTCGTTCCTGCTGCGCTACCTGGTGCGTGTGCAGTTCAGCTCGGTGCGCGTGGGCGATTTCACCCTCTCCTCCTTTCTGATCACCACCTTGCTGTTCGGCCTGGAGCACCACCAGGTCCTGTCCGGCATCCTGGCCGGCGCCGTCTACAACCTCGTCTGCTACAAGACCCGCAGCATCACCCTGTGCGTCCTGGCACACGCCACCACCAACCTCGCCCTCGCCTGCTACATCCTTTGCACCGGCAACTGGCATCTCTGGTAAGGCTCTCTGTCGGAATCCATTACACCCCCGACCGGTACCCCCTGCGTCAAGTGGCCGGTTTAACAATCTTTTTGCTGGCCGGACCGTGACACGCTGTCGGTCACCTTTACACCTTGCCGGCGCAATCCAGCGCACATACTGTGATAACGGCGAGTTAGGTGATGGCCCGCAATTTGCTGCGACGTGGACACGTGGCCAAGCTTCATAAAAAGGAAAAGGAGGGTGTCATGAAAAAACTGCTTGTTCTGATCGGCATCGTGGCGATGTTCGGAACGTCCGCAGCTTTCGCTGTTTCGGTCCCCGACCCATTGGATCCTTCCGTCATGCACATCGGCAATCCCCCCGGCACCGGGGGGTATCTTTACAACGGCTCTGAACTCAGACCGATATCGAACACCCATCTGGGTATCCAGGAGAACGGCAACGGTCAGCCCGCGCTCGCCGACCCGCTTTTGATGATCATTGGGGTACCCGGGGCCGATAGCGGGTATCAGGCCCCCTCCATCACCCTCTCGACCGGGACGGGTGCCGCCGGCGGCGCCAACGCCTACTCGGGCACCTGGAACGTCACCACGGGCTATGCCGGCTCCTTCGGCCCCGCCAGCGACGATCTTTACGACTGGCTCGGCCTCAAGCCGAGCGGCAACGCGTCCAACAACTTCGGCAACTGGCATGACGCGGACCTCGCGGTGAACAACATCGACGCGGCCTTCTTCGGCATCTTCGTCTACACCCTGAACGACACCTTGATCACCGGCGGAAGCACCATCGGCGTCACCTTCGGCGCTCCGTTGGACAACGGGACCTTCGTGGTCGCCTACGGGCAGGATCTGCGCGAACGCCCGCACTCCTACACCACGCCGTTCACCGAGGCGGGGCTCACCACCACCACGCCGCCGGTCCCCGAACCGGGTACCATGATCCTGCTCGGCGCCGGGTTCCTGGGGCTCGCCGTCTGGGGCAAACGCCGCAGGAACGCATAAGTTGCAGCAGGACCAGGAAAGGCAGCGGGGGCGCCGCTAGGCGCCCCTTTCTTCGAAAGGGCCACTTTGCAGCCAAGGCTTAAGCGAATTCTCCACCAAAAACAAAAGGCGACGCCTTCCAGGCATCGCCTTTTGTTTGCACCTAAATGTGGAATGTTCGATTCACTTCCCACTGTTGTCAAGTATCTCGACACGGCTTACGGGTCGTGTCAAGGTATCCGACACTTGCCGTTACGCCGCGGCTCCCCCCATGTGCCTTCGTTCGGGGCCGCGATACCCCGCCTTGTTTTTCACCGACCGGATCGGGTCGACCCCCACCGTTACCCACCCGGAAGAGCGCAGAAACCTGGCGACGACGCCGGACTCGATCAGGCTGTCCAGCATGTAGTCCTTTACGTAGTCATACCTCTTGTTTGTCCAGTTCACTTGAACCAGCATAACCGCCCCCTCGTGCTGCGGCTTAAGCTACCTCAGCCAGTTTTTGGTGATGCCCCCTCAGGCTGAAGCGTCTGCAATTTTCAGACCCCCCTTAGTAAAAAAAACGCGCAGTTGTCGGCGAGTTACCGCCCCCCTAGAACTGTCCCAGGACCAACTGTGCCTGTCGCGACGAACTGGCCAAAGGCGTCTGCGCCTCTTGCTGGGACTGGACCAGGCGCAGCATGTTGGCCCCTTCCTCCCTGAGATCCACGGGGACCCCGCACTCTCCCCCGGGAGCTGTTGCCGCAGCACGCGCCCCGGGCTCACTCCCGGGTGGCGCGCTGCCCTGGGACAGGCGGCATGCCGGCATAAGCTGTGATTTTTTCATACCCGCTCCTTATCCCACGGTCTGCGTGGGAGCGGGATGGCTGGCGCCATCCCGCCCTGGAGAGACTAGAACAGCTTGAGGATGGACTGCGCGGCCGACGACGAGAGGCTGAGCGAGGTGGTGCCCAGCGACTGGCGGGTCTGCAGCATGAGCATGTTGGCACCCTCCTCGTTCATGTCAGCGAGGGTCAGGTTGTCGGCGCCGGTCTGCAGGGTGTTGATCATCTCGTCGGTGAAGCTTTGGCGCGTGGTGATGATGTTGAGGTTGGCGGCCAGGGCCTGGGTGTTGACCCTGAGGGTCGAGATGGCGGTATCCATCTTCGCCGTGTCGGTGGTGATATCGGAGACGGTCTGCCAGTTACCGCTGGCCTCGGAGAGGCTCAGGCCGCCCGAACTGGCGAGGAAGCCCACCACGTCCAGGGTGGAACTGGCGTCCTCGTTGAAGTTGACCGTGAGGGTGTTGATGGTGCTCAGAAGGTTCAGTCCGCGATACCCCGAGTCCGAGGAGATGTTGTCGATCTGGCTGCGGATGGTGTTGTACTGGCTGGCCAGCTTGGACTGGACGTTGGTGTCGCTGGTGGAGAGGGCGGACTGGGCCACACCCTTGGCGGCGTTGATCAAACCGGTGATGGCGGTGATGCCTGCGTTGGTAGCCTGTACCGTCTGCACCGCTTCCGACATGCCGTCCTTGCGGTCGGACAGGTCGCTGGCGCGCTGGTTGGCGTTTTGGGCCGCGAAGTAGTTGGTCGGGTTGTCCAGGGCGCTGTTGACCTTCTTGCCCGACGACAGCCTCTGCTGGGTACGGTTCAGCAGCTGGCTGGTGTTCTGCAGGTACAGAAGGTTGGTCCTCATGCCGGCGGTCAAAGAGATATCACTAACTGTCATGGCGTAGCTCCTTTTCTGGGCGACCCGGCGTTCTGCCGGTGGTTTTCCAACCGTTGGTGCTGTCTCGCACGGGAAAAAGGTCGCAGAGTGGCCAGTTCGGCGCCCCCTCCGCACGCACGATAGTCTGCTTATCGACGTCGGGAAGTATAACTTAAGCGATTTTTAATTCAAAAAATCAAACTTTTTTAGAGGGAAATGTGACGCGGGGACGATGGGAGCCTGCGGAGGGGGGGAACCGGCGCCCCCCGTGCAGGGAGGCGCCGGCAAGCGCTAGGGGGCGTACCCGGGGAAACGGACCACCGCCCCACCATCGGCGGGAGGAGCGGTGGCCTTGCGGCGGTTGGCGCCGCCGGAGAAGAGGAGGTAGCCGTATTTGCCGTAGTGGGTCACCTTGGGGCCGTACTGGACCGCTGCCGCGGGCGACCCCGGCTCGAACAGGGCGACCACGCCCTGCTCCGGGGCGCTGCGCTGCAGCACCGTGAAGGTTAGCGTGTCCCCCTGCTCCGTCGCTCCGCCCCGGCTGATGGTCTCGGCGCCGGCCGGCAGCAGCGCAGGGTCGCCGGGTAAGCCGCAAAAGAGGAGGTCGTGTCGCGCCGCCTGCCCGGGTTTCAGGTCCGCCTCGTCGACCACCGCAGCCTTGCCCTGGGACAGGGAAGCGAGAAAGGCGCGGAAGCTCCCCCGCTCCACTCGGCAGTTCCGGGTAATCACCCCGATCAGGTTGCCGGCCCCCTTGATGCTGTTGACGGTAGCCGGTATCTCCCCGGGTGAGAGGACGCGGAAGATTTCCGCATCAGGGTCGAGCAGCAGGCGCTGCGGCTGTCCCGGTGCGGCGAGGTCGAAGCTGGCGGCACCCTGCGCCGGGACAGGAACCGGCCGGGTGAGCGCCCCCGCCGCGGTCTCCAACCGCAGGGGAACGTCCTGCCCGAAATACGGCGGGGACTGCCTGAGCGTTCCGGTCACCTGCCATCCCGTTGCCAGGCGCCGGCTCTGCGCGCCGCTGAGGGCAAGCCGTGCCCCCCCCTTGCGCTCGATGAGGGGCCTGATCGGGGCAAGGTCTTGGCCCGAGGCACGCACGAAGGCAGCCAGCAGGTCGCTCCAGGAAGCGGAGCGGTACATGCGCTGCCGCGCCAGCTCCCGCAGCGCGCTGAAGAAGGCCTCATCGCCGATCCGGGACCGGATCATGTGGAACACCATGGCAGCCTTGCCGTAGCCGATGGCCCGGGAGGCGGGATCGTTGCGGCTCACGAAGGCGGTGAGCGGGAAGTCGTTTTCCGTGGTGACCAGGGAGGCGTAATCAATGAGGAGCTGCCTGCGGTATTCGGCGGCTTCAGCCTGCGAGCGGCGCTCCTTTAAGAGGTAGTCGGCCAGGTAGGTGACCAGTCCCTCGCACCAGTTGCCTTCACTGAGGTCGACATCGATGCCGTTACCCCACCATGAATGGGCGATCTCGTGGGGAAGGCTGGTGTCGACGATGAAGGGAAGCTTGATCACGGAGCCCCCCAGCAGCGTGAAGGAGGGAAAGCCGTAGCCGGTGGGGAAGAAGTTCTCCACCACCGCGAACTTCTCGAAGGGATAGGGGCCGAAGAGTTCCTGGTACAGGGTGAGGTACTTCGCGGCGGCGTCCAGGTAGCGTGGCGCGAGTTGGGCGTTGTCACGGTAGAAGTAGCTGTAGAGCGTGATGCCGGCCGCCTTGCGCTCCTCGACCAGGTACGGTCCGGCGCACAGCGACAGCCCCCCCACCGGCCTGGTCTCCTGCCACACCGAGCGGGTGACGCCGGCCGAGGTCTCCCGTGCCAGCCGGGCGCCGAAGGTGATCGCTTCGGTTCCGGCCGGTGCCGAGACGGTGACCTTGCGGCTGGCCGGGACCTGCTCCGGCACCGGGTACCAGTAGGCGCCCCCCCCGAGGAAGGTCCCCTCGCTGCCGATGGTAGCGTTGACGCCGTAGCTTGGGTCCTCGCCCGCGGCCGGATGCCGCGCCACCTGGTCGTTGAAGCTGGCGTGATAGGCGAGTGCCACGCTGGTTTCCCCCTGCGGAAGTTCCAGCTCGATGGCGCCGGAGCGGAAGGTGAAGGGAAGGTCGCGGCCTGCGCAACGCACCGAGTCTACTCGGGCCTGCTTCGCGAGCCTCAAGCGGACCTTGCGGCTGCCCGGGGCGAAGGCGATGCGGCTTTCGCCCCCCAACTCGTGCCGGGGTGGATCGAGGGTTACGGCGATGTCCTGGCTGAGGACGGCCGCAGCCCCGCTTGCGGCGGCCGGCTCGGCAGAAAACGCCAGTAGCAGCATGAAAAGAAGCGATGACAACATGGCAAACACCTGCACGCGCACCTCCAGCAAGCGCGGCACCCCGCGCCTTGGGCCTGTGGCAGGCAAGCCAGCAGGCAATTAAAGTTGTGATCTTACCGCCGTTGGTGTAGGCTGCAGCTTCCAAAACCAAACGGACCCAGGACCTTAGATGACCATGCCCAAGACCATCGCCCTGCTGTTAGTCGCCCTCTGCACCTTGGCTCTTCCCTTCAGCGCACGCGCCGGCCAGGCCATCACCCGCGTCAGCGACCGCCAGGCGGTCACCCTACAGCAACTGTGCGCCAAGGCCGAGGCCGCCGACCTGGTCATGATCGGCGAGGTGCACGATGCCGCCCCCCACCACGACCTGCAGCTGGAGGTGATCCGCCAGCTCAAGGCCCGCCAGCTCCCGTTGGCCATCGGGGTGGAGGTTATGCAGTCGGACAGCCAGAAGGAGTTGGACGCTTTCATAGCGGGAACCATGTCCGAAGCCGATTTCCGACAGGTGTTCGCCAGGAACTGGTCCTACGACTGGCGCCTTTACCGCGACATCTTCATGTTCGCCCGCGACAACAAGATCCCGATGATCGCCCTGAACGTCCCCAAGGAGGTGGTGATCAAGGTGTCGCGCCAGGGGTACGCCTCCCTCACTCCCGAGGAACGTAAAAACCTCCCTCAGGGGACCATGTGCGATCTCAACAACCCACACACCGAGTTCCTGAAGCAGTCCTTCGGCGAGGTCTTCAAGCACGTGGCCAAGGGGCGCGTCTTCGAGTACTTCTGCGAGGCGCAGACCCTGCGCAATTCCGGCATGGCCATGAACATCAGCCAGTACCTGAAGAAGTCCCCCAAAACCAAGATCGTCGCCCTGACCGGTGTCTGGCACGGGGTAAAGAACGCGGTCCCCGAGCAGCTCGCGCGCAACGGCGCCAAGCTTGCCAGCCTGGTGCTCATGCCCGAGATAAAGGAATTCAGCGGCGGCAAGGCTTCGCCCGATGCCATCGACTACCTGGTCAGCTTCCCCTCCCCTTGAGGGGAAGCGCTGCCACATTAAGGCCATTCCCCCCCGATTGCAAGCGTTCCCTCAGAAAAGCTTGTTCCAGATCAAGGTGACGCCGTTGCCCGAACGACCGTTGCGCATCACCCCCGACTCCCAACTCCAGGCCAGGTAAAGCGACGAATCCCAGACGAAGGCAGTGTCAACCGCGACCGTGGCGGCGGCGCCGTGCATCTCGTCGAAATCGACCCGGTTGTTGCCGACGGCGCTGGAGCGGTCCGCCCAGATGTAGGAGCCGAGCGTGCTCAGGTAGAGGAAAAAGGCAAGCTCGCGCCGGTAGCCGGCGCTGGCCGTGGCGTAACCGCGCGCGAGCACCCGGTCGTAGATGACGCCGGAGTAGTGCGGCCATGCGAGGTCGTACTGCTCGCTCGGGAAGGGGGCGCCGTCCAGGCGAAAGGCGTTGAAGCGGTCCCCCCTCCCCTGCGCGGTCATGCCGCCGTAGAGGCTGAACAGCAGCCGGTTGCGCTCGGAAAGCCCGGGCACCCCGCCCGCCGCTACCAAGTGTCCCTCAACCTGAGTGTAGTCGCGGTTGCCCCGGTCGCCCGCCCCCCTCTCCCCCTGCCACCGGTCCCGATGCAGGTAGTCGACGTCGAAGCCGGCCGCCACCCCCTGGTGCGGCAATTCCAGCAGGTTGCGCCGCAGCCCGTCGTAGCGGCAACGCAGCCGCGCCCCGTAGAGGGGGGTGTTGGGAGGAACCCACAGCCCCGGTGCCGTATCCTTCTCGGGGTGGGCGTAGAAGTACCCCCCCCGCCCCACCAGTTGCACCCTGAGGTCGTTGTCGACTTGGAACGGGTAGACAGGGGTGCGCCAGCCGACCCCGAGCGAGCCGAGCAGGACCCCGTGATAGAGCGCGGTGCCGCGGATCTCCTCGCCGTTACGCAGTTCCCGTCCCGCCACCGGGAGCGTGTCGTTTTCGAACTGGGCCACCACGTCCCATCCCCCCAGGTCGCGCAGGTAATCGAGCTCGTTGACGAAAACCGAAACCATGGCCCGGCGGTAGCTGTGGTCGGTAATGCGCCGGTGGTACAGGGCGGCCACCGGGATGATCGGGCTCTGCCCCTGGGCCGGCGCCAGCAACGAGGCCCCTACCGTGATCGAGGTCATATCGGCGCGGTCCACCGCCGGTATGTCCACGAGCTCGCCCATGAAGGTAACCCGTTTCGCCTCGCCGGCCAGCGGGGTGCGGTATACCGGCTCTTCGGCGGCCAGGCAGCACAGGCACGGCACCAGGGTGAGCCATGCCCCAAGCACGTAAAGAGCGAGAGCCGCCCTTGCACCGCGTCTCTTCCCTGCCGCCGGGCCAGTAGCGCTCCGACCATTCCCGCCCCCCCCCTGGGTGCCCCTTTTCTCCCCCCACGTTGCGCCCTTTGGTCGCCCCATCTCGTTTGCCATGGCTGCCTCCCTTTCAGTTGGACTGGCGCTGCAATTCCGGGAACAACGCTTCACTATAATTGGAAATCGCTAATACTCAAGAAGCCAGGCAACGCGCCATTTTGCAGTTGACAGCCAATGGTTACCACCTGGTAAGGTTGTCAACAGGTAACCAGGAGGTGGTTTTCATGGAGCAACTGACGTCACGACAACAGCAGGTGCTGGAGATCGTTTCCCGGCACATCGAGGCCTACGGCTACCCCCCCACCCTGCGCGAGATCGGCGCCAAGCTCGGGGTGAGCGGCACGCTGGGGGTACTGAAGCACCTGGAGGCCCTTGAGAAGAAGGGGTATCTGCGCCGCCAGGAAGGGAGCACCCGGGGGATTACCCTGAACCGGCAGGGACAGGGGGCGAGCCTCCCCATCGTGGGGACGGTGCGTGCCGGGGCGCTGCACCCGGCCATAGAGGACATCGAGGGGCACTTCACCATCGACCGCTCGCAACTGGACAAGGGGGGGACCTTCTTCCTGCGCGTGAAGGGGGACTCCATGATCCACGCCCACATCAAGGAGGGGGACCTCGCCCTGGTGCGCCCGCAACCCGACGCCCACAACAAGGACATCGTGGTCGCCATGGTGGCGGGCGAGGCGACCTTGAAGCGTTTTTACCGCGAGGCGAACCGGATCAGGCTGCAGCCGGAAAACCCCAACTACGATCCCATCTTCGTGCACGAGGGGGACGGTGAGGTCTCCATCGTGGGGAAAGTTGTTGGCATCTACCGGCAGATGGAGTAATTTCATGCAGCGCTTGTGCGACAGTGTCAGGGTCGCGGCCATCTTCGCCCCCGGCGCCGGGATCCGGCCGGTCTGGTTCGAGTGGCGCCGGCAAAAGTGCTGCGTCACCCGCCTTGCCTACTGCTGGCAGGACTCGTTGGGGGGAGCGACCCGGTTGCACTTCGCGGTCTGCGACGACTGCAACCTCTATGAACTTATGTACGACACCTCCGACCAGAACTGGACCCTCGTTGGGGTCGAGGAGCAGTAGCACTTGGCAGAGAACCGGATCATCCTGCACATCGACATGAACGCATTTTTCGCCTCGGTCGAGCAGCAGTCGAACCCCGCCCTGCAGGGGAAACCGGTGGCGGTGATCGGCGCGGCCAAGCGCACCATCATCACCACCTGCTCCTACGAGGCGCGCGCCTTCGGGGTCAGGACCGGGATGAACAGCTGGGAGGCGCGCCAGAAGTGCCCGGAGCTGATCTTCGTGGTCGGCAACAACAAGAAATACAGCTACACCTCGAAGCAGATCATCGGCATCATGCGCGAGTACACGCCGCTGGTGGAGGTATTCTCCATCGACGAAGCCTTCCTGGACGTGACCGGGAGCCTGAGCCTCTTCGGGGCGCCCGAGGAGATCGCCCGCATGATCAAGGAGCGCATCAGGGAACGCTTCGGCCTCACCTGCTCGGTGGGCATCGCACCAAACAAGCTCCTGGCGAAGCTCGCCTCCGACATGCAAAAACCCGACGGCCTCACCGTCATCGCGCCGGACCAGGTGGCCCGGGTCATGGAACGGCTGCCGATCCAGGAACTGTGCGGCATCGGGGCCAAGACCCAGCAGCGGCTGGCGGCCTTCGGCATCAGGACCTGCGGCGAACTGGCGCGGTTCCCGGTCGAGATCCTCAGGAAGAAGTTCGGGGTCACCGGAGAACGGCTGCACTACATGGGGCTCGGGGTGGACGATAGTCCGGTGGTCCCCGAGGAGGAGGCCGAGGAGGTGAAGAGCGTCGGTCACAGCACCACGCTGGACACCGACCTTTGCCAGCGCTCGGAGATACTTGCGGTGCTGCTGCAACTGTCCGAAATGGTGGGCAGACGCGCCCGAAAATACCGCGTCACCGGCAAGACGGTGACCCTTACCGTCCGCTATCCGGACTTCACCACGTTTTCGCGGCAGATGAGCCGTTCCGCCCCCACCAACAACAGCGACGAGATCTACCGCGATGCCGTGCAGCTGCTGGACCAGCTGGAACTGGCCCAGCCGGTGCGCCTTTTGGGCGTGCGCATCACCAACCTCACCCACCAGGCCGAACAGCTGCCCCTATTCGAAAGCGAGCGCAAAAAGGCGCTCCTGGCGAGCGCCATGGATCACGTCAACAACAGGTTCGGGGATTTCTCGGTTACCTTCGGCACCCTGCTCGGCAAGGAGTGCGGCGCCAAGGTGATTTCACCGGCCTGGAAGCCGGAGGGGGTGCGCAACGTGGACGCGGACTGAAGGCGTCCCCCTGCGCGTGAGCGGGTAAAGAGGGAAGGTCGCGGAAGCGGCGTGGACGCCGTCCAGGTTCCGGCGCCGGGTCAAAGCCTCCGGATCAGTTGCATCAGCAGGTTGCCGTTGGCGTTCGGGTCGAAGTAGCGCTTGCACTTGTCTGCCCCGCTCCGGCCGATCTTGGCCGCCGTCTCGGGATGGTCGAGGCAGTACTCGAGGGCGCCGGCAATGGCGGAGACGTTCCCCGGCTCGACGATGATGGCGTCCTCCATGTGACTGAGGTAGCGGCGCACGTCCCCCACGTCCGAGACGATGACCGGGTTGCCGGTGGCAAGGTACTCACCCAACTTGAAGGGGAAACCGGCGTTGGCGTAGGTTGAGCCGGTCCGGGTCACGCAGAGGACGTCCGCCCCCAGTAGGAAGCGATAGAAGGCGCGGTCTTCCAGGTAGCCGATGTACTGTATGGCGGGGTTGGCGGCGATGCGCGGCTGGTACAGCTTGACGCTCGCCCCGGTGCCGCAGAGCATGAGGGTGCAGTTGCCTTTCTTTTCCTGTACCTTCTCGAAGGCGTCCAGCAGTTGCTCGACACCGTCCTTCTTGGCGAAGGACCCCGCGTAGACGATCTTCATCGGCCCCGGCTCCCGCCCGGGGCGGTCCTCCTCCGCACACCGCGCCGAAATCGGGATCAACACCAGCGGCACCGACGCAGCCACCTTCTTTCCGTAGAGTTGTTTCAGGTAGTTGGAGATCACGACGACGCCGTCGGCAAGACCCAGGAAGAACCGGTCCAGGATCTCCCCCGCGGCCCACCTGATCTTTCCCGGTAGGCTCAGCTTGTCGTCGATGAAGGTGTTGTCCTCGACGATATCGAAGATGACCAGGTATCCCAGGCGCTTGGCGGCCAGGATGAAGAGAACGCTTTCCAGGGTAACGCCACCGTAACTGTACAAAACGTTTCTTCCGCCGGGAATGCGCCACCGCTTCAGTGCCCCGACCCCATCCTTCAGGTAGCGCAACAGTGCCGGAACCAGAAACAGGTTTAACTTCAGATCGGTGCCGATGCGCCGGTACTCAGTGCCCAGATAATGCCCCGCCTGCTCTTCGCCCGCGCCCTCACCCATCGTCCTGAACTGCAGCACCCTGGTCGTCGTCGACAAGCCGTTCAGGTAGTCCAGGAAGTGCTGGATCCGCTTGGTCGATGCCATGCCGGAGGGGTAACCGAATTTTCCCATGAAGACCACGTTGATGTCGTTTCCCATGACGAGCTCTCCCCTTTCCCCTTAGAACCCCGGCACACCGGTCGGGACCTGGTCCCAATAGGTGACCGAGCCGTTGTGCCAGCGCACGATCTGGACGCTTTCGTCCTGCGAGATGACGATGGCTATGGCCTGGTGCAGCCGCTGGCAGAGGCGGTAGGCTGCCCGGTGCCGGGTCCCCACCCCCTCGCTCAGTACCGACTCGCACTGCCCGCCTTCAGTGTCCAGGGCGTGCGCCACCATCCCCACGCTGTCCAGGTCCCCGGAAATGACCCCGCCGAAACCAAGCAGTTCCTGACGCTTGGTGATGACCACCGCACCGTCCACGGCGGAAAGGGCCGCGATGAAGTGGGCGACGTCGAAGATCGCCTCGTCGAGCAGGGCGATGTTCTCGTTCTTGCTGTTCACGTACTCGTGCCACCCCACCATCCTCCCCTCGGCAGCCGCGCTGCCGTTGATCACGGCCAGGGTGTTCATGATGCGCAGGGTGAGCGACAGGAAGCGCTGCCGCGAATCGAACTCCAGGAACTGGTACTTCAGGGTCAGGTACGGGTTCTGCTCCATGATCTCGTCGGCCATCTCGGCCGGCAGGTAGACCAGCAGCCCGCCGTGGTTGGAGTTCCTGATCACGCTGATGATGCGGCGGATCGCCTGCTGACCTATCTTGCTGCCGAATTCGGCGTCGAGGTCGGCCCAGGGGCCTTCCGCGCGCTGACGGGCCTTGCGGTGCAGGGCGAAGGTCTCGTCGTTGAGGGGGGAGAGGCTCTTTCTCATCCAGTCGGAGTTGAAGACGTCCAGGGTCGGACAGTTGATCTGTCCCCCGTTCAGCGACGCGATGATCTCGTCGCCGATGCAGACCGAGATCTGTCCCGGCCCGGTGACGTAGACCACCAGGCTCGGCGGCATGGGCGGCGAGGTCTTGCGGCCGCCGTAGACGGCATGCATCCAGCGGGTTCCTGAATGGAGCAGCCCCCAGATCTGGGCCCCGAGAGCGGGATCGATGAAGATGCCGATCAGGGTGCGGTAGAAGTCGGCAGCGGGGGCCAGGCGGTGCAGTTCATACTCGTTGAACGGGCGGGTCCTGGAGAAGATGAGGCGGTGCATCCCGGTAGGGGGGCCCTCCTGGGCCGCAAACAGGTAGGAGTCGCGGATGATGAGCCGGAACATGACCGGGCGCTCCTCCTCGCGCAAGAGGCTTGCCTGGTAGCAGGTGGAGATGACCTGCTCCAGCACTCCGCGCTCGGGAAGCTGCAGGCTCCCCTGCTCCCGCTCCGGGCAAACCCGGTCCAAGAAGGCCTCGTCCCGCCACCTGGCGTAGATGAAGGCGACCAGTTCCCTTGGGTAGCTGTGCCCCTCTCTCATCCCCTCCCCCCCATCGTTACAGGCACCAGACCCTGATCCCGGCGGCTGCCATCTGCCGGGTGTCGTAGATCCCCTTGACGTCGATGAGGACCGGGTTCTCCACCATGAGGCTGGCGAACTTGGCCGGGCTCCACTGCCGGTAGGCCTCGTGTGCCACGGCGGCGATCACCGCGACTGCCGGTTGCAGCCGGTCCGGGTCCTTGAGCGTCACCCCATAGGCGCTCCTCGCCTCGTGGGGATCAGCCATCGGGTCGCAGACCTGGACCTTGAGGCCGTAGTCGCCCAGCTCGGTCAGGATATCCACCACCTTGGAGTTCCTGAGGTCCGGGCAGTTCTCCTTGAAGGTGAGCCCCAGTACCGTGACGTAGGAGCCGAGCACGTGGTGCCCGGCCCTGATGATCTCCTTGACCGCGCGCTGGGCCACGAATTTCCCCATGCCGTCGTTGATGCGCCGCCCGGCCAGGATCACCTGCGGGATGTAGCCGATCTTCTCCGCCTGATAGGTCAGGTAGTAGGGGTCGACGCCGATGCAATGCCCGCCGACCAGCCCCGGCTTGAAGTTCAAGAAGTTCCACTTGCTCCCCGCCGCCGCCAGCACCTCGCTGGTATCGATGCCGAGACGATCGAAGATGAGGGCCAGCTCGTTCATGAGGGCGATGTTCAGGTCGCGCTGGGTATTCTCGATCACCTTGGCCGCTTCCGCGACCTTGATGGAGGGTGCCCGGTGCACCCCCGGGACCACCACCTCGGAGTAGACCGACGCGACTACGTCGAGGGTGCGGGGATCCTGGCCCGAGACCACCTTGAGGATGCTGGTGAAGGTGTGCTCCTTGTCGCCGGGGTTGATCCGCTCCGGACTGTACCCCACGGTGAAGTCGTCCGGGCTCTTCATCCCCGAGACCCGCTCGAGTATCGGCAGGCAGATCTCCTCGGTGACCCCGGGGTACACGGTGGACTCGTAGACCACGATATCCCCCTTCTTGAGCGCCTTGCCGACGGTCTCGGAGGCGCTGCACAACAGGGTGAGGTCCGGCTGGTTAGCCGGGTCGACCGGCGTCGGGACCGCCACCACATGGAAGTCGGCTTCGCGCAGGTCCTCGATCCTGTTGGTGTAACTGATGTCGGCGCTCACCAGCTCCTCGGAAGCCACCTCGCCGGTCCGGTCACACCCCGCGCGCAACTCGTCGATCCTCCTCGTGCTGATGTCGAAGCCGATGGTGCTGCGCACCTTGCCGAAGGCAACCGCCACCGGCAGCCCAACGTAGCCAAGGCCCACCACCGAGATCTTACGTCCGTGCCCCATGCTGCACCTCCCTTTGCCGGCATCCCTGGTGGTGCCGGTCCGCTATCGTCTGCGTCACCCTACGCCCTTGGCCGGCAGCCGAAACCGGTGGCCGCAGGGCGGGCGCCGCCCAGAAAAAACATTGGACAATTTTAAGGTATTTGTCGCAAAGCTCCAGAGAGCGAGTGTAAAAAAAGCTTTTTGGGGTTGCCGCACCCCGAAAGCTCGCCCGCGCCCTCACCGTCGGCTGTTTCCGCGCCGGTCCGGGCGGGGAAGCTTTACATGGACCGGCTATTTTGCTAAGATGCCGGCGTTTCTCTTCCCCCGAAAAGGTTTCCAAATGTCTGAAATGACGCCCATGATGCGGCAGTTCCTCGAGATTAAGGCAGAACACCCCGACGCCATCCTCTTTTTCCGATGCGGCGACTTCTACGAGATGTTCCTGGACGATGCGGTGAAGGCCTCCCGCATACTCGGTATCACCCTCACCTCGCGCAACAAAAATGCCGACGGTTCCGAGGTTCCCCTGTGCGGAGTCCCCTACCACTCCTGCGCCCCCTACATCGCCAAGCTGGTCGAGGCGGGCGAGAAGGTCGCCATCTGCGAGCAGGCAGAGGACCCCAAACTCGCCAAGGGGATCGTGAAGCGCGAGGTGGTCAAGGTGATCACACCGGGCCTCGTGGTCGAGGACGCCTCCCTTTCCCCCAAGGAAAACAACTACCTCCTGGCCCTTTGCTGCGACGGTGACTGCTACGGCCTCTCCTACCTGGACCTCTCCACCGGCGAGTTCCGGGTCACCGAGCTCTCCGGGCTGCAGGCCGCGCTGGCCGAGGTGGCGTGCATTGCGCCGCGCGAGATCATCCTCCCCTCCTCCTTCCGTGAGCCGCAACGCGCGAAAGAAATGGCAACCGCCGCCACCGACCGCAGCGTCACCTACTTCGAGGAGTGGGTCTACGACAGCGACTACTGCAACCGCCTGATCGGCAACCAGTTCAAGGGTGCCACCGCCGAAACCCTGGGATGCCATGCCCTGCCGGTCGCGCTCCTCGCCGCGGGCGCCGTGCTGCACTATCTGGTGGACACCCAGAAGGGGAACGCCCCGCACGTCACCGGGATCACCCCCTACAACCAGAATCAGCACCTACTCCTGGACGAGTCGACCCGGCGCAACCTGGAGCTGACCCAGACCATCTCCGACGGCAAGCGCAAGGGATCGCTCCTGGGCCTAATGGACCGGACCGTCACCGCCATGGGGGGGAGAAAGCTCAAGCAGTGGATCAACTACCCGCTCATGGACCAGGACAAAATCCGCGGGCGCCAGGACGCGCTGCAGGAACTGATCGAGTTCCCCGGGGTGCGCGCGGAGCTGAAGACCCTCCTCTCCGGGGTCTACGACCTGGAGCGGCTGAACGGGCGCATCAGCCTCGCCTCTGCCTCGGCCAAGGACCTGGCGGCGCTGAAGGCGTCGCTGTCCAGGCTGCCGGCCATCAAGGACCAGGTGGCGGCCTGCGCGGCGCCCCTTTTGAAGGAGTTGAACGACGGCATCGATCCCCTGGCCGAGATCTGCGACCTGATCACCCGTGCCATCGTCGAGGATCCACCCTTCGTGCTGCGCGACGGCGGCATCATCGCCGACGGCTACAATCAGGAGCTGGACGAACTGCGCGCCATCAGCCGCGAGGGTAAAGGGTTCATCGCCCGCCTGGAAGCCCAGGAGAAGGGGCGTACCGGGATCTCCTCGCTCAAGATCCGCTACAACAAGGTGTTCGGCTACTACATCGAGGTGACCAAGGCCAACGTTTCCGCCATCCCCGAGGACTACATCAGGCGGCAGACCCTGGCCAATGCCGAGCGCTACATCACCCCGGAACTCAAGGAATACGAGGAGAAGGTGCTGGGGGCCGAGGACCGCATCAAGGACCTCGAGTTCAACCTGTTCCAGGAGGTCCGCGAGGCCGCCGCGGCCCAGGGGGAGCGTATCGCCAGAAGCGCCGACCGCCTGGCCTGCCTGGACGTCTTGACCTCCCTCGCCGAACTGGCCCACGACAAGGGGTACTGCCGCCCGGAGGTGCACGAGGGGAGCGAGCTCTCCATCACCGAGGGGAGGCACCCGGTCATCGAGGACATGTACTCGTCCGAGCGTTTCGTCCCCAACGACACCCTGCTCGACAATGGCGAAAACCAGCTCATCATCATCACCGGCCCCAACATGGCCGGTAAGTCGACCTTCATGCGCCAGGTGGCCCTGATCACCCTGATGGCGCAGATGGGGAGCTTCGTCCCGGCGGAGAAGGCGCGCATCCCGCTGGTGGACCGCATCTTCACCCGCGTCGGGGCATCGGACAACCTGGCCCGCGGCCACTCCACCTTCATGGTGGAGATGATGGAGAGCGCCGCCATCTTAAGGGGGGCCACCGCCAAGAGCCTGGTGATCCTGGACGAGATCGGCCGCGGCACCTCGACCTTCGACGGGGTCTCCATCGCCTGGGCCGTCGCCGAATTCCTGCATGACAACAAGGCACACGCGGCCAAGACGCTTTTCGCCACCCACTACCACGAGTTGACCGAGCTCGCCGTCACCCGTCCCGGCATCAAGAACTTCAACATCGCCGTGCGCGAGTGGAACGAGCGCATCATCTTCCTGAGGAAGATCGTCCCGGGCGGCGCCTCGCACTCCTACGGCATCCAGGTGGCACGCCTGGCCGGCCTCCCCCAGGCGGTGATCGACCGGGCCAAGGAGATCCTCGCCAACCTTGAGAAGGGTGAGTACGGCGAGGGGGGCGTGCCGCGGCTGGCACGGGGCAAGAAGAACCCACCCCCCTCCCCCCAACTCTCGCTCTTCGGCGGGGGCGACGACCAGATCAGGGAAAGGCTGAAAGGCGTGGAAGTGGCGCTGTTGACGCCGCTCGAGGCGTTGAACCTGGTGGACGAACTGAAGAGGATGATCTAGATGGCACCAACGAGAGGTCAAGGCGCATGAAGCGTAGGGAGTTCGTCAAATACCTTGGGCTGGCCGCCCCCTACTGCCGCTGGCTCGCCTGCCAGGCGGTTGCGGCACAGGGCTCTTTGCTGCTCGCACCGCTTTGGAACGGTTCTGCTCAAGCAGCCCCCGGTGCCCCGCTGGTGCCGGTCACCGAGTTGAAGCACTGGTCCACCCCGGACTACACCAGGGTATCGATCACCCTCGACCAGGAGGTGCGTTTCGAGCACCACAAGCTCCCCAACCGGCTCTACCTCGACCTGCAGGGGGCCCACCTCAACCCCGGCGTCAAGGATCTCAACATCGGTGACGGGTTGTTGAAAAGCGTGCGCATCGCCCAGTTCGCTGCCTCCACCGTGCGCGTGGTGCTCGACCTGGACAGCATCAAGGAATACAAGGTCTTCACCTTTTCCGAGCCCTTTCGCGTCATCGTGGACGTGAAGGGTGACCGCCGGCAGGAGATCTCGGCGTCCAAGGAGGTCATCGAAAGCGCCCCTGCCGAGCCCAAGAGCGTGGAAAAGGTCAACCCGCCGGAGAAGGCCAAGCCGGTGGAGAAAGGGAAACAGGCGAAGTTCAAGCCGGGGCGGATCCGCAGGATCGTGATCGACCCGGGGCACGGCGGACACGACCCGGGGGCGGTGAGCCCGTCGGGGACACGTGAGAAGGACATCGTGCTGCAGATCGGTCTGGACCTGGCCCAGAAGATACGGGAGGAGTTGGGCATCGACGTGGTCATGACCCGCTCCACCGACGTCTTCATCGAGCTGCAGGAGCGGACCGCCATCGCCAACAAGGTGGGGGCGGACCTCTTCGTCTCCATCCACGCCAACGCCTCGTTGAACCGCAACGCTAACGGGATCGAGACCTATTACCTGAACCTCGCCAAGACCGAGAAGGTGGCCCAGCTGGCGGCCAAGGAGAACGGGACCTCCCTGGAAAAGGTCAGCACGCTGCAGGCGATCCTCTTCGACCTGATGGCCAACTACAAGCTGAACGACTCCGCCCATTTAGCCGACGAGGTACAGAAGGCGCTCTACAAGAAGGCGCAGACCGGCTACCCCGGCGTGAAGAACCTGGGGGTGAAGCAGGGGCCCTTCTACGTGCTGGTCGGCGCCACCATGCCGAGTATCCTGGTGGAGACCGCATTTTTGAGCAACGAAAAGGACGAGCAGAAGCTCAAGGACCCGCACTACCAGGCTCTCACGGCGGACGGCATCCTCGCCGGGATCAAGGGGTACATCACCAGCCTCAACAAGGCGTGAGCACCCAGCGCCCGTGTTCCCCTTCACGGGGAAGGCGATGCTATTGCGCTCCCGCTTGGCGCAGTCTGTCATCCCACCTCAAGCACCAGTAAGGCAAATCCCCCCTGTCCCCCCTTCGCAAAGGGAGGAACGTTGATTCAAGATGTTAGATAAACGTTGGCGGAGGGAAACAAGAAGTTCCAGAACGCAAAAAAGGCCGGCATATTGCCGGCCTTTTTTATTGTCGCATGGGATGGCTGTCCGGTTACTGTCCTGAGGCCACCGTGGAACCGACCACCTCGACGCCGAAATCGGCAGCCTCCTTGGGCACGTTGGCGATAGCCACCACGAAACCGATGGACTGGTCCGGCTTCACACCGAGGTTGGAGAGCGAGTCGCCGAACTGGTTGTTCATGATGGACTCGATCTTGGTCATGGGGAGCGTGCTCAGCTGCTCCGCCGACAGTCGGTTGCCGCAGTAGGCGGTCTTTTGCACCAGCACCTTGCCGGCCTTGTCGAAGATGCTCACCTTGACCTGGATGGAGGCACGCGCCTTGCGGTAGGAATTGACCGCTTCGCCGTTGACGACGAACAGCTCACCGGCCTCCTTGTTCTGGTGGAAGGATGCCAGGGCGTTCTTGATGGTGATGCGCCCCTCCTCCGGGACCTCCATGCCGAACCACTTGGCGACAAAACCGATGCCGTACTGGTCCAGCTTCTTCATCGCCTCGGGCCCGCTTTGCAGCAGGTACAGCCCGGCTCCGCTCAGCGCCAGCACCACGACCACGCAGATGGCAACGATGGCGATGGTGACCACGGAACGCCCCTTGCGCCGGGAGGAAATCGACAGCGGCGGCAGTTCCTCCTCGAACCCTTCCTCAGGAACGGCAGCCGCGAAGGACTTGTCGCCGAAGCTGAAGTCGAGGGAAGACTTTGCGGCCGGCTTCGCCTCGGGGCTTGCGCCGGGCGCGGCTGTCTCCTCGTGAGCGGCAGCGACTGCAGCCGCAGCGCCTGCCAGTCCCGCCGCAGCGCCTGCCAGTCCCGCCGCGGCAACAGCCGCCGGAGCAACATCCTGGCTTTCGGGCTCGGATTTGGGCGCTTCGGAAAAGGAGAAGTCACCGAAGCTGAATTCCTCGTCCTTGGCCGGGGCAGCCGGCTCCTCCTGATCGCTTACTTTGTCGAAAGCCGAACTTTCACCCGCATCCTCGCTGGGTGCTTCGGCCAGGGTGTCATCGAAGGAGAAGGTTCCGGTCTTCGGTCCGGCAGGCTCTTCCTCGGCCGGAGGTGCCGGCTCCTCGAAAGAGAAATCACCGAAATCAAAAGAATCTGCGCCAGCCGCAGGGGCAGGCTCTTCCTGGGGAGCCGCGGCGGGTGCCTCGAAGGAGAAGTCGCCAAACTCCGGGGCTTCAGCGGCAGGCGCCGCTTCCTCCTGGGCAGGTGCAGGTGCCTCATCAAAGGAGAATTCCCCGAAATCCGCGGCTGCGGCAGGCGCTTCCGATGGCGCCGCCTCGGCGGGGGCAGAGCTGTCCTCGAAGGAGAACTCGCCGAAGTCGAAGGCGTCGGCCGCGGGCCCGGCTGGGGCAGCTGCCTCCTCCTTGGCCGCAGGAGCAGTTCCTTCGAAGGACAATTCGCCAAACTCCAGCGCATCCGCTGCTGCCGGAGCGGCCTCCTCCTTGCTGGCTGCCGGGGCAGGCTCATCGAAGGAAAGCTCGCCGAAGTCGAGGGAAGCCCCTGCGGCCGCCGGCGCGGGTTCCTCTTTAGTCGCCGGGGATTCGTCGAAGGAAAACTCGCCGAAATCAAGGTCTGCCGCTGGCGCGGCCGGGGCCTTGGGTGCGGCAGTCACCGGCTCCTCGTTGAACTCGAACTCGCCGAAATCGCTCTCCGCGGGGGCGGCCGGAGCATCTTTCCCGGCCGGCATGCCGGTCTCGAAGTTGATGTCACCGAAATCGATATCGCCAGCGGCGGCTGCGGGCGCTGCCGGTGCGGCTGCTGGCGCGGGTGCCGCTGTGGGTGCGGGTGCGGGCTCGGGCTCAAAGCCGAAACCGGCAAGGTCGTCCTGCTCCGGCTTGGGAGCTTCAGCACCGAACCCGGGAGTAGGCGTCTCCTCGTCGGGCTGAGCGGCAGCCGGTTCCTGCCCGGCCTGTGCCGGGGCCTGTGCCCCGAGTCCGGACAAAAGGGCGTCGAAGTCCGACTCTTCCGCCTTCTGCTCGGCACCGGCCACAAAGACGTGACGGCACTTGGAGCAACGGACCTTGACACCGCCCGGCTTCAGCTTGGAATCGTCCAGCCTGAACTTCGTGTTGCACTGGTCGCATTGGAGAATCATCGACCCCTCCGGATTGTTTTGGATCTTCCATTAATTTTCTCAACGGTTTCCTATAACAGAAGCAAATTATAGTGTCAATGATTCTGGTCGCCCCGACACCTTTGTGGTATAAATAGCCGGTGTGCCGCATCCCAGCAATATCTCAAGAGGAACACCATGACCCAGCTCCGCTTTGCATACCTTTTGTTCTTGTTGATAACCGTGTGCAGCGCCACCATCGCCCTGGCGGCACCCGAACTGGTCGTCGATCGAGGCAGTTTCAACTTCGGCACGGTTGCCCAGGGCAAGAAAGTACAACATACCTTCACCATCAGGAACAACGGCGACGCCCCCCTTCAGATCAAGAAACTCGAGGCATCCTGCGGCTGTACCGCTGCCAAACCCTCCACGTCGGTCGTCTCCCCCGGCAAAAGCGCCGAGATAGAGGTGACTTTCGACTCCGGTTCGTTCTCGGGCAAGGTGGAGAAGACCGTGACCCTCACCAGCAATGCCGGCAAGACCCCGGCTTACACTTTTAAAATCGAGGGGACGGTACTGGAGCAACTCCAGGTAACGCCGCGACAGGTAAGTCTCGGCACCGTGAGCAGCAGCAGCGCCACCCAGGCCAAGGTAAGCGTCACCAACAACAGCAACGTGGCGGTAAAGCTCCTGAACGTGAGCGTCACCTCCGCCTCGTTGCAGATCAAGCCCACCATCAGGAAAGCAGAATTGAAACCGGGAGAGAGCGGCGTTATCGAGATTTCGGTGCTCGCCAAACCTGAGGCCAAGATCCTGAGCGGGTATCTGCATATCGGCACCAGCCATCCGCAGAAGAAAGAAATCACCGTGCCGGTGTACGGGTCCATCCAGAAGTGATTTTTTAAAAGTTTCATCTTGAGTTGGTTCTCAAAATAGTGTAGTAATGAGTTCTTTCCCGGGCGGGTAGCTCAGTTGGATAGAGTACTGGCCTCCGAAGCCAGGGGTCACGGGTTCGAATCCCGTCTCGCCCACCAGCTTAATTTCAGACATACAGTCTAGACAAAAGGCCCTGAGAGATCAGGGCCTTTTTGTTTATCGCCGGCAGCGTCAGACAGATTTGAATTGGTGGGCGAGACGGGAACACCCACCATTGAGCAAGGCCCCCTTTTCAAAGCAGGCCCGGCCCGAGTAACTAGGGTAGCATCGCGCTGAACTGCCGTTCGACCTCGTCCGGTGCATGCAGCAGGGCACGATGCACGTCCTGTGACATGGCATCGGGGAAAATGTACTCTTCGTCCCTGGCAATGCCATCCAGGATCATCGTGGCCACCTGCCCCGGGGTCGCCTTGGCCATCTCCTGGCCGGCGGTCATCCTGGTGTCGACGGGTCCCGGATAGACTCCGTACACCTTGACGCCGCGCGACGCCAGTTCGGCGCGCACCCCCTGCAGCAAGGAGTGACCGGCGGCCTTGGAGGCGGAATAGGTCCCGTTAACGGGGAGGTTCACGAGCCCGAGGATGGAGCAGACGTTGGCTATTGCGCCGCCCCGAGCGGTCAGTATGGGTGCGAAGGCGCGGCACATGGAGAGTGTGCCGAGATAGTTGACCTTGATCTCCTGCCGTGCGCTGTCGAGGCCATCAGCCGCGAGCAGGCTTTGGCACTGGTTGACACCTGCGTTGTTGATGAGCAAGTCGACATCCTGGCATTGCGCCGCCGCAGAGGCCACGCTCGTCTCGTGTGTCACGTCAACCCTCAGTGCGATCACTCGCCCCGGTTCGAATTTCGCCATTTCGGCCACTGCCTGGACGTTGCGGGCCGCTGCGTACACCTTGGCAGCCCCACGCTCCAGCAACTCCTGCACCAGCGCCCACCCGATGCCGCCGTTGGCACCGGTAACCAAAACCACCTTCCCAGCTACGTCCATTGTCCTTCTCCTTTACGTGTTACTGCATCTCCGTGCAAACCAGCAGTTCTTGGCGCAACTGCCGATCCCGGTTACGCTCCGCCCCCGGAACTGCTGTCTGCACCGGTCCTTTCGTCAGAGTGCTTACTTGCAAAACCTTGTACAAGGCGGATGCCGCCCGAGTGAGCAGCTCTTCGCCCTCCTGCTGCGGAGCGAGCGCCGCTAGCACCATCAACACCTCCCGGATGACCCGGTCGGAGGCGGGGGGAAGATCGTTGCCGGAGACTTTTTCCCTCAATGCTTTGATGCCAGCCGCAACGCCAAGCGCTGTCACCCCACCATCCACTGTCTTCTGATGCGCCGGGTCGTGCTGCACGGCCATGCCGACCAATCGGATCACCCTGTGCTGCAACCGCGCCTGTATCCGGCCCAGATCCCGGGATGAACCAGTCCGGGCCATGCGCCCCAGGTCACGGGATACTGCCGCAAGCACCGATTGCATCCGCCGAGCCGGGTTGATGGGGACCAGCAGGGCGTAAGATGCCCAGGCCATACCGACACCCGCCACCGCGGCTACCGCACCGAGAGCAAGATCGACAGGGGTCGCGTTGATGGCAGTTGCCGGCTGAACCACGAAGAGAAAGAAAAGGGTCGCGTCGGTCGCGGCCATAACGGTGGCAGGGTACTGCATGGCAATGAACCCCAGCAGTACGAAGGGAGCGATGGCGGCAACGGCAAGGTACGGGTCGCCCACGGCGGAGAGAAGAAAGATCCTGCATAAAACGGCGGTGGCCGAGCCGATCGCAGCACCCACGAAAATATTGCCGACAAAATGGGCCGGATGATCCTTGGTGGAGAATATGGTGATCATGATGGACAGTGCCATCAGCATGAGCGGTCCTTTGCTCCAGCCGGTGACACTCCAGACAAAGCCGACCACTGCGATAACGAGGCCGGAGCGGAAGGCTGCCCGGCCGGCTTCCATCCAGTCCCGGTGCCTGATGAGCCGATGCGGAGGCATCTGTTCACAACCGCCGGCACTCACCTGGTATCCCCCCAGGACATCCCCCAGCGCGTCAACCACCCCCCCGAGGGTTTCGCCCAGCAGAGGCAGGTGGGAGCGCGCGTGAGCGGTGATGCCCTCAAGCTCTGCATAAAAACTGTCGGCGGAGGTTCCAACTCTCCCGACAGCCTCACTCAGGCGGCGGGACAGCAGTTCGCGCCACCGTTGGTGGCTGCCATCGACATCTCTGTGGCAATTAAGGTGCTCCGCAGCGAGACGTCCTGCGGCAAGCAGGGAAAGCAAAGCAGAGATGAGAGCCTTCACCTGCCGCTTGCGTTTCCTGAAGCCTGGAGAGGCGGCCCCCACCGGATCCAGACACGCCTCAAGATCCGCCAACTCCATGAGCAGGGCGTGCTCGAGCCTGGCGACCTTCTCGTTGCGTCCCTGACCAAGCAGCGCCGCCAGCCAGAGCACGGCATCCGTGGTCACCGTCTCAAGGCGCCGCTCCACCTCCTGGCGGGGCGAGCGCGGTGTGAAGAGTGCGGTTACGACCGTGGTCACGAGGATACCGATCACAATGCAGGCGATTCGCCCGAAGACGATTTCGTGCACGCGCAACGGGTTCATGACCCCACTCATGACGAGGACGCCACAGGTGCAGGCGGCCATGAGGAAGGCGTAGGAGCGCAGGCCATAGAGGAGGTTGCCTATCCCGACACAGCCGGAGATCCAGATAACAAGGGCCAGCGTGAGCAGAAATGGGGAGGAGGTGGATTCTAGCAACAGCAGCGCGGCCAGAGAGCCTAAGACGGTGCCGACCAAACGGTAGAAGCTCTTTTCGAAAATGAGTCCGCGCGTCGGCTGGATGACGATCAAGGCCGTCATGGCAGCCCAGTATGGATTCTCGATCTCCAGAAACCGGGCCACGACCAGGGCGGTGAGCGCTGCCAGCGTACCGCGCAGGGCAAGGACGATCTTTTTGTTGTGGTGGGTACTCATGATTTAAGTGCGGAGCGCGTTTCCTGCAATCTCTTTTCCAGCCGCTCAACAAACCCGAACATGAGGTCGAGTTCCGGGTCAGTGAGCTCGCTGAGCAGGTCGTGCTCCAGGGCGGTGACCTCTTTGGTTATCCTGCTCACCATCTCGCGACCCGGGGGGGTGAGCGTGAGCAACTTGGCCCGGCGGTCGCTGGCGTCTTCATTGCGTTCGATGAGCCCTTTCGCGATCAACTGGTCCAGAATGCGCGTGAGCGAAGGTCCTTCGATGCCAAGCGATGCCGCCAGGTCCTTCTGCCTGATACCGTCACCCATGTGATGCAGGTGCAAAAGCGGACGCCACGCGGCATCGGTTAAGCCCAGCGACTGGAAAGCGCTGTCCAGCATCTGCCGCCAGCGCCTGGTCAGGAACCCCATGCGGTAGAGGAGGTTCTGCTTATCTATTTTCTTGTTTAGGATCGCCATAGATAATAGATAGCATGCTATTTATTATTACGCTATCTATTTTTTCGGTTCGGGCGGAGATTGTTGCCGAGCCCCCCCACGACGCCCGGCCGTAATCGTTGTTCATGAACATTTCCGCCAACTGTAACGAAGCTGTAACATCGATTCCCCAAACTGTGGGCGTATCAGAAGCGGTCCCCCAGGCAGACCAGGGAGACCATTCCCCTGGAGGAAAGTACGTGGAGTTAGAGATGGGTTCCTGCTGCACACATGAGACGGACCAGGCAGCCGCGACAGGCAAAAAGAGCGAGCCGGCCCAGGCCAGGAAGCTGGGCGGCGACGCCGTCTTCCGCTACCTGACCACCTTTTTCGCCTTCAGCATCCTCGCCATACTGGCGCTCATGCTGTACGAGATGGCCGGAGAGAGCCTGCCGGCGATCAAGGAGTTTGGCTGGAAGTTCGTGAGTTCGGAGGAATGGGACGCGGTGCAGGGACACTTCGGCGCCCTCCCCTACCTGTACGGGTCGGTGGTCTCTTCGGTGCTGGCCTTGCTGCTCGCCACCCCCCTGAGCATCGGCGCGGCGCTCTTCATAACGGAGGTAGCCCCAGGGCGACTGGGCTCCCTGGTGGCGCCGCTGGTGGAACTACTTGCCGCCATCCCCTCGGTCATCTACGGCCTTTGGGGCGTGCTGGTCATGGCGCCCTGGCTGCAGAGTACGGTCCAGCCGTTCCTGATCGAACATTTCGGCTTCCTGCCGTTCTTCGAAGGGGCGCCCTACGGCGTCAGCATGCTGGCCGCCATCTTCATCCTGATGATCATGGTGGTGCCCATCATCACCTCCATCACCCGCGAGGTGCTGCTGGCGGTGCCGCAGAGCCAGAAAGAGGCGGCAATCGCGCTGGGGGCCACCCGCTGGGAGACCATCAGGGTTGCCATCCTCCCCTACGGCAAGTCCGGCATACTGGGCGCCGCCATCCTCGGTCTGGGTCGGGCCATCGGTGAAACCATGGCGGTCACCATGGTGATCGGCAACGCGCCCAACATATCGCTCTCGCTGCTGTCGCCGGCCTACACCATGCCCAGCGTGATCGCCAACGAGTTCGCCGAAACGACCTCAAAGTTGCACGCCTCCGCGCTCATGGAGATCGGACTGATCCTGATGGTGGTCACCCTGGTCGTGAACGCAATGGCGCGGCTCTTGATCTGGAGCGTGTCCAGAAGCGCCAAGGGAGGTGCGGCATGATGCAGAGCGTTACCTACCGCAAGATAAAGAACCACCTGATGAGCGGGCTCATGCTGGCCTGCACGCTGGCCGTGCTGATTCCGCTGGGGCTCATCTTCTTCCACATCCTGAAGATGGGGGTGAGTTCGCTCTCCCTGGACTTCTTCACCCATGTGCCCGCGCCGACCGGCGAACCGGGCGGGGGCATGGCCAACGGCATGTTGGGTTCGGCTATCATGATCGGCGGAGCCTCCCTGATCGGGCTGCCCATCGGCATCCTCGGCGCCATCTACCTGTCCGAGTTCGGCGGCTCCAGGGTGTCCACCGTGATCCGCTTCGCCGCCGACGTTCTCTCGGGCACCCCGTCCATCATCACCGGCATGGTGGCCTACACGCTGCTCGTGGTACCGATGAAGGGCTTCTCCGGCCTGGCCGGGTCGGTGGCGCTGGCCATGATCATGATCCCCATCGTGCTGCGCACTACCGAGGAGCAGTTGAAGATGGTTCCGGGCTCGCTGCGCGAGGCCTCGCTGGCGCTCGGAGTCCCCTTCTGGCGCACTAGCCTCAAGGTCACCCTAAGAAGCGCCCTCTCCGGTGTGCTGACCGGCGTCCTTTTGGCCGTGGCCAGGATCGCAGGCGAAACGGCGCCGCTACTGTTCACAGCGCTGGGGAACCAGTTCTGGAGCAAGAACGTCCTGCAACCGATGGCGGCGCTCCCGCTGCAGATCTTCAGCTTCGCCATCGCCCCTTACGAGGACTGGCACCGGCTGGCCTGGGCCGGCGCCCTGGTGCTGGTAACAGTCATGTTCGCCCTGAGCCTCACCGCACGCTACTTCGGCAGGACCAGGCGGGCGGGGTAAAAGGCAGATTGAGATTAAGGTTGAGGTTGAGGTTGAGGCCGCAGTTGCGAGAGTTTCCGAGCTTCAACGTCTAACGGAATGCGAGAGGAAAAGATGAACAACAAGGTAAAACTGGAACAGGTCAACATACACTTCGGCAGGACCCACGCGGTACGCGACATCAGCATGACCTTCCCGGAAAACAGCGTCACCGCCATCATCGGACCTTCCGGTTGCGGCAAGTCGACACTGCTGCGCTCCATGAACAGGATGCACGACCTGGTCGCCTCGGCGCGGGTCACCGGCAAGATCCTGGTCGATGACGGCGACATCTACGAGAAAGGAGTGGACCCGGTAGCCATCCGGCGCCGCGTCGGCATGGTGTTCCAGAAGCCGAACCCCTTTCCGGCCATGTCCATCTACGACAACGTGATCGCCGGCTACAAGCTGAACGGCAGACTCCCCCGCGAGGAGGCGGACGAACTCGTGGAGAGTTGCCTGAAACGCGTGGCACTTTGGGACGAGGTGAAGGATCGCCTGAAAAGCAACGCCATGATGCTCTCCGGCGGCCAGCAGCAGCGGCTTTGCATCGCGCGCACCATCGCGGTGAAGCCCGAGGTAATCCTCATGGACGAGCCCGCCTCCGCCCTCGACCCCATCTCGACGCTGAAGATCGAGGAACTGATCGAGGAGTTGAAGGAGCGCTACACCATCATCATCGTCACCCACAACATGCAGCAGGCCGCGCGCGTCTCCGACTACACCGCCTTCCTGTACATGGGGGACCTGGTCGAGTGCGGCGAGACCAAGAAGATCTTCACCACCCCCGAAGAGAAACGGACCGAGGACTACATCACCGGGCGTTTCGGCTAGTGACGGCTAGAGACAAAGGGGACAGGCACGTTGCGGAGCCAGTCCCCCTCAAGACAGACAGGAGACACTATGGAGAGAGAGCATTTCAGCAAACAGTTCGACAACGAACTGAACGTGATACGCGAGAAACTGTTGGAGATGGGCGGCAAGGTCGAGTCCATGATCGCCAACGCCATGAAATCGCTGGTGGAGCGGGATACCGAACTGGCCGAACGCACCATCGCCTTCGACCACGAGATCAATACGCTGGAGATGGTGATCGACGAGAAGTGCCTGGAGGTCCTGGCGCGCCGGCAACCGGCGGCCCGCGACCTGCGCTTCATCACGCTGGCCCTGAAGATCGTGACCGACCTGGAACGGATCGGCGACCAATGCGCCAACATCTGCAAGCGCGCACGGGAGTTGAACCAGGAACCGTCTCTCAAGCCCTACATCGACCTGCCGCGCATGGCCAAGGCCGCATCGGACATGGTGAAGGAAGCGCTCGACGCCTTCGTGCGCGGCGATGATGCGCTGGCCATCAAGGTGTGCCAGGACGACCAGTGCGTCGACGAGTTGAACGAGCAGATCCAGCGGGAGCTTTTGACCTTCATGATGGGCGATCCGAAGACCATCAGCCGCGCCATGAAGATCATCCACGTTTCCAAATGCCTGGAGCGCATCGCCGACCACGCCACCAATATCGCGGAGATGGTCATCTTCATGATCAAGGGGAAGGACATCCGACACACCATAGCGTAGTCCGGCAATTGCGGGGAACGCGAGAAGTGTCAGCTACGAAGTGATGCACGTGACCTAAGGCTCCCCCCTTTGCGAAGGGGGGCGGGGGGGATTTGATCTCGTTCCCAAGGTCCGCCTTGGGAACGCAAAGCCTCACCGAAGTTCCTACTTCCCTCGGATGCAAAGCTGGAGCTATGCGCCATATGGGGTTCCCAAGCAGGAGCTTGGGAACCAGGAAAATATCTGTGCCCACCGAAAAAAGCCCGCGCTGGATGCGCGGGCTTTTTACATGTCGGTGCTGTCCTAGCAGTACTTTTTCGCGCCGGCACCGGCTGGCCGGTGTCGCGGCACGAACGGCCGGGCCTAGAACGCGGGGATGATGGCTGCGCCGTATTTTTCTTTCAGGAACTGCTTGAGCTCGGGGGACTGCAGCGCCGCTATCAGCTTCTTGATGTCGTCGCGGTTCTCCTCACCCTTTCTCACCACGACGATGTTGGCGTAAGGAGACTTGGCGTCCTCGCGCGCGATCGCGCTTTGCGGGTCGATCTTGGCGTCCAGGATGAAGTTGGTGTTGATCACCGCGCCGTCCACGTCCGGAAGGGTCCTGGTGAGCTGGGCCGCCTCGACCTCGACGAACTTGATCTTCTTCGGGTTCTCCACGATGTCCTGCGGCGTCGCCTGGAAGTTGGAGATGCCGGGCTTCAGCTTGATGAGCCCCTGTTTCTCCAGGAGCGCCAGGGCACGGTACTCGTTGGAGGGGTTGTTCGGGACAGCGATCTGGGCGCCGTTTTTCAGTTCAGCCACGGACTTGATCTTCTTCGAGTAGAGACCGATCGGCTCCACGTGGATGCTGCCGGCTACGTTGAACTGGTACTTTTTCTCCTTGACCACGGCCTCGAGGTAGGGGACGTGCTGGAAGTAGTTGGCATCGATCTGCTTCTCGGCAAGCGCCGGGTTGAGCTGCACCTCGTCGTCGAAGGTCACCACCTCGAGGTTCACTCCCTGCTCCTTCAGTTTCGGCACGACGAACTTGAGGATATCAGCGTGCGGCACCACCGCCGCCCCGACCTTCAAAGTCTTCCCTGCCACCGGGGCCGCGCCCTCGGCGCCTTTACCGGCCTCACCTTCCTTTTTCTTGCATCCCGCCGCGGCAACTGCAACCAGTGCCAGTGCGACCAGGGCCACGCCCAACCTGCCGGTAAATCTGCTTTTCATCTTTGTGTCCCTCCGTTGGTAATCAGGCCCTTAGCCGAGCCTATGTTGGTTTCTGTTGATCCGTCGCGCCAGCCGGTCGCCGCTCCACTGCACCCCCTGGACGAAGATGACGAGAATGAGGACGGTGGCGAACATGACGTCCTCGCGGTAGCGCATGTAGCCGTAACGGATGGCGAGGCTCCCTAGCCCCCCTGCCCCGATCGCGCCGGCGGTCGCCGTGAACCCGGTTATGGTGATGACCGCGAGGGTCACCCCCAGCACCAGCGACGACAGCGCCTCGGGGATCAACACTTTGCGCACGATCTGCAGCGGCGTCGCCCCCATGGCGAGGGCCGCCTCCACCTTGCCGCGGTCCACCTCCTTGAGGCTGTTCTCGATGATGCGCGCCAGGAACGGGGCCGCAGCAATCGAGAGCGGAACGCTGGCTGCCGTGGCTCCCAGCGTGGTCCCCACCAGAAAGCGCGACAGCGGCAGCAGCAGCACGATCATGATGATGAAGGGAAAGGAGCGGGTGACGTTGATCAGGGCGCCCAGGACGCGGTTCAGCCGCGGCGACTCCAGGACGTGGCCGGTGGAAGTAATCACCACCAGCACCCCGAGCGGGAGTCCCAGCACGATGGCCGCGACAGTGGACAGCACCACCATGTACAGCGTTTCTCCGAAGCCCGTGAGGAGCATCGGTATCAGGTCTTCATGCATCGTTATCTCCTCTCCCGCCCTAGATACCGGCGCCGTAGCCCTGTAAAAGCGCGCTGTGCTCCAAAAAGAGTTTCATTGTCGCGCTGGAAGGTGCGGAAAAGACCTGCTGCACCGCCCCGCACTCGACGATCTCGCCGCGGTCCATGACCGCCACCTTGCTGCAGATCTGTTTGATCACGCTCATCTCGTGGGTGATCAGGACGATGGTCAGCCCGAGCTTGCGGTTGATGTCGGCCAGCAGTTCCAGGATCGAGCTGGTCGTCTGCGGGTCGAGCGCCGAGGTGGCCTCGTCGCTCAGAAGCACCTCCGGGTGGTTGGCAAGGGCACGGGCGATACCGACCCGCTGCTTCTGGCCACCGGAGAGCTGCGCCGGGTAGTTGCCCGCCTTGTCCGAAAGCCCGACCAAGTCCAGGATCTCTTCGACCCGCTGTGCGATCTCCTTGCGCGGCCAGCCGGCCAGTTCAAGAGGGAAAGCCACGTTGCCCTGCACCGTCCTCGCATCGAGCAGGTTGAAGTGCTGGAAGATCATGCCGATCTTCTTGCGCGCCTCGCGCAGGTCGTGCGTTGCCAGCCGGGTGATCTCCCTGCCGTCGATGACGATGCTGCCGCTGTCAGGCTCCTCGAGCCGGTTCAGGCAGCGGATCAGGGTGGACTTGCCCGCCCCGCTCAGCCCGATAATGCCGAAGACGTCCCCCTTCTCAATCTGCAGGTTGACGTCGCGCAACGCGGTGAACGTGCCGCGCGGCGTATGGTACAGCTTGTTCAGGCTGTCGATGGTAATCACTTGCCCCCCCGGGGATACGAAATACGACGCTGATACCAAAAGAAGGCAGGGAAGTTACTTGTGCCTCCAGCTATCTGGTCGGCGTTGAGCACTTTTTGCTTTAATAAATTGTGGTGATAGGGATGTATCAAATTTGACCACTAAAGTCAAGTACACAATCAAATTAGCACAAACAAACACACACTGACAACTACAGAATACAATTTTATATTCCCACCCACTTCCCTAACCCAACCTGTACGCCGAGTCTCTATCTCTGCCTGGTGTCTCTGCAGCTGCCAGAGCACTCGGCTCACAAGAAAGAAAAAGGTGCACCGGCAAAGCGCCGACACACCCGTAAATAAAAAAGGACAGGCACCTTGCGGAGCCTGTCCCCTGTTGCCACTTGCTGTTTGCTACCGGACTACTTGATGGTCTTGATGGTGTGCTGCACCATCTTCACCACGCTCTCGGGAAGCGGAGCGTAGAGCATCGGGGCTGCCATTTTCTGCCCCTTGGTCATGCTCCAGTTCAGGAACTCGACCAGTTTCTTCCCTTTGGCAGGATCTTTCTGGTTTTCATACACCAAGAGCCAGGTGAATCCGACCACGGGGTAGGCATCCTTGCCGGGCTGATTTACCAGAGAGATCCGGTAATCGGCGGGCATGTGTTTCACGGCAGCCGCGGCAGCAGCGCTGGTGGACTTGATGGAAGGCGCCACGAAGACGCCGGCCTGGTTCTTCAGTGAGGCGTAGGGGAGCTTGTTCTCGAAGGCATAGGCAAGCTCGACGTAGCCGATGGAGTACGGCGTGGTCTTGATCTGCCCGGCGATGCCTTCGTTCCCCTTGCCGCCCAGGCCAACCGGCCACTTGACGGAGGCGCCCTTCCCTACCTTCTGTGCCCATTCTGAATTCACGCCGGCGAGGTAGTCGGTGAAGATGCTGGTGGTGCCGCTGCCGTCGGAGCGGTGCACCACGATGATCGGCTTGGCCGGCAGGTTGATGCCCTTGTTGTCATCGGCGATCCTCGGATCGTTCCACTTGGTGATCTTGCCCAGGTAGATGTTGGCCAGGTCCTCGGAGTTGAGCTTGATACCGGAAGGGACACCGGGGAGGTTATAGGTCACCACGACGGCACCCATGACGGTCGGGATGTGGATCAGTTTGCCGGGTGCCCCTTTCAATTCGGCATCGGTGAGGAACTTGTCGCTGGCGCCGAAGTCGACGGTCTGCGCAGTGATCTGCTTGATGCCGCCGCCGCTGCCGATGGACTGATAGTTGAATTTAACGCTCTTGTCGACCTTGGCGTACTCGCTGAACCACTTGGAATACAGCGGGTACGGAAAGGTGGCGCCGGCGCCGTTGATCAGGGTCTCGGCGGACACCTCGCCCGCCGCGCCGACTGTGGCCATCAGGGCCAGAGCCAGGAATGCTTTCTTAATGGTCTGAATCATCTTTTCCTCCTCATTGGTTTTGAAGCGACTATAGCGGCGTTATGTTGCAGTCCGGTTACAACCGGCGCAAGAGTTTGTAAAAAACAGGACCGCAATGGTAGGCCCGGTTCGTCCGCTGGGGCCGGCCTCAGAGTTTCCTCCTTGCCACGCAGAAATAAAACGGTATTAATAAAAAGTTTTAATTTGCTCGGCATCCTTCCGAAAAGGTTTAAGGAGAGCAGTGCAGCGGATGAGAGCGGGAGACACACGCGGCACGGTGCGTGGGGGAAGAGATGGCTACCGCCAGTGTACAAGCACAGAATCCAGAGCGGCAGCGCACGGCGCAGGGGTCAACCATTCTACTCGTGGATGACAGCCCGACCCAGACGAAACGCCTGGAACACCTGCTATCTGCCGAAGGTTATCGCGTGCTGCTGTCCCGTGATGCCGGCGAGGCACTGGCGGGCATAGACGAAACGCAGCCGGATCTCGTCATCAGCGACGTCGTCACGCCCGGCATGGACGGGTTCGAACTCTGCCGCCGGATCAGGGGGCTCAAAGAAGCGAGCCAGCTCCCGGTCATCCTGCTCACCCACCTCAACGACCCGACCCACGTTCTGCGCAGCCTCGAAGCCGGCGCCAACTACTTCATTTCCAAGCCCTACCATAACGGGATACTGCTGTCCCGCGTCGCTGCCGCCTTGCGGCGCGACCAGGGGTGCTGCGTGGCCGCAGACGACGACAGTGTCAGTTGCAACTACTACGGCAACCGGTACGCCATCGCGGCATCGAAACCGCAGATCATCGACCTGCTGCTGGCGACGTACGAGCTTGCGGTGGAGAAGAACCAGGAAATATCGAAGACCCACGACGCCCTCAGGCGGCTCAACGAAGAACTGGAAACGAGGGTCGCCAAGCGGACGGCGGAACTGAGAAACACCATCAGCGAACTGAGGCAGGAGATTGCCGATCGGGAAAGCGCGGAGGAGTGCGTGCGGCGGCTGAACCGGCTGCACTCAGTGCTCTCGGAGACCAGCAAAGCCGTGGTGCATATCAAGGACCGCCAATCGCTGTTCCACGACTTCTGCCGCATCGCGGTCGACCAGGGCTGTTTCAAGCTGGCCTGGGTGGGGCTGCTCGACAAGGTAGGGACGGTGGTGCAGGTTGCCGCCGCGCGCGGCACCATCGCCTACCTGGACGGCATCACCATCACGCTGGACCGGGAGCCGACCGGCAGCGGCCCGACCGCCAGCGCCATCAAGAACGGGAGCTTCTACATCTGTAACGACTTCCTCAATGCCGCCAACACCGCCCCCTGGCACCAGCGCGGCAGGGAGTACGGCATCCGTGCCTCGGCCAGCATCGCGTTGCAGCAGGAAGGACGGGTCATCGGCGCCCTCACCCTGTATGCCGACAAGAAGAACTACTTCGACCGCCCGCAGGTGGAACTCTTGCGCCAGATGGGAGCCGACATCTCCTTCGCCCTGGGCAACATGGAGCGGGACGACCGCAGGCTGGAGGTGGAACGGGCGCTCCTCGAAGAAACGTCACGCCGCCTGCAGGAACGGGAACAACACGCCCAGAAGATCGAGTATCTGGCACACTACGATCCGGTCACCAAACTCCCCAACCGCTTCAGCCTGATGGCCCGGCTGGGGCACTCCCTGGAACTGGCCAAACGGTGCGGCAGCCGGCTCGCGTTGATCTTCATCGACCTGGACCGATTCAAGAACATCAACGATTCGCTGGGGCACCACGTGGGCGACCAACTGCTCTTCCAGGTAGCGGGGCGCCTGCTGGAGTCGATCCGCAGCGCGGACATCGTGGCCCGCCTGGGTGGCGACGAGTTCGTGGTGGGGCTTCCCCTGATCCGCACCAATGTCTCGGCGGCGCACGCCATAGGGAAGATCCAGCACGCCCTGTGTCAGAGCTACTACGTCGAGGGGCACGAGTTGAGCGTCACCCCGAGTATCGGCATCAGCATCTTTCCCGACGATGGCGAGACGGTCCAGGAGCTTATGAAGAACGCAGACCTGGCCATGTACCACGCCAAGGCGGGCGGGCGTAACAACTTCCAGTTTTTTACCCAGGAGATGAACCGGACAGTGCAGGAAAGGCTGGTGCTGGAGGGGGATCTGAGGGTGGCCATCGAGCGGGGGGAATTCCTGCTGCATTACCAGCCGCAGGTTGAGATGAGCAGCGGCCGGGTGGTCGGCGTGGAGGCGCTGCTGCGCTGGCAGCACCCGGTGCACGGGCTGGTCGCGCCGGACCGCTTCATCCCGGTAGCCGAGGAAACCGGGATGATCGTCGCCATAGGGGAGCTGGCGCTGAGAAGGGCTTGTCGCCAGCTCGCCTCCTGGCTCGCAGAGGGGCTCCCGCCGCTCAGGGTTTCGGTCAACCTGTCGCCGCGCCAGTTCAGGCAGAACAACCTCCCCGCCCTCTTGCTGGAGATCCTCCGGGAGACCGGGATCAAGGCTCACCTTTTGGAGCTGGAGATAACGGAAAGTTCGGCGATGGACAACCCGGCAGAGGCGATCCTGCACCTGCAGGGGTTCAGGGAGATGGGGGTGGAGCTCGCCATCGACGACTTCGGCACCGGCTACTCCTCGTTGAGCTACCTGAAGCTCTTTCCGGTACACCGCCTGAAGATCGACCGCTCCTTCGTCAAGGACATCGACACCGACACCGACGATGCCGAAATCGCAGCGGCGACCATCGCCCTCGCCCACACCCTGGGCAAGGAAGTGGTGGCCGAAGGGGTGGAAACCGAGGCCCAGTGCCGATTCCTGCAGGGGCAGCGCTGCGATATCGTGCAGGGATACTACTTCAGCCGCCCGCTACCGCCGGAAGAGATCGTTCCCTACCTGCGCAACAACGCCGTCCCCTCCCCTCTCGTCCGGGGTTGATCTGCAAAGGCAAATCCCCCCTGTCCCCCCTTTGCAAAAAGGGGGGGGACCACAGGTCACCGGCAGCGGTTGGCGGCAAAGACAGTTGAACTTGCTAGCCGATGTTTAGAGGATGTAGTCGGTGGAGAGGAAGTGGGATTTTCTTTCCTTGACGATGCCGGTGATGATGTCGCGGTTGGCGTCGGTCTCGCGCGCGGCGACCACGATACGGATCGAGAAGACGCGCAAGGCGTCGGCGACGGACTGGGTCCCCTCGGCAGAGTTCTTGCGACCGTTGAAGGGGAAACTGTCCGGGCTTCTCTGGCACTTGCTGTTGATGTTGATGCGGCAGACCTGGTTCACCAGGGCGTCGATCAGCTGCGACAGCTGCTCCTCGTTCCTGCCGAAGATGCTCGCCTGCTGGCCGTAGTTGGACTGCACCACGTAATCGATGGTCTCCTTCAGGTCGTCGTAGACCACCACCGGGACCACGGGGCCGAACTGCTCCTCGTGGTAGACCCGCATCCGGTCGGTCACCGGGTAAAGCAGCGCCGGGTAGAAGAAGGAGCCGCTCCTCGTCCCGCCGCCGGGGTTCACCACGCCGGCGCCATAAGCCTCGGCATCACGCAGCAGCCCCTCCAGGTACTCCGGCTTCTCAGGCTCGGGGAGCGCCGTGATGGCGACGCCGTCCTGCCAGGGCACGCCGCACTTGAGCGCCGCGATCTCCCGGGCCATCCCCTCCAGGAACCTGTCGGCGATGTTGCGATGCACGAAGATGATCTTAAGTGCGGTGCAGCGCTGGCCGTTGAACCCCAGGGCACCGGAAACGCACTCTTCCACGGCGAGATCGAGGTCCGCGTCGGGGAGGATGATGGCGGGGTTCTTCGCATCCAGGCCGAGTACGCAGCGCAGCCGGTGCGGCCGCGGGTGGCTCGCGCGCAGCGCGTCGGCGACCTTACTGGTACCGATGAAGCCCAGCACGTCGACGCGGCCGGTGGCCATCAAGGGCGGCAGCACCTCCTCGCCGTCGCCGTACACCGTGTTGACCACGCCGGCCGGGAAGCAGTCGCGGAAGGCCGCCAAAAGCGGCTCGAACAGGAGGATCCCGAAGCGCGGCGGCTTGAGGATGATGGTGTTCCCCATGACCAGCGACGGAATGAGCGTGGTGAAGGTCTCGTAGAGCGGGAAGTTGTAGGGTCCCATGCAGAGCACGACGCCGAGGGGGGCGCGGCGGATCTGGCCGATGATACCCTGCTGGATCACGAAGCGGGAGGAGACGCGATCCAGCTCCTTGAGCGCCTCGACGGTGTCCTTCAGGTAGGCGAGCGCGCGATCGAACTCCGCCTCCGCCTCCTTGAGCGACTTGCCGATCTCCCACATGAGAAGCTTCACCACCTCGCTGCGCTTTTCCTGCACCGCGCGGCTGAAGCAGTTGACACACTGGATACGCTCGCCGACCGACATGGTAGGCCAGGCCCCTCTGCCGTTGTCGTAGGCGTTGACGGCGACGTCGAGCGCCTCGAGCGCGGCCGCCACGGTAAGGGCGGGCGCCTCCCCTACCCGCTGCGCCTGCGGCTCTGCGCCGCTTAGCACCTGCACCGGCGAGAGCACCTCCTGCATGGCGCCTTCCCAGCGGCGCAGTTCGCCGCCGATCAGGTAGTAGTCCTGGCGGATCTGGGTTTCTATGCGATAGGGAGCGGGGATTTCCTGCGGTAGCGGGGACAGACCTGCGATCTTCTTCTTCACTTTGCCTTCCTTGCTGACAGACGTGATTGCCGGAGCTACGGGTCCGGCCTCTGGTCGACGCGAACGTCACTCATGAGCTATACGCCAACACAGAAGCAGGGTCAACCTTTTGCTACTGTCTTAGGGCGCAGACGGCACTGATTGCGCAATGACAAAGCGCCAGTATACTCCTTTGAGTCTGGCGTTATTCCCACTGACACTACAAAGACCAAAGGAGATATGGGTATGGGATCTAAGGGACGTGAAATAGTCGGCATGGACGTCGAGGAACTGCTCAACCTCTTGAACCGCGCCTTCTGCGACGAGTGGTTTGCCTATTACCAGTACTGGCTGGGTGCCAAGCTGGTCAAGGGGCCGATGAAAGACGCGGTCGGCGCCGAGCTCTTGGTGCACGCCACCGAGGAACTGGCACACGCCGACCTGGTGGCGCTGCGCATCATCCAGCTGGGCGGCACCCCGGTTACCAAGCCCGAGGAATGGTACAAGTTCACCAACTGCGGCTACGACGCGCCCGATGATCCCTTCGTGAAGACCATCCTGGAGCAGAACATCAGGGGCGAGCAGTGCGCCATCGGCGTGTACAAGAAGCTTTTGGACCTGACCCGCGAGAAGGACCCGGTCACCTACAACATGGTGCTCACCATTTTGCAGCAGGAGGTCGAGCACGAAGAGGACTTACAGGCGCTGCTGGAGGATTACGAGCTGCTGGTGGGAGCAATGAGGGGATAGCCTCTCGGCTTATCTGTACAAAAAAGCCCCGTCCTATAGACGGGGCTTTTTTTCGTTTCGTCCTCTGCCGGCAATCCCGCTAGCCTTTACCCCTGCCATAAAATGGCAGGATCTGCTGGTTCGTTGTCCTTGAACGTGAGCCGGCGTTGTGCAATCATTCCGGCAGGCTAGCAAGGAGTAGAAACGAGGAGGTGCCATGGACGCGCCAATCACTATTGCGGTCGCCGCCTACGAAGGGGCGGAACTCTTGGACGTGACCGGGCCGATCGAGGTGTTCAACATGCTGAACCGATGTCTGGGCGAGTTGGAGCCGCAGCGCCCGGGCTACCGCATCGTCATCCTGGCCGAAAAGGAAGGACCGTTCACCACCTGCCCAGGGGTGCGCATCGTGGCGGACCACGCCTGGGAGGAGTTGCCGGAAAAGGCGGACACCATCCTGGTTCCGGGGAGCCCGGATGACGCGCTGGATCGGGTCATGAAAGACGAACGTTTCCTCTCTTGGCTGGCGACAGAAGGGCCGCGGGCGCGGCGGCTGGTTTCGGTCTGCACTGGAGCGCTCATTCTGGCCGAGGCCGGGCTCTTGCAAGGAAAACGGGCGACGACGCACTGGATGGACCTGGAGCGGCTGCGCAACTACCAGGAGGTGCAGGTGGAAAACGACGCCATCTACACCCGGGACGGTTCGGTGGCGACTTCGGCCGGGGTGACCGCAGGCATGGACCTGGCACTGGCCTTGGTGGAGGAGGATTTCGGCAAGAAGCTGGCGCTGACAGTGGCACGGCGCCTGGTGATGTTCCTGAAACGTCCAGGGGGGCAGGCCCAGTTCAGCACGCAACTGCGGGCCCAGATGGTCGAGGGGGGGCAGATGGCGCCGCTCCTTGCCTGGCTCAGGGAGAACCCGTGCAGCAAGGCGACGGTGGAGGACCTGGCACAGCGGGCGGCGATGAGCCCGCGCAACTTCGCCCGTGTGTTCCTGCGCGAGACCGGGAAAACACCGGCCAAGTACCTCGACCAGCTCCGGCTGGAACACTCGGTAGCCCTACTGGAGGAAACTACCCTGCCGCTGGAACGCGTGGCCCGAGACAGCGGCTTTACCTGCGCCGAACAGATGCGGCGCGTCTTCATCCGCGAGGTCGGGGTCACCCCGCTCGCCTACCGGACCAGGTTCTGAAGAGTTCATCGCCCCAGCAGCAAATCCCCTCTGTCGCCCCTTTCCCTGGTTCCCAAGCTCCAACTTGGGAACCCCATATGGCGCAAAGTTCCAGCTATGTATCCAGAGGGAAGCTGGAGCTTCTGAGAGGTTTTGCGTTCCCAAGGCGGACCTTGGGAACGAGATCAAAGGGGGGAACGTCAGGCCGCGTGCAGCGCTTGTGAACAGCAGTTGGGGTGACGCCGGAATGCACTATTGAACAGGTTGAAAGAAGTTTTGAGAGGAGGTTTTCATGCGTTACCTGTTGGCTAAAGGAGAAATCATCACGCTGCAGGCGGATGACGCCATCGAGTCGCTGTCGCTGGTCGCCGGAGCGATCTGGCTCACCCGCTCCTCGGATACCCGGGATTACTGCCCGCAGGAGGGGACGCGTCTGACGGTGGTGCGCGGCGAGACACTGATCATCGAGGCGCTCACCCCTGTCACCATAACAGTCAACTGCCGTGAACGCCGTGCCGCGCTGCACATCACCACGGCCTGGCCCCATACCTCTCCCCGCACCGCCTGAACAGCGCCTTTATCCTTTCACGGCCGGGGCGACCGGCCAACTGATGATGATCACGCCCAGGATGCAGGTGGCGATACCGACCAGGCGCAGCCAATGCATCTCCCCCCCCAGGAACCACCAGGAAAGCAGCAGCACCAACGCGGACTGGCAGCCGATGATGGCCAGCGCGTAACCCGCATTGGCGCTCGAGGAGGTGGCCATGAACATGGCCCAGTTGCCAAGCACGCTGCACGCTCCCGCCGCCAACAACAGAGGCACCGCGGACTTCCAGGCCGGCCACATGCCCCAGTCTCCCGCCGACCAGGCGGCGAAGCTCACCGTGAGCACCAGCGAGAGCACCAGCATGGAAAACTGCACCGAGACGCCGCGCTTCACGGCGGCGGTCATGAACAGCACCATGAAAGCGAAGCACACCAGCGCGGTGAGGGCCTGGGTTACGTAGTTCCACATGCCTGACCTCCTTATGGTTAACGCTTATCGGGTTTGTGATCCAGCACCTGGCGGATGGTCCTCCCCAGGGTGCGCGACGTGTACGGTTTCATCAGGCAGGCACGGATGCCGTACTCGGCATCTCTTTCGTCGACGGTCTCTTTGAAACCGGTGCAGAGGATGATGGGGATGTCGGGGCGCAGCGTGGAGATCTCCTTGGCCAGGGACTTCCCCGACAGTCCCGGCATGGTGAGGTCGGTGATCACCAGGTCGAAGCGGGAGGGATCGGCCCGGAAAAGATTCAGTGCAGCCGCGCTGCTGCCGGCGGTGACCACGCTGTAGCCCAGGCTCTCCAAGATCCCCTGGCCCAGCACGGTGAGAGACTCCTCGTCGTCCACGAACAGCACCCGCTCGTTTCCCTGCAGCAGTTGCTCCGGCACCTCCTCTTCGCGCTGGATCTCCAGGGAGACGGCCGGGAGTAAAACCTCGAAGCAGGTGCCCGCACCCGGCTCGCTGTGCACGGTGATGACGCCGCCGTGATTCTTCACGATACCCTGGACCACGGCCAGGCCGAGGCCGGTCCCCTCCCCTGCCGGCTTGGTGGTGAAATAGGGGTCGAAGATCCGCTCCAGCATGCGGCTTTCCATGCCGCGGCCGGTGTCGCGCACGCACAGATGCAGGTGATCCACGGGGTCGAGGAAAGGATACGGGGCCAGTTGGGGAGAGCCGGCCGCAACCGCCTGCAGCGAAACAGTCAGGGTGCCACCTTCTGGGAGCATGGCATGGGCGGCGTTGGTGCCGAGGTTCATCAGCACCTGGTGCAACTGGGTGGGGTCGGCGAGCACCTTGTCGTCGTCGGGCGCAACCTCGATCTCCTTGACCATGGCGATGGAGGTGGGGAGCGAGGAACGCAGCAGGCGGAAGGCGTCCTCGATGACGGCCGCCAGGTGCACCGGCTTTTTTTCCTGCTCGGTGTGCCTGCTGAAGCTGAGGATCTGGCGCACCAGGTCCGCCGCCCGCTGCGCCGCGATGAAGACCTGCTGCATTTCCGACCGCCCCACGCCCCCTTCGGGCACCTTGTGCAGCACCATGTCGGTAAAGCCCAAGATGGAGGTGAGGATGTTGTTGAAGTCGTGGGCGATACCGGCGGCGAGCGTGCCGATAGCCTCCATCTTCTGCGCCTGGCGCAGGTCCTTCTCGGTCTTGCGCAGTTCGGCGGTGCGGGCCTCGACCCGCATTTCCAGCAGGTCGTTCGCTTCCAGGACGGCGCGCGTCGCCACCTCGGCCCGCTCCTTGGCCGCCACCAGTTCCTCGGTCCGTTCCCGGACCAGATCCTCCAGGTGATCACGGTACTTGATCAGCTCGGCCTCGGCTACCTTCTGCTCGGTGATATCGGTGCCGCTGCCGATCCAGCGCACGATGCGGCCGTCGGCATCCTTCTGCGCGATTGCCCGCGACAGCACCCAGCGGTACTGCCCGTCGAACCTCCGGTTGCGGTGCAGGCAGCTGTAGGGCTCCCCGGTCTCAAGAGAATGCTTCCATTTTTGTGCGGTGATTTCGACGTCGTCGGGATGGATGATGCTGCGCCATGGCTCCGGGTCGGGCTCGCCGGGAATCAGGCCATTGAACTCGTACCAGCGCAGGTTGGCGAAGTCCTGGGCGCCGTCGGGCCTGGCTGTCCAGACGATCTGGGGAATCGTATCGATGATGAAGCGACACAGTTCTTCGCTGGGGTTGAGAGGATCTGTCACTCGGCCCTCTGTTATAGACAATCTCTTACATCGGGATCAGACGAGCGGCTACTTGTGATTGGGAAAATATACAGAGATTTTATGACACTTCAAGCCTCCTTCAATGTTTACAGGAAGGAGACTTGACAGTATTTGAAAGAAGATCGTGCGGGGGCCGACAAATGATACCCGCCCACTCACTTTAAAAGCGTGTGCTCCAGCAGGATCTTGAGACCGATCAGGCAAAGCACCACCCCGCCGCATACCTCGACGCGCTTGCCCCAGTTGTCCCCAAGCCGGCGCCCCAAGAGCATGCCGGCCACGGTCAACACCGCCGCGACGAGACCGATGACCACGCAAGGGACCCACACGCTCACCCCGAGCATGGCCAGCGACAACCCGACCGCGAAGGCGTCGATGCTGGTGGCGACCGAGAGCATCACCATGGTGAGCCCCTTGGTCGGGTCGGAGGGCGAATTATCCTCGTCCTCCTCGAAGGCCTCCACGATCATCCTGCCGCCGACATAGGCCAGGAGGCCGAAGGCGATCCAATGGTCGTAGGCGGTGATCCACTTCTGGACCGTGAGGCCGAGCAGCCACCCCGCGATGGGCATGAGTGCCTGGAACAGGCCGAAATGAAAGCCGAGGCGGAACAGGTGCCGCCCGGTGACCGGGTTCAATACCGCGCCGGTAGCCAGGGCGACGGCGAAGGCATCCATGGCCAGGGCCAGGGCGATGCCGAAGATGCTGATCCAATCCATCAAAACTCCGGAGGGGGACTGGCTCCGCAAGGTGCCTGTCCCCTTGTAATTTCTGTCCCCTTTATGTTGAAAGTCCCCCTTCAACAAAGGGAAATGGAAAAAGTCCCCCCTTTCACAAAGGGGGATTTAGGGGGATTTGCTTTTGATGCTTTGGGGCCGAGAGAGGGAAATCCCCCCTGTCCCCCCTTCGCAAAGGGGGGAACCTCGGGTCGCGTGTCACGCTTTGTGGCAGCTGCTCCTCGTTACCCGGAACTACCGGGACAACTTCTCTTTCGGTGAATTCTAGTAACCGTAATCGAGGCTCTGGATGCGGGAGACGCGGCCATCCTGCAGTTCCAGCTGGTACTGAAACTCATTGCGGCCGAAGTTGAAGATCCAATTGTCGACGATGATATTGGTAATGCTCTTGGTGGGGCCGGACTGGTCCTTCTGCACCACCTTCTTGGAACTCTGCGTCGTCGTGGCGGGTTGGCCGCACTTGGCAAGCACCTCTCCCGCAGAGTCGCCGACGGACACGATGCCACCTTTGCACCTCACGGTGTCGCTGTCGGCATAAGCGGCGGCAGACAGCACCACGACGGCCGAGAGGGCGGCGACCAGGTTAACGGCTTTTTTCATGCTCTTTCCTCCTTGTTCTTCTGTTGGCAAAACAGACAGGAATATAAGGTACAAGCGATCTTTTGCAAAGCGCTATTTACGCGGCCCGCCTGCGGATGAGATGAACCGAGGTGGCCTTGAAGGAGGCGTAGACATCCCTCCCCTCGCACAGCTCGAGCTTGGCGAACGATTCACGGGTCACGTAGGAAGTGAGCGGAAAGCCGCAATCCAACTGCAGCCGCAGAAACGGCCCCATGGAAGCCACGTCCGTGACCCGCCCAGGGTACAGGTTCCTCGCGCTGCTTTTTTCGTCGGGGTGGCTCACGCTGATGGTGACGTTTTCCGGCCGGATGCAGCAGTAGACCTGGGCGCCGGGCTCAGCGTCCCCGATGGTGTCCACTTCCCGTCCGGCCACCATCACGGCCATCTGCTGATCGTTGTTTCTGACAACCTCCCCCTCCAGGATGGTTTCCATCCCGACGAAGTTCGCCACGAACTCGTTCACCGGGTGGTTCATCACCTCCGCAGGGGTGCCCTGCTGCACGATGCTGCCGCGATTCATCACCACGATGCGCTGTGACATCCTGAGCGCCTCGGACTGGTCGTGGGTGACCAGGATGGCGGCGATGCCCCGGTCCCGGATGATGCGGTCCATGTCTTCGGTGAGGGCCTGCCGGGTGGGAGGGTCGAGGTTGGCGAAGGGTTCGTCGAAGAAAATCACCTCGGGCTCCACCGCGAAGGCTCGCGCGAGGCTCACGCGCCGGGCCTCGCCGCCGGAGAGTTTGCGCGCCGAGCGTTGCCCCATGTGGGCGAGGTTGAAACGCTCCAGGTAGGTGGCGACGCGGGTCTTGATCTCGGCGCGCCCCAATCCCCTGAGCTTGAGGCCGCTGGCCACGTTTTCGAAGACGGTGCTATCGAAAAGAAGCGGCTCCTGCAGCACCATGGCAATGCGGCGGCGCAGCTCCAGCCACTGTGCCTCGGACGAGACGGCGCCCCCCCGGTAGGTGACGGTGCCGGTCTGATGCTTCATGAGCCCCAGAAGCGACAGGAGCAGGGTCGACTTGCCGGCACCGTTGGGGCCGATCAGGGAAACGAATTCGTTTTGTGACAAAGAAAAAGAGGGTATGTCGAGCACGGTCACGCCGCCTCGATCAACCCTCAGCTCTTTCAGGTCGAGCAGGTTTTGTTGCTGGGTCATCTGGGCCTTTCCCGCTGCTGGATGTAGGTGAGGATGTAGTTGACGGCGAAGCAGAATAGCAGAAGTATCACCGACAGGGCAATGGCCATGTCGAAGTTGCCCCTACCCGTCTCCATCACCGTGGCGGTAGTGAGCACGCGGGTGTAGCCCCGGACGTTGCCGCCGACCATGATGGAGGCGCCCACCTCGGAGATGACCCCGCCGAAGCCCGCCATAACGCCTGCCATGAGCGGCAGCCGCGCCTCCTTGATCAGCATCCAGACCATCTGCGCCCGGGTGGCGCCCAAGGCTAGAATCTGGAGCCTCAGGTTCGCCGGAAGGTTCTGCATGGCGCCGATGGTGACCCCCATGACGATCGGGGTCGCGATCACGGTCTGCGCGATGATGATGGCAGTCGGCGTGTAGAGGAGTTCCAGGTAGCCGAGCGGGCCGTTTCTCCAGAGCATGATGGATACGAAGAGGCCCACCACCACCGGCGGCAGCCCCATCCCCGTGTTCACCACGCTCACCAGGATCTTCTTGCCCGGGAAGCTGGAGAGCGCCACCAGCGTCCCCACGGAAAGACCGATTACCAGCGAGAAGAGCGTCGCGAGCCCGGAGACCTTGAGCGACAGCCAGGCGATGCCCAGCACCTCGCGATCGAGCGATGCGAGGAGCTGGAACGCCTTAGTGAGACCTTCAAGAATTACATCCATTCAGCTTCCTCCGTGAGGGGACTGGCTCCGCCAGGTGCCTGTCCCCCTTTGTGCTTCACGGGGACTGGCTCCGCAGGTGCCTGTCCCCCTTTGTGCTTCACGGGGACTGGCTCCGCAGGTGCCTGTCCCCTTTGTACTTGGAAAAGCTGGCCTCGGCTGAAAGGAGCGTTCCGCTAAAGGGACAGGCACCTGCGGAGCCTGTCCCTTCTGCCGTCCCTTCTGCCGCCCTCTCTCAGACGGTGGGGGGATTTGCCTTACAGCCCCAGCGATTCCGGCTTCTTCCCAGCATCCGGGAAGAACAGCGGCGAGCCGAACTCCTTCTTGCCGAAGGTGGAGATGATCTCCTGGGTCTTCTTGGAGACCATGAAATCGGCGAACGCCCTGGCGCCGGCGTTGTTCACCTTGGGCCACTTGGCCGGGTTCACCTCGATGACGTGGTAGATATTGAGGAGTTTGGGCTCGCCCTGGACCATGATGTTGAGCCCGAGATGCGCCTTCTTGTTGAGCGCCAGGTAGGTGCCGCGGTCAGCCAGCAGGTACCCCTTCTTCTCGGCGGCAACGTTCAGCGTCTCGCCCATGCCCAGGCCGGTCTGCTGGAACCACTTCTGGCCTTCCGGGTTGATACCGGCGGCCTTGAAGAGCCCCTTCTCCTTGGCGTGGGTGCCGGAGTTGTCTCCGCGGGAGAGCCACAGCGCGTTGGCCCTGGCGATGGCCTTGATGGCGTCGGCAGCGGTCATGGCGCCGCGGATTCTGGCCGGGTCATTGGCCGGTCCGAGGACGATGAAGTCGTTGTGCATGACCAGTTTGCGGTTCACGCCGAAGCCGTCGGCCATGAACTTCTTCTCTGCGTCCGGGGAGTGCACCAGCAGCACGTCGGCCTCGCCCTTCTCACCCATCTTCATGGCCTGGCCGGAACCGACCGAGATGGTCTTGACGAAGTAGCCGGTCTGCTTCTCGAAGATCGGGATCAGCACGTCCAGAAGGCCCGAGTCCTGGGTGGAGGTGGTGGTGGCGAGGATCAGGTTCTTCTGCTCGGCGGCCCAACCGGTGGAGACCGAGGCGACTGCGGAGAAGAGGAACAGGGCAACAAACAGCGGCAAGGTTCTGAGAATTCGGTTCATCGTCTAACTCCTATTGTTGATGTTATCATGGGATGGCATCGACCGTTATGGCGTTTCAACTACAGCGGTTGACCGTAAAAAGGGACGGCAGACCGCCCCTTTTTACTATCGCTGCATTCAGTGTTGCACTTTATCCCCCCTCCCCTTGCGGGAGGGGGAGGAGATTATTCAGCTGACACCTAGGATGACGCTGGAGGCTTTGAACAGGGTGCAGGCGTGTGCGCCGACCTTGAGGCCGAGGGTGGCGCCGCTTTCGTGGGTGATGACGGCGCTGATGGTGTTGCCACCGCCGACCTCTACGTCCACCTCGGTGGACACCGGCCCTTCCACGATCTTGGCGACGGTGCCGCACATGACGTTGCGGGCGCTGATCTTGGCGTCGTGCAGGTCGGTGCCGACCATGACCGAGCTGGCCTTGATGATGGCGTAGGCGGAGCTTCCCGCCTTGAGGGCCAGGTTCTCCACGGCGCCGTTGGTGATGACGGCGACCAGCGGCGCGCCGCCGGTGAGGGCAAGGGTGACCTCCGCGTTCACCGCTCCCTTGGTTATCTTGGTGATGGTTCCGGACAATACGTTACGGGCACTTACTTTCATGGATATCCTCCGTAACAAGTGGTAGAGGCTGGCACTGTCACCGAGCCGCCCCTCCAGGTTCTCCAGGAACCTGCGGTGCTCTTCCTGGAGTACGCCGTACTGCTTGACCACTTCCTTGCCATAGGCGGTGAGAGTCGTCCCCCCGCCCCCCCTGCCGCCGGTCACCCGCTCCACCAGCGGCTTTTCCGCCAGGTTGTTGACCATATTGACCAAGTCCCAGGCATTCTTGTAGCTGATACCGACGGCCTTGGCGGCCTTGGTGATGGAACCCAGTTCGTCGATCCTACTCAAAAGCGCGATTCGATCGAGCCCCAGGAACTTCTGCTCATCCTTGTGAAACCAGAGAGCCCCTTCGAGCTCTATGCCGCGTTTGACGCCACGACTCAAGACACACCTCGTTCAGGAGTAGAGACTACTATTCTACCGTTATATCACAAACGACATAACGTAAACAGGAAAAGTTACGCGCCTTGCGTATACCTTTTTCAGTCAGCAGAACAGGCGGCTGGATGACTGAGGGGACTATGCCATAGGGTCATTGCGGCTCATTCACCGGCGTTGGTGGCTGAAAGATATTCCGAGCGGTTCCAAGTTGTCATGCAGGAAGGATGCTCCGGGTCGGGGTGGCAGAGGTAGATCTCGTCTCCTGGGTAGCCGGCAATCTTCAGCCCCGCCGAGCGGAGCATCGCCTCCACCCCGGCGTGGTTGGCGATCCACCAGTTGGTCGGATCCCCGGCGAAGCGCTCCTCGATGAAGGCCATCTTGGGCCACCCCGCGTCGTGCAGGGCGTCGCGTTCGTTGATCCAGAAGTCGTGCTGTCCGGCAACCCCGCGGCCGGGCATGGTGATGGTCTGGAACAGCATCATCCCTGCCGTCTTCTGCGCCACGATATCGAGCGCCAGCAGCGGGTAGCGCAGGTGGTAGAACACCCCCATGAAGAGCACCAGGTCGAACTTCCCCTTCACCCGCGCGAGATCGTAGACCTGCATCTGCCGGAACTCCACCAGGCTTTGCAGGCCGTACTGCACCGCCGCCCAATTGGCCTGGTCCAGGTAATGGTTGTCGCAGTCGATGCCGAGCACCCGGGCGCCGCGGCGCGCAAGTTCGAAGGAGTAAAAGCCGGCGTTGCAGCCGATGTCGAGGGCGCTCCAGCCGGTCAGGTCATCGGGGATGCAGCCGGATATCTCGCGCCACTTGAAGCTGGGGAAGTCCCCCAGGAAGTGGTCGGGGGCCGTCTCGGTGCCATCGGGCAGGTGCAGGTTGTGGAACCAGGGGGACAGGTCCTTTATGTCGTCTTCCAGCGTTCTTGCTTTGGCGTGCGTCATGCGTTGTTTCTCCTTCACAGCGCGGTCAGGTACTCCTCGAGCTCCTCGGCGCGGCAGGATGCCGAGTGGGACTGCATCACCCGGGCGCGGGCACGCTCGCCGATGGCGCGACGCTCCTCGTCGGGGAAACGCTGCAGGATGCGCAGCATCTCCTGGCTGCCGGAGGCGAGCAGGATCTCCTTACCCGGCACGAAGAACTGCTCCAGCCCCGGCCAGTGGTCGCTCACGATGGGGACGGCACAGGCCGCGGCTTCGAAGAGGCGCACGCTGGGGGAGTAGCCGGCGATCTGCATCTGTTTCCTGGTCAGGTTCAGGGTGAAGCGCTGCGAGCTGTAGAACTCGCTGTGGCACTCCGGCGGCAGGTGCTCGATGCGGTGCGTGTTCTTGGACCACTTGATTTCCGAGGGGTATTGGGCGCCGGCAACCACGAAGCGCCCCTTCTCCCACATAGAGGCCGGCTGGCCCAGCAGCAGGTCCAGGCCGGGCTGGCGGTCCCGGCTGTAGGTTCCCAGGTAACCCAGGTCCCAGCGTGGGGTGATCTGCATCGGGTAGTGCACCAGGGGATCGACCGAGCAGTACAGGGGGCGCGCTGCCCGCGAACCGTAGCGGCGCTCGATGTGGTCCAGGGTCGGGCCGCCGGTGAAGGAGAGGTAGAGGTCGTAACAGGGGATGAGATCCTCGCTCAGGTACTGGCACTCGCCCCGGTCCAGGGCGGCCAGCGTCACCGGCGTATCGATGTCGTAGAAGGCCTTGATCCCCTTGGCGTGTTTGCTGACCCATTTGCCCACCTCGATCCCCTGGTAGACGTAGGAGCCCACGATGACGCAGTCGGCATCGCAGATCTCGGGGCCGTACTCGGAGAAGAGTTCGTCCAGCGACTTGTAGATCAGGGTGTTGCAAAAGGGGGGCTCGGGAAGGTCACGGTGGGCCTCGTACCAGGTGGCGTCCCGCTCCAGGAACAGGATCTCGTGACCGCGCCGGTCCATCTCCCGCAATAGCCCCCGGTACGTAGTGGCGTGACCGTTGCCCCAGGAGGAGGTGATGGACAGGCCGAAGACGACGATTTTCATGGCGCACCTCCAATGTAAGCCCGGCGGATTGGCCCGGCAGCAAAGATCTCCTGGAACTGCCGGGCCCGGTGCGCGTAGGTGTGGTGCGCCCGCACCCGCGCCAGCGCCCGCACGCCCATGGCCGCAGCTATCGAGGGGGTGAGCCGCTCCAGGATCTGCGCCACCTCGTCGCCGTTGCGCGCCACACAGATCTCCCGCTCCGGTTCGAAGAAGTATTCGATCCCGTCCCAGTGGTCGGTGATCATGCAGGCGCCGGCGCCCGCCGCCTCGAAGACGCGGGTGGCCGGCGAGAAACCGTTGCGCGCCATGCCGTCGCGACTCACGTTAAGGATGGCCATGGCGCTGCAGTTGAAGGCGTTATGGTCACCAGTCCCGAGGTGTCCCAGGTAGTGGACGTTGCCGGCGCGCTCCTTGTCCTCCCAACCGCTGCCGGCCAGCAGGAAACTCCGGTGGGGAAGCTTGTCGGCGACGGTGAGGAAGAACTCGTCGACCCGGCGCTCGCGGTCCGGCAGGCGGTTGCCCAGGAAAGAGAGGTCCGCCTTGAGCCGCGGCTCGGGCGGGACCGGGTAATGGGTGTCGGGGTCGAGGGCGTTGTAGATGGGGATGCATTTGCGGGCGCCGAAGCCGCGGTAGGCGCGCACGATAGGGTCGCCGCCGCCGTAGGTGAGCACCAGGTCGTACTGCGGGATCAGGCTCCGGAACGGGTCGGCGGGGTCGTTGCCGATGCGTTCCAGGGTCGCCGGCGCGTCGACGTCCCAGAAGATCACCTGGGTCCCCGGCCGCTTCAGGCGCAGCACCTCGCGTTCCAGCAACCCGTCGAAGACTCCGACCCCGCTCGCCTTGATGATCAGGTCGGAGCCCCGGGCCGCTTCCAGCGAGCGCATCACCCCCTGCTCGGTGGCCGGGTAGACCACCACGGTGGCCCACTCCGGGTCATCGATGTCCCGGTGCGCCTGCCGGTTGTAGGCGTCGGGTTCGTAGAAGGTGATGCGGTGCCCCAGGCGGGAGAGCGCCCGCACCATGCCGCGGTAGTAGGTGGCGGCGCCGTTCCAGTAGGCGGAGACCAGGCTCGAAGCGAAGAAGGAGATGTTGAGTTGGGCAGCCATGGAGGTTCCTTTCATCAAAGAGTAGATTTACAGCGCGAAACCTATCTGCTGTTCAGCTGTTCACTAAGCGCTGCACGTGAACCCGCGTCCTCCCCTTTGTTGAAGGGGAGACAGAGGGGATTTGCCTTGGTGTTTGACCAGGCAGTGACCAGTTGATCTCGTTCCCAAGGTCCGCCTTGGGAACGCAAAGCCTCTCCAAAGCGCCAACTTCCCTCAGATGCAAAGCTGGAGCTTTGCGCCATATGTGGTTACCAAGCGAGAGCTTGGGAACCAGGAAAAGGGGGCATTCCGACAAGAGCAAATCCCCCCTGCCCCCCTTCGCAAAAGGGGGGGACGTTACTTCACGTGTATCGACCATCGTCATCATTCGCCGTTCTTCAGGCCGAGCTCGCGACAGATCTCCAGCAGTTCCTCCACGCGGTGGCGGCAGGTGTGCCGGGCCATGATGGTTTCCCTGCCGTGCTCGGCAAGACTCTGCGCCAGCGCCGGGTCATGCAGCAGGCTCCGCATCTGCTGTTCCATCTCTCGGCCGTCACGGGCATAGAGGAGGTCGACGCCGTCGGTGAAGAGCCGGTCGCTGTCGACCCAGGGGGCGGAGACCAGCGGGATACCGCAGGCCAACGCCTCAAAAGGTCGGATGGTCGGGATGCCGGGGAGGGCCTCCACGTAGGGGCGGCGCGGGATGTGAACCGTGAGCCGGAACCTACTGAACACCCGGGGCACCTCGAAGTTGGGGAGCCAGCCGCCGTAGCCGATCCCCGCCTCGGCCAAAAGCTGCAGCGCCTGCTTCGGGTAGCGCACTCCGTAGACCACCCCTTTCAGGTGCAGCCTGCGCACCGGCTCCACAAAGAACTCCCGGATCTCCCGGGCACGTTCATCGTCCCCCCAGTTGCCGATCCAGACCACGTCCCCCACCTTGTCCGGCGACTGCAGCGGCTGAAAGACCCGCACGTCCGCGGCCTCGTGCCAGAGCCAGACCCGCTTGGCCCACCCCCGCGCCAGGTAGATCTCCCTGATGCGGGCGCCGTAGGCGAGCACGCCGTCGAAACCGGAGAGGTCGTAGGCGGCCATGGCGGGCTCGTCGGTGACGCTCCTGTGGTGGGTGTCATGGAACAAAAGGCGATAGCTACCGCCGCTTTTGCGGTGCTCCCCCAGGCGCCGGACCAGTTCATGGTCGCTCCACTCGTGGACGATGACCAGATCGGCGTCGGATAGGGTCCGGTCCAGGTCCAGCTCCTCCAATCGGTAGCGGGTGCCGGTAAGCCCGGGGTAGGCGCGCTCGAAGTCCCGCACCGCCGCCTCGCCGCTGTCGCGCAGCATGTTGCTGTAGCTCCAACCGTTTTCCGGCTCGTAGACCGTCACCGTGTGCCCGAGTTGCCCCAGTTCCGTGACGATGCCCCGCAGAAAATGGGCGTTGCCGTGGTTCCAGTCGGAGAGAATGGAATGGTAAAACATCGCGATGCGCATCGTTGGGTCTGCCTCCATTTCTGGGCGTTGCCCCCCTCCCAACCTCCCCCCTCCGGGGGGAGGAGCGGAACGGCCTCCTAGCTGGAGAGCGGCTCGTTGCGCAGTCACTGGCAGCCTCGTCCCCGCCCCCGGAGGGAGAGGAGCGGAACGGCCTCCCACCTGGAGAGTGGCTTGTTCCACAGTCACTGGCAGCCTCGTCCCCGTCCCCGGAGGGGGAGGGCCAGGGAGGGGGATTTCCGTCATTGCCGGCTCAGATCAGCTCCCCCGCGCAGCCTCTGGTACAGCGCCAGGTAACCATCAGTCATCTTGGCGGCGGTGAAGCTGCGGCTCCGCTCCAGCGCCTTCTCCCTGAGGCTCGCCTGCCGGTTGCGGTCGGCGCAGAGCGCGCGCAACTGCTTTTGCAGGTCCATGGCCGAGTCGGGATCCACGAACAAAGCCGCCCCGTCCCAAAGCTCACGCAGACTTGGGATATCCCCGAGCACCAGCGCGCAGCCCGACTGGGCCGCCTCGAGGACGGTGAGGCCAAAAGGCTCGTAGCGCGCCGGGAGGACGTAGATGGCGGCCGCGGCGTACCAGGGGGCCAGCGATTCCGGCGCCAGGAAGCCGAGCCGGTTGACGCCGTCGACGTTAGCCGCCCCACCACCGGGCTGGTTGATCTCCCCCGCCACGTACACCGGCCAGGGGAGATCGTAGGCGTTGCGCACCAGCGCCCCGATGTTCTTGGCCTCGTCCCAGACCCGCCCCACCGAGAGAATGAAATCCTCCTTCATGCCGGGACGAAACCGGGTGCGACCGCGAGCATTGTAGACCACCTGCGCGTCGGGCAGCGGCAGGTAGAGCCTCCTGATGCAGTCCAGCATCGCCGAGGAAGGTGCCGCCACCAGGTCCGCCGCGGCCAGCCCCCGGGACACGCGCACCCGGTAGTCGTCGAGCCGCTGCGGCGCCTGCTCGCCGCGCACCGCCTCCCACCAGGACAGAACGCAGGAGTGGGCCACCACCAGGCACGGGCTGCGCCAGGGAAGCGCCGCGTGGACGTAGCCGTTCAGGTGCACCAGGTCAGGTTTCAGCTCCGCCTCCAGGGCCAGCAGCCACTCGCCGCTCTTCTCAACGTCGACCCAGGGGTCGTCCATCCACTCCAACCGATAGCCGCTTTCGAACAGGGTGACGTTGGCCTCGTCCGCCACCTCCCGGCGCTGCCCCGGCGAAAGCGGGCGCCCCATGGTGGCGAGCGCGATGCGCACCCCGTACTGGGCCAGGCCTCGGCTGAGTTCCAGGACGTAGTTCCAGACTCCGCCGATGGGATCCGCGGTCATGAGTATCAGCCCCGGCGCGTTGGCAGGGGCGTGATCGTCTCCGGCTGTTGTAGGCGCGGCTTTATTCATGAATAAAAAATCCCTGCTGCAGCACTGTTGAAGAATCGCCTGAAAAATTAGGTACTAAACCGTCGTCATCTCATGAGATGCAGTGGCCACTTCAGGCGAAGCGACAGCCCTTCCCATGGCCCGGCTCAGCCGGGGGGATGTACTGAAGCGCCGCCTGGCGCGACGTATCGACTTATCGGTGTATTGATTTATCTGCTTACCGGTTTACCTTGATCATCTACCGTAGGCGGCGTCGAGCACCTCGGCCACACGGACCAGTTGCTCCGCCTGAGGATCGAAACCGTTGCCTCCTAATCTCAACTGGCGCGCCCAGGCCACGGCGCACCTCCCCCCCCACTCGTCCGGGGGAGCAGCGATGGTTTCCGACGAGGTCCCGCGGAAGTGTTCGGCGACGAAGTCGTAGAAGGAGCCCTGCACGTTCTTGAAGCTGACGCCGCCGTTGGTCCCGTAGAAACTCGATTCGATGACGGCGTCGCGTCCCGCCGAGACGTTCCAGGAGCAGGCAACGCGCACCGCGTGGCCGTCCTCGAGCACCAGGGAGACCACCGCGTAGTCCTCCACCTTGCCTGAGCCGACCTTGAGCCGTTCGCCGCCGGCAAAGATGGAGCTGGAGACGCTGCGCACCTCGGGGTAACCGAAGAACCAGAGTGCCAGGTCGACCAGGTGGCTGCCGAGGTCCATCAGGCAGCCGCCACCGGAAAGTTCCGGGTCGTAGAACCAGTCCTTGTCAGGGCCGTAGGCGTTGTGGAAGACCAGGTCGGCGGCGTACACCTGCCCCAGCTCCCCCGAACTCACCAGTTGGTGCATCTTCTGGATGGCGTCGGTGTAGCGGTAGGAAAAATCGACCCCCAGGAGCCGGTTCACCGCCCGTGCCGCCCCCACCACGAGCTGCGCCTCTTCCGCGTTTCTCCCCAGTGGCTTCTGGCAGAACACGGCCAGTCCGCGGTCCAGAGCGCGCAGTGCCTGGTAGCAGTGTCCGGCGCTGGGCGTCGCGATGACCACGCCGTCCAGCTCTAGCTCCAACAGCTCATCCAGCGACTCCATCAGCGGTGCCTGCGGCGCGAGCTTGCCAGCCTCCTGTGCGTTCTCCGGGCAGAGGTCCGCGATGGCGGCCACCTCGGCCTCCCCGCTTTTTACGATGGCCTCCATCCGGTGTCGGCCGATCCAGCCGGTGCCGAGAAAACCAAGCCTTGGTAATGCCTGTTTCTTCTTCATCCCTTCCCCTTTCCTACTGCTCGATGCGAATCATCCCTTTCAGGAAACCGTCGGGACGCCCTTCCAGCGCCCGGTAAGCGCGCCCCAGTTCTTCGAGGCTGAAACTGTGGGTGATCAGATCCTTGAGCGGGAACATCCTGGACTCGACGGCGGCAATGCCGGCGCGCATTCCCTCCAGGTAGACCCGCGGGTCGCGCTCGTGCGCGTTGATGACGTCGATCCCCTTCCAGTTCCAGAGCTGGACGTTGACCTGGCGCAGCCCGTCCTGGTGGTAGCCGGCGATGACGATCTTGCCCCCTTCCCGCACCAGTTCTCCGGCGAGATCCAGCGGCCACTGGTGCCCGGTCGCCTCCACCACCCGGTCGCAGCCCCGCTCACCGGCCAACTGCCGCACCCGGTCCATGACGCGCTGGTGGTCGTCCAGGACCACGGTCTCCTCGGCGCCGCAGCGCTTGGCGAGCTCCAGCGCAAAGCCGCGGCGCGAGATGGCGATCACGTGGGCCCCGCGCGCCGTAGCGAGCGCGGTGAAGATGGCGCCCAGGAACCCCGCCCCGATCAGGGCCACGGTCTGTCCCGGCTCGATGGCGGAACGACGGAAGACGTTCATGGCGCAGCCGACCGGCTCTCCCGGAAAAGGCTGCCCTTCCAGCGAGGCAGGGATCTTGACCAGGGCGTCGACGCGCACCATGTCGTACTGGGCGTAGGCGTTGTAAGAGAGGAAGGTGACCCGGTCGCCGATCTTTACCCCCTGCACCCCGTCGCCCAGCGCCTGCACCCTGCCCCACCCTTCGTGCCCGGGGGCGCCGGGAAGCGCCGGGTAATTGAACCAGCTGCGCCCCTGCCACAACGGCAGGTTCGAGGCGCAGACGCCGCACCCCTCCAGGGCCACCAGCACCTCTCCCGCCTGCGGTTCCGGACGGGGCACCAGTTGCACGGCCGCCTCGCCCGGGCCGGTAATCACCGCCGCCTGCATCATCTCGCTCATCACATGGCCTCCATACCCGGAGCCGGGTAGCTTTTTCTCTGCTTTTCTTCAGTGCTTTCGGCGCCGCGAGCCGGGGTGCCGATGGACTGGCACAGCCAGCGGTACAGCCGCTCCACCCCCTCCCGCACGGAGTGGCGCGGGGCCCACCCGGTCGCCGCCGCGAATTTCCTCGTGTCGGAGACGTAGTAGCGCTGGTCGCCGGTGCGCCAGTCGTCGAAGCTCACCTGCGGCAGGGAGCCGTGCAGGTCGCGCAGCAGCTCCAGAAGTTCCAAAAGGCTCGCGGCTCGCTCCGGGCCGCCGCCGATGTTGAAAGCCTGCCCGGAGATCTCCGGCATCACCGCACCGGCGCGGCACATGGCGTCCACCAGGTCCTCGACGAAGAGAAGGTCACGCACCTGGTAGCCGTCGCCGTAGAGGGTGATGGGCTCCCCCTTGAGGGTCCGGATGGCGAAGTGCGCCACCCATCCCTGGTCCTCGGTGCCGTACTGGTGCGGCCCATAGATGCAGCTCATGCGGAACACGGCGGCGTTGATGCCGAAGCTGCGGGCGTAGTCGAGCACGTACTGATCGGCACACCCCTTGGAACAGCCGTAGGGGCTCAGGAAATCGAGTGGTGTCCCCTCGCCGAAACCGTAGCGCCTGAGTTCCGGGTCGAACGGCTGATAGCGGGTGCCGTTCTTGCGGATGCGGCACCCCTCGATGCCGCCGTAGACCTTGTTGGTCGAGGTGAACAAGAGAGAGGGCCGCTCCTTCGCGGTGCGGATCGCCTCCAAAAGGGCGAAGGTCCCCTGCCCGTTGATGGCGAAGTCGGCTGCCGGGTTGTCGATGCTGGTGGTGACCGCAACCTGGGCGGCGAAGTGGTACACGTGGGAGCACTGGGCGATGGCGTCGTGCAGCGCCAGGTGGTTCCTGGTGTCTGCAATCCTCACTTCGAGGCGGTCGCCGCAGTTCTCCCTGAGCCAGATCAGGTTCTCCTCGACGCCGGGGCGGGACAGGTTGTCGTAGACGATGACCCTTTTCCCCTCGCGGGCCAGGTGGTGCACCAGGTTGGTGCCGATGAAGCCGGCCCCGCCGGTAACCAGGATCGCCTTGTCCCCGGCCGAACCGGTCCGTGCCGGTGCCGCTGTCGCCACTTCCCCGACCTTTCTCAGGGCCGTCACCTTCCCCTCCTCGAGCAGGCGGTAGAGCAGCTTCGGTGAGCCGTCCGCCTTGCGGAAGCCGAAATAGTATTCACGCTCGTCCAGGTGAAACCGGTCCACCGCGGCCAGCCCCGGGTCCAGGTCGTCGGCACCGTACCAGTACAGCCGCTGTGCCGGCGCCTCCAGGAACTCCAGGAAGACCCGGGCCTGCTTGAACTCGTCATGCTGCCAGGTGGAGAATCCCGCCTCGGTGACCCAGATCTCGCAGGGGGAGTCGTGCTGGTCCAGGATCTCCCGCACCATGGCGACGTTTCGTGCCCACCCTTTCCAGGTGTAGTCGAAGATGTCGGGGAAGCCGTGGATCCCCACCACGTCGATGTAATCCATGACGCCTAGGTCGAACATGCGGCACAGCCAGTGCCCGTCGATGGGGCTCATCCCGCCCAGGACGGTCTTCTTGCCCCGCTGCCTGGCCCAGTAGGCCGCGGCCCCGATCATCTCGCCGAAAACAGTCCAGTGCGGGTCCAGGGTCCAGTCCCATTCGCTCAGGTTGTTGGGCTCGTTCCACAGTTCCACGTATTCGAAGTGGTCCCCGAAGGCGGTGATGAAAAGATCGATGAAGTCGGCGTAGTCGAGGGCCCTCTTGGGGGGCGACGAGGTCTTCGGCTCCAGGCCGATGGAGGGGGGCGTGTAGAGCACGCAGGGCAAAAGCTCCACCTCGCTGGAAAGGCGCGGCACCAGCCAGTCGAACCACTCTCTCCCCTCGCTGGTGTACCAGTCGGCCCAGGAGATGCCGGTGCGCAGCCGCCTCGCACCCAGCCGCTTCATGTCGGCGAGCACCCGCTCCACCCGTTCCCGTTCGCCGGGACGGAACCACTCCACCATGCCGAACTTCTCCGGCAACGCTTCGACACCCGGGCGGCTCATAGCGTCAGTCCCCGCTGGGTCAGCTCGGCGTGCGCCTGGGCGACCCGGTCTATCGCCACTTCCCCTTCCAGCCACCCGGCCAACTCCCTGAGCCCCTCCTCGAAGTTGACGCGTGGCGCGTAGCCCAGCACGTCGCGGGCGCTGGTGATGTCGGCGAAGCAGTGGCGGATGTCGCCGGCGCGGTAGCTGCCGGTGATCTCCGGTTCGATGGAATCCATGTCGAGCACCTGGCAGAAGCGCTCCAGAACCTGCAGCACCGAGATGTTGGCGCCGCTTCCTATATTGAAGAGCTGCTGCTTCTGCTGGTCCACCTCCAGCGCCAGGCGACAGGCGGTGACCACGTCGTGCACGCTGACGAAGTCGCGCTGCTGCCGGCCATCCTCGAAGATGCGCGGCGGGTTGCCGTTCATGAGCCGGGAGGCGAAGATGGCCAGGACCCCGGTGTAGGGGTTGGAAAGGGCCTGCCTGGTGCCGTACACGTTGAAGAAACGGAGCGCAACCACCGGAATCCGGTAGCATCCCCCCACGATGAGCGCCATGCGCTCCTGGTCGTACTTGGAAAGGGCGTACACCGAGGCCAGCGACGGTGCTTTCTCCTCCGGCGTCGGGACCGGAATGAGCGGCTCGCTCTCCCCGAGCAGCGGCTCCCACTTGCCCCGCTGCAACTGCCCGACCTCCCTCATGACGTTGTCGTAGTAGGCGCCGCTTCCGTCCCGGTAACGCCCTTCCCCGTAAATACTCATACTGGAGGCGACGATGAGCTTTCTATCTCCCCGGGCCTGTGCCATCGCCTCGAGCAGCACCGCCGTACCGCAGTTGTTCACCGAGGTGTAGCGCTCGATCTCGTACATGCTCTGCCCCACCCCGACCATGGCGGCGAAATGGAACACGGCATCGGTTCCCACCAGCGACTTTTGCACCGCCGCCGGGTCCCGCACGTCCCCCTTGATCAGTTCGACTTCGGGGTCCAGGTAGGCCGGACGGTCTGCATCGGGGCCATGGACCTGCGGCACCAGGCTGTCCAGCACGCGCACCCGGTAGCCGTGACGCAGCAGTTCGTCGGCCAGGTGGGAACCGATGAAACCGGCCCCCCCCGTAATAAGAACGCTCCCTGACATAGGATCCTCCCTGGGGGGTGAGATATCTGCGGTAGCGGTCATCTAATTAACATAAAGTTAATTCATTCAAATTAACAAAACTCAATACTAGCAGTGACGGATTTTCTGTCAAACCACTTCACCCAAAAAAGTGCTCTTTCCACCAGTAAGTTGGCGGAGATGGGCGACCTGCATCCCCTTCCCGCCACTGACACTTGCGTCATTCGACAGGTTGCGGCGACAGAAATAAACGCACATGAAGATGGTGCGGTGCCGCTTCGGTTTTAAAAATCGCGGAGTGTGTTATTTTAAAGCGTGTTAATTTTTCACTACACTTCTAACGGCAAAGAGACTGTGACATCGCCCCCCCTCCCGCAAGGGGAGGGGGGACAAGGGGCCTGGGTTGATCTCGTTTGATCTCGTTCCCAAGGTCCGCCTTGGGAACGCAAAGCCTTTCAGAAGCTCCAGCTTCCCTCGGATACATACCTGGAGCTTTGCGCCATATGGGGTTCCCAAGCTGGAGCTTGGGAACCAGGAAATACCAACAGCATTCGCTAATACAGCCTTTGCAAAAGGGGGACGCGAGGTCTCCTGCAACGCTTTGTGGCTCGGGAGGGGCGATGGCTTCGGTACAGAGAAGGATGCCGATCGGCGCGGAGGTGGTGCCAGAAGGGGTGCACTTCCGGGTCTGGGCGCCGGGACACATGGAGGTAGAGGTGGTGCTCGAGGGGGCCCCGTCGCCGCAGGCAACGCTGCTTGCCCCGGAGGAAGGGGGCTACTTTTCCGGCATCTGCCGCGAGGCCGGTGCCGGCTCCCGCTACCGTTACTGCCTGGACGGCGGTGAGTGTTTCCCCGACCCGGCCTCCCGGTTCCAGCCCGAGGGGCCGCACGGCCCCTCCCAGGTCATAGACCCGGCAACCTTTATCTGGAGCGACCAGGGGTGGACCGGCGTTGAGCGCGAGGGGCACGTCATCTACGAACTGCACCTGGGCACCTTCACCATGGAGGGGACCTGGCGCACCGCCCAGGAGCAACTCCCCGCGCTCAAGGACCTGGGCATCACCCTGGTCGAGGTGATGCCGGTGGCGGACTTTCCCGGCCGGTTCGGCTGGGGCTACGACGGGGTGAACCACTTCGCCCCCACCAGGCTTTACGGGACGCCCGACAACATGCGCAGCTTCGTGGACCGTGCCCACAGCCTCGGGCTCGGCGTGCTGCTGGACGTGGTCTACAACCATTTCGGCCCCGAGGGGAACTACCTCGCCCGTTACTCGGACTTCTACTACGGCGACAAGGAGAGCGACTGGGGCAAGGTGATGAATTTCGACGGCAGGCAGTGCGGCCCGGTGCGCGAGTTCTTCATGTCCAACGCCGCCTACTGGATCGACGAGTTCCACGTCGACGGCCTGCGCTTCGACGCCACCCACGCCATCATCGACAACTCCGAGATCCATATCCTTGGGGACATCACCAGCCGGGTCCGGGAGCGCGCCGGCAAGCGCGGACTGCTGCTGGTGGCCGAGAACGAGGAGCAGGACTTCCGCTGCCTGCGCCCCCGGGAGCAAGGTGGCTTCGGCATGGACGGGGTCTGGAACGACGACTTTCACCATAGCGCCCACGTCGCCCTCACCGGCTACAACGACGCCTACTACTCGGAATACTACGGCTCCCCACAGGAGATGATCTCCTGCGCCAAGTGGAGCTACCTCTACCAGGGGCAGTTCTACTTCTGGCAAGGGAAGCGGCGCGGCTCCCCCACCATGGGCCACAACCCGAGCTGCTATATCAACTACATCCAGAACCACGACCAGATCGGCAACTCGGCCTGGGGCATCCGCATCGACCGGCTCACTAACCCGGCGGGGCTGCGGGCAATGACCGCGCTGCTGTTCCTGCTCCCCCAGACGCCGATGATCTTCCAGGGGCAGGAGTTCTCGGCTAGTTCCCCCTTCCTCTACTTCGCCGACCTGAGTCCCGAGACCTCGCAGCAGGTCCACGCCGGCCGCATCGAGTTCCTCAAACAGTTCACCAATGTCGATTCCCCCGAGGTGATCGACACTATCGATAAGCCTTACGAGTTGGAGACCTTCCAGCAGTCGCGCCTCGACCTGAGGGAGCGCGAGCGCCACGACAAGGTCTACGCGCTCTACCGCGACCTGATCCGCCTCAGGCGCGAGGACCCGGTCTTCAGCCGCGGCTACGACTGCCATATCGAGGGGGCGGTGCTGGGGAGGTCGGGATTCCTGCTGCGCTACTTCCTGGAAGAACAGCAGCGCCTGGTGCTGGTCAACCTGGGGCGCGAGCAGCACCTGGCACCGATCCCGGAGCCGATGCTCGCCCCGCCCCTGGGATGCAGCTGGCAGATACTCTGGAGCAGCGAAAAGATAGAGTTCGGCGGTTCCGGCACGCCGAAGCTCGACACGGAGAAATTCTGGCGCCTGCAGGGGTACGCAACGCTGGCACTGATTCCGGTGCCGGAAGGAGGGAACCAGCCATGACCACGGTGACACGGGAATTCCATTTCGACCGCCACGACGAGGAAGCGAAGACGCGGCAACTCTTGGAGCAGGAGTGGCTTGTCACCAATGGCCTGGGAGGATACGCCTCGGGAACGGTCTGCGGCGCGCTCACCCGACGCTATCACGGCCTGCTCATCGCCGCCTACCCCTCCCCGCTGGGGCGCATTGTCGTGCTGAACCGGCTCACCGAGGCGATCCGCTTTGCGGACGGGAGCATGGTGCGTTTCGGCGGCGACCAGAAGGAGGAGGGGCTCGACTTCCACGGCATGGAGTACCTGACCGGCTTCCGCCTGGAGGACGGCCTGCCGGTCTGGCGCTACGACATCAACGGGACCGTGATCGAGAAGCAACTGGTCATGGTGCACCGGCAGAACACGATGCACCTTATCTACCGCCTCCTTTCCGGAGAGAAAATGGTGCGCTTGAAGCTGCAGCCCTACCTGCAGTTCCGACACCACGACGCCTCGGTCGATTCGGTCGCGGACGAACCTTACATGTTCACCGCCGTGCAGAACCGCTACCAGATCTCCTCCGGTACCAACTCACCTCAGTTACGGCTGGTGATCAACGGTGGCAGGGGGAACTTCACCTTGGAGGAGAAACACAGCACCGACATCTTCTACAACGAGGAAAGCGCCAGAGGCTATGAATCGCTGGGGACGCTGTGGACCGCCGGCTACTTCGCCGTCGACCTGGGCATAGGGCATGATGCCGCCCTCACTGCCTCGACCGAGACCTGGGAAACGATCGCGGCGCTCCCGCCGGCGGCGTCGCTGGAGATGGAGCGGGAGCGGCGCCGGTTGCTCTTGGCTGCTGCCGACCCGAGGGCGCGCCAGGGGCTTCCCGCGGAACTTGTGCTGGCCACCGACCAGTTCATCATCACCCCGGCCGGACGGCACAAGGAAAGCGTGCGCGCCCACGCCATGGGGGACGAGGTCTGCACCGTAATCGCCGGCTACCACTGGTTCACCGACTGGGGGCGCGACACCATGATCTCGCTGGAGGGGCTCACCCTCGCCACCGGGCGCCACACCGAGGCGGGATGGATCCTGCGCACCTTCGCCCACTACGTGAAAAACGGCCTGATCCCCAACCTCTTCCCCGAGGGGCACAGCGAGGGGCTCTACCACACCGCCGACGCGAGCCTGTGGTTCTTCCACGCCCTGAACCGCTACCTCGAATACACCAACGACCGGGCCACGCTGCACATGATCATGCCCCAGATGCGCGAGATCATCGACCGGCACCTCTCTGGCACCAGCTTCGGCATCGGCGTCGACCCCAGCGACGGCCTGCTGAAGCAGGGGGCCGAGGGATACCAGCTCACCTGGATGGACGCCAAGGTGGGTGACTGGGTGGTCACGCCCCGGCGCGGCAAGGCGGTGGAGCTGAACGCACTCTGGTACAACGCCCTGCGTCTGATGCAGCAGTGGACCGAGCAGTTGGGAGACGAGCAGTACTCGCGCCAGTTGGGCGGCTACGCCGACCAGACCTACCGCTCCTTCAACCAGCGCTTCTGGTTTGCCGACGGCGGCTACCTCTACGACGTGGTGGACGGCGAGCTGGGCGACGACAGCGCCTGCCGCCCCAACCAGCTCTTCGCCATCTCGCTCCCCTACCCGGTGCTGGAGCGGGACCGCTGGCCCAACGTGCTGGACACGGTGCGCCAGCGCCTGCTGACACCGGTGGGGCTGCGTACCCTCGCCCCCGGGCACCCCGACTACAAGCCGACCTATCACGGCGACCTGCGAGCCCGCGATGCCGCCTACCACCAGGGGACTGTATGGCCCTGGCTCATCGGTACCTTCATCGACTCCTGGATGAAGCTCTACCCCGACCAGGTCGGCGCGGCGCGCGGCTTCCTGGAAGGGCTGGTGCAGCAGCTGAACCAGCAGTGCATCGGCTCCATCAGTGAGATCTTCGACGCCGAGCAGCCGTACAGCCCGAGGGGATGCATCGCGCAGGCCTGGAGCGTCGCCGAGATGCTGCGCTGTTGGCTCAAGACGGCACAGTGACGCGGGATGCGCGTCTTCCAGATCACGGCGCTTCTGACCACGCTCACCGCGGCCTTCGCCTACATCAACTACCGCTTCCTTAAACTGCAGCCCACGGTCGGGCTCATGCTGCAAAGCCTGCTCTTTTCCCTTTTGCTGTGGCTTTTGCTGGCGCTGGGGATCGACGTGGTGACCCCGGCGCAGCGGATCATGAGCCGCATCGACTTCGACGTCCTGTTCCTGCAGGGGATCCTGAGCCTGCTCCTCTTCGCGGGCGGGCTCTTCGTCAAGGTGGAAGAGCTCCTCAACGTGAAGCTCAGCATCGCGCTCTTCTCCGTGGCCGGGGTGCTGGTTTCGGCCGGGGCCATCGGTGCCGGGTTTTACGGCATCACGCTCCTTCTGGGGCTCAAGGTCGGGCTGGCCCAGTCGCTGCTCTTTGGCGCCATCATGTCCCCCACCGACCCGGTGGCCGTGCTCCCCACCCTCAGGAGCCACGGCATCCCGGACCGGCTCAACTCCTGGATCGCCGGGGAAGCGCTTTTCAACGACGGCATCGGCATCGTGCTGTTCCTGACCCTGTTGGCGGTGGCGCAGGGGACGGCGCAGCCGACGGCGAGGATGGTCTTAGACACCTTCATCAGGGAGGCTGCCGGGGGGATCGCCTTCGGGACCGTGCTGGGGTGGTCCGGGTATCTCATCATCAAGGCCGTCGACAACTACCGGTTGGAGATCCTGATCACGCTGGCGCTGGTGCTGGGCGGGTACTCGTTCGCGTTGCTGGTCGGGGTGTCCGGGCCGCTGGCGATGGTGGTGGCCGGCCTGTTGATCGGCGGCCGGGGCAGAAAGCTCGCCATGACCGAACACACCCGGGAGCACCTGGACCAGTTCTGGGACTTGGTGGAAAAGTACCTGAACGCGATCCTGTTCACCCTGATCGGGCTGGAGGTGCTGGTGCTGAGCAACCGGCTCAGCCTGGTCCACATTTCCACCGGCCTCATGGTCATCCCCGTGGTGCTGCTGGGGAGGTTCCTCTCCGTGCTGGCCGTCGGGGGGCTGGTGCGGCTTCGGGAGCCGTTCTCGCTGCGCGACGCCACCATCATGACCTGGAGCGGCCTGCGCGGCGGCATCGCCATCGCGTTGGCCATGTCGCTCCCCAGGGTACCGGGAGTGCACGTCCTGGTCATGGCCACCTATATGGTGGTGCTCTTCTCGATCCTGGTGCAGGGTCCCACCCTCGGGCGCCTCTTGAACCGGCGCTAGAACTCCCCCTCCCTTGACGGGCCTGCGCGCCGAAGCGCTTCGTCCCGCGAAGGCGGGAGGGGGTTGGGGGGTGGGTGAAGCCGCAAGCGACAGAGGAATTTTATTCATGAATAAAAAAGCCGTCGTCACCGCTGCCATCACCTGGCTCCTCTTTCTCGGGCTGTACATGCTCTTTTGCGCCAAGGCCGACCCGGCCGAGGCGGTCACCGGGGGAGTTGCCGCCCTCCTTGCCCTCTGGCTGGTCGGCCTGCTGCGCGATTCCTTCCGCAGCCCATTGCGCCTGAAGCCGTCCTGGCTGCTCCTGCTCTGGCGTATCCCGTCCGCGATGTTGTCGGAATCGTGGCTCCTGCTGGTCGCCTTGCTGCGCCGGCTTGGCGGCCGGGAAGAGGACGGCGTCATGATCGAGCACCGCTTCGACTTCCCGGAGGACAAGCACGAGTCGGCCCGGCGCGCCTGGATGACGTTCGGCGTCTGCATCACGCCCAACAGCTACCTGGTCTTCCTCGACAAGAAGAAAAAGAAAGTACTGATCCGGCAGTTGGTGGGGAAGGAACTTTCCACCACCGACCGCCTTTTCGTGGAGCTGCCATGAATATCTGGCTCATCGCCGCCCTGGCACTGGTACTCCTGATGCTCCCTTGCGGGTGGCTCTGCTATACCGGCTCGCTCATGGAGCGCTTCGTGGCGTTGCAGATGGCGCAGCTTTTCGCCGTGCTGGGCATCCTGCTACTGGCCGAAGGGTACCGCCGCTCCATCTACTTCGACCTGTCACTGGTGCTCGCGGTCCTCTCCCTTGCCTCGGGGCTGGTCTATCTTCGTTTCCTGGAGCGTTGGCTATGAGTCCCGATCTCCCGGCAGGAATCGGGGTCACCCTGCTCACCTGCTTCGCGCTGGCGGTCTGTGCCTTCTCCTGCCTGGGATTGCTGGTGATGAGGGGGCTGTACCGGAAGTTGCACTACCTGGCGCCTCCGGCCGTGCTGGGGTGCGCGGCGGTCACGGCGGCCATAGCCGTGCAGGAAGGGATGGGGGCGGCGACCATCAAGGCGGGTCTGGTCCTCCTGGTGCTGGTGATCGGCAACCCCGTGATCACCTTCGCCGCCGCCCGGGCCCATTATCTGCGCGAGGAGCACGCGAAGCACCAAAAAGAGGGAGGCAGGTAAGGGGACTGGCTCCGCAGGTGCCGGTCCCCCTTCGGCAGTCTGCTTCGGTAAGGGCCGGGGCGGGAGCTTGCCCCGGAAAAGGAGTGACACGTGGACCCTTTGCAGGTTGGCATCTTTCTTCTCGTGGGGGCATCGGGCTGGGCGGTGGTGACGACGCGCGCCCCCCTGCACCAGTCGCTGGTGGCGGGCTTCTTCGGCCTCACGCTGAGCCTGCTCTTCGTCGTACTGCAGGCACCGGACGTCGCGCTTTCCGAGATGGTGGTGGGCGCCGTCGCCTTCCCGCTCATGGTGCTGCTCACGGTGGCGAAAACCCGCGCCGGTGACGGCAAATGAGCAGCAAACTGCGCCATTTCCCCTTCGTGCTGGGAACCCTCGTTTTTGCGGGCTTCCTGTTGCGCGCGCTCTGCGCCCTCCCCCCCTTCGGCGAGTACCGCGGCGCCTACGGTCCGGCCATACTCAGCACCATGGAACCGCTGCGCCACGCCCAGCAGGCGGTCGCGTCGATCACCTTCGACTACCGAGGTTTCGACACCCTCGGTGAAGAATTCATACTCTTTGCCGCCGTCGCGGGAGGGCTGCTGCTTTTACGGCGGCAGGAATCCGAGGCGGCACACGACCCGGTGGACCAATCCGGCGACCGCGGCGGCATCGAGCCCGCCCCCGCCGTGCTCGGCCTGGGCGTGTTGATGTTCCCCTTCACGCTGCTGCTGGGCATCTACGTCGTGCTGCACGGGCACCTGACTCCCGGAGGCGGCTTCCAGGGGGGCGTGCTGCTGGCGACCGCCTTCTACTACGTGTACCTGAGCGGCGAATACCACGACCTCCTGGGGATGTCGCGCGGCCATATCGTCTCCCACCTGGAGGCCGCCGGCGCGGCAGGATACGTGATCATCGGCCTGCTCGCGCTCCCGGCAGGATTACACTACCTGCACAACCTGCTCCCCCTGGGTGATAAGGGGAACCTCCTGTCGGCGGGGACCCTCCCCTTGCTCAACATCACGGTGGGAACCGAGGTGGCCTCGGCCTTCCTGCTCCTCATCGCGGCCTTTCTCAGGCAGGTGCTCGTGATCCGCAGGGAGAAGAAGCCATGACCGTCCTCCCCTACCTCATTGTCATCGAGCTGCTGCTGGTCGGCCTCTACGGCATCGCCACCAGCAGGAACACCATCCACCTGGTCAGTTGCCTCTTCGTGGCCCAGTCGTCGACCTATCTGCTGCTCCTCTCCGTCGGGTATCTGCGGGGAGGAACTGCGCCCATCACGGACGAGATCCCGGCCAACGCGCGCATGGTCGACCCGGTGGTCCAGGCCCTCACCCTGACCGACATCGTGGTAGGGGCCACCGTTTCCGCCCTGCTGCTCGCCTTCGCCCTGCAACGGCACAAGCTCACCGGGACGCTCGATCCGCGCAAAGAGCCGCCCCAGCGGGGTTAGCCATGTCACTTGCCCCCTTTCCCGTCATCACCGCGCTGTTCATGGCAGCCTTGCTGGCTGCCCTGGAGCAGTTGAGCTCCCGGCGCCGCCTGCTGGACGTGCTCTCCCTGGCAACCGCCATGGCCGTGGCCATTTTCGACTGGCAACTCCTTGATGCATCCCTCGCCGGCACCATCGTCTACTGGTTCGGCGACTGGAAACCCATGGGCGGTTTCCCGGTCGGGATCGCTTTCGTCATCGATCCTGCCTCTGCCGGCCTTGCGCTCCTGTCGGCCCTGCTCACCCTGGCGGCGCTGCTCTTCTCCTGGCACCATTTCCACGCCGTGCGCACCTACTACCACACGCTGATGCTCCTGTTCCTCGCCTCGCTGCAGGGCTTTGCCCTGACCGGCGACCTGTTCAACATGTTCGTTTTCTTTGAGCTGATGGGGGTGGCTGCCTACGCCCTGACCGGCTACAAGATCGAGGAGAGCGGTCCCCTGGAAGGGGCGCTGAACTTCGCGGTGATGAACAGCGTCGCAGGGCTCATGGTGCTACTGGGTATCGCGCTGCTCTACGCCCTGACCGGCGGCCTGAACCTCGCCTGGGCGGGCGCCGCGCTCTCGGGCAAACCCGCCGGCACGGCGGTCAGCGCGGCCTTCATCCTGCTCGCCGTAGGCTTCCTCACCAAGGGCGCCGTGCTCCCCTTCCATTTCTGGCTTCCCGACGCGCACTCCGTGGCCCCTACTCCGGCGTCCGTACTGTTTTCCGGGATCATGGTGCAGCTTGGCCTCTACGCGGTGGCCCGCATCTACTGGGTCGTCTTCAGCACCACCCTCGATCCCGATCTGCTGCGCCAGATGCTGCTTGGCTTCGGTGTCGCCACGGCCCTGGTCGGAGGGGTAATGGCCTGCCTGCAGCGGCATCTGAAACGGCTGCTGGCGTACTCGACGGTGAGCCACAGCGGCATGATGCTGGCGGGCATGGCGCTCCTGGACCGGCGTGCCTTGCAGGGAACGCTTCTGTACATCGCCGGCCACGGATTGGTGAAGGGGGCCCTCTTCATCGGCACGGGGGTGCTGGTGTACCACCACCGCTCGGTCGACGAGAAGGAGCTGCACGGCAGGTGCCGTCACCTACGCGTGACCGGCGTTCTCTTCTGCGTGGCCGGCCTGGCCCTCTCCGGGCTCCCCCCGTTCGGTACCTGGACCGGTAAAGGGATCATCAAGGAGACGGCATCAGATCTCGGCTACCAATTCCTGCCGCCGCTCCTGTCGCTTTGCTCTGCCCTCACCGCGGGGGCCGTACTGCGCGCCGCCGGCGGCATTTTCTTCGGCCTGGGGCATTCCGACCCTTTCTCCAGTTCGGCCCCCGCCACCGGCGAAGAAGGGTCGGAGACCGGTCACTCCCGCGGCCCCACGCCGCGCATCATGCTGGTCCCACTGGGCCTGCTGCTGGTAGCCTCGCTGGGAGTGGGTATGCTGCCGCAGGTGCAGCAGGTGGCCGATCAGGCCGCCGGGCGCTTCATCGACCGCGCCGCATATCAGGCGTTGGTCCTTCAAGGGACTCCGCTCCCGCTGCCTCGGCCGGCGCCGCAGGCAAGACCGGGAGTGACGGTTTCCTTCGTTACCACGGCTGCGGCGTTGGTGGTTGCCGCCCTCTTTCTCGGTCCCGGTCCGCTGCGCGGGCGTGGCCGGGAAAGCGTGAAGGTGCTGCTGCGAGGACCGGTGCGCCTTTTGCGCCGCGTGCACAGCGGCTACATCGGCGATTACGTCACCTGGTTCATATGCGGCACCGGTATCATGATGGCCCTGGCCCAGTTCTGGTTTTGACCTGTTGCAGTGACGTATGTACGGGATTTTTGTGTTGATTAAAAAAAACCAATTCAATACAATCGACTTGTGATCAGGAACAAATAATTCAGCAGAAGGAGGAAGTTATGGCAACCAGGGGTACTGGTCATTCACCGGCCAATGTGACAAAACATCTCAAAGGCATAGACTTCCCGGCTGAGAAACAGGACCTTCTCAAACATGCTCAGCACATGAAAGCTGAGAAAGTGGTCCTCGATGAAATCCAGAAAATGGAAGACCGGGAATACGGCAACATGGCCGACGTAATGAAGTCCTTCGGGAAAGAGCGCGGCGGTGAAGAACCCGGACAGTCCGGCAAATCAGGCAGGGCGAAACAACAAACAGGCGGGCAGGCAGGCCAGGGTAAATCCCACAGCAGGGCACATCACTAGACAGCAATGCCCCCTCCCTTGCGGGAGGGGGCTTTTTTTTGTTCCGCTACTTGGTGATCAGGTCATTCTTCACTTCCCTTACTCCCTTCACACCGCGGGCGATATCACCAGCCCTTCTCGCGTTTTCAGCAGAGTCAACGAACCCGCTTAACTGCACCACCCCTTGATAGGTGGTCACGTTGATCTGGAAGGTCTTCAGCGCCAGTTCGTCAAAGATGGCAGCTTTGACGCGGGTGGTGATGACCGAGTCATCGACGTATTCACCTGCCGTTTCATGCTTTGTGGTGTGGGTGTGGCTGCACCCGGCCAAGGAAGTGAGCAGGCAGGCGCTGATGAGGACCGTGACAATGCGTTTTGCTTTTCCCATGACGATCTCCTTTCTCAGAAATTGGCCACCCAAAAACCGATTAAGGATAACTAATCAAGCATAGGAGTCAAGAAAGAAGGGTTGGGGTGGTTTGAATTATCTAATCACGAATCTATACTTGGCGGGGTAATTCGAGGGGGAGGCGACACTGTCACTGGAGGTGATCCATGAAACGGATGCTGCTGGTTCTGATTTTCCTGCTCGTAGTCGCAACGGAACAGGCAGTGGCCCTGGATGCGAGTATCTGCAACGCCGGGTCCGACATCATCTACTATCCCAACGGCGATCTCAGATCGTGCAACCTCGGTGACATCACCATCTTGAGCGGCGTGCCCTGCAACATGCTGTCGACAGCGGAGTTCTACGAACAGGGCATGCTCAAAAGTTGTGTCACCAAGAACTTTTTCTATTACGAAGGATTGGTCTGCAACGAGTATGGCTTGATCAGCTTCTACCCCTCCGGCAAGTTGGAGAGCTGTGTCCTGGCCACGCGGGTCGAGGTGGACGGCAAGATCTGCGTTGAGCAGCAGCCCATCGCCTTGTTCGAGACCGGCAAGTTGAAGTCGTGCACCAACCCGCGCTAGCCCGCCCCGGCCAGGCGGCGCATCACGAGCTTCATGTCCTCCCAGACGTGGCGCTTCAGCCCCTCGTCAGCCAGCAGGAGTTCAGGGTGCAGGGTCGGCATAACCGCCCTGCCCCGGACGTCCTGCCATTGGCCGCGCACCTGCTCCAGAGAAGTCTTCCCGCCGAGGACGAGGCCGGTCGCCTCTTCGCCCAGCGTGACCACAACCTCCGGTGCCACGGTCTCGATCCTCTGGGCAACGCTCTCCGCCACACCTGCGCTCTCTCCCCCTGCATCGAAACTCAGCAGGCAGACCTGGTCCGTTTTAAATTTCATGGCGCCGATGATCTTGGCCAGCAGGTCCCCCGCCGCTCCTGCATACCCGGGGCCCGTCATCAGGAAGAGCAGGCGCGCCTGCGGGTTCCCCTCCTGGCGGAACGCTGCTGCTACGTCAGGGGGTGCTGCGGAAACGGCGGCTGTTGCAGCGGCGGCTGTTGCAGCGGCGGCGGGTAAGGCAGACTCGGCCGGCGCCGCGACTTCGGCGGGAGCGGGAGCCTGAGCCTGAGCCTGAGCCTGAGCCTGAGCCTGAGCCTGAGCCTGAGCCTGAGCCTGAGCCGGGGCTGGGGCCGGGGCGGCTGCGTTCGCAGCAGCGGACACAGCGGAACACGCTGCAGCCGAAGACGCAGCGATCCCGGTGCCGTAGGCGAGTTCATCCACGCCGCTATCGACCAGGTCCACCAAGTACCCCTTCAGCGAGCGCAACAACAGCTCCCGCTCCTCCATCTCCGCCATCCTAAACCCCTTTACATTTCCGGTTTCATTAATTATGCTCGAAGGCATGCCGCTTTTACTTCTCGTCACATCCCTGCTGGTTTTGGCGCTTCCCGAGCAGGCCCTGGCCTGGGGCGCCGGCGTCCATCTGCAACTGGGCATGAACGTGCTCAACAACCTCGATGCCCTGAAACCGGCAGTCGCCGCCATCATCTCGGCACATCCCTACGACTTCCTCTACGGCACCATCGCCGCCGACATCACCCTGGGCAAGAAGTTCACCCACTACCTACAGCATTGCCACCGCTGGCGCATCGGGCACCGGGTCCTCGACAAGGCGGGCGACCCGGCGCAGCAGGCCTGCGCCTACGGGTATCTCTCCCACCTGGCCGCGGACTGCATCGCCCACAACTACTACGTCCCCTACAAGGTGATGCGCAGTTTCTCGTCGCTCACGTTGAAGCACGCCTATTGGGAGATGCGCTTCGAGAACTACGTGGAAAAGGAGATCTGGGAGACCGCGAAGAAGGTTTCGCTGGAACACTTCAGCAGCAACGACCAACTGCTGCGCAAGGTCCTCTCGGACACCATTTTCTCCTTCGGCACCAACAAGAAGATCTTCAACTCCATCCTGCTGGTAAGCCGCCTGGAGAAATGGCAGGGCATCCTGCAGACCCTGTCCGACACCTCGCGTTACGCGCTCGAGGAAAACGACCGGGAGGAGTATATGCAGTTGGCCCAGGAAGCGGTGTTCGACTTCCTGAACAACGACGAATCCTCGCGCTTCTTCCATGCCGACCCGACCGGTGAGCGGGCGCTGGCGGCCGCGGAGGCGGTGCGCAAGAACCTGAGGCTTCTGTACCGCACCGGCAAGATCACCAAGCCGCAGGCCTACGCCGAACTCGACGAGTTGAAACTGAAGCTGAAGGAAGCGATCTGCGAGCCGGAACTGCTACTGCAGATCCTCTCCAAGTAACCCTCCCTCCCTGAGCATCTCCCGCCTCCACAAACATCTCCCGCCCCCGGAGGGGGAGGGTCGGGGAGGGGGAAGTCTCGGGGCGAATGATTATTCGCCCCTACAGCAGGAGCGCCCTCACCCCTGCCCCTCTCCCAGAGGGCGAGGGGGTGGACAGTCCTGCTGTTACCCCTTCGCCGCGCCGCGCTTTTCCCCGCGCAACGTCTCCACGTTTTCCAGAATCACCCCTGCCAGTTCCTCTTTCCCCATCATCGGGAGTTCCTCGACGCGTCCATCACTGAACAGGAGCTTGGCGATGTTGGTGTCCACGTTGAAACCGGCCCCTTCCTGGGAGACGTCGTTGGCCACCACCAGGTCCAGGTTCTTGGCCTTGAGCTTCGCCCCGGCGTTGCGCACGAGGTCCTGGGTCTCGGCGGCGAAACCGACCAGGATGCGTTCCCCCTTGTCGGCGCCCAGCTCGGCCAGGATGTCCGGGTTCTTCTCCAATTCGATGCAGAGGCTCTCCTTGCTCTTCTTCACCTTCTCGCCCGCCCGGGTCTTGGGCCGGTAATCCGCCACCGCCGCCGCCTTGATGACGACATCGATGCGCGGCAGGCACCCCTGCACCGCGTCCCGCATTTCCTGCGCACTCTGGATCCGGATCACCTCAACACCCAGCGGCGGGGTCAGGCAGCTCGGCCCGGTCACCAGCGTCACCTCCGCCCCCCTCAGGCGCGCCTGGTGCGCGATGGCGTAGCCCATCTTGCCGGAGGAGTGGTTGCTGATGTAGCGCACCGGATCGATCTCCTCGAGCGTCGGCCCCGCGGTGACCAGTATCCGCGCTCCCGCTAACCGCTTCGGCGTCAGGGCAGCCACGGCCTCCTCGAAGATCGCCTCGGGGGCCTGCAGTTTCCCCTCCCCTTCGTACCCGCAGGCGAGCATGCCGCAGGCGGGAGCGACGAAGAGGTAGCCATGGTCCTTCAGGCGCGCCTCGTTGTCACGGTAGATGGTGTTCCGGTACATGTTGACGTTCATGGCCGGCGCGATCAGGACCGGCGCCCTGGTCGCCATGACCGTGGTGGTCAGGAGGTCGTCGGCGATGCCGTTGGCCAATTTGCCGATGCAGTTGGCCGTGGCCGGGGCGATGATGTAGAGGTCAGCGCGGTCGGCCAGTGCGATGTGCCCGATCTTCTCTTCAGAAATCAGGTTGAAGAGCTCCAGGTGCACCGGGTTGCGGGACAGGGTCTGGAAGGTGAGCGGCGTGACGAATTCGGTGGCCGACCTGGTCATCACCACGTGCACGTTGGCGCCCGCCTTCACCAGCAAGCGCAGCAGTTCCACCGCCTTATAGACGGCGATGCCGCCGGTCACCCCGAGAACGATCTCCTTGCCTTTCAGCATGTGCTCCCCCTACTCGTTGAGGTACGGGTTGAAGCTGCGCTCCTGCCCGATGGTGCTGGAGGGGCCGTGGCCGGGCCAGACAACGGTATCGTCGGGAAGCGGCATGAGCTTGCTCTTGATCGAGTCGATCAGCTGGTCATGGCTTCCGCCGGGGAGATCGGTGCGGCCGACCGAATCGGCGAAGAGGGTATCGCCGGTGATCAAGAGCTTCTCGTTGGCGAGGTAGAGGCAGCATCCCCCCTGGGTGTGCCCGGGGGTGTGCAGCACCTCGATCACCCGACGGCCAAGCTCCAGCTTCATGCCGTCGGTCAGGAAGGCATCCGGCTCCGGCGAGTTTTCCACGGTCAGCCCGTATTTCTGGGCCGAGCGCGCCGCATTGACCAGGAACGGGACGTCCTCCTTGTGGGCCAAGAGCTGCGCTCCCGTCTTCTCTTTCAAGGTGCGGTTGCAGCCGATATGGTCGAAGTGGCCATGGGTATTGACGATGTACTTGACCTGGATGCCGAAATGGCTCACCGCGGCGAGTATCATGTCGCAGTCGGCGCCGGGATCTACGATCATCCCTTCGTTGCTCTGTTTATCCCCGAGGATGAAGCAGTTCACCCCCAGGGGCCCCACCACTATGGTCTCAAATAACATGACAATTCCTCCCTATTACTTCTTCAGGACGGCAAACGGGTTGTTGCTGAATGACTTGCGCCCCTGGTCGCCCCCGCGCGGTTCCTGGCGCGGCTTTTCCTGTGCGGGCCGTGCCGGCTCGCTGGCCTGCGGGGCCGGAGCCGGAGCCGGCACCGTTTCCGGCATCAGCTCCGAAGGTTCCAGGCAGTCGGCCAAGCCTTCGGGGCCCTCGGCGTGCTCCCCTCCCCCCGGCTCGGCAAGCGGCTTCTCCTTGAAGAAGTAGCGGTCGTAGAGGCGGTGGTACGAGGTCCAGCGCGACGGGTTGTCCGGCTCCTTGCGGATGTGGGTCCTGATGCCGTTGATCTTGGAGTCGAGGTCGTCCAGGTAGTTCAGGATGGTCGCCTCCAGCGTCTTGGGGCGCTTGGGGGAGCCGTACTCGTACTGGCCGTGGTGCGACAGGATCATGTGTTTCAGGAGCATGGCGAGCTCGACCGGGAAGCCCGGGAGTTGCGTGATCCGCTCCTGCAGCATCTCGACGCCGATGGTGATGTGGCCGAGCAGCTTACCCTCGTCGGAGTAGTCGAAGCAGCGCAGGTAGGTCATCTCGCGCACCTTGCCGATGTCGTGCAGGAGCGCGCCGGTCACGAGGAGGTCGCGGTTCAGCCCCTGGTAGAGCGGTACCATGGCGTCGACCAGCTTGGCCACGGCGAGCGAGTGCTCCAGGAGCCCCCCCAGGTAGACGTGGTGCATCCCCTTGGCCGCCGGGGCCGTGCTGTACTGGGCCAGCAGCTCCGGATCCTCGAAGAAGGAGCGCAAAAGCCGCGCCAGGTCCGTGTCGGTGAGGCTCTCCACCAGGGCGTGCAGTTCGGCGAGCATAGCCTGGATGTCGCTCTCCGTCTCGGGGAGGAAGTCGGCAAGGTGCACCGATTCCTCGGGGACCCGCTTCAGCTCGGAGACGATCAGCTGCATCTTGCCCAGGTAGACACTCGCCTTCCCCTTGACCGCCAGGAAATCGTTGCGGTCGAACAGCGAGCCGACCTGGTCGGCGTTGTCCCAGACCTTGGCGTCGACCTCCCCCGTCTTGTCCATCAGCTTCAGGGTGAGGTAGGGCTTGCCGTTCTTGGCCATGGCGACGATCTTCTCCTTGACCAGGAAGACCGCTTCTACGATGTCGCGGTCCTTTATTTCGGCAACGGTTTTTTTCAAAGTAAGGCTCCTTGTGTTGAAAGCTCCATCAAAGTCAAAAGCAGTTACGCAAAGCACGCCAGGTATGCGCAGAGTACACGAAGAAAGCTTTTTGTTGTTGAACCTAAAGGCTCTCTTTCCGTTCTTCGCGGATACTTCGCGTTCTTTGCGATACCGCTTTTAGCTACCGGCGATCCTCGCCGCGATGGCGTCGGCGACGCGGATGCCGTCCAGGGCGGCACTCATGATGCCGCCGGCGTAGCCTGCCCCCTCACCGGTCGGGTAGAGGCCGCGGTGGCTCAGGGACTGCAGGTCCCCCCCACGTACGATGCGCAGCGGCGCTGAGGTCCGGGTCTCGACCGCGGTAAGGGTCGCCTCGGCGCTGACGAAACCGCGCATCTTGCGGTCGAAGTGCTCGATCCCTTCCCTCAACGTGGCGGCAACCGGCGTCGGAAGCAGCGAGGCAAGGTCGTATTCGGTGACACCGGGACGGTAGCTGGAGAGGATCCTCCCCCCGCCCCGCCCGATGAAGTCGAGCAGGCTCTGGGCCGGTGCCCGGTAGCTTTCCCCTCCCGCCACGAACGCGCGTCGCTCCAACTCGCGCTGGAACTCCACTCCGGCCAGCGGGGAGTTGCCGGTGAAATCCGCCGGCCCCACGGTGGCCACCAGCGCGCTGTTGGCGTAGGGGCCGTTGCGGCGGTAGCCGCTCATGCCGTTCACCACCACCCCGCCCGCCTCGGAGGCGGCCGCGACCACTACCCCGCCCGGGCACATGCAGAAGGAGTAGGCGGAGCGCCCGGTGGTCTCGTTGTTGTAGGTCTGCGCGTACTCTGCGGGCGGCAGCGCGGGATGCGCGTTGCGGCCGTACTGGATCTCGTTGATGAGCGCCTGCGGGTGCTCCACCCGGAGCCCCACCGCGAACGGCTTCTGCTCCAGGGTGACCCCCAGCCGGTGTAAAAGCGCGTAGGTGTCGCGCGCGCTGTGCCCGGGCGCCAGGACAAGGGCGTCGCAGGGCTGCTCGTCGGCATCGTTCACCACCACGCTGGTCACCCGCCCCTGGCCGATGCCGATGCCGGTCAACCGGCTCTCGAAGCCGACCTGGAACCCTGTCTCGATCAGGCGCTCGCGGATGCCGCGCACCACCGCCCGCAGCCGGTCGGTGCCGATGTGGGGCTTGGCAGCGTAGAGGATTTCCGGGGGCGCACCGAACTCGACCAGGCGCTCAAGTACCCAACCGCAGTTGGGGTCCTTGACCCTCGTGGTGAGCTTGCCGTCGGAGAAGGTCCCGGCTCCCCCTTCGCCGAACTGCACGTTGCTTTGTGGGCACAGTTCGCCCAGGCGCCAGAAACGCGACACGTCCGAGGCGCGCCGGTCCACGTCGCGCCCGCGCTCCAGCACTCGTGCAGTCAGACCGTACTGCGCCAGCCGCAAGGCCGCGAAGAGTCCGGCCGGCCCCATGCCGACGATGACGATGCGCTCGGAAGAGGTGAGCTTCGGGAAACGGAGCGGCGCGGCCGTCTCGACCCGCGCCACGTCGCCGTGGGGGCGCACCCGCGCCTCGTCCCTGAGCGTCACCTGCACCGTGTACACCAGTTTGATGGCACCCTTTTTCCTGGCGTCGACACCCTTTCTGACCAGGGTGAGCGCCGTGATCTCGGCTTCGCGCACACCCAGCTTGGCCGCGGCCAGCGGGCGTAGCGCACTCTCCTCCACCCCCGGGCTCAGGGTGAGGTTACGTAACAGAAATGGCATGGGGTGTCCGTCAGGCGGCGCCGGTGTCGCGCCGTTTTCTTTCCAGGAGCTGTTCGACGATGATGACGATGTCCAACGGAGGGGTGGATTTCGGTATGTGCACCTTGGCGCCCATCTCGGGGATGGGGTGCTCGTGCGGGGCGCCCTGGAACATGGAGGTCAGCATGATGATGATCGGGTCCACCTCCTTGGCCAGACGCCCGATCTCCAGGGAAGCGCTCACCCCTCCCATCCGGGGCATGACCAGGTCGAGGATGACGGCATCGAAGGTAGCGGCTGCGTAGGCCTCGACGCCGAGGACGCCGTCCTCTGCGGTCACCACGGTAAAGCCCGCGCCGGTGAAGGCATCGGACATCACCTTCAGGAAAAACTTGTCGTCGTCTACCAGGAGTATTTTGCCCCTGTTATCTGCTGTCATCTCGACCTCAAGGCATGATGGAATGGGACATCATACAAAAATGCGGCCGAAAAGGGAAGTGGAAACCACCCCTTACCTCGGTGCGTTGAGCGGAAGACGCACGGCAAAAGTGGTGCCGCTGGGGTCGCTTTTCTCCACCTCGATCTTGCCCCGGTAGGTCTTGACGATACGCAGCACCACCGAGAGACCGAGACCGGTGCCGCGGCTGTTGGTGGTGAAGAAGGGGTCGAAGATGTTGGGGAGGTTCTCTGGGGGAATGCCGGGGCCGGTATCGGTCACCCTGAGCTTGATGTAATCCTGGTCCTGGTCCAGTTCCACGGTCAGGGTCCCGTCCTCTGGCATGACGTGGATCGAGTTCAGGAACAGGTTGGTGAAGATCTGCTCGATCTCCATCGGGTCGGCCTTGATGGCGGGGGGGATGTTCCGGTAGTCGCGCACCACCTTGATGCGCTTCTGGCGCAGCTGCGGCGTGAACGCCTCCAGGGTGTGCTCGAGAACGCGGTCCATGCGCACCTCGCTGATCTCGAAGCGCGGGCGCTTGGAGGCGTCCAGGAGTTTGCCCAGGATGTTGTCGATCCGGTCAACTTCCTTCAGGATCTTGTCCACGTACTCCTGGCGCTCCGGTTCGTCCAGCCCCCCCTTGATGAGTTGCACGAACAGCGCGATGGAGTTGAGCGGGTTGCGGATCTCGTGTGCCATGCCGGCGGAGAGGTAACCAAGGGAAGCAAGCTTCTCGGACTGGACCACCTCGGCCTGGGCGCGGGACAGGGCCTCGCTCTTCTCCTGCACGCGGGCTTCGAGTTCGCGATTCCAGTCCGCGATCTCGGCCAGAAGCCGTTCGCGCTCGCTCAGCAGGGCCTTGTTCTGCAGTTCGATACCGCGCAGCTTCAGGACGCTCTCGATCCTCTCCACGAGGTCCTGGTTGTTGAACGGCTTGAGGATGTAGTCGGAGGCGCCGGCCTTCATCAACTCGACGGCGATCTCCTCGCTCCCCTTGCCGGTGAACATGATCACGTAGGTGTCGGGGTAGAGCCTCTTGATCTCCTTGAGCGCGGTGAGGCCGTCCATGTTGGGCATCATGTAGTCCAAAAGGACCAACTCGGGGCGTTCGACCTCTATGGTCGCCAACCCGTCCTGCGCACTCAGGGCGGTAAAGACTTCAAAGCCGCGATTTTTAAGAATGATACCGGTAAGGTCGAGGATGACCTTTTCGTCATCGACGATCAGCACGCGGCCGCGCGGCTCTTTCTCTGTGGTGGTCATATCGGGGCCTGCTCCTTCCCATTGAGATCACATTCATCAAAAAAAAGGGGCAGCGAACGCTGCCCCGCATGGATATATGCCGCTGCCGTCAGGGAAGCCTGACGGTCACTACCGGACAGTGGGCCTTTCGCACCACGCGCTCGGCGGTGGAACCGAACAGCAGGTGGTCGATACCGCTTCTCCCCTGGGTGCCCAGCACGATGCAGGAGGAGCGGTCGGTCTCTGCCCGCTTGAGAATCTCCTCCCACGGCACGCCGGTCACGATGGCGGTTTCGTAGTTGTTGAAACCGGCGACGTTGCTGGTCACGAAGGTGGCCATCATCTTCTGCGCCCCTTCCTCGATCTCCTTTTCCAGGTTTTCGAAGGAGACGTGCGGCACGTAGAAACCGCGCAGGTCCACGGGTTCGTTGATGACGTGGATGATGGTCAGCCGGCTGTTGAACTGCTTGGCCAGGGTGAGCGCGTACTCGAAGGCGTGGTCGGAGTTTTCGGAAAAATCGGTGGCGAAGAGAATCTTGTCGAAGTTTGGCATCTGCTCCCCCCGTTCTGCCATTGGGTCAGTGGCTCAGTGGCTCGTTTCCTTGAAGATCTTTTTCAGGATCGACTTCAACTCGTCGATCTTCACCGGCTTGTTGATGTACTCGAAAGCGCCCAGGTTCATCGCCTCGATGTAGGACTCGACACCGCCGTAGGCGGTGATCATGATCACGTTGCTCGCCGGGTAGCTGCGGTTCAACTCCTTCAAGAAGGTGATGCCGTTCATCTCCGGCATGTTGATGTCGGTGACGATCAGGTTCACCTCCTGCTCGCGCAGGTAGTTGAGCGCCTCGAATCCGTTTGCCACACTGTCTACCAGGAACCCTTCCTTGGCCAGCAACCGGGAGAGGCCGATGCGCGCATTCTCCTCGTCGTCTACTACCAGTATTCGCTTCGGCTGCTTTGGCAAGATCGGCTCCAGATTCTTATTAAAAACTGCAGGATTGATTCTAACACTGCGGCCAGATGTGTCAAGCGTGGTTGCGCGCTGCGCGCGCGATTATCTAGCACCGGGTTAACTGCTTGGAAAGCCAAGAGGTTACAATTTTGGCGGGAAAATCGCTCCTTCAGGTGCTGGGTGTGCCGTCTCTCATCGTTCCCATTAAGCGCATTGGATGCCGCTTCGCATCACGGCGCCGGCTGGTCGCTCTTAAGCTCCACGTGGGCCGGCTTGCCCGCCTCGCCCAGCGCCTTCAGCGGACGGCCGTTGAACTCCCCTTCCACGGCAGCACCGTCGCCTAAATCCAGCGCAAAGGAGCGCTGCCCCTTCCACTCTATGATGTCGCCCGCTTTCAGGTCGTAGCGCTGGGTGATGCTGTCGTCTATGGTGATGCTGAGCCAGCTGTCGCGGTTGAAGCGCAGTTTCAGCACTATCCCGCTTTGCTTGCCGGCAGGTGCCGCCGCGGGGGTCTCGGTCCCGGCCGGCACCGGGGCAGCCGCGTTCTGCGCGCTGCTCATCGGTTTCTGCACGGTTTGTGCGACCGGTGCCGGGGCCGGGGGTGCGGCCGGGGCGGGAGTGCCGGGGGGAGCCTGCACCCTGGGCTGCTCGCCCTCGGTAAAGAAGAGCGCCGCGACCACCACGGCGCCCAGAAGCAGTGCCGGGACCACCCAGCGGCCGGGGGTGCGCATCTTGGCCCGCTCCAGGGTGTCGATCCCGGTCTGCGGCGCCATCCCCTGCGAACGCGGTGCGTGCGTGGTGCGCGGGGCGCTCACCTCGGGCTGCATCCCGGGCGGCGTGGTAAGCCCCTTCTCGTAGAGCGCCACCACCTCGTCCCCGGAAAGGGCGAGAAAGCCGGCGTAGAGCCTCAGGAAACCCTTGATGTAGGCGGCGTTGGGGAGCTTGTGAAATTCACCATGCTCGATGGCGGCAAGGTAGTTCTTGCCGATCTTGGTGACGCGCGACGCTTCCTCGAGCTCAAGCCCCTTCGCCTCACGAACACCGCGCAGGTATTCCCCAACCGGTACTTCCGTGCCGCTGTCAACCTCTGGCTCAGCCACGTTACCTCACCTTGAGCAGGTCCAGGTACTCCCTGGAGAGCTGCCCCATCTCGGAATCGGGGGCGATCCGTACCACTTCCTGGAAAGCGCTCTTGGCGGCTTCGGCATCCTTCAGCTTCATCAGCGCCAGCCCCAAATGGTAGTGGGCGCTCGCGTAGGAACCGTTCAGGCGCAGCGCCTTCTGGTACTCGTCAACGGCCAGTTCGGTCCGGTCCATGGCGAAGTAGACCCGCCCCAGGTTCACCCGGGTGCGCGGATCGTTCCCGTTTTTCGCCACCAGGCCGCGCAGCACAGCCAGAGCCTGCTGGTAGTCCCCCTTCCCCAGGTAGGCCAGCCCGAGGTTGCCGGCGGCGTTATCCTGTCCCGGGAAGAAGAGGTCCTCCTGGACGATCTTGAACTGGGCGATGGCGTCGTCCCAGCGCTTCATCTCCAGGTAGTTGACGCCGAGGTTGTTGCGCGCCTCGGAGTAGTTCTCCCGTTGATCGATCGCTTTCAGGTATTTGGCTTCCGCCAGTTCATAGCGGCCCTTGCGGAAATAGGTAAGGCCCAAAAGGTTAAGCAATTCCGGGTCTTTGGGCGTGAGCTTCTCGGCCTCGGTCAGCTCCTGGAGGGCGCCCGTGAAGTTGTTCTCGGCAAAGAAAGACTGCCCCATCTGGTAGTGATAGATGGACTGGTTCTTCTCGGCCTTGCTCAGGGCGCATCCCGAGGCAAGCAGGAGGAGGACAACCGGCATGAAGGTTCTGGGACGGATCATAAACCTCACGGAATAACTGGCGAAAATGCACCTGCAAAAATTAACAGATATGATGATCATTGTCAATGAGGAGCCCTTAGCCGAGGCCGCCCCAGCGTGCGGTTACAGCTCACCTACCCCCTGGAAATGGGTCATGTTCTTGAAGCTGCGATAGCGGGCCTCGATCTCCGGGTAGGTCAGGGTCTTCAAGCGGTCCAGGCTGAAGGCCTCGACGTTGAAGGAGGCCATCACCGAGCCGAAGATGATCGCCTGGCGGATCCCCTCGTCCGAGAGGTTACCGGTGTTGGCGAGATACCCCATGAAGCCGCCTGCGAAGGTGTCGCCGGCGCCGGTGGGGTCGAAGACCTCCTCGAGGGGATAGGCGGGTGCAGCGAACACGGAGTGGCCGTTGAACATGAGCACGCCGTACTCGCCGCGTTTGACGATCAGGTTCTTGACCCCGAGGGCGATGATGGCGCGGGCGGCCTTGACCAGGTTCACCTCGCCGGAGAGCTGGCGCGCCTCACCCTCGTTGATGATCAGGAAGTCGACCCGGCTGATCACCTTCTTGAGCGCCTCGATCTTGGAGGAGATCCAGAAGTTCATGGTGTCGCAGGCCACCACGCGCGGCTGCTTCACCTGGTTCAGCACCTCCGTCTGAAGTTCCGGGTCGATGTTGGCCAGGATCAGGTACTGGGCGTCGGCCCACGACTCGGGGATCACCGGCTTGAAGCTCTCGAACACGTTCAGGTGGGTTTCCAGGGTCTGCGCCTCGTTGAGATCGTAGCCGTAGCGCCCCTTCCAGTGGAAGGTCTCGCCCGGCACGCGGGAGAGGCCGGTCAAGTCGATGTTTCTCGAGGTGAGGAAGCGGGTATGTTCTTCGGGGAAGTCCTCGCCGACCACGGCGACCAGGTTGACGTCGGTGAAGAAGCTGGCCGAGGTGGAGAAGTAGGTGGCCGAGCCGCCAAGGACACGGTCCCTCTCCCCGAACGGGGTCTGCACGGAATCAAGCGCTACGGATCCAACGACGAGTATGCTCATAAAGCCTCCGGTGTGCTGCGGGATCAGGGTTGGTTCTGCTTGCAGATGAAAAGCGGCGCCGCCGGTCCGACCGGGGCGCCGCAACGGGCGTTACAGGTATTTGCCGAGGATCAGCTCCAGGTTCTCACGGGTCTCGACCGGGATCACCGAAGTATCGCTGATCACCGCGTACTTGAGGGCCTCGCCGCAGGCGCAGCCGCGTCCGGCGGCCACCTGGGCCACGGCCTGGCGAATGATCTTCTTGGCGGTGGCGACGTTGTTCTTGATGATCTCGATGATCGCCTCCACCGAGACGTCGTCATGGGACTCGTGCCAGCAGTCGTAGTCGGTGGAGAGGGCGATGACGCCGTAGCAGATCTCGGCCTCGCGGGCGAGTTTCGCCTCGGTGAGGTTGGTCATGCCGATGATGGAGGCGCCGAAGGAGCGGTACATGTGGCTCTCGGCGCGGGTGGAGAAGGCCGGCCCCTCCATGCAGACGTAGCAGCCCCCCTTGTGCACCGTGGCCCCCACCTCGCCCGCCGCGCGGTAGAGGATGTCGGAGAGTTCGCCGCAGACCGGGTCGGCGAACTGGACGTGGCCTACGATGCCGTTGCCGAAGAAGGTGTCCTTTCTGAAGCCGCGGGTGCGGTCGATGAACTGGTCCGGCACCACGATGTGCCCGGGGACGATCTCTTCCTTCAGGCTCCCCACGGCGGAAACGGAGATGATCCGGGTGACGCCGAGCTTCTTCATGCCGTAGACGTTGGCGCGGTAGTTCACCTCGCTGGGGGTGAAGCGGTGCCCCTTGCCGTGGCGGGGCAGGAAGACCATCTGCACGCCGTCCAGCGTGCCGGTCACGTACTCGTCGCTGGGGCGGCCGAAGGGGGTATCAACGGTCACCTGGGTCACCCCGGTCATCCCCTCCATCTCGTACAGGCCGCTGCCGCCGATTACACCGATTACCTCGTTAGCCATAAGCTCCCTCCTGCGTCATTGAAATATGTAGTAGCGATATCTTGTGTCAGGCACGTCCACATCCCCTCTCCCTCCGGGAGAGGGTCAGGGTGAGGGCAAGCAGCGGCTAATCCTGCTGCTGCATCTGGTCCAGCTTCCCCTTCAACTGCCCGCAGGCGGCGGAGATGTCGCCGCCGCGGCTGGAGCGGGTGATCACCGTGACGTGCTTGTCCAGGAGGTACTTGTGGAAACGGTCGATGGTCTCCTGGGTCGGGCTCTTGAAGCCGCAGCCGTCGTGCTCGTTGAACGGGATCAGGTTCACCTTGGACGGGATGTTGCTGATCAGGCGCACCAGGCGCTTGGCGTCGTCCAGGGTGTCGTTCAAATCCCGGATCATGACGTACTCGATGGTGATCCAGCGCCGCGAAGGAAGCGGGAACGCCTTGCAGGCGGCCAGAAGCTCCTTCAGGGGGTAGGCGCGGTTCACCGGCATGATCTGGTCCCTGACCTCGTCGGTGGTGGCGTTCAGTGAGACCGCGAGGTTCACGGTGCAGCCGCGCCCCAGCTCCGCCATCTCGGGGACCAGCCCGGAGGTGGATACGGTGACCTTGCGGGTGGAGAACTGGAAGCCGTCCGGGTCGGTGAGGATGTTCACCGCCGGGATCACGGCGCCGAGGTTGGCCAGCGGCTCCCCCATGCCCATGAAGACGATGTTGTTCACCGGGTGCTCGCGCTTCACCGCGCAGACCTGGTTCACGATCTCGGCCGTAGTCAGGTTGCGGGCAAGGCCGAAGGTGCCGGTCAGGCAGAAGGCGCACTTCATGGCGCAACCGACCTGGCTGGAGATGCAGAGCGTGTTTCTCCCCTCGTCGGGAATAAGGACGCTCTCGACACTGGCGCCGTCGGCGAGCCGGAACAGGTACTTCCTGGTGCCGTCCCCGGAGGCCTCGACAGCCTCGGGGATCAGGTTGCTGATCTCGGCCCGCTCCTTCAGTACCGCCCGGAATTCCTTGGAGACGTTGGTCATCTCGTCGAAGTCCATGGCGTCCATCTGGTAGAGCCACTTGAAGATCTGCTTGGCGCGGAAACGCTCCTTGCCCAGGCCGGAGATGTAGGCCTCGAGCCCGGAGAGGGTCAAATTCTTTATATCGGTCTTTTCCATGCTTTCCGGATACTAAAAAAGCCCTTCTCGCGAAGGGCTCTTGATCTGCCTGAACCTGCTTCGAATTAAACCAGTTCCAGCTGATTGAAGAAGTAGGGGATCTCGTAGGAAGCGGACTCCGGGGAGTCGGAGCCGTGTACGGTGTTCTCCTCGATGCTCACGCCCAGTTCCTTGCGGATGGTGCCGGCCTCGGCGTTAGCCGGGTTGGTGGCGCCCATCAGGCCGCGCCAGTCGGCGATGGCGTTTTCCTTTTCCAGCACCAGCGCGATGACCGGGCCACGGGACATGAAGGTGCAGAGGTCGCCGAAGAACGGACGCTCTTTGTGCACGTAGTAGAAGCCCTCAGCCTGTGCCCTGGAGAGAAGGATCTTCTTCATGCCGACGATCTTGAAGCCGCCCGCCTCGATCATGGCGAGCACCTTGCCGGTGACGTTCCTCTCGACTGCATCAGGCTTTATGATGGCAAATGTTCTTTCCATTGTTTCCTCCGAACTCATTGTAGTTGACGACCCTTCTAATTAGCATTCCGGTCCGCCCGTTGTCAAGGCAAATGGCCGGATAGAGAGACAAAAAAAGCCCACAGATGGATCTGTGGGCTTCGTGAAACAGGGTGACCCTGCTTCAGCTTACTTCTTCTCAGCCGGAGCGGCCGGAGCAGCCGGAGCAGCCGGAGCAGCTTCCGGAGCTTTAGCGGAGGACATCGGAGCCTGAGCCGGAGCAGCCGGAGCAGCCTGCTCAGCAGCCGGAGCCGGAGCCTCTTCTTTCTTCTTGCAGCCAGCAGCAAAGGACAGGGCCAGAGCCAGGCAAAGTGCCAAGGAGATCAGTTTTTTCATTGACGATATCACCTCTTTTCTTTTTAGATTTACCATTACTGCGCAAAGCGCATGGTTTTTTCGTGCGACAACAAAGGGCGAATATACTAGCATTCCTGGAAAAGTCAATACTTTTTAAAGCTGGAAATCGCAAAAAAATATTAAAGGATTATCCCGAACTTTTGGATGGTTTAGCCAAACATGCAGGAAACGGAATTTCACCGTTCGATGCCCACGGAGGGTGCTTGGCAAAAGGAGAAGCGTCCGTGCAAGGTACTGTTTTATCGCCGAAAACCTGTACGGACGCGGCTTACACCAGGCTCGACTCCACGCTCTCCCTCCTTCTTCACCCGGCAAAGCAAGCGCTCCGCATTTGCCATGAGCGGCCAGGGGTGAAAAAACGGGACAGAATCAGGGTGCCCAGCACGCTTCTTTCTTGTAAACGGCTCGCAAATATATTATTTTGGCCCCATTAATCTCCGGCGAGCACGGAGCAACGCCACCCAGGGGGACGCCGTGAACGATACGCTCAATTCTGCAGACAAAAAACTTCTTCTGGACCTGGCCCGGGAGGCGATCACCGCCACCGTCCAGACCGGCAAATTGAAAATGCAGCAAGTCACCGACGAGAAACTCTCCGTACCGCAGGGGTGCTTCGTCACCATCAAGAAACAGGGGGCGCTCAGGGGCTGCATCGGCAATTTCAGTTCCGATAAGCCGCTTTACCAACTGGTGCAGGAAATGGCCGCCTCCGCCGCGACCAGGGACCCGCGTTTCTACCCGATGAAAGAGGCCGATCTGGGCGATTTCGAACTGGAGATATCCGTGCTGTCGCCCCTGAGCAAGATCTCCTCCCCCGAGGAGGTAGAAGTGGGCAAACACGGCCTGTACCTGGAGAAGAACTTTTCCCGCGGCGTCCTGCTCCCGCAGGTAGCCGTGGAGCACCACTGGGACCGGGAGACCTTCCTAAACCAGACCGCCCTCAAGGCCGGACTCAAGATGGACGACTGGAAGGAAGGGGCCGACCTTTACGTCTTCAGCGCCGAGGTATTCGGCGAGCAGCAGTAATTAAGTGACCAGCGTCGGGAGCCGCTCATCGCCTGAGCGGCTTACCTTCCCCTTCCCCTGCCCCACTCCCTCCCGCTTGCCCTACTATTGCACAACGCCAAAAGCTGTAGCGCAAAGAACGCAGAGCATCCGCTGAGAACGCAAAGACTGCTTTTCCTGGTTCCCAAGCTCCAGCTTGGGAACCCATGGCGCAGAGCTCCAGCTATGTATCCGAGGGAAGCTGGAGCTTCTGAAAGGCTTTGCGTTCCCAAGATAGACCCTGGGAACGAGATCAAAGCAAATACCAACACGGATCACTGATACAGCCATAAAAAAAGGGGGCACCGAGGTGCCCCCTTTCTGTTGTGCAGTTTACGGCAGAGCCAAATTACATCTTCCTGCCGCCCTCAGCAGCCCACTTCTCGAGCATGTCGGTGGTGACGGACTTCGGACGCTCGATGGCGTAGCCCAGACCACGGTCCCAGGTGATGTTGGCCATGCAGCCCAGGGCGCGACCCACACCGAAGAGAACGGTGTAGAAGTCCCACTCCTTGAGGCCGTAGTACCACTGGATGACGCCGGACTGTGCGTCGACGTTCGGCCAGGGGTTCTTGGTCTTGCCGTGCTCGGTGAGGACGCCCGGGGCGGTCTCGAAGATCATGGCGACCAACTTGAACAGCGGATCGTCCTTGAGGCCCGGGGTCTTGAGGCAGAACTCGCGCTGTGCGGTGTAGCGCGGGTCGGTCTTCCTGAGAACGGCGTGGCCGTAGCCCGGAACGACCTGGCCGGCGTTGAGGGTATCCCAGAGAGCCTTGGTGACGTTCTCTTTGGTCGGCTCGGCGCCGTTAAGCTTCTTCTGGAACTCCATGATCCAGCCCAGAACTTCCTGGTTGGCAAGGCCGTGCAGCGGGCCGGCCAGACCGTTGAGGCCTGCGGCGTAAGCGTAGTACGGGTCGGAGAGGGCCGAGTGCACCAGGTGGGTGGTGTGGGCCGAAACGTTGCCGGACTCGTGGTCGGAGTGGAGGATGAAGTACATCCTTGCCACGTCCTTGTACTGCTCGCTCTGGCCGATCATGTGGGCGAAGTTGGCGCCCATGTCGAGCTTCGGATCGATGCCGATCTGCTTGTCACCGCGGTACTTCAGGTTGTAGATGAATGCGGCGAGAACCGGGATACGGGCGACGATGTCGCTGGCATCCTCGTACACGTACTCCCAGGCGTCCATCTTGTTGAACTTGCCGCCGCTGTAGAAGGCAGCGAACTTGGAGTCTTTCTGCATCGCCATGATGCCGACGGAGAGCATTACCATCGGGTGGCTCTCTTTCGGAAGGGCGCGTACGGCGGTGTAGACGTACTCGGGCACAACCTGGCGGGTCTTGAACTCGGCCTCAACAGCGGCGACCTGGTCCAGGGTCGGGACTTCGCCGGTCAGCAGGAAGTACCAGAAGGACTCGACGGTCGGGTACTCGGAGCCGGCAGCTTTCGGCAGAGCCTCGAAGGTCTCCGGAATGGTCTTGCCGCGGAAACGGATGCCTTCCTGCGGGTCGAGATAGGAGATGTCGGTGACGAGCGACCTGATGTCGCGGGCGCCGCCGATGCACTGGCCGATGTCCACCTTGTCGATGACCACGGAGCCGAACTCCTTGGTCAGCCTGGTGATACGGGGGCGGTGGGCCTGGATCTTCTCAAACAACTTCTCTTTCAATTGCGTCATGTGCCAGATCTCCTTTTCTGTTGGGGTTGAGGTACATACGTCGAATTACAAAATCGAATCGCCCGCTGACACCGTGCCGGTCGCCAATGACACTCGGCCGGTTGCGTGAGGTAGGTATACTGTATACAAAGATTTTTCAAATGTATACCATTGCGCAGATCCAATTTCAACACAAAAAAATTGTGTTCTAGTATTTTGCATACATTTTAATTCACGTTATAGCAGTACCAGTTCCTGACTTGAGAAGGTGAGACGCTTAAGTCCCTGTTCGGAGAGATAAAATGAATTTTCGATGCCGACCGCGCCCTCCCCGGGAAACACGAGTTTCGGCTCGAAGGCGAAGGCCATACCTACCTGCAGTGTCTCATCGGAGAACCCTTTTGCTATGAAGGGATATTCGTCTATTTCAATGCCCAGACCGTGACCGATGAAAGAGATCTGGCTGCCGGGAGTCCCCATGAAGTGTTCCGCGTACCCCATGCGCCGTGCCAGGTCCAGACAGGCATCGTAGATCCCCCCCCAACTGGCGCCCTCCACGGCGCGCTCCACCATCAGTTCCTCGACGCGCAGCATGTCCTCGTAACCGCGCCGCATGCGCTCCGAAACCGATCCGATGGCGAAGACCCTGGTCTGGTCCGCCAGGTAGCCGTCATAGCAACTGGCCAGGTCGACGATGATGGGCTCGTCGCGCCTGATCCTGTTGTAGCTGGCGCCGTGGCCGAAGGCAGGAGTGAGCCCCATCCCTCCAAGGGCCGTGTTGGTGCAGGCGGGAGCGGCGCCGTCAGCGCCCGAGAGCACCTGGACACCGGAGAGCTCCCCGTTGAAAGCCCGCATACGGACGTACCCCTGGTGCCCCTCCTGGCGCGAAAGGTGTTCCAGTTCGGCGGCGAGATCCACCTCGCTCATCCCCTCGCGGATCACCTCGACGGCGCGCCGGTAAACCTTATCGGCCTGGGTGCCGGCGTCCTGTAGGATGTGGATCTCGTAGTGGCTCTTGATCATGCGCACCCGCCTGATGGCGGGAGAGGCGTCCAGCGCCTGTGCGTTGGGAAAGAGGGAGAGGTACTTCTGGTAGAGGTTGACCGGCAGGACGTCCAGTTCGAGACCCAGACGTTGCGGCAGCGGGTGGCCATGTTCGGTGATGAGGCCGGCCAACTGGTTCAGGGAAGGAAGCGGGACCACGTGGGCGAGCCCGCTCTCCATGCGCGCCCGCATGAAGTCGCGGCGCACCAGGTAGAGCGGTGCACCGGAAACGGGGACGTAGAGCACACCGGTCTGCACGGTCCCGGTGAAATAAAAAAGGTCGGCGTTTTGCACCATGAGGACCGCGTCCATGCCCGCGGCCGCCATCTCGACTTGCAGCTTCCTGTAGCGGTATTCCAGTTCGTTCTTCGGCGTGAGCCGCATATCCCCTCCCCTCTCCCCACGAGCAAAGCTCATGAGGAGGAGAGGGAAAGATAACTCACAATCGGGACTGCGTCAACCCCTGCACTCCAGTCAGATCAAGGGGTTATTAGAGAAGCTGCACCGGGGATCAGACATTTTCTTCCAGCTGCAGTTCGCGGATCGCCATCTCGCGCAGCTTGAACTTCTGGATCTTGCCGCTGGCGGTCATCGGGTAGGAGTCTACGAAGCGGACGTACTTGGGGATCTTGTAGTTCGCGATGCGCCCGCGGCAGAACTCCTTGACCTCCTCCTCGGTCATCTCGCTCCCCTGCTTCAGGACCACCGCGGCCATCACCTGCTCGCCGTACTTGCGGTCGGGAACGCCGTAAACCTGGATGTCGGAGATCTTCGGGTGGGTGTAGAGGAATTCCTCGATCTCGCGGGGATAGATGTTCTCGCCGCCGCGGATGATCATGTTCTTGATCCTGCCGGTGATCTTGCAGTAGCCGTTCTCGTCCATGACGGCGAGGTCGCCGGTGTGCAGCCAGCCGTCGGCGTCGATCGCCTTGGCGGTCTCATCCGGCATCTTGTAGTACCCCTTCATGACCAGGTAGCCGCGGGTGCACAGCTCCCCCTGCTTGCCCGGGGGGAGTTCAGCGCCGGTCTCGATGTCGACGATCTTCAGCTCCACGTTGGGGAGCACGCGCCCCACCGTAGCGACCTTCAGCTCGATGGGATCGTCGGTGCGGGTCTGGGTGATCACCGGGGAGGACTCGGTCTGGCCGTAGGCAATGGTGATCTCGCTGGCGTGCATGTCGCGAATGACGCGCCGCATCACCTCGATGGGGCAGTTGGAGCCGGCCATGATGCCGGTCCTAAGCGAGGTGAGGTCGAACTCGGCGAAGCGGGGGTGCTCCAGTTCGGCGATGAACATGGTGGGCACGCCGTGCACGGCGGTGCAGCGCTCCTGCTCGATGGCCTGCAGCACCTTGAGCGGATCGAAGATTTCCACCGGGACCATGGTGGTGCCGTGGGTGACGCAGGCCATGACGCCCAGGACGCAGCCGAAGCAATGGAAGAAGGGAACCGGGATGCAGAGGCGGTCCTTCTCGGTGAAGCGCATGCACTCGCCGATGTTGAAGCCGTTGTTGACCACGTTGTGGTGGGTCAGCATGACCCCTTTCGGGAACCCGGTGGTGCCCGAGGTGTACTGCATGTTGATCACGTCGTGGATGGAGAGAGTCCGCTCGACCGCCTCCAGTTCGGCGTCGGCAACCTGCGCGCCCAGTTCGACGATGTGCTCGAAGTTGATCATGCCGTCCGGGGCACCGTCGCCGAGATAGACCACGTGCTTCAGGCAGGGGAGCGTGGCGCTCACGAGCTGCCCGGGGGTGCTGCCGGCAAGCTCCGGGACCACGCTCGCCAGGGTCTCTATATAATTGGTGTCCTTGAAGCCCTGCACCAGGAACAGCATGCTGGCGTCGGACTGCTTCAGAAGGTACTCCAGCTCTGCCGATTTGTAGCTGGTGTTGACGGTGACCAGCACCGCGCCGATTTTGGCGGTGGCAAACTGCAGCGTCACCCACTCCGGCACGTTGTAGGCCCAGATGGCGAGGTGATCGCCCTTCTTCACCCCCATGCGCAGCAGCCCCTTGGCCACCTGACGGCACCGCTCGTTGAACTCGCGATAGCTATAGCGCAGACCGCGCTCCACGTAGACCAGCGCCTCGTTATCCGGATATTTTCCGGCGATGTCATCCAAAAGCGCCCCGACCGTCAAATTGATCTCTTTCGACATGATCCCCCCTGCTGTTTCTTCATATCAAACAGTCGTTCGCGTAAAAACAACTTATTGGAAATAAAAGGTTTTACCAATTAACACAGCCTCCCGCGGCATGTCAAGAATTAAGGAATGCCGATCATTTGTTCGATGAGTGCAACAAGAGTGCGTCGCAAACCTGCAGAAAAAGCTTGACACATCTTTTCCCCGCGAGACCGGATGCTTAGCGTAACCAACTGAAATCATTGACGGTAGCGATGAAACTTCGTTACGATGAAGGTGCCTATTCTGTAGGCAATCTGCAGAGGCGGGCAATTTACAAAGGGTTTTCCCTGTCTTCAACGTCTTTTCCACAACGCTTTCCACAAACGGTGTGGACCAGGCAGGCAAAACAGGATTTTCGCAGTAGATATGAGCAGTTGCGACAACAGACGCAAGAATGACTCTCATCACAGAGTGCGCTTTGTGCGGAAAAAGTAAGTCAATGGCGGAAACTCGGGGGAGCCTCGGGTGACCTTTGCCACGAAGTGTTGCACGACAAATCACGTCCCACCCCTTTGCCCAGGTTCGAGGCTGATCTCCCCCTCCCGCAGGGGGAGGGGGGACCAGAAGCAGGCGTCGTTCGGAATCCCTAGAAGAACCTTGGAAGGGACAGGGGGGATTTTGGCTTGGTGGTTCGACCAGCTACAGTCCGTTCACCACGTTCTGCGGGGTACCTGCGAGGAAAGCGGCGATGTTGCCGGCGGTGGTCGCCATGAGACGGCGCCGGGCGGCCAGGGTGGCCCAGGCGATGTGCGGGGTGATGATGCAGTTCTCGGCGTGCAGCAACGGGCTGTCGGCAGGAATGGGCTCGGTGGCGGCGACGTCGACGGCGGCCCCGGCGATCACCCCGGCGTTGAGTGCCTCGGCCAGGTCGCGCTCATTGACCAATCCTCCTCGCGAGGTGTTGAGGAACAGCGCGTGTGACTGCATCAGGCGGAGCCGGTCTGCATCAACCAGCCCTGCGTTTGCATCCGTAAGCGGGCAGTGCAGGCTGACCACGTCCGCTTGGGCAAAGAGATCGTCCAGCTCCAGCCACTGGACTGCCACCCCGCCCGGAGCCACCCTGCTCCTCGGGTTGCAGGCAAGGATCTCCATGCCCAGGGCAGCAGCAATGGCAGCCACCCGGGCACCGATGCGCCCGAGCCCTACGATCCCGAGTGAGCGCCCCTTGAGCTCGGTAAGCGGCTGCGCTACCAGCGTGAAATCGGCGCAACGGCTCCACTCCCCCCGCTGTACCGCGGCGTGGTACTGGGCCACGCGGTTGGTCAGCTCCAGCAGCAGCGCAATGGTGTGCTGAGCCACCGAATCGCTGCCGTACTCCGGGACATTGACCACCGGTATCCCCTGTTGCGCCGAGGCCGCCAGGTCGACCACGTTGTAACCGGTCGCCAGCACGCAGACAAGCCGCACTTCGGGAAGCTGGGCCAGGGTGGCGGCGCTCAGGCGGGTCTTGTTGGTGAGCACGATCTGTGCACCGTGACAGCGCTCCAGCACCAGTTCCTCAGGGGTGCGGTCGTACACCACCAGTTCCCCGAAAGCGGCGACATCATCCCAAGGGTTGTCGCCCGGGTTCAGGGTGTAGCCATCGAGCACCACGATCTTCACGAGAGCCTCCCTAGTGAACCACCACACCGCCGGATACGACGAACTTCACCGCGTCCTCGACGCTCATGCCGCAGTCGTACACCTCGGTCTCCCGGAAGAACAGGGCAAAGCCGGAGGTGGGATTGGGCATGGTGGGGACGTACACCACCACCAGCTTCTCGCCGTCGCGCTCCACCTCGGCGGTAACGAAGCCGACGGCACGGACGCCGGTGCGTGGCCATTCGACGAACACGGCCCTGCGGTAGGAGGTCTTCCCCTCTTTGAACACCTGGGTCAATTGCTTGCTGGAGTTGTAGATGGACTTTACCAGCGGGATGCGGGAGAAGAGTTCGTCCCACCACCTGAGGATCCTGGTTCCCATCACGTTGGTCGCCAGCAAACCGGAAAGGTAGATGACGATGACGCCGGTCAGCATGCCCAGGCCCGGGATGTACGAGTGGTCGTTGATGAGCGCGGCCAGCAGCGAGTCGAGGTAGCTCCCCAGGATGCCGTCCGCGAAGTTGAACAGGAACTTCAGGATGAATATGGTGATCCCCAGGGGCACCACCACGAACAGGCCGGTGATGAATTTCCCCTTGAAATGCTTGATGATCTTATCCACTTGTGCCTCCGTAATAGACTTCGATGCGTTATGCTACAAAGTTGCCGCAGTGTCAACGGATTTGGGGACGCAGGCGCAGGCGCCTCGACTGCCGTTGCGTCGCTCCCTCCTTAACAAAGATTGTTCCGGGAATTCGGGGAAAGGAAAGCGTCACCTACGAAGTGATGCACGTGAACCAGCCCCCCCCCCTTTGCGAAGGGGGGGCGGGGGGGATTTAGCCACGGTAGCCATGGCACCCAGGGCCGCTACAGAGTCAAATCCCCCTAAATACCCCTTTGCAAAGGGGGACTTTTAGGGGCAAATGGAGTTGACAACTACACGCGCAAAAACATACAGTAGCACGTTGCAGACTTATCCCTCAGGTTCCACGTCAAAGGCTCCCCCGATGTTGAAAAAAGCATTTGCCATAACGGCCGTCGCCGCGGTCCTTTCCGCCGTTTTTTATATCGCCCCCCTTTTGGACAAGGATGAGCGTGCCCGCAGGAGTGAAGCGGAATACGTCTCCATGTTCAAAGAGGTGGTCGACATCGTCAAGGAGAGCTATGTCGACAAGGTCGACGACAAAAAGCTCATGACCGGCGCCATCAACGGGATGCTGGCCGCGCTCGACCCGCACAGCACCTACATGCCCGTCACGGAATACTCCGAGATGAAGGTGCACATGGCAGGCGCCTTCGGCGGGGTGGGCATAGAACTGGACATGCGCAACGGGAAGCTCATGGTGAACGCCCCCATCGAGGACACCCCCGCCTTTCGGGCCGGCATCCTGGCCGGTGACCACATCTTCCAGATCGACGGCAAGCCGACCAAGGATCTCCCCATCAATGAATGCGTGAGCCGGATGCGCGGCACCCCCGGCACCCAGGTCACCCTCACCATCGTCAGGGAGGGAACGGCAAAGCCCCTCACCTTCCGCCTGACCCGTGCCATCATCAAGACCAAGAGTCTCAAGGCCCGTCTTTTGGAACAAGGCTACGGCTACGTCCGCATCGCCGAATTCCAGGAACGTACCGGCGAGGACTTCGACAAGGCGCTGAAAACCCTGGCCGCCGACAACGGCGCCCCCCTCTCCGGCCTCATCCTGGACCTGCGCTACAACCCGGGCGGGCTGGTGGACCAGGCCTACCGCGTCGCGGACCGGTTCATCGGCGAAGGGCTCACCAACGGCGACATCGTCACCACCAAGGGTCGTGACGCGAAATCGGTGCAGACCCTGACGGCGACCATCGGCGAGAAGGAACCGAAGTACCCCATGGTGGTGCTGATCAACGGCGGCTCCGCCTCCGCCTCCGAGATCGTGGCCGGCGCGCTGCAGGATCACAAACGTGCGGTGATCATGGGCACCCAGAGCTTCGGCAAAGGGAGCGTACAGTCCGTCATGACCCTCAACAACGGCGACGGCCTCAAACTCACCACCGCCCGTTACTACACCCCGAGCGGCCGCTCCATCCAGGCCAAGGGGATCACCCCCGACATCGTGGTGGAATTCGCAAAACCGGCAGCGGCGAAAAAGGAAACCGATCCGGAAATCCGTGAGCAGGACCTGGACGGACACATGCAGGGAGCGCCGGAAACCAAGCCGGAAGCACCCGCGACAAAGCCGGCTGCGCCCCCCAAGCCCGCACACCCGACCCTGCTGCCCAAGGTCAATGGAGCCGGCAAGGAGCTAAGCGAACAGGAACTGCTGCAAAAGGATAACCAGCTCGCCCGCGCCCTCGAACTCATCAAGGGGGTCAACGTCCTCAAGAAGGGCCTCGCCCGTTGATGGCCACGGGCGTCAGCAGCGCGCCCGGCACCCCGAATCTGCTGGTGATCCTCGGGGCGACCGCCTCCGGGAAAACCCGGCTCGGGGTCCAGCTTGCCGGGCGGTTGCAGGGAGAAATCATCTCGGCCGATTCACGCCAGGTGTTCCGCGGCATGGACATCGGCACCGGGAAAGACCTGCACGAGTACCAGGGCATCCCCTACCACCTGATCGATGTGGCCGCTCCCGGCCACGAGTTCAACCTGTTCCAGTTCCAACGCCTTTTCCTCGACGCCTTCGCCGACATCTCCAACCGGGGCAGGCTGCCGGTCCTGGTCGGCGGCAGCGGCATGTACCTCGACTGCGTGCTGCGCGGCTACCGGCTGGTAGAGGTGCCGGAGGATCACGCGTTGCGGGAGGAACTTGCCCCCCTGTCCATGACGGAGCTCGCCGAGCGCCTGGTCCGGGCCAATCCCAGGCTGCACAACAGCACCGACCTCACCGAGCGGGATCGCTTGCTGCGCGCCATAGAAATCGCCGAGTACCGAGGGGGGGACCAGGAGCCCTGGCCGGATATCATCCCCTTCACCATCGGCATCCGGTGGGAGCGCGCGCAACTCAGGGAGAGGATCACCAAAAGGCTCAGGGAGCGCTTAGACGCCGGGATGATCGAAGAGGTGCAGCGGCTGCACGATGCCGGCACCGGCTGGGACAGGTTCGAGTTTTACGGGCTGGAGTACCGTTACGTGGCGCGCCACCTCAAGGGGGAGCTCTCCCGAAACGACATGTTCCAGAAGCTCAACGCCGCCATCCACGACTTCGCCAAGAAGCAGGAGAACTGGTTCAAGCGGATGCAAAGCCACGGCACGGTGATCCACTGGGTGGAGGGAGCGGGCGACCCGCTGGCGGAGGCGCTGGAACTGCTAACATCATTGAAACAGGGATAAAGGGGATAAAAGGGATAAAGGCGAAAACCTTTTCTCACGCGAAGCCGCAAAGGCGCAAAGTCGGGCAAAACCGACAGCACGCTTGTTTTACCCCAAGTTTTTGGTTTCAGGTGTTATCCCGGTGATCCCTTTTATCCCTGTTAAATGATGTTGTCTTTAGGTTTACTTTGCGCCTTTGCGGCTTGAGTGAGCGTAGCGAACGGGCGTGAGCGGCCGTGGCAGTTAATTATTGACGTAATCAGTGTGGTATGTTACGAAAAAAAGGCGAAGCAGATACTGCTTGTTTCGTAAACGTACTAAGAGCCAGGGAGGGTACCGATGTTTGCAAGACTGAAATCGGACATTAAGGCGGTGTTTGACAGGGATCCGGCGGCAAGAAGCGTGCTGGAGGTGATCTTCTGTTATCCCGGCCTGCACGCGCTCTGGTTCCACCGGGTCGCGCACTGGCTTTGGAAGCACGAGTTCTATTTCTTGGGAAGGTTTACCTCCCACATCGGCCGTTTCATGACCGGCATCGAGATCCACCCCGGCGCCACCATCGGCAAGGGTTTCTTCATCGACCACGGCATGGGGGTGGTCATCGGGGAGACCGCCGAGATCGGCGACAACGTCACCCTCTACCACGGTGTGACCCTGGGCGGGGTCAGTTGGGAAAAGGTGAAGCGCCACCCTACCCTGATGGACAACGTCGTGATCGGCTCGGGCGCCAAGATCCTCGGCCCGTTCACCGTGGGCAAGGACAGCAAGGTCGGCTCCAACTCCGTGGTGGTCAAGGAAGTCCCGGCCAACTCAACCGTGGTCGGCATACCGGGACGCATTGTCATGGCGACCGAGAAGCCGCAGGACCGTCCGGACCTCGAGCACGGCAAGATGCCCGACCCGGAGGCAAAGGCCATCTCCTGCCTCTTCGACCAGATCAGGGAATTGGAGCGGAAGTACAACGCCCTCGCTGCCGAGCATGAGGCTCTCAAGAAGAAAATAGGCTAAAACCGTTATCTTAACGCCCGTTCGCTCCGCTCACTTAAGACGCAAAGACGCAAAGCAAACAAGGCAAAACGTGTTGAACAGGGATAAAAGGGATAAACGGGATAAAGACTAAGACGACAGCTTCTGGTTTTAAATCCCTTTATGTCCTTTATCCCTGTTTTCTTTGCGCCTTTGCGGCTTTGCGTTAGATAGAGAATTTGAAGTTATCCCCTTCATCCCCTTCATCCCCTTTATCCCTGTTTATAGGTTTTTATGACTAAAAGAATCGCCATCACTACCCTCGGCTGCAAGATCAACCAGTTCGAATCCGCCGCCATGACCGAAGCACTGGAACAGGACGGCTACAGCTTCGTCCCCTTCTCCGAAAGCGCCGACATCTACGTTATCAACAGCTGCACCGTCACAGCCAAGACCGATGCGGAGTCCCGCCGCCTGATCAGACGGGCCACCCGCATGAACCCGGAAGCTCGCGTCGTAATCACCGGCTGCTACGCCCAGATGGCCGGCGATGAGCTGCTGAAACTACCGGGCGTAAACCTCATCCTCGGCAACAGCGAGAAGAAGGATATCGTCGGTTTCATCAAGGGACTCGGAGATGAACCACAGGCGGTGGTGAGCGATATCTCGCAGCAGCGGTCTGGAGAACGAACACAGCTGGAAAGCTTCGCCGAACACACCCGTGCCTTCCTCCAGGTGCAAAACGGCTGCGACGCACGCTGCGCTTACTGCATCGTACCCTACGCCCGCGGCGCCAGCAGAAGTGTCGCGCCCCAGGAGGCACTGGACGGCATGGCAGCCTTCGCCGCCAAGGGTTTCCAGGAGATCGTGCTGACCGGCATACACCTGGGCGCCTACGGCCTCGACCTCGAGCCCGCCACCGACCTGCTCGGCCTGATGCGTCTGGCTGAGCACCAGGGAGTGGTACGGCGGCTGCGGGTCGGCTCGGTGGAACCGACCGAGGTCCCCACGGAGATGATCGAGTTCATGGCCGGATCAAAGATGGTCTGCCCTCACCTGCACCTGCCGCTGCAAAGCGGCTCGGACGGCGTCCTGGCCCGCATGAACCGCGGCTACGACACCGCGCTCTTCCGCTCCGTCGTCGAGGCTCTGGTGGCAGCCATGCCCGACGTCAGCATCGGTTCCGACGTCATCGCCGGCTTCCCGGGCGAGACCGACCAGGAGTTCCAGGAAACCCTCTCCTTCATCGACTCGCTCCCCTTGGCCTACTTGCACGTTTTCCCCTTCTCCCAGCGCCCCGGGACCCCGGCCGCGACCATGGCAGCACAGGTCCAACCGCGGGTGATCAAGGAGCGGGCCGAGGCGCTTCGGATCCTGTCGGAAAAGAAAAAGGCGGAGTACGCGGCACGGTTCGTCGGGCGGGAACTGCAGGTCTTGGTGCAGAAGGATGAGGGGGGACGCAAAGGCTTGTCCAGGAACTACCTTCCGGTGCTCATCGAGGAGTGTGACGGGTTGATCAACCAGGAGGTCACGGTGTTGATTACCGGGACTCGCGGCGGGGAATTGACCGGCAGACTGGCGGCCCGCTAGACGGTGAAGGTCACCGTAGCGCCCCGCCCCACTTCAGCTTCTATCTTCACCTTGCCGCCGTGGCGGCTGACGATCCGCTTGACGATGGCCAGCCCGATGCCGCGCCCGGGGAACTCGTCCTGGCCGTGCATGCGCTGGAACGGCGAGAACAGCTTCTCGGCGTAGGCCATGTCGAACCCTGCCCCGTTGTCCCGGACCGCGAAGGCGGAGTGCCCCTCCCACTCGGTGGGGAAAATTTCCACCACGGCGTGCTCCTGCGGCTGGGTGAATTTCCAGGCATTGCCCACCAGGTGCTCCAGCACCACCTTCAAGAGGCGCGCATCCCCCCGCGCCGCCATCCCCTCCGCCACATGGGCAGCAACCTTGCGTTCCGGTTGCGATCGGGCCAGTTGCCCCACGACCTCCCTGGCCAGCGCGCTCAGGTCCACGTCCTCCCTGGCCAGCTTTCCCCTGACGCTTCGGGACAATTCCAGGATCGCGTCCAGCATGTCCGCCATGCGACGGCTGGAGCGCCTGATACGTTCCAGGTAGTCGTTGCCTATGGTGTTGAGCTTGGCAGCGTACTCCTCGGTAAGCGCCTGGCTGAACCCTTCGAGGTGCCGCAAGGGCGCCCGCAGATCGTGAGAGACGGAGTAGCTGAACATCTCCAGGTCGCGGTTGGCTGACTCCAGCTGCGACGTCCGCTCCACCACCCTGCGCTCCAACTCGCCGTTCAGCCTGAGCAGGCTCTCGTTCTCCTCGGTCAGCTCCCGGACCTTCTCTTCCAACCGGGTTGCCACCACCTGGCTGTAGTCCCTGAGGAATTCCTCCTCGTGCATCTGGTTCGCCTGTGCCTGGCGTTCGCTTGCCAGCTCCGCCGCCAAGAGCCGCCCCACCGCATCCCATAACTCGTCGGGCCGCATCGGTTTCTCAAGGAAGGCCGTGGCCCCCAGGGCAGCCGCGAGCTCAGCCTCCCTGCTGCCGGTGTAGATCGCGGAATAGAATATGAAGGGGATGGTGCGGAGTTCCTGGAACTTCTTGAGTTCGTGGAGGAATCTGAAGCCGTCCATGACCGGCATCAGGCAGTCGGAGATGATGAGGTCGGGGAGTTCGGCCGCAGCGACCTCGAGCCCCTGTTTGCCGTTGGCGGCCTCGACGACGTGGCAGCCGTGCCACTCGAAGTTGTAGCGGATGACCTTGCGATCGTTTCTGGAATCGTCGACGACCAGAACCTTCATCCTACCCCCTTAGCGGCTGCGGCAAATGACTAAGAGGATACCAATGAGGGAGAGGATTGCAACGAAAGGGGATGCAGGAGGGACCCGGAAAGAAACCTAAAAACGGTTAACAGGGATACAAGGGATAAAGGGGATAATACATCTTTGGCTCCAACCAGAGGTGTACCTGTTTCCAGATTTACTCTGCGCCTTCGCGTTAGAACCTGATTTTGGGACTTTATCCCTTTTATCCCCTTTATCCCTGTTAAACGGGTTTTATTGTCCCTGCAACTGAGCCAGCAGGTCGGATACGCGCCGCACGTCGTCGAGATCGCGGAACTCGCGGTAGCCGTCGACACCGTCGGCATCGAGACCGCGGTAGAAACGGGGACGCTTGGACTTCAGCCCGCCCAGGAGCTTCCCGGTGGCGTAGTCGACGGTTTCGGTGTCACGTGCGGTGAACTTGAGCTGCAGCACAACACTGTACCCCAGCTGGAACAGCCGCTTCAGTTCCTCCTCGGCCAGTATCTGCGCCGCTTTGCTCTCATCCCCGGGCGCCAGCGTCTCCAAGGCGATGTTGAGGTAGCCGCAAACCCGGTGCATCACCGCGAGCATGGACTCGGGTTCGTGAAAAGCCTGCCCCTCGGCAACCAGGGCACTGTTGACCAGGTAGTTCAACTCCTGTGACACGATTTCCGAACCGGACCGCGCCAAGGCGCGCGACAGCAGGGTCCCTTCGTCGGCAAAGACCGGCATCAGGTGCCCCCCCTCCCCCGCCGAGGCCAGTTCCTTCCCCCCCTGGAGTTCGAAACGGTCCGGGTGGATCCGGGCATAGATCGACAGCGCCTCGTCCAACGGCGGGAAGCCCAAGTCCTGCAGCCTGCCGGTGCGGAACCGCTGGCATTGCTCCTCGAGCTCCAGGTCCACATCCCCTTTCACCCCTTCCATGAGTGCGGTGTACAACTGGTTGTCCAGCTTGACCAGCATGGAGAGGAAAGAGCCGATCAACTGGCTGTGCTTGGGGTTCTTGAACTTGATCATGAAGACATCGTCGAAGGTGTGATCGTAGTCACCCAGGCGCTCCTCATCGTTGCCCTGGTCGCCGATGCCGCCACCGACGATGATCTCGCGGCTCAACAGGAGTTGCAGCAGCTCGAAATCGAGGTGCTTGAGCAGCTCATGAACGCGCGGCTCGCCCCCCTCCATGAAGTAGGTGAGCCAATGACAGGCCTGATCTTCGGAGAAGGTCCAGCCATCCCAAAGCTCCATATCCATGATGAAGACGCACTGCTCCGCGGAAGCCAGGCGCAGCAGGTCCACGGAATCCGCCTCACCCACCTCTTTCATGAGCCAAAAGAATTCCTGCGGCTGCAGACCTGCGGCAAGCCTCCTGGCGTCGGGGTCGGCAACGATGAGGTCCATCTTTTCCTTACCGGAAACCGTCCCCAGGTAGTCCTTTTTCTGCTGTAGGGGAAGCGCCTGGAAATCGCGCTCAGAAAGTTTCACTACCGCTACTTGCTTCATTTCTGCCATTTCACTCCCTTTGAAAACCGTTTCTTAACAGGGATAAAAGGGATAAAGGGGATAAACCAAAGACTCTTGTTTACCCCCCGGCCCTGTGCCTGTATTCATGTTTTCTTTGCGCCTTTGCGGCTTTGCGTTAAAAATTGTCTTTTATGCCTCTATCCCTTTTATCCCCTTCATCCCTGTTAAACGCCTTAAAGAATGCCTTTCCGCATGGCCTTCTTGTAGCCGCAGCTGCGATGCAGCCACTTGAGCTCCTTGACCAGTTCCGGGGTGAGTTGCACGCATTCGGGGAAGATCTTGAAGCGCTTCTTGTAGATCTTGCAGCGTCTGGTGGTGATGTCGAGGTAGCGACAGGGGGTCGAGGTGAACATGATCCTGCCGTCTTCATCCTCCAGCTTCTCAAAACAACAAAGGCCGCATTGCTCGCAAAGGGCCTCCCACTGCTGCTGATCCATTTCGGGTCCTGATGACATGCGACCTACTCCTCGCCCGCCCCCAGCGGCACCACCAGGGTATTCCCCTTGCCGTTGGAAAACCGGACGCTGTCTTCATAGATCTGCTCGATCTTGTAGCCATTGACGACGTTGCCCTGGCGCATGGCACTACCATTTACCATGGCGAAGCTCGCCTCGCTGCTGTTCTGCCAGGCGATACCGCTCACACGGATCTCCGGTCGCGACTTCTGCGGGGCCACCGGCGCCGCGGCTGGTGCCGATGCGGCAACTACCGGCGCCGGTTGCACGACCGCCTGGTGCACCGGAGCCGGTTGGGCAACGGTAGGAGCCTTGGCGGCGACGGAAGGCTGGGCCAGTTGCTTTGCCGCTACCTTTACCGGGATCTGGGGCGGAGTGGCCGCCTTGGCAGCCGCCTGGGTGACCGGTTTGGCAACCGGTTGCGCCGCCTGTTTGGTCGTGGCCGCAGGAACCGGGGCCGATTTGGCCGCAATCTTGGCAGGCTCGGTGACCGGCTGCGCAGGCTTCACGGGCGCGACGGGTGCGACCGCAGGAGCGGCAGCCGTCCGCTCGGCGACGACCTCCTTGGCCTCAACGCGGACAGCCGGCGCCGCCTTGGCCGGAGCCGCGGCTACCGGGGCGGCAGTCACGGTATCGGCGCCCTGCACCGCAACCTGTGCGGGGCGATGGGAGAACCCGCCCATGAGGGCGTAAGTCGCCAGGGTGGCAATGGCCGCTCCGCCAAGAGTGCAGACCGGGATCATCCATGCCGGACGACGCCCCCTGGCCTTGGGGAGTCCCCCGGTGCCGGCAGGACGACGGGAGCGCTGCGACTCGTCCACTTTCTCCAATGCTTTCAGTATTGAACTCATAAATCCCTCGAAAAGTTGAGAATCAGCTGCGCCAGCGCGGGAGGGCGTCGGCCAGGCGCCGCAACACCTGCGCCGTCAGGCCGTAGGGAGAACGCCCGCCGACCTCGGCAACAGCCTGTGCCGCCATGCTCCCGGTGATGGTACGGGCCTCCTCGGTGAACCCGATCAGGAGGGCTCGATCGCAAACGACGTTGACCAAGCGCGGCACCCCTCCGGAAAAGCGGTAGATGTGCTTCATGGCCGCACTGGAAAACTCGGCGGCGCGGTAACACCCCGCCAACTCCATGCGGTGATCGATATAAGAATGGGTGCTGTCAAAGTCCATGGGCCGCAGATGGTAACGCACCGTGATGCGCTGGTTCAACTGGCGCAACTCCTTGCGCCCCAGAACAGTGAGCAACTCGGGCTGCCCCGAAAGGACGATCTGGATCAGCTTGTCCGTCTCCGTCTCCAGGTTGGAGATCAGGCGGATCTGCTCCAGCACCTCCATGGGGAGGTTTTGCGCCTCATCCATCACCAGCACCACGCTACGCCCGGCCTGTTTCTGCTCCAGAAGGAAAGCGTTCAGCACCTGCAGCAGTTCCACCCTGCTCTCCGACTCCCAGACCAGACCGTACTCGCGGTTGACGCTCTTCAAAAGCTCCAGGTCCGAAAGGCAGGGGTTGAAGATGAGGGCGGTGCGGTGCCCCTCCTGGTCCAGACGGTTCAGGAAGGTGCGCAAAAGCGTCGTCTTGCCGGTGCCGACCTCTCCGGTCAGTTCCACGAAACCGGCGCGGTTGTCCACCGCGTAGAGCAGGTGCGCGTAGGCCTCCCGGTGCTGCTCGCTCATGAACAGGAAACGGGGATTGGGAGTGATGGTGAACGGGCTCTCCCTGAAGCCGTAAAACTCGCAGTACATCGCAGGCATGTGGGTCCTTTGTGACGGTTGCCGTTATCGAGGGAGAGAATATAGCGCGAATCTGCTGAGAAATAAAGGGGAAAGGGGGGCAAGGAACACAGATGACATCATATGGTCAGTGGTCCGGACGTGACCTCTTGGTTAGTGGGCACGTCCCCCTAGTTAGGGAACACGACCTCCTAGTTAGGGAACACGACCTCCTAGTTAGGGAACACGACCTCCTAGTTAGAGGACGCGACCCCCTAGTTAGGGGACGCGACCTCCTAGTTAGGAGACGCGACATCCTAGTTAGGGGACGCGACATCCTAGTTAGGGGACGCGACATCCTAGTTAGGGGACGCGACATCCTAGTTAGGGGGCGCGACATCCTAGTTAGGGGACGCGACATCCTGGTTAGGGGACGCGACATCCTGGTTAGGGGACGCGACCTCCTGGTTAGGGGACGCGACCTCCTGGTTAGGGGACGCGCGGACCTAGTTAGAAGACGCAGGTGCAGGGAAAGCGCCCGTGGTACCCGGCGAAGGATTTCTTTTTTTCAGTACTTGTAGGAGAGTTCGGCTCGAACCAACTGGTTCATCTGCGTATCGCCTGCGCGCAACTCGTAGTTGTGGATCCACTCCTGCCCGTAGAGGAGCAGTGCGTTCCACTCTTTTGAGAACGGGAAGGTCCAGGAGGCGCGCAGGGCGTTCTTGCGCTCGATGGACTGCATCACGCCTGCGGCATCGAAGCGACCGGTGGCGTCGACGGTCATCCGGCCGTAGTCGCCGCGCCTGGTGTGGAAGGCTTCGAGAGCGAGGTTGTTGCGCACCGAGAACCAGTGGCTGTAACGCAGGAAGAAGTCCTGGGTGGCGCCCCCCTGCGAATGACCGACGGGGAGATCATGTCTGAGGTATCCTTCGGGGAAGGTGCTGTTGGTGTAGAGGATACGGTTGCCGCGAAAATACTCGAAACGGAGGTCATCCTTGCCGCTTTCGCTCACTCGGGGAATGTAGAAACCAGCTACGTAGCTTTCGACAATTGGCCAGAACGCGGCGGCATCCTCACCCGAGAGTTCACCGTAGAGTTCGGTGTTGCGTAGCCAGGGAAACCGAAGGCGCAGGTCGAACCCCGCAATGGTGTTTGAGTTGTCGTCGCCGGTGCCGCCAACCATTCCGCGGATGATGGCGCCAAAGCTGTTGTTGACTCCGGGGCCGCCCACCTGACGCCCCAGGTTGATGCCGAACTCGAGGTTGTCGAGGGGCTTCATGGCCAGCTTTCCCGAGAAAAGGTAAGGCTGCCGCTCCTGCCCGTCCGTTATCGTCTTCTCAAACCGGGAAAAAATGATGGAATATTTCAAGTCCCACAGGTACTTGGATTGCACGGGCTCCGGGCTGGAAAGCTTGATGATATCGAAATTCTTCGCATTATTGGTGAGGGTGATCGCCCCACGGTAACCGGGTCCCAGCCAGTTCTCGTCGCGGCCGGCCTCCAACTCCAGCCCCTTCCCGCCCAGCTTCGCGTACCCCCGGTTCAACCTGAGGGTAGCCTCGTCGCGCGCTTCGGACCACAGCAGCATCGGCTCGATGGCCACGGAAGCGATGGAGCCGAAATAGGCTTCTCCGCTGCCGCGCAGGTCGAGATTGGAGCCTTTTTGGTGGACCACACCGTCGTTATTTTCGAACAGAGGAGTGCCCTCGCTGCCGCGCTGCTGATCCGGGAAAGGGTAAGGTGTCGCCGGGCGCAGGCCGCTACCTATCCCGAAGACGCCATCGTTGCCCGGGTCATGGACCGCGCGAAAATAGCTCCTGGGGACGCCCTCCAGGTAGACATAGCGCAGGCGCGCGGTCTTCACTGGGTCGTAATCGAATGCCGGTGCGGTTGCATCACGGCCATAGTAGGACAGTTCGCGCGGCAGCAGTTCTTTCAAGCGATCGAGCAGGTCCGCGGCCAAGGCGGAATGTCCGGTAGCCGCCGCCCGCGCCTCAGCCTCTTTCACCAGGCGCGCAGCCTCCGCCCTTGAGAAGGGGCGGATGCCCTTGATGTCTGAGGAGATAAGCCCGAAGCCCGACAACTTCTCCAAGTAAAAATAAATAGGGCTGTCGAGGGGGATGTTAGGGGAGGAAAGCGCAAAGGCAAGACAGGGATATAAGAGGGCTATAGATGTCGCGACCACCACGATAAACTTGGAAAATTTCATTTAATTCTCAATCATTTAACAGGGATAAAAAGGATAAAAGGGATGACTACGAACACAATCTGTTACCTAATCTTCGATACTCCGACTTCGGAGATCCAAAGTTGATCAGTAAACCGATGCCAATGCCTGTGGCCTTAAGGTAATTTAAGATCTGCGCTACATGCTCGGGAGCTAAAGCTTTTACAGCTTTTAACTCTAGCAACACCATTCCCTCAACAACGATGTCCGCATAAAAGTCGCCAACGTTTTTGTTGCGGTAAAAGACCTGTAGCGGAACTTGTCTCTGTGCCCGAAGACCTGCTTCTTCAAGAGCTATCAGAAGAGATTTTTCGTAAACCGACTCAAGGAACCCGTTCCCTAGTTCATTACTCACGTCAAAGCAGGCCGCCAGAATCTTCCCCGTCACGTCTTCATAAATCATCGGTGGACTCCTTAGATTCAGAAGTTGAGATAGATGATTCTAAGAAGTGTGCTTCGTTTTATCCCCTGTATCCCTTTTATCCCTGTTCAATAGGGGTTGAGTCTCGATTCTGTTTATGCCGCCGTTCCCTCGCTGGTGCCGGCGACACGAAGGTTCCTGATGAAGGTGAGTTTCTGGGGCGGGAACAGGTCGGGCCTCACCCGCTGGAAGGCAAAAGGCGGCGCCACGTCGAACTCGTAGCGCGGCACGAACTCCGGCACGATGCTGCGCAGCATGTCCAGCACCGCCCCCAGGTCATGCGCCTTGGCATGATTGAAGAGTTGCTCCAGATCGGCCGTGGCCTTCTTCAAATCGGTCTCCACCGGCGCCATGACCCTGATCTTCTTGTGGCTAGTGGGCTTGATCCCCTCCCCATCGATCAAAAGCTCCTCGAAGAGCTTCTCGCCGGGCTTCAACCCGGTGAACTGGATCTCGATCTCCTTGTGCGGGATGAAGCCGGACAGCCTGATCAGTTCCTCGGCCAGCGACAGGATGCGGACCGGCTCCCCCATGTCGAGCACGAAGATCTCGCCGCCATGCCCGATGCAGCCAGCCTGCATCACCAGTTGCGACGCCTCCGGAATGGTCATGAAGTAGCGCACCACGTCCTTGTCGGTCACGGTAACCGGCCCGCCCTTGCGGATCTGCTCCTTGAAGAGCGGGATGACGCTCCCGTTACTCCCCAAGACGTTGCCGAAACGGACGGTGGTGAACTTGGTCTGGCTCTTCGCCGCCAGCGCCTGCACGTAGATCTCGGCGCTTCTCTTGGTAGCCCCCATGACATTGGTCGGGTTCACCGCCTTGTCGGTGGAAACCATGACGAAATTGCGCACCTTGAACTTGTGCGCGGCGTCCGCGACGATCTTGGAGCCCATCACGTTGTTGAGCACCGCCTCGGCCGGGTTGTACTCCATCATGGCGACGTGCTTGTATGCCGCCGCATGGAAGACCACCTCAGGGCCAAACTCGTCGAAGACCGTCTCAACCCGGTCCTGATTCTTCACATCCCCCACCATCGGGATGATGCGCAGGTCAGGAAAGGAGGCAGCGAGTTCCTTTTCGATGTAGAAGAGCGGCGTCTCGGCGTGGTCGAACAGCACCAGCTTGGCCGGCTTGAAAAGCGCCACCTGCCGGCAGATCTCGCTGCCGATGCTGCCGGCTGCGCCCGTCACCAACACCCTCTTGTCCGTCAGGTAGTTGCGGATCGCCGTCTGGTCCAGCACCACCGGGTCGCGGCCGAGCAGGTCCTCGATCTCGACGGCCTTGATCTGGCTCATGGAAAACTTGCCGTCGATGATGTCGGTGATCCCCGGCAGTGTCTTGAAGCGCGCCTTGGCGCGCTCGCAGTTGGCGATCACACGGCGCATCAACTCCGGCCCCCCCGAGGGGATGGCAAAGATGACCTCTTCGATACTGTACTTGCGTACCAGGGCACAAAGCCGGTCAGTCCGCCCCAGCACCCGAACGCCGGAGAGGCGCATGCCGGTCTTCTCAGGGTCATCATCCACAAATCCGATAACGTTGTAGGCGCCGTCGACCTGTTTGCGGATCTCCTTGAGCAGCAGGTTGCCCGCCTCGCCCGCACCGATGATGAGAGTCCTCCTCCCCTTGCGCAGACTGGGGATCAACTGGGTTTCCCGGTAGATGCGCCAGAGCAGCCGGCTGGCCGCCACCATGGAAAAGAGCAGAAACCAGTCCAGGATGTAGATGGACCGAGGCAGGGCGAAAGGGCCCTTCATGAAAACGAGTGCAAGGGCCGAGAGCAGCGAGGAGAGCGTCACCACCTTGAAGATCTCGTAACCGTCCTGCAGCGATGCATAGCGCCAGATGCTGCGGTACATGCCCGAGGCGATGAACATGATCGGCTTGGCCGAAAGGATTACCAGCAATCCATGCAGCAGGTTATTAAACTGCTCGGAGGGTATTTGAAAGTCAAAGCGAAGCAGGAAGGAAAGAACGAAAGCACCAGCGATGAGCACAACATCGAGGAAAAACACAAGGATTCTTCTAGTGCGGAACATGTCCCCCCCACAGCACGACAGGTCAATATGAAGCTAAAGACTATACATTAATACAAACAGAGAATCACTATATCATCTGGCTCGGAAAAAGCAAACTCTAATGTCAGTTTCTCATTTTCTGAAACCAGGCCTGTCACAGCGTAAGTGGTATCCTATGTGAGGCCCCTTGAAGGGGGTGGCTGTCGCATGAGTATCAGTTTTTGCAACTCGCACAAGCCGCAAGAAAAACGTTAAAAAGGGCCGCTCGAACGATGCCCCCACGAGCCCCTCCTGTTTATACTACCTACCCGTGCAGGTAGTTCTCCAGGTACCATTGGTAGGTGCGGGAGATCCCCTCCTCGAGCCCGACCGTGTGGCGCCAACCGAGCGCCTGGATGCGGGACACGTCTTGCAGCTTGCGCGGCGTGCCATCGGGCTTGCTCGCGTCGAAAGAAAGCATTCCCTGGAAGCCCACCACCTGCGCCACCGTCTGGGCGAGCTCCCGTATGGTGACGTCCTCCCCGGTGCCGAGGTTCACAAAGCATGGCGTCGGATAGCTTAAAAGCTCCCGCTCGACGACCTCGTCAGAAAGTCCCATCAGGTGCAGGCATCCCGCAGCCATGTCCTCCACATAGAGGAGTTCCCGCTTGGGCGTCCCGCTCCCCCAGACCACGACCTCGGACGCCCCGGCAACCTTTGCCTCATGGAAGCGCCGAATCAGGGCGGGAAGGACGTGGCTGTTTTCCGGGTGAAAATTGTCACCGGGGCCGTAGAGATTGGTTGGCATCACGGCGACGAACTTGGTGCCGTACTGGCGGTTGTAGGACTCGCACATCTTGATCCCGGCGATCTTGGCTATGGCGTACGGCTCGTTGGTCGGCTCGAGCAGACCCGTTAAAAGGTGTTCCTCTTTCATCGGCTGAGGGGCGAGCTTCGGGTAGATACAGGAGGAGCCGAGGAACAAAAGCCGCTTCACACCGTTTAGGTACGCGTTGTGGATCACGTTGTTCTGGATGGCGAGGTTCAGGTAGATGAACTCCGCCGGGTAGGTGTTGTTGGCGTGGATCCCCCCCACTTTGGCGGCGGCCAGCATGACGTATTCCGGCTTTTCCGCCGCGAAGAAGTCGGCTACCGACTGCTGGTGGGTTAGGTCAAGTTCGTCAATCTCAGGTGTGATGAGGTTGGTGTAGCCCGAGGCGGTCAGTCGGCGGCGTAGTGCGCCGCCGACCAAGCCCTTGGACCCGGCAAGGAATATCTTTGCTGTTTTATCCATTGGCCCTCCTCTCCCGTTCGGCAAGCTTCAGATCGGCGTCCGTCATCATGTTCACCAGCTCTTCGAAACTGGTCTTCAGCTGCCAGCCGAGCTTCTCCTTCGCCTTCGTCGCGTCCCCCAGAAGGAGATCCACCTCGGCCGGGCGGAAGTAGCGCGGGTCGATCCGAATCACGCTCCTCCCGGTCGCCGTGTCGATCCCTACCTCGTCGACGCCCTCGCCTTTCCACTCAAGCTGCATCCCGAGGCGAGAGAAGACCAGTTCCGCAAAGGTGCGCACCTTGTAGGTCTCGCCGGTGGCGACCACGTAGTCGTCCGGCTGGTTCTGCTGCAGCATGAGCCACATCGCCTCCACGTAGTCGCCGGCAAAGCCCCAGTCTCTTTTTGCATCGATGTTGCCCAAGTAGAGACAATCCTGAAGCCCAAGCTTGATGCGCGCGGCGGCTCGAGTGATCTTCCTGGTCACGAAGGTTTCCCCCCGGCGAGGGGACTCATGGTTGAAGAGTATACCGTTGCAGGCGAACATGTCGTAGCTCTCACGGTAATTCATTGTGATGTAGAAGGCGTACGCCTTAGCGCAGGCGTACGGAGAGCGCGGGTAAAACGGGGTCGTCTCCTTCTGCGGGGTCTCCACCACCTTCCCATAGAGTTCGGAGGATGAAGCCTGGTAGAAGCGGGTGCCGAGGCCGGCCTCCCTGATCCCCTCGAGGATCCTCACCGCTCCAAGTGCGTCCACCTCGCCCGTGTACTCGGGGACGTCGAAAGAAACCCGGACATGGCTCTGGGCGCCGAGGTTGTAGATCTCGTCGGGACGAATGTCGCGCAGCAGCCGGTTGATCGAGCTCGCATCGTTCAGGTCGCCGTAGTGAAGAAACAGCCGCGTCTCCGCGTCATGCGGGTCGCGGTAGATGTGGTCGATGCGGCCGGTATTGAAAGAAGAGGAGCGGCGGATCACGCCATGCACCTCGTACCCCTTTTCCAGCAGAAGTTCCGCAAGATACGAACCGTCCTGACCAGTGATGCCGGTGATCAGCGCTTTTTTCATCAATTTCTCCAGGAGTGATTTTTTAAACAGGTTGTAGCAAAGGACACCGTGTCACCTCTTGCCGGCAATGGCAACCAAAGTAGCCAAGATAAGCTTGAGATCGACCCAGAAGGAGCGTTCCATGATATAGCGCACGTAGTAGCCGATTTTCACGGGCAGGATTTCCTCAACATAGGCCCGATCCGGGTCTTCAGCCTGCCCGAGAATGGTATTTTCGTCCTTGTACTCGATGGAGGCGTAATCGGTGATGCCCGGCCGCACCGAGAGCACGATTTCACGCAACTCGTCCGGGTAGAGCGAGATATAGCGTGGCACCTCAGGACGCGGCCCCACCAGGCTCATTTCGCCCTTCACGACGTTCAGCAACTGGGGGAGTTCGTCCAGTTTGTATTTTCGTAGAAATGCGCCGGAACGGGTGATGCGGGGATCGTCCCCCACCGTAAGCTGGCGCCCCTTTGCCTCGGCGTCAAGGCACATGGTCCTGAACTTGAAGATCCTGAAAGGGGTGCCGAACCTGCCCACCCTCTCCTGCCTGAAAAAGACCGGACCGGGAGAATCGTACTTGATCCAGAAGGCGACCAACAGCCAAAGCGGCGCCAAAAGGATTAGCCCCATACCTGCGAAGAACAAATCAAAAAGCCGCTTGATCATGCCAGGATTTCCCGCACCGCTGCGGCTACCCGCTGCTGGTCCGCCTCGGTCATCCTGGTGTACATGGGGAGGCTCACCGACCGTTGATAGTTGCCATAGGCGTGGGGGAAGTCCTCCGGCTGGAATCCATAACGGTCACGCCAGTAGGGGTGCAGATGCAGCGGGATAAAGTGCACGCTGCACCCGACCCCCCGCTCGGCCATGAGTTCGATGAAGCGGTCGCGGTGCACCGGGGCGTCATGCTTTAGGCGCAATACGTACAGGTGCCACGCGTGGGTTTCACCGGGCGCCGGATGTGGCGGGAGCTCCACCGGCAGGTCGGCAAGGGCGGCGTCGTACCAGGCCGCCATGGAGCTTCGTTTTTCCTGGAACGACCAGGCCTTTTTCAGCTGGTGGATGCCGATGGAGGCGGCGATGTCGGTCATGTTGTATTTGCAGCCGGGCGCGACGACCTCGTAGTGCCAGGAAGGCTTGTTCGAGGTATAGCGGTCGAAGGCGTCGCGGCTGATGCCGTGCAAGCGCATGACGCGGCAACGCTTGGCGATGGCGGGATCCCGCGTAACCACCATCCCCCCTTCCCCAGTGGTGATGGTCTTGGTGGCGTAAAAGCTGTACACGGTGGCATCGCTGCCCAGGGAGCCTACCATCCTGCCGCCACAAGTCGCCGGCAGGGCGTGTGCCGCGTCCTCCACCACCTTCAGCCCGTGCCGCCTGGCGACGGCCAGGATGGCTTCCATGTCGCAGGCAAGTCCCGCGAAGTGCACCGGGACGATCGCCTTGCTGCGCGGGGTGATCGCGGCTTCCAGCCTGGCGGGATCGATGTTGAAGGTCCGGGGGTCGATGTCGACGAAAACCGGATCGGCACCAAGGTAGCGCACCACTTCGGCGGTGGCAGTGAAGGTGTATGGGGTGGTGATCACCTCATCTCCCGGTCCGACGCCGATCGCTTCCATGGCCAGATGGAGCCCGGCTGTAGCGGAGTTGACCGCGACAGCCTCGGTACCGGCTCCGATGAAGGCGCCGAATTCCTCTTCGAAACGCTTAGTCTTGGGGCCGGTGGTAAGCCAGCCGGAGCGGAGCGAGTCGAGAACTTCGTTGATCTCTTCCTCACCTATCTCGGGGAGGGCAAATGGGAGAAAAGTGGTCATGGTTGCTTCCTGTCTGCGAGGGATATCCAGTATTGATTCATCCGTCTTCCTTCCGGGGTGACATACTGCTGCTCTAGCGAGAAACCGAGGCTGTGGTAAAAGCCGTTGACCGGATCGTTGTTGTCGCGGTCGGTGGTGAGAAAGACCCTCCGGCACCCCCGTTGCGCGGCCTGCTCCAGGAAGGCCTGCACGAGTTTCTTACCCGCACCGCTCCCCTGAAGCTCGGGAAGTACGCCGATGGAATAGAGCCCCGCCACCTCCTCGCCCACCGGGTTGTCGGACGGGTGGGTCAGGGCCCGCAGCAGACGGAACAGCACCGTCGGACGTCTGAAAAGAGCCCCCAGCGAGGCGAAGGCGAACTTGATCCCGTCCCGCTTGAGAAGCCGTCCGTAGAAGCCGCGCGGGTTGGCCGTCCCCGCGACGAAACCGGCGGGTGCGCCGTTGCCGTTAAGGTAGACCAGCGCGATCCCCTCGGGGGCGGTACAGATGCCCTGATAGTACAGCGCCAGAAAGCGCGCCCCCAAAAAGGAAAGGAAGAACCCAGGAAAGCTCTGCAGGTGCACCGAAACAACGGTCGGAACGTCGGCAGGCTCCATGTGTCGTATCATCAGTTTCCCTCCTGGCAGCATTCCCGGAAGAACGCCTCGTATTGCGCAGTGACCACGCTGCGGTCGCAATGAGAGATCAAGTACTCGCGCCCACACCTGCCGAGCTCTGCCGCGCGGTCCCGATCCAGGTACAGGGACTCGATGGCCCGGGCCAGACTGTCCGCGTCTTCGGCGGGGACACACAGGCCGCAGCCGGCGGCTTCGATGAACCGCCCGGTGTCACTTTCGGCGTCCACGCTGGCGATAACGGGACGCGCCCCGGCCAGGTACCCCAAGACCTTGCTGGGAACCGAGGTCATCCCCTTGCCCTTCAAAAGTGTCACCACCGAGACATCCGCGGTCGACTGTACCTGCGACAGACGCTCGCGTGACTGGAGGGGGAGAAAGAGCATGTTGTCAAGCCCCAGTTCTTGCGCCCTGCGGGCCACCACTTCCTTAACGGCCCCCTCTCCGACCAGAACGAAGCGGATCTCGGGGCGCTGGGCGAGTTTCTGCGCGCATTCCACCAGGATCTCCGCGCCGGAGATGAGCCCGATGGTGCCGGAGTAAAGCACCACGAAGCGGTCGGTCAGGCCGTGCTCCCGGGCGAAGTCGTTGTCGCGCGGAAGGGGGACGATCTCCCGGGTGTCCATCCAGTTCGGTATGACGGCGATCTTTTTGTCCGGCACCCCCTTCCCGGCCAGGTTCTCCCTAAAACCTTCCGAAATGACCGCCACCTGCTCCGCTTCATGGTAGATGGCGCTCTCGGCCTTTTTGAGCCAGCGGATGAGCAGCGGGTTTCGTATCACGCCAGTGCTGATAGCTGCGTCGGGGTAGATATCCTGGACGTTGAAGACGAAGGGGAGCTTCCTGATCCGCTTCAACAAAAGGGCGATAATTCCGTTGGAGAGCGGCGGGGAGACCATGAACAAGAGGTCCTGCCGCTCCAGGCGCAGCGCCGCCCAAAAGGACGTGACCGCGAAGGAGGCGAAGTTCAGCAGTCTCCTGAAGATGGTTTTCCTGGGGGAGGTATAAAGCCAGCAGCGCACGATACGCACCCCGGCCGATTCCTCCTCGGAAAAGAGCCTCTTGCGGTAGCCAGGGAAGACCTCCCCCTTGGGGTGGTTCGGGAAGCCGGTGATGACGGTAACCCGGTGCCCTTTTTCCGAGAGATCCCGGGCGAGCTCGTTCAGCATCACCCCGATGGGAGCGTACTCGGGGGGGAACCACTGACAAATGATGACAACCTTCATTTAGCGCCGTAAAAGCGAAGCACGCTGCCGATGATCTCGGCGATCTGATCGTCGGTGAGTTCGTAGTACATGGGGAGGCGCACCAGACAATCGCTGTAGCGGTCCGCGTTAGGGAGTTCCCTGCCGTCGTGCCGGTCCTGGTAAAAGGGGCTCTTGTGCAGGGAAAGGTAATGGAACACCGCGAGGATGCCCTGCTCCTTGAGATGCGCAATCAGTCCGCTCCGGTCGCGAAGGTTGCGGCAGACGAGGTAGAACATATGGGCGTTGTTGGTGGCATAGGGCGGCAATACCGGCAGCAGGGCATCCCCCCTCTCTTCCAACAGGGCGAGTCCCTGGTAGTACTGGTTCCAGATCTGCTTGCGCCGCCTCTGTATCTCCTCGATATGCTCGAGCTGCGCATAGAGAAAGGCCGCGATGATGTCGGAAGGGAGAAAGGACGAGCCGATGTCGACCCAACCGTACTTGTCTACCTCGCCCCTGAAAAACGCCGAGCGGTTGGTCCCCTTTTCGCGGATGATCTCGGCTCGTTTCTCGAACCGGGGATCGTTGACCACCAGCATCCCTCCCTCGCCCGTGATCACGTTCTTGGTTTCGTGGAAGGAGAATGCGGCCAGGTGTCCCAGCGACCCCAGCGGCTTGCCCCGGTAGCAGGAATCGATGGCCTGTGCCGCGTCTTCCACCACTACCAGCCCGCGCTTTTCAGCCAACTCGAGGATGGGGTCCATGTCGCACGCCATCCCCGCATAGTGCACGGGAATGATCACCTTGGTCTTCGGCGTTACCAAGGCCTCGATGCGGCGCACGTCCAGGTTGGGGGTGCGCTCTTCGCTGTCGGCGAAGACGATCTTCGCCCCCCTGAGGACGAAGGCGTTGACGGTCGAAACGAAGGTGTAGCTCGGGGCGATGACCTCGTCGCCCGGCTCTATGTCGCAGAGTATGGCGGCCATCTCGAGGGCGTCGGTGCAGGAGGTGGTCAAAAGTGTCTTGCCGAAGCCGTAGCTTTTTTCAAGCAGGGCCTGGCATTTCTTGGTGAAAAGCCCGTCGCCGGAGATCTTGCCGCTGGCGACCGCCTGCCTGATGTACTCGGTTTCCATCCCGGTGAAGTACGGCTTGTTAAAAGGAATCTTCATGGGCAACTCCAGAAATGGTAGATGTTTCGAATCGAATCAACCTTGTAGCCCCACTTTTCGTAAAGGCGGCACGCGGCGAGGTTATCTCCCTGGGTCACCACCTGCGCTACCTCGAAGCCGTTGTGCAGCGCCCACTGCTGGGCGGAATGGACCAGCGCCCCCCCGAGCTTCTTGCCACGCATAGAGGCGTCCACGGCGACCAGGCCGATGTCGGCTCGATCCCCCTTGCGTCCCACGGTCACCATGCCGACTATCTTTCCGGCATCCCTGGCCACCAGCACCTGGTCGGCGATCCTGCCATTGACGGAGTTGCGGATCCAGATCCGGTAGAGTTCCTCGAATTTCTCCCGCGGCATGCGCGGATCGATCCGGAACCGGGAGTAGACGCCGGCCTGCAGCGCCAACTCCTCGAGCTCCGGCGTGGTTACCTCGTCGACGTAGCGCTCCACCGAACTCCCACTGGGGGGTATCCCCCTGTCGCGCATGGTTGCCGCATCGATGCAGTAGGTGACCTTGCGGTCGGCCAGGAAACCTCCCGACTGCAGCGCGGCCTGCTGCGAGCCGAGGTCATCCGGGTCGCAGGCCCAGTATGCCAGCGTCACCCCTTCACGCTCCAGTTCGGCCAGAGCAGTTTGCAACTGTGCCGACTGCAGCCTCTCGGGAAGGATGCGCGCCACCTTGAAACCGAAGAACCCGGTGTCCCAGTCAAGCGTCTCGTGCATGGTCATGGTTGCCCCCCGCGGGTGGCCTGCCGCCTGTTGTCGACCGCCAGCATCAGGTCGCGGAATGCATCCACCTGGCGGTCAGGGTGGAGTAGTTCAAGCCCGAGCTCCCGGCAGCGCGCCGACATGACAGCCGCCTCCCCGGGGGCAAGGGCGAGCAGCTCTCGTATGCCGCGGGCGAGATCGGCGCTGTCGCCAAGACGTGCCCGGTAGCCGGTACGGCCCGGCTGCACCAAGTCAGGAGCCACCCCCATCTCGAAGGCCACGACCGGGGTGCCGCACATGATGGACTCGTTGATCATCATCGGCCCGGAGTCCTCGATGGAGGGACAGACGAAGACGTCGGCAGCCTGGTAGGCCAGGGCCAGCATGCGGTCCCCCTTCAGAAAGCCGAGCCCTTTGAACGGCAGCGGCAGTTCGAAGTCCGCCGGGAGCGACCCCGCCACGGCAACCACCATCGACCCGACGTCAAAAGAGGGATCAAGGGAGAGAAGCCTCAAGGCCTCTATGAGTTCCGCCATCCCCTTGCGCTTGAGCCCCAGCCCCTGGTTGCCGAAGAAAAGCACTTTTTTATCCTGCGGCAGCCCCAGTTCCTGGCGCGCGTCACGCTTGGGGCATGGACAGAAAACCTCGGGGTCGACCGAGAGCAGTACCTTCCGCACCTCTCGTCCCCGAAACAGCGACGAGTTGCGCGCCTGCCGGTCCAGCCAGCCGCTGCCCGAGGCGACCGCCACCTCGATTCCCTCCAGCGCCTCCGCCTTCTCGCGCCAGATCTCGTTGGAGCGGTCATAGCAGTTTATGGAGCGAAGGGCACGGCAGCTGCCACAGGCATCAAAGTAGCCGGTGCAATCCCAGGCGTAGTGACAGCCGCCGGTTAGAGGCGCCATGTCCAGCAGGTACCAGATCACCGGTGCCCCGCACGAAAGGCTCAGGGTCCTCACATCGGCGGCCGACACGAAGTTGGAGACCCAGTGCACCACGATCAGGTCGGGGGTGAAGCCGACCTTTTCCAGGATCCGCCCTGGTTGCGCCAGCAGGGAGCGGGTCTGGTCCTGGAAGTAGTAGTCCTGATCCGAACAAAACTTCAACCGGGCCTTGGAAAGGAAGGTCCCCAGGCGCGAAGAGGGCGCATCCACCCCGACCTGCAGCACGTCGTCGTCCGCCTCACGTTTTTGCGCGACCAGCATCCTGGAGGTGAAGCCGGCCCGGCGCAGGTTGCAATGCAGACGGTAGGCGGCCATGCCGGCGCCGCCGAAGTCGTAGCTGCTTAAGTGTAGGATCTTCATGCAGTCCCTTTTGGTAAAAACAGCGAAGGTCTCACTGTTTGATCCAGTATCTGCAGTCCATGTCTACGTAGCTAAGATAAGCCTTTATGCCGTTATCTCGTATGAACTCGTCCACGGCCTTTCTGCAGCCGTCGTATGCCCCGTAGTCGTCGATGATGATGAAACCGCCTGTCACCACCTTATCGTAAAGATGCTCCAGGCAGACTTTCGTGGACGCGTACCAGTCACCGTCAAGTCGCAGTATCGCGATCTCTCCGATATCTTTGACCAAAGGCAGCGTCTCTTGGAACCACCCTTGGTGATACTGCAGGAACCCAGGATCATAGCCAATAACCCCCTCGAGCAGGTCCTTGTTGCCTTCGAGTGTACCGGGGCCGCCGAACGAGTCATAGATCCCGGTCAGGGGTTGCAGTTTACCGCTCACGCCACCTGTGGAGTGCTTTTTCACCTCGTTCACCGCGCGAGCCCCATCAACCAAAACATCAGGCTCACAAATTTCCTGGAATGAGTCGAACAGGTGAATCATTCTGCGGGTACGGCCATATCTCAGGTTGGCGAGTGCCATTAAGCCTACAGAGCCACCTTTCCACACTCCGCATTCAACGTAGCACCCTGGCAGGCCAGTGTGCTCACAAAATCTAACTTGATCGTACAGGGTCAGGAGCCGCTCCTGAGAGAGCATAGTGTACGGCCGGATGGTAGCGATCTCGGCAGCAGCCTCTGTTTCTAGTTCCCTGTAGAGGGGAGATTTTTTACGAACCTGGTACCCCGACTTCTCCAAGGCCCTCTTTAGTGCGTCCTTAAGCATTCCGTCTTCCTCCTGCTCGTAAATACCCGTGGCTATTTCTGCAATACTGCTTGGCGGTACTCCTCTAGACGCCTTGACGCCACAAGGTGCCAACTAAAGCGCTCCGCCATCTTCTGCGCCCCTGCTCTGCCCAAACGTTTCCGTGTGTCAGCATCGTACAGCGACTTAAGTGTCGTGACCAGATGCTCCAGGTCGTTCATCCTAAACACCATCCCGTTGCCATCGACATGCTCGCGGTACTCAATACCGTCACTTACCACCAGCGGGATCCCGCAGGCAGCCGCATCCAGCATGGAAGTGCTCTCGTTGGTAGGCCAGACGCCGATGTCTGACGCGCGGTAGTAAATCCCCAACCCCTGATAGGGCATGAAGTCAAGAACGACACTGGAGGGATAGCTCTGTATCAATTCCTTCTGCACGCCATCTCCTATAAAGAGGGCACGGTAGCCATATCCCTCTGACCGCAGAACCTCTACAGCCTCTGCGAGTATCACAGCGTTCTTAACCTCGGTCATTTTGCCCGTATAGATGCAGACGACTTCATCGTCCCGAAAGCCCAGTTTATCCCTTGTGTACCTGCGCTCCTGTGCCGTCGCATCAGTTGCAATGGGATAAAAGACCTCAGTATCAACCCCCAGATGCATGACCTCGACTTTCTTTTTCTGCACACCAAAGAAGCGCCAGGCAATCTCGGCACAGTCGCTGGTGGGGCCGTGACATTTCTCTGTCATCAGACTGATAAAGCGACCAGGGAGATAGCGCAAAATAAAGCACTTGAGTCGTTCTTTGCTCCAGAGAGGGGCGCTAGAGCGCGCCAGTGGGAAAGTACTTGCGGTTGTATGGCTACCAGTGAAGAGCTTGTACCCAATTGCATTCCGGCCTATAGCAGCCAGCAAAGGGAGCCAACCTATTGCCGACAGTGAGTACACTATGTCAGGGGATAGTTCCCTCAGCTTAGCTAACTGGTGCTTCATATACACATATCCCAGCAGTTTGCAGTGGGGCATAGTATGGATGGTGTAGCCGTCATACAACTCAGCCCCACCCTGCACGGCACCAGCATCGTGAAACTGGGCGTAGGTCTGCTTGAAGTCCTGCAGGTAATAGTAAGGTTGAAGGCCAAGAGAAAGGACATGCACCTCAGCCCCGCAACGCGCCAGATACTTGGGCAACATGCTCCCGAGGTAGCTCATGTGCTTAGCAAATGTTTCAGTAAGTATTACGATTCGCATTCAAGCTCCTGAGAATTCTATAGGGCCATCCAGTCGACTTTGACCTCGGCGTTCCCTTGAGGTCATGCAAACGGTAAGCATAAGAGAGAACCCCAGGCCGTAATAGATTAGATTTGAAATCAGCTCCATGTTCGTCAACAGAAACAAGGACGGAATGGCCGCATAGGCAATCCAGAAGTGCCTGTCGCGGAGGGCAAATCTGTCCAACAGAGCCAAAACCACCAGCATTACCAGGAAGTGAAAAGCAACCCCCAGTAGACCGTAAACTGCAAAAGAGGAGGCAATCATCCCTGTGTTTGCCCCTTCTCCCTGCCCGACGTTGCCACCAAATATCTCTTTGGTGATCAATTCAGCCCAGTTCAGTTCCCCACCTCCGGGCATCACCTTCCGCAAGATCTGCCATATCGGGAGACGAGCAGTGTCGGCGAAGTAATCACCATAGATAATATGCAGTTCCCCCGGTGTCACCGCGCCGCGGCTGAAAAACAACGCCAGCGGCCATGGCGAGTTGAGATAGAACCCCAGCAAAGCAGCACAAGCGAAGAAAATCATTAAAAGCAACAAAAAATGAGACAAAAAACTGGCCGATTGGTACTTCTGGGACATGTAGAAGGTAACAACAGTAAACACAGGCACGGCCAAATATGCCTTCATTCCAGTGAGACCGTAAAGCAGCACCACGAGAACGAGGAGCAGCATCATGCTTAACCAGCTTTTGTTCCTAAGCGCAAATATCATGAGCAGAGGGAAACAGAAGTACCCCAAGGCCCCCAGCGCAGTCAGAGCACGCTGATCGAAATTCGAGAACACCTCGGCGCGGAAGTCATAAAGAATTTCCAAATTGAATACCGAAGCAAAGGATAACTTGTTCTGCAGAATGGCAAGCGTGTAGATGATGGCTGCATACGCCACCCATCCTGCAAGCGGAATCGCCACCAGCACTCTCAACAGAACGGGATAGCCGATATTGAGCCACGCGGCGATGCGCCGGACCGATAGCCCCATCAGCGTCAGGAGACACGCCGTCATCAGTGTGAACCAAAGTGGGAGCCCCCTGTGCACCGCGCACAACGCGCAGCTTGGCAGGTGAACAAAAGCGAGCTGGAAGGTCAAAAACAGTGTGCTGGGAGTTGTTCTCCGGGACCCGGCGATGGCTAGTGAGATTCCACCAAGAAGGGCGATCAGCAGTCCGCCGGCAAAGCGCATAGGAAGCCACTCGGCACTGCCGAGCACCCGTTCGTCCACCCCTAAAATCAGCAGTAGAGAAACTAGTACTACGTAATACACTGCGACCAGGGTGAAGACCGCACACCAGTTACTCAGTATCGTTCGACGTACACGCAATAGGTTTCTTACCTTTCAACATCCCGTACATTGCTTCAAGGCGCTCGCGCTCCTTGGACCAGTTGAGAACTTTCGCCGCGCTGCGGGCTGACTCCCGGTATCTGTTACGCAGCACTGCATCGTCGACCAGCGTCTGTAAAGCCAGTGCCAATGCGGAGGCGTCACCAGGTTTGAACGTAAGCCCTATATTATGGTCACTAACTACCCTCGCCATTTCGGGCAGGTCGGAGACAACCACCGCGAGGCCGCCCTGGATATATTCAAAAAGCTTGTTGGGAAGCGCCCAGAGGTGATTCAGAAATCCTGCGGCCATAGGATGCACCCCTATGTCAGCATCGCTGGTAAAACTGGGGAGTTCCTGAGAAGAAACAAAAGGATGGAACCGGACGCGCTGCCCAAGATCAGCCAGGGAATTGCGCAGATGCTCAACCAGAGGCCCGTTGCCTAGAAATACGAGTATAGGATCTCCGCTTAGCTTGCGAAAAGCGTCGACCAGGGTACCGATCCCATCACCGCCAATGGCTCCCTGGTACAAGATGATCACCTTGTCCTGGGGTATTGAGAGACTGGTCCGAAGCTTGAGTTGCCGCTGTTCGGGCCAAGCTTCCGGGACGTTTCGCACCACCACCGGGTGAGGGATTCGTTGATGCGTCGCCATATAAGTCGCAATGCTCTCCGAAACCGTGATGCAGGCATCGGCGCGCCGGGCGAAGAGGTGCTCAGTGTAAGCAAGCCCCTTTGAGATCCATTTCGGCATTACTCTAGCGTGGGCTGGATCTGCCCAAAGTTCGTGTGCGTCGTACACTAGTTTTGAGCCCGACAGAGCGGCGACAAAGCATCCGATAGGAAGTGCGTCGACGTCGTGCGCGTGCACGATGGATGGGCGCAGCCGTGCACCAGCAAAAGTCATCCGAATCAGAACCTCGACGTATTTGACAAGCTGCACAAGCTTATGCTTTGGCCAGGAACGCGTGGTCAGGGCAAAGCGAGAAACAACAATGCCCCGCTCATTTGTGCGTCCAGAAAGAACAGGAGAAGCAAGAGCAAAAATAGTGACGTCACTACCTGTATCCCTTCCGCACTCTGCAGCCCGCCTGACCCGGTTGTCGTTGGTGTACTCGTTGAGCACAATGTGAAGAATGTGTTGCATGCTTAGCGTGCCTCAATGGAATTGTGCCAGCGAATAAAGTTCAGTAACCGCCAGACTTGGAAGGAAAAGGGAACCTCTCCCGACATGACGTTACTGCAGTAGGAGACCACGCCATCGGGGTTGAGACAGGGGACGGCAGGCGCGAGCTTCAACGCACGGCTCAGAAATTCTCCATGCTGGCGCAGCCAAGCCAATTCAGGGGTTGCAAATCCGATCTTGTCGCGCCGGTCAAGGATTGGATCAGGGACGATGCCGCGCATCGCAGCACGGAACACACGCTTACTCAGCCCGTCATCACCTATCAGATAATCTTCCGGTAAGGAGAGCAAAAGCTCGGCTAAATCTACGGTAAGGAAGGGAACCCTGCTTTCAATGGAATAGGCCATGGAATTTCGGTCTTCATACCGCAAAAGCGACAACAAACCGATGCCCACACTCTCTTGAAGGTTGCTGCGCAAATGCCCTTCACCCCGGCCATGGTACCAGGGGCAGTTAAGGTCCACGCCCCGTTCCTGGAACCAAGGAATGTTTGCCCACCCTGGCCGATCCGATTTTCCTACCAACTTACGCGCAAGAGGACGCACGAAGTCGGGCAACAGTTGCCCCAGCCCTCCTATCAAAACGGTGCCAAGGCTTCGATCGGGCCAAGAGCGCTGGGCCAAGAGGAAACGAACCGCCCTTACCATTTCCCCTTGGCTAACCATCGAGGCTAGGCGGGCACTCTGATAGGAGACATACCCCGCTAGTATTTCATCCGCGCCCTGCCCATCCAACATGACCTTGATTCCCGCCTCGTGCGCGGCCCGGAACACCCGGTGCTGGGCATAGATGCTCGTGCTCCCGAAGGGCTCTCCCTGGCACCTCATCAGTTGCTCCAGATCGGCGACCAAGTCGCCCGCGGACGGCCTAATAGGGTGGACAACGGCTCCAATATGCGAATTCACAAGGTCAACCCAGACCTCTTCGCTCAGACTTGCCTGATCGGCCAGGTAACTGAAGGTGTGGATCTCGTGGTCCGGATGCAAGTGTCTGATTGCACAGACAATGGCGGACGAGTCGATGCCACCCGACAGGGCACTCCCAACAGGAACATCACTTCGCAGGTGCCAGTTGATGTTTCTCAGGAACAGATGTCTCACCTGCTCCACAGCTTGGTCGAAGCTTAGGGTCGACACCGGGATCCTCTGTGGATCCCAGTATGGGATGAAGGAGGATTCTTGAAGATCTCCCCCCAGTGGCAGGACACCCCAATGCGCAGGCGGCACTTGGCGGATCCCCGCCAGCATCGTTTCATGGCCGTGATCGTTGACCCCGAAGCGGAGGTACAGCCATGTCCTTTGTGAGTCAAGTGATTTGTCCACGCCAGGTAATTTGAGCAGCGGGGCCGTTTCAGAGGAGAAAGCAATGCCGTCACGCCACGTACACACATACAGCGGTTTAATGCCGAACGGATCCCGAGCGAGCAACAGCGCGCCGGTCTCAGCGTCCAAAAGTGCAATAGCAAACATCCCCCTAAAGCGCGCGAGTGCTACCTCCGCCCCCCAGTGGATCAGTGACATCAGGACCACTTCAGTATCGGTCTTGGTGCGAAAGTTGACGCCGCTCTGCTGGAGTTCGGCGCGTAGTTCCACGAAGTTATAGACCTCACCGTTGAACACAATCCACCAGCGCCCGTCTTGGGATGCCATAGGTTGTTTCCCGGCAGCCGAGAGGTCAATAATGGAAAGTCGCCGATGCCCTAGCGCAATACGGCAGGTCCCTCGTGTTCCACGTGTCCCCCCCTCCGGCGTCCAATAAACCTCACCGCAGTCATCTGGACCACGGTGATGCAGAAGCTCAAGTGAAGAGCTCAGATCTTGCTCAGAGGGTTGTGAAGTAAGAATCCCGAATATCCCACACATGAATTAAATTCTCCGGACGGCTGTATCAAGAACTATAAAGTACACGACATTTCCAGCAATGCCTGCTACTGACAGCAGCCGAACATGTGTCTCCAGGTCGGTGCCGCTAGCAGCGATGACCGCGATTGCTGTGGCCAGAATAACACTACCGTCATAGATCCATTTAAGGTTTTGACGCTGCAATATCTGGAGAAGTGGGCTGAGTGGACTGACTACAAGGCAACTGGCGCCCCAAGCTGCAATCCATGGCACCAGCATCCCAGCGCGCAGCCAAGCCTGCCCGAATACAAAACCAAACAACTGGGGCACAAGCCAAAGCATCGGCACGAGCACAACGAGTGCAAGTCCGGCGGTGCGAGCCATCAGTCGCTGGTACAGGCGCTTCGCTGCACGGCGTTCGCCGGCGCGCACGTACTCTGCAAACCTGCTCCTAAAAACATCACCGACCGCCGCCCCGATATGCGTGTTAGGCAAGGTCGAGAATCTGGTGGCAACCGCATAGAGACCGGCTGCGCCGGAACCAAGGCGGTCGGCCACTATCAACAGGGGGATGGCCGCGGCAATCTGGTCCAGCACCTGGGAGGGAATTTCATAGAGCGGAAATCGCCTCCAGCGGCGTGCAGTCTTAATGAGGTCGGCCATACTAGAGGTACAGGCCAACTGTAAAGACGAGCGGAGTTGCCTCCCGCCAAGCCGTCTGATTGCTGCCCACGCTGCAACGAGTTCTGCGGCAAGAAGAGCCGGTATCCCCCAACCGAAGCTCCCGCCGGCAAGCCTGACCACGATGTTGGCAGAATTCCGCATGGCTCCAATGGTTGCCAGTACCGAAAACTCTCCCCCCCGGAGCCGCAAGGCACGGAAGACGGCGGTGAGGCCTAACCCGCAGACCACCGCGACTGCAAAGCAACCGGCCCATGGCGACAGGACACCAAGCCCAAAAAGTTTCTTGTAGGATAAAAGTGCTAGCAATAGGCCGGATAAAAAGGAAACCGTAATGGTCGACCATATTGAAAGCGCTACCAGCCTGTCTACCTCACCCAGGTCTTCGGGAACCATTAAAGCTCCGTCAAACCTCATACAGGCACAGGCAGAGGCCATTGTATAAAAGGTCACAAAGACGGAAAGCGAACCGATATCCTCTGGCGTGAACAGTCTGGTAACCAGGGGCATCGTCGCAACCGTCAATATTTGCGCAAACAGTGAACCGCCCATAAGCCAGGCAGAGGCGAGCCATAGACTCCTATGCTTTACTGCGGCTCCCCCATTTTCTGGTATCGGTTCGCCAGGTTCCATTGATGCTACGATATTGGAGTCGTTCACTGCTCGCTTTTCCTCAAGGTTGTCAAACTGCCGCGGCAAGTGCTCTCACGATGTCTCGACTTGCCGCCCCATGTCCGTACAGTCCGCCCTTTGCATTGACCATCTTGTCCTTCATGGCTGAAAACGCGGCCAGTATAACCGTGCATCTGGCCCCGGCAAGTACATTGTCCCCCTGCTGAACTAGTTCGACCCACTCTGTCTCGTCCCTCAGTGTCACGCAGGGTTTGCCGAAGAAGTAGGCCTCTTTCTGGAGACCGCCACTATCGGTAATCACGATCCTCGCGCCTTTCAAAAGCTCAATCATGTCGAAATAGCCGACCGGATCGATCGCGTCGAAATTGAGACGCGCGCCACACTGGGTGAGGATTTTACGCGTCCTGGGATGAAGCGGCAGTACAACTCGCATCTGCAGGGATATCTCATTCAGCGCCTCGACGATCTCCATCAACCGGTGCGGGTCGTCAGTGTTTTCCGCGCGGTGCACTGTACACAGAACAAACTGGCCACTTACCAGTCCGAGCTGCTGCGAGACGACTGCCATCCCGGAGGAGATAGTGCTGTAGTAAAGAGCGGCGTCTTGCATGACGTCGCCGGTCTTGAGCACCAAGGCTCCCTTTGAGGAGCTCTTCCCACCAGCAGGGACCTCAAACCCTTCTCTAATCAGGTTCTGAACGGCGGTGTCCGTGGGGCAGCAAAGAATGTCGGAGATGCGGTCGGTGAGGATACGGTTTATCTCTTCAGGCATCTTCATGTTGAAACTACGCAAACCCGCCTCTACGTGGACCACCTTGATGTGGAGTTTCTTGGCCGCGAGGGCTCCGGCAAGGGTAGAGTTGGTATCGCCGTATACCAGCACGAAATCGGGTTTTTCCTCGAGCAGTATCTCCTCGATTTTCTCCAGCATCCTACCGGTCATGGCACCATGCCCGACGGAGTTGATGGCCAGGTGGTAATGAGGAGGCGGAATCTCCATCTCTCTGAAAAAGATGTCGGACATATTCTCGTCGAAGTGCTGGCCTGTATGGACGATGACCTCCTGCAATACGGTGGTGGAATCCGGTTGTGCTGCGTTGTGCGCAGCGATGGCGCGACTCACCGCAGCGGCCTTGACGAATTGCGGACGCGCGCCAAGTACGGTGACTATTTTCACCGCAGCACCTCCTGAAGAGCGGCGGCGATGCGAACCAAGGTTTCCTCTTCGAGGTAAGGGTGCATCGGCAGGCTCATGACCCGGTCGCTTGCCGACTCCGAAACAGGGAAAGAGCAGCGCCCGAGCCCCAACTCGCCGAAGACCGGCTGCAGGTGCAGCGGCACCGGATAGTGCACGGCGGTGGGAATGCCAACCTCGGAAAGCCTCTTTTGAACCTCGTCCCTCTTCTCGACCTGCACCGTGTACTGCGCGTAAACCGAGGTGCTGCCCTGAGCCACTTCAGGCACTTGGCAGACATCCTTGAGGAGTTCACTGTACCTCGCACCGACCCTCCCCCTCGCCTTTACCTCCTCGGGGAAAACTTTCAGCTTTGCCAAAAGAATCGCGGCCTGCAGGGTGTCCAAGCGACCATTGATCCCGAGCCTTGGGTGGTGGTAGCGCCGGTCCTGTCCGTGGACCCTGATCTGACGCATACGAGTGGCGAATTCATCGTCATCCGTGAAGCAGGCTCCGCCGTCGCCGTAGCCACCAAGGGGTTTGGATGGGAAAAAACTGGTACAGCCAATGCTGGAAACTGCACAGGAGGTTTTTCCCTTGTAGGTGGCACCGAAACTCTGGCAGGCGTCTTCTACGACCGGGAGGCAGTGGCGTTTAGCCACCTCGTTGATTCGGTCAAAATCCGCACACTGACCATACAGGCTCACCGGAAGAATCGCCTTGGTCCGGGGGGTAATAGCTTGCTCGATCTTCGCAGGATCGAGATTGTAGGTCACGGGGTCAATATCCACGAAGACAGGCACGGCGCCTAGAAGCACGATCGTTTCACCGGTGGCGATGAAGGTGAAGGGAGAGGTAATCACCTCGTCCCCCGGCCCTATCTCAAGCGCCATCAGGGCAACGAGGAGCGCATCGGTGCCGCTTGCCACCGAGATGCAGTGCCTGACGCCGACATAGGCGGCTAATTCCTCTTCCAGCGCGCCGATCTCTGGTCCCATGATGTATTGTCCATGGGCGAGAACGGCCTTCATGCGTCGATCCAGATCCGGGAAAATCAACTGCTGCTGGGTCTTCAAGTCGATGAAATCAATTGCTCTCATTGCTGGCTCCCTTGAAGACGTCATAGAACTCCTTGCCTATCGCCATCTCCTCCGGAAGCGGCGCCTCCTCGTCAAGGTCAAGACATCGAAGTACTCCTGGCTCAACCTCTCGATAACGCAGTCCGCTCTCGGGGCACGTCATGGTCCCGCTGGCATCCGGGCTTTTCAGCAGATGTCCGTGGCGACTCATCCATCCCTTCTGGCGTGCCGGGACGCCGACCATCATGGCGTAGTCAGGGACGTCTTTCGCCACGACTGCACCGGCGGCAACAAAGCAGTAGCGCCCGAGGGTAATGCCGCATACGATGGTGGCGTTGGCACCTACCGAGGCTCCCCGCTTGACCAGGGTCCTCTCGTAGAGCGCACGACGCAACACTTGGCTGCGAGGGTTGGTGACGTTGGTGAGCACGCAGGAAGGCCCGAGGAAAACGTCGTCCTCGATGATGGTCCCCTCATAAATGGAGACGTTGTTCTGGACCTTTACATTCGAACCGATGCTGACACCAGGGGAGATAACACAATTCTGGCCGAAGCTGCAGCGCTCCCCTATGGTGGCACCGCTCATGACGTGACAGAAGTGCCATATCTTGCTGCCAGCTCCTACCTGAGCCCCTTCATCTACGTAGGATGACTGATGAACAAAGTAATCCATGCCCCCCCCAAATTGATCTTTATTTGCGGTCTAAAAACGGATGGGAGTTGCCACTGCTGACGACGGCCCTCGCATTTCGCAGCTCATAAACCAAGTTGATCGAAGCGCGGGCGTCTTCCATACCGAACCCGCGCCCAGCCAGGATCTCCTTGTAGACAACCGTGTGCAGGTCGGTGAACCCCTCGGAGAACTCAAACTCATCGCCATCGACCGTTATGGAACGGAAGGTGTTCTTGCCTGCGGCAAGCGCCTCAGAAGGTAGATCGTTGCGGTCCACGGAGAGGAACCAGCGGACGTTGGCTTTCTCCAGTTCCAGGAACCCTGCCATCTTGCGTTCATCCGCTAGGTGGACCTCATGATGCTTTACGCCCCCAAAAATCCACATGAGCATGTCGAAAAAGTGAACTCCTATATTGGAGGCCACACCACCCGACTTTTCACCGTTGCCCTTCCAGGATGTGAAATACCATCTGCCGCGGGAGGTTATATAGGTTAGGTCGATCTCGTACTTCTCTTTTTTGTTGGCCTTGGTGACTGCTTCCTTCAGGGCGACAATGGCGGGGTGCGTCCTCAGCTGCAGAATGTTGTGCACCTTCCGGCCGGTTTCGCGCTCGACCTCGAGGAGCGCGTCGAGGTTCCAAGGGTTCAGCACCAGCGGCTTTTCGCAAATGGCGTCGGCCCCGATGCGCATGGCAAAGCGTATGTGCGAGTCATGAAGGTAGTTGGGCGAACAGATACTCACATAGTGAATGCGCTTATCCTCTCCTTGACGACGCAGTTTCTCCGCATGGCGGTCGAATCTCTCAAATTCTGTGAAGAAAGCCACGTCGTACGTGTAGCTGTCAAGGATACCCACTGAATCTGACGGGTCTAAAGCCGCGACCAGAACATTTCCGGTGTCCCTGATGGCTTTCATGTGACGCGGTGCGATGTACCCACCAGCACCTATCATGGCGAAATTCTTCTGCGTGCGCATTTCGTTCTCTTCTACAATAGTGTCAGACATTCACCGCTCCTTTGTCACATGAACATTCAAACTCTATAACTCTATAACCGCCATACGCGAAATCCGGCCGTTGCCATGGCAGCGGGTGAAAACACCCCTTTTACATCAACCAGTACCGGGTTCTCACCCGAGAGTCGCTTCAGTTCATCGGCGGGGAACTGACGGTATGGCCTATGAGCTACAGCTACAATAACCGCAGCGGCAGGTCGCAGTTGCTCGTAAGGTGTCAGTTCGATGCCGTATTCGTGGGCGGCCTCCTGAGGATTGGCGAGTGGGTCGTGCACCTGTACCTTAACGCCATAATCTTCGAGTTCTTTGATAATATCGATGACCTTGGAATTACGCAGATCAGGACAGTCCTCTTTGAAGGTAAGGCCAAGGACGGTGACCGTCGTCCCTAGAATGCTGTGTCCCGCATGGATCATCTCCCTCACGGTACGCTGGGCAACGAATCTCCCCATGCCGTCATTGATACGACGCCCCGCCAAGATCACTTGGGGGATGTACCCAATCTTTTCGGCCTTGTGTGTCAGGTAGTACGGGTCGACGCCGATGCAATGCCCTCCTACAAGACCGGGGCTGAACTTGAGGAAGTTCCACTTTGTGCCAGCAGCGGCAAGCACCTCGCTGGTGTCAATGCCCATCCGATCGAAGATGAGCGCCAGTTCGTTCATGAGCGCGATGTTCAGATCTCTCTGGGTGTTCTCAATCACCTTTGCAGCCTCGGCCACCTTTATGCTACTCGCGCGGTGGACGCCTGCAGTAACCACCGACTCGTAGACCCGGGCCACTATCTCCAAGGTCCGCAGGTCCTGGCCTGAGACTATTTTCTTAATCTTGGTGAAGGTGTGCTCTTTGTCGCCGGGATTGATCCGTTCCGGGCTGTACCCTACAGTGAAATCGTTGCCGTTTTTCAGCCCGGAGACCCGCTCCAGAATGGGGATGCACTCTTCCTCGGTTACACCGGGATAAACTGTAGATTCGTACACCACGATATCGCCTTGCTTGAGCGCACGCCCCACCGTTTCTGAAGCCTTCAGCATGGGGCTTAGGTCCGGCTGGTTTGCTGCATCTACAGGGGTGGGTACGGCGATGATGTGAAAGTCAGCCAGTCGAAGATCATCAATTCGATCAGTGAGAAGGATATCAGCCGCCTCAAGGTCAGACGCAGATACCTCCTCCGTACGGTCAACACCGGCCTTGAGCTCTTCGATGCGGGCAGAATTTATATCAAACCCGACCGTCCTGGCAACCTTGCCGAATGCAACTGCCACAGGCAGACCAACGTATCCCAATCCAATAACAGAAATTGTTCTTTTCACTGAATCACCAAAGTGGAGCGTTCAATAGATTTAGCAGCGAGTGTAATCACAAGTTAAAGCATGCACAGAGCGAACACATAGCGCCCCGATGAATCTGGTTAATCTTACTTCAAGCAGAAGGCAAGTCGCTTGATACTTTCGAGCAATTTCCTGTCATCATCACACATTCGGCTCATCGATTCTTGAATAAATATGGCCACCAAAGATATAAATAACGCGACTATGGCTGAAGTCATGACAATTTGAGAGCGTTTCGGCCCGCTCTTTTTCATCGGCACGACAGCCTCATCGAGCACCTGGAAGGAACTTGAATCTTTTGCCTCATTTATCTTCGCCACTTCGTACTGCTTGGTGAGCTGTTCAAAGACTGCTTCCTGTGTTTTAAGCTCACGAAGCTTTCTCGTATATTCAAGACTCACACCGGGAACATTGCCAAGGGATGGAATCCCGCCACCGTTGCCGCCACTTCCCGATATGGCTTCGAGTTCACCCTTGAGTTGCTTGATGGCACTTACTGTTGCCTTCACATCGGGACTTTCCTCAGTTTGTTTGGTCCTAATAACAGCAAGCTGCACCTCCTTGCTCGCGAGTTCGCCTTTTAGACGGGCTATGCCCTCTATGGATGCCTTAGCCTGCGCATCAACCTGGACCACCTTATTGGCCTGCGAAAAAGCCTTAAGTGCATCTTCAGCTGCCTGAAGGTCGTTTTTGACCATGTTCAAGCGCTTTTCAAGGAAGATCCGCTCGGTGCTGGCTTTGGAGAGATTCAGTCTCACCGTCGTCTCACCAAGTTCCTTGACAAAAGCGTTAGCTAAAAGTGCAGAGCGTTTTGCGTCCTTGTCCTCAGCTGTAATGGAAATTATTCCGTCTTTTCCAGCCTGAATTCTGACTGCGCTGCTCACGAGGTTTCTTGCCTCTTCCTGCGTTTTCCCGAAAAATCCAGGCGAGATATCGGGGCGCCGTATGACGGCATCGGAAACAGAGCGACTTTTTAATATGCCGACGTAGAGATCACTCCCCCCGGTTACGCCGCCACTGGCTGCAAAAGCGGCTAGCCCCCCCGCCTGCCCCAGCAGTGCGGAAAGGCCGCCCCCCCCCTCCTTCTGAGGGGGCAATACCCTCGCAGTTGACGAGTAAATATTTGGAAGCAGCAAGCTGTAGATCACAGATGTAACTATGGCTAAACCGCATATCTTAAAGATCAGCATTTTGCGTTTAACAACGACATGCAAAAGCTCCAGTAGGTTGATTTCCTGTTCTTCCGTTTTGTGTTGTTTTTCCATATCCACCTTCGCCAAGGGCGTTGAGTCTATTTCAGCACCTGCCACGGTGCGTGTCTACTTACCCGCCGCGATTACCACACCAGCGGTCATTGCTATATTGCCGATAATCTGGGCAATATCCTTGATATTCCTAAGCCACGCGGTCTTCTCGTACTGGCGTGGCACGATTACGGTGTCACCGGAGTCCAGCTTCTTACTCCAGAACGAATTGTAGAACAGGAACTTAGAGGAGTTGACTTGGCTGATGACGGAGCCGTCAACCTTGACTACGTAGATGCTGTCAAGATCCGCGTCGCCGGTGGGACCGCCGACCTGTTGCAGATACCACTCTAGGTCGCGGCCACGCTGCGTGACGACTGTATTCTGGTTGTAGACGTCGCCGATCACGTTGACGCCACCGGGGTCGCTGGGGACGGTAAGCTGGTCGCCACCCTGCAGCTCCAGATCGTACGTGCTCCCCTTCAGGTCGCGCAGCGAGGTGATCTCCATGAGCACCCGACCTTCGGCTTTCTTGGTTTTCAGGATCTCGATACTACGCATGAGGTTATCCAAGGTAGCCTTAGAACTGGCGACCTCTTCGGCCGAAGCAGCCGTCTGGGAGACGTTGCTCTGCAGTTTGATGATCTGATCCTGCGCCTTGTCGAGAGCCTCGTCCATACGCTGCTGCTGCAGCTTGCGCGCGTTCTCGCGTGTGAACCTCGCCCCCTTCAAATAGGCGAGATCGGTGAAGCCGCCGGCGCGGGCGATGACGGAACTGAGCCGCTCTCCCTTGTAAATGGGATAGGTGCCGGGGAACATGACTTCGCCCTTCAAGGTAACGTAGCGCTCGGTGGCCTCCGCCCAGTTGGGGATGCGACGCACGGTGAGCTCGTCGAACGGCTCCAGCTTGATGTTTTCAGCGCCCCCTTTCAGTGCCTGCTCGAGGTTCACCGAAATGGAATAGGAGGTGACCGAACCGCTGTCGCGCTTGATCCTAGTGATTTCGGCGTTCCCCAGATAGGCGGACAGTTTCACGTTGCCCGCCTGCATGAGCAGGTCGCGAACGGTCATATTTTCAAGGTAGCGGACCAGGCCAGGCTTTTGCACCTCGCCGCTCACCTTGACGACGGGGGTCTCCTCCATCTGCTCGCGCGAGAAGATCTTCACCCGGTCGAACTCCTTGAGTTCGACGTCCTGGGCGGCATCGCCCTTCAAGGCTCCAGTGACGTCGAAGTAGACGATCTCGGGGTGCAGGTCCGGCGGGTAGAGGCGGATGATCTGGGCTGCCCCGCCGTGGTACTGGGGCAGGAGGTTGTCGCCCTGCAACAGCGAACTCACCTTCATGCCTGGCTTCAGGGCATAGTCGCCGGGACGCAGGACATGCCCCTCGAGCCGCACATAGCCGCGCAGCACGCTGTCTATGGGGAGGACGTTGACCAGGTCCAGGTCCTGCATCTTGATGGCGGAGGTCTGCTGCTCGGCGGCGACGCCACTGAGATCCAGGTTGAAGTCGTTGACGATCTTCTTGTCGTGCGCCTCGATGCGGTACAACTGGACTCTCTGCAGGTAGCCGGTAGGATTGACCCCGCCCCCCAGGGCAAAGAGGTCCTTGAGTGAACTGTCACCCTTGAGCTCGTAGATTCCCGGCCGCTTGACGTTGCCGACAATGCCGGCGACGCGGCCGATGACCGGGACCAGGATGGTGTCCCCAGGCTGCAGGCGGATATCTTTGCCTTTGTCACCCTTGAGGAAGAAATCGTAGAGATCGACCGTCTCCACCACCTTGCCGTTGCGGTTGATCTGGATGTTGCGCAGGCTGCCGTTTTTGGAGGGTCCACCGGCGGCGGAGAGTGCGCTGATCACCGTTGAGAGGGAGCTCACGTTGTAGTCACCCGGGGAAGCGACCTCCCCCACCACGTACACCTTGATCAGCCTCAGCTTGTCCAGGTTCACGTTAAGCTGGAAGTCCTTGTAAATGCGGGCAACGCTCGCCTTTAAAACTGCCGGCAGTTCGCCGTAAGCCACCCCGGCGACCTTTACCGCGCCCACCTTGGGGAGCACGATCTCGCCGCTGCGGTTCACCTCGAGTTTGTAGGTGCCGTTGATACTTCCCCAGAGCGTGACGACTAAGCGGTCTCCCGGGCCGACGAGATAGTCGGGCCCCACCGGAACGTCGGTCTGGGCCGCGAAGGTATCCTTGCCACGCTTGAAGAAGTTGTAGCCGAACTGGGTCAGTTGATCCCACCCGTAGGGCTGCGGCCGGGACTTGTCGATGATGAGCGGGTTTTCACCCATGGCCTGTTCCAATGCCGAGGGCTCCTGCACCGGTTGTCCCGACTTTTTGACAGGCGCCTTGGCCGTCTTTTTCTTTTCCTTCTTTTCTTTTTTCCCGGTCCTTTCCGATTTGTCCTTCATATCCCTGTCGTCGCGGATACTCTGGCGCTCCTTGCGCGACGTGCCGTCCGATATTTGTTTCTCTTCTTTGCCAGTCGCAGGATCAAAGAAGTCCCGCTCGTCCTTGCCGCCTGTCTCCCTCAGATCCTCGGCCTGCCCTTTGCGGTCTTTTGCGAACACAGCGTCGACGGTTTCGTCATCAGCATCGACTTCCCGGGTCGTGGACTTGCGGCGATAGCTCGATTGATCGCTGGCTTTGTCCCGCGGCACGTTGTCGTCATCGGCGTCATCGTGGGTGCTGAAGTAGTCGGAAGAAACATCGAGGGTGCCTTCTTCCTTTGATGCGGCTGGAGTAACGTTCGAGGAGGAATCCTCCGAATTGGAGGCGGAAAAGGCGGTTGCGATGGAAAGGAGTGTAAGCGTTACTACGAGAAGCAGGATTCTTTTCATGCTTGGTTGTACCTCTAACTGGAATCACGAGAGACGGCATATGAAAGGCACAAAACTTAACAAAGATTCGGTGCATCGTATATCATTTACTTGTTCAAATGTAAACCAAAACCTACTGAAAAATAACGGACATTCAGGCTCCAATCCGTGCGCCGACGTCTTAGCAGTTGGGTGGTTTGTTAATTAGGGCGGGAACAGCATTGGGGGATCAGGCAGTAGCTCACACCGAAAACACGAAGGAAATTCTTTGTGACATTACCGTGACTGCCCAACGGGCAGAGCCGATCACAACTGCACCCAATAAAACAAAAGGCATTACTAATGATCAGTCTCTAGTCTATACCACTTACACAGCGCATTGTAAATGCAAAAACAACGGAAGCCAAGCATCTCCAGTCAAGCCTTGAAAGACACTGTACCACTTTTTTGACACATGCTAGCTGAGCAGTTTTCATGCCCACTTTTCATGTATTACGCCTCAATAAATCGTAACCGTCAAGCAGGCGGACCAGCACCCTGGAAAGACTTTCCACCTTTTGTTCTCATTCCCAGACACTTACCGACGGAGACAGAGTGTATCAGAAATAAAATAGAAGGATACTAAGAGAGAGATTTTTTTCGTAGCAGTGGCATAGAGCATGAGGAAGGAAAGAAGAGTGAAATGCATTTGGAGAGGAAAGAGTGTCAAAGACTGAGCGAGTGACTGAAAATTGACATCATTATTCCAGCTCCGCCCTGATGGCCTCCTGGGAGGGAAAGTTCACCAGCACTCCCATCCCCTTCTTCTGGAAGACCACCATGCTGCCGACCGCTACGGCGGAGGCGCCCCCTTCCCTGACCACGGTGCCGATGTCCTTGACGCTCCCGGCACCGCCGTGGGCAATCACCGGCACGGTTACGGCCTGGGCCACGGCGTGCACGAGCTCGACGTCGAACCCCGCCCAGCTCCCCTCGCGGTCGATGGAGGTGAGCAGGATCTCCCCCGCCCCGAGCGCCTCGAGCTCCTGGGCCCACTCGACCGGGTTTCTCCCGGTGTTGCGCTTCCCCGCCTCGCTGTGCACCCGGTAGCGCCCGAGGAGGTCCTTCTTCACGTCGACCGAGGCGACCACGGACTGGTTCCCGAAGTGCTCGGCAAGCCTGGTCACGAACTGCGGCTGCTCCAGCGCGAAGGAGTTGAGCGCCACCTTCTCGAAGCCGATCTCGAAGATCGCCTTGGCTGTCTCGAAGTCGCGCACCCCGCCGCCGTAGCCAAGGGGCATGAAACACTCGTCGGCGATCTCGGAGAGGACCCTGAGGTTCGGGCTCCGCTTGTCGGGGGTGGCGGTTATGTCGAGGAAGAGCAGTTCGTCCACCTCCAGCTCGTTGAAGATGCGCACCGTGTTGCAGGGGTCCCCGACGTAGGTGAACTTCCCGAAGCGCACCGTCTTCACGAGGCTCTCGTTTCTCAGTAGAAGTACCGGTATGACTCTCGTTCTCAGCATCAAAGACTCGCAAAGTTCTTAAGGAGCTGCATCCCGAACCGGTGGCTCTTCTCCGGATGGAACTGGGCGCCGTAGATGTTGTCGTGCTGCAGGGCAGCGGTGAAGTCGAGGCCGTAATGGGCCGTGAGGATCTGGTCCTTTTCGTCGTCGACGCAGACGTAGTAGGAGTGCACGAAGTAGAAGCGAACCTCGCCGGCGAGCCCGCCGGTGAGGGGGCTGTCCCTGGTTACCTCGACCAGGTTCCACCCCATGTGGGGCACCTTGAGCCCCGGCAGCGCCGGGAAGCGCCTGGTCTGCGCGGCCACCCACCCAAGCCCCGGCCGGCTCCCCTCTTCGCTGGAGCGGGTCAGAAGCTGCATGCCGAGGCAGATCCCCAGAACCGGCACCCGCTCCACCAGAGCCTTTTGGTCGAGCACCTCCCTGAGGCCGCTCTCGTCGATGCGCAGCATGGCGTTGTCGAAGGCCCCCACCCCCGGCAGGAGGATCTTCTCGGCACGCGCTACCTGCTCCAGGTCGCCGGTGATGACGGCGGCGGCGCCGATGCGCTTGAACATGTTATGGATGGAACCCAGGTTCCCCATGCCGTAGTCGACTATGGTGATCATCTCTGCTCCGCGGCTGGAAAACAGTATTTGAGGTAGAAGCTCATGGGTACGAGGCTTGCCTTGGCCAGCACCGAGAAGAGCGGGCGCAGCGCCTCGAAGCGTTTCTTGTAGGTCGGGTAGTCCTGCCAGCACTTGGGCTCCTGGCGCATGACCCGCTGGTACTCGTCGTCGGAGAGGCGCAGCCGCTTCTTGAAGTAGGAAAGGAGTTCGTCCTCCACCTTGGGCGGCGTGTTGTACCGGGCCCAGGCCTCCTCGCGGGTGATGGTGCCGATGCGCGCCAGCGCCGAGAGGGTGTTGTTCCTGAAGTCGGCGCCGAACTTGCCCGGGGCGTAGATGCCGTGGAAGAAGGCGGTCATCCGGTTCTCCAGGTGGTGCCCCCCGTAGTAGACCCAGCCGTATTCCCGCTCCAGGAAGGCCCGCGCCTCCTCCTTGGAGTAGTTGATGTACCAGAAGGGCCGGATCTTCTTGATGCGGGCCACGCAGGACCACCACAGGAACCGCTCGAAGGTCATCAGGGGATAGGAGTGCATGGGCATGTTACCGAAGCGACGGTGGATGGAGCGGATGTACTCGCCGTCGAAGTAGTTCCTGCCCACCGGGGTGATCCCCTCGGTGACGAAGGAGTGCCCTTCCAGCACGTAGTGCACCCCGTACTTGTAGGCGGCGCGGTACATGGTCTCGGCGAGGGCCAGGTCGGTGGACGCCTCGATCTCGGCGACCCCGGCGTAGAAGAAGGCGCGGAAGATGTCGTCCGCCTCCTTGTTGTCGATGACGTGCGTGTACAGGTCCACGTCGAGTGCGCCCAGCACGTGGCGGATGTTCTGGGTGGCGATGGCGGAGTTCCAGGTGTTGTCGTAGTGGACCGCCAGCGGGCGCAGCCCCCACTTTTTGGCGAGGTAGACCATGTAGGAGGAGTCGGTCCCGCCGCTCACCCCGATCACGCAGTCGTACTGCTTGCCGTGCCCGGCCCGCTTGATCTCCTCGACGATGGCGGCGAACTTGCGCTCCCCCTCCGGGGTGCCGGTCCCGTACTGCTCCTTCAGGGTGTCCACCTGGTGGCAGTAGTTGCACACGCCATTTTCGTCGAAGCTTATCGATGCGACACGCTCGTCGTAAATGCAGCGCGAACAGATCCTTACCCCTGCCTTGTCGATCCTGCTATCGAGGAGCATCAAATACCACCGGTGCATGTTTGTCGTGCTGGCTGAACCATGTTGTTGCGGTGACCTCGGCGCCATCGGCGCTGACCTGCAATATCTCTATCGCCGTGTTGTTTCCGCAGGCGACCAGCACCTGCCCATCCAGAAGGGAGCAGATACCGGGGGTGCTGCCCTGCAGCACACCTGCGTCAGCAACCCTGGCGTGCCAGATGTGCAGCTTTTTTCCGTGATGGAAAGTGAAGGCCCCCGGATAAGGATGAGTCTGGGCCCGGACAAAGTTATATATCGACTGCGCCGGCTGATTCCAGTCAACCAGCCCGTCTTCCGGCCTGCGTTGGGGGAAGACCCTCCGCTTTGACTCGTCCTGCACTAGACGTTGCGCCGTGCCGCCAGCCACCCGGGGCAGACACCGAACCAGCAGGTCGAGCCCCAGCACCTCGATCCGGCCGTAAACAGTCGCTATGGTGTCTTCCGGCGTAATCTCAGTTGAGGCTTGGCCGAGCACCGGGCCGTTGTCCACACCATCGGCAAACTCGAACAAGGTGATGCCAGCTTCGGTTTCACCGTTGATAATGGCCCAGACCAGCGGCGCCCCGCCGCTGTAATCGGGAAGCAGGGATGCATGCAGCCCCACGGCCGGAGCCATGTCGCGCAGTATTCGGGGAACCATGTGATACCAGCCGACCACGACAAACAGTTCCGGCTGCCACGCCTTGACCTGGGCGACCAGCCCGGTCTCGGTCATCTTCGTTTGCATCACGTGGACGGGTATATCGTTGGCCGCCGCGAAGGTCTTGAGGTCCGCGTAAAGAACGTTGACCACCCCTTCCGGGGCATAGGAAATGGTGAAGCGCTCCTCGTTGGTGACCACACCCACCACCTCGATATTCTCCAGATGCAGAATGCGGTCGAGGCACTTAAAACCGAAACGGGAAGCGCCGACGAAGACAACCCTCATAGACCACCCCTGATAACCGGCACGTTCTTTTCTTTTGCCATAGGACCTTTCAACGCCCGAACCTGCCGCTGTAGCAGGCCTCCTCCTCGTGGAAGTGCCTGGTGGCAAGCCCCTGCTGCTCGACGAGCGCCAGCACCTCCTCCTTGCCGTAGCGCCGCGCGTTGCTCGGGCTGTACCAGTCGTAGTTGGTCACCACCGAGGTCTCTGGTCCCAGCTCCTCGCTCCAGAAGCACTTGATGAAGTTCCAGTACAAGAAGCGCTGGATGTCGTAGCGCCCCCCCTTGATGCCCAGCGCCGGGATGTCGGGGGCGTCGAAGCTCACCTTCAGCTCGGAGAGTCTCTTGCCCAGCTCGGTCAACTGCTCCGACATCGCCCACAGTTCGTCGCTAGCCATCTCCTTGCAGCGCAGCCGGAAGTGATCGTCCAGAAGCTCGCGCGGCAGCGCCTTCTTGCGGTAGAAGTAGCAGGCGAACTCCCCTCCCCCCTTCCTGGTGATCCGGGTCAGCTCGGCGAAGGTCAGGTCCGGGTTCTGGGTGTGCATGATGACCTGGTCGCAGCTCACGTAGTCGACCGAGCCGTCGGGAAAAGGGGTGGCGGCTATGTCGCCTCGGATGAAGAACAGGTTGGGCAGATGGCGGTAGTTCTGCGCCGCCTGCCTGGCCGCGTCGGAGAAGTCGATGCCGATCACCAGGGAGTGCGGCGCCAGCTCCGCGAACCAGGCCGCCTTGTAGCCCAGGCCACAGCCGGCGTCGAAGATCACCCCGCGTCCCTCCAGGAAGGAGGCGAGATCCTCTTCCCCGGAGAAGCCGTAGAGGTCGAGGTACCACTTTCTCTGCATCTCGTAGAGCCGCTGCTTCTCCTCGCTCTGGTCGTAGCGCCCCCACTTGTCCGAGAAGGCGTCGTTGGTCTGCGACTGCTCGGCTGCCTCGGCCGTCGCAGCCAGCGAGGCGAAGTTGGCGCCCGGCGCGAACACCACCTTGTCACCCAAAAGTGCCTGCAGTTTGCCGGCGAACTCTTCCCTTGTCATTGCCCCTCCGCGTATTGCTTGAGCCACTGCTCCACGTTCAAAAGCGACCAGATGAACAGGCGCCGGTTCTGCCTGCCGCTTAGGTGGTCGTCCACGAGCTCGTGCACCACCTTGCGGTCCAGGTACTGGTAGATGAGGGGGTTCCCCTCCAGGAGGTTGCGGCGCACGTAGTCGATGCTCTCCCCCTTGAACCAGGAGGCGTCCGGGGCCGAGAACCCCTGCTTCTCCGCTTTGGTCACGCTGTCGGGGATGTAGCGCTCCATCACCCGGCGCAGGATGATCTTGCCGTCGTTGGTCTTCTGGAAGTACTTCTGCTCCTTGCCCGGCTCGTTCTCGTCGATGCGCACCACCTCTTCCAGGCTGCGCAGCTTGAAGGAGACCGGGATCTTCTGGGCGAAGTCGACCAGGTCGTTGTCCAGGAACGGGACGCGGGTCTCCAGGCTGTGCGCCATGCTGATCTTGTCCTCGATCACCAGGAGCCCGTGCAGGAAGGTCTTCGCCTCGAAGTAGAGCGAGTGGTTGATGTAGTCGGCCGGCGTCGAGAGCCGGTGTTCGTGCTTCTTGAAGACATTCGAGAAGATGTCGCGCGTCTGCACCCCGCTCACGTCGTCCCAGATGGGCTGGAAGACGCGGGTGACGTCCCTGGCCGGGATGAGCCGCTTCCAGTAGCGGAAGTACTTGTCGACGTAGTCTTCGAAGTTGTCGTTGTTCACCGCCCGGTAATAGCGCCAGGGGTAGCCACCGAAGAGCTCGTCGCCGCCGGCGCCGGAGAGGACGACCTTGACGAACCGTGAGGCGAGCTTCGCGGCGTAGTAGTTGGGGTAGCTCTGCCCCACCCTCGGCTCCTCGAGATGGTAGGTGAGCGTCGGCAGGCAGCGCTCCATGTCCCCCGCCTTCAGGACCATCTCGTAGTGCTCCGTCTTGAAGAGGTAGGACATGTGCTCCGCGCGCTTGCGCTCATCGAAGCCAAGTTCCAGCCCCGAGGCGGAACTGAGGTCGAAGCCGCAGGTGAAGGTCTTGATGTAGGGTAGCTGCGACCCGGCCACCGCGGTGATGGAGCCGGAGTCCATGCCGCCGCTCAGGTAGCAGCCGACGTCGACGTCGCTGACCAGCTGTCGGTTCACGGCCTGGCAGAAGAGCCGGTTCAGCTCCTCCAGGTACTCCGCCTCGCTAAGGGGATGTTCCGGCTCACCGAAGTCGTAGTCCCAGTACTGCACCGGGGCGAGCTGCGCGGCCGGGCGGTCCAGGGCGACCTTGGCCCAAGAGCCCGGGGGGAACAGCTTCACCCCCTGCAGCAGGGTGCGGTCGGTGAAGATGTTCTGGAAGGTGAAGTACTCGACCAGCGCCTCGCGGTCCACGGCGGGATTGAGCTCCGGGTGGGCGAGCAGGGCCTTCTGCTCGGAGCCGAACAGGAGCCACCGCGATGACAGCGCGTAGTAGAGCGGCTTGATGCCGTAGCGGTCCCGGGCCAGGAACAGCTCGCGGCGGCGCTTGTCCCAGATGGCCAGGGCGAACATGCCGTTGAAGCGCTCGACGCAGCGCTCCCCCCAGGCGAGATAGGCGTGGATCACCACCTCGGTGTCGGTCTTGGAGTGGAACTGGTGCCCCAGCGACTCCAGCTCGACCTTCAGCTCCTTGAAGTTGTACACCTCGCCGTTGTAGCTGATGACGTAATCGCCGCTGGCCATGGGCTGCTGCCCGGCCGGGGATAGGTCGATGATGGCGAGGCGGCGGTGCCCAAGCCCGAGCGGCCCGTCGACGTAGTGCCCTTCGCCGTCCGGGCCGCGGTGGGCGATGGCGTCGGTCATCCGGCGCAGGATGACCGGGGAGACCGGGGCCCGGTCGAAGTTGAGGATGCCGGCTATGCCGCACATATCAGGCGATGTCCTTCAGCGCCTGCACCACGTAGGCGTAGTCCTCGGCGGACATGCGGTTGTGCAGCGGGATGGCCATGGTGTGCGCGTCGCAGTCGCGCGCCCCGGGGAATTCTTCCGGCTTCAGGCCGAGGCGGTCGCGGTAGTAGCCGAGCATGTGCACGGCGTGGGTCCCGGGACGGGTGGCGATGCCGCGCTGCTGCAGCCGGTCCATGATCTCATTCCTCGCGTAGGGCGCGCGCTCCGGGTCGACGTAGGTGACGTAGGCCTGCCAGGCGTGCTCGTACCCCTGCGGGACCTTGGGGGGGCGGATCCAGCCGATCTTCTCCAGCTCCTCGCGATACCAATCCGCCCAGCGGCGCCGCTCGGCGAGGAAACCGTCCAGCTTGCCCAGCTGCACCAGCCCCACCGCGCCCTGCAGGTCGGTCATCCGGTAGTTGAAGCCGAGCAGGTTGAATTCCGGCAAGAGGTAGGGACGCGGCCCGAGGTGGCGCTGTTCCTCGGAGAGGCTGGCGCCGTGGTTTCTGAGCATGTTGGCGATCTCGGCCAGCTCCGGGTCGTTGGTGGTCAGCATCCCCCCCTCGCCGGTGGTGATCGACTTGCGCGGGTGGAAGGAGAAGGCGGCGCAGTCGCCCAGCCCCCCGGCGGGGGTCCCCTGGTAGGAGGCACCCGAGGCGCAGGCGGCGTCCTCCACGATGCGCACCCCTTTAGGGAGCACGGCGCGCAGGGCGTCCATGTCGGCGGTCAGGCCGAACAGGTGCACCGGGATGATGGCCTTGGTGCGCGGGGTCAGGCGCCGCTTGACGTCCTCGACGTCGATGTTGTAGGTGTCGCGCCTCACGTCAGCGAAGACCGGGGTCGCGCCGCAGTAGAGCACGGCGTTGGCCGTGGCGATCCAGGTGAAGGCGGGGACGATCACCTCGTCGCCCGGGCCGATGCCGAGCGCGGCGAGGGCCAGGTGCAGTGCGGTGGTGCAGGACGTGGTGGCGAGGGCGTGCGTGACCCGGTGCCGCTCGGCAAACCCCTTCTCGAAGGCGGCCACCTGGGGCCCCTGGGTGAGCCAGCCGCTCTCCAGCGGTCCGCGGCAGGCCTGCCACTCCTCCTCGCCGGTGCAGGGGAGCGAGATCTGGATGGTGCGCTTATCGGTTGCCATGGGCGTCCCTCCAGGCGATCAGTTTCTTGAGCCCCTCGCGCAGGGACAGCTGGTAGGTGAAGCCGAGGTCGGCCTCGGCGTTCTTGGGGCAGCCGATGCGGTTCTGCACCAGGGCCCGGGCGTCGTCGGCGCTGTAGGGGCGGTACTGGACCTTGAGGTCGCTCTGCTTTAACTCGAGGATCAGGTCGCACAGCTCGCGGATCGAGGTCTGCACCCCGGTCCCCACGTTGTAGAAACGGTCGGTCGCCTCCGAGATCAGGGCCTTGACGTTGCAGCGGGCCACGTCCTCCACGTCGATGAAGTCGTAGGCCTGGGAACCGTCGCCGTTGATCACCGGCTGCTCGTTGGCGTCGATCTTGTTGAGCATGATCGGGATGACCCCGGTGTAGACCGCGGTCTGGTCCTGGTGCGGGCCGTAGACGTTCATGTAACGCAGGCCGACGTAGTTCAGGCCGTAGCGGTCGAAGTAGGCGCGGCACATCGCCTCGCCGGCGATCTTGGTGGCGCCGTAGAAGTTGCGGTTGTTGAAGGGATGATCCTCGGTCATGGGGACCTCGACCGCGTCGCCGTACACGGAAGCGGAGGAGGAGTAGACGAGCTTCTTCACCTGGTTGCGCACGCACGCCTCGAGGACGTTGAAGGTCCCCTCGATGTTGACGTGGAAGGCGGTGCGGGGAAAGTCCCGGCAGTGCAGAAGCCACATGGCGGCGAGATGGATCACGTAGTCCGCCCCCTTGAGGGCGTCGTCCAGAAGGTCCACGTCGCGCACGTCACCGCCGTGCGGGTAGATGGTGCAGCGGGGGTCGGCCAGGTGCGGGTCGAGATTGGACATTTTGCCCCGGGTGAAGTTGTCGTAGACGACGACGGAGCCGACCTCGGTCTTCAGCAGTTCGCCCACCACGTGGGAACCGATAAAACCGGCGCCGCCGATTACCACTACCCTGCTTCCTTTGATCTCGTTCAATGCCATCGTTTTCCTCTTTGGTTGAATTCGGTTTATCTGGTCAGGCGCAGCACGTGCTCCGTGATGAAGGCAAGCTGCTCCTCGGTCAGGTACGGATGCATGGGTAGGCTCATCACCCGCTCCCCGGCCGTCTCGGAAACCGGGAAGTCCCCCCTTTGGTACCCAAGCCCTGCGAAGACCGGTTGCAGGTGCAGGGGGATCGGGTAGTGCACCGCGGTGGGAATGCCCGCCTCGGCCAGCCCCTTTTGCAGCTCCTCACGGCGCTCGACCGCTACCGTGTACTGCGCGTAGACGGAGCTGTTGCCGTCAGCAAGGCGCGGGGTGCCGACACCCCCCTGCAGCAGTTCGCTGTAGCGCGCACCGATGCGCCCCCGGGCCGCCACCTCGTCCTCGAAGACCTCCAGCTTGGCGAGCACGATGGCGGCCTGGAGGGTGTCCATGCGGCCGTTGATCCCCAGGGTGGGGTGATGATACCTGCGGTCCTGCCCGTGCAGGCGCACCTGGCGCATCTTCACGGCCAGTACGTCGTCGTCGGTGAAGCAGGCTCCCCCGTCGCCGTAGCAGCCAAGCGGCTTGGACGGGAAGAAGCTGGTGCAGCCGATGCTGGAAAGGGCACAGGAGCGCCGGCCGCGATAGGTGGCGCCGAAGCTCTGGCAGGCGTCCTCGATCACCGGGAGGCCATGGGCCGCAGCGATCGCGTTGATGGCGTCGAAGTCGGCGCACTGGCCGTAGAGGCTCACCGGCATGATCGCCCTGGTGCGGGGGGTGATGGCGGCCTCTATGCGTGCGGGGTCGAGGTTGTAGGTGACCGGGTCGATGTCGACGAAGACCGGCGTCGCAGCGAGGAGCGCGATCATCTCACCGGTCGCGATGAAGGTGAAGGGCGAGGTGATCACCTCGTCGCCGCGTCCTATGCCCAGGGCCATCAGCGCCACCAGCAGGGCGTCGGTGCCGCTCGCCACCGTGATGCAGTGCCTGGTTCCTGCGTAGCGGGCCAGCTTCTCCTCTAATTCCGCCACCTCCGGCCCCATGATGTACTGCCCGTGGGCCAGCACCGCCTTCATGCGCCGCTCCAGCTCGGGCATGATGCGCTGCTGCTGGCTCTTCAGATCGATGAATTCGAGCTTGGTCACGGTCTAGGCGCCCCCTTTCAAGGCATCGTAGAAATCCTTCCCTACCGCCAGCTCGGGTGGCAGCGGGGCCTCCTCGTCCAGGTCGAGGCAGCGCAGCACCCCCGGCTCGACCTCGCGGTAGCGCAGCCCGCTCTCGGGGCAGGTCATCACCCCTTCCCGGTCCGGGTTCTTCAGCAGGTGCCCGTGACGGCTCATCCACCCCTTCTGGCGGGCGGGGACGCCGACCATGAGGGCGTAATCGGGGACGTCCTTGGCCACCACCGCCCCGGCCGCCACGAAGGCGTAGCGCCCGAGGGTGATGCCGCAGACCACGGTGGCGTTGGCCCCGATTGAACAGCCGCGCTTGAGCAGGGTCCTCTCGTAGAGGGCGCGGCGCAGCACCTGCGACCTCGGGTTGGTGACGTTGGTGAGCACGCAGGAGGGACCCAGGAAGACGTCGTCCTCGATCACGGTCCCCTCGTAGATGGAGACGTTGTTCTGCACCTTCACGTTGGAGCCGATCACGACCCCCGGGGAGACCACGCAGTTCTGGCCGAAGCTGCAGCGCTCGCCGATGGCGGCCCCGGACATGACGTGGCAGAAGTGCCAGATCTTGGTGCCGGCGCCGACCGTGGCCCCGTCATCGACAAAGGATGATTCATGTACGAAGTAGTCCATCTCTCCTCCTGAGAATGGGGAGCTATTACCGGCCTACAATCTCCAAAGCCGGATGCCCTGTTCTGCCAGTTGCTCGGGCTTAAAGATTCCTTTCACGTCGATGACGAGCGGCGAACCGTTCATCATCCCCTTGATCTGTTCCGGAGACAGCGCCCGGTACTCCTTGTGTGCTACGGCCACCACGACCGTCTCGGCGATCTGCAGCTTTTCGGCAGGGACGAGGGTGACGCCGTATTCGTGCGCGGCCTCCTCAGGGTCGGCCAGAGGATCGCAGACCTGGACCTCGAGGCCGTAGTCCTTAAGTTCGTGAATGATGTCGATCACCTTGGAGTTGCGCAAGTCGGGGCAGTCCTCCTTGAAGGTCAGGCCGAGCACGGTGACGCGGGAGCCAAGCACGTTGTGCCCGGACCGGATCATCTCCTTCACGGTGCGCTGCGCGATGAACTTGCCCATGCCGTCGTTGATGCGCCGGCCCGCCAGGATCACCTGCGGGATGTAGCCGAGCTTCTCTGCCTTGTGGGTCAGGTAGTAGGGGTCGACCCCGATGCAATGCCCCCCCACCAGGCCCGGCTGAAACTTCAGGAAGTTCCACTTGGTTCCTGCCGCCTCCAGCACGGAGTTGGTGTCGATTCCCATGCGGTCGAAGATGAGGGCCAGTTCGTTCATGAGGGCGATGTTGAGGTCGCGCTGGGTGTTCTCGATGACCTTGGCGGCCTCGGCGACCATGATGGAGGGGGCCCGGTGCACCCCGGCGGTGACCACCGACTCGTAGACCTGCGCGACGATCTCCAGGGTGGCGGCGTCCTGCCCGGATACCACCTTCTTGATCTTGGTGAAGGTGTGCTCCTTGTCGCCGGGGTTGATGCGCTCCGGGCTGTACCCCACGCAGAAGTCGGTGCCGCAGGCGAGGCCGGAGACCCGCTCCAGGATGGGGACGCATTCTTCCTCGGTCACCCCAGGGTAAACCGTCGACTCGTACACGACGATGTCCCCCTTCTTGAGGGCCTTCCCTACCGTCTCGGACGCGCGCAGCATCGGGGTCAGGTCGGGCTGATTGGCCGAGTCGACCGGGGTGGGGACGGCCACGATGTGGAAATCCGCCTCCCGCAATACATCGATGCTGTCGGTGAAGACGATGTGGGCCTCCCGAAGTTCGCCCGGGGTTACTTCCTCGGTACGGTCGTGCCCACTTTTAAGCTCTTCTATGCGTGCTGCATTGATATCGAACCCATACGTCTTTTGCACCTTGCCAAACGCGACCGCCACCGGCAGGCCTACGTAGCCCAAACCTATGACGGAAATAATACGATTGTGATTCATCTAAGATGGTCTCCCCAGCAGTGGATTTCACAACAAAATGGTCATTGAAGTACAGCCTGCACCTACGAGATTGCCCCCGGTCACCCGGGCGAGCCAGCCCCCGTATCCGAAACGACTTACTCCACAGCAGCTTTCATGCCGTGTTCCTATTCTCAGCGAAAAAAAAGAAGTCACAGGTACAGCACACGGATGAGAACTGTTTGAAGCAGCAGCTGTGTCCTATTTTTCATTGGTGCAGGCTCAGTTGGCGGGGGGACAGTGTATCAGAAAAAACTAACAAAGGACCAGTCTAAAAAGATCGGGAAGGGTCATAGGCAAGGGGAGTGAGGAGAGCGCGTCAAAAAAGCGAAGGGATGTCCAAATGTTGACATCCCTTCGTTTGAAGCAGGAGGATGAAGAATGTTCTAGCCCGGGGTTGTAACTTCATGGGCTGGTGGAAAAGAGCAACTAGTCCGTCGGAGGACGCTTCGACAATCTACCCAGAGTTACATTACATCTGCACGAATTGCAAAAGTATCTGTTGCTTGGGCGGTAGGATCTGTGGTTCAGACGTAATACCTGGAGGTCACGCTCTCCCAGGTTCCCTGTGCCTTGAGGATCAGGTCGCAGAGTTCGCGCACCGCCCCCCAGCCGCCGCGGTTTCTGGCAACGAAGTGGGCGAAAGGAAACACCTCCTGGACGGCATCGGCGGGTGCCGCGGCGAATCCGACCCGCTTCAGAAGCGGTATGTCGATGACGTCGTCGCCCATGAAGGCGACCTGCTCGTCGGAAAGACCGGTGGCCTCCAGCATCTGGCGGTACGGCACCAGCTTGTCCAGGGACTTCTGGTAGACCTGCCCGATACCAAGCTCCACGGCCCGGTTGTAGACCACCTGGGATTCCCGGCCGGAGATGATGCCGACCTCGATGCCGGAGCGCTGCAGCATCTTGATGCCGTGGCCGTCCTTCACGTTGAAGAACTTGCTTTCCACGCCGTTGGAATCAAAGATGATGCGCCCGTCGGTGAGGACGCCGTCCACGTCGAGTATCAAGAGCTTGATCTTTTTCAGTCTTTCTTCCATGAAAACCTCACACATTCAAACAGGGATCAAAGGGATCAAAGGGATAAATCAAAGCCTTTTTGAACGCAATGACGCAAAGAAATTCAGGCATCGTCCAAATACAGGAACATGAAGACTGAAGTAATCCCATGCCTACCGGTTTGTTTTTATGTTTTCTCTGCGCCTTTGCGGCTTTGCGTTAAATAAAAGGATTTTTGCCTGTATCCCCTGTATCCCTTTTACCCCTGTTGATTGTTTTGTCTAAGCGATGCCGGCCTTCAGCAGGTCGTGCAGATGCACGATGCCGACCGGGGCGATGGCGTCGTCGTCGGAGAAAACGAAAAGCGAGGTGATGGAGTACTGCTCCATCTGCTGCAGGGCGCGCGCCGCCAGTTCGTCGCGGCGAATGCGCTTGCCCCCCTTCTTCATCAGCGCCGATGCCGGCAAATTGATGATGTCGAGTCCCTGCCCCAGCGCCCGGCGCAGGTCGCCGTCGGTGATGACTCCCACGAGGGCGCCGTCCTCGGAGGTGACGCCGGTAATGCCCAGCCCCTTCGAGGTGATGGTGAAGAGCGCCTCGCGCATCAGGGTCCCGGAGGTGACCAGCGGCAACTCCTCGCCGGAGTGCATGATGTCCTCGACCTTCAGCAAGAGCCTCCGCCCCAGTGCGCCACCGGGGTGGAACATGGCGAAGTCCTCGGCCTTGAAGCCGCGACTCACCAGGAGCGCCACGGCAATGGCATCGCCCATGGCCAGCGTCACGGTGGTGGACGCGGTCGGGGCGAGCCCCAGCGGGCAGGCCTCCTCCTTCACGGAGATGTCGAGGAAGATGTCGCCGCTTTTGGCCAGCGTGGAGTTGGGGTTGCCGGCCATGGCGATCAGGGACGCGCCCAGACGCTTGATGATCGGAAGGATGCGCACCACCTCGTCAGTTTCGCCGGAGTTGGAGATGGCGATGACGACGTCCCCTTTCATGATCATGCCCAGGTCGCCGTGGATCCCTTCCGCCGGGTGCAGGAAAAAGGCCGGGGTGCCGGTGGAGGCCATGGTGGAGGCGATCTTCTGGCCGATGAGGCCCGACTTGCCCATGCCGGTGACGACGACGCGCCCGGTGGTGTTGAGTATCATCTCGACGGCCTTCTCGAAAGCCACGTCTATGGAGGCTTCCAGGTGCAAAAGCGCCTCGGCCTCGACTCTAATTACCCGCTTTGCTTCTTCTAAAATCAAGATCAACTCCTTAAACCTATTAAACAGGGATAAAAGGGATAAAATGGATAAAACCAAAACAAAAGATTCTGGTTTAAACCAAAAGCCCGGCGTTTTGATCCTACTCTTTGCGTCCTTGCGGCTTTGCGTTAAGATCGCTTTTCCGCCGTTATCCCTTTTATCCCCTTTATCCCTGTTCGAATCGGTTTTATGCCTGTTTCACGATGGCATCGATGGCCTTCAGCTTGTTCAAAAGTGCCGGCAGGTCGTCCAGACGCACGGAGTTCGGGCCGTCGCACAGGGCGCGCTCCGGGTCCTCATGCACCTCCATGAAGATGCCGTCGATGCCGGCTGCGACTGCCGCGCGGGAGAGGAATTCCACGTACTCGCGCTGGCCGCCCGACGAGGTCCCCTCCCCTCCCGGGAGCTGGACGCTGTGGGTGGCGTCGAAGATGACCGGATAGCCGGTGGAGCGCATGATGGGGAAGCTGCGCATGTCCACGACGAGGTTGTTGTAGCCGAAGGAGGCGCCGCGCTCGGTGAGGATGATGTTCTCGTTCTCGCAGGAGCGGATCTTGCCGACCACGTTCTTCATGTCCCACGGCGCCAGGAACTGTCCCTTCTTCACGTTGATGACCTTGCCGGTCTTCGCGGCGGCGACCAGGAGGTCGGTCTGGCGGCACAGGAACGCCGGAATCTGCAGCACGTCGAGCACGTCTGCGGCCGGTTCCACCTGCTCGATGGAATGGATGTCGGAGAGCACGGGCACGCCCAGCGCTTCCTTGACCTTGGCCAGGATCCTGAGCCCCTCTTCCATGCCCGGACCGCGGAAAGCGGTGACCGAGGTGCGGTTCGCCTTGTCGTAGGAGGCTTTGAAGATGAGCGGGATGCCGACGCCGTTGCAGATGCTCATCAGGCGCTCCGCGTGACGCAGCGTCGCCGTTTCGTTCTCTATCACGCACGGCCCCGCGACCAGCACGAGCGGCCTGTTCCCGCCAATCTTTATGTTACCTACAGAGACCTCATGGACCATGATCTACTCCTTTTTTATCGTCTCACGCTCTTTAACTTCGCTCACCAAAGCGGCAAAGACGCAAAGTGAAGCAAAGCAAACCGTTTAACAGGGATGAAGCGGATAAAACAGGATAAAACGAAAAAAGATTTTGGGTCAAACAATAATCTGTATTTCGCTTTTATCCCTGTTATCCCTTTTATCCCTGTTCAGTGATTTGTTCTGCGGCTTTGCGTCTTTGCGTGAGACAGTTTGCTTAGCCTTTCCTCGCCTTGGTGGCGCCGATAAACGCCTTGAAGAGCGGGTGCGGGTTGAGCGGCTTGGACTTGAACTCCGGATGGAACTGGCAACCCAGGAACCACGGGTGGTCGGCGAGCTCGACGATTTCCACCAGGTTTCCTTCCTTGTAGATGCCGGAGATGATCAGCCCTTTCTCCTCGAGTGCGGCGCGGAAGGCGTTGTTGAACTCGTAGCGGTGACGGTGGCGCTCGGAGATCTCGGTGGCACCGTAGGCTTTCTGCGCGAAGGTCCCCTTGGTCAGCGAGCAGGGGTACGCGCCCAGACGCATGGTGCCCCCCTTCTTGTCGACACCCTTCTGCTCCTCCATCAGGTGGATCACCGGGCTGGTGCAGGCGGGTTTGAACTCGCTGGAGAAGGCCTCCGGGAGCCGGCACACGTTGCGCGCGAACTCGACGGCAGCCATCTGCATGCCGAGGCAGATGCCGAAGAAGGGAACCTTGTTGACGCGGGCATACTCGATGGCCTTGATCTTGCCCTCGGTGCCGCGCTCGCCGAAGCCGCCCGGAACCAGGATGCCGTCCACGTCGGCGAGGTACTTGTCAGCGCCTTCCTCCTCGATCTTCTCGGAGTCGAGGTAGACGAGGGTGACGCGGCAGTCGTTGGCGATGCCGCCGTGGGTGAGCGCCTCGGAGAGCGACTTGTAGGATTCCTTGAGGTCGACGTACTTGCCGACCACCGCGATACGGACCTCGCCGCAGCCCGGGTTGGTCAGCTTGGAGACCACCTGCTGCCAGTGGGAGAGGTCCGGCGCCTTGGTCCAGATGTTGAGCTTTTCGACCACCTGGTCGTCGAGCCCTTCCAGGTTCAGCGCCAGCGGCACCGCGTAGATGTGCTCGGCGTCGCGGGAGGTGATGACCGCCTTCTCCTCCACGTTGCAGAAGAGTGCGATCTTCGCCTTCATGTCCTGGGGGAGTTCCTGCTCGCAGCGGCACAAGAGGATGTCGGGCTGGATACCGATCTCGCGCAGCTCCTTGACCGAGTGCTGGGTCGGCTTGGTCTTCAGCTCGCCTGCGGTCCTGATGTAGGGGACCAGGGTGACGTGCAGGTAGAGCACGTTCCCCGCGCCGCGGTCGCTTTTCAGCTGGCGGATCGCCTCGAGGAACGGCAGCGACTCGATGTCGCCCACGGTGCCGCCGATCTCGACGATGGCGATGTCGCTACCCTTGGCGTTCTCGAGGATGTTGGCCTTGATCTGGTCGGTGATGTGCGGGATGACCTGCACGGTGCCGCCCAGGTAGTCGCCGCGGCGCTCCTTCTCGATGACCGAGAAGTAGACCTGCCCCGTGGTGAAGTTGCTCTTCTTGGAGAGCTTGCTGGAGGTGTAGCGCTCGTAGTGGCCAAGATCCAGGTCGGTCTCGGCGCCGTCGTCGGTGACGAACACCTCGCCGTGCTGGAACGGGGACATGGTGCCCGGATCGACGTTGATGTACGGATCCAGTTTCTGGATGGTGACCCGAAGCCCCCGTGCCTCCAGCAGAGCGCCCAAAGAAGCGGCGGCGAGTCCCTTACCTATGGAGGAGACAACGCCGCCGGTAACAAAGATGAATTTTGTCTTCACTGAAAAAACCTCCGAAATAGAAACCGTTCAACGTTCAAGGTTCAACGTTCGAGAGACTGCTGGTAAAACTCCAGCAGCACCGTGACGCGATCCTTCAGCGAAGAACCTGATACAGAAAACAGCGACAGCCAAAAACGTTGAACGTTGAACGTTGAACGGTTTAGCCTTTTAATTTTGCCAGCACCTTCTCCAGGTCGGCCGGGGTGTCCACCCCTATCGACTCGCACTCGGTCTCGACGATCTTGATGCGGTAACCGTTCTCCAGCACCCGCAACTGCTCGAGCTTTTCCGCCATCTCCAGGTAGCTCGGCGGCAGCGCGGCGAAAACGGGGAGGAACTCGCGGCGGTAGACGTAGAGCCCCACGTGCTTGTAGCACAAGAGCTTGCCGCAGCAGAAGGCGTCGTCCTTCAGGTCGTTCCACTTGTCGCGGAAAAACGGCAGCGGCGAACGGGAGAAATAGAGCACGTTCCCGCTGGGGTCGGAAACCACCTTCACCACGTTGGGCGAAAGGAAGTCGTGCAGCGTCTTGATGCGGCACTTGAGGGTCGCCATCGGGATGGACGGGTCTTCCAGCATCGGCGCGATGGCCTGGTCGATCATGGCCGGGTCGATGAGCGGTTCGTCACCCTGCACGTTGACGATGATGTCGGCATCGAGCCTTGCCGCCACTTCGGCGAGCCGGTCAGTCCCGGTCTCGTGGTCCACCGAGGTCATCTCCACACGACCGCCGAAGGCGCGCACCGCGGCGGCGATCCGCTCGTCGTCGGTCGCCACGATCACCTCGGAAACGAGGCTGGCCTTAGAAGCACGTTCATATACATGCTGCACCATGGGTTTCCCCATGATGTCCGCCAATGCCTTAGCCTCAAAACGCGTAGAAGCATACCTGGCGGGAATTACCGCGGTTATTTTCATTTGGCGTCTCAGTACGACCCGCACCGGTTCAGCGCCGGCATCGAGTCCTGGTTGCGGTTGTGGTTTGGTGATTTTTAGTGGCTGGCTTTTGCTGCGATTTTAGCCGGTGGAGCGCAGCCTGAACTGCGGGCTCCGTCCCTTGTCTGGCGGGACGAAACAAGTTACATCAAAAGAAAGGTTCGTGTCAAGGAGTGAAATTAGAGGGATGCACTCAGCTTGTCGGCCCACGAGAAGGTCTCCAGCTGCGCGGAAAGAAGCTGGTCCAGTTCCAGTTCGCAGATATCCAACTGCTCGCTCACGGCAGGGAAATCAGCCTGCTCCAGCAGTTCGGCCAACACGAGGAGTTCCCCCAGGTCCCCCTCGTGGTGCAAGAGCGCGCTCTTCACGTTCTCCACCAGGTTCAGCTTGCCGACCAGTTCGGCCATGGGGTCTTCAAACAGCACGTCGATGAGCGAGAGGATGCCAACCATGAAGCCCTGGTCGGCGAGTTCGGAAGCCCCCCGCCCCCGGGAGGCGATGATGAGCAGTTCCATCAGCTTGCCGCGCGTGGCCGCCATCTCCAAAAGCGGGCTTTGCACGCCGTTTTGATCGTTGCTGGCGTAAAGGGCCAGGGTGATCCAGCGCTTGAGCTGCTCCAGCCCGAGCACGGTGAGGGCGTGGCGCAGGGTCTTGATGCGCACACGAAGCCCGATGGCGACCGAGTTGACCAGGCGCAGCAGGTTGTAGGTGAGCCCCGGGTTCTGTTTGAAGGTCTCCTCGATCTCGCTCCACTCGGCATCAGCCATCACCTGCTTCATAAGCTGCATCATGGTGATCTTGCCGATGTCGATCTTGTTCTGCCGGAGCACCACCGGGCGGGCGAAATAGTATCCCTGGAACAGGTCGAAACCGAGTTGCGCGCAGAACTTGTAGTGTTCGGCGTTCTCGACCTTTTCGGCCAACAGGGTGAGACGCCACTTCCTGAGCTTTTCGACGATCTCCGGCAGCGACGCTGCCGGCGTTTCCAGCACGTCGACCTTCACGATGTCGACCAGCGGATAGATGTCGTGGAAGGCGGGAGAGTAGACGTGGTCGTCCAGGGCGAGGCTGAAACCGAGTTTCTTCAGGCAGCGGCAACGCTCGAAGACCTCCGCGTCGGCAACGATGCTTTCCAGCAGTTCGATGACCACGCGGTCCTTGGGGAGAAGTTCCACCGCGTCGCTCATCAGCACTTCGCGGGTCACGTTGAAGAAGCCCTTGTGCCGCCCGAGGACGTCCTGGATGCCGAACTGGGTCAGCGCGTTGACGATGACGCTGGCGCTGGCCATCTGCACGTCCAGAATATTGGCCGCGTTCAGGCTCTCCGGCGAGCGGAACAGGAGCTCGAACCCCATGATCTGCTGGGTCCGGTCCAGTATGGGCTGGCGCCCCAGAAAGAACTTTTCTTCAACCATGACAAACCCCAAAAGCGAAACACGTTCAAGGTTCAACGTTCAACGTTCGAGAAGGATCACTTCTTCGGCCTACCATACTGTGACTGCAACGATACTCACACGACGGGAAGACGTGGGCCACTCCACAACAGCCCAACGTCGAACGTTGAACGTTGAACGGCGGTTCGGCGGTTAATTGCACAGTTTGATCACCTCGCGGCTGATGGCGTCCAGGGGGCGGATGTAGTCGACGCCTCCCAGCTTGATCGCCTCGTTGGGCATGCCGAAGACGATGCAGCTTGCCTCGTCCTGGGCGATGTTGAGGGCGCCGGCCTGCTTCATCTCCAGCATGCCGTGCGCGCCGTCGTCCCCCATGCCGGTCATGATCACCCCTACCGCATTCTTCCCGGCATAGCGTGCGGCGGAACGGAACAGGACGTCCACCGAGGGACGGTGGCGCGACACCAGCGGGCCGTCCTTGACCTCGACGTAGTAGCGCGCACCGCTGCGCTTCAACAGCAGGTGGTGGTTACCCGGCGCGATCAGCGCCCGGCCGCGCACCACGGTGTCGTTGTTCTCCGCCTCCTTGACCGTGATCCGGCACAGCCCGTCCAGCCGCTGCGAAAAGGCGCGGGTGAACCCCTCGGGCATGTGCTGCACGATGACGATGCCCGGGCAGTCGGCCGGCAGCGACTCCAGGAACGTCCGCAGCGCCTCGGTCCCCCCGGTCGACGCGCCGACCACCACCACTTTCTCGGTGGTCTGCATCATCGCCTGGCTCTTGGGTTTTTCCATGATCACGTCGGCGGTCAGCTTGGGAGCCACCTGGTGGGGCACCGCGGAGACCCGCCTGAGCCTTGCCTGGCTCGCCGCCTTCACCGCGTCGCAGATCCTCACCCGGGACTCCTCCAGGAACGCCTTGGTCCCCAGGCGCGGCTTCTGGATGATCTCCACCGCCCCGTACTCCAGCGCCTTCAGGGCGGTCTCCGACCCCTTCTCCGTCAGGCTGGAGCACATCACCACCGGGATGGGATGCTGGCTCATGATCTTGTGCAGGAAGGTGATGCCGTCCATCCTGGGCATCTCGACGTCGAGGGTGATCACGTCGGGAACCTCCTGCCGGATGCGCTCCGCCGCGATGAAAGGGTCGCCGGCGGTGGACATCACCTCGATCTGCGGATCGGAGGAGAGGATCTCCACCATGGTCTGGCGCACCACGGCCGAATCGTCAACTATCAGTACCTTTACCTTCTTGGGCATCTAACAACCCCCTGTTTTCCTCATCCGTTTCAGAAGCACCTCTCCGGTGTGGGAGTGGAAGATGATCTTCCTGCCGAGTTCCCCTCCCAGGTCCTGCTTGGCCACCCGCACCGACTCGTGCGCCAGGATCCTGAGCGCCATCTCCGAATTCTGCCGCCCCACGCTGCGCAGCCTGCCGCGGGCATCGAACATGTCGGCACCGCCGAAGACCTTGGCCTCCAGTTCCCCGCGCAGCGCCCCCCGCTGCAGCAAGCGCTCCAGCATGGTCCTGATGGCGCTGTCGACGTACTTGCCGTGCGGCCCGTCCTGCAACCCGTCGAAGAGGTCGCCGGTGCCGGGAAGCTGGGCGTGGCAGATGGCCCCCATCCGGAGCCGGTAGTTGAAGAGGGTGACCGCGACGCAGGAACCGAGCAGGGTGGTGACCAGCACAGGCTCAGAGCTTACCATTATCTGGCCCGGTTTCAGGTAGACGACCTGTCCCTGCGTCTGCGGGATCATCTCGGCCGGCGGTACACCGTCGGGTAGACACTCACCAACGGCACGTCGAGGCCGCTCAACGTCTCCGAGTGCCCCATGAAGATGAAGGCGCCCGGCTTCATGTAGCGGTGGAAGCGCTGCAAGAGCCTTTCCTGGGTGGGGCGGTCGAAATAGATGATGACGTTGCGGCAGAAAATGATGTCCAGATGATCGCGCATGCCGAAGTCTTCGTCCATGAAGTTGAGGCGACGAAAGCGCACCTTCTCGCGCAACTCAGGGACGATGCGCACCACGCCGCTGGAGCGGTCCTTGCTGCGCAGCAGGTACTTTTTCTTGAGTTCCAGGGCGACCGGCTCGACCTGGCTCTCGGTGTAGATCGCCGTCTTCGCTTTATCCAGCACCCGAGTGGAGATGTCGGTCGCCAGGATCTTGAAATCGAACCCAGGGTTGCGCTGGGCGAACTCGGAGAGCACCATGCACAGGGTATAGGGCTCCTCGCCGGAGGAGCATCCCGCGCTCCAGACGGAAAGCGCGGCACCGGGATGCCGCTTGACCCACTCGGGAAGCACCGTGTGGGTCAGGTAGTTGAAATGGTCCGGCTCGCGGAAGAAGTCGGTCTTGTTGGTGGTGACCATGTCCAGCATCTGCACCAGTTCTTTCTCCATCCCCTCCGCGGAGAAGAGAAAGTCGCAGTAATCAGTGAAGCTGTGCATGCCGAGGCTTCTCAGCCGCTTCTGCAGGCGCGCCTCCAGCATGGTTTTCTTCACCTCCGGCATCTTGATGCCGCAGGTGTCGTAGATAAACCGGCTCAATCTGCCGAAGTCGCGCGCCGACAGGTTGGCGCTGTGCTCGATGACACCTGGTTCTGCCATGTTAACGGCCCTCGCTGCTTGCATAGGCGCTACGCCCCCCTACCCGTCAGTTCTGTTCCACCTCGGCCGCCTGCACCAGTTGCGGGACATCGAGGATCAGCGCCACGGAGCCGTCCCCAAGGATGGTCGCCCCGGAGATCCCCTCGGTGTCCTTATAGGCACGCCCGAGCGACTTGATCACCGTCTGGTGCTCGCCGATGACATGGTCCACCACGAACCCTACCCGTATCCCGTTCACCTGGGTGATCACGATCTGCTCGATCTCCGGCGGCTCACCGGTGATACGGAAATGCTGCCTGAGCGGAATGTACGGGACCAGGTGCTCGCGCACGTGGGCCAGGTTCCTGCCGTGGGAGCGCGCCACGTCTTCGCGGGTCAGTTCCACGCATTCGTCGACCAGTGCCAGCGGCAGCATGAAGGCATCGTTGCCGATCTTCACCAGCAGGCTCTCGATGATGGCCAGTGTGAGCGGGATCTTCACCGTGATGCGGGTCCCCTGGCCGCGCACGCTGGTGATGTCGATGCTGCCGCGCAAGGCCTCGATGGCCCGCTTCACGACGTCCATGCCCACGCCACGTCCCGAGATGGAGGAGACGGTCTTGGCGGTGGAGAAGCCCGGTGCGAAGATGAGGTTGAAAAGCTCTTTCTCGGAGAGTTCGGCGCTGGCGGAGATGATGCCCCGCTCGATCCCCTTGGTGCGGATCGCCTCCTTGTCCAGCCCGCCCCCGTCGTCGGCGATGGTGATGAGCACGCTGTCGCCGGAGTGGACCGCGGCCAGGTGCACCGTGCCGCGTGCCGGCTTGCCGGCCGCCTCGCGCGCCTCGGGCAGCTCGATGCCGTGATCGATGCTGTTCCTGATCAGGTGCACCAGCGGGTCGTTCAACTTCTCGATCACCGTCTTGTCCAGTTCGGTCTCTTCCCCTTCCGTGGTCATCTCGATCTGCTTGCCCAGCTCCGCGGAAAGGTCGCGCACCAGGCGCTTGAACTTGCTGAAGGTGCTGCCGATTGGGAGCATGCGGATGTTGAGGGCGCTGTCGCGCAGCTCGGCGGTCAGGCGCTCCACCTCTTCGGCTATGGCCATCAGTTCCGCGTCGTCACGCTGCGCCGCGGTCTGCGACAGGCGCGCCTGCACCGTGACCATCTCTCCCACCAGGTTCACCAGGAGGTCGAGCCGCTCGGCCGGGACCCGGATGCTGGAGGATGCGTCCGCGACCTGCTTCTCCTGGCGCACCTCTTTGACGTGCTTTTGTTCCGCCAGTGCGGAGTTGACCTTCCCTTCCGGAAGGATCCCCTCGGAGACGGCCAACTCGCCGAAACGCTTTTGCCGGGACAACACGGCCTTCATCTCGTCTGGCGTAATGTCCCCGCGCTCCAGCAGGATCTCGCCCAGCTTCTTGTAGTCCTGCTGTTCGTCGTAGCGGCTGTGCTCGGCCACCACTTCGATCTTCAGGTCGCAGTCGTCTTCCACGAAGATGAAGACGTCGCGCACCGCGTTCTCCCCCTGGTCCGTGGTGAGGATTATGTCCCAATAGACGTAGCATCCCTCGGGGTCCATCTCCTCCAGCGGCGGAAAGCCGTCGGTCTGCGCCACCACGGTGCAGGTTCCCAGTTCCTTCATCTCGGCCAGCAGGTTCAGCGGGTTGGTGCCGGTGACGAAGATGTCCCGGGAGGGTACGAAGCGGATCCGGTAGGTGACCGGGTCTTTTTTCTGCGGCGCCGCCTCCTCGTGGCGCTCGGGCGCAGCCTGGTCGCCGCCGCCGAAGCCGGCCAGTTCCCGCAGCCCCACGATGATGGCGGCGCTCGCCTGCAGGTCGGTGTCCGCACCGCTGTCGGCGGCATCGAGCATGGCCCGGATCTGGTCCCGGGCGGCCAAGGTCAGGTTCACCAGGCGGCTGGTGACGCTGAGCTTGCCGTTTCTCACCATGTCGAAGACGGTTTCCACCTCGTGGGTGAAGCTCGCGATGTCGTCGAACCCGAACATGGATCCGGAGCCCTTGATGGTGTGCATGGCGCGGAAGACCCGGCCGATCAGGTCCTGGTCATCGGGGCGCTCCTCAAGCTCCAGCAGCGAAGACTCCAGTTCCGTCAGGAGTTCGTATGCCTCTTCCTTGAATGCCTGCCGATGAAGGTCGATCATCCCAGCACCTTCTTCACAACGGCCATCAGTTGTTCAGGCTTGAAAGGCTTCACGATCCAGCCGGTAGCACCGGCAGCCTTTCCTTCCTGCTTTTTGGAATCCTGGGACTCGGTGGTCAGCATGACGATGGGGATGAACTTACAGCTGGCCAAGGCCCTCGCCCCCTTGATCAGCCCGATACCGTCCAGGTTGGGCATGTTCAGGTCGGTGATCAGCATGTCGACCTTGGTGTTGGCAAGCTTTTGCAGCGCGTCCTTGCCATCCACTGCCTCCACCACGTCGTAACCGCCTTGTTTCAGGGTGAAGGTCACCATCTGCCTTACGCTGGCAGAATCATCCGCTGTCATTATCACTTTGGCCATTAGCTCTCTCCTTCTACCCAGATGCAACTGCAAGCTCGATCTTGCGGACACCCGGTGTGCCTTTGAAATCCGGCGCCGTTCGCCGCTTCCCGGAAGGTGGCGTTGCCGCCGTCATAGACATGCAGGTTCTTGCCCCGGCGCAGCGCACTCTGGTGCGCCGAGCACAATAGCTGCAAACCGGTCAGATCGATCCCGGAAATAGCGGAGACATCGACCCGCACCTCCGACACCTCCTCGAGTGTCGCCAAGAGTGCGTCGCGGAAATCCCGCGCCTCGCAGATCGTGACGCTGCCGGTAACCATGAGTGTCTCCGTTGCCCCTTGCGGGTCTTTTACCCGTTCCAACTTCACCTCGTCCATATGGTCCTCGTCTCCGATCTAGAAAAGTTCCACGTTGCCGCCCAGTTCGTCCTCGTCGGCCGCCGGTGGCGGGGGCGCGGACAGGGTAGGCGTCCTCCCCCCGGTGGCGGGCCCGCTCAGCGACTCGTGGATCCTGCGTTCGCTCTGCATGGTGTAGCGCTGGGCCAGTTGGTCCAGGTTCCCCGCCACGCCGGCCGGAGCCAGCCTGCGTGCTTCGGTTGCAACGCCGGAGATGGCCCTGATCGACTCTTCCAGCACCTGGGCCACCTTGCGGTGCACCGTGATACCCGACACCACCTGCTCGATGTCGCTGGAGAGGCGGGTGACCGATTCGTCCATCTCGTGCAGCGAGTGCTGCAGCGTGTCGTTCACCTGCCTCAGGGTCTGCACCAGGTCGGACAGGGTCTGCACCATGCCGTGCACCTCGCCCTCCAGCCCGGTGGTCTCGACGTTCACCCCCTGGCTGAGCCGGTCGGTAACCCCGATGATCCCTTGCAGCGTTCCCGAGACCGCCCCGGTGTGATCGATGGCATCGATGGAAAGGCGCTGGATCGCCTCGGCAAGCACCCCGAGCGCCGCCCCCTCGTCACCGGTGTAGGCCGACTTGATCTGAGCGTTCAGGGCGATCAGCTTGATCTCTTCGCCGATCTTCTCGATGTCTCCTACGAAGGTGGCGATCTCCCCCACCGTCTCCGCCACGGTCCCCATGGCCAGGCACAGCGCCTGGTTCACCTTTGAGCTCTCCAAAAGCGCGTCGGAGACCACCGAGATGTCCCGTTCCATCCCCGTGAAGAAGCTTCCCCCGGCCTGGTCGGCGATGCCGGACATGCCGCTGGTCTGGGCGGAGAGGCCGGACTGCTTCCTGGCCACCTCACGCAGGCTCTCGATGATGATGCGCACCGCGCCGTCCAGTTCGTCGGAGGCGTGCCGCAACTGCGCCATCTGCAGTTCGCAGATGGTGGCCGTCGCATCCGCACCGCAGCTGCCGGCGTCCAGCCCCTGCTTCACCTCGTCCAGCGCCTCATGAACATGTTCGATCTGCTGGCGCACGATGTCGTGGGCCTGCATGGACATCACCACGTCGCCGATGGAGCGGTACACCTCGTCGGAGACGGCGGAGACCAGTGCCACCGAACTGGAACAGCGCGAGTTGATGTCGGTGAGCGACTGCAGGCTCTTCTTGGTCCGCGCCAGCACCTCGATGACCTTGTCATGCTGTTTCGCGCCAGCCTCCAGGACCCCGCTCAGGGTCTGCTCGATCTCCCGGGCCAGGTCGTCCTTTCTCTTCATGATGAAGGCGGCCTTGTCGTTGACCTGTACCGACAGTTCGCCGACGTCGCTGGCCAGGGTGTCGAACCCGGCGGCGCTTTGCCCCAGCCGGGCGCTCTCGATCTTGGTCGAGATCCCCAGCATGCGCAGCACCTTGTTCACCTTCTTGAACCCGGAGAGGGGATCGCCGACCTTTTCCAGGAGGCCGAGAATCTCGCGCAGCGTCTGCGCGCTCCCTTCGATCTCGTTCTGGGCCCGGTCCACGTAGTGCCCCATGTGGTCGAGCATCTCCCCGAGGCGGTCCATGGCGCCGGTGACGTGATCGCCGGCGACCTCACCCACCATGTCCGACGCAAGCCCTGAGATACCCAGGCCGCGCTGGTAGAAATCCTGCAGTCTGCCCCCGATCGCCAGGAACTCATCCTCCGTGGTCCCTGCAATCACGGCCAGTTCCACCGCAGTCCTGGCCAGGATCCCGGACCATCCCGGCGCCAGGGCCCTGACTTCCGAATCCCGGGTGCTGCTATCGTTGCCGCCAGCTATCATAGCGTTCCTTGTACTCTGTGAGGGTGGTCAACCACGGCCGTACGGGGCTTTCCCCCGACCGGTCCGGTTGAGTTATTTTATCGACAGCCGCGCAGAGATCTTGAAGCCTTTTTCTCATGTAATTCAAAACTTCCGCAATTTAATGGGGAAGTGTGCGCCCTCATTGGTGTTCTTCCCAGCGTCATCCCGCCCCGCCCCGCGGTAAAACGCCACATTACCTGTAATGTCGGGCACTTTAGACCACCAAAAAGCTGCTACGCAAAGGACGCAAGGTGTCAGCAGAAGGGACTGGCTCCGTTTAGGTGCCTGTCCCTTTAGCGGAACGCTCCATTCCGCCCAGCTACCTTACCCAAGCCTGATTCATGCCCTCTCCCTCCGGGAGAGGGTGCCCGAAGGGCGGGTGAGGGAGGTGCCACGAAGCGGGATCATTGCCTATTGCAGCGCCCTCACCCCAGCCCTCTCCCCGAGGGAGAGGGGGATGGGAAGATCGTCGCTAGTCAGGAAATAAAAAGGGCGCCCCCGATGAAGGGACGCCCTTGTTTGCTGCATGTGCGGTTGGGGCGGTCTAGCGCCGGACGAAGATCTCGCGCGCCATGGCGGAATCGATGGCGAATTCGGAGAAGCCGACCCTGAAGATGTAGGAAGGGAAGGCCTGCAACAAGGAGATCCGGTTGCCCGGGAGCACCCCCATCGCCATCAGCTTCTGCATCTTCTTGCTGTCCTCGGTCTGGATGTAGGCGATGTCGCCGTCGTCGCCGGGCTTCAACTCGGTGAGCGGCACCACGCCCAGGTCGCCGCTTTTGCGCGCCTCTTCGCAGCAGTCACCCGGCGGGATCGGCTTGCCGTGCGGGCAGGTGGCCGGGTGGTTCAGCATGGTGCAGACCTTGCTGTCCACCCCCTCGTTCAGGAGGTGTTCGAACTGGCAGGCCTTGACGTCACCGCTTTCGCCCCTGATGTTCAACACGTCCATCATCAGCCTTTCGGCCAGGCGGTGCCGCCTGATGGTCATGCGCCCTTCCTCGCGCCCCTCCGGGCGGAAGTAGATGCGCCCGTCCCTGATCTCGACCAGGGCCTGCGCGGAGAGTTCGTGATAGGCGGGGTCGCAGGCATCGATCTCCATCCGGTCCAGTTCGGCGTAGCCGGTCCCCCTCTCCTCCGACTCGATCCAGAGCGCCTCCAGTATCTCTTCCGCTTTGTCGCTAAGCTTCATGACTTCTCCTTTACCCTCACTCGGGGTCATCTAATTGCGGCCCACGGGCGCTATTCCCGGTCCTTCTTACTGAATATCTTCTTGAGTCCCTTAACGAGAGCCGGCTCGGGCGGATTCTCATAATTGCAGCGGGGACATTTTACCATCTTGCAGCCGGATGACATCGGGCAATTTTTGCACCCCACGTTTCCTTCGCTCTCCGCGAACTCATGTCCGCAAAATCCGCACCTCATGGGAACCTCAAAACCTGTTCAACGTTCTATGTTCGACGTTCTACGTTAAGCTTCCTGCCGCTCGCACACTTGTGCGGGCGCCCCACTCCTTCTGTTGGAAGCTAGACCAGGTGGGTCAGGAGCAGGAAGCGGTTCAACAGCCAGCCGGTGCCGAAGGCAAAGGTGGAGACGAACAGGCCGATACCGATGGCGACCTTCCAGCCCCGCTCCTTCTTCATGATCAGGAACTGCGCCACGCACGGGATGAACAGGGTCAGGGTAACAGCGGCGACGGTCAACTGGCGCGCGTCCATCAGCCCCTTGCTCTGCAGGTCGTACAGGCCGGCGGCACCGTAGTCGCGACGGAAGAAACCGAAGATGAAGGCAACGGCACTCTCCTTGGGAAGCCCCAGCGAAGCCATCACCGGGGTCATCGCCTCGATCATCTTCTCGAAGAAATGGGTGACCTTGCCCAGCCACAACAGCACCGAGGCCAGGATGAACAGCGGCAGGATCTCCATGAAGTACCACTGCATGCGGGTGTAGGTCTTGGTCAGGACGTTGGAGAACTGCGGCAGCCGCATGGGCGGGATCTCCATGTAGAACATCGGGGTGTCGCCCGGGAGCACCTTGGAAGCGAGCAGACCGACCAGCAGGAAGATCCCGAACAGGCACAGCCCCCAGACCAGGAGCGCACCGGGGGTCTTGGACAGAAGCGACATGATCACGCCCAGCTGCGCCGAGCACGGGATCGCCAGCGCCAGCAGCACCGTCGCGATGACGCGCTCACGCACCGTCTCCAGGGTCCGGGTCACCATGGTGGCCATGGTGTCGCAGCCGAAGCCGAGCACCATCGGGATGACGGCGCGGCCGGTGAGTCCCATGGTCTTGAAAACCCGGTCCACCAGGAGCGCCAGGCGCGGGAAATAGCCGCTGTCCTCCAGAACCGAGAAGAAGAGGAAGAAGGTGGCCACGATGGGGAGGATGATGCCGACGGCGTAGCGGAAGCCCAGGGTGATGATGCCGTACTCGCCGACGAAAAGTTCCTGGATGACGGGCCAGGGGACGTTACCCTTGACGACAGCAGTGATCCAGGGGTTGAAGAACTCCTCGAACCCCTTCCCTTCCAGGAAGTCAACCAGGGTCCCGGCGCCGAAGACACCCACGAACTGGTACAGGCCGAAGTAGAGCACGACGAGGAGCAGCGGCACCCCGGTGCTCGGACGCACGGTCAGGCGGGAAATGCGCTCGGCAAGCGTCACCACCCGCTTCTGCGGTGTCCGGAAAGCACCGTCCAGCACCTTCTTGACGATCGCCTTGCGCTCCATGGAGAGATCGAGGTGGAAGGACTCCCTGCGCTCGAAGCGCTTCTCCCTCACCGTGGCCTCGACCTGGGCAAATCCCTCCCCCTCGCTGTCGCGCACCAGATCGGCGACCTCGGTGTCGCCCTGCAACAGGAGCAGCGCCAGCGACTTCTTGGAGAGGATGTAGTCAGCCTTGAGGCAGCCGGCGATCCCGGCGATGTCGGTTTCCATGAGCCGGGAATATCCGAAGGGGGCGATGGTGCTCGCGCTGGAGCCGGCGATGGCGGCGCGGATTTCGGGAACGCCGACCTTTTTGGCGGTGGCAGCGCCGATGACGGGGATGCCCAGGCGCTGGGACAGCAGGGGGATGTCGATCTCCAGCCCCATGCGCGCCGCCTCGTCCATGATGTTCACCACCAGCACCACCGGCAGTTCCGCCTCGATCAGCTGCAGCGTCATGGGGAGCATGCGCTCCAGGTTGCGCGCGTCGAGCACGTGCAGCACCAGGTGCGGCCGCTCGGTAAGCAGGATCTCGCGGGCGACCCGCTCCTCCTCGGTGATGGGGAGGATGGAGTACATGCCCGGGGTGTCGATGACCTCGAACTCCTCGCCGTTGATGGTAGTGGTGCCGCGGGAGACCTCCACGGAGGTGCCGGGATAGTTAGAGACGGTGACGTAAGCGCCGGTCAGCGCGTTGAAGAGCACGCTTTTCCCGACGTTGGGATTCCCTACCAGGGCCACTTTCTTGGCGCCGGTACTGCTGACGGTTGGAGTTTCGTGACAGGAACCCTTCTTACCAAAAAATGACATGACTCTACCTACCCCTTTTTAACGTTCGTTTGCCAATGAAATGTCAATGAATGTCACTTTCATGATGGCGGGAATTTGCTTCCACAAAAGACAATTAACAGGGACAAAGGGGATAAAAGGTTTTTCATCCCTGGTATCCCTGTTAAACGCCTTTGTTACTTTCTGCAGTTGGCGCAGAGGCCGTAAATCTCGAGGCGATGCCGCTCGATGAGGAAGCCGCGGCTGTCGGCCACCTCGTCCTGCAGTTTCTCGATGGTTTCGTTTTCGAATTCTTCGATGTGGCCGCACCGGGTACAGACCAGGTGGTCGTGATGCTCCCCTTCGCTCACGTGCTCGTAGCGGGTCTGGCCGTCGCCGAACTGCATTTCGCGGGCAATGCCCGCCTCGGCGAAGAGCTTGAGGGTGCGGTACACGGTGGCGTAGCCGATGTTCGGGTGCTTGGACCTGAGCTTGAGGTACAGCTCCTCGATGCTCAGATGCCTGTCGCTGGAGAGGAAACAGTCGAGGATGATGTCGCGCTGTTTGGTCGACTTCAACCCCTTCTGGGACATGAAGTCAGCGAAAACTTTTTTCTTGGCTCGTTTCATGAGGACCCCAATTGAAAGTGGATGTCATGATAGCGAGCGGTACAGTTACTGTCAACTCTTTTTTCCGGGACTGAAGAAAGTGGGGAGGAGTCTGTGTCAGACAGATGGAGGGAGAAGCACAAGAGAGAAATGGCCCCCACCAGCCGGAGTCGCACGGGGGCCGGACAGAGATTGATTCGATTAACCTGGTTCCGGTTAGACAGAGTGCTGTACCGGGGAGCAGTTACGGGCCGGCAGTGAGTATAGCCGACGGCGTCAGGCTACAGCATCCCTGGCCGGCGTTCACTCAGGTGCAGGCTTGTTGGTGATCTCGGGAGGAATGTCCTCGGGGAGCGGCTGCACCGGGCGGCCGCACTTGCGGCAGCACTCCTCGCAGCCGGTTTCTTTGCCGGTGTCCTGTTCCAGGTGCGGCTTGATATCCTTCTTGGCCGCCCTGCACTTCTGGCAGCAGTCGCAGGCGTTCTCCTGGGTCGGACTTACCTCGACATCGCTCTGATCAGGGAGAAACTTGCCGTTGCCGCGGTGCACCAGTTCATCACCCGCCCCGAACGACCAGCAGGCCTGGGACAAAAGCAGCAACACGATGGCGATCGGCGTCTTGTTCATGGCGGCTCCTCCGATTTGAGGCAGGATGCGAGACCGGTCAACATTAACATCAGCCAACAAAGTGTCAAACGCCGCTTTGAAAAGGACCACCATGAAAAATGCAGGCATAACGCCACAGATGCTTTTCTCTGGTATACTCGCCGGATGAAAAAACTCTAACAGGAGGTGTCACATGCAGAGGCGTTTGGTGGCAACAATGGCAATCTTGGCACTGGTAACCGGCGGCGTGATGGGCTGCAAGAAGAAGAGCGAGGAACAGGCTCAACCTCCACAGAGCGTGATGTCGACGTCCAAGGCGGCAACGTCAGCCGCCCCACCGGCGCCATCGGCGACCGGTCTCACCGGTGAGCAACTCTTCAAGCAACACTGCGCGGTCTGCCACCCCAATGGCGGCAACACCATCACCCCTTCCAAGACCTTGAGCGCCAAGGCCATGGCCGACCGGAGCAAGATCACCAAGCCCGAGGACATCGTCAAGATCATGCGCCACCCCGGCCCGGGCATGAACAAGTTTGACGAGGGGATGATCTCCAACGATGACGCCAAGAAGATCGGCCAATACATCCTGGCCACCTTCCCGTAAGCCGCAGCTCCGGTGGGGGCGCTCCCGCCCCCGCCGACTTGCACCCCTCGCCCTCCGGGAGTGGGCTGGGGGTGAGGGAACGTCCCGCTTTGTGACCCAGTTCACCTGCCCCGGAACACTAATGTAGTAAGGTGCCTGCATGACCTTTCTTCCGGCGCTTAAATCCCTGTACGCAGTGAACGGTTTTGTCGCGGTCCTGTTGTACCTGCCCCAAATAATGAAGGCATGGAGCGACCGCAACCATGCCCTTTCCCTTTCACCGCTCACCTTCGGTGGCTGGTGCATCGGCTCCCTCATCACAGCGCTCTACGCCTCCCTGTTGGTGCACGATCACATCTTCACCGCGGTCAGCCTCGGCAACGCCCTCGGCTCCGGCGCCCTTTTCCTCATCGTCCTTGCCAGCCGTATCGCCTCGCGGCGGGAATCCTCGCCATGCTGACCATCCTCCCCGCCGCTAGCGGCAGGGAACGAAGCGCACCGACTCGGCGGTCTCGCGCAGCAATTTAACCAGGCACGACAGCACGTAGTCGATATCTTGAGCGCTGTTGGACCACCCCAGCGAGAAGCGCACCGAACAGTGCGCCTGCTGAGGCGTGAGCCCCATGGCGATGAGCGCGTGGGACGGATCGGGATTGCCGGACTTGCAGGCCGAGCCGGACGAAAGCGCAATCCCCAGCCGGTCCAGGTGCAACACCAGCGACTCCCCGCGGAAGCCGGGGAGCTCCATGTTGAGCGTGTTGGGGAGGCACAGCAGCGCCGGCCCGTTGCGGCGCGCGCCCGGCAGCAGCTCGAGGATGCCCTGTTCCAGTCGGTCCCGCAGGTGGACCAACCGCGCCGCCTCGCCGGCGTGCAGTCTCTGCAGGGCCAGTTCCACCGCCTTGGCGAAGCCGACGATGCCCGGGACGTTCTCGGTGCCGGCGCGCAAGCCACGCTCCTGTCCCCCCCCGGTAATGATCGGCTCCAGCCGCACCTCCCGCCCGACGTAGAGCGCCCCTACCCCTTTAGGACCGTGCACCTTGTGCGCGGAGAGCGTCAGGAGATCCACCCCCAACTGTTCGACGTCGAGCTCCACTTTCCCCAGGGCCTGAACCGCATCACAGTGAAAGAGCGCGCCGTAGCGGTGTGCGATGGCCGCCAGTTCCGGCACCGGCTGCAGCGCCCCGGTCTCATTGTTGGCCAGCATCACGGAGACGAGCAGCGTGTCCGGACGCAGGGCCCGCTCCAGGGTCTCCGGCCGCAACACGCCCTCGGCATCCACCGGCAGCACAGTGAGCTGGTAACCGCTTCGCTCCAGCGCCCGGCAGGTGTTGAGGACGGCGGGGTGCTCGACGCTGCTGGTAACCAGGTGGCGCCGGGCACCGTCGCCGGCCAGGGCCGCACCGCGGATGGCGAGGTTGTCCGCCTCGGAGCCGCCGCCGGTAAAGACGATGCGGCGCGCGGTGCAGTTCAGGGCCTGGGCCAGGGCGCGCCGGGCCGCGTCGAGGGCGCTCCTGGCCCGGCTCCCCGCACCGTGGATGCTGGAGGGATTGCCGAAGTCATCGGTGAGCAGGGGGAGCATCGCATCGCGCACCTCCGGGTGCACCGGGGTGGTGGCGTTGTGGTCCAGGTAGACCAGGCGCTGCGGCGCGGACTCGAGGCGCCGGGGGGGGATGACCTCACAGGCACCACTGTTCACCTCTGCTTTCGGTATCAGCTGCCCCCCCTCCGCGCCGGCCTTGACGATACGGCACAGCAGGGTCTTGTAGACCGGGAACCCGGAGATGGGGTCGAAGCGGTTGGGGTCGGTGAGCTGGTTCACGTTGCACTGCTGCCATGCCTTCGGCCCTAGCGGCCCTCCCCCGCCCATGGCCGCGTCGATGCAGCCCGGCGCGATATCTTCAGTCACCTGGGCGCGGTACAGCGCCCTCCCCCGCGGCGTCTCCAACCAGACCCGCTCGCCGTCCGTCACACCGAGATCCGCCGCGTCCCGGGCGTTCAGCGTAACCGGCGGTTCCGGGAGCGGGTCGGAGAGGTCGGCCACGCCGTGGTGCTGGCTGCGAAAGTCGTGCAGGTTGCGCGCGCCGGAGTTGAATACCAGCGGATAGTCGCGCGCCAGCACCGGATCGGCCAACGGCCCCTCGCCGGGCTCGGTGTAGACCGGCAGCGCCGGGTAGCCGTGCTCGGCCAGGATGGATGAGGCAATCTCGAACTTGCCGCTGGGGGTGTTGAAACCGGGCTGCCCGTCGGGTCGCAGCAGCCCCTTTTCCCACTTCTTGTACTGCATCATTACCGTCGGCACCCGCGCCTCCCCTCCCGCGGCCCGAACCTCTTCGAGGGTAAACCCCGAACCGGCCAGCGCATAGCGGAGCAGGTCTTCTTCGTTTTGCGGGTACTGCTCGCCGTAGCCCAGTCGCCGGGCCAGTTCGGCCTGGATGAAGAAGTCGTTTCTCGCCTCCCCCTGCGGCGCGACCAGGCGCTCCCTCACCTTGAACAGCGGGCCGTAACGCATGTAGGAAACGTTCTCGTAGTAGGTGGTGGCGGGGAGGACGATGTCGGCATAGGCGGAATCGGCGCTGTGGTAGCGGTTGATGGTGACCAGGAAATCGAGCGACCCCAAGGTCCGGCGCCAAAGGTCCGGGTCGGGCCACGCCGTGATCAGCGAGCCGCCCAGGACAATCAGGGCACGGATCGGGTACGGTTTCCCCTCCAGCACCGCCTCGGGAAGCACCGAGGCGTGTGATTCGCCGCGATAGGAGCTGTAAACCGGGAAGCGGTCCCGCCCCAGCGCGCGCTTCAGGTCGGGGTTGGCGATGAGGTGGGAGCGGTTCTGGGGAAAGATGTTCTCCTTCATGCGGAACAGGAGCCCCCCCGGAACGTCCAGCTGCCCGGCCAGGGCGAACAGGGTGAAGACGGCGCGGATGGCCTGGACGCCGCTGTCGGAGTACTCGAGGCCGGTGTACATCACCGGCACGGCGCCCCGGGTCGCCGCCAGCTGCCGCGCCAGTTGCCGGATAGTGTCGGCGGGGACGCCGGTGATCTGCTGCGCCGCCTCGGGGCGGTAGTGCTGCACCAGGGCGCACAGTTCCTCAAAGCCCACCGTCCACTCCTTGGCGAAGCGCTCGTCGAATAGCTCCTCCTCCACCAGGACCTCGATCAGGGACAGTGCCAGCGCGCCATCGGTGCCGGGGCGGATCGGGATCCAGAGCGCCTGCGCCTCGCGCGCCGTCTCACCGCGGCGCGGGTCTATGGCCACGACCCTGGCGCCGCGCTGCCGCGCCTGGAGGATCTGCCGATGCGCCAGCGGCGGCGAATCGGTGGCCGGGTTCGCCCCCCATAGGACGATCAGCTCCGCCTGTTCCAGATCGGTCTCCATGGTGATCAGCATCTCGCCCATGGTCACGTGCGGGGCGATCATGGCGAAGGAAACGTAGCAGAGAGCGCCTACGCCGAGCGTGTTGGGGGAACCGAAAGGAAAAAGGACGCTGGAGGCGGAGGAGACCGCGGCGTCGGCAGGCTGGAACAGGTCGCACAGGGCCATATCGAAGCTGCCCCGGCCGGTGTAGATCGCCGCCGCTTCCGGGCCGCGCTCCTCTTTCAGCTCCTGGAGCCGGGTTACGATGGTGTCGAAGGCCTCGTCCCAGGTGACCCGCTCGAAGTCGTAGCCACCCTTGGCGCCACGGCGGCGCAGCGGATAGAGCAGCCGGTCCGGGTCGTGGACGATCTGCGGCGAATGTTGCCCGATGCGGCACAGCATGCCCAGCGGCGTCCCCGCCTGCGGTTCCACGCCGGTCAACCGTCCATCCCGCAGCGTTGCGGTGACGAAGCACCCGGCCGGACAGATACCGCACAAGCCGTCTCGTTTCTCCACGCCCTCCCCGCTCACAACGACCTCCTCCAGCCCCGACGCGGCGAGTATAGCGGCCGGCGGCGCAACAAGAGCAGTGCGAACCAGCCCTGGTCGTCGGTAAAGACCCGTTCGGCGGCAAAGCCGCATCCCTCCAGTTCCGGCATCACCCGTTCCAGTCGAAACTTCCGGCTGATCTCGGTGCGCACCAACTCCCCCTGCCCAATGGTGATCACCCGTCCCGGCGGCGTCAGCCGGAACGTCTGCTCCCGCGTAAAGCGTGCCGAGATCTCGACCAGTTCCTGGTCCTGGCGATACCAGGCCGCGTGCTCGATGGCGTCCAGATCGATGCCGGCGCCAAGTTCCCTGTTCATCCGGGCGAAGAGATTACGGGTGAAACGCGCGCTGACCCCGGCCTGGTCGTTGTAAGCGCCCTCCAGGATTGAGCGCTCCTTGACCAGGTCCAACCCGAGCAAGAAAAAGTCCCCCGGGCGCAGCGCCGCGGCCAGGGCGCGGACGAAGGCAAGCGTCTCCTGCGGGGTGAAGTTGCCGATGCTGCTCCCCAGAAAGGCAACCAGCACCGGGGAGAGCTGCGCCAGCACGGGGAAAGCCTCGCGGTACTGGCACTGAACGCCCACCACCTCCACCGTCGGAAACCTGGACCTGATACCGGCGCAGGCGGAGGAAAGCGCCGCGGCGCTGACGTCAACGGGGTAGTAGCGGGTGGGTCCGCCCTGCTCCAGCCAGGCCCTCAACAGGTGATCCGTCTTCTGGGCACTTCCCGATCCCAATTCCAGGATCCGCGTCGGTCCGGTCAACTCCCGGATCTCGGCGGCATGCGCGGCCAGGATCGCGGCTTCGGTGCGGGTTAGGTAGTATTCAGGCTGCCGGGTGATCTCTTCGAACAGCGCGCTCCCTTCTTCGTCGTAGAGAAAACGGCTTTCCATGCTGCGGGGATCGGCGTAGAACCCGCGCACGCAGGAGCGCGCGAAATCAATGAGCGGATCAAGATTTGGCTGAGACTGTACGATGGCGGGGGTGCGCTTCAGGCAGGCATCGCGCAAATTTCGGCACAGATGCGGCTCGGGCGAGGCAAAAAATGCATCCATGGTTCCCTCCTGGCTCATTGCCACTTGCAAAAAGATCAAAAGATTATAAATAACTAATCTTCTGCGTCAATGAACAGCTGACGACCAAGGGCTTTTGCAACTGGGCCCGACAACCGCTATGTAACCGGGAGCGCCGATTGATCAAGGGAGCCGACATGCACAGAGAAGAAAATGTCACTTTGGCGGGAGAGATCATGCTGGATTTCGCCGCGCTGACCGGGGTATCCAGGGAGGAGAAGCCGCAGCGCCGCTACCTCTGGACCGACGCCTTCGCGGTGTGCAATTTTCTGGAGCTGTACCACCGTACCCAGGATGAGCAGTGGCTGTTGCTGGCGCTGCGTCTGGTGGACCAGGTGCATCAGACCCTGGGGCGGCACCGGCCGGACTCCGCGAAAAGCGGGTGGCTCAGCGGTCTCGGCGCAGAGGAAGGGGAACGCCATCCCACCCGTGGCGGGCTGCGCATCGGCAAGAAGATGGAAGAGCGCGCACCCGACGAGCCGATGGACGAGCGCCTGGAATGGGAGCGGGATGGTCAATACTTCCACTACCTGACCAAGTGGATGCGGGCGTTGACCCGCACCAGCCGGGTCACCGGGGACGCCTGCTACCTGCGTTGGGGGATGGAACTGGCGCAGACGGCACACCGGGCCTTCCGCTTCAGCGGCCCGGACGGGGAGTTGGGACTGCATTGGAAGATGAGCGGCGACCTCCGGCGCTCCCTGGTCCCCTCGGTCGGTCAGCACGACCCGCTGGACGGCCTGGTCACCTGCTGCGAGATGCTCTGCGCTGCGCGACATTTTCCCGACCAGGAACTGCCCGACCTGGAGCAGGAGATCGGGGAGTTGACGCAGATGTGCCGCGGCAGGGACTTCAGCACCAGCGACAGCCTCGGCATCGGCGGCATCCTGGTCGATGCCTGCCGGACCGGCCAACTAATCGTCAACGAGGCATTCCAGGACCTCGCCCTGTTCCAGCGCATGGTGCACGACGCCATTTCGTCACTGGAAGATACGGGCAGCGGCTTTTTGGATCAGCCGGCCAAATACCGGCTGGCGTTTCGCGAGCTCGGTCTCTCCATCGGGCTGAAAGGAGCGGCGCGGCTTTTGCGGCTCTTTGAGGAATATCCGGACGTGCGCGGGGGCGAACTGGCAGAGTGGCTGCAGCCCCGGCTCGAAGAGATGCTGTGGTTTCACAAACTGTCGGGAAGGATCGAAGAGTTCTGGATCGAGGAAATGAGAAAGAGGACGGAGCACTGGAGGTCCCACGGGGACATCAACATGGTCATGCTAGCCACCAGCCTGGCGCCGGGGCAGTTCCTCCGGACCGACTGACCCAGCCAGCGCATCACAGTTGGTAGGTGGTGCCATCCTGCAACAGTTCCAGTCCCGGGATAGCAAGTGACTCTAGTTCGCTGCTGATAATCTCCTGGTACTGCGGCTTCAGGTGGGTGATCAGGACCCGGCGCGGAGGGCGCGCAAGCTTGGCCAGTTCTTTGGCCAGCAGGGCCGGGGTGAGATGACCGGTCAACAGGGCGATTTCCTCCATGGCACTCGGGAAGGAAACCTCCACCACCAGCGCGGCCAACTCGCCGGCCAACTCCCAGATGCGCTCCGTCGGTCCGGTGTCCCCGGTGTACAGCAGCGAGATGCCGTCCCGGGTGACGCGGTAGCCCAGCGCCGGAACCGGATGATTGACCCGGCACGCGAGCACCGCATAGTCGCCCACCTGAAACTCCTGTTCCACCGGGACTTCCCGGTAACGCAGTACCGGCTCCTGCGGCGTCGGAATCCTGGTGAAATCGGGCCAGATCAGCCCGTTCATGACATGGGTGCCGATGGCGGCGATAACTTCGGCGCTGCCGAGCACCTGCACCTTCTGAGATGAGCCCGATACCACGATATTGTCGGCAAGGAAGGGTATGCCGCGGACGTGGTCCATGTGGCAATGAGTTACCAGGATGTGCTCGATACTGCGCTGCTCCTCCTGGTCGAGCGCGGCCCCCACCGTGCCGGCGTCCAGCAGCAGGCAGCCGTCGATCAGGAACCCCGATGGGCTATGCCCGGGAAACTCGGCACCGGAACAACCTAGTACGCGTAACTTCACGGTCTCTCCTCTATTTGCCCCCCAGCGCGGCCAGCCTCTCCTGCGCCTGTTTCGCCACCGGGCTGTCCGGATACTTGGCCACGATTTCCTGGTACAGCTGTTTCGCATGCTCCCTGTTGTTCTGCTTCTCTTCGAATTGTGCCGTGTCGAAGAGCTCCTTCCCCTTGTCCCCGGCGCAACCACAAAGTGCTGCCACAAGCAGCGCACCCAGTACCACTCTCTTCATGCTGACCTCCTCCGGTTTCATCGCTGCGACAATCTATTCACACAGCTCCAACAGGAGGCACCATTACCATTAAGACAAGACCATGTAAATATCTTTTCCTGCCCGAGTGTCATCCCCTATTCCTGTCGGCTCCTCGCCTGCGAACTTGAGAGAATAAGGCACCGGCATCGCAACAGTTTCTCCCTCACCCCCGTTCCCCGTCCGTCACCGCACGCTGCGGGTAACTGCACTAACGGTGACGCCGGTCACAATCACCCAAAACATTAGATGGATATAATTCAAATGCCCAAAGGCCCTCATCACCACAACCGTGACAACGACCTCGGCCGCTGCGGCAGAGGCACAACCAGCTGTACGTGGAGGTGGCTATGAACATGATTGAGTTGAAAAATTTGCCCAAGGCAGTATGCACCGCTCTGCTGTTGGCCCTGGTGGCCGCCTGTGGTGGCGGTGGGGGTGGTGGTGACCAGCCGGTAGACCACTCCAAGTACACCGGCCAGACCGCCAGGGCGAGCATCACCACCGGTAACGCCGTCGCCTTCACCACCGATGCCTGGGCAGCCGGCAGTATCGGCTCATCCGCCAACGTCATCGGCGTCATGGTGCAAAACGACGCCAGTCCCGGCGGTAAGCTGATCACCCTCCCCGAGATCGCCGCCACCGTCCAAGGAAGCATCCCACAAGCCTTGGCGCGCGTGAAACAGGCCGCCCCGCTTCCCGGCGTGGCCGCCAGCAGCACGGTCTACGGTGCGGTCGGCGGATCGGCAGCGGTCAGCATGAACCTCAACGAGACGACCGGCAACTTCACCGGGAGCATGACCTTCAACAAGTACCAGAACCTCAGCAACGGCCCGACCATCACGGGGAGCGTCACCATGACCGGCATTTACAACCCGGCCACCGGCAGCTACGACTCCATCACGATGGATTTTGCCCCGCTTTCCGCCAACACCGCCAAGGGAACGGCCACCATGTACGGCTCCTTCGCCTTCAGTGCCACCGCCACCAGTGAGACGCTCAGGATGTCCTGCACGCTGAGCGTCAACTCCAGCCCCAACTACTGGATCAAGGACTGGACCTATACCTTCTCCAGAAACACGCTTGCCATCACCGGGGTCTACTTTCATCCGAGCTACGGATACGTAGAGGTGACAACACCGACACCGTTATCGGTAAGCTCATTCTCGGATGTGCCTATCGCGGGTGTATTCCAGGCAGCAGGCGCACATTGCACGAAAGCCAGGCTCACCTTCAGCTCGGCTGGCACCACAGTCACCGCCCTCACCAACGAGAGCAGTGAGTGGCAACTCTGTACCGAGTAGCCCGCACAGCATCACGGCCGCACCTCATAGAGCCCCCTTCCCCACGCTGGAGGAAGGGGGCTTCGCTTTTCAGCAGCTGCGCATTTATCTGCAGCAACGCCCCGCCTTGAACAAACTCCCTTTGTAGCCTAAAGTCATAGCTATGCCGCCATCCGCATTGAGACATTTCCACCCGCTGATCCAGCAATGGTTCATCGAGAACGTGGGTGATCCCACAGACGTCCAGTTGCGTGCCTGGGATGAGATCAGTCGACAGCGCCACGTCCTGGTCACCGCGCCGACCGGCAGCGGCAAGACCCTGGCCGCCTTTTTGTGGGCCATCAACCAACTGGTCACCGGCGCCTGGCCCCGCGGCGAAACGAAGGTGCTCTACGTCTCGCCCCTCAAGGCGCTCAACAACGATGTGCGCCGTAACCTGCTCGCCCCGCTAAACCAGCTGCGCGAGTTTTTCGCGGTCCGCGGGGAGAAGTTCCCCGCCATCGCCGTCCAGACCCGGAGCGGTGACACCCCGGGCGACGAACGGCGCAGGATGCTGCGTCACCCCCCTGAGATCCTTATCACCACACCGGAGAGCCTCAACATCCTGGTCACCTCCAAGGGGAGCAGGGCCACCCTCACCGGCGTGGCCACCGTAATCCTGGATGAGATCCATGCCGTCGCCGGCGACAAGCGCGGCACCCACCTGATCACCGCCGTGGAAAGGCTCACGCTGTTAAGCGGCGAGTTCCAGCGCATCGCACTGTCGGCCACGGTGCGCCCGCTGGAAACAATCGCCGACTTCGTGGCAGGCCTGCGCCTGGTCGGCCAGCGCCACCAGCCGCGCCCGATCTCGCTGGTCCGCGGCGAGCAGGAGAAGCGTTTCGAGTTGGAGATCAGCGCCCCATCGGCCGTGCTCTCCGGGGCGGATGAAGAATTCTGGCCCGCGCTGGTGGAACGCTTCACCGACATCATCACCAGGCACCGTTCCACACTCTTCTTTGCCAACAGCAGGAGGACCACGGAAAAGGTGACCCGGCTCATCAATGAGCTTTCCGGGGAGGAGCTTGCCTACTCGCACCACGGCTCGCTGTCCCGCGAGATCCGCCTCGCGGTCGAGGAGCGCCTGAAACGCGGTGAACTGAAGGCGATCGTCGCCACCAACTCGTTGGAACTGGGCATCGACATCGGCAAGCTGGACAGCGTGGTCCTGATCCAGACGCCGCGCTCCATCTCCTCCGCCATCCAGCGCATCGGCCGTTCCGGTCACGGCGTGGGCGAGGTCAGTAGCGGTATGCTCTTTCCCACCTACGGCATGGACTTTGTCTGCGCCGCCGTCATCGCGCGCGCCATTGCCGAAGGGGAGATCGAGGAACTGCACCCGGTCGAAGCCCCCCTGGACCTGCTGGCCCAGATCATGCTCGCCATGGGACTCCCCGAGTTGTGGCACCTGGACGAGCTCTACGATTTCCTCCGCTGCAGCTACCCATACCGTAACCTGTCCCGACAGCAGTTCGATCTCGTCGTCGGGATGCTGGAGGGGAAGTACGCCGATTCGCACGTACCGGAGCTGCGCCCCCGCGTCACGGTGGATCGGCTGGAAGAGACCATCGTCACCCGCCCAGCCCTCTCCATGCTGGTCTACCTGGAAGGAGGGACCATACCGGAGCGGGGCTACTTCGAGTTGCGCCTGAAGGAGAGCGGAGCCAAGATCGGCGAACTGGACGAGGAATTCGTCTGGGAGAGAAGGCTCGGCGACACCTTTGCGCTCGGGGCACAGGTCTGGCAGATCACCGAGATAAGTCACAGCACGGTTTTGGTGGTCCCGGCCCGCAAGTCCCAGCAGATCATCCCCTTCTGGCGCGCAGAGGAACTGGATCGCGACATCTTCTACTCCGAGAAGATCTCCTCCTTCCTGGAATCCTGCAATGAACGGCTGGGCCGGCAGGACCTGGTCGAAGAGCTGATGCGGCGCCACTTCATGGATGAGGGTGCAGCCAAGGCACTGGAGAGTTATCTCGAACTGCAAAGGGAAGCGACGGGCGCTCCCCTGCCCCACCGCCACCACCTGTTGGTGGAGCACTTCCGCGACCCGGTCGGCGGGGCCGAAACGGAGCAGATCATCCTGCACACCCTGTGGGGCAACACCGTCAACCGCCCGTTCACCTTCGCGCTGGTCGCCGCCTGGGAGCGGCGCTACGGCTACCCGCTGCAAGCCTTCTACAACAACGACGGCATCGCGCTGCTGCTCCCCCACGAAATGGAGCAACTGGACGAAATCCTCGAGTTGGTCACACCGGATAACATCGAATCCCTGCTCAGGGAATCGCTGGAAGGGACCGGCTACTTCGGCGCCCGGTTCCGCGAGAATGCCGGGCGGGCGCTGCTCCTGTCCCGGAGCAATTTCAAAAGAAGGATGCCGCTTTGGCTGAACCGGCTCCGCTCCAAGAAGCTCCTTGCCTCGGTGCTGCGCTACCGTGACTTCCCGGTGCTGCTGGAAACCTGGCGCTCCGCCCTCAAGGACGATTTCGACTTGGCCAACCTGAGGCGGGTATTGGAGGAGATCCAGGACGGCACCATCGAGGTCAGCCGGGTGCACACCAAGCAAGCGTCTCCCTTTGCCAAGGGGCTGATCTGGCAGCAGACCAACAAGTACGTGTACGAGGACGAAACCTTGGGGGGCGGCCGGAAGTCGGCCATCGGCAGCGATTTCTTGAAGGAACTCGCACTCTCACCGCACCTGCGCCCGCATCTTCCCCCCGAACTGGTGCGCCAGTTCCAGGAGAAACGGCAGCGGCTGGCGCCGGGATACGCCCCGGACTCGGCACGTGAGTTGATCGACTGGGTCAAGGAAAGATTGCTGGTTCCACTCCGGGAATGGCCGGATCTGTTGCGGTCGGTAGCCCGTGATGGCGGCCCGGGCGAAGAGGAGTCGCTGCTGCAGGTCGCGCAGCGGCTGGTCCTTGTGGAATTCCCCGGTGCGGAGGCCCCAATGGTCTCGGCGCTGGAGATGATCCCGGAAGTTGCTGAAGGGCTCGGGTGCAGCAGGGACGAAATAACCATCGCGCCGCTGATTGCCGTTCCGGATTTATCCGGCCTGCTGCAGCAGTCGCTCGACAGGCTGTGGCAACGCACGACGGCTGCGGCGGAGATTGGGGACGAAGAAGAACCCGGCGCGGCGAGAATTGTCGGGCGGTGGCTTGGCTACTACGGCCCCATGGAGTTGGCCGTGCTGCAGCGTACCCTGGGGCTTGAAGAGGGCCTGCTGCGCGACGCGCTGCAAAGCCTGGAGGAAACTGGCAGCGTGCTGGTGGACCGGTTCACCGGGGGGGGGGAAGAGCCGCAGGTATGCGATGCGGTGAACCTGGAGGCGCTGCTACGGATGCTGCGCAGGTCGAGAAGACCCGCCTTCGAGGCGCTGGACCTCGCCCAGCTCCCGCTGTTCCTGGCGCAGTTCCAGGGGATCGTGCAACAGGGGAGCACCCCCGACGACCTGCGGGACCGGCTCGAGCAACTGCTCGGCGCACCTCTTCCGGTGGGACTCTGGGAGGAGGACGTCCTTCCCGCCCGCCTGGCTCCCTATCTTGGCGCATGGCTGGACAGCCTGATGCAGAGCAGTGACCTGCTTTGGTTCGGCTGCGGCCCCAGACGGCTCTCCTTTGCTTTCCCGGAAGACCTCGACCTGTTTCAAGAGCAGGATGACAGCGGGACCGGGGCAACGGAACCGGAGCACCCGGCACTTATTCCGGATGACCGGGGTCACTACAACCTGAGCGCGATCTGCTCCATAGCGGGAGTCACGGCGGCAACGGCAACGACGGAACTTTGGCAGGCAGCCTGGAAGGGAGCGGTGAGCAACGATTCCTTCGCCGCCGTGCGCAAGGGAATCCTGAACCGTTTCGAGTTGCCGCAGGGGGATGCGGGGCACCGGCATCCAGTGCACGGACGGCATCCGCGACGGCTCCCCGGTAGTCGCTGGAACCGCGCCCAGGAAGGTCCGGGCAACTGGTTCGTGCTCCCCGAACCGCAAACGGAAATAGATGTGTTGGAAAAGGAGGAAAGAACCAAGGATCGCGTGCGGGTGCTGCTGGAGCGCTACGGCATCCTGTTCAGGGAGCTTTTGACGCGGGAACTCCCCGCCCTGCAGTGGAGCCGCCTGTTCAGGACGCTGCGCATCATGGAGATGTCCGGCGAACTCATCTCCGGCAACTTCTTCGACGGTATTCCCGGGCTGCAGTTCGTCTCGCAGGAGGCGTACCGATTGCTGGAGCGTGGCCTGCTCCAGGATGAGATCTTCTGGGTCAATGCCGCCGACCCCGCCTCCCTGTGCGGCAGCGGCCTGGAAGGCCTGCGCGAGGCGCTCCCTTCCCGCATCCCGTCGACCCACCTGGTCTACCACGGGTCGCACCTGGTCCTCATCTCACGACGTTACGGCAAGGAACTGGAGTTCAGAACCGGGGCGGACGACTCACGGTTGGAGAGCTACCTTGCCTTATTCAGGACCCTGGTCAGCCGCGACTTCAACCCGTTGAAACGCATCACCGTCGAACGTATCAACGGCGATCCCGCCAAGGAATCAGAGTACGCCGAGGCACTCAGGCGCTTCGGCTTCCAGGAATCGTACTCCGGGTTGGAATACTGGCGCCAGTACCCCTAACGTCCATATCTCCCCCCCCTCGCCCTCCGGGAGAGGGGGCCCGCAGGGCGGGTGAGGGAGATGCCACGAAGGGAGTTGGTTGCCATTGGCAACGCCCTCACCCCTGCCCCTCTCCCAGAGGGCGAGGGGGGAACCTTCCGGGGAGTCCCCTCCCGTTCCGACGATCTTGCTTACGAGGTCATCGCCGCTGTGAAGCCGCCCCCATCCGCCGGCACCAGCTCCATGCTGTTCTCGATGCACGGGATCCTATCCTCGGCGTGGTGGTTCACGTAAAGTATCTGCGTATTGCCGGTGCGCCCCAGGTGATCGATCAGTTTCAGCACCATCTCACGGTTCACGTCGTCCAGTCCCTGGCACGGCTCGTCCAGAATCAACAGGTCCGGCTGCTTCGCCATGGCGCGGGCGAGCAGTACCAGCCGCTGCTCCCCATAGGAAAGGTCACGGAAAGCATGTTCCCTTCGGTGATCCATGTGCAAAAGTTTCAGCCACTCCAGTGCGATCTCCTGCTGGTGCAGGGTGTACTGGGAGTACATGCCGATGGAGTCGTACATCCCGGAGATGACCACGACCTTCACCGTCCCGCCGACCCGGTACTCCTGCTGCAGCGAGGTAGAGACCAGGCCGATGCGCTTCTTGATGTCCCAGACACTCTCCCCGCTCCCCTTCCTGCGGCCGAACAGGCTGATGTCGTTGGCGTAGGCCTGCGGGTTGTCGCCGCTGATCAGACTCAAGAGCGTCGACTTTCCCGAGCCGTTGGGCCCGCTGATCTTCCAGTGTTCACCGGCTTTGACCGTCCAGTTGACGCCGCTCAGGATGCACTTCTCGCCGTAGCGGACCGTCACGTCCTTCATCTCGATGAGCGGTTGACCTGGAACAAGCGGTGGCGCGCTGCGCGCCGTGTCGACCTCGGGTAGTGTATCCGGCAAGGTGTAATGAAAAGCATGGAAGCGTCGCAGCGCCTTCGAGCCCAGCATCTCCTCCTTGGTCCCCGACATGAGGATGCGGCACTCTTTAAGGTAAGCGATGTGGGTCGTTTCCGGCATGATCTCGCTGAAGCGGTTCAGGAGCAGCACCACCTGGATGCCGCGTTCGATGCAGCGGCTGATCAGTTGCCGCAGCACTTCCGAAGAATCCCGGTCCAGCCCGTCGAAGGGCTCGTCCAGCACCAGCAGTTCCGGTTCCTGCAGAAGCGCCTTGCAGATGAGAGTCTTGCGCATTTCACCGGTGGAGAGGAACTTGATGCCGCGCTCCAGGATCTTGGTGAAGCCAAGCTCCTGCGCCAGTTCAGACAGTCGCTTTTCGTCGGCGTCTGTGCCGGAGAGGATGAACGTGTCGACACGGGTCCCTTCGGTCACGTAGCCCAGGAAATCCGAGTCGTCGTTATAACGCTCCTTTTCCAGGATCTCGTCGATCTTCTCGAAGGAAACGAAGCCCGAGCGGGCAGGAACGCGGGTGGTGCCCGAGATCACCGGCAGGTCGTTGCAGAGGAGTTTTCCGAAGGCCGACTTCCCCGACCCGTTCGCCCCGACCACAGCCCAGTGCTCGCCTGCGTCAATCTGCATCGTTATCTCTTCCAGGAACTTCACTTCAGTTATCCTGGCTTTTACGTTGTCCAAAACGATTTCGACCACTTTTTTCCCTCTATGCCCCACTATGGAATGCCTCCGACGGCTTGCGTTGACGTCATGGCGTCACTGCGTTATGCTCGGTGCGGAGGTACAGACATGTGTGCGCTAACTAAAAGAACAACTATTTACCTCGACCCTGCCATGCATCGGGCGCTGCAGCACAAGGCACTAGAAACATCGCGTTCTGTTTCCGATCTGGTTAATGATGCCGTCCGCAACACCCTTGCCGAGGACGCCGAGGATTTGGCCGCTTTTGAGGAGCGGGTCAACGAACCGCTGCTGACATACGAATCAGTACTTAAACAACTAAAGAACGATGGCCGTCTATAGCATTCTGCTGAGGGATTCCGTGCGGAAGGATCTTGAGTCGATCCCGAAAACAGACTTGCAAAGGATCATGAGCCGCATCGCATCTCTTGCCACCAATCCACGGCCGATCGGCTGTGAGAAACTGTCTGGCCAGGACCGCTATCGCATTCGCCAGGGAAAATACCGCATCGTGTACTCCATTCAGGATTGGGAGCTTACAGTCTGGGTGGTAAAGGTCGCGCACCGCCGTGAGGTTTACCGATAGCCTGTGAAGCAGACAGATCAATGACAACGAACAAGGGGTGAGCAGAACATGCTCACCCCTTTTCTTTTGTTCCCGGTATTACCAAGCCGGGGCTGTGTCCCCCCGAAGTGCTGCACGAGCCCTGACGTTCCCCCCTTTCGCGAAGGGGGGACAGGGGGGATTTGCCTTACTTGTTCAAGAACTCCCGCCCAAACGGCGACATCGCACGCAGACGGGAGATGATGGGCGGCAACGCTTCGATTACCGCATCGATGTCGTCATCGGTGGTGAACCTGGACAGCGAGAAGCGGATGGAACCGTGAGCGCAGGTGAAGGGAACACCCATGGCGCGCAGCACGTGGGACGGCTCCAGCGACCCGGAGGTGCAGGCACTGCCGGACGAAGCACAGATTCCCTTCTCCGAGAGCAGCAGCAGGATCCCCTCCCCTTCCACGAACTCCATGGCGATGGAAAGGGTGTTGGGAAGACGCTCGGTGCCGCCGCCGTTGATCCTGGTGTTCGGGATCAGCGCGGTCAGTTCGCGCTCCAGACGATCACGCATCTCGCGGACGCGCCCGGCCTCGTCCGCCATGTACTGCTCGGCCAGCTGACAGGCCTTGCCCATGGCGATGATGGAAGCGGTGTTCTCGGTGCCGGCCCTGCGGCCGCGCTCCTGGTGCCCGCCGACCAGCATCGGGCGGAACGGGGTGCCACGACGAACGTAAAGAACGCCGACGCCCTTCGGAGCGTGCAGCTTGTGCCCGGAAAGGGAGAGCATGTCGATGGCCGATTCGGCCATGTTCAGCGGGATCTTGCCTACTGCCTGCACCGCGTCGGTGTGGAACAAAGCACCCTTTTTCTTGACGATCTTGGCAGCTTCCTCAATGGGAAAGATGACGCCAGTCTCGTTGTTGGCGTACATCAGCGAGACGATGGCAGTATCTTCATCGACCAGCCGCTCCAACTCGTTCAGGTCGAGTTGGCCGTTGCCGTCCACGTTCAGTTCCGTGATGCGGTAGCCGCGCTTGGAGAGGTTGCGGCACTGGGTTAGCACCGCCGGGTGCTCGACGCGGCTGGTGATGATGTGACGCTTCTCCGGGAAGACCTCGAGCGCCGAACGGATGGCGGCGTTGTCGCTCTCGGTGCCGCAGGCGGTGAAGACGATCTCGTCCGGCAGGGCGCCTAAAAGCGAGGCGACCCGGGCGCGGGCCTCGTCCACCTTCTTTTGTACCTGGCCGCCGAAGAAGTGCATGGAACTCGGGTTGCCGTACAGCTCGCAGAAGTAGGGACGCATCTCCTCGAAAACCCGCTCGTCCACCTTGGTGGTGGCGTTGTTGTCAAGATAGATCTCTCTCATCCCTGAACCTCCTGTACGGTGATGTCGGGGGAAACCATCTCGCGCAGCTTCTGCTCGACGAACTTGGCGGTGTAGCCGGAGGAGGCACAACCCGCGCAGGCCTTCCTGAAGGCGACCTGGACGTTGGAGCCGTCGATGTCGATCAGTTCGAGGTCGCCGCCGTCAGCCCAAAGCTGCGGACGCACCTCGTTCTCCAGGGTCTCCTGGATCAGCTGCATCTTCCTGAGGTTGGTGAGTTTCGTCGGTTTCTCGGCAGCCACCTTCTTCTCTTCGCCCAGTACCTCGGCGATCAGCTCCTTGATCTTGGGAATGCAGCCGCCGCAAGCGCCGCCGGCCTTGGTGAAGTGGGTGACCTGCTCGGCGGTGGTCAGCTTGTTGGAGGCGATGACCTTCTTCAGAAAGACGTCGGTCAGGCCGAAGCACTTGCAGACCAACTCACCCTCGGTCTCGACGTGATCGTGGCCGTGGCCGTGCGCCGGCGCCTCAACGCCGCGGTACTTGGCGATAGCGGCCTCCAGCGCCTCCTGCCCCATGACCGAGCAGTGCATCTTCTCTTCGGGAAGCCCGCCCAGGAAATCGGCGATCTGCTGGTTGGTGATCTCGAGCGCCTCGTCAAGAGTTTTACCCTTCACCATCTCGGTCAGCGCCGAAGACGAAGCGATGGCGCTGCCGCAGCCGAAGGTCTGGAATTTGGCGTCGACGATGCGCTCTTTGTTCTCGTCCAGCTTTATAAACAGTTTAAGGGCATCGCCGCAGGCCAGGCTGCCAACCTCGCCGACCGCATCAGCATCCGTTATCTCGCCCACGTTCCTGGGGTTGAGGAAATGTTCTTTTACTTTATCGGTGTAGTCCCACATAGACCCTCCCTTCTAATTAGTCCGGTTATCATAGCGCAAAGCTTGCGAAAAGAACACCCCCTAAACGACCACAATGCACAGCTACGCGGTAGGGTACCCGGATTTACTTAACGTTTCCGCAAGGAACTGCAATTCCCGCTCCGCTTCAAGCCCCTTCCGCGCGGAAGACAATCATGAAGCGATAACTGCGGGAATATGCGAAGAAAGTTCTGCTGCTCGAGTGAGGGACTATTGCCGGTGCGTCCTCCGCCGTGCCGGCAACGTGGCCGTCGACTGCCCCACAAAAGAGCACCTGTAATAAAATGGGACGCAGTCATCGGCAGGCTGGAGGCCTGCACGCAACTGCGTCCCGGATGAAGGGGACTGGCTCCGCCAGGTGCCTGTCCCCCTTTAGTTGATCTCGTTCCCAAGGTCCGCCTTGGGAACGCAAAGCCTCTCCGAAGCTCCAGCTTCCCTCGAATGCAAAGCTGGAGCTTTGCGCCACATGGGGTTCCCAAGCTGGAGCTTGGGAACCAGGAAAAGGTGGCTGAGCAAAAAGAAGCGTTCCGCTAGAGGGACAGGCACCTAACGGAGCCTGTCCCTTCTGCGCGGTTACCCCTTGCCCAGAATGAACTCGCGGCCGGCGTCCACCAGCGCCTGCAGGCGCTCCTCGCTGGACGCTTCACAGTACAGGCGCACCACCGGTTCGGTGCCGGATTTGCGGAACAGGAGCCAGCTGCCGTCCTGGAGGATGAACTTGTTGCCGTCGACGGTGATCTTCTCCTTGACCGGTTCCCCGGCGAAGCTGGCCGGCGTCGCTGCAATCCGCTCCGGGAAGATCTCTTCCAGCTCCGGAGAAAGGGTGAGGTTGACCCTCTTGGTGAGGTAACGGCCGACCTTGCTGTAGAGACGCTCCAAAAGCGCCTTGACCGGCATCCCCTCGCGGGCCACCATCTCGGCAACCAGCAGACAGGCCAGGATGCCGTCCTTCTCCGGGACGTGCCCCTTGATGGTAAGACCGGCGCTCTCTTCGCCGCCAATGATGATCTTGTCCTGCGCGATCAGCTCGCCGACGAACTTGAAGCCGACCGGCGTCTCGTAAACCTTGATGTCGTGCATCTTGGCGACCGCGTCGACCAGGTGGGAAGTGGCGACCGAACGTCCAACGCCTCCTTTCACCCCCTTGACCCGGACCAGGTAGTCGAGCAGCAGCGCAATGATGTAGTTGGGTTCGATGAAGGTGCCGTCTCCGTCCACGATACCGAAGCGGTCCGCGTCACCGTCAGTGGCGATACCGAGAGCGATCTCAGGATCCTGCTGCACCAGCTTGATGAAATCCTGGATGTATTTTTCGCTCGGCTCAGGAGGGAAGCCGCCGAAGTAGGGATCGCGGTTCGCATTCATCTGCACCACTTTCACCCCGTGCGCCTTGAGCGGCTCGGCGAGATATCCGCGCGCCGTTCCGTAGAGCGGGTTGACGGCGATGGTGCCCAATTTGGCGATGGCGGCGAAATCGACCTTCTTGGCCAAGTCGTCCAGGTAATCCTGCATCGGATCGATCTCGACGAGGAGCCCTTTCTTTACGGCATCGTCAATGGAGCACTCGTTGTAGCAGATCTCACCCAGCATCTCGTTGGCTCGGCGCTCGATGTCGTTGGTGGTCTCAGGCAGGGCGGGTCCCCCCCAGGAGGGAGAGAACTTGATGCCGTTGTACTCGGGAGGGTTGTGGCTGGCGGTAAAGTTGATGGCGCCGGCGGCTTTGCGGCGAAGGATCTCGAAGGAGATGACCGGTGTCGGGGTATCACGGACACAGAGGAAGGTGGTGATGCCGGAGCCGGTGAGGACGCGGGCTGCTTCTCGGGCGAAGGCCTCACCCATAAAACGGGAGTCGTACCCGACAATGATTCCCTTGCCCCCCTCCCCGTTACTCTTAACATGGTCGGCGATGGCTTGGGTCACTACCTTGACATTCTCAAAGATGAAATCTTCACACAAGATGCCGCGCCAGCCGGAAGTGCCGAAAGTAATCCGCTGCATAATCCCTCCAGGGTGATCGATAGTAAGGTCACCTCGATCTGGCACATCCCCCACTAGCTATCGATAACCTATCGAAAACAGGAGTACCAGGCGACCCGAATAAATAATTACTAGAGATTAATCCAGACCTCAGAGAGAGTCAAGTTTTAGCGAAAAAAGTGGGTTGACATTTTTCTTTCGAAATTGGTAGAGTGTTCTCTATCAACCGATTACGAAGCAATTGAGGAGGCTTTAAACATGCAATGTCAAACCGTACTTCCTGGTGCAGAGTGCACTTTCTGGGGTAAACAGGGTTGTGTATTCACCGAAGGTTCCTGCCAACTGATCGTGGAGAACTGCGAAGGTTGTGACAGGATCGTAGACGGCTCCATCGGGAAGGTTTGCAGCGCATACCCGGCTCCCGAGAAGAAGTGGGTCGGCGGTATCTGCAACTTCGCTACCCACGTCAAGGTCGAGCTCAAGACCGACGACGCCAAGATCAACCCGCTCAAGGCTTCCAAGAAAGCTGCAGGCGCCAAGAAGAAGAAGTAGTACCCACAGTTTTTTGCTGTACCCTAAAAAGGGAGGACTCAGGTCCTCCCTTTTTTTTACCCACAATTCCAGAACTGGAGGTGCCCGATGCCTTTCGACTTCCTGGCCTGCCCCGCTTGCGGGGCCAAGGTGAAACAGTACAAGAATCCTCTGCCGACCGTGGACGTGATCGTCGAACTCCCGGAAGGGATCGTGCTCATCGAGCGCAAGAACGAGCCCTTGGGTTGGGCCATCCCCGGCGGCTTTGTCGATTACGGAGAGAGTCTGGAACATGCAGCGGTGCGGGAGATGCGGGAAGAGATTTCCGTCCAGTTGGAGGAGAAGGACTTGAGGCTGCTGGGATGCTACTCCGATCCCGCCCGCGACAAGCGCAGCCACAACATCTCGACCGTCTACGTCGCCAAGTCTACGGACACACCCAAGGCCGGCGACGACGCCGCCGCCTTCGCCATCTTCCCCATTGACGCCCTACCGGAGCCGCTTTGCTTCGACCACGCCCGGATTCTGTCTGACTACCGCAGCAGGAAAGAGGCGGGAGAAATTTAAAAAAGGATCAGCTCTCGGCGAGAGGGGTTAAACTTCAGATTCCGATGCTCAAAAGAAAAAAATTCGCGACAAACGAATCGGAAACGCGTCCAAAACATTAAATTGAAGTTCAAAACATTAAAATCGAAGTTAAACTCCAAAAAATATGCGACAACTTCGAAAACCGGGAGATGAACTTCAAAAATAAAAGTTTAGACGCAAAAAAATTGCGACAACTCCACGGACCGACGTCTTAACTTCAAAAAGAAAAAGTTAAGCACGAAAAAATTTTGCACAACTCCAGAAAGCGCGCGATAAACTCCAATTTTAATGTTTAAAAACATTAAAACGTTGCGAAAACTTCTCGGACCGGCGCTCAACTTCCGAAAAGAAAAGTTAAGCACGAAAAAAAAATGCTTAACTTCCAAAAGCCCGCGCTAAATTCCAAAATTGATGTTTCAAACAAATAAAATCCTGCGAAAACTTTTCTGACTGACGCTTAACGTCAAAAAAAAGAAGTTGAGCGCCCAAAAAAACCGCTCAACTTCTAAAACTGCATCTTGTCTTCGCCTCCCCTCCTACTACTCAAAAAACCGCAACTCCGGCAGACTCGGTATGAGTCCCATCTCGAACGCGTACCGGAAGAAAAGCCGAGCACCTTCGAGGTGCGCGTCGGTCAACTCGTAGGAAATCGTCTGCCAGTAATCGACCAGCGCCTCCTCGCTAAGCCAAGCCCGCTCCTCGCACTGCGCCGCGATGTCGGCGTAGCTTGCGTAGGCTAGTTTCTTGGCCGCCACAAGGTCATGGGCGAGTGCCGCCAGTTCGGCCCGTTTATCCCGCGCCGCCTCGCGCCGGACGATCCAGAGGGCGAAGACGAAGGGGAGCCCGGTGAACTCATGCCACAGCGCGCCGAGGTCGTAGCAGAAAAACCCGGAACCGGACGCGGCCCCTTTCAGCGCGGCATCACCAATCAGCAGCAGGCCGGGATACTGCTCCAAAGCCTCGACAAGCGACAGCGTGGTGCGCTCGAAGCTGTTGCTGAAGCCAAACTTCCTGGCCAAAAGCACTTTCAGGAGGTTTACCGAGGTGTCGGATTCGGCGGTGAGTCCGATGGCGGCGCCGTCCAGTTCCTCGACCGGGACGCGGGAGAAGAGGAACACGCTCTTCACGGGACCGATGGCGCTGATGGAAAGCCCCGGGAGCAGGCAGTACTGCTCGTGCGCCGTGGCGTACTCGATGGAGGAAGAAGGGCTGAGGTCGATCTCGCCGGCGCGCAGCATGGCGTTCAGTCGTGCCGGTACGCCGTCGACGAAGCGGTAGCCGGTGCAGTCGAAATGGGAGGCGAGAGCGGTGAAGATGGGGGTGCAGTTCGCGTACTTGATGTGTCCGATGTTGATGGTCACGGCAAAACTCCGGGGTAAGGCTGTCCTGTTGCTCCCCCCTTTGCGAAGGGGGGCCGGGGGGGATTTGCCTCTCTACAACCGAAAGCAAATCCCCCTAAATCCCCCTTCGCAAAGGGGGACTTTTGGATCGCTAACCAGAGGGGAGAGGGACCTGGCGGAGCCAGCCCCTTCAAACAAAACCAGGGGGACAGGCACCTGGCGGAGCCAGTCCCCTCGCAAAGGAAAAGGCGAGAGGAACTCTCGCCTTTTCAGGTCTATCTCAAACAAGTAACGGTTAATCTTCGGAAACGGAAACGGTGTCCTCGTACAGTTCAGCGGACATGAGGAGGTTCAGCTCCTCGGCATCGGCCATCTCGATGACAACCAGCCAGCCGCCGTCATAGGGATCGTCGTTGACGAACTCCGGGGCGGTGCCCAGCTCGGAGTTGACCTCCAGCACGGTGCCGGAAAGCGGAGCGTAGAGATCCGCTACCGTCTTTCTCGCCTCGATGGAGCCGAACGAGTCGTCCTGCTCCAGTTCATCCCCCGGCTCAGGGAGCTCGACCGAAGTGACGTTGCCCAACTCGACCTGCGCGTAGTCGGTGACCCCGATTACGGCACGGTCACCCTCAACGCGGACCCACAGGTGTTCTTTGCTGTACTTAAGCTCTTCTGGAAAGTCCATAGCTTACTCCAATACCAGCCTTTCGATGAAGCTGGTGTCTATGTTCCCTTCTATGAAGTCTTTGTTGGCCATGATCCGCTTGTGGAACGGGATGGTGGTCTTGATGCCGTCGACGATGTACTCGTCCAGCGCGCGTGCCATGCGCTTGATGGCCTCATCCCTGGTGTCGGCATGCACGATCAGCTTGGCGATCAGGGAGTCGTAGTGCGGCACCACGCTGTAGTTGGTGTAGACGAACGAGTCGACGCGAACGCCGAGACCGCCCGGGGTGTGGTGATCGGTGATCTTGCCCGGGCACGGGGTGAACTTGACCGAGTCTTCCGCGTTGATACGGCACTCGATGGCGTGACCCTTGATCTTGATGTCGTCCTGGGTGTAGCGGAGCTTTTCGCCGTAGGCGGAGCGGATCTGCTCCTTGACGATGTCGACGCCGGTGACCATCTCGGTGACCGGATGCTCCACCTGGACGCGGGTGTTCATCTCCATGAAGAAGAAGTTGTTGTTCTTGTCGACCAGGAACTCCATGGTGCCAACGCTGTTGTAGTTGACGGCCTTGGCAGCGGCGACCGCAGCCTCGCCCATCGCCTTCCTGAGCTCGGGGGTGGTGACGGTGGAGGGAGCCTCCTCGATCACCTTCTGGTGACGGCGCTGAATGGAGCAGTCGCGCTCGCCCAGGTGGATGACGTTGCCGTGCTTGTCGGCCAGGACCTGGATCTCGACGTGGCGCGGGTTTTCGCAGTAGCGCTCAATGTAGACTTCCGGGTTGCCGAAGCCGGTCTGCGCCTCGGTCCTGGCGGTCATGAACGCGTTGGGAAGTGCCGCCGGGGAGTGCACGATCTTCATGCCGCGCCCGCCGCCGCCCGCCGTCGCCTTGATGATGACCGGGAAGCCGATTTCCTTGGCGACCTTGACCGCCTCGTTGACGTCGTGGACCCCTTCTTTGGTGCCCGGCAGAATGGGTACGCCGACCTTGATGACCGCCTGGCGGGCGGAAATCTTGTCGCCCATGATGCGCATGCTCTCGGCGGTGGGGCCGATGAAGGTGATGCCGCACTTCTCGCAGATCTCGGCGAACCTCGGGTTCTCAGACAGGAAGCCGTAGCCCGGGTGGATCGCCTCGGCGTCGGTCAGTTCGGCCGCAGAGATGATGGCGTTGATGTTCAGGTAGCTGGAGAGGCTGGGAGCCGGGCCGATGCAGACGCTCTCGTCGGCCAGTTTCACGTGCAGCGACTCGGAGTCGGCCGAAGAGTAGACGGCGACCGTCTTGATCCCCATCTCCTTGCAGGTCCTGATGATACGGAGGGCGATCTCCCCCCGGTTTGCGATAAGAATTTTATGAAACATGATGTCTCCGGAAAACAGATAAAGATTAAGACTAAGACTGAGATTGAGGCTAAGACTAAGACCACAACTGCTTTGCCTTAATCTTTATCTTTATCTTAATCTGTTTTACAGCTTCTCGACCACGAACAGGGTGTCGCCGTACTCGACCGGCTGCGCGTTCTCCTTGCAGATCTTGAGGATCTTGCACTTGAACTCGGCCTCGATCTCGTTCATCAGTTTCATCGCCTCGACGATGCAGAGGACCTGCCCCTTCTCGACGATCTGGCCGACTTCCACGAAGGGAGCGGCGTCCGGAGCCGGAGCGCGGTAGAAGGTGCCGACGATGGGGGAGGTGATCACGTCGCCCTGCTCTTTCTCGGCAGCAGCCGGAGCGGCAGCGGCAGCGGCAGCCGGAACTGCCGGAGCGGCGATGGGAGCAGCCGGAGCGTACTGGTAGGCGACGGGCGCCTGAACCTGGAACTGGGCGCTGCTGCAGCCCCTCTTGATGACGACTTTGTCATCGGCGTTCTCCAGTTCGAACTCGGTGATGTCGGTCTCCGTTACCATCTTGATCAGCATCTTCAGGTCTTTTATATCCACATCATTCTCCTTTTCTTCACTTTATTGCATGGTTAAAGGCCTACCGATCGATGCCGGACAGGCCGCTTGAAACTCTCAGAGGACCATCAATTCCTTGGGGACCCTGGTGATGGGCCGGCAGCAGTTCTGCTCGACCACCACGGTGTCCTCGATGCGGACCCCGCCCCACCCGGGGATGTAGATCCCGGGTTCGATGGTGAACACCATCCCCTCCTGGATCACGTGTTTGCTGCGCGGCGAGGCCGTGGGGTGCTCGTGGATGTCGATGCCGACCCCGTGCCCCAGGCCGTGCCCGAAATACTCGCCGAAGCCTTTCGCACCGATGTAGTCGCGCGCCTTGGCGTCGAGGTCCCGGAAACTGAGGCCGGGATGGACCGCTTCCAGGGCCGCCCACTGGGCCGCCAACACCGTTTCATACACCTCGCGCTGCTTCGGGTCCGGCTGTCCCAGGCATACCGTCACCGTCTCGTCGGAGCAGTAACCGCGGTAGATGGCGCCGTAGTCGATGGTGACCAGCTCTCCCGCCACCAGCTTCTTCTCCGAGGCGCGACCGTGCGGCAGGGCGCCGCGCTCGCCGGAGGCGACGATGAAGTCGAAGGATTTCCCCTCTGCTCCCCTCTCCCGCATGGCGACTTCCAGCATCCAGGCGACTTCGCTTTCGGTCATGCCGGGCTTCAGACGCGCCACGGTCTCCAGGAGCGCTTCCGAGGCGATGGCCGCCACCTGCTCGAGGATCTCCAGTTCGCCGGCGTCCTTCACCGTTCTCAGGCCGACCATCTCCGTGTCGGCGGAGATATACTCGATCCCCGGCGTCCTGGCGCAAAGCTCCTGGTAGAAAGCGACTGTGGTGGAGCCGGCTTCGAAGGCCACCCTGGTCGCGCCGCTTTGCTGCAGCAGTTCGACCAGCGTATCCATCCGGTTGGAGAACTCGATAACCTTGGCGCCCGTGACCTCGGCGCCAGCCTGTGAGGTGTAACGGGAGTCGGTGAGAAACCACCCGTCGTCTGGAGAGAGTAGCAGCAGCCCCTCGCTGCCGGTGAACCCGGCGAGGTACCGGATGTTGCTCAAATTGAGGACCAGCAACAGTTCGGCATCCAGACGTTTCAGGCATTCTCGGGCCGCAAGGATTCTGTTACCTATCATAATTCCGCCCGTATGACAATCTATTTTCCCAGCCGTTTGGCAAGGGCGCGCAGCCCCAAAAGGTAGCTGTCAGGGCCGAAACCGCAGATCTGTCCGACCGCTACCGGGGCTATGAAACTGTGGCTTCGGAAGGGCTCCCGGGCATGCACGTTGGAGAGGTGGACCTCGACGGCGGGGAGCGCTGTGGCGGCGATGGCGTCACGGATGGCGACGCTGGTGTGAGTATAGGCTGCGGGGTTGATGAGGATGCCCTGGCAGGTGCCCATGGCTCCCTGGATGGCGTCCACCAGTGCTCCTTCGCTGTTGCTCTGGACGATGTCGAGTTCCAGCGACAGTTCAACCGCCAGTTCCCGGAGAGCCTGATTGATCCCCTCCAGCGTGGTGGTGCCGTAGACGCCCGGCTCGCGTACCCCCAACAGGTTCAGGTTCGGACCGTGCAGGACCAGGATCTTGGCGGCACTCATTGCAGCGACTCCCGGAATGCCGGCGCAGCGCGCTTCAACAGGAAGCGGGCCTTGCCGAAGTTGCCGTCGGAGGCAAGCACCAGCGCCGCAAAGAAGTCTTCGCTGATGCCACGCACGATGACGCAGCACTTCTCGGTGATGATGGAAACCTCTTCCAGTTCACCGGTCTTGAGCACGCCCACCGTTCTCTTGATCTCCTTGAGCACCGAAGCGTACTCGATGGTCATGGTCTGCACGTCCAGCCCGGCCGCATCGCGCAGGTACTCCTCGATGGCGATGCCGTCGTACCCCATGATGACCCCGCCCAGGCCGCAGCTTTCGTCGACTATCTGCTTCAGAATCCCCTTAAACCCCATCTTTTCTTCTCCTTATGTTTTCCAGCCAGCGCTGCAGCGAGCTCTCCAGGTCGCCGTCCTCGACGGGCTCCTCCGGCACATGGGGCTGCTCCAACGGCGCCGCTTCCTGCTGCGCCGGCGACTCCATCCCGGCTACGGCAGCGGGGACGGCGACTTCCTCGAAACTGATGGGCACATCCATCGCGGCGGGTGCTTCGTGCGCAGCAAACGCGGGTGGGGCTGCAGGTGCTGCGGCAGCGGAAACTGCCGCCGCGGCTGCGGGAGCAACTGGAGCCGCCGATGCTGCCGGTGCTGCTGCGGGAGCAGCAGGTGCTGCAGCAACCTCGGCCGGAGCCGGCTGTGCCGACGCTGCCTGCTGCAACTGCTGCTGTTCCACGATTTCATCGCATCGGAGCCGGTACTGCTGGTTGCCGGGGTGCGCCGCGATCAGCTCGCGGTAGATCCCAAGCGCTTTGTCCAGGAAGCCCTGCGATACGTACAGTTCGGCCAGGGTCGCCGTCGTGAGCGGATCGGGAACGGCGGCACGCGGTTGGGCTGCAGCGGGCGCTTCGGCGACCTCTTCAAGGTCCTCGATGGCCCAGATGTCTTCCGATGCGTCAACAGCGGGAGGTGCTGCTGCCGCGGACACGGCGGCCGGCGCTGGCGCAGGCGCCGCGATCACCTCTTGCTCCGGCTCATCGTCGAGCACTTCGAGCTCCTCGATGATCTCGAGCTCTTCGATCACTTCCTCTTCTGCCGCCGCTGCGGCGGGAGCGGCCGGAGACGACCCGATCGAGCTAAGCAGCATGCTGCTCTCCATGTCCTCAGGATCTTGCTTCAGCACCTGCCCCAGTAGCTGGCGGGCCAGCGTCAGTTCGCCGAGTTCGACATAGAGCTGGCTCAGCACCTTCATGGCCTGGATGTGGTCCGGCTTGAGGGCCACGGCCTTTTCCAACGCCTGTCGCGCTTCCGGGGCCATGCCCTTGGCGTAACAGGCGTTGCCCAGCGCGACGAACCCCAGCGCGTATTCGGGATGCGCGGTACATCCTTTCTGGGCCACGGAGACGGCATCGTCCAAAAGGCCAAGTTTCCGGTACAGGTCGGAAAGCGGTGCGAAGCAGAGCGATTTTGCATCCGCCGCCAGCATGTCTTCGTAGCGCTGAATCTCAGTCCAAAACGACAACGCGTCCTCTACCATGTCACGCTCCTATGCGCAGATCTCCAGCAGTGCTTTGAGGTCGGTGACCCTTTCCATCTTGTAAGCGCCGATGCCGCGGTTGCAGATGAAGAGCAACCCCTTGTCGCGCACCTTCTTGTCGTGGGAGAGAGCCTCCACGTACTTGTCCGGCGGGAATGCGGGAAGCTCGGCGGGGAGTCCCAGCGCGGCGATGAGCGCCTCGATCCGGTCCCGGTCGGCCTGGCTGCAGTAGCCGAACCGCTGCGAGATTTTCGCCGCCTGCACCATGCCGATGGCGACCGCCTCGCCGTGCAGGTACGTGGTGTATTCGGTGAGGGTCTCGACGGCGTGGCCCAGGGTGTGCCCGTAGTTGAGCACCGCGCGTACCCCCCCTTCCCTCTCGTCCACCGCCACCACTTTCGCCTTGATGGAACAGCTGCGGGCGACGGCCTCGATCAGGGCGTCCTTGTCCCGCGCCAGCAGCGCATCGACGTTGGACTCGAGAAACCTGAAGAAGTCGCCATCAAGGACGGCGCCGTACTTGACGATCTCGCCCAGGCCGGCGCGGAACTCGCGCTCAGGCAGTGTGTCCAGCGTCATCACGTCGATCAGCACCGCCTTGGGCTGGTAGAAAGCGCCAATCAGGTTTTTGCCGCGGGGATGGTTGATGCCGGTCTTGCCCCCTACGCTGGAGTCGACCTGGGACAAAAGCGTGGTGGGAAGCTGGACGAAGGGGATGCCGCGCAGGTAACTTGCCGCTGCGAAACCGGCCATGTCCCCGATCACCCCGCCGCCCAGGGCGAGGATGAAGGAGCCACGATCGAGCGAGGCGTCGACGAGGGCATCGTAAATCAGGTTCAGCGTGGCGCTGTTTTTATAAGCCTCGCCGTCGGGGAGCGAGACCAGGCACACCTGGTATCCTGCCTCCTCCATGGCGGCGCGTACCGTCTCGTAGTAAAGCGGTGCGACGGTGGTGTTGGACACCACGGCCGCGGTGCCGGCCAGTCCCAGTTCGCGGCAGAGGGTGCCTACGCTCCCCAGGATACCTGCGCCAAGTTGTATGTCGTAGCTCCGCTCTCCGAGAGCCACTTTGATCTGTTGGACGTTCACAAGGACCCCTTGCAGAAATCTAGTACTTCGTCGGCAACCGCAGCGATCTCCTTGCCGGTGGTGTCGATCCGGACGTCGGCGTCGGCGTAGAACTGCTCGCGGCCGTCCAGCATGGTGCGGATCTTCAAAACGGACGCGTCGTCCGCCAGCAAGGGGCGCTCGCTGTCGCCGCTCACCCGCTGGGCGATGGTCTCCACGCTGGCGGTGAGGTTCACGATGCAGCCGTGGCTGCGCATCACGGCCCGATTGGCGGGCGCGATGACGACACCGCCTCCGGTCGAAACCACCTGGCCCGCCCCGGTGGCCACCCGCTCCAGGGTTGTTGACTCCAGTGCCCGAAAGGCGGGCTCGCCCTCTTCGGCGAAGATCTCCTTGATGCTCCGCCCCGCCTCCTGGACGATGACCTGGTCCAGATCAACGAAAGACCAACCCAGCCGCTGCGCCAGCACCTGTCCCACACTGGTCTTGCCGCACCCCATGAAACCGGTGAGAAAAATGTTCTTGAAACTCACAAATACCTCTAACGCAAAGACGCGGAGCCGCTAAGGCGCAAAGTAGAACCTGATTAACGATGATCTTCCGCTACCTGCCACTCCCCCCTTTGCGAAGGGGGGCCGGGGGGGATTTGCCGTTCCCAAACCAAAAGCAAATCCCCCTAAATCCCCCTTCGCAAAGGGGGACTTTGTTTTTCTTCGCGCCTCCGCGCCTTGGCGCCTTTGCGTTAATGCCTTTGACGTGCCTTTTAGAATTCCCGCAGGTACTCGATGTAGGACGAGTAGTTCCTGGCGGTCTCGGCCACCGAATCGCCGCCGAACTTTTCCATGAAGGCGTTGACGATCTCGACGGCGACCACGGCCTCGGCAACCACGGAGGCAGCAGGAACCGCACAGCAGTCCGACCTTTCCACGGTGGCCTCGAAGGGCTCCTTGGTCAGGATGTCGACCGACTTGAGAGGCGTGTACAGGGTCGGGATCGGTTTCATGGCGCCGTACACGACGACCTCCTCGCCATTGGTGATGCCCCCTTCGAGTCCCCCGGCGCGGTTGGTGTTACGGTAGAAGCCGGTCTTCTCACCGCGCGCCACGCGCTGCTCGTCGAAGTAGATCTCGTCGTGCACCTGGGAACCGGGAAGACGCGCCGTCTCGAACCCTGCACCGATTTCCACACCCTTGAACGCCTGGATGCTCATCACTGCCGCGGCCAGGCGCGCATCGAGCCTGCGGTCCCACTGCACGTGGCTCCCCAGGCCTACCGGAAGACCGGTCACCCTGACCTCGACCACCCCACCCAGGGTGTCGCCGGCAGCCTTGGCGCGGTCGATGGCCTCTACCATCTCGGCCTCGGCCTTGGCGTCATAGGTGTACACGGGCGAGGCGGCAATGACCTCCTGCAGCGCCTTCACGGAGAGATCCGGACGCTCCGCCTTCACTCCGCCCAACTCAACGACGCAACCGGTCACCGCGATACCGAAGCGGGACAGGTAGGCCTTGGCTACCGCCCCTACCGCAACGCGCACCGCGGTTTCCCGGGCGCTGGAGCGCTCCAGGATGTTGCGCACGTCGTTGTGGGCGTACTTCATGGCGCCGGGAAGGTCGGCATGGCCGGGCCGGGCGCGGGTGACGCGGATGGAATCGTCGCGGTGCTCCGGGCTGACCGACATGCGCTCTTCCCAGTTCACCCAGTCGGAGTTTTCCACCACCAGGGTGACAGGGGAGCCCAGTGTCTCGCCCCAGCGCACGCCGGAACGGATGCTGGCGCGGTCGGTTTCTATCTTCATGCGGCCGCCACGGCCGTAGCCACCCTGCCTGCGCAACAGATCCGCGTTGATGTCACTTTCGCTGAGCTTAAGCCCTGAGGGGAGACCTTCGATGATGGCGGTCAACTGCGGGCCGTGCGATTCGCCCGCGGTAAGGTATCTGAACATGCGTGCTCCTAGTATTCTAATTCAGCGCCCGGCGTAGCTGCCACCCGCCTGCACGTCGCAGCGGATATTAGCAGTAAATCATGCCGCAGGCAAAACAATATAACCAGATAAACGAAAGCCAGGATCGTCCCTGGCTTTCGCACACATCTGGTTGTAGTAGGTACGGCTACTTCGCCATGAATTTCTTCAGTGTCTCCGCGGTGATGTTCGCCTTGGTTTCCGCCGACATCATGCTGCCGGAGAATAGGTACTGGCAATTCTTGTCGATGTAGAAGACGACCGGCTGCTTTTTGACGCCGATAACGACCTCGTACAGTCCGGCATACGGCTTCTCCGAAATCTGCAGCACCTCGAAGTCGGTCGGAACGAACTTCTTGATGGTCTCCTGTACCTGCTCCTTGGCGGGAGCCTTGGAGCAGGCGGTAAGAGTCATGGTGATGAAACAAAAAACAAGCAACTTCTTTAACATCAAAACACTCCTGAAAATCTGATTACGCGCCGAGGCCTGCTACTGCACGCTCTCCCTGGCGGGTGCCGCCACACGCAGGTTGCGCAGGCGGTAAAAGAGTACACCCACCGGCAGGAGCAGCAGGGCCAGCGGATATTTCACCGCGAAGATGAGCGGGGTAAGCGCCCAGCGGGTCAGCATCCTCAGGAAGCCGTGCTCGTAGATGAAGTCCGCGATGGGCGGGCTGTGCTTGTAGTAGAAGGAGACGAAAGCACGACCCGGTGCCGACTTGAGCAGCACGTTGTCGCGGAAGTGCCTGAGCACCACGACCTGCGGGTCGAGGTAGCTGCCGTAGGCCGCAGTCGCGATGAAGCAACCGCTCTTGCCGGAGCCGGACGGGGGCGGAGTCGTGGTGCCCGGATCGGTGGTGGGGGTGCCGGTGGTGCCTACCACGATGGGATCCTGGATGAAGCCGGCCCTGCCGTCGGAGTCATAGAGGTCGTTGTTGTCGTAGATCTTGAACGTCGCCGTGTTGCCGACAGCCGCCCCACCCACCGGGATAATCGGGGTCCACACGTTGTTCACGACTTTATAGAACTCGGGGTTCGCAGGAAGCGAGGCGAAGGTGACGTCGACATTGACGGTTCCGGCTGCCTGGATGTTATCGATCCTGATTCCGGTGACCGAGCTGATGTTGAAGTTAGCCGGCTTGTTCGAGGCTACGAAGCTCGCGGGAATGGTCGCGTAGGCAATGGTGCTGCTGCCGGTGACGCTGCCGGGGGTCGCGTTGAACGCGGCCACCGAGCTCACGCCGTTGCCGGTCAGGGTGAGCGGATAGACGGAGCCGCTGGAATCCTTGATGTTCAAGGTGGCGGTGTAGTTTCTTATCGCCTTCGGAGTGAAGACGATGCTCACCGGCAGGGATCCGCCGCTGGCGACCGGGTAGTTGGTCTGCACGTTGGCCTGGAAGGTGGTCGGATCAGTGGTGCTCACTTCAGTGAAGGTCACTGCCGAGGAACCGTTGTTGATGATGGTGACCGTGGTCGAGGAAGTGTTGCTGTTGGTTAGCTTCCCGCCGAAGGCGTAGAAGGAGCTGTCGATACCACCAGTTTGGTAGACGACGGAGCTCGAAGAGACACCCGGGCTGTTGACGGTGATGGTGAGAAGCTTGTTGACCGCGGTCCCGTCCGCGTCCTTGAGCTGTACCACGAAGTCATAGTTGCCTGCGCCGGTGGCAGTGCCGCTCAAGACGCCGGTCGCGCCGTCAAGGACGACTCCGGGGGGCAGGTTGCCGGACACCGACCAGGTGTACGGCTTGGTGCCGCCGATGCCGACCAGCTGCTGCGTGTAGGAGGAGCCGGTCATGACCGCAGGAAGCGAGATGGTCGAGATGGAGAGCGTCGGGTTGACCGTGACCGAGAAGGAACGCTCGGTGGTGGCGCCGGTAGCGTCTGTCACGACGACGGTGAAGTTGGTGGTGCCTGTGCCGGTCGGGGTGCCGGTGAGGGCGCCGGTGCTCGGATTCATCTGGATGCCCGGGGGAAGCGTGGTGCCGTCCTTGAGGGTCCAGGAGAACGAGGGGGTGCCGCCGACCATGGCGAGTTGCTGGGTATAGCTGGTCCCGACGACGACCGCCGGAAGGCTGGTGGTCGTGATGGACAGCGCCGGGTTGATGGTTATGCTGACAGTCTTGGTCGCCTTATAGGTCTTGTTGGCGTTGTCGGTGTAGGACGCCTCCACCAGTATGTTGTTGGTTCCGGCGATCAGCGGGCCGGTAACGTCATCAGTGATGCTGCCGTCCGCGTTCAGGTGGAGCCCCTGCGGCACGGAGCTGAGCGCCTTCCAGGAGACCGAGTTGGTGGGCACCTGGGTGCCGTTGAACGTGGCGGTTAACTGCTCACGGTAGCCACTGTGCAACTGGGTCCAGGGCTTCAGGGTGGTGTTGTCGATGCTGAGCGAGGTGACGTTGATGGTGAACGTCTTGGTGGACGTGACACCTGCGTTGTCGGTAACCTTGACGGTGAAGGTGTAGCTGGAAAGCGCAGCGGGGTCCACCGTACCGCTGAGGACACCATTGCCGTTGGCGTCAGTGGTGATGTCGTTCATGCCAAGCGGCAGCGATCCGGAGATGACCGTCCATTTGCTGTAGGGGGTCACGCCGCCGTTGGCAGTGAGTGTGGTGGTCGGGTAGGGCTGGCCGGCCGTGGCGTCGGGGAGCGCGGTGCTGTCGATGGACAGCGCCCGGGTTCCGATGCCCGCGCCGGAAAGGTAGATGACCGCGGTGCCGCCGTTGGAGTTGAAGGTCATCTTGTAGTTGTTGGACGGGCTTCCCGCGAAGGAACCGGCGCCGGTCGGCGTAAAGCGGACCGTCATGTCGGCGCTGGTGCCCGGGCTCACCGTCACCGGCTTCGGCGTCATAAGCGAAAACGGCGCGGCCGGGTCGGTGATGGAATTGATGGTGAGCTGCGAGTTGCCGTCGTTGCGGATCTTGAAGTTGATGTCCTTGTACGGCGTGGCGGTGGTGATGTCCACGTTGCCGAAGTCGATGGCACCGTTGAAAATCGGGTTCCCCTGCGCGTCGGTGATGACCAGCTGGGGCAGGGTCGAGTACTCGAGCAACTGCGCGGTGATGTCGGAGTTGTTGTTGAGACGACCGTCGGTCCAGACCACCATGAACTTGCGGAAGTACACGTCGCCGAAGGACACGGCAGGTGCCAGCTGGTTACCCTCGCCGACGGTGATGATGGTGTTGCCGCCGGAGAGATTCCCCTGCGGGTCCACGAACTGGCCGTAGACGTCGATGTTGGAGATGTTGGCGCTCTGGTTCCTGGCGTCCTCCCAGGCCACGAGGTACCTGGAGTTGACGCTGTCGAAGGCCGCAGCCGGGGCGCTCTGGTCGCCGATTGCCTTGGAGACGTAGATCAGGGAGCCGTAAGGCACGAAGCTGGTGATGTCAAAGAGTTGGGCCTGGATGTCCTTGCCGGTCACGGCGGCGGTGCTGTTTTCCTCCCAGCCGATCAGCATGCGGTACTTGTTCGGGTCGACCGCCAGGGTCGGGGAGGTGGCATCGGTGCCGAAGCTGTAATCGGTGACCAAGCCAAGGCCGGCGTTGCGGCGAACCTTGATCTTCGGGGTGGCATCCACGTTGCTGCCAGTGAAGACGGGGGCTTTATAGGTACAGGTGGCGCCGTTGTTATCCTTGGTGTAGGCGACGGTCAGGCCGACGAGACTGTTGATGCCGCTCCATGCGAAATAGTTTTCACCGGTGCTCGGGTTGAACGCGAGCTTGGGCTTGGACTCGGCGAGCTGGGAGCGCCAGGCAGCCGTGATCGCGTTTCCGCTATCGGAAAAGTCGCTTGTGAGGACCAGTGTCGAAACTGAGGATTTCGCGCTGAGGACCCCGCCCATCGGAGTGATGGTAACCGACCTGATCACGTTGTTGTCTACGAAGGGGTAGGCGACGTAGTTGACCAGGACGCTGTTACTGCAGGTAGCGCCTTGAAGCTCAGCTGTGTGTTGCGTGTCGAGGTCGCTGATATCGACCCAACTGACGACGAACTTGTTGGTGACCGAGTTGTAAATGACGTCGGGGTCGGTCTGGTTGGTGTGAGCGGTTATCTTGTAAGGGAGCCCGGCGCCGCTGTAGTTGTACCCCGCCGGCGTGGTCATCGTGACCTGGGTTTCGGAATCGACCGTCTCAATCTCATACCAGATGTTGTTGATGGCGATCCTGTCGCCCTTTTGCACGCCGTCGCTCACGAAGTGGGTGCCGGTGCCTGTGACGGTCGCGCTCGGGGTCGAAGTGCCGTAGGCGAAGTAGGATAAACCGCTGACCCGCTGGGGAACGTTGTTCACCAACGGGAATCCTGCGTAATTGGTGGTCAGGGTCAGGTTGGTGTCATCGGTGACGGAGGCGACGGAATAGGCGACTCCGGCGATCATGAAGACATCACCGGGGTTGATCCTCCCCGTGAACGTGGTCCCGGCCCCCACCACCGCCTTGGGCGAAGTCGGATCGATGGCCACGGTGCCGTTGGTGACCGGCGCGGTGTAAGAACCAGTGACGGCCACGGTGCCGGCCAGCGAGATGGCGACGTGCTCGGTGATCGGGAAGTTGGCAGGAGCGTTAACGACGACGCCGGCCTGATTGAGGTAGTGGCCGTCGGAGGCCCTCAGGAACTGGCCGTAGATCTGGCTCCATCCGTTACGGGAGTCGGTCCATACCACGAGGTAGCGGCTGTTGGCAGGTGTGTTGGCGTCCGGAAAGAAGGCAACCTTGGGCTGGCGCTTGTCCCCGACGGAACCGACGTCGCTGATCTGGAAGTCGGTGGTGATGAAGGTCATGGGGGGCGTCCCCACCTTCGCAACGTGGCTCGTCGTGTTGTCGAACCTGAGCTTGCCGTCGGCGTAGAGGTTCTGACCGAAGGTGATCTTGCCCCAGATACTGGTTGCGCCGGCCGTGCGCGAATCGGTCCACGCGGTCAGGTACTGGTGGTTGATGTTGTCGAAAGCGACCGCGGGCTGCGCCTGGTCGTTAGAGTCGGTGGTTATCTGCTGGTCCGAGTCGAGCACCTTCCCGGTCGATTTCCCCGCCAGCTTGGCTCCTGCCTTGGAATCCTGTCCGCTGCAACCGGTGAAGACCGTCATCAGCACCAGCAGCAGGATCCAGCACAAATTTCTTTTCAAATTCATCGCATACCTCTTGAATATTTTGGCTCGTTACACGCAGCTCACCGCGTTCCGACAAAACGGAGATTGACCGTCTACTGGATGTTGGTGAAGGTCACTGGAACAACGGCACGGATAGTGCCGTCGGTGCCACTTTCCTCTGTTCCGGCGATGTTGATGGTGGCGTAATACTTGTACTGGGTCGGCGTGCAGGAGGCGATCGACGAGTTGGTGGCGAAGAAATCAGTCAACGCGGCAGTGGTCACCGGAATGTCGCGACTTGCGGAGTTGCCGGGGGGCACAATACCGCCGAACCATCCCTGGAGCCCGAGGGCAAGGTTGCCGGGTATGGCTGGCGCGCCGGCGATCGGAGAGAAGGTCACCGTGTAGCTGTTGAGGGAAACGTTCTGCCCGGTGATGGTGCTGTTGTAGATGGAAGAAAGGACCGTCACTGTCGGATCGGTTACCCCGGGGTTTACCGTCCCGGAGATGACGTTGTTGGTGCAGGTGTTCCCGGAAGCTATCTGCACCACAATCTGGTCCGGAGTCGTCTCGGTATGCAGCTTTACGGTCTTGAAAAGGGCCACGCTAGCACCGGGGTCGGACTCCCCCCCCCCGCAGGATGTCAATGCCAGCAGCCCCACACTCAACAACAAAAGCCCCTTCAGTTTCTTCATTCAAGCTCTCCTTTTTATTACAATACAATTTTCGGCGTAATGAATATCAAAAGTTCAGTCTTCGTTTTCTGCTTGCTGTTGGACTTGAACAACCAGCCCAGCAGCGGGATGTCGGCGAGGAAGGGGACACCGGTGTCGGTCTCGGTTTCGTTGTCGACGTAGATGCCGCCGATGACGGTGGTGTCGCCGTTGGAAACCACCAGTTCGGTGGTGGCCTCTTTCTTGTTGATCGGAGGCGGCGACCCGACGCCCGGGGAGTTGTTGCTGGCCTTGATCTTCATGCTGACGGAACCGTCGGCGGTGATGTGCGGCGTCACCTCGAGGGTCAGCGCTGCTTCGACGAACTCAGTCTTGGTCCCTTCGGCAGAGGTGGTCTGGTACGGGATCGACTGTCCCTGGGAGATCTTGGCCGCCTTGTTGTTCAGCGTGACCACCTTCGGGGTGGAGATGATCTTCACCTGGCCGATGGTCGCGGCGGCGGCGAGCCTCATGTCGAGCTTGATGTTGCTGGTCAGCTTGCCGAAGGAAACCCCCATGCCGATACCGCCGGAACCGGAAGCGCCGGGGCCGGCCGTGGAGACGACGCCGCCGAAGGTGGTTTCCAGGGAGTTGATGCCGGCGACGGAGGCGGAGCCGTCCGAGTAACCAAGCGACCACTGCACGCCGAGGTCACGGGTGAAGGTCGAGGTGGCCTCGACGATGCGCGCCTCTATCTGGACCTGCTTTTCCGGCAGGTCGAGGGTCTTCAGCAGCGCCCTCATGTCATCGAGAGCAGGCTGGATGTCCTTCACGATTACGCGGCTGGTACGCTCGTCCTTGGTGATGATGCCGCGCTCGCTCTTCATGATGTTGAATTGGGTGGCGACATCGTTGATGGAGGCGTAGTTGACCTCGAACACCGCCGTTTTCAGCTCCAGCAGCCTTTCGGCCGCTTTCTTCGCCGCAGTCTCCTCGTCGGCCTGGTTCTGCATCTTGTTACGCGCCTTGATCTGCACGATGTTCCCCTGCTGCACCATGGCGAGCCCTTTGCTGTCGAGGATCACGTCCAGTGCCTGGTCCCAGGGTACGTTGACCAGCTTGATGCTGATGGTGCCGGTGACGTCGTCGGCGATGAGGAAGTTCAGGTTACTGACCTCGGCGATCAGCTGGAAGATCTTCCTGATGTCGGCATCGGAGAACTCGAGAGTGACCCTCCTCCCCTTGTACACCTTCTTCACGGCCCGCTTCTCGACGTTGCCGGAGATCTCGGTCATCGCCTCCTCGGCGCGGGGGGCGGCCAGCTCGTCGGCGGCCTCGGGCGCCCTGGGCTTGGCGGCAGGAGCCGGCGGCAGTTTCGCCGCCACGGCCGGGCCGGGGTTGACGATGTCCCAGGTAAGGACGTCACCCTTGCGGCTGGTGGTGTACTCCGGGCTCCCCTGCAGCTTGACCGCGATCTTGGTGACATAGCCAGCTTTGACCTTCACCTGGTACGGGGTGACGGCAAGGACCGGTGAGCCGAACTTCGAGGTATCCATGGCGCGCTGCAGCGACTTGGGCACCTGGCAGTTGTTAATGGTCAGGGTCAGCCCCTGGGGGCTCCGCACTGGTTCGCCGGGCTCGCAGGTGCCGTGCAGCTTCAACGCGATGCGGGAAACGCCGTCGACGATCTTGAAGTCGACCGCCTCCAGCGCGCCCTTTACGTTGCGCCCGGGCGGGACTTCAGCCTTCATCTTGGCGACCGGTGCCGGTGCCGCTGCGGCCGGTGCAGGAGCAGGAGCAGGAGCAGGAGCAGGTGCCGGGGCCGCGGCGGCCGGTGCAGGAGCAGGTGCCAGGGCCGCGGCTACTGCCGGGGCGGGGGCGGGCGCCGCGGCTGCGGCTGCGGCCGGGGCCTTACCCTTTAATTTGATCTTCACGCCGAGGTCGCTTTTGACGACCTCGAAAGCGGGGAGCCCCTCGCCGGAGGCATCGAGCACCACGCGCACCTTGTCAGGGGTGGAGCCGACCCGGGCGTTGGCGACGCCGAAGGCGCCGACCGGGATCACGTTCTGCGCCAGCGCGTTTTTGACCTTGAACAGATCGACCACGATACGGTCGGGTTTGGCGAGCTTGAAGGAGTTGAAGGTTTCCACCCCTCCCTGTACCGAGAGTTCGACACCGTCAGCCGCGGTGATGACCGCGTTCAGCTTGGGCTGGCCGCCGTTTTCCGCCTCGTTTTTCGCAGCCGGGACCGGCTTGGCAGCAGGTTTGTCGGCAGGCGCTGTCGGCGGCGCGGGGACTGCCGCTTTGGCGTCGGCGGCCTGGGGTGCCGGGGTCTTCGCTGCCGCGTCGGCTACCAGGGTCTTCTCCTCGATGCGCGGCTCGGCGATGGGAGCTTCCTTGGTTGCGGGCTCGATCTTGGCCTCGGCCTCGCGCGGCAGGCTGATCAGGAGCTTGTTCTTGCTGGCGGGATCGGTGGCGACCGAGAAGTCGACGTCGTGGTTGAGCACCAGGGCGACCCGGGTCAGCACGCTGCCACCGACAGGCTGACGCTCGATCTCGATCCGCTTGACGCTGCCGCGGTTGACCTCGATGGGCGAGGCGACCGCACCCGGCTCGGTCTGCGAGATGTCGACGATGATCTTCGCCGGCTCCCCCCCCTTGTAGGAAGTATAGGTAAGGGGCCTGTCGCTGGTCAGCTCGACGCTGGAGCCATCGTCCGAAACCGTCACGGAGCGCAGGGTGGCAAAAGCCGCGGCCTCTGCCTGAGCAGGCTCGTTAACGGCGGTCATCCTCTTGACGCATCCGGCAGAAACCGTCAACAGGACGATGAGTGCCATGGCATGACAAAGAATTCTGCTCTGGTACATGGTCATCTGAAACGCTCCTTACCTTTTCTTGGCCAGCGTGAGCACGGTGGTTTTACTCTTGCGACCGCTCTTCTCCACGACCTCCACCGTCGAGGAGGTGATCCTGGAGACCCTGCCGTTGGCGTTGCCTATCTGCATGCCGACCTGAACTACGTAACCTTTGCCGGTGGGGTCGATCACCAGTGCCTTGTTCTCCCTGAGCCCGGCGATGATGCCGGCGACCTTGAACTTGGTCACCTCGAAGCTCTGGATCGGCAGCAGTTCGACAGCAGGCGCCCCGGCGGGACGGGCGCCCTGGCCGGCCGGCGCTGCCGGAGCCGGCGGCACCAGCAGCGGCTTGAAGGGATCCTTCTTGAAGAGGACCGCGGCACCAGCCTTGGCCGCGGAGGAGAGCTGCTGTTGTACCGGCGGCGCCGGTTTGGGCGCGGGGGCGGGTTTCGGCGCGGCGGGAGCGGGAGGGGGCGGCGCCGGGGCCTCTTCCTTTTTGCAGCCGTACGAAAACGCCAGCAACAGCGTCAAAAGCAGCGCGCTATTTCGGTTTATTGGCATTCGCATTCTTGCTCTCTTTGGGATCGAGGAAACGGAAGGTGGTGGCCAGGCAGTTCACCTTCATGGTGGTGCGCCCCGCAGTTTCCTTGATGTCCGTGACGTTGACGTTGGTGATGTTCACGATGCGCGGCAGTTTCCCGACCGCGACGAAGAAGTCGGCCACGTTGAAGAAGGTCCCGGAGACGGAGATGTCAACCGGCACCTCGGCGTAGAAGTCCTTGGGAACCTCGGGCTTGGGCCTGAACAGCAGGAAGTCGAGACCGGCCCCCTTGCCGGAGTTGGAGATGCTGGTCAAAAGCGACGGGATCTCCTTCTGGTTGGGGAGTTCGGTCAGGGCGTTGTCCAGGTCACGCTTCAGCTGCTCGAATTCGGCCTTGAAGCGCGGCAGGTTGTTGGCGATGCGCCGGTTCTCGTCGATCTGCTTTTGCAACTCCTGCTGCTGCGTCTTGAGCGCCTCCAGTTCCAGGAGCCGGGGACGGTGCAGCCCGTAGTAGAGACCGACCCCTTCCAGGGCCAGCAGCAGTATCAAGAGCGCGACCTTCTCTTTGGTCGGCAGCTTCAGCAACTTCTCTATCTGTGGATCCATGGCAATGCCTCTGATTCAGCTTCTTGGTTTGCGCGCTGCCTGCTCGCGCCGCATCCTGGGCCGGAGGTCCCGGCGCTACGGCTTCTGGTCCTTGATCTGGAACGACAGGTCGAAACGCTTGTACTTGATGCCGCTAAAGTCCGCCTGCTCCGAGACCACCAGTTCCACGTTGGTGAAGGCACCCGACGCCTGCAACGTCTTCATGAACACCGCGATCAGGTCCTCGCTCATGGCGCCGCCGGACAGCGTTACCGCCGAGCCGTTCTCGGTGTACCTGGTGAGCCAGAGCTTGTCCGGGGTGGAGTCGGAGAGCGCGGCCAGCCGCGACGCGGGACCGGTCTTGCCGCGGCGCAGGCGGTTCAGCACGTCGAGCTTCTTCTTGACGTCGGCCTGCAGCTTCTTCAGGTTGTCGATGACCCCGATCTTGGTCTTCAGCTGGGCCAGTTCCGCCTCGGCCTGGGTGATGTCGGACTTCACCGTGTTGACCTGGCTGCGCAGGTAGATCCACCAGCCCAGCCCCACCACCAGGACGGTCACCAGGGCGATCACCAGGATGGTGACCTGCTGGCGCATGGTTTCCTTCTTCTTGGATGCCCGTATCGGGAGGAGGTTTATCTTGATCATTTGTCTCCAGCCCTCCTCGTAGCGAGCCCCACCGCTACCGACATGAGCGGAGCGATCTCATCGAGATACCGGGAATCGAACTCCTTCTCGTTCACGGTAACCCGGGCCAGCGGGTTCAGGATCTCGACCGGGAGCGCCAGCCTCTGCTGCACCGCCTCGATCAGCTGCTGCGTCTTGGCCGCGCCGCCGCTCAAAAAGACCTTGGTGATGCGCTCCTCGCCCGCGGTGGAGTTGTAGAAGTCCAGGGAGCGGCGCATCTCCAGGGCGATGGTGTCATTGACCCGCTGCAGCACCTCGCCCAGGCGCGGGTCGGAGGAGTGCTCGGAGCCCAGCTTGATCTCCTCGGCCTCGGCGCTGCTGATGCCGAACTGCTTCTGGATCTCCTCGGTGTAGAGGTTGCCCCCCATCTGCACGTCGCGGGTGAACAGGGAGACGCCGTCCCTGACGATGTTGAGGTTGAAGATGCTGGCGCCGATGTTGACCAGTGCCACGACCTGGTCCGGGTCGACCGGGTAGTTCAGCTCGAAGGCGTTCTGGACGGCGAAGGAGTCGACGTCGACCACCGCCAGCTTGAGCCCGGCCTCCGCGAACACGGAGATGTAGTCGTTGATGATGTCCTTTTTGCTGGCAACCAGCAGGACGTTCATCTTGGAGGGGTCCTGCTCGTCGGGGGAGAGAATCTGGAAGTCGACGTTGACGTCGTTGATGTCGAAGGGAATGTACTGCTCGGCCTCCCAGTGGATCTGGTCTTCCAGTTCCTCGACCGGCATCACCGGCAGGGAGATCTTTCTGATGATGACCGAGTTGCCCGAGATGGAGCAGACGGCCTCTTTGGCCTTCACCCCCAGGGTCCCCAACAACTGCTTGACCGTCTCGACGATCGAAGAGCTGTCCATCAGGGTGTTGTCGACGATGGCCTCGGCCGGCAGCGGCAGGATCCCGATCTTCACGAGCTGGAAGCCGCCCTTGGCCGGGCGCAGCTGCACGAGCTTCACGGCACTCGATCCTATGTCGACCCCTACTATGTCCTTCTTCTTGGAGAAAAGCATCGCGTGGTCCTATCTACCTAGTCCTGGAATACCTTGTTTTTGTCGGAGAGGGAAAACCCGAGTGCAAGCAGGATCTTGCGCTTGGTCTCCATCCTGCAGTCCTCACCCCGTTCGATCCGGTCAATGGTGATGGGCGATACCCCAGCCAGTCGTGCCAGCTCGGCCTTGCTCATCAGGCGTTCTTCCCGGAGTTTCTTGACGCTGTTCATGATCATAAGTAGGCACCGCTTGAAGACAGATGTTACGAATTTTGGCGCACTTTCTCATCAATAAAAAGGAAAGTCAATATTTTATTTAAAGTTATATGTAATTATACTTCAGAATAAAAACTTTCCCATGGGGAGAAGCTGCGCCTCCTGTCTCACACGCGTTTTCTAATGGGCGGGATGGGGAGATCATACCAATAAAAAGGCGAGTTGCAATTTTCGGCAACCCGCGTAGGTGAAAAGTCGCGACTCAAGCTGCAAGCAGAGGGGAACCGACCAGTGTTGTCCGGTTGGATGTTGCAGTGGTAACCAAAGTCCCCCCTCCCCTGGCGGGAGGGGGGAGCTGCAAACATCTAACCGGACAACTAGGACCGGCACCTTGCGGAGTCAGTCCCCTACTCAGTAGGCGTAGAGGACGGAGAGGCGGGCCTTCTCGCGGGTCCCCTCTTCTTCCCGCACCCCCTGCACATAGATGTTGTACATGGCCGGCACGTGCTGCGGGCGGATCACGTCATCCTGGCCCGCCACGGCTCCTCCCGCGTCCAACAGGTAGTACCCGCTGCGGTCGGTATTGCCCGGCACGGTGTCGATGATCTTGGTGCTGACGTTGAACCCCGTCGCCGGCGGCTCTCCCGCCAGGCGAAACGAGGTCTCCGGTGCCTGGGCGGGATCGGGGCTGGCCTGGACATCGCTGCAGGCGGACCAGTCGGCGCGCGGCAGCGTGAGTTTTTGCTGCAGGCATGGATCGAGCGCCACCTTCAGGTCGATTCCGGGGAAGTCGCGCTCGAAGTCGGAGGTCCCGTACCCGGATTGAAAAAGCCTGGGGAGTATCTCGCTGGTGAACAGGTCGAGGCCGCCGTGCGCCGAGGTGAGGGCGCTGCGGTAGCGCTTCTGGCTCGCGGCGACCTGGGTCCCGGCGATGATGGTGGACAAAAGGGCCATCGCGATCACCAGGGAGAGCGTCGTCAGCATCAAAGCGGTAATCAGGGCTGCGCCCCTTTGGCAACGTAGAGCCGCCATAGCCCCCTCCCCTGCTACAGGTTTTTGGGCTGCACCACGATCGTGTACAGTTTCCAGCGATAACTGCGCCACTGCTCACCGAAGGCGGCGCCCATCGCCTGGGAGGTCCAGACGTGCCCCGCGTAATCGGGCAGCTCCGGGTCCCCGACCACGACGGCGCGCGCCGGGTCCTGCACCGGATAGCGGTAGCCCGGGTCTTGCCGCCCCTGCTGGGCCAGGATGTAGACTCGGACCTCCTGCAACTCCTCGCGCAGGTACTCCGCTGTGAACACGCCGTCATCGGGGTCGGGATGGTAGTCGGGTTTGCCGTCATGGTTGGTGTCCATGTAGAACACGACCTGCATGTCCGCCACGCAGTCGAGGATGGGGTACTTGGTGTAGCTGCCGTTCTGCTCGATGGTGGTCTTGTAGAGCGTGCCGGTCCCGGGGTTGCACACGGTGGAGATGTCCGACCTGCGGTTGATGTAGTAATCGGACCGGTTGAAGGGGAAGGTGAGGTCGCCGCCACCGTTGGCCACTGCGTAGACGACGTGGCTGTCGCCCCTCTCCGCCGGTGCGAAGTCGGCATCGACGTCGTCGAGGAAAAAGGTGAAACTTCCGTCGGCGGTGACCAGGTCCCGGACCGGCTTGCCGGAGGCACCGACCCCGGTATGCAGCACGATGGCGCGGGCCTTGGTGCCGATCTTCAGTTCGGGCTCGACGCGCGACGGCCTGGTGACCGCACTGTAGTTCAGATAGCACCAACTGTGACAGACCGTGTTGATGCCGAGGGGGGTCCCCTTGACCACCAGGTAGTCGGAGCCGTTGAAACCGACATCGCTGCCGACGCGATAGCCCGGCGGCGCAGAGAGACCGGGCCTGTCGTTGAAGTTGGCGGCCTTGGCACCGGCGTACCCCGGCACCAACTGCAGCTCCTCGGGCGCTTCGGCATAGTTGAGCCAGGCCGGCAGCGTGTAAGGAAGGCCGAAGCCGGCCAGTTCCAGGTCGCGGCGCATCAACTCCAGCCCGATCAGCCCCTCTATCTCGGTCTCCGTTTTTTTGCCCAGCTGCCCGGTGCTGCGGACGATGTTGGCAAAGGAGCTGCTGATCAGCGTCATCACCACCGCGAAGATGAGCATCACCACGACCAGCTCGACCAGGGTATATCCTCCCCTCCCCCCGCAGTGCCTCATTCGCCGTTTCTCCTTGACCTGAGCGCGAAGATCTCGTGCCGGTTCCCGACGCCCTTGACGGACCAGTTCACCATGACCCGCAGTTTCCTGGTGGAGTTCCCCACCGCGCTCCCTTCCCGGACCACGCTAAAGTGCCAGGGAGTGCCGGCTACCATCTTCTCGCCGGCCTCCTCCTTGTGCACTCCGGTGGTGATCCTGTCGAAAGGGAGCCTGCACCAGTCGTGCATGCGCTCCTCTGCCAGCAGGGTTGCCTCCTTACGCAGTTTGTCCCTGAGGTTTTGGTGGTAGGCCACGTTCACCGACTGCAATAGCCCCAGGAGGCCGACCGTCATGACCAGCAGGGCCATGAGCATCTCGACCAGGGTGAAGCCGCGGCTACTTGAGCTTGATGTTCTCGGTTTTACAGTCATCACCCGTGCCCTTCTTGCCGATGCTCACCCTGGTGGCGGCAACGACCACGCTGTCTACCGCGCCGTAGCCCGGCACCGATTCAAGACAGATGGAACTCCAGCCGTAGGTGATCCCGGTCTCGTCAAAGTCGATGTTGCCGCCGGCAGCGAGGTCCAGGTTGGCGGTGGCGGTCACCGGATACTGCAGCAGGTGTCTTTGCACGGGATGGACCGCCCCCCCGTCCTGCAGCGAGGAGTAGACCTCGAAGCGGTCGGCGTAGATCTTGACCCGCGTCCCCCTGCGCTGGTAGATGGCCAGGGTGCGCGCCTTCAGCAGTTCGGTGAAGAGCAGGCGGGTCTGGGCGTCGATGCGGTAACTCTTCTGGTACTTCTGAAAGTAGAAGGAGCCGATGGCGGTGAGGATGGCCGCGAGGCCGATGGCCAGTATCATCTCGATCAGCGAAAAGCCGCGCGACCCCATACTCCCTCCGGGCCCGTCCCGGATCAGCCGGGCGGCCTAATTTGAACTTTCCAATCTTAGCAGAGCGGGGGTAAAAAAAAAGCCGCAGCGGCGCGGCAAGTGAAAGGTAAAACGACAGCGGCCCTCCTTGTGGGAGGGCCGCCGGGAAGCAGTCGCGAGTGGTGGGACTAGAAGGCGTACAGCACCGAGAGCAGCGCCTTTTCCTTGGGGTTGGAGGCCTTCTCGCCGCGCACCTCGAAGGTGTAGAGGGCGGGGTTGTGTTTGGGCGAGATGCCCGAACCGGTGCCGGCGACACCGACGCCGCTGTCAAGGTAATCGACGCCGGTGGTGTCGGAGTTGCCCTGTACCGTGTCCACGATCTTGGCGTAGACCTTGAAGTTGCCGGCGGAGGAGACCCCCCGCAACATGAAGGTCAGGTCGGGGTTGTCCTTGGCGTCGATGGTCTTGGAAATCGTGTTGCCCCAGTCGCTGGTGGCGTATTTGAGCTTTTTCTGGAGAGCGGTGTCGTTGGTGACCAGGCCGATGTCCCCCATCCCGCCGGAACCGTAGGCAAGCTTGAGCGGGTTGATGGCCGAGGAGTAGTTGTTGAAGAGCTTGGGGATGAACTCGCGCGTGATGAGCTCGGTACCCCCGTAGGCCGCCTCGATGGAGTTGCGGTAGTTCTTCTGGGTGGCGGACACCTTGGTCTCCAGCAACAGCATCTGCATCAGCCCCGCCACGATCCCCAGGCAGATCAGGGTGAACATGAGCGCGGTGACCAGCGCTATACCTTCTTCATTGCCTAACTTTTTCATAACCGTACCGTAGTGCTACTGAATGAGGTTTTGCGGCCGCACCACAATGGTGTAGACCTTCCAGCGATAGTTTTCCCACCCGGTCCCGATCTGGGACGGCAGGTCGAAGGTCCTCCCCATGAGGGGTCCGCCGAAACTCTCTCCCACTGCAATCTGAGAATTGGGATGCTTATAACCGGTGTCCTTTTTACCCTGCTGCGCCAGGATGTAGATCCTGATCTCCTTCACCTGCTCGCGGATGTCCTTGGCGGTTCCCGTGAGCGTGGTCTGGTGGAAGTTGACCTCGTTGGAGCCCGCCTGCCCCATACCGTACACCACCTGCATGTCGGCCACACAGTCCAAAAGGGGAATGTCGGTGAAGTTGGCACCCTGGTTCAGCACCGACTTGTAGAGGATGCCGGTGTTGGGGGCGCAGACCGGGGGGGCCGGTGTCGGGCGGTACACGTAGAAGTCGGCCCGGTTGAACGGCATGCGCAGCGTGCTGCTCTGGTCCACGCCGTACACCTGGAACACGTCGCCCGAGGAGTGCGGCAGGGTCAGCGTGGTGTAGTTGGAGAACGGTGCCGAATAGGCGCCGCCGCTGATCTGCAGTTCACGCTTGGGAGTGTTGTCGGTGAAGGTGTTCCGGATCACCATCACCCGCTCCGTGTTGGCGAAGTCGCGGGTCGGATCGTTCCAGAGAGGCGCGTTCTTCGCAGTGTCGCTGTAGGACACCGTCATCCACTTCTTCTGGGTGGCGTTTTGCGAGTTGGCCACGGTGAGCGATTTGATCACCAGGTACTGCGAACCGACCCCGGCCCTGGTATTGAAGGTCGTGTTGCCGCTTTGCACGGCGCGCGGCGCCCCGTCGGTGTCATAGGTGTAGGTGGCCACGGCATCGTTGAAACTGAGGGGGCTCTTGCCTGTCGGCCAGAACCCCGCAGTCATGGGGATCCCGGTGTCGCTGTTGGTCACCTCGGTATAGCTCCCGGCAGCGGGCGCAGAGCGGGTGGTGAGGGTGAAGGGGAGACCGTAGCCGGCGTTTTGCACGTCGGAGCGGAACATCTCCAGCCCGACCACGTTGCCGATGTCGGTCTCCATGAGCTTGCTCTGCTGTCCGACCTGGGTCAGCACGGTCTGGAACCCCTGCGAGGCCACGATGATGACCGTGATGAAGATGGCCATCACCACGAGCAGTTCGACCAGCGTGTAGCCGTGCTCCCCCCGTACGGGTACATCGTCGACAGGTAGGTTATGGTCGCGCCTCATGGCCTGGCCACCACGGACACCACCCTGTTCATGGTCGTCATATTGCGGTAACTCCATTTCACGATTACGGTGACTTGCTTGGTGCTGGGTTGCAGCCCGTCGTAGGCAAGGATCTGGGTGGCCCGCTCCACGGTGTAGTTCTTGGTGCCGCTGCGTATCTTTCCCGCCTCGTTGAACGTTGTGTAAGCGGTGGAAAGCTTGTCGAAGGTCTTCCCCCTGAGATCGGCCATATACTTCTCCCCGATCCGGTTCCCCTCGTTGCGCAGTTCGTTCTTCAGGTTGTACTGCAGGCTCACGTTTATCGATTGCAGCACCCCGAACATCCCGACGGCGAGAATGACCACCGCCACCAGGACCTCCACCAGGGTAAAGCCGTCGTTATTTCTGATCGATACTGGCTGGGACACAAGCTCCTCCGGTTTGTCTCTTCCCCATGTAGGTGCGCGCGGTCGTAACCACCACGCTGTCGATGTAGCCCGGGTTCAAGGCCACGCCCCCCGGCTCGATACAGATGGAGCGATCCGACACCACCTGCATCCCTCGCGCGTCGTACCAGACCCGGTTCGCACCTGAGCTCATCACAATGGGGAAGGTGAGCGGGACCACGGAAATCGGGTTGGCACCCGCAGTGGTGGCCGATGAGTAGATCTGCAACTGCGACGTGCTCAGGAGCACGATGCGCGGCGTCTTGGTGTACATGGCCTGGACCCTCACGTCGGTGAGCGTGTTGTAGATCTTCCTGGTCTGCGCCTCGATCAAGGACTTGCGCTGCATGCTGCTGAACTGCATGCTGCCGATGGCCAGCAGGGTGCCTATGATGGCCAGTACCACGACCAGCTCGACCAGGGTGAATCCTCTCTCTCGCATGGATCAGCGCTCCTGAATGTGCATGATCTTCTTGACCGGCTTGTTGCCGCTCTTGCTGACGATCGGGAAGGCGTCCGCCGGCGGTTTGCCGGTCATCGGGACGCCCGAGCGCCGGTTCAGGCGCGCGGCCCCGCTGCCGAAGGCCTGGGCCAGGTCGACCTCCTTGAACTCGCCCGTGGAGAGCTGGATCAGCGCCTTACCGGCCAGTGCCGCGTCGCTGGGTCTGCCGCCGGTATCGTACCCCAGGGCCCACAAGAACGAGTTGCCGCCGAAGCCGCACGGGTCGGCGGTGGGCTGGAACGAGGTGAGGAACACGGTGCCGTTGGTGAGCGCGACGGCGTCGGTCACCACGCGCTCCGCACCGAAGTTGCCGCTGGAAAGGTCCAGATCGATCTTCCAGCCGCCGGAGCCGACAGAGGTGATGCTGGTGGACTGGTCGGTCACCCCGGAGGTGACGGTGGCGGTGCAGTTCTTGTCATAGACGTTGCCGGGCAGGGCATTGGTGTTGTAGCAGGGATCCTTGATGCCATAGATCGAGCGCTGGTTGCTGAAGTCGTCGATGTCGGTCCCGGCCCGGTAGTAGTACCTGCCGGAGCCGAAGTAGAGCCACAGGCGCTTGTTCTTGCGGTCCTGGAGCCGGGCGATGGCGGAAACCACCGGACCGGTGTCCTCGATGACCGGGCTCCAGCCCCAGTTGGCGACGGTGCTGGTCTCCTTGGTGGTGATCCTGATCACCCCGCCGTCGCTCCAGGTGTTGGTGCTGGTGTTCTTCTTGGTGTAGCCGACCAGGATGGCGTCGTCCTGGTAGTGCCCGTTGGCATAGGTATCCCAGCGGTCGGCGTCGATGGGGCCGCCCAGCATGGAACCGGCGAAGGCGTTCTCGATGCCGGTATCGATGGTGCGCAGCAGCTCACCGGAGCGCAGGTCGACGATGAAGAACTTCAGGGTCTGGTTGGACTGCCCCTTGAACTGGTTGTTATTGGTGTCGATCTTGCCGGTGGGGCCGGAGCCGAAGACGGCGTACCAGTGCCCGTTCTTGTCGCGCGGTCCCACCCTGACCACGGCCGGGCCGGTGGTGGCGTAGCCCATGGCCGGATCATTGAACTCCCACATGAGCGACGGCGCGTCGGGGTTGGTGACGTCGAGGGCGAAGTAGGTCGAGTAGCCCAGCGCCTTGGTGGCGTCACTGGGGTCGGCAGCGAGCGGGGTCTGCACGCACTCGGCACCGCTGGCGCAGGTCTTGGCGGAGGCCCCGCCGATACCCATGCCGCCGATCAGCACCGTCCTCCAGGTATTCTTGGCGGGGTCGAGGTGGTTGCTGCCGTCCACCAACTGGGTTTGCTTGGGGCAATCGTAGTAGGTGGCCGCGTCCGCGCAGGTCCCGGTGTTGGTGGTGACACCTATGCTGGCATCGAAGAGGACGGTGGCGCCGTCCACGTAGTAGAGGTGGTTGTACTTGGGGTCGCCGTAGTACTGCAGGAACGGCAGGGCCTGTTTCGGAATGTACGCCCACTGCTCCTCACCCAGCCCGGAGCCGGAAAGGGTCGCCTTGTGCGTGCCGCTCGCGGTCACGTCCAAAAGCCCCAGCTTGAAGCTGTGCAGCATGCCGTCGTTCCCGCCGACATAGACCATCCCCCTGTTCTTGTACTCGTTCGAGTTGATAAACATGGCATAGGATGCATCACCGTATCCGCTGGGAGCGGCGATGTTGTAGGTATTCAGTTTCCCCGTGGACTGGATGCGCGGCGTCGAGGAGATGATGTCGCCCAGGCGCCATTCGCTCGCGGCGCTGATCACGTTGGTGACCGGGTCCTTGATTTTCACCTTGCGGCTGCGGTATGAGGCGAACCCAGTCAGGTCGTTTTGATCCACACCGTGCACGTAATCGATGAGCCTGGTTGCCTCTCCGGCGCTGACGTTCAGGTACGGCGCCAGGGTAGCGGAGTTGTCCGTGTTGGAGGTGCCCCGGAAGGTGCCGGACGAGAAATCGATGAGCGAGGTCCCGTTGATGGAGGTGAAGATCTTGCGCGGGCTGGCCGAGAGGTCACGGCCCCAGAGCTGCTTGCCGGCGCGCCAGATACTCTTGACCACGTCGGTATCTTCCTTGACCTCGGGGGTATCCCCCAGGCCGTCGCCGTTGGTGTCCTGGGAGACATAGGCATAGGTGGTGTTGTCAGTGCTATCGAAACGGAAACTCACCACATGGTCCGCGATCAGGTCGAGTTGCTTGTCGGCGTTGGTGTCCTCACGGATGGTGGAACGGCTGATCTGGGGATCCACGAAGTACCAGAGGTTCTGCATTTCACCGATCCAGTCCGACGAGGTCTGGCTCGCGAAGATCTTCCTCGGGAAAAAGACGGCCTGCAGAATGTTGGCGCCGCTCCCCTCGCTGTTACTGAGGATGGAGGCCGCCGTACCGGAAGAAGCCTTGGCGGCGATGGTCTGGAAGATGGTGGAGAGCTTGTCGCGCTGCTCCACCGGGCTTTTCGCCATCTCCAAGGTTGTGCCACCGTTGCTGGCCGTCTTGCCCAGAAGGACCTCGGCGGAGCAGACATCAGTGGTGCCGGTGGACTCGCCGTTGAGCACCACGTAGGTGGTGAAATAGTCGCGCGGGTAGGTGCCGTTTTGGCAGGTTTCTCCGGACGGGCAGTCGCTGTCGCTGCTGCAGGTGGTTGAGGTGTGCCCCGAGCAGTGCACCGGCGTCACCTCCGTGGTGCTGAAGCTGGCGAGGTTCTGGTGCCGTCCGAGCCAGGACATGACCGGCAGGTTGGAAGTGCCGCCATGGTCCACGGACCCGCTGGGCACCGTGCAGGCGCCGGCCGTGGTGCCGGCCTGCGAGGCGTAGAGGGTGGCCAGGTTGCTGACCGCAGTGTTGCGATCGGCGGTGGAACTGCCGTCGCTTACCAGCAGCACGTAGTTCTGCTGGCAACGGTACTCGGACGGGTGCAGGACCTCGTTGAAGTCTACGGGGTTGACAACGCTGGTGGTGTCGATGGCGTTGATGCGCAGGCCGGTGAGCCCGGTGGCGGCACCGGTGACGCGGCTTTTCAGGCTGCCGCCGCTCTGCGGAATGGCGGCGAAGTAGCCGAGCACGTCGTAGAGGGTCTCGGCGAGCGGGGTCCAGGAGGCGGCCCTTATGCCGTCAATTTTCCCCACCAGTGTATCGGACGCGGTATGGGTGCCGGCGGTGTTGCGGACGCAGGCCTGGTTGGAGCCGGAGCAGTTGCTCACGTTGGTGCAGACGTCGGTGCTCAGGTTGCCGCAAAAGCCGTTGAGGCAGGTGTTGGGGCTGGTGCACTGGGCGTCCGAGGTGCAGGCTGTGCCGGTCATGGTGGCGCAGAAGCCCTTACCGACCGGGTAGATGATGACGCCGCCGTCCAGGTTCGCGTTGCCCGAGGCGATGTCGCAGCGGTTGCCGCTGCCACAGTCGATGTTCTGGACGCAGGCCTGTACCGGTGTCACCTGGGTGCTGCCGGTCCCGACGTAGCAGACCTTGGCGTCTTTGACGCCGGCTAGCGCGGTTTCGGACGCGGAGCCGAAGGGGTTGAAGGTGGCCACCCCAAGGCGGATCTTGTCAGAGAACTCCTGGACCAGGCCGATGGGCTGGCAGGTGCCGGAAGTGCAGGTGAAACTACGCTCCGGGTTGGTGGTGCCACAGTCGCTAACCGTCGTGCACGAAGTGGCACCGATCTTCACCCTCATCTTCTGTATTGGTGCGCCAAGCTGCGCCTCCACCCCGATGCCGCTCAGGATGGCCGGCATGTTCTCGGTGATCGCAGTATCGGAGGGGGAGTCGGTCGGGTCGGTGACGGGGGGGGACGCCATGTCCCCGCAGAAGCGATACTGCGCTTCCCTCATGGCAAGGTAGCTGTTGGCGGAACCGGTGGCGGTCACCACCCAGTTACCGCTCGAGTTCTTGGTAAAATACTGTCCTTCGTAGTTGGTGCCACACAAAAGCGCCGGGTTACCCGCACCGATGGCGTCCGGACCGGAGTCGCAGCTCACTGTGCCGTCGGCAGCGCAGTCGGTGGCGACCGTGCACTGCTTGAGGTGGTCGTTGTGACAGGTTTTGTACGAGGCGTAGATGTCGGGGCACTGGTTCAGCACGGTGTTCATGTTGGCAAAGCCGTAGCCGTCGGCAGCGGTGTGGGTTTCACCCCTGATCTTCCAACACTCCTGCATGGACTGCTGAAAGCTGACCTTGGTCTTGGTGGCCGCCCCCTGGGCGGTGAGCACGCAATCGCCGACGTAGTTGGCCACGCACGGGCCGTAATCCTGGGCGGCGGTCACCACGCAGGGCCCCTTGTTCGAGGTCGTCGCCGCAACGTAACCGACGCAGGACCCGGCCTTGCCGGTGAAGTTGGTCCCAGTCGACTTGAACTTGCAGTCCGCATCCGCGGTGCAGGAAGTGGCAGGGGGGGTGTCCTTGCTACCCGGAGTGGGGGTGTACATCGACTTGTCGGTGGAGCAGGTACCAGGTGTGGCCGCAACAGGTATGACACAGTTGGCGTCAGTGCTGCAGGCGATGGTCGGGTCGACGGTGCAGGAGTTGCGGGCGGCGATCTTGCAAGAAGCGGTGTCAGTCAGTCCGGTGCAGGTCCGTGCGAGAGCCGTCTGGCAGACGTAGGCGGATGTGGTCGATTTGTTGAGGTAGCAGTCGGAACTGCTTCCACATGCAGGAACCGACAGCCCCGTGGGAACGTTCTGGCAGCTGCCGGTGGCGGGTGCGGTGCTGGCCAGACAGGAATCCACGGTTTGCTTGATGTCGGCGTTGCCGCCGGTGGCAAGAGCCTGGATGGCGTCCTGGCAGTTGCCGTAGTTGAAGGTCGCACCGCCGAACAGGTTGATGTAGGTCTGGCCCCCGTTGGAGGGGGCGGTCGAATTGTACTGGTTCCCTTCGCCGGTGATGGTGTAGGTCACCTGGAGCGAGTTATTCGGGTCGGGCGTGCCGTCGGCGAAGTTGATGAAGTCGGCGGTATTCTGATCCTTCACGAATGCCTGCCCTACGCAGCCCCGCGACTCCGGGATGAAATAGCTGCCGTCGAACTTGCCGCCGGTCAGGGTCTGCTTCTCGGCATCGAGCTTGGACGCAGTGAGCCAGTTGAGGTAGTTCCCCTTGGCCACAAAGGCAACCAGCGCCTTAGCGGTGGTGTACTCGAGGCACATCTGCCCCGGGAAGGTCTTGGTGACGTTGCTGGCGTTGGTGCCGCAGGAGACCACCGACAGGGCTGCGGCCAGCGTGCTCCCCGCTACCGGCCTGAATTCGTCGCCCGTTCCGTCATTCTGCTTCTTGTAGTAGTAGTAAAACTTGTCCTTGTTGAAATAGCCGTAGTAGCTCTTGGTGCTGTCGAAGGTCTGGTCGTAGCAGTAGAAGGGGCGGCGGTCGAAAACGCTGCAGGTGCCGCCGGGGCAGTCCACGTTGGTGGTGCAACTGTTGGAGGAATTGGAGCAGTGTTTTTTCCCCTCGTCCACGTACTGTAGGTCGTACATACTGGCCGAGTTGTCGATCATGAGCAACAGGTTCGGCGGCACGTTGCCGGCGACGAAGGCGGGCTTTACGCAGTACGGTTCGCCGGGCCAGGAGAGTGTCGCCTGGGCGGGCGTCGGTTGCAGAGCCCAGGTCAAAGCCAGGAAAGAAGCAGCAAGGAGCAGTTTACTTTTCATATTTCCCACCACACACCTCCATATCCAGAGGGACGTTACTCGAACACATCGCCGGCTAACGCAGCAATTCCTGCATCGCCTTGGCATCCTTGTACCCCACCAGTATCCGCCCGTCCGACAGAATCAGGGTCGGCGTGGAAAGGATGCCGTTGCTCTCGGCGAACTTGATGGTGTCATCCACCGGCTTGTGGGCATCCTTGTCCGTGGCAGCCGGCAGCTGTTCGCCCGCGAACGATTTATCCAGAAGGTCCAGAGAGCCCCGCGCCAGGATCACCCGCGACTTGTCGTACGCCTTGGGGTGCATCTTCAAGGGGTAGAGCTTGATGTAGATGGCCAGGTCAGGCTCCAGGGCCGCCAGTTTTTTCAGCTCCGCATGCGCCTTGGCGCAGTAGGGGCACTCGGGGTCGGTAAAGACGAACAGCTTCTTTTTCCCGTTGGCATTGCCCATGACCAGTGCGTTGTCGGTGGTCAGGGTGGCAGGATCGAGGCGCTCCTTGCGCTCCGCCTTTTTGGCCTGCTGTGCCGCCCCCCCCACCGGCTGCCGCGACGCGATGTCGAACACCTGGCCGGCGATGATGTGCTTCTTGCCGTAATCGATGTAGGCCACACCGCTCTGGCCGGCCTGCTCGAAGGTCACCTCGTACAGTCCCCGCACCGGCGCCGGTTTCACATCCTTCACCGGGCCGATCGCCTTCAACAGCGTACTGGCCTCCTGCAGCGTGATGGAGTGACAGGAAGCGCAATCCCCGCTGCATCCTTCCGACATGGCGAAGGCGGGTACGGCAAAGGCAATCAGGGACAGGGCGAGACATGCTGCGAAAATGCGGGTGAGATTTCTTGCGAAGGACATTCAGCTACCTCGTGGGTGATTTCGTTGCTTCGTCAGGGCGAGCAACAACCGTGCCCTGGTCCCGCCCGCGGCGCTGAAGCGGCGGTTTCAGCGTCAATACGGTCAGTTGTGGCATACCATAGCACGGGGGCACCGCAAAAAACTACGCATTTTTTTCATAGCAGCCCCCCCTACCCCGCAAAAAATTGGCACCTGAACCTATCCCCTTCCCCTCGCGGGGACGTTCGAGGCTGACCTCCCCCTCCCTTGACGGGAGGGGGGACCAAGCCCCCGGTCGGAATCTGTGAGAAGCTCGCGGGAGGGGGAGATTTAGTAAATATGCTGCACTGACCTCAGTTAGCGCTTGATGACAGCGGAAGCCGGCTAACCGAGATCGTACTCCTTGAGCTTGTACAAGAGGGCCCGGTGACTGATCTCCAAAAGCCGCGCCGCGTGGGTCCGGTTGCCGGCGGTCTGTTCCAGGGCACGCACGATCAGCTGCCGCTCCAGCGCCTCGGCCCCCTTCTTGATCGAGAGCGAATCGGGCAACTCCCCTCCCCTGCGCTCCAGCCCCACCCCCCTGCGCACCACCTCCGGCAGGCAGCCAAGCCCCAGCGACTCGCCATCGCAGAGCACCAGGCCGCGCTCGACGCAGTTTTCCAGCTCCCGTACATTCCCCGGCCAGCCGTAGCGGACCAGCGCCTGCAGCGCCTCGGGTGTGGGGCGCACCCCGGGCATACCCATGCGCTCGCCATGCTTCTCCAGGAAGTGGTCCACCAGAAGCGGCACGTCCTCCACCCGTTCGCGCAAGGCGGGAAGGGACAGAGTGAAGACGTTGATGCGGAAGTAGAGGTCCTCGCGGAAGCGCCCTGCCGCCACTTCCTCGGTGAGGTCCCTGCTGGTGGCTGATACCACGCGGACGTCCACCTTCTGCGCGGCGGCGGCGCCCAGGCGCCGGATCTCCTCCTCCTGCAGCACCCGCAGCAGCTTGACCTGCAGCGGCAGCGGCAGCTCGCCGATCTCGTCCAGGAACAGCGTCCCGCCGTTGGCCTCCTCGAAGAGGCCGACCTTGTCGTAAGCGGCGTCGGTGAAGGCGCCCTTGACGTGCCCGAACAGTTCGCTTTCCAAAAGCGAGGCGGGGATGGCGCCGCAGTTGACGGCGACGAAAGCCCCCTGGCGGCGCACGCCGCAGTTGTGCAGCGCCCGCGCCACCAGTTCCTTGCCGGTCCCCGATTCGCCCTGGATGAGGACCGTGGTCTTGTGCCCGGAGAGTTTCTTGACCAGGTCCATGATCTGGCCCATGCGCTCGTTTCTGCTGATGATGTCGGGGAAGGCCCGCTCCCGCACCGCCTCGCGCAGCCTGCGGTTCTCGTCCTTGAGCCGCTCCCGCTCCTCCGCCTTCTTCAGCACCAGGGAGATCTCGTCGCTGTTGAAGGGCTTGGAGATGTAATCGTAGGCGCCGAGCTTCATGCACTCGATGGCGTCGTCAACGGTGCCGTAGGCGGACATCATGATGATGGTGGCGCCGACGCCGGACTCGGTGCAGGCGGCCAGAAACTTCTTGCCGTCCATGACCGGCATGCGGATGTCGCACAGGATGAAGGCGTAGCCACCCGCGCGCGCCTTGGCCAGCGCGTCCGCGCCGTCTGCGGACTGCTCCACCAGGTAACCCTGCTTTTTCAAAAGGACCTGGAGCATGTGGCGCAGGTTGGCTTCGTCGTCCACCACCAGGATTTTCTTCTTCTCGGTCAACATCTGCTCCTTCCCACCTTCGCAAAACGCTTGCTGCGCAAGCAGCTACGGCGGGTAAACCCAGTCCCCAGGTCCCCAGGTCCCCAGGTCCCCAGGTCCCCAGGTCCCCATGTCCCCAGTCCCCAGTCCCCAGTCCCTAGCCCCTAGCCCCTAGCCCCCAGTCCCTAGCCCCTAGCCCCTAGCCCCCAGTCCCTAGCCCCTAGCCCCTAGTCCCTAGCCCCTAGCCCCCGGTTCTGTGGCCGGCAGGGTCAGGGTGAAGCGGCTCCCTTTGCCGAGCTCGCTCTGCACGCCGAGACGGCCGCCACAGGACTCGGCTATGCGCGCCGCTATCGCCAGGCCGAGACCGGTCCCCTTGCCTGGTTCCTTGGTGGTGAAAAACGGGTCGAAGACCTTGTTCAAAAGTTCCGGGGGCATCCCTTCGCCGTTATCCGCCACCTCGATGACCACTTCGGCTCCGGACCGCCTCCCCTTTAACCACAGTTCTCCTCCCCTGGGCATGGCGTCCCGCGCGTTGACGATAAGGTTGATCAGCAGTTGTTCGAGCTGGTGCGGGTCGGCGTGCACCGTGGCAAGGCCGGCCTCGACCTCGACCGACACGTCGAGGTGCTTCAGCACGCCCTGATCGGCCAACAGTTTCACCACCTTTTCCAGCAGCGGACGGATCTCCACCTCCTCCCACTGCACGCGCTTGGGACGGGCGTAGTCCAAAAGCCCCCGCACGATCCGGTCGATGCGCCTGGATTCCTCCTCGATGCGACGCAGGTAGTCCGCCTTCTCCGTGTCGGCGGCCAGTTCCTCCCCGAGAATCGCGGAGTACCCCATGATGGCAGCCAGCGGCGTGCCGATCTCGTGCGCCATCCCCGCAGCAAGAAGCCCCACGGAGGCCATCTTCTCGGAACGCACCGTCTCGTTTCTCGCCTCGACCAGTTCCTTGTTGGCCCACTTGAGCGACGCCACCTTCTCCTCGACCTCCACCCTCTTCTCCCTGAGCGCCACCATCATGCTGTTGAACCCTTCGGAGAGTTCGGCGACCTCGGTGCTGCCGGCAACGTTGACGGAGACGCCGAGGTCCCCGGCGGTGATGCGCCGGGTGGCGGAGAGGAGACGCTTGATGGGGGAGACCACGGTACGGGACAAAAGGTAGGAGCCGAAAACGAGCAGCAGCAGGAAGTCCAGGGCGAAGTAAGCGAGGAACAGGTGCCTGGACATGGAGAGCCGATCCTGGACCGGCTGCAGCGACAGCGTGAGGCGTGCCGCGCCGACCACCTTGCCCTGCTGCACGATGGGGGCGTAACAGCGGCCGCTACGCTTGTCCGGGGCGAGCTGGAACAGGGAGCGGCCGCTGGTGAGCACACTGCTCAGGCTGCTGTCAGTCTCGCTGCCGTCGGCCACGGCATAGAGCCGGCGGCCCTCCTGGTCCACCACGACGAGTCCCGTGAAGCCGCGGTCCCGCCTCAACTGTTCGAGATACTGCACGATCTGGCTTTCCGGGTCCGGCGGCGCCAAGGGACGCGGCAGCGCCGAGACGATTGTGGCCAGCAGCACCTTGGCGTCCTCGCCCTTTTGGGCCAGGAGATCGTTTTCCGAGGTTTTGAAAGATATCAGGGAGAGAAGGGCCCACGTGAGCACGAGCAACATGCTCAAGGCGGAGAGGATGTAGAAACTTAAGCTGAAACGGAATGGTTTCATAGGGGCTGTGTCAGCGTCCCATATTCAGATACCAGTGGATGATCTGCCGGCCGTAGAAGACGTACAGCACCGCGGCGGCGGCGAGGAACGGGCCGAACGGTATGGCCAGGGTGGAGTCCTTCTTGCGGATCATCATGAGCGTCACCCCTATCACCGATCCCAGGAGCGAAGAGACGAAGACGATGAACAGGATCGACTTCCAGCCGAGGAAGGCGCCCATCATGGCCAAAAGCTTCACGTCGCCCCCCCCCATGCCGTCTTTCTTGGCGACTACCTGGTAGCCCCAGGCGATGAGGAGCAGACTACCGCCGCCGGCCAGGATGCCGATCAGTGAGTTGAGCCAGCCCAGTTGCGGGATGAAGAAGGAGATCACGAAGCCGAGGACGATACCCGGCAGGGTGATGCGGTCCGGGATGATCTGGTGCTCCAGGTCGATGAAGGTGACCACGACCAGCGCGCTGCAGAAGATAAAGAGGACGCTGAAGTAGAAAAGGCCGGTGAACAGGTACTGGATCGGAGCCCCGTCCTCGAACAGGCGCTGCGGGAAGAACTTGACGTAAAGGGCCAGGGCAAGCAGGCCGTTCAGGAGTTCGACCAGCGGGTACTGGATCGAGATCGGCGTTTTGCAGGAGCGGCATTTGCCGCCCAGCAGCAGGTAGCTCAGGATGGGGATGTTGTCGTACCAGCGGATCTGGTAGTCGCACTTGGGGCAGTGCGACGGAGGCGACACCACCGATTCGCCGCTCGGCATCCGGCAGATGCAGACGTTCAGGAAGGACCCGACCACGGCCCCAAAGAGGAAAGCGAATACGGCGTAGGTGATGTAGGGAGTCAAGGAAACCTCAGAAGCCGTTCAACGTTCAACGTTCGACGTTAAAATCATTCCTCACTTTGTGGCACGTGCCGTAGCGACTCGGTGCCACGAAGTGGTGTGGACTCAAACGTTGAACCTAGAACGTTGAACGGCCGTTCTTACTTAAGCCTCAGTATCTTCTCCAGGCTCTCCTGGAGGAGTTGCTTCTTGTTGCCGAATTCGGCGATCTTCTCGCGCTCTTTTTCGACTACGTCGGCGGGAGCACGCTCGATGAAGCTGGGGTTCTCCAGTTTCTTGGAGAGGAACTCGATGTCCTTCTCGATCTTGGCGATCTCCTTGTTGAGACGCTTCTCTTCTTCTTCGACGTTCACCAGGCCCTTGAGCGGCACGATGATCTCGACGTCACCGGCGACCTGCAAGGAGGCCTCGGCAGGACGCTCGATGCCCTGACCGATGGCGAGGTCGGAGAGACGGGCCAGGCTCATGACGTACACCTCGTTCTTCTTCAACAGCGCGAGGCTTGCCGCGGACTTGCAGTCGAGGATGGCGGCGATCTGCTTGCTCGGGGCTACTTCCATCTCGCCCCTGATGTTCCTGATCCCCTTGATGACCTCCATGACCAGCTCCATCTCGGCGGCGGCGGAGGCGTAGCCCGCCCACTCCGCGCACGGGGTCGGGAAGTCGGAGATCATGATGGAGTCGGCGGCACCGTTCTTCTTGGGCAGTGCCTGCCAGATCTCCTCGGTGATGAACGGCATGAACGGATGCAAGAGGCGCAAGAGGTTCTCCAGCACCAGCCAGAGCACGTATTTGGCCGCGGCCTGACGCTCGGCATCGCCCTTGTAGAGATCGTCCTTGGCGAGTTCGATGTACCAGTCGCAGAACTCGCTCCAGGTGAAGCGGTACAGCTCGCTGGCGGCCTCGTTGAAACGGAACCCGGTCAGGGCGGAGTCCAGCGCACCGGCGGCCTCGTTCAGGCGGTACAGGATCCAGCGGTCCGCGTTGGAAAGCTTGAGCGACGCGACGTCGACATGGTTCGGGTCGAAACCTTCCAGGTTCATCATGGCGAAGCGCGATGCGTTCCAGATCTTGTTGGCGAAGTTGCGGTAGCCGGCGATCCTCTCCTCGGCGAGCTTGATGTCGCGCCCCTGGGCGGCAAAGGCGGCCAGGGTGAAGCGGAAGGCGTCGGTGCCGTAGGCGTCGATCACGGTGAGCGGATCGATGACGTTCCCCTTGGACTTGGACATCTTCTGCCCCTGCGCGTCGCGCACCAGGGCGTGGATGTAGACGTCGGTGAAGGGGACCTCGTCCATGAAGTGCAGCCCCATCATCATCATGCGGGCCACCCAGAAGAAGAGGATGTCGAAGCCGGTGACCAGGCAGGAGGTCGGGTAGAAGGCGGACAGCTCCGGGGTCTTCTCCGGCCACCCCATGGTGGAGAAGGGCCACAGCGCCGAGGAGAACCAGGTGTCGAGGACGTCGGTTTCCTGGCGGATCTCGTCGGAGCCGCACTGGCTGCAGTTGGTCGGGTCTTCCTTGGCCACGGTGATGTGACCGCAGTGGTCACAGTACCAGGCGGGAATGCGGTGTCCCCACCAGATCTGGCGCGAGATGCACCAGTCGCGGATGTTCTCCATCCAGTCGTAGTAGGTGTTTTCCCACTGCTGCGGCACGATCTTGGTGCGCCCGTCCTTGACGGCGCCCAGGGCGCGCTCGGCCAGGGGACCAACCTTCACGTACCACTGCAGGGACATGTACGGCTCGACCACGGTCTTGCAGCGGTAGCAGCCGCCGACGGAGAGGGCGTGATCCTGGATCTTCTCCAACAGCCCGGCCGCCTCGAGGTCGGCCACCACCTGCTTCCTGGCGGCGAAGCGGTCCATCCCCTCGTACTGCTTGCCGGCGGCGTTGACCACGCCGGACTCGTCGAAGACGTTGATGCGGTCCAGGTTGTGCCTGAGGCCCATCTCGAAGTCGTTGAAGTCGTGCGCCGGGGTGATCTTCACCACGCCGGTGCCAAACTCGCGGTCGACGTAGTCGTCGCCGATGACGGGGATCTCGCGGTTCACCAGCGGCAGCAGGACCTTCTTGCCGATCAGGTGGCTGTAGCGCTCGTCCTCGGGGTGCACGGCAACGGCGGTGTCGCCCAGCATGGTCTCGGGACGGGTGGTGGCGACCACCACGTACTCGTCGCTCCCCACCACCGGGTAGCGCAGGTGCCAGAGGTTGCCCGCCTTGTCCTCGTGCTCGACCTCGATGTCGGAGAGCGCGGTGTGGCAGCGCGGGCACCAGTTGATCAGGCGGTTGTCGCGGTAGATGAGCTTCTCTTCGTACAGGCGCACGAACACCTCGCGCACCGCCTTGGAGAGGCCGGCATCCATGGTAAAGCGCTCGCGCTCCCAGTCGCAGGAGGCGCCGAGCCTTTTGAGCTGGCCGATGATCTGCCCGCCGGACTCGCCCTTCCACTGCCAGACGCGCTCGATGAAGGCGTCGCGGCCGAGCTCGAAGCGGTCCTTGCCTTCCGCGGCCAGCTGGCGCTCGACCACGTTCTGGGTCGCGATACCGGCGTGGTCGGTGCCCGGCATCCAGAGCACGTTGTAGCCGCTCATCCGTTTCCAGCGGCAGAGGATGTCCTGCAGGGTATTGTTCAGGGCGTGACCCATGTGCAGCACGCCGGTGATGTTCGGGGGGGGGATGACGATGGAGTAGCCCGGCTTGTCGGAGGGGACGGAAGCGTGGAAGTACCCCTTACCTTCCCACTCCTGGTACCACTTCTGCTCAACGCTTTTCGGCTCGTAAACCTTTTCCAGCTCTTTGTTTGCCATCTAATCTACCTCATGGGAAAAATGCTTTAGCAGGGGTGACCCTGCAAAACTTGCGTCATTGAACTCCTCCCCCCGGAGGGGGGAGGTTGGGAGGGGGGAAAGCAGAGCTGTGACAGCCCCCTCCCTGTCCCTCCCCCTCCGGGGGCGGGAACGTTTGCGGGAAAGTTACCGTCTGCAGCTATGAAAAAAGGGGATCGTGAAATCCCCTGTTTCATAAGCGGATGGGAACGACGTCCGCGTTAGCCGCGTACGCCGCTCTTCAGTTTCCTGATCTCTTCCTTGATGATCACCTCGGCCAGGTCCGGCACCACTTCCCAGACGATCCGCTCGATCACCTCGCGCGACACCTTGGAAAGTGCGGCCACCAGCTGGTCCTCGGTCAGTTCGGGGACGGCAGCCGGCTGAGCTGCTGCCGGTGCGGCTGCAGGCGCGGCCTGAACCGGCGCCGCTTGAACCGGTGCGGCTGCAGCGGGAGCAGCGGCTGCAGCGGGAGCAGCGGGAGCGGCAGGAGCAACGGGTGCTGCCGGCGCTGCGGCCTGCGGCGCGGACTCTTCCACGTCGAACTCGAACGGCTCGTACTCCGGCACGCCGAAAGCCTCTGCTTCTGCCTCTGCCTCGGCCTGCGCGGGCACCGCTACTGCGGCGGCCTCTGGCTCTTCACTGAAAGCGAAGAACTCTTCTTCGCTGGCGGCGAGCGAGGAATCTACTTCCGGCTCTTCCAGTTCCAGCGCCGGGCCGGTCTCTTCGATCTCTTCCGACTCGTCGAAGCTGAAAACCTCTTCCGCCTCGAACTCGGACTCGAAGCCGCCTTCCGGTTCCACGACGCCGAACAGTTCGGACGGCGCCTCCGCGGCGGCGGGAGTCTCTTCCTCCAGTTCGAAGGCGCCCCAGAGATCATCCTCCATGCTCGCCTCTACCGGCTCCACCTGCGCCGTCGGTGCGGCAGCGGCAGGCTGAGCGAAGGCAACCGGTGCCTCCCAGGCGGGCTCCTGCGCGGCGGCAGGCTCTTCCCAGGCGGGTTCGGTCTCCATGCCGACGCTCTCCCAGATATCTTCGGCGGCGGGCGCAGGGACTGCTGCGGGTGCAGGGGCCGCCGGGGCTGCTGCCGCCGGAGCTGCTGCGGCCGGGGCCATGGCATCGAGGGAGGAGAGGTCGCCCCAGATTTCCTCGGCTGCGGCGGCCGGTGCTGCCGGTGCTGCCGGCTGTGCCACCGGAGGAGCGGTCTTGCGGGTCTTGCCCAGCTCCAGCATCTCCTTGACACGGTCGATCAACTGCTGCGACTCGAAGGGCTTGGAGATGGTGGCATCGGCTCCGCATTCGCGCGCCTTCTCTTCGTCCAGCGGCTCGAAGGCGCCGATCAGGAGGATGATGGGAACCGCGCCCAGCACGGGGTCGCGGCGGATCTCCGCGCACACCTCGTAGCCGGTCTTGCCGGGCATCAGCGCGTCGACCAGCATCACGTCCGGCTTGGTCTCCCGCGCCTTGTCAAGGGCAGCAGTACCGTTGTCGACAACGGTCAGTTCAAACTCCTCGTTGGCGAAGATGATCGCCACGACCTTCTGTATGGTGATGCTGTCATCGGCGAGGAGCAGTCTATTGCCCATCTATCCCCCCTCTACTTAGGAAGCTTACTGCAGGAGTTATGTTGCCACGACAAATTCGAGTCGTCCGGCTGATACAGAGATGATCCGGGAAGAGGCTCACAGGATTTCTCGCGTATTGGACTGACAGAAATGGCGGTTGGTAATAAGGCGCAAATACATCCAGTATGACACTAAAAAATGGTAAAAAAAACTAGCATAAAGGGCGTAGGGTGTCAAGGTTTTTGCCCTTTCTTATTAATCACTCGTCATTGAAACGTGCCATGTCCCCGAACTCGACGGGAATACCGAAGATCTGGGCGGCAAGCGTGGAAATATCGCCGCGCAATTTGTTGATCTCGTGCACCTTTTTATACTCCAGGCGCGACGTGAGCAGGATAACGAAGGTGTCGGTGGCGGGGTCGATCCAGATCGACGAACCGGAGTAGCCGGTGTGGCCGAAGGAGACCCGGGAGAAGCCCTGCCCGCGCGGTGCCGAGAAGGGAGAGGAGATGTCCCAGCCCAAGCCCCTGACCACGGTCCCGCCGCGTGAGAAATAGGGGGCGGTCATCTGGTCCACCGTGCGCTTGGCGAGCACGCGCCTTCCCTCCAGCGTGCCGCCGGCGAGCATCATGCGGCAGAAGCGGGACAGGTCACGGGCGGTGGCGAAGAGACCGGCATGGCCGGCCACGCCCCCCAACTGGCGGCAGAGGTAGTCCTGGGGCTCGCCGAAGAGGACGCGGTCGTCGCTGATGGTTCCCGAGCAGCGAGCGGCTTCCTTGGGGTGGAAAGCCGTGTCGGCCATGCCCAGCGGACGGTAGAAGGAGACCTGGGCGTAGAGGTCGAGCGGGGCGCCGGTGGCGCGGCGCACCAGTTCGGCAAGCAGGATGAAGTTGAGGTCGGCATAGTGGAAGCGGCTCCCCACCTCACCCTTGAGCTTCTGGGCGGCGGCCCCGTCGACGGCGCTCTGCATGGGATTGGCGCTGGAGAGCGGGACGTCGTCCAGCCCCGAGGTGTGGGTAAGCAGGTTCATCACCAGGATGGAGTCCTTCCCCTTCCCTGCCAGTTCCGGGAACCACTTGACGACCGGGTCGAGCAGCGAGATCCTCCCCTCTTCCGCCAGTTTCAGGATGGAGGGAGTGGTCGCGATGACCTTGGTCAGCGAGGCGACGTCGAAGATGGTGTCGGTGGCCATGGGAGGTGCGTCGGGGAACGGGGAGATACGTCCGTAGGCCTTCTCGAAGAGGACCTTGTCGCGGTTGCCGATGAGGACGACCCCGCCGGCGATGAGGTTGCGGACCATAGCCTCGTTCATCAGGGAGTCGATGCGAGGCTGGTCGGCGGCGCGGGCTGCGCTGACAAGGAAGATGACCAGCAGGCAGGCGCAGATACTGCTCAACAGGGGGCGCAAGCGCACCCTAAAATACGTGTTTAATCTCAAAGTGACTCTCTCGGTCCGGACTGGATACTGCCTTTGTTTAATTCATCTTGAAACTGACCGACTTGAGAACTTTCCCCTCGCTGTCCACCGCGTCGCAGCGCCATTCTCCGGAGGTCCCTTTCTCCACGACCTTGCGGCTGTAGGTGCGCCAGTGCTCCCCCTTGACCGGCAGTTCGTACTCCGCAACCGCCTCATCGTTGAGATACCAGATCTGCTTGATGGTGGTATCGGTGCCTTCGGGGGCCGAGAACCTGGTGAAGCAGTAGAGCGCCTTGACCGAGGTGGACGAGATGCGGCGCACCGAGTCGATCGGGTTTCCCTTGACGATCTTGGTGGTGACCGCCATCTCCGTGATTTTCAGGTCGCCCGCCCACGACTGGCTCCAGCCGGCGAGGGTTAACAGTGCAGCGGTTGCGATCGAAACAATCGTGGTACGGCTCATTGTGCCTCCAGCAGCGTTTGCGGAGAGTGGGATAACCGGCTTGCAGCCGGCGCCGCCCCGGGCGGGAAGCGGCAGCTTTGGGTGCCTGATCAGGTCCTGTAGTCGCCGTTGATACGGACGTAGTCGTAGGTGAGGTCGCTGGTGTAGACCACGGCCTCGCCGCCGCCGATCTTCAGGTCGATGGTGACCTTGAATTCCTTTTGCTGCAGCACGCGGGTGCCTGCCGCCTCGGCGTCGCCGCCGGCAAAGATGCCGCCGGTGGCCATGACCACGTCGTCGAACAGGATCTCTACCCGCTCCTGCTCCACCTGGGCGCCGGAGTACCCGACGGCCGCGATGATCCTGCCCCAGTTGGCGTCCTGACCGAAGAAAGCGGTTTTGACCAGCATCGAGTTGGCGACGGCAAGCGCGGCCTTCTTGGCGTCCGCCTGGGTCGCGCCCCCTTTCACCCTGATCTCGACGAACTTGGTAGCCCCCTCGCCGTCCTTCACGATCAGTTTGGCCAGGGAGAGAAGCAGGTCATGCAGCAGCGCGGCGAAGGCCGCCCCCTCCGGGGTCCCAGCCTTGATGACCGGGTTGCCCGCGGCGCCGTTGGCGAAGATGAGCGCCGTGTCGTTGGTGGAGGTGTCGTTGTCCACGGTGATGGCATTGAAGGAGCCGTCCACGGCCTGGGTGAAGGCGCTTTTCAGGAAGGCGCCGTCCACCTCGGCGTCGGTGACCAGGAACGAGAGCATGGTCGCCATGTTGGGATGGATCATCCCGGCGCCCTTGGCGACGCCCCATATGCTGTAGGGTTTGCCGCCGGCCTCGCCGCTTCTGCGCTCGATTTTTTCGAAGGTGTCCGTGGTCATGATGGCCTTGGCCACGTCGTCCAGCGTGCCGTGGTCGAGCCCGTCCACGAGCGGCTGGATTCCCTTGCGGAAGCGCTCCATGGGGAGGGCCTGGCCGATGACGCCTGTGGAGGCGATCAGGAGTTCCTCGTCGGAGAGCCCCAGGGCCTCGGCCGTTTTCCTGCCGCACTCGAGGGCGTCGGTCATGCCCTGTTCACCGGTGCAGGCGTTGGCGTTGCCGCTGTTGACCAAAAGCGCCCGGCACTTGCCGTTTTGCGAGCGCTGGCGCGAGATGATCACCGGTGCCGCCTGCACCTTGTTGGTGGTATAGACCGCCGCCACCTGGGCGGGGAAATCGGAAAATATCAGCGCCAGGTCGAGCCGCCCCGGCTTCTTGATCGCCGCCTCTACGGCGGAAAAGCGAAAACCTTTCATAGAACCTCCAAAAACGGTTCAACGTTCAACGTTCAATGTTCAATAGAGCTGGTTGCCTGAGGCCGGCGGACCGGTACGGCTACCTGCATGAACATCCGTTCGACGTTCAATGTTCAATGTTCAATAGAGCTGGTTGCCTGAGGCCGGCGGACCGGTACGGCTACCTGTGACGGACGGCAGGAGCGGTTGCAACCTTCACGTTCAATGTTCTACCACACGGCACCTGCGAAACGGTGCAGAGGCGAGTCACCACGCGTGTTATATCGCAGATATGCGTTTTTCGAACATCGAACGTTGAACGTTGAACGGCCTCTCTACTTGCCGCAGCACTTCTTGTACTTCTTGCCGCTGCCGCAGGGGCAGGGCTCGTTGCGGCCGGCGTTCCTTGCGCTCTTGGCGGGGCCACCCTTGCCATGGTCCTCTTCTTCCTCTTCTTCGACCAGGTTGAAGACCATCTTCTGCGGCTTGGGCTGCTCCAGTTCGTACTGCTCCAGATCCTCCTCGGTGCCGACCTGCACCCAGAAGATCTTCTCCACCACTTCCTGGCGGATCCTGTTCATCATGTCCATGAACAGCTGGTACGCCTCGCGCTTGTACTCCTGCTTCGGGTCCTTCTGCCCGTAACCGCGCAGGCCGATACCTTCCTTCAGGTGGTCGATGGAAAGGAGGTGGTCCTTCCACTGGGTGTCGATGACCTGGAGCATGATCACCTTGATCAGGTGGTCCATGAGCTCGTCGCCGAACTCGTTGACCTTCTGGTTGAAACGGTCACTGGTGCCGCTTCTCAGCGTCTCCTCGAAGTTGATCGGGGTGATGCGGTCGAAAAGCTCCGGAGTGAGGTCGAGGTTGAAGCCGAACAGCCTGAACACGGTGTCGGTGATCCCCTGCCAGTCCCACTCGCGCGCCGGAGTGCGATCGATGACAAAGGCCTGGACCACGTCGGTCACGGTCTCGTCCAGCATGCCGGCGAAGCTCTTCCGGATTTCGTTGCCGGCGAGGATCTCTTTGCGCTGGGTGTAGATCACCTCACGCTGCTTGTTCATGACGTCGTCGTACTCGATCAGGTGCTTCCTGATCTCGAAGTTGTGCGCCTCGACCTTCTTCTGGGCGTTCTCGATGGCCCTGGTGATCAGGCCGTGGGTGATCGCCTCGCCCTCCTCGATGCCCAGCTTGTCCATAATCATGGAGACACGCTCGGAACCGAAGATGCGCAAGAGGTCGTCCTCCAGCGAGAGGTAGAAACGCGAGGAGCCCGGGTCGCCCTGACGGCCGGAACGGCCGCGCAGCTGGTTGTCGATGCGGCGCGACTCGTGGCGCTCGGTGCCCAGGATGTGCAGGCCGCCCAGGGCCACCACCTCGTCATGCTCGGCGGCGCAGGTGGGCTTGTACTTGTCGACGATGGCGTCGAACTGCTTCTTGAACACGGGGAGCACAAGTCCCTGCAGCTCCTCGAAATCGATCTCCTCATGGGCGTCCAGGTAGCCGGCAACGGCTGCGCTGCAGCCGGGATAATCGCGCTCCAGCGCCTGCAAAAGCTCCTTCTCGGACTGGCCGTTGGCCTGCGCCTCGACGTACGCCTGCACGAACGCCTCCGCCTTGCTGTCGGGGGTGCCGCCGTACTCCTGGCGCGCCAGGCCGTCGGGGTTGCCCCCCAGGAGGATGTCGGTACCACGGCCCGCCATGTTGGTGGCGATGGTAACCATCCCCTTGCGACCGGCCTGCGCCACGATCTCCGCCTCGCGCTCGTGCTGCTTCGCGTTGAGGACGAAGTGCGGGATTGCCTCGCGCTTCATGAGCTCGGCCAACTGCTCGGACTTCTCAATGGAGATGGTGCCGACCAGGATCGGCTGCCCTTTTTCGTGCAGCTCCTTGATCTCGGCAATGACCGCGTTGAACTTCTCGCGCTCGGTCTTGTAAATGACGTCCGGGAAGTCCGGGCGCAACAGCGGGCGGTTGGTCGGGATGACCACGACGTCCAGCTTGTAGATCTTGTGGAATTCCTCCGCTTCGGTGTCGGCGGTACCGGTCATGCCGGACAGCTTCTCGTACATGCGGAAGTAGTTCTGGAAGGTGATGGTGGCGAGGGTCTGGTTCTCGTTCTCGATCTTCGCCCCTTCTTTGGCCTCGATGGCCTGGTGCAGGCCGTCGGACCAGCGGCGCCCCGGCATGAGACGGCCGGTGAACTCGTCGACGATGAGAACCTCGTTGTCGCGCACCACGTAGTCCACGTCGCGCTTGAACAGCGCGTGCGCCCTGAGCGCCTGCTGGGTGTGGTGCAGGATCTCCATGTTGCGCGGATCGTACAGGTTGTCGATCTTCAGGAGCTTCTCGACCTTGAGCACCCCTTCCTCGGTGAGGGTCGCGCTCTTCGCCTTCTCGTCCACGGTGAAGTCGCCGGTGTAGGTCTTTCTCTTGCCGGAGAGGGTGTTGGCCTCGACCTCGATCACCTCGCCCTTCTTGAGCATCGGGATGATGCGGTCGATGATGTAGTACTTGTCCGTGGAGTCCTCGGTGGGGCCGGAGATGATGAGCGGCGTCCTCGCCTCGTCGATAAGGATGGAGTCGACCTCGTCCACGACGGCAAAGTTGAAGGGACGCTGGACGTAGTCGGCCAGGTCGAACTTCATGTTGTCGCGCAGGTAGTCGAAACCGAACTCGTTGTTGGTGCCGTAGGTGACGTCGGCGGCGTAGGCCTCGCGGCGCTCCCAGTCCTCCAGGCCGTGCACGATGACCCCGACGGAGAGCCCCAGGAACTTGTGGATGCGCCCCATCCAGTCGGCGTCACGCTTGGCCAGGTAGTCGTTGACCGTCACCACGTGCACGCCCTTGCCGGAGATGCCGTTCAAATAGGACGGGAGGGTTGCCACGAGGGTCTTGCCCTCGCCGGTCTTCATCTCGGCGATCTTGCCGGAGTGGAGCACCATGCCGCCGATCAGCTGCACGTCGAAATGGCGCATGCCGAGCACGCGTTTGCCCGCCTCGCGGCAGACGGCGAACGCCTCGGGGAGCATGGCATCCAGGCTCTCACCCTTGGCATAGCGCTCTTTGAACTGGGCGGTCTTGCCGCGCAGCTCGTCGTCGGAGAGCTTGACCATCTCGGGTTCCAGCTGGTTGATGCGCTCCACGATAGGCCAAAGACGCTTCAGTTCCCGCTCGTTCTTGCTCCCGACAAACTTCTTTATAAGCGCGCCAAACATCTATGAAATCTCCTTAGCAGTGAAAACAGGATAAAAAAAACAGTGTACGCTACCATAAAAGTGAGAAACCCTCAACTGAAAAGGCGCCTGCTATGAGGGATTTGCGGGCGTTGGGCATCTTGCCGGAAGATCATCGCTTCTGAAAAGTTGCCGAAGCGTCCCCGCCCCCGGAGGGGGAGGGACAGGGAGGGGGAGCGTACCGGCTCGATCCGGCTTCCCCCCTCCCAGCCTCCCCCCTCCAGGGGGAGGGGCGCTTTCTCACCGACAGAAGACCGCAGCAGGCGCTTTCAGGGGCTAGTCAGGAATAATTATTCGCCCTGATTGTTGCAATCGATGCGGTGCATCTCTATAATGAGCCCGCCAAAAAGGAGCCTGTGTACGTGGAAACGACCCCATTTAACGAAGAACTTCTGGACAGCCACCTGCTGGTGGACGTCCGTTCCCCCCTGGAATACCAAGAGGATCATATCCCCGGAGCGATCAACGTCCCGCTGCTGGACAACGAGGAACGGGTCGAGATCGGCATCCTGCACAAGGAGTCCGGCCCCTACGCCGCGCGCCGGCGCGGCCTGGAAATGACCGCGCACCGTTTCCCGGAAATGGTGCGGCAGATAGCCGACGCGGCCTGCGGCCGTCCCATCCTGGTCTACTGCTGGCGCGGCGGACTGCGCAGCAAGACGGTCACCTCGATACTCGACCTGGCCGGACTGAAGGCGGTGCAGCTGATCGGCGGTTACAAGAGCTACCGCCACGTGGTTGGCGACTACTTCACCCCTTTCATCCCCAAGGAGCCGCTCATCGTGCTGCACGGCATGACCGGCATCGGCAAGACCACGCTGTTGCAGCGCCTCGAGGCACGGGGCAACTCGGTGCTCGACCTGGAAGGGCTCGCCTGCCACCGCGGTTCCGCCTTCGGACAACTCGGCCTGAACCAGGACCTCACCCAGAAACGCTTCGAGACACTCTTGTGGGACGCCATTCGCAAAGCGCCCGCGGGGAAACCGCTCATCCTGGAAGGGGAAAGCGAGCGCATCGGCCGCGTGTCGCTGCCGGGGGATTTCTACCAGAAGATGGCGCAGGGGATCCGGGTCTGGTGCCACGCCAGTCTCGAGACCCGGGTGGCCAGGCTGATCGAGGAGTACGGCCTCCCCGAGTACAAGGAAGAGATGGGCGTCGCGCTGCAGCGCATCAGGAAGAAGCTGGGGGGGAAGCGGTGCGATGAACTGGCCGAAAACCTTGAGCGCTGGGAGATGGATGAATTCATGAAGGGGCTGGTCTGCGACTACTACGACAAGGTCTACTATAAGAACCGGACCTGGGAGGCGGACTTCGATCTCGACATGGAGGATTTCGACCGCGCCGCCGAGGAGCTGGAACAGCGCCTTGCATCGCTGCCGGTGCAATAACCGACGTCAGCTCTCCGCCACAACCAATCGGCCCAACGCACCTGTAGGGGCGAATAATCATTCGCCCTGGTACCAGCGGCGCCTCGTCCGGCCACCGCGCATGAAGGTGCACCGGCGGCCGGGCGAATAATTATTCGCCCCTACAACCGCCTCCCCCTTACCCTACCCTTTCCGCACCCGATACTTAACCACCAGCTCCACCGGATGGTAGGAAAGCTTCGCTTGCCTAAGAGACTCCTCGCCGAGGTCCTGCTCGCGGTTGAGGTAGCTGCAGTCGGTGAACAAAAGCCGGGAGAATTCCCGGTCCAACAGCTGGTACAGCCCCTCCATGAAGAGATCCCCCTTCTCGAAGTGACAGACCGCCGTCTCCCGGTTCAGCCTCTCGCCCAGCGCAAAACCGCGCACCGCGCCATCCACCAGGATCACCACCCCGGCAAGCCCCAGCTCGCGGTGCAGCCTGAGCGCCTCCGCCGCGCCCTCGATCTCACCCTGAACCGAACTTCCCTGCCCCGCCCCCCGCGGCACGATCTCCGTCCTGACCCGCCCCCACTCTTCCAGGAGCGCCAGCGCCCCGGGCAGGTGCCCGTCGTTCAGGATCTCCACCTGGTGCCGGTGGCGATTGAGGAAGTAGTTCACCCGGTTCTTCTTCTTGTGGTACTGCTTCCCGTTTAGCTGCGCCATCTCGTCCTTCAGGTGCAGGTAGTCGAAGTTGTTGCGGTCGGCCAGCGCCTCCAGCCCCTCCCCCCCGTCCAGGTAGCGCTCCAGGAACGCGTCATCGGCGCCGTACAGGGTGAGCCCCTGGTCCAGAAGCTGCCGCGTCGCCGCGGCGATGTCGCCGCCAAAGGGAGGAAGAAAATAGGCGGAGCCGTCGTAGCCGCGCCCCAGGGCCAGCACCGCATCCCCCAACAGCGTCAGCCGGTACTCGTGCACCTTGCGGAACAGGTACAGGTTCGCGAAAGTCAGCTCCGAGATGCGGGGCTGCAACTCGCCGAAAAGCCGGTCCAAGAGGGGCTTGTCCTGCAGGTCGATGGCGCGGCTTTGTGGGTAACGTGGAATCTCCATGTCTATCTCCAGGGAAAAATCTGTCACAGTATACTCATTTTTTTGCAGAATTGCGAAAAAAGGACTGGCATTTCCCATACCGTATACGGTAGTATCGCGCTTACTCTAGCGGTAGTGTTTGCAAAAAGCTGTTTGGCTAACGCAAAGCCAGTAATCTAAAGCAGAATGCAGCGCTGTCTGTTAGAGAGAGTTACGACAATCACGGCAAAAAGAAAACGGATTTTTCCGGGGGCGCAGTGCAGAGATATCTCTTCAATGTCATAAAGAACCTGAAACTGCGCTGGAAGATGGTGGTCCTGGTGCTCCCCCTGGTCATCATCCCGATATTCCTGGTGGGTGGCATCATCGGCTACATCTCCACCAAGCAGGCCTACCTCGGCATCACCCAGACCAGCAAAGACGACCTGCAGCACATGGCCTCCTTCACGGTCGACCTTCTGAACTCACACTACCAGCAGTTCCAGGTCTACAAGCAGGACAAGGAAAAGACCTTCCACGAAGAACTGAAGACGGTGAGTGAGCTCGCCTACAACGTGGTCAAAAGCCAGGCCAACCTGCAAAAGTCAGGGCGCATGGACCTGGCCACGGCGATGCGCGAGGCCAGGAACGCGCTTTTGAAGGTGAACGTCGGCAAGACCGGCTACATCTACGCCATGAACAGCCGCGGCGAACTGAAGGTGCACGTGGCCCAGGAAGGGACCAACGTCTCCGAGAGCCGGGACGAGACCGGCCGCTATTTCATCAAGGAGATGATCGAGAAGGCGCACCGCGCCAAGCCCGGCGAGGTGCTCTACATCGTCTATCCCTGGAAAAATGCGGCGCTGGGCGACAAGTCGCTCAGGAAGAAGGTGGTTGCCTACCGCTACTTCAAGGAGTGGGACTGGATCATCGCCGCCGGCGGCTACCTCGAGGAGACTTACGAGGACCTCGCCTTCGAGCGCCGGTCCTTCGAGGCGCTCAAGGAGAAGATCAAGAGCAAGAAGGTGGGCAAGACCGGCTACATCTATGCCATGGACAGCTCCGGCAACTTCATGATCCATCCCACCGGCGAGGGGAAGAACTTCCTCAACGCCCAGGACTCCAACGGCCAGCACTTCATCAAGGAGATGTGCGAGCGCAAAAACGGCTGGATCCGCTACCCCTGGAAGAACAAGGGCGACGAGGCGCCGCGCATGAAGATCGTGCGCTACGAGTACTTCGAGCCCTGGAACTGGATCGTGGCGGTCGGCTCCTACGAGGAGGAATTCTACCAGGAGGCCAACGCCATCAAGGGGCGCATCCTGGAGAGCATGGTGGTGCTGACCATCCTGGTCTCGGTGCTGTCCGTGTTCATGGTGCTGCTCGCCTCGCGCGTCATGACGGAGCCCATCAGCCGCATGATCGAGGTGATCCGCAAGGTGAAGCAGGGAAGGCTCGACGAGACCATGCCGGTCGAGTCCGAGGACGAACTGGGCGAGCTGGCCCATGCCTTCAACAGGATGACCAGGATCATCAAGCACAACAAGGAGTTGGAGGCGAACCTCGCCCAGCAGGGGAAGATGGCCTCGCTGGGGGTGCTATCCTCGGGGGTGGCGCACGAGATCAACAACCCGCTGGGGGTGATACTCGGCTACGCCGCCTACATCGAGAAGAAGCTCACCCCGGAGGACCCCAACTACAAGTTCATCCACGAGATCAAGCGCGAGAGCAAGCGCTGCAAGAAGATCGTCCAGGACCTCCTCTCCTACGCCCGGACCCCGCAGCCGGTGCTGGAGGAGACGGACATCAACGACCTGCTGGAACAGATCGTCGACTTCGCCGCCAACCACACCGACATGCACCACGTCACGGTGAAGAAAAGCTTCGATCGCAGCCTGCCGCCCATCATGGTGGACGGCGACCAGCTGCGCCAGGTGGCCATCAACCTGATCCTCAACGCGGGCGCGGCCATGCAGAAGGGTGGCGAGCTGGTGGTGAGCACGGAGCCCGGCGGCGAGGAGTGGGTGAGTCTCAAGTTCCGCGACAACGGCGCCGGCATTTCCCCGGAACACATGGAGAAGATCTTCGAGCCCTTCTTCACCACCAAGGTGAAGGGAACCGGGCTCGGGCTTGCCATCACCAGGCAGATCGTGGAACAGCATCACGGCAAGATCGGCATCGAGAGCGAGATGGGCGTGGGAACGACGGTCGAGGTGCGCCTCCCCCTGCAAAGGGAAGAATACTGCTAACAATGACCGCAAAGCGCGGCTGACGGAGTAGGTCCATGACCAAGAAACGGGTGATGTTGGTAGACAACGAGGAGGGGCTGTGCCGGATGATGGAGGCGGTCCTCTCTGATAACGGTTACGCGGTTTCCGCGTTCACCAGGAGCTTCGAGGCCGCCGAGAGCTTTCAGGCCGGACAGTGGGACCTCCTGGTCACCGACATCAAGATGCCGGGCATGGACGGCCTCGAGCTGCTGCAGAAGGTGAAGCAGAAGGATCCCGCCATTCCGGTGATCATGGTGACCGCCTACGCCACCGTGGAGATGTCCATCCAGGCCCTGAGAAAAGGCGCCTACGACATGCTCACCAAGCCCTTCGAGCCCGAGGAGCTCTTGTACCGGGTCAAGAACGCGCTGCAGCACACCCGTCTCATGGAGGAGAACCGCGAACTGCGCGAGGAGCTGGTGGGGCGCTTCAACTTCGGCAACATCATCGGCGCCTCTACGGCCCTGAAGGAGGTGCTGGAGCGGGTGGAGAAGCTCGCCGTGCGCGACACCTCGGTGCTCATCACCGGCGAGTCCGGCACCGGCAAGGAGCTGATCGCCCAGGCGGTGCACTACAACTCTCCCAGGAAGGAGAAGAAGTTCGTCGCCATCAACTGCGGCGCCCTCCCCGCTTCGCTGTTGGAGAGCGAGCTGTTCGGCTACAAGAAGGGGGCCTTCACCGGGGCCACCGAGAACCGGCGCGGCCTGTTGGAGACCGCCGACGGCGGCACGCTCTTTCTGGACGAAGTGGGCAACCTCCCCATGACGGTGCAAAAGACCCTGTTGCGCTTTCTCCAGGAGCAGGAGTTCAACCGGCTCGGGGACCCGACCCCGACCAAGGTCGACGTGCGCATCCTCTCGGCCACCAACGCGGACATGAAACAGGGGGTCAAGGCGGGAGAGTTCCGCGAAGACCTCTACTACCGCCTGAACGTGGTCAACATCCACCTCCCCCCGCTGCGCCAGCGCCGGGACGACATCGCCCTTTTGGCCGCGCATTTCATCTCACTGCAGAACTCCAAGTTCGGCACCCACATCAAGGGGCTCACCCACGACGCCATGGAGGCCGCGGTCGACTTCGCCTGGCCGGGCAACATCCGCCAGCTCAAGAACGTCATCGAGGCCTGCATCGCCATGGAGAGCAGCGACTACATCACCCTGCCGGTATTGTCCCAGTTCATCGAGGTGGTCCCAACCGATACCGCCGGCGAGGCGCTCACCGAGGAGGGGGAATATTCCAAGGCGCTGATGCGCTTCGAGACCGAGTACCTGAGGGGGCTTTTGCGCAAGAACCAGGGCAACGTCGAGGCGGCCGCCAAGGAAGCCGGCACCAACATGGCCACCATCTACCGCAAGATCAAAAAATACGGGATCCGGAAGGACGAGTACAACAGCTGACCCTATGCAAAAGCGGCGGTCTCTTTTGCAGCATTGCAAAAATGGCCGCCGTCCCGCTTGCAGGCCTGCAAATGCAGGCGATCCATCCTCCCGCCGCCGCGCAACCAGCCGTTTTCACGCCACTTTAAGCCACCACACCGATATCACCATGCCGCACCGAAGGTTAAATCCCGCTGCGCGCCCCTTTAATCTTTCTTCGCGATTTTGCAAAAGTGCCCTCAACGCCTCCGCCTCGCGCCCTCTTCCCGACGACGTAACCACCCGTAATAACTGCACATAACAACCAGCCTCCCGGTAAACAGCAAATTGGTACGGCAGTTGCTAATACTGTCTACGTCACCCTTTCTTTATGTTGTAAAAAGGTATGAGGTCCTATGCAGGAAGCAACGGTCTGCCCCTTCTTCGGCAAAAATGATGATTACTGCGACGTGGGTTGCGGCTACATCTCGCCGCACGACGTGAAGCAGATCATCACCTTCTGCAGTTGCCGTTACCGGGAGTGCCTCAAATACCAGGAGCTGTCCGACCGCATGCCGGTGGGACAACTCGATTCCAACCTCTGCCTGGTGTAGCCGACGGGCGAAGCCGGGCGGGGGCGAATCAAAAGCTGCTCTGCATTACTAATGGAAAAGGAGAACGGCGATGAGTGAAAAAGAACTTGAACTGCTCTCGAGGCTTGAGGAGTTGGAGCGGCACACCTGGCGCAACTCAGCCATCCTGCGCGCCGTCGCCATGGTAGCCTTCACCGCGATGATCGGCATCGTGATCGCCTCCGGCGTGGTCGGCGGCGGGCGCGGCAGCCACTGGTCCGGGCCGGCCTGGAACACCATGTGGCTCTATGGCCTCTTCGCCGCCAACGCGGTCTCCATGTTCTGGACCACCCACAAGGAATAACGCGCCCGGCGCCGATTAGGAGGAACGTCACATGCCGATGAAACTGTCAAACGTGATTCTTCTGTTAGTCGTCGTCGTCCTGTGCGCGACCTTTTCCCTGAGGATCTTCCAGGGGCTCGACGAGATGATGGGGGACCAATACTGGGTGGTGGACACCACGCAGGGCGACCATGGCTGGTACGGCATGGGGCTCCTCCCCCACGTGAAAAAGGTCCCCAAGGAAGTGGTACAGGCGGTCAACACCGACCCCGACAACGACGAGAAGTACATCATCTACGCACAAAACGGTGACTTCGCCGGCAACTCGGTGTACGGCATCTGCCTGGGCATCCCGCTCATCATGTACCTGATCTGGTTCGCCTTCATCCTGGGCTTCCCGGACCGGATCGACCCCTACCTTTTGCCGCGGCGCATCTTCACCCTGACCGTGATCATCATGTGTTCGGTGATCGTGAACCTGTTCCTGATGCGCATCGCCGCCGACTTTGCCCGGGATCCCATGTCCCGCATCGCCAACGTGGCCGGCAACCACGCCTCGCTTTTGTTCCACAACGCGGGAATCTGGTTCGCCATCCTCTTCTCGGCGCTGGGGACGCCCAACCACTCCATGCGCGAGACCGCCGCTCCCGACAGCCGCAACTGGCAGACCCAGGCCAACGAGAAGTTCAACTGGATGTTCGTGCTGCTCTTCGCGGTCACCATCCTCGAGGTGGCCCTGGTCAAGAACAAGCTGGCCCTCCCCGATGCGGCCGTGGACTACTCGGTCTGGATCATCCTGGTGGTGATATTCATGCGGATGTTCGGCTTCTCGCCCAAGTACTGGGTGAAACGGGGACGCGGCATCGCCATCATGTTCGCCGGGACCCTGATCACGCTACCCGTCTTCTACCTCCTGGAGCGGGCCACCGGAACCCTGGGCGCCGGCTTTGCCTCCCCGATCCTGACCAAGGCCCTCGGTCCGGAGAACGCCAACATCGGTCTCTCCCTGATGGTTTCCATCTACCTCATCTTCTGGATGGAGTTCGCAGCGGCGATACGAATGAACGGACCGTCACACCGACTGACAACGGAGAAACACGTGTAGTTTCTTTTCAAAAGAGACCTGATCCAAAAAGGGAAGCCAACACTGGCTTCCCTTTTATTTTGCTTCACTCACCCGCCAATTAGTTTTAAATAAAACATGGTCACTCCACTTTCTGTCTTTCTCCTTTCCACTATATTCCCAAGTTCACAATTGTGTAACTGCATTTTCATTTCGAAGCACAATCTACCGATGGTTACTGGCATTCACCATCATTGATCGGCTTGTGGCGACTCCACGAAGCCGGCTTGACACGTCAAAGCAAGTCCCAAGACGGCAGTTGCCCGCCAAGACCAACCGGTTCCATGCGGGATACTGCCTTTGCGGCCACGAAGGTCCACGAGATTGAGTAACAGGAATGTTTGACACAATAATGCGACAGCGTTTGAGCAAGTCGCAAAACGACTGCACAAAATTCCACAAAACATCACCTTTCGCGACACCACCAAACAATAATAAAAAATAATTTACCGACCACTTTTCTTTTTTGCCGTGTGATTTACAATATTTGCAAGCGACCAGATCGTAAAACGAGGCTCGTTTTGGAGACCAAATTATTTAGAACGGTGTTTATTTTTATTGTACATTTGAAAATCATGTGGTACAACAAACTCACGTATACGGAAAATACGCCGGAAGCCGGCAGCACTCCAAGGAGCGGAACCCAGGCAACCGACCGAGTCAACTCCGCAAAAACAGTAACTTGCAAAGCAGCGCTCCAAACAGAACGCTTTAACCATTTTCAGCAAAACAGCATGGACGTTTTTAGAAACAAAATTTAAAGATCAGGAAAGGGGGATTTATCGGGAACTGAAACCAGAGGGGCGGGACGCCGCCGCAACGCATCTTACTGAGAAAGGAGTGACAACCATGGCAGAAAAACAGTACGACTGGAAAGCAATCGCAAAAAATCCCAAGTTCGTGGAGCTACATCACAAGAAGACGGCCTTCCTTTTCGGATGGTGGATTTTCTCCTGTGTGTACTATTTCCTGCTCCCCATCGGGGCGGCTTACACACCGGGGATCTTCAAGGTCAAAATCATTGGCGTGGTCAATTTCGGGTACATCTTTGCACTCTCCCAGTTCTTCGTCTCCTGGGGGATTGCACTCTACTACTCGCACGTTGCCAACAAGGACTTTGACCGGTTGACCAGGGAACTGATCGACGAATTACATCTCTAGGAAAGGAGGACAGGACATGACCATCAAGAAGATATTCATAGCAGCCAGCTTGGCCCTCTCGGTCGCAGCTGCCGCCTATGCCGAAGAGGCGAAGGCCCCGGCAGCCGGCGCAGCCCCGGCGATGAGCGCACCCGCAGCACAGGGAGCGCCCGCCGCGACGGCAGCAGCCCCCGCGCCCAATGCAGCCGCCTCCGTGGCCACCCCTGCCCCCGCGACTCCCGCGCCGGTCAAGAAGGAGCTCAAAACCAACAAGACCATCACCATCGGGATGTTCATGGTCATCATCGCTATCACCATGGGCGTCGTGGTCTGGGCAGCCAAGCAGACCAAGTCGGCAGCCGACTTCTACGCGGCGGGCGGCGGCATCACCGGCACCCAGAACGGCTGGGCCATCGCCGGCGACTACATGTCGGCAGCCTCCTTCCTGGGTATTTCCGGCCTCATCTCGCTCTACGGCTATGATGGCTTCATGTACTCGGTCGGCTGGCTGGTGGCGTACATCACGGTGCTTCTGATCGTGGCGGAACCCTGCCGCAACGCGGGCAAGTACACCCTGGGGGACATCCTCTCCTTCAGGACCTCGCCCAAGCCGGTGCGCGCCTTCGCCGCCCTCTCCACCGTCGCCGTATCCACCTTCTACCTCACCGCCCAGATGGTCGGTGCAGGCAAGCTCATGGCTCTCTTGGTAGGCATCCCCTACAAGATGTCCATCATCGGCGTCGGCGTCCTCATGGTCGGCTACGTCGTCTTCGGCGGCATGGTCGCCACCACCTGGGTTCAGATCATCAAGGCGGGCCTGCTCATGTCGGGCGCCTTCCTGCTCTCCTTCCTGGTCATGATCAAGGCAGGCTTCAACCCGATCGGCTTCTTCACCACCATCGTGTCCAGCCCGGACATCCAGGACCACGTTTCCAAACTGGTACTTAAAGATGGCGTCATCCTCTCCGGCATGGACGCCGGCCAGCGCTTCCTCGAGCCCGGCCTGTACCTCAAGAACCCGCTGGACCAGATCTCCCTGGGCATGGCTCTCGTGCTCGGCACCGCCGGTATGCCGCACATCCTGATGCGCTTCTTCACCGTGCCGACCGCGCAGGCCGCACGTAAGTCCGTCATCATCGCCATGTTCATCATCGGCGGCTTCTACATCCTGACCACCCTGCTCGGCTTCGGCGCCGCTATCCACCTGACCCCGCAGGGCATCACCGCAATCGACCCGGGCGGCAACATGGCAACCCTGATGCTGGCACAGCAGATGGGCGCCGACATCGCCCCGATCATCGGCGACCTCTTCCTCGCCTTCCTGTGCGCCGTCGCCTTCGCCACCATCCTCGCCGTGGTCTCCGGCCTGGTACTGGCAGCATCCGCGGCCATCGCACACGACATCTACGTGAACGTGATCAAGGACGGCCACGCCGACCAGCACGAGCAGGTCTTTGCAGCCCGCGCTACCTCCTTCGTGGTAGGTGCCTGCGGCATCATGATCGGCCTCGCAGCCGAGAAGCAGAACGTCGCCCACCTGGTGGCACTGGCCTTCGCGGTCGCCGCCTCCGGCAACCTGCCGGTCGTCATCCTCTCGCTCTTCTGGAGGAAGTTCAACACCGCCGGCGTCATCTCCGGCCTGCTGGTTGGCACCATCGCTTCCATCGGCCTGGTGATGGTCTCCCCCAACATGACCTACCCGAAAGTGGTCGCCGCCGGCGCCAAGAAGGTGGTCGTCGCCATGGAGAAGAAGCAGGCCGCACTGCCTGCCGGCCAGACCCTGTCCGAGAAGGACGCCAAGGCGCTTGCCAAGGCGAAGGTTGACGCTCAGCAGGACGGCACCTCCATCGTGGGTCTGGACAAGCCGATCTTCACCCTGAAGAACCCGGGCATCATCTCCATCCCGCTGGGCTTCATGGCCGCCATCCTGGGCGCCCTGGCCTTCCCGAACAGGCGCTCCGAGGAGATGTTCGACGAGGTCTACGTCCGCCAGAACACCGGTTTGGGTATGGCCAAGGCAGTCGAGCACTAGTACCCGGCAACAAAAGCAGCATGGAATTGGGGAAGGGAAACCTTCCCCAATTTTTTTGTCCCGTGCCCAATCGTTTCTTCCCCTTTCCCGCTGCCGGCTCTGCCAAAAAAGTCAAGGAATCGTTCCGGTTATCAGCAAAACAGTTTTACATCGCCGTTTTTTTCTGTAGAATCAACGCCAGTCGGTTTTAATAAGAGGTGGCCGCACATGCCCCATCAGATCTACCCACCGGAGCCAGGCGACGGGGAACTCCTTGCGGAGTTGCTGGGGGAGGTGCACGCCCTGCTCCCGCTATTGGACCGCGACGAGGGGAAGAAGCTGCTGGAAGGGCTGGTGTGGCATACCTCGGAAGAGCTGGGCAAGCTGCGCCTGTACTCGGGGCGCGAAGAGGCCATCATCGAGCGGGTCGCTTCGGAGACCGACTACGCGGTGCTGTTGAAGCTCCATGAGGAGTTGAATCTGCTCGAGATGGAGCGCTTCCTCAACTTCTATTCCGTCACCGCGCTGCACGAAAACTGCACCTGGTACCGTGACGCCTTGGCCGGTCGTGCCCTGGAACTGGTGGCGGCCGAGATGCCCGCCCCACCGCCGGTCCCCTTCGCCTTGGTGAGCATGGGGAGCGACGGCCGCGAGGAGCAGACCCTCATCACCGACCAAGACTACCTGATCGTCTACAGCGACGAGGGGGGCGAAGCAGCCGACCGCTACTTCCAGGAGTACAGCCGGATCCTGGTGGAGCGGCTGGCCGAGATCGGCTTCAAGAAGTGCAGCGGCGGGATCATGCCGGTTAACGACAACTGGCGCGGGTCGCTGTCGCAGTGGCAGCGCCGGTTGCACGCCATCGTGCGCTACGAGACCGAGGACTACGGCAAGAACATGATGGACCTGATCGTCCTCTCCGACGCCCGCTTCGTCGCCGGCGATGCCGAACTGGCGGGGAAGCTGGTCTCCCTGATCCGCTCCCTGCTGCAGGACTACTTCATGGCCCTTTGGGGCATGGCCAAGGCAGCCACCGAGATGAAGCTGGCACTGGGTTTCCTGAAGCGGTTCTGGACCGAGGGGAGCGGCGAGCACAAGGGGGCCTTCAACCTGAAACTGCTGGCCTGGGCCCCGCTGGTGATGAACGTGCGCATCCTGGCCATCAACCAAGGCATCCCCGCCACCTCGACTGTGAAGAGGATCGAGCTCCTTGAAAAGGAACACAGCTTCTCCGCCAACATGGCGCGGGGGCTCGTGGCCGCCTACCGTATCCTCACCAAGCACCGTATCCTGCTCCAGATCAAGGTCATCAAGGGGATCCAGAACGACGCCTACTACCTGAACCCGTATTCGCTCCCCAGCGATGAGCGGGAACGGATGAGGCAGGCGTTACTTCTCATCGAGGACTTGCAGAAAACCATCCACACGAACTTCTCCATAGTTTAGGAGCGAGCGGTACGCGGTGCTGCAGCGTTTTCCCCTGCGCGCCGCCATGAGCGGAGGAGACATGAGCCGGCCCGATAAGCCTTCCAAGGTCAACCTGTTCCGCCCCAAGGAGGGGCACATGCGGGACGAGGTGCACATCATCCTCGCCCTCCTGTTCGGCTGGGGAGTCTGCACCTTCGGGTTCCAGTTCCTGGTCTACGCCTGCCGCGGCACCGGCGCCGGCAGCCTCCTGACCCGCCTCACCCTGTTCAACCTGCCGCTGCACTTCTGGTTCACCGGCCAGTTCCTCCCCCTGTGGTTCATCGTCCTGTGCGTCATCTTCAACATCTACGTGGACCGCATCAGCGAGTACCACAGCCGCAGGAGAGACAGAAGCTATGAATGACTCGTCCTGGTCCATCTTCGTCGTTCTGCTGGTGCTGCTTTCCTTCATCCTGGTCGGGCTCAGGCAGAAGTCGCGCGAGAGCCAGGAATACGGCTTCGGCGGGCGCTACACCGGCAGGATCGGCGGTGGCGCGGCCATCGCCAGCAACTGGATGAGCGCCGCCAGCCTCATGGGCCTGGCCGGCATCATCTACCTGCGCGGCTACCAGGGACTCGCCTACGTGATCGGCTGGACCGGCGGCTACGTGCTATTGCTGGTGCTGTTGGCCAGCCAGATCAGGCGCTTCGGCAAGTTCACCACCCCGGAGTTCGTGGGCGAGCGCTACGGCTCTCCGGCGGCACGGCTCATGGCGGCGGTGATCGCCATCGCCATCTCGGTGATCTACTGCGTAGCCCAGTTCAAGGGGATCGGGCTTATCTTCGCCTTCATGTTCGGCATCGGCTATGAGCAGGGGGTGATTTACGGGGCGCTGGCCGTGGTCTCCTATCTGGTCATCTCCGGGGCGCTCGGGGTCCCGCGCAACCAGCAGTTGCAGTACCTGGTCATCTGCGTCGCCTTCATCGTGCCGCTCATGTGGCTGGCGAGAAAGCTCGGCTATTTCTGGCTGCTGCCGCAGTTCGGCTACGGCCGGGCCCTGACCGACCTGGCCCGGGAGTTCCGCATCGACTTCACCCTCCCCTTCGCCGGGGACTCCCTCTTCGAGTGGTGTGCGCTCTGCTTCACGCTCATGGTGGGGACCGGGGGCCTGCCCCACGTGCTGTCGCGTTTCTATACCGTCCCCAACGTGCGCGACGCCCGCTGGAGCGTAGTCTGGGGGCTCTTCTTCATTGCCCTCATCTACTGGTCCGCCCCCGCCTTCGCCGTCTTCGGCAGGCTTTTGGAGGCGCGCCACGGCATCGCCTTTACCCCCGAGGCGGCCCGCGCTGCGGCCGACGTGATCGCGTTGAAGACGGCCCTCATGGCCGGGCTCCCCGGGTGGCTGGTGGGGGTGCTGGCGGCCGGGGCGCTGTCGGCCGCCTTCTTCACCGTAGCCGGTCTCCTGATGACGGGAGCCGCCTCCATCTCCCACGACCTCTACTACAGCTTCATCAACCCCAAGGCCAGCGAGACCGCGCGCATGCAGGTGGCCAAGGGGGGCACCCTGGTGCTGGCCGCACTGGTGCTCCTGGTGGCGCTCAATCCTCCGGGGCTCATCGCCGAGATCACCGCCGTCGCCTTCGCCCTGGCAGGCAACACCATCTTCCCCCTGTTTCTCCTGGGGATCTGGTGGGACCGCGCCAACCGTTACGGCGCCATCGCCGGCATGGTCACCGGCGTACTCTGTACCGTAGCCACCCCGCTCCTGGGCGGGATACTGCCGGGGGTTGCCTCCTATTTTCCGGTCACCGCCTCCGCCCTGTGCGGTGCGCCGCTGGTCATCTGCGTGATGATCGCCGTCTCCCTGGCGACCCCCGCCCCGCCCGAGGAGATGAGACGCTTCCTGGAGCAGGAGGTACACGGGCACCTCGATTAAGAGGCAAAAGACGTTCAACGTTCAAGGTTCGACGTTAAGCTCCCTGTCGAACTCCGGGCTTTTAACTGGTGCGTTTGCTGTCACAGTGCATGTGCCGAGGGCACGGACGTCTGTCGAACGTTGAACGTTGAACCTTGAACGGCTTTTCGGTCTTCCAGTTGGTGCACTTGCCGTCACAGTGCGCGTGCCGACCGGGCACACACGTTATCGAACGTTGAACGTTGAACCTTGAACGGCTCTTTAGGGGTTGCACATGCCCATGCTTTTGGGAACCAAGGGTGACGAGATCCTCAAGTGGCGCGCCAGTACGGAACTGGTGGCAAGCCTCAAGAAGCGCCTGGAGCGCAAGTGGGGCAGCAGTTCGTCCCGCGAGGCGGAGGCCTTCCTCGGCACGCTGATCGACTCGCTCAAGGATGAAATTTCCTACGAGGGGCAACTGGACCAGGAACTGGCGTCCCTGAACCAGGCCATCGCCGACGCCCCCACCCCGGTGGCACTGGTGCCGCTCCAGGCACGGTACCGTGAGCTGCTCGCCGCCCATTTCCGGCGCCGCAACTCCCCCCTGGCCCTGTGCGGCGCCTGCAATACCCTGCATGACCAGGTGCTGCTACGGGCCGCACACCTGGCCGAGGAGCGCATGCGCGACCTGGGCCAGGGGACGGCGCCGGTCTACGCCCTGCTCGTATCCGGGGACCGTGGCCGCGGCGAACAGACCCTCTACAGCCGCAACCGCTACCTGCTGCTGCACCAGCTCGATTCCCAGCGCTTCTTCCTGTTCAGCCACCAGCTCACCCAGGCGCTCCAGGAGGCGGGGCTCCTGCCCCCAGGGGAGACGCCCTGGCACGGCTCCCTCACCGAATGGCGCTCACTCTTGAAAAGCGGCAACAGCCAGGAGCATTCCCCACCGGAACTGGAGCCGATGCTCCCCTTTGCCGCGGCCCAGAAACAGGCGGCGCCCCCCCTTCCCGAATGGCGCTGGCGCCTGGAGTCGATGGCGGATCTGTGCCACGTGGCCGGCTTCGAGCCCCTGGCCGAACAGGCCCTTACCGCGGCGGCAGCAGCCCTGAGGGAGCAGCGCGGGCGCGATCCGTTTTTCCAGCTGGCACGCCGGGTCATCAGCCTCCCCCTCGCCCTCGGCCATTTCGGGCGCTGGCGCCTGGAGCGCGGCGGCGAGCACCACGGCGAGATCGACATCGAAACGCTCGGGCTCTCTCCCCTGGTGCAGTTGGTGCGCATCCTGGCGCTCCAGGCGGAGGTGCACGAGGGGGGAACGCTGGAACGGGTGCGGCAACTGCTGTACCGCGGTGCTTTGGACGTGGACCTGGCCGAGCGGCTCCTGAAGGCACTGCAGTGCCTGATGCAGTTGAAGATCGAAGGTGAGATTCGCAGCGAGGGAGCGACAGCCTTCGCCAACCCGGAAGAGTTCAGCATGGCCCTGGACGCACGGCTGCGGTCTGCGCTGGAGGCGGTGCTCAACCTGCAGAAGATCGCCTACCAGAGGCTGGTGGGACAGGTATAGGACCAGGCATGCGCATATCGATCTCCGCAGGAACGCTGTTCACCTTCCCCCTCCCCAAGGCATTCGCCATGGCGCGGGAGGCCGGCTTCGACGGCATGGAACTGGTGATAAACCAGGAGTTCCAGAAGGTGAACACGCGGCGGCTGGTGAAGGAGCTGGCCGAGATCATGCCGATCTTCTCGATCCATGCCCCGTTCCTGCAGCTGGACGGCTGGGGGAGCCCGGTCGATTCTTTGAAGCGTTGCGTGGAGATCGCCGCGGACTGCGGCATCGGGCTGGTGAACTTCCATCCCCCTTCATGGCTGGGAATGGAGTTCGCGTACTGGCGCTGGCTGTACCGGATGCAGGATTTTCAAAAGGAGATCGGGGGGGACCAGGTGGCGGTGACCCTGGAGAACATGCCCTGGACCGGCAAATACCGCATCAACGGCTACATCCTCTCGGAGACCCAGAAGCTGATCGAGTTTCTCCACGAAAGGAACCTCTACCTCACCTTCGACTGCACCCACATGGGGAGCGGGCGGGCCAACTTCATCAACGACTTCTACCTCTGCTACAACAGCGGGCGGATCAGGAACATCCACTTTTCCGACTACGGGCATGGCCGCCAGCACCTGCTGCCGGGGCACGGCATCCTGCCGCTCACCCGCTTTTTGAACCACCTGCGTAACACCGCCTACAACGACATCCTGACGCTGGAGCTTTCCCCCCATGAGTTCCCGAAGGGAGAAGGGATCATCCAGGAAAGCCTCAAGGAGATCCTCGCTTACCTGAGGCAGGAAACCGCCAAGACTACCCCCTGACCACGTAGACCGAGCACTTGGCGTCCCGCACCACCTTGTGCGACACGCTCCCCAGCAGCTTCCGCTTCAGAAACCCCTTGCCGGTGCTCCCGATTACGATCACGTCGATCTCCTCCTTCTGCGCGAAACGGATCAGTTCGTCGGCGGGATCCCCGTAGACCACTGCAGTCTCCAGCGGCACCTCCAGCTCACCGGCAAGCTTCTCAACGACGTAGAAGATGCGTTCCTTGAGCTCGGTCCACTGGTCCTGTTCGGTGATGGGTTTCGCGGGGACGAAGTCGGTGAAGGTGTTGCGTGTCGCGTTGGGGAGTACCAGCAGCCCGTAGACCTTGCTCTTGAACTGGCTCGGGATGCCCGCCGCGAAACGAACCGCCTCCTCGGCGGCCTTGTCCGAAAGCGGTGAGCCGTCGATGGCCACCAGGATCTTCTTGCGCAGGTTGAGCATCTTTCCTCCGGGGTGCGGCTGGGGGGTGAAAGGCTGCACAACTATATAACATCGCCGCGGTTTTTCCTACATCATTTTAACGGAAATCCCCCCTGTCCCCCCTTCGCAAAGGGGGGACGCGAGGGCTCGTGCAGCGCTTCATGGCAAAGGCATCGTCGTTCGCAGGATTCTCAGAAGAGCCTTTACTGTCCATTGATCTCGTTCCCAAGGTCCGCCTTGGGAACGCAAAGCCTCTCCGAAGCTCCAACTTCCCTCGGATGCAAAGCTGGAGCTTTGCGCAATATGGGGTTCCCAAGCTGGAGCTTGGGAACCAGGAAAACGTGACTACTACGCTCCCCCCTTTGCGAAGGGGGGACGGGGGGGATTTGCTTGGGACTGGGGGGACATCATGCCGCGCTGCATTTTGAGTCCAGTGCATCTTATAGCTGAGGGGCTGGGAATTGGAGCAATAAAAAAGGCGCCCGAAGGCGCCAGTTGTTGAGGTTGTTCCGCCGGTTCACAGCACCGGCTCGGCCCTTTCCGCCCGCTCCAGCAGCGTCTCTATCTCGTCGTGAATGAGGCCGTTGGTGGCCAGGATGCGGTGGTCGTCGATGCGGTGCGGCTCACCCTTGTGATTGGTCACGGTCCCGCCCGCCTCACGGACCAGCAACGCGCCGGCGGCCACGTCCCACGGCTTCAGCTTGCACTCCCAGTAGCCGTCCAGGCGCCCCGCCGCCACGTAGGCCAGATCGAGCGCCGCGGCCCCGGCCCGGCGCACCCCGCGCGCCGCGAGTTGCAGTTCAAAGAAGTTGCGGAAATTGTTCTCGTTGCCGCGCGCGGCATCGTAGGGAAACCCGGTGGCGATCAGGGACTGCCGCAAGGGCTTGCGCGACGAGACGTGGATGGGTGCGCCGTTAAGGAAGGCCCCTCCCCCGCGGATGGTGGTGAAGAGTTCGTCCATCATGCAGTGGTAGATCGCCCCCAAGGTAAGCTCGCCGTCCTGCTCCAGGGCGATGGAAACACAGAACCAGGGGAAGCCGTGGGCATAATTGGTGGTGCCGTCCAGGGGATCGATGACCCAGCGCCAGGCCGGGTCGCCGTCGGCGTAGAGGTTTTCTTCGGCAAGGAAACTGTGGCTGGGGAAGGCGCTCCGGATCCGGTTGACGATCATCTCCTCGCAGGCCCGGTCCACTTCGGTGACGATGTCGACCTCCCCCTTGAAGGAGAAAGTGAAATCGCCCCAGAGTTTCTGCTTCTGGAGCGCTCCGGCCTCGCGTGCCGCCGCCACCGCCACATCGAGCATCTGCTGCAGCCCTACATCATTGGACATCTGTATCCTCCAGCAGTTCCTGCATCTCCTCGAGCAGCGTGAAATGTATCTCGTCCTCGTCGGCCATGGTCTGGAACATGGCACGCTCCCAAGGGTGCTGCGCCTCGCGGGCCAGTTCGGAGCAGGCACGGGCGGAAAGCGCCTCGAACTGCATTGCATGCTGGTATACCCCGAGGTCGCCACGATACCGGGACAACTCCTCGGCCGAGAGCCGGCGCAGGATGCTGCGCGCCCCCTCCAGCGTCGCCGAGTGGCGCAGGTCCACCCTCCCCCCGTCCCGTAGCGCGCGCAGCGCCCCCGCGTGACGCAACTCATCCTCGCTGAACATCCTGAAGATGGTGGAGAGTCCCGCCACACCCGCCTCTGCGCTGCAGCGTTCGTAGTACCCCATGCCGTCGCCTTCCTTCCGGAGCTCCATGTCCCTGGAATTCATAATCTCCCTCCCGAGATGTCTTTTTCTGGCTGGAAAACAGTAACAGGAAATCTCTATATTTCAAAAGGGTAGGTGATATTTTCCCAAGGGGACTGGCTCCGCCAGGTGCCTGTCCCCTTAGTGCTTGTGGGAGCTGGCTGAGCTGAAAGAAGCGTTCCGCCAGAGGGCCAGGCACCTAACGGAGCCAGTCCCTTCAGCCAAAAAGAAAGGGGGACCTTGCGGTCCCCCTCTCATTGCAACCTGTGCGGGCAATCCTAGTTGTAGGCGGTCTCTGAGTGCTGGGTCTGGTCGAGGCCCATGATCTCGTCTTCCTTCTCGACGCGCAGACCGATGGTCTTGTGCAGGACGAAGGCGATTACCAGGGTCACCACCACCGCGTAGGCGGCTGCTGCGCCAACGGCGACCAGCTGGGTGACGAACTGCTTCATGTTGCCGGAGGTGAGGCCGGTGGCGCCGACGGTGGCGAAGACGCCGGTCAGGATGGCGCCGGTGGTGCCGCCTACGCCGTGCACGCCGAAGGCATCCAGGGAGTCGTCGTACTTAAGTTTCGCCTTGAGCAGCACGCCGCCGTAGCACACCAGGCCGCCGGCTACGCCCATGAGCAGGGCGGCACCCGGCTGCACGAAGCCGGCAGCGGGGGTGATGACGACCAGGCCGGCCACCACGCCGGAGCCGAAGCCCAGGGCGGAAGGCTTGCCGGCGTGGATCCACTCGGCGATCATCCAGGTCAGGCCGGCAGCGGCCGGTGCGATGGTGGTGGTCATGAAGGCGAGGCCGGCCAAGCCGCCTGCTGCGTCGGAGCAGCCGGCGCCTACGATGGCGGAACCCGCGTTGAAGCCGAACCAGCCGAACCAGAGCAGGCCGACGCCGAGCAGGGTCAGCGGCAGGCTGTGCGGAGCCATGCGCTCGTTGGGGAAGCCGTGACGCTTGCCGAGGAAGAACAGTACTACCAGTGCCGAGATACCGGAGGAGAGGTGAACGACGGTGCCGCCTGCGAAGTCAAGTGCGCCCATCTTGAAGAGCCAGCCGTCGGACATCCAGACCCAGTGTGCCAGCGGATCGTAGACCAGGGTGGTCCAGAGCAGCACGAACAGGCAGTAGGCGGAGAACTTGATCCTCTCGGCCAGTGCACCCGAGATCAGGGCCACGGTGATGATGGCGAACATGGCCTGGTACATGGCGAACACGTACTCGGGGATGGCGCCCGGCTCGGTCGGGACGTTCTGGAACAGCGCGTAGATGGCGTTGCCGTCCTTGAAGGTGATCAGCCCGTTCAGAAGAGCCTTGCTGAAGTCGCCCACGAGGCCGTGCCCCATGTCGGGGCCGAAGGCCAGGGAGTAGCCGATGATGGCCCACTGCACGCCGACGATGCCCATGGCCACCAGGGAGTGCATCATGGTGGAAAGGACGTTCTTCTGACGCACCATGCCGCCGTAGAACAGGGCCAGGCCGGGGGTCATGAAGAGGACCATGGCGGCGGAAACCAGCATCCAGGCGGTGTCGCCGGTGTTGAGGACCGGGGCCACGTTCTTGGCAGCCGGTGCTGCAGCCGGTGCAGCCGGTGCGGCGGCTGCTGGGGCGGCTGCGGCCGGAGCAGGCGCCGCTGCAGGGGCTGCGGTTGCGGTGGCGGCGGTTGCGGTGGCGGCAGCCGGTGCCGCGGCGGAATCGGCCGCCTTCTCCTCGGCGATGGCCAGGACCGGGACCAGCATCAGGCTGGCCAGGAGGGCCAGCTTCCCAAGTTTCATGGTGAGGCAGCTGGAAGCGGGCTTAGCTGCATCCTTTACCTTTCTAATGTCACGCATCATAACACTCTCCATTGATCGTATTTATGGGTTTGGATTGAGAGAACCTGAAGTCCTAGATCGCCTCGTCGCCCTTCTCGCCGGTCCTGATGCGGACCGCCTCTTCCAGCGACAGGATGAAGATCTTGCCGTCACCGATCCTGCCGGTCTTGGCGGTATCTTCGATGGTGGTCACGGCCTTTGCCGCGAGCTCGTCGGCCACCACGATTTCCAATTTCACCTTGGGTATGAAGTCCACGACGTACTCGGCGCCACGGTACAGTTCGGTGTGCCCTTTCTGGCGCCCGTACCCCTTCACCTCGCTCACGGTGATCCCCTCGATTCCGATCTCATTGAGGGCGTCCTTCACCTCGTCCAGCTTGAACGGCTTGATGATTGCTTCTATCAGCTTCATCGCTTGCCTCCTTTGTTAGTTAATGGCGGTGGATTGGTCGTTAGCACACTGCGTGCATCACAGGTCTTGCAGAACATTCAGCAGGCCGATCAGCCGGCTTGCAGACATAGCATCCATCGGTTCCAGGTTTTACCCTCTTTTCAGGCCCCTGAAGGCTTCGATGCCCTTGCCTCTTGTTCAACTTTGAATAAACAGATCTTTGCAGCCTTGAAAACAGTCCCCCTTTCCCAATAATGATGCCCCTCCACCTCGACCTGTGCACCATTGCCTAAACGGGCGGGAAAGCCTTCTGCGGCACACCATCGTGCCGTGTGACCATCCTTTAGCACAGGCTGTGCCAGCGCGTCGTTAGGCTCACAACCCATCGAAATCAGGTGATTATTTACTACATCACCGTAAACGCCGCTGCGAGGCGGTCGTTTATTGCGGCAGGCTTGATCATTTTTTAGGCAAGGAAAATGGGTGGGATGCAGGTTGGAAAGGTCAGGGCGCGGCAGGCTCGGGGACAACGTCTTCAAGGGTCGCGGGCGCGTGATCAGGAGCAGCGGCATCATTATGGGCGGGAGCAAACAGGCGCGGATAATCCTCCGGCCGCATCGGCTTGCTGAACAGGTATCCCTGGTACATGTCGCAACGATTGTTGGTGAGGAATTCCAGCTGTGCCTGGGTCTCGACCCCTTCCGCGATCACCTGCAGTTTCAGCGTGTGCGCCATCTCAATGGTGGCGAGGGTGATGGCGGCGTCGTCGGGATCGTTGGTGATGTCGTTGATGAAAGTCCGGTCGATCTTCAGCACGTCGAGCGGGAACCTTTTCAGATAGGAAAGCGAAGAGAAGCCGGTGCCGAAGTCGTCTATGGCCAGGCGCACCCCCATTCCCTTCAATGCCTGCAGGGTCTTCACGGTCCGCTCGGTGTGCGCCATCAGGACCCCTTCGGTGAGTTCCAGCTCCAGCAGGCCCGGGTCGAGGCCGCTGCGCTGCAAGACGGCGGTGACGGTGTCCAAAAGCTCGTTCTTCAGAAACTGCTGCCCGGAGATGTTGACGGCGATGGTGACCGGCGGCAGCCCCTGGTCGATCCAGAGCTTGTGCTGGCGGCAGGCCTCCTTCATCACCCATTGGTCGATCTGGATCACCAGCCCGATCTCCTCGGCCAGCGGCAGGAAGCGCCCCGGTTCGACCACCCCCAGCTCCTTGCTGTTCCAGCGCACCAGCGCCTCGATGCCCACCACTTGGCCGGTACGGCAGCTGACCTGGGGCTGGTAGTACACCTCGAATTCCTCCTCCTTGAGCGCCTTGTGCAGTTGGCTCTCCAGGATGATCCGCTCCAGCGCCTTGGCGTTCATCGACTCGTCGTAGATCTGGTAGCCGTTACGCCCCTGCTCCTTGGCCTGGTACATGGCGCCGTCCGCGTTGCGGATCAGGTCGCTGGCCGTGGTCGCGTCGAACGGATAGAGACTGATGCCGATGCTGGTCGAGACGAAGACCTCCTGCCCTTCCAGCGAGTACGGGACCGACACCGCATCCAGGATGCGCCGGGCCACCTTGGCCACGTCCTGGAAGTGCTCGATGTCCGAGAGCATGATGGTGAATTCGTCGCCCCCCAGCCGCGACACCAGGGACGGGGGACAATCGTCCTCGGCGCGCGCCAGACAGTCGCTGCGGCGCACGCAGCGCAGCAGGCGGTCGGCGACATCCTGCAGCAGCCGGTCTCCTACGCCATGCCCCAAGGTGTCGTTCACCAGCTTGAAGCGGTCCAGGTCGAGGAACAGCACCGCCAGCATGCGGTCGTTTCTGTTGGCGAACACGAGCGCCTGCTCCAGTTGCTGCTGGAAGAAACGGCGGTTAGGGAGCCCGGTCAGTGCGTCGTAGTAGGCCAGGAGACGGATCTGCTCCTCGGCACGCTTGCGCTCGGTGATGTCCTGGATGGTGCCCGTCAGGCTGACGGCTTCCCCCTCTTCATCAAGGACCGTCACCAGTTCGGCGTGCAGGGTCCTTTCGCCCCCGTCCAGGGTGATGCGGTAATCGAAGCTGAGCGGGGAGCGTTTGGCGATGGCGTCGTCGATGGAGCCCTGCACGAAGGCGCGATCCTGGTGGTGCACCGGGTCGAGTATGGGATTGCCGTCGCGCTGTACGGGATCGATGCAGCAGATGCTGTAGACCTCTTCGGAGCAGCGGATCTCGCCGCTGGTGAGGTCCCATTCCCAGGAGCCGATGTGGGCGAGGCTCTGGGCGTGGGCGAGGCCGGCGCGGCTCTCCCTGAGCTGCTCCAGCGCGCTGCTGGCCCGGAGCATGTAGCTCACCCGGTAGCCCAGGATGTGCCAGTTGATGGGCTTGGTGATGAAGTCGGTAGCACCGACCTCGTAGGCGCAATCGATGGATTCCAGGTCGTCCAGCCCCGTCATCATCAGCACCGGGGTGTCGCGCCCCCCCTCGGTGCGGCGGATGGAACTGCAGACGGAGAAGCCGTCGACGCCGGGGAGCATCACATCCAACAACACGAGGTCGGGGGCGTGCGCAATGAAATCCTCCAGCGCCTGCTCGCCGGTCTCGGCATCACGCACCGCGAAGCCGGAGCTCTCCAGTGTCTCCCGGGCCAAAAGGCGCACGGCCTGGTCGTCGTCCACCACCATGACCAGCGGGACGGCCCGTTTGGACTTCCTGGTCAACATAGCGGCCCTCCCCGCAACGCGTCGCGCACCAGGCGGTACTCCTCCTCGACCTGGTGCAGCAGCGGCAGTGCTCCTTCCGTAGAACCAGCCCGACCGAGGCTCTCCAGCTCCATACAGACGCCGGCCAGACGCAGGGCGCCCAGGTTAGCGCTGCTGGACTTGAAACTGTGGGCGGCAGCCTTGAGCTTCTCCGCATCGCCGCCGGATTCGGCCTCGCGCATGGTCTGCAACAGGGCCGGGGTACTGGCGAGATACAGGTCCACCACCTTGCGCAGGATCTCCATGCCACGGTTGCCGGGAAGGGTGCGGATCATCTCCAGCGCGCCGCTCATCTTGTCGTGGGAGATGACCTGCAGCGGCTCCTCGGGAGCTCTCTGCGCATCCCGGTTCCCCTCTGCCGCGGTCTCGGTCACTGCAGAGCCGTCGAGCTGCCGCTCCATCGCCTTGGCGATCTGCTCGCAGGTGAAAGGCTTGGAGAGATAGTCATCGGCGCCGGCTTCCAGGCAAGCCACCCGGTCACCAGGCATGGCGTAGGCGGTGAGCGCTATGATGGGGACGCGGTTGCCGCTCCCCTGCTCCCCCCCCCTGATCCGCCTGGTCGCCTCCAGCCCGTCCATGACCGGCATCTGGCAATCCATGAAGACCACGTCATAGTGGTTGCGCTGCACCTCGCTCACCGCTGCGGCGCCGTCCTCCACCACCTTGACCCGGCATCCCAGGCTCTCCAGCATCCCCTTGCCGACCTCCTGGTTCACCACGTTGTCCTCGACGAGGAGCACCTGGCGCTGGCGCGGTGCCGGTGCGCCGCAGCAACCTGCATCGAGCCTGTCCTCCTCGTCCATGCCCAGTGCCGCCATCACGGCGTGGTAGAGCCCCTCCTGCCCCAGCGGCCGCCTTGGGAATGAAGTCACCTCCAGCTCCGCCAGGCGCGGGTCGCGGCCCTGTTCCTCACGCTCGGTCAGGAGCAGGATCCGGATCGAGCGTCCGGCAGGGACCGTGCGGAAGGTGGCGGCCAGCTCGATGCTGTCGGTGCCGGCCAAACGATGGTCCACGACCGCAAGGTCGAAGGGGGCTGTCACGATGCGGCAAAAGGCGTCTGGGGCGTCGCCGACGCATTCGAGGTCGATTCCCCAGGAGGTGAGCTGTTCGCCGATCCCTTCCCGGGTCGCTTCATCGTCGGTCGCCAGGAGCACCCGTTTGTCCCGCAGTGCCGTACAGCAACGCTCCAGGCGCGGGGCCTCATCGTGCACCTCCAGCCTGGCGGTGAAGCTGAAACGGGAGCCGCGGCCCTGCTCGCTCTCCAGTTGCAGTGAGCCCCCCATCAGTTCGGTCAGCTGCCGGGCGATGGCCAGTCCCAGGCCGGTGCCGCCGTACTTGCGGGTCATGGACTCGTCTCCCTGGGTGAACTGGTTGAAGATACGCAGCTGCGCCTCGGGGGCGATGCCGATGCCGGTATCCTCGACGGTGAAAGAGACCAAGGCCGGGGTCTCGGCCACCGCCAGGGAGAGGCGCACCCACCCCTTCAGGGTGAACTTCACGGCGTTGCCCAAGAGGTTCACCACCACCTGGCGCAGCCGTCCCGGGTCCCCCACGAACATGCGCGGCAGCCCCGGTTCCAGTTCCAGGGTCAGATCGAGTCCCTTCCTGACCGCGTCTTCCGCGCAGACGGCGATCGCGTCGGAGGCCAGCTGGTGCAGGTCGAAGGGTATCTGCTCCAGTTCCATGCGCCCGGCCTCGATCTTCGAGAAGTCCAAGATGTTGTTGATGATGGAAAGGAGCGCCTCGCCGGAGCGCCGCACCGTGTCCACGTAGCGGGTCTGCTCCTTGGTCAGGTCGGTGCCCAGCAGGAGTTCGGTCATGCCGAGCACCCCGTACATCGGGGTCCTGATCTCATGGCTCATCTGCGCCAGGAAGTCGGACTTGGCGCGGTTGGCGGACTGGGCGCTCTGCATGGCGTCGCGCACGCTCTCAAGGCTTGCTTCCAACTGGTGGTTCACCTCCGACAGCTCCAGGGTCCGTTCCGCCACCTCCAGCTCCAGTTCCTCGGAGTGCAGCGCGAGGCGTTCGTCGCGGATCGAGATCTCGGCCAGCATATTGTTGAAGCAGGCATAGAGGACCGCCAGTTCGTCCTCGCCGGCGCGCTCCACCCTGACCCGATAATCCTGGCTCTTGGAGACGATTTCCATCTTCCGGCTCAGGTCACGAATCGGTTCCGAAATGATCCAGTCGATGCGCTGGGAGAGGAGCGCAGCCAGCCCCGCCGAGCAGAGCAGGGCCAGGGTCAGCTGGAAACAGGCGAAGAGAGGCAGGGTGGATTCCGAGGCTGCCGGGTATGAAGCGGGGTAGCGGTAGCAGATGAAGCTGAGGGTGAGCGAAAGGAGCAGCAGCGTGTTGCAGCCGAGGAGAAGCGTGATCAGTCTGGACTTGAGGGAAGACTTCCCCGGCCACGGCAGCTGCACGACACCTCCTTTGTCGCATTCCGGAGGGGGAATTGACCGAAAGCGCCCCCGGAGGGGGCGCGGTCTCGTGATGCCCGGAAGACAAACGTTAGAACTTTACAATATAAGGTTTGGATTTCAAGAAAGGCGGGAGTCTGCGGCGAGGGAGATGAAGTTGGCCAGGATGGCGTGGGAGTCCGCATTGAACGCCGCTTCGGAGGCAACGAAGCCGGAAAGGTAGTCGGCGCGGGGGGAGAACAGGCCGTCCCAGTCGCCGACGATGGCGCGGTCGACCTCGGGGTGGAATTGGACACCGTAGACGCAGCCGGGGAGCCGGAAGGCCTGCGCCGGGCAGGCGGCAGAGGATGCCAGCAAGGTACCGCCGGGGGGGACGGTGAAGCTGTCGCTATGGAGCTGGAAGGTGACGAAGGGGTTGGTTACGCCGGCAAAGAGCGGGTCAGCGCTGCCGTCGGCGTTAAGGTCGACCGTGCAGATCCCCGTTTCGCGGTGGGGAGACGGTGAGCTCACCACCCCGCCGGCCGCATGGGAGAGGAGCTGGCCGCCGAGGCAAATACCCAGGAGCGGCGTCCCCACTTTGATTGAGGCGCGGATGAAGTCGACGACGCGGGCGAGGTGCGGGTGCTCAGCGGTGTCGTGCACCCCCATTTCGCCGCCCAGCACCACGATCCCGGTCAGCGTCGCCGGGTCAGGAAAGGGTTCCGCGGCGTAGGCCGCCAGGCACCGCCAGGGATGCCCCGAGTTGTCGAGGATTTGGACCAGCCCCCCTGGCGGGCAGAGCGGGTCGTTTTGGACAATCAGGAACATCGCAACTCCTCCTATTGATCGGGGCACGTCACGCCCAAAGCCCCCCCTCCCGCCTTCGCGGGACGAAGCGCTTCGGCGCTCAGGCCCGTCAAGGGAGGGGGAGAGTTGGAAACGGTTCGTTTTTGATATCTGCAAGTAGGGAATCGGACCGCGCTGGTACGGCAAGCCCTCGCTCTTATTTCTTTACGCTGATCCGTCCCCCGTCCCCGATCACCAGCGGCGAGTCCGGGAAGTCCTCCGCCGAGAGCCTCCGCATCAGGCGCAGGGCGCGCCCCTTGGGGTCTGGTTGCGGCCCGGTATAGCGGAACTGCCGGAAGGAATCGATGCTCCCCGCCAGGAACGAGCCGTCGGCGGAGAGCTCCACGTTGAGCAGCGGTGCATAGCCGCTCTCGCCTGCAACGCTCACCCCGCCGTAGGTGGCGAAGTTCCCCAGACTGTAGGCGATCAGCCTGCCGCGGTAAAGTTCCAGGGCGCGCGGCACATGCGGCCCGTGGGCCAGCACCAGGTCCGCGCCACGGTCGATGGCGTCGTGGGCGAAGCGGACCAGGTCGCCGCGCGGCTCGTCCAGGAAGCGTTCTTCCCCGGGGGCCACGTGCAGCGCCCCCCTCCCCTCCGCGCCGGCGTGGATGGAGAGGATAACCACGTCGTGGTCGGCCGCGGCACGGGCGATTTCCTGCAGCGGCTGTGCCGGAAAGACGATGGAACGCGGCGGCGGGCCAAAGGAGAGCGCGATCACGGCGACCCGGACCCCGTGCAGGTCGAAGCGGGCGATCTCCCCTTTCTTGCTGGAGAACTGCAGCCCCGCCTCGGAGAGCGCCTGCCTGGTCGCCTCGATCCCGGCGCGGCCGAAGTCGAGGGCGTGGTTGTTGGCCAGGGTGAGCACGGAGAAGCCGGCTTGTTTGAGGTTGTTGGCGTAGGAGGGGGGGGTGCGAAACAGGTAGCGGCGCCCGGCAAGAGGCTCTTTTGTCGGCTTTTCCTCGCTGCACAGCGGCCCCTCCAGGTTGCCCAGGGCGAGGTCGGCGCGGCGCAGGTAGGGAGCGACCGCGGCGAAGATGTCCCGCCCGCCGCGGGGGGGGAGTTTGGCGGTCGGGAAGTCACTCCCCATCATGATGTCGCCCACGGCCGCGATGGTGACGGTAGGCGCAGCGTAGGCGTTGAACGGCAGCAGCAGTAAAAAAAAGAGGACGGCGCCCCGCAAGGGGCGCAGGCTGGCGGTGATGTGGGTGAAATGGGACAGGGGAAGATCCTTTCCTTGCCTAATAACGGTGCAGCGCGGCCTCGTTTTTAGGCGGCACGTCGTGTACGTGAGGAGGCGTCAGGCTAGGGCGAATAATTATTCGCCCCTACAGGCACGCGCTCCCCCTCCCCTAACCGGAAGCCGCGCCCCACGTTCCCGCCCCCGGAGGGGGAGGGACAGGGAGGGGGTGTGGTCTACGCGTTCTTCCTCAGAAGCCCCTCGGCGAGCACCTCGACCACGTCCCTGACCCGGACCTGGCCCGCCCCCTTGTCCTTGAGGCCGTCTTCCACCATGGTCATGCAGTACGGGCAGGCGACGCAGATGGTGTCCGGCTTCTGCGCCAGAAGCTCGTCCACGCGGGCATGGTTCACCCTCTCGCCGGTGAACTCTTCCATCCACATCCGTCCGCCGCCTGCGCCGCAGCAAAACGAGTTCCTGCCGTGCCGTTCTGCTTCAACCGCAGTGCTGCCGGTAGTTGCCTGGACCAGGGTACGTGGCGCGTCGAAGATGTCGTTGTGGCGTCCGAGGTAGCAGGGGTCGTGGTAGGCGATGCGCCCGAAGCTGTCATCCTTCTTGTCGAGGGCGATGCGGCCGCTGGCGATCAACTCCGCGATCAGCTCACTCTGGTGCACCACCTCGAGCTCGAGGCCGTACTGGCGGTAGTCGTTTTTCAAGGTGGTCAGGCAGTGCGGGCAGAGGGTGATGACCTTGGTGACGCCACGCTCGCGGAACAGCTCCACATTCTCCAGGGCCATCTTCTCGAACAGGTACTCGTTGCCGAGCCTGCGCAGCGAATCGCCGCAGCACTTCTCGTCCTTGCCCAGGATGCCCCAGGACACGCCGGCCGCATTGAGCACGGTGGCCAGCGCCACGGTGACCTGCTTGGCGCGGGAGTCGAAGGAGCCGGCGCACCCGACGTAGAGGAGGTACTCGGTCTCGCCGGCCACGAAGGGCTTGATCGGCAGGGTGGAGACCCACTTGGCGCGCTCGCCCGGGGCGATGCCCCAGGGGTTGGAGCGCTGCTCCATGTTCTCGAACAGGTTCAGGAGTTCCTCGGGGAAGCGCGACTCGGTCTCCACCAGGTGGCGCCGCATCTTGATGATCTTGGGCATCTGCTCGATCAGCACCGGGCAGGCCTCCATGCAGGCGCCGCAGGTGGTGCAGGACCAGATGGCGTCCTCGGTGTTGGTCCCCTCCCCCTCGTCGCCGATGAGCGGCAGCGTACCCTTTCTCCCCTCCCGCAGCGCTTGGCTGTTCTCCAGCAGGTTGGTCTTGATGGCGTGCACGATCTGGCGCGGGTTCAAGGCCTTGCCGGTATTGGTGGCCGGGCAGGCGGCCTGGCAGCGGCCACACTCGGTGCAGGAGAACGAGTCGAACAGGTCCTTCCAGGTGAAGCGCTCCACGCTCCCCACCCCGTACACCGCCCCCTTCTCGAACTTCTCGCGCGGCTGCGTGGCGGGCCAGGTCAGCGCCCCGAAGTAGCAGTTGGGGATCGCGGTCAGGATGTGCATATGCTTTGAGTGCGGCAGGAAGCAGATGAAAGCGAACAGCACCAGGGCATGCAGCCACCAGGAGACGCTATACACCGTGCCTATCAGGGACGGGTGCGGCCCAAGCCAGGCACCTACCAGGCTCGAGATAGGCATGGCCGCAGGATCGTTCTCCATGCCGAGGGCCGCCAACGACCCGTGCATGCCGAAGTAGGCCAGCATCAACAGGGCGATGAAGGAGAGGATCAGGAACGCCTCCGGGCTTTTCCCCTTCACGTACAGGCTGTCCAGGTAGGGGGGCTTGACCACCAGCCTCCTGATGAAGGAGAAGGCGATGGCGAACAGCGTCAGCAGAGACACCACGTCGAAGGCGAACAGGAGCACCCGGTGCACACCTTCCGGCAGCAGGGCGAGGCTCACCGAGGGGAAGACCCCGTTGACCAGGAACTCGCCGTTGGCAAGCGCCAGGATCACGAAGGACCAGAAGATCACGAAATGGTTCAGGCCGAAGGGTTTTCTCAGCACGCGCAGCTGGGCGAAGGCGTACAGGAACATCTCGGAGAGACGACGCGCCGGCTGGTCCAGCCTCTCTTCCGGCTGTCCGTAACAGAGCAGCGAAAAGCGGCGGTACACGCTCCAGCAGAAAAAGAGGAGCGAGGCGACCAGGAGCGTCGTGAAGATAACGTTTTGCGGCGTCATAGGGATACCTCGATATGGAATGCGGCACTGCCGCGCAACTGGGTCTTGTCGGTGATCAGGCTGTCGTCATCATGCCTTGGAGCGGGCGGCCTTGAGCGCCCTGAGCTTGTTGGTCAGCGCCGGGATGATCTTGAACAGGTCGCCGACGAGGCCGTAGCTCGCCACCTCGAAAATGGGAGCCTCGGCATCGCGGTTGATGGCGATCACCACGTCGGAGTCCTGCATGCCGACCAGGTGCTGAATGGCGCCGGAGATGCCGCAGGCGATGTAGACCTTGGGGCGCACGGTCTTGCCGGTCTGCCCCACCTGGCGGTCCGGGGGCATCCAACCGGCGTCGACGGCGCTCCTGGAGGCGCCCACCACACCGCCCAGGACCTCGGCCAGTTCCTCGAGCATGGAGAAGTTCTCCTTGGCCATCATGCCGCGCCCACCCGAGACGATGAACTCGGCCCCGGCGATGTCCACCTTGGAGCCGCCGCCGTCCATGAGGATGTCGAGCACCTTGACCAGTACCTGTTCCTCGGCCACCGGCACCGGCTCGCGCACGATCTCCCCCTTGGCCTGCGGGATGAAGTCCGGCATGGGCATCACGTGCGGGCGCACCGTGGACATCTGGGGGCGGAACTTGTCGCAGACGATGGTGGCCATGATGTTGCCGCCGAAGGCCGGGCGGGTCTGCATCAGGTTCCCCTTGGCGTCGATGGAGAGACCGGTGCAGTCCGCGGTGAGCCCGGTGGCGAGCACGGTGGCGACCACACCGGCCAGGTCGCGACCGAGACCGGTGGCGCCCATCAGGATCACCTCCGGCTTGTACTTCTCGACCAGGGCGCACAGGCTCTTCTGGTAGGCCTCGGTGCGGTAGTGACGCAACACCGGCGCGTCCATGAGGTAGACCTTTTCGGCGCCGTAGCCGAAGGCCTGGTCGCAGAGCTTCTCCACGCCATCACCCATCACCACGGCGCACAACGGGCACTTCCTGGCCAGGGCCAGTTCCTTCCCTTTCCCGAGCAGTTCCCAGGAGACCTTGGCGGCCTCCCCCTCGGTCTGCTCCACGAAGACCCAGACACCCGAATAGGCGGAGAGTTTCTTCCTGAGCGCCGCGTCCTCGGCGTCCTCCTCAGAGGGCTCGCCGCCGGAGGCCGCCGCCATTTCCTGCAGGATACGCAGTTCCTCCGGGGTAAAGGCCATCTCCAGGGCCTGCACCGGGCAGACCTTGACGCACTTGACGCAGCCGATACAGCGAGAGGCATCGATGATCGGCTCCCCCGCGTCGTTCATCTGGATGGCGTCCACCGGGCAGGCGCTCTGGCAGCGGGCCCCGCAGGCGATGCACTTGTTCTCCAGCAGCCTTGCCTTGCCGCGCGGTTTCTTGGGTGGTTTCACAGCATCGGTCATTGCTTTTCCCTTGGTAATGTAGTTAAAGAGCCAGGAGGTCCTTCTCCAGCATCTTGTCGATCAGCAACTGCGCCGCACCTTCCGGGTCGTGCACACCGTCCCCCAGCATCTCCCCCTTGGCCCGCTCGGGCGAGAAGATGCGGCTCACCCAGGTGGGGGAGCCCTTGAGGCCGATCGTGTTAACGTCCAGTTGCAGCACCTTGTTGTCCCACACCTCGACCTGCGCGTCGGCCGACTCGAGGCGCATGGCAACTGTCGGGTAGCGGGGCCGGTTCAGCTCGCGCACCACGGTCAAAAGCACCGGCAGCGGCGCCTCCACGTGCTCGTGGCGCCCTTCCAGCTTGCGGCTCACCCGGATCTTCTTGCCGGAAAGATCCAGCTCGTCGACCCGGTCCACCAGGGTGAGCTGGGAGAAGCTGAGCCGGGTGGCGATGCCGGGGCCGACCTGGGCGGTGTCGCCATCGATGGTCTGCTTGCCGCAGATAACCACCCCGACTTCCTCTTCCTGGGCCAGCTTCTCGATCGCGGCGGCCAGCACCTTGCTGGTAGCGAGCGTGTCGGCACCGCCGAAGGTGCGGTCGGAGAGAAGCACGGCGCGGTCGACGCCCTGGGCCAGCGCCTTTCTCAGCGTCGCCTCGGCATTGGGCGGTCCCATGGAGATGGCGGCAACGCGGCAGCCGAAGCGGTCCTTGAAGCGCAGCGCCTGCTCCACGGCATGGGTATCGTAGGGATTGACGATGAAGGGGACACCCTCGCGGATCAGGGTGTTGGTGACGGGATCGATCTGTACCTGCGTTGTGTCGGGGACCTGCTTAACACATACCACTACGAGCATGGCGACCTCGGATTATTTGATGCCTTCAGGTTACTAAGAGATTTGGTAAAAAAAGTTGACCTAGGTCAAGGAGCGGATGTTTACGGAAGGGTTTTGGGGGTCAGCAATAGATCGTGGTGCCCGGGAGCCCCCCAAACCCCTTGCAATTTGCCGGATGATCTTCTACCATCACGCGATATTTACTAATCACCCGGAACAGCGGGTGGAGATACATGTCCAACAGATATATCGAAAAAAACTTCCTCTACCTGCTGGCGCTGTCACTACTAGTGCACCTAGCGGTATATCTTGTTATCACGATTATCCCCCCGGAACAACCCAAAACGGCACCTGAGCCGACCATGGTCGACCTCACCGACCTGCCGGACCTGACGCCGCAGCCCCAGGCCCAGCCCAAAGAGAAGCAGGAACCAAAGCCCGAGATCAAGCGGTACTCAGAAAAACCGCAGCGTGTTGTCAAGGAGACGGCGCCGAAGGGGCGTGATGAGGTGGATCGGATGCTGCCCAGGACGAAAGCGCTGCCGCAGGTGAGCCGCCCGGTGCCGGTGCCGCGCCAGCCGGTCTCGCCTCAGGCGGTGCAGCCCTCCCAGGAACCGGTAACCCCGGGCCAGGGGATCTTCAAGCCCAAGGCGGCCCAGCTTCCCGACCGCGCCAAGCTCTTTCCCAGCGCCACCAAGATGGCGCGCCTGGAGGAAAGCTACCGGGAGAAGTACCGCAGCGAAGTCGAGGAGGGTGACACCCGCTTCCTCAACACCGACGACATCCTGTTCGGCTCCTTTTTACGCCGCCTGGAGACGGCGATCTACGGCGTGTGGCACTACCCGCAGGCGGCGCTTCTGCGCGGCATCGAGGGGACCACGCCGGTGCGGATCACCTTCAACCGTAAGGGCGAGATCGTCCGGGTCGACATGCTGGAAACGTCGGGGAGCAAGATCCTCGACGACGAGGTACTGCGCACCCTGAACGCCCTGGGGCCGATCGGCTCCTTCCCCAAGGGGTACACCGGCGAAACCTTCAAACTGATCGCCTTCTTCCACTACGGCAGCGGCAGCGGCAGGCTGCACTAACAGCCTCACCGCCGTATCCCAAATGGCCTCCGAGTAGCAGCCCCACCGCCGTATCGCGAACTGCCTCCAACTAGCAGCCCAGCCGCTGCCTCAGAAACGCCTCGAAATCCCCGTTGAACTCGCCGCGCTTGAGCGCCATGTCCACCGTCGCCTTCAGAAAGCCCAGCTTGTCGCCGCAGTCGTGGCGAATGCCGTCGAAACGGCAGCCGTAGATCGGCTCCTTGCGCGAGAGCGTCTTGATGGCGTCGGTCAACTGGATCTCTCCCCCCTTGCCCGGCTCCTGGTTTTCCAGGATGGGGAAGATCCCCGGGGTCAGGATGTAGCGGCCGATGATGGCCAGATCCGAAGGAGCCTCCGCGACCGGCGGCTTCTCCACCAGGTCCAGCACCTCGAAGGCGCGTTTGGCAAGGTGGTTGGCCTTGACGCAGCCGTACGAAGAGATGGTCTCCATGGGAACCTGCTCCAGGGCGAGCACCGGCGAACGGTAGCTCTCGTAGGTCTCCAGGAGCTGGGCCAGGCAGGGCTGCTGTGCGTCGATGATGTCGTCGCCGAGAAGTACCGCGAAAGGCTCGTCGCCCACAAAGTCCTTGGCACAGAGGATGGCGTGACCAAGCCCCAGGGCCTCCTTCTGCCTCACGAAGAAGATGTTGGCCATCTCCGCTATCTGGCGCACCTGCTGCAGCTCGTGGTCCTTCCCCTTCTCGTAGAGGAGCGTTTCCAGCTCGAAGGAGATGTCGAAGTGGTCTTCGATCGCCCTCTTGCCGCGGCCGGTGACGAAGAGAATCTGTTCGATCCCCGAGGCTACCGCCTCCTCCACCACGTACTGCACCAGCGGCTTGTCGATGAGTGGCAGCATCTCCTTCGGTGTGGACTTCGTGGCCGGCAGGAACCTGGTGCCCAGGCCCGCGACCGGAAACACCGCCTTTTTAACGCGCATAGCGAACTCCTTGGTCACATTAAATAATTAATTGCAGCGGACCTGCACCCGCTATGTACCCGCAGCACGTTTCCCTGGGTCAGCGGTGGGGCAGATATCTGGGAAGGACGTCCCTGGCGAGGAATCCGCCAACCCTGTAGGGGCGAATAATCATTCGCCCGCCTTTGCTCTCCTCTCCCCTTGCGGGAGGTCCTGCGAAAAAAGCCCGGCAGCGTGCAGTATGTTGCCACGAAGCGCCGCCCGCGCCCCCCTGTCCCCCCTTTTGCGAAGGGGGGACAGGGGGGATTTGCTTTTAGCCGACCCCGACCTACATCCCCCTCTTGGCCGACTCCAGCGTATTCTGCAGCAGCATGGTGATGGTCATCGGCCCAACGCCCCCCGGCACTGGGGTGATGGCCGAGGCGCGCTCGCTGGCAGCCGCGTACTCCACGTCACCAACCAGCTTCTTCTCACCCACGCGGTTCACGCCCACGTCGATGACCACCGCCCCTTCCTTGATCCAGGAGCCCTTGATCATCTCGGGCACCCCTACCGCCGCGATCACCACGTCGGCCTGGGCCACCTTGCCGGCGAGATCCCGGGTCTTGGAGTGGCACAGGGTCACGGTGGCGTTTTGCTGCAGGCACATGAAGGCCACCGGCTTGCCCACGATGTTGGAGCGCCCCACCACGACCACCTCCTTGCCGGAGAGCTCGACCCCCGCCTCCTTGAGCATCACCATGACGCCGTAAGGGGTGCAGGGCTGGAAGAGCGGCTTGCCGATCACCAGGCGCCCCACGTTGTAGGGATGGAAACCGTCGGCGTCCTTCTCCGGAGAGATCGCCTCCAGGATGCGCTCGGTGTTGATCTGCTTGGGGAGCGGCAGTTGCACCAGGATGCCGTGGATCTTGGGGTCCGCGTTCAGCTTCTCGATCAGGGCCAAAAGCTCGTCTTCGGTGGTCTCCACCGGGAGCTTGTATTCGTCCGAAAAGATCCCCACATCAGCGCATGCCTTCTCCTTCATGGAGACGTAGACCTTGCTGGCCGGGTCCTCCCCCACCAGCACCACGGCCAGACCGGGCACGATCCCCTTCTCCTTGAGTCGAGCCGCCTCTGCGCTGATTTCTGCGCGGATCTTCGCCGCGATGGCCTTCCCGTCGATGATTTTCGCCATTAACGTGCACCCCTTTTTTCAATGAAATATGCAGGCGCGGTGCGGGCGCGCGGGCCCGACCGGCGTCGGTTTTAAGCTGTCGATAATAAGTAAAGAGAGGGTTTTTGTAAAGGACTTTGCCGGAAAACGGGACAAAAAAAGGCCCCCGCGAACGGGGGCCTCGGTGGGCTTCAATCAGGAGGCAGATGGGCAGCCGGCGCAGCTTCCGCCGGAGGGGCAAGCGGGTGCGGCCTTGGAACTGCTGCCGTAACCGTCACCGTACCACCCTCCCCCCTTCAGTGAAAAACCGGACTGGGAGATCAGCTTCTCGACCGGGCCGCCGCAGGCGGGGCACTCGGAAGCGGGTGCGTCGGAGAACTTCTGGCGCAACTCAAAGGTATTATTGCAGCTTTTGCATTGATACTCGTAAAGTGGCATTTCTTTGCTACCTCCTAATAAACTGTGACACCGGCCAAAAGACGGCTAAGGGCAGGATTAATATAAGGACCTGCCACCATCTTTGTCAAGGGGCAACCTGGAGACTCTGGGAAATGGCGAAGAGCAGGCGCGAGCGGTAGATGATGCCCACCACCTTCTTGCCGTCCACCACCGGCACCCTCTGGAAGCGGTGGGTGAGGAAGAGCCGCGCCACGTCGCTGACGCTGGCGTCCTGGGTTACCGAGATGGGCTGGTGTTCCATGATGACGGAGATGGGAAGATCCTTGATGCGGTCGCACAGGGAGCCGAAGAAGGCGGGGTCGGATTTGCCCTCCGGCGCGCCGTCCATGATGGCCGTGATGATGCTGAGCGGCGTCAGGATGCCGGCCAGCGCTCCCCTTTCGTTGACCACGATCAGGCCCGGCGCTGCGTTCAAGAAACTCTCGTCGCCGAAGTTGCTCTTCATGACCCGGACCGCCTGTGCCACCGTGGTTCTCTCGGTGATGGAGGGCACGTCCGTCACCATAATGTCTTTCGCCTTCATGACTGCTCCTTGTCTATTTTGAATAGCGGGTCGAGATCATCCTGCTCTACCCCCTCCACCCTCACTACCTTGTGCCGGGACTTGGCCCCGGACTTGATGCTCACCTTGGACTTGGCGATGCCCAGGCTCTTGGCGATCAGTTCCACGCACTGCTTGTTGGCCGCGTCGTCGACCGGAGGCGACGTGAGCCTGACCCTCAGCTCGCCCTCCTTGGGGCCGCAGATCTCGCAGCGCGAGGCGCGCGGCTGCACATGTACCGTGAAGAGGAGCCCCTCCGGCGTCTGCGTTACCCGTACCGACTCTTGGCTCATTATTTATCCAAGGCGAGCAGCTTGTAGTAGGTGTCCAGGAGGTTTTTGAAGCCGGTCTCGAACTGGAGCTTGTCCCGTTTCAGGTCCTGGATCTGGTTGTTGAGCTGCACCAGCTTGTTCTCGGCGTCGGCGACGATGCGCTCCCCCTTGAGCTCCGCCTCCGAGATCATGAGGTGCGCCTCCTTTTGGGCGTTGGCCTTCATCTCCTCGGTGATGCGCTGGGCCGCCAGCATGGTCTCGCGCAGCTGCGCCTCGCGGGCCTCCATCTCGGCCATCTGGGTCGCGTTACGGTTCAGGCGCTCCTTCAGGTCGTTATTCTCCCTGATCAGTTCCTCCATCTCGCCGGCCACCAGTTGCAGGAAGGCATCCACGTCCTCGGGGTCGAGACCGCCGAGCATCTTCCCCTTGAACTGCTGCTGCTGGATATCCATCGGGGTAATCTTCACAGCGCCCCCCCTCCTTTGAGCTGGTTACTGAGGATCATCAGGTAGGTGTAGGCGGTGTCGAAGACGATGATCTGCACCAGGTAGATGAGGGCGAACAAGACCAGCGGTGAGAGGTCGAGCATGCCGGTGTCCGGCATGTAGCGGCGGATGCGGCGCAAAGCCGGCTCCGTCACGCGGTAGATGAAGTTGACGATGGGGTTGTAAGGATCGGCGTTGACCCAGGAGATGATGACGCTGGCGAGCAGTATGTACTTGTAGATGGTTAAAAGACCACTGGCCAACTCGACGATCTTCGCAAGGGCCAAGAGGATGTTGGCAAGCAGGATCATTTTTCCCCCTCAGAGATTGGGTGGTTAAGCATGCCATGCTATACAGAAATCACGATGGTTTGTCAAGGGCGGGCGGGGTAGATACAGATCGCTAAGTAACAGCAATATCGGTGACAATTGAGACTCAGCAACAAATTAAAGAGAGACAGAGCGCGCCGCTCAGATCGAAGTCAGAGGGTTTATATTCGATTTTACATATTGACTTAATGTTGGAGATGTTTTAAACAAGTGCGACAGAAAGATCAGTATGGAAGCACCACCGTCGCTGGTGGGCGGCCCGGTCTTCAAAACCGGTGTGGGGGGTGAGAAACTTCCCAGGTGGGTTCGATTCCCATGTGCTTCCGCCAATTACCATTTCACCACGTTTCAACGTGATTCTAAACCCGCTAAATCAGCGGGTTTTTTATTTTGCAACGTCCATTTCGGTGTTATACTGACCTACAGAATACGGGTAACTTTTGGGTAACTTGTGGGTAACTCCCGTCCAAACATCCCCCAAAATGTGGGTAACTGGGGCTTTTTGGTGTGGGTAACTGGAGGTAAGTCATGAGACTCAGTGACCTTCAGATCAGGAAAGCGCAGCCGAAGGAAAAGGTCTACAGGCTGTCGGACGGCGAGGGCCTTTACCTATACGTTCATCCCAGGGGCGGGAAATGGTGGCGCTTCAGGTACCGCTTCGACGGAAACGAGAAGCTGATTTCCTTCGGGGTCTACCCCTACATTACGCTTGCTGATGCGCGGGAGCGCACCTACCAGGCGAAGTGCATGGTCGCCAAGGGCATTGACCCGTCCCAGGAGCGCAAACGGGCCAAGGAGGCTAAGCTCGAACGTATTGCCAACGCCTTTGAGGCCATTGCACGTGAATGGCACAAACACATGGTGGGCAACCAGATGTGGTCCGCGGACCACGCCGCCACCGTCCTGACCCGGTTGGAAAAGGATGTCTTCCCCTGGATCGGCACGAAGCCCATTGCCGAGGTGACAGCGAAAGAGATCAAGGGGATCCTGGACCGGGTGAGGTCGCGCGGGATCATCGAGACGGCGCGCCGGGTCCGCACCATCCTGGGGCAGGTCTACACCTACGCGATCGCAACCGACCGGGCCAACTACGACATCTCCGCGGGCTTCAAGGGGTACCTGCCGCCAACCAGCAAGACCCGGAAGCACATGGCGGCTGTGACTGACCCAAAGGAACTCGCTCCGCTGTTGCGCGCGATGGACGGCTACCAGGGGAGCCTGGTGGCTCAGTCCGCCCTGAAGCTCCTCCCCATGCTCTTCGTCCGGCCGGGGGAATTGAGGCACATGGAGTGGGCCGAGATCGACCTGGAAGCCGGAGAGTGGAGCATCCCCGCCTCAAAGATGAAGATGGGGCTACCGCACCTGGTGCCCCTTTCACGGCAAGCGGTGGCTATCCTCGAGGAACTAAAGCCCTTGACCGGCCACGGCAAATACGTCTTCCCTTCCACCAGATCTTTTTCCCGCTGCATGTCCGACAACACCATCAACGCCTCCTTCCGGCGCATGGGCTTTGACGGCAACACCATCGTCGGGCACGGCTTCCGGGCTACGGCGCGTACCATCCTGGACGAGGTCCTGAACTTCAGGCCCGACCTCATCGAGCACCAGCTGGCCCACGCGGTACGGGACCCGAACGGCAGGGCCTACAACAGGACAGCTTTTCTCCCCCAGCGAAAGGAAATGATGCAAATCTGGTCCGACTACCTGGACGGTCTGAAGGCCGGCGCCAAAGTGCTCCCGTTCCGGAAAACCAGCAAGGAATGATCCGCCAAGGGCGCTGACTGCTTGTCGGCGCCCCCAACCATCCCTCCCGCCGTGGCGGAAAAATCCCAATATGCTACCCTTGCACAGTCTAAGCGGCCCACCTGCACAACGAATAAAACGCATGCGAACGGCGCTCGGCGCCGGGGAGGCTGACATGGGAGGCGAGATCCCGGAATACTGACTGTTACGACTTTCGAAGGTCCTGCAACTGATCCCCGTCAGCAAGAGCACCTGGTGGGCCGGGGTGAGGAGCGGCCGGTTTCCCAAGCCGGTAAAGCTCGGGCCGCACACGACCTGCTGGTACTGGCAGGACATCCAGCCCCTGATCGAGAAGCCTCCGCCCAGATCCTGATGAAGGGGAGCAGGCAGCTCTTATCCGTTAATAACGAATCTTGTTATTTACGTTTATGACCTTATATGTTAATAGTGGCAAAAACTATTAACGGATAAGCCATGCGTAAAACCGACCTCAGCCCTGACCGTCAACAACTGTTGGTCCCCCTGGACTCGCACCCGGGCGCGCTCGCCCTGGTGCCTCCCCCTACCCCCACGCACCTGCAGCTTCCGAATCTGAGAGGCGAAATCGCCAAGGCCCACGAGGCGCTCGGGCGCCTCCAGGCCTCGGCCTCCTCCCTCCCCAATCCAAACCTGATAACCAGGACCCTGGACCGCCGGGAAGCGGTGCGAAGCAGCCAGATCGAGGGAACAAGCTCCGACCTCGATGACGTCCTCACCTTCGAGGCTACCGGCAGCGACGAAGGGCTTCCCCCCGACGTCGTGGTTACCCTGAATTACGTGAAGGCCTTAGAGTACGGACTGGCAAAAGTGAGCCAAAACGGGGTGGGCGCGCTCGACATCGAGCTGATAAAGGAACTGCATGCCCGGCTCATGGATGGCGTCCGAGGTTACGGCAACAAGCCGGGTGAAATGCGCACCCGCCAGAACTGGATCGGGGGATTGAGGATCTACGACGCGAAGTTCGTCCCCCCTCCCCCGGACCGGGTAGAGGAGTGCCTGGAGGACCTGGTGCGCGTGCTCCAGTACGCCCCGGCCGAAGAGGATTTCTACGAGGTGCCACTCGTCATGCGCATGGCCATCGTGCACGCGCAGTTCGAAACCATCCACCCTTTCATCGATGGCAACGGCCGCGTCGGCCGCATCATTCTCCCCCTCATGCTGGCCGCCGAAGGGTATCCCCCCGTCTACCTCGCGGGTTTTATGAAGGCCAACCAAGGTGCTTATTACGAGACCCTTGGAGCAGTGCAGCTTAAGGGGGAATGGACCGAGTGGGTGAGATTTGTGGCCACCGGCGTCGAGGTCGCCTGCCGCGAATCGATGCAGACGGCGCAGGAACTGACCGCCCTTCTGGCTCAGTGGAAAGAGCGGCTTGCTGCCCTGAAACTGCGCGCCGACGCCGCCGCTTACCGGCTCCCGGAACTCCTGATCGGGACCCCGGTGCTGACGGCGACTCACGCGGCCGAAGCCCTGGGTATCACCTTCCCCGCCGCCAACCGGGCCCTGGCGCAACTGCAGGAAACGGGCATCGTGGAGCCGCTGGCCGACCGGAAAAGAAACCGTGTCTTCGTGGCCAAAGAGGTGGTTGAACTCCTGAGCCGCCCCACCCTGCCGGAGAGTTACTGACCTGCTAAGGGGCGGCAGGAGCATGAAAGCATCCACCGCCCCCCTTTACCAGAGCCTCCCTCCCCAAGGAAAGGTTCCCAGAGGACGAAAAAGGCCGGAGTTCTGGCGCATCCGGCTGCACTGCCATACTTATTCAAAACTCTCACCAATCAACTTTTGCAGCGTGCCTATCGGCAGGAACAGCTGCATGGGCTTAACCGGGTTGATAACTACGAACCCGTACCTCTCGTAAAAACGCCTGGCATTCTCGTCCTTGGCGTCAACGTAAAGGCCCATGATCCCAACAGATTCCGCCACCACCGCGGTCCGAACCATCGCTTCCGTCAGGAGGTACTCACCGTACCCTTTGCCTTGCTCCTTTTGCGCCACGGCAAGCCGAGCCAACCGTACAGCGGGCAGTCCGTGCTGCGGTGGATATTTCTTCTGATATGCCAGCGGTACGTCCGCTATGTTCACTTCACAGCTTGTCAGAGAGAAAAAACCTAATATTTTCTCAGGGGCCGCCTCGTCCGTCAGCACGAATGTCCGGCTGATATTCCTGGAACTGGCCTGCCTTGCCATCTTTCGGAGAAAGCTGTTTAACTCAGCGCTGCCACAGTCAAAACTACTTCGATCATGATCGGCGTTAAGAGGTACTATCTTCAAGGAATGCTCTCCTTCTCTTCATCGCCCTCTTAAGAGCTTCATTTGGTTCAGGCGGATTTGCTATCAAATCGAGTACGATTTTGGCAGATTCAAAACTGAGATTGATCGTCCGTTCCCTTTCCAAGACAGCATTTGCTTTATCCAGTGCTGCAGATACTAAAAATTCGTTGATAGTTGATCCGGTTATAGTTGCTGCTTCCTGGATTCGTTCCTGAATTTCGTGTGGCATCCGCGCAGCAAGGCGCGCCTCACGTTCCGGTTTTACTTTAGCCAGTGCAGTTGCCGCTGACATAACACCCCCCCGGAGATCTAGTCTCCCTCTGTACCCTCTCGACTGGGCACTTTCCTTTTGGCCACTCTGGGCACTTTGACTAAGCAACCATACAGCTGTGGCGCCAAATTGGCAACAAAAAAATGGCGTCATTTTGACGCCATCCTCTGCGTCTTTTCTAGTAGGCTTGACTTCGGTCGTGCTCCCCTGCCCCCTCTCCACTTTCGGTGGTACAAGAAATCCTCCTTGGGAGCGGAGTAGCAAAGCCTCTATCATACACGACTCGGCACGAGGTAGTGCCGCTTCGCAGTTTTCTGGAGACGACAACGCTCGTATTGTTGTAGCTGCAAGAAACCCAATATCCCTCTGCTGAAGGGGTAAAGTCCCAAACCGAAACCGCTCCTTTTTCCCCGGTCGGCAGGACCGTAACTTTTTTACTCGGCTCCCCCTCGGAAAACTCCACCGACATCAGAGGATGCTTGCTATCCGGTTCGTAGGCGAGCCACCCCGCAGGCACCGCCCTCGCCTGCTGCTGTACTTCAATAGCGGCAGGGCATTGCACGATCTCCGATGCAAAGGAGACTGCAGGGAGAACCGAAACCATCATCAGGATAAAGCAACGGGCCACGTCCATCCGCTCACCTCTCATTCAATCACAGAATATGCATCTCCGTCGTTCACTCGTTGATTCCCGCCTACGTTCCCTTTGAAGAGAATCTTTCTTTTGCGGATTTTTTGCAAATGGCTCGACTGATCAACGACCCAAATGCCGGAAGCATCCTGTCCGCAATAAAAGGCGGCGTGATTGCCGGTAGCATAGCTTGGGTACCTGCCATTTATGAATGTTGCTATCGCTGTGCCGACCCTTAGCCCGTGATTACCTTTGACTCGGGCGCCTTCCTTCCATTGGGATGTTGGCACCGCAGGCGTGTATTTTTTCACCAGCGATACACACTGCCCTGGGTAATTACCGGCTCCGTCGTCGACCCTTTCATTCCCAACCAACTTCTCTACGTCAGGGTAAATGTATGCCATCGCCCCTCCCGTCACTGCCGTTGTTTGGATGAAAAAAATCAGAGGATAGCAATACTACTCGCCATGTCAACCAGGGGGATAACAGCCGACCCCGAACTCCCAGGCGCCGCTTTAAGATGGGACAGGTGAACTACTCCTTGCGCCTTTTGGGTATTTGCGGGTGTATTTACGGGTGGAGGGGGCGGATGATCAGACAGGAAACTATAACCATCGACGCGACGGTACTGAACCTGGTTTGCGGAACTGGATGAGTTTAAGGGGCGCTGGGAGTTGCTAGGAAAACTCGCTCCGGATGTGCTGCAGTCGCTGCGCCGGGGCAGGGGGACCTGGTACTCGCCCGGACGTTAGGGCACTCCTGCCTGTGCCGTATCGGCATAACTCACGCGATAAAGGAAAGGAGGCCGGTCCGGAAACCGCGAGCAAGTCGCGGCTTCCGGACTGGCCGCGACCGTCAAAGCGGCCGGTACCTTGGTGCCGGCGGCTTTGGTCCAAGCGCCCGCCTTGGCAGTTGCTGAAAACCCGTCGACGGATCAGTAATAGGTCCCTTCAGGCCGCGGGAAGGTATTTTGAAACCGTCCCACCTCGGCCTTGTCGTGCTCGACAATCTTCTTCTCCACCATAGCGTAAAGGTACTCCAGGCGCTCTTTCTCGTTTATGCTTGCCTCACTGAATTTACCGTCCATCCTCTCCCCGAAAACGGCAATAAGGTCGTAGAGTGCGAGCATGTTTTTCTCCAGCACGGCGACTCGGTCCAGAAGTGAATCCGCCTCCCGATTCTGCATTTCGACGAGGCCAATTGCATGGTCAATCAGGTCGTTCACTGAGACATCTTTCTGCCGCGCGATCCGGTTGATTTTTTCCACCAGCTCCCGCTCCAGGCGGGCCGTCAGCATCACCTTCGAGGACATGAACCACCTCCTTTTTCCCGCCGAAGGGGCGCTGGCGGAAAGCTTGCGATTTGGCGCCAGACAAGTGCTCGGCAACGGGTGCCTTTTGCGCATGTTGGCGCCAGAGCTGCTAGCAAAACGATAGCAAACCGCAGCCGTGATAACGGCAGGTTGCGATTTAGCAGGGCCAAAGGCACTGCGTGAGGTGTGAAAAGAAAAAGCCGCCGAGCGAAGCGAGGCCCGTCGTCTCTCTCAACTCACCGCTCGAGCTTCCATCCGCCTTTCCTGGTAAGAGAAAGTTCCAGCTGCCGTCCGACCTCCTTCACGGCCGGAGTCGTGACGTTTTGTGAGCGCGGCAAAACCGGAGCCGGCGTCACCTTCGCCGCCTCGTTCTCCAACTTGAGCTTCACTTGCAGGCGCCCGATCTTCTCCCCCAGATTCTTAAGCTGCTCCACCCGTTCCGGCCCGTTCAACTGAGGGCTCTTCGTCCTCGCCCTGTCAACCTCGATCATGGGATTCAAGGTGGAACTCTTCACGTCCACCTGCTGCACCGCCTGAGTAAACCTTTCCATGGAATTGGTGAAGACCCTCGTCTCGAACCGGGCGCGGGTGAGTGCCACGTTGAGCTCGTTGTACGTCGAGCGACCCAGTGGTTCCACCGTCACCTTCTCCCCCTCCCCGTCCATGCCACGACTCTCGGGCTGCAGGCGCATGGGAGCGTACATGATGCTTTGATCTACTGTTGCGCCCTGGCTCTTGTAGATAGTGACCGCGTAGGCATGGTCAACGAAGCTATATTTACTCAGATCGATCTCCACATCCCGCCCGTCCAGGTCGAGGCGCATGCGCCCCGATGCATCCACCTCCCGGACCACTCCAATGGTGCCGTTCTGGAGCTTTAGCTTCGAATCATTTCTGAGCAGCACCACCCGGTCGCCGACGGCGAAGTTTCGCTCCTCTTCGCGAAAGACGGTGGTGCGCCCGGACATCTCGGCGGCGGGGAAATTCTTACACACGTTTTTCGTAACACCGCCATCCTCCCCTTTCGAGGTAACAAAGCTGTAGCTCACCTCCACCTGATTGCTGTTTCGGTCCAGAGAGGTCACCGTCCCCTTCGTGTTCAGGCGCGCCCCCCAGGGTTCCACCCCGCCATCCTCCCGGGTTCTGCCGTCGAAGTGAACGGCGTCCCCCACGCGGTACCCCTCCACCGTCACCCCCTGGCGCACCGGCGAGAGCACGGGAAAAGTCTTCCCGTCCCCTATCTCCCCGGCTTTCACCCGTGCCTCGCGGATCTCCCGGTTTAGCAGCTTCCGGGACGCGTTGGTCGTTGTTACCAGGATGAGCTCCTGCGGCTGGCCGGCACGCTCCGGCATCGGCGAAGGCTTGCGGCTCTCACCGAGGTAGTAGTCGACCACCTCGCGGTGCAGATCCGCAGGATCCTCCCTGACCACGATCCGCCCTCCCTTCTCGAGGAGAGCCATTGCCTCCCGTGCGTTCTCGGCGAGCGGCCGGTCCTCCCGGTTCAGCGCCTTGGCGATCTGCAAAAGTTCCGGGTTGCGCTGCCTCAGGATCTCGGAGAGGCGGACCTGGTCCACCTCCCCTGCCTCCTGCAACTGAGGCATCAGGTTCCCCGCCTGGATCCCCTGCATCTGCTTGGCATCCCCGAGAAGGTGGAGCTTCACCCGGACCCCGGACGCCCGCAGTTCATCCATGACGGACAAGAGCGAGTCCGCCTGCCTGGCTCCCAGGAACCCCGCCTCGTCCACCCGGAACACCACCTGCCCCGACGCCCCCTGCGGCATGAGTTTTTTTTCACCCGCGACCACTACCATGGGCGGCTCCCCGTTCGCCCTCTGTAGGGCAAATTTGGAAGCCGGATTGGCCTTCTCGAAACTGTGGAGGGTGCAGGCGGGCCTCCCGGTGGCGTCGGCGAGTTCCTTGGCCGCCTTCGCCGTATAGGCGAGGTTCACCGAGAGGTGATCCTCCCCCCGGGGGCGCAGCACCTCCTCGTTGAAGCGCTCCACGAACTTGAGGGTCGATGTCTTGGCCGTGCCGGGGTCTCCCCTGGTGACGAGGCAACCCCGCTCCCCTGCGATCTCCAGGCGCACCTCGCTACGCTGCCCTTCGGTGAGCTTTCGCTCCCCCGCCAGGAAGCGCTCCACCTCGTCCGCCGGGGCAACGCTCCTGAACTCGGGGAGCGCCTTGATCCGCTCAAGGTTCCTCGCTTCCAGTTCGACCATCTCGGCCGTGGTGCAGAATTCCCGCCCCCTGTGATCCTGGCCGAGCCGTACCAGCCCGGGGGTGCCGCCGTCGATGGCCGCGTTCAGCTCGTCGACCCCATGTTCCCCCCCCGAGACGCGGACGGCCTGGTCCAAAAGCCTCGCCCGCTGCAGCACCGCCTCGTGCTCGGTCATCTCCCGCACGGCTACATCCACCACCCGCTCGGCGGGGACCGGTTCCAGTTGGGGAATAGACACTGCACGTGCCTGCTCCACCTCCCCCGTCACCTCCCCCATTGTGGTGCCGCAGGCCGTAAAGCCGTTCTCGAAGAGCCGGTCCACGTCCTCCTTCAGGATCTCCCGTTTGGGATCGCGGGTCTCGAGCGCAGCCATCTGCCAAAGTCGTCCGTGCGAGACGCCGGGAAACGCCCCTGAGGCGGTCCAAGCCTTCACCTGCTCCTTGATCTCTTCCCGTCGTGACGAAAAGTGCTCAACCAGCGTGCGCGGCACCCCGGACAGATGCAGATACATCCTGTCACGATCCTCCACCTCGACCCCGAAACCTCGCGCCCTCAGCTCCACGGCCAGCGCCTGTCGGTACAACAGCCCCAGGGAGAGCTGGTCTTTGTAGATCCGGTCCGGCTCGTTCGCACGCCATTCCCCGCCGAGGATCCTGGTGGCGTTGATGATGAAAACGTGCGAGTGAAGCTGCGGGTCAATGTTCCGGGACGTGGCGTGGTCGAACTTTGCCGCCACCATCATCTCCCCGCTCCTCACCACCCCCGAGGGGCGATAGTGGCAGTAGTGCTTCTCCATGTGGCGTAAAACTGAGGACACCGCCGCATCGTGGGCCTCCTTCATCCCCTCCACCCCGGCAACGTAGGCGATGGAAACGGACTTGGGGGCCGAGAAAGTGCAGTCGTTCCCGGCCCGGCGCGTCTCCGCGACCTCCCCAGTCGCAGGGTCGCGCATAGGCCTGCAGCGCACCAACACGCTGCCGCCAGGCGCTTTCCCTGAACAAAGGGCGCGAAACTCCTCTTCCCCGACCGGGCCGGAAAGCTCAAGGGCCAAAGCCCCCGAACCGCACCAGGAGCTGCAGCCCTCCTCCATACCTTGGATGTAGTAGTCCTCCCTGGAGAAGTAACTCGTTGCCTGCCCAGCAGCCATCCCTTCGGATAGGGACATCATGGTGACCTCCGCCCGTGTCGCATCGGCTTCGTCACAGGGTAAGGCAACTCTGCGATCTTTCAACTCAACAAGAAGAAATTTTACATTGATCGGAATTAACTAGCATGTTAGCCTGCGGCACGTGCTGCGACGTAAAGAGCGGAGCAGAGCCTTATTATCGCAGTCTTAAGGGTGCCTGGTGCTGCCGCTTCTAATACCTAAGTTCCTTATATAGGGAGCTTGAACTTGTTATTTGGATAGGTACAAGAAGCTTATATAGGCAGCCGGTAACCTGTATAGGGGTCTTTTCTAACCGGTCAATGACAATGTTGGAGAAATTATGGGTTTGTGCGGATTGTGCAGAAAGTACTCCGAACTAAAAGACAGTCATCTTATGCCTAAATCCCTTTACGGTGCTTTGAGAAATGCTTACCCAGAGAGCGGTCATGATCTTGTCTTCGCCAGAAAAAGTACTAAAACAGCTGGTTTTACAGACTATCAAGTTAAAAAACCTTTCCTTTGTGCATGCTGCGAAGACCGTTTTAGTAAATTTGGTGAGAATATAGTCGCTCCGGAGTGTCATCGTGGAAAAGGAAATTTTACGCTTCTTGATAAGATAAAAGTTGCCAAGGCAGAATTTATTCAAAATGAGGAGAGATGGATTAGCCCACAAAATTGTGGAACCATAGAGTCCAGCGCATACTTATACTTCGCTGTTAGTATTATTTGGCGAGCCTCTGCTGGTGATTGGGCTGATGGACTTGAGCTTTACCATGGTGCATTGGGGGAAAAATACCAAGAGCGTATTCGACGCTACTTATTAGGTGAAACTGATTGCCCGAAAAATATCTATCTCGCTGTATATGTTGATAATGATAACGACCTGCTACCATTAATGTCCTTTCCAGTGGTTAATAATAAAAGTGGCTATCACCATCACATATTTTACATCCCTGGCGTTAAGTTTTCTTTAGTTATAGGTTCGAAGGCTGATGGTGTAAAAGAACTATTTGAACAATCACAGACAAATATTTACTTTATTGAATATTCCTTTAGAAAGCATCCTGATTTCAAACTATTTCAACGAGAGACAAAGTACGGGCTAACCCCAAAAGGACGGTTAGCTAAAGGACTTTCTAGAGAATGAATAAAGGTGTCAGTAAGATCAGCTAATGCTAGCTGTCAGAAAACACCAACTCGCGCCAGACCGGCCTAAAGGCCGCCGGTCAGGCTTAGGCGTTGGAAAAAACTATCATAGTCAATTATTGGCAGTAAGGAGCGTAGAAAATGGCTGATGTGGCGTCTGTCCCTGCTTGGGTTCCGGTGGTTTCTGCACTCGGTGGCGGACTTGTTGTCGGTGTTTTAAATGTTCTCAATAACTGGTTGAATAAAAAATTTGAGGAGAAAAAGCACCACAAAGAACTGATGTTAAGTTTGGCCGTTGAACATTGGAAACAGTCAAAGGACCTTTTTATACAAAGTGTCCACAACGGAAGACGTGCATCTCTCCAGCCGCTTGACACCTATATTATTCATATGATGAAGTTAGCAGAGGTTTTAGGTACAGAAATAACAAAGGATGAACTTGTCTTTAAGCTCAAAGAGGTTGATGAGGTTATGAGTGTAGTGGAGAATTATCATCGAGCTAAGGATGCACCACCATGGGAGGAGAAGCAAACACCTCACTCGACATGGCAGGAGTAGCTGGGAAACCCATAACTGAAACGACGGGAAGTATTTGACAATTAGCACTCCGAGAAGTCTTTGAACTACGTATTATAGGGGCAATATAAAGGGCGAGGCCGTTTGTAGAGGGTCGGTAAGAGTAGCCAGTTCCGGTGTTATTTCGACAAAAATTAGAAAGGAGTAGCTATGAGCATTATGAACAACCATCTTCTGTCTGCAGTCGGAAGTTTCGGTTTGGGAACTGCGCACTCTATGGTCATGAAGGCTTGGCGCGAGTACCAGCGTTGTGTAAATGCCGGGTCGGACGATGACCACCGCGATGCTGCAATCAACTGCGCCATTACGCTGTGGCATCTAAATGACTGGGTATGGAATGGGATAGCTGTCTCAGCCCGCGACAAGTTGGAGGTGAAACAGCTATTGGGTGTGACTGGCCGTCGACTTGAGAAGGACGATCTTGTTAAATGGGCCGTGACCTCCTGCCCAGAGTTGAAAGTCTGTCAATCCATCTGCAACGGCACGAAACATGTTGTATGTTTGGGAATCACGGAAGCGCGTCTGACGCCAGCCGATGTTCAAAAACCGGCTGAGGAAGGAAAGGTTTTAGGTCGCCTCGAAATCGTAGATGCTGGAGGCGTGCGTGATGGAATCCAAGTGCTATATAAAGGTTTCGAGTTTTGGCACCACCATGCAACCAACGACAATGTATTGCTATAAGGTACTACAGTTACGCGGTGAGGTGTGCCACCTCTGGTGCAGGCATTGAATAGACGAGAACCCGGACGAACGAACCCCAATCAGGCAACAGCAGCGGCTGCGACCTGCGTCGCTGCTCTACTAGGGCATCAGGTTTTATATATGTGAGAACAAATGACGGAATCAGAGAAAAAAGAAATTTCAGAGATTATAAAGCGCATTCTTGTTGGAAATTATCAACACAATGACATAAGGCTCTTACTCATCGCAGTTCGAGACCACACTAAGAATGAAATCATCCGGGAACTCGGCAATTTCGTAGCCCACCCCCAAAGAAATCAGGGGCTGATGCACGATCGTGTTTTTAGATATTACGACCAACTCGCCTCAGCGCTACAATCAGGTTCACCGACACTCGATGTAGAACTACCAATTACCGAAGACATAACGATATTTAATTTGATCCATGTTCTACTTGACCTATTTCCAACACTGGAAGTCTACATCAATCGATTAGGTGAACAGGCAAATGGAATCCAAATTAGTGTTATGTGCATACTTCAAGGAGCTTCGTTTCACCGGAATGGTGTAAATGTACCCTTACGTTGGGGGGTTGGTGAAAATAGTAACTTTTGCCTCTTTGCAAACTTCCAAAGTAAATATTTACAAAATTCTGGTGACGTCTCAGTAATAATTCTTGAAAGCAGTGTAAAGCTTACAGAGGCAAACATGTTGCAAGAGCCGCCGTTTGGTTGCTACGTTCGTGATGGACTAGCTACAGTTCATATGCTCTGGTAAAAAACCTAACAGTCGACAGCGGTTGCCTGCTGCACCTCATTACCGTATCGAAAGGATAAATCAGGGGTAAGCTTGTGGGATGTTTGATTACTTTCTCGACGGATTTCGCTCAAACATTTATAATCAAAGTGGATGTGAGGAGTTTATAGTTTTGCCAACTCACCTCACCATTTTCGGAAGCGAACCCACTCAACTAATTAATTTTTTATAATACAATATGGGTAACTACCGTCTGCTACAACTAAACACCTTATGTAATTTAAGGCACTTGAGTGTGAAGCCGTAATCCCATGCGCTCCGCCATTAACCGTTTCACACCGTTCCAAAGTGTAGCTAAACCCGCCAAATTGGCGGGTTTTTTATTTTTCAAGGTTCCTTATCCGTTAATAACAAATCTTCTTATTTACGTTTATTGGCTTCATTCGTTAATAGCGTCAATGACTATTAACGCATAAGCCATGCGTAAAGCCGACCTCAGCCCGTGACCGTCAGGGGGGCATGGCGGGAGATGTGATCGAGATCCTGAGCGGCCCCATGTTGCCGGAGCAGTTCTGACGCGACTGGTGAAACGGACAACCTGGCGACTTCCAAACGTTCACCAGTAAAGAAAAGAGAGGGCCAACAGCCCTCTCTTTTCTTGTGCTACCAAATCTGCACCGAGATGTTGCGAGCCCATTTATGACTTCGCGGTTTTTTGCCGGCCCTCGTCCTGGCGCCGGCGCGGCTTCCGGAGCGTGGTGGGCGGAAAGACAGCCAGGCGCCCCAGAGCCTCCCGCACCAGGTCGGAGATGGTCATGTTCTGCCCGTTCAAAAGGCGCAACAGGAACTTCCGTTCGGCATCGGTGATCCGGACCGAGATGATGTAGCGCCTGCAATCAAGGTCTCCACAATCGTTCATACTTCCCCCACAAGCCGCAGCGCCTTCTCCCGCACGCTCAGATGAACTGCAGCATATGTCCCATTTTCTCCCGCTTTGCGCGGAGGTATTCGATGTTGTTACTGCCGGGTGCGACCTCCAGGGGGACGCGCTCGACGATGTCTATGCCGTACCCCTGCAGACCGACCAGTTTCTTCGGGTTGTTGGTCATGAGCCGGATCTTCTTGAGCCCCAACTGGGCCAGGATCTGCGCCCCGATGCCGTAGTCGCGCATGTCGGCCTTGAACCCAAGGGCCAGGTTCGCCTCCACGGTATCCTTACCCTGGTCCTGCAGCGCGTACGCCTTCAGTTTGTTGGTGAGCCCGATGCCGCGCCCTTCCTGCCGCATATAAAGGATCACCCCCCTCCCCTCCGCTTCCACCATCTCCATGGCATGGTGCAGCTGATCGGCGCAGTCGCAGCGGACACTGCCGAACACGTCGCCGGTCATGCATTCGGAATGGACCCGTACCAGGACCGGCTCGTCACCGGAGAGGTCCCCCTTGACGAGGGCGATGTGCTCGAGGCGGTCGACGTCGTTCTCGAAGGCGACGGCACGGAAGGAGCCTGCCTTGGTCGGCAGCGCTACCTCCACGGAGCGCCGCACAAGGGACTCGTGCCGCAGTCGGTGGGCGACCAGGTCGGCGATGGTGCAGATCTTGATGCCGTGCTGCAGCGCGAAGCGCTTCAAGTCGGGCATCCGGGCCATGGTGCCGTCCTCTTTCATGATCTCGCAGATGACGCCGGCCGGTTCCAACCCGGCCAGTCGCGCGAGATCGACCGAACCCTCAGTCTGCCCGGAACGGACCAGGACGCCGCCCTCCCGGGCGCGCAGGGGGAAGATGTGCCCCGGCCTCGCCAGGTCCGAGGCCTGCGCGTCGGGCGCCACCGCGGTCAGTATGGTGCGGGCCCGGTCCGCCGCCGAGATGCCGGTGCTTACACCGGAGCGCGCCTCGATGGAGACGGTGAACGCGGTGCCGAAGGAGGAGGTGTTGTCCCGCACCATGGGAGGGAGCGCCAGATGGTCGCAGCGGTCAGCGGTCATGGTAAGGCAGATGAGGCCGCGCCCGAAGCGGGCCATGAAGTTGATCGCCTCGGGGGTTACGAACTGGGCGGCCATGGTGAGATCGCCTTCGTTCTCGCGGTCCTCGTCATCCACCAGGATGACCATCCTGCCGGCCCTGATATCTTCGATCGCTTCTTCTATGCTCGCCACGGACATGACACCCTCCTTGACTGTTGGCACCGGTTGAGAGTCGCACCACGCGCAGGGAAGCCAGGAAAACCCTGCGCGTGGTGCTGTGGTCCCAGGCACTAGTCCCGAGCCATTTCGGAAATCGTTACTCGTGTTGCCGGAAGGCGGCATCTCCCCCTCTCGCTCCGGGAGAGGGTCCGCTCCTCCCCCCGGAGGGGGGAGGCTGGGTGGGGGGCATCAGACGCCCCCAGACGTTCCCCCTCCCTAACCCTCCCCCTCCGGGGGAGGGAACATTGGGAAGGTCAGAGTACCGTTACGCCGCGCGCAGCTTCTCCGCGAGGACCGGGGCCAGTTGCAGCACGTCGGCTACCACCATGACGTCAGCGGCCTCGCTGATGGGGGCTTCCTTGTCCTTGTTGATGGCGACGATGAAGTCGGATTTCTTCATGCCGGCCAGGTGCTGGATGGCGCCGGAGATGCCGCAGGCGACGTACAGCTTGGGCGACACGGTCTGGCCGGTGGTGCCGACCTGGTGGCTGTGCCCGACCCATCCGGCGTCGACCACAGGGCGGCTCGCGCCGAGCTCGCCGCCAAAGGCCTTGGCAAGTTCAGCGATGACGGCGACGTTCTCCTTCTTGCCGACGCCGCGGCCGGCGCTGACGATGATCTCCGCGCGTCCCAGGTCGACCTCTTTCTTCTCGGCCGGCTCGTAGCCGACGAACTGCAACGCGGAGCTCCCCTGGGAGATCTCGATAGCCTCAACCTGCGGGGCGCCGGACTGCTGGCCGGCATAGTTGAAGGCGCCGGCCTGGACGGTCAGGACGGCGCGCGCCCCTTTCGGGCTCACGGTGCGACGCAGCTTGCCGTTGCACAGGCTCACTTCCAGCTTGCCGTCAACGATGTTGACGACCTCGGACACCTGCCCCACCCTCAAGGTCGCGGCCACCCTGGGAGCCAGGTCCCAGCCGTAGGAGGAGTGCGGGAAGATGATGTAGTCGGGGTTCTCCTTGAGGACCGCGGCGACCACGATGTGCTTGTGCAGCTCGGGGCTGTACTCACCGTATTTGTCGACGTCGGCCAGGTACAGCTTGGCGGCCACCTGCGGGGCCTGCGCCTCCTTCCCCACCAGGACCAGGCTCACCTCCGCCCCCAGACGTTCCGCGAAGGCCACCAGCTCGTAGCTGGTATCCAGTAATTTTCCTTCCCGCTGTTCACAGACAAGCAGTGCTTTCATGGCTCACCTCCTTATTTCATGACCGTGGTCTTTTCCTTGAGAATGCCCAGCAGGCGATCGGCGATGTCCCCCAGATCCCCTTCCAGGACAATGCCGCCGCCGCTCTTCACCGGCGGGTAGAGCTTCTCGGTGCCGGTCGCGGCCTCCTCTTTCAAGAGGCTCGCAACGGGTACCAGCTGCAGCTCCTTCTTCTTCGCCTTCATGATGTTGGGCAGGGTCGGGTAGCGCGGCACGTTGAGGCCCAACTGGCAGGTAACCAGCGCCGGTACCGGGACCTTGACCACGCTCTTGACGCCCCCCTCCAGCTCCCTCTTCGCGGTGACCACGCCGTCGGCGTACTCGAAGCCGACCAGGGTGCTGGCGCAGTTGTGGCCCAAAAGTTCCGCGACGGTGACGCCCACCTGCGCCGAGCCGCGGTCCTGCGACTGCATCCCGGTGAAGATGACGTCGAAGTTCTTGTCGCCCGCGTAGGCGGCGATGATGTTGGCGATCTGCCACGGGTCCTTGCGGGCGCTGTCGTTGTCCTGCACCTGGACCGCCTTGTCGCACCCCATGGCGAGCGCCTTCTTGAGCGCCTCGCCGACGCGGTCGGCGCCGATGGAGAGGACGGTGATCTCGGGCTGGTTCCCCAGCTGCTCCTTGAGCTGCACCGCCTGCTCGACGGCGTACTCGTCATACTCGTTCATCCTGTAGGCCAGGTCGGCCTCGTCGTACCAATCCCCCGTCCCGTTCACCTTGAAGCGGGATTCCATGTCCGGTACCTGTTTGATGCAGACTAGAATGTTCATGTGCGCCTCCCTATCGGTCGTTTAATGCCTCGGCCATTACCTCTGCGATGTCCCTTACCCGTACCTTCTCCGCCCCCTGGTCCTTGAGCCCGTCCTCCAGCATGGTCATGCAGTAGGGGCAGCTGACGCAGATGGTGTCGGGTTGCTGCTTGAGGGCTTCCTTGACCCGTTCGTGGTTGATCCTCGCTCCGGTCTGTTCCTCCATCCACATCCTGCCGCCGCCAGCGCCGCAGCAGAAGCCGTTCTCGCGGTTGCGCTCGAAGTCGCCGGGGACCCCGCCGGTGGCCGCCTCGATGACGGCGCGGGGTGCCGCGTAGGTGTCGTTGTGGCGTCCCAGGTAGCAGGAGTCATGGAAGAGCACCTTCCCCTGCCCTGCCTTCTTGGGCGCCTTGAGCCTGCCGTCGCCGACCAGTTGGGCGATCAGCTCGCTGTGGTGCACCACCTCCAGCTCGACGCCGTACTGCCTGTAGTCGTTCTTCAGGGTGCTGAAGCAGTGCGGGCACGCGGTGACGATCTTCTTCACGCCACGCTCGCGGAACATCGCCGCGTTGTCGCGCGCCATCTTGTCGAAGACGAATTCGTTCCCCAGGCGCCGGACGCTGTCGCCGCAGCAGATCTCGTCCTTGCCCAGGATGCCCCAGCTGATGCCGGCCCGGTCCAGGGTGGTCGCCAGGGCGAGCGTGGTCTGCTTGGCGCGGCTGTCGAAGGAGCCGGCGCAGCCGACGAAGAAGAGATATTCCGTCTCCCCCGGTTTGAAGCTGCGCTCACCGAGGACCGAGATCCACTTGCCGCGCTCGGAGGGGGCGATGCCCCAGGGGTTGCTGCGCTGCTCCATGTTCTCGAAGAGGTTCAAAAGCTCTTCCGGGAACCGGGCCTTTTCCTGCACCAGGTGCCGGCGCATCTTGACGATCTTGGGGAGGTGCTCGATGAGGACCGGACAGACCGAGAGGCAGGCGCCACAGGTGGTGCAGTCCCACAGCGATTCCTCGCTGCTGGTCCCATCCCCCTTGGGTCCGATGAGCGGCTTGCCACCCTTTTCCAGCAGGTTCACCTTGACGTCGTGGACGACGCGGCGCGGATTGAGGGATTTCCCCGTGTTGTGCGCGGGACAGAGGTCCTGGCAGCGTCCGCATTCGGTGCAGGAGAAGGAATCCAGCAGGTCCTTCCAGGAAAACTGCTCGACGCCGCTGACACCGAACCGGTTCCCCATCTGGAACTCCTCGCGCGGCGGGACCGCCGGATGATCGAGGTTTCTGAAGTAGCAGTTGGGGATGGCGGTCAGGATGTGCATGTGCTTGCTGCGCGGCAGCAGGTTGAGAAAAAGAAGCAACACTATCGCATGCGCCCACCAGGAGACCGAAGCGACGCCGTCCAGTGTTGCTGCAGGAAGACCCTGCAAGAAAAAGGAGACCGCCCGTGAGACAGGCTGCCACGTCTGCGACCCGGGGGCGAGGCGGGCCGCGTTCATCAGGAAGTACGCCGCCATGAGCGTCGCGATCATCCCGAGGATGAGCAGCGCCTCGCCGCTGCAGGGCTTGGTGTAGTCGTTGCCGAGATACGACGGCGCGAAGAAGAGCCTGCGCGCCAGTGCCACGAGGACGCTGACGAGCGCCAGCAGCGACACCAGGTCGAAGGCGAGTTCGAGCGGGTGGCGGACCGCTTCCGGCAGGGCGGAGAGCCCGCTTCCGGGGAAGAGCCCCTGCCACAGGAAGTCGGCGTTGGCGACCAGGAGCAGCAAGAAGGCCCAGAACAGCACGAAGTGGTTCACGCCGAACGGGCGGGACAGAACGCGCCTCTGGCCGAAGGCGTAGGAGAAGACCCCGGCCAGGCGCTCGCCGGGGCGGTCGAAGCGGTTCTCGGCGGCGCCGGCGGTGACCAGTTGCAGGCGCTGGTAGCAGCTGTAACAGAAGGTCAGCACGGCGACGAGCAACAACGGCATGAAGTACGGGTGGCTTTGCATGTGATACCTCGCAAGCGGTTGATGGGACTGGCCCCGCAGGCGCCTGTCCCCTTACAACTGTCGGTCAAACGGCGAGCCGGTCGGGGAGTCTCCCGCCGCGCTGCTCTTTCATGGTGCGCACCCTCTTGGTCAGGGCCGGCACGATCTCGAACACGTCACCCACGATGCCGTAGGTGGCGACCTGGAAGATGGGGGCCTCGGGGTCGCGGTTGATGGCGATCACCACGTCGGAGTCCTGCATGCCGACCAGGTGCTGGATGGCGCCGGAGATGCCGCAGGCGATGTAGATCTTTGGGCGCACCGTCTTGCCGGTCTGCCCGACCTGGCGGCTGTGCGGCATCCACCCGGCATCGACGGCGCTCCTGGAGGCGCCGACCACGCCGCCAAGTTCCGCGGCGAGCTCGTGCAGCATGGCGAAGTTCTCCTTCCCCATCAGGCCGCGCCCCCCCGAGACGATGATCTCGGCCCCGGCGATGTCGATGTCCTTGCCCCCCTTGTCGCTGATGGACTCGATCACCTTGGCGAGCACGTCCTCCTCACGCAGGTCGTACTCCTCGTTGACCACGACGCCGGTCCGCCCCGGGAGCCGTTCCGGCATGGCCATCACGTGCGGGCGCACCGTCGCCATCTGCGGGCGGAAGCGGTCGCACATGATGGTCGCCATGATGTTGCCGCCGAAGGCCGGGCGGGTCTGCATGAGGTTACGTTTGTCGTCGATGCCGAGACCGGTGCAGTCGGCGGTGAGGCCGGTCTTCACCACGGTGGCGACCGCGCCGGCGAGGTCGCGCCCCTGGCCGGTGGCGCCCATCAGGATGACCTCGGGCCTGTGCTTGTCGATCAGGTGGCAGAGCGCGTCGCAGAAGGGCTTGGTGCGGTAGTTCCCGAACACCGGCGCGTCCAGCACGATGGCCTGGTCGGCGCCGTAGCTGAAGGACTCTTCGCAGAGCGCGGCGACGCCGTGGCCGATGATCACCGCGGAGAGCGGCACCTGGAGCTGCCGCGCGAGGTCCGCGCCGGCGCCGAGCAACTCCCAGGAGACCTTGGCGACCTCCCCCTCGAACTGCTCGATGAAGACCCAGACGCCGCGATAGGTGGCCAGCATCTCGCGCAGCTTCTTTTCCGCGGGATCGAGCTCCTCCCCGGCCGCGCCGTGCTGCGCCTCCCACTGTTTGAGAAGCTCCAGCTCTTCCGGCGTATAGAACATCTCCAGGGCCCCGGCGGCGCAGACCTTGACGCATTTCGCGCAGCCGATGCACTTCTCGGCGTGGATGGAAGGCTCCCCCGCATCGTTCATGAGGATGCCGCTTACCGGGCAAGAGCTCTCGCAGCGGGCGCCGCAGGCTATGCACTTGCCGGCGACCAGGCGTGCTATGCCGCGCGGCTTCTTGATCTTCTTGCTGTCCATGTCAACTCCTTGCAGGCTAGATCGCTAACAGGTCTTTGCTGAGCATCTTGTCGAGCAGCAGATGGGCGGTGCCGACGGGATCCTTGATGCCGTCGCCGATGATCTCCCCCTGGTCACGCTCGGGAGAGAAGATCTTGCTGACCCAGGTCGCCGACCCCTTGAGTCCGACCGTCTCGACGTCCAGGTTGAGCACCTGGTTGTCCCACACGGTGACCTCGGTCAGTTCGGCGGACAGACGCATCGGAACGGTTGGGTAGCGGGGCCGGTTCAGCTCCCGCACCGCGGTGATCACCACCGGCAGCGGGGCCTCGACGATCTCGTGCCTCCCTTCCAGCTTTCTCCGGACCCGGATCCTCTTCTTGTCGAGATCGAGCCATTCGATGCGGTCGACGAGGGTGAGCTGGGTGAAGCCGAGGCGGGTGGCGATGCCGGGGCCGACCTGGGCAGTGTCGCCGTCGATGGTCTGCTTGCCGCAGAAGACGATCCCCACTTCCTCCTTCTGCGCGAGACGTTCGATGGCCGAGGCGAGCACCTGGCTGGTGGCCAGGGTGTCGGCGCCGCCAAAGGCGCGGTCGGAGAGGAGGATGGCCTGGTCGACCCCGAGGGCGCACGCCTTTTTCAGGGTGGCGACCGTGTTGGGCGGCCCCATGGAGATGGCGACGGAGCGAAGGCCGTAGCGGTCCTTGAGCGCCAGCCCCTCTTCGAGGGCGTGGGTGTCGTAGGGATTCACGATGAAGGGAATCCCCTCCCTCACCAGGGTGTTGGTGACCGGGTCGATCTTGACCTGGGTGGTGTCCGGCACCTGCTTGATACAGGAGATCACGAGCATGACCTTCTCCTTCGCTTTGACTGCGGGTGAGCTGTTGGTTCGAGTAAGGGGACGGGGGAAGATGCCATCAGTTTCAGCTGACTTGCGGCTTCACCCACCCCCCTGCCCCCTCCCGTCAAGGGAGGGGGTGGTCGGTGCTAGACGGCGGCTGCGGCGGCCGCGGGGGCGGCCACGTAGTGGTGCGTGTTCTTGACGCCGGGACGATAGATCTTCATGAGCGCCTGGGCCATCTCTGCGGGGGTCGCGGCGACGCTGATGCCGCAGGACTCAAGGACGGCGACCTTCTCGGCGGCGGTGCCCTTGCCGCCGGAGATGATGGCGCCGGCATGCCCCATCCTCTTGCCCGGGGGGGCGGTCCGGCCGGCGATGTAGGCGGCGACCGGCTTGGTCATGTACTCCTTGACGAAGTAGGCTGCCTCTTCCTCGGCGTAACCGCCGATCTCGCCAATCATGATGACCGCCTCGGTGTCCGGGTCCTCCTCGAACATCTTCAGGCAGTCGAGATGACTGGTGCCGTTCACCGGGTCGCCGCCGATGCCGACGCAGGTGGACTGGCCCAAACCATAGCCGGTCAACTGCCAGACCGCCTCGTAGGTGAGCGTGCCGCTCCTGGAGACGACGCCGACCTTGCCGGGCTTGTGGATGTAGCCGGGCATGATGCCGATCTTGCATTGCCCCGGGGTGATGATGCCGGGGCAGTTGGGGCCGATGAGCCTGGTGCTTTTCCCCTGCATGAACTGCTTCACCTTGACCATGTCGAGGACCGGAATCCCCTCGGTGATGCAGCAGACCAGTTCCAGCCCAGCATCGACCGCCTCCATGATGGAGTCGGCGGCAAACGGCGGCGGGACGTAGATGACGCTCGCGGTGGCGCCGGTTTCGCGCACGGCGTCGGCGACGGTGTTGTAGACCGGGAAGCCGTCCACCGTGGTCCCCCCCTTGCCCGGGGTGACGCCGCCCACCATCTGCGTGCCGTACTCGCGGGCGCCCTGCGCGTGGAAGAGGCCGGTGGCCCCGGTGATCCCCTGGGTGATCACCTTGGTGTTCTTGTCGACCAGGATGCTCATGCTCTACCCCCTTTGGCGGAAACGGCCATGATGATTTTCTGCGCGGCGTCAGCCATGCCGTCGGCGGCCACGATATCGAGCCCGCTCTCGGCGAGGAGCTGTTTGCCCTTCTCGACGTTGGTCCCTTCCAGGCGCACCACCAGCGGTACCTTGAGGGATACCTGCTTGGCGGCCTGGATGACGCCGGTGGCGATGACGTCGCACTTCATGATGCCGCCGAAGATGTTGACCAGGATGCCCTCGACGTTCCTGTCCGAGAGGATGATCTTGAAGGCCTCGGTGACGCGCTCGATGGTGGCGCCGCCGCCGACGTCCAGGAAGTTGGCCGGATCGCCGCCGTAGTGCTTGATGATGTCCATGGTCGCCATGGCGAGGCCGGCGCCGTTAACCAGGCAGCCGATGTTGCCGGTGAGCGAGATGTAGGAGAGGTCGTGCTGGCTCGCTTCGATCTCGTTGGCGTCCTCCTCGTCGAAGTCGCGCATGTCGCCGATCTGCAGGTGGCGGAAGAGCGCGTTGTCGTCGAAGCCGAACTTCGCGTCCAGGGCGAGCAGCTCGCCCGCGCCGGTCACGACCAGCGGGTTCACCTCGAGCAGCGAACAGTCGCAAGCGATGAAGGTGGTGTAGAGCGCCTCGAACATCTTGGCCGCCTTGCCGATCTGCTTTCCTTCCAGGCCCAGGGCGAAGGCGAGCTTCCTCCCCTGGAACTGGGTCAGCCCTACCAGCGGCTCGATCTTCTCGGTGAAGATCTTCTCCGGCGTCTTGGCCGCCACCTCCTCGATGTCCATCCCCCCTTCGGTGGAGGCCATCACGGTCACCTTCGAGGTGGAGCGGTCCACGACGAGGCTCACGTAGAGTTCACGGGCGATGTCGCAGCCGTTCTCAACCAGCACCCGGTGCACCACCTTCCCTTCCGGACCGGTCTGGTGCGTCCTGAGCGTCATGCCCAGCATGTCGCGGGCGATCATCTGCACCTCGCTGGAGGTCCTGGCCAGCTTGACGCCGCCCCCCTTGCCGCGCCCGCCGGCGTGGATCTGCGCCTTGACCACCCAGGGCCCCTCACCGAGCCGCTTGGCCCATTCCCTGGCGCTGGCGCCGTTGTAGCAGACGTGACCGTCCGGTACCGGCACTCCGAATTTCCTCAGTATCGCTTTGGCCTGATACTCGTGAATGTTCATCCCTTTTATCCTCCCGGGCGCGTGGCGCCTCCTGAACTCGCCTGCCGCGCTCATCGTCAGTTGCCTCAAGGTCCCCGTGCCGTTTGCGGCGGGGGCGCTGCGTTCCTATTGGCCCCTGATCATGGGGGTTTTAACAACTGGATTGCTCTGCTGTTGCGGTTTCCGTCGACCCCACTGGGGCCATCTGCACATTGGATTCGGCTCATCGGTGTCCTCCGTCAGATTTTCGCCTGCCCGGAGTCGGATGCGGTACTTGCCGCTACCGGCTCTACCTCGCCTCACTGCATTACATTTACTTCGTCCCTCACCCAGCCTGCGCTGCCACTACTCTTTCCAGCAGGATCTCCGATACGTCCCGCGCCACCAGGAGCCCTTCCAGTTCGGCCCCCTTGACGCCGTCCTCGAACATGGTGAGACAGAACGGGCAGTTCGATACCAGGACCCCGGCGCCGGTCGCGGCGGCCATCTGCACGCGCTTCACGCTGATGCGGCTTCCCAGCTTCTCCTCGGCCATGATGCGTCCACCGCCGGCGCCGCAGCAGAAGCTTTCCGCCTCTTTGCGCTCCATCTCCCTGATGGTCCCGCCCGCCGCCTGCACCAGGGCGCGCGGGGCCTGGTAGGTGTCGTTATAGCGACCGAGGTAGCAGGAGTCGTGGTAGGTGCATTCGAAGGCCCCCTGATCGATCTTCAGCTTGCCGTCCGTGATCAGGCGCTCCAGGAAGGTGGTGTAGTGCTCGGTCTCGACATCGAAGCCGAGGTCGCGGTAGTCCTTGGACAGGGTGTTGAAGCAGTGTGGACAGGCGGTGACCACCTTCTTCACCCCGTACCCCTTGATGGTCTCGATGTTCTCCGTGGCCAGGGTCTGGTACAGGTACTCGTTGCCCAGCTTGCGCATCGGCTCGCCGCAGCACTTCTCCTCCTTGCCGAGGATGCCGACCCTGATGCCGGCGGCGGCGCAGAGCTTCACGAAGCTGGTGGCGATCTTGATGTTGCGCTTGTCGAAGGAGGCGTAACAGCCGACGAAGTACAGGATGTCGACCTCGGCCCCTTCGGAGAGCTGGGTGACCGGCAGCCCCTCGGCCCAGTCGCCGCGGGAGGCGAAGGACATGCCGAGCGGATTGCCGTTCACCTCGACGTTCCCCATCGCGGTGACCACTTCGTCGCCGGGGAATTCTCCTTCCATGAGGACCAGGTTGCGGCGGATGTCGACCACCTTGTTGACGTGTTCGATGGCGGCGGGGCAGATCTCCTGACAGGCCCGGCAGGTGGTGCAGGACCAGAGGGCGTCCTTGCCGACCGCTTCGACCAGGTTGTCCTCGACGGCCTCGCGGGCCACCTCGCCCAGTTGGGAGATGACCTTCATGGGGGAGAGCGGTTTCTCGGTCGCGTGCGCGGGGCAGCGGTCCTGGCAGCGCTTGCACTTGGTGCAGGCGTCGGTGTCGAAGATGTCCTTCCAGGTCATGTCGCCTATCTTCGCCGCGCCGAAGCTCTCGGCGTCACCCTCCATGTCCACGGTCACCAGCGCTCCCTTGGGGCCGAGCGGTGCGAAGAAGTAGTTCGCGGAAGTGGTGAAGATGTGGCGGAACTTGGTGAAGGGGATGGCGCAGATGAAGGCGGCGACCAGGACGAAATGGAACCACCACAGACCGCGGTGCACCAGGGCCAGGTCCCCGGGCTGCGAGCCCGACAGGATCTTGGCGACCATGAGGCCCACCGGCGACCAGAGCGCAAGATCGGGCTGCTGCACCACTTCGGTCACGGCCATCCTGGCCCCCTCGATGAGGAAGCCGGTGACGATGATGGCGAAGAGCAGGCCGTGCATGACGGCGTCGTCGCGGGTCGTCTCCAGCCCCTCCGGGCGCACCAGGTAGCGGCGCACGAACAGTCCGGCCAGCGTGATGAGGGCGGCGAGGCCGGCGACATCGAGCACCAGGGAGAAGACCTTGTAGAAGGTGCCGGTCAGAAAGCGCACGCCGAGGAGGAGATCGGTGCCGTCGGCCTGCAGGGCCACCAGTACGGTGCCGGCGAAGAGCGTGGCGAAAGACCAGAAGAAGAAGCCGTGGGCGAAGCCCGGGCCCTTGACCTTGAGCACGCGGCTTTGCAGAAGGACGTTCTTCACCAGCATCGAGATGCGTTCCGGGCGGTTGCCGGTCCGGTCCAGGGGCTTGCCCTTGCCGTAGATCCGCAGCCGCTGGTAACCGTAGTAGCCGAGCAGCGCCAAAGCGGCCACCGTGATCAGGTACATCGGGACCAGTACCGCCGCCCCGTGGCCTATGTTCCAATAGAGTTCGCGCGTTGCTTCCATGACTCACCTCGTTTTGCCGTTGCTGATTGCCTCACACATTGCCAACGGTGTCTTGCCGGTATACGCCCCTCACCCCGGAGGGGGGAGGCCGGGAGGGGGGAAACAAGGATTGTGCAGCTGCTTCCCCCTCCCTGACCCTCCCCCTCCGGGGGAGGGGAGCTGCTATCATCTTGCCGTCTGCATCGCCCTCACCCTGGCCCTCTACAGCGTCTACAATCCCTCTGTTGGCCTCCTCCCCATCCCTTGACGGGAGGGGGCTGGGGGGTGGGTGAAGCTGCAATCTGCATTGCCGGCGGCATGTTCCCCCACCCCCTGCCCCCCTCCCGCAAGGGGAGGGGGAACTTGGGGCAGGACTTTATCTCTTTACGCCCCGGTGAACGCCGGTTTCCGCTTCTCCACGAATGCCGTCATCCCCTCTTTTTGATCCTGGCTTGCGAAGAGAGATGCGAAGCTTATCGCCTCGTGGTTCATCCCCTCCGCGAGCGACATGTCCAGGCCGCTTTTCACCGCGTCCTTGGCGCGGGCAACGCCTATCAGCCCGTTGCCGGCGATCTTCGCGGCGGTCGCCAGCACCTCGTCCAGCAGCCGCTCGGGGGGATACACGGCCATGACCAGCCCCCAGCTCTTGGCTTCGGCGGCAGTCACTACCTTGCCCATGAAGATGAGCTCGTTGGCGCGGGATCTTCCCACCAGGCGGGGCAGGTTCTGTGTCCCGCCGAAGCCGGGCATGATGCCGAGGGTGACCTCGGGAAGGCCCAGTTTCGCGTTGTCCGAGGCGTAGGCGAAGTCGCAGGCGAGGGCCAGTTCCAGCCCCCCGCCGAGGGCGAAGCCGTTCACTGCGGCGATCACCGGTTTTCTCACCCTGCCGATCAGCGCCATCAACTGCTGCCCCTTCTTCGCGAAGGCGAGCGCCTGCTCCACGTTGTAGTCGGCCATGGCGGCGATGTCGGCGCCGGCCACGAAGGCCTTCTCGCCGGCGCCGGTCAGCACCACGGCGCGCACCGTGCGGTCCAGGTCGAGCACCTCGAAGGCGTGCAGCAGTTCGTCCAGCACTTCATCGTTGAGGGCGTTCAGCACCTTCGGGCGGTTCACTATGAGCAGCGCGACCCCGTCTTTTTTTTCCAAGAGCAGATTCTGGTATGGCATGGCGAGCCCCCCTAGGCGTAGTTGTAGAAGCCCCTGCCGGACTTCCTGCCGAGATGACCTGCCTCGACCTTCTTGACGAGCAGCGGGCAGGGACGGTACTTGGGATCCTTGAACCCCTGGTACAGGACCTCCATGATGGCCAGGCAGGTGTCGAGCCCGATGAAGTCGGCCAGCGTGAGCGGACCCATGGGCTGGTTGGTGCCGAGCTTCATGGCCTTGTCGATGTCCTCAACCGTGGCGATCCCCTCGAAGACAGCGAAGGCGGCCTCGTTGATCATCGGGATCAGGATGCGGTTGACGATGAAGCCGGGGTAGTCGGCGGAAACCGCCATCTCCTTCTGCAGCCTGGCCACGAGCGAGGAGGTCGCCGCGAAGGTCTCGTCGCTGGTGGCGAGCCCGCGGATCACCTCGACCAGTTTCATGACCGGCACGGGATTCATGAAATGCATGCCGATCACCTTGTCCTGCCGGCCGGTCACCGCCGCGATCCTGGTGATCGGGATTGAAGAGGTGTTGGAGGCGAGGATGGCGTCTTTCTTCACCACCTGGTCGAGCTGCCGGAAGATCTCCAGCTTGAGCGACTCCTTCTCGGTGACCGCCTCGATGGCCATGTCGCAATCGGCGAGGTCGTCCATCTTCTGCGTGGCGACGATGCGCTTGAGGATCTGCTGCACCGCTTCAGCGGCGAGCTCACCTTTCTGCACCTGGCGGTCCAGGTTCTTCGCGATGCCGGCGAGCGCCTTGTCGAGCTGCGGCTGCGCGATGTCGAAGAGGACCACTTCGGTCTCATACCGGGCCAGGACCTGGGCGATGCCGCTCCCCATCTGCCCTGCGCCGAGAACACCAACCTTCCTGATCATATTGCCTCCTGAACGGACTCGAGGATGACCGCTACCGCCTCACCGCCGCCAATGCAGAGGGTGGCGAGACCGTAGCGTGCTTTTCTTTTGTTGAGCTCGCGGACCAGCGTCGCGGTGATACGCGCGCCGCTGGCACCGAGGGGATGGCCGATGGCGACCGCGCCGCCGTTGACGTTGACCTTCTCCGGCTCGATGCCGAGCTTTTTGAAGGCGATGAGCGGCACCGCCGCGAAGGCCTCGTTGATCTCGAAGAGGTCGATGTCGGCAACGGATATCCCCGCTTTCGCGCAGGCCTTCTCGATCGCGCCTACCGGCGCCTCGGTGAAGTCGTCGGGGTGGACGCTGTTGGTCGCGTAGGCAACGAGGCGGGCCTTGGGCTTCAGCCCGTGCTTCTTAACCGCCGCGGCGCTGGCCAGAAGGGTCATGCCGGCGCCGTCGTTGATAGTCGATGCGTTCCCCGCCGTGATGGTGCCGTCCTTCTTGAAGGCCGCGCGGAGTTCGGGGAGCTTCTTGAAGTCCACCTTGAACGGCTCCTCGTCGTCCTTGACGACCACCTCGCCGCTGCGGGTTTTCTTGGCGACCGGCACGATTTCGTCGGCGAAGACACCGTCCATCTGCGCCGCCTGCGCCTTCATGTACGAGGCAAGGGCATAGGTGTCCTGGGTGGAGCGGCTGAGGCCGTTCTTCTCGGCGCTCGCCTCGGCGATCACCCCCATGTGGCTGCCGCTGTAGGGGTCGATGAGGCCGTCGTGGACCAGGAGGTCGAGCATCTCGGCGTTACCCATCCGGTAGCCGTAGCGCCCCTTGCTGAGTGCGTACGGGGCGAGGGACATGTTCTCCATGCCGCCCGCCAGCACGAGGTCCGCGTCACCCAGGCGGATGGAGCCCGCGCCGAGCATGATCGCCTTGAGACCCGAGCCGCAGACCTTGTTGATGGTCAGGGCCGGAACGCTGTCGGGGAGTCCCGCGTAACGCATCGCCTGCCTGGCCGGCGCCTGGCCGTTGCCGCCGGAGAGGACCTGGCCCACGATCACCTCGTCGACGGAGTCCGCCGGGAGCCCGGTGCGCTGCAGGATTTCCTTGATCACGGCTGCGGCAAGACGGGGGGCCTCGACATCGGAAAGAGCGCCTCCAAACGATCCCAAGGGTGTTCTCAGTGCTTCGACAAGGTAGACCTCGGACATGGTGTTTCTCCTCTGGGTACGGCGCCTGGCAGAGCCGCGCCGGCGGTAGCTGGTAAATAGGTACTACAATACCAATTTACTGTCAACAAAAAAAGAGAACGGTGTTACAGGATTTTGTTTTTTGAGAAATTCGGTAACGGCTCCACCGACGGAAGGTGCTATGCCGAGGAGATTGGATCCCTCCCCCAGGAGGGGGGAGGCTAGGAGGGGGGGAGGACACCAGCCCCCTCCCTGTCCCTCCCCCTCCGGGGGCGGGGACGCCCGGGCAACCGCGCCAAGGTTTTGCCATCCCTTCGCCCGGGGGGAAAGGGGATGTGGACGGATTCAGCGGAAATTACACACATGCTCCTGACAGCGCACTCCCCATGAGCTTAAGCGGGTTCTCCACGCAGACCTTGTGCAGCACTTCTTCCGGGAGCCCCAGGTCGTACAGCGCGTCCAGGTAATGAGCCGATCCCTCCACCTTGTAGAGGATGGCGTCGCTCCCGAAACAGACCCGGTCCTGGTACTGCAGGATGAAATCGCGGTAGCTCTCCCGATTCTCCCTCATGTGTGAGAGAAGACCGGAGAAGTCGGTGTAGAGGTTGGGATAACGGTCGAGGAACGGGCTGAAGGCCTTCCTGCCGATGCCGAAATGGGGAAAGTTGACGCGCACCCTCGGAAAGTCCGCCAGAAGCGCGGCCATGGTGTCGCCGTAGCGCCTGGCATCGATGTGGTACAGGACCGGGAGGTCGTTGGCCTCGGCGAAGGAGAAGATCTCCCATTCCCTCTTGCGGTACTCTGCGACGGTAATGCCGAAGGTGTCGGGCACCCCCTTCACACCCAGGTCATTGCCGGGGTCGGGGAGGTAGACCCCCTTGATGCCGCGGAACCCCTGCCTCAGGTACCGGCCCAGCGCGCCGGGGATGTCGCCCCAGAGGTAGCGGGTGTCGAGCAGCGGGACGATGGCCCCCTTTGAAAGCCGCGCGTGCTCCAGCAGGTCGCGGGCCTCGTCGAAGAGCCCGTCGCCGCGGTTTTCCACCCAGTCCGGGACAAGCCCCCAGATCTGCTGCGCATCGAGACGGTCGTTCACCATCCCCGCCACGGCCACCTGGGTGATGCCGCGTTGGCGAAGGCCCGCCAGTTGCCGCGCGACGTCCCCCGCCAGGTCCTTCGAGGTGAAGCAGTGGGCATGGACGTCGATGATCCCGGCGCCGGTTCTCCCCTCCCCTGTCGTCGTCTCCGGCTTCATGTCAGCGCCCCTTGTAGGTCGGCTTGCGCTTCTCCAGGAAGGCGTCGACCGCCTCAAGGTGGTCCTCGGTGTGGTGCGCGAAGGACTGGAAGCAGGCACAGAGGTCGAGGAAGTCGGGGAGATCGCTGCGCTGGGCGAGCTTCATCATCCGCTTGGTGAGCCTGAGGGTCACCGGCGGCTTGGAGGCGATTTCCCGCGCCAGTTCCATGGTGCGCGGCAAAAGCTCCTCGGGATCGACCACCTCCAGGAAGATGCCGAGCTTGAGCGCCTCGGCGGCGTCGATCACCCTCCCGGTGAAGATGAGCTCGGCGGCGCGCTGGTACCCCAAGAGCCGCTGCATGAACCAGGCTCCGCCGTCGCCGGGGGTGATGCCGAGGTTGATGAAGGTCTCGCCGACCTTGGCGCGGGTGGAGGCGATGCGGATGTCGCACATGTTGGCCAGATCGAAACCGGCCCCGATGGCCGGGCCGTTGATGGCGGCGATCACCGGGATCTCGGCCTTGTGCAGCAGAAGAGGGATCTGCTGGATGCCGCGGCGGTACTTGTCCTGGACCTCCACCGGCGAGCCGCCGAAGATGCCGTTTTGGGCCTGCATTTCCTTTACGTTTCCGCCGGAGGAGAACGCAGATCCGGCGCCGGTCATGACCAGCACCGAGACGCGGTCTTCGGCGTTTATCCAGTTGACGGTGGTGATGATGTCTTCGGTGAGGGCGGTTCCGGTGAGGGCGTTGCGGACATCGTCGCGCTGGAAGGTCAGAACGGCGACCCTGTCCTCCAGGGTCAGGGTGCAATCCTTGAGCTGCGGCATGGCCGGACCCTCCTTCGGATTTGGTAAGAGCGAAAATCTCCTGGCGGTACTATTCATGGTGAACCTCCTGTCCCTGCCCTGCTGTGAAAAATCATCACCCTCCCGATGCCTGGAATATCCCCTGCACCAGGGTAATGCGCTGTTGTTCCAGGTTGCGCAGCTGGTTCCCGATCATCTGCGGGAAATCGTCGCCAAGAAGCAGCTGCAGCCCGAAACCGTGTTGCGGTCCGCCGCCCCCCTTCTGCTGCCTGCGGCGAAACCAGTCAAGCCCCTCATCCGTCACGTCTTTCCAAACCACGGTCTCGAACCCTGCCTCCGAGAGAATCCGGCGGAACTCCAGCTGGTCCACCAGGAAGCTGCCCGACGGGTCCCGTGCCCATGGCACCGGGAAAGAGACCTCCCCACCCGGCCCCGATAAGACCTCGTAGCAGGCGAGCCTGCCACCGGGTGCCAGCACACGACGGATCTCGCGATAGAAACGGCGCTTGTCGTCGATGTTCATCGAGACATGCTGGGTCCAGACGACGTCGAAGGTCCCGGCTGCGAAGGGGAGCGTCAGTGCGTTCGCCTGGAGGTAGGCGACCTTGCCGCCCATCCCCAGCTTCTTCGCGAGCATCCTCGCCCCTGCGCAGTAGTCGGCGCTTTGGTCGACGCCGATGACGTGGCAGTCCAGAAGACGGGCAAGGTAGCGCGACGCGCCTCCCAGACCGCAGCCGACATCGAGGACGCGCAGCCCCGGCGCTGGCTTCAGCGCCGCCGCCAGTTCCCTGGTGGCCGCGGCGCCGCGCACGTGGAATTCATCGATGGCCGCCAGTTCTTCCGGCTGCAGCCGGTCCGGGTCCTTTCCCGCCGCGACCAGCCCCGCCAGGACCTTTGCTTCCAGGTCCGGGCAGCGGTAGTGGCCGGCCACAGCGGTGGCTGCTCTCATCGGTTCGTGTGCGGGCATCATGGACGCCTCCTCAGGCCCCGGCGAAGGCCCCCTCGGACTGAGGGGCTCGCTGCACCTTCTTCGTGGCCGGCGCGGTGACGGACCTGCCGCAGTTCTGGGCATCGACGACGGCGATGGCGGCCATGTTGACGATGTCCATCACGTCGTCCCCCTGCTGCAGGATGTGCACCGGCTTGTTCATCCCCATGAGGATGGGGCCGATGGCGTCCGCGCCGCCGAGCTGCCGCAGCAGCTTGTAGCAGATGTTCCCCGAGGTGAGATCAGGGAAGACCAGGACGTTAGCAGCTTTTTTGAGCGTCGTGAAGGGAAAATTCGCCTGCAGCAGCTCGGAGACCACGGCGGTGTCCGCCTGCATCTCCCCGTCGATGTCGAGGCCGGGCGCCTTCTGTTTCACCATCTCGACGGCGCTTCTGACCCGATCGGCCTGCGGGTGCCGCACCGACCCGAAGTTCGACATGGAGAGCATGGCCACGCTCGGCTCGATTTCGAGCATGCGCGCCTTCTCCGCGGCAAGGATCGCCGTCTCGGCAAGCTCCGCCGCGTCCGGATCGATGCAGACGGTGGTGTCGGCGAGGAAGTAGATCTCCTGCTTGAAGACCATCATGTAGAGGCCGTGCACGCTGGAGAGCCCTTCCTGCTTGCCGATCACCTGCAGGGCGGGGCGGATCGTGTCGGCGTAGTTGGCGTCGACCCCGGCCAGGAGCGCGTCGGCGTCGCCGCGGCGGACCATCATGCAGCCGAAGTGGGTGCGCGACTTGCGGGACATGAGCCGGCGGCTCTCGGAGAGGGTGAGTCCCTTTCTCTGCCTGAGCAGGAACAGCTCGTTGGCATAGGACTCCAGGTTCTCGTCCTGCGCGGGGTCGATGATGGTGACGCCGCCGTTCAGGTCTATCTCCAGCGACTTGAGCGTGCAGCGGATCTTGTCCTCGTTACCCAGCAGGATCGGCCGGGCTATCCCCTGCTCGACCAGCATCTGGGCCGCGCGCAGGACCTTCTCGTTCTCACCTTCCGGGAAAACCACCGTCTTCGGGTCGCTCTTCGCCTTGTTGATGATCTGGCGCAGCGTTTCCTTGGACTTCCCTTGCAGGGACTCCAGGTGCTCCACGTACCTGTTCATGTCGGCGATGGGCTGGCGCGCCACGCCGGAATCCATGGCCGCCTTGGCTATCGCCGGGGCGACCCGCAACAGGGCCCTGGGGTCGAACGGCTTGGGGATGATGTAATCGCGGCCGAAGCTGAACTTGACGTTGCCGTAGGCGCGGCAGACCGAGTCGGGGCACTCTTCGCGGGCCAGTTCCGCCAGCGCGAAGACCGCGGCCTTTTTCATCTCCTCGTTGATGGTCGTGGCCCGCACGTCCAGCGCGCCGCGGAAGATGAAGGGGAAGCCGAGGACGTTGTTGACCTGGTTCGGGTAATCGCTGCGCCCGGTGGCGATCAGCACGTCGCCGCGGACCGCGTGCGCCTCTTCCGGGGTGATCTCCGGGTCGGGGTTGGCCATGGCGAAGATGATCGGGTTGGGCGCCATGCTGCGCACCATGGCCGGGGTGATGGCCCCCTTGGAGGAGAGGCCGTACATGACGTCGCAGCCGACCGCCGCCTCTTCCAGCGTGCGCAGGTGGGTGTCGGCGGCGAAGCGCTCCTTGTACTTGTTCATCCCCTCCGTTCTGCCCCGGTAGATGACCCCCTTGGTGTCGCACATGATGAGGTTTTCCATCCTGAGGCCGAGGGAGATGGCGAGGTTGGCGCAGGCGATCGCCGAGGCGCCGGCGCCGTTGACGACGATCTTCACCTCCTCGATCTTCTTGCCGACCAACTCCAGGGCATTGATGAGGCCCGCCGCCGAGATGATCGCCGTGCCGTGCTGGTCGTCGTGGAAGACCGGGATGTTCATGGTCTTCTTCAGTTCCTCTTCGATGTAGAAGCACTCCGGCGCCTTGATGTCCTCCAGGTTGATGCCGCCGAAGGTCGGCTCCAGAAGCTGGCAGGCCTTGATGATCTCGTCGGGGTCTTCGCTCCCCAGCTCGATGTCGAAGACGTCGACGTCGGCGAAGCGCTTGAAGAGCACCCCTTTCCCTTCCATGACCGGCTTGCCCGCGAGGGCGCCGATGTTGCCGAGGCCGAGGACCGCCGTGCCGTTTGAGACCACCGCCACCAGGTTCCCCTTGGCGGTGTACAGGTAGGCGTCCTCCGGGTTCTGCTCGATGGCGAGACAGGGCTCGGCGACGCCGGGCGAATAAGCCAATGACAGGTCCTGCGCGGTCTGGCACGGCTTGGTGGCGATTACCTCGATCTTCCCCTTGCGGCCTGTGGCGTGGTATTGCAGTGCATCGGACAACTTCTTCATAGCAGCATCCCTTTCAAGGCAAGTGGCGTTGACAACAGGGTTCGTGATTTAGGTCCCCCTTTGCGAAGGGGGATTTAGGGGGATTTGGTTTGGCTTGATCTCGTTCCCAAGGTCCGCCTTGGGAACGCAAGGCCTCTCCGACGCTCCAACTTCCATCGGATGCAAAGCTGGAGCTTTGCGCCATATGGGGTTCCCAAGCTGGAGCTTGGGAACCAGGAAAAAGGGCACAAGAGATCCCTCTCCCTTTGGGAGAGGATGGCCGGAGGCCGGGTGAGGGCGCCGGTACCAGGCAAATTGCCAGCCATGGCACCTCCCTCACCCCAACCCTCTCCCAGAGGGAGAGGGAGCCTGCGACGTTACTGAACGACCAGCAGGAGTTGGCCGATGTCGACGGCGTTTCCTTCCTGGATCATGATCTGGCCGACGACACCGTCCTTCTCGGCGAAGATCTCGTTCTCCATCTTCATGGCTTCCAGGATCAGGAGCAGATCGCCGGCCTGGACCGCCTGCCCCTGCTCGACCTCTATCTTCCAGACGTTGCCTGCCAATGGCGCCACGACGCCACCTTCGGCGGGAGCGGCGGCTGCGGCGGTTGCGGCCGGGGCCGAGGCGGCGGCCTGCGCGTCGTCGGCGCCGATGATGGTGACCAGGGCGGCGCCGATGTCGACGGCGGTACCTTCCTCGATATGGATGGCGCCCACGATGCCGTCACGGTCGGCGAAGATCTCGTTCTCCATCTTCATCGCCTCCAGGATAAGGAGCAGATCACCTTCCTGCACCTGCTGACCCGGCTCGCACTCGATCTTCCAGACGTTGCCGGCGAGGGGCGAAACGATGGTCTTGCCGGCGGCTGCGGCCGGGGCGGCTGCCGGGGCGCTCCCCCCGACGGCTGAGGCTGCCGCGGCTGCGGCTGCGGCCGCGCCGGTTGCCTTCGCCACCTGCACCACGAAGGTCTGGCCGCCGCCGGTGACGGTGTAGGTGTCGCCGCCGGTCACTTCGGCTGCCGCCGCTTTCTTGGGAGCCGCATCCTCGGCGGTCGGCACCGGCTCGAACATGTCGGGGTTGTCGCGATGCTCCAGGAACTTGAGCCCCACCTGCTGGAACAGCGCGTAGGTGAGCACGTCCTCGACCTCGTGGTCGCCGAACTTCAGGTTCTTCTCCTTGGAGAGGGCGCGCAGTTCTTCGGTGAGCTTGTCCATCTCGGCGGTGAGAAGATCGGCCGGGCGGCAGGTGATCGGCTCGGCGCCGGCCAGCACCTTCTGCTGCAGCTCCTTGTTGACCGGGGCCGAGGTCGCGCCGTACTCCCCTTTGAGGACGGCGGCGGTCTCCTTGGTCATCGACTTGTAGCGCTCGCCGGTCAGGACGTTGATGACGGCCTGGGTGCCGACGATCTGAGAGGTCGGGGTGACCAGCGGGATCATGCCCAGGTCCTCGCGGACTTTCGGGATCTCGGCCAGCACCAGGTCCATCTTGTGCCCGGCGTTCTGCTCCTTCAACTGGCTCTCCATGTTGGTGAGCATGCCGCCCGGAACTTGGGCTGTAATGATGCGGGCGTCGACCCCTTTGAGGGAGCCCTCGAACTTGGCGTATTTCTTACGCACCACGGTGAAGTAGTCGGCGATTTCCTGCAGGAGCACCGTGTCGAGGCCGGTGGACTTGTCGGTGTCGGCGAAGATGGCGGCCAGGGTCTCGGTGGGGGAATGACCGTAGGTCATGCTCATGGAGGAGATGGAGGTGTCGACGTTCTCCACCCCCGCCTCGATCGCCTTCACGTAGGCCGCCGTGGACATGCCGGTGGTCGCGTGGCACTGCATGTGGATGGGGATCTTGATCGCCTTCTTGAGCGCCTTGACCAGGTCGTAGGCGGCGTAGGGGGCCATGAGGCCGGCCATGTCCTTGATGCAGAGCGAGTGCGCCCCCATGTCCTCGATTTTCCTGGCGAGATCCACCCATTTCGGGATGGTGTCCACCGGGCTGACCGTGTAGGAGAGCGTCCCCTGGGCGTGCTTGCCCTGCTTGATGACCGCCTTGATGGCGGTGTCCAGGTTGCGCGGGTCGTTCATGGCGTCGAAGACGCGGAAGACGTCGATGCCGTTCACCGCGGAGCGCTCCACGAACTTCTCGACCACGTCGTCTGCGTAATGGCGGTAGCCCAGGATGTTCTGCCCCCGGAACAGCATCTGCTGCGGCGTGTTGGGCATCGCCTTCTTCAGTTCGCGCAGGCGCTCCCACGGGTCCTCGCCCAGGAAGCGGATGCAGGAGTCGAAGGTGGCTCCGCCCCACATCTCGATCGACCAGTAGCCGACCTGGTCCAGCTTGGCGGCGATGGGAAGCATGTCGTCCAGGCGCAGGCGGGTCGCGAACAAGGACTGGTGGGCGTCCCTGAGGACGACTTCGGTGATCCCTAACGGTTTCGTTGTCTTGGCCATCTTCGTCTCCGTAATTATCGTGAAGTTAAGCTGCTGAAGTGTATGTTTGATCTCGTTCCCAAGGTCCACCTTGGGAACGCAAAGCCTCTCCGAAGCTCCGATTTCCATCGAATGCAAAGCTGGAGCTTGGGAACCAGGGGGGATGTCATTGCTCCTCCCCCCGGAGGGGGGAGGTCGGGAGGGGGGAAACTTTCAGGCGTCCCCCCTCCCTAACCCTCCCCCTCCGGGGGAGGGAACCAGGATCGTTACCCCCTGATGATCCTCGGCAGGAGCATCTGGTGCACCGGGGTGATCGACTTCGGATTCTGATAGTTGGCGCCGGTGAAGGCCTGGATGTACCTGCGCAGGTCGGGGAGCTCGACGATCTCGTCGACAAAGCCGCTGATGGCGCAGTAGGCCGGGCGCGACTTCTCCTGGTAGTCCTGGATCATCTGGTTCATCTTGCCGATGACCGGGGCCAGATCGTTGCCGGAATCCTGCTCCTTCACCAGGCGGCGCGCGTAGGACGCGGCGGCCGCGGTCTCACCGTGCATGACGTAGATCTCGGTGAGCGGGGTGCCCAGGGTGAAGGCGTTGTTGTTGTTCGCCTGCGGGCCGCACATGATGTAGTGGGCCGCCGCGGTCCCCTTCCTGAGCACGACGCACATCATGGAGAGATCGGTCTGCTCGATGGAGTAGACCAGCGACTGCCCCAGCGCCAGGAGCTCGGCTTCCTCGGCCAGGTCACCCACGTCGATGCCGGTGGTGTCCTGGAGCCAGACGATGGGGAGGTTGTCGCGACCGCACAGCGTCACGAACTCGGCCTGCTTGATGAGCCCCTCGCGGTAATGCTTGCCGCCCACGGCCGGGTAGGCCCCCTTGGCATACTCGGGATACCCCGGGAATACCCCCTGGCGGTTGCCGATGAAGGCGACGGGGAAGCCGTCCACCTTGGCGATGCCGGTGTAGACCTCGCGCCCGTAGTCGGGGCGGTATTCCATGAACTCGCTGTTGTCGGTCAGGCGCGCCAGGATCTGGATGGCGTCGTAGGGGCGCTTCTGGTTGGCCGGCAGGATCATGTTGAGATCCTCTACCGGGAAGCGGGGCGCGGCAGGCGCCGCGACGCGGAACATGGCCGGGTCGTAGGCCGGCATCATGCGCATGTAATCCTTGATGCCGTCCAGCACCCCGGTCTCGGTGTCGTGCACTTCGCGGAAGTAGGCGGTCTGGTCGAAATGGGTCTCGACGCGGCCGGGATCCTTCGCCTTGAAATTGCGGGTGGCGTCGATGAGCGCCTGCGCGGCCTCCACGTCGATGTGTCCCTTGGGGTTCATGCCGCCGACGATGCCGGCGCCGCCTACCGCGATGTTGGCGCCGTCATGGGCAAGCAGGATGGTCGGGCTGATCCCCTGGTAGCCGCCGCCGGCCGGGTTGGTGCCGTAGATGCCGTTGAGGATAGGGATGCCGAGGTGGTTGAGATCGGCGTGGCGGTAGAAGGGAGCGCCGCTGGAGCGGCGTCCGGCGTAGACCGTCTCCTGCTCCATGAGCTTCACGCCGGAACAGTTGGTGAGCCAGACCAGCGGGACGTTGAGGCGCTTGGCCATGTCGGTGACCATGAGGATGTTCTCGGACTGCCCGGCGATCCAGGCACCCGCCATCACCTTGTTGTCGAAGCCGATGATGACCGCCCACTTGCCTTCGATGCGCCCGATGCCGTTCACGACCCCGGTGCACCCCTCCTCGTTGTCCTTGGGGTTGTAGAGAGTGTGCAGGGGCGCCCAGGTCCCGGCGTCGACGAGGTAGTCGAGGCGGTCGTAGATGGTCATCCCGCCGCGCTCGTGGACCTTCTTGGCCGGGATGCCGGCGTTTTTCACGCGCTCGGTCTCCCGGGCGATTACCTGCACCTGCTCCTTGACCAGCTCCACGTTTTCCTGCGAACGTTTAACCTCCGCATCGCTGAGCGCCTTGCCGATGTCCGCCATCTTCTCGAAATACGGGCGCAGCGGTGTCTGCTTTCGTGCCATGGTGGGTTCCTTTCATTGAATTTGATGAGCAAACCTTCTGTCAGCGCTCCTCCCCCCGGAGGGGGGAGGCTGGGAGGGGGGTATCTTCAGGCTTCCCCCTCTTCTCTTTCCTTCTCCTTCCCCCTCCCTAACCCTCCCCCTCCGGGGGAGGGGATTTTTAGCGAGGGACCACCTAGCGGGTGACCACCTAGCGGGTGACCACCTAGCGGTTGATCACGTCGCCCAGGGCGAAGCCGGCGATGATGGTCTTCTGGATGTTGCTGGTCCCCTCGACGGTCCGCAGCGACATGGAGTCGCGCAGCCAGCGCTCTGCGGGGTACTCGGTGGAGAAGCCGTAGCTGCCGAAGATCTTCATGGTCTCGGTCGCCGCGTGCACCGCCGCCTCGGAGGCGAACAGCTTGGCCATGGAGGTCTGGTACTGGTTGGGAAGCCCCTGGTCCTTGAGCCAGGCCGCCTGGTACACCAGCAGCCGCGCCGCCTCGTGCTCGGCGACCATCTCGGCGATGGAGGCCTGGATCATCTGGTAGGAGCCGATCTTCTTGCCGAACTGGGTCCGCTCGTTGGCGTAGCCGATGGCCGCCTCGATGGCGCCGGCGCCGATGCCGAGAGCCCCCGCCGCGCAGCTGATGCGGGTGTTGTTCAACTGCCACATGCAGATCTGGAAGCCCTGCCCCACTTCGCCCAGCACCGAGTCCTTGGGGATCTTTGCCTGGTTGAAGGAGATCTCGCCGGTCGGGGCGCAGTGGAGACCCACCTTGCTCTCGATGGCGGCGGTGATGATCCCCTCGTTCCCCTTCAGGTTGATGATGAAGCAGGTGAGCCCCTTGTGCTTGGCGGCACGGTCCGTGACGGCGTAGAGGAGACCCCAGTCACCCACGTGGGCGTTGGAGATCCACATCTTCTGGCCGTTGATCTCCCAGTGGTCGCCGCGGTCGGTGGCGGTGGTCCCCATGCTCACCACGTCCGAGCCGGAGTTGGGCTCCGTGATGGCGAAAAAGCCGAAGGATTCCGCGCTGACCCAGTCCGGGATGAAGCGCTCCTTCTGCTCCTTGGTGCCGAACCTGTTCACGGTGAGGGCGGGGCCGATGTTCTGCATGTTGAGGGGAAGCCTGGAGGAGCCGCTCACGGTGGCGAGCTGTTCCGCCAGGATCACCGACTCGAGGAAGCCGCAGCCGTTGCCGCCGTATTCCTCCGGCAAACCGCAGCCGAAGAACCCGAGGGAGGCCATCTTTTTCACCAGTTCGGGACGGAAGGTGTGGTTGGCCTCGTCCTCTTTCAGGGTGGGAAGGATCTCCTTCTGGGCGAAGTCCCTCGCCATCTCCTGCATCATTTTCTGTTCATCCGTTAATCCGAACCGCATGACGACCTCCTTGGTTATTAAGTTTCTTGCTTGACTAGAATCTTCGACTCAATCCCCTCTCCCTCTGGGAGAGGGTGCCCGAAGGGCGGGTGAGGGAGAAGCCACGAAGTGACATTTTGCCTATTGCAACGCCCTCACCCTGGCCCTCTCCCAGAGGGAGAGGGTAAGTTCCCCGGCCCCTTGCGGGAGGGGGTCAGGGGGTCGGGGTAGATGCTACCGGAATTGCTCATGGCAGCTTCATTTCCCTCGCCTCCGGGGGTGGCCCGAAGGCCGGGTGGGGAGATCGCACCCCAACGAAAAGCACCCACCACCCCCCCGGAAGCAAGAGAAGCCTCGCTTTCCCTTCAGCCCAAATCCTTTAGCCACAGCTTCCCGAGCAGGAGCAGGAGCAGGCGCAACCGGCCTCCGGTGCCGCCTCCTCGGGCGGCGCGGCCAGCGCCTCGGTCAGCACGTAGGCCGCCTGCAGCGCGGAGGTCGGGCAGAGGGGGAAGCATTCCTTGCAGTCCCAGCATTCCTTGCCGGCGACGTCGGGGATGAAGCTGATCTCGCGCCGCGGGCCGCGATCGATGTAGCCGATGGCGTTCTTCTTTTTCACCTCGTTGCAGTACCTGACGCACAGGCCGCACAGGATGCAGAAGGAGGGATCCTTCTCGAAGCGGTCCCGGTCCGCGCCGTACTCCTCGGCCAGTTCCAGGAGCTGCGGCGCGTCCGGTGCGTGGGCCATCATCTGCTCCACCAGCACCTTGCGGATCTTGGCCAGCTTCTCGGTCCTGGTCTGCACCACCATCCCCTTTTCCGCGGGGTAGACGCAGGCCGCCACCAGCTGGTTTCTGCCGTTGGCCTCGGCCTCCACCGTGCAGATCCGGCAGGCGCCGTAGGGCTCCAGCTGGTCGTGGTGGCAAAGGGTCGGGATCCTGATCCCTACGGATTTGGCGGCCTCTACGATGGTCATCCCTTCCCTGGCGGTGACCTCTTTCCCATCTATCTGCAGGACGAATTCGCTCATGATGTGTTCCTTTCAGGGGCCGAAGCTAAGCCAGGGCCCGTTTTTCCTGCGGGACCGGGGCCGGCACCGGCACGCCGGAGAGCTTGTCGATGGCCTGGAAGGCCGCCGGGCAGGCCTCGATGCAGGTGCCGCACTTGGTGCACTTCTCCTGGTCGATGACGTGGATCGTCTTCTTGCCACCCTCGATGGCGTTGGCCGGGCACTTCCTCAAGCAGCTGCCGCACCCCTTGCACTTCTCCGGGGCGATGTGGAAGGCGATCAGCTCCTTGCAGGACAGGGCCGGGCAGCGCTTCTCCTTGATGTGGGCCTCGTACTCCTCGCGGAAGTACTTGAGCGTGGAGAGGACCGGGTTGGGGGCTGTCTTGCCGAGGGCACAGAGGGCCGCGCCCTGGGTCGCCATCGCCATGTTCTCGAGGAGCTCGATGTCCCCTTCCTTCCCTCTTCCCTGGGTGATGTCGGTCATCACCTTGAGCATCTGCCTGATCCCCTCGCGGCAGGGAACGCACTTGCCGCACGACTCGTCGCTCAAGAACTCGAGGAAGTAGCGGGCGATGTCGACGAGGCAGGTGTCCTCGTCCATGACGATCATGCCGCCCGAGCCCATCATGGCGCCCATCTTCATCAGTTCGTCGAAGTCCACCTTGACGTCGAGGAACTCCTCGGGGATGCAGCCGCCCGAAGGGCCGCCGGTCTGTACCGCCTTGAACTTCTTCCCCTTGGGGACGCCGCCGCCGATCTTGTAGATGATGTCGCGCAGCGGGATCCCCATCGGCACCTCGACGAGGCCGGTGTTGTTCACCTTGCCGACCAGCGAGAAGATCTTGGTCCCCTTGCTGCTCTCGGTGCCGACCGACGAGAAGTACTCCGCCCCCTCGTTGATGAGGACCGGGATGTTGGCCCAGGTCTCCACGTTGTTGATGTTGGTCGGCTTGCCCCAAAGCCCCTTGTTGGCCGGGAACGGCGGCCTCGACTTCGGCTCGCCCGGCTTGCCTTCGAGCGACGCCAGCAGCGAAGTCTCCTCGCCGCAGATGAAGGCGCCGGCGCCGCGGTGCACCTTGACGGTGAAGTCGAAGCCCGAGCCCATGATGTTCTTGCCCAGGAGCCCGCGCCTTTCCGCCTCTTTCATCGCGACGGAAAGGTTGTCGACGGCGAGCGGGTACTCCTGACGCACGTAGATGTAACCCTCGGTGGCGCCGATGGCGTAGGCCCCGATCATGAGCCCTTCGAGGACGGTGAAGGGGTTACCTTCCATGAGGGAGCGGTCCATGTACGCGCCCGGGTCGCCCTCGTCGCAGTTGACCACGACGTACTTCTGGTCTCCCGGCGCCTTTCTCGCGAACTCCCATTTCATGCCTGAGGGGAAGCCCGCGCCGCCGCGCCCTCTGAGCTTCGCCGCCTTCACCTCGCCGATCACCTCTTCCGGGGTCATCTCGAAGAGCGCCTTGGTGAGCGCCTTGTATCCCCCGACCGCCATGTAATCCTCCAGGCTCTTCGGGTCGATCTTGCGGTTCAGCCCCAGTATGAGGCGCTGCTGGTTCTTGTAGAAGGGGATGTCATGCTCGTAGCTCGACTTCTCCCCGGTGTTCGGGTCGACGTAGAGGAGCCTCTCGACGAGCTTCTTCTCCTTGAAGGTGTGGGAGACGATCTCGCAGATGTCCTCCGGTTTCACCTTCAGGTAGCAGATCCCCTCCGGGTAGATGACCACGATGGGACCCTGTTCGCAGAAGCCGTGACAACCGGTCCTTCTGATCTCGACCTGATCGGTGAGCCCGTGGTTCTCCAGTTCGGCGACGATGGCGGCCGCCACTTTCTCGCTTCCGGTGGCGTGGCAGGCGCTGCCGGAGCAGAGGGTGATGCAGGGCCTGTCGTCGCTGCGTTTCGACAGGATGCTCCTCCTGAACTCTTCCAATTCCGCTGGCGAATTTATCCTTGGCATAAGCGCCCCTTACTCGTAGTTTTTCAGCACGTCTGCCGCCTGTGCAGGCGCCACGTTGCCGTGATATTCACCGTCCACCACCATGACCGGCCCGAGGGCGCAGCACCCGAGACAGTTCACCGTCTCGAGGCTGAACTTCAGCTCCGCATCGGTCTCCCCCGCCTTGATGCCGGTTGCATCCGAGAGCACGTCCAGGACCTTCTGGGCGCCCCGCACGTGGCAGGCCGTCCCCATGCAGACATGGATCTGGTGGCGCCCCTTGGGAACCTGGCTGAACGCCTTGTAGAAGGTGGTGATGTGCTGGATCCGGTTCATCGGCACATCCAGCTTCTCGGCCACCCGGTCCAGCGCCTGCTTGGGAAGCCAGTGGTGCTCGGCCTGGATGTCCAAAAGGATCTGGATCAGCGAGCTCTGCTCGGCGTTGTGGTCGTCAATGATCTGGTCGATTCTCGTAATATCCATGCACATGGCAGCGGTCCTCTTTACCTTCGTTGTGACTACAGGGCCAGCGCGTAGCGCTTCTCCCCCTCGTCGTACCTCACCAATCCTTTTCGCGACGAATCCTTCAGGTGCCGGGAGACGTCCGCCGGGGCCAGGCCCAGGGCCTGGGCGATCTCCGCGCTGGTGAGCGGATTGTCCCTTAACAGCAGGGTCATCTGGCTTACCGCCAGCTTGTCCACCACCAGGTCCTCGAAGATCCGGTTCAGTTCGTCGCTTTGGAAGAACTGTGCGTACTCCTCCTCGGTCTTGAAGCGCTGCCTGAGCCGCTCGCGCTCGACCAGCTTCACGTAGGGGACCAGCCTGTTGGCGGCCTCCATCCTGATGGTCAGGGCGCCGGGGTCGATCCCCTCACCCTTGCCCAGAGGGCCCAGTTCCTTCAGCACCCGCCCGAAGTCGTTCATCACCTCGGCGTAGCGCATCCCCTCCGAGGCCGAGATCCACTCGAGCCTCAGGCGGTTCGGGTTCACCCCGATCTTCTCGAGGATCTTCTTCGCGATGTGCACGTTCTTCAGCACATCGTAGTTCCCCTCGGTGACGTAGTGGCACTCACCCGGCCAGCAGCCGCCGATGAACACCCCGTCCGCCCCCTTCTGGAAGGCCCGCAGCACGAACCCGATGTCCACGCGGCCGGTACACATCACCCTGATAATCTTGGTCTCTGTCGTATATTGCAGTCTGGAAACTCCAGCCAGGTCGGCAGCGCCGTACGCTCACCACGTGCACAGGAAACCGACGACCCTGGGCTTTTGCTCGATTCCGGTTGTCATTGTTACCTCCTTCCCAGGTTTGCCCTGGAGTTGTTCGTGAGATCTAGCCCCTGGCCGGCGGCAGCGCCGCGTCGATCTGGGCGAAGATCGCGTCGTCGGTGTAGTGCTTCAGGTAGATGGCGCGGGTCGGGCACTTGGCGTTGCACAGGCCGTCCCCCTTGCACAGGATCGGTTCCACGCGGGCCTTCTTCCCCTTGGGGGTGTCGGCGAAGCTGATCGCGCCGTACTTGCAGGCGGTGATGCAGGCGCCGCAGGAGACGCAGCTCGACTCGTCGACATCGCAGACCGAGCCGGAGGCGGTCACCGTCTCCCTGGAGAGGATCCCCACCGCGCGTCCCGCAGCACCCAGCGCCTGGCTGATGGTCTCGGTCAGGTGCTTGGGATAGTGGGCGGTGCCGCAGAGGAAGACGCCGTCGGCGCTGAAATCCACCGGCCTCAGCTTCACGTGGGCCTCCTGGAAGAAGCCGTCCGGGTTGTTGGAGACCTTGAACAGCTTCCCCGCCTCCTGGCTCGCCTCGGACGGGATCACCGCCGCCGCGAGCACCACGAGGTCCGCCTCCAGTTCCATCTTCTGCCCCAGCACCGGGTCGGGGACGGTCACCTTGAAGCCGGCGCCTTCCGCCTCAACCACCGGTTTCCCGTCCGCCTCGTAGCGGATGAACTTCACGTTCTGGTTGGCCGCCTCGCGGTAGTAGACCTCTTTCAGGCCGTAGGTGCGCATGTCGCGGAAGATGACCTGGACCTCCACCTCCGGGTTGATCTGCTTGAGCTTCAGGGCGTTCTTGATGGCCTGGTTGCAGCAGACCCGGCTGCAGTAGTTGCGGTCGGCCTGGCGGCAGCCGACGCACTGGATCATCACCACGCTCTGGGCCGCCTTGACCTTCTCGTCCCCCGCCGCGATGCGCTCTTCCAGTTCGAGCTGGGTCAGCACGTTCTCGCTCTCGCCGTAGAGGTACTCGGTCGGCTTGTACTCGGCGGCGCCGGTGGCGAGCACCGAGACCCCGTGTTTCACCTCGCGCACCCTCCCCTGAGAGAGCACGCGGGTGGTGAAGTTGCCGACGTAGCCGGAGACGTCCTCGATGGTCGCGTCGGTCCAGACGTGGATGGACGGGTGCCGGTACACCTTCTTCACCAGCTCGGCCAGGAAGGGCTGCACCTCGGTCCCCTCCAGGGTGTAGTGGAGGCGCCGCGCCATCCCCCCCAGGTCGTCGTCCTTCTCGACCAGGTAGACCTCGAACCCCTGCTCGGCCATGTTGAGGGAGGCGGTCATCCCCGCGACCCCGCCGCCGACGACCAGCGCGGTGTGGTCGACCGGGAGCTGGAATTCCTGCAAGGGCTCCAGGTGGGCGGCGCGGGCCACCGACATCCTCACGATCTCCTTCGCCTTTTCCGTCGCGTTCTCCTTCTCGCGGGAGTGGACCCAGGAGCAGTGCTCGCGGATGTTGGCGAACTCGAAGAAGTACTGGTTCAGCCCCGCCTCGCGGCAGGTGTCACGGAAGAGCGGCTCGTGCGTCCTAGGGGTGCAGGCGGCGAGCACCACGCGGTTCAGGCCCTTGGCGACGATGGCGTCGGAGATCTGCTTGGCGTTTTCCGTGGAGCAGGCGAAGAGGTTCTCGCCGGCCCAGGAGACGTTGGGGAGGGTCGCCGCGTACTCGATCACCTCGGGGATGTTGACCACGCGCCCGATGTTGGCGCCGCAGTAGCAGACCACGACCCCGATCTTCAGCTCCTCCTGCGAGACGTCCTTCTCGACCGGGTAGACCCTCTCGCGCTCCAGCTTGTGGCGCCGGTTGGAGAGGAGTTGGCCGACCAGGGCGTCGGCGCCGCTCGCGGTCACGACCGACTCCGGGATGTCCAGCGGCCCCTGGAAGGCGCCGGAGACGAAGATCCCCTTCCTGGAGGTCTCGATGGGGTTGTACGGGTTGTTCTTGCAGAACTTCTGGTCGGTGAGCTCGATGCCGAACTTCGCGGCCAGCGCCTCCACGTCCTTGGGCGGGTTCAGGCCCACCGAGAGGACCACCATGTCGAACTCCTCCTCCTTGACCCCCTGGTCGACGGTGGAGTAGCGGATGGTGACGTTCTTGCTGCTCTCGATCTCCCTCCCCACCGTGACGTAGCTCCTTATGAAGCGCACGTCGGAGAGCTTCTCGGCCCGCTGGTGGAAGCGCTCGAAATCCTTGCCGTAGGCGCGGACGTCGTTATGGAAGATGGTGGCCTGCAGGGTCGGGCTGTGGTCCTTGGCGAGGATCACCTGCTTCTGCGAGTAGGCGCAGCAGACGGCGGAGCAGTAGTTGTTGCCGCCCGGGGTGACCTGGCGCGAGCCGACGCACTGGATCCAGGCGATCTTGTGCGGGTGCTTCTTGTCGGAGGGGCGTAGCACCTCCCCTTCGTAGGGGCCGGTGGCGCAGAGGATCCTCTCGAAGTCGAGGCTGGTCACCACGTTCTGCATCCTGCCGTAGCCGAAGTCGCCCCTAAGTTTCGGGTCGAAGGTCGAGTAGCCGGGGGAGAGCAGGATGGCGCCCACCTCGATCTGGAAGGTCTCGGGCTTCTGGTGCAGGTCGATCGCGTTGGTCTTGCAGGCGCCGACGCAGATCTGGCACTTCCCTTCCTTCAGGTACAGGCAGGTCTCCGGGTCGACGTAGGTGACCAGCGGCACCGCCTGCGAGAAGTAGATGTGCACCGCCTTGTTCTCGGAGAGGTTCTGGTTGAACGGGTCCGGGATCTTGACCGGGCAGTAGTCCACGCAGATGTTGCACCCGGTGCACTTCTCCTCCGAGATGTACCTGGGCTTCTTGGTGAGGGTCACCTTGAAGTCGCCGGCCTCGCCTTCGACGCGGTCGACCTCGGTGTAGGTGATGATCTCGATGTTCGGGTTCCTCGAGCACTCGATGAACTTGGGGGACTCGATGCACATGGAACAGTCGTTGGTAGGGAAGGTCTTGTCCAGCTGGGACATCTTGCCGCCGAGCGCCGGGGACTTGTCCACCAGGAAGACCCTGAATCCTGAGTTGGCGAGATCGAGGGCGGCCTGAATGCCGCTGATCCCTCCGCCCACGATGAGTACGTCACCTATATTTCTCTCTGCGCTATTCATAGAAGTATCCTTCCCGTCAGGGTTTCTTGCCTCAGATCACCTCGGCGATGATCTCCGTCAGGTCCTTTACCTCCACCTTCTCGTGGTCGGCCAGGTCGAGGCTCGAGTCGGTGAAGTTGGTGATGCAGTAGGGACAGGAGGTGGCCAGCACCTCGGCCCCGGCCTGGACCGCCTGCCTGAGCCTTAAGTCGGCGAAGCGCTCCTCCTTGGGGGTCTCCATCCAGATCCTGCCGCCGCCACCGCCGCAGCAAAGCGCGGACTCGCGGTTGTCGGCCATCTCGGTGAACTCGAGCCCGGGGACCTTTTTCAGCACGTTCCTCGGTTCGTCGTAGACGCCGTTGTGGCGCCCGAGGTAGCAGGGGTCGTGGTAGGTGACCTTTTTGGCGAACTCGCCCTTGATGGTGAGCCTCCCGGTCTCGATCAGCTCCTCGATGAACTGGGAGATGAAGACCACCTCGAAGTTCACCATGAACTCCGGGTACTCGTTCTTGAAGGTGTGGTAGCAGTGCGGCGAGGAAACGATCACCTTCTTGACGCCGTTGTCGATGAAGGTCCTGATGTTTTCCTTGGCGAGTTTCTTGAAAAGCTCCTCGTTGCCGGTCTTTCTGATGCTTTCCCCGCAGCAGCTCTCCTTGGTGCCGAGGATGCCGAAGTTCACCCCCGCCTTGTTGAGGATGGTCGCGGTGGCCTGGGCCACCCTCCTCATCCTGGGGTCGTAGCTTAGGTAGCAGCCGGTGAAGTAGAGGGCTTCCATCCCCTCCTGGTACGGCTTCACCGGGAGGTCCTTCGCCCAGTCCCCCCTCTTGGCACGCTCACCGCCGATGGAGTTACCCTCGCTGGTGAGGCTCGCCACCACGTTCCTGATCGTGGCCACGTGACCGGGGTAGACGTCGTACTCGGCGCCCATGGCCCTGAGCGCCACCCCCGCCTCGATCTGGTTCACCCCCCTGGGGCAGCGGGAGGGACAGGTCCCGCAGGTGCTGCAGCGCCAGATCTCCTCCTGCTCGATCTCGGTGAGCCCGAAGACCCCCTGCCGCACCACCTTGCGCATGCTGAACTGCCGCACCCGGTTCCAGGGGCAGACCGAGTCGCACAGTCCGCACTGGTAGCAGTACTTGAGCGAGTCCCCCCCCTTCTCCTTGATGACATCTATGATCTCTTTGAATGGAGTCACGGTTTCCACGATGCACCGTCCTTTCGCGTCAGCGTCCTTTGGTAATCTGGGCAACGGTATCAAGGAGCTTGTCGGCGCCGAACCTTCTCGCCAGCGACTCCAGGCCTATCTCCAGTTCGCCCCGCTTGGTCTCCTCCGCGGGCTCCTCCACCTCCCTCTCCGTCACGGAGAGGGCCCCGACCAGGCACCACTTGACGCACAGGGGCTCGGGTTCGCCGTCGCAGAGGTCGCACTTCAGGGGGAGGCCGGAATCCGGTTCCCTAAACAGGTCGCGCGAGGGGCAGGAGGTCCGGCAGAAGCCGCACTCGTCGTACTCCTTGCCGTCGATGATGAACTTGTCGCGCCCCATGCACTCGCTCTCGGTGTAGTCGCCGGCGTAGAGCGGGATGTAGATGTCGCGCAGCGGATCGCGCACCACGCGCACCCGGGAGCGTGCCGGGTTGTTGCTGCTGTACCTGGGCGCCGCGTGGAAGGAGGAGCAGATCACCTCGCAGGCACGGCAGCCGTTGCATTTGTCCGCGTCGATGTTGATGGTCTTTACGGTTCTCTTCTTGGTCTCGGTGCTCACGGCTGTACCCCCCCGACGTTAAGTGTCTCCTGCTGGCGCGGCGCGCTGGCCGGCTGGGCTGAAGAGCCGCCGTACACGCCGGTCCGTTCAAACTCGGCGGCGACGTAGCCAAGCCCCAGATCCTCCAGGGTCTCCCTGGTCGGGATGCCGTCCTCGTTCCACCCTTTCAGCTGGTAGTACGAATCGAGGAGATTCTTCTCCAGCTCCGGGAACCTGTTCTTCCAGTGGTTCGCCGGCGGCTGCTCGTCCACCCTTCTCATGCCGCGGCGGATGTTGATCGCCCGCACCAGGGTGCGGTAGCGCTTGGCGGCCTTGGTGAGCTTCTCCTTGTCCATCTCGATGCCGGCCCCGGCGGAGATGAACTTCGGGTAGTTGTGGATGTGGTACGGCGGTTTGAGCGGGAAGGAGGAGAGCCCGGCGCACTGGCCGAGGGCGTCGTCGATGTAGTGCATCATCTCCTGCCAGTCGACGATGTCGCAGCACATGTCCACGGTCGGGAAGTTGGGCATCGACTTTTCGCCGCGCGGCTCCCACTGCAGGAAGATGTCCTTGAACTTGTCGTCCGGGACCTGGATCCAGTCCTTCACGAAGGCCTCGCGCTGCTCCACCGTCGGGTAGGGCGCCTGCGGGAACTGACCCTCGATCTGGGTGATGTTGATCTTCTCCCCGGTGCAGTACATCAGGTAGTAGATGGGGTTCAGCATGGAGAGCTTCAGCGGAAGCTGCTCGTGCTTCTTGATGTTGTTGTGGGCGAAGTCGTGGGCGCCGTTGCCGATCTTCTCGGCCGCCCAGTAGGTGCCGTCGGCCAGGATGTCGCCGATGCCGTCGCGGTTGACGATCTTGTCCAGGAGGTAGAAGAACTTACCCTCGTTGTCCTCGGGCATGCCGGGGAAGTCGCTCTGCTTCAGGATCCCCTTTTCCAGGAGCTCCAGGGCGAAGGCCATCACCTGCGGGGCGGAGAAGCCGTCCAAGCCGTACTCGGTCGCCTTCTGCGCGATCCTCAGGCCGAAGTCGAGGTCGGAGTAGGCGGCCATGGTGTAGGTGAGCTTGGTGAAGCACTTCATCATGTAGGTGGGAAGCCCCTCCATGGAGATGGTGGCGCCGCACTTCATGGGACAGTTGTAGCAGCTGATGAGCCTGGTCCTCGCCTTCTCCATGGTCTCGGCCCAGGCGTGGTCCACCTCCTCGGTCCAGAAGTCCTTGCGGCGGGTGCGGGCGTTGCCCCAGTTGAAGTTCTCGGTGTGCCACTTCTCGTCGTGGACCTTCATCTCCTGCGGGCTCCCCAGTCCGGCCAGGATCGGCATCACGTCCGGAATCGGGTTCTCCTCGCGGTGCTTGATGTAGTCGAGCACGTCGCTGCAGAGGTCCATGTACTCCTGGGGTTTGGCGACCACGACGTCCTTGGTGCCGCGCACCACCACCGCCTTGACCCTCTTGTCCCCCATCACCGCGCCGATGCCGCCGCGCGAGGCGGAGGAGCGACCCTGCTCGATGGAGGCGTAGAAGACCCGGTTCTCACCGGCCAGGCCGATGGCGGCCACCTGGGCCCGGGGCTCGTTCAGCTCCTTCTTGATGATCTCCGCGGTCTCGATGGCCCCCTTCCCCTTCAGGTGGGAGGCGTCGCGGATCTCGACCTTGTCGTTGTTGATGTAGAGATAGACGAGCTTTTCCGACTTGCCGCGCAGCACCACCTTGTCGTACCCCGCGTACTTCAGTTCCGGCGCCCAGAAGCCCCCCATCATCGAGAAGGCCATCAGCCTCGTCTGCGGGGAGATGGTGGAGACGATGGTGCGGTTGCAGCCGGTGGCCGGCGTCCCGCACAGAAGGCCGGCGGCGAAGATCAGAAGGTTGTCCGGCGAAAAGGGCTCGACATCGGCGGGGACCCTGTCCCACAGCATCTTGGCGTTGGTGCCCAGACCGCCGAGGTAGAGCTCGGTATCCCTCGGGTCGGTCGCCACCCTCTCGATGTTCCCCTTAGTAAGGTCGACTTCCAGCACATATCCTGTCTCTGCGTACCTCATAGTGTTACCCCTTGGTTATTGTCTTGAGTTCGGACTCCGACGTTCGGGACCGGTGCTGCCGGGCCTTTCCTACCTGGCCGCCTGCGGCATGAGGCTGTCGACCAGTTCCTCGGTCCACGGCGTGCCGACGGCGAGGCCCTGGCGCAGCTTGACGAAGTCGATCTCGCGGCCGGTCTCCTTGGTCCCCTCGTTGAAGGCCCTGAAGCCGGTCCTCGCCTCGTTCATCATGTTGAGCGCGAGCCACGCCCTGGAGTTCTCCTTGTTCTGGTTCCAGGCGTTCAGCTTGGGCTTTCTCAGCTCCTCGAGGCTCTTGGTCATGCACTCGGGGAAGGTGTCCAGCAGCTTCGCGCAGAGTTCCTCGACCTTCTGGTCCAGCAGGGAGAGATCGATCTCGCCTTCCTTGATCATCGCCTGCCCTTCCTTGAACTGGGTGCCGGTCCTGAACTCGCCGTGGACGACGCGGCCGTACTCGTCGAGGAAGCGGTCGGTGACGACGGTCGGGTTGGCGACGAACTTGCCGCCTACCTTGAGCGCCGGGACCACGTCGGCGATGATGCCCAGGCGCGCCGCCTTGTGCGCCGAGAACGGCTCGCACAGCGTTCCGGAGACCATGGCCTGCTCGCAGCCGATCATGACCGGGAGGAAGTCGGTGGCGCCGCCGATGGCCGCCGAGCCGTGCTTGGGACCGGCCTGGCCGAAGTTGGCCAGGTCGTGCGCGACGGAGAAGTCGCAGGCCATGCCGATCTCCTGGCCGCCGCCGATCCTCATGCCGTTGACGCGGCAGATGACCGGCTTGTCACAGCCGAGGATCGCGGAAACCATGTCGTTGAAAAGGCGCATGTACTGGCGGTATTCCTGCGGGTTGCCGGCGTAGTACTCGGCGTACTCCTTGGTGTTGCCGCCGGTGCAGAACGCCTTCTCCCCCACCCCGGTGAAGACCACCGCGTTCACCTGGCGGTCGGCGGAGGCGCGGCGGAAGGCGAGGATGGTGGCCTTGACCATGTCGGTGGTGTAGGAGTTGAACTGCTTGGGGTTGTTGAAGATGATCCAGGCGTTGTAGAGGCCGTCCACCGTGCTGCCGTCGCGACGCTTGGCGGGCCTTTTCTCGTACTGCACCATGCCGTCGCACAGGCTCTCCACCTCGCGGTCGATGAGGTTGTGGTCGATGAGATGGGACGGTGCGGTTCTCTTTATGATTTCGTCTGTAGTTGCCACGGCTTCCCCCTTTGCTTGTCTGTTTGTGGGCTTCCGCCCTTTTGTTGTATTACGGTACTGTAATACGATTATTGGGTTAAAAAAAAGAATCGGTGTTTTAAGAAAAGACGATATTGTCCAGATCGATGTAACCGGCGTGGTCAACCACCACACCCGGAGCGCCTGCCTTGAGCATCTCGCGCACGTCTTGCGGGATCCCCTTCTTCTCCATGGTCTGGGCGTCGACCAGGACCCGGACCGTGTCCGCCGAGGCGATCACATCGGGTGAGCCCGCGATGCGGAAGTCGGTCGTTATGGTGACCGAGCTGCGACCGAGCTGCTTCACGGCCACCGACACCTCCAGCACCTCGTCGTAGCGGGCCGGCGCATGCCACTTCATTTCCTGCTTGACCACCTTGTAATCGAGGTCCCCGTGCAGCAGGTCCCTCCCCTCCAGGGCGCGGAGGAATTCGGTGGTGGCCACGCTGACGTAGTTGCCATAGGTCGCGTTATAGACCACCTTCTGCGCATCGCACTCGTAGTAGCGCACCCTCATGTAGTAACGGAACATGTCGTTCATGGGAAACCTCCCTCTGCCGCCCTCCCGGTTACGGGAGCTTCGGCAGCGGCGCCACCTGCAAGCCGGCGGCGTCTACCATTTAACAGAACAGCGTTACATGGCTAAATTGGTATCACTATACCGATTTAGTGTCAACACTTTTTTAGCATCGGGCCGTTATTATTTTCCAGCACTTGCCAGACTGCGGCATTTATGGTACTAATTTACCACTTTAACAGTCCCCGTACCCTGGGGCCCATTTACCCGAGCGGCGTCCGGCTTGGCCATAGAGCCGGCGGCCTGCGCGAGCGAGAACAACATGAATCAGCAGATCACCATCGAGGACGCGGTCCAGGGGGACCTGGAAGCGGTCATCGCCCTGGACCGGGCGGGACTCAAGGAAGACAAGATCGGCTACTGGCGCGGCGTATTCCAGCGCTATGTCGAGAGCGGACGCACCGACCGGGTGTTCCTGGTCGCCAAACAGGGGGGCACGCCGGTAGGTTTCATTATCGGCGAGGTCCGTGCCTGGGAGTTCGGTTCCCCTCCCTGTGGCTGGGTCTTCGCCCTCACCGTTTCCCCTTCCGTCCGCGAAGGAGGCATCGGCAAGAAGATGTTCGACGAGATCTGTCAGAGGCTCAAACAAGCCGGCGTCTCCACCGTCCGTACCATGGTGGACATCGACAGCAAGCTCACCCTCTCCTTCTTCCGCGGCATGGGGATGCGCACCGGCCGCTACATCGAACTGGAAAAGCAAATCGACTGAGGGGGCCCTGCGCCCTACTGGAGCGAGCACATCATGAAGCTGAACAAGGCAAGCCTCTTCGCGCTGATCTCGGTGCTGGAACTGGCGAGCGAACCCGAGAGGCAACTTTCCACCGCCGATATCGCCGACAAGTACGGCATTTCTTCGCACCACCTGGCCAAGGTGATGCGTAACCTGGTGCACGAAGGTGTGGTGCAGGCGATGCGCGGTGTAGGAGGCGGCTACCGCTTCGCCGGCAACGTCAACCGCACCACCCTCTTGGACATCATCAAGCTCTTCGAGACGATGGAATCCGACCTCGACATGCCGCACTGGAACAAGGCCGCCGATCCCGTCGTCGAGGAGTTGCAGGCGATCACCAACGAGATCGATACCGTCACCCGCGCCATCCTCGACACCATCACCCTCGCAACCGCCCTCAAGAACACCCGCCTGCGCGCCGAACTCGCCGCGCAGAAGGAAGCGCCCAAGGGGTGACGGCCCGTCTACAGACACGCGCTTAACATTACACTCCGCCATTGACCCACGACGTCGAATCAACGAGGACGCGTCCCTCCCCCCGGAGGGGGGAGGCTAGGAGGGGGGAAGCCGGAGAGAGCTGCTCCCCCTCCCTAACCCTCCCCCTCCGGGGGCGGGGACGCGTCGGCACTTCTGAAGATATGCCTTCCTCCAGAAGAGAGATCTCCCACTTCTCCACCGTCCGCTAAATCCTGTTCATCCTCCGCGCCGCCTCCATCAGTTCGCCGCGGAAATCCGGATGCGCCACGTTGATCAGGTTCATCGCGCGCTGCTTGGCGGTCTGCCCGCGCAGCTTCGCCACGCCGAACTCGGTGACCACGTGGTCGACGTCGTTCTTGCTGGTGGTTATCGAGGCCCCCGGGGTGAGCGTCGGCACGATGCAGGAGATGGTGCCGTTCTTCGCGGTCGAGGCCGTGGTGATGAACGCCTTGCCGCCGCGCGAACGGTTGGCGCCGCGGGCGAAGTCCGCCTGGCCGCCGGTCCCGCTCCACTGCAGGTGCCCGAAGGACTCGGAACAGCACTGCCCCAGCAGGTCCACCTGGATGGTGGCGTTGATGGCCACCACGTTGTCGATGGAGCCGATGACGGCCGGGTCGTTCACGTAGTCGACCGGGTGCATCTCGATCATCGGGTTCTCGTTCATGAAGTCGAAGAGCCGCTTGGTCCCCAGGGCGAAGGTCGCCAGCGCCTTGCCGCGATGGATGTTCTTCCTGGAGTTGTTCACGGCACCGGCCAGCATCAGGTCCACGATGCCGTCGGACATGAGTTCGGTGTGGATCCCCAGATCCTTCTTGCTGAGGAGCGCCTTGGTGACCGCGTTGGGGATCCCCCCCCACCCCAGCTGCAGGCACGACCCGTCCGGGATCATCTCGGCGAGATGGGCGCCAATGGCCTCCTCGACCGGGGAGATCTCCGGTATCTGCAGCTCCTTGAGCGGCTCGTTGCACTCCACGATGTGATCCACCTCGGAGATGTGGATGTGGCAGTTGCCGTGGGTGCGCGGGGCGTGCGGATTGACCTGCACCACCACCTTCTGCGCCTTCTTCACCGCCTCCATGGTGTAGCCGACCGAGAGGCTGCAGGTGAAGTAGCCGAACTCGTCCATCGGCGACACCACCGTCCCCGCCACGTCCACCGGCCAGTATTCCCTCAGGAGCTTGGGGACCTCGTGGAAGTGGTTCGGGACGAAATCCGCCCACCCCTTCTGCACCGCCTCGCGCGATACGTGGCTGGTGAACCAGGCGTTCACCTTGATATGCGGCACGGAGTCCTCGGTGAAATAGTCGGGACACAGGTGATGCTGCTGGTTCACCACCACCCCCTCCAGCTCGCGCTTGCGCGCCGCCAGCGCCTTCACGAAGAGGGTCGGCTCGCCGACTCCGAGCGGGAAACACAGGTGATCCCCCGATTTGACAATCGAGGCTGCTTCAGCGGGGGTACAGAGTTTCTGCCGGTATTCCTGTTCAAAATTGCTTTTTGCCAGAGCGATACTCTTCACGGGTGGCTCCTCCATCCTTTAGGGTTGAACGTCCTGACGACAGGCTCGTGTTTGTAGGACAGGTAAAGCAACCCTGATACCAAAAAAGACTTTCTTTTGACAAAAGTCATGGAAGCGCGCGCAAGTATTTGTAAATGATCAAAACACTGTTCTCATTTTCTGGAAAGTCGAAAAGAGACGTCGGGAAGCCCCTGTCAACAACCGTTGACACAAGGAGGCGACACTATCAAATACCTGATAGGATTTCAGCCGCTTAGCAACTGACGCGTAGCGTATACAAAGTGTTTACAGTGGTGTGACAACAACGCTCGCCCAAATGGTGCCCGCTGAACCAATCCCTGGCAAAGGAAGTTCACCGGGCCCTAGCAAAACATCGTTAACGTGAAGCGGGCGATAATGGCGTGAAACGAACGAGCAAAAGATGAAGGGAAGGATGTAGGAAGAACAGGGAAGGATGCAGGAAAATCAGGTATCTTCGCCGGGGCCGGATTCGTACTTGTGCAGTTTCTTGTAGAGCCACTGCCGGGAAATGCCCAGCAGGTCGGCGGCATGGAGCTTGTTCCCCTTGCTCACCTCCAGGGCTGTTTCCAACAGGAGGTGCTCGAACTCGTCCACTATCTCGGCCAGGGACTTGGCCCCCAAGCGCTGGTGAATGTAACCGCCTATGTCCTGTGCGGCGGATGCCTCGGCGGCCGAGGAGTCGTGCATCCGAGATAGCTGTTCGGGGAGATGATCACGCAGGATGAGAGGGCCGGTGACCAGGTTGAACGCGCTTTCGATGACGTTGCGCAGTTCCCGGACGTTGCCGGGCCAGTCATAGCGCATGATGATTTCCCTCGCCTCGAGGCTCAGCGCCTGCACCTCCAGGCCGAATTCCTCGTTGAACTGGTGGATGAAGTTCATGACCAGGGGACGAATGTCCTCCTTGCGCTCCCTGAGCGAGGGGATGCTGAGCGTCACCACCTTCAGGCGGTAGTACAGGTCCTGCCGGAACTTCCCCTCGCGGACCAGGTGCTCAAGGTTGCAGTTGGTCGCGGCGACCACCCTGACGTCGACCATCTTGGGAGCACCCCCGCCAAGCGGCGTGAGTTCCCTCTCCTGCAGAACGCGCAGCATCTTCGCCTGCATGTAGAGCGGCATGTCGCCGATCTCGTCCAGGAAGATCGTTCCCAGGTGCGCCTGCTCGAATTTTCCAAGCTGCCCACCCTTGCGGGCCCCGGTGAAGGCCCCCTCGGAATAGCCGAACAGCTCCGATTCCAGCAGGTGTTCCGGGATGGCGGCGCAGTTCACCTTGACGAACTGGGCGTAGCGCCGGTTGCTGGCGGCGTGGATGGCATGGGCGAAGAGCTCCTTGCCGGTGCCGCTTTCCCCCAGCAGAAGAACATTTGAATTCTTCCCGGCGACGCGCAGCAGGGATTCCTTCAGGTCGAGGATCTTCTTGCTCTGCCCGACGATGCTGTTGACGTCGTAGCGCGAACTCGTTTCTTTCCTGGTGACGCTCCCGGCCAGGGCCCGCGTCTCGGGTGCCGTCTGCAGCCGGTTCGCGATCAGGGTGATCTCGCGGATGTCCTTGAAGAGGATCTTGCCGATCCCCCCCACCACCTTCCCGTTCTTCTGGATCGGGTAGAGGGAGGCGTACACCTGTTTGCCGTTGATGTAGTGGGTGATGCCGACCTGCGGGGTCTCGGTCTCCATCACGGCGGGAAGGCGCGAGGGTTGCGAGTTGAGGTAGGCCTCGTTCAGGTGTTTGCCGATCATGGCGTGGGGGGTGGTGTCGAGGAGATCTGCGAATGCCTGATTGACCATGACGATGATGCCGGCGCGGTCGCAGATGACGATGCCGTCGTAGTTGAGATCGAGGTAGGCGCCGGCGGACTGCAGCAATTCCTTCAGGTCGACCTGGCAGTCAAGGGCCTCGGGTAGAACGCGCTGCAGCGAGAGTACGCCTCCAACGACCTGGTCCGATTCCACGGTAGGGAGGTAGTCACACAGGATCCGACGACCGCTGACTTCAATCGGTTGCCCGTTGAAGACAGTGCCGCTCTTCATGTAGGCGCCCAACTCCGCCAGGTCGGCGATCTCGTCCAGCCTCCGCCCCAGGAGCGTATGCGGAGCCGCCCCGAGAAGGGTCCCGGCGGCCTCGTCCAGGGAGACGATGCAGAGTTCGGCGTCCAGATGCAGGATCCCCGAAGAGTTCCCGTCGTTCGCGGCCTTCACTGCTGCCGGTCCGGCTATTTCTGTGGCCTGGTCCATGGTCTCACCTTTCGCTTGTGCCCCCGGGAAGATGAAAGGTCAGCCGTCGTCGCGGAAACCGCATCGGTCAACCCCGGTTGATTGTGTATACGAGATATCTTCAACCGCTGTCAACCTTCTTGATGTTACGGGGTTTCCGATCCCACCACGTCCAGACGGTCCGGATGAGAATAAACCTCGAACCGCTCGGCCTTCACGTACCCTATAAGCGTGATCCCCGCCTCCCCGGCCATTTGCACCGCGGTTGAGGTCGGAGAAGTGCGCGAGGCGACCAGGCCGATACCGAGCAGCGCAGCCTTCGCCACCAGTTCGGTCGAGATCCGTCCCGAGGTGACCAGCATCATCCCCGCCAGGTCGATCCCCTTGAGGAGGGCCTCGCCGGCGATCCTGTCGATGGTGTTGTGCCTCCCGAGGTCCTCGGAGAAAAGCGCCACACCGCCGTGCCCCACGGCGGCCGAGTGGATGCCGCCATGGGTTGCGTAGCCATCCGCCTTTTGCGCCAGCGCATCCATCATGGTAAAGACATCCGCCGGGAGGTAGCCTTTGGTGCGGGTCTGGTCCGGGCGCATGCGGCGGGCCTGGGGGATGGTGAAGCTGATTCCCGTGCCGCACCCCGACGTCAGCACCGGTTTGAGGCTCTCCGGCAGTTCCCCCTTGATCTGCACCTTGGCCATGCCGAAGTCGTTGCAGACCGAGAGAAGGTAAAAATCCTCCGCCCGCTCAACCAGCCCCTGCATGCGCAGGAACCCCGCCACCAGGAACCGGAGGTCGTGCGGAGAAGCGATCAAGGTTGCCAGTTCCCTGCCGTTCACGTTGAGAACCACCGGGACCTCCTCGACCACCTCGCGCTCCCGTGCCGACAACGTTCCCTTTTCATACCTGTAGACCCAGCTCATGACTCCTCCGCTCCAGTTTTTCCTGGTTGCCGTCTTCAGCCGCCTATGCCTGACATGTGGAAGGAGGCGGGGGGAAATGCCGCCCTCCCCTTCATCTCGTGCCCTGCGGGCTTCGCCTGCACGATATTCCGTATCTCCTGCCTGAGCAGGGTGTCGTCCCCGGCGGCCAAAAGCGGCCTCAGGTCCACCCCGTCCCCAGAGAAGAGACACCCCCGCGCCATTCCCGCAGCGGTGACCCTCAGGCGGTTGCAACTGCCGCAGAAGTGCCCGGTCATGGCGGAGATGATCCCAAGCGACCCTTGCGCCCCCCGCACCCGGAAGTTACTGGCAGGACCGGAATGCTCGCCCGGGGCCAGTTTCTCGATGAGGTAGCGCTCCGCGATCCGCTCCAGAACTTCCGAGCCCGGGATGGAGAAGGCGCGCCAGTTGCCCGAGTGGGTGGGCATGTACTCGATGAAGCGGACGTTGTAAGGGCGCTCCCGGGTCAGTTCCACGAAGTCCATGATCTCGCCGTCGTTGACGCCGCGCATCAGCACCACGTTGATCTTGTGCGGCGGAAAACCGGCTTTTTCCGCCGCCTCGATGCCGGAGAGCGCATCTGAGAGCTTCCCGCCGCGGGTGATCCTGGAAAAGGTTTCCGGCTTCAGCGAATCGAGGCTGATATTGAGCCGCTGCACTCCCGCATCCTTAAGCCCCCTGGCCATCTCTCCGAGCAGGATGCCGTTGGTGGTCAGCACCAGTTCCTGCAAGCCGGGGAGTCGCCCCAGCCGCGCCAGGAAAGGGAGTATCCCCCTGCGTACCAGCGGTTCACCGCCGGTGACCCGAATCTTGCGGATGCCGGCGGCAACCGCCTGCTCGGCGACCCTCAGCAGGTCCTCGAAAGAGAGGATCTCGTGGTGAGGGAGCATCTGTGCTCCCTTGGCCGGCATGCAGTAGCGGCAGCGCAGGTTGCAGCGGTCCGTCACCGAAAGCCGAAGGTAGTTGATGCGTCTGCCGTAGGAATCAATCAGAGACATGGTCCGCTCCTTGTAGCGAAAGTGGCTTCTTCACTTCGGAATGATCCGCCACTCCTCCGGCCCACTCCTCCCCCCGGAGGGGGGAGGTCGGGAGGGGGTGCTCCTAACCTCCCCCTCCCTAACCCTCCCCCTCCGGGGGAGGGGATTTACAACTTGAGGATGCGGGCCGCATTCCCCCCGAGGATCGCGGCGACACCTTCCGGCGGCAGCGGCAGTCCCGCTATCGCCTCCATGTTGTGGCGGATGCGCGGCATTCCGGGCCAGTCGCTGCCGAAAATTGTCTTGTCCGTATTGCGCGCCAGTTCGGGGAAGTAGGTCAAAAGCTTCGCGGGAGGAAGCCCGGAAAGCTCCATATAGACGTTTTTATGCAGTTTTGAGAGGAAGAAGGCGCGGTCGTACCAGAAGCCGCGTCCGGAGTGGGCCATGACAAGGTTCAACGAGGGGAAGTCGACCGCCACGTCGTCGAGGTGCAGGGGGTTGGCGTATTTCAGCCTGGTTCCCTTGAAGACCGAGGAACCGGTGTGGATGAGGACGGGGATGCCGAGTTCCTCCGCAGCCTGGTACAGGGGGTACATCCTCGGCTCGTTGAGGTAGTAGTGCTGGTAGCTGGGATAGAGCTTGATGCCCCGGAACCCTTCGCTTTCGACCTTACGGCGCAGTTCAGCGCCCAGGTCCGTATGCAGGTAGGGGTTCAGGTCGCAGAAGGGGATCAGCTTCTTCCTGCCGCGACAGAAATCACGCACCGAGTCGTTGCTGCACATGCCGGTGGTGACCGGGTTCAACTCGGCGAGGATGCAGGCATAATCCACCCCTTCTTCTTCAAGCAGCGCCTCGAAGGCGCCGGGGTCGTTGTAGCGGGCGACGTATTCCTCGTAGCCTCCCGGATGGGACTGCCGTATCCACTCCACGACCCAAGGGTGCATCGAGCCGTCGTACGACGCGAGGTGCACGTGGAAATCGATCCTCAAAGGTCGCGGTTTCTGCTCGCCCGGCACCGGCATGACGTTTCTCCCTTTCCTTTCAGACCCGCTCCACAATGGTCGCGATCCCCTGCCCAAGGCCTATACAAAGCGAGACGAGCCCGTAGCGCGAGCCGCGCCTTCTCATCTCGTGCACGAGCGTTGCGGTGATGCGGGCGCCGGTGGAACCCAGGGGGTGCCCGATGGCGATGGAGCCGCCGTTCACGTTGACCCTTTCCGGATCGATGCCGAGTTCCCTGATGCAGGGGATGGCCTGGGCCGCGAAGGCCTCGTTCAGCTCGAAGAGATCGATGTCGCCGATGGTAAGGCGCGCGCGCTCCAGGGCCTTCCTGATGGCGGGAATGGGCCCGAGCCCCATGTAGGAAGGATCGCAGCCGGCCACGGCGCTGGACACCACCCGGACCAGTGGCCGGTAGCCCAGCAGGCGCGCGCGTTCCGCTTCCATGAGCAGTACCGCGGCGGCGCCGTCGTTGATGCCGCTCGAGTTGCCGGCGGTGACGGTGCCGTCCTTTTTGAAGGCAGCGGGGAGCTTGCCGAGCTGTTCCATGGTGACGCCGGGGCGCGGGAACTCGTCCATGTCCACCAGAAGCGGCTCACCCTTTTTTTGCGGCACCCGAACCGGCACCAGCTCGTCGGCGAACTTTCCCGCCTCGTGGGCGGCGCTCCATTTCCTCTGGGTGGCGAGGGCGAATTCGTCCTGCTCCTGGCGCGTGATCCCGTAGCGCTGCGCCACGTTCTCCGCCGTGTCCCCCATCCCCTCCTTCGCGTACGGCTCTGTCATCCTGGGGTTGGTGAAGCGCCAGCCGATGGTCGAGTCGAAGACCTTCATGTCGCGGGAGAACGGGGAATCGGCCTTGGCGAAGACGAAGGGGGCGCGGGTCATAGATTCGGTGCCCCCGGCAATGAAGACGTCCCCCTCCCCCACCTTGATGGCGAGCGCCGCGGCGTTGATCGCGTTCAGCCCCGATCCGCAGAGGCGGTTGATGGTCTGGCCGCCGACGCTGTGCGGCAGGCCCGCGAGCAGCGCGGCCATGCGCGCCACGTTGCGGTTGTCCTCGCCCGCTTGGTTGGTGCAGCCGAGGATGACGTCCTCAATCAGGGAGGCGTCGAGCCGGTTGCGCTGGACCAGTTCCGAGATGCACAGCGCCACCAGGTCGTCCGGCCTCACCTTTCCCAGCGCACCGCCGAACTTCCCCACCGGGGTCCTCACCGCATCGATAATCACCGCTTCACGCACATGAACCTCCATGCCTGCTGGAGTTCGCTCCGGCAGGGCCAGCTTTTAATCCGTTCATTCCAGTTATGTCCGCAAGTCCCATCGCCCCACCGGCGTCCATCCCCTCTCCCGCCGGGAGAGGGTGCCCGAAGGGCGGGTGAGGGCGCTGGCCAAAGCAACATCCTGCTACCTTGCGACGCCCTCCCCCCTGCCCCTCTCCCACGGGGAGAGGGGTGGCGGACGTTTAGATGTACTGCCCCGAATCCACCCGTATCACCTCGCCGGTGATCTTTCCGGCCGCGTCCGAAAGGAGGAAGGCGACAGCATTGGCGATGTCCTCGGGCTTCGCGAGGTCCGGCAGCAGGCACTCGTTCCTCGCCTTGTCGAGGATCTCCGCGGGGAGGGCGAGCGCCATGTCGGTCAGTACCATGCCCGGCGCCACCGCGTTCACAGTCACCCCCTTGGGCCCCAGCTCGCGCGCCAACGTCTTGGTAAGCCCGATGAGTCCCGCCTTGGAGGCCGAGTAGTTGGCCTGCCCGAACTTGCCGCGGATGCCGTTAATCGAGGTGATGTTCACGATGCGGCCGTAGCCGGCGTCCCTCATCCCCGGAGCGAAGGCCCTGACTACGTTGAAGGCTCCGGTCAGGTTCACCCCGAGCACGGACTGCCACTCGTCGTCCGACATCTTGAAGACGCTGCGGTCGCGGGTGATGCCGGCGTTGTTGACCAGAAGGGTCACCTGGTCCGGGATGGCGGCCACGGCGGCCGAGACGCTGGCGGGGTCCGTGATGTCGACCTTGTGGAACTGGTAGTCCCCTCCCGCTTCACCCTCGGCCACATCGAAAACGTGCACCTTGGCGCCGTGTTGCAAAAGCGTGCGGGTGATGGAAAGGCCAAGTCCGCGCGCGCCTCCGGTAACCACCGCGGTCCGTCCCTTGAAATTCAGAAAGCTGCTCATGTCGCCCCCTATAAAGCTGTAGGATAGGACTCCCCAGCCAGGCGTGTTCCCTCGAAGGGACCAAGCACGGCATCACGTCCCCCCCTTTGCGAAGGGGGGACAGGGGGGATTTAGGTCTGTGTACTATTTTGGACTCCGGGGGATTGCCGCCTGTCCGAGAGAACGGCAATCCCCCGTCCCCCTTGCGGGGGTGGAGTTCCTTAGCGCACGGCTAACGGTCGAGCCAGGTCGGCTGGCGTTTCTCTACGAAGGCCATCAAGCCTTCGACCGAATCGTGCGTCTTCATCATCTCTTCCAGGTAAAGCTTCTCAACAAACTCGATCTTAGCCCGCACCCGCTGCGCGAACTGGCTGCGGGCGGCCTTGACGGCGAACCTCAGGGTGCTCGCGCTCACCGGAGCCAGGTGCTTGTCGAAGTAGTCGTAGGCGGCCTGGTCCGGGTCCTCCGCGACCACCGACACGAGCCCCATGAGCAGCGCCTCTTCCGCGCTCACGCTGCGGCCGGAGAACAGGAGGTCCTCCGCCTGCGCCTGCCCGATCCGCTCCGGCAAGAGGCAGGAGGCCGCGGGGGCGAAGACGGCAAGCTTTATCTCCGGCTGCCCGAGCTGCGCATTGGGAGCGGCGAAGATGAAGTTCCCGGCCGCGACGACCTCGAGCCCCCCACCCAGGCACTGCCCGCGCACCGCCACCAGGACGGGCACCGGGCTCTCCACGAGCTTCAGCACCAGTGCGTGCAGCGATTTGAGCATCTGGGCGCAGGAGTCGGGCATGTGCTCGTCGACGCTGGCGCCGAAGCTGAAATGCGGCCCCTCAGCGGTCAGCAGGACGCCCCTCAGCTCCGGGCGGACAAGGTACTCGTCCAGGGCGGCTTGCAAGGCGGCGATCATGGCCGCATCGACGATGTTCGCCTTGGGACGCGCCAGGGTGAGTTTCAACAGCCGGCCGTCGCGCTCGAGGCTCACCTTGAGCGGGGACTCGGCCGGCGCCGTCATGGTCTGTGCGGCTGCGGCGGCCTGGCTCATTGCACACCTCCCTGCGCGCCGGGGACCAGGATGGCGCGCCTGGTGAGCTTGTGCGCGTGCGCGGAGGCGAAGACCTCGTTGATGTTGTCCAGCGGATGCTTCTCGATGAAGGGGACCAGGTTGACCTTGCCGTCGAGGACCAGGTCGAGCGCGGCCGGGTAGAGCTCCGTGAGACAGCCCCAGTTGCCAAGGGCCCGGGCATGGAAGGCCATCAGGTTGGAGAGGCGCAGCTCGATCTTGTCCATGGTGAAGCCGACAACGGAGAGGGTGGCGCCGTAGGTGAGCAGACCAAAGGCGGTGTCCTGCCCGGGTGCGCTCCCGGAGCACTCGAAGATCTTCCAGCAGGTCTCCTTGAGCCCCTTCTCCTTGACGAAGGCGTTGATGGCCTTCTTGAGCTCCTTGCCGGCGATCTCGCGGGAATTGAGGGTGAGCGCGGCGCCGTGCTGCGCCATGTTGTCCAGCTTCACCTGGTCGACGTCGATGGCGATCACCGTCGCGCCGAGCGCGTTGGCCACCTGGACCGCGTAGCCGCCTACCCCGCCGACGCCGATGACGATGGCGACATCCCCCGGCTGCACCTCGGCCTGGACCGCCGCCTGGTACGGCGTGGTCACCGCGTCGGCGACGACGGAGATGTCGGCGAGGGTGAGACCGGAGGCGGCGAGACGCTTCTCGTCCACCGGGCAGAGGGTCTTGGCCGGGACCACGATGTGCGAAGCGAAGCCGCCGTGGATGTCGTTGCCCGGCATCTGCTGCGCGCGGCAGATGGTGCCGTGGCTGGAGAGGCAGAGGTCGCACTCGCCGCAGGGCATGACCGCCGGGATGAGGACCGCCTTGCCCATCCAGTTGCCGGCGCCGGCACCGGTAGCCACGACGCGGCCGGAGATTTCGTGCCCCAGCGTGAGCGGCGCGGGATGGTTGAAACGGACTCCGCTGTAGTAAAAGCCGAGGTCGGTGTGGCAGACGCCGCAGCCGGCAACCTCGACCACGACCTCACCGGCTCCCGGGGTCGGGGTGAATTCGCTCTTCGCCATAGGTTCACCAACGGCCATCATAGACCAGCGATACGCTTGCTTGGACATAAAACCTCCTCTTTCAGTAGTGGCTGTCCGGTGGTATACGGATCAGCAAAACTTTGTTTTGTGTAAATAGGTACCACAATACCAATTTAGGTGTCAAGCCGATTTCTGCAAATATTTTTCCGATACCGGCGCCGGCAGGGGCGGTGGCATTAAATTACTGAGTAGCGACAATCTTCCGCTAATGCCCTCTCCCTCTGGGAGAGGGTGCCCGAAGGGCGGGTGAGGGAGGTGCCACGAAGCGGGATCATCGCCTATTGCAGCGCCCTCACCCCAGCCCTCTCCCGGAGGGAGAGGGGGACGGGCATCTTGGCGGTAGATCATCGTTTCTGAGAAAGTTGCTCAAGCGTCCCCGCCCTCCGGAGGGGAGGGCTCTTTCTCACCGACAAAACACCACTGCAGGCGGGGTCGGGGGCTAATCAGGTTAAATTATTGATCTACTGAGGGTATGAGGCAGCGATTGGAGGGACGAGAAGAGCGGACAGCTGTTTTTTGAGGACTTCCACCCTCACCCTTCGAAACGGTATTCCATGTGGAAGTAGCCGCTTTCCTGGGAGAAGACGAGCGAGTGCCCGAGCTCGCGGTGGTAGCGGAGCATCGCCTCGTTGTTCGGCAGTATCTCGGCCTGGAACCCCTCAACGCCGCGCGATCTTGCGTACAACTCGAGCCGGCGCATGAGATGGCGGGTGATCCCAAGGCGGCGATAATCCTCGTGCACGACTACGGCCGTTTCAGCCATGGCTGTGCGCGGATTCACCGCGTAGCGCGCGACGGCCACCATTCTCTCGATCCCCTCTTGGCGGTCGAACACCGCCAGCGCCATGCGGCTGTCGTAGTCGATGCATACGAGCTTCGCCGCCTCACGGTGCGCCATCTGCACCTTGCTGCCGAAGAACCGGTTGTACACGCTCTCGGGGTCGAGGCTGTAGAAGAACTCCTGCAGCAGGCGCTCATCGACGGCCTTGAGCGGGCGCAACTGCAGCTCCCTTCCCGCGAAGCTCCGGGTCTCTTCGCACTCCCTCGGGTAACGGTCCAGCGCCTGCTGCCACACCTGTTCGTCCTCGTAGACGTAGTGCTTGTTCTTGACGAATTCCAGCAGCTCACGCCGATAGTCGGGGTGAGCGATGGAGATGAGGGCAAGGGCCCGCTCCCGTATCGTCTTGCCGTGCAGGTAGGCGATGCCGTACTCGGACACGACGTAGTGGGCGTCGCCACGGCTGGTCACCACCCCGGTGCCGTCGTCGATGCGCGGCACGATGCGGCTCGCGCCGTTGTCCCTCCCCCGGCTCCGGATCGCGATCACCGGTTTGCCGCCGCGGCTCATGGCTGCGCCACGGGTGAAATCGACCTGCCCGCCGATGCCGCTGTAGAACTTGTAGCCGATGCTGTCCGCGCAGATCTGCCCGGTGAGGTCTACCTGCAGGGCCGAGTTGATGGCGACCACGCGGTCGTTGGCGCTGATCACACGAGGGTCGTTGACGTAGTCGGAGGGATGAAACTCGACCCCGGGGTTGCCGTCCACAAAGTCGTAGAGGGCGTGGCTGCCGATCACGAAGCTCGCCACGCTCTTGCCGGGATGGACCTTCTTCAGGCGGTTGGTGATGGTCCCCTGCTCGATGAGCGGCAAAAGCTGTTCGCTGAACATCTCGGTGTGGATGCCCAGGTCGCGCTTGTCGGCGATGAACTTGAGGACGGTACCGGGGATGGCGCCGATGCCGATCTGCAGGCAGCTGCCGTTTTCCACGAGCCTCGAGATGTGGTAGCCGATCTGCAGTTCCACCTCGTCGGGTTCCTTGGGCTCGGAGACGAGGATGGGGACGTCGGACTCCACGATGAGATCGATGCTGTCGAGATGAACGGCGCTGTCGCCGAAGGTGCGCGGCATGCGCGGGTTGATCTCGGCGATGACCAGCTTGGCCCGGTCCAGGGCGGCACGCTGAATGTCCACGTTGATCCCCATGCTGCAGTAGCCGTGACGGTCCGGGGGAGACAGCTGCAGCAGGGCGACCTGGTTCCCCCGCTGCCCCGAGCGGATCAGCTCCGGGATTTCGCTCAAAAATATCGGCGTGTAGTCGGCGCGGCCGTCACAGACCGCCTCACGGATCTGGCTGCTGATGAAGAATGAGTTGTGCCGCAGGTGCCCTGCATGATGCTTGGTGAAGTAGTCGGCGGTGCCGAAGGCGAGGAGCTGGATCAGCTCCAGGTCGTGAAAAGAACCGGCGTGTTTCACCAGCGCGGCCAGAAGCGTCTGCGGCACCGCGCAGCCGGACCCCAGAAAGATGCGCCACCCGGACTGGATATGCCGCACCGCCTCGTCGGCCGTGGTCAGCTTGTGCCGGTACTGCTCCATGAGTCGTGCCTCCATGCGCCCCTCCTTCCCCTTCAAACCTTTACAACCACCCCTCAGTTCGTTACACGGCAGCCGCGCCTTACATTAAAAATTAACGGCGTTAGTCCAGCACCAATCACAAATTATCCATATCTTTCAAAGCGATATAAGTTTTAACAAATCGCTACGACCAGTTGGCCCACCTACTGCAAAACATCATTTTACAAAAATCACACCCGCACCAAAAGGAGGCCACCATGCCGTACAGTCTGAACCTGCCGGATGCTTTCAACGCCGCCGATCATTTCGTCGACCGCAACGTGCGCGAAGGTAGAGGGGAAAAAGTGGCCGTACTCTGCGAGGACCGCTCCTTCACCTACGCCGACATTCAGGCCGGGATGAACCGGTTCGGCAACGCCCTCAAGTCACTCGGGGTCCGTATGGAAGAGCGCGTTTCCCTCCTGCTTCTCGACACCGAGGTGTACCCGCAGGCCTTCTTCGGGGCCATCAAGGCGGGGGCGGTCCCGGTCTGCCTGAACACCATGAACCGCACACAGGATTTCCAGTTCTACCTGAACGATTCGAGGAGCCGCGTGTTGGTGGTGGATGCGCCCCTTCTGGAACAGATCGAACCGATCCGCGGCAGCCTCCCCTTCCTCGAGCACGTCATCGTGGTCGGCCAGCGCCAAGGCGGGGGGCAGCACACCCCGCACGCTGCCAGCTCTGCCGTCCAGACGCTGCGCCCGGCGGACCTCGACTTCGACGAGCTCCTGGCAGCCCATTCCGACCGGCTCGACACCGCTCCCACGTGCCGCGACGACGCCTGCTTCTGGCTCTACAGTTCCGGGTCGACGGGTTCCCCGAAGGGGACGGTACACCTGCAGCACGACATGGTGTACGCCGCCAGCACCTACGGGATAAAGGTCCTCGACATCAGGGAGGACGACGTCTTCTTCTCGGCCGCCAAACTCTTCTTCGCCTACGGGCTCGGCAACGGCATCTACTTCCCGTTCCACGTCGGCGCCACCGCCGTCTACCTCCCCCAGAGGCCGACTCCTGAACAGGTTTATGCCACGGTGCGCCGGCACCGCCCCACCCTCTTCTTCGGGGTCCCCACCCTGTACGGGCAGATGCTGGAACAGGAAGGGACCATGCCGGGCGTACGCCTTTGCGTCTCAGCCGGAGAGGCGCTCCCCCCCGCCTACCTGCACCGCTGGAAGGCCCGTTTCCAACTCGACATCCTGGACGGCATCGGCTCGACCGAAATGGCGCACATCTTCGTCTCCAACCGCCCCGGCGAGATCACCCCGGGAAGCTCCGGGAAGGTGGTTCCGGGTTACGAGGCGCGCATCGTCGATGAGAGCATGCACGACGTCTCCCCCGGCGAGATCGGGACCCTGCTGGTCAAGGGGGACAGCGCCGCGGCCTATTACTGGAACAAGCACGGCAAGACCAGCGAGACCATGATGGGGCAGTGGCTGAACACCGGCGACAAGTATTACTGCGACCATCAGGGGTACTTCTTCTGCGCCGGCCGCTCCGACGACATGCTGAAGGTGGGGGGCATCTGGGTCTCTCCCAACGAGGTGGAGGCGTGCCTCATCGAGCACCCCGACGTCCTTGAATGCGCCGTCATCGGCGCCTGCGACGAGGACGACCTGGTGAAGCCGATGGCCTTCGTGGTGCTGGGCCCGGCCAAGGAGCCCTCGGAACAGGTGGAGACGGAACTGAAGGAATTCGTCAAGTCGTCCCTCGCCCTTTACAAGTACCCACGCTGGATCCGTTTCATGGACGAGCTCCCGAAGACCGCCACCGGCAAGATCAAGCGCTTCGAGCTGCGCAACCTGCTGCAGCAACAACAGGCCGCCTGAGAGCGGCTGCCAACCAAAAGGAGGGCCACGTGCTCCAGAAAAGAATTCTGTTACCTGCAATGCTGCTTCTGGCCGCCCCGGCACTGGGGCAGGAACTCGCCCCGGCGGCGGTACCCGGCTACAACTGCGACTTCAACCCCTCCTGCGAGGTGGCCCCCGGCTTCTACGGAAAGATGGCCTCCCCGGTGCTGAGCAAGTTCAACATGAGCTTCGGCGGTATGGTGAAGCTCGACTACGTCCACAACTCGGTGAACCTCGGCTCCAACGGCGCCCTGGCGACCCTGCAGCAGGGTGGCATTCCCAAATCGAGCTCGCCCGCAGGGCAGCAGGACCAGTCCATCTTCACTGCGCGCCAGTCGCGCCTGTGGTTCAAGGTAGCGGGCCCGCCGGTGCTGGGCGCCAAGACCTCGGCGCTGGTGGAGGTCGACTTCTACGGCGCCAACGGCACCAACGAATCCGGAAACCTGAGGATGCGCCACGCCTACGGGACCATGGACTGGGACAACACCCAGCTTCTGTTCGGCCAGTACTGGGACAACTTCGGCGTCGCCTCCGCCTCCACCCTCGACTTCGGCCTGGGGGCCACCGCCGGCAACCCGCAGCAGCCGCGCGTGGCGCAGATAAGGGTCACGCAGAAGGTGAAGCTTTCCGAACAGGACCTCCTGAAGCTGAGCCTCTCCGTGCAAAACCCGGTGCAGGACTCCAACCAGCAGACCGGCACCGCCACTGACAGTTGGGGAGGGATGGTGAACGGCGCCGGGCAGGCCATGCTGGTGAGTAAACGTCTCGGCGTCGCCCCGGGCTTCTGGGGGCTCTCCATGAACCCGCTGCAGACCGGTTTCTTCGGCCTGTACGGCCGGGAGGACGTGGGTGGCAACAGCCGGAGCCTCGACTCCTGGGGGTACGGCGGCTACCTGTTCGTGCCGGTACTGCCCTCGAAGGACGGCAAAAGCCGCGCCAAGACGGCGAGCTTCGAGGCCCAGGCGTACCAGGCGGCCAACATGTCCTTCAACTACGCCACCGCCACGCCCCTCACCGGCCCCGCCGGGGACAAGAGACCCGCCAAGGGGTACGGCTTGTTCGGGCAGGGGATCTTCTATCCCACCCAGGACCTGGGCGTCACCGCCGGCTACGGCAGGCGCAGCGCCTACGACAACGACAGCTACGCCGGGATTGCCAACTACCAGAAGTCGAGCTCGCAACTCTTTGCCAACGTATCCTACGACATCAACGCCGCCATCCGCTTCGGCGCCGAATACCAGCACCTCGACACCCGTTACGGCAACAACACGGCGGGGAGCTCCGACACCGGAATGGCCAACGTCTACCGCCTCTCCGCCTTCTACTTCTTCTAATTCACGCCCTAAAAAGGAGAATCCCATGGAGCAGTACACGACAAAGAGGCTGTTCAAAAGCCAGCTCGGGACCGGCGCCGCCGCCCTCGCGCTCAGTTTTACCGTGGCCATGCTGATCTGGCCCGCCTGGTCCCTCACGATCAAGGCTCTTTACCTGGATCTCGCCGCGGAGGGGCTCGCCGCCGCCGACCCCAAAACCGCCGGCAACCTGATCGGCGCCGTTGCTCGGGGCACCTTCTTCTGGATGGTGATCAACACCTGGATCTGGCTTACCCTGGTCATGGGAAATCACGGCAAGAGCGCCCTCACCACGCGGCAGCCCTGGACCGGGATCGGCTACACCCTGGTGGCCTGGAGCGCGGGAGTGGCCGGCTTCACCGCCCTGATCGGCTTTCTCGGGATCTGGTGGAAACCATTCAGTTTCGCCATCATGTTCACCCCGGGATCCGCACAGGAAGTGCACCTGGCCGTCGAGGCATGGGAAGCCTCAAACTTCTATGCGCTGGCCGTGATCGTGGCCCAGATCCCGCTGGTCTCGCTGTTCCAGAAGTGGCCCTTCGCCGGCAGGGGTGAAAAGCCCTTCGAGAGCTGGGCGACCCTTGCCCTGGGTACCGCCCTTACCTGGATCGCCTGGATGGCGATGATCGTCCCGAGCTGGATGAAGCTCGCCATCGGCCCGGAGCAGATCGTCACTCCGCCCTTTGGCACCTGGCCCGCCTTCGCCGCCTTCTGCCAGGCCTACGTCATCTTCGCCATCATGCCGGTGGAGGGGGGCGAGCTCTACCCGATGAAGCTGTTGGCGAAGAAGCAGCCCCTCATGGGGATCTGCGGCTTCGCCATCGCCCTGGCCGCGGGGTTTGTCATGCCGCCCCTCATCAAGAGCATCATCGTGCCGCTCAACCTGGCGCCGGGGCTCCCCGCCGACGTCGTCGTCGCGTCGCTGGAGCTCTCCGTGATCGTCTTCATGCTGGCCTGGCATCACCTCTTCGACGACTACCCAAGCGCCGCGCTGGTACCGGGGACCGGTGCCAGGATACTGTGCCGCATGGCGGCCTGGTTCGGCGGCGGGACGCTGTACGGGGTCGCCTGGCTGAAGAGCTTCAAGCTGATACCTTACGGTGCCAACGATCTCGGCATGGGGATCCCCCCGCTGGGGGTACTGGCCGGGCAGTTCGCCCTGCTCATGACCCTGCTTTTCCTGAACACCTTCTTCGACAAGTGGCCGCTGGTGCGAAAGGTGCCCGAGCCGGCCTTGTCTCCCGCCGCAGTAGCAGGAGGAGAACCGGCCCAGCAGGGGAACTGCTGACCTATCTCCCGCGGTCAAGTCCCCCTTTGCGAAGGGGGATTTAGGGGGATTTGATTTTCGTCTCAGGAACAAAATCCCCCCTGTCCCCCCTTCGCAAAGGGGAGAACGTGGTAGGGGCATACCGCAGTTATTTACGCCGCCGGCTCTTCCAGACCGTACTCCTTGAGCCGCCGGTCCAGGGTCGGCCGGGATATCCCCAGTATCTCGGCCGCCCTTTTCTTCTCGTAGTTGGTGTACATAAGGACGTTCTCGATATGCTCCCGCTCCACCACGTGGAGAGGCTTCATCACCAGGGCAAGCCTCCCCTCTTCCCGTCCCCCCCAAAGGTGCAGCGATTCCGGCAATAAAACGTTGCTGCGGGACAAAAGTACGGCCCGGCGCAGCGCGTTCTCCAGCTCGCGCACGTTGCCTGGCCAGGAATGGGCCAGGATCAGGCCGAGCGTCTCCTGCGGTACCACATCCACGTTCTTCCCCGTCTCCTGCCTGATCTTGCCGAGAAAGAACCTGACCAGCAGCAGGATGTCGTCCTTGCGCTCCCGAAGCGGGGGCAGGTCGAGGCTCACCACGTTGAGGCGGTAGTAGAGGTCCTGGCGGAATTCGCCTGCCGCTACCAGTCCGGCGAGACCCTTGTTGGTCGCGGCCACCACGCGCACGTCGGCCTTGATGGTCTCCACCCCCCCGACCCGCTCGAATTCCCTTTCCTGGAGAAACCGCAACAGCTTCACCTGGATCTCATGGCTCACCTCCGAGATCTCGTCGAGAAAAAGCGTCCCCCCCTGGGCCAGCTCGAATTTGCCCGGCTTGGTGCGGTAGGCGCCGGTGAAGGCCCCTTTCTCGTGACCGAAGAGTTCGCTCTCCAAAACGGTCGGCGCCAGCGATGAACAGGCCACCGCGACGAAGGGGCGGTTGCGGAAGCTGCTGTTGAAGTGAAGCGCGCGGGCCACCATCTCCTTCCCGGTCCCGCTCTCGCCCTGGATCAGCACGGTGGCCCGCGAATCCGCCACCGCCCCGATCACCTTGTAGACCTCCTTCATGGCCAGCGAGCGCCCCACCATGATGTTCGGTTCGAAAGGGGGATCGGGCGAATCGCAGAAGGCGACGCCGCTTTTGGAGAGCGCACTCATCTGGAAGATGCGGGCGATGACCTTGTCCAGCAGGTCGAGGTCCACCGGCTTACCCAGGTGGTCGATGGCGCCCAGACGTATCGCCTCGATCGCAGTCTGCATGTCGTCGTAGGCCGTCACCATCACCACCGGCAATTCCGCCCTGCGTTCCTTCATGAGCCTAAGCGCCTCGAAGCCGTCCACTCCTCCCAGGCGCAGGTCTAAAAGGACCAGGTCGATCCGGCTCTCTGCCGCGATCTCCACGGCCAGGCGGCCGTTTGCCGCTGTGACCACCGAGAAGCCTTCCTCGCCAAGGTGCAGCTCCAGGGTCCGCCTGATGGCTGCATCATCGTCCGCAATCAGAATGGTTTTCACGTGATGTCTCCGTTTGACGATGCAGTGCCTGCCGGGAGGGTTATGGTGAAGGTAGCTCCTTCGCCGGCTTCACTACGGACAGAAACCACGCCGCCATGGTTCACCACGATGGTCTGCAGGATAGAGAGCCCGAGCCCCCCGCCGGAAGGCTTGGTGGTGTAGAAGGGATCGAAGAGCTGCTCGCACTTGTCGCGCGTGATCCCGGGGCCGGAGTCCTTCACCTCGATCACGGTCTGCCCACCTCTGCCCAGGGCCGTTATCTGAAGGGAGCGCACATCGCATCCCTCCATCGCCTCCATGGCGTTCAGCACGAGGTTCAGCAGCACCTGGTGGATCTGCTCCGGGTCGCAAACCAGGTGCAAATCCGGCTCGACATTGGTGACCACGCCGATACCGCGGTCGTTGAGGCGCTGCGACATCAGTTGCAAGAGACGGCCTACCAGTTCCGCCACCGCTACCGGTTGCAGCCTGAGCGGCCGCGGCCGGGCGAAGTCCAGCACATCCTTGAGCAGGCGGTTCAGGCGCTTGATCTCCCCTTCCACGATGGAGAAGTTCTCGTACATGACCCCGGTCGGCTCGATCCTCTTGCGGATCATCTGCATGTTCATCCTGATCGCAGAGAGGGGATTGCGGATCTCGTGGGCGAGTCCCAGGGCGAGGTGCCCCGTCGCCGCCACCTTTTTCACCACCAGGAGCTCGTCGAAAGTGGACTTCAAGCGGGCGTGCGCCTCGCTGAGCGCACTGGTGTGCAGGCCGATCTGGGCGGCAAGGGTGCGGTTCCAGTAGTAAAACAGGGCGAGCAGGAGCGCCGCCACCGCAAGTATGGTCACCAGCAGCGTCATCGACATCGCCTCCTGGCGTTGCAGAAACGACGAGAGGAGCGCCGCCACCTCCCGCTCCGGGGTAGTCACCCCCACGATCCAGAGGCGGTTTTCCAGGCGCACCGGATGGTAGCTGACCAGCTTGCGGACCTGCAAGCGCGGGTCGGCAGGGTCCTCGAAGTCGTACCAGCCGCTGCCGGGTTTCCCCCCACCGGCGCGCCGCAGCAGGTCGTAGAGCCGCGGCCACCTGCGGCGCAGCGCCTGGTCAAAGGTCTGTCCGGCGATCCTGCCATTGGGGTCCACCAGCACGGTCCTCGTGGTGCTGTCCATGAGCCAGGCCTGGCCGTGCCTGCCTATTCGCACCGAGAGCACGTGCTTTCGGGCGAGCTTGTCGAAATCCACGGTGCAGGCGACTACGCCCTTGAATTCACCCCGGCGGCCGTAGATTCCCCGCGCGACCAGGAGTTCCTTTACGCCGCGGTTTCGTCCCCCCTCCATCCGCATGAACGGCGAGATGTAGAGCCGCCCCGGCTCCCGCTGTTCTCTCGCCCAGCGGTAGTACTCCCGCCAGGCATAGTTCCGCCCCAGCGTGAAGTGGTCCTGCGGTTCTATGGCCACGGCCACCCCGGTGCTGTCGAAAACCACCAGGTCGATGACCGGGGTGTCGAGCAGCGAGCCGTAGATCTTGCCCAGGCTGCTTTTGACCCGTTGCGCCCGCCCCTGGTCGACGCAGCCGCCCTCGAACAGGCCGGCTACCAACTCCAGGTTGCGGCGGAAGGTGGCGAACATCTCATCGAGGGAGTGCGCCGTGAGTTCGGCGACCAGGTACTGCTGCCGGTTGTACTGTTCGAAGAACCTGGCCCGCGCCTCGGCGCGGATCTCCTCGTTGGAGCGGCGGATGGTCACCAAGGCGCAGACCGTCAGACCTGCGATGAGCACGAGGACAGCCGTGGCCTTGAATCTGCGCAGAAAGGTCATCATGAAGGAAACCCTCTTGTAGCCGGGGGGGGCGGCCGTTACCAGCTGCGACCTAGTACAACCCCCTTCTCATCCGCTCCTGCATCATCTCGTGCATCCGCTCATCGACGTTCCCGGCGGTGATCCCAGCTTGGCGGCAGGTCTCCCGCACCGGTGCGACCCGTTCAGGGTGCTGGAGATCATCGAGCCGCTGCAGGTGCCCTGTCCTTTTCCCCACCTGATACAGCACTCGCTGTTCCGGCTCCAGCTCCATGAACTTCACGGGCACCGCGACCATGCGCTCCTTGCCCCCTGGAAAGGCGCCATTGATCTCCTGGAACAAGTTGAAGCCGTGGTCGCTTCTTACCGCGCTGGTGATGCCGTCAAGCCTTTCCAGGAAGGTGCGGATCTCCCGCGCCAGCACCAGGTCCGGCGCGGGACGGAAGCGTATGTGGCCGCCGTCCGGGAAAAGGTCCAAGCCGTCCCGTATGTGCAGTGCTCTGAAGCGGATGAAGTCCGGGTTGATGCGGTTGATGACATCGGCGCTCTCCCCGGCGTGCTCGTGGGAAAGCTCGGTCCCCCCGAGGCCGGCCAGGAAATACTCCGACAGTTCGATTCCCGCCCCCTTCACCTTGAGCCCGGCAACGACCTGGTCCTCCTTGGTCACTCCCTTGCGCACCAGTTTAAGCAGCGTCTCCGAGCCGGTCTCCATCCCCACGTGAATCCGGTTCAGCCCCGCCGCGGCGAGTTGCTTCAGGGCGGCATCAGGCGTGCGGGCGAGGCTCGCGGAGCGGGCATAGCAGGTGATCCGCTTAACGAGCGGAAACCTGTCCCGCAGGTGATGGAGGATCCGCAGCAGGTTATCGGGACGATAGGTGAGGCTGTCGGCATCCTGCAGGAACACCGACTCCATGCCGGAGCAGTACCAGCTCCAGGCGGCGAACACTTCCCGGTGCTCCCCCCGCAGGGACTGCGGCGGCGCACCCGCGGCGATCTCTTTGATCAAATGGTGGACGGTGTCGATGTCGCGGATGACATCCTCCACCGGGCGGATGGAGAACTTGCGCTTCTTGTAGAGGGAGCAGAAGGTGCAGCGGTTCCAGGGACAGTTCCGGTTCACGCGGATCAACAGGCTGTCGGCCTCGCTGGGGGGACGGATCGGGCCCTGCTCGAACCCGGTGTATGGTGGCATGGAAACCTCGCGGATTGTGGATTACCTGTTCAGCAACTCGACTGCCTGCCCATTGCCATCTTGTGACGTTCCTCGTTTAATAGCCGAACCTGGCCGAGATATCGGCGGCGCCCTGTTTCAACAGCGGCACCAGCTCCTGTTCCATCCGCTCCAGCGGAAAACGCTGCGAAGGCCCAAGGATGCTGAGAGCGCCTATGACGCGCGAGGTGTAGTCGCGGATGGGCGCCCCGACGCTGGCCACCCCCATGTTCAACTCCTCCATCTCCACCGCGTACCCCTGTTGGGCGATCACCCGCAGTTGGCGCTTCCAGCTTTGAGGATCGACGATGGTGTGCGGGGTATGCTTTTCAAACTTGTTGGTGGAGGCGTATTTGACGATGGCCTCCTCTGCGAAATAGGCCATGAGCGATTTACCCGGCGCGGTGCAGTATGCCGGCAAATGCACACCGAGAGCAGGTATGACGCGCAGGTTGTGATCACACTGCACAGCGTCGAGATTGATGACGCTGTAGTCGGCCATAATGGAGACACAGGCGGTCTCGTTGCAGGCACGCACAACCCGCTCCATCACCGATCTCGACCGTCCCAGCCCTCGCTGCCTGAAGGCGTTCTGGGAGAGTTCCACCGTCTTGGCCCCGAGTTGGAAGCGCTCGGTCACCGCGTCCTTGCTTAGGTAACCGCGCAGTTCCAATGTCGCCAGCAACCGGAATACGTTGTTTTTCGGTAGCTTGAGGCGCCGGCTCAGTTCGGTCAAGCCGACCTCATGATCATCCCCAAGGAACTGCTCCAGAACGTCCAGAGCCCGGCTGACGCTTCGGTTATAGTTCGTCTTTTCTCTAGCCCTTTTCATGATCCCTCTTCCTCTGCACTGCCCTCCGTACCTGTGGCAACCCTAAACTAGCAATATGGTACTTCAATACCACAATAAAATAAAGGTGTCAAATAGGTAGAGCAGGCATCATGCTCCAGGGATCTCGGACCACTATGAGAATCTTTGATACAGAACGGCGACCGAGTGGCGGCGGTAGTAGTGGCTCACGCGCCTGAAACCTTGCGACTCAACCAGTTGATCCAGTTCCAGATGCGAATAGGTCTTGATGCAGTTCGGGCATCTCTTGCCGTGCTCACAACTACTGCTGCAATCAGAAGACGTTTCCCGGCACCTGACTTCCACCAGCAGGTAACCGTCGGGACGCAGGTTGAGCACGATGTTCTTCAGATACCGGCTCTTCGCGGTGCCGTCCGGGATGATGTTCAGCACATAACTGGAGAGCACAAGATCAACGTCCAATAGCCCCCCCGCCAACTCGTCCACATCGAGAATCCCGGCGAGTTTTCTCGCGCTGGCCATTTTCATGATACGGGCTACCTGGACCGGCAGGTCCGCAGCGTAGACTCGAAAACCGGCCTCAGCCATGAAGGCGGAATTGCGCAGGGTGCCGGCACCGTAATCGAGGACCGAGCGCACCTCTTTCTTCCTGAAAAACTCCAGATATTTACTGACACTCAGTGCTGCTGTCGCCATATATGCTCCTGATACGGCGGTGACAGCGGATGTTCCGGTCACGGCCGCGGCTTGAGGGAAAGGGTTTTCCTGATGCGGGGCGGGATCTGTCTTGCACACGGGATGAGGGTGGAACAGTGCCCGCACGAACCGTAGTTCCAGGCGGAGAAGTGCTCCTTGTTGCCGTGAGTCTCGCAGCGCCCCGGTATCTTGCCGGTACTGGTTATCGCTCCCGTCGGGCAGCGCCTGATGCAGGCGTCACAACTCCCGTCGAAAGCGTAAAGACAGTAGTGGTAGACCTCTGTGTAAGGGCGCGGCGTCGGGGTGAGCTTCAGGTCGGTGATGACGCTGCAGAGGCGTCCGAGCGCCCCCTTTTCGGAGATGAAATTCTGGTGCAGTCCGAAGGTGCCCAGGCCCGCGGCGAAGGCGGTGTGCCGCTCGGACCAGAAGGGACGCCAGTCGTCGGAATCGTAGCGCGGATCGATGTTGGGCGCGATCGCCCTCCCCCCGTGGCGCTCGACGAAACGGATCAGGGAGCGGCGCACCACGTTCAGGAACTTCGAGCCGTTCCATTTCCCGGAGGAGAACTCGATGGCCGAGTAGCGCTGATCTTTCGTGTAGTGGTCGGTGATGTGCCCGGTGAAGGGGAGAAAGACGCTGATCACGGAACGAGCGCCGGGGAGCCATTCCTGCGGCAGGCGATGCATCGGCCCCACCACCTCCGGGTCCTGGAAGCGCTCGAAGAGCGGATCTGCGGCAGAGGCGACGCCGATCAAAGGGATGTCCCAGATGGGCGGGTTGTCGCCTTCGGGAAGCGCGTTGCGAAAATCGGTACGGACCAGGTGGGTGACGTGGCCCAGCACCTCCTCCAGCGCGACATCGTCGTTCCCCTCATCCTCCGCCATCGACGGAGCAATCGGGTCGGGAAGGTAGAAACCGGGATTTACGCCGTCGCGCCGGGCCGCATCGCGTGTCACCTGCTCCGGGTTCGCGTGGATAGATCCCTTGACGACAGGGGGATGATCGAAGGGCTTGCGGAATCCGGGAGGCGAGCCCTTGGTGAGATCGTAGGCCACCCAGATGTAGAGCTGCTCGCAGACCTCCTCCAGGAGCCGGGCCGCCAGTTCGGCCGGCGTCTCCCCTTCCTCCAGTTTGGTCGTTCCAGGTATCGCGAAGATCTCGCCCTCGATGAAGTAATAGACCTCCTGCCGCAGCGGTGCCGCAATGTTCCGGAGCGTCGCGGTCCGGTCGCTGGTGCGCACCGCAAGCACCTTGCGGGCATCGGGGCGGTAGCCGCGGTAGTTGACGCCCAGGATGTAATCGGTCAGCGCATCCAGCACCGACTGCCGGTCCAGTTTCCGCGGGTACGGCTCGCCCCACTTGGGGATCTCGTTTTCAAACAGGGACTTGCTGGTGTCGTTGTTAGCGCTCATCGGTTGCCTCGTCAGCGTTTGCCGGTCCAGTGCAGCACGCGGCGCTGCACCAGGTCGAAGATTTCCATGATCAGGATGATGACCAGCGACATGAAGAGCATGCCGGCCAGGACCTTCGGGTAGTCGGAGAAGTCCGCGTTGTACTGGATGAAGTGCCCCATGCCCGACTTGGCGCCGAACATCTCGGCGACGGTCAACAGAATGAAACTGAAGACCAGCGCCATGCCGGCGCCGCTGAAGATCATGGGAAGGGCGCCGGGGAGGATGACTTTGCGATACAGCCGGAAGCCGCCGAGCCCCAAGGTTCTGGCGTTTTCTATGTAGCGCTCCTCCAGATGAACCACGCCGTGAATGGTGCCCATCAGGATCGGCCAGAAGGCACCGGCGAAGATGATGAAGGCGGAGGAGAGCCAGAAGGTCGGCAGCACCGCGATGGCGTACGGGATCAGCATGGTGGGCGGAATCGGGCTCACCCCGCGAAAGACCGGCATGAGCAGCCCGCGCAGAAAGCTCGAGGAGCCCACCACCAGGCCGCCGCCGATGCCCAGCACCAGCGCCAGAAGGTAGCTCGGCGCCAGCATCCCCATGGAGTTGCCAAAGCCGAGAACCAGTTTGGGCAGCGACTTCGCGAACGCCGGCAGGATCTTGGAGAGCCCCGGGAAAAGCACCGGCTCGAGCCAGCCCGACCAGTCGGTGGCTGCCTCGAAGAGCAGCACCAGCAGCAGGATTACCGCCGCCGGTCCGCTGTATCTCTTGATCAGTTGTCCAACCATGACAGTCCGCCTCAGTTCTGGCGATCGAAGCGTTTCTTCGCCTCGCGGTAGAACTTGTCCTTGGGGTTGCGCCGCTGCAGTTCCTTCAGGGCGTCGCGGTAGAGGTCGACGTTCACGTAGCGGTTCAGGTCGATGTCACCTTCCACGTAGTCGATGCTTTTCATGTCGTGCCACATCCGGGTGACCCCCTTGCGGTTCGGGTCGGCATGGGTTTCCTGGTGCGGTTCCAGGGTGAACTCGCGGGCCATCTTGTCGTCGAGGTTCAGGTAGCGCTTGTTGACGTCGACGGCCAGCTCCGGCTTCTCGGTCTTGATCTTCTCGGCCTGCAGGATGGCCCTGAGGAAAGCGCGGTAGGTCTCGGGATCCTCCTTCACCGCCTTCCCCTTGGCCACGATGCGGCAGCAGGGGTGCTGCGGGAAGAAGTAGTTGCTCCAGCCGACCACCGCCACGCCGGACTCCTTGGCTTTCAACAGAATCGAGGAGGCGCCGATGCCGACGTCCGCTTTGCCCGCCTTCACGGCCTCCAGCACGGCTGCCGGGTTCTTCAGTTCGATGATCTTCACGTCCTTCTCGGGATCGAGACCGGCACGCTTCAAGGCGCCGCGCCAGACGATGTCCGCTGTGTAGATGCGCGGCGTGGCCACGGTCTTGCCGCGGAAGTCACCGATGGTCTTGATCTTCTGTGCCTTTTCCGGGAGCGCGATCACCGGGTGGCCACCGGAGAGGTGCCCGCCGATGATGGAGAAGTCGCTCCCCTTTGAGATGAAGGTGAGCGGGCCGGCAGTGCCGAAGGAGATGCCAATGTCGATCTTGCCGCTGTTGAGCGCGTTGAGCCCGTCGGAGGAGCTGGCGAACTGCACCAGTTCCACCTCGACGCCTTCCTTCTCGAACAGCTTCTGGTCCTGTGCCAGGAAGGTGAGCACGCTGCCCCCTCCCGGCGCATAGCCGACTTTCAGCTTGGTCTTGCCAACGGCAGCGTCAGCCTGCGCCGCCAATCCCAGGGCGGCAACAGCCACTACGAACAATCTTTTCCATGTGGATCTCATCTCGCGCTCCTTTTTCCTCTGCGGGAAATAAAAAAGGCCAGGCAGGTCCGGGTGTAATCACCGTACTTGCCTGGCCTCCAGTGTCTCTGGTCAGCCACCACTATTGAACTGTGGTGGCAAACATAACACCGGCTTTAGCTGGAGTCAATAATAAAAATATTAAGCCTATAAATTTTATAGTCTAAGGCTAAAGCCGCTGCCGGCAGTGCTCAAAAGGACAGTGCTTCCACGAAGACTTTGTCGAAATCCTTACAGTTTGCCAGCTCCACCACCTGAACCTGTTCGACCAGATCCCTCATCTCTTCGCGCGAGACGGCATTGAGAAGAAAGGCTTCCCCTCCGCTTTTGGCTGTGTTGCCGACAAAGCCGATGCGCCCGGAGGTCTCGGCCGGCAGCAACCCGATCGTGGTCAGGCTCTCGGCGGTCAGATGGTAGCCAAAAGAGCCGGCTATGAGAACCTGCTGCAGTTCCGCTACCGGTACCGAGGCCTCGTGCAACAGGAACTCCACCCCGGCCCGGATCGCCCCCTTTGCAAGCTGCACCTGGCGCACGTCCTTTTGCGTCAGCCAGACCTTGTCAGTCAGGAGAAAGGCTGGTTTACCGTCCCGCTCCACCAGGCGCTCGGCGAGCTTTTCCGGGATGCCGGCACTGTCGGGCTTGACGAACTTGCCGTTCTTCCCCACCACACCGTGGGCGACCAGTTCGGCGACGATATCCATGAGGCCGGAGCCGCAGATGCCGACGGCCTCGGTCCCGGCGATGGTCCGGATCTCCAGGGAGCCGTCGGGGTGGACGCTGCAGCGCTCGATCGCCCCCTCCCCTGCCCTCATGCCGAAGCGGATGTTCATCCCCTCGAAGGCGGGCCCAGCAGCGGTCGAGGTGGCCCAGATCTTTCCATCACGGCACAAGGCCATCTCGCCGTTGGTGCCGATGTCGACGAAGAGCACGGTTTCCTTGTTTTCGTGCAGCCGGACCGCCTGCAGCCCCGCGGTGATGTCGGCGCCGATGTAGCCTGAGATGATCGGGGGAAGGTAGACGAGCCCCCCGTGGGCGATATCGATGCCTGTTGCCTGCGCGGGAAGCCAGGCGGCGCAGGTGAGCGCAGAGGTGTAGGGATATCTGCCGAGCGGCGCTGGATCGACCCCGGCGGCCAGGTGCAGCATGCAGGTGTTGCCGCTGAAGATCACCTCGTAGATCCGGCTCCGGCTTACCCCTGATGCACCAGCGACCTGGTCGATGAGGGCATTGATCTCCCCGATGACGCCGCGTCTCAACTCCGCCAGCCCGCGCCCTTCCGACCCCATCTTGATGCGCGACAGCACATCCTGGGCGTGGCGGCTTTGCGGATTGAGGGCCGAAGCGGTAGCCAATTGGGTCCCTGACACCAGGTCTACCAACGCGACGACGAGGGTTGTGGTGCCGATATCGACAACCACGCCGTAGCTCTCGCCAGCGGTATCGCCCTCCTCTTCGGTCAACAGTGCTCCGCCGCCCAGCACGCGCGTTACGCCCAGATCCGACAGATACTCCTTGACGATGTGCGGGGCCAGGTCGACCACCGCAGCCTCACCGTGACTGGCAATCTTGAAACTGCGCAGGGAAGGCGCATCGTCAACCACAACCGTGATGTTGCCGTAAACCTCGGCCGCACAGGCCAGCACCTGCCCCCGTGCCCTTTCTCCGGCCGGAAGCTGGTGCGCACCTTTCTCAACCACCCTCTCCAGATCCTCAGAAGCGAGCGTCACCGCACACTTGCCGCAGACGACCGCGCCGTTGCAGGGGGAATCGATGGTCACTCCCGCGGTACGGGCGGCCTCCAGGATGGTGGAACCCTTGGGAACCGTGGCACGTTTATCGTCGGGGAGAAAGTGAATCGTTACCATCCGCGGCCTCCATCCTTCACCGTCTGGGTCATCGCCTGGATGTTCAGGATCGACGAGGCGGTGCTCAGCCCGCAGGCCGGAGAGATGATATCGATGCCGTCGCGCACCAGTCCTGCCGTGTGGCGCGAGACCTTGTCGGGTTCGCCGAGTTCCAGCAGGAAGGTGCTCAGGTTCCCCATGGTGGTGAGCTGCGGATATTCCTCTTTCAGGGCCTTCAAGTTCACGAAGGCGTCGGTGCTGATGGCATCGCTGTGCAGTTGCGGAATGGAGGACTTCACCGCCTTCATTTCGCCGCAGATATGCACCAGGACCGGGACACCGGTGGCGTGAATGCCGTCTATGACCTTGTTCAGGTAGGTCACGGCGTACTCCTGGAACATGCGCGGACCGAGAATCTCACCGGTGGCGGTCGGATCGCCGATGCAGATGGCGCTGGCGCCGCCGTCGACCAACAGGCGGGCGAACGAGATGAGGAAATCGCTCACGTAGTCGAGCACGCGGTGGGAATCTTCCCGCTTTTTATGCAGTTCCTTCAAAAAGTTCATGGGATCGACGATGGAGGCGGCGGTGCTGACCGGACCGGTAATGCTGCCGATGACGGGAACGTCCGGGTTGGAACGGCTCAAAAGGAGGGCCGCTTCGGCCACCTGGCGGATGCGCCCTGAGTCGAGCAGCTTGTCGATGTCGCGGAACTGTACCTGCGCGTTGGTGGCAAAAGGCTCGCGCGCGATCTTAGGCTCACAGGCGAGGGTGCCGAAATCGATCTCGCTCCCGAGGACTTCGGCCTCCACCGTCATGCAGAACGGGATGCCGAAGTTCTCGAACCCGGTGTCCTGGTTGACATCGGTGGCCAGCTCGGCCATCAGGTCTGACCGGAAGTGTCCTTCCGGCAGCGTATGGCCGGTGCGGTTCATCACGTCGACGATGGCAGCGTTCATCATGCCGCCGGTGCAGACGACCGGCGGGCGGTCGACCTTCTTCTTGGCCAGGGTATCGAGCAGCCGCTCTTTGGGGCTGAGGCTCATAGTGGTGCTCCTGTGTTTGTTTTCGAGGCGGTCAAGATTGGTGCTACTTTGCAGCGCCCTCACCCCTGCCCCTCTCCCGGAGGGCGAGGGGATGACTTCCCGCCCCCGGAGGGGGAGGGTCAGGGAGGGGGCGCGCAGCGGCTCGTGCAGGCATCCCCCCTCCCAACCTCCCCCCTCCGGGGGGAGGGGCTTTGGACGACGGAGATCAGCAGCGCACCGGCCAGCCGGCATCCCGCACGGTGTCCAGCATGGCGTGAATGTTGGCGAAGGGGGTCTCGGTGGGGAGGCTGCAGCCGGAAGCAACGATGAACCCTCTCGGCGTGTCTTTGGCCTGGGCTAAACAGGCGAGAGTCGCCCGGCGTACCGTCTCGGGCGTCCCCTGCAGCATGACCTCGGAGGGGTGCACATTGCCCATCAGGCGTACACGATCTCCGACCGCCTCACGCGCTTCGCCCAAGTCGGCGTCGTTGTCGATACTGAGGCAGTCGGCGCCGGCCTCGACCATCGCATCCCAGATGCCGGAGGTCTTGCCGCAGATGTGTAGCGTGACCTTCCTGTCGCGCCCGTGGATGTAGTCGATGAGCCGCTTCAGGTACGGGAAGGAGAATTCCCGGAACTGGCGCGGACTGATTACCGACATCGAGGACATGGCGTCGGTCAGGCTCGGCGTGCAACCGGCATCGATGATGGCGCCGGCATAGGCGATGTTGGTCTGCAGCGAGATCTCGCACAGGTGATGCACCGTTTCCGGCGAACGCATCATGAGACGGGCCAGCTTGTCGGCTCCCACCAGGAAGGAGGCGTTGGTGAAGGGGCAGGTCACCGCACCGGTCACCGCCACCTCGTCCCCTACTTGATCCACCGCGCGGCGCATCGCCTCAAGGTGCTGCGGCAGGTTGCCGTCCCGGTACGGATCGGCCGGCCGCAGGCGGTCAATTTGCGAAAGATCGGCGATGGCGGGGGCGGCCAGAAAGGCGGTCTCGTCTTCGGGATAGCTCACCTTGGCTCCCATCGCCTCGGCATGGGTGTAGAGGTCGGTGAAGATCCTGATGATGTCGTAGCCGAAGAGCCTATACGCCGCCACCTGCGCCTCGGCGATCAACGCTCCGTTGCCACGAAAGTCGCCGACCTTCACGCCGATCACCCGCGCCGCCGTGTTGCCCACAATGGGAACGCAGGGGAGCCGGTCGATGGGGGCGCCGGCGCCGTAGGCCGCCAGGCGCTCGAGCGGTGTCATCTGGTCGCGACGCATCAGGCTGCGGCCTCGGCGGGGGCTACCAACGACCTGGCCAGACGGATGGCGTCCGCAGCATTTACCGCGTAGCCGTCGGCGCCGATGCGGTCGGCAAAGCCCTGCGAGATGGGCCCGCCGCCGACGATGACCTTGAAGCGGTCGCGGATCCCCTCCTCGCTCAACTGACGCACCACGGCGCCCATCCCCTCCATGGTTGTGGTCATCAAGGTGGAGAGGGCGATGATGTTGGCGCCGATCTCCTTGGCGGTTTCCACGAAACGCGCCGGAGGAATGTCGCGTCCCAGGTCGGTGACGTCGAAGCCGGAGGTCTCCAGCATGATCTTCACCAGGTTCTTGCCGATGTCGTGGGTATCCCCCTCGACCACGCCGATAACCACCTTGTGCTTCTCGGAAACACCATCGCTGCGCAGATGCGGCTTGAGAACGTCCATCCCGGCGTACATGGCGTCGGAGCACATGAGCAGCTCCGGAATGAAATATTCCTCCTCGTCGAAGAGCTGCCCGGCCCGCTCCATTCCGGCGGAGAGCCCCAGCTCGATGGCCCGGTAAGCGTCGATGCCGCGCTCGACCACCTCGTTTGCGGCAGCGACCGCCTCGTCCTCGTCCATATCCACAACCGCGTCGGAGAGCCTTTGGAAAAGCTCCTGTTCGATCTGACTCATATCTATTCCTCCATTAGTCCAGAGTTCTGTATGCTACCAATCCAGCGTTTCCCGCTCGAGCACCGCTACCCGGCTTCCCCCCGCCCCTTGCGGGAGGGGGTCAGGGGGCGGGGGAAGGTGCCACCTCTTCCGCTGATGGCAGCCTCACCCACCCCCCAGCCCCCTCCCGTCAAGGGAGGGGGAGCTAAAGCTACCTGTTCGCCACGATCTGGCCGAAGACGTCTTCGGCCAGTCTCAGGCCGCCGCGGAAGCCGGTGTAGCCGCGGTCTAGCACTGCGCGGTTCGCCACCGGGAAGGAGACCGAGAGGTGCGGCGCCCCGATCTGCAGCGCGAACTCGCGCTCCAGGGAGCTCCCCACGACGAAGGCGGGGCTGAAGGCGTTGTAGTATTTCTGCCCGGCGGCACGCGGCCAGACCTGGTTCAGGTGCCCCAGCACCTGGGAAGCGTCGGACTCGAAGACCAGGTTGGTGCTGAATCCGGAGGCCAGTTGCTCAACTCGGGCCGCAAGCGCCGGCTGGCCGTTCTCGTGAATCCTGTCGGTCACGACAGTGAGCACGGGGAGCCAGCCGAGGTCGTCCGCAAGGAAGCGGGTGAGCGCCACGGCGTAGTTGGCATCGCCGACGACCACCGCGTAACGCTGCAGGTCGAGGTCGATATAGCAGTCGGTGAGCGGCTCCAGGATCTGGTAGTAATGCCGCTTTTCCCGCGCTATGACGTTCTGCACCAATTCCGGGTCCAACTCCAGCGCGGCGCCAACCTGGCGCAGGAACGTTTCGGAAGCGGAAACGCCGATGGGAAGCGAGGTCGTGACGAAGGGGGTGCCGTGCTTCTCCTGGAAAAGCGCGGCGGCGCCCTGGCCGTACAGATCCGAGAGCACGATGTTCAACTCGGCCGCGCCCGCTTCCCTGATCCCCTCCAGCGTGTCCGCAGGGGTGAAGAAGGAGTTGACCTCCAGGCCAAGCAACTCCAGGAGGTGACGCGCTCCTTCCAGGTTGCCGCGCCAGAACGGGTCCATGTACGGCACCACGCCCCAGAGGTTCACGCGTCCCTTCACCTTTGCCAGCCCCTTATCCAGGTAGTCCTTGACCAGCGCCTGCAGCACCAGGTCATAGCCCCAATAGGAGTCGCCGCGGAAACCGCCGGTGACTGCACCAATAATGGGGACCCCTTCCTCGCGGAAATCGTTCACCACCGCGAAGATGTCATCGCCGATCACCTCGGGGACGCAGCCGGTGAGGACGACGTAGAGTCCGCCGTCGATCACCTTGAGCGTCGAGGTTATCTGCTCGCGCAAGCGATCCTCGCCGCCGAAGACCACCTCGGTTTCCTGGACGTTGGAGCTGGGGACGGTGAGCCCGCCGCAATAGCCCCCGACCTGCAGGCCGCTGCCGCCGTTCTGGGTCCAGGCGAAGTTACCGGCGCACCCGGAGGCCGAGTGCAGGATGGGAATCCCCCCCGGAAGCGCGGTCACGGTCGCGGCCGCACCGCCCAGCGAGCAGAGGTAGCGGGCCCTTTCTACGAAATTCTCACTCATTGACGCTCCTCCCGCGGGTGTTGAGATAGGAAAACGGCTCGGCCTGGTACCAGGCGTCGCTGTAGGGGAGCCGCAGGTTCTCAGCCAGGTTCCTGTTGTAGGCCGGGTTCGAAAGCTGGCGGTGCAGGCGGCGCGCAAGTTCATAGACGCCGCGGTAGCCGATGTAGGCGAGCCCCGTGTTGTAGATGACGTGGGTGGGGATGCCGAGCTTCGAGGCGGTCATGTTGCCGTTGGCGTGCCCGAGGAAGAGGTCCGGCTTGAGCCGGTTCAAGAGGTTCGCCTCCTCGAAGGGCTGCACGTTGGCGATGTCCACCACGTAATCGGTCTTCGCCTCGCGGGCCAGCTTCTCGTACTCGACCTCGGCGAAATGGTCGTGATGGAAGGAGCGGATGCCGACCACCTCGAGACCGATCTCCTGGAGCAGGCGCGCGGTCGCCAGGGCGCGGAATTCTCCGGCACTGACGAAAACCTTCTTGCCATGGAAGAGCGGCCTGAACTCTTCGAGCGCCTCTTTCAGTTCCGCCTCCTCGGCGGCGATCAGGCGCTCGGCCTGCTCCTCGAAGCCGAAGCGCGCCGCCACGTCACGAAGCCAGAGGCTGGTGTTCTCGATGCCGATGGGCATGTGCTTGATGATGGAGGGGACGTTGAAGCGTTCCTCCAGGTAGCCCAGGAAGTAATCGTCGTGGGTCGGGCAGGTGCTGATGGAAAGCGCCGCCCGGGTCGCCTTCACGAAGGAGTCCGGGTGGGCGAAGACCGGGAAGACGTTGACCTCGAGCCCGAGACTCACCAGCAGCCGCTCCAGTTCCTGCTCATCGACGCGCCCCATGGAGGAGACGTTCATGAGGTTCACGGTGCGCGCCAGGCGCTCCTGCTCGCGGAGCACCTCCAGTTCGTCCTGCGGCGTGTGCTCCGTCACCCCCTTTTCTTCCAGAAGGTTGCGACCGATGGTGTGGTAGACCGCGTCGTAGGCGGTGGCCCAGATCTTGGTTTTGAATCCTTCGCAGTGTACCGGCAACAGCTTCGCGCTCACCTGCGGCTGCAGCCGCTGCGCCACGCCGTCGATGTCGTCGCCGATGATCCCCGGGACGCACCCCGCCACGATGGTGATGCTGGCCGGGCGGTAGCGCCGGTCCGCCTCGATGATGGCGCGCTCCAGCTTGTCTTCGCCGCCGCTGATGACGTCGGTTTCGTCCAGCGCGGTGGATAGCCAGATGCCGTCCTGCGCCTTCCCCCTGCGCGCGTTACTCCCCATGCGGACGTTGGCGTTTTGGGAGTGGGTGCAGGAGCCGCAGCCAAGGGCGCTGTGCAGCAGCACGACGTTGTCCGGCAGCGAGTTCAGCATGGCGAGGGCCGGGAGCAACAGGCAGATGGTCCCCTGGGTGAAGCCGCGCTCGCCGTCGTCGATCAGGCAGCTCTTGCCCCCCTTCCCTTTCCGGGCCAGGCCGCAGATGCTGTCCTGGTGGGCGATCACGGCACTGAGACGGTCCTCACGCTTGGGCGGGACCTTGTTGTCGAAATAACTCATGGTGTGTCAGCTCCTTATGCTTGTTCAGTTGCGCCAGCGCAGCAGGCGGCGCTCCAGGCGCTCGGTCCCCCAGGTGATGACGGTGACCACGATGCTGATGAAGATGATGCCCACCACCACCCGCTGGTAGTCGGCGAAGTCGGCGAAATTCTTCACGTACCAGCCGATACCCGAGTTGGCGCCGATAAGTTCGGCCGCCGTCAGGAGCACCAGGGCGAAGACGAGTCCGAGGGTCGCGCCGGTGCAGATGGAGGGCATGGCGCCGGGGAGGATCACCCTGAAGAGCAGCGTCCGCTCGGAAAGGCTCAGCACCCGGGCCGAGTCGAGCAGCCCCTTGTGGATGTTGAAGACCCCGTTCACGGTGTTGATGAACACCGGCCAGAAGGCACCGATGAAGATGACGAAGATGGATGCGGCACGGAAGCTCGGCAGGAGCGCTATCGCATACGGTATGTACACAATGGGCGGGATCGGCCCCAGCACCTTGGTGAAGGGGTGCACCGCGTTGAAAATCCGAACGCGCCAGCCGACCACCAGCCCCAGCGGAATCGCCGTCGCGAGCGCGATCAGGTAGCCGCTCACCAGCAGGATCAGGGAGTTGACCAGCCCCTTCAGCATGTCGGGAAGCTCGCTGACAAAGAGACGCAGCACCGGTTCCGGCTTGGGAAAGAGCATCTTGTCCAGGAGCACGAACCTGGTGGTGCACAGGTGCCAGGCCAGGAGAATGCCGAAGATGATGGCGGCGATGTCCCCGGCTCCCGCGAGCCCCTTGCCGCCGCGACCAAGGCTTACGCGCACCAGGTAGACCAGCTCCACCGCGGCGGTCAGCGCCAGCAGGTAAGCCGGGTATTCCTCCCCCGGCACTGGCCAGAACAGTTCCGCGAGGAGCAGGACGAAGACGACGCTTGCCGGCGATAGGATCAGGCGTTTGGCGATACTGGCCCGCTCGATGCGGGCTCCCGCTGATAGCACGGCTTCCATGGCGACCTCAGTGTTTCTTAATGTGCAGCGTCGGGTCACCGTCGCGGAAATCCCGGTCCAGGCTGGCCCAGAGCTTCTCCTTGGGCTCGCGCCTGGACAGGTCCGTCAGGGCCTGCGCGTAAAGGGTGGTGTTGATGTGCGGCTCGATGGCTTCCTTGGACTTGACGTAGTCGGCTTTCTTCATGAAGTCCCAGAACTGCACCACGCTCTCCTTGTGCGGGTCCGGACTTACCAGCAGGTGCCCGCCGTAGATGTCCTTGTTCAGATCCGCCTTGTCGATCTGGACGTACTTGGCCACGATGTCGACGGTTTCCTTGTGGTTCCCCTGGTAGAAGCGGTACGCCTTCAAAAGCGCGACCATGAACTTCTCGAAATCGGCCTGGCGCGCCTTCACCGTGGAGGTGAGCGCCACCTGGCGGCAGCAGGTGTGCGACTTGATGACGTCGCCGGAGTACTTCACCACCGCAAGTCCCTGCTTCTCGGCCATGGTGTAGTAGGGAATCCAGGTGAGGCCGGCGTCGACCGCTCCCTTTTTCACCGCCTCCTGCACCGCCGCCGGCGAATCGAACTCCTTGATGGTCAGGTCCTTGCGCCAGTCGAGTCCCGCCTGGTGCAGCGCGGCGCGAAAGACGACGTCGCCGGTGGCGAGTCGGATGGCACCGATGGTGGCGCCGCGATAGTTCTTCAGGTCCTTGAAGCGCGCGGCGTTCTCCGGCTTGGCGATCAGGGCGTGCCCCTCTCCCATCTGTCCGCCGAAGATGGTGAAGTCGGCGCCGTTGGCGATGAAGGATAAGGGCGCCGAGGTGCCAAAGGAGCCGATATCGAGCTTGCCGCTCTTGATGGCGGTCAGCCCCTCGCCGGAGTTGGTGAAGCGGAACAGTTCCACGTCGAGCCCTTCCTGCTGGAAGAACCCTTTTTCCTTGGCAACGAAGTAGAGCAGGTGCCCGGAGGTGGGGAGATGGCCCACCTTGAGCTTGTGCAGCTCGGCCGCTCCCGCGGTCACGCCCCCGAGGGCGAGCAGCGCGAGAGAAAGGATGATGGTGAAGATGCGTTTCATGGTATGGCTCCTTGTGCGCCGAAGGGCGCGGATCAATTGTTCTTTTTGTAGAAGGTGAGCATCTGCTGGTACACCTTGTCCTTGGGCTCACGCTTCACGACCGAGTCGAGCGCCTGCTTGTAGAGGGCCGTGTTGATGTGCTGGTCGATCGGGTAGTCCTGGGTGATGTAGCCCGCGTCCCGAATGTGCTGCCAGAAGTCGAGGATTCCCTTCCTGAGCGGATCCGGGTTCGATTCCGCCACCCGTTTCACGTAGGTTTCGTTGCGGATGATGTCCTCGTCGATCTTCAGCGCGCGGGTGTAGATCTTCACCGTCTCGTCTGGATTGGTCTTGTAGAAACGGTAGGCGCGGATCAGCGCGGCAAGGAAGCGCTTGTAGGTGTCCGGATTCGCCTTCACCAGGTTGGTGGGGGCGACGATGCGGCAGCAGGTGTAGTCGGGATAGAACTCCTCGATGTAGTGGGCCACCTTCAGGCCATGGTTCTTCTCGGCCAGTGAAAAGTGCGGCGGGAAGACGAGGCCGGCATCGACCGCACCCTTCTTGACCGCCTCGACGACCGCCGCCACACTGCCGAACTCGACGAAGTTGACGTCCTTTTTGTAGTCGATCCCGGCTTTCTTGAGGGCGCCCTTGAAGACGACGTCGCCGGTGGAGAGCTTGACCAGGCCGATCTTCTTCCCCTTGTAGACCTTCAGGTCCTTGCCCGAAAGCTCACCGAGCCGCTCGGGACGCGTGATGATGGCCTGTCCGCCGATCATCATGCCGCCGATGAAGGTGAACTCGCTTCCCTTGCTGATGAAGACCAAGGGAGCCGTGGTGCCGAATGTGCCGACGTCGAGCTTGTCCGCCTTGAGGGCCGCCATGCCTTCAGCCGCGCTGCCGAACTGGTACAGGTCGACGTCGACGCCCTCCTCTTTGAAGAACCCTTTTTCCTTGGCCACGAAATAGAGCCCGTGGGCCGGTTCAGGCACGTACCCCACCCTCAGCTTGGGGAGCGCGGCGCCGTAGGCGCTGCCGGCCAAAAGGGCGATCATGAGAACCAGTGCAAATATTCTTTTCATTGAGAACCTCCTTTATCGTTGCGTTTCTTTTTGCCGGTCGGGCAGCAGTCGGGAGGACAGACCGCCTTGTCAGCCAGTTTCTTCAACACGGGATCAGCCTCCCCCTCCCCTTCTCGCAGGTCGTGGAGAGCGTCACAGTAGATCTCGTCGTAGACGTGGTCGGCGAGGAAGCTGCGCTCCATGTTCGGGGCCTGCAGGTCGAGCCGTTTCCAGATCCCTGCCAGTCGATAGTAATCAGGATCGGGGTCGAAGCTGAAATTCCGCCCCTCAGCGGGGCGATGGCGGGCAATGCTGCTCCAGGCTCGGTCCGGATGGTTGTGCAGCAGCAGGTCCGCCTTGATCAGGGTGCTGACCAGTTTGGCCAGCGTCTCCTTGTCCGGCGCTCCGGGCAGGTCCGACAAGATCACCACGATGCCGCGATCCTCGCGCTCCAGGCGGGCCGAGGCATCGACCTCATCCAGAAGCGACCCGGTGCGGTCGGTACCGCCGCCGGCGATGATCCGCAGCCGGTCCCCCCTGGCTATCGCCATCAAGGTCTCCCGTACCGCAAAGGCCCCGACGTCCACCTTCCCGGCGGCCAGTGAGGCAAGACCGCCGGCGCTGTCCTTGAAGCGAACCGGCTTGACCTCGAGCCCCTCTTCCTTGAACAGGTTTCCGGCATCGGCCAGAAGAACCAGGGCGCTGCCGGGATCATCAAGGTATCCCAGCCTGATCACCGCGGCGGCTCGGGCGGAGTCCGGCCTCACACCAACGGCGAGGAGCGCTAGCGACAGGATCAGCAAGAGGGAGCCCAAGCGGCGCATGCTCAGATCGCCTCCCCGGCACTTTGCACCGTCCGGCCGCCCTCCAGTTCCTGGAGCACGTCGGCGTTCAGCTCCCGGATCAGCTGGTCCCGCAGCCTGGTGAAGGCGGGATTGCTGTAGAGGTCCTGGCGCTGGCGGGGACGCGGGATGTCCACCTCGAAGACGCCGCGCACCGAGCCGGGGTTGAGCCCCATGACCACCACGCGGTTGGCAAGCAGGATCGCCTCCTCCACGTCGTGGGTGACGAAGAAGACGGTCTTGCGCTCCTGGGAGTTGTGCTGCCACAGCTGCAGGAGCAGGTCCTGCAAGCGGGCACGGGTGATGGCGTCCAACGCCCCGAAAGGCTCGTCCATCAGGAGGACCGGCGAGTTGATAGCGAAGACCCGGGCGATGGCAGCCCTTTGCCGCATCCCGCCGGAGAGGGCTCCCGGGAGCTTGTGGAACACGTCGTTCAGTCCCACCATCTCCAGGTACGCCTGGGCGGTATCCGCCTGCTCCACCTTCGACTTGCCCGGGAACGCCTGGTTCAACGCCAGGACCACGTTCTGGCCCGTGGTCATCCAGGGGAACAGACTGTAGTCCTGGAACACGACGCCGCGGTCGAGGCCGGGACCGGTTATGGGGCTGCCGTCGAGGGTCAGGCGGCCGGAGGTCGGATGCCCCAAACCCGCCAGCAGCCTCAACAGCGTGCTCTTGCCACAACCGGAGGGGCCCAGGAGGCAGACGAACTCACCGGCGTAGGCGGTGAAATTGATGTCCTCCAAAACGGTCTGGCTTCCGTAGGAAAAGGTGACGTTGTGTAGAGCTATCTCGTGCATGGTCGTGTCTCCGGCGTAGGTCGTTTGTGGCGTGATCAGGCGTCCTGGAACAAGGCGGTGGACAGGTAGCGCTCGCCGGTATCGGGGAGCACGACCACGATGAGCTTCCCCTTATTCTCCGGACGCCGAGCGAGCTGGCGTGCGGCGAAGGCTGCGGCTCCGGCTGAGATGCCGACCAGCAGCCCCTCCTCGCGCGCCAGGGCGCGCGCCGTCTCGAACGCCTCTTCGTTCTTGACCTTGTAGATCTCGTCGTAGACGTCCGTGTTCAGAACGGCCGGAACAAAGCCGGCACCGATCCCCTGGAGCTTGTGGGGCCCGGGCGTGCCGCCGGAGAGCACCGGCGAATCCAGCGGCTCGACCGCGACCACCTTGATGGCCGGATTGCGTTCCTTGAGCACCTCGCCCACCCCGGTGAGAGTGCCGCCGGTCCCGACACCGGCGACCAGGATGTCCACCTTGCCGTCGGTATCCTCCCAAATCTCCTCCGCAGTGGTGGCACGGTGTATGGCGGGGTTGGCGCCGTTGTTGAACTGTTGCGGTATGAAGGAGTTCGGGGTGGCTGCGGCGAGCTCGGTGGCCTTCTCGATCGCCCCTTTCATCCCTTTGGCGCCGGGGGTAAGGACAAGCTCAGCGCCGTAGGCCTTCAGGAGGTTTCTGCGCTCGATGCTCATGGTGTCGGGCATGGTGAGGATGAGCCGGTATCCTTTGGCTGCCGCGACATAGGCGAGGGCGATACCGGTGTTGCCGCTGGTCGGCTCGATGATCACGGTGTCCTTGTTGATCACCCCCTGCTCCTCGGCCGCCTTGATCATGGCGAAGCCGATGCGGTCCTTGACCGAGCCGCCCGGGTTGAAGGATTCGAGCTTGGCAACCAGCTCGGCGTTGCCGCCGGACTGGCGGGCGGAAAGACGCAGCAGGGGAGTTCTCCCGATGAGGTCGGTGATACTGTTGGCGATTCTGGACATAGCACAGTCTCCTTATTGGTTGATGTATCTGGAAAGCAGCTTCGATTTTTCCAAGGTCGCCAGGGCCTCGGGCACTGGCAGTTCCAACACCAGGGGAAAGATGCGCCGCGCCAGGAGCACGTCTATGGCGCTGGCTCCGATACGGGCAACGGCGAGGCCCCTGCAATCGGAGATGACCTCCGCGGTCTGCTCCAACATCCCGTCCGCGTGTTCCTGCCCGGCACAGGCCGGAGTGTTGTACCGGTCTTCCAGGTGCTCCCACCCTGCCCCGGTCAGGCGGTAGATGCAGAAGCGGGTGGCCCGCCCGAAATGCTGGTCCACCGTGATTCCGTCACTGGATGCCAAAGCCACTCTCAACTCCACGCTGCACCTCCGACTGTTTTTGTAGCTCCCAAAGCGTCCCCCCTCCCAGCCTTCCCCCTCCGGGGGGAGGGGCCGAGATACCCGCCCAAGCGTCCCCGCCCCCGGAGGGGGAGGGACAGGGAGGGGGCTTCGGCCTGCCCAGGCCTTTCCCAACCAGATCCAGCTTCCCCCTTTCGCAAAGGGGGATTGAGGGGGATTTAGCTCAGTTGCTGCGCAGGATGGCGTGGCTAGCTGGGCTAAATCCCCCCTGCCCCCCTTCGCAAAGGGGGGAACGTGAGGCGCGTGCTGCGCGGCTGAAGGGACTGGCTCCGTTAGGTGCCTGTCCCTCTAGCGGGACGCTCCCTTCAGCTTCAGCCACCTTCCCTAAGCCTAACGGGACAGGCACCTGGCGGAGCCAGTCCCCTCTCCCCGCGAATCCCAGACCACCAAAACGAAAAAAGGCCAAGGTAGCGCCTCCCATGAGGGGTTCGCTTACCTTGGCCTCCAGTTTGTCTGGTCAACCAGTCTTATGATGATGAAGCTCCGGGAGCCTCACCGTTACTGAGGCGCCGATGATAGCGCCTGGGCCTGAACAAGTCAAGCCTTTTTCTATCTACCCTACATTTTTTGTAGAGTGTTGTTAGATCTGGTAATCCTCTACGAAGACGCGCATCTTGCGCGGCCTGGCGTAGACCTGTTCCCCTACCTGCAACTGGAGCCGGTCCGCCTCGTCGCGCGGCAGCTCCGCCTCGATGGTCCGGTCACTGCCGGAAAGAACCAAGTCTACGCGCACAAGAGGACCCACCGAGAGGAGGTAGCGGACCTCTGCCTTGATGGCACCGGAACCGTTGCCGTCCCGCTCGATGGCGATATCGTGCGAGCGCACATAGCCAACGGCGGGGGCATGCTGCGCCGAGGCGTTCTCCGGCGAGGACAGGTCGAGCCCCGCCATCTGCGCCGTCCCCTCGTGCACCCGGCCGTGGAACAGGTTTACGCTGCCGAGGAAGTCGTAGACGAACGGGGTAGCCGGGCGGTCGTACACCTCGGACGGCGTCCCTTCCTGCTCGATGCGCCCCTCGTTCATGACGACGATCCGGTCGGCAACCTCGAGCGCCTCCTCCTGGTCGTGGGTCACGAAGACACTGGTGACGTGGATCTCGTCGTGCAGGCGCCGCAGCCAGCGGCGCAACTCAAGCCTCACCTTGGCATCGAGCGCGCCGAAGGGCTCGTCCAGAAGGAGCACCTGCGGCTCGACGGCGAGCGCCCGGGCCAGCGCCACGCGCTGCCGCTGTCCGCCGGAGAGCTGCGCCGGATAGCGGTCGGCCAGGTTTTCCAACTGGATCAGCTTGAGCAGGTTGTGCACCTTGTCCCGAATCTCGGCTTTGCCGGGGCGGCTCTTCTTGGGCTTGACGGTGAGGCCGAAGGCGATGTTGTCGAAAACGGTCATGTGCCGGAACAGGGCGTAGTGCTGGAACACGAAACCCACCTGGCGCTCCTGGACCTGGCGCTTGGTGGCCTCCTCGCCGTCGAACAGGATCCTGCCGCTGTCCGGGCTCTCCAACCCGGCGATGATGCGCAGCAGCGACGTCTTTCCCGACCCGGACGGGCCGAGCAGCGCCACCAGCTCCCCGGAGGGAACCTTGAGACTCACGTTCTTCAACGCGGCAAACGTGCCGAATGACTTGCTGATCCCTTCGATTTCAATGCTCATGGCGTTACCTTTCTGTCTCTGCTGCTGTTATCGTCTGCTGCATCTTCCATTCGGACACCGTCTTCACCGCGAGGGTCACCAGGGCCAGTAGCGCCAGGAGCGATGCCACCGCGAAGGCCGCTGCGTAGCTGTATTCGTTGTAAAGAATCTCCACCTGGAGAGGGATGGTGTTGGTGGACCCGCGCACGTGGCCGGAAACGACGGAGACTGCCCCGAACTCCCCCATCGCCCTGGCGTTGCAGAGGATGACGCCGTAGAGGATGCCCCACTTGATATTGGGAAAGGTGACCCGCAGGAAGGTTTGCAGGCCGCTCGCCCCCAGGGTCAGCGCCGCTTCCTCCTCCTCGCGCCCCTGCGCCTCCATGAGCGGGATCAACTCCCGCGCGATGAACGGGAAGGTGACGAAGATGGTGGCGAGAATGATCCCCGGGACCGCGAAGATGATCTTGATGTCGTGCTCCTGCAGCCTGGGGCCGAGCCAGCCCTGCAGGCCGAAGATCAGCACGTAGATGAGGCCGGAGACCACCGGCGAGACCGAGAACGGCAGGTCGATCAGCGTGATAAGGAAGCTTTTGCCGGGGAAGCTGAACTTGGCGATGGCCCAGGCCGCGACGATGCCGAAGAAGAGGTTCAAGGGTACGCAGACCGCGGCGGTGATGAGCGTGAGCCGGATGGCCGAGATCGTGTCGGGCTCCGTGAGCGCGGCGAGGTAGGCCTCCCATCCCTTTTCCAGTGCCTGCGTAAACACCGCCGCCAGCGGCAGCACCAGGAACAGCGCAAGGAAGGCCAGGGCAACCGAAATCAGCAGCCAGCGCACCCAGGCCGGTTCAGTGACCGTCGCCCCTTTCCTCTCCTTTTTGTGAAGCCCGTTACCAACCATTTCCTACCCCTCCCGGCGCCAAAGCCAGTCTATTCCGCAAAACATCTGCTCCACTTCTGCAACAGGTTGATGCAGAGCAGCATGAAGAAGGAGACCACCAGCATCACGGTGGCGATGGCGGTCGCGCCGGCGTAATCGTACTGCTCCAGTTTGGTGATGATGAGCAGCGGCGTGATCTCGGAAACCATCGGCATGTTGCCGGCGATGAAGATGATGGAGCCGTACTCCCCGACCGCGCGCGCAAAGGAAAGGGCAAAGCCGGTCAGGATGGCGGGGAGCATGGTCGGGAGCAGCACCCGGCGAAAGGTCTGCCACCTGTTGGCGCCAAGGCAGGAGGCAGCCTCCTCGATCTCCTGGTCCAGTTCCTCCAGCACAGGCTGGACCGTGCGCACCACGAAGGGAAGGCCGATGAAGACCATGGCCACGGCAATGCCGAGGGGGGTGAAGGCAACTTTGATGCCGCGCGGCTCCAGGTAGCGCCCCAGCCAGCCGTTTTGCGAGTAGATGCTGGCAAGCGTGATACCGGCGACGGCGGTGGGAAGGGCGAACGGGAGATCCACCAGGGCGTCGATCAGCTTCTTGCCCGGGAAGCGGTAGCGCACCAGCACCCAGGCCACCAGCACGCCGAAGAAGCCGTTGATGACCGCAGCGGCAAGCGAGGCGCCGAAGGTGACGCGATACGAAGCCAGCACCCGCGGCGCCGTAACCGCAGCGACGAAGTCGCCCCAGGTGAGGGTGGCGGTCTTGAAGAAGAGCGCCGAGAGGGGGATGAGCACAATGAGGCTCAGGTAGAAGATGGTGTACCCGAGGGCCGGAGTAAAACCCGGCAACACGTTGTTCTTTCCTCTCCCCACAGCCATCCCTCCCCTTTCCGTCCGCAACAGCGTCTCAATTCCTATATTCCATCGGATTGGTGGAGTTATGCTTAACACTACACTACCAGGTTTGTCAACTTAATTTTACACAAACCCTGTAGAGTAATATCCAAAAGGAAAAACCGGCGACCAGGTAAAGTACGCACGACTGGTCCGAGTTAGAGTTGGGGCCGTCCATAAGTCCGCGCCACAGCAACCAACGCGTCTATATTGGCGGGTGGTGTGTCGATGGGGAGGCCGCAGCCAAGGCCGAGGATATATCCCTTCGGATTGTCCCACGCCTTGGCGAGACACTCCCTCGCATTAGCGACAACGTCGTCGGGGGTGCCGAGGTACATGGTCGCGGTAGGGCGTATGTTGCCGAGAAGCGCCACACTGTCCCCCACCGCCGCCTTGGCGGCGGCCAGATCGACCACGTCGTCCAGGCTCAGCACCGAGGCGCCGGTGTCGGCCATGTCGGACCAGATCCTGGTCGTGTTGCCGCAGATGTGCAGGGAAGGAGCCGCGCCGCTCTGTGCCTTGATGGCGGCGCAGACCTCCTTCAGGTAGGGGAGCGCGAACTCCGTGAACAGCGTGGGCGAGATCATGGTGCCGGAGGCGGTCGGGTCGGCGAGGCCGATCCTGGCGCCGCGCTCGAGGGCCGCCCTGGCGAAGCGGATGATGCTCTCGGTCGAGTGCCGCAGGAGGCGATGAGCGAAGGCCGGGTTCCTGCGCAGGTCGCGCAGAAACGTCTCGGTGCCGCGGATGCCGGCCGCCGTGGTGAAGGGTCCCGCGCAGGTCATGCCGAGGGGAACCTCATCGCCGATTTCCTTGAGCACCTGGGTCGCCGCGTCGAGAAACAGCGGCAGGCGGCCGTCCTTCTCGGGGTCCGGCACCTTCAGGGAATCCAGCACCGACTCGTGCGTCACCACGCTTTCGGCGATATAGGGGGTGCTGTCGGGAAAGGCGACCTTGCTGCCGATGGCCTCGGCGACGCCGGTGAGCCCGGGCCCGGTGTTGACGTTGTCGGTGCCGTACCTGCGCCAGGCCGCGATCTGGCCGCGGGCCAGCAGGTCAGCGGAGTTGTTGTAATCGCCTACGCTGACGCCGATGACGCGCGCGGCGTGGTCGCTGATCAGGAGGTTCACCGGGATGCGGTCGTACGGCTTTCCGGTAAGGGCCGCAATGGTCCTCTCCCTGGAGGACATCCATTCCTGCACCGGCTGCGCTACCGCCTCTTTCATGTTTGTGGGCTCCTTGCACAGCCACCGATCAGGCCGACCGCGTCGGCGCGGCACTGCTGGCAGCCGCGGAACTGTGCGATGGTGGCTTCGTTGGCAGAGCGGACCTGTTCCAGGTGCTCTGGGGTCGGCCGGGGGACGTGGGCGAGATTCGCCTGTGGGATGATAGGCATCACGTTCATGACAAAAGCCCCCGCCTCGCTCGCCTTCTGTGCGACAAGCGGGATCTGCTCCTCGTTGATCCCCGGGATGAGCACCATGTTCACCTTGACCACCATGCCGCGCTGCGCGGCAAGGCGCACCCCCTCGAACTGGTTGCGGATCAGGATCTCCGCGCCCTCGGCGCCACGCAGGACGCGGCCGCGGTAGCGGACCTCCCGGTAGATCCGCCCCCCCACCTCCGGGTCTACGGCGTTGATGGTCACGGTGAGACTGTGCAGGTTGACGCCGGAAAGGTCCCCGATCCTGTCGGGGAGCGCCAGCCCGTTCGTGCTCAGACAGAAGAGCAGGTCCGGGAACTCCCGCTGCACCAGTGTGAACGTCTCGAAGGTTTCTGCGTTGGCCAGGGGATCCCCCGGCCCGGCAATGCCGATGACTCTGATCAGGGAGCCGTACGTGGGGCTGGCCATGACACCGCGCACCTGCTTCAGCGCCTCCGGCGGCGTCAGGAGCCTGCTGGTCACGCCGGGACGCGACTCGTTGGCGCAGTCGTGCCTTCTATCGCAATAGCCGCACGTGATGTTGCAGCGCGGCGCCACGGCGAGGTGGATGCGCCCGTTCCTGTGCCGGTCCCCGCCGAAGCACGGATGCCCGTGCAGGACCTTTTCTCTCGTGCATGAAGTCGCCATGCCTCCTCCCCTCCCCGCTCCGTTTGCTCTAGATGCTGGCACCGCTGCTTCTTACCTCGCCGGTCTCGATGGCAAGCAGGGTGTCGGCCCACTTGAAGGCCCACTCGTGCAGTTGCTTATCGTTGAGCGGCGCGGGCACCTTGGATTCAGTGTGGTTGTAGATCCTGTTCGCGAGGGAGCGGTACACCTTGGCCTGTTCGGAGTCGGGGAAGGCCTCGACGGTCGTCTTACCCTGGAGCTCCGACTGGGTCACCGTGACCGAGCGGGGGACGTACTCGACCACTTGGGTCTGCGTGTTCTCCACGAAGTCGTCGATGATCGACTTGTGGTAATCGGAGTTCATCGAGTTGGCGATCACCCCGCCCAGGAGGGCGCCGCCGTTGTTGGAGTACTTCTGGATCCCCTTGAAGAGGTTGTTGGCCGCGTAGATGGCCATGAAGTCGGATGAGGAGACGGTGAAGACGTGGTCGGCGATCCCTTCGCGCACCGGGACCGCGAAGCCGCCGCAGACCACGTCCCCCAGCACGTCGTAGACCACGATGTCGAGATCGAGTTCCTCGAAGACGCGCAGCTGCTTCAACAGCTCCACCGAGGTGATGATGCCGCGCCCGGCGCAGCCTACCCCGGGGGCGGGTCCGCCCGCCTCGACGCAGTAGATGCCGGCGAAGCCGCGGAAGACGACCTCGTCGAGCTTCACGTTCTTCTTCTCGCGCAGCGTGTCGAGGATGGTCGGGATGTAGCCACCGCCGCGCAACGTGGTGGTGGAGTCGCTTTTTGGATCACAGCCTATCTGCATCACCCTGAGGCCGGAGGCGGCTAGGGCGGCACTGATGTTGGAGGTGGTGGTCGATTTGCCGATCCCCCCCTTGCCGTAGATGGCGATGGTTTTCACTTTTTTGCCGGACATGTCGTTTGCTCCTTTGCTTGTTGGTTTGGCCCCAAGGCCGCAGCGCCGTTGCGCTATCGTGGTTGAAAAAAGTCCTGTCAGATGCCCAGTCCGCCGTTCACCACGCCGGTCTCAAGCTCGGCGATGATGCTCCCCCACTTCCCCGCCCAGCGTTGCATGGCGTGGTCGTCCAGTGCCTTGGGACGGCGCAGCGCGCTCCCCTCGGAGAGGTTCCGCGCCAGTTTCCGATAGGCGTAGGTGACGTGGGAGAAGGGTGCGGACTCCAGGAGTGTCTGGCCGTAGAAGTCACTCACCGAGACCATGATGGAGTGCGGGATGGTGGCCAGCACCGAGGTCCCGGTCTGCGCTGCGAAGTCGGATACGATCGCCTCCTGCAGCGGCCCGGACAGGTTGTTGGCGACCACCCCTCCCAGTCGCGTGTTGGCCGCGGCGATGGTGTTGAGCCAGGCAAAGAGCCCGTTCACCACATGCAGAGAGCAGCGGTCAGCGGAAGTCACCGCCACGAGGCCCACCACCCCGTCGACTCCTGCCGGGAGACGCACATCCCCGCCGGATTCCCAGGTTAAATCGTGCAGCACGTACTCCGGCTGGAATGACTCGACCAGGGGATGGGCAAGAAGCGCCTTCTCCAACTCTTCCCTGCGTGCCACGGCCGCTCCGGCCTCGAGGCATAGGGTGCCGCGGTAGCCGCGCGCGTAGAGGGGGACATCCTCGCCGTGCAGCCACCCCGGCAACGCCTCCATCTCATTGCCGCCGCTCAAGGTACCCGCAGAACTGCGGTGGCTGTCGTAACCGACCAGTAGGACGCGCCTACCCGCCTCGGCCAGGGCTCCGCCCAGGTTGGCCGCCACTGTCGACTTCCCCGTGCCGCTTTTCCCCGCGATGACAATGTGTCGTCCGGCCATCTGTTCCCCCTTTGCGTTTCATCCCCGTGCGGCTGGGTTGATGCTATGCAAACAAAAAAGGCCAGGCATAACCGTGCATCCGGTTAAAGCCTGGCCTCCAGTTTATCTGGTCAGCTGCAGGTGGTTTTCTCGTTGTTCTTCTCTACTACTCTATTCGTTTCTTTCGCTATTGGATCCTGATCTTCTCGTTTTTGTCGAGTTGGATCACTTTCCCGTCCTGGACCACGAGGGTAACGGTGCCGTAACGAAGGTCCCGGAGCGCCAGGCGGATCCTTTGCTCGAGGTCGCTGCTCAGCTTGCCAGACTGTTCCGATGTCGTCTCCATGCTCCCCATGACCTCCTTTGATACGGTGCCTCGCGCGCCGGTTTATTTCACGCCATAGATCTGGTCGAACACCCCGCCGTCGGCGAAGTGAGTCTTCTGCGCCTTGCGCCAGCCGCCGAAGGTGTCGTCGATGGTGACCAGCTTAACCTTGGGGAACACCTTGGCGTACTTGGCGGCCACCTTCTTGTCGCGCGGGCGGTAGTAGTGCTTGGCCGCGATCTCCTGGCCCTCGGGCGAGTAGAGGTACTTCACATACTCCTCGGCGAGTTTCCTGGTCCCCTTCTTGTCGACCACCTTGTCCACCACGGTGACCGGCGGCTCGGCCAGGATGCTCAAGGACGGGACCACGATCTCGAACTTGTCCTTGCCCAGTTCGTTGACGGCGAGGAACGCCTCGTTCTCCCAGGCGAGCAGCACGTCGCCCTGGCCGCGCTGCACGAAGGTGGTGGTGGAGCCGCGGGCGCCGGAATCGAGCACCGGTACGTGTTTGAAGAGCTCGGCAACGAACTGCTTGGCCTTCGCCTCGTTGCCCCCCTTCTGCTTGAGGGCGTAGGCCCACGCCGCCAGGTAATTCCAGCGTGCGCCGCCGGAGGTCTTGGGGTTGGGCGTGATGACGGCAACGCCGGGCTTCACCAGGTCGTTCCAGTCCTTGATCTTCTTGGGGTTGCCCTTGCGCACCAGGAACACGATGGTCGAGGTGTAAGGAGAGCTGTTGTTGGGAAGCCTCTTCTGCCAGTTCTCCGGAAGGAGCTTTGCCTTGTCGCTGATCTCGTCGATGTCGTAGGCCAGCGCCAGGGTGACCACGTCGGCCTCAAGGCCGTCGATCACCGCCCTGGCCTGCTTGCCGGAACCCCCGTGGGACTGCTTGAAGGTGACATTGGAGTGCCCTTTTTTCGCAAAGGCCTTGTTGAAGTCCTGGTACAGCTCGCGGGTCGGATCGTACGAGACGTTGAGGAACTCCTGTGCCGCAAAGGCGGTGAGGGGCAGTGCTGCGGTGAGCAGTGTGAGGAAAGCGGTGCGGATCAGTCTCTTCATGGCGATTCTCCTTTTCCTGTTTAGTCTACAGATTTGATAGGTTTTAAAGGCAAAAAAAAGCGCTGCGGTGCTAGATACAAAAATCGATGACGTTCTTTTCAGAGAGTTCGGCGTGGTCGACGCGGTTGAGCACATCGGCCAGGGTTGTGTTGTCCAGGATCTGCGCGATCGCGTCGCGCACGTCCTTCATCACCAACCGGATGCCGCAGGTGTTCTCGTTGCCGCACTCGGTACACTTCGCGTACGCGGTCTCGCTCACGCAGGGAACCGGAGCCAGGGGACCTTCCATGACACGGATGGCCTGCCCCATGGTAATCAGCCGGGGTGAACGCCCCAGGTAGTAGCCGCCCCCCTTCCCTTTCCGGCTCTGCAGGATACCGCTGTTTTTCAGGGCAAGCAGGATGGCTTCCAGAAACTTTTTGGGTATATTCTCGTCACGCGCGAGGTCCGCGATCAGGATCGGTCCCTGCTCGTACTGGCGTGCGAGGTAGATGAGGGCCTTGAGGCCATATTTGGTTTTCTTCGATATCATCTATTACCCTGTCGTTTTTGTAGACTTGTGTATAAACCTTCAGTCACTTCCTGTCAACATTTTTTTGTTTTTTTTGGTGTCGCAGCAGCATTACGCGGAAATCATTGACTTTTTTTCTTCGGCTGAAACCTCCTGGAATACGATCTCCCGCCAGGCAGAGCAGTCGTCCATCCACTCTCTTTCGTTGAATCCGGCCAAAAAACAATGTACAGTCCCGGCCAATGCACGCTCATCCTGCCAGGGGTTCAGAAAAGGAGTTTCCCATGCGTTACATCAACACCGACAAGATACTCGCCGCCCAACTCACCACACCGGCCGAAAACCCGCTCGTCGGCGACGACACGCGCCTCATCGACGTCTGGTTTGACGGCAGCGCCGTGCGCAAACAGCTGTTCAAGAAGGTGCACAAGACCGAGCAGGAAGCGATGGCCCAGGATCTGGAGCAGAGAGGCTTCATCCGCTCCGGCAATCTCCTCATCAACCCGAAGGCCGTCCTCTTCGCCGAGATGGAGCACGAGATCGTCGGCGGCCTCGTCACCATAGGCTACCAGGACAACGGCAAACCGGTAGAACTGAAGATGGAGACCCAGGCCTTCAAGGAACTGTGCGAGCGGCTGGCGAAACAGGAAGGGTGATCTGGTCCGGAAAAGCGGTAACTTGAGGGATGTTATGAAGACACAGTACTACGCAGCATCCAGTCTGGACGGGTTCATTGCCACCGAAGACGATTCGCTGAATTGGCTTTTCACGTTAGGCAACGTCGACGAGAGCAGCTATCCCGCGTTCATCGCCGAGGTCGGCGCGCTGGCGATGGGTTCAGCAACGTTCGAGTGGATGCTGCGTCATGCCGACGAGGTCGCCCGGGAGACCGGATCGGCGTGGCCGTACACCCAGCCGGTGTGGATCTTCTCCACCAGGGAGCTGCCAGCCATTGCGGGGGCGGAGATCCACTTCGTCCAAGGAGACGTCCGGCCGGTCCATGCAGAAATGAGCAAAGCGGCCGGTCCCAAGAACATCTGGATTGTGGGCGGAGGTGACTTAGCCGGTCAGTTCCACGATGCCGGGCTGCTGGACGAGATAATCGTTCAAGTAGGTTCGGTCACCCTCGGCAAGGGTAAGCCGCTCTTCCCGCGTCGTCTGGTCGCCCCCCCGTTGTCCTTGGTATCAGTGCAGCAGTTCGGCTCCGGCTTCGCCGAATTGCGCTACCAGGTTCCGAAAAGTGCCCCATGAGGCTCCTCTGGACGCCGCGGAATAGCGGCGTCTCCCCTCCCCTTCCGACTACGCCCTCCCCCCCTCCTGCCTTTCTTGCGACCGAAAGGTCCTATCCTTTCTTTTCCCCTCCCCCACACTCACAGCCACATCCCGCCTCTGTCACAGACCGTCCCTGTCCCTGTCAAATTCGCAGTGTCTACAGATTTAGCTTGAACAATGACAGCACATCAATTAGGTTAGACTCACCACTTTACAACAAACAAATATCTCCCGATTCAGTTGCAAACAACATGCGCCTACTGCTTTCCATCATCCTCCTCTGTCTTGCGGTGCCAGCCTTTGCCGCAAACGATCGCCTGGTGACCATCGAAACCAGACCTGGGGTATCTGTTCCCTTCTATTACATGAAACGCGAAGGAGCCAAGGCCACCGTCCTCCTGCTGACCGGAGGGAGCGGCGGCATCGCGGTAAAAAACGGCATCCCCACCTCCAACAACTTCCTGGTCAGAAGCAGGGACCTCTTCGCCGCCAACGGCTTCAACGTAGTGGTTGTCGGCAAGCCCTCCGATCATGACGAACTGGACGGAGTCTTCCGCACCAGCCCGGAACACGCCGAAGACCTGCGCCGGGTGATCGGCTTCGCAAAGAGCGATGCCGGTGCCCCCGTCTGGGTGGTCGGGACCAGCATGGGCACCATATCCGCCGCGGCCCTGGCCACCGTTGCCGGCAAAGACGAAGTAAGCGGCATCGTGCTCACCTCCAGCGTCACCCGCAAAAAGGTGGGCGCCCTCCCCCAGCAAAAACTCGAACTGATCAAGCAACCCGTACTGGTCGTGCACCATCAATCCGACGAGTGCAAGATCTGCGTCCCCGGGGACGTCCCACAGGTGATGCAGCAATTGAAAAATGCGCCTATCAAGAAGGAAGTCTACGTGACCGGCGGCACTTCGCCGACAGGAGACCCATGCCAGGCATTGCACCGGCACGGGTTCATCGGGTTGGAGAAGGAAGTGGTCGACCTTATTTCCGATTGGGTCAAGAATCCCAAACCATAGGGGACTGCAAACGGAGTCACCTTGGTGGCTTAATGTTGTGCGTCTTCCCTTTTTCTGGAGACTGAACTGAACGAACAACACAAAATACTTCCAGCGCTGAGATCTCGGCTGCGGGAAGCATACCAAGGCGCCAGACACGATGCCTTGGTCTTTGCTGCCTTGACGGTGCTGCTGACACCGGTCGCAGTGGTGGTCTTCCTTCTCACTCTGTTATTCGCGCTGGCTCTGGTGGACCTGCCGGTCATCGACCATCTTGGGTACAGAGCATCTCTCATTACCGGGGCAAACCTCAGCCTCGGTTTCATGGCTGCATCGTACTTCCTGCGCCCCAAAGAGGCATATCGGCAGAAAAGCGGTGACAGCATGTGGTTGCTAATAGGTGGCGGTTTTTTCTGCGCCCTGCTCTCCCTCTGCTACTTCACTCAGCTTTCCGCGAGCCACCCGGCGTGTTTTTGGACGATTTACCTCCTGCTAGCACTCGTAATGCTCGGCTGTATCGGGCACGCCTATGAACCCCATGACGACTACTATCTCGGCTGGACCTTTGGACCGGTACTGATCGATAACCCTTTCACTATAGAGGACGATATCGACCGTGCTCATATCGGTCTCGGGTTTGTCGTCGCAGTTGCCCATCTGATTCTGGAATCCTACGGCTCCATCTTCGGCAGCCGTTGGCTTTGGAGTCGAATGGGTGAATCAGAAATCACGGCGTCGATCACGTTGCTGCAGCGGTTGGCAGTACAGGATTCTTCAGGTGTGGTAGCTCTTCTGCACGACCTTGAAAGGAAATCAGCAGCCGATGTTGTTCGAGCACTGGTAAAGCTCGATCTGGTCTCCATGCACAAAGGGCGACCCAAGCTAAGCACAAAGGGGAAAGCGTTTTTGGAAGTAAGAACATAAAGGGCGCAGTAGCATAGCCGCTTCATCGTCACGACACGTCTGCACCTTGTTAGGGTAAACGCATAGCATGCCCCCGTATCACTGAAAAAGGTGATATTTCAAGACCTGGCACCCGACACCCCGTCAGAGTTTGATGTGGATTTAAGTAGCAATGACAATCTAGAGTTAGAAGTGCTGGAACATATAGTCGCTCACCGTGAAGCAATATTATTTTCAAAAGATTTACTGTGGCAGTACGAAAACGAATACAGATTTGTTTCAATATCAAGTGATAGTAGTGAATTCGAAGTTGATATCTCAGGTTCTTTAGTGGGGATTTTCACGAGTTACAATTTCCCGGACTGTTACAAATTAAACCTACTCAGTATAATTGAAAAATTTGATATTTACGCCCTACGAATCGAATGGGAATTTGGTGTGCCCTTGATCACTCAGTGGCCAAGTAGGGATGGCAGTTAAATAATCTATAGTGGAGGTGGCTAGGGAGAAGTGGGTCCAACCTAGCGAGTTGAGACATCCTTAGACACGAACGGCTGACGCCGCCGGTGAAGGCCGCCCCCGTTGTACAGGAGAAGAAGATGACAAAGGCGAGAAGGAATTTGCTTGCTGGTCGGCTAGCGGAGCATCTTGTCTGCGCTGAATTGTCACGCCTCGGACTCATAGCAACAACTTTTACGCATAATGTCCCAGTCTATGATGTCCTTGCCACGGACGATAAATGCCGCACTGTGCCTATCCAAGTAAAGGCTACAAGAGACAAATACTGGAGGACCACTGCCACTAATTGGATGAATATAAGTCTGATAGAGGAAGAGCAACTTCAAAAATATGAAGGCAGAAAAGAATTACATCCTTTAAATCTGGGTATGTGTTGCGGTTGGTGAACGTCGGATTGACGATAAGTTCTTCATAATGATGCAGTACCAGCTCCAAGAAATCCTAATAAAGCACTACACTCAAGAGCTTGAGAGGCTTAAAGGAAAAAGGCGGAAGAACTGGCAGGCTTTAGATTGCTGGTGGAGCGCCGAAGATGTTGCAACTTACAAAGACACATGGCAGACGATCACCGATCGTCTATCCGAAACAGCACCAGAAAGTTGATGGCACAACCACTCGGCGGCACGCGGTCTCCGCTGCGCCCCGCCGGTGCGCCTCGGCCACGTTGGTTAAACTGAACTAAGAGACAAATCTGAGGACTGAATGAGCATAGCAGGAATACGCTCCAATCGTGGCGATATTTATCAGACCCTAATTGCCTTCGACTGGGCATTGACTGTCTTATCTGATCCCGAATTTCAATGGATCGAAATAGATTCAACAACGTACCAAGTAGACGATGTCGTAATTGGCAAATCCGACGGAACCCTGATTTGCTGTCAGTGCAAAAAGAACCAGGCAGATTTCAGCGCATGGTCTATAGCTGATCTTGCGGACGGAGGACGAGGGGACGTAGGTAGCTTATGAAGCTTATCAGCCCGAAAGGTACAGAAGCTACCAGCGTCCCCTCCGTTCTACAGACGTTCGGGCTTGCCGAACCTCCCCTGCTGGCGTCCCGCTACAACGTGGCGCCGACCCAGCAGGCGGCGGTGGCGCGGGAAGGGGCTGACGGGGGGAACCGGCTCGACCTTTTGCACTGGGGGCTGATTCCGGCCTGGGCCAAGGAGAGGACGGTCGCCTACAAGATGATCAACGCGCGCCCGGAGACGCTCCGGGAGAAGCCGTCTTTCCGCCAGGCCTACAAGTACCGCCGCTGCGTGGTGCCGGTGTCGGGATTCTACGAGTGGCGGCACGAGGGGAAGTAGAAGCTCCCCCACTACATCTACCTCCGCGACGGGCATCCATGCCATTTTGCGGAAGTTTGGGAGCAGGCTTATCATCTTAATTCACTCAGCAGCAGTTTTTCATCTTCTGGTATCAAATGTGATACCTCTGCGCAGTCATGTGTATCGGCAGCTGCAGTCATCTGCATTAAATCTTCCATGGAAGCATTTTCCAGCCACTCTGCATCAGCCGCCTCATCAGCTGCATCACGTGCCTCTACACCTGGACTCCTTGCAGCTTGCAACTGCGAAGGGAGTTTTACTAACCGATACTCGCCACTATCTGATGTGCGTACCGGTGCCACATGAACTGGGGCCGGAGGGATAGTGCTGCCGCTGTTTTCCAGCCCGTATCCTATACCTATGGAAGCAACAACGATTACACCTATCATGATAAGCGGCTTTTGCATTGGCAACCTCGCATGTGTATTAGCCATTGTATTAAATTCACAAGAACTTCAGGGTCACCCCAAAGACGGCCTTAACCCACACCATGGAACTATAGGAGTTCGGCGCGCCACCTGTTGCTTTCTGCGGCTCGGCATCACGTTTTAGGCCCTGCCGGCCGTTCTCTTGGCGCTCAGGTTTTCTTGCCGGACGGCACGGGCCTTCACCAGGTAGCCTGGCAGTCCGCGGGCGATCGCCATGTCACGACGCAGCGCCGAAAAACTGAGGGCAGTGAGGGACTGCTGGCGAGGAATGCCGAACCTGTTCCGATACTCCTTAGGCTTCATGGCGTGCGTAGTTGCCAGGTGCCGGGTCAACGACTTCATTGCCTTGCCACACAACAGGCATATTACTTCGGATTTCCTGAAGGCCTTGTGGATGGGCACAGCAGGCAAAGCCACTGTCTTAGGGTGTGAGTCGTCGTTCAAGGTGGAAAGCGTGCTATGGACCTTGGCGATTTCAGCGACAATTTCCTCCGAGGTCATGGGGCTTTTTGAAGCGTGTGCCGCGACTATCTGTCCTACTGCTTCTATCAGACCGTTCATAGGCATTCTCTCCCGATGTCGATTTGCAGTGATCAGATTAAATTAACTTTTACCAATGTCAATAAAAAATAAAGATGTGACAGGGCTGTCTCTCCCTGCTGGCACACAGTTGCTGACTGGTCTAGTCGGTACAGTGGCTGGGAGTGAAGGCGTGACTGAAGATGGGATTACGAAGGCAGCAGGTGGGGAAGGCAGCGCGGTTTGCCAGTGAAGAGTCACTGGTCGGCGCTGTGTGTAGATGCTTGCTGCCGAACCTCTTCCAACAGTTCTTCAGCTGTCCGGAAGTTTCATGGCAATGGCCGTCAGCAAGAAATCTGCCCTTGAAACGAAAAGCCGGAAAAAATAATGTTACAACAGACCATCACTTGAATTAACCGATCATCCTCAGACTGTATCCAGGAAACAGTCCGACCAACACTGACCTATACAGGGAAAAGACCTAGCTTAACACCAGTGAATTCCTGATGCCGTTAAACTCAACCAACATCCACACAGATCTCAACCAGATTTAGTGCCATCCTTTATCATCACTATGAGCCTGAAAAACTTAAGCTATGTTAAAAGTACTTGATCAGGGCATCCCCGAGTGATAGGGTCGGGCTGTTTGCCCGTCGGCATTCGAAGTGTCAATAATGTTCAAAGGAGGAAGTATGCAAAGAATTGTGTCATCGATGCTCGCTTGCGCTGCTGTTCTCACCATGGCGTCAGTTGCCGTCGCCGGTGAGAGGGAGGGGGCGTTTTCGGTTTCTCCCTTCGTTGGTGGTTACACCTTCGATGGAGAGCAACACCTGGAAACCGCGCCCATGTTTGGGCTCCGCTTGGGGTACGACCTGACCAAGAACTGGGGTGTCGAAGCAGTCGGCGATTTCCTGGCGACCGAAGGAACACGTAATGACCGGAGTGTCAACGCCCTGTCCTACCGCCTGGACGTTCTCTACAACTTCATGCCGGACGGACCGCTGGTGCCGTACCTTGCCGTGGGCGGCGGCGGCATCACCTATGGGCATGGCCACGACGGTCTTAAGATCAGCGACCGGACCACCGACGCCACCATCAACGCAGGTGGCGGCATCAAGTACTTCGTGACCGATTCGGTAGCGCTGCGCGCCGACGCCCGCCAGCTGTTTTTGCTGGAGAGCCCGGACAAGCCCAAGTACAACTGGGAATACACCGCCGGTTTGACCTTCCTCTTTGGCGGCAAGGGAACTCCCGCACCGGTAGCGGCTCCGGTACCCGTGCCGGCGAAGGTTGCCGAGCCGGCCCCGGCTCCAGCTCCTGCACCGAAACCGGCTCCGGCGCCTGTGCTTGCTCCCGCCCCCGCCCCGGTGCCGCCGGCTCCGTCCGCGAACCTGTCGGTCGCGCCGGGTTCGATCACCAGGGGGGAAACGGCCACCTTGTCGTGGAGCTCGAAAAACGCCACCGACTGCAGGATCCAGCCTGAGATCGGCGCCGTCCCCCCCCAGGGTTCCATGACCATCACCCCTGCCGACAATGGCGCCTACACGCTGACCTGCAATGGCGCCGGCGGCAGTGCAGAGAGCGCAGCCAGGGTTGCGGTAGTCGCTCCTGCGCCGGTAGTGGCAGCGCCCCCGGCTCCGGCTCCGGCTCCGGCTCCGGCCCCGAAGCTGTGCCGCCCCGCGGTGATCAACGTCCAGTTCGATACCAACAAGGCCGACCTCAAACCCCAGTACCGCGACGAATTGAAAACTCTGGCCGATTTCCTGAAGGAGTTCCCGGAGGCAAAAGGGCTCATCGAGGGGCACACCGACAACGTCGGCCCTAAGGCCTTCAACATGAAACTGTCCCAGCGGCGTGCCGACACGATACGCAACTACCTGGTCAAGGAGTTCGGCATCGCCCCGGACCGGATCAAGGCCGTTGGCTACGGTCCGACCAAGCCGGTCGCCAGCAACAAAACCAAAGCGGGCAAGGCAAAGAACCGCCGCATTGAATCCAACTTCACCTGCAACAATAAGTAGTAGTGCAGCCCGGCATGTTAACAAGCAGAACACCCTTTAACATGGGTGTTCTGCTTGCCGCCAAAATATCCAGTGATATCCTCGATGCAGTTGACTATGACTGAATGCCGTTTGCCCCAAATCAGAATTATTAACGTCAATGAAATCCCATGGGACCGCCAAGTCCTGTGCGGCTCGCTGCACCTTCTTGACGGACATGGTGTCCATGCCGGCAACCTACGCGAGTGGCCAGCCTCTCGCGATTGTCAACGCAACCCAAATCGTTATTCTTCACGGAGGGCGAGACTATGAGCATCGTCAAAGAGTTCAAGGAATTCGCGGTAAAAGGCAATGTTGTGGATATGGCGGTAGGCATCATCATCGGTGCGGCATTCGCGAAGATCGTGTCGTCCTTCGTCGGCGACGTCGTCATGCCGCCCATCGGAGCCTTAGTGGGGGGAGTCGATTTCTCCCAGCTTTCCATCGTGGTGAAGGAGGGTGTCGGCAATAAACCACCGGTACTGATCAGTTACGGCAAGTTCATCCAGACCATCATCGACTTCATTATCATCGCTGCTGCAGTGTTTGCTGCGATCAAAGGGATTAATTCGCTCAAGAAAAAGGAAGCCGCAGCACCGCCGCCTGCACCTACCAAGGAAGAGCTACTCCTCACCGAGATCAGGGACCTGCTCAAGGCTGGGAGATAAGTCACCGCCGCAGCCTGCTGACGTATCTCATCTTCGAGGTGCCCCGACTTGAACGGCGACTGAGTGCTCTTAAAAAGGTTCTAGCGAGGAAATAGTCAGTCTAAGCACTCACAGGATGATACGGGAATCAAGAAAGCCGGGTTACTGAAATATCTTCGGGTATTGAGGTCCCGGCTTTTTGCATCTATGGCAGACCGAAGCAATGCAGGCCACGATGGAATCGCCCAGGAGAGGGACAACAATTTCATTCGAGGTGGAGCTACTCGTATCTGTATTCATGTTGTAGGCGTTGTAGGCCTCCCTGTCACATATTTCCAGGAAAGTACTGCCTCAATATGAGAGAATTCCTGCATTTCCGAACGGGAAACTTGATGTAGATTGGTACGAGAGATACGAGCTTATACGATTGCGCTTAGGATGCGGGCAGTGGTCCTAAAATAATGGAGGAAAACGGTGAGCATCACTGACATCCTGCTCCTAGCACCTGCAGAACTTCTTGAACTACGCGACCGCTATCCCGATGGTAATTTCGAGAAACTTACCAACTGGAAAGGTAACATTCAGGAATACCGGGTGCAACTAGAGGGTGAAGACGAAGAAGGATACTACAGTGTCCTGCAGGATATAGGCATAGCCATGTCATCACATAGCTTCTACACCAAGGTGAAAACGGACCAGAGCTTCGCAGACAGGGTTAGGCAGAGGAATGGGTTATCCGGCTGAGGCCGTTTCTCGCTAGCCATCCAACGTGGAGCGAACGGCTTCAAGAAAGCCGGCAGGGGTGAAGGGTTTGGGGATGAGACTGACGCCATCAGGCGGCGGTTGGTCTAAGGCATACCCGCTCATAACCAGAACTTTTAGGCATGGGGTGATGGCCCTCATTATCTTTATGCTCGCCAGACCGTCCAGACGCGGCATAACGACGTCTGTTACGACCAGGTTTATTGCTTCGAGGTTGAGCTTGAACTTTTCCAGTGCATCCAGGCCGTCATCAGCCTGTATCACCTGGTAACCGTTGCGAACCAGGAGAGCACAAAGCATCGACCGTATTTGCTCCTCATCATCTACGAGAAGGATCGTTTTCCCACCTGCAGGCTCTCCCTGTATCACAACAACACCCTCCAGCTAAAATCATGCATGATCGACCGCCCACCTGTATATCGCCAATTCGAAGCAACCGACAGGAGAGAACCGGTATCGGCGCTACGCGGGGGAGGCATCCCACGCCGGGGAGACGCAAATCCGGGTCATGATGGTGTCGATGCCCTGTAATATCTCGCCGGATGTGTCTTCGGATGAAAGACCGGCAACAAACTCCTCCACCAGAAGCTTGAGCTTGTGAAGAAAAGCCGCCTCCTCAACCTCGCTCGACTCCCCTTGGTGCTTCAAGAGTTCTACCCTTAACCGCAGGAATTTCACCTCAAGCTCGAACTGTCGCTTGTGGGGTGAAGACTTTTTGCGCAGCGCTTGCACGCAGTCATTTACCATCCGATATCTCTCATCCATGTGGCCTCCACTGTTTGTAATGAGGCGCCAGTGCCAGAGGGACTGTCAACTTATCCTAATTCATCTCTAATGTAAATGTTTCTAATTTATTACTTTTGGAGATTCTGACTTGTCGGTCATTGAGGCACGGGAGGAGCGGAGACTGAAACGAAGGGGCTGCTCAGGAGTTAAGGCGGTATGTGGAATTGTTATGGTCTTCCACAACAGAGGCCGCCTACACGGTTGTCTGTGGGCAGTGGTTCTTGTATAACTATCATGGGTTATCTCTCCCGAGCCGCCGAAGCGTTCCTCGCGCTGCTGCCTGCAACTACACCCGAGGCGGAAGGCGGCACTTGTATCAACTGTGGTGAGGAGTTGGAATCGCGGACTAGCATTTAAAATTCACGGCAGAGAATTCGAAATTGTTAGGGAGCGATAAAAACGGGCGGTGCAGAATTCAAATTGGTCGAGAGCAATTAAAGCTGGCGGCGGAGATTTTGAATCGCTGGCGAGCAAATAAAATCGGCGGCCAAGAATTCGAATCACTGACAACCAATTAAAACCGGCGGCCGAGAATTCGAATCGCTGACGAGAAATTAAAATCGGCGGCGGAGAATTCGAATTGCTGGCAAGAAATTAAAACCGACGGCGAGGAATTCAAATTGCTGGCGAGCAATTAAAACCGACGTCGAGGAATTCGAATCGCTGGCGAGAAATTAAAACCGACGGCGAGGAATTCAAATCGCTGGCGAGCAATTGAAACCGACGGCGAGGAATCCGAATCGCTGGCGAGCAGTTAAAACTTACGGCAAGGAATCCGAATGGCTCGCGAGAAATTGAAACCGGCAGCGGAGATTTCGAATCGCAGGCGAGCCTTTCAAACAAAAAGGCCGAACCAGCTTCACGACGCAGATCCGGCCCGCACTTTGATCATGGCACGATTGGCCACGGAGCAAATCTAAGAACTTCTGAGATAACCCGAACCAAAGAAGACCAAGCCACGGTCCTCCCCCACCTGGTCACAAGGCTCACGACCTGGTGCGGATCAGAAACAGGGGATCAAGGCTGTAACGTTTCAGGTGCCGGCTGATTGGCCTTCATCCATGCGACGAAACGTTCCCTGTTCCTTCTGGACAGGATGCGAGGGAACTTCTCCGGATCGTAGAGATAGAGACAGTGTCTGATAGAGGTGTAGGCGCTGAAGGTCCGCTCCGGATTTTCCGTCAGTATGCGGTCGCGGTACTCCCTGACGACCTTCAGATTCTCGTTCAGGCACCTGTGTAGTTCGGCCTTTTGCAGGTTGCCGTTTTGCTCCAGTATGTCCTGCACGAAATCGTCAACCTTCTCATCGTCGAAGACGAAGTCACGGAAAAAGTGCCCGGCAATGGGCATGAAGTTAAAGGCGTTCACGGTCCTCGCACCTGCGGTAACCGCCTGGCCCGGCGCTTCCGGTTCGATCTGGGTAACCGTCGCCTGCTGCATCAGGTCGGAAGTCGCGTTCCTGATCTCCTTGAACTCACGGTCAGCAAGCTCGAAAAGGGCGGCGAGCACATTGATCCTGCGCTTCAGATCCACCGGGATCGATTTCTTGTACTTGATCTTGTGGTCCAGCCTGCTCCACGCGTCTTGAATCAGTGACCGAATCTGCACCTCGAAGCTGATCTCCATCGGCGGAAGATGCTTGGCGAGGCAGGGAGCCTGCGGGTCCAGCGCCAGGTCCATGTGCAGACCTTTGTAACCAAAAGAGTCTTCCGTACTCTCCACTGCAGACGTCTTGTCCGTGACGTTCAGTATCGTATAGTGCCGTTGCAGCAGCGCCGAAACGACCGGGACTTCATCCTCGTAGAGGCAGACGACCCGGATGCCGACCAAGTCTGATATGAAGTCCTTGATCGCGTAGGGTTGCTCGTCCGCCTCGAGCTTGCCCTGATACTTGCGCTGGAACTTCTTTATGCATTCCTCTCTCTCCTTGACGCGCCCTTCTATCTTGGTGACCTCACCAACATCGCTTTGCCGGATCAGGGTCCTGATCATGCCGAGATATGCATCCTTCGCTGCGATCAACTGCTTGTGGTTGCTCTCGTAGTACTTGTTGAAAATTGCTTTTTCCTGTTCGAAATCCAGTGATGCCATGTATCCGTCCTTATATGACGCTGTTGTTACCCTCTACATCTTCGACCTCAAGTACAGTTCCTCGACCTTGTCTCTGGCCCAAGGCGTCCTTCTCAGGAACTTGAGGCTGGAGGAAATGCTGGGGGTGTGGGTAAAACAGCGAATATCGATCCGCCTTCCCAGCTCTTCCCAGCCGAGTTCCTCCACCAGTTCGGTGAGAATCATCTTCAAAGTGACACCGTGGAGCGGGTCGGTTGGCGATTGAGCGGTCATGTTTTCATCCTGATGGTGTTTAGGTGCAAATGCGAGAAAAGTGGAATGCTGTTGATATGGCTGATTTGCTGAAGGAAGTCAACCGAATCCGCCCCCAAGTTCCCCCTCCCCCCATGCTTCTCCTCTCCACCATGCTGTTATTGGCGTATGCTGTCGAAGCCAATGAAGAACTAACCACCCTGCCGTTCCAAACAAAAAAGACCGGGGCTGCGTTCACAACGCAGCCCCGGTCCGCAGTAACCGAAGGAGCCGGAAATTTTCCATGGCCGTTACGGCGCGGTCGCCTTCACATCGTCAAAGCAGGTCACGGAATCGGCTTTGGTCCACAGTCCGATGCCACCGCCCCTGAAGGTGTCGTCACGAGCCTCGACAACGAGTTTGCCGTTCAGGTAGCCGCGGATGTCGTTGCCCTTCACCTCCACGCGCAATTCCTGCCATGTGCCCGACGGCACCTTGCCCGCCCCTTCCTTGATGGCCTGGCGGGCTCCCCCCACGTACCTGTAGATGTTGACATTGTCCTCCAAGGCGTTGGCCCGGAGGATGTAGAAGTTGTCCTGGTCCTGGATGCGGAATATGATCCCGGCCGCCCGGTCCTCGTTGCCGGAGACGGGCTTGAACCGGGTCGAGACGGTAACGTCGGCAAAGACCTTGTCACTGAGGACTATGGCCGGGAAGCGCGCTGACCCGGTCTGACAAAGAGCATGCGATGGGCTCGGAGCGTCGCTCTCCGCTTTTACTGCCCACGTGCCACTGAACACGTGCGCTCCTGCCGGGAGAGTCCCGACGTTTTCCTTGTCGAAAGACCACTGTAGTGTCTGCCCCCTCTGCACACCCTTTTCATCGCGTTGATGTTTGACTGCAGCAGTGGCACTGGATACTAATGCCGCCACCAAGATTCCTATCGCTATCAACAGTTTAGTAGTCATATCGTTTCCTCCTACCTGCTTGAGCCATGATACCACTTCCACGCACAAAGGAGTCCACCGCACCTGGAACTGGAATGGCATATGGCCGAGGGGGGCACTGCACGAGGCGAGAAGCTGGGAACCGCGGGAGACGGGAAATATCGACCGCTCAGAAATGCCGCTCTTCGACCTCTTCGACCTCTTCGGCGGCTTTGTGGCGCTTAACGGGGGGCTTCCAGAAGCTGGCCTGCCAGTTGTCGATCCCGTTTTCCCGCGCCACCCAAGGGGGAAGACCGACCTTGAAATGCCGGGAGAGCGCGTAGACGTAAGGCTCGTACATGAGGCGCAGTTCGGCAAGGCTTTGTTCCAGCACTTCCCTCTCCTTCAGTGTATAGCCGCTGCGGTGCAGGATGTCGCAGATCTCGTCCAGTTTCGCCGACGGCAGCCGGTCGGCCGGCAGTTGCCGCGGCTGAGTGCGGAACACCAGCGCCAGGTCGACCACAGCGTGGCGCGACATGGCGAAGGTGAGTTCCGCCTGCCGGTTGCATGTTCCCTCCACTCCGGCCATGATCAGCGCGCAGGTATCCAGGATCGAGGTGAGCGCGGTGAGCCAGGATTGGTTGTCGTGCTGGGAGCGGAAATAGGCGAGCACGGGATAGGAAAGATGTCCTTCAAGGAACTCAGCGGCCCAGCGCTCCCACTCGTGCAGCAGTTCGCGCAGCGATTCCGGGCCCCCGTGATGGCTGTGCCTGCGCAGCATCTCCGAAGCGGTGGGAGGTGAACCGGCCCGTGCGTCGAGTAGGGAGATACTCACCTCGCGCCGCGCGAAGGATTGGTTCAGAGCCGGCAGGTAGCTGATTACCAGTGCCAGGAAGGCGAACCCCATGCCCGACTCGACCACCACCAGCAGGCGCCCCAGGCTCGTCTTGGGCACCACGTCGCCGATACCGAGGGTGAAGAAGGTGGTGCCGCTCAGGTAGAGATCACTGATCAGTTCGGTACCGCCGTCGGGGTAAAAAAGCCAGGAACCACCCCAGTGGATAAGCGCGAAACCGGCGATCAGCACCGCCGCCCAGAGGCTCAGAAGAAGCAATAGCGACAGCGGGCCGAAGTAGCTCAACCACGTTTCCCGGCGCTTGGGCGGAACGAAGTTGTGGATGAGCCACGTCCAGGGGCGCCAGCTGCTGCGGTAGAAGACCCGTGTGATGCGGAAGCGGCGTGTCACCCGGCGCGGCAGGATGATGGTTTCGAACCCTTCCCACAGTACCAGGAGCACCAACACAGTTCCAAGAATCATCGCCACAATCGCCATATCCGCCTCGCATCCTGCCGTTGAACTGCGTCCACTCTCATAGCAGTATAACCTAGAACCATTGGCCTCGGAGAACATCTGAGGACGTCTGAGAAAACCCGAACCAGAAACAAAAAAAGAGGGGTTGCCCCCTCTTAGAGTTTTGCCTCTTTCAGGCGTTCTCAGGTTTTCTGCGTGGCTAACGATTTTTGTCCACGTGCGCCGGGACAGGGTCCGTCGGGGCTGTCGTCAACTACCTGCGCCCGCCATACGGGCCGCGCCCGTAATAGCCACCATAGTCGTCGTAATAATATCCGTGGTGGTGCCCGTAATAACCGTCCACCGGCACGACAATGCAGCCCGACAGCAGTGAGGTCAGCACCGCGAGTACAGCCAGGTACCGGATTTTCGTTTTCATATTCGTGCTCCTTTTCACCGGAACATAACATCGTCCTCCTTAAATTATAAAGGGATTGAGGCAAAAAGGGGACGAATTGGATGCTTCAGGCGCCTGCTTTGCCTTGGGCAATGACTGCGTCCATAGCGGTTGTGGCCCTGCCGATCAGGGAGCTTAACTGGTGGCCGTCATCGAAGAGCCCACCTTTGGTCGCGCCGCTGTCGGAATCGGCCAGCAGCGCTGCGAACGGCTCCGGAAGCCCAACGGACACGAGGAGATTTTTAAACTCGGGCTCGGAGAGGTTCACGTAGTTGACCTGCTTGCCGTACTGGCGGGATATCTCGGCGGCAAATTCGGTAAGGGTGTAGGAGGTGTCGCCGCCCAGCTCGTAGATCCGTCCCTCCTGCCCTTCCGTGGTGAGCACCGCGACTGCGGCTTCAGCGTAATCGGCGCGGGCTGCCGACGCGATGCGTCCTTCGCCGGCGCAACCGTAGAAGGATCCGTGCTCGACCGCCGGGGGAATGCTGGCGGCATAATTCTCGGTGTACCAGCCGTTACGCAGGACAACGAAGGGGACGCCGGATTCGCGGATCAGGGTCTCCGTGGCGATGTGCTCGGCGCCAAGGCCAAGGGGGGTGCTGTCGGCGCGCAGCAGGCTGGTGTAGGCAAGGAGTTTCACCCCTGCCTTTTTAGCGGCGTCGATGACGGTGCGGTGCTGGTCGATGCGCTGGCCGACTTCGCTGGAGGAGATCAGCAGCACCTTCTCAGCTCCGGCCAGGGCGCCCTCCCAGGTGTCGGGCGAGTTGTAGTCGGCCTGGCGCACCTGCACGCCCAGGGTTGCAAGGTCTTTGGCCTTGTCGGGGTTGCGTACAGCGGCGACGATACGGGAAGCGGGCACCTTTTTGAGCAGCGATGCGATGACGAGCCGCCCTAACTGTCCGGTTGCTCCGGTGATGACGATCATGTGACTATCTCCTTTATGTGTGGGTGCGATTTATGTTACAGGTGGAGCATAGCAACAACGATTACAAAAAGTAAGTACGCACAAAAAGGTAAGTATCATGAGTGAGCCGGAAGTAGTCAGCCTGTCGGACCAGATGCGCCGCGGGGAGCTGTTTTGCGTACAATGCCCTTCCCGGGAAATACTGAAGCATGTGACCAGCCAGTGGGGAGTTTTGGTACTGGTTGCCCTGATGGAAAAGACGCACCGATTCAGCGAGTTGCGGCGCAAGGTAGGAGGTGTGAGCGAAAAGATGCTGGCGCAGACGCTGCAGTACCTGGAGCGGGACGGCTTCGTGGACCGGGTCTCCTTCCCGGTGATGCCGCCTCACGTGGAATACTCGTTGACCCCGCTGGGCAGGGACATCGGCAAGAAGGTCTCCGCCCTGGCGGATTGGATCGAAAGCAACCTGCCAAGCATCATGGCGGTTCAGCAGGCAGGGGGGCCGGAAGAGGCCGAATAATGGACGAAGGGGGCGCAGTCTCGCAACTGCGCCCCCTTCATGCGTACTTCCACCGGTCGGAACGATGGTCTGCGTGGGTTTCCTGTAGGGGCGAATAATCATTCGCCCCGTTCTTTTACGCACAGCGAGGTTTTCCGTGGTGCCACCAGCGGCTGGGCGAATGATTATTCGCCCCTACGGGTGATCCGACTCCTACTACTTCAACTTTTCCGTGAAAAAGGTTGCCAGCTTGTCAAACGGGATGTAGTTCACCCGGTCGTAGAGGTCAACATGTCCCGCACCGGGCACGATGTAGAGCTCCTTCGGCTCGGCGGCAAGCTGGTAGGCATCCTCGCTGAACTCCCTGGAATGGGCCGTCTCACCGGCGATGAACAGCATGGGACGGGGCGAGATGGTCTCGATGTCGTTGAAGGGATAGAAGTTCACGAATTTCACCTCGGAGGTAAGCGCGCGGTTTTGCGTCTGCTCCAGGGTCCCCCCCTCAGGAATGTGAATCCCGCGCGGCGTACGGTAGAAGTCGTGGAACTCACGAGTGATCGGGTCGGCATTTTCGCCCAACTTTGCCGGCAGGTAATTGAGGAACTTGGGCTCGCCGCTGGTGAACTCGGCGTAACGCTGCTCCGCCGCAGCTTCGACCATTTTCTTTCTCTGCTCCACGGTCTGCGAGTGTTTGAGTCCGCTACGGGCGGCGGCACCCATGTCGTACATGCTGACCGTTGCAATGGCTTTCAGGCGCGGATCGATCTTCGCGGCGCTGATGGCGAAGCTGCCGCTGCCGCAGATGCCGATGACGCCGATCCGTTTCCTGTCGACGAAGGGGCGGGTGCCGAGAAAATCGACCGCGGCGCTGAAGTCCTCGGCATAGACATCCGGCAACACGGCGTTGCGGTATTGCCCTTCGCTCTCGCCCCAGAAGGAGAGATCGATAGCAAGGGTGACGAATCCCCTTTCGGCCATCTTGGTGGCGTAGAGGTTGGAGCTTTGTTCCTTGACGGCGCCCATGGGATGCCCGACGATGATCGCCGGGCTTTTTGCATCGGCGTACAACCCTTTCGGGATGAAGAGGTTCCCGACCACCTTCATCCTGTACTGGTTGTTAAAGGAAACCTTCTGCACGGTCACTTTGTCGCTCTTGTAGAAGTTGTCCGCTCCCTCTACGATGTCCTTGGCGGAAGCGACGCCTGCGGTAGCCGAAACGATGCCCAGTACCGCCGCGCCAATAACAGCAAAGCTGCGAGAAATAAAACCTTTCTTGTTCATATCTAACTCCTTTCCATGTTGTCGTTCAGTCTCCTGTTGAAAGACTGGCATTAGGCCTGCCAACTACTATTGCCTTGCGCTGCTAAGTCATCAATTTATAAAGGCACCCCGGGTCCCGGGGAGCGGCTGGTGTGGCGGAAGATTATGGCTAATAGCGTCAGCCTTTGATGCGGTTCCCGCTTCCAATCACTACGGCGGCAAGACCGAGAAGAATGGTCCCCCCAATGAACGTCGCCGCGATGGAAAGGTGATCGAGGAGCAGGCCGCCAAACGCCGCACCCAGCAGGATCGAGAGCTGTATGGCTGCGACCATCAACCCGCCGCCGCTTTCCGGCTCGTCGCTGATCCCTTTGGTCAGCCAGGTAGACCACGCAACCGGGATTGCCGAATTCAGCGTCCCCCAAGCGATCATCATGACCGCCACTTGCCATAGCATATGGCCGACCGCCAGCAGGCCGAGCGTCACCGCCGCCAACCCGATGGGGAGCAACCTGAGCAGCGCATAAAGATGCCGCCCAAGCAGTGCGCTGGCGCCGTATGTGCCTGCGAATCCTGCTCCGCCCAGGCCGAGCAGGAGCAGTGACAGTTGAGGGACGCTGACCCGCGTGTAGGTTTCCAAAAACCGCCGCATATAGGTAAACGTAGTAAAGGCTCCGGCAAAGGTGAGCATGACTCCCACCATGGCAAAGATGACGGTGCGCCTTTTCAGCAGGCCGAGGATCTTACCCACCGGGTGGGCTGTCTGCGGGGGCATGGACGGCAAGCTGATCCACTGCCAGATCAGGTTTATTACGACCAGAGGTACCAAGGCCCAAAAGACGCCGCGCCAGCCGACAATCCCACCCAGATAGCTGCCGATGGGCGCAGCAAAGGTGGTGGCAAGAGCGTTACCGGTGTAGATGGCTCCCAACGCCTGAGGAACGGACTCCTCCGGAACAAGGCGCATGATGATTGCCGTAGCCAGAGCCCAAAAGCCGCCGACCACGATCCCCAGAAGCGCCCGTGCCGCCATCAACGTCCCGAAGGTTGCCGCCTCGGCCATGAGGATCAAGGAGGCCAACATCAGCCCCGTAAGTCCCATGAGCACGTGGCGGCGATCAAACCGACCTGCAACGATGGCGATTAAGAGGCTGGTTACCACCGCGAAGAAGCCTGAGATGGAGATGGCCTGGCCTGCCGCTCCGGCGGTCGCCCCCAGGTCGGCGGCAATCGGCGTGAGCAGGCTGACCGGCATGAACTCCGAGGCGATCAGCATCGCTACGCACAACGCCATAGAGCCGACAGCGCTCCATGTCTGCCGTGCGGAAACGGCGCGCTGCACCGCCGCTGGAGTGGCGGCCGCCTCAACAATAAATCCTTCCGATGCGGAGAAAGCTGCATCCATTCTGTTGTCAGCGAGAACGGCTGTAGATTCCACGCAGTTTGCGAAGGTGACTTCGTCATCTAAAATTGCACTCATGATCCAGGTACTCCTTTGTGTTGCCATTGCCTTGTCTGGTGATTTCATCCTAGACCAAGCCATGAAAATGGAGATAGACCGATCCTGGAAAATTATTGCCTGATCCCACAAAGGGTCGCGTATTTATTGTAATGCAGGTTCCGGGTTGGTATGATGGGCGCTAGAGATCAACAGGAAGTTTTTCTGCGAAATCAGCCAGATGCGAGGTGGACATGAACAACAGGATGGAAGCGGCGCTAGAGACGATGAAAGAGAGCCTTGCCCGATGGACGAAGGTTGACAACCTGAGCCAGTCGTCCGTCCCGGCGCTCTGGTTCTTCAGGGAAAATGGCCCTACCGAACCGACCAGCGCGGTTTACGAGCCATGTGTTTGCCTGGTGGTGCAGGGGGCCAAACGGGTACAGCTTGGCGCCGAACAATACGTCTACAACGACCGCCAGTATCTGATCACCTCGGTCAACCTGCCCACGTTCGTCCAGGTTGTCGAGGCGAGCAGGGAAAGGCCGTTACTCGGCCTCAAATTGACCTTCGACATACAGCAGGTTTCCCAGATGCTGGTGGACAGCAACTTCCCGCATGACCGCGCGCAACAGTCCCGCCACGGCATGGCGACCAGCGAAATCACCCTGCCGCTTGTCACCGCCTTCCAGCGTCTTATCGACCTTCTCGATGAGGAGCGCGACATCCCGATGCTGGCGCCCATCATCGAGAAGGAAATCATCTATCTTTTGCTGGTTGGGGAGCAGGGAGCTCGGCTGCGGCAGATAGCGGCGGCGGGGAGCCAGAGTCAACAGATAGCGCGAGCCGTTGAATGGCTGAAGGACAACTACGCGCAGCAGCTCCGCATCGACGAGATGGCATCCCAGGCCCGCATGAGCCCATCTTCCTTTCACAGTCACTTTCGGACCCTGACCGCTTTGAGCCCGTTGCAGTACCAGAAGCATCTGCGTTTGCACGAGGCCAGGCGCTTGATGTTGGCGGATTCATTGGATGCCGCTGCCGCAGCATTCCAGGTCGGCTACGAGAGCCCTTCCCAGTTCAGCCGCGAATACAACCGCCTCTTCGGGGCTCCGCCGTTGCGCGACATCACCAGGCTGCGCCAACTAGCCGTCGCCCAACAACCCACTTCCCAAGCGACTAAGGGGGACAGGGGACTGGCGCCTTAGGTGCCTGTCCCCTTAGCGGAACGCTCCTTTCAGCTCAACCGCCTTCCCCGAGCATTAGGAGGCCGGAGTTGCCGTGGATGAAGGGGACAGGCACACCTCGCTCGAGACTTTCACCCGCCCAGGGTGAAGTAGAAGGTAGCCCCTTTGCCCACCGCCCCCTCGCCCCAGATCCGGCCGCCGTGGCGCTCGACGATCTGGTGCGAGGTCGCCAGCCCTATCCCCACACCAGCGAACTCGGAACCGTGCAGCCTCTCGAAGGGTTTGAAAAGCTTGGCCTGGTAGTCCATGTCGAAGCCGGCTCCGTTGTCGGTCACGAAGAAGGCTTCATCGCCCGAGGCGCTGGACTTGCCCACGGCGATGCGCGGGAAGGAGGTCTTGGAGGTGTACTTCCAGGCGTTGCCCAAGAGGTTGCCCAGCAGCTGATTGACGAGATGGGCGTCGCCGCGTACCGTGAGGCCCGGCTCGATCTCCTGGCAGACCAGCCGATGCGGCTCGGTTTCCTGCAGCATATGCAGGATAGCGGACGCCGCGGCGCTGACATCGACCGGCTCCATGGTGAGGGTCGCCCTGGCTACCCGGGAGAACTCCAGCAGGTGGTCGATGAGCGCGCCCATCTGGTTGGCCGCGCCCCGCATCCGGTCGAGATAGGTGCGGGCCTCGTAGGGGAGCTCGGGGCCGTATTCCTCGATGAGGATGGAACTGTAGCTGCTGATGTGCCGCAAGGGCGCGCGCAGGTCGTGCGATACCGAATAGCTGAACGATTCCCGCTCGCGGATGGCCGACTGCAGATCCGCGGTGCGCTGGCTGACTCGCTGTTCGAGCAGTTCGTTCGCTTCTTTCAATTCGTCTCTCTTCGCAAGCAGTCGGCTCTGCGTCTGCTTCTGCTGGGCTACGTCCCAAGTGAGATCGGCGAACAGGTTGACGGCATCGATATCACTTTCCGTATAGTCAGAAGGCTTGTTGCCGACGCCTAAAATGGCAACCACCTCTCCGTGTCTTTGCACCGGGACCACCAGGATGCGCTGGATCAGGGCGTGCCCCGGGGGAAGTCCCTTGCGGTGCGGCAGGCTGTTGTAGTCGTTGTAGATAATTGCCTTGCCGGAGCGCAGGCAGTCGGCCCAGACGCCGGCTTGGTCGATGCTGTACGGCCTGTCCCGATCGTCGACGCGGCAGAAATTGTCCAAGGTGCTGGTGGACCAAGCCTTCAGCGAGACGGATTCTGCGGCGGCGTCAAATAGGTGGTAAAAGCCGATGGTGCTGCCAGTCAGCACCTCCACTTCGTCCAGCGCGTTGGCCATCAGTTCGTCCAGCGTATGGCCGGCGGCATACTGGACCACACGCAGGCGCGAAAGGTGGATGTCGTTGATCCGCTTTTGACTGGAGATTTCGTGCATGGTCACGAAGACCTGGTACGGGGTGGACTCGTCGGGCCGGAACATTGGGATGGCGTTGAGATTGAACCAGCGGAAACATCCTTTGAGCGGGTTGAATACCCCGGCGATGAAGTCACATACCGGCAGGCCACTGCTGAGCGAAACCATGGAGGGGTGCCGTTCGGGAGGGAGGTCGGATCCATCTTCGGCGATGACTCGCCAGTCGGGGTTCATGGATGTGCGCCCAAGGAACTCGTCGCGGGTCAAGCCGAACATCTCCAGTGCTGCAGGGTTCACATCGGTGAGTGTGCCGTCCGCAGACTGGAAGAATGCTCCCTGGGCCATTTGGTCAAACAGGGCGTGGTATTTGGCTGCGTCGTCTCCCATAGCGATCCCTTCCGTTTCGGCCAAGCGCCGCAAAGCGGGGACAGGATAACACATTAGGAGGGGGGTTAAAAAGTATTTTAATGTTAGTCGACTCGCTTATCGACTCACTCCTGGGACGGTTTTACGCGCGCAGCCCTTCCACAACCACCTCAGCCAGATCCTTCACCCGTACCGATCCCCCCTGCAGATCCTTTAAGCCGTCCTCCATCATGGTGAGGCAGTAGGGGCAGCTGACGCAGATGGTGTCGGGTTCCTGCTGCAGCGCCTCTTTGACACGGTTCAGGTTGATCCTCTCGCCTTCCTGCTCCTCCTGCCACATCCGGCCGCCTCCGGCGCCGCAGCAGAAGGAGCGCTCCGCGTTGCGGGCGAACTCGGCGGGTGCACTGCCGGTAGCAGCCGTCAACGCCTGCCGGGGCGCGTCGTAGACATCGTTGTGCCGCCCCAGGTAGCAGGAGTCGTGGAAGAGCAGCCGTCCCAGGTCCGCCACCCGCTGCTTCAGCTCCAGTTGCCCCGAAGCGAGCAGCCCGGCTATCAGTTCCGAGTGGTGCATCACGTCCAGGTCCATGCCGTACTGGCGGTAGTCATTCTTCAGGGTCGAAAAGCAGTGCGGGCACTGAGTGACGATCTTTTTCACGCCGCGCTCGGCAAGGAGGCTGACGTTGTCTCGCGCGGTGCGGTCGAAGACGTACTCATTGCCCAGACGACGCAGGCTGTCGCCGCAGCAGCGCTCGTCCTTGCCGAGCGTCCCCCAGGAAACGCCGGCGGCGTCGAGGATGGCGGCAAGCGCGACGGTGACCTGTTTCTGCCGCGCATCGTAAGCCCCCGCGCAGCCCACGTAGAGCAGGTATTCCGTCTTCCCCTGCTCGAAGGGGCGGACCTGCAGGTTGGCGTGCCACTTGGTCCGCTCGGTCGGGGCGATGCCCCAGGGGTTACTCCTGGCCTCGACGTTCTCGAAAAAGGTCGCCAGTTCTTCGGGGAAGGAGGCCTTCATCTGCACCAGGTGGCGGCGCATCTTGACGATTTTGGGCATGTGCTCGATGAGCACCGGACAGACGCTCATGCAGGCGCCGCAGGTGGTGCAGGCCCAGATGGCGTTCTCGGCCGCGCTCCCCTCCCCTGCGCCCGCACCAGTCTCGCTCGCTGCAATCAAAGGCTGCGGCGGTGCATCCCCCGCGCGCAGGGAGGCGCCGTTGGCCAGGAGGTTGGTCTTGAGGGCGTGGATTACGGATCTAGGATTGAGGGATTTGCCGGTCCCGGCGGCGGGGCAGGCGTCCTGGCAACGGCCGCACTCGGTGCAGGAGAAGGAGTCGAAGAGATCCTTCCAGGTGAACTCGTCCACCCGGCCCGCGCCGAAGCGCCCCCCCCTGGTAAACTCCTCGCGCGGTTGGGTGTTGGGGCGCTCGAGCCCGGCGAGGAAACAGTTGGGGATGGCGGTCAGGATGTGCATGTGCTTGCTCTGCGGCAGGTAGGCGAGAAACGAGAGCAGCGCGAGGGCGTGCAGCCACCAGGACCAGACAGCCAACGTGGCCGGGTCGATGGCAAGAGGCGCCACCAGGTTTGCCGCGATGAAGGCGGAGACCGGCATGGCGGCGGGATCCTCGATCCCCGCGGCGATGCGGGCGGCGTGCAGGCCGAAGTAGGCCAGCATGAGCAGGGCGATCAGGGAGAGGATAAGGAAGGCCTCGGGACTGCGGGCCTTGACGTAATCACTGCTCAGGGAGGGCTCGGCGAAGAAGAGCCTGCGGGCGAAGGCGACCAGGACGCAGACAAGCGCCGCCATGGAGACCAGGTCGAAAAGAAAGAGCAGTGCGTGCTGGAGCGGCACCGGGAGCGCTGCGAGGCTTACCTGAGGCGCCAGGCCGCTGACCAGGAACTCGGCGTTGGCTGCGGCGAGGATGATGAAGGACCAGAAGATGACGAAGTGGTTCATCCCGAAGGGTTTGCCGAGCACCCGCTGTTGGCCGAAGGCAAGGCGGAGCATGCGCGAGAAGCGTGTCCCCGGCGCGTCGAGGCGGTCCTCCGGCCGTCCGAGGGCGACCAGGCTGAACCGGCGGTAGCAGCCGATGACGAAGGCGGAGGCGGAGAGAAGCAGGAGTACGGCAAAGAGTTTCGGGTTGGGGGACATGGTCAATCCTTTAGATTCCAAAGGCATTTTTTAACGCAAAGCCGCAAAGGCGCAAAGTTGAGAAGACCAAACCCTGTAGGTTTAGGTTTGATACTTTGTACGCCGCCTCTTTTGATCCGAGATTCAGAGCAATGATTAGCCGAGTTTCTCTTTGCGGCTTTGCGTCTTTGCGTTAACAAAGGGTCGGGTCTTTACCCGTTGCTGCAGATGGCATCTTCCGGCGCCTTCTGCTTCATATTCCTCAGGCGCTCGGTGAGGGCCGGGACGACTTGGAAGAGATCACCGATGATGCCGAGATGGGCGACCTCGAAGATGGGGGCATCGGGGTCGCGGTTGATGGCAATGATCAGGTCGGAGTCCTGCATCCCGACCAGGTGCTGAATGGCGCCGCTGATGCCACAGGCGATGTAGATCTTGGGACGCACGGTCTTGCCGGTCTGCCCCACTTGCCGCTCATGCGGCATCCACCCCGCGTCCACCGCGCTGCGCGAGGCGCCGACCACTCCGCCCAGTTCGTCGGCCAACTCCTGCAGCAGGACGAAGTTCTCCTTCCCCATCATGCCGCGCCCGCCGGAAACGATGAACTCCGCGCCGGCGACATCGACGTGGTCCTTGTTCCGGTCCGAAACCACCGCCAGCACCTTGGTAAGGATCTCTTCTTCCACTACGCCGCTGGCGACGCGGATGACAGGGCCGCTTTTCCCTTCGACGCGCTCCGGCAAGGGCATGACATGGGGACGTACCGTGGCCATCTGGGGACGGAACTTGTCGCACATGATGGTGGCCATGATGTTGCCGCCGAAGGCGGGACGGGTCTGCATCAGGTTGCGCCGATCGTCGATGCCGAGCCCGGTGCAGTCGGCGGTGAGTCCGGTGCCAACCACGGTCGCCACCGCTCCCGCGAGATCACGTCCCAGACCGGTCGCACCCATGAGCACGATCTCCGGCTTGTAGTTTTCGATCAGCCGGCACACCGCCTTCAGGTAGGCCTCGGTACGGTAGTGCCGGAACACCGGCTCGTCCACAAGGTAGGCTTGGTCGGCACCGTAGCAGAAGGAGTGGTAACAGAGTTCCTCGACGTGCGACCCGACCACGACGGCGGAGAGCGGCACCCCAAGGGTGTCGGCCAACTCACGCCCCTTCCCCATCAACTCCCAGGAGACCCGGGCCGGCTCCCCTTCGGTCTGCTCCACGAAGACCCAAACACCGCGGTAGGCGGCGAGCTTGTCGGCCAGGGCTTGCGCTTCCGGATCGACTTCCGCATCGGCACCGCTCTCCGTGGCTAGCCGCTCCAGGATCCGTTTTTCTTCGTCGGTGAAGACCACCTCAAGCGCCTGGGCGGGACAGACCTTGACGCACTTTACACAACCGATGCACTTGGACGCGACGATCTCGGGCTCGCCGCTCCCGCTCATCTCGACGGCGTCGACCGGACAGGCGCTTTCGCAGCGCCCGCCGCAGGCGATGCACCTCCCTTCGATCAGCCGCGCCTTCCCCCGCGGTCGTTTCACCCCTATCTTCGCCTCGCTCATCTTGTCTCCTATACGACCAGCAGATCCCTGCTCACAAGTTTGTCCACCAGCAGATGGGCGGCCCCTGCCGGGTCGGCGGCGCCATCGCCGACGATCTCCCCTTTTTCGCGTTGCGGCGAGAAGATCCGGCTCACCCAGGTCGGGGAGCCTTTCAGTCCGATGCCGTTTTGGTCGAGCTGCAACTCCTGGTTGCTCCAGACCTGAACCGTCGCCTGCTCGGACTCCAGCCTCATGGGAACGGTCGGATAGCGCGGACGGTTCAGTTCGCGCACCACGGTGAGCAGCACCGGAAGCGGTGCCTCCACGGTCTCGTGGCGCCCTTCCAGCTTGCGCCGCACCGTTATCCTCCCCTGGAAGGGATCGAATTTCTCGATCCGGTCCACCAGGGTGAGTTGGGTATAGCCCAGGCGCGTGGCGATGCCGGGGCCGACCTGGGCGGTGTCGCCGTCAATGGTCTGTTTGCCGCAGATGACGATGCCGACCTGCTCCTGCCGGTTCAGCCTATCGATCGCCTCCGAGAGGACGCGACTGGTGGCCAGGGTGTCCGCGCCGCCGAAGACGCGGTCGGAGAGGAGGATAGCCTCGTCGACTCCGAGGGCCAGCGCCTTCTTCAGAGTCGCCTCCGCGTTGGGAGGCCCCATGGAAATGGCGGCGACGCGGAAGCCGAAGCGGTCCTTGAGCCTGAGCGCCTCTTCCAGGGCGTGGGTGTCGTAGGGGTTGACGATGAAGGGGATCCCTTCACGAACCAGGGTGTTGGTGACCGGGTCGATCTGTACCTGGGTGGTGTCGGGGACCTGTTTGATGCAAACTACGACTAGCATTGTCAGCTCCGTTGACGTTGACGTAAGATGCGAAACGTGGTCAAAAAAAATTCTGCCTTTTCTTGATCTCCTACCGACACATCCACATCCCCTCTCCCTCTGGGAGAGGGCAGGGTGAGGGGATTCGGCAGGTAACAAACGTCCCTCACCCGCCCTTCGGGCACCCTCTCCCAGGGGGAGAGGGGACTGGTGGACGGGCACCCTCTCCCTCCGGGAGAGGGTACTAGGGGGAAATCTCGACTATAAGGAGAATGGTGTTGTTACACCGGCTTTACCTTCGGGATGAAGATCTGCTCCGGGTCGAGCACTTCGTGGATGTAGTGCAACTCCTCCCTGGTGGGGGGAAGTGTTTCGCCGCTGACCCGGCTGATGTCGAGGTCGAACTGGCACATGTCCCGGATCTGCTCGGGCGTGTTGCCCGCGTGGCAGGTGTCGAGGTAGATGCGCCCGCTTTCCTCGTCGAAGCGGAAGACACCGAGCGTGGAAATGACGGCCGAGGGGCCGCCGCGATAGGCCGCGCCGTAGAGCTCGCGCCGGTGCACCGTTTCGCCGCCGGGCCAGTTGCGCACCCGCCAACCGGGGCTCGTGATGTAGCTCACCTGCTCGGTGAAGCGGCGCTTCTCGTGCACCATGATGAAAACGGTGCGTTTCGCGAAGGAGTTGATGTCGGGGTTGCCGCCGCTGCCGGTGAGGCGCAGTTCAGGGCTCAGGTAATCGCCGATGCAGGTGGTGTTAACGTTGCCGTACTGATCCACCTCGGCGCCGCCCAAAAAGCCCAGGTCGACGTAGCCGCGCTGCGCGATGCTGAAGGCATCATGGAGACCGGAGGAGCGCGAGGCGCCCATCTCGCAGCGGGCATCGCCGACCGAAGTGGGGATCTCGGGGGGGCGGCCGTCCAGCGTCCCGGCTTCGAAGATCAGCTTGAGGTTGGGCGCGTGGGTCTTTTGCGCCAGCATGATGGCCACCATGGGGAGCCCCGTGCCGGCGAAGACGATCTCGTTGTCCTGCACCTCGCGGGAGGCGGCACAGCAGAGGAGGTCGGCCAATCCGTATTCTTCGGGTTTCGCGAACTCTTTGTTCATGTCACTGCCCCCTTTTCACGCCGGTGCTGTACTTGAGGGCGGTGTTCGCCTTCAGGTTGAGCATCTTCGGCCAGCCGAGTTTCTCGAGGTAGCCCAGGTGGTCCAGGCCGTGGATCCATTCCTTGGCGAAGTCGTCGAACCCTTCCTGGGTCCTGGTCCTGCCGTAGAAGTCCTTGAGGAAGGCGCCGTCCACGTCGTAACGGCCGAACATCCCGGTGGGGTGGGCACCGAAGGGGACTTCGAGGATGTGGTCGACCTCGAAGCTGGTGATGGTGTTCAGGTCGCTGTCGCGGCGCAGGTACTCTTCCGGGACGATCTCCTCCGCCATGACGATGGTGACGTCGGCCGCCCTGGCCACCTCCGGGTCGGAGTAGAACTGGCCGTTCACCCGCACCGTCCCCTCCTCCCCCACCTGCTGCACGCAGAGGATGGCGACGTCCACCTTGGCGGCGGGGACCATGACCTGGGCGCCGGCGCCGAAGAAGGGGTCCTCGGTGAAGCGGTACTTGTGACGGGGAATGCGCCTGCCGTCGCGGAGTCCGGCGTTGCCGAGCGTGTCGTAGGCGGGGTTATGGATGTCGGTGCCGAGCGAGGTCTGGGTCACGGCGTAGGGGGCGCCGGAAGCGGCCGCGCTGAAGCGGAACAGCATCTCCGCGTGGCTGTAGTCCTCGACCAGGATCTCCTTGTTGCCCACCTTCCTGGAGAGGTTGGCGCCGTACTTGCCGTAGAGTTCGTGGCCGACCCAGCACGACTCCCAGATGTCGACGCATCCCGCGCCCACCAGGAACTCGGTCTGTGGCCCGCCGTTCACCTCGATGAGGTGGAGCCCCTTCCTCCTCTGCCTGATCAGCTCGTAGACCAGCGCGAAGGGGCGCCGCCAGATGGTGAAGCCGGAAAAGGTCAGGCTTGAGCCGTTCTTCACGATCTCGGCCGCCTGCTGCAACGTGATCCGCTTGCCGCTACTCATGCGTCCCTCCACGAAGACAGATTAAGATTTAGACTGAGATTTAGACTGAGATTTAGACTGAGATTCAGATTGCCATTAACTTCGCCTGTTACTAATTACCTTCCGCTGGTAAGTCCCCCTTTGGCAAAGGGGGATTTAGGGGGATTTTGCTTCAGTGGCAAGCCAGGATGCTTTGGCTGCCTCGGTTAAATCCCCCCTGTCCCCCCTTCGCAAAAGGGGGGAACCCTGGTTCACGAGCAACGGTTTAAGGCAGCATATCCGATGGTGGCAGCCCCTGGTCCCGTAAGGGCACTTCGTTTAGCTAAAGTTCTTCAGGACCTCCCGGGCGATGATGACGCGCTGGATTTCACTGGTTCCCTCGTAGATGGAGGTGATCCGGACGTCGCGGGCGTAGCGCTCGACGGGGAAGTCGGCGGTGTAGCCGTAGCCTCCCAGCATCTGCACCGCGTTATAGCAGGCACGGTTGGCGGCCTCGGTGGCGAAGAGCTTGGCCATGGAAGCCTCCTTGGCGAAGGGGCGGCCGCTCTCCTTGCGGAAGGCGGCGCTCATCAGCAGCAGACGCGCCGCCTCCAATTCGGTGTAGCTGTCGGCGATCTTCCACTGGGTGGCCTGGAAAGCGCTGATCTTCTGCCCGAACTGCACCCGTTCGTTGCTGTACCGGGTGGCGTAGTCCATGGCGGCCAGGCCGATGCCGAGCGCCAGGGAGCCGATGCCGATCCTCCCGCCGCCCAGCTCGGCGACGGCGATCCGGAAACCGTCGTTCAGTTTCCCCATCAGCGCGTCCTTCGGAATGCGGCAGTTGTCGAAGACCAGTTCGTTGGTGGCCGAAGCATGCTGACCGGTCTTTTCTTCCTGCTTACCGATGACGAGCCCAGGCGTCCCCTGCTCCACGAGGAAGCAGCTGATCCCCTTCCCTTTGGGCGCTTCCTTGTCAGTGACGGCCCAGACCACGAAGACACCGGCGTAGGGCGCGCTGGTGATGAAGATCTTGGAGCCGTTCAGTACCCAGCTGTCACCGTCGAGGACGGCGGTGGTGGTCATGCCCGCGGGGTCCGATCCGGCGCCGGTCTCGGTGAGGGCGAAGCTCCCGGCGGCGTAGGCGCCGGAGCAGATGCGCGGGATGTACTTCTCCTTCTGCTCCTGCGACCCGATGGCCTGGATTACCTCGCAGACCATGTTGTTCACCGAGACGGTGACGGCGGTGGAGGCGCAGGCGCGGGCGATTTCGGTCATGGCGACGCTGAAGGCGATCACCCCGGCCTCGGAGCCGCCGTACTCTCCCTGGACGTTCAGTCCCATGAAGCCCAGCTCCGCCAGCTTCTTCAGGTTGGCCAGGAAGGCGGGGTGGTCCCCCTCCCGGTCCAGCTTGGGCGCAAGCGGTTCCAGCACGGAGCGGGCAAAGTTTCGGGCGGTTTCCTGTATCAGCTTTTGTTCTTCAGTCAGTTCGAGAAACATCGGCGTCTCCCTCTTGGTGAATCGGTTACGTTTCGCATTTTCCTGCTGAGCCGCACTGCCCCCCTCCCTAACCCTCCCCCTCCGGGGGCGGGAAACTTATCCCCTCTCCCCCCGGGAGAGGGGACCCGTGAGAGGACTTGTGAAGTTTTGCCGCTCATCAGGATCGGTTACAGTCTCATCTCGCGCACTTGGCGGTGAAGGCTGGGACGAACTGCATCACATCGGCTACCACCAGGACGTCGGCGATCTCGCCGATGGGTGCGTCCTTGTCCTTGTTGATGGCTACGATGAAATCGGCCTTCTTCATGCCCGCCAGGTGCTGGATGGCGCCGCTGATGCCGCAGGCGACGTAAAGCTTGGGGCTCACCGTCTGCCCGGTGGTGCCCACCTGGTGGCTGTGATCGACCCAGCCGGCATCGACTACGGGGCGGCTGGCGCCGAGTTCGCCCCCGAGGGCGCTGGCCAGTGCGGCGATGACCGGGACGTTGTCCTTCTTGCCCACGCCGCGGCCGGCGCTCACGATGACCTCGGCCTTGCTGAGATCGACCCCCTTCTGCTCGGCGGCCTCGTAGCCCACGAACTCGATGGCGGAGACGGTGCCGGAGAGCTCCAGCCGTTCCAGTTGGGGGGTGCCCTGCGGCTCGCCGGACGGGCTGAAGGCACCGGCCTGGATGGTGAGGACGCAGCGGCCGCTTTTCGGGGTTACCGTCCGGCGCAGCTTGGCGTTGCAGGCATTCACCTCGTAGGCCCCCTCGTTGAGCGCCACGATTTCCGAGACCTGGCCGGCCTTCAGGGCGACCGCGACGCGCGGGGCGAGGTCCCAGCCGTAGGAGGAGTGGACGAAGACGATGCAGTCCGGGTTCTCCCTCTCGACCGCCTGCAGCACCAGCTGCTTGTGCAGGTCGGGATTGTACTCGCCATACTTCGCGGCATCGGCGAGGTAGAGCCTGCCGTCGTATTTGGGGAGGTCGGCATCGCTTCCCACCAGCAGCATGACGCTGTCGGTGCCGAGGCGGTCGGCGAAGGCCTTGAGTTCATAGGTGGTGTCGAGGAGCTTTCCCTGCCGGTATTCCCCTATCAGTAACGCTTTCATGGTCTCCTCCTATCTGAGCACCGCGGTCTTTTCTTTCAGGATCCCCATCAGCCGGTCTACCTGGATGCCGATCTCCCCTTCCAGCACCAGGCCGCCGCCTTTCTTGGCGGGCGGGTAGATGGCGGCGGTGGCGGTCAGTTCGGCCTCACCGGAGAGCTCCGCCGGCGTCAGGGAGGCGATCTCCTTCTTCTTCGCCTTCATGATGTTGGGGAGCGTCGGGTAGCGCGGGGTGTTGAGCCCCAACTGGCAGGTGACCAGCGCCGGGAGTTTCAGCTTCGCCACGCCCTTGATTCCACCTTCCAGTTCCCTCTTGGCGGTGATGGTGCCGCCGTCATAGCTGAAGCCGACCAGGGTGGTGGCGCAGGCGATACCGAGCAACTCTGCCACGATCACGCCGACCTGCGCCGAACCGCGGTCCTGGGACTGCATCCCGGTGAAGATGAGGTCGAACCCTTCCCCCTTGGCGTAGCTCGCGATCATCGAGGCGATCTGCCAGGGATCCTTCTGGTAGTACCGGTCGTCGCGGATGTGGACCGCGCGGTCCCCACCCATGGCGAGTGCCTTCTTGATCGCCTCCACCGTCCGGTCGGGGCCGATGGAGAGGACCGTGATCTCGGGCTCGCCGCCCAGTTGCTCCTTGAGCTGGACCGCCTGTTCCACCGCGTACTCGTCGTATTCGTTCATGCGGAAGGCGAGGTCCCCCTCGTCGTACCAGGTCTTTTCGCCGTTGGGCCTGAAGCGGGACTCCATGTCCGGCACCTGTTTGATGCATACCAGTATCTTCATAGCTTCCTCCTCTGGATTCTTTGCGGCGTCACGCCGACACACCTTCCGCGGCCGCCAGCCGCTCCTGTTCCGGCGGCGCCGGCTCGATCCTCCCGGCCACGTCGGCCAGCGCGGTGACGGCGGCCATAGTCAGTTCCGGCCCCGCCTTGCCTATTTCGAGCGGCGTCGCGAGCCGTTCCGCCACCACCTCGGCCAGGTCCCGCACCGCCAGTTTCCCTTCGCAATCGCCGGTCTTGATGCCGTCCTCGAACATGGTCAGGCAGAAGGGACAGTTGGAGACAATCAGCGGCGCGCCGGTCGCCTCGGCCATCTTCACCCGCTGCACGTTGATCCGGCTCCCCAGCTTTTCCTCGGCGAGGATCCGGCCGCCGCCGGCGCCGCAGCAAAAGCTCTCCAGGCCCGACCGCTGCATCTCGTTGATCCTGCCTCCGGCGACGTGCAGCACGTTGCGCGGCTGCTCCATGATGCCCTGGTAGCGACCCAGGTAGCAGGAGTCATGGTAGGTGTAGTCGAACTGGTGCGGAGCCAGGGCGAGTGTCCCTGCGCCGATGAGCCGGTCGATGAAGACGGTGTAGTGTTCGACCTCCACGTCGAGCCCGAGGTCGCGGTAGTCGCGCCCCAGCGTGTTGAGGCAGTGGGGACAGGTGGTGACGATCTTCTTGACGCCGTACCCCTTGATCAGCTCGATATTCTCCTGCGCGGTCATCTGGTACAGGTACTCGTTGCCCAGCTTGCGCAGCGGTTCGCCGCAGCAGCGCTCCTCCTTGCCCAGGATGCCGACCTTCACACCGGCCGCGTCGCAGATCTTCACGAAGCTCTTGGCCACCTCCTGGTTTCTCTTGTCGAAGGAGGCGTAGCACCCCACGAAGTAGAGGATGTCCGCCTCCTCCCCGTCGGAGAGGTGCCGTACCGGCAGGCCGTCGGCCCATTTGCCGCGCTCGGCGTAGGCCATGCCGAAGGGGTTGCCGTTCACCTCGACGTTGTTAGCCGCGACCATGACCTCCTCGCCGGGGAACTCGCCCTGCATGAGCACCAGGTTGCGCCGCATCTCGATGACCTTGTTGACGTGCTCCACCTGAGCCGGACAGATCTCCTGGCAGGAGCGGCAGGTGGTACAGGACCAGAGCGCGTCCCGCCCCACCGTCTCTATCAGGTCCGCCTGCGGTGCCGTGCACGCGGTCTCGCCTATCTGCTGCACCACCTGCATCGGAGAGAGCGGTTTCTCCGTGTTGAAGGCGGGACAGCGGTCCTGGCAGCGCTTGCAGCTGGTGCAGGCGTCGGCGTCGAAGATGTCCTTCCAGGTGAGGTCGGCCACCTTGTCCACCCCGAAATGCTCCACCCCTTCGGCCTCCAGGTCGATGGTGTCGATGCTCCCCTTGGGCCTGAGATCGACGAAGAGGTAGTTGGCGGGGGTGGTCAAGAGGTGACGGAACTTGGTCCAGGGGATGGCGGCGATGAAGCCGGTGACCAGCAGGAAATGGCACCACCACCAGAGCCGGTGCAGCTCCTTGAGGGACTGCAGGTCCAGGGCGGCGAACTGGCCGGCGACGAAGAGCCCTACCGGCGAGAAGCGGGCCAGGTCCGGGTTCTGGCGCAGCTCCGTGGCGGCCATGCGCACCCCTTCGGCGAAGAAGCCGGTGACGATGATGGCGGACAAAAGGCCGTGCATCAGGTAGTCGTCGCGGGTGATCTTGAGCCCCTCCGGCCGCGCCACGAAGCGCCGCAGGGCGAGGCCGAACAGGGTGACCAGCGCGGCCAGCCCGGCCAGGTCCAGCACCAGCGAGTATCCCTTGTAGAAGCTGCCGGTGAGAATCTTAATGCCGAAGAGCGGCTGCGAGAAATCGGCCTGGGCCATGACGAAAAGCGTCCCGATGAAGAGGACCACGAAGCCCCAGAAGAACAGTGCGTGCGGGATGCCGGGGCCAGCGACGCGCAGCACCCGGATCTGGCCGAACAGGTTGGTCGCCATCAGCGTGACCCGCTCGCGCAGGTTGTCCAGGCGGTTTATCGGTTTGCCCTGCCGGTAGACCTCGACCCGCTTCCAGCACCCGTAGGCGCAGGCGGCGAAGGCCATCAGCGTGAGCAGGTACATCGGGAGCACCACGCCGTGCCCTACGTTCCAATAGATTTCCCTGGTAGCTTCCATAACTGGCTCCTGCGTGTTACCGGCTTCCCCCCTCCCGACCTCCCCCCTCCGGGGGGAGGAGCCCGTGGAGGACCGTTGTTCTCGGCGTAGCCGCGTCCCGTTTACCTACCTTCAGGGGGCAGGTGGATGAGACGAGACGGCGTCGTTACGAAAGAAGCATCTTCGAGATGACCACGCGCTGCACCTCATTGGTCCCTTCGTAGATCTCGGTGATCTTGGCGTCGCGGAACATGCGCTCCACCTCGTAGTCGCAGATGAAGCCGTAGCCGCCGTGGATCTGGATCGCCTCCTTGGTGACGTAGGTGGCCGCCTCGGAAGCGAGCATCTTGCACATGGCCGACTCGGCCGTGTAGTTCTTCTTGGCGTCCTTGAGGCAGGCGGCCTTGTAGGTCATCAGCTTGCTGGTCTCGATGCGGGTGTACATGTCGGCCAGCTTGAATTGAACCGCCTGCAGCTCGCAGATGGGGTGATCGAACTGCTTGCGCTCCTTGGAGTAGGCCAGCGCCCGCTCGAAGGCCCCTTCGGCAATGCCCAGCGCCTGGGAGGCGATGCCGATGCGCCCGCCGTTGAGTGTGTCCATGGCGATCTTGAAGCCCTGCCCTTCCTGTCCAAGGAGGTTCTCGGCCGGGATGCGCACGCCGTCCAGCGCGAAGGCGGTGGTGTAGCTGCCGCGGATGCCGAGCTTGTTCTCGTTCTTGAGGATTTCCACCCCGGGGGAGTTGAGGTCGATGATGAAGGCGGAGACGCCCCGGTGCTTCAGGCTCTTGTCCGAGGTGGCGAAGAGGACGCCGGTGCCGCGGTAGCCGCCGTTGGTGATGAAGATCTTGGAGCCGTTGATGACGAACTCGTCGCCTTCGCGGCGGTAGGTGGTGGAGATGGCCCCGGCGTCGCTGCCTGCATCGGGCTCGGTGAGGAGGAAACAGCCGATCACCTTGCCCGTGTTCAGCGCCGGGAGCCATTTCTTCTTCTGCGCCTCGGTGCCGAAGGTGTAGATCGGGCCGCAGGCGAGCGAGGTGTGCGCCGAGATGAGCACGCCGCTGGAGCCGCACGCCTTAGAGACTTCCTCGACCACGATGGCGTAGGAGAGCATGTCGAGGCCGGCGCCGTCGTACTCCTCGGGGAAGTAGCTGCCCAGGAAACCCATCTCCGCCATCTTGTTGACCAGCGAGTCCGGGATCATGTGCTCCTCGTCGATCTTCATCGCGATCGGCTTGATCTCCTTCTCAACGAACTCGCGCACCGAATCCCTCAATACTTTGTGGTCCTGGCTCAATTCGAAATCCATTGCATCCCCCTTATTTAGAAAACGTTCTATGTTCTACGTTCTAAGTTCTACGTTCACCCCACTACTGCTGGTCAGGTTCTCTGTTCTTTGTTCCATTCCGGATTGCTTAGAAGCGCTATTACATCTTTTCCAAGCGCCTCTGTTCGCAACGTAGAACGTAGAACATAGAACGTAGAACTGCTTCTGGTTCACTTTCCCTGGAACTGCGCTTTGCGCTTTTCGACGAAGGCGCCCATACCTTCTTTCTGATCCTCGGTGGCGAAGAGGACTCCGAAGAGGGAGCTCTCGTAGCGGAATCCATCTTCTTTCGTCATGTTGAGACCGTTGACGATGGCGTTCTTGGCGTAGCCGACGCCGAGGCTGCCGTTTTTGGCGATCTCCCGCGCCAGGTCCAGGGCCTTCGCCGCAAGCTCCGCCTGCGCGACCACCTCGTTGACTACCCCCCAGGCCAGGGCCTTCTGGGCGTTGATCATCCTGCCGCTATAGATCAGCTCCTTGGCCCGGTTGGGGCCGATGAGACGGGCGAGGTTCTGGGTGCCGCCGAAGCCGGGGATGATCCCCAGGGTGACCTCGGGGAAACCAAGCTTGGCGTTGTCGGAGGCGTAGATGACGTCGCAGGCGAGGGCCAGTTCGAGGCCGCCACCCAGGGCGTACCCGTTCACCGCGGCGATCACCGGCTTGGTCATCTTCTCCATGAAGAGCATGACCCGCTGCCCCTGGAGGGCGAAACGGTGCCCCTCGTAGGAGTTCATGTCGGCCATCTCCTTGATGTCCGCGCCGGCGACGAAGGCCTTTTCACCTGCTCCGGTGAGGATGACGACGCGCACTGCGGAGTCCTGCTCCAGCTTGTAGAGGGTGCACTCCAGTTCGCCGAGCACCTGGCTGTTCAGCGCGTTCAGGCTCGCCGGGCGGTTCACGGTGACGGTCGCCACTCCCTCGGCGATCTCGCAAAGGATGTTCTGGTTTTCCATGATGATCGCTCCCCCGGGCCTAGCCCTGATAGTCGTAGAATCCCTTGCCCGACTTCTTGCCGAGATAGCCGGCGTTGACCATGTTCACCAGGAGCGGGCAGGGACGGTACTTGGGATCCTTGAAGCCGTCATGCAGGACGTTGCAGATGGCGAGCACGGTGTCGAGGCCGATGAAGTCGGCGAGAACCAGCGGACCCATGGGCTGGTTGGTGCCCAGCTTCATCCCCTTGTCGATGTCCTCGGTTGTGGCGATCCCCTCGTAGAGGGCGAAGATCGCCTCGTTGATCATCGGGATCAGCACCCGGTTGACGATGAAGCCGGGGTAGTCCTTGGCGACCGCCATCTCCTTGCCCAGGCGCGCGACCAGGGCGCCGATGGCCTGGAAGGTTTCCTCGCTGGTGCCCAGGCCGCGGATCACTTCGACCAGCTGCATGATCGGCACCGGGTTCATGAAGTGCATGCCGATCACCTTGTCCGGACGCCTGGTGCAGGCCGCGATGCGGGTAATGGAGATGGAGGAGGTGTTGGAGGCGAGGATGGCGTCTTCCGCCACGATCTCGTCGAGCTTCTTGAAGAGGTCGAACTTGAGGTTCTCGTTCTCGGTCGCCGCCTCCACCACCAGGTCGCACTGGGCGAAGTCCTTGAGGTCCTTGGTGGCGGTGGTGCGGGCCATGATCCCTTCGATGCTGGTGGTGAAGATGACGCCTTTCCTCGCCTGGCGCTCCAGGTTCTGTTCGATGGACTTGAGCGCCTTGTCCAGTTGAGCCTGGGAAATGTCGTAGAGCAGAACCTGGTACGCATGCTGGGCGAAGACATGGGCGATACCGCTTCCCATCTGGCCGGCGCCTATGACGCCTACTACCTTGAACATGTCATCCTCCTATGAAAACTGGGATCCTTGAAGTGCGGGTCAAACCCTCTCGAATACTACCGCGACAGCCTCGCCTCCGCCGATGCAGAGGGTGGCAAGCCCGTAGCGGGCGTTGCGCCGGTGCAGTTCGCGCACCACGGTCGCCGCCAGCCTGCCGCCGCTGGCGCCGATGGGATGGCCGATGGCGCAGGCGCCGCCGTTCACGTTCACCTTTTCCGGGTCCAGGTTCAGATCCTTGATGGCGATCATGGCCACCGTGGCGAACGCTTCATTGATCTCGAAAAGGTCGATGTCTTTGGTCTTCAATCCAGCCTTGGCGCAGGCAACCTCGATGGCCCCGACCGGCGCCTCGGTGTAGCGCTCGGGATGGAGGCTGCAGGTGGCATGGGCGACGATGCGCGCCTTGGGCTTCAGGTTCAGGCGCTTGACCGCGTCGGTGCCTGCCAGCAATGAGAACGCCGCACCGTCGTTGATGGTGGAGGCGTTGGCCGCGGTTATGGTGCCGTCCTTCTTAAAGACCGGCTTCAGGGCTGGGAGCTTGCTGAAGTCGACCTTGAAGGGCTCCTCGTCCTCGGCAATCGTGACCTCACCGCCGCGCCCCTTTTTCAGCACCGGCACGATCTCGTCCTTGAAGATGCCGCCCCGGACCGCTTCCTGCGCCCGGGTGTAGGAACGGATGGTGAACTGGTCCTGGGCCTCGCGGGAAAGGGCGTGCCGTGCAGCCGCCTCTTCGGCGATGTCGCCCATGTGCCGCCCGGAGTACGGGTCTTGCAGGCCGTCGTAGATCATCAGGTCGGTGAGTTCGCCGTGCCCCATGCGGTAGCCGTAGCGCGCTTTCTTCAGGACGAAGGGGGCGAGCGACATGTTCTCCATCCCGCCGGCGATTACCACGTCGGAATCGCCCAGCATGATGGAACCTGCGCCGAGCATGATCGACTTCAAGCCGCTGCCGCAGACCTTGTTGATGGTGAGTGCGTGCGCGGTATCGGGGATGCCGGCGTAGCGCATGGCCTGGCGGGCGGGCGCCTGCCCCACCCCGGCGCCGAGCACCTGGCCGGCGATAACCTCGTCAACCTGGGCCGGGTTCAGGTCGGCCCGCTCCAGGAGCGCCTTGATCACGCCCCCCCCCAGCACGGGCGCCTCAACGTCGGACAACGAGCCGCCAAAGGAGCCAAAGGGGGTTCTCAGCGATTCCACTACGAAGACGTCTTGCATCGTTTCCCTCCCGGTGATGATGTGTTGACTAGAACTTTATCTGTCGTTTACGTTAAAGTCAAGCAAAAGTATAACAAGATTCTAAATTCGTGATTTTATTGTACCACCAGTTGCCCACCGCTGCAGCGCCGCGCGGGACAGCCATGAGCCAACAGAATATAAACGCCTGAAAGACAGGGAGTAAATCCGCTTGGCCACAAAAAAGGGGCTCGCCTTCGCGAGCCCCCACATAAAACAAAAATTGTTTTCCGTGTTTACACGCAGACGATTTCGTCCGCCAGATCCGTGATTTTCACCCCACCCTCCGGCGCCACGGCAAACGTGTTTTCGATACCTATAACACCGAGCCCGGGAAGCACGAACTTGGGTTCGATGGCGATGGTCTGGCCAGCCCGGAGCTGCGACTTGAATCCCTGGGCCAGTACCGGGAACTCGTCCAGCTCGAGCCCCACCCCGTGTCCAACGAACTTGGCATTCTCGCCGGGCGCGCCCATGAAGTTGCGCGCAAGCCCGGCGCTCTCCGCGATCTCGGCGGCCTGGGCGAAGAGGTCCTCGCACACCGCACCCGGCTTCAGGTTCTCGGCCAGGTGCTGCTGGATCCGCAGCGAGGTATCGAAAGCCTGCTTCAGTTCGGGCTCGAGCCGCCCCACCACGAACATGCGGGTCATGTCCACGATGTAGCCGTTGAATACGCCGGTGTAGTCCACCAGCACCGGGACGTTGGCCTCGATGGCATCGGTTGAGGCACCGTGGGGTGAGGCGTTGGAGAGTCCGCGCCCGGTGACCGCGCCGTCGAAGAAGCCGGGATTGCCGGCGCCCGCGCTGACCGCCAGCCCCTGGAACAACTCCTGGTTGTAGGCGCGCATGCGCACGTACCCTTCGCCCCCCGCCTTGCGCAGCCGGTATTCGAACTCGGCGGCAAGGTCCAGCTCACGCATCCCCTCTTTCAGGAAACCGGGCACCTCCTTGAAGACGCCGCAAAGCCTGGCGCCGCTTTCGCGCATCCGTTCCAGCTCCAGTTCGGACTTCACGCTCCGTAGTTCCCGGTTCAACGTGGAGACATCGACGAATTCCACGCCGGGGAGGAGCTTCGCGTAGTACTGGTACTGCTGCACCGGCGCCACGTCGAAGGTGAAGCCGATCCGCTTTGCCTGGGGCGGAAACTGTGATGCGAATTCCTTGCTGGAGGGAAAGGGGCGCGTGTCGTCGATGACGCTTTCGGCCTGGGCCCGGAAGTAGCTTTTGCGCACCATCAGGCGCGGCTTCCCTTCCGCGGGGACGAAGAGCGCCGAGTTCTGGCGCGTGCCGGAAAAGTAGTAGATGTCGATGGGGTAGATGAACAGGGCGCCGTCGAGCCCTTGTTGCCTCAGCCCCTCCTGCAGCCTTCCTATCCTTTGCTCCGATTCGGTCTTGGTCAGCATGCGCTCCCCCAGTCGTTGTGATAGGCGATCTCCGCCAGTTCCTTGCGCGGTCGGGCCTTGGGCTCCTGGTCCGGGTAGCCCAACGGCGTCACGCCGACGACCCGTATCCCCTCCGGGATGCCGAGCGACGCCTTCAGGGTCCGCTCGTCGAAGAGCCCCATCCAGCAGGTGCCAAGCCCCAGGCCGTGCGCGGCCAGGCAGATGTGCTCGAAGGCGATGGCCGTGTCGGCGACGTAGTACTCGATGCCGTTCTCGACGCCCGACTCGGCCGGGTCGGCGCAGACCACGATGGTCACCGGCGCCTGGGAGAGGGCCTTCTTGCCGGGATTGTCATCGGGGAAAGCGTCCAGCAGCGCGTTCCGCTTGCCGCCTGACGAGAGCACCAGGAAGCGCCAGCACTGCATGTTCTTCCACGACGGCGCCAGCCGCCCCGCGTCGAGCACCTGGCTCACCTTGTCCCACTCCACCGGAATGTCCCGGTACTTCCTGATGCTGCGTCTGTCGTTTATTGCTTGAAAGACATCCACGGTTTGTCCTCCTCGTTCGCTCTCGTTGTCTCTTCTGCTGCTGATTCCGGGAGCAAGTTTTCCCCCTCCCTGTCCCTCCCCCTCCGGGGGAGGGAACGTTGGGCCTCAAGACTCCTCCAACTACATGTTGCGCCGGTATTCGCCGCCCACCTCGTAGAGCGCCCTGGTGATCTGCCCCAGCGAGGCGCACTGCACCGTCTCCATCAGCTCGGCAAAGATGTTGCCGCCGGCCACCGCCGTCTCCTGGAGCCGCTTTAGGGCACGCGGGGCCTCGTCCTTGTGCCGCTCCTGGAAGGCGCGCAGGTTCCTGATCTGCTGTTCCTTCTCCTCGACGGTGGCACGGGCCAGCTCTCCGGGGATCTGGTATCCCTCCTCGCCCGCGTGCGGGTTCAAGAAGGTGTTGACGCCGATAATGGGGAGCTCGCCGGAGTGCTTGCGCGCCTCGTAGAGCATGGACTCGTCCTGGATCTTGCTGCGCTGGTACTGGGTCTCCATCGCCCCCAGCACGCCGCCGCGCTGGTCGATGCGCTCGAACTCGGCCAGTACCGCTTCCTCCACTAGGTCGGTCAACTCGTCGATGATGAAGGCCCCCTGTAGCGGGTTTTCGTTCTTGGCGAGGCCAAGCTCCTTGGTGATGATCATCTGCACCGCCATGGCCCGGCGTACCGACTCTTCCGACGGTGTGGTGACCGCCTCGTCGTAGGCGTTGGTGTGCAGCGAGTTGCAGTTGTCGTAGAGGGCCATCAGGGCCTGCAGCGTGGTGCGGATGTCGTTGAAATCCATCTCCTGGGCGTGCAGCGAACGGCCGCTGGTCTGGATGTGGTACTTGAGCTTCTGGCTGCGGTCGTTGGCGCCGTACTTCTCCCGCATCACCACCGCCCAGATGCGCCGCGCCACGCGGCCGATCACCGTGTACTCGGGGTCGAGGCCGTTGCTGAAGAAGAAGGAGAGGTTCGGCGCGAAGTCGTCGATGTTCATCCCCCGCGACAGGTAATACTCCACGTAGGTGAAGCCGTTGGAAAGCGTGAAGGCAAGCTGCGAGATGGGATTCGCCCCGGCCTCGGCGATGTGGTAGCCGCTGATGGAGACCGAGTAGTAGTTGCGCACCTGCTGCTCGATGAAGTACTGCTGGATGTCCCCCATCATCCTGAGCGCGAACTCCGTGGAGAAGATGCAGGTGTTCTGCCCCTGGTCCTCCTTGAGGATGTCGGCCTGGACGGTGCCGCGCACGGTCTGCAGGGTGCGGGCCTTAAGCTCGGCGAACTCCGCGGCCGACGGCTCGCGCCCCTGCGCGGTCTTGAACTGCGCCAGCTGCTGCCTGATGGCCGCATTGAAGAAGAAGGCCAGCATGATGGGCGCCGGGCCGTTGATGGTGATGGAGACGCTGGTCGAGGGGGCGCAGAGATCGAAGCCGGCGTAGAGCTTCTCCATGTCCTCGACGGTACAGATGGAGACCCCGCTCTCCCCGACCTTGCCGTAGATGTCGGGCGGGTAATCCGGGTCCTCGCCGTAGAGTGTCACGCTGTCGAAGGCCGTGGAGAGGCGCTTGGCGCCGTCGTCCTGGCAGAGGTAATGGAAGCGCCGGTTGGTACGCTCCGGGGTCCCCTCCCCGGCGAACTGACGCTTGGGATCCTCCTCGGCGCGCTTGAACGGGAAGACGCCCGCCGTGAAGGGGAAGAAACCGGGCAGGTTCTCCTTCATGGACCACTTGACGATCTCCCCCCAGTCCTGGTAGTCGGGGAGGCAGACCTTGGGAATCTTCGTCCCGGAGAGGGACGTGGTGTAGAGCTCGGTGCGGATCTCCTTGTCGCGCACGCGGGTGACCTGGGCGTCCTGGCGGTAGCACTCCTTGAGCGACTTCCAGCCGTCGATGATGCGCCGCGGCTCCTCCTGCAGCTTCGCGGAAAAGCTTCCGATGAGCTGCTCCAGTTCCGCGACCGTCCCCTCCCCCTTCACTTGGGCCCTGGCGCCGGAAAGCTGGAACAGTGTGCGCGCGACACCGGCCTGCTCCTCCACATCCCTGCGGTAGCCGCGCACGGCCTGCACGATCTCGCCCAGGTAGTGCACCCGGTCCGGCGGGATGATGTACTGCTTCAGGCTCTCGCGCTCGGTGACCTCCAGTCGCGAGCTCCACCCCGCGTCCTTCTTCTCGTTGACCCGGTCCAAAAGCGCCCGGTAGAGCACGTTGGTGCCGGGATCGTTGAACTGCGAGGCGATGGTGCCGTAGACCGGCAGTTCCGCATCCGGGATTTCGAAGAGGTTGCGGTTGCGGCGATACTGTTTGCGCACGTTGCGCAGCGCGTCCTCCGCCCCCTTGCGCTCGAACTTGTTGAGGGCCACCAGGTCGGCGAAGTCGAGCATGTCGATCTTCTCCAGTTGCGTCGGTGCGCCGAACTCGCAGGTCATCACGTAAAGCGACACGTCGCAGATCTCCACCACCCCGGCGTCCCCCTGCCCGATCCCGGAAGTCTCCACGATGACCAGGTCGAAGCCCGAGGCGCGCACGACGTCGAGGGCGTCGCGTATCGCAGCCGACAGCTCGGAGCGGGAATCGCGGGTGGCCAGGGAGCGCATGTAGATCCGGTCGCTGTTGATGGAGTTCATCCTGATCCGGTCGCCCAAGAGCGCCCCGCCGGTACGTTGCCGGGACGGGTCAACCGCCAGGATGGCGACGCTTTTCTCCGGGAAGTCCCTGATGAAGCGGCGCACCAGTTCGTCGGTGAGCGAGCTTTTCCCTGCCCCGCCGGTCCCGGTCACCCCGACCACCGGGACGTCGCGCCCCATGGCGCGGATCCGGTCCCGTACCGCCCCGTACCCCTCGCTTTGGTCGTGGACCGCCTGCTCGGCCAGGGTGATCAGCGTGTTGACGGCGCGGATGTCGCGCTCCTTGAGCCTCTCGATCTCCCGGTCCGTGTCGCGCTGCGGGGTGAAGTCGCACAACTCCAGCATGTGGTTGATCATCCCCTGAAGGCCCATGCGCCTGCCGTCCTCGGGGGAGAAGATCTTGCTCACGCCGTACGCCTCGATCTCGCGGACCTCCTCCGGGACGATGACGCCGCCGCCCCCTCCGAAGACCCTGATGTGGTCGGCGCCGCGCTCCCGGAGCAGGTCGCAGATGTACTTGAAGAACGGGACATGCCCCCCCTGGTAGCAGCTCACCGCGATGCCCTGGGCGTCCTCCTGGATGGCGGCGGTGACGATGGCGTCCACGGAGCGGTTGTGTCCCAGGTGGATCACCTCCGCGCCCGAGGCCTGGAGCATCCGCCGGATGATGTTGGTGGCGGCATCGTGCCCGTCGAAGAGACTGGTCGCGGTGACGAACCGGACCTTGTGTCTGGAGCGATAAGGCTCCGCAGCGGCAATGTGCATGTCGTTCCTCCTTGCGGGGTGGTCTTTACGGCTAATCGTTTTTCAAGGTGAACTCCCAGGCGCACCAGAACTCTTCGGGGTGCGGGTCGGGAGGGCAGGCGATGCAGCGGGTGGTGATGCGCGGATCGATGGTCCGGGCGAACTCGGAGTATTCGACGATCCCCACCGACTTGCAGGGGTGGTCCGCGAGTCCCTTGCGCTTCCTGGCGGACTGCACCCGGCAGTCGAGCATGCGGAACACGGCCCGGGTATCGCTCACCTCGACGCTTTCCTGGAGGTTCAAGCGGGCGTAGAAGCGGTGCTTGAGGCACTCCACCAGGGCGGGGATGCCGCCGCCGGGCTTCATGGAGAGCCGCTCCATGATGCGCTTGGCCTCGATGACGGTGAAAAGCCGCCACGCATCGGTATCGATGTCCACCGCCACGTCCATGCCGTACTTCTTTTCCAGCGACTGGAACCAGACCCCGTCGTGGGCCAGCCAGTTCTTGGCGTCGTCGACGATGATTCGGACCAGTTCCTCCTTGCTGAGCGAGTAGAGGAGTTGGATCCCCTCGTCTCCCGCCGGCGGCTCCACGGCCGCTATTTCCTGCAGGTTGTTAGCGTGTGTCACGGGTTCACCTCCTTTTCGGTTGTGCACTGAAGCTCCCACCTCCCTGTCCCCCTGAGGGGACGCCGGCTACGGCTGTACAAGGTGAGAGCGATGGGGAACTTCCCCCTCCCTGTCCCTCCCCCTCCGGGGGAGAGGACGCTTGCGCACCCGCTCCCGGAGAGGTATCGGAAACTTGCTTGGCTGGACACCGCCAGCGTGGCCCCTCCCCCCGGAGGGGGGAGGTCGGGAGGGGGGCCTGGGTAAAAGGAGCTGGTGGCCGGCTGCCTTGGGCGATGCCAGGGGCCGGTTTGGTGCCAAGAGCTAGTGGTCCGCCGCCTTGGCGATACCGATGCCGGTATTCTGGCGCACGTCGATCTCGTCGAACATCTCCTCGGCACGGCGCTCCCTGAAGAGCAGACAGCCGAAGAAGGCGGCCAGGAAACCCAGCGGCACCGAGACGATGCCGGGGTTCTTGAGCGGGAAGATCGGGGCGTCCAGCCCGACCATGGACTTGCCGTCCTTGTTCTTCACGTACTCCGTCCGCGACTTCTCCAGGGCCTGCACTTCCTTCTCGGCCAGCACCGCGCCGCCGGCCTGCTTCTTCTCCAGGGTCTCCACCACCTTCTTGGCGTCGGCAGCGATCTTCTTGGGATAGGTCATCACCGGCGAGACCATGACCAGGGCCAGCGCGGAGATGGTCCCCACCACCAGGCCGGAAACGATCCCCGCCGTGTTGAACTTGCGCCAGAACAGGGAGAACATGATCACCGGGAAGTTGCCGGAAGCGGCGACCGCGAACGCCAGTGCCACCAGGGCCACCACGTTCTCCTTCTCCGCCATGAGCCCCATCACGATGGCCGAGGTGCCCACGAAGAGCGAGGTGATGCGGGCCACCTTGACCTGCAGCTGCTGGTCGGCCTTGCCGTCCTTGATGATGTTGACGTAGACGTCGTGGGCGATGGCGGCGGAGGCCGCCAGCACCAGGCCGGAGACCACGGCGAGGATGGTCGCAAAGGCGACCGCGCAGATGAAGGCGAGGAAGATGTCGCCGCCGAGGCTACCCGCGCCGCCCCCCATGTGCTGGGCCAGGAGCAGGGTCGCCATGTTGCCCCCCTTGTCCACGGCGGAGATCGCCTGCGGGGTGAGGTAGAGCGCGGCGCCGAAGCCGATCACGCTGATCATGAAGAAGAAGCTGGAGTTGAGGAAGAGGGCCACGATGATGGACTTCCTGGCATCCTTGGCGCTCGGGACGGTGAAGAAACGCATCAGGATGTGGGGGAGGCCCGCAGCGCCCAGGGCCCAGGCGAGGCCGAGCGAGATCTGGTCCAGGGGGTTCTTCAGGAACAGACCGGGCTCCAGGAACCTCTGCCCGTAGTCGACGCCGGGCTTGGCGATGACGTCCTTCAACACGTTCATGCGCACGTGCTCCTGGATGGCGCTGTTACTCACCACGTCGGTAAAGAAGCCGACCGGGTTGAAGCCCGCCTTGATGGCGACCAGCAGACAGAGGACGGTGGTGGCGCCCATCAGCAGCGACGCCTTGATGATCTGGACCCAGGTGGTGGCCTTCATGCCGCCGAAGACGACGTAGGCGACCATGAGCGCTCCGACGCCGACCACGGAAACGCGGTACGGGATGTTCAGGAGCATCTGCATCAGCTTGCCGGCGCCCACCATCTGGGCGATCAGGTAGAAGATGGAGACCGTCACCGTCGAGAGCGCCGCGACGCCGCGCACCACCTTGGGTGAGCTCCTGAAGGAGAGGATGTCGCCCAGCGTGTACTTGCCGGCGTTGCGGCAGGGCTCGGCGATCACCAGCAGGATGGCGATGAACGAGAACATCGGTCCCACCGCGTACATGAAGCCGTCGATGCCGTAGAGCGAGATGAGGCCCGACATCCCCAGGAAGGAGGCCGCCGACATGTAGTCCCCGGCGATGGCCCAGCCGTTCTGGAAGCCGGTGATGCCGCCGCCGGCGGTGTAGAAGTCCGAGGCGGTCTGCGTCTTCTTGGCCGCCCACACCACGACCCCCATGGTGACCGCGATGATGAGCGCGAACATGCCGATGGTGATGCCGCGGTTGGGGGTGATCTTGGCCGGTGCGGCGCCCCCCTTCACCGGTGCGGTGGCGGCCTTGACGGCGACGCCTGCGGCGGGAGCCGCCGATTGGGTGGCTGCGGCTGCGGCGGGTGCGGCGGCCTGGGGAGCTGCGGCAGTGGCTGATGCAGCGGCCGGAGGTGCCTGGGCGGTGGCGGGCGCCTGGGCGCAGACGGCGGCCGCGCCGAACATCGATAGCGACAGTGCTACGGTTAAAGCGGCGATCCTCTTTTTCATACCTGGTCCCCCTCTTTGATTGATGGACGCGTCTATTGCAAGGCTTCCAAAAGCTGCTTGGTGAGTCGATCGAAGGTCTTGTTGGCGACGTGGGCGTAGTAGATCGCCACGCCGATGGCCATGACAAACTGGGACAGGATGAAGAGGTATCCGAAGTTGATGGGGCCGATGACCTTGACCCTGAAGGCCTCGGGGAAGTAGCCGGAGATGACCGGGAGCAGGAGGTAGTAGATGGTCGAGATGATCCACCAGCTGAAGAGGAAGTTCCGTTTCCTGCGCTTTAGCTCGATGAACTTGCTGTGGTTGGCGATTGCTTCCCATTGCTGTTTTTCCGACATGGCCGTCACTCCTTCTGTTAGGGTTACCAGCGTCTGGAAGCGGCGCCGCCGCTTCCGTGTCCATCCCCCCGCCTGCGCCAGGGGGGCCAAGTAGCTCCAGGAGAGGCTTGCGTGCTTCAGGGGCGGGCGTAGCCGAACCTGGCGGAGAGGAGTTCGGCGCTCAGGCGCAGCGAGGGGATGATCTCCTGCTCCAGCCGGTCCCCCAGCAGCCGGAAGGAGGGCCCGATCAGCATCAGGGCGCCCACGACCTTGCCGGCGTAGTCCCGGACCGCCACCGCCACGGTCACCACGCCGTCCCCCATGCCGCTGCACTCCACCGCGACCCCGTGCTCCCGGATCTGCTCCAGCTCGATGCGCAGCTGGGCCAGGTTCGGCTGCTCGCCCCGTCCGCCGCGCCACCTCCGGCCGATCTGCTCCAAGAGGTCCCACGAATCGATGGCGCGCATCACCTTCCCGGCGGCGTTGGCGAAAAAGGGAAAGCGCCTCCCCACCAACGGCTCCCCCCGCTCCTGGCGCAGGGGATCCACCATGTCCAGCAGCAGCACCTCGTCCCCGTTGGGGACCGCCATGTAGATCGCCTCGTTGTGGCGGCGCGCCAGGGCTTCCAGCACCGGCCGCGCGTCCTTCAGGATGGTCACCTTGAGCTCGTCGTCGTGCTCGGACAACACCGACCGGAGCACCGGCCCGAGGACACTGCTGTTGCGGACGTTCTGCAAAAGCGTCCGGGCGAGCGACCGGGCGCGGCTCTCGTCGTACTTGCCGCTCTGGACCGCACACTGCACCAGCCCCTTGTCCTCCAAAAGCGCCAACAAAAGCCGCGCCCGGTAAGGGGTGACGCCCGCCTCGCGCGCCAGCGCCGACAGGGAACACCCCTTGCCCCGGGCCGCAACTATCTCGAGCAGTTCGACCGCCTTCTGCAACTCGTCACGCGAAAGCTCACCGTTGTCACGTTCCATCGGTCCACCCTCTCCCGGCCCAGCTAGTTCCAGTTGTCGATCTTCATGGTCCCTTTTTCCGCGAGGTGCTGCTGCATCTTGAACACCTTGAAGAGCATGTGCGGCTCGTGGCCGACGTTGAGCTCGCAGCACTCGCGCCTGGCCCGTTCGAAGTACTCCTGCATCAGCGGCTTGTAGTCGGGGTGGACGCATTTGCTGATGATGGTCTTCGCACGCTCCTGGGGCGACAGCCCGCGCAGGTCGGCAAGCCCCTGCTCGGTGACCAGGACGTCCAGGTCGTGCTCGGTGTGGTCGACGTGCGGCGCCATGGGGACCACGCAGGTGATCCCGGTGGGATCGGTCTTGGAGGGGCGCGTGGACGGGGTGTGCATGATGGAGAGGTAGGCGTTTCTGAGGAAGTCGCCGGAGCCGCCGATGCCGTTGATCATGCGGGTCCCCCCCACCAGGGTGGAGTTGGCGTGCCCGTAGATGTCGAACTCGACCGGCGTGTTCATGGCGATCACCCCGAGGCGGCGGATCGGCTCCGGGTTGTTGCTGATCTGCATGGGGCGCAGCACGACCTTCTGGACGTAGAAATCCCAGTTGTCGTAGAGCCGTTTGAAGCCTTGCTCGGAGAGGGAGAGCGAGGTGGAGGAGGCGAAATCGAGTTTCCCGGAGTCGAAGAAGTCCAGCATGGTGTCCTGGATCACCTCGGTCCACACCTTGACGTTGCAGAAGGGCCCCTTGACCATGCCCCCCACCACCGCGTTGGCGATGTTGCCCACGCCCGACTGCAGCGGCAAGAGGTTCTTCGGCAGCCGCCCCGCCTTCACCTCGAACTGGAAGAAGTCGAGGATGTGTGCGGCGATCTGCTCCGAGGTCTCGTCGGGGTCGGAGAGGGCGCGCCCCTTGTCCGGCAGGCGCGACTCAACGATGGCGAGGATCTTGTCCGGGTCGCAGGGGACGTAGGGGGAGCCGATGCGGTCGTCGACCCTGCTGATCAGGTAGGGCTTTTTGTAGGGAGGACGCTCGGTCATCACGATGTCGTGGATCCCCTCGAAGGAGGGTATCGCCGTGTTGATCTCGATGATCAGCTTGTCAGAGTGCTGGATGACTTCCGTGGCGCAGCCGATGGAGCCCCCGAGGATGATGTGCCCTTCCTCGGTGATGCCGCTCGCCTCGATGAGCCCCAGGTCGAAGCCGCCCCCCCTCTCCTTGGTGTAGAACCCGTAGGCCAGGTCCTGCGCGTAGACGGAGAGGTGTTTGTCACCCATGCGTACCGTGCCGTTGTTCACCTGCTTTTGCACCACCTTGCCGGTCTGGTAGGGCCAGCGCTTGTCGGTCATCAAAAGCGAGGCCCAGCGGTCCTCGATCTCGGCCCCGATGGAAGCGCCGATGAAAAGGTTGAAACGCATCTTCCCCTGGAGGTTGTTTTTCTCCACGTAATCGGCCAGCGCCGCCGGCACCACCTTCGGGTACCCCACCGGGGTGAAGCCGGACCAGCCCAGGTCCATGCCGTTGCGGAAAAAGGGGATGGTGTCCTCGGGGCTCATGATTCTCGAATGCAGGCTCGTCTTTCTGATCCTTTTACGCAGCTCGCTCATTTCAACCCCCGTTATTTCATTAAGGTATCCAGGACCACTACCTTGACATTTCATCCACAAAACATGATGTATATTCTTCAACTTATGGCGAACCAGATTTAACAGAACGCAGGTTTGTTATCCCAAGCCATTCAAACAACGCCCCCGTTATTGGCCACCCCAGCGGTCCCGTCACTGGGCCAACCACGGCACCATTTTCACCTAATCCGCTAGACGACCATTTGACGCCAAGGGCAAATACACACCCTTGTTTGGCAGGCCACCACAGCAGAATCAGCGCTAACACCCCGAATTACAGCGCTTAAAGCATTACATCCCGTGGTGGCGCTAAAAAAATACCAACGCTTTACGTTAATGTCAACCATAAATAAAACGGAATTATACTTTATTGCGTTCATGGCTTCTCCGCACCCGGTTCCGCGCGCTTTGCCGGCCATTAGTAATGGTTGACAAAAACGGCCTCATGGCTGAAAATGTGCCAATTTTACGTAAAGGTGAAGCAAATGACGAACGTGCAGAAGGAAGGCGAGACCATCGTCTCTATCAGTGACTTGGCGAAGGAATTGGGGCTGACGACGAGGACACTGCGTTACTGGGAAGAGGTGGGGATTGTGGAATCGGTGGAGCGGCAGGACGGCGCCACCAGGGGGTACACCCCCTACTATGTCAGAAGGATAAAGTTCATCATCAAGCTCAAAGAGTTGGGGCTGACCATCAAGGAAATGCAGGATCTCTACGCCGCCTACGGAGATGCCAAGCAGACCGAGAAGATGATCCCGCGTCTCATCGAGATTCTGGACCAGCATGTGGCCAAGGTGGATGAAAAGATGGCGCAACTGGCGTCACTGAGGCAGGACATCGTGGGGTATCGGCAGAAGATGATGAAACAGTTCGCGCTCGCCAACGAAAGGGAGCAGTGACAAGCCCTGATCCCTTTCCCCACGGGAGAGGGTCAGGGTGAGGGGCCTATCCCTCCTGCAGCGTTTCCTTCAGTTTCCGGCCCAGCGACTGCAGGTCGAAAGGCTTCTGGATGAAATGCCTCCCCTCGTCCACCACGCCGCGCTGGGCCACCAGGTCTCGCGTGTATCCGGACATGAACAGCACCTTGAGACCGGGACGGAACGCCTCGATGGCATCGACCATCTCCTTGCCGTTCATCCCCGGCATCACCACATCGGTCAGGATGGCGTCGATGCGCGTCCCCCCGTCCCTGCAGATGGCGATGGCCTCGTCGGCGCCCGAGGCGTGGATCACCGTGTACCCCAGGTCCCGCAGCGCGCGCAGCGTCATCTTGCGCACCAGGGGATCGTCTTCAACCAGCAGGATGGTTCCCGATCCGACCAGGGCGGCTTCAACCGCCGCGCCCTCCCCGACCGCAGCGGCGCCGGCGCACCTGGGGAAGTTGATCTGGAAGATGGTCCCCTGCCCCGGCTCGCTGTACACGTTGATGAAGCCGTTATGCTGCCGCACGATGCCGTAGACGGTTGCCAGCCCGAGCCCCGTCCCCTTCCCCACGTCCTTGGTAGTGAAGAAAGGCTCGAAGATGCGGTCCAGGGTGTCGCGGTCCATGCCGCAACCGGTATCGCTCACGGAAAGCTGGACGTAGTCGCCGGGCGAGGCATCGAGGTGGTACTGGCTGTAGCTCTTGTCCACCGTGACGTTGGCAGTCGCCACGGTAAGCAACCCGCCGTTCTCCATCGCGTCCCGTGCGTTCACCGCCAGGTTGACCAGGATCTGGTCCAACTGCGTAACATCGGCATTGACCGGCCAGAGGTCCGGGGCGGGGTGGAAGGTCATCTTGATGTCCTCCCCGATCAGCCGTCCCAGCGTTTTCTGCATCTCGGCGAAGTGCTCGTTCAGGTTCACCTCCCGCGGCGCGATCACCTCGTTGCGTGAGAAGGCCAGCAGCTGGCGCGTGATGTCGCTGGAGCGCTTGGCGGCATGGATGATCTGGTCCAGGTCCTGCCACAGCGGACTCCCCTCCTCTGCCTCGCGCAGCGCCAGCTGCGCGCAGCCGAGGATCACGCTCAGCATGTTGTTGAAGTCGTGCGCCACCCCGCCCGCCAGGCGCCCGATGGACTCCATCTTCTGCGACTGGAACAGCTGGGCTTCCAAGAGCTTGCGCTCGGTAATGTCCTCCTTGACCGCCAGGTAGTGGGTGATGACGCCGTTTCTGTCCCTGATGGGCGAAACGGTGGCGTGCTCGGAGAAAAGCTCCCCGTTCTTCTTCTTGGTGAGGAATTCCCCCTCCCACACCTTGCCGCCGGCAATGGTCTGCCACAGTTTCCGGGACTCTTCCGGGTCCGACTTGCCCGACTTCAAAAAGCGCGGGTTGCGGCCGGTGACCTCCTCCAGCGTGTACCCCGTCAGCTGGACGAACTTCGGGTTGACGAACTCGATGCGCCCGGAGGTGTCAGTGATGACGATGGATACCGGGCTTTGTTCGACCACCTGGGAGAGCTTGCGCAGGGAATCCTCGTCCCGCTTGCGCTCGGTGATGTCCTGCATGATGCCGTCGATGTGGGCCAGGACGCCGCGGTCGTCGAAGGTGGGACGCGTGCTCAGGTTGACCCAGATCCTGGTGCCGTCGCTGCGGTAGAACTCCACCTCGAAGTTCTTCACGTTCTGCCGCTGGTTCATCATGGCGTACAGCTCGTCGCGCCGCTTGGGGTCGACGTAGAGCTGCGGCCCGATGTCCACCACGTTTTCCAGCACCTCCTCCGGGGTCTGGTAACCGAGGATGGCGGCGGTGGCGAAGTTGCAGCTGAGAAACCTCCCCTCCGGGGTGGTCTGGAAGATCCCCTCCATGGCGTTTTCGAAGATGCCGCGGTACTTGGCCTCGGCGAGACGCTCCTGCTCCAGGGCCTTCTTCATGCCGGCGTAGTGGATCAGGTTCTCGATGGCGGAGGAGAGCAGCCCCGCCAGGTTGCCGATGCCGAACAGGGCCTCCTCGCTGTCGCTGACCCTGCGGTTGAACTCGGCATTCTCCTCGGAGTTGCCCACCGCGATCAGGGCGGCGGGATCGGAGGGATTGCCCAGGGGGCACAGGATGTACTCGTTCATCAGCAACTTGGCGCGGTACTCGGAGAGCGCGTGCTGGCGGGAACCCTCGGTGCAGATGCGGTCCTCGCCGCTGAAAAGCGGTGCCAGGAAGGGGGCCTTCCTGGCAATGGACAGGGAGGAGACGGCGCCTTCCTCGTCGGATTCGTAATAGCCGTCCCAGGCACAGACCGCGTAGGCGGCGCCGTCGTCGGACCTCTGGAAGATGAGCACCCGTTCGTAGTTGAGGCTGTTGATGACGTAGCCGGTGGCCAGTGCGAAGATGGCCGAGAGTTCGCCGCAGGTGGAGAGCTTGCGGCTCAGGTCGTAGAGCCCGCTGTACTCCTTGACCTGGGCGTCCAGCTGCTCCTGGTAGTCGTAGAGCCTGCTCTCGGCCTTGACCAGCCTCTTCACCTGTTCGGAGAGGATCTCGTTCTCGCGGCGCAGCTTCTCCAGCTCGGCTGCCGGCACCATGTCTTTTCCGGTCTCGTTCATACCCGCTTTCAGCTTCAGTACACCACGGTAACTACTGAGGTGAAGTTGTGGAAACAGTTGTACTTGCGGATCGGCCCGATCTCGCCGTAGGTGTAAAAGCCGAGCCAGGGCACGTTCTCCCCCAGGTCGCGCTGCAGGGATTGCACCAGGTCCATGCGCTCCTGCTCCTTGAACACCACCCTGCCCCGCCCCATGCATTCGAACTGCAGCACGAATTTCGGCCGGTCGCCGCAGAGCTGCTCCTTGATCTGGCGCGGTATCGAGCGCAGGCCGTTCATCATCAGTTCCTTGTCGCGCCGCACGATCCAGAGCTCGGTACCCTCGGCGACGTCGGACTGGATGGTGACTGAGCCCTCGCGGTCGTCCTTGTCGGTTATGTAGCGGATGAAGTACTCCTCGTACCCCTGGCGCAGGTGTTCCGGCGTCTTGAACCCCAGGCAGAGGTTGAGGGTCGCCTTGTTCCACTTGATGGCCCACTCCTCGTCCAGGTACTCCTTGAGCACCTCAAGGGCCGACACCCCGTCGATCTCGTAGATGATGTTCCCCTTGCTGCGGGTGATGGTCCGCTTGGTGCCCACCGGGACGCAACCGTGGTTGATCCCCCAGGCGACCTGCCCCTTGCCGGACATGACCACGCAGCAGGCCCCGTCACTGAGCACCTGGTCGTCGTGGTACTGGTAGGTCTTGCGCGAGGCCCAGTTGTCTGCCGCCAGCCCGCCGAAGATGGGGAGCCGGGCGGACGGGGCCAGTACCCCCTCGAAGGCCGCCACGAAGGGATCGAAATCGAAGCCGAGCCCGTCCGCCAGCAGGAAGAAGGCGCGGCTGTCCGACGCCACCAGCGGTGCGATTCTCTCCGCCAGCCGCCGCCCGGCGATATCGCCCCCCTCCCCGATCCCCGATATGGAGGCGGTGGCAAAACGCAGCTCGTCCGAGGCGATCACCATGATCCCGACGGCGAAATTGGACTCGGCGACATCCTGCTGCGCGATGATCCCTTCGCCGGAGCAGCCGCACAGCGGTGCGCCGGCGGTCGCCTCGCGTACCGCGTCGATCAGGCGCTGCTGGTGGTACCCGACCGTGGCGAAGACCATGACGAAGTCGGGCTTGGTCACCCCCGCCTGTTCCAGTGCGCTGCGGGCCGCCTCGTGCCCCGCCTCCACCGGGTTCTTGCGCATGCTGAACCCTATTCCTACCGACGTCCCCATCTCATCCTCCGACCGCTGGGGTTAAAACCCAAAAACTCTGTTAGAACTGGTGCCCCACTCCAAGGTGCAGCGCCACGTCCGGCGAGGCGCCGACGGTGACGTCCTCGGAGAGGGCGATATCCAGGGTGGTGCGCGGCGAGAACGCGACGGTTCCGCCGAAGATGACCTGCATGGCCCCGGAGCTCAACTCCGAGAAAGCGCTGTCCCTGAAAAAAGCGCTGTGCCCGGAGAGTTGCGCCTTCAAGGCGAAGCTGTCGGCCGGGGACCAGCCCAGGCCCAGGGTGCCGAAGCCGGCCAGGTTTTTGTGCTGTTGCTTCAGCACCTGCCCGTCCGTCATGGCCAGTCCGCCTGCCGCCGCGAACACCGTGGCATGCCCCCATCGGCCCGGCAGGGCGTAATCGCTGCTGCCGGTGAGCCACAAGGCAAGATCGGTGCTGCCGCTGCCGGTCAAGCGGGAACTGCTCCCCGTGGGGAGTTTCAGGCTTGTCCGCAGCGCCAGGGCGACCGGATTGGCGCCGCCGTCGTGGTAGAGCTGCCATCCCCCGTTTAGGCGCACATCCCCGAGGCCGATGCCGTCGCGGTCCATGTCCAGGCGCTGCCGTCCGTCCTTCGCGTACTCGAAGCGGAGCTGCCCCTTGGGGGCGCCCGGTCTTTGCCCTTGCGGCAGCCCGAAGAACTCGTGCCAGTCCTCGATGAAGCCGTCGAAGATGCCGCCGTTGTAGGCGACCAGCGGGAGGTCCATCCCCAACTCCCCCCTTTGCGCGACACCGTAGCGCAGCGCAAGGGTGATCCGTTCGCCCTCGCCGTCCACAAGGAGCGACTCCCGGGCCGATTCCCGCTTCAGGTAGCTGTTGGCCACATCCAGGGCCACAAGCGTCCATGCCTTCCCCGGCTGCTGCACGACCGCGCTTTCCGCAGCCGGGAGCCCGTAGATCTGGACCAGGGGACTTTGGTTAAAGGTATAAAAAGGGGTAACCGCCAGCGACTCCGCCTGACAGGGACGCCCCCAAACTGCAAGCAGCAGCACCACCGCAGCTGAGACTCTCTTAATCGGGAATCGCATCGTCATTGAAAAGGCCAGGGGTGTCATAGTGGGTCCGGTAGACTGGTAGATGTACGCGGTTCAACAGATGGTACATGAGGTTGGAGATAATGGCAAACAAAGCTGAAGCTAGGCAGCTTCAATGTCACAGGAAGAGCCTTTCCGTCAGTCGTCCTGCGCACTCCTAAGAGTCACGAACCGGCCAGGAAAAGGCGGCACGAAAAAAGGCTGTCCGCTGCCGGACAGCCCCTCCCGACGTTACCGGGCTCAACGCCCGGGGTTAGTGATACTGTTCCCTTTCCTCAATATTTGAAGATAACTCCGACACTTTTTCTTCCGCGTACTCGCGCCCTCTGCGCAGGTTCCGGTTCAGCTTGTCCTGGGCCTCCGCCGTCAGCCCTTTCATCTTGGCGATGGCATCACCGGTCACGTCGGATACTTTCTCTCTCATCTCATGCCCTGTCTTGGGGGCGTAGAGCAGGGCAAGCCCGGCGCCTACCAGTGCCCCTGCCGAAAAGCTCACTACCTCAGCCGTGGTGCTCGCGTGTCTTCTCATGACGTCCTCCTTTGCTGCGTTCGCTACACTCTGCGGCCCTTGTGGGTGTACCAGTAGTTCCCCAGAGCAGCTCCGATCGTTGTCGCCAGCCCGCGCCACGCGACTTTTTTACCTTCCCTAGGGGTGCCGCTTTTTTCCGAGGCCCGCTTGCCTCCCAGGAACGCCTTGGCTGCGGTCGCTGCCAGGGTCAAACCCGATACCGGCACCTTCTCGCGCCCTTTCCCGCCGCCAAACTTACGCATCAGCAGCCACATCGCACTGGCACCGGCCGCCCGTGCCACTGCCGGAGCAGGATGCGGTACCTCTACCACATGCTTTCTGATCCTTGCGCGTTTCATCCTGTCGCGCACCCGCCTGTTCCCCAACAGCATCAGCAGCGCGCTCCCTCCGACCAGCGAGGCCTGCACCGAGGTCCGCTCGGCCAGTGCGAGGGCTTTGGCGATGGTCTGCCAGGCGAACAGTTTCGCCTTCCGCATCCCCCGCCGCTTCAGGTACTGCGGGGAAAGTCTCTGCTCGAGGCTCTGCACCGTTTGGGTTATATCGCTTTCCGTGTGCCGGATTTGTTCGCGAATCCTCTCCGGCGACTGCTGGTCAACTTTAACGTTTTCGCCCATTGTACTGCCTCCTTCAAAGCCCCCACCGTCTGTTCGGGCTTCGCGTCCATCTCCTTCACGTCCTTACCGCCTTTGAGGACCAGGACCGCTCCGATGGCAATCAGGCCGAGGGCCACCACCAGTGCTGCGCCCCACGCCGGCATGACGGTCGCCAGCCCCAGAACGATGGCCGCCAGCAGCACGAGGAACCCGGTATAGAGCAGTACCCCGCCCACCCCGATGGCGGCGCCGTCCTTGGCCAGGGCGATCAGCTTCTCTTTCATCTCCGCCGTGAAAAGGTCCAGTTCCTGTCGGAAAAGTGCTCGCACCTCCCCGGTCAGTTCGGATACCAGTTCTCCAATAGTCTTTTCACCTTTATCCGCCATGGCAGCCTCCTTTCGCCGCTGGAAGATCTGCAGTTTTTCCAACCAGTATTGGTACAGATTAATGTTAAGGAATTTGCATTTTTATTGCAAGACCATTGGCGGGAGCTGCGCCAGTGCGGGAACCGGGGCAATGCATGCTGCACAGCCGGGCGCAGTTGCGCCCCCTCCCCTCCGGATGCAGGGGGCAGCTGCTCCTCCACTGGCGGGGGCGATAAGCCATGGAAAAACGGCGCTGACTGTGGTACTGTCGCACCCCTCCGACCGTATACACAATTTACTGGAATATTTTTTTCGTTTGGCACACAATTAGAAAAACTCAATCAGCACTGCTGTCACAACTTTAATTGCAATGTAAGGAGAAGGAGCGTGTCATGAGTACCAAAAAAGAGTTAACAGCCTATACTCCTGATGAACTGAGGGAGCTGTATAAGGAGGATCCCGCCCTTTTCGACGAACTGTCGGCCGAGGCGTTGCAGAAGGCGTGCGTGGCGAGAACCCCGGAAAAGAGCCTGAAACTCCAGCAGATGCAGTGGTCGATGACCATGCAGATGCGCAAGGCAAGCAGCAACCTCGGCAGGATGCACATCATGGAGAACATCTTTTACACCCAGGTTTACGGCAAGGGGGGGCAACTGGAGCGACTGGTGGACAACTGCAACTCCCTTTTGCGCGCCATCGGCAAGAAGCAGCAGATCATGGGGAAGGAAGAGGAGACCATCAAGCTACGCAGGGTGTAACGGTGCACACGTAGCGTGGCGGACCGCCTTTTAACGAAAAGGAGCCGTAAGAGCCCGACAATGTCGGCTCCCACGGCTCCTTTTTTTTGTTGGCACTATTTTCCTGGTTCCCAAGCTCCAGCTTGGGAACCCCATATGGCGCAAAGCTCCAGCTTTGTATCCGGGAAGCTGGAGCTTCGAGAGGATTTGCGTTCCCAAGGCGGACCTTGGGAACGGGATCAAAATCAAATCCCCCCTGCCCCCTTGCCGTCTACCTTCCGCCGCAGCAGTCGGCGAAGAAGGCATCGAGCCCGGCAATCCACTCCTTCCTGGTCTCCTCCGCTACGAAGCTCGCCTCGAAACTGTTGCGCGCCAACAGGTACGCCTCCCGCGCCCCCAGTTCCGGCAGCGCGTCGAAGGTGGCCGTGAAGTTCCGGTTCAGGTAGCCGCCGAAGTAGGCGGGATCATCGGAGTTGATGGTGGCGACGACGCCCGCGGCCAGGAGCCTGGCGAGGTTGTGATGCCCAAGTTCCGGGAACACCGCCAGTTTCACGTTGGACAGCGGGCACACCGTCAGCGCGATCCGCTGCGCCGCGAGACGGGCCACCAGCTGCGGGTCCTCGAGGCAGCGCACGCCGTGATCGATCCGTTCCGCCTGCAAAAGGTCCAGGGCATCGCTTATGTACGAAGCCGGCCCCTCCTCCCCGGCGTGGGCCACCAGCCTAAGCCCCAGTTCCCGGCAGCGCGCAAAGAGTGCGGCGAACTTCTCCGGCGGGTTGCCGCGCTCACCGCTGTCCAGACCGACGCCGATGAACTTGTCCCGAAACGGCAACGCCTCTTCCAGGGTGGCGAAGGCATCCGCCTCGCTTAGGTGACGCAGGAAACAAAGGATGAGGGAGGCGGAGAGCCCCAGCTCCTCGCGTCCGCGCCGGACGGCACGGTCCAGGCCGTTGATCACCGTCGCGAAGGGAACGCCCCTGGCGGTATGGGTCTGGGGATCGAAGAAGATCTCGGCGTGGATCACGTTGTCGGCCTTGGCCCGGTTCAGGTAACTCCAGGCCATGTCGAAGAAGTCGTCCTCGGTCTGCAGCACACCGGCGCCGGCATAGTAGATGTCGAGAAAACTCTGCAAGTCGGTGAAGGCGTAGGCCGCGCGCAGCGCCTCGATGGACGGATAGGCGAGCTCGATGCCGTTTTTGCGGGCCAGGGCGAAGATAAGCTCCGGCTCCAGGGACCCTTCGATGTGGATATGCAGTTCCGCCTTGGGCATGCGGCACAGGATGCCGGCCAGCTCCTGGCGCGGGATGGATTCCAGGTTCATACTCTGCTCCGGTAGTGGTTCGGTTATGCGCCGGCAGGCGCGGACCAGGGATACTGCCACAACTGTACCCTCACGACAAACACCTTTCACGGCTGATTCAATTATAAAAGATCAACGGGCTGTGTCAGCAACGACAACACGATCCCGTTGCGGCGCGCCTGAGCACCCACCGTCTCGCCTCAGTCCATTGCCCTTTGACATGGATTTTAAACTATAATAAATTGCGCCGAAGACGGATCATCCGTGGCGGCGGGGAAAAGCATGCGCCAGCTCTCTTGTCACAGCGCATGCTCTTTCTTAAGTCTGGCCGGATTGCGCCGACAAGTAACCGTACGGGTTCGAGATTTTGAGGGTTCGGTGGTTCTCAAGTGGGGCCAAAGGGAACGCGGAATCCGGCTCCTGCATGGAGAAAAAGATGACGGGGATTTGGTTCAACCGCGTGCTGCACATAATGGTCCTCGTCTGCCTGCTGGGATGGCTGACCGATGCCCACTGCGCCGAAAACGTCAGGAAGAAGGTACTGGTCCTCAACTCCTACCATTCCGGGTACAAGGGATCCGACGACGTCATAGAAGGGATTAAAGAGACATTGCTCCGGGCGTTGCCGGAAACCGACCTCCAGGTCGAGTATCTCGACTCCAAAAACAACAGCAGCAAGGAGTTCGATGCCAAAATCATCGATCTGCTCAGGTTCAAATACCAGCAGCGCCACTTCGACCTGATTCTCTCCACCGACGACTATGCTTTCAATGTCATCGAAGCGCACCGGGCGGAACTGTTCGGCGCCACCCCGGTCGTCTTCTGCGGCACCAACTCATTCGACGGCTCCAGGCTTGCCGGCAAGCACGGCATCATCGGCATCGACGAGCGCCCCAGCTTCAAGGCCACCCTCGATCTCATCTTCATCCTCCATCCCGCAACCAACAACATCGTCGTCATCCGGGACGATTCCGTCACCGGTCAGTTGAACGACATGGAGTTCCGCAAGGCCGCAGCGCAACTGCAGGACAAGGCCACCTTCTCCGACTGGGCCGGCCTGCGCCTGGACCAGTTCATCAGCCGGGTCAAACAGCTGCGGCCCGGCAGCGTCATCGTCTATTTCGCCTCCTTCGTGCAGGATAGAAACGGCGACCGGGTCTCCAGCAACGAGGCGCTGCGCAAAATCTCCGCAGTCAGCCCGGTCCCGGTGTACGGCGGTTGGGAATTCAACCTGGGCAAAGGCATCGTCGGCGGGCGGCTGTTGAACCTGCGCGAACACGGTGCCGCGGCGGCGGCGCTGGCCGTGCGGGTGCTAAGAGGGGAGTCCATCGACGCCCTCCCCCCGGTCACGCCGAGCCCCAACAAGGACATGTTCGACTACAACGAGCTGCGGCGTTTCGGGATCGCGCAGGGGAAGCTGCCGGCGGACAGCATCATCGTCAACCGCCCCCCGGGCTACGTCTACAGTCACCGGGTCGAGATACTCTCCACCATATCCGTGCTGCTCTTGCTGGCCCTCACCATGAGCTTCGTCAAACTGATCAACAGCCGGGAAAACCTCCAGGCCCACCGGGACGCCCTGGTGCAGCGCAACGAGGAACTGGAACAGGCCCTGTCCAAGGTAAAGGTCCTGGAGGGGATCATCCCGGTCTGCATGTACTGCAAGAAGGTCAGAAAAGACGAACAGAGCTGGCAGCAGATGGAGTCCTACATATCCCAGCACACCGAGGCCCAGTTCAGCCACGGCATCTGTCCGACCTGCTTCGACAACAATTTTTCCGGCAAGAAGCCCAAGCAGTTGTAGGACCGCCCCCATTCCGGGTCGTCAGCACGGCGACCTGCGCCGGTCACTCTCCCCGCCGGCGCAACCCGCCCCCCGCCGGTACAGTAACTCTGCGCATGACGGCGTGCCGCATCCCTCGCCCGCCCCGATTGCCACACGACTCCTGCGAAAAAGACTTTCAGCCCGTACTTCAATATGATATACGAATCGGTATAGACGATAGATAGCAATGATCGGATCAATCACGACCGCGACCGGATTGATCTCGCCCGGCCGTCAAGGCCACTGAACGTCGTTTGGCAAGGAGAGTGTGAGTATATGTTGTCGCGGCTCAAAAAAGATCGCCGGTACTCCCTGATCACGGGCAGCGCCCTGATACTGGCATCCTGGCTTACAGACAGTTTTCTCGATGCGGCGTTTTTTTCCGAAGGGACCTTCCTGCAGCAGCTGCTGCGCCCGCAGGCGCAGGAACTGACCTACCGTCTCCAAACCATCTTCTTTCTGCTGGTTTTCATGGCCTGTGCCTGCCGCAAGTCGACAAAGGTGCAAGAAGCAACCTCTGCGCTGGAAGACAGCCTGGCCAAACTGGCACTGGAAAAAAGTCGTACCGAGGCCATCCTCGCCAGTGTGCCTGACGCGGTGACGGTCCAGGACCGGGACTTCAGGATCCTGTACCAGAATCCGCAGGCCAGGCAGTTCAAGGGCGAGCGCGTCGGACAGCACTGCTACAGCGCCTACCACGACAGGGATGACGTCTGCCCCGGTTGCGTCGTCAACGACTGTTTCGAAGATGGCCAGCCGCACCGGCACGAGGTGACCCATGTCATCGACGGGCAGACGCGTCACATCGAGAGCGCAGCCGCCCCGCTGGTGGATGCCACGGGTGCCGTCACCGCGGCCATCGAACTGGTACGTGACGTGACCGAGCGCAAGAACAGGGAGAACATGCTGAAAAAGCAGTTCGCCGCCATAGAAGCATCCATGGACGGCATTGCCCTGTTGACCCCCGCCGGCGATTACCTCCACCTCAACAAGGCGCACGCGGAAATCTACGGCTATCCCTCGCAGCAGGAGCTGTTAGGCCAGAACTGGAAGAAGCTGTACACCGACGAGGAGCGCCAACGGCTGGAGCCGCTCGTCTTTGCCGCCTTCGGTCAGGGCCACGGCTGGCGCGGCGAGGCTACCGGGCTCAAGAAGGACGGCACCCTGTTCCCCCAGGAGATATCCCTGTCGCTTCTGGAAGATGGAGGCATCATCTGCGTGGTGCGCGACATCTCGGAGCGCCGGGCATCGGAGCAGGAGATCCGCACGCTGAACGCGAGCCTGCGCCAGCAGACCCTCGACCTGCAGGCCAACAACCGCGAACTGGAAGCCTTCAGCTACTCGCTGTCGCACGACCTGCGCACGCCGCTTACCACGGTGTACGCGGCCGGCCAGGCCCTGGCCGACATGTACCGCGACCTGCTCGACGAAACCGGCCACTGTCTCGTCGATGCCATCCACACCGGCTGCGAAAACATGGAGCAGTTCATCGAGGCGATGCTGGTGCTGTTCCGGGTGACGAGAACGGAGCTAAGTTGCGAGGAGGTCGACCTGGGGCGTGTGGCGGATGACATCATTGCCGAACTGCGCATGTACGACCTGCAACGCTCGCTGGACTGGCGCAACCAGGCGGGCATGACGGCCTGGTGCGACCCCCATCTGGCCCGGGTTCTGCTGCAGAACCTGCTCGGCAACGCCTGGAAGTACACCTCCAGGAACGAACATACCATGATCGAGTTCGGACAGAGGCTTTGCGACGGCAAGTACGAGTTCTTCGTGCGCGACAACGGCATCGGCTTCGAGACGACCGACGCCGAGCAGATCTTCAAGCCTTTCCGGCGCCTGCGCCCCTCCAGCGACTTTCCCGGCACCGGGGTGGGGCTGGCCACCGTGTTCAGGATCGTCGACCGGCACGGCGGCGCGGTCCGCGCCGAGGGCGAGCCGGGCAAGGGCGCCTCTTTCTACTTCACCCTGCAGGGTCCGCAGCACCACATCTGAACGTCGCCCACCCACGATACGTTCTGCTGCCGCCTGCCAAGCACTGCCTGCAGCCCTTGACGGCCCGACAGACTGATCACCGCCTCATCAGCGCGAACACGCCCCACCCCAGGTATTCGCGCGTGTAGGTGGCGTAGCGTTCCGGTTCCGAGGTCAGTTGGGCTCGAACCTCGTTGAATAACTCGTCATCGGGATTGGCCTCTAGCCAGCGGCGCATGGTGAGCCATTTGGCAGCCTCGTATCTGTCCCAGCCGTCCTGGTCGGCCAGAACCATTTCCACGACGTCGTATCCCAAGCGGGAAAACGACGCGAGCAGTTCAGGAAGCATAAGAAAATCCGAGCTTGAGCCGGCGTGACACTGCTTGGCAACGTCCTCCGTCGGCGGGAATTGCCGCCAGTAGGGCTCGCCGATGAGGATGATCCCTCCGCGGCACAGGCTGCACGCCAGGAGTTCGATGGTGCCGGCGGCTCCCCCGCCGATCCAGGTGGCACCGATACAGGCCGCCACACCGACCTTCTCGTCGGAGACGTATCCCGCGGCATCGCCGTGGATGAACTCGACGCGGTCTGCGACGCCGAGTTCGACAGCACGGCGCTTGGCCTGTCCCGAAAACAACTGGCTCAGGTCGATGCCCGTGCCGACGATGCCGTGATCACGAGCCCAGGTGCACAGCATCTCCCCCGATCCGCTGCCGAGGTCGAGGATTCGTGTCCCCTTCTCCAGACGCAGTGCCGCGCCGAGCGTGGCAAGCTTTTCCGGTGTGATCGGGTTATGGATGCGATGGGCGCTTTCGGTGATGTTGAAGATCCGCGGGATGTCCATGGTGGCAATCCTTTCGAGCGTAATGTGGTGCAGGCTGACCATCAAAAGGAAGAAGAAATGGAGCCGAAAGAACTTCTGGAACGGATGAAACGAAACAAAGGACCCGTCATAGTCGATGTCCGGACCGGGTTGGAGTTTCGCAGAGGGCACATTTGCGGTGCGCACCATGCCCCGACCTGGAAGATCTTTCTGGGGCTGGCTAAATTGCCGGCTGACCGTGGCACGGAACTCGTGGTGACCTGTGAACACGGTCCCCGGGCGCAGATAGCGCAAAAGATCCTGCACGGCCGCGGCTATCACAATGTCACCCTGCTTTCCGGCCACATGGCCGGCTGGCGGCGGTCAGGAATGCCTGTGGTAAAGTGACACGAGGCTGCCCAGACTCAGGAGTAGGTGGGAGTCCGCAGTCGTGCGGCCAGAGCTGAGAGATGACGGCCGTCCGTGCCGCAGCACCCACCAAGGATCTTCAACCCGAGCTCCCTGCCCAAGGCGGCCACGGATGTCCCAAATGCCTCCGGTTCCTGCTCCACGAGAGCAGAGCTGTTGTCCAAGTCTTCCGGGCTAAGAGCCGCCGTATTGGCCAGAAGACCGATGACTCGCTGGCGCACTTCTGCAGACGAATTGGTCTCATGCAGTAGCGCAGACCTGGCAAAGGTGACATGGGTGCAATTGATCATGAACGCGAGCGGTTTGGGATTGGCTACGGCGTCGATTGCCGCGATGGCTTCCTTTAGCGGTGTGCCATCGAGGAGGGTGCCGGTTGGTCGGACCACGAAACTCACGATGTAAGGTTTTCCCGTCTTGGCCAGCGCCATGGCAAGGCCGGTGGCCTCACTCAGAGCCGGCAGCGTGGCCGCCAGGAGAAAGTCCACCGTCGTCGCCGCAAGTTTTTCCGCCTGCCACGCATGATATTCCGCGGCCTGGTTTTCCGGGAGAGCCTCGTCGGGGTGGTACGCGTCACCTTTACAACTCATCAACCCGCAGATGAGGATCTTGTCGGCGTATCCCTGGTAGCTCTGTCTCAGACCTTCCAGAAAAGCCGCGTTGTCGCCGTTTAGGTCGGTGCCGTCGAGACCGGCCGCGGCGATCCGCTCCCTGCTCGCCCGCCATGTCGGTGTAGACATGAGGAGAGGCAGCCCGGCCTGGCAGCCGATGTCCAGGTACTCCCGGCAGATCCCCTCCAGCGCCCTCCGCTTATCATCATCATAGATAAAAGCCGAGTTCACCACGAAAGGATCAAGCTCCAATCCCTTCTTGCGGCGCAGGCGCTCGATAACGGCACCCTCGCCAAGGATGAAGGGGTATCGGCTAAGAAAGGCGTCGATGGTGTTCACTGTCTGCCTCCCTTCTTCCAAGCACAGCCTGCTGATAGCTGGCCAGCAATTCCGGTTCTTCGATGGAACCGTGGTGGTGCACCTGGCGCCACTGTCCGTTGATCAGTCTGAAGATTCTGCTTGTGCGAATCCGCATTTCAAGAACGGTATCCCCGGTCTTGAATGTACCGCGTTCACGGCCGACAACGTAAAACAATTCGCCTGCATCGTGCAGGGTGTAGTCGTAAAACTCGAAGTAATAGTTAGAAGTGCTCCCAAAGAGCCGCTCGTAGACAGACCTGATCTCCTCCCAGCCTCTCTTTATCCCACCGAGTGGATTGTCCATTGCTGCTTCGTCACCTTGCAGCCAGTTCTGCGACATCAGTTCCATGTCCCTTGAGTTAAGGGCCTCATAAAACTGCGACAGGGCTCTCAACATCGGTGACAGCTCGTCCTTGTTCTCTTTCCCTGTAACGGGAGTGTTTTCCATTTTCATGGTCTGTTCCTCGCCTACGAATTATCCACTTTCATACTCGCCTTTTGCGTCTGCCTCTTTCTCAATAATTTAGTCGTTACTATCGCTGTTCTCAAGAATTCATCCAAACGTTTTTCGGCTTCCAGGTCTGCCCAATGAGGCGCCCGGTTGACCCGCAAGCCCGGCATTCTCGGGCTATCGGCGTCAAACCGGTTGGCCGGAGCGTTACCTGTTTACGATATTCAAACAGACCTCTTAAACTTCTATGGTGCATTGAGCCAGCCAGTTGACAAGGTGTTTAGCCAACGTACAGTGGTAACTTGCAACCACAAAAGTACAGCTGGACATGGAGGTAAACCATGCGCTGGTCAGGTTCTGGTATTGTCATTACCGTCTTGGCACTGACAGTAGCCGGCTGTAGCAGCAACAACTTTCTCGTGTATAAGGATGGCAGCAACTTTTTCATCACTAGGAACTGCGAGGCGCGGCAACACCTGCTCTGCGATTCCGGCGATATCGGGCGCATCGTTGCCGGGGCAGCACTTCCCCAATCGCTGCAAGACCGGATCAAAGAGGCGATATGTGCGCCGGGCGTGATGAAAGCCGACATGCACAAAATCCTGGCTGAAATGACCGAAGAGCAGCGTTCCTCACTCAAACAGTCCTTCCGCGACAACGGCTACGAAATCAACAAACCGATCGATGCATGAGTGTAGGCCTGGCGTCCGGGTGACGCCAACAGGACCGAACTGCGGAGGACGTGAACTGCGGGGGACGTTGCTGAGATTTCGACTTTTTCTCTCTGTTGCATCTGCAAATCTCAAAATCTCGGCAACGTTTTTATGCCTTTGAGACACTTGTCTTTTTGTAATCGCTCGACTACAACACCCATTATGTACATCGTCAAGACCCTTCCCGAATTTGACGCCTGGCTAAATGGCATCAAAGACCGCACCACACGGTTACGGCTGGCTCGACGCCTAGACAAGGCCCAGCGAGGCAATCTCGGGGATGTGAAATCGGTTGGCCACGGCGTTTTCGAGATGCGTGAATTCTTTGGCTCCGGCTCGCGAATGTAGAACGTGGCAACATGCTGATCGTTATGCTCGGCGGTGGGGATAAGTCCACACAAGCAGCCGACATTGCCATTGCCTTCGAGCGGGTAGCCAGAATGGAGTATTGCCCCATGCCCAAAAAAATCGTTGTATCTGACCTGCCAGAATTCGATCTTGCCGCGCAGTTAAAAAGCGAGGCCGACATTGCGGCGTATATCACCATGGTGATTGAAGAAGGTGACGCAGCAGAGTTGGCCCATGCCTTAGGAGTAGCCGCACGAGCGCGCGGGATGGCTGAAATTGCTCAAGCTGCCGGGCTGACTCGCGAAGCCCTGTACAAAGCCTTGCGTCCCGGAGCTCATCCACGCTTCGACACCATCAGCCGAGTTTGTTCCGCCCTTGGAGTCCGCTTGGTTGCCCAGCCTCGCCATTAGATCTCGCCCTTTTACCTGGTTTTCTCTCCCTCGTCCAACGGGTCGGCCTTGACCCGCGGCGTTAGCCGTCCGCGGGAGACCAGGGGGACGGTCATAAGTTTATAAGTTTCTCTGAAGCAAATCCCTCAATGCCCATCCTCTTTCAGTCGCTAGCCGCTCGCCTCGCTCAACAGCTTGGCTCACCGCGGGTTGACTTAGCCCCAAAAACTTTGCCATCGATGTTTCCGTCAGTCCGATTTCACGAACCGCCCAGTAACATAATAGGCTACGCGCCTGCACATGCTGCGGTTGCTTACCAACAGCACACACCTCGGCCCTCTCCATGCCCATGGCCTTTGCTACAACAGCTATCACTTGTTGAAGATCAACTTCTTCCCGTCGGTACCAACTCTTTCTCTCCAGATCTTCTTCTGCAATTTGCAGCGCGGAGTCAACAAAATCACTGTCGCCCAGGATTCGTTCATCATTGTGGAGGAATATGCCAGCTTCTCTTGCAGAGTGGAGTTCGCGCCACCCTCCGGCACTCCTCAACAGTCCTCCCCCAGTAAGATCTGCGCGGGGCCCCTTTGCAACCCCATCTAAAACAAAAGCTTCGTATGCCCGCCTGCTTTCCTTCAACGAGTTCCCGAAATGGCCTAAAACCTGTCTGGATTCCATCCATGACTCCAGATCTGGAATTTTGCCAAGCAGGCAACCATGCCCACAGTAGCGGTAGTCCCGCAGCGCTTCAATCGATGAAATGATGCCAGCCCGAAGTGGATTGAGGTGAATGTAGCGCACCAATTCCAGCAGATAGGTCTCCTCCTGGCACAATATCGATTTGTAACGGTTTTGAAACAGGTGCCCGTGGCGGTTGTGACGCAAATTGAAGGCGGTAGCGTATCCAGTCAGAAGCTTCTGCATCAGCAACGAGATCGGTATAAGCCCAGTTTCTAAAAGCAGATGGAAGTGATTGGGTATGAGCGCCCACGCAAAACAGCGAGTAGACGTGATGGTCGTTATCTCGACCAGGCGCGAAAGGAAATTATCTCTATCATGATCATCACAAAATATCTCGCGCCGTTCAATCCCGCGGCAAATGATATGGTGAAGCGCCCCAGGGATGTCAATACGAGCCTGTCGTGGCATGCCGATCCTCATAACGTCGTAACATCGCCTAGAATCTTATAATCTTATGACCGTCCCCCTGCCTCCCCGTTGGATTTTTGATGGTCATGGTAGCTCCTTAGGGTAAGTGGTTTACCCCGTAATGACCATTTACACAAAGCTTTTTACACCCCCTTTTTGATGACCTGAGCAACAAGGGGCGCGTTTTCTGATTTTACGAGCACGTTTTACGATTTTATGATCACGTTTTCCGATTTTGTGATGACGTTTCACGATTTTAGAGGGACGTTTTCCGATTTTACGATGACGTTTCACGATTTTATGATCGCGTTTTCCGATTTTGTGATCACGTTTTCTGATTTTAGAGGCACGTTTTGCGATTGCATGGGGACGTTTACTGATTTTGACGCGACGTTTCACCATTTTACCGGCTAATGCTCGCAAACCGCACTGCAAGGGGGGGGGAGTTTGGGGCGAGTGCCACCACCGAACCCGCGGGTAGTCGGTGGTGGCACTGGAGAGGGGATCTAAATCGCCATCATGCTGATGAAGGTGGACCAAGGCCCTGCGTCACGGGCACCAACAGCCCTGATCCTGAAGTAGTAGAGCCGGCCGGGCGTCAGACCGGTTATTTCGATCTTGTTGATCTTGCCCGAGGTCGCGTGGTGTCTCCAACTCGACTCCACGAGCGGGTCGCCCTCACAGACCCATATCTCGTAACTCCTGGCACCCTTCACCGCGGACCCGCGGGCGATGATGCTGCGCCCCTCGTATGCCATCCTGAAATTTCCCGGCACCGAGAGGCCCGCAGCTGAGCCCCGTTTGCCGGCGGTCTGATGCACCAGGCCCAGTTTTTGCGGAATGGTCGGGTCGTGTTTGCCGGTGAGGGTTGCCATGCCGTTGAGCATGTTCATCTTTGCGATGAGGTCGTTACGGGCCACCTCCAGTTCCGGCTCCTTGTCATGGGCGCCGTCCACAACCAGGTGGGAGAGACTGCGGTGCCGGTCACGGGCCCCTTGTAACTTCTGCAGGTCCGGCAAGAGATCATAGATGCTTTGCATGATGGAGGGATCCTTGATCAAGCTGGTGAGGAGGTCATCGAATGCTCGGATGACTTCGTCGTCCTTCCCCCCGCCGTCACGATTTTTACTCATGTCTTTGGCCTCCGTTCTCTGAATTAAACTGCTCCAATTAAAGTAGCATATGCAACGGTCATTTCAAGGGCAAAACTTAGGGGGGAGAACCAAAGGCAACATTAACGCAAAGGCGCGAAGGCGCAAAGAATGGCCACAGCTGCAGGATTACCTGGCGGCAGATGGGGAGGGTCGGTGACGCTACTGCTACTGGGCGCGCTTTTGCCCGACGCTTTCGGAGATGAGGGTCAGCACCAAGGTGTTGAGGCTGACACCTTCCTGCCGGGCCATGGCGACCAGGCGGGCATGAAGAGTCTTAGGGAGACGGGCTACGAATTTTCCCGATGCCTCGACCAGTTCCATGGGTCTCGCGGTCGGCTTGGGGACTGGTTTTCCCATGTCGATGGCTGCGGCAACCCAGGCGGAAAAAGCATCCCTTCCGTTGGCAATCGCCTCTTCGACGGTGGCTCCGTCCGACATGCAGCCGGGGAGGTCGGGAAAGGTAATGAGAAAGCCACCGCCGTCCTCAGGCGAGAGGGGGGAGATTTCGTGCATGTAGCTTTCGAACGCGTGGGGAGGGGTGAGGGTCTCGATCCGCCATTCACCTGGGCTATGGCGCATTTGCTCGAGTTGTTTTTCCGCAGTGGTCATAACATCATGATACTGGATACAGTGTCAATGAGCCTCCCAAAAGGCAGGAGAGGCGGGATCGTATAGGTAAAACCGCCGCACCTGTGCTATAAAGCCGGAGTGAGCCCCCACCACCTGCCAGAAAATGTCCATAAAGACGGGACACGGCCACGTGCCGCCATTGTAATCCCCTTACTGCTGCTCGCCCTGATGCAGATGCTGGCACGCAGCGCGGAACTGCGCCTGGCGGTTCCGTCGCTGGTCGGCATCACTGCCTTGGCGACGGCTTTCCTCGCCTTTACGCTGTACCGGGGAGAGCGCCACGCCTTCGCCTGGTCCCCCACGCTGATCATCGCGGTCGCCCTGCTGCTGCGCCTGATGTTCCTGTTCGCCCCGGCGCAACTCTCCGACGACATCTACCGCTACCTGTGGGACGGCGGCAACATCCTGCGCGGGGTGAACCCCTATGCGGCTGCGCCTGCCGCCATAACGCCTCCTGCGCAACTCAAAACGCTCCACGCCGCGATCAACCACCCGGAGTACGTGACCATCTACCCTCCCGCGGCGCAGTTGCTCTTTGCCGCCGGGGCAGCCCTGGGAGGAACGGTTACCGCCCTGAAGGCGTTCCTGGTGTTAATCGACCTGATGCTGTGCGGCCTGCTGATCATGCTGCTGCAAAGGTTAGGTCTGCCGACGTGGCGGGCGGTCTTGTACGCGTGGAACCCGCTGCCGGTCCTGGAGATAGCGGGCTCCGGGCACGTGGACGGGGCCGGCATGGCGCTTTTTGTCGCGGCTTTTTTGTTGCTGGTGGCCAACGGCAAAGGGCGAACCGGCGCGGCCTTGGCCGGAGCCGCCTTCGCTGGGGCCGCACTGGTGAAGCTTTTCCCCCTGGTCCTGGGACCGGCACTTTTCCTGCTGGCTTCACGCCGCCGACTGCACTTTCTCGGGGGATTGTGCTGCGGAGCGTTGGCGCTCTCGGTCCCGTTTCTGCCGGACTTGGCGCGGATAGCGGACAGCCTCGGCGCCTACGCCAGGAATTGGGAGTTCGCCGGGTTCGCCTTCAGCACCTTGCGCGGCGCAACCGGTTCCGGCGGCCTCGCCCGCCTCGCCCTGGTGGCCGTTCTGCTGTTCTGCATCGCCGCTGTGACCTCGCGTGTGGCCCGGGCGCCGGACACGCCGGACGAGGGGAGTCCGGTCACACAGCAAAGGCGCGTGATCGAGGCCTGCTATGCCATCACCATGGCTTTTTTGCTCACCACCCCTACCCTGCAGCCGTGGTACGCGCTGATGCTGGCGACATTGCTTCCTTTCGCGGCCGGACCGGCGGGTATCGTGCTCTGCTGGGCGGTCCAGCTCACCTACCGGGTGCAGATTCCGTATTTCATCCTGGGACAATGGACCGAAAGCGCTTGGGTGACGGCGGCGGTGTTCCTGGCGCCGGTAACGGCAGGTGCGTTGGGACGGGTGTTGTCAGGGAACCGGCAGGTAAACGCGAAGCATGCGGTCAGTTCGTCGGACGGGAGATGAGCAACTCGCCCAGATCCTTCAGGAGCACCAGCGCGAAGCCCAGGGGGAAAAGGAGAAATAGCGGCACCGCGCCGACCACACCCCGCTGCCAGGCGAAGGTGATGGGAAGCAGGGAGTAGCACAGCAGAAACGCATTCAGGACGAAATACATGAAGCTCCGCTGGCAGTAGAGAAAGGCTAGGCCCGGGACACGTTCCTGCCCCCGCACCCCGAACTTGGGCGTGCGTTCGAAGCTGCCGCCGAAGGAGAACATCCCCTTGACCACCGAGAGGGAAATGCTCGGTGCCAGGCCGATGGCGAGCGCGGGGAGCAGGCAAACCTGCCGAAGCTGCACGGTGTTGCTGCGGACGGCGTAAAAGAGAAAGTAGCACGCGATGGCGCCGCTGGTCCCCAGGAAAAGAGGGAGGTCGATGCGCAGGATCTGGTGTAGCCCGATGCCGACCCGGAAGGTTATCGCCGGGTACAGCGTCAACATGACCAGCACGCCCAAAAGCCAGTAGCAGTTGGCGGTGAGATGCGCCACGGCCTCCACTTTGACGGCCCAAGGGAGCTTCGACCTCAGCAAGCGGGGCAGGATCTTGCGTGCGGTCTGGATCGACCCCTTGGCCCAGCGCTGCTGCTGGCTGCGCAGCGCGCCTACGGTGACCGGAAGTTCGGAAGGGACGGGATGCTCCTCGCGGTAGACGAAGCGCCATCCGGCAAGCTGGGCCCGGTAGCTGAGGTCGAGATCCTCGGTGACGGTATCCGACTGCCACCCCCCGGCAGCTTCGATGGCGCTCCGGCGCCAGACCCCGGCGGTCCCGTTGAAATTGAAGAAGAGCCCCTTCAGGTAGCGCACCCGGTGCTCGATGCTGAAATGCGGCCCCAGCAGCAGGGCCTGCACCCCGGTGAACCAGGAATGTTCGGCGTTGCAAAAGTCCCAGCGCGCCTGCACCATGCCAACCTTGCCGTCGCGGAACCAGGGCACGGTGCGCTGCAGGAAATCCGGCGCCGGGATGAAGTCCGCATCGAACAGGGCCAGGAATTCCCCGCGCGCCTGCCGCATCCCCTCCGCGAGGGCGCCCGCCTTGTAGCCGGCACGGTGGTCGCGCCGCAGCACCTGGATGTCCACTCCCCTTTCCCGCCAGTAAAGTACCCGCTCGTCCACCATGGCCACCGTGTCGTCACTGGAATCGTCCAGGACCTGCACCTCGAGCCGGTCGGCGGGCCAATGCAGCGAGGCGGCCGCGTCGATCAGGCGCCGTACCACGAAGCGCTCGTTGTACAGGGGAAGCTGCACGGTGACCAAAGGGAAACCTTCCCGCCTCGTGAAGGGAGGCGGAGGAGGCGCTGGCTCGGAAGCATGACAGTAAAGGCACGTGAGCAGCCAGAGCCGGTGGAGCCCATAGAGGCAGAGGCCGAAGAGGGCGCAGAAATGCAGTGCCGTCAAAAGGGGAAGGAGCAGCGACATCAGGGTTCCTCAGGTTCGGGGCAGGCGCAGGGGACGCCGAGCGGCTTTTCCTCGAACAGGTAGCGCTCGGGCCGCCAGGCCTTGGGGATAGCGGGGGAACCGGGGGCGCCGGCCACGTCTTCTCCCGAGACGACCCAGAACTTGCCGGCCCAGCTATGCCAGATCCCCTGCAGCACCAGCTTTCCTTGCGCGTCGCTGGTGCCCCTGGCGACGACGGCGCCGCGGGAGGGAGCCTCCTGGTAGCGCACCAGGGCGTAGGGGGAGCGCGGGGCAAGTCCGGAGGCGGTCAGGGTGAAGACGCCGTCCGTCTCGCGGTAGCCAAGCTTGCCGCGGGCACCATCCTTGACGATGGACCAGGTGGCCGGGTTCTTGGCGAAGAGGAGCAGCCTCTTGTCGCCGGGCGCCGCGGCGGCGGTACCGGCGACAAGGAACAGCAACGCCGCCGCAAGGATCATTGGTTTGGTCGGTGCAAACAACAGGGGAAAAAAGGGATGTTTCGGGTGTGCCAACAAAGAGCTAAATCCCCCCTGCCCCCCTTCGCAAAGGGGGGAACTTCAGTTCACGTGCAGCGCTTCGCGGGCCACATAATCCAGATGCAGGGATACTGCGCCGAACCGATGATCGGAACCTAGCGCACGTCCCTCTTGTCCCAGGCTTCCCAGCCGCCCTTGTAATTTCTCGCTTCGGGGAGACCGGCCAACTGGTGCACGGTCCAGGCATAGCCGGAACGAACACCGCCCAGGCAGTAATACACGACCGGCTTTTTCAGGTCAACGCCATGCTTGGTCAGGAGCTTGCGCAGTTCCGCCCCGTTCAGCGGCCTGCGCTCTTTCCCGGTGTAAAAGTCGTCCCAGGGGATGTGCACCGCACCGGGGATCCTCCCCTTCAACCATTCGAAGGTGGAACGGACGTCGATCACGGTGCAGGCATCCTTTTGCCCCTGCAGTTCTTCGGTGGAGACCACGGTACGCGGCTTTGCCTGGAACAGGTAGGGGACCTTCTTTACCTGCCGCGCTTCCGCTCCAGCGATAAGCGGCAGCCCGGCGCCGCGCCAGGACTGGATGCCGCCGTTTAGGAGGCGGACCGCTCCTTTGTGCCCAAGCCATGAGAAAAGCCAGGCGTCGTACCCTTCCCCACCCCAACTCTTGTCCGCATCGCCGTAGATGACCAGCGGGGTGCGCTCGGAGATCCCCATCGCACCAAGGAGAGCGGCCAGTTCGCCGGGAGGAAAGGAGCTGTACTTAACGCCGCGGGCGTCGGTGCGGGTGTACTCGTCCCAGGAAAAGGAGATGGCACCCGGGATGTGGCCGGCCAGCCACTCGGCGCGGGGACGGGCATCGAGAACGACATAGCTGGCAGCACTTCCCTTCAGCTGAGCGGCGTCGATGAGCGCGAGGTCCCCAGCCTGCGCGGACCAGGGGAGGATGATCTGGACCAAGAGTAGGGCCAGAACAGCGGTCAATATTTTAAACATCTACTGTCTCCTTCATTCAACAATCAAATCCCCCCGCGGGGGGAACGTGGGACCTTCTTTTTACAAGTTTCCCGGTGGTCAACTCCGAGCAGAGCTCGCGCGCGATGACCCAGAGGATGGTGCAACCGGCCTGAACGGTGCCACTGACGGTCCGGCTGATCTTGGATACGCCGGCGCTGCGCCGGCGGTACGGGACGTCCACCTCGCCGATCTTCAACCCGTGGCGCACCGCCCGAACCTGCATCTCTACGGTCCACCCGAACGCCTCATCCTGCATGGCAAGCTGCTCCAGCGCCTCCCAGCCGATTACCCGCATCGGCCCGAGATCACGGAAACGATGCCCCCAGAAAAGCCGGATCAGCGCCGTGGCCAGGTGGTGACCGAAGCGCTGCTGGAAGCTGAGCGCTCCGTTTTCAACCGGGACGCGCCGCCCGAGCATGAGATCGACCTCCCCGGCACAAACAGGGGCGAGCAGTTCCGGGAACAGCGAGAGGTCGTCGCTGCCGTCGGCATCGACGAAGGCGACTATGGCGGGGGGAGCGTCGCGCAAGGCGGCCAGCCCGGCGAGACAGGCCCGGCCGTAACCCGGCACGGGCTCGTACACCACCGCCGCACCGAAAGAGGCCGCCACCTGTGCCGTCGCATCGCTGGAACCGTTATCGACCACGACGACGCGGCCGATCTCCGCGGGAACCCGGGCCAATACGCCGGGCAGCGCCGCCTCCTCGTTCCTGGCCGGTATCACCAACACTGTTTCTGCTGCACAATCACTCATTCAGTCGCTGCAAAACCTCCCTGGCGCGCTTTGCGGCGACGGTAGCACACCGGGACCAGGACCACCACCAAAATGAGGGAGATACCCGCGAGGAGCGCGGGCGAAACCCGGCCGCCGAGCAGATCGAGCAGCGAACTGGAGAAGACGATGAAGGCGACGGTCGCGGGGAGCATGCAGACAAAGCTCGCCAGCAGGTAGTGGGCGAAGCGAACCTTGGTGAGCCCGAAGGCGTAGTTCAAGAGGTTGAAGGGGAAGGCGGGGATCAACCGGGTGAAGGCGACTACTTTCCAGCCATGCTGCGCCACCTCGCTATCGAGCCTCTCCCACTTGGCGCCGGTGAGCCTGGCCGCCACCCAGTCGCGCGCGGCATAGCGGGCGGCCAGGAAGGCGAGCGAGGCGCCCGTGGTGGCGCCGACGATGGTGTAGACGACGCCCCACAGGGGGCCGAAGACGATCCCGCCAACCAGGGTGAGCGGCAGCGCCGGGAGGAAAAGTACCGGCGCCAGGGAGTAGATGAGGACGTAGATGACCGGAGCCAGCGTGCCGTAGGAGCCGATCAGCGCCCGCAGGCGGTCCTGCTGGAGATATTCCCTCGCTCCCGAGAGTTGGACGCCGGCGACGGCGAAGGCAACCAGGGCGATCAGTATGACCGGCTGCCAGGGGCTCTTTTGGCGCGCCCCCGGTCCTTTCATGTGGTTTTCTTGCCGCGACACGGCACATGCCTCCTTTTGCTGCTGCTCTGTTAGTGATCCGCGTTGGTTCTCCACCACCGAAGGAGGGGACTGGCTCCGCAAGGTGCCTGTCCCCTTAGGGCTTGGGTAAGGTGGGTGGCAGAAGGGAACGTTCCGCTTAGAGGGACAGGCACCTGACGGAGCCTGTCCCTTCTGCCTTTTGTTACGGTGTCTTGAAGTAGAGTGCGACCGAGTAGTTGGCGCCGGCGGCGGTGTTCTGGCCGTAGAGGTCCGGGCGATAGCCGAGTTCGACCCCCATGGCCGGCGTGACCTGGTACCCCAGGGTCAGGTCGAGCTTGCCGAGGTCGAAGTTGTTGGTCGTGGTCGGGTTGCCGGAGCCGTCCACCTTCTTGCCGTTGTCGATGCTGTAGATGCCGTCCAGCTTGGCGCGGGTGAAGAAGTTCTTGCCCAGGTCGAAGCCGACCTCGACGAGGTAGCGCAGTTCGTCGGAGGGGTCACCGGCACGCAGGCGGTAGCCGATCTCCAGGTTCGCGTAGCCTGGGAGCGTCGGGTACAGGGAGCGACCGTAGAGCAGGCGCAGTTCGGTGTCGTACTGGTCGTTCCCCAGCGGCAGCGGGTCGTTCTTGTCGTAGCCCCCCGGGATTTTCACCAGGAACTGGGTCGAAACGACGCCGACGGCATCACTTTGGTAGAGGCGGTAACGGGCGCCGAGGTCGATGTCGCCGATGCCGTGGGCCGTGGCGCGCATCAGGTCGTTGTCGTTCTCGAGCCACTTATAGGAGAGGGAATTGAGCACGGTGAGGCTGTCGGTGACGCCGTACTCGAAGTAGTTGCTCAGGTTGTGGTCGGTGAACGTGCCGTGGTCGGAGAGGTCCCTGCGGTTGCCGTCCGGGTTGAAGCTCTTGTCGGCGTAGTAGAAGTTGAAGGAGGCTTTTTCGTAATATCCCCCCTCTTTGGCGGTCCAGGCGCCGGCAAAGCACGAAGATGCCGAAAAGGCCGCGACCAGGGCGACCGCGGCCAGCGATGCGAGAAGCGTTTTCATGGTTTCCTTCCTGTATCAAAAGGAAGGCGCCGCTGCCGGCGCCTTCCCTGCTGAGAGTCACTGGTTCGTTTTACAGCCCGCCCGTTGCCACCGGACGGCCGGAGGGATCCTGGCGCCAGCCGTCGGTGCTCCCCGGGACGGCCGGGGTCGCCAGGTAGGCGGGATCTTCCACGTAGTTGGTGGACCACCCTTCCCACCCGTCCGAGTAGTTGCGGATGTTGGTGTAGCCCATAAGGTGCGCGTACAGGTAAGCCAGGGCGGAACGGTAGCCGCTGCCGCAGTAGAAGATGGTTTCCTTGCTGAAGTCGATGCCGAGGCCGCTCCAGAGCGACTTCACCTCTTCGTAGCTTCTCAGGGTGGCATCGGCGTCGACGTAGATCCCGGCGGAATCGTCCGCGTTATAGGCCCACGTGGCGCCCGGGATGCGTCCCTTGTTCACCACGTAGCCGTAGCCGCTGATCATGCCGGTGTACTCGCTGCCGGCGCGCACGTCGACCATCTTGGCGGTGGTGTTGTAGACCGAGGCGACGTAGCCGGTGCCGGCCAACAGCGCGGGGTTGGTGGCACCGGTATAGGTGGTGGCCACCGGGGTGTTGATGGCGGTTTCGGTCGGGTACCCCGCCGCCTGCCAGGCCTGGATGCCGCCGTTCATGAAGCGGACGTCGGTGACGCCGGCATACTTGAGGATCCACCACAGGCGCGCCGCGAAGATGTTGGAGTCGCTGTAGACCACGACGGTGGTGTCGGGGGTGATGCCCATGCTCCCCAGGGCGGTCTTCAGTTCGGCGTCCGGAAGCAGGAACCAGCGCGGGTAGCCGTTCTCGTAGACGTCGGAGTTGGAGTGGATGGCACCCGGGATGTGCCCGAGCAGGTAGGAGTTGTCGGCCCAGCCGGCGGCCATGTCGGAGAAGCTCCCCCACTGGGTCTCGAAGATGACGTACTTGTGGTTGCGGTCATAGGAGTACTGCGGCGGCGCAGCCGAGGTGCTCCCCGGCTTGTGGTAGTCGATGAGCGCCTTGACCCAGGCCGGGTACACCGCGTCGGCGTAGTTGGTGGCCTTGTCCATGGGATAGGAGGTGTTGTCGGCCCAGTCCCAGGCGGAGGCATCGTAGTTGGAGCATTTGCCGTAGCCCATGAGGCGGAGCAGGAAATAGGCGTAACCCGAGCGGATACCGGCGGTGCAGTAGGCGGTCACTTCCTTGTCGGGGGTGATGCCGCGGGATTCCAGCATGGTTTTGAGCTGCTGATAGCGGATGGTGGACTTGTCGCTGTTGTAGTACCAGGCGTAAGGGATGTTTACCGCGCGCGGGATGTGGCCGCCGCGGGTCTCACCGTAGAGTTGCCACCCGGCGAACTCCTCGTCGGTGCGGGTATCGATGACGGCGAAGTCGTTGTCGTAGAGTCGGCTGGCAATCTTGGCGGAGTTGGCCCTGAGCGAGCCCTGTACGCTCGGGATAAAGGTCGCGGCCGGCTTCACCACCGCAGTGGTACTGGTGGGACGAGCGTCGGCGGACCACTTGTCCCAGCCGCCGTCCAGGATGTGGACGTCGCTGCAGCCCAGGTACTCGAGCATCCAGAAGAGACGTCCCGCAGCCCCCCACGAGGCCGTGGTGTTGTCGTAGATGACGATCTTCTGCTGCCGGGTGATGCCGGCGGCGCCGAGTTGGGTGGCCAGGGTGTCGGTATCCTTGAGGCCGGCGCCCTTGGTCCAGAAGGCGCTGTGCTGCAGGTTGATGGCGCCGGGGAGATGTCCCGCCGCGTAGGCCGACGCGGCGCGCGCGTCGATGATCAGGAGATCGGTTGCCTGCAGGCTTTGCTGCACCGAATCAGCAGAGACCAGGAGATCCGCATTGGGAAACTCCGTTGCCGCGGCTACGAGTTTCGCCTTGGTGGCGGTCTTGTCCGTGACGCTGCTGCCGCACCCGGTTAGCACCAGCGCACAGAGCATCATGAGCAGCATGCCCTTCACTACATGTTTCATTACATTTCCTCCTCAGGATTCATCTCTCAAATCGCAGCAACTGCGAAGAACAAACCGGCCCATGCACCCTTATCGGGCGGGCGTGAAACTATCAAGCGGACTTAATAAAGTCAAATTGATATATTCAAAAAACAACATCAGATGGATCGGTTTGACCGATAGATGTTAAGGAAGGCACCGGACAAATTCCCCCTGTCCCCCCTTCGCAAAAGGGGGGCGCGAGGGCTCGTGCAGCAGAAGAAAAGGCGCAAATGAAAAGGAAATGAAAAGGGGACAGGCTGCTTTTACGAGGCGCTCTACGTGTCAATGAGCCACACAACAGACACGCGAGGCGGGATGGTATGGGAACAATTGCTGGAATTGAGAGGAGATGTCAAACAGGAGCCAAAGACGGGCGAATGATTATTCGCCCCTACAGTTGGAATTGCTGGGTGGGCTGAAAGGAGCGTGCCGCTAGAGGGACAGGCACCTGACGGAGCCTGTCCCTTCTGCCTTTCTGCCTTTCCGCCCTAGAGCTTGAACTTGCCGACGATGCGCTGCAGTTCGCCGGAGAGCTCGGAGAGACGGGAGGCGGACTGGGCGGAGTCCTGGGCACCGCTGGCGGTCTCCTGCACCACGGAGGTCACCTGCTGAATGTTGTTGGTGATCTCGCCGGTGGTGGCCCCCTGCTCCTCCGCGGCGGTGGCGATCTGGCTCACCTGGGCGGTGACGTCGTTCACCTGCTCCAGGATCTTCTTCAGGGCCCCCTCCAACTGCTCGGCCTCGACGGCGCCCTGCTCGGTGCCGCGCACCCCTTCCTCCATGGAGGTGATGGCGTCCCTGGTCTCCTGCTGGATCGCCTTGATCATGTCGCCGATCTCCTTGGTGGCGCGGGTGGTGCGCTCGGCCAAAGCCCGCACTTCGTCGGCGACGACGGCAAAACCACGCCCCTGCTCGCCGGCGCGGGCGGCCTCGATGGCTGCGTTCAGGGCCAAGAGGTTGGTCTGGTCGGCGATGTCCTCGATGGTCGCCACGATGGCGCCGATCTGCTCGGAGCGCTCGCCCAGCGAGGAGATGCGGTCGGCGTTCTGGCGGGTCTGACGGCCGCGGTAGCGGATTCCTTCCACGGTACTGGAAACGACCTTGAACCCTTCCTGGGTGGTGTCGGCGGCGTGCTGCGCGCTGTCGGCGGCGCGGTGACAGTTGCTGGCGATGTCGGCGGCGGTGGCGGCCATCTCCTCGCTGGCGGTGGCCACGGTCGCGGTCTGCCCGGCTACCGACTCGGCGCCGACCGAGATGGACATGGAGGTCGAGGTGAGCGCGTTGGATTCGGAGGCAAGCGACCGGGAGGCGGAGGCGATCTGGGAGATGATGCTCCCCATGCTCTCCACGAAGGTGTTCAGCTTCTCCGCCAATAGCCCGATCTCGTCACTGCGGTGCCCGACGTCGACCCTCTTGGTCAGGTCCCCCTCCCCTTCGGCCAGGTCGGCGACGCGGGTGCAGAGCACGCCCAACGGACTGAGCAGCCTCATCACGATGAAGAAGATGACGGCGATGCCGCCGGCAAGGAAGATGGCGCCGATGACCATGAGCGCCCGCACCTGCTTGTTCACCGGCGCGAAGACGTCGGCCTTGTCGGCCGTGACACAGAGATACCAGTCCGCGGCGGGGATGCGCGCGTAGGAAGCGATCTTGGCGACGTCCCCCATCTGGTATTCGAGGCTGCCGTTGGGGGCGGCGGCAAGTTTCGCGCTCAGGTCGTCGAGCCCGGAGGTCACTTCCTGGAACTTTTTCTTGAGCACGAGCTCTTTTTTCGGATGCACCAGGATCTTGCCGGTCTTGTCCATGATGAAGGCGTAGCCGGTGCTGCCGACCTTCACGTTCAACACCTGCTTGATGACGTCGTCGAGCATGATGTCGGAACTGAGCACGCCGGTGAAGCTGCCGCCGGCAGTGATGGGCGCGATGAAGGAGATGATGGTCTTGCCGGTCTGGGCATCCTGGTACGGCTCTGTCTGGGATACCTTCATCTCCGCCTTGGCCTTCTCGTACCAGGGGCGCTTGCGATGGTCCCATCCCGCGTCGGGTACCCAGCCGTCGGAGGAGACGAACAAGCCGTTCTCGTAGCCCGGATAGACGGTGGAGAAGCCACCGGCAGAGGCCAAAAGCCGGACCAGGTTGCCCAGGTACTCCTTGGACTGCCCCGACTCCTTGGAAAGTTCCTTGGCTCCCGCAGCGATGATGGCCTGTTTGCTGAGCAGCCAGGAGTCGACGCTGGCGGCGTTGTCGCCGGCAATGGACTGCTGCGAGGCGTTGACCATGCTGCCCATGATCTTGCGCGAACTGGTGGCGGCGGTGATGATCAGGGCGACGATGGCTATGGCAAAAGCAATCACTACCGTCACGTTGACCTTGTTTCTCAGGTTCATAACTTACCTCTCACAATCTTGCTGAAGGAATGTTTCACCTTCAATATTTCGGTGCGTGGAGCCTCGTGCTTGAGGACTTAAAGGGACAGACCATATCACATTGGCAAAAAATAATGTATCAGCCGCCGGCTTGTCCTGTCTCTGACAGCAGATGCCCTTGCAACTCGCAGATTTGACAGATAAGCTGCATCCATGCCGTCAGTAACCGTCATTCAGCGCCAAAGCCAATGCCACCGGCACCTGCGTCTTATCGTCGCCGCCGTTCTCTCCCTCTGCGCCGTCATCTGCGCGCACCCGGCCCCGGCCGCCGACCCGGCTCCCTCGCTGGTCGTCGTCGGCGGCGACCGCAGCTACCCTCCTTACGAGTTCCTGGACAAGGACGACAAGCCAACCGGCTACAACGTGGAGCTGACCCGCGCCGTGGCCCGGGTGATGGGGCTCAAGGTGGAAATACGGCTGGGGGCGTGGTCGGAACGGCGCCAGGACCTGGTCAGGGGGGACGTCGACCTCTTGGAGGGGATGTCCTTCTCGGACGAGCGCGCCAAAAGCGTCGATTTCTCTCCGCCGCACACCATCGTGCACCACTCCATCTTCGCCCGCAAAGGGGGCACCCGGCATCCCACCCTGGCCGACCTACGCGGCAAGGAGGTCCTGGTGCTCAACGACGGCATCATGCAGGAGTTCCTGGCCGCGCAGCGCGTCGGCGCCAAGGTGATCCCGGTCCCGACCCACGCCGACGTGCTGCGCGCGCTGGCCTCGGGCAAGCACGACTACGCGGTGATGGCGAAACTCCCCGGCCTGTACCTGATCCGGGAGCTGGGGCTTTCCAACCTGGAAGCGGTGGGCGACCCGGTATCGGCGCAGCAGTACTGCTTCGCGGTGAAGAAGGGGAACGCGGCGCTCTTAGCCCGCTTCAACGAGGGGCTCGCCATTTTGAAGAACACCGGTGAGTACCAGAAGATCTACAACCGGTGGCTCGGGGTCCTGGAACCGCCAGGGCTCACCTGGAGCGAGGTGTTCAGGTACGGCGCGGTGGTGGTGCTGCCGCTGATCCTTCTCGCCGGCGGCGCCGTCATCTGGTCGCGGACACTGCGGCGGGAGGTGGACACCCGTACCGCGGAGCTGACCCGCGAGGTTGAGGAGCGCCGCCACGCCGAGGAGGAGTTGAGAAACCGGCAGCAGCAGCTGGTCCAGGCGGACAAGATGGCCGCGCTGGGGATCCTGGTCTCCGGCGTGGCGCACGAGATCAACAACCCCAACGGGCTGATCCTGTTGAACCTGCCGGTGGTGATGGAGGCGTTTCGGGACGCGGAGCCGATTCTCGAGGAGTACTACGAGAAGAATGGAGACTTTGAGTTCGGCGGGCTTTCCTACTCGCGCATGCGCGAGGCGCTTCCGAAGCTCATGCAGCAGATGCAGGAGGGATCGCGGCGGGTGAAGCTGATCGTCGAGGACCTGAAGGATTTCGCGCGGCAGCAGGAGCCGGGACAGGCGGCGGAGTTCGACCTGAACGAGACGGTGCAGGCGGCGCTGCGGCTTCTGACCAACCTGGTGGAGAAGAGCACGGAACATTTCAGCGTGAGCCTCGGGGCCGGTATCCCGCGGCTCAACGGCAGCGCCCAGCGTATCGAACAGGTGGTGGTGAACCTTTTGGTGAACGCCTGCCAGGCGCTTCCTTCACCGGAGCGGGGCATCGAGCTGGTCACCTGGTTCGATGCGGAGACAAGGCAGGTGATCATGGAGGTACGCGACCAGGGAACGGGGATTGCGCCGGAACACCTGCCGCGCCTGACCGATCCCTTCTTCACCACCAAGCGCGACAGCGGCGGCACCGGCCTCGGGCTGTCGGTTTCCAGCGGCATCGTCAAGGAGCACGGCGGCGAACTCTCCTTCAGCTCCGCCCCCGGCGCAGGCACCACGGCGCGGCTCACCTTCACCGTGCCCGAAAAGGAGTTCATGGCATGACCACCACCCTCTATCCATCCTTCGGCATCCTGCTGGTCGACGACGAACCGGACTGGCTCTATGCCATGAGCATCACCCTGGAGCGCGCGGGGCTCACCAACATCATCACCTGCGCGGACAGCCGCGAGGCCCTGAAGATGATGACCGAGCACACGGTGGGCGTGGTGCTGCTCGACCTGACCATGCCGCACCTCTCCGGCGAAGAACTCCTGGAGCGGATCGCCGAGGAGCATCCCGAGGTGACGGTGATCATCGTGAGCGGCTTGAACCAGCTGGAGACCGCGGTGAACTGCATGCGCAGCGGCGCCTTCGACTACTACGTGAAGACGTCCGAGGAAGGGCGCATCGTCAAGGGGGTGAAGCGGGCGGTGCGGGAGAAGGAGCTGCAGCTGGAGAACCGGGAGCTGAGGAACCGCTTCCTCTACGACCGGCTGGAGCACCCCGAGGCGTTTGACAACATCGTGACCGGCGACAAGGGGATGCGTTCCATCTTCCAGTACGTCGAGGCGGTGGCGCTTTCCTCGCAGCCCATCCTGGTGACGGGCGAGAGCGGCGTCGGCAAGGAGCTGATCGTATCCGCCCTGCACCGGCTTTCCGGCAGGAAGGGGGAGCTGGTGGCGGTGAACGTGGCAGGACTGGACGACACCATGGTGTCGGACACCCTGTTCGGGCACGTGAAGGGGGCCTACACCGGCGCGGGCGAGGCGAGGAAGGGGATGATCGAGCAGGCCGCCGACGGGACCCTGTTCCTGGACGAGATCGGCGACCTGAGTCTTAGCTCCCAGGTGAAGCTGTTGCGGCTTTTGCAGGAGGGGGAGTACTATCCCATCGGCAGCGACCGTCCCCGCCGTATCCGGGCGCGGGTGGTGGTGGCGACGCACCAGGACCTGGCGGCGCGGCAGGCGGCGGGGCAGTTCAGAAATGACCTCTACTACCGGCTGCGGGCGCACCACCTGCATGTCCCCCCCTTGAGGAAGAGGAAGGAGGACATCCCGCTGCTGTTGGACCACTTCCTGGGGCTGGCGGCGCGGGAGTTCGGCAAGAAGAAGCCGACCCTGCCCAAAGAGCTCGCCGTGCTGCTGGCCACCTACGACTTCCCGGGCAACGTGCGCGAACTGAAGGCGATGGTCTACGACGCGGTCAGCCTGCACCAGGGGGGCGTGCTTTCCATGGAGGCGTTCGTGCGCGCCATCGGGGAGCGGCCGGTGCAGTCGGCCGTGGAGCAGCCGGCGGAGCCTTCGGAGAACCCCTTCTTCGGGGTGGACCGGCTGCCGGGGTTCACCGAGGCGATCGATTTGCTGGTGGCCGAGGCGGTCAGGCGGGCGGAGGGAAACCAGTCCATCGCGGCGAGGCTTCTGGGGGTGTCGCAGCCGACCTTGAGCAAGAGGTTGAAGCAGCAGCGGGGGGAGTGATCGCGGAAGGGGACTGGCTCCGTCAGGTGCCTGTCCCCTTTGCCTTGATCTCGTTCCCAAGGCCCACCTTGGGAACGCAAAGCCTCTCCGAAGCTCCAACTTCCATCGGATGCAAAGCTGGAGCTTTGCGCCGTATAGGGTTCCCAAGCTGGAGCTTGGGAACCAGGAAATGCAAAGCTGGAGCTTTGCGCCATATGGGGTTCCCAAGCTGGAGCTTGGGAACCAGGAAAAGGGGACTGGCTCCGTCAGGTGCCTGTCCCCTGCCTTGATCTCGTTCCCAAGGTCCACCTTGGGAACGCAAAGCCTCTCCGAAGCTCCAACGTCCCTCGGATGCAAAGCTGGAGCTTTGCGCCGTATAGGGTTCCCAAGCTGGAGCTTGGGAACCAGGAAGGGGGGAGTGATTGCTGACAGGGGTATGCCCCAGGGCATACTATGCCGGTTGTCATACATTATCCTAACTTGCCGGAGATACATACCTTTCCCCGTCCAGACCTCCCCCCCTATTCCCTACGGCATACCCCTCATGAGAATCACCGCCCTCAAATTTCCACAGTAACCTGCCGATTCTTAAAACCTTTACCTCCCTGCTCTCCTCTTGGCATCGCCGATGCTATGTACCGGTCGTGGGCGATGTACGCCCGACCATAAAAGAGGGGAGAAAGATCATGTTCTGGCTAGAGTTCACAGTGGTACTGGCAGCTATCTTCGTCGGAGCGCGGCTGGGCGGCATCGGCCTGGGGGTCATGGGCGGCCTGGGCCTCGCAGTCCTTACCTTCTTATTCCACCTGCAACCGACCGCACCCCCGATCGACGTGATGCTGATGATCGCGGCGGTGGTCACTGCCGCGGGCGTGCTGCAGGCGGCAGGAGGCCTGGACTACCTGGTCTCGCTGGCGGAAAGAATCCTCAGAAACAACCCGGACCGGATCACCTTCCTGGGACCGATGGTCACCTACTTCTTCACCCTCTTCGCGGGAACCGGACACGTGGCCTACTCGGTGCTCCCGGTGATCGCGGAGGTGGCGCGCGAAACCGGCGTCCGCCCGGAACGACCCATGTCGATCTCGGTGATCGCCTCGCAACAGGCCATCACGGCAAGCCCTATCGCCGCGGCGACCGTGGCTCTGCTCGGCCTCCTGGGGGGCTCGGCGGCAAAGTTCGGCTTCAACGTGGAACTGATCGACATCCTGAAGGTCTGTATCCCCTCCACCCTGATCGGCGTCATCATCGCCGCCTTCGTCTCCAACAAGATGGGCAAGAACCTGGACCAGGACCCGGAATACCAGAAAAGGCTGCAGGAAGGGCTGGTTCCTCCGCCGCGTAACGCGAGCGCGGACAGCGCCAAGGTGAACGAGGCGATCCGCAATACGCCGGCGAGCGCGAAGGTGGCGGTGGCACTGTTCCTGGTCGGCACCATTCTCGTCGTCCTCTTCGGCTCCTTCCCGCAAATGCGCCCGGAGTGGAGCGTGGGGAGCGACACCCGCATCAGCCATATCGTGGTGAAGAGCGAGACCGAGGCGAAACAGGTGCTCTCCCAGTTGAAATCGGGCGGCAACTTCTCCGACGTCGCCAAGCAGTGCTCCATCGACGCCAGCGCGGCGACCGGCGGCGACCTCGGCTGGCAGGCGAAAGGAAAGATGATCCCCGAGTTCGAGAAGGCCTGTGCCAAACTGAAGAAACCGGGCGACCTCACCGAGGTGATCAAGAGCCCGTTCGGCTACCACATCGTGAAGTTCGACGACAAGCGCCCCGCTCAGAACAAGGAGAAGATGGGGATGCCGCACGTGATCGAGATCGTGATGCTGACCATCGCGGCGCTCATGCTGCTTCTGTGCAAGGTGAAGGTCTCCCGCGTGGTGGAGGGGAGCGTCTTCATCGCCGGCATCCAGGCGGTCATCGCCATCTTCGGCATCGCCTGGATGGGGGACACCTTCTTCCAGGGCAACATGGACTTTTTGAGCGGTTCCATCAAGGGGATGGTGACCACCGCCCCCTGGCTCTTCGCCTTCGCCCTCTTCGTCCTCTCCATCCTGCTCTACAGCCAGGCCGCCACGGTGAGGGCCCTCATGCCGCTGGGGATCAGCCTGGGCATCCCGGCACCGTTCCTGATCGCCATGTTCCCGGCGGTAAACGGCTATTTCTTCATCCCCAACTACCCGACCGTGGTCGCAGCCATCAACTTCGACCGCACCGGCACCACCGGCATCGGCCGCTACGTGTTGAACCACAGCTTCATGATCCCGGGGCTGGTCGCCACCTTCTCGTCCATCGGCATCGGGTTTTTGCTGGTGAAGCTCATGTTCTAGCCACGTAAGCTCCCTCCCCCGGAGGGGGAGGGTCGGGGAGGGGGAAGCATGAAAAAAGCCCTGCCTCCCCCCTCCCAGCCTCCCCCCTCCGGGGGGAGGAGTAGTGTCATACACCGCCAACATTCCATTGAGGAGTAACGAGCAATGAAAACCACTACCGCAGCATTGAAGAGACTGAGCGCCGCCACCATGGAAAACCGCAACTGGCTCATGGAACAGTTCCCCCCCTATTTCTTCATCGCCATGAAGGACGAGCCCGAGGCGATGGCCATGCTGGAGCGCGAGATGGCTACGCTGGCGCACAACCGCCGGCTGGTGCTCTCCGACCGGGACAAGTGCCTGATCCAGGCGCTCCCCAACGTGCCGGGATCGCTGTACGACACGCTGCGCCGCATCCCGGAGCGGGAGATTTCCTACGCCATGATCGCCCACTCGGAGAGCCCGCTCCCCGGCAGCGACCGCACCCTGGAGATCCAGCGCTTCGAGTTCGACAGAAAGAGCACCAAGGAGATCCAGGACGGCGGGGACGTGGTCATCCCGGCCGGGATCCGCGCCAAGGTCGCCGCCTCGCTGCGCCAAAACTACCCGGACTTCGTCATGGCCGAGTTGGACCGCCTGCTGCGCATGCTCTGGCTTAACAACGAGAAGTACGTGCGCATGGCCTGGCCGGAGCGGGTGGCCCAGGTGGTCAACCTGTACCAGAAGGGGGTCAAGGCCGGGGGGCTGTACCTGGACGTCGAGGAGATGGAGGGGGGACGTGAATCCCGCATCCACTTCGCGGTGGGCAACCCGCCGCAAAAGGACTTCCTGCTCCAGGTGATGGAGGTCTTCAACCGCCTGGACCTGGGCGTCAACCGCGCCTACTGCCTCACTATCTCCAACGGCACCCACCCCTACTTCCTGGGAACCTTCTACGTGCGCCGCCGCGACGGCCACGTGCTCTCCCGCGACAGCGAACTGTTCAGCCGCCTGAAAGACGAGCTGTGCAACACCCAGATACTCGCCACCACCTCGATCGCCTACCGCGACTTCGTCACCCGCGGGACCTTCAGCGGCAGGGAGGGGTCGCTCATCAACGCCTTCATCGCCTTTACCCACACGAACCTCGCCCACAACCAGCCGGACCGCTTCGGCCTGGACGACGTGAAGAGCGCCTTCTTCTCGCACCCCGAGATCGCCCTGCAACTGGCCGAGCTGTTCGCGGTCCGCTTCGACCCCGCCGTCAGCGAACGGGCGACCCGCTACGCCGAGAAGCTCGAGGAGACCGAACGGCTGGTCTCCGACTACAACACCGGGCACCGCTACCTGGACGAGGTGCGCCGCGCCATCTTCCGCTGCTGCCTCATCTTCATCAAGCACACCCTGAAGACCAACTTCTACGTGCTGCAGAAGCAGGCGCTCGCCTTCCGGCTCGATCCCTCCTACCTGACCGAGCTGGGTGCGGAGTTCACCTCGGACCTCCCCTCCTCCCTCCCCTTCCGGGTCACCTTCTTCTTCAGCCGCTTCGGTTTCGGCTACCACATCGGCTTCTCGGACATCGCCCGCGGCGGCTGGCGCACCGTCATCGCCAGAAACGGCGACGACTTCATCACCAACGCCAACACCATCTTCCGGGAGAACTTCGTCCTGGCCCACACCCAGCACCTGAAGAACAAGGACATCTACGAGGGGGGCTCCAAACTGGTGCTGATCCTCGACGCGGGGGACCTGCAGAGAAGCGGCGAGCGCGACCAGGAGGTCTTGCGCCTGTACAAGCTGCAGTACGGCGTCGCCAACGCCTTCCTGGACATCTTCGTCACCGACCACGGCGTGGCGAGGCTCCCGGCGGTGGTGGACTACTACCGCGAGGACGAGCCGATCGAGCTCGGGCCCGACGAGAACATGCACGACGCCATGATCGAGAGCATCGCCCGCATCTCCAAGGAGCGCGGCTACCTCTTGGGCATCGGTATCATGTCCAGCAAGAAGGTGGGGATCAACCACAAGGAGTTCGGGGTCACCTCGACCGGCGTGGTCCGCTTCGCCGAGATCACCATGGCGGACCTGGGCATCGACATGGTGCACGACGCCTTCAGCGTGAAGTTCACCGGCGGCCCCAACGGGGACGTGGCGGGCAACGCCATGCGCATCATGCTGGAGCGCTACCCGAGGATGCAGATCCGCCTTATTCTGGACGGCACCGCGGCGCTGTTCGATCCGCAGGGGGCGCGCCACGGGGAGCTGTCGCGCATCATCCTGAAGGAGGACCTGGACGGCTTCAACCCGCAGGCGCTGCACCAGGGGGGCTTCATGCTCTTTAGAAGCGGCAGCAAAACCGAGGGGCTGAAGACCCTGTACCGCAAGGTGACCATGGGGGCGGACGGCCTTAGCGAGCAGTGGATCTCCATCGACGAGTTCTCGCGCGAGTTCGGGGACCTGGTCTTCACCACCGAGGCCGACCTCTTCATCCCCGGCGGCGGGCGCCCGGAAACCATCGACGCCGGCAACTGGGAGCGCTTCTTCCTCCCCGACGGCACGCCGTCGGCCCGGGCCATCATCGAGGGGGCCAACTCCTTCATCACCCCGCAGGCGCGCGCGCTCTTGCAGAAGCGGGGGGTCATCATCATGCGCGACGCCTCGGCCAACAAGTGCGGCGTGATCTCCTCCTCCTACGAGATCATCGCCAACCTGCTCATGAAAGACAGCGAGTTCCTGGCCGAGAAGGAGGAGTACGTCGCCGGGGTGATCTCCATCCTGGAAAAGAGGGCGGCCGACGAGGCGCGCCTCATCCTCAAGCGCCACCGCGAAAGCCCGGCGCTTGCCTGCACCGAGATCTCCGACGCCATCAGCACCGAGATCAACGGCCACTACGCGCGCCTGTTCCGCTTCTTCCAGGGGCGCCCCGAGCTTTTGGCCCAGGCGCCGTTTCGCCGGGTGATCCTGGCGCACCTCCCCGCGCTGGTGGCGGAAAAGGCGCTCTACCGCCGCCGGATCGCGACGCTGCCCCAGAAGTACCTCTGCGCCATCCTGGCCGCGGAACTGGGCTCCTCCATGGTGTACCGCGGCAACCAGGAGACCGAGTTCGAGGATATCCTCAGGCTGCACATCGACCGCAACTTCGCCGCCTGATACCACGACAAGGAAACGGCATCCCCAAGAGCCCGCCGGCAACGGCGGGCTCGTCCCGTTTGTGGAACGCGTTTTTGCTGGTATTATCATCAAGTTGCGCGGGGCCGGCTCACCGGGGCTCAACATTTCGGGCCGTTTGCCGATGAGGAGCGCATCGTACCCATGCTGTCGGAGGAACGAAGTGTCTTACCTCAATGGCCCACATCCCCACCCACGCAACCGCTCGGCGGCTCTGCGCTACAGCGCCATCCTGTTCGCCACCTTCCTGGTAGTGTTCGGCCTGATCGTCTGGTTCACCGAAGGCAACAACCTGAAAGCGAAGCAAAACGACCTGGCCGCCAGGGTGCGCACCTTCAGCGGTTCGCTGCAACTGACCCTGGAAGGGGACGCCAGCTACCTGGGGCTTCTGGCCCTGGACCGGGCCGCGGGAAAACTCAGCCCCGTGCTTTTCCAGGAGCGCGCCGGGCAGTACGTGCAGGCCCACCCCCAGTTGATCAACATCACCTGGGTCGATGCCGACTACACCATCACCGACGTGGCCCCCCTGGCGCCGAACCGGCAGATCGTCGGGCTGCACCTGAACCTCCCCGAACCCAAACGGGCCTCGGCCCTGGCCAGGCAGCTGCGCAAGCCGGTCTATACCCGCCCCTTCGAGGCCATCCAGGGGAACCCTTCCTTCGAGGTCTGGGTCCCGGTGTTCCGCGGGGACACCTTCCTCGGGCTCTTCGGAGGGATCTACTCGTGCAACAAGCTGCTGCAGCAACTGGTCGCGCATACCCAGCCGCGCCTGTACCACCTGAGCCTCACCGATTCAGGCGGGCGCCTGCTGGCCACCATGCCCTACGCCGAGCCCCTGGACCGGCACTACGTGAAGGAGTGGCCGGTCACCTCCCCGGAGAGCGGCGTGATGCTGCGGGTGACCCGCTACCAGGGGCCCAGCGACTGGCGCCTGTACCTGCTGAAGGCGGTCTCGCTCCTGCTGGTTCTGGGGATGTCCTACGCGCTCTGGAACCTGAAGCTCGAGATGGACGAGCGCAGGCATGCCGAGGAGGAGATCAAGAAGCAGGCGGCGCTTTTGGAGGATGAGATCAACGAGCGCCAGGCCGCCCAGGAATCGCTGCAGGAGCAGGCGGCACTTTTGGAGGAGGAGGTCTCCGAGCGCTGGCAGGCGGAGGAGGCACTGCGGGAGAGCGAGGAGCGGCTCAGGCTGCTGCTCGATTCCACCGGCGAGGCGATCTACGGCATCGACATCGATGGAACGTGCACCTTCTGCAACCGGGCCTGCCTGGCCATGCTCGGCTATGAAAAAGAGAGCGACCTCCTGGGCAGGAACATCCACGACATCATGCACCACAGCTACCCCGACGGCCGGCACATGCCGCAGGAGGAGTGCAGCGCCCACAGCACCATGCTGCAGGGCAAGGGGAGCCACGTGGAAGACGAGGTGTTCTGGCGCTCCGACGGCAGCAGCTTCCCCGTGGAGTACTGGTCCTATCCCCAGGTGAAGGAAGGCAAGGTGGTGGGGGCCGTGGTGGCGTTCATCAACACCACCGAACGCAGGCACCTGGAAGAACAGTTCCGCCAGTCGCAGAAGATGGAGTCCATCGGCCGCCTGGCCGGCGGGGTCGCCCACGACTTCAACAACATGCTGAGCGTCATCTCCGGCGCCGCCGAGCTCTCCAAGCGCAAGCTCGAGGACGGCGAGCCGATCGGGCAGTACCTGGAGCTGATCATCAACGCGGCCCGGCGCTCCAGCGACATCACCAGGCAGTTGCTGGCCTTCTCCCGCAAGGAGGTGGTTTCCCCCAAACCGGTGCAGTTGAACCGGCTCATCGAGGATTCCATCAAGATCCTCACCAGGCTGATCAGCGAGGACGTGCAACTCTCCTTTCATCCCGGGCCGGAGCTGTGGACCATAATGATCGCCCCGTCGCAGGTGGACCAGATCCTGATGAACCTGGCGGTGAACGCCCGCGATGCCATGCCCGAGGGGGGGAGCCTCGCCATCGAGACCGCCAACGTGCGCATTCCCAGCCACTACGCCTACCTGCATCCCGAGGCGCGGCCGGGGGAGTACGTGCAGCTTTCGGTGAGCGACACCGGCCACGGCATGGACAAGATGACCGCCGCCCACGTCTTCGAGCCCTTCTTCACCACCAAGGGACAGGGCAAGGGGACCGGCCTGGGACTGTCCACGGTGTACGGCATCGTCACCCAAAACGGCGGCTTCATCAACGTCTACAGCGAGCCGGGCCAGGGTGCCGTGTTCAAGATCTACCTCCCCCGCCTCCAGGAGGACCCGGCGGCGCCGCAGGGGGAGCGCCCCGAGGACGGGCCGCTGTCCGGGACCATCCTGCTGGTCGAGGACGAGGAGATGCTTTTGTGGCTTACCACGAGGCTGCTGGAGGAGATGGGGCTCAGGGTGATCCAGGCGCAAAGTCCCCTGGATGCGCTGGAAATCAGCCGGCAGCGCGGCGCCGAGATCGACCTGGTGCTGACCGACGTGGTGATGCCGGAGATGAACGGCAGGGAGTTGGCGGAGCGGATCCGGGAGGGGTTGCCGGAGATGAAGGTGCTCTTCATGTCGGGGCACACCTCGGACAACGTGATCCAGCGCGGGGTGATACAAGCGGGGATGCACTACATCCAGAAGCCGCTGGAGATGGAAAAGCTCAAGAAGAAGCTCTCGGAAATGCTGGCGCAACCGCAAGAGCCTTGAGGCGGGTTGCCAGCGACGCGATGGGTGGGGCATGAAGGTCGAAACATACCAAAACGGTGAGCGGGTCACCATAGCGCCGGGCGAATTCTACGTCACGGGCAAGCCGGGGGTGATCACCACCCTGCTCGGCTCCTGCATCGCCGCGTGCCTCTACGACCCGAGCCGGCGCCTGATCGGGATGAACCACTTCATGCTGAGCAACCCGCGCTACTCCAAGGAGCTGCCGCTCAACATCACCGACGCCGGGCGCTACGGCATCCATGCCATGGACCTTTTGATCAACGCCATGATGGCCAACGGAACCGACCGCTCCCGGATCAGGGCCAAGGTCTTCGGGGGAGCCACCATCATCAACCCGGCGGCGAACACGGACAACTTCTTCTGCGTGGGGCAGGTAAACTGCCGGTTCATCCTGCAGTACCTGGAAAAGGAACGGATACCGATCGACGCCATGGACATCGGCGGGGACTTCGGGAGGGTGATCCACTTCTCCAACGGCGATTTCTCCGTGCACCGCAGGAAGGTGGATTCCAGCCGCAGCAGCAAACTCGCCGAACGGGACCGCTACTGCTGGCAGAGGGCAATCGAGCAGCAGCAGGCCGCGCTCACCGAGGTCGATCTCTGGTGAACGGGAAAGGAATGATGAGCTGATGAAGATGTACCTGATGAAGCAGGAACAGCTGCTGCCGCTGTCGCTGGAACAGGCCTGGGAGTTTTTCGTGCACCCGGGCAACCTGCCGCGCATAACGCCACCCGACCTCGGCTTCAGGATCACCGGGGAGCTCCCCGAGACGATGCACGCCGGGATGATCGTCACCTACACGGTAACCCCCTTTCTCGGCATGGCGGTCAACTGGGTCACCGAGATCACCCACATGCAGGAGCCGTACTTCTTCGTGGATGAACAGCGCTTCGGGCCGTACCGGATGTGGCATCACCAGCATATCTTCAGGGAGACGCCGCAGGGGACGCTGATGACGGACATGGTGCACTACGTGCTCCCCTTCGGGCCGCTGGGGCGGGTGGCGGCGCCCCTGGTGGCAAAGCGGGTGCGCAGCATCTTCGACTACCGCCGCGTGGCCCTCGCCCGCGAACTAGGCCTTCACCTGTAGCGCACAGGCAGCAGCGTAGAGCCTGCCTATTTTTTATGCAAAAAGGTAAAAAACCATGATCTTCAGGGAGAAAGGGGTGCCAACCGGAAAGTTATCCACAGCGTTTTCCACCAAACTGTGTACAGCGAAGCCGCGCCCAGATAGGTGCTAGCTGGAAAGCGCGGTTTTTATGCACTTTCCCGCCATTTTGCGGAGCCTCGACATTATATTGACGAATTCTAATACGCCAGGGCTACCCCTTGCCGCCCCAGAGCGGGTCGTCGAAGAACTGGCGCCTGAGCTGCTCGTCCGGGTTCTGCTCGTAGAATTCCTCTTCTGAAAAGGAAAAACGGTAGTCGGCAAGGTAGTCGAGCAGCACCCGGTAGGCGGCATTGACCTTGCTCATCTCGTCGCTGTCCGCCGGCGCCCCCAGGTCGGGATGATGTCTTTTCACCAGCTCGCGGTGCCGGTTCTTGATCTGCCTGAGGCTCGCCCGCTCCTCCAGGCCGAACACCGCCAGGGCCAACTGCAACTCCTTGTAGGTCATCCCCTTCCCTCCCGGCCTCCCCGCAGGGCCGCGCTCCGTTTCAGCTCTATGTTGCGCATGAGGCTGTCGTAGGGGCGCGCCAGCCGCTGCACCCCCTCGTCCTCGAGCTCCTGGGCCAGCCGGTCCGGATCGATCCCCAGCGCGCAGAGCTGTTCCAGCAGGACCTGTGCGTCCTGCGCCCCCAGGTCGAGCCGGCTTACCGGGCGCCCACGCTCGCGGTAGGCCGCCAGCACCCCGGGCGACATGACCTGCACCGTGTCCGGCCCGACTAGCGCCTCCGGATAGCGCAGGTCGAAGCTCCCCGCCAGCGGCGCGCCCGTGACCCAGGCCAGCCGCTGGGGTCTTCCCCCCCGCGCCGCCAGCGCGATGAAGCGGCTGTCGCGGTGCATCTCGCGGTTCACGCCGCGCAGCACCTTGGCCAGAGCGATGCCCCCCTCCCCCCTGAGCGCCCCGGCCAGCACCCGGCCGGAGTCGCTCGCCAGCGCCAGGCGGGAGAGCAGCGGCTCCAGTACCCGGTCGATCCCGCCCAGCGGCAGCCCCACCACCGAGGCCACCCGCTCCAGCGGCAGCCCCCGGGCGGCGCGCCGTGACAGTCCGTCCAGATAAGCCTCGGCGACGGCGCGGTAACGCGGGACGCTGAAAAGGGGATCCACCCGCACGTTGACCCCCTCGCTCACGAGGCAGCGCAGGGCGGCCACCGCTTCCAGGGTGCCGGGCATCTTGACGAAGAGGTTGGGACGGTCGGCAAGGTCCCGCAAACGCCTGGCCTCCCGGACCATGGCCGAGGCATCGTGGGCAAGGTGCGGGGAAAGCTCCAGGGTCACGAACCCGTCGCTGCCGCCGCTTTGCTGGTACACGGGACCCAACAGGTCCGCCGCGGCCCGGACGTCGTCGATGAGCAGGGCGTCGCAGATGGGAAGCGACGAGAGGCCTCTTTTGGCCAGGTACGCGATGTCGGCATCGTAATCGCTTCCCGCCGCAACGGCATGCTCCAGGACGGCGATGCTGCAGCCGACGCCGCTGACGCCGTCCTCCTGGATCAGGGCGGCCAACTCCCCGGAGAGCAGGGCGCGACGGCTGACGCCGTCGAGCCACACGCTCTGGCCGCACTGCAACAGCCTCGAGACCGGCGTATCCCTCATGTCGCTCCTTGCCGGGAGGTGCCCGGACCGGCGCCGCGCGCCGTGGTTACCAGCCCGCCATCTGCAGGGCGAGCCGGCAGAGGTGGGCCACGGTGAAGCCGTACTCCTCGAGGACGCGCTCTCCCGGTGCGGAGGCGCCGTACCCCTCCACACCGAGCACCACCCCGGCATCCCCCACGTAGCGGTGCCACCCCTGCGGGCTCCCCGCCTCGATCGCCAGCCTGAGCGGCACATCGCGCGGCAGCACCGCCTCGCGGTAGGCCAGGGGCTGCTCCTCGAAGATCTCCCAACTGGGAAGGGACACCACGCGCACCGCAAGCCCTGCCTCGTTGAGCCTTGAGCGCGCCTGCAGCGCGAGCGCCACCTCGGAGCCGGTGGCGATCAGGATCAGGCGCGCCCCCTCCCCCTCGAAATCAGCCAGCACGTACCCCCCCTGCAACACCCCCTGTGCCGGTGCGTAGCGCACCCGGTCCAGGGTGGGGAGAGCCTGCCGCGACAGCACCAGCGCCACCGGGCGGTTCCTGACCGAGAGCGCCGCGCGCCAGGCGAAGGCGGTTTCGTTGGCGTCGCAGGGGCGCAAGACGACAAGGCGGGGAATCGCCCGCAGGGACGCCAGGTGCTCCACCGGCTGATGGGTGGGGCCGTCTTCGCCCAGGGCGATGGAGTCGTGGGTAAAGACGTGGATCACCTTCAACTCGGACAGGGCGGCCAGGCGCAGCGACGGACGCAGGTAATCGCAAAAGGTGAGGAAGGTGGCCCCGAAGGGAATGGTGCCGCCGTGAGCGGCGATACCGTTCAGGATGGCCGCCATGCCGTGTTCGCGCACGCCGAAATGGACGTTGGCGCCCGCTGCCCCCCACTCCCCGCCTACCGCACCCTGGCGGTCTGCCGGCTGCCACGCTTCGCTTTGAAAGTCCCCCCGGCCGGCGAGCGCGGTGACGGTGGAGGGGTTCAGGTCGGCAGAGCCGCCGAAGAACGGGAGGCGCGCCGCCAGGGCGTTGAGCACCTTGCCCGCGGCGGCGCGGGTCGCCATGCCCTTCTCGTCGGCGGGAAACTCGGGGAGGGCCTCCTGCCACCCCTGCGGGAGCTCCCCGGAGACCGCCGCCGCCAGCTCGCCGGCCAGCTCGGGATACTCGACCGCGTAGCGGGCGCGCAGTTCCTCCCACTGCCGCTGCGCGGCGCCCCCCTCTTCCAGGGCCAGCCGGAAGCGCTCCAGCGCCGGCTGCGGCACCAGGAATTCCGGTTGCTCCGGCCACCCCAGGCGCTCCTTGCTGCGGCGCACCTCGTCCGCGCCCAAGGGCGCCCCGTGCGCCTCGAAACTGTCCTCTTTGCCCGGTGAGCCGAACCCGATGCGGGTGCGCACCATGATCAGCGAGGGGCGCCGGGAGTCGGCGCGCGCCTGTTCGAGCGCGGCGGCGATGGCCGCCAGGTCGTTCCCCTCCTCGACCACCAGCACCTGCCAGCCGAAGGCGGCGAACCTGGCGCCGCGGTCCTCGGAAAAGGAGAGCGAGGTCGAGGCGGCCAGGGTGATGCGGTTGTCGTCGTAGAGGCAGATCAGCTTGCCCAGCCCCAGGTGCCCCGCCAGGGAGGCCGCCTCGGAGACCACCCCCTCCATCAGGTCCCCGTCACCGGCGATCACGTAGCTGTAGTGGTCGATGAGAGGGAAGCCGGGGCGGTTGAAGCGGGCGGCCAGGTGCGCCTCGGCCATGGCCATCCCCACCGCGTTGGCGAAGCCCTGCCCGAGCGGACCGGTGCTCACCTCCACCCCGGGGGTGAGGCCGCGCTCCGGGTGCCCGGGGGTACGGCTCCCCCACTGCCGGAAGCGTTTGAGTTCCTCCAGCGGCAGGTCGTACCCGGTCAGGTGCAAAAGGGAGTACAAAAGCATCGATCCGTGTCCGGCGGAGAGGACGAAGCGATCCCGGTCGAACCAGGAGGGATCGGCCGGGTTGTGCTTCAGGAACCGGGTCCAGAGCTGGTACGCCATGGCAGCGGCCCCCATCGGCATGCCGGGGTGGCCGCTGTTGGCTTTTTGAATGGCGTCCACCGCCAGAAAGCGCAGGGTGTTGATGCAGAGCTGGTCCAGGTCGGCGACGGGATCGGTAACGGGATGCGTGGTCATGGCGCTGCTCCTCAAGGTTGAAGTTGCGGAGCATCGGCACTGTTTCCGCCACGCCTGTTTCAGTGATCCCCACAGTAACTGTGACAGGAACCTGCGATGCTTCCTGCCATGACTATAACAAGGGAAAGGTTAAATAGGAACTGTGTCCTCAATGACCAATTGACAATGGACCATTGACAGTGCCTGCCCAACTCTATCCCTTGCCCCCCTCTCTGATACAGCTTCATTACCAGCCATCCCGATGCGCTCGCTAATCGGAGTTGTCGACGAAACGGAGCGCGGCCTCGGGCGAGCGCGCGCCGGCCACCTGGAAACCGCACACCGACTCGTCCAGGCGGCACCAGACTGTGTCGCACAGCTTAAGCCCCACCGCCTGCGCGTTCTCCTCCAGGTAGCGCAGGTGCCTGGTCCCGGGGATGGGGACGATGTCGCTGCCGCGGCGCAACAGCCAGGCGAGCGCCACCTGGGCCGGGGTGGCATCGTGGGCGCAGGCGAGCTCGTTGACCATGGAGACCAGGGTGAAGTTGTGGCGCAGGTTCTCGGCCAGAAAGCGCGGGTTCTTGCGGCGCCAGTCGCAGGGCTCCAGGTCGTCCGTGCTCCTGATCTTGCCGGCCAGAAATCCCCTCCCCATGGGGCTGTAGGCGACGAAGCCGATGCCCAGTTCGCGCAGGACCGGCAGGAGCTTGTCCTCCACCCCCCGCTCCCACAGCGAATATTCCGACTGCACCGCGGAAAGCGGGTGCACGGCGTGGGCGCGGCGCACGATGCCGGGGCCCACCTCGGAAAGGCCTATGTAGCGCACCTTCCCCTCGGCCACCAGTTCCGCGAGGGCACCCACCGTTTCCTCGACCGGGACGGCGGGGTCCAGGCGGTGCTGGTAGTAGAGGTCGATGTAGTCGGTCCCCAGGCGCTTCAGGGAACCGTCGATGGAACGGCGCACCTGGGCCGGGCTGCTGTCGAGCCCGATCTGCCTGCCGTGCGGGCCGAAGCGCCAGGCGAACTTGGTCGCCAGCACCAGCTTCCGGCGCGGGACCTCCTTCAGCAGGCGTCCCAGGAGCTCCTCGTTGCAGAAGGGGCCGTAGACCTCGGCGGTATCCCAGAAGGTGATGCCCAGTTCGATGGCGCGGCGCAGCACCCGGATCGACTCGGCGAGGTCGCCGCTGCCGTAGCAGTAGGTCAACCCCCGGCAGCCAAGCCCCAGCGCCGACACCTCCAACCCCTGTTGGCCAAGTTTGCGTTTGTGCATGGAAACCTCCTAAGAGCTTCAAATACCGTTCAAGGTTCAACGTTCAACGTTCGATGATGACAAAGGCTCCGGCCACGACTTCCCGACGGCAACTGTTGCGCTCGCTGCGAACCTCCCAAACCTTCGACCTTCAACCTCGCCCTCGCCCTCGAAACGTTGAACATTGAACGTTGAACGGGTTTTGCCTCTCCCCTCTCCGGCAACAAAAATAGCCCATACGGATATGGGCTATTTCTGCGGCAGCGGTGGTCAGGGTTGCCGAAGGCCAGGGTGCTGCAGGTGAGCGCTGGTGCCCTGGCCGGTCATGGCTACTTGTTGACGACGCAGTCGATGATGGCGTTGATCCTGCGGTTTTGCTGCCGCCCTTCGGCCGTGTTGTTGTAGGCGATGGGACGGGTGGCCCCGAACCCTTTGGCGGAGAGACGGGAGCGCTCGATGCCGAAGTTCTTGACCAGGTAGTCGACCACGTTCTGGGCGCGCTGCTGGGACAGCTTCATGTTGTGAGCGGCGTCGCCGGTGTTGTCGGTATGCCCCTCGATGACGGCGGTCGTGGTGGTGTAGCGCTTCATGTAGTCGGCAACCTTGGCGATCTCATCGCGGTACTGCGGCTTGATCTCGGACTTGCCGGGGTCGAAGTCGACCACCAGGGACATGCAGAGCCGCTGCGGCGGGGTGACCTGCTGCACGTCGAAGGCGCAGTCGATGATGGCCTCGATGCGGCGGTTCTTCTGCTTCCCTTCGTTGGTGGCGTTGTCGGCGATGGGACGGGTGAAGCCGTACCCCTTGGCAGCGAGACGGGTGCGCTCGATGCCGTACTGCTCGGCCAGCACGTCGACCACGGCCTGGGCGCGTCGCTGGGAGAGGTCCATGTTGTGGTTGTAGGACCCGACGTTGTCGGTGTGCCCCTCGATGACGGCGGTGGTGGTCGGGTACTTCTTCATGAAGTTGCCGACCTGGGCGATCTGGTCGCGCAGTTCCTGGCGCACGATGGCCTTGTCGATGTCGAACTCACCCTGCAGGGTGACGCAGTACTTGTAGTGCCCCGGGCTCGGCTCGGCGGCAACCGGTTGCGGTTGCGGCTGCGGTTGAGGCTGCGCTTCGGGCTGCGCCGGCGGCGGGGTCTGGGCGACGGTACCGCCCGGTTCGGCTGCCGCAGCCTTGGCTGGAGCGCTCTTCATGGTCCGCCCACCCATGACGAAGGTGAGGCCGACGCTGTATTCCCAGTTCCTGGCGATGTTCTCGCGGACGTGGTTGCTCTGGAAGTCGATGATGCGGCGGGCGTCGGCCCTGAAGGCGACGTCGTCGTGGAAGAAGAGCTTGAAGCCGGCGCCGCCGTTGGCCGTGCCGTCGTTGGAGTTGGCACCGTGATACCTGATGGTGGTGCCGCCGCCGCCCAACGCCAGGTAGGGAACGAAGGCCGACCTGGGCATGAAGTTCCAGATCAGGTCCAGGTGGTAGGAGTACATGCCGTTCTCGCGATCGGTGGCCTGGTCCTCCACCCTCAGGTAGCTCCCCACGAGTTCGGTGGCGAAGTTGTCGGTCCAGTCGTAGCCCAGCCGCAAACCGCCGGTGATCCGGTTTTCCCTGTAGTTGCGCTGGGGCAGTTTCGAGTCGTCGAAAATGTACCCGCCGGCGTAGGGAGAGATGGAGAACGCCCCCGCACGTTCTCCGGCGTGAGCCGTGGCGGCCAGCGCCATCACGGCCATGACCATGATGCAGATAAAGCCGGTGATCTTTTTCATCCTGGTAGCCTCCTTGTTGAGGAGGATCATCTCGAGATCCTCCCGCTAATTTTTCCGAGCCGGCCTCCGGCTGGCCCATCCAGTTCCGGTTCTTGCCGGCGTGAACAGATCCGCTAACCCGCTGATTCAACTCCGGCGGCGCCCCGTCGGCCACCGCCGGAAAAATTAACGTTTACCAATATAACTGCATTCGTTTCGGTGTCAACCCGCGAACCCGCGCTGGAAGCCCCTGCGCAAAGGATGCACAGTGCATTCACTCACCCCGGTTGCGGGTCATGTCCCGGGCCGCCCTGACCTCCTGCGCCGGAAGCCCGGCCTCCAGGTAGGCGGCGAACCCTCCCGCCAGCGCCCATGCATGGACGCCGTTCTCCTTGAAGAATGCCGCCAGCTCAAGGGCAGGCGCGTCGTCGGGCACAGCGGACACCACCACTACCAGGCGGTCGCGCGGCACTTCCGGCAACTGCCGGCGGGCCTCGTCGCAATCGACCCGAAGCCCCCCCCGCACCCGGTGCACCGCGTAGTCGGCATCACCGGGGTGGCGCAGCTCGATAAAAAAGAGCGGCTCCCCTTCCTTGATCCGCTCCCATACCCAGTCCGTCGATACTGCCAGATCGCTGCGCATGGCCCCTCCTGCTCAGTCTTCCCCCTCGTCGCCGGCTTTCTGGTCGACGTGTTTGCCGTCGACCTTCCTCCTCAGCGTGAGGTAGACGAAAAGCGCGATGGCGAGGACGATGAACAGCGTGACGCTCAGGGCGAAGGTCCCGAAGGAATGCTTGGCTACCGGAGCGGGAACGGTGGACGGCGCCTGGGTTTGCGTTTGCACAGTGGCCATGGCCTCCTCCTTTTGCCGGAATCCCCGCTGTTACCCGGCGGGCGGCACCCATTTAAAATAACTTAGAGCCTTTTAATGTCAACAAGCCAATGTTTGTTTTTTTGATGTGACTGGAGCAGCATACGACCGGTGAGCACCAAGGCCGGCAGCCAAGAGAGAGGTGAGCAGCGGGGGGAAAGGTTGTGCAAACGGAGACTGATGAGCAAGGAGGTCGCTGCACTCAGACGGGATGACAATGACTGTCGCGGCAACCGGGCCACGATGACGCCCCCTGTTCGAAGCAGTCGCTGATGGTATTGATAATGAAATAAAAATCACTGGGTTTTGTCGGCAAAAACTATTACCATTCAAATAGTTCCTGTGTACACAACAACAACGAGCAAAGAGCCGGAGATATGAACATCACCGATAAAATAGAGCAGGCCAAGCCTGCGCTTCCCGTAGAGGGAAGGATGGACGCCCCGCGGACCCGGGCGCAGCAGCCTGAGGGACGCCCCGAGCGACAGGAGGACCTGGTCGAGCTTTCCACCTCCCTGTCCCAGATCTCCACCGACGAACTGGACCGGCAGCAGGCCCGGCGGGTAGCCGACATCAAGGCGCGCATCCAGTCCGGAACGTACCGGGTCGATAGCCGCCAGGTGGCGGAGAAGATGCTGGCCAACGCAAGCGGCATCTGACCGGCAGCCTCCCCCTGCAACGGTAAACGGCAGCCTCCCCCTGCAACGCAAACGGCGCGTCACCTCCAGGTGACGCGCCGTTGTCTTTGGTACTCCCCCTTGCCAGCCGCGTGCTGCCGCGGCTAGGCGGCGCCGGCGAGCCGGAACCAGGCCGCCATCCCGGAAAGCTCCTCCGCGATCTGCCGCAGTTCCACCGAGGCGCGGCGAACCTCGCCGGTGGACTGCTCGGCCCGCTTGGTGATGTCGGCCATGCCGTCGACGTTGGCCGAGATCTGCACCATGGCCGTGGACTGCTGCTCGGCCGCCGCCGCGATCCGTTCCGCCATCTCCGCCCCGCGGGTGGAAACCGCCAGGATCTGCTCCAGGGACCGGCTCGCCTCCCCGGCGTAGCGCACCCCCTCGGCGACGTTCCGGGTCCCCGCCTGCATGGCGCGCACGGTGCGCGAGGTCCCCTCCTGGATCTCGCGGATCATGGCGCCGATCTCTGAGGTGGCCTCGGTGGTGCGCGAGGCGAGCTTGCGCACCTCGTCGGCCACGACGGCGAAGCCCTGCCCCATCTCCCCGGCGCGGGCCGCCTCGATGGAGGCGTTCAGCGCCAGGAGCGAGGTCTGGTCGGCGATGTCGTTGATGATCCCCACGATGGAGCCGACCTGTTCCGATCGCTCCCCGAGGCTGTGCACCAGGGCGGCGGCCTCGCGCACCGAGGCCGCGATGTGCTCCATCCCCTGCGCGGTGGTGGTCACCACTTCCCCCCCTTGCCCCGCCGTGATCAGCACCTGCTGCGAGGCCTCGGAAGCCTGGGCGGCGCTGCCGGCCACGTCGTTGATGCTCTGCGACATCTGCCCCACCGCGTCGGCCGACTGCTCCGTGGCCAGGGCCTGTTCCCGCGCCCCCTGAGCCAGTTCCTCGGCGGTGACCGAGAGGTGGCGGGAGTGGCCGGCCAGCTTGCCGATGGCGCGGCTGAGCGCCCCGGTGATCTCGCCCAGCTTGGCCGTGGTCTGGTTGAAGTGGCGCGCCAGTTCGCCGAACTCGTCCTTGCGCCGGGCGTCGAGCTGGGCGCTGAAATCGCCGTTGCCGAACCCGGTGGCCAGCACGATCAGCTCGCGGATCGGCGTGGTGATGGAGCGCGCCAGCAGGATGCTGGTCACCAGGCCGAACACCATCATGGCCAGCCCCAAAAGGGAGACCGCCACCACGAAGCTGCGCACCATGCGGTTCACCGAGGCGACCGCCTTCTCCTGTTCGCCCTGCGCCGCGGTGACCCCCTTCTTCCCCTGCTCGTTCTGCTGGGCCACCAGCTCCTTCAGCTTCAGGTTGAGCAGGGCGGCCTGGGCGCGCACCTGCACCACCTGCTCGAGCTTGTCGACGGTCCCCTCCTTGGCCATGAGCTGCGCCTTGATGGCGGCGAGCTTACCCGCCACCCCGCGCAGCACCCCCGCCTCGGCCGAGTTTTTCGATCCCAGCGCGGCCGCCATGCGCCCCTCGACCCCCTCGGCGGCGGCGAACCTGGCCCGCAGCTCCCCGCCCACCTGGGCGATCTCCTCCTTGGTGCGGGCGGCGAAGAGCTCCTTTATGGCGCTCTTGATGTCCAGCCCCAGGGAGATCAGGGTGCCGTTGAGGGCCAGGATGTCACCGGCCAGATTGGACCCTTTGAGCGAGTCGTCGTGGCTGCGGCTTTCCTGGGTGTACTTGCCGGTGGCCAGGGTGACCGATTGCTCGATCTCGATCACGGCGCCGGAGAGCTTGGCGGCGGCATTCTGCGCCACCTGCTCGTACTCCGGCGGCGGCTCTCCCCCCTTGGCGAGGAGCGCCCCCTTCAGCTCCAGCACCCCCTGGGGGCCGGCCACCAGCTTGCGCGCCTCGGCGGCCAGCTCGGCAGGGGCCTTGACGCTGGGATCCCCGGCGGCGACGAGCCGGTTCTTGGCGAACTCGTTCAGGGCCGCGTCCAGCTTGCCGCGGGCGATGATGACCCCTTTCTTGCCGGTCGCCTTGAGCAGTTCGGAGAGGGCGTAGTTGGCGTCCTTCAGGAAGTCCCTGGCGGTGGTGAGGTTCATCAGCTTCTGGGTGATCTCGCTTGCCGAACCGCTGGAGACGGAGAGCTGGCGCGCCGACGATTTCTGGCGCTTCTGGATCGAGACGTCCAACTCGGAGAGCTTCCTGGTGATCTCGGAGAGCTCCGTCTTCATGGCTAGGTCCGCCTGGCGCGCCCCCTCCTCGGCCTTGAGCCGCGCCTGGGTGGAGGCGAACATCTCGCGGGTCAGCCCCTCCAGGCGTTCCACCTCCTGTGCGTCGGCGGCGCTCCCCTCCTTTCCCTTCAGCGCCGCGAGCTCGCCCCCCACCTTGTGCAGTTCCGCGAGGGTGCGTTCCGCGTTGCCGCGGGCGGTGGCGAGCGAGTTGACGTTGGCGGCGAAGGATACCTCGGAGAGGTTGGCGGTGTGCTCCTGCAGGGAGCGCTGCATCTCGATGGTCTTCAACTGGAACGGCGTGGAGCGCTCGGTCAGTATGAAGAGCTTGCCCTGAACGAATTTCATGCCCACAAGGCTCACCCCGCCGATGATGGCGATCCCGGCAAGGGTGAGCAGGGCGTTGCAGATCAACTTGGTCTTTATCGTCATATGGCACCAGTTCAGGTTCGCGTCGCCGCGGTTACTTCTTCACGTACTTGTCGCCTTCGCCCTTGATGTAGTCCAGCACCTTCTGCAGCTTGGCCGAAGGCTTGCCTTGGGTCACCACCAGGATCGGGCTGGTGAGCACCGGGGACTGGACCGCCTTCACCGAAGCGTCCGCCATGCCGAAGGGGTCGATGCCGATCGCCTCCGGGGTCGCGGAGACGCTCTCCTTGATCTTGGCGTAGTTGGTGGTGTCGAGGATGTCCTTGGTCACCTCCGCCCCGTCCAGGATCTCCTTCTGGAACTGGGCGTTCTGACCCGGGGTCCCCTTGCCCCAGACCACGATGATGTCCTTGTCGTCGCCGCCGACCTCTTTCCAGTTGCCGATCTTGCCGGTGAAGATCCCCTTCAACTGCTCCTTGGAAAGTGCCGCGACCTTGTTGGAGGGGTGCACGAAGACGGCGGTGCGGTTGACGCCTACCTGCTGCACCACCAGGGCATCGCGGTTCACCTTGACCCCGTCCTTTTCCGCGCCGGCGACCATGGCGTCGAACGGCACCGCCCCGGCCGCCATCTCGATTTTTCCCTTGATCAGGTCGACCAGGCCGTCCTTGGGCGAGGACTGCAGGATCATGAGCGTGCTGCCGGTCGCCTTCTCGAAGGGGGCCTTAATGGGAGTGAACACCGCGCTCATCGAGGCACCGCCGCCGCCTACCTTGATTTCCTCCCCGTAGGCTGCCGCCGCTGCCAGTACTACCAGACCACAAACCGCCGACTTCACTACTTTTCTCATGAGAACCTCCGGGATTTTTTTTACATCCTATCGACACGGCTAATGAAACCATTAGTGATAAAATCGCCCGGCTGTATACAATATACCCCTGCAGCGGCCCCAAAGGCGGCCTGGACGCGGGATAAGAGAACGGAATGGAGGTGGGACAGGACTGGAATCGAGCAGGCTCGAAAAAGAGAAAAGCACGTATCTTTAGTGCATTGGGACGGGGGACCGGGGCGGCCGGATCGTGCCGGACGGCTCCCGGTCGTGTGCCGGTGGCCAGACAGAAGGGGATGGGAGAGAGAAGATAATGAAAGAAAAATAATTACATCGAACGAACGTTAGGGAACCGACAGGAGCCGCCCCAGGTCGTACTCGAGGTGCTGGTAATCCGGGAAGCGCCAGCTCCCTCCCCAGGTGAAGCCGCGCTGGCGGAAAGGGGCGAGGAGCGGGTCGCCCGGCTGCAGCATGCCGGGGCGCGGGCTCTGCCGGTCCAGGTAATCGGCCGAGGCGGCCGGGAGGACGCGGCACAGGGCGGGGTTCCCCAGGCAGAATTGCTGCGCTGCTGCGACGGCCGTGATCCCTGCTGCCTGTGCCCCCCCCCCCTCTTCCAGCATCAGGTACGGGTTCTGGCGCGGGTTGACGTCGATGGCGGCACCAAAGCTGTGCCTGGAGAATACGCCGGGCCTGCCGGGGACCTCGCGGCAGTTGAAGGCCGAGGTGTTGTTGGCCTCCATGGAGCGGAAGTCGTCGCCGTCGTAGGCGTCGATGAGCTCCATCCGCTCGATGGGGAAGCGCCCGTTGTAGGCGTGGTGCAGGGAGTCCAGGAAGAAGGCGGCCAGCGCCTGGTGCACCACCAGTTCGCCGTAGTGGGGGGCGCCGTCGAAGCCCCAGTAGGAGGTGACCAGGTAGGCAAGCTGGTCCAGGGGGACCGGACACTCCGGGCGCCATGTTTTCTTCTCCTGCATCTGCTGCCCGACGCTTGCCGGCAAGGGCACCGCGGCGGCGAAGAAGCCGCCGGCGCCTTGGCGCAGCGCCAGGACGCGCCCCCCCTCGGAGAGCCTTCCCTTGAGCCCGGCCGGCAGGTCGGAGGGGAGCTGTTCAGCGATGCCCGCCAGGGCAGCCGCCACGGCGGAGGCGCTGCCGATCACCACCTGGGGGCGCTGTTCCGGGTCGAGCCAGCCGATCAGCTGCACCAGCTCCTTTTCCGGCAGCGAAACGCAGCCCGCGGTGACGCTGTCCGCCCCGCGCTCGACGTGGATGAAGATGGCGCTTCCCAGGTCGCGCACGACCGGGTCCGTGTTGTAGTCGAGCACCAGGGCGTACTTGTAGAGGGGGTCGGGACGCAAGAGTTCCTCGAAGGAGGAGGCCCTGGTCTCGCCGCGCCAGACCCAGCGGTTGTAATCGGGGGATTGCGGGTCGTCCACCCAGAGGTCCTGGGTGTCGACCTGGCGGTACGGGAAGCTGCCGGGGAGGCTTTGGGGATAACCGAAGGCGGTGCGCAGGGGGAAGATGCCGGCAGGGGTGCGGCCGTCCCCTTCCCGTTTCTCGAACGGTGGCGCCACGCCGTTGCGTCCCAGGTTCACCGGGACCGCCGGCAGGGCAAGCTCCCACCCCAATAGCGAGCGCCGCACCGGGTAGAGGGTCGCCTGCGGGTGTCCCGGCGTGCCGGGGTCGACGTAGAGGAACTGCCCGCTTTGCGAGCTTCTGGCGATGCCGTCCAGACTCTCAGTGACCCGCCGTGGCAGCTCGCGGTTCGAGCTGCACCCCGCGGCCAGGGCCAGGGTCGCCAGCATCATGCCCGCCAAGATCAATCGCCAAGTCCTGTTCATACGCCGCTCCTGGTCGTTAGATTAGAGAGGTCTATACGATTTTGGAGCGGGAAAGGCAAGAAAAAGTTCTTAAAACCGCGAAAGCCCCACGATGCTGCGCAACAGCACCAGCAGGTCGCCCACGTCGATCACCCCGTCGGGCCGGGACACGCCGTTCAGCACCGGGGCCAGGTCGCCGTGGGCGAGCGCGGCGGCAGTGACGGGTTCGGTCCCCAAAGAGATCTTCAGTAACTGCAGGGCGTCCTGGATGTCGACGCTGCCGTTGCCGTCCAGGTCGCCGCTGAGGCGTTCGATGCGCACCAGGTTGCGCTGCGCCACGCTCGTGGTCCCGTTGCCGGCGACCGCCCGCACCGTGACCCGGTTTTCCCCCAAGGCCAGCGGCAGCTGCTGCCGGAACACTCCCCCCACCACCTCGGGTGCGTAGAGCGCCCCCGCGGCCTGGATCTGCACCCCCCCGACTGCGGCACTCCCCACCGTGCCGGCGATGGTGATCGATGCCGCCTCGCTCCTCAGGTCCTGCACCGGGTCGGTAATTGCCAGCGCCGGTGCTGTCGGGTCGAAGGTGACGCTCCGCTTGCTGCGCGAACTGCGCCCCTCGCGTTCTGCGGTGAGCTCGATGGTGTTGATCCCTTCGGCCAGAAGGGCGCTCCCCGTGAAGCTCCCCACGTTCACCGGGATGAGCTGCAGCGCCGCGCCGTTCACCGCCATGGTCACCGTGCTCCCCGGGGTGACCGTGCCGGTGACGGCGCAGCTCACGGCATCGGTGACGCTGTTGTCGGCCGGTGCGCTCACGGCCAGCACCGGCGCCAGCGCATCCAGGGTGACGGTGAAGCTGTGCGTGGTCGCGTTGCCGGCGCCGTCGCGGGCGGTCACGGCGATGGCGTTGTCTCCTTCGGCAAGGGTGACGGCGGCACTGAACAGCGCCGCGTCGGCGCTGCGCTCGACGCCGGCCACGCTGAGGCTCGCGATGCCCGAGGCGTCCGAGGCCCGCCCCATGATGTTCAGCACCGGGTTGGAGGTGCCGGCCCCGGAGTTGAGCGTAGAGAGGTAGAGCTGCGGCGGGGTACCCTCCTGGGCCACGGTGAGCGTCCTGGTGACCGGCAGGGCGGGGAGGTAGTTGCCGCTTCCCCCCTGCAGCGCGCTCAGTACCGTGGTCCCGGCGCCGACCACGGTCACCCTGTTCCCGGCGACGGTGGCCACGGCGGGGTCGGAACTGGCATAGCTGAGGGGGAGGCCGCTGCTCGCGCTCCCCTCCAGGTCGAAGGGGGGGTCCCCCACCACCTTCCGGGCCGGCGAGGAAAAGCTCACCTGCTGCCCGCTTCTGTGCACGACGAAGGGCTGCGACTTCCCGGTCGCCGTCTCCAGGTCGCCGCTGCCGGGCTGGCTGGCCGTGATCACGGTGCTCCCCGCCCCGGTAACGGTGATGACGTCCCCGTCCACCCGGGCCACCTCCGGGTTGGAACTGCGGAAACTGAGCGGGAGCCCGCTGCAGGCGGAGGCGACGATCTCGAAGGGGGGATCGCCGAAGGTCCGTTCCGGGATGGCGGGGAAGGTGATCTCCTGGCAGGACTTGAAGACGGTGAGGGTGCCGTTGACCGGGACGATATCGTAGTTGGCGGCACGCAGGCTCCCGGCGGCGGCGACGATGGGGTAGCTCCCGACGGCGCTGGTCAGGGTCGCCGCGGTGGAGAGCAGCGGGGCGCCGGTGAGGACGGAGGCCCCCTCGCCGTAGACGAAGCCCGAAAAGTTCACGCTGAGCTCGGGGTTCGGCGTCAGGTAGGCCCGGCTTTGGTCCCGGGCTGCCACGCGCAGCGCCGCCCTGGCGACGTCCAGGGTGACCCGGACCTCGGGAGCGGGGTCCCAGAAGGCGTCCCCTCCCTGCGTGGCGGTGATCACGGTGCTTCCCGCGCCCGCGATGCGGATCTCGCCGTTGACTACGGTGGCCGCCCCGGGGTTGGAGCTCGCGTAGCCGACCGGGAGACCGCTGTCGGCTCGGGCTGCCGCGGCGAACGGGGCGTCGCCGTAGCTTTTCGGCGGGGGCTGGTTGAAGGTGATCAGCTGCGGTCGCCCGGTGACGGTGAAACTGCCGTCGGCGAAGCTGTAGCGATAATTGGCGCTGGTGATCCCCCCCAGGGCCGCATGGATGGGGTAGCTCCCCCGCCCGGTAGCGGCATCGACGGCGGTGGTGACCAGGGGCGCGCCCCCCAGGCTGTCCTTTGTGTCCCAGGGGGCGAGGCCGGTGTAGCGGGCGCTAAGCGGCGGGTTGGCGGAGCCTGCCGTCTTGGTCTGATCCACCGCGCTGATCAACAGGTCGGCCCGGGTGACGGTCAGGTTCGCCCCGCGGTAGACCAGCTGGTAGCCGCTTCCCAGGGCGAGCGTCCCGACCGTGATGGCGTACCCCCCCACGTCCCGCCCCGGTATCCGGGACAGGGCGCCGGTGAACTGGTCGCCGCCGTTCAGGGCCGGGGTGAAGGTGTAGGTGAGCGGGGGGTCGTCCTGGCCGTACACCTTGCTCTTGGCATCGGCGCTCACCGTGATGGTGACGGTCTGCGGCTTCAGGTAGTAAAGGCGGACCGACTCCACCGGGGAGCCGAGGGTGCCGCGCTCGGAGGCGACGTACCCCCGGGCACGGACGTAGCGGTTCACGCCGGTGCCATACTGTGCCAGGTCGAGACCGTCCAGTTCCCACCTCCCCGCGACCCAGCGCCCCTTCCCCAGCGGAATCCAGACCGGCGCCGCCGCGTCGGGGTTTTCCGAATACTCGAAGGTCACCCGCCACAGCTCGGGCGAGGTCCCTAAGCGGAGCCAGGTCACCTTGTCGCCGGTATCGGAGACGGAGAGTTCCTCGGAGCTCCAGCCGTTGGAGAAGCGGATCAGCTTGTTCCTCCCGTTCAAGCCGATGAAATCCCCCCCCACCAGCATCTTGCCGTCCGGCTGCAGGTTGACCGTCTCGACCAGGCTCACCGGGGTTCCGCCGGCAAAGGAGAAGGGGCCCAGGTCGACAGCGGGGTCGAGGCGCCCCTCCGGCGTCACGCGGGTGACGTAGTCGCGCTTGATGAGGGTTCCGAAGCCGTCGCGGATCTGGTCGAAGACGCCGTAGATGATGAGGCTGCCGTCGGTCTGCACGGTAACGCCAAGGACATGGCTATCGAAGGTGCCGTCGTGGGTGTACAAGGCCTCGATGACGAAGCCGTCGTCGACGACACCGTCGCTGGAGAGGCGCACCAGGTTGCGCGACACCGCTACAGTCGCCCCGCTCCCGGCATCGACCACGCTCCCGGGACGCAGGTTGTACCCCGAGACCAGGATGCGCCCGTCCGGGAGCAGCACCAGGTGGTCGATCTTCCCCCCCAGCTGCAGGGGGGTGCCGCCGTGCCAGGCCGGGTCGAGGGAGCCGCCGGGGAAAAGCCTCAGCACCCTGCCCGTGTCGGTGGTGACCAGGAGCAGGCCGTCGGGCTGTATGGCTATGGCGGTCACGATCCCATCGACCTCGCCCGGCGGAACGAAACCGGCGTCGTGGTCGCCCGTGCTGAAGAGCCGGGACATGAACCGGTAGGGGGACACCTCGACGTTGTCCCCGCCCAGGTAGATCGCGCCGTCCTCGGCCACGGTCACGGCGTTGATATAGCCGAAGAACTGCAGGTAGCCGCCGACGAAGCTGTTGAAGGAGGCAGGCCCGGGTACCCCGGCGCCATCGAGGCGCACCATCTGGACCTGCAGGTCGCCGTTGATGGTGATGAAGTCCCCTGCCATCAGGAGCGCGTCGTCGGGCAGGGGCACGAGGGCGAAGCCCTGCTGCCCGAGATTGAGGTCGGGGTCGTAGCCGGGGTCGATGGACCAGTCCCCCCTGAACCGCGCGATGTGAAACCGCCCTGCTCCCAGCACCTGCTCGAAGAGGCCCACCATGGTGGTCCGGCCGTCGGGACGCATGGAGAGCCGGTTGACCAGGCCGATGCCACTGACCAGCTGCGGCAGGTCGTCGTCCAGGGCGCCGTAGGGGTAGAACCGGGCCAGGGAGGTGCGGGGCACGCTGCCGACGTTGCCGAAGCCGCCGGCGGCGAGCAGGCAGCCGTCCCCCTGCCGGGCCAGCGCCCGGACCGCCCCGTCGGGGGCGGGGAACATGGTTTCCGGGAGGGTCCCGTCGAGCCTGAGCCGGGCCAGGTTGAAGCGCTGGGTCGGGCCTGCGCCGACGCTGAAGCTTCCCGCCGCGATGATGGCGCCGTCCGGCTCCACCTGGAGAGCGAAAACCGCTGACCCGGGGGCGCCGGCGAAACCGGGATCGAAGGAGTCGAGCGTCCCGTCCCGGTTCAGCCGTGCCAGGTAGTTGCGGGACAGCAACGCGCCGGAGAAGTCCCCGCCGACAAGGATCCTGCCGTCGGCCTGCACCGCCAGGGCGCGCACCGCGGCGTCGGGAGAGACGGGGCGAAAGCTCGCGTCGTAGGCGCCCGATGCCCAGAAACGGGCGATGTTGGCCGACCAGGGAGTAGCGAATTCCCCCCCCACCACCACGGCGCCGTCCTGCAACGCTATGGCGTTGACCGCCACGTTGCCGGCGTCGTCGTTGAGCCCGCCGCTGTAGGTCCAGTTGAGGGTCCCGGCGCCCCCCCCGGCAACGGCGAGGCCCGCCAGGTTCCTGGTCGGCAAGCCCGCCTTGATCTCCCGGAACTCCCCCCCCACCAGCAAGCCGGCGCCCGCAGGGAGCAGGGCGAGCGCGCGCACGGTTACCGCCAGGGGGGTCGTGACGGGGTCGAGAGGGTCGAGCCCACCGGTCCCCCCCGCAAGCCGCGCCACCCCCTTGCGGTTGGTCCCCCCGGCGCCGGTGAAGCTGCCGCCGATCCAGATGTAGTCCGGGTTTGCGGGCGCGACCGGGTCGGGCTGGAGCGCCAGGGCGTAGACCGGGCCGTCGGGTGTCGGCGGGTCGAACGAGGTGTCCAGGGTGCCGTCATGGTTCAGCCGGGCGACGTTGGTGCGCGTCACCGCCGGGAGGCCGCCGGTCAGGGTGAAATCGCCGGCCACCACGATCTTCGCGTCCTGCCGCTGCACCGCGACGGCATGCACCACGCCGTTGATGGTGACGCTCCCGCCGGCGCGGATGTCGAAACCGTCCAGGGTCCAGGCCGCCAGCGCCCGGGAGGGAGCCGCGGCAAAGAACAGGAAAAAGATTGCTGCGGCTGCCGCTGCGAGGATGCTCCGTCCTGCTGCCGGGGTGATCCGTCTCATGCCTAGCGCTCCTGGATATGGATGATCTTCTTCAAAGGCCTCAGCCCACTGTTGGTGACCAGGCGGGGCTTGACCCCCTTGCCGGTCTGGGGAGGACTGCGCCGGTGGTCACGGTCCGGCAGGAGGGCCACATCGAGCGTGGGAATGCCGCCGCTGGAGAGCGGCATCAGGGCCTGGGCCGACAGCGACCGGGTCGGAGCGCCGGTGCTGTAGTGGACCCCCCACAGGTAGGAGACCCCTTCCCGGCACGGCTCCAGGGACGGCTGGAAGGTGGGGAAGAAGACGGCCCCTCCGGTCAGGGCAGTCGGGCCGTCGATGGCGCGCTCGCTGCCGAGGGTGCCGGAGGAGGCGTCGAGCCTTATCAGCCACCCCTTGTAGGTATCCCCCTGGTCCTTGGGCTGCACGACTCGTGAGACGTCGGTGACCTCGGTCAGGTCGGACAGGCGCAGCGACGCGCTGCTGCAGGAACCGGCACCCTTGAAGAGGGTGTTTTTGCCGGCGTCGTAGCATGGGTCGCTGACACCGTAGAGGGCGCGCGCGGCAGAGAGGTCATCCTGTTTGTTGAAGTATCGCCCGCCCCCGAAGTAGAGCCACAGGCGCTTGTACTGCCGGTCCTGGAGCTTGCCGACCGCTCCGGTGACGGGCCCGACGTCGTCTATGACGATGCCCGGTTTCCAGTGGGCCGGGTCCGGGTCCTCGTAGGTCAAGAGCCTCAGCACCCCGCCGGTCCATCCTCCCCCGCTGGCCGCCCTGGTGTAACCGACGTAGAGGGCATCGTCCTCGTAATTGCCGTCGGCAGAGCCGGTCCACTTGTCGGCGTCGATCCCGGCACCGGCCATGCTGCCGCCGAAGGCGTTGGGGATCCCGGTCTCGATGACCCAGTAGTTGCGCCCCAGGGCAAGCGGCGGCACGGCGTTCAGGTCCACGACGAAGAGCCTCAGGGGCTGGTCCGACACCGCGGTGAACTGGCGCGTTTTCCTGTCGACGGCTCCGGTGGGTCCCGAGGCGAAGACGGCGAACCAGCGCCCGTTCTTGTCGGGGTCGTGGATCTGCTCGTTTTGACTGTTCATGGTGCGCGCCTTGACGCGGATGATGGCGGCGCCGGAGGTGGCAAAGCCCAGGTCCGGGTGCGCGAACTCCCACAGGAACCTGGGGCCGCCGGAGCCGTCGCCCGCCTGGGTGGTGACGTCCAGGGCGAAGTAGGAGGAAAGCCCGCCGACACCGGCAGCCGGCGCCTTGACGCAGGTCGCCGAGGCCCCGAGGTCCACGCAGGCGGGGCCGTCGGGGAGGCGGCTGGCCCCTCCCAGCCCCATGGCGCCGATGAGGACCGTGCGCCAGTTGCTCCCGGAACTGTTGTCCTTGGCGCAGTCCCAGTACGCATCGCGGCTGCAGCGTGCGGGGTCGCCCAGACTTGCGTCCACCAGCGTGGCGGCGCCGTCTACGTAGTACAGGTGCAGGTAGGACGGCTCCTTGAGATACCCGAGGTAGGGGAGCGCGTTTTGGGGGACGAAAGCCCACTCCTCCTGCCCCGGATCGTTCCCGTCCAGAACCGCCTTGCGCGAGCGGGGCCAGACCTCCTGGTCGACCGCGTGTACCCTGCTCTGCCCCAGCCTGAAGGCATGCAGCATGCCGTCGTTGGCCCCGACGTACGCGGTGCCGCGGCTGGTGTAAGCCGGTTGATCGATGAATTTGCGGTAGGAGAGGTCCCCGTAGCCCGCCGGTCCCGGGAGATGGTAGCTCCCCAGGGGTGCCGCCGACTGCAGTACCGGGGTGGAAGAGATGATGTCGCCGAGCTTCCAGCTCTTTACCCCGCTCGCGCCGAAGGCCGTCAGCCCGCGGTCCCTGGTGGCCGCCCCGCTCGCCCCCTTGACGTCGTCGCTCCCCCTGACGAAGGCCACGATCTGGTTTGCCTCGGCCTGGTCCCGGGCCAGGAGCAGCTGCCGGTTGACCGCGGACGAGGTGTCCAGGAAGGGGACCAGGGACGTGCCGCCGGTCTGGGTGTAGACGGTCCTGGTCTCCGGGGCCCGGTCCCAGAGCTGGCGCCCCGCGCGCCACAGGCTCTGCACCGCCTCCGGGAGAACGGTCACCGGGTAGCCCGCCGGCTGGACCGCGTCGGCGCTGCCGTCGCCGTTGGCATCGACAAAGAGCCTGGCGCGACTGTCCTGCAAGCCGGGGTCGACGGTGAACTCCACCACCCGGTCCAGCTTCAGGTCGAGCACCTTGTTGCCCCGGGTATCCTCCCTGATGCGGCTCGCCGCCCCCGAGCTGCCGCTCGTGAAGTTGTCGATGTAGTACCAGAGCGTCTGCAGTTCGCCCAGCCAGGTCCCGGACGTTTTGCCGCCGTCGAAGCTCTTTTGCGGATAGAACTGCGGCTGCAGGAACAGGGCGCCGTTCCCCTCCCCGGTTGCCAGCAACGAACTGCTGCTTCCCGTGTTGAAACCTCCGGCGATCTGCAGCAGTACCGTCACGAGAGCGCCCTGCAGGCCGGCCGGGTTGTAGACGCTCCTGATGCCTCCCCCCCCGTTGGCGGCGGTCAGCTGCATCAGCTTCTCGGGCTTTCCCTCGTCGGACGTGGTGCAGCTGCCGTCGGCGTTGTAGCCGGCCTTGCTGACGGGATCGCCGCAGGGGGGACCGGTGTAGACCACGTGGGTGGTGATGTAGTCTTTATGCCGCGCTATGGGCTGGGCAGGGTCGAAGATGTTCTTGTGCCGGGCGATCCAGGCCAGGTCGTCGAGGTTGTAGCTGCCGAGGTTCTCCGGGGGGGATCCCGCAGGCGTGCTCGCGGTGGTGGTGAGACTGGCGGGCATGCCGTCGCCGGGATTGACCCAGGCCGCTGCAGCCGCGGCCACGTAGCTGTTGACGGCGGCGGCACGGTCCGCGCTCGACATGCCGTCGGTTACGATGAGGACGTTGTTTCTCTGACAGCTGTAGTTGGAAGGGGGATAGACAGGGTCGAAGTCGGCGGCCTGGAGACGGAAGGAAGACTTTTCCGCAAAGTACCCGATCGCTTCGTAGAAGGCCTCGGCCAGAGGGGTCCAGGAGGTCCCCCTGACGGCGTCGACGGCCGCGACCAGCCCCTTGCCATGGTCGCCGCTCTCCCCGTAGTTGATGTAGGAGATGATCCGTCCCCCGTCGGTACGGGTGTCCTCGCTGCAGCTCCCCGTGCCGCAGTCGCCGTCGAAGTAGCATTCCCTGCGCGGCACCGGATCGCTGCTGCAGTGCTTCACGCAGGGGATGGCGGAGCCGCACTCGGAGCCGGCCCCGTTGTCGTTGAAGATCATGGCGCCGAAGTTGATGTCGTCGGCAAACCGCTGGATCAGCCCCGTCGGCGCCACTGCCGGGGCCAGCCGGACCTGGAGCGTTGCCATGACCTTGCCGAGGTTGGTGATCCCGGCGTCCAGAATGAAGGAGGGGAGGCTCGCGTTGGTTCCCGCCTGCGCGGCGTTGGCCGATGGGTCGTCGAGCCACGGTTTCTCCACCTCCGCGCAGAAATCCTTGGTCTGGTTCACCGAACAAGTGTCGAGGAAGGCACCTTGGCTGTAGCACATCCCGAGGTAGCCCTGGGTGGAGGCGGTGCTGTCATGGTACAGCAGACTGTGGAACAGTTCCTTGCCGCAGACGTCGTCCCCGACGTTCTTGGGTATCTTGTTTGGCATGGCGCTGTAGAAAAAGATGTAGCGTTTGCGGCAATCGGGCAGCAGGTTGTTCAAGAGGTCGGTGTAGACGATGTCGGTGCCGGCCAGGTAGTTGTAGCAGTAGCTCATGATCTCGGCGAAGACCTTACCGGCGGTCGGGATACCAACGGGGTCCTCCAGTTTACCCATGCAGGTGGCAGCGGCGGTAGCCACCTCGCCGGCAGGTGCCCGCTCCTGCCATTTCTGCACGGCTAAAAGGCAGTCGCTCTTGTTGTATGCCGCCGGGTAGATGTCGATTCGGCTCGGGCCGCCGTGGTTGCCCTGCTGCACATACCCTGTTTCCGCGGGGATCGGCCCGCGCACCCCGAAGGTGACCGGCAGCGGGGTGCCGTTGGCGTCCTTGACCATCTTCACGTAGCGCTTCCCTTGGCAGCCGCGCGACTCCGCCTGCAGCAGGCCCGTGCCCGGGTCGTACTTGCCGCCGGTCAGGGCCAGCTTTTCCAGGTCCAGCTTGCTCATGGCGAGCCAGTTGAGGAACCTGCCGGTGGCGAGGAAGTTGTCGAGTTTCTTGCTGGTCTTGTTGAGGTTAACGCAGACATAGGCTGTCTTGGCCTGGTTGCAGGCGCTACCGTCGATGCTGGTCCCGGGAGCGGCCGCGAAGCGGTCGGTGACCGTGGCGTACTGGTAGACCGTGTTCTGCTCGAAATACCCGGGGTAACTCGCGGCAGGGTCGAAGCTGTCGTCGAGGCAGAACGTCTGCGGGGTCGTGTAGGCGAGATCGTACATGCTGGCCGAGTTGTCCAGCAAAAGCAGCAGGTTGGGCTTTACCCCGGGGAGGGGCGGCACACTGCAGTAAGCCTGCATGTCCGCAGCCGCATCGGCTCGCGCCTGGCGCGCGGCAGACAAAAGCATTATGGCGGCGAGGCAAAAAACTACCACGGCGGCGCACACGGGCGCAGTCACTCTCCCCTTTCCCATCGTGACTCCTTTCACATTAAGTACCGACAGCCCAGGCCGGTGCGCCGGTCAAAACATTGGAAATTTCCAATCAGAAGAGTATAGCCTCGGCCTCGTGAAAAAAAAGTCCCTTCTTGATTCGGGGAGTTCCAGCTCCGCAGCGGGCCGCTGCGCTCATTGACACCGCCCTCTTTGCTGTTAATGTTTTTTAACTTTTCATTGGAAGGATTCAGACGGGGGCGCATTGATGGGGAGTGAGGGCTGGAACAACATGGGAAGGCTCGGCAGGCTGCTGCTCTTTGCTGCCGCTTTGTTCCTGGTGACGACCGGCGCCGATGCCGCCCCGAAGGTGAAGTCGCTGTGCGACATCAGCTACCCGAGCGATTCGCGCATCCAGTGGAGCTGCCGCAAACTCACCTGGAGCGACACCCCGCAGGGGCTCTTCGGCACCTACTGGCGCGACGTGCTGCGCTTCAACCGGACTCTACGACGAGGAGATGCAGTACGACTACTACCGGAACTACGATCGCAAGGTGAACAAGAAGCACTACCACGAGCTGACCAGGCCGTTTCTCGAGGACGCCAAGGCGCTGTACCGGTGGGCGGTGGATCCGCGCAGCGATAGCGGCGGGTTCCACAAGGTGAAGAACGGACCGCTGGTGGTGATCACGGGGCGGCCGGCCAACAGGCCGGGAAAGCAGCGATCTGCAGCCGCAGATAAAGCCCCTGGAAATGATGTCCACCTCCCCTCTCCCTCTGGGAGAGGGCCAGGGTGAGGGCCTTGCTACAGGCGAAATATTCCTGGCCGGCATCACCCCTCACCCGCCCTCCGGGCACCCTCTCCCAGAGGGAGAGGGTGACTAGAAACAAAAAGGCCGCGCCCGTTATGGGCGCGGCCTTTTTTGCTGCTGCTTTTGAGGGGTCAGCGCCAGTGAATGCAGCTCACCGGGCAGACGTCGACGGCGTTACGCTGGATCTCGTCCTCGGAAGCGCCGGCCGGGTCATAGGCTTCGGCCTTGCCGTTGTCGGCAAACCGGAATACTTCCGGTACGTTGTCGGTGCAAAGACCGCAGCTGATGCAGACGTCTTGGTCAACCCAGGGTTCTTTTGCCATGGTAGTACCTCCAGTTTTTGATTGTGAAGCGTCGAACGCGACGCTAGATGCTATCCGCTAACCTTTTCCTCTGCTCTTCCAGTTTCTCCTGGGCCTTCTCCAGGGCCGCCAGCAACATCTTCTTCGATTCCTTGGTGAGCCCTTCCTTCTCCTTGAGGAAGTCGGAGGCGCGGTCGCTGGCGCGGTCCACGAAGTCGGAAACAGTCTCGGCGAATTCGTTCACCGCCTCGTTCGCCTTGCCCCCCATCTCCTCGGCCAGCGACGCCAGGTACTTCCGCGTCTTCTTCCCGGCTTGGGGAGCCAGCAGAAGCGCAAGGCCCGCCCCGATCAGGCCGCCCACTACCAGTTTCACCATGCACCCCCCTTCGCAGCACTCTTTATGTCCCATACCGCCTCCTCCGTCCGCTGGTTTTGACAACAGCGGTAATACTACCAATAAAATTATTTTCGTCCAACGTTCAAAATAACGGTGGCAGCCGGGACTGACACAAAAACAAATACCCCCTGTCCCCCTTGGCAAAGGCAGCGGAAGGGACTGGCTCCGTCAGGTGCCTCTCCCTTTAGCGGAACGCTCAATTCCGCCCATACACCTTACCCCAAGCCCCTAAGGGGACAGGCACCTGGCGGAGCCTGTCCCCTCCTTCGGTGCAAGGAGTATCCAGCCGGATTTTCTCCGTGGCCAATGGTTTTCATTTTGTGTAAGATGGCGGATCGACACAGTTACAACGGCACGGGAAGGACGCGACATGAACGTGGAACAGATGAAGATCGTGGTGAAGGAGATCCTCTCCAAGACCGACCTCACACCCTGCGTGGTGGGGCACCGCGGCGTGGGCAAGAGCGCGGGCATCCTGCAGGCCTGCCGCGAGCTGGACCGGCGCTACGTCTCGCTGCGCCTGGGGCAGATGGAGGTGGGCGACCTGGTCGGCATCCCGTTTAGAAGCGGCGAGGTGATGCAGTGGTCGCGCCCGTCCTGGCTCCCCGGCGACGAGGACGCCCCCACCGTGATCCACTGCGACGAGTTGAACCGCGCCCAGCAGGAGGATACCCTGCAAGCGATCTTCCAGTTCGTGGAGCCCCCCGCCGAGGGGATGCTGCGCGCCATCCACACCCATACCCTGTCGCGCCGCCACAAGGTGGTGGTGAGCATCAACCCGCCCGACGGGAGCTACCAGGTGGCGACCTTGGACCGCGCCCTCGTCGACCGCATGGTGATGCTCTTCGTGGAGACCGATTACCAGTGCTGGGCCCGCTACGCGCAACAGCGGGAATTCGCCGGCGAGGTGCGCCAGTTCCTGGCCGGCAACCACGGCTTCCTCTCCAAGCAGGGGATGCCGATGGAGATGCAGGTGGAGCCCAGCGAGCGCGCCTGGGAGATGGTCAGCGTGCTCAAGAAGAACTGCCGCTTCCCGGCCGAGCTGGAGATGGAGGTCTACTCCGGCATCGTCGGCAAAGAGGCAGCCATCGCCTTCATGCGCTGGCTCTCGGACCGAAAAGGAAGGCCGGTGACGGCGGACGAGATCTTGAACGACTGGACAAGCGTGGCCGGGCGGGCCGAGGCGCAGCGCGACGACGTGCAGGCCGCCACCATCAACGACCTCTCCGCCTTGCTCCAGGTCTCACCGGAACTCAGCGAGGAGCAGGAGGACAACCTGGTCGCCTACATCGCCGTGCTGCCGCGCGACCTCCGCTTCGGCTTCGTGAAGTCGCTTTTGAAGATCCCGGAAGTGGCGCTTTTGCTGGTGAAGGACAAGCACGACGCGGTGATCTTCGACGCGATGCAGGCGATCAGCCGGCAGGCGGGGTAAGCGGTGTCGCCCAGCTCCCTGCAAAACGCCGTGGTGCGGCTTTTAAAGGAGCGCCCCTTCTACGGCCACTTCCTGCTCAACCTGCGCCGCGAGGAGCGCCCCCTCTCCGGGAAGCCCGCCGGCGTCACCATCCGTAACGGCACCCCGACCCTCGCCGTCGATCCCGCATCCTTTGCCCTGCTCACCAGCGGCCAGCAACAGGCGCTGCTCGAGCACCTGGTGAAGCACCTGCTGCACCTGCACATGCTGCGCGGCAAGGGGAAGAACTCCCATGACTGGGACCTCTGCTGCGATCTGGCCATCAACCCGGACACGCCGGGGCTCCCGGAGGGTGCCGTCTATCCCGCCCAGTTCGACCTCCCCGACGGCCTTGCCGCGGAAGAATACTACCGGCTGCTGGTGCGCCCTTTCGACGTCGGCAACCTGGCCGGCAGCGGCTTCGGCGACGAGGCGCAGGAGATCGAGGGGGCCTCGGGCGCGGGGAAGGATCCGGCCGGTGCCTCCACGCTGGACGACCACGCCATCTGGAGCGACGCGGACAGCACCCCGGTGCCGCTGGCCGAGGAGATGCTGCGCGCCGTGACCCGGGAGAGCCTGCGCGGCAGCGACGGCGAGGCGCCCGCCGAAGTCAGGGCGGTGGTGGACGCCCTCTTGCGCCCCTCCCCCATCCCCTGGCGCCAGGTGCTGCGGCAGTTCGTGGCCACTGCGGGGCGGATCGGCAAGAAGAGCACCTGGATGCGGGAGCACCGCCGCTTCGAGCACGACACGCCGGGGTCGCGCAAGCGGCACCGCCTGACCCTGCTGGTGGGCATCGACGTGAGCGATTCCACCAACATCGTGGCACTGCGCGAGGCCTTCGCGCGCGAACTGGTGCAGATCGCCCGCGGCCGCGACGCCGCCATCACCGTCCTCTACGCCAACAGCCGCATCCAGCACGTCGAGGCCTTCAAGGGAACCGCCTTCGTGCCGGAGCGCTACGACGGCGGCGGCTTCACCGACCTGCGCCCCGTCTTCGACTACGCCAAGACCATGCATCCCCTCCCCGCCGCGGTCATCTATCTCACCGACGGCATCGGCCCGGTGCCGGAGCAGATGGAGCTGCCGACCCTGTGGGTCCTCACCGCCGAAGGGGAGAAACCGGCCCCCTGGGGCATCGAACTGAGACTGGAGGTTTGAACGATATGGAAGAGACGACATCGACGCCGATGACCGCCGAATCGGTGGGAGAGATATTGAGGGAGGCGGGCGCCCAGGTGATGGTGCGCTCCGGGCGCAGCGAGAACTACAGCGCCCCCAGGGAGTTCTCCTTCGAGGTGAAGGCGATCTTCGACAACGGCATGGCCCTGCACGTGGTGGCGCGCCAGTTCAACTACCGCGACCCCTGGGAGGCCGAGGGGAGGGTCAACGACCTGGTGGACGTGATGCTTTTGCGCGACGGCGCGCTCACCCCGCTCCCCAAGGGATTCCCCTACTTCCAGGGGATCGACGAGGAGTGCGGTCTGGACGAGGCGATGCTGCGCGAGGTGATCGACTGCGTGCGCAAGGTGAACCCGAAGCTGTACCTGCTGCAGGAGATGACAGGTGATCTCTAAGGTCGCGTGATGTCCCAGAAAAACGATTAACATTGATTGATTACTATTTTTGTGCTGTTAAACTCTCCGCTGAGCCTGTACGGCATCCACGTTTTCTCTCAGAGCCCGTGTCTCCCTCACTATCGGTGACACTCCGGGTCAATCTGAGCAAGAGCCAGATTCAATAAAAGATCGCAGGAGGCACGTGATGAAAGGATTGGTAATCATTGCCGCCATGGTCTCCGCTCTTTTGAGTGCAGGCGTGACAGCATCGGCTGCCGAAGAGTTGAAGTTCGGCGTCGCGGCCATGATTTCGCCGCAGGAAACGATCAAGTATTACCAGCAGACCATCGACTACGTCGGCAAGAAACTGGGACGGCCGGTCGAAATGGTGCAAAAGCACAGCTACGACGAGACCGACAGGCTGCTGGAGCGGGGTGAGCTGAAAGTCGCCTTCGTCTGCTCCGGTCCTTACGTCGTCGACAAGGAGAAATTCGGCGCCGAACTCCTGGTCGCGCCCCAGCCCTACGGCGAACCCTTTTACTACGCCTACATCATCGCGCACAAAAACAGCGGCGTCACCGATCTCTCCCAGCTCAAGGGTAAAAGCTTCGCCTTTACCGATCCCAAGTCCAACACCGGCAGACTCGTCCCCGCCTACATGATCGGCAAGAGGTTCGGCACCACCCCGGAGAAGTTCTTCGGCAGGATCATCTATACCAAGACCCACGACAAGTCCATCGAAGCCGTTGCCAAGAAAATCGTCGACGGCGCCAGTGTCGACAGCCTGATCTACAACTACGCCGCCAGCAAGGATCCCCGTTTCACCAGCCAAACCAGGATCATCGCCAAGTCCCCCCGTTACGGCATCCCCCCCATCATCACCAGAAAGGACCTCGACCCCGCCCTGAAAGCGCGCCTGCGCGACATCTTCCTGAACATGCACAAGGATCCCGAAGGCAAGGCGATCCTGGCAGGCATCAAGGTGGACCGGTTCATCGTCCCCAAAGACTCGGATTACGACTCGGTGCGGGAGATGGAGAAGTGGCTCAGGATGAACATCAAGTAGCAAGCCGCACTACTAGGGGGAAGGCAGGTATTCATGGGTAGGTGGCAGATCAAAAATCTGAGTCTGCAGCGAAGGTTCTTCCTCCTTTCCTTCAGCATCATCCTCATTTTTTCCGTCGCGGTAACGGCAACGCTGTTCGTCGCCCAGAAGAACAAGCTGGAACAGTCGCTGCTGAACAAGGGGACCGGGTTCGCGAGGTATGTCTCGTCGGTCTGCACCGATGCTCTCATTTTAAAGGACACCCTGCAGTTGGATGCCCTGGTCGCCGTGGTGCACGATGACGAGATCATCTATACCGTAATCGAGGACGAACAGGGCAACGCCCTCACCACTACCGTCGCCAGCCTGAACAGCTCCCAAGCCAAGCTCAAGCCTTACCTGGACCAATTCCCTCCCGATGCTCCCGTAGGCACCGTGATCAAGGCCCTGAAAAAGGAGCTGGATGTCCTCGAGGTCTCCCAAAGGATCATGGTCGACTCATCGGTCCAGGGGACGGTGCGTGTCGGGCTGAGCGAGCACAACATCCGCACGCAACTGCTGCGGCAGACCGCGATCGTCCTGGTGGGCATGTTCTTCATGTCGCTCACCCTCGCCATCACCTTGAACTTCGCGGCGAACCGGCTGGTGCTGCGCCCGGTCAGCGAACTGGCCCGGGTTGCCGACCAGCTCACGGCGGGGAACATGGCCGCCCGGGTTACGTCCACGTCGGTCGCCGAGATCGAAACGGTGTGCAGAAGTTTCAACGTCATGGCCGAGCGCCTGGAACGGGATATCGGCGAGCTCAAGCAGGCCGAGGCGAGCGTGCGCCTGGCGCAGGAGTCCCAGGAGGCGATCCTCAACTCGATGCCGGACCTCATGTTCCGGACCGACCGGGACGGCGTCATCGTCGAATTTCACTCTTCGCAGATGAGCCTGCTGTACCTCCCGCCGGAGCAGTTCATGGGGAAGAAAATTGCCGAGGTCCTGCCGGAAGAAGCGGCACGGGTGGTCATGGAGGCCTTGGCAGAGGCGGAGAAAACCGGCACGCACCGAGGTGCGGTGTATTCCCTTGCTATGCCGCAAGGAGAGATGTGGTTTGAACTGGCGGTAACCGCGATGGGGCAGCCATGCACGGGTTTCATCCTGCTGGTCCGTGACATCACCCAGCGCAAAGAGTTGGAGGAAGAACAGCAGCGATTCGAAAAGCAGCTACTGCATGCCCAGAAGCTGGAAAGCCTGGGGGTGCTGGCGGGGGGCATCGCCCATGACTTCAACAACATCCTCATGGCCATCATGGGCAACGCGGAACTGGCCCTGATGCGCATCAACAAGGAATCACCGGCGATAGGGAACCTGCGCAGCATAGAGCAGGCCTCCGCTCGGGCCGCCGACCTGGCGGCACAGATGCTCGCTTATTCCGGCAAGGGGAAATTCATCGTCGAGAGCCTCGACCTCAATCGCCTGCTGCAAGAGATGCTGCACATGCTCGATGTGTCCATTTCCAAGAAGGCCCACCTCAATTTCGACCTAGCTGCAGCGCTCCCGCTCATAGAGGGGGACGCGACCCAGATACGCCAGGTCGTCATGAACCTGGTGATCAACGCTTCTGAAGCGTTGGGAGAACGCGACGGGACAATCTCGATCAAAACCGGCAGCATGGAGTGCGACCGCAGCTATCTGAACAACGTCTGGCAGAACGAGGAGCTTGCAGAGGGACGCTATGTCTACCTGGAGATAGCCGACACTGGCTGTGGCATGGACAAGGACACGCTGGCGAGGATGTTCGCCCCCTTTTTCACCACCAAGTTCACCGGCCGCGGCTTGGGGATGGCGGCGGTACTTGGTATCATCAGGGGGCACAACGGGACCCTGGTCGTGGATAGTGAACCGGGCATAGGGACCACCATCAAGATACTGATTCCCGCGGGCCAGCAGCAGCCAGATGTCCACCAGCCTCCCGCCCAGCCGGAACGGGAGTATTGGGAAGGCGCGGGATACGTCCTTCTTGTTGATGATGAGGAGACGGTGCGCAACATTGGCGCCGAGATGCTCAGAGAACTCGGCTTTTCCCCGATAAGCGCCAGCGAGGGGGGAGAAGCTCTCGAGCTGTACAAGTCCGTCCCGGGTATCCGGTTTGTGATCCTGGACCTGACCATGCCGCACATGGATGGCGACCAGTGTCTGGGCGAGCTGAAAAAGATCGATCCCCAGGTGCGGGTCGTCATGTCCAGCGGCTACAGCGAAGTCGAGCTGCAGCGGAAATTTTCCGGCCAACACGTGGCCGGGTTCATCCAGAAACCCTACACCCTCTCTGCACTCAGAAAGGTTTTGAGAGACGTCAGTCCAGACACCTGAAGACCCCCGAACTCCACAGACAGCTGCCGCAGGGCTCGGTGTTGACGTAGCAGTCCTGGTCGAAGCGCTCGGCCTGGACCAGGTCGCAGGGCGAGGTGTTGCACTCGGCGCAGGACGGGTAGTCGTGGCGCACCACGTTCTCACGGTAGCGGCGGAATGCCGGGCTGTTCCAGATGTCCAGCACGCCGCGATCCTTCACGTTGCCGAACACCCAGGGGTACACCGGGTGCTGCCAGCCGTTGGCGTAGGAGCGGCAGCTGTGCCACAGGTGGTAGCAGGGATGCATGCCGCCGTCCCAGGAAACGAAGGCGCTCCCCTTCTCGACGAAGCTGCAGCCGCGCTTCTCGCGCCGGGCGATCTCCGGCAGCCTCAGCTCGATCCCGGTCCGGCGCGCAACCTGCGCCGCCTCCTCGAAGATCCCCTGGCTTTCATGGATCTGGGTCATGTCCATGGCGAAGAGCCGCTTCAGGTCCAGGGTGATGCCACGCTGGTTCGCGTCCGCCTTCATCGCCGCCACGAAGTCGATCACCCGCCGCTCCTGCTCGGACTTGTGGTAGCTCCACAGGATCTCGAAGTAGCGGCTGATGTCGATCCCCTTCAGGTCTGCCTTGCTCTTCCAGCTCTGGTACAGGGTGATCGCCTCGTCGCTGCAGAGGTCGTAGCTGCACTGCTTGAGGTGCGGTTCGTCGAACGGGTGCAGGTGGGAGACCAGCGCGAAGCTGACGCCGAACTCGGCGGCCCAGGAGAGTGCCGCGGGGAGCTGCGCCAGGTTGTCGCGCATCACCACGAACTCGACGCCGATCTCCATGTCGGGGCGGTGACAGGCGGCTTTGGCGGCCCCCAGCGCGTTCAGGGCATGCTCCAGGTCCACCAGTTGGCTCCCCGATCGGATGGAACTGAAGGTGGTGGCGTCGACGCCATCCATGGAGAGGCAGACCCGGTCCACGCCCGCGTTCAAAAGCGACAGCGCGCGCAGGTGCGACAGGAGCAGGCCGTTACTCTGGAAGCCGATCCAGCTTCCCGACGGCATCAGCTTCTTGGCGCGGCTGATGAAGTGTTCCAGGCGGGTGTTCAAGAGCGGTTCGCCGACGCCGTTCAGCACCAGCGCCTCCAGGTTGGGGAGCGCCGGTTCCAGTTCGCTGAAGGTGGCGAGGTCCAGATCGCCCTCCTTGGCCCGGCTGCCGTCGCCGTTCTGCTTCATGCACATGACGCAGTTCAGGTTGCAGCGGCTGGTGGTCTCCACGAACAGCTTGGAAGGGTATTCCCGAAAGGCCGGCTCGTTGGCCGGCATGAACTCAGACAGCGCCGCTGCGTTGCATTGCATTACCTTGGTCCTCATCGTTCGCTGCGCCCCCCGCCTCCCGGAGGTGTCCGGACCGGGGAGGTGCCGCCCGCGTCAAGACGTCCCGTCCGGCCCTCCGGGAGGCGGAGAGTCTCGTGGAGCCGCTACGGGCCCCGGTTTTTGATTAGCCCCCGACCCCGCCTGCTGCGGTGTTTTGTCGGTGAGAAAGGGCACCTCCCCCTGGAGGAGGGAGGCTGGGAGGGGGGGAAGCCGGATCGAGCCGCTACGCTCCCCCTCCCTGTCCCTCCCCCTCCGGGGGCGGGAACGCTTCGGCAACTTCTAAGAAACTCTTGAGAGCGAAAAGGTTTTCCCCTGCTCCCCCTACCCTTGCAACCCTTCCGCCACGAGCTCCGCGATGTCCTTGACGGTGGTGCCGCCGCTGGAGCGGTCCTTCAACCCGTCTTCCATCATGGTCATGCAGTACGGGCAGGTGGTGCAGATGGTGCCGGGGTTCCCCGCCAGCGCCTCGCTGACCCGGTTCAGGTTGATCCTTTCACCCAGGTGCTCCTCCATCCACATGCGCCCGCCGCCGGCGCCGCAGCAGAAGGAGTTCTCGCGGTTTCTCTCCATCTCCGCCGGCGCGCTGCCGGTCGCCTGCGCGATCACCGCGCGCGGCGCCTCGTAGACCCCGTTGTGGCGCCCCAGGTAGCAGGAGTCGTGGAAGACGATGTTGCCGCCCTTCTTGGCGTGGTGGTCGAGCTTCAGCTTGCCCTGGGCCAGCAGCGACTCGATGAACTCGGCGTGCGGGATCACTTCCAGTTCCAGGCCGTACTGGCGGTAGTCGTTCTTGAGCGTGGTGAAGCAGTGGGGACACTGGGTGATGATCTTGGTCACACCCTTCTCCTGGAACTGCGCCACGTTCTCGCGGGCCATCTTGTCGAAGAGGTACTCGTTGCCCAGACGGCGCAGGCTGTCGCCGCAGCACTTCTCCTCCTTGCCGAGGATGCCGTAGGAGACGCCTGCCGCTTCCATGATCCTGGTCATGGCCAGGGTCACCTGCTTGCTGCGCGAGTCGAAGGAGCCGGCACACCCCACGAAGTAGAGGTACTCGGTCTTGCCCGCCTCGAACTGCTGCACTTCGCGCCCGCCGGCCCACTTGCCGCGCTCGCCCGGCGCGATGCCCCACGGGTTGGAGCGCTGCTCCATGTTCTCGAAGAGGTTCAGGAGCTCTTCCGGGAAGTCGGCTTCCATCTGCACCAGGTGGCGGCGCATCTTGGTGATCTTGGGCATCTGCTCGATGAAGACCGGGCAGGCGGCGAGACAGGTGCCGCAGCTGGTGCAGGACCAGAGGGCGTCCGGCCTGATGCACCCTTCCGCCTCGCCGATCACCGGTACGGCAGGCTCGCCGCCGCGCTGCAGCAGGTTGCCGTTGGCCAAAAGGTTCACCTTGATGTCGTGCATCACCAGGCGCGGGTTGAGCGGCTTGCCGGTGGTTGCGGCCGGGCAGGATTTCTCGCAGCGGCCGCACTCGGTGCAGGAAAAGGAGTCGAAGAGGTCCTTCCAGGTGAAGCGGTCGATGCTCCCGGCGCCGTACACGTTCCCCTCGACGAACTCCTCGCGCGGTTGCGTGTTGGGGGTATCGAGCCCCTTGAAGAAGCAGTTGGGGATCGCCGCCAGTATGTGCATGTGCTTGCTGTAGGGAAGGTAGTTCAGGAAGAACAGGAGCACGCCTGCGTGCAGCCACCAGGAGATCTGCGCCAGGCTTTCCAGGGTGTACGGCCCCTGCCCCGCCAGCAGAGACGCCAGTGCCGACGAAATCGGCATCGCCTGCGCCGCGGGTTCCTGTCCCATGGCGATTTCCGCCGCGTGCAGCCCGAAGTAGGCGAGCATGAGCGTTCCGATCATGGACAGGATGGCGAAGGCCTCGCCGGTGCGGGCTCCCTCGTAGGGAGGAGCCACCGCCCTTCTCACCAAGGCGACCACTATCGCCGCGAGGGCGCAGAGCGAAACCAGGTCGAAGGCCATCAACAGCGGCTGGTACAGCGCGGCCGGCAGGATATGCGACAGCTTGGCCGCCGGGAATACGCCGGCCACCAGGAACTCGGTATTGGCAACGGCCAGGATCAAAAAGGACCAGAAGATGAAGAGATGGTTGATGCCGAAGGGACGGCTCAGCACCCGTTTCTGGAGGAAGGCGAACAGGAACATCCCCTGCAGCCTTTCCGGCAGGCTGGAAAAACGGTCCTCGGAGGCGCCCACGCCGACCAGGCTGAAGCGGCGGTAGCAGCTCCAGGCGAAGATGAGTCCGGCAGCCGCCAGAAGGGGTGTAAAGATCATGGGATCAGGTTGCATATCATGTCCTTGTAAGTGTGCTGGAAGCGGTGACTATCGGTTCCCTTATGTCGGCCGATGTCCACTTCCCCTCGCCCTTCGGGAGAGGGCCAGGGTGAGGGCGGTGCCTCAACCCCACGTCGACGCATTACCACGTTAAGCGGCGCCCTCACCCCTACCCTCTCCCAGAGGGCGAGGGAGAGTTTCTGCAAGATGGCTACGGCGGAAGAAGACCTGCCTTACGCCGCCTTGACGTCCTTGACCTCGACGCTCCCCTTGCTCGCCTTCATCTCGCGCAAGGCGGCGATGAGGGCCGGGACCACGTCGAAGAGATCACCCACGATGCCGTAGTTGGCCACCTCGAAGATGGGCGCCTCCTTGTCGCGGTTGATGGCGACAATCAGGTCGGAGTCCTGCATCCCCACCAGGTGCTGGATGGCGCCCGAGATGCCGCAGGCGATATAGATCTTGGGGCGCACGGTCTTGCCGGTCTGCCCCACCTGGCGGTCGCCCGGCATCCACCCGGCATCGACCGCGCTGCGCGAGGCGCCTACCACGCCGCCTAACTCGTCGGCCAATTCTTGCAGGATGGCGAAGTTCTCCTTGGCCATCATGCCGCGCCCGCCCGAAACGATGAACTCCGCACCGGCGATGTCGACGTCCCCCGCCTTCTTGTCGCGGATGACCTGGAGCACCTTGGTGAAGATGTCCGCCTCGGAGATGGGGAGGCTGACCGGGACGATCTTGCCGGTGCGCCCCATCACCTGGGCCGGCATCGGCATCACGTGGGAGCGCACCGTCGCCATCTGGGGGCGGAAGCGGTCGCACATGATGGTCGCCATGATGTTGCCGCCGAAGGCCGGGCGGGTCTGCATCAGGTTGCGCTTGGGGTCGATGTCCAGCCCGGTGCAGTCCGCGGTGAGGCCGGTCTTGACGCGGGTCGCCACGGCGCCGGCCAGGTCGCGTCCCATGCCGGTTGCCCCCATGAGGACGATCTCCGGCTTGTACTTGTCGATCAGGTGGCACAGGGCGTCCAGGTACGGGTAGGTACGGTAGTGCTTGAGCACCGGCTGGTCCATGAGGTAGGCCTTGTCCGCGCCGTAGCTGAATGCCTCGCGGCACAGGTGCTCCACCTTGTCCCCCATGACCACCGCGCACAGTTCAACGCCCAGCTTGGCGGCAAGTTCCTGTCCCTTGCCCATCAGCTCCCAGGACACGCGGGCCGCCTCGCCCTCGGTCTGCTCCACGAAAACCCAGACCCCGCGGTAGGCCGCCACCAGTTCGCGGCGCGCCAGCTCCTCCGGATCGGCATCCTCTTCCGCCAGGTCCTGCTGTCCGGCCAGTTGCGCCAGGATCTCCAGTTCCTCCGGGGTGTAGAAGATCTCCAGGGCCGAGCCCGGGCAGGCCTTCACGCACTTGAGGCAGCCGATGCACTTGGAGAGTTCGATCTGCGGTTCGCCCGCGTCGCTCATCTGGATGCCGTCCACCGGGCAGCTGCTCTGGCAGCGCGCGCCGCAGGCGATGCATTTACCCTCTATGAGCCTGACCTTGCCCCGCGGCTTTTTCAGTTTAGTTTTAGCTTCAGCCATCTCTCTCCCGCTCCTAGTCACGTCCATCAGGTCCACCGGGTCCACCGGTGTCCACTCAGTCCATTAAGGTTTTGGTGACTACTACACCGCCAGCATGTCGCTGGCCACCAGCTTCTCCAAGAGCAGCCGCGCGGTCCCCGCCGGGTCGCCCAGGCCGTCGCCGATGATCTCGCCCGCCGCGCGCTGCGGCGAGAAGATCCTGCTCACCCAGGTGGGCGAGCCCTTCAGGCCCACGCTGTTCGGGTCGAGCTGGAGTTCCTTGTTGTCCCAGACCTTGACCTCGGCCTTGGCCGCCTTGAGCCGCATGGGGACTGTCGGGTAGCGCGGGCGGTTCAGCTCGCGCACCACCGTGATCATGGCCGGCAGCTTCGCCTCCACGATCTCGTAGCGCCCTTCCAGCTTGCGCCGGACCCGGATCTTCTTGGCCAGGAAGTCGAGGTGCTCGATCCGGTCCACCAGGGTAAGCTGCGAGAATCCGAGGCGGATGGCGATGCCGGGGCCGACCTGCGCCGTGTCGCCGTCGATGGTCTGCTTGCCGCAGAACACGATGCCCACCTCGTCCTCCTGAGCCAGTTTCCGGATCGCCGCGGCCAGCACGTTGCTGGTGGAGAGCGTGTCCGCGCCGCCGAAGGCGCGGTCCGAGCAGAGGATCACCTCGTCCACCCCCAGTGCCAGTGCCTTTCTCAGGGTTGCCTCCGTGTTGGGCGGTCCCATGGAGAGGGCGGCCGCCTTGAAGCCGTAGCGGGCCTTCATGCGCAGGCTTTCCTCCAGGGCATGGGTGTCGTAAGGGTTGACGATGAAGGGAATGCCATCGCGCACCAGCGTATTGGTCACCGGGTCAATCTGCACCTGCGTCGTATCCGGCACCTGTTTAATGCAAGCCACCACGTACATGTAAGGTCCTCTCCTTCAACAAACATTCAGAAAAAGCTTTCGCCAGCTCTCAACTACAAACGCTCACCAGCTTTCAGCCACAGTCCACCGGGTCCACCAAGTCCACCCGGTCCACCGTGTCCACCAGGTTTTGGTGGCTTTAATGGCCAACCCTGGAAAGCTCCCACTGCTCCCTGAAAAGAGCGAATGCCTCGCGCATGATGAAGGAAGCCTTCTTCCCCCTCTTGTCCATCAGCTTCTGGATTGCGTCGCGCTCGTCGTCGCTCATACGGATCGAAATGATGTTCACTTTTTTCTGGCTTCTGTCCTTCATGACTTCCTCTCCCCTTCTACTTAGACGTCCTGAAAATATGCTGCCGCTTAGAGCAGCTCGATCTCATCGTCGGGGCGCACTACCCCGCCGCTAATCACAGTGGCAAAGACACCTTCTTTGGGCATGACGCAGTCGCCGGCCTGGTAGTAGATGGCGCAGCGGGTGTGGCAGACCTTCCCGATCTGGGAGATCTCCAGCACCACCGGCCCGATGCCGAGCCGCGCACCGACCGGGAGGTGCATGAGGTCGATGCCGCGGGTGGTGATGTTCTCGGCAAAGTCACCGGCACCCACCGACAGGCCCAGTTGCACCATCTTATCTATGCTCTCCTGGGCGAGCAGGCTCACCTGGCGATGCCAGTCCCCCGCGTGCCCGTCACCGATGATGCCGAAGTTCTCCCGCAGGTGCACCTCCGGCGCCGCCTTCTTTCTCTCGCCCTTATTCTGGCTTATGTTGACCGCCACTACCGATGCGCTCATGTAAATCCTCCGTTAGGGGTACAGCTCAGTTAGGGGGACAGGCACCTGCGGAGCCAGTCCCCTACCCGCCGATCCTCGACATGTTGACCACCGCCTGCTCGGCGTCTTCCTCGGCGATGTGATGCCTGCCCGGCTTCTGGGTCACGATTCTCTTCAGGGTCTGCCCCAGCGCCTCCGGGTCGTCCGAGGCCAAAAGCGGCTTCAGGTCCGTCCCCTGTTCCGAGAAGAGGCAGCCGCGCACCCGGCCGGTCGCCGTGATCCTGATCCTGTTGCAGCTCTCGCAGAAGTGGCCGGAGACCGGAGTGATGATCCCGATGGCGCCCGCCGCTCCCTGTATCTTGTAGTTCCTGGCCGGCCCCGCCATTTCTGAACTGACCAGCGGCAGCAGCGGATAGCGCTCGCCGATGGCGGCGAGGATCTCGCTACCCGGCATGCTCTGGGCGCCCCACCCTTCGTCCTGCAAGGTCGGCATGTACTCTATGAAGCGGACCGTGTACGGCTTGTCCAGGGTCAGTGCCGCGAAGTCCAGGATCTCCTGGTCGTTCACCCCGCGCATCACCACCATGTTGATCTTGAGCGGCCCGAAGCCCGCCTTCTGTGCCGCATCTATTCCCGCCAGCACCCGTTTCAGGTCGGCCCCGCGGGTAACCCTGGCGAAGGTCTCCGGCTGAAGGGAGTCGAGGCTGATGTTGAGCCGGGCCACCCCGGCATCCTTAAGGGGCTGGGCCAGTTCTTCGAGCAGCAGGCCGTTGGTGGTCAGCACCAGCTCCCTCAGACCCGGCAGTGCCGAGAGGCGCCCCAGGAAATCGACCAGCCCCCTGCGCACCAGCGGCTCGCCGCCGGTCACCCTTATCTTTTCTATCCCCTGTTCCACGCAGGCGGCCGAGACGCGATACAGCTCCTCGTAGGAGAGCATCTCTTTATGCCCGAGCTTGGCCACCCCCTGCGCCGGCATGCAGTAGCAGCAGCGCATGTTGCAGCGGTCGGTGACCGAGAGTCTTAAGTAGTTGATCCGCCTGCCATAGGTATCGATCAGTGCCATGCCTTACTCCCTTCGGAAACACGCCTCGCCGTATACAAAGGCAATATCGATACCAATTGTCCCGATTCGGAGCAAAAAGGGGGATCAGCCACTAATGAGGGAGCAACTAAGCTGGTGAATACATGGGAAACGAACCGATTTTTGTCTTTCTGAATTCAACAAACGCGCGGGGAGCGTGACGGCGGTTGGCAGAGCAAAACGGCCGTTCCACAAAGGAGCAAATGTTCCATTGTGGAACGTCGCAACTGTTCGATTTGAGGACGCAACTTTGGAGGGGGCAAGCCGCGGGGTAAACACAGCGATCGTTAAGTATACGGTATCCTGTGAATATTATTCGATATCCCGAAAAATTGTGTTTACGGCAAATTCTGGTACGGCACTTGCGATAGTGTAGAAAACCGTTTTAGGAAAGTGTATGCAGCATGGCACCACTATCTTAAAAACAAAAAGAACCGGGTCATCCCGGAAAAACAACAGGGGGAAATGAAAATGGCATTAGGAGAGCAGACTTACGGTTTCTTCATCCCGACGGTATCGCTGATGGGCGTTGGTTCCGCTAAGGAAACCGGCGAGCAGGTCAAGGCACTGGGCGCATCCAAAGCGCTGATCGTCACCGACAAAGGCCTCTCGGCCATGGGCGTTGCCGACAAGATCAAGGAGCAGGTTGAAGCTGCCGGCGTTAAAGCCGTTATCTTCGACGGCGCCGAGCCGAACCCGACCGACATCAACGTACACGACGGCGTGAAGGTATACCAGGAAAACGGTTGCGACGCGATCATCTCCCTGGGCGGCGGTTCCTCCCACGACTGCGGTAAGGGCATCGGCCTGGTCATCGGCAACGGCGGCCACATCCGCGACTTCGAAGGCGTGAACAAGTCCACCAAATCCATGCCGGCATTCGTTGCTATCAACACCACCGCCGGTACCGCTTCCGAAATGACCCGCTTCTGCATCATCACCAACACCGACACCCACGTAAAGATGGCTATCGTCGACTGGCGCTGCACTCCGAACATCGCCATCAACGACCCGCTGCTCATGGTCGGCAAGCCGGCAGCCCTGACCGCTGCCACCGGTATGGACGCCCTGACCCATGCGGTTGAGGCATACGTCTCCACCATCGCCACCCCGATCACCGACGCCTGTGCCATCAAAGCCATCGAGCTGATCGCCGAGTTCCTCTCCAAGGCTGTCGCCAACGGCGAAGACCTCGAGGCACGCGACAGGATGGCTTACGCCGAGTACCTGGCCGGCATGGCGTTCAACAACGCATCGCTTGGCTACGTTCACTCCATGGCTCACCAGCTGGGCGGCTTCTACAACCTGCCGCACGGCGTCTGCAACGCCATCCTGCTGCCGGCCGTCAGCCAGTACAACCTGATCGCCTGCCCGAAGCGTTTCGCTGACATCGCCAAGGCTCTGGGCGAGAACGTCGACGGTCTCTCCGTGACCGAAGCCGGCCAGAAGGCAATCGACAGGATCCGCACCCTCTCCGCTTCCATCGGCATCCCGACCGGCCTCAAGGCCCTCAATGTCAAGGAAGAGGATCTGGCCATCATGGCAGAGAACGCGAAGAAGGACGCTTGCCAGTTCACCAACCCGCGCAAAGCGACCCTCGAGCAGGTCATCCAGATCTTCAAGGATGCAATGTAATACAGCAGCATGATCCCCGCCCCCGGAGGGGGAGGGTTAGGGAGGGGGCTTGTCATCCTCGGGTGCGACGCCCCCCTCCCAACCTCCCCCCTCCAGGGGGAGGGGCGAGAATCACTGTAGGGGCGAATAATCATTCGCCCCCGCACTTCCCGCCCTTGGCGGGAAATAGGCAACACCGCCTGCGGGCCCAACGCCGCGCAGGCCCGAGCACATGCAAGAGATGCGTAAGCGGTGTCGGGTCAGTCACGCATCAAAAATCTCCGAGCCGTCGCAGCCTAAAAGGGATATCCCTCATGGCTCCAGGCCAACGGGTTTCGCTGGAAACGGCGGAGCCTCCCTCTTGGAAAGGAGTCCCGGCGGCAGCTACTGCCGGTAGAACTAAATAAAAACAGGGAGCTTGAAAAGCATGGATAAGATTTTTCGCGTCAACATGACCGACCTCACCACCAAGATCGAAGAAGTTCCGGCAGCATGGGCAGGCCTGGGTGGCCGTGGCCTCACCTCCACCATCGTGGCCGCCGAAGTACCGCCGACCTGCCACGCGCTTTCCCCCGAGAACAAGCTGGTGTTCGCACCGGGCCTTCTGACCGGCACCGCGGCAGCCAACTCCGGCCGTCTCTCCGCAGGCGCCAAGAGCCCGCTTACCGGCGGCATCAAAGAGTCCAACGCAGGCGGCACCGCAGCACAGATGCTGGCCAAACTGGGCATCAAGGCCATCATCATCGAAGGCGCACCGAAAACCGGCGCCTGGTACAACCTGGCCGTGAGCGCTAACGGCGTCACCATCAACGAGGAGAAGGAACTGCTCGGTCTTGGTAACTTCGCCGTCATCGACGCGGTTGAGGCCCGCCTGGGCAAGAAGACCGGCGTCCTCACCATCGGCCCGGCCGGCGAACTGAAGATGACCGCCGCCAACATCTCCGTCAAGGACCCGGACAGCAAGATCCGCAGCCACGGCCGTGGCGGCCTGGGCGCAGTCATGGGCTCCAAGCAGATCAAGTTCATCTCCATCGACGGCGAAGGCGCGAAACCCGTGACCATCGCTGATCCGGAGAAATTCAAGACCGCAGCGAGGGCATTCTCCAAGGCGCTGCTCGACCACCCGGTCTCCGGCGAAGGCCTGCCGACCTACGGCACCAACGTCCTGGTCAACATCCTCAACGAAGCAGGCGGCCTGCCGACCAAGAACTTCACCGTCGGCCAGTTCGAAGGGCACGACAAGATCTCCGGCGAGACGATGCACGACACCATCGTGGCGCGCGGCGGCAAGCCGAAACACGGCTGCCACGCCGGCTGCATCATCCAGTGCTCGCAGGTCTACCACGACAAGGAAGGCAAGTACGTCACCTCCGGCTTCGAGTACGAGACCATCTGGGGCCTGGGCGCCGACTGCTGCATCGACAACCTGGACGACATCGCCCGCGCCGACAACCTGATGGACGACATCGGGATCGACTCCATCGAGACCGCCGTCATGTTCGGCGTGGCCATGGAGGCCGGCATCCTCAAGTGGGGCGACTCCAAGGAAATGCTCCGCCTGCTGACCGACGAAATCGCCAAGGGCACCGCACTGGGCCGCGTGCTGGGCGGCGGCGCCGCTTCCGTCGGCCGCACCTACGGCGTGACCCGCGTACCGGTAGTCAAGAACCAGGGCATCCCGGCGTACGACCCGCGCTCCGTCAAGGGCATCGGCATCACCTACGCCACCTCCACCATGGGCGCCGACCACACCTCCGGCTACACCATCGCCACCAACATCCTGAACGTCGGCGGCTACGTAGACCCGCTCAAGAAGGACGGCCAGGTCGAACTCTCCCGCAACCTGCAGATCGCGACCGCCGCAGTCGACTCCACCGGTATGTGCATCTTCGTCGCCTTCCCGGCGCTGGACATCCCGGAGTGCCTGCCGGCCCTGATCGACATGATCAACGCCCGCTTCGGCATCGCCCTCACCGGCGACGACGTCAACAACCTGGGCAAGTACATCCTGAAGACCGAGCGCGAGTTCAACCAGAAAGCCGGTCTCACCAACGTCCACGACCGCCTGCCGGACTTCTTCAAGACCGAGCCGGTCGCACCGCACAACGCGGTGTGGGACTTCACCGACGAGGAAATCGACGAGTTCTGGAACTTCTAGGAACCACCTTTGCCCGGCGTGACGGAAGTCACGCCGGGTTTTTCCGTTTGAGCCAAACAAGCAGGTGCCGTTATGCAGATCACACTCAAGCTTTTCGCCACATTCAGAAACGGCAGGTTCAAGGTCGCCGAGCAGGAGCTCGCCGAGGGGACCGACGTGCGCCAGGTGGTGCTCTCGCTCGGGCTCACCGAGGAGGAGATCGGCATCGTCATGCTGAACGGCCGGCACGGTGAGCTGGACAGCAAACTGAGCCACGGCGACACGCTTTCACTCTTTCCCCTGGTTGGAGGAGGCTGATATGCGCAAGGTCATCACTTTTCTGAAAGAGCAGGCGCAGGACGGCCTGCTCCCCTGGAGCGCCCAGGACGCCACCGCACAGCGTTTCCACCTGAGCCACGCGGCGGTCGAACTGATCGCCTTGCAAAACGGCCTCTTCCCGGCGCGCTACCAGCGCAACCGGAACATGATCCAGGTCGATGAGCAGCTGCGCCTGTTCCAAAGCCGCGTCGCCGTGATCGGCTGCGGCGGCCTGGGCGGCTACGTCCTGGAAGAGCTGGCGCGCCTCGGAGTCGGGCAGATCATCGCCGTCGACCCGGACATCTTCGAAGAGCACAACCTGAACCGGCAGATCCTCTCCTCGCCCGCCCTGTTGGGGCAGCCCAAGGCGGCCGTAGCTGCCGAGCGGCTGGCGCAGGTGAATCCAGCCGTCACGGTCACCGCCATCCAGGACTACTTCTGCCTGGCCAACGGTTTCGAGCTGCTGGCGGGAGCGCATGTGGCGGTGGACGCCCTGGACAGCATCCCGTACCGGCTGCAGCTGGCCGAATACTGCAACCTGGCCGGCATTCCCATGGTGCACGGCGCCATTGGCGGTTGGTACGGCCACGTCGCCTCACAGTTTCCCGGCGAGACCACGGTGCAGCAGATCTATCGCCACTGGGTCCAGGGCAAGGGGATCGAGCAGCAGCTGGGCAACCCGTCTTTCACGCCGGCCGTCGTGGCTAGCCTCGAAGTCGCCGAAGTATGCAAGATCCTGCTCGGCAAGGGCGAGCCGCTCAGGAACCGCAAGCTGGCCATAGACCTCCTGGAAATGGAGATGCAGGAGATATCCTACGCTCCGGCCCCGGTCACCCTGGTAGACGCCGCCTAACCGCCCGGAGTTCCCCCTCGCCCTCCGGGAGAGGGGCCAGGGTGAGGGAGAAGCAAAGCGGCAACGCTGCCGCTAAAAAAAAAAGCGACGCCGTCGACGACGCCGCAGAGAGCACCGAGGTGCATCATGCCAAGCTTTGAAGAAGCGCGAGGCATCATACTGGCCCACGTCGCCCCCCTTGGGGAGGAAAATGTACCGCTGTCCGACGCCCTGGGGCGCGTGGTAAGCAGGGACATCATCGCCCCCTGGGACCTGCCGCAATACGACAATTCCGCGATGGACGGTTACGCCGTGCACGCCGCAGATTGCACCTCCGTTCCCACCCGTCTCCTCATCACCGGTTTTCTCCCCGCCGGCGGCGCTGATTGCCCCGCCGTGACCGTCGGCTGTGCCGTGCGCATCATGACCGGCGCCCCCATTCCCGCCGGATGCAATGCGGTGGTCCCCATCGAAGAAACCGAGCAGGATGGTGCCCATGTGGTGATCAAGCAGAGGGCGCTCCCCAAGCAGCACGTCCGGGTCAAAGGTAGCGACGTCGCCTCGGGCACCCAGGTACTCCCTGCCGGCAGCCAGGTGCGCCCCGCCGAGGTCGGCATGCTGGCCGCCATGGGGCAGGCCCTGGTGCCGGTGTACCGCAAGGCGCGGGTGGCGATCCTCTCCACCGGGGACGAGCTGATCGAATTGGGCGAGAGCCCAAAGGCCGGCAGCGTGATCAACTCCAACGCCCTGTCGCTGGCCGCCGCAGTGCGCGAGGCGGGAGCGGAACCGGTGCTGCTCGGCATTGCACGCGACAACCTGGAGAGCCACCAGGACAAGATGCGCGAGGGGCTTTGCTGCGACGCCCTGATCACCTCGGCCGGCGTCTCCGCCGGTGACCGCGACCTGGTCCGGGAGGTAGCCGCGAGCCTCGGCGCCGAGGAACTGTTCTGGAAGATAGGGATGAAACCGGGCGGCCCGACGGCCTTTTCGGTCTGGCAGGGGAAGCCGATCTTCTCGCTCCCCGGCAACCCCGTCTCCACCATGGTGACCTTCGAGCTGCTGGTGAAGCCCGCCCTCCTGAAGATGATGGGGCACCACCGGGTACTCCCCCCCTTCGTGAAAGGGATCCTGGCAGAGGACGCCCACAAAAAGGCCGGCAAACTGCACTTCATCCGGGTCACGGTGAAGAAGCGCCACGGCAGGCACGTCGCCTACTGCGCCGGCGAGCAGCACACCGCCATCCTCAGCACCATGACCAGGTGCGATGCCCTGGCCGCCCTCCCCTGCGATGCCACCTTCATCCCGGCCGGGAGCGAAGTGGACCTGGCACTGATGAGGGAAGTCGACCTCTTGAGCGAGGCTGAAGTCGGCATAAGGTGCTGTGCCTGAAGCAGAACCAAAACTGAACGGCTCATAATAATAATTAATTTGGTATATTTTCTTTCCCGAATATGCGATAAGGCTGATGGTAGGATTCGGGAGGTGAAATATGCAAGAGATGTTGATTTTGGGTGGGATCGTGGTGGGGTGGATCGTGCTGCAGCGGTTTATCCTGCCCAGCATGGGGATCGAGACGTGAATGTCTCCCGCATGCACCTCCGGTCGGGGGAAAAAGAAGGAAGAAGAGAAAGAGCAGGAAGGATAAGAAAGGGCGCCGCTTAAAGCAGGCGCCCTTTCTTTTTGTTCTGTTTGATCTCGTTCCCAAGGTCCGCCTTGGGAACGCAAAGCCTCTCCGAAGCTCCGACTTCCCTCGGATGCAAAGCTGGAGCTTCGCGCCGAATGGGGTTCCCAAGCTGGAGCTTGGGAACCAGGAAGTTCGCACCAACGGTAGGGGCGAATAATCATTCGCCCCCCACCGGTTGATGCCGGCAACGTAGAACGTTGAACGTTGAACGTCCGTTGCCTCTTAGTACCTGTAATGCTCCGACTTGTACGGCCCTTCCTTCTTGACGCCGATGTAGGCGGCCTGCGCGTCGGTCAGCTCGGTCAGCATGGCGCCCAAGGTCTTCAGCTGCAGGCGCGCCACCTTCTCGTCCAACTCCTTGGGGAGGATGTAGACGCCCACCGGGTACTTGCCCGGGTTGCAGAAGATCTCCATCTGCGCCAGGGTCTGGTTGGCGAAGGAGGAAGACATGACGTAGGAGGGGTGGCCGGTGGCGCAGCCCAGGTTCACCAGGCGCCCTTCGGCGAGCAGGATGATGCGCTTGCCGTCCGGGAAAATGACGTGATCGACCTGCGGCTTGATGTTCTCCCACTTGTACTGCTTGAGTTTCGCCACCTCGATCTCGTTGTCGAAGTGCCCGATGTTGCAGACGATGGCGTTGTGCTTCATCGCCTTCATATGGTCGTGGGTGATGACGTCGATGTTGCCGGTGGTGGTGACGAAGATGTCCGCCTTGTCCGCCGCCCACTCCATGGTGACCACCTTGTAGCCTTCCATGGCCGCCTGCAGCGCGCAGATCGGGTCGACCTCGGTGACCCAGACCTGGGCCTGGAGCCCGCGCATCGCCTGGGCGCAACCCTTGCCCACGTCGCCGTAACCGCAGATGACCGCCACCTTGCCGGCCACCATGACGTCGGTGGCGCGCTTGATCCCGTCCATGAGGGACTCGCGACAACCGTAGATGTTGTCGAACTTGGACTTGGTGACCGAGTCGTTGACGTTGATGGCCGGGAACTTAAGCGTCCCCTTCTCGTACATCTGGTACAGGCGGTGTACGCCGGTGGTGGTCTCTTCGGTCACGCCCTTGATGCACGCTGCGGTCTTGGAGTACCAGTCCGGCTGCTCGGCGAGGCGCTTCTTGATGGCCGCGAACAGGAACTGCTCTTCTTCGCAGGTCGGGTTGGCGATCACGGAGGGATCCTTCTCCGCATCGGAGCCCAGGTGCAGCAGCAGGGTGGCGTCGCCGCCGTCGTCCAGGATCATGTTCGGGGCGCCGCCGTCGTGCCACTCGAAGATCTTGTGGGTGTAGTCCCAGTACTCGGCCAGCGTCTCGCCCTTGTGGGCGAAGACCGGGATGCCTGCGGCGGCGATGGCCGCTGCTGCGTGGTCCTGAGTAGAGAATATGTTGCAGGAGGCCCAGCGCACCTCGGCGCCCAGAGCGGTCAGCGTCTCGATGAGCATGGCGGTCTGGATGGTCATGTGCAGCGAGCCGGCGATGCGCGCACCCTTGAGCGGCTGGGCAGCGGCGTACTCCTCGCGGATCGCCATGAGGCCCGGCATCTCGGTTTCTGCGATGATCATCTCCTTGCGGCCCCAATCAGCCAGCGACATATCCTTTACGATGTAATCCTTGGTCACGTTACTTCTCCTTTTGGTAGAGTCGGGGCTAGGGACTGGGGGCTAGGGGCTGGCAAAATCGTTTTGCCTGTCCCATCCCCACTTCCCTGCCCCTGTTTTATCGTTGTTAATCTTCGGTTCTACTAGTCCCTAGCCCCTAGTCCCCAGCCCCTGCCTTTACCGCCTTGACCAGCAGCACACTCTCCTGCCCTACCCCGGACGGAAGTCGCTGCACGGAAACCTCGGTGAGTCCTGCTCCCTTGAGCCACGCCTGCAGTTCATCCTCTTCGAACCCCAACCACTGGTCGGCCAGTTGCTCCCGGGCCCACTCCCGCTCGTGGCGCGCCAGGTCGGCCAGCACCACGGTCCCCTGCGGCTGCAGCACCCGGACCATTTCGGCCAGTACCGTCTGCGGGTCGGCGGCATGGTGCAGCACCATGTTGGCCACGACGCATCCCGCACCGCCGTCTGCGATGGGAAGATGGGTCATCTCGCCGAGCCTTAGTTCGGCCCCCGGTACGCCGTCCTGGACCAGGCGCCGCCGCGCCTCCACCAGCATCGCAGGCGAATGGTCCACGCCGATCACCTGTCGTGCCTTGCCTGCCAGTTGCGCCATCAGGGTCCCGGTGCCGACACCGATCTCCAGCAAAACAGACACCTCGGGGACCAGGGCCAGCAGCGCCTCCTGGTACTCCGGCACCGGCAGCAGGGTGCGTGACAACTCGTCCCACTGGGCCGCGTGCTGGTCGAAGAACTCGAGGCTCCGCTTGCGACGGGCTTCCAGGGCCTGCGCCACGGCCGCGAGATCGTTGCGGCGCTCCGGGAGCTGCTCCAGTTCGCGCTCGAATTCCGGGCGGATGGCACTGAAGAAGGGGTTCTGGCCCCCCGCCCGGTAGTAGCTCCAGGTCCCCTGGCGCTTGACCGAGAGCACGCCCGCCTCCGCCAGGATTTTCAGGTGCCGCGAGATGCGCGACTGTCCCATCCCCATGATCTGGGTTAGTTCCTGGACGGTCAGTTCGGAGTTGAGCAGCACCGCCACCAGCCGCAGTCGGCATGGGTCGGCCAGCGCCTTGAAAAGTTCGAGCATACGCTATATCAACCTTGATGATTTCGTTAAATCAAGTTTTCTTGATATAGCACGGCCGGCTGCTGCTGGCAACCAGAAATGGATATTATTTCCCGCTCATTGGGGGACTGGCTCCGCCAGGTGCCTGTCCCTTCCGCCGCGCCCCCTCTGCCGTTCTCAGATTTCCTCAGATTTCCTCCGTGGCCAATGGTTTTAGAAACGAAAAATCCCCCTGCAGCTATGCCACAGGGGGATGGGAAATCAGGTTCAACGATCGAGTTTAGGCCGCCTGGTCCTCGGCGACGACGCCGGTCTCGGCGAAGATTTCGTCGAAGATCTCCTGGACGGTCTCGATACGGGTCGCCTTCCAGGCGTTGGTGCCGCAGAAGATGAGGCCGGAGTCCACCTCCCCGCGCTGGGCGCGGTCCAAGGACTTGACGATGCAGAAACGCTCGCCGCTTTCCTTGTAGGAGCACTTCTTCAAGCAGCCATAGGAGCAGACCGAACCGTGGTCACGGTCGTAGGAGACGATCCCTTCCTGGTTGGTGAGGATGGCGCGGCCGGGAAGGCCGGCGGGGCTCATGATGAGGCCGATGTCCTCTTTCTTGCAATCGAGGTAGGCCTGCTTGAAGGCGTCATCGGCGTCGCACTCGACGGTGGTGACGAAGCGGCTCGCCATCTGCACCCCGTCGGCACCTTCGGCCAGGGCATGCAGCACGTCGGCACGGTCCCAGATACCGCCGGCGGCGATCACCGGGATATCCAACCCGTACTCGCTGCGGAAGAACTCTTTCACGCCGCGCACGGTCTCGTACTGGTCGTACTCGCCGGTGCCGATGTTCTCCATCTTCTCGCCCAGGTGCCCGCCGGCAGTGTCCGGGTCCTCGACCACGACTGCGTCGGGCAGGCGGTTGTAAGCCTTGTCCCATTTCTTGGCGATGAGCTGCGCCGCACGCACGGAGGAGACGATGGGCACCAGCGCCACGTCAGGCGCGTGCGCGGTCAATCCCGGCAGGGTCATGGGGAGTCCGGCGCCGCAGACGAGCACCTTGGCTCCCGCTTCCACAGCGGCGACCACCAGTTCCTCGAAGTCGGTCAGCGCGACCATCACGTTCACCCCGATGATGCCGTCCGGAGCGATCTCGTAGGCTTTGCGGATCTCATCCTTCAGCGCCACACAGTTGGTTTTGAGGTAGTTCTTGCCGTCGAAAAATTCGCTGTTCAAGGTTATGCCGGGGGATGCCACCAGCCCGACGCCGCCACACTTGGCAACGTGCCCTGCGAGAGATCCTGCCGAAATCCTGACGCCCATGCCGCCCTGGATCAGCGGGTAACGTGCCTCGTGTTTGCCAATGCGCAACGGTTTGAACATATGCTCCTCCTGACTGTCTGACTGCACCGTAAACACATTAACAGAGAACCTCAAATTCTTTTGTAATAGTACTGTAAAACAAAGGAGCCTCTCCCCCACAGATACCCCTTGCAAAAAGCCGGCAGCGATGCTACCAGTGAGGCATGAAAATGAACCGGAAACTATCCAACCCGTTGATTGCACTGATAGGGATCCAGCTGATCTGGGTGGTCATGGTCATCTCCTGGATCTACTGGTTCATCGGCAGGAGCAAAGAGTTCCGCAACCTGGCGCTGCGCTACAAACCGGAACTCCTGACCCAGGGGATGGAGTGGATCGTCCTGGTCGAGGGCCTGTTGATGGCAATCGCCATCCTCGCCGGTGTGTATGTCATCTTCCTCTACTGGCGCCGCCAGGCCAACCTCTACCTGCAGCAGCGCAGCTACATCTCCCAATTGACCCATGAGCTCAAGTCGCCGCTCGCCTCGATCCAGCTGCACCTGGAGACGGTGAAGATGCGCGACCTTCCCAAGGAAAAGCTGGACGGCTTCATCGACACCATGCTTTCCGACACCGAGCGCCTGAACATCCTGATCAGCAACCTGCTCATGGCCACCAGGATCGAGTTTCGCCAGTTGGGCGAGAAGGCGAAAAAGATCAACTTCTCCGAGTTCGTCACCAGCTACCTGCAGGGTAAAAGCAGCGACCTCCCCGAAGGGGGGAAGCTCACCATGGAAATCGAACCCAATATCAACGCGATCATCGACGTCGAGGGCATGGAAATGGCTCTCAGAAACCTCTTCGAGAACGCGCTGCTCTACTCGCCGGTCTCGCCCGAGATCAGGGTCTCACTCAAGCGCAGCATGAGCGGGCGGCAATGCCAGCTCGACTTCCAGGACAACGGCAAGGGCCTCACCAAGAACGAACTGGAGAAGATCTTCGAGATGTTTTACCGGGTGCGCACGCCGGGTGAGAACATCAGGGGGACCGGCCTGGGGCTCTACATCGTCAGGTCCGTGGTCAACGCCCACGGCGGCAAGATCTCCGTCGAGAGCCCAGGGCTCGGCAAAGGCTGCACCTTCCACATCACCCTGCCACTCCAGGGCAGGCAGCAACGAGGTTAGGCATGTCCGGCGAAAAACCGCACATACTGCTGGTCGAAGACGAGATGCACCTGGCGCGGGGCATCACCTTCAACCTGGAACAGGAAGGCTACCTGGTGAGCCACGTCGAGAGCGGCGAGGAGGCGCTCGAGAAGGTCACAATGGAAAAGTTCGACCTGATCATCCTGGACGTTATGCTCCCGGGGATCGGCGGCTTCGAGGTGTGCCAGAAGATACGGGGGCTCGATTCGCGGGTGCCGGTCCTGATGCTGACCGCGCGCTCCGCCGAGAGCGACCGGATCTCGGGGCTCGCTGCCGGGGCCGACGACTACCTGGTCAAGCCCTTCAACCTGAAGGAGTTCCTGCTCAGGGTGTCCGGCATGCTGCGCCGCAGCGCCTGGTACCGGCCGGAACCGGTGGAGGAAGGGTATCGATTCGGGGACAACGAGGTGTTCCTGCTTTCCTACCGCGCCAGGACCAGGCAGGGGGAGATCGATCTCACCGACCTGGAAGTACGCATGCTGTCCCTGTTCTTCCATCGCGAGGGGGAGGCGATACCGCGCGGCGAGATCCTGGAAAGCGTCTGGGGCTACGCCACCGACGCCGAGACCAGGACCCTGGACAACTTCATCGTGCGGCTCAGGAAGTACTTCGAGCCCGAGCCCTCCCGCCCCGTCTTCTTCCAGACCGTGCGCGGGGTGGGGTACCGGTTCAGCAGGAAAAGCTAACAGCCGTTCAACGCTCAACGTTCAAGGTTGGAACGGGTGTAACTGCATGTGGCGCCACATAGCTACGGCCACATTGGCAACAATAAGAAAAGGCCTTCTGGATCACCAGAAGGCCTTTTGCTTTTAACATCGAACGTTGAACGTTGAACGGTTCCTTAGAGTCCCGCCTTCTCCCTGATGAGGGCGGCCTTGTCGGTGCGCTCCCAGGTGAACTCGGGGAGCTCGCGGCCGAAGTGGCCGTAGGCTGCGGTCTTCCTGTAGATCGGACGCAGCAGGTCGAGCTGCTCGATGATGGCGCGCGGACGCAGGTCGAACACCTCACGCACGATCTCGGAGATGCGCTTGCTCGGGATCTTGCCGGTGCCGTTGCAGTCAACCATGACCGAGACCGGATCGGCGACGCCGATGGCGTAGGCAACCTGGACTTCGCAACGCTCGCAGACGCCGGACGCAACCAGGTTCTTGGCGACGTAACGACCCATGTAGGCCGCGGAACGGTCCACCTTGGAGGGGTCCTTGCCGGAGAAGGCGCCGCCGCCGTGGGCACCGTGCCCGCCGTAGCTGTCGACGATGATCTTGCGGCCGGTGAGACCGCAGTCGCCCATGGGGCCGCCGATGACGAAGCGCCCGGTCGGGTTGATCAGGAACTTGGTTTTGGCATCCATCAGGTTGGCCGGGATGATCTTCTTGATGACTTCCTCGATGATCCCTTCCTTGATCATCTCGTAGGAGACCTCGGGGGAGTGCTGCGAGGAGATGACGATGGTATCGACGTGGACCGGCTTGTCATCGATGTACTGGATGGAAACCTGGGACTTGGAGTCGGGACGGAGGAAGTCGAGCACGCCGGTCTTTCTCACGTCGGCAAGCCTGGAAACCAGCTTGTGCGCCATGAGGATGGACATCGGCATCAGTTCCGGAGTCTCGTTGCAGGCAAAGCCGAACATGAGCCCCTGGTCGCCGGCGCCCTGCTCCTTGAACATCCCCTCGCCTTCGGTCACGCCCTGGGCGATGTCCGGGGACTGCTTGTCGATGGAGGTGAGCACCGCGCAGGTTTCCCAGTCGAAGCCCATGGCGGAGTCGTTGTAGCCGATCTCTTTTATCGTCTCGCGAACGATCTTCGGATAGTCGATGACTGCGTTGGTGGTGATTTCTCCGGCGATGACCGCCATACCGGTGGTCACCAGCGTTTCACAGGCGACGCGGGATTTCGGATCCTGGACCAGGATCGCATCGAGAATCGCGTCGGATACCTGGTCGGCAACCTTGTCCGGATGCCCCTCAGAAACAGACTCGGAGGTAAAGATAAAGTCCTTCATTTCCATAAGGTAAAACCCCCTAACGAAGTGTGTAGCAGGTAGCTGTAAAGCTTGCAGATTGTATAGTTGGCAATCATCTTTGTCAATAATTAAATGAGGCCAATATCAGTCATTTCCCCCACATCACCGTGCACTACCAGAGCCGAAAGATCATAATTAATTGCCTCCAATAAAATCCCCGGTACAATCATTTCCGTCATGCCATGAGGACCATCATTGGCGACTGTCATGCCTCACCGGGTGCAGAATCGGGATGCCTTCAAGGGGGAGATAACAATGAGAGTGCTTTGGCTGTTACTGCTGAGCCTGTTCCTGGGAGCATGCGGGGGTTCCGGCTCGACCGGCAGTGCCGGGGACGACGGCAAGGTGCACATTCCCGAGCCCGCGCTGGGGACAGCCCGCCTCAGTATCGGCACCCAGGGCCCTGGCGCGGATTCCGTTCTCTATGCCGCACAATTCACCCTGCGCCTCCCCGCCGGAGTGTCGCTCCCCACCACCGACGGCAACCTGTTGCCCGACGGACTGCTGGTCCCGGCAGTCAGCGGCAGCTTCACCGGCGCCAGTTTCCTGCAGATCTCCGTTCCGGGGCAGGTGCTGCTGGTGAACATCGCCCATCCCGGCGGGCTCACCGTAGGCCCCCTGGCAACCCTAACCTGCCAGGTAGACGCGGGGGTGGCGCTGACGGTCGATGCCTTCACCCTGGAGAATTTTTCCGCCCGTGACGCCAACGGCGCCGTCATCCCCGGTATCACCGCCAAACTCACCCTGCAAACGCAATGAGCGGCTGGGGCATATAGCGCCAGCCGCTCACCTGTTGCCTTCCCCCGCAGGGGAAACCATCTTACTTTTCCTACTCAGCCAGCTTCACGGAGGTGATGAAGACCGGCTCCACCGGCACGTCCTGGTGGCCGGCCTTGTTGCCGGTTTTCACTTCGCGGATAGCGTCGACGACGTCCATCCCTTCGATCACCTGGCCGAACACGGCGTAGCCGAAGCGGTCCGGGGTCTTGCCGGCATGGTCGAGGAACGCGTTGTCCACGACGTTGATGAAGAACTGGGAAGTGGCGCTGTCGACCACGGCGGTACGGGCCATGGCCAGGGTGCCGCGCACGTTCTTCAGGCCGTTGGTGGCTTCGTTCTTGATGGCGAACTTGGTCTTCTTCGGCTGCATGTTCTCATCCAGCCCGCCCCCCTGGACCATGAAGTTCTTGATGACGCGGTGGAAGATGGTGCCGTCGTAGTAGGCGTCCTTGACATAGGAGAGGAAGTTGCGCACGGAGATGGGAGCCTTGTCCTTGAAGAGCTCGATCTTAACGGTGCCCATCGAGGTCTCCATGACGACTACGGGATTTTTTTCTTCAGTCATTATGTTGCTCCTTTATAGTTGGTTTGTTACACCTTTTCTGTTTGCAGCGGTCTTCAATACCACACAAAGAAGTATGTGGGAAGTTTTTACTGGTTGAGGCGTTATTGCTACGGTATCATGTACAGTCAGTGATTGTACCAGAACCCGCTTGCTAGTGCAGCTATAGTATTAAAATATCCTCAGGAGCGCATCATGAAAGTTTCAACCTTCACTCTCTTGGCGACACTGACACTCTCCCTCTTCTCCACTGCCCTGCCCGCAGCAGCCGCGCCGGACCTGCAGCAGGTCGCCAAGGTCGGTGATCCCGCCCCCGGTTTCAGGCTCGACGCCTGGGTCGGCACCACCGCAGGCAAGGAGTTCAAGCAGATCTCGCTCGACGACTACCGCGGCAAGTGGGTGCTGCTCTTTTTCTACCCGATGGATTTCACCTTCGTCTGCCCCACCGAGATCAAGGGGTTCAACCAGGCGCTCCCCGAGTTCGAGAAGCTGAACACCGTGGTCCTGGGCGCCTCGACCGACAGCAAGTACTCGCACCTGGCCTGGGTGCAGCGCGGCGACCTGGGCAACCTGCAGTACCCCCTGCTGTCGGACATCAAGAAGGAAGTGGCCGAGAAATACGGCGCCCTGGACGAGAAGGAAGGGGTGGCCCTGCGCGCCCTGTTCATCATCGACCCGGACGGCGTGCTCCAGTACCAGGTGGTGCACAACCTGGACGTGGGCAGGAGCGTCGAGGAGACCATGCGCGTCCTCGAGGCGCTGCAGACCGGTTCGCTCTGCCCCCTGGGGTGGAAGCCAGGCCAGAAGACCCTGGGCAAACCGTAATTTCGCAAGTGGTAGGGGGACAGGCACCTGGCGGAGCCAGTCCCCTCCCCATTACCCCATCATCGCCTTCATCTTGGCGAAGAAATCCTCCGCCGTCTTTTCCGCCTCCTCAGGCGTCACTTCCTTGGCCACCCCGGTTTGCTGCACGTTCAGCACCGTACCCGGGATCTCCTCCAGAAAGCGCGACGGGACCCGCTCCTCCATCTTGCCGTACTTCTTCCTGAACAGCGTGCGCGTCATCACCAGCTGCTGGCGCGCCCGGGTGATGCCGACGTAGCACAGGCGCCGCTCCTCGTCGATGCTGTCGTCCTCGTAGATGGCCCTCTTGTGCGGCAGGATCTCGTCCTCCATTCCCACCAGGAACACGAAGGGGAACTCGAGCCCCTTGCTGGAGTGCAGCGACATGAGCGTCACCGCGTCCTTGCCGTGATCCTTCTTGTCCTTGCCGGAGAAGCGGTCCTCGTCCATGAGCGACACCTTCTCGATGAAGCCACCAAGCGTCGCCTGGGGCACGCGTTCCTCGTAGGCCGCCATGGAGTTGATGATCTGCTCCACGTTCTCCACCTTGCGCCGCGCCGCCTTCTGGTCGTCGATGGTGCGGAAGATCTCCTCCTCGATCTTCAGCTTCTCGAAGAGCGCCTTCCCCTTCTCGGCCAGTCCCCCTTCGGCCCGGAACGCCTCCGCGGCATCGAGCAGGGTGTGGTGAAAGGCAAGCACCTTGTCCCGGATCGCCTCGGAGATCCCTTCGATCTCCCCCACCCTGCTGATCGCCTCGAACAGGGGGATCTCCTTTTCCAGCGACCACTGGTTGATGCGGATCACGGTGCTGTCGCCGATGCCGCGCCGGGGGAAGTTGACGATGCGCAAAAGCGCCACCTCGTCCAGGGGGTTGGCGATCACCTTGAGGTAGGAGAGGGAATCCTTGACTTCCTTGCGCTCGAAGAACTGGGTGCCTCCCACCAGCACGTAGGGTATGTCCTCGAAGCGGAGCTGCTCCTCGAAGGCGCGGCTCTGGGCGTTGGTGCGGTACAGGATGGCGAAGTCGCTGTAGGGGGTGTCCTTCTTGAAACGCTCCAACTGGATGCGCTCCACCACGCTGGTCGCCTCCTCCTCGTCGTCCTGGACGATGCACAAGTCGATGAGCGGCCCCTGCCCCGACGCGGTCCACAGCCTTTTCGCCTTGCGGATCTTGTTGTTGCCGATGACGCTGTTGGCGGCATCCAGGATGTTGCCCGTCGAGCGGTAGTTCTGCTCCAGCTTGATGGTGCGGCACCCCTTGAAATCCTTCTCGAAGTCGAGGATGTTGCCCACGTCCGCACCGCGCCAGCCGTAGATGGACTGGTCGTCGTCGCCGACCACGCAGAGGTTCTTGCAGCCGGCGGCCAGGAGGTTCACCAGCAGGTACTGGGAGGAGTTGGTGTCCTGGTACTCGTCCACCATGATGTAGCTGAAGCGCTCCTGCCAGTGTTTGATGACCGGCGGGTGATGCTGCAGAAGCTCCGCCGTGAGCATGATGATGTCGTCGAAGTCGATGGCGTTGAAGGCCTTCAGCGCGGACTGGTAGCGCGGGTAGACCAGTGCCGCCATCATGTCGATGTCGTCGAGCGGGTTGGGGGCGAAGCGGTCGGGGGGGATCAGCTTGTTCTTCGCGCCGGAGATGCGCCAGATGATGCTTTCCGCGTCGTACTTCTTGCTGTCGGTGTTGACCTCGCGCACGATCTGGCGCACCAGGCCCACCTGGTCTGCAGTCGAATAGATGGAGAAGTTCTTCTTGTAGCCCAGGCGCTCGATGTCGCGTTTCAGCACGCGCACGCCCAGCGAGTGGAAGGTGGACAGCACGATCCCCTTGCAGTGCTTGCGCCCCACCAGGTGCTCCACCCGCTCCTTCATCTCCTTGGCGGCCTTGTTGGTGAAGGTCACCGCGAGGATCTGATCCGGCGGCACCCGCTTGTCCAGGATCAGGTGCGCGATGCGGTAGGTGATCACCCCGGTCTTGCCCGACCCGGCGCCGGCGAGCACCAAGAGGGGCCCCTCCGTGTGCTTCACGGCGGCAAGTTGTTCGGGATTGAGACGGGACAGGTCGAGCATGAATTCCTCATAAAGCGGGTAGTTGCGCCGCAGCGCTGCGAAGCTTCCGGGGCTGCGGGCCAAAAAAGAGCCGTCCCCGGAAAGGTGCGGCCGGTTATTGTTACCAGAAGCAAAACGGCAATGCAAGCCGCTATATCCATGCCAGTTCCAAACTGCCGCGCGGTGTGATATAAAGCACCGTTCAAGACAAACCGCCACGAGGTTCACCATGGAAGCACAAGCCGCCGCCCAGCGCATCGCCTGGCTCTCGAAGGAAATCGAGCGCCACAACCGCCTTTACTACGAACAGGACATGCCGGAGGTCACGGACGCCGAGTACGACGCGCTGTTCCGCGAGCTCCAGGGGCTGGAAAAGGAATTCCCGGAGCTTGCCCTCCCCGACTCTCCCACCGGCAGGGTCGGCGGCCGGCCGCTGGCGAAGTTTACCCAGGTGCGCCACAGCATGCCGATGCTCTCCCTGGAGAACGCCTTCACCGAGCAGGACATGATCGACTTCGACGACCGGGTCAAGCGCTTCCTGGGCCTCGCCGCCGACACCGGGATCTCCTACGTCTGCGAGCCGAAGATGGACGGCGTGGCGGTGGAACTGGTGTACCGCGCGGGGCTCTTGGCGATCGGCTCCACCCGCGGCGACGGTGTCGTGGGCGAGGACGTGACCCAGAACCTGAAGACGATCAAGGACGTGCCGCTGCGCCTGGAAACGCAGCAGCCGCCGGAACTGCTCACCGTGCGCGGCGAGGTGTACCTGCCGCTGGCGCCCTTCCGCAAGTTCAACCGGGAGCGGGAAGAGGCGGGTGAGCCACCCTTTGCCAATCCCCGTAACGCGGCGGCCGGTTCGCTGCGCCAGCTCGACTCCCGGATCACCGCCAAGCGCCCCCTGAGTATCTTCTGCTACGCCCCCGGGGAACTGGGCGGGGTGGAGTTCAGCGCGCAGAGCCATTTCCTGGAAACCATCCCGACCTGGCGCCTGCCGGTAAACCCGCTCACCCGAGTGGTGCACGGGATCGACGAGATGCTCGCCTACTACCAGGAGATGATGGAAAAGCGCGACGACCTCCCCTACGAGATCGACGGCGTCGTGGTCAAGGTCGATTCGTTCCGGATGCAGAGGGAGTTGGGAGAAAAGAGCCGCTCGCCGCGCTGGGCCATCGCCTGGAAGTTCCCGCCGCGCCAGGCGACCACCGTGGTGGAGCAGATCTTCCACTCGGTGGGCCGCACCGGTGTCATCACCCCGGTCGCCTTCCTGAAGCCGGTCAACGTATCCGGCGTCATGGTGTCGCGCGCCACGCTGCACAACTGGGAGGAACTGGAGAGAAAGGACATCCGCGAGGGTGACACCGTCATCGTCGAGCGTGCCGGCGACGTGATCCCGGCCGTGGTGCAGGTCATGCTGGACCAGCGCCCGGAGGGTGCGGTCAAGCCCGAGGTGCCGGCGACCTGCCCCGTTTGCGGCGGCGAGGTGGTGCGGCTGCCCGACGAGGTGGCGGTGCGCTGCGTGGCCCTCAACTGCCCGGCGCAGCTCCTGGAGCGTGTGAAGCATTTCGCCTCCCGGCGCGCCATGGACATCGAGGGGCTGGGAGACAAGTTCATCGAGCAGCTCCTGCACCTGAAGCTGATCCAGGACGTGGCAGACATCTACTCGCTCAAGGAAGAAGACTTCATGCAGTTCGAGCGCATGGGGAAAAAGCTCGCCGAAAACCTTTTGAACGCCATCGCGGCCAGCAAGGAGCGCGACCTGTCGCGGCTCATCTTCGCGCTCGGCATCAGGCACGTCGGCGAGCACACCGCGAAGCTTTTGGCCACGGCGTTTGGCAGCATCGAAAACCTGGCCAAGGCGAGCGAGGAGGAGCTGGTCAGCGTTCGCGAAGTGGGACCGCAGGTCGCCACCAGCATTGCCGACTTCTTCAAAAACGAAGAGAACCTGAAGGTACTGGAGCGGCTCAAGGAGGCCGGGGTGAGTCCCAAGGTCGAGGAGAAACGGGTCGGCGGTCGGTTCACCGGCAAGACCTTCGTCTTCACCGGCGCCCTGGAGAAATTCACCAGGGACGAGGCCAAGAAGATGGTGGAGCAGGAAGGCGCCCACGCCGCCGGGAGCGTCTCCAAGAAGACCGACTACGTGGTGGCCGGCGCCGACGCCGGCAGCAAGCTGGAGAAAGCGCGCCAGCTGGGCGTGCGGGTCCTGACCGAGGAAGAGTTTTTGGAGCTGATGCAGTAGGAGTTGCAGGAAAGAGCAGGCAAAGGGCGCGGCAACCTGACGGTTGCCGCGCCCTTTTTGGTTCAGCGCTGTTCTTACGGTTCCTACTTCGCCAGCTTGGCCGTCAGCGCCGGGACGAACTGCATCACGTCGGCCACCACCAGCACGTCGGCTACCTCGCCGATGGGGGCGTCTTTGTCCTTGTTGATGGCCACTATGAACCCGGACTTCTTCATCCCCGCCAAATGCTGAATGGCGCCGCTGATACCGCAGGCAACGTAGAGCTTCGGACTGACGGTCTGCCCGGTTACCCCTACCTGCGCCCCGGCCTCCATCCAGCCGCTGTCCACTATGGGGCGGCTCGCCCCGACCTCACCCCCCAACACCTTGGCGAGTTCGGCAATGACCGGCAGGTTTTCCTTCTTTCCGACACCACGCCCGGCACTGACGATGATCTCAGCCCTGGTCAGGTCGACCCCCTTGCGCACCGCAGCCTCGTAACCTAAAAACTCGGTCCTTCCTTCTCCGTCAACGTCCAACGCCTGTTGCTGCGGCGTCCCCCCCGGCACCAGCGCCGGGAAGGCGCCGCCCTGCAGGGTGAGCACGACGGGCGCGCCCACCGGTTTGACTACCTGCCTCATCTTCTGGCTGCAGCAGGGCCGCTCGAAACCTCCCTCCGCCAGGGCAACCACCTCGGAGACCTGCGGCGCCTTGAGCAGGGCCGCCACCCGCGGCGCCAGGTCCCACCCGTAGGAGGTGTGCAGGAACACCACGTAGTCCGGCTTCTCCCGCTCCACCGCCGCCTGCACCAGCCGCTTGTGCAGATCGGGGTTGTACTCCCCATATTTACCGGCATCGGCCAGGTAGACCGTTCCCCCGTAGCTCGGCAGAGCGGTTTCGTTGCCGACCAGGACCATGGCCGTCTCGGCTCCCAGTTGGGATGCGAAGCCGAACAGTTCGTAGCTGTATTCCAAGAGTTTTCCATCCCGGCATTCGCCTACGAGTAAAGCTTTCATGGTCGCCCCCTTAACGCAAAACCGCCGTCTTGTCCTTGAGAATCCCGATGAGCCGGTCGACCTGGTCGGCAACGTCTCCTTCCAGGACCACACCGCCTCCCTTTTTAGCGGGAGCGCTGAACTGCGCCAGCACCAACCTGGCCTCCTGCTGCAGCAACTGCTCCACCGGGATCACACTCACCTCTTTCTTCTTGGCCTTCATGATGTTGGGAAGTGTCGGGTAACGCGGCTGGTTCAGCCCCAACTGGCAGGTGACCAGGGCCGGGGTTTTCAGCCTGACCACCCCTTTCACCCCGCCCTCCAACTCCCGCTTCACGGTCACGGTGCCGTCCGCGTACTCGAAAGCGACCACGGTCGTGGCGCAGGGGTAGCCGAGCGCCTCGGCTACAGCCACGCCCACCTGGGTCGAGCCGCGATCGAGCGACTGCATGCCGGTGAAGATGAGGTCGAATGCCTCACCCTTGGCATAGGCCGCGATGATCGAAGCGATCTGGAACGGGTCCTTCAGATGGGCTTCCGGGTCCCGCACGTGCACGGCGCGGTCCGCCCCCATGGCGAGCCCCTTCTTGATCGCCTCCACCACGCGGTCCGGCCCCACGGAGAGCAGCGTTATCTCGGGTTCGCCCCCCAACTGCTCCTTGAGCAGTACCGCCTGCTCGATGGCGTACTCGTCGTATTCGTTGACGCGGAAGGCGAGATCGGTCTCCGCATACCAGACACCCGCGGCGTCGGGGCGAAAGCGCGATTCCATGTCAGGCACCTGCTTGACGCATACCAGTATTTTCATAATGAACCTCCTCCGGCGTTACGGGCGGCAGCACCTATCTGCGCCGCAGCCCCTTCCTGCGGGGAATGATATCGCTTACTTAGAGAATAAAGGAGGAAGCAGAAGTGTCAAACTTTTTCATGAGGTGGTGAGGCCGCCATGGCAGGTAAGTGGGCGGCCTGCCGGAACTAGCGGGGAGATTGCAGGTGTGGTGCAGGGGAACTAGAGCCAGTAGGCCAGTTCCTCGCGGCAGCCGGGGAGCGCCTTGTTCTTGAGACCCTGCTCCAACTCGCACAGCAACTGGGTGAGTTGGCGAAAGATCTGGTTCTTCTCGGCGATGTCGTCGGTCTTGTCGAGCTTTGCCAGCAGCTTCAAGTAGTTGGCGTAGGCGGTGTCAAAGGTGTCCATACCAGGTTCCTCCCGTATTGGCGCCAAGGGGCGTAAGCAGGAGGATACCTTTACCTTTAAATTAAAAAATTTTCAAGATATTTTTCTTAAATTTAATTAACTAAGCAAACGAATCAGACAGACATGGTTTCGACCCTGTTGCGGCCGTTCTGCTTGGCGCGGTAGAGCGCCTCGTCGGCCCGGCGGAACAACGCGTCGATGTTGTCGACCTGCGGTGAGGGATAGGTGGCGACCCCCGCGCTGACCGTCACGGTGAGGTCCTCCAGGGGGGGTGGAAAGGTATGATCGATGACGGCCTGCCTCAGGCGTTCGGCGGCGGTTACCCCACCCTCCAGCGCGGTGCCGGGGAAGACCAGGACGAACTCCTCGCCTCCGTAGCGCGCGGCGCTGTCGTAGGCACGCATCTGCTGCTGCACCACCTCGGCTACGGAGGAAAGCACGATGTCGCCGTTTTGATGGCCGTAGGTGTCGTTGACCTGCTTGAAGAAATCGATGTCGACCATGACCAGGGAAAGGCTCTCGCGGTTCCGTTTGGCCCTGAAGAACTCGGCTTCCAGAACCTCGGCCAGGTGGCGCCGGTTGAAGAGTCCGGTGAGATGGTCGATGTTGGTGAGGCGTTTGAGCTGCTCGTTGGCCTGCCTCAGCTCGTCCTGCAGGGATTTGATCTTGAGCTGGACCTTGACGCGCGCCACGAGTTCGCCGGAGTCGAAGGGCTTGGTGAGGTAGTCGCTGGCGCCCTGTTCCAACCCCCTGATCTTGGAGTTGAAGTCCATCTTGCCGGTCAGCATGATGATGGGCAGTCCCTGCAGGTCCGGGCGCGAAGCGACCAGCTGCAGGAACTTGTAGCCGTCCATGCGCGGCATCTCGACGTCACAGATGACCAGGTCGGCCTTGCACTCGATCAGGGTCTTGAACCCCTCCATGCCGTCCTTGGCTTCCCGGTACTCCGCGAACACCCCCACATCCTGCAGAGTCCGTATTACCTGCTCCCGAATAGCAGCCGAATCATCGATTACGAGTGCACATGTGGACATGATGTCTCCCATCGGCAAGGCTCAAAACAGCAAGCAACAGCCCCCGTCGTCTCCTCCGGCGTCTTCGACATAATGAGGTCTAAAAAGCGTCACGGGGTGCCGAAAGCTGCGCAGCACTGCTCATTATGAGTTACGGTATGGCTTGATGAAAAAGTAGATAATCAGAAGGAACGGGAAGGAAGAAAAAGCCGCCTCGAAGTTCCCTTTAAAGAGTTGCCACGTACCAAAGCTTATGACTGCAACGGTAAACAGGATAATAAAAACGGCTGCAAGTTTGTTCATAGCGGGGATAGTAACTAAACTTCCATGAAATTGTCCAGTGATTTCAGACAGTGACAGTGGCGGGGGTGGGAATGGCTGCCGGTCAGGGGGTATTCCAGTCCCAGGAGAATTTCAATTCGTCCTCGGTAATGAAGAGTTCACAACAGGTCTTCTTGAAGGCGGCCTGGTTGGCGGCGCTGTCGACCTCCTCCTGCACCGCTTTCTCGATGACGGAGTCGGGAAGGTCGAGGTTCTTCTCGAAAGAGCCTTCCACGAGCCCCTCGCGCCATCCCGCCTCCTTGAGCTGGATCTTGAACAGCCCGATGTGGATGCTGTTGTTGACGCCGTAATCGACCAGCAGGAGCACATTCTTCGCCATCTCACACCTCCCTGCAAACCAACTGCCGTGCCGCAGCCTGCGCGAACCGTTCTAGATTACCACAAAAGTCCCCTATCAGACTGGAACTCAAACCATTTGCCGCTGATGGGGTCCTTGAAACGCAACCGTTGCGCCAGAAGCTGCAGAGGCTTTTCGAAGTCGTCGGGCTGCCGGGGCTGCAGCTGAGGGTACAGCCTGTCGTTGAGGATCGGCACTCCCAGCGAGCTCAGGTGCACCCGCAACTGGTGCGTCTTGCCCGTGCGCGGGCTGAGTGCGAACAGCGAGGCCCCCTCCCGCTCCTCGAGCAGGCGGATCTCGGAGCGTGTGTTGGGTATCCCGGGTTCGGTTGCCATCACGAACCACGGCTCCCCCTGCACCAGCCGGCTCTCCACCAGCCACTCTTTCTTCCCGTCGGGGACCCGCCCCACGCCGATTGCCCGGTACTCCTTCTCGATCAGGCCCTCTCTGAACAGCCCGCCGTAACGGCCGCGCGTCTTCGGGTTCACCGAGAAGAGCACCAGTCCGGCGGTTTCCCGGTCGATCCGGTGCAGCGGCACCAGGTGGTGGATCCCGGTCCGCAACCGGAGCCGGTGCAAAAGGCTTTGGTTCAAGTAGGCGCCGCCGGGGGTCACCGGCAGGAAATGCGGCTTGCACGCCACCAGCAGCTCGTCGTTTTGAAACAGGACCTCCTCCGGGAAGGGGATCTCACGCTCCGCCTCCATTTCCCGGAAATAGAAAACCCGCTGCTGCGGCGCGTACGGGGTGGCGATGCCGATTGGCGCGCCGTCTTCGCCGAGGACCTTGCCCTGGGCGATGCGGCTCTCCCACACCTCCCGCGGGATCCTGGGGAAACGCTCAACCAGGAAGGCGAACACCGTCGGGTAAGGGTGCTCGAGCCGGGGCATGGTGACCTTGGCGGGGTATTGGGAGATGGACATCACGGAGACCTTTGTTTAGGAAATAGCGGCTTAGAGCAGGGCGGGCAACGGCCGCAGCCAGGAAACCGGCGCGCGGGCAGGATAACACGGAGCGGCGGCACAGGCAATGGCGCCCCAGTGCCAACAAGAAGCAAAACCAAATCCCCCCTGTCCCCCCTTCGCAAAAGGGGGGAACGTAAGGTTTCCTGCAGCGCTTCGGGTGTGGCGGAACGCTCCATTCCGCTCAGCCAGCTTATTACCCCCCAGGTGGACAGCACCTGGCGGAGCCTGTCCCCTCCCTCAGTCGAGAACAAAAAAAGAGGGGCAACCCGTCGATTGCCCCTAGTGTTGGACGGCCGGCAGAAAGGGCCGATCACAAATCGGTGCAGGCGCTCAAGCGCCTGCTGTTGCTGCGAGCACGTGTTTTATTCTGATCAAACCGAAAAAAGCAAGCTTGCACATTAGGTGCTACCTCGGCAACCGGTCACGACGGGAAGATGCCCGTAGCTTCTACTTCTTTATCAGCTGCTATCTAACCTGATACACTAAAAACAATGTTTTGTAAACAAGCACTTTGTATGACAAAGTTTTCGGTTGGGTCTGGGCTCGTTGCCCGAATCCGATTGACAGCCAGAACGCCATGTTCTAGATTAGCTGGGAATTTATTTCCACCGTGAGGTTTTTCATGGACATCATCAAGGACGGCGAAGAGATCACCTCGATCGGGGACGTCGCCGCTGCACTGGGACTCACCACCAGGACCATCCGTTACTGGGAGGAAGTCGGCATCATCGAAAGCGTACCGAGAAGCGACGGCGCCACGCGCGGCTTCACCCCCTATTATGTGCGGCGCATCAAGTTCATCATCAAGCTCAAGGAGTTGGGGCTCACCATCAAGGAGATGCAGGACCTCTACGCGGCCTACGGCGAGGCCAAGCAGACCGAGCGCATGGTGCCCCGCCTGGTGGAAATCCTGGATGAACACATCGCGAAGATCGACGACAAGATGGCCCGGCTCGCCTCGCTGCGCAGCGACATCGTCAGCTACCGCCAGCACATGGTCACCAAGTTCGGCGCCTCCCAGGCCAGCGGCGCCTGACGGCGCCGCCCCTTGCCCCCCCCTCCCCTCTCGCGACGGCGCAAGGCGCGCCAGGAACCCGCACCTCACATGAGATTCACAGCCGATCTGCACATCCACTCCCGCTTCTCCAGGGCGACCAGCCGCGACCTGGACCTCACACAACTGTGGCGCTGGGCCCAGTTGAAGGGGATCCGGGTAGTCGGCACCGGCGACTGCACCCATCCCGGCTGGCTGGCAGAACTGGAGCGGGAACTGGACCCCGCCGAAGGGGGGCTGTTGCGCCTGCGCCGGGAGCCTCTCCCCGACCAGGTGCCGCAAAGCTGCCGCGCCCCGGTCTCCTTTCTCATCAGCGGCGAAATCAGTTGCATCTACCGCAAGGGGGGACGCACCAGGAAGGTGCACTGCCTGGTGCTGCTTCCCGACTTCGCCGCCGCACGCCGTCTGAACCTGGCGCTCTCCCGCATCGGCACCCTCGCCTCCGACGGCAGACCGATCCTCAAGCTGGACGCCAAGGACCTCCTGGCCATGGTGCTCACGGCATCCCCGCGCGCGCTGCTCATCCCCGCCCACGCCTGGACCCCCCACTTCTCCATTTTCGGGGCCTGTTCCGGATTCGAGTCCCTGGAAGAATGCTTCGACGAGCTTGCCCCCGAGGTACACGCCATCGAGACCGGCCTCTCTTCGGACCCCGCCATGAACTGGCGCCTCTCGGTCCTGGACGGCATCACACTCATCTCCAACTCGGACGCGCACTCCGCCGCCAAACTGGGGCGGGAAGCCACCATCTTCGATACCGAGCTAAGCTACGACGGGATCTTTAAGGCCATAGCCACAGGCAAGGGGGTGGCGGGGACCATCGAGTTCTTCCCCGAACAGGGAAAATACCACGCCGACGGCCACCGCTGCTGCGGCGTCAGCTTCTCTCCCGAAGAGACCATCGCCCACGACTATCGCTGCCCCGCCTGCGGCGGCAAACTGACGGTAGGTGTGCTGCACCGGGTGGAACTCCTGGCGGACCGGGCGGCGGGGGCTAAGCCGGCGCAGGCGCCACCGTTTTTCTCCGTGATACCGCTCATCGATCTGATCGGGGGGGCGCTGCGGGTGGGGTGCTCCAGCAAGAAGGCGGAGACGCTCTACTTCCAGCTTTTGAGCGGGCTGGGCAACGAGTTCCACATCCTGCTCGAGGCACCCCTGAACGAAATCGCCGCCAGGTCGACGGCGACTCTGGCGGCGGGTATCGGCAGGATGCGTGCGGGTGAGGTGGAGATCGAGGCGGGCTACGACGGCAGGTTCGGCACCGTCTCGGTCTCAGCACCTGAAGAGGATGCTACTTGAGCAGTTCGTCCAGGCGGGCCAGGTCGGCGCCCACCACCATCTGCCCGTTGATGAAGAAGGTGGGGGTCCCGGTGACGCCCGCCTTCCGGGCCAGTTCCATATGCTCCTGGGCCAGCTTCTTGATCTCCGGGGAGGCGGGCTTCGCGCCGGCCGGAATATCCTGCCCGAGCATCATGGCGTCGTAGGCCTGGACCTTGTTGTCCGCCGAGAGGATGTACTCGATCTTGGTGATCGCCCCGGGGTGGGCCAGCGGTGCGAAGAAGATGTACTGGGTCACGTCGGTGCGCTTGGTGAAGTACTCGGCGCCCCTGCGGCAGAAGGGGCAGTCGGGATCGGTGAACTCGATGACCACCTTCTTGCCCTCACCGATCTTGAGCGCCTTGTCCAGCGGCAGGTCCTTGGCCACCTTGGCCATGATGGCGCCTTTGCGCTCGGCGGTGCGGCTCTTGAGGTCCTTGCCCACGATCTCGCCGGTCAGCACCAGCTCCTTGTCGGGGTAGTAATAGAAGATGCGCTGGCCGGAGATGACCTCGTACAGCCCGGGGATTTCGGTGGGGGTCATGCTGTCCACCGGAACCGTGGGGAAAGCGTTGTGGAAAGACTCCTCGGCCTTGACCGGGGTTGCGGCGAACGAGGTTGCCGCCAGGGTGAGCAGGACGCACGCGGTGAAAAGTGCTGTAAAAATGCTTCTAAACGACATGGGCGCCTCCAGATGGATCAGTATGAAGCCCCGCCCTGCGGGGCAGCGGTAACTATAGCATAGGTTGGCCGCAAACGGCGCTTGAATAATGAGAGTTTTTTTCTAAACGACGGTGCCGAAAGCGGCTACCGCCGCGCCCAGCACACCGGCATCGTCTCCCAGGGCCCCCTGCTCGACATGCACCCGGCCTCCCGACACGGGGAAGGTCCGGGAGACCAGTTCCCGGCGCAGTGTCGGCGCCAGCAGGTCGAAGCTCTGCGCCACCCCCCCGCACAGCAGCACCGCCTCCAGGTTGAGCAGGTTCACCACCCCCGCCGCAGCGATGCCGAGATAGCGCCCCGCCTCAGCAAAGACCGCAAGCGCCACGGCATCTCCCCGCCGCGCCCGCCGGGCGACCGCAGCGGCGTCATCCCCGTCGCGGGCAATAGCGCCGGCCGAGGCGTACTGCTCCAGGCAGCCCCGGCTGCCGCAGCCGCAGGGACGCCCCTCTGGCTCCACCGGGATGTGCCCGAACTCCCCCGCGGCGCCGTCGACGCCGGTCCAGAGCTTGCCGTCCAGGATCAGTCCCGAGCCGACGCCGGTCCCCAGGGTGAGGGCGATCAGGGAACGGTAGCCGCGCCCGGCGCCGTAGCGTTTTTCACCAAGCGCGCAGGCATTGGCGTCGTTCAGCGCCGCCACCGGCATCCCGGTGGCAACCGAGAGCTCCCGGGCCAGGGGCACCCCCTCGAGCACGGGGACGTTGACGCTGGCGCGCACCACGCCGTCACTGCAGACGAGCCCCGGCACCCCTACCGCGAGCGCCACGGTGCGGTAGCCCATGCCCGCGCCCTGCTGCCGCAGCCGCTCCACACCCGCCAGGAGCCGCGCGAGCAGGGATGCCAGCCCCGCAGCAGGGAGGGTCGGCTCCGTGCAGCGCGCCAGCACCCGCCCCTGCCGGTCCACCAGGGCAAACCTCAGATTGCTCCCCCCCAGGTCGATACCGATGCACAGCTCCCGCCTCACGCACCCTCCGCTTTGGGAAAGAAGGGGAGCAACCGGTCGTAGGTCGCCAGCAGGGCCTCGGGGAGCACCCGGAGGTCCGCCACCACCGACATGAAGTTGCTGTCACCGCTCCAGCGCGGCACCACGTGCAGGTGGAGGTGGTCCTCGACACCTGCTCCGGCCGCCTTGCCCAGGTTCATGCCGACATTGAACCCGTCGGGGCTGCTGGAGCGGACCAAGACGTCCTTGCACAGCGCGACCAGGCGGAAGAGTTCCTGCATCTCTGCGCCGGTGAGCTCGTCCAACTCGGCGGTGTGACGGTGCAGCGAAATCAGCAGGTGCCCGTTGCAGTACGGGTAGCGGTTCAGCATGACGCGGGCCAGCGGGGTACGGTGGATGATCAGCAGTTCCCGGTCGTCTCCCTCAGCGCAGAAGATGCAGCCCGGCGCCGGCGGCTGCGTCAGGTACTCAACCCTCCAGGGTGCCCAAAGCCTGTCCATGACGCCCTCCCCTTCTTTCCTGTTATAGCCGGGAAGATTATCAACCAGATTGTGTCAATTTACAACCACGACCTGACATCACAGATAAGGAACCGGGGGCCTGGGCTGTGAATGAGATTGATCCTGCAACCAGGCCGGAGATTGATACGGTCAGGTGACATGCTATACTTTCGCATCCCTTCCGACTTCCTTTTGCTGATAAACCACGATCTGGCAGTACAGTTTCCTTCTTTACCCGCAAAGACAGCTGCAGCCGTTTTTTCCAGTCCGCATGACTCGCCGTCACTACCTGTTTCGAGGAGGATGCCATGACGAAGAAGATAGACGCGCTCGAATACCACGCCGCCGGCCGCAAGGGAAAGATCGAAGTGATCTCCTCGAAGCCCTGCCTGACCTCCCTCGACCTCTCCCTCGCCTACACCCCCGGCGTCGCCGAACCCTGCCTGGCCATCGAGCAGAGCCCCTCCGACGCCTACCTCTACACCGCCAAGGGAAACCTGGTGGCGGTGGTCTCCAACGGCACCGCGGTACTCGGCCTGGGCAACATCGGTGCGCTCGCCGGCAAGCCGGTCATGGAGGGGAAAGGGGTCCTCTTCAAGCGCTTCGCCGACGTCGACGTCTTCGACCTGGAGGTCAAGTCGGAGAACCCGGACGACGTGATCAAGGTGGTGCAGCTTTTGGAGCCCACCTTCGGCGGCATCAACCTGGAGGACATCAAGGCGCCGGAGTGCTTCTACATCGAGGAAGAGCTCAAAAAGACCATGAACATCCCGGTCTTCCACGACGACCAGCACGGCACCGCCATCATCTGCTCGGCGGCTCTCATCAACGCGCTGCAGCTGGTGGGGAAGAAGATCGACAAGGTGCGCATCGTGGTGAACGGTGCCGGGGCGGCCGGCGTCGCCTGCGCCAACCTGGTCATCTCCCTGGGTGCCAGACCGGAGCACCTCTGCATGTGCGACACCAAGGGGGTGATCTACCACGGCAGGACCGAGGGGATGAACCCGTACAAGGAGCGGCTGGCGATCGACACCGAGTGGCGCACCCTGGAGGAGGCGATGCACGGCGCGGACGTCTTCATTGGCGTTTCGGCCAAGGGGGCGGTGACCCCGCAGATGGTGCGGGACATGGCCAAGGATCCCATCATCATGGCGATGGCCAACCCCGACCCGGAGATCACCCCGGAAGAGGCGCTCTCGGTCCGCTCCGACGTGATCATGGCCACCGGCAGGAGCGACTACCCGAACCAGGTCAACAACGTGCTCGGCTTCCCCTTCATCTTCAGGGGCGCCCTGGACGTGCGGGCCAGCACCATCAACGAGGAGATGAAGAAGGCGGCGGTGTTCGCCCTGGCGCAGCTGGCGCAGGAGGATTGCCCGGACTCGGTCTGCCGCGCCTACGGCAACCAGAGCTTCTCCTTCGGACGCAACTACATCATCCCGAAGCCCTTCGACCCGCGGGCGCTGTTGCGGGTGGCCCCGGCCGTGGCCAGGGCCGCCATGGACAGCGGCGTGGCGCGTGTCCCCATCGAGGACATGGACCGCTACGTCGAGTGGCTGGAAACGCTGCAGGGGCGCGCCAAGGAGACCATGCGCGCCATCATCAACAAGGCCAAGTGCGATCCCAAGAAGATCGTCTTCCCCGAGGGGGACAACGAGAAGATCCTCAAGGCCGCCTACCACCTGGTCGAGGAAGGGATCGCCAAGCCGATCCTGATCGGCAACCGCGCCAAGGTGCTGGAAAAGATGGCCGAACTGGGGATGGAGCTGCACCTTACCATCGTCGATCCGGAGGATTCCGAGCTCACCGAGCCCTACGCGCAGGAGTTGTACCGCATGAGGCAGCGCAAGGGGATCACGCTCACCGAGGCGCAGCGCATCGTGCGCCGCAAGTCGCGCAACCACTTCGGCGCCATGATGGTGCACATGGGGGACGCCGACGCCCTCCTGGGGGGGATCGACACCCACTACCCCGACACCATCCGCCCGGCGCTGGAGGTGATCGGCAGGCAGCCGCAACTGGCCGGCGTACACGGCATGTACATGATGGTCTTCAAGAAGGGGATCTATTTCATGGCCGACACCACGGTGGAGATCGAGCCCACCGCCGAGGAACTAGCGGAGACCGCGCTCCTGGCGGCGGAAAAGGTGCAGTTACTGGACATCGTGCCGCGCATCGCCATGCTCTCCTTCGCCAACTTCGGCTCGGTGAACCACGCCCTGACCCAGAAGGTGAAGCGCGCGGTGGAGATCGTGAAGGAACGGGCGCCGGAACTGGAAATCGACGGAGAGATGCAGGCGGACACGGCGGTGACGCCGGAGCTTCTGGCCAACTACACCTTCTCCACCCTGACCGGCCCCGCCAACATCCTCATCTTCCCGGACCTGAACTCGGGGAACATCTCTTACAAACTCCTGCACCGGCTCGGGGGCGCCGAGGCGATCGGCCCCTTGCTGATGGGGATGAAGAAACCGGTGCACGTGCTGCAAAGAGGAGACGACGTCGCCACCATCGTCAACATGGCGGCCATAGCCGTCGTGGACGCCCAGAGCATGCAGGAACAGTTCACGCTGAATCGTCAGCCGAGCCTCCCCTCCCTTGACGCCGCCGCCCCCGCCCCCTGACCCTCGCGCAGACATTTACTCCCCCCCTCCCGCAAGGGGAGGGGGGACCGAGGCCTTCCATCCCGGAGCAGCCGTTGGAACACAAAAGGGACCCCGCGGGTCCCTTTCCATTTTCGGTAAACGTCTTTCTTTGGTTGCCAGATCCGCCGCGAATTTGTTATACATGACGGACACTAACCACCTCCAAGCCCCGCTTTCCAGGCCGAAGAAGGACCCGACCAGCCATGCAAGACGCGCTAGACCCGCTCGATCCGCTCGAGGAAGAGCAATACCCGACCAGCCTGAACAAGCAGTTGCTCACCGGGCTCGCGGTCTCGCTGGTTTTGCACCTGGTCTGCGCGGTGGTCCTGCTCGGCATACCCGGTGGCGGCGAGCCCGCCCGTCCCGCAGTAACCTACGTCGATCTGAATACCATCCCCGCGCCGGTCCCGGCAGCCCCCGCGGTACAGCCGCAGCCGCAACCCGACCCCGAGCCGGAACTTCCCCAGGAAGAGGCCGAGCCGCTGCCGCCGACACCGGCGCCGCAGCCGGTACAGGCCGCACAGCCCGCGGCGCCCCCGCCGCAAGCAGCACAGCCCCAGACCGCAGTGGAGGAAAAATCGCACACGACCTTCGGGATGGGGCTCACCAAGGGGTACTTCAAGCCGCTCAGCGACGGCGAAACGCTGCGCCCTGAGATCAAGGAGTATTACATTCGGCTGCTGCAGGGGGTGAACGAGAAGTGGTGGCTGGAACAAAAGGATCAGAAGGTGGCGCCGATCGTGGTGAACATCACCATCACCCGTAGCGGCGAGATCATCGGCAGCACCATTTTGGAAAGTTCGGGCAACATCGTCTATGACCGGGCCGTGCAGAAGACACTGGAAAATTCCGGACCGCTGCCGCCGGTCCCCGCCAACTTCATCGGCGAGTTCTTCCAGGCGCCGGTGCGCCTGGTCCCGCCGCTCAACCTGCTCGCCTGGTAAGGGTCAGCTCCCCTCTTCCAACTCCAGGTCGATGATGTCGAGGCACTCCTCGCCCGAGAGGGCGGAAAGCCTGCTGGAAGCATCCTGGTAGGCGGGGTTGGCGCGCATCACCGCGCGGTACAGCTCGATCGCCTCTTCCACAGCCCCCTTTCCCTCCGCGAGAATGGCGAGCTCGTAGTTGAGACAAGCCCTCTCGTCGCTTGAGAGCACATCCAGTTCCAGGCCGCGCCGTAACAGCTCACCCGCCTTGTCCGGCTCGCCCTTGTCACGATAGCAGATGGCCTGCAGGGTCAGGCAGTCGAAGCGACGCTGCGGGTTCCCCGCGGCGATGTCGAATTCCTTGATGGCACCGGCATACATCCCCATTTCCTTGTAGCCGATCCCCAAATCGTAATGAGACTCGAGTTCCTCCAGGTCGAACTCCGTGCCACTTGCCGCCTCGGGGAAGATCTCCTCCCAGCCACGCTGCGGGACCGGCTCAGCGGCCGCCGGCGGCTCCGGCTCCGGGGACAGCTCCTCCACCGGCTCCAGCTCCAGCTCTTCCTCGAAACCGGCGAGCTCCGCCGCGGGCTCCACAGCTTCGGGCTCCTGCGCCAGTTCCGCCCCCTCTTCCCCCCAGGAGAATTCGCCGAACGGGGTTTCCTGTTGGGGCAGGGTCAACTCCAACTCCCCTTCCTGCTCCAGGTCGAGCTCCACCACCGGCGCAGCGGCCTCTTCCGGCTCGGCCTCCTCCAGCTCCTCCTCGACCTCCTCGAAATCCAGTTCCAACGAGAAATCGAGCGGCAGCTCCACCTCGGCCGCAGGCGGAGCCGCGGGCTCAGGGATACCCGTGGGCTCAGGGATACCCGTGGGCTCAGGGATAGCCGTGGGCTCAGGGATAGCGGCAGGCTCCTCGACAACGGCCGTCGCTGCGGGAACCGGCGCGGCGTCGAAGCCATCGTCATCCAGGTCGAGGTCGATCTCCTCTTCCCAGGCTATCGCCCCCTCGGCGGCGGTCTCTTCCTGCTCGGTGTCCCAGGGCGCAGGGGCCTCGTAGGACGCCTGGGGTGCCGCCGCGGACTGGGGCTGAGGCGTCGATGCCGGTGCTGCAAAGGGATCAGGGAGTTCAGCCGCGGGAGCGTCCCAATCCGGCAGGATCGGCTCATCGACCGGCTCCTCGACCGGTTCTTCCACCGGCTCTTCCACCGGGGCATCCCAAGGGGCCGCCGCCTGCACCCCGGGCACCTCCTCGCTGGCATCGAAGCCGGCCGTGGAGAGTCCCTCCTCGGCAAATGAAGGCGCCGTCGGGGCCGCGACCTGCTGCTCCTCCGGGAAAAGCTCTCCGGCGCGCGCAGCGACCGAGGCTGCCTCGCCCTGCAGACCGCGGCTGCGCAGGGCGATCACCAAGGCGTCGAAGGCCTGACGGGACTGCTCCAGTGCACCGGTGGCGTGCAAAAGTTCCGCGTGCTTCAGTTTGGTGGCAGCGTGCTCGGCATCGACGACGAGCATCTTTTCCACCACCTTGAGCGCCTCCCTCAGCGTCCCTTCCTTTTCGTACTGCGCCGCCACCTGCCCGTATTCGGCCATGGCGTTGCCGATCAGTCCCTGCTGGTGGTTCAGGTGGGCTATGGTGAGCGCGGTGGCAAGATTGCCGGGGCTGAGGCGCTGGATCTGCTTGTAGATGGCGATCGCCTTGAGGAAGTAGCCGTTGTCGGCGTAGTGCTTGCCGATGTCCTCGTACTGCTGGATCGCCTCGTCCTTACGGTTGTCGCGCACCAGGAGTTCGGCCAGGCGCTGGCGATAGCGGATGTCGTTGGGCTCCATGGCCACCACCTGCTGGTAGTCCTTGATCGCCTTGTCGATCTGCCCCTTCAGCACGAAGCGCTGGGCACTCTCCAGAATTTTGTCTTTTTTGGAAGCCAAATTGACGCCTCACAACCCCTTAAGATACGGAAAGCTAAAACTAAATGAAAGCAGGTCCCGTGTCAAGGACGATCCTGGGATGCCTCCCGGACGATATCCTCGAGTGCTGCTGCCTCGGCGCGGGTCAGGGGGCGGTCGCGGTAGACCGCGGAGCCGTACAGGGCGACGAACCGGGTAAGATGCCGGTCGTTGAGCCGCTCGGAGAGCTCGAAGATCCCTTCGTCCCCTTTGATCTCGCCGGGATAGCGTTTCGCCAGCAGGCGGAGCATGCGCCGCAACAGGCGCGCTTCCACGGTGGGTGGGCGCTGTTTGCGCCAGAAAAAAAGGGCGACCGTCCCTGCCAGCACCGGCAGCGCCAGGAGCATCGCCTTCCCGAACCAGGTCGGCAGCCGCAGATCACGGGCCTTGCTCCCGGCATTTCGCACCAAGGCCAGCTGTTTGTCAAGGTCATAGGTGACCACGGCCTTGTCCCAGTAGAAGCCGAGCGTGTCGGCGTACATGGCAAGGCCGCGTGCCTGCCTGCTGCGCACCCGCCCCAGCGCCCAGGCACTCGGGTCCACCGTGCGCCACCCCACCCCGTCCAGGTACGCCTCGACCCAGACGTGCGCCATGTCCTCAGTGACCAGGTAGTACCCGCCGACGTCGTTGTAGGTCCCACCGCGGTACCCGCCGACCAGGCGCGACGGGACCCCGGCCAGGCGCAGCAGTATCGCGTAGCAGGAGGCGAAGTACTCGCAGTTGCCCCGCTTCTTGTCGAAAAGAAAGGAGTCCAAAGGATCCCCCCCTACCGGGAGGCCGGTGTTGGCGTAGGTGAGGCGCTGGCCGCGGAAGAAGCCTTCCAGCGCCGCCATCTTCTCGACGCTGTTGCGGCCCGAACGCGCCAGCGCCACCCCTTCGGCCCGCATCCGTTCCGAGACCCGCTCCGGCAGCCGCAGGTAGAAGCCCCGGTCGATGCGCCGCACCTGCAGCGTGTCGGCGAGGACCGACTCGGCCAGGTAGCGCACCTTCTTGTCCAGGGGGCGCCGCGACACGAAGACGCCGTCGATGCTGCCATCGTTGCGCAGGTCGGTGATGGCGCGGGGGACGTTGAGCGCGGGGAGATACTGGGTGGCGGTGCGTTCGGGATAAATCTCCTGGAGCACCGCGTCCCCCCTGATTACCGCCGGGGCATCATGGGGGGCCGGCTCCCGCACCCAGGCGTCGTTCTTGAACGCGTTCAGCACCACCGCGCGCCAGTACAGTTGCTGTTCCGGCACCTTGGGGCTGACGGCGCGCAGCACCGCTCCCCTCACTTCCGAGACGGCCTGGGCGGTCCCCGGCTGCACCGTATCCGAGAGCCCCGTCTTCTTCCCTGCCGGCGCGTTCATGAAGTTCCAGATCGGGTACTGCGTCCTGGGGAGGAAGAAGAACAGGAAGAGGAGCATGGGCAGCGAGGCGACCGGCATCAGCGCGGCCACGGTCAGTACCTTCTTCGCCTCCCTTGCCGGCAGCACGGCAGCGGCATCCTGGGCGTGGAAGGTCAAAAGCACCAGGGCCACGGCAACCATGAGCAGCAGGGAGAAGAGGTACACCAGGAAAACTGCGGAGATCTCGTAGAGCGAAGAGGCGGCCAGGCAGAACAGGGACAGGGCGAAAGCCTGCAGGTAGTTGCGGCCGATCCGCTCGCCCAGGAGCCTCACCCCGAGAAAGACCACCAACAGGTCCGAGGTCACCGGCACCAGCCGGCTCAGTGAGAACTGCGCGGCCAGGTAGAAAAAGAGCAGGATCGATGCCGGCGTCAGCACCCGGGGCGGCAGGGCCCGCCCCTTGACCTGCAGGCAGGCCGCCAGCAGGAGCGCCGCCGGGAAGAAGAAGCGCGCGAAGGGATCGAGGTAGGCCTGCAGGGGCAGGTAGCCGATCAGCGCGATGCAGGCGGTGAGCCCGCTCAACAGAAGGTCAACTCTTACCATAGTTAGCAAGTTCCGTAAGGAGCCTGAGCCGGTGGCTCCTGGTGCTGCCGGGGGTTATGACGCGCTCCCCGAGCTTCAGGCCGACCGGCCTTCCCCCCCTCACCAGGCGGTTCACCAGGAAGGTGCAAAAGGAGAGGCGCTGCTCCAGGTCGCGCCCCGGGATCTGGTCCAGGTCGAGCAGCAGCGGCTCCGCGGCGGCCGCGGTCAACTCCTTCACCTTAAACACCTCGTGCTTGGCGGAGAGGCGCCAGTGGATCAACTTGAGCGGTTCCCCGCCACGGTAATCCGAGATCTTGGCCAGCTCGCCGTCGTAGCCGGCGGCGGCAACGGCGGCCGCCTCCCCGGCATCGGGCTTCCCACCCGGCGCCGGGACCGGCAGCGGGCGCGGCGCCGGGAACACGGTGCACTCCTGGTGCACCGGCAGCGACGTGGCACGGATGAAGAAGTTGACGGGGAAGGGAGAACTGGCCGAGGCATCGGGGAGCTGCAGGGGGCCGCGCACCGGAAAGGAAAGCAGGAGCGAGCCCGACTGCGGCCGTTTCCGGTCCACCATCAGAAAGGAGGTGGAGCCCCCCGCGACGGCAACCCGGACCAGGAACGAGGGGAGATACCTTTTGCTGTTGTGCAGGGTCACGGAGAGGAAGGTATCCGTGCCGGCATAGACCTCGTCGGGGAGATGCACGCTGAGGGCGAGCCCGCGGATGTTCAGCCACCCCAGCACCCCGGTCGTCGCCATGAAAGCGAGCATGGCGGCGACGATGAGAAAGAGGAGGTTGTTGCCGGTGTTGACCGCGGAGACCCCCAGGAGCAGGGTCGAGGCGACGTACAACCCGCCCCCCTTGGTGAGCTTTATGTGAGAGGGAGAGGTATCTCCTTTAAGATCGCGTTTAATACGTGCTCCTTGTCCACCCCTTCGTGCTCCGGGCGGAAGATGAGTCGGTGCGGGCAGACGGCGTGGACCACGTCCCTGACGTCCTCGGGCGCCACAAAGTCGCGGCCGTGCAGGTAGGCCGCCGCCTTGGCGGCGTCGACCATGCCGATGCCGCCGCGGGTCGAGAGGCCGGCCTGGATCAACGGGTGGTTCCGGGTCGCCCTGATGATGGCGTAGACGTAGTCGGTCACCTTCTCGCCGACGTAGACCTCCTTGACGGCGGCGATGGCGCTGACCAGGTCGTCGGTGCGCACCAGGGCGGGAATGTGCATGATCTCGTCGCGGATGCTCCCCTGCCTCAGGATCCCCTTCTCGATCTCCTCGGGGGGATAACCGATGCCGGTGCGGATCAGGAAGCGGTCCATCTGCGACTCGGGCAGCGGGTAGGTCCCCACCTGCTCTACCGGGTTCTGGGTCGCCAGCACCAGGAACGGCTCAGGGAGCTGGTAGGTCACCCCCTCGACGGTGACCCGCCGCTCCTCCATCGCCTCCAGGAGCGCGCTCTGGGTCTTGGGCATGGCGCGGTTGATCTCGTCGATCAGGACGATGTTGTTGAAGATGGGGCCCCGGATGAAGTTGAAGCGCCCCTCGGTCCGGTCGAAGACGGAGAGGCCGGTGATGTCGGAGGGGAGCAGGTCGCTGGTGCACTGGACCCGTCCAAAAGAGAGACCGAGAGCACTGGCGAAGGCGAGCGCCATGGTAGTCTTCCCCAGTCCCGGGATGTCCTCCAGGAGGATGTGCCCGCCGGTCAGGAGGGCCATCAGGCTCAGGCGCAGGGCCCTCACCTTTCCCTTCAAGTGCCGGCTGGAGAGTTCCTCCAGTACCGCGTTCATCTCGTCTACCTTGGCTAGTTTCTGCACGTGGAAAACCTCCCTGGGCGATGCCGCAGCCACTCATTATAACGGCCGCCCCGGAAAAAGGAAAGGGCGCCCCCGAAAAGGCGCCCTGCACTAGGTTAGTTGTTCCCGAGCAGAACTATAGCTGCCCCATGAACTTGTGGGTCTGCGGGATGACCCGCACCTCCCGGAGCGACGAGCACAGTTCCTGTAGTTCCAGGCTCCTCAGCGAATCGATGCCGATGCTGCCGTCAGGGCGGGTCACCGGCTGCAGTATGAGCGGGATGCCCGGGTCTACCGAGGCAATCATGGCGCAGGAACGCTGGATCTCCCAGTCCTCGGTCTCCTGGCCCACCACGATCTTCACGAAGACATCCTTCATGGCCGCCAGCTCCAGGAAGGCGTGGTGCTGGTCCCACAGCTCAGGGCAACCGGTCGAGGACGGAAGCTTGATGTCCATGCCGATCGAGTCCAGGTGCGGGATGAGCGGCGCCAGCGCCTCGGGGAGCGTGCCGTTGGTCTCCAGGTAGATGGGAAGGAGCTTCTTCAGCACCGGCAGCCACTCCTCGAGCAGCGTCCCGAAGAGGAGCGGTTCGCCACCGGTAACGCTGATGGAGTGGTGGATCCCCGGCCAGGCTGCGGTCCAGCTTTCGATCAGCGTCGCTACGCGCTCAAGGGGGACCGGGTTGGGCACCTTGAAGAAGTCGCGCCGCCCCGGGGTCAGCTCCAGCAGGCATTCCTCCGGAACCGCGCTCATGCCGGGGGTGTCGCAGAACTTGCAGTCCAGGTTGCAGCCGGAAAAGCGCAGGAACACCTGGCGCAGCCCGACCAGCACCCCCTCCCCCTGGATGGAGGAGAAACATTCGACCAGGGGCGCCTGCAGTTTACTCATAGTAGCTCGCCGCCGCGAAGTCCGATTCCCAGACCGTGACCATGTCCACCTTGACCTTGTCCGAGCCGAAGATCTTGGTCAGCTCCTGGTACAGGTAGCGGGCGATGTTCTCCGAGGACGGGGAAACGTCGGCGAAAGGAGCCAGTTCGTTGAGGTACTTGTGGTCCAGCGTCTTCAAAAGATCGTTGGTCTCCCGCTTGAGGATCTTGAAGTCGATGCCCAGGCCGGCCTTGTCCAGCTCGTTGGTGGTGATGGAAACTTCCACCTTCCAGTTGTGGCCGTGCAGGTTTTCGCAGTCGCCCTGGTAGTTGATCAGATTGTGGGCCGCGGCAAACGCAGTGTGAATGGTGAGACGAAACATGCCACCCTCCCTTTTCATTATTTTGAGTCCGGTCAATATATCATGAAAAGGAGGCCGAGGTTAAGGGCAAAAGCCGGATTCAGATTCAGATTAAGATTTAGATAAAGATTGAGGAGAAACAAAGAAGATGGGCGAGGTCGAGATTGTGGCAAGGATAGTCACCGGCCTTTTCTCAATCTTAATCTTTATCTCAGCCTGCTTTTAGATATTGATGCTTTCTCCCGGTGCGAGCACCGGCACGGAGGGGGAGGTGATCCAGGTGTAGGTGAGGACGAAGAAGAGGACGACCAGCGAGAACAGTACCACGAAGCTCGGGAAGAGGCGCACCCGCGGCTCCCCCTGCCCGTTCTGCAACAGTCCCAGGGCGGCTAACAGCACGCCGAAGCCCCCCAGCATGCCGGCCAGGAAGAAGCCCAGGAAGGTAATGCGTGCGTCGCCCGCCATGCCTAGCCTGAGCAGCGCCGAGATGTCGCCATGGAAGAACGTGGCGACGATCAGGGCGATGATGCCGGCGCAGATGGATCTGATGCCGCGACGCACGGTGGTTTTACGCATGGTTGATAACCTCGGGCGGGGATGGCCCTTATTCGCACCAGCTCACGTCCCCGACGCCCTTTCTGAGCACCTCGGGACGGTCGCCGATCAGGCTGATGACCGAACTGACATCGGCGGAGAGATCGCCGCCGTCGACGACCAGGTCCAGCTGTTTGCCCAGTTCATGTTCGACCGCCCAAGGGTTGCCGATCGGGTCCTCACCGGAGAGGTTGGCGCTGGTGGTGACGATGGGCGCCCCCAGTTCCTTGACGATGGCGAGGCAGATCCTGTTGTCGGGGATACGGATACCGACGGTCTTCTGCTTGGTCTGCAACAGGTCCGGTACCACGGTGGCCGCCTCCAGGACGAAGGTGTACGGCCCGGGGAGCAGGCGGCGCAGCTGTTTGAAGGCGTAGTTCGAGACCCGCGCGTAGCGGGCGATCTCGGACATGTCGGTGCAGATGAAGGAGAACGGCTTCTTGCGGTCGCGCTGCTTGATCTGATAGATCCGCTCGATCCCCTTCTTGCTGAAGATGGAGCAGCCGATGCCATAGGTGGTATCGGTGGGATAGGCCACCACGCCGCCGTTTTTCAGGATGTCGACCACCTTGGCGATCAGGCGCGGTTGCGGATTGTCGGGATTGATCTCAAGCAGCATGGCTAGTCACCGGGGTTGAGCCCCAGAAGCGGCCCGTGCACGAAGCGGCCGTCCTTCTGGATCAGGATGTCGTCGAACCACAACTCGCCGTCGCCGGCCAGGATCTTGACCATGTCCCAGTGCACCGCGGAGCGGTTGCCGTTGTCGCACTCGTCGTAGGCCTGGCCGGGGGTGAAGTGGATGGAGCCGAAGATCTTCTCGTCGAAGAGGATGTTGCGCATGGGCACCCGAATCTTCGGGTTCACGCCGATGGCGAACTCACCCACGTAGCGTGCCCCCTCGTCGGTGTCGAGGATGCGGTTCAGGTCGGCATCCATACCGGGCGAGGTCGCCTTGACGATGCGCCCCTTCTCGAACTCGAGGCGGATGTTGTTGAATTCCTTCCCCTGGTACACGGTCGGGCAGTTGTAGGTGATGTACCCCTCCACCGAGTCGCGCACCGGCGCAGTGAAGACCTCGCCGTCCGGGATGTTCAGACGCCCGTCGCACTTGATGCCGGGGAGCCCCTTGATGCTGAAGGAGAGGTCCGTGTCCGAGGCCTTGATGCGCACACGGTCGGCGGCGTCGACGCATGCTTTCAGCGCGTCCTGCTTCTTCGACTCCTCCTCCCAGTCCATGCAGCAGGCGGCGAAGAGGTAATCCTCGTACTCGTCCAGGCTCATGCGCGCTTCCTGCGCGGCCCCGTGGGTCGGGTAACGGGTCACCACCCAGCGGGTCCCCTTGACGCGCTGGTCGATGATGGGGCGCACCACCTTGGACCAGGCAATCATGCTCTTCTGGTTGGCCTGGGCCATCACCATGGAGTTGTCCGCGGCGGAGAGGCCGAAGTAGACGTCGACCTGTTTCATGAAGTCAAGCTTGTGCTGCGGGAAGAAAGAAAGCTGATCGGGATTGGCGAGATTGTAGAAGTAGCGGCCGATGTCCGGGATGCTGAACTCGTACTCGACGTACTTGGCGCCCTTTTCCAGGCAGAGGGCGTAGAGTTCCTTCACCAGCGGCGCCCCTTCCAGGCCGGCGCAGGAGATGAGCACCACGTCGCCCGGCTGCACGCGGGCCGAGTAGTTGACCAGGACTTCGGCGAATTGTCTGACGCGAGGATCTTTCATATGCGTGCCCCCTTCTGGAAATTTCGGTGTGGGTACCGCCGCTTCAGTTGCCATGACGTCCCCGCCCCCGGAGGGGGAGGGACAGGGAGGGGGCTTCTGATCTTGGGGTTTAGGAGCATCCCCCCTCCCGACCTCCCCCCTCCGGGGGGAGGAGCGTGGACCGGGTGTCATTCTTAATCTCAATCTTTGTCTTAATCTCGCCTTTACCTGCCGGTGTGCCCGAACCCGCCGGCGCCGCGCTCGGTCTCGCCCAACTCGTCCACCTCGATGAACTCAGCGCGCTCGCAGCGGGCGAAGACCATCTGGGCGATGCGCTCGCCGTTCTTGATGGCGAAAGGCTCGTTGCCGTGGTTGATCACGATGACGCCGATCTCGCCGCGGTAGTCGGCGTCGATGGTGCCGGGGGAGTTGACCAGCGCGATGCCGTGCCTGAGCGCCAGCCCGCTCCTGGGGCGCACCTGCGCCTCGAAGCCGGTAGGGATCTCCACGGCAAGCCCGGTCGGGACCAGGGCCCGCTCGCCGGGATGAAGCACGAAATCTTCCTCGAGCGCGGCATGCAGGTCGACACCGGCCGCCTGCTCGGTCATGTAGCAGGGAAGAGGAGTTGACCGCAGGCGCTTTATCCGTATCGGGATCGTTTTCATCAGACGTTGATGTCGGAGTTCTTAAAGGCGGGCGTGCCGATCCGGCCCAGCATGACCAGGGTCAGCGCGTCGTTGTCCAGGATCTCGTTGGCGAGTTCAAGGATGCTGTCGGAGGTCACGTGGTCGAACCCTTCCATGATCTCGGAGAGCGGCAGCGGGGTGCCGAAGTAGATCTCGTTCTTGGCCAGGCGGGACATCCTGTTGTCGCTGGATTCGAGCGACAGGAGCAGGTTCCCCTTCAGTTGCTCACGGGCCGCCTCGAGCTGTTCGGCCGGGACGGGTTCCTTCTTGAAGCGCCCGATCTCGCGCAGCATGATCTCGAGGAGTTCCTTGGCGTTTTCCGGGCTGGCCCCGGCGTAGACGACCAGGGAACCGGCGTCGGCGTGGGAAGCGATGTAGGAGTAGACCGAGTAGGCCAGGCCGCTCTTCTCGCGCACCTCCTGGAACAGGCGCGAACTCATGGAGCCGCCCAGGATGGCGTTCATGATGAAGGCGTCGTAGCGCTGCGGGTGGCTCTGCTGCACCCCCTTGAGCCCCAGGCAGACATGGATCTGCTCCAGGTCCTTCTCGACCAGCTCGATGCGGCGCTCGTAGACCGGAGGAGCGGATTCGCTCCTGCCGTGCCCCGGTTCCACCCCCTGCAGGAACTCCTCCAGAAGGGCGGTGAGCTTTTCGTGGGTGACGTTGCCGGCGGCGGTGACGATGATGTCGTCGGCGCGGTACATCTGGTCCTTATAGGCGATGATCGCGTCGCGGGAGAGACCGGTGACGCTCTCGGCGTCGCCCAGGATCGACATCCCCAACGGGTGCCCCTTCCAGAAATGCTGGTGGAACAGGTCGTGGATCAGGTCGTCCGGGGTGTCCTCCATCATGTTGATCTCCTGGAGCACCACGCGGCGTTCCTTTTCGATCTCTTCGCTGTCGAAGGTGGAATGGAGGAAGATGTCGGTCAACAGGTCGACCGCACGGGGGAGGAACTTGTCCAGCACCTTGGCGTAGTAGCAGACGTACTCGCGGCTGGTGAAGGCGTTCAGGACGCCGCCCACGGAGTCGATTTCGCGGGCAATATCCAATGAAGAACGACGTGCGGTGCCTTTAAAGAGGAGGTGTTCGATGAAATGGGCGACGCCATTCGACTCCCGCCGTTCATGGCGGGAGCCGTTGGCGACCCAAATTCCGATGGAAACCGAGCTGGCATACGGAATCCGCTCGGTGATGACGCGGATTCCGTTATTTAGGGTGGTCTTTTTAATCATGGCTAGAACTATACCGGGAAACCCATGAATTGCCAGTTTTCACATGAGAGAAATTATTCGGTGAAGGTCTGGCCCAGGGCCTCTTTGCGGGACAGCTTGATCTTGCCCTGCTTGTCGATACCGATGCACTTCACCAGCACCTTGTCGCCTTCTTTCAGGATGTCGCTCACGTTCTTCACGCGCTCGGTGTCGAGCTCGGAAACGTGCACCAGGCCGTCGGTGCCCGGGAAGATCTCGACGAATGCGCCGAACTCCATGATCTTCTTGACGGTGCCCATGTAGAGCTTGCCTTCTTCGGCCTCTGCGGTGAGGTTGCGGATCATCTTGATGGCCAGATCGCAGGCTTCCTTGTTGTTGGAAGCGATGTTGATCTTGCCGGTATCCTCGATGTCGATGGCGACGCCGGTCGCCTCGGTGACGCTGCGGATGTTCTTGCCGCCGGAACCGATGACGTCGCGGATCTTGTCGACTTTGACCCAGATGGTGGTGATGCGCGGAGCGAAGGCGGAGAGGTCGCCGCGGGCGGTGGACAACGACTTGGCCATCTCGCCCAGGATGTGCACGCGGCCTGCTTTGGCCTGAGCCAGGGCGGCACCCATGATCTCGCGGGTCACGCCGCCGATCTTGATGTCCATCTGCAGCGCGGTGACGCCGTCGGCGGTACCGGCCACTTTGAAGTCCATGTCGCCCAGGTGGTCTTCGTCGCCCAGGATGTCGGAGAGGATGGCGTAATCGTCACCTTCCTTGATGAGGCCCATGGCGATGCCGGCAACCGGTGCCTTGATCGGGATACCGGCGTCCATCATGGACAGCGAGCCGCCGCAGACGGTCGCCATCGAGGAGGAGCCGTTGCTCTCGGTGATGTCGGAGACGATGCGGATGGTGTAGGGGAAGTCGTCGTGCTTCGGCAGCACCTGCTGCAGGGCGCGCTCGGCCAGCATGCCGTGGCCGATTTCGCGGCGGCCCGGAGCGAGGCGGAAGCTGGTCTCGCCGACGGAGTACGGCGGGAAGTTGTAGTGCAGCAGGAATTTCTTCCTGGAATCGCCGTAGAGCGAATCGATGCGCTGCTCGTCGACCGAGGTGCCCAGGGTGGCAGCCACGATGGACTGGGTCTCGCCGCGGGTGAACAGGGCAGAACCGTGCGCGCGCGGCAGGAAACCTACTTCGGTGCTGATGGTACGGATGGTCTTGGTGTCGCGGCCGTCGATCCTGGAGCCGTCCTTGATGATATGCTCGCGCACCAGGTCGTACTCGAGTTCCTCGATGAATGCCTTGACCTCTTTCTCGGAGCCTTCGAACTCACCTGCCAGAGCCGCCACGGTCTTCTCGGTGATGGCGTCGATGGCGTCGTGGCGCTCGCCCTTGGCCTTGATGCGTACCGCCGCTTTCATCTCTTCCTTGGCGAGAGCGTCAACCCGTGCCTTCAGCTCGGTGTTCACCACCGGGGCCGGGATGTCGCGCTTGACCGGCTGCACTTTGGCAACCAGCTCTTCCTGTGCGGCCAGGATGCCCTGGACGGCTTCCTTGCCGAAGAAGATCGCTTCGAGGAGGTCGTCCTCGGAGACTTCGGAGGCGCTCCCTTCTACCATCAGGATGGCATCCTTGGAAGCGGCGATCACGATCTCCATGTCGCTCTTCTCTTCCTGCTCGGCGGTCGGGTTGGCGATGAACTGGCCGTCCACGCGCGCCACTTTCACGCCTGCGATCGGGCCGGCGAAGGGCACGTCGGAGACCATGAGGGCCGCGGAAGCGCCGATCATGGCCAGGATGCCGGGATCGTGGTCCTTGTCAGCCGACATGACGGTAGCCATGACCTGGGTGTCGTTCAGGAACCCTTCCGGGAACAGCGGACGGATCGGGCGGTCGATGAGACGGGAGGTGAGGGTTTCGTTGTCGGAGGGACGGCCTTCGCGCTTGAAGAAGGAGCCGGGGATGCGGCCGCCTGCGTAGGCTTTCTCCTGGTAGTTGACGGTCAGCGGGAAGAAGCCCTGCCCTTCCTTGGCGGATTTCATGGCGACGGCGGTGACGAGCACCATGGTGTCGCCGCTTTTGATCATGACCGCGCCGCTTGCCTGCTTGGCGATCTTGCCTGTTTCGATAGTGATAGTTTTGCCACAGCACTCTGCTTGGACAGTGTGTACCATTGTTACGGCCTCCATTTAGGATGTGTTTCGGTTGGTGTTGGGGCCGCCGAGAAAAGCGCCATGCGGGCGTAACTGTGCGCCGCAGGGCAGTTTTATCCACGCCCCCAACAAGAAAAAGGGCACGAGGCCCTTACATGATGAAAAAGAGGAAAGGCAATATACCCGGGGAGGTATACTGCCTTTTCTTACCTTCTGATGCCGAGTTTAGCGATGATCGCTTTGTACCTTTCGACGTCTTTCTTCTTCAGGTAGTCAAGCAGACCCCTTCTCTGACCGACGATCTTCAGCAGACCGCGACGGCTGTGATGATCCTTCTTGTGAGTCTTGAAGTGCTCAGTCAGATAAGTGATACGCTCCGAAAGAATTGCAATCTGCACTTCCGGCGAACCCGTGTCGGAATCGTGCAGCTTATGAGCTGTGATGATTTCCTGCTTCTTTTCCGTTTGCAGCATGTGGTTACACCCCCTTCCGCTTCCTAGTTATTTTGCTTATTTATGCCTGCCCGCTGAGATTGCTCCCGCGGTTTAGATCAAGACCTTTAACTCTTATCACAAAAGCAAGTACGTGTAAAGAAGGAATACTAATTGAATACGCGTGCCAGCCGCAGTCCTTTGAGCTTGTCGTACTCCGCTACTGCCGCAAAGCGTTCCCCCAGATAGAGTCGCACCTGCTCCCCCTGTGAAAAAACGCCGGGAGGTTCAACGAAATCATGAGGCTTGGGCACCACGCCGTTCAAGACCTTCTTGCCACCCGCTTCGGTGAGCGCCAGCGCCTTCAGGTGGTCGAGCGCCCGGTCCAGCGGCATGAGCAGCGCCTCCTGGTCGGCGGCCTCGGCCAGCGCCTCTATGCTGATGGCGTCGGCCTCGCGGAAGAGCCCGCTCCTCGTGCGCCGCAACTCCAAGAGATGGGCGCCGCAGCCGAGCGCCTCGCCGATGTCGCAGGCGAGCGTCCTGACGTAGGTGCCGCGCGAGCAGCGCACGGTGAAGCAGGCTTCGGGAAGACGGATCCATTCGAAGGTGAGCGAGTGTATCTCCACCTCGCGCTCCTCGCGCTCCACCTCGATCCCTTTCCTGGCCAGCTTGTACAGCGGCACCCCGCCCTGCTTGATGGCGGAAAACATGGGAGGCAGCTGCTTCTGGAGCCCGAGAAACTGCGGCACCAGTCGTTCCAGGTCCTCGGCCGTCAGGTGCGACCACTCCCGCTCGGAGATTACCGCTCCGGTCAGGTCCTGGGTGTCGGTGGCGATGCCCAACCGCAGCACGGCCCGGTACTCCTTCTCCGACTCGTCCAGGAACTGGATCGCCTTGGTCCCCTCCCCCACCGCGACCGGCAACACGCCGGTGGCAAAGGGATCCAGGGTCCCGGTGTGCCCTACCTTCTTCTGATTGATGGCGCGACGAACCTTGGACACGATGTCATGCGAGGTGACACCGGCCGGTTTGTCGATCACGAAAAAGCCGTTCAGCATCAGCGCATCTGCTCCAGTCGGTCGAAGACCTGCGCCTTGACCTCGGCGAGCGTGCCGCGCACCATGCAGCCGGCGGCGTTGTGGTGCCCGCCGCCGCCGAAGGAGGCGGAGACGGCAGAGACGTCGACCTTCCCCTTGCTCCTGAAGCCGACCTTGAAGGTACCCTCATCGACCTGGCGGAAGAAGAGCGCCACCTGCACCCCCTTGATGGAGCGGGGGTAGTTGATGAAGCGGTCGGTATCCTGGGCGGTGGCGCCGGTCTTCTGGTACATGTCCAGGGTCACGGTGACCGAGGCGTACTCGCCGGACGGGGAGACGGTCAGGTCGGACAGCGCCAGCGCGAGGAGCGCGATCCTCTGCAGCGGCTCGCTCTCGTAGAGGTTCTCGTTGACGCTCCAGGCGTTCACCCCTTTGCCGATCATCTCGCCGGCGATGGCGAAGGACTCGGGGTCGGAGTTGGAGTAGTGGAAGCTGCCGGTGTCAGACAGGATGGCGGTGTAGATGCAGAGCGCAGTGGGATAATCCACCTCGTCACCGGCGGCCCGGATGACCCGGTAGATGAGGGCCGCGGTGGCGCTCGCCTTGGGATCGATCAGGTTGCAGACGCCGAAGTTCTCGCACCCCAGGTGATGGTCGATGTTGATGAAGCGGCCCACCCTCTTGTTCTCGGTGACCGCCTTGCCGGCGCGCCGGAACTCCCCCACGTCCAGCACGAAGCAGACGTCGAAGTCGCGGTCGGGCATCTCGCCGTAGACCTGCTCCGCCATGGGAAGGAAGGAGCAGTTGTCCGGAACCGGGTCGCTCAGGTAGACGGTGACGTCCTTGCCGCGCGCGGTGAGGTAATTGGCCAAAGCCAGGGAGGAGCCGACCGCATCGGGGTCGGGGCTCTCGTGGCTGGTGATAAGAAAGCTGTGTGCCTGCTCGATCTCCGCAACTATCCGCTTAATCTCAGCTGTCGTCGCCGTCATCCGTAGCCCCAATCTCCTTCAGAATCGATTCGATATGCTGGCCGTAATCTAACGAGGTGTCGTACTTGAACATCACCTCGGGGGTGAAACGCAACTTGAGGGCCTGGCCGATCTCTTTACGGATGTAGCCCTTGGCGGAGTTGAGACCCGCCTCGCTGTTCTTCTTGGCGGCGTCGTCGCCGTGCACCGTGAAGTAGACGGTGGCCTGTCTCAGATCGGGAGTGACCTTGACACCGGTGATGGTCAGGAAACCAATGCGGGGGTCCTTGAGACCCTTTATCAGGAGTTCCGAGATGATCTTGTGGATCTCTTCGGCAACCTTGTCGGAACGTTTAACCATGATCTTTCTCTCTTGTGTGTGTCCCGGCTCTTATTAAAAGCACGGGGTATGTTGCCAGGTCACCGCCCCCGGAGGGGGAGGGTCAGGGAGGGGAAAGTTCCGTGGCAACTGCAGCCCCCCTCCCGGCCTCCCCCCTCCAGGGGGAGGAGCAGAGGCGAAAACGATAAGGGGAGAGCGGCCTCCGCCGCCGGGATGCCGGACGCGGGACGCCGCTCTCCCCGTTTGCTTGACTGTTACAGCTTGGTGGCAACCTTCTCCATCTCGAAGCACTCGAAGATGTCGCCGATTTTGAGGTCGTTGTAGTTCTCCAGCGACATACCGCACTCGTAGCCGGTGGCCACTTCCTTGACGTCGTCCTTGAAGCGGCGCAGGCTGCCGAGCTTCCCTTCGAAGACCACCACGTTGTCGCGCAGCAGGCGGACCTGAGCGTTCCTGATGATCTTGCCGTCGGTGACGTAGGAACCGGCAACCATGCCGGCCTTGGGCACCGAGAAGACTTCCCTGATCTCGGCGCGGCCCAGGTACTTCTCCTTGAAGGTCGGCTCCAGGAGGCCTTCCATGGCCTTCTTGATGTCGTCCACCGCGTCGTAGATGATGTTGTACAGCCTGACGTCGACCCCTTCCTTCTCGGCGAGCGCCGCCGCCTTGACTTCGGGGCGGACGTTGAAGCCCAGGATGATGGCGTTGGAGGCACTGGCCAGGTTGACGTCGGTCTCGGTGATGGCGCCGACGGAGGCGTGCAGCACGTTGAGACGGATGGCGTCGGTGGTGAGTTTCCTGAGGGACTCGGCCACGGCCTCGACGGAACCCTGCACGTCGCCCTTGACGATGGTGTTGAGGTCCTTGACCTCGCCCTTCTGGATCTTCTCGTAGAGCTGCTCCAGGGAGAGCTTGCTGTGCTTGGCCAGTTCGGACTCGCGCAGCTTCATCTGGCGGTGGTTTGCGATCTCCTTGGCCTGCTTCTCGTCGGTCATGGCCACGAAGATGTCACCCGCGTCGGGCACGCCGTTGAAGCCGATGACCTCGACCGGCATGGCCGGGCCGGCGGCGGTGACCTTCTCGCCGCGGTCGTTTTGCATGGCGCGCACGCGGCCGAAGTGGATGCCGGCCACGAAGTAGTCGCCTGCCTTCAACGTACCTTCCTGGACCAGGACGGTCGCGACCGGGCCGCGCCCCTTGTCCAGCTTGGCCTCGACCACGGTACCGCGTGCGGTCTTGTCCGGGTTGGCCTTCAGCTCGAGGACGTCGGCCTGCAGCAGAACCATCTCGAGAAGGGACTCCAGGTTCAGATGCTTCTTAGCGGAAACCTCGACGAAGATGGTCTCGCCGCCCCACTCCTCGGAAACCAGGCCGAATTCCATCAGCTCCTGCTTCACCTTGCTCGGGTTGGCCTCCGGCTTGTCGATCTTGTTGATGGCAACGATGATCGGAACGCCGGCAGCCTTGGAGTGGTTGACCGCCTCGCGGGTCTGCGGCATGACGCCGTCGTCGGCCGCAACCACCAGGATGACGATGTCGGTCACCTTGGCGCCCCTGGCACGCATCGCGGTAAAGGCCTCGTGGCCCGGGGTGTCGAGGAAGGTGATCTTCTGCCCCTTGAGCTCCACGTCGTAGGCGCCGATGTGCTGGGTGATGCCGCCTGCCTCGCCGGCAATGACGTTGGCCTGGCGGATGGCGTCGAGCAGCGACGTCTTACCATGGTCGACGTGACCCATGATGGTGACGACCGGCGGACGCTTGATCAGGGATTCCGGCGCATCGGGCTCGGCTTCGAGGATCTCGTCCACGTCCAGCGCCACGTTCTCGATCTCGTAGCCGAAATCGGTGGCCAGGAGGGTCGCGGTGTCGAAGTCCAGCGGGTGGTTGATGGTCGCCATGACACCCAGCTTCATGAGGGCGCGGATCAGGTCGGTAGCCTTGATACCCATGCGCTTGGCCAGTTCGCCCACGGTGATGGACTCGCTGATCTTGATGATCCTCTTGATGGCCTTGGGCACCGTGATCTCGGTCTTCTTGCCGACCTGGACCTTCTCGACGTACTTGCCCTTCTTCCCCTTGCGCGGACCGGGCTCGAAGACCCGCTCACGCTTGTCGAGCATGTCCTTGAAGCTGTCTTTCTTACCTTTGCCGGCAGCAGCTCCACCTTTCTTGGCGTTCTTGCCGAAGTCGGTGCCGCCTGCCGGAGCGGGCTTGCGCCCTTTCCTGCCGCGGTCGTCCATCATCGGCGGCGGCTCGACCGGGGCCAGCGGTGCCGGACGGTCCGGACGCGGACCGGTGGGGCGCTCGCCGGGACGGCCTGCACCCGGACGGGGTGCCGGACGCTCGGTGCCGGGGCGCTCGACGCCGCGCGGCATGCCCGGACGCGGTGCCGGACGCTCGCCCTGCGCGGGACGCTGGTACTCGCGGCGCTCGGCCGGACGCTGGGTCGGAATCGGGATCTCGACGCGGCCGAGGATCCTGGCGCGGGTCGCGGTCGGCTTGTCCGGCTCGGGCTCAACCTTGGCGGCTGCGGCCTCCGGTGCCTTGGCGGGAGCTGCCTCGACTGCCGGCTGCTCGACCGGCTTGGCTGCCTCCGGCGCGGAGGCCGGCGCTGCGGGAGCGGCTTCTGCCTTGGGGGCCTCGACTGCGGGCTTCTCCGCGGCAACCGGTGCCGCCGGGGCGGGCTTCTCGGCCACCACGGGCTTCTCTTCCTTCACGGGCGCGGCCTGGGGGGCCGGAGCCTCGGGCTTCGCCACCGGCTTGGGTGCGGGAGCGGCCTCGATGATCCTGGCGCGGACCGGTTCCGGACGCTTGGGAGCCTCCTCCACCGGGGCGGGCTTCTCGACCGGCGCGGGCTGCGCGGCCTCGACCTTCTCCGGCTCGGCCGGTGCTGCCGGCGCTGCCTCTGCTGCCTGGGCTTCCGGCTCGACCGCCTTGGCGCGACGACGGATCAGGGTCGGTTTCACCCTCACTTCTTCCTGGGACACTTCTTTGTGGGGGGTCTGCGCAGGGGCGGATACCGCCTTGATATCCGAATCCTCAAGGACAGCCATATGGTTCTTGACCTGAACGCCTGCCTCGGCCAACCTTGCCATAAGCTCCTTATTGTCGATCCCCATCTGCTGCGCCAGCTCATATACGCGGGTTTTGCTCATCTACTCACGCTCCTCCTCAAAGAAGTTCCTGTACTTTTCCATTTCCAATCCAATCGATCCCACGAAGCCGCTTTCCATAACAACCAGGACGCTTCTGAGTTCCTTTCCCAGTAGTTCCCCAAGGCGGTCCTTGGTGAACAGGGAGATGCAGGGGACCTGCTTGAGCTGCGCCAGCCCCCTGAATTTTTCGCCGATGTCCGGCGAGATGTCGGTGGCGACGAACAAAAGGCCGGCGCCCCCTTTTTTCAACTTATCCTGGACCTGGTCCGAGCCCGACACCACCTTGCCGGCCTTGTTGGCCAGGCTGATGTAGGAGGCGATGCGCTCTTCGAGCTTGTGCAGCACCTGCTGCACCAGTCCCTCGGAGTCGGCGCCCAGCACCTCTCCCTTGAAGCCGCGGGAGAACTGCTTTTTCTGGGCAGCCTGCCTGAGACAGGAGGCCTTCATGCATGTGTACGCCCCGCGCCCGGGGAGCTTGTTCAGCAGGTCGGGGACCAGGGTGCGGTCCGGGGCCAGCACGAAGCGAAGCAGATCGCCCTTGTCCTTCGTCTCCCGGCAGGCGAGGCAGCTTCTCTGGGGTGTGGCCTTGGGCATACTAGTCCTCTTCGGTTACCTCTACCGCTGCCGGCTCGGCTGCCTCTACCGGCTCGGCGGGCTCTTCTTCAGACTCGGTGCCGTCGTAGGAGGCAAACTGCTGCAGTTCGGCCTCGGCCATGCGGGTCTCGCTCTTGATGTCGATCTTCCAGCCGGTCAGCTTGGCCGCCAGGCGCACGTTCTGGCCGCGCTTGCCGATGGCCAGCGAGAGCTGGTCGTCCGCCACGATGACTTCCATGGCGTAATCCTCTTCGTCCACGTACACCTTGGTAACCACGGCCGGGGCCAAGGCGTTGCAGGCGAAGCGGGCGATGTCCTCGCTCCAGGGGATGATGTCGATCTTCTCGCCGCGCAGTTCGGATACCACGTTCTGGACGCGGGAGCCGCGCATGCCGACGCAGGCGCCGACCGGGTCGACGTCGCCGTCATGCGAGTAGACGGCGATCTTGGCGCGCCCGCCCGGCTCGCGCACGACGCTCTTGATCTCGACGATGCCTTCCGCGATCTCCGGCACCTCGGCCTCGAACAGCTTGGCCAGCATGGTGGGATGGGTACGGGAAAGCATGATCTGGGGACCTTTGGTGGTCATGCGGATCTCGGTGATGAGAGCCTTGACGCGGTCGCCCTGACGGTAGACCTCGCGCGGGGCCTGCTCCTTGTGCGGCAAGAGAGCCTCGGCGCGGCCCAGGTCGACGATCAGGTCGCCCTTCTCGAAACGGCGCACCACGCCATTGACGATCTCGCCCTGGCGCTCCTGGAACTCGTTGAAGATGGTCTCGCGCTCCGCCTCGCGCACGCGCTGGATGATCACCTGCTTGGCGGTCTGAGCGGCGATCCTGGAGAAGCCGGAGGCGTCCATCTTCATACCGATGGAGTCGCCGATCTCGACCTCCGGGTCCTCTTCGCGCGCCTCGTCCAACTCGATCTCGCGGTAGGAATCCTGAACCTCTTCTACGACCGTAACGAACTCGAACAGCTCAACCTCGCCGATCTCGGGGTTGTAGTGTGCCTCCAGATCGCGGGTATTGCGAAATTTCTTGTTGGCGGCGGTGAGAACTGCCTGCTCCAGCGCCTCTACCACAATCCCTTTATCAATACCCTTCTCTTTAACGATCTGGTCGATCGTGTGCTTGAGGTTAAAGCTCGTTTCCACGTCACGGTCTCCTTCTGCTTGCTGATAAGTGCAAAGTAAATTTTAGAATTCGAATTCGAGGTTGGCCTTGGCCACCTTGTCCAGCGGGATCGAGGCGTGCTGTCCCTCGGTGAGATCGATGCTGATCATCCCGTCCTGAACCCCGAGCAGTTTCCCGGTGAAGGTCTTGCGTTTGTTCCCGGCGTCGTCGGTGAGCGTGTCGAACGTTTTCACCTTGACCAGGTGCCCCTGGAAGCGCTCGTAGTCGGCGAGCTTCTTAAGCGGACGGCAGATACCCGGGGAGGAAACCTCCAGGTTGTAGTGGTCCGGCATGAAGTCTTCAACGTCGAGAATGTCGGAAAGCTGCCTGCTCACGTCGGCACAGTCGTCGAGGGTGATGCCGCCTTCCTTTTCCAGGAAGACCCGCAGCACCATGTCGCGCCCTTCTCGCTTATACTCCAGGTCCACCAGGTCGATCCCGAGAGGCCCGCCGACTTCGGCGACAATCTCTGTGACTCTTTCTACTACATCAACCTTTGCCATCTGCGTTTTCCCATAAAAAAAAGCGAGCCGGAGGAGCTCACTTTTGAGTGAACATTAACATGTGACCCATTATGTAGCATGGAAGGCTTCTTTATGCAAGCGCTTTTTTTGCGAAAGTAAGCTGTTTTTCTAGCTTTCGCGCTTGTTTTTAGACTGATTCTTCTGCGCATTTTTCTTTGTCGCGGCGAGCCGAAATCGCCCTGCTTCTGGCATGACATTGCGAAAATTTAATACTTCCCTGCAATTTCTCCTACACGCACTGCCTTTGCTCCTGCCAGTGGACCTTTCGTCCTCAAAAGACAACAGGGCGGTTCCAAGCAATCTCTTCACTTTTGCAGTATTAACTGCTATATATTGGCGTTGCCGCAACCACACAAAAAACGACACCAGGAAAGAGAACTGACATGAAATACATAAGCACCAGGGGAAACATCGCACCGATCGGGTTCAAGGAAGCAGTGATGATGGGACTTGCCACCGACGGCGGCCTGATCCTGCCGGAGAGCATCCCGCAGATCGCACCTGAAACCCTCGCCGCCTGGGCCAAGCTCCCCTACCGCGAACTCGCCTTCAACATCATCTCCCTGTTCGCCACCGACATCCCGGCGGCCGACCTGAAGGCGCTCATCGACCGCTCTTACGGCAGCTTCGAGCACCAGGAAACCACGCCGCTGGTGAAAAAGGACGGCGTCTACATCTTGGAACTCTTCCACGGCCCCACCCTCGCCTTCAAGGACGTGGCGCTGCAGCTGCTCGGCAACCTGTTCGAGTACCTCCTGAAAGAGCGTGGCGAGAAGATGAACATCCTGGGCGCCACCTCCGGCGACACCGGCAGCGCCGCCATCGCCGGCGTGCGCGGCAAGGAAAACATCAACATCTTCATACTGCACCCGCACCTGAAGACCTCGCCCATCCAGGCGCTGCAGATGACCAGCGTGCTCGACGCCAACGTGCACAACATCGCCGTGGAAGGGACCTTCGACGACTGCCAGAACATCGTCAAGACGCTGTTCAACGACCTGGAGTTCAAGAAGGAATACGCGCTGGGCGCGGTCAACTCGATCAACTGGGCCCGCGTGCTGGCGCAGGTGGTCTACTACTTCTACGCCTGGGGCAGACTCCCCGAGCAGGGCAAGGTGGTCTTCTCCGTGCCGACCGGCAACTTCGGCGACATCTTCGCCGGATACCTGGCCAAACGCATGGGCCTGCCGGTGGAGAAACTGCTCTTGGCCACCAACGAGAACAACATCCTCGCCCGCTTCGTTCAAAGCGGCGACTACTCGCTGGGCCAGGTGGTGCAGACAGTGTCGCCGTCCATGGACATCCAGCTCGCCTCCAATCTGGAGCGCTACCTGTACTACCTCTTCAACGAGAGCGCCGAGCGGGTTAGAAGCGCCTTTGCCGAACTGCAGCAAACCGGGAAGATGGTCTTCAGCGCCGAAGAGGTGCAGCGCGTGCAGAGCGAGTTCTTAAGCTGCACCGTCAACGAAGCGATGACCCTGGAGACCATCGCCTCCTTCAACAAGGAAACCGGCTACGTGCTCGACCCGCACACCGCGGTCGGCGTGCGCGGCGCCCTGGAGTGCGTCAAAGGGCACCCCGCCGTGGTCTGCCTGGCCACCGCCCACCCCGCCAAGTTCGGCGAAGCGGTCGAGCGCGCCATCGGCACCCCCGCACCGCTGCCGCCCCAGTTGGCCGCCCTTCAGGGTAAGGAAACCCGCTGCGAGATCATGGCTGCTGACAAGGAGCTGGTAAAGGCCTTCGTCAAGGCCAAGGCTTAGTCACACCGTCAGACGTCGGACCTGTCAGACTAGTCGGACAGGTCCGACCCAACAAGAGACCCCTTTCAATGCCCCTCCCCTCCTTGAAAGTAGACTGGAACCTCATCGACACCGTCCACCTCGACATGGACGGCACCCTGCTGGACCGGCACTTCGACGACCACTTCTGGCTCGAGCACGTCCCCAAGCGCTACGCCGAGAAAAACGGCATCAGCGAGCACGCCGCGCAGGAGAAACTGCACCGCATGTTCCGCTCCCAGGAGCAGACCCTCAACTGGACCGACCTCGATTACTGGTCGGCGCAGCTCGGCCTCGACATCCCCGTGCTCAAGGAGGAGGTAAACCACCTGATCGCGGTGCACCCCTTCGTGATCGAGTTCCTCCTCTTCCTGCGCCAGCACGGCAAGAAGATCTACCTGGTCACCAACGCCCACAGTAAAACCCTCAACATCAAACTGCGCCTGACCAGGATCGGGAGCTACTTCGACGGGATTATTTCAGCCCACGACCTGGGGCTGCCTAAGGAAGATCCACTTTTCTGGGAGAAGTTGCAGCAGAAGGTACCGTACGATCCGGAACGGACCATGCTGGGAGAGGACAGCGAGACCAACCTGGAGACCGCGCGCCGCTTCGGCATCCGCTACCTGATCCACGTCGGACGCTTCAGCTCGACAACGACGCCGGTCCATTCGGAAAGTTTCCACTCCATTCATTACTTCAGTGAACTGATCCCACGCGACGGCGGCATGTGCGCGGAGCTCGCCGCTACTCGCGGGGTTTGATCCGGCACAGCCCGTACTTCTTGGCGAGGTCATAGAGGGCGGGACGGCTGACGCCGAGCACCTCGGCCGCCTTGCTCATGTTCCCCCCCGACGCCTCAATGGCATCGTGCACCATGTACCGCTCCACCCTGTCCCGGGCTTCCCTGAGCGTCATCTGCCCCGAGGCGACCCCCGCCATGCCGCAGGCGGTCTCGCCGCCCGGTGCGAGCTGCCCCCCTGACAGGGCCAGGTCGTTGCGGCCGGAGAACAGCCGCTGCAATACCACGCATTGAGCACCCATCCACCCGGCGGGGTGGGCCTCGTTGCCGTCCCCGGAAGGGGGCCGGCAAGCCGCATCTTTAGCTACCTGACGCTTTTTCATGACGTCCATCCTCGCCTGCTAGCGGTTGACAGAGGAACCACTTGCGGAAGCGGAGGCATCCGCTCCCATCCCGGAAGAACAGTCGGCGGCTAACCCTTTACATAATTATATTTTTTTAACATTGGCTAGTTCTATCGCACCCCTCCTGCTTGTCAAGGAAACGTGAACCCCAGGCAGGACCAAACCTGCCGACTTATCCCTCCACCCTTCCTTGACACCATGCACCCCATGCATTACTATCGGTTCCATTCATTCGAAATCATTGAATAATCCACGACTGCCAGGAGGAACAATGAGCAGCGATCTCAACTGGGATACCACACCACTTTACCCGTCCCCTTCCGCTCCGGAACTGACCCAAGCCTTCGAAGACGCCACGGCACATGTTGCCGGATTCAGGGAGCGCTACCGCGGCAAGGTCACCACCCTGTCCGCCGAAGAACTGCTCGAGGCACTGCAACGCTACGAGAAAGTCCAGGAAGAGCTGACCGTGCCGCAGCTCTATGCCCACCTGCTTTTCGCCGCCGACAGCGAAAGCGACCTGCACAAACGCCTCTCCCAGAAGGCCCAGGAGTTCGGCAACGCCATGGGACGCGAACTGCTCTTCTTCGATCTCGAGATCATCCAGACGGAGGATGAGCCCTTCCAGCGGCTGCTGCAGGATCCACTGCTCGCGAACTACCAGCACTTCCTGGCGGTGCTGCGCAAGTTCAAGAAGCACACGCTGTCCGAGCGCGAGGAGAGCCTGCTCACCCAGAAAAGCCTCACCGGCGTGCAGGCCTTTTGCCGCCTCTTCGACGAGGTCTCCGCCTCGCTGCGCTACACGCTGGAGATGGACGGCGAGAGCCGGGAGATGACCGGAGAGGAGCTGCTGGCGCTGCTGCACCACCCCGATGCGGAACTGAGGGAGCGCGCCTTCGGCACCTTTCTCAAAAAGCACGAGGAGCACAGCATCCTCTACTCGGCGGTGTTCAACAACGTCGCACTGGATCATTCCCAGGAGATGGAGCTTAGAAACTACAGCCACCCGATGGAGCCCACCAACCTGGGTAACGAGATCCCCAACGAGGTGGTGGAAAGCCTGATGCAGGTTTCCGAAAAGAACTACCCGCTGGCCCAGGAATACTTCCGTCTCAAGGCCAAGCTGCTCGGCATCCCCAAGCTGAAGAACACTGACGTGTACGCGCCGCTCACCGAAAGCGACCGCAAGTACAGCTTCGAAGAGGCGCGCGCCATGACGGTCGAGGCCTACCGGGGCTTCTCCGAGGAGTTCGCCCAACTGGCCGACTCCTTCTTCACCGAGCGGCGGGTGGACGTGCTGCCGCGTCCGGGTAAAAGCGGGGGCGCCTTCTGCATGGGGATGACCCCGTCGCTTCCCCCGTATCTCCTTTTGAACTTCACCGGTAACCTGCGCGACGTGGCCACCATCGCCCACGAGGTCGGTCACGGCATCCACTACCAGCTCGCCCAGCGCCAGACCATGCTGAACTACCACCCGCCGCTGCCGCTGGCGGAGACCGCATCGGTGTTCGGGGAGATGCTGTTGACCCGCCAGCTCCTGGAGCGGGAGACCGATGTCGAGGTGAAGAAGTCGCTCTTGTGCGCCAAGATCGAGGACATCATCGCCACCACCTTCCGTCAGAACGTGCTGACCAGGTTCGAGGAGCGCATGCACCTGGAACGCGTGAACGGGCTTCTGACCGCCAACGAGCTGGCCGACCTGTGGTGGCAGGAGAACGCCAAGCTCTACGGCGACGCCGTGGAAATGATCGAGCCTTACCGGTACGGGTGGAGCTACATCTCCCACTTCATCCACGCCCGTTTCTACTGCTACTCCTACACCTGCGCCGAGCTGGTGGTGCTGTCGCTGTTCCAGCGCTACCTGAAGGAGCGGGAGAGTTTCGTTCCCATCTACCGCAACATCCTCGCCGACGGCGGTTCCAAGTCCCCCGGCGACACCCTCGCCCCCGCCGGCATCGTCTTCAGCGACCCGAGCTTCTGGCAGGGAGGCTACGACCTGCTGGCCGATCTCATCGCTGAACTGAAGGCGCTGCTGTAGCCTCTCCCCCCTCCCCTTGCGGGAGGGGGACAGGGGGTGGGGGAAGATGCCACCTCTGAGGTAATGGCATGGTCACCCCCCCCAGCCCCTCCCGTCAAGGGAGGGGAGCAAAAACAAAAAGGCCCGCCGGATTCCCGGCGGGCCTTTTTAGTGCTGCGTTACTGCCAGCTCTGATTACATCTCGTCGAACTGGAGGTACTTGTACACGTTGGCCTTGTTGGGCTCAACCTTTTCCTTGTACACGGCCAGGTACTCGGCCGGGGTCGGGAGCTTGCCCATGTTGACGGTGACGGCACCGAGCTCTGCGGAGCCAAGGAACACCTTGGCGCCATTGCCGATCCTGTCGTCGAAGTTACGGGTCGAGGTGGAGAACATGTTGACCCCGTCGGGCACGCGTGCCTGGTTACCCATGCACAGCGAGCAGCCGGCGATCTCGACGCGTGCGCCCATGGCGCTGTACACCGAGAAGTATGCCTCGTCCTTGAGTTTCGCCTGGTCCATGCGGGTCGGCGGGCAGATCCAGGTGCGGACGTTCGGGTTGAACTTCTGGCCCCTCCAGATCTCGCCTGCTGCGCGGAAGTGGCCGATGTTGGTCATGCAGGAACCGAGGAAGACGTCCTGGATCGGGGTGCCGGCAACCTCGGAGAGGAGCTTCACATCGTCCGGATCGTTCGGGCAGGCGAGGATCGGCTCGGTGATCTCGGCGAGGTCGATCTCGATGACCGCGGCGTACTCGGCGTTGGCGTCTGCGGAAAGGAGCTTCGGATTCTTCAGCCACGCGTTGGCTGCGTCGATCCTGTTCTGCAGGGTCTGCGCATCCTGGTAGCCGTCAGCGATCATCTGCTTCATGAGGGCCACGTTGGAGCGGAGGTAGGTGGCTACCGACTCCTCGGAGAGCTTGATGCAGCCGGCGGCGGCGCTACGCTCGGCAGCGGCGTCGGTCAGCTCGAAGGCCTGCTCGACGGAGAGTTCCGGCAGACCTTCCATCTCGAGGATGCGGCCGTTGAAGATGTTGACCTTGTTCTTCTTGGGCACGGTAAGGAGGCCCTGCTTGATCGCCCAGTACGGGATCGCGTTGACCGCGTCGCGCAGGGTGATGCCCGGGTTGAACTTGCCCTTGAAGCGGACCAGTACCGACTCAGGCATGTCCAGCGGCATGAAGCCGAGAGCGCCTGCGAAGGCGACCAGGCCGGAACCTGCCGGGAAGGAGATCCCGATCGGGAAACGGGTGTGGGAGTCGCCGCCGGTACCGACGGTGTCCGGAACCAGCAGACGGTTCAGCCAGGAGTGGATGACGCCGTCGCCCGGCTTCAGGGGCACGCCGCCACGCTCGATGATGAACTGCGGCAGGGTCTTGTGCATCTTGACGTCGGCCGGCTTCGGGTAAGCAGCGGTGTGGCAGAAGGACTGCATGAACATCGGCGCCTGGAACTTGAGGCAGGCGAGCTCTTTCAGCTCGTCGGCGGTCATCGGGCCGGTGGTGTCCTGGGAACCGACGGTGGTCATCTTCGGCTCGCACGCGGTGCCCGGCAGGACGCCGGCAACGCCGCAGGCCTGGCCGACCATCTTCTGAGCCAGCGAGTAGCCCTGGCCCGGCTTGGCAACCGGGTTGACCGGCAGGGTGAAGACGTCGGTCGGAGCCATGCCGAGAGCCTTGCGGGCGCGGTCGGTGAGGGCACGGCCGATGATCAGCGGGATACGGCCGCCGGCGCGGAACTCGTCGAACAGGGTGTTGGGCGCCACGGTGAAGGTGGAGAGAACTTCACCACCCTCGGTGGTGATCTCACCCTTCTTGGAGTTGATCACGATGACGTCGCCGGTCTTCATCTTGGTCACGTCGGTCTTGATCGGGAACGCGCCGGAGTCCTGGGCGGTGTTGAAGAAGATCGGGGCGATGACACCGCCGATGATGATGCCGTCGCGACGCTTGTTGGGAACTGCCGGGATGTCCTGGCCGATGTGCCAGAGCACGCTGTTGCAGGCGGACTTACGGGAAGAACCGGTACCCACGACGTCGCCCACGAAGGCAACCTGGAAGCCGTCAGCCCTAAACTTGGCGATGGTGGCGTTGCCATCGGGGAAGCGGGTCTTGCCCATGGCCAGCGCGTGCAGCGGGATGTCCGGACGGCTCCAGGCGTCGCCCGCCGGGGAGAAGTCGTCGGTGTTGATCTCGCCGTCGACCTTGTAGACCTTCACCTTCACGGTCTCCGGCAGGCCCGGCTTGGAGGTGAACCACTCGGCGTTAGCCCAGGACTCGAGCACCTTCTTGGCGCCGGCGTTGGACTTGGAGAGTTCGAGGACATCGTCAAAGGCATCGTAGACGAGGGTGGTGCCGCAGAGGGCCTTGACGGCCTCGTCGGCTACCTCGGCGTCTTTCAGGGCTGCGACCAGCGGGGCCACGTTGTAGCCGCCCAGCATGGTGCCCAGGATCTGCACCGCGTCTTTCTTGGAGACCAGCGGGGACTTCTTGGCGCCGGTAAGGATGGCGGCCAGGAAACCGGCTTTCACTTCGGCCGCCGGGTCAACGCCCGGGGAAACCCTTTCCTTCAGGAGGTGGAGCAGGAACTCCTCCTTGCCTGCCGGGGGTGCTTCCAACAGTTTGCAAAGTTCCGCGGTCTGCTCAGGGTCGAGCGGCTTCGCAGGGATACCGAGTGCCGTTCTTTCTGCCTCTTGCTTCAGGTACGCTTCGATCATGATTCCTCCTAGATAATGTGCAGCTATTTACGGAAGTTATCAAAACTCTTCTGTCAGCTGATGTTACATTTGAACGGATACTGTATACAATTTTTACCCTGCTTTGTCAATTGTTGAAAGCACCAGTAAAATGGCGCAGATCGGCACCGAAGGAGTTGTTACTGTGGCGTTTTAGTTGGAATCAGTGCGACTCGATCACTGTGAGGAAAGGGGAAGCATTAAGGAAATAAAATGTATTGCGGGTGAGTGTAGGCGGTGAACCTGGTGCCGCGCAGGTAGCCGACCAGGGTGATGCCGGCCTGGTCGCAGATGCGGATGGCCATGTCGGTGGGAGAGGTGCGGGAAACGATGACGGCGATACCAAGGAGCGCCGCCTTGGCGGCCATTTCGGCGGAGACCCGTCCCGAGGTGGCCAGAATGGTGCCGGTGAGGGAGATACCCCTCAGCAGGGCCTCGCCCGCCAAGCGGTCGAGGGTGTTGTGCCGGCCGATATCCTCCGCATGCAGGACCAGCGTGCCGTCGATGGCGCCGACGGCGGCGGAATGGACGCCGCCGTGGCTCTTGTAGCTGGTGGAATGCAGCGCCAGTTGCTTCATCAGTTCGAAGATGGCCGTGACCGCAACCTGCTCGCGAGCGACCACAGGCAGTTCTCCGGCCGCTTGCGGTAGCGAGAAGGTGATGCCGGTGCCGCACCCGGAGGTCAGCACCGGCTTCAGTTCGCTGGGGATCTCGCCCTTGATGCGGACGTTGGCGATGCCGTAGTCGTTGCAAACGCTCAACACCTGGAAGTCGTCCACGTGCGAGACGAATCCCTGCAGACGCAGGAAACCCGCCACCAGGAAGCGCAGGTCGTGGGGCGAGGCGATCAGCGTGACGATCTCACGGTCGTTGACGCGCAGCACCAGGGGAAATTCCCGCACCACGTCGACCTCGCCGCGCAGCACTTTTCCGTCGTTGTAGGTAGTAACGTTCGTCATAGGCACCTAGAGTCCCCTCCCCCGGAGGGGGAGGAGTAACGTCTGTCAGTATTTTTCATTTATCACATGCCGCCGATGCAGAGGTATTTGATCTCGAGGAACTCCTCGATGCCGTACTTGGAACCTTCCCGGCCGATGCCGGACTCTTTCATGCCGCCAAAGGGAGCAACCGCAGTGGAAATGAGGCCGGTGTTGATACCGACGATGCCGTACTCCACCGCCTCGGCCACCCTCCAAACCCGCGCCATGTCCCGGCTGTAGAAATAGGCGGCGAGACCAAACTCGGTGGCGTTGGCCAACTGGATGGCTTCTTCCTCGGTCCGGAAGCGAAAAAGCGGCGCCACCGGGCCAAAAGTCTCTTCCCTGGCGAGCAGCATGTCCGGGGTAACCCCCGCCAGCACCGTTGGCTCAAAAAAGGAGCCTCCCAGGGCATGCCGTTTGCCGCCGACGAGGATACGTCCCCCCTTGGCGACGGCGTCAGCGATATGCTCCTCGACCTTCTCCACCGCCGCCATGTCGATCAGTGGTCCCTGCTGGGTCTCCCCCTTCAGCCCGTCGCCAACCTTGAGCACGGACACGGCCTGAGTCAGCTTCTCTGCGAAACGTTCGTAGATGCCTTCCTGCACCAGGAACCGATTGGAGCAGACACAGGTCTGCCCGGTGTTGCGGTACTTGGAGATGACCGCCCCCTCCACGGCAGCATCGAGGTCGGCGTCGTCGAAGACGATGAAGGGGGCGTTGCCGCCCAGTTCCAGCGAGACCTTCTTGACCGTCCTCGCGCACTGCGCCATCAGTTTCTTGCCGACGTCGGTCGAGCCGGTGAAGGTGAGCTTGCGGACCAGCGGATTGCTCGTCATCTCCTCGCCGATGCCGGCAGCGGAGCCGGTAATCACCGAAAACACGCCGGCAGGCACTCCCGCGCGTCGGGCCAATTCCGCCAAGGCCAGCGCCGAATACGGGGTCGCGGTGGCAGGCTTCACCACCATGGTGCAGCCTGCGGCCAGCGCAGGTCCGGCCTTACGGGTGATCATGGCTGAGGGGAAATTCCAGGGAGTGATGGCGACGCAGACCCCCACCGGCTCCTTGAGAACCACGATACGTTTGTCGCTTTGATGGGACGGGATGACATCGCCGTAGATCCTCTTCCCCTCCTCAGCGAACCACTCCAGGAAGGAGGCGGCGTAGACAGTCTCGCCCCGGGCCTCGGCCAGCGGTTTCCCCTGCTCCGCCGTCATCAGCACGGCCAGGTCGTCCTGGTGCTGAAGCAGCAGGTCGGACCAGCGCCTGATGATGGCCGAGCGCTCCTGGGCAGTTCTCGCGCGCCATGACGGCAGGGCGGCATGGGCGGCCTCGATGGCGCGCCGGGTTTCGGCGCCTCCCATCTTAGGGACCGTGCCCAGTTTTTCCCCGGTGGCCGGGTTGATGACGTCGATGGCCTCGCCGCTATCAGCACCGGTCCAGGCGCCGTTGATGAAGCAAAGCTGGTGGAACAAGCTTTTGTCCTTGAGAATGCGCATCGGCTCCTCCCGTTCAAAAGTGCTCTCATCCGCGGCACATCGGGTATACCCGATCACCGCCGTTGCCGCAACAGAAACGTCATCGCCCCCCTGCCGCCTACATGACAATGCCCCCCTCGACAGTTCGTCGAAGAGGGCATCGCCGCTCAGCGGGCTACCATGCAGGTCCGGCACCTAAGGCGCCTGCAGACCGGTACGCACCAGGTAGTTGGCGGCATAGATGTAATCATCGACGTAATCGCGACGTCCGTCCTTGTTGAAGTCGAAACGGGGACGCGTCGCGGTGCCCCGCTCCTTGAGGAAGCGTTCGAAGTCGGACTCCTTCACCGGTCGCGTTTTTCCCGGCACCAGCGCAACCCTGGGCGCCACCGTCAGCGGGAACTCCTGCTTGAGCCCGCTATAAAGCATGGTGACGTCCGCCTTGACCACATCCCGCTTCGGCCTGGCCTGTATTTCCCAACCGGCCTCGGTGCGGCGGTGCGAGACGTAGGTGCAGCCGCTGAAGGTGAAACTGGGTGTGGCCTCTCCGGTCACCATGGTGATGATCAGCGTCACCGTCGACTTGCCGTCGGCAATGGCCACCGGGGGAAGTTGACGGTAGGCAGCGGGAGCATCCTGATGAAACAGGGCGATCAGGTTGGCCGGGGTCCGCTCCCCCTGGAAAGACTTGAAACGGTCCAAAACGCTGCTGATGGCCGCCGGCTGGGTTACTTGCGGTGGGGGCGCAGGTGCCTCAGGGGGAGTCGAGGGCTGCTGCTCCGGAGGGGGCGGGTTATCCTCTCGGTCCAGCGGCGGTTCCTCGCCTTCCATCTGTGCCTGCTTGGTCCGCAGCCGCTTCTTGACCAGCGGCGCGCCCTGCGCCGGCAACTGTGCTTGGGTCGGCACCACGATCTCTCTAGCCGTCTCGTCCTGGCCGGTTGCGGTTTCCTGCCCTGGCATGGTCAGCGTCCCTCCGACCATCAAGGGACGGATCGGCATCGAGGTTGTGCCTGCCGGGACCGCGTCGTTCTTCCCCTCCGGACCGGTCTGCGCCGTCGCATTGCCGCCGTCCTCCGCGGCCACCACGGCCGATGGATTGATGATGACCGGTTGCGCCATGGCAACCTTCTTGCCCGTGGCATCGATGAGCGTACCCGAGACCACGGTGACTGCGCCGGGGGAAGTGCCGGTCCGGTCGAAGGTGACGCTGGCTATGATGCCGCTGCCTTTGAGGCCGCTGGTCCCGACGATGGCCAACCGGATCGGGTTGCCGGGGTTGGCGGCGTTCATCATCCCCTGCACCATTTTCCCGATGGAGACGCGCGGGTTGGCGAGCGTGGCGGAGTCGTAGCCGATGCTGAGGTCGAGGCCTGCGACACCGTCCATCTGGTCGCCGCGCAGGACGAAGACGCCGTCGGATGCCGGTGAGGATATGGTGAGGGTCGGCAAGGCGAAGACAGGGGTAGCCGGGACAATCAGCAGGAGGAAAAGAAGCAGCCGATACCAGGGACAGCGACTCTGCCTGATCATGGTGACCTCGGGGCTGGTGGGATAACTTCCGCAAACGGACCGGTTTACTTTACTGACCCGCTCGGGGGCTGTCAAGCAGGCCGGGCACATACGCCTGCATCCCCCTCTCCCTCCGGGAGAGGGTCAGGGTGAGGGTGGTGCCTAGGCAAAGTTGAGGCTTCCGGCAGGGCCCTCACCCGCCCTACGGGCACCCTCTCCCGGAGGGAGAGGGACTGGGAATAGAAAAAGGGTGGCCGCGCGGCCACCCCTCTTCTCATTACTGCTCGTTGTGTCAGACCTAAGGGGGACAGGCACCTGGCGGAGCCAGTCCCCTTCCCTTAGGAGGGGAGCTTGCCCATGCTCTTCAGGATGTCCCACCCCTTGAGGAGGTCGAGGGCACGCAGCACCTGGGAGTCGTTCTTGAACATCTCGTCGGTCTTGTAGGGCGCAGGTTTTACCTTCTTCTCGTCCTGATCGTCCTTCTTGTCCCCTTCGAAATGGTTCTCCAGGTCCTTCTCGCGGATGTGCATCCCTTCCTTCTTCTCGCTGGTGGGGGCGATCTCCACGCGCTCGGCCACGATGTCCGGGGTGATCCCCTTGGCCTGGATGGAGCGGCCGCTCGGGGTGAAGTAGCGGGCGGTGGTGAGCCTCAGGCCCGAATTGTCCGAGAGCGGGATGATGGTCTGCACGCTACCCTTGCCGAAACTCTGGGTGCCCATGATGACCGCGCGCTTGTGGTCCTGCAGGCAGCCGGCCACGATCTCCGAGGCGGAGGCCGAACCGCTGTTGATCAGCACCACGATGGGGTACTCGCCCTGCTTGTGGCTCTTCCTCGAGGTGAAGCGCATCTGGGAATCCTTCTCGCGCCCCTCGGTGTACACGATCAGCTTCCCTTCCGGGACGAAGTGCTCGCAGACGCGCACCGCCTGATCCAGCAGCCCGCCGGGATCGTTCCTGAGGTCCAGCACCAGGCCCCTCAACTGCTTCTTGTCCGCCTGCAGCCCCTGCAGCGCCTTCTCCAGGTCGTCGTCGGTCTTCTCCTGGAACTGCGCGATGCGGATGTAGCCGTAGCCGTCGTCGAGAACCTTGTACTTCACGCTCTTGACCTGGATGATGTCGCGCTCCAGGACGAATTCCTTGGTCTTCTCGAACCCTTCACGCATGATGGTCAGGGTGACCTTGGTCCCCTTCACGCCGCGCATCCTTTTCACCGCGTCGGTTATGGTGAGGTCCTTGGTGAACTTGTCGTCGATCTTGAGGATCTGGTCGCCCGCCTTGATCCCTGCCCTGAAGGCCGGGGTGTCCTCGATCGGGGAGATGACGGTCAGGATCCCTTCCTTCACGGTGATCTCGATGCCCAGGCCGCCGAAGGCGCCCTTGGTGTCGATCTTCATCTCCTTGTAGGTCTCGGGGGGCATGAAGGAGCTGTGCGGGTCGAGAGAGGTGAGCATGCCGTTGATGGCGCCGTACACCAGCTTCTTGGTGTCCACTTCCTCCACGTAGCTCTTCTTGACGATGGCCAGCACGTCGGTGAACAGCTCGATGGACTGGTAGTCGTTGCCGCCGCCCTGGGCGGCGCATCTGCGTTGCACGCCGAACGCGATGACGAGCGTCAGCAGTGTAACGGTAGTGACAAACAGGGTTGTCTTCTTGAATTTGCTGCCCTTGAACATTGTGCCTCCCTGGAAATTTGTTGCGATACCCTGCTTATCTGAACCAGGGGGACGGATCAACCGGTTTCCCCTGGTACCTGATCTCGAAATAGAGCATAGGCCCCTTGGTTGAGTCAAGGTCACCCACGCTGGCAAGGACATCGTTTTTCGACACCTTGGAACCGACTCTCTTGGCTATGGACGAGGCGTGGGCATAGAGACTGAAGAACCCGTCGCCGTGATCGACGATGATCATATTACCATAGCCTTTGAAATAGTCGGCAAAAATCACTTCGCCGTCATAGATTGCATGGATGGCGCTGCCGGCGGGGGCTGCCACGGAGATCCCATTACTGACAGTAAAGGAATCGAACTCGGGGTGTTTATGCCTTCCGAAACGGTCTACGATGTTGCCGCGCACCGGCAGCGAGAGCCGCCCTTTCTGGGCGCCCAGCCCCTGGTTGGGGACCGGGGTGGCCTTGGCGGTCACGCCGGGACGGGCCGGCTCGGCTGTCTTGCCGGGACGAGCCTTTGAACTATACGCTTTTCTACTTTTGGCTTCAAGCCTTTGAATCATGCTTTGCAGGCGGCTCGCGTTGGCCTGCAGTTCCTTGAGCGAAGCGAGGTAGCCCTGCTTGTCCTGGCGCACCTTGACCAGGTAGGTGGCCTTGCGGCTCTTCTCCTGCTCGATCTCGCGCTTTTTCGCCTCGATGGAGCGGCGCAGCCCTTCCTTCTTGGCCGCCTCCTGCTCCAGGCGCTCCTTGAGCTTGTTCAGCCGCTCCAGGTTTTCGCTGTACTGCTGGAACAGCTTCTTGTCGTTCTCCAGGATGCTGCGCATGTAGCGCAGGTTCTCGCTCATCTGCGGGAACGACTCGGAGGAGAAGAAAACGCGGAGGTTGCCGGTATCGCCCCCCTTGTAGAGGGCCGCCATTCGGCGGTTGATCTGCGCCTTCTTGCGCTCGGCCTCCAGGCGCTCATGCTCGATGTCGTCGTGGGTCCTGTCGATCCCCTTTTCCACACCGGCCAGGTCGCGCCCCAGGGCGGTGAGGCTGGACTGCTTCTCGGCGAGCGACTTCTGGATCTGCACCAGCTCCCCCGAGACCTTGGTCTCCACCTTCTGGGTCTTGGTGATAAGCCGGTTCTTCTCCTTGATCTGCTTCTTGATGTTCTGCAGTTCCTCGTTGGCACCGGCGCGGCAGAGCGCGGGAGCCAGGAGGGCGAAAACGAGCAGGATTGTGGCGGAAAGCTTTCGCATGCTAGACGTTTATGAACCTCTTGAGCGAGGTCGCGCTGCCGATGAAGCCGAGCAGCACCCCTCCCAGGACCACCCCGGCCAGGTGCGTGGCGGGAAGGAAGGAGAGCCCGGCCGACGCCGGGTTGATGCCGAGGAAGTCGCCGGCGTTTTTCAGGAAGGCAAAGTAGCAGCCCAAAAGTGCCAAAAGGGAGATCACCGCTCCCGCGGCTCCCTGCACGATCCCCTCGATCAGGAAGGGGGCCTTGATGAAGAACCGGGTCGCCCCGACCAGCCCGAGCAGATCCAGTTCCTCTTTCCTGGCGTAGATGGTCAGCTTGATGGTGTTGGAGACGATGAAGAGCACCGTGATGGTCAGGAAGCTCCCCAGGAGCGCCCCCATGAGCCGGAACAGGTTCATGAAGGAGTTGAAGCGTTTCACCCACTCCTCGCCGTACTGGACCTCGCTGATCCCCTGGATCTGCTTGAGCTTCTTGACGTAGGCGGCCACCGAGTCGGTGTCGCGGTGGTCGCGGTCCAGCCTGATCTCCAGCGAAGCGGGGAGCACGTCGGGGGTGATCCCCTCCAGCAGCGACTCCTGCCCTTTCAGGCGGCTTCTCAGTCGCTTCTCCGCCTCCGCCTGGCTCACGAAGATGACCTTGGAGGTCCCGGCGATGGCCTGCACCCTCCCCTTCATGGCAGAGACCGCGAGCGGGGCCGGTTCCTGGTCAAAATAGGCGGTCACCTGCACCTTGTCGCTCCACCCTTCCGCCATCCCCTCCAGGTTCACGTACACCAGGAGAAACAGCGAGGCGATCAAAAGCGCCAGCGCGATGGTGCCCACGGTGACGGCGCTGACGAAGACGTTCTGGCGCAGGTTGGCAAGAGCGCGGCTGGTGAAATAGGAGAACCTGCCGAAGAAACCTTCCTGCTCGAGCTTGGGGCGCACCGCCCCCTTGTTAGCCTTGGACATCGGGCACCTCCTCAAGGGGACAGGCACCTGCGGAGCCAGCCCCCCCTCCGACCATGAAATCGGGGGTCTGCACGATGCTCCCCTTGTCGAGCCTGATCACCCTGCGGTGGGAGTTCTCGATGACGCGGCGGTCGTGGGTGGCCACCACCACGGTGGTGCCGCGGTTGTTGGCCTCCTTGAAGATGGAGAGGATGGCCTCCTTGTTCTCGTCGTCGAGGTTGCCGGTCGGCTCGTCGGCCACCAGGATCTTCGGGTCGTTCACCAGGGCGCGCGCCAGCGCCACGCGCTGCTGCTCGCCGCCGGAAAGCCTGAGCGGCGTTGCGTTGATCTTGTCCTCGATCCCCATCCGTTTCAGGATGTGGTACACCTTCTTGCCGATGTCACGCTTGCCCCATCCCAGAACCTCCAGGGTGATGGCGACGTTCTCCAGCACGGTCCGGTTGGGAAGCAGCTTGTAGTCCTGGAACACGACGCCGATGGAGCGGCGCAAAAGCGGGACCTGCGAGCGGGAGAGCCGGGTCAGGTTGACCCCGTCGATCAGCACCTGGCCGCGGGTGGGGGTGAGGTCGGCGTAGATCAGTTTCAAGAGCGTCGACTTGCCCGCACCGGACTGACCCGTCAAAAATACAAAATCCCCTTTGGGGATCTTGAGGTTGATATCGGCCAGCGCGCTCGATTCCGGCTGGTACGACATGAAAACGTTATGCATTTGGATCATCGGTCTGTAAGCCTCTTGACTACCATTCGTTGTACGGCTTGCCGTCGCTGCCGACCAGTGTGGAACCGCTGTGCACGTCGTAGACCCCGCCGGAGCCCCCCTCGGTAGGGGTATCGGTCGCGGGAGGCGCGGTGACTACCCAGGTGTCCTTGGACCTGGTAAAGGGATCCTTGGGTATCTCCCTGAGGTACTTGTTCTTGTTGTCCACCAGCTCCTGCAGCGTCTCGGGATACTTCCCCTGGTCGGCATAGTACTGGTCGATAGTGGAGCGCATGGTGTACAGATCTTCCCGCAGCACCGCCTCGCGCGCCCTGATGATGCCCCACTGGTAGTTGGGCGCGCTGATGGCCGCCAGGATGCCGATGATGGTGACCACTATCATCAGCTCTACCAGCGTAAAGCCCCGCTGACTTTTCAGTATCCTCTTCAACATGAGGTTCACCAGTCCTTGTATTTCGTACCGTCGATGGCGACGCCGTTGCTCAGGGAATAGACGTCGAAGACGTCCTCGCCCCCCCAGGTGGTGCTGTCATGCTCGTCGGCATGAGAGCGCATCCCCCATTTGGGGTCCCCCTCCTGGGCCTTGTGGAAAGGATCGCTGGGGATGCGGCGCAGGAACTTCTTCTTCTCCTTGACCAAACCGCCAAAATCGTCCCCTTCCACCAGCACGTCGAGGGTCTTGGGGTAGCCGGTGGCGTTCAGCACCTGTACCGTTTTCTGGTCCGACTGCGACTTGTCGTAATTCTTCTTGTACTCGTCTATGGCGGTCCTGATCTCGCGCAGGCTCCTTCTCAGCTCGAGTTCCTTGGTCCGCTTGGAGGCCATCTGGGCCGAAGGGACGATCAGCGAGGCGAGCATGGTGAGGATGACCATGGTCACCACCATCTCGATCAGGCTGAGCCCCCTTTTATCTTTAAGGATCTTCCACATTGCGGCATGAGCCCGAGGGCTACTTTACCTCCAGTACCGACTTGAACGGGGTGACGGCGATCTGCGCTCCCCCCTTCTGGGTGAAGCTGGTGTTGGAGAAGGTAAGCGCAGTGCTCCCCGGGCCGATCGCCTTGAAAGTGACCTGGGCCAGCACGCCGTTGCCGGTGCCCCCCTCGGTCTTGCTCCCGGACATCCAGACCTCCCCCTTCTTCTTGTCGGCAAAGGACTGGAAGGTCGAGGGCTTGCCGTTCTCCTTGAGCATGGCGCCTTCGGTCTGCGCCACCACTTCGAGGATCTTCGGGTCGTAGCTCAGCACGAGCACGGCCTTTTCCAGGTCTTTCATGCCGGAGGCGTTGATCTGCACCGCAAACTGGTCGTTCAGCTTCACCGACGAGGGGAGGCTGAGCGCGAGCAGGGCCTTCTCCATCGGGACCGGCGAGACCGGTTTGGCCGGGGCCGGAGCCTTGGGCGCAGCGGCGGCGGCAGCGGCGGCGGCAGCGGCGGCGTTGGCGGCGGCCCCCAGTTCGGCGGGAGTCGCGGCTTGAGCCGGGATGGCGGCGGCTTCCGTCCCCTGTTCAGCGGGGACTTCGACGGCGGCTTCCCCCTCGGGGGCCGGCAACGCAGCACCCGCTGCGGCAGGAACCTCTCCGGCAGGCGCGGTCGACGCACCCGGAGCAGTGGCAGGTGCAGCCGGGGCAGCGCCCGGAACGGCAGCCGGTACACCGGCAGGTGCGCCCGGGACCGGAGCGGCAGCCGGGGCCGGGGCCGGGGCCGGGGCCGGCTTCTTAGGCGCCGCCTTGGCGGGGGCTGCCTTGGCCGAAGCGGCCGTATCGGCGAACTCCGGCTCGACGAAGGACTGGTACGGCTTGTTGGTCGAGGGCTCGTCCTCGCGGCCGGACCAGAAGGCCGCCACGTCGTTCTCGGGCACCGTCACGCCGCGCACGATCCTGGGGGTGATGGCGAGCAGCAGCTCACTCTTGTCGTTGGCGTCTCCGGTATTGGAGAAGAGCGAGCCCAGAATCGGGATGTCCCCAAGCAGGAAGACCTTGTTTTTGCTGTTGGTTTTGCTCTTCTGGATCAGGCCGCCGATGATGCTGGTCTCGCCGTCCTTCAGGGACAGGACCGTGTCCAGGTTCCTGGTCCCGATGGTGACCACGGTGGTCGCCTGGTCGGTGCCGATGGTGTCTCTCTGCAGGATCGAGCTCACCTCGAGGCCGAGCTTGATGGACACCTCGTTGTTCAACTGGATGGTCGGCTCGGCGTTCACCTTGACCCCGACATCGACGTATTGGACGTTGACGCTGGTGCCGGTGGAGGTGGAAGAGGTCGTGGTGATCGGCACGCGGGTACCGACGTTGAACTTCGCCTTCTCGCGGTTTTTGACCCTGATCTTAGGGTTGGAGAGCGTCTCGCCGTTGGAGAGGGTCTTGCCGAAGTTGAAGGTGGCGTTGGGCACGGTGAGCCAGCCGTTGTAACCTCTCACCCTGAACGCGTTCAGCAGATTGCTGATGCTGGTGGCCGCGGTCGTGGTCGTGTTGGAAGAGGAAGTGGACGTCGTTGCGGTAGAGCTCAGGGTATCAGCCAGGAAAGGCGAACCGGTGCTCGGCGCATTGGGCCCGGTGATCCCCAGCGAGGTGGCGTAACGGGAGAGCAGCATCCCGAAGGTCTCGGAATCCTTCTTGGAGAGCTCGAACACCTCGACCTCGAGGAGCACCTCCGCGTCGGGAACGTCGTTGGCCTCGAGGATCTTGCGCGCCACCTCAACCACTTCGGGGGTGTCGCGGATGACCAGGGCGTTGGCCTCCTCGTTCACATAGATCTTCTTCACCTGGAGCATGGTGCGCACCAGGTTGACCGCCTTCTTGGCGTCCAGTTTGTTCAGGTAGAAGGTCTGGACGAAGAGTTCCTCGTACTGCTTGATCTTGTCCGGGGTCTTGGGATAGATGATGATGGTGCTCTCGTTGAGCACCTTCTTTTCCAGTTTCTGCATGCCGGTCAGCAGTTCCATGGCCTGCTGAAAACTGCCGTTCTCCAGGTGCAGCGACACGTTGACGTCCTTCACCCCCTCGTCGAAGACGAAGTTGATCCCGGAGAGCTGGGTGAGGATGTTGAAGATGTCCTTGAGCTTGGCGTCCTTGAACTTCAGGGTGATCGGCTTGGTCGACTTCAGGTTGAGCTCGAAGCCGTCCAGCTTCTGTTTTTTGCCGGCCAGGATACGGTCCAGCCCCGCCTTGGCCTCCTTGTTGTCAGGCTCGAACTGCAGCACGTGCTGATACGAGGTCATCGCCTCGCGCAGCTTGTGATCGCGCTCGAAATCCGCCCCCTCCTGGAGGTAGGTCAGGGCGTTTCTCAGCTTGAGCGCCTGGTCCCCGCGTGCCTTCGCCTCGACGTAGGTCGGGTCCATGGCGTAGGCGCTCTGGAACTCCCGCAGGGCCTCCTCGTAATTCTTCTTGGCGAAGAAGGCCTCGCCCTTTTTGAAGTGGATCTTGGCGGCTGCCTCGGTGACGTTGATGAGCTTCACCCGGTATTCGCCGACGTCGGGGTGCTTGGAGGCGACTTCGGCATACTTGACCAACGCGGCGTCCAGGTTCCCCTCGCGCTCGAGCTGCTCTGCCTTGCTGAAAGCAGTACGCCCCGCCGCACAGCCGGAAAGGGCCACGGTCAGCAGCATCAGGGTTGAGATCGATCTTAGTCTATGCATGAAGTTGCTCCTTAAGGCCTGGGAATGATGCCGGTGCGGCGCGTGCTCAGCGACCTGTTCTCTACCAGCGGAATCACCAGTTGCCGGTCGGTCTGGACCGACTTGATGGTGATGGCATCTTCGGTGACGTTGGAGACCTGGAACCTCGGCCCCACCTGGCTTCCCTTCTTGGCCAGGAATATCTCGCCTCCCTTGGAGAGGAACACGGTCCTTTCCGTCCCCTTCTTCAGGAAGCCCAGGAATACGAACTTGCCCAGTTCGGCCTCGTCCAGCTGCTCCTGGGTGGGCGGCGGAGGCGGGGGGGGGGGCGGCGCCACCACCGGCAATGCCTCGGGCAAGGGGGGCAGTTTCTTGAGCGGCGGCGGAGGCGGCGGCAGCTTGAGGGCAGACACCTTCTGCTCGTCCCTGAAGATGGGGGAGAAGATGTTGCGCCTGAAGCCGCTAAAGCCCGGCTTCTCCTGCTGCAGCTGTTCGAGATGGACCACGCCGGCAGCCGGCGCTGCCGCGGTCGCTTTCTGGGCAAGGTCCGGCTTCTTCCTGAGCACGGTGGCCTTGGCGCCGGGCTGATTCTTTAAGGTGGTCACCTGCTGCTGCCGGGGAGAGCGCACCACGGCGTAGACCACGGCCCCCACGAAGGCGACGAGCAGCAGGAAAAGCGCTAGTTTCTGGCGATTCATGCCCCCTCCGTCAGGTAAACCGTGGTCACGACCCTGAGGTTCACTTTTTCCTCGGTCGGGCTGCTGTTGCTAAGAGAGATGCTCTCGATGACCAGCATCTCCCGGTAGCGTGCCAGGTCGCCGAGGAAGCTCTTCAGCTCACCGTACTTGCCGGTCACGTTGAACGAGATGCCGTAGGTCACCACGCGGGTCCCCTTGACCTTCTCCCTGCCCGGCCGGTATGAGATGCCGGTCAGGGCCAGTGAGTTTTTCTTGGCGGTGTCGTAGAGCCGCCCCAAAAGCGCGGGGAGCTCTTTCTTGGCGATCAGGTGCTTGTTGAACTCTTCGAGGTCGCGCATCCCCTGCTGGTACTTGGTGGCGTCGGCCTGGGTCTCGCCGCGGGCGAGCGAGTCGCGCTTGGCAAACCAGGCCTGCTGGACCTTTTCCAGTTCAGGCTCCTGGTAGGCGGAGACGTAGACCTCTACCCCCAGTGCGAGCAGCGCCAGGAAAGCGATGAACGCGAAGGACTTGCGCCGGGCGGCGATCATGTCGAGTAGCATCTGGTAGTTCATCATTTACTGACCTTGCAGGAGATTGAGAAGCCGAACCCTTGCTGATCCTTGCCGACCTTGCGCTCGGTCTGGCTCAACAGGTACACCTCCGAGAAGTTGGGGGACTGCTCCATGTTCTCCAAAAGCGTGCGCAGACTGCCGAAGGAGAGCGCAAGACCGGACAGCTTCACGGACTGCGGGTCCAAGGTCGAGGGCTCCACCTGCGTCAGGGCCACCCCTCCCGGCACCACCAGTTCCAGCTTGTCCAAAAGGCCGAGCCAGTTCACGGACTTCTGGTCGATGAGCGTGTTGGCGAAGGCGATCTTGCTCTCCAGCGCCTTCATCTGCTCGGCGGGAACGGGGGGCGCACCGGTGGGGCCGCGGCTCGCGGCGGCGCTGTCGCTTTTGATCTTGTTGATCTCGACCTGGTTGTTGGCCACCTCGCGCACCAGGTAAACCAGCAGCAGCGCCAGGATGACGAAGGAGGCCGTCAGGATGGCGTTGAGCTGGGGCAGGTTGACGTAGCGCCTGGTAGCCAGGTTGATGGTCAGTTTCATATCACAGGCTCCTCAGCGCGGCGCCCAGGGCGCCGGCCAGCGCATGCAGCCCGGGGCGGTCCAGCCCCAGGGTCGAGCCTTGCCGGACCAGGCGTTCCATGTCGAGCAGCACCGGCTCCAGCCCGCTCGCCTCGGCCACCAGGGCGCGGAAGGACTCGGCGTCGCCGGGAGAGGCGGCACAGAAGACCTCGCTGACGCTCTGGCCCGTGCTCTGGTCGCCGTAGACCAGGAAGGAGCTGTTCACCTCGCGGAACAGGTTCTGCACCTCCCCTACCCCCTCCTTGGTGCGGTAGAAGCTCAGCACGCCGCCGTTGAAGATCAGCACCGTCATCGCCCCCTGGTAGAAGGTGACGAAGGCGCCGTCCTCGGAGAGGTCGAGCCTGGGCTGGAACAGGCGGTAGAGGTTGAAGGAGGTGAAGTCGATCAGCTTGGCCTCGAGACCCGCCTCGGAGAGGAGTTCCTCGTACTGCTGCACCACCGGCCGGGAGATCAGCGATACCAGCAGCGACACCGCTCCGTTTTCCTTCTCCTCCAGGGTCTGGTAGTCCAGGTGCACCGCGCTGATGTCGAAGGGAAGGCTCTTCTTGAGCTTCCAGCGGATGACGTCCAGCCCCTCCTCGCGGTTCTTGAAGCGGGCCTCCAGGTCGAGGAGCACCACGCGCCCCACGGCATCCGGCAGCGACACGCAGACGCTGCGCTCCTTGGTCAAAAGGCGCAGGTGCGCCTCCTTGAGCGCGGTGACGAACGCCTTGGGGTCGGTGACGTTGGGGTCGCGGCGCGACAGGGTCAAGAGTCCCGGCGCGAACGGCAGGGTGAGCCCCGCCTCGACCGTGGGGACCTTGCCGCCGCCGGCCAGGGCGAAACTGAACCCGGTGGCGGAGAGCTCGAGCCCGAGGCTTTTGCGGGACATTAGCATATCTGGCACCTATTCCACGAAGGTGACACGGTTGATCTCCTTAATCGTCGTCTCGCCGGCCAGCACCTTGGCCACGGCCGATTCCCTGAGGAACATGGTCCCGGCCGCCTTGGCGGCCTTCTTCAGGGCGGCGATCGGTGCCTTGGAAATGATCAGCTCGCGGATCTCGTCGTTTAAGTCGAGCAGTTCCACGATGGCGGAACGCCCCCGGTAGCCGGTGCCGTTGCAGTCGTCGCAGCCGCGCGCCTCGTACAGGGTGAGCCCGCGGGCGCGCTCCGGGTCGATGGCCGACTCGCGCAGTTCCTCGTCGGATACGGTGACCGCCTTCTTGCAGGAGGGGCAGATCTTGCGGACCAGGCGCTGCGCCATGACGCAGTTCAGGCAGGCGACGAAGTTGTAGGGGTCGATGCCCATGTGGGTGAAGCGGCCGATGACGTCGAAGACGTTGTTGGCATGCACGGTGGTGAACACCAGGTGACCGGTGAGCGCCGACTGCACGGCGATCTGGGCGGTCTCGGAGTCGCGGATCTCGCCGACCATGATCTTGTCCGGGTCGTGGCGCAACACGGAGCGCAGGCCGCGGGCGAAGGTGAGCCCCTTCTTCTCGTTGACCGGGATCTGGGTGATGCCGGAGAGGACATACTCGACCGGGTCCTCGATGGTGATGATCTTTTCGAGGCCGGTGTGGATCTCGGTGAGCGCGCCGTAGAGCGTGGTGGTCTTGCCGGAACCGGTGGGGCCGGTGACCAGCACCATGCCGTAGGGCTCCTTGATCATCTTGCGGAAACGCCTGATCTCGTGGGACGCCATGCCGAGCGTCTCCAGGGTGAGCCCCCTGAGGTCGCTGGCGATGCTCTCCTTGTCGAGGATACGGATGACCGCGTCCTCGCCGAAGGCGCTGGGCATGATCGAGACGCGGAAGTCGATGGACTTGGCGCCGATCCGGACCTTGAACCTGCCGTCCTGCGGGATGCGCCGCTCGGAGATGTCCAGTTCGCTCATGACCTTGAGCCTGGAGATGAGCGGCCCCTGGAAGTGGTTGTCGATCGGGTCGGTGGCCTTGTAGAGCACGCCGTCGATACGGTACTTGATGATGACCCCTTCCTGGGCGGTCTCGATGTGGATATCCGAGGCGCGCCGGGTCAGGGCGTCCAGGATGGTGGAGTTGACCAGCTTGATGATGGGGCTGGTGTCCGCGGAGACGTTCTCGACGGAGAGGATCTCCTCCCCCTTGTCGGTCTCGGTCACCAGCTGCAGCATGAAGTCTTCGGAGACTTCCTTGAGGACGCGGCTGGTCCCCTCGCCCCGCTTCAGGTGCTGGCTGATCTCGGAGTCGGCGGCCACCTTGAAGGTGAGCGGCCGCTCCAGGAGCAGGGACATCTCGTCCAGCTGCAGCACGGCGGTCGGGTCGGCGATGGCCACCACCAGGAGGTCGCCCTGCAGTTCCAGGGGGACGAAGTGGTAGCGGAACATCACCTCCGGGGGGACGATGTTGAACAGCGACTCGTCCGGGCGCACCCCTTTCAGGTCGACGAACTCCAGGCCGAACTGGAGCGCCAGCGCCTGGGCCAGCGCCACGTCCGTGATCAGCCCGTCGGCCATGCAGATGGCGCCCAGGCGCTCCTTGGTGCTCTGCTGCTTGTCCAGTGCGTAGGCCAGCTGGTCGTTGGTCAGCTCACCCTGCTCCAGGAGGATGTCACCCAGCCTCTGTCTTTTGAACGGCTTCAGCATGTTCCCTCTAGCTGACGGTGCTGGCGATCTTGAAGATCGGCAGGTACATGGTGACGATGATAGTACCGATGACCACCCCCATGACGATCATGATGGCAGGCTCGATGGCGGTGGTCAGCACGTGGAGGTTGCGTTCGATCTCGTCCTCGAAGTAGTCGGAGATGTCCCCGAGCATCTCCTCGAGGGCGCCGGTGGTCTCACCCACCGAGAGCATGCGCAGCGCCAGCGGCGGCAAGAGCTTCATGTTCTCCAGCGCGGTGGAGAGCTTGCTCCCCTCCTCGACCCGGTGCACTGCCATGAGCAGGCCGCGCTCCAGCACCTTGTTGTTCAGGGTCCCCACCGACATCCGCATCGCCTCGACGATCGGGATGCCGGAGCCGAGCACCGTGGCCAGGGTCCGGGTGAAGCCGGAGAGCGCGTAACGGATCACGACCGCACCGACGAAGGGGGTCTTGATCTTCATGCCGTCCACGGTGTAGCGCCCCGACTCGGTCTCCTTCCAGCGCCTGAAAATGGTCACGGCGCCGAAGATGAGGGCCACGAAGACCAGCAGGTAATGGCGCAGGAACCCGGTGAAGTTGATGAGCATCTGGGTCGGCACCGGCAGCGTGTTGCCGGAGTCGGCGTAGATGGTACTGAAGGTCGGCACCACGTAGATCAGGAGCACGGTGATGGCCACGAAGGCGACGACGACCAGGATGGCCGGGTAGAACATGGCGCCGATGATCTTGCCGCGGAACCCCTCGCTTCTCTTCAAAAAGGCGATGTAGCGCCTGATGGTCTGCGGCAGGTCACCGGTGCGCTCGCCGGCGCGGATCGAGGCGATGTAGAGCTGCGGAAAGACCCTCGGATACTTCTCGAAGGCCGTCGACAGCGCAAGCCCCCCCTTGATGTCCTCTCTGGCCGCGTTCAGTATCTCGTGCAGTTTCCCCGTGCCGGACTCGAGGATGGTATCCAGAGCCTGGATGATGGGGAGCCCCGCCTTCAGAAGCACCAGGAGTTCCTGGTTGAACAACAGTAGTTCCTTGTTGCCGATCTTCTTTCGGCCGATACCGGTGTCCTGCAGGAACTGGAACGGCTTCTTACGCACCTCGAAAACGACAAAGCCCTGCTCCTCCAGACTCTGACGCAGCAGAGCCTCACTGACAGAATCGAGTTCCTTGGTAAGAATTCGACCGTCGGAGGAACCTATTTTACAGGTATAAACGGGCATAAGATATTATGAGTACCACAAATATGAGAGAATTAAAACAGTAAACGGGAGCCGGTTCTGTCTACAACAGCCTCAGGCCTGCATCATGCCGATGATCCAGACCACGAAGAAGCCAACGACACCCGCTCCCCACTTGAGAGCGGCTTTCCCTTCGAACACATCCCGGGCCGGGAAGGCGCGCAGGATGAAAAAGATGGTGCAGGTCACGAAGCCCCACAGTCCGGCCACGCAGATAATCGACCACAGCGTCGAGGACATCATCCCCTCCCCTTGGGCAGCACCGCGCGCAGCAGCGACCCCAGCTTGAGTTTCCAGACCATGAGCACCGCCTCGCGCACGATCTTTTTGGACATCTTGGAGGTGCCGGCGTGGCGGTCGATGAAGATGATGGGAACCTCGCTGATGCGGAACCCCTTCTCCTTGCAGCGGTAGTTCATCTCGATCTGGAACGAGTAGCCGTCCGAACGGATGCTGGAGAGATCGATCCCCTTCAACGTCTCGGCGCGGAAGCACTTGAAGCCGCTGGTGCAGTCGGAGATGGTCAGGCCGGTGATCACCCTGGTGTAGACGCTGGCGAAGTAGCTCAGCATGAGCCGGCGCAGCGGCCAGTTCACCACGCTCACCCCGTTCAGGTAGCGCGACCCGATGACGAGGTCGGCCCGGCTGGTCTCCTCGAAGAAGTAGGGGATCATGGCGGGATCGTGGGAGAAGTCGGCGTCCATCTGCACCACGAGGTCGGCGCCCATGGCCAGGGCCTTGGCGAACCCCTCGCGGTACGCGGAGCCCAGTCCCAGCTTGCCGCTTCTGTGCAGCACCGAGACCCGCCCCGTTTCCGCGGCCAGCCCCTCGGCGAGGTCGCCGGTGCCGTCGGGCGAGTTGTCGTCCACCACCAAGAGTTCCAGTGCGGGGTGCAGGGCCAGGACCTGCCTGACCAGTTTTTCCAGGTTGTCTCTTTCGTTGTAGGTGGGGATCACCACGATTGGCTTGATGGGTTTCAAGGGGGGCTCGCTTTCCGTTTTACCTTGACGGCTAAAACCGCAGAATCAGGGGCGCTTGGGGAGTTAAACCTCCCCAGACAGAACATCGGAGAGGATAAACGATTTTCATCGGGCAAGTCAAGCTAAAGGGATTGCAGCAAAGGCGCCGGGGGCGGAGGTGGCCAGCGGCGCGCGGTGCCGGAACGCAAAAAAGGAAAGGCCGCCTGACATGGCGGCCTTTCCTTTTGATGGCGGGGTTGACGGGGCTCGAACCCGCGACTTCCAGCGTGACAGGCTGGCACTCTAACCGACTGAGCTACAACCCCAACTTGTGAACCCGTTAGCGGCGCTTCAAGGTTCAGTGTTTGAACCCGGAAGCCGGCAACGTGTCAGTTGGTAACGTTGAACGTTGAACGTTGAACGGATTTTCTGGTGGTGGGTGAAGAGGGGATCGAACCCCCGACATCCAGCTTGTAAGGCTGGCGCTCTCCCAGCTGAGCTATTCACCCAAATTTTATATGGCGGGGTTGACGGGGCTCGAACCCGCGACTTCCAGCGTGACAGGCTGGCACTCTAACCGACTGAGCTACAACCCCGCATCTACTACATCCCGAAGACCGGGATTTGTTAAGCGTTGAGCAGTTCCTTCAGGGTGTTGCCCGGCTTGAATTTCGGAGCGGTGGAAGCCGCGATCTCGATCTTCTTACCGGTCTGCGGGTTCTGACCGGTGCGGGCGGCGCGCTCGGCGACGCTGAAGGTGCCGAAGCCGACCAGGGTTACCTTGTCGCCGGCGGCGAGGCAGTTGGTCAGTGCATCAACAATCCCCGTGAGAGCCTTGTCTGCATCAACCTTGGTCAACTGTGCTTCTTCAGCAATGGCGCTTACCAGTTCTGCCTTGTTCATTAGCTCCTCCTAGGGGTGCATCGCAAAGTGAAATGAGTATATACCAGAGGCTCGTTCCGACTGTCAACCCTTTTTCTAATTTTTTTTCTAGTGCGGCACAACCGGGGTGTCACCCGCCGCTTGAGCTGCATCCGCATACAGAGCGGCTGCAGGGAGGCCGACCGGTGCCAGCAGCGCGTGGCCGAGCACCTCGTCCATGTGCGCCACCGGGTGCACGGTGAGCCCGGCCAGGATCTCTTTGGGCACCTCGGCCAGGTCCTTTTCGTTCTCCTTGGGGATCAAGACGGTACGGATGCCGCCCCGCCCTGCCGCCAAGAGTTTCTCCTTCAGTCCGCCGATGGGGAGCACGGTGCCGCGCAGGGTCACCTCGCCGGTCATGGCGATGTCGCGGCGCACCGGCCTCCTGGTCAGCGCCGAGGTGAGCGCGCAGGCCATGGCGATACCGGCCGAGGGGCCGTCCTTGGGTATCGCCCCTTCCGGGACGTGGATATGGATGTCGAGATGCTGGTAGAAGTCCTTGGCGAAGCCCAAAAGCTCGCCGCGGGAACGGACGTAGGTCATGGCCGCCTGCGCCGACTCCTGCATCACCTCGCCCAGCTTCCCGGTCACGGTCAGCTTTCCCTTGCCGGGCAGCGAGACCACCTCGATGTTGAGCAGTTCCCCCCCCACCTCGGTCCAGGCCAGACCGGTGACGAGGCCGATGGCGTCCTCCTGCCCGATCTCACCGTACTTGTAGCGGGCGGGTCCCAGGTAGCCGGCAATCTGCTTGGGCTGGACGGTGCGGCGCAGCTTGCCCCCCTCGGCAACGGCGAAGGCGATCTTGCGGCAGATGGAGCCGATCTCGCGCTCCAGGTTGCGCACCCCCGCCTCGCGGGTGTAGCGGCGCACCAGTTCCAGAAGGGCGGCGTCGGTGAAGCTGATTCCCTTCCCCGCAAGCCCGTTGGCCTCGGCCTGTTTCGGGATCAGGTACTGGCGGGCGATGGCGAGCTTCTCGTGCTCGGTGTAGCCGTCCAGCCGCACCACCTCCATGCGGTCCAGCAGCGGGCGCGGGATGGAGTGGCTGGAGTTGGCCGTGGTGATGAACATCACCTTGGACAGGTCGTAGTCGAGGTCGAGGAAGTGGTCGTTGAAGCAGGCGTTCTGCTCCGGATCGAGCACCTCGAGGAGCGCCGAGGCGGGGTCGCCGCGGAAGTCGGAACTCATCTTGTCGATCTCGTCCAGGAGGAACACGGGGTTCGAGGAGCCGCACTTCTTGAGCGACTGGATGATGCGCCCCGGCATCGCCCCCACGTAGGTGCGCCGGTGCCCGCGGATCTCGGCCTCGTCGCGCACCCCGCCCAGCGAGATCTTGACGAAGTCGCGGCCGGTCGCCTTGGCCACCGAGCGCGCCAGCGAAGTCTTGCCCACACCGGGGGGGCCGACCAGGCAGAGGATGGGCCCCTTCATGCCCGGCGCGAGCGCGTTCACCGCCAGGAACTCGAGGATCCTCAGCTTCACCTTCTCGAGGCCATAGTGGTCGCCGTCCAGGCGGGCGCGCGCCTGCTGGATGTCGCGTTTTTCGTCGGCGTAGGCGCCCCAGGGGAGTGCCAGCAGCCAGTCCACGTAGTTTCTCACCACGGCCGCCTCGGCGGACATGGGGGACATGAACTTCAGCTTCTTGATCTCGGCCTGCACCTTCTGCTTGGCTTCGGCAGACAGCGGCAGCTTGGCGGCCTTCGCCTCCAGCCCCCTGAGTTCCTGCTTGAACTCGTCCTTGCCCCCAAGCTCCTTCTGGATGGCGCGGATCTGCTCGTTCAGGTAGTAATCCTTCTGGGTCTTCTCCATCTGCTTCTTGACCCGGGCATGGATCTTCTTCTCGATCTGCAGGATCTCGATCTCGGCGCCCATGAGCGACAACAGGCGCTCCATGCGCCGCGCCGGCTGCACCGCGGCCAACAGTTCCTGCTTCTGCGCCACCTTCAGGTTCAGGTGCGGGGCGATGGTGTCGGCCATGCGCGAGGCGTCGGCGATACCCTGCACCGACTGCAGGATCTCGGCCGGCACCGAACTGTTCAGCTCCACGTAGTTCTCGAAGGAAGCGAGCACGCCGCGCTTCAGCGCCTCGACCTCGGTCACGTTGGCGTTCTTCTCGGTGAGGGTCTCCACCTCGACCTCGAAGTAGTCGCTCCGGTCGCTGAAGGAGACGATGGAACCGCGCCGTTTCCCTTCCACCAGCACCTTGACGGTGCCGTCGGGGAGCTTCAAAAGCTGGATCACCTGGCACAGCGTACCCACCGTGTAGATGTCGCCCGGCTCCGGGTCCTCGGTCTTGGCGTTTTTCTGGGTGGCAAGCAGGATCAGCTTGTCGTTCTGGGCCATGGCGGCCTCGAGGGCGAGCACCGACTTCTCACGCCCCACGAACAGAGGTATCACCATGTGCGGGAAGATCACGATGTCCCGTAAAGGAAAGAGAGGGAACCTTTCCGGATTCCCTCTCTTCTTACGTCTGCTGCTGGTTTCTTCAGTCATATGTCCCTGTTAGGCGCTTTCCGCCACGTTCTCATAGACGATGATCGGTTTTTCCTTGCTGTAGATCACCTCTTCGCTGATGACCACCTCTTTGACCATGCTCTGGGACGGGATCTCGTACATGATGTCGAGCATCGCGTTCTCCAGGATGGAACGCAGGCCGCGGGCGCCGGTCTTTCTCTTGAGCGCTTCGCGGGCGATGGCGATCAGGGAGCCGTCGGTGAACTTCAGCTTCACGTGCTCCATCTCGAACAGCTTCTGGTACTGCTTGATCAGTGCGTTCTTGGGCTCCTTGAGGATCTGCACCATGGCCTCCTCGTCCAGCTCGGACAGCGAGGCGAGCATGGGGAGACGGCCCACGAACTCGGGGATGAACCCGAACTTCAACAGGTCCTCGGGGGTGACGCCGGCCAGCAGCTCGCCGGCCTTCTTCTCGACCTTCTTCTTGACGTCGGCCCCGAAGCCCAGGGTCTTCACGCCGATCCTCTGCTGGATGATGTTGTCCAGGCCCGGGAAGGCGCCGCCGCAGATGAAGAGGATGTTGGTGGTGTCCACCTTCAGGAACTCCTGCTGCGGGTGCTTGCGGCCCCCCTTGGGCGGTACGCTGGCGATGGTCCCCTCGATGATCTTCAAGAGCGCCTGCTGCACCCCTTCACCGGAAACGTCGCGGGTGATGGACGGGGAATCGGACTTCCTGGCGATCTTGTCGATCTCGTCGATGTAGATGATCCCCTTCTGCGCCTTCTCCACGTCGTAATCGGCGGCCTGAAGGAGGGTCAGGATGATGTTCTCGACGTCCTCGCCCACGTAGCCCGCCTCGGTGAGGTTGGTGGCGTCCGCCATGGCGAACGGCACCTTGAGGATGCGGGCCAGGGTCTGGGCCAGCAGCGTCTTGCCCGAGCCGGTGGGGCCCAAAAGCAGGATGTTGCTCTTCTGCATCTCGACGTCGCCCGGCTTGGTCGGCGCCTCGACGCGCTTGTAGTGGTTGTACACCGCGACGGCCAGAACCTTCTTGGCGCGGGCCTGCCCGATGACGTACTCATCCAGGACTTCCTTGATCTCCTGCGGCTTGGGGAGCTTGCGGACGTCCGGGCCGGAGGTGTCTTCAAGCTTGGACTCCTCCGCGATGATGTCGTTGCAAAGTTCGATGCACTCGTCGCAGATGTAGACCGTAGGCCCCGCAATAAGCTTCTTCACCTCTTCCTGGCTCTTCCCGCAAAAGGAACAGATCAGCGTATCGGAACGGTCATCTCTTCTGCTCAATTGGCACCTCCGGTGACAACGTTTCTAGTCACAATGGCATCTATAATACCATATGTCTTTGCCTCTTCGCCCGACATAAAATAGTCGCGCTCTGTATCGGCAGCCACTTTTTCTACGTTCTGACCGGTATGCTCAGCCAGAAGTTCATTGAGCTGGTCCTTCATGCGCAGGATCTCCTTGGCGTGGATGTGGATGTCCGTCGCCTGCCCCTGGAAACCTCCCAGCGGCTGGTGGATCATGATGCGCGAGTTGGCCAGGGAGAAGCGCTTCCCTTTCTCACCGCCCGACAGCAGGAAGGCGCCCATGGAGGCCGCCTGCCCGATGCAGATGGTCGACACCGGCGCCTTGATGTAGCGCATGGTGTCGTAGATCGCCATCCCGGCGGTGACCACACCGCCGGGGGAGTTGATGTAGAGATGGATGTCCTTGTCGGGATCCTCGGCCTCCAGGAAGAGGAGCTGCGCGATCACCAGGTTGGCGACGTTGTCGTCGATGCCGCCACCCAGGAAGATGATCCTGTCCTTCAGAAGGCGCGAATAGATGTCGTACGACCTCTCGCCCCGGCCAGTCTGCTCCACTACTATCGGTACCAGCATGGAATCTCCTATTTGCTTTCCGCCTTGGGAACCTCGGTCACCTTGGCGCGCTCGGTGATGAACTGCACCGCCTTGTCTTCCCTCATCTGGGCCATCAGGCTGTCCTTGGCCCGCTCGTTGGTCTTGTACAGCTGCGCCACCTTCTCCAGCGGCTGGCCGGTCTGGGCGGAGATCTGGCCCAGCTGCGCCTGGAACTCCTCCTCGGTCACCACGACCGACTCCTTCTCGGCCACGGCGTCGACGATGACGGAACCCTTGACCTGGTCGCGGGCGGCGTCACGGAACTGGGTCTTGTAGCTCTCGTCGGTCATCCCCATCATCTCCAGGGACATCCTCTGCGACGCGAGGCGCTGCTTGGTGTTCTCCAGCATCATGGTCACCTGGCGATCGACCAGGGCCTCGGGGACCTCGACCGGGTTCTTCTCGATGAGCGCCTTGAAGACGTTCTCACGCAGGTCGTGGTTGATGCGGGACTCTTCCTGGGCCTGGTTGATCTCGGCCAGTTTGGCCTTCAGCAGGTCGAGGGTCTCGAACTCCTCGCCGAACTCCTTGGCGAAGTCGTCGTTCAGCTCGGGGAGCTCCTTGACCTTGATTTCTTTCACCGTGATCTCGAAGTCCGCCGGCTTGCCGGCCAGCTCCGCGGAGCCGTAACCTTCCGGGAAGGTCACCTTGATGGTGCTGTTGGTCCCGACGGTCATGCCGACCATCTGGTCCTCGAAGCCCGGGATGAAGCGGCCGGAACCCAGCTCGAGCTGGAAGTCCTCGGCGGCACCCCCCTCGAAGGGAACGCCTTCGATGGAACCCTTGAAGTCGAAGGTGACGAAATCGCCCAGGGCAGCGGCGTGGCCTTCCGGAGCCGGTGCCAACTGCGCCATGCGCTCCTGCATCTCCTTGAGGCGGGCATCGACCGCTGCGGGGTCGAGCACCAGCTGCTCCTTCTCAACCTCGAGGCCGAGGTATTCCTTCAGTTCGACTTCCGGGAATACTTCGATCACTGCCGAGTACTTGAACGGTTCGCCCTTCTTGAGCAGATCGCTTTCGATCACCGGGTAGGATACCGGGTTCAGCCCCTTTTCCTCGACAGCCTTGAAGTAGCTCTCGTGAACCAGGTTCTTGACCACGTCCTCAGCCATCTTCTCGCCGTAGTGTTTCTCGATCAGGCTCATCGGGACCTTGCCCTTACGGAACCCTTTTATCGCGGCATGCTTTCTTATTTCGGCATAGGCCTTGTCAACTTCAGCAGAAACTTTGTCCGCCGGGATTTCGAAGTTCAACTTTTTCTTGATGCTGTTGACCGTTTCAACACTAATCTGCATGGAAAATCCTCTCTTTGTTCACTTTATATGGCAGGCTCTCTGCCGTAAGGCCTCGTGCATGATTGTCTGGGCGGGGGTTGTGGTGACGGGTCTGTCGGGGCATCCGCTAGAAAAGCTGCCTCCCGGGAAGGGCTTTGGCACCGGCGCTGTTCGCTTAGGGCGCGCGACAAGAGGGTAAAGTAGCAAAGAGGAAGGGAACTTGTCAATATAGAATTGGTTTCGCTTTAAACGCTTACGGCCCCGAAGGGCCGTCCACGGCGGCACTTCGCCGCAACACGTGCCGTGGTTTGATCGCCCCGGAACCGGGCGCCGGAGCACGAAAAAGCCGCCCCCCGGATGGGGGGCGGCGGCAGGCAAAAGCAGGCTAGTAGGCCTCGTGGTCGGCGGCCACCGCCTCGGCGGTAACCGTTCCCCGGAAGAGCCGGTACACCCAGATCTTGTACAGGATCACCACCGGCACGAAGGTGAAGGCCACCCCGGTCATGATCTGCAGCGTGTACTCCGAGGAGGAGCTGTTGTAGATGGTGAGGCTGGACAGGGCGTCCATGCTGGACGGGATCAGGTTGGGGAACAGCCCGATCACCCCGGTCCCGACCACGCCCAGGATGGTGACGCAGGAGGCGGCGAAGGCGGCCAGGGTGTTGCCGGCGCCCAGCAGCAGGCGCACACCGACCAGGGCCGCCACGGCAACAAGCGGCGCCACCAGGAGGACCGGGGCCTTCAAATAATTGTCATAGAGCTTGGTCGCGAAGTTGGTGTAGCCCAGGAAGGCGACCGCCACCACGAGGAGCGGGACCCAGAGGGTGCGGGCCAGGGACTCGGCGCGCCGGCTCAGGCCGCCGGTGCTCTTCACCGCGACGTAGAGGGCGCCGTGCTCCAGGAACAGCATCACGAAGAGCAGGCCGCTCACGATGCCGTAGGGGTTCAAAAGGGCGATGAGGGAGCCGTGGTAACCGGCCTTGTCCATGGGCAGGCCCGCGAAGATGTTGCCGAAGGCGACCCCGAAGAGGAGCGCCGGCACGAAGCTCGACAGGACGATGGCCCAGTCCCAGCAGCCGCGCCAGGTGGCGCCCTCTTCCTTGCTGCGGAACTCGAAGGAGACACCGCGCACGATGAGTGCGAAGAGCAGCAGCAGAAGCGGCGTGTACAGGTAGCTGAACATGAGCGCGTAGGTGGTCGGGAAGGCGGCGAAGGTGGCGCCGCCGGCGGTGATCAGCCAGACCTCGTTGCCGTCCCATACCGGCCCGAAACTGTTGATGACGACGCGCCGCTCCAGGTCGGTCCTGCCCAGCACGCGGTGCAGCATCCCCGCCCCCAGCACGAAGCCGTCCAGCATGAAATAGACCGCCCACAGAACGCCCCAAAGTACAAACCATACGATATGCAGATCCATTGTCCCCCCCTAGTTTCTGAAGGCGTTGCTAGCGCCGACGTGAGTTTCTTCAGGCCCTTTGCGGGCGAATTTGGCCAACAGGTAGATATCCACGAAGCCCAAAAGGCCGTAGAGCAGCGTGAAGCCCAAAAGCGAGCCGATCACCTGCGACATCTCCAGGGACTTGGAAACCGCGTCCGAAGTCTTCATGATGCCGTAGACGATCCAGGGCTGACGCCCCACCTCGGAAACGATCCAGCCAAGCTGGTTGGCGATGTAGGGGAGCGGGATGCAGAGCACCAAAAGCTTCAGGAACAGGGGGTACTTCTCCAGCAGGCCGTTCTTGGACAGGAACAGCCCCGCAGCCGACAGCAGGATGAACAGGGTGCCCAGACCGACCATCAGGCGGAAGCTCAGGAATACCGGGAGTACCGGCGGACGCTCGTCCTTGGGGAAGGAGGTGATGCCGCGGATCTGGGCGTTGGTGTCGTGGAAGGCGAGGAAGCTCAGCAGGCCCGGCACCGGGAGCGCGGTGACCAGGTTGCACTCGTTCTTCTCGTCCGGGAAGGCGATCAGGTGCATGGGAGCGTTGTTACAGGAATTCCAGACCGCCTCCATGGCGGCGAACTTGGCGGGCTGGGTCTTGGCGACGTCGGCCGCGTGGAAGTCGCCGATGACGCCGACCATTATGGAGGCGGCCAGGGCGAAGACGGCGGCCATACCGAAGGAGGCCTTGAAGAACTCGCGGTTGCGCGCCTTGAGCAGGTGGTAGGCGGAGATCCCCATTACGAAGAAGCCGGCCACGGTGTAACCGGACACGATCTGGTGCCCGAATTTCAGCAGGCCGAAGGGGTTGGTGATGAGCGCCATGAAGTCCACCATCTCGGCGCGGCCGTTTCTGAGCACGTAGCCCACCGGGTGCTGCATCCAGCCGTTGGCCAGGAGGATCCAGAGCCCGGAGAGGTTGGTCGCCAGCGCCACCAGCCAGATGGAGACCGCGTGGAACCTTTTGCCCACCTTCTCCCAGCCAAAGGCCCAGACCCCGATGAACACGCTTTCCATGAAGAAGGCCACGGTGGCCTCGATGGCCAGCGGCGCCCCGAAGATGTCGCCGACGTAGCGCGAGTACTCGGCCCAGTTCATGCCGAACTGGAACTCCATGGTAATCCCGGTCACCACGCCGAGGGCGAAGTTGATCAGGAACAGCTTGCCCCAGAACTTCGTCATCCTCTTGTACATCTCGTTGCCGGTCAGCACGTAGCGGGTCTCCATCATCGCTACCAGGACCGACAATCCCAGGGTGAGGGGGACGAAAATGAAGTGGAACATGCTGGTGATGGCAAACTGCAGCCTGCTCAGGGTTAGTACATCCATGATTCGCTCCTTAGATAAAAATGAACAGTTTGGCCCTTGGGCCGTTTCCCAGCCTTACTTGATATTAGCGGTCACAAAAGACCAACAGGACCTTCTTTATCTTAATTGTAGACAAAAATTTTTTACACGCTACGGCTCAGGACTCGGGGTTCCGCGCCAGGGTATCGATAGTGACACCGTCCAGAATATGGACCACTTCGGTCTGCACCTGTTTCCAAACGGCATGAACGCGGCAAGGGCCTCCCCTGTCGCAGGCGCTGCCCAGCAGGCAGCGGTTGGGGAGAATGGGCCCCTCGACGGCCTCGACCACTTCACGCAGGGTGATGGCGGACGCCGGACGCGCCAGCACGAAGCCACCGCCGGTACCGCGCGAGGAGGTGACCAGGCCGAGTTTGGCGAAGCTCTGGAAGATTTTGGCAAGGAAGGTCTGCGGCACCTCGGCGGCAGCGGCAATCTCGCTGATCAGGGAGACCCGCCCCGGCGGCTGCTGCGCCAGGTAGATGATGCCACGGATTGCGTATTCGCCCTTGCGGGTCAGTTCCATCATAAAAACACCTTTAGGACCAATTTGATCCCTTTTATAACCGACCCCCCTGATCCTGTCAAGACAAAATCATGGGAGGGAAAACTTTCTCTCGGCGGTAGCAGGTCCAGTTCGGGCAAGGTGCGCGAAGCGGGTGCGCTCAGGCTACGGACGGCGCATCCACGCATCCACGCATCCACGCATCCACGCATCCACGCATCCACGCATCCACGCATCCACGCATCCACGCATCCGGCGCATCCGGCGCATCCGGCGCATCGATACGGCGGCGCGGTGCGATGGCAAAAACTGTAAAGAAGGGGTAACAAAAAGAGGGGGCGTCGGAGACGTCCCCCCTTGGTGTCTTTATGATGTGGGATCAGCCCAGGAGGCTGTTGAAGTTCCTGGCTCTGTTGGCAAGGATGGTAGGATCGAGCACCTCTCCACAGCAGGTGCATTTCCAGGCATCGAAAGATCTCACGAAGTCGTAATATTTTTCCGCAAACATCCGACCTTTGCATTTAGGGCATTTCATAAGCCGTACCTCCCAACAAAAAGTTGATTAAAGAACTTCATGTGGGATCGTATAATTCACGCGACATGCCAAGATCGGAAATCTAAACAAACTGTAATCTAAGCAGTACTCCTTTTGGAAGGAACCATCGCAAAAAGGCCTCCTTAGCGACCATTAGAAATACTTACGAATCGCCGCCAACGTCCCTTCACCGATCCCCGGCACCCGCAGCAGCCCCTCCACGGAACCAAAAGCGCCATTTTCCTGACGGTCGGCCATGATACGTCGGGAAAGTGCCGGTCCGATGCCGGGGAGCAGGTCCCATTCCTCCTCCTGGAGCAGGTCGGGGTGCAGCGGTATATTGAGGACCATCCTCTCCTTGGCACCCATTTTAGACAAATATATCGAAGACTTACCGCTACCACCTTGAGCCACGGTCACCACATCGCCGCTGGCGAGAACCCGAGTGACGGGGCCCCTGACGCTTGCCGGCGCCGCCGCGTCATGCACCGTCATTTTAATGGCGGTGCCTGCGGTAGCGCCAACCGGCAGGCGGTAAACACCCGGTCGGGCGACCTTTCCGGCGATGCGCACCGTGATCCCCTGCCCCGTATAACGGGAAAAGGCCGCGCCCTCACCCGTAGGGGTGGGAACGCGGCCTTTAAAGTACAGCGAGAGGGAGAGGAGCAGGGCGAGACACCAAAGGGTGAGTCGCTGGCTCCTGGGCATCATTTCTTCGGTGCCGCCGTCTCCTCGTCTTTATGCAGCTTGAACTCGATGGCGTCCACGAGAGCCTGGTAGGAGGCCTCGATGACGTTGCTGGAGACGCCGACGGTGCCCCAGCGCCCTTCCTTGTCGCCGCTTTCGATGAGGACGCGGATGGAGGAAGCGGTCCCCTGCCCTGCCGGAAGCACGCGCACCTTGTAGTCGTGCAGTTTCACGTCCTTGAGCTTGGGATAGAACTTCTCCAGCGCCTTCCTGAGGGCGTTGTCCAGGGCGTTGACCGGGCCGTGTCCCTCGGAGGCGGTGTGCTCGACCTTGCCGCCGACCTTGACCTTGATGGTCGCCTCGGAGATGGGCTGGTCGTCCTCGGTGCGCTTCTCGTCGATGACGCGGAAGCCGATCACGGAGAAGAACTTGCGGTGCGTGCCGAGGGCCCGCTTCATCAGCAATTCGAAGGAAGCCTCCGCTCCCTCGAACTGGTAGCCGCGGTTCTCCATGGACTTGATGTCTTCCAGGATCTCGAGGGTGACCGGGTCCTTGCTGTCCAGGTTGATGTTGAACTCGGTCGCCTTGGCGAGGATGTTGGCCCGCCCGGAGAGGTCGGAGACCAGGACGCGGGTGGTGTTGCCCACCAGTTCCGGCCGCATGTGCTCGTAGGTTTCCGGGTGGCGCTGGATCGCCGAGACGTGCACGCCTCCCTTGTGGGCGAAGGCGGAGTTGCCGACGTAGGGCTGGTGCTTGTTGGGCGCCAGGTTGGCCAGTTCGTAGACGTAGCGGGACAGGTCCCGCAGCGTCTTCATCTGGGCGTCGGAGATGCAGTCACGCTTCATCTTCACCTTGAGCGCCGGGATGATGGAGCAGAGGTTCGCGTTGCCGCAGCGCTCGCCGAAGCCGTTGATGGTCCCCTGCACGTGCACGATCCCCTGTTGCACGGAGATGATGGAGTTGGCCACCGCGCACTCGCCGTCGTTGTGGGCGTGGATGCCGAGCGGTGTTTTGATGTGCTTTTTCACCTCGTCCACGATCGCGGCGATTTCGTAGGGCATGGAGCCGCCGTTGGTGTCGCAGAGGATGATGCAGTCCGCGCCCGCCTGCTGGGCCGCCTGCAGCGTCTTGATGGCGTACTCGGGGTTGGACTTGTAGCCGTCGAAGAAGTGCTCGGCGTCGTAGAAGACCTCGGGCATGTTCTTCTTGAGGAACTCCAGCGAGTCGAAGATCAGCTCCAGGTTCTCCTCGAGCGGGATCCTGAGCGCCTCGTGCACGTGGAAGTCCCAGGTCTTGCCGAAGATGGTGGCGGCGTCGGCCTTGGAGTCCACCAGCGTGCGCAGGTTCTGGTCCTTATCCGGGGTGATCTTGGCGCGGCGGGTCGAGCCGAAGGCCGCGATTTTCGCCTGGGAAAGCTTCTCCTTCTTGATGTCCTTGAAGAAGGCGACGTCCTTAGGGTTGGAACCGGGCCATCCCCCCTCGATGTAGTGAATGCCGCATTCGTCCAGCTTGTGCGCGATGCGGATCTTGTCCTCTACCAGGAAAGAGATGTCCTCCGCCTGCGTTCCGTCCCTAAGCGTCGTATCGTAAAGTTTCACCAGGCTCATATCCCCCCCGAACTTCATCAAAAGACGTTCAACGTTCAACGTTCAACGTTCAAAAGTCAGTTTGGGACCGGCTCCGTACTGCCTGTCCCTTTCGCCTTGGGGACTGGCTCCGCAGGTGCCTGTCCCCTTTTGACGTTCGCAGTTCCGCATCCGCCGTTACGGAAACGCCCGAGCCGAAGCCGGGGCGTTTCGTAACGTCGAACGTTGAACGTTGAACGGGTTCTTTACTTCCCGGCCAGGCCGAAGGCGTCGTGCAGCACGCGGACGGCGAGTTCGGTGTACTTGGCGTCGACCACGACGGAGATCTTGATCTCGGAGGTGGAGATCATCTGGATGTTGATCCCCTCCTTGGCGAGCGCCTGGAACATGGTGGTGGCCACGCCGGCGTGGCTCCTCATGCCGAGACCGACGATGGAGACCTTGGTCACGTTCTCGTCGGAGAGCACTTCCTTGGCGTGGATCGCCTCGGCGGTTTCCTTGGTGATGGAGAGTGCTTTCTTGAAATCGGCCTGGGGCACGGTGAAGGTGAAGTCGGTGGAACCGGCCTCGCTCACGTTCTGGACGATCATGTCGACGGAGATGTTGGCATCGGAAAGCGGCGAGAGGATCTGGGCGGCGATCCCCGGCTTGTCCGGTACCTGCATGACGGCAATTTTCACTTCATCCTTGGCGTAGGCGATACCCGAGACGAGCACTGCTTCCATTTCTTTATCCTCCTTGGTAACCATGGTTCCGAGATTTTCGTTGAAACTCGAGCGGACGTGGACGTCGACGTTGTACTTGCTGGCGAACTCCACGGAGCGGATCTGCAGCACCTTGGCGCCGAGGCTGGCCAGCTCCAGCATCTCCTCGTAGGAAATGCGCTCGATCTTCTTGGCGTCCTTGCAGATGTTGGGATCGGTGGTGTAGACGCCGTCCACGTCGGTGAAGATCTCGCAGACGTCGGCCTTCAGGGCCGCGGCGAGGGCTACCGCCGAGGTGTCGGAGCCGCCGCGCCCCAGGGTGGTGACGCTGCCGGACTCGTCGACGCCCTGGAAGCCGGCCACGATCAGGATGGTCCCCTCTTTCAGGTCGGCGCGCATCTTCTTGTCGTCGATGCTCTCGATCCTGGCTTTGCTGTAAGAGGTATCGGTAAGGATGGGCACCTGGAAGCCGAGGTAGGACTTCGCCTTGTACCCCATGGCTTTCAGGCACATGGCCAAGAGGGCGATGGAGACCTGCTCCCCCGCCGCGACAAGCACGTCGTATTCGCGGTTGTCCGGGAACTCGCACACCTCGTTGGCAAGCGCGACCAGCTTGTTGGTTTCGCCTGCCATGGCGGAGACAACCACCACCATGTCGTTGCCGGCGTCATAGGTTTTTGCCACCCTCTTGGCGACGTTGCGAATTCGTTCGACGGACCCCATCGAGGTGCCGCCGTACTTTTGGACCACCAAAGCCATGCCGTCCTCCTTGTACTCTACTGATTGATCCACCCGGAGCATAATCCCGGCGGTAGGAACCACTTTATTAGCACATTAGCGTGTACGGTCAAAACATTTTTTTAAGTAATCACGGCCAAGATAGCCTATTTCTTCATTTTTCGGGGCCGTCCTGTTTACAGTATAAAAAAACGCCCCTCCTCGTTGAGAGAAAGGGGCGTTTGGTTGATACCGTGATCCCGATCGGAAGCGCCACGCAAGCCGCTGTTTGAATCGACAGCGGCGCTGTTCCTGTCACTATGCCAGAACCGTTTCGGCAAGGACCCGCGCACGCGGCCCGGAGGCCTCGAAACAGACGGAGCGCTCGTCGGCCCCGGCGTGATTCAGGGTAACGGTGAGGAGATCAGCGGGGAGATCCTCCTCGAGCCGCTCGGCCCACTCCACCACGCAGGCGCCATCGCCGGAGAAGTATTCGTCGAAGCCCAAGGCCTCGACGTCGTGCGCCCCCTCCAGCCGGTACAGGTCGAAATGGTACAGCGGAATGCGCCCGTCGTAGATGTTGAGGATGGTGTAGGTGGGGCTGGTCACCGGTGTCTCCGGGTCCACCTCCAGCCCGAGCGCGACCCCCTTCGCGAACTGGGTCTTGCCGGCACCCAGGTCTCCCACCAGGGCGACGAAATCCCCCGGCTGCAACAGCCGCCCCAGCCTCGCTCCCAGTGCTACCGTCTCTTCCTGGCTCTTGCTCAACACGCAGGACATCCGGCCGCCTAGGCGATCATGGTGCGCACCATGTCGATGCGCCCGATGATGCCGACCACGCGGCGCCCTTCCACGACGGGGACGGCCTGGACCTTCTTCTCGGTCATGATCTCGGCGACGTCGGAAACCGGCGCCTCCGGCGCCACGCTGGCGACGTCCTCGGAGTAGATATCCCCCACGGTCTGGCCGGTCATCTTCTGCAATTCCTTCTCGAAGCGCTTGTCACTCTCCAGGTAGATGACCCAGTCGAAGATGGAGATGACAGTCGGGATGTGCAGCGGCTTGTCCTGCTCGATCAGGTCGCTTTCCGAGACGATGCCGATCAGGAGCCCCTCGTCGTCCACCACGGGGACGCTGGAGATGCGGCGCTCGGCGAAGAGCTTGGCGAGATCCCTGACGGTGGTGTCGCGGCGCACGGTGATGACGTCTGTGGTCATGATCTCTTTGGCTTTCATCATGGTCATTCTCCCTGTTGATGGTTCGTTGCGGTGGTTCGGGACGCGGCCAGGTTCGCCAGCGCCACGGGGAGCATCTCCTGCACGTCGGTGGCGCTCATCCCCTGGGTGCCCATGGCCTCCACCAGGAAGTCGGCGGCGTGGCCGTGAACGAAGGCGCCCAGTTGGCAGGCGGCGAAAGGATGATACCCCTGCCCCAGGAATGCGGCAACCACGCCGGTCAGGACGTCGCCCATGCCGCCGGTGGCCATGCCGGGATTGCCGCTGCCGTTGATGGCGATGCTTCCGTCCGGCGCCGCGATGATGCTGCGCGCCCCCTTGAGGATCAGGTGCACACCGTACTTGACGGCAAAGGCGCGGGCGCAGCCGATGCGATCAGCCTCCACCTCCGGCACCGAGCATCCCACCAGGCGCGCCATCTCCCCCGGATGCGGGGTGAGCACGGTGATGCGGTCCTTCCTGGCCAACAAGAGTTCCGGCTGCAGCGCCACGGCGTTCAGTCCGTCCGCGTCCAGCACCAGCGGCTTGTCGAGCGCGGGCAGAAGCGAATGCACCAGGTAAATCGTAGAGGGGGCGGTGCCTATGCCTGGCCCCAGCGCGACCACGTCGCGGATCGCTGCGGCGGCGAGGACCTCGGCCAGGGATCCCGCCCTCAGGTAGCCGGTTTGTTCCGGCCCGACCGGAATGGTCATGGCCTCGGTGGTCTTTTGTTCCAGCATCGGGTTCAGGGCGGCCGGCACGGCCAGGGTCACCAGCCCCGCCCCGGCGCGCTGTGCGCTGTTTGCCGCCATGGCCGCGGCGCCGGTCTTGCCGGTACTGCCGGCGACGATGAGGCAGTGACCGCCGCTCCCCTTGTGCGCGGTGACGCTGCGGGGACGGAAGAGGTCGGCCGCGCAGGCAAGGTCGACATACTGCGCGCCCTCCGCCTCGGCGACGACCTTGTCCGGCATGCCGATGTCGGCCACCACCAGGCGTCCGCACAGGTCGGCGCCCGGGTAAAGCACGTTGCCCAGCTTCGCCAGGGCGAAGGTGACCGTGATGTCGGCGCGCACCGCGCGCCCCAGCACCTTACCGGTGGCGGCGTCGACGCCGGAGGGGATGTCGACGGAAACCACGGGCACCCCGGCCGCGTTGATCATCTCGATCGCCTCAGCATAAACCCCGGTCACCTCGCTGTTCATGCCGGTGCCAAGCAGGGCGTCCACGATCACGGTCGCGTCTTTAAGCAGCTCCTCTGCCCCGGCCAGCCCCTGCGGCATGCTCTGCACCGTCGCACGATCCAGGCGAGCCAGGTTGGCCGCCGCGTCCCCGGCCACAGCCTCCGACGCGGCCAAAAGCAGTACCGGCGCTTCCCAGCCGCACTCCGCGAGCAGCCGGGAAATCACGAAGCCGTCGCCGCCGTTATTTCCTTTTCCCGCCACGATGACGGCGCGCCGCGCCTCACCCTCGCCGAAAGCCTCCTCGATGACGTCGGCGCAGCCGCGCCCGGCACGTTCCATGAGCTCCAGCCCCGGCACGCCGAACTCGCCGATGGCCCGCCGATCCATAAGCTGCATGACCTGTCCGCTCACGACCTTCATCTAACGCTCCAGTACCACCATGGCCACGGCGCAACCGGCGTCGTGCGATAGCGACAGGAAACAGGAGCAAAGTCCCGCCTCCCGGAACAGCTCTTCGGCCCGCCCCCCCAGACGCAATGCCGGCTTGCCGAGGGAGTCGTTGACCACCTCCATGTCCTGCCAGGAAAGGCCGTCGCGCAGCCCGGTGCCCAGCGCCTTCAGGAAGGACTCCTTGGCTGCGAAACGCAGGGCATAGTGCTGTGCCGAAAACTTTTTCGTCGAACAGTAATCTATCTCGCCGCGCGTGAAGATGCGCTGAAACAAGGCATCGTTGCCCTGCTTCAGGAACTTCTCGAAGCGCGCAATCTCCACAATGTCAACGCCGGTACCGTAAATCAAGAAAGACTCCCGTGTTGTTGCTCAGGATTGGCGCCGGTCTGTCAGATACGCCGCTCCTACTGATACTATACCACTCACTGCGCCGCGTCGCCTGTACCAGAACCGGGCAGCGACTCGCGCCATTCGCGTACCACCCCGTTCAGGTCCAGCGAGTAATCCGACAGTGCCTTGGCGACCGCAGCGTCCATGTTGTTCCCCTGCCCCAGGTACTTGAGGACCTGCTGCACGGCGTACCAGCCGTAGCGGTCCGCCATGAAGCGGGTCATCAGGTAGCTCTGCTGATACGCCAGTCCTGCCTCGGTGCCCGCCATGCCGGTGAAGCCCTTGGTCAGAGTGGCCATAGGGATCAGGTGGTTACCACGCACTTCCGGGACCCGGGGGACGTACTCCTTGCGCCCCTCGATCTCGGCCAGCCCCTCGTTAAACCAGGTGGGGACGTTGCCGCGGGTAAGTTCGGCAACCAGGACATGGGTGAACTCGTGAAAGATGATGGCGCGCAGTTGCGGCGTGAGCTTGGTGATGCCGCCTACCGGGAGGCGGATCTTGCCGTCGTAGAGCCCGCCGGACCAGTCCGGCCCGGCAGTGACGCTGCTGTAATCCTTCCTGGTGTAGAGGAGCACCGGGATGCGGGTGGTCGGAAAAACGCCCAAGTCGGCGCCGACCGCGTTGTAGGCGCTTTCCAGCGCGTCCAGCACCTCGGCGGAGAGACCGGGGGGAAGCTCGGCGTCGAAGCCCAAGTCGAACATGGAGCTGTACCCCTTGTCCATCCGGGATTCCACCGGCAGCTCGCGCTCGGCCTTCTCGATCAGGGTGGCCAGCACCTTGTTGGCGGGGTCCAGCTCCTTGGCGCGGCGCCACAACTCCAGTGCGCCGGGAAGGTCGCCGGTGTCGTAGCTGATCTTCCCCTGGTAGACCAGCGACTCGCTCCCCTCACCCGCCTGGATCAGCTCATCCCGCGCCACGGAGTAATCCTTGTTGAGGTACAAGGCGATGCCGCGCATGAGGGCGAGCTCTTTGCTGTCGGGTATCAGTTCATGGGCCTGTTTGAAGTTTTCACCGGCTTGGGCGTAACGGCCGGCCTGCAGGTCGCGCTTGGCAAGTTCGCTGTAGGTGAAGGCGAGTTGGTGCTTGAGCTCGAGATCGTAGGGAAAGCGCGAGGTCGCCGCCTTCAGCTCTTCGAGCGCCTGGACGAAGTCCCCCTTGGAGATCAGTTGCTGGGCCTTGGTGCCATAGGTGACAGGATCGGCGGCGAGAGCGGTGCCCGCGCAAAACAGCAGGGCGAGCAGCAGCGTGCGATCAAGCATGCGGCTGTTCCGGGACGGCCGGCTGTTCGGACCGTTTGGCCGGCGCGGCTGTGCGGCGTCCCTGGCAGGCCTCGCGGACCGAGCGGGCGATACCGGCGGCGTCGAGACCGTAGGCGGCCTTCAGGTCGGCCTGCTCCCCCTGCTCCACGAAAGCGTCGGGGTAGCCCAGGCGCACCACCCGCACCCCGGTCACCTCGTGTTCTTCGAGGTGTTCCAGTATGGCGGTGCCGAAGCCGCCCTGGACCACGTTGTCTTCCACCGTGACCAGGAGGCCGGTCCGGGCCAGTTCGATGATCAGTTCTGTGTCGAGCGGCTTGACGAAGCGGGCGTTCATGACGGCAACCTCGATCCCTTCTTCGGCGAGGGCGACCGCAGCCTGCCGGGCCGGCTCGACCATGGTGCCGACCGCGAGGATGGCGCCGTCCTTGCCGTCCTTCAACCTCTCCCCTTTGCCGATGGCCAGCGGGGTGAGGATCTGCTCCATCGGGACGCCGAGGCCGTTGCCGCGCGGGTAGCGCAGGGCCGCCGGGCCATCAAGGGAAAGCGCAGTGAGCAGCATGTGCTGCAGCTCGTTTTCGTCCTTGGGTGCCATTATGGTAAGACCGGGGACGGCGCGCAGATAAGAGAGGTCGAAGACGCCATGGTGGGTGGGGCCGTCGCTGCCGACCACGCCGGCACGGTCGATGGCGAAAACTACGGGGAGATCCTGCAGGCAGACGTCGTGGCAGAGCTGGTCGAAACCGCGCTGCAGGAACGAGGAGTACAGCGCAACCACCGGCTTGAAACCTTGGGCGGCAAGCCCCGCGGCAAAGGTGACGGCGTGCTGCTCCGCGATACCCACGTCGAAGAAGCGCTCGGGGAATTCCTTGGCGAAGGGGGTGAGACCGGTGCCGTCCGGCATGGCGGCGGTGATGGCGACGATGCGCTCGTCCTCCTGGGCCAGCCGCTTGATGGTCTGGCCGAAGACGCCGGTATAGGAGGCGGCGCCTCCCTTACCCTTGTGGACCTTGCCCGTCTTGACGTCGAAGGGACCGACGCCGTGGAACAGCGACGGGTTCGCCTCCGCGGGGGGATACCCCTTCCCTTTCCTGGTCAGCACGTGGATCAGCACCGCGTCGTCGAAACGCTTCACGTTCTCCAGCGTCTCCAAAAGTTTCGGGATGTCGTGTCCGTCGATGGGGCCGATGTACTCGAAACCGAAGGCCTCGAAGAGCATCCCCGGGGTGAACAGGGTCTTCAGCGACTCCTCGGCCCGCTTGGCGATCTTCAGCACCGATCTGCCGAACATGGGGAGCCCCTCCAGGAAGGCCTCCAGGTCCTTCTTGGCGCGATGCACGTATTCGCTGGTGATGGTGCGGGAGAGGAGGTTGGAGAGGGCGCCGACGTTTTCCGAGATGGACATCTCGTTGTCGTTCAGGATCACCACCAGGTCCTTGTTCAGCTCACCGGCGTGGTTCAGACCTTCGAAGGCGAGGCCGCCGGTCATGGCGCCGTCGCCGATCACCGCCAGCACCTTATTGCGCGCCTTTTTCAGGTCGCGCCCCACGGCAAAGCCGACGCCGGCGGAGATGGAGGTGGAGGAGTGTCCGACGTCGAAGCAGTCATGCGGCGACTCGGCCCGCTTGGGGAAGCCGCTGATGCCGCCCTGGGTGCGCAGGGTGCCGAAGCGCTCCTTCCTGCCGGTCAAAAGTTTGTGGGCGTAGGCCTGGTGCCCCACATCCCAGACGATCTTGTCCTTGGGGGAATCAAAGACCCGGTGCAGCGCGATGGTAAGTTCCACCACGCCGAGACTCGGTGCCACGTGGCCGCCGTTGGCGGCGCAGGTGTCGATGATGCGCGCGCGCAGTTCTTCGGCGAGCGTCTCCAGCTCGCGCAACGAGAGCGACTTCAGTTGACTCGGGTCGGTGATGCCGTCAAGGATGCTGGGCATTTACGATTTCCTTTTCACGATGTACGAGGCGATGGCGCGCAGAGGTTCGGCCCCCTCGTCGAATGACGAGAGCGCGTCCAGGGCGATCTCTACCAGCTCGTGGGCGCGGGCCTTGGAAGCCTCCAGCCCCATCAAGGCGGGATAGGTCGCCTTGCCCCTAGCCTGGTCGCTGCCGGCGTCCTTGCCCAGTTCCTCCGTGGTCCCCTCGACGTCGAGGATGTCGTCGGCGATCTGGAAGGCAAGGCCGATGGCATCGGCGTAACGGGTCAGCGATTTGAACTGCTCCTCGCTCGCCGCTGCCAGGATGGCGCCGCAGCGCACCGAGGCGCGGATCAGCGCGCCGGTCTTGTGGGTGTGGATGTAGGAGAGCGTGGCGAGGTCGACGTCGTGGCGCCCTTCGCTTTCCATGTCGACCACCTGCCCGCCCACCATGCCGCGCGAGCCGGAGGCGACGGCGATCTCCTGGATTACCTTGAGCCGTGCCGCGGGATCCCCGCCGGTGCCGTTGGAGAGCAGGATGAAGGCCTCGGTCAGGAGGGCGTCGCCGGCCAGGATGGCGGTCGCCTCACCATATACTTTATGGTTGGTCGGGTTGCCCCTGCGGAAGTCGTCGTTGTCCATGGCGGGCAGGTCGTCATGGATCAGCGAGTAGGTGTGGATCATCTCCATGGCGCAGGCCGCGGGCATCACCGCGTCCGCGGAGCCGCCGACCGCCTCGCAGGCCGCCAGCATCAGCACCGGGCGCACGCGCTTGCCGCCGGCGAAGACCGAGTAGCGCATGGCGCTGTGCAGGGATGCCGGCAGTTCCTCGGCATCGGGGAGGTAGCGCTCCAGGGCCTGGTCGACCAACTGGCACTTCTGCTTCAGGTATTCCTTAAGATCCATGCGAGATTCCTTGTAGTCGAGATCCCCCTCCCCTTGCGGGAGGGGGTTAGGGGGTGGGGGAAGGTGCCATCATTGCCGTAACCCTGCGGCTTCACCCACCCCCCTGCCCCCTCCCGTCAAGGGAGGGGGGGAGGCGTCCCTGCTAACGATGCCCGGCCGCGATCAAACAAGAGGTTGGTGCTACTCCACCTCTTCGAAGGGCCTGGTGGTGAGGCTGCCGTCGCGCTGCTTGATGAGCACTTCGACCCGCCGCTCGGCCTCGTTGAGCTTCTTCGAACAGAAGGCGGAAAATTTCACCCCCTCCTCGAACGCCTTCAGGGAGTCCTCGAGCGAAAGCTCGCCCCCTTCCAGCTTCTTCACGACGTCCTCGAGCTTCTTCAGTGCGGTCTCGAACTTCTCAACGGCCATGCCAACCTCGTGTCCGGGTACTGCCGCGACGGATTAGAAGCGCCGCCGCGTTTAATTATTAAAAAGTGATCGCCTATTATACCGATCGCTCTGGTGCCGTCAAGGATTCACTCTGCCCGCTGGCCTGCTCCACGGTACAGAGGGCGAAACCGGCGGCAAGGGATAATTCGAGTCGATCGCCGGGTGCCAGTTGACGGAACGAGGTGACCACCGAGCGACCGGGGAGCTTGCGGGCGATGCTGTAGCCGCGGGAAAGCGTGGCCAGCGGCGAGACAGCATTGAGGGTGCCGGTGGCGAGCCCGACGCTCTCCGCGGCGCAGGCCAGACGCCGTGTCATGGCGTGGTCCAGGCGCAATGAGAGCGTCGAGAGCCGCTCCGCGTTGCGCTGCAGGGTGAGCGCGGGACTCTGGCGGGCCAGGCGCGCCGACAGGGTGACGATGCGCTCCGAGGCGTCGTCGAGGATCAGCCCCGCCTCCCGCACCAGGCGGGCGTCCAGCGAGTCGACCCGCTGGGCCAGGTGGCCGAGAATACGGCTCGGGTCCGTGATGGCGCGGCTCATCGCCGTCACCAGCGCGCGCGAGCGTTCCAGCCGGCGCAGTTGCGCGACCTGGAGCCGGTGGCTCAGCGCCTCCACCGTCGCGGTCAGTTCCTGCTTGCTCTGCACCACCAGTTCAGCCGCGGCCGAAGGGGTGGCGGCGCGCAGGTCGGCAACGAAGTCCGCGATGGTGAAGTCGATCTCGTGCCCCACCGCAGAGATGACGGGAACGGTGGACTTATGAATGGCACGGGCCACCACCTCCTCGTTGAAGGCCCACAGGTCCTCCAGCGATCCGCCGCCGCGGCCGACAATCATGACGTCGACGTTGCCGGCGCGGTTCAGGTCGGCGATGGCCGCAGCGATCTCCTGGGCCGCCCCCTCCCCCTGCACCCGGACCGGTGCGATCAAAAGTTCCACGTTGGCGAAGCGGCGCGAGAGCACGGTGAGGATGTCGCGGATGGCGGCGCCGGTGGGCGAGGTAACCACGCCGATCTTGCGGGGGAGTTTCGGGATCTCGCGCTTGTGCAGCTCCGAGAAGAGCCCTTCCTTGGCGAGGCGCTCCTTCAACTGGATGAAGGCAAGCTGCAGCCCGCCGATCCCCTGCGGCTCCATGCTGTCCACGGAGAGCTGGTACTCGCCGCGCGGCTCGAACAGGGTCATGCGGGCGCGCACCAGGACGCGCATGCCGTCGCGGGGGGTGAACTTGAGGGTACGGAAGGCGCCGCGGAACATGACGCAGCGGATCTGGGCGCCGGGGTCCTTGAGGGTGAAGTAGCAGTGCCCCGACTGCGGGCAGGCGAGGTTGGAGATTTCCCCTTCCACCCAGACCTGGTCGAAGTTCTCCTCCAGGAGGCCGCGCACCAGCGCCGTCAGCGCGCTCACCGTCAGGACACGGCGTTCTTTGAAAAGTTGCATGGAGCCTCCTGGCTCTGCCACGTGTGAATCCCGTCTCCTGAAGGGCGGCGTTCAGGGGTCGGCTCCTCCCCCCGGAGGGGGGAGGCTGGGAGGGGGGAAGCTAGTGCAAGACGCTGCGCGTCCCCCTCCCTATCCCTCCCCCTCCGGGGGCGGGGACTCGCCTTGGTGCTATCCAGAGGGAGCGCTGCCCCCTGCTGAGTAAGATGTTTTCTTGCTGTTACTGCAGCCGTTTTCTAGCATGCAGCCAGCGCCATTGTCAAACCGGTTGACCGTCCGGCCGTGTCGATGTTAGTATGCGCGCCATGAAAAATTACCCTTATGTAATAACTGTTTCCTCGGAAAAAGGGGGCGTCGGCAAGACGACTTTGGCGACCAACCTCGCGATCTTTCTGAAGGCCCTGGACGAAAATCTGCCGGTGTCGATCTTCTCCTTCGACAACCACTTCACCATCGACAAGATGTTCTCCATCAAGGGGCAGAAACTGAACGGCACCGTGGCGGACCTCCTTTTGGAAACCCGCGGGCGCGACCTGCTGCACACCGGGCAGTACGGGGTAAACTACATCCCCTCCTCCACCACCCTTCCGGAACTGCGCGGCTCGCTCAAGGGACCGATGGTGCTGGCACGACTCCTGGCGATGTCCGAGATCCCGGGCATCCTGATCGTCGACACCCGCCCCGACCTCGACGTAATGACCCAGAACGCGCTCTACGCCGCGGACCGGGTGCTGGTCCCCATCAAGGACATGGCCAGCATGGACAACTGCCGCAACATCTTCGAGCTGTTCGATAAGAGAGGACTGGATAGAAAGAGCCTGTCGCTCATCCCCTGCCTGATCGACGAGAGGATCAAGTTCGAAGGGATGTTCAAGGACCAGAAGACGCTCCTGAAGGCGTTCGCCATCAACCGCGGCTTCCGCTGCTCCGACATATTCATCTCCAAGAGCCCCAAGGTGGAGAGCCTCAACACCAACCCCGAAGGGAAGATCTACCCGATCCTCACCCACGGGCGCGGTACCGACGTCTACGGCCAGTTCGCGGCGCTGGGGCAGACCTGCCTCAACGAGTTCTACGAGACCGAAGAGCCGCGCGCCATGCTCTACGACAAGTGGCAGCACGAGGAGAACAAGAGAAAGAAAGAGGAATACTTCGGCAGGCTTTCCGGGCTGAAGAGCCAGTGCCTGGTGTGCGGGAAAGAGTTGAGCCAGGAGTCGCAGGTTTCCTACTACTGCGAGAGCTCCGACGGCGCCGCCAGCGGCTACATGGAAGCCGACTGCTTCACCGGGTTCCTGGTATCGACCATCTTCAAGATCGAGCGCCAGTTGCCGCAGGACGACCCGACCCGGCAGATGATCCACCAGACCGCGCTGGAGTCCGTGTTCGTACTGAACCCGGGCGTCGGCGACGAGGCGGGGAGCATCGACTTCCACCGTTTCGACCTGACCGGCAGCGAATTGTTGAAGAAGAAGTACCCGCTGGCCCGCGCCCCGCAGCGCGACGGCTTCTCCGGGATCATGACCGAGACCCTGGCCGGCTATGAAGGTGAGTTGCGCGACGCCTTCCTGATGGTTCACCCCGTGAACGGCAACAACCCCGCCTCTATCCTGGTGGACGACAAGTACCGGGAAGTCGCGAAGCTCAAGAAGAAGATCGCGGCACAGCTTTAGAGAGGCAGAAACGGTTCAACGTTCAACGTTCAACGTTCGACGGAGGCCTTCCAGGTCTGCAGCTTTGTCGCTACTGCGCGTCCATAGAGAGGCAGAAACGGTTCAACGTTCAACGTTCAATGTTCGGCGCAGGCCTTCCAGGTCTGCAGCTTTGTCGCTACTGCGCGTCCATAGAGAGGCAGAAACCGTTCAAGGTTCAACGTTCAATGTTCGGCGCAGGCCTTCCAGGTCTGCAGCTTTCTCGCTACGGCACGTTAGGTGAACGTAGCGATGAGGGTGACCGAAGCCGCTGCACTCTCTCGAACATTGAACGTCGAACGTTGAACGGCTTCTAATTGGTCAGTTCCGACACGTGCACAAAAGTGATGCCGCTTTTGGCCAGTTCGGGCATATAGAGCTTCAGGGCTCGCATGGTTGCAGGGTGCGGATGACAGATTGCTATCGCCGCACCCTTTTTTCTTGCTACGGCGGCGGCCTGCGCCAACTGCTTGCCGATGGCACTTTCATCCTGCACGTTGTCCAAAAACACCTGGCGCGCGGCACACTTCATCCCCAGCGCCTTCGCCTCCCGGTACCCGACCGAGGCCGGCGAGGTCTTGCTGTCCACGAAGAACAGTCCCTTCTCCTTCAATATCTGCAGCACCACCTTCATCTTGCCCGCGTCCTGGGTGAAGCGCGACCCCATGTGGTTGTTGGCGCCGACCGCATGGGGCACGGTGGCGAAGTAACTCTTTATCCTCGTCGCGATCTCGCCGTCGTCCATGGCAACCAGCACGCCTATCGACTCCATCTTCTGCTTGGGATACCCCTCCGGCTCCATCGGCATGTGCACCATCACCTGGGCACCGGCCGCGTGCGCGCCTTCGGCCACCTGCTTGGCGTGGGCCAGGCTCGGGATGACCGAGTAGGTGAGCGGCTGCCCGATCGACTGCAGCGTCTTCAGCTCCTGCATATTGGTTCCCATGTCGTCGATGATGATGGCCAGACGACCCGGACCGGTGGCTTTGGGGAGCGCGGCCGGATGCGGCTTGGGAGCCGGAACCTGGGCGGTGGACAGCTGCTGCTGCACGGGAGCCGGCCGTTCGGGCATCGGTTGATGCTTGGTCGCGCCGGCCGTCGCTTTCGGCGGAGGTTGAGAGGGGGGAGCAGGCTTCTTGAAATGCTCCAGGAGGAAAAAAGCGGCAGCGATCAGTACCGCGACTATGAGAAGTGCCATGAGCGGCTTGCGTCCACCGCCGCCGGGAGCAGGCTTGCGCCTGTTTACCGCCTTGCCTTTTCTTGCCAAAACTACCTCCACCGGGACGGCGCCGCGACATGGCATTGCCGCAACCGCCCCAAGACATCAGTGCCGGCCCTTTCAGCCCGCCGGCATGTTCTAATGTGAGATAGCATGATGCGCTGCGACATTGCAAACACTTTGCAAAAGGGGAGAGACTGGGGAAGGGGACTGGCTCCGCCAGGTGCCTGTCCCCCTGGTGCTTCGGGAAGGTGGCTGAGCTGAAAGGAGTGCCGTCGGCTGCCGTCCCATCCCCAACATTAAAGAGATTGATTAAGGCAAAGGGAGGATGTATAAAAACTCTCAACTGTCTCAGGAGGATGAACATGCTGGTCCAGTGGAGAGACGATCTCAGCATCGGGATGCTAGAGATCGACGTTCAACACAAGCTTCTTTTCGATAAGTTCAACGCCTTCGTCAACGCCTACCAATCCAACCAGGATACCGACGAAATCATGCGCATGTTCTGGTTCCTGGAAGCGTATGCCGTCACACACTTCAAGGAAGAGGAGAAGCTGATGCAGCAGGTCCGCTACCCGGACTATGAGAAACATCGGGAAAAGCACCTTGCCTTCATCGACCAGATCAACCAACTGAAAGAGCGCCTGAAGGCGGAGGGACTCACCCAGGGTGTGGTCAACAACATGACCACCTTCATCACCAGCTGGCTAATCGACCACATTTCCACCATGGACCGCGCCATCGGCCGCTTCGTCAACAACTCGGCAGTCCCGCCCGGGATCTGAACGCCGCTCCGTTTCCGCACCAGCGCCGCCCCCCGGCGCTTTTGCCTCCCCCCCACTCCGCACTACCTTTCACTTTTTGATCTGGATCATACGCTAAACTGCCGATAGTGTTACCATGGGCTCAAAGGGGTAGAAAACACCCCGCAACGTCTGAACCGGCCGCTCTTGCGACAAGAGCCGCCAAGGGAGCGACACCATGAAAAACGCAACTCCGGAACCTGCAGAAAAAAATAACGTGGAAACCGTAGGCTCGGTGGTCGCAAGAGATTTTCGCACCGCCCAAGTCTTTGAAAAATACGGCATCGACTTCTGCTGCGGCGGCAACCTGCCGCTGGCGCAGGCCTGCCGCGAAAAAGGGATCGACCTTGCGACGCTGCAGCGCGACCTGGAAGAGACCTCTGCCCGCCCGCTGGAGCGCAGCCAGAACTACGACGCCTGGGAGCTTCCCTTCCTCGCCGACTACATCGTCAACGCGCACCACGGCTACCTGAAGGAGAGCGTCCCGACCATCACCGCCTATACCACCAAGATCGCACAGGTGCACGGCCCCAACCACCCCGAGGTGGTGCAGATCGCCCAGATCTTCGAAAAGGTGGCGGCCGACCTGATGCAGCACCTGGAAAACGAGGAAGGGCAACTTTTCCCCGCCATCAGGAAGCTCACTGAACTGAAAAAGGAAGGTGGTGCACCGAACCCTGAAGAGATCAGGAAGCTGAAAGCAGTCCTCTCGGAACTGGGCCACGAGCATGACGAGGTGGGGGCCGCGGTACACGAGATCCGCCGGCTTTCCAAGAACTACGCGGTGCCCGCCGACGCCTGCAACACCTTCATGGTGACCTACCAAAAGCTGAAAGAGTTCGAGGACGATCTGCACAAACACGTCCACCTCGAGAACAACATCCTGTTCCCGAAGGCAAGCAAGCTGTAACAGTCCTACGGATCCCCCCTCCCCTTGCGGGAGGGGGTTAGGGGGTGGGGGAAGGTGCCATCATCGCCGTTCCTTGCGGCTTCCCCCCCGCCCCCTCCCCATGCGGGAGGGGGGGAGCCCGCGAACAAGGAATAGCTGAAAAACAAGGAGCCCACGTATGACGATCGTAGTAGCAATCTTTGCCTTTTCCTGGCTGGCCCTGGCGGCCGTTTCGCTTTGCCCCCTCAGGCAGCGTAAAGATGATTAAGACGCCGCAGCCAGCTCCACATTAGCCCGTCCCGCTCCACCCACACGACTCGCGCCAGGCCCCGAAACCGGATCCCCACAATCCTTTCGGGGCTTTATTTATTTGGCGAGGTTGACATACCCCCTCCTGACGGTATCCTTCCTGCTGTCGATCATTAGAGTGAATTAACTTTTCTCATCAACGACGGCAAAAAGGAGGGCGGTATGACCGGAAAAACAGCCCGGCTGATCTTCTGGGTGGGTACTCTCACCTCGGCAGCGATTTTCCTCTGGCAAACCTACGACTTCCACATGCAGACCCCCAAGTTCACCCACACGGACAAGCTCACCGAACAAGTAGTTGCCGGCAAGAAGGTCTGGCACAAGTACAACTGCAACGACTGCCACACCATCCTGGGTTTTGGCGGCTACTACGCCCCCGACATGACCAAGGCCTTCTACCGGCTCGGCGAGAACAATATCGCCTCGATCGTGCAGCACCCCGACGTCATGTACAAGAACTCCTTCCGCAAGATGCCCCAGCTCAACGTGAGCGAAACGGAAACGAGACAACTGGTCTCCTTCCTACGCTGGGTGGGCGATATCGAAAACCGACACTGGCCCCCCCAGGACGAGAAGTTCGTACAGGCCTACAAGCTGCGCGAGTCCCAGCCGCAGAAGCTGGACAAGGTGCACCTGGTGCTGCAGGCCTGCGGCGGCTGCCACACCTTCGAGAACCAGGGGCGCAACGTGGGCGGCGACCTGACCACCATCGCCAACCGGATCACCTACGACCGCCAGACCCTGATCAACTACATGATCAATCCGCAGTCGGTGCGGCCAGGGGTCGCCATGCCTCCGCAGGACGTGAGCCCGCAGACGGCGGCCATCATCGCGGACTTCATCCTGAGCCTCAAGTCCACCAAGGAGGTGAGCAAATGATGCTGATCGAATACCAAAGCCAGCGGGTATCGCTGTGGTACTTCCGTCTCGCCCTGGTGCTCTTCATACTGCAGGTGATCTTGGGGCTGTGGCTCTCCATCAACTACGCCTTCACACTGCCGCAGGACCTGGTCAACGTCTTCCCCTTCTCCACCGCCCGGGCGCTGCACACGAACCTGCTGGTCGCCTGGATGCTGCTGGGCTTCATGGGCGGAACCTACTACATCCTGCCGCCCGAGTGTGCGCGGGACCTTTTCAGCGAAAAGCTCGCCTACCTGCAGCTGATCATCTTCGTCGGTACGGCGGTCACCGCCGTCGTCGGTTTCCTCTTCGGCTGGACCCAGGGCAAGCCGCTCCTGGAGATCCCCCTCCCCCTGGACTGGCTCATCGTGGTGGCGGCACTCATCTTCATCGCCAACGTAGCCATGACCATCATCAAGGCCGAGGTGCGCACGGCACTGCAGTGGATGCTCTTGGGCGGAGTGACCTTCCTGGCCCTCATGTACCTGTTCGGGATGCCCTTCTACCAGAACCTGAACACGGATTACTACTACTGGTGGTGGGTGATCCATCTCTGGGTGGAAGGGGCCTGGGAAGTGGTGACCGCATCTATCGTCGCCTACATCATCATGAGGGTCACCGGTGTGGACCGGAAGGTGGTCGAGAAGTGGCTTTACGTTGAGACGGGGCTGTTCCTCTTCACCGGCATCGTCGGTACCGGGCATCACTACTACTGGATCGGCGCACCCGACTACTGGCTCTGGTGGGGCGGCATCTTCAGCGCCCTCGAGCCGCTCCCCATCGTGCTCATGGTGGTGGACACCTGGATGCACGTGCGCGAGCGCAGGAACCCCATCGTCAATCCGCTCACCTGGTACTACATCATCGGGCTGGCCATCTATCACCTGGTGGGCGCAGGCCTCTGGGGCTTCATGCACACGCTGCCGCCGATCAACTACTACACCCACGGCAGCCAGGTCACCGTCTCGCATGGCCACCTCGCCTTCTTCGGCGCCTATGCCCTGTTGAACCTGACCATCTTCTACTTCGCCATGCCGCGCCTGAAGGGGATCAACAAGTACAATGACCGGCTGGGCAAGTGGGGCTTCTGGATCACCACCATCGGCATGTTCATCCTGGGGCTCGTGTTCGGCATCGCCGGGATTCTGCAAACGTACCTGGAGCGGTTCCTGGACATCGGTTACAGCACCGCGCACCTCACCATGATGTTCTGGTTCCGGGTCGCCTTCGGCGTCGGTCTGGTCTTCCTTGCCGGCGTCGTCATCACCGTGTACCACCTCTTCACCATCAAACCCTCCAGCATCCCGGCCCCGGAACCGGTGGTGACTCCCGCCTCCAACATCTAAGGAAAGGTAAAAGGGACCATGCGTTCGCATGGTCCCTTTTACCTTTCCTTTCCCCATCCTCAGGTGGTGCCCAGATCTGGCCAGTCTCCTACGTTAATGGGTGCTTCATTTACTAATGTAAGGGCTGCTTTTTCTAATTTAGGGGTCACTTTAAAATAAAGTAGGTGCGTTGCTAAATTCAAATCCCCCCTGCCCCCCCTTTGACAAGAGGGGGACGCAAATGCTCCTGCAGCGCTTCGTGGCAAATGTGCTCCTGGTTCACAAATTCCTCAGCTTCGCTGAAATATCGACGGCTTGGGTAAGGTGGGTGGGCGGAATGGAGCGTTCCGCGAGAGGGACAGGCACCTAACGGAGCCGGTCCCCTTCCGCTCCTTCCGCCGGATGAACAAAAAAAAGGCGCCAGGTCTGCCCGGACCTGGCGCTAAGGAGCTACATCTGCTCTGGTGCTGCGTGCTGCTACTGCAAAGGGGACCGGCACCTTCGGAGCCGGTCCCCTCCTACTTTCGTTTATTACGCGAGACTCGCCTGCAGGTCGGCGTCGGCACTGCCGATCTGGCCGATGTTGAAGTTGTCGACCAGGAACTGCAACACGTTGGGCGACAGGTACGCCGGAAGCGCCGGCCCCAGCTTGATGTTCTTGACGCCAAGGTACAGGAGCGACAGCAGGATGACGTGCGCCTTCTGCTCGTACCAGGAAAGGATGAAGGAGAGCGGCAGGTCGTTGATGCCGCAGTTGAAGGCGCCGGCCAACGCGAGCGCGATCTGAACGGCGGAGTAGGCGTCGTTGCACTGCCCCACGTCCAAAAGACGCGGGATGCCGCCGATGTCGCCGAACTCGAGCTTGTTGAAACGGAACTTGCCGCAGGCAAGGGTCAGGATGACACAGTCCTTGGGCACCTTCTCGGCAAACTCGGTGTAGTAGTTACGACCGCTCTTGGCGCCGTCGCAGCCGCCGATCAGGAAGAAGTGCTTGACCGCTCCCGCCTTGACCGCCTCGATGACCTTGTCCGCCACACCCAATACCGCGTTGTGACCGAAACCGGTCAGGATCTCCTGGCCGGGGGCGTCGGGGAGGTCCGGGCACTCGAGGGCCTTGTTGATCACTTCGTCGAACTTGTAGCCGGTCAGGTGCTTGGCGCCGGGCCAGCCTACCTCGCCCCAGGTGAAGAGACGGTCCTTATAGCTGTCCGCCGGACGCTGGATGCAGTTGGTGTTGAAGATGATGGCGCCGGGGAACGCCGGGAACTCCTTGGCCTGGTCCTGCCATGCGCCGCCGAAGTTGCCGTAGAGGTGCGAGTACTTTTTCAAGCCCGGGTAGCCGTGGGCCGGGAGCATCTCGCCGTGGGTGTAGATGTCGATCCCCTTCCCTTCGGTCTGCTTCAAAAGCTCCTCGAGCATGCGCAGGTCGTGACCGGAAACGAGGATGCCCTTGTTCTTGCGGGTGCCGAGCTGGACCTTGGTCGGGACCGGGTGACCGTAGTGCTCCACGTGCCCGGTGTTCAGCATCTCCATCACCTTGATGTTCAGCTTGCCGCACTCCATGGCGATGCCCACGAAGTCCATGAGCCCCTTGCTAGTGTCGGTGGTGGCGGCGAGCGCCTTGTGGAAGAAGGCGAACACCTCTTCGTCGGTCTTGCCCAGGATGTAGGCGTGGTTCGCATAGGCGGCCATGCCCTTCAGGCCGTAAATGATGATCTCGATGGCGGAGAGGATGTCCGGGTCGCTGTGCTGGCTCTTCACCCCGTGCTCCTGCCCCTGGGCCACCAGCCCTTCCAGGTTGTCGGCGATGACCCACGCGGCCGGGCCGTCGGTGATGGCGGGAGCAGCCGCACCGTTCTTGGCGCGGTAGGCGCTCTCGTACAACGCCTTCACCTGCTCTTTCTGGTCGTAGCATTTCCTCAGCTTGCCTGCCAACTGCACCGGATCGAAATCGACGTTGGTGACGGTGGTGAAAAGACCCTCGATGAGGAACATGTCGGCGACCATGCTGCGCGCGCCGAATTCCCTTGCCTTGTCAGCGTAAATAGCCAGCCCTTTGAGACCGTACATCATCAGGTCCAAAAGCGCAGCGACCTCGGGATTCTTCCCACATACACCCACTACCTCGCATCCCGTTCCCTTGGCGGCCTGCTCACATTGACGGCAGAACATTCCCATAAGAACCAACCTCCTGTTTTATGTGGTTTTTCAACAGCCACTATGAAGTAGCTGAGTTACTGGCGCACGTAAGTGTAACAACAATGCTGGCAGATCCAAGTAGAAAAATGTGGATGACTGAACTCCACACGCAAAATGTGTAGCAGTTAATCCAATTGCTTTCCTCAATGACAGTATCAGAGGAGGGCCTGAAGCCGTCGAGGCTACCTGTGTTTTTACAAAGTATTCACCTGATGCGTCCCGCGCCAAACCTTCAGCCGTTAACTGAGCAACCGTGCGCGCATTAATACTTTACAATACTTCATTTTCCTTTGCTCTTCTGCTGATTTATGGTAATAAGCTTGCGCTTGCTAAGCGTAGAAAAAGGTTCTGGCACGGGAGGGATCAGTGAACAACGCTGTTCGTCTGCTAATTTTGGCCTTGGTTTTAACAGTTGTCGGCCTCATCTGTTATGGCCCATACTTGAACACATATTTTGCCTGTGATGACTTCAAATATCTGGAGAATATAATCTCACGCTCGCCAGTCGCCATATCTCTGGGCTACAACGCCCAGATGCGACTGTTGAGTAACTGGGCATGGGTCCCCCTCTACTGGATATCCGGCACCGAACCGCTCGCCTACAACACCTTCGGCCTCTGTGTCAATCTGGGAAACGCACTCCTGCTGTACCACGTCCTGAAGAAGCTTTTGAAGAACGAATTTGTGGCCTCCATGGCCCCCCTTTTCTTCGTCATGAATGCCGCCGCGGCAGATGCCGTCTTCTGGAAAGCAAACTTCAGCGGGTTGCTCAGTCTGTTCTTTAGCCTCCTGTCCCTATCCCTCTACGTTGACTACAGGTTGCGTCAGTCATTACGGTTATACTGGCTGTCAGTGGCTGTTTACGTGCTGGCCATCTTCAGCAAAGAGGATGCTACAGCATTGATAGCTTTGCTGGTTATCGTCGAGTTCCTCTACCTCGATGGTCTGTCCCGGATACGTCCCCTCCTGTTACGCGTAGCGCCCTACGTCCTCGCAGTCGTGTTCTACCTTGCCGTAACGACGCTCGCCTACCGCTATTACCACCTGACCTCTGAAACGTGGGGATGGTTCAGGCTGAGGCCCCTCTACTTGCTTTTTGGGGGATTCAGCGCCTTCTTCATCAATCCTGATGGCCTTCTGAGCATGCAGGACGTCAGGATCTACATCACTGCCCTATTAATTCCGCTGAGCTTTCTCCTGGTAAAGGACCGGAAGGTCCTGCTGCTCGGCTTCTTGTGGATAATCGTTACCTTCGCCCCTTCAAGCCTCACATCCATCGGCGTTTTTGATCCCCGTTCCTTCACCAGTTCTACCAGCCGCTTTTACTACGCCCCGGCCGCCGGTGTGGCCATCGTGCTGGCGGCATGCCTCGACCAGGTAAGGGTGTGGACCGGGCGCCAAAAAGGCTACGCGATCGCGGTACTGTTCTGCGCCGGCTACCTTGCTCTCAATGTCCCGAGAATCCATGCCCGCGGGGATGCGTGGTCCCATAGCGCGGAGCATGCCCGCAGTTTTACGGCCGCAATGAAACAATTGGCCCCGACTGTTCCCGCTGGTTCATACATGGTGCTGGACACCCAATACAAGCCCGTGGGCTGGATGTGGCAGGCGCTCAATGTCGCTTATCTTACATCGGGAATCCAAGGGGGCAGGAGCTATCCCGCGACAATCAGGCCGGATCAGCCAGTATTTTTAGTGAGATGTGATCCTTCAACAGTGCTTCCTTACCAGGTCGCAAGGATACGTTAAATCATGCGTGTTTCTGTCGTCATACCTGTCTACAAGGTGTCTACCATTCAGGAACTCGTAGCCACCGTTCATGCTGTGGATGAGGAAGTCATCGCTACTCCACCTCTTCAAAAGAGCGGCAAGCAGTCCCCTCCTGGGCATTGGCAAAGACTCCAGTTTTGTCAAGCACCCCACCGGCCTGTGACGTTCCCACTCCCGATTTTCTCTTGAAGTCACTATGAAATGTTGAAACCTGGATTAATATTTCTGGAAAGTTTTCATTTCAGAGTAAACATGACTACCGCTACTACACGGAAGTCTCAATGCCAGGGGGGATAGACATGGGCAAGGACAGCAAGACGCTATGCAAGTGGGACAAGGACGAGATAAAGGACAACCTGAAGGAACTTAAAAAAATCGTGGCGGAGCCGCGCTATGTTTGCAAGAAATGCGGACGGGCGGCTAAGAAAGAGGAGCACCTCTGCAAGCCGGAGCCTCTGGACAAGTAGCAGCGCTAGCCCCCGTGGGATTCGCCCTGGGAGGGACTTTCGTTGAGCCACTTCATCATCATGCCGCTCACCGGGTTGCGCTTGCGGAACTCGTTGCGCACGTAGTCCATGAGCTTGTTTAAAAGGTCCTCGAACTGCCCCCATTCTTTCTTCAGGTCATCGAGGGCGTGCGCGTTCTGCGGCTCCCGCTGCACCCGGCGCAGCAGTTCTTCGAGACGTTCCTGCCCCGTTTTCTGCTGGGTCATCAGGTCTTTAACCATCTTGGTGAATTCCTCGGAGAAGAAGAGCCCCTGTTTCTGGAAGGTGTCCATAAAGTGTTCGCCGGTCCCCCTGATGGTTCGTAGCTGCTTCTCCGCCTGGGCGCGCTCGCCTTCGCCCAGCGACGCCAGGAACTCCCGCCCCAGCCGCAGCTGGTCGATCAGGCTGGCGTAGAGCCGCGCCAGTGCGTCGGACTTGTTCTCCTGCTGCACGATCTGCTCGCACAGCCCCTCCCGGAACAGCTTCAGGGCACGCTCCGTCTCGTTCCGCATGCGCACCCTGAAATCCTGGCAACTCTGCTGGGTGACCTGCCTGATGAAAAAGTTGACTGCCCAAAAGGTGGCCCCGAGCCAGATGACGAGCAGGGTTGCTCCCGCCAAGCAGTAGTAGATTACTTCACTCATATGATTCCTCCGTGCCGCACTCTGGAAGAGCGCCGACACATGTAGCAACAACGTAAAAGGGACCCGACTCAGTAACGTGGGGCATCCTGATAGGTTGCGTATCGGCATTTGCTACAGTTTCTGCAGGCAAAAGAGGCTTGTGGGAGCAACAAGAAGCAAATTCCCCCTGTCCCCCCTTCGCAAAAGGGGGGGGATGCTCATTCACATGCAGCGCTTCGTGGGCTGCGTGCTCGGTGCTTCCAAAGACAAATCCCCCCCTGCCTCCCTTTGATCTCGATCCCAAGGTCCGCCTTGGGAACGCAAAGCCTTTCAGAAGCTCCTGCTTCCCTCGGATACATAGCTGGAGCTATGCGCCATATGTGGTTCCCAAGCTGGAGATTGGGAACCAGGAAAAAAGGGGGGGACTGGCTCCGCCAGGTGCCAGTCCCTTCCTCTGGACCAAAGTGACGCCGTATACATGTGGAACGCTTGCTAAACGGCGATAACAACTTAAACTAACACTTTGTTATTGCACGATCATTGGACGTTACTCTGACACACACCTTGGCTCAATCATACAAACTCACGGCAGTTCCGATATTTATGACATAGGCTTGCGGCGACTAACGACGGGTGTCGACTAAGCATACCCGTCGTTCATGTGTCGCCGGCACTGATCCATTCATCTCCAGGAGGACGGCATGAACCAACAGGAAGGGTACGCTGACGACATCGTCAAAGGGTTTGTGATCTGGAGCATGGTATGGGGACTGGTGGCCGTGCTGGTCGGCGTCTTCATCTCGTTCCAAATCGCCTTCCCGCAGCTCAACTTCCCCCCCTACCTCACCTACGGCCGCCTGCGCCCGATCCACACCAACGCCGGCATCTTCGGCTGGGGCATCGGCAGCTTCATGGCCTTCTTCATCTACATCACCCAGCGCCTGACGCGAACGAGCCTGTGGAGCCCGGGGCTGGCGAAAGCCCAGCTCTGGCTTTTCAACGTGGTGATCGCGCTGGCGGCGGTGACGCTGGCCATGGGGATGAACCGCTCCAAGGAGTACGCCGAGCTCGAATGGCCGGTGGCGAGCCTGGTGGTGGTGCTCTGGGTCATCTTCGCGGTCAACATCGTGATGACCATCGTGAAAAGGCGCGAGGAGCAGATGTACATCTCGCTCTGGTACATCCTGGCCACCCTGGTCGGGGTCGCGGTGCTCTACCTGGTCAACAACGCCTCCATTCCTGTGTCGCTCACCAAGTCCTACTCCGCCTACGCCGGCGCCAACGACGCCAACGTGCAGTGGTGGTACGGGCACAACGCGGTGGCCATGGTGCTCACCACGCCGCCCCTGGCCATCTTCTACTACTTCCTCCCCAAGGCGACCGGGGTCCCCATCTACAGCCACCGCATGGGGGTGATCGCCTTCTGGAGCCTCATCTTCATGTACCTGTGGACCGGGGCACACCACCTCTTGTGGGCGCCGGTGCCGGACTGGGTGCAGACGCTGGCCATGGCCTTCTCGGTGATGCTGATCGCCCCCTCCTGGGCCGCGGTCTTCAACGGCTACTTCTCCATGAACGGCCAGTGGCACCAGATGCGCGAGAACTACCTGGTGAAGTTCCTGATCTTCGGCATCACCTTCTACGGCCTGCAGACGCTGCAGGGGCCGTCGCAGTCGATCCGCACCTTCTCCGCCTTCATCCACTTCACCGACTGGGTGCCGGGTCACGTGCACATGGGGACGCTGGGGTGGGTGTCGCTGGTACTTTTCGCCGCCATCTACTACACCATCCCCCGGCTCTACCACACCGAGATCTACAGCATAGGCCTCGCCAACGTGCACTTCTGGCTGGTGCTTACCGGCCAGCTCATCTTCTCCATCACCATGTGGATCGCGGGGGTGCAGCAGGCGGCCATGCTGAACGCCACCAACCCCGACGGCAGCCTCCACTACAGCTTCATCGAGACCCTGGTGGAGCTCTACCCCTACTGGCACATGCGGGCCCTGGGCGGGGTCATCTATCTCGCCGGGCTCCTCGTCTTCCTCTACAACATCTACCTGACCATCGCCGGCGCCAAGACCCAGGCCGCGGCGCAAAGAGCCTAGGGAGGAGACGCCATGATCGAGAAAAAGCCCATCATATTCCTGCTCCTGGCAACTGCCACCATCCTGGTCGGCACCATCATCACCATGGTGCTTCCCTTCCGGTGGATCAACGACCCGAAGCTCGCCATCGCCTCGGTGAAACCCTACACCCCGCTGCAGCTGGAAGGACGGGACATCTACATCCGCGAGGGGTGCAACAACTGCCACACCCAGACGGTGCGCCCGCTCCTTTCCGACACGGAGCGCTACGGCGAGTATTCCAAAAGCGGCGAGTTCGTCTACGACCAGCCCTTCCTGTGGGGTTCGCGCAGAAACGGCCCCGATCTCGCCCGCATCGGCGGCAAGTACCCGGACGCCTGGCACGTGAAGCACATGAAGGACCCGCGCGCCATGGTGCCGCGCTCCAACATGCCCTCCTACGACTTCCTGAACCGGCCGCTCGACACGAGCCTCTCGGAGAAGAAGATGAAGGCGCTCAAGTTCCCCTACACCCAGGCGGACCTCGACGCGCTGAAAGGCAAGAGCGAGATGGACGCCATCATCGCCTACATGCAGAAGGTGGGCAACGACATCCCCTGGAGAAAGACCGGCAAGACCGAGGTGCTGGGTGAGCTGAAGAACCCGTTCCAGGACAACATGAGCGTACTCCCCGAGGGACAGAAGCTTTACGCCGAGCACTGTGCCCAGTGCCACGGCATCGAGCTGAAGGGCGAGGTGGGGCCGGACCTGCGCGACATGGACCAGCCCGACTCGAAAGTCTTCGCCACGGTCTACGGCGGCATCACCGCAGGCGGCATGCCGGCCTTCGGCGACACGCTGGGCAAGGAGCGGACCTGGAAGGTGGTCACCTACCTGAAGTCCGTGCACAAGCACTGACATGGACAGCGCCAGCATCTACTACCTGGGGGTGACCCTCATCCTGTTCCTGATCTTTGCCGCCATCGTAGTGCGCACCTACAGCAAAAGGCACGCGGCGCGCGGTGAAGAGCCCAAGTTCCGGATGATGGATGACGACTACCCGAACCACCAATAAAAAGGAGGACGCGATGTCCGACGAAAATAAAGAGTACGACGGCATCAGGTACCGTGCGGAGAAAAGCTCTCCGCTGGTGTTCAGGATCCTGTACTTCGGACTGTGGACCTGGGGGATCATCTTCATGGCCTACTACCTGTTCAGCGGCTGGACTTCCTACGGCGAATTCGACCAGATCAAGAAGGCCAAGGAGGCGCGCCTCGCCGTACAGCAGGAGAAAGGAAACGCCGGCCAGGCGGTTCCGACCAGCAAGGAAATCAAGAGCACCGACCTCGCCGAGGCAGGCAAGAAGGAGTTTGCCGCCCGCTGTGCCTCCTGCCACGGCGCCGACGGCAAGGGAGGGATCGGCCCCGACCTGACCGCCAAGCAGTTCAAGTACGGCAGGACCGCCCCCGAGGTGACCGCGAGCATCAGTGACGGGCGCCCGGGCGGCATGCCCGGCTTCAAGAACGAGCTCTCCGGCGACAAGATCCAGGGGCTGGTCCAGTACGTCCTGTCGCTTTGAGAGAGGTACCGCTGCAAACCGGCCGCATCGCGCCCTGGCGCGGTGCGGTGCAGTGGCTGGCCACCCTGCTCATGCTGGGGCTTCCCTTTATCCGTCCCGGCGGCGAATCGCTGCTGCGGCTGGATGCGGGCACCAGGACGCTCCTCTTCTTCGGCGCCAAGCTGCGCATCGAGGAGTTCTACCTCTTCCTGATCGTGGTGCTGATCCTGGTCTTCGCCTTCCTGTTCGTGACCATGCTCTTTGGCAGGGTCTGGTGCGGCTGGCTCTGCCCGCAGACCACGCTGGGCGACCTCGCCGACTGGATCGAGCGCCACACCAGGAACCTGCCCACGCCGCTACGCGCCGGGCTGAGGCATTTGCTGTACCTGGCTCTCTCGGCCCTGGTGGGCGCCAACCTGGTCTGGTACTTCATCGCACCGCCCGAGTTTTTGGCGCGGCTTCTGGCCGGACAACTGGGGGCGGTGGCGGGGATCTCGCTGGCGGTGACGGCGCTGGTGGTCTACCTCGACCTCGCCTTGGTGCGGCGCCGGTTCTGCAAGAGCGTCTGCCCCTACGGGCGCATCCAGTTGATGACCATGGAGCGCGGCACGCTCACCCTGGAGTTCGACCCGGAGCTGAAAGGGGTCTGCCTGCGCTGCGGCGCCTGCGTCAGGGCCTGCCCCACCGGGATCGACATCCGCGACGGGCTGCAGATCGAGTGCATCAACTGCGGCCGCTGCCTGGACGCCTGCCGCGACGTTTTCGCCAAGCGCGGCACCGGCGGGTTGATCCACTACACCTTCGGCCCCAGGGGCGCCGATGGATCGCGCCCGGTGAACAGGAAAGCGTTCCTGCTGGGGGGCGTGCTCCTACTGCTGGTGGGGCTACTGGTCTTCGGGGTGACCACGCGCCGGGAGGCCACCCTCAAGGTGCAGCGCGCGGAAAGCGGTGAGGTGAAGCGGCTGCCGGACGGATCGCTGGTGAACTTCTATTCCGCTTTTCTCGAGAACCGCGGCGGGGCGGAGCACTCCTTCTCGCTGGAGACCGCGCCGCTTGCGGGCTACCGGGTGGAGCTGGTGGGGCCGGTGCGGGGGATAACGCTGGAGCCGAACGCCAACAGGAAGATCGGCTTCGCGCTGAAGCTGAACCCGGCTCCGCCGCCGGGGACGCTGGTGGAGCTGAGGCTCGTGTCGGAAGGGAACGTGGTGGCGGCAAGTCCGCTGCCGGTAGCACTGCAGTAACGAGTAGCGCCCTCACCCCTGCCCCTCTCTCGGAGGGCGAGGGGGTAACTTCGCCCCTGGAATCATAGCAAAGGTGCATGTCCATCCCCTCGCCCTCTGGAAGGGGGCGGCCGGAGGCCAGGTGAGGGACTTTTTCACAAGGAAGGAAGCATGGAAAAACCAGTAACCCAATTACCCTGCCGCTGGCAATTTCTGATCCTGCTGTTATTGGCGATCTTTCTCCTGGGGATGGGGACCAGCATGTTCATCTCGTTTGAAAAAGGGAGCAAGGTGACCGACGCGGACTACTACCAGCACGGCCTCAACTACGCCAAGAGCAAGACCGGCGCCTACAACGCGGGACTGGACTGGGTCATGTCCGCCACCCTGGCCGGCAGCGACCTGCAGGTCCGGGTGCATGACGAGAAGGGCGCACCGGTACGCGGCGGGAAGCTGCTGTTCCAGACCAGGAACGGCAACGAGAAGGAGGTGCTGCCCCTCACGGAAACCTCCCCCGGCGTCTTCGTCGCCCCCTGGCCCGTGTCGGGACAGGGCGAGCTGCGCGGCGAGCTGCTGTTCACCAAGGGAGAGTCGGTCGCCTCCCAGAAAGTGGTGTTCTTCAATTGAGAGCCCCCCTGTCCCCCTGTTTCCACTGCGGTGCCGACATCCCGCCCGGGATGCTGGTCGAGGAGCGCACGCCGGACTCGGTGCTCTCCTTTTGCTGCCACGGCTGCCACGGCGCCTACCTCCTCATCAGCGGCTCGGGCTTGGCCGATTACTACCGCCGGCGCGACTGGCAGCAAACAGGGCTCATCCCCCAGGCCTTCAAGGGGGAGTACCGGGACGCCTACCTCTCCCGCTTCGTCTACCCGGCCAGCGAGGGGAGCGTCATCGACATCATCATCGACGGCATCCGCTGCGCCTCCTGCGTCTGGCTCAACGAGAAGATCATCGGCGCCATCCCCGGCGTGCTCGACGCGCGCGTCAACTACGCCACCGGCCGGGCCCGGGTCCGGTTCGCCCCCGACAAGATCACCCCCGCCGCCATCTTCAACCGCATCGACCAGATCGGCTACGTGCCGCGCCCCTACACCGAGGATGCCGCGCGCGAGGCAGGTCAGCGGGTGCACAAGGACCTGCTGATCCGCTTCGGCACCGCCTTCTTTCTCACCATGCAGCTCATGGCCTACGCCTTTGCCCTGTACGCGGGGTATTTCCAGGGAATCGAGCCGCAGATGAAGGCGTACCTGCAGCTCTTCTCGCTCCTGGTCACGACACCCGTGGTCTTTTACTGCGGCTGGCCCTTTCTCGCCGGCGCCTGGCGGGGCATCTGCAACGGCGCCCCCAACATGGAACTCTTGATCGCCATCGGCACCCTCTCCTCCTACGGCTACAGCGTCTACGCGACCTTTACCGGCGGCGAGGTCTACTACGAGACCGCGGCCATGATCGTCACCCTGATCCTCGCCGGGAGGCTTTTGGAAAACGGCGCCAAAAGGCGCGCCTCCAGCGGCATCGGCAGACTCCTGGAGCTCTGTTCGGGACAGGCGCAGCGCTTCGTCGGGGAGCAACTGGAGACGGTGGAGCCTTCGGAGCTTAAACCTGGGGACCTGATCCTGGTGGCGCCGGGGGAACGTTTTCCGGTGGACGGAACGGTGCTGGAGGGGATGAGCGACGTGGACGAATCGGCGGCGACGGGCGAACCGCTGCCGCAGGTGAAAAAGGCGGGAGACCAGGTCATCGCCGGCAGCTCCAACCTGACCGGCGCGCTGCGGGTGCACTGCCTCCGAAAGACCGGGGACAGCTTCATCGCCCGGGTGGCACAGTTGGTCGAGGAGGCGCAGAGCCGGCGCGCACCGATCCAGGCCATCGCCGACCGGGTCAGCGCCTACTTCGTCCCTGCCGTGCTCACCCTCGCCGTGGCCACCTTCTGCTGGCACTACAGCCAGGGGAGATCGCTGGGGGCGAGTCTCATGGTGGCGCTGGCGGTGCTGGTGATCGCCTGTCCCTGTGCCTTGGGGCTGGCCACCCCGACCGCCATCCTGGCCGGCACCGGGGCCGCCGCCGCGCAGGGCGTGATCTTCAAGGGGGGCGACGTGCTGGAAGGACTCAGCCGCGTCAGCATCGCCGTCTTCGACAAGACCGGCACCCTCACCCGCGGCACTCCCATGCTGGTCGACATCCAGGCCGGCGCGGCCATGACGCCGCGCCAGGTGCTCTCTTTGGCCGCTGCGGTGGAATGCGGTTCATTGCACCCCATCGCCAAGGCGGTGCGCGACTACGCCGCCCGGCACGACATCGAGTATCCCACCGGGACCGAGCTGGTGACGCTGGCCGGGGCCGGTGTCACCGGTCGGGTGGCGAGCGAGACGGTGGCACTGGGGAGCGTGCCCTTCCTGGAGCGCCTCGGCGTTTCGGGTATCCCCGCCGAGCTGGAATCACCCGAGGGAGGGATGCTGGTCGGGGTGGCCCACAAGGGGCGCTACTGCGGCACCCTCACCTTCAAGGACCGCATGCGGGACGACGCCCCCGGGGTGATCTCCTACTTCCGGCGCAAGAACATCGACACCCTGCTGTTAAGCGGCGACCGCCAGGAGTGCACCGACAAGGTCGCCAAGAGCGCTGGGGTGGCCCGCGGTATCGGGTCTCTCTCGCCGGCGGACAAGACCAGGGAGATTGCACAGCTGCAGGAGAGAGGGGCAACGGTGCTGATGGTGGGCGACGGGATCAACGATGCCCCGGCCCTCTCCGCCGCCGACGTCGGCTGCGCCGTGGCCGGGGGGACCGACATTGCCCTGGAGACCTCGGACCTGGTGCTCGCCAAGCCCGACCTGGAGCGACTGTCGCTGGCGCACCGGATGGCGCGGCGCACCATGGGCGTGGTCCGGCAGAACCTGGTCTGGGCTTTTCTCTACAATCTGATCGGCATCCCGCTCGCCATGAGCGGGCGCCTGACCCCGATCTACGCCGCCGCCGCCATGGCGCTCAGTTCCGTCTGTGTGGTGGGCAACTCGCTTAGGCTGATGAGGACTCCGGATGAATAATTCCCTTTTCGCACTGATCGCTCTCTCCTTCTTCCTGGGCTGCGGCTGCTGGCTCTTCTTCCTGTGGGGGGTGCAGAAAGGGGAATTCACCGACCTGGAGCGCCCCAAGCACCGGATGCTGGATGACGACGACATCCCGATTCCATTCCCTGGGGAGGCGCCTCCCGAGCCGCCCGTCCCCGCTTGCGACGGGCACGAACTCACCCTTTCGCACCGCCTCCCGGAGCCCACGCAGGAGGAGGTGAAGGCGGTGCCGCACCAATAACAGTTGATCTCCCCCTCCCGCAAGGGGAGAGGGGACCCAAAGCAGCCCTCTCCGGATTGTGTGATTAACCTTCGTAAAGGGGGACAGGCACCTGCGGAGCCAGTCCCCAGCCCTCACTCCCCACAGCCCTAAAAGGGGACAGGCACCTTCGGAGCCAGTCCCCAAGGAGACCGCTATGCTACAGATCTGGTTGGCGTTCGTGGCCGGTTTGGCCGGCAGCTTCCACTGCATCGGGATGTGCGGCGGCATCGTGGCCGCGATCTCACTGAAGGATAAGGAAGGAGCCTTGGGATCACGGCTCAAATCCCAACTCTTTTACAATACCGGCCGCATCGTCACCTATACCCTCCTCGGGGCGCTGGCCGGGCTGATCGGCTCGTCGCTCGACCTGATGTCCATGAAGATGGTGTTCCGCTGGTTCATGGTGGGCGCCAACCTGATGGTGATCATGGTCGGACTCTCCTCGGCGCTCGGCCTGAGCGTCCTCAACCTATCCACCCTGGAAGGAACCGGCGCGCGCTTTCTCACCGCCCCGATGCGCCGCGCCCTCGCCGCCCCCTCCCCCCTTGCCTCCCTGCCGCTGGGGCTCGTGCTGGGGCTCCTTCCCTGCGGCCTGGTCTACGCGCCGCTCCTGGTGGCCGCCGGCACCGGGAGCCCCGTCACCGGCGCGGCCACCATGGCGGCCATGGGCCTTGGCACCGTCCCGGTCATGCTCGGTTTCGGGACCGCATCGAGCGCCGTCTCCGGCGCCCTCAAAAACGCCATGCTGCGCGCCGCCGGCGTCGCCATCGCCCTATTGGGCGTGGCGGGTTTGTGGAAAATCTTCGGTAAGGCCTGCTGTCATTAGTGGGGAGGCGCTATCATGAAAAATCAGGGAAGCCCGCCGCTGCAAATTCACAAGCTGGTGCCAAAGCTGAAGCAGGGACTGACCGTGGTCATCACCGGTCACGGCAAGGGGAAGACCACCGCGGCTCTGGGGATGGCCGTGCGGGCCTGCGGGCACGGCATGAAGGTCTGCATCATTCAGTTCATGAAGGGAGACCTGTACGCGGGGGAATGGGACGGGGTGAAGCTGTTGGGTAAACAGGTGGAGCTGCACACCACCGGCAAGGGGTTCTGCGGCATCCTGGGCAACCCGTATCCCAGGAGCGAACACCGGGCCAACGCGCAGGACGCGGTGCGGCTCGCTCTGGATAAGATCGACTCGGGCGCCTTTGACATGGTGATCCTGGATGAGATCAACAACGCCCTGCAATTACAATTGGTCGACCTGGAACAGGTCCTGGAGATCCTGGCTCACAAGCCGCCGCTCATGCACCTCGTGCTCACCGGGCGCGACGCCCATCCCATGGTGGTCGAACTGGCCGACACCGTGAGCGAGGTCGTGGAAGTGAAGCACGCCTACCGCAAGGAGATCGAGCCTCAGCCCGGGGTGGACTACTGATCGAAGAGGGTGAACCGGTTCCTCCCTGCCGTTTTGGAGCGGTACAGGGCGTCGTCGGCGGCGGTGATGAACCACTCCTGGTTGTGCTCCCGGGTCACCAGCGCTCCCGCCACGCCGAGGCTCATGGTGACCATGCCGAACTCGGAGTGGGCATGCGGCAGGGCCTGCGCCAAGAGTTCCAGCCGCAGCCGCTCGGCCAGGTGCCCGGCCAGTTCGGCACTGGTGTCGGGCAGGATGACGGCAAATTCCTCGCCGCCGTAGCGCGCCACCACCTCCCCCGCCCGTTTGAAACTCTTCCTGAGCAGTTCCCCCACCAACTGCAGACACTTGTCCCCGGCGAAGTGACCGTAAAGGTCGTTGAACTTCTTGAAGTGGTCGATGTCGCACATGATGAGCGAGAGATTGCGCCCGTTGCGCGCGGCGCGCTGGATCTCCGAGCACAGCGACTCGTCGAAGTGGCGCCGGTTGGCTACACCGGTCAGCCCGTCCTGGCGCGCCAGTTGCTCCAACTCCCGATTCTTCCAGGCCAGTTCCGTGCTGAGCTTTTCCAACAGATCTCCCCTGCGCTTCAGTTCCAGGTGGTTGCGCACCCGCGCCACAACTATGGCGGGGCGGATCGGCTTGGTGAGGTAGTCGATGGCCCCCTCCTCCAGCCCCCGGGTCTCGTCCTCGTCGTTGCTCATGGCGGTCACGAACACCACCGGGATGTGCGCCGTCGCCGGATCCTGCTTCAGCACCCGGCAAACCTGGTAGCCGTCCATGCCGGGCATCATGATGTCCAACAGCACCAGGTCCGGGGTGTGCTCCCGCACCATGCGGATGCCGTCGGCACCGCTCTTGGCGAAGAGGACATCGAACTCCCCCTTGAGGATCTGGTACAGGATCTCGATGTTGGCCGTGGTGTCGTCAACGATCAGGATCTTCCCTCTTCCCGCTTCTTCCGCTCCCTCGACGTTCATGTCCTTAGCTCCAGGTGTTCCATAATGTCCCGCAAGATGGCGCCGGCGTCGCCGAAATCGAGCGCCTGCAGTGTGGCGTCCAACCGCTCCGGCAGTTCCCCCGCCAGCAGGGGGCGCATCTCCTCCCACACCGACAGGGCGCCCATGTTCTGGTCCGCCAGCAGGCGGGCCAGGGTGCGCGCCAGGGCGGACACCTGCTCCGGGTCCTCGCAATCGATGTGCACCGAGGCAGTTGTTGCCGTCGTTCCTGTCGCGCCCGGCTCCGCGGTCAGCACTTCAATGGAGGTCATCACCTCCTCCAGCTTCTCGGCAAACCGCTCCAGGGTCTCATGCACCTGGCTGGCGTCGTTACCCTGCAGGGCAAGCTCCAGCGAGGCGGCGGCGCTGCCGAGCCAGATGGCACCCAGGTTCCCCGCGCTCCCCTTTACCGTATGGATCAGGCGCCGGGCCTCCTTCAGGTCGCCCGCGCCGGCGGCCGCCGCGACACGCCGCACCAGCTCCCGGTTGTCCCGATGGAAGGTGACCAAGAGCCTCCTCAGGAGCCTGCCGTCCTGGATGCGCGCCTTGGCCCGCTGCAACTCCAGTCCGGGGGCGTGGTCGGGGAGTTCCAGGTCGGCAGGCAGCGGCTCCGCGACCGGGGGCTCCGCGATCCGAGGCAGCGTTCCTACCCAGCGCCTTAGGGTCGCGAACAACCCCGGCACGTTGATCGGCTTGTCCACCTGGTCGTTCATGCCCGCCTCGTGGCAGAGCAGGCGTTCCCCCGGCAGCGCGCTGGCGGTCATGGCGATGATGGGAAGCCGCTCCAGCGCGGGGTCGAGCCGCATGCGCCGGGTCGCCTCCAGCCCGTCCATGACCGGCATGTGCACGTCCATGAGCACGGCATGGTACTGCGCGCCCGGCGCGTGCACCATGGACAACGCCTCGGCGCCGTTGCGGGCCAGTTCCACCGTGACGCCCCCTCGCTCCAGGATGAACCGGGCCACCTCCTGGTTGATCGGGTTGTCCTCCACCAGCAGAACACGCATGCCGGGTGCGCCCAGGGTGCCGTCACCGACGGCTACCGGCTCGGCAAGGGCGACCTGTCCCGCCCCTGCCAGTCCGAAGCGGGCCGTGAAGCTGAAGGTGCTGCCGCGCCCCGGCTCGCTCTCCACCCACACCTGCCCCTCCATGAGCTGCACCAGTTCGCGGCAGATGGCCAGCCCCAGCCCGGTGCCGCCGTAGCGGCGCGTGGTGGAGTTGTCGGCCTGGGTGAAGGGGGTGAAGAGCCCCTCCCGCTGTTTCGCGTCCATGCCGATACCTGTGTCGGAGATCGAGAAGCGCAGCGTGGCGCACTCCTCTTCAACCGCCACGAGCGCCACCGCCACCTCGACCGTCCCTTTTTCGGTGAACTTGATGGCGTTGCCGGTCAGGTTCAGCAGCACCTGCCCAAGCCTGAGCGGGTCCCCTACCAGCAGTTCCGGAATACCGGAACCGGCGGCCACGGTGAAGGCGATCTCCTTTTCCCTGATGATTGCCCCAACGACGTTGTCCAGGTCGGAGAGCACCTGCTCCATCCGGAACGGGATACGCTCCAGTTCCATCTTGCCTGCCTCTATCTTCGAGAAGTCGAGGATATCGTTGATGACCCGCAAGAGCACTCCCGAAGCGCTCTGCGCCTTGTCCAGGTAATCCTTCTGCTGCTCGGAGAGCTCGGTCTGCCGCAACAGGTACAGCATGCCGAGCGCCGCGTTCATGGGGGTGCGGATCTCGTGGCTCATGTTGGCGAGAAACTCGCTCTTGGCGCGGGTAGCTGCCTCGGCCGCCTCGGTCGCGCGGCGCAGTTCCTCTTCGGCCCGCTTTCTCTCGGTGATGTCGAAGAAGGTCACCACCCCGCCCACCAGCTCCCCGTCCCGCGTCTGCGGGTAGGACCAGTACTCGACGGCGAAACTGGTGCCGTCGGCACGCCAGAAGACCTGGTCGTCGTTGTGCAGCCCCTGCTCTCCGCGCAGCACGCGGTAGAGCGGGCACTCCTGCACCGGGTTGGGAGAGCCGTCGGGGGCAGTGTGATGGATGAGCAGGTGCATGTTCTTGCCCAGCAGGGCCTCGGTGCCGCCGTAGCCGAGCAGGGTGGCGCAGGCACGGTTGGCAAAGGTGCAGTTGCCAAGCAGGTCCATCCCGAAGATCGCCTCCGCCGTAGATTCCAAGAGCAGCCTGATGCGCTCGTCGCTTCTGATCAGCGCCTCCTCGGCACGCTTTCTCTCGGTGATGTCCTCCTTTACCGCCACCAGGTTTTTGATGGTCCCGCTCTCGTCCTTAACCGGCGATACCGAGGCGCTCTCCCAGTACAGGTCGCCGTTTTTGCGCTTGTTGCGCATTTCTCCGCGCCACACCCGCCCGGAGAGGACGGTCTGCCACATCTGGGTGTAAAACTCCCTGGGGTGGTATCCGGACTTCACAATCCTCGGGTTCTGTCCCAGCACCTCCTCCGCTCCGTACCCGGTCACCTTGGTGAAGTGGGGATTGACGTACTCGATCCGGCCGTTGCGGTCGGTGACCAGCACCGTCACCGGCGCCTGGTCGATGGCCAGGCGCAGTTCGCGCGCCGATTCTTTTTGCCGGCGCAGCTCCAGGATCATGCGGTTGAAGGCGTCGGCCAGGGTGCCGATTTCGTCACCGGTCCGGATCACCACCGGCTCCAGCTCCTGGTCCTGGTCGCTGATTCCTTCCACGTGACCGATGAAGGTCAAAAGCGGCGCCGTCAGCCGCCGCATGAACAGCGTGCAGATCAGTACGCTCCCGGAGAGCGCCGCCACCAGCCCGGCCGCCAGGAGTACCTTGGCCTCCCGCACCGGCGCGTAGGCCTCGGTGAGGGGGAAGGTGGAGGCGAGGATCCACCCCGTACTTTTCAGGCGCTTGAAGGCCGCCACCGCCGGCAGTCCGGCCGAGGTGACCGTTTCGCCGGCCCCCTCGTACCCGGCCACGGCACGGTCCAGTAGCGGATTCACCCCAGGGCGGGGAGCCTGCTTCAGGATGCGCTCCTGGTCCGGGTGGGTGATGATGATGCGCTTGGTGTTGAACAGGTAGAGATAGCCGTTTTTGCCGACGCGCACGTGGGCGAGTTTGCCCAGGTAGTTGTCCTTGTACAGGTCGATCATGCCGCCGATCATCCCCAGCAGTTCCCCCTGGTCGTCCAGCACCGGGACGATGAAGGCGACGGTGGGATGACCGTGCTGCTGGGTAGTGATGAAGGGTTCGGAGATGACCGGCTTTTTGCTGCGGGCGGCGGCGCGGTAGTAGTCGCGGAAGGAGTAGTCGCGGCCGATGAGCTGCTCTTCCAGAGGGTTGACCGCCAGGAGCTTGCCTGCGGCATCGAAGATGAAGATGTCGCTGTCGAAGAGGGCGAGGGCCTCGGGGCGCTGCTCCAGGAAGCGTTGCGCCGGGAGGCGGCTGGTGAAGAGGTGCGGGGGAATGCTCTTGGCGAGGGCCTCGAGCTGGAGTTGGGTGATGCGCATCTTGCTGTCGATCTCTCCGGCCATGGAGCTGACCATGGAGAATTGCTGCTCCGACACGGTCTCCTGGTACTGCTTCTCCAGGAACCATCCTGCGCACAGGGTCATGAAGGTGAGCACCAGCGCCACCAGCAGGGACACCATCAGGCTCATCTTGGTTGTCAGGCTCAGCTTCTTCATGATCACAGAGCGCTCCTCGCCGGCACGCGGACCCAAAGCGGCCGGACGGCACCCAACGCGTCAGTCGCTTTGTTCCTTTTCGGCGGAAGGGGGGGGATCTTTAATTAGTCACGTCAAGAATATCGAAGGTAACCTGGCGGAAAGGCATGGGGAAGCCGTGCCGTTTTGGAGAGCTTGCCGGAGATGGTCGCCCTGCTATACTGGCACATTGTCATTTTTTTAATAAAAGGAGGCACATCGTGCCAGAGCAGCGACCTGACGACGGCTATCACCGCCTGATGCGGCGGGTGAACCTGTTCCCGCAGGGGGCGCCTGACTCCGATCTCCTGCTCAGGATCTTCTCCCTTTTGTGCAGCGAGCAGGAGGCGACGCTGATGAGCATGCTGCCGCTGCGCCCGTTCTCGGCTGCCAAGGCGGCCCGGGTGTGGAACCTCCCCATAAAAGACACACGCGCGCTGCTGGAAAAGCTCGCCTCGCGCTCGCTGCTGCTCGACATCGAGCGCGACGGCAGGATGGTCTACATCCTCCCTCCCCCCATGGCCGGCTTTTTCGAGTTCTCGCTGATGCGGCTGCGCCCGGACCTGGACCAGAAGGAGCTGTCCCGCCTCTTTTTCCATTACATCAATGTCGAGGATGCCTTCATCCGAGACCTCTTTGCCGGCGGCGAGACCTCGCTGGGGCGGGTGCTGGTGAACGAGGAGGCCATTCCCGACGAGAAGGCGTGCCAGGTGCTGGACTACGAGCGGGCCAGCGAGGTGATCAAGAGCGCGAGCCATATCGCCGTGGGGCTTTGCTACTGCCGGCAGAAGATGGCGCACGTGGAGCGCGCCTGCGACGCGCCGCTGGACATCTGCCTGACCCTGAACCTGGCGGCACAGTCGCTGTTGCGGCGGGGCGTGGCGCGCCGCGTGGAGAGCGCCGAGGGGCTCGACCTGCTGCAAAAGGCGCGCGAACTGAACCTGGTGCAGTGCGCGGACAACGTGCAGCAACGGGTTAACTTCATCTGCAACTGCTGCCGCTGCTGCTGCGAAGGGCTGATCGCCACCCGCAGGCTGGCCATCCCCAACCACATGTACAGCACCAACTTCGTGCAGTCGACTGCTGCCCACCGCTGCAGCGGCTGCGGCAGGTGCGCCGCCGTCTGCCCGGTGGATGCCATCACGATGGAACCCAAGGAGCCCCCCTTCCCCCTCCCTGACCCTCCCCCTCCGGGGGAGGGGATGTCCGGCGGCGAACTCCTCCCCCCGGAGGGGGGAGGCCGGGAGGGGGGAGGTCGCGACAGGGGCCGGCCCAGGGCGCGGGTCGCCACCGACTTCTGCCTGGGATGCGGGGTCTGCGTGCGCAACTGCCCCGCCGGCGCCATCCGGCTCACCAGCCGGGCCAGGCGGGTCCTGACCCCGGTGAACACCGCGCACCGCCTGGTACTGATGGCGATCGAGCGCGGCAAGTTGCAGAACCTCATCTTCGACAACCAGGCCTACCTGAGCCACCGCGCCATGGCGGCCATCCTCGGGGCCATCCTCAAGCTGCCGCCGGTGAAGAGGCTCATGGCCGGCGAGCAGCTGAAGTCCCGCTACCTGGTACGCCTGCTGGAGCACGTCGAGGTGGACCGGTTCTCGGGGTACGACTAGGGGCATGTTGTACACGAAGTGGAGCACGTGGAGCAGAGCTCTCCCCTTTGCGAAGGGGGGACGGGGGGATTTGCCTTATGGAACGGCGTGGGTATCGAGATACGACCAACGGAGGTGGCACATGCCAACGGTAAAGTACGGCAGTACGGTGCAGGTGCATTACACGGCGCTGCGCAAAAACGGAGAGGTCGTCGAATCGACTGCGGGGGGAGACCCGATACGGATCACGGTGGGTGCGGGCAAGATGATGCGGGGGCTGGAGGAGGCGTTGGAGGGGATGTCGGCGGGAGAATCGAAGCGGGTGACCGTGCCGCCGGACAAGGCCTACGGGCGCCGTGACCCCTCCGCGGTGTCCCGCTTCTCCCGCGATTCGGCCGCCCCCATCGGCGGCAGCGCGACCGAGATGCAGCACGAAGTGGTGAACCAGGGAACCACGGACGAGTTCAGCATCGTCACCACGGACCGCAGAGTGAACCTGGACCGCAACCGTCACCTGGCGGGCGAAGAGATCGTGCTGGAGATCGACGTGGTGGAAATAGAGAACACCTGAGGGGAGAGGGCTCGCGCCCTCCCCTACCCCATCCCGAGCAGCTTGAGCCCCTCCCGGAACAGCAGCAGCGCGAAGAAGGTCAACAGCGCACCGAGCAGGCGCATGATCCAGAGGTAAACCCGGCTCCCCATGAAGGCGCGCGATCTCCCTACCGCGACGGCGAGAACGATCTTGGCGCCCACCAGGCAGAGGTAGAAGCTCCCGATGAAGGCGACGAAGGCGGCGGGACCGACCTTGAGCGAGCGGGTCAGCAGCGGCGCGCCCACGGTGATCCAGAACAGGTAGGGGTGCGGGCTGAGGAAGTTGGTCAGCACCCCCTTCCTGAGCGACTTGGGAGGTTCCTTGGGGAGATCCAGTTGCACCGGCCGCGCCATCAGGGAGTGGTAGCCGGTGTAGAGGACAAAGAGGCCGCCGGCCAGCGAAAGCGCCCCGAGGATGCCGTGATAACCGGAGAGGTTCATCAACAAAAGCAGCGTGGCGGCGATGATGGGAAAATCGGTAATGATGGGAGAGAGCGCCACCCGTACCCCGGAGCGGGTGCCGTGGGTGAGCGTCTCGGAGATGACCAGCATCAAAAGCGGCCCCGGCGAGAACCCCGCCGAGCAGCCCAGAACAAGACCTGCAGTAAGAAAATCGATCATATTTCCATTAATGACTTAGTTTGGCGCTGGCAAGCCGGTTCAGGCTCACCCCCGCTTCGGCGGCCTGAATCGCCAGTTGACGGTGCACCTCGGGAGGGACGCGCACCATGAATTTCCCGCTGAAGTTCCTGCCAGCGATAGGTTCGGGAATAACCTCTCCGGCGCCGGTCATATCGACGATGACCTCGCCAACCAGTTCGCGAATCCCTTTCAATGCCGCTTCAGGACTCTTGGCTAACCAGCTCAAGCTGGGGAACTCGGCGCACAGCCCCACGAACTCGCTGTCGTCCTCCGACCACGTAATTCGGTACGTATATTTATCGGTCAGTTCTGCCACGTTCCACCTCCAACCGCTCGATCGCCGTCAACACCTGCTTCACTTGGTACACCTTGGCGTACCCATTGGAGTTCTGTATGTTCACTCGCGGGTCACCGACCCAAGGTGTTTTGTAGACATGGTGGCTCCCCCCTCTCCTGCGGGGTTCACCGAAGTAGTGCTCACAGACTCTGCACAGTTCTGCGAAACGCACGGCTCCGGGTGAGCGTCGAAGCCTCTCAACGATGTCCTCTACGCTGGCCATAGGCATAGTACCAATATTGACACTAGAAGGTCAAGTTGCGCAACAGGCTACTCCTTCTCCTTGGGCATCTGCGGCTGCTCGGCGGCGGTTTCCATGCCTTGGGCGACTTCTTTCACGATCCCCATCCGGGCGTAGATGGGGCGGACCATCTGCCTGATGCGGGGGAGGTTCTTTGCAAAGACGAACGCTCCTGCAAGGCAGCAGCAGGCGCCGATGACCAGGGTTATCCGTGGGCCGACCACCTTGGTCATGGCGCCGGCTCCCAGGCTGCCGAAGGGGGCCATCCCCATGAAGGCCATGGTGAAGAAGCTCATCACCCTCCCCCGCTTGTCCTCCTCCAGGATGGTCTGCAAGATGGTGTTGCAGGACGCAACCAGGGTCATGGCACCGAACCCCGCAACGACCAGTGCTGCCAGGGAAAGCGTCATGCTGCTGGAGATGGCGAAGACGGCGACCCCGACGGAGAAGAGACAGGTGGAGAACACAATCACCTTGCCCAGGCCCAGGACCGTCCCGCGGGAGGCAAGGTAGATGGTGCCGACCAGGGCACCGCATCCGGCGGCGGTCATCAGGAAGCCGAAGGTGTGCGCGCCGCCGTGCAGGATGTCCTTGGCAAAGACCGGGACCAGCACGGTGTACGGCATGCCGGTTAGACTCATAAGGGCGACCAGCAGCAGGATGCTACGGATGGGGCCGAAGCCGAAGGAGTAGAGGAAACCTTCCTTGAGTTCATGGTGGATGCGGCGCCGCGGCGTCTCCTTGCCGGGCCGCGGCTCGATGCGCATGGCGGCCAGCGCCATGAGCACCGCGAGATAACTCGCGCTGTTGAGGAGGAAGCAGATCCCCTCCCCGACGGTGGCGACCAGCAGACCGGCAACGGTCGGGCCGATCAGACGGGCGGCATTGACCATGGAGGAGTTGAGCGCGATGGCGTTGCCCAGGTCCTCGCGCTCGGTCACCATCTCGACCACGAAAGACTGGCGCACCGGTATGTCGAAGGCGTTCACCACACCGAGCACCAGGCTGAGCACCACGATGTGCCAGACCTGGACCACCCCGAGCATCACCGCCGCAGCCAGGAGCCCGGCCTGAACCATGGCGAGCGCCTGGGTCAGCATCAAAAGGCGGCGCCGGTTGCAGCGATCCGCGAAGACACCGGCAACCGGCGCGAAGATGAACGTCGGGACCTGGCTGGTGAAGCCGACCACGCCGAGGAGCATCGCCGAGTCGGTCAACCGGTACACGAGCCAACTCATGGCGACCTGCTGCATCCAGGTGCCAACCAGCGAGACGCTCTGCCCCGCCACGAAGAGGCGGTAGTTCCGGGAGCGCAGCGCCCGGAGCAGCACCTTGGCGCGGGATATGCCGGAGAGGGGGCTCATGGCTTACAGTGGGGTGCCTTCCTGGGGCGGCGACTCGCCCGGCACATTGCTGGGATTATCCTGCTCGTCCCCGTCGTCCTCCAGGGTGCAGACGATGGCGGCGACGGTCTCTCCGAAGCTGCCGGGTACGATGTCGCTCCACTGCTCGTCGTTGCCGTAGGAACTCATCGGGCTTCCCTTGGCGTCGTAGTAGTGCACCGAGGAGACGTTCATGGTCGCTTCGTTGCAGTTGATATTCCATTTTTCCTTGCTGTAGTAGCTCCCCTTCAGCGGTCCGGTGAGCGCCTTGCGCCCCGCGTCGGTATAGAGAAAGGCGACCCACGCCGAGCGGATGTTGCTGTCGGCATCAACGATCTGCGCAGAGCCCTTGACGCCGTACACGCACATGCTGTCGCTGCAGTCGAGCTTCAGCAGTGACGAATCGGCATCCCACTTTTCCTGCAAGGATTGCAAGGTCGGTGCATCCTTGGTCGTCTTTTTCTTCTCCCCGGCGAACGAGGTCGAGGCAATGAGTACCAGCGCCAGGATCAATAATGATTTCATACTCCCCCCTATGTCACTTCCGACCTGCTCCTTTTACCACGTCCTCCCTTCCCTGCAATAGCGCACGACACTTTCGACGTGGATGGCCGTGGTATTGAGGAAGGTGGTGTCGAAGTCACCGTCTTTGAGTATCAGCGGCAATTCGGTGCAGCCGAGAATAATAGCCTCCACCTGCTCGTCTGCTACCAGCCGGGCGATGATGTCGATCAACCCTTTCCTGGTATCGTCCTTGATGATGCCCAGTTCTATCTCGGTCATCAGCTTGTCGTGGATGTAGTGCTGATCATCGGCAGAGGGAACCACCACTGAGATACCCGCGGCCGCGAAGGGAGGCGCGAAGAAGTTCTCTTCCATGGTGAACCTTGTGCCTAAAAGACCGACTTTCTTCACACCCAGTTCCTTCGCCTTGTCGCAGGTGGCGGCGACGATGCTGATGAGCGGGATGGGCGACTTGGCCTGGACCTCGTCGAAGACCACGTGCGGGGTGTTGGCGGTGATGATGGCGAAGTCGGCACCCGCCTTGTGCAGCGCCCGCACCTTCTGGACCAGCAGGTAGACGAGGTGGTTCCACTCGCGCTTGGCGGCGAGGTCCATTACCTCCTGCAGGCTCACGCTGTAGATCACCATCTCCGGTGCGGCCAGGCTCCCCGGCACACGAAACGCCTCGATGATGCGCTGGTAGTAGTCGACGGTGGACTCGGGTCCCAGCCCCCCGATCATGCCGATGGTCTTCATCACGTCCTCCTCTGGATCTTGCTGTTCATCGTCACGGAGCTCACGCCGGTGCGCTGCTGATCCTGCGCGCCAGGTCGGTCATCCTGCGCTGCGATTTGTTGGTCCGCACCGCCATGGCCAGCGCCTTGGGCTCACCGATCACCACCACCAGTTTCTTCCCACGGGTGACCGCTGTGTAGATCAGGTTGCGCTCCAGCATGGTGTAGTGCTGCATGGAGAGCGGGATCACCACCGCCGTGTACTCGGATCCCTGGCTCTTGTGGATGCTGGTGGCGTAGGCGAGGCTCACCTCGTCCAGTTCGCCGAACTGATATTCCACCAGGCGCTCGTCGAAATCGACGCTGAGCGTCCCCTCCTCCTGGCGCACCTCCACGATCCGGCCGATGTCGCCGTTGAAGACTTCCTTCTCGTAGTTGTTCACCGTCTGGATCACCTTGTCCCCCGGCGCGAAGCCGGTGCCGAAGCGGGTCACCCGTGGTTCCGCCTTGCCGTTCAGCACCCCCTGCAGCTCCGCGTTGAGCGACGCGGTGCCCAGCCCGCCGCGGTTCATGGGGGTGAGCACCTGGATGTCGCGCACCGGGTCGAAGCCGAAACGTTTGGGGATGCGCTCGGTGATCACCTGGAGCAGCTTGCCGTGGATGTCCTCGGCGCTCGCCGCCGGGATGAAGTAGAAGTCGGCCAGTTCCTTCCCCTCGTCCTGCAGCGGCAGTTCCCCGCGGTTAATGCGGTGGGCGTTGACGATGATCCTGGAGCCCGCGGCCTGGCGGAATATCTCGGTGAGGCGCACGGTGGCGACGGCGCCGGAGTCGATGATGTCGGCGAGGACGCAGCCGGGGCCGACCGAGGGGAGTTGGTCCACGTCCCCCACGATGATCAGCCCGGCGTGGTCCGGGACGGCGGGGAGGAGCTTGTGCATCAGCACCACATCCACCATGGAGGCCTCGTCCATCACCAGGAGGTCGGTGGTGAGCGGGTTGTCCCGGTCGCGCTTGAAGCCGAAAGTCTGCGGGTCGAACTCCAGCAGGCGGTGGATGGTCTTCGCCTCGAGCCCGGTGGATTCGGTGAGCCGCTTGGCCGCCCGACCGGTCGGGGCGCACAAGGTCACCTTGAGGTGCTGTGAACGGATGATGGCCAGGATGCTGTTCACCAGCGTGGTCTTGCCCACCCCGGGGCCGCCGGTGACCACGACCACCTTGTTCTTCAGGGCGAGCCGGATCGCGTCGCGCTGCGACTCGGAAAGGGTGATGCCGTTGTGGCTCTCCGCCCAGGGGATGGCTTCTTCGGCGACCACGCCACGCCACGGCGGCTCACCTCCGGCGAGACGCGACAGGCTGGCGGCGACGCCCTCTTCGGCGCGGTGCAACGGCGTGAGGAACAGGCAGGGGCGTCCGCCGATCGGTTCGGCGACCAGGTTCTGCTCGGCGATCTCCGCGTCGATGGCGGCTTCGATGATGGCAGGGGGGATGTCCAACAGGGAGGCGGCGCTCTGCACCAGTTCAGCCCGGGCGGCAGCGCAGTGCCCGCTCCCGGAGAGTTCCTGCAGCACGTGCCTCACGCCGGCCTGCGCCCGGATCAGGGAGTCTCGGGCGATGCCGAGGTTAGCGGCCAGGGCGTCGGCGGTCTTGAAGCCGATCCCCTGGATGTCGAGGGCGAGCCGGTACGGGTTCTCGGTAACCTTGAAGATCGCCTCGTTGCCGTAGCACTTGTAGATGCGCACGGCGCGCGCAGTCCCCAAGCCGTTACTCTGCAAAAAGACCATGATCTCGCGGATCGCCTTTTGCTCCACCCAGGCGCTCGCCACCGATTCCATGCGCTTGCGGCCGATGCCGGGGAGTTCCAAAAGGCGTTCCGGCCGGTTCTCGATGACGTCGAAGACCTCCTCGCGGAAGGCCTGCACCAGCACCTTGGCGAAGTGGTGGCCGATGCCGTGCACCATGCCGGAACCGAGGTACTTCTCGATCCCCTCCAGAGTCGTGGGGGGCACCACCTTCAGGTGCTCCGCCTTGAACTGCATGCCGTGGGTGCGGTCGTTGTGCCAGGAGCCGGTGCACTCAAGGAACTCGCCCGGAGTCACCGTAGCGGCGCTGCCGGTCACCGTCACCAGCTCGCGGTGCCCGGCAACCTTCACCCGCAGCACGCAAAAGCCCGTCTCCTCGCTGTGGAAGGTAACCCTCTCCAGCGAGCCGGCGATCCTTTCAACCGGGTGCTCAGCAGGTGATCTTTCTTTCATCGGGGCTCCCGGTGGTGCGTTGGGGAATTGGGAACAGGGATGGCAGGCCGGAACGCTACCAGGGCTTCGGCCGGTACATGTCAGGTTTTAACGGGATTGCCCCGAAGAGAAGGGAATCTCGAAGACGCGGCCGCCGCGCGACAGCTTCACCTTCGTTTCCTTGATCTCGAGCACGCGGGCGCCGCCTACTTCGGCACCCTCACCGACCAGCATGCCGTTTAGGACCGCCCGCCTCATACGCCGTTCGTCCTGGTAGGCGATGCCGGATATGGTGATGTCCTGCGCGCCGCCTGCGACGGCGGGTTCCTGGACTGCGCCCTGTGGCGCGTCGGACGGCGCGGACTGGGCCGCGGCAGCGCGGGCAGCTTTGCGCGAGGGGTGCGCCACCGGCTGGGGAACTGCGGCCGAAGCTTGAGCGGAAACGACCGGTGCTACCGGCGGCGCGGCAGCTGGAACGGGGGTCGGCACCGGCGACGCGACCGGGGCGGTTGTCACCGGGGACGCCACTGCGGCCGGCGCCGCTGGGGCCGGCGGTATCGCAGCGACGGGTGCCTGCGGTGGGGGGGCGGCGGGGGCTTCGGCTGCCGGTTGCGGGGCATGCCCTTTGAGCAGGAACCCGGCGCCCACGCCGGCCATAAGCAGCACGACGCCCGCGATCACTGCCACCGGGTAGCGGCGCGGCTCCTTGGGCTGGGCGGCCAGGCGGTAGCGCAGCACCTCGGGGCGCAGGTCATGGTCGCCACCGCGCCTGCTCCTGCGCTCCTGTTCCATTTTTCTCAATGCATCGAGTATCAGGCTCATGTCACATCCGTCCCGTCTGCTTGCTATCCGCGCCCTGCACCCGCGCCAGTCCGGGCGGGAAGTAGCCGCCGGCCCGGCGATAAAGGAGCATCAGTGTCTGCGCCCCCACCTTCCCGTCCGCCATCAACTGCTCCCGGCGCTGGAATTCGGCGAGTCCCGCCTTGGTGGGCTCGCTGAGCTTGCCGTCCAGGGGGCCGTCGTAGCATCCCACCTGTTTCAAAAGCCCCTGCAGTGACTTGGTAGCGGCGGCCTTCTCCGCCCCCTTGGTGCGAGAGGCGATACCGTGGAAGTCCTTCCAGAGGACGGTGGTCCCGCCGCTCCAAAGCTGCGCCAGTTCGGCGCGGGTGAGCTTGGTGCGCCCGGAGACCTGCGGTACGACTTCGACCTCGTCCTTGTCCACCCCCACCAGGGCCACCAACCGCTCAGTGCCCCCCGGCAGCACGATGTGGAGCAGCGCGGGGGCGTCCAACCGCCCCAGGAGCTCGATGTTGGAGGAGAACTTGGAGGCAACAAGGGCGCGCTCTTTCACCAAGGTGCGCAGGTTTGCCGGCTGTCCCCGCACCGGCTCCACCCGCTGGACCCGCCATGCCCCTAATACCGCGTTCACAGCCGCATACAGGTTGTCCTGCTCCGGCTGGGCCGCGATCGCCTGGCGCGCGGCCTCGGCCGACCACGGGGGCAGCTTCGCTCCCGTTGGGACCGTCTCCTTAACCTCCTTAACCTCTTTGCTCTCCTGCTTCTGCCCAGGCAGGAGATGAAACGAGACCGCGGAGAAGCCGGCAATGATGATCACGCACAGCACCAGGGCCGCCGACAGCACCCTCACCTGCGATGCACGTTTGCGGCGCGGCGCATCCTTGCGCAGGTCGGCAATGGCGAGCGCCGCCATGGCCGGGGTGACGTCCTTGCACTCGCGCGTGTAGGCGAGCAGCAGGGCGCGGTCGCAGACCCCGTTGATCAAGCGCGGCAGGCCGCCAGAAAACTTGAAGATGCGCTTGAAGGCGCCGGGAGAGAAGGTCAGCGGTTCGCGGCCGTCGGCGGCGAACCGGATCCGGTGCCGGATGTAGGCGCAGGTGTCCTCGAAGCACATCGGCTTTAAGTGGTAGCGCACCGTGATGCGCTGATCGAGTTGCCGCAACTCGTCCCGGGCCAGAAGCGCGTTCAGCTCCGGCTGTCCTACCAGCACGATCTGGATCAGCTTGTCGCTCTCGGTCTCCAGGTTGGAGATGAGCCGCACGTGCTCCAGCACCTCCACCGAGAGGTTCTGGGCCTCGTCTATGACCAGCACCACCGTGTGGCCGGCTCGGTTCTCCTCGAGCAGGTAGGCGTTGAGGGCCGCATGCAGGTCGCGGATCTCGTTCCCTTCCGTGGGGAGGCCGAACTCCGCGTTCACCTCTTTCATGAAGCCAAGCGGAGAGAGGATCGGGTTGAAGATCAGCGCGGTGCGGTGGGTTTGCGGGTCGAGCTGGTTCAACAGGGTGCGCACGATGGTGGTCTTGCCGGTACCGACCTCGCCGGAGAGTTCGATGAACCCGGCGCGGTTTTCGATGGCGAAGAGCAGGTGCGCGAAAGCCTCCTGATGCGGAGCGCTCAGGAACAGGAAAGACGGGTTAGGAGTAAGTGCAAAAGGTGCTTCTTTAAAGCCGAAAGATTCCCAGTACATGTTTCCCCGTTTTGCCCGGCCAGGGCGGGAGAAGGTTGGGTGAAGTGGAGGTTATAGCTATAGTTTTTTGCGGCGGGAGTGTCAAGGGAATCCTGCTGCATTGAATGAATGGCCATCAAGGCTAACAACAAAAAACCTGCTGCGGAAGAGGCTTCCGCAGCAGGTCGCTGTCGCCGCTATGAGACAGTATCAGTGGTGAGTTTTGACTTCGTCCAGCAGGGTGTTGATCGAGGTCGTGTCGTTGGACGCGATGTTGTCGAAGGTCACGCTGCCGACTGCCTGGTGCGCATTATCGAGGATGGTGATCTTCAGGTGGTTCGCCCCGTCGTTGCCCGTCACAAGGTTGCTCTGGGTGGCATTGGCTACCAGGCTGCTGATGTCGAGCGTGTCATGGTCGACATTGAAGTCGGTAACGTGATCGTTCCCCTTGGTCGCCATGATGGTGTCATGGCCGGCGCCGGTCGAGAAGATGTCGTTGCCCGAAGTGCCCACCATGGCATCATTGCCGCCGGTACCGGTTATCACGTAACTAGCGGAGTGGACACCGAGCAGCGTGACATCCAGGTTGTGGTTTCCGGTCGGGTCGCCGTCGCCATCGGTTGCCGAGACCTGGAAGTGCAGGGTCTCGTCGTTGGGGATCAGCCGCTCGGTGTAGGAGAAGCTGTCCAGCTTGCCGCTGCCGGTAGTGACCGTGAAAGTAATGGAGGTGAAGTCGTGCAGCGGGTCGAAATGCATCTCGCCATTGCTGCCAAGCGTTACGGAGCCGGTATCATGCCCCGCGGAGCCGTCGGGGTTGAGGTAGTTCGTAACGTAGGACATGGCCAGTGCACCACCCCCCTGAACCTTGCCGTAGAGCGAGATGGTGTCGACGGCAATGCCGCTTGCGAACGTAACGTTGAACTGCTCGCCCACGTCCACGTTGCCGTTGCCGACACCAAAGCCTACCGAGGTCGGCTTCAGCTGTTCCGCGTTGCCGATGGACCCGTTGTGGTTGGTGTCGACGGCGTTGAAGGTTGCATCGTTGAGCACGAAGCTGTTGGTGGCCGCCCCACCGTTCACGTTGAGCAGGCTGATGTTGCCTGAAGCAAAGGTGGCGCGGGCGTTGACCATGTCGAAGGCATAAGTGCCGTCGGTGTTGATGGTCAGGTCGAAGAAGTGGTTGGCGGCCGTATGGCTGGTGCTGGAGTAGGCCGCCGCGGTGACCGAGCCGTCGGCATGAGTGGTGTACTCGTAGCTCAGTTTGCCGGCCAGGGAATCGCCGACCACGTTGATCGAGCCGACCTGATCGGCACCGAAGTTGATGTCGTGGTTGCCGTAGAGTACGCCGGCGGTGGAGCTGTTCTCATTGCCGACGATGGCATGGTCGATCATGGTGAAGGTCGGGTGATCGTCCACGATGGTGATACCGAGGTTGGAGTTGGCAACACTGCCGTTGGCATCGGTGACGCTGACCGAGACCTGCTCCAGGTAGCTCTCTACGCTGGCGGGCGGGGTCAGCACGTTATCGCTGAGCGTGAAGCTGTACTGGAGAGTGCCGCCGGTAGCGGTGTCGGTGTAGCCGGTGACCTCCATGTGGCCGTAGGTTACTCCGTCGATGGAGATCGGACCGGTGGAACCGAGGTTATGCAGCGCGCTGATGGAGATATCCGTGTTGCCGATGTGGACGGTGCTGACGCCGTCCAGAGCGGTAATCGAGAGCGATCCGGTCTGCGTCAGGGCAGCGGCGGCAGGGGCCGAACCGTCCGACAGGTTGGCCTCGTTGACCGAGACGCCGACAGGGGTGAGCGTGACGTCGTGGTCGATGCTGGCAGTAGCGGTGGCGCCGAGGACGCTGGTCGCCTCATAGCTGCCGCCGTTTATGGCGGTTACCGTGGCGGTGATGCTTTCATCAGCGGGGTTGGACAACGGTACGAAGAGCGACCCGTTGCCGGAAGCGTTGATAACGACGGTGTGGGTCGTAGTCAGACCGGTGTAAGCATCATAAACATCAACCGTAGCAGTAGCGGACCCAATCGGAACGTTATCCAGGTGGATGTTGAAGGTCGCTCCTGCATCATGCTCCCCGATGTTTGTGGTGCTGATGTGTACTGCAGTGGTATCGACGGTGTCGGTTATGTGCGAGGTGACCACACCGTGGTCGATCTGCAGGTCCTCGAAGGTCTTGCCGGCCACCTCGGCGGTGGCGATGGAGAGCTGCACCTGGCCCGGATCGACGTACACGTCATCGCCCTGTGCGGCAACATGGTAGTCGGCGGAGGTGTCGCCCGCCTTGATGACCACGTCCGCGCCGTTGGAGAGATGAACCGTCAGGTCGTCGGTCAGCGCCTGGCTCACGTGCACCGTGAACACGCTCTCCGCGTTCTCCTTCACGTCCGATGTCGTCATGCTCACGTTGACCGTGTCGATGGTGTCGGTTATGTGCGAGGTGACCACACCGTGGTCGATCTGCAGGTCCTCGAAGGTCTTGCCGGCCACCTCGGCGGTGGCGATGGAGAGCTGCACCTGGCCCGGATCGACGTACACGTCATCGCCCTGTGCGGCAACATGGTAGTCGGCCGAGGTGTCGCCGGCCTTGATGACCACGTCCGCGCCGTTGGAGAGATGAACCGTCAGGTCGTCGGTCAGCGCCTGGCTCACGTGCACCGTGAACACGCTCTCCGCGTTCTCCTTCACGTC
>NZ_JAEMHL010000029.1 GCF_016458305.1 Geomonas anaerohicana | reverse complement strand
TGGCAGGCCGCGGTGGAGCAGGTGCCCATCGGGTTCGGCGGAACCGAGGTCTGGTTCACGAAGCCGGCCGCGATCTTCCTGGAATAGCCGATGCCGTCGGAGAGCTCGATGGTCTTGTTGCGGTGCCCCATCGGGTAGGTGCTCACCTGGCTGCCGTGGCAGGTGACGCAGGAGCTGACCGCCGAGGTGGCGTGCCCTGCGTGGTTGCCCGGCACAGCGCCGGTGTTGGGGTCCTTTTTGCTCGTTGCCGAATCCAGCGGCGGCATCGTGTGGCAGAAAGAACAGTCATAGTTGTACTGCGAGGCAGCCTGTGCCTTCCCCGCGGTCAACTGCATCAGCGTCAGCATCAGCAATGCCAACACAAACAGACATCGACCTCCATACTTCGGTACCATTACTTCTCCTCCTCTTCTGGGCCCGGCACAGCGTGCCGGACGTTTATTCAAGCTGAATCGGTGATTGATTCAGTTACTTGAGTAATTGTGTATAGGTCTTTTTTACCTTTCCGTACTCCACCGTGCCGACGGGCTCATGTGGCAGGCGATGTTGAAGCAGTTGCCGGTCTTGTTGGCGCCGGGTACGCTGGTCAGCTTGGCGCCGGTGTAGACGGTGAAGGAGTTCGCAAAGCGCAGGCTGTTGTCCACCAGCACCGTCACGTTCTCGACGTTGTTCTTGATGGGCGTCACCATCTTGTGGTACGGCGTGACGCCGACGGCGCCGCCGTTGTGGCACACGCTGCAGTTGGTCCACCCTTCCTCGGGCTTGGCAAAGGGCGAGATGTGCGCCGCCACCAGGTGCGCGCCGCCGCCGCCGGAGTAGTCCTCGAAGCGGGCGTTGGCCCAGTTGGCGTAGCTGCCGAACCCGGTAGCCGTGTTCTTCGGCGCCGGCGGGTAGCCGTGGCACGAGTCGCAGCCGCCGCCGATCGGCTTGAAGGCGCCGCCGCTGCTGTTGTGCGGGTGGCAGTCCAGGCAGCCCGAGGTGTAGTGGCTGCTCTCGGGTACGCCGGCCAGGTAGTGGTTGGTCTTGGTGTGGCAGACCTGGCACAGGCCGCGGTTGGTGACCGGGTCGACCAGGTTGTTGACCCGGTCGGCGTAGGCGATGTTGAAGCCCCTGATCTCGCCGCGGATCATGGAGAGGTTGCCGGTGCCGTGGGTGTCGTGGCACTCGCGGCAGGCGACCGGCGTGTTGTCCTTGGTGACGTGCGTGCCGAGGTTCAGGAGGCGCGCCGAGACGATGGACGCGTTGCTGTGGCAGGAGGCGCACAGCGTGTTGTCGTTGTTCATGAGCAGGCGCTTGCTGTCACCCAGGGTGCCGGTGATGTGGGTCGCGTTCTGATCGTGGCACACCGTACACTGGTTGCTCACCGCGAAGCGGCCGTGCCCCTGGGTGCCGAAGTACGCCTTGTACGGCGCCTGGGTCCCGTTGGGGAGCGTCGCCGGGCTCTGCGCGTGGCACACCGTGCACTCGATGCGGGCGGTGGTCTTCCAGTCGACCAGCTGGCCGGCGTGGCAACCCATGCACAGCGAGCCGTCACCGCTCTTCAGGTCGGGGGAGCCGTTCATGTGGGTGGCGGTGGTGCCGACGTGGCAGGCCTGGCAGGCGGTGTACTCGCTCCCCAGGTAAGCGCCCGGGCCGTAGACCGAGGTGATGTGGGTCGCGTGCTGGTTGGTCGCCATCGGGCTCGGGGTGGAAGCGGAGCCGCCGTGGCAGGTGATGCACAGGTCGCGCGCCTTGTAGGCGATGACTGAGTCGGCCACCGCCTGGCTGATCAGCCCCGCGTCACGCAGCATCGGCACCGCCAGCGTGGTCACCGAACCGTCGATGACACCGTTGTCCAGGATGTCGATGGAGTCCATGGCCAGCTGCTTGGAGTAGCGCGGGTTGTGGCCGAAGGAGCCCAGCTCGCGGATCAGGAAGGCGTAGTTGAAGGCCGCGCCCATGACGTTGGCGCCCTGCTGCCCGGAGCCCCAGTTGCGCTGGTTGAAGTGCGGCGGCTGCGCGGTGTAGATGAAGCCCTTGGCGGCCAGCTGGGCACGGAGCACTTCCAGCAGGTTCACGAAGGAATCGCGCGCCAGCTGACGCTGGTCCTCGGACATGTTGGCGCCGTGGCAGGTGGTGCACAGGGTGCTCACGCCGCTTCTGAAGGAGTGGCCGTAGGTACCGTTTCTGTGGCAGGAGACGCAGGGGCCCTTGGCGTTGGTATTGCCCAGGTTGCTGTGGGTGGCGCCCAGGTCATAGCTGCGGCCCGGGAACTCATACCCCCCCTTGGCGTACATGGCGGCCGCGGCAGTCGCGTAGTGCGGCGGGATGAAGGCCATGTTGGTGAAGTCGGCGTTGGCCTGCAGTTGCGCCGTTATCACCTGGCCGGTGTTGTTGCCGCTGTGGCAGGTCATGCACAGGTTGGACTCGCCCACCGCCGGGTTCACGTAGGTCGGCTCGTTGGCGAACGGCTTGGACGGCTGCACCGTGCGCAGCGCACCGGTGACGATGTCGATGTGGCAGGCGCGGCAGGTGACCATCTCCTTGGTCTTGTCCGAGGCGACACCCCAGGCCGTGGTCACCTTGCCGGTGGAGAAGTTCACGAAGCCGGTGGTGGTGTGGCACTGCACGCAGCCGCTCATGGTCTTGAAGTCGTAGGTCGAGTATGCCGGTGCGCTCCCCTTGGCGTGCCCGGAGGTGTACCATGCCTGGCGGATGGCCTGGTTGGTGACCGTCGAGAAGTGGCAGTCGGTGCAGGCCGAACGCGAGGTGACGTAGGTCGCCGGGTAGGCGCCGGTGGTCATGTTGCCGTAGTGCAGCGTCTCCAGGTCGCCCTGCACCGCCGCGAAGCTGGAGTGCGGGTTGTGGCAGGAGATACAGATAACGTTGGGGCCGATGTCGACGGTGTGGTTGGGGACGATGCCCAGGCCGTTGTCGTGGCAGCTCTGGCAGACGCCCGGGTCGGCTTCCGGCAGGTGCGCGCCCCCCTTGTGGCAGGAGGTACAGGTTACGCCCTTGGTCTTGTGCATGGAGCGGTCATAGCCGGCGAAGATGGAATCGGTGTGGCAGGCGGCGCAGAAGTAGCCGCCGACCGGGCCGGCGCTGGCATTGAGGTTCACGAAGGTGTTCGAATCGACGGTGGTCGTGTTCACCGGGGTCGGCATGGCGCCGGTGGTGTGACAGGACACGCAGGAAACGCCGAGGTACTTGTGGTTCGAGGAGGACCAGGAGATGAAGGCCTGCGGGGTCGGATAGATGCCGGTGGGGCCGTGGCAGCCGTTGCAGTCGGTCCTCATCGACGAGATCAGCGAGTCGACGACCTTGACCTGGGTGGTCGAGGTGGCGACGGCCACGCCATTTAAGTACTGGGTAAGCCGGAACACGTAGGTGCCCAGCGTCATCGGAGTGAACTCGGGGTTCAAGGTGCCGGCGCCGGTCAGGGTGACCGCCGGGCCGCTGTCCTGGGTCCAGGTGAAGGTGCCGCCCCCCTGCAGGGTGCCCCTCAGGGTCACCTTGGTGACGATCATGGCGGTCTGGTTCTCGCCTGCGTTGGCCCCGATCGCCGAGAAGACGGCCTGGACGGTCCTGGGGGAGGTCACGTTGGTCACCGTGATGGTGGCCGGGGTGGAGCAGGGGTAAGTGACCGGGTTGCCCGAAACGGTGACCGTACCGCCGGTGACGCCGGTCAATACTGCGCCGGCGTTGGGGCTGGCGGTGAGGGTGGCGTTGCCGCCGTAGGCGATCGCGGTGCTGGCCGGGGAGACGGTGCCGGGGCCGTAAGCCGCACCGGTGACCGTGTACTTCTGGATGGTGAAGCCGGCCACCAGGGACTGCACCGAACCGTCCGACTTCTGGACCGTGGTGTAGTAGTGGGAGGTGTAGTTACCGATCACCTGGGCTACGCCGCTCTTGGTCACGCTGGTGATCTTGTAGCCGGGGTTGGCGGTGACCCGCACCGGGACCGGGGCGGCCGTAGTGAAGTTGCTGTAAACGACGGTACCCGCGACGGTCTGGACTGCATTGTTGCGGACCTGGAGCGTGCCGCCGGCAGTGTTCAGCTTGGTCTGCAGCTGGAACGATGTTGCCGCCCATGAGAGCGCCCCCGATATGACGGCCGTAGCAGCCAGAACAGCCAGTGTTTTTTTCAGCATAACCTTCCCCTGTTTCTCATCTTCTAGTGCGGGATTGGACGTATCTAGAGGTACAAAGTTGTCTTACGGCTTCCACTATCAGCAAAAAGCATACCCGGCACACGCTACGTTATATGGCGAAAATGGGATTTATGACCCAGGTGGGGCAAAACCCCAAAAACTAGCGGGTTTTTTTTGCAAGGCTGCTACGGGTGGGCTTGGCGTATTTTAAGCTAAAAGCGGCGGGCACCACCGCTGCCGGGGCTGTTTCGGCGATATCACGGATAGGCTTTTGGAGAAAAGGAATGGACTTGGCAATACAACGGTAACGGAAAGGTAACGGCTCAATGAAAGACCGGCGGCGAAGGTTTTGCCGCCGGTCCGGGGGGAAGGGCCAAGGGAGAAGTATCAGGCTACTTTTTTCATGCGCTCCTTCATGCGCTCCATGTCGGCGCCCGAGAAGTCGAAGCTCTCGCCATGGTCTTTCATCATCAGCATGAAGGCGCTCAGGAGGTACTTCCGCTTGAAGCCGTCCTCCATCTCGACGATCTCCTGCATCTTGTTGCTGTAAAAGGACATGTAGCACTTGCCCAGCGCCTGGGTGATCTCCGCCATGGTCATCTGGTACGGTTCGATGATGGGGCAGACCAGGTTGTACTTGGAGTAATCGAAGACGCGGATGCGGTCCTTCATCTGGGCGTGGATCGGGGTGAAGGGCATCGGGGTCACCACCGGGAACACGGCGATGTCAGGGTTCAGGTAAATGGCGGACTCGATGGTGCTGTCAATGGAATCCCAGGTCTCGGTAGGGAAGCCGATCATGAAGGAGGCCTCGGTGATGATCCCGGCGTCGCGCAAAAGATCCAGGGCATGCTTGTTCTGCTCGAAGCTGGTCCCCTTGTTCAGGCTGCCCAGCACGTCCTTGTCCGCGCTCTCGGCGCCCAGGTAGACGTGGATGATGCCGGCTTCACGGTACTTGTCCAGGATGTCGGCGTCGCGGATGATGTCCTCGACCCGCGTTTCGATCAAGAGGTGCACGCCCAGCTTGCGCTCGATGACCAGGTCCAGGAACAGCTCCCAGCGCTCGCGGTGCTTGGTGGGGTAGGCATCGATCAGGGTGAAGAAGCTGACGCCGTAGGTGCCGATGAGATGCTCCATCTCTTCGACCACCTTGTCGGGCTTTCTGCAGCGCCAGTCCTCGCGCCAGAACATGCGCTGGCTGCAAAAGGCGCAGTCCATGTCGCAGCCGCGCGAGGTGAGGATGGAGGCCATGCGGCCGTAGGGGGCCACCAGGTAGTTGTAGTCCTGCCAGTCCAACAGGTGCCAGGCGGGCTGCAGGGTGTCCAGGTCCTCGATGTGCGGCTGCCGCCCCGTGTAAAGGACGCGCTCCCCCTCCCGGTAGGCCACACCCTTGACCGCCTTTGGGTCACCGGCGCCGTTCAACGCCGCCAGCAGTTTCTTCAGGGTCTGCTCCGGTTCTCCGGTGATGATGTAGTCGACGTGGTTGTCCCGATCCTCGAGAATCTCCTCGTACATGAAGCTCGGATGGGGTCCGCCTAATAGCGTTACAGTTTGGCTACATATTTCTTTAGCGATATTAAGAATGCGCAAGGCGTAGGGAACGGTGGCTGTGCTGATGGCTCCGGTGACCGGGAGGTAGTCCAGGGTCATGACCAGGTCGGGCTGGTACTGCTCGATTTCGCACCTGATATCGTCGAAGGAAAGCCGCTTGTTCATCGCATCGAAAATGCGTGCCTCGTGGCCTGTGTCGCAGGCGGCGCCGGCGAGGTAGGCCAGGTGCAGCGGCGGCCAGGTGCCGACGACCTGCACGCCCCAGCAGTGATACGGTGCGGTGATGAAGAGGATCTTGCTCATTAATTCTCCGATTTTGTTACAAAACTGTCCTACTGCAAGAATGATGCTATCTGCCACCCCCCCAGGGGTTCAGCTTCCCGATGACGAACGAACTGCTCATGATCAGCTTGGTGGCCCGCACCAGGTAACCGCGCCGGAAGGTGTCCTTCATGGTCATAACTTCCAGCATTTTACCCATATAGAACCTGCGGTAGCAGTCGTTGATTGCGCCCTGCAGTTCCTTTAGTGTCATCGTTTCCGGCTCCAGCACCGGGTCGATGAAGTTGAACCGCGCGTAGTCCTTTTCGCGGATTAACGGTGCCAGTTCCGGCATTCCGCCATATGGCCACGGGGTCAGCGCAAAGAAGTTGGCGTTGTCCGGGTTGTAGCGCTGCGCGGTCTTGAGGGTCGCCCGCACGCTCTCCGGCGTCTCGTCCGGAAAGCCCACGACGAAGGAGGCCTCGCTGACGATACCGTGGGCGTGGATGATGGCGAGCGCCTCCGCCGCCGCGTCCGCCGCTTGCTCCTTCCCCAGCCGCGCCAGCAGTTGCCGGTCCGCGGACTCGATCCCCAGGGAGATGTGCACCACACCTGCCTTGGCGTACTTCCAGAAGATGTCGCGGTCGCGCAGCACGTCTTCGGCGCGGGTCTCCAGGATCAGGTGCACCGGCAGCGCCTCTTCGATCAGGGCGTCCAGCAAGCGCTCCCACCGGGCGGCGTCCCGGGTGGGGTGCTCGTCGGTGATGAGGATCGCGTTGACGCCGTAGCGCCGGTGCAGGAGCGCCACCTCCTGTGCCACCTTGAGGGGATCCCGGGCGCGCCAGGCCTTGCGCCAGAACTGCTGCTGCGAGCAGAAGGCGCAATCGTGGCAGCAGCCGCGCGAGGTGCCGATGGCGGCGAAGCGGGAATCGGGGATAACGAAGTAGCTGTACAGCGGCCAGTCCACCAAGTCCCAGGCCGGCGCCAGTGCGTCCAGGTCCTCGATCAGCGGCGCCGCCGGGGTGACCTTGGTCCCATCCCCGTCGCGGTAGGCGAGGCCGGGGACACCGGCAGGGTCCCCCCCCTGTTCCAGGGTCTGCAGCAGGCGGGTGAGCGTCTGCTCCCCCTCGCCGATGACGACGTAATCGACGCCTCCCCCTTCGGCGAGGATCTCCCGGTACATGAAACTCGGGTGGATGCCGCCCAGGATGGTGACCGCGGCGGGATCGAGCGCCTTGGCAGTCGCCAGCACCCGGACCGCGTCGTTCACTGTTGCGGTCATGGCGCCGGTGGCGACGTAGCGTGGCGCGCTCTCCCGCAGGTGCCGTTCGATCTCCGGGTAGCCGTCGCCGGTGGCCATGGCGTCGTAGATCTCGGCCTCGACCCCGGCCTCGCGTGCAGCCCCTGCCAGGTACACGAGCCCCAACGGGAGCCAGCGCCCGGAGATTTCCGGTATGCCGCTGTGATAGGGCGGCGTGACGAGGAGGATCTTATTGTTTGCTGCGTTCATGTAAGTTCCAGTCCTGATCATCCCGAAAGCGAAGGGGGACGGGCACCTGGCGGAGCCAGTCCCCTTACCGGTGCAGCCTCATCATACCGGAGAAGGCACCGCTGAAGAAGGCGATCAGCCAGCAGCTGTAGATGGTCAGGCTGACCCGGTGAAAGACGCGGTTCACCGCATCGGCGCGCCCGGCCAGCGTGGCCGCTAGGGCCAGCAGGAAATGAAAGGCCATCCCCGAAAGCGAGGCGAGCCCGGTGATGTTGTGGATCTGCGGCGCCTTGCCGAATGCCTGCGCGTAGAGGTTCATCTGGTGCGTGCCGATGTAGTCGCACAAAAGGCCGATGCCGAAGATGACCAGGTGCTTGGTGCGTAACCCCTGGCGGCGGCCGCTGAAAACGGCCCAGGTATAAAAGATGAGCGCCAGGGTCATCCAGAAGATGGCCACTGCCAGCATGGGGCCTGAGCCCTGGACGGACGGCATCACGGCGCACCCCCTTCCGCCGGCTGCAACCGGTCCAAAAGTTCGTGGAATCGCCCGGCGTGGGCGCGATGCCCCCCCTCGGCACGCGAGCAGGCGGTGACGTTCCCGGCCTGCCCCAGCAGGAGGATCTCCTGGCGCGGCCATCCCAACCGGACCGGGACGAACCAGAGCAGCGACAGCAGCAACAGGGCCGCCGCGCTCCAGATCAGGGGCACCCCTGCGTCCTGGACGAAATCGGCAACCACCACCCGGCGGAATTCCGGCAGCGCCAGACGATAGCCGCCGCCGCTCGCTTCGCCCCCCAGGGGTGCGCTCCCACTGAAGACCTGGGCCTCCCCCTTCAACAGCCGGAACTGCAGCGTGATGCTGCCGGTGGCGTAGGGATCGCGCCCCTCGCCGGGCACCATCTGGAAGATGAACCGGTAGGGGGAGCCCGGTATCTGGAAGGTATCTTCCTTACCGGGAGGGTAGATGCTGAGCACCGCGAACTGTTCGAAGCCCCCGGGGAGGTCGGGAGCGGAGAAACGCAACAGCGGCGCGATGCCGAGGTAGCGCGGGTAGAGGTAGTAGCCACGGTGCGTGCCCGGCGGGTAGAGGCCGAAGTGCCGCTCCCCTCCCCCCGCGCCGGCAACGCTGATGTCGAGCGTGCGCTGCAGGAAAAGCCCCGGCTCCTCCCTGAGAACGATGCGCTGCACCAGGTCGCGACTGAGCGGAAGGGCTTCCCCCTCCAGCACCACCTGGCGGTGCGTCACACGTCCGGTGAGGCTGAAGAGGATGCCGCAGAAAAGAAGCACCATCCCCAGCAGGTACAGGAAGCGGGCCGGGAAGAGGGTCACGCCGCGCCAGGCGGCGAGCGATCCGGCAGCGGCGCGCACCGCGTAACCCTGCTCGGCCAGGCGTTTCCCCTCCTCCTCGAAAGCGGCTGTTTCCGGGAGCGCGACCTCGTCGTCGAAAAGACCGGAGGGATCTATCCCCGCCGCGCCGGATAGCGCCCGGCGCCGCTTGAGGAATGAGCGGCACTCGGCAACCAGGCGGGCGGCACCATTCAGGGGCACCAGTGCCAGCAGGGCGATCAGCGCCGCGTTGCCGCGGGTGAAGGCCATGAGCGCGGTGAGCGGCTCGTTGGTGCCGAAGGCAATCCCCACGTAGAGGAGCAGGAAGAAAGTAAGCACGCAGGGGGTGACGGCGGGCGAGGCGGCACCCTTTATCGCTTTGGACACGAGACGGCTCATTTACCCATCCCCTTGCCGTGGGCGGTGACCTGCACGGTGCTCTCCCAGGTGTTCAAAAGCGTCATTCCATCGATGACCACGGTGTCCCCCTTGACCGAGCAGGGCACAGGGACCGGGTTGCAACCGCCGGGCTTGCCCACCGTCTCCAGCGGGATCAGGGTGCGGCAGTAGTAGCAGATCACGGCGTTGCCGGCCTGGGCATACCCTTCCGGCTGGCAGATGGCGCAGGCGTCCAGGGTGGTAACCAGCTGCCCCGCCGGGGTCTGCATGACGAAGAAGCGCGCCTCGCGGCTCCCCTGGCGATAGCTGAACTTGTGCAGTTTGCCGTCCTCGAGATCGACCTCCCCCTTCTTCGGGATCACGATCTGCCCCGCCGGGGTCGCAGTGACCTCGATCGGTTTGGGATCCCAATACTCGGTGGCGGGGAAGCGGCTCTGGTAGGCGGCGCCGGTTAAAAGCACCAGCGCGAGCAGCGGAGCTACCAGGCGCAGACGGCGCTCGCGGATGAAGGCGGCCAACAGCTTGCGCCGCGCCGCTCCCTGGCGGATGTGGGCCACCGAGGGGAGCCGCTCAAGCCTGAGCGCCAGCGCGATGAAGAGCACCGGGAGATACCAGAGCGCGAGACCTCCCCACAGGCCCACCTTGTCGCTGAAGAGGAGGCCGATGTAGCTCCAGACGTCAGTCCGGAAGAAGGGGTGGTCCGGGATCAGCATCGACTCGAAGAACTGGTGCACGAAGTCGTGAATGAACTTCATCACCTCCATGGAGAGGGGGGAGAAGGGGTCCAGCCGCTGCACCGAGCAGGCCATCACCATCAGGGCCGACACCACCAGGGCCAGGAGCGGAATCCCCCGCGGCACCAGCCGCTCGGGTAGGTAGCGCGCCGGGTATGCGGCGGCCAGGGCCATGACGGCACCGGCACAAGCAAGCGACAGGTAGGGGATGAGGCGCACCGCACCGCCGTCCAGCGGAGCCAAGCGGCAGAGCATAAGCGCTCCGGCCAGTACGCCAGCGCCTACGGCGATGACGGTAGCAAGAAAACCACGGGAATACCCTTCGCGATTATCGAGAAACCCTTCGCGAACGGTGGGAGACCCTTCCCGAACCGCGGGAGACCCTTCCCGAACTGCGGGAGACCCTTCCCGAACCGCGGGAGACCCTTCCCGAACCGCGGGAGACCCTTC
>NZ_JAEMHL010000028.1 GCF_016458305.1 Geomonas anaerohicana | reverse complement strand
CCGGATCGGCGATAAAAAAGTGTCACCCATGTCTCCGAACGACTGTCACCCTTGACTCCGGTCTATACAAAGGGGGGACAGGGGGGATTTGACTCTGCCCCGACTACCACTAGCAGCTTTCGCTGAAGCAAATCCCTTTCTAGGACACCTTCTGGCAGTCATCGAGGAAATTCTGCAGCACCTCTTCCTCGACGCCGGCCAAAGCAGCAATGCGGGACAGCCGCGGGAAAGACCACGTGGTGCGCCCCTCGGCGAGGCGCTGGCCGCCGGCATCGTAAATCGCCATCGCCACCTCCGCCTCCGGGGGATCGAAATTGAGCACCTGCCCCACCACCCGGATCTCGGTGCCGGTCGCGACCGGTTTGAGGAAGCGGACGGTAATCTCGCGGGTCACCCCCAGCCTGCCGTGGCGGGCGAAAAGCGCGTAGGCAGCCGCCTCGTCCATGAGCGCCGAGATGATCCCGCCATGCACCATGCCGTCGAAACCGCAGTATCCTGCCGGGACGGAGGTCAGACAGGCGACCCCGTCGGCGGTATGGTGGAAGCGAAGGCCAAGACCATGGGGATGCCCCTCGGAACAGACAAAACAGGAACCGGGCCAACGCCCCTGAACCGGCGGCAGGTTAAGAACGGACGCATGCTGGTCCGCAGTACAACATTCCTTCATCGATCCCTCCTGACAATAAACTTGATGCGACTCAGCACCTCATGCAGCGCACATTTCCCTTCTCGCCCCAGCGGCGCAGCGCCTGGTTCAATTGCTCCATCCCCTCTTCCATCGACCGGGCGAGCGCAAAACGGAACAACGGCGCCAGCAATCCGGAGAACTCAGACTCCAGCAGAACCTTCAGGCGTTGGTCGCCGACGACTTCGGTGCGGCAGGAAAAGGTCCAGGCAAGCAAGGGACGCCCAAGGAAGGTACTACGCCACCAGAGCACCCCTTCCCCCTTCTCCTCCAGGGTCGCCTGAACGGTAAAAGGGTCGATGCCAGGCAGATGCACCACGAGTTCGTGGTCTCCTCCTACCGTCCCCGGTCCCTCAAGCTTCGGGAACAGCGGGTTCCACTGCGGATAGAGGGAAAAGTCGCTGAGGAGTTCCCATACCCTCTCCCGGGTTGTCTGCAGAACTGTTTCGGTGCGAAAAGGTTTCATACCGCCTCTGAACCTGGTCGAGTCACAAGACCAGCAACTTTACTATTTTTCCGTTCCGGATGCCATATTTGTTTGTATACCGAATTATATATTTTGATCCGGACAAACAAAAAGCCACCCGTCGGGGTGGCTTTGCGCTGAACATGTTTTTTTCAGAGAGCACTACCGCTGGAACAGAGAACCTTTCTGGATCTGGTTCTTACGTATCTCGTACTCTCTCCTGTCGATCCTGCCAGCCCTGTAGTCAGCGTCCACCTGTTCCATCTGCCTGTGTGCGCTGTACTCGTAACCGCCGACGCCTAGCGCAGCGCCGCCCAAAGCACCACCGACCGCGCTCCCTTCACGGGAGGCACACCCGGAGGCGAACGCAGTAAATACCATGCTGATTATGAGAAGCATCCTTTTCATAGCTGCACTCCTTGTGTCGAGAATAATGGCGAATTGCCTAGTTCAGGTTAGCACAAAGGTTAAAATTTTCACACCGTTTCCTATTACCCTGCTCACGGCTCCTTCCCGGCAGGCGGAAGTTCCGGTGTCGGTTCCCCCCTGAAGGTCCAGTACAGGAACCACAAGGAAGGAACCAGTATCGCGGCCCCGATGGGAAGCACGGTCAGGTAGGCGATGAGCGTACTGCGCGGTGCTGCGGCGGCTCGCAGCGGCATCTCCTGTATGATGAGATCGGGATGAAGCGCTGCAGCAAAACCGGCCAGGGTAAGGACCACGGTGGCACCGGTCATCACTTGCGCGAACCGGTAGTGCCTCAACAGCAGCAAAAGCTGGGTCGTCACCCCGGAGAGCACCGCACAGATCACGCAGAGCATGGGCCAGGAACCGAGCAGCCTGTGGGAGAACTCCGGGGCCGTCTGCAGGGCGAGCGGAATCATGACCGCGGTCACTACACCAAGGGCAACGCCGGCGGCTATCGAAGCGTTGCGAAAATCCTCCTGGAGCGCACCGCTCACCCGAACCGTCATGTACACCGGCGCCAGGTAGGCACAGATGCAGAGCGCGATCACTCCCCCCATGAAGGTAAAGGCGTTGAGCCACACCGCGGTCCCGGTGGCGACCACGTCGTTGTCGATGATGATGCTGCCGGCCGCAGTCGCCGACACCGCCATGCCCAGGGCAAAGGGAGTGAGCACGCTGGCGACCTCGAAGACCAGCGCGGTGAGAGGCAATTCCCGGCCCGACGCCCTGCCGTAGTGTCGGAAGGCATAGGCCGCACCCCTGAAGTTGATGCCCACCAGGGCAACCACCAGCGGTGTCATGAGCGCAATAAACAAGGCGGAAAAGCCGGCTGGAAATGCCGTCAACAGCGTCACCACCACGAAAATGAGCCAGACGTGGTTGGTCTCCCACACCGGACCTATGGCATTGAAAAGCGCCTCCCGCTGTTCCCGAGCCCGGGGCCCGAAGGCGAGCGCGGTCCAGATGCCTCCTCCGAAATCGGCGCCGCCGAAAAGCGCGTAGAGCACCAGGGCGAGAGCCGCCACCAGCGCGGCCAGCGATACCGGATCAGGCATGTCCCACCTCCTCCCCATCGTCAGTTCCGTGGCGCCCCTGGTGACGCAGCAGCAGTTTCAACATTCCGGCGGTCAGGCAAAAGTAGACCACGACGAAGGTGACAAACACGGAGACCATACCGGCGTTGGGGGTCACCGATTGCGAGGTGCGCAGGTACCCCTGCACCACCCAGGGCTGCCGCCCGAACTCGGTCACCAGCCAGCCGCTTTCCAGGGCGATGATGCCGAATGGAGATACGAAGATGAGGTACTTCAACAAGCGCGGCTGGTCCGGCACGCGCTTTTGGCGCCAGCGCAGCCACCAGAACCAGCCCAGGCCGATCGCCATGATAAAGAAAGAGCCAACCATCAAGTCAAAGAAGGGATGCACCAGCCTGGGATCGGGCGTCGTTCCCTGCGGAAAAGCGTCGAGCCCCTGCACCACTGCATTGGGGTCGTCCTGGGCGAGAAGGCTCAGCAGCTTCGGGATGCGCACGGCGTAATGGACCTGCCCCGTGTCCGGGTCCGGCCAACCGCCGACCACCAGGGGCGCAGCAGCGGAGGTTTTGAAGTGCGCCTCCATCGCCGCCAGCTTCGCCTTCTGAAAGTGGGCCACCGAATCGGCAGCCCAGTCGCCTGTTACCAGCATGAGCGGCGCAGTCACCGCAGCAACCGAAAGCGACAACAGCAGCGCCTTTTTCGCATCGACGGTGTCCCTCCGCCTGAGGACCAAGACGGCATAGTAGCCGGCGACCGCAAAGGAAGTGGCGACATAGGCCGCGAGGGTGCCGTGCAGCGCCTCGTGCGGCCATGCCTCGTTGGCAAAAGCCGTAAGCGGCAGCACGTCCGAGGGAGAGCCGTTCACCATCCGGAAGCCGGAGGGTGCGTTCATCCAACCGTTGGCGCTAATCACGAATATGGCGGAGATGGCCGCTGCGAGGGTGAGGGGTATGGTGCAAAGGAAAAGAGCACGCCTGGAAAGCCGTCGTTCACCGTAAAAGTACAGGGAGAGAAAGATCGCCTCGGTGAAGAAGGCGAACCCTTCCATGGAGAAGGCGAGACCGATCATCGCCCCGCTGAAGGCCATGAACCTGGGCCACAGCAGCCCCAGTTCGAAGGATAGGATGGTCCCGGAAACGGCACCGATGGCAAAGACCACGCCGGCCGGCAGGACCCAGCGCCTTGCGATCCGGTGCCAACTCTCATCGCCGGTCTTCAATGCCAGTCCTTCGGCGAGCATGAGCAGGAGAGGCAGGCCGATTCCCAGGGTGGCGTAGATGATATGAAAGACAAACGAGACACCCATCAGGGCCCGAGCGGCAAGGAGGTTGTCCATGATGCCTCCGTCCAAAACATAAGAAGTCATTTAAGTTTCCTGATCGGAGAGGCGTTGTCAAGAAACGGCAATGGAGGGACAGCATCGATATTTTTTTCTTGCGAACCGAAAAATCGATGGCAACATTGGCGCGTACCAATAAATCCAAAATCTGAAAAAGGAGGACGCCAATGCCTCACAACAACCTTCCACATTCCGAGATGGTAACAAAGTCGGAAGAGGTCCGTAAGGTGTGGACGCCAGAACTGTACGCCTACATTGTCTCACTATTCCCGACGCCGGAACGCTATGCCACCTTGCACAACCGGTTCGAGTCCAGCCTGACGGGATATCTGAAAGGCATACCCGAGCAGGTTAAGGAGTGCGAGGATGCCCGTATGGAACTGAATAAGGCTATCACCGCCATCAACGGGCTCAGTAAAGCGGTCAACCACCTAGATCCCAGTATAGCGGCCGCCTTCAAGGTAACCAAACCCGCCACGACATCCACGCCATCGGTGATGGGGACTGCCGAGGATTTCAAGATCCATTTCGACAAAAGCGGGAAACCTTACTGCTCCTTCACCAAGTTCGCAGGCGCTGGAGGGTATGAAGTGTGGTATTGCGTAGGCGATCCTAGTGTCGAGGAAAATTGGCAATTCCTGACGTGGTCGACGAATTGCCAGGGAATTTATCTAACCGGTTTGGATCGGACCAAAACCAACTACATAAAGCTCAGGGGGAAGCGAGGCAACTCCACCTTCGGTGCCTGGTCGAACCTGGCAATATTGCCTCCTGTATAAAATCATCACCTCACCTCCCCTGGTCCAATCCCAGGGGAGGCCCCATCCCTCTCCCCTGCCCTTTCCTAAAGTCGATCCCCACTTCCGTCGTCTCATCAAAAGTTTATTGCCGACCCATGTCCCTCGAAATGATGCTTGAATCAAGGTAGGAACCGACGATCGGGATCAAATCCGTCACGTCTCCGCCTGAACGTGCTCCGTCGGGGAAAATAGTCCTCACCCGCTCCCAGCAAGTCGCATTTGACGAAACCCACTCCTTTAGAAAAAAATCGCTCTTCTTTCCCGCAAACAGGGTCACTTTTGGAGCAATCGGACCGATCTAAAAAAAATCGGAACGAATTGAAAAAAAGTACGGGGCATCTCGTAGAAATCCGACCGATTTAAAAAAAATCGACCCGATTTGAAAAAATTACGACGTATTTCGTACGAATCAGTCCGATTGGAAAAAGATCGGACGGATTTGAGAAAAATAGGACGCATTGCGTTGCAATCGGATCGATTTACATAAAAGTCAGGCCGATAGGGAAATTAGTAGGCCTATTCGAAAAAAAACCGCCTCTCCTGTCCCGATCTATGCGACAAATGGCCCTTGGGCCACTCGAGGAAAACGAGAGGATAGATCATAATGCCTAAAAAAAACCTAAGGAGGCTGATATGAAGTTCATGCAAGTTCGCAATGCGACGGCGAAGATTGAATATGGCGGCAAGAGCTTTCTGATCGACCCGGTTCTGGCGGAGAAAGGGGCGTACCCGCCCTTTGCGGGGACAGTCAACCAGCATCTGCGCAACCCGCTGGTGGACCTGCCGGTTCCCGTGGAGACGCTGCTGGACGTCGACGCCGTCATCGTCACCCATACGCACTTGGACCACTGGGATGAAGCGGCCAGGAACCAGATCCCGAAAACGATGCCTGTTTTCGCCCAGCACGACAAAGATGCCGCCCTGCTCCGGGATGCCGGCTTTACTGCCGTCACCGTGCTCACGCAGAAAACGCAACTCGCCGGCATCACACTCATCAAAACATCTGGGCAGCATGGCAGCGACACGGCCATGGAGAAACTGGGAGATCGTTTGGGAGCGGTATGCGGAGTGGTCTTGCAGCATCCTGACGAGAAAACCCTCTACCTCGCCGGCGACACAATCTGGAACCGGCATGTGGCTGACGCGCTGCAGAAGTACGCACCCGGCGTGATCGTGCTGAACTGCGGGGATGCCCAGATCATCGGAATTGGGTCCATCATCATGGGGAAGCAGGACGTTCATGAAGTTCGCAAAGCCGCGCCGGAGGCCACCATCATAGCGAGCCACATGGAGGCCATGAACCACGCCGTGCTGTCGAGAAAAGAATTACGTGACTTCCTCAAGGAAAATGGCATGATGCAGCGAGTGCTGGTGCCTGAGGATGGGGAGACCTGCGAGGTGTGACCCGCATCAGGTGCGGATAATTTTGGAGCAGTGCAAGAGGATTACATGTCGGTTCCGTCTGTTGCAGTCGTCGCCATCAACCACTTCAGCCCGTTCCACTTCTCGGTGCCCTGCATCATCTTCGGCGATATCCTGCCCGGCCACAAGCTCTTCGACCTGAAGATCTGTGCGGGAGAGCCCGGTGCCTTGCGCTCGCGCCAGGGCTTCAGCATCGAGACCTCCTTCGGGCTCGACGCCCTGGAGGAGTCCGACATCATCATCGTCCCCTACTGGCGTGACCCCGCGGAGAGGCCGAACCAGGAGTTGCTTAACGCCCTGGTAGCAGTGTACAACCGGGGCGCGCTGGTGGTGGGGCTGTGCCTGGGTACCTATGTTCTGGCCTATGCCGGTCTGCTCGATCAGCGCCGGGCCGGTACACACTGGGAGTTCGAGCAAGACTTCGTTACCCGCTTCCCCAACGTAACGTTGGACACCAACGCCCTCTACGTCGAAGACGAGAGGCTAGTGACCTCAGCCGGAACCGCGGCAGGTCTCGATTGCTGTCTCTACCTGGTGCACCGGATACATGGCCGGGCCATCGCCAACAAGGTGGCCCGGCGCATGGTCATCCCGCCGCACCGCGAAGGAGGCCAGGCGCAGTTCATCGAGCAGCCCGTCCCCCTTTCCACCCGCGACGCCAACGTCAACAAGCTGCTCGAATATCTGCGCAACAACCTCGCCGCGGAGCACAGCCTGGACGATCTCGCCGATTACAGCCTGATGAGTCGCCGCACCTTCACTCGGCACTTCCAGAAAGCCACCGGCATGTCCGTCGGCTCGTGGCTGATGGGCGAGCGACTCCAGCGGAGCCAGGAGCTATTGGAGACCACCAGTCACTCCGTGGAAGCCATAGCCGAGCTGGTCGGCTTCCAATCCGCCGCCTCCTTGCGTCAGCACTTCCGGACAAGGTTCAACGTCACCCCCACCGAATGGCGCAAGACCTTCCAATCCGCCAGCCTCAATGCCTGACCTTTCGGCGCTTCCAGTCGTTGATTACTAAACTGGGAAGCTTAAATTTGCAAACCACGCAGCGCTGCACAAGCCCAAAGTCCCCCCTTTGCGAAGGGGGGACAGGGGGGATTTGCCTTAGACCAAGACTTGAAACAGAGGTAGGAACCTGCATGTTCATAGGTCACTTCGCCGTCGGCTTCGCCTCCAAAGCAGCAGTCCCCAAGACATCCTTGGGCACCCTCTTTCTGGCATCCCAGTTCGTGGACCTACTCTGGCCCACCCTACTCCTGTTGGGTATCGAACGGGTCCGGATAGTCCCGGGCATCACCAGGGTCACTCCCCTCGACTTTGAAAGCTATCCTATCTCCCACAGCCTGTTGGCCGTCACGGGTTGGGCACTGCTTGTCGCCCTGGTCTACCAGGCCGCACAGCGCTATCCCCGTGGTGCCTGCGTCCTCGGCGCAATAGTGGTAAGTCACTGGTTCCTGGATCTCGTGGTGCACCGCCCCGACCTGCCGCTTGTTCCCGGCGGCAGCGTGAGGGTAGGCATGGATCTCTGGGCATCCCTGGCAGGGACCTTCATTGTTGAAATGGGACTCTTTGCAGTTGGGGTGGCGCTCTATCTGAAGAAGACCGTGGCGCAGGATGCCGTCGGCAGGTGGGGGCTATGGGCGCTGGTAGTGTTTCTGGTAGGCATTTACCTCAGTAACCTCTTCGGCCCTCCCCCACCCAGCGTCGCAGCCATTGCCTGGGTAGGACAGTCTCAATGGTTACTGGTCCTGTGGGGCTACTGGGTGGACCGGCATAGAGTCGTCACCCCTAGTTGGTGACCTTCACAAGTTTTCCCAGAACTGAAAATCAGCGGCGTCCCTCGGCCTCCCGGCCTCACCTCTGTTTTCTCCGTCACTTGGTGTTGACAAGAAACTTGATCCTGGAAACCTCATCCAGGCCGATCTTACGGTCTCCGTTGAAATCGACCCAAGCGTAGGCAAATAACGTCCCGGAGTACCTGGATAAACCTACTTCCTTACCTGTTTTCAGGAAATAGAGAGTTCCCGCAACAAAGGAATTTTCAGATTTGGTGGGTTTAAGCCCGCTATAGGGATCCAGGGAATTATTGGACGACAGGGGGTCGGTGTGATCTGCTACAAACAAGGTATCGGAGTTGCTTTCTGAGGCTCCGGTCAGCACCGAGGAAAGCACACTCAGTTTCACTTTTTTGCGTTCCCTGAATTCTCCGGCATCCTTCTCAGCGAGATATATCCGTACGCTATCGTATTTCGTTTTGATGGTGAAGTTGCCGTTCGTTAAGCGGTACGTCAGGTAGCCATTTTCCCACCCGGCATTCACCGCTTGGCCTTTCTGATAAATGGAGAAACCGACTTTTTGGCCATCGGTAATGTACAACCCGTCACTAGTGGTGCCTTCTGAGGACGTAGGAGGGACGACCGGTGTCGCACAGGCCGCAAGCAAAGCGGTTATTACAGCAGTTGTGTACATTTTTAATAGCATGTGTGGTTCCGGGTTGAATAGCAGACGGCAAAACTGCACACTTTTAATCGAGGGGAATTGTTGTGGTACTTCATCTGATCTCTTCAGCAAGCTTACATCTGCTAACGCTACCGATATTCCACTTCCCTGTCAACGCATTGTGCGGTCTTGGTGAAAGTGCATGCGTACCAAACATCGAAAGAGGTATCCCGGAAGTCCCGGGCCGCTAATTGAGATAGTTAGGAGAAGGTCCGAGAAACGCATAATTTCAGCCGATTAGCGCTAATCTTCAGCAGCATGCATTTTAAGACGTTTTCTGTCGCACCTTCTCGGTAGGATCGCCATGAATGATTAACCCTTACAAGGAGTCAGACATGGCGCAGAATCGAATCCAGTTTCAGAAGGGCCTTAGCTTACCGGATTTCCTCCGCGATTTCGGCACAGAAGAGCAATGCGTTACCGCACTCCAGCAGATGCGATGGCCGAATGGATTTGCCTGTCTAACTTGCGGCAGTTCGCGTTATAGCGTTGTGTGGCATAGCAAAGTAAAGACCTTCCAGTGCAAGAGTTGTCACAGCCAAACTACAGTGACCAGTGGGACGATCTTTCACTCGTCAAAACTGCCTCTGACGATCTGGTTTCAAGGAATGTACTTCCTGACTCAAACCAAGAACAACGTATCGGCCTTGGAGCTAACTCGTCTTCTTGGCATCTGCTACCGCACCGCCTGGCGGATGAAGCACAAACTGATGCAGGTCATGTGCGAGAGAGAAGCTGCAACTGTTCTTTCGGGCCGCGTCGAGGTAGATGATGCGTACCTAGGTGGCCGACATGAAGGCAAAGGTGGTCGCGGATCAGAGAACAAAATTCCTTTTATCGCTGCTGTAGAAACCAACTCGCAAGGACATCCTAAACGTGCCGTGTTCTCGCCAGTGAAGGCACTAAATTTTGCAGAGATAGCGACATGGGCCTCTACATCATTGTCAGAATCAAGCACAGTCATTACCGACGGCTTATCCTCTTTCCGAGCTGTGGTAGCATCAGGACGCACGCATTCGTTTGAAGTAGTTGGCAAAGAGCGAAAAAGCACAGCAATGGGATGTTTTTACTGGGTGAACACGGTCCTTAGTAACGTAAAAACTTCCATCGAAGGGACCTACCATTCTTTCGACTTCAGCAAGTACATAAAGCGATACCTTGCGGAGATCCAGTATCGTTTCAACCGGCGCTTTGACCTGAAATCAATGTTCTCACGTCTTCTGTTTGCAAGCGTAAGAACCGGCAAACGAACAGAGCCTTGGTTACGTCTTGCTGAAGATTAGCGCTAATCGGCTAATTTCATGGGCGTCCCCCTGTCCGCTCTTCAGTTCCACAAGCTCCGGCTCATGCTTCAGACATGACGGGCCTGAAAGACTTGGGCTGCATTGGCGAGGATGAAGAAGGCCAGTGGCACTATTTTTCGCATCTGTCGCTCCACCTTCTATTCGTTCATCGGTGTGTGGATATCGAGCGGACGCCCATAATTTCATAACATTCTGTGTAGGAGAAACTTATATTCTTATGTGCGTCCCTCTGCCGCCTTGACTTGGAACTCCGGTCCGGCTTGAAAAGTTGCAATGCTTTCACCTTGGCCAGCTACTTTGCAACATAGGTGGCCTGTGTAACCAAGGGGACTTGTGTAACTTGTAAAATCACACGAGTTAAGACTCACCAGGGCACCTAGGACCTACGCCACGAGACATAGTCTCATGCAACAATCCCTGAATGTTGGCATGAGTAACGTGATAAAGCACAGGAAACAAGAGCTGCCTTTCTATCTTTAACCTTATAGATTTTATTTTCTTTGAAAGAATATACTCTTTGAACAAACCAGCTACTAATATCAACACAGTCATACCATAAAAATTAACATTAAAGATCCTTGAAGCAAGGATTTTACCCTGACTTACAACCCAAGAGTAACCAATTCCTCCAATAAAGACAGATATTAAAATAATAAATGCGTGTTTGAATAGAAAAGAAAATATTCTTTGTAACCACAATCTAGTAAAAATACCGAAATGCATACGTAAATCCAAGGCAAAAAAATGGCAGTTAATTTCACCCTTTAAGCTCTCTACACCGTTTAGAAGTTCTATACAATGCGCAAAAGTATCATGCGAAAGTTTTTCCATTCTAATAATTTCAGGATCGGCATATTGTCTTCTAATTTTGTTATTCTTCATATAATTATTTAGTTCCGTGCTCATTTTATGATCGGGTTTCCGAAGCACCGTAACAAATCTTTCTTTAAGATTGGACCGAGATGTCGCTGAGTGCTTTTTCGCTGCCTTAAGTTGCTGTTCTAATAACATCAGCGCTCGGTCATGTTCCTTCGTCCCGAGTTGGCTCGCTATGATAAAGAAGCTTTCTAGTAATTCTTTTGCTGCTGTTAAAACTGAAGTGTCACGAAGTCTCATCGCTTCCTTCGAAAAGGTATCTAAAACTAGTGTAATTAAATCTTCTATCTCTGTGGGTAATTTATACTGATTTTGCATACTGTAAAGTCCTTTGTGTAAAGAATTTTATGAGAACAACAAAGCCCACACGTAGCCCGTTATCTGCGGTGGAAAGAAGGGACAAGATTACCTGATTAGCGCCAATCTTCCCCTGGTGTGATATGGTCCGTCACATGCAGCCTGCACAATCACGGCAACTTTACCAAAAGAGTCCGCCGTAAAAAACCGATTCCAGCTTTCCAGCATCATCTCGATTAATTCACACCTCAACAATATCAATACCGAAACGATTTTTTTCTTGACCGCCTGAAAAAACTTCACGTGACCTTTACCGCTATTTGCGCAAATAGCTTTAAATAAAGTTCTATCCTCAGATGACATTCTCAACCCGAAGATTATGCCGATGACAGCACCGGAATCGTACTTGGCTGATCCGATGAGTAATCTGGGGTCACCCATTAAAGGCTGTCGGTCAAGGGCAAAAAAGTTCCCCTATGCAAGAAAAGAGTTTTTCTAGCA
>NZ_JAEMHL010000027.1 GCF_016458305.1 Geomonas anaerohicana | reverse complement strand
GCCGCTAGCTCAGTTGGTAGAGCACCTGACTTTTAATCAGGTGGTCGTTGGTTCGATCCCAACGCGGCTCACCACCCTATTTACTGTCACATGACTGGGCCTTGTGACAGCCCCCCAACCCTGATGGGACGGGATGCAACAATTTGGTCCCATCGTCTAGTGGTTAGGACACCGGCCTTTCACGTCGGTAACAGGGGTTCAAGTCCCCTTGGGATCACCATCAACGGAAAAGGCCGCTTCCCTCAGGGATGCGGCCTTTTCTCATTCCTGCCGGCTGCTCCGGTTTCTTCAGACCTCACTCATCCTTTTTACCCGGCCACACCTTCATGCAGTAAGGACACTCCTGCACCTCGTACGGCACCGTGTCGCGCAGCTGCTCCTGCTCGTAGGACGCCGTGCATCCTTTCGCTACCGGATAGGTGTGGATGGTATTGTGCTTGATGAAGTAAAGCATGACCTCCCTCCTTTGCCTGCAACAGGATTTCCGGTGTATCCGACACCAATTGAAGAGTAGGGGAAAGAACCCTGTTGTCAACAGCGGCGAAGTCATTTACAACAGTGGTGCTGAACGAGATATTGTCACGCGCCATGCACACTGCCAGTATGAACCGGACCCGCTCGCTATGACATCCACTGTTGAGGCACCAACCATCAAGCAATCAGTGTTGAAACACCAGCCGTTCCGGCTTTTCTGGCTGGCGCGGGTCTGCTCTTCCATCGCGCTGCAGATGCAGGCGGTAGCCGTCGGGTGGCAGATCTACGCACTGACCGGCTCCGTCTTCTACCTGGGGCTGGTCGGACTGGCCCAGTTTCTCCCGATGTTCCTGCTGACGCTGGCAGTCGGCCACGTCGCCGACCGCTACGACAGAAGACGCATCGCCGGCACCTGCCAGGTACTGGAAGGTCTAGCGCTCGCCCTGCTTGCCCTCGGCTCCCACGGTGGCTGGCTCGGCAAGGATGCCATCCTGGTCATCGTCTTCGCTGCCGGGGCGCTGCGCGCCTTCGAGGGGCCGACCATGCTGGCGCTGGTGCCGTGGCTGGTGCCGCAGGAGCTGATCCCGCGCGCCTCAGCCTGGTCCGCCTCCGCCAACCAGACCGCCAGCATCGCTGGGCCGGCACTGGGCGGCCTGCTCTACGCCCTCGGCCCCACCACGGTCTACGCCAGCGCCGCCCTGCTCTTCTTCGCCGCGAGCCTGCTGCTGTCCCGGATCCGCCTCGACCGGGCTCCCGCGCCACGCGAACCGGCCACCATGCGCTCGGTGTTCGCGGGGATCGCCTTCATCAGGAGCCGCCAGGAGATCCTGGGCGCCATCTCGCTCGACCTCTTCGCGGTGCTCTTAGGTGGGGCCACCGCCCTTTTGCCTGTCTTCGCCCGCGACATCCTGCATACCGGCCCGCTGGGCCTCGGGCTCTTGCGCGCGGCCCCCGCCATGGGTGCGCTCGGGGTGTCCCTGTTCCTGGCGCGCAGTCCGCTGCGGCACCGGGTCGGGCGCACCATGTTCCTGAGCGTGTTCCTTTTCGGCGTCGCCACCGTGGTCTTCGGGATCTCCACCTCGTTCCCGCTCTCCATGGCGGCCCTGATGGTGCTGGGTGCAGCGGACATCGTGAGCGTCGTCATCCGCGCCTCGCTGGTGCAGATCGAGACGCCGGACGAGATGCGCGGCAGGGTGAGCGCCGTCAACTCGATGTTCATCGGCACCTCCAACCAGTTGGGGGAATTCGAGTCGGGGGTCACCGCGGCGCTGTTCGGCACCGTGCCGGCTGTGCTGATCGGCGGCATCGGCACGATGGTGGTAGTTTTGCTCTGGGTGAAGCTGTTTCCGAGGCTGCGGCAGGTGGACAGACTGGGGGAGTGAGAAGAGTTCAGGAGATGGCGCGTACCGGGCAGGCGGAAAGGCAGGCGAGGCAGCCGTCGCAATCCCGCGGCCGCACCAGCACGGCGTGCTTGCGGTAACCGGCCACTTCCAGGGTGAGCAGGCGTTTCGGACAGGCAGCGACGCAGCGTCCACAGCCGGTGCAGCAAGCGGCCTCTATTTCAGGTTTTCTATTTTCTGTCATAGCTTGGCAAGTTGCTGGACGAATCGGAGTCATCGGGATAGTAAGCTGTAACTTTCTGACGCAGAATCTCTATTAACGGCCACTAAAACGCCTTGCGCAGAGTTGACATCCCGCTTAGAATATCGCAATCGACTCACAAACTACAAGACAGGAGGCATCTGCATGAAAAAGATAGGCGTAATACTTTCCGGCTGCGGCGTGCGTGACGGAAGCGAGATCCACGAGGCGGTGCTGACCCTGCTCGCCATCGACAACAGCGGCGCCAAGGCCGTCTGCCTCGCCCCCGACATCGAGCTGGACGAGGTGAACCACCTGACCATGCAGGATACCGGCGCCAAGAGAAACGTGCTGGTGGAAGCGGCCCGCATTGCCCGCGGCGACATCGCCGACGTGAAAAACGCCAAGGCCGAAGAGCTCGATGCCATCGTCCTCCCCGGCGGTTTCGGGGCGGCCAAGAACCTTTGCAGCTTCGCGTTCGAAGGGCCCAAAGGGAACGTACAGCCTGACGTGCTCAAGCTGATCCGGGACATGGCCGCGGCCAAGAAGCCGATCTGCGCCATCTGCATCGCCCCCGCCGTGCTCGCCCTGGCACTGGGCAAAGACCTGGCTCCCAAGCTGACCATCGGCAACGATGCGGGCACCGCCCAGGCCATCAACGCCACCGGGAGCAGTCACGTGGAGTGTCCGGCTACCGAATTCGTGGTGGACCGTGACAACCTGATCGTCTCGACCCCGGCCTACATGCTGGCCGGCGGCATAGCCGAGGCCGCCAAGGGGATCGAAAAGGCCATCAAGGCCACCCTCGAACTGATCAAATAGCGAGCCCCTGTAAGCACTGCAACATCCCCTCCCACCGGAGGGGGGAGGTCGGGAGGGGGGCCGCCAACTGGAGTCCCCCTCCCTGCCCTCCCCCTCCGGGGGCGGGGACTCAGGCTGCTACCGACTCGCCCTTACGCTTCCTTCAACTCAGCCGTCCCGTCTAACGCCTTCCGATACTCGCGCTGCAACCTCCCGGTATCACCTCCGTCGATGAAATCCCAGGGAAGCATTTCCTCCAGCGCTATCTCCCGGTTCACCAACGCCTCGGCGTCGAACTGCTGTTCCCGCAGCGCTTCCTTCCAGTTCCCCAGCCGATCCGCGGCGACCAACAACTCTGCCAGTCTGCGGTCGCCGCGCGACAAAAGCGCCTGCTGAAACGCCTCGCGCGGGCTCTCCATCTGTAGCTTCAGGTTGGAAAGCCGCCCCAGCTCCTTCTGCAGGAACTTCCATTTCTTCTCCAGCGACTTCACTGGTTCCATGGCGCACCACTGGAAGGGGGTGAAGGGCTTGGGGATGAAAGGGTTCACCGAGAGCTGGATCTCACCCAGGCGCCGGTTTTCCTTGGCGGCAGCAAGCACTCGCTCCCGGATCTTCTGCACCAGCGCCACCAGTTCCTCCAGGTCTTCGCCCGTCTCGGTGGGGAGCCCGATGATGAAGTACAGCTTCAGGTTCAGGATGTCGTGGCTCACCAGCATGTCGCAGGCGGCGAGGATCTGATCCTCGTTGATCCCCTTCTTGACCAGGTCCCGCAACCGCTGCGAGCCCCCCTCGGGCGCCAGCGCCACCGACTTCTGACCGCTGGCCTTCAATGCCTCGATCATGCGCCCGTCCAGGTGATCGATGCGGAAAGAGGAAACCGAGAACCTGCCCCCGGCGTCGACGATGTCGCAGCAGAGTTCGCCGATGCCCGCGTAATCGGAAACGGCGGCAGCCACCAGCCCGACCTTTCTCCCCTGAGCCACCCCCTTGAGCACCTCCTCGCGCACCAGTTCCGGCGACCGGGTCCGGTAGGGAAGATAGATGAACCCGGCGGCGCAGAAGCGGCAGGCGCGCGGGCAGCCGCGGGAGATCTCGACCAGGTGCATTCCGGAGAACTCGGTGGCGTCGGTATGGATCTCGGTGACGGTCGGGCGGCTGTCGGGATCGGGGTCCCAGACACGGCGCACCGTCGCGGGAGCACCGGGAGCGGGGTGGAAAGCAACCTGACGCACACCGTCGTACTCCGGCTGGTAGAGCGAGGGGACGTAGATCCCCGGGAGCTGCGCCGCCTCGATGAGCAGCTCCTCGCGCGACGTCGCCCCCCGCTTCAGCAGCTCCAGCAAGGGAGGGAGCGTCGGCTCGGCCTCCCCGATGCAGACCAGGTCCAGGAACGCGGCGACCGGCTCGGGGTTCAGAAAGAGCGCCGCTCCGCCGGCCAGGACCAGCGGCTGCAGCGGCGAGCGCTTGGCGGCGTAGGGCTCGATGCCGGCCAGCCTGAAGATCGCGGGAAGGTTCAGGTAATCGCTTTCAAAGGAGATGGAAAAGGCGATCAGGTCGAACGAGGATAGCGGGCGCTGCCCCTCCAGCGACAGCAGCGTTCCTCGCGTCCTTTGCAGTTCTTCCAGCTCGTCCCGGTCCGGCAGGTAGGCGCGGTCGCAGCTGACCTCCGGCTGCGCATTCAGCATTGCGTAGACGGCCTGGAAGCCGAGATTGCTCATGGCGGAGTGATAGCGGTTGGGGTAGACCACGCAGCAGGAGAGCCGCCCGCCGCTGTTGCCGCGACCGGGACCGCTTTCACCCGCCAGCAGAGTGCGTTTTCTTTCGATGATCTTCCACGACATTGCGCCAAGGTAGCATCTTTGGCCGCCCCTGTGGAACAAAAAAGACCACCCTTGACAGCCAAACGGTCAACTGTACACTAAGGTGCGTGCCAAAGATTACAATTCTGTAATTATACAAAACCAACCACACATCACCGTGCAGGGGCCAACCCGGGACAGGGCCGAAGCAGGTGCGCTGCTGCGCCGATAGAGCCCGCGCTCTGCTCCCCATGATTGAGGAGGACGAGATGACCGATTACACCGATACCATCAGGTCGTTCATAGAAAACGAGATGGCAGGACCCGGCCCCAAAGTCACCCTCTCCCCCTCCGACTCCCTCATAGACAAGGGGATCGTAGATTCCCTGGGCGTACAGAGACTGATCGCCTACCTGGAAACGGAATTCGGAGTGCAGATCGCGGACACCGAGATAGTGCCGGAGCATTTCGAGACCATTTCGGCGGTGGCCCAGTTCATCAACTTCAAGCTGACGGCCAAGGGGTAGCGGCGCTCAAGCGTTGGAGGAACGATGCTTCAGTACTGCAAGATGCGGCTGGTGCAGGCCCGAGACATGGTGCTTATCTCCGGATGGCGCAGCCTCGTAGGGGAGATCTTCTATCTGAACCGGGTGGCGGTGCCGGTGGAGATAGCGCTCGACGCCCTGCGGCCCGTGACCGACTTTACCCGCCCCGCCGACGAAACGGTGGTGGAACTGAGCGGGAAGCTGCTTGGGGAACGGCGCATGGAGTACCGGTTCCAGAGCAGGTACCTAAAAGCGCTCAGCTACCTGGACAAGGGTTACCGCGGCTTTGGCCTGGTGAAGGGGAACACGGTGGTGGGAGATATCTGGTGCGCCGACAGGCGGCAAGACGCCGGCACCGGCAGCCACCCCGACGAACAATGGCTGGGGATACAGTGCAGCCCCGGTGAAGCCTACACCTTCGACATGTTCGTGGACCCGGCGCACCGCGGGGGAAATGTCGCGGCCGCGCTGCAAAACGGCATGCTGCACCTGCTGAAAAAAAGGGGCGTCACCAAGGCCTACGGTTTCTTCTGGGCCGACAACGTGCCGGCTCTTTGGGTGCACCGGACCCTGCGCTGGCGTGAACTCAAGCGGGTCAGGGCGACGCGACTGCTGCTGACCAAGAAGCTACATGTAACCGACCACGGCGCAAGCTAGGACCGCGCCCGTAAAGGAGCCACCATGAACAGCAAAGAGATCCCCATGGTTCCCAACCGAAAAGCCTCGCTGCCCAGGGTGTACGGCGATACCCCGTCGTTTCTCGGCGTCCCGGTGCTCGACCCGCGCAACCTGCCCAAGGGGTGCGACGTCATCGTTGCGGGGGTTCCCTGGGAAGGAACGGTCACCTGGGGCTCCTTCAGCAGTTGCGAGCTGGCGCCGCGCAGCATCAGGCACGCCTCGGCGCGCTACGGCGGCTTCCTCCCCGAGTACGAGATCGACCTGTTCGACCACCTGCAATTGGGCGACATGGGCGACGTCACGGTCAACCCCAACGACCCGGTCGAGACCATGGCCAACGTGCACAAGGCGATGCTGGAGGTCTACCGCAGCCGCAGCATCCCCTTCGTGCTGGGTGGCGACCACTCGTTCACCCCCGAGATCGTGAAGGCGCTCGGGGAGGCGGGCCAGGGGGAGATCGGCATCATCCATTTCGACGCCCACCTGGACAACGCCAAGTCCTTCGGCGCCGACCTGTACCCGCGCTGCGGCCCGTTGCACCGGATCGCGCAGCTACCCAAGGTGCGCAAGGAGAGCATCGTGCACATGGGGATCAGGGGACCGAGAAACTCTCCGGCACAGTACGAGTACGCCCGCAGCATGGGTGCACGCATCTTCACCACCAAGGAGATCCGTGAGCGGGGCATGGTGGAGGTGACCCAGGAGGCCATCGCCATCGCCCACGAAAAGACCAGGCATGTCTTCGTCACCATCTGCAGCGACTGCATCGACGCCGGCTACAACCCCGGAGGGCCGGCCGACTTCAACGGGCTTTTGCCCAACGAACTGCTGCCGTCGCTGCAGACCATCGGACGCTCCGGCATCGACGGACTGGACTTTGTCGAGGTCTACCCGGGGCAGGACCCGCAGGGGTACTCCTCGCACCTGGCCGCCTGGGCCATGATCTACGCCCTGTCGGGCGTGGCCCAGCGCAAGCGGGACCAGGGCTGACAGGGCGGCGGGGGAGGGACATGCGCCGGGACCTACAGAACTTCTGGCACTTTTCCAGGCCGTACCGCCTGTTCCAGCGCGTGGCCAGCCTAAGCCACGACCTGCTGGACCAGGACCACGAGCTGTCGTCAACGGCCCGCGAGGCGCTGGAACGGCTGAACCGGGACCGGGTGGCCTGCCAGCTCGCCATTGCCGCCCTCGACCTCCCCTCCTATGCCCGGTGCGACAGATGCCAAGGTGCCTGCTGCCGGGAGCCTGCCGAGCATTACTTCACCGCCATCGATTATTGGCTGCGCCACCACACCGCATCCAAGGTCGCGGGATACGCAAGCCGCCCCATCGTCCCCTTGGCTGTCTGCTTGAAAATTCGGTTGCGTGCGGCATGGCGCCGTTTGGGATCGGGGTACCCCGGAGAACCGGTGGCAAAGCCATCCCCGGGCCGCTGCACCCATCTTGGGGCGCACGGTTGCCTGCTGCCTCATGTGGAGCGCCCCCTGAAGTGCCTGATCTATGCCTGCGCCGGGCTGAAAAACTCACTGGACGAGCAGGCCCGCGGCCGCTACGTGGCAGAGATAAAAGAACTGCAAAAGATTTCAATCGGCACCTTCGAGGTGCTGAAGCAGGAAGCGGGGCGACCTCGCCACTACGGAGTCGCCTCTCTCTTCTTTACCCTGTAGGCCGAGACGGCGAGGCGGACATGGACGCGACCACCTTCAGCACCGAACAGGAATCCTTCAAACAGATGGCCATCGACTTCGCCCGGTGCGACCTGAACCAGGGGGTCAAGGAGCGGGAAAAGCGGGGAGAATTCTCCGAAGAGGGCTGGCGCAAATGTGCCGAGTTCGGCATCCCCGGCATCACCATGCCCGAGGAATACGGAGGACTCGGCCTGGACACCATGACCGCCGTCGCCACCATGGAAGGACTCGGCTACGCCTGCCGGGACAGCGGCCTCATCTTCTCGCTCAACTCACATATCTGGACCTGCGAATCCCCCATCAACCGCTTCGGCACGCCGCAACAAAAGGAGCGGTACCTGCCCCGCCTCATCGCAGGGGAGGCCAAAGGGGGGCACGCCATGACCGAACCGGAGGCGGGCTCAGACGCCTTCAGCATGCGCTGCCGGGCCGAGAAGCGCCGCGACCGCTACCTCTTGAACGGATCGAAGACGTTCATCACTAACGCCCCGATAGCCGATCTGTTGCTGGTGTTCGCCGTCACCGACCCAAGTAAAGGGTTCGCCGGCGTCTCCGCCTTCATCGTCGAGAAGGGGACGCCGGGATTCACCGTGGGGCGCCCCCTCGATACCATGGGACTGAGAACCTGTCCCCTGGGCGAGGTGTTCCTGGAGGATTGCGAGGTCCCCGAGGAAAACCGCCTCGGCGCGGAGGGTGGCGGCGCCGCCATCTTCAACTCCGAGATGGAGTGGGAAAGAAGCTGCCTGTTTGCTGCGCACCTCGGGGCGATGGACAAAATCCTCGAGGAGTGCGTGGAATACGCCCGGCAACGGCGCCAGTTCGGCCAGGCCATCGGCAAGTGCCAGTCGGTGTCACACAAGATCGCCGACATGAAACTGCGCATCGAACTCTCCCGCCTCATGCTGCACCGGGTCGCCGGGATGAAGAGCGCGGGGCGGCGCGCCCCTCTGGAATCTGCCATGGCCAAGCTCTTCATCAGCGAGAGCTACGTGCAAAACGCCACCGACGCCCTGCAGATCCACGGTGCCTACGGCTACTCCACCGAATTCGACTTCGAGCGCAACCTGCGCGACGCCATCGCAGGGAAGATCTATTCCGGCACCTCGGAGATCCAGCGCAACATCATCGCGAGTTTCCTGGGCCTGTAGGGGCAGGAAAGGAGGACGCCATGTTCCTGCTGCAGCAGCTTTTGTCCGAAAGTGCGGCAAGGTTCCCCGAACGGCAGGCCGTGCTGTTCAAGGACCGGGCGCTCTCCTACCGGGAACTTGAGCACACGAGCAACGGACTGGCAGAACTTCTGGCCAGCCATGGCGTCAGGCGCGGCGACCGGGTCGGTATCCTCCTCAACAAGTCGATCGAATGCATCGTTGCGGTCTTCGCCATTCTCAAGGCCGGCGCGGTCTACGTGCCGCTCGACCCCGCCTCTCCCGCCCAGCGACTCTGCTCCATCATCAACCATTGCGGCATACGCCTCGCCATCGCCTCGGTCGAGCACCTGGAACGGATCATCCTGGAGGGTGGCGACGGGCTGAAACTGGAGCAAGCGGTGGTGGCGGCACCCGCCGGCACGATTTCGAGGGTGGAGCTGATTGCCTGGGAGGACCTGGCGCCGCAGCCCCTCCCGCCACTTTCCCCGCACGTGTGCGGCGCCTCCCCCGCCTACATCCTGCACACCTCCGGCTCCACCGGATCCCCCAAGGGTGTGGTCATCTCCCATCTGAACGCCCTCACCTTCGTCGACATGGCCACCGACTTCTTTGCCATAGGCGCAGGGGATCGCCTGGCGAACCATGCGCCGCTGCATTTCGACCTCTCCATCTTTGACATCTTCTGCGCCGTCAAGGGCGGGGCGACCGTGGTGCTGGTGCCCGAGTCACTCTCGGCCTTCCCGGTGCGTCTGGCCGAGTTCCTGGAACGCGAGGAGATCACGGTATGGAACTCGGTGGCGTCGGTGCTGACCAAGCTGGCCGACCAAGGGGCACTGGAGCGGCTCACCCTGCCACGGCTGCGCCTGGTTCACTTCTCGGGCGACCTGATGCCGGTCAAGTACCTGAAGGTCCTCAAGCGCTTCATGCCCGCCGCCGCCTTCTATAACATCTACGGCCAGACCGAGGCCAACTCCTCGTTGTTTTTTCGGGTGCCCGAGCAGCTGCCGCAGGAAGCCTGGAAGATACCCATCGGGACCCCCTTCCCCAACTTCGAGGTCTTCGCCATGGACGAGCAGGGAGCAGTGGTGACCGAGCCCGGGCGCGAGGGGGAATTGCACGTCCTGAGTGCGACGGTGGCGCTAGGTTACTGGAACGATCCTGTCCGCACCGCCGCCCACTTCAGCACCGATCCCCGCAACCCTGCCAGCCACGCCAGGGTCTACCGGACCGGGGACATGGTGCGCCTGGATGACGACGGCAATTTCGTCTTTTCCGGCCGCAAGGACCACATGGTGAAGAGCAAGGGCTTCCGCGTGGAACTGGACGAGATCGAGGTGGTCCTAAACAGCCATCCCGAGATCAGGCAGGCGGCGGTGATCGCCATCCCCGACGAGCTCACCGGCAGCCGCATCGTAGCGTACGTCTCCCACATCGAAGGCGCCGTGCTGGAGACCGCGGACCTCATAGGCCTGTGCGGCGCTCACCTCCCCAAGTACATGATTCCGGAGCGAATCATCTGCCGTCCGACCCTCCCGGTCACCTCCAACAGCAAGATCGACCGCAAGGCCCTGGAGCGTGAATTCTCCCCCTGATACCTCCGCAAGCCGGTCCACATCCCCCTCTGCACCCGTATACGGGAAACCTCAACTAATGAAAGTTCAATTAGTTGTTTTTACACGACAAATCTGCTATGGTTCGGCGGCTTTAAACAAATGTTCCGAAGGAGCGGAAATGGTACTCAAAGACATGGAGGACATTCGCCAAAAAGCGGATTGTCTGAGGTCGGAGCAGGAAGTCGAGGAGGCGCTGTCACGCATGGCGCGGGAAATCGCTGAACGCCTGGCGGGAACCGACCCGATCGCGTTCTGCATCATGAACGGCGGGCTGTTCGTGACCGGGAAACTGGTGGACAAGCTCCCCTTTGCCCTCGAGTTGGATTACCTCCATGCTACGCGTTACGGCGCGGAGATATTCGGCGGCAACCTGCTTTGGAAGGTGAAGCCGGAACGCTCCCTGAAGGGACGCACGGTGCTTTTGATCGACGACATCCTCGACGAAGGGGTGACGCTGGCCGAAATCACCAAGTTCTGCCGGGAGGAGGGGGCCGCCGAGGTCTACACCGCCGTCCTGGTGGACAAGATCCACGACCGGAAAGCACCCGGGGCCAAGGCCGATTTCGTCGGGCTGGAGGTTGAAGACCGCTTCCTTTTCGGCTGCGGCATGGACATAGCAGGATACTGGCGCAATCTGCCCGCACTCTACGCAATGAAGGAGCAAAACTAGCATGACCTCCCGTATAGCCACGTTCTTCCAGTTCCAACGCTACGGCACCAGCATGAAGCGCGAGATCATCGCCGGTCTCACCACCTTCCTCACCATGGCGTACATCATCATCGTCAACCCGGCCATCCTCGAGAATGCCGGCATCCCGCGCGGCCCCTCCACCACCGCCACCATTATTGCCGCCGTGTTCGGCACCGTACTGATGGCCTTCTTCGCCAACCGCCCCTTCGCCATCGCCCCCTACATGAGCGAGAACGCCTTCATCGCGTTCGTCGTGGTCAAGGTGATGGGTTACTCCTGGCAGACCGCGCTGGCCGCCGTCTTCTTCGCCGGCGTCATCTTCACCCTGCTCACCCTGTTCAAGGTGCGGAGCTGGCTTGCCGAGTCCATCCCGCTGTCGCTCAAATGCGCCTTCGCGACCGGCATCGGCCTGTTCCTTACCTTCATCGGCCTCAACGAGACCGGTATCGTCGTGCTGGGCGTCCCCGGCGCGCCGGTGAAACTGGGCGATCTGTCCCAGCCTTCCGTGCTCCTGGCCGTTTTTGGCCTGCTCTTCACCGTGGTGCTCATCTCCCGCAAGGTACTGGGCTCCATGATGATCGGCATCGTCGTCACCACCATCGCGTCGATCATCCTCAAGGTGACCCCGCTGCCGCAGTCCTTCGTGAGCATGCCGCCGGACATCACCCCGATCCTGTTCAAGCTGGACTTCGCGGGCGCGCTCAACCCCAGCTTCTTCCCGATCATCCTGACCATCTTCATCATGGCGTTCCTGGACACCGTGGGGACCCTGCTCGGCCTCTCCATGCGCGCCGACCTCTTGGATGAGAACGGCAACCTCCCCGAGATCGAGAAACCGATGCTGGCCGACGCTCTCGCCACCGTGGCAGCGCCGCTGCTGGGCACCACCACCACCGGTGCCTACATCGAGTCCGCGGCAGGCATCGAGGAAGGTGGCCGCACCGGCTTCACCGCCCTGGTCACCGCCCTGTTCTTCCTGCTGGCGCTCTTCTTCGCGCCGCTGTTCACCATCGTGCCGGCCCATGCTTACGGCATTGCACTGATCGTGATCGGCTCCTACATGATCAGCCCGCTGGCGAAGATCGACTTTGACGACTTCACCGAACTGGTGCCCGCGTTCCTCACCGTGGTGCTGATGATCTTCACCTACAACATCGGCGTCGGCATGACCGCCGGCTTCATCGCCTACCCGCTCATGAAGGGCGCCACCGGCCGCATCAAGGAAATGAAAGGCGGCATGTGGGTGCTGGCGCTGCTCTCCCTCTCCTACTTCCTGTTCGGCGCCAAGTAGCTTTTACTCTGCCGCCGCTGTTCGGCAAGCCGCTGCCCCCGCCAGGGAGCAGCGGCTTTTTTATGTCCATCCAACCATCCAGCTACCTAGTGACGAAGGTGCCCAGCGTTCCCCCCTTGTCAAAGGGTGTATAGACCGGAGACATAGGTTACACATGTTCGGAGACATGGGTGACACTTATTGCCAAGAAGTGACTTCC
>NZ_JAEMHL010000026.1 GCF_016458305.1 Geomonas anaerohicana | reverse complement strand
GGGGTACATGACACCACTGGAGTATGAACAGAAAACAGCCTAAACTTAGTTGTGTCTATTTTATCGGGGGAAGATTCGACTCCGCAGTCGATGAAAGTTGGTGGAAAGCCGAAAGGAGCCGGACGCTCCGCCGGTCACGCCGCGCCGTTGTCGCATGAATGGAAGAGATATGAGCTTAAGTAAAGATGCCAAAGAAACACTCGCCGCAACAATCGCCGATTGGTTTCGAAAGTTCACTGGCAGTACTGCAATTGATGTCTCGCAAAAGCTATCTATAGAGCATGCGGAGGTTATGAGGCTATTTGAAGAACTAGAAAGACTTGGGTACGGCTCAATGAATGCGAACGTTGAGTTGAGCCAAGTAATCCTAGATCTAAACATGCCCTCTGACGGACTCAGGTTTGAGCCAATTACAACTCACATATTCTTTCCATCCAAGGATGCCCTTCACAAGGCATTTTACGAGTCAAATTTTCCAAAGCAGCAACTCCCAGAGTACAAAAAACGGCTAATGCTTGGAGCCCACCAAATTGGGCTAGCATTTTTTTCTGAGGAGGTGCTGACACGTTACTTGGCGACCCCAGGATATTACAGTGTGGAAGACTCTTTAGCTGGTGGCCAAATATCGTCAACTTCTGATGCGCCTGATGACCGACATCTATGGGTGCGTTACGGGAAATGCCGCCTGAACTCCGGGCGTATTGCAGTAACCGCGATATTCAAAGACTTGGAGCGCATGTCCGCGCCAGAACAGCGGTTCTGGCACTCTCATGAGATGGAGTCGCCAGATTTGGATCGAAGTGATGCCCACTTCCACAATTTCCTGCGTCGCACATACGATGGTGACTTTGTCGATTTTCACAATCCAATATCGAAGCTCTACAAGGCCATTTGCAGAATTAATAACGCGACAGGGAGTATCGAGCACCTCTTTACGAGGTCACAAAATGATCATTTAAGGCTCCCCGCAGAGCAGACATATAAAGCTTACTGTGATGCAGCGAGTGAGCTTTACAAACTATTAGGGCCAGATGGCCTCTCCCAGAGGACCATAAAAGGCCTCCTGGGCACAATGTTTTCTGTACTAGATGTGGACTTTGTTCACCGAGATACCCGACGTCCACTTAGTACGCTTCAATTATTCTCACTGTTGGAAGACCATCTTGGTGCGCCAGGGATATACACGAAGCCCCTCAAGATGCTATCTGAGCTACGTGTAGACGCAGATCATAGGATATTAGGTCCTGAGCCAAGCCCAAGAAGTTACTCTAGGGAATTTGCCGACATATGCGATCAGTTCACGGAGATATTGAATGTGCTGACGAATCATATACTCAGCAAGCAGAATTAACATCAAAATGCCAGATCCCACTGAGCGGCACGGTACCCTGGGAACTATAATTCTGGTAGTTACGGTAAGAAAACAGCAATCTCGGAGTTAGAACACTAGGCGGAACCAATGCCCAACCAGGCCTGTAGAGGCGTGAACCCGCTCACCGGTTGGCCGTTATACAGACTTAGAAATAAGAGATAACGCATGGCTAACAAATTAGAAAATAGCAAACCAGCGAACGAGGAGTGCCAACAAAGCGAGTATGAGTCTCATTCTGTGGCTCAAAACGACTGTTCAAGCAGCGCTCGTACAAGCGAAGCGACAGAACATCGAGAAAGTACACCACATTACATCCGCTGGAGCCTCCTGTTTGATGCTGTGCTCGTCATTGCTACTTTAGCCACGGTATGCGTAGCCTTTTCCCAATGGAAGGTCATGGAATCCCAAACCAAAATCATGAAAGAACAGATGGCAGCCATGTCTGACCAAACTAAGGCAGCGGTTCAGCAAGTAAAAATTGCCAATGATGCGCTGGAAGATTCCCGTAAATCTGGCACCGAACAATCCGCAAGAGCAGAAAAAACTTTGAATGCTGCCCTTGAGAATTTTAGGCTTGAGCAAAGGGCGTGGGTCGGAATTAAGTTTATCATGGATCGTGATATGAATTTTGGCGGGGGCATGGTGTACTTGAAAGAAGGGCAGAAGTTTGAGTCCCGAATTGCCATTTCAAATTCGGGCAAATCCTTGGCTCGAAATGTCAAAATCACAATGGCCGCTCGAAATATGCCCAAAGGCATTGACCCGACACTAAAAGGAGATAATACCAGAGCCAGTTATATTGGAGTAATGCCACCTGATTTCACGGACTATGTCGCAGTTCCAAATGACATTTTGCCTACAAAACTTGATATAGAAAACATCACAAATGGCAACCAGATTCTTTATCTTACTGGCAGTGTCACCTATGATGACGCGTTCAGCCGGACTCATTTCACAAATTTCTGTATGCAGCTTCGCCCCGATCTCATGAGCTTCACGGCGTGCCCATTTTATAACGATGCAAACTGACAACAAGGTTTTGTCAATACACGGCAAACGCGGGGTCAGGCGAGACATTCGGACATTGTGAGTTGGAAGCCAAAGTGTATCCCAACCAGAACGGGTGGAGACGGACTGCGCGAGCCGATAATAGCAGATGAAGAGGCTGCAAGAGCTAAATCGCTCCGCCGCTCACCCGCCGCCCGTTGATATGACGGGAGCAACCTGACCATCCCCTTAAATCTTTCGCTCGTCCACCTCCCCCAGCAAGGGGACCAGAGACCATACTAGAGACCATACTAAACAAAAAATGCAACAAGGGGTTACAACGTCGTCGTTGTAACCCCTTGTTATTATGGCGGAGAGATAGGGATTCGAACCCTAGGTACCTTTCGGTACACCTGATTTCGAGTCAGGCACCATCGACCACTCGGACATCTCTCCGGATTTGCTGTTGTCAAAGGAGCGGCACTCCTCAGAGCAGAAAGATATACCTTATTCAGAAGAGAAATTCAACCCTGTTGTGGCACCCTGGCTTCAGTAGGTAAGTCCGGCATAAAAATCCTGTAGATATTGCCGCTGTGTCTTGGTCAGGACGCCCCTGGTATCTATCTCAGAGAGAATGCGCCAGATCAGGCCTAACTCGCTGTACACCCTGAGCACGGCGGCGAGTTTGTGGCGTGAGTGGTCTTCCGATGCTATCGTCCCCTGCAGCAACTCCTCGGTGTAGGTCGCCAGCCGGGTGATCTCATGGTGCGTGGCCATGATGGAATTGGGGGTGATTTCTTCAATTTGCATAGGCCCCTCTCAAAGCCGGAAAAGAGATTGGATGTCTTAAACTTTCGGCTCGGGGCGAAGAAAGGTTTAGCGCTTTTTTCTCTTTTTTTTCAGCTGTTGGAGGACAACCGCTCCTGCTTCTTCTGGGCACGCAACTTCACGAAAAAAGCGGAGAGCATGCCGGAAGTTTCCTCGCCGCGCACGCCGGGGGTGAGAACGACGCTGTGGTTCAGCCTCTTGTCGTCGGAGAAGTCGAAGAGGGATCCCGCCGCCCCCCCCTTGGGGTCATAGCTGCCGAAGGCCACGCGGTCCAGGCGCGAGAGGATGATGGCTCCCATGCACATGGTGCAGGGCTCGAGGGTAACGTACAAGGTAGCGCCGGTGAGGCGCCAACTGGCGAGTTTCTTGGCTGCCTTGCGTATCGCGATCATCTCGGCGTGGGCGGAAGGGTCCTGTTTGCTTTCCCTGAGGTTATGGCCGCGCGCGATGATGGCTCCGTCTTTCACTATCACGGCGCCGATGGGCACTTCGCCGATGGACTCGGCTTTTCGGGCTTGGTCGATGGCCTTGCCCATCCAGTAGTGGTCGTCTTTCTTCATGCTTTACTCTTGTAGATAGTCAGAGGCTTTTCCCCCTCCCTAACCCTCCCCCTCCGGGGGCGGGAATGCTGACTTAGAGAGAAGGGTGGACGGCAGCGGCGGTTTTTGAACGTAGAACGTTGAACGTTGAACGTCTGTTAGCCTTTAATGCAGGCCTTCGCCGGTGGTGGTCATGACCAGTTTGCCGTGCTTGACGCCTTTCACGCCGATCAGTTCGTCGGCGATGCGGCGCACGTCGCGGGCCTTGCCGCGCACCACCAGGACTTCGAGACAGTTGTGGGCATCGAGGTGAACGTGCAGTGCGGATATGATCTGGTCGTGGTGGGCATGCTGGTGCTCGGTGAGCTTGTCCGAGAGGTCGCGCACGTGGTGGTTGTAGACCAGGGTCACCGTGCCGACGCCTTCTTTTTCACCTTCTTCCCACTCGAGCTCGACCTGTGCGGCCCGAATCAGGTCGCGGATCGCTTCGGAGCGGTTGGCGTACCCTTTCTGCTCGATGAGCCGGTCGAAGCTCTCCAGCAACTGGTCGTCCATGGAAATGCCGAATCTTACTGTCTCGCCCATGCATGACTCTCCTTGGAAAAAAGTGCCTTACTATACGTGAAAGAGAAAAGAGAGTCAAAACCGACCTCACGCAAAACCGACAAGACGCAAAGAAAGGCAAGGCTTGAAACGTTTAACAGGGATAAAAGGGATGAAAGGGATGACCAACCACGATTTGGTCGTATCCCTTTCATCCCCTTTATCCCTGTTTGTTTATGATTCTTTCTTTGCGCCTTTGCGGCTTGGCGTGACAAAACCGTCCAACTATTTGAGGTAGCTGCGGATGCCGGGCTCGAAGTTGACCGGCTCGAAATGGAAGGTCTTGCGCCAGCTGCCGTCGCAGGTATTGCCTTGCACCAGCATGGCGATCTGATCCGATGTGATGGGGAAGAAGGAGAAGCCCTCGAAGAAGGGAACCACCAGCCGCATGAGCGGTAGCGGATTCTTTATCTTGGCGACGTGGCTCTTGCCGAGCACGCGGCCGATGACATCGAGCAACTCGTTGTAGCTGTAGCGGTCGGGCCCGCATAGCTCGTACTGCTGCCCTATCGTTTCGGGTTTCTCCAGCGCATCGGCAAAGCAGCGGGCGACGTCGTCGGCGGCAATGGGCTGGAGTTGGTACTCGCCGTCCCCGATGACGGGCATGGCGGGAAACGTGCGCATGTATCCCGCCAGCATGTTGATGAAGTCGTCCTTGGGGCCGAAGATGATGGAGGGGCGGAAGATGGTGTAATCGAGGCCTGATTGGCGCACCAGTTCTTCCGCCTGGTATTTGCTCTTGAAGTAGCGGGCGGTGCTGTCGGCGCGGGTTCCCAGGGCCGACATCTGCAGGTGGCGCCGCACGTTGCCTTTTCTCGCTGCCGCCAGGATGCTCGCGGTGGCTTCCACGTGCAGGCGCTGGAAGGTGATTCCCCGCCCCGGAAATTCCCTGATGATCCCGACCAGGTTGATGGTCGCATCACAGCCGCGCACGGCTTCCTCGAACGTTTCCGGCCGGGTGATGTCCCCGACGATCTCCTCGACGTCGGGCTCGGTGCTCCCCAGGCTCCGGCGATGTACCAGCAGTCTCAAGCTGTGTCCGCGCGCCAGGAGCGTTTCTCGTACATGTCCTCCCACGAAACCTGTGCCGCCTGCCAAAAAGATCAACATACATCCTCCGTCGAGTGTATTGCCACTCTTCAAAGTCCGAAAGGTGCCGCTTTGGACTCATAACGACAGCCGATAGTGTAGCAGGAGTTACTGGAATCTCCATTCAGGTGACAATGTGTATACAAAATCTTGTGCTCGCGCCTATCTTGTGTTAAAAAGCCTTTCACAACAAAGACTAGAGGAGACCCGCCATGGCTGAGCAAGGTGATGTCTGTTACACATTTGAAGCTGCGATCGAAATGGCCGCCCAGATGGAGAACGAAGGATTCCGCGCTTATCTTGCCGCGCTCCGCATCGTGAAGGACAAGGCTGCCCGTCAGATCATCAAGGAAGCCGCGTTCGACGAGCTGGAGCACAAGCACCAGTTGGAGAAGGCGCTGGTTGAAGGGGAGATGAAAGGGGGAGAGGGGCTGCACCAGCCGGTGCCGACCATGAACCTCGACTACGTCCTGCCGAAGAAGGAGCTCCGCCCGGATTCCACGGCCCGTGACGCCATGGCCTACGCCATCCACCTCGAGAAGGGCTCCATCGACTTCTACGACCGGATGTCCCGCGGCTGCGAAGGCGCTCCCATGGCGGTCTTGTTCAAAAAGATGCTGGCGGACGAATCCCGCCACCTACAGGAGCTGGAAGACCTGTACGAGCAACATTTCATGACCGAGAACTAGGCCTGGCCTTTCCAGGTCGCACGGGGATACAAAAAAATCCCCTCCTTTGCGGGAGGGGATTTTTTATTTGCTAGCTGTCACTTCTCGGCTGCTAGAGGATTTCCACCAGCTTGAGGTCGAAGTTGAGCGCCTGGCCCGCCAGCGGGTGGTTGGCGTCGATGGTGATGGTTGCGTCGGTCACCTCGGTCACCATCACGTTGAAGATCTGCCCGTCCTCCTGAGTCACTTCCAGCTGCTGACCGAGTTCCGGGTTCATCTCCGGGGGGAGGTCACCGCGCGGCACCACCGCCACCATCTCGTCCATTCTTTCCCCGTAGGCTTCGTCAACGGGAATATGGATGGTCTTGGATTCTCCGACTGCAAGCCCTTTCACCCCCGCTTCAAAGCCCGGAATGACCTGCCCGGAGCCGATGACGAATTCCAGCGGGCCGTGCCCGCAGCCGCAATCGTCTTCGCCGCACTCGGAAGAGTCGAACACGGTGCCGTCGTCCAGTCTCCCTGTATAATGAACCTTTACGCGGTCCCCGTCTTTAGCTTGTGCCATATTTTTCACCTCACATGTTTGGATATAAGCTTCAGAGGGTACCAGATGACCGCAATATTATCCACCGTTTAATTTCACCGATCCCCGCGGGGGGAGCCCCGCAGCCTACCGGCTGTTCACGTTCCCGCCGAATTTATCTTTTGTCAAATCCATCACGGAAATGGTATGTATCTACCCTTGGGGGATTCATGGAAACGAAGAACAGGTCGATGCTTTTCAACGGCCTCGTGGTCGGCATCGAGCAGATGGACGTGCTCATCGGCACCCAGGGGTGGTACACCTATCAGGTTGTGCGTCATCCCGGCGGCGCCGGGGTGCTCGCGCTGCACGACGACGGCTGCGTCACGCTGATCCGGCAGCTGCGTCCCGCTGTGGATGGCTTCCTGCTGGAAATCCCCGCCGGGCGGCTGACGCCGGGTGAAGATCCGCAACTGTGCGCCTCCCGCGAGTTGATGGAGGAGACCGGACTGGTGGCGCAGACCATCGTTTCCCTCGGTGTCGTGCATCCCTCGCCGGGCGTCTTCGACGAGGTAGTGCACCTCTACCTTGCCACCGGCCTTTCCCAGGGAGAGGCAGCACCCGAAGCGTACGAGGAAATCTCCTGCCAGAAAATTCCGTTTGAACAGGCGCTGGCGATGGCCGCGGACGGCAGCATTACCGACGGCAAGACCATCGTGGCGCTTTTGCGCGCCCAGAGGCACCTGGCATGATACTCACGGCACGGATAGACGCAGAACAGGCGGGGCTCAGACTGGATGATGCAGCGAAGCTGCTGTTCCCACAGCTCTCCAAAGGGGAGATCCGCCGGGTCATCGACTGGGGCGGCTGCAACATCAACCAGGTGCTGGTCCGGGTAGCGTCGCGCCAGGTGAAGGAAGGTGACGAGGTCGCCCTGGGGCTGATGGAGGCGGAGCGCTGCATCGACCTGGTGTACCAAAAGCATGAGCTCCTTTACGAGGACAAGGATTTCCTGGCGGTGTACAAGGCCGTCGGCGTCAACAGCCAGCGCACGCCGTACCAGTTGAAAGGGACGGTCGAGTACGCGGTCGAGTGTTACATGAAGAGCATCGGCCTGCGTGATCCCTCCCGCGTGGTGCACCGTCTGGACCGCGGCACCAGCGGGGTGATGTTCTTTCCCAAGCACAAGCAGGCGGCGACCCTGATCTCCAACCTCCTCAAGGAGGGGAAGGTGCAGAAGACCTACTGGGCGCTGGTGTCGGGTTCGCCGGATCAGCAGAGCTGGAAGGTGGATGCGCCGCTGGACCGCGTCAGCAAGTTCCGCTACGGCGTGTCGCTCAGGGGCAAACCGGCGCGTACGGTGTTCAACGTCTTGGGCGAAGGGGGCGGGGTGACCGCCATCGAGGCAAAGCCGCTTACCGGGCGCACGCACCAGATCCGCGTCCACCTGGCCCATTCCGGCTTCCCCATCATCGGCGACGAGAGCTACGGGGGGATTCCCGCCAGCAGGATGATGCTGCATTGCCGGGCCATGCGTTTCACCGGCCCGCGCGGCAAGATCATCGAGGCGGTGGCGCCGCTCGATGCGGATTTCCTGGAGGCCGCGCCGGAAGGGGCATTCGAGCAGCCGGCCGGAGACGCAACAGCATAGCAACAGGGATAAAAGGGATGAAGGGGATAACGGCAAAGACAGCAAAAACCCAAACTTTAGGTCTTATCCCTTTTATCCCTTTATCCCTGTTAGATAGTTTTTTTCACTAAACGTAAATACGGAGGGATTTATGAAGAAGACATTGTTGATTGCCCTGTTCCCGGTGCTGTTGCTGGTGGCGGGAGCCCTGGCGGTGTGGGGTGACGAGCAGCAGGCTGTTAAACCCGGGTGCGGCAACTGCGCCAAGATGCAGCAGGTGCAACAGCAGGCACCTTGCGCCAACTGCCCGAAGGCTGCTGCCATCGAGCAGGGTGCTGCCCCGTGCGACAACTGCCCCAAAAAGGATGCCGCAGCTCAGCCCAAATGCGACAAATGCGCCAAGGGTGCTGCCATGCCGTGCGACAACTGCCCGAAGAAGGATGCCGCAGCTCAGCCGGCGTGCGACAAGTGCGCTAAGGGGGCTGCCGCCAAGCCCGCGTGTGACAAGTGCGCCAAGGGTGCTGCCGTGCAGCCGGCCTGTGACAAGTGCCAGAAGATGAAAGGGGCCGAGGCAGCTCCGACCGCTGGCTGCGCCAAGTGCGCGAAGCTGCAGCAGGACCAGGCTCCTGCGGACCAGCCGGTGCAGAAGGAGTGCTGCAAGAAGCAGAAAACGATGTAGATGCTCGGCATTTGCCGGGATCAACGGAAAAGGGAGTGGCTCCTAAGGAACCACTCCCTTTTTTATTCCGAGCTAGGCGATGATTTCCGCTAGTTCCCCCCTCACCCTAGCCCTCTCCCAGAGGGAGAGGGGATTGTGGAGCGGCTTCTATAGGTGGTTGATCTTTTACGAAAGCGGCCATCTGCTGGTGTGCGGGTCGAAAGGTTGCTGGGCAGCAGCATCGGGAGTTTCGACCAAAAGTGCCCGAACCGGCGCACCGTCCCCATCCTTGAGTTTCAACGGCAGGCAGATCAACTGGTAATATCCAGCCGGAACGCCGGCCAAGTTGACCCCTTCGATGACCGGGGTGCCACCGTTCAGAAGAATCCTGTGCACTTCGCCGTCCCCGTCCATCGGTTCCACCGACAGATAATCGACCGCCACCAGCTTCACCTTCATGTGGTGCAGGTAGTGCGCTCCATCCACCGTCAGCGCGGCGAAATCCTCGTGAAACTCTCGATCGCCCCAAAAGTCCGAGTTGCCGGTCTTTATCAGCAGCCGTTCCACTCCCTTCAACTCCAGCGGTTCAAGCTGGTCGCGGCCGATCCTCTTGGCGTCGGGGATCTCCACGACCCGTGCGGGCCCGATGAGGAGGTCGAGCGGGATTTCATCGACCGTGATGCCGGCATCGTTGAAATGGCGGGGAGGATCGATGTGGGTGCCGGAGTGGGTGCCCAGCGTGACGAGGGAAAGGTTGGCGGTGTCGCCCTTGGCGATGCGGTGCCAGGGCTCTACGGTAACGGAGGGGTCCCCCGGGTAGGAGGGAAGATCGGGTGACAGCGCGACGCTGATGTCGTGGATTCTCATGGTATACCTCCCGCGTTAATGTGAAAGCGGCACAGGCAAGTATAACGCACATAACAAAAAACGGCTCAACGCAAAGACGCAGAGCCGCTAAGGCGCCAAGAGAACCTACAAAAACAGGCATAGTTTGTTAAAAAAGGATTCGAAGTTCTTCTCTTTGCGTCTTAGCGCCTTCGCGCCTTTGCGTTAAGTATTTAGAACTAGGAAGGCTCCACTTCCGCGATCAGTCGCTCGAGGTCGGTTTCGCTGAAGTGGTAGTGCTCGCCGCAGAACTCGCAGGTGACCTCGGCACCGTGCTGCTCCTTGATCATGGCGGTCAGCTCCTTCTTCCCCATCGAGATGAGCACCCGTTCGATGCGCTCCCTGCTGCAACTGCAGGCGAAGCCGACGGCACGCTTCTCCAGGATGTCATACTCCATGCCGGAAAGGAGCATCTCCATGATCTCCTCGGGCGTGTTGCCGCCGCGCAGCAGTTCGCTCAGGGGAGGGAGCTTTTCGATATGGTCCATCAACTCTTCGACCACCAGGGGGTCGACCGGAGGTATGGCCTGGATCAGGAAGCCGCCGCACGCGGTTACCGCGCCGTCCTGTTCGATGAACTCGGCGATGCCGACTGCCGACGGGATCTGCTCGGACTCCACCAGGTACAGGGCGAGGTCCTCCGCGATAGCGCTGGTGTAAAGCTGAACGGTGCCGCGGTACGGTTCTTTGAGCCCCAGATCCTTGGCGACGGTGAGAAAACCTGCGCGCCCCAGTGCGTTGGGGACGTCGAGGGCACCGTCGGGACGAAGCATGTGTACCTGGGTGTCGCCCACGTAGCCGCGCACGCTGCCGTCGCTGTCGGCTTCGATGACGATCTTCTTGAGCGGACCGTTCCCCTCGAAGCGCATGGCAACACGCTGGCCGCTCTTCAGCATGGCGCCCATGAGCGTCCCTGCGGTAAGGGCTCGTCCCAGCGCGGCGGTAGCCGTGGGGAGCGTGCCGTGGCGACGGCAGACTTCGCTGACCGTATTGGTGGTAACGCAGGTAAGGGCTCTGACTGTCCCGGATTTGGCAATCGCGCGCACCATGTAATCTGTCATAGAACCACCCCCACCCTTCCTCCTAATTCACCCTGCTTAAGCCAGAGTTCTTTCAATGTAATGTAATCCCAGATACTGATGCCCTTGACCCGGTGGGCGAACAGTTCAGTCAGGCGCGGTACCTGGTTCAGGTCGCACACCAGCAGTTCTCCCATCATGCTCAACGACGGTATCTTCTGCACCACCTTCCTGGTCAGCCAGTCGAGGTCGAGCGGCGTTACCGGCCCGAGCTTCAGGAAGACGCACTTGCGCGCGGCGCTGAACTCGATCCCCTGGATGGTAAAGCTCGCGGAGAAGGGGATCGCGAAGGGGACCAGTCGCTTCTTCAGTCGGCCGGAAAGCTCGCAGTACCCGTTTTCGATGCTGAGCCTGAATTCCACCAGCTCATCATCGACCGCCTTGTCCAGGAACTCACGCTGCAGGTACTCCTGGGTGATGCGGAATTCACGACGCAGCAGGAGATCCTTGAGGCTCTGCTCCTGCACCAGCCCCATGAAGGCGGGATCGTTGAGCCGATCCTGGATCCTCCCCTTGATCTTGTCGATGATCCCCATCTCTTAGACCAGGCCGGTGCTGAAGTTGAATTCGGACGCGCCCGGTACGGCGATCCCCCTACGGTACGCCTCCAACACCCGCTCGCGCTCCTGCTGCTGCAGTGCGGAAAGGTCGAGCAGGAACTTGCCGCAGCCGAGTCCGCGCAGGTCGTTGCGATACTGGGTCAGGGCAAACGGCGTCTGGGCGCTCACCACGGTGAGGTGGTCCTTCACCTTGACCGAGTACAGATCGCCGCGGTCCGAAGCCAGCGGCGCGTCTCCCTTCATCTCCTTGATGGCGATCTTGGAGGTGATCACCGGGACCGGCGCGAAGAGCAGCACGCCACGGTCGATTTTCAGATCGCTGGCAAGGAGCTGGGCCAGGTTGGCGCGGTCGTCCTCGATGTAGAGGGTGGCGCGCGCAACGCCCAGTTCCTGCCAGGAGAGCAGCGCCTGGCTGTTCAGCGAGAAGAGCCGGTAATCGGTGTTCAATTCAGCGTCGGTTCCCTTGAAGAACTGGAAATGGGACAGGTTGGTGAGCTCGAAACGCTTGAAGCCGGCGCGCATGATCCCCTGCACCGCCTCTTGGTAGAAGGGGAGGTCCGCCTCGAAGATGATGAAGGGAAGCTGCCAGATCACCTTGTGCTCGCTTCCCTTGAGCTTGCGGGCGAAGGGGCCGAACTGGTGCAGGTTCGCCTTGGAGACCGGCAGTACCACGGTGTCGACCAGGTCGCGGTGCAACTCGTGCCAGTCCTTGACGTGCTCGAGCTTCACTGCCAGTTCTTCCTTGCCACGCGACGACGCGGGACGCTTGCCGACCAGGGCGGCGAGCGCCTTCTCCCGGTTCTGCGCGCTCCTGTCCTTGAGCGCACCCAGCGACTGCTCCGAGAGCCAGGCGTAGAAGCGGCGCCGGATGTCCTTGAGGACGGGCGGAGGGATCATCAGCGCGGGGAAGTCCGGGGCCGACAGAGATGCCAGGGTGAACTCGGTGTCGCCGCTCTTGGAGAACTGCGCGCGCAGCACCCCTTCCATGTCGCTGGTGCGGGACGGCTCCAGTTCGCCTAGTTCGAACTCGGTGCTGAGGTCGTTGCCGAACACCTTGGCGTCGATCTTCAGCTTCTGGTCCTGGTAGGAGAGGGTGAGCCGGCACGGGATACTGCCGCCCTTCACTCCTTCCAGCCGCCTGAGGCACGCGTTTTCGCTCATGGTGAAGGCTGTCTCCGAGGAGACCTTGAACACCGAGTCGCCCAGCTTGAACGGGAAGGGGGAGGGCGTCGAGACCAGGGTATTCTCCCTGGCGTTCATCACCTTCTTGCCCCCGAGGTACAGTTCCTTGATGGTGAAGGCGCGCCCAGCCATGTCGCTCTTGGGCTGGACCCGGATCCGGTCGCCGACGTGCAGCGCGTCCTTGGTGTCGAAGCTGATCCGGTTGCCGCGGATCTCCCTGATGTCGCCCAGGTAGCGCCCGGTCGCCCCCTTGATGGAGGGGGTGGAGATGTCGGTCGGGTTGTGCGAGGCGAGGAAGCCCTTGGTCGGCACTCGCCCGAAGGAAAGCTTCAGGAGCTCCTTGGCCTCGGCCACCTTGGCCGCGTGCTGCCCCGGCGCCGCGTCCAGCACCATGCGGTAGGCGCCGATGACGCTCGCCACGTACTCCGCGGATTTCATCCGCCCCTCGATCTTGAGGGAGTGGACCCCTGCCTCGATGAGCTGCGGGATCATCTCGATGCTGGAGAAGTCGTTGGTGGAGAGGTAGTACCCTTCTTTCCCCTTGTGTTTGTACTGGCGTCGGCAGGGTTGCGCGCAGCGCCCGCGGTTGCCACTGTGCCCGCCCAGGAACGAGGAGAAGAAGCACTGGCCGGAAATGGAGAAGCAGAGGGCGCCGTGGATGAAGCACTCGATCTCGGCGCGGCTCGCCGCCACGATGGTTTTTATCTCGTCAATGTGCAGTTCGCGGGCCAGCACCACGCGCTCGAAGCCAAGCTCCTCGAGTTGGCGCACGCCCAGCGAGTTGTGGATGGTCATCTGCGTGGAGGCGTGCAGCGGGATGCCGGGGAAGAACTCCCGCGCCAGGCGCGCCACGGCCATGTCCTGCAGGATCACGCCGTCCACCCGCATCGCCTCCAGGGCGGCCAGGTTGTCGATCAGCAGCGGCAGTTCGTTTTCTTTGACGAGGGTGTTGAGGGTGACGTAGACCTTTTTGCCGTGGGCGTGGGCGTAGGCGGTCATGCGCTCCATCTGGGAGAGGGTGAAGTTCTTGGCCTTGGCGCGGGCGGAGAAGTCGCGCAAACCGGCATAGACCGCGTCGGCACCTTTCTCCATGGCGGCGAAAAAGGCTTCGAGCGAGCCGGCAGGCGACAGCAATTCGGGTTTATTGGTAACAGTACCGTTTACTTTTAATGACATCCGCCTAGAGTACCGGAAGGGGTGGCATGGGTCAAGGGGCAACGGGCATGGGTGCAAAATCCCCCCTGTCCCCCCTTCGCAAAGGGGGGACGTGAGGTCACGTGCACGGCAGAAGGGACTGGCTACTTCTTGGGCTGGATGGGGAGGTATTTGTACCTGCGTTTGTGGGTGGAGAGATCGGCGAGCGAGTAAAGGTCGGACTGCGAGATCGTCCAGGTAGCCCCGTCTTTCTTCAGATGAATGGCCTTGGTGACGAACTCGGTGCCGGGCGTGCTGGCCTCGAAGCCGAGCTGTGCCTGCACCACCGCATTCTTGCCGCTTTTGAGCGAGACCCTGGCATCCTGGATCTTTTCCCAGCAGCAGGCGGGTTTGCGCGGCGCGGAGGCAAGGCGGTTGGCGAACTTCTCGCGACCGTCCTTGCCGCCGTTGGTGTGCTGATAGAGATCGTCAAACCTGCCGTCACGCCAGAGGTCGAGGATGGTTTCGAAGTCCCTGAGAACCTCCTGTTCGCTGGCGACGGAGGTCTCGTGTGCAGCGGCACCGCGCCGAGCACCTTCAGAGGGCGCGGCGGCGATGGTTATAAATAATATAAGGACCAGCAACGGGCGCAGCACGGACATGGTAACACCTCCTTCGGTGCAAGTACCCGGAGAGCATACCTTAAAATGCATCAGCCGCCAGGGATGGCCATTGGTTCATGGTGCGCAAGCAGCGCTCCTCCCCCCGGAGGGGGGGAGGTTGGGAGGGGGGATAGCCTGAAAGAGTCGCTGCGCGCCCCCTCCCTGACCCTCCCCCTCCGGGGGAGGGAATTAACTTCCCGTCCCCCAGTCCCTAGCCCCTGCCTTTGCCTCTGCTTTACAGCGTCTTCTCTGCCGCTTCCGCGAACAGCTTCAACCGGTCCATCAGTGCCTGGAACTTCTTGGGCTTCAAAGACTGCGGCCCGTCGGAGGACGCTTTCTCCGGATCGGGATGCACCTCGATGATGAGACCGTCGGCGCCTGCGGCAACCGCGGCGTAGGACATCGGCGCGATGTAGTGGTAGTTGCCGGTGCCGTGGGAGGGGTCGATCACCACGGGGAGATGGGTCTTGTTCTTGAGGACCGGGATCGCGGAGAGGTCGAGGGTGTTGCGGGTGGCGGTCTCGAAGGTCCTGATGCCGCGCTCGCACAGGATCACGGACTGGTTCCCCTCGCTCATGATGTACTCGGCGCTCATCAGGAATTCCTGGATGGTCATGGACATGCCGCGTTTCAAAAGGATCGGCTTGTTGATCTGGCCGACCTTCTTCAACAGGGCGAAGTTCTGCGCGTTGCGCGCGCCGATCTGGAGCATGTCGGAGTAGGAGGCGACCAGGTCGACGGATTCGGGATCGATGACTTCGGTGACGAAGGGGAGGCCGGTAAGGTCGCGGGCCTTGGCGAGGAGTTTCAGCCCTTCTTCTTCAAGGCCCTGGAAGGAGTAGGGGGAGGTGCGGGGTTTGAAGGCGCCGCCCCTGAGCATCTGGGCGCCGGCTGCCTTGACGGCGTGGGCCGATTCGATGATCTGCTCTTCGTTTTCCACCGAACAGGGGCCGGCCATGACCACCAGTTCCTTGCCGCCGATGGCGAGGGTGTCGGAGATGCGCACCACACTCGGCTCTTTCTTCACTTCCTTGGACGCCAGCTTGTACGGCTGCAGGATGGGAACCACGCTCTCCACGCCCTGCATCGACTCCAGCGTCTGCAGCACGCTCTTGCCCCGCTCGTCGCCGACCGCCCCGATCACGTCGCGGGTGGTGCCGCGGATGATGTGCGGGGTGTAGCCAAGTTCCTTGATCCTCTTGGTGACTGCGTCCCGTTCCTTCTTCGGTGCTCCTGCCTTCATTACCACGATCATACTCACGCTCCTTTTGGTCCCCGAAAGCGAAAGGGCCGGAAGGATTGCTCCCCCGGCCCTTAGTATGATGTTCTGGTAATCTGCTATCCGAACCGTAAGGGGGAGGAGAATCCTGCCACCCCGGCTTCGGTTCGGAATTTAGTACCTGCTACCTAAATTACACCTCTACCCGGGGCGACGGCCTAAAATAAAAGCCGTACCAAAAGTAAAAGTTAGTAAAGGTAAAGTAGCCGGTGTTGATCATGACAGCGTTTATGCTACCCGCACGCTCTAATGTCAACAAAAAAGTTGCCCCTGCTCGTCCCCTGTGACACACCGCCCGCATCGCCACTTACTTAGTCCCGAATTAATTCAATGTTGTTTGACAATCCGCACCCTTTCCGCTAATTTGACCGGAATGCACGAGTGGCTGGTCAATTACGGGTTTTACTCCCTGTTTCTGCTGAGTTTCCTGGCCGCCACCCTGCTGCCGCTCGGCTCGGAGTGGCTGGTCGTGGCAATGTTGATCGGGCGGCAAAATCCTGTCGCCGTGGTTCTCGTTGCCACCGCCGGCAACTACCTGGGCGCGCTCAGCACCTACTGGATCGGCCTCTACGGAGGCGATTTTTTACGGCGCCGGGTGCTGCGCATGGACGAGGAGACGACGCGCAAGGCGGAGCGCTTCTATGAACGCTTCGGCTCGCTGTCGCTTCTGTTCAGCTTCCTGCCGGTGATCGGCGACCCGCTCTGCCTGGTCGGCGGCGTGCTGCAGGTCGGTTTCATCCGCTTTTCCCTCCTGGTCCTGACCGGCAAGCTGGCGCGTTACGCGGCGGTCGCCTGGCTCACCCTGAAGGGGGCGGCACTCTGAAGTACGGAGGTTTGATGCTCAGCTGTACCAAGAAGGTTCTCCCCAACGGATTGCGCCTCGTCTCCGTCGAGATGCCGCATCTGCACAGCGCGGAGATTGCCATCTACATAAAGGCGGGAGGCCGCAACGACACCACCGGCAAGGCCGGCATCTCCCATTTCCTGGAGCACATGCTCTTTCGCGGCTCCAGCGAGTTCGCCACCAACCTGGAACTGGAGATCGCCTTCGAGGCCATCGGCGGCAGCGTCAACGCGGCCACCGACGAGGAGACCACCTGCTATTTCTCGCGGGTGCACCCCGACCAGATCGCGGAAGGGATACGTCTCTTTTCCTCGATGTTGTTGACCCCGACCCTGGAAGGGCTGGAGATAGAGAAGCGGATCATCACCGAGGAGGCGCTGGAGGATATCAACGAGCGCGGCGAGGAGACCAACACCAGTAACCTCTGCAGCAAGCTCCTGTGGCCGGACCACCCGCTGGGGACGCCCACCATCGGATACCTGGACAGCATCAAGGGGATTACGGAGCAGGATCTGCGCCGCTATCTCGCCGATCACTACGTTCCCGGCAACGCACTCATCGTCGCGGCGGGCCGGCATAACTCGGAGCAGTTTTTCGCGGCGTGCGAGAGGTTCTTTGCCGGTTGGAGCGGCGGCAATGCCATTCCGCCGGTCCCGGCCAACCAGGTGCAGCAGGAACCGCGGGCCATCTTCGTCAAGGATTCGGACAGCCAGGTGAACCTGCAGATCGCTTTCCGCGGTTTTGCCCGGCAGGACCAGCGCTTGATGGGGCTGCGGCTGATGCGGCGCATCCTTTCCGGCGGCGGCAGTTCGCGGCTGCACCTGTCGCTGCGGGAGAAACTGGGAATCGTCTATTCCGTGGATGCATCCCTGTCCGCCTACGAGGAGACCGGCGCCTTCGCCATCGAGCTGTCCACCGCACCGGAGAACCTGGTGCTGGCGGTCTCCGAGGTGTTGCGCGAGGTGAAGAGTCTCGCCTTCGAGGAAGTCGGGGAGGCGGAGCTGGCCCGGGTCAAGGAAGGGTACTTCTACGATCTCGAGTACAGTGCCGATTCCACCTACGAAATGCAGGTACGTTACGGCTGGGGCGAGTTGATGTCCCTGGTGAGGACCATCGAGGAGGATCGCGCCGAGGCGGCCGCGGTCGGCGCCGAAGAGTTGCGGCACATGGCCCATGCCCTGTTCGCCCCGATGAACCTGGTTCTCGCCGCCGTAGGCCCGTGGAAAGCGCCCGCCAAACGCGCGGTGGAGAAACTGGTCCGGGAATACCGGAAGGGGTGGGGCTAACGGCAAAACCCGTTCAAGGTTCAACGTTCAACGTTCGGACTGGGCACAGCCGATGGCGTCGGACCCGTGACGGGACGTGTGGAAGTGGAGTTGACCGGGGACTGCACGCTGGCAAGTCAAGGTGCGGTACCCAAGAAACAGTAGTACTAACTTGAACGTTGAACGTAGAACGTTGAACGGCTTTTGAGGTTTTCATGAAGACAGCTTTGTTGCTTATGGCTCACGGCAGCAGGATCGCCGAGGCGAATGACGCGGTACACGAGATCGCTAAACGGGTTAAGAAGATGACGCAGTTCGAGATCGTGGAGGTCTCCTTCCGCGAACAGCACCTGCCCAATATCCAGCAGGGCGTTGACGCCTGCGTGGCACAGGGGGCGCAGCGCATCCTGCTCGTTCCTTACTTCCTCTACATGGGGGCTCACGTCCTGGAGGACCTCCCCGAGGAACTGGATGAAGCGAGAAAGCGCCACCCCGGCGTGGAGATGGTGCTCGGCAAACACCTGGGCGTGCATGACAAGCTGGCGGAGGTCGTGGTCGAGCGCGTCGCCGAAACCCTTACCGAGCAGAGGTGGCACTGATGTCGGTGCACCTGCGCCCCGAGGAGATCGAGGCGGAGTCGTTCCGCATCATCGAGCAGGAACTGGGGCCGCATAGCTGGAACGCGCAACAGTGGCCGCTGGTGCGCCGCGCCATCCACACCAGCGCCGACTTCGACTACGCCCGCAGCATGGTGATCACGGACCACGCGGTATCCGGCGCCATCGAGGCACTGAAGGCCGGACTGGGTGTCGTGACGGACACGACCATGATCATCTCCGGCATGAACAAGGAGCGGCTCAACAGGTTCGGGGCGCAGCTCTCCTGTTTCGTCGCGGACCCGCAGGTGGCGAAGGAGGCCAAGGAGCAGGGGGTGACCCGTTCCATCCTGGCCATGCGCAAAGCGGCAAGGGACGCGGCTAACGGCATCTTCGTCATCGGCAATGCACCCACGGCGCTTTTCGAGCTGATCAGGCTGATCCGCGAGGAAGGTGTGCGCCCCAGGCTCATCGTGGCGTTGCCGGTGGGCTTCGTCGGCGCCGCCGAGAGTAAGGACGCTCTGCGGGAGTTGGCGCTGGAATACCCGGAGTTGCAGTTCGTCACCAACATCGGGCGCAAGGGCGGCTCCAACGTTGCGGCCGCGGTGATGAACGCCATACTCATCCAGGCCGTCGGAGCTTGATCCACGAACTCGTTTTTTGATGCCGGGAACCCATCGCCGGCTTGCTGTTCCTTCAAATTGAATGAAATTTGCCTTCACATGGGATGACGTATGAGCGGGAAAGAACTCAGATACGGCTTCACCACCGGTGCCTGTGCCGCTGCCGCCGTTAAAGGCGCTGCCCAGATGCTGCGCGACCAGGCCTTGGTCGACGAGGTGCAACTGACGCTTCCCTGCGGCAAGGGGGCGCGCTTTCGCATCGAGGGTGGCGTGCTGCACGACAACACCGCTTCCTGCTACGTGGTCAAGGACGCCGGTGACGATCCGGACGTGACCAACGGCGCCCAGATCCACGTCACCGCCCAGGTGGAGATGTTCACCAAGAACCGCATCGTGATCCAGGGGGGCACCGGCATCGGCAAGGTGACCAAGCCGGGGCTCGCGGTCCCGGTGGGCGAGTGGGCCATCAACCCGGTGCCGCGCAGCATGATCCTCGAAGTGATCAAGGAAGTCTTCGCCGTCCGGTGCGTACCGGCCACCCTCACCTTTACCATCAGCATCCCCAACGGGGAGGAACTGGCCAAGAAGACACTCAACGAGCGGCTGGGCATCTTAGGCGGGCTCTCCATCCTGGGGACCTCCGGTATCGTCAAGCCGATCTCCACCAGGGCTTGGACCGATACCGTGGATACCGCCGTCGACGTGGCACTGGCCTGCGGCTCCCGGACCGTCGTGCTCTCCACCGGGCGCAGTTCTGAAATGGCAGTGCAGCGGGTCCTGAAGCTGTCCGAGGAATCCTTCGTCATGATGGGGGACCACTTCGGCTACTCGCTGCAGAGTTGCGCCAGGAAGGGCGTCCACGAGGTGGTGGTGGCGGGGCAGTTCGCCAAGCTGGTGAAGATTGCCTGCGGCCACGAGCAGACCCACGTCACCTCCTCCGATTTGGACCTGGTGACCGTCGCCTCGTGGCTGAAGGAGGACCCGGCCACGGCACACCTGGAGCAACTGGCGCTGGAAGCGAACACGGCGCGTCACCTGCTGGAGGCTTCGGGCTTCGATAAGGCGCTGATCAAGCTTGTGTGCGGCAAGGTGGCCGAGGCCTGCGCCGAACTGGCGCCCTGGTTGAAGGTGCGGGTATTCCTGGCGGGATACCAGGGGGAGATGCTGTACTTCGATAGATAGCACTACGTCCCCTCCCCCGGAGGGGGAGGGACAGGGAGGGGGCTGCGCTTTAACGCAAGATGCCTACGCTTTCCCCCCTCCTGTCCTCCCCCCCCCGGGGGGGGGGAGGAACAATGATTGATTATGTATTGATGGAAAGGAGGGGGGCATGGCGGAACAAAAGATTTACCTCGTCGGCGCGGGTATCGAGGGATGGGAAGGCTTCGGCAAACAGGCACTCGAGGTGATCGACAGCGCCGAGGTTCTCATCGGCCACAAGCGCCTGCTGGACATCTTCCCCGACTTCAAAGGGGAGAAACGTCTCCTCGAAGACCTCTCCATCATGCTGGAGCACCTGAAGAACACGGAGAAGAAAACCGTGGTCCTCGGTTCCGGCGACCCCAACTTCTTCGGTGTCGCACGGTTCCTGCTCAGGAACCTCCCCAAAGAGCGCATCGAGATCTACCCCAACGTGACCAGCGTGCAGTACGCCTTCGCCCGGATCAAGGAGCCGTGGGACGACGCCACCTTCGTGTCCGTGCACGGCAGGGGGATCAAGCCGGCCCTGGACCGCATCGTGGCCTCTGAAAAGATCGCCATCCTCACCGACAGCGTGAACACCCCGGCAGTACTGGCCCGGGAGTTGATCCACCGCGGCGCCGAGGGGTACGAGGCCTGGGTCTGCGAAGACCTGGGACTTGCCACCGAGAAATTCACCAAGACCGACGTGCGCGGCCTGGTCGACTTCAAGTGCTCTCCGCTCAATATCCTGATCCTGATCAAGACCTGGGAGCCGAACCTCCAGAACTACCCGATGATCGGCATCCGTGACGACGAGTTCGCCACCGCCAAGAAACTGATCACCAAGGAAGAGGTGCGCGCCATCACCCTGGGCAAGCTGCAACTGCAGGACGACCTGGTGATGTGGGACATCGGCGCCGGCAGCGGCTCGGTCTCCATCGAGGCGGGCAACCTGATGCCCAACGGCCGCATCTTCGCCCTGGAGAAGAACCCCCAGTACCTGACCTACCTCAAGGAAAACCTGAAGAAGTTCGTGGCCCGCAACGTCACCGTGGCCGAGGCGTTCGCACCGGAAGGGCTGGAGGATCTGCCTGATCCGGACCGCGTCTTCATCGGCGGCTCCGGCGGTATGCTCGAGGAGATCATCGAGGCGGTCGACAAGCGCCTCAAGCCCGACGGTTTCATCGTCCTCAACGCGGTGACCCTGGACACTTTGACCAAGTCGGTGGAGTTCCTGGAAGATCATGGCTACACCGTCGAAGTCACCTGCGTCAACATCTCCAAGACCCGCAGCCTTACCGACTACAAGATGTTCGCTGCTCACAACCCGGTGTACGTGATCGCCGCCTGGAAAGGGGAGGAGTAGTGGCGGTTGTCTACGCGGTAGGTGTGGGGCCGGGCGATCCGGAGCTGTTGACCAGGAAGGCGGAGCGGATCTTGCGGAGCGTGGATGTCATCTGCGCCCCGACCGGTGCGGCCGAAGGGGGAAGCTACGCCCTTTCCATCGTCGAGGAGTTCATCGACCGCAGCCGCCAGGAAGTGCTGATCCAGCTGTTCCCGATGGTGAAAGACCAGCAGGGGCTCGACCCGTTCTGGGAGGAGGCCGCCGACCAGGTCGCGCAGCGGATAGCTGCCGGCAAGGACGTCGCCTTTGTCACCATCGGCGACCCGTTTCTCTATTCCACCTACCTCTACATTCACAGGATCTTCCTCGCCAAGTACCCCGACATAAAGATTGAAGTGGTGCCGGGCATATCCAGCATCCTCGCCTCTTCCGCCGTCTCCGGTCTGCCGCTTGGGCTTGGGCCCGAGCGCATCGCGATCCTCCCTGCCACCTACGAAAAGGACGAGCTGAAGCGGACCCTGGAAGAGTTCGACACCGTGGTGCTCATGAAGGTGAACCGGGTCTTCGATTCCGTCTATGCCGCGTTGAAGGAACTGGGGCGGGAAAAGGGGGGCGTCTTCGTGCGCCGGGTCGGTTCGGCGGAGGAAGAGGTGCATCATGACCTGGAGGCCCTGGTGGGCCAGAAGCTCGACTACCTCTCCATGCTGATCGTGAGGAAGAACCCGCTGTAACTCAGCTCCCTGCTCCGCTTACATCTGCTCCTCCCCCTGGAGGGGGGAGGTTGGGAGGGGGGCTGCGCTGGTGGAAAAGATCCCCCTCCCTGTCCCTCCCCCTCCGGGGGAGGGGACGCTGGAATTTCATCGAAAGGTTTTCCCATGTCCCATGAGAACATAGTCCATTTTGTCGGCGCCGGCCCCGGCGACGTCGAACTGATCACCGTGAAAGGGGCGCGCCTTCTGGGTGAGGCAGACGTCATCGTTTATGCCGGCAGTCTCGTCGACCGCGAACTGGTACTCACCTATGCCCCGGGTGCACGGGTGTACGATTCCGCGGGGATGGACCTGGAACAGACCACCAGGGTGCTGGTCGAGGCGGTCCTGGCGGGGCAGATGGTGGTGCGGCTGCACACCGGCGATCCGTCCATTTACGGGGCGATCCAGGAGCAGATGGAGGAGTTGGACAAAGTCGGCATTGGCTATGAGGTGGTCCCCGGCGTCACCAGCGCTTTCGCCGCCGCTGCCACGCTGAAGCAGGAACTGACCCTTCCCGAGGTGTCGCAGACCGTGGTGATCACGCGCCTGGCCGGGAGAACGCCCGTTCCCGAGCGGGAGCAGTTGGCCAGCATCGCGCAGATCGGCGCCACGCTGGTGATCTACCTTTCCATCTCCATGATCGAGAAGGTCGTGGAGGAGTTGCTCTCCGGTGCCTACCAGGAGGACACTCCCGTCGCCGTGGTAGCCAAGGCTTCCTGGGCCGACGAGCAGGTGCTGACCGGAACGCTGGCGGATATCGCGGCCAAGGTGCGTGACGCGGGCATCGGCAAGCAGGCGCTCATCGTGGTGGGGGACGTGCTGCGGGCGCGCGGCGAGGGGATGAAGGCGAAGTCGCTGCTCTACGACAAAGGTTTCAGCCACGGGTGCAGGGAAGGAATAGTAACTTAGAAACGGTTCTACGTTCTATGTGTTGAGTGCCACGACATCGTGGACACAAATAAGTGCCACCACATCGTAGACAAAGTTCTCTGACAATCGAATAGC
>NZ_JAEMHL010000025.1 GCF_016458305.1 Geomonas anaerohicana | reverse complement strand
GGGAGACCCTTCCCGAACCGCGGGAGACCCTTCCCGAACCGCGGGAGACCCTTCCCGAACCGCGGGAGACCCTTCCCCAACCGCGGGAGACCCTTCCCGAACCGCGGGAGACCCTTCCCCAACCGCGGGAGACCCTTCCCGAACCGCGGGAGACCCTTCCCGAACCGCGGGAGACCCTTCCCCAACCGCGGGAGCCCCTTCCCGAACGGCGGGAGACCCTTCCCCGACCGCGGGAGACCCTTCCCAAACGTTGCGGGTCTCACGGCGATACAGGGACCAAACTGAAGCGCCCCAGAGCAGGAGGAACAAAATTCCGCCGATGGCACGCGGCAGACGGAATGGAAGTTCCCCACCTCCATACGCTAAAAGCAGGTTCTGTGCAGCTACACCTGCGACGAATCCTGCCCCGGCGGCGAGTGCCGCACCACGCACAGCCAATCCACGCGCCAGCACCGGCACCAGGATTGCCCAGCAGACGAGCTGGGGTATCACCTTGAGCGCCGTCAGCACCCTTTGGTCCTTTCTTCGCGCACTAGGCAGCCGTCATCCATGTGGATGGTGCGGTCCCCCCAGGCGGCCACTTCCTGGTTGTGGGTGACCATGACGATGCTGAAGCGGTCCTCGTCGCGTAAATCGCGCAAAAGTTCCATCACCATGGTGGTGCTCTTGTGATCGAGGTTGCCGGTCGGCTCGTCGCCCAGGAGCAGCCTCGGGGAGTTGATGATGGCGCGCGCGATGCAGACCCGCTGCTGTTCTCCGCCGGAGAGCTCGCCGGGGCGGTTCTTGAGCCGGTGCCCGAGCCCCACCCGTTCCAGGGCATGGCGCGCCTCGGCCTCGTCCGGAACGCTGTGGAAGTACTGCGACATCATCACGTTCTCCAGCGCGGTCAGGTACGGTATCAGGTGGTGCTGTTGGAAGATGATGCCGACGCAGTCGCGGCGAAAGCGGGCCAGGCCGTCCTCGGAGAGGGTGGCGAGGTCGGTGCCGCGCACCGAGATCGAGCCGCCGGTAGGACGGTCCAGCCCCCCCAGCAGGTTCAAAAGGGTGCTCTTGCCGGAACCGGAGTGCCCCATCACCGTGAGCCACTCACCCTCGGGGACGCAGAGATCCAGGGGCTTCAGCGCACAGATGTCGCCGTAGCTTCGGGTTAGTTGGGATGTTTCTATAATGGCAGCAGCCATGCGGTTGCCCTCTCGTTTCGAGCTCCTCCCCCCGGAGGGGGGAGGTTGGGAGGGGGGAAGTTGGTAAACTGCAAACCTCCCCCTCCCTAACCCTCCCCCTCCGGGGGAGGGGACCTGGGTTCTCTCTCTTCGGCCTTTCATCCCCCCGGCGCCTTGCCTGTATCATCTCCCTCTCCCTCTGGGAGAGGGTCGGGGTGAGGGCGAGGGGTGGACAGGCGCGATTACTCGCCTCTCAAACTCTGCACCGGGTCAAGCTTGAACACGGACAACAGCGGCCCGACGCTCCCCGCCAATGCCAGCAGCAGACTCACCCCTACGGCAACCGGGAAGAACTCCAACCGGAGCGCCGCATCCGCGGCGAACACGCTGCTCGCCACGAACTTCGCGATCAGGCCGCCCAACAGGAAGCCCCCTACCCCGGAGCCCACCCCAAGCAGCAGCGCCTCCGCGCTGAAGATCTTGAGGAGATCCCAGCGTGAACCTCCCATCGCCTTCAGCAGGCCGATCTCCTTGCCGCGTTCCAGCACGGCCGTGCTCATGGTCCCCGCCACGCTGCTCCCGGCGGTCACCAGCACCACGGCGGTTACCAGCAGCATGAGAAGCTGTACCTTGCCCAGCAACTCCTCGCTGGTGCGCCCTACCTGGCGCAACTCCTTCACGACGGCGCCGGGCAGGAAGCGCTGCAACGAGGCCGCCTGCTCCTGCAGGCTCCCCTTGCCAGTGTCGGCCAGCAGCCGCACCTGGCTCACCTGACCCGGGCGTCCCATCTGGTCCTGCAGCTCCTTCAGGTCGATGAAGAGGGTGCCGTCCTCCTCGCCGCCGGTACTCACCAGGCCGGCGACCCGCACCCGCAACGGCCTCTTTCCCCCGTCGAAATCAAAAAGATCACCGGTGTGGACGTGGTAGCGCGGGGTCAAATCGCTGCCTCCCAGCACTTCCCCTGCCCTGGGCCAGTCCCCGGCGACCTGCCACCACGGCGAGAGCCGGCGCACCTGGGTGAAATCCACCCCTTCGCACGGGATCTGCACCCCCTTCAGGGTGAGCGCCCCCTTGAGGTGGAAGGAGTAGTCCCCTTTCACTCCACTCTTGGCCAGCGCGGCCAGGACCTGGTCCTGGGAGAGGTAGGAGGGTTCACCGACGGCGCCGAAACGCAGCCCGCCGCTTCCCACCTCGACGCGCGCGCTCTCCGGCATGATGACCAGGTTGGCGCCGTATTTCCTGGTTTCCTCGGCCACCCGCGCCTTCATCGAGGCGGAGACGAGTCCCAGGGCAGTGGCAAGACTGGAGGCCAGGGTCAGTACGGCCAGGAGCAAGAGCGTGCGCCCCCAGCGGTGGACCAGGGCACGCAACACGATATGGGCAAGCCAGCGGCGCCTGGTCATATCATCCCTTCAGCACCCGCACCGGCTCGACGGCGAGCGCCCTTTTCAAGGGAGCCGCGCTCCCGGCCAGGGCCACCACCAGGGCGGCGCCGATGGCGGTCGGGAAGAGCCACAACGGGGAGGTTACGGTGGAATCGAAGACGGTGCGGCTGATGACGACGGCGAGCCGGTCCCCAGCCAGGTAGCCCAGCAATCCCCCCAGGAGGGAGATGACCAGGGTCTCACCCAGAAAGATGGCGGCGATCTGGAACCGGTCGGCACCCATGGTCTTCATCAGGGCGATTTCGGGGCTTCGTTTGGCCATGGCGGCCATGAGGCTCGAGGAAACGGCGCAGGCGGCGGAAAAGAGCGCCAGCACGGTCAAAAGCAGCATCAGGCTCTCCAGCTTCTTGAGCAGCGCCCCTTCGGCGCTGGCGATCTGCCAGATCGGCTTGGCGCGGCTGCCCCCCATCACTTCCTCCACCCCCTTGGCCACCGAGGTGACGTAGGCGGTGCAGTACCACTTCTCGTATTCCTCGCGGGTCATGCGGGAGGGGTTCTTGCGGCCGAAGTCGTCCATGGGGACGGTGAGGGCGCTCACCAGCACGCGCGAGAGCTGCCCCGGCTTGTTCAAAAGGGTCTGCACTTCCGCCAAGGGAGCGAAGAGCTGTTCTTCCTCGAAACCGCCCGTGGAGGCGACCCCGACGATGTGGAAGGTGCGGCTTTTCCCGGCGGCTGCAGCAGTGATGTCGGAACCAGGGGCTACCTTCAGGCGCTTGGCCAGCGCCGCGCCGATCACCGCCTCGTCCGGGGTCTCCGGCCAGCGCCCGTCGAGTTCCCACCAGGGTGCGGTGACCTTGACCCCCTGGATCGAGTCCGGCTCTCCCGGCACCTGCAGCGGCCTGCCGAACCAGGTGCCGGCCACAACACCGCGCTGCCGTCCCGCCGCGGAGCCGAAATCGACCTGCCCGAAGAGGTAGGGGGCGAAGCCGACGATGTTGTGTTTCCAGAAGATGGTCTTGATCTTGGGGAGGTCGTCGGATTTGAGCGACCCGGCCTCCCCCGCCGCCGGCTCGAGGACGATGTTGGCGCCGTAGCTCCTGAGCTCCAGCGCCATCTTGTGCGACAGCTCACCGGAAATCCCCAGGAAGGCGGTGGCGACCGCCGAGCCCATGACGATGGACAGAAGCACCAGGAGCACCGGTTTCGGGCGCTTCAGGAATGAGCTTTTCAGGATGCGGATCAGCATCCGCAGCTATCCCCCTTGAGCGTTGCGCGCAGTTCCGCGGGCAGGCTGTCGGTGAGGCGGGCGACCTTGGCCTTCAGCTTACTCCAGGCCATGACACCCCACACCACCAGGACCACCATGAGCACGTGCTTCACCATCAGGGCAGGCACCTGCTGCTTGTCGGCGAAGTGGTTCCACTCGAAGCTCACGTAGAAGATGGTGCGCGGCACGCCGCCCAAAATGATCCACCAGAATGCGAAGCGGAAGAACCTCACCATGAGCCGGTGCGTCTTCAGGAAAAAGAGTGCCGCCTCGGGGGTACCCAGCGACGCCTCGACCCGGTGCACCGCGTACAGGCAGAAGGCGGAGGCCGCCAGCATGGCCGTGGCTACGTCGTGGAAGTAGTTGTTCATCATTACCGCGACCCCGAGCCAGGGGGACTGCTGCAGCAGCGAGGTGAGGTACTGGTTCATTGCGTCCATTAAAGCACTCCCTTTGCCTTCAACTCTTCCCGTTCACGGGCGAACTGCTTGAACGCCCTCCCCTGCGGGTACTGGATCATCCATGAGGTAATGTGCGACATGGGGAAACCGCGCCACCCCACCTGCGGGATGCGCGACAGGATGCGCGGGATGGTGAACAGCTCGGCGCGCAGCTTGACGATGGCGTCCTCGCGGAACTCCACGCTCATGGCGGGATCGTCGTGCGAGAAGACCGCGTGGTTGCCGTCGAAGGAGTCCCAGTCGTGCCCCGGAATCAGGTACGGCTCATAGATCTTGTAAAGCTCGGTCCCCGGAAAGGGGGTGGTCATCACCGGGTGCGCCGATACTTTCAGTTCGTCGCACAGCTTCAGGATCCCCTCGTAGTCCTCGGGACGGTCCTGGCGCCCGCCGATCATCATGAACAGCATGACCTCGATGCCGGCGTCGCGGATCTTCTTGATGGCGTCGCGGCGCTGGCGCCCCTGCTTATTGGTCGCCTTGTACTCTTCGAGGCTGCCGATGTTGTTCGACTCCCACCCGACCAGGACCGCGGTGAGCCCGGCGCTCCTGGCGTTCTTCAACAGTTCCGCCGAGCGGGGGTGGTCCACGGAGACCAGGTCGCCGGAACCGAACCAGGACTTGCCGGTCAGGTTCTTGCCCATCTCGCCGTAGAGCTCGATGGTGTAGTTCATGTTGACGCCCCAGACGTTGTCGTCGATGCCCCAGAAAAGCCGTCTCTTGCTGGCGGCGATCTCGGCGACCACCTCGTCGATGGGGCGCACGCGCACCTTGCCGCCGAAGAACTCGTGCACCGAGCAGAAGGTGCAGCGGTGCGGGCAGCCGCGCGAGGTCTGGAAGTAGCCGTAGACGTAGTTGGTATTCCAGAGGTTGGTGACCGGGTGGGGCAGCCCCTTCAGCTCCGGGAAGCCCCCCTGGTACACCGGCTTCAGGCTCCGCTTTTCGGCGTCATCCAGAAGTCCCTTCCAGATCTGTTCCGCCTCGCCCAGCACGATGGCATCGGCGTGGCGGGCGGCCTCGTCGGGGAGCGCGGTGACGTGGATGCCGCCCAAAAGGACCTGTTTTCCCTGTGCCCGCAGCCGATCCGACACCCGGTACACCCAGGGTGCCTGCGGCGTCAGCACGGTGAAGCCGATCAGGTCGGCGTCGAGCCGGTCCGGGTCGAAGACCTCCTTGTTGGCGTCGATCAGCTGCACCTCGACGTCCGGGCGAACCTGCAGCGTCAGCCCGGTCAGGTATTCCAGCACCGGAGGCGCGATCGGGAGCCCCTTCGACTTTTGCCCCTTTTCACCGAACGGGGGAGAGATAAGAACGAGTTTCATGTCTTCACCCAGTTACCCAGTCTCTGAACCGTCCGGTCAAACTCATCCTGGGCCAGCGCCTTGTAGAAGTCGCCTTTGGCCGTCAACTGCAGGATGCGCTTCCCGTCCGTCTCCTGCACCACGCCGGTCAACTCGCGGCGGTAATAGATGAGCCGCCAGCCCAGCGCGATCAGCGCCACCAGGAAACCGGCATAGATGAAATCCCGGCCGTACTCCTGGGTCACCAGGAGCCGGACCCAGAAGTTCTGTTCCCTGAAACCGAGACGCACGCCGTCCAGTTGCAGGGCCTCGCCGGGGTGCAGCGTGCCCGCCGCGATGGGCTTCCCTCCCCTGCTCACCTCCAGGTGGAAAGCGGGGTTCTTGAATTCTTCGGAGCGGGTGGTGTCCTTGCCCTGCACGACGGCGTGGTCGGGATAGTACAGGGCATCGACGCGGTATCCCTGCATGGAGAAGTGGTCCTTTTTCCCCTTCAGCACGTCCAGCTTCACGTAGGCGCCGTCGATCTCGCGACCGCTCGCGTCCTCCAGCACGAAGAGCGGCGAAATGCCGAGGTCGTTGAACAGCACGGAGGCGTACCCGTCCTTGTAGGGCCTGTTGATCCCGATTTCGTGGCTGCGCCCGGTCTCGTCCTTGAAGGTGACCTTGATGTCGGTGACCACCCCCTGGGTGACCTCCGGCAGCACCGACTCGACCTGAAGCTTGATCTGCGGCGGGCTGCCCAGCTTGGGAAGTCTCGGTGAGGCGTTGTAGCGGGAGATCTGCCCCAGAAACGGCTCATGTTGCGCCACGTCGACGAACCCGTTGAACCGGGTGTAGAAGGCGAGCAGCCACCCCACAAGGAGCAGGAAGAAGCTCAGGTGGAACAAAAGAGAAGCAAGCGGCGACAACCGGTTCTTGACCGCCAGAAAGCGCCCCGTGCTGCCGTAGAGCCGATACCCCAAGCCGGCCAGCATTTCCGGCAGCCGCTCCTGGGCCGCCTCGTCCAGCTCGATGCTGTAGCACAGGCCCGAGCCACCCTGGGCCTTGAGCGCTTTTTCGGGATCGGCCTTGATCTTCGCCAAAACGAGCGGGATGCGCTGCCGCATCACCAGCAGGAGGTTGACAAAGAACGCGACCCAAAGCGCCAGCGTCACGGGAGCCGTGAAGATCTCGGTCAGGTGCAGCGCCTGGTCGATCTTGCCCAGGAAGGGCTCGGAAGCGGCCCACTTCAAGTAGGCGTCCTTCCCCACCAGCGAGCGCTGGGGCAGGAAGAAGCCGATGGAGAAGACTGCGAGCAGCGAGACGATGAGCCAGATGGTGCAGCGCAGCGAGCCGAGATATCTGAAGACGGAGTTGAGCATCGGGGATCTAGGAGAACCTGAAGACGTGGACCGTGGTCTTCATCAAAACGGCGACACCGAACAGGTTGATGAGCACGGTGATCAGGGCGCCGATCATGAGCCAGGAGAAACGGGTGCCGCGCCACCCCATGGTGACCCTGAGATGGATGGCGGCGCCATACATGAGCCAGGAGATGAGCGACCAGGTTTCCACCGGATCCCAGCTCCAGTACGATCCCCAGAGGTCCTTGGCCCAGATGGAGCCCGCGGCGATCATGATGGCGTTGGTGATGAAGCCGAAGACCAGGTAGCGGAACATCAGCTCGTCCAGGCGCTCCGGACTAATGTCGTCGAAGCGCCCGGGGACTGGCTCCGCAGGTGCCTGTCCCCTTTCCCGTACCGCGCGCTCCTTCAGCAGGTAGATGACGCCGGCGGCCATGGCGAGAACGTAGGCGCCGAAAGAGAGCCAGGCGAAATAGACGTGGATGGCGAGCCAGAACGATTTCAGCGTCGCGGCCATGGGGGCGAGGGTCGGGTTGCGCATCACCCCGTAGCCCATGATCAGCATTGCGGTGGGCACCGTCGCCACCGAAAGGACCCGAAGCGGCTTTTGGCGCCAGGCGACGTAGAGGGTGCACAGGATGATGAACCATCCTCCCATCAGGCCGTTCTCGTAATCGGCGCTCCACGGCATGTGCCCCTGCGCGACGTAGCGGGCGGCGATGGCGCCACTGTGCACGACAAAGCCTACCGTGATGAGGACCAGCAGTTTGGGCACCACCTTCTGGTTCCGGAAGACCAGTGCGTAGATGTTGCCGCCGCTGGCGAGTGCGTAGAGAACCAGGGAGAGCCAGAAACATATCGCTTCGTAGTAGGCCAAAGGGTCACCTCACGTAAATACATGACTCACCGGGATAAAAGGGATAAAGGGGATGGAAACCAAAACGCTTTGTTTGTATCCCTTGCATCCCTTTTATCCCTGTTAAATAGCTTTTCGTCTCACCACTGCCAGCACCGCTACCACAGCGAACAGCACGGCCGCGGCCTGCAGCGCCACCAGCCCGCGCCGTGTACGGATCTCCAGGAGGGCGAACTTGCGATGGTCGTCGATGCTGACCTCCATCCCCTGCACCGCCACCTTCTGTCCCAGCGTGGCACTCCCGTCGAAAAGGCTCAGCTTGCCGCGCCGTACCTCCAGGTGGAAAAGATCATTCCCGTCGCCTTTGGGCTCCCGGCGCAAAAGGAACTGGTAGGGCAGGGTGTCGAATTCAAAGACCTGCTCGCCCTGGCTCAGATCCACCTTGACGTAGGAGCGCTCCAACTCCCCTTTTTCCTTGCTGCTCACCACGATGAGCGGTGCCAGCGCCGCCCCCTTGAAGCGGATCTCGCTGGAGCCCAGACTGCGCCAGATGGTGTCGATCTCGGTGCCGACTCCCTTCTGAACGATTACGGCCCGCCCCTTCTTCCCGTCGGGCTCGACCCGCGTCAGGGTGAAGGAAGCCTGGGGGAAGGGAGCCAGCGCCCCCTTGTGGCCGGAACTGAAGGAGGTCGGAAACGGCTCGTAGCTCTCTCCTTCCGCAAGGCTCAGCGCTCCATCGAAGTGGAACAGGTAGGCATAGGTAGTCGTCAGCAGCAGTATGAGCGCCGCCAGGCAGAGGCAAAGCTGGGTGCGGGACCGCTGCAGCAGCGCGGTGACCAGGCTGGCCACGATCCCCCCCGCAAGGAGCAATCCCCAGAACCGGACCACGGTGAGGTCGAGCATCTGCCACCCCGGCTTTACGGCGCCGGCAACGACGAGCACCAGGGACCAGAACAACAGAGACAGGGCGAGGCCAAGGGTAGCCATGGCAATCATGTTTTTGCTCTGCAGGCTAGGCACCCTTTTTCACCCCTTTATCCGATCCCCGCACGGGTTCGCAGGCCTGCACCAACCACTTCCCCCCCTGCTGCACCAGGCGGTAGCGCATCAGCGCGCCGGTACCGTGGACCTGCCCGACTTCCTTGTAGGTTTTGCCGTCCTTGTACTGGTAGTTCCACTCTTCCTTGACCAGCACGGTGGCGCTCAACGGCCCGTCCTGCTTGACGCTGCGGAAATCGAGCGAAGCGATGTCGTACACCAGCACCTGCCCTCCGATCCAGAGCGAGCCGGCATCGGTCACCAGGCTGTGGCGCATGGCGACCGTGGCCGGCACGGCGCCGATACCGCGCTTGTCCCCCTGCGAGGCGTAGATGTCCATGAAGCGGTTGTTGAACTCCGTGACCGCCACCTTGATCCGGTCACTTTCACCCAGCGACGGGACCGCCCTGGCGAGCAGGTAACGCAAGTACGCCGCGTCGCCACAGGCAACACTCGCCAAGGGGAAGAGGGCCAATGGGATCAAGAGCGCAAGCAGGTATGTCTTAAGGGTTGCTCTGGGCAGAACAGCCTCCGCAGATTAACTGAAGCTGAGATGACGGCATCAAGATACCGTACTGACAGCGCAAATATCAAGTTCGTAATCCGGTCTGGCAATGAAAAACAGTGCAGGGGCTGCGAGCGGCGTAACCGGTATCGCAGTCCCTGCACTGTCTGGGTGGTGCTCTATGCTGTCAGCTTGCTACTGCAGCGGTCTTGCATAGTTCGGCGTGCCGATCCTGCCGGTGCCTGCGGAGCTGTCGTGCTTGTTGCAGGCGCCGCCCCAGGTGGAGGAGGCGGTATAGCAGGAAGGAGCCGTGGTGGTAGCCCAGTTGGCCTCGGAGATGTTAAGACCGAGCTGGCCACCGTAGATAAAGCGGTAGCTCTTGGTGGCACCCTGGGTCAGCGTGGTGATACTGCGGTTGTTACCGTGGATGCCGCCGATGTTGTTAACCCCGCCGCCCATGTGGCAGTTGAGGCAAACGATGCCGTGGTCATTGTAGGTACCCGGTCCCCAAGGCACGTTGTCGAAGCTGCTGTGTTCGATGCGCGCCTTGCCGGTCACGGTCACGTTGCTGTAGTTATACACGGTGCTCAAGTGGCAGCGGTAGCAAACGAAAGTGGCGGTGCCATCGTTCGTGTTGGAAGCTGCCGCGTCGGCGCCGTTTTTATCCTGCAGCATCCTGGTGGCGTTCCTCGCGCCGTGGGCGTTGCTCTCGTTCAGGTGGCAGTCGGAGCAGTGCAGACCGGTGTCCCAGGTCATCGCCGCGCCGTCCTTTGAGGTGCCGGTCCAGCCGCCGCGGGAGGCGTAGGTGGAGGCGTAGGTCGCGGTGTAGCGCTTGGTGTAGATGTTCAGGTTGTGATGGCTGGCGTAGGCGCTGCCCACCGCGTTGCCGGAGTTAAACTGCGACTTGACGTTCAGCGGCGAGCCGCCGTCCAGCGGGTTGAACGGGGTCAGCTTCCTGGCCAGCGCGGTGCCGGTGGTGATTGCGGTCCCGGCGGTGTCGACTGTGATGGTGCTGGCGCCGTCGGAGTCGTGGCAGTTGACGCAGAAGCGGTCCATGTTGTCGCGGTCGGCGGAGGTGATGGTGGTGCCGCCTGCGCGCCGTCCCGGCCAGGACCAGTAGTTGGTGCCTGCGGTGCCGGGGTTGGCCTGGCTGTCCACGTTCCTCAACAGGATCGGCGCGCCGCTGGTGCCGTGCAGGCTGACCTGCTTCACCGAGGTCTCGGTGGAGGTGGTGTCACCCTCGGCGTGGCAGATGATGCAGTCCACGTTCTTGACCGTGGTGTTCTTGATATGCCTGGACGGACGCACGAAGTCGTCGCCGGTGGTCCCGAGCGTCGCGCCGACAACCTGCTGGCGCACGCCGCGGGGCGAGTTGTGGCACAGGAGGCAGCTGCCGCCGGAGCCCTTGAAGCCCGCGTTGTGCGAGTGGCACTGGGTGCAGTTCACGGTGCCGTTATGGTTGGCGGCAGCGTTGTTGTACTTGTGGAAGTTGGTCGCGCTGTGGCAGACCTCGCAGATGCGGTTCGAGGTGGCGTGCGTCGAGTCATTTCCTTTGTCGGTCGCGGGGTTCAGGTACGAGACCGCGATGGTCGGGCTGTTGTTGGTGGCCCAGTTGCTGCCGTCGCCGGTCGCCACGCTGGTGGCGATACGCATGATGTTGGCGGTGCTCATGTTGTGGCAGGTGGAGCAGCTGAACCCGCCGTACTTTTTGCCGGGCTCGCCCCAGCCGCCGTTGGCGCTCCACTTGGTGGAGCCGGTGGTGGTGGAAGTGTGCAGCATCGGGCTGTTGGCCCAGGCGGTGCGTACCGGGGTGTAGGGGCCGACGGCGACGCCGGTTGCCGAGTAGTTGCCGCGAGAGTCGAGCGCGAAGATCTTGTAGTAGTAGACCGTGCCGTTGGTCAGCGGCGCGTCGATGAAGTTGTTCAGGCTCCCCGCGTAGGCGACGGTGCTGGAGCCGATGATGTTGCCGGTGAGGTAGTTACCCCCCTCAACCGGGGTATCGGTGACGGCACTGCCGGCCTTGCGCAACACTACGATGCCGGCGAAGTCGGAGTCAGCCGGGTTGGTCCAGTACAGCGAGTTGGAGGCGATGCCGGCAGCACCGCCCGCGGCGGTGACGTTCGCCGGGGAGAGGTTGTCGATGGTGACGGTGGCCGAGGCCGTGTCGTTGTATGCCTTCGGGTTGCTGCAGGTGATCGCGGTCACCGTGCCGGTTACGGCGTAGGTGGCGCCCGGAGGTGCCGGCATGGACGTCGCCGTCTTGGCGTCGATCACCAGGACGTACTGGGTCGGGGTGGTGGTCACCGTGATCGGGGTGGTCAGGGTGATGGCCACCGTGTTGGACGCCGGGTTGGCGCTGCCGTAAATGGTGGTGCCGGTGTCGTCGGTGACGTTCAGGGTGGCGATGCCGGCCCAGGTACCGTTGGCCAGCGTCACGGTGATGCCGGTGACCGTATCTGTCCCCGCTTGGGTTGCGAGGGTGAACGTGTCGAGGTCCATCTCGGTGGCGCCCGGCGGGATGGTGAGGCTGATCTCACCGGTCCCCTGGCCGACCGTGGTGACGGCCGCCGCGGTGGTGAAGCTTGTGGTGGTGCTGTAGGTGGAGATGTTGCCGGCGGCGTCCCTGGTTCTTACGTGCCAGTAGTAGGTGGTGCCGTAGGCGAGGGTCGGCGCGAAGGAGAGGCCGGTCTGCCAGGTGCTCTGCTGCACCCCGGTGGTGAAGCCGGAGTTGGTGGCGATCTCGAAGAAGTACTGCACCGATGCCGTGATGTTGGCGTCGGTCGCCGCGGTCGTGGTCAGCGAGGTGGTCGCGGCCACGGAGGTGGCGAGGTTGGCCGGGGTCGAGTTGGCGAACCCGGTCGGGGCCACGGTGTCAACGTAGACGGCAACGCTGGCAGGCGTCGGGTCCGCGTTGGCGGCGTTGTCTACCGCGCGCGCCAGGATGGTGTGCGCTACGTAGTCCTCGGCGGGCAGGGTCCAGGAGTAGCTCCAGGAGCCGGTGCCGGTGGCAGTGTTCCAGGAGGTGCCGTTGTTCACGGACACCTGTACCGAGCCCAGCGGATTGGTGCCGGCGCTCGCGGTGCCGCTGATGGTCGCCGGCGAGGTGGAGAAGACGGTGCCGGCGGTCGGTGCCGAGAGGACGGTCTCCGGCGCCACCACGCCCGTAGTGAAGCTCCAGGTGGTGGTGTAGGCGGTGCTGTTGCCGGCGGCGTCCTTCGCCTTCACGTGCCAGAAGTACTGGGTGCCCGGCGCGAGGGTCGGGGTGAAGGTGGTGCCGGTCTGCCAGGTGCTCTGCTGCACGCCGGTGGTGAAGCCGGAGTTGGTGGCGATCTCGAAGAAGTACTGCACCGCGGCCGAGGTGTTGCCGTCGGTGGCGGCGGTCGAGGTGAGCGAGGCGTTGAGCGCGACGGCGGTGGCCAGGTTCGCCGGTGCCGAGTTGTTCAACCCTGCCGGGGCAACGTTATCCACGCGGACGGTAACCTGCGCCGGGGTGGCGTCGGCGTAGCCGAGGCTGTCGACACCCTTGGCGAGGATGGTGTGCGCCACGTAGTCCTCGGTGGACGGTGCCCAGGTGAAGGACCATGCGGTGGTGCCGGTGGCGGCAGCCCAGGTGGTGCCATTGTTGGTGGAGACCTGTACCGACGCGAGCGGGTTGGCGCCGGCGCTCGCGGTACCGGTGATGGATACCGGACCGGTAGTGATAACTGCGTTGGCAACCGGGGTGCTGATGGTGGTATCCGGCAGCGCGATGGTCGACGGGGACCCGGAGACGGTGACGCCTGCAGACAGGTTCCCCACCTCGTCCACGGCACAGACCCTATAGTAATAGGTGGTGCCGTTCACCACGGCGGTATCGAAGTATGATGTGCCGTTGCCGGTGTAGAGTGCTGCGGCTGAGCAATCGGCCGGGGAGGACACGTTGGATTTCACAAGCTTGTAGCTGTTGACCGGGTCGAGACCGGCGCCCGCGTCGGTGGCTTGCGTCCAGCTGATGCTGATGTAGCCGTCGCCGGAGGATGCGCTCGCGATGCCGTCGGCAGGCGGCGTAGTGTCGACGCCGAAGTCGAGGCCGGTGGCTACGGTGAAGTCCGGGGTGCCGGTGAAGGCGGTCCAGGCGCTGGCTACTGCCTTGCTGTCCTTGGCGCGCACCCTCCAGTCGTAGGAGCCGTCGGCGAGGCCGTTGCAGGTGGCCTTGGCGGTGGCCGGGCCGGTGACGTAGGGGCTCGCGCAGTCGGCGATGCCGTCGTTGTTGAGGTCGACCTCGAGGAGGACCGGGTCGGAGTTGCCACCGTCGACGGTGGCGCCGATCACCACCACGTTGCTGGAGGCGGTGCCGCCGGTGGCGATGGCGGTGGTGCCGTCAGCCTGGTACTGGGCCAGGGCGGTCGGTGCGGCCGGGGTGGTGTTGGGAACCGTGACGGTGAAGTCGGGGTTGCTGGCGCCGAAATCTACCCAGGAGCTGCTCAGGGTGCCGTCGGTGGTCCGGGCGCGCCACTTGTAGGCCAGCCCGTCGGTAAGCCCGGAGCAGGTGGCGCTGGCCGTCGAGCCGCTGGCAACAGCGACCGAGGAGCAGTTCGCGGTGCCGGAGAAGGTGTTGGCGTTGGTGATCATCTCGACCTGGAGGGTCACGTTGTCGCCGTTCACGTCGGTGACGGTCGACTTGATCACCACCGAGGTGGAGGTCGCGGTGCCGGCCTGCGCGATGGCGGTGCTGCCGTCGGCCTGGTACTGGCTGGCGGACGGTGCGTTCGGTGCGGTCGGAGCGATGGTGGTGAAGCTCCAGGTGGTGGTGTACGCGCCGGTGTTGCCGGCGGCGTCCTTCGCCCTCACGTGCCAGTAGTAGGTGGTGCCGCCGGCAAGCGTCGGTGCGAAGGTCCTGGTGGTCTGCCAGCCGCTTTGCTGCACGCCGGTGGTGAAGCCGCTGTCGGTGGCCAGCTCGAAGAAGTACTGCACCGCGCCGCTCACGTTGGCGTCGGTTGCGACACCGGAGCTCAGCGACGTGGTGAGCGCCTGGTTGGTGGCCAGGTTGGCCGGGGCCGAGTTGGCAAGGCCAGCCGGGGCCACGGTATCGACGATCACGGTGACCGAGGCGGGGGTGGTGTCCTCATTGGCGGCGCTGTCCACCGCCTTGGCCAGGACGGTGTGGGAGACGTAGTCCTCGCTGGGCAGAGTCCAGGAGTAGGACCAGGAAGCGGTACCGGTTGCCGCACTCCAGGTGGAGCCGTTGTTGGTGGAGACCTGCACTGAGCCGATGGCGTTGGTGCCTGCAGTCGCGCTACCGGTGATTGCCACCGGGCTGCCGGTCAGGACGGCAGCTGCCGCCGGGGCGCTGATCGCGGTGTCGGGGCGGACGATGGGGGCCGCGGTGGTGTAGCTGAACGGGTAGGAGCTGGCCATCGCGTTGCCGGCGCTGTCGGTGACGCCGGTCCCCGCGGTGACGGTGTAGGTGGTGGAGCCCGTCTGGCCGGTCGGGGTGAAGACGGCCTGGCTGCCGGAGCAACTGGTCCTGGCCCAAGTGACGACAGGCGAGATGGTCACGCTGCTGGTGGTGACCGTGGCGCAGTTCACGTTCTCGCTGAAGTTGAGGGTGACAGTGCTGTCCGGGGTGATGCCAGTGGCGCCGGTGTTCGGGACGGAACTCGTCACGGCGGGGCGCACCGTATCGACCAGTACCGTGACCGGGGAACCGTAGACGGCGGAGACGTTGCCTGCTGCATCCTTGGCCCAGGGATACAGGGTGAAGCTCCCGTCTGTGGCCACAGCGTAGCTGGCCGGTGCAGTGGCGTTCCAGCCGGCGTCGGTGGCAAGCGGAGCGGTGGCGCTCGTCGTGATCATGTAACCCGTAACGCCGCGGGCGTCCGTTGCCGCGAACCCGGAGACCGCGATGGTACGGGACAGCGACGGGGTGGTGGCGGCGAAGCCGGCGGAAACCACCGGCTTGGTGGAGTCGACCACCACCGCGACCGGTGCACCGTAGACGGCGGAGACGTTGCCGGCCGCGTCCTTGGCCCAGGGGTACAGGGTGTAGCTGCCGTCGGCGGCAACCGTGTAGCTTGCAGGCGCAGTGGCAAGCCAACCGGCATCGGTGGAAAGGGGCGCTGTGGTGCTCGTTGTGATCATGTAGCCGGTGACGCCGGTGTTGTCCGTGGCGGCAAAGCCGGAAACCGTGATGGTCTTGGATGCCGAGGGGGTGGTGGCGGCAAAGCCCGCCGAGACCACCGGTTTGGTACTGTCCGAATTCGGGGCGGTGACGGTGATGGTGATTGCCTGGGATTTGTTGGCCTTTGTGCTCTTGGTGGTGTAGTAGTGGCCTACACCGGCCACGTAGATGGTGTAGGTGCCAGCAGGGGTAGTGGCGGGCACGTTGATCACCACGTCGGTTCCCATCTTGTCTGCCACACCGTCCTTGTCGCCCGGGGTGGTGGTGGAGCCGTCGTCGTAGGCTGCGCCGGACGAAGCCCCCCAAAGCGGGGAGCCGGAATAGTCGATGTTGTAGCCGATTGGCGAACTGGGCCAGGTAGCACTTGTGTCAAGGACGGTCCCGGTGCGCCAGTTCCAGCCGCCCACGGAGTCCCATACCGTGTTCCAACCGGTAATGCCGGCGTTGGTGGCGGTACCGCTACTGATGCTCCATGCGGTCGGCGTGACCGATGGGAGACCTACCACGAAGGACATCCCCGTGTTGCTCGCGGCATAGGTCATCCCGGTCGCAATCCATTCCACCTCGAAGGAGGTCCCGGCTTCGACGGTCAAGGTCGTCGGCGAAGACGGGTATTTGATTCCTTTGTAGATGATGCCCCAGGCGAGGCTGGCTGTCGTCGATGTGGCGACGTGGCAGTTGCCGGTAAGGCAGGTAGAGTTCCTGGTTGGCTGTGCCAGGGCCTCAGGCCGCGGCAGCGCCAGCAGAACGAACAGGCCAAACAACAACAGGGCCAGCAGGGTGTTGGACAGTGAACGGAATGTTGTTGCCCTATTTTCAGCTCTCGAACTAGTCATCTTGATCCTCATGCTATCGAATTCCATCGAGTGCCACTCCTAGTATTGCGTCCAACTGCCGGTCGCGCCCTTGCTGTCGGTGGCACGGGCCTGCCACTTGAACCGGCCGTTGGGGATACCGCTGCAGGTCGCGGCTGCGGTGCTGCCGCTGGTGACCAGGGCGCTGCTGCAGGTCGGGGTGCCGGTAAAACCGGCGGAGACGTCGGCGAGTTCGATGTCAAGCTGCACCGTGTCGCTGTCCGGGTCGGTCACCGTTCCCTTGAAGACCAGCGTGGTCAGGCTGGTGTACAGGCCCTTCGTCAGCACCGTGGCCCCGTCGCTCTTGTACTGCACCAGCGTTGCCGGCACGCCCGGAGCGTTGTTCGGAGCCGGTGCGGAGGTGGTGTAGCTGAAGGGGTAGCTGGCGGCCAGCGTGTTGCCGGCAGTATCCGCCACCGCCGCGCCCACCGTCACCGTGTAGCTGGTGGAGTTCGCCTGCCCGGACGGGGTGAACACGGCCTGCGTCCCGGAGCAGCTGGTTCTGGTCCAGCCGACCGCCGGCGAGATGGTCACCGTGCCGGTGGTCACCGTGGTGCAGTTGACAGTCTCGCTGAAGTTCAGGGTCACCGTACCGTTCAGGGTGGTACCGGTGGCGCCGTTAACCGGCACCGTGCTCGACACCGTCGGCTTCACCGTGTCGACCACTACGGCGACCGGAGAGCCGTACACAGCGGAGACGTTGCCGTAGCTGTCCTTGGCCCAGGGGTACAGGGTGAAGCTCCCGTCGGAGACGACCGTATAGTTGGTCGGAGCGGTGCCGAGCCAGCCCGCGTCGCCGGCGAGCGGTGCCGTGGAGCTGGTGGTGATCATGTAGCCGGTAACTCCGCTCGCGTCGGTCGCGGCGAAACCGGAGACCGTGATGGTGCGCGACAAGGACGGCGTGGTGGCGGCGAAACCCGCCGAAACCACCGGCTTGGTCGAGTCGACCACCACCGCGACCGGCGAGCCGTAGACGTTGGAAACGTTCCCCGCGGCGTCCTTGGCCCAGGGGTAGAGGGTGTAGCTGCCGTCGGTGGCTACCGTGTAGCTGGTCGGAGCCGAGGCGGTCCAGCCTGCTGCGCCGGCAAGGGGTGCGGTGGAGCTGGTGGTGATGATGTAGCCGGTCACGCCGGTGTTGTCGGTCGCCGCGAAGCCGGAAACAGGGATGGTCTTGGAGAGCGAAGGGGTGGTGGCGGCGAAGCCGGCCGATACCACAGGTTTGGTCGTGTCGCCCCCCCCGCCGGAAGATACCGTAACCGTGATTGCCTGCTCTACATGCGACCTCGCGGAGTCGTGACCGACGCCCAGCACCACAATGGTGTAGGTCCCGGCTGCCGTGCCGGCAGGGACCGTCACAATGGCGTCAGTACCCATGTTGTCGGCGATGCCGTCCAGGTCCTTGCCTGCAGCGGCGTTGTCATAGGCCGCGTTCCGGCTCCCAGTGTCCCAGGCGGTGGCGTCGTAGTTGATGGTGTAACCAACCGGGCTAGCCGGAAATTCGGTCGCCGTACTGTAGCTGTTGGCCGTCGCCCAGCCGGCGGGGACGCCGTCGGCCGCATCCCACACCGCGTTCCAGCCGGGAATCGCCGGCGAGTTCACGGTACCCTTGGCCAGCCCCCAGCCGGTCGGCAGGTTGATCTCGAAGCCAACCCCGACCTGGCCGCCAGCCGCGTTGGTCACGTTGGTCACCTTCCAGTCCACCTCGAAGCTACCTCCCGGAGCCACCGTCACCGAAGTGCCGACGATACCGTTGATAGCGGTGGTGACGGTCCCGTCCGGGTCAACCTGCGAGTGGCAGGCGCTGCAGGAGGAATACTTGGCCGGAAACGCGTTGGCGTTTTCCGGCACCAAGCAGGAAGTGACACAGAATCCGGTAAACAGCAGTGTCATCAAGACAAACGCCATGAGGTTCATGCGCACACGACCGCTCACATTCCCGAAGATCTCCGTGGACGGCGTGTAATCTGCCAGCTCCGGGCGCTGCGATTGGTTTCGTGCATCTGCTACTGCTTTTTTCATAGTGACCTCTTCCCCATCTTTTTTGCCGCTGTGTATCGGAACTCGGGTGCTCTTCACCCCTCCCGGGCCGGAGCCCGGGGGGGACGTGGTTACAGGTTGAGATGGCACATGGTGCAATCGCGTGCCCCGCCGAAGTCGTTGACCCAGTGTACGGCGTTGCCGCTGTGGCAGACGATGTTGGAGCAGCTGCCGTTGGAGTAAGTGCCCACGGTCAGGTAGTTCTTCGACGTATCGTAGGAGGTAACGCCCTGCTTGTAGGTACGGGTCTTGTTCCACCCCGCGACGCCGCCGGTGTAGTTGACGAAGGCGGCGTCGGTGACCTGGGCCTTCGACTTCATGTAGGCGTTCGGCACGAAGGCGATGTCGTTCCTGCCGTTGACGTGGTTGGCCAGGTTGGTGATCCTGGAGGCGCCCAGGGCGTCGGCGTTGTTGCCGGTGGTATTGCCGTGGCAGGCCACGGTGGAGCAGGAGCTGTTGTACTTGTTCCTGGCCACGTTGACCGTGGTGTAGTGGCAGATGTTGCAGCCGATGGTGGTCGACTGTGCCGGGTCGCCGTGCCCCGCGTTCACCCCGACGGCGCCGGCAGCCGGGAGCAGGCCGCTCGTGCCGCTGAATATGTCGTCGTAGTGGATGCCGACCGCGTGCGCCGCGTGCGAGTCGGTGCTCGGCGCGTTTTCGTGGCAACCCGAGCAGCGGGTGGCTGCGGTGTAGGTCTGGTTCCACTGCGGGGTGGTCGTGTCGGCGTGGCAGTAGACGTTGGAGCAGGCCACCGTACCGAGGCCGGTGCTGCCGATCAGGCCGGCTACGGTGTTCTTCTTCCTGAGCGTGCTGGCGCCGGTGACGGTGTTCAGCTCCACCTCTACGCTGCCGTTCATGTGGTTCGCCAGGGTGACCGGGTGGCAGTTGGCGCAGCCGAAGCCGTAGGCCCTCCAGGTGACGCCGTCGGTGTCGGAGCCGCTGGAGAGGTTGGCGGTGTAGTTGTAGAACGGCAGGGTGCCCCAGGCGGTGCCGACGTGGCGGGTGTGCGCGCCGGACAGGGTGGCGTGGCACCCTTTGCAGTCCAGGGTCGCGCCCCAGACGGCGTTGGTGGCGGTGTAGCCGGTGCCGGCGTGGCAGGAGACGTTGGTGCAGGTCTTGCCGCCCGGGTAGCCGAAGGTGGCGGTGCCGCCGTTAAGGACGTCGGCCACCTTGTTGGTGTGGTTGCCGATGATCTGGGTGCCGGTTGCATCCACGGTGCTGCTGTGGCACAGCACGCAGGTGGCGGCGCCGGCTGCCCTCACGTGTTTCTGGTGCGAGTTGGCGCTGGGGGATCCTTGGGAGCCGCTGGTGTAGTTCGGCTCGCCGGCAACCGAGGTGAAGGCGACCCCGGCGGTGCCGAAGGCCTTGGCGCCATGGCAGCCGTTGCAGCCCAGGGCGGTACCACCCCACGAGGGGCTGGCCGGTTCCACGGTGGCCACCATCCCGGTCTGTCCCTTCTTGCCGGAGCTGTGGCAGTAGCTGGCGGAGCAGACGCCGCCGACATAGGTGCTGCTCTTGCCGGCCTTGACGCCGGAGTAGTTCACGTAGGTGTCGGCGTGGAGCAGCGTGTTGGAGATCTGGGTATCGCTGGAGACAGTTTGCGCGTGGCACTCAACGCAGCCGTAGTTGGTCGCGGCGGAGCCGGTGTTCACGTGCTGCGGGTGCGAGCCGGTAGCAAGGATGTTGGTGCCCAGGGCCACCGGGCCGCCGTGGCAGCCGTTGCAGTTGAGGGTGGCGCCCCACTGGGCGTCGGCCACGCCTGCCACCTTGCCGTTGCCGGAGTGGCAGCTGATGTTGGAGCAGGTCTTGTTGGTGCGTTTGTAGAAGGTTTTGCCGCCACCCGAGGTGAAGTTGTTGAAGCCGTTCAGGTGCTGGCTGCCGCTGATGATGGCAATCCCGTTGCTGGTGGTCTTGGAGTGGCAGAAGACGCAGGTCGCTGCCCCGCCGCTCCCCACGTGCTTCTTGTGGGAGTTGGCACTCTCGGTCCCCGGCAGGCCGGATGTGTAGTTAGGCTCGCCGGCTACGCTGGTGAACTCGACTCCGGCGGTACCCAGGCCTTGCGCGCCGTGGCAGCCGGTGCATCCCATGCCGGTGCCGCTCCAGTTGGGAGCCGCCGGTTCGATGGTGGCCACCATGCCGGGCTGCCCTTTCTTACCGGAAGTGTGGCAGTAGGTCGCGGAACAGGTCCCGCCGACCACGGTGCTCCTCTTGCCCGCCCTGACACCGGAGTAGTCCACGAAGTTGTTCATGTGGTTGGCGGCGCCCAGGGTGGTGTCGCTGGTGACCGTGTTGGCATGGCACTCGACGCATGCCAGGTTGTCGCCGATCACCGAGGCCTGGTTGGTATGCTGCGCGTGGGCGCCGGTGGCGATCCTGTTGGTGGCGAGGCCGACCGGGCCGCCGTGGCAGCCGTTGCAGCCAAGGCTTACGCCCCACTGCGCGTCGGCGACCGAGACGATCTTGCCGTTACTTGAGTGGCAGCTGATGTTGGAGCAGGTCTTGTTCACCTTCTTGCCGAAGCTCAGGTCGGCTGCGGTGTAGTTGGCGAAGCCGTTCAGGTGCTGGTTACCGGCGATCAAGGTGGTGCCGTTGCTGGTGGTCTTCGCATGGCACTTGACGCAGGTGCTGGCGCCGGCTGCGCCGACGTGCTTTTCGTGGCTGTTGGCCGCGGCGAGGCCGGAACTGACATAGTTCGGCTCGCCGGCGACGGAATTGAAAGCGACCCCGGCGGTACCCATGGCTTTCGCGCCGTGGCAGCCGCTGCATCCCATGGCCGCGCCCCCCCAGGAGGGGGCTGCCGGTTCGACAGTCGCCACCATCCCGGTCTGTCCCTTTTTGCCGGAGGTGTGGCAGTAAGTGGCGGAGCAGGTGCCGCCGCTGTAGGTGGTGCTCCTGCCCGCCTTGGCGCCGGAGTAGTCGACGAAGTTGTTCAGGTGGTTGGCCGGGGTGGAAATAGCCGAGTCGCTGGAGACCGTTTTGGAGTGGCACTCGACGCATCCCAGGTTGTCGCCCAGGACGGTGGCCTGATCCATGTGCTGCGCATGGCTGCCGGTGTTGAGCTTCCTGGTGCCCAGGGCCGCCGGGCCGCCGTGGCAGCCGTTGCACAGCAGGGTGTCGCCCCACTGGGCGTCGGCCACGCCCACCACCTTGCCATTGCCGCTGTGGCAGGTGATGTTGGAGCAGGTCTTGTTGGCGACCTTGCCGAAGCTGCCGTTGGCGGAGGTGTAGTTGGCCAGGCGGTCCAGGTGCTGGCTCCCCGCGATGATGGCCGTGCCGTTGGTCGTGGTCTTCGAGTGGCAGTTGGAGCAGGTGGTGGCACCCGCCGCCCCCACGTGTTTCTTATGGGAGTTGGCGTTGGCGGCGCCCGGTCCGCCGGTCACGTAGTTGGGCTCGCCGGCCTGGGAGGCGAAGTCGACACCCGCGGTACCCATGGGTTGCGCGCCGTGGCAGCCGTTGCAGCCCATCACCGGCCCGCTCCAATTCGGAGCCGCCGGTTCGACAGTGGCGACCATCCCGGCCTGTCCCTTCTTGCCGGAGGTGTGGCAGTAGGTCGCGGAACAGGTGCCGGCGATGACGGTGCTCCTCTTGCCTGCCTTGGCGCCGGAGTAGTCCACGAAGGCGTTCATGTGGTTTGCCGGGGTGCCGATGGCGGTGTTGCTGGAGACGGTGTTGGAGTGGCATTCGGCGCACACCAGGTTGTCCCCGAGCACCGAGGGCTGGTTGATGTGGGAGTTGTGCGCCCCGGTGTTGATGATGTTGCTGCCAAGGGCAGCCGGACCGCCGTGGCAGCCGTTGCAGCCAAGGCTTGCCCCCCACTGCGCATCGGCGACCGAGACGACCTTGCCGTTGCCCGAGTGGCAGCTGATGTTGGAGCAAGTCTTGTTCACCTTCTTGCCGAAGCTCAGGTCGGCGGCGGTGTAGTTGGCGAAGCCGTTCAGGTGCTGGTTACCGGCGATCAACGTGGTGCCGTTTGCGGTGGTCTTCGCGTGGCACTTGGAGCAGGTGCTGGCGCCGGCGGCGCCGACGTGCTTTTCATGGCTGTTGGCGGCGGCGAGGCCGGAGCTCACGTAGTTCGGCTCGCCCGCGATGGAGTTGAAGGCGACCCCGGCGGTACCCATGGCTTTCGCACCGTGGCAGCCGTTGCAGCCCATGGCAGGGCCGCTCCAGGAGGGGGCTGCCGGCTCGACCGTGGCCACCATGCCGCTTTGTCCCTTCTTGCCGGAGGTGTGGCAGTAGCTGGCGGAGCAGGTGCCGCCGCTGTAGGTGGTGCTCCTGCCTGCCCTTACGCCGGAGTAGTCCACGAAGGAGTTCAGGTGGTTGAGCGGGGTGGAGATAGCCGAGTCGCTGGAAACGGTTTTCGAGTGGCACTCGACGCAACCGAGGTTGTCGCCCAGGACGGCTGCCTGGTCCATGTGTGCCGCGTGCTTGCCGGAGGCCAGTTTCCTGGTACCCAGGGCCGCCGGACCGCCGTGGCAGCCGTTGCAGCCCAGGGTGGTGCCCCACTGGGCGTCGAAAACGCCGGAAACCTTGCCGTTGCCGCTGTGGCAGGTGATGTTGGAGCAGCTCTTGCTGGCCGCTTTGGCGAAGCTGCCATTGGCGGAGGTGTAGTTGGCCAGGCGGTCCAGGTGCTGGCTCCCTGCGATGATGGACGTGCCGTTGGTCGTGGTCTTGGAGTGGCAGGTGGCGCAGGTGGTGGCGCCTGCGGCGCCCACGTGCTTCTCGTGACTGTTGGCGGCGGTAAGGCCCGAGCTGACGTAGTTGGGCTCACCCGCGACGGAGGTAAAGGCTACCCCCGCGGTGCCCATGGCTTTTGCGCCGTGGCAGCCGTTGCAACCCATGGCCGGTCCGCTCCAGGACGGATTGGCGGGCTCGACGGTGGCGACCATGCCGGTCTGCCCCTTCTTGCCGGAGGTGTGACAGTAGGTCGCGGAGCAGGTGCCGGAGACCAGGGTGCCGCTCTTGCCGGCCCTGACGCCGGAGTAGTCCACGAAGTTGTTCATGTGGTTTGCCGCAGTGGCGATGGCGGTGTCGACGGCGACCGTCTTGGCGTGACACTCGGCGCACGCCATGTTGTCGCCGATCACCAAGGGCTGGTTCGTGTGCTGGGTGTGCGCGCCGGTATTGATGACGTTGCTTCCCAGCGCGACCGGACCACCGTGGCAGCCGTTACAGCCGAGGGTGGCGCCCCATTGGGCGTCCGCTACCACGGGGACCTTGCCGTTGCCGGAATGGCAGCTGATGTTGGAGCAGGTCTTGTTGGCCTTCTTGCCAAAGCTGGCGCTGCCGGAGGTGTAGTTGATGAAGCCGTCGATGTGCTGGCCGCCGGCGACGATGCTGGTGCCGGTGGTCGTGGTCTTGGCATGGCAGCTGTTGCAGGTGGAGGCACCCGCCGCCCCGACGTGCTTTTCATGACTGTTGGCGGCGGCAAGGCCGGAGCTCACGTAGTTAGGCTCGCCCGCGACGGAGCTGAAGGCGACCCCGGCGGTGCCCATCGGCTGGGCGCCGTGGCAGCCGTTGCAGACCATGGCCGGACCGCTCCAGGACGGGTTGCCCGGCTCGACGGTCGAGGCCACGCCCGCCACACCCTTCTTGCCCGAGGTGTGGCAGTAGGTGTTGGAGCAGGAGCCTCCGGAGTAGTTCTTGCCGGCCTTCGCGCCGGAGTACTCGACGAAGGTGTTGACGTGGTTAGCGGTAACGGCAATTGCGGAGTCGCTCGCTGCGGTTTTCGCATGGCACTCGACGCAGCCGTAGTTGCTCCCCAGGGCCCCGGGGTTGTTGATGTGGGCCTGGTGTTTCCCGGTGCCGAGCGGGCTACCGAGAGTCGCCGGGCCTCCGTGGCAGCCGTTGCAGCCCAGCGTGGCGTTACCCCAGGCAGGGGCGGTGTTGACAGTGAACGGACCGGTCTTGGTGGTACCGTCGCTGTGGCAGTAGAGGCCCGAGCAGGTACCAAAGGTGTTGGACTGGCTCGGGAGAAAATCGTTGGTCGGGCCGGAGTAGCTCCCGCCGTTGTTCGGTGCTGCGGTGACGGTGAAGTTAAGTGCAATGCCGCGGTGGGTCACGCTGGTGGCGTGCGCAAACGGCTTCGCCTCGGCGCTGTGGTCCGTGTGGCACTTGACGCAGGCGCCGGTGCCGGTGCCGTAGTAGGTGCCGTGCTTGGAACCGGATACGGGGTGACCCGCCGTCAGCGAGGAACCGTGGCAGCTGTTGCAGTCAGCCGGGCTGGCATAGGCCGTGCTCCCCCACTCGGGGCTGGTGCGCTCGAAGTGGCAGTTCACGTTAGAGCAGGACCCGAGCGGAGTCGGGGGCACCGAGGTCTGGTTTACGAAGGCGCGGCTGTAGCTGCCCGTCGCGGAACCGTTGATGTTCCCGGAGACCTTGATGTCGTCGGTGCGATGGCCGGTCTGGTACACGAGTACGCCGGAGCCGTGGCACGTGACGCACGACAGGGCATTACTGTCAGCATGGCTGCCATGGTTGCCCTTGAACGCGCCGGTGCCCGGAATGCGCCGCCCGTTGGCTGAATCAAGAGGAGGCATGGTGTGGCAGGCATCGCACCCGTAGTCGTACTGCGGTGCGGCCTCGGCCCTTGCGCCAGCCAAGAGTGCGGCACCCAGCGTCATCAGCAAAGCTATCACTCGTGGGTTGTACCATCCGAGTCTGCGGTAGCCCCTCATTTCCACTCCTTTATCTCAAAACACCTGACCGTAGTGCTATTGCATTCAGAGCCCGGCGGGGGGATCCCCTCCCCCGCCGGGGTTTTAACATGCTGCTGTTTTATGACGGATAAAGCGTCTTCAACTGCTTACCGTTCGATGCTCCACTTCGCGGTTGGCTTGAAGTGGCAGCTCACGTTGAAGCAGCTGCCCGACTTGTTGCTCCCGCCGGATACCAGCGTTGCGCTGGTGTAGGTGGCGAGGGTGTCGTTGGCGAAGCGGAATTGCGGGTCGATCTCGACGCTTACACTCTCCACGTGGGTCCTGATGGGCAGGGCACGGGCGTGGGTAGCGTCGCTTCCCTTGTGGCACGGCAGGCAGTTGGCCCAGCCCTCGGAGGCCTTGGCGTCCTTCTTGATGTGTCCCGCCACGATATGGGCGCCGCCGCCGCCGGAATAGTCTTCGAAGCGGGCCGAGGACCAGCTCCCCTGCACGCCGAAGGTGATGGCGCTGATGGTCTGACGCGGTGCCGGCGGGTAACCGTGGCAGGCGTCGCAACCGCCGGGGGCCACGAACGCGAGGCCGGTGGCCGGGTTGTGCACGTGGCAGTCCAGACAGTTGGTGGTGGAGTCGACGTGATCCTGGACCGGCTGGCCGGCCTTGGTGAAGTACTTGGTCGGCGAGGAGTGGCAAACCTGGCAGACGCCGGTCCTGGCACCGTTGGCGAAGGTATTGTTGCCGGTGAAGCTGACTGCGGTGCCGTTGATGGTGCCGTTCACCATCATGGTGTTGACGGTACCGTGGCCGTCGTGGCAGTCCGCGCACAGGGAGCCCAGGCCGGAAGCCTTGTGAGCCTTCACGTTGAGCTTGGCGCCGGAGACCTTGGCGGCGTTGGTGTGGCAGTAGTTACATTCCTGGTTGGTGGAGCCGACCAGGGCGGGGAGCAGACGATTGTTGTCGCCCAGCACGCCGCTGATGTGGGCCGCGCTGCTGTCGTGGCAGGCGGAGCAGGCCTGGGCGATGCCGGCCTTGCCGTGGCCCTTGGTTGCCGCGATGGTCTTGTCAGGAGCGGTGATGCTGCCGATGACGGAGAGCTGGCCGCCCGCGGTGCTGTGGCAGCTTTCGCAGGTGACGCGACCGGTGGTCCAGTTGGTGCTCTGCTTGTGGCAGGTACCGCAGGCGCC
>NZ_JAEMHL010000024.1 GCF_016458305.1 Geomonas anaerohicana | reverse complement strand
CGCAGTTCAATGCTAGAAAAACTCTTTTCTTGCATAGGGGAACTTTTTTGCCCTTGACCGACAGCCTTTAATGGGTGTCCCCTTTTCTTTCGCGAGGTGGGGACTGGCTCCGCAGGTGCCTGTCCCTCTTGCTTGAGGAAGGTGGTTGAGATGAAAGGAGCGTTCCGCTAGAGGGACAGGCACCTTACGGAGCCAGTCCCTTTCTCCTAATGGGTTTCGCCTTTCGCCTCGTGCGCCTTGATCACGCGCAGGAAGGCGTCGCCGTAGCGGGCGAGTTTGTGCTGACCGACGCCGGTGATCTTCAACAACTCCCACTTGTCCTTGGGCATCTGCGCTGCCATCTCGGCCAGCGTGGCGTCGGGGAAGACGACGTAGGGCGGCACCTGCTGCTCGTCGGCGATGTGCTTGCGCAGCTCCCGCAACTCCCCGAAGAGCTCGCCGTCGTAAGTCGGCTTCTTGGCGGCGGTCTTCTTCTCGACCACCCTGGTATCCCTCGGCTTGGCCAACTCCAGCGCCATCTCTCCCCGCAACAGCGGACGCGCTTTCTCCGTCAGCTTCAGCACAGAAAAGTTCGCTAGATCCTGCTCCAGGTAACCGAGGTGGATCAACTGCCGCAACAGGTTACCCCAGACCTCCTGGGAGTGGTGCTTGCCGATGCCGAAGGTGGAAAGCTGGTCGTGCTTCAGCTCGTGGATCCTCTGGTTCTGCGAGCCCCGCAATACGTCGATGACGTGCCCCATGCCGAAGCGCTGGCCGACCCGGTAGACGCAGGAAAGTGCCTTTCGGGCATCCTCGGTACCGTCGAACCGCTCAGGCGGGCTCTCGCAGATGTCGCAGTTGCCGCACCCGGCTGCCAGGCTGTCGCCGAAGTATCCCAAGAGCACCTGGCGGCGGCAGGTCTGCGCCTCGGCAAAGCCCACCATGCAGTTCAGCTTGTGCAGCTCGATCCGGTTCTGTTCCTCGTTGCCACCGTTGCCGATCAGCCCGCGGGCGACCGCGATGTCGCCGTAACCGAAGAGGAGCAACGCATCGGCGGGAAGCCCGTCGCGGCCGGCGCGGCCGGTTTCCTGGTAGTAACTTTCGATGCTCTTGGGCATGTCGTAGTGCACCACGAAGCGGACGTTGGACTTGTCGATCCCCATGCCGAAGGCGACCGTCGCGACCACGACCTTCACGTCGTCCCGCAGGAACGCTTCCTGGACCTCGTGGCGCTCCTTGTCCGGCAGCCCGGCATGGTAGGCAGCCGCCTTCACACCCGCTTCGCACAGCTTCCTGGCCACCTCCTCCACCCGTTTGCGGGACAGGGCATACACGATCCCCGCCTCGTCCTTCCGGGTGGATAAAAAGGCCATCAGCTGGCTGAACGGCTTGTTCTTCTCCATGACGCTGTAGCGGATGTTGGGGCGATCGAAACCGGTGCAGAAGCAGGTGGCTTCCTGGAGCCCGAGCCGGGAGAGGATGTCGCCGCGGGTCTGCGCGTCGGCAGTAGCGGTGAGCGCGATCATCGGGATCTGCGGGAAGATCTCGCGCAGCATGCCCAGTTGCGCGTACTCGGGGCGGAAGTCGTGTCCCCATTGCGATACGCAGTGGGCCTCGTCGACGGCAAAGAGGGAGATGGGGAGGGTCTTGATGCGGTCGATGAAACCGTCGGAGAGCAGCCGCTCCGGTGCCACGTAGAGGAGCTTCAACTCCCCGGCGTGAAACTCAGCCAGCACCCGGCGCGCCTCGGCCTCGCCGAGAGCGGAGTTATAGCAGGCGGCGGCGACACCATTCTCACGCAGCGCGTCGACCTGGTCCTTCATCAACGAGATCAGCGGCGAGACGATGAGCGCGGTGCCCGGAAGGCAGAGGGCGGGGACCTGGTAGCAGAGGGACTTGCCGCCGCCGGTCGGCATCAGCACGAAGGCGTCCTTCCCGGAGAGCACCGTCTCCACGATCTCCTGCTGGCGCGGCCGGAACGATTTGAAGCCGAAGACCTCGTTCAGGATCTGGGTATGAGAAAGCGGCATGGTGAGCCCTCTAAAGGCGGTGCGGGTGAAAAACGAAAGGCGCGGTCTGTGCCACGCCATAGATCAAAACAGGTCTGGGTTCCTTGTCAACTCAGGCGCCGTCAGACTGCGTCGGCGGCAAACGGTGCGACAAGGTCGAGTTCCGCGATGAAGGCGCGCGTGCGGGGCGCCCCGTTGCAGGGATCCAACAGGCTCGGACGAAGCAGATCCTCGTAGCTGTCGACGTCGTACCAGGAGGTGAGCAGCGCGGCGGCAAGACCCGAGGCTTCCGCCTGCCGGAGACTCGTCTCCAGCACCCTTTCACTGGACCAGGGGATATCCTGGAACAGGGCGCCGTAGCCGTCTCTGACTCCCACCAGGTAGTAGCCGCCATCATCTGCCGGACCAAAGACCGCGTCCCTCCCCTGCTCGAGTTCCCGGAACGCCTCCTCGATTAAAGGTATGGGGAGATCGGGGGAGTCTGTCCCTATCACCACCCGAGCGCCGTAGCCCCGCCCGGCCAGCTCTGCAAATGCATGCTCCAGGCGCACGCCCAGCCCGCCGGTGCTCTGATGTACCAGGAGCGCATCCGGTGCGGCTTTTCTGAAAAACTCCGCGCTCCCCTCGTAGAAGATGACGATGTCCGCATCAAGCCCGGCGGAACGCTCGATGATATCCAGCAGCATGCAGCGGTAAAGCTCCGCAGCCTGGGGCGGCGACAAGGGCGGGGTGAGGCGGGTCTTGACCCGTCCCGGCAGCGGCGTCTTGGCGAAGATGGCGAGCGCGCGTTTCATTAGAGAAAGAAACCTTAAGGGAGTTAAATGAAGGATTAAAAGCTAGAGTTGTCCACAATTTTCCTACTTTTCAACAAAGTTATCCACAGTCGGAGCCAGTCAAGCTGTTGACTCTGCCGATCCGGCTATCCTTTTTTTCTCTCGATGGCGGCGTAGGCGGAGTGCTTGTGTATCGACTCGAAGTTCTCGGCCTCTACGGAAAACCACGTGATATTTTCCATAGATAGCAGACGCACCGTCGCCTCGCGCACCATATCCTCGACGAAGCGGGGGTTCTCGTAGGCCCGCTCGGTGACGAACTTCTCGTCTTCGCGCTTGAGCAGGGAATACACCGGCGAGGAACCGCACTCTTCGATGATGTCGATGAGGTCCTCGATCCAGATGAATTCGGAGTAGCGTACCTGGACGGTCATGATGGAGCGCTGGTTGTGGGCGCCGTAGCTGGAAAGTTCCTTGCTGCAGGGGCAAAGCGAGGTGACCGGCACCTTGATTCCCAGCACGAAGTCGAAACGGTCGGAAAGCGAGGCGCTGAAGGTGCAGGTGTACTCCATGAGGCTCTTGGCCTTAGAGACGGGTGCCTTCTTCTCCACGAAGTAGGGGAACTCCATCTCCAGGTGTGCGTTGGACGCCCCCAGCTTCTCCTTCATGGTGGAAAGAATCACTTCCAGCTTGTCGAGGGCGATGTCCTCCCGGTACTTGTTCAGGATCTCCACGAAACGGCTCATGTGGGTTCCCTTGAAGTGGTGCGGGAGGTCGACGTACATGTTGATGCGCGCGATGGTGTTCTGGAACTTCTTGTTCTTGTCCATCACCACGATGGGATAGGAGACGTCCTTGACGCCCACCTTGCCGATCGCGATGTTGCGGGTGTCGCGGGTCAACTGCACGTCGGTGAGGGTCTTGCCTTCTTTCTTCTGCTCCATATCTTTGCTCATGCCTTTCCTCAGCCGTGTTTCCCCCTCGCCCACCGGGAGAGGGGAAGGGGTGAGGGCGTTGCCCACGGAGTGAGGGTATCGCCAATTGAGGCGCCCTCACCCCGGCCCTCTCCCAGAGGGAGAGGGAGGGACGGTGGAATGATAGTAGTAACCTGCCGGCAGTTGACGCGCCGGTAGTAGCAGGGGATTACCGCTTGACGTACCGGACCGGGTCGGTGACGCCCAGCTCGGCGAACCCTTTCAGGCGCAGACGGCAGGAGTCGCACAGGCCGCAGGCGGCGCCGTCTTCGGTCGGATCGTAACAGGAATGGGTTTTCCCGTAGTCGACGCCCAGGGTGAGGCCGGTCTTGATGATCTCGGCCTTGGTGAGGCTGATGAGCGGCGTGTGGATGGTCATTTTCTTCCCTTCCACGCCCGCCTTGGTGGCGAGGTTCGCCATCGCCTCGTAGGCGGCGATATACTCGGGACGGCAGTCGGGGTAGCCGGAGTAGTCGAGGGCATTGACACCGATGAAGATGTCGAAGGCCCCAAGCGTTTCCGCCCAGCCCAGTGCGAACGAGAGGAAGATGGTGTTCCTGGCCGGGACGTAGGTGACCGGGATTTCCTCACCTACCCCTTCCTTGGGGACCGCGATGTCGGAGGTGAGGGCGCTGCCGCCCATCATCCTCAGGTCGAACTCGACCAGCATGTGGTCCACCGCTCCCATCGGGCGCGCGTTCTGCTTGGCGAGGGCCACTTCGTGCTGGTGACGTTGACCGTAGCTGAAGCTCATGGCGTACGGCTCAAAGCCCTGGTGCCTGGCTATGGCCATGCAGGTGGTCGAATCGAGCCCGCCGCTGTACAGGATTACCGCTTTCTTCTTCATCGCTTACCTCTGTCTCACGCTCCTCCCCCCGGAGGGGGGAGGCTGGGAGGGGGGATTTTTGATAGACTTTCCCCCTCCCTAACCCTCCCCCTCCGGGGGAGGGGATGAAAGGCAGATCGAGTGGGGGTAAATACAAAAGAAAAAGGCCGCGCCGGCGATTCCGGTGCGGCCTTGGTGACTACTCTACGAAGCTCTTCAGCTTCTTCGCCCGGCTCGGGTGCCGCAGCTTCCTGAGCGCCTTGGCCTCGATCTGCCGGATCCTTTCACGGGTTACTTCGAAGTCCTGGCCGACCTCTTCGAGGGTATGGTCGCTCTTCTCGCCGATGCCGAAACGCATCCTGAGCACCTTCTCCTCACGCGGTGTGAGGGTGGAGAGCACGCGGGAGGTCTGCTCGGAGAGGTTGGCCTTGATGACCGCCTCGAGGGGGCTTACCACACCCTTGTCCTCGATGAAGTCGCCAAGATGGGAATCCTCTTCCTCGCCGATCGGGGTCTCCAGGGAGATCGGTTCCTTGGCGATCTTGAGCACCTTCCTGACCTTGTCCAGCGGCAGCGCCATGCGCTCGGCGATCTCCTCCGGGGAGGGCTCGCGGCCGATCTCCTGCACCAGCTGGCGGCTGGTACGGATCAGCTTGTTGATGGTCTCGATCATGTGCACCGGGATGCGGATGGTGCGGGCCTGGTCCGCGATGGCGCGGGTGATGGCCTGACGGATCCACCAGGTGGCGTAGGTGGAGAACTTGTAGCCGCGCTGGTACTCGAACTTGTCCACCGCCTTCATCAGGCCGATGTTGCCTTCCTGGATCAGGTCGAGGAACTGCAGACCGCGGTTGGTGTACTTCTTGGCGATGGAGACCACGAGACGGAGGTTGGCCTCGACCAGCTCGCTCTTGGCCAGCTTGGCCTTGTGCTCCCCTTCTTCGATGGCGAGCAGCGCGTTGGAGAGTTCGCTGGCCTTGAAGCCGGACTCCTGCTCGATCTTCTTCAGTTTCGCTTCGCTGGAGCGGTAGCGTTTCTCGAGCTTCTGCCCCTCTTCGAGCGACATGTTCATCTTCTTGGAGAAGTCGGCGTCGGACGCGTTCTTCAGCCCTTCGAAGGCGGCCAGGAACACGTCCTTTACGGTGCTGGTTTCCTTCTCCAGTTCGGAGATCTCCTGCATGACGGTGTCGACCTTGCAGGAGAGCTCCTTCAGGCGCTGGGCGATCTTCTCGATGTGGCGGTCTTTGAGGCGCAGAGACTTGAGGGTCTCGGCCATCTTGACCTTCAGCTCGCCGTGCTCGGTATTGAGCGCCTCGCCTTCCTTGGCCGAGACCTTACCTTCCAGCGCGGTCTGGATCTGCTCCATGCGCTGCGACATTTCGTGGATCTCGTCGATGATGCCGAGAACGCGCAGGGCCTGCAGGTCCTCTTCACCCTCTTCCAGGACCTCTTCCTCGACGTCCTTCGAGATCTCGATGGCGCCGATCTGCTGCTTGCGCAGGCGCTCGCCCAGGGAGATGACCTCGCGCACGGTGATCGGGGTGTTCAGGATGACGCTGGCCACGTCGCGTTCGCCGACTTCGATCCTCTTGGCGATCTCGACCTCGCCCTCGCGGGTCAGCAGGGATACGGAACCCATCTCGCGCAGGTACATGCGCACCGGATCGCTGGTACGGCCGAGGGTGCCGGGCTCGAACTCTACTTCTTCGCCCTCGCCCCCTTCGTGCTCTTCCTCTTCCTCGAGGTCCATCTTGATCTTGGGGATCTTCACCTTTTGGGCGGAGTCCACGATCTCGATGTCCATATCGCCAAACATGCTCATCACATCGTCGATCTGATCGGAAGAGACGATGTCAGGGGGGAGCAGGTCGTTCACCTCTTCATAGGTGAGGAAACCTTTCTCCTTGCCCAGGTCGATAAGCTGCTTCACTTCATCCATGCTTTTCTTGGCCATTTACCACGCTCCGCTACAGCTTGAATCCAGCACAGGCTACCGCTTGAATCCTACTATAGTAATTTCGATTTTTTATTACGCAACCGCTCAAGTTCAGACAGTATCTCCAGGTACCTGGGAGAATCCGGGTCGACCGTGGCCAACTCCCTTGCCAGGGCCTTGCCGTCCCCCTTGAGCGCTCGCCGCTCCAGGGCTTGGCAGCACTGCTCGAAGGCCTTGACCGGGTCAAGATCCTCGAGGTGCGCGTCCTCCACGAACAGCGAATAGAGACGGCTTCTTTCCTCGTGCGACTCGACCTGTTCCAACACCAGGGGGAGATCGAGATCCCCCGTTTCAGACTGTGCCACGATGGCCTGTGCCAACTTCAGGTGGCTGGCGCTGAAGAGCTTATCGGCACCGTGATCGCGAACCCTTAACACCACGTCCGGGTACTTGACCATCAGGGTGAGCAGCACATCCTCGGTGCTTCGCTGCTGCGGAGCCCCCTTGGGCTGCGGACGCGGCGCCTGGACTTGCGCCGGGATGCCCACCTTCTGGAGCAGCATGGCGCGGTCGATGCCGAGCGCCCGGCAGATCTCCTTCTCGTAGAGCCCACGCTCCACCGGGTCGCCGATCTTCTGCAGCCGGGGCGAAACCTCGTTGACGAAGGCGACCTTCCCTTCCACGCTCCTCACGTCCATGCGCTTGAGGAGTCCCTTGTAGAAGGACTCGAAGATGGGGAGCGCCTTGTCCAAAAGCGGCTGGAAAGCCGCGCCCCCTTCACGGTTGATGAAGGTGTCCGGGTCGTCCTCCGCCGGAACTTCTACCACCCGCGCCGGGAACCCTTCTTCGAGGAACAGTTCCATGGAGCGGACCGTCGCCTTGCGCCCCGCCTCGTCGCCATCAAAGAGCATGAAAGCCCGGTCGGCGTAGCGGCGCAACAGCTTTACGTGCGGCGGCGTGAGAGCAGTGCCGCAGGTGGCCACCACGTTGGTGAAGCCAGCCCGGTACAGAGCCAGGTGATCGAAGTATCCTTCGACGACGATGGCGCTCCCCTTCTCCCGCATCCCCTTCTTGGCCAGGTCGACCCCGAAGAGGACCTCGCTCTTGCGGTAGACGATGGACTCCGGGGAGTTTATGTACTTGGGGAGCGAGTCGTCCATGACCCGTCCACCGAAACCGATGGCCCGCCCGTGCAGGTCCGCGATGGTGAAGAGGAGACGGTTTCGGAAGGTGTCGTAGTAGCCGTCCTTCCCTTCCCTCTTTCGCAGCAGCCCGAGTTTCTCGGCCGCATCCAGCGGGATCCCCTTACGCCGGAGAAAGCTGGTCAGGTTGTCCCACCCCGCCGGTGCGAAGCCCATGCGGTAGGTGGCGGCGGTGGCCTTGTCGACCCCGCGCTTCTCCAGGTAGGCCCTGCCGGCGGCACCCGCCTCGTCCGATTCCAGCACCCGGCGGTAAAACTCGCAGGCCGCCTCGTTGATCTGGTAGGCCTGTTCCTGCTCGTCCACCTTGCGCTTCTCTTCGCGGGTCAGCGGACGTTCGGGGATTTCCACCCCCACCTTCTTGGCTAGGAACTTGACCGCCTGCGGGAAGGAAAGCCCCTCCATACGCATCACGAAATCAACGGCGTTGCCGCCCACGCCGCAACCAAAGCAATGGAAGATGCCGCGCGCCGGGTTCACGTTGAACGACGCGGTCTTCTCGCCGTGGAAGGGGCAGACGCCCTGGTAGTTGGCCCCGGACTTCTTGAGGCTCATGTAGTCGGAGACGACCTGGAGGATCGGGGCCCTCTCGCGTACTTCCCTGATCTTCTCGTCCGGTATCGTCGACACTGCGGTTAATCCTTATTTCTTATGCGCTCCGTGCGGAGTCGGCGCCTTTACTTCTTTGCTTTCACTGCCTTCCTTTGTTTCTTTAGCGTCCCGGTTTTCCCTGTTCTGGGCTATGGCGCCTTCCCAACCGGCGGCGATGTCCGCACCGGTCGAGGCGAATGCGGCGGCGGTCTTGGAACCGTGGATCCAGACCTTCACCTTCTCCGGCATCGGCTTGGTGGTGGCCAGGTAGAGGAGCACGCAGAGTATGAAGCCACCCTGGAGGAAACCGAAGACGATCCCGCCCGCGCGGTTGATTCCACCCAGGAGCATGACTTTCAAGACGACGGTGAGCAGATGACCGAGGAAATAGAAAAGCATGCCGAGCAGCATGAAGATAAGGAGGAACGCCAGCGGCTGTGCGACTTGCGGGGGGAGGTTGATGAAATGCCTGATCCCCAGACTGAGAGTGGAATAGTATCGGAAAGCGGCCCAGCCGCCCGTGACGAGGCCGAGCAGGGAGCAGGCCTCACGCACCAAGCCCTTCGAGAACCCCTTCGCGACAAAGAAAAGCAATACGACCCAGATAAGGATGTCAAGAAGGATCATGCAAACACCTGGTCACTAGCTACAAAGCAAAAGAAGGGGGAATCGCTGCGATTCGCCCCTACTCATGACACCCAAACCTCGCAAGTACCCCCGGGAGTGGTCCCGGGGGCGTTGATCATGCGAGTTTTTCCTTCACAACTTCGCTCACCAGTTTGCCATCTGCACGGCCGGCGACTTGGGGCTGGATGGCCTTCATGACCTTGCCCATATCCTTGCCGCCGGTAGCGCCGACTTCCGCGATGACTTTCGCCACCAGGTCAGCCAGCTCTTCCCGTGTCAGCTGCTGGGGGAGGTAGCCCATAAGGAGCGCGAGCTCCGCTTCCTCTTTATCCACCAACTCCTGCCTGCCTGCTTCCTTAAAGAGTCGGATGGATTCCCTGCGCTGCTTGCAGAGGGTAACGATGGTTTCGGTGATCTCGCTATCGTTCAGTTCACGCCTGAGCTCGATATCGCGGTTTTTCACCGAGGAGAGTACCATGCGGATGGTAGATAAACGCAAGGTATCACGACTCTTCATCGCCTCCTTCAGTTCCGCGTTAAGCCTCTCCCTCAGTTGCATGAAACCCTCTTTCTTAGTCGACCATCTTGCGCTGCTTCTTCAGAGCGCGCTTGCGAGCGGCAATGGCCTTTTTCTTCTTCTTGATGCTCGGCTTCTCGTAGTGCTCTCTTTTGCGGACCTCAGAAAGGATCCCCGCTTTCTCGCACTGTTTCTTGAACTTCTTGAGCGCAAGCTCAAACGGTTCAGTCTCTTTTACCTTTACTCCCGGCATTCATATTCCCCCCCCTTCTCTAGCTAGATTTACTACTTGTGTGGGTACGGGCCGGCAGACATTATTCAAGGAACCAGCAATATATCATCGCGGTCTTTTTTGTCAAGGTATTTGTGCCATTGTGGAACGGCTAGCCGACGCGGGAGTTCTTCTCCTCGATGCCGGACATGCCGAAGCGGCGCCTGAGCTCCGCGTAGACCTCTTCCGGGTCGATGTCGTAGAAGCCGAGCAGGACCAGGCTGTGGAAGAAAAGGTCAGCGGTCTCGTAGACGATCTCCTCGCGCTTGCCCCCTTTGCCCGCGATGACCACTTCAGTCGCTTCCTCGCCCAGCTTCTTGAGGATCTTGTCGATCCCCTTGGCCATGAGGCTTGCCGTGTAGGAGTTCTCGCTCGGGTTGGCCTTGCGTTCCTGGATGACGCGGTACACCGCGGCGATGATGTCGTCTTTATGCTGCTCCATAAGGATGCTCCTTGGCATTATCACTCCTCGCCCTGGAGGGGGGAGGTCGGGAGGGGGCTATGCTGGCTGGAGAAAAACTTCCCCCCTCCCTAACCCTCCCCCTCCGGGGGAGGGGACTTGGTCCGGTCGTTAGAGCCTGACCGGCACACCGCGCTCGCGGAGGTAGGTCTTGGCTTCTTCGATGGTGTACTCGCGGTAGTGGAAGATGGAGGCGGCGAGACAGGCGCTGGCGCCGGCCTGGGTGAAGCCGTCGTAGAGGTGCGAAAGACCGCCGACCCCGCCCGAGGCGATGACCGGGATGCTGACCGCGTCGACGACCGCGCGGGTCAGCGGCAGATCGTAGCCGTCCTTGGTGCCGTCACGGTCCATGCTGGTGAGGAGAATTTCCCCCGCGCCCAGTTCTTCCATGCGCTGCGCCCATTCGACGGCATCGATACCGGTCGGGTTGCGGCCGCCGTGGGTGTAGACTTCCCAGCCGCCGGTGGCGCGGGAACGGGCGTCGATGGCGACCACAGTGCACTGCGAGCCGAAGCGCTCAGCGGCCTCGTTCACGAACTCGGGGCGATGGACGGCCGCGGTGTTGATGGAGACTTTGTCCGCCCCGGCGTTCAAGAGGCGCCGGATATCGTCCACGGTGCGGACCCCGCCACCGACGGTGAGCGGCATGAAGACGCGCTCGGCGGTCCTGCGCACCACGTCGATGATGATGTCGCGCTCGTCGGAGGAAGCGGTGATGTCGAGGAAGGTCAACTCGTCCGCGCCCTGCTGGTCGTACAGCTCGGCGATCTCGACCGGGTCGCCCGCGTCGCGCAGGCCCAGGAACTGGACACCTTTTACTACCCGGCCGCCTTTTACGTCGAGGCAAGGGATGATTCTTTTGGTCAGCATCTGAAAACTCCACAGTCCTGGTTCCCAAGTTCCAGCTTGGGAACCCACAGCTTGCGCGAAGCTCGAGCTTCGCAAAGGGTTTGCGTTCCCAAGCTGGAGCTTGGGAACGAGTAGCAACTCCACAGTCCTGGCTCCCAAGCTCCAGCTTGGGAACGAGCAGCGGGCGTGCGATGGTTCGCGGAGGAGGCGAAGCTATTTCTGTTTCTTGGTCAGTGCAATGGCTTCGGCGAGGTTGATGGCGCCGGAGTAGATGGCCTTGCCGGTGATGACGCCGGTAACGCCGGAGGACTCGATGGCGATCAGGTTCTCGATGTCCTTGAGCGACGAGAGGCCGCCGGAGGCGATCACCGGGATGTTGATGGCTTCGGCCAGTGCCTTGGTAGCTTCGATGTTCGGCCCCTGCATCATCCCGTCGCGGCTGATGTCGGTGTAGATGATGGCGGAGACGCCGTCGCCTTCGAACTGCCTGGCGAGTTCGGTGGCCGTAATGCCGGTGACCTCGGCCCACCCCTGCACGGCAACCATGCCGTTCTTGGCGTCGATGCCGACGACGATCTTGCCCGGGAACTTGGCGCACGCCTCTTTCACGAAAGCGGGGTTTCTCTGTGCGGCGGTGCCGATAATGACGCGGCCGATGCCCAGGGAAAGGTAGGCCTCGATGGTGGCGATGTCGCGGATGCCGCCGCCCAACTGGGTCGGGATGGTGACGGACTTGACGATGGATTCGATGGCGGAGCGGTTCTTCGGCTCACCGGCGAAGGCGCCGTCGAGGTCGACGATATGCAGGATCTCGCCGCCCTGGCGCTGCCACTCGGCCGCCTGCGCACCGGGATCGTCGTTGAAAACCGTGTCCTTCTCCATCAGCCCCTGCTCCAGGCGGACACAGCAGCCGTTCTTCAGATCTATTGCCGGAATAATGATCATTTCAATTCCTCGATAATTTCATATCTCCTCGCCCCGGAGGGGGGGAGGCTGGGTGGGGGGCTATGCTGGCGGAAGAAAAAACATCCCCCTCCCTAACCCTCCCCCTCCGGGGGAGGGAACAAACCCAGCGATAGGAGACTATTTCATCTGCGAAAAGTTCTTGAGCATGGCGAGCCCCTTGTCCTGCGACTTCTCCGGGTGGAACTGGGCGGCCACGACGTTGTCGCGCCAGATGGCGGCGCAGAAGTCGATGCCGTAGTTGGTGGTCGCGGCCACGACGCTCTCGTCATCAGGCTTCACGTAGTAGGAGTGCACGAAATAGACGTTGGAGCCCTGCTCGACGCCCTGAAACAGCGGGGACGGGCGCTTGATGTCGAGCTGGTTCCAGCCCATGTGCGGCACCTTGAGGTCCTCGCCCGCCTGCTGCATCCCTTCCGGGAAGCGGAGCACCTTGCCGGGAATAACGTCCAGGCCCTTGTGGATGCCGAACTCTTCGCTCTCGGTGAAGAGGAGTTGCAGACCGAGGCAGATGCCGAGGAAGGGCTTGCCTTCCTTGATCACCTTGAGGATCGGCTCGACAAAGTCCCCTTCCTCGAGGTTCCTGATGCAGTCGCGGAAGGCCCCGACGCCCGGGAGCACGACGCGCTCGGCGTCCAGCAGCACCTTGGGATCGGAGGTGACGACGGCGTCGCAGCCGACCTTCTCGAACCCTTTTTGCACGGAGCGGAGGTTGCCCATGCCGTAATCTATGATCGCGATCATCTATCTATCCTTCCGGCACGTTGCGGTGCCTGTTGCTGTTTCGCGTTGGCGCACTACACGTGCTGCCAACGCCCTCATCCGCCCCTTCGGGGCACCTTCCCCCAGTGGGGGAAGGGATGGACAGCCCCACTCTAAAGAGAAGGCCGTCAACTTGGTCCACTCCCCCTCGCCCTCTGGGAGAGGGTCGGGGTGAGGGCGCTTTTTTAAAGCTTGCCCTTAGTGGACATGACACCCTCGATGCGGGAATCCATCTGCGTCGCCATGTCCAGTGCGCGGGCGGCGGCCTTGAAGCAGGCTTCCAGGATGTGGTGCACATTGTCGCCGTACATGACGTTGATGTGGAGGTTGGCGCCACAGTGGTTCACGAAGCCCTGGAAGAACTCGCGCACCAGCTCGACGTCGAAGTCGCCGATCTTCACCTTGGGAAGTTGGACGTTGTAGACCAGGTAGGGACGGCCGGAGAGGTCGGTGGCGACGCTGGCGAGCGTCTCGTCCATCGGGACGGTGGCCTGGCCGTAGCGGCGGATGCCGCACTTGTCGCCCAGCGCTTCCTTGAACGCGGTGCCCAGCACGATGCCGATATCCTCGACGGTGTGGTGGAAGTCGATGTCGATGTCGCCGTGCGCTTCGACCTTGAGGTTGAAGAGGCCGTGCCGGGCGAAAAGGTCCAGCATGTGGTCCAGGAAAGGAACCGAGGTGCAGATCTGCGCCTCGCCTTTGCCGTCGATTTCGAGGGAGAGCTTGATCTGCGTCTCCTTGGTGATGCGTTCGATGCTTGCCGACCTGGCCATGCCGCCTCCTTGAATTAGATGATCAAAGCCGCAATGAATTCCAAACTAGCTGTCGAGCCTGAAGCTGACCGACTTGCCGTGGGCCTCGAGCCCTTCCAGCGTCGCGATGCGGACGATGTCCTTACCGACCCGCTGCAGGCCGCCCTTGGTGAAATAGATGAGGGAGCTTTTCTTGACGAAGTCATCCACCGACAGCGGCGAGAAGAAACGGGCCGTGCCGCCGGTGGGAAGGGTGTGGTTGGGGCCGGCCAGGTAGTCGCCGGAGGCCTCGGGGGTGTAGTGCCCCATGAAGATCGCGCCTGCGTTGGTGATGAGGGGCATGATCTCGAAAGGATTCTCCACGGCGAGTTCCAGGTGCTCCGGCGCAATGCGGTTGGAGAAGGCGATCGCCTCTTCCAGGTTGCCGGCCACGATGATGACGCCGAAGGATTCCCAGGACTTGCGGGCAATGGCCTCGCGGGAGAGTTCCTTCAACTGGCGCTCGACCTCGGCCGCCACCTTCTCGCCGAAACCGCGGTCGGTGGTGATCAGCACGGAGGATGCCAGTTCGTCGTGCTCCGCCTGGGAAAGAAGATCCGCTGCGATGTGGGTCGGGTTGCCGCTGCCGTCGTTGATGACCAGGATCTCGCTGGGGCCGGCGATCATGTCGATGCCGACCTGGCCGAAGACCAGCTTCTTGGCTGTGGCGACGTAGATGTTGCCCGGGCCGGTGATCTTGTCGACCCTGGGGACGGTGGCGGTGCCGTAGGCAAGCGCCGCTACGGCCTGCGCGCCTCCGATGCGGAAGACGCGGTCGACGCCGGAGAGTTTGGCGGCAACAAGAACGTGGGCGTTGGTCTCGCCGCCCGGGGTGGGGACGACCATGATGATCTCGCCCACGCCGGCAACCTTGGCAGGGACAGCGTTCATGATGACACTGGAGGGATAGCAGGCCTTGCCGCCGGGGACGTAGATGCCGACCTTGGCGAGCGGGGTCACCTTCTGGCCCAGCATGATGTCGCTTTCCTCGGTGGAGAGCCAGGTCTGCTGCTTCTGCTTCTCGTGGTAGCGGGCGACGCGCTCCACGGCGAGTTTCAGCGCCGCGAGGTCCTTCTCGTCCACCTGGGCGAAGGCGTTGGCGAACTCCGCCTCGGTGATTTCAAGGCCGGCGGCGTCGCACTCCACACGGTCGAAACGGCGGGTGTAATCCAGAAGCGCCTCGTCGCCGCGCTTGCGCACGTCGGAGATGATGCCCAGCACCACCTCTTCGACTTCGCGTCCCGACTCCTCGCCGCGCTCTACAATGGCATCGAACTTCGCCTGAAAATCTGCTTCCCTAATGTCGAGGAACTGCATCTTTAAACCTCGCGATTCATGACAATAAAATTCAAAGATTGCTGCGTCCCCCCCTTTTGCAAAGGGGAGCCAGGGGGGATTTAGCCGAGGCAGCCACAACATCCTGGGCTGCAACGGAGTTAAATCCCCCTCGTTCCCCCTTTGCGAAAGAGGGAAGCTGTTGGCTTGGGTAAGATGGCTGCAGCGGAATGGAGCGTTCCGCTAGAGGGACAGGCACCTGACGGAGCCTGCCCCTTCTGCTACCTAGATATGCTGCTCCAGCCCCTCGATGATCTTCGAGATGCGCTCGTGCTTGGTCTTGAGGCTCGCGCGGTTGACGATGAGGCGGCAGGTGATCTCGGCGATGGTCTCAATCTCTGCCAGACCGTTCTGCTTCAGCGTCTCACCGGTGGAAACGAGGTCGACGATGCGTTCCGAGAGGCCGACCAGCGGCGCCAGCTCGATGGAGCCGTAGAGCTTGATCAGCTCAACCTGTATTCCCTTGGCCGCGAAATATTTCTCGGTGACGTTGGGGTACTTGGTGGCAATACGGATGTTGTTCCAGGCAGCGGGATCGTCCTTGGTGGAGAGCTCGACCGGCTCGGCGACCATCAGGCGGCAGTAGCCGAACTTTAGGTCGAGCGGTTCGTAAAGGTCCTTCTCCGCCTCCATCAGGGTATCTTTCCCCACGATGCCGAGGTCGGCGCAACCGTACTCCACGTAGGTGGGGACGTCGGTGGCGCGCACGATCATGTAGCGCATCTTCTGCTCATGGTTCTCGAAGACGAGCTTCCGGGTGTCGGAGAGGAGCTCTTCACAGTCGATGCCGATCTTCTTGAACAGGGCAACGGAGTCCTGCAGAATGCGGCCTTTGGGGATGGCAATGGTGACGTAGTCGGTCATTTAAAAACTCCAGTGGAGCATGGCATTTGGTGGACCTGGTGGACCTGGTGGACCTGGTGGACCGTGATCGAACGAGGGGCGATCTATCGCCCCCTTACACTACGGGCCGTCGATGTCCGGGACGCGGACAATGTCGGCACCGAGACCGGCGAGCTTCTTCTCGATGTTCTCGTAGCCGCGGTCCAGGTGGTAGATCCTGGAGATCTCGCTGGTGTTGTCGGCGGCGAGGGCGGCGAGGATCAGCGACGCGGAGGCCCTGAGGTCGGTCGCCATGACCGGCGCGCCGGAGAGCTTCTTGACGCCCTTCACGGTGGCGCTGTTCCCCTCGCATATGATGTCGGCACCGAAACGGAGCAGCTCGGAGACGTGCATGAAGCGGTTCTCGAAGATGTTCTCGGAGATCACGCTGGCGCCTTCGGCGATGCACATGAGGGCCATGAACTGCGCCTGCATGTCGGTCGGGAAACCCGGGTAGGGACGGGTCTTGATGTTGACGTTGCGGATCTTCTTGGGACCCTTGACGCGAACCACGTTGTCCTTGTTGATGATCTCCACACCTGCGTCCTGCAGTTTGAAGGTCAGCGCGTCGAGGTGCTCCAGGCGCATGTTCTTGATCTTGACGTCGCCGCCGGTGATGGCGGAGGCGATCATGAAGGTCCCGGCCTCGATGCGGTCCGGCATCACGGCGTGCTCGGCGGCGGTCAACTGCTCGACGCCTTTGATCCTGATGGTGTCGGTGCCTGCGCCTTCGATGTTGGCGCCCATCTTGGTGAGGATGTCGGCGAGGTCCACGATCTCCGGCTCGCGGGCAGCGTTCTCGAGGATGGTCTCGCCCTGCGCGGTGGCTGCCGCCATGAGAAGCTGCTCGGTGCCGCCAACGGTGGAGATGTCGAAGTTGATGCGTGCGCCTTTCAGCTTCTTGGCTTTCGCCTCGACGTAGCCGTGCTCCAGGGTGATCTCGGCGCCCAGCGCGGCGAGGCCCTTAAGGTGCAGGTTGATGGGACGTGCGCCGATGGCGCAGCCGCCAGGGAGCGATACGCGGGCCTGGCCGAAGCGTGCCAACAGAGGTCCGAGCACCAGCACGGAGGCACGCATGGTGCGCACCAGATCGTAGGTGGCTTCCCAGCTGTTCAGGTCGGTGGTGTCGATCTTGACCACGTTGCCGCGGCCGTCAACCTTGGCGCCCAGCTTCTCCAGCACCTTGATGGTGGTGTTGATGTCGCGCAAGAACGGGACGTTGCTGATGGTGTGGCATCCGGGTGCCAGGATGGTCGAGATGAATATGGGGAGGGCGGCGTTCTTCGACCCGCTGACGGTCACTTCTCCGGAGAGCTTGTTGCCACCTTTGATTACCAGTTTTTCCACTGTTACCTCTGTACTCTTTTTCTTTTGTTCAGCGCCCCGAGGGGCGGATGGAAATTGTTACAGCCTGCCGCCAACCACGCGTTCGATGCCTGCGGGATCGGTCTGGGTGAAGGTCTCACCGGCGAAGCCGCCGGCCTTTAAAAGCCCCAGCACCTGGGGGGCCTGTCCGGCGCCGACCTCGAAGATGAGCCAGCCGCCGGGGTTCAGATAGCCGGGTGCGTCGTTCACGATGCGCCGGTAGAAGTCGAGGCCGTCGGCACCGCCGTCGAGCGCGCCCATCGGTTCGAAGCCGCGCACTTCGGCCTGCAATGTCGCCAGTTCGGAATTGGGAATATAGGGCGGGTTGGATACTACCATGTCGAAGCGTCGTCCCGCAAACGGTTCGAACAGGGATCCCTGGAAAAATTGCACCGTGGCCGCGTTGCGCTCGGCGTTGCCGCGGGCTACCTCGAGGGCTTCCGCGGAAACGTCCACGCTGCAGACCTCGGTCTGCGGCAGTTCTTTGGCAAGGGAGATGGCCACGCAGCCGCTACCGGTGCCGATGTCGAGGATGCTCTTCGCGGCAGTTGCGCGCTTGATCGCCTCGGTCACCAGCACCTCGGTATCATGGCGCGGGATCAGGACCGCCGGGGTGACCCGGAACTCGTGGCCCATGAATTCCTGGGTCCCGAGGATATACTGCAGCGGTTCGCGCTTGCCGCGGCGCGCCACCATGGTGCGGTAGGCGGCCAGTTCAGCGTCGGAAAGGGGCTTGTCGAAATTGAGGTAGAGCCCGACCCGGTCCAGGGAGAGCGCCTCGCACAGCATCCACTCTGCCTCGAGACGCGGGTTCTCCACGCCTTTCTCGGAAAGGTAGCCTTTGGTCCAATTGAGGACTTTGAGGACATCCCATTTTTCGGGGGTGGTGGTCATGGCAACCTACTTGGACGTTGCGGCCCCAGTGAACCTGATGGGCCCGGTGGACCTGGGGGATTACATACCTTCGCTTTGGGCCTGCAGGGCTTCCATCTGGTAGTGGGCACGCAGGGAGTCCGCGATCTCGGCGATGTCGCCGGCCATGATGGAGTCGAGGCGGTACAGGGTGAGCCCGATGCGATGGTCGGTCATGCGCCCCTGCGGGAAGTTGTAGGTCCTGATACGCTCGCTGCGGTCACCGCTGCCCACCTGGCTCTTCCTGTCGGCAGCCATCTTGGCGTTCTGCTCCATGACGATGTTGTCCAGGATCCTGGACTTCAGGACCTTCATGGCTTTCGCGCGGTTCTTGATCTGGCTGCGCTCTTCCTGGCAGGCGACGACCGTGCCGGTCGGGATGTGGGTGATCCTGACCGCGGAGTCGGTGGTGTTGACGTGCTGCCCCCCCGCGCCGGAGGAACGGTACACGTCGATCTTCAGATCGGCCGGGTTGATGTCGATGTCGATATCCTCGGCCTCGGGCATCACCGCCACGGTGCAGGCGGAGGTGTGGATGCGTCCCTGCGCCTCGGTCTCGGGCACGCGCTGCACACGGTGGGTGCCGGACTCGTACTTGAGTTTGGCGAAGACGCCGTCGCCTTCGACCAGCGCGATGACCTCTTTGAAGCCGCCGCGCTCGGACTCGGAGGCGGAGATCACCTCGACCTTCCAGCGGTTGGTCTCGGCAAAGCGGCTGTACATGCGGAACAGGTCGCCCGCGAAGAGGGCCGACTCGTCGCCGCCGGTGCCGGCGCGGATCTCGAGGACGACGCTCTTGTCGTCGTTGGGATCCTTGGGAAGCAGAAGCACTTGGATCTCGCTTTCCAGCTGCTCGCGGCGCTCTTCCAGGGTCTCCAGCTCGGCCTGGGCCATCTCGCGCATCTCCTGGTCCGGCTCCTTGAGGAGTTCCTTGTTCCCCTCGATGTCGGAGAGCACCTTCTTGTACTCGCGGTAGGCGGCGATCAGCTCGGTGAGGCCGGCGTGCTCCTTGGAGAGCTTTCGAAACTCGACCTGGTTCGCCAGCACCTCCGGATCGGAAAGGAGCGATTCGAGCTCCCCGAAGCGGGTTTCAAGATCTGCAATTTTGTCGAACATGGACATCAAAACACCTCAAAAGAGGTTCTACGTTCTACGTTCTACGTTCTACGTTAAAGGCACACCCGCAGGTGGAGGCTTCTAACGTAGAACGTAGAACGTAGAACATAGAACGTGTTTTAGTACTTACACCACCAAGCGGTCGTCTTTGAAGCCGTCGTTCAGTTCGAGGGCGACCTGCATGGACTTGATGGCAACCTCGAGCTGGCTGTCGTCCGGCTCGCGGGTGGTCAGGCGCTGCAGCGCGAGGCCCGGGGCGATCACCATCCTCACCAGCGCGTGGTTGTCGTGCTTGGCGGTCCACTTGAGGACCTCGTAGGAGAGCCCGGCGATCATCGGCAGCAGGATGATCCTGGAGCCGGCCTTGAAGTAGAAAGGCCACAGCTTCGGGATCAGGGAGAACACCACGATGCTCACCAGCATGACGATCAGGAGGAAGCTGGTGCCGCAACGGGGGTGCAGGCAGCTGTACTTTCTCACGTTTTCGACGGTGAGCTCCTCGCCCGCCTCGAAGGTGAAGATCGACTTGTGCTCGGCGCCGTGGTACTGGAACACCCGCTGGATGTCCTTCATGCGCGAGATGCCGATGATGTAGATCAGGAACACCGCGACCCGGATCACGCCGTCCACCAGGTTGAAGACGATGTTGGAGTCGCCGATGATCGGGATGAGCAGCTTGGTCAGGTAGAGTGGCAGGATGAAGAAGAGCAGGATGCCGAAACCGAAGGCCGCGGCCATGGTGCCGGCGATGGCCCAGTCGTTGATCTCTTCTTTTTCCTCACCCTCGGCGAGCGCTTCGTTGGCGGAAAAATTGAGCGCCTTGATGCCGATGATCAGTGACGAGAAGAGCGCCACCGCCCCACGGACGATGGGGAGCTTGGTGATGGGGAAACGCTCGGAAAGCGGGATCACCGTCTCGCTCTTGACCGAGATGTCGCCGTCGGGTCTTCTCACCGCGATGGCCATCGAGCGCGGTGCCCGCATCATGACGCCTTCCAGAACCGCCTGTCCGCCTATGTTTATCTTTGACACTTGTTACCTCGTGTGTTGAGGGGCAAAAAGTCTTCAGGGAAAAAAGTCTTCCCCCCTCCCGACCTCCCCCCTCCAGGGGGAGGAGCATGGACGGCGCCCGCTGGAAAATGAGCCATGCGTCCCAAACCTCAGAGGGAGGTGCGCTAAGCGTCCCCGCCCCCGGAGGGGGAGGGACAGGGAGGGGGATGTTTTACATCTCCCGGAAGTACTCCCGAACCTGCGCCATCTTGCCGCAGCACATGGCGCCTTCGGGGCAGGGACCACCAAGGCAGCCGGGGCCGGCCTTGTCGAAAACCGTCGGTGCCACCGGCTTCACCAGACGGAGCATCTCAATCGCCATGGCCCGGATCTCCCACTGGGCGCGCTCGCAGCAACGGACAGCGAAGAAGTGCAGAAGCTCCCGGGCGTTCATGGTGATGATGATCTTGGTCTCGGTGGCGTTGGGAAGCAGGTAGCGCGCATCCTCGGCCGGGACACCCGCCTCGACCAGGGCCGCATAGGCCGCGTGCAGGGCCGCCACCTGGGCCTCGAACAGTTCCAGGTGCTTAGGATTGTCCGCGATCGATTGCGGCGTCACCACCGCGAACCGCTCCTTGTGAGAAACGTAGCGCTGGGACTGCTGGGAAAAGGAGGCGACCCGGTGCCGCACCAGCTGGTGGCTGGTGACGCGCGAGATCCCGTCCACACCGAAGGTGAAGGAGGCGTGCTCCAGCACCGACTGGTGCCCAAGCGACATGATCTTGTCCAGGAATTTTTTGACGTCAGCGCCGGAGAGCTTGTCCTTGAGCGCCTCGATGTCGGCCGACGAATAGCAGAGCCGGGCCGCAAGTGCGATGGTCAACTCGGGATCGGGGGTGTACTGCAGAAGGGCAACCTTCATGAAGATCCTTCACATTGCTGCGTTGTTTTGCAATCGAGCCATAGAAAACGAAACAAGGGGATTTCGCCATAGACAAAATCCCCTCCGAACGGATTCGCAAGCGCGAAAGCCTACTTCTCCAGGTTGTATCTCTTGCGGAAGCGCTCGACGCGGCCTGCGGTGTCGATCAGCTTCTGCTTACCGGTGTAGAACGGGTGGCACTGCGAGCAGATCTCGGTGGAGATCTCCGCTTTGGTGGAACGGGTCTGGAACTGGTTACCGCACAGGCACTTTACGGTAATTTCCTCGTACTTCGGGTGGATCCCTTCTTTCATATCTTCCTCCTGGCGGGGCGCGCCCCGTTATCTAACTTTGATGTTCTTGCCGGAAAGTAGCCATAAATAGCACCTTCCCTGCAAGATTTCAACACTTTTTTACTTGCTCATGGAATCGAGGAAGTCCTGGTTGCTCTTGGTCCCCTGCAGCTTGGAGATCAGGAACTCCATGGAGTCGACCACGTTCATCGGGTGGAGCACCTTCCGGAGGATCCAGATGCGGTTCAAAGAGGCCTGCGGGATGAGCAGTTCTTCCTTCCTGGTGCCCGACTTGTTGATGTCGATGGCGGGGAAGGTCCTCTTCTCGACCAGCTTGCGGTCGAGATGGAGCTCCATGTTACCGGTGCCCTTGAACTCTTCGAAGATGACCTCGTCCATCTTGGAGCCGGTGTCGACCAGGGCGGTGGCGATGATGGTGAGCGAGCCCCCTTCCTCGATGTTACGCGCGGCGCCGAAGAAGCGTTTGGGCTTGTGCAGGGCGTTGGAGTCGACACCACCGGAGAGGATCTTGCCGGACGGCGGGATCACGGTGTTGTAGGCGCGGGCCAGACGGGTGATGGAGTCGAGCAGGATGACGACGTCGCGCTTGTGCTCGACCAGGCGCTTGGCCTTCTCGATGACCATCTCGGCCACCTGGATGTGACGGGAAGCCGGCTCGTCGAAGGTGGAGGAAATGACCTCGCCCTTCACGGAGCGCTGCATGTCGGTAACCTCTTCCGGGCGCTCGTCGATGAGAAGGACGATCAGGAACACCTCGGGGTGGTTCAGCGCGATGGAGTTGGCGATGTTCTGGATCAGCATGGTCTTGCCGGTGCGCGGCGGAGCGACGATGAGGCCCCTCTGCCCTTTGCCGATCGGCGCGACCAGTTCCATGACGCGGCTGGACATGTTGTCCGGGGTGGTCTCGAGCACCAGCTTCTCTTCCGGGTAGAGCGGGGTCAGGTTGTCGAAGAGGATCTTGTCGCGGGCGACCTCGGGAGATTCGTGGTTGACGGTCTCGACCTTGAGGAGGGCGAAGTAGCGCTCCCCTTCTTTGGGCGGCCTGATCTGGCCGGCAACGGTGTCGCCGGTGTGCAGGTTGAAGCGGCGGATCTGGGACGGCGACACGTAGATGTCGTCCGGACCCGGCAGGTAGTTGTAATCCGGCGCCCTCAGGAAGCCGAACCCGTCAGGCAGGGTCTCGAGGACCCCCTCGCCGAAGATCATGCCGTTCTTCTCGGTCTGGGCGTTGAGGATGGCGAAGATCAGGTCCTGCTTCCTGAGACTGGACGCCCCCTCGATGTTCAACGCCTTGGCAATGGCCGTGAGATCGTTGATTTTCTTTTCTTTAAGTTCCTGTAGGTTCATCTGTTCTCCTGATATGGCGCAAATATAGATCTAGCGGCAAATTGCCTGACTGGGAATACGGGAATGTTTCACCGATGCGGCATGGGTGACATACGAGGCGTGCCTGACGAGCGCTAACGTGTAAAGGATCTGTGAGTATTTAAGCCTTGAGTTTGTTCTTGAGGTGTCGGTACCGGTTCGGTATGAGAAAAAATTCGGGGTATTTAAAGGTGTCTGCAAAAGGTCTTATTGAGGATATTGGAAATTTATACCCTTCCCCTCGTTACCTTGTCAACTTTATTTTTTCCGCTCTTTGTGGTGCGGGCGGCGCCCGAGTGACTGGAGCCGCGAGAGGTTCCCGAGTTGGGAGCGGTCAAATTATTGGCTCTCATTACGGGGCGTTGACGCTGCAGACCCCGCTTCCGGGCCCGATTCAGCATCCACTGCAGCATCGGTGCCATACTTGGCGCCGCTGCGGCGTTTTCTGCGGGCCTTCTGTCTTTTGAGCTTTTCCGCGGCCAATTCCTTCTTGGTCATGCCGCCGCCGGCCCCTTCGATCTTCTCCATGAGCAGGCGCCGGGCCAGGAACCGGTTCAGCGACTGGCTGCGCGATTCCATGCATTTCACTTCGAGCCCGCTGGGGATGTGTTTCAGGTAGACGCAGGAGGAACTCTTGTTGACGTGCTGCCCGCCGCGCCCCGAGGCGTGCACGAAGCGCTCTTCCAGGTCCTTCTCCGCGACCCCGAGTTCTTCCATCTTCGCCTTCAGCCAGCGGTTCTTTTCTTCGCTTACTGCGAAATCAGCCATCACCTCTCCCTTTCGAACGCTCCACGAGCGATGCGTGTTTGGTTTCCCACCTCAGGGCCTTCGCCGAAGGAGGGGACTGGCTCCGCAAGGTGCCTGTCCCCTTAGTGCTTGAAAGGTGGCTGAGCTGAGAGGAGTGTCCCGCTAGAGGGACAGGCACCTGACGGAGCCAGTCCCTTCAGCAGCGGCCATGATAACGTCCGGGGGCGGGGAAGTCAAAGATGCCGAGCCCGCGGAGGGACGATCCTTCTCCCGCCCCCGGAGGGGGAGGGCTGGGGAGGGGGTAAAAGGCGAGGGGACATGGACAGCGCGAGTGGTTATGGAGGTACGCACGGTGCCCTTTGCTGGCACCTCGTGGTCGCCTTGGTATAATCTCCGGCTGATTCCGGAGGTGCCCTCATGACAGCTATCAGCAGGCGCGCATTCCTGGCCGGCGGGATCGCCTTCTTTCCCTACCTCTACTACCAGAGAGCTGCCGTGGCGGTGCGGCGCTACCGGGTGCCGGTGCAAAACCTCCCGGCGGCCTTCCACGGCTTCGCCATTCTGCATATCACCGATCTGCACGACAAGGAGTTCGGGGAGCGCGGCGAGGATCTGCTGGCGAACCTGCGTCGCTTGTCCTTCGACCTCGTGGCCGTCACTGGAGACCTGGTGCTGAGGACCTCGCCGAAAATAAACGCTGCCCTGGAACTGATCCGGGGGATCGGCGGCTTTTCAAAAAGCCCCATGTTCTCGGTGAGCGGCAACCACGAGTGGGGGGCGCAGATGGCGCCGCAAGTCAACGCGAAACTGGAACAGGCTGGGGTCCGGGTTCTCAAGAACGAAGCGGAAATGCTGCCAAGGGGAAAGGACCGCCTCTGGGTGGCCGGCGTGGACGACCCGGTGACCGGGAGAGCCAACTTGGCACAGGCGCTGAGCCGTACCGATGCCCGTGTTCCGCGCCTGTTGTTGGCCCATGCGCCGCATCCCTTCCCGCAGGCGGTGCAGGCCGGTGTGGACCTGATGCTGGTCGGTCATACCCACGGTGGTCAAATCCGCCTTCCCCTGATTGGCGCTCCCTACATCCCCTCCATGGGATACCTGCCAAAGTGGGATTACGGCCTGTACCGCCAAGGGAAATGCACCATGATCGTCAACGGCGGCCTGGGGGAAAGCTGGTTCCCGATCCGCATCAACGACCCTCCCGAGGTGGTGCTGGTGACCCTGCTGCCCTCGGAAGCAACCACGGGAGCACAAACTGAAGGCTTAGGCTAGTCGCGCGTAGGCGGCATCACCACGTCCGCCATGACCTCAGCGATGCGGGCCGCCGTGAGCCGGGCGTTGTTGAAGACCAGGTGGTACAGGGTCGGGTCGGTGATGTCCCGCCCGAGAAAATCCTTGAGGAAGGCATCGCGCTGGCGCTGCTTTTCCGTCACCATGTCCTGCGCCTGGTCGGCGGAGATCCCGCAGCGGGACGCCACCGCCTTCACCTTGAAGCTCATGGGGGCGATGATCCGGAAGTGGTAGCAGTTGCCGGTGTTCTGGGTCAGGATGGAGGCGCCCCTCCCCACCAGGATCACGTTCCCCTCGGTCGCCAGCGCCACGATCTGGCGGCAAAGCAGCCGGTAGTAGTCCTTGTCGCTTCTCCAGCGCGGTGAAAAGGTGGAGAGCATGTCGTCGAGGAAGCGGTTCTTGGTGCCCAGGTTGCGCAGGATGCCGTCGGAAAGGTTGTGGTCCTTGGCCACCGCGTCCAAAAGGGCCCGGTCCATGACCACCCACGGCTTGCCCGAGCGCTTCTCCAGGATGCCCTGCAGCCTCTCGGCCACCGGATACCCCTCGCAGCCGAACTCACGGGTCAGGGTCACCGTCGGGTTGCTCCGCTGCACATCGGTGATGCCATGCTCGTGCAGGTTCCTGCGGCCTACCTCCATCATGCCGCGCAGCCTCTGTTCAATCGACGGGATCAAAACGTTCTTGCTCATGATGATGCCCTCCCGAACTGTTAACTGGCTGGGTCTTCGTCTTTAATTAGGCCGCAGTTTTCGGCGGCGTCAACAGGAGTGACGATATTTAATGCAGTGCTGCGGCTTGCATTTTTTCCGCTATCATTAGCGCCATGACGCCGCTTTGGTTCCCGCTCACTGTTTTGTCCGCCTTCTTCCTCGCCACCAGCGATGCGACCACCAAGCGCGCCCTGGCCGGGAGAAACGAGTACCTGGTCACCTGGCTGCGCATCGCTCCCACCTTGCCGCTTTTCCTGCTCACACTCCCCTTCATCGAGACCCCGAAGATCGGCGACGACTTCTACTTCTGCATCTTTACCGGGCTGCCACTGGAGGCGGTGGCGATCATCCTTTACACCAAGGCACTCAAACTCTCGCCGCTCTCGCTCACCCTGCCGCTGCTCTCGCTGACGCCGCTTTTACTGCTGGTGGTGCCCTACCTCCTCCCGGGCGAGAGGATCTCGCCGATGGGAGGAGCCGGGATCTTCCTGATCGCCCTGGGAGGCTACCTGCTCAACTCCGGCAGGGGCGAAACGGGCGTGCTGGCACCGCTCAAGGCGCTGGCACGTGAGAAGGGTGCCCTGTGCATGCTGGGGGTCGCCACCATCTACAGCGTCACCTCCACCCTCGGCAAAAGGGCCATAGCAGCCTCCTCGCCCCTCTACTTCGCCGGGATCTACCTCCCCCTCCTGGTGCTCGTCCTCACACCGTTTGCCCTGTACAAGTCCCGCGGCGAACTGGGGCCCGTGCTGCGCAACGGCACGGCCAAGGCCGTCATACTCCCCGCCGTCTGCTACGCGCTCCAGGCCCTCACTCACGTTTTTGCCGTCAACCTCACCAACGTCGCTTACATGATCGCGGTAAAACGACTGAGCCTCCTTTTCGGTGTGCTCTACGGCCACTACCTGTTCAAGGAGAAGGGCGGCATCGTCTCCACCATCATCATGCTGATCGGGGTGTTCCTTATCGTGGCGGGAGGCTAACGGGGCTAACGGCCGTTCTACGTTCTACGTGTTGAGTGCCACGACATCGTGGACACAAATAAGTGCCACCACATCGTAGACAAAGTTCTCTGACAATCGAATAGCC
>NZ_JAEMHL010000023.1 GCF_016458305.1 Geomonas anaerohicana | reverse complement strand
CTGATCCAGTGATCGTGCCCGAAGGACTGTCATAGCACCTCAAGGTGCTACTGTGGCCCTTCTTCCTGCCGGCTCATGTATTCGGTTGCAAAGAACGTCGTTGCTGCGGAGTCCAGCTTTATAGCAAAGCACATCCTGAGCGTCAACGATTTAATGAATAAAATTCTCTAACATAAAAAGAAAGCCGAAAAGATTCACTTTCTCAACCCGCCTCGGTTATACTCCGGCCATGTCCAACCTAGCCTTCGCCCTCATCATCTTTTCCGCCGTCATGCACGCCACCTGGAACACCCTGGTTAAACAGAGCCGGCACAAGACGGTATTCATATGGTGGATGTTCATCGCCTCGATGTTCCCCTTCACCGCCATCATCGCCATCGTGAACGAACCGTTCCACTGGCCCGGCCCACACACCCTGGCCATGATCTCCATCGGCTCAGTCAGTTTTGTCCTCTATCACCTGCTCAACGGCCGCGCCTATCGCGACGGTGACCTCTCCATCATCTACCCGCTTTCCCAGACCTCTATGGTGTATGTCCCGATCTGGGGTGTCCTGCTGCTGGGGGAGCGGCTTTCCCTGGTCGGGGTCTGCGGCATACTCCTGGTCATCTTCGGCACGTTTTGCGTCCAGATGCAAAGGGTGTCGCTGGCCGAGGTCGCCCGCCCCTTCCGCGATCTCAAAAGCAGCGCCGTTCGCGCCGCCCTCCTGGCCGGCTTCATCTATTCCATCGGCTCCATCGCCGAGAAGACCGGTGTCAGGGATTACCCGCCCGTCTTCTTCACCTACTTCCTGGTCATCGCCATGTTGTGCCTGATGACGCTCAACCTGTGCCGCCCCAAGTACCGCGACCTCATTGCCGAGGAATGGCGCACCAACTGGCGTCTGATCCTGTGGAGCGGCCCTACCGTCATGCTCTCCTTTCTCAGTTTCCGCTACGGCCTCAACATGGCCCGGGTCGGCTACGCCGTCCCGGTGCGCCAGGTCAGCATCATGGTCGGGGTTCTGATCGGGATCTTTTTCCTGCGGGAGTCCTTCGGCAGGATGCGCCTCATCTCGGCCGCCCTCATCGTGGCCGGGGCCGCCCTGATCCGGCTCGGTTAAGGCAAAGAAAGGCCCGCGGCTGGTACAACCGCGGGCCAAATTCTTTAGGTTAGCTGCAGAAGGGGGAACAACCTCTCTCTTTAACGCAGGTGCATGAACTTACCGGCCTTCCCGCTCATGCTGGTCATACTGTCGGCCAGTTCATCCATCCGGTCACTCAGATCGCGCATCATCCGGTCGCTCTTATTGCTGATCGACTTCCCCATGCGCATCATTTTCTTGCGGCTCTTCTCGCCTGCGCAGGGAGCAAAGAGAAGCCCCAGACCAGCACCGAGCACCCCGCCGCCAACCAGCATCATCAGGCCTGTCATCTGTCTCTTCATCCTTTCTGCCATGATAGCGCCTCCTTTAGGACGATATCTACTGATGACTCATTTTACCGCTCTTCAAAATGCGAAGTCCATCCGGAAATATCTGCTCCATTCATGAACTTCACGGCAACCTCATGTTCCTGCTGCACGTTATGTATTCAAGATGGACAACGAATAACGTTAGGTGTTAGAAAATATCACAGTTGCTATTGATCTTTTTGGTTGTATGTTTACGTCATCATTCTTCAAGGAGCGGCCCGCCATGCTACTGGAACGACTGATCGAAAAGGCAAACCAGAAGCCCGAGTACGATTGGGATGCGTATTACCAATGGTTCTTCACCGAACAGGCGGGGCACGAGGTAAGCGGCTATACCTTCTGGGAGTGCAAGAAGTGCCTCACCATCAATATACTCTATCTTCCGGCGCGCTACGGAAAATGCCGCTGCTGCTCCCTCATCCACCTGACATCCTCATAACGCTCATCCAGTTACACCCCTTTCCTCTACCATACCTGGGACTTTCAATTCCTGAACGGCACCGTTACGTCGGCAGATCAAAGATCTACAACATCTCCTTGACCAGATTCCCAAGGGTTTCGATGCCGCGCTCGGCTTTTTCATCCCAGAAAGCGGTCGATAGTCTGATGAAGTTCCGGTACTTGCCCGACAGGGAGAAGATGGCACCCGGGGTGATGCTGATACCCCGCTCCAGGGCGCGGTGGAACAATTGCACCGAGTCCACCTGCTCCGGCATTTCAATCCAAAGCATGAACCCCCCGGCAGGGCGGGTCATCCGCGTCCCCTCAGGAAAGTGGCGCACCACCGCGTCGGTCATCTGCGACGCGTACTTGGCGTACAGCCTCCGGATCGCCCGCAGGTGGTGGTCATAGCCTCCGGTGGCCAGGAATTCGGCTATGCCCAGTTGCGTCGGCGAGGCGGTCGCCAGGTTGTTCATCATCTTGAGCCGCTCCATCTCCGCCTGGAACCTGCCGCCGATGGCCCAGCCGACGCGGTAACCGGGAGCAAGGGTTTTGGAAAACGACGAACAGTAGATCACCAGCCCCTTGCGGTCGAACGACTTGGCCGCGACGGGGCGCTGCTGCGCAAAAGTGAGGTCCCCGTAGATGTCATCCTCGATAAGCGGGATCTCGTGCTGCGCCAGGAGCTGGACCAGCTCACGCTTGCGCTCGTCGGGCATCACGGCCCCCAGGGGATTGCTGAAGTTGGGGATCACCAGGCAGGCGCTGATCTTGTTGTTCTCGATGGCGTAGCTTAGGGCCTCGATGCTGATGCCTTCGCGCGGCGTGGACGGGATCTCCAGGGCCTTCAGCCCCATCTCGGCGATCAGTTGCAGGAAGTTGAAGTAGAAAGGGGATTCGACCGCGATGGTGTCGCCGGCCTTGCAGGTGGCCCGCAGGGCGAGCTGCACCGCCTCCACGCAACCCGAAGTCACCAGGACCTGGTCTGGACGGACGCTGACCCCGTGGAGCAGGGAGCGCTTGGCGATCTGGGTGCGCAGCCGTTCGCTGCCGGGCGGCATCATGTAGGAGATGCTCTGGGCGCCGAAGCGCCTCATTTCTGCGGCCGTTATCCGGTTCAGCTTGTCCATCGGGAAGTGCTGCGGGTTCGGCACCGCGCTCGCCAAGGGGAGGAGTTCCGGCTTCATCAGGTTGCGGATCACCAACTCGCAGAGATCGCTGAAGGTCACTGCAGTCGGCTGCAGGCGCGGGTTTTTCGCCAGTGGCTGCGCCGTGATCTCGGGAACCTTGGGGCAGACGTAGTAGCCCGATTGCGGGCGCGCCTGGATCACCCGGCGGTCTTCGAGCACTGCATAGGCCTGCATGACCGTGTTGATGCTCACGTTGAGCTTGGAACTAAGCTGCCGTATCGAGGGGAGTCGCTCCCCCACGCGGAATGTTCCACCGTCGATGAGCGAGACGATCTCGCTTCCGACCCGCTCGTACAGCGGCCTGCACTCTCTCACCATTTCCAAGGCCATACCACCTCCACCCGTCCTTGCCTGCCGTGCGTGCCGCGCGGAAGGGCTGTCGTCGTCAGAAGCTGCCAACTCTTGAAAGTTACAGGCCAACTGTACCGTATAACCGTCACTGGCCACAGTCACAGTTGTGCTCATTTCAAAAGGGTACAGTTATCATAAACGGCAACTGTAACCATTACAATCCACAATTACTGAACCAGTACTGTGGTGTGCCTGACGAGTTTTTGTAACTCAGAGTTAGGGGGATCACTGAGTATCGGTTTTCTCAAAGCGCTACAGGTGAACCCGCGTTCCCCCCTTTTGCGAAGGGGGGACAGGGGGGATTTGCTTGTTGGTAGACGCCCCGCTTCCCCCTGGTCATCAATTGGCAATTTTATTTTTGTCAGTAGGTGTCAACTGCTGGTAAGGTGCCCGGGTAACATCAAATGGAAGGATCTGAAATATGAGTATAGTGTCCACCATCCCGCCCCTCTCCATACTGATGCCGGTCCGAAACGAAGAAAAGCACCTGCCGGCGGCGCTCGCCTCGCTGTCGGCGCAAAGTTTCCGGGACTGGGAACTGGTAGTCGTTGACGACGGCTCCACCGACCGCACGTCGGATATCCTGGCGCGGGCCGCAGCGGCCGACGCGCGGGTCCGGGTGCTGGCGACGGGTGGCCAGGGGCTGGTGCCTGCCTTGAACCTGGGCCTTGCCGAGTGCCGGTCGGAGCTGGTGGCACGCATGGACGGCGACGACGTCGCCCACCCGGACCGACTGCAGGCGCAGGTCGCGTTCCTTGCCGCTCACCCCGAGGTGGGGCTCCTGGCGACCAACTTCCAGCACTTCCCCCGGCGCCGCATCGGCAGCGGCATGTTGGGCTACCAGCAGTGGCAGAACTCGCTTTTGAGCCACGAAGCCATCCTCGCCGATATCTTCGTGGAATCGCCTTTCGTGCACCCCAGCGTCATGTACAGGAAAGAGTTGGTGCTGCAGGTGGGAGGCTATCGTGACATGGGGTGGGCCGAGGACTACGACCTCTGGCTGCGCCTGGCGGCGGCCGGGACCCGCTTCGCCCGCCTTCTCGAAACGCTCTTCTTCTGGCGCGAGCGCCCGGAGCGGACCACCCGCACCAACCCCGCCTACGCGGCGCAGGCGATGCGCCTTTGCAAGCTGCACCACCTGCTGCAGGGCTTTCTCAAGGGGGAAGGGAGCGTGATTCTGGCGGGAGCGGGACTCGAGGGGCGCGCCTGGTACCGGATATTGCACGAGGTGGGGATCGGGGTCGAGGCCTGGCTCGACGTCGACCCGAAGAAGATCGGGAGGCAGTTGCACGGCGCGCCGGTGCTGGCGACAGGGGATCTGCATCCCACCGGCACCAAGCTTTTGATGACGGTGGGAGCCCGGGGGGCGCGTGCCGTGGTGCGGGAGAGCACCCGGCAGGCGGGCTTCATAGAGGGAATCGACGCCGTCTGCGTCGCCTGAGCTACTCCTCCTTCTTCTCCTGCTCGACCTGGTCCATGGTGTCCAGCACCTTCTCGGGCTGCACATCCTTGGTCAGTTCCTCGAGCTCCGGGTTCCTGGACTCCTCCACGCCCAGCTTCTCTCCGATGGCGGTCAAAAGGGTAATGATCCTGGTCACCTCGTGCTCCGCCAGCAGGTCGATGTGCAGGTTCAGCTCGGCGCGCCGGTCGGCCGACGCCTGCATGCGGTTCTGGCTGATGAGGACGAAGGTGGAGAGAAAAATCGCCTCCACGGAGGCGACCATGGCGAGGATCACCAGGGTGGGATCGAAGCGGGGCAGGGTGGTAAGCCAGCCGACGTTGATGAGGATCCAGGCACCGAAGAGGACCAGGTGGATATAGACGAAGGGCATGCTGCCGGTGAAGGAGGTGATGGCGTCGGCCAGCCGCTCCTGCGCTCCCTTGCTGCGCTCCTCGGCTTGGCGCCGCTCCAGGAGAGCCGCAATGTTGCGGCTCACCACAGAGGCCATTGCCTGGTCGGATTCCGGCTGCCGCATCGCTCCCCCCACGTGCGGAGCCCACCCGGGTGGGCTCAACCCGGAAACACTACCAGTACATGTTGCCAAGTCAATGAAGCGCCGCGGGCTCCCCTGCCCGCGGCGTTCTGTTTTGCCGCCGCCTCCCCTTAGAGCGTCACGACGCACGGGGCAGGAGACGTGAGGTAGCCGCTTTCCGCATAGCCGGTTTTGGTCGCCTTCACCCGGAAGCTGTAACTGCCGCTGGTGGCTGTGCTGAAGTAGACGTAGTTGCCTGTCCCACTGTAGGCGGGCAGCCAGGCTCCGCCATCGCGGCTGTACTCTACCACATACGTCACGCCGGAGACGTTGCTGTTGCCCCAGGCGATCTGGAACCTGCCGGTGCTGTTGGTTGCCGGCACGGTTATGGACGCGGGGGCGGCACAGGCCAGGAAGACCGTGCAGGGGGTGGCTGTCGCGTAAGGGCTATCGGCATAGCCATTCTTCACGGCCTTGACCCGGAAGACGTAGCTGCCGTTCAGCGTCACGCTTGGGTAGGCGTAGGTGCTGGTACCGCGGCTGACTTCGGTCCAACCGCCGCCGTCACGCTGATGCTCGAGGACGTAGGTAACACCAGCCACGTTGCTGGTTCCCCAGTTGATCTGGATCTTCCCGGTGCTGTTGGAGGCGGGGACGGTGATGGTGGATGGGGCGGCGCAGGCCAGGAAGACCAGGCAGGGGTTGGCTGCCCCGGTGTAGGGGCTGTCGGCGTAGCCGGTCCGGACCGCCTTGACCCTGAAGCTGTAGCTGCCGTTGTCGGCCACGGTCGGGTAAGCGTAGGTGCTGGTACCGCGGCTCATCTCACTCCAATCCCCGCCGTCGCGGCGGTATTCCAGCACGTAGGTCACGCCGGAGATATTGCTGCTTCCCCAATAGACCTGGAATTTGCCGGTACTGTTGGAGGCGGGGACTGCCAACGATGACGGGGCGCCACAGGCGAGAAAGACAAGGCAGGGGTTAGCACCCACGGTGTAGGGACTGTCCACGTAGCCGCTCTTCACTGCCTTGACCCGGAAGCCATAGCTGCCGTTTTGTGTCAGTGTCGGGTAGGCGTAGGTGCTGGTACCGCGACTGAACTCGGTCCAGTCGCCGTCGTCGCGCCGATATTCCAGGACGTAGGTCACACCGGAGACGTTGCTCCCCCCCCAGGTAAGCTGCACTCTGCCGGTGCTGTTGCTGGCCGGAACGGCTATGGAGGCCGGGGCGCCGCAGAGTAACACCACCGTGCAGGTGTTGGCGCTTACGGTGTAGGGGCTGTCGGCATACCCGTCCTTCACCGCCTTTACCCTGAAGGCGTAACTGCCGTTTTGGGTCACGGTCGGGTAGGCGTAGGTGCTGGTGCCGCGGCTTGTCTCGGTCCAGTTGCCGTCGTCGCGGCGCACTTCCAGCACATAAACCACGCCCGAGATGTTGCTGGTCCCCCAGTAGACCTGGAACCTCCCGGTGCTGTTGCTGGCCGGAACCGTCATGGAGGCCGGGGCGCCGCAGGTCAGGACCACGGTGCAGGGAGTGCCGGATACCACATACGGGCTGTCCTCATAGCCGCTCTTGACGGCCTTGACCCTGAAGGCATAGCTGCCGTTTTGCGTCACGCTCGTGTAGCTGTTGGTGCTGGTGCCGCTGTAAATCTGGCTCCACTCCCCACCATCGCGGCTGTACTCCAGGACGTACGTCACCCCGGTCACGCCGCACCCCCCCCAGGAGACCGTGAATTTCCCGGTGCTGTTGCTGGCCGGTACGCTGATGCCGCCCGGAGCAGGCAATGGCAGCGCGGGAACCACGAGGGCAGTACCGACCCGGCAGTTGTTGGTTTCATCCTCTTCTTCTACCTGGTTGCTGTAGTCGGCGCAGGCAACCAGGTGGAAGGTGCCGCCAGGCAGGGAAGCAGGGATGGAAACCTGGGTGCTGGCGCTGACACAGCTTCCCGCGGCCAGAGGTGCAGTAAGGCTGCGGCTGCCGACAAAGCGATCGTCTGCGGAATAGGCAGCATCGGCGGAGAGCACGAATGCCACCTGGAAAGAGGTCGTGGCACCCGGTCCGTTGTTGCAGACGGTGTCGGTAACCGTGATGCTCCCCCCCTGGACTGCCGTGGGCGGCCCAGCTACCGACTGCACCGTCAGGTCCCCTTTGGCCAACCGGGTCACGGTGAGATCCTGGTTTTTGGTGTTACCGAGTGTGTCGCTGGCAAGAACGCGAAAGAGGTTGTCTCCCAGCGCGAGCGGCAGCTCCACCTCGAAATAGCCGTCGCTGGACCGGTAACTCGCGGCAACGCCATTGACGGTTACCGACGCCACCCCGGAGGGGTCGGTGCTGGTCCCCGAGATGACCGTGGTGGTACGGTAGGTGGTGCTTCCGGTGGAGGCGGTGGCCAGCAGCGACGGTGGCAGGCTCAGGGTAGCGAAGCTGGTGCTGCAGGTGGAGGAGTTGCCCGCCTCGTCGGTCGCGGTGACGGTAACGTAATAGCCGCTCGCCTCCCGGAGCGCGGCAAGTGTCATCTCGTGCTGCGTGAGCAGCCTTTTGTCGGTGACGCTGGCGCCCAGGGCCGGCGTCGTCCCGTACCCGAGCAGCGTCCCTGACGGTTCATCGGTACGCCACACCACGGTGGCGGTGGTGTCCGTTTTCGCGCTGACGCCGAGCCCGGAGCAGACCGGCGGCACGTTTTCCACCACCGCGCTCGCCGTCACAACGCCCCCCCTTCCCGACCCGTCATCGGCGTCCAGGTAGCTGACGGTAACGGTGTCGCTGCCGTTTACCTGCAGCACCCCATCGCCCGACAACACGGGCGGCGCTGCCAGACTAAGCTGACCGGTAAAGATTGCGCTGTCGGGGGCGGTTTCCCGCAGGGACACCATTTCACCGGCAGGTTCACCGGAACTGGTCACCCTGATCGAGACCTGCTCCACGGCCAGGTGGTCGCGGTCCAGTCCCGTGTCGACCAACCGGACCTGCATCGTCGACCCGGTACGGTAGCTCTTGCGGTCGAGGCTCACCGTACCGCGCTGGCTTGCGCCGACGACTCCGGTGACGACCAGGGCGAACGGCTGCGGTCCAAGCGGCACGTTGTAGCCGGACACGGTGACCCGGTACATCCCCGCCAGCGGAGCCTTGACCAGCACCTGTTCCTCCACGTTCAGCCGGTCGGCCGCGCCACCCGGCACCGACTCGCCCGCAGCGAAGGCGTTGCCCGCCAATCGCGTACCGTCCGGTGCCGTCACCGTGAGGTCCAGGTCGTTGACCAGAGCTTTCGCCGCCCCGATCGCGCCGGGGTAATCAGTCCACGCCAGGGTGACCTTGAAGGGCTCTCCTCCTGCCACCGGGAATTCTGCGTCCCACGTCCCTCCGGTCGCGAGTCCTGTCTCGTTGTTGACCACCGCCAGCTTGCCGGCCTCGACCGAAAAGGGGAGCACCCGGTCCAGTTGGATCCGTCCCCACCCCTGTCCCGGGGAGGGGATCGCCCCCTCGGTCCCGGAACCGGTCATATCCTGCGCGCTGTTGATCAGCACCGCTTTCACCAGGGCGCCCGAGGGGAAGAAGGCGTTGGCAGGGGTGGGGGTGCCCAGGGGGTAATAGCCGAGGGTGAAGTACTGGCGCACCAGGGCGGCCGCACCGGCTACGGTCGGGGTCGCCATGGATGTCCCGCTCATGGCCACGGTGCCGCTGTTGAAGCTGTCCTTGACCCCGTCGGAATCGGCAGATACCAGGTTCACCCCCGGCGCGGTCAGGGTCGGTTTGATGCGGCCGTCGGCCGTAGGTCCCCTGCTGCTGAAGGAGGCCAGGTTCTGGGCTGTGCTGCCGTTGTAGCTCGCCCCCACGCTGATCACGTTCTTGGCGTTGGCGGGACTCCCCACCGTGGAGAGTGCGGAGCCGGAGTTGCCGTTGGCCACCAGCACCAGGAACTCCTTGTGCTCCCACAGGAACCGGTCGGCGCTTTGGGTGAACAGGCTGTAGTTCCGGTCGCTGTTCCCCCAGCTGTTGCTGTGCAGACGCGCACCTGCCTGGTAGGCACGGCCGAAGAGCAGGCCGAGATCGTCGGGGGGATAGACATAACTGCTCGCCCCCGGGGTGAGGTCCTGCAGGAAGAGCTTCGCCTTGGGGGCCATGCCGTTGGCGCTGTCCAGCCCGTCCACCGGGGTGCGGTCCCCGGCCAGCGTTCCGCAGACGTGGGTGCCATGCCCGGGATAGGCGCTGTCGTAGTCGTCGCCGTAGGTAGTGTCGTAGCCCACCAGCTTGCGGTGCGCCGCCCCGATCGCGGTGCCGGCCGGATCGCGGATCCAGGGGGTGTCGTAGTCCAGCCCCGAGTCCCCTACCCCGACGGTCTCCCCTTCGCCGTAGATCCCCCTGTCCCAGATGGAGAGGCGGCCGGGGACGTTGCTCTGGATGACCCAGCGGGCGTTGTCGTTGAAGAGTTCCATCTCGAAGTGCTCGCCCACCCAGAGGACCTGTTCCAGCGCGGCGATCTCAGCAATGACCCGCGCCTCCGCCCGCACCCTGACCGTGTCGCGTCCCACGTCCAGCAGCGCCACTCCCTGCCGCCGCAGTTCCGACAGGACCGCCGTCAGCGACGCCGGGTTATCGAGCTTCAACTGCAGGGTCACCGGCTCGCCCGGCGCGGTCTGCAGCGCCATCTCGCGCAACTTGCCATTCATCTTGTGGCCGGGATGGAAGCGGGTGACCCCCTCGATAAAGGAAAGTGCCAGCACCTTCTTTCTGGTCGCGTCATCCATGCCGGCCAGGAAGGCGAATTCCGGCAGGTAATCATCCAGATGCACCCCCAACCGTTCCACGGTTCCCCGCTGCTGTTCGGTAATCGGGCCCCTGAACTGCAGCACCCACAACCGCGCACCCCGCTCCGAGCGTGCCTGCAGCGCCGCGGGGACGGCACCGTCGCCGGCTCCCCCCACGGCGAGGCCATTTACGTTAACCTGGTGCCTCACGGTATCTTTGGCCCAGCATGTGGGTCCTTGTGGGCTGGTGAGGGAAAGGATGGAGAGAACTACGAACGAGGCAAGCACCTTCTGACCGCACATGGCATCCTCCTGTCTCTTTTGGTGTTCCCGGCGACCATGCGCTGCCGTCCCAAAATAGAGGCATATCAAGTGCTGAAGACATCAAGGTTTCATGCTGTTCTTTTGCGTTGGAGGGTCCCTCCGCAAGGTGGCGACAGACGCTGCTGATGTTACTGGGCCGATTGTACATCCAGGCTTCGAGAGGAATAAATACGAGGATTGGAGTATTTGCTGCGGTATATTGCTCCCCCCCGGCTCCTACGCAGGATGACGTAGCCGCGCCGGTTTCCTACGCGCCATGGGGCGGGCAATCTTCAGTTCCGGTACTGGGGCAGGAAAAGGGAATCAGCCGCCCAGACCGCGGCCTCGAGCCGGCTGGAGACGTTGATCTTGCGGAAGATGTTGTTGAGGTGGGTGCGCACGGTGTGGGGGCTTATGAAAAGGGTGTCCGAGATGCACTTGTTGGTGGCGCCCGCAGAGAGCAGCCCCAGGATCTCGACCTCCCGGTGGGTCAGACTGTGCTGCACCATGTCGTGCGCGACGACCTTCCTGCGTCGGTGGGCGAAACCGTGCTCCAGGATCACCTCGGTCATCATCTGGCGCGAGATCCACAGCCCCCCCTCGAAGATCGCCGCCAACCCCTTCAACACGGTCTGCACCGAATCCTCGGCATAGAAGAACCCTTGGACTCCGACCTCGATGGCCTGTTTCTCTATCCTGGCCTGCCGGTCGAGGTTGAAGAGCACCAGTGAGATCTCACAGGGGAGTTGGCCCATTTTGAGTTGCAGGGATTCGCTCAGCGCCTTTTGCTGCAGCTGAAAACAGTCGTAGAGCAGGGCGATGCGGCAGGGGAAGGTTTGCTGATGGCAGAGGATGAAGCTGTCCAGGCTGTCCATGACGCAGCAGCTGCAGATGCTGTAATTTTCAATGAAAGTGGCCAGGAGGGTGTTCTGAAAATGGTTGGGGCCGACGATCACTACTCGAGAATCGGTGCTATTGGCGAGGGAGTCTTCACTCATAGCGCACCTCCTACCAAGTATCAGGCATCTGCCCGGCTCTTCCTGATCCCAAACCGCATACGCGCGCGACGCTCACCAGACTAGCAGCAGCTTGGCCACTGTCAAGAGCCGGCATGGTGATCTCGCACCTGCGCCCTCTCTGATATGCTGGGATTCTATCAGCAGCGTCATTCACACCTTCCTGTGACTTCTGACTTCCGCATAGGTATCGAGGAAGTAGCGCAGGTTCGCCATGCGCATCTCGATGTCTTCGCGCCATCCCTCCAGTTTGTCCCACCCCGCTTGCGTCAACCGGTACACCCTGCGTGCCGGGCCGCTGCCGCTGGTATCCCAGCTGGAGACCACCTGGGCCTCGTCCTCGAGCTGCTGCAGGGTGCGGTAGACGGCGGCGCTGTCCGGTTTGAAGAGCGGGATGCGCTGCGACAGCACGTTGAGGACGGCGCCGCCGTGGATGGGCTCCTCGGCCAGGGCGAGCAGGATGAAGGCCGGGAGGTGTCGGTACTGTTGCTTTCTTCTGGGAGGCATCTTGGTTCCTTTCTCGGTTACGGCTCCCGCACACGGAAGGCGCGGTCAGGCCCCGGCGGCGCCGGTCTCTTCCTCCAGTTCCCGTTCCGGCATGAGCCGCTCCATCAGGTAGCCGCAGGCCAGGATACAGGGAACCGTGAGCATAAGCCGCAGCAGGGCGAAACGCAGGCTGATGAAACTGCTCTCCATCAGGATCATGGGGATCTTGATGGCGCCCCAGGTCCCCAGGAAGATGACGATGTTGGCCAGCCGTGCCCCCTTTTTCCGCAGCGACACCGCCACCGGGAAGGCGGCGTAGAGCGGACCGGCGGCAGCGGTCCCCAGCAGCATGGCGACCCCGGCGCCCACGGCGCCCGAATCGGGTCCCAGGTGCGCTTCGACCAGCCGGCGCGGCACCCAGACATCCAAAAGCCCCATGAGCACCATGACCGGGGGCACTATCGAGAGCACCTCCAGGAGAAAACCGGTGGAGTTGAGCGCGGCAAGCCGCGCCGTCTCCGGCTGCCACAAAGACAGTGCCAGGTTGGCGACGAGCACGGTGAAAAAGAGCCTGTAGTCCGCGAGCTTCTCTCTCACAGCAGCACCCCCATGGCCACTCCGATGACGATGGCCACCACGAAGCTCAGGGCCTGCCGCAGCAGCGTGAAGCGCTTCCCGAAGCACGAGATCTCCATGGGTGCGGTCATCACCCCCACCATGGTCAGGGTGGTGACGAAGGTGGCCAGGCTGGCGGGGGCGGCCCCCAGCTTGAACAGCGACCCCACCAGCGCGAAGGCGATCGGCGCAGGCATGGTCACGATGGAGCCGATGGCCGCCACCAGGCTGAAGCCCCCGATTCCGCCGTGGCTGAACAGCTTCCTGATCACCTCCGGCGGGACCAGGGCAAGCACCAGCCCGATCAGGACCACCATGCCCAGGATGCGCGGGGCCAGCCCGTGCAGGGACTTGGCGCCGATACGCAACGCCCGCTTCGTCTTCTCCGGGTCCAGCCGCCAGGACACCAGTACGGCCAGCGCCGTCCCCCCATACAAAACCGCCGACATCATGACTTTCCCCTCCACTGTCAAAGCCGGGTACAATACTGTTAAAAACAGTATGATGTTTTCTACTGCAAGTCAACACTGAAAACTGGGTAAGTCAGAAGGCCCGGGTTTTTCCACTCAAGATGAAGAAACATTGTGTCGATATCTCTCATAGAAACAAGCGATGTGGCTCTGAGAGCATGAACCCAGGAGGAAACTCAAATGACCCTTTCGGGAGTCAAGCTGCGCACAAGACTCGGAATAGCCTTTGCCGTGGTAGTGGTCCTCATGACAGTGGTCGGAGGCTACTCCATCAGCAGGATGGCAGCCTTCGACGGCAAGGTCAGGACCCTGATCGAGGACAAGTGGCCCAAGACGGTGGCGCTCAACGACCTCAAGGCCCAGGTCAACGTGGTCGCCCGCGGGCTGCGCAACATGGTCATCCTCCAGGACCCCAAAGAGGTGCAAAAGGAAGAGAAGCGCATCGGAGAGTGCCTCCAGGCGGCCGACAAGCGGATCGAGGAGCTTAAGAAAGCCGCGCACAGCGACGCCGGGAAGGCGGCCCTGAAGGATTTGGTCCAGGCCAAGGAGGCCTACCAGGAGGCCCAGCACCACGTCATCGCCACCATCAGGGAAGGGGACAAGGAGAAGGCCGGGCAGGAACTGATCGGGGCCATGCGCAAGGCGCAAAGCGCCTACTTCGGGGCGATGGACAAGATGCTCTCCCACCAGGACAAGGAGATGGTGCGGGTCGGGGAGGAATCGAAGCAGATGATCAACCAGGCGCGCATGGTGGTGATAGGGCTTTTGGTCCTTGCCGTCATCCTCTCGGCCCTGCTGGCCATGATGATCGTGCACAGCATCACCGCCCCGGTCGCCGAACTGATCGCCGCCAACGACCGGCTGGCCGACAATGACCTCACCGTGACCATCACGCTGAGCGGCAACGACGAACTGGGACACCTCGCCGACTCGGCCCGCAAGGTGGTCGCCAACCTGCGCGAGATGCTCGGGAGGGTTTCAGAGAGTTCCAGCGAGATCGCCTCCGCGTCGCAGCAGCTACGGGCCACCGCCGAACAGATCGCCACCGGTGCCGAGGAGCTCGCCTCGCAGACCGGTTCTGTGGCAGTCGCCAGCGAGGAGATGGCGGCCACCAGCGGCGATATCGCCCAAAACTGCGTCCGCGCCGCCGAGGCCTCCCGCCAAAGCAGCGCATCGGCAGCCCAGGGGGGGCACGTCGTGCAGGAGACCATAGCGGGAATGGTGCGCATCGCGGACCGGGTCAAGGACAGTGCCGGGACCGTGGAGAGCCTCGGGGCGCGCTCGGAGCAGATCGGCGACATCATCGCCACCATCGAGGACATCGCCGACCAGACCAACCTCCTCGCGCTCAACGCCGCCATCGAAGCGGCGCGTGCCGGCGAGCAGGGACGCGGCTTCGCCGTGGTGGCCGACGAGGTGCGCGCCCTGGCGGAACGGACCACCAGGGCCACCAAGGAGATCGGCAATATGATCAAGGCCATCCAGGACGAGACCAAGGCGGCGGTCGGCGCCATGGAGGAAGGGGTGGCCGAGGTGGAAAAGGGGACCCAGTCGTCCCAGCAGTCGGGCGAGGCGCTGCAGATGATCCTGCAGCAGATCGGCGAGGTCACCATGCAGGTGAACCAGATCGCCACCGCGGCCGAAGAACAGACCGCTACCACCAGCGAGATCACCATGAACGTGCAGCAGGTCACCGACGTGGTGCAGCACACGGCGCGCGGCGCCAACGAGACGGCTGCCGCGGCCTCGCAACTGGCGCACAGTGCCCAGAGCCTGGAAAGCCTGGTGCGGCAGTTCCGGCTCTGAAGGCGGGCAGGAGCGATAAAAGAGGGGCCAGGCGAAACGCCTGGCCCCTCTTTTGTTGCGGCAGGTACTCCCCGGCTAGCACCCGGGGCACGGCGTTCCCGTTACAGGAAACCCGCGTACTTGCACCCGGTCAAAAAGCTCTTCCAGGCGCTGTCCTTGTAGCCGGTTGCCACGGCCTTGACCCGGTAATAGTAGGTGTAGGTCGGGCCGGCATTGGGGACGGTGACCACCGTGGCGGTGTCGGCCCCGGTGTAGGCGTCGCGCAGGCCGGCGGTGAAGGTGCTGTTGGTCGCCTCCTGCACCACGTAGCTCACCCCCGGGACCGCCGCAGCGCTCCAGCTCAGGCTGATGGTGCCGTCGGTGTAGGTTGCCGGCACGGTCAGGGTAGCCGGCGTGGGGATGATGGTTCCCGGCGCGCGGCACGGGGCCAGGGCGGTCTTCCAGGCGCTGTCCGCGTACTCGGGGTGCACCGCCTTGACCCGGTAGTAGAAGATGGCGGGGAGAGTCTTGGTAATGGCCTTGGTGAGCCCGGCCACCGGGTAATCGACCACGTTCTGGGTGAAGCCGGCGTCGGTCGCCTCCTCCAGGATGTAGGTCACCCCCTTGGTGGCCGAAGCCCCCCAGGAAACGGTGTAGCTGCCATCGGCATCGGTGGCGGGCACGGTGATGGTGAGCGGGGCCGCTGCCGGGACACCCGCGCCGATCACCTTGCAGCCGGTGGCGAGGCTCTTCCAGGCGCTATCCTTGTAGCCACCTTCGATGGCTTTGACGCGGTAGAAGTAGGTTACCCCCACGCTTTTCCCGGTGATGGCGGCGCTGGTATCGCTGCCGCGGTATGCCTCCTGGGCCCCGGTGAAGGTGGCGTTGGTCGCCTCCTGCAGGATGTAGGTGACGCCGGGGACGGCGGAAGCACCCCAGGAAACGGTGTAGTTGCCGTCGGCATCGACGGCGGGGACGACCAGTCCGGTCAGGGTGGCCAGGATGGTACCGGGGACGGCGCAGCCGGCGGCAGCGGTCTTCCAGGTGCTGTCGACGTACTCGGGGTGCACCGTCTTGACGCGGTAGAAGTAGGTGGTGCCGAGGCTCTTGCCGGAGATGGCCTTGGTGAGGCCGCTCACCGGATAATCGATCACATTCTGGGTGAAGGCGGCGTCGGTGGCCTCCTCCAGGAGGTAGGTCACCCCCTTGGTGGCGGAAGCACCCCAGGAAACGGTGTAGGCCCCGTCAGCGTCGCCCAGCGGCACGGTAAGGGTCAACGGCGCAGCAGCGGGCACGTCGGGACCGATCACCTTGCACCCGGTCGTGGAGCTCTTCCAGAGGCCGTCCTTGTAGCCCCCCTCGACGGTCTTGACGCGGTAGAAGTAGGTGGTGCCGATGCTGTGACCGGAGAGGGTAGCACTGGTATCGCCGCCGCTGTAGACCACCTGCGCATCGGTAAAGGTGGCGTTGGTCGCCTCCTGCAGCACGTAGGTGACGCCGGGGACGGCCGAAGCGCCCCAGGAGACCGTGTAGCTGCCGTCCGCGTCGACCGGCGGCACAGTGAGGGTGGTCAGCGTCGGCAGCGCGGTGCCCGGTACGGCGCAACCGGCCGCTGCGGTTTTCCAGGCACTGTCGACGTATTCGGAGTTGCCCGCCTTGACACGGTAGAAGTAGGTGGTGCCAAGGCTCTTGCCGGTGAACGCCTTGCTGAGGCCGGTCACGACATAGTCGGTGACGTTCTGAGTGAAGTCCGCGTCGGTCGCCTCCTCCAGGAGGTAGCTTACCCCCTTGGTGGTCGAGGCGGTCCAGGAAACGATGTAGGAGCCATCCGGATCGGCCGCCGGGACGGTGAGGCCGGCCGGCGCCACGGCTGCGACATCCGGACCGATCACGGTGCACCCGGTCGTGGAGCTCTTCCAGAGGCCGTCCTTGTAGCCCCCTTCCACGGTTTTGACGCGGTAGTAGTAGGTGGTGCCGACGGCACGGCCGGAGATCAGGGCCGAGGTCTCGCTGCCGCTGTAGACATCCTGGACCCCGGCGGTGAAGGTGGCGTTGGTCGCCTCCTGCAGCACGTAGGTGACACCAGGGGTGGCCGAGGCGCTCCAGGATACGGTGAAGTCGCCGTCCGCGTCGACCAGCGGCACGGTGATGCCGGTCAGGGTCGGCAGGGCGGTGCCGGGAACGGCGCAACCCGCAGCGGCCGTCTTCCAGTCGCTGTCAGCGTACCCCGATGCGGTAGCCTTGACGCGGTAGAAGAAGGTGGTACCGAGGTTCTTCCCGCTGATCACCTGGCTGACGCCGGTGGTGCTGTAGCTCTGCACGTTCTGGGTAAACTCGGCGTCGGTGGCTTCCTCGAGGAGGTAGGTCACCCCTTTCGTGGTCGAGGCGCCCCAGGAAACGGTGTAGCTGCCGTCGGCATCGGCCACGGGGACGGTGATGGTAGGCGGCTGGACGCAGGTGACGCTCGGCCCCTTGGTCGCGAAGATCTGGAACACGTCGTAGTCAGTCCCGTCCGCGGTGGCCTCCTTATAGATACCGCCCCCCACCAGGAACGTGCCGTCGGCGCTCAGCCACAAGTCGGTCCCCCCGCCGTCCATGGAAAGGGTCATGTGTCCCGAGGGAGAGATGGTGTAGGTGCAGGGCACCGGGCCGGCGTTGTCGGCTTGGTAGGTGACTCCGCTTCCCGAGGTGATGTTCGCTTCCAAGGCGGCGCCGGTATAGGACATGCTGCAACCGCCGTTGGCGTCGATGACGAGGGAGCCGCTGTTGACAAAGACGCCGTCGGTTACGCCGCCGTTATAGGCCCAGAAAGCGCTTTCCTGGTAGACGAAGTTGTATCTTCCCGCCATGGAGGCATTTGTCGGGTCTCCCCCTGCCTTGACGGCGACCAACTGGTCTGCGAAATAATCTACACCGCCGGAGACGGTCTCCTGGGTGGGGGACCCGGCGATGAGCACGTTGCCATCGGGGCTCAGGTCGAATTCCTTTCCCCCGTCCCCAAAGGAGAGTTGGACATGACCGCTGCTTGAAACCGTATAGGTGCAGGAAGCCGGCCCCGCGCTGTCGTTGGACTCGCTGACGCTGTTGCCGTTGCCGGTCAGATCGACATGGTAAGCATTGCCGGCATAGCTCAGGCTGCAGCCACCATTGCCGTCAAAAATCGCGGTGCCTGAATAGTTGTGGATGTTGTCGTTAACAAAGTAGGAAGTGCCCGGTAGAGTGTTCTGCCAGAAGCCGAACTCCTGGTTCACAAAATTGAAGATACCGGAGAGCGAGGCGTTGTTCATGCCGCTGCCCTTCCTGACCGCGATAACCTGGTTGCCCCAGTAGTCGGTGCCACCGCTCTGTATTTCCTTGGCGGAAAAGCCTGCAATGATCACGTTGCCGTTTTGGCTGACCTGAAAGTTGCTGGAGCTGCTGTCGGGAAACCTGATGGTCATGGTCCCAGCCGGTGAGACGGTATAGGTGCAGGGCGCGTCAGTGGTGGGGTCAACCCAGGTGGAGACGGTGCTCCCCCCCACTCGCGTTTCAAAACCATGGTCCTGGAAGCTCAGGGAGCAGGCCCCGGCGCCGTTGAATGATATGGTGCCGTTGTTGCCATGAAAGTTGTCCAGGATCCCGCCCCCCGTGGGGGTATAGAACCCGGCCGTTTGTTCCACGAAATTGTAGCTGCCGTTCACCGTGGCGACCGACATGGCCCAGGCCGACGGCGCGGCCAGAGTTGTCGTCACAGCGAGCAGCAGTGCTGCGATGACTTTTCCCATTCTCCTTTTCACAAACACTCCTCCCTTGACATGATAGATGCACCACATACAAAAAATAAAATAGCGTTTACGCTATCATGAGAATTCGGCAAAAACCAGAAAAAAAGCCGTTGTAAGCGCTTTTTTTGCCATAAAAAGGCTTTTTTGCCGCAATTAAGACACGAAAAAAGGCCGGGGCAAAGCTCCGGCCTTCATTGAATTCTTTTTTTGTGGACTATCGTCCCCTATTTGTTATGTCCCTTGCCATGCCCTTTGCCTTTTCCCTTCCCCGGGCCGGCATCTTCCTGTCCGCCGTGCCCCATCGGCTGTCCGGTCAGGCGCAGGTCCCCCCTCTTGAGCGCATGGAACTCGGGAGAGCCCGGCTTGATGCCCAGTTCCTTGGCGATGGCGCCCCACCCTTTCTTCTTGTTGGGCTGGTAGACCTGGTAAACCTGGTCCACCGGTTTGCCGGAGAACTGCCCCAGTTGGAACAGCATGAAGGCGTCGGCCGGTTCCGGCACCGATTGCAGCACCATCTGGACCTTGGCGGTCGGCACCCCGAACTGGGCGCTCACCTTGGCGGAGAACCCGGTCATGTCGGCGCGGGCCTGGACGTTCAGGCTGGAGAGGAACGAATCCAGACTGGCAAACGCAGTCATGGGCACAACAAGAACGAGCAGCAGAGACAATAAGATCAGGCGCTTCATGCTTCCTACCTCCATCAATGGAATGATATGCCGCAGCATCAGGCAGGAAACACTATACCCAACCTTGAAATCATTTGCCACGGAGAACATCTGAGAAAATCAGGGAGAAGCAAAAGATTCAAGGGGTACCCCAAAAGCCTGTCTCGGTTTCAGGTTTTCTCGGAAGTCCTCAGATTGTCTCCGTGGCCAATGGTTTTTATTGAAGCGTTTCCCGCTGCAGGAACTCGGCGAATTCGGTGAAGACCGCCTCGCGTACCGAGTGCTGCTGCCAGTTCCTGATCAGCTGCCGTACGCACTGCAGCACGCCGATCAGTCCCGCCGAGGTCCCCCCTGCTATGAGGGCGCTGGTTTCACCGGAAAAGACCATGACCAGGCTGGATACCAGGAGCACGAGGCTGGTCAGCAACAGCGGCAGTTCGACGTGCTTGAAGGGAGAGCGAAACATGTGGTGCACCGATGAGTACACCGAAGCGTGTGCCTTGACCAGCTTCAGGTAGCGCTCCAGTTCGGCGCCGTTGCAGCGCGACACGGCGCGCAGGTAGAAACGGCGGCAGGCTTCCCTGCTGCTGGTAGCCATGCGGTCGCCATAGTAGTGTTCCAGTTCGACGTCGATCGTATAAGTGTCCATCTCAGCCCTCGATTCTGCTTCCGTCAGGTAAAGCAGTGATAAAGTGGTGTGTCCGTGAAATAGCATGATGTATACCAATGCAGCGGGCACACCCGAAATGTGCGGCATCACGTGCGGCGGCGTTGTCACCGCCGGGTCGCAATGCTAAAAAATGTCGCAAGATGCGCAACTTTAGCACAACTACGTGTTCCAATACCTCTTAAGTTTTCCACAGGAGTTTTCCCTAACGGGACACGTCCCCTCTCGGAATACCAGGTCGACGCCCGGCCATTTCGCGCCGGCGCAAACTCCGCCTTGCAAAGTTGCGAAATCCCCGCTCCGTCCCCCGGTTTCCCGGCTCCCACCCCCTTCCCCCGCCGGCCCACACCCGTTTTGTCATTGACAACCACCAGCAGACAATGTTACTGAAAGTAACATTCAATTTCCAAAGAGGGCGACATGTCTCGAAGCTGCTCAAGGGTTCCACCAGGGGGCTGTATGTGCATAGCGGTTGTGGGTAATGAAAGGACGGTAGGGTGGGACTGGATGACGGCGGCCGCGCGGGCGGGGTTCGACCTTCGCATGGTACATCCCGCGCTGGTCACCACCCTGGAAGATATGGAAGGCATCGACGCCCTGGTAATCGGCTCGGAAGGAGTATCCGGCGAGGTGCAGGAGCGGGCCGTGCAGATCGCGTCAGCCCGTGGCATCCCCTCGATGTGCGCCAACTGCCCAGCCGCGCCCTTCTGCCACGGCAAACCGTTGGCCACGGAGGAAATCTGAGGAAATCCGAGAAAACAAAGACGGAACAACCGAGGGGACTGGCTCCACAGGTGCCTGTCCCCTTTCTCCAGCCACGTTCGACGCACTCTCCGTCACGCCCGGGTAGAACGTAAAACGTAAAACGTAAAACGTAAAACCTAGAACGTAGAACGTAGAACGTTGAACGTCCTTTAAATAAGGTGGATGTGCTCGGAAAGCGTCTTGAAGCTCCGTTCCGCCTCCAGGTATCTCGCGTCCTCGGCGTAGGTAGTGGGATAGACCGCCGGCACCGGACGGTGCACCAGGTCCCGGTCCACGTTGACGAAGGTGAAGAGGCACGAGTTGGAAAGCGCCTTGCTGGTACGGTCGCGGCTGATGCGCTCGATGTTGGCCTCGATGCAGACGTAGCTGCCGCAGGTAAACACCACGCGGCTGGTGTAGTGCAGTTTGTCACCCATGCGCACCGGGTGGAAGAAGTTGATCCGGTTCACCGCCGCCATGACCGACCGGTCCGGCGCCACCAGTTCCGAGCAGATCGAGGACAGTTCGTAGGCCTTGCGTACCAGGTAGCCGCCGAAGATCTTCTGCGGCACATTCTCGAACTCGGGATACATCCTCTCCCACGAATCAGTCACCAGACGCCCCGCCAAGAGCCCCTGGAAATCCGGCTCGTCCTGTGCCTTGTGCAGTGCGGCCAGCATCCGGTATTCCTCCGGGCTCGGCGGTCCTGACATGAGCGCCTGCTGCTGCCGGTATTCCTCCCGGCGCGCCACCGCCTTCCTCGCCCGAGCCTGTTCCCGCTCCGTCGCGTACTCCAGTGGCGGCAGGGCCACGCTCACCGCCCCCTCCCCCATCCCCGACCGCGCCACCATGGTGAAGTAGCAGGAAGCGACATGGTTCGTGGGCTCCCCCGGCTGCTCCACGCGGATCCCGATCACCAGCGACGATCTCCCCACCTGGTTGATGCGCGCCTCGCAGACCATGTCCCGGGTCACGTCCGCCACGTGGCGCACGATGATGTTGTCGATGGCCGCCGTCACCACTCTCGCGTCCGGGTAGAACCGGTTCACGTAGCGCAGAGCCGTCTCCTCCGCCACCTTGTCCAGGATCTCCAGGAGCAGTCCGAAGCGCAGGTTGCCCAAAAGGTCCTCGTCCATCACCATGAAGCGGCGCCGCAGCGCCAGGTCGGTGGACAGGGACAGGGTATGCAGGAACGAAGTTTCCGCCGGCGTCGTCATAATGAAGCTCCTTAGCCTCGTGCGTTAACAATCTCCCTTAGTTGTACCACCGTCTGCAAAGCCTGAAAAGCGGACCCCAGAGAACACCGAGGAAAAGCCAAGGCGGACACAGAGTACCTCAAAACTCAAAGAGCTGTGTCTTAACGCCTTTGCGCCTTTGCGTTATGCCGGTCACGTCTTGTCTCTGTTTTTTAGGTGGTGAGGGTTGAAACAAAAAGCCCGAGGTTTCCCCGAGCCTTTTGCCGTTCTTTGCGCCCTTGCGGCTTTGCGTTAGACATCAGCCTTTGAGTTTTCTCTGTGTCCTGGTTTGTCTTTCTTTGCGCCTTTGCGGCTTTGCGTGAGCCAGTTTATGCCGGCAGCAACCCCCGCGACTGGCACCGGACCAGCGAAGCGTAGTAGCCGTCCTGCTCCATGAGCGACTCGTGGCTGTCCGACTCGATGATCTGGCCGTCCTTAAGCACCAGTATCTTATGGGCGCCAACCACGGTAGAGAGCCGGTGCGCGATGATGAAGCTGGTGCGTCCCTGCACCAGCCGGTCCAGCGCCTCCTGCACCAGCACTTCCGACTCCGCGTCCAGGGCCGAGGTCGCCTCGTCCAGGATCAACAGTGAAGGGTTCTTCAACAGGGCACGCGCGATACTGATGCGCTGGCGCTCCCCGACCGAGATGCGGCCCCCCCGCTCCCCCACGACGAAGTCGTACCCTCCCGGCAGGTTGCCGATGAAGCCGTGGGCGTTGGCGGCCCGGGCTGCGTCCTCGATCTCGGCGTCAGTGGCGTCGGGCCTGCCGTAGGCGATGTTGTTGCGAATGCTGTCGTTGAACACCAGCGCGTCCTGCAGCACCACCCCGATCTGCCGCCGCAGCGAGCGCTGCTGCAGTTCCCTCAGGTCGTTGCCGTCCAGCTTGATGCAGCCGGTGGTCGGGTCGTAGAAGCGCTGCAGCAGCGAGATCAGCGTGGTCTTCCCCGAGCCGCTGGGACCGACGATGGCGATGGTCTGCCCCGGCTGCACGTGCAGGTCGATGCCGTTTAAGACCCGCCGCTCCTCGTTGTAGCCGAAGCTCACCTGCGAGAAGACCACCTCCCCCTTGACCTCGTGCAGCGGCAACGCGTGCGGGGCGTCGCGCAGCCGGTCCTCGGCGTCCAGGATGGAGAAAACGATGTCGAAGGAGATGCCCGCCTTCCGGAGGGTCTGGTAGACGCCGGTCAGGCTGTTCACCGGCCCGAAGATCCCCCCCTGGTAGCCCAGAAACGCCATCAGGGTCCCCACCGTGGTCTCACCGCGCTGAATCAGGTAGATGGCAAAGCCGATCGAGGCCGACTTGGCCAGCATCACCACCAGGTTCTGCGCCGCGCCGATCCAGGTGTCGGTCAACACCCCCTTCCTGACGATGCCGTGCGCCTGCGCCACGTCCCCCATGAAGCGCCTGCGCTCCGCTTCCTCCATGGCGAAACTCTTCACCGTGACGATGCCGGAGAGCACCTCGTTGAACCTGGAGAAGATGACGCCCCAGCGGTAGAGGAGCGAACTCTCCCGGGCGGTCTGCTCATGGGAGGCGGCGACCCCGATCATGGCCGGCAGCGGGGCGAAGAACACCACCAGCAGGGAGAGACGCCAGTCGAGACGGAACATGACCACCACCGAGATGGTGAGGTAAATGAGCCCGGGGAGGATGTTGAAGGCGAGGTCGGAGATCCCGGTCACGAACCCGTTGATGCCGTGGTTCAGCCTGGTCATCAGCCCTCCCACCGTCTCTTCGCGGTGGTAGGAAAGCGGCAGGGAGTGGAGCCTGGCCGTGGTCTCGTCGAGGAGCTTGTAGTTCACCGACAGCCGCACCTTCCAGCTGAGCCAGTTGCTGAACCCGTTCAGCGCCTCCTTGACCAGTGCGGCGGCCACGATGGCGCCCACCACCATGAGCAGGCGGGCGAGGCCGGTGTTGCTCCCCAGGCGGTCGAAGACCAGCTTGTAGATCAGCGGCTCCAGCGCGCCGAGTGCGGCCACCAGCAGCATGAGTACCAGGATTATGGAAATGGTTCTACGGTGCGGTGCGATGAAGGAAAGGGCGCGCCGTGCCTGCTGGACCTTCCTGCCGTCCATGCCGGCCAACGCGGCTAAAGATGAAAGCATCGTTACCTCGTGTGGATGGAAGTGCTTGCTTCTAAACACAAAGGTAGAGAGATCGTGCCAAAAAGGAAGTGACAGCTGTCACATAAAAGCCGCCTCTTTAATGGACAGGCGGCCGACTTTGTTATAATCCTCCAATCTCCCCGCCCAAGGAGGTTCCCGTGAACAGACTGCCCCGGTTCCTGCTCCCGCTGGTACTGCTGGCCCTGTCGATTATCGTTCCCGCTCCCGACGCTCCGGCACAGCAGCCGCGCGGCCCCGCTCCGGGCTCGCCTGCCTTCCGTGGCCCGAGCCCTGCTTCCGCCATCACCAAGCGCATCTCTTTCGCCATTTTGCAGGACTATCCCAAAGGGGAAAGCCTGAAAGAGGTGGCCGGCGACTTCCAGATCATGAAGGAGCTGGGAGTAACAACCTGGCGCGGCAGTTTCAGCTGGATCGATTACGAACCGCAGCGGGGACGCTTCGACTACGCCTGGCTGCACCGCTTCCTGGACCTCGCGGCCAAAGAGGGGATCATGCTCCAGCCCTACCTCGCCTACACGCCGGAGTGGGCGGCGCGCGGCGGGGGCACGGACCGGGTTGATTGGAACGATCCCCCCCGGCACATCGAGGACTGGCGGCGTTTCGTGTCGAGGACCGTGACCGAGCTGAAGCCGTACCGGAACATCGAATCCTACGAGGTATACAACGAGGAGAACGTGAAGCAGTGGTGGGACGGCACAGCCGCGGACTACAACCAGGTGCTGCGGGTCGCCTCGGAAGTGATACGGAAGGCGGCCCCCCTGAAGCTGGTCATAATGGGAGGCATGGTCTGGCCCGACGTCGCCTGGGTGCGGCAGGCATGCGCCACCTACGGCAACGCCGCCAGGTTCGACGTCATCCCCATCCACGCCTACCCCGAGACCTGGACCCCGCAGTCGGTCACGGTGGAGAACTACCTGGACCAGGGGCGCCCCGGCTTCTTTCGCCGGGAGTTCCTTCCGGTGGTTGACCAGGCCTGTTCGGGAAAACCGATCTGGCTGAACGAGGTCGGCTACGCCACCCCGCCCGGCAAGAGCGAACCGGACCAGGCCAACTGGTGGGCCAGGGCCTTCGCCACCTTCCTGGCCGATCCGCGGGTGGAGCACCTGGGTATCTACCAGATCCGGGACCGCAAGCCGCAGGCCAAGGTGATCGGCGAGAGCGAGAACTACTACCTGGGGCTGCTCAAGGCCGACCGGAAGAAAAAGCTCGCCTTCCACACCGTCAAGCGCCTGCTCGCCCTGCTCAACGCAGGTAGCCTCACCGTCGCCGACAACCAGCTTGCCGTCGAGGTCACGGAAGGAAAGAAGGGAGAGCTCTATCAGCACCTGTTCGTGCGCCCCGATGGGCGGCAGGTGCTCTTTGTGTGGGACAAGAAAGAAAGCCCGACCCTGCGCATCAGGACGCGTCCCGGCGCCACGGTCACCGAATACTCGCTGGACGGCACTCCCATGCCCTTCACCTCCTTCGATGGCCGTGTGCTGAGCCAGGTCCGGCTCACCCCCGGCATGGTGCGCATCTTCGAGATCCGTTAAAGGCGGAACACAGAGGACACGGAGGAAAAGCCAAGGCGGACACGGTGTAAAAACAATCGTTGGGTTTACCTCCAAAGGTGTTTTCTCTGTGTCCTCAGTGGTCCTCCGTGTCCTCTGTGTTTGTGCTTTCGATTGTTCCCGAGTTGATCGAGCCTTTGTCGTTCTTTGCGCCTTTGCGGCTTTGCGTTACATACCAGCCTTTGAGTTTTGTTCTCTGTGCCCTCTGTGGATCTCCGTGTCCTCTGTGTTTAGCTTTTGGCGTGTTCTCAGCGTTGATGCTTGTTTTTTGTGTTGTACAATCAATGGGAGAGGGCCGCAGTCACTGAAGGGACCTGTGACAGTAACGCCGGAGGTTGTGCATGTCGAAGATGTTGCAGGTTGTGGATGAACTCCCTCTGGACAGGGTCCAGCTCTTCCGTGATGTCTCACAGGAGTCACTCCAGGGCATCATCGACAGCTGCGACTTCCGGGATCTCCCTTCCGGCCAGATCCTGCTGCGGCCGGAGAACATCAACCACGAGCTCTTCATCCTGCTCTCGGGTCGGCTGAGCGTGCACCTGGAGGACCTCGATTCCGACCCGGTGGCCATCCTGGAGCCGGGCGAGGTGGCCGGCGAGCTCTCGGTGCTGGACGGCAAGCCCACCTCGGCCTACGTGGTAGCGGATGAGCCCTGCCGGGTCATGGTGATGCCGCGGGAACTGGTCTGGAGTCTTGCCACCGTGTCCCACGCCGCCGCCTGCAACCTCCTCACCATCCTGTCGGGAAGAGTGCGCAAGGCCGACCGCACCATCACTGACCAGATGTTGCGGGAGCGTTCCTTTCACTGTTACGGCACCGTCGACGCCCTCACCGGGATGCACAACCGTTACTGGTTGAACGACATGCTGGGGCGGATGGTCACCCGCAGCATACGCAGCGGGACGCCCTTGGCGGTGATGATGATCGACATCGACAACTTCAAGGAATTCGACGACAGCTACGGACACCTGTGCGGCGATCGGGCCATCCACGCCGTCGCGCAGACCATCCTCGGCCACCTGAGGCCTACCGTGCTCACCGCGCGTTACGGCGGTGACGAGTTCTTCGTCGCCATTCCCGGCGTCGTGGTGGGGCAGGCCTTAGAGATAGCCGAGAGGCTGCGCGAGGCCATCGCCGGGACAGAGATCCCGAGCTCCCCCGCCCCGCTGCCGCCCGTCACCGTATCCATCGGCGTCGCCGGAGTCAATCGCGGTCAAGGTGTCGACGACGTCATCGCCGCCGCCGACGCTGCCCTCTACCGCGCCAAGGCCCTTGGCCGCAACAGCGTCTCGCAGTAACCCCAAACCTTTTTTTAACGCAAAGACGCGGAGGCGCGGAGTCGCAGAGGAAACCCGAACGTTCTTTTGCCGGGTTTGCCGTTCCCCGTTCTATTCTTTGTCTTTGCGACCTTGCGCCTTGGCGTCTTTGCGTTAAGTTTAAGCCTCAACCCGGACGTCGCGGTTGTTTTGATGGTCTTCAGATTTCTTTGCGCCTTTGCGTCTTTGCGTTAAATACAAAGGTTTTGTGCCTAAAACAAAAAGGCCCCGAGTAATTCTCAGGGCCTTTCGTTTTTCTCTGCGCCTTTGCGGCTCCGCGTCTTTGCGTTAAGCCTCTGCCGTTATTCTTTCGCCACCAGCACAATCTCGATCCTGCGGTTCTTTGCCCGCCCCTCCTCGGTGTCGTTGGACGCTACCGGCTTGAACTCGCCGTAGGCGACCGCACCCAAGAGGGCCGGATCGAGCCCCTGCTGCTGCAGATAGCGGGTCACGTTGATGGCGCGGGCGGCGGAGAGTTCCCAGTTGGTGGGGTAGCGCTTGGCCAGTTGTCCGACGATCTGTACGTTGTCGGTATGCCCCTCGATGCGGACCGCCTTGTCCTTCACGGTCTTCAGGATGTCCACCACCTTCTGCAGCACCACCAGCCCCTCAGGCTTCACCTCGGCCTTGCCGGAATCGAAGAGCACCGAGTCCACCATGTTCACGGTGAGCTTACCCTTCAGCTCCGAGATGGTCACCTGTCCCTTGGCGATCTCCCCCTTCATCTGCTCCAGGAGGTCGCCGTAGGTCTTGCTGGTCTTTTGGACTTCCTCCTTCTGCTTTTGCAGGCGGGCCACCTCGTCCTTGAGCCGCTTGTTCTCCGCCTCCAGGTCCGCCGACTTCTGGGTCAGGTCTCCCACCTTCGCGTTGAGGTCGCCCACCTTCTGGCTCAACTCGCCGATCTTCTGGTTCTTGGCATCCGAGGTCGACTTGAGCGTCTCCTCCAGCCCCTTCTTGTCCGCCGTGAGCGCGTTCTTCTCGCCGGTCATGGCGGCCAGTTCCGTGGTCAGTTTCTTGATGTCGTTTTTGAGCTGGTCGTTCTCGCCCAAGAGGATGTTGTACTGTCCCCGCTGCTCCTGGAGGCTCTTCTCCAGGTTCTGGGCCTCGAGCTCCTTCTTCTGGTAGGTACCGCTCGTAACGCACCCCGACAGGGCGAAGCACACCAGCACCGAGAGACAAAATAGCAGATTCCGCTTCATACTGTTCCTCCTTCAATGGGATTCCATGTAGACAGTGAGTAATTATGGCTCGGAAAGTCGATCTTTCAATAAAAATCCTTCTGTGCCTGTCAGAGGCAAGCGCAGTGAGTGTTGCGGTTTCTTTTCCTTTTACCAGATGTGTAGGAGCCCCAGGCAAATTCTTCCACGAAGCGCTGCACGAGCCCCCTGTCCCCCACTTTGCGAAGGGGGGACAGGGGGGATTTTGAAGCTTTCCTCTCAGTCATGATATACTTATGCAAGAGAGAAAGGAGGTGTCGGCTATGAGAGAGATGAAGACGCCGATGACGCCGAGGATGAAAGTCATGATGGAGCGGGAGCGGAGCGGCAAGAAGGCCCTGGTGCCGCCCAAGCACGAGATGATGATGCGGCGTGAGCCCAACCACAACGTCCACGTCATCACCCACCATGGCAAGATCCACTCCGGTCGCAAAGGACGCACCATGTAATGTCCTCCCGCCACAGGCTCCGCAGTCAATCATGAAGCTGGCCCCCTCCCGGAGCCAGCTTTTTTCATGCCCGAACGGTTCCCCCCCCTTGCTGGAGTTGATCTCGTTGATCTCGTTCCCAAGGTCCTCCTTGGGAACGCAAAGCCTCTCCGAAGCTCCAGCTTCCCTCGGATGCAAAGCTGGAGCTTTGCGCCATATGGGGTTCCCAAGCTGGAGCTCGGGAACCAGGAAAAATGTCGGATGCTGCCTGGAAAAACCGCTGCCGGTGCCCCAACGTCCCCCCCCTTTGCTCACGATGCGGGTGCCCCGGCGTCCCACCCTTGAGAAAGGCGGGACAGGGGGGATTTGCCTTTCAGTTCTCCCGCGGCGCGTGCCTCAGGAAGAGCACGGCAAGAATCGGCAGCGTCCCCAAGAACGCGTAGAACAGCAGGTAGAAGCTCTGCCCCACTCCCCCCTGGTCGGCGAGTTTCCCCACCAGCGGCCCGGTCACCACGAAGAGGAGCCGGAAGGAGACCGACTGCAGCGAAAGCGTCGCGGCACGGTTGGCGCTGGCGGATTCGCGCTGGGTGTGGGCCAGCATCATGGGCCCGCGCAGCCCGCGCATGCAGGTCAAGAGGTAGTAGAAGAGAAAACCCCAGATCCCGCCGGCGAGCCCGAGGCCCAGGTAACCGACCACCACCAGGAGCAAAAAGAGCAGGACCATGCCCCGGTCCCCCAGGCGCGCATGCATGCGATGGCTGGCGAGCGCGCACAGCGCCACGGTGAGGTTGGCGCCGGCCCAGACCGGTCCGAACCAGGCCAGCGGCACTCCGGCGTGCTGCATGTAGGGCTGGATCAGCCAGACCGGGTAGAAGGACGCCACGCCGAGCACCGTGTTGAGCAGGATGGTGTAGCGCAGGTGGCGGTTGTCCAGGAATGCGTAGCGGGCGGTGGCGAGGGCCTCGGCGAGGTGGGAGCGGGCCGGCGCGTGGACCCGCGGTGACTCCACCAGTTGCCTGGTTACCAGGAGGCCGGCGCCCCACACCGCCACCTGGAGGATGAAGGGGAGTCTGGGCTGGAAGGCGTAGATCACGCCGGCCAGGACCGCGCCGGTCGCCTCGCCCGCCTGTGCGAAGCCGTGCATGCGCCCCTGGTGGCGTGCGTAAGCCTGCTCCTCCCCCTGGGCACGCAGCGTCTCGAAGAGGAGCGCACTGTCCGAGCCGCTGATGAAGGAAAGTGACATCCCCAGGGTGATCTCGGCCAGGAGCACCGTCGCGAACGAGTCGGCCCAGATGTAGATGCCCCAGCCGATGATGCCGAGGATCGACGCGATGTTGAGGGCGCAGCGGTAGCCGAGCCGGTCGCTCACGTACCCCGCCGGGTAGTCGAGTGCGAGCGTCGCCACCGAGAAGATGCTCTGCAGGAGCAGGATCTGGGTCAGTGACAGACCGGCGTGGTCCTTCCAGAAGAGCGTGATGATCGCCATGGGGAACAGCATCATCTGCAGGAAGGAGAAGAGGTACAGCTTGCGGATGTTATCGGAGAGCTTGCCCATGACAGCATCCGTACCCGCTCAAGAAGATTTTTGCAAGAGTAAAGGCAAAGGCCTATTCTATTAACGCAAAGACGCCAAGGCGCGAAGGCGCAAAGAACTGCTAAAAGCATTCGAACAGGGATAAAGGGGATAAAAGGGATACATCGAAACCTGTAACGTAAAGGCTCAAGACGCAAGACTATGGGGGGGT
>NZ_JAEMHL010000022.1 GCF_016458305.1 Geomonas anaerohicana | reverse complement strand
AAGAGGGAAGTCACTTCTTGGCAATAAGTGTCACCCATGTCTCCGAACATGTGTAACCTATGTCTCCGGTCTATACAAAGGGGGGACAGGGGGGATTTGTCTTTGCCTTTCCCGGCAAAGCACCAAAAAAAGGGCGTACCTTGCGGCACGCCCTTTTCCGTTCCCTTGTGGGGAAGCTAATTACTTCGCAACAGCCTTGATAGCGGACATTGCAACTTCTTTGTACGGGTTAGCGAAGAGGATGATGAGGCAAACAACGAGGGCGTAGATTGCCAGGGACTCGATCATCGCCAGACCGATCATCATGGTGGTGAGGATTTTGCCGGAAGCGCCCGGGTTACGGGAAACGCCTTCAACTGCGCTCTTAACTGCGAGACCCTGACCGATGCCGGTGCCGAGGGTGCCGAGAGCCATGCCGATGCCTGCTGCGAGTACACACATAGTAAAGAATTCCATTTGTTTCTCCTTTGCTGCGTATTTTTCCTAAATAGTATAGGAATGAAAGATTAAGTAGTCAGTCGTAACTTCTGTTCTTGGCTCATGTTGAGGAGCTTAACCTCGAACGTTGAACGTTGAACGGTTTCTAGTGTGCGTGCTCCAGCGAGCCCTGGATGTAGATCATGGCCAGGAGCATGAACACGAAGGCCTGGATGAAGGAAACCAGCACGCCCATCAGCATCATCGGCAGCGGCACCATGAACGGAGCCAGGCCGAAGAAGATGATCAGAACGAGCTCGTGGCCGTTCATGTTACCGAAGAGACGCAGGGTCAGCGAGATCACGCGGCTCAGGTGGCCGATCACCTCGATGAAGAACATCATCGGGGCCAGCCAGGCGATGGGGCCCAGGAAGTGTTTGATGTAACCGGCGCCGTGCTCCTTCACGCCCACGATGTGGGTGGTGATGAAGACGACGACCGCGCAGGCCGCGGTGGTATTGATGTTCGCGGTCGGCGGGAAGAAGCCCGGGATCAGGCCGATCAGGTTGGAAACGAGGATGAACAGCGCCAGGGTCGCGACCAGGGGGAAGAACGGACGGCCGTGCTCGCCCATGGTCTCAACCAGCATGTTCTCGATGCCGCCCACGATGACTTCCATGAAGTTCTGCGCGCCGGACGGAACTGCCTGCAGCCTCTTGGTGGCCACGATGGAGAAGAGCACCAGGCCGATCATGATCAGCCAGGTGTAGACGACGGCGTCAGCGCTGGCCTCGGAGAAACCGAGGGGGTGCAGCAACTCACGGAAAAACTGAAGGAATAGAAACGGATGAACCATGCAGCTAGCCTCCTTTACGGGTCGACAAATATATCGAAAAAGCGATTATGTTCAAAACAAGGACCGAGAGTCCGATCACCAGGCCGAAGATGTCGGCCTTGAAGACTACGATCAAGAGGTACAAAAAGGCGGCCATGATGGCCAGCCGTAACACGTAGCGCAGTATCGCGAACCGTGATGCGTTGCGCGGCTGCATCCTGAGCGCCGCTTCCAGTCCGGCCCGGATCCAGAAGAAGTTGGCCAGGGCCAGCATCCCCCCCACGAAGAGGGAACCGCCGAATCTCGGTGAGATCAGCAGCGCGCCTGCCGCGGCGAGCAGCGTGCTCAGCAGCAGGCTCCCCCGGACCAGCCAGGAGAAGATGTTACTCTCGTTTATCCTTGTCTCCGCCATCGCGCAGTTCTTTGCCCGCTAATATGAAGATGTTGCGGAAGCCTGCCGCAATGCCGAAGAAGAGAAAAATGAAGAAAAACCACGGCTTGGTCCCGAGCCACTGGTCCAGCTTCAGACCGACGTACACGCCGATGGCGATGGCCACCGCGAACGAGATCCCCATGGTGGAGACCATGCCCAGTGTCCTGAGCAGGTTCTTTTTTTCTTCATCCATAACTGTGTGTCCTCTTTCCCGTATACAAATCACGGGTAGAAAACCAAGGCTAAATAGCACGTACCTGGTGCTAATGTCAATTAATTTCCAAGACTGCGCTCAACAAAAATAACGATTTATCGCGGTATCCCGTGTGCCGGGCGTGCTTTGCCTTGCCCGCTTCTGCCATTGTAACAGTTAGCCGGTGTCGCTGCCAACAAGGCCCAACTGCTGTTCGACCGTGTACAACAGACCCACTTTTTATCGAGTCCTGCAGAAGTTGGTTGCGTCATCAGCTTGCGTTAAGTAGAATACGCCAATTTTCCTGTTTCAGTAGCATGGTTTTCTGAACACGAGCCGCGGTGCTCAAGGAGGTAACCGATGTCGGTAAAGCTTGGCGAGATGTTGCTCAAGGTGGGGGCGCTTACCAAGGCTCAACTGGACCAGGTGCTGCAGGCCCAGGTGATCTACGGTGGCAGGATCGGCACCAACCTGGTGGAGATGGGGCTGGTCACCGAGGAGGAACTGGCCCACGTACTGAGCGAGCAGATGGGCGCCCCCTGCGTGGAGCCGGCGGAACTGTCTGCCATCCCGGACCAGGTGTTGCGCCTGGTGCCGCTCGAGCTGGTCAAACGCTACCGGGTGGTCCCGCTGGCCGTCGAAGGAAAGCGCCTCTCCCTCGCCATGACCAATCCGCACGACTTCAAGGCGCTCGACGAGATCGGCTTTGTCACCGGGATGGTCATCAAGCCGAGGATCTGCCCCGAGGTCAGGCTGAACCTTGCCCTCGAGAGGTTCTACCGCATCAACCGCCCCACCCGGTTCATCCAGGTCGAAGGCGGGATCAGGACCAACTTCGAGGCCGGCACCAGGATCGAGGCCCGCTCCTCCTATAATGCGTTCGAAGGCCGTGATATCGGCCCCGTCGGGGAGCCCATGTTCGCCGACCAGGTAACCGTCAAGGATCTGGCCGGCATGATGGCCGCCGCCGGCAGCGAGAAGGAGGTGGTGCAGGCGCTCATCTCCTACATCTCCGGGGAGTTCGACCGGGGCGGTTTCCTGCGTCTCAAGTCCGGCATGGCGGTCGGGGTCCAGGCTGTCGCCGACGGGTTGGCCGTGGAGAGCTTCCCGGGATTCCAGGCGGAGATCGAGAAGATGGCCCATCTGCAGCGCATGGTCCAGGAAAAGGGACTGGTGATCTGCGAGTTCGCTGTTGGCGACGCCGAGGGGACGCTGGTCCGGGCTATGGGCGGCAAGCTCCCCGCGCCGGCGCTGCTTCTCCCCGTTTCGCTTGGAGGGCACGTGGTCGGCGCCATTTGTGCCAGTGACAGTAAGGGCCGGCTCGGCGGCGGCGCCTTCGAGTTGCAGCGCGTGGGTGTCATGGCCGAGCTGAGCCTGGAAATGCTCTCGCTGCGCAGGAAGATCCAGAGCGCCTGATCCTCCCTTCTCCTCGTTCCTGGTTCCCAAGCTCCAGCTTGGGAACCCCATATGGCGCAAAGCTCCAGCTATGCATCCAAGGGAAGCTGGAGCTTTTGAAAGGCTTTGCGTTCCCAAGGCGGACCTTGGGAACGAGATCATTTTCAAGTAAGAAGAAGCGTCCTGCCCACGAAGCGCCGCACAATCCCTCACGTTCCCCCCTTTCGCAAAGGGGGGGCAGGGGGGATTTAACCCAGCTAGCCCCGCCATCGACCCTGCCCCAGGCGTCAAATCCCGCTCAATCCCCCTTCGCAAAAGGGGGAAGCTTGCCGCCAAGGAACAGGACCTAAGGGGACAGGCACCTTGCGGAGCCAGTCTCCCTCCTCCTATTGCACCCTCTGCTCGACCCGGTAGAATAATTGGCGTTGTCTAATCCATGTATTCTGGATCTCACCCTACAGCCCCTGTAGCCGCCCTGCCGGTGCGGCTCCGGGCGGAGGAGGTGTGACATGGCGGCACGCCTTGGCGAGATGTTGATGAAGATAGGCGCGTTGAACGCTTCCCAGCTGGAACAGGTGCTGAACGCGCAGGCGATCTACGGCGGCAGGCTGGGGACCAACCTGGTGGAGATGGGGCTGGTGGAAGAGGACCAACTGGCGCGGGTCCTGAGCGAGCAGCTCGGCGTTCCCTGCGTGGACCACGATCTCCTGGCAGCCATCCCGCAGGCCGTGCTGGAATTGCTGCCGCTGGAGCTGGTGGAGCGCTACCGTGTGCTGCCGGTGTCGCTGGACGGCGGGCGTCTCGTGATAGCCATGTCCGATCCCTCCGATTTCAAGGCCATCGACGAGATCGGGTTCATCACCGGGCTGGTGATCATCCCGCGCGTCTGCTCGGAGCTGCGCCTGACCATAGCGCTGGAGCGCAGTTATGGGATCAAGCGCCCGGTGCGCTACATCCCGGTGCAGGGCGGGGTCCGCTCCAAGTTCGCTCCCCCGGACCTGCAGCCTGCCGTGCTGGACGCAGACCGCAGTGACGGAGTGCAGCCGGAACGGGTTTCCCTTCCCGAGTTGGCCGACCGGCTCGCGGCGGCCTCGGCCGAACCGGAAGCGGTGCAGGCGCTGCTTTGTTACGTGGCGGGAGAATTTGACCGCGGCGCCGTGGTCCGCCTGAAGAACGGCCAACTGGTCGGTGTCCAGGCGGTGGCCGCCGGCGAAACGGTGCCCGGGTTCAGCGGGTGTGCGCTCTCCCTGGAGGAGGCACCCCAATTGCAGCGCGTGGTGCAGGAGCGTGACATGTTTCTGGGCGAAGTCTCCGCCGGAGCCGAGGGGGCGCTGCTGCTGGCGATGGGGGGCGAGCTGCCGGCTCCGGCCCTCATGGTCCCGTTATCGCTCGGTGGACAGGTCGCGGCTGTCATCTGCGCCCACGACAGCCACGGACGGCTCGGGGGAGGCGCCTTCGAGCTGCAGCGCGTCGCCGTGATGGCCGAGTTGAGCCTGGAGATGATCGCGCTGCGCAGGAGGCTTGTCTCCGTCTAGGCTGAAACCTGAAGGCGTTTGTTAACGCAAAGGCGCAAAGGCGCAAAGATTATGGGGTAACCCAATTGTTTTCGTTTCTCTTAGCGTCTTTGCGTCATTGCGTTAAAAAATTCAGCCTTTCTGCCTCTGTCTTTGGGTTGACACCTGAAGGCAGGGAGGTGGGTGAAGTTGGCATCAACCATGAAAAAAGGCGCCCGCGGTAAACGCGGGCGCCTTTTTGTTTGCGCGAAGCGGAAAAGTCAGCCTAGAGGGCCTTGAAGCACTTGGCCGCGGCGGCGATGGTCTTCTCCAGGTCCTTCTCGGTGTGGGCCGCACCCACGAAGGCGGTCTCGAACTGCGAGCAGGCGAGGTAGACCCCTTCCTCGAGCATGCCGCGGAAGTAGGTGGCGAACGCCTTGGTGTCGCACTTGGCGGCGCTGTCCCAGTTGTACACCGGCTCTTTGGAGAAGAAGCCGCAGAACATGGAGCCGACGCGGGTGGAGTAGAGCGGGAAGCCGGCGTCCTTGGCGGCCTTGGCGATCCCCTCGGCCACGAACTTGCTCTTCTCCTCCAGCTTCTCGTAGAAACCCGGCTCCTGCAAAAGTTTCAGGGTCTCGATGCCGGCGGTCATGGCCAGCGGGTTGCCGGACAGGGTGCCCGCCTGGTAGACGCCGCCCGCCGGGGAGAGCTGGGACATGATTTCCTTCTTGCCGCCGAAGGCGCCCACCGGCAGGCCGCCGCCGATGATCTTACCGAGGGTGGTGAGGTCCGGGGTGATGCCGAAGCGCTCCTGGGCCCCGCCGTAGGCGACCCTGAAGCCGGACATGACCTCGTCGAAGATCAGTACGATCCCTTCCTCGGTGCAGATTTCCCTCAGACCTTCCAGGAACCCTTCCTGCGGCGGCACGGTACCCATGTTGCCCGCCACCGGCTCGACGATGACGCAGGCGATGGTCCCCTTGTTGGCGGCCACCAGCGCGCGCACGGAGTCGAGGTCGTTGTAGGTCGCGGTCAGGGTGTGCTTGGCGAGGTCGGCCGGGACGCCCGGGGAGTCGGGCACGCCGAAGGTGGCCAGGCCCGAGCCCGCTTTCACCAGCAGCGAGTCGGAGTGGCCGTGGTAGCAGCCGGAGAACTTGAGGATGTTGTCACGCCCGGTGTAGCCGCGGGAAAGCCTGATGGCGCTCATGGTCGCCTCGGTCCCGGAGCTTACCATGCGCACCATCTCGATGGAGGGGACCGCCTTGATGACCATCTCGGCCAGGGTGATCTCCAGTTCGGTGGGTGCGCCGAAGGAGGCGCCGCTCTCGGCGGCCTTCTTGATCGCGTCGACCACCTTCGGGTGGCAGTGACCCACGATCATCGGCCCCCAGGAACCCACGTAGTCGATGTAACCGTTGCCGTCCTCGTCGAAAATCATGGGCCCGGAGGCGCTCTTTATGAACAGCGGATCGGAGCCTACCGAGCGGAAGGCACGCACGGGGGAGTTGACCCCGCCGGGGATGGATTTGAGCGCCTGCTGAAAGAGTTGCGAGGAACGGCTGTTTTGCATGGGTGGGTTCTCCTAACTGGCTGGAAATTATTAACTATCGGGCTCTCTGGTAGCATAGCCGCGGATAATCTGTCAAGAATTAAAAAATTTTCTCGTATACGGCCGGAGGGGGTGGAAGAGGCGGAAGAGGGGGGGAGGCCTAAGGGTGTAATACAATTTGAGAAAAGTATACGTGGTTCTGTAAACGGTTCGGAGATAATTGCATAATTTCTGCTTGACAAAGATGGTGAAATGAAATAATTTTCGGTCGCAATGTTGTATACAGTATACTTTTTCGAAGGCGCAGCGCTTGCTAAGTATCGGAAGCAGCGGGGCTTGTTGGTCGAGAAGCGTGCAGTATACGGCATTTCCGCGCGTTTTGAAAGAAATTAACAACAAACCTGGTGGTACGGGAGGATAAGGGATGCTTGGTGCATATCTGCCAATCTTGGTGCTGGTCGTCATAGCGTGCTTGTTCGGTCTGGGTTCGGTGATCTTTTCATCGCTCATCGGCCAGAAGAAGCCGTCTCAGGTAAAGCTTGCACCTTACGAGTGCGGTTGCGAGCCGGTAGGCAGCGCACGCGAGCGCTTCTCGATCAAGTTCTACCTGATCGCGATGCTCTTCATCCTGTTCGATATCGAGGCCGTCTTCATGTACCCCTGGGCCGTCCTCTTCAAGCGCCTGGGCATGTTCGGCCTGGTCGAGATGGGTCTCTTCATCGTCATACTCTTCGTAGGCTACATCTACGTTTGGAAAAAAGGAGCACTGGAATGGGAGTAAATCAGCCGCTGGGCGACAACATCATCACGACTTCCCTGGACAGCCTGGTTAACTGGGCTCGGAAGTCCTCCATCTGGCCGATGACCTTTGGTCTTGCCTGCTGCGCGATCGAGATGATGGCGACCGGTGCGGCCAAGCACGACCTGGACCGTTTCGGTATCATCTTCCGCGCCTCCCCCCGCCAGGCGGACTGCATCATCATCGCCGGCACCGTGACCAAGAAGATGCTCCCGGTCATCAAGACCGTGTACGAGCAGATGCCGGAACCGAAGTGGGTAGTCGCCATGGGCGCCTGCGCCTGCTCGGGCGGCATCTTCGACACCTACTCCGTGGTGCAGGGCATCGACGAGGCTCTCCCGGTCGACGTCTACATCCCGGGCTGCCCGCCGCGGCCTGAGGCCCTCCTCTACGGCCTCATGAAGCTCCAGGACAAGATCGCCAACGAGAAGAACTCCTTCGGTTCCTCCATTGGCTTGGGCGAAAGACTCGAACCCGCCGCTTAATCTACAACGACCAAAGGGAAAGGTAAGGCTGACATGGCAGAAAATAATCGCGCTGTAGTGAAGCTGAAGGAGCGTTTCGCGGATGCCCTGCTCGAATACAAGGAGCATCGCGGCGAGGTGACGGTGACCGTGAAGAAGGAGAGCATCCTCGAGGTACTGAAGTGCCTGAGGGACGACCTGCGCTACAACTTCTTGTCCGACGTTACCGCCGTCGACTATCTGGGTCAGGAGCCGCGTTTCATGGTGGTTTACCACCTCCTCTCCATCCCCAACAAGGACCGCGTCAGGGTTAAGGCGCCGGTGACCGAGGCGGACTGCTCCATCGATTCCGCCACCGCGCTCTGGAACACGGCCAACTGGCTCGAGCGTGAGGCGTACGACCTGTTCGGTATCACCTTCAAGAACCACCCGAACCTGGTGCGCATCTTGATGACCGACGACTGGGTCGGGCACCCGCTCCGGAAGGACTACCCGCTCCAGGGACCCGACCGCGAGCCGTACAAAGGGCGTCTGTCGTAAGACGGATCCAGTTCGAAACCAGGGACGATTTCCATTTCCAAAAAATAGAGGCGATCAATGGCTAGCGAAATAATGACTTTGAACATGGGGCCCCAGCACCCCAGTACCCACGGCGTTCTCAGGCTCGTAGTCGAGCTGGACGGCGAGGTGATTCAGAAGATCACCCCTCACATCGGTTACCTGCACCGGGGCATCGAGAAGCTCTCCGAGCACCGTACCTATCACCAGACCCTGCCCCTCACGGACCGCATGGACTACCTGGCCCCGATGCACAACAACCTGGGCTACGTGCTGGCCGTCGAGAAGCTCCTGGGCCTCGACGTCCCCGAGCGCGCCAAGCTGGTGCGCGTGATCATGGCCGAGCTCACCCGTCTTAAGAGCCACCTGGTCTGGATCGCCTGCCACGCCCTCGACATCGGCGCCATGACCGTGTTCCTCTACGCCTTCCGCGAGCGCGAACTGGTGATGGACCTCTACGAGATGGTCTCCGGCGCCAGGATGACCTCCAACTACTTCCGCGTGGGCGGCCTGTCCCGCGACCTCCCGGCCGGCTTCGAGCAGAAGGTCCAGGAGATCGTCGACACCTTCCCGGGTCACTTCGACACCTACGAGGGGCTCCTCACCAAGAACACCATCTGGCTGCAGAGGACCATCGGCAACGGTGTCATCTCCGCAGAGGACGCCATCGACTTCGGCATCTCCGGCCCGGCCCTCCGCGGCTCCGGCGTCGACTTCGACCTCAGGCGCGACCTCCCCTACTCCGGCTACGAAGACTTCGACTTCAAGGTGCCGGTGGGCGAGAACTGCGACACCTTCGACCGCTACAAGGTACGTCTGGTCGAGATGCGCGAAGCCGTGAAGATCATCGACCAGGCCCTGAAGAAGCTCAAGCCGGGACCGATCCTCGCCGACGCTCCGCAGGTCTGCTACCCGCCGAAGGAGAGCGTGTACAACTCCATCGAGGGGCTCATCCACCACTTCAAGATCGCTTCCGAGGGCTTCCCGGTCCCCGAGGGCGAGGTATACATGGCCGTAGAGAACCCGAAAGGGGAACTCGGCTACTACATCGTGTCGGACGGCGGCAACATGCCGTACCGCATGAGGGTCCGCCCGCCGTCATTCGTGAACCTCTCCGCCATCGAGAAGATGGCCAAGGGTTCCATGCTGGCCGACCTGGTTGCCGTAATCGGAACGCTAGACATCGTACTTGGCGAAATTGACCGTTAGTTTTAATCAACAAGTAAAGGAGATGGGGTAAATGTCTAACGCTCCAGCCGAAGAAATTCCGGCCGAAGAAATCGATCTGACCGAGGCCAACGAAGTCATCGACAAGTACCTGACACTGCCGGGCAATCTTATGCCGGTCCTGCAGGGTATCCAGGACGCCTACGGGTACGTCCCGAAACCGACCATCGATCTGGTGGCCGAGAGGCTGAACGTCTACCCGAGCCAGATCTACGGCGTCCTCACCTTCTACGCCCAGTTCCACCTGAAGCCGCGCGGCCGTTACATCATCAGGGTCTGCGTCGGAACCGCCTGCCACGTACAGGGGGCGGAGCGCATCACCGAGACCTTCTTCGGGCGCCTCGGGATCGGGCACGCCGAGACCACGGCCGACCTGCGCTACACCTTCGAGAAAGTGGCCTGCCTGGGCGCCTGCGGTATGGCACCGCTGGCCATGGTGAACGACGACACCTTCGGCAAGATGACGGTCCAGAAGGTGGACGAGATCATTGAAACCTACAACGCACGGCCGATGAAGTAGCCGGGAACGTCAATTTCTCTGCAGGGGACCTTTTGTCATGAGCGATAACGCAGGAATCAAAATACTTATCTGTCAGGGTACCGGCGGCATCTCTGCCGGCGCCAAGCAGGTCGAGGCCGAGTTCACCAGGCTGATAGCCGAGAAGGGGATCGTGGCCCAGGTCGGCAAGCGCTGCGACGTCGTCAAGACCGGCTGCCGCGGGCTGTGCGCCAACGACGTTCTCGTTGACGTCATCACCCCTGAATTGGGCAGGGTCACCTACGACTTCGTGGTGCCCGAGGACGTTGCGGCGATCCTCGACCAGCACATCGTCAACAACGAAGTCATCGAGAAGAAGAAGGCGAAAGCCTACTACAACACCTTCGTCGACCAGCAGATGCGCGTGGTCATGACCGGCTGCGGCCAGATCGACCCGGAGCGCATCGACGCCTTCCTCGAAGAGGACGGCTTCAAGGCCATCGAGAAGTGCGTCAAAGAGATGAAGCCGTCGGAAGTCATCGATGAAGTGAAGAAATCCGGGCTTCGTGGCCGTGGGGGCGGCGGCTTCCCGACCGGCATGAAGTGGAGCTTCTGCGCCGCTTCCCCGGGCAACCACAAGTACCTCATCTGCAACGCCGACGAGGGCGACCCGGGCGCGTTCATGGACCGCTCCATCCTCGAAGGTGACCCGTACTGCGTCATCGAGGGGATGATGATCGCGGCCTACGCCATCGGCTGCGACGCCGGCTACGTCTACGTCCGCGCCGAGTACCCGCTGGCCATCGACCGTCTCCAGAAGGCGCTCGACACCTGCTACGAGAAGGGGTACCTGGGCAAGAACATCCAGGGGTGGGGCTTCGACTTCGACATGAGGATCAAGAAGGGCGCCGGCGCGTTCGTCTGCGGCGAGGAAACCGCCCTCATGGCCTCCATCGAAGGCGAGCGCGGCATGCCGCGTCCCCGTCCGCCGTTCCCGGCGGTCAAGGGCCTCTGGGGCTTTCCGACCAACATCAACAACGTTGAGACCTTCGCCAACGTGCGCCACATCATAAACAAGGGCGCCGACTGGTACGCATCCCTGGGCACCGACACCACCAAGGGGACCAAGATCTTCGCGGTCACCGGCAAGGTGAAGCACACAGGGCTCGTCGAGGTTCCGGCCGGTATGTCGGTCCGCGACGTTATCTACTCGGTCTGCGGCGGCATCGCCAACAACCGCAAGTTCAAGGCCGTTCAGGCCGGCGGCCCCTCCGGCGGCTGCATCCCGGCCGAGGTGCTCGACACCCCGGTCGACTACGACTCGCTGATCAAGGCGGGCGCCATGATGGGTTCCGGCGGTCTGGTCGTCATGGACGAGACCACCTGCATGGTCGACGTGGCCCGCTTCTTCCTGACCTTCACCAAGATGGAGTCCTGCGGCAAGTGCGTTCCCTGCCGTATCGGCCTGAAGGCGATGCTCGACATCCTGGAGAGGATCACCGAGGGTCGCGGCGAGATGGCCGACATCGACACCCTCCTGGAGATGGGCGCTACCATCAAGAAGGCATCCCTGTGCGGTCTGGGCCAGACGGCTCCGAACCCGATCCTCTCCACCGTGAAGTACTTCCGTCACGAGTACGAGGCGCACATCAAGGACAAGCGCTGCCCCTCCAACTCCTGCAAGGAACTGCTCCTGTGGCAGGTGGTCCCCGAGAAGTGCGTCAAGTGCGGCGCCTGCCTCAGGGCCTGCCCGTCCAACGCGATCAAGTGGGAGAAGGGCGAGGTCGCCGAGCTGATCAAGGAAAACTGCACCAAGTGCAAGTCCTGCTACGACGCCTGCCGCTTCATGGCCATTGAGTAAAGCGGTTCAACGTTCAAGGTTCGACGTTAAAACCGTCACCGCCGGACGCATGACTGCAAGTAGCTAGCACCCGAAACTTGAAGGGGAACGTTGAACGTTGAACGTTGAACGGATTCTATGGAGACAGAGGTCGAGATGGTAAATCTTACGATAGACGGAAAACAGGTTGCGGTAGAAAAAGACGCCACCATTTACGACGCCGCCAAGGCTTGTGGCATCAAGATTCCCATCCTTTGCCACGACAAGAAGCTGCATCCGTTCGGCGGCTGCCGCATGTGCCTGGTCGAGGTAGAGCAGATGAAAGGCCGCCTCATCCCGGCCTGCACCACCCCGGTTACCGAGGGGATGATCGTGCAGACCACCACCGATGAGATCGTCAAGGCAAGGAAACTGGTGCTGGAGCTCCTGCTCCTCAAGCACCCGATCGACTGCCCGGTCTGCGATGCCGCCGGCGACTGCGACCTGCAGAACCTCACCTATGAGTACAAGGTGAACATGAACCGTTTCGTGGACGAGAAGTTCAACCACGAGATCGACTACGAGAACCCGCTCATCGAGCGCGACATGAACCGCTGCATCCACTGCGGCAAGTGCGCGAGGATCTGCGACGAGATCGTGTCCTACGGTGCCTACACCTTCATCAACCGCGGTATCGAGGCGAAGATGGGTACCGAGTTCGACGGACCGCTCAACTGCGAGTTCTGCGGCTCCTGCGTCTCGGTCTGCCCGGTCGGCGCCCTCAACTCCCGTCCCTTCAAATTCAAGGCCCGCTGGTGGGCGCTGCAGAAGACCAAGAGCGTTTGCTCCTACTGCGGCACCGGTTGCCAGCTGACCCTGGGCTCCAAGGACGGCAAGGTGCTCACCACCATCTACGACGAGAACCAGGGCTTCCATAACGGCCAGCTCTGCACCCGCGGCCGCTTCGGCTACCAGTTCGTCAACTCCGACAAGCGCCTCACCGCGCCGCTGGTACGCAGAAACGGCAAGCTCCAGGAAGCTACCTGGGAAGAGGCTCTCGCCGAAGTGACCACCAGGCTCGCCGCCGGCAAGAGCGACCCGGCTTCCATCGCCGCCCTCGCCACGCCGCGCCTGACCAACGAAGAGCTCTTCCTGTTCGGTAAACTCTTCCGCGGCACCATCGGCACCGACAACATCGACCACTCCGCCGGTTACGCCCACGAGGCGCTGACCAAGGGCGCCGTCGCCTCCTTCGGCGTGGCCGCCTCCCCGGCCGAGATCGCCGACGTGCAGAAATCCAACCTCCTCCTCGTGGTCAAGAGCGACGCCTACGAGACCCACCCGGTCATCGGCTTCGAGATCAACCTCGGCGTGAAGAGGAAAGGGATCGCACTCAGGATCGTCTCCGACAAGAAAGGGAAACTGACCCGCCTGCCGGGCGCCAAGACCACCGTCCACGCGCCGGGCAACGAAGTCGCCCTCTTCAACGCCCTCTGCAAGTCGGTCATCGACCAGGGCCTGGCAGTAGAAGGCGTTGCCGGTCTCGACGCGCTGAAGGCAGCCGTCGCCGATGCAACCGCCGAGAAGGCAGGTGTCTCCGCCGAGGAGATCGCAGCCATCGCCAAGGAGTTCGCCTCCGCGGAGAAGGCCCTCATCATTCTCCCCATCGGCCAGGGCTACCCGGGCCACAACGCGGTGCTTGCCAACGCGGCAGCAAACCTCGCCATCCTCACCGGCCAGGTCGGCAAGGAAGGCGCGGGCCTCCTCATCATGGGCGAGAAGAACAACAGCCAGGGTGCCGTTGACATGGGCATCTACCCGAAAGGTACCGGCCTCAACGCCGCCGCCATCATCGACGGCTGCGCCAACGGCAACGTGAAGACCCTGTTCGTCGCCGGTGAGAACCCGGTGGTGTCCTACCCGAACCGCAAGAAAGTCGAGAAGGCCCTCGAGAACGTCGAGTTCATGGTGGTCTCCGATCTCTTCCTGACCGAGACCGCGGCCATGGCCGACGTGGTGCTCCCGGCAGTCTCCTTCGCCGAGAAGAGCGGCACCTTCACCTCCCTGGGCCGCAGGGTCCAGAACGTGAGGAAGGCGATCCCCGCCATCGGCCTTGCCAAGAGCGACTTCGAGATTCTGAACACCCTGTCCCAGGCTCTGGGCGGCGCACGCTACAACAACCAGGGCGAGGTCTTCACCGAGATCGCGGCATCCGTCCCGGCCTACAAGGGTCTCACCCAGGCGGGGCTCAAGGACGAAGGTGCGGTCTACCCGGTGGCGCTCAGCGCCAAGCTGGTCCCGGCAGCCGCCAAGGCTGCGGCTCCGGCCGCCGGCAAGCTGGCCCTCGTCACCGGCAGCGCGCTCTACCACTGCGGCACCATGAGCCGCTTCGGCGAAGGCCCGATGTACGTCTGCCCGGATGCCTACGCCGAACTGAACGTCGCCGACGCGGCGGCCCTGAAGGTCGAAGAAGGGGACCAGGTCACCGTGACCTCCGGCACCGGCGCGGTGCAGGTTGTCGCCAAGGTCGGCAAGCGCGTCCCGCAGGGCGTGGTCTTCTCCCCGTATCACTTCGGTGAGGGGAGCGTCAACACCATCACCGACGGTGCGGAAGTCACCTACGTCTCCGTCGCGAAGAAGTAGCCAACAGCTAGAAAATCTATACAAGAGGGGAAGACTATCAGATGGATACGCTAATCTTAGGACTGCCGGTCGCGTACTACATAGCCATGGTTGCCAAAGTGCTCGTAGCCTTTGTCTTCGTGCTCCTGACCGTGGCATACGCCACCTACGCGGAGCGCAAGATCATCGGGCACATGCAGGTACGTCTGGGTCCCATGCGGACCGGCTGGCACGGCCTGTTGCAGCCGATCGCGGACGGCGTCAAGCTGTTCTTCAAAGAGGAGATCGTTCCGTCGCAGGCGAGCAAGTTCGCCTTCCTGATCGCTCCCCTCGTCGCCCTGATCCCGGCGTTCATCTCCTTCGCGGTCATTCCCTTCGGTGACACCATCACCATCGGGGGCTACACCGTACCGCTGCAGATCGCTGCCTACTACGACCAGGCCGGCAAGCAGGTCTTCGACATCAACGTCGGCGTCCTCTACATCCTGGCCATGGCATCCCTGGGCGTCTACGGCATCGTGCTCGCCGGCTGGGCCTCCAACTCCAAGTACTCGCTCCTGGGCGGCCTGCGCTCCGCGGCGCAGATGATCTCCTACGAGCTCGCTGCCGGCCTCGCCATCATCTCGGTGTTCATGCTCTCCGAGAGCCTCTCCCTGCACAAGATCGTCGCCGATCAGGCAGGTGGCGCATGGTACGCCTTCAAGCAGCCGCTGGCCTTCGTGATCTTCTTCATCTGCTCCCTGGCCGAGATCAACAGGACCCCGTTCGACCTTCCCGAGGCCGAGACGGAGCTGGTCTCCGGCTTCTGCACCGAATACTCCTCCATGAAGTACGCGATGTTCTTCATGGCTGAATACGCCAACATGATCACCGTCTGTGCCGTCACCACCACCCTGTTCCTGGGCGGCTGGCATGGCCCGGCCTTCCTCCCGGGCTGGTTCTGGTTCATCGCCAAGGTGTACTTCCTGATCTTCGTCTGCATGTGGGTCAGGGCCACCTACCCGCGTTACCGCTACGACCAGCTCATGCGTCTGGGCTGGAAGGTGTTCCTGCCGCTCACCCTGGTCAACGTGATGGCGACCGGCCTGTGGGTCATGTTCATCAGCAAGTAGAGAAAGAGTCAAGCTACACAACTTCTAGGCGAGGTGCCGCAAATGATAATGCCGCTCATCAAAGGTCTTCAGATCACCATTTCACATATGTTCAAGAAGCCGGTCACCCTGCAGTACCCGACCGAGCGTCCTGACGTAAAGCCCGGCTTCCGCGGACTGCACGCGCTCAACGTGTCCCACGACAAGGCGAAGTGCGTTGCGTGCTACCTCTGCCCCACCGTCTGCCCGGCCAAGTGCATCACCGTCGAGGCCGGCGAGGACGCCAACCACGACAAGTACGCTGCGAAATACGAAATCGACATGCTGCGCTGCATCTTCTGCGGCTACTGTGTGGAAGCGTGCCCGGTTGACGCGATTCGGATGACCGAACAGTTCGAACTCGCCAACTACTCGCGCGCCGACTTCACCTACACCAAAGACAGACTCTTAGAAAAGAAATAAAGGAGCAGCAATGGAATCGATCTTCTTTCTCGTCGTGGCTGCGGTGGCCGTTATTTCCAGCATACTCGTGGTCACCTGCAAAAACCCGATCAACAGCGCGCTGTCGCTGGTGATGACCTTCTTCTGCCTGGCGACCTTCTACGTCATGCTGGACGCCCCCTTCATGGCGGCCACCCAGGTGATCGTGTACGCCGGCGCCATCATGGTCTTGATCATCTTCGTGATCATGCTTTTGAACGTGAGGGTTGAGACCGTCAAGCGCGGCACCCACGCGGTGATCGCAGGCTCCGCCATCGGCCTCTTCGTTCTCTTCCAGACCATCTGGTTCCTGATGAAAGGTTCCATGACCGGCAAGGTGGGCGAGATGACCAAGGAGCAGATCGTGAGTGTCGGCCACGTCGAGCTGATCGGCAAGGCGCTCTTCACCGACTTCCTGCTGCCGTTCGAAGTCACCTCGGTGCTGCTTTTAGCCGCGATCGTCGGCGCCGTCATCCTGGCCAAAAAGAAAATTTAACGCTACGAGGGGAACAGACATGCTAGCGATCGAAAATTACCTGATAGTTTCGGCCATACTCTTCGCCATCGGGACCATCGGCGTCCTGACCAAGAGAAACGCCATCGTCATCTTCATGTGCATCGAGATGATGCTGAACGCGGTGAACCTGACCTTCATCGCCTTCTCCAGGCACCTGGGCAACATCGACGGACAGGTCTTCGTCTTCTTCGTCATGACCGTGGCCGCCGCCGAGGCAGCCGTAGGTCTCGCGCTGATGATCGCCTTCTTCAAGAACCGCGAGTCCATCGACGTCGAAGACGTCAACCTGCTCAAGCTCTAAACGGCGAATACCGTTCTAGGTTCTACGTTCTACGTTCCAGGTTAAAACCGGAACAGGCGTAGGCTGAAGAGCGAGAGTCAGGGTTGGTCGAAACGTAGAACTTAGAACATAGAACTTAGAACCTTTAGTTAATAAAAGGAGTCAGGGATGTTTGATTTAGTATGGTTGATCCCACTGTGCCCTCTCATCGGCTCGGTCATCAACGGCCTACTCGGCAAGAAGATAAAGAACGAGACGGTCATCGGCGGTATCGCCGCCGGTAGCGTGTTCGCCTCCTTCATGGTCGCCTGCGGGATCCTGTTCCAGCTCCTGAGTCTGCCGGGCGAGGAGCGGGTGTTCCAGAAGACCATCTTCACCTGGATCCAGTGCGGTCCGTTCAAGGCCGACATCGGCTTCCTGATCGACCCGCTGTCCGCAACCATGCTGATGATCGTAACGGGGATCGGTTTCCTGATCCACCTCTACTCCATCGGCTACATGCACGGTGAGGAAGGGTTCTACCGCTACTTCTGCTACCTGAACCTCTTTACCTTCTCCATGCTCTGCCTGGTGTCGGGCAACAACCTGCTGCTCATGTTCATCGGCTGGGAAGGCGTGGGTCTGTGCTCCTACCTGTTGATCGGCTACTACTTCCACAAGAAGAGCGCCGGCGACGCGGGCAAGAAGGCGTTCGTGATGAACAGGGTCGGCGACTTCGGTTTCCTCCTCGGTCTCTTCACCCTCTTCTACTACCTGGGTCACAACCACAACGTCTGGACCATCAACTTCGTGGAACTGGCCAAGAACGCCGACCTCCTGGTCCCGGGCGCCGTGGTCACCACCGTCTGTCTCTGCTTCTTCCTGGGCGCCACCGGTAAGTCCGCCCAGATCCCGCTGTACACCTGGCTGCCGGACGCGATGGAAGGCCCGACTCCGGTCTCCGCGCTCATCCACGCCGCCACCATGGTCACCGCCGGCGTCTACATGATCGCCCGCATGAACTTCATCTACATCAAGAGCCCGACCGCGCTCTTGGTCGTCGCCTGCGTCGGCGCCGCCACCGCCCTCTTCGCGGCGACCATCGGCACCGCCCAGAACGACATCAAGCGCGTCCTCGCCTACTCCACCGTTTCCCAGCTCGGCTACATGTTCCTGGCCATGGGCGTCGGCGCCTTCACCGCCGGCGTGTTCCACCTGATGACCCACGCCTTCTTCAAGGCCTGCCTGTTCCTCGGTTCCGGCTCCGTCATCCACGGCATGCACCACGCGCTGCACCACGAGCACTCCGAAGCGGACCCGCAGGACATGAGGAACATGGGTGGCCTGAAGGCGAAGATGCCCATCACCTTCATCACCTTCCTCCTGGCCACCATCGCCATCGCAGGTATCCCGGGCTTCGCCGGCTTCTTCTCCAAGGACGAGATCCTCTGGCAGGCATTCGCCAACCCGCACCACCACGCCGTCAACTACGTCCTCTGGGGCGCCGGCGCCGTGGCCGCAGGCCTCACCGCCTTCTACATGTTCCGCCTGGTCTTCATGACCTTCTTCGGCCAGACCCGTCTCTCCGACAAGGCCTTCCACCACCTGCACGAGTCCCCCTGGGTCATCACCGTGCCGCTGGTCTGCCTGGCCGCTCTCTCCGTGGTCGGCGGCTGGGTCGGCGTACCCAAGGTCCTCGGCGAAGCACTGGGCGGCATGCCCAACCTCTTCGAGCACTGGCTCGAGCCGGTCTTTGCTTACTCCACCCACTACACCGAGGCGCACGGCGCGCACGGTCTGCACTCCGTCGCCATGGAGTGGGGCCTCATGGGTGTCTCCGTCCTGATCGCCTGCGGCGGCATCGCTCTCGCCTTCGCACTGTACATCGCAGCCCCGGGCTTCCCCGAGAAGTTCACCTCGACCTTCCCGGCACTGCACCGCGCGGTCTACAACAAGTGGTACGTCGACGAGATCTACGACTTCGCCTTCGTCAACCCCTGCAAGGCCCTGGGCAACTTCCTCTGGAAAGGGTTCGACGTGCTGGTGGTCGACGGTATCGTGAACGGCGTGGCAGCGGTGGTCCGCGGCTTCTCCGGCATCCTGCGCTACGTGCAGACCGGCTTCGTTCACAACTACGCCTACACCATGGTGTTCGGCGTGGCCCTGATCGTCGCGGTGTACATCTTCCGCTAAGATTCGAGACTTGAGATAATTTTGACCTGTAAGTAAAAGGAGCAGAGTAAATGAACCAGCTACCGTTACTGAGCATATTAACCTTCACACCGCTGATCGGGGCGATACTGCTCCTCTTTGTGAACAAGAACAGCCACGGCGTGCTCCGTAGCATCGCCATGGCGGTTACGGTGGTGACGTTCGTCCTCTCGTTGCCCCTGATCACCGGGTACAACGCGCCGGGCAGCGACATCGGCGGGTTCCAGTTCCTCGAGAACATCCCCTGGATCGCGGCCGGTCCCTTCCAGATGAGCTACCATCTGGGCATCGACGGCATCAGCCTGTGGCTGGTCATCCTGACCACCTTCATCATGCCCATCGCCATCCTCTCCACCTACACGGCGGTTGAGGAGAAGGTGAAGGAATACATGATCTGCCTGCTGCTCCTCGAAGTCGGCATGATCGGCACCTTTATCGCGATCGACCTGTTCCTCTTCTACATCTTCTGGGAGATCATGCTGATCCCGATGTACTTCATGATCGGTATCTGGGGCGGCAAGAACAGGATCTACGCAGCAGTCAAGTTCTTCATCTACACCGCGGTCGGTTCGCTCCTCATGCTGGTCGCATTGATCAGCCTCTACTTCAAGGCGGGCGGCGGCGACTTCAGCATCCTGCGCTTCTACCAGCTGCACCTTGACCCGACCACCCAGATGTGGATGTTCCTGGCCTTCGCCCTGGCCTTCGCCATCAAGGTCCCGATGTTCCCGCTGCACACCTGGTTGCCGGATGCCCATACCGAGGCACCGACCGCCGGCTCCGTAATCCTGGCCGCCGTCATGCTGAAGTGCGGTACCTACGGTTACGTCCGTTTCGCAATGCCGCTGTTCCCGGATGCCAACGCACAGTTCACCCCGCTCATCGCCACCCTCTCCGTGATCGGTATCATCTACGCATCGCTGGTGGCCATGGTGCAGCAGGACGTCAAGAAACTGGTTGCTTACTCCTCGGTAGCCCACCTGGGCTTCGTTATGCTGGGCGTGTACGCCCTCAACCAGCAGGGTGTCACCGGCGGCATGCTGCAGATGCTGAACCACGGTGTTTCCACCGGCGCATTGTTCCTTATCGTCGGCTTCATCTACGAGCGTCGTCACACCCGTCTCATCACCGACTTCGGTGGTCTGGCCAAGCAGATGCCGGTCTTCGCCACCATGTTCATGATCGTCACCTTCTCCTCCATCGGCCTGCCGGGCACCAACGGCTTCGTCGGTGAGTTCCTGGTGCTCCTGGGCTCCTTCGAGAGTGGCCTGCGCTGGTACGCCATCATCGCCACCTCCGGCGTCATCCTCTCCGCCGTCTACATGCTCTGGATGTTCCAGCGCGTCATGTTCGGCGAGCTGAGCAACCCGAAGAACCAGACCCTGAAGGACCTGAATGCCCGCGAAGTGGCCATCATGCTGCCGCTCATCTTCCTCATCTTCTTCCTGGGCATCTACCCGCGTCCGATCATCGACACCATGGCGCCGTCCATCGACAAGATGATCGCGCAGACCAAGGTTCAGAAGCAGGTAGCACAGGCAGCAATGCCGGCAGCTATGGCACTTCCCCCGGGTCACATGGCAGTACCCGAGGCAGGTGCGGCACCCGCCGGCATGCCCGCAGGTCACCCGGCGATGCCGGAAGCAGGTGCAGCCCCTGCCGGCATGCCCGCAGGACACCCGGCCATCCCCGCAAACAACGAAGCAAAATAGACCGCTTAGAACTACTGACGGAGGATTATAGATGGAAACAATTGCTATGCCGGCCATAAACCTGGCAGTGATCATGCCTGAGATCCTACTCTCATGCATCGCCATGGTGCTGCTGCTCGTCAACGTCTTCGTGCCGGGCAAGAACAAGGCCTACCTCGGTTACCTGAGCATCATCGGCCTTGCAGTGACCGCGGCGAGCGCGGTGGGCGGCTGGGGGCCGTCGGTATCAGCGTTCAACGGATCGGTAGTGCAGGACAACTACGCAATCTTCTTCAAGGTCATCTTCATCATCTCCGCCGGCCTTGCCATCCTCATCGCGGACCGCTACATGGTCCAGGAGGATTGCAACCAGGGCGAGCTCTACCCGATGGTGCTTTTCGCCACCGTCGGCATGATGCTGATGGCATCCGGGACCGACCTCATGGTCATCTTCCTGGGTCTTGAGCTCCTCTCCATCCCGCTGTACATCCTGGCAGGCTGGAACCGTGACAACCTGGCATCCAACGAAGCGGGCCTCAAGTACTTCCTGCTCGGCGCCTTCTCCACCGGCTTCCTGCTCTACGGCATGGCGCTCACCTATGGCGCCACCGGCAGCACCAAGATCCAGGCCATCTCCGCCTACGTCATGGGCAACCCCGGTGTAGCCAGCAACCCGCTCTTCATCGTGGGCATGCTGCTCATCGCAGTCGGCTTCAGCTTCAAGATTGCCGCCGCACCGTTCCACATGTGGACCCCGGACGTCTACCAGGGCGCACCGACCCCGATGACCGCCTTCATGTCCGCCGGTCCGAAGGCCGCAGGTTTCGCAGCCTTCATCCGCGTCATGATCTTCGCCTTCCCGATGCTGAGGGCTGAGTGGAGCGACCTGCTGTGGGTTCTCGCCGTACTGACCATGACCGTCGGTAACATCATCGCGCTGTCCCAGGACAACGTGAAGAGGATGCTGGCCTACTCCTCCATCGCCCATGCCGGTTACGCGCTGGTAGGTTTCGCCGCCGTCAACGCAGAAGGTGCAGCAGGCATCCTGTTCTACATGCTCTCCTACGCCTTCATGAACATCGGCGCCTTCGGTGTCATCGTTCTCATCACCAAGAAAGGCGAGATCAACGGCAACGTGCAGGATCTGGCCGGTTTCGGTCACAAGAAGCCGCTTCTGGCAATGGTACTGAGCATCTTCCTGTTCTCCCTGGCCGGCATGCCGCCGACCGCCGGTTTCATCGGGAAGTTCTACCTCTTCAGCGCCGCCATCAAGGCCGGTTACGTATGGCTCGCCATCATCGGCGTACTGAACTCCGCAGCGTCCTTGTACTACTACCTGCGCGTCATGGTCTTCATGTACATGAAAGACCCCACCGAAGACTTCGAGTGGGCCGGTGCCACCCCCGCTATCGCAGTATGTCTGCTGGTAGCCGTAGGTGCCACCCTGGTTCTCGGCGTAGTCCCGGGCACCGTCCTTGAGCTGGCGCAGAAAGCCGTACAGTTCTAAGACGAGCTAAGGTTATAGAAGCAACAAAGAGGGCACCCAACACCGGGTGCCCTCTTTGCGTTTTATGAACCTTTCAAGTCCACCCCCTCTCCCTCCGGGAGAGGGGCAGGGGTGAGGGCGCAGCGCCCCGAGGCGTACCCGTAATCCTGTAGGGGCGAATAATCCTTCGCCCGTCCACCTCACTCACCTCGCACGGCACGACCCAACAAAAACAAAGCGCCCCACCCCTGCGAAACCTTGCCCACGAAGCGTTGCCGCACCCCTCACGTCCCCCCCCTTTAACGAAGGGGGGACAGGGGGGATTTGCCTTTGGTCCACTAGCCTGTACTCCTCTTGATAATATCCAGCCAATGGGTTACGGTGATCAAACTCCCCCAGGTTGTGCGGGACGGGATTGATGCCTTGATGATGGAAATACGAATAGGCGGACCAGTACGAGGAAATTGGCCGCACTACTCGAAGCTTTCCGGCACGGAGCATCACTGTCACGTTAGAAAGGGGAGGCCGACATATGTGGCTGTATGGCGAGAGGATAAACGCGAAGTCCGATTGGTCGAGGTGATATATGCGGGCACTCACGAACAAGCCCCGTACTGAAAAGCAGATAGAAGCACGCTTCGAAGGAACCTATGCCGAGATGGTGAAACTGCGCAGGATGGCGCAGGCTCTGAGGGTGAGGGATCTCACGGAGTGGGCATTGGAAGAAAAAGAGGTCTACACCCCTGAGGAAGTATCGCCGGAGTTGGCATGGAACGGCGGCGGAGTAGCCATCCGTGGCGCACGCGGCAAAGAGGGGTTGACCCAGAGACAGTTAGCCGAACTGACCGGTATAGCGCAGCACCATATCAGCGAGATGGAGAATGGCAAGCGCCCCATCGGCAAGGAAACCGCAAGAAGGCTGGCCGACGCCCTCAATATTGATTACCGCGTATTCTTGTAGAAACACGGAAACTTTCCGTGACCCTCCACGTGTCAGATGTACGCTGTCCTCCTGATTTGACACCCGCCGAGCCCTTGGTACATTTCCATCTTCACGCCCCCTCCCAAAGGAGGTTCCAAGATGGCCGGTTCCCGTCAGTCCCACCTCCGCCGCGACCCCTTCCAGCGCCCCACCCTCACCCCGGGCCCTCTCGGCCACAATGATGCCGCTGCGCCACACCGACAAAACCTCCTACTCGCCGACACTCCGGGCCCGTTAGGAAGAAACGATGCAGCAGATCCTTCACGACATGCCTTTGAAAAAGTAGCTTCACCGCTTTCCCAAAATATAGAGAGGGTTTCTCTTGGACGGGTACAGACTATAGCAATTGAAATCACAACGTATTTCGAAGGTGGCGGTTATTCAGCCCTAGCAGGTAATTCTGATGGCCAAGGTATTTCATTCGGGCTGTTACAGTGGAACTTTGGCCAAATGACTCTTGGTCCGTTACTTAAGAAGATGCTGCTTAAAGATCCCTTGAGCTTCGAGGGGTGCTTTGGGAAGAATATGGAGTACGAAAATTTGAAGACGGCGATTAGTTCTAATGACAAGACAGCACAGTTGCTATGGGCCAAACGCGTGAGTGCAAAAAATCAGAATGAATTTAGAAGTTGCTTCAGGAAGTTGGCGGAGGTAGAGGTTTTCAAGGACATACAAAATAAAGAGGCAATCGAGCAGATACATCCGTTAGTGATGCAAGTAATTAAAATCCTAAGAGCAATGTTTCCGTCAGCGTTCCATAGGATACAAGTGAGAACATATGTTGCGCTGTATGATTTGTGCGTGCAGCAGCATAGCATAAGCAAGGTCAAGACGGAGATATTAAGGCAAGTCCGATTGAAAAAGGCCACAACACAGCTAGAAATAATGAAAATTGTGGTCACAGAAAGAGGGCGCATTGCAAGAGCTAGGTACGCTGCGGATTGCATCAGTCGAAGAATGGCTATACTGACCGGTTCCACATTTCGTTCAGATGCCAATGGACTTAGCGTAGAAAGAAAAAATCCAAAGTTATCGCTCTTGTCTGTGTCGGGGGGGATGTATGTTGATATCTAGGGCAATTGCAGCGTTGGTGGTGCAAATTGGTGTGATCTCTCCATCATGGGCAACTGAGAAGGCCACACCTGCAGATTGTTCATTAGGAGTCTGCGCAATAAACATATTGGCAGATGACTTGATGACATCTCCATGTTCCGGGTATTCCGGAATCATCGCCTACAGTCAATCCTCTGATGCAACTCTTATCCAGTGCTCCTCCCCGACAAAGGAATCGAAAATACTGATATATAGGCGCGGAAACAAAATGGGGGAAACGTATGAGCTTGAAGATGGGCACTTCTTCAAACCTGAGTATCTGGCAGAGCAGGCAGCAGACGCGAAATCTGACGGCCTAATACCTGTGCCAGCCTGTGACATCGCAAAGCAGCGGAAAACTGCTGGATTGATAGTCGGAGAGAAAGAACCTACAGGTTCAGAGATTACCCCTTACTGCTACCGCATCTACTACATAGATGCATCAGCCACAGCGTTGCACGTAACCAGAGACGATGGCTACAAAGTCCCGCCGGCATCAAAAAAGACAGTAGCAAAATGGTCTGCCCTGCGCCGCAAACTGACAGCTCTCATCAAGCCTTAGCCATGCCCGAAGAATTTCTCACGTAAACCATGTCCTATCCCTTTCATCCCCTTCATCCCTGTTAGTCATTTTCTAGTTGTAAGCGTAGGAAAACATAAGAGAATCAGGCAGAAGGTTGCCCTCAGCCCACACCTTGGTACATTTACACGCACTCCGCCTTTTTTCCGCACAGGGCGGAGAGTGTAAAGGTGAGGCTACAGCCCTGGCAGAGTGGAGCAGACGATGACACCGAGAGCCATCATGCTTGCGGTAGTGGTGCAACTTTCTCTGGCTACAATTGCGTATGCCGAAAATGGTCCCGAGATAACTGGGAAGTGGGTGAAAGTAGGAGCTGACGCTGAGGATTGCGCTTGCGGAGATTGCATAGACATCCGACTTGAGGGCAAGCTCGAACCTTTTTGCGTGGAATCAAACCAGATTTACCTAAACGTCCGATACCAGTTTGATAAACGGCAAGGCAAGGTCTACGTATTCTTTGACAGTGTGCTGGAAGTAGGAACTGGTGGGGCAGCTTTGCCTTGGGACAAGTACGACAAGCAGGAACCTTTGGCTGAGCTGGATGTGAGCAACGTCCGGAGGGGAAGGATGCTTATGAAATGGTTTGGCTTTAAGAGAAAGGATAACCCTCAGGAGCGCTATGTCTTCGGAAGTGATTATAGTGGCATTTATCGACGGCCTGGTGCCGAGTGAGTACGGATTCTGCCCGTTTTCGGCGAGGTGCCAATCGGTCAACAGATTTTCCTTTTGGATCTCGATCCATGACTGAACGAGCTTTACTGCTGCCCAATGACTACACCCGTTTATGCCTCCCACCGGCGTCCAGCAAAGCCTCGGGATGTAGTAACGCAATTCTCAGCAGCACTCGCGCCGGGCCTTCCGGCTTGCGACGCCCCTGTTCCCAATTGCGCAGCGTCCCGACGCTGATTCCGACGAGGTTTGCAAACTTGTCTTGGGACAGCCCAAATCTTTCACGCAGAGCACGAACCTCCGTTTCAGGAAAGTCAAAAGAGCGGGAGGGTTCCGTCTCCCCTTTCATTATCGCTGCACCCTGCTTCACACTTTCCAACAACTCCTGGAAAAGTTCATCGCTCATGGATATTCCCCCTGAAATACGGTACGTCATTGGAGCATGGGCGTAAACCTGGCAATGATTGCGTCCCGCTTTTAGGTCCTGGAACCCAAGCCTTAGGGAGACCTCCGTTGCCCACCGGCAGTAACTCGCAGTTATCCCTTTTATCCCTTTTATCCCTGTAGATCGCTTCTCTTTGCGCCTTTGCGGCTTTGCGTGAGATGCCTTCAGGCCTTCCTCCAAACCCCGAAGGTGGACTCCGAGAAATACTGACCTGTCGCTTGACATCTTTTATTAGTGATTAATAATGTTGGCGTCCATCCAACCTCATTTATGGAGGCCATTATGCTCGTTCCTAAGCACGACCTGTCAAGTCTCACGAAGTTATCCGACGGTGATCTCATTCACGAAGTGCGAACCTTTGCTGGAAGGATAAGGGGGCACGCAGCCTTTCAAGACGTCGGGAAACATGTCCCGGTGGCAGAGACGTTTGATTCGCTGGCGGATCTCCTGGGGCAAAAGTCAAACGCCGCGAAGCATGGCGACAAACTCATGGCGGAAGAGAGGGACAATACTCGCGAAGAGATCTTTATGAAGGTCACCTTCGCCTGCCAGCACTCAGTTATGTTCGCCACGTACCACAAAGACCCCTCGCTGATGGATGTCGGCTACGACTTAAGCCACAGGGTCTATACAACAAAACCGGCAACCGCCTCCGTGCCCGGGCAGCCGACCAAGGTGGAACTCAAGCCAGGCCCCAAGGGGTCCGGGATCTACTATGTCCTGGTGAACAAGGTTGCAGGCATGGGCAGCCTCGAGGTTCAGTTCACGGAAACCCCCAACGATGAATCCTCCTGGAAAAGCGCGGAGAGAGCCTACAAGTGCAAGGTGGAAATGAAAGGCGACCTGGTGAAACGTTACTACATTCGGGCCAGGTACCACAACAGCGCCGGCTACGGGCCGTGGTCCTCCGTTGTCGACATCGTGCTGAGTTAGCCCTCCAGTTTGGTGCGGCTGCAGAATTCAACTGCAGCCGCACCCCTCACCGAATCCCCAAGAACCCACTTCATCCCTCCAGAAGCCAAGACCAATTCTCGCGCAGGGGCTGTCAGCGTTGCCAAAGCTCAAGAACCAAGCGGGTTCTCCTACATCCTCAAGAAAGGTTGAGCCTCCGGTGTCGGGAGAAAATTCAACCCCCCAAAGGCTGAGCTTCCGGCCTCTTCAGTAAATTGCAAACGCCAGAGGCTGAACCTCTGGCCTCGCCAGTAAATTGCGAGCGCCAAAGGCTGAGCCTCCAGCGCCGGGAGTAAATTCAAATCGCCAAAGGTTGAGCCTCCAGTGTCGGGAGTTAATTGAAAACACGAAAGGTTGAGCCTCCGGCCTCGGGAGTAATTTCAGAACGCAAAAGGCTGAGCCTCTGGCCTCGCCAGTAAATTGAGAGCGCAAAAGGCTGAGCCTCCAGCGCCGAGAGTAAATTCAAATCGCCAAAGGTTGAACCTCCAGCGTCGAGAGTAAATTGAAAACGCCAGAGGTTGAGCCTCCAGCGTCGAGAGTAAATTGAAAACGCCAGAGGTTGAGCCTCCAGCGTCAGGAGTAAATTCAAATTGCCAAAGGTTCAGCCTCCAGCCTCGTCAGTAAAATCAAAATGACAGAGGCTGAGCCTCCGGTTTGGCCAGTAAATTCAAAACCCGAAAGGTTGAGCCTCCGGCGTCGGAAGTAAATTGAAAACCTAAAAGGCTGAGCCTTCGGCCTCGTCCGTAAATTCAAAATCTAGAAGGTTGAGCCTCCAGCCCCGCTAGTAAATTGAGAACGACAAAGGTTGAGCCTCCAGCCCTGGCAGTTATCCCTTTCATCCCCTTTATCCCTGTAATCGCACTTTCTTTGCGCCTTTGCGGCTTTGCGTGCCCAAGGTTAGATGTTGATTCTGCTTTATTAAAGCCAATCTATGTGCTAATTGTGTGTTTACGATTTCCCCTTCAGGAGTTCCGTAAAGTCACATGGCACGAAGACCGCGCACCAGCCCCATCGAAGATCTCATTATCATCGCCAGCAAATTCCCCTGGTGGGTTTCCGTCATCCTTGCCCTTGTCTCGTACGTTATTCTTCACGCAGTCGCCGCCCGGCCAATAATGCCGGCCACTGCAGCACCCGGACAGATGGGTGACGCGGCGGTCAAAGGCCTTTACATCGTCCTTGCGATGTTTGGGCAAATAATCTTTCCTGTCGCATTCCTCTTTGCAGCAGCTCTCTCTGCGTATAACTCTGTAAGACAGCGCAAGCTCTACGAAACCGTCAAGTCCCGCACGGATGTCGCATCGTTGAACGAAATGAGCTGGGGCGAGTTCGAAAACCTGGTGGCCAAGCACTTCAAGCGGAAGGGCACTGAGGTCCCGCGAGAGGGTGGGAACGGACCGGATGCAGCGTCGATTCTACTAAAAGGAAGAGAAGGGAGTAAGTGGCCGAGGATACGGCAGGTTGCTGTAAACTTCTAGGTGCTTTTCCCGTATTTCAATAGTTGAAGATATTACGCAGACCAATAGAAGAGGTGTGGGAATGGATTTACTTAATAGACTCACAGATTACAGAAATATCAATCTTGCATTCGAGAGAACAAAAAATACCCATATGAACAGGGAGATTTCTTCGAATCATGAACAAGACCTCTTTGAAGGTTGTACTCCAAAAATATATACGTACATTAAGGAAAGACTGAAACAACCAGATAAATTTCAATTCTTGCCGATAGAAATCTTAAATAAGCCTAAAAAGAAAATAAATGAGACATGGGTTATGAGGCCACTCGCGAGAATAAGTTTCTTCGATGCAGTAGTTGCTCAGTGTGTTTTAAATGTTATTTCGGAATTTATTTCACCTCTTTTAGCCACGGAAAATTTCGGATATAAAATACAGAATACGAATTCAATTTATTTCTACCAAAGATGGCAGGAGGGTTATTCAAAGTTTGTAGAACAGGAAATAAAGGCTCTTGATGAAACATCACATTACAAATATCTAATTGAATTAGATATCGAACAGTTTTACCCTTCGATAAATCACCAAACTTTGCTTTCTGCAATTTCAAAGCACATTGTAAAACCTAATCTTGAGTATGGTGACATACTACTCCTGTGGTTAAAAAAGATATTAAATATCCCACAGGTGGATTACAAAGGTGAGAGGATTGATATTCAGGGATTGCCTCAAGGCACATTGTATTCCCCCATATTAGCAATGTTTTACTTAAAAGATGTATTTAGAACGCTAAAAAATAAAGGTTTGTTGACCAGATCTAAATATTTTGCATACGTGGATGACTTCAGATTTTACTTTGAGAGAAAAGCACAAGCAAATAAGACATTCGACAGTCTTAAAAAGATTTTGCGTGTCGAACTTAGTCTTAGTGTAAATGATTTAAAATCAAAGGTAGTGCGACTAGACGACAATAAAAAACTTGAAGCCAAACTAATGGGAAAAGCGTCGAATTTGAATAGAGCAATAAATGACGACGTAATATTGGCCGTAGATGGCAATGTAAAAATGAAAAACAACCTTTTGAACTTACTAGACGAAGCTAAAAAGGTATTTGGTAATGAAAATGATAAGTTTATAGAAAGACTGAATAAGTTTGTAAGCTATCGAGTGACGAGGCTTATAACAACTTCTGAAGAGTGGAATAAAGGTTATGACCGAATCACAACTGATGAACTTCTTGGATCTAACTTAGTTGCAATGCTGCATGTATTATTTATTACCACAAGTACGGTAAGAGATCGGCAACGCCTTTTAGACCTTTTTGAGAAATTGGCAACAGAACCACAATTTGAAGAAATTTCATATGTCAGATACTTAGCTTTCCAGTATCTGTTCAGGTGGTCTCCATCCGAACTTCGCTTAAGCAACATTAGACGTAAAGAGATAGTTGCACTGCTTGAATCAATAACAAGCAAGCCTCTTTATCTTAAAGCTGCAATGTCACGGTGCCATGAAGAGTGGTATAGGTATTTCAGAGAGTTGGTAAACGCAAGGCCGTTATCAGCAGATGACCGTGAACTGCTAGCAGCATTGCATGTAATACACAAAAAAGACAGTCCTTATCTCCCAACTCTGTACCAAAAGAGGTCAGTTACTCCGCGCCTGGTTCAGAAAGATAATATTCTTAGATACACAATATTTTCACCTTATTGGGAGGATCCGGGGTATTTACATGATGAAAAGTTTAAAGGTGTAAGCTACAGGTTTTTTAAACACAATAGAACCAATTTTAGAACATTTCTGCGAAAAGAGGTTGCCACTGGTGCAAACAGTTTATGGGAGGTGGGGGCATCGCTTAGCCACGAGACAAAACGCAGGATACTTCATAAAGTATTCAATTGGCTAGCCATACAGCAATCAAGCAAATCGTTGATACCACACAGCGTATTAGATCCACATTATATTTGGGTAGATGAAAAAAATGACCAAGTAACATTATACGGTAATCCTGGTTATCAGAATGAACTCCTATACTACCAGTCTCCTTCAAAAATTTGGCGCTCGGCTATCGGAAACTTATTTAAATGCCTCTTTGAAGTCGAAGTGCTTGGCAATAATGTTAAAGCCCTTCCGTACGGCCTGACTTTTTGGCAGTTCCGATTGTTGCAACTTTCAAAAGCAAACGGGCTAAGCCTGAAAAAGTATACAGAGTTGGCCCTCATTATACTTACTGACACAAGTGACAGTAACCGATCAATCATAGATCCCTCATACTTCGAGACTTCGAAGATTGTACATCATTACATAAATGACGGTGAGTTAACGGACAAACTGTTTAGGGTAATTCGATATGTTGAAAATAGTTGGAAGCATGGATCCAAAGATTGTTATTTTTATACTCTTCATAATCAAGAGCATGCACGTCAATTAGTATCCGCAATCCATCTAATAATTGAAGAATCCGGTTTTTGTATTTATCTTAACAAAAAAGAAATGTTCCGACTTTTAACTGCATGTTATTTGCACGATATCGCGATGCTTTCACCACCTTCTTCTAAAGCTATTTATGACAAAAGCAGTATAAATTTCACCAACTTGTCTAGGGATATGTCTCGACTGCCAGTAATTAATCCTAAAAATTTATCTGACAAACTAAATTATAAGCTTTTATTTGACGTCCACAAAGGCATTGAAAATTTTTACGAAAGTTTAGTTCGCGACCGCCACCCATACGTGTCCGAACAAGAATTGAACAGTGACTACCCACAACTTCCACTGTCTGTCGCTGAGAGGCGAGATGTCGGCATTATTTCAGCGTCACATGGATGGTACAAATCTCAGTTTAAGAGTTTACTTACTGACGACCTTCATGATGGTCGGCATCCATTAAACTTAAAGTTGCTTTCGTTGTTACTCAGAATTGCTGATCTCTGTGATGTTAGTAGTGAACGCGTATCTAGAGAGGTCATTGACAGAAATTTCCAAAGAATGAATGATATTTCAATTTTCCATTGGGCAAAACATCTGAGCGTAGAAAGCATTAGAATTGAGAGGACTGAGCCTTTATCAACAAAAAGTACGACCGTAAAAATTTGCATCTCCCATAAGTATTTACCAAATATGCATCTGGAAGAGGATTCAATTAAAAGCAAATGCGAATCTGTATGCAAAATACCCTCTGCTACAAATGTCATATCTAAGTTGTGTGGTGAAAGCAAAGACAAATGCAGATTCCATTGCATATTTATAAATGCGGCATACAAATGGTTCTTTGAGGAAATAAACTTTATAAACGATTATTTCCAAGATAAAAAAATTCCATTAAAGCTGGAACTAGACATAGTACTTTCAGAGCATAAGTGTGATGACCTTATTATTGTGAAAAATAGAAATGAAACAATTTGGGCTCAAGAGTTTTTGCGGAACTTCTTTTTAGGCTAAAGGGCCTTTAAGAGAAAAGGAGTCAGGGGGACGCCCATGAAATTATGGGGAGGCAGGGGGACGGAGGCAGGGGGACGGTGTTGATTAGTTGACTTTAAGGCGTTGGCTGGTAGGCTGGGGTGCATGCCACGAGCCGCACGCCTTGACATAGCCGGCGTCCTTCAGCACGTCATCGTCAGGGGTATAGAGCGACGTGACATCTTTCTCGATACCTGTCGATCATTTTACCGAACTCCTCGTAAAGATGGAGATGGACTGTCTTGCCTGGGCTTTGATGTCCAACCACCTTCACCTGCTGCTTCGGCCCAGCCAAACCAACCTCGCCCGCTTCATGCGCGGGAATCTGGGGTCACCCATTAAAGGCTGTCGGTCAAGGGCAAAAAAGTTCCCCTATGCAAGAAAAGAGTTTTTCTAGCATTG
>NZ_JAEMHL010000021.1 GCF_016458305.1 Geomonas anaerohicana | reverse complement strand
GGCTATTCGATTGTCAGAGAACTTTGTCTACGATGTGGTGGCACTTATTTGTGTCCACGATGTCGTGGCACTCAACAGGTACGGGGTAATGGTGAAGTCGCCGACGTGGAAGGGGTGCCAGCTTTTGAAGTGATGGAAGTGGTTTTTATGCAGATCCTTCCCTAGAAGCACCCGCGTGGCATCGATCAGCCTTTTCCCAAGTTCTCCAATATAGACGGGAATGTCAGGGGCAAGAAGATCGATTAATCCGAAATGGTCTTGGTGTGGATGGCTAATCAATACGGCATCGGGCTTGAGGCTGGAGACGTCGATGGCCTTGCTGTCGTTAGAGAGCGGTAGACCGAGGTCGAGAAGAATGGTGGTCTTGTCAGTAGAAAGTTGGATACAGGTCCCGCCTATTTCGTTGCTACCTCTGTGGATCAAGACCTTCATTGCTGCTCCTGTAAAAGTAAAGGTTGAGAACGTATAGCTGCAGCCGAGTTGACTTCACTCCTGACACGTGCTGATCTTCAAGCTGGTGGCTCATTTTGACGAAGCACTGACCTCATTTCCAATAGCAGTGACAATACACGGTCACTGTCAGCTGCTGTAAAACGGCCGGTAAGGTGATAACTTATCCAAGGGTAAGGAAAGGGGTAATCCTCCCACTCTCTCTCCCATTGCAGATCATAATAGTCAGCCACCTTTTTGAAGCCACGCTCCAAGTCACTGAACCATTCTGAAGCGCACAGTTCCATCATGCTATCGACAGTCTCAGCATCGTTTCCAAACTTGAGCAGGGTTTGGTGATGTTGAAAGGAAAGTTGCACCGTAACAGTTGCGTCATCCTCAAAAGCCAGCGTCACTGCAGTGCTGTCGGCGTTGACCCAGAACGGCTGCATCATGGGTATGGTGCATGTAGTCGGTGTGACGTCAAACTCAGCCGCGAGTAGAGATTTGACCAGCATGTTAGGTGATGTCATAGATTAGTCTCCACAGTCACGGCCCCCTCGTCACTCGAGTAACACTTTCCATCCGGCTTCTTCATATCGCACGCATGTGACAGAATAAGTCACTTTTGTTCGAAAAATGTGCGACACCATCCCCCGAGAGCAGTAACCATGTCAGAATAAAAGGGGACAAGCTACTTTTTTACTACGCTCTATCATGGTTCAGATGGGGCAGATGATGTCTTGTTTAGGGCAGCGTCCACTCAAAACTCTGCATCCAGTCCACGCCACCGTCACCGCCATCAGAGCCGTTGTACTTGTAGGTGAACTTCAGCAGCATGCCTGGCTCCACGGGAATGGGAAGCTCGACGCTGAAGGGAAAGATACCATCCATTCTGACTTGGCGCGGGATGACGAAGCTGACGTTGCGCGCTCGTGTTTGGCCTGCGGCATCGACTGCTGCGATCCAGATCTCGATACCTTCCATGAAGGCGTAGCGGAGATTCTTCCCTACCCCCTCGACAACCGTCTCCATTCCCGCTTGCTTAATCTCCCAAGCCAAGGCCATGTCGAACTGCACATACTGATACGGCAGCGACTTTAACCGCTCATCGTTTTCGTCGCCGTGCGTGCTACCGCTGAAGACGGTCGATAGAAACTGCCAAAGCTTTCCCATTTACCAGTACCTCTACGGCCAAGACGATGTCACCATACTCTTAGCGCACACCGCCAGACTGTCTCAGTTGCATCTGCCCAATCTTCTCTGTGAGTTTTAAACAGAGTCCTTTAACGGTCAGAGAATCTAGCAGATTTCTAATACACAAGCAATCAGTGATTTCGGATGTTTGTACTATTTCTGATGAAGAGGGATGGTGAGTGACAAGGCAATATGGTGGGGGTAAAGCGGGGCGTGCAATCGAACCCAGTAATCTTGCGGGAAGGGGCAACAGACGCTACCCCTTCCGATTTTTGCTGGCAAGGAAACGGTACAACGGAACCGGCATGAAGACCTTTCCGATCCTGCGGGAAAGATACGCCGCGAGCAGGAAGGGAATGATGAGGGTGTGCTCGTCGGTCATCTCCATGATGATAATAACCGCGGTGAGCGGGGCCTGGATGGCACCGGAAAAGAAGCCGACCATGCCGAGCAGCCCGCACACCTTGAAGTTCTGCAAGTGAAGAAGTTTCGCGACGGTGAACCCGAAGCCGGCTCCGATGGAAAGGCAGGGAGAAAAGATGCCGCCTGCCATTCCGGAAAGGTAGGAAAGGACCGTGGTTGCGAACTTCGCTATGCCCAGTCCTGGGGGCCACTGTTCGATGGAGGAACTTTCGAGGAAACTGCGGGTGACTTCGTAACCCGATCCGGCAGAGGCTCCGTCGGTCAACAAGCCGACTGCAGCACAGATAATGCCGCAGTAGAGCGCCCTCTTCCACGGTTGGGGAGGGAGACCGAACAGTTCCGGAAAGGCAAGCAGCCGCGCGAACGCGCCCCCCATGATCCCTCCGACAACGCCGAAGATCAGCGTTTCCGGTACCAGCAGGTTGGGGGTAAGCGTGACTGCAGGGTGACCGAAATAGAGGTAATTCCCGGCTATGGCCATAGCCGCGATGCCGGAAAGGATGACGGCAAGCATCACCATTTCCCGGAAACGTCCGAAGGCGCCCTCGGTCACTTCCTCCAGCGCAAAAGCAATACCGGCGAGAGGCGCATTGAACGCGGCCGCGACGCCCGCTGCAGCACCCGCCGTCAGAAAGGTCTGGAAATCAACCTGGGGCAGGACACGGCGTGTCATACGCCCGAAAAAAGCAAAGACGGAGGCTGAAATCTGGACGGTGGGACCCTCGCGCCCAATGGACGCTCCGGCAATGATGCCGACGCAACTGGAGATCACCTTTACCACTGCGGTACGCAGCGAGACCAGCGGGCTGTGCCACGGCGGTTCCTGCTTGTCGTCCCCGTGCGCCCGGTCTATGGCTTCCAGCACCTGGGGGATGCCGCTGCCGCGGGCTTCGGGCCCGAACTTCTGGACGATGAGCGTCGCAACGACGAACAGCAGCGGGGTGGCCGCCGTCATGAGGTAGGGATGGCCGTGAAACAGGGAGAAAAAGAAGGCCTGCGAAGCGGTGATGAGACGTGCAAAGAGAACGGCAGCACATCCGACCAGCAGTGCCGCCGTCCAGATGGTGACCTGCATGAAGCTTTTCTCGCGCAGCTTCTGCAGGTAGCGCAGGTAGCGTTTCGATTCCAGGGGCTCCTGCTCCCCTACCCCCTCATGCCCTTCTTCGTTCATCGTCAAAACCTTTTCATTCCAAAATGGAAGCGGCGAGCCATCCACGATACCAGCCGTCACTGTTTCATGCAATTTGTGTCAAACCCATTTTAGGCCGTCTTGGCGCTGCTCCTCAACTGGATGACAAGGTTGCAGAGCTCCGAACAGAGGATGCCAGCAAGCATCAGGACACAGCCTAACAAGCCGCGCACTCCCAACACCTCACCGAGGAAAAACCACCCCCAGATGGCGGCGAACACGCCCTCGGCGCTGAGTATCACCGCGGTATGCGCGGGATGGGCATCACGCTGCGCCACCACCTGCATGGTGTAGGCAAAACCAACTGAGATCAGGCCGCCGTAGAGGATGGGACGCCAGGCCGCACAAACCGAGGCAAGGGTCATCGATTCGAAGATGAAGGCGGTGATGAGGCTCAGGACCGAGCAGACCGCAAACTGCAGGGCGGAAAGTTTGAAGGGGTCCAAACGAGGCGAGAGCCAGCCGATCAGGAGTACGTGCCCCGCCCAGAAAACGGCCCCAATCAGTTCCAAGAGGTCGCCGATGCCGATGGTGAACCGGTCGGTGACGCTTAAAAAGAAAAGGCCGACGGCAGCCAGGACGGCGCCAAGCCAGGTGCCGACAGTGGGGCGCTGTCCCCAGAACATGCCCAGCAAAGGAACGAGGACCACGTAAAGTCCCGTGATGAAACCGGCGTTACCCGCCGTGGTGTAGGCGATGCCGACCTGCTGCAACGAAGCGCCCATGAAAAGCGCGCCCCCTGCCATCAGGCCGCCGTGCAGCAGCGCGCGGTTGCCTGCTTGCGGCAGGCTGCCGTGGTAGGGCCCCTGCCGGCGTCGATTGAGGTACACCAGGGGGAGCAAGGAGAGGCTCCCCAGCGCAAAGCGGATGCCGTTGTAGGAAAAGGGCCCCAGGAAATCGAGTCCCTTGCGCTGTGCGACGAAGCCGCCGCCCCAGATGGCGGCGATCAGAAGAAGTAGGAGATCGGACTTGATGGTTTTGGACTGCATGCTGTTCCTTGGCTGAATAAGTGGTGCCGCGCGACGTCGTCGCGGCCGGTTAGTGTCCCTGCTTTTCCCCCGAAAGTCAAGAAGACCAGAGCGACAGTTTGCCGTCTGGAATCACTGGCAAAAGATCCTTATGTTTTTCCCTCTGTCCTTTTGCAGGTGATTCTGGTACTATGGGTCGTTATGGGCGAAAAGCTGATCTGCAACAACAAGAAGGCGTTTCATGACTACTTCATCGAGGAGCGTTACGAGGCGGGCATGGTGCTGCAGGGGACCGAGGTAAAGTCCCTGCGCAACGGCAAGGCCAACCTGAACGACTCGTTCGCCATGGTGAAGAACGGCGAAGCCTTCCTGCACAACTTCCACATCAACCCGTACGATTTCGGCAATCGTGAAAACCACGATCCCGACCGGATGAGGAAGCTGTTGTTGCACAAAAAGGAGATCGTAAAGCTCTTCTCCAAGATCAGGGAGCAAGGCTACACCCTGATCCCGCTGCGGGTGTACTTCAAGGACGGCAAGGTCAAGACCGAGTTGGGACTGGCCAAGGGCAAGAAAAACTACGACAAGCGCGAAGTCATGAAGGAGAAGGACATGCGGCGCGACGTCGTGGTCGCGCTGAAAGAAAGAAATCGCGGGTCCAGGGACAGGGACTAACGGACTAACGGCCGTTCGACGTTCGACGTTCGACGTTCAACGTTCGATTGAGCTCGACTTGAATGGCACTGGCAACGTGACAGCACGGTAAGGCCGCTGAACAGGGAATATACAAACGTTGAGTTTGAACCTTCAGCAGGTGATTGCAGTTAACACGGAACGTTGAACGTTGAACATCTTTTGGGTTTTAAGATCGCAGTTAACATCGAACGTTGAACGTTTTTTCAGATTTAAGGGGGTGTAAAGGTTTCGACGGGGGTAAGAAGCTAAGGTTGCATGCCGAGGTCCGGGTGGCTCGTTAAACAATCCGGGACGCATTAAGCGCCGACAACTACGAATACGCTTTAGCAGCTTAATAACCTGCTAACGTTCTACCTACCATCTCCCACGTGGAAGGATAGAACGTCATTCAGTGGGATAGTTTCAGGGAGAGTCCGTGGCCCTGCGGCGAAATTTAGCGGAATCGGCAATCGGGAATCCCGGCCTGTGGAGTCCCGAGCGGCTAAAGCAAAAACAGGTATAAGCATGTAGACGCCTTATGTGTACGATTCTCGGACGCGGGTTCGATTCCCGCCACCTCCACCATTTCTCGCAAGTAGCCGTATTAACTGGATTTATTTTCTGGGGGAGAGCGCTGCACCATCTTTTGTTCCACAAAAAATGTGGGATTGGAGGTGGCTTGTGGCGCTTTTTGTATCGTTCATGAGATTAAGAGGGAAAACTTGGCACTATCGTCGCCGCGTTCCGGTTGAATTGAGGGAATACTTTGACGGACTGCATGAATTCACCAAGTCATGCAAATCAACTAAACAGGGTGAGGCTCGCACGATCAGAGCTTACTATGACAGCGAAATCGAGAGAATCTGCTTGGCTCTGCGGATAAATATTTTGACTCCTGATGAGGCTAGAAAAAAGGTCGATGACCTCCTCAATACACGAAAATTCTCCGACAAATCTAATAAACCCGCCTACCAATCTCCCGTGGTACCATCCATTGTGACGCTCTCTAACGTCATTCGACTGTACGAGCTCAAGAATTCCGACAACTGGACTCCCAAAACCAAGATGGAAAAAGAAGGTATCTTTCGGCGCATCAAAGTGAAATTTGGCAATAAGCCTATAAATAGCATCAAGCAAGATGACGTCTTGCACTGGCGAAAAGAATTGACTGCTGGTGGCCTGGGGGTAGTTACCACTAATAAGTATCTTTCAAATCTTTCGGGCGTGATGAAGTATGCTGTGCAACAAGGATTTCTGGTTGTTAATCCCGTGGAAGGGACAGCTCTTACTGACAAAAGAGTAGCATCTGAAATAAGATCAGCTTATTCATTGGATGATATTAGGCGACTATTCAGTCACTTGCAGAGGGAAAAGCAGATTGCGTACCTGAAAGGTAAGCACGAAAGATACTGGGCACCGCTTATCAGCATGTATACCGGACTCAGGGCCGATGAATGTGCACAACTGTATCTAGAAGATATTAATTTTGAAGACCTCGTCATCAAGGTTGAGCGCGGTCATGACAAGAAGGTGAAAACTAAAAGTAGTGTCAGAGCTGTTCCAATTCATCCTGATTTATTGACCCTTGGTTTTATGAATTACGCGTGCAAGATGAAGGATGAAGGCCACTCACGTTTGTTTCCCGGCCTGAAGCGACATTCAAAGAATGGTTACAGTCACGAGTTGGTTAAATGGTGGAGCCGCTGGTCTAGACAAATTATTACTGACACTACGAAAACGTTCCACTCCTTTAGGCACACTGTTGCAGACAGACTTAAGCAGAACGATGTTGATGGTGTATTAATTGCTGAGGTTCTCGGTCATGAAGTACCGAGTATTAGTCTCGCTCGGTATGGCAAGCACTATTCAATAAATAAAAAGTGCACAGCTTTGTCTCACTTAAAATATGGCATCGTCCCTGAACTAGAAGTATCCAATCACCGGATTGCTAACGACGATGAAGACGGGTGGCTTGAAGACTTAAATGCTTACAATTATTACGGAACAGCAGGCTCCGTAAAATTTATCACTCAAGACGAAAAGGAACTTCAGAAAGAGACGAGATGCTATGAAAGACCCGATCTGTATGGCTATTCAAAATTCCATCAGTCAATTCCGGACTTTCTTGAAGATTGAGGAGGCACGCCATAAACAAAGCCCTCATCAGCGATGGTTGGTAAGAGGCTTTGTTTTTCTCTTCAGGCTACTCAATCTTCGCTGAAAGACTTACGTAGCATCGCAGCGCCTCGGTCCTGCCATGGCTGTCCCGGCACACTTTTATAGCAAAAAGCAATAGAGAGCCTCAGCCTTCGATCATAAGGAGCCAAAAAAGCGCCGTGTCCATCAAGGGCAGGGGGTGGCATCCCGCTCACCGTTGCTCAAACCGTATCGGATGAATCTGATTGACTTTCCTGCTTTTTGCTTTGGCTGCGCTTCGTGCGGGAGATTCTGTCGCGCGCTGCTAGAAGCTCCTTCTCTACCCGCTCCAACTCCCGACGCCGATCAGCCGTCTGCCTATTCAATGAGTCCACCTCGCGATATGCCATGCGCAGCCTCTTCTTCAGGACAGAAATGCTAATTTCGGACTGCTTGTCCTGTGCCCGGAGCCAGTCAACATATTGTTCTGCGTCGAGGAGCTTCGCGTCTAGTTCTTTTGCCGCCCGTTTCCAGAATGTGCATGCCCACGCTGTCACAACCCAGCCACCGTACCCCACTAGCACTGTCGTCACTTCCCAAAAGCGATACATTCCCCTCTCGCCCTCACCCGATACCGTAAGATCTTCACTGCCGGTACCAAAGGACCGTGCAGCACGGCTATGCCGTTCGCCACAGTTCGTCTTGAAAGACGGGTCTGACTGTTCCCACCCTTTTTTGAGCGTCTTTTCCTGCTCTCGGCGGCCGACGCTTCAATAGCCTGCAGAACTTTTCCAAATGGACGGTATCTGCCACCTGCATGGGGCCCAAAGGGCATATCCTGGCCATGTCCAGTTATCACTGCCGTAACCTAGCTGCTTGACGAAATGTGTCAAGGGGAAAGTTGATGATCCTTAGGCCTTTGTGCACGAAGGCTTGCCCTGTGATTTGTCGCGTGTTTTGTCGGTTATGTCTGATGACGCGATCGTTCTTGCCGCCTTTTGTATAACCGTAGCGAGTTGGCATTGCCAACCCGCAGGCTTCGCCTCTGTGTCATTATTTTATGACACAGAGCGAAGCCGCAGCACGACTGCATTATCGTTATGTTGATGCTATGGAGGACACGCAACATGATTGGATGGTTTGATGCTGAAGGTGAATTGGAAAAGATCCGTGCTCTTTGCATGGCTCGCCGCCGCCGTCGGCACTATAAGAGTGCGCTCGACCCTTACCGCGCTGAGCTTGTTGCTCTGCGGCGCTCGGGCGCGACCTACGCAGAGATGCGGCTGTGGCTTCTTAAGGCTAAACATAAACAAGTCGCAGTCTCAACCGTGCAGCGCTATCTGGCCAAACTTCCCGAGAGCCCAAAGGTGTCGGGAGCAGATACTCTAGTGAAGAGCGGAGATGATGGTGGCCGGGCATAGTTTTGCCAAAGGTAAGACGCAGGCCAAGCGGATGATTGTCGAGTGGGCAGCGGCAGGGATCAGGCTGAACGTCGGCACTGAGCGGAACGCCAAGCAGAGCCTGTCCCTTTTTGCCGACTGGTTAAGTTCTGAACGCCGGGGGGATCTGCGCACTTGCGAGCGGCAAGCGGCTATTGAATACCTCGAACAGCGGGCTGAAATCATTCAGCAGAAGGCTCTGGATCAGGATCGACAAAGCCTGGACAGGCTCATGGTGTACAGAGGGGGACAGGAATCGCTGCCCAGGATACAAAGCGAACGTGACCGAATCCTGAAAGGCAGGGCCTATACCGCTGAGCAGGCCCGTTTAATAGCCGCCGGTCAGCGGTCATTTCATGCGACGACCACAGAGCTCTCCTTCCGCTGTTCTATTCGTGCCCATGAAGCCTACACCTTGATGAGGGCTGATGAAATGGCGCGTAGTGACAGGCGCTCCTGGCGAAATGATCTTTTTTCAGGAAGGGATGGCGTCCTCTACACCGTTACTGGAAAGGGAGGCTTGTCCAGATGGATTTGCGTACCGCATGATTTGGCGGCCCGACTTGAGGAGAGGCGCCTTGAGACCCCGCGCCAGGTAACCGATCGCGGTGTCCGCTATCTGCAACATTACGATATCGGCGCCGGACAGGCTTGGAGTCAGAGCGTCTCCTCAGCTGCCCGTCGACAGCTGGGCTGGTCGAATGGAGCGCATGGCTTGCGCCACTCATACGCACAGGAACGCGTGAAGGAGCTCCAAGCAAGCGGTTACGGGTATCGGGATGCAAAGGAGATTTGTTCTATGGAGCTTGGACATTTTCGTAGCTCGGTCGTCGAATGGTACCTCAGATAGTAAAAATTCTTGCCCTGCCGACTATACTAGAAATGGAAGCTAGCGAGGGCTTCCTCTTCTACGGTCGCGCAAATCGGCCGCCCGAAAGCCTTGGCGATAGGATTGACAAGGGAAAAAGTGAGGCGCAGGAGCTAAGGCTCTTGCGCCAAACTTTTATCCGAAACGAGTCAGGCTAGCAAGAGTGATGGTTTCAATCTGTCCAATCTTATCTTTCCCGTGAATGTTGCCATTCACGTGTGACGTTTATGGCAGGAAGGCAAGGGGGCTAGATGTCTCTTCCTGCTATGAAAGTGTTGGTGTTTGATCCTGCGCGCTGTGACAATTGTGTTGATATGGGGTACACCGCTGATGCACACTTTCCTGCCACATTTTTTATGTGCATTAACGGTCAGAATGTATATTAGTTGACATTTTATCTGAAGGGTCTAGACTATTTTTACGCACTTTGATGTCATCCAAGGAGGGAGACATGGCATACCAGACAATCGGCTACAAGCGCGTGAGTTCATATGACCAAAACAGTGCCAGGCAGCTCGACGGTCTGGAGTTGGATGAAGTCTTTGAGGACAAGATTAGCGGGAAGTCGATGGAGCGCCCCGCCCTCCACTCCCTACTCAAGCATGTGCGCAAGGGTGATACGGTGGTGGTTCACTCCATGGATCGTCTCGCAAGGAATCTACTTGATCTTAAAAAGATCGTCTCTGAGATCGTGGAGAAGGGGGCATTGGTGCAGTTCATCAAGGAGAACCTTACCTTCTCCGGGAAGGCAGACCCTTTCGCAGAACTCATGCTGAACATGCTAGGGGCATTTGCGGAGTTTGAAAGAAGCCTGATCAAGTCTAGGCAGGCAGAAGGGATAGCAATACGAAAAGCGGCAGGGGGATACAAAGGGAAAGGTAGAAAACGAGCGATAACCGATGATCAAGTGACGGTTATCAAAGCGAGGGTTGCTGCGGGAGAGAAGAAAACGAAGATTGCCGATGATCTAGGAATCAGTAGGGAGTCGATATATAAGTACCTGAACGCCTAGAAGTGGGACGGCCGGGATCACCGGTCCTTTTCATTTACATAAACCATAGGAGGTTCGAAAGTGGCTTCTACATAACCGATCTTCTTTGCGGGGCGCCCCAGCAAGTCTTAGGGTACTCTTAATTATGCACTCAGGTCAGCAAATTTAGTTGAGTTTGTTTTAATTCTTGAAATGCCTTAAAAAGATTCGTATATTCATTCCAGCTGTGCCGTGGTGGCGGCAGATCTCGTGATTGCTGGTCATGAGGTGTGCACGCAGGGGGGCTGCAGCGGTGAGAATCTCACAATTCATCCCTTCTGTTGAGTCCCCACTTCATAATTAGGAGAATCTTGGGGGGCACCGCCGCTGCGTCCAAGAGTAAGCCGACGTTTTTCCGCAATGTCATGTTAAATATTTATGCTGCTGCTAGGAGCAAAAACTTGAGTGTTCTGGTAAAAACTGGAAATATTTTCGACCATATTGCGAATAAAGATGAAGAATATAAGATCTTTCGAGGTATAGATCCAATACTGTACCTTAATACTGATCGTAAATGGCTACAGTATAACCTTGATCTTATGCAAGCAATTGATGCTGTTGCTAACGGCGATGATTTAATCTTTGAGAAAATGATTAGGGAATGTAGCTTTGAAGACTTCCACTGGCGTTGGTTCGATAAGTGTTACGATAAAAATACATCTGAGTTTGAGTGGTTCTATTTAACTGTTGGAGATGTGGTACAAGGTGTGTGTATTCTCTACCATCCTAAAGAGAGTAGAATAGATAAAGAAGAGATCTTTTATATTGATTACCTTGCGACAGCACCGTGGAACAGACCAGATGTGCTTAAAACCCCAATTCCATTCAAGGGTATTGGCACCCTGCTTCTTCGAGAAGCTCTTACCTTTTCCCTTGCAGCGCTTGGGTATCGGCCGGGGTTCTCTTTGCATTCACTTCCGAAAGCACTTACTTACTATCATAAAATAGGCATGACTGACTTCGGACCTGATGGGACTTATCATAATTTACATTACCTTGAAATGGAGCGGGAGAGTTCGGAGGTATTTGCAAATGCGTAACATCATAGATACTCTCGCTGAAGCAGGAGAAGATTTTGAGGTGGCAGGTGCCCCGCAGGGGGAAGAGTGTAGGCTTGTTGATTTCTACAGATATGCTTCAAAAAACCTGGATGCCATCCCTTGGAATAGCTTGGAGAAAATGGGGTGGATAGAGAAAGGTCGAAAGATATCTTCTTTGGCACCGTTAGTTGAATCCTTTATGGAAGGGGGCGGCAAGCGGGCGCTTTTCAGGAAAGCAGAAAACACAAATGACTTCCTTGTGTCTTTTTGGGTATCCAGGGTAGAAACTAAAGCCAAAGAGGTAGTTATCAGATCACCAGGTCTTAAATTTGTACAAGAAGCTTTCGGGAAGGAAGCACTTTTTGAAATATCAAGGTTGACTAGGACTGTGTCTGTTATAAGAACACTCCCTGAAATTCTCGCAAAGTACGGAATTATTCTTGTCTATGAGAAAGGTGTGCCTGGTATAAAGTCTGATGGAGTTGTCACTAAACTTAGTAACGGAATTCCGGTTATAGGTATGACTATAAGGTACAGTAGGCTGGATTACTTTTGGTTTACATTGCTTCACGAGTTGTCGCACATTATTTTGCACTACAACACACTCGACTCGCCTGTGGTTGAGGATATCGACTCTCAAACTCAAGTTAAAGCTGAGCGAGAGGCTGATATGCTCAGTATGAATACATTAATTCCGAGACTGGAGTGGTATAGGTTTCCTAAGTACGCGCAAAACGACTTGAGTATTATTAAATTCGCTGAGAAGGTCGGTGTACATCCAGCAATTGTCGCAGGTAGGCTGCGAAAGGAAACAGGGCATTACCAGAGGCATTCACAGATTGTAAATGAAATCGATGTTAATACTGTAATCTGGAGATAGTTCTTGCTATGTATATTCCATTTCTGAAGCTTAAAAAGAACGAGATAATGTCCATGTGTGGATTGGATGTAGACACAATCAAGCATGTCATCCCGTTCTTTGATGTCCCCAGAGTTCGTGATATGACAGAAGGGGACTTCAAAAAGCGAATAGAGTTAGCAGAGAAGGACATGAAAAGGCACTGGGCAGAAAAGAAGAGATTCTACCTTGATACTTTTGATGTCGATCAAGACCTCAGGCCGGACGGTGTGTGCCCTTGTGAGTACGCTATGATAGCCTTGGGCCAATACAATCCGATACCCGTTGTTGGCCTTGACCGTGATTCTGACCATCTTGATTTCGTACGACGGCACCTAGCGCAGGCCCGCAAGAAGGATGTGGCTGTCAGGTTGTTGCCTGATATTTTTGAATCTTATGAGCTTGTAGCAGATGAGTTGTCAGAGACTTTGGGGGATATATTAGCTGGGGTTGATAATATAGATTTGGTGCTGGATTGCAGGATAGTAAATAACTATGACGTTTCAGCTATTGCGCAAAGTGCCGCAGAGTTTGCTAGCACCTTTTGTGAGGATTACGCCTGCAGAAATGTGATAGTTACAGGGTCTTCCATTCCACCATCTATATCTGATATTGTGCAGACAAATTCTAGTGTCCTCTTTGACCGGAAAGAGCCGCAGTTATGGAGAGTTTTTAATCAATATTTTTCTGATGAATCTGCCAAATCTGTCTTCGGAGACTATGCCGTAGTGTCCCCTGAATACTCTGATGTGGATTTGGGGCCAGAGATGTTGTCCACTATTGCTTCTCCGAAAGCTATATACACTCTTGAGGATCAACATTTTGCTGTTAGGGGAAGCCGTTTCCGGACACACAAAGACGGCTATGCTCAGTATTACGCAATAGCAAGGCAGATAGCGAGACAAGCATTCTTTAGAGGGGAACTGTTTTCTTCTGGGGATGAGTATATCCAGCGAAGAAGCGAAAACGTCCCTACGCCAGGTAGTCCGCAATCATGGATCAAAAATACACTAAACGCTCATGTTACTTACATTGTAAGTGAAGTCTGTGTGTAAATACACATGTTAAAAAGTCTTAGTGCGTTGTGTTAAAACGCTGGCAATTTCTTCTTCGATAGTATTAATGGGCAACGAGTTAGCTATCACCATAGCAATGTCCTTCCGAGTGCGGTTCTTGTTAACATGTTTCAAATGATGCTTTTCTGCTAGGTATATAAGCTCCTTCTTCCATAAGACATATAATGAGTCTTCTTTTTGTATCAATGAGTTCCTGCGAGACTTTCTATGGTACCTTATAGTAGGACCACTATTGGTGTTATCTATTAATATGATGCCCCAAAATTCTGGCACAACTAGTTTGGCTTTTTTGATATGTCTTGCGGTTGTAACAATAGTAATGCGACTAAAAGTGGAATTGTAAAATTGTACTTGCCTCTTTAACCTATCCAGGTTGTCTCCGTCCCCTTTGATTTCAAAGCAATGGGTATGTTTGTAAATGCATACAACATCAGCAATGGCATTCCCGTTGTTAATAGTGAGCTCGTCAATAACCTTGTGTGGAGAAGGCTTTCTGCTTTCTAGGAAAGCTTTAAGTGCCGTTCGAATGGTTTTGTCGTTCAGGTGCATTGATACCAACGTGGGGTTTACAGCCTACCGGCCGTTCATGTCTAGTTGTGATGACTACAGATACCATCACAGGTGTAGGTGGTTTGGGACAGAGCTAATGAGCCTCTATCTTGTCACAAATACCGTCCTGAGGTCAAGCTGCTGATACTTTCTTAGGTCTATCTTCTCAAGGGAGAGGATTTATCTTTGAGCTGAATGATTTCGGGCTCATGAGGGCAGGGCTGCTAACGGATGATCAATTGGCCGGTGTAGTCCAGGAGCTATTGCCGAGCAAGTTGAGGGACAGTTGCTACGAACGATCGCAGTATTGTTGGACCTTTGGTTCGACTCCCAAAATAGGAATCTAACTTGTGAGGAGAATGGAGATGCTGGGGGGGGTGCAATTGATTAAAATGTGGTGTGTGTTACTCCGCAGTCCCCATTTAATTTAATCACTAACCTTTCATACATGCAGGTAAGAAATGGGCGATATCGGAATAGAGGAAGATCATAAAAAGCGACGACTTAACCAGCAAAGGGCAACCGGCAGGTGATTTCCAGGGCTTGATAATTCTTGTTGGAAAGTAAGTTCTGTGGCACACTCAACGGCGGCATGAATCGCTGCTGTTTTTGGGATATCTTTCCCGTCACTTACCACGATTCTTGACTTACGGAATCTCTGACCCGTGCTGTCGTAGAGCCAAAGGACGGCCTGAAGATCTGTGTTGCATGACTTGTGGGTTTCTAACGGAATCATCTAAGAAACATTCAATCGACTTATGGAGGGCGCATGAAAATACTCGCCGTAGCAGCAATTTTGGCGATAACTGCATCGCATTGTTATGCTGAAAGCAATTGGGTATCCATGGTTCGCGATGCTAAACGGAACATTGAGTACATGGTCGATAAAAGCAGAATTTACCCTATCTATAACGGTAATGTCCGGATATTTACTAAAACAGAAAAGATTGATTCTGCCAAGCCTTCACCAGCTTTAGAACCAAGGATTAAATCTGAAGAAACTATGATTGAGTTTAGTTGTGTCGAGAGGCAGCATATGATTTTGGGCGGTGAATTCGTTTTGAACTCCGGTGAAAAAATCTTCACTGGAGCTGATCTACGCTGGCCTCAAATTGACAGCATCCAAGAGGGCAGTGACTACGATATTGCGAGGTTATTTGCTTGCAAGCAGGCGCGCAAATAGCCACTCTCCAATCATGATCAATCCGAAATGACCACCCCTTACGGAGGGTGACCCTTGATGTAACTTATCTGGACAATCAATTGCTGATAATGTGACGGTAGGTGTCGAGGCGCTTGTAAAATGTTGATCGGCTTAGAATTTTAACTAAGTGTCGGCGTCCAATGGTGACCCACCCCTACTAAATATTGAGCTGTTACAGATTGCGGGGTTGGTCTCAAGATGAGATGGTGGGTTAAAATTGGGTGCTGATTGACAAGTCGGAATGCCATCTATTTAACTTAACTGCCAATATAAGGGGGGATCAGATGAAATTGAGATTATTTCTTGTTTTGTTTACGTTGGTGATGGCCTCGAAGGCATGGTCTGCGGAAATCAAAGTCACTGTTCCGTGGTGGGAGGACGAGTCGATTGTCGGCAGTATCAAAAATGGCATCAAGCAATACAGCGCAGAAATTTCTCCCGGCAACAAAGTTGTGTACTCACACTTTGAGAAAGATAAATTGCTGAGATATGATGTAGTAATATATGTGAGTAGGACGAGTAACGTTGAAACGATTGGCGGAGAAGAAAAGGAGTTGCAGCACATTGACTATGTAGTTTTGCAGCGTGGCAAAAACTACAATTCTGAGTTTAACGAAAAATTGGTTTCTTATGGGGCGATCACGCCCGAAAATGTTGAGGACCTTGGTGACATTATAGCGAGTTCTATGATCGGCAAGGTGAAGTAATCATCGGTGCAGACACCAGCGTCATGGCAGGAACAATTTATGTCCGTCCAGGGATAGACCATATCAATCTGGAGCGGCAATGGACTACGGTTCGATTCCCATTTCAGGAGTTCGATTCCGAATTTGGGAATCAAACTGAATACGGGACATAGATGGTGTTTCACGTTTTGTTCCACAGAAAATTAATCGAACAGATCTAAGTGGTTGGATTCAGGTGTTACGGGACAATAAAGAGACACCGCATTGGCAGTGCATGAAGTTGATAGTTCCCTCTATAGTCATAGAAGAATCGCATGAAATTATGGGCGTCTCCATGTCACCATTTGTCAGTCCCTAGTCGTTGGATAGACTGTAATCAAAATTTTACAGGAGGAATGTTATGAAGAAAATATTATTTTGCTGGATATTTTTCATTGCTATTACAGGTTGTGCAACGATTAATCAAAGAGGCTTCGACGTTAATACCGGAATACATACAATTACCATGACAAAATTTGACAAGCTGGGGTATGACATCGGAGGCTACAATATTGACGGCTACGATATATTTGGTTACGACAGGCTCGGTTTCAACAAAGAAGGGTATGACAATAAAGACTTCAGAAAAGACGGTTTCAATAAAGAGGGATACGACCGGAAAGGGTTTAACAGTAATGGAATTGACAAGGACGGCTACAACTCAGACGGCTTAGATAAATCTGGCTATGACCGGAATGGCTATGACAAAAATGGGTACAATAAGCTTGGGTTCAATAAGAACGGCTGGGACGCATCGAGTAAGAATAAGGATACAGGCAGCCTTTTTGACAAAAATGGCTATGACATAAACGGGTTCAACATGGCAGGATACGATAGAGATGGATACGACAAGAAGGGTTATGACAATGAAGGATACGATAAGGCAAAATTTGACAAAGATGGAATAAATAAATTGACAAGAACTGTGTTTGATCGATACGGTTATGACAGAGAAGGGTTTAATTCACAAGGCATACACCGCGATACTGGAACAAAATTTGATAAACGTGGATACAACGTTTTGAAAGAGAAGGGCTTTAGTATTTTTCTTAGCAAAGGAAAGTCGCCGTATACGTTCGATATAGGTAGTATCAAAGTTGATGGTCAGCCATTTGCAATGTACGAAAGTGTCATGGTGTCAAAAGGCCGTCATATAATTGAAGCGCAATCTAACAACTATAACGGTTATCATACTGCAATAAATATAAAGAATCACTCTCAGGCTGTTGATATAGATTCAGATGTGACAATTGAAATAAGCGATTTTGGTATAATGCGGAAATGGTGAAGATGTGGGATACAAAAGCAGGGGGCGTATTCGGATTCGGTAATTGAACTTATTGGGACATTGATGGTGTTCCACGTTTTGTTCCACGAAAAATTAATCCGGTCGTAGTAAGTTGCTGAAATTATGTGCATGGAGGCATCAAAGAGAGATTCCCGCCACCTCCACCATTAAAGGATCTTAAAAGATCCAAATGAGCAAAAAGCCCTGAGAAATCAGGGCTTTTTCTTTTTCGTGCGTCCAGTGTAGTATGGTGGTAACCATTGACAGCGGGGGTATTTGGGGGTACAAGAAGCAAAATATACCCCCAAAACAAATCTGATACCCCCACGTGGAGGTTGCCGTGGCACTGACGGACGTAAAGATACGAAATACAAAGCCGGGAGCGAAGCCGATCAAGCTTTCGGACAGCGAGGGAATGTACCTGCTGATCAATCCCGGCGGCGGGAAATACTGGCGGCTCAAATACCGCTTCGAAGGGAAGGAAAAGGTGCTGGCTCTCGGGACCTACCCGCAGGTACCGCTCGCCGAGGCGCGCGACCTGATGCGGGCGGCCCGCAAAGAGTTGAGAAACGGCGTTGATCCCGGAGCGGCCCGCCGGGCGCAAAAGTGTGCCCGGGAACAGCGTGCGGCGAACAGCTTCGAGATCGTGGCCCGGGAGTGGTGGGAGCGGTTCAAGCCGACCTGGACCGAGGGGCACGCGCAGACCATCCTGGCCCGCCTGGAACAAAACGTCTTCCCCTGGTTAGGCGGAGCCCCCATCGGCGAGATCGAGGCGCCGGAACTCCTGGCGGTGCTGCGCCGCATCGAGGCGCGGGGTGCCCTGGAAACGACGCACCGGGTAAAGACGATCTGCGGCCAGGTGTTCCGGTACGCCATCGCCACGGGGAGGGCGAAGCGCGACGTCGCTGCCGACCTCAAAGGGGCCATCCCCCCGGCCAAGGGACGCAACCACGCCGCCATCACCGAGCCCAAGGAAGTGGCACCGCTATTGCGCGACCTCGACGCCTACCAGGGCGGTTTCGTGGTGAGGTGCGCCCTGCGACTCGCGCCGCTCGTCTTCGTGCGCCCCGGCGAGCTCAGACAGGCGGAATGGTCCGAGATCGATTTCGAAGCTGAACAGTGGAACATACCGGCTCAGCGCATGAAGACCAAGGCGCCCCACATCGTCCCGCTCTCCACCCAGGCGCTGGACATCCTGAAGGAACTGCAGCCCTACTCTGGCACCAGCCGCTACCTGTTCCCCTCCGGGAGAACCTTCGACCGCTGCATGTCCGAGAACACGGTCAACGCCGCCCTGAGAAGAATGGGGTACGACGGGGACGTGATGACCGGCCACGGCTTTAGGGCCATGGCGCGTACTATCCTGGACGAGGTGCTGCAGATCCGGCCGGACTACATCGAGCAGCAACTGGCCCACGCGCTGCGCGACCCCAACGGTCGCGCCTACAACCGCACGGCCCACCTTGCCGAGCGGCGCAAAATGATGCAGACTTGGGCGGATTACCTGGACGGGCTTAAGGCCGGAGCGAAGGTGCTGCCGTTCAAAAGAGAGGCCTAGAACAGAGATTACAAGAGGCCCCTTGCCGGAAGACAAGGGGTCTTCTTTGCTATCACTGCACCGCTTCCGATCCGCGCCACTTGTGCCGCCTTCTTATGATGAGCCTTTCTCAAGCAGGGCCCGGATTGACTGAACCGTCCAGGCAGAAATCCGATCCGAGAGCTTGACCGGCGGCGGATAAATTCCCTTCTTGATCCCGGCATACCATCCCGCCCGGCTCACGGGAAAGAGGGGGGTAATAGCGGGCCTCGGCGTCTTCGGTCCCCTGCCGGATTTCCTGTTCGCCGCCGCCTGTTCCTGGGTAACTACCTTTTGCCCGATGATCTGGGGCAGCCTCACGTACCCGTCGCCGGGCAGCACGTTAGCATCGTTCATGTGCAACCTCCCTGTCGCTTCTCTGTACGTTAGCTCCAACTACTCCCAATCTTGGAAAGATTTAACCACACTATTCCACCCAGTGCTCCAAAAGATGAGGAAAAGTGCTCCGCCCGCCCAAGCTGGGTACCCGGAAACCCTAAGGCTCCTGCTCCATTTCATGGTTACACGACTGGATCCGGTTTAAGGTTTTGCTTTGTATGAAAAAGTACATAGTTTTGTATTGATTTATACATAAATTTGTACTAAAGGATACAATATGAAATATAGACTCGGAAAAGAGCAACTCTTCGAGATCCTAGAAGAGTGGAACCGGCGCCTGAAGCGCCGGGTGCATCTGATCGCCTGCGGCGGCACCGCCCTCACGCTGCTGGACATCAAGGCCTCAACCAAGGACGTCGACTTTGTGGTGCCGGTATTGAAGGAGCACGCCTACCTCACCCGGAACCTGGAGCAGATGGGGTACCAAAGGGTGACCCAATCGGGGTGGCAGCGCCAGGGGGAGATCTTCCAGTTTGACCTCTTCCCGGGAACAAACATCCACACTACGGGGCTTCTCGCCTCGCCGCTGGAGGAAGGGAGGCACTTCCTCCTCCGTGAGTATTCGCACCTGTACCTCGGCATTCTGAACTACTACGACCTCATCTGCAGTAAGCTGATGCGGGGCACCAGGGTGGACTTCGACGACTGCCTCATGCTCGCTGAAGCGAAGATCTCGGAGATCGATGTCGACGCGTTGGTGGCGCATTTTCAGGAGATGATCCTGTACGACATCTCGGAAGCAAGGCTCAGGCCGCACATCGAACATTTCGTGGATCTGCTGAAAGAAAAGGGACTGCATGGATAACCGGGAGCTGATGAAAAGCCTGTCCAGACTCGGCCTGCCGATGTTCGAGCCGGACGAGGCTCTGGACGTAAATGAGACGGTGGCCGAGGTCGTGAAAAGCGGCGACGGACGGCTCTGGGAACTCTTCCCGGTGCTGCTGGCGAACGCCGCCGAGGACTACCGCTTCAGCTTCGAAAAGGTCCAAAAGCTCCTGCCGGAAGAGCGGGACCACCTCAACCTGGAGCGGCTCCGCCTTATGTCACTCTCTCTCTACGCGCTTTACCACCTGGAGTTCGGATGGGCTGCGAAGCTCAAGAAGGAACTCTCACCTGAAGACAAAGAGCAGGTGAAAGCGTGGCGCAAAGATCTCGGATCGGACGAGCCGGTCACTTGGGAGGAAGCTGAATTTTCGCCGGAGCGCCTGAAGAAGAACTTCGAACTGTACGTGGAACAGAACGCGGAGCGCACCCGGCGCAGGAAGGAAAGGTACGACGAATTCTCCCTCGCCTTCGCGCTCTCCCAGGTCTTCTCGCCTAAGCAGACAGACCTCTTCAGGAAGAAACTGGAGGGGCTCCCCATGACCAAAACGGAGCAGGAGTACTACTCTCGGTCGGTCAAAAAGAAGGTGCTGGCGCTTGCCAACGCGGAACTGCACGCGCTGGCCCGGAAGCTTTTGGAACAGTAAAAAATATGGAGTGGGCGCGGGGCACTCCCCGCCTCGACAAGGGCCGGTTCGGAGGGGGACGGTGCAGCGCGAGCGAAGCCGTACCCCGGAGAACGGGCCGGGACCGTCTGAAGCAGCCGGCGGGTCAGCGCCGGCTGCTTTGGTCCAAAATTTAGCGCCTCTTTTTCGCCTCCTTCTTAGGTGGCGGCTGCCCCCCCTCTCAATCGAAACAACGCGGACCTGCGATCCGTTCGAAACGTGCATGCTCGGTTTGGTCGTGGGCGACCAGCTGTTTTTCCAAGACTTGGAAAAAGTACTTTATCTTGTCAGCGCTCAGTGTTTTCTGATCCAGAAGCCCGACTTTTTCTATGATGGAGAGGGCTAAAACCTCCAGATTTTCGACGCGCTCCAGAAGCGTTTCCGGGAGATATACTTCCCGTTCCAGAGCGTCCAGCGCGCTGGAAATGAGGTCTCCCATGGAGAGCTTTTGGGACTCCTGCATTTGCATCAACCGCTCGAAAACCTCGGGAGGTAATCTCTGATTCATCTTACTTTTTGCCATCTCTGATTCCTCTTGACCGCTGGACCACCTGGCCCGGCAGTGATATCAGTGACTTAACGCACTTTAGGCGCCGTTCTGGCGGCAGGTTTTTCGGCCTTTTTCAAGGACTTACACCTGATGCTGCGCCGAAGGGCTGCGTCAGGTGTATAAGGAAAAATAAAGCCGAGCGAAGCGAGGTCCGCTGTTAGCTTAAACGTATGGGAACCACGTGTCTCCTCGGTCACCCCGGTTCACTCGCGCGTGATCTTGAGGAGCCCCCGCAGTTCTTTGCTGTAGGACGTCGGTCTGGTGGGCCTAGTCAACCGTCCCCTTGGTCCAGACCTCTGCAGAGTGGGGCGACGTTTCCCGCCTGGACTCACCTGCATCTGCTTCGAGTCTCCGAGCAGATGAAGCTTTACCGGGACGCCCCTTTGCCGCAGCTCTTCGACCACATCGAGCGGATGCTCCGCCTGCCTTGCCCCGAGAAAGTTACCCTCATCCACCTGGAGCACCACTTGCGTCTCCTGCCCTTCTGGAATTAGAATTTTTCCATCGCTACCACTACCATGGGCGGCTCGCCGTTCGCCCTCTGTAGGGCAAACTGGGAAGCCGGATTCCCATTTTCGAAACTGTCGAGGGTGAAGGCGGGCCTTCCGGTGGTGAGGGACAATTCCTGGGCCGCCTTCCCGGTATAGGAAAGGTTGACAGAAAGATGCTCCCTCCCCTCCCCTCGGGGGGCGCAATACCTCCTCGTTGAACCTCTCGACGATCGCCAGGGTGGAGGTCTTGGCGGGCCCTGGGTCCCCGATGGTGAGGGCCACGCCCCGGCTCCCGGTCAGTTCTAGGTGAACCTCGGCTTTCTGTCCGGCTGTCAGCCGGACGCCCTCTCTCTCCTGCCAAAGCTCCAGGTACGCCTCGACCTCGGGGACGCGCGCCACGCTCTCGAAGAGAGGAAATTCCCTGATCCTCTTCAGGTTCCGGGACTCCAGCTCCAGCATCTCCCGCGTGTTAGAACTACCGTCCCCTGGCGTCACGCCCGAGCCGCTGCTCGGGAATCTCGCCGTCGATGGCGAGGTTCAGCTCGGCAAGGGAATGCTCCCCCCGAAACGAGCACCGCCTGGTCCAGAAATCGCGCCCGGTCCAGCACGGCCTCGCGCTCGGTGAGATCCCGAAGCGCCAGCTCCACCACGTGCGAGGCCTCGGGAGCGGTGCGGGAGATGGAAAGCTCCCGGCCCCGTTCCAGCTCTTGCCTCACCTGGGCGAAATAGGTGCCGCACTCTTCGAAGCCTCGCTCGAAAATCCGGGTCACTGTTCACCTCGAAGCCCCCCTCCGAAAGTTCCCGGGCGAGAGCCTGCCGATACAAAAGTCCCAGGGACTTCTGGTCCTGAAAAATGGCCCTCGGTTCGTTCGCCCTCCAGCTCCCTTCCCCGGTGTGCACCGCGTTCACCACGAAGACGTCGGAGTGCAGTTGCGGATCCACGTTGCGGGAGGTGGCGTGGTCGAACTTCGCCGCCACCATATCGCCGCACTTACTCCCCTCGGGGGTGCGGTAATGGCAGTAATGCTCCTCCAAGTGCGAGAGGACCGAGAGAACCGCCTCGTCGTGCGCCTCCCTGACCTGGTCCACCCCTGTAGCATGGGCGATGGAGACGGACTTGGGAGCGGAGAAGGTGCAGTCGTTGCCGGCCCGGTGCGTCTCGACGGGCAAATCGTTCTTCCGGTCCCGCGTCAGGGGCCACGATCCGGTTTCCCTCTGGGTCCTCCCCACGGCACAGCACCCGGAACTCCTCTTCACCCACCGGGCCGTCGAGCCTCAGCGCTTTCGCCCCCCGACCGTGCCAGTGGCACACGCACTCGTTCTCGGTGCCTCGCAGGTAGTAGTCCTCCCTGGAGAAATACCCGCCCGCCTGTCCCGATACCATCCCCGGTGATAGGGACGTCATGTCTATTCACCCCAATCAGAAAAATGGATATGGCCTCCGCTCCAAACCCCTATACTCTTGTGGCGTACTTTAACAAAAAATAGCGGCATGCCAACCGGTACGCAGGAACAGTTTATCATTGTCATTCATTAACTTGGCATGGTATGCTGCGCCTGCTCACCAGTTGGGATCAAAATGGACGTGGAGAATAATTGCGATGAGAGAAATTTTCAAACTGGTCAAGGCCGCAATGGATCAAGCGAAGAGGGATCAGGATCTTGAACACTTCCGCGAAATTTCTCTCGCTTTGGGGATTCAAGAAATAGATGAGGGCAGTCCCGTATCGATAAGGTATTGTTATCAGCTTTTTAATCAAGATGCGGCGATACAAGGGGCATTACGCTCTTACGATCAGTCTGGCCCTTTCCAAAACCTACCTGACATAAACAAGATCGAAATGGTCCTAAGGCAGGGGGGCGAAGTCCTGGAACGGCATTACGTCGAATGGGAGGACTAATGCAAAGGCAACAGGGTACACAGTTTTAACCAGAGGTTGCGCCGGAGTTCACCCTACAGGCATGCGCATGTTGTTGCTGTGTCAGCTATGTTCCACCAGTTTCCCCCATTATGGGAAACACAGTTGGTGGACCAACCTGTGGTAGAGAAGATGTTCTTCAAAGGCGTGAGAAGCTCACGAAGTCGGATCGTCCATGTTCTTCCCTAAAGGAGAGGAGATAGTTAAAGCGCTGTCTGCAGATAGGGGAGTTTAAAGAGCGTCCACACTGTTCATTAGAGGAGAGTGACTGCAATGGGGATGAATACAAATCTACTTGGGCGAGTCAAGCACACAAGCCTTCCGAAAACAAGTGGACTGCTTCCGTTATTTGAGGCAGTAGTAAACTCAATTCATTCTATTGAGGAAGCAGGGTTACGTCTTGATCTAGGGAGAATAGATGTAGAAATCATTAGAGGCGAGCAGTCACAATTTGATTATGATGCCAGCGAAAATAAACCGGGTAGAGAACCTCTTGCAGAAATAATTGGCTTTAAGGTACATGACAACGGAGTTGGTTTTTCAGATAGAAATTTTTTGTCTTTTAAAACTCTGGACAGTGATTACAAAATAGATAAAGGGTGTAGAGGAGTTGGCCGACTTTTATGGCTAAAAGCATTTAACAAAGTAGGAATTGAAAGCATCTATAGAGAACCAGGGGGAACGCTACTTCGCAGAACGTTTGATTTTGATCCTTCGGCTGGGGTCGTCAACGAAAAAACTGCTGCTACCACTCGAATTGATGCAAGAACCTCTGTCCATCTTGATGGATTCATGAAAGGATACCGTGAGGCCTCTAAAAAATCCGCTGAAAGCATAGCAAAAAGTTTGTTCGAGCACTGTCTATGGTACTATGTAAGACCTGACGGAGCACCTCAAATATTCATAATAGATGGGACTGATACATTTAATCTAGATGAAATTTATGAATCGAACATGCGTGCTTCAGCGAAGCAAGAACAAATTAAAATAAAATGAATTATGTTCGAATTAACTCATGTAAGGCTTTACTCTAATACAAGTCAGTCACATATGATTGCTTATTGTGCAGCCAATAGGCTAGTTAAAGAAGAATGTATAAAAGGAAAGTTGTCTGGGTTATATGGAAGGATTGATGATGGCTCTGGAGGATTTATCTATTCCTGCTACGTAAGTTCGCAGTATCTGAATGATAAGGTTCGTTCCGAGAGGACCGGGTTTGACATAGATGATGACGTTGACGGTCTATTCGCCGGAGATCAGATTTCTTTCTCAGATATACGCGAGTTGGTTCTTGAAAAGGCAAAGGACCACCTAGGAGAATATCTAAAGGAAAGTAGGAAAAGAGGCCGTGAGCGCCTTGATTTCTTTGTTTGTAACAAAGCTCCACGATACCGACCAATATTGTCCTATATTCCAGAAGATCAGCTTTCCGTAGACCCTAATATTTCGGATAAAGAGTTGGATCTCATCTTGCACAAGTATCTTACGGAGTTAGAAAGTAAATTGCTATCTGAGGGTCACGAAATTATGATCCCTAGAATTAATGAAGAATGGGCAGATTATAAGAAGCGCTTGGATAAATATCTTAGTACAGCTGAAGATATAAAAAAATCTGACCTGGCTAATTATGTGTCGCATCGTAAGGTGATATTGGACTTGCTCGAAAAAGCAATACAACGCGGACCAGATGGCAGGTATGCTCGAGAAGATCTAATACACAACTTGATTATGCCAATGGGAAAAGACTCTAATGAGCTTTTGATAGACAACTGTAACCTATGGTTAATAGATGAAAGGCTAGCTTTCCACAATTATTTAGCCTCAGACAAGACCTTGGCCTCAATGCCCATCACTGGAGCCTCAGAAACCAAGGAGCCTGATCTGTTGTCCCTAAACGTATTTGACAATCCCATCTTAGTGGCAGAAAGTGCAGGCTTACCGCTAGCTTCTATTGTTGTTGTCGAGATCAAACGTCCAATGAGGAATGACGCACAACAAGGTGAAGAAAAAGATCCTATTGAACAAGCTCTTGGATATTTGGACAGAGTTCGCAACGGATCTGTTTCAACCGCAAACGGTCGACCTATCCCGCATTCCCCTGATATACCAGGATTCTGTTATGTTGTTTGCGACTCAACCCCAACAATGATCAATCGCTGTAAGATTCATGGTTTGACTGTTACTAGTGATCACCTCGGCTATTTTGGATACAATCCAGGCTTCAAGGCCTACATTGAAGTTATATTTTATAATCGTCTTGTAAATTCGGCAAAAGAACGCAACAAATGCTTTTTCGATAAACTAGGACTCCCTACTACGTAAATCTTTCTGGGAGCGCGTCAAAACAATCATGTGCTAGTTTCGCTTGTGCGACCAATGTACCCTCCAACGAGGCGCATCAGTGGTGCCTTCATTGCCTGGCGTGACAAATGCGGCATAGGGAGGCATAAGAGCGTAGAAACGTTTAAGATGGTATACTTTTGTGCTTTCTCTTCTTACTAAACAGGGCTACCCTGATTCTAAAGACAAGGTACTGTACTCATGAGGGCTGATAATCCTGCCGAAAAGATAGACCAGAAACTTCTCACAGCAGAGTATGAGATCCTGCAAGAGAAGCTAGATAAAATTGGCGAGTTCAAATTCAAGATTAGAGGGTGGTCAATAACTGTCTTATCTGCTGCTTTGGCTGGATTGATCTCGCAGGATATGAGCCCCATATACTGGGTAGTGACGTTTATCATTCCACTCACTTTCCATTATCAGGAGTACGAGCAAGAAGTGCTTGGGGTCGCTCTTGGAAGGCGTGCAAAAACTATTGAGCAATTCCTTTTTGCTGTGCAAAGAGATGATGACTCCGACAGGAGTGAAATTATGTTAAAAATTGCAGCTAAAGTTGTTGAATCTGTCCCAAGAATTGCTGCTGAGATGCGAAAGGCAAAAGCTCGGTGTATCGACTGGGAAAAGCTATTTGAAGTCAGAAGGCACAACTTCTTTTTTTACGTCCAGTTTTTTCTGATCTCTACATTGTTCATCATAAAAAACATTATCCTAAGGTAATTTATGGAAGATTTATTATCAAACATTGAGGAAGATGTACTAGCTCTTGTAGGTCAAATTGAATATGGCGACATCAGTGATTTGCCGACTTACTGGAAGTCGTTGCTAGACTCACTGCTCAAACTCGACATGTTTAGAGGTGTTCCTGCCATAGAAGTAAGCGAGGTACTGAACAAGGTGCCCGCCAACCTTAAGGATACATCACTCGTTAGGCTTACTGAACAGATGGAGGAAATTTCAGCAATTTCTTCGACTGATACAATTGAGGACGAGGACCTATCCGACCTAAGAGATATGGCGGTAGATTTCGAAAAAAGATTTATGCACCTACTTGAGGGTATCCAAGAAAATGCAAGTAGCGAGTGAAGTATTGGATAGAGTGCTGCGTGGTCTTGGGCAGAAGGACCGTCAGTCCTTGCTCGAAAGCATAGATATGGCTGAGGAAGCTGTTATCTTTGGCTCTTACGCTTGCGGTTGCGAGAGGCCAGATTCCGATTTCGATTTAATGTTAGTCGGAACCGGTCGTAGGATTAAGACTAAGAAGTTGGACCTGATTTGGGTCCCAAAGGAACGGCTGGTTCTCAAAAGTTGGTTAAGAACAGAACTCGCTACTCATATCGCAGCTTATGGAGCTTGGGTAAAAGGTGATGGAACATGGAAGCGCCGAGTTGAAATAACCAAGTACACGATGAACAAAAAAAGGCTTAAGATCTTGATAGCTCTTTCGCACATATACGTCAAGAGGGCTGATCTTTCCGACATTTCTCGTTACGACCTTTTGAATAAGGTTGTATTGGATATTTTAAGACTTTCGTATTTAGTAAACAAACGTCCTGTTCCACCCAGCGCGTTGATTAAACTTGAGTTCGGCTCCTGTGACCCGGAGACAATGCTTTGCTTGGCAAAAGAGTTATTGGGTGACGGCGGTTTAGTGCTTCTAGAGCAGGCATTCTTTTGCTTAGATAAATCTCGCTTCTGGCGAGATTACATCTCACCAGTAAGTTGATAGGAATATGATGAACATTTTATATTATTGGGGGCAATGGTAATGCTTGAGGCAAACGCTGTTTTCACAGTAAGTGCTGTTATAGTAGCAACTGGTATCCTTCTTATCATTGCAACTACAGTTGCTGATTTTATTAAACCCGGGCGTTTGTCACCACTGGCTCAAGCCTTGCCTGGTTTAGTTCTTGTTATTGTTGGCGCCCTGGTTATCACAGTTTCGTACAGGAGCATAGCATGCACCAAAGAGAGCTCAAAGAAGGAACCAGAGAGCCTATACTTTTATGTGCCGCTCACATCTGAGGATAAGCTGAGCAATGATGCTGAGTACGTTCTTCGTAACTTTGGCAAGCTAGTACCACGAGGTAAAACTGTATCCATAATTTTAGACTCCACATCTTATGAAAAAGGTAATACCAGCCGCCAAAATGATCTTATAGCAAAAGTCTCTTCACTTTTAATAACGGGTGGTACCCCTAAAAACGAAATCAAGGTCAGTAAAGATACGAATAGCAAATACCACGGTGAGGGTGTTTACATCACCCTCAATCCCTAAGCACTTGGCCATGCTCAGGCGGGCTCGTTACCTTGACGATAACAGCATAAGCGATCGTTGCAGCTTCAAAATTCAGGCGAAAGCGTACCAGAATAAAAATCGAACCCCAAATTATTCCTGAAACGCTAAAAGATGTAGTCACAGGATCTTTTGGAATGAAATGCATATTTAAAAGGAAGATAACGAAATGAGCATTGATGTCGAGACTAAAGTTCCTGAATCACTTTTGATCAAGCTGTCTGAGTTTTTAGATCCCAAGCCCCTTGACTATTGGGTTAAACGAATTCCTGCCATTATGACAATACCTGGGCACGCAACTAAATTTAACAGGATTGAGGAAGCCAAATCTAAAGAGGAATTAGCGGATTACCTTGCTGAACTCCGATATGCACTGATATTCAAGAAATTAGGGTATTTGGTTACCATGGAGCCTGAAGGCGACAAAGGGCCAGACCTTAAGATTGAAAAGGAAGCTTTTGTAGCATTTGTTGAGGTGACTCGATTTAGGCCCACGCCTGAATTGCAAAAAACCTATGAAATTTCTTCAGACCTAGCGGATGATATCGAAGTTGTTGATTATGCTTCTGTAGAAAACTGTATTCAAAAGGTTTACTCAAAGGTAACTAACAAATTTAACCAGGTTGCAGATTTCCACGCCATTCTTGCTATATGGAATGACAGTGAGGCCATTGATCATAGTGATATGCCTCAGGCAATTAAAAATATCATATCAATAGATGATGGTTCAGTTTTGGTCCCAAAAAATTTGAACACAATAATATTTGGGTCATTTGAGAGCAATGAAAAACAATTCTATTGCTTTAAAATGAAACTCAATGTTGATGAGGCAACGCAGTCATTCTTTGTTGAGATGGAAAACTCAAGGCTAGGCAAAATATAATTGTACAAATGGAATCGAGCGTCAATGTGCGCTCCGACTTGGCGGGTGCGCCTTCCGACATGGTTTCCCTCATCGGCACGCACCATTGGGCCAACATTCCTCTTGGCTGCGTCGGATGGGAGACCATTCGACTGCACAACGCGCATCAAAAAATGTGGGGATAAACACCTCCGGTTCCGGGTTGGGTTCCCAGATTGCAGATGATTGCAGCGGCGAAAATTGGGGGTATCTGGGGGTATAACTTCTCGCTTTTTTAAGGATATTCCTGAATCATTTCAACACAATGACCCAGAGTACGATTCCCGCCACCGCAATTGCAAAGGCTCCGCTGGCAAAGTGCCAGTGGAGCCTTTACGCTTCACCCTGAACAGAAAAGTAGTTCACGTCATCGGCGACTTCTTCGTGGAAACATAGGGACGCCTGTAAAATTTATAGTCCCCGGAGAAGCGGAATCACGGGCGTCCTCCGTCCTCATGTCCTTAGCTGGGATTCATCTACTGGACTGCATTGTTGAAATTGCTTATGACTTTATACTTAATGTATTGATTTGTTGCTTCAATTATCTCCAACTTAGCGCCCTTGTATGCGATGATCTTCGATTCTGATAAATCATATTCAACATTGTTATTAAAAGCAGGTCTTGCTATATTATTTGAAAACTCTCGATACCCAACATTGATTTTGTTCCCAAGTTTTCCACTGTAAATCAAGGATTGTTGAAACGAATCCTGAGTAATTGAAAGTTTTTTCCTACGTTCGAAACTATTGCTGTCTCCGCAAACGTATGCATTGAAGACAGTTACTACACAAATCTCACTATTGCCTTTTTGGGTCATGATACTTGTCCAAGGGTCAGCTAGTCCGGACTTTACTACGCGTCCTGAATCGTCTCCACCTCCAGGGTAGTAATATTCTGCAGTTTCGTCTTCACCTTGCTTGAGGTAGTAACCCGGATAAAGGGTGTAAGCCCAACTAGGATCGGCTTTTCGCGTAACATAAATAGCATCATATTCTTGATATTTTCCTTGGCGAACCATGGTGTCTCCGACCTGAGTCATGTTGATGGAGTCGATAGGTGGTTCACTTATTGCCGTAGTTACAGGCATATAGTTGTATTTCGGTGAGGCACATGCAGATAGAAGTAAAGTTGAGGCTAAACCAAATAGGCGCAGACATTTCATATTATTCCCCTTTATGCAGATTCTAAACTTAAGCTAACGAAGCTATCCCAGGTTGGTCTCAGAGTCAATGGCTTAATTACAATAAATGATATTCCGGGGAGGAAGGACCAGCGCGGCAGAAAGGGATTCTAGGGTCAGGTGTAAAGTCCGGTACTAAGGCGTAAGGTAATTCCCACGTAGGCGGGCTCGGGCAAACAGGGCGCGGATTTGGGACGAGTGGAAAAAGCTGAATCGATGAAATCTGGGGCCAGGCTTGCAATGTTGCAATCTCTTGTGAGACAGGGGACTTTGCAACATTGGCAAGCCTCACTTGTTTTAACCAACAGTTGCAAGGCGGGGATCCAAAGGGATGAGGGGATGCGTTTGACATGGGGAATAGATTTCCCTATGCTGACCTCGCATGACCCGTCTTCATCACAACCGGAACTGGAAAATCGGGACATTTTGTTGGTAGCACGTGCGTGGGCTCGGGCTAACAGGGCGCGCATCTGGGATGAGTGGATAAAGCTGAATCGGGGATAGTGTTATGGCTCAACAGATGATTACATCGGTCGCCGCCGAGGCGCCGTCGCAGGTAACGGTCTCCTGGCGCTCCGGCAAGCATACCACGGTTGACATCACTGAATACCTGGACTCACCTGGATACGAAAAACTGCGGGACCGGAACTTCTTCGAGAGTGCACAGGTGGAGGAGTGGGGGCACGGGATCGAATGGGGGGACGGCGAACTGGGCATCGATGCGGATGCCCTTTATCGGCTTGGGAAGGAGCAAGCGGGGCTTGCTTACCCGGTGACGGAGTTCAACGCCTGGATGGAGCGCAACGGTCTTTCGCTGGGAGCCGCCGCCAAGGCGCTGGGCATAACACGCCGGACGGTCGTGTACTACCACGGCGGTCACAAGCCTATTCCCGTCTACATCAGGCTTGCTTGCATCGGGTGGGAGACGCTTCGACTGCAGAGCGCGGCGTAAAGAATACGGTTGTAAAAGTTCTGGGCTTCGGTTGGCTTGCTGTGAGCTGATCGGAGCCTTTTTCGTTTTTGGGGGAGGAGGCGGGGTAAGAGATTGCTCCAGGGGCTTGACGGAATTTCCGCCTCTGCTATATTGAAAAACATTAAAACATCCCAATCGTTTTTCGCGGGAGGATACTATGTTAGTAGAGGAGTACGATTCGGTCGAAGTCAATCTCCGAAAGCAGACTTTCCCTCAGTTATTTATCACCGTAACCGATCTTGCCGATGCCCTGGATGCTAATGCACTCTACAATGAAAACCGTCCCAACCACGCATGTACCGGGGATACCTTGAGGGAGCATGTGGCAATCATGAAACAGCTAAGCATCGGCGCCGACCGGGGGGACGTCCTACTCAGGGATCAGCGCCAGCAAAGGCGGGATTTTTGCGAGCTCGATGTGGTTGGCTCGGTCAGTTACATGAAGAGCATCGCGATCCACCGGAGGGACCCGACCCTCCTCCGCACCTTGACTCTGCCGCCGAAGGAAACAGCCCACAAGAATTCCCGCAGGGCGAATTCCTCCCATCAGAACGTGCCGATTCGTCTCGATGTGAAACATGTGAGAGGCGAGACGGGATGGATTCTCATCCAAGGGACCCACGTGCGGGGGGGCGGGCCGTACCTCATCAATCTCTGCAAAGGCGAACCGACTTCTGATGCAAGCTGGTACAACCCTGGTGGTCACCACGCCAGTTGCGCCAAGATCATCATGAAGAACCTGGAACCGGCCAACAGGTACTACGTCAGGATGAGGACTGATGGGCCGGAAGGGCCGGGGCCGTGGTCGCAGCCTGTTTCCATCATCGTGTTGTAACCACATTTCACATTACTTCGCTTCGGTCTGCCGGTTTTGTGGCAGACCGGAGCTGCAGTTCCTTCTGAAAAGCAAAGCCCTCCCAAAGAGCCACCAAAAGCAAATCCCCCCTGGCCCCCCTTCGCAAAGGGGGGAACGCCAGTTCGCCGGCATCACTTCGTGGCGAGATCTCTCCGAGGCGACGTCTCAACTTCAAAAGGTCGTGCACAAGACATTAAAACCAAAGTTCTCGCACGAAAAAAGAGCGAGATCTCTCCGAGGCGACGTCTCAACTTCAAAAGGTCGTGCACAAGACATTAAAACCAAAGTTCTCGCACGAAAAAAGAGCGAGATCTCTCCGAGGCGACGTCTCAACTTCAAAAAGTCGTGCACAAAACATAAAAATCAAAGTTCTCGCACGGAAAAGGAGCGACATCTCTCCGAGGCGACGTCTCAACTTCAAAAAGTTGCGCACAAGACATTAAAACCAAAGTTCTCGCACGAAAAAAGAGCG
>NZ_JAEMHL010000020.1 GCF_016458305.1 Geomonas anaerohicana | reverse complement strand
ATGTGGGAGAGTAGGTCGCCGCAGGGAATTTAATAGAGAAAGCCCCGTCTGATTACCGGACGGGGCTTTTTCGCGTTCAGGTTCCTGGTCCCCTATTTCTTCTATTCCTTTTTCTCGTTTCAACTCCCCTTCCACCTAACCTTTACGTTGCAAATGCCGGCATGCCGGATAAAATTGGCGAGTGTTAATTTTACAACCAGGAGGTTCCTCTTGAAACTCTCCTTACTCTCCGTTTCTGTTGTCGCCTTCATGCTGTCCGGTTGTGTTACCAAAGGCTACGTCAGTAAGCAACTCGACCCGATCTCCTGCCGCGTTGACATCCTGGAGACGAAGAATGCTTCCCTCGACCAGCGTGTCATATCTCTTGAGAGCAGGCTCGCAACGCTGGAGAGTCAAGTCTCCCAGGCACAACTTGCCAACAAGGCCATGCTCGATGACGCTACCGCAAGGGCCACCGATAGCGCGCAAAGAGCCGAAGCTGCCGCGGCCTCTGCTACACAGGCCGCTGACAGAGCAGAAAAGATCTTCGAGCTGGGGCAGAAGAAATAGCAACGCCTATCGCCATGGCTAGGCTCTTGGCTCTCCTCTTTGGTATGGCGGCGCCCGCGTTTCTAGTACTGGAGATCTCTGCACGCCACGCTCAGTCGGCTATTTCCATTCCGCCAGCCTATGACGGTGGGTATGTTGGAGAACTTCGCCAGTACAAGGTACGCCAAGGGGAATCTCTCATCGAAATCGCAAAAAGGTTCGATCTGGGGTACAACGAGATTCGGGACGCTAATCAAGACGTCGAGCCGGTGCTTCCTAAACCTGGCTCCGTTGTTACGATACCTGCGGCGTGGATCCCCCCGCCAGTCCAAGAGCGACCTTGCATTGTCGTGAACCTTGCTGAATTGCGCTTGTTCTTTTTTCCTGAGGGCGGCACCACCCAGATCGAGTCCTTTCCTATAGGCATCGGAGATGAAGGCACAGACACTCCGCTGGGATCCTTTCAGGTTGTCGAAAAAATCGTGGACCCGTACTGGCATGTCCCGAAGTCGATCCGCAGACAGCGCCCACAATTACCTTCCGTAGTTGCTCCAGGACCGGGTAACCCTTTGGGACGGCATGCGCTGCGCCTGTCACGGCAGGATATCCTAATCCATGGTACCAACCGTCCCTATGGCATTGGCAGGCGATCGAGCCATGGGTGCCTGCGCCTTTATCCAGCAGACATGGCGGCTCTCTTCGTGAAAGTTCAAAAAGGGATGGGGGTAAGGATCGTAAACCAGCCTGTGAAACTGGGGATCAAAGATGGAAGGGTATTCATCGAGTTCCATCGCCAAAAGAGAGACACTACAGGTGTGGGAGAGATCCTGCACGTGATGGCTGACCGGAACTTGCTGCACCGAATCGACATGGGGAAACTGGTTCGCGCCTACTACCAGAACAGTGGGTATCCCGTCGAAATAACATGGACCGACCGAAAGTGAGGGGGGGCAAGCCCCCCGCCATCAGGTTTGCAACGTCTACTTCTTGGGCTTCAACGGACTGTCCTTGTAGAAGATGCCCAGTACCGACTGCTCATCCGCAGTTAGTTTTACTCCTTTTAATTCCATGCGGTGCTGGATCTTCTGCATATCTTTCCCTGCCGCGATAGCATTTTCGATGCGCTCGGCGGTGTGGCATGACACGCACTTCTTGTCGATTACCAGGTGTGCTTCCTTGAAGACGCCCCCTGTGACACTGCCAAGATTTTTGCCTGATGTGGGCGCGGATTTGGGCCCTTCCTGGGCAGCATACAGCGAGGTGATGGAAAGAGCGGTCAATGCAAAGGCCACGATGATGGTATGTCTCATTGCTTCTCCTTTTAGCAGGTGGGCTTAAACGGACTTTACATTAAGATATAGCAGAAAAATGTCGTCTCGCTCATAACCGCAGCTATTTCAAGCTTCAGAGCAGGAGAACTCCCTGATTCAATGGAAGATGTGGCTTTCCTATAATTTGTTTGAGTTTGCTGCTGCCCACGTGCGACGGCTCTCGTGCAGTGGGGGAGAGCAACCTGCGTAGCCCTATTGGTGTATCGCTATAAAGACGTGGTAAAATCTGTGTGTCCGACGCAGTCATTTGATGTCTTTCTCTGCTATGGGGTGGAGGCCTAAAGGAGATACAGGGATGTTAAAGCTAAAGCGCATATTGTTGGTTGAAGATAACGCCAACGATGCTGAACTCACTCTGGAAGCGCTGGCAGAGCATAATCTGGTCAACGGGGTGGATCTGGTCAGGGATGGGGCCGAGGCCCTGGATTATCTTTATCGCCGGGGGAAATACGCAGGTGAACCTGGGCCGAACCTGGCGGTCATACTGCTGGACCTGAAATTGCCGAAGGTGGACGGGCTGGAGGTTCTCAGCACACTTAAAGGTGATGACAAGCTCAAGTGCATCCCGGTGGTGGTGCTGACTTCGTCGCGGGAGGAAAGGGACGTTGTCGACAGCTATCGGCTAGGCGTCAACGCATACGTGGTAAAACCGGTCGATTTTTCCGAGTTCATCACCGCAGTCAAGGAACTCGGTGCGTTTTGGGCCATCATCAATGAGCCGCCTCCGTCATCTCATAAGGGCAATCGCTAATGAAACAGGAGCGCCTGCGCATACTGCATCTCGAAGATGATCCGATGGATGCGGAACTGGTCCTGATGACACTTACCTCCGAGGGAGTTGATTGCGAAGTCGAGGTGGTGTCGAGGCGGGACGAGTTCAGTGTCGCCTTGGAGCGCGGCGGCATGGATCTCATCCTGGCCGATTTTGCGCTTCCTGCTTTCGACGGCATGACCGCATTGGCAATGGTGCGTCAGAAACTGCCAGACCTGCCGTTTGTGTTTGTTTCCGGAAAACTGGGCGAAGAAGCAGCCATCGAATCACTCAAAAGCGGTGCCACAGATTACGTATTGAAGAGTCGCCTGTCCAGGTTGGTCCCGGCGGTGCAGCGTGCGCTCACTGAGGCACAAGAGCGGGCCAAGCAGCGACAAACCGAGCGTGACCTCGAGGTTGCTCACGCCGAGATCGAGAAGCGGGCCGAAGACTACCGCAACCTCTTTAACAGTATCCGGGACGTGATCGTGGTCGCCGACCATAATCGGACCATTTTGCACGTGAACCAGCCCGCTCTGAATGACATCTTCGGTTATGACTCCTCAGAGGTCATCGGCCTGAGCAGCGGAATTCTCTACGCCAACGACAAGGATTACGAGCGTACCGGTAAGGAAGTCTTCGACGTTAAAACCTCCGTGAAGGGGAAGCTGGTGGAACTACACTTCCGCAGGAAAAGCGGCGAAATCTTCATCGGCGAGTTGTACGCGATGAAGCGCCTGGATCGCTTTGGCAACGTGACCGGTAACATCTCCATCTTCAGGGACATCAGCGAGCGGAAAAAGGCAGAGGCTGACCTCAGGGAGAGTGAACTGCGTCGCATGCAGTTGCAGCTCGAACTGGTGTACGCCGCCGAGATCCAGGCCAAGCTGCTGCCGCGGGTATATCCGCAAATCGCAGGCTTCGACGTTGCCGCCCGCTGCCTTCCGGCGAAACAGGTCGGGGGGGACTTCTACGACTGGCAACAGGTGTCGCCCACGCTCATAAACCTGACTCTTGGTGACGTGATGGGGAAGGGGATGGCTGCTGCCATGTTGATGGCCACCGTCAGGGCTGCTCTCCATGCCGTCACTCTGTACAACCGGCCGGCGCAGGCGGTGCACCTGGCCGAGAAGGCGCTCAACGAGGATCTCGAGAACTCGGAAAGCTTCGTGACCCTCTTCCATGCTCAACTGGATTCCACAACGCGGACAATCTCATTCGTCGACTGCGGCCATGGCTACGTCTTCGTCAGGCGCCACAGCGGTTCTGTGGAAACCCTCAATCCACGTGGGCTTCCCTTGGGGGTGCAGGGTGACGAAGTGTACCAGGAGGGAGCGGTGCGCCTTGCGAAGGGTGATGTGATGGTCCTGTACAGCGATGGATTGGTTGATGCGAGGCCTGAACTGGAACTGACCCACGAGGCGCTTGCCAGACAACTGGCAGGAAAGAAGAGCGCTCAAGAGATGGCTGATGCCCTGATCGCTCTGACCGGGAAGCCAGACCCGCAGCCCGACGACATCACTGTCCTGGTGCTGCGGGGGCTATAAGTGTGCGGGACAATAAATACTACTCGCCGATGATCTTTACCAGGACGCGCTTTCTGCGCAAACCGTCGAACTCTCCGTAAAATACCTGCTCCCAAGGCCCGAGATCCAGTTTCCCCCCTGTGACCGCGACGACAACCTCGCGTCCCATGATGGTCCTTTTCAGGTGTGCGTCCCCGTTGTCCTCTCCATGGTTGTGGCGGTATCGGCTGTGCGGCTTTTCCGGTGCCAACCCTTCCAGCCATTCTTCGAAATCCTGATGCAGCCCGGATTCATCATCGTTTATGAAGACACTGGCCGTAATGTGCATGGCGTTACACAACAGGAGCCCTTCGCGTATGCCGCTTTCGTCCAGGGCCGCCTGAACGTCACGGGTGATGTTGACGAAACCGCGCCTACTCTTGATCTGGAACCACAGTTCCTTCCGGTGATGCTTCATCTTCTCTCCTTACTGGTGTCGTCGATTCAGGAATTGTTTTTGCGGCATGGTGCGGTGCCGAGGCAGCAAACGCGGCGTCGAGCAGGGCCGGTGCCGCTGCCCACCTGTTCCTGGAGTGCATGATGACCAGAAGGACCCTTGTGTCCTCCCGTTCCGCCACGGCGACCAGACATTGCCCTGCGTTGGGCGTGGTGCCCGTTTTCACTCCAATGGCCCCAGGGTACCTTCCGATCAGCCTGTTCTTGTTCCTGAGATAATAACTGCGCCTGCCGTCGAGCGTGGTGATGCGCATGTCGTGCCTGGCCACGATCTTCGCGAACTGCGGCAGTTGCATCGCCCTCTCGGCGAGGCGCGCCAGGTCGTGCGCGTTGGAGTACAGTCCCCTGTTGTCATGGCCGCAGGCATTGGCGAAGTGGGTGTTTTCCAGGCCAAGCGCCCGAGCCCGGGTGTTCATCTGTACCACGAAATCGGTTTGATTGCCACTGGCGTGATCGGCGAGGGCCCGGCAGGCGTCGTTGGCAGAGGCGATCAAGGTGGCGGCCAGCAAGTCGCGCACCCGTAATTTCTCGCCGCGTCGCAGCCCTATCCTGCTGCCGGTTTCACGCGCTGCTCCGCGGCTGACCACGACTACCTCGTCCAGGCCGCAGCGCTCCATGACCACCAGCGCTGTCATCATCTTGGTGAGACTGGCCGGGGCCCGGCGGATACCCGCATTTTGCTGGCGAAATACCTGGCCGTTGACCTTCACCAGGTAGGAGGTGGCGGGGTGGTACGAGCGTGCAGTGGTAGCCTGGGGGAGGGCAAGGCCGGTGATAACTGCCGCCAGAAGAACAGAATTTTTAACAGATGAGAAAATTTTCATGCAGCATGTTATAGCATTGTTTCCCGCTCCCGCAATTGAGTGCAGCGCGAAGGGGGCGCGCTGCCTGTTACAGCGAATCTTGGATTTACAAAGTGTCGCCCCTTAAGGTATCTTGCTCACTTCGATTACCGCAGCGTGAGGTCCACATTGGCAACCAAGATACGAATACTTCCCGAGAATCTGACCAACAAGATCGCCGCCGGTGAGGTGGTGGAACGCCCCGCCTCCGTGGCCAAGGAACTGGTGGAAAATGCACTGGACGCTGGCTCCAAAGAGGTGGTCGTGGAGATCGAGTCCGGTGGCAGGCGGCTCATCAAGGTAACCGATTCCGGTAGCGGCATGTCACGTGAGGATGCGCTTTTGGCGCTGGAGCGCCATGCCACCAGCAAGATCGCCAGTGACGAGGACCTATTCGCCCTGTCCACCCTCGGTTTTCGCGGCGAGGCGCTGCCATCGGTGGCCTCCGTGTCCCGGCTTACCATCTCCACCCGCACCAGCGACAGCCTGGAGGGGACCGAGATCTACGTGGAGGGGGGGCGCATCAAGGAGGTCAAGGAGTGCGGCATGGCTCCCGGGACGGTGATCGCTGTGCGCAACCTCTTCTTCAACACGCCGGCTCGGCTCAAGTTCATGAAGAGCGCGGATACTGAAGGGGGACATGTCGGCGAGTTGCTGACCCGGCTGGCGATTTCCCGACCCGATGTCCGCTTCACCTACAAAAACGAGGGGAAGACGGTATTTCGCGCCCTGGACGCCGATCTGAAGGAAAGGGTGGCGACCCTGCTGGGGCGGTCGATCGCCTCTTTTCTCTATCCAGTCTCCTATGAAGAGCCGGGGGGCGTGCGGGTGACCGGCCTGGTGGCCGCACCGGAGTGTAGCCGCAGCGCCGCCAGTCACCTCTATACCTACATAAACGGTCGCTTCATCAGGGACAAGGTAGTGCAGCACGCTATCCTACAGGCCTACCGGAACTTCCTGGAGCGCGGCCGCTATCCGGTGGTCGCCGTCTTCATCGATATCGCACCCGGGGAGGTCGATGTGAACGTTCACCCGACCAAACACGAGGTGAGGTTCCGCGAACAGGGGAAGGTGCACGACGCCATCCAATATGCGGTGGAAAGCGTACTCAAGCAGACCCCCTGGCTGAAGCGGCCAACGGCGCCGGCTTCAACTACTTCGACTGCTTCGATGACGCAGGCTGCCGGCGTGACCGGAGTTGCCACGGGCACCGTCCCTCCGTCTGAGCCGCGCCCCGTTTCCGCCCCGACAGCTGTACCCATGGAGGCACCGCCTCAGGCGGCCCCTTCTGCCGCGGCGGCTAAAGCGGCGCAGGAGCCGGTGCTCCCGGCAGAGTCGGCACTGCCGTCGGTGAGCGATGCGAAGGTGGCCGAGATCCGCGAACTGCTCGTGGGATATCAGCCTAAGCCCCAGCCCGCGCTGCGCCCCCATTACCACTTCGAGGCGCCGACGCGGAAGACAGAGGAGCCGGCATCCCCGCCTCTTAGCCAGGAGCCTGCCACCCAACTTCGCACCGAAGAGCCCGTGCCTGTTTGTCCGCAGGAGAGCGAGGCGCCTGGCTATTTCTCGTCGCTGGCGGTGATCGGCCAGTTCAACGCCTCGTACATCCTGTGCCAGCGTGGCACGGACCTGGTGCTGATTGACCAGCATGCCGCGCACGAGCGAGTGGCCTTTGAAAAACTTAAGGCGGAGTTCGCCGGTAAAGAGGTGGACAGTCAAGGGCTGCTCTTCCCGGAAACCCTGGAGCTTTCGTTCCGGGAGTCGGCGGTGCTCAGGGAGAATCTCGAGGAACTGCGGCGCCTGGGCTTCTCTTTCGAAGAGTTCGGCGGCAACACCTGGCTTCTGAACGGTGTGCCGCAGCTGCTATCCGGCACTGACTACCTGCGCACCATCCGGGATATTCTCGAGGAACTCTCCAGCTTGAGCCGCAGCCGGACCTTCACCGACATCCAGGAAGATCTCCTGGCGCGGATAGCCTGCCACAGCGTCGTGCGCGGCCGGCGGACGCTCACGGCCCAGGAGATTACCGCGCTGTTCAGGCAGATGGACGAGACGGACTTTTCCAGCAACTGCCCGCACGGCAGACCGGTAATGCAGACCCTGACGCTGACCGACGTGGAGAAGATGTTCAAGCGGGTGTAGAGCCGGCACGGCAGCAGATGGTGCGGCCGCAGTAGATGAGACAACATGACAGAAGAGAAGATAAAGCTGCTGGTGGTGGGAGGACCGACCGGGTCCGGCAAGAGTGATCTGGCCTTAAGGTTGGCAGAAGAGATCGATGGAGAAATCGTCAACGCCGACTCCGTGCAGATCTATCGCGGGCTCGACATCGGCACCGCAAAACCTTCACCGGAAGAGTTGGCCCGGGTGCCGCACCACCTGATCGACATCGTCGCGCCGGACCAGGACTTCACGGCTTCCGACTTCAGGCGCGAGGCCGCGGCGGCCATCGAGGACATCGCCCGCCGCGGGAAAAAGTCGATCGTGGTCGGCGGCACCGGGCTGTACCTGCGCGCCCTTTTGGAGGGGCTGCTCGATTCTCCGACCGGCGACCCGGAACTGCGCCGCCAGTTCGACGATATCCCGGGAGAGGAGCTGCTTCGACGCCTGGCCGAGGTCGACCCCGAGACCGCGGCCAGGCTGCACCCTAACGACCGTGTGCGCCTGGTGCGCGCGCTCGAAGTCTACACACAGACCGGGCGCCCCATCTCCGCCTTTCGTGCCGAGCATGGCTTTTCGGGCGACCACTACCGGGCCTTCAAGATGGCGATCACCGTGGACCGCGCCGAACTCTACCGGCGTTTAGAGATCAGGGTGGACCGGATGCTGGAATTGGGGCTGGTGGAGGAGGTGCGGGGACTCCTGGCCCAAGGCTACAGCCGCGAATTGAAGTCAATGCGTTCCATCGGATACAAGGAAATAACTGCACATCTGGCTGGCGAAATGACGCTGGATGAGGCAGTTACGCTGATCAAGCGTGACAGCCGCCGTTATGCCAAGCGACAGATGACTTGGTTCGGTAAGGAAAATGATATTTATTGGCTTGAATATCCCGCAGCATTTGCTAGTATCCTTGGTCATGTGATTGAATTTTTTGGGTAAAGGAGCGGAATCATGCCTAAAACGCCTTTTAACATCCAGGACCAGTACCTCAACCAGTCTCGCAAGGAGCGTGTAAAGGTCTTGGTGCAGCTCATGTCCGGTGAAAAACTGGAAGGGCATATCAAATCGTTCGATAACTTCTCTGTTCTCATGGAAGTTCATGGCGATATCCTCATCTATAAGCACGCGATCTGCAGCATCACCTCCGTAGATGGCGTTTTCCGCCTGCACCAGTAGCATCACTACCTGTGCAGGAAGCAGGCTTCCGGGTTAGCAGGTTCAATCCGGACGTCACTGCGTCGTCACGACAGTAACTCCTCCCAGCCGGCTCCAAAGGGCCGGCTCGTTTTTTATCTGTTGCCAAATTCCTCCTTCTCCACCTATCATTAAATTCTGCGCGCCGCCGCTCTCACGCCAGTTGCTTCGCCGGTTATCCTGCGACAGCTGTTCCCGCAGCCCGAAAATCTCCACTTCGGCCGCGGGGCGCGCACCAAGAGGGATTTCATGTCAGGACTGACTATCGATAAAGTAATGCCCGGCAGCATAGCCGAAGAGCTGGAGCTCGAGCCGGGCGACCGGCTGCTGTCGGTGAATGGCCACCCCTTGCGGGACGTCATCGATTACAACTATTTTGCTTCGGACGACGAACTTGAGCTGGAAGTCGAAAAGGCGGACGGCGAGCTTTGGGACCTCGAGGTTGAGCGGGACGAAGGGGAGCCGCTGGGCATCTCCTTTCAGGCCCCGGCGCCGGCGCGCTGCGGCAACAACTGCGTGTTCTGCTTCGTGCACCAGTTGCCCCGCGGGCTGCGCGGTCCCCTGTACGTGAAGGACGAGGATTACCGCCTCTCCTTTCTCTACGGCAACTACGTGACCATGGCCAACATCGGCCGCGCCGAACTGGACCGCATCAAGGAACAGCGGCTCTCCCCGCTCTACATTTCCGTCCACGCCACCGACTCTGCGTTGCGCGAGAAGCTCCTGGGGAAAAGCGGCGTACTTCCGATCCTGGACGTGATGCGGGAGCTGGCCGAGGCGCGCATCACCATGCACACCCAGGTGGTGCTCTGCCCGGGCTGGAACGACGGGGAGGCCTTCGCCCGCACGGTCGCCGACCTGGCTGATCTGTACCCATGGGTGGCATCGCTGGCGGTGGTGCCGGTGGGGTTGACCGAGCACAGGCAGAACCTGCCGGCACTGGCCCCGGTGACCAAGGAGTTCGCCGCCGACTTTATCGGCAGGTGGTACCCGGAGTCCCGGCAGCTTGAAGAGCGCCTGGGTGCTCCCTTCCTGTTCCTCGCCGACGAGTTCTATATCAAGGGCGACGTGCCGTTTCCAGGACTGGACAATTACGGCGACCTGCCGCAGTTGGAGAACGGCGTCGGCATGATCCCGCTGTTCCTCTCGGAGGCGGAACAGGTGCTTGAGGAGGCCGAAGCCCTCAAGCCGGCGAAGTTGACGGTGGTCACCGGCGAATCCCCCTACCGTTATCTGTCCGATTTCCTGAAAGAGCTTTCCGGTGCGACCGGGGTGACCATGCAGCCGGTGGCGGTGCGCAACAGGCTCTTCGGCCCGACGGTCACTGTCACCGGGCTGGTGTGCGGCGCAGACGTCGTGGCAGCCCTGCAGGGGATGGAACTGGGAGAAGTGGTGCTCGTGCCTGACGTGATGCTGAAGGAGGGGGAGGGCGTTTTTCTGGACGACCTGACCCTGGCCGACGTGGAGCAGCAGCTGGGGGCGGAGGTGCAGGTGGTCGAGTCGACTCCGTATGGGATCTACGACGCCCTGGTGCAGCGTCTGGGGTAAAAACGCAAGGCAGAAAGAAAAGAGCCGGAGAGGATGCGTCCCCTCCGGCTCTTTTTGTTTTTATGGTTCTCTCTTAACGGCTCATGGCGTCGATGACGTCGAAGTCGAAGACGCTCTCGGCGGTGGACTTGATCAGGTCGATCTTTTCCTTGTCGTCCGCCGTGATCTTCGAGACATGCTCGGTGAGGGTGATGAAGGTTTCCGCGGTATTCTGCGACGTGCGCAGGTACGGGATGTTGCTGTCGTCGAGGATCCGCTGGGTGATGGCCGACACCGGCGCGGAACCCGGGACCACGATCCCCGCCAGCTTGCTGCGGTAGGCCGGGATGTTGTACAGGGCTGACGCGGTGACGATCAATTCGTCCCTCGAGCTGGTGGTGATCAGCAGCGTGGAGTCCTGCAGGGTGTCGATGACCCGTTGCGATGAAGCGGCCCCCAACTGGATGTGGTTGATGATCCGGTTCTTGCCTTCCTGGTCCCCTTGCAGCGGCAGCTTCAGAAGCTTGGAGAGGTCGAGCAGGGTGGGGTTGGCCAGGGTGGGCGAGTAGTCGAAGGCCCCCGCCACGTTCTGCTGGCGGCTCTCGAAGAATGCTCTCAGGTACCCCAGGGTCTCCTCGCGCTTGTTGGCCAGAAGCTTGTTCACCAGGACCAGCTTCACCTGCGCGCCCTGCTGCTGGAACAGGGAGAGGTTCAATTGCACCGAGTCGATGACGCAGCCGATGCCGCCGCTGGCGACCATGATCACCGGCGCATCGAGGGTGCGGGCGATCTGCGCGTTGTTGATACCCACCACCGAACCGACGCCGCCATGACCGGACCCCTCGATGATCAGGAAGTCGTTCTTGGCTTCCAATTCGCTGACGGCTTTCTTGATAGCCTCAAGGGGAGCCTCGGGTGCGATCTCGCCGGAGAGGTACCGTTTGGTATAGCCTTTCCCGACGACAACGGGCGACATGAGCTTGCGGTCCGCCTCCATGCCGTAGATGGAGGCAATGAGCGCCGCATCCATATCCATCTCCACGCCGTCCAGCATGAAGACTTTGGGACCGATCGGTTTTATGAAGCCCACGCGGGCGTATCTCTGCTTGGCCAGGTGGAGCAGCGACAGACTGATGGTGGTCTTGCCGCAATGCTGGCCGGTGGCAGCAATGAAAATCTTTTTACACATATGTCTAAGCCTCGTGGCCTTTCTTACGTGTTGGTACCTATCACCCGGATTATACTTTTTTGGAAAAATAGGGGCAACATGGTATACGGTACCGGGCCCGGAGCTGACAAAAAGGCGCAGTCGCTGTGCCTGCCGAACTACGTTGTCACCTTATGGTTCTGCCTGGGGCAAGTCCTGTTATCTTCTTGACGCTTCCGCCATATTCTGCAATAATCCGCCGGTCTAAACGCCTGTTTGTTTACATCAAATATTTCTAAGCTTCACCATCACCGACCACAGCATAGAAAAGGAGCGTAAACGTGAAAAAGATCTGGGTTGTCCTGTCGTCTCTGCTTGTCCTTGCCTGTGCCGTCTCTGCCTTTGCCGGCGACGGTTCCTTCAAAAGGGTCAAAAGCCAGGGTGCTCTGACCATCGGCCTCGATGATGCATTTCCCCCGATGGGCTACCGCAACGACAAGGGGCAGTTGGTCGGCTTTGACATCGATGCAGCTGAAGAAGTCGGCAAGCGTCTCGGCATCAAGATCAACTGGCAGCCGACCGCATGGGACGGCGTCATCCACGCTCTCAACTCCAAGAAGTTCGACTGCATCTGGAACGGCATGACCATCACCGACGAGCGTAAGAAGGAAGTTGCCTTCACCAAGCCGTACAAGATGGACGGCCAGGTCGCTGTGGTCCGTTTCGCCGACAAAAAGCACAAGAAGCTTGCTGACCTGAAAGGCGCCAAGGTAGGTGTTCAGAAGGGTTCCTCCGCCGTCGAGGCCGTCAAGAAGCTTCCGGCAGCCCCTGCCGAGGTGCGTGAGTACGAAGACAACCCGAAGGCGCTGCTCGACCTCGAATCCGACCGTCTCGACACCGTCATCATCGACGACGCCACCGGCCGCGACTTCATCGCCAAGCGCCCCGGCAAGTTCCGCATCCTCCCGGGCAACATCACCAAGGAGCCGTTCGGCGTTGCCTTCCGCAAGGAAGACGTGGAGCTGCGTGAAGCCGTTCAGAAGACCCTCGACAAGATGGTCAAGGATGGCACCATGGCCAAGATCTCCAAGAAGTGGTTCGGCGAGGACATCACCAACCCGAAGAAGTGGAAATAGTTAACGTTTCCCCCTCCCCCTCCGCGGGGAGGGGGGACTGCCACAGTTAAATCAGGTGTGCCGATGAAATTTTTTACCGGCAGGGTCGTCAAAAGAGCGATCCTGCTTTTTTCATGCTTGCTGTTACTCCTGGCTTCGGTCTGCTTCGCCAAGGATTACGATCAGCTCTTCACCGACGCCAACGACGCCATGGCGCAGGGGGATCTTCCCGCCGCCATTGCCCTGCTGAAGAAGGTCGAGTTCGAGAAGGGCGACGAAAGCGGCGCCTTCGTCAGGAGCAGGATGCAGATTGCAAGACTGCAATTCGCCCTGAAGGACATGGAGCAGGCAAGCTCCGCTGCGAAGGAAGTCCTGGCCGTCTACCCCGACAACAGCGAGGCGTTGAACTTCCTCGCCTCGGTCAAGCAGGAGCAGAAGCCGCGCTACAAGGTGTTCATCGAGGACTGCCTTCGCTTCCTGCCTCAGCTGCTGAAGGGTGCCGTGATGACCATTACCCTCGTGGTGTGCATCATCCTCATTTCGCCCATCGGCGGCCTCCTCATCGCGCTTGGGCGCATCAGCACCTTCAAGCCGGTGTCGGCAATCTGCTGGTTCTTCATCTGGCTCTTCCGCGGCACACCGCTGCTGCTGCAGCTCTTCTTCATCTACTACGGCCTCCCGTCCCTGGGCATCACCTTCAAACCCTTCACCGCCGCCATTCTCGGTCTCGGTCTCAACTACTCGGCCTACCTGGGCGAGATCATCCGCGGCGGCATCCAGAGCATCGAGCACGGCCAGATGGAGGCTGCCAAGGCCATCGGCATGAGTTACTGGCAGGCGATGCGCCGGGTCATCATCCCGCAGACCTACAAGCGCCTCATGCCCCCCATCGGCAACGAGTTCATCGCGCTGATCAAGGACACGGCGCTCGTTTCCACCATCGCCATGGTCGAACTGATGCGCTCCGCGGACCAGATGTTCAACGCCTACTTCAACGTTACGGCGCTGATCCTGGCGGCGCTCATCTACCTGCTGTTCACCACCATCTTCACCTTCGTCTTCGAAAAGATCGAGGTTCGGGCCGGCATCTATGAAAACCGCTAACCAACCGTTGTTAAGCCTCAAGGGGATCACCAAGCACTTCGGCTCGCTCACCGCCGTCAACGGCGTCGACCTCGACGTCTGCCCCGGCGAGATCGTGGTCATCATCGGCCCTTCCGGGTCAGGGAAGTCCACCCTGTTGCGCTCCATCAACTTCCTCGAGGAGATCGAGGAGGGGACCATCGTCTTCGAGGGGAACGAGATCGGCTACGTGACCAGCAAGCACGGGCGCCGGCACCTGGACGTGCCGCACAAGATCTGTGCGCTGCGCTCCGAGATCGGGATGGTGTTCCAGCACTTCAACCTGTTCCCGCACATGACCGTGTTGGGCAACGTGATGGAAGGACCGCTCACAGTGCAGAAGAAGAGCCCGGAGCAGGCGCGCGAAATCGCCCTGGACATGCTGGCCAAGGTCGGCCTCTCCGACAAGCGCGACGTCTATCCCGCCACCCTTTCCGGCGGCCAGAAACAGCGCGTCGCCATCGCGCGCGCGCTCGCCATGCGCCCCAAACTGATGCTCTTCGACGAGCCCACCTCGGCTCTCGATCCGGAACTGATCGGTGAGGTGTTCGATACCATTCGCGACCTCGGCAAAGAGGGGATGACCATGATCATCGTCACCCACCAGATGGGTTTCGCCAAGGAGATGGCAGACCGGGTCATCTTCATGGAGAAGGGGGCCTTCGTGGCCCAGGGTACCCCTGAGGACTTCTTCGCCAACCAGATGGAACACGACCGCATCAAATCCTTCCTGAACCGCATCCTCTAGCACCAGCGGCGGCAGCACTCCTGCCGCCGCTTTTGTTTCTCCACTCTTTCTTCCGGCAACTCAGCATCGTTGTTTCGCCCCGTTCTCCTATCCCGCCCACGTTCGACAACATTCCTCCCCATGCTACAATGTATCCGTTGTTTTCGTGACGTTTATTAATCTCTAGCTCCGGCCGTTCACATGGGAACGATTCTTCCTAAGAATGAGCTGGGAAGGGGGAGAGGCATGATCAGAGCGGATGAGGTCATCGGAACCATTCGGGCTGCACTCGAGCGGGAGCCGCGGGTGAACCTGCACGGCCATCCCATTGAACTGGACTTTGCCGATGGTGTGGTAACCGTTGCGGGGGAGGTTGGGGGGATTGCCGCCAAGAAGCTTGCTCTTAAGATCGCTGCGTCGCCTGCGCCGGTGAGCGGCATCGTGGACCGGTTGCACGTCGAGCCGTCCGAGCAGATGGAGGACGGTGCCATCCGCGACCATGTCTGCAACGCGCTCTCCAGCGAGCCCGCCTTCATGCAGTACGCGGTCCAGGCTATCGTCAAGCAGGACCTGGAAGAGGTGCGGGGCACCGCGCAACGGGGGCTGGAGCGGGTCATCGAGGTCGAGGTGAACGATGGCGTCGTGATCCTGAACGGCAGGGCGGAGAGCATCTCGCACAAGCGGTTGGCCGGCGTCCTTGCCTGGTGGGTGCCGGGCAGCAGGGACGTGGTCAACGGGATCGAAGTGTGGTCCGACCCGGATGAGAACGAGGATGAACTGGTGGACCTGATCAGGATTGTCCTGGAGAAGGACCCGCTGGTGAACGCGGCGCAGGTCTCCATCCACAGCAAGGATGGCGTGGTTACCATGGATGGGGCGGTTCCGACCCCGAACAACAAGCTTGCCGCCGAGTCCGATGCCTGGTACGTCCTGGGGGTGAGTGAGGTGGTGAACAACCTGGTGGTCACGGGGTGAAGGAGCGCCCCGGGCAGCCCTTCGTCCCGCCGCGGCGGCAGGACACCGTGCGCCAGGAACTTGCCGCCTTGTTGCGGGGAGAGAGCCTGACTGCGAAGGAACTTTCCGGGCTGGTGGGGATTTCGGAAAAGGAGGTGCTGGAGCACCTGGAGCATCTAAGGATCGCACTCCACGGCAGGCTGGACATGACCCCGCCCCGCTGCCTGGAGTGCGGTTTTTCATTTCAGAAGAGAGCGCGCCTGAAAAAGCCGGGTCGCTGCCCGGTATGCCGCAGCGAACGTATCATCGATCCTTCTTTCACCATTGGTTGAACCTACACGTCCAGCACCACCGTCGCCCGCCACCCTTGCGGCACCTGCTCCACCTTGTAGCGCAGCATGGTCACCGCCTTGACGTCGGTCCTCATCTCGTGCCGGGTCGGGGTGATCTCCTCCCCCGACAGCGTCGCCCGCACGGCGAGTCCGCTGTCGCTGGGTGAGATCTCGATATCGCCGGGGAGCAGGATCAGCCTGCGCGCATCCTTGTAGAAGATCAGTTCGTTGAGAAAGTCGAAGAGGAGCATCTCCTCGTTTTCCTGTTCCAGCTTCACCTCAAGTGTCTGGGCCGGGCGCACCTCGGTCAGGTTTTCCACCATCACCTCCATGGTGGCCCGTGCCGCCTCCCGGAACAGCTCTTCCAGTGTCGGCGCCCAGGCGTCGAAGGCGACGTCGGCATGTGCGATGTCGCTGCGGTACTCGAACGGCATGGCCTTTCCTCCTAACCCTTGATGTTCCCGATGGGCACCAGGCGCGCCACGCGCTTGCTGAGCCCCGCCAGCTCGGTTGCCTCAACCACCTCGTCGATATTCTTGTAGGCTGCACCCGCTTCCTCGGCGAGTCCCCCGAAGGAGTCGGTGCGCACGTAGATGCCGCGCTGCTCCATGTCGCGCTGCAGCTGGTCACCCCGGAAGTTCTTCTTCGCTTCGTGCCGGCTCATAGTCCTGCCGCTGCCGTGCGCCGTGGTGAACCAGGCGTCCCCCCCTGTCGACATGCCGGCCAAGAGGTAAGAGCCGGTTTCCATGCTTCCCCCGATGATCACCGGCTGTCCGGTCTTTTGGTAGCACTCCGGGAGCCCCGGGAGCCCAGGTCCGAAGGCGCGGGTGGAACCCTTGCGGTGCACCAGCAACTCCTTGCGGCTGCCGTTGACCAGGTGCCTTTCCAGCTTGGCGGTGTTGTGGGCGACGTCGTAGACCATGCGCATGCCGAGTTCATCCGGCGAGGCGTGGAACAGGTCGGAGAATACCTCCCGGATTCGGTGCAGGATGACCTGGCGGTTGGCGAAGGCCATGTTGACCGCGCATTTCATGGCGCTGAAGTAGGCCTGACCTTCGGGGGAGTGGAAGGGGGCACAGGCCAATTCCCGGTCCACGATCTTGATGCCGTACTTGCGCTCCATGACCGAGAGGAAGAGTTTCAGGTAATCGGTAGCTACCTGGTGGCCGAAGCCCCGGCTGCCGCAGTGAAACATGATCACCACCTGGTTCGGGACGGTGGTCAGTCCGAAGGCTTCGGAGAGTTGCTGGTCCATGATGTTCTGGGGCTGCACCACCTGGATTTCGCAGTAGTGGTTGCCCGAACCCAGTGTCCCCAACTGGTTGTAGCCGCGCTCCACCGCCTTCTGGCTGACATCGGAGGCGTCCGCTCCTGCGAAGCACCCTCCTTCCTCGGTCATGTCAAGGTCTTGCTGGGTGGCGAAGCCGTTTTTGAGGCACCAGCGCGACCCCTGCTGCACTACGGAACGGAAGTCGTCCCCCTTCATCTTGATGAAGCCGTGGCACCCGACGCCGGTCGGGATGCGCGCGAAGAGGCGATCGACCAGCTGGTGCAGCTTGGGCTGGACCTGCTCGGCGGTCAGGTTGGTGAGCACGAGCCTCATGCCGCAATTGATGTCGAAGCCGATGCCGCCGGGAGAGATCACCCCGGAGCCGGGGTCCATGGCGGCGACTCCCCCGATGGGAAAGCCGTAGCCCCAGTGGCCGTCGGGCATGCAGTAGGCGTAGCGCTGGATGCCGGGGAGCGTGGCGACGTTGCTCACCTGCTCGAACACCCCGGCGTCCATCTCGTGGATCAACTTCTCGCTGGCGACGATCCTGGCGGGGACCAGCATCCCTTCCTTGTGGCTCACCGGCAGTTCCCATATCGTTTCGCTGATCCGTTTCAGCGCAGCTGGCTCGTTCATAGGACCTCCGTTTGCGTCAGATGGCGAAGCACCCGGAGATGTTACCACAACTGAAGTTGCTTCGCGGGAGGAGTGGCGGGTTTTGAGGAGGGCGGGGAAAGGGGCGAGCGGTTTGTGGCGGCCCGTCTCCTGGCAGTAAGGTGGGCAGCTTCTGCCGTTGCTCTTGGTGGCGGTATGTCAGGCCGGAAGGCGACGTGACAGGGACGGGGAGGGCTGAGTAGTGTCCTCCTTTTTCACCCAATGCTCGGACCTGTCAAAACCGACGATGCACCCGGTCGATACCAGGTGGTCCAGGAAGTAGTCGTTGATCACGTCGTAGGTAAAGTCGTCATAGCAGACCAGTACGCCCATTGTTGTCTCCTCCGGTATCCATCCGTGAACTTTACAGATGCAATACCTATCGGAATCTTTCGTCGCGACCTGAAGAAAGTTTTGTCAGTACCAGTCACAAACATCGAATGTCAGCGGCTCAAGTAGTTGACAAGGGTACGGGGTCCCCTGTATGCTCCATGGGTGCTAAAGCGCGCAACAACTACGTTGAAGAGGTACTTAAATGGATAACGATCACAGGGAAGAGATGGAAACCGAAGAGGAGAGCTTTGCCGATCTGTTCGAGCGGAGCCAGAAGGATGCCGGCCGCCTGGAGCCGGGCGCCAAGGTCGAGGCGACCGTACTGCAGATCGCCAAGGACTGGGTCTTTCTGGATACCGGCCGCAAAGGCGAAGGGATCCTCGATATCAAGGAACTCCTTGACGCCGATGGCAACGTGAGCGTCAAGGTCGGTGACAAGGTCACCGCCTGGTTCGTCTCTTCGCGCAACAACGAGATGCGTTTCACCACCAAGCTTGGCGCAGGGAGCAGCCACTCCGCCGGCAACGCGCAACTCGAAGAGGCCTACGCCGCCGGCATCCCGGTGCAGGGCGTGGTCGAAAAGGAAGTAAAAGGTGGTTTCGAGGTGAAGGTGGCCGGTTCCCGCGCCTTCTGCCCGTTCTCCCAGATCGCCCTGAGAAGGGTGGAGGACACCGCGGCCCTGTTGGGCAAGCAGATGTCCTTCAAGATCACGGAGTACTCCGAGAAAGGCCGCAACATCGTTCTTTCCCACCGGGCTCTGCTCGAGGAAGAACTGCAGCAGCAGAAGGATGCCCTTAAAGAGACCCTCAAGGTTGGCGACCGCGTGAAAGGTACCGTCACCTCGCTGCGCGACTTCGGTGCCTTCGTTTCCATCGGTGCCGTCGAAGGGCTCCTGCCGGTGTCCGAGGTTGCCTGGGCCCGTGTCAACCACGTCAGCGAGGTCCTCACCGCCGGCCAGGAAGTAGAAGTGGTGGTGAAGGGGATCGACTGGGAGAAGAACCGCATCTCCTTCTCCTTGAAAGACACCCTGGCTGATCCCTGGGAAGAAGCGGCGAGCGCGTTCCCCGAGGGTTCCTACCAGAGCGGCAAGGTGGCAAGGCTCACCCCGTTCGGCGCTTTCGTGACCCTCGCCAGCGGCGTCGACGGCCTGATCCACATCTCCAAGCTCGGTGCGGGCAAGAGAATCCAGCACCCGAAAGAGGTTCTCTCCGAAGGGCAGGAAGTCGAAGTGAAGGTCGAGGCGGTGGATCGCGAAGCCAAGAAGATCTCGCTCGCCCTCGCCTCGGTCAGCCGCGCCGCCGAGGAGCAGGCCCAGAGCATGGACGCCTACAAGAAGACTGTGGCCGAGGCCCCCAAGGGTATGGGTACCTTGGGCGATCTGCTCAAGGCGAAGCTGAAGGGCTAAGCGTTGGAGGATCTTTTCCCCGACCCCGCCCAACTGCTGAAGCTGGCCCGCACCCGGATGCCCTACGGCAAGTACGCCGGGTCACTGCTGGTGGATCTCCCCGAGCCGTACCTGGTCTGGATGCGGCAGAAGGGGTTCCCCGAAGGTGAACTGGGAGCCATGCTCGAGTCTATGTACGAAATAAAGGCCAACGGCCTTGAGTACCTGTTTGGTCCGCTGCTGCACCGCTGATCGCTAGCCACTCCAAAACAAAAAGCCCCTCTTGCCGCAAGGCAAGGGGGGCTTTGCATTTCACGCCCGAGAGGCCAGCGCTCAGCGGCTCCACTCCACCCGGACCATGCGCTGGTCGTGGCTCCACTTGTAGTGCAGTTCGCCGCGCTGCGACTTGTACAGTTCGCGCCCGATCTTCTGGGCCAGTTTATCCTCGGTCGTGGTGACGACGATGCCGCCATTCTCCTCCTTGATCTCCATGATCCGCCCCAGCGGGTTTTTCTCCCGGTGCTTGCTCTCCTGCCGTCTCACCGTGTTCAGGATCTCTTCCCTGTGCTGCGCCAGGTAGGACCCGCTGAGGGTGACCACGCCTGCCGGATCCTCGCCCACGATGCGCTGGCAGGCGGGGCAGAGTATCTCACCCTTGGGCGCTGCAGTAGATGCGCCTTCGATTTGCCAGCGTTTGTTGTGGTAGACGATGCCGCACCCCTTGCACACGGTCCCCTCCGGCAGCCCGCGCTTGGGAAGGTACGGCTCGACGCTACGGGTGGTCATCTTTCCTTTCTCTTCCATGGTTATTCTGGATCCGCGTGGCATGGCGACCTCCGTTGTTTTGATTGGTCGAAATTAACACGGGCTAAGTATAGCACTCCCGCCTAACAGGGGAAGCCGATACTGGGTGGAAAGAATGTCATCAAGGGGACGCGGTCCCGGCATTGCTAGTCATGCAGACCGCGGACATGAAAAAGGCCCGGATGCTGATGCAACCGGGCCTTTCCTGAAAAATGTAACTGGCGCTTAAATCTTGAGATCCTTTACCCCTATCCGCCGGTGGAAGTCGTTCCTCGCGGCGTAGAGACATGCTCCGGCGGGACCATGTCACCCGTTCTCGCGGTTCCTTCCCCTTTTTGAAGCGGTTGTTACGCGCATGACGGATGAGATTATTATAGGCCAATCGGCTTGATCTCCTTAAGCGCCAGCTACGAGCTCCAGAGTGCCGTACAGGTTTATGTGAGACCACGCTCTTTTGTAAATCATTTCCCCGGAAAACGCTTTAGGCAGTTCCTTGGAAGCATCTGGACCTGCACACCACGTCTGAAACCTGAGAAATACGAAGTGTGGAATAATCAGGGTACCTCACGCCACCTCTACCTGTACCCCAGAGCTGTTTTCAAAGAACAACTCTTTGCTACGATTTAAGTGTACGCCTGCCCCGAATAAGAGTCAACAGGTTGATGTATGGTGCTTTTGATACTGTATTGGAGGGCTTTAATGTCATAGGCGGCCCGCTGTTACTGTACTGAGAATCCTGGATGCGGATGGTCCCGCTCCGGCACCGGGCTTGTGGCCGATAGGTGCCGTGGTAGCATTGAACTTTCTGGAGGAGCCATGAACAGCGCTGCGACAAAAGAATTGGCTGAAAGGAAGGAGCGCATGTTGGGCCAGCACCTGGTGGGTCGGGGCATCGTAGACCAGGCGGTGCTGAGGGCAATGCGCGATGTGCCGCGCGAAGACTTCCTGCCGCCGGGCATGGAGCACCTTGCCTACGAGGACGGGCCGTTGCCGATCCAGGACGGGCAGACCATTTCGCAGCCCTACATCGTTGCCTACATGATCGAGGCGCTCGAACTGCAAGGGAGCGAGAAGGTTCTGGAGATCGGTACCGGTTCCGGTTACGCGGCAGCCGTCCTGAGCCTGTGCGCGGCGCAGGTCTATACGGTAGAGAGGCTCCCGTCCCTGGCGTACCTGGCCTCGCAGCGGCTGCGGGAGCTCGGTTACCGCAACGTGACGGTGCATGTCGGCGACGGCACGCTGGGGTGGCAGGATCATGCCCCCTACGATGCCATAGTGGTGACCGCCGGGGCGCCCGACGTGCCTGAAGAGCTGGCACGGCAGTTGGCCCCGGGGGGGCGGCTGGTGATCCCGGTTGGCCCTACGCCGCACCTGCAGGACCTGGTGCGGGTGCGCAGGGACCGCAGCGGCAGCCTGCACGGGGAAACCCTCTGCGCGGTCCGATTCGTACCGCTGATCGGTGCGCAGGGGTGGGAGGACTAGGAGAGTGCCAGCGTCTCGGCGGCGGGGACGTCGTTCAGGGTTTTGAGGAAGGACTCGTCGCTCACCGCGCCGCAACGGGTGGCGAGCCGCAGTAGCGATTCCGGCAACGGTGCCGGGATGTCGATCTCTTCACCGGTGGCGGGGTGCACCAGCGTGGTCCTGAAGGAGTGCAGCGCGTGGCCGGTGAAGCCGGAAAGCTTCCTGCCGCCGTAGCGCTTGTCACCCAGGATCGGGTGCCCGATCAACTTGAAGTGCTGTCTGATCTGGTGCATGCGCCCGGTGAGGGGATACACCGCCAGCAGGGAGACGCCGCCCCCCTGGAAGAGCCTCACGTAACTGGTCTGCGATTCCTTGCCGTCCAGTGCCGCATCGATGGTCCCCTGCTTCTGCAGTTTCCCCTCCACCATGGCGAGGTACAGCTTGCCGAGCCCTTCCTCCTGCACCATCTTGCCGAACATGCCCGCGGCGACCGCGCTCTTGGCCAGGATGATGGCCCCGGAGGTCCCCTTGTCCAGCCGGTTCACGGGACGCAGCCTGCCGACGCCGTCGCGTTTTTTCAAAAGCGTTTCGGCCAGGTCGACCAGGGTGATCTCTTCCGGGTCCTCGGTGCGGTGCACGGCGAGGCCGGCGGGCTTGTTGAAGCAGATGATCCAGCTGTCCTCGAACAGGATGTCGAGTTCCGGGGTGAGTCGGGCCAGGAAGGCGGCGGTCTTGGAGCTTTCCTTGAGCGTCACCTGGTCGGCGTAACGCAGCAGGTCGCCGGGTTCGGCGGGGGCGCCGTTCACCTTGAGGTGTCCCGAGTTGATCAGCTTCTTGATGTAGGAAAACTGCGCGCTGGGAAGGAGGTTGCGCATGAAACTGTCCACGCGCCGCAGGTGGTCTTGGGCCGATATTTCGTAGGTTAACATGGGTCGGAGTATACCTTCATGAGGAAGAAGGCGCAAGGGAATCCGGCCGGTACGTACCCTCGCCCTCCGGGAGAGGGTACGTACCGGCCGGGTGAGGGCTCTCGCTACGGGCGTCGATGTCATTTCTTTGCAGTGCCCTCACCCCTGCCCCTCTCCCGGAGGGCGAGGGGGGGACGAAAAAAGGGCGCACCCTCGTGGGGGTGCGCCCTTTAAACATCCAAGGCGGGCGAATGATTATTCGCCCCCTACTTTTTCACGTTGTAGAAGACGTCGGCGCCCCTGAACAGCGCGACTTCGTCCAGCTCGTCCTCAATCCTCAGGAGCTGGTTGTACTTGGCGATGCGGTCGGTGCGGCAGAGCGAACCGGTTTTGATCTGGCCGGCGTTGACGGCCACGGCCAGGTCGGCCAGGGTGACGTCCTCGGTCTCGCCGGAGCGGTGCGAGATGACGCAGGTGTAACCGGCGCGCTTGGCCATCTCGATGGCGTCGAGGGTCTCGGTAAGGGTGCCGATCTGGTTCAGCTTGATCAGGATGGAGTTGGCGATCCCTTTCTTGATCCCTTCCTTGAGGATGGAGGGGTTGGTCACGAACAGGTCGTCACCCACGATCTGGATGCGCTTGCCCAGGCGGTCGGTGAGCTTCTTCCAGCCGTCCCAGTCGTTCTCGGCCATGCCGTCCTCGATGGAGATGATCGGGTACTTGTTGACCAGGTTCTCGTAGAAGTCGACCATCTGGTCGGCGGTCTTCTTGGACTCGGCCTCGTTCTCCAGGGTGTACACCCCGTTCTCGAAGAGTTCGGAAGAGGCGACGTCGAGCGCGAGGAGCACTTCCTCGCCCGGCTTGTAGCCCGCCTTCACGATCGCCTCCATGATCACCTCGAGGGCTTCCTCGTTGGACTTCAGGTTCGGTGCGAAGCCACCCTCGTCGCCGACGGCGGTGTTGTAACCCTTGGCCTTGAGGACCGATTTCAGCGCGTGGAAGATCTCGGCGCCCATCCTGAGGGCCTCCTTGAAGCTCTTGGCACCGGCCGGCATGATCATGAATTCCTGGATGTCGACGTTGTTGTCGGCGTGGGCGCCGCCGTTGATGATGTTCATCATGGGCAGCGGCAGTTCTTTGGCGTTGGAGCCGCCGATGTACTGGTATAGCGGCAGGCCGACTTCGTCGGCTGCGGCCTTGGCCACGGCGAGGGAGACGCCGAGGATGGCGTTGGCGCCCAGACGGCTCTTGAACTCGGTACCGTCAAGCTCCAGCATCTTCTTGTCGATGCCGACCTGGTCGGTGGCGTCCATGCCGGTGATCTCGTCGGCGATGATGTCGTTCACGTTGGCAACGGCTTTCTCAACGCCCTTGCCGAGGTAGCGCCCCTTGTCGCCGTCACGCAGTTCCAGCGCTTCGCGCTCGCCGGTGGAGGCGCCGGAGGGAACCGCGGCTCTACCCATAGCACCGGAATCCAGGAACACTTCGACCTCAAGTGTCGGATTCCCTCTGGAATCAAGTATTTCCCTGGCGTAAACGTCGGTTATCTGGCTCATCTCTACCCCCCTGGAATGAAATTTAATTGTGAACGGGCTACGCCGCCCGTCTTAATGGAGCCTTCGTTATATAACATAACTGCCCCCAAAGGGAAGAAGGTTTTGTAAATTTTTGCTAACATGGCGAAGCCACAACGGTTCCCAACACATTTGGTTTAGATTGACAGTGCTGGAATAAACGGGATATATTGTCCCCTTGCTGCTATTCTTGCAGTCTCTGTCCTTACGACACGGGAACCATTGAAGATAATGCCCACCGAAAGCGGCGACAAACAGACAATTCAGAAGAGTTCGCTGATCCGGCTCTGCGACAGCTGGATGGAAGCGGTTGCCCAAGGTCTCACCTGTGACAGGAATGAGAAACGCAGCCGCTTCATCATGCTGTTCCTCACCGCCTTATTCCTCACCCTGCTCATCATTCCGAGTCCGCAGTTCCTGTCGGTGCAGTATCGCGAAGGTGATATCGCCACTTCCGATATTCGTGCCACCCAGGACTACCTCATCGAGGACCTGCTGCTGACCGAGAAGAAGCGGGCGGAGGCAGAGGGGGCCGCGCCCTTCGTCTATACCCTCGCCGCCAACGGCAACATCGAGCTGGTGCGCCGTTTCGACGATGCGATGGACGTCGTGGACGATCCGACCCTGCACGGGGAGGCCAGGCGCAAGGCGGCAGTCGCCGTCCTCGGCGTCGACATCTCGCCCCAGGAACTCGCCGCGCTCTCCCGCGTCAAGCAGCAGAGGGCCTTCCTCGCCGACCTGGGACGGCAGCTGGCGCCCCTGTACCGGCAGCGTATCGTCTCCGACCGCGCCCACTTCGCCGCGGACCTGCGCCACGGCATCGTGGTGGTCGACGATGCCACCAGGCAGGACGTCGCCGGCGGGGACTACAGCGCGAGCATCGACCTCCCTGCCGCGCGCCGTATCTTCTCCCAGGCCACCCTGACCCAGGGGGCGGCGACCCACGACCTGGAAATTCTCAAAGGCCTGGCGCTGCGCATGATCGCGCCCAACCTCTCCTTCGATCGCAACGGCACCGACGCCAAGAAGAGCGAGGCGCGCGCCGCGGTGCGCCCGGTGCTCTTCAAGATGAAGCGCGGCGAGATGATCGTCCGGGTCGGGGAGCGGGTGAGCTCCGAGCAGGCGATGAAGCTGGAGAAGATCTTCAAGACCAAGAACAGTACCCCCATCCTCACCGGCCTGGGGATCTTCGGTCTGATCCTGGTGCTCTGCTATGCCCCGTACCGCTTCGGCCGCAAGAACATCAGGAAGTTCAACCCGACCAACAAGGACATCCTGCTGCTGTCGCTGTTGACGGTGGCCAACTTCGCCGTCCTCAAGCTGGTCTCTGCCGTTTCCACCGCTCTCGGCGGACTTTTCCCCTCCATCGACACGGCGAGTTACTTCTATCTCTTCCCGTTCGCGGCCTCCGCCATCATCGTCAGGATCATCCTGAACTCCGAGGTGGCCCTGGTCTACTGCGCCATCACGGCTCCGTTGACGGGCATCATGCTGAACAACTCGCTCCAGGTGGTGGTCTACGCCCTCTTGGGCGGCATCGTGGGCGCCCACGGGGTGCGCCAGTGCAAGGAGCGGGGGACCATCTACAGCGCAGGCTTCAAGGTGAGCGCGGTGAACATGGCGCTGGCGGTCTGCTTCCACGTCTACAACGACAGTCCGCTCTCGCTGCAGCCGCTGTACTGCATCATCTTCGCCTTCCTGGGCGGCCTGATCAACGCGGTCTACGTCTCCGGCACCATCCCGCTCATCGAGGCGCTGTTCCAGTACACCACCGACGTCAAGCTTTTGGAACTTGCCAACCTCAACTCGCCCCTTCTGCGCGAGCTGATGATCCGCGCCCCCGGCACCTACCACCACAGCGTGCTGGTGGGGAACATGGTCGAGGCGGGCGCCGAGGCGATCAACGCCAACCCGCTTCTGGCCCGCGTCGCCGCCTACTACCACGACGTCGGCAAACTGAAGAAGCCGCAGTACTTCATCGAGAACATCCGCGACGGCGAGAACCGCCACGACAAGCTCTCCCCCAGCATGAGCGCCCTCATCCTCATCTCGCACATGAAGGATGGGGTCGAGCTCGCCAAGGAGCACCGCATCGGGCAGCCGATCATCGAGATCATCCGGCAGTCCCACGGCACCTCGCTGATCAACTACTTCTACCTGAAGGCGAAGGGGCTGGAGACACCCGGCTCACCCCCGGTGGATGAGCGCGACTTCCGCTACCCGGGACCGAAGCCCCAGACCAGGGAGGCGGGCCTCGTGCTCCTGGCCGACTGCGTGGAGGCCGCCTCGCGCACCCTCACCGACCCGACGCCGGCCAGGATCCAGGGGCTGGTGCAGAAGATCATCAACAACATCTTCATCGACGGCCAGCTGGACGAGTGCGAGCTGACCCTGAAGAACCTGCATGAGATAGCCAAGAGCTTCAACCAGATACTTGCGGGGATCTATCACCAGCGCATCGATTACCCCGAGCCTGCCTACAAGGAGAAGACGATTGCCAAGAAGCCAGAGGATATCGATAGCGAACCGCCAAAGGCGGATACCGGTCGCGAAGACGCAGCTGCGAAAGGTGGCGCAGAGGATCTTAGACGCCTTGGGATGTCCTGAGGCGGAACTCTCCGTCAGCATCGTCGGGGACCGGGCCATCCGCGTCCTGAACCGGGAGTACCTGGGGCGGGACAAGGCCACCAACGTGATTTCCTTCGCCATGCAGGAGGGGGAGTTCGGCGCCGTCAATCCCGACGTCCTGGGCGACGTGGTCATCTCCGTCGACACCGCGGCCCGCGAGGCCGAGGAGTCCGGGCAGACCTTCCTGGAGCGCTTTTACTTCCTGCTTATGCACGGCATCCTGCACATCACCGGCTACGATCATGAAAGAAGCGGCGAGGCCGAGGCCGCCCGCATGGAGGCCAAGGAGCGGGAGATTTTCTCCCTGCTGGTCGAGGAAGGGCTTGTCTAGCCGGGGCAGGGGCTTGCCGGCCGAAGCCTTGGCGAAGGCCGGAGGCTCGCTATGAAGCCGACCCGCTTCATCGACTCCGTGAACTGCGCCATTGAGGGGATCCTCCACACCACGCGCACGCAGAAGCACATGCGCTACCACTTCCTGGCGGCGCTTGCCGTGCTGTTCGCGGCACTGCTGTTGCGGGTTTCCTCCATGGAGTTCATGCTGCTGGCCCTGGCCATCAGCTTCGTGCTGTTCGCCGAGCTGCTCAACACCGCCATCGAGGTGGTGGTGGACATGATCTCGCCGGAATACCACCCCATGGCCAAGCTCGCCAAGGACGTGGCGGCGGGCGCGGTGCTGGTGGCCGCCTTCGGCACCGCCATCATGGGGTACCTGGTGCTCTCCAAGTACGTGCTTCCCTGGCAGAGGCTGGGGCTGCAGATGGTGGGGACCGAGTCGGAACTGGGCATGGTGGTGTCTGCGGTCCTGGTGCTGATCGTGGTGGTGATCCTCAAGGCGCGCTCCGGGACCGGGAAGCCCCTCGAAGGGGGGGGCGCCAGCGGCCACGCGGCGGTTGCCTTCTCCATCGCCACCTCGATATCGCTGCACACCCAGGACCCGCTAATAGCGCTTTTCTGCTTCATCCTGGCCGCCATGGTGAGCCACTCGCGCCTGCTGCTCAGGATCCACCGTCCCCGGGAAGTGGTGCTGGGTGCGGTAGTGGGGGTGGGCATCACCTTCGCAGTGCACCTGCTGTTCCGCGTGTTCTGGCAGGGCGGGCTGTGACGGACAATGCTGAAACATTAAGGAGACACATCCTTGGAAGAGGGTAACGGACGCAAGGGCCAGGGACTCATGGAATCCCTGACCCGGCTCTTGTACGGCAAAAAGAAAGTCACCGGGGCGGAGATCCAGGAGATCATGGACGCCGGCGAGGAAGAAGGGGTCATCAACCAGGAGGAGAACGCGATGATCCGTTCCATCCTGACCCTGGGCGATTCCATGGTGCGCGAGATCATGCTGCCGCGCATGGAGATGGCCTGCGTCTCCATCGAACTCGAGGTGCGCGAGGTGCTGAAGTCTATCATCGCCTCGGGCCACTCCCGGCTCCCGGTCTACGAGGGAACCATCGACAACATCATCGGCCTCATCTACGCCAAGGACCTGCTCAGGTACTGGGGTGAGCCCGACGAGGCCATCGAGCTCAGGAAGTTGATCCGTCCCCCGTTCTTCATCCCGGAGACCAAGAATCTCGAGGAGCTGCTGCACGATTTCAAGAAGCGGCGGGTGCACATGGCGGTGGTCATCGACGAGTATGGCGGCACTGCCGGCCTGGTCACCATCGAGGACCTGCTCGAAGAGATCGTGGGGGACATCCAGGACGAGTACGACCTGGAGACCGAGCGCCTCTCGGTGCAGGGGGACGGCTCCATCGTCGCCGACGGCAGGCTTCCCATCGAGGAGTTGGAAGAGCAGTTCGACGTCGATATCGAAAAGGACAACTTCGAGACAGTGGGGGGGCTCCTGTTCCACCTGACCGGGCGTATTCCGGTCGCGGGCGACGTCATCGAAAGCGACTCGCTGGTGCTCACCGTGCTGGAGGCGGACGAGAGGCGCATCGCCAAGGTGCACATCGCCAAGAAACAGGAGCCGGTCGGGGAGTCTGAGGAATCGTGACCGCGCGATCGGCCATGGCCGGCGAGGCGACGGTAGGGCGCTACCTGCTGGCGCTGCTTTCCGGTGTTTTGCTGGCACTCTCCTTCCCGCTGCCGGGCGTGTCGGTCCTGGCGTGGGTTGCCTTCGTGCCGCTTTTCCTGGCGGCCGACCGCGCCACCCCTCGGCTCGGTTTCCGGCTCGGCTTCACGGCCGGGTGCGTGGCCTATGCCGGGATCCTGTACTGGCTCAACGTGGTGATGATGAACTACGGGAAGCTGCACTGGACGGTGAGTGTGACGCTCTACCTCATCCTGGTCGGCTACCTGGCGCTCTATCCCGCCGCGGTGCTCTGGCTGGTGCGCCGCTGCGAAGGGAGCCGGATTCCGCTGCTCTGCTCCTTCCCGCTTTTGTGGGTGACCGGTGAAGCGATCCGCTCCTACGTGCTGACCGGCTTTCCCTGGGCAAGCCTCGGCTATTCTCAGTACCGCACCCTGCCGCTGATCCAGATCAGCGACCTGACCGGGGTGTACGGGGTGAGCTTCCTGATCGCCCTGGCCAACGTGGTCTTCTACCGGATCTGGGTCTCGATGCGCCACCGCAAACCCTACCCGGTGCGTGCCCTGCTGCTCCTGGTGCTGCTCATGGCGGCCACCATGGTCTACGGCGTCGCCGCCCTGACCCGCAGCGACAGGGGCGAGCCGCGCAGGGTGCTGCTGGTGCAGGGCAACATCGCGCAGGACCAGAAGTGGGACCCCGCTTTCCAGGACGCGACGCTGAAGACCTACGAGCGTCTGACCCGGGAGGGGTGCAAGGAACCGGGAACCCTGGTGGTCTGGCCGGAGAGTGCCCTGCCGTTTTTCCTGCAGCGCGAGCCGGCCTACGCGGCCCGGGTCAGCGCCCTGGCTGTCGAGCTGAAGAGCCCGCTGGTGGTGGGGAGCCCCGCCTACGAACAGCAGGAGGGGATGGTGCGCTACCTGAACAGCGCGTTCCTCTTCACCGAGCAGGGCACCATCGCCGGGAGAAGCGATAAGCTGCACCTGGTTCCCTTCGGCGAGTACGTGCCGTTGGCGCCGCTGCTGCCGTTCGTGAACAAGGTGGTGACCGGGATCGGCGATTTCTCCCCGGGCAAGGAGGCCGTGGTGCTGCCGGCTTCCACCGGGAAACTGGGCGTGCTGGTCTGCTTCGAAGGGATCTTCCCGGAGGTGGCCAACGCCTATGTCGCAAAGGGAGCGCAGGTGCTGGTGAACATCACCAACGACGCCTGGTTCGGACGCAGTTCCGCCCCCTACCAGCACCTCTCCATGACCGTGTTCCGGGCCGTGGAGAATCGGGTTCCCCTGGTGCGGGCCGCCAACACCGGGATCTCCGCGGTGATCGACAGCAAGGGGCACATCCGGGGCATGACCCCGCTGTTCCAGGAGGTGACCTTGAGCGGCGAGGTGAGGCCCGGCACCGGGCGGACCTTCTACAACCGCTTCGGCGACCTCTTCGCCCTGATCTGCCTCTCCGGCAGCATCGGCATGGGCATCGCCTGCTACCGCGGGCGCCGCAGCTGACTTTTTGCCAATAACAATGATCGCCGCACCGGCGATGCGACCATAAGGAGTTTTCAGATGTTCAGAGAAGAAATTGCCAAAATAGAGGACCTTGCCGAGCGAATCAACAAACTCCGGGGGTCTCTTTGACGTAGATGACAAGAGGGAGCGGATGCAGGAGCTCGAGGAGCAGACCTCCCGCCCCGACTTCTGGAACGACGCCGACAAGGCGCAGAAGGTGCTCAAAGACAGGATGGCGATGGAGAAGGACGTCACCACTTGGGAGAATCTGGAGCGCCAGGCCCGTGACATCCAGGAACTGATCGAGCTGGGGAGTGAAGAACAGGACGAAGCGACCCTCGCCGAGGTTCATGCCATGAACGAGCAGTTGGAGACCGGGGTGAGCCAGGCGGAATTCCGCAGGATGCTCTCCGGGCCCCACGACGCCTCGGGCGCCTTCCTCTCCATCAACTCCGGCGCCGGCGGCACCGAGTCCCAGGACTGGGCCGAGATGCTTTTGCGCATGTACCTGCGCTACTGCGAGAAGAAGGGGTGGAAGACCGAGATCACCGACTACCAGGAGGGCGACGGGGCCGGGATCAAGGGGGTGACCTTCGCGGTCACCGGCGAGTTCGCCTACGGCTACCTCAAGGCGGAGGCGGGCATTCACCGGTTGGTGCGCATCTCTCCCTTCGACAGCAGCGCCCGGCGCCACACCTCGTTCGCCTCCGTATTTGTCTTCCCGGTGATCGAGGAGGACGACATCGAGATCAAGATCCCGGAGAGCGACCTGAGGATCGACACCTACCGCTCCTCGGGGGCCGGCGGACAGCACGTCAACACCACCGACTCGGCCATCAGGATCACCCACCTTCCCACCGGGACCGTGGTGGCCTGCCAGAGCGAGCGCAGCCAGCACATGAACAAGGCCACTGCCATGAAGGTGCTCCGCTCCAAGCTCTACGAGATGGAAGTCCGGGAGCGCGAGTCCAAGGCGGCCGACATCGCGGGCGAGAAGAAGGAGATCGGCTGGGGTAGCCAGATCCGCTCTTACGTGCTGCATCCCTACAAGATGGTCAAGGACCTGCGTACCGGCGTGGAAAGCGGCAACCCGGACAACGTCCTGGACGGCGCGCTGGACGACTTCGTGGTCCCGTACCTGATGGGAGTGCGTCGGGAGACCAAGGATATTTAGGGAACAAGGATAGACAATGCACAAAGCAGTAAGACTGTTGATCATATATCTCCTCCTGCTCGCGCCGGCGGCCACCGGCTGCGCGGCACAGCGCGCCGGGCTTTCCAGCGTCGGCTTCGCCATCCAGGTGGGCGCCTTCTCGGACGTGAAAAACGCTGAGCGCCTCACCAGGAAACTGCAGGAACAGGGCATCGAGGCCTTCTACTTCAAACGGGAAAACGGCATCTACGCCGTCCGTTTCGGTGACTTCGCCAAGCGGGACGACGCGCGCAAGGTGGCCCAGAAGCTGGTGAAGGAGAAGACTATCGGCTCCTACTTCATCGCGCCGCCGCAGCCCGACCGCACCGTGCTGGTGCGGGAGACCGTGATCGAGAAGGCCCCGGCCCCCTCCATCACCAAGCCCACCAAGCCCGTGCCGCCCGGCAAGAAGAAAGAGGAGCCGGTCAAACGCGACCGCGGTGACATGGGCAACATCGCCGCCCGCACCGCCGAGCGCTTCGTCGGCATCCCCTACCGTTGGGGCGGGGACACCGTGGTCGACGGCATGGACTGCAGCGGGTTCGTGCGCGCAGTCTACAACCTGTGCGGCATCAACATCCCGCGCACCTCGCGCGAGCAGTACCGGGTGGGGGATGCGGTCGGACGTGAAGAGTTGAAAGACGGCGACCTGGTCTTCTTCGGCGCCTCCGCTGACGAGATCAATCACGTCGGCATCTTCGTCGGCAACGGCCGTTTCGTTCACGCGCCGCGCCGCGGCGATGACATCAAGGTGAGCTCGATGGACGACTCCTACTTCCAAAAAAGGTTCGTCGGAGCCAAACGGTATTTTTAATACTTTCGCCCCTCCGCGCCGATAAGGTCCAAGCCGGGCAAAGGTAGGGCAAAGGGGACAGAGCAAAGGCGGACACAGAGTAAAAGGGGGACAGGCACCTTCGGAGCCAGTCCCCTCGGGCCTGAGCCTTTAACGTAGAACGTAGAACATAGAACGTAGAACTCGAATTACAAAGAGACAGGAGCAGTTATGGCATTTATCAAGCCGTTCAAGGCGGTACGCCCCAAAAAGGAGCTGGCCGAGAAGGTCGCGGCTCTTCCCTATGACGTGATGAACACGGATGAGGCCATCGAGATGGCTTCCGGCAACGCGGTGAGTTTCCTGCACATCTCCCGCCCGGAGATCGATCTCCCCCGCGACATCGATGTGCATTCCGATCCGGTGTACGTGAAGGGGCGCGACAACCTGGCAAAATTCCTGGCGGAGGGCGTGCTGCAGCAGGACGAGACCGAGCGCTACTACGTTTACCGCCAGAAGATGGGCAACATCACCCAGACGGGCCTCGTAGTCTGCGCCGGCGTGGACGACTACCAGACCGGCACCATCAAGAAGCACGAGCTGACCAGGGCGGACAAGGAAGAGGACCGCGTCAAGCACATCGACGCGCTCAACGCCAACGACGAGCCGGTCTTTTACACCTACCGCAACGACCCGGCCCTCACTGCGACCATCGACAAGGTCACCAAGGCGGCACCGCTGTACGACTTCACCACCGACGACGGCGTCTCCCACGCGCTGTGGGACATCGCCGACCCGAAGTTGATCGATTCCCTCACCAAGAGCTTCGCCGCCATCCCGACCCTCTACGTCGCCGACGGCCATCACCGCAGCGCCGCCGCCAGCCGGGTGCGCGACCTTAGAAAGGACGCCAACCCCAAGCACACCGGCCGCGAAGAGTACAACTACTTCCTCACCGTGATCTTCCCGGACAACGAGATGACCATCATGCCCTACAACAGGGTGGTCAAGGACTTGAATGGCCGCGGCGTCGCCGAGTTCATGGCGCGCGTCGGCGAGCATTTCGAGGTGACCCCGGTTGCCGCCGCGGTCAAGCCCGGTGAGCGGCACCAGTTCGGCATGTACCTGGGGGGCAAGTGGTACGAACTCACCCCGCGCGAGGATTCTTTCCCCGAGGACGATCCGGTCGCCTCCATGGATGTCTCCATCCTGCAGGACAACCTGCTCAGCCCGGTCCTCGGCGTGCGCAACCCGCGCACCGACCAGCGCATCCACTTCGTCGGCGGCATCCGCGGCGTTGAGGAACTGGAGCGGGTGGTCAATTCCGGCGAGTACATGGTCGCCTTCTCGCTGTTCCCGACCTCGATCGAGGAGCTGATGGCGCTGGCCGACGTGGACAAGATCATGCCGCCCAAGTCGACCTGGTTCGAACCGAAGCTCAGAAGTGGCCTCTTCATCCACTTGTTGGATTAACAACTCATAGAAACCTGACGGAGGAAATTGATGCGCAACGTTGAGAAGTTCCTCGTGCTTTTGCTGCTCATGGCGGCGATAGCCATTCCCGCCTGCTCCCAGAAGGATCCTGCCAAGCAGCCGGCAACCGAGAAAACCGCAGCCAAGGCCGCTGCCGGGGCGGTGACCACCCCCTCCGGCCTTTCCTATACCGACCTCGTGGTCGGGACCGGGCCGTCCCCGACCTCGGGCAAGGGGGTCAAGGTGCACTACACCGGCACCCTGGAAAACGGCACCAAGTTCGACAGCTCGCTCGACCGCGGCCAGCCTTTCATCTTCAGGATCGGCGCCGGTGAAGTGATCCCGGGTTGGGACGAGGGTGTCATGTCCATGAAAGTGGGGGGGAAGAGGAAGCTGGTCGTTCCGCCGCAGCTTGGCTACGGGGCCAACGGCGCCGGCGGAGTGATTCCCCCCAACGCCACCCTCATCTTCGAAGTGGAGCTTCTCGACGTAGAGAAGTAATCATACCGGCTGCTTGCAATGGTGCCGGGGCGCTGTAAAGTTGTCCTTTGCGTTTTTTCAGCCCCGGTCCCCGTTGCGAGGTGCCCCATGCGCCTGTTACCGCTGGCCTTTTTGCTGTTCCCGGTGCTGGTCTGTTCCCAGGCCCTGGCCGGACAGAAGAGCGTCACCCTGTTTCTGGACGGTGCGCGGGTGGAGCAGGAACTTCCCGTCTCCGGCGGCTACCTGGAACTCCCTTTGCCGGACGCTTACGCATCGGGGTCGCTCCGGGTGAAGGCGCCGGGAGGGACCGTGCAGAGGGTTGAGCTGGTCCCCGCGGAACAGGACCGGCGACGCTCGGCCGATTTGGTGCGCCTGCGGGAACGCCGGGGCGAGTTGCAGGACCGCATGGACGCCCTGAACCGGCGCGAGGAGATCTTTTCCGCTGCCGCCAGGTCGCAAAGCGGCAAGGCGCCCAGGAAGACCAAGGCCAATCCCGATCCGGTGGTGACGCTGCAGCAGGGAACCGAATTCGCCCTGAACCAGATGGAAGTGGTCTACCGCAGCAAGCGTAAATGCCGCCTCGCGCTGGATGCCGTGGAACGGGAGCTGGCAACGGCCACCAAGGGGGTCGCCTCGGCGCGCATCTGGGTCACCGGCAGCAAGGCGCAGGTCTCCTACCTGGTCGGCAACGAGCGCTGGACCCCCAGGTACGACCTCCGCTTTTCCGGGGAGGGAAACGCCGAGTTGCTGCTGCACGCGAAGCTGCCGCCGCGCGAGAAAGGGGTGCAGTACCAGGTGGTGCGTGGGACGACGGCGAAGCCCGGTGCAGTCGAGCCGGCGCGGGGTGATTTTCCGGTTCTTGCCCGCTACCCGCTCAATACCACCGCTGCCGTCGGGCCGCAGCCTCCGGAGCGCTTCTCTTTCGCACCCGTCGAGGCGGGGCTGCCACCCGGGGAGGCCGCCTTGTACTGGAAGGGAGAGTATATCGGCAGCGCCCCGTTCTCCGGGGGAGGGAGCACCGGGTTCTCCCTGGGGCAGTAGCGAACATCCTTGCCTTTGTATGATTAAGATGCTATAAGGAAGCGGCTTTTTGCCATGTGATCTGTTATTCCCACCAAAAGGAGGAGATATGACTGCAACATCTTCAGACTTCGTCAAAGCGCTGGAAGTAGGGCGTCCCCCCAACGTAGCGAAACTCTTCCCCAACTCCAAAGCACTCCTGGTCAGCGGCAAGGTCATCGACCGTGCCATGAACGCCAAGGGACATGCCCTGGCCCTGGCAGCCAACGGCCGTAACCACTTCGTCATCCGCGGTGTGCTCGCCGCGGCCCAGAAGGCCAACGCCGCCGTCATCATCGAGATCGCCAAGAGCGAGGGCGGCCAGAAGGCATACTGCCCGGTCAACTACTGGAACATGGCCCGCCAGGTGGACGCCGTCGCCAACGAGCTCGGCATCACCATCCCGGTTGCCATCCACGCCGACCACTACGGCATCAAGGGGGAGGCGGACGTGAAGTCGGCCAAGGTCGAGATCCCGAGCATGTTCGATGCCGGCATCACCTCCATCGCCATCGACGCTTCCCACCTCCCCGACGAGGAAAACCTCCTCGCCAACATCGAGCTCAACAACATCATCCCGGCCTGGGCCGGCCTCGAGACCGAGGTGGGCGAGATCAAGGGTAAGGAGGGGCTCTCCACCGTTCCCGAGGCGCTTTTCCTGATCCGCGGCCTCAACGCCCACGGCATCTTCCCGGACTGGATCGCCCTCAACAACGGCACCACCCACGGCATCGAGGCTTCCGACGCCGGCATCCAGGTGGAGCTGACCGCACAGATCCACGAGGCGATCAAGCAGTACGGCGTCAACGGCGCCCAGCACGGCACCTCCGGCAACAGCTACGACCGCCTGCGCGAGATCGCCCGGAAGACCCGCACCACCAAGGCCAACGTGGCGACCGCCCTGCAGTTCGTCTCCTGGGGCCTCGAGGTCAACGACTACGGCAATGCCAAGCTCGACGAGAACGGCAACTTCATCAAGGTGAAGGGCGAGGGGATGTCCGAGGAGCTGTGGGCCGAGATGGTGGCCTTCGCCGACTCCAAGGGGTGGAAAAAGGGCGACTACAAGAACCTCAACCTCCCGTTCGAGAACAAGCTGCTGGCACAGACCAAGGAAGTGCGCGAGCGCATGAGCAAGAGGGTTGAGGATTTCGCCTACAACCTGATCGCCAACGTCTTCAACGCCGCCGACACCGCGCCGCTTGCCATCGATGCCATCCTCAAGGCCGGTTCCTACGACCTGGGCCCCAAAGGTAAGCGCATCGAGAACCCGGCGGAGTGGACCAAGGAACAACTGCACAAACAGGCCCAGGGGCTTTCCAAAGACAAAGGGCCCGAAGGCAACTTCGAGGACTAGCATCACCATCAAGCTGAGAAACATCAGGAGGGGGCCTCGTGCCCCCTTTTGTAGCTGGCTTTTTGAAGGGGGAATACGATGACGACAGAAAGGCGTAACTTTTCACGCGTCGATTTCAGGGTCTCCGCGTTGTTGCAGGCGGAGGGAGTGGCAGTCAAGGGGGAGGTGACGGACGTCAGTCTGCACGGCCTCTACATGGAGACGCAGGAGCGCATCCCGGTCGGCACGCCGGTCGAGGTGACCATCTACCTTTCCGCGGCTCCCGACCCGGTCGTCATCAATGTAAAAGGGACGGTGGCGCGCCTGGTCGAGGGAGGCCTCGGCTGCGCCTTTGACAAGATGGACGTCGAGTCCTTTGCCCACCTGCGCAGCATCATCTCCTACCAGGGTGGCGACGAGTCCAAGGTGATGGCGGAATTCTCGGAGTACGTGGTCAAGAAGATGCATGATGAATGATGCTGCATCCCTGCCGGACCTGGCGCCGCTGCGCGACTGGTTCAGCTCCTACTGCGACTCCTTCCGCACTTCCGACCTGGAGGTGCAGCGCAACTTCGACCTGAAGCAAGAGCATACCCGCAATGTCTGCCGCGATGCCTTGCTCATCGCACACGGCATGGGGCCGCGGTTCGAGATGCTGGCCGAGGTGGCCGCACTCTGCCACGATCTCGGCCGCTTTCCGCAATTCAGGGATTACCACACCTTCAAGGACAGCGAATCGCTGAACCACGCCCACCTCTCTGCGCACATCATGAAGCAGCACCATGTGCTCGATTTTCTTCCCGATGAGGAGCGCGGCTGCATCGAGGTCGCCGTCCGCATGCACAACGCCTTCCTCGTGCCGCAAGGACTCCCCGCCGTGACCGAGGATCTGCTCAGGCTGCTGCGCGATGCCGACAAACTCGACATCTGGCGCGTTTTCATCGAGTACTTCAACGCCCCCGAGGCAGAACGCGCCTCCGGTGCCGGCCTTGGCTTCCCAGATCTCCCCGGCTGCTCCGCCGAACCTCTGGCTGCCGTGGCCGCCGGTCGGATGGTGCAACTCTCCACCCTGAAAAGCCTCAACGACTTTAAATTGCTTCAGGTCTCCTGGATCTACGACATCAACTATCCCGCGACGCTGCGGCTGATCCGGGAGCGGTCCGTGCTGGAGCGTTTCCGCGCCATGCTTCCCCGGGACCGGGAGGTCCTTGATGTTCTGGCGCAGGTAAGCTGCCACCTCGACGGGAAGCTGCGCGACGCCGCGGAGTGATCCCGCGACCAAGAGGAAACACCCGTGGAACTGCATTACGCGAAGCTGTGGTTCAGCTTTACCCTGAAGCATGATGTAAGCGATCCGTACGCCTTCTACGCCTCCCGTGCCGACTTCGAATCCGCTTTCCGTACCGCCGTTTCCTGCAAGCGCGGGGATTGTGCCGGCTGCCGGCGGGGCGACTGCGCCTTTGCAGCGACTTTTTCGCAGCAGATTGCGCAAGATCCGGAAGCGGTTCGGCGTCACCAGAAACCACCCCTCCCGTTCATCTTCAATTTCCCGCTGCTCCCGCCGAGCCCCAACCGTGGACAGGGCTGCGAGCTTGCTCTCACGCTGGTCGGCAACTCCGTCCAGCACCTGCCTGCCTACCTCGCGGCGGTACGGCTCCTCATCGAGAGCAAGGGGGGCGTCGTCGTCGGCGTGGCCGCCGAGTCTCCCGGGGGAGCGCGCGCCGATTATGCCGGTGACGGTTCTCTTTCCCTGCCGCTGCTCGGCTCCCTCGATCCGGCCTTCACGGGGCCGCTGCCGACCGAGACAGTGGCGCTACGCCTTCTGACTCCACTGAAGCTGGTACGGGAAGGCCGCCTGCTCAAGGCCTTCACCTTTGCCGACTTCGCACGCACCCTCATGCGCCGCGTTTCCTCGCTCGCGTACCACTACGAAGGGGCCGAGCCCGCCCTCGATTACCGGTGGCTGTCCGAACAGAGCGAGGCGGTACGGACCGTCGAGTCCGACTGCCGCTTCGTATCCTGGACCGGCCGACCGGCCGGCATCATCGGCACTGCCCGCTTTGCCGGCGATCTGGAGCCATTCCACCTGTTGCTGCAATTGGGGACCGCCACCCATCTCGGCAAAGGCGCCTCGTTCGGCTTCGGCTGCTACCGCGTGGAAGGGTAGGGGAACTACGCCTTTCTTCGATAATTAGAATCTTGTAATAGCCTCCTTCTTGGTTAGAATTCGGAAGTGTCTTTTTCAGCCCGAGTCGGAGGAGCATGGTCATGGCACACACATTCTGGAGGCCATTGCTGATAACCGCCTTGTTTGTTTTGCTGCTCGACCTCTTTTACGGGACGATGGTGAAGCAGACGGCGGAACGTGGGGCGGAAATAACCTACAGTCGCTTCCGCGCCGAACTTGCCGCCGATAACATAATCAAGCTGACCTTGAGGGGGAAAAGCGCCAAGGGACAGTTCCGCACCGCCATCAAGGTGCCGGCCGTGAGCGTCGAACAGAAAGGGCAGGACGTCGACGTTACCAACTTCAGTACCACCCTCCCATCCATCGAAGATCCCACCCTGTTGCCTGAGTTGAGCGCCAGGCGCGTCGACGTCAACGTCGTTTCCACCGAAGGCTCCACCATGGGTTCCATCGTCCTGTACCTGCTGCCGTGGTTCATCATCATTGGGGTCTGGCTCTTCGTCATGAGAGGGATGCGCAAGCAGGGGCCGAGCGGCATGATGGGGGGCTTCGCCCGTTCCGGCGCCAAGGCCTACACCTCCGAGCGGATCGACGTCACCTTCGCCGACGTGGCGGGGATGGAAGAGGCGAAGCAGGAACTGCGCGAGGTAGTCGAATATCTGAAAGATCCCAGGAAGTTCCAGCAGATCGGTGGCAAGGTCCCCAAGGGGGTGCTGCTGGTAGGCCCCCCGGGAACCGGCAAGACCCTCCTGGCCAGGGCCGTGGCCGGCGAATCGGGCGTCCCGTTTTTCTCCATTTCCGCCTCCGCTTTCATCGAGATGTTCGTCGGTGTGGGCGCCAGCCGGGTGCGCGACCTCTTCGCCAGCGCTCGCAAGATGCTCCCCAGCATAATCTTTATCGACGAACTGGACGCGGTGGGGAGAAGCCGCGGCGCCGGTTTCGGCGGAGGCCACGACGAACGTGAGCAAACCCTTAACCAGTTGCTGTCGGAGATGGACGGTTTCGACCCGCATACCGAGGTGGTGGTGATCGCGGCGACCAACCGCCCCGACGTGCTCGATCCGGCCTTGCTGCGCCCCGGCCGCTTCGACCGTAACGTGGTGATCGAGCGCCCCGACTGGCGGGACCGGGAGAAGATCCTCAAGGTTCACACGCGGCGCATCCCGTTGACCCCCGAAGTCGATCTTTCCGTAATCGCCAAGGGAACCCCAGGAATGACCGGTGCCGATCTGGAGGGGCTGGTCAACGAGGCGGCCATTCTCGCCGCGCGTGACAACAAGCTCGTGGTGGGGTTGGAGGAATTGGAGCGGGCAAAGGACAAGATCCTCATGGGTGGCGAGCGCCACATGGTGATCTCGGACGACGAGAAGCGGATCACTGCCTACCACGAGGCCGGGCATGCCCTGGTGGCGCGGCTGCTGCCCAGCACCGACCCGGTGCACAAGGTGACCATCCTCCCCAGGGGGCGCGCCTTGGGCGTGACCCAGCAACTCCCCGAGGATGATCGTTACCACTACCCGCGTGCCTACCTGGTGAACCGTCTCTGCGTGGCGCTGGGTGGGCGCGTGGCCGAACGCATCGTGTTCAACGACGTATCTTCAGGTGCGCAGAGCGATCTGAAGCACGTGACGGAACTGGCCGAGAAGATGGTCTGCCAATGGGGAATGAGCGAGAAGATCGGCGCCATGACCTTTCCGCGCGGAGAGGAACATCCGTTTTTGGGGATGAAGCTTGCTGAAGAGAAGACGTTCTCGGAAGAGATGGCGTGGTTGATCGATCAGGAGATAGCGAGCCTGATCCATTCTGCGGAGGGGAAGGCGACGGAACTGCTCAGCGGCAACCGCAGCAAGCTCAATGCCCTGGCCAACGCCCTATTGGAAGAAGAGACTCTAAACGGCGAGCGTGTAGACGAGATCCTGGCTACCGCCTGACCTGTTACCGGCCCGCGCGCACCAGTCCACCGTTCAACCAGTCAGACCAGTCAGAGGTCCACCCTAGTAGATAATGATGTAGCCCTTCCTGCTGGCGATCCCCGTTATTTCGAGGGTGTCCTTGATCCGGAACGTCTCGCCATCCAGCGTGAAGATGTACCCATCCCCATCGGGTACCGCCAACTCAATCAGGGACTCAAACGATGCTGTCTTAATGGTTTCCATGGGCGGCACTATACCATTTGCCGGCGACGCCGTAAAGGCTTTGCATCATTGCATTACAAGGGATTTATGTCATAGTAGTGCCTACTCATTTCCGGCACCATCTCATTGCTGCCCATTTCAATGTTATCGAGGTCTACATGGTGAGAAAGAGAAAAAGTGGGGTCCTGTTGCACCCCACTTCGTTGCCTGGCCCGGGAGGAATCGGTTCTTTCGGTGAAGAAGCAAAGAGATTCGTTGATTTTCTGCACAAGTCAGGGCAGTCCCTGTGGCAGATACTACCTCTTGGTCCTACCGCCTATGGCAATTCGCCATACTCCTGTTACTCCGCGTTCGCCGGCAATCCCTTGTTGATCAACCTGGAGATGCTCCAGGCAGAGGGCGACCTGTTGCCGGAAGAGGCAGGGGCGGAACTCGACTCCGAGCGCGTGGACTACGGCGCCACGGAAACGTACAAGAAGGCCCGCCTCAAAGAGGCTGCTGCCCGATTCTTCGTAGAGGCTCCACAAAAGCGCAAGGAAGAATTCTGGCATTTCTGCGACACGACCTTCTGGCTCCACGATTATGCACTGTTCATGGCGCTGAAAGAACAGTTCAAGGAGGTGAGTTGGAAGGAGTGGCCGGACGCGCTGGCGAACCGGGACGCCGAAGCTCTTTCATCCTGGAGCGAAAAACTGGGTACGGCCATAGGCGAACAGAAGTACATGCAATGGCAGTTCTCCCGCCAATGGAAGCAGCTGAAAACCTATGCCAATGTCCTCGGCATCTCCATCGTCGGCGACCTCCCCATCTTTGTCGCCTATGATTCCGCCGATGTCTGGGCCAATCCCCACCTCTTCCACCTGGACGAGAAAGGGGTCCCCATCGTCGTTGCCGGCGTTCCCCCCGACTACTTCAGCAAGACGGGCCAGTTGTGGGGCAACCCGCTGTACAACTGGGACAAGATGGCCGAGCAGGGGTACGGGTGGTGGATCGCCCGGCTGCGCAACGACCTCTCCCTCTACGACATGGTGCGGATCGACCACTTCCGTGGCTTCGAGGCCTTCTGGGAAGTGCCAATGTGGGAGAAGACCGCCATCAACGGCCGCTGGGTCAAGGGGCCGGGCGAAGCGCTCTTCCACGCGCTGCGCAACGCGCTCGGGAGCCTGCCCATCATCGCCGAAGACCTGGGCATCATCACCGCCGAAGTGGAAGCGCTGAGAGACCAGTTCGGGCTGCCGGGCATGAAAATCCTCCAGTTCGCCTTCGGGTCCGGCCCGGACAACCCATACCTGCCGCACAACCATGTCAGGTCGTGCGTGGTTTACACGGGGACCCACGACAATGACACCACCGCCGGGTGGTTCCATTCCCTCAAGGCGAAAGAGCAGAAGGGCGTGCTTTCTTATTTCGATCGGGACGGAAACGATATCGTATGGCAGATGGTGAAGTGTGCACTCTCCTCCGTGGCTGATTACGCCATCATCCCCATGCAGGACCTCTTGGAACTCCCCAGCAGTGGCCGGATGAACGTTCCCGGCGTGGCGGGAGGCAACTGGAGCTGGCGCTGCCCGGCCGATGCGTTTTCCGGACGGCTGGCCACAAAACTCGCACGCGCTACCGAGCTTTATGGACGACTGCCAGACTAAATCGGTAGAGTTTTTAATGGCAAATTTGTTGACAGTGCGGCTGCAGTTTTTGTATAGAGGATACAGTGTGTATTCTTTATAAAAAAGCTTCGGAAAAGGACGGGAGAGAACTATGTCAGAAAAAACATTAGGTTTTGACACCCTTGCACTTCATGCCGGCCAGACTGTAGATCCGACCACCCTGTCCCGTGCCGTACCGATTTACCAGACCTCATCCTATGTCTTCAAAAGTTCGGAGCACGCTGCCAACCTGTTTGGGCTTAAAGAGTTCGGTAACATCTATACCCGCTTGATGAACCCCACCACCGACGTGCTGGAAAAGAGGGTCGCCGAACTGGATGGCGGTGTCGCCGCCCTTGCTGTCGCTTCCGGACAGGCAGCCACCACCTATGCGGTTTTGAACATTGCCAGCGCCGGCCAGAACATCATCTCCACGAGCTACCTGTACGGTGGCACCTATAACCTGTTCCACTACACCCTGCCGAAACTTGGCATCACGGTGAAGTTTGTCGATTCTTCCGATCCGGAGAACATCCGCAAGGCAATCGACGAGAACACCCGCCTGGTATATAGCGAGGCGATCGGCAATCCCAAGAACAACGTGGACGACTTCGAGGCGATTGCCAAGGTGGCACATGACGCAGGCATCCCGTACATCGTGGACAACACGGCGGCCACGCCGTTTGTGTTTCAGCCGCTCAAGCACGGCGCCGACATCGTCGTCTACTCCTTGACCAAGTTCCTCGGCGGGCACGGCACAAGCATCGGCGGATGCGTGGTCGACGGCGGCACCTTCCCCTGGAACAACGGCAAGTTCCCAGAGTTCACCGAGCCGGACCCGTCCTATCATGGCCTCAAGTTCTGGGATGCCCTAGGCAATATCTCCTACATCATCAAGATGAGGGTAGAGTTGCTGCGCGACATGGGCGCGTGCATCTCTCCGTTCAACGCGTTCCAGATCCTGCAGGGGATCGAGACTTTGCACGTCAGGATGCAGCGACACGTGGAGAATGCGCAGAAGGTGGCCGAGTGGCTCGATCAGAACCCGCTGGTAAGCTGGGTGAACTATCCCGGTCTGCCGAGCCACAAGGATCACGGCAACGCCAAGAAGTATCTGAACGGCGCCGGTGCCATCATCGGCTTCGGCATCAAGGGCGGGCTGGAGGCCGGTAAGAAGTTCATCGACAACGTGAAGCTCTTGTCGCACTTGGCCAACATCGGCGACGCCAAGAGTCTGGTCATCCATCCGGCATCCACGACGCACCAGCAGCTGAGTGCTGCCGAGCAGTTGGCGACCGGTGTCAGCCCCGACTTCATCAGGCTCTCCGTCGGCATAGAAGATGTGAAGGACATCATTGCCGACATAGAGCAAGCGCTCAACGCCGCCCAAGCCTAGCTCAGCGGCAGGCTAGTAAAAGCAGAAGGGCGATGCGCAAGCATCGCCCTTTTTGTTTCTTAGCTTGCCCGGTCCACTATTGTCCACCGGGTCCACCGGGTCCACCGGGTCCACCGGGTCCACCGGGTCCACCAGTGTCCACCAGTGTCCACCAGTGTCCACCAGTGTCACCAGTGTCCACCAGTGTCCACCAGTGTCCACCAGTGTCCACCAGTGTCCACCAAAAGCCGCTCCTTCAGCCATAACAGTTGCTTCGGTCACTGTTAACAAAAACAAACAACAAACCCGTTGACGCAGTCGAAGCCATTTGCTATAACCACCCTCCGCTGACGAACGAGACACTTTGTCCGGCAGCGGCCAACAAAAAAAGCATTGACAGCCGAAACGGCCTTTGCTATAAAGTTGAGCTTCGCAGTCACGACGTTCTTTGCAACCAAATAGTTGAGCCGGCAGGAAGAAGGGCCACAGAAGCACCTCGCGGTGTTCTGACAGTCCTTCGGGCACGATCTCCGGATCGAGCCACTGCAAAATGCCTCGAAAAATTTTTGAAAGAAAATCTTGACAGGCGGCAACGGTTCAGGTAGGGTGCTGAGTC
>NZ_JAEMHL010000001.1 GCF_016458305.1 Geomonas anaerohicana | reverse complement strand
CGGGAGATCCGGATCGGCGATAAAAAAGTGTCACCCATGTCTCCGAACGACTGTCACCCTTGACTCCGGTCTATACAAAGGGGGGGCAGGGGGGATTTGAACCAACCAATCAGCTCCCTGCCAGTTCCCAGTCGGCCTGTCCCGGCCTGTCCCGGCCTGCTCCCGGCGTGCCCCAGCCTCCCCACGGCCATCACCCCCTCACGCACCTGCTTTTCCCGCTCCCATAACTCCCATGCCCCCTTTGACTCCCATTGCCTTTGCCACCGTCCTCCCCCTGCAATTTTCCCTAAAGTTTCCCTACCGCCGCGCCGATAGCTGAAAATGGATATCAACTGCAGACAGCATTTCTGTCATAAGGCGCCGCCAGTCGCGCTGTGGCGCGGGGTCAAGGGCTGGAGAACCCCGCGCAAAGGAAGGAACTACCATGTTTCAGAATCTCAAGATCCGCACCAAGCTATTGCTGATGATCGCCGTCCCCGTGCTCGGGATGATCGTGTTCTCCATTTACAACGCAAGGAAAGACTACGCCGTCCTGGAAGGGCTGGTCCAGACCCAGAAGCTGACCGCCCTTGCCGTCCAGGTAGGGGAGTTGTCGCACCAGATCCAGAAAGAACGCGGCTACACCTCCGGCTACCTCAACGCCAAAGGGACAAAATTCCGCGAGGAACTGACTGGCCAGAGGGCCAAGGTGGACCACGAAATCGAAGCGGTCGCGGCGTTCCTTGAGAAGAACGAGGCATCGGTGGTTGTGGTGAAACCGAGCCTCGATGCTGCCGCAAGCGCCATCGCCAAGCTGAAGGAGACCCGCAGCGGGATCGACACCCTCCAGGTCACCGGCGCCCAGGCCTACACCTTCTACACCGGACTGATCAACTCGTACATGGATGTGGTGGCCGCGGTGGCCACGACCAGCGGCAAGCGCGAGGTGATGCGCCAGGCGACGGCCTACTACAGCTTCGTGAAAGCCAAGGAGGAAACCGGGAAGGAACGGGCGGCCTTGAACGCTGTGCTGGCAGCGGATGTCCTGGACCAGGAGAAACTGCAGCGCACCATGACCATCCTCGCCGCTCAGCAGGACTACCTGGACCTGTTCCGCAAGTTCGGTTCGCCGCAGGCGCTGGCAGCCTACGAGGAGAAAGCGAAGGCGCCGGTCTTCGGCAAGGTCGAGGAGATCAGGGGAGCGGTGCTGTCGAGGGGCTTGTCCGGGCACTTCGGCATCCCCGCCGAGAGCTGGTTCCCGGTCATTACCGAGAAGATCGATACCATGAAGCAGGTCGAGGATGTGCTCACCACGACATCATGAACGCCATCAACGAGCTCACCTCCCAGATCCACCAGATCGCGACCGCGGCCGAACAACAGACCGCCGTCACCGGCGAGATTACGGCCAACATCGGCACCATAACCGACGTGGTTTCCGAGACGGCGGGAGGCGCCCACGAGACAGCCAATGCGGCGACACACATGTCCGGCCTTGCGGCAGAGCTGCAACAGATAGTAGGCCGCTTCAAACTGGCATAATCGGTCACCACTCGAGGGCCGGAACCATCGTCGCGTACCTCGAGCTTGAGCAAGAAAAATCGTGGCAAGTTCCACGAGACATGCAGCAGTAAGAACGGGCCTGCGAGCCTCCTCTTCTAAAGGGGAGGCTCGCATTCGTTTGCGCTGAATGCCGCGTCTTCTGGGAAATGACTTGTCCCTTTACTTCGCCGACTTTCAGGAGGTAGCGCCATCTTTTTCAGCGTTTGAGTTGACAGTGACGCAGTGGCCCATATACTTGCATAAAAATTTCTTCACAAAAGGAGAACGACCATGAAAAAGCTGATGATGGCACTCGCACTCACTCTCTTGATCACCGGTTCCGCCTTTGCTGCCGGCCAGGCACACACCAATACAGGGTGCGGCCTCGGCACCATGCTTTGGCAGAACAAGGCCGACGGCTCGATCCTGTTCGAGATCCTGCAATCGACCACCAACGGCACCTCCGGCACCCAGACCTTCGGCATCACCTCCGGCACCTCCGAGTGCGTCAAGCCGGGCAAGATCGTGCAGAACGAGAAGCTGAACGAGTTCGTCCGCGCCAACATGGACAACCTGGCCAAGGAAATCGCCATGGGTAAGGGCGAGACTCTCGACACCTTCGTCGAGATGATGGGCGTTCCCTCCACCCAGAGCGACGCTTACAAGGCGAAGCTGCAGGCCAACTTCAGCAAGATCTTCACCTCCGACAAGATCGTGATGGCCGAGGTCATCGACAACGTCGTCACCGTTACCAGCAACTGACCCTGCCGCAACGACGTCACCAGGGTGCACAGCGAAACTGTGCACCCTTTTTAGTCTCTGGAGCATGCCTCCGCCACCTGTAATGAACACTGGAATGAACATGACCCTGCTGCGCCGTGCCCTGTCCATCCTGCTGCTGCTCACTCTTCACAGCCTCTCCGCGACGGCTGCGGATCTTGCCTACCGCGACCAGCTCCTCAAGGAGGCACATGCCAAGCACCTCTGGGAAGAGCGCCCCTGGCAGATCCTGCTGCACTACAAGAAGAGCCTGACCGGCGGCACCGTGAGCCGCATCTCCGACCCCAGCTTTTTCCTCGCCCCCACCGGAAGGAGGGACCCGCAGGCCGAGCTGTCCGCCACCCTCTCCGCATTCTTCCAGCCGGAGGCCCCGGACGGGGAACATCCCATCTGCCGCTTCCCCGCGCGCCTGGCGTGGCTCAGCGGGGAACTGGCCATCGATCCGGCCCGGCTCCCGGCGCCTCCGTGCTCGGAGCAGCAGGAACAGCTCAGGACCATCGATGCCCATTCGGCGGCACTGGTTTTCCCGGTGGGGCACATCAACAGCCCCGCCTCCATGTTCGGTCATACCCTGATCCGGATCGACGGCTCCAGCAAGAGCAACCTCATCTCGTACGCGGTGAACTACGCGGCCGACGCCACCGACTCCAACGGCTTTCTCTATGCCTTCAAGGGGCTCACCGGACTGTACAAGGGGTACTACTCCCTGATGCCGTACTACCAGAAGGTGAAGGAGTACAGCGACCTCGAGCACAGGGACATGTGGGAGTATCGCCTGAAGCTATCCAGGGAGGAAGTCGACAAGCTGCTGCTGCACGCCCTGGAACTGCAGCGGATCGCCTCGGATTACTATTTCCTGGACGAGAACTGTTCCTACAACCTGCTCTTTTTGATCGAGGCGGCCCGCCCCACCCTGCACCTCTCCGACCGCACCGGGCTGCTGGTGCACCCCACCAACACCATCGAAATTGCGCAGGAAAGCGGGATCCTGGAGCCGGCGGTCTATCGCCCCTCGCAGGGGGCGCGCATCGTCAAGGTAGCATCGCTGCTCGACGGCCAGGGGCAGCAGGCCGCCCTGGAACTGGCCCAGGGAAAGCGCGCCCCGGCAAGTCTCGACCTGGTGGCCATGACGGAGAAGACACGGAGGGAGGTGCTGGACCTGGCTGCGGAGCTGGTGCAGTTGCGTCTGGCCCGCAAGGAGTTGGAGCAGGATGACTACTCGAAGCTCTACCTAAAGATCCTGGCACAGCGCAGCGCACTTGGAACGGTGAACGAGGCTGACTATGCCGTCACGCCCCCTGCGCCCCCTGACGCAGGGCACCACACTTCCAAGGTCGGCCTGGGAGGAGGCGTGCGCCGGGGAGACTGGTTCGCGGCCATCCATCTGCAGCCGGAATTCCACAGCCTGCTCGACCCGGACCAGGGCTACCTCAAGGGTGCCCAGATCAAGTTTTTCGACACGCGGGTCGACTACGTACCGGAGACGGGACGCCCACGGCTACGGACCCTGCATCTCCTGGACATCCTCTCCACCGCTCCCCGGGACCGCCTGTTCAAGCCATTCTCCTGGAAGGTGGCCGCCGGCTGGGACACGGAGGTGATGGAGGACGGCAGGGACTCCCTCATCTTCAGGCTGAACAGCGGCGGGGGCGTCGCCCGCAGGTCCCCCTTGGCTGGCATCATGTACGGCTTCGCCGAAATCGACGTCAATGTGGGCAGGCATCTGCGCGCAACGGTGGCTGCGGCGCCCGGGATGAGCCTGGGCTGGCTGGAGCAGGTCACGGAGTGGTGGAAGGTGAACCTGGAAGCATCCTCGTTCTTCTACGTCCTGGGAGACGAGCGTATTTCTCTCAAAGCGAGACTGGCACAGAATTTCCGGTTGTCACAGCAACAAAGCGTCAGCCTTAACATGAGTGTCGGTGATGTCTCAGGGCACACCGTTTCCGAACACAGCCTGCTGTGGAACTGCTATTTCTGACAAAAGTGGTCTTTTAGTGATTCAACTCACAGGGATAGTGATGGCACACGCTGTCATTCCATTGACTTGGTATGAGGCTAAGAGCATAATGGACAAAAATTAAATACATCAACAAGATACACGATAATACTCAACCATCCGCGAGGATGGGGCGGAAAGCCTATTGGGTCTCTCCGAGACAGCCGGGTTGCCGAAATATCATTCGATATTCTGCCCCGGCTTTTTTGCGTCCAGTGCAGAGAATGGAATGCAACCCGGCATGCACCTGCAGTGCAGCAACGGGGAAGGCCGACCGCTCCCGTAACGTTTTCTTCCTGATTTCGGGGTGACGGCATGTCAGTAGATGGCGATCTTACCACTCAGTTTCTTTACGAAGCACTCAGCCGCGGCAAAAGGGAATGGGAACTCACCTTCGACGCCGTCCCCGACCTCATTTTCATCACCGACACCCAGCACACCATCACCCGCGCCAACCGAGCCATGGCCGAGCGCCTCGGCATGCGCCCCGCCGAGATCCCGGGCCGCAAGTGTTACGACCTCTTCCACGAGATCGGCGAAGTCCCCGGCGCCTGCCCTTTCTTAAAGCTGCTGCAGGACGGCGATGCCCCCCGCGTGGAGATGGAGGAAAGGCACCTGGGCGGCTTCTTCGAGATCTCGGTCTCCCCCCTGTACAACGAACTCGGCGAGATCACCGCCTGCGTGCACGTGGCCCGGGACGTGACAGAGCGAAAGAAGGCCGAGGAATACCGGCTCGCCCTGGAGCAGCAGCTGCAACAGACCCAGCGACTGGAAAGCCTGGGCGTGCTCTCCGGCGGCATCGCCCACGACTTCAACAACATCCTGACCATCATCCTCGGGCACTGCGCCATGGCCCGCACCGCGACTCCCTTCGAGATACAGAAGCACCTGGAACAGATCGAGCAGGCGGGTAACCGCGCGGCGGACCTGTGCCGCCAGATGCTTAACTACGCTGGCAAAAGTCCCCTGGTGCAGACGGAGATAGACCTCAACATACAGGTGCGCGAAGTGGTCAGCATGCTCCAGCCCGCCTTCAAGAAGAAAGTCGCTTTCAAGTACCTGATCGAGCCGGACCTCCCGCTGATCAAGGGGGACCAGGGACAGGTGCAGCAGATCATCATGAATCTCGTGGTCAACGCGGTGGAGGCGATCGGGGACCGGAAAGGGACCGTCGGCATTTCCCTCGCCGAACACACTATTGCTCCGGATGAAACGGGCTGCGACGCTTTCGGCAACGCCATTGCCCCGGGCTCCTACGTCTGCCTCGAAGTCAGCGACGACGGCTGCGGCATGAGCGAGGAGACCCGCCAGCGGGTGTTCGACCCGTTTTTCAGCACCAAGTTCACCGGGCGCGGCCTGGGGATGTCCGCCACCATGGGCATTATCAGGAGCCATAACGGGGCGCTGCAGCTCTCCAGCGCCCTCGGGGAAGGTTCCACCTTCACAATTTTCTTTCCGACCTGCACTACCTCGCCCCCCCGCCGGGGCGCCCCCCCTGCCGAACCGCCACCGCAATCCACGGAACGCTTGGAAGGGACCGTCCTGCTGGTTGACGACGAACCGGAACTGCGCCAGGTAGGAACCGTGCTCCTGAACGGGCTGGGCCTGAGCGTCATCACCGCCTGCAACGGCCGGGAAGCGCTGGAGATCTACCGCGAGCGCCCCCAAGACATCGACCTGGTCCTCATGGACCTGACCATGCCCGAGATGGACGGCGTCGAAGCCTACCAGGAACTGCGCAGGGAGGCGTCCGCACTGCCCATCCTCTTCTGCAGCGGCTACGGCAAAAAAGAAGTGTCACCCTTCATCGACAGCGACCCCTACGCGGCGTTCCTCGCCAAGCCCTACAACAGGGAACAGATGCGTTACATGCTCCGCAAGTTGCGCGACCCCGCACTCCAGGGATCGTAGTCCCCCTCCCCCGCACGGTCAGGCTGCCACGGCGTCGCCCGTTGCCTAAATCAAACGCCTTCCTTGTCGCCGGACATCAACCCGATACAATTAGCCACTGTTAACCAGACACACCTTCCAGGCCCCAGAAGGGTCCGCACTCACAGCGGGCGCCGCTGCTGCCAACGCGTTGCAACAAGGCAAAGCCGCGCAAGGAGACGATCATGTCCGGGTGCTTCAGGGCTTTTCTCGTCGCGGTGCTGGTCTCGGTTTGCTGCTCCCAAGCACAAGGACACACCGTCGTTACCCGTCTCAGCGATGGCCAGACCCTCTCCATCCCGCAACTGGCGGCCGTGGCTGCCGCAAGCCAGGTCACCCTGGTCGGGGAATCCCATGAGGAAGCCTACCATCACGAGTTGCAGCTCTACCTGCTGCGCTTGCTGAATGCCGGAGAGCGCCCCATAGCCATCGGGCTGGAGATGATGCAGAGCGACTCGCAGCAGGAACTGGACGACTGGGTGGCAGGAAGGCTCGGGGAGCCCGAAATGGAGCAGGCGTTCGAGAGGAACTGGACCGGGTGGCACATGTACCGGGACATCTTCCTGTTCGCCAGGGACAAGCACATCCCGATGGTTGCCCTCAACGTGCCTCTCGCCATCGTGCGCAAGGTTTCACGACAGGGGTTCGCGGCGCTGACGCCGGATGAGAAAAAGGGGCTGCCTTCAGGGACCAGCTGCGACCTGGCCAACCCGCAGGTCGCGTTTTTGAAGAAGACCTTCCGCATGGCGCCGCATCACCAGCAAAACGGCAGGAAGTTCGACTTCTTCTGCGAGGCACAGACGGTGCGTAACAGCGGCATGGCGCTGAACATCATGCGCTACCGCGAGAAAGAGCCCGGACGGACCCTGGTGGTGCTGACCGGCGTCTGGCATGCCGTCAAGTACGCCATTCCCGACCAGTTGCAGCGCCTGGGGAGCGGACTCGCCCCCATCGTGATCCTCCCGGAGACCCCCTACCTCAACAGCAGCAACTCCACCACCAGCGAGGCCGACTACCTCGTCGAACTGTGATGTCGCTCCCGTGAGTGCGTGCCGGCGCATCCTGCCGGCCGCACGTCCCCTCATGAGTTCCCCCCTGCGCTCCTCTCGCCTCTTTTTTGTGCAGAGCCGCAAACTGACGCTTAGCCACAGCCCCACCTCTGCACACTAATCCATCGTGGATACGCCCACTTACAGCTGCGACACCGATTTACCAAGATTGGCTTTTTTTAATCGGATGTGATAAGTTGAGATCAGCAGCACCGATTTGTATACAACCAAAATGTGGCACCGCGAGGATCAGCAAGGCCGATCTGCAAAGAGCAGGCGGTGTCTCCCGGCCGGTGCAGACCGGGAACGGAGGTCCACTATGAGAACAGTGAGAAGGTTGCTATTCACCACCATCGCCTTGGTGGGCATGATGGGCATGACCACAGGCACAAGCTATGCAGCCGGCACGGGATCCCAGTGCAACAAGAAGATGACGCATAAATCCGGGACTACCCACAAAGCCGGCATGACGCACAAAAAAACCTCCCACAGGAGCGGGACGGTCTCCGGCTCCTCCGGCGGCGGTAGCGTACAGGGCTACGGCAGCACCACTCTCCCCATCGGAACAGGAGCAAGGACCACGGTTCGGCAGGACTTCACCGTCGAGCGGCTGGGACCTGAATCCGGTAGCAGCACGGGCATCGGTGCAGGCGGAACAGTAGGCGGCAGTACCGGCGGCAGCTACGATCAGAGAGGGACCAGCGGCACCTACAACCAGGGGGGCTCCTATAACCAGGGCAGCGGTGGCAGCTACTACGGCACCGGCACCGGCAGCGGCATGGGTGGCACCATGGAACGTGGCACCGGCGGAACCTACTATAACCAGGGCACCAGAGGCACAGGCGGAGGTGGGACACTAAACCCGGGCGCCGGCAGCAGCTACTTCGAACAGGGTACCGGGAGCAACACGGGCCGCACCCTTGATCGCGGCCCGAGCGGAATCATGAACCAGGGCACCGGCGGTTCCATGAACCAGGGCACCGGCGGCAGCTACTACAACCAGGGCACCAGCGGCACAGGCGCGGGGGGCACCCTGAACCAGGGGACCGGCGGCAGCTATTACGGAACCGGCACTGGTAGCGGCACGGGTGGCACCATGAACCAGGGCACCGGCGGAACTATGAACCAAGGCACCGGCGGCAGCTACTACAACCAGGGGATCGGTGGCACAACCGGCACAGGTTCCATGGGAACCGGTAACATGGGCACCGGCACCACAGGTACGGGCACCATGGGTACTGGCGGCATGGGCACCGGTACGGGTGGCACAACCGGCACCGGCACCGGCGGCACGGGAACGGGCACCGGCGGCACCGGCATGGGCACGGGCACCGGAACCGGCGGTAGCGGCAGGTAAGATGGAATAAAGAGTAAGGTAGGGAGAAGGGGTTGCGGGCGGGGCCTGTAGCCCCTTTTTAGTGTGATCCGGCCAGCAGGAAGGCACCCTGGGTTTCACCGTGCCGGGTGTCGTGGTCGTACTCTATCTGGATCTCTTTCAACTTCTTGAACTTCTCCTCGGTGCGCCTGGTGATCTCGGCAGCCAGTTCCTCCTCACTGCCGAAACTGGGGAGGGTGCCGAACATCTCGTTGACCTCGGACGCGGCCTTGACCGCGAGATCCTTGTGACCGAACTCGTGGCCCTGCAGATGGGTCAGGTAGTCGTTCCACGGAGTGACCAGTTCCGGGGCGCAGGTGGCGAGATTCAGGCGGGGCATGTTGTACAGGATATCGACGCGGGTGGCGGCCGATTTGACGGAGTAACGGCCATTCTGGCAGGTTACGTCGTACTTGTAGTGGATGTCCCAGTTGGTCATGGCGGAGTACACTTTGCCATCGTTCCACTTGGTTCCATTGAGACTGATCTCATGGATCAGATCGTCCAGGGTTTTGCCGCTTATGTCATAAAAGCGGTAACCTTCTCTCACCTTCAGTTCACAGGAAGCCGTATCGGAAGCAAACAAGGGGGCGGAACAGGCCAGGAAGAGCAGGGCTATGCCTGCGCCGGCAATGAGGCGGTGCATCATGTAGATACGGACTCCTGAGTATGGGATGGCAAACGTGAAGCAACCATACCTTATCAGGCATTAGCCACGGGTGACCCAGGTCACAAAGTGCGATGAATCGCACCTTTACCTACATCACCCCCTTCATTGCGGGACAACGTTCCGCTCCAGAGTGTATCGCAGGTGACAGTGACAGGTGCCCTGCGGCGCGACTTAAGCTGCAGCAAGGAAAGACCGGCAACGCAGAGCGCGGAGGTGAGGGTGAGTGCGGAGCAAGCGCCGAGCCTGGCGGCGATGCCGCCCATGAGGGCGCTGCCTACCGGCGCCATCCCCAGCAGGAAGAGGGTGTAGACGCCCATCACCCTGCCGCGCAGCCGATCCGGACAGGCCCGCTGCAGGGAGCGGTTGGCACGGGCCAGAAAGACCACCAAAGCCGCGCCGGCAACGGCCAGGGCGCCCAGGGCCAAGGGGTAATCGGTCGAACGGGAAAAGAGCAGCAGCGCCAAGGCGAAGAGCACCCCCCAACCGGCTCCGTCGGAGTCCGGGTGGGGGAGGTGGTCGAAAGAGGCAAGTGCCAGGGCGGCCAGTAGCGAACCGCTGCCAAGACAGGCGGACATGAAGCCCAGGCCACGCGGACCGCTCCGGAACAGCTCCGCGAAGACCGGCAGCAGCGGAACGAAGGGTATGGCGAAAACGCTCACCAGCAGCACCGACAGGAGCAGTTGACGGACCTCCTTTTTGCCGAGCACAAAGCCAAGCCCCTCGCGCAACTCGCTTACCGGGAGCACCTGCGAGCGCAGTGGATGCTCCGCCTCACGGCAGTGAAGGCGCAGCAGGAGCAGGGAGGCCATGCCGACCAGGTAACTTGCGGCGTTGAGGAAAAAGCAGGGGGCGACGCCGAAGGCGGCGATGATGCAGCCGGCGGCGGCAGGCCCGAACAGACGGGTGGCGTTGAAGGAAACGGCGTTGACGGCCACCGCCTGCCCCAGGCGGTCCCGGGGCACCAGTTCGGCCAGCAGCGCCTGGCGGGTCGGGAGTTCGAAAGCGTTCAGCACCCCCTGGCACGAGGCGAGGAACATGATGGCCGGCGTGGTCGCCTCGCCGCGCAGGGCGAGGATGCCCAGGAACAGGGGTGGGATCATCGAACCTCCCTGGGTGATCGCCAGGAGGGCGCGCTTATCGAAGCGGTCGGCGGCCACCCCGCCCGGCAAGCTCAACAAAAGCACCGGGAAAGAAACCATGATGGCGGCAAGGGCCAGTTGCGCCGGTGACTTGGTGATCGACCAGACCAGCCACCCCTGGGCCACCGACTGCATCACGCTCCCCAGCCAGGAAATCCCCTGCCCGGCCGAGAAGATACGGTAATTGTCGTCACGCATCAGCGTAAAGCTGGAGTTGAACATGCCCGCCTCGTGTTTGCCTCACAAAATCCCCCCTCCCCTCGCGCGAGGGGTTAGGGGGTGGGGGTAGGTGCCACATTTGCGGTCATGGCAAGGTCACCCACGCCCCGGCCCCCTCCCGTCAAGGGAGGGGGCTAGCTGGGAACTGTCCGATTTTGAAAACTGCAGTATCTACTCTACACCTGCTAGGGACGGGTGTTCCTGGCGAGCTTGGCTGCGTTCTCGCCGGCAATGCGGCCGAAGGTGATGGTCTGCGAGATGGAGTTCCCGCCCAGCCGGTTCTTGCCGTGCACCCCGCCGGTCCCCTCGCCCGCCGCGAAGAGGCCGGGGATGGTCTTGCCGTCCTTGGCGACGACTTCGCTGCCGGTGGTGATCTTCAGGCCGCCCATGGTGTAGTGCACGCCCGGCTTCACCTCGATGGCGTAGTACTTGGCGGTGCGCAGCGCGCGCGGCAGGTCGGGGCGCTTGAACTCGGCATCGTTCTTGTCGTCGACCCCCTTGTTGTACGAGGCGACGGTCGCTTCCAGGGTCTCGGCCGGGACCTTGATGGCGGCGGCGAGGTCCTTGAGGGTCGCCCCTTGCTGCACCAGATTCAGGTGGAAGTAGCCGTCGATCTGCTTCAGGCTCTTGCGGACGCCGTCATCGAAGACGAGGTAGGCCGACTGCCCCTTCTGGGCCAGGATGGCGGCGGATGCCTTGTCGCGGGTGGTGAGCTCGTTTACGAAGCGCTTCCCTTCATGGTTCACCAGGATGGCGCCGTTGCCCCGCACCGCCTCGGTGATCAGGGTACGGCTACCGGCAGCGACGGTCGGGTGGATCTGGATCTCCTTCATGTCCTTGAGGTCGCCGCCCACGGCAGTACCGAGGTCGATGCCGTCACCGGTGGCGCCGGGCTGGTTGGAGGTGGTCATCCCCTTGTACTCGGGACGGTAGTAGGCGACCCGCTCGGGGTTGGCGGAGAAGCCACCCGCCGCGATGATGACCGCCTTGGCATTGATGGTGTACTCGCCGCTGTGCTTGCCCGCCACGCGGACACCGGTCACGCGCCCCTTCTTGTCCTCCAGGATCTTAACCACCTTGCTGTTGACGCGGATGTCGATGTTGCGCTGGGCGGCGTTTCTGCGCAGCACCTCGGTGATGTGGGCTCCGACCGCGGCGCCCCCCTTGGGACGATGGGTCCTGTTGACGCTGGCGCCCCCCATGCGGCCGACGTCGCTCAAATCTGCGCCGAGCCCGGTGAGCCAGGCAACCGAACCGGCCGAGTTTTTGGCCAGCACCATGGCCAGGGCCGGATCGTTCAGGTTGCCGCCGCCGGTCATGGTGTCCTTGTACATGAGATCGACCGAGTCGGCGATTCCCTTCTCTTTCTGGAAGGTGGTCTCGGCGGCGTTCATCCCGCCGGCCGCCAGCATGCTGTTGCCGCCGGTGATGGGCTGTTTCTCGATGATGACCACCTTGGCCCCGGCGTCATGTGCGGTAATGGCCGCGGTGAAGCCGGCAGCACCGGCACCGATGACCACGATGTCCACCTTCTCGGCGCGCTTCTTGGCCTTGGCAACGGGAGTGGCCTTGGTCGGGGTGGCGCCTGCGCCGGCGATCTTCATGTCGAACGGATGGCAGCTCAGACAGTAAGCCCAGGATGCGGTGTGGCCGTGGTGGCAGGCGGTACAGTTGATGTCACCCAGGTGCGACTTGTGGGGGTTCACTTCCTCCTGGGATTTCTTCCCCATCTCAGCCAAGGTGCCGTGGCAACCGACGCAGTTCTTGTTCACGCCCTTCTCGCTGTCGTCGACGCTGATCTTCTTGCTGCTGCCGTGGCAATCGGCGCAGGTCGCCTTCCCTTCGTGCAGCTTCGCCAGCGGCTCCGAGCCGCCTGCCCACGTGACCGTGGCGGAGATCAGCACCAGCAATGCCGCCAACACAATGCCTATCCTCGAACTCATCATCTTTCTCCTTTCTTGTTGTCTCGGGTGGTAACCCGCGTTATTGCACCGGAAATGGCCGCAGGGGAGCAGACCTCCTCCCCATGCGAACCTCCTCCACTGAGCACGAGTGATGCCAATACCGGTGCAACAGGCCAAGGTGTCGAATTAATGATAACTTTAGCCGCACGGCCTTAATTGACAACGACAGCGAACGATAACCGCAGGTTATGGGGGCCCCATGGCTCATTAGGAAAGCGGTTGTCTTTTCGGCCGGTTAGCACGGGCCATAACCTCAGGTTATCGTTATAACCTGCGGCTATACCTCTTGTAGTGACAGGGATTTAGCTGGCGAGGTGAGTGGTTTGGAAGGAAGGATTTCGAAAAGCATTACAGGACGCAGAGCGAGCATCGGATCAGCGGCCAACGCAAGGTGTCCCGGGGAGTTTGACCGGGGGGCAATGACAGTACTACAATGACTCATGAGCAAACGAACGCGTCTTGAGGAGAGCGCTATGAGAGTCATATCGAGTGACAAAGCGGAGGTAAGAAACTTCGCGACTCCCTACGAAGTGAGGGAGTTCCCTAAGGGCAAGGTAGAGCTGATCATGATCGGCGGGGCGCTGGTGGGCAGAGCGACCTTCCTCCCCGGCTGGCGCTGGTCGACGTCGGTGCAGCCGTTGGTGCACACCAAGAGCTGTGAAGCCCCGCACTTCCAGTACCACGTCTCCGGGAGGCTCCACGTGGTGATGGACGACGGCAGCGAGTTCGATTGCGGCCCGGGCGACGTCTCACTGTTACCGATGGGACACGATGCCTGGGTAGTCGGAGATGAACCGGCCGTGGTAGTGGATTTCCAGGGGATGATCGATTACGCCAAGGCGGCCTGAGCGGTGCCGGCAAAGGTAGATGGGGCGCCGCCGTCAGGCGCCCCATTTTTGTACGGCGGTTGCACCCGAGCGCGGGGGGCAGTATAACTGTCGGATATCTCACAAGGAAAGGAGCCTGACATGCCGTCAAGAATGCCCGCCCTCTTTTTGGGACATGGCAACCCGATGAATGCGCTGGCCAGCAACGACTACACCCAAGGGTGGCGTAGCCTGGGGCGCAACATCCCGCGCCCGGAGGCCATCGTCTGCGTTTCCGCCCACTGGTACCGCCCCGGCACAGCGGTCACCGTCAACGAGAGCCCCCGCACCATTCACGACTTCGGAGGGTTCCCACCGGAGCTCTACCAGATGCAGTATCCCGCCCCCGGTGCTCCGGAACTCGCCCGGCAACTGCAGCGCATGCTCGCGCCCATGGCGGTGCAGGGAGACGACAGCTGGGGGCTGGACCACGGCACCTGGGCCGTGTTATGCCACCTCTTTCCGGACGCCGACATTCCGGTGCTGCAGTTGAGCATCGACGAGACGCAGCCGGCGCAGTTCCACTACGACCTGGGCGAAAAGCTCACCCCGCTGCGCGAGGAGGGGATCCTCATCGTGGGGAGCGGCAACCTCGTGCACAACCTGCACACGTATGCCTGGGGGAGACACCTTGCCGAGCCTTATGACTGGGCCGTGCGCTTCGAAGCGAGGGCGAGGGAGTTGATGCTGGCAGGGGACCACGCGCCCCTGGTGGCGTACGACACGCTAGGGGAGGACGCCAGGCTCTCCATCCCCACGCCGGACCATTACCTGCCGCTCCTGTACGTACTGGCGACCAGGCAGGTGGGGGAGCAGGTCACCTTCCCGGTGCAGGGCGTCGACGGCGGCTCCATCTCCATGCTGGCGGTACAGGTAGGCTAGCCCCACCGACTCCCCACCGACTCCCCACCGACTCCCCACTTACCGCCCACTTACCGCCCACTTACCGCCCAAGCACCAGCTTGAGCCCCAGGATGCCACCCAGGAGCACGAAGAGCCCGCGCACCCAGTCGTGTCCCTTGTGCCGCCCGATCCTGGACCCAAGGTAGGCGCCCGCCACCGAGCCGACGGTCGAAGGGAGCATGAGCCGGGCATCGGCGAGACCCGCACTGCTGTAGATGGCGACGGCGAAACAGTTCCAAAAGAAGGCGATCTGGTAATAGCACCCCAGCGAGACGACCAGGGTCTGGCCGCGCCCCTTGGCAAGGAGCAGCGAGGTGAAGAGCCCGTTGCCGGAGCCGAAGAAGGATTCGTAGACGCCCAGGGGAAAGGCGAGCAGCGCGGTGACGGCACGGGAGAGCGCGGGCTCGCGCTCCTCGCGTCCCAGGGAAGGGTTCAGCGCCACCACGACCACCAGTGACAGGATGATGGTGCCGATGACGCGCTGCAGCAGGCGGGGGTCGACGCCCCGCACGATCATGGTCCCGACGTAGGCACCGGCTAGGCCGCACAGGATCATCACCCCGATGAGCCCCCAGTCGACCCGGCGCCCCTTGAGGTAGTTGCGGGCGGCGAGGAGCGTCCAGGCCGCCCCGTTCAGCTGGTTGGAAGCGATCGCCACCGGCAGCGGGAAACCGAGCGCCAGCCACACCGGCGTGGTGAGCATGGCGGAACCCGCGCCGCTCATGGCACTGAGCAGCGAAGCGAGAAAAGCAACCGGCAGTACTATCGCGAACTCCATCCCCCCCCCGACTCTCGCGTCCACAAGACAGCCCGCACCAGCACAGATCCGGGCCTTCCCGTCAAACCTGCTCCAGCACCTCGCGCAGCTTCACCGCCAGTACCGGAAGCGAGAACGGCTTCTGGATGAAGTACAGCCCGTCGTCGATGACCCCGTGGTGGGCGATGATGTCGGCGGTATAACCGGACATGAACAGGCACTTCAGGCGCGGGTGGCCGGTCCCCAGCGCGCCGGCCAGTTGACGGCCGTTCATCTCAGGCATGACCACGTCCGTCATCAGCAGGTCGATCCCCCCCGGCCGCTGCTCCGCCATGCCGATCGCCTCGCTCGGGGACCCCGCCGTCAGCACCACGTACCCCAGGCTCTCCAGGAGCATGGTCGTCATCTGCAGTATGGCCGGTTCATCCTCCACCAGCAGGATGGTTTCCCGGCCGCGCGGCGGTTCGGGCACCTGATGCTGCAGCGCGCCGGCCGCGTCGGCACCGCAGTACCTCGGGATATGGATGGTGAAGGTCGCGCCTTGCCCGGGTTCGCTGGCGACATCGATGAAGCCGTTGTTCTGGGTAACGATGCCGTAGATGGTGGCAAGGCCAAGCCCGGTCCCGGCGCCGACGCCCTTGGTGGTGAAGAAGGGCTCGAAAATATGCCCCAGCGTTTCCTTGTCCATCCCCTCCCCGTCATCGGTGACCGAGATCCACACATACTCCCCCGGCTCCGCCTGGGGGTGCTGCGAGCGGTAACCGTCATCGATGCCGACGGTGCCGGTCTTGATGGTGACGTTGCCGACGTTGACGATGGCATCGCGGGCATTGACGCAGAGGTTGGCCATGATCTGGTCGATCTGGGACCGGTCCATCTTTACCGGCCAGATCCTGCTCCCGGGCTGCCAGCAGAGATGGATCTCCTCGCCGATCAGCCGCTGCAGCATCTTCAACATGCCACTTATGGTCTCGTTCAGGTCCAGCACCTGGGGCTTGATGGCCTGCTTGCGGGCAAAGGCGAGCAGCTGCCGGGTAAGATCGGCTGAGCGCTCGGCGGCCTTGCTGATCTCCTGCAGGTGAACCTGGATCGGCTCCGCCGGGGCGGTGTCCATCAGCGCCAGCCCGGCATGTCCGATGATGACCCCCAGCATGTTATTGAAGTCGTGCGCGACGCCCCCCGCCAGCCGCCCTATCGATTCCATCCGCTGGGCCTGTTGCAGCTGGGTCTCCAGGGTGATCCGCTCCTCCTCGGACCACTTGCGCATCAGCGCCGCGCCGACGTACGCCGCGATCCCTTCCAGGTGCTGCAACGACTCAGGACTGAAGCGTTCCTTGCGATGATCGTTGCACTGGATCAGGCCGACGATCTTGTCCTTGTAGCGGATCGGGACCAGAGCGATGGAGGCGTAGTTGCGGTGCATACAGACGTTGCGCGGGTTGTGGCGCGGATCCTGGTCCCGGGGGAGATCCAGCAGCTGAAAGGAATCGTTGGTCCAGAAGCTTCCCCCCGGGGTGACGTTGGGGTGCCCCTGCGGCACCCTCCCGGAAATGACCAGGCCGCAGGTGCACTCCAGGCGGACCTTGCCGTCCTGGTCCCTGCAGATCCCGCCCTGCGCGGAGCGCTCCACCAGGGTATTTTCCTGATCGAGCATCGCCTGCGGGAATCCGGACTGGGACCAGTACGGGTAGTCCTCCCCCTCCTGCAGGCGAATCCCCACCGCGGCAAGGTCCAGCTTCACCTTGAGCAGTTCGATGACTCGTTGCACCGACTGCTTCAGGTCTCCCGGTTCGTTCAGGACCTGCAGCACCTCCCGGCTCACCTCCCGGCGCGTCTCCGCCTGCTTGCGCTCGGTTATGTCCTGGTCCATGCCGCGATAGCCAAGGAAGCTCCCCTGCCCGTCGTAGTACGGTACGCCGCTGGTCTCCAGCACCACCAGGCGGCCATCCTTGTGGCGATTGGTGTTCTCCAGCCGGTGAAAGGGGTCGCGCCGGGAGCTGATCCCGGCGAAGATGGCGCCGATGCGGTCGGCCTCCCCGTCCGGCATCAGGTCGAAAGGGGTCTTCCCGATCACCTCCTCCGGCGCATAGCCGAGCAGCTCCTTTACCTGGGGGCTCGCGAAGGTATAACGGGCGTTGGCGTCTACCTCCCAGATCCAGTTGTGCGACGACTCGATCAGGTTCAGGTGACGGGTCTCCTTTTCCTGCAACCCCCGTTGCATTCTCTCGAAGTAGATGAGGATCATGCCGATGGCGATGCTGGTGGCAACGATGCTGCCGAAGAGAAAGCCCCAGGGCGCGAACCATGCTATGGGACGCAGCAACGGGTAGTCGGCCTGGTGGAGACCCCAGACGATGAAGAGCCAGCCCACCACGCGGCCGGCCACCTCACCTGGCGCGGCCTGTTTCAGCACCTCGATGCCGATGCGGATGTAGGTAAAGGCGAGGAAGGCGAAGATGGGAACGATGGCGTACATGACCGGCAACCCGGTTGACAGGATGCCGATGGTCCAAAGCGCTATGGCCGTGCCGGTGACGGTGAACCCGTGCGCGAGAGGGCGGCCGATGAAATTCCTGGTGCCGGCCAGGAGGATCACCGCACTGGCGACGATGCAGAGGTAGTTGATTTCCTTGAAGATCAGACTGGAAGGCCAGAGTACCGAGAAGATGAGAAAAAGGTAGCGGCAGACGTGAATCCCCCAGGCGAGCGCCCACAGTTTCATGAAGGGCTCTTTGTAGCGGGAGTAGAGGTAGACATTAACAAGCGACAGTATCGTCACCGAACTGGCAGTCGCTATAGCGGCAATGATTATCCAAGGCATTTTCTACCTCTAACCAGAACTCGAATCAACCGGATCTACATGTACTTTGACTTTGAGACAGTTGGAATACGATTCTAGCCCACTAGATATGGATTGCCACCTTTTTATTCGAACTTGGCAATGTTTTATATGGTGAATATTCTTTATTTGTGCCTGCTTCGCTCTGTGCGCAAGCTCAGGGCTACAGCGTCCTGTCCACTGATGCTGCGTGCGCTTTGTCACAAACGTGCTAAGTTATAGTATGTGAAACGACACTCAGGCTAATCGAGGTTTCCCTTGTCAAGGCGCAACAGATATCTTCTCATTTCCACCGCAATACTTGCCGCCCTCATTCTTTTTACTGCGGCCGTGTTGCCTATCATCGTAAAAAACAAGGCTGTAGCGGCGATCGACGACGCCACCGGTCGCACTACGCGCATCGGCTCGGTCAGCATCAACCCGCTCACGCTGCACGTCGCCGTCAGGGACTTCACTCTGGCCGAGAAGACCGGTCCGCCCCTGGTCGCCTTCAAAACCCTGGAGGCCTCAGTCGCGCCGGCATCCATCTTCAAGAGGGCCTTGATCCTCTCGGAGATCACCCTGGACACCCCGGCCGTCAACCTGGTCCGTACCGCCCCCAACCGGTTCAACTTCAGCGACATCATCGAGCGGCAACCCAAGGAAAAGGAGAACGAGAAGAAAACACCGCTGCGTTTTTCCCTCAACAACATCCGTTTGAAAAACGGGTCGATCGATTTCGATGACCGCATGGTCGGCGGGGGACGGAAACACAGCATCCGCGGCTTGGACATCGCGCTGCCGTTCATCAGCAACAGCCCCTACCTGGCGGAGAAATACATCGACCCGCGTATCTCGGCGGTGGTCGACGGCGCCCCCTTCAGCTTCGCCGGCAAGCTTAAGCCGCTCAGCAAGTCGCTGGAAACCTCGGTGCACATCGGGCTGAAGCAACTAAGCCTCCCCCAATACGTGGCCTACTACCCGGTCAAGCCACCGGCCGACCTTACCTCGGGTAACCTGACCGCCGACCTCGACCTCGCCTACCGCATCTCCGCCGACAAAAAGCCGGAGTTGACCCTGAAAGGACTGACCCGGTTGGATACCGTGGCGGTGGATCTACCCGGAGGGAAGCCGCTGCTCCGCCTCCCCTCGCTGGAGGTGAAGGCAACCCAACTTGAGGCGCTGGCCAGAAACTTCCAGTTCCAGTCCATCAACGCCAGCGGTCTGGAGCTCTTCGTTGACCGCAACCAGCGGGGGGAGTGGATGCACTCCCGGCTCGTTCCCGCGGGCAAGAAAGAGGAGGCGCCCAAGAAACCGGCCGAGGCCGAGCAGCAGACGAATCTCCTGGTTTCCACCTTCTCCTGCAGCAAGGCGACCATCCACTTCCGGGACGATCTCCCCAAAGGGGGCTTCAGGACCACTATCTCGGACATCGATCTCACGGCGAATAACGTCAGCACTGCGGCAGGGACCGCGGCGAACTACCAGCTCTCGCTGAAGCCGGACGAGGGGACAACGCTGAAAACGGAAGGGAAATTCTCCACCACTCCCCTTGCCGTCACCTCCGCCATCCAACTTTCGGGGCTGAAGCTCCAGCGCGCCTGGCCGTACTTGACTTCTTACCTGACCGCGCCGGTGCAGGGCACGGTGGCACTGGCCGGCGAGGTGAGCTACAGCGAGCCCACCGGGGTGACGGTCCAGAATGGCAACCTCTCGGTCGCAGGTCTTGCCGCCCGCTACGGCCAGAAAGAGGGTTTCGACCTCGCCTTGCTGCAGGTGAACGACGCCGCCTTCCGTCAGATCGAAAACCGCATGGAGATCGGCGACATCCGCCTGTCCCGGGGCTCCCTCTCCCTCTCCAAGGAGGCCGACGGGAAATTATCGCTGCTGTCGTTGATCATCGACCAACCGGCCGCACCGCGCAGCGGGGCAGGCTCTCCCCACGCTGCAGCGCGAAGGGGCGAAGCGCCCCCTCCCCGAACCGTCAAGCCTTTCTCGTACCACCTGAAGCAGATCCAACTGGAAAAACTGAACTTCGCCTTCACCGACAAGACCTTCGAAGAGCCGCCGCGCTTCACCCTGCGCAACACGAACCTGACCCTTGCCAACCTGCAGGGTCCGAAGTTCGCCCCGGCGCCCCTGCGCTTCTCCACCACCTACGGCAAGGGGGCGGCGCTTAAGCTGAACGGCACGGTCACCCCGGCTCCGTTCCGCTACCGCGGGAGCGTCGCCGTATCCCGGCTCCCCATCGCCGACTTCGAGCCCTACTTCCCTGACACCTTCAACTTCTCGGTGATAGGGGGGGCGCTGGACACCAACATGAACCTCGATCTCGCCCTGAAGGACGGCAAGGCAAAGGGGAGCTTCCGGGGCAACGCCGGGGTGCGCGACTTCCACAGCATCGACGCCGTGGCAGAACAGGACCTCCTCAAGTGGGAGAGCCTGCAGTTCGACGAATTCCAGGGCGACCTCGACCCGTTCTCGCTCACCATCCGCGAAGTGGCACTGAACGACGTCTACTCGCGCATCATCATCAGGAGGGATGGGACCCTGAACCTGCAGGACCTGGTGAAGAAGGAGCCGGCCACCCTCCCGGCGAGGGTCCAGGCTTCCGCACCAGCAGGGACGAAACCCGCGCCAGTCGTCACAACTGCTGCGGTTGCGACGGTTGCCACGGTTAGCGCCGCACCGTCACCCGCATCGCCACCGGCACCACAGCGGCAGGTCTCCGTCGGCAGCGTCACCATCCAGAACGGGACCCTGGCCTTCACCGACAACCATCTGCCCCAGACCTTCAACAGCACCTTCTACAACCTGGGTGGGCGGGTGAGCGGGCTGACCTCCGAGGAGTCGAAGTTCGCGGACGTCGACCTGCGCGGCAACCTGGAGAACCACTCGCCGATGCAGATCACCGGCAGACTCAACCCGCTGCGCGACGACCTCTTCGTAGACCTAAAGATTTCGTTCCGCGACATCGAACTTTCCCCGGTCACCCCCTACTCCGGCACCTACCTCGGCTACGCCATCGACAAGGGAAAGCTGTTCCTCGATCTCAAGTACCTCATCGAGAGAAAACAGCTCACCTCGGAAAACAAGGTCTTCATCGACCAGTTCACCTTCGGCAAGAAGGTGGAGAGCAGCCAGGCCACCAGTCTTCCGGTGAGGCTTGCCGTCGCCCTGCTCAAGGACCGCAACGGGGAGATCCACCTCGACCTCCCGGTGACCGGCCGCACCGATGATCCCCAGTTCAGCATCTGGGGCCTGATCGGACAGGTGCTGAAGAACCTGCTGGTGAAGGCCGCCACCTCCCCCTTCGCCCTGCTCTCCTCGCTGGGCGGCAGCGGCCAGGATTTCAGCGTCATCAATTTCCAACCCGGCTCCAGCGATCTGCCGGCCGACGAGGAAAAGAAGCTGACCCAGTTGGCCAAAGTGCTTGCGGACCGTCCGGGGCTCAAGGTGGAGATCAAGGGATTCGTGGACAAGGGGAAAGATCCGGAGGGTTATCGGCAGGAACTTTTGACGCGCAAGGTGAAGAACGAGAAGTTCCTCCACCTGGTCAAGGAGCAGCAGACCAGGGAAGGCGACAGCAGCGAAAACGTTCAGCTCACCGCAGAGGAATATTCGAAGTTCCTGAAGGCCGTCTACAAGAAGGAGAAGTTCCCGAAGCCGCGCAACGCGCTGGGAATGGTGAAGGACCTGCCCGACAACGAGATGAAGAAACTGATCGTCGCCAACACGGTGGTCGGCGAGAACGAATTGCAGTCGCTGGCGCGGGAGCGCAGCGCCACCGTGATCAAGTACCTGGTTGCCAAGGGAGGGCTGCCGCCGGAAAAACTGTTCCAGGCAAGCGACAACATCTACAAGGCGCCCGAAAAGGAGACCGCGAGCCGCAGCCGCGTGGAATTCAACGCCATCGCGAAATAACGGGGGACTGGCTCCGCCAGGTGCCTGTCCCCTTGCACCGGCGCATTACCGTCTCTTTTTCTTCTTCCGGGCAGCCTTCTTCGCATGGTCACCATGGTCGTGCTGCGGCTCGACGGTCGGCTGCTGACCGCTTTTCATGAACATGAACGGAATGATGACGACGGCGAAGAACGCCAGGATCGCCGCCAGAGCAATTAGTGGTGTCGACATAACCCCCTCCCTGCCAATAAGTAATCAGTCCATCCGCCGCCGGCACATGCTGCCTTAAACCGCGGGGGGACTCGCATGTTTTTGTTTTCTTCCCTTGCGCAGGTTGGCGCGCGCGTCCTCAGCCAGCTTCAGGTAGCTTTCCCGGATCACCTCGAGATCCTTCTCGTCCAGCTCTTCCATGTTCAGGAGTGCGTTGTTCGCCCCGTCCAGCGACCGGATGATCTCGTCCAACTTGAGCTGAGTGGCCGCGGAGTCGCGGTTCTGGGTGTTCTGGATCACGAAGACCATCAAGAAGGTGATGATGGTGGTGCCGGTATTGATGACCAGTTGCCAGGTGTCGCTGAACTTGAACAACGGTCCGGTGACCGCCCAGACCACGATGATCGCCAGGGCGAATATGAAGGAGGAGGGGTGTCCCGAGGTATGGGAAGCCCAGGTGGCGAAGCGGCTGAAACGTGACATGTGCTGTTCCATTACTCCTCCTGTTGATTCGTGTGTCGGGCGAGCCGCAAGCCCCTCTCGCGGTGCCCGCTTTATTTGCTCTTTGCCTTCCCTGCCGACAGTGGTTTGGCGGCAGCCCCGCTCCCCCTGGCTACCTCACCGCTCCTGAAATTGCCGCTTGCCTCCTGGTCGCGGCGGACGATGGCCGCCACCTCTGCATCGCTTAGCCCCGGGTCCTTGCGGGCGTCGACCACCACCCACAGCCCGTCGCGCTGCTCACAGGTGATCAGGAAGGCCCAGTGCCGGCCCAGGTCATCCGAAAGAATGATGTGCTGGAGAGGGAGCCCGTCGCTGACATTGGGGTCGAGGGCAGGATCCTTTTGGTGCACCCGGAAAAACTGGGAGGCGGCATCGCCTTTGCCGAACAGCTGTTCCCGAAGCGCCATGGCACCTTCCCTGCTGTAACGGATGCGGGTGGTGCGGTACAGGTCGGTCAAGGGGCCGCCGTTGGCAAGGGCCAGGAGGTACTGGTTGGCGGCGCTCCCCGGGCCGTAAGCGGACCCGATCCGGCTCTCCGGAAGCTCGGCAACGAAGGAGATCCGGTATGCGACCGGCGTGGTGCTCTCGGTGCTGAGCCGGATCAACCCGCGCCGAGCCTTTCGGATGCGGGCGAGGTCGGTAATGGAGATCATGGAGGTTTCTATCAGCCTGGCCCCGTGTTGAGGTGCGACACTCTTGCGCGACCACGGGCCTGGAGCCGCTGCTTCCTTACCGGGTAGTTCGACGGCATCCTCGACCAGTAGCGGCCCGGCCGATCCGATGCGGATGTAACCCGGGCCGTCTTCGGCCGCGACTGCGAACCAGCTTTTCATTCCCGCCACGATGACACCGTCCACCGGCGCGCCCCCGACCTTTAAGGCACGGGCGGTGCTGAGCGAGTTGTTGGCGCTGGTAACGGCGAGCGGTTGCCCGGTCGTAGCGGCAGGAGTGACCGCCTCGTCCGCCTCGACCATTATCCCCGGCTCAAGCCACCACGCCGTCACTGCGCCTGCAGGAAGAGACAAGGCGAGCGAGAGCATGAGCGCCAGGACAACGTTGACCATCCACCTGTTCATAATCCCTCCTGTTATCGACCGCTTGGCACATCACGAGCCAGCTTGCCTCCGGCAGGCGCAGCATAGCACGCGCCGTTAATTACTATCAATGTAAATATGTGAACCCTCGCCAGACCATCCCCGCCCGCCATGGTAAGGGTTTGTAGAAGAACTGCTTTTGGTTCCCCCTCCCGTCAAGGGAGGGGGAGATAGGATAACGGCACGGTCCCCAAACAATCCAAGCAGATGACAGCATCCTTGCCAGCTTCTGCCTGCGTGGACATCGCCCCCGCGCCGGATATACTTGCCGCGTTCATCCGCTGCAGCTTGAGAACCCGCCCGGGGAGGTGTCTATGCGTTGCAAGAGATCCTGGCTGCCAACCGCGCTCCATGCCATTGCCGTTTCCCTCTGCCTTGCTGTCAGCACCGGCGGCGCCCATGCCGCGGCGCCGGCAAGCGCGGGTTTCCCCGCCAAGCTCGCGCTGACGCCGGTAGTCAGGGGGCTCAAACAGCCCACATCCATCGTCAGCGCCAGAGACGGCAGCAAACGGCTCTTCGTGCTCGAGCAACCGGGCAGGATCAGGATCATCCGTAACGGCGCGCTCGATCCAGTTCCCTTCCTGGACATAACCGCGCTGGTGAAGTCCGGGGGCGAGCGGGGACTGCTCGGCCTCGCCTTCCCACCCGACTTCGCCTCCAGCAAAACCTTCTACGTCGACTACACCGACAGGACCGGCATCGGCAACACGGTCATCGCCAGCTTCAAGGTGGGCGACAGGCCGGACCGCGCCGACCCGGCCAGCCGGAAACAACTGCTCACCATCGTCCAGCCCTATGCCAACCATAACGGCGGCCAACTCGCCTTCGGCCCAGACGGGCTGCTCTACATCGGGATGGGTGACGGCGGCAGCGGCGGCGACCCGCACGGCAACGGGCAGCGGCTCGACACCCTGCTGGGCAAGATCCTGCGCATAGATGTGACATCGGACCCGTCCCGCTACCGGCTGCCGAAAAACCCCTTCGGCAACGAGATCTGGGCCTTAGGCCTGCGCAATCCCTGGCGTTTTTCCTTCGATCGCGGCACCGGTGACCTCTATATCGCCGACGTCGGCCAGGACGAGGTGGAGGAGATCGACTTCCAGCCCGCCGGTTCCGGGGCCGGCGCCAACTACGGCTGGAACATCATGGAAGGGGACCGCTGCTTCAAAAAACCCGACTGCAAGCAGTCCGGTCTCACCCTCCCCGTCGCGGTCTACCGCCACGGCAAGGGTGACTGCTCGGTCACCGGCGGTTACGTCTACCGGGGCAAGTCAGAGGCGTTGCACGGCACCTACCTGTACGGGGATTTCTGCAGCGGCCGCATCTGGGGGCTGCGCAGGGTCGGCGGCACGTGGCAGGTCAAGCTGCTGGTCGACACGCCCTACGCCATTTCCACCTTCGGGGAAGACGAGGATGGCGAACTCTATCTCGCCGACTACGGCAGCGGCACCATCTACCGCATCGTCGTCCCATGATGATGGCACTGCAGACGACTCGTTGTCCAAAGAGTTATATTAGGTTATAATGGCATGGAGATCGTGTGGCAGTCAAAGGCGGTCAAGCAACTCAGAAAGCTCGGCGACCGGTCCGTCCAGCAGCGCATCCTCATGGCGACGCGGACTCTCGCAGACTTTCCTGCCTGTCCCAACATAAAAGCAATGGTGGACCATCGATACACTCATCGCTTTCGGGTGGGCGATTGGCGCCTGCTTCTGGTAGTACAGGAGGAGGCAAATCTCATCAGCATCGAGGAGATAAAGAAGCGTGATGAACGAACATACTGAATATCAAATCATAGAACACGCGGGACAACCGGCATACGTCCTGGTTCCCTGGGCAGAGTTCCAGAGAATCCGGCCAATGCTAAAAGCGAGGAAAGCTCAGGCAACCGGGATACCCCAATCCGTTGTCGAAGCCCATGTTCTACACGACATGTCCCTGATTAGGGCATGGCGGGAAGAACTTGGATTAACCCAGGATGACCTTGCCAAACGACTGAGTGTTTCACAAGCAGCCGTCGCTAAGTTCGAACACCCCACTGCACGTCCGCGCATGGCGACTCTTAGAAAAATAGCCGCCGCACTGGGAATAACCATCGAACAACTGCACCTCTGAACAACATATACTCACTACTTCGGAGCCTTTAGATGTCCCTACGCAGCCTGCGCATTCTCACCGCCATCGCCAGCAAAGGAAGTTTCACAGCGGCGGCGGAGCAACTCTGCCTGACCCAATCCGCCATCAGCCTGCAGATAAAGAACCTGGAAGAAGAACTGGGCGTGCGGCTTTTCGAGCGCATCGGCCGCGGCACCAAACTGAACCTGAACGGGAAGCTGGTCGTGGAACGGGCTCGCGAGATCCTCGAACTCTACGACGGCATCAAGACCGAGCTGTCGCCATCGGCGGCCATCCGGGGCGTGCTCACCCTCGGCGCCGTCCCCACCGTGATCACCGGCGCGCTCCCCCCGGTCCTCGGCCGCCTGCGCAAGGAGCACCAGGAGATGCAGGTGCGGCTGGTCTCCAGCCTGTCGGCGGAGCTGGTGCGACAGGTACAGGGGGGCGACCTCGACGCGGCCCTCACCACCGAGCCGCCGTTTGCCGTCCCCGCGCAGTTCCAGTGGCACCCTTACGACGAGGAGCCTTTCTTCGTGGTCGCCCCCAAGGGGAGCGAAACCGCCACGGTTGCCGAGCTCTTCCAGGCTTACCCCTTCGTGCGCTTCGACAAGACGGCCTGGGCAGGTGCCCTGGTGGACAGGCAGTTGCTGGCGCAGGGGATCCGCCCGCGCGAGGTCATGGAGTTCGATTCCCTGGAGGCCGCGCTGAGCCTGGTGGAAGAGGGATTGGGGATCGCCGTCATGCCGCTGAACCGGCGCCGGCTCGAGGAGGCGCAGGCCCATTTCACGCTGACCGCATTCGGTTCCCCCCAGTTGGTGAGGAGGGTCGGCATGTACCAGAAGCGCCGTCATCCGCGCCTCGCACTGACGCAACTGGTGCTGGACGAGCTCTGCCGCGAGTGCGGTTACTTAAGAAATACTTGAGCCTCACGCAAGAATAATGAACTTTTTCGCAAAGTGAGCCCGTGCTACTCTCTTTCCACTGCAAGACACAAGGAGAGTAGCTTGATCACCATAGTGAATGCCCTCACCCCCGTGCTGTCTCTGATCCTGGTCGGCTTCCTGATCAGACGTAGCGAATTCCTGTCCCCTTCCTTCTGGCCCTCGGCGGAGCGGCTCACCTACTTCCTGCTCATGCCCGCCGCCCTCATCCACAGCCTGGCGGGAAAGAAAATCGGGACGCTCCCCTGGTTCGGCATCCTGCTGACCGTCGAAGGTGTGGTCGCCGCCAGCGCCGTCCTGATCATCCTCTGGGGCGCCGCCAACCGGCGCATGGGAGGGGGCGTCTTCACATCGCTGTTCCAGGGAGGCGTCCGCTTCAACACCTTCGTGGCGCTGGCGCTGGCCGAAAGCCTCTTCGGCAAGGACGGCCTCTTCCTGGCGGCCCTTGGTGCGGGCTTCATGATCGTCCTCATCAACGTCCTCTGCGTTTCCGCCTTCTCCCTGACCGTCGGCAGCGGCGATGGGCTCGACCTCAAGCGCCTGGGCGCCGACCTCGCGCGCAACCCGCTCATCATCGGCTGCCTGGTGGGGATCGGCATCAACGCGTCGGGGTGGCAACTCCCCGCCGCCATTGACGGCACACTCGCCCTGGCCGGTAAAGCGGCCTTCCCGGTGGGGCTCATGGCGGTGGGAGCCGCCTACCGGGTCGGCAACCTGGCGCGGCACTGGCAACCTACCGTGGTGAGTTGCACCATACAGTTTCTGTGCAAACCGGTGCTGGCGTGGTGGTTGGCCGCGGCGACCGGATTGACCGGCCAGGCGGCGGGGGTGGTGCTGCTCCTTTTCAGTGTCCCTACTGCGCCGACAGCCTACATCCTCTCCCGGCAGATGGGTGGCGACCACGACAGCATGGCTTCCATCATCACCGCACAGACCTGCCTCTCCTTCTTCACCCTCCCGGTCACGATGTGGGTGCTGCTGTGAGAGCCGCGTAAAAAAAAAGCGGGCGCCCCGTATCGGGTGCGCCCGCTTTTCATCCCCAACCAGTGAGGGAAGCTCTCCTGCTAGCCGGCTGCCGGTGCCTTGGCCAGGTCCGTCTTCAGCAGCTTGTCGATCTCCTTTTTGAGCAGGGTCTTCTGCTCGTCGGACATGACCGACATCGCGTTCCGCTCGATCCGCAGCGATTCCCCTTCAAAACCGAGCTTGTTCAGCTTCATCAGGTCGCCGGCGAAGACGGCGATGTCCACCTGCTTCAGGTCGTCCCCTTTGACATCCTTCTTGACCAGGTTGGCGTATTTCTTGGTGATGACGCTTGCCTGCTGCAGCTGGCTTCTCAGCATCCTGGACACGTCGATGTCTTTCTTGCTGACCACGTCGTCGGACTTCGCGGTGATGATGATCTTCTCGATGTCGTCGCTCACCGCGCTCAGGCGGACCAGGCTGATTTCCGCCTTGCCGTTGTCGTCGAGCAGGACCGGGATGGTGGCGCCGTCCCCGGAGCTGACGGTAATTTCCTTGTTCGCCAGCGGCAACTTGACGAATTCGTCTTTTTCGTCGAGCAGCTTCTTCTCGGACTTGATCTCGGTGCGCTCCACGCGGGTGTCGGACTCGATGTTCATGAAGGGGTTAAGCCCGGCAAAGCTCGTGTCCAGGATGGAGTCGGTGATGCTGTTGGGGATCAGGCCGAGCAGGGCGAAATCGAGGACGTTGACCACGACGCCCACCGGCAGCAGCACAATGCCGACCGGAACTTCGTAGAGCTCGCGTACTCCCTGGTAGGGGGTGGAGAAGTCGTAATCGGTCTTCATCTCGTAGGACTTCACCCGGAACGCCTTGGAGTCCTGGACCAGCACACTGATCTGCGGCATGGTGACCAGCGACCCGGTATTGGCATCGATGTCGACCGTGTGGGTCTTCAGATCCCGGGCCACCTGGGTTTCCGTGATCGTGTTCACCTTGACGTGATTCGCGCACCCCAGGGAAAGCAGACATGACAATACGACCGAAATTTTCCCGACTTGCTTGAACATCAAACTCCCTCCTAACCATTTCCTCATTTAATGATGTACTCAAAGAGCACTGCAACACACCTCGAAGATTCACCGCCGGCGGCGACACGATCCCATCAGTCTTACCGTGAACAAGGCCGCCGCCATAAGCATCGTGAGTAACGTTTTATATACAAAATCAATTTCCATGGCAAACAGATTGTGGTGCAAGACAATAAAATTATCCGTCCTTTCTGGGGCTTAGGGGCATAATTGGTGCCTATTGACCCCAACGAAGCTCCAACAGCCGAAGCCGAAGCCATGATCGCTACGGCGACCAAGTCACCATCTCTCTGCCGTTCCGGCCCGGCACCATGCCTATTCAAGTGAAATGGAAATCATCCGATACGGTGCATGGGTGGGAAAGCCTGCTTAATTATTTCCCGCACAGCATCCTGGCAAGGCAGGGAGAAGAAGATGTTCGAAGACGTGAAGGTGATCCTGGCCGACTACGATCCCCTCAACCTCGACATGCTCGAGACGATGCTGCAGCAGTTCGAGTGCACCCTGATCAAGGCCGGCAACGGCCAGGAGGTGATCGACGCCATCTCGGCCCACCCCCAGGTGGACCTGGTCGTCATGGACCTCAACATGCCGGTACTGGACGGCTGCGAGGTCTTGCGCCGGATCAAGCAGGACGTGCATTGGCACGACATACCGGTCGTCGTGGTCACCACAGACGGCAAGGAAGGGGCCAACGTACTGGAGTTGGGGGCCAACGACTTCCTGTGCAAGCCGTTCAACCTGTGCGAACTGCGCCATCGGGTCATGAACCAGATCCGCAACAAGAGGCTGGCCGATTTCGCCAAGGACACCAATGCGGTCCTGGAAGTGGAAGTTGCCAAAAGGACCGCCGCCCTGCAGCAGGCGCTGGCCAAGGCCATGCAGACGGAGTACGAGATTTCGCTGCGCCTGGGGCGGGCGGCCGAGTTCCGGGACCACGAGACGGGATCGCACCTGAAGTGCATCAGCCAGCTTTCCAAGCGGCTGGGCCAGTTGGCCGGCATCCCCGGCGACCAGTGCGACATCCTCTATTTCGCATCGCTGTTGCACGACGTGGGCAAGATCGGCATCCCGGACTCGATACTGCTCAAGCCGGGCAAGCTGGCACCGGAAGAGTTCGCAACCATGAAGGAGCACACGGTGATCGGCGGGAAGATCATGTCGGGGGCCCGGGACTACCCGGTGATCGAGGCGGGAAGGGTCATCGCGCTGCAACACCACGAAAAATGGGACGGCACCGGCTACCCGTACGGGCTCAAAGGTGACGAGATCCACATCTTCGCGCGGGTGGTCTCCATCGTGGACGTCTTCGACGCCCTGCTTACCGAGAGGGTCTACAAGAGGGCCTTCAGCCTGGAGGAAAGCATGGCGATCATGACCGACGAGACCGGCAAGGCCTTCGACCCGCAGCTGCTCGAGTTATTCTTCAAACACATAGAAGAGTTCCACGCACTCCAGCAGACCATCCACGCCGACACTCTCCCCATCGCCAGCATCACCGACATGATCCGTTAGCCTGCACCGGACGCGGCCGGCCTGTCCCGGGAGCGGGTGCACCGTTGCCGTCCCGCGCGCCGGCGGACCAACCGCACCGCTTACTGCCGCCGCGCCATAGTCCGGACGCGCTGCAGCTTCAGCCCCAGGTCCGCTAGGCGGTAGGGCTTTTGGATGAACCCGGCCAGCCCCCTGCCGGTGAACCTCTCGGTGATTTCCTGCTCGCTGTAGCCGCTGGAGAGGATCACCTGTACCTGTGGATCCAGTGAGCGCAACAACTGCAGGGCCTGCTCGCCGTCCATGTGGGGCATGGTCAGGTCAAGGATCACGCAGTCCACCTCGTCCCGGCGCTGCTGGAAAATCTCGATGGCGACCGCACCATCCTCGGCGGTCAACACGCTGTAGCCAAGACTCTCCAGCATCTCTTTACCGAGGCTGCGGATCGCCTCCTCGTCATCGACCAGCAGCACCGTACCGGAACCGCACGCCGCGACGACACCCTGTTCCTGTCGCGCCTGCTGCCGGAGCTCCGCCTGATGGGCGGGCAGGTATACCCTGAACAGGGAGCCACGTCCCGGTTCGCTGTGCACTTCGATCGTCCCCCGGTGTCCGCGCACGATCCCCAATACGGCAGCCATGCCCAGCCCCCGTCCGGTGAATTTGGTGGTGAAGAAGGGATCAAAGATCTTGCCCAGGGTATCCTGGTCCATGCCGCAGCCGTCGTCCGCCACCTCGAAGTAGACGTAGAGTCCCTCCTGGAGCCGGTCGGTGAGCCAGAGCCGGGACAGCGCCGCCCCTTCCAGTTCGCTGGCCCCGGTCCGGACCGAGATCACCCCGTTGTGGTCGCCGATCGCCTCAGAGGCATTGATGACCAGGTTCATGATGACCTGGCGGATCTGCGTCGCGTCCACCTGCAGCGGGGGGAGGTCGCCGGCGAGTTCCAGGCGCATCTGGGCCTTCTTTGAGATGGAGACCTCCAGCATGTGGCTCATTTCTTTGATGATGGCGTTGATGTCCAGCACCTCGATGACGAAGCGCCCCTTGCCGGAGTAGGCGAGCATCTGCTGGGCCAGGTCCGCCGCGCGCTGCGAGGACTTCTCTATGTTGTGCAGATTGGTACGCACCGGCGATTCCTGCGGCAGCCTGAGCAGCGCCAGCTCGGCATTGCCCATGATCGCCATCAGGATGTTATTGAAGTCGTGGGCGATCCCCCCCGCCAGTACGCCCAGGCTCTCCAGCTTCTGGACATGCAGGATCTGGGCTTCCATCTCCGTTTTTTCCTGCTCCAGGCGCCGCTCATCGGTGACGTCCCGCCCCACCACCAGCAGGTGCTTCTTGTCCTTCATCAGCAGTCGGGACAGGCTGTAGGACATGGCGACCCGTTTGCCGAAGCTGGTAGTGAGATCCACGTCGCGCACACGGGCCACGCCGTCGTCGAGCACCTGTTCGGCGACCTCCAGCAGGCCGCTTTCCTGCCATGACCGCAGGGTACGGAAATTCTGTTCCTGCATCGCCTCCACCCGCCCCCCGGCGATCTCCGCCGTCGCCTGGTTCAGCAGGATGCATTGCCCCGACTCGCCATTGAAGATACGGATCCCCATCGGGGAGTAGCGCATCAGCGATTCGAACAGCAGCAGATTCTCGCGCCGCTCCTCCTCGCTCTTTCTGTGCTCGGTGATGTCCCTGGTGATCCCCAGCAGGGAAACGATGTCGCCGTGATCGTTGCGGAAGGGGACGGCATGGGTATCCAGCCACACCCGTCTCCCCTTGAGTCCGACCGCTTCGAAGACGAGGTTACCCGTAGCGCCGCGGAAGACATTGTTGGTCAGCTCGATGAAGGCATCCCGGTACTCGGGCGTGACCAGGGGATACATGCATTCCCCCTGCACCTGGGCCAGCGACTCCGCGTCGATCATGGCCAGGCCGGCATGGTTCATCATCTCCAGGCAGCCGTTGCGGTCGAGCAGCTTCACGCACTCCGGCTCGGTCTGGATTATGGTGTTCAAAAAGGCCTCGCTGCGGGCAAGGGCCTCTTCCCTGGCACGCAACTGCTCCGCCATCGCGTCGAAAGTCAGCGCCAGGCTCCCCAGTTCCCCCCCCACCACCAGGGCGGAGACCCTGACCTCGGCATCTCCGCCGGCCAGCCTTTCCGAGGCATCCTCCAGGACCCTGATACGATCTCCAATGCTGCGCTTGCCGATCAAAATGGCGCAGCCGCAGGCCAGGAGCAGTACTGAGGAAAGCAAGACCATGCTGCGGGTCAGCGCGCGGCTGGCTTCCCGCGTGGCCACCTCCGTGGGTATACCGGCGGTGACGTACATGTAGGGGGTGGCCTCCCCCGGCAGCCGCAGCTTGCGGTAGGAGATGATCCTGTTGTCCCCCTGCAACCCCGGCCGGATTTCGGTCCCGGTGTCCGGCCCCTGCTGGATGTTGCGGAAGGGCTTTTCCGGATAGGGTTTGCCGACGTAGCGCGCGTGGTCGATGCCCCGGGCCAGGATGATCCCCTTATGGTCCAGGATCACGAAACTGAACCCGCTGGGGAGGTTCATCTGCTGCAGCAGGTGCTGGTAGTTGCCGATGTTGATGCTGACCCCGATCACCCCGGCGCTGCGCCCATCCTGGTCCTTCAGCGGGTAGCCCAGGTTGAAGATGGGTTTGGTGATGATACGGCTCACGATGTACTCACCCGAGGAGAGCCTGCCGCTGGTGATCGCGCTCTTGAAGAAGCGCCTGTTGCTGAGGTCGAGGCGCTGCTTCATGGGCGCGGCGCTGGCCCACATCATCCCCCGGCGGTCCGCGATGGTGATGTTGGCGTACATGGGATTCAGCTTGAGCAGATCCCTCAGGATCGGTTCCACCTTGGACTTGTCCCGTTCCTTCACCTCGGGAAGCTGTGCCAGCGAGGTCACCAGTTGCTCGGCTGCCACCACCAGGTTACGCTGCTCGGTGGCGATCCTCTCGCTCAGTTGCAGGGTCTCCTGCCGCGCCTCCTCGAGCATGGCGTTGCGGAACTCGATACCGGAATACAAAATGACGCCGGCCGCGGGCAAGGCGACCACGAAGATGATGAGCAGTAGCAGAAAGCGGATCGACAACAATGACGGGCGGAGCATCATACCTCACCGGGTTCAATGAAAACACGACATTGACAAAATGATGACAAACGCTTTATCTACCTTAGCAGAAATCAAAGCTACTCCAAATGTGACAATGCGAAGAACAGGGTGCCATATGTCATTAATGCTCTGCGCCGATACAGTCCACGCTGTCGTACTGCCGTCAGTGCCGACACGCGCTGCCATCGCTTCATGGTGCGAGGTACTGTCGTGAACCTCTACCACGAGTTGTGTCTGCCTCATCTCACCAACTGTGTCTGCGGCATGAAAGCGCTGCAGCGGCAGCGGGCGCTGATCGTACCGCTGGCGCGAGGGCGGGTGCTGGAGGTCGGGATGGGGACGGCCCTGAACCTTCCCTTTTACGATCGGGAGCAGGTGAGCTGCATCTGGGGACTGGAGCCGTCGCCGGGGATGCGCAAGGCGGCAGAGAAAAACGTTCGGCGCAGCGGGCTGGAGGTGCGCTGGCTCGACCTGCCGGCTGCGACCATCCCCCTGGAGGACGCGAGCGTCGACACGGTGCTGTTGACCTTCACCTTGTGCAGCATAAACGACTGGAGAGGCGCGTTGGCGGAGATGCGGCGCGTGCTTGCGCCGGGGGGAAAGCTTCTTTTTTGCGAGCACGGGGCCGCGCCCGATGCCGGTGTGCTCCGCTGGCAGGAGCGGATCACGCCCTGGTGGCAACATCTAGCCGGGGGATGTCACCTCGACCGCCCTATCCCGCGACAGATCGCGTCGGCAGGTTTCAGGGTGACCGCACTCGAAGCGGGATATGCGGCGGGGGTGCCTAAGTTGGCGGGGTACACCTACCGAGGCTGGGCGGAAAAGGAGTGAGGTCACCGGCCTGCCTCGCCCCACATGGCGCGCAGCCGGTCGGCGCTGTACCTCAGGAAAGCCGGGTCGGGGGTGAAGACTTCCAGGGTGATGGTGCCGTCATAGCCGGCACGCTGCAAGGTGGCCAGATGCTTCGCCACGTCGATGGTCCCGGCGCCGAGCGGGAGGTGGAGGTCGGCGTCCCCTCCCTTGTTGTCGTGCAGGTGGACGTGCAGCAGGCGGGAGCCGAAGCGCTCGATGATCTCGTCGGCGCTGCTCGTTTTCAGCATCAGTTCGGTGTGGCCGATGTCCAGGTGCAGCCCCAGTTCCGGCAGCGGGTCGAGCAGTTCCGCCAGCTGTGCCGCCTAGGAGCAGCCGGTCCTCGCCCACCCTGGCCAGCAGCCGGTCCCACTGCATCTCGGCGCCTCGGGCATAGAGCAGGCTGATGATGTCGGGCCAGTCGGTGCGGTCGTTCCTGAGGATGTACAGCTTGGACCAGATCAGTTCCTCAACGGGGAGAAGCCTGAACGAGGTTCCGCGGACCTTCAGCTCCCACCCCAGGGTCACCCAGCTCTCGTCCACGAATGCCTTGCCGTTGAGCATCTTCCAGAGAAAATCGAGGATGTAACCGTCCCGGAAACTGCGGTAGCTCCAGGTGCGGTCATAGGGGACGGCGGTGTACTCGGTGAAGCGGAGTTCCCGGCTGATCGCCATCACCTCCGCGGAGTGCCGCTCCATGATGTAGATGTCCATGTCCTTGGTGTTGCGGACACAGTCCGAATAGGCGGATACCGCGAGCCCGCCGCCGACGGCGAAGGGGATGCCGCGCCTGGCGGTCTCGGCGATGAACTCGGCATAGACCGCCCACTGTGCCGGCGGCACCAGGGCAGTCATGATTTCGGAAGCCTTTTCCGGACCCGCTGGCGCTCGCACCCTTCCACCCTGGCCACATTGGTGTTTTGTAATCGACCAGGGATTTATACCATCCTTAGAGCGTTAATGCACCTCGCGTCGTTGCGTTACGTCGGATAGTTCTTCTACCCGTGTGCCACTCCCTCATTGGGGCCTGTCCAGGCAGCTCCGCAAGACCTCCCGCAGGGCCGACAGCTTGTACGGTTTCTGAATGAACCCGGCGACGCCCTTACCCGTGAACTTCCGGGTTACTTCGTACTCGCTGAAGCCGCTCGACATGATCACCCGTGCCTGCGGATCGATGCGGCGCAGCTCCCGGAAACACTGCTCCCCGTCCATCTGCGGCATGGTGAGGTCAAGAACGACCACCGCGAGATCCTGCCTGGCAGCGTAAATCTGCACCGCCTCGCAACCGTCCGCCGCAGTCAGCACCTCGAATCCCAGTTCGCGCAGCATGTCGGCGCCGATGCCGCGCACCGTCTCCTCGTCGTCGACCAGCAATGCCGTACCGCTGCCGCGCCAGGCCTCCCCCTGCTCCCCACGGGGCTCTTGGTCGTCGGCCCGCTCGAGCTGCCGGTCGCTGGCCGGCAGCAGCACCTTGAAGTTGCTCCCCCGCCCCGGCTCGCTGTAGACCTTGATGGCACCCTGGTGGCCGCGGACGATCCCCAGTACCGCCGCCATGCCCAGGCCGCGGCCGGTGAACTTGGTCGTGAAGAACGGGTCGAAGATGCGCGCGACGGTCTCGCCGTCCATGCCGCAGCCCGTGTCGGAGACCTCCAGGAAGACGTAGAGCCCCTCCGGCGCAGGATCGGTGAGCCAGGTGTCGAGCAGGTACTCCCTGGTGCACTCCATGGTCCCGGTACGGATCGAGATCTCCCCGGTGGCATCCCCGATCGCCTCGGAGGCGTTGATGACCAGGTTCATGACGATCTGGCGTATCTGGGTGGCATCCACCTCCACCGGCGGCAACGGCCGACAAAGGTGGTAACGCAGGACGGCCTTCTTGGATATCGAGACATCCAGCATGTGCCCCATCTCTTCCACCAGGCGGTTCAGGTCGGTAGGCTCGATGACGAAGGTTCCCTTGCCGGAGTAGGCCAGCATCTGCCGGGCCAGGTCCGCCGCCCTGAGCGCCGCCTGCTCGATCCTTTTCACGTTTTCCACGGCGGCCGCCTCGCAGGGTATGCGCATCAGGGCGAGGTCGGCGTTGCCGATGATGGTGGTGAGGATGTTGTTGAAATCGTGGGCGATGCCGCCGGCGAGTACTCCCAGGCTTTCCAGTTTCTGGGCATGCAAGAGCTGCTGCTCCATCTTTTGCCGTTCCGCCTCCGCCTGTTTGACGCCGGTGATGTCCTCCACCACCTCGATGAAGCCGGAAGGAATTCCGGCAAGGCCGGTCAGCGGCACCGCGTGGATGCGCACCGAGACCACGCTTCCGTCGGCCCGAATCCCTTCCGTCTCGGCGACGGCGACCGCACCGGTTTCCATGGCAATGACGCCGGGACAGTGCGGGCACCTCTCCTCCCGCCCCTCAAATTCCTGGTAGCAGCTGCGCCCCAAGTACCATTCCGGCGGACGCCCCAGCAACCCGGCTTGGGAGCGGTTGATCATCCTGATCCGGTTTTCGTTGTCGATGAGCGAAATTCCCAGCGGGACGTTTTCCACGAGGGTCTTGTACAGGTTCTCGCTCTCGAGCTGCCGCGACTCCGCCCTGCGACGCCCGATGATGGCCTTGGCCAGCAGCACCGAGATGGTCGCAAACAGCAGCAGCAAGCCCAGTATCATCCAAAACGCCTGCTTGTTGATGGAGTATGCGTTGTGGGGCCTGTTGATCACCGTGCTCTTTGGCGGGAGCTTTTTTGGGCTGATGGAGAATCGCTCCAACTGCTGGTAGTCGAAGATCAGCTTGTTGGCCTGGTAGGTCTGCACCGGTATGGAGCCCGGCGCTTCCCCCTGGAGCACGCGCAACGCCAGTTGGGCGCCCAGTTCCCCCTGGGCCCTGCTGCTCACCAGCTCCCCGCCGACGATCCCCTTGCCGATGAAGAAGGACCAGAAGGAATAGATGGGCCCGGCGCTGGCTTCGCGGATCCGCTTGATGCTGTCGTCAGGGAGGAGGGCGAAGCCGCTTTTGTCTTTGACGAAGCTGTAGATGAACAGCGGCCGGTCGGCAGGGAGCCCCCGCAACTTGACCGTCAACTCCTCGATGGGGATGTCGTCCCAGAAGGTGAAGCGAACCCGCGACGCGTACCCCGGCTCGAGACGTTTCAGTTCCTTGCGCACGCTTTTGCCGGTCTCGTTTTGGGGACTGCCGATAAAGACCAGCTCCCGCGCAGCCGGATGCAGCGACAGCGCGATGTCGACGGTCTGTTGGAAGGAGGGGTGCTCGGTGACGCCGGTGACATCGGAGTCGCCGGCTATCAGATCGGGGGTGAAGTCGTTGATGCCGCAGAAAACGACGGGGAGGCCGGCGAAAAAGTCGCGCCGGTGCCGCTCCACGAAATTGAGGGCGTCGTTGTCGACGGCGAGGACCAGGTCGAAGCGCTTCCTGGCGAGCTTGTGGCCGAAGACTGCATCGAGAACCTCGGTGAGGTAAACGGGGTCTGAGTACTGCTTGGCATCGAGGTATTCGAACTGCAGCTGGACCAGGTCCGAGTGCTGCTTGAACACGGCCAGCATCCCCTCCGTTTCCTCGGCCGTCACTCGGAACTGTGGATCGTATGAATGCAGGACGAGGACTTTCTTGGCAACGGAGGCATGGACGGGTACTGACAAACACAGAAGGAAGAACAGGCAAAGGCAGAAGCTGAGGCAGTGTACGATTCTTTTAGCCATCAGGGACTCCGTTGCCAGAAAAAATAGATTCGAGAAAATCGACTCTCTTCCGAGTATCTATCAGATCCCGTTCGGAAACGGCCGCAGTATATATGTTACCAGACATGAGAGAATGAACAGGATGTGGAATTTCGTAACGTTTTGTACCGGACCACCTACTGCTGCCGTCCAGTTACAAAATAAAACTGGCAAATCTGTCACCGAGTGACACTGGCATAATTACGGTATACTGTGCCTTCGAGAGGGGTTTTGCTGTTCAGTTGAAATCACCCATCAAACATACCCTTGTCATAGACCTTTCCAAACACGAGGAAGTGATGAAAGATACCCGTACCAGCGGTCAAGCACCAACACGACTGGCTGCTCGACTGCTGGCCACTGCCATACTGCTCAACCTGTTCGTTTATGCCATCGTCGGGCTATCCCTTTACAAGATCCGTCAGCAGTATGCCCAAGGTGTCGCCTTCTCCACCTACAACCTCGCCCAGACGCTGGAGGCAAACGTATCCAGCATCATCGACAGGATCGACACGGTGCTTTTCGCGGTTGCCGAAGAGGCCGGCGCGGAGCTCTCGGAAGGTCGCCTGCAGCCGACGCTCATGCGTTCCTTCCTCGGGCGCCTGAAAAAACAGACACCTGAACTGTACGGCATCCATGTTGCGGACGCTCGGGGCGAGCTCATCTGCGGCACCGACTTCGCCCCCGGCCGCATCATCAGCGCCTCCGACCGTGAATACTTCCGCGCCCTCCGGGACGACCCGCGCAAGGAGATGGTGATCTCGAAGCCGCTGGTCAGCCACGCCACCGGGAAGTGGGTGCTGGTGATCGCCAGGAAAGTCTCCGCGGCCGACGGCACCTTCCTTGGGATCGTCACCGGCACCATCACCCTGGAACACTTCAAGGAGACCTTTGCCTCTCTCGACCTGGGCCCGCACGGGGCGATGTCGCTGCGCGACTCCGACCTGGCGCAGATAGTCCGGGTCCCGGACCGCCAAGGCGTGGGTAGCGCCGTGGGGGAGAGGAACCTTTCCCGGGAAGTCCTCGCGTCCGTGCGGGCCACCCCCGATCACGGCAGTTACACCGCCGAGGTGAAAACCGACAGGATCAGACGGACCATCAGCTACCGCAAGCTCGCCAAGCATCCCCTGTACATCTTCGTCGGGCAGGCCACCCAGGACTACCTCGCCCCCTGGTACCACGAGGCGGGGCTTGCGGCAGCCCTGCTGGCTTTCTTCACCCTGCTATCCCTGTTCTCGGTGCGCCAGATCCGCCGGCGCTGGCGCCAGGAAACCGAGGCGATGGAAGCAGTCCGGCAAAGGGAAGAGGACCTCCAGGAACAGGCCGCGCTTTTGGAAGAGGAGATCGAGGACCGCATCCGGGCGGAAAAGGGGTTGGCCGAGAGCGAGGGGCACCTGCGTTCCCTCTTCGACGGCTCTCCCGTCGGCATGTTCCGCACCACCCTCGACGGCCGCTTTCTGCAGATGAACGGGGCGCAGGCCGCAATGTTCGGGTACAGCAGCCCGCAGGGCATGATGGACGAAGTCAATCCGTCAGGGGCGGCCGGACTGTGGGCCTCGCCCGAAGCCCGCGCCGAGTTGGTCGCCGCAGCGAGGAGCGCGCAGGGGAGTTACGTGCAGCGCCAGGTAACCCTGTACCGCAAAGACGGCTCCCTGCTGGACGCCATATTCTACATCATGGCCACCACCGATCCCCATTCCCAGGAACCGTGCCTGGTCGGCTTCATCCAGGACCTTACCGAGCGCAAGAAACTGGAGGAACAGCTGTACCAGTCCCAGAAGATGGAATCGATCGGTCGGCTCGCCGGAGGCGTCGCCCACGATTTCAACAACATGCTTTCCGTCATCCTCGGAGCCGCCCAGCTCGCCATGCCCAAAGTGCCGCAAGGGAGCGAGCTGTGGGAGCTGCTCGACGCCATCACCATGGCCGCCGAGCGCTCCAGCGGCATCACCAGGCAATTGCTGGCATTCTCGCGCAAGGACGCCATCCTCCCGAAGGCCATCGACTTAAATGCCCACGTGGCGCAGGCTCGGACCAACCTGGGCCGGCTGATCGGCGAAGACGTGCAGCTCAGGTTCCTCCCCGGGGCGGATCTGTGGACCATCAGGATGGATCCGTCGCAAGTCGACCAGATCCTGATGAACCTGTCGGTCAATGCCCGCGACGCCATGCGCGGCGGCGGCTCACTGACACTGGCCACCAAGAACATCCACATCGACAGCGACTACTGCCACTCTCATCCCGGCGCGCGCCCCGGCGACTACGTCCTGTTGACCGTCGCCGACACCGGGTGCGGCATGGACAGCGAGACGCAAAAGCGCATCTTCGAGCCGTTTTTCACCACCAAACCTTTGGGCGAAGGTACCGGACTCGGCCTCTCCACCGTCTACGGCATCGTCACCCAGAACGAAGGGTTTATCCAGTGCTGCAGCGAGCCCGGACAGGGGACCACCTTCTACATCCACCTGCCGCGCCTGGCAGAACCGACGCCGGAAAGCGAGGAGGCAGGGGACCTGCCATCGACCGGCACCGGAACCATTCTCCTGGTGGAAGACGAAGAGATGCTGATGAGGATAGCGTCGAAGCTGCTGCAGCAGCTGGGCTACACCGTCATCCAGGCGCAATCGCCCCAAGCCGCCATCTCGATCTGCGAGCAGCCGGGTCAGGCCATCGACCTGATCCTGACCGACGTCATCATGCCCGAGATGAACGGGAAGGAGATGGTCGACAGAATCAAGGGGGTGAGGCCTGACCTCAAGGTGATCTTCATGTCAGGATACACCGCGGACATCGTGGCTCACCGCGGCATCGTCGAAGCGGGAATGAACTACGTCCAGAAACCGTTGGAATTGCACCGCCTCCGGGAGGAGATCGGCAGGGTGCTAAGGGATGCCGCACCCGCACCGGCCGAGGCTGTTGTGCAGGATGTCTCTCTTTCCGAAAACATCACCGACGATGTCGAGGTGATCGACCTGTTCCGGGCCAGGGCTACGGAATATCTGGACCAGATCGAGGCCGGGCTGCGTGGCGGCGATTGCGCCAAGATATGCTTCTTCGCTCACAAGCTGAGAGGAGCTGCCGCCGCAGTGGGCGGCCAGTCGCTGGCAACACTTGCCGGCACACTGGAGGATGCGTCGGGATCGGGTGCCGTCGACCCCGGCGCCATGGCAGAAGCAGTGTCAGGGATCAAACGGGAACTAGAACGGCTGCTGGCGGCTCTCGACGCGGCTCGTTAAACGGGGAACCACCATGGGTATAAAAAATCCACTCATTCTGCTGGTAGACGACGAAGAAGTCTTTCTGCTGGCCTTCAAAAACCAGGTACTGCGCCTGGGCTACCAGGTCATCACCGCTTCCGATGCCGAGTCGGCCCTCTCTTTGGTGGACAGCCACCCGGTCGACCTGGTGATCACCGACTTGAACATGCCCGGGATGGACGGCATCGAGCTCATGAGGAAAGCGAAGCTGCAGTCGCCGAACCTGACCTTCATCGTGCTCACGGCACGCGGCAGCGTGGAAAGCGCGGTGGACGCCGTTCGCAGCGGCGCCTTCGACTTCCTGGAAAAGCCTCTCACGCCCCAGACGCTCGACATCATCCTGAAACGGGCCCTCGAATTCGGTCGCATCTCCGGCGAGAACGAGCACCTGCGCGAGCATTTCTCCGATCAGTACAGTTTTCAGAACATCGTGACCAACTCTCCGCTGATGCGGCAGGCACTGGAGGTCGCCGCCCACATCACCACCTCTCCGCAGACGACGGTGAGTCTGCTCGGCGAAAGCGGGGTCGGCAAGGAGGTGTTCGCGCGCGCCATCCACGTCGGTTCCGGCGGGCTCCCCGGCAACTTCGTCGGGGTCAATTGCGCCGCCATCCCGGAGTCCCTGCTGGAGAGCGAGCTGTTCGGCCACACCAAAGGGGCCTTCACCGGGGCGGACAAGGAGCGTGACGGGAAATTCAGCCTGGCAAGCGGCGGCACCATCCTCCTGGACGAGATCGGGGACATGCCTTTGCAACTGCAGGCGAAGCTTTTGCGCGTGCTCGAGGAACGCGTCTACGAGAAGACCGGATCCAACCGGCAGATTCCCGTCGACTTCAGGGTGATCGTGGCGACGCACCGCGACCTGGCCGAACAGGTGAAGCTGGGGAGGTTCCGCGAGGATCTCTTCTACCGCATCAACGTCGTGCCGATTACCATCCCACCGCTGAGAAAGCGCAAGGAAGACATCCCGCTGCTGGTCGACCACTTCCTGAAGCTGCTGAGGAAGCACCTGGGCAAGGCGCTGCCGGGGGTGGCCCAGCAGGCCATGGAACTGATCACCGCCTACGACTGGCCCGGCAACGTGCGCGAGCTGCGCAACGTACTCGAATACGCGGCCATCATGGTGGGCGACGAGCTGATCAAGCCCGGGCATATCCGGCTCTCCCCTTCCCCTTCCCCTTCCCCCCTCGCCACCGACAGCGATACCGACGCCGTTGACTACCAGGTGCGCATCCCCTTGGGTGACCTGAGCCTCAGTGCCATCGTGGACGACTTCACCGGAAAGGTCCTGGAGATAACCCTGCAACGCTGCCACGGCAACAAGCGCAAGGCCGCCGACCTGCTCAAGGTGAACCGGAAGATCTTTTACCGCTAAGCTTGTGTCCCCTCTCCGCCGCACGTGTCCCTCCCGAGGGACACACCCCCCTTCCCTTCCGCCGCTAACCCTCCGTTTTCTCGACAAACCTGTTCTTGGCACGCCCCCTGCGATGTATACGGCCAGGAAGCGCGCCCAGCGCAGCACGTGTCCCCATGAAGGGACACCGGCACCCGCCCGAACAGGCGGATACGATAGGAGGGAATGACCATGGCCTCAGTTCTTTTCATAGATGACGATGTGACGACAATCGAACGGCTCCAGGATCCTCTGGCCGATGCCGGCTACATCCTTTTCGCGGCGCACACCGGGCTGGCCGGTCTGAAGATGATCAACATCATCTCGTTCGACCTGGTGGTCACCGAACTCCTCATGCCGGGGACCAACGGCCTCGACGTGATCTTGAACCTGAAAATGAAAAAGGAGTGCCCGCGGATCCTTGCCCTGCTGAGGAGATCCCCCTGGGGGAACAAGGATCCCCTGCTGGCCGCTGCCAGAACGCTCGGTGCCGACGGTGTTTTGGCCAAACCCTTCACCGTCGTGGAGTTCATGTCATGCCTGCAGCAGTTGGGGTTGCCAAGGCGCCCGTCGACGAAACACAACGCGGAGTAACCGGTCGTTCAAGATCGAAAGGAGACAAAGATGAAAGTCGGAACGAAGCTGTTAGTGGGTTTTTTTGCGGTCGCGTGCATAGCTGCCATCATCGGGATCATAGGCTACTTGGACATCCACAAGGTGGACAAGGCCGACACCTTCTTGTACGAGAAGTGCACCGTGCCGCTGGGGCAGCTGGCCAGGATCACCGAAGGGTTCGAGCGGTCCGTCGCGAACCTGAACTACCTGGCCCTGGAAAGGAAGGCCGATCCCAACTATCTCGATCTGGTCGAGCGTGACCTGAAACAGATAGATGCCGCTCTCAAGGAATACCGCAGCACCCTGATCGACGCCGAGGACGAGAAGAATTACAACCGGATGCTGGAGGGACTCGCCGGCTACGCCAAGTACGCGGAGCACATGAGGTCGCTGGCACAGGGAGCCAAGTTCGAGGAGATGCTCGCGCTGCGGGCCTCGGAAAAACAAAAGCGCGTCGAGATCCGTCAACTGCTGAGACAGGTGCTCGACCTCAACCTCAAGACAGCCAGGGAGACCTCCCTGCGCAACTCCACCGACGCCGATCGTTCCGGCTACATCATGCTGGCATTCACCGCGCTCGGCTTTCTCGTGTCCCTCGCTCTGGGCGTGTTCATCTCCAGGGGGATAACCAGGCCGCTGGCTGACGCGGTAAGCGTTGCCAACGCCATCGCGGCGGGCGACCTGAGTGTCAGCCCGGAAGCGAAGACCAAGGACGAAACCGGGCAACTGATGTCCGCCCTGCAGCACATGGTCATCAATTTGCGCCAGATGATATCCCGGACCGTCGACATCTCCACCGGCATCGCCTCGGCCTCCAACCAGCTCCATGCCACCTCCGAGCAGATTGCGACCGGTGCCGAAGAGGTCGCCTGCCAGACCAACACCGTTGCCACAGCCAGCGAGGAGATGGCCTCCACCAGCAGCGATATCGCCCGCAACTGCACCATGGCAGCGGAAGCGTCCCAGCTCTCCGCCAGCGCTGCCGGCACCGGGGCCCAGGTCGTCCAGGAGACCATCGTCGGGATGGGGGTCATCGCCAACAGGGTCCGGGAGACCTCCCTGACCATCGAGGCGCTCGGTTCGAGTTCCGAACGGATCGGCAACATCGTCGGCACCATCGAGGACATCGCGGACCAAACCAACCTGCTGGCCTTGAACGCCGCCATCGAAGCGGCCCGGGCCGGTGACCAGGGACGGGGCTTCGCTGTCGTCGCCGACGAGGTCAGGGCGCTCGCGGAGCGGACCACCAGGGCGACAAGGGAGATCGGCGAGATGATCAAGGCCATCCAGAACGACACCAAGGCTGCCGTGAAGGCCATGGAGGAGGGGGTGGTCGAGGTGGAAAAGGGAGCGGTTTCATCGCAGAAATCGGGGCAGGCGCTGGAGGAGATCCTGAACCGGATCAACGAGGTATCCATGCAGGTGAGCCAGATCGCGACGGCAGCCGAAGAGCAGACCGCGACTACCGGAGAGGTGACCAGCAACATCCAGCAGATCACCGAGGTGGTGCAGCAAAGCGCCAAGGGGGCGGAAGAGACCGCGACCGCGGCGGCGCAGTTAGCCGTGCAGGCCCAGGAGCTGCAGGACCTGGTGAGCCGCTTCAAGGTGGCATAACCAAAGAGGCGGAAGGGGCGACAACAAGCAGAAGGGACTGGCTCCGTTAGGTGCCCGTCCCTTTGGCGGAACGCCCCTTTCAGCTCAACCGCCCTCCCCATGCACTAAGGGGATAGGCAACAGGCGGAGCCAGTCCCCTCCTTCCTTTGCCAAAGGGGCAAGCTGGAGCGAGCTGGGAAGAGCCCGCCGCTCGTTACCCGTTTCCGCTCCTTGCGGCCGCAGCCTCAGGTACTCCTTCCTCGCGTCTTTTACCTGCCGCATCACGCCCGCCGAGCGCAGGGTAAAGACGGTGTCCATGGGCACGCCGCCGCTTGCCAGCATCTTGGCCGTCCAGGTGTTGCAGGTATGGGTGATGAGGTAGTCCCCCTCCGCCTTGAAAAAACGGTACTCACCCTGCTGCCCCCTCTTCAACGGGTAGGGGCGCTGCGCCGGGGCGAGCTTGAAACTGGCACGCAAGCTGTCCTTCAGGTGCTTCAAGCCCGTTTGCGACAGCTTGAGTTCGACCAGGTCGGCGCCGCTGAACTGCTCCGCCGGGGGAACCGGCATCGAGAATACGTGCATGACGCTGGGATTTCTCCAGAACACCGCCTTTAGGAAAATGGCGGGGGTGACCTTGTCGGCCTGATAGAACTCCGCCTCTCCCCAGCCGAATTCGTAGTACCGCCCCGGGCGCAGGAACTCCTTGACGAAGCCCAACTCCTCGCCGAGCTCTTCCACCGGCAGCGCGATCCCCGCGTGCCAGCCGTGGGCTATCACGTAGATGGACCGCTCCTCCGCTTTCGTAGCCGGCAGGTATTGCCACTTTTTCCCGGCGGCACAACCAGCCAGGAGCAGCGACAGGGACAAAAGCAGCATCAACCCTTCTTTCGGCACCCATCGCCCCCCTGGCTTTACCATGTGAACCTCCCTGACGCAGAAAAGTTCATCTTATCAGGGCGATTTGTGCCGTCAACGCAGGAAACCGCCGCTCACTTCCGAAGGCCTCGCACTCACCTCACGCCCGCATCGGCCACGATCGTCCCCTTTTTACGCAGGGAGGCCGTGGCACCCAGGTACAACAGCAACAACGATCCTGCCAGCAGGGCAATCCCAAGAAAGCCCACGGGAGTGCAACGTTCGCCGAAGAGGAACCAGGCCAGCAGGGTCGCGACCATAGGCTCCACCAGGGTGCTGATGCTGGCCGCCGTTGCCGAAGTTGAACGCATGCCGTTGAAGAAGAGGACATAGGCGAGGGCGGTCGGTATCGTCCCCAGGTACACGAGCAGCATCCAGGCTTGAGGTGTATAGGTCGTGACAATACCTCGTGAATGGGCAAAGGCGAACAGCATGGCAGCCCCCAGGCTGAAGCTTATGGCAAGAGACTGGAAAGGATCGCGGCGCGCTGCCATCTTCTGAGAGAAAATGGTCATCATGCCGTAGCAAAAGGCAGACACCAAGGCAAGGCCGATGCCACCGGCGTCCGCTCCGTAGCTGTTAGACTGCTCCTGGAACAGGACCAGCAGGCTCGTGCCCGAGAGGGAACCCGCGAGGGCCGCCAGCATGGTTCTGGAGGTCCTTTTTCTGGCGAAGGCGGCGGAGACGACAGCCACCATGACCGGTGCCGTACAAAGGGTAACGACGGTCGCCACCGCGACTCCGGTACGCGCAATGGCGCCGAAGAAGCAGACCTGGTACAGCGCTGTCAGCAGCCCGATAAGCGCCATAAGTGCGAGGTCCCCGCATGAGACCCGGAACATCTGCGTACCGAGCCGGACCCAGCACATGAAGAACAAGACGGGAAGGGATGTCGTCAGCCGGAAAAACCCGATGGACAGCGGGTTGGTCGCGGCAAGTTTGTAGATGATGTTGGTGGAAATGCCGACGGTCCCCCAAAGGACGGCGGCGAGCATGATCAATAAAAGCCCGTTGCACGACTCGGCGCGGGCAGAGTGTATGGATTGCATGTGAAATCTCCTTGAAGCTCAGAGGGGAAAGAAGCACTCAGAGGTCAAGGCAGAAAGGCGCAACTCTAGTGGGAACGCTGGACGCGAACAGGATGGGGAAGCTGCCAGACTGCCTTGCTAGGCGAGAATGGCGGCGAGAGGGGGAAGTATGCTGGAGAAGGGATAGTACATGCGGAGGTGTATATCAGCAGCCGGTGCAGGTTGTCAAACACTTTACTTGCCTCGAGACATTACCGAACCGTTGCGACGAGCAGCTAACGAGTATCCAGATTGACCCACCTTACATGGTGGGAAGGAGCTAAAGCGATCGCTTCTCAAGTGACCAACTCGGGGCAGCTTTCATGGGTTCATGATCGGGTTTCCGATGTTGCGGTCGCGTTTACCGATTTACGAGGACGTTTTACGAGTTTGTCATGGCGTTTTCGGATTTTGTCATCCTGTTTTCGAATTTCAGGGTGACGTTTTCCGATTTTGTCATTGTGTTTTCCGATTTTAGGACGCGTTTTACGATTTTGTGCCTGCACTTTGGGAGTTTGCGACCGTACTTTACGATTTTGTGATCGTACTTTACGATTTTATGAACGCACTTTGCGAAAGTACGGTCGTACTTTGCCAAACGAAGTCTTGCCGCGGAGGCGGGATGTGTTGAAGTGTGGAAAATGAAGCGGCTGCCGGGAACTTCCGGCAGCCATGTTGTGGCGCTCCAAGGGCTAACCTCTCTGCCGCAGACCGGCAGTCTGCCGCTTTTGAAACAGGGCAAAAACAGCGATTGCCAGCACAATTGCGATAACGCCTAACCCGATAATGATCAGTGTGTTCCCGTCCATACCGGCCTCCAAATATTGGAGAGTTTTAATCAACCACGGATTTATACCATCCTTTCACCGTTGTTCATCAATGTCACCCTTCACATTCACCCGCGCTTGACTTGCGAAGAACTTGCGAGTATTCTCGCATCCCTGATCGAGTGACCATCTTCCCTCACCCCTGCCCCTCTCCCAGAGGGAGAGGGGGGAATGGGCGTGATGGAATGGAGGTTGGGAATGACACCTAAACAAAAGAGGGTGCTTGATTTCATCCTGGATTTCGTGGACCGCAACGGGTTCCAGCCTTCGCAGTTGGAGATCGCGCAGGGATGCGGGTTCGATTCGCTGGGGACGGTGCAGCATTACTTGCGCGCGCTGGAACGGCATGGGCACTTGGCGCGACAGGGGAATGCCAAGAGGGGGCTGCAACTTTCAAATCCCCCCCATCCCCCCTTCGCAAAGGGGGGGACGCTTGCGGCCTCTTCTCTGAAGGAAACGCTTGCGGCGCCGAGGCTCGCGAAGGGAGGGGCTGCGGTGGCTGGGGGAGTGGGCCAGGGGGGGAGTCTAACTTTCCTGGAACTGCCACTGGTGGGCATCGTGGCGGCGGGACGGCCGGTGGAGGCGTTCCAACTGGCGGACGCCATCGAGGTCCCTTCCGCCATGGCGGGGCCGGGCAACGTGGTCTACGAGGTGCGCGGGGATTCGATGGTGGAGATGGGGATCATGGACGGCGACTACGTGGCGGTACACCCGCAGGCGGTCGCGGAGAACGGCCAGACAGTGATCGCGGAGGTGAACGGATCGATCACCATCAAGAAGTACCTGCGCAAGGGGAATACGATCCAACTGCTGCCGGCCAACTCGGCGATGAGCCCCATCACGGTGACGGAAGAGGACGAGTTTCATATCAGGGGAGTGCTGGTGGGCTCCATGAGGTTTTATCGCAAGTGGACCGGGAAATCCTCCACATAACTATCCCCGCTTTTCCTATCGCGCTGGCACGGGTGATCCATTCGCAGCTGCGCGGGCGCCCGGTGGCGGTGGCTCCGCTCAACTCGGAGCGTGCGCTGCTGCAGTCGGTTTCGTCGGAGGCTGCCGCCGAGGGTGTGCACGTGGGGACGCCGATCTATCATGCCCGCAGGTCCTGCCCGTCGCTTATCGTGATCGCGCCTGATCCGCACCTGATGGCCAAAGGAAGCCACGCGCTCATGGAACTCTCGGCGGAGTTCACTCCGATGGTGGAACCGGGAGCGGGTCGGGTTTTCCTGGACGTCACCGCGTCGAGACGACTGTTCGGCCCCGCACGCGACGTGGCGGCGCGGCTGGAAAAGTCGATAGCCGGAGAACTGGGGCTGGAGGCTATGGCCGGCGCGGGCGGCAACAAGCTGGTGTCGCGGGTCGCGGCGGACACTATGCGGGAACCGGGTGTCTATGACGTCTTCCACGGCGCCGAACGCCCTTTCCTCGCACCTTTCCCCGTCTCGGTACTCCCGGGAGTGGGAGAGTCTCGGCAGACGCTTCTTTTCCGCGATCTCAATCTGAAACTGGTTCAGGAGGTCGCGTCGCTCTCGGTGCCGCAACTGCGGCTGGCAGTTGGTCCATTTGCGCCGCTGCTGCACGACCGGGCCTGCGGCATCGACCGCTCGCCGGTACAGCCGCCGCGCATGTCGACCGAGATCGTCGAGGAAGGGCTTTTGGAGCAGGAGGAGAACGATGACGCCATCCTGCTTTCAGAACTGCTGCGGCTGGTGGAGGGATGCGGGCTGAGACTGCGGCGGCTGCGCAAGGGGGCGCGCAAGATTACGCTCTCGGTGATGTACGCGGACGGCGTAACACAGCAGGGGAAGAAGGTGTTGCCGGTTCCGACGTCGCTGGACCTGCCGCTGCTGGCGGCCGTGGAGGAACTCTTCTTCGCCACCTGCAAGAGGCGTCAGCGGGTCAAGGGGCTGCGGCTTAGCTGCGATCAGGTGGCGGAGGATGCGGGGCAGATGGATCTCTTTGCCGCCGCACCGGCCGAGGTGTCGCGCAAGGAGACCGATCTGCAGGAGACGCTGGACCTCTTGAGGGAAAAACACGGCAAAAACGCGGTGCGCTGGGGGAAGGGACTGGCGGCGCGCCGGGAAGTCACCCTTGCCAGCGAAGCGCCTGCGGCGTGGGACCCGGAGCAGAACAAGTACATGACGGTGACAAAAAATTAAGTAAAAAGCGGAACACAGAGGACACAGGGGTTCACAGAGGACACAGAGAAAGGCCGTAACCTAGTGGTGCTTGGGAGAACGCGGAGACAATCTTTTTTTGGGGGACGGCTAAAACAAAATCTTTGAACGAATCTTGGGGTTGGGTCTCCCCTCGGCCAGATTCTTCTCATTGCGTTCTCTGCGTACACTCCGCGTACTTTGCGTAACAGCTTTTCTGGTTCTGCATGTTCATTCATCTTCACGTACATTCTTCCCTCTCCCCCAACTGGGGGGTGCTCTCGCCGGAGGCGCTCTGCGCGGAGGCGGTGCGGCTGGGGTTCGATACGCTCGCCCTCACCGACCGCAACGGGCTCTACGGAGTGCCGCGATTCCTCGACGCGGCACGTGAGGCGGGCATCTCTCCCATCATCGGCACGGAGGCGGTAACGGAGCAAAACCGCGCGGTGCTGCTGGCGGCGGACCAGGAGGGGTACGCCAACATCTCGCGCCTGCTCTCGGACCTGCACTGCGACACGTCGTTCGACCTCTGCCACGCGCTCACCCGCTACCGGCACGGGGTGATCGTCGTGAGCGATGATCGGCGCCTGCTTTCGACGCTGAAGCGGGTTTCGGCGGAGAGGCTTTTCGTGGAGCTGTCGCCGGGACACGACATGCACCGGGCACTGGCAACGGCGCGAGAACTGAAGCTGCCGGCGGTGGCAACTTCGCGCGCGCTCCTGCGTGCGGGGCGCTTGGGCCAAGACTCCGGTGCTGCCGACGCCCTCACCCCGGCCCTCTCCCAGGGGGAGAGGGGAAATGGGAACGAAGCGAGCCTACTCTGTATGGGAAAGAGCGGGAAGGGGACTGGCTCCGCAGGTGCCTGTCCCCCTCACTCCAATGCTGCCGAGGCCAACGCCATAGCCCAAGGGGGAAAGGGGACAGGCACCTGGCGGAGCCAGTCCCCTCTGGGCGACTTCCACTTACACCGGGTGCTGCGGGCCATTCACCTCAACACCAAACTGTCACGGTTGACGCCGGAAGTGACGGCTTGCCAGTCGGACGCCCTCTACGCTCCGGCGCAGATGGCGGAGTTCTTCCCGCACTGCCCGGAGGCGCTGGAGAACTCGCTGCGCATAGCTGCCATGTGCCGCAGGGAGTGGGACTTCTCCCGCACCATCTTTCCGGCCTTCCGCGGGCTGGGCAACGACGATGCCTTCACGACGCTCAACCGCCGCGCGCGCGAGGGGGCACTCTGGCGCTACGGCAGCATCGCCGCCAACGTGGAGGCGCGCCTGCAGAAGGAACTCTCCATCATCCGCGACAAGGGGTTCGCGCATTACTTCCTGGTGGTGGAGGAGATCACCCGGCAGTCGCAGCGCACCTGCGGCCGGGGGAGCGCGGCGGCGTCGCTGGTCGCCTACTGCCTCGGCATCACCCACGTCGATCCCATCCGCCACAACCTCTTCTTCGAACGCTTCCTCAACGAGGGACGCAGCGACCCGCCCGACATCGACGTGGATTTCCCTTGGGACGAACGCGACGCCATCCTCGACTTCGCTTTCGCCCGCTACGGCGCCGCGCGCGCGGCGATGGTGGCGAACCAGGTCGGCTTCAAGGGGAGATCGGCCCTGCGCGAGGTGGCCAAGGTGTACGGGCTGCCGGACTTCGAGATCAAGGAGATGACGGATCGGATCTCGGGGTTCTGGCGCGCTGAACAGAGTGCCGCGGCGATGTCGGGGCACCCGCTGTTCCAGGGAGAGACGCTGTCACCGGACTGGCAGGAGATCGTCGCCACGGCGCGCCACCTGAACGGCCAGTTGCGCCACCTGTCGCTGCATTGCGGCGGGCTGGTCATCGTCCCGGACGAGATCCGCCGCTACGTCCCGGTGGAGATTTCGCACAAGGGGCTGCCGCTGATCCAGTGGGAAAAGGACCAGGCCGAAGACGCCGGACTGGTCAAGATCGACATCCTGGGCAACCGGTCCCTTGCGGTGATCCGGGACGCGATGGCGGCGGTGAAGGAGCAGAAGGGAATAGAGATCGACTACGCGAGCTGGCGCCCGCTGGAGGACGAGAGGACGCAGAGCCTGATGCGCCGCGGGCTCACCATCGGCTGTTTTTACCTGGAATCGCCCTCGGTGCGACTGCTGTTGAGGAAAATCTGGAGTTCGACGGCGCCGCGGGAGACCTTCGATATCGACCTCTTCGAGGTGCTGGTGCAGGCATCGTCGATCATCCGGCCGGCGGCGAACAGCTTCATCCAGGAATACGTGGCCCGCATGCAGGGCAAGCAATGGACGCACCTGCACCCGCTCTTGGAACCAGTTCTCGGGGAGACGCTGGGCATCGCCATCTACCAGGAGCAGATCACCCAGATCGCCATGGAACTGGCCGGTTTCTCGGCAAGCGAAGGGGACCAGCTCAGGAAGGTGATCACCAAGAAGCACCGCGGCAAAAGGCTGGAGGACTTCCACGCCAAGTTTGTCGCAGGGGGAAAGGAGCGGGGCGTCACCGGGCCGGTGCTGGATGCGATCTGGGACCAGATCCTCTCCTTCGCCGGTTATTCCTTCTGCAAGCCGCATTCGGCAAGCTACGCCCTCCTGAGCGCCAAGGTGGCCTACATGAAGGCGAACCACCCGGCGCAGTTCATCGCCGCCGTCATCTCCAACCAGGGTGGCTACTACTCGCCGTTCGCCTACATCTCGGAGGGGCGCAGGCTGGGGCTCACCATCCTGCCGCCGGACATCAACGAGAGCGACTACCACTACACCGGTTTGGAGAAGACGCTGCGCATCGGACTGATGCAGATCGACGGGCTGACCCGCGAGGGGGCGCAGCGGCTCATCAAGGAGCGCCGCGAGCGCGGCCCCTTCACGTCGTTCACGGAGTTCCTGCGCCGGGCCAACGTGCAGCGGGCGGATGCGGAGCGGGTGGTGAAAGCGGGATGCTTCGACGCACTGGAAGGGGAACAAAGGCGGCCGGCACTGTTGTGGGAACTGCTCCATTTTCAGCAGCAGGCGACGGCCCTGCTTTTCGAGCAGAAAACCGAGCTCCCCACGCCACCGCCCTACGATACGGAAACGGTATTGAGGCAGGAGGTGGAGGCGCTCGGCTTTCTCGCCTCGCGGCACCCGCTCGCCCTGTACAAGGCGCAGTGGCAGCGGCACCGCCCCATCAAGGCATCGGAGTTGATCAAGCACTCGGGGCAGTGGGTGACCATGGTGGGATGGTGGATCACCACGAAGACGGTGGAGGACAAGCACGGCCGCCCCATGGAATTCGTCTCTTTCGAGGACGTGACCGCGATCTTCGACGCCACATTTTTCCCGGACGTTTATGCGCGCTTTTGCCGGAAGCTCTCGCAGCGCCGCCCCTACCTTTTGAAGGGTGTAGTGGAGGTGGAGTTCGGCGTGGCGACGCTCAGGGTGAAATGGGTCGGTTTTCTGGACGGCTGAAGGAGCTGCTATTCGGAGGCGGCGCGTCGGGATCCTGCAGGTCGGCAACGCCAGCCGCGGCCTCCCCGGTCAGCAGCGGAAGGTAGACGTTGAGGGTGGTGCCCACGCCGGGGGTGCTGTCGATCTCGACGTACCCCTCGTGCTGCTTCACGATGCCGTAGACGATGGCAAGCCCGAGTCCGCTTCCCTTGCCCACTTCCTTGGTGGTGAAGAACGGTTCCAGCACGTGTGCCTTGGTCGCCTCGTCGATGCCGGTGCCGGTGTCGGTGACGGAGATGACAGCGTAGCTGCCCGGCCTCCCATACCCCCTCTGGTCGATCCACTCCTCGTTCATGTCCATCAGGCTGGTACAGATGGTGAGGGTCCCCCCGTCCGGCATTGCGTCGCGGGCGTTGTTCACAAGATTAGTGATCACCTGGTCGATTTGTCCCGAGTCCGCCACGACGGCCAGTTTCCCCGGACAAAGCTCGATGCGCAGCGTGACCTTCGAGGTCACCAACCGGCTCACCAGCTTGCGCAGGTTGGCGATGACCTGGTTCAGGTTGACCGGTTGGGGATGGTTGACCTGCTTGCGACTGAAGGCGAGCAGCCCCTGGGTCAGCGAGGCAGCCCGGTCCGCGGCGCTCAGCACCTGTTCCAGGTACTCCTGGGCCGGGTCATCCCTTTTCAGCTTCATCTGCGCCAGGGCGACGAAGCCCATCATGCCGGTAAGCAGGTTGTTGAAGTCGTGTGCGATGCCTCCGGCCAGGACCCCGACCGATTCCATCTTCTGCGACTGCCGGATCTGCTCCGACATGCGCCGCTGCCGCTCCAGGTGGATGGCGTTACGCAGGCTCATGCCGATGACCGGTGCGATGCCGGTCAAAAGGCTCAGGTCGCTCTGCATCAGCGGACGCTGCGACTTCTTGTTGTCCACCGCCAGGATCCCGAGCACTTCGCCGTCACAGGCGATGGGGCAACAGATGAAGGAACGGGCCTCCAGTTCCTGGGAGAAGACGAGGCTGCGCGGCGTGTGCAGGTACGCCACCTCGGCGAAATCGCTCACGAACCTGATCTGGTTATCACGGAAACAGGTGACGAAGACGCCCTGGGCGTCGGGTGAGGTGAGGTCGAAGGAGGCGTTGAGGAGCGCGTCCCGTTGGGCGTCGGTATAGCCGTAGCCGGTGCTGAACGTAAGGCGGGACTTCCTGGCATCGGCCAGCATGATGACGCAGCGGTCATAGCCGAGCCGCTTTTCGATCACCTTGGTAACGTTTTTGAGCACGTCGGTGATCCCGCTTTGCTTGCTGAGGGCTTGACCGACCTCGTTGACCATGCGGGCGTTGTTGTAGTTGACGCCCATCTGCGCCACGATGCGCTCGGTCGATTCCTCCACCTGGGCCAGGGCGGTGACGATCTCCCGCGTTTCCATCCGCTGTGCCAGGTAAGAGCTCCCCAAGGCGAGGAAGCCGACTGCGGTGAGGAATGTCAACGGGTGCCCCACCTGCCCGAAGTGCAGCAACAGTGCATAGACGATGAGGGCGAGGGGGACCAGGCGGTTTCTGAGGCTGCGCACCTTGGCGTACAGGGTCTTTTGCCAGGAAACGATGTAGCGGCAGCACTCGCCCCCCTGGAAGATGCACTCGTCGTGCTCGATCTCGGGGGGGTGGTAGTTGAACAGCATCACCACGGCCTCGAACATGCCGATGCGGTTTTCGCACTGGTAGGGCTGTTCCTCGACCCCATCGTGCGGCACGAAGGTAATCTCTACGCGGTTATCGGCCAGTTTCGTCGCAGTGTAAGTCCCGGACCTACTGAAGTTCCTTGCACATTTACCGATGGCGAGCAGCGTGTTGGCCGGGCCGATCAGCCCCAGCGTGTACTTCATCATCATGCCGTGGGCGGCGGCCGACGCCGCGTAGCGTCCCCCTTCCCTGGCGATGTCCGCCCCCACCAGTTGGGTCATCCGGGTGTGGAACCGATCCACTTGGCGCTGGGTGAGCCAGTGTCCCTCGTCGCTCAGATCATACGGAGTTATCTCGGCGTAGCGCAGCAGTTCCGGCACGTCGACGTGCGGATACTTCTTCTGCAGGAGGCTCACGAAGATGCTGATGATCTTGCTGTTGTAGAGTGGCTGCTCTTCCATCGTCAAGGGAAACTCCGACGTCGTATGCGACACAAGGGACGGCCTCGCTGCAGAAAAGGCCATTGTGCACATATCGGATAAATCGGCGGATGCTTTAGGGAAAGTCTCTATTACCGTTGCATGTTGGTTTCCCATCTTGGCCCCCTTCTGCGAAAGAGGGGGACTGGCTCCGCCAGGTGCCTGTCCCCTTAGTGCTTGAGGAAGGTGGCTGAGCTGAAAGGGGCGTTCCGCTAGAGGGACAGGCACCTTACGGAGCCAGTCCCTTCTGCCGCGAGAGTCCGGCATAAAAAAAGGCCCGGCTCCCTCACGGGGCCGGGCCTTTTTGCTTTTATTCGGGTCGGGTACTAGTCGACCGACTTCCTCAGGAAGGTCGGGATGTCGTACTGATCCTCGTCGTCCATCAGGAAGCTGCGCTGCTGCCTGGTGGCTTCACGCTCCTGCTTGGCGCGGATGTAGGTCGGGATCTCGCGGTTCACTTCAGGCTGCGGCTTGACCAGGGTGCTCACGTTCTTGATCTCGTGACGCCCTTTCTCGAGGTCGAAACGGTCGCCAAAGCCGGTGGCGATGGCGGTGACCTTGATGGTCTCACCAAGGTTCTCGTCGATGACGAGACCGACGATGATGTTGGCGTCCTCGTGCACCTTCTCGTGGATCACCTTGCTGGCGGCATCGAACTCGTCCATGGTCATGGAGGAGGAACCGGAGATGTTGACCAGGACGCCCTTGGCGCCGGAGATGTCGATGTCTTCCAGCAGCGGGCTGGAGATGGCTTTCAGAGCTGCGTCGACGGCACGGTTCTCACCGTTGCCCAGACCGATACCCATCATGGCCATGCCGCGCTCGCTCATGATCGACTTCACGTCGGCGAAGTCGACGTTGATCAGGCCGGACTGGGTGATCAGGTCGGAGATGCCCTGCACCGCCTGGCGCAGCACGTCGTCGGACGGCTTGAAGGCGTCCAGGATGGACATGGACTTGCCGGCGAGGCCCAAGAGCCTGTCGTTGGGGATCACGATCAGGGAGTCGACGTGCTTCTTGAGTTCCTTGATGCCGTCCTCACCCTTGGCCAGGCGCTGACGCCCTTCGCGGGTGAACGGCTTGGTGACCACGCCCACGGTGAGCGCGCCCTGCTCGCGGGCGATCTCGGCGATGATCGGAGCAGCACCGGTGCCGGTGCCGCCGCCCATGCCGGCGGCTACGAAGATCATGTCGGCACCCTTCAGTGCCTCGACGACCTTGTCCCTATCCTCGAGGGCGGCGTCGCGGCCCACGTTGGGGTTCGCGCCTGCGCCGAGACCCTTGGTAAGCTGGGTTCCGATCTGTATCTTGACCGGCGCCTTGGACATCCTGAGCGCCTGTGCATCAGTATTGGCAACGATGAAATCGACCCCTGCGATGCCCACAGCCATCATGGTGTTGACCGCGTTCCCGCCGGAACCACCAACGCCTATCACCTTTATCTTCGCAGTCTGGTCGATGCTTTCATCGAAATGAAACATGAACTACCCCCCTTATTATCGCGCCCCCCGGCGGCGGCAAAAATATTAGCCGGTTTTATACTACGTTTGCCCCGATAATGGAAGCCCTAAAACACTATATCTTGTGTTTTTTTAGAAGAACTCGCCAAACCAATCCTTCATCCTGCGGCTCACCCGACGGAAGACGGTTTCGTCACTTTGCTGGGTCGGGAACTCGTGCACGCCGACGTTCTTGGAGCCGTACACCACCAGGCCCACGCCGGTTGCGTAAACCGGCGAATTCACGACATCGGTGAGGCCGCCGATGCGCTGCGGCAGGCCGCGGCGTACCGGGAGGTTGAAGATCTGCTCGGCCAGTTCCGGCATACCTTCCAGGATGGTGGAGCCACCGGTGATGACCACGCCCGAGGCGATCATGTCCTCGAGGCCGCTCTTCACGATCTCGCGGTTGACCAGGGTGAAGATCTCCTCGACGCGCGGCTCGAGGATTTCGCACAGGAGCTGGCGGGAGAGAATGCGCGGCTTGCGGCCGCCGACGCTGGGGACCTCGATGGTCTCGTCTTTGCCGACCAGGGAGGAGAGGCAGCAGCCGTACTTCTGCTTGATGCGCTCGGCTTCGGCCATGGGGGTGCGGAGGCCGACGGCGATGTCGTTGGTGAGATGGTTGCCGCCCAGGGAAAGCACGGAGGTGTGCTTGATGGCGCCGTCCACGAAGATGGCGATGTCGGTGGTGCCGCCGCCGATGTCCACCAGCGCCACGCCCAGTTCCTTCTCGTCGGCGGAGAGCACGGCCTCGGAGGATGAAAGCTGCTCGAGGACGATGTCGGCAACCTCCAGCCCGGCGCGGTTGCAGGACTTGACGATGTTCTGGGCGCTGGCGACGGCGCCGGTGACGATGTGCACCTTGGCCTCCAGCCTGACACCGCTCATGCCAAGAGGCTCGCGGATGCCGTCCTGGTCGTCGATGATGAATTCCTGGGGGAGGATGTGGATCACTTCGCGGTCCATCGGGATGGCAATGGCCTTGGCGGCCTCGATGACACGCTTCACGTCCTCGGGGGAAACCTCGCGGTTCTTGATGGCGATGACACCCTGGGAGTTGAAGCCCTTGATGTGCCCGCCCGCGATGCCCGCGTAGACCGACTTGATCTCGCAGCCGGCCATCAGCTCGGCCTCCTCGATCGCCTTCTTGATCGCGGATACGGTGCTCTCGATGTTGATCACGACACCTTTTCTGAGCCCCTTGGACGGGCTGGTACCGATACCGACGATGTCGATACCGTCCTCGGTAACGTTGCCGACGATGGCGCAGATCTTGGTTGTGCCTATATCAAGGCCGACGATCAGGTTATCCCTTCTGGTTGCGGACATACTCCCCCCTTTTCCTACACTTTTTTCACTATGATTTTGTCGATGTAATCGAGGTCTATGTAATCCAATGCATGCATCTGCGGTTGGAGGTCGCGGTAGATGTTGGACAGGCGCGCCAGTTTCTGACTGAAGTCGCCGTTACCCAGTTTCACCGGAACGCCCCCCTGCATCGTGAACAGGGTGAAGCCGTACCCCTTGCTGTAATGAATCTCCGAAATATCCGCCAGGCTGAACACGCTCCCGGACTTCAGGGTGCCGATCAGTTGCAGCGCGCTCTTCAGCGCTTCCTGGGACCCCTTCGGATCCTGGGTCAGGTCCTCCTCGGTGATGCCGGTGATGAGCGGGAAGTCGAGCCGGTCCCCCTCGGAGAGCGACTTGAACAGCACTCCCTTTTCGTCCAGGTAGTAGAGGCAGCCAACGTTGGCCACCGCCTGCGGGGTCCTTTCCGAAGCGGTGATGGAAAGGGTGTGCGGGAAGTAGCGGCGCACCTGTACCTGCTCCAGCCAGGGATCCTTGGAGAGTCGTGCCATGATGGTCTTCAGGTCGAGTCCCAGCATGGAATCGCCGGGGCGGACGCCGGCGAGGGTGATGATCTCGTCCCTGGAGACCTTCTTCAGCGGCGACACCTCGATCGTTTCCAGACGGAGCAGCGTGGTGCGCGAGACGAGGTGGTACGCCTTCCAGCCGCCGAAACCGGCGACGGCGCAGATGGCGGTGGCGCCTATCCCCCGGGAAAGCCACTTGAGGATGGGGCCCCAGTTGATGGGCTTACGCTCCTTGGGCGGCTTCTTGACCCTATTGTGGGGCACCCTCTGTTTTTTGGCGTGTAAATCGCGCATGGCAGTTACCGTCTAGATTGAATTTCAATGCAATTAAATAGCATCCGGCGATACATCTAGGTTGAGGTTAGGGTTGAGGTTGAGAGACCGTCTTAACCTCAACCTTAACCTGTCTTTCAGATCTTCAGCGATGCGGCAGAGATGATGCGCACCACCAACTGGTCGAAATCTATGTCCGAGCCGCGGGCGATCTCCGGCAGCAGGCTCAGATCGGTCATGCCCGGCAGGGTGTTGACCTCAAGGAGGTAGCACTCGCCGGCCTCGTTGACAAGGAAGTCGACGCGGCTGTAGCAGTCACAGCCAAGGGCGGCGTGGGCCTTCTCGCCTTCCTTCAACACCGCCTGGTACACGTTCTCCGGCAGGCGCGCCGGGAGGATGTGCTCGGCGCCGCCATCGGTGTACTTCGCCTCGTAATCATAGAATTCGTTTTTCGGCACGATCTCGATAGCGCCCATGGCACGGCCGTCGAGGATGCCCACCTGGACTTCCTTGCCGCTAATGAACGCTTCGACCAGGATCTCCGAGTCGTAACGGAAGGCATCCTCGAGCGCCTTTGCCATCTGGCCGGGCTCTTTCACGATGCTGACGCCGACCGAGGAACCTTCCTTCGAGGGCTTCACCACCACCGGCAGGGGGTTCTCAAGCTTCAGTTCCTCGCCACGGCGCAGCACCTGGTAGGGCGCAAGCCTCAAGCCTGCGGCGGCGAACATCACCTTGGCAGCGACCTTGTCGATGGCCAGCGCCGAGGCAAGCACGCCGGAACCGGTATAGGGGATCGCCATCAACTCAAGGAGACCTTGAACGGACCCGTCTTCTCCGAAGCGGCCGTGAAGGGCGATGAAGGCCAGCTCCACCTTCTCCTCGGCCAGACGCTGGGCCAGGTCGCGGCCGACGTCGATGCCGACAGCGTTAAAACCCTGGCGCTGCAGGGAGGCGAGCACGGCCTTGCCGCTGTTCAGGGACACCTCGCGCTCGGCGGAAAGCCCCCCCATCAGCACGGCAATCTTCTTGGTTTTCAGGTCAGCTACAGTCATCGTGTTACGTCCTCTTCTTTTTGTTTCCTTCGTCCGGCTTGTTCCCCTCTCTAGGGGGGGCCGTAACTCCTCCCCCCGGAGGGGGGAGGTCGGGTGGGGGGAAAGCTTATAACTTCCCCCTCCCTAACCCTCCCCCTCCGGGGGAGGGAACTTTTCGTGTCCCCCTCTCCCTCTGGGAGAGGGGCGGGGTGAGGGTAACTGCGGCGGAATAGATACCTCTGAGCTACCCTTCGCCGACTATCCTTACTTCTTCCTCAAGCTCGACGCCGCTATGCTCCTTCACCCGCGCCTTGATCAGCTCGGCGAGGGCCAGGAAGTCGGCGGCCAGCGCGCCACCCTTGTTGACCAGGAAGTTGGTGTGCACCTCGGAGACCTGGGCTCCACCGATCATCCAGCCGCGCAGCCCGGCCTGGTCTATCAACCGCCAGGCGCTCTCGCCGGCGGGATTCTTGAAGAAGGAACCCGCGTTGGGGAAGCCGACCCGCTGGCCGCCGCGCTTGGCGATGTACTCCTGGATGTTCTCCTCGATGAGACGGCGCTCGACCGGCTCCAGTCTCAGCCGCGCCCCGAGGATTATCTCGCCCGGCTCCAGCTTCAGGAAGCGGTAGCCGTACTGCAACTCGTCCCGTTTGCGGACCAGCACCCCGCTCTCCCGCAGCGTGGTCAGCAACTCGACCCGCTGCATGGTCTCGCCGCCGTGGGCGCCCGCATTCATGGTCAGCGCACCGCCGAAACTTCCCGGGATGGCGCTCAAGAATTCGATCCCTCCCAGGCACTGTTGCGCCGCGTAGCGGGTGAGGGCCTGGTTGGTAACCCCGGCGCCGACCTCGAGTCGCGCGCCCGGCAACGGCTCCAGGTTGTCGAATCCTTTCAGTGAGACCACGCATCCCCTGATGCCGCCGTCGCGGACCAGGAGGTTATAGCCGCCTCCGATGACCAGGCAGGGGATGCCTGCCGACCGGAGCCGCCCCAGGGCTTGCTCCAGGTCATCGAGGTCCGCCGGTTCCAGGTAGAGATCCGCCGGTCCGCCTACCCTGAGCGAGGTGTGCCGGGACATCGGTTCGTCCCACCGGACGGTTCCTTTCGTCCCTTGCGCTACCTGCTCCAGATCGGCGCGGGACCAGGTCACTTTTCCCCCGCCGCCTTCAGGCGCTCCAGCATGGTCTCACCCACCTGCCAGACGTTGCCGGCGCCGAGGGTGAGCAGGATGTCGCCCGGTACCAGCACCCGCTCCAGGTGCTCGCAAAGCTTGTCGCGTTCCGGGATCCAGGTGACGTCCTTCTGGCCGTGCCTTCTCACCCGTGCCGCCAGCGACTCGGCGGTGATTCCCTCGATGGGGGCCTCGCCGGCCGCGTAGATGTCGGTGAGGATCAGGACGTCCGCGTCGTGGAACGCCTTGACGAAGTCCTCGAAGAGTTCCTTGGTGCGCGAGTAGCGGTGCGGCTGGAACACGACCACCAGGCGGTTTTCGGCGAAGCCGGACTTGGCCGCGGCCAGGGTCGCCTTGATCTCGGTCGGGTGGTGGCCGTAGTCGTCGACGACCATGATGCCGTTCACCTCCCCTTTCAGGGAGAATCGGCGCCCGACGCCGCCGAAGGCCTTGAAGCCTTCCTGGATGGTCTCAAACGGAATGTCCAGTTCCATGGCGACCGCGATGGCGGCCAGGGCATTGAGCACGTTGTGTGCGCCGGGCATGGAGAAGGTGATCTCGCCCAGTCTGACACCTTTGTGGTGTGCCACGAAGCTGGTGGAGAAGCCGGACAGGCGCACGTCGGTGGCGCGGAAGTCCGCCTGGGCCGACAGGCCGTAGCTGGTGAAGCGCTTCTTCACCCGCGGCAGGATGTCGGCGATATTGCCGTTATCCAGACAGAGCACGGCCAAGCCGTAGAAAGGCACCTTGTTGATGAACTCGACGAAGGTGTCCTTGATCTCCTCGATGCCGCTGTAGAAGTCGAGGTGGTCGGCGTCGATGTTGGTGACCACGGCGATGGTCGGGGAGAGGAGCAGGAACGAGCCGTCGGACTCATCCGCCTCGGCCACCAGGAACTGCCCCTGCCCGAGACGCGCATTGGTGCCCAGAGAGTTGAGCCTGCCGCCAATGACCATGGTCGGGTCGATGCCACCTTTGGCCAGGAGCGTCGCCACCATGGAAGTGGTGGTGGTCTTGCCGTGGGTGCCGGCGACCGCGACGCCGTACTTCATGCGCATCAGCTCGGCCAGCATCTCGGCACGCGGGATCACCGGGATCAGCTTCAGGTGCGCCTCTATCACCTCGGGGTTGTCTTCGTGCACGGCGCTGGAGATGACCACCACGTCCGCCTGGGCCACGTTCTCGGCGGCGTGGCCGATGAAGATCTCGCCCCCCAGGGTTTCCAGGCGCTGGGTGGTGTCCGAACTCCTGAGGTCGGAGCCCGAGACCTTGTACCCCAGGTTCAGCAGCACCTCCGCGATCCCGCTCATGCCGATGCCGCCGATGCCGACGAAATGTATCCGCTCTATCTTTCCGTACACTTAAAACTCCTTAAAGGCCGTTCAACGTTCAACGTTCGCCCAATTACTTTGCTTCGTTCGGCAGTCCGGTGACTGCTACTTCAAAATCCGATCACTGCAGGTGGTGCCGTACCAGTGGAACGCCCGGAGCGACGTTCACGTTTCAAACGTTGAACCTTGAACGTTGAACGTCTTTAGTTTTTCAAAACCATGGCCGCAACGATGGCCTGGGCGGCGTCGAGTTGGGCCAGGGACCTGGCGTTCTTCTCCAACTCGGCTACCTGCTCCGGGTGATTCATCAGGTTCAGGACCTCGGCGGCCAGATGCTCGCCGGTCAGATCTTCCTCGAGGATCATCCGCCCGGCGTCGCGCTTCACCAGCGACTCGGCGTTTTTCCTCTGGTGGTCGTCGGCCGCAAACGGATACGGGATGAAGATGCATCCCTTGCCGCAGGCGGTCACCTCGGCGATGGTGGTGGCCCCGGCCCGGCAGATCACCAGGTCGGCCGCCCCGTAGGCCGCGGACATGTTGTCGATGAAGGAGAGCACCTGCGCCTGGACACCCTGGGCCTGGTACCCCTCGCGCACCCGCGCCACGTCCTTCTCGCCGGTCTGGTGCGTGATGCGCAGTTTGTGCTTCACCTCTCCCAGGTGGGGCAGCGCCTCCAGCATGGCGCTGTTGATGCGCTGGGCACCGGCGCTGCCGCCGAAAACGAGCAGGCTGAAAGTGTCGCCCGTAGTCCTGCTGCGCTGCTCCTGGAACCCCCACAGGATTTCCTTGCGGATCGGATTGCCGGTCATCTGGGTGCTTTTCCCCGGAAAGAAGCTGGCAGCCTCCTCCATGGAGATGAAGATCCCGTCGACCACCCGGCTCAATACCTTGTTGGTGAGGCCGGGTGCGGCGTTCTGCTCGTGGATGAAGGTGCGGATGCCCATGCCGCGCGCGGCGAGGAGGATCGGGGCGGAGGCATAGCCGCCGACACCGAGCACCACGTCCGGCTTGAAGCTCTTCAGGATCTTCCTGGACTGCGAGTAGCCGTACAACAGGCGCCCGGCACTCATGAGCTTCTTGACGGTGCCCATCCCCTTCATCCCGCTGGCGGAGATCAGCTCCAGCTTATAGCCCAGCTTGGGCAACAGGCGCGCCTCGATGCCGCGCTCGGTGCCCACGAAAAGGACCTCGTTTTCCGGGCCGCGGGCCAGGAATTCCTCGGCCACCGCTATGCCGGGGAAGAGATGCCCCCCGGTGCCGCCTCCCGCGATAATCAGCCTCATGGCGTCCCCCTCATCCTGGTGGAGACGTTGAGAAGCACGCCTACCGCGCACAGCGAAATGATCAGCGAACTGCCGCCGTAGCTAAGAAACGGGAGCGCGATCCCCTTGGTGGGGAGCAGTCCCGTGACGACGGACATGTTGATGAAGGCCTCCAGCCCGAGCAGCGAGGCGATGCCGAAGGCGAGGAAGCGGCCGAAGCTGTCCTCGGCGGCGATGGCGACCCGGATGCTTCTCTGCACCAACAACAGGAACATCGAGGCGATCACGATCACCCCGATGAACCCCATCTCCTCGCCGAGCACGGAGAGGATGAAGTCGGTATGCGCTTCCGGGAGGTAGAACAATTTCTGTTTCCCTTCGCCCAGCCCCTGGCCGAAGAAACCGCCGGTCCCGAGCGCCAGCCAGGACTGGATGATCTGGAAGCCGGCATCGGTGGGATCCTGCCAGGGATCCAGGAATGCCGTGATGCGCCGCATACGGTAGGCCTTGGTGAAGACCAGGTAGCAGACGCCGGGCAAAGCGACGAGCCCCATGCCCAGGATGTACTGCACCTTGGTGCCGGCCGCGAAGAGCATGACGATGGCCACCACCAGCATGGTGAGCGCCGCCCCCATGTCGTGCTGGGCCAGGAGCACCGCGATGAACATCCCGAGGATCAGCATGTAGGGAAGGAAGCCGGAGGTGAACTGCTTCAGTTTCTCCTGCCGCTTCTCCAGGGAGTAGGCCATGTACATGATCAGCGCCACCTTGGCGAGCTCGGAGGGCTGGAAGTTGAAGCCGGGGAGCCGGATCCAGCGCGAGGCGCCCTTGGCGGTCCCGCCGATGCCGGGGACGAACACCAGCAGCAGCAGGAAGAAGGTCCCGAGGAAGAGCGGCACGGCCCACTTTTTCCAGACGTGGTAGTCGACGTGCATGGCGAGCCCCATGCCGATGAAGCCGATCAGGGCGTACAGGGACTGCCGTTTCAGGAAGAAGAAGCCGTCGTGGAACTTCTTGGCGGCCATGACGGAAGACGCGGAGTAGACCATGACCACACCGAAACAGGTGAGGATCACCGCCATCATAAGCACGATCATGTCGTACCCCTCCAGTCGCTTCACTTCCCTTCCGCCTCCTTGGCCGCGCGTACCGCCGCCTTGAAGCGCTCGGCGCGCTCCTCGTAGTTCTTGAACATGTCGAAGCTGGAACAGGCCGGCGAGAAGAGGACCACGCCGCCGGGCTGGGTCAGCTTGCGGGCGGTCTCTACCGCTTCTTCCAGGGTGTCGGCGAAGTGGGTGTCGGTAAGATCGCCCAGCGCCTGGTGCATGCGCTCGCGCGCCTCGCCGATCAGGACCAGGTGGCTGACCCGCTGCGAGACCAGTTGCGCCAGCGGCTCGTAGGAGCCACCTTTGTCCTTGCCCCCGGCGATCAGGGTGATGCCGGAGTCGAAGCTCTCCAGGGATTTCACGACGCTGCCGACGTTGGTTCCCTTGCTGTCCTCGTAGTAGGCGACGCCGTTCACTTCCTCAACGAACTCCATGCGGTGCGGCAGTCCCTTGAAATTCTTGACCGTCGCGTAGGCGCAGTCGCCGTCGCAGCGCATGAGCAGGGTGGACGCCATGCTGGCCATGATGTTGTCCAGGTTGTGCACCCCTTTAAGTTTGAAGCCGTCGGTGCCGAAGCGGAGCACCTTACCGTCGTGGGCAAAGGTGATGAAACCGTCACGGTAGCTGATCCCTTCCTCGAGTTCGTGGAAACGGCTCATGGGGAAGAGGCGCGACTTGAGCTTTGAGGCGCAGGCAGCGACCAGCGGGTCATCGATGTTCAGGACCGCGAAGTCCTCCGGGCCCTGGTTCTCGAAGATGCGCAGCTTGGCGTCGATGTACTCCTGGAAGCTGTGGTAGCGGTCCAGGTGGTCCTCGGTCAGGTTCAGGAGCACGGCAACGTGCGGGCGGAAGCTCTCGATCCCCTCCAGTTGGAAGGAAGAAAGTTCGACCACGACGCGCTCGACCCGCTCGCCGCTCATGGCGAGCTCGATGAGGGGATTACCGATGTTGCCGCCGACGAAGGTGTCGAAGCCGCATCCCTTGAAGATCTCGCCGGTCAGGGTGGTCGTGGTGGTCTTGCCGTTGGTGCCGGTGATGGCGACCATGGGGGCGTCGATGAACCAGGAGGCGAGTTCCACCTCGGAGACCACGCGGCGCTTCTGGGCCCGCGCCATCTCCAGCGGCTTGATGTCCATGGGGACGCCGGGGGAGACCACGATCAGGTCGGCCATCAGGAAGCTGTAGGGGACGTGGCGCCCGAGCTCCAGGCAGAGGTCGAGGTCGGCAAGCTCGGCGAGAACGTCCGCGAGCGCCTCGTCGTCACGCATGTCGGTGACGGTGACCAGGGCACCGCGCTCCGCCAGGAAGCGGGTCACGGCGACGCCGGTCTTGGCCAGCCCTACTACCAGTATTTTCTTGTCCTTTAATTCCATGAGACCTTCTTTATCTAGCGCATCTTCAGGGTCGAGATCGCAACCAGCGCCAGGATGATGGTGATGATCCAGAACCGGACGATGATCTTCGGTTCGGCCACCCCCTTCAATTCAAAATGATGATGGATGGGCGCCATGCGGAAGATCCGCTTGCCGCGGTACTTGTAGGAGCCCACCTGGAAAATGACCGAAAGCGCCTCCACTACGAAGACGCCACCCACGATGACCAGCAGGATCTCCTGCTTGGTGAGCACGGCCAGGGTGCCGAGCCCGCCGCCCAGCGACAGGGAGCCGACGTCTCCCATGAAGACCTCGGCGGGGTAGCTGTTGTACCAGAGAAAACCAAGCCCCGCGCCGACCATCGCCCCGCACAGGACGGCCAGTTCGCCGCCACCCGGTACGTAGGGGATCTGCAGATAGCCGGAAAGCCGAGCGTTACCTGCGATATAGCAGAACAGCATGTAGGTGGCCGCGTTGATGGCCACCGGCCCGATGGCCAGGCCGTCGAGGCCGTCGGTCAGGTTGACCGCGTTGCTCGCGCCCACGATGACGAGCGTCACGAACGGTATGAACAGGATCCCCAGTTCCGGGTGCAGCCTCTTGAAGAAGGGGAAGTACAGCTCGGTGGAGAAGCCGGGGAGGTTGTAGAGGAAGATGCCGACGCCGCCGGCCAGGATCACCTGCCAGAACATCTTCTGGCGCGGCGAGAGCCCCTTGGGGTTCTTCTCGACCACCTTCTTGTAGTCGTCGACGAAGCCGAGCACACCGTAACCGCCGATGATGAGCAGGGTGAGCCAGATGAAGACGTTCTTCAGGTCGGCCCACAACAGGGTCGGCACGATGATGCAGACCAGGATCAGCACCCCGCCCATGGTGGGGGTCCCCTGCTTCTTCAGGTGCGACTCGGGGCCGTCGGTGCGGATCACCTGGCGCGCCTGCAGCCCTTCCAGTTTCCTGACCACCCAGGGCCCCACGATGAAGGAGAGCACCAGCGCCGTGATCATGGCGTAGATGGTACGGAAGGTCAGGTATTTGAAGACGTTGAAAAGCTTGTAGTCCGAGGCGAGCGGATACAAAAGATGGTACAGCATCAGTCATGCCCCCCTTGTTTCGTGGGTGCCAGCGCCTCTTTTACCGCCGTCGCCACCTTGTCCATCTTCATGCCGCGCGATCCCTTGAAAAGGATGCAGTCGCCGGGCTGGAGCCAGGCGATCAGTTCGCGGGAAAGCTCGTCGTGGTTCGCGCCACGCACGATGCGCTCTGCGGGCAGGCCCGCCTCCAGGGCACCTTTCTCGATCTCCGCGGCCAGTTCACCCAGGAGGTAAAGCCGCTCCACGGTCGCCGCGGCCTTGTGGCCCAGTTCCCGGTGCGCTTCCTCGGTCCCCAGCCCCAGTTCCAGCATGTCGCCCAGGACCGCCGCGCACCGCGCGCCACCCGCCACGTCCTTCAGGGTGGTCAGGGCAGCCGCCATGGAAGCGGGGTTGGCGTTGTAGCTGTCGTCGATGAGGGTGACGCCGGCCACGTCCTCGAGCTGGAAGCGCTTGTCGTAGGGGGTGAATTCCTCGAGCCCCTGGCGGATCACCGGGGCGGGAACGCCCAATGCGTGCGCCGCGGCCGCCGCAGCCAGCGCGTTGTAGATGTTGTGCCGGCCGTACGCCTTCAGCGTCACCTGCTCCTCGTCGTCGGGGAGCCGCAGTGTAAAGCTTTCCCCCTCTTTGCCGAGGCTCCTGATGGAAGCGGAGGAGACCTCCGCGCCGCGCAGGCCGAAGGTGAGCCGGGTCACGTTCAGGTGGGTCGGGCAGGCGGAGATGAGAGGATCGTCAACGTTGTAGACCGCCACCGCACCCTCCTTCAGGCGCAGGAACAGCTCCCCCTTGGCGCGCGCCACCCCCTCGACACTCCCCAGGGTCTCCAGGTGAGCCGGGAAGGCGTTGGTGATGATGCCCACCTGCGGCTCCGCGATCTCGGCCAGACGGTCGATCTCGCCGAACTCGCTCATGCCGATCTCGACCACCGCCCAACGCTCGCGCCCGGTGAGGCGGAACAGGGTGAGGGGCAGGCCGATCAGGTTGTTCAGGTTCCCCTCGGTCTTCAAGCCGGGGCCGGTCTGGGCCAGGATGCGGGCCAGCATCTCTTTCGTGGTGGTCTTGCCGTTGCTGCCGGTCACCGCCACCACCTTCAGGTCGAAGCGGCGGCGGTGCCACGCGGCCAGGTCGCCCAGGGCGCGCAGGGTGTCTTTTACCGTCACGGCGCAGGCGCCGGCCGGCACCCCGTGTGCCGCATGCCAGCTCTCGGTCATCAGGAACGCGGTTACCCCGCGACCTGCCGCCGTCTCTATGAAGTCGTGGCCGTCGAAGCGCTCTCCCACGAGCGGCACGAACAGCTCACCCGGGGCAACCTGGCGCGAGTCGGTGGATACGCCGGACACGACGGTCTGCGCCTCCCCGATCATCCTGCCGCCGGTTGCCTCGGCTATTTCTCTCAGCGTGAACATCGCCATCTAAATCCCTGTTTCCTTTATGCTGCCGGGCGTCTCAGCGCCCCTTAGTTTTTGCTTTGCCACGGCACAACGGAAAACCAGTAATGTGCCGCAAAATAAGGGAAAAGGGAACCTTTTTTTACGCCCTCAGTTTCAGCGCGGCGGCCGCCTCTTCCCGATCGTCGAAGTGGAATTTCTCGGTGCCGACGATCTGGTAATCCTCGTGTCCCTTGCCTGCCAGCAGCACGATGTCGCCCGGGCGCGCCGCCAGGATCGCGGTGCGCACCGCTGTGCGCCGGGACTCTATGGTAGCGAACCCCTTCTCGCGGAAGCCTGCCTCCAACTCTTCCAGGCTGTACTCCTTCATCCCCGCCGGGATGCCGGCCCGGACGTCGGCCAGGATCGCCTGCGGGTCCTCGGTGCGTGGGTTGTCCGAGGTGACGATGGCGAGGTCGCTGTAGCGGGCCGCGATCTCCCCCATCACCGGGCGCTTGCCCTTGTCGCGGTCGCCGCCGCAGCCGAAGAGGGTGATGATCCGGTCCGTCTTCAGTTCGGCGATGGTGGAGAGGACGTTCTCCAGTGCGTCGCCGGTGTGGGCGTAATCGACCAACACGATGATGCCCTGCTCGTTGGGAACCCGCTCCAGGCGCCCAGGCACCTTCTTGTGCCCCTCGATGCCGGCCACGATGGCTTCCGTGGAGATGCCCAGGGCAAGTCCCGCCCCCACGGCACCCAGCATGTTGTACAGGTTGAAACGCCCCAAAAGGTCGGAGTTGATGTTGATCTCCCCCACCGGCGACTTCAGACGGCAGCGGATGCCATGCACCGAAAAGTTTGCCTCGACGACGCTCAGGTCGGCCGGGCCGTTCACGGCGTAGGTCAGGACCGGTGCGGCGGAATCTGCCGCGATCCTCGCCCCGTACGGGTCGTCCAGGTTCACCACCGCGCGCCGCAGCGGCTTGTGCACGTTGGGGGTCAAAAGGTCGGTGAAGAGCCGAAGCTTGCTCTGGTAGTAGGACTCCATGTCGACGTGGTAGTCGAGGTGGTCGCGGGTCAGGTTGGTGAAGATGGCCACGTCGAAGATACAGCCGTCGGCCCGTCGCTGCTCCAGCGAGTGCGAGGAGACTTCCATTACCGCGCCCTTCGCCCCCTGGTCCACCAGGTCCCTCAGGATGCGCTGCAGGTCCACCGATTCCGGCGTGGTATTGGGGGCCGGGATGTTGGTATCACCGAAGCGGTAGCTGATGGTGCCGAGCACCGCAGCCGGGATGCCGGCCCGCTCCATGATCCCCTCGACCAGGTAGGTGGTGGTGGTCTTGCCGTTGGTGCCGGTGATGCCGACCAGCGGGATGTCCCCGGTGGGGGTGCCGTAGAATACGGCGGCCATGAGGCTCATGGCGCGGCGCGCGTCCGGCACCTCGACGCAGGTTACCCCGGCAACGGCGCAGGGGCGGTCCGCAACAATTGCGACCGCCCCCCCCTTTACAGCGGATGCCACGAATTCTGTTCCGTCGCTCTTCACCCCGCGCAGGGCGAAGAAGAGCGCGCCTGGCGTCACCTGCCGCGAGTCGTAGCAGAGCGACCCTATCTCGATGGCGTCGTCCCCGGTCACCTTGGCGCCCGGGACACAAGCCAGAAGTTGTCTCAGTTCCATACTTCCCCCATGGTCAGGCCGACGGCACGAACCGTACCCAGACCTGATCCTGCGTGGTGATGCGTGCTCCCGGCGGCGGGTTCTGCTCCACCGCCCGACCGCTCCCCTGCAACTTGACGTTGAGACCGCGCTGCTCCATGACCCTCAGCACCTGCCTCATGCTCATGCCCCGGAAGTTGGGCATGGCCCCGGCGTCCGCCCCTTCGACCGTCACGCCCTCGATCACAGCCTGCTGGGTCTGCGGGGTGACCTTCTCGGGTGCCGGAGCCGGCTTCTTCTTGATGCTCTTGTCCGGCGGCACGTTCAGGTAGCACAGGGTCTGCTGTGCGATGGCGCCGAAGGCCGGTGCGGCGACGACACCACCATAGACGTTGGCGGTAGGCTCGTCCACCATCACCATGATGGCCAACCTCGGCTTCTCCACCGGCACGAACCCTATGAAAGACCCGATACGCTTGCTGGCCGAGTAGCTGCGCCCCTCGACCTTCTGGGCGGTGCCGGTCTTGCCCGCGACCCGGTAGCCGTCCACCGCGGCCCCGGTGCCGGTCCCCCCCTCGGCCACGACCCCCTCGAGCATGTGGGCCACCGTCTTGGCCGTCTCCGGAGAGATCACCCTTCTCTTCACCTGCGGCCCGAACTGTTGCAGGACCACCCCCTCGTCGTCCACGATCCGGTCCACCAGGTAGGGTTTCATCAGGTTGCCGCCATTGGCGACGGCGGAAACCGCGGCGGTAAGCTGCAGGGCGGTGGCGGTCACCCCCTGGCCGAAGGAGATGGTGGCCAGGTCGATGCCGTACCATTTCTCCTGCGGGCGGAGCATCCCAGATACTTCGCCGGGGAGGTCGATACTGCTCTTCTCACCGAAGCCGAACCCGGTGAGCGCCGTGAACAGGCGCTGCGAGCCGAGCCTCTGGCCGATCTTTGCGGCGCCGATGTTGCTCGAGTATTTGAGAACCTGCGGCACGGTCAGCGCACCGTACTTGTGCGTGTCGTGGATGGTCCTGCCGTACATGTTGCAGGAACCGTTCTCACAGTTGAAACTGTCGCCGGGGCGGATCACCCCCGCTTCCAGCGCCGCCGCCACCAGGAAGATCTTGAAGGTGGAGCCGGGCTCGAAGCTGTCGGCTATGGCGCGGTTCCTGATCGCCCCCGGGGTCAACTCCTTCATGTTGTTCGGGTTGAAGGAGGGGTAGTTGGCCATGGCCAGCACCCGCCCGGTGTCGGGCTCCATGACGATCGCGATGCCGGCCTTGGCGCCGTTTTTCTCGATGGTCTTGGTAAGTTCCTTTTCCGCTATGTACTGGATGTTCTTGTCCAGGGTGAGGACGACGTTGCTCCCCTTGGACCCCGCCTTCCCTTCGCTCCCTTTCTTGAGGGCGATGTCGCGCCCGAGGGCGTCGCGCTCGGTGACCAGGTAGCCGGTGTTGCCGAGAATGATGTTGTCGTACTTCTTCTCGACCCCTTCCAGGCCGCTGGGGTCCAGACCGGTGAAGCCTATCACGTGGGCGGCAACCTGCGAGTTGGGATAGAAGCGGCGGCTCTCCTTGACGAAGCCGACACCCTCCAGGTCCAGCGCCTTCACCCTATGGGCCTGCTCCGGGGGCATCCTGCGGGCCAGCCAGACGAAGTTCTTGGCCGCCTTCAGCTTGGCCTCCAGTTCCTCCCTGGGACAGCCCAGCGCCGATGCCAGCTGCGTCGCCGCCTCCGGGATGTTCTCCATGTTCCTGGTCTCGGCGTAGCAGGAGTCCATCTCGATGGAGACTGCGAAGGGCGCGTTGTTGCGGTCGTAGATCCCGCCGCGGCTGGGCGTGAGCGGGATACTCTTCTGGTGCTGCTTCTCGGCGATCTTCATCAGCTTGTCGTTGTCCACGACCTGCAGGTAGAAGGCGCGCCCGGTTGCCGCTATGAAGAATCCCACGAAGAGCAGAGCCACGAAGCGCATGCGGACCCTGGCCCATTTCTCCCACTTGTCTATCACTTGACCAGGACCACCTGCTGGTCGGTGGGGAGCGCCATGCCGAGCTCACCCTTGGCCAGTGCCTCGATGCGGGCCGGCGCCTTCAGGGACGCCACCTCCACCTTGAGGCGCTTGTTCTCCTGCTGCTGGTCCCGGAACTGCTTGTTGGCCTCGCCGATCCTCAGGTTCAGGTTGATCACCTCGACCCGGGACCAGACGTGGAAGATGGAAACCAGCGTCAGCATGACCATGACCCCGGTCAGATACCGGAAGCTGATCCAGTTTTCCCTTACTACCGCTCCGGTTCGTGCCGGTGCGGCTACTTTCCCGTAGGCAACTTTGCTCTGTGCCATAGTGCTACCTCTTGTTAAATCTTCTCGATGCCTCTAAGGCGTGCGCTCCGGGAGCGCGGGTTGGCGTTCAGTTCCTGGTCCCCGGCCTTGACCGCCTTTTTGGTCAGCACCTTGTATTGCGGCACCCGCTTGCAAACGCAGACCGGGAGTTCCTTGGGGCAGGTGCAGCCGGCGGCGGCGTCGCGGAAGGCCTCCTTGACGATGCGGTCCTCCAGCGAGTGGAAGGAGATCACCGCGCCGCGCCCTCCCGGTTTCAAAAGTTTCAGCAGGTCGGCGAGCCCGTCCTCCAGGCTCTTCAGTTCCTCGTTCACCGCGATCCTGAGCCCCTGGAAGGTCCTCGTCGCCGGGTGCAGCCGCTCTTCCCACTTGGCCTTGGGTATGGCCCCCTTGATGATGTCCACCAGCTGCATGGTGGTCTCGATGGGGGCCTCTTGTCTGGCCTTGACGATGAAGGAGGCGATCCTTTTGGCCCAACGCTCCTCACCGTACTCGGCGATGATCCGGAACAGCTCGGCCTCGGAGAGGGTGTTCACCAGGTCCGCGGCGCTTGCGCCGGAGCTTCGGTCCATGCGCATGTCCAGCGGCGCGTCGGCCTGGAAGCTGAAGCCCCGCTCCTCCTTGTCCAGCTGGTGGCTGGAGACCCCGAGGTCAAGGACGAAGCCGTCGATGGCGTCCACCCCGATCTCGGCCAGCGTTGCCGCTATCGAGGAAAAGTTCCTCTGGAAGATCCTGACCCGGTCGCCGAACTGGGCGAGCCGCTCGCGGGCCACCGCGATGGCCTCGGCATCACGATCGAAGCCGATCAGGACGCCGTCCGGGCTGCTCGCGGTGAGGACCAGGCCGGCGTGGCCGGCGCCGCCCAGGGTGCCGTCCACGTAGATGCCGCCTGACTTGGGGGCGACGAGCTCGAGAACCTCGTCCGGGAGTACCGATATGTGATGAAAATCCGCCATCTACAGCCCCAGCGCCGTGAGGCCCGGCGCGTCGAGCGGGAAGTTCTGCTCGTCCTGGGCGCAGACCTTGGCCCAGACCGCCTGGCTGTAGATGTCGATCTTTTTCTGCATGCCCACGAAGTGGAGTTCGCGCTCCAGTTGCGCGGTCTTTCTCAGGTCGGGCGGCACCAGGATGCGGCCCAGCTTATCGGCGGTGCACTCCACCGCGGGAACCAGCACGGTGCGGCGCAGCGCGGCAAGCTGGTCGACGGAGAAACCGAAGTCGCCCCCGTCCTTGAGGCGTTCCTCGAGGACCAGGAATTCGGTGTAGGGATAGATGACGAGACCGTAGTTCATCTGCTCCCCCCCCAGTCGCATCGGAATGCTCTTGGTGAGGAAGAAGCGCTCGTCGCCGAAGCTATCCACCAAAACCTCGCGAAATTTCGCGGGAATGCTGGTGCGACCCTTGGCGTCGATAGTCGTGTCGAACTTCCCTCTGAACATGGTTTCCCCGGCACTCATTGCCACTTTATACCACTACATACCACTTTGGTGCACGAACTATACGGGAGGCAAGCATTGATGTCAAGGCAAAATTAGCGGCAAATAGGGAATTTTTGGGAGGTTTTCCGGTGGGTTAAGCGAGGGGACAGTAACCGGTGGCAAGAAGTGGTAAAAGCGGGGAGTGAGCCGGGGTAAATTAAAATGCCTACCGAACAACGAAGGGGGAAACGCGGCGGGCGGGGCCTGGAAGGCCCCGCCCGGAACGGTGCGACATTGTTAATTCTTTTTCCTGTCGAAGAGGGAAACCACGTTCCCCTTCTTCTGGGCGCCGCCGTTGTCGACCGGCGCCACCGGCTTTTGGGGCGGCTCCGGGGAGACCACCTTCTCCAGCATGATGGGGGTCCCCGACATGGTGAAGGGGGCGCCGTTCACCTGGCTTTCGTCCAGAATCCAGTGATAGACCTGGAGCGGCACGGTGAGCACCAGCAGCTGCACCTGCCACCAGCCGGGCTTCACGTCAGGGACGATGTCCTCGATCCGGGCGTAGAAGCTGGGTTTGTTGTCGATGTGCGCCAGCACGATGTCGTTGATGGTGGTAGTCATGGTCACTTCTCCTGTGGGGTCAAAGCAGGGCCCCGTCCATGTTCCGCGCCGGGAAAAGGGCCCGGATCTCGGCGTAGCGGGTGGCAAGCTCCTGCTCCATCCTGTAAAAACGGGCGACTTCGTCCCGCGGCAACTGATCCTCGATGAGGTCGCAATTGAAGGTAATGCAGTTGAAGGGGCGGTAGCCCGGCGGCATCAGGCACTCCGGCTCCCCCAGAAACGGGCAGAGCCCGTTGTCGAAGCGAGGCGCGAAGAGCGGCTGCCCGGCGGCCAGGTAAACCAGGAGGTCGACCGAACTGAAATGGTACTTCCCCTTGGCGCAGCAGGCCCCGCCGCAGCCGGCGCAATGGCTGGCCGCATCGACCTGGCCCACCAGCTGCTGCATTGCCTGTTTGTGGGCGACCATGCCCCGGGCCTGGGATTCCAAGTCCTGGCGGACGGAACCCGGCAGCCGTTCAAACGCCGCCGTCACCCTGCTTACCCCCTCCAGCCACTCCCGATCCCAACCGGTCACTCGAAACCTCGCGCACCATAAAAAAACGCCGTCCGGTACTATCGGAAGGCGAGCCTACACCTGAAAACCGTTTTTAACGCAAAGCCGCAAGGACGCAAAGACAGCACAAAAACGAAGAGGCAGGCATGAGGTAGCCGGTTTCCCGCTTTTCTTTGCGGCTTTGATCTTCGTTCACAAGGTCCGCCTTGGGAACGCAAAGCCTCTCCGAAGCCCCAACTCCCCTCGGACGCAAAGCTGGAGCTTTGCGCCATATGGGGTTCCCAAGCTGGAGCTTGGGAACCAGCAAAAAAATTGGCCGAAGCAGCCCGTAAGCCGGGTTCTGTTCCCGCAGCCGGTTACCCGGAGGCGGGTGATAGTCATTCATCTAGGAGTGCCGTTGCCGACACCCTCAAGCAACCAACCCGGAAGCACGGACGGGCCGTCCTTGGCGCTTCCCTATTTGGTCTTGCTCCTGGTGGGGTTTACCTGGCATCCGACGTCGCCGCCGAACCCGGTGAGCTCTTACCTCACCCTTTCACCCTTACCCACCTTCGCCGAGGCTTCGGTGGGCGGACTTCTCTCTGTGGCACTATCCCTAGGGTTGCCCCCGCTGGACGTTATCCAGCACCATGCCCTGTGGAGCCCGGACTTTCCTCCCTCCACCTTCGCCCAAGGCGAGGTGAACGGCGACCATCTGGTCTGCTTCGGCCAAAAAGCAAAAAACGTTCAACGTTCTACGTTCAAGGTTCAACGGGGCTTATCGCTGTGGCCACCGGCACCGTGCGGCGCCGTACCGGCACGGATGCATAGGAGGAGACACGCGTTGAACGTTGAACATTGAACGTTGAACCGGTTTTAGTCCTGCACTTCCTGCTTCATGACCAGGATGCGCTGGCAGTGCGGGCAGGTGAGCACGTCGTCGGCACGGAACAGGGTGTTGTAGAGCTGCGGCGGCAGATGCATGTTGCACCCCATGCAGTTCCCTTCCTTGGCCTCGACCACGGCGACGCCCCTGCGCTGGTCGCGCAGCCTGCTGTAGCGCTTCATCACCGAGGCCGGGATGATCTTCATGGTCTCTTCGCGGGTGGCGGCGTCCTTGGCGATGCCCCCTTCCAGGGCCTCGACCTTCTGCTGCACCTCGGCCTGCTGCGCCGCGACATTGCCTTCCAGCTCGACCAGGTCGGCTTCGCGCTTGGCGATGTCGCCGCTGATCTCCTCGATGGCGTTGATCTTCTGCAGGATCTGCTCCTCCAGCTCCGCAATGAGCTTCTTGGCGCCGGAGATCTCCTTGGAGACCGCCTGGTACTCCTTCTGGGTCTTGATCTCCTTGAGGTGCGACTCGGAACGGTTGATGTTGTCGTTCTCGGAGGCGAGGCTGGCCTCCAGGGCCCCCTTCTCTTCCTCGAGCGCGCTCACTTCCTCGCGCCGCGCCGCGATCTTCTCACGGGCTTCCGCAAGCTTCGCGTCCAGAGCCTGAGACTCGCTCACCAGCTGCGCCTTCTCCCCGTCCAGCCCGTCGATCCTGAGATCGATCTCCTGCAATTCGTATAACGCCTTCAGTTTGTTACGCAAAATCCGCCTCCCCAACTACCTTTTTATGTGCTTAAAGAGCAGACGCCTCACCAGAAGCTGAATGGTTCCTGCTCTCCTTGGTATTCCACTACTTCCGCCTCGAAACGGCGCGCCGCGATGGCGTCCTTCAACTGCGCCCCGAGCCCCTGCACCATGAGTCGCTCGGTGGCAAAATGGCCGGCGTCCAGCAGCGCCACCCCGAGTGCCTCGGCCTCGCGGGCCTCGTGGTATTTCACGTCGCCGGTCACCAGGATGTCGGCCCCCTTGCGCGCCGCGTCGTGCAACAGCGATACGCCCGATCCGCCGCAGACCGCCACCTTCTTCACCTGGCGCTCCGGGTCCCCGACCAGGCGTACGCCTGCCGCGCCGAGACGCTCCCGGACTTCCCTGGCAAAAATCGCCGCGGCCACCGGGGCGGCCAGCGTGCCGATGCGCCCAAGGCCGCGCGGCGGTCCCTGGTTCAGCACCGGGTACAGGTCGTAGGCCGGCTCCTCGTAGGGGTGCGCCCCCTTGAGGGCGGTCACGGCGGCGCCGATGCGCTCCTTGAGGATCAGGAACTCGAGCCTGCTCTCCGGCTCGGCATGTCCAGCCCCCACCTCGCCCACGAACGGCTTGGCGCCGGCGAGCGGGGTGAAACGTCCGGTTCCCTCGGCCTGGTAGGAACAGTCGCGATAGTTGCCGATCAGGGGCATGAAGGGGGAGAGCGCGGACAAAAGCTTCTCCTCGCAGCCGCGCGGCGCAAAAAGCACCATCTTGACGTACTCCTCCCCCCCCGTGATCTTCAGAGGCTGCGCGCCCTGGAGTCCCAGGTGGCCGGCCAGAAGGTCGTTGACGCCCCCGTGGGCGATGTCGAGGTTGGTGTGCAGGGAGATGATAGCGAGGTCGTGCTTGAGGGCGAGGATGGTAAGGCGGCCGGTCTCGTCGGCGGCGGTGATCTTTTTGAGCGGGGAGAAGATGAACGGGTGATGCGTGACCAGCAGTTGGCAACCGGCCTCGATGGCCGCCTCGATAGCGGGACGGCCGGGATCGAGTGCCACCATGATCCGGGAAACCTGGGCGACGGGGTCACCAAGCTGCAGCCCCACGTTGTCCCAGGATTCAGCAAAGTGAATTGGGGCAATTTTGCCAGTTATTCCAACTAGATCCGAAAGTCTTGGAGTTATCATCGCGCTCAAAAGAAAAAGAGTGCAACCGCTTGGTGTGCACTCTTTCTCCCCACTAAAAGTGTATTTTTTCGTCTGACCAGGTGCTTTAAGGGCATCCCCACATCATCCTAATTTGTAAGGTGGTGGGCCCACCAGGACTCGAACCTGGGACCGACCGGTTATGAGCCGGTAGCTCTAACCAACTGAGCTATAGGCCCGAAAAGCGAAATTAAAACATATAGTAAAAGGATTAGCGTGTCAAGCTTCTATTTTAATGACAGAAGTCGGCGTTGCTAATACATCTCGTACTTGAGCAATCGGCACTCGATGGGGCCGTTGTAGAGCACCATCCTGCGGGTCGCCTTCAGTCCCACCGATTTGGCCAGTTCCAGGTTGCCGGTAAAGAGGTAGGCGGTGTACCCCTTGCAGCGCTGCTTCAGGGTGTCGCCGATCTCCTTGTAGAGCGGGCGCAGCGCCTCCTGCTCCCCGAGCCTCTTGCCGTAGGGAGGGTTGAGGATCAGCACGCCCGGTCCCGGGGGTACGGTGAGCTCGGCCATGGGGAGGCGCCCCAGCACCAGGTGCTCCAGGACCCCGGCCCGCTTGGCGTTCTGCGCCGCCATCCCCGCGGCGGAGTGGGACAGGTCGGTGCCCTGCACCGGCGCGGGAAGCCGGTTCAGCATGCCGGCACGCGCCTCGGCCACGATGCGGTCCCACAGGGCACGGTCGAAGCCCTGCCAGCGCTGGAACCCGAAGCGGCGGTTGAGTCCCGGGGGGATGCGCAGTGCCTTGAGCGCGGCCTCGATGGCGATGGTACCGGTGCCGCACATGGGGTCGACCAGCGGCATGCTGCCGTCCCAGCCGGAAAGCTCCACCAGCGCCGCCGCAAGGTTCTCCTTGAGCGGCGCCTCGTGCCGGTCCAGGCGGTAGCCGCGCCGGTCCAGCGGCTCCCCGGAGAGGTCGAGACTCAGGGTGCAGCGGTTCTTGAACAGGCGCACGTTGACGCGCAGGTCGGGGTCCTTGGTGTCAACACTGGGGCGGCTGCCGTAGTGGTCGCGCAGTGCGTCGACGATGGCGTCCTTGGTCTTGAGCGCCACGAACCCGGAATGGGTCAGCGCCGAGTCGCGCAGGTTGCAGTCCACGGCGAGGGTAAGGGCCGGGGTCAGGAAGCGCTCCCAGGAGACGGCGCGCACCCCGCGGTACAACTCTTCCGGACTCTCACAGGGGAACTCCGCCAGGGTCATCAGCACGCGGCTCGCGGTGCGCAGCCAGAGGTTGGCCCGGTAAGCCGCCTCCATGCCACCACCAAAGCGGGCACCGCCGCTCTCCGCGGTCACCTCGGGGATCCCCAGCCGCACCAACTCGGCTGCCAGCGCCTCTTCCACCCCCTTAGCGGTGGTGGCGAAAAAAAACTGCTTCATCGTCTCTCCTTGAAAAAACCTGGTGGCGCACCCTGTCAGAAGGGACTGGCTCCGTCAGGTGCCTGTCCCTCTTGGGGCAGCCATACTGCCGCCGCGCACCTTCATGAGGAATATACACGCAGCGGCTTCGGCACCGCAACGGCAAAGCACAAATTAATATTGATCACCCATTGCATTGATCAGAAGATAATGATAAAAAATTAATTTCTTCAGTTGTCCGTAACATCTGCCGATAGGAGTCTCATGAACCCGACGCTGGCCTGCGTTTACGGGGCTACCCCCGCCGCGGGGATGTTTTACCTGCCCGGCGCACGGGTTGCCATTGTGTCGGAGTGCATTACAATTTTGCGGTGTCCGGTGCCACAATCCCCTGTTTTATCGGAGAAAATAGCACATGAAGAGACTGTTAAGAGTCCTGATCGTAGAGGACGCTCCGGACGATGCCCAGCTGATCGTGATCCAGCTCGAGCAGGGGGGATTCGACGTCCATTTCCAGCGGGTGGATAGCGCCCAGGCCCTCACCGATGCCCTGACCGCATCGCCTTGGGACGTCATCATCTGCGACTACGTGATGCCCGGCTTCAGCGGCTTGAAAGCGCTGCAGATACTCAAGGAACACGGCTGCGATATCCCCTTCCTGATGATCTCCGGGAAGGTCGGCGAGGAGGCCGCCGCGGCCGCCATCCGCGCCGGGGCCGATGATTTCGTGCTCAAGGGGAACCTGGCCCGGCTGGTGCCGGCGGTGCAGCGTTCCATCGCCGAGGCGGCACTGCGCCAGCAAAGCCGGCGCCACGAGCAGGAACTCAAGGAGAAGCTCGAATTCATCCAGGTGCTCATCGACACCCTCCCCACCCCGATCTTCTACAACGACCCCAACGGCCTGTACCTGGGCTGCAACAGGGCCTTCGAGGAACAGATCGGCATGAAGCCAGGCGAGCACGTCAACAAGAGCATCTACGAGATCCTCCCCCCGGACCTGGCCGCACTCTACACCCGCGGCGAGGAGACGGCGGAAAACGGGGTGGGCCCGCGCAGCTTCGAGGGGACCATTACCTGCGCCGACGGCGAGCGCCGCGACATGATCTTTTACAGCGCCACCTTCAAGAACTCCGGCAACAGCTCCGGGGGTGTGGTCGGGGCACTGCTGGACATCTCCGAGCGCAAACAGGCCGAGCTGAAGCTGCGCTACCTGAGCAGCCACGATATCCTCACCGGCATCTACAACCGCGCCTACTTCGATGAGGAACTCGACCGGCTGAGCAAGGGGCGCAAGTTCCCGGTCAGCATCGTCATGGTGGACGTGGACCGCCTGAAAGAGGTCAACGACCAGCAGGGGCACGCGGCGGGCGACGAACTGCTCAGGCACGCGGCCGAGGTGCTGAAAAATGCTTTCCGGCGCGAGGACGTGGTGGCGCGGGTCGGCGGGGACGAGTTCGCCGCGCTGCTGCCCAACACCGACGAATCCACCCTGCGCGAGGCGATGGAGCGGCTCCAGGCCCACCTGGCCCAGAGCAACCACGAGTATCCCGCGCTCCCCCTGAGCCTCTCCATCGGGGCCGCCACCGCCCACGACGGCGAGGAGTTGATGGCGTCCTGGCGCCTGGCGGACCAGCGCATGTACCGCCAGAAGAAAGGGCGCAAAAACAGCAACGCCGGCAGCAGGCAGCACCAGTTGGTGGCCTAGAGCCGGCGGGTAGCAGTAAGGGCGCGCGTCCCGGGACCGGGGCGCGCGCCTTTTCTATTTCTGATCAGCGAGATCTTGCGCCGTTCTTCAATCTCGTTCCCAAGGTCCTCCTTGGGAACGCAAAGCCTCTCCGATGTTCCAACTTCCCTCGGATACAAAGCTGGAGCTTTGCACCATATGGGGTTCCCAAGCTGGAGCTTGGGAACCAGGATCTCCCAATTCCGTTCTTCCTATTTGAAGATGATCATGGGCAGTTCGTCCTTGCCCGGGGCGGGCTGCACCGCCTCACCCTTCGCCTCGCGCGCCTTGGCCGGGTATTCCGTCTCGAGCCTTTTGGCCACCTCTTCGGCACGCACGGTATCGCCCGACTTCCGGTAGGCCTGCTCCAGGTAAGACAGGGTGTCCGCCAACCCGGGCTCGCCCGGGAAACGCTGCAGCGCCTCGGTCAGACGCTTGATCGCGGAAGGATACTTCTTGGTCCTGAGGTAGAAGTTCCCGACGTAATTCTCATAGGCAAGCTGCTTGTCACGGCAGTCGGCCAGCTTGGCCTTGGCATCGGCCGCGTACTCCGAGCCGGGGTATTGGGCCAGGAACATCTCCAGGTAGTGCACGGCGTTCTTCACCGCGGTCTGGTCGGTGTCGATACCGGTGATCTGGTTGTAATTGGCAAGCCCCAGCCGGTACAGGGCATAGGGGGCCTTTTCGTTGGTGGGGTGGAGTTTGCGGAAGTCCTCGTAGGCGGCGGCCGCCTCGATGAAGGCGCCGTTCTCGAAATGGGCGTCCGCTATCTTCAGCTCGGCCTGCGCGCTCAGCTCCGGGTTGCTGAAGCTCTCCTTCACCTTCTTAAACTGGGTGATGGCTTCCGCGTAGTTCTTGGAAGCATAGGCGGCCTCACCTTCCTTGAAGAAGGTCTCGGGGGTCTTCACCGGGGCGGGGGCCGTGGCGCAGGCGCCCAGGAGGGCGATCAGGGAGCAAAGGCCCAGGAAACGCAGGGATCGAGAGTGCATGGATGCCTCCTTGAGGTGCGATGAGTTCATAAAAAGCCCCCGCAGCCGAGGTCGCGGCTGCGGGGGCTGATTTTATCAGGCCCGGCCGGCGCGCTTGCGCTTGTTCGGGTCGAGCTCCTTCTTGCGCAGACGGATGGAAACCGGCGTCACCTCGACCAGCTCGTCCTCGTCGATGAACTCGAGCGCCTGCTCCAGGGTGAGGACGCGCGGTGGCGTGAGCTTCACGGCGTCGTCGCTGCCGGAGGCGCGCACGTTGGTGAGCTTTTTCCCCTTGCAGGGGTTCACCTCGAGGTCGTTGTCTTTGGCATGCTGGCCGATGATCATGCCACCGTACACCTCGACGCCGGCGCCGAGGAAGAGGATGCCGCGCGGCTGCAGGGCGTCCAGCGAGTAGGCGGTGGTCTCACCCTGCTCCATCGCGATGAGCACCCCGTTTTTACGGCCGGGGATGTCACCCTTGAAGGGGGCGTAGTCGTGGAAGGTGTGGGTGATCACGGCGGTGCCGCGGGTCTCGGTCAGGAACTCGCCCCTGATACCGATCAGGCCGCGGGCCGGAACGATGAACTCGAGGCGCACGGTGTCCCCCATCGGGTTCATGGAGACCATTTCGCCTTTCCTCGGGCCCATCTTCTCGATGATGGAGCCCTGGTACTCGGAGGGGACGTCGACCACCAGGTATTCCATCGGCTCATGGCGGACGCCGTCCACCATGCGCATGATGACCTCCGGCTTGGAGACCGCCATCTCGAAACCTTCGCGGCGCATGTTCTCGATCAGGATGGAGAGGTGCAGCTCACCGCGACCGGAAACCTGGAAGGTGTCGGCGTTGGCCGTATCGGAGACCCTGAGCGAGACGTTGGTCCGCAGTTCGCGGTCCAGACGTTCGCGGATGTTCCTCGAGGTGACCAGCTTCCCTTCGCGACCGGCAAACGGGGAAGAGTTGACGATGAAGTTCATGGACAAGGTCGGCTCATCGATGGCGACGTAGGGCAGCGGCATCGGGTTGTCGGCCGCGGCCAGGGTCTCGCCAATGCCGACCTCGGTGAAGCCCGCGATGGTGACGATGTCGCCGGTGAACGCCTCGGCGATCTCGACCTGCTTCAGCCCCTCGTAGCCCAAAAGCTTGCTGACGCGCGCCTTGGAGATGACGCCGTCGCGCTTGATCAGCGCCACGGTCTCGCCGGCGGTTACCTTGCCGTTGAAGATCTTGCCGGTGGCGATGCGGCCGATGTAGTCGTTGTAGTCGATGTTGGTGACCAGGAGCTGGAACGGCGCATCGGGGTTCCCCTCCGGCGGATGGACGTTGTCCTTGATGAGTTCGAACAGGGGCTCCATGTTCTCGGACGGCTGATCCATCTCGCGCATGGCGTAGCCCATCTTGGCGCTGGTATAGCAGATGGCGAAGTCGAGCTGGGCGTCGGAGGCCTGCAGTTCGCAGAAGAGGTCGAACACCATGTCCACGACTTCGGCGGGGCGGGCGCCGGGGCGATCGACCTTGTTGATGACGACGATGGGACGCAGCCCCAGGTCGAGAGACTTCTTCAGCACGAAACGGGTCTGCGGCATCGGGCCGTCCAGCGCGTCCACGAGGAGCAGCACGGAATCGACCATCTTGAGCACGCGCTCAACCTCGCCGCCGAAGTCGGCGTGTCCCGGGGTGTCCACGATGTTGATCTTGTAGTCGCCGTGGTGGATGGAGAGGTTCTTGGCGAGGATGGTGATGCCGCGCTCCTTCTCCAGGTCGTTGGAATCCATCACGCGCTCGGTGATCGCCTCGTTTTCCCTGAAAACACCGGACTGCTTCAACATGGCATCGACCAGGGTGGTCTTGCCGTGGTCGACGTGGGCGATAATGGCGATGTTTCTGATCTTCTCCTGCATGCTTTACTGCTCCTTTTCTTGGCTCGGCTACAAATAAAAAGACGAGCAGCGAAGCCCGTCTTAAAAAACAGCTCAATATGGCATTTTTCAGATATCTTTACAAGCTATTTTCTGATAATTCGGCGCTTTCCGCCCATGGCCGCCATCTGCTGCTTCTGGATGGTCGCCATGCTTTCCAGGTGGAACTGCAGCCACATCTCGCCGTACCCCTTCATCTTCATCTTCTTCCCTTCGCGTAACAGCTCCAGGTTCTGCTTCAGGTTGTCGTCGCCGGGGAGCTTCGTCAGACCCTTGGCCACGATCTCGCAGGCCTTGACGTTCTCGCCGATCTCGTTGAGGCAGTAGCCGTAGAGGGCGTAGAGCAGCGACTCCTTGGGGCTCGCCATGAGCGCCTTGTCGAAGGTCTCCTTCATTTTGTCGTGCTTGTTCTTCTTCATGTAGGTGACGCCGAGCATGCCCATGGTGACCCAGTTCTTGAAGAAGCCCTTCTCCAGGTACGGGAAAGCAGTACCGAACTCGCGGCGGACGAAGTAGACCATGCCGATGGCGGAGTTGATCTGGCTCTCCACGTAGATCTGCCACTTGCCGTAGCGCAGCGCGGCCTTGAGGTCGCGGATTCCCTTCTCGAAGCGCTGGGCCTGAATGTCCTTCATGGCCGGCTCCATGATCTCTTCGAGCTTCTTGGTGATGATGCGTGAGATGATCAAAAAGCTCGCCATGAATACGACCATGGCGCCCAGGAGCGCCGCCCACCAGTACGAGGTGCCGGCGGCGAGGAGGACGACGAGGAATACTGCGATAGCTGCGCCTGCGGAAATGAGAAGGTTGTACATCGGTTGATTTATCCTTTCGTGGTGCGGGTCACGTGATTTGCGAAATGGTTGACCAGGTTAGCCTTCGTCCTTGACCTGGTACTTGGCGACGATGATGCGCTTGCCGGGTCTCAGGGCCACCCGGGTCTTCAGGTTGTTCCATGCGGAGAGGAGCCGGGCCGTTACGTTGAACCTCCTGGCGAGGGAGGCGAGGGTATCGCCCTTTTTGACGGTGTAGTACTTGTGTAATTCCTTGGGCTCCTCGGCCTTGGCCACGTGGATCGGGGCCTTGGTCTCAGCCTTCGCCTCCAGCACCGGGGTCTCCGGTTGCGCGGCATGCGCCGGATGCGTCTCGCTGCGCGCGGCGGCGACCTGCACCGGGATGGTCAGCACGCGGCCGGCCAGCTTCACCTTCTTCTTGCCCAGGTTGTTCAATTCGGCGATGGTCTGCTGGCTGGTGTTGAAGCGCCGGGCGATGGAAGCCAGGGTGTCGCGCTTCTTGGCGCGGTATTGCACGTTCCTGACCCGCTCGACGTAGCGCTCGGACTCGGGAATCTTGGCGTACTCGGTAAGGCAGGTGGAGCCGGCTCCCTTGGGCACCTTGAGCTGGTATCCCGGGTAGTCCGGCGGCGTGGTGGCGCGGCGCAGTTCCGGGTTCAGCTCCCTGATGTTCTGCAGGGGGACCCCGCAGGCCTTGGCCATCACGTCGAGGTCGGTGCGGGACGGGATCGGCACCTGGTCGAACTCGATCGGCGGGAGGTAGGCGACGTCGGCGAAGCCGTACTTGGCCGGTTCCTTGGCGATAATCGCGGCAGCAAGCAGCTTGGGAACGTAGTCCTTGGTCTCGCGGGCGAGGTAGCTCCCCTTGGAGATCTCCCAGAAGTCGCGGGTGTTGTACATGTTGATGGCGCGCAGGATCTTGTTCTCCCCGGCGTTGTACCCCGCCGCGGCCAGGTACCAGTCGTTGTTGAACAGCGCGTAGAGTTCCTTCAGGTACAGTGCTGCGGCGACGGTGGCCTTGAGCGGGTCGCGCCGCTCGTCGATCCAGGGATCGATCCTAAGGGCGTAGCGCTTTCCGGTCGCCGGCATGAACTGCCAGGGGCCGACGGCGGCAGCCACCGAGACCGCATGCGGGATGAACCCGCTCTCGATCATGGCCAGGTAGACCAGATCCTCGGGAAGCCCTTCCTTCTTCAGCACCGTCTTCATCATCGGGATATAGCGCTCGCTCCTGGAGAGCCACTTGGCGAAGAAGCCGCGGCCGGAACCCTGGAAGTAGCGGGTGAAGTACTCGACCTTGGAATTGAAGGTAAGGGGGATGTCGGAATCGGGGAGATCCATCTCCGGCAGTTTCAACTCGAAATCATCGGGGTCGGCGGAGGCGACGTCTTCGTTGCCGGGAAAATCTGCGGAAGTGAGGCCGAGTCCCTTGGAAAGGGCGAGGTCAGCCGAGGCGAGTTGCTGGGTCTGATGCTCCCTGCGTCCGGATTCCTGAAGGAGGTCTCCGGGCGCCGCGAGGGCATAGCAGGGGGTCAAAAGTGCGAGTATGAAAAGGGTAACTTTAAGCATTCAATACCTATTTTTGGGTGACGGCACGCGTACGCACAGGTGCGCAGAATAGCGGAATTTGGCACAGTTGTCAATTCAAACGGGTTTTGACGAATACGGGCCAAGAGACGGCTGCGGCTTCGGCGGGCACCCGCGCCCTTTATGGCCGCATCGGGCGATGCGGCACCCGACTTTAGCTTTCGGCGAGGACGGCTCCCCTCTCCCCAGGAGAAAGGGTTCCCTCTCCCACGAGAAAGGGTTCCCTCTCCCACGAGAAAGGTTTCCCTCTCCTCCAGGGAGAGGGTGCCCGAAGGGCGGGTGAGGGAGGTTTCCCTATGATCCGGGGGAGCAAGAACCCGAGGGCGGCGGTAGTTGTGGGACTTGGCGGAAGGCGGTTCCATTGAAAAACGAAAAAGCCCCCCGCTGTCGACGGGGGGCTTTTCTTCATGGGGCGCCCGCCGCGGTCATGCGACGGGCCAACTAGGGCAACCTTCCTTGCAGTGGGTCACCGGACGGATCATAAAGAAGTTAGTCCACATGTTGTGATCTCCTTATCCCTGGTTGGATTTGCATCCCTCGCTGTGTGGTTCCCGGAGGATGGGAAAAAATATAATTGTCCCCCCTGCCGTTGTCAACCGGCCCCACGGCTACAGGGAGCGCCTGCTTTTCTTCATCAGCCACAGCAGCCAGCCGTCCCTCAGCGTCAGCGCCGCATGGGGGCAGAGCTCGCGGCAGCAGAAGCAGCGGATGCAGCGCTGGTAGTCGAAACGAAGCCTCCCCCCCTGGACCCGGATCGCCGCCGGCGGGCACGCCTTGACGCAGACGCTGCAGAGCTCGCACTTACCGGGGGCAACCTCGGGACGGGAGGTGAACTGATTCCTGAGCCGGTTCTTCAAAAAGCCGGGAAGCCCGAACTGGACATCGGAAAGGTGGGGGAGCCGCAGCGGGCGCTCCAGCACCTGGTCCGGGTCCGCCCCCAGAACCGCGACCTCCTCGGGGTTCGAGCCCGCAACCCCCATGCGCCGGGCCGCACTCTCCAGGTAGAGGAGTTGCCGCGGGATCCCAGCCACCCGCGCGGCCACCTGGTCCACGGCGACCGCGTTGTCCCCGGCCAAAAGGACGCCGACCTGGCAGGGGTCGCCGCTCCCGGGGCCGTTGCCCTCCATGGCGACGACGGCGTCGACGATGTTCAGGTCCGGTTCGCGCAGCCGGTACAGTTCGATGAGCATGTTGGCGAAGAGCTCCTTGTCGGCACCGGCCTTGAGATGCCAGGCCGCCTTGGCGGTTCCCACCACGGCGCCGAAGAGGTTCTTCACACAACAGGTCATGGTCATCATTTCGTGGGTTTTCAACTTGGGGAGGTTGATCAGGCGGTCCGCCTCGAGGTACGGGCGCGCCAGTTCGAACTCCTTGAAGGTTCCCGAAGCGGCGACGGGCACGGCATCGGTGAAGGGGACGAACTCGGCACCGGTCTCCTCGATGACCGCCATGATGCCCGAACGCTCGGCGACACGCCGGCCGCTCCCCACTCCCGGGGAATCCCCCACCAGCGGCACGCCACCGGCTCTTTGTACCTCCATGATCACCGCACGCAGCAGTTCCGGGTGCGTGGTGACCGCGGCCTCGGCCGGCTTTGCCGAAAGGAGGTTGGGCTTAATCAGCACCCGCTCGCCCGGCTTCACGTAGCGCTCCATCCCCCCCAGCGGTTCCAGGAGCCGGGCCACTCCCTCCCTCATCGTTTCACGCCCGTAATCGGAAACCCGCTCCAGCGCCACGTGGTACATCTCGTCCTCCTGCAAAAGCTGTTGTAAACCGGGATCACCCTGAGGTAGATTCACATACCATGAAACGCGCCATCGAGCAATTCTGCGCTTACTTGGAGACCGAGCGCAACGTCTCCCCCCATACCCTCGCCGCCTACCAAAGCGACCTGGAGCAGTTCGCGTCCTTTTTGGAAGGGCGTGGCGAGCCGCGCCCGGAGGGGGTCGACCACCTGGCAATCAGGCAATACCTGGCCCAACTGCACAAGGGGCACGCCAAGAGTTCCATCGGGCGCAAGCTCTCCGCGATCCGGGCGCTGTTTCGCTTCCTGCTCCGCGAAGGCCGGCTGGAGAAGAACCCCGCCGAACTGGTCAGCACGCCCAAGAAGGAGAAGCGTCTCCCCTTCCACCTGAACATAGACCAGGTGAGCGCGCTGGTGGAGGCGCCGGCCGGGACCAGGCTGCCCCTTCGGGATCGGGCGGTGCTGGAAACGCTGTACTCCTGCGGCATCAGGGTAAGCGAGCTGACCGGGATGAACGTGGGGGACGTCGACCTCACCGACGGGGTAGCGCGGGTCATGGGCAAGGGGGGCAAGGAGCGCATCGTGCCGGTAGGCTCCTTCGCCCGGGCCGCCCTTGCCGCCTATCTCGACGAGCGCGGCGCCCCAGCACCGGCAGAGCCGCTCATTCTGAACAGCCGGGGCAAAAGGATCAACCGCCGCAGCGTCACGCGCATCGTGGACGACCACATGCTGCTCATCGCCGCCATGCGCAAGGTTTCACCGCACACGCTGCGCCACACCTTCGCCACCCACCTCCTGGAAGGGGGCGCCGACCTCAGGGCCATCCAGGAGCTGTTGGGCCACGCCTCGCTTTCCACCACCCAGAAGTACACCCACGTCAGCATCGACAAGCTGATGGAGGTGTACGACAAAGCCCATCCCAAGGCCCGCGACTAGCCAGCACCCAGCTAGTCGCCGGCCCTGCCCCCCTCACGGCCAACTTCCCGGTCTTCCCAGCCTTCCCAGCCTTCCCAGCCTTCCCAGCCTTCCCAGCCTTCCCAGCCTTCCCAGCCTTCCCAGCCTTCCCAGTCAGACCGGCCGCCGAACAAAAAAAAGGCCCCGCCGTTGCCGGCGGGGCCTTTTTGCTGCTTGCTGCTGCGAAAGATTAGTCTTCGCAGAGGTCGATCTTCACATCCCAGTTCTTGAGCTTCATGGTGCCGTTCTTCTCAAGGTTGAGGTGCATCTTGAATGCGCGATCCCACAGCTGCGGCTCGTGGCCGACCTTCCTCGCCAGGCAGTCCTTCTCGGCGATGTTGAGGTACTCGGTGAGCTGCGCCTTGTAATCCGGGTGGGCGCACTTCTCGATGATGCGACGGGCACGCTCCTTCGGAGCCAGGCCGCGCAGGTCGGCGAGACCCTGCTCGGTGATGACGCAGTCGAGGTCGTGCTCGGTGTGGTCGATGTGCGAGCAGTGCGGCACGACGCAGGAGATACCGGTCGGGTCGGTCTTGCTCGGACGGGAAGACGGGGTGTGCATCATCTTCAGGAAGCCGTTCCTGAGGAAGTCGCCGGAGCCGCCCAGGCCGTTGATCATGCGGGTACCGCCGACCAGGGTGGAGTTCGCGTGAGCGAAGATGTCGATCTCGACCGGGGTGTTCATGGCGATGCAACCCAGACGACGGATCGGCTCCGGTGCGTTGGAGATGGAGAGCGGACGCAGGGTGATCTTGTCGAAGTACTTGTCCATGTTCTCGAAGAAGCGCGGGAAGCCCGGGCTTGCGGAGAGGGACAGCGAGCAGGAGGAAGCCGCGTCGAGCTTGCCGGAGTCGAACAGGTCGAGCATGGTGTCCTGGAGAACCTCGGTGTACACGGTCAGGTTCTTGAAGGGGCCTTTGGCCAGGCCGCCGATGACGGCGTTGGCGATGGAGCCCACGCCCGACTGGATCGGGAGCAGGTTCTTCGGCAGACGGCCGGCTTTCACCTCGGTGGTGAAGAAGTCGATGATGTGGTTGGCGATCGCCTCGGAGGTGTCATCCTGCTCGGCGAAGGCGCGGCCCTGGTCACGCAGCTTGGACTCGACCACGGCGACGACCTTGCTCGGATCGCACGGGATGGAGGTGGAACCGATCCTCTCACCGGCGTGGGTGATGCCGAAGATCTGACGGTTCGGCGGGGTGAGCGGGGTCAGGAGGTCGTGGATACCTTCGAAGGAGGGCTGTCCGGTGTTCACCTCGAGGATGATCTTGTCGCAGATCATCAGGATCTCGGGGATGACGCCGCAGGAAGAGGTCGGCACCAGGGAGCCGTCTTCCTTGACCGCGGAAACCTCGATGATGGCGAGGTCCAGCTTGCCGCTCTCGGAGTCCTTGGTGTAGAAGCCGTAGCCCAGGTCCTGTGCGAACAGGGAGAGGTGCTTGTCGCCCATGCGGATGCGGCCGGAGTTGATGCCGGCAGCGATGTTCTTGCCGGTCTGGTACGGCCAGCGGCGGTCGATCATGTCCAGAGTAGCCCAGCGGTCTTCGGTCTCGGCACCGACGGAGGCGCCGATGAAGAGGTTGAACTTCAGCTTGCCCTGCAGGTTGTTCTTCTCGACGTGGTCAGCCAGGGCGATGGGCACCACTTTCGGGTAACCGGCCGGGGTGAAACCGGACCAACCAAGGTTCATCCCGTTCTTGAAGAACTCAATGGTCTGCTCGGGAGCCATGACCTTGTTCAAAAGTTGTTTGCATTGTACCCGGTCTTGAAGTGTGCCGTACTCGGACATATCTGCCTCCTGTTTTGTTTTGATGTTTACAACCAAATCAGCGTAAAGCTGACAAATCACATGATTTTTACTGCGAATCCGAGCCGGGCAAACGTGTTGCCTCACGCGGATTTATCGGGATTTGGGGAAAAATTAGAACCGGATTCTACTTAAGGGAGGCCATGGAGTCAACTAAAAACCCCCTTCGGCGACAAACCGCCCTCCCATCGCCCCCTCAGGCGCCATTCTGCGGTATTGAGCGGACTGTACGGCAATGTATACAGTATGCAATCTAATCTGAACTTGCCGTTCACGTCAAGAATAAAAAGTTGTTTCGTGTCTTCCGAGCGCTCGACCGGGGCCAAGCGCAGGCGTTTATTCTGTTAAATTGGGTATTTTCATGAAGGGGACGACGTTGACCGCTGATGGAATATTTCTTTTCTATTCTGCCCCTCTATGGGACGAGGCCTTGGCGTGTCCGGGCGGGGTGGCGGCCGTGGCGGCCGTCGGGCGCCCGGGCCTGGGGCGCCGGCGAGCGCTGCCGTAGCGCGGCTGCCTACAGCGCGTCCTACACAAAAATAAAACAGAAAGCGGCTGGGGATGGCCCGCAGGGGAGCGGACCGCCACGAAAAGGGGCCGCCTCAGGGCGGGCCCCTTTCAGAGCAAGTCAGGGGGGAAGCTACTTGGCAAGATACCCGAGCCGGACCGCGCCCCAGTGCCGGTTGTTGATCATGATGGGGGTGGATATGTCGTTCATGATCTCACCGGTATCCCTCATGTAGGTCTGCAGCAGGTACGGCTCCATATTCTGGGCGGCCTTGAGCCCGGTCTTGTCGTCGAAGATCCGCTTGGTCCGGTTGTTCACCTTGTCGGTTTCCGGGTCGCCGGTAAGCGGCTTGGAATAGCGCAGGTTGTGGCAGGGGACATAGCCGTGGTCGTCGACGCAGATGGCGAAGAAGATGGTTCCCTTGCGCCCGAGAACCTCCTCCTGCACCGGCCCCACGTACTGATCGAAGAAACTGTCGAACGCGGTGTGGTACTTCTGGGGCGAGGTGTTGGCAATGGGGCGATAGTTGCGGTCGAAGAGGTCGGCCATGGTGATCTTGCCGGCTGCCACCCCCTGCTCCAGGGTAGCGGTCAGCTTGTCCCTCAGCTCGGTGGCGAGAGCCTTCATCTCGTCGTGCCGGTTGCCGACGCTGAATTTTCCGACCGTGGAGAAGATCTGCTCCGCCACCCTGGTCAGGTCCCCGAAGGAGCGGTCACTTTCCAGCATGTCCTCGTGCACCCCCGAGGCGGAACTGGAGACGTTGTGGATTTTTTCCGCGATTTCGTTGGTAGTGGCGCTCTGTTCTTCGGTGGCGGAGGCGATCTGGTTGATGAGCTGCGCCGTCTCTCCCGCCAGCCCCAGGATCCGCTCCAGGCACTCCCGTGCCGCCGCCGATTTCTCGACCCCGTCTTCCACGCGCCCCTGCTCCTCGGTGATGGAGCGGGCGGCCTCGCGGCTCTCGATCTGAATGTTGGTGATGATCTTGGCGATTTCCTTGGTAGACGTCGCCGTCTTCTCGGAAAGCATCTTCACCTCGTCCGCGACCACGGCGAATCCTCGGCCGTGCTCACCGGCGCGCGCCGCCTCGATAGCGGCGTTTAGGGCCAGCAGCTTGGTCTGGTCGGCGATGTCCTCGATGAGAACGATGATGTCGCCGATCTGCGCCGACGAGGTCTCCAGCCGTTGCACGGTCCCCAGGGTCTGCGCCACGTTCTCCCTGATCATGGTGATGGAGTTGCAGGCGCTGTCCACAACGCTCATGCCGCGGTTGGCGGCGTCGTCGACCTCCGATGAGAAGCCTGCGGCCTGCTGCGTGTTGCCGGCCACGACATTCAGGGTCGCCGCCATCTCCTCCGTGGCGACCGCGACAGCTTCGGAACGCTGCTTCTGGTCTGCGGCCGAGGTCACCGTCTTGGCGGCACGGCTGGAAACCTGGCACAGCGAGATGGAGATGCTCTCAGCCAGATCGTAGAGCACGGTGATGGTCTCGCGCAGCTTCTGGACCAGGTGGTTGATGTGACGCGCCAGGTCGCCGATCTCGTCCTCGGAGCGTATCGGGATCTCCTTGGTGAGGTCACCCTCCCCTTCCGCGATATCCTTCAGCTTCTCCGAGAAGAAGAGGATCTCCCGCATCACCGATTTCCTGAAGAAGAAGTACATCCCACCCATCATGCAGATGAAGAAGATGCAGCCGGCCCCAACCAGTATGGCTATCATCCTCACCGCGCTCTGGTAGCCACCCTCAAGGGAAGAGGTGAGCAAAACTGCGCCCAGGTACTTGTCACCGGCATCGTGACACTGCTGGCAGCGCTGCTCGTTCTTCATGGGGACCGCGGCGCGCAGGGTGTGGATGCCACCCACCACCTCCCGCTTCTCGACCCGCTTGCCGGTGGCGAAACTGTCCGTGACGTCCTTGTTGACGGCTCCGGTGACCGGATCCTTGCCGTCTTTGCCATAGATCTGCAGGTCGAAGCCGAAGTTTTGCTCCTTCGCCGTCTTGGCGAGATTGAGCACCGACTTGGAGTCATCCTTCATCATGAAGGCCTTGATCTCGTCAATGATCACGGCCGACATGGTGCGGCTGTTCTGCTCCTGCAGCTTCATGGTGGAGCTGTACTGCAGCCAGATTGCCAAGCATCCTACTATTGCGATGCCGACCAGAAGGTTCACGCCGATGATGGCCAGGATCTTGTGCATCAGCTTGTTCTTGAACATCATGCCTCCCTGATGGACCCCAGAGTCCTCTGTCATTGGTGTCAGTATCGGCAAATGTTTACTGCATCTTTAGAAACGGTGTTTAAAATTATCAACATTTAATCGTAGCGAGAGGTGCACGCAGGCTCACGACCGGATCTTTTTGATTTTCGTCAAGAGTCGGTTGTGCAGGGGATGGTACTATTGAAAGAAAAAAGCACGGGAGGTCGCCATGAACGACGTAGACGAACAGGAACTGTACCGGCAACTGGTACAGAACTGCAACGACGCCATCATCTTCTCTGACAGGGAAGGTTTGATCAGACTGTGGAACAAGGGAGCGGAAGAGATGCTGGGGTTCAGTGCCGAAGAGGCGCTGGGGCAGTCGCTGGACATCTTCATCCCGGAGAACCAGCGCCCCCGCCACTGGGAGGGGTACTACCGCGTCATGGAGACCGGCACCACGCGCTACGCGACGGAGCTCCTCGCGGCCCCGGCCCTGAAAAAGGACGGCACGCGCATCTCAACCGAGTTCTCTATGACCATCATCAGGGATGCTGAAGGGAAGGTCGCCGGAACCGTGGCCGTGATGCGGGACGTAAGCGTGCGCTGGCAGAAGGAAAAGACGCTGCGGGCGCGCCTGGCCGAGCTGGAAAAGGGACAGGCCTCCTGAGACTGGGCAAAGAGAGGGCGCCGGGATCACTCCCGGCGCCCTCTCTTCTGGTTTCTCCCTGCCCCGGCGTCAGCCGACCTGGTCCACCAGGTAATTCTGCACCCCCATCTGGGAGATCTGGTCCAGTTGGGCCTCGATGTCGTCGATGTGATCCTCCTCCTGCTTAAGAATCGATTCCAGCAGTTCCTTGGTCCCGTTGTCCCCCAACTCCAGCGCCAGCTTGATGCTCTCGTTGTACCCCTTGATGGCGCTCTCCTCGAGGGCATGGTCGAACTGGTGCATCTTCGGGATCTCGCCGCCGATGTGGATCGGGTCCAGCCTGCTCACGATCGGCCTCCCCTCCAGGAACAGGATCCGCTCGATCAGCTTCTCCGCGTGCTTCATCTCGGTGATGGCGCGCTCCCTGATTGCGGAGTAGAGCCTCTTGTAGCCCCAGTTCTCGCACATCTCCGCGTGCACCATGTACTGGTTGGTGGCGGTCAGCTCCTCCGCCAGGCGTACGTTCAACTGTTCGATCACCCTCTCGTTCCCCTTCATGGACGACCTCCTTTTTGCGCCCAGCGGCTGCAGGCGCGGTTCGCTTCCGGCAACCGAAAGGGTGCGCCGGCTAAACAGGTTAATTTATTCTAATTTTTAAACCAGTAGATTATACCTGCGTCGGAGGGGTTGGCAATTGGAAGGGAGTCTTGGGGGAAAGCAAGAACCGGAAAGCACGACTTCTTAACGCAAAGGCGCAGAGGCGCGGAGACGCTAAGAAAAAAGGAGTGGGGAACAACAAAAGACAGCTGGCGGAGGATGTCCCACTTCGCCTTAACCGCCGGAGGGGGGCGAATATTCGCCCCTACAGGTACGTGGCTGGTTCTTTTCCCGCGGACAAAAAAAACGCCGCCCCAGTTGTACGGGGCGGCGTTCCATTTCGCGGCAGTGGCTGCAGACCGGGCTTACGCCACCGTCTCCTCCGGCTCTTCCTCGACGGCGTCGCCACCCATCGGGGCGGCCTCGCCTTTCGGGAGCAGCAGGTTCAAGAGAATGGCGGCGATGCCGCACAGGCTCACGCCGTGCAGGTGCTGGCCGGCTACGTTGATGCTGAGCCCGCCGATGCCGAAGACCAGCACCAGCGACACGATGACCAGGTTGCGCGGGCGGTGCATGTCGACCCGGGCGTGGATCAGGGTGTTCAGGCCGACCGAGGCGATGGAGCCGAACAGGAGCATCATGATGCCCCCCATGACCGGCACCGGGATGGACTGCAGGATGGCGTTGAACTTGCCGAAGAAAGCCATCACGATGGCGAAGCCGGCGGCCCAGGTCATGATGACCGGGTTGTAGCAGCGGGTGATCATGACGGCGCCGGTAACCTCGGCGTAGGTGGTGACCGGAGGGCCGCCCACCAGCGCGGCGGCACAGACCGCCAAGCCGTCGCCCAGCATGGTGCGGTGCAGGCCCGGCTTCTCGGTGTAGTCCTTGCCGGTGACTGCGCCGATGGCGACCACGTCGCCGACGTGCTCGATGGCGGGCGCCAGGGCGACCGGAACCATGAACAGGACCGCGGACCAGTTCCACTCCGGCGTTACGAACTTGGGCACCTCGAGCCACGGTGCGGCGGCGATCTTGGAGAAGTCCACGAGGCCCAGGAAAATGGAGAGCACGTAGCCCACCGCAACGCCGGAGAGGACCGGCAGCAGCCGGAAGATGCCGCGGGCGCGCACCGCCACGGCGGCGGTGGTGGCAAGCGAGATGCCGGCCACGAGGAGCGCGGTGTTGTAGTCGACCAGGACAGCCTTGCCGTCACCGGTCTTGCCCATGGCCATGTTGACTGCCACGTTGGCGAGGCCCAGGCCGATGATCATGATGATGGGACCGACCACCACCGGCGGCATGATGCGGTGCACGAAGTCCGCGCCGCGCAGGTAAATCGCAAGCGAGAAGGCGAGATAGAGCCAGCCGGCGGCGAAGAGGCCGGCCAAGGTCGAGGGAAGGCCCCAGGTCTGCACGCTGTAGATGATGGGCGCGATGAAGGCGAAAGAGGAACCCAGGAAGATGGGGACCTGGCGCTTGGTGCAGAGCTGGAAGATGAGGGTACCCATCCCGGCGCCGAGAAGGGCCATGCTCGGGTTGAGGCCGGTGAGGATCGGCACCAGCACCAGCGCGCCAAAGGCGACAAAAAGGATCTGCGCACCGGACAGCGCCTGGCGCCAGACCGGATCTTTTACTTCAGACATGCAATTGACCTCGCTAGGAAATGATACGGAGGGGACACCCCCGCTTACGTGCAGCAGGGGTGTTACTTGGTGCCGAAGATCTTGTCGCCGGCGTCGCCCAGGCCGGGCAGGATGTAGCCGTGCTCGTTGAGACGCTCGTCGATGGCGGCAACGTAGATGTCGATGTCGGGATAGGCCGAGGTGATCTTCTTGAGCCCCTCCGGCGCCGCCACCAGGCAAAGCACGCGAATCTGGCGGCAGCCGCTTTTCCTGAGCATCTCGATGGTGGCTGCCATGGACCCGCCGGTGGCGAGCATGGGGTCGATGATCAGCGCCAGGCGCTCGTCCAGTTTGCCCACGAAGCGCTCGAAGTAGGTGTGCGCCTCCAGGGTCTCCTCGTTGCGGGCCAGGCCCACCACGCTCACCTTGGCGTTGGGGATCATGTCCAGGACGCCTTCCAGCATGCCGATACCGGCGCGCAGGATGGGGACCACGGTCACCTTCTTCCCCTTGATCTGCTGGATCTCGATGGTGCTGCCGTCCCAGCCGGTGATGGAGCGGGGCTCCAGAGCGAAGTCGCGGGTGGCCTCGTAGGCGAGCAGGCAGGCGATCTCGGCGGTGAGTTCCCGGAACTTCTTCGTGCTGATACCGGACTCGCGCATCAGGCCAATCTTGTGCTTCACCAGGGGGTGGTTTACTTCGTGGACGCTCATCTGCCTCTCCCGTCGAAAATTTTGGTCATACCATACCGGATTTTACGTCTGCAAACAAGCAGTTACGCATTAGACCGAGCCAATCGGAAGGAGGGTGGTTTGATGTGGTCAGACCACGGCCGCGGCTAACGGTTGCAGACGCGGATGGCGGCCGGGGCGGAGGACGGAGAGGCGGGAAAAAGGAGGGACTTCAAGGCGTTGCCACTGACCACAGGATCAGAAATGGCGATAGGAGAGAACGCGCATGCCGTTCCAGACGCCGAAGGCGAGGACGATGACGGTGAGGAGCAGGCAGAACAGGGCCGCCGCATGGTGCAGCCAGCTCTCGCGACGCCGCTCCCGGTAGCCCAGCAGTTTCGCCGCGATGATGCCGCCGGCGATGCCGCCGCCGTGGCCCCAGTTGTTGATGCCGGGCATGATCAGGCCGAAGACCACCAGGCTGATCAACCACCCGCTCACCTCGCGCGAGACGGCCTGGCCGTAGTTGCCGCCGCGGCTCTTGCCGAAATAAAACAGCGCGCCGATGAGGCCGCAGACCGCCGCCGAAGCGCCGATGGTGAACGGAACCCCGGCCACCACGGAGAGGAGATACCCCGCGACGCCGCTCGCCGTGTAGATGACGAACATGCGGCTCGCGCCGAACTCGGCGCAGACCCAGGGGCCGATCTGCCTGAGCGCCATCATGTTGAACAGGATGTGCAGCGCGCCGCCGTGCAGGTAGTTGGCGGAGATGAGCGTCCAGAGCCCGTAGCGGTAAACGGGGTAGGTCCCGGTGGCACCCAAAAGCGCAAGGCTGTTGTCGTCCGGGGAGAGGAAGCCGAAGATCCCGCCGCCGAGGGCACTCCTGCTGGAGATGAGCAGCGACAGGAGATAGTAGAGCACGTTGGCAACGATGATGCCGTTGATGACCATGTCGCCCCCCCGGTCGCTGCGCATCACCTCGATGATCCTGCCGCCGGAGCGGGGCAGCGCGGCGCCGCACCAAAGGCAGGAGGCATACCTGGCGTCGGTGGCGCGTCCGCAGTGAGGACAGGTTATGGAGGGGTGAGCCATGGTCGGGATACCTCTGAGAAAGATTGCGCGCCCCACTCTACCATTTTCATTGCAGAAAACAACAATGAGGTTGCAGGCGCGGCCGTTTTAGCCGCAGTCGAGGAACAACAGGGCGGGATCTTCCAGGTAGCGCAGCACCTTGCCCAGGAACCGGGCGGCGTCGGCGCCGTCGGTGGCACGGTGGTCGAAGGTAAGGGACAGGGGGAGGATCTTCCTGATGACGATCTGGCCGCGGTGCACCCACGGGCGCTCGACGATGCGCCCGAACCCCATGATGGCGACGTCGGGCCAGTTGATGATGGGGGTGGCGAAGGTGCCGCCGAAGTGCCCGTAATTGGTGATGGTGAAGCTGCTGCCGCGCAACTCCTCCAGGGCGATGCTCCGCTCGCGGGCCTTGCGCCCTAACTCCTGGATCGCCTGCGCCAGCTCGATGATGCTCTTCTTGTCGACATCGCGGATCACCGGGACCATGAGCCCCTCGGGGGTGTCCACCGCGATGCCGAAATGGTAGTGCCGCTTCAACACCAGCTCCTGCGCCTCGTCGTCAATGGAAGCGTTCAGTAGCGGATGCTCCTTCAGCGCATGCTGCACCGCTTTCATGAAGAAGGGGAGGAAGGTGAGATGGGTGCCACGCGCCTCGACCTCCCCCTGCTCCCGAAGCCGCATCTCGAAGATATCCGTGATATCGACCTCTTCCATGCTGGTCACAAAGGCCGTGGTCCTCTGGGAGGCAGCGACGTTGCGGGCGATGGTGCGGCGCAGGCCACGCAGCGGCACCCGCTCTTCCGCCCCGGCGCCCCCCATGACCTTGGCAGCGGCAGGAGGCTGGCGCTCGCCTTCCAGGTCCTCGGGCCTGATGCAGCCGCGCGGCCCGCTCCCCTTGACGTTCCTGAGATCAATGCCCCGCTCGCGCGCCAGCTTGCGTACCATCGGCGTCGCCAGCCCGTCGAACCCGGCGGAGCCTGCCGCGGCTGTAACCGACGGCGCCGTATCGGGGAATCCCGCCGCGGTGCCGCCCGATACGGTAAGGGGTTCCTCCTCCGCCTCCGGGAGGGATCCCACGATACCCACCGATGCCGGCCGCGGTGGCTGCGCCTGCGCCGGGGGTGATGATTGCGGCCCGGCTTGGGACTCCGACTGTACCTGCGCTTGGGACAGCGCCTGCGACACCGGTTCGGCCTCGCGCTGCACCAGCGTCAGCAGTACCTCGCCCACCCGCACCGTTGCCCCCTCCTTATGGCGCAGCCCGGCTACGACGCCCGAACGGGGCGACGGGACTTCCACCACCGCCTTGTCCGTCTCCACCTCCAGCAGCGGCTGGTGCTCGCGGACCGTGTCCCCCTCGGCGACCAGCCAGCGGCGCAGCTCCACCTCAGCGATCCCTTCGCCCAGATCCGGAAGTTTGAAGTCGAAAGCCATGAGTAATTCTCCTTAAATCGTGTCAGTCCGACGTCCATGGCTCCTCCCCCCGGAGGGGGGGGCTGGGAGGGGGGAAAGGGGTGCCAGTCAGCGCCCCCTCCCTAGCCCTCCCCCTCCGGGGGAGGGGACAGTAAGGGCTAGTACTGCAACACTTCGTCCAGGGCGCTCCGGATCTGCTGCAAACCGGGGAGGTAGTGGTCGATCAGCTTGGCCAGCGGCACCGGGACATCCGGCGCAGTGACCCGCACAATGGGCGCGCGCAGGTGCAGGATCGCCTCCTCGGCGACGGTCGCCGCTATCTCGGCGCCGAAGCCGCAGGTCTTGGCGGCCTCGTGCACGATCACCAGCCGCCCGGTCTTCTGTACCGAGGCAACGATGGCCTCGCTGTCGAAGGGATTCAAGGTCAGCAGGTCCAGCACCTCCGCGTCGTACCCCTCGACCGCCTTCAGCGCCCGCTCCAGCATGCTCCCCCAGGCCACCACGGTCACCGCGCTCCCCGACCGGGCCACCCGGGCCTTGCCGAGTTCCACCAGGTACTCCTCTTCCGGCACCTCTTCGCGCAAAAGGCGATAGAGCCTGGTCGGCTCCAGGAACAGCACCGGGTCGGGATCGCGCAGCGCCGCCAGGAGGAGCCCCTTGGCAACGTAGGGCCCGGACGGCACCACCACCTTCAGCCCCGGCACCTGGCAGAAGAGCGCCTCGGTGCTCTCCTCGTGCAGTTCCGGCGCCTTGATGCCGCCGCCGTACGGGGTGCGCACCACCATAGGGCAGCTGTAGCGGCCGCGGGAGCGGGAACGCAACCGGGCGGCATGGGCGAAGAGCTGTTCGAAGGCGGAATAGGTGAAGCCGAGGAACTGGATTTCCGGCACCGGCCGCAGGCCGTAGGCAGCCATGCCGATGGCCGCCCCCATGATGCCGGATTCGCACAGCGGGGTATCGAGCACGCGCTCGCGGCCGAAGCGCTCCAGGAGCCCCTCCGTGACCCGGAACACGCCGCCGTCGCGTCCCACGTCCTCGCCCAGCAGGAGCACCCGGTCGTCGCGGGCCATCTCCTGGGCCAGCGCCTGGTTGATCGCCTGTACCATGTTGAGCTGGGCCATCAGCGCACCTTCCTTTGCCCTGCCTGGCGCGGGGTCAGCGTGGCGAGGATCTCGTCGAAGAGTTCCGCCGCGGCCGGCGGGGGCGCTGCCTCCATCTCCGCGACCCCGGCGTCGACGATAGCAGCCGCCTGCGCCGCCGTCTCCTCGCGTTTCTGCGGGGTCCAGAGCCCGCGCCCCTCCAGGAAGCGCTCCAGGCGCAGGATGGGATCACGCGCGGCCCAGAAGGTGACCTCTTCGCCGGAGCGGTAGCGTCCGGCGTCGTCGGCGGTGGTATGGTCGGCCATGCGGTAGGTGAGGCATTCGATGAAGGTGGGGCCGGCACCGCTTCTGGCCTTTTCCACCGCCTGGCGGGTGGCCCGGTACACGGCGAAGACGTCGTTGCCGTCCACCTGCACCCCCTGGAAGCCGTAGGCGATCGCTTTCTGCGCCAGGGAAGCGGAGGCGGTCTGCCCCTTGAGCGGGATGGAGATGGCCCATTGGTTGTTCTGGCAGATAAAGACCAGGGGGAGGTGGAAGACGCCGGCGAGGTTCATCGCTTCGTGGAAGTCTCCCTTGGAGGTGGCGCCGTCGCCGAAGTAGGTGACCACCGCCACCGGGTCGCGCCGGTAGCGCGCGGCGAGGGCTGCCCCCGCGGCCTGCGGGATCTGGCTCCCCACGGCGACACAGAAGGGGAAGATATTCAATCCCGGCGGCACCTTCTGGGACCGCTCGTCCCCGCCCCAGTACTGCAACAGTTGCGGGATCGGGTAGCCCAGCGTCAGGTGCGCACCCATCTCCCGGAAGGAGGGGAAGAGCCAGTCCTTGTGCGTCAGGGCGAAGGCGCTGCCCACCTGGGCCGCCTCCTGCCCCCGAATGGGGGGATAGGTGCCGATGCGCCCTTCGCGTTGCAGGGCCACGGCGCGCTCGTCGAAGATGCGCGAGAGCAGCATCAGCTCGTACAGGCGCCACATCTCGGCGTCGGACAGTTCCGGCAGCAACTCCGGATCCGCCTCCCCCTTCTCGTTCAGGACTTCCAGGCGTTTGATCTGAAAATCGGCAAGTAACACTTCCGGCATGGCACGCTCACTTATTAAAATGGGGGCTCGGCGATTAGGAGAGTGTAAACGGACACTTGCGGGATGTCAAAAACGTTTCTACTGCCGTTTCAGCCTGCCGTAAAGAACCGGGGCCAGGGCGAACAGCCCCAGCAGGGCAAAGGAGCCCAAGACGCGCGCCGAGGCGACGTCGGCAAGGGAGTTGATGGCGGCGAGGCTCGCCCCGGCGTTGACGAAGACGAAACCTCCCGGAATGATGCCGACCAGCGTCCCCAGCACAAAGACGCGCAGCGGCAGGCGGGTGAGACCGGCGGCGAGGTTGATCAGGAAAAAGGGAAAGAGCGGCACCAGCCTCAGGAACAACAGGTAGTTCCAGCCTCGCTGCTCCAGTTCGCGATTGAGCCCCTCCAGCCGGGTGCCGAAACGGCCGGCGATCAAATCCCGGAGCAGGTAGCGGGTGACCAGGAACGCAAGCGTGGCGCCGATGGTGGCGGCGCAGACGGCATAGACGGTGCCGGCCAAGACGCCGAAGACGGCGCCCGCCGCGAGTGACAGGACGGCGGCGCCGGGGAGAGAAAGCGCGGTCTGCAGGATGTAGATCACCATGAACAGGGCGACCGTGCCCCCCTGGTGTGCCGCGTAATAGTCGGCGAGCAGCTGCCGGTTCGCCTTGAGCGCCTCCAGGGTGAGGTAGCGCTGCAGGCCGAAATAGAAGAACAGCGCCACGGCGCCAGCGACTGCGAGACATACCAGGATCTTCTTCAGGTTCATGAAAAGGCTGCTCCTGCATGGGTAGGGTATGCAGGTTTTAACATATCCACGTCCCGGGCGTTACCATTTTCTTTGCCAGGAGAGCCAGGCGCGCAGGATCCGCTGCACCAGGGGGGTGAGGCGGCGGCGCTGGTACGCGTCGGCGAGCTTCTTCCACGACTCGGACTGGGTGGGATAGGGATGGATGGTGTTGCCGATGGCGATGAGGCCGAGGCCCGAGCCGATGGCGAGGGTGATCTCGCTGATCATCTCCCCCGCGTGCCGGGCCACGATGGTCGCGCCCAGGATGGTGTCGCTCCCCCTTTTCAGGTGCACCCGGGCGAAGCCCTGCTCCTCGCCGTCCAGGACGGCACGGTCCACGTCGGTGAAGGGGACGGTGAGGGTGTCCACCTCGATGGCGCGCGCCGCGGCCTCCGCCGGGGACATGCCGACGTGGGCGACCTCCGGGTCGGTGTAGGTGCACCAGGGGACGGTGAGCGATGAGTTCTTGCGCCTCCCCTTGAAGAGCGCGTTGGCTATCAGGATGCGGGCCTGGGCGTCGGCGGTGTGGGTGAAGCGCAGGCGCGAGCAGATGTCGCCGGCGGCGTAGACGCGCGGGTTGGTGGTCTGCAGGGTGTCGCTCACCGTGACGCCGTTTCTGTCGTAGGCTATCCCCGCCTCCTCGAGGCCGAGCCCCTCCACGTTGGGGGCGCGGCCGGCGCCGACCAGGATGCCGGCCACCTCCACCTCGAACGGCACCCCTTGCCGCTGCAGCCTAAGCACCTTGCCGGCGCCGCGCAGCTCCACGGAGAGCACCTCGGTGGCGAGGTGCACCGTGATCCCCTCGCGACGCAATGCCTCCAGCAGCACCGTTGCCGCATCGGGGTCGTCACGCCCCAGGAGCTGCCCCCCCGGCTCGATGAGGGTCACCTGCGCGCCGAAGCGGGCAAGGGCCTGGGCCAGTTCGCAGCCGATGGGCCCGCCGCCGATCACCGCAAGGGTCGCGGGGAGTTCGGTGAGCGAGAAGACGGTCTCGTTGGTGAGGTAGCCCGCCTCTGCCAGTCCGGGGATGGGGGGGACGGCGGCGCGGGCGCCGGTGCAGAGCGCGGCGCGGACGAATCTAAGTTCCGCACCGGCCACCTCGATGCGGTCCGCGGCCGTGAAGCGCGCCGCGCCGAAGAAGACGTCGACGCCCAATTCATCCCGGAAGCGGCGCGCGGCGTCGTGCCGGCTGATTCCGGCCCGCAGACGCCGCAGCCTGGCCATGGCGGCGCCGAAATCCGCGCCCACCCCTTCGAGCCCGACCACGCCGAACTCCCCGCCGGAGCGGGCATCGAAGACGGCGCGGGCCGCCCGCAAAAGCGCCTTGGAGGGGACACAGCCGACGTTCAGGCAGTCGCCGCCTAAAAAGCCGCGCTCGACCAGGGCCACCCGCGCCCCCAGTCCGGCGGCACCCGCCGCGCAGACCAGGCCGGCAGTGCCGGCACCCACGACCACCAGGTTGTAACGTTCGGCGGGTTCGGGGTTCTGCCACCCCTCCGGGTGCACGTTCGCCGCAAGCAGTCGGTTTTCCACGCTATCCGGTAATTCTTCCAGATCGTCGGTGTTCATGAGGTTCCCGCTTCAGGCTGCCGCGCGAGGCAACTTGCTGAAATATCGCCCATTGCAGGGGCTAAATGAACCGCTGTTTCGATAATTCCCTGATGCACTTTTGCTCCTTTTCCCTTATCATTTTTATCATAAGAACGAGAGGGGCGCCGGACCAATTAGGAGAGGTGCCAGCCGCCTTTTGGTTATCCCCTTGGAATCACAGCATCGGAACTAGCCGCAGACCTCATTTGGCCGACATCACGGAGGAGCCCATGAGCGGAGCAGTTGGGACGAAGAGCAGGACCGGAATTCGTTCCGAAAACAGCAGCTCGAAAAAGGTCGCCAGAAGCGGGCGCCTTTCCCGCAACGAACTCGTCGCAGAACTCAAGCTGTACGCCGACCTTTACGAACACGCACCGATCGCCCACATCACCCTGGACCGCTTCGGGGTGATCCGTGCCGTCAACCTGACCGGAGCGAGGATGCTCGGAGTGGAACGGGACTCCCTGGTTGGCCGCTCCTTCGCTGACCTGTTCAGCGAATCATCCCGCCCTCCCCTGTCCGAGTTTTTCGAGCGCCTGCTCGCTTCCAACCAGAGCAGTTCTTGCAACGCCCTCCTATCCGACGCCGGCAACGCGTTACAGCAGTTGCGCATCGAAGCCATCCCCTGCCGGGACGGCTCCGAGATCAGGCTCGCCCTGATCGGCATCACCGAAAGTGAAAGGGCCGCCAAGGCACTGCAGATCTCCGAGGCGCGCTACCGCGGCCTTTTCGAGGCTGCCAAGGACGGCATCATGATCGTCGATGCCGGCACCGGCGAGATCCACGACGTGAACCCCTTTCTGATGGAGCTGCTGGGATACCAGCGGGATGAGCTGGTAGGGCACATGCTCTGGGAAGTCCCGCCCCTCACTGCCCTGGCCGCGAGCGAGGCCGAGTTCGCCGTGCTCCAGCACCGGGATTACCTGCACAACGACGACCTGCGCCTCGTAACGCGTGACGGCCGCAGCGTGGTCGTGGAGGTGGTCCTCACCGGCTACCGCATCGACCGGAGCAAAGTGCTGCAGCTCAACATCCGCGACATCACCGTCCGCAAGAACGCCGAAGATGCGCTTTTGAAAAGCGAAGAGCAGTGCCGGACCATCGTCAGCAACATCAACGAGTACGTCTACAGCGTCCGCTTCGAAGAGGGCGACATCAAGTCCATCTACCACAGCCCCAAGTGCCTCGACATCACCGGGTACAGCCCGGAGGAATACTACCGCGATCCCCTCCTGTGGTTCACCATGATCCACGAGGAGGACCGCAACCAGGTGGTCCAGTTCCTGAACAGCATCTTTGCGGGTGAGGACCAGGACCCGATCCGGCACCGGATCGTGCACAAGGACGGGTCGATACGCTGGATCCTCAACAACTGCGCCGTGCAGCGGACCCGCAAGGCGAACCGGGTCACCATCTCGCGCCTGGACGGCTTCATCCTGGACATCACCGACATCAAACGCGCCGAGGAAAACATCTTCTTCCTGGCCCACCACGACCCGCTCACCAAGCTCCCCAACCGCAGCACCCTCTACGCCAGGATCGAGGACGTGCTCAGGGTGGCCCAGAAAACACGCACCAGCGTGGCCCTGCTGTTCCTCGACATCGACGGTTTCAAACAGATCAACGACTCCATGGGGCACGACGTGGGGGACCGGCTGCTGCAGTCGGTGGCGCGCAAGCTTGGCGACTGCACACGTTCCTGCGACGTGGTGGCCCGGCTGGGCGGGGACGAGTTCGTGGTGGTGCTCTGGGACTGCGGCGTCAGTGAAACCAGCGTGGTTGCCGAGAAGATCGTCAACGCCGGGTTCCCGCTGCAGGGGACCAACGTCATCGTGACCCCCAGCATCGGCATCAGCCTCTACCCCGAGGACGGGAAAGACTACCTCGCCCTCTTGAAGCACGCCGACATCGCCATGTACCACGCCAAGAAAGGGGGGGGGAACAACTTCCAGTTCTTCACCCACAAGCTCAACGAGATGGCAACCCAGCGTTTCGAACTGGAGGCGGAACTGCGGCACGCTCTGGAACACGACGAGTTCGTGCTGCATTACCAGCCCAAGGTCGACCTGGCCACCGGCCACTTCAGCAGCATGGAAGCCTTGATCCGCTGGCAGCACCCGGTGCACGGCCTGGTGATGCCGGAGCATTTCATCCAGACCGCCGAAGACAGCGGCCTTTTAAACCAGATCAGCAAGTGGATCATCCCCACCGTCTGCCGTCAGTTGCGACAGTGGCAGCAGCAGGGGCTGGGACAGGTGTCCGCCGCGGTCAACCTCTCGGCCAGCTTCTTCCAGCACCGCGACTTCGAGGAGACTATCGAGGCGTCGCTGCTGGAAACCGGGATTCCGCCGGAATCACTGGAACTTGAGCTCACCGAGGCGACCATCATGAGCGACCCGCAGCGGGTACTGGGAAGCATGGCGGCCATGAAGGCGCTCGGCCTGCAGCTTTCCATCGACGACTTCGGCACCGGCTACTCCAGCCTCAGCTACTTGAAGAAGCTGCCGGTGGACAAACTGAAGATCGACCAGTCCTTCATCCGCAACATCGCCCGCGACAACGACAACGCCGCCGTGGTGCGGGCGGTGATCAGCATCGGGCGCAGCATGCAGCTCAGGGTGATCGCCGAGGGTGTGGAAAACGCGTCGCAGCTGGCCTGGCTGCAGGCTGAAGGGAGCGAGGAGGCGCAAGGGTACTACTTCAGCCGCCCGGTGCCGGTGCAGAAGATGACCGCGCTGCTCAGGGAGAAGGCCAATTTCCTGCACAACCCGCGCGGCCGGGTGCAGGCGAAGCAGTTTTAAGTTGCGGCATGCAGGCTGATTCCTAGGCGATTGCCAGCCACAGCCCACCCCCCGGCCCCCTCCCGCAAGGGGAGAAAGAGCCTGATGGGCCCCATGGCAGTCGGCGGGAGTTGGCAGTTGTAAAAAAGAGGCCGGCGCAGGAAAAAACCACTTCCCATGCGCCGGCCTCTTGTCGTCTTTAGCCGGTGCGGTACGCGCCGCACCGTTACCGGTCAATCTTCATCGCTATCGTCGTCACTCCAGCCGTGGTCTTCGTCGCCGGAGTCATCCTCATCCATCTCTTGCTGCTGCATCGGCCCGAACCGGTGCATCATCTCGCGGTGGTTTCTTTCCATTTCATCCGTCATCTCTGCCCGCTGGCGCACCATCCTGGCCACGATCTCCGACAGCAGGTCCAGCTTTTTCTCGCGTGGCGCCTGCTCCATGTCTTGCACCAGCGCCGCGAGCTCGGCATCCTGCGCCTTCACCTTCTGCAGCATGCCCTCCATCATCATCCCGTGCCCGCCGGGGCCACCGCGCCACCCCATCCCAGCTCCCTGCCACGGGGCGCAGCCGGGGGCACCGCAACCGGTGAGCATCGGCTCGACATGTCGCTTCACCTGGTCGGAGTCGATGCGGTCCTGCCGCACCAACTGCTCCAGATCCCTCAGGTGGGTCTTCACCTGCACCAGGTGCTCATCCATCATGCGCTGCCGCTCGGGCGGCACCTCGCCCACTACCGACGCGCGGTACTTCTCCATCTCGTCGACGCTACGCCTCATCTCGGCCACTGCCACTCGCGCCAGCTGCGGCGACACCGTGGCACCGTCCTCCGCTGCGGCGTAGAGGAGGCGGCCGAAATTGGCGACGTTTCTGTGATAGGCCATCATCAGCTGCTGCTGGGGGGAGCGCATCATCTGGCGCCCCATCGGCCTCTTCATGACGTACCCGGGGGAACCGGACACGGCGTCGGCCATCTGAGGCATACCGCCGGGGGCGGTAACGGTCGGACCGGCAGCAAAGGCCGGCACAGCAACAAGGAGTGCTAACACTGTCAATACTGTTTTCACTGGCGATCCCCCTGGCTTTGATCCGAGTCGGAGCACGCGGCCCCGACTCTCTCTGTTTGCAGTACCTCCGGCTACAGAGGCCTGCGTCCCTGTATCAGGTTCAGTATAACGATGATGATGGCAATCACCAGCAACAGGTGAATGAACCCACCCAAGGTATAGCTGGTCACCAGCCCCAGCAGCCACAGTACCAGAAGGATTACTACAATGGTCCAAAGCATCTCTGCCTCCTTTGGGAGCCTTCCCATTGCCTGCCGGTGCTCCCCCCGTCTGTTTCACTTGCCCACCCTGAGGTTGGTCAGGTTGTGCATGAGTCCGAATACGTTTAAAAGCCAGAGCACTACCACTATGACCACCACTGCGTTGAGTATGGATTTGATCGATCCCGCCATGGGAATGTAGGTGTTCACCAGCCACAGCAGGACCCCGACCACGATCAGAACCAGTATGACGTGTACCAAAGGCATGAAGCACCTCCTCTTGGTCCGGCTTTGTGCTGCAACTCGAACTAGCGCCGCGATCACCAGCAGAGCGACCGCAGCCACCACCAGGCATCCGGGAAAGCCCCCGCGAAGGCACCCCTCCGCAGTGTTGTCTCCACCCGGTGGCAGGCCAGGTGCGGCGCTATTTCTCCAGTTTTTTCTCCGCCTTACCGACGTTTTTCTCGACCTTGCCGGTAATTTTCTCCCCCCTGCCCTGTTGCTCCATGGAAACGTTACGGGTGGTCTTTCCAGCCGACTCTTTAACCTGTCCTTTCAACTCATGCATTTTCCCTTTAGCTTGGTCTTTCGTGCTCGGTTTCATGATGTACCTCCTGAGCAATGCTCTGGTGCGGCAGGTGCAGTTTGCATGGTGACTGCGGTCGCTCTGCTGGCGATCGACGCAACGGCTGACAGGAAAATATATTTATTATTAGATTTTATTAATTTACAACTCGACAAGTTTATAGTGCGCCGCTTTTGTGTCAAGCGAGGATGGCGGGGAGCGTGGAACTACAGGGTAGGGAATTATTTTTTGCGCTTGGCGGAAGGAACCAGGAACTTGGCGTGGTCGGGGTGTCGGCACAGGTACTGGTGGCCGAACGACATGGCATAGGGGCAGGAACGTTTCCTGGGCAGGCATATGGAGAAGGCGGGGACTAACGGCTGGGTGCGACAGGAGGCGTCGCCAGGCTCACCGGCCACGACCTCGGAGCGGTCTGCGGCGTCGGAGCACGCCGCTACATCCTCCGCCCGATTTTCGGCGAAATCGCGGAGCTTGCTCGGTTCATCCTTGGCGGAACCCGCGGTCTGGTCCGTGTCGATTTTCGTGGGCATCTCCTGCTCCTGGCGGGTTTAGGTGACTAAAGCCAACGCCAGTATGCGGTGAAGTGTCCCGCAAATAAATAGGTGAATCGGCAGGCGCCCCTGCGGCATATCACATGCCGCCAGGGCGGGGCGGGCATCACTTCAAAGAGGTCAAACCCTGGCGCACCGCGTACTTGGTCAGTTCGGCGATGCTGAACAGGTCCAGCTTCTTCATGATGCTGTGGCGCTGGTTTTCCACCGTCTTGACGCTGACGCCGAAGGCAAAGGCGATCTCCTTGGCGTTGGAGCCGTTGGCGATGAGTTGCAGGATCTCCCTTTCCCGCGTGGAGAGATTCTCGTAGGTCGCCGGGACGTCCTCGGGGATGCGCTGCAGGTACTCCTTGATCAGCAGGGTGGTCACCCGCGAGGGGAGGTAGGTCTCACCGGCGGCGACGGCACGGATGGCGGTGGCGAGTTCGGAAAAAGCGGCGTCCTTGAGCACGTAGCCGTTGGCCCCCGCCTTCAGCACTTCGACCACGAAGCGGCGGTCGGACTCCATGGAAAGGGCCAGCACCTTCACCTCGGGAAACGCGGTCGTGATGCTGCGGGTGGCATCGATGCCGTTGGTGTCGGGCATGGAGATGTCCATCACGATGATATCCGGGCGCTCATCGCGGGTCAGCGCGATAGCCTCCGCCCCGGTCCCGGCCTCGGCGCTGACCATCATGTCGTCTTCCTTGTCGATCAACGCGCGCAACCCCTGGCGCACGATGGCGTGGTCGTCGGCAATCAAAATTTTCATCTTCATCTTTTCCCCCTCTATAGCACTAGGACGGCAGCGGCACCTTGATGGTGGCCACAACCCCGCCCGTTTCCTTGTTGGTGACGGTAAAACTCCCACGCAGGTGCTGTATCTTCTGCCTCACATTGGCGAGCCCAAAGCCACCGCTTCGGGACTCGGCTGATTCCTGCTCTCCCCCGTAACCGACACCGTCGTCGTCCACCGCGATGACCAGATATCCGCCTGAGCGGGACAACGCGACCCGGCAACGCAGCGTGCCGGCGTGCTTGATCACGTTCAGCATCAGTTCGCGCACGGCCTGGAATACGGTAGAGCGAATCTCGTAGGGCAAGGTCTTATCCTTGCCGTCGTCATCGAACTCGGCCTGCAGCCCGAAGTCGGCACTGAGTTCCTCGCCGAGCCAGCGCAGCGCCGCCTCAAGCCCTGCGCTGGCCAGCAGCGGCGGGCGGAGCTGGAAGGTGAGCGACCTGATGTCCTGTATGGTCTGCTGGACCAGGGTCCCTACCGCCTCGGCTTCGCTCTCGCAATCACCGCCGGGGACGCTGCTGGCCAGGGCATCCAGCTTGATCTTGGCCAGGATGAGCCGCTGCCCCACCTGGTCGTGCAGTTCGCTGGCGATGCGGTCGCGCTCCCGCTCCTCCGCCATGGCAAGATCGAGGGCCATGTCCTGCAGCTTCTGCTGCTGCCCCAAGAGCTCGACCTCCACCTTTTTGCGGATCTCGATCTCCTGGGTCAGGTGCTCGTTGATGAGCTGCAGCTTGGCGGTCCTCTGCTGCACCTCCTCCTCGAGGTGCTGGCGCACGCCGGCGAGCATCTCCTCCGTCCGCTTGCGCTCGGTGATGTCCAGCACCACCCCCATGACCCCGCTCACCTCACCTCCCTCCGAAGTGAGCGGCTGGTAGCTGGCCAGCCAGTGGTGCAGCACCGGGTCGTCCGGATCAACCTTCCCCTGCACTTCGACGTTGAGGACGCATTCACCCCGCTCCAGGACCGGGCGCCAAAGCTCCGTGACCCGGGCAGCCACCTCCGGCGGCAACACCTCGTCGACGCGGCGCCCTACGTGCTCGCAGATACTCTTGCCGTTGAGCCTCGCCAGGTGCTCGTTGAGGCGCAGGTAGCGCAGTTCGCGGTCCACGACGAAGAGCCCCACCGGAGTGTGGGTGTAGATGTTGGCCAGCTCCTGCAGCTGCATGCGGTAGCGCTTCTCGCTGTCGTGCAGGGCCTGGGTGTAGTCGCGGATCTTGTGCGTCACGCTGTTGAAGACCCGCGCCAGTTCCGCCAGCTCGTCGTTCCCCTCGACCTCGATGCTGCGGCTCAGGTCGCCGCCAGCGATGACGTCGGCACCCTGCTTGATGGTGGCCATGCGCCGGCGCAGCACGCCGGTCAGGAAAGTCGAATTGAGGATGGTAACCAGCGCCATCAGGATGACCAGCAGCAGGGTGAGGTAGATCATACGCGCCCCCGCGCGCTCGAACCGGTCCCGCGCCAGTTGCTGCAGCTTCACGGCCTCCTGCTGCAGGGCCGAGTCCCTGAGCATGATCTGGCTGTAGAGCCGGCTGGAAAACTCGTCGTGATGTGCGACGGCCGGGTCGGCGACCGGGACGCGCCGCATCTGCTCGACCAGGCGCTTCGATATCTGCACCGAATCAGCCAGTTCGAGCCGGCTCCGTTCCAGGATCTGCCTGGCCGATTGGTCATCCCCCTGCGGCAGCCCCTGTGCCAGTAGGCGCGTGGCTGCATCGTTCCGTGCGAACCACTGCTCCCTGGCCCGTTCCAGCCCGAAAAGGAAGTACTCATCCCGCACCGTGGCCCGGTTGAACACGGTGGACTGGATCTGGTCTGCCACGATGTGGTTGCGCTCGGCGACGGCCAACTCCCTGTAGGACCAGGCCAGAAGTGCCGTCACGATCACCAACAGGGTGAAGGAGAGCAGCGAGATTATCTGGAGTCTACGGGCGAAGGTCACTTTTCAGCACCTGCTGTTCAACCGCCTCGGGCTTCACCGCCAAGAGCGGACGCGGGTCGATGTACTCCAGATAATTTGGCATGCCGGCCTCACGCACCAGGCCCAGCTTGCCGGCCCAGCGCGTCTCGTCCTCCAACGCTATCAGTAGTGCGTGGTCGAGGGTTACCTTGCGCGCGCTCTCATCCCAGCACTCGGAGAGCACGGCGGGGGGAAGCTTGGAGGTGGAGGCCACGATGGCCTGGGCCTCCTTGGGATGGGCGGAGGCGAATGCCTCGGCCTGAACCAGGGCACGCAGAAACCGCCGCGCCACCTCCTGGTTACCTGTCACGTACGAGGTCCGCCCAGCGATGACAAAGGTCTCGGTATAGATGTAGGGGTCCTCGAAGATGACACCTCCACCGGCAAGACTCCTGTCGATCATCTTTTCGTTGGGGCTCCAGGTGGAGACCGCGTCAACTCCGCCGGAGCGGAGGGAGCCCAGCATCATCTCCGGCATCAAGGGGACCGGAACAACATCCTCGATGTTCAAGCCGTTGGCGACAAGGAAGGACGAAAGGAACATCTGGGTGGTGGTTCCCGGCGTGAACCCGACGCGCCGCCCCTTCAAGTCGCCGGGACGGAGGATGCCGCTTTTACGGTCGGCAATAATGGCGTGATTGTTGTTCGAGGTGAAGATGCTGGCCAACAGGGAAAGCCGCTGCCCCCGCAGGGCTGCGAAGGCGACCGGTGTCTGGGCGACGGTGGCCAGGTCCGCCTTCCCTTCCAGCACCGCCTGCAGGGCTTCTTTGCCGTAACCAACCCGTTGCGCCTCGACGTCCAGCCCCTCGTCTCGCAGGAAGCCGCGGGCGACGGCGATATGGACCAGCGCGCAGTCGTGCTGGGTGGAATAGGCCAGGCGCAGGGGCAAGCGCGGCCCCGTCTGGTGCTGAACGGGGCTCTGGCAACCGGCCAGGCACAGGCACAGTATCAGTATCAGCGCAGCTCTCAGCATCCACTCCTTTAGGTCCGGCGCAGCTTATGCGGGGTTGCGATGGCTGTCAAAGCCCCCTAACTCTAATCGCCGGCAGGACTTCCATGCTTTGTCTCGCGATGTAGTGAGCAAATATATGACAAGTGGCTAACAAAGTGCAATTAATTTTACCATACACTGGGCAATTGTACCCATGTCTCAGCAAGAAGAAAGCGTGCAAAAAGAAAGGGCAGGCTTTTTGAGCCTGCCCTTGCCATGCAAATGTCAGTTATCGTCCCCGGTGTGGAGGCCTATGACTGTGTTCCCGTCACTTGGATGCTTTGCCGCTTTTCGCCGGTTTCACGTACTTGGCGAACCGGGCGGGAAGCTTTGCCGACCCTGTCGCCGGGTACTTGGCGAGCTGGGCCGAAAGCCTCGCGATGCGCTGGTCCAGCGGCGGATGGGTCGAGAACCAGGAGCCGCTCTTGGCGGCGGTCGCTTCCTGCTTCTTGAGCTTTTGCAGCACGTTCACCAAGGCGGCGGGGTCGTAGCCGGTGCGGTAGGTCGTCTCCAGCGCGGCCTGGTCCGCCTCGTACTCCATCCCCTGGTCCAGCCCCTTGTCGAAGAGGGTGTTCTGCAGGTCGCCGACCATCGATTCGAACTGCTTTCCCTTGCTCCCCTTCATGGTTGCCGCGGTGATGGCGCTGGCGCCCTGCAGGAACTGGGCGCGCCGGATGCTTTTCAGCGCATGTTTCTCGGCCACGTGCCCCACCTCGTGCGCCAGGACCCCGGCAAGTTCCGCCTCGTTATCCAGGACCTCCAGGAGGCCCCGGCTGATGAAGACGATGCCGCCGGGGGCGGCGAAGGCGTTCTGCACCGGGCTGTCCAGCACCACGAAGCGGTACGGGATGGTGGAGCGCCGGCTGTTTCTGGCCACCGCGTTGCCCACCAGGTTCACGTACTTCTGCAGCGCCTCGTTCTGCACCGGCTTGCCGAAACGCTGCATGCTGTCCAGCGCGAGGCTCTCGCCCACGGTGCATTCGGTCTGGTAGGTCATCTCCTGCGACGAAGAGAGCACCTGGGTGGCGCCGGAGAGGATCTTCCCCTCCTTGGAGTCCGGCTTCATCATGTTGTTGATGGTGTCCTGCCATCCGGCGTGGGCCTGTGCGGCGACCAGGCAGGAGAGGGCGACCAGCGGTAAAAGACGTAGTTTGTTCATTTGCTCCCTCCTTACTGGGCGTACTCGCCGATTTTGCCTTCCTTGAGGAAGGCCTTGACCTCGTTGTTGGAAACCTTGCGCGCCAGGATCTTGTCCAGTTCCTTCTTCAGGGCCTCCGGCGTGCCGTGCTGTTTGGCGTAGGCGGCGGTCTCCGGGGAGAGGCCGCGCACGCTGCGGGCACTGTCGGCCTTGGCGGTGTTGATCTGGCTCTTCTGCATGCTGTCGCCGAGCAGTCCGTCGCCGCCGCCCACCTCGGCAACCGGCTGGGTATCGGAAACGCGCCCCGCGTAGACCCATCCCTCCTTGCCGTCGGCGGTCTGCACCTTGAGCCAGCGTCCCTCGCCTTCCACGAGGGTCAGCTCCGCGCCCACCGGCAGGTCGGCCAGGTTGGCCGCGCTCACCGACTGTTCCTTCTTGAGGGTGGTCCCCTCGCTCACCACCCACCGTTTTTCGGCGCCAAGCGTCTGCCCCGCGCACAGGGCCAGAAGCAGCAGCGCGCCGACTAAAGCTCTCTTCTTCATGGTTTCACCTCCGTGAATCGGCCGGAGCGGATCCGGCCGGGCTGTCGAGTTTACTTGTAATCTCCGGTCAATACGAACGCCCCCCAGTAGCCGGGGTGCGGGTAGCGGTTCCTCACGTGCAGCATGGCCAGCCTGAGCGCCTGGGCCTTGTCGTTGCGACTGTAATCCCGGTAGAACTGCTTCATCAGTATCGCGCTGGAGACGTCGGAGACGCGCCAGAGACTGGAGACCAGGGCATGGGTCCCGGCGAAGAGGAAGGCGCGGTTCATGCCGATGACGTCGTCGCCGCTCTTCACGTCGCCCAGGCCGGTCTGGCAGGCGGAGAGCACCACCAGGTCCGCCTTGATGTCCAGCCCGAACACCTCCTCTGCCTGCAGCCGTCCGTCGTTCTTGCCGTCCCTGGCAAGCCGGATCGAGGAGAAGAGCGGGTTGACGGTGTCGAACTCGCCGTGCGAGGCGAGATGAATGATACCGAACTTGGCGATGTTCTCACGCACCCAGCTCTCGGTAGCCCGCTCCCGGGTCAGGGTGGTCACGTCGCTGTAGTTCCAGCGCAGGGTCCCGGCCTCTTTCTCGGCGAAGGGGAGATCGAGGGCGGCGTTGCCCAGGTCGGGGTTGCCGATGGCCAGGATGCGCAGGTTCTTGCCGGCCTGGCGCCGGGCCAGGGTGTGGCGGTACACCGAGGCGGCCGGGAGGTGGAACAGGGTGTGCCGGTCCACCAGGTAGTCCCTGCCGTCGTAGAGGGTGGCGAAGGAGAGGTAGTGCAGGCTGCCGTGCGGCACGATGCCCACCGTCTGTCCCTCGGGCACGCCGGCGAGCGGTTCCGCGAGCAGGATCCGGTACAGCTCGCGTGAGTTCTGTTCCAGCGGCTCCAGGTTCTGCAGCATGCGCCGGTAGGTGGCGATCTTTTCGGCGACCTCGCGCGCAGAGGCCTTGAGCACGAAGAGCCGCGAGCCTTGCCGCTCCAGGCGCCAGCACAGGAGCCGGTCCGGGAGCTGGTAGTAGGACAACAGGCTTACCCCCGGCTCCAGCAGGGACTCCACCTCGGCCACGGTGACCGGGGCCACCTTGACCAGGGAGAGGAGCTCGGGACGGCGCCGCTCGATGTCGAGCAGGAGGTCCTGGTACTCGCCGCGCAGCTGGTCCAGGGCCGCCGCGTACATGGCGCGCTCGGCGGGGGCGGCGGCCTGCAGCGCGAGCTGCTCCTGCTCCTGGATCTGCTCCCGCAGGCGCGCCTGGCGGTCGTAGAGGTCCTGGTCGGCGCCTCCGGAGAGCGAGAGGCGCTGCCGCCCCAGGATGTCGATCAGGTTCCTGGCGCGGGAGCGCTCGGCGACGGCGAAGGCCTCGTCGTTACGGCCAAGCTCAACCAGAAGCCCGACCAGCCCCTGGTAAACGTCCATCTTGTCGGCCAGGAAGCCGTCTTTCAGCTGGTCCAGCTTGATCTCGGCACGCAGCCCCTCCACCGTCTCCAGCGCCTGCCGGTAGGAGGCGACGGCGCCGTCGCGGTCGCCACCCTGCTCCTTCAGGCGCGCAAGACCGAGCAGGGCGCGCCAGCGCACCTCCCGGAGCAGCATGGCGTCGGCCAGCTCAAGCGCCTTGCCGTAGCTTTCCGCGGCGAGGCCGGCCTGGCTGCTGCGGGCCCGGGCATCCCCCAGCGCCAGGTGGATCTTGGCCTGGTTCACCTTGTCGCCGATGGCGTCGGCCAGCCCCGCCGCCTCGCTGAGCAGTTTCAGCGCGCCCGCCGGGTCCCCCATCTTGAGCCGGGTCTGGCCCAGGTTCCTGAGATCATAGGCGATGGCCCAGCGCGAGCCCAGGTTGCGGTCGATGGCGAGCGCCTGCCCGAGACTCTCCAGCGCCCCCTGGTAGTCGCCCGACTCGCGCCGCACCAGGCCGATGTTGTTCAGCGTGGTGGCGCTCTCGTCGCGGCGCACCTCGAGCTTGCCCGCCAGTTCCAGGGCCTGCTTCAGCTCGACCAGGGCGCGCCTGTTGTCCCCCAGGGTCCACCAGATCAGGCCGCCGGTGTTCTTGGCCATCACCTGCTCCAGCGCCCAGTTCTCCTTGAGGGCCGCCTTTTCCACCTGCTCGCGCAGGTCGAAGGCCTCCTGGTAGCGCCCTTGGAACCAGGCGTTGTTCCCCTGTTCCAGGACGATCCTCATCCGGGTCTTCAGCTCGGTGTTCCCCACCTTGGCGAGCGCCTCGCGATACAGGGCATCGGCGGCGGGGAAATTCCCCAGGAGGCGCTGGCAGCGGCCGCGTTCCAGGATGGTCTCGGCCTCAAGCGCCGGCGACCCGTTCTTGGCGTAGAGCTCCTGGGCCTTGCGATAGTAGCTTTCGGCGACGGCGAACTGGTTCAGGCGCAGGTCGAAGATGCGCCCGAGGTTGCGGTACTGGTCGGCCAGGTTGAGATCGTCCTTCAACTGGGCCCGCAGCCCGGCCGACTCCTCGAAGAGCGAGCGTGCGGCGGGGTAATCGACCGCGTTCTCCATGACCGCCCCGAAATCGGAGAGGGCCGCGGCCTGGTCCTTGGTCTGCCCCAGGTCGGCAAAGATGGAGATCTCCTCCTTGAGCGCGGCGGTCGCCTCCTTGAAGTGCTCCAGGCGCCCCTGCAACAGCCCCAGCCGCAACAGGGCGTCGGCGTGCTCGGCGGAATACGGTTTTTCCTTGGCCAGCCGCTGCACCAGGCTGTCGGCATGGCTCACGGCGCGTTCGGTAAAGCCGGCGCCGAAGGCGCTCTCGCGGGCATGGCGGTGCAGCGCGGCGCGGTTCTTGGCCAGCTCCGGCGTCGCCTCGGCAACCACCAGGGCGTTGTCGAAGAGGGCCAGCGCCTGGGCGTAGCGCCCGTCGTTGTGCGCCTGCACCGCTTTTTTCACGTAATCGTTGAAGAGCTTCTTGGCCAGGGTCGCGCTCTCCGCGGCGTCGCCGCCCCAGTCGCCGATCAGGAGCCAGTCCCCCGGGAGTTCCCGCCGTGCCTGGGCCAGGGAACGATCCGCGTAGCTCCTGGCAAAGGGGGCGAGATCGGCGGGGCGATCGGACAAGAGGAGGCTCGGCACGCCGATCAGGGACGCCAATTGCCCCAGGTACCAGCCCTGACCCGTCCCCCCCTTGGGAGCCAGCAGGAGCGATACCGAGTCGCCCTCGGCAAGCTGCACCAGGTCGTGACGCACCCCGGCGGCATCCTCCCAGGCGGCGCTGTGCGCGCCCCCGGCACCGGGGCGGTTGGGAGCCGACGCGAGGAGCCCGGCGGCGGCAGGAAGCGCCAGGGTATGGGCATCGGGGAGGCGCCCCGGCAGGGAGTCGGCAGGGAGCTTCACAAACGGCGTCTGGGCGGGCCACAGCCCGGCAGGATCCAGCACCTGGGTCCGCAGCGGGCGGCGCCCCTCTACGCTCTTCAGCAACTGGCTCGCGCTCACCCCCCAACTGAGGGGCCTGGCCGAGGCGAACTGCTCGGGGCGCTCGTAGACGAGGACCTGGGCGGGGTCGTTCAACCGGGCAGCGACCGCGGGGCGCGACAGGGTCTCGGCAGTGATGCCGTCCTTGACGCCGAAGGCGAAGACCAGGAAGCGATCACCCGGGAGCGCAACCAGGCGCAGCACGGGACGTCCCGGGAGCCTTTCCATCACGTCGATGGCCTCGGCGGGCTGCGGCGCCAGGGCCCGGCACAACTTGGCCCCTTTGCCTGAGGAGCACTCCTTGCGGAAGGAGGTAAGCAGGGTGGCAAAGCGTTCCCGCTCGGCCGTGGCTCCGGCCGACAGCGCGGCCGACGAGGCGGCCAGGCGGAGCGCGCCGGGGCCGGCAACGGCGTAGTAGGGGGGAAGCAGTTCCAGTTTCTTGCCCAGCGTACCGTCCAGGACCGTTTGCTCCTGCTGCGCACGCAGCTTCAGATAGGCGGCGTCCTCGGGCGCTGCCTTCGGGAGCGCGGCGCTCACCCGGTCCAGTTCCGCCAGGTGCGGCGCGGCCTTGGCCAGCAGTGCGACGGTGGCGTCATCGTCGACACCGAGCAGGCTCCGCCCCAGAATCTGCACCCGCTCCAGTTCGGAGAGCCGCTCCACCAGGGCGAAGCCCTGCTCCGGGTCCTTGGCAGTCACCGCCTCGATACGGGAAGCGAAGCGCTCGGTGAGTTCGCCCAGGCGCAGGTCGTACTCGGTGGGGGGGAGCCGGTCCAGGAGTTTGAGGGCGCCGTCGTAGTCGCCCAGCGCCGCCTGGGCGCGCCAGGCCATGGCGTCGCTGCCGGTAGTGCGCGCCTCGGCGAGGGCTGCGGTGTAGCCGTCCCGGGCGGCGTCGGCAAGCCCCAGCGAGGCGAGCGCGGCGGCGCGGTTCAGGCGCGCCGCCAGGCGCGCCCGAGAGGTGTCGCTGTTGACCTCCCCCCCTCCCGTCAAGGGAGGGGGAGCCGAGGCGAGCACCCTGTTCCAGGCGGCTATGGCCTTGTACACCAGCGCCTGCCTGCTGCCGTCGTCGGGACGGCCGGCGGCGAGGCGGGCCAGGACGGCACCGGCGTCGTTGCCGTAGCGGGCCACGGCATCGGGGGGGAGGGCATCGCGATAGGTGTCGGCCAGGGCCGAGCAGGCCGCCTGCGACTCCAGGAACTCCGCCACCTCGCCCGAAGCCGCGTCCCCAGGCAGCAGCATGCCCCAGTTGACCAGGTTCAGCATGGCGCCGACGGCGTTGCCGTTTTTCAGCGCGACGGCGGTCGCCTTCCTGAACCCGGCGGCCGCGGCGGCGCGGTCACCGCGCGCGAAGGCAAGCTGGGCGGCGCGGTGGCTCAGAAGGCCAACGCCGAACAGGTCCCCCTCGGCCACCTGCTCCACCCGCTCCGGGTAGCGCCCGAGCAGTTCCTTGAAGAGCTTTTCAGCGGTGGCGTTGTCGCCCAGGTCGGTGGCGATGCGAGCGAGATAGCTCTGCGCCAGGCGCCGCTCCTGCTCGGCCGAGAATCCATAGGCGGCCTCGGTGGCGCCCCCCTTGTTCAAAGCGACGTTGGCGGCCACGTTGATCAGCCCGCCGCCGCGCTTGGGCGCGCTCTTCTGCTCGGGGGGATACTGGTCCAGAAGCGCCAGCACCTCGGTGAAGCCGTCCCGGGACAGCAACAGGAGCCTCTTTTTCTCGGCACCGGAGGCGGTTTCGGCCTGGCGGTAGGCGGCGATACTCGCGGAGCGGCGGTTGGCGGCCAGGTTGCCGTGGCGGCCGAGCGCCCGGTTCAGCCGGTAGGCCTGGTCGAAATGCGCCAGGGCTGCAGGGAAACGTTCGGCGTCGAAGTTGGCGAGGCCGAGCCGGTCGTGCAGCTCCGCTCCGGTCTCCACCAGGCGCGGTACGTTGTCCAGCTCGCGCTCCACCGCGCTCGCCATCGCGTTCAGCTCCAGGAGGTACTTGTCCCCCTGCGGCACGCCGGTGCAGGCCGCGGCGGCAAACTTGCGCTGCCGCGCCAGGAGGCTCCTGAGGGCGGAGTCGAACGTCTGCCAACCCGCTGCCGGGGGCGCCTCGACCCGGTCCGCGCCGAGGAGTTCCAGCTCCGCGTTGATGGCCTGCTGTTCGGCAAGCCGCTGCTCCTGCTGGGGCGAGAGCTTCTGCCCGGCAAAGAGGCGCTCGTTGACCCGGCGGGTCAGGCGACCGAACTGCTCCAGGGAGCGCGCCGGGTCCAGGCGGGACTCGGCCAGTTTCAGCGCCCGGCCGTAGCCGTCGATGGCGGCCTGTTTCTCCCCCACCTGGAAGGCGACGGCGCCGTAGCGCTGGTCGAAGAGGAGTTCGGTATCGACGTTATCGAAGGGGACCTTGGCCGCCAGACGCTGGCTGTAGAAGCTCCAGGCCGTGGCGTTGCGCCCCAACAGGTAGGCGATGTTGCCGATGTTGAGCGAGAGATTGGCACTGTTCTCCGGGTTTTCCTGGGGACGGTTCAACAGCTTGGCGCGGCGGTAGAGGTTCAGCGCCCTTTCCAGCCCCCCCTGCTCGCCATGCACCGTTTCCAGCACCTCGGCGATATAGCCGCGGGTCTGAAAGGGGTACTCGGAGCCCGGCAGGCGCTCGGCGGCCCGCGCGATCAGGTGGTCCCCCTCCTGGAGGGCTTCCTTCCCCGGGAGGTAGGTGTAGCAGAGCCCGGCGCCGTAGAGGAGTACCGGATCGTCCGGGTAGGACTGCAGCATCTTCTTGTACAGCGCCAGCAGTTCCGGGGCCTGCCCCTGCGCCGCGACCGACTTGATGTAGCCGCGGTGCGCCTCGAGGCTCCTCCCCTCGTAGCGGATCAGGTCCAGGAAGGCGGCGCGGGCGGCGGAAACCTCTCCCAGGCGGTACAGGCTCTCGCCGGCGGCGAGGCTCTTCCTGAGGTAGGCGGCGCGGGCCAACTGGTACAGCGGCGCGTCCTCGGGATGCTCCCCCATCTCCTTCTCGTACAGTGCGGTCGCCTCGCCGTAGCGCTCCTCGCGGTAGAGGATCTCGGCTAACGCGAAGCGGGCCGCGGCGGTCGGGGTGGCGATGGCCGGGAACTGCTCCAGCACGGTGCGGTAGGCGTCCTTGGCGCGGACCCAGTCGCCGCCGCGGTAGGCAAGGTCACCAACCCGATTCCACGCCCCCATGGCCAGACGCGGCAGGGAGGTCCGGTACTGCTCGGCGAGAGCCGCCAGGCGCTCCCGCGCGTCGGCGTTCTTCGCGGTCAGCTGGTCCAGGATCTCGGCGATGGCCGCCTCGGCCCACTGTTCCTGCCGGTCGTACTTCCTGGCCACCTCGACCAGGGCCGCGACCGATCCTTCGCCGCCCTCGATCCGGGACAAGAGCCGCGCGCGGCGGTAGGCCGCCTCGGCCAGGATGTCGGGAGCGGCGGCTGTTTCGGCGAGCGCCTTCTCGAAACGGGCGATGGCGGCCAATTGGTCCTCGGCGCCGGAACCGTATTCGGCCTGGAGCCGGGCGCCATCAACCAGGGCCCGCGCCGCCGCGTCGCTCCCCTTCCCCTTCGCCGCCCGAAGCATCTCCTCCTGCGCATCGGCGATGACCCCCTTGCGGCGTCCGGCCACCACCACCTCTTCGCAGCGGCTCTCCGCCTCCAGACGCAGCCGCGCGATCTCCGCCAGGGCCGCTTCCGGGAAAGCGGCATAGCGCAGCGCGGCCTCGGCATAGCGGTCCTGCGCCTGGCTGTGCTCGCCGGCCTGTTCCATCAGTCCTGCCAGGGCCAGCGACGCCTGCGCCCCTTCCCGTGTTGGGGCATCCTCCCGCGCCAGCACGCGCAGGCAGGCAAGGCGAGCCGTGGCCGGGTCCGCCGGCTGACGCTCCAGGATGACCCGGGCGACCTGCCACTGGGCGGCGACATCCGCCTGCTCCGGGATCTCACCCGAGGCCGGCAGCGACAGCACCTGCCCCCCCGCCGCCGCACCCGCCACGAACAGCACCCGCTCTCCGGCCGGGATCGGGGCCGCGGTGGAAAGAAGACCGGAGGTAAGCGGGAAGGCCGCCGGGAAATTGTGGCTCCCCGCGCGCTTGAGCTGCAGCCGGAACACGGCTCCCCCATCCGGGCCATTGGCCGCATCCCCCACCGGAGGCGCGAAACGGGTGAAGAGGAGGGTGTCGACGTCCTGCCAGACCGGGTACAGGTCGCGCTCGGCGCCGGCCGTCAACTGGGTCAGGCGCCCGCCCTGCCTATCCCACAGCCAGAGGTCGCCCCCCTGATCCTTGTCGCGGGAGACGAAGGCGATCCGGTTGCCGTCGGGGGAGACCGCCGCAAAGGCCGCGTCGATGCCGATGGGGAGCGCTTCGCCCTTGCCGGTGGCGAGTTCGAGGCGCACCAGGTCGCGGCGCTCGGCGCCGGGAAACTGGCGCTGGTAGTAGATCGCGCTGCCGTCGGGGGCGAAACCCGGGGCGTCTTCGCCGGCGTCGTTGCCGGTGAGTCGCCGCGGCTGCGCGCCCGGGCGAGCCAGATCGATGAGCCAGATGTCCCCCTTGAGGTCGTCGCGCTCGTCGGCGTAGGCGAGCCTGGTCCCGGTGGCGTCGAAGGCGGGAGCGGAGATGCGCACCGGCCCCTTGGTCAAGAGGCGCGGCAGCTCCGCGACGTTGCCCGCCGGGTGCAGCCAGAGCTCGTATCCGGCATCACCCTTCTCGACCGTGGCGATCCAGCGGCCGTCCCGGGAGCGTGCCGCGTAGAGCACCGACTGCGGGGTGTAGACCGCCGGTGTCGGCGCCACCTCCGGGCGCGAGCGCGGGGCCGGGCGCGGCGCGGCCGGGGCCAGCAGTTCCTCGCCCAGCGGCACCGCCTGTGCCGTACCGGGGAGGAGCGCGGCCAGGGCCAGCAGCAGGGTGATTTTCCTGGCGGCGGCGTTCATCGGGTTACCCATTTCCCGTCATCCTCCTGCACCTTGGTGCCGGGGGCGCTGTTCTGGCGGTTCACCCTGGCGAACACCCTGCGGATGGCGGGGAGGTCCTTGGCGGTAAAGTTCTCGTTGGTCTGCACCACCCTGAGCATCAGGATCTCCCGGGAGCGGTTCACTTCATTGACCACCTGTCGGAACTCACCCTCGCCGAAGCGGCCGGCGAAGGTCTTCAGGTCGGCCGGGGCTTTCTCCGGGACCTCCCGGCTGAAGCTGGTCAGGGTCCCCTCCAGGTTTTCCCCCACCCACCCCAGTCGTTTCAGGGCCTCGACATCGTCGGCGTGGAAGGCGATGTTCTCCAGCGCCTGTGCCGCCTCCTGCTGTTCCGGCGAGTGTTTGGGCGGCGTTTCCACCTTGCCCGTCGGCGACACGCCGCGCACCGACGCGACCAGGAGCACGTCCTCGGAGAGCGCGTTGTAGGTTCCCAGCACCTGGTTCTCCAGCGAAGTCCGCTCGCTCACCACGTTCACGTCGACCTTGGCCAGCGTGCAGCCGTAACTACCCGCCAGCAGCAGAGCGGCGACGGAGACGCGGGCAAGAACGGACCATTGACGATGGATAATTGACAACGGAGAGTGGTTTAAACGTCGAACGTTGAACGTTGAACGTGTGTTAGTTCTTGGCATTGCTCCTCCTTTTCAGGGACGGCCTACCTTTTTCGTCGATCACCAGCGTGTCGGAACGGACCAGGTCCAGGAGCGTCCTGGACGAGGCGATGGAGACCAGCAGCCGCTTCAACTCGTTTTGGATGGGAAGCTCGGAAAGGCGCAGGCGCTCGATCCTGGGTATAGCGATATCGATCCCCTTCACCGCCAGTTCCCCTTCGCAGTCGAGGGCGCCATCGACGGCGCTCACCCGCAGCCCCTTCAGGTCGGCGCTCTGCAGGGACTTGCGCTGTGCCACGATCTTCTCGTTGCGCTGGTACGGGTCGAGCGCGAACAGGGCGCGGTCCAGGATGCGCGAACTGAAGCGGCGCAGGTTGAGGTTCAGTCGCATCCCCTCCAGGAGCGCCCGCTGCTCGGTGGCAAGAGGCGCGGAAAGGCTCAACTCGCCGGTCAGTTCCCCTTCCCCGCCGGGACGCTGCCCCCCCGCCGCCGGGAAGAGCAGCACCGGGTCGAGCTTCGAGAAATAGCAGTAAGTAGACAGCACCGGCACCTCGCGGGAGAGATCGATCATACCCCGCGCCCGCACCGTGCCCCCGCCCACCTCGGCCTGGAAGAAGCTCACCCCCAGGGCCTCGGGTTCCAAAAGGAGATCCGCCTCCAGCGCGCTGGCCTCGATGGGGACGGCGCCGGACTTGAACGAGGCGCGGTGCACGCCGATCTTGCGCGGTGCCCCCATGAGCCCGCGCAGGTCCTCGTAGATGCGGGCCGCCAGATCCGAATTGGCCGCGCCCAGAGGCGCCACCGGCGCCGGCCGCACCAGCCCGGTCGAGAGCGGCACCCACTCCTCGCCCTTCCCCTGCGCCTGCGCCAGTGCGTAGCTGCGGTCCAGCACCAGGTCGGCCCGGATGCCGCTGGCCGCCAGTCCCTTGCCGTCCGCCACCCCGAAGTCGCGGCACTTGCTGTAGCCGCGCACCCTCAGCTCGCGCGCGGCAGTGAGGTCGACACGCGCACCGGCGGAAACGTTCCCTGCCAGCTGCCACCCCGCCAGCACCTTCTTGGCCTCGGCCGGGAAGTTCCCCTCCAGGTGGGCGAACATGGTGGCGTCGAGGCGCTTCAACAAAGTGGCGGCGTCGAACTTGCCACCCTGGTCCTCGAGGAGCGCGTCGATGCGCCCGACGGTGAGGTCGGCGATCTGGGAGAGCCCCAGCGAGGCGACCTTCAATTCTTCCGTGAGCCGGAGTTCCTTCCACCCCGCCAGTTCCCCCTGCAGGGTCATGGTCCCGGACTGCAGCGGCAGCGTTGCTGCGGTGCCGGAGAGGCCGCTGAGCGCCGCGAAGCGGAAAGCGCCGTCGATTGTGAGCGGCTCTCCCGGGCGCGGCAGGGCCAGGCGCAGTTGCGGCGCGGTGGTGAGCCCCTGCACCCGGTAGGTGCCTTGGGCGTTGGGCAGACGCAGGTCCAGGTCGTTCAAGGTGAGCGCCAGGTCCGCGCGATCCAGTAACGCTAGGCTCCCCTTCGCCTTGCGCAGCGGGTTCTCTTCTTTCGGGAGTTGGGCGACCGGTAGCGGCGCCGCGACATCCCAGGAGGCGGCGGCGAGACCGGCGGCATCGAGACCTGCCGGAAGGAACGGGCGCGCGACCGGCATCAGGCGGCGCAGGTCCAGGCGCAGGTTCCCCTTGCTGGCGGCCAACTGGCGTCCCTGCCCGGTTAGTGCCGCTTCGGCCTCCAGCGCCAGGGCGTCCGACGCGGACAGCGAGCAGGTGGCGCGCTGCACGGTCGGGCTCCCCTGCCCCTTGGGCGGCAGGTGCACCCCTTCGGCGGCCAACCGCGCGTTGAAGGGCTGCAGCGTCACGTCTTTACCCTGCTGGTGCGCCTGAACGCTCCGGGCGGAAAGCTGCAGCGCCGGGAGTGCCAGATCGAGGGCCCCGCCGGAGAAGGCACGCGCCTTCAGCTCCAGGTCCTCCCGCAACTGCTCCACGGCCAGTTCGCTCCCCACGCCGACCCGCTCCAGCTCCAGCCGCTGCCGGGCGTCCACCAGGGCGCGCTTCCCCTTCAGGTCGATTTCGGTCAGGACGAGGCTCACGCCCCCCTTCATGCCGTCGAGCCGCACCGGCTTCTTGCCCGCCAGGTCCACGCGGCGTCCGGACCAGGAGAGATCGGCGACGACGCGCACCGGCTTCATCTTTTTGAGGGGGACCGTTCCCTTGTCTATGGAGAGGGCCAGCCCCTCCCCCTGCAGCGGGCCACCGGCCAGCGCCAGTTGCAGCCGCGGCAGGTCGAGGCCCAACTTTTCGATCTGCACCGTCCCGTCGTTGCCAGGGCCCTGCAGCCGCGCATTCAGCCTGGCCAGCGACGCCGTCCCCTGCAGCTCCCGCACCGGGAGGTTCCTGGGTAGGAAGGGTGCCGCCACCTGCCGCGCCCGCCCCAGGTCCAGGCGCAGCGGCCCCAGTTCCGCCGCAACACTGCGCGACTTCTCGGTGGGACGATCGACCAGCGCATGCCAGGACGCGGTGATGAGCCCGGGGCTGGTCAGGCTCCCCTCGTCGAACGAGACCTGCTGGCGCTCGTGGTTACTGACCAGCTTCTGGCGCAGGTGCAGGTCAAGAGGTGCGAGCGCTCCCTTCTTGCCGGGAAGCCGGCTCACCGCCAGGCGGTCGCCGTCCAGCGCGAACGCAACACGCAGGTCCCCCGTCGCGTCGCTGTGGGCGGTGAGGTCTAGCGCCAGCTTTCCGGCGGGCTCGGGGAGAGTTTTCTTGGCAAAGGGGGCCGCCAGTCGCGCAAGCTCAGGAAGCGAGAGTGCCAGTTTCGCCTTGAGCCCCTCCGGCCGGGTCACGCCGCCAGCGGCACTCAACGCGACACCCGGAAGATCCGCCCGCGCCGTCAAGGATGCCGCCGAGGGTTTGATGCGGTAGCTGGCCGTCACCAGGTCGGCCACCTCAATGCCGAGGCTGACGGGCTGCGGCTTACCGCCGTCAACGGCGACCTTCCCGGCAATGGAGCTGCGGATGGGGAGCTTGCTCAGGGAAGGTGCGGCGAGACCGAAGGAGAAGTCGCTCAACAGCAGTTCGCGCTTCGAGGCGGGATCGGCGTAGTAGATCTTCATCGGGGTGGCATCGGCCGACAGGCGCAGATCGAGCGGCAGCGGCCACTCCAGGGACTGGAACTTTTGCACCCCTTCGGCGATGCGGGTCAACGGATCCTTGAGCGGCTTTGCCTCGGGGGGCTTCGGGGGTCCCGGAGCGAGTTCGGCCTCGAGTTTCGTGACCTTGAGGTCAAGGCTTACGCACCAGCGCTTGGTCGCCTGATCGCGCGACAGGCCCGGCTCGAGTTTGAGTTGCTGCAGAGAGGCGTGCAGCAGCGGCGGCGGGCCGTCTCCCAGCACCAGCCCGGTAAGGGCTACGCCATCGGACCAGGAGACCTGGAGATCGGACCAGGAGACCGGCTTTTTGAGAGCTTTGGAAATACCCAGCCGCAGCAGGGATTGGGCGGGGGCGGTGGAAAGTAGGACCGGCAGCGACGCCACCAGCAGCACCAGCAACAGCACCGCGGACAGCGCCAGGGTGCAGCCGACGAAGATGACGCGTCTGACGCGAAGGGTACTGATGTAGGCAAGGAGGCGACGGAGCATCAGCAAAAGTCCCAAGGTACGCTGGAGTTGCGACAGGAAGGGGAAGAACTCAGACCACGTGCCTTGTTATCATCTCCGTCATTTAAAGTCAAACCTGTTCGCCCCCCTCAGCGAGTGGACTTTAGGTACCTGTGGCAGATGTAGCATAATTCGTCGCCGTCCCGCACCAGGTGCGGCGCCGGCTTGGTCAGGTCGTGGCAGGACAGGCAGGTGAGCTTGCCATCCTCCAGCACGCAGCCAGCAGCGAGTATGTCTGCTACCGGAGCAAAATCTTCCACCGTCTTGGGGGGAGGATACCTGCGCATGACCGGGTGCTCATTCGAGTATAGACAGTGATCAGTGAGACAGATTGAAACCGGTCGTTTCGACCCTTCCGAGTGGCATGCCAGACACTCTGCCATGGTGAGGATGCCAGTGGCGCCGGTCTGGTGGGAGATATTGGCGCCGCCGACCTTGAAGAAGAACATGCCACCCAAGGCAACAGCGATCAATGCTTTCAGCCTTAAATGCACCTTCCTTGAGCTAATCATAAGGCACCTATGTGTTTAGACAGGCATTGAACTTCTTACGACATCCAATGATTTATCTACCACCTTGGCACATCGGCAATCATAGCACAGGGCCCCACACAGACAATGAGGCCGCAATTATATTGGCCTCATTGGCGACCGGCACCTGGCGTCATTTGTGATCATGCTCATTTTAAATATTGACCGAAGCAGCCATTCTGCTATAGTGAGCGCGTTCATTTTCCTAAGGGAGCAGTCGATGCGCATCAGCGAGCAGGCAAAACAGTTGTGCCGGGCCCGGATCCTGGAAAAGGCCGCCGAGCTCTTTGCCGCGCGCGGTTTCGACCAGACCACCACCCGCGACATCGCCCTCGCTGCCGGCGTCGCCGCCGGCACCATGTTCAACTACTTTCCCAGCAAGGAGACCATGGCGATGACCATGGTGAACGAGGCGCTGGCGCAGGGGCGGGAAGAATTCCTGACCCGGCTGGACGGCGGCGAATCGCTGGAGGAGGAACTGTTCCTGCTGATCGGCACCGAATTGCGCCGCCTGCGCCCCCTGCGTCCCTTCCTGGGGCCGGTGCTGGAGCGCTCCCTGAGCCCTTTTCCGCGCAAGAGCGTCTGCCCCGAAGGTGAGACGGCGCGCCAGGAACACCTGGAGTGCGTGCGGCAGATCTTGCTGCGCCACGGCTTCGTCACTACCCCCGAAGACGTTGCCGGCACCATCTACTGGTCGCTCTACCTCGGCATCCTCGCCTCCTGGACCGGCGACCAATCCGACAACCAGGAGTCCTCCCGGGCCCTCATCGATTACGCCATCCGCACCTTCGTGCAGATGATCTCCGGCGCGCACAGGGGAGGCGACCATGTCCGCTGACACCCCGCGCAAAAGAGGAATCGAGGCACGGGCTGCGCTGCTCGATCTCATGCCGCGCCAGGAAGAGGCGGCACGCAGGCGCCTGGCCGAGCTGGTGGAAAACGTCGCCGCCAAGCGCCCTCCCACCACCTCCTTCTCCCGGTTCTGGATCCTGGGGTCGCTGCAGGCCAAGGTCAGTTGCGCCTACCTCGCCTACTGGCTGCGCAGCCGCTGGGCCGACGCTGAGGAGCGGGAGCGGCTCAAGAGCGAGACCCATCTGAAAGCGGCGCTCGAGCTATTGGGCACCATGGGCTACCTGCGCGGCGCGGTCATGAAGCTGGGGCAGATGCTAGCCACCTTCCCGGACGCCCTCCCCGAAGAGTTCGCCCGCCTCCTCCCGGCACTCCACTTCGAAGCTCCCCCCATGCACTACGCCATGGTGCGCGAGGTCTTCCTGGACGAGTTCGGCAAGGAGCCGCACGAACTGTTCGCGAGCTTCGAGAAGCAGGCCTTCGCCGCGGCTTCACTGGGTCAGGTGCACCGTGCCCGGCTGCATTCCGGGGAACTGGTGGCGGTAAAGATCCAGTATCCCGGCATCGCCCGCACCATCGAGTCCGACCTGAAGAACCTGCGCCTGCTCATGCAGCCGATGCGGCTGGGGGAGGACTGGGACAATACCGTGGTCAAGCTGGCCGAGGTGGAACGGGTGCTCCTTGCCGAGACCGACTACCTTGCCGAAGCGACCTTCGCCCAAACCGTGCGCGACGCATTCACCCCCGGGGACGGCATCGTCATCCCGCGCGTCTACCCCGAATACTCCACGCGGCGGGTGTTGACCACCGAATACCTGGAGGGGGTGCACCTGGAGGAGCTCCTTGAATCCAGGCCGTCCCAGGAACTGCGCGACCGCTACACCCACCTGCTGACCGTCGCCACCACCCGCATGCTGTACCGCACCCACTGGCTCCTCGCCGATCCCAATCCGGGCAATTACATCTTCATGCCGGACGGGCGGCTGGGGCTGGTCGACTTCGGCTGCACCCGGGAGTTGACCGACGAGGAGTGGCAGCTGCAGGTCAAGGTCGAAGACGCGCTGCTGCGCCGTGACGAGAAGGAGATGGAGCGCCTGATCGTCAAGGCTTCGCTCTACGATTCGGCCGGGCAGATGGGGCGGGAGCGGCTGGAGCTGATCGGCAGGGTGATCCGCTGGCAACTGGAGCCCTGGCTCAGCGAGGGGATGTTCGACTTCGGCGACGAGGATTTCTTCCGCCGCGGCATGGACGCCATGGTCGAGGTGATGCGCAAGGGGTTCACCCGCGGCATGCCGGTGCACATCTGGACCAACCGCTTCATCCTGGGGGCGCGGGGCATCGTGTACCGGCTGAAGGGACGCTGCGATTTCCAGGAGATCTACCGGCGGGAGAGCGGGAGGGGCGGTCGAGAAAGGAGCACCACGCTGTGTCCGCCGCTGACTCCTCCGGCAGAACCGTCCCCTCCCCCGGAGGGGGAGGGCTAGGGAGGGGGAGCGTAGCATCTTGCTCCCGCTCCCCCCCTCCCAACCTCCCCCCTCCGGGGGGAGGAGCTGTTTGCGAAGATACTTTTTCCTCAAGGAGGAACCAACCGTGCTGCAACTTTGCAACGTGGTGAAATCGTACGACGGTAAATCGACGGTGACGGCGCTGGCCGGCATCACCCTTTCCATCGCCGCCGGCGAGATGGTGGCCATCATGGGGCCGTCGGGCTCGGGTAAGTCGACGCTGCTGAACCTGATGGGGGGGCTGGATGTGCCCAGTTCCGGCGAGGTGCTGGTGGCGGGGACCGACCTGGCCCGGCAAGGCGAAAAGGAACGCTCCCTGTTCCGGCGCGACCACGTTTCCTACATCTTCCAGGCCTACCACCTGATGCCCACGCTGCGGGTCAGGCAGAACGTCGCCCTGCCGCTGCGGCTCGCCGGGATTCCCGCCAAGGAGGCGGAGGCGCGCGTGGAGCGGGTGCTGTCGGAGGTGGGACTGGAACACCGCGCCGACCACCTCCCCGACGAACTCTCCGGGGGCGAGCGCCAGCGTGTCGCCATCGCCCGCGCCCTGGTCACCGACGCGCCGCTGCTTCTGGCCGATGAGCCGACCGGCAACCTGGACAGCGCCCGCGGCAAGGAAATCCTTGCCCTGCTCCGCTCCATCCACAGCCGGCGCGGCACCACCATCGTCATGGTGACCCACGACCGCGAGGCGGCCTCGGCCTGCGACCGCCTCATTCGTCTCAGGGACGGCCAGGTCGAGGACGACGGTGCCGCACCGGGAGGTGAAAGATGAGGTTCCTGCTGCGGCACCTCTCCCTCTCCTACGCCCGGCGCCACCTGGCCAAGACCATCCTAACCCTGCTGGGGGTCGTGGTCGGCGTCACCACCTTCAGCTCGATCAAGACGGCGCAGGACGCCCTGGTAGTCGGCATTGGCTCGACCGTGGACCGCGTCGCCGGCAAGGCGCAGCTCCAGGTGACCATGGAGGGGGGCGTCCCCGAGGCGCTACAGGAGCGGCTCAGGAACATGCCCGGCATCCGGGCCACCTCGCCGGTGATCGAGCAGATCGTGGTCCCTGAAAAGGGGGAACTGGGGAGCCTGATGGTGATCGGCGTCGACCTCCTGGGGGACCGGGAGATGCGCGACTACGGCTTCGAAGGTGACGACGCCGACCTGGACGATCCCCTGCTCTTCCTGGCCCAGCCGGACTCCGCCCTCTTCACCCGCGAGTTCGCCAAGCGCGCCGGGCTTACTACCGGCACCTCGCTCGCCGTCAAGGTCCCCAGCGGCGTCAGGAAGGTGACCGCGCGCGGCCTGATGAGTCCCAAGGGGTTTGCACAGGCCTTCGGCGGCAACCTGATGGTAGTCGATGTCTACGCAGCGCAGGAACTCTTCGGCCGCGGCAGGCGCTTTGACCGCATCGACGTGCGCCTCCAGGACGGGGTGACGGTCGCCCAAGGGACCGAGATGCTGCAAAAGGCACTCGGCCCCGCCTACCGCGTGGAGACTCCGGCGCGGCGCGGCGAGCAGATGGAACGGCTGGTGGCCAACTTCACCGCCGGCTTCAACGTCTCCAGCGCCTTCGCCCTCTCCATCGGCATCTTCCTCATCTTCAACGCCTTCAACGTCTCGGTGAACCGTCGTCGCCGCGACATCGGCACGCTGCGCGCCCTGGGCGCCACGCCGCGCCAGGTGCAGGTCCTGTTCCTGGCCGAGGCACTCATCATCGGCCTTCTCGGCGGCGCGCTCGGCTGCCTGGCCGGCACCGCCTTCTCACAGGCGCTGCTGGTGAGCATGGGGCAGAGCACCGAGATGGTGTACGGCATCTCCGGCTCGGGTATCGTGCACCTCACCCCGGCCATCGTGCTGCAATCCATGCTGCTCGGCCTGGTCGCCTCGCTGGTCGGAGCCTGGGGACCGGCCCTCTCCGCATCGCGCATCTCCCCGACCGAGGCGTTCGCCAAGGGATCCTTCCAGGCCAGGGTGCAGCGCCGGGTGGCGCCGCGCATCGCCGCCGGGGCCGCCCTGGTGGCCGGCGCCGTGGCGCTCGCGCTCAGCAACGTGGTCAGGGGGAACGGACTGGTACTGTCGGTGCTCCTTCTGGGCGGCATCGGCCTCGTGCTCCTGATCGGCCCGCTCTCCCGCGCCGTCCTGGTCGCCCTGGGCCCGCTGCTCACCCGTCTCTTTCCCTCCGCCGGGCCGCTCTCGTCGGATTCGCTCCTGGGCAACCCGCGCCGCAGTGCCGGCACCATCATGGCCATGGCTCTCTCGCTCACCTTCGTGCTGGGGCTGGGGGGGTACATGGGCTCCACCCGGCTCACCATCGTGCGCTGGATGGACGACATCCTCACCTGCGACCTCTTCGTGCGCGCCTCGGCCAACTTCTCGCGTCCCGACTTCCTCTACCCCGGCGCCGTTAAGGGTGAGATCCTGGCGCTCCCGGGGGTGCGCACGGTGGAGAGCTACCGCGCCATCAGGCCGCAGTTTCACGGCAGGCAGATCCTGGTCGGTTCGGTCGAGATGGACACCCTCATGCAGCGGGTGCGCTACGACTTCGCCCAGGGCAATCGCGATGCCATGCGGGAGGGGCTGCTCAACAAGGAGATGTGCGCCGTCACCGAGAACTTCCACGACCGCTTCGGCCTGAGCGTGGGCGACAAGGTGCCGCTCAACACGCCGGGCGGGATGGTGGAGTTTCCCATCGCCGCGGTGATCCGCGACTACTCCTCCGACCAGGGGGCAGTGTTCCTGGACCGCAAGGTATTTCTCAGGCACTGGCAGGATGACCGGGTCGACATCTACGACGTCTCGGTGACACCGGGGACCGACCCGGGCAAGGTGCGCGACGCCATCCGCGCCAAGCTCTCCGGCCGCTACCCCGCGCTCATCTCCACCCAGCGCGAGTTCAAGGACGAGATCGGCAAGGCCATCGACGCCTTCTATGCCGTCATGCGCATCACCGTGTTGCTGGCGCTCGGGGTCGCCTTCCTCGGCATCGTCACCTCGCTGCTCATCTCGGTGGCGGAGCGGACCCGGGAAATCGGGATTCTTAAAGCGCTCGGGGCGCTCCCCGGGCAGATCGCGCGCAGCGTGGTGCTGGAGGCCCTGGTACTCGCCATGGTGGGGCTCATGCTGGCGCTTCCCGCCGGCAATCTCTTTGCTGCCTTCATGGAGGGGCCGGTGGCCAAGGCATTCACCGGGTGGGCCATGCCGCATCACTACCCCTGGGAGGTGTTGGGACAGCTCCTGGTCGCGCTTCCGCTGGTTTCGTTCCTTGCCGCAGGTATCCCCGCCCGGCAGGCCGCCGGGGTCAAGGTGACCGAGGCGATCGAGTACGAATAGAGTACGTCGTCCCACAGGGCCCCCTCCCCCGGAGGGGGAGGGACGGGGAGGGGAAAGTCGCGCTGTGTCCCCCCTCCCAGCCTCCCCCCTCCGGGGGGAGGAGCTAGTGGATACCGCACGAAAGTTTCATCCAAACAGGAGGTTTTGCACCATGACCCGCAAAGGTTTCAAATCGCTTCTTTTGTTGCTCGCAGCCGCCCTTCTCCTGCCGCTTTGTACCGCCCCGGCCCTAGCCGCGCCGGATGCCCGCGCGCTCCTGAAGGAATCTGAGAGCCGGCACCGCACCAAGACCCAGCAGTACTCGGGCGACCTCACCGTGGTGAACAAGGAGGGGAAAGTCCGCAAAAAGGGGTGGAACAGCTACCGCCAGGGGTACGCGGGCGACTCGAAGAACCTGATCCGCTTCACCGATCCACCGGAAGTGAAGGGCGTCGGCTTTCTCTCCCTGCCGCGACCGGGCTCGGACAACCCGGACCAGTGGCTCTACCTCCCCTCCATGAAACGGGAGCGGCGCATCGCCCCGCAGGACCGCGACGCCTCCTTCGTGGGGACCGACTTCAACTACGAGGACATGGAGGAGTTCGACCACGAGAAGTACAAGGTCGCGCTGCAGGGGGAGGAGACGCTGGACGGCCAGCCCTGCTGGGTCATCAGCGCCATCCCGCTTGAAAAGGGAAGCAAGTCCATCTACCAGAAGCTGATCCTCTACCTCAGAAAGGACATCCTCTACCTGGTGCGCGAGGACCTGATCAGGAAGGGTGACAAGGAGCCGGCCAAGCGCCTGGTGCTCTCGGACATCAAGAACGTCGAGGGGCACTACGTCGCTGCGCGCATGGAGATGACCGACCTGAAGAAGGGAAGCCACACCACGGTGACGCTGAAGCAGATTTCCTTCAACCGCCCCCAGCCTGCCAGCCGCTTCACGCTGCAGAACCTCACCCGCGAGGGGGGCGATTGAGAACGCTCCTCCTGCTCCTTTTGCTGCTATGTCTTCCCTGCGCCGCGCTGGCCGAAGGGTTCTCCGGCTACGCGGAGCTGAAGGGCTTCGCCTACGGTGAGCGCTTCCCCGGCGAACCCTACGGTGCCGGGTGGGGCACGCTCTACAGCAAGTGGGAGCAGCGCCTGGCCGAGAGCCAGTTCACCGCCTCCCTGCGCGCGGAATGGCTCACCTGGCCGCAGACGAGCCCGCTGGTTTTCGACCCGGCCGACCGCAAGCTCCGCCGCCCGCCGCTCTCTGTCCCGGAGCTGTGGCTGCGCGTCCCGCTCGCCCCGTCGCACGACCTGGAATTCGGTCGCTTCCAGCTCGGCTGGGGCAAGACCGACGGCTACTCCCCCGCGGACGCGTTCCTCCCCCGCGACGTGACCGATCCCTTTGCCGACGAGAAGCTGCCGCTGTGGGCGGTCCGCCTGAGCGGCCAGGAGGAAAACCTGCGTTACCAGGCGGTGCTTGTGCCGGTAACCACCCCTTGGCGCCTTCCTCCCTTGGGAACCCGCAACGCCCCCATCGCTTCGGGCGCCCTCCCGAAGGGGACCAGGTTCCAGGAGGAGGACGACGCCCCGCCGCTGCCAGGCTTCGCAGCCCTGCGCCTCTTGGCGACCCACGGCGACTGGGACCTCGGCGTCTGGGCCAGAAGCGGGGTGCGCCCGGCGCCCATCCTCGAGTTCTCCCTCGACCCGGCGCTGCAGAACGGGCCGGTCCCGGTGATCTCGGTGGGCCGGCGCTACCCGCGCGAGCACGGCGTCGGCGTCGAGGTCTCACGGGTGGCCGGCCCCTACGTCGTGCGCGGCGAAGCGGCCGCCCTCTTCTCAGCCGACCCGGAACTGGGCGACGCGCTGATCGGCACATTGAGCGTCGAGCGCGGCTTCGGGGACGGGACGCTCCTGGTCACCCTGGCCGGCAACGCCATCGACCCGCCGGTCGATCCGACACTCCTCTTCGACCGGGGCCTGCTCCCCGCCCTGATCGTCGCCTGGAACCAGACCGAGGAGTGGGGCGCCTGGAAGCTGGTCTGGGACTGCGGCCTCAAGCGCGGCGACGGTCTTCTGAAAGGGGAGGTCGGCTACAACCTAACCGACACCTGGAAGGTCACCGTCGGGGGCGATCTCCCCTACGGCTCGGAACGGGGCCCGCTGGGCGCGCTGCACGGGGCCCGGCGGCTTATGGCTGCGCTACGCCGCAGTTGGTGACGCGGGCACCGTCTTGACAACGCGATGCAGGAAATTAACCTTTCCCAATTCGACGCACGAGACGGAGGTGCCGCATGGACATCGACCTCACCGTTATGTTGGCGAACATACTGAACCACATCGGGCCCAAGCTGGTATCGAAACACATGAAGGCGCAGGCAGCCGGCAACGAAACCCGCGCCACCATGGCCCTGGCCCAAGTGGTTATCTACACGAAGCTCCTGGAGCGCTACCAGGAAGACGACGAGTACTATCACTTCATCCTGGACCTGCAGCTGCTGCGCGAGGCCCAGGAGGAGTTCTACCTCGAGTCCCGAGCCGACAACAACCGCAAGCTGGCCCTGGTCGTGCTGAGCCGGCTCCGTTTCCTCGCCATGCTGCAGCGCCAACTCGCTGCCGCCGAGCGCAACAAGGCTATGGAAACCCTCCGCACCACACGTTCCATCGTGCGCCACTGATCCCGCCTAAGCCCGTCGACGTATACGCGCCCGCAACCCTTTGCGCGGTATACGTTTTAGACACTGCCCCGCCTTTTACGCTACCATCGTAACCCTCTTCGGCAGCCTGCCCCGGCCCAACTCCACCGCACCGGGTAACCTCCTGCCGAAGCCGGGAGAACGATGGCTTCAATCAGTTCCGAGACCATTTCGGGCATACGCCTTTTCAGCGGCCTCAACCAGGACGACCTGCAGCGCATAGCGCAGCGCCTGGAACTGCGCGACTTCGCCGCGGGTGACGTCATCCTCGCCCGGAGCGAACCGGCGCAGGAACTCTACGTGATCCTCTCCGGGAGGATCCGGGTGGAACTGCTGGACCGCTCCGGGCAGATCCTCAACCTCACCGAGCTCGGCATAGGCAACGTGATCGGCGAACGCGCCATCCTGACCGACGAAAAACGTTCCGCCGACGTGCGCGCCATCACCGAGGTCCAGGCCGCACGGCTCACCCGTGAGCACTTCGAGGAGCTGCTGGAGAGCATGCCGCTGCTCTACGCCAACCTGAGCCGCATCCTGGCGGCGCAACTGGGGAGCTGGGCGCACCGGCACCAGCGCGAGGAGAGCGAGCACCGCGAGGTGATCACCAACATCATCGGCTGGCAGCTCCTCCCCGAATTCGGCGAGTTCCCCGGCACCTCGCAGTGGGTCCGCCTCTTGAACCAGCGCCTGCAGCACCTGGCCGGGACCAGGAGCCACGTCCTCATCCTCGGCGAGCCGGGGACCTGGAAGGACCTCGCCGCCCGCCTGATCCATTTCCACAGCACCGGGGACCGCCCCGTCCTCTTCCTCGACTGCGCCTCCCCCCCCCCGGTCATGGGCGAGGAATGCTCCGCCAGCGACTCCGCGCAGCAGAACTCGCTCCTCTTGGGACTCGCCCAGGAGGCCGCACTGTTCGGCCATGCGCCTGAGGGGGCCATGTACGCGCGCCGGGTCAGGCGCGGCATGATCGAGCTGGCCGCCGGTGGCGACATCATCTTGAGGAACATCGACTGCCTCTCCGCCGCCGTTCAGGAGGAGTTGGTCGAGTTCATGGAGAGCGGCCATTTCACCCGCCGCGGCGAGACCAAGCTCAGAAGCGCCCAGTTACGTATCATCGCCACCAGCGGCAAACCGCTGCGGCCGCTGGTGGAAAGCGGCAAGTTCAACGCGGTGCTCTTCAAGAAGCTCTCCGGCGAGACACTGGAACTCGTGCCGCTGCGCGAGCGCAAGAAGGACATCCCGGTCATCGCCCGGAGCCTTCTGAAGTCCCTGAACGCCAAGCACCACAAACAGGTGCGCCGCCTCTCCCAGGACGCCCTGAACCGCCTGGTGGACCACGACTGGCCCCTGAACGCGAGCGAGCTGTACCAGGTCGTCTCCCGCGCGGTGGTGGTCTGCAACGACGACGAGATCCAGCCCGAGCACATCTCGCTGCAGGGGCACCCCTTCGGCGACGGCCGCTTCAACCTGCTCACCCTCCCGGCCGTGGAGAACCTGGCGCGCAACCCGCGCTTCCCGCGCCTTCTACGCTGGCTCACCGTGCCGCTCTTTCTCGGCGTCACCCTCTACACGCTGTTCGGGCCGCGCCAGCACAACGCGGCCAACCTGGTTGCCTGGACCATCGGCTGGCCCGCGCTCTTGCTCACCGCCTTCCTGTTCGCCCGCGGCTGGTGCAGCTTCTGCCCCATGGAGGCCATCGGCGAGTACCTGGGGGTCTCCAGCCGCGTGGTGCGCGACCCCGCCCCCTGGCTGCGCCGCTGGGGGCCGTCACTCTCCTTCGCCGCGCTGGTGGTGATCCTCCTTCTGGAGCAGGCGACCGGCATGTTCAGCTACGCGGGCGCCACCGGCATGCTCCTCTCGGGGATCCTCTGTGCCACGGTGAGCGCCGACCTGGTCATCGGCCGCCGGGGATGGTGCAAGTTCCTGTGCCCCCTGGGGCGCATCGTGAGCCTGGTGTCGCGCATCTCGCCGCTGGAGATGCACAGTAACCACAACGTCTGTCTGAGCCGCTGCCGCGTCGACGACTGCATCAAGGAAAAGGGGTGCCCGATGGGGCTGCATCCCTCCGGCGTCGACAGTTCCGACCACTGCGTGCTCTGCCTGAACTGCGTCAGGAGCTGCCCGCACCGCTCCATGCAGCTCGACCTGAGAAACCCGACCTGGGGCGGCTTCAACCGGGCCCGGCGCGGCTTCCGCGAGGCCCTTTTCAGCACCACCCTGGTCGGCGTGGTCATCGCCGCCAAGGGGACGCCGCTGGTGGCCGGGCGCCAGGTGGAGATCTTCTCGCGCACCATCTGGAGCGTGCAGGACTACCTGCTCGCCCTGGGCATCGTGGCGGGTTTCACCCTGCTCGCCGGCCTCGCCTCCGCCTCGGTGCGCGGCACCGGCTGGCGTGCGGTCTTCACCACCAGCGGCCTCGCCTATCTCCCCCTGGCGGTGGCCGGCCTGTTCATGATCTTCTTTAGGGCGCTGGTCGAGGGTGGCGCGCAGATCGTTCCGCTCCTGGTCCATGCGCTCGGACTCGACAACGTGCTCGACGCCGCTGCGCTCACCCCGGAACTGGGGACGCTGCGCCTGCTCATCTACCCGCTGCTGCTGCTCGCGGCCCTCTTCGCCTGGGTGATCCTGGCCAAGCTGCAGCGCCAGGACGGCCTCCCCTCCCGGGCGCTCATCGGGCACCGCCTGCTCATCCTGGCCGCCGCGGCGGTTTTCATGGTGATCCTGTAGCGCACCAGTCCCCCAGGTGCCGGTCATCCAGACACTCTTCAAAGCTATCCACTAAACTCAGAATGTGAGATAATTCCAGTATCAGCTCCACGCTTCAAGTCATAGCCTGCCTGACCTTCGGGCAGGCTATTGCACGGGCCGCGGAGTTGTTACTGACTATTCCGGAAATCTCACTTCAGACAGGAGGCGCACAATGAAAAGGATTGCTCTGGTTGTGATGGCAGGTTTTCTGGCACTGGGCAGCGTACCTACCTACGCCGCTGACATGGGCGGCAAGGACGAGTGCCTGCTCATCTCGAAGAACTGCAAAAACGAGGTAGACAGCATCCAGCAGAAAATCGCCAAGCTGCAGGGAGAAATCAACAAGGGTGGCAAGGTCTACACCGCCGATGAACTGAAAAAGCTCCACGAAAAACTGAAAGAGGCTAACGACATCCTGGACGACCTCAACAAGCCCGGCCACTAGTAGCTCCCCCGGCACCACTCTTCCGCAGACAAAGGCCACCGCGGTTCGCCACGGTGGCCTTCGCCGTCCTGAAGCTGAAACAAATTGGTTGTATTAGCGACCGTGTTGGTATTTCCCTTGATCTCGTTCCCGAGGTCCGCCTTGGGAACCGCAAAGCCTTTCAGAAGCTCCAGCTTCCCTCGGATACATAGCTGGAGCTATACGCCATATGGGGTTCCCAAGCTGGAGTTTGGGAACCAGGAAAGCCGGGTTACAAAAGTAGCCTGTCCCCTTTTTTGCTTGCCTCCCGCAGCCAAACCTGTTACAAATTTTTGGTCAGACCGCGGCAGTAGCGCTGCAAATCCGCCCGGCTCCGACTACATACGCATAGCAGCACCGAATTCCTCGTTAAGATGAGGCGTTTGCACAAACACAGGCTACTGCCCGGAAACGTCGAAAGACGCCAATGGGTAGACCAGGTATTGCCGGATTAAGGCTTTACTTAAGGTAGCTGGTCCCCGCGACCTACGTTGTGCACTGCCGAAAACCTACGAGAGGGGAATCTCAGGCAGACGTTCAGGCCCGGGTTCTCCCGTGGCCTTTTTTCGTACCTTCACGTCAAACCAGAAAGGTGGTGGTTCTACAAATTGGACAGTCATAGTAGCGAATATCCGTTACCCATCCCGTTCCTGCGGCGCTAGCCTCCTTTCAAAGCCTTCCTCCTTCCCTGCCTGCTTTGACCCGCTTTCCGCCCAAGAACGGGACATGAAGAAGCAGCGGGGAGTTGTCGTACCCACTCCCTCATAAGTGCAATCACCGATCGGTTCACGCATCGGCGGCAGTTCGTCTGCCCGGCCGCGTGCAGGCCGGAGTGCGAACAGCGTCGTCATTGGTCCGCGCGTTCCCGTTCCGCCCAGTCGCGTCTTCGCGTGACCGTTTTCCGGCATCCCTCTCGGCGTGCCGGTGCAAGGCCGTGGTCCGCCGCACTCAGGCGCCACCCAGCAGCACGGAAGTGACAGGAGAAGGAAGGATGTTCATGATTTCCAATATACCTACCGGGCGTTCCTCGAAGCACCAGCCCCCCGCCCAGCGCGCAGCAGCGCAGAAAACCGCCACCCAGGGTGCCAGCGAGCGCCGCCTGGTCGAGCTCTGCTCGATGTCGGTGCGCGACACCCTTAAGGAACTCGACACCAAGGCCAAGGAAGGGCTCACCACGGAAGAGGCCGAAAAGCGCCTCGACGAGTACGGTGCCAACGAACTGGCCCATGCCAAGCGCCTGGGCGTCGTGGCCGACCTCCTGGAGCGCTGCAAGAGCCCGCTGGTCATCCAGCTCCTGGTGATCGCCATCATCTCCGGCATAGTCGGCGAGACCAAGTCCGCCACCATCGTCGGCGCCATGATCATCCTGAGCGTCGGGCTCTCCTTCATACTGGACCGCCGCTCCGGACAGGCGGTCGAGGCGCTGGGCAAGAGGGTGCAGTCGCGCACCCTGGTGCTTCGGGACGGCGAGGAGACCGAGATCCGCATCTCGGATGTGGTGCCGGGCGACATCGTGCTCCTCATGGCGGGCTCCATTATCCCCGCCGACGTGCGGCTTCTCTCCGCCAAGGACTTCTTCGTCAGCCAGTCGGCGCTCACCGGCGAATCGATGCCGGTGGAAAAGAGCGCGCTGGTAGACAAGGAGCACGAGGCCGGCCTCTCCGCGTGGGAACTCCCCAACGCCTGCTACCTGGGCTCCAGCGTCAACAGCGGCTCGGCCCGCGCCGTCGTGGTCAACACCGGCGTGCGCACCCTGTTCGGCTCCATATCTGCCTCGCTCGCCGAGAAGCCGGAGGAAACGAGCTTCGACAAGGGGACCCGCTCCTTCACCTGGCTCATGATCCGCTTCATGCTGGTGATGACCGCCGCCGTGTTCATGATCGTGGGCATGACCAAGGGGAACTGGGTCGACGCCCTCCTCTTCGGCCTCTCCATCGCCGTCGGCCTCACCCCCGAGATGCTCCCGATGATCGTGACGGTGAACCTCGCCAAGGGCGCACTCACCATGGCAGCCAAGAAGGTGATCATCAAGCGGCTCCCCTCGATCCAGAACTTCGGCGCCATCGACATCCTGTGCACCGACAAGACCGGCACCCTGACCCAGGACAAGGTCGTCCTGGAGAAGTACGTCGACCTTACCGGCCGCACCAGCGAGGACGTGCTCACCTACGCCTACCTGAACAGCCACTACCAGACCGGGCTTAGGAACCTGATCGACCGCGCCATCCTCGACCACACCGATATGAACGTGCAGCTCTGCCGCCTGGTGGACGAACTCCCCTTCGACTTCCAGCGCCGCCGCATGTCGGTAGTGGTGGACTTCGAGGACGACCACGTGCTCATCTGCAAGGGCGCGGTGGAGGAGATCTACGAGTGCTGCAGCCACTACCAGATCGGCGAAGAGGTGTTCCCGCTCTTCGACATGATCCGTGACAACCTGTTCGAGGAGGTCGAGCGCCACAACCGCGACGGCTTCCGCGTGCTCGCCATCGCCTACCGCGAGTTCCCGCGCGAAAAGACCCAGTTCGAGGTGAAGGACGAGTCGCAGATGATCCTCTTGGGTTTCATCGCCTTCTTCGATCCGCCCAAGGCGCAGGCCAGCGAGGCGCTGGGGCTGTTGCAGGAAGCAGGGGTGCGGGTGAAGGTATTGACCGGCGACAACGGCCTGGTCACCCAGAGGGTCTGCACCAACGTCGGTCTCAAGGCGGACCGGATGCTGACCGGCGCCGAACTCTCCCGCATCAGCGAGGATGACTTCGCCCAGGTGGTCCGGGACGTGGATGTTTTCGTCAAGCTATCTCCCGCCCAGAAGGAGCAGATCGTGCGCAGCCTGCGCGCCAGCGGCCACGTGGTCGGCTTCCTGGGAGACGGCATCAACGACGCGCCGGCGCTGAAGGCCGCCGACGTCGGCATCTCGGTCGACTCCGGGGTCGACGTCGCCAAGGAGACCGCGGACATCGTGCTCCTGGAGAAGAGCCTCCTGGTCCTCGAAGAGGGGATCATGGAGGGGCGCCGGGTCTTCGCCAACATCGTCAAGTACATCAGGATGGGGGCCTCCTCCAACTTCGGCAACATGTTCTCCGTCATGGGGGCTAGCTACCTGCTCCCGTTCCTCCCCATGCAGCCGGTGCAGATCCTGGCCAACAACCTCCTGTACGACTTTTCCCAGACCGGGATCCCGACCGACCGCGTCGACCCGGAACTGGTGGCCAAGCCGCTCAAGTGGAACATCGAGAACATCAAGCGCTTCATGTTCTGCGTCGGCCCGATCAGCTCCCTGTTCGACTACGCGACCTTCGCACTTATGTGGTATGTTTTCGGCTGCGCCGCCTACAACGCCCCGGGCGTCACCGCGCTGCAGCAGGAGGGGCTCGCCAAGCTGTTCCAGACCGGCTGGTTCGTGGAGTCGCTCTTGACCCAGACCCTGATCGTGCACATCATCAGGACCCGTCGCATCCCGTTCTTCGGCAGCAGCGCCTCGCTCCCCATGACGCTGACCACGCTGCTCATCATGGGCATCGGCGCCTGGCTCCCCTACTCCCCCTTCGCCTCGGCGCTCAACCTGGTGCCGCTGCCGCCGGTCTACTGGGTCTGGATCATCGGCTTCCTGTTGACCTATTCGATACTGACCCACTTCGTGAAGACCTGGTTCTTCAACCGCTTTGGAGGTGACTGATGGACAGCTTGCTCGACGCACTACAGGAAGGACGACTCCTCGAGATACCCGACGACTACGATAAAGAGGACGCGCTCCGTTTCCTGGCCCACATCCTCGAGGCGGTCCCGTCGCTGCCGCCGGACACCGACGTCGCCGGGTTGATCCTGGCCAAGGAAGGGGCCTCCAAGACCGCCCTCGGCAAGGGGTGGGCCTGCCCCGACGCCCGGGTCCCCTTCGAGGAGGACCTGATCTGCGTCGTCGGCTGGAGCCCGAAGGGGATCGACTACGGCTCACCCGACGGCAAGCCGGTCAAGGTGATCGCCATGTACCTGGTCCCGGAGAACCAGCGCAGCAACTACCTGCGCGAGGTTTCCCTGCTGGCCAAGGCGCTGGAGATCTACCCGGAGATCGAGCGCCTGAACGCGGCGGACAGCCTGAACGACATCCGCGACCACTTGCTCGACCTGATCAGTACCACCAAGGGGACCGTCGGCCCCGACTCGCGCGCCCGGATGATCCGCCTGCAGGGCAGGGCCGCCGCGGTGGAGCCCGCCCCCTACGACCTGGCCAACCTGATCGTCGAGCCGATCACCATCCTGGTGGGGGACGGTCTGAAGCCGGTGGTCCTCGGCCACGACCAGGCGCTCGTCGAGCTTTTGGAAGGGTTCCCGGGGCTGGCTGGTGAGTTGACCGGGCACAGCGCCTTCAACACCGGCGGCTGGCGCATCGTCAAGCGCAAGGAAGCCTCCTTCACCGGCGAGCGCCTCCTCATCGACTGTCTCGCCCTCAGGACGTCCGGAGGGAAGTGACGCTGGGTAAGAGAGGAAGGGACAGGCTCCGTCAGGTGCCTGTCCCTTTAGCGGCACGCTTCTTTCAGCGCAGCCGGCTTCTCAACGCTAAAAGGAAGCGAAAAGGGGACAAAGCAAAAAGGGGACAGGCACCTGGCGGAGCCTGTCCCCTCTGTGAAAGGAGTATCCCTTATGTCAGAAATAAACGACCTGCAAAACCGGCTCGATTCCTCGGAAGCCAGAAACACCCTCAACAACTGGGTCGCCATCACCGTGGCGCTCATCTCCGTTTTCATGGCGGTCTGCAAGGTGAAGGACGACAACATCGTCCAGGCCATGCTGCAGGCGAAATCGGACCAGGTCGATGCCTGGAACGAATACCAGGCCAAGAAACTGAAACAGCACCTGGCTGAACTGGGGCTGAACCAGGTGGCGGCGCTGGAGTCGCTGGCGCCGGGAAAAGTGTCGCCCCCCCTGGCGGCGCAGCAGAAACAGTACTCCGATAATATTGCCCGCTACAAGGTGGAGGAAGCGAAGCTGGCTGACAAGGCCAATGGCCTGGGTAAGCAATACGACGACTTGAACTACCGCGACGACCAGTTTGACCTTTCCGACGCCACTTTGGCCGTCTCACTGGCGATGCTGGCCATCACCTCGCTCACCGGTAAGCGAAAGCTCCTCTACCTGGCGCTGGTCTTCGCAGGTTTCGGCATCGTGATGGGGGTGGCGGGCCTCTTCGGCCTCGCGCTGCACCCGACCGCCCTGGTCAAGGCCCTCTCCTAAGCCGGCCTGCCCGCCCCCCGGCGCTGTCCGCGATGGTGTCGAAGAGCCCGGACACCACCTTGGAGAGGTGGCACCCCGACAGGAATTGGCAGTAGCCGCGGTCGTCGGTGATGATCCGCTTCTTGAGCGGCCTGTGCTCGCTCTCCGAGAGCAGTTCGTCCAGTATCCTGCGGATGCTCTTCCCCTTGGGAACCACCTCGATGTCCCGCCCGCACCCGGAGTCGTCCAGGGCGCACACGTACCAAAGCCTCAACGGGGCGAGTCCCGGGTCGGCCTCGAGGTGGCCGCTGGTCTTCACGAAGTTGATCACCTTGAGTGCCAGTTGCAGCTTGGCCATGTTGTAGCAGGACTCGTCCACGATGTTGCCGTGCTCGAAGAACGGGATCACGTGCAGCCACGGCTCCTTGCGCACCTGCTCCCCGCTCGGCCTCTGCTCCCGCCCCACCACGAACAGCGCCCACACGTATCCCGTATAGAAGAGCCTGGAACTGGCCGGGTTGCCGATCACGCTGTGCCCCTCGTACTCGAGAATGAAGGCCTCGCGGTCCGGGTTCAAAAGCTCCTGCTGCGCTCCGCAGATCTCCCCCTGGAAGAAGCTGCTCGGGGGCCACAGCCTCCCGGTGATGCTGGCATGGAGGGCGGGGTGGGCCGTGCTGCTTCTTGCCGCCACCGCCTTGCGCAGGTCGGCCAGCAGTTGCTCCTTCCTCTCGTCCCTGACCCGCACCCGTACCGAGTTGTTCTCATCGCCGAAGCCGTACTGCAAGGTGACCGGGCCGTTCCACTGGTCGCAGCTGCAGATAGGCACGCTCGGTCCCCACAGAAGCCACAGGTTGAAGATGGTCATCTGCTGCGGCGAGAAGGCCCGGTTGGCCATCCGATCGTAACAGGAGATGATCGGGTCCCAGTCGTCGGCGAAGCGGGACATGAGCCCCGCCAAAAGGTTCAGCGGCAACAAAAAGCCGTGCTCGATCTTGACGCTGCAGAGAAAGGAGGCCTGCTCGTCCAGCGAGAGTCTCAATTCCGACACGGCCAGCAGGTACTGCTTGATACCGTCCTTGGTCTCCTCGTCGTTGAGGCGGAAGACGTCCACCACCTCGATCACCGGCTCCTTCTCCTTGATCTTGAGCGCCCCGAACTTGGCACGGGTGGAGCGTTTCCACTCGGCCACCTCCTGCCGGTGGGCGGTGTCGTCGTACTGCAACTGGTAGCGCTTGGTCTTCGGATCGAAGAACCACTTGGGCTCCCGGCGCGGTTTCGGGTGCAAAAGACGCAGTTCCAGCCAAAGCCGCATCTGCCTTCTGAACATGGCGGGGCGGAAGGGCCAGGCGGAGTCATAGCAGGCCTTCAGCGTGTTCAAAACGGGAAGGTTTTCCTGGATGGAGAGGCAGCGCCAGACCAGGCGGACGGGGGGGAGCAAGAACCAGAGCAGGTAGAAGAAGGCGGTGGCTACCGCGAGGACTATAGCGACAATTTCCTTGTAGCTTTCCATGGCGAGCCCCCACTCTTAGATTAAAAACAACTCACATAGTGTAGCGAGCACCACCGCTTTTTCAATGATCGGCCCCACCGCCTGTGTCTTTCGCGACGCCCTCAATTTTCGGCACAACTGGCCGATAAGAGCCGTAGCAGCATGTCTTACTCTCTCGTTGCAAGGATGTCCCTGTCAATGAAACCACGCCTGATCCAGAAACCGGCACTGGCATTCCTGGTGCTCGTCTGCACCTGCCTGTGTGGCCTCGTGTTCCTGTTCGCCTACCAACAGGCCAGGGAGTCAGCCATATCGAGGCTGCACGACGAGCAGATGATCCACGCCAAGCAGGCGGCCCAGGGTATCCAGGATTACTTCAGCACCTGGAGCGGCATCCTCAGTTCCATGGCGCGCATGAAGGAGATCGCGGCGGCGGACGCCGCCGGCCGGCAGCAGATGGAGTTTTTCTACGACGCCCACAAGGAGCAGATCCGCTCCTTCACCCGGATGGACGAAAACGGCATCGTCCTGGTCAGCATCCCGCAGCGCGCGGCGGCAGGCAGGAACATCTCTTCTCAGAAGCACATACAGGAACTGCTGCGCACCCGTAAGCCGGTGGTGAGCGACGTGTTCCGGGCGGTGCAGGGATATGACGCCATCGCCCTGCACGTGCCGGTCTACGACGGGAGCCGCTTCAGGGGCAGCATCGCCATCGTCATCAACTTCCAGAACCTAGCCAAGCGCTACCTCGACGTGATCAAGATCGGCAAGACCGGCCACGCCTGGGTGATCAGCCGCGACGGGACCGAGCTGTACTCACCGCTGCCGGGGCACAGCGGCCAGAGCATCTTCACCAACGGCAGGGACTATCCCTCCCTGCTTGCCATGGCTCGGCAGATGCTGCAGGGGCGCTCGGGCACGGCGACCTATACCGCACCCGCCGAAAGGGATCCGCGCGGCACACCTGCCCGCCAGCTCGCCGTCTACCACCCCATCACCATGGGCACCACCTTCTGGTCTATCGCCGTAGCCTCATCGGAGAGCGAAATTCTATCTTCGCTGACCGCGTACCGAAACCGCCTGCTGCTGGCGGTGCTGATGTTGCTGGCGGCAGGGGTGGCGGTCTCCATGTTCGTGGTGAGGGCCATGGTGATCGTCAAGGAAGAAGAGGCACGCCGGGAGGCCGAGGCGGAGTTGAGGGCAAGCGAGCAGAGGTACCGCGACCTGTTCGAACACAACCCGGCACCGATGCTGGTCTACGAACGCGGCACCATGGAGATGGTGGCAGTCAACGAGGCCTTCCTGATCGCCTACGGCTACACGCTGGAGGAGGTGCTCTCGCTGCACCTGACTGACCTCTATCCTGAAAGCGAGCGGCAGAAGCTCATGGAGATGGCGGCGCGGCTTTCCGGCCACACCTATGTCGGCGAGTGGCACCATCGCCGCAAGGACGGCACCGTATTTCCCATCGTGGTAACCTCACACGACGCCGTGTACAAGGGGAGGACCTGCCGCATAGCTGTCATCACCGACATCACCGAGCGCAAGAAGATGGAAAGGGCGATCGAGGAGGAGTCCCAGTTCAACCGCATCCTCCTGGAACAGTCCCCGGATGGCATCGTCATCATCGAACCGTCTACGGCCCGCTTCATCAACTTCAACGGCGCCGCCTGCCGGCAGTTGGGCTATAGCAGGGAAGAGTTCGAGCATCTGTCGATCTTCGACGTAGAAGCCCAGGAAACGCAGGAGGAGACCCGCGGGCGCATTGCCGACATCCTGGCCAACGGCAGCGGGAGCTTCGAGACGGTGCAGCGCACCCGCAGCGGTGAATTGAGAAACGTCGAGGTCCACGCCCAGATCGTCAACATCCAGGATCACCCGGTGTACTACTGCATCTGGCGCGATGTGACCGAGCACAAGAAACTGGAGGAGCAACTGCGTCAGTCGCAGAAAATGGAATCTGTGGGGCGCCTGGCCGGCGGCGTGGCTCACGATTTCAACAACATGCTGGGCGTCATCATCGGATCGGCGGAACTGTGCCGGCACCAGCTCCCCGAAGACACCCCGGTTGAGAAGTACCTGGAGCACATCCTGAAAGCGGCGCAGCGCTCCAGCGAGATCACCCGTCAGCTTTTGGCCTTCTCTAGAAAAGAGATCGTCTCGCCCAAGGCGGTCAACCTGAACAGCCAGGTCATCGACGCCGAGAAGATGCTCTGCCGCCTGATCGGCGAGGATATCCGCCTCAGCTTCAAGCCCGCCACCTCCATCTGGACCGTCCTCATCGACCCGTCCCAGGTGGACCAGATCCTCATGAACCTGTCGGCAAACTCACGCGACGCCATGCCCGACGGCGGCACCCTCAACATCGAGACCGCCAACGTCCGCCTGGACGAGGCTTACTGCCGGCATCACACCGGCTGCTCGCCCGGAGACTACGTCAAGCTCACCGTGAGCGACACCGGCATCGGCATGGACCGGGAGACCCGGGAGCACATCTTCGAGCCCTTCTTCACCACCAAGGGGCTGGGGGTGGGGACCGGACTCGGGCTCGCCACCGTGTACGGCATCGTTTCCCAGAACAACGGCTTCATCACGGTGTACAGCGAGCCTGGGCACGGCACCGTGTTCACCGTCTATTTCCCGCGCCTGCATGACGCCGAGGCCGATGCGGAGGAGGTCGATGTCGCCATCCCCTCCACCGGCAGCGGCACCGTGCTCCTGGTGGAGGACGAGGAGATGCTCTTGTGGACCACGACCAGGATGCTGGAGGAGATGGGGTACACCGTGGTCCAGGCGCAGGGCCCGGCACAGGCGATCGAGATCTGCGGCAAGGGAGAGCACATCGACCTGGTGCTGACCGACGTGGTGATGCCGGGGATGAACGGGCGGGAGATGACCGAGCGGATCAGGGCGATCCGGCCCGAGGTGAAGGTGTTGTTCATGTCGGGCTACACCGCCGACATCGTGGCGCAGCGCGGCATCGTGGAAGAAGGGATGCACTACATCCCGAAACCGCTGGACGCGAGGAAACTGCACGAGAAGATCGCGCAGATGCTGGCGCAGTGACGGTGCCTCGCCCCCCAGGAGGGATTCCCAGCCGCAATGGTCAGGCTTTCCCCTGTCCGGTGGTCGTCACCCCGTCCAACGACTGAAGCAGCGCGGCCAGCGCCTCGATCCCGAACGGCTTGTGCAGGGCCTTGACGAAGCCGTACTCACGGAAGTTAGCCATGACCGGGTCGTTGGAATAACCGCTCATCACCACGAGGCGTGCCCCGGGATCCGCCGCCAGGATCTGCTGGGCCGCCTCCCGTCCCCCCATCCCCCCCGGGATGGTAAGATCGGCCAACACCAGGCTGAACGGCGTCCCATCCCGCAGCGCCTCCTGGTAAAGCCTCACCGCTTCCGCCCCGTCCGGGCAGGTGCGGACCTGGTGCCCCAGATGTAGCAGCATCCCCTCCGCCAGGTGGCGTATCACTTCCTCATCATCCATCACCAGTATCGAAAGCTGGGCGGTCGCCTCGCCTCGGGGCAGCGTCGTCTCAGGCTCCCGCGGCTGAAATCTCCTCTCCAGAGACGGCAGGTCGATGGTGAAGGTGCTCCCCTCGCCGACACGGGAATCGACACTGAGGCTGCCGCCGTGCCGGTTCACGATGGAGTATGCCGAGGCCAGCCCCAGTCCCCTCCCCTTCGGCTTGGTGCTGAAGTAGGGGTCGAATACCTTTTTGAGGGCAGATTCGGGGATGCCCTCCCCGTGATCGGTGAACGCTATGCGCACGTAAGGACCGGGGGGGAGCTTCGCGGGGTTGCCCGGCTCGAGAACAAGCTCGCGCGCCGTGATGTTGAGCACCCCGCCGTCAGGCATGGCTTGCACCGCGTTGATGATGATGTTGCGAAAAGCCTGGCTCATCTGTCCCACGTCGGCCTGGACCGCGCTCAGGGTCCCGGGGATGTCGACGACCCCCTTGACGTTGGAACCGCTCAGGGTGAGCAACAGGGCCTCGTCGACCAGGAGCGCCACCGAAGTCACCTCCCTGACCGGCGCTCCCCCGCGGGCAAAGGTGAGTAGTTGCTTGGCCAGGTCCGCGGCGCGCAGCGCGGCCTTCTCCGCCCCCTCCAGCAGCGGTTGGGAGCCGTGCTCCGGCTCTAACTGCAGTTTCGCAAAGGAGATGTTGCCGAGGATGCCGGTCAGGATGTTGTTGAAATCATGGGCTATGCCGCCGGCCAGCACCCCCAGCGATTCCAGCTTCTCCATCTTGAGCCGCTCGTCTTCCAGTGCCTTCAACGCCTGCTCCGCCTTCCGGCTTCGGTCCCACTGTCTGCTGAAGATCATGGCGAGGGCGATGGTGATGGTAAGGAAGATGAGCATGAAAAAGACGCCGTGGTAGACCTCCTTGTACCAGTTGGCAAGGTAGTCGGAGGTCGCCAGGGCCACGAAGACGTAGAGCGGCTGCGACAGCGAGATCTTCCTGTACGAGTAGATGCGATCGCGCCCGTCGATGCTGCTTTTGGCCAGGTAGGTACCGGATGCTCGCCCGGAAGCCAGCAAGGCATCGAACTGCGGCGAGTTGATTTTTATTTCCGGCGCACCCGACGGCCGGCTCAGTTTCGGGTAACGCGCCAAGAGGGTCCGGTCCGCCGCCACCAGCGACAACAGGCCCTGTTTGCCTACGTCAACCGTGGAGAAGCTTTGCGAGAGGTAGTCGAGCGTGATCCCGGCATAGACCAGACCGGCGAACGAGCCATCGGGGAAGTTGACTCGCCTGGACAGCACAACCATCCATTTCCCGGAGATACCTCCTACCAGGGGTTTCGAGATTACCAAGCCGAGGTGCTGATTGTCGCGCTGGGCACTGAAATAGTCCCGGTGGGCGAGGCTCTTGGTGGTGGCGGGTGTGACTTCGGGGCCGTAGATGGCCATACCGGCAGGATCGGTGGCCCTGAGAGCTACCAGCTCCGGGAGCCTCTTGTGCTGGCGCACGATGAAGTGATTCAGATCCTTTGACGCGACCGCCCCCGCTCCAAGCTGGCGCTCATATTCGTCGCAGACCGCGAGCAGGGCGACGTCTATCTTGGCAAGGATGCCGGAGATGTTGGCGTCGATCACCTTCGCGAGGTTCTGGGTCGTTATCTCGCTCCTGCTACGATACGCTTCCCTGCTTTGCAGCACGGTGAAGGTGATCATTGCCGCCACGACAAGGTTCAGCACCAGCACACCGGAAAACAGGTGCCGTTTGAGAACATTGACTGACTTGGCCAGGGCTGTATCAGGCTCTGTATTTGTAGCTACCATATCCATACGCTCAAAATACCGCTGTCAGTTGTCGATCATTAAACCACCCGCTAGTTCAGTATTTTGCTGCAATTCATCGATATGGCAATGCTGTCCGCAAAGCCCCTGCCATCAGACGTCGTTCCATGCCTTCTGCTTGCTTCGAAACCGTATGCAGTCTGCCGGCAGACCTGCGGCCACTGGGCGTTCTCTAGTGCCGGAGCAGCCCGCCGTGACGTGGACTGGCTTCCGCACCCCTAACCGTTGCTGCGCGGAGGCGGCTGCCGGTCCAGGATGTCCCGGACCCGCCTCAACAGTTCCATCGGCTGCACCGGCTTCATGATCAGCTCCGTCCCCGCGTCCAGTGCGTCGCGCTGGTAGATGAAATCCTTGGTGTAGCCGCTGGTGAACGCCACCTTGACCTCCGGGTCCGTTTTCCTGATGGCGTCGCAGGCTTCCTTGCCATTCATTCTGGGCATGATCATATCCAAAAGCACCAGGTCGACCCTGCCTGCCGCGCGGAACTTCTCCACCGCCTCCTGGCCGTCCCCTGCCAGGATCACCCGGTAGCCGTACTCGACCAGGATGCTCTCCAGCATTTCGCGCAGGGCCGGCTCGTCCTCGGCCACCAGGATGCTCTCGGAACCGGCGCGGGGAGGTGCGAAGCTTCCCCGCTCTCTCTCGCCCGACTCCCCCCCCTCCATGAGCGGCAGGTAGACCCGGAAGGTGGTGCCCTGGCCCGGCTCGCTGTAGACGTTGATGACGCCGTTGTGCTGCTTGACGATGCCGTACACGATGGACATGCCGAGACCGGTCCCCTTCCCCTGCTCCTTAGTGGTGAAGAAGGGCTCGAAGAGCCTGGACCTCGTGTTCTCGTCCATGCCCACGCCGGTGTCGGAGACGGCGATGACCGCGTAGACGCCCGGTGACCCGAGATCATGGGGCATAACGCAGGGCTCCTCGAACGCCTGGTGCAAGGTCTCGATGGTCAGCACCCCTCCCTTGGGCATGGCGTCCCGCGCGTTGGTGGCCAGGTTCATCAGCACCTGCTCGATCTGACCGCAGTCGACGTTGACGGGCAGCGGGGAGGCGCTGGGCACCGACCTGAGCTGGACGTCCTCGCCGATGACCCGGGTGAGGAATTTTTCCACGTGCTGAATGACGTCGTTGAGGTTGACCACTTCCAGCTTCATCACCTGCTTGCGCGAGAAGGCCAGCAGGCTCGCGGTCAGTTGCGCCCCCTTGTCCGCGGACTCGAGGATATGCTCCACCTTTTCCTTCTGCGGGGGTGCCAGCAGGGCGTCCGCGGTGAGCATGGAGCCGTACCCCATGATCACCATCAGGATGTTGTTGAAATCATGTGCGACGCCGCCGGCGAGCTGCCCGATGGCCTCCATCTTCTGGGATTGCCTGAGCTGCTCCTCGAGCTTGTGCCGCTCGGTGATGTCGTCCTTCAGGATCAGGTAGTGGGTCACCTCCCCCTGCCTGTTGCATATGGGCGAAACCGAGACCCTGGCCCAGAAGGACGCACCGTCCTTCCGGTGGTTCAGCAGTTCCCCCTCCCATGCGGCGCCGGCGGCGAGACAGGCCTGCAACTCCCCCTTGGCGCTGCCGGTATCGTCTTGCAAGGTGAGGAAGACGTCCGCCGGCCTGCCTACCACATCCTCCGCCAAATACCCGGTCATCTCGGTGAACCTGGGATTGACGAATTCGACCACCCCGTTGCGGTCGGTGATGCGGATGGAGACCGGGCACTGTTCGACGGCATGGGAAAGCTTGAGCACCTGCTCCTCGGTGTGCCTGCGCTCGGTCAGGTCGTCCACCAGTGCGATCAGGTAATCGGGCACCCCCTTGCCGTCCAGGGAGACCGACGAGGTGAGGCGGCTCCAGCGCGCGCCCCTCGGGGTGGGAACCGACGACTCCCGTACCACGACCCGGCCCGGTGCCGGCAGCAGTTCCTCGGGGTCGAACCCCGCGAACCAGTTCCGGAACGACTGCCCCAGCAACTCCGCTTCCGATCTCCCCAGGAAATCCTGCAACTGGCTGTTCGCCCTCAGTATCTCGCCGTGCAGTTGGAGGTGGGCGATGCCCAGCCCCGCCTGCTCGAAGGTGCTCCGGAAGCGACGCTCGCTGTCGATCAGCTTGCGGCGCGTCTGTACCGAGTCCAGCGCGTTGGCCAGGGTGAGGCGGATCTCCGTCTCGTTCCACGGTTTCTTGAAGTAGTAGTAGATCTGGCTGCGGTTGATGGCTTCGATCACCGCGTCGATGTCGGCGTAACCGGTCAGGATCATGCGGGCGTTGTCGGGGAACAGCTCGGCCACTTTTTCCAGGAACTGCGTGCCGGTCATCCCCGGCATGCGCTGATCGGAGACGATCAGGGGGATGTCGTGCTCCTTAAGTATCGCGAAGGCCTCGTCGGCGGTTTCCGCTATCAGCACCTCGTAGGTGTCGCGCAACAGCGCGCGCAAGGCCACCAGGTTGGGGCGCTCGTCATCGACGTAAAGGAGTTTCGGTTTGGCAACGCCTTTCAGCTCATCCATGGTTGAGATCCTTTTCCCCTAGACTTCAAACTGCGGCAGCACCACCCGGAACAGGCTCCCCTGCCCCTCCCGGCTTTCCACTTCAATGCTCCCTTCGTGGTCGCGCACGATGCCGTGCGAGATGGCGAGTCCGAGGCCGACCCCGCCCCCCACCTCCTTGGTGGTGAAGAACGGCTCGAAGAGATGCTGCTTGACCTCGTCGCTCATGCCGATCCCCGTGTCCGCGATCTCGACGACGGCACAGGAGCGCCCACCGCGCTCCTGCAGCCTGGTGCTGACCCGGATCTCCTCGTCGGCAGCGTGAGCGGGCTTGGCGTTGATGGCGTCCACCGCGTTGCCCAAGAGGTTCATGAACACCTGGTTCAGCCTTCCCGGCTGGCACAGCCACAGGGGGAGGTCGCCGTAGCGACGCTCGATGCGGATGTGGTCCTTGTAGCGGTTGTGCAACAGCAGCAGGGCGGCGTCGAGGCATTCATGCAGGTTGACATTTTTCCTGTCCGCCTCGTCCAGCCGGGAGAATATGCGCAGGCTGGCAACGATCTCGGCGGCCCGGTTGGCGCCGTAACAGGCGTTACTCACCAGCTCGTTCATCTCCTGGCGCAGCTCCTCGGGGTGGTTGGCGCCGATCCAGGCCTGGAGACGCCTAAGCGCCGCGCCGGCCTCCCCCCCCGCCAGGTCCTGGCAGAGCAGCATCAGCTGGTCGACCGGCGCCACCGTCTTTTGCAGCCCCTGGACGCTGGCAGAGATGAAGTTGAGGGGGTTGTTGAGTTCGTGGGCGACACCGGCGGTCAAAAGCCCCAGCGCCGCCATCTTCTCGGACTGGACCAGTTGGGTCTGCGCCCGGGTCAGGGTCTGCAGCGCCTGCGCCAGGGCCTGGTTTTGCCGCTGGAGTTCCGAGCGGACCCGGGCCAGCTCGAGATGGGTTTCCACCCTGGCCAGCACCTCCATCGGCTGGAAAGGCTTGGTGACGTAGTCCACCCCCCCTTCCTCGAAGGCGTGCAACTTGTCCGCTGTTTCCACCGCCGCCGACACGAAGATCACGGGGATAGCCGCGGACTGCGGGTCGTTCTTCAGCTCCCGGCACACCTCGAAACCGTTCATCTCCGGCATGTTTATGTCCAGCATGACCAGGTCGGGGGGCTGGAGCCGCGCGGCCTTGATGGCGAGTCGGCCGTTGATGGCCGCCCGGACCGTGTAGCCTCTCTCCTGCAGGATCGACTCCAAAAGCTGCAGGTTGGCCGGCGTGTCGTCGACCACCAGGATGTTCCCTCTGCTCTGCGTCATGTTGCGCTCCCTATCGCTTCGGGGGATGCCCCCCGTACGGCCTCTGGCGATCTCCCATCCCCTCCGGTCCGACCAGCTCCTCGATCAAATCGAAACGGTAGCTCTCCGCGAGCCCCTTAAGCCGCCGGGCCACCTCGGGCGCGCTTTGCGCCAAAGGCTGCAGCAGCTCCAACAGGCGGTTCTTGTCCAGCCCCCTGGCGGCGGCAGCGAGGGTGCGGCACTGCTCCGGCGACAACCGGTCCAGCTCCTGGTCCAGCTCTGCCGGTTCCGGCTTCTCTTCGCTCCCGGCACGATGAGGCCGGCTGCGCAGGGCCTCCGCCACCTCCTGCGCAGTGGCATGGGTCAGCGGGACGCTGAAATGGAAACAGGAGCCCTGCCCCGGGGTGCTCTGCACGGCGATGTCCCCCCCCATCAGGCGGGCATACTGCCGGCTGAGGGTCAGCCCCAGGCCGGTCCCCCCCAGGTCGCCTTCGCCCAGTTGCGCCTGTTCGAAGGCGTTGAAGATCCGCTCGAGGTCCTCGGGAGGGATCCCGCACCCGCTGTCCTGGACCTCCACGTCCAACCACTGTCCTGCGTTGCGCGTGCCGGTGCTGCTTCGCACCACCACCCCTCCCTCGCGGGTGAACTTGACCGCGTTGCCGACCAGGTCGCGCAGGACGTGGCGGATCTTTGCCTCGTCCCCGGCGGCGACACTCTGCAGCTCCCCGGCCGGCTCATGGACCAGCTGCAGGTTCTTGGCGCGCGCCTCGCGCAGGAAGCCGGCGACGACCTTTTCCAGGAGGGAGTGGGGCCGGAATACGTGACGCTCCAGGGTGGCGCTCCCCGCCTCGATCCTGGAGACCTCGATCACGTCGTTGATCAGTGCCAGGAGCTGTTCGCCGGAACGATTGATGATTTCCAGGTTGTGCCGCTTCTCAAGGGTGAGGGTGGCGTCGTGCAGGGCGATCTCGCTGAAGCCGAGGATCGCGTTCAGCGGGGTGCGGATCTCGTGGCTCATGTGGGCCAGGAAAACGCTCTTGGCCCGGTTCGCCACCTCGGCCCGCTCCTTGGCCTGGGACAGCGCCTCGATCGCCTCTTCCAGCTGCCGGGTCCTCTCCTTGACGCGTTCCTCGAGATGGACGTTCAGCTCCCGCAAGGTCGCCTCGCTGGACTGCAGCTCCGCCGTTCTTTCCAGGACCAGCCGCTCCAGCTCCTCGCGTTGCGCGTTGATGGCCCGGAAGTAGAGCCCCAGGAAGGCACTGAGCAGCGCCCCCGCCGGCAGCAACAGCCAGTACGCCACGGGCGCGTTGCGCTCCAGGTACTCCCTGCTGGGTGAAAGCCTCATCCCCCACTGGCGCCCGCAGAACTCGAAGTTGCGCACCATGGTCCGGGAGGGGGGGAGCAGCGGCGCGAACCAGGTCGCCCCCGCCTGCTTCCGGCTGCTCCACCGGTACAGCAGTTGCTGCCCGAACGGGGCGGAACGGTCGACGAGGTCGAAGTCCAGGCCGAAGGGGGTCGCGGCTCCGAAGGTAGCTACCAGGAGCTGCTCGATGTTGAGCACGGCAACGGTGGCGCCCAGAAAGGCCATCCGGCGCTGCGCCGGCGTTTCGGTGGGAAGCCCTCTGGCGTAGAGCGGGTGGAAGACCAACACGCTGTAGGTCGAGGCCCGATCCTGCACCAGCTTGATCCGCTCAGTGGCCGTCGCCGCTGCGGTGTCGCGGGCACGTTCCAGCGCGGCCAGCCGCACCTGGTCCGATCCGACATCGAAACCGATGGCCTTGCCGTTGGTCGCCATGGGCTCGATGTACCAGACGGGGTAGTAATAACCCCGGTCCGCCGCCGGGACGCGTCCCCCCCCAGCGCTGCGCTCGGTGATCACAAAACCGGGGCCCGCCTCCCTGCGTCCCTCCTCCTCGAAGCGCCCCCTTTGCCGTAGCGGCACGGCGGGGTTCCACGAGAGCGCCTTGATCTCGGCGTGTTCCCTGAGGAAGGGTTCCGTGAAGATGGTGAACTCGCTCCTGCTCACCTCCTTGCTCGATGCGAAATGATTGCGAAGCGCCATCAGCACCATGCGTGTGTCGTCGACCCTGTTGCCGAAGGTGTCGGCACAGTTGGACACGTCGCGCTCCAGGCGTGAGTCGAAGGAGGCCAGTTCCGATCTGCGCACCAGGAAGAAGAGCACCACGGTGATCAGCAGACCCGTCAGCACCACGAGGGGAACGCGCCATTGGGTGAGGCGCCGCATCATGCCTGTCCCCCCTGCGCCGGGCAACGCAGCAGCGCCTCCTCGATCAGGTCGAAACGGTAGCTATCGGCATGGGCCTGCAGGCGGCCGGCGGCCTCGGGCGCGACAGCCGCCAGCTCCGCAAGCAGCGCCACCACCCGCCCCCGGTCCAGCTCCCTGACCGCGGCGATCAGCGATTCGTGCAGTTGGCAGGACATTGCCCCCAGTTCCTCCGCCTCGCTTCGCTCCGAAAAGGGGCCCTCCAGCGCCGGCGGCCGGGACTCGACCTCGTCGTCTACGAACTGCGCCGGGAGCAGTCGGGCGATCTTCTCCAGCAGCTCTTCCTCCCGGAACGGCTTGCGCAGGAACTCGTCCGCCCCGGCCTCCATCACATCGCGCAACTGCTCCTCGAAGACGCTGGCAGAGACGGCGATGATGGGGACCTCCCTTCCCTCGGGGAGGGCGCGGATGCGCCTGGTCGCCTCGCGGCCGTCCATCACGGGCATCACGACGTCCATGAGGACCAGGTGCGGCGCCTGGGCCATGAAGAGCGCGACGGCACCCTCGCCGTCCTTGGCCTCGATGGTTTCGAAGCCGATCGGGGCCAGCATCTTCACCAGGATCTCCCGGTTGGTATCCCGGTCGTCCACCACGAGCACCCGCCACGCCTGCTGCCCCGCCTTCAGGTGCGCCATGCGCGGGAGCGCCCCCCGGACCGGTGCCGCCGGGCGCTCCGCCCCGGTGACCGGCAGGGTCAGGTGGAAACACGCCCCATGCCCCGGCTCGCTGGTGACGGTGAGCTCCCCCCCCATGAGCCGGGCGTACTGGCGGCTGATGGCGAGCCCCAGCCCGGTCCCCCCCTCGGTCCTGCGTCCCATCTCGGCCTGCTCGAAGGCCCCGAAAACGTTCTGGATATCCTCCGGGTCGATCCCCGGGCCGCTGTCCTGGACCTCCGCCTCGAGCCACAGCGCCCCGTCCCGCTCGGTGGTCCGGGCACGCAGCGACACTCCGCCCTGCTCGGTGAACTTTATGGCGTTGCCGAGCAGGTTGATGACGATCTGGCGCAACTTGCCCGCGTCCCCCGTGACGTACGGGTGCAGGTCCGTTTGGACCTCGAGTACCAGCTGCAGCCCCTTGGCCAGCGCCTTGGGGGTGAGCAGCTCCGTCTCTTCCCGGAGCAGCCCGGCGAGGTCGAAGGGCGCCTGCTCTACGGTCACCCGCCCCGACTCGATCTTGGCCATGTCGAGGACGTCGTTGATCAGGGCCAGCAGGTGCTCCCCCGAGCGGTTCACCGTCTCGAGATTATGGCGGTTCTCCGGCGACAACTGCGGATCGTGCAGCACGATCTGGCTGAAGCCCAGCACCGCGTTGAGCGGCGTGCGTATCTCGTGGCTCATGTTGGCGAGAAACAGCGACTTGGCGCGGTTGGCTGCCTCGGCCCCCTCCTTGGCGACGGCAAGCTCATCCAACGTCGCATGCTGTTTTGAGTTCGCCTCCTGGAGCGAGCGGGTCCGCTCCTCGATACGCTGCTCCATCTCCTGGTTGATCAGCCGCAGTTCGCTGGTGCGGGCCTTGACCTGGTGCTTCAGGATCACGGCTCCGGCCACGCTCATCAGCAGGGCGATCGCCAGCACGGGCCCCAGGAACTGAAGCCACAGCGGCAGTTTCCAGTCGACCTCTTCCGAGGTCCATCGTTTCAGGATGCTGTAGTAGGCAGACTGCGGATTGTTCTTCATCTCGGCGAGGTGCCGGTCGATGGCATCGAGCAGTTGCAGGGCCTCCTCGGAGGTGGGCTTCTGCGCGGCAAACAGGTACGGGGCGGGATCGAACATGATCGGGGTGTCTTCGAGGCCGGACTTCCTGGCGAACATCAACCCGTAGTAACGGTTGGTGACCCCGGCATCCACCTGCCCCGCTGCGATCATCTGGAACTCGGCCTTGTAATTGGAGACCGGGACCAGGGTGACTTTCAGGCCGAAACTTTTGGCCAGGCGGTCGACCGTTTCCAGTTGGATGGTCTTCTCCAGACCAGCCACCCGCTTGCCGTTCAGATCCAGGATGGACTGGATGCCGCTCCCCTTGCGCGCATAGACCTGGGACCAGCCCGACAGGATGGGAATCTTGTTGAAGGTGTAGATCTTTTCCCGCTCCGCCGTGTAGGCAACGTCCGGCATCAGGTCGATCTCCCCCCTCTGCAGGCGTTGCAGCCCCTCGCTCCAGGTGCCGGGCACGTAGCGCAGACGCCACCCTTCTTTCTCGGCTATGTGCTCGATGAGGTCGATGAATATCCCGGTTGGCTTGCCCGCTTCTGAGGTGAAGATCTTGGGCGGGTTTTCGTAGACCCCGACCGTCACGGTCCTGTCGGAGGCGTCGGCAGGCACGGAAACAAGACATGTGAGGGTCAATAAAAGCCAAAGGGAGAGGAGACCGCGGGGATGGGTAAAAAGGGAACGGGCGACGAAACAGACCGGTTTCGTCCAGCGGGGCAGCTTTTGGACAGAGGGGGGAGCCGTCATGCGTCTCCTTGGCAACGGCCTTTAGTGAAGCTTGCCGTTTTTCTGTGGGCTTTATTCAGAGTGTGCCTTACCATCCACTCTCAAAGGAGGAACCAATAAAGGCAAAGCAAAAGCAATTCCCTGCCTGCAATGTGTATCACCCCAGCTGGCATCCCACAGCTAAATTACCATGACAGTAATTCCCGCCCCGTTATACCAAGGTATCACAACAAGGTTACAACAAACTTCACGTTCTACAATTAAGAGAAATGGCAGAATCTATTTCCAATCGTCCAGCAGGAGGGCAATCAATCATGATCTCAACTATAGGCTCTCTTATGCCAGGAGGTACAGCGAGGACAACGGCATCAATGACAAGTGCTTTGGACTGCGGACGGCAGCACCTTTGGTATTGACAATTTTCATGTGTAAATATAAGTTTGCCGGCATTTAATGTTGACCTGCCCGCTCCGGGTATTACTTTGCAATGGAGGAACCATGACTCGCCGCTGCAGCCTGCTCGGACTCTTCGCCCTCACCTTCTCCCTCTTCTGCGGCAGTGAGCTGCATGCTGCAATTTCCCCCAAGGCCCCGGTCGAAACGGCGCAGGCCGCCCCGGCCCCTCCCCGCAAGCCCTCCCTGGCGCGCAAGGGTGACACTCCCGTAGCGCCGCCGAAAAAGTTCAAGGACGGAGAACTGCTGGTCAAGTTCAAACCCGGCGTCCCCGCCGAGCGAAAGAAGAATCTCCACAAGAAACACGGTGCGGAAAAGCTGAAGGAATTCGACGCACTGCGCCTGCACCACCTGAAGCTGAAGAAAGGAATGACCGTCGAGGAGGCGATGAAACTGTACCAGGGCGACCCCGACGTGCAGTACGCAGAGCCGAACTTCCTGTTCAAGCTCCAGGCACAACCGGACGACCCGCTCTTCGGCGAACTGTGGGGGCTGCAGAACCTGGGCTTAGCCGGCATGCCGGGTGCGGACATCAAGGCGCCGGCGGCCTGGGACATCACCACCGGCAGCGCCGACGTCGTCGTCGCCACCATCGACACCGGCATCGACTATACCCATCCCGACCTCGCCGGAAACGTCTGGGTCAACAAACTCGAGATCCCTGGCAACGGCATCGACGACGACGGCAACGGCTTCATAGACGACGTCTACGGCATCGACGCCAGCAGCGGCACCGGCAACCCCTTTGACGACAACGGGCACGGCACCCACGTCGCCGGCACCATCGGCGCGGTCGGCAACAACGGGACCGGCGTGGTCGGGGTCAACTGGAACGTCAAGATCATGGCGTGCAAGTTCCTCAACGCAGCCGGAGAGGGTTACAGTGCCGACGCCATCACCTGCCTGCAGTACATAAAACAGATGAAAGAGCGCGGGGTCCCGGTGGTGGCCTCCAACAACAGCTGGGGCGGGGGGAGTTATTCCCAGGCGCTCCTGGACGCAATCGACAACGAGGCGGGCACCCTGTTCATCGCGTCGGCAGGCAACGATGCGCAGGACACCGACCGGGCCCCCTCCTACCCCGCCGCCTACCCGTCCGCCAACATCATCTCGGTTGCGGCCACCGACAGCATGGACGAGCTCGCCTACTTCTCCAACTACGGCAAAAAGAGCGTCGACCTCGCCGCGCCCGGTTTCAAAATCCTCAGCACCATCCCCGCCATCAACAAATGGGGCATCGCCGGCGGGTACGGCACCCTCTCCGGCACCTCCATGGCCGCCCCCCACGTGACCGGCGTCGCGGCACTCTTGAAGGCGGCCGACCCGTCCCGTGACGCAAACGTGCTGCGCAACCTGATCCTCACCGGCGGCGACCCCATTCCAGCCGCGGAAGGAAAAACCCTCACCGGGAAACGGCTCAATGCCTACGGCTCACTCACCTGCTCGGACCAGAAGCTGTTCGCAGTACAGCAGCTCCCTGCGGACCTCGTACCGGGCGTGGCGACGGTGATATCGGTGCTCAGCATCTCCTGCGGATCCCCCCTGGGCGACGTCAGCGCGACCACCTCCGGCGGCGAAACCATCACCCTGCATGACGACGGCATCGCCCCGGACGCCGTTGCCGGCGACGGCATCTTCTCAGCCTCCTGGATTCCCCTGAGGAACCCGGAGCGCCTCACCTTCACATCGCCGGCGGGAAGCGCCACGGTCTATCTGCCCACACCGTCCATCATCCACTACGTCCCCGCCGGCAACGTCGGTCTGCCCTACCGTCAGCAGTTGAAGGCCTCCGGCGTCAGCGCCCCGGTCCAGTGGTCGGTGGTCGAAGGCCCCCTCCCCCCCGGCCTCGATCTGGCCCCGGGCAGTGGCGAGATATCCGGGGTACCGACGGAGGCGGGCATTTGGCCGGTACGCGTTGCGCTGACCGATGCCCTGGGGCAGACCGTCAGCCGGGTGGTGAACCTGCATGTCACAGACTCGCCTGTAGTGGAGCGCTGGGCCGCGGTAAAGGGAACCTCCGCAGACGATGTCGGCGAAGCCGTTGCCGCCGACGGTGAGGGCAACTCCTACGTGGTCAGCAATATGAGCGACGCGGCCACCCCTTCGATTCTGCTGGTCAAATACGATCCTTCCGGCCAGGAACTCTGGTCCTACCGCTACTACCACCCGGGAAGGAACTTAGGTGCGGCGGTCGCGGTAAATGCCGCCGGCGAGGCCTTCGTTTGCGGTAACCTCGATGACAGCAAGTACGTGGTGCTGAAAATCAGCCGCAACGGAGAGCTGCTCTGGGACAAGACATACACAGTGGCAAACTATGCCTATGCCTATGCCGACGGCATCGCCGTCGGCGCCGACAACACCCTGTACCTCGCCGGCCACACCTTCAGCATGGAGGACCTCAGGAACCAGGTCCTGACCGTGAAACTGTCCCCGAGCGGCGAGGAACTCTGGCACCGCACCTACACCAGCCCCATCGACGGCTGGGCCAACGCGGTCGCCGTCGATGCCTCCGGCAACATCTACGTGGCCGGCACCGAAGGGGGACGCCCCGACTACGACTACAATTTCCTGCTGATGAAATATGATGCGGCCGGCCAACTCCTGTGGATCAAGAAGGAAGACAACGGCACCCTGCAGGACCAGTGGGAGGGACTAGCCCTGGACTCCGCCGGCAACCCGTACGTCTCCGGCCACCGCATCGGGATGCAGGTGACCAGGAAGTACGATACTGCCGGCAACATGCTCTGGAGTGCCGACTACGATGCCTGGGGCACCCCCAACGGCTATGGCATCGCCGTCGACAGCAGCGGCAGGGCCTACGTCGCAGGCTTCAAGAACGGTCACAACTCCGACTTCAATATCCTGTGCTACTCACCGCAAGGGGAACTGCTGTGGAACCGTACCAGCGACTCCGGCGGCCTCCCCAACGACTGGTCGGTGATGCAGGGCAATGAGGGTGCCTTCTCGCTGGCCCTCGGCCCCTCCGGCCAGATTTTTGCCACCGGGTACAGTTGGAACGGCAACGACTTCGACATGCTGACCATCGAGTACGAGACAGCTCCCCTCACCATAACTGCGACGCAACTCCCCGGCGGGCTGCTTTTGATCCCCTACAGCCATCGGATCGCAGTAAGGGGGGTCGCCCCCTTCACCTGGTCCGTGACAGCCGGAACCCTGCCGCAGGGGCTCAGCCTCGACCCCGTCACCGGCGAACTATCCGGCACCCCCACCGCCTCCGGCACCTTCACCTTCACGGTGCGGGTAAGTGACGCCTTGGGTCGAACCAGCAGCGACCGGGAGGTGACCATGTCGGTGACCAACCTGAGCGCCGGTTTCACCCTCAACCAGCAGGTAGGCTATGCGCCGTTTGCCGTGCAGTTCACCGACACCACCGTCGGCGCGGCCTCCACCTGGGCCTGGGATTTCGGCGACGGTACCAGCAGCCCCAAACAGCATCCCGCGCACGTCTACGCGGCACCCGGGACCTACGTCGCCTCGCTCACCGCTTCTAACGCCTATGGCAGTTCCACCGCGTCCTTGAGCAGCGTGACGGTCCTGGCGTGCGTGTACCCGCGCGCCCAGGTGACGGCAGATTCGGTCCCCCCGGCATCCTTTGACGATCCGCAAGGCGCCTATGCCCAGGCCTCCGGCGGCGGCTCCATCATGCTGCAGGCCTACGACTTCCCCGGCGATCTCAGCTTCGATCGCGATATCACGGTTAAGTTGCGGGGCGGCTTCGACTGCCATTACTCCATCAACACGCAGACGACGGGGATACTCGGGAAATTGGCGGTGAAAAGCGGGAAGGTCGTCGTGGAGAACCTCAGATTCAAGTGACGTTGCGGAAGGGGTAAAAGCAAAAAGGGGCCAGTTGCAGAAAAGCTGGCCCTTTTGTTCTGTGGGAAGGGATGAGGTCTCACAGATATCAGCGGGATCGGGAATTGAATAAAAAAAGCGGCCAGCTATTTCTAGCTGGCCGCTTTACTTTCTAGTGGTGCCCAGAGACGGAATCGAACCGCCGACACGAGGATTTTCAATCCTGAGCGCTGCGCGCTAACACGCTGATAAAATGTATGTTTTTCCCGATTGTCGAGTAGCTAGGTAGTCACTCCCACCTCCCCACCTGCCTTTACCAAGCCATCGAAAACGCACGAAGTTAAGTCTGTATCTTACTGCCCAGCGCTTCTCCGGATGGTCAATCCGGTGCGCTCATCAATCTGATCCGTAATCCAACAAAGCGAGGCTTTTCTTCAGTCACACAACCATAGCATGGCGAGACAATCCGATCAATCCATGCACAGGCGGCCTTGACAATCCGGCTGCCTAGTCGGTCGCTTTGCTTGAGCCGATATTCAGGTCTCTACCCCTCGAACGGTTTGGCTTTGAATCTGCCGGTTGCACATCACCTCGATCTGCCTGTAAGCAATCACGATCCAGAGTAGGAATGGCAGCATCCAATGCATTACCATGTAATAGACGTTAGTGTAGAATTCTTTGGCTGGGACTGGGCCGGGCTTCTGAGTATACGGGAGCGCTTTCCAGACAGAGATCATCAAGCGGTCGATGAGAAGGTAAAGGAGAAGCCCGATGGCGATGCCGATCACTCTCCTGCGGAGGCCTAAGCGGGGGGTGGCTAGGACCAGCACGAAGAAAAGGTAGAGCAGGTGGGCGCTCATGAAGGGAATGTCGCCGGTATCCGCAACTCCTAGTTGCAGGATGCTCTGGTAGGCTCTGTCGAACCACTCGACCATTGGAAGGGCCAACAGGGAAAAGAGCAGCAACTTACCGAGAAACAGCATGATTGTCTTCACGCTTCACCACCAGTTCGATCCAGATAAGCCACATAGCAATTACGAGGAAAACAAAAACGGTCTGCCACACGAAGTCGTGGAAAAAATGGGCCTTCCGGGGAAAATATTCGGTGAGCAGGCCCAAGGTAACCAGCCTTGCCAGGTTAGAGATGACTATGAAGGGTATGCCTGCAAGCATTGCCAGCAATTTGGCCCTGATAGAGGAAGTATAGGCTAGAACGAAGGAGACGAACAGGATCAGCACATTGATGGCGGTGCATTCCTGGGTGACGGACCAGATGTCGTTGTGCAGGGTGATGGTATTTCCACTAACTGCATTAGCGATGTTGAGCTTGTCGAGTAAGAAGGAGACGGTCTTGGTGGTATAGGCACGAAGCGGGTCGGTCTCCTTCCATACGGGCACAGCCAGCCATAAAACCGCATGAAGGCTCAGCATGAAGGCAGCAAAGAGCAAAGATGTCGTGATCAATGGCGATACGGGGCGTTTAACCGCCCCGTTTCTTTGTGGCCTAGCAGAGCTGATCTCGGGTTCCACAAGTGACATCAGGCGTTCTTCCGTCTTCTGGCAAAAATCCCCACTCCAGCCAGCACCCCAGGCAGCAGCCACCAACCCTCCATGACCGGAACAGAAGTGCCCGTGCCACCAGACGATGCTACGTTGATTGAGAAAGACGAGAGAAGAGTTGTGAAAGTCCCGTCACCGACACTTATCTGAATGTCGTTGTAACTGCCCGGTGTCGGCGTGCCGCTCAGGGTGCCGGTCGCGGTGGCGAAGGTGGCCCATGAGGGCTTATTTATAATGCTGAAGGTAAGGTTGCTGCTATCTGCGTCCGAGGCTGTCGGGGTGAAGCTGTAGTACGTTCCAGCAGTGCTGGTACTGGGAGGAGTACCGGAGATAACAGGAGCAATATCTGACGGCGGCGAAGGAGGATTGGCCCAACTTGTCGAGCAAAGGGAAAGCAGAACAGGTGCGGCAAGTATAGACACCCTGACGTATTGATTAACTTTTTTCTGCATGGGCTGTCTCCTTTATGGTTGTTCAACTACAATGAGAATTTTGGTTTTTATCCCCGGTCCCGGAGCAGGGATTGTGTAGCCCCCTTTCCTCAGGTCGGCTTCGGTTTTTTCGTCTCTAAGAGTCAGCCTCATCGCTCTTGGCATGCTGCTCTGTTCTGCCGTGAGAGCAATAACGAGCGGTGTCCCTTTGGCAAGGCTGGAGGTGATCAAAAGCTGCCACTCCTGTTTTTTGGCCAGGGTGCGGATATCGCCACGCAACTCACGCATTGCCGGTTTCCAGTCAGGGTGCGGCACAATCACGCTGATGTATGGCTCTCCCATGCTGGCATTGAGATTCCCCGGCGAGATGGTGTCGTAGGCATTATCGAAACCGTCCGTCGCCTTGGGGTGTTCTCCAATCAGCACGTAATCATAAAGGTTGCCGCTGGAAACCCTGATGGTGGCGGCCATGGGGTCGCCCTCCCAGGCCGCCGCGCAGGTAAGGCAGAGCATTGCGCCGATAACCGGCAGGTATCCGAAGCAGGTTCTCTTCATCACCTAATGGTCAGGGTGTGATCGACGCTGTCGATGTTGACGATCCAGTAACCCTTCCACGGCTCGACGCGGGGGTTGTCGCCCAGGATGGTCCACGAGTCGTAGGTGGTGCCGTTCCAGTGGTAGATGCCGCCGCCTATCTTGCCGGCGACGACTGCCGTGCCGAGGGGGCTGCCGTCGATGAGCCAGTTGCTGCCGATGTCGGTCTTGTTGGCGGTCTGGGGATTGGCGACCATGGTCCAGCCCGGCTTCAGGACGACCGTGGCGCTGGAGGGCCCGGGCTTCCCGTCGAAGGCGAGCGTGGTAGTAGTGTTGGCCGTCTTGACGAAATAGCCGCTCCCCGGCACCAGCGCGTCAACCTTGACGTAGGAGCCCAGCACCGAGTTGCTGTTTTCGGCAGTGGCACCGCTGGGAACCCACTGGAAGACATTGCCGCCGGCAGCGCCCAGGAGGGTGCCGGGGGCGACCCCAGCCGTGTCATAAGGGACGGCGACGATGTTCCAGCCGCTGCCGAGCGCCGTCCTCACGGTCATGATGACCGTCGGGACGGGATCGCTGTCGGAGGTGACGCTGTACTGGTAGATCGTGTTCGGCTTGAGGGGGGAGCTGTCGGCAACCCTGGCCGAGGGCCCGGTGTGCACCGGGGTGACTGCCTGGGCGGCTTCGGAGCGCAGGACCGTGTAGCTGGAGCCGGCCTTGCCGCCGCTGAAGTCGGTCGCGGGTGGTCCGGAAACGGGGACCGGGATGGTGTGGGCCAGCTTGGCTGCTGCGCAGTATGCCGTGGAGCCGCTGTACTGACCGCCGCAGCTCCAGGACCAGGGGCCGCTACCGGAGAGGGCCGAGGCGTTGCCGGCGGAGCAGAGGTTGAGGCCCGGAGCGGTTTCATAGCTGCCGACGATCGCCGTGCCGCAGGCGCCGTGCACCGGGGGCGCTCCGACAATGACGGTGACGCTGCCGTTAGCGGTGGTGTAGTTGGCGAGGTCGGCGGGGGTAAAGGTGATGGCCGCGCTGTAGCTGCCGATGCCGGAGGGAATGGTCACCGGTGCGGCAAAGGCGAAGGCACCCGGGACTGATCCGGCCCCACCGGAAAGGACCGAGGCGGAGATCGCCTGGCCCAGGGTGATCCCCGTGGCGCTCGGCCAGGCCGTGATGCTCGGGGTCGCCCTGGCGACCGTTATGGCGAAAGGTGCCAGTTGTGCCGAACCGCCTGCGTTCGTTGCGCTGATGCGGATATCGCCGTAGATGCCGGCGGAGGTGGGCGAGCCGCTCAGGGTTCCTGACGCGGCGTCGAAAGTAACTCCGGGCGGCACACTGCCACTGATGGTGAAACCGGTGGCGTTGGTGGCCACGGGGGTGAAACTGTAGTCCCCCCCGACCGTTGCACCGCCGGCCGGTGTGCCGGAAATGGTCGGTGCAGGCGGATTTACCGTGAGGGTAAACGCCGGGAGCGTCGCCGAGCCACTCAGGTTGGAAACCGTGATCTGCAGGTCGCTGTAGACCCCGACGGTGGTCGGGGTCCCGCTCAGGGTTCCCGAGGTAGCGTTGAATGCGAGCCCGGGTGGGATGCTGCCGCTCAGACTGAAGCCGGCGGCGTAGGTACTGGTGGGGGTGTAGCTGTAGGGGACCCCTACGGTGGCAACGGTAACCTGGCCGCCGGAGGCCGCGGGGGGAAAGAGGCCGCCCAAACCTACCTGGACCGAGACGCTCCTCGTGGTTGTGGTAGTGTCACCCAGCTGTCCCCAGGTGTTCATCCCCCAGCTCCAGAGGGTGCCGTCATCCTTGCGCGCGACGGTATGAAAGAACCCGGCGGCAACGGCTGCGTAGCCCGGGCCGATCCGCACCGGTGCGCTCCGGTCATTGCGGGTGCCGTCTCCGAGCTGGTATTCCGAGTTGCGTCCCCAGGCCCAGAGAGTGCCATCGTTTTGCAGCGCGAGGCTGTGAAAGACGCCGGCAGCCACGGATGCATAGCCCGCGGCGACCTGCACCGGGGCCAGTTGCTGGGTGTGGCTGCCGTCCCCCAGCTCGCCGAAAGCGTTAAGCCCCCAGCTCCAGAGGGAGCCATCGGACCGCAACCCCAGCGAATGGTAATAGCCGGCAGCCAGGGAGGCGTAGCCGGATCCGATCTGCACCGGGCTGAGCCGGTTGGTCGTAGTGCCGTCCCCCAACTGCCCGCTGGAGTTCAACCCCCAGGCCCAGAGAGTACCGTCGTTCTTCAGCGCCAGGGTGTGGGAGTAGCCGACAGCGACGGAGGCGAAGCCCGCGCCGATCTGCACGGGGGTGCGCCTGCTGGTGGTGCTGCCATCGCCCAGTTCGCCGTTGCGGTTCTCACCCCAGGCCCAGAGGGTGCCGTCACTCTTCAGCCCCACGGAGTGATAGGCGCCGGCGGCCACGGAGGCGTACCCCGATCCGATCTGCACGGGGAGATTCCTGTTGGGGTAGTTGCCGTCCCCCAACTGGCCGCTGCCGTTTTCTCCCCAGGCCCAGAGGGTGCCGTCGTTCTTCACCCCCACGGTGTGATAGGCGCCGGCTGCCACGGTGGCGTAATCAGAGCCGACCTGCAGCGGGGCGAGACTGTTGGTCCAGGTGCCGTCTCCCAGCTGGCCGGAGCCGTTATTACCCCAGGCCCAGAGGGTGCCGTCGGTTTTCAGCACCATGGTGAAGTGGCCTCCGGCCGCGACCCGGGCGACGCTGCTGGCCGGCAGGCCGGAAATGGTCGGCAACGGCGGGTAGACCGTGATGGTGAAGGGAGCGAGGGATGCCGAGCCGGCGACGTTGCTGACGCTGATCTGCAGGGTGCCCGAGACGCCGGGGGTCATGGGCGTGCCGCTCAAGGCGCCGGTCGCCGCGTTGAAGACAAGGCCCTGCGGGAGGGTTCCGGTAATGCTGAAACTGGCGGCGTCGGTGGCCGTGGGGGTGAAGCTGTAGGGAAAGCCCAGGAGGGCGCTGGCTGCGGGCGTGCCCGAGATGGTCGGCGCCGGAGGGTTGACGGTGATGGTCAGTGCCGGAAGGGACACCGAGCCGCTGACGTTGCTGGCCGAAATTACGATACCGCCCCAGCTGCCTACCGTGGTCGGGGTCCCGCTCAGGGCACCGGTTGCGGTATCGAAGGAAAGCCCGGGAGGCAGGGTGCCGGAGACGCCAAAGCCGGTGGCGTCGCTGGAAGTGGGAACAAAACTGTAGGCCGTCCTCGCCGTTGCGTTGCTGGCGGGAGTGCCGCCGATGGTGGGGAGCTTGATGAGCCCCTTGTAGGCCCCTCCGCGGGTCCCCAGGTAGATCGACTGGCTGTTGGCCGGATCGATGGCGAGCGCATTGATGGAGAGGCTGCCCAGACCGCTGGTTACCGCGCTCCAGGAAGAGCCACCGTTCGGCGATGCGAATACGCCGGCGTCGGTACCCGCATAGACCAACTGGCTGTTCCCCGGGTCGACGGCCAGGGACGCCACACGCTGGCCGTTCAATCCGGCGGCACTCCAGGAAGCGCCGCCATTGGTCGATTTGAATACCCCGCCGGAGGTCCCGGCATAGACGGTCTGGCTGTTTCTCGGGTCGATGGCAAGGGTGCCCGCCGAGGGGGTGGAGATCCCGCTGTTTGCCGCGCTCCAGGAGGACCCACCGTTAACCGTCTTGAATATTCCGCCTCCGGTTGCGGTGTAGATGGTCTGGCTGCTGGCCGGGTCAACGGCAAGATACTGAACCGACAGGTTGCCGAGGCCGCTGTTCAGCGCGCTCCACGAGGCGCCGCCGTTGAGCGACCGGAACACGCCAGCGCTACTGGTCCCGGCGTAAACGGTCTGGCTGCTGGCCGGGTCGAGCGCTACGGTGAGGACCGTTAAGCTGGCCAGGCCGCTGTTCACCGCGCTCCAGGAAGCGCCACCATTGAGAGACTTGTACACGCCGGCGCCGTAACTGCCGGCGTAGACGGTCTGTGCATTGGCCGGGTCAACGGTGACCGCCATAAGATAGGGATACAGCCCGCTGGAGATCGTCTCCCAGGACCCGCCGCCGTTAAAGGATTTGGACATGCCGGCGCCGTAGGTCGCGGCATAGATGGTCCGGTTGTCCGTGGGATCGAGGGCCATGGATTGCACCTCGCTGGTGGTCATCCCGCGGCCTGCCGGAGTCCAGCTGCCGTTGTCCAGCCGGTACACCCCGCCGCCGGAGGTGCCGAGGTAGACGCCCTGTCCGCCGGTAGCGACCGCCAGGCACGTGGTACTGCTGGGAGTTAAGCCGAGGAAGTTCACCCCCGCACTAAGCACACTCCAGGAGGCGCCGCCGTCGGTGGACCTCTTGACGCCGCTGGACGATCCGGCGTAGATGGTCTGGCTGTTGGCCGGATCGATGGCCAGGGCCGACACCCCGGTGATCTGGGAACTGGCGCTCCAGGTGGCCCCGCCGTCGTTGGACTTATAAAGGCCCGAGGAGCTCCCGCCGTAAATGGACTGTCCGTTGCCGGGGTCGAGGGTCAGGGAGGAGAAAGTAGCGGCCAACCCGCCGACCGGACTCCAGGACGTTCCGCCGTTGACGGACTTGAACACCCCTCCCGTACTGGCCGCGGCGAAAAGGATCTGAGCGTTGCCGGGATCGAGCGCAAGGGCATTGACGCCGTACGCCGGCAGTCCGTTGTTGGCCAGGTTCCAGGAAGCTCCGCCGTCGGTGGACCGGTACACCCCCTGGAAGGTCCCGGCATAGAGGTTCCGGCTGTTTCCGGGGGCGACCGCCAGGACGACGACGGCACTGGGAGGCAGGCCGGCGTTGGCCGGGTTCCACGAGTTGCCGCCGTTAACGGACTTGATCAGGCCGTTGTCCGTGCCGGCATAAAGCGTTGCACCATCTGTCGGATCGAGGACCAGCGAATAGACGTAGGTCCCGGTCACCCCGTTGTTCACTGCGAACCAGGAATCGCCTCCGTCATTGCTCCTGAAAATCCCGCCGGTCTGCGCGCTGGCATAAAGGGTCCGGGGGGTGCCCGGGTTGACGGCCAGGGCGGTAATATTCCCACCGCCGGGACCGCCGGTCGGATGCCAAGCGGTGGAGACGGCCGCTACCGCGATGCTAAAGGGGGGCAGCGAGGCGCTGCCGCCGGCGTTGGTGGCAGTGATGACGATGCCGCCGTAGTTGGCAGCCTGCGGGTCGGTCGGCGTCCCGTACAGGGCACCTGTGGCGCTGTTGAAGCCGGCCCAGGAGGGCTTGTTGGCGATGCTGAAACCCGTGGCACCGGTCGCCGTGGGGGCGAAATAGTAGGTAATTCCCGCGGTGGCGGTGCTTCCAGGGGTGCCGGAGACGGTCAGGGGATTCCCGAACGGCGTGGGGTCGCAGGCGTCGCCGATGCCGTCTCCATCGCTGTCCAGCTGGCTTGGATTGGCGACGTACGGGCAGTTGTCGACGAAGTCGGGAATCCCGTCGCCATCCGAGTCAGGAGGCGGCGGAGTCACCAGTTCACGGACCCAGACCGAGTACCGGTCGATGGGCAGATGCAGGTATTTTTCCGGCCCCTGGACCGAGCCCGAAGTCGTCAGGGGAATGGAGGAAAAGCATTGCCCCGCGTTGTTGAAATACCAGGGCACGCCGTACGAGCCGCATGCCCCGGAGGTTCCCCAGGCCCAGCCGAAACTTGCGGTCAGCAGGGAATCGGAACCGGTCACGTGGCCGGAGAGCGTGGTCCAACTGCCCCAGGCAGGCAGCGCGTCATGGTACTTTCCGGTGTATTTGGCATGGAAGGTCCTGCCGCTGGAGGCATCCACGATGTGGTGCCGTATGGTGGCGCTCTGGGCCACCGCGAACTGCGCCAGATTGCGGGTATGTGATGAGTTGAGACCGGGAGTGCCCGTGTTGGCGACCATGTCGGTACTCGCGGGCCTCGCACCGGTGACGCTGTTGACCGCAAGCATCCACCCGCCCCCATCGGTGGTCATGTCGCAATAGACCTGGAAGGCATTACTTGTGCTGCCTCCATCAGGGTCTATCCAATATACCCCGTCGGTGGCCGACGGGGATGCACTCTTTATGTACCTGCACGAGAACCCGGCATTCGCCGCACTGTCACCGGGAGCGGCAGCCACCGGCACAGCATGTAACAGGAAGCACATAAGCGGGAAGAGGATCGAACTAAATTTCAGCCACTTCATAAAGAGACTCCACAAAAAGGAATTCATATCCGGTTCATAACAGGAACTGTTCCGCTCAAACTTGAGTGCACATGGTTTTCTTCGCAGTACGGCACTTCACTGTGCGGGTAAGCTCAGGCCTCTTCTTGCCGATCTTTGCCGATCTTTTCCCCGGAGTGGAGTGAACACGTGAAATAGCTGTGACACTCCCGGAACAGGCAGGCGCCCCCCGCGGCCACCGCAAGAATCAGACCATACGACAACACCACATTATTTAGACAGTTGGAAGTTTACGAAATAGAGAGTTTGTACCTGAAACGTACAACTTGTACGCCCCAGGTACAACGCTATTTGGAGCGGTAGAAGATGCGGCGGTCGGTTTTGAGTATCTGTGCGGCGAGGGATTTGTTGTTGTTGCAGCGGGCGAGGGTTATTTCCAGCACACGGTTGATGACGGCTTCCAGGGAGAAATCCCCCGGCTTCAGGGTGAGCTGCAGCTCGAAATTCTCCTCGCCGCCGCCGATCAGGCCGTCGGTTTTGGGACGCTGGCGCCGGTCGCCGGTGCGGGGACCGCCGAGAAAGGAGAGATGGGAGGGATTGATCAGTTCGTGGTCGACGACGATGGCCGCCCGCTCCAGCGAGTTCTTCAACTCGCGGATGTTGCCGGGCCAGTCGTAGCCTTGGAGGAAGTCCATGCCGCGCTTGGAAATGCCGGGCAAATATTTGCCCAGTTCGGTACGCAGGTGGGACACGAAATGCTCCACCAAAAGGGGGATCTCCTCCTTGCGCTCGCGCAGGGGGGGGATGCTGATGGGGAAGGTGTTGATCCGGTGGTACAGGTCGGCGCGGAAGCGCCCCTGCCGGACTAAAAGCCCCAGGTCGTGGTGGGTCGCGACGATGATCCGGAAGTCCGCCTGCACCTGGCGGCTCGACCCCAGGGGGGCGTAGCTCTTCTCCTGGATCACCCGGAGGATCTTGGCCTGCAGCTCCAGCGGCATGTCCCCGATCTCGTCCAGCAGGATGGTCCCTTCGCGGGCCAGGTCGAACATCCCCTCGCGGTCCCGGTCCGCCCCGGTGAAGGCGCCCCGGACGTGCCCGAACAGCTCGCTTTCCAGAAGCGTAGCCGGGATGCCGGCGCAGTTCACCGCGACGAAGCGGTTCTCCGGCCGGCCGCTGGCGAAGTGGATGGCCCGGGCCAGCACCTCCTTCCCCACCCCGCTCTCGCCGTGCAGCGCCACCGTAGTCCGGGGATAGGCGGAGACCTGCTCGGCCATCTGCAGCGCCCGGGTCATCCCGGGGGATTTGGAGACGATCTGCTGGAAGCTGAACTGGTCGCCCAGCTGCAGCTTGAGCTTCCTGTTCTCCTCGGTGACCTGCCGGTAGCCCAGAGATTTCCGGATGCGGGCCAAAAGCTCCTCGCCGACGAACGGCTTCTCCACGAAATCGGTGGCCCCAAGCCTCAGCGCGGCGACCGCCTTGTCGATGGAGGCATGGGCCGTCAGCATGATGAAGGGGATGTCGGGAAACCTGTCCTGGGCGTGGAAGAGGATCTTCATGCCGTCCATGTCGGGCATGACCAGGTCGGAAAGGATGAGGTCCACCCGGTTCTCCGCCAGGACCCTGAGGGCCTGCGTCCCCGTTTCCGCGAGGACCGTCGCAAACCCCCAGGCACGCAGTTGCACGTCAAGCAGCGCTCGCGCTTGTTGGGTGTCATCCACGATCAGGATTGTCTCGATACCCACAGTGCACCTCGGGTCATTGATCACGCTGCGCAAGATACGAAATATAACAGTTATAGAAGAATGACCCGCAGCACTCGGTGCTGTTGCAGAGGTAAAGTGCCTGCTGTACCGCAAAGTCTACACTAAACTTTAGTCATTGTAAAATGTAGGAATTACATCCGCATTGATTCGAATTACCAACAAAAACACTTACTAATTTCACCGCAAGGGTTCCCCTTTGCTTCCATGCAACCTTTTTGAAAATTCTATGAATTGACTGTTTGATAGGGGTTGAGCAGCGGCCCCCTGATGACAGTTCAACACTTAATTCAAAACCATTAAGTAACTAAAACTAGCATCCAAGCAGTCCAAGAAAGCTAAATTTACTTGAGTATCAATTTTTACCATAAATAAGTGTTGGCTATCGTGAGTTTTTGGAACTGCTTGGAGGGGGGGACACTCATCTTTGAGGGTTTGGACGTATGGGGGGATGGCTGGGGCGCCTTTGGGAAGCTAGGGCACAGTCTCAGCTTTCCGGCATCTTTTGCGCAACTGCCTCCCGGCGAGCAATCAGAGGCTATACTGAAGTTCCGACACGAAGATTTATCAACAAGCCTACAAACAAAAAAGCAGGCATCCACGTTAAAACGTAGACGCCTGCTTTTATTGTAAAAATGGTGCCCAGAGACGGAATCGAACCGCCGACACGAGGATTTTCAATCCTCTGCTCTACCGACTGAGCTATCTGGGCAAGAGACCAACTTTATACTTTGAATCGCCGACTGTGTCAACCCTTTTCTTCTAATTTTTATGACTGACTATGCGCGGGAGATAAAACGGCCGTCGCGGGTGTCGACCTTGATCTTCTCGCCGGTCTCAAGGTACGGCGGAACCTGCAGGCGATGACCGGTCTCAAGTACCGCTTCCTTGGTCTGCGCGGTGGCTGTGGCGTTCTTGAGGGCCGGGGCGGTTTCGGTCACGACCAGCTCGACGACCATGGGGAGGTCGACGCTGACCATGCGCTCCTGGAAAATGCCCAGCTGTACTTCGGTGCCGTCCAGCAGGAAGGGGGCAATGGCCTCGAAGTTGTCTTCTTCCATCTCGAACTGCTCGTAGTTCTCGAGGTCCATGAAGATGCCGCGGCCGCCGTCGGCGTAGAGGAACTGCCCCTTGTGACGCTCGAAATCGGCCTCGTCCACCTTGTCGCCGGAGCGGAAGGTCTTTTCCAGCACCTGGGCGGTGAGCAGGTTGCGGTACTTGGTCTTCACCATGGTGTTGGCGCCGCGGGCGGAGGGGGACTGGAAGGCTACATCCATGATGACACAGGGAGCGCCGTCCAGCTTGATGACGAGCCCCTTCTTGAAATCGTTAGTGGTATACATGCACAATCTCCTTTGCGAAATGCCCCTTTTTAGCAGAAAAGTGTGATAAGTTCAACCGCGCCATAACGGCGGCTGTCATAGAGATTGGAGGATACGTGAAGATCGACACGGAGTTTATCAAGTTGGACAGTTTTCTGAAGGCGGTGGATGCAGTCTGTTCGGGTGGCGAGGCGAAGATCATTATCGCCGAAGGAATGGTGTCTGTGAACGGCGAGGTGGAACTGCGCCGCGGCAGGAAGCTGCGCCCCGGCGACAAGGTGGGACTGGGGGGACAGACCTTCTCGGTGGAGTAGCCGGGGCTTACCCCCCGGCACGCTTCGCTTTGTAGCCTCGTTTGGTGAGTTCGGCGAGCAGGGTGTCGGCGTGATCGCCCTGGATCTCGATGACGCCGTCCTTGGCGGTCCCGCCGCAGCCGCAGCGTTTCTTCAGGTCCCCCGCGAGAGCGGTCAGGGCCGCCGCGTCGAGGGGGAGGCCGGTGATGACGATGACCGTCTTGCCGCCGCGCCCTTTCGTTTCGCGTCTCAGGCGCACCGTGCCGTCACCTGCGGGAGCTGAAGACTTCTTGCAGGCGCAGGTGTTGGCGGGCTTGCCGCAACCGGGACACATACGGCCGAATTCGGAGGAGTAGACGAGGGGGGCATCGCTGGAACTGGACTTTTTCATGGCTGCCTTTGTAGCAGAAAAGGCGCAAAAGGTTCAAGACAAGAAAACATCAAAGGCATTAACGCAAAGACGCCAAGGCGCGGAGTCGCAAAGGTAAAGCAAAAATGATGTTAAGGTCCTAGGACCTTGCGCCTTTGCGGCTCTGCGACTTTGCGTTGGAGATTTTCCGGTTATATCTCAACTGGCCGCGGAACCTCGCTTTCCATTATGGGGCGGGGGGTGAGGCGGTCAGGTATCTTCAAAACGGTGACGCCGGGCGGGGGCTCGATCTCCTGGTACAACGGCTCGCTCCCCCTCTGGTAGGTCTTGGAGAAATGCATAGGCAACACGTATCTTGGACGCAGCCGGTCCAGGAGTTGGTTGAACTGCGTCGTACAGAGATGGCGGGACACCCCCGCCTTCTTAGACTCGGAGGCGAGGAAGGCGCACTCACACACAAGTAGCGTCACCCCTTGCACCAGCCCCGAAAGCTTCGCAACGTTCTCCTCGGAGTAACCGATGTCGGTCACGTACCCGATGCTCGCCGGCTCCTCGAACTTCCTGATGCGCTGGTACAGCTGCGCGGCATCCGGCGCAACCTTCTCATCGATACTCCCGCCGCTGTCCTGCACATACCTGACCGGGCTCATCTCCATCACGCCGTCGTGGAACAGCTTCTCCATGTCCTTGAGCCACTCGCCCTTCTTTACCCCTTCCGCCGCCATGCGCTCGTCATCGAGCACGAAAGCCGCCCCCTCGTCTATGCGATACGCCATGACCGGAATGTGGTGCTCGCAGTGGGTCCCGCTTACGGTGAGGTGACGGTTGCCGTAGAGGACGCCGTTGCGCTCGCCTTCAGAAGTTGCGGCAAAGGCTTCCGGGCCGCTGTAGAGCATGCTGGTTACCCGCCCGTTTGCACCGATCTCGTTGACCCTGAAGTTCCCCCAGAAGGTATCGGCGAGGTTCCAGTCGTAGCAGGCGAACTTGCTCGCCATGCGCCGGGACAATCCGGGAGGACCGAATACGTCGATGGTGCGAGGGGAGGCGTGGCTGTGGCGGATCACACTGTCCATACCCATGAAATGATCCATGTGGGCGTGACTGATGAAGATGGCGTCGATGGAGGTGTAGACCCTCTTGGCGAGGTGATGCATCTTGCCGCAGTCGAATAACAGTGCACGTCCTGTCGGACGCACCCGGACTAAAAGCAGCGGGTCGTCGAACAGTCCTGCGAAGAAGGTGGGTTCGAGGTAGCGGAAAGGTTTGGGCATGCGCAGAATTTTACCATTAGATTGACCTGCATCAATTGAATGACTCTCTGAACGCGCTAAAGTTCAGACATCGACAGCAATCAACCGGCAAAGGAGAATGGATATGGCAGAGAAAAAAGGTGTGGCACTGGGTGAAGCAATCAATCTTCTTAACTTGGCGGGATATGCGGACGGCGCGGTCGTCAGCAGGACCGTTATCGACAAGCCGGTTGGCACCATCACCGCTTTCTCTTTCGACGCCGGCGAGGGGCTGAGCGAGCACACGGCGCCCTATGATGCCTTTGTCCAGGTTTTGGACGGTGAGGCAGAGATCAACATAAATGGGGTAGCGCACAACGTGGCCGCTGGCGAGATCATCATCATGCCCGCGAACATCCCTCATTCGCTGAGGGCGGTACAGCGCTTCAAGATGCTCCTGGTCATGATCAGGGCTTAAACCGAAACCCGGATCACAGAGGACACAGAGGAAAAGCCAAGGCGGACACAGAGGTAATCGAGGGTAAAACAAACGAAGGGGGCGCAGATTCATAATCTGCGCCCCCTCTTTTTTGTGTTTCCTTGTTAAAGCCTTTCCTCTGTGACCTCTGTGGACCTCAGGGCCCTCTGTGGTCAGGCTTTTGAACCTACCTGCAGCCGCAGCCGCAGCGGCCGTTCAGCTCGGCCTCGTACCCCTTCCTCAGCAGCTTGGCCACCTCCTTGGAGTGGTAGGTCAGGATCAGGTCGGCACCGGCACGCTTGAAGGACATCATGGTCTCCATGATGACGCGGTCTTCGTCGATCCATCCCATCTTGGCGGCGGCCTTTACCATGCTGTACTCGCCGGAGACGTTGTACACGGCGGTGGGGAGGTTGAACTCGTTTCTCACCTCGCGCACGATGTCGAGATACGGCAGGCCCGGCTTGACCATCAGGATGTCGGCGCCTTCCTCGACGTCCATCCTCGCCTCGCGGATCGCCTCGAGCCTGTTGCCCGGATCCATCTGGTAGGAGCGACGGTCACCGAACTGCGGGGTGGACTCGGCGGCCTCGCGGAACGGGCCGTAGTAGCCGGAGGCATATTTCACGGCGTAGCTCATCAACGGGATGTGGTTGAAGCCGTTGTTGTCCAGCGACTCGCGGATCGCCGCTACGCGGCCGTCCATCATGTCGGAGGGGGCAACCATGTCGGCGCCGGCTTTCGCGTGGGAAAGGGCCTCGCGGGCCAGCAGTTCCAGGGTCTCGTCGTTGTCGACGTCGCCGTTCTTGATCACGCCGCAGTGGCCGTGGTCGGTGTACTCGCACATGCAGACGTCGGTGATGACGGCCAGCTTGGGCACTTCCTTCTTGATGGCGCGGATGGTCTCCTGGATGATGCCGCTCTCGGAGTAGGCATCACTACCCATGGCGTCCTTCTGCTCCGGAATGCCGAAGAGGATCACCGCCGGAACGCCCAGTTCGTAAGCCTCCTGGGCCTCCTCGACGATGTTCTCGATGGACTGCTGGTAGATGCCCGGCATGGACGAGATCTCTTTCTTGATCCCCTTGCCGAATGCGGAAAACATCGGGTAGATCAGGTCGTTGGCGGAGATGGCAGTCTCCCTGACCATGTTTCTGAAGACTTCCTTGCCCCGAATCCGTCTCGCTCTGTACACCGGGTAGAACATAGATTTCTCCTTTTGCTTGCTGTGGATAAGCTGTAAACCTTCCCCCTCCCTGGCCCTCCCCCTCCGGGGGAGGGGATGCTGGCCTGAGGAGCGGGGTTAACTATGTGTGGACGCGCGGCCGAAAAAAGTGATCATCTCCCGCGACAGGGCCTCCAGGGTGAACTCGGCCGGTTCCATGTGCACATCCAGTCCGAGATCGCGACAGGTCTTGGAGGTGATCGGGCCGATCGAGGCGACCGTGACCCCTTCCATCAGGTGCAGGAAACGGTTCTCACCGAGGATGCCGGCCAGGTTCTGCACAGTGGACGAGGAGGTGAAGGTGGCGCAGTCGATGCGCTTCTCCTCCAGCGCCAGCAGCGCCTCCTCCGGAATGCCCGCGGGGGTATGGTTGGCGTAGGCCACGGGAGCGATCACCTGTGCGCCCAATCTAGTCAACTCTTCCGGGATCACTTCACGGGCCCGATCCCCTTTCGGGAAGAGGACCCACTTGCCGTTCATGTCCATCTCGGAGAAGGCGTCCACGACGCCCTCCGCCTTGTAGTCGGCGGGGATGAGGTCGGGACGGATGCCGTACGGTGCCAGCGCCGCGGCAGTCTTGGGGCCGACCGCGCAGACGTGGCAGCGCCCGAGGGCCCGGCTGTCGAGACCGTGCTCGGCAAGCCGGGCGAAGAAGTATTTGACCGCGTTGTACGAGGTGAAGATGATCCAGTGGAAGCTGTCCAAACCTTCGATGGCCTCATCCAGGGCGGCGTAGCTTTCCGGTGGGGCAATCTCGATGGTCGGGCAGCAGTAGGCCCGGGCGCCGAGCTGCTCCAGCATGGAGGTGAACTCACCGGCCTGGTCCGCGCCGCGGGTGACCAGCACCGAGCGACCGAAGAGCGGGCGGTTGTCGAACCAACGCAGCGTCTCCCGCAGGCTCACCACTTCGCCGACCACGGTAATGGCCGGAGCCTTGAAACCGGCGGTGCGGGCCTTGTCGGCGATATCGGCCAGCGTGCCGACCAGCACCTCCTGCTCGGGACGGGTGCCCCAGCGGATCAGCGCCACCGGGGTTTCCGGCGCGCGGCCGTGTTCCATGAGGCTTTGCGCGATGTGCGGCAGGTTGGTGACCCCCATGTAGAAGACCACGGTGCCGCTGCCCAGGGAAAGCCCTTCCCAGTCGATCTCCGAGGATGCTTTCCCTTTCTTCTCGTGCCCGGTGACGAAGGCAACCGAGGTGGTCACGCCGCGGTGGGTAAGCGGGATCCCGGCGTAGCTGGTGGCGCCTACCGCAGCGGTGATGCCCGGCACGATCTCGAAGGGAATCCCCTCGGCCACCAGCGCCTCGCACTCTTCGCCGCCGCGGCCGAAGATGAAGGAATCGCCCCCCTTGAGGCGCGCCACCACCTTGCCGGAAAGCGCCTTCTGCACCAGCAGTTCGTTGATCTGGCTCTGTTCGCGGTTGTGCTCGCCGCCGACCTTCCCGGCGTAGATCAGTTCCGCATCCTTGGGAGCCAGCCGGAGCAGTTCGTCGTTGGCCAGGTAGTCGTACATCACCACCTGCGCCTTGGCCAGGCAGTCCCGTCCCTTGACGGTAATGAGTCCGGGATCCCCGGGACCCGCGCCGATCAGGTAGACGTAGCCCTTCTTAGTCATATCAACAGTCATCTCGCACCAGGAAAAGAGAGTGTCGTGCGCAAAAGGCAAAAGGCTAAGGTAGAACCGTTAGCCTTTCAAAAGCAAAAGCTTTGACCACAGAGGACCTCAGTGTCCTCTGTGGTAATGCTTTTCGGTTTTTATACCGGGATTTCTTTCTCCCGGGAAACTTCACGCTGGTACACCTCGGCGAGGATGGCGTGGCCACCCTCGGAGAGGAGCTGCTCGGCGAGCTTCACGCCCAGCTTCTCGCAGTCGTCGGCCGGGCCGGTAACCACGCCCTTGACGGAAACCTTGCCGTCCACGGAGGCAATGAAGCCGGTCAGCTTCAGCTCGTCGCCGGTCACTTCGCCGAAGGCGGCGATGGGAACCTGGCAGCCGCCCTCGCAGCGCCAGAGCAGGGCGCGCTCGGCGCGTACCGCACGGCTGGTGTCCGGGTGGTTGAAGAAGGAGATGGCGTCCTTCACGTCTTCGTTGGAGAGGTTGCACTCGATGCCGAGGGCGCCTTGGCCGATGGCCGGAAGCGACAGGTCGGTCGGGAGCAGTTCGGTGATCTGGTCGGCAAAGCCGAGACGGTTCAGACCGGCGGCGGCCAGGATGACGGCGTCGAGCCCCTCGGTCTCCAGCTTGTCCATACGGGTCTGCACGTTGCCGCGGATGATGACCATCTCCAGGTCGGGACGGACTTTCAGCAGCTGTGCCTGGCGACGCAGCGCCGAGGTGCCGATGCGGGCGCCCTGCGGCAGGTCGGCAAACTTCACGTTGCGGGAGATGACCGCGTCACGCGGATCTTCGCGCTCGGTGATGCAGTACAGGCCCAGGCCTTCCGGGAACTCGGTCGGCACGTCCTTCATGCTGTGCACCGCGATGTCGATCTCGCCGCGCAGCATCGCTTCCTCGATCTCCTTGACGAACAGGCCCTTGCCACCGACCTGCGCCAGCGGCACGTCGAGGATCTTGTCGCCGATGGTCTTGATCTTCTTCAGGGTGACGGTCATGTCGGGGTAGCGTTTTTCCAGCTCGGACTTGACCCAGTTTGCCTGCCAGAGTGCGAGCTGGCTCGCGCGGGTTCCTATTCTCAGCTCTTTCAGCGCCATGTACTTCTCCTTTGAGTTGAATCGAGGGGCTAGGGACTAGGGGCTAGGGACTAGCACAATCGCCAACCCTGACCCCTACTACCTAACCCCTTGAAGTTTATTTTGTTTCCACCGTCAACAGCGGGGGGGGGGCGAGTCTTTACTAGCCCCTAGCCCCTAGTCCCTGTTTTTGCCTTTAGCCCCTGCCTCTCAGTCTTCCAGCTCCATCATGCTTTCCTGCTGCTCCGGAGTCTCCAAATCGAAGAGGTGGCGCAGCGCATCGACATAGAGGTCGTTGCGGCTCCCCTGGTCGGTCCGCTTCAGGAGGCTGGTGGGATGATGCAGCAGCTTGTTCATGATGGCGTTGGTGAGTGCGTCCATCTTCTTATCCGCACCGGGGGGAAGATCCTTCCAGTTGGAGAGGGTCTTGGCCAGCTCGGCCTTTCTGATCTCGTCGAAGTGGCTCCTGAGCGCCACGATGGTCGGGGTCACGTCCAGCGAGGAGAGCCACTTGAAGAACTGCCCGATTTCCTGCTCGACAATCGCCTCGGCCTTGGCCGCCTCAACCTTACGCTGCTCCAGGTTGGTGGCCACCACGCCGTTCAGGTCGTCGACGGTGTAGAGATAACAGTTCTCCACGTCGTTGACCTTGGGATCGATGTCGCGCGGCACGGCGATGTCGATGAAGAACATCGGCTTCAGCTTGCGACGGCGCAGCACCTCTTCCATGTCCTTCTCGTGAATGATGAAGTGCGGAGCGCCGGTGGAGGAGAGGATGATGTCCGCCTTGGGGAGGTGCTCCATCAGGGCCTCGAAGTGGACCGGCTTGGCGTCGAATTCCTCGGCCAGCTTCTCGGCACGCTCGTAGGTACGGTTGGTAACCATGACGCCGCGCACCCCCACGTTGATGAAGTGCTTGGCGGCCAGCTCGCACATCTCGCCGGCGCCGATAAGCAGGACGGTCTTGTCGGAGAGCTCACCGAAGATCTTTTTAGCCAACTCCACCGCGGCGAAGGCCACGGAGACGGCCGAAGAGGCGATCTTCGTCTCGGTCCTCACCCGCTTGGCAACGGAAAAGGCCTTGTGCAGGAAGCGGTTCAGGATAATGCCGGAGCTCTTGAACTCGGCGGCGTAGCCGTAGGAGGTCTTGATCTGCCCGAGGATCTGCGGCTCACCGACCACCATGGAATCGAGGCTTGACGCGACGCGGAAGACGTGGCGGGTGGCCTCCTCCCCGTGGTAGCTGTACAGGTGCTTCTCGAGCGTTTCCAGCGGGTAGTTGTGGTAATCGGCAAGGAAGCGCTTCAGGCGGGCCATGCCGCCGGCGACGTCGCGGGTGGTAGCGTAGATCTCCACGCGGTTGCAGGTGGAAACAATCACGGCCTCGGTGATATCGGGGAGCGCCACGAGGGCGTTGAGCGGCTTCTCCATCTGGGTGGGGGAGAAAGCTACCTTTTCCCGGACCTCAACTCCGGCAGTTTTATGCGAAAGCCCGACCACAATAATGTTCATAACAATCCCTGCCCCTTCTGGGGAAATCCCTCTTACTTGTAGCTGTGCAGCCCCGGCAGCAACAGGTTAACGCCGAGGAAGGTGAAGAGCATGATGACGAAGCCGAAGATGGAGAGCATCGCGGCCTTTCTGCCGCGCCAACCGGTGGTGAGCCTGCCGTGCAGCAAGGCGGCGTAGATGAACCAGGTGATCAGCGACCAGGTTTCCTTGGGATCCCAGCTCCAGTAGGTCCCCCACGCGGTCTCGGCCCAGATGGCGCCGGAGATGATGGCGAAGGTGAGCAGCGGGAAACCGAAGGTGAGGCAGCGGTAGCTGATGTCGTCCAGGATGTCCAGCGAGGGGAGCTTCTGGAACATGGAGCCCAGCCGGCGCGTCTTCAGGAAATGCGACTGGATCAGGTACATGATGCTGACGCCGAAGGAGATGGCGAAGGCGGCATACCCCAGGAAGGCCATGATGGTGTGCACCGCGAGCCACTTGCTCTTGAGAGCCGGGTTCAACGGCGGAATGACTGTGGAGAAGGAGGCCGAGATGATCATGATCAGCAGCGCCACCGGCATCATGAAGGAGCCGAGGATGCTGATCTTGTACCGCCTTTCCAGCAGCAGGAAGATGCCGACCACGGAGAGGCTGAAGAAGGAAAGCGATTCGTGCAGGTTGGTGATCGGAGTGTGCCCCGCCTCGAGGAAGCGGTTCAGTGTGAAGCCGCAGTGCACGAGGAATCCGGCCAGAGTGAGCCAGAGGGCCGCTTTACCTAAGGATTCCTTAGGTTTGAGCAAGTAGATCAGGTAGACCGCGGTGACGACCGCGTAGATGACCAGGGTGCTGTTGAAGAGCAAGGCGTTCATGAAGGGTCCTCTTTTCCTGCCCCTACCGAGCCCGGTGCGGCCCCGGCAACGGAGAGCTTCAGGAGTATCTGGTCTATGGCATCTCTCTGCCCGTTTCTGATTAGCGCGGGGAGATCCAGCGCGGCAAGCTCGGCAAAAACCGTGTCATTGTATGCGTTCCCCACCTTTTCAGTCAATAGCTTTTCACGGATGGCACTTAAAAGCGCCACCGCCTCACCGTATTCAGGACCGAACTGGGGCTTCAGTTGATTGACGATTTGTTTTGACAGAGATGGGCTGGCTCCACCAGTCGAGACCGTAATCAGCAGGTCTCCCTGTTCGAGAACAGCAGGTGTCACGAAGTCACCGTCCTCTGGCAGGTCGACACAGTCGACGAGGACATTCAGTGCGCGGGCTGCCCGCGCCACCTCGCGATTGACGGCGGGCTCACTGGTGGCGGCAAAGGCGAGGGTTGCTCCGGCAAGGTCGCCGGGGCGGTAGCTGCGACACAGATGCACGATGCGCCCCTGCGCGGCGAGAGCGGCAAGGGAGTCTTCGACCGCCGGGGCCACGACCGTGACGCGCGCGCCTGCACCGACCAGCCGGGCCGCTTTGCGGGCGGCCACCTTGCCTCCGCCAACCACTACGACCAGACGGTCCTTCAGGTTCAGGTTTATCGGGTAATGACGCACGAGCACTCCCTGTTTTCCCCGCAGCGCAGCCGGGATCACATCTCATTCTGGCGGGGCGGCCGCCCCAATATGGCCCTATCCCGCCGCCCTGTCAATGCTGAATACATCAACGATGCAGAGGGGTTCGGACGCCTTAATTGCCTCTCACCCAAGGGGCATTTACCCCTTGCTTTTTTCATCGGCTCCTTTATAGTAGAACTCACTTTTTTTATTAAAGGAGAAGGTTCCATGGCCAGCGAAAATGTACAGACCTTTACCGATGACAACTTTGAAAAAGAAGTCCTGCAGTCCGACATCCCGGTGCTGGTAGACTTCTGGGCCACCTGGTGCGCCCCCTGCAAAGCGATCGCCCCCCTCATCGATACCGTGGCGTCCGAGTACGAAGGACGCGTTAAAGTAGGCAAAGTCAACGTTGACGACAACCCGGCAACCCCCGGCAAGTACGGCGTGCGCGGGATTCCGACCGTCATCCTGATCAAGGACGGCAAAGTGCTGGACCAGGTGGTCGGCGCAATCCCGAAAGCCCAGCTGGAGGCCCTGATCAATAAGGCTCTCTAAAATGAAAAAGCTGATGCAGTTGAAGAAATCCCTGTTGAGAATCACCCCCCTGGCGCTGGCAGGCCTGCTGCTCTTCACGCAGTCCGCCCATGCCATACTGCAAAAAGGTGATCCCGCTCCCCCGGTCAAGCTGACCAGCACTTCCGGCCAGCCGATCACGTTGAACAATTACAAGGGGTATGTGCTGGTGATGGACTTCTTCGCCACGTGGTGCATCCCCTGTAAGGAAGCCATCCCCCACCTGAATTCGCTGATGGCCAAGTACGGCAAGCAGGGGCTGCAGGTGCTGGGAGTAAGTGTCGATGAAGGGAGCGACCGCGACGTCAAGACCTTCATCAACGAGCGCAGGATCAGCTACCCGGTCGCCATAGCAGGCGAGGAGATGCAGACCGAGTACGGACTGCGTTCCATCCCCACCGTCTTCGTCATCAACAAGAAAGGGGTGGTCGTGGAAAGGTTCCAGGGCTTCTCCGACCAGACTGCGAAGACGATGGAAGACACCATCAAGAGGCTGCTCGCCGAATAGGCACTGGCAGCTGCACGTAAAAAAATGAGAGCGGCTCTTCGCTGCGATACCGTCACGGTAGTCGCTGCGAAGCAGCCGCTCTTTTCGTTCATCTCCCCCGCTTCCAAGCCCTCCCCCCCGCTGATTCCAGGTCCATTTCTCCCCAAGCAGAAACATTGACTTTCTCTAATCGCATGGCACGATTCGTGGGTGCTTTTTCCCGACCACATCAACAGAGGAGGTTATCCATGAAACTGAGAGCAACGGGGATAATTGGACAGGACGACGATGGCCACATAGTCCTCGAGTTGAAGAAAGGCCAGGATGTCGGGGTGATCAAGAGTCACGTGGGGGAGGAGGTCGAAATGATAATCCTCACCAAGGAAGCTGCAGTGAAGTCCCGGCAGTCGGCTGCATCAGAAAAGGATTCTGAAGGCCTTAGTATTTGTGCAAAACCGGGGTACTGGAACATCGAGGACCAGCAATAATCTCAGCCGTGTTTACACAAAATCCTTTACACGCCCCATTCCGTCCATACCAGATTGCATGGTGCACATGGTAATTTATCATGCGTCCGCAGTAACTTGCAACGCGTCTGTGGGAAGTTGGATAGGCACCATCATCCTGCGGGCGGATGCTCCAAGCAGTATGTGAGGGTCACGCGGAGACGGAGGTTGGAACGTCGGTAGCCATGCGGCGCAAGTGGGTGATGTCCCGCAGCGGCGGGGTCCCGAACAGGCGGCTGTACTCCCGGCTGAACTGGGAGGCGCTCTCGTAACCGACGTTGAAGGCGGCCGTAGTAGCATCCAAGCGTTCCGTCAGCATCAGGCGCCGGGCCTCGTTCAGGCGCAGCATCTTCTGGTACTGCAACGGGCTCATGGCGGTCAGCGTCCGGAAGTGGTGGTGAAAGGTGGAAGTGCTCATGTTGACCTTGGTCGCCAACTCGTCGATGCGCAGCGGGTTGGCGAAGTTCCCCTTCAGCCAATCGATGGCCCGGGCGATCTGCTGGCTCTGGCTTCCCGCCGAAGCAATCTGCCTCAGGCGCGCCCCCTGGTCGCCAACGAGCAGCCGGTAGATGATCTCGCGCTGAATCATCGGCGCAAGAATCGGGACATCCTTCTCCTCGTCAAGCAGGTCGAGCAGGCGCTGGAAAGAGCTGATGAGCGGCAGGGTCACCTCGCCAACCGCCATGCCGCGGCTGGACTGCTGGGTACGGGGCTGGGGGAGGTTGCTATCCAGCATGAGTTGTGAAACCTCGCGCAGGTCGAGCATGAGCCGCAAGCCGAGGTAGGGCTTTTCGGGTCTCGCCTCGACGATCTGCACCACCGTAGGCAGATGCACGGACGTGATCAGGAAGTGATTGGCATCGTAGACCAGGGTCTCATCACCGAGTTGAACGCGCTTGGCGCCCTGCGCCACCAGGCAGACACTGGGCTCGTACATGCCGCTTACCGGCTCGGTGACGTCTTCCCTTTTGAACAGTGACAGCCCCGGGACCGGTGTCTCGAACAACTCTCCCTGCTCAGTCCATCGGGCAATACTCCGCCTCAAACTTTCAATAGCTTCTTCCATTGCGTCGGCCTCCAACCATCAGCCCAACAGGCTGTTTTAACAACTCTTTGACCTGTCCCATCCTATCCAACCGGCCTGTGCTTTACAACTTTTTTCGAAGCATCCGGAGGATCAGGCAAAAATCAGGCAGGATCGGTCTACCCACCTTTTCTGTTTAAGAGCTAGGATCACATCATCGCAACAAGGCAGGCCAGACTGGAGCATGAGGCACGATGCGATAGAATTTGCCGGAAGTCGACTGTCACAGCATCGGTCCCTGCTTTCATAACAACAACACAATTACTCAAAGGAGACCAAAATGCAAAAGCGCAAACTGGGGAACAGCGGTCTGGAAGTTTCCGCCCTGGGTTTAGGCTGCATGGGCATGAGCTTCTCGTATGGCCCCCCAAAGGACAAGCAGGAGATGATCACCCTGCTGAGAACGGCTGTCGAGCGCGGCGTCACCTTCTTCGATACCGCCGAGGTCTACGGCCCGTTCACCAACGAGGAACTGGTCGGCGAGGCCCTCGCCCCCGTGCGGAACCGGGTGGTGATCGCTACCAAGTTCGGCTTCGACATCGCCCCCGGTAAGGATCCCAGGGGGATGAAGGGCGCCACTCCGGCACTGAACAGCCGCCCCGAGCACATCAGGGAAGTTGCCGAAGCCTCCCTGAAGCGACTCAAGATCGACGCCATCGACCTTTTCTACCAGCACAGGGTCGACCCGGACGTGCCTATCGAAGAGGTCGCGGGTGCGGTAAAGCAGCTGATCCAGGAGGGGAAGGTGAAGCATTTCGGTCTCTCCGAGGCGGGCGTGCAGACCATCCGCCGTGCCCACGCCGTGCAGCCGGTCACCGCTTTGCAGAACGAATATTCGCTGTGGTGGCGCCGCCCCGAGGCGGAGATCCTCCCCACGCTGGAAGAGCTGGGCATCGGCCTGGTCGCCTACAGCCCGCTCGGCAAGGGCTTCCTGACTGGAAAGATCGACGCCAGCACCACCTTTGACAGCACCGACTTCCGCACCACCCTCCCCCGCTTCACCCCCGAGGCGCGGCAGGCGAACCAGGCCCTGGTGGACCTCTTGGGAGAGATCGCTGCTCAGAAAAAAGCCACACCCGCGCAGATCGCCCTGGCGTGGCTGCTGGCGCAAAAGCCGTGGATCGTGCCCATCCCGGGGACGACGAAACTGGAGCGGCTGGACGAGAACAACGGCGCCGTCGACATCATCCTGAGCGCCGACGATCTGCGCCAAATCGACTCCGCCGCCGCTAAGATACACGTGCAGGGGGATCGTTACCCCGAGATGCTGGAAAAGCTCACCAACCAGTAACAACGAACAGGAGGATCAATCATGTATAAGGCAAAAGCATATTCCGCCGCCAGCGCGACTGCACCGCTGGCATCGACCACCATTCAGCGCCGCGAGCCGACCGACCGCGACGTCCAGATCGAAATCCTTTTCTGCGGCATCTGCCACTCCGACCTGCACACCGTGCGCGACGAGTGGAACAGCGTCATGCCGACCATCTATCCCTGCGTGCCCGGGCACGAAATCGTGGGGCGCGTCACCAAGGTCGGCTCCGCGGTAACCAGGTTCAAGCCGGGCGATCTGGCCGGGGTCGGTTGCCTGGTGGATTCCGATCACAGCTGCCCGAGTTGCGACGCCAACCTGGAGCAGTTCTGCACCAACGCGACCTTCACCTACAACTCCCCTGACAAGCACCTGGGCGGGGTCACCTATGGCGGCTACTCGGACAGCATCGTGGTGGACGAGCACTTCGTGCTGCGCGTTCCCACCAACCTCAACCTGGCCGGGGTGGCACCGCTGCTTTGCGCCGGGATCACCACCTATTCGCCCATTCACCGCTGGGGCGACATCAAGGGCAAAAAGGTCGGCGTGGTCGGCCTCGGGGGACTGGGGCACATGGGAGTCAAATTCGCCAAGGCATTCGGCGCCCACGTCGTGGTCTTCACCACCTCGCCCGGCAAGAAAGAAGATGCCCTGCGCCTGGGCGCCGACGAGGTGATCATCTCCACCGACGCCGAGCAGATGAAGCAGCATGCCGGCACCTTCAACTTCATCCTCGACACCATCGCCGCGGACCACGACCTGAACGCCTACATCCAGATGCTGGGGCTGGAGGGGAACATCACCTTGGTCGGCGCGCCGGACAAGCCGCTTGCCCTCTCCTCCTTCGCGCTCCTCTTCGGCAGGCGCAGCGTCTCCGGTTCGCTCATCGGCGGCCTCGCCGAGACCCAGGAGATGCTCGACTTCTGCGGGCAGCACAACATCACCTCCGACGTGGAAGTGATCCCGATCCAGAGGGTGAACGAAGCATACGAGAGGCTGGTCAAGTCGGACGTGAAGTACCGCTTTTCCATCGACATGGCGTCGCTGAAAGCTGAGTAAGTTCGCCGGAATGCCCCCCCTCCCTCAAGGGAGGGGGGGCAGCAAGACAGCTTCCCGCGAAGTCCGAAAGCACCAAAAATAAATGCCGCCGGCACCGCGTCCGCCGCGGGCCGCGGCCCCTTGGGAAGAAATGAACCTGAAGCGTAACATGATCATGGTATTGGTTGTCGGAGGCTTAACAGTCATGGCAGTACGTAGCGGCGGCGAGGTTGACCGGGCTCGGTCAGCCGAAGCCGGGCAGAAACCATCAGGAGATATAATGACCACCGGAGGAATCCTGGCATCAACCCGCGTCATGTGGAATTTCTTTTTCAACAAGCCGGCCGACACCCGTCCTACCGGAACAATCCCGATCCACAAGATGTCACGCGCAGAACTGCTCTCCGCGCCCAATAACACCGTCTTCCGGATCGGGCACTCCACGGTGCTCCTGAAACTGCAGGACGCCTTCTGGCTCACCGACCCGATGTTCTCGGACAGGGCTTCACCGGTCCAATGGGCGGGCCCGCAGAGGTTCCATAAAGCGCCGATCAGCATCGAGGACCTGCCCCCGATCAAGGCCGTGATCATCTCCCATGACCACTACGACCACCTCGACCGCAATTCCATCGTGAAGCTGGCCGCCAAGACGGAGCACTTCCTGGTACCGGCGGGCGTGGGGGACATCATCACCGGCTGGGGCGTCCCCACCGCCAAGGTACGGCAGTTGAACTGGTGGCAGTCGACGCAGGTGGACGAGGTCCGTCTGGTGGCAACTCCCTGTAAGCACTTCTCCGGCCGCGGCCTCTTCAACAAGAATCAGACCCTGCAGAACTCCTGGACCATCCTCGCCCCCGGCTTCCGGGTCTTTTTCAGCGGGGACTCCGGCTACTTCCAAGGGTTCAAGAGGATCGGCGAGCAGTACGGCCCCTTCGACCTGACCCTGCTCGAGGCCGGAGCCTACAACGTGAACTGGGCCGGGGTGCACATGATGCCGGAAGAAACCGTACAGGCACACCTCGACCTTAAAGGCAAAAGGATGCTGCCGATTCACAACGGCACCTTCGATCTTTCCATGCACGCATGGCGCGAACCGTCCGACAGGATCCTCTCCTTGACCAAGGCGCGCGACATCGAGGTAGCCATCCCGGTCATCGGTGAGCCGGTCTACTCATCAGCGGCCACCCAGGACCGACCTTGGTGGGCAGCGGTCGATGCGGTGCCTGCGCTGGTCACGGGAAAATCGAAACCATTGGCCACGGAGAAAATCTGAGGAAATCTGAGAAAAGAGAAATGCGCCGAGACCAAGACGTCTCTCGGCATTGAACTGCTACGGCAAATGCTTTCCCAGTTTTGGAGGCTGACATGACAAAGGAAAATGGGGGGACCTTCACCCGCCGGGAGTTCCTCAAGGGAGTCGGGGTCGGGGGCGGCGCGCTGGTGCTGTTCGGACAGTTCGGGATTCACTCGGCGGCCTGGGCGCTGTCGGGCGAAGCGACCCTGAAGATGGTCGTGGTGGATTACAAAAAGTGCACGGGATGCCGGACCTGCGAAACGGCGTGTTCATCGCGCAATAAGCCCGCGGCGGTAGGCGGGAAAGAACTGCCGGGGCTGGGTAACCCCTACTTTGCCAACATCAAGGTCCACAACTTCAACCCGGACGTCGACGTCCCCAATGTCTGCGCCATGTGCGCCGACACCCCTTGCGCCAAGGCGTGCCCGGTGGAACCAGACGGGAAAACGGGCCGGCGCGCCTTCTACCGGGACGATGCGAGCCACACCATGCATAACGACGCCAGCCGCTGCATCGGCTGCGGCAGCTGCGCCAAGGCATGCGCCTCGCAGCGCACCGGCGTCATTCGCCCCAACCCGGAGACGGGGAAGCCGGAGCGGATGTGCACGCTGTGCGGGGGCGATCCGCAGTGCGTCAAGCGCTGCCCCTTCGGCGCGCTCTCTTACGTGGAGGTGCGGCGCGACAGGAAATTCTACGGCCTCGGGCCGGAAAAAATAGCTGCTGAACTGGCTAGGAACTGGTACGGGACGGCGGAGTTCGGAGGTGTGAAATGAGCGGTAAACCGGGATACCACGGCAGGATCCTTGAAATAGACTTGAGCTCCGGGAAGTCGAGGACGGTGGCCATCGCTCCCGAGGACCTGGACAAGTTTGTCGGGGGGCAAGGGCTGGGCATGAAGCTGCTCTGGGACCGGCTCAAAAAGCCGGGCATCGATGCGCTCTCCCCGGAAAACCCGCTCATGTTTATACCGGGACCGTTTTCGGGACTCCCCGTCCCCTCTTCGTCGCGGACCTGCGTGGTGACCAAGTCCCCCATCACGGCACCGCTGACGTCCGAGCATCGCCATGCCTCCACCGTCACCTACTCCAACATGGGAGGCTTCTTCGGCCCGGAGATCAGGTTCGCGGGGTACGACGGGCTGGTGGTCATCGGCAAGGCGCGGGAGCTTTCCTACATCGTCATCGACGACGACAAGGTCTCCATCCGGGACGCCAGGAAGTTCAAGGGGATGCGGACTGATGCCTTCGATAGGGCCTTCCTGGAAGAGCTGGGCGACCGGAAATACAAGACGGTCTACATCGGGCCTGCCGGTGAGAACCTGATCCCCTACTCCAGCATCATCCATACCGCAGGGCGGGCAGCAGGGCGCGGCGGATCGGGCTGCGTCATGGGCTCCAAGAACCTGAAGGCCATCGCGGTCAAGGGCTCCGGCCAGCCGGGCGTTGCCGACCACGAACGGTTCCTCACTGCACTTGAAAAGGCCAGGCGCGCACTGTACGGGACGACTTATGCCAAGTCGTGGGCCGAGCAGGGGACGGCCAGGGCCATCGTCGGCAACAGCAACGCCGGGACCGAGTCGGTGCGCAACTACCGCGAGGGGACCTTCACCGAGGCGGACAAGATCGGCGGCGACGCGGCGCGGCGCGACGTGTGGGTGAGGGACTTCGCCTGTTACTGCTGTCCGCTCGCCTGCAAGAAAAGCGGCGTCACCAAGGGGAAGTACGGCGGCGTGGTGCACGACGGCCCCGAGTACGAAACCGGCGTCATGCTCGGTTCCAACCTGATGATCTCCGACATGCCCGGTCTGCTGAGGGCGATCTACAACATCGACGACCTGGGCCTGGACCAGATCTCCACCGGCAACGTGATCGGCTTCCTGATGGAGGCGTACGAGAAGGGGATGATCGACCGCAAATTCCTGGACGGCATCGACCTCAAGTGGGGGAGCGTGGACGCGACCCTGGCCATGATCGAAAAGATCGCCGCCAAGGACGGCGTAGGCGCCCTCGCCGCCCAGGGTGTGGCAAACTTGTCCCGCCACATCGGCCAAGGAAGCGAAAAGTTTGCCATACACGTGAAGGGGCTGGAACTGGCGGCGCACAACATCCAGGGCAACCAGCCCAGGGCGCTTTCCTACGTCACCGCGTCCCGGGGGGCCTGCCACATGAGCGGCAACAACATCGCCATGCAGAACAGGCGTGCCATGCTCGACTCGACCGGGATGTGCTTTTTCCCCACCTTTGAGCCGGCGTTGGAAGAGCCCATGCTCGAACTGCTAAGTGCGATCACCGGCCACGAGTACCACCAGGCTGAGTTCGAGAAGGCGGGGGAGCGGATCTTCAATCTGGAGAAAATGTTCAACTATCGCGAGGGCTTCCGCCGTGGTGACGACAAGCTTCCCGACCGTTTCTTCGAAGACGCCTTCACCATCGGCGCCAAGAAAGGAGCGGTGCTGGATCGCAAGAAGTTCGAGGACATGCTGACCACGTACTACCGGGACCGCGGCTGGGATACTGTGACCACCAAGCCGGGAGAGGCAAAACTGAAGGAACTGGGGCTGGAAAATATATAGGAAAGGCAAATCCCCTCTGTCCGGAAGGAGGGGACTGGCTCCGCCAGGTGCCTATCCCCTTAGTTCTTATAGAAGGAGGCTGAGCTGACTGGAGCGTTCCGCTAAAGGGACAGGCACCTGGAGGAGCCTGTCCCTCCTGCCCAAGAGCAAGTAACAAAGAGGGGTATTTGATGACGAGAGAAAGCAGCAAGACAAGCTTTGGGGGGTGGAAGGTGCTGACCGTCTACTTCTCGCATTCAGGGAACACCAGGGAGTGTGCCCGGCAGATCAACCAGATGGTGGGCGGCGACCTGCTCGAACTGACACCGGTACAACCGTATCCTCAGGACTACGACACGGTCGTGAGCCAAGCGAAGCGGGAACTGCGGGCGAGGCACCGGCCGGAGTTGAAGACAAAAGGTACGGACGTCAATGACTACGACGTCGTCTTCGTAGGCTCGCCGAACTGGTGGAACACGGTGGCGCCGCCGGTCATGACGTACCTGGCCGGGCACGACTTCAGCGACAAGGCCATCGTGCCGTTCATCACGCATGAAGGGACCGGCTTGGGGCAAAGCGCACGGGACATCAGGGATCTCTGCCCCGGGGCCACCGTTCTGGAAGGCATTGCCATCCGTGGCGGTGAAGTCAACCGGGCCGGGCAGAAACTATCGGCCTGGCTGCGCAAGCTCGGCATAGCAGAGGCGGCATAACGAGCCGCACAGGAGGACACAATGACAAAACCCGAAGCAGCAAAAGGGATGAGTGACCTGGAGGCAGTGGCCCCGGACTTTGCCAGGCTGACCAAGGATTTCCTGTTCGGGGAGATCTGGGAGCGGCCGGAGTTGTCGCCGCGGGATAAAAGCCTGATCACGGTTACCTGCCTGGTGGCGCTGAACCGGATCGAGCAGGTGGAGTTTCATCTCAAGAAGGGATTGGAGAACGGGCTGACCAAGGAAGAGCTGGTGGCGGCCATCACGCACATCGCGTTCTATGCCGGCTGGCCGACGGCAGCGTCGGGGTTCGCCCATTTGAAGAACGTGCTGGACAGTTTAGGGGAATGAGGGCCGCATGATTTAAGCGCTGTACCAGGCCTCGCGTCCTCCCCTTTGCGAAGGGGAGACAGAGGGAGTTTATGCAGGAGCTGAGTGCTTCTTCCCCCTCCCTGTCCCTCCCCTCCGGGGGAGGGGACCTCGTTTACCTTCCTGGCTGTCTAGGTGCACGCTCGGTCCATGGCACCTCCCCCTGGAGGGGGGAGGCTGGGAGGGGGGGAGTCAGCGATATCGCTCCGCCATGTACGAGCTGCGCACGTAAGGGGCGCTCTCGACGTGGAGCATGCCGGCGGCAAGGGCCTGCTGCTTCAGTCGGTCGAAGCGCTCCGGCTCGATAAACTGCTGCACCGGGTAGTGCTGCCGGCTGGGTGCAAGGTATTGGCCGAGACTCAGGTAGCTGCACCCCACCTCCACCAGATCCTGGAACACCGCGAGGAGTTCGCCCTCCTCCTCACCCAGTCCCAGCATCAATCCCGACTTTGTCTTCAACGCCGGTTCGAGCCGGTGAGCGTCGGCCAGAAGCCGCAGAGATCTCTGGTAATCCGCGCCGGACCGAATGGCGTACAGCCTCGGCACCGTCTCCAGGTTGTGCCCCAGGATGTCCGGCGCACTCGCCAGCACCGCCTTCAGCGCCTCCAGGCCCCCCTGGAAATCAGGTATCAGCAGCTCAATCTTCGTTGCCGGCGAAGCCGTACGAATGGCTGCGACGGTGCTGGCGTACTGCCCTGCGCCGCCGTCGGCGAGGTCGTCGCGGGTGGGGCTCGTGATTACCACGTGGGAGAGCTTCAAACGGCACACTGCCTCGGCCACCGCGGTCGGCTCGCCCTGTTCCGGCGGCAGGGGCACTTCCTTGGCGACCGAGCAGAACGAGCAAAGCCGCGTGCAGGCGCGGCCAAGGATCAGGAAGGTCGCCTGCCTCTGACGGAAACATTCCGTGATGTTGGGGCAGCGGGCCTGCTGGCAGACGGTGTTCAGGTTGAGCTCTTTCAGCAGCCCTTCCATCTCCGCGTGTGCCGCCGGGTTTACCTTCTTTTGCAGCCATTCCGGCTTGCGTAAAACCTCCATCTCACCCCCAAAACCATTCACATCCCCTCTCCCTCTGGGAGAGGGGACTAGCACCGTCTACCTTCAGCTCCGCCCCTCGAAAGTCCAACTTGGGCAGCGATACTTGTGTTCCTCCAGCTTCCCCGCGGTCACCATCTCCTGGTCGGTCGGCGGTTCGGGCACCAGGTCGACGCTCATCAGTTCCTGGAACGACTCTGCCAGCAGACGTTTCAGGTCATCCGGCTCGGGCGCATGGCCCAGTTCCGACAGGCTCACCGAACGTGCCGCGCCGGGAGCCGGCTCTTTCAAGTAGCGCACCCCCTGCTGCACCCGGTTCTGCAGCGGGATCGAGCCGTGCTGCAGGATGGCGCCGGAGAGGCGGCGCTGGGCGTTGCCGCCGATCTTGCGGTCGTTGACCACCACGTCGAATTCCTCTTTACCGGCGAAGCAGAAGGAAGTCCGCTCTCCCAGCCGTTCCTCAGCGGGATTCCAATCGACGGCAAAGCGGGCGTCGAGTCCGAGGCGCTGGTAGGTGCCGAGCAGGAAGCCGCACAGTTTGCGGAAGCCGTCCTTGACGCCGGTGCGGTCACCCAGGTGTTCCGGCGAGCAAACCACGCTGTAGGTGACCTCGGCGGCATGGTAGATAATGCCGCCGCCGGTCATGCGGCGCACCACCGGCACCCCCTCCTCCCGGCAGAGATCGAGGTTGAGCGCCGCGGCCGCGTCCTGGTAGCGTCCAACGGAGAGGGTCGCGGGATTCCAGCCGTACAGGCGCAGTACCGGCCGGGTGGGATCCTTCTGGAAACAGTTGAGGAGCGCCTCATCCAGGGCCATATTGGCAGGGCCTTCCAGCGGCCCCGTATCTATCAAACGCCACTTACACATCAAAACCTCTAAACCATTGGCCACGGAGAAAATCTGAGAAAATCGGAGAGAGGCAAAAGACTTTTGAGGTACAGCAAAAAACAGAAGCATTGGTCAGCTTCACTTTAGTCACGAATGCCTGTCCCCTGTGGCCTTTCCCTTTAAAGGTCTTTTGCCTTTCTCCGGTTTTGTCTTTCCTCAGATGTCCTCAGATTTTCTCCGTGGCCAAGGTTTTGCTTTTGCTTTTTGTTTTATTCGCAGCACACCTGCTGCATCCTCGCCGCGCGGGTCTCGTCCAGGCGCCCGACCGGGGTGGTTACCGGCGCCTCGTGCAACCGCTCCGGGTCCTCCTTGGCCAACTGCGCCGCCTCCAGCATCACCTCGATGAAGGCATCCATGGTCTGCTTGCTCTCGGTCTCGGTCGGCTCGATCATGATGGCCTCCTTGACGTTGAGCGGGAAGTACACGGTCGGCGGATGGAAGCCCCTGTCGATCAGGTATTTGGCGACGTCTATGGCGTGCACGCCGTTTTGCACCTGCCGGCTCGCGGAGAAGACGCATTCGTGCATGCAGGTCTGGTCAAAAGGAAGCTCGTACTCTTCCTTGAGCCTCGCCATGATGTAGTTGGCGTTGAGCACCGCCTGCTCGCTCACCTCGATGAGCCCCTCGCGCCCCAGCATGGTGATGTAGGCGTAGGCCCGCGCCATGATGGCGAAGTTGCCGAAGAAGTCGGAAACCCGCCCGATTCCTTCGGGATGATCCTCCACGGCATAGCTGCCGTCCACCCTGCGCACCACGCGCGGGGTGGGGAGGAAGCGGACCAGGTCGCCCCTCACGCCGATGGGGCCGCTGCCGGGGCCGCCTCCACCGTGCGGGGTGCCGAAGGTCTTGTGCAGGTTGACGTGGATGACGTCGAAGCCTACGTCGCCCGGCCGCACCTTGCCCAGAATGGCATTGAGGTTCGCGCCGTCGTAGTAGGTGAGCGCGCCCCCCTGGTGGGCGATGGCGCAGATCTCGGCGATGTGCGGGTTGAACAGCCCCAGCGTGTTGGGGCAGGTCAGCATCACCGCCGCCACCTCGTCGTTCATCGCCTGCCGGAACAGGTCGAGGTCCATGTCGCCGTAGGGGGCGGTCGGGACGGTGACGATCTCGTACCCCGCCATGGCAGCGCTGGCCGGGTTGGTGCCGTGCGAGGAGTCCGGAACGATGACGTACTTGCGTTTCTCGTCGCCGCGCGCCTTGTGATAGGCGGCGATCACCATGATGCCGGTCATCTCGCCGTGGGCGCCGGCCAAGGGCTGGGTGGTCACCTCTTCCATGCCGGTGATCTCCGCCAACTGGCGTTCCAGCTCGTACACGATGGAGAGCGGCCCCTGCACCAGACTGTCCCCGCCCGGGAGCAGCGCGAGCATGGGATGGCAGGAGGCAAAGAGTCCACCGGCATTCTCGGTGACTTTCGTGTTGTACTTCATGGTGCAGGAACCGAGCGGGTAGAAGTTGGTATCCACCGAGAAGTTCCTGCGGGAAAGGTTGGTGTAGTGCCGTACCAGGTCCAGTTCACCCACCTCGGGCAGGCGCACCGGCTCCTGCCGCCGCACCGCTTCGGGAAGGGACGCGGCCTTGGGAACGTCGCTCAAGGGGACCCTGACGCCGGTGCGTCCGGAGACGGATTTCTCGAAGATCAGCTCCATAACACCTCCTCAAGCAGCGCCGCCAGGCGATCGATCTCGTCCTTGGTCCGCTTCTCGGTCACGGTCACCACCAGCGCCCGCTCCATGCCTGGATAGTACTGTCCCAGTGGCACCCCCGCCGCCATTCCCTTGTCGAGCAGCCGTTGTACCACTTCGGCGGCATCCTTGGGAAGGACCAAGGTGAACTCGTTGAAGGTGGCGCCGCTGTTGAGCAGGTCGACGCCGCGCACGGCAGCGAGCACGGACTTGGCGTACTGCGCCTTGTCGTAATTCAACTGGGCCAGTTCCTCGAATCCCTTGCGACCGAGGGAGGCACAGAAGATGAGGCCGCGCAGGGCGCACAGGCTCTGGTTGCTGCAGATGTTGGAGGTCGCCTTGTGCCTCTTGATGTGCTGTTCGCGCGCCTGCAGGGTGAGCACGAAACCGCGCCGCCCCTGGTGGTCGATGGTCTCGCCGACGATACGCCCGGGCAGGTTCCTGATAAAGCGCTTGCGGGTGGCGATGAAGCCGAAGTAGGGGCCACCGAAGGAGAGGTGGTTGCCCAGGCTCTGCCCCTCGCCCACCGCGATGTCCGCCCCCATCTCGCCGGGACTGGCGACGAGGCCCATGGCGATCGGGTAACAGGAGACGATGAGGAGCGCCTCGTGGTCGTGCGCCTTCTGGGCCAGCTCCCGGAAGTCCTGCACCGAGCCGAAGAAGTTCGGGCTCTGCACGATGACCGCTGCGGTCTCGTCGTCGATGGAGGACATCAGGCGGGCGAGGTCGGAGGCGCAGCCGTCGGGCGCCACGTGTACCGCTTGCGCCGATAGACCGTGCAGGTAGCCGGTGACGATCCCCCGGTGCAGCGGGTTGACCGATCCGTCCAGAATCACCTTGTGCCGGTCGGTGATGCGCAGCGACATCAGCGCCGCCTCGGCCACCGCGGTGCCGCCGTCGTAAAGCGAGGCGTTGGACGCCTCCATTCCGGTCAACCGGCAGATAGTGGTCTGGTACTCGTAAAGCGCCTGGAGCGTCCCCTGCGCGCATTCCGGCTGGTAGGGGGTGTAGGCGGTGTAGAACTCGGCGCGGGAGGCAAGGTGATCGACGGCAGCGGGGATGAAGTGGTCGTAGATGCCCCCGCCGATGAAGGGTGTGATATCGGCGCCGCAGGAGGCCGCCTTCTCCCTCATCAGCCGCAGGAGCTCCAGTTCAGACATGCCGGGCGGGAGGTTAAAGGATTTGGCGCGCAGTTCCGCGGGAATGGGAGCGAAGAGCTCCTCTACGCTGGCCGCGCCGATCGCCGCCAGCATGTCTCGGATGTCATCCGGCGTGTTCGGGCAGTATCCCATGTCACAATCCTTTCAGGTACACGTCATAGGCGGCGGCATCCATCAGCGCGCCAAGTTCGGCTTCGTTGACCCCATCGAGTTTGCAGATCCAGCCCTGCGACTCGGCCCCCTGGTTCACCAGTTCCGGCGCGTCATTCAGCGCCTGGTTCACCTCCGCCACCTTGCCGGAGACCGGCGCGTAGATGTCACTGGCGGCTTTCACCGACTCGATGGCCGCCAGGGCATCGAACTGTTTGACACTCTTGCCGATCTTGGGAAGCTCGACGTAGGTGATGTCCCCGAGTTCGTGGGCCGCGTGCTCGCTGATCCCCACAGTCGCCTGCGCCCCCGCCATCTCGACCCACTCGTGCTCTTTGGTGTAGAACTTTGCCATGGTGCGACCTCCGTTTATTGGATGAAAAACAAAACGAACAGGGATAAAGGGGATAAAAGGGATAACTGCTAGAGACAGGTCTTTATCCCCCGTATCCCTTTTATCCCTGTTAATGATTTCAGCTTCTGAGCGAGCCGCCGGTGTAGAAGGGAAGCTCGACCACCTGCGCTTCCATTTCGACCCGGTCCTGTTTTATGGTGAGCCGGGTGCCGAGCGCCGCCGCCTTTGGTTCGACCAGTCCCAGGCCGATGCCGCAGGAGAGCATGGGGGAGAAGGCACCGCTGGTCACCACTCCGACCTCCGCCCCATCGTGCAGGATCTGGTAGAAGTGACGGGGAGCGCGCCGGGAGTCGACCTTGAAGGCGACCTTCGTCCGCGGCGAGCCCTGCTCTATCTCCCGCTCCAAGGCGGCCTTGCCGACGAACTCCTTGTTCATGTTGACGAAGCCGGGAAGCCCGGCGGTCAGAGGCGTGATAGTCTCGTCCAGGTCGTTGCCGTAGAGGGAGTATCCCATTTCCAGGCGCAGCAGATCGCGGGCGCCCAGCCCCGCCGGCGCGACGCGCGGGTCCTCGAGCAGCAGGCGCCACAACTCTGTCACCTTGTCCGCCGGAAGAAAGATCTCGTAACCGAGTTCCCCGGTGTAGCCGGTCCGGCTGACGATGGCGTCGCTCCCGAGGATGCTGGTCTTGATGAACTTGAAGAAGGGGATGTCCTGGATGGACGGTCCGAAATGCTGCACCATGATCTCGCGGGAGAGCGGACCCTGCAGGTCGACCTTGCCGGTGCGGGCCGAGATGTCGGTGAGGGCGGCGGGGTTCTTCAGTCGTGAGCGTATCACGGCGAAATCGTTGTCGGTGGTGGCGGCATTGACCACGATCATCGCCTCGTCCTCGGCCAGGCGGAAAACGATGAGATCGTCGATGACGCCGCCGGCATCGTTGAGGAGGAATCCGTAGCGCGAGCGCCCGACAGGGATGGAGTTGACCGAGAAGGTGAAGACATCCTCCAGCCCATCGGCGACTACGTCACCCTTGAAGAGGAACTCCCCCATGTGGCAGATGTCGAAAAGGGCGGCCTGTTCCCGGCACCACTTGTGCTCGGCGATGATGCCCGAGTACTGGATCGGCATGAGCCAACCGCCGAAGGGTGCCATCAGTGCCTTCAGGTTCTCGTGGTCGGCACGCAGGGGGGTCGCCTTGAGCTCTTCCATAACTGACTCCTTTCACTCAACCAGAATTAGCATCTATTAAACTAAAAGGATCGTGACACGGCCTCAAAGGCTCTATCTCTTTAACTTCTTGCTAAATGCACCGATATGCATATAATCTAGCCGTTGTTAGGAGAACTCATGGATAAGTCTCAGCTATTAGAAAAGACTGCCGAAAAGCTTTCGCCGTTCGAAACGGCCCACCTGGTAGATTTCGCCCGGCACCTCACCGTGAAAGCCGCGCTCGCCAACCCGTGGATCGTCTGCGGTTTCCTGATCGTCGCCTTCTACGCGGTGGTGGTGCGGTCGAAATTCGTGCTGGCAACCCTCTTCACCACCATTTCATTACTGCTCCTGATTCGCTACACCATGCCGGCTGAAGGCGACTCGCTGAACGTTTCTTCGACCCTTCCCTTCGCCTTCGGCGGTCTCGCCATCGGAGCGTTCCTCATCTATCTGTATTTCATCAAGACGGAGTAGAACTTTTGCGCAGAGTAGGCTTTACCACCACCATCCCGCTGGAAGTACTGGTAGCGGCGGGCGTGGTCCCCATCGATCTCAACAACGTCTTCATCACCCACCCCGAAAAGGCCTCATTGATAGAAGATGCCGAGTTGACCGGCTTCCCCCGCAACGTCTGCGCCTGGATCAAAGGCATCTATGGCGCCGTGGTCGCCAGCGGCGTCAAGGAGATGATCGCCGTCACCGAGGGGGACTGCAGCTACACCAAGGCCCTGATGGAAGTCCTGTCGCTGAACGGGGTGCGGGTCTATCCCTTCGCCTACCCGGCGGGCCGTGAAGCCGGACCGCTCAAGGCGGAGATCGAGAAGCTCATGTCCGTTTTCGGCGTCGGCTGGGCCGAGGTGGGCGAGGCGAAACTGCGCCTGGACCGGATCAGGGCGAAGGTGCACGAGATCGACCGCCTCACCTGGCAGGAGAATCGGGTCACCGGCGAGGAGAACCACTACTTCCAGGTCTGCACCTCCGACATGAACGGCGACCTGGACGCCTTCGAGGCCGAGGTGGACGCGTTTCTCACGCAGGCTGTGCAAAGGCCCGAGCGCAAGGAGCGGATCAGGCTGGCCTACCTGGGCGTCCCCCCCATCGTAGACGGGCTTTACGGTTTCGTCGAGGAAGTAGGTGCCCGTGTCGTCTTCAACGAGACCCAGCGGCAGTTCTCCATGCCGTACGGTATCCAGGACCTCGTGGAGCAGTACCGCGCCTACAGCTACCCCTACGACATCTTCCACCGCATCGGCGACATCAGTCGTGAGCTGGAGAAACGAAAGGTGGACGGGGTGATCCACTATGTGCAATCTTTCTGCTTCAGGCAGATCGAGGATATGGTGCTCAGAAAGAGCATCAAGCTCCCCATTCTGACGCTCGAAGGTGACAAGCCGGGTGATATAGATGCCAGGACGAAGATCAGGCTGGAAGGGTTTCTGGAACTGCTCGAGGAACGTAGCTGAAAATCCCTCGGCTATGCCAAACCCGTGACCAAATATACAATGGCATCGGCAATTGGCAAGCAGCGCCACAAGATAAAACCGCACCGGATGCTTTCTGAAAAGTATCGCAGTGGCAGGCAATGACAGGAGAAGAGATTCAGGTGTCAGACACTTTGAAAATAGGGATCGACCTGGGGAGCAGGAAGGCCAAGTTCGCACTGATGCGCGGTGACGAGATCGTCAGGCTGGCGGACCTCGACACCATCGCGTTCTACAAGAAGTACGGCAGCATCGTCAACGACGAGCTGTCGCTCGACCTCTTGGGGAGCGGCATCTTCAGCGCCGAGGAACTGGCCCAGGCTCAGATCACGGTGACCGGCTACGGTCGCAACAGCATCAACCTGCACGGCGCCCGCGTCATCTCGGAGATCAAGGCCCACGTCGCCGGCGCGCGCACCCAGACCGGGCTTGCCAACTTCACCCTGCTGGACATGGGGGGGCAGGACACCAAGGTGGCCCAGGTGGTGGCGGGGCGGCTCACCGACTTCGTCATGAACGACAAGTGCGCCGCCTCCAGCGGGCGCTACCTGGAGAACATGGCGGCGGTCCTCGAGGTGAGCCTGGACGAGCTCTCCTCCCACTCGGAGGAACCGGTGGCGCTGGATGCCACCTGCGGCATCTTCGGCGAAAGCGAGTTGATCGGTCAGATCCTGCGCGGCTATCCGGTTGCCAGGCTCTGCGCCGGCGTCAACCTGACTTTGGTGAAGCGGGTGATGCCGATGCTGAAGCGTTTTCCCTCCGACACCCTGGTCATCACCGGCGGGGTCGCCCTCAATAGCGCCATGGTGGAGCTGTTGAAGGGGCAGTGCGGCATGGAGATCGTGATACCGAAGCACCCGCAGCACAACGGCGCCATCGGCTGCGCGGCAAACCCTTAAAACCAATTTGCAACGCAAAGACGCAAAGGCGCAAAGACAGCACGAAAAACAAAAAATCCTTTTGTTTTGACTTTCAAGCTTTCTTTGCGGCTTTGCGGCTTTGCGTTACATGGTTAAAGCCTCAACGCAAAGACGCGGAGCCGCAAAGGCGCAAGGAAAAGCAGGAACGTTTTACAGACACAAAGGCTTTTGCAGGTCCCCGTTTGCTTCTTTCCCTTTGCGTCTTGGCGCCTTGGCGGCTTTGCGTTAAAAGCTCTTCTAACAATTTCGCTTGAATTTTCCCGGCGGCCCGTTTAACCTCGCCGCTTAGATTTGATCCCCGGAGGGCACATGCGTATCGGCAAGAAAGACTGGATCTTCATCGGCATCATCGCTGCCGTTTTCATCATCTTCTACGTCATTTCCGGCGAGGAAAAGACCAAGCGCGTCCCCCTGGACGACACGCATAAGCCTTCCTACGAGCTGTTCAAGAAGACCGGCAGCAAGATGGAGGCTGACAAGGGCTGCCCCACCTGCCACAACACCGCACCGGGCGGCGTCCCCTTCCCTGCCAAACACCCCGTGAAACCCAAGGACGGGCCGATGCGCTGCCTGTTCTGCCACAAGCTCAAACTCGCCGGAGTGTAATGTCCACGCTGAACCTGACCGGGGAGCTGGAGCGGCTGATCTACGATATCACCCTCCGCTCCCCGGAATTGCACCACATCATCCCCGAAAAGCTGCTGGTCTGCGTCTCCAGCGGCAGGGACAGCCGCGGCGGCAGCCTCGCCAAGATCCACCCGCTGCGCTTTGCCGGCGGCGAGCGGTCGGTCAAGTCCCGGCGCGGCAGGCGCAGCGTCCTGTGCACCATGCCCAGCATCACCCACCGCGGCGAGGAGATGCTCTACGTCATCTACTTCCTGGTCCCCCGCTTCCTGGAACTCTCCTTCCGCGAGAAGCTGATCACCATCTTCCACGAGCTGTACCACATCTCGCCTGCCTGCGACGGCGACATCCGCCGCTTCCCCGGCCGCAACTACGCCCACGGCTCCTCCACCATGGCCTACAACCTGTTGATGGGACAACTGGTGGACCGCTACCTGGCAGAGATCCCGGACCGATCCGCACTGGATTTCCTGGAGGGAAACCTGGCCGCTCTGCGCTCGCGGCACAGCGCCATCGTGGCCCGCCGCCTGCAGGCTCCCCGCATCAGCATCACGCCGGCTTAATGACAAGCCGATTCTTGACTTTTCACTGACAAAACTATAACTTGGCAGGCATCCACAGATCCGCAGACCCCAAAGGGGGCACAACGTCATGCTGAAACTGGACTACACCGTCACCCGCAAATTCGAGGAACTCGCCGAGAAGGCCAAAAAGGTGAGCTCTTCGCAACTGATCAACGACATCGCCGCGACCGTAGACTCGAAACTGTTCCAGGACTGGGCCAACTCTGCGCTGAGCCTTCTGCAGCAGATCTTCGGCGAGGAAAGCGCCTACTACCGCAACTTCCAATCCATCTACGCCAAGATCATCAACATCACCTACAAGGAAAACTTCGACAACTGCCGCGCCATCGTGCAGTCGGCCCGCGAGGAGTACGAAGCGGGAGGCCTCACCGAAGTCCGCCTGTTCCTGGACCATGCCGTGCTGGAGTACCTGGGCGGCAGGACGTCGGAGTTTTTAAAGCGTGGCGACAACCACACCGCCTGCATCCTGGCCTCGGTGCTGCTGGAGCAGGTGCTGATGCTGATCTGCGGCAACAAGGGGATTGCAACGGGCAGCACCGACGAGATGAACGAGGCGCTCTACCAGGCGAAGGCATACCAGGTGGGGACCTACCAGCGGATCAAGGACTGGTGCTACATGAAGGCGGATTTCCTGGCCGGGCAAGGAGAGCGTTATCGCACCGCCGACGTGGACGAGATGCTGCGCGGCGTACAGCGCTTCATCGCGAAAGAGATAGGTTAGAGGAAGACCAACTCTCCTCCCCCTGGAGGGGGGAGGACGGGAGGGGGGATTGTTTGAACGAGCCGCCTGCTCCCCCTCCCTAGCCCTCCCCCTCCGGGGGAGGGGAGCGGACTGAGATAGCGTCGAGACAGCACAAGAAAAAGGGGAAGCCATACGGCCTCCCCTTTTTGGTTTAGCGGTCCCCGATAGCAGCCGCTTGGTGTTCTTAATCTCAATCTTTATCTTGATCTACTTCGTCACCACGCAGTCGATGATGGCGTTGATCCTGCGGTTCTTGGCGCGCCCTTCAGCGGTGCTGTTGTAAGCGACGCGCCTGGTATAGCCGTACCCCTTGGCGGTCAGGCGGCTCTTCTCGATGCCGAAGTTCTCGACCAGGTAGCGTACCGCGCTTTCGGCGCGCTCGCGGGAGAGCTTCATGTTGTACTCGTAGCCGCCGACGTTGTCGGTGTGCCCCTCGATGATCGCGGTGGTGGTCGGGTACTTCTTCATGTAGTCGGCTACCTTGGCCAGTTCATCCTTGTACTGCGGCTTGATGTCCGACTTGCCGGTGTCGAATTCCACCACCAGGGCCATGCACAGGCGCTCGGGAGGCTTGACCTCCTTCACGTCGAAGGCACAGTCGATGATCGCCTCGATGCGGCGGTTGGCCTGGCGCCCCTCGTCGGTGGCGTTGGACGCTATCGGCCGCGTCAGACCGTAACCGCGGGCCTCGAGACGGGAGCGGTCGATGCCGCAGTTGGCGACCATGTAGTCGACGACGGCCTGCGCGCGGCGTTTGGAGAGGTCGAGGTTGTACTCGGCGGTCCCCACGCTGTCGGTATGCCCCTCGATGACTGCGGTGGTGGTGGGATACTGCTTCATGAATTCGCAAACCGGAGTGATCTGCTCCTTGTCTTCCTGGCGGATGGCGGCCTTGTCGATGTCGAATTCACCGTGCAGGGTGACGCAGTACTTGTAATGACCAGGCGTCGGCTCAGCCGCGGGGACGCCCTCCAGGGGCGGCTCCTCGGCGGGCTGTGCCACCGGGGGCGCCGGCTTGGCCACGGCAGCGGGGGCTTCCTTCACGCCGCCGAACACGAAATCGACCCCGAGGGTGTACTCGAGGTTGTGGAACGACTCGCCGTCTTCGCGGAGGATGAGGTGCCGCAGGTCGCCCCTGAGCGCCATAGTGTCGGTGATGAAATACTTGACCCCCGCCCCGTAATTGAAGGCCGAACGGCTGGTCTCGAAGGGACCGGCGGCTTCACGGGACTGCCCGCCGTAGCCGGCTGCGACGTAGGGAACCAACTGGCGGTCCGGCATGAAGTGGTACAGCATGTCGAGATGGTAATTGTACGCGTCGACGTCACCAATGTTGCTGTGGCTCTTCCCTTCGGTGGGAATGTAGTCGAAGACCGCCTCCAGGCCGAAGTGGCGCGTGACGTTGTAGCCGGCGCGCAGGCCAAAGGCTGGAGCGGTTTCCAGGTGCTCCTTGCCGATGAAGCTGTAGCCGCCTACAAAGGGTGAGAGGGAGAAACTTTGTGCCTTGATCTCAGCGTGGGCCTGCGGGAGCAGCGTGAACAACAATGCGGGAACCAGAACAAGCGACAGCAGGTACTTTTTCATCTGACACCTCCTATGTTGTTTAGGCTTCACTGTGATGAATGCATTGGGGAACTCCGGGCAACGGCCCGGTTATACTGATGCAACGGAAGGCGAGGGTGAGACAGAGCGGGCTCTTCTTGCGAGTAGTTGCTCGCGCCACATGAATATTGTGGCTGCCCGAAAAAAACACATCGCCAAGGCTACCACTCATTTACCGCGGCGCAAGAAACTGATGTCGTGAAAACAGACATAAGGGAAATTTAAAAGGCGCCCCCCGCCAGGCTGGGAGCGCCTTTTCCTGTTGCTGCTCAGCTTGATTCTATTCGCAGCTGAAGTTGGACTCGATGCGGCGGTTTTGCTGTTTCCCGGCAGCGGTCTTGTTGCTGGCAACCGGTTTGGTGGGACCATAGCCGACCGCCTTGATACGATCGGGGGCCACATCGAAGTTCTTGATCAGGTAGTTGCGCACACTCTCGGCGCGACGCTGGGACAGTTTCATGTTGGCCGCCTTGGTGCCGACGTTGTCGGTGTGACCTTCGATGGTCCCTTTTGCCTGGGGGAACTCCTTGAGGAACGCGCCCACGGCCTTGAGCTCATCGTGGTACTGCGGCTTGATGTCCGACTTGTTGGTGTCGAACTTGATGTTGATCACCGCCGGCTTGCACAGCTTGGCCGGTTCGGCAACCGGGACCACGACCGGCGGAGGCGGCGGCGGTGCCACGACGGGTGCCGGTGCGGGAGCAGGCGGCGGGGCCACGACGTCGACCTTGGCCAGACTCTTCGCCGTTCCGCCGGCGCCGTTGCAGACGAGGGTGTAGTCGGCGCTTTGGGCGGGGGTGACCGACATGGAACCGGAAGTCGGCACCGGGCCGATACCCGGCTCGATCGCGCACGAGGTCGCGTTGCTGGAAGTCCAGGTCAAGGTGACCCTATCTCCCTTGGTCACCGAGGCAGGTGTGATGGTCAACTGGTCGGTCGGGAGCGCGGGGGGCGGCGGCACAACCACCGGTGCGGGCACCGGTTCCGGCTTGGGAGCGGGGGCTGCCACGGCGACGGGCGCTTCCTTGACGCCGCCGAAGATGAAGTCCATCCCGACGGTGTACTCGAGGTTGTGGACCCTCTCGCCGTCTCCCATCGGCATCAGGTGCCGCACATCGCCCCGAATGGCGAGAGCGTCCTTCAGGAAGTACTTGGCGCCCAGGCCATAGTTGAAGGTGGAGTGATCGGTGTCGGCGCCGCTGGGATATTTCCTCGACTGCCCGCCAAAGCCCATGGCGAGGTACGGCACCAACTGGGATTCCGGCATCAGGTGGAAAAGGGCGTCGAGATGGTAGTTGTACACGTCCACGCCATCCCCGATGCCGCTGTTTTTCTTCCCTTCCGTGTTGACGTAGTCGAAGACGGCTTCCAGCCCGAAGTGCCTGCTGAGGTTGTAGCCGGCGCGCAGACCGTACACCGGCATGGTCTCGAGACGGTCCTTGCCGATGAAGGTGTACCCGCCGATGTAGGGTGACAGGGAGAAGCTCTCCGCCTTTACCTCGGCACGGGCTGCGGTGTGGACGCCCAGCAGCAAGGCCGGAGCGAGAAGAAACAGCACTTTCTTGTTCATCTGATTACCTCCTGTGTTATTTCAGGATTCACTCCTGGTCGGATGTGCAGTTGGGGCAGCGGTTCGCCTTCATCGGTATCATGGTGCAGCAGCGCGGGCATTCCTTGGTGGTCACCGGGGGGGGAGGCGCCGGCATCAGCCTGTTGATCTGGCGCACCACGAGAAAGAGGGCAAAGGCGATGATGATGAAATCGAAGACGGCGTTGAGGAAGAGACCGTAGGCGATGACCGGCACGCCGGCCGCCTTGGCCTCGGCCACGGAACGAACCGGCGTGGCGGAGAGGTTGATGAACAGGGAGGCGAAATCGATGTTGCCGAGCAGTTTTCCGATGGGCGGGGTTATGATGTCGGCGACAAAAGACGTGACGATCTTGCCGAAGGCGGCCCCGAGCACGACGGCGATGGCGAGATCGAGCACATTACCTTTCACGGCGAACTTCTTGAATTCTTCAAGCATTTCAGCGTTCCCTCCTTCCAATTAAGATCATGTCCAGACAATACACATTAAGACACTACCACCCTCCCCCCCCGTGCGCAACAAAACGCCTTCGTTTTTTACGGGCGGCGATAATGGTGCAGCGGGGGGTGCGGGATGGTTCGCTGCTCCCGTTGTTTAAGGCGCAGAATGGCAGATGCCCCGGCGTCTAGGGGGCGGAGTGGAGATGCTGTGGAAGGGGAAGAAGGGGAACGGGGTTAGCCACCGGCTAACCTGGAGAGCTTCAACTGCAGGAACAGGGGATACCCTTCGCCTTGTCGAAGGCCTCCTTTCCCTCCTTGAAGCAGAACCAGCCGATGCCGAGACCGCCGGCGGCATCGAGCCAGCCGATGCCGGTGAGATAATAACCGGCGCTGGAGACGAGCAGGATGACGGAAAGGTAGAGACATACCCTGGTGCAGGCGGCATCGGCCAGGATGGCTTGGGAGCCGAGGGCCGTCCCCACCTTGACCTTCTGCCGTATCAACAGCCACATGGACAGGATGGAGATGCAGGAAACCACCATGCCCCAGAAGGTGGTGGTGGGTGCATGGCGGTGCAAGGCGTCGTAGACGGCGGTGAGCAGGAGGCCCGCGGCAAGGAGGTAGAAGCCGCCGCCGGTGATCCTGAGCGCCACGCGCTCGAACTCGTCAGGAGCCTGCTCCGGGTTCTCCTGCTGGCGGCGCACCATGTGCCAGATCCCCGCTCCCGAGATGACCTCGACGAAGGAGTCCAGGCCGAAGCCGAAGAGAGCCAGGGACTCGTCCTCGAAGCCGAACCAGGCGGAAACCACCCCTTCCAGGATGTTGTACAGGATGGTGATCAGCGCCAGAAGCGCCGCAGTGCGGTAGAGCTTGTCGAGTTCCCGGGTCATGAGGGTCCTTTGGTCAGGAGTTGACACATTGCAAGTTTTGAATATATCGTGCAGTCGCCGTGAAAGTCAACGCCCGCACCACCGCCCATTTCACTTTTGTGGAAGCGGCAATGTCATCCAGCGCAAGTAATCGTTTCTGCGAGACTCTGAAAATGGCGTCATCAGTACCTCGGAAAAATGAAAGATTCGGGACAAGACGCTGCAGAAATATTATTGACACTGAAAAACCGCTATGCTATACACGTAATCTCTTCGCGGCACAGGGCGAAGAAAACCAGTATTCCCGAGTAGATCAGTCGGTAGATCAGCGGACTGTTAATCCGTGTGTCGTAGGTTCGAGTCCTACCTCGGGAGCCAAAATTTTCAAGGGTCACAGCGCAAGCTGCGACCCTTTTTTCGTTTCCCCCTTCCATTATCCTGCCTGCTTTCTCGACTCAGAGAGAATCTGACAACTTCTTACTGCGACAGATGTTCACCTGCCAGTACGTGTTATAGTAATACCCTTGCTTTCGGTTCCCTCTAAGAGAGTGACAGCCATGAGAATACTGATTGCCATCGACGACACGGATAATTCTGTCAGCAGAGGCACGGGCGAACTGGCCTCGGATGAAGAGAACGACTGGAGCGGACTAAGCAGGCAAGGCAAAAGGTAGTAATGAATGGGGACTGTTTGAGCGACACCCCCCATTCATTTTTTTCAGGGGACCATCGAGGGTTATTGCGAAGGAGGATGATTGCCGACCGAAAAGATGATAGGATACCCCGATTGCAATGACTCCTCCGGGGGAAACCTCCATGACCAACCTAGAGCGGATAACACAACTTCTGCTGTCCAATCGCCTTCCCGAAGCTGAAGCAGCGGCCCGCGATGCTATCAGGTCGGAAGCATCGGCCGAGATGCACAACCTCCTTGGCAACATCCTCAACGCGCAGTTTCGCCTGAACGAAGCCAAAACCTGTTACCAGGAAGCGCTGAGGCTTGATCCTGACTTTTTCAAGGCATGGAACAACATCGGCAACATCCTCAATCACGAGGGGATGGTGGACGATGCCATAGCGCATTACCGGAAGGCGCTGGAGTTGAATCCCCACCTCCCGGCGGTGCACTCCAACCTGCTCCTCTCCATGTACTATTCGGCATCGGAATCGTTGCAAACGATTTTCTCGGAGACGCAACGCTGGTATCGCCAGCAGTGCGACGGCATCGAGCCCACCAAGGCCGAGGGCGTCGATCTGCGCCCTGAAAAGCGTCTCACGGTGGGGTACGTCTCCGGGGACCTGTGGCCACACCCGGTCGGTTACTTCCTGCAAGCCATCCTGGAAAACCATGACCGGCAAGGCTTTCGCGTCATCTGCTACGCGACGGCGAACCGCCCGGACAACTGGCTGACACAGATCCTGCAAAAACACGTGGAGTGGCGACAGGTGGAAGGATGGGACGACGACGCCTTGCATGCTGCCATAAAAAAGGATGGAGTGGATATCCTGGTGGATCTCTCCGGCCACACCGCCATGAACAGGCTCCGGGTTTTTGCCCGGCGTGCGGCTCCGGTGCAGGTCTCCTGGCTTGGCTTCCACGGAACCACCGGCGTACCGGCCATGGATTACCACCTCACCGACGCCTGGACCGTCCCTGCCGGGGAGGAGAAATGGTACACGGAAGAAGTGATCCGCCTCGAGGGATCGCGTTTTTGTTACGCCCCCCCGAGGTATGCACCAAAATCCGCCCGTGCCAGGGGCGAAGACAATACCGTTGTCTTTGGTTCTTTCAACAACTTGGCGAAGATCACGCCCATGGTCGCTTCCACGTGGAGCCGGATTCTGAAAGAGGTGAAGGGATCGAAACTCTTGTTGAAATGGCATACCCTGGCATCCCCGGAAGTCCGGGAAAAGATTGTTACCCTCTTTGGCAGCCATGACATTACTCCTGAACAGCTCATCCTGCGTCCCGGCTCATCCCATGCGGACATGCTCAGGGAGTACGGCGACATCGACATTGCACTCGACCCGTTTCCCTACTCCGGTGGCCTGACGAGCTGTGAAGCCTTGTATTCAGGGGTCCCGGTGGTGACACTGTCGGGCGACCGGCCGGTGGGGAGACAAACCGCCGCGTTCCTGCACTTGCTGGAACTGGAGCAACTGATCGCCTCAGACCATGACGATTATGTCGACAAAGCCGCGGCCCTGGCTCGCAACAGTGAGGAAAGAAAGACCATCAGCTCAATGCTTCCCTTCTGGGCCTCCAGCAGCATCTGCGACGGCCGGGCCTTTACCCTGCGGCTTGAGAGCACGTACCGGGAACTCTGGAGCAGGTTTTGCCGCAAATGAAAGATCAGCAAGTCAGGTAAGATAATGGTGGGGGGTGTCAGGTGACATCCCCCATCTTGTTTTTCATCCCCCCCCCCGCAATCACCCCCTCCCATGCTTATTTCCAGTTGCCTCTTGACATTCCCCACATTGTGACTTAAAGTCAAACTTGACCATCGGTCACAAACAACAGGAGAACAGCGATGACGACCGTCATGGAAAAGGAGACGTCCCCATCCCAGCGCCCATCCGGACGCAGGGCGAAAAGGAGCGAGGAGACCAGGGAACGGATCTTTCGCGCCGCGCTCAGCCTCTTCGCGGAAAGGGGCATCAACGCCACCACCATAGAGGCGATCACCGCCGCCGCGGACGTGGGCAAGGGAACCTTCTTCAACTATTTCGACAACAAGGAAAGCGTCCTGCTGGAATACCGTGAGCTGCAAATGGCGCGGGTCGCGGAGTTCGTGGCTGCCAACCGGGATTCGGACCGCCCGCTCGCGCCGCTTTTATTGCAACTGGCACTGACGCTGGCCATGGAGCAGGAAAAGAGCCCCGGGCTGATCCAGAGCCTGATGACCGCGGTGTTCGCCAACGAGACGGTCCAGAAACGGATGGCGGAGGCGATGGAAGGAAACATCCGGCAACTGGCCACTGTCATGGCGCGACGTCAGCAGTCCGGGGAGATACGCAGCGACCTCGACGCCTTCAGCATCGCACAATCGTTCCAGCGCATCATTTTCGGCACCATGATCACCTGGTCCCTCAACCCGGTCGATCCCCTGGAGGAGAACCTGAAGAGGAGCATCCAGGTATTCGTCGACGGGGCCCGCTCCAAGTAGCAGCAGGCGACAAAGGACACGCCATGATCGCAAAGACCTTGAAACTGTTGATCGTATCCCTACTGCTGGCCCTGGCGGGGAGGCAGGCTTTGGCCCAGGATGCCCCACCGCTCGCGCTGTCGCTGGACCAGGCCATCACCCGCGGACTGGAGACCAACCTGAACGCCGTACTGGCGAGATCCCGAATGGACGAGGCGGAAGGAACACGGGAACGAAGACTTGCCGGCTACCTCCCGCACCTGCGCATCGAGACGCCCTTCGCATGGCAGACCCGCAACCTGCGCGCCCAGGGGATCAGCCTCCCCCACTCCCCTGCCGTGGTGGGTCCCTTCACCAGCTACGACTTCCGCATCTACGGCGAACAGAGCATCCTCGACCTGCAGACTTACCACGCCATCAAGGCGGCCGAGCAGGAGAAGAAGGCGCGGCTCGCCGACTACCACGACGCGCGTGGTGAGGTGATCCGGCTGGTCACGGTGCAGTACCTGAACGCGGCTTACGCCGAGGCACGGGTCGCGACGGCGCGCAGCCGGGTGCAGACCTCGGAGGTGCTGGAGAAGCTGGCCCGGGACCAGCGTGCCGCCGGCGTTGCCGACGGCCTGGACGTACTGCGTGCCCAGGTGCAGCTCGCCAACGACCGCCAGAACCTCATGGTGACCGGGAACAACGCGCAGCTCGCCCTGCTCGCCTTGGCCCGCAGCGTCGGCATCGACCTCGGCACCCCCATCACCCTCACCGACCAGCTCTCCTTCAAGCCCCTGGAGCCGCCACAGATCGAGCAGGGAATCCAGGCCGCACTGGAACGCCGCCCCGATTACCGCTCGCTCTTTGCCCAGCGCGCCTCACTGGAGGAGCAGGTCAAGGCGTCCCGCTCGCGCTACCTCCCGAAGATCGTGGTGAGCGGCAACTACGGCACCAGCGGCCAGGAGATGAGTAACCTCGACCCGAGCGGCATGCTCCAGGTCAACATGGTGCTGAACCTGTTCGACTACGACCGCAAGGGTGAGCGACTGGAGCTGGAGAGCCGCCTCGAGCGCAACCAGCGCCAGATCGCAGACCTGAAGCTCGGGGTGGAGCAGGACATCCGTGCGGCGCTGTTGAACCTGACGTCGGCCACCGACCAGGTGGCCACGGCGCGGGAAGGGGCGCAGCTTGCCGAACGGGAACTGCAGTACGCCGGCGACCGCTTCAGAAACGGCATCGCCAACAACATCGAAGTGGTCACGGCGCAGGACGCACTGGCACGGGCCCGCGACAACGAACTGAACGCGCTGGCACAGCACGCCGAGGCGAAGATAGCGCTCGCCCGCGCCCTGGGCGACACGGAAAAGGTGTACCGGCTCTTCCTGGGCATCGAATAACTGCGAGGTCACGTAGCCATGAAAAGAAAACTGATCCCGATCCTGCTGCTGGTCGCCGTGCTGGTCGGCGCCGGATACTTCTTCACCCATCGCGCCAAGAACGACGCAGACGCCACCGCCATCACCCTCTCGGGCAACATCGAGGCGCACGAGAGCGTGGTCGGCTTCAAGGTGCCCGGGCGGCTGACGGAACTTCCCATCGAGGAAGGGGAGCTGGTCAAGGCGGGCGACGTCCTGGCCAGGCTGGACCAGGGGGACTACCGGCAGCAGGTGCAGATCGACGAAGCGGCGGTCGGCGCGCGCCAGGCCGAGCTCGGCCTCGCCACGGCGGGGAGCCGTCCACAGGAGAAGAAGGCGGCGCAGCAGTCGGTAGTGGACGCCCAGGCGGACTACGAGCTGAAAAAGCACGACCTGCAACGCTACCAGGCCCTCTACGAGAAGGACGAGGTCTCGGCCCAGGTGCGCGACACGGCCGCCGCGGCGCTGAAGCGAAGCCAGGCGGGCCTGGAGCGGGCCAGGCAGAACTACGACCAGGTGCTGGAGGGGGTTCGCAAGGAGCAGGTGGACATCAACCGCGCCACGGTCCGCTCGGCGCGCCAGGCGCTGGAACTCTCCAAGATCAAGCTTTCCTACACCACCCTCCAGTCTCCCATCACCGGCGTGGTGCTGGTGCGCCAGGCCGAACTGGGCGAAGTACTCACCGCCGGGACGCCGGTGGCGACCATTGCGGACCTGGACCATCTCTGGATGCGCGGCTACCTGAGCGAGACCGACCTGGGCCGGGTCAAGCTGGGCCAGGTCGCCACCATCAAGACCGACACCTACCCGGGCAAGAGCTACCGGGGGCGGGTCTCCTTCATCTCCTCCCAGGCGGAGTTCACCCCGAAGTCGGTGGAGACCCACAAGGAGCGGGTGACCCTGGTGTACCGCATCAAGATCGAGTTGGAAAACCCCGGGCACGAGCTGAAGCCGGGGATGCCGGCGGATGCGACCCTCGCCGTGGCGCCGGCCAGGTGACATGAGCGGACAAGAGAACGCCATAGAGCTCAACGGGCTCACCAAGTCCTTTCCCGGCGTGCGCGCGGTGGACGGCCTGAGCTTCGCCGTCCGTCGCGGCGAGATCTTCGGGCTGGTCGGCCCGGACGGCGCCGGCAAGACCACCACCATGCGCATGCTCGCCGGCGTCCTCGCCCCGGATGCGGGGAGCGCCACCGTCGCCGGCTTCGATCTTACCCGCGACGCCGAGCCGGCCAAGCACCGCATCAGCTACATGCCGCAGCGCTTCGGGCTCTACGAGGAGCTGACCGTGGACGAGAACATCCGCTTCTACGCGGACCTCTTCGGGGTGCCGCGCCGCGAGCGGGAGGAGCGCTCCGCCGAACTGCTCAAGGCGGCCGGGATGGCCGAGTTCCGCTCGCGCCTGGCCGGCAAGCTCTCCGGCGGCATGAAGCAGAAGCTCGGGCTCGTTTGCGCGCTGGTCCACACCCCGGAGGTGATCCTCCTGGACGAGCCGACCAACGGCGTGGACCCGGTGTCGCGGCGCGACTTCTGGCGCATCCTCTACACCCTGTTGGACCAGGGGGTGACCATCCTCACCACCACGGCCTACCTGGACGAGGCGGAACGCTGCCACCGCGTGGCCCTTTTGCACGAAGGGCGCATGCTCTTTTGCGACACCCCTGCCAACCTGAAGGCGTCCCTTCCCGGCGCCGTCCTCTCCATCGTCTGCGTCGATCCGCGCCCGGTCCGGGACCTGTTGGCCGGCGTCGAGGGGATCTCCAGCGCGATGATCGTCGGGGACGGCCTGCACCTGGTGGTGCGCGAACCCCAGCGCATGATCCCGGAACTGCGCAGCCGGATCGCCGCGGCTGGGCTTGCCTGCGACGCCATAGAGCAGGTGGCGCCATCCATCGAGGACCTGTTCGTGGAGGCGGTACAGGGTGGTCAGGGCCAGGAGCGCAAGGGCGACCAGGTGGGCCAGGACCGCCAAAAGGAAAAGGGCGGTCACGGCGACCAAGGGGGCAACCGATGAACGGCGCGCCCCCGGCAGTCGTGGTGCGAGACCTGGTGAAGCGCTTCGGCGACTTCGTGGCGGTGGACAACATCTCCCTGGAGGCGCGTCCCGGCGAGATCTTCGGTTTCCTGGGGCCCAACGGCGCCGGCAAGTCCACCACCATCAGGATGCTCTGCGGCCTGTTGCTGCCGACGTCCGGGCAGGCGCTGGTGGCCGGGTTGGACGTGGCGCGTGAACCGGAGCGGGTGCGCCAGAACATCGGCTACATGTCGCAGAAGTTCTCCCTGTACAACGACCTGAAGGTGATCGAAAACCTGCGCTTTTTCGCCGGGATGTACAGCGTCCCCGCCGCCGACCTTAAAGAGCGCATCGACTGGGCCATCGACATGGCCGGGCTTGCCGGCCGGGAACAGCTCCTGACCGGCACCCTTGCCGCGGGTTGGAAGCAGCGCCTGGCCCTGGGCTGCGCCGTCCTGCACCGCCCCCCCATCGTCTTTCTGGACGAGCCCACATCGGGGGTGGATCCCATCTCCAGGCGGCTCTTCTGGGAGTTGATCCACCGCATGGCCGACGACGGGGTGACCGTCTTTGTAACCACCCACTACATGGACGAGGCGGAGTACTGCAACCGCCTGGTGCTGATCGACCGCGGCAGGATCGTCGCCTCCGGGTCGCCCCTGGAGTTGAAAGAAAAGAGCATGGCGGGGGATCTCCTGCTGCTCGAATGCGACCAGGTGGGGAAGGCCCTGGAGGAGCTGCAGGGGGCGCCCGGCGTCACCGACGCCGCCATCTTCGGTAACGCGCTGCACCTGGTGGTAGCTTCTGCGCAGAGCGCCATCCCGCAGGTACAGGAGTTTCTGGCCACGCGCGGCATCACGGTCAGCCACATCGAAAAGATCCGCCCCTCCCTGGAGGACGTATTCGTGTCGCTGACCAGCTTGAACAGGGACCGGGATGAAGGGGACAAAGGCGAAGCGAACAGGGATCAAGGGGATAAAAGGGATAAAGGCGGCACCAAGGATAAAGGCGATCCAACGGGGACGGCCGTAACCGACGAGAAGAAGGGGCAACCATGAACTGGAACCGGCTCTGCGCCATGGCGCGCAAGGAAATGATCCAGATCCGGCGCGACGCCCGCAGCATCGGCATCGTCATCGCCATGCCCATCGTGATGATGTTCGCCTTCGGCTACGGTGTGAGCTTCGACACCAAGCACATCCCGGTCTACGTCTACGACCAGGAGAAGAGCCAGCAAAGCCAGGACTTCGTGAAACGCTTCCAGGCCTCGGTCTACTTCAACGTGGTCAGGACGGTGCAGAGCTACCCGGAACTGGTGCGGGCCATCGACAGGGGGGATTGCCAGATCGGCCTCGTGGTTCCTCCCGATTTTTCCAGCAAGCTCCTCTCCGGACAGAAGGTGAGCGTGCAGGCGATCTTCGACGGCACCGACAGCAACAGCGCGAGCCTGGGGATGAGCTACACCGAGGCCGTGGCGCAGGCGCACTCACAGCAACTCCAGCTGGCATGGCTGCGGGGACGCGGGCAGGGGCAGCCACGCCTGCCGGTAAGCGTCGACGCCCGCACCTGGTTCAACGAGAACCTCGAGAGCATGGTCACCATCGTCCCCGGCGTGGTGGCCATGGTCATGGCGGTGGTGGGGACCTTCCTCACCTCGCTCACCGTGGCGCGCGAGTGGGAGCGCGGCACCATGGAACAGCTCATTTCGACGCCGGTGACGCCGCTGGAGATCATGCTGGGCAAACTCGCGCCCTACGTGGTGATCGGCCTGGCCGACACCAGCCTCTGCGCGGTGATGGGGGTGTGGTGGTTCGGCGTCCCCTTCCGGGGGCACATCTGGGTCTTTCTGCTGAGTACCCTGCTCTTCCTGATCGTGGTGTTGTCGCTGGGGTACTTCTTCTCCGTGGTGGCGAAGACACAGCTGGCCGCCAGCCAGGTCTCGCTGATCGCCACCTTCCTCCCAGCGTTCCTGCTCTCGGGATTCATGTACCCGATCGACCAGATGCCGGCGGTGGTGCGCGGCATCACCCACGTCGTGCCGGCCCGCTACTACATGGCCATCCTGCGCAACGTGTTCCTGAAGGGATCGCCGGCGCTGACCATGTGGCAGGATTTCGCGGGACTGGCCATCTTCGCCACCGTGCTCGGGCTGGCGGCAACGCGGGTCTTCCGCAAAAAGCTCACCTGAGGGGGAACCATGCTGGGCCGCCTGCGCCAGATGCTGATCAAGGAGTTCCTGCACGTCATCCGCGACAAGAGGGCGCGCTTCCTGCTGTTCGGACCGCCCATCATCCAGACCCTTGTGTTCGGCTACGCCGCCACCCTGGAGATCAAGCACGTGCCGGTGGCCATCGTCGACTACGACAACAGCCAGGCCAGCCGCGACCTGGTGTCCCGTTTCCAGGCCAGCCGCTACTTCGAGGTGCGCCGCATCGCCGACCGGCGCGAGATCGCGGACCTGATCGACCGCGACGAGGTCACCATGGCGCTGCAGGTCAATTCCGGTTTCGCGCGCGATCTCGGCAAGGGTGAGACCGCCCACCTGCAGGTGATCGTCGATGCCAGCAACTCCAACACGGCCCTGGTCGGTCTGGGGTACGTGAACCAGGTGGCGCAGGGTTTCGCCCGCGACTTCCGCACCGCGGCGCTTGAGCGGCAGGCCCCGGCCCTGGCGGCCTCCCTCCCCGAGATCGTGGTCGAGCGCCGTCCCTGGTACAACCCGGACCTGACCAGCCAATGGTTCTTCGTGCCGGGGGTGATCGGCAACCTGGTGCTGGTCATCGTGGTCACCCTCACCGCCTTCGCCGTGGTGCGCGAACGCGAGATCGGCACCCTGGAGCAGATCATGGTGACGCCGATACGGCGCACCGAGTTCATCCTGGGCAAAACGATCCCCTTCTTCCTGATCGGCCTTCTGGACACCGCGCTGATCAGCCTGGCCGGGACGCTCTGGTTCCACGTGCCGCTTACCGGGAGCTTCCTGGTGCTGGCCGCCGGGACGGTCTGCTTCATCCTGTGCATGCTCGGCGTCGGCCTCTTCATCTCCACCGTCTCGGCCACCCAGCAGCAGGCCATGGTAACCAGCTTCTTCTTCATCATGCCCGCCGTCATCTTCTCCGGCTTCGGCTCCCCCATCTCCAGCATGCCCGTGTTCCTGCAACGGCTCACCTACCTGAACCCGCTGCGTTATCAGGAGGTGGTGCTGCGCAGCGTCTACCTGAAAGGGGTCGGCTTCGACGTGCTCTGGCCCCAGATGGCGGCCATGGCGCTCATCGCCGCGGTCATGCTCACCGTGAGCGTGCTCCGCTTCCGCAAGTCGCTGGAGTGAGGCTGCCGGTTCCTCTGCCAGCTCTACCATCACGCTCCCATCCTGCCGCCCTCGGCAAATGCTTTCCTGACGTGGTCATGTGCTCCGGAAATGGTGGTTGATAATCCACCGTTCCACTTCACGGAAAACATTTCCCGTCTTTAATCCGTCAAATCTCATCTAAACCGTTGACGTACCATGTGGCCGATGTATACAATACCGTTCCAAAACCGGTCCTATGCCGCGTAGCACGGTGACCGCCCCCTGCTTCGGCTGCCGCCCTGCTAGCGCACGAGCAACGAAATGACGCGACTGACATTCCACTCGAAAACCCGGGCAGAGTACCTGATCGCCACCGGGCGCGTCATCCTCTCGGCGTTCTTCCTGTTTGCGGTCTGGCTCGACCCGTCCGAACCGACCCGCTACGCACAGTTCACCTACGCCATCCTCTGGGGCTACGTGGTCTATTCGCTCGTGGTCGGGGCGGTCGCCTGGCGCAAGGGCTTTGGCTGGGCCCCGCTGCACCTCGCCACTCACAGCATCGATCTCCTGGTCTTCGCCTGCCTGATGTTCCTCACCACGGGGCCGAACAGCCCGTTCTTCGTCTACTTCATCTTCATCCTGGTCTGCGCCACCTTCCGCTGGCAGTGGCGCGGCACCCTCTGGACCGCGGTGGCGGCGATGTCCATCACCGTCCTGCTCGCCTGCTACCCTTCCAACCTGCTCCTGGAACAGAGCTTCGAGCTGAACCGTTTCATCATCCGCATCGCCTACCTGGCGGTCGTGGCCGGCCTGCTCGGTTACCTGGGCGCCTACGAAGAGTCGATGCTGGAGATCCTCGCCATGCTGTCCCAGTGGCCGCGGGAAACACTCCCCGAGGAACCGGGCACCGACAGCCAGGGCATGCTGGGCCATGCCGCGGCCATACTGAAAGTGCCGCGGGTTGTGCTTTTGTGGGAAGAGGAAGACGAGCCGTGGCTGCACCAGCTCTGCTGGACCGCCGAGGGATGCCGCTACGAGTGGAAAGAGCCCGGCGTCTTCGGGGAGATCGTGACCGAAGGACTGGAGCAGGCGAGCTTTTTCACCCGCGAGGCCGGCTCGAGCCGGGGGCTCGTGGTCTGCAATACGTTGGCCGGCTTGCAGCAGCGCCACTGCGCCCCGCTGCACCCGGAGTTCGTACGGGCTTTCAACGTCACCTCCGCCTGCGTCTCTCCGTTGAACGGCGAGAGAATCTCCGGGTACCTGGTCGCCCTGGATCGACGCCACTTCACCCCGGACGACCTGGTCCTGGGCGGCATCGTCGCCCACGAGATCGCCGCCAGGCTCGACCACGCCCTCCTTTTGAAACAGCTCCAGCAGGGAGCCGCGGCCGACGAACGCCTGCGTCTTGCCCACGACCTGCACGACGGCCTGCTCCAGTCGCTGGCGGGAGCGGGGCTGCAGCTGGCGGCGGTGAGCCGCCTGATCGAGAGCGACCCGGCCGGCGCCCGAGAGAGCATCCTGCAGGTGCAGCAGCTGTTGGCCGCCGAGCAGCGTGACCTGAGGACCCAGATCAACGACATGAAACCGCTCTTCTCCCGGCGCAAAACCGAGGAGTTCGGACTTGTGAAGCGGCTGGACGAGTTGGCCGGCCGCATCAAGCGCCAGTGGGAGGTCGCCTGCTCCGTCACCTGCCACACGCCGGCGCCCCGCCTGCAGCGCAACATGGCGCGTGAGATCTACTTCGTGGTGCACGAGGCGCTTATCAACGCGGTGCGCCACGCCGGCGCCACCACCCTGCGCGCGGAGATCCGCTTCGACGCCCAGTGGGCGCGCATCACCGTGATCGACGACGGGCGCGGCTTCGGCTTCCAGGGATGCTACGACCAGGACCAGCTCAGCGACCTTAAGCGCGGCCCGGTAACGCTCCGGGAGCGCATCGACGCCCTGAACGGGAAACTGGTGATTGACTCCAGCGAGCGCGGCGCCCGTCTCGACATCACCCTGCCCGTCATGGAACTAGGAGGCTGACATGATACGACTGGTCATCGCGGACGACCACCCGCTGATCCTGAACGGGCTGACCGGCCTGTTCAATTTCGAGGAGGATTTCCAGGTACTGGCCAGTTGCAGCAACGGCACCGAAGCGCTGGAAGAGATCCGCCGGCAGCAACCCGATGTCGCTGTGCTCGACATCCGCATGCCTGGACTGAACGGCATCGAGGTGGCGCGCAGGGTGACCGAGGAACGGCTCGGCGCGCGGCTGGTCCTGCTCACGGCTGCACTTGAGGACGAGGACATGCTGGACGCGGTCATGCTCGGCATCCAGGGGGTGGTCCTGAAGGAGATGGCGCCGCAGTTCCTGGTGCAGTGCATCCGCAAGGTGCACGCCGGCGAACAGTGGCTGGAGCGCCGTTCCGCCAAGCAGGCCCTGGAAAAACTGTTGAAGCGCGAAGCGGGGGGGCGCGAGGTGGCGGGTCTCCTGACCCAGCGCGAGGTCGAGCTGGTGCGCATGGTGGCCGGCGGGCTGCGCAACAAGGAGATCGCCGACAAGCTCTGTATCAGCGAAGGGACGGTCAAGGTCCACCTGCACAACATCTATCAGAAGATCGACGTGGACGGCAGGGTGGCGCTGTTGCGCTACGCTCAGGAAAAAGGGTTGGTCTAGCAGCGATCCTCCGCCACATGCGTCCACATCCCCTCTCCCCCTGGGAGAGGGTGCTAACAGGAGATCATTCCGTTCTGGCACCCGCCTCCACAGACATAAAATATTCGTTTTACCCATAACCCCTTTCTCTCCATGAATAATTTTCTCACCCGATTCATTTTCTCCTCTTGCAATAAAACATCTTTCTACTAAAATAGGATATACTGCCAGTTCTGGTTCACGCGCCAAAGAGTCCACCGTTTCGCTGTCAGCAAGGGGAGGCCGGGATGAGCACGACGAGAACAGAGCCGTGTAACGAAACTTTCTCTATCAGCCAGATACTGAAGGAGCGCGGCGTGTCACGACGCGACTTCCTCAAGTTCTGCTCAACGGTCACGGCGGCGCTCGCGCTGCCACCTTCCTTCGCCCCGTCCGTGGCCCAGGCGCTGGACGAGGTGAAACGGCCGCCCCTGGTCTGGCTCGAATTCCAGGGCTGTACCGGCGACAGCGAGGCGCTGTTACGCTCGGCGAACCCGACCGTCGCCGAGATCGTCCTCGACATCCTCTCGGTCGACTACCACGAGACCATCATGGCCGCCGCCGGTCACCAGGCCGAGGCCGCGCTGGACAAGACCATCACCGACTACAAGGGTAAGTACTTCGCCGTCATCGAGGGGTCGATCCCGATGAAGGACGGCGGGGTCTACGGCTGCGTCGGGGGCAAGTCCAACCTCGAGCGCGCACGCCAGGTCTGCGGCGGCGCCGCGGCCACCATCGCCATCGGCAACTGCGCCTCCTACGGCGGCATCCCCGCGGCCGCCCCCAACCCGACCGGCGCGGTGGGCGTCAAGGAGGCGGTCCCGGGCGCCACGGTGATCAACCTCCCCGGCTGCCCCTGCAACGCCGACAACCTGACCGCCACCATTGTGCACTACCTGGTCTTCAACAAGATCCCCGCTCTCGACGGCCACGGCCGGCCGCTCTTCGCCTACGGCAAGCGCATCCACGACAACTGCGAGCGGCGCCCGCACTTCGACGCCGGGCAGTACGTGGAGAAGTGGGGGGACGACGGGCACCGCAAGGGGTACTGCCTCTACAAGATGGGGTGCAAGGGTCCCGCCACCTTCCACAACTGCCCCACCCAGCGTTACAACGAGAAGACCGCCTGGCCCATCGGCTCGGGCCACCCCTGCGTCGGCTGCGCCGAACCCCAGTTCTGGGACGTCATGTCCCCCATGTACCGGCGGCTCCCCAACGTGCCCGGCTTCGGCATCGAGCACACCGCAGACGCCATCGGCCTCGGGCTGGCGGCGGGTGCCGCGGGCGCCTTCGTGGTGCACGGCGCGCTTTCCGCCATGAGAAAGGACAAGGAACCGGGCGAAGACGCCAAGGAGGACTAAGATGAGCAAGATCGTTGTCGACCCGATCACCAGGATCGAAGGGCACCTGCGCGTCGAAGCGGAAGTCTCCGGCGGCAAGATCAGTAACGCCTGGGTTTCCGGCACCATGTTCCGCGGCATCGAGACGATACTGAAGGGGCGCGATCCGCGCGACGCCTGGTACTGGACCCAGCGCTTCTGCGGCGTCTGCACCACGGTGCACTCGATCGCCTCCATCCGCGCCGTCGAGGACGCGCTGAAGATCCCGGTCCCCCCCAACGCGCAGCTGATCCGCAACATCATCATCGCCATCCAGAACACCCAGGACCACGTGATCCACTTCTACCACCTGCACGCGCTGGACTGGGTGGACATCACCTCGGGGCTCAAGGCCGACCCGGTCAAGACCGCGCAGCTGGCCGCCTCCATCTCGGACTGGCCCAACAACTCACCCACCTACTTCAAGTCGGTGCAGGACCGGGTGAAGGCGTTCGTCGGCTCCGGGCGGCTGGGGCCTTTCGCCAACGCCTACTGGGGGCACCCGGCCTACAAGCTCCCCCCCGAGGCGAACCTGATGGCCACCGCGCACTACCTGGAGGCGCTGGAGTGGCAAAAGGACATCATCAAGATCCACGCCATCCTGGGGAGCAAGAACCCGCACCCGCAGACCTTCCTGGTGGGAGGGATGTCGATCCCCATCGACCCGGATTCGCAGAACGCCCTGAACGCCGACAAGCTGATCGAGGTGAAGCGCCTCTTGCACAAGGCCCAGGAATTCGTGGAGAAGGTCTACATCCCTGACCTCTTGGCGGTCGCCTCCTTCTACAAGGATTGGGCGGGGATCGGCGCCGGGGTCGGCAACTACATGTGCTACCCGGAGTTCCCGGACGCCAGCGGCAAGCCGTGGCTCCCCGGCGGCGCCATCCTGAACCGTGACATCTCCAAGGTGGTGCCGCTGGACCAGAAGAAGATCACCGAACACGTCGAGCACTCCTGGTACCAGGATGCGGGGAGCGAGGGGAAAGGGCTGCACCCGTGGGAGGGCTCCAGCGAGCCCAACTACACCGGCCCCAAGCCCCCCTACCAGTACCTGGACACCGACAAGAAGTACTCCTGGGTCAAGGCGCCGCGCTACGAGGAGAAAGCGATGGAGGTCGGGCCGCTCTCCCGCGTGCTGGTGGCCTACGTCTCCGGGCACAAGGAGACCAAGGCGGCGGTGGACCTGGTGCTGAAGAAACTCGGGGTCGGCCCGGAGGCGCTCTTTTCCACCCTGGGTAGAACCGGCGCCCGCGGCATCGACTGCCTGGTCATCGCTCAGCAGGCACCCAAGTGGCTGGACGAGCTGATCGGCAACATCGCCAAGGGAGACCTGAGGATCCACTCCAATGAGCTCTGGGACCCGGCCACCTGGCCAGCCGAGGCGCACGGCTACGGCTGGCACGAGGCGCCCCGCGGCGGCCTGGGGCACTGGATCAAGATCAAGGACCAGAAGATCCTCAACTACCAGGCGGTGGTCCCCTCCACCTGGAACGCCTCGCCGCGCGACGCCAAGGGGCAGGCGGGGCCGTATGAGGCGGCCCTGCTCGGCACGCCGGTCGCGAATCCGGAGCAGCCGCTCGAGATCCTGCGCACCATCCACTCCTTCGATCCCTGCCTGGCCTGCGCCGTGCACGTTCTCGACGCCACCGGCAGGGAGATGATCAGGGTGAAGGCATCCTAGAGGAGGTGGGCCATGTCGGATCGTTGCAAGTTCAAGCAGTACGTCTGGGAACTGCCGCTGCGCTGGTTCCACTGGATCAACGTGCTCGCCATCGTGGTGCTGTCGGGGACCGGCTTTCTCATCGGGCACCCGGTCACGCTCGGCGCCAGCGCCAGCGACTACGCCATGGGATGGATCCGCCTGATCCATTTCGTCGCGGCCTACGCCTTCACCGTGAGCGTCGCCTCGCGCGTGGTCTGGGCCTTCATCGGCAACGAGCACGCCAGCTGGCGCGCCTTCTTCCCCATGTACTCCGCCAAGGGGAGGGAAAAGCTCCGGCACATGATCCGCTACTACACGCTGCAGACGCACCAGGTACCGGAGATCGTAGGACACAACCCGCTGGCGACTACCGCCTACTTCGTCCTCTTCCTGATCTACCTGGCCATGATCCTCACCGGCTTTGCCATGTATGCCACCCACGCGCCCGGGGGGATTATGTTCAAGTCGCTGGGCTTCATGTATGGTCACTTCAGCCTGCAGGGGATGCGGCTCGCCCACCATTTCGGCATGTGGCTCATCTTCGGCTTTGTAATCAACCACATCTACAGCGCCTGGCTCATGGACATCAAGGAGCACGGCGGCGAAATTTCCAGCATGTTCAGCGGTTACAAGTTCACGGTGAAAAAAGGAGAGTAACCGTTTCCCCTCACCCTAACCCTCTCCCGGGGGGAGAGGGGACTGTGCACGCCAGGGGCGGAGATCACATCTAATCAACAAGGAGAATTCACACGTGGCGGCTCATTCCGTGAAGAACGCACCGAAGGTCCTGGTGCTTGGGGTAGGAAACGTGGTGATGGGGGATGACGGTGTCGGTATCCGCGTGGTGCAGCAGTTGCAGCGCGAGTACACCTTCCCCAAGGGCGTGGAGATCGTGGACGGCGGCACGCTGGGGCTCGACCTCCTCCCGGTGCTGGAGGGGAGGAGCCACCTGATCATGGTGGACGCCGTGGAAACGGGGAAGGAGCCTGGGACCTGCGTGCGGCTTGCCGGCGAGGAACTGCCGATCGCGCTGGAGACCAAGGTGTCGCCGCACCAGATGGGGCTCAAGGACCTCCTCTCGGTGGCGCGACTCATGGGGCAGGCGCCGGGCCAGATGGTGCTGATCGGGGTGCAGCCGGGGAGCATCCAGATGGGGACCGAGCTGACCCACGAGGTGTCGCTGCAGGTGGAGACCATGAAGGGGGCGGTGCTCAAGGAACTTTCCGCCTTCGGCGTCCAGTGCCGCCCCGTCGCCCGCGCCGTGAACGTCTGCCGGGACTAGCCGCCATGCCGCTGTGTCGCGCTCCTGGCACAACTCCTCCCCAAGCCCCTCCCCCCGGAGGGGGGAGGCCGGGAGGGGGGCTTGGCAGCAGGCAGGTCCGCCGTCCGGTGCGGCTGCCGCTGCCGGGCCGCCACATCGCCGCCTGCCTCGCCGTAGCCGCGCTCCTTAGCGGCTGCACCGAACCGAACAAAAGCAAATCGCCTCCGGTGGCAAGCGAGCGCGGTGCCCAGCTTTTCAAGGAACGCTGCGCCGCCTGCCACCCCGACGGCGGCAACGTCATCAACCCCAAGAAGACCCTGCACGGCGGCGTGCTGGCTGACCACGGCATCACCACGCCCGCCGGGATCGTAGCCAGGATGCGCACCCCCGGCCCGGGCATGACCCGCTTCGACCAGGGAACCATCCCCGACGCCGACGCCCGCCTCATCGCCGAGTACATCCTCGCCACCTTCCGCTGATCGACCGCCCGTCTCCCAAATATCCCCCTCCCGCAAGGGGAGGGGGAACTTTTTCGGCCAGGGTGAGGGGACAGCAGCCGCACCTCCCTCACCCGCCCTTCGGGCACCCTCTCCCAGAGGGAGAGGGGATGTGGACGCATCCGGGCGAAGACCAGCACCGGCCACAGGCATTAAAGCCCGCTCGTTTTTGCTTATTTACTTTATGCAAACTGTGGCATATATTCCGACCGCCATTACTACAGCGGGGAGTGCCATGGCCCTTTTCGAAAAGATCTCGTTCGACAACATGGAAGACCAGCCCGGCCGGCCGGAACGCTCCCTGCGCAGTTGGCAGGAGGGGGAGACCCTCACCATCCGCTACCGGCTCTGGCCGAAGCTCACCACGCTGATCACCCCCGTCGTCCTGCTCCCCTTATTCCAGCTCTTCCTGGAGGACGGCTTCTTCGTGTTCCAGATCCTGTGCGTGGTTGCCCTGGTGGCCTGCTGGGAGATCGGAGCGGACTGCCTGCTCACCCAGGAGATCATGCTCACCCCGGACCGGATCTTCAAAACGGGGCTGCTCGGCATCCAGGAAATCCCGGTCTACGACCTGAAACTGCAGGTCGACAAGCAGGAGAACCTGAAGCTCCACCACGGCTCGGACAAGAACCTGCGCGAATCGATCAAGGTGTACCGCTACCTGATCAGCGACGACGATTTCGCCGATGCCCTGGGCTACCTGCAGGACGTCCACCACGTCAGCTTCACCAACAAGACCGTCGGCGCCACCGAATCCCACTGCAGCAGGATCGCCCTGGACCAGTTCCTCAAGTCGGCCGGGAGCTACCGCCTAATGGCCGGCTTTTTCTTACTGTTCGCCCTGATCGCCATATTCACCGTCGGGCTCTCCGACGTCTTCATGGGGATGGCGCTTTCGCTCCCCGCCTACCCCATCCGCATCTGCGGCATCGCCCTCGCCGTCGCCGGCTTCTTCCTGATCCGGCACTGGAGCGCCCCCTCGCGCCGCAACGGCGAGGCAGGTGTCGCGCCGGTAATGGCCCGGCTGGAGCGCGCCGACCTGAACGCCTTCTACTGCGCCACGGTCGCCGTCGTGGTCGCCGGGATCGGCCTCGTGCTCTTCATCCTGTTCGGCAACGCCCTCGACCTGTACCTCTTCATGGTCGTGGCCTGGTTCTACTTCCGGGACGGCTACCCGCGCCTTTCCACCTGGGAGGCCCTTGCGGCCGGCAAAACCGCCCCGGAATCCTCCGTAGCGCCGGCGCAACTGCTGCCACGGCGCTCACTGCAGATCTCCCTGGTGCTCATGGGGACGCTGGCCGTGATGAGCTACGGCGAGGAGAACCACTACCTCTACGCCAACAAGAAAGACTGCCAGGACGACTGGGGCGACTCCTCATGCCGGGAGGTCCCTGGCGAGGGGGGTGGCGGTGGCAGCTATGGCGGCAGCGTGCACTACTACGGCCCCCGCTACGGCAGCGGTTCCGGCAGGGCCGCCCGCGCCGTCGGGGTCACCAGCGTGAGCCGCGGCGGCTTCGGCTCGCTAGGCGGCTTCCACGCCGGCTTCGGAGGGTAGCCGGTGCAGCGCATCGCGGTGACGCCGCGCGAGAACTGGCGCGAGCGTGTCGAGTCGGTGGGGATGCTCTACCACACCATCGACGGCGCCCCCTACTGGGACGAATCCGCCTGCTACCGCTTCACGCGCAGCGAGATCGACACCCTCGACATCGCCACCGCGGAACTGCACTCGCTCTGCCTGCAGGCGGTCGAGGAGGTGATCCGGCGCGACCTGTTCGCGAAGCTCCACATCCCCAAGGAATTCGCAGCCCTGGTGACCGACTCGTGGGAGAACGACGAGCCCACCCTCTACGGCCGTTTCGACCTGGTCTGGGACGGCAGCGGCCCGCCCAAGATGTACGAGTACAACGCTGACACCCCCACGTCACTTTTGGAAGCAAGCGTGGTGCAGTGGTTCTGGCTTCGGGAGACCCGCCCCGATGACGACCAGTTCAACTCGATCCACGAGAAGCTGATCCGTTTCTGGCAGCGCTGGCCCAACCTGGAGCGGACCCCGGTCCACTTCGCATGCGCCGGCGACGCCATGGAGGACCTGGGCAACCTGGAATACCTGCGTGACACCGCACTGCAGGCGGGCGCGCGCACGCGCAGGCTCTACGTCGAGGAGATCGGCTGGGACAGCACCAGGTTGGATTTCGTCGACCTGGACCATGCGCCCATCAGGGTCCTGTTCAAGCTCTACCCGTGGGAGTGGATGATCCGGGAGGAGTTCGGGCGCCACCTCACCCGGGCCAGGATCCGCCTCATGGAGCCACCTTGGAAGATGGTGCTCAGCAACAAGGGAATCCTCCCCATCCTCTGGAACCTGTTCGAGGGGCACCCGAACCTCCTGCCGGCCGGCTTCGAGGACCGCCCCCTGCCGGGGGATTTCGTCCGTAAGCCGCTCTTCTCCCGGGAGGGGAGCAACATCGAGATCCACCGGCAAGGTAGCGTCACCAGCACCCCCGGCAGCTACGGCGGCGACGGCTACATCCGGCAGCAGTACCAGCCGCTTCCCTGTTTCGGCGGCAACTACCCGGTCATCGGCTCCTGGGTCATCGACGGCGACCCCGCCGGGATCGGCATCCGTGAGGACGCGACGGAAATCACTACCAACGGCAGCAGGTTCCTGCCGCACTTTTTCGTGGAGGGATGAGATGAATTCGGTAACGGTGGTGGAGTCCCTGGGGGGAGTGAACGGCTACTTCCTGCATTTCCTGGCCGCGGCGCTGCTGGTGGCCCTGTTCTGCGTCATCTACGTGCGCATCACCCCCTACCCGGAGTTCAAGCTCATCGCCCAGGGCAAGGTGGCGCCCGCCGTGAGTTTTGCCGGTGCGCTCTTGGGCTTCGCCATCTCCCTGGCCAGCGCCATCGCCCACAGCGTCTCACTTTTGGACATGCTGGTCTGGGCCGCGGTCGCCCTCCTGGTCCAGCTGCTGGTGTTCCTGGTGCTGCGCCTGATCTTCGCCGACCTGAGCCGCGCCATCGCAGGCGACATGCTGGCTCCGGCCATTTTGTTGGGTGCCCTCTCCCTCGCCGCCGGCATCGTGAACGCCGCCTGCATGACTTACTAAGCCCGCTCCGGCGCCGGGCCGTTGGGGAAAACCTGTGCCGCATCACGCGGCAGGTGCCGCTTTTCCCGGCAACATCCCAGATCACGCCCCCTTCCCCCTCCCCTGGCGGGAGGGGGAAGGGGGTGGGGGGAAATGCCATCATTTCCAATGTTTGCGGCTTCACCCACCCCCCGTCCCCCTCCCGTCAAGGGAGGGGGGGCAAGACCCCTCTGACGTTCACCCCTACCAGACAGATATGGCACGCGTTGTGTAGCTCCCGCCCTATTCAGGTTGTAAAAGGAGCGTGCCATGAAGAATCTACTGCCCCGGACTGTATCATCACTCGTCGTCCTGCTGTTGCTGGCAACCCCGGTCCTCGCCGGGGAAATCAACATCTCGGCCGCCGCCAGCTTGAAGGAAGCGGTCAACGAAATCGCCGACGGCTATACCCGCAAGCATCCCGGCACCAGGATCGTCAGGAACTACGGCGCCTCCGGCACCCTCGCCAAGCAGATAGAAAGCGGCGCCCCCGCCGACATCTTCATCTCCGCCAACGAGGAATGGATGAGCTACCTGAAAGAGCGGAAACTGGTCTCCTCCAGCGAGCCCCTGGCCTACAACATTCTGGTCTTTGCCGGCAGCACGACCAGGAAAGTCACCGGCATGCACGACCTCGCCGCCCTGGACCGGATCGCCCTGGGAAGCCCCAAGAGCGTCCCCGCCGGCGAGTATGCAACAGAGGCCATCAGCAAGGCAGGCCTGACGCAGCAACTGGGCGGGAAGCTCGTCTTCGCCAAGGACGTCCGGGAGAGCATGATGTACGCGGAACGCGGCGAGGTGGATGGCGCCTTCGTCTACCGCAGCGACGCGCAATTCGGGAAGCGGGCGCGCATCCTGTTCACGGTGCCGCAGCAACTCTACCCGCGCGTAACCTACCCGATAGCACTGACCGCCTCCGCGGTCGGCAAGGGGGAGGCCGCTTCTTTCCTGCGTTACCTGAAACAGCCCGAGGCGGTCTCCGTATTGAAGAAATATGGCTTCTCTTTCTAGGCAACTGCGTCATTGCACTTCTCCCGAGTTGGACAGTATCAACCGCCAATCTGGGTACTATAACCCCCTTATTTTTCGAAACTATGCCAATAAACCACTTCAAGAAAAAATATGTTTGAGAGAATCAAATTATCTGATAATAATGTTTCCGAGCTTAGATAGTTCATCCAAGACCCGAGCCGCTAGCAGGAGAGGGCCAGAATGGCAACGAACGACAATCACCCTTCCAGCACGCACCCACGCACGACCGGTTCCGGGCGGCAGGGTCCCCCCCTCGAGCAGATGCTGGCAGACCACTACCTGAAAATCCTGGCCCAGGCGCCGGTCCTGATTTGGCGGGCCAACATCAAGGCGGAGTGCGACTGGTTCAACGACACCTGGCTTTCGTTCACCGGCCGGAGCATGGAACAGGAATACGGTAACGGCTGGGCGGAAGGGGTGCACCCGGATGACCTGCAGCGTTGTGTGGATATCTGGCTGGGAGCATTCGAGAAGCGCGAAAGCTTCGAGATGGAGTACCGTCTGCGCCGTCACGACGGGGAGTTCCGCTGGATCCTGGACATCGGCCGCCCCATGCTGGCGGTGGACGGCAGCTTCGCCGGCTACATCGGTTACTGTTTCGACATCACCGACCGCAAAAAGGCGGAGATGGAGCTGGTGCTGGCCCGGGAGAGCGCGGAAGCGGCCAACCGCGCCAAGAGCGACTTCCTGGCCACCATGAGCCACGAGATCCGCACCCCGATGAACAGCATCATGGGGATGTCGCAACTGCTAGCCTTCACCGAGCTCACGGCCGAGCAGAAGGAGTACGTGGACGGCATCCTCGCCTCTTCCGAAGGGCTTTTGACCATCATCAACGACATCCTCGACCTCTCCAAGGTGGAGGCGGGCAAGATCGACCTGGAACTGCACAGCTTCAGTATCAGGCGCAGCATCAACGAAGTCCTCAAGGCGCAGATGAGCGCGGTGGTGGCCAAGGGGCTCTTCCTGCGCCCCGAGGTCGCCGAGGACGTTCCCGACACCCTGGTGGGTGACCAGTTGAGACTGAAGCAGGTGCTGTTAAACATCGTCGGCAACGCCATCAAGTTCACCAGGGAAGGGGGCGTCACCGTCTCGGTCTCGGTCAAGGAGGATCGCGGCGAGGTCGCCGATCTCGAGATCAACGTCACCGACAGCGGCGTTGGCATCACCGCCGAGGCCATCGACCGCATCTTCTCCCCCTTCGGCCAAGAGGACAGCTCCACCACGCGCAAGTACGGCGGCACCGGGCTCGGGCTCTCCATCAGCAGCAAGCTGGTCGAACTCATGGGGGGGCGGCTCTGGGCCGAAAGCCGCAAAAATGCAGGAAGCAGCTTCCACATGGTGATCCCGTTTCGGCGCTCCGACGAGCTGCTGGGGCCCCACGCCACCTCCAGGAGCGACGCGAGGCCGCTATGGGAGGGAGAGAAGTTGCGCATCCTGCTGGCCGATGACCAGGAAACCAGCCGCAACATCATGTCTCGGCTCCTGGAGCGCTTCGGGCACACGCTGCACACCGCCGCCCACGGGGAAGAGGTGCTGCACAAATGGCGCGAGCAGCGCTTCGACGTGATCCTCATGGACGTGGAAATGCCTACCATGGACGGCAACGAAGCGATGCGCCGCATCAGGGAGTTGGAACAGGGTTCCGGCAGCCGTACCGCGATCATCGCGCTCACCGCGCACGCACTGAAGAACCAGCAGGAGATGTTCCTGCAGTTGGGCTATGACGGCTACGTCGCCAAACCGGTCGAGGTCGCATCATTGCTGCAGGAACTGAAGCGCTGCCTGCAGGTCCCCGCAGCTCGACAGGAAGTCCCCTCCGACGCAGTCCCCCCCTCAGCGGCAGTGTCTGTTGACATCCCCAGACTTGCCGACATACTTAGCTCCGTGGTTCCACTGTTACAGCAAAGAAACATGATGGTGCTGGATAAGTTGAGTGACCTTGCCGATGTTGCTCCCGAGTTTCCCATGCTGTCTCGGTTGAACCAGCAAATCAAACAGTTTGATTGCTCGGCAGCCCTGCAAACAGTGCAAAGGCTGTGCGAGGAGCTGAATATCGAAATTGACCAGCGTCTGCAACAGACTTCCTGATCGTTCTGAGGGTCCGGTGGCGAAAAAAACACTTCTCGTCGTAGACGACACCATCGACAATCTCATCATCCTGTACAAGGTGCTGCGCTCCGAGTACCAAGTCATCGGCGCCAACAGCGGCATCGAGGCGCTGCGACTGGTGCAGACTGCGGCGCCGGACCTGATCCTTCTGGACATCATGATGCCGGAAATGGACGGCTACGAGGTCTGCCGCCAGTTGAAGCAGGACCCGCGGCTGCAGGACATCCCGGTCATCTTCATCTCCGCGCTCAACGAAGAGGTGGACGAGACCCGCGGCTTCGAGATGGGCGCGGTCGACTTCATCACCAAGCCGGCAAAGCCGGCCATCCTGGCCCGGCGCGTGGCGGTGCACCTGGAACTGCAAGCCCGCAAGGAGGCGCTGCAACGGCAAAACGAGGCCCTGCAGGCGGCCCTGTCGCGGGTGAAGGAGCTTTCCGGGCTCCTCCCCATCTGCATGACCTGCAAGAAGATCCGCGACGACCAGGGTTACTGGAACCAGTTGGAATGCTACATCTCGGAACACTCGGAGGCACTGTTCAGCCACAGTTATTGCCCGGAGTGCGCTGCCATAGCCATGAAGGACTTCATCAAGTAAGCGGTGCTCTTTGTGGAAGTGACTCTTTCGATCTTTCCCCACCGCCCCTTCCTTTTCCCTCATTGACAGCTTCCCCTAATGATCTATTAGGATAATGTGATATCATCCCGTGACTCATAGTTAAACGATGTGACTTTCTGACATTGCGGATAACGGCCACCTGATGAAATACACCATCGCGCAACTTCTCGACATTCCGAAGCTGCAAACGATCCTCGACAGCCTGTACGAGGTATCCGGAATACCTTCGGCCATCATCGACCTGGAAGGGAACATCCTGACCGGCTCCGGGTGGCAGGACATCTGCACCAGGTTCCACCGCGCCAACCCCACCACCGAGAAGTTCTGCATCGAAAGCGACCGGAAAATCACCAGCGGCCTGCAGGACCAGCAGCGCCACGTCCAGATCACCTGCCCCCTCGGGCTTACCGACACCGCCACTCCCCTGCTGATAGAGGGGGAACACCTGGCCAACATCTTCACGGGGCAGCTGTTTCTTAGCCCTCCCGACCGGCAGCGTTTCCAACTCCAGGCGGACAAATACGGTTTTGATGCAAGCCCCTACCTGCTGGCGATGGACCGGGTCCCGGTGATCAGCCAGGACAAGCTGGACCAGAACCTTTCCTTCATCGCCAACCTGACCGAACTGCTCGCCATACAGGGCCTGACGCAGTTGCGAAGCCTGGAGGTCCAGGAGTGCCTGCGCGAGAGCGAGGAGCGCGTGCAGCAGATCATCGCCTCAGCCCAGGAAGGGATCATCGTCTACGACTGCGGACTGCGCTTCCAGGTCTGGAACCGTTACATGGAGGAGATGTCGGGATACCGCGCGGAGCAGGTTATCGGCAAGCGCCCCGGGGACGCCTTTCCCATGCTCGAGCGGGCGGGGGTGGTGGAGAGGCTCAAGCAGGTGCTGGCCGGCCAGGGCGTTAGCTCGGGGGAGGTCGAACTGCAACTCCCCGGTTCAGGCCGCTCCATCTGGCATGCGGACACCTTGGCCCCACTGAAAAATGCAGGCGGTGAGATCGTCGGCGTCATCGCCACGGTACGTGATATCACGGAGCGCAAGCACACCGAGGAACAGCTGCGCCAGGCGCTGAAAATGGAATCAGTGGGTCGACTCGCAGGCGGGGTGGCGCACGACTTCAACAACATGCTCACCGTCATCCTGGGACAGGCGCAACTGGCCCAGATGAAGATCACGCCTGACCACCCGCTGTGGCAGTCGCTCGAGCAGATCTCCTCCGCCGCGCAACGCTCCGGCCAAATCACCCGGCAGCTGCTCGCCTTTTCCCGCAAGGAAATCATCGACCCCAGGCCGGTGGACCTGAACCAGCTCGTGGGCGAGGCGCAAAAGACGCTGTTGCGGCTCATCGAGGAGAGCATCACTCTGAACTTCTGCCCCGGGACCGACCTTTGGAGCGTCAAGATGGACCCGTCCCAGGTCGACCAGGTGCTGGTCAACCTCGCCGTCAACGCCCGTGACGCCATGCCCGACGGAGGCGTCCTCTCCATCCACACCGAAAATGTGCACCTGAGTGAGAAAAGCTGCCAGTACCTGCGCGACGCCCTCCCGGGCGAGTACGTGCAGCTGGTGGTGAGCGATACGGGGATGGGGATGGGCAAGGAGGTGCTGGAGCACATCTTTGAGCCCTTCTACACCACCAAGGGGCTGGGCAAGGGGACCGGCCTCGGGCTCGCCACCGTCTACGGCATCGTCCGGCAAAACGGCGGCTTCATCAACGTCTACTCGGAGGTCGGCCACGGCACCTCCTTCAAGATCTACCTCCCCCGCAGCAGTACTGCCGCGCCGGCGGAAGCCCAGAGGAGATGCACCGACGTCCGGATCGGGACGGGCACCGTGCTGCTGGTCGAGGACAACGACATGGTGCGCAGGGTGACCAGATCCTACCTCGAGGAGCTGGGATATCGCGTCATAGTAGCCGACACCCCCCGGGACGGGATCGACATCTGCACCAGCAGGGAGAACAGTATCGATCTGGTGCTGACCGACGTCATCATGCCCGGGATGAGCGGCAGCGACATGGTGCACGAGATCAAGGGGAGTTTCCCGGAGGTGAAGGTGCTGTTCATGTCCGGCTACACGGCCGACCTGGTGGCGAGAACCGGTGTGGTCGAGGAAGGGATGCACTTCATCCAGAAACCCTTCGACATCAGTACCCTTTCCGTCAAGATCGAGGACACCTTCCTCTCCGACGACTGATCCCCTTGCACCCGGATTTTCCCAACCGGCGGGGGGGCCGTTTGAACCTGCCGGTTTTTTTGTTGACTTTAGTTGGCCGTCAAACTAAATTCCCATGTCATGGAAACCCGCAACATAGCCACCATCATCAGCGAGACCCGCGCCGGCATCAACCGGTACCTGCTCCAGGAGCTCAAGCGCCTGGGCATCGAGGGACTGGCCCCTTCGCACGGTGCCATCCTGTACCACCTCTTCAACAACGACCAGGTCACCATGAAGGACCTGGCCAAGGCGGTGCGCCGGGACAAGTCGACGGTGACCGCCCTGGTGGGGAAACTGGTCGCCAACGGCTACGTGGACAAGGTGAGCAGCACGCAGGACCAAAGGACCGTGTACGTCAGGCTGTCGCAGCGAGGGCAGGCGTTGCAGCCGGTCTTCGAGGAGGTCTCGCGCAACCTGATCGAGCAGATGTGGCGCGACGTCGACGAGGCGGAACAGCGGGAACTGGTCCGCCTGTTGAAGAAGATCCGCGCCAACCTACCCTAGGGTTCCTGCCTAGCATCACCTTCATCCCTGTTAGACAGATCGACGCGATCGCAACGGAGCCGGGCGCATGATTATTCGCCCCTACAGTCCTTCCCGCTCCCCCCACTTGTTGCCAACCAGCCAATCTCCGCTACTGTTCTACCTTGTTCCCAAAAGTGAGAAATCTGCCGGTGGGGCACCTGCCGGCGCGGGAGGTGCGGCGATGGCATACAGTCCCTGGATCGGCAACCTCAAGGTGAACGGACGCTGGGGTAACTACGGCACGGTGAAGCTCCTGCTGGACGAAACCACCGGCGGCGCAACGGCACCACAACTCAATATCAGCATTGAGATCGCGGCCCAAGGCACGGCGCCGGAGCAGTTCGAGGTCGAGCTCTTCAGCAACCTGAACCGCCGCGACTTCGTCAAGACCCACGAGCCGCTTGCCGACTCCGGCGGCCCCACGTCGTACTGGATGCCCCACCGGATGGCGTTCCAGGGCAACTCCTTCGACAACCTGGTCTTCGGCCTCACCCTGCCGGTGGAGCAGTGCGGCGCCTACCGCCTCACCGCCCGCTACCGCGCCACCGGCTCCGACACCTGGTGGTGGCACAACGACTTCCCCCCCTGGCCGGATACCCCCCTGCAGCGCGACTGCGCCGTCGTGGTTTCCCCCCACAAGGCTGCCAAGGCGTGCCTGTACGAGGCCAACGCGCTCACCGTGGAGGCCCTGGCCGGCGGTTCCTACGAGAACCGCAGCACCCTGGACGACTTCCTCTCCACCCATGATTTCGACGGCTTCAACCCCTTCCAGCTCACCTACATCACCAACGACCTCGGCTTCAACACGCTCTGGCTCATGCCGGTCTTCCCCAACACGCAGTGGCGCTGGGACCGCCAGAAGTGGGATTGGGCGCCCAACGACAGCCCGGGGAGCCCCTACTCGTCACGGGACTACTGGAGCATCAACCGCTGGCTCGCCGACAACGCCGCTGCCGACCGCGCCCTGGAACTGCTTAAGATCCTGTTCAAGGAGGCAAGCGACGTGGACCTGGACGTCATCCTCGACCTCGCCTTCAACCATGCCGGCCGCGATGTCATCTACGGTGCAGGCGCGATCGACCTCGGCTTTTGCACCATGCAGGAAGCGGAAAACTGGATCCGGCAGCACAGGCCTTCCTGGTGCACCCGCGGCACCGCCTTCGTCGACGGGCACAGCGTCCCCTACTACCGCGAGGCCGCCCACTCCGACTTCGAATGCGCGGTCTGGGCGCCCACGGACCGCCTCAACGAGCACATCTGGGACGACGCCAACGTGGACTGGTTCTTCGGCGACTACTCGGCCCTGGGCCCCAAACCGGGCCGGGGCACCGACTACTGGGGCAACCCGGTAACCCACTGGGATCCGAAGGGGAACGCCGAGGACGAGCGCGACCTCTTCTACACCGACCTCGCCTCCGACAGTGATACTGAAAAACTCTGGCAGTACTTCGGCTACATCCTCCCCTACTGGATCGAAAAGAGCGGCGGCAAGCTGGCGGGGATCCGCGCCGACTTCGCCCAGGGGCTCCCCAACCAGCTCTGGGAGTACATCGTCAACCGCACCAGAAAGGCCCGCTGGGACTTCATCTTCCTGGCCGAGGTGCTCGACCCGGACGTGATCCAGTACCGGCTGAACCGGGTCTTCGACGTATTGACCACCAAGGACCACCACCTGTACCGGATGAACACGGTGAGGATGACGGATCTGTTTCACTCGCTGGAGGAGGAGAGCACCCTCTTCGGCGGTGAGGCGCTGGTCATGCACAACGGCTCCAGCCACGACGAGGTGGACAACGACAACAAGTGGGCCATGATGGCCCGCTACGCCGTGACCGCCTCGATGTACGGCTGCCCGATGGTCTTCATGGGACAGCCGCTGGGACTGGCCGACAAGCTCCCATTCCGGGACAGCTGGGCCAACATGTACAAGGCATGGACCGAGCACATCCCCGAGCGTGAGGCCGTGGGGCGAATGTACCTGAAGATCAACCAGGCGCGAGCCGCGACGCCGGAGCTGCGGGAGCCGAACCGTTACTTCCTGGGCCTGGTCGGGGGCGGGTTCCACGAGGAGATCTTCTCGGTGGCGCGCTGGCGCGGCGAGAACGGGGAGAAGGACGCGGTGACGCTGGTATTCGTGAACCTGAACGTAACTGGGGGAAACGCGGGGGTGTTCCGCCTGCCCGAGCACATCAGGCTATCGGGCCAGTACCAGGCGAGGAACCTGGTGGCGGACGACGCGCACCGCGACCTGTGGCCGGAGCCGCGGGAGGCGCGGGAAATCTACGACAACGGCATCTACGTGGTGTTCACGCTGCCCAACGAGGTGCAGTACCTGAAGCTGGTGCCGGTCTGATCACCCGTTCGGCACGCGGGGGCGGCTTCACCCCGCCTTCCCCAGCACGAAATCGGCGATGGTGTGGGCTATCCGGTCCGAAGCGCAGCGGTCGTTGTTGAAGAGCATGTCATAGAGGGCGGGGTCGTGGCCGTTTTGGTTAAGAAAATCGCTGGTGAAGCGGTCGCGCACCTTCTGCTGCCGGTGCATGAGCTTCTCGGCCTCCTCCTCTTCGATATTGAGGCGACGGGCCAGTGTGGCGATCTTGAAGGCCTCGGAGCCGTAGATCCTGAAGTGGTAGGAATGCTCCAGGTGCCTCGCCACGATGGCTCCGCCCAAGTCAAGGATCAGGACGTTGCCCTGCTCGGCGAGCGCTACCACGTGCTGTGACAGCGGCAGGAAATAGTCGTAGTTGCTCTTCCAGCGCGAGGAGAAGGTAGCCAGGATCTCGGACAGGAGCCGGTTGTTTTCGCCCAAGGTGCGCAGGATCTCCTGGGACAGGTTGTGGCGCTTGGCGACCTCCTCGATGATGGCGCGGTCGATCATGACCCATTCCTCGCCGGTCCGCTGCATCAGGATGTCGCGCAGAAGCTCCGCCGTCGGATAACCGGTACAGCCGTACTCCCGGGAGATGGTGATGCAGGGACGGGCCTTGGGCTTGGCGTGACGCGACGCAGCCTTCTCCTTCTGTCTGCGGTTGTACTCCTCGAGGCTTCCTATCCGCAAATCCACCGACGGTATGAACAGGTTGTCAGGCATCTCTCTCTCCTTCTTCCGGGTTGGCCTTAGCCGCTCATCTCCTTCAGTTCCCGGATCAGGTCCACCTGGCGCTGGAAAATGAAACGGGACAGGATCCCCTCCGCCTGGGCGTCCGAGCTGATGGAAAAACGGCAGAGGTCGCCGTCATCGCCACAGGCAACATCCACCACGGTTGCCGGCACCTCCAGCAGGCTCACCGTGTTGTGCAGCAGGTTGGGCATCCGCACCTTGAGCAGCACCTCGTCTCCCTTGGCCAGTTGGCTCGGCTGCGCGCTCAACGCCGAGAATCCCCCCAGGGAGACATCCAGCGCTTGCGCCGCCACGGTGCGCCCAGAGGCGATTATCTCGGCCTCACAGGGCGGATCCAGTTCGAGCCGCAGCGAGGCGCGCTGTTCCGCCATCAGGTCCACGTAGCTGAAGTTGTGCAGCGAGGCCACCATGCGCCGCACGTCCGCGTCCTTGACGTCGGCCAAGAGGGTATGGCTGAAGGTGCCGCACTTGATGCAGGTCCGCCCGGACAGCCCCAGGGCCACCGCCTGCTGCGGGTGCACGTCCAGTTCCAGAACCTGCCCGCTGACCTCCACCAGGTTGGCCGGATAGCTGATTGGCAGCCCCTTGTAGTAGTTCAGCAGTTTCACCCTGGTCCCCGCGCCGCTCTTGATGATCTCCCTGAAGCTTGAGAGTATCTCCGCCGAGTCCTGTTCCAGGGAGATCTGCACCGTGGGCCGGTAAAAGTTAGGTTCCATGTCGGGTTCCCTTCCGGCTTCAGAGCAGGCCGTGACGGTGCAGGATAGCCATCAGGTCGGCCCGCGCCACCGGCTTCACCAGGTAATCGGAACAGTCCCCGTCCCACATCGCCTCTTCCATGTTGGCAGGGGAGTTGAGGGCGGTGGTCATGATGATCACGCTCTTTTTTCCGGCACTCCCGCGTTCCTGTTCCGCCTGGCGCATCAGCTTGAGGGCCTGCTGACCGTCCATCTCCGGCATGACGATGTCGAGCAGCACCAGGTCGAAGGGTTGCCCCTGCTGCAGCGCCGAGGTGAAGCGATCCACCCCCTCCCGGCCATTGCCCGCCGTCTCGATGTCCGCCACTCCCTGCAGGAACATAATGAGCCCCTCACGAAGGAATTCGTTGTCCTCTATGATCAAGCACTTCATCTCTCTCCCCTTACCGCCTGCTGCGATGGCGAAGCGACCGATGTCAAAGCGGATTTGACAACGACTGGCTACCTGACCTGTTCAGCTTATCGGCACCCCTTAATGAACCTTGAAGAGGAAGCGGGCTGATTTTTTCATGCGAGCGTCGCCTCCCCCTGCCCGGCTTCTTCCTCGAGCGCCCGGCGCACCGCCTCCTCGAACCCGGTCAGGGGGATGGGCAGGATCTTCCTGATCTCCTGGTCGTGGCAGATGACCTCGTTGCCCAGCCCCTCGATGAGCGGCATGGAGATGGACGGCTTCACCGGCGTGATGAGCCAGACCCAGTAGGAGGAGAGCTTCGGGGTCAGCAGGGGGACGGGGATGATCTTGATGAACTTCTTTTCCACCTCGGCGAAGCGCTCCATCATGTCGCGGTAGGAGAGCAGTTCGGGCCCGCCGATGTCGTAGGTGTGCCCGGCGGTGCGCCCGTCTTTCAGGCACCCCACCAGGTAGGCGATCACGTCCTGCACCGCGATGAACTGGCAGCGGGTAGAGACCCAGCGCGGCGTGATCATGACCGGCAGCCGCTCCACGAGGTAACGGATCATCTCGAAGGAGGCGCCCCCCGCGCCGATGATGACGGCAGCCCTCAGGTAGGTGGTCTGGAAGGCGCCGCGCTGCAGGATCCTCGCGACTTCCAGGCGGCTCGCCAGGTGTTCCGAGAGCTGGTCACCCTCCTCTCCCAGCCCTCCCAGGTAGATGACCCTTTTCACCCCCTGCATCTCCGCCGCCGCCACGAAGTTCTCCGCCGCCTGGCGGTCGCGCTGCTCGAATCCCGCGCGCTCGCCCCCCATGGCGTGCACCAGGTAGTAGGCAGTCTCGATCCCCCGCAGCGGCGCAAGCAGCGAATTGCGCTGCAGCAGGTCCCCCTGCGCCACCTCCACCTGCGGCGGGAAAACGACATCCGACCTGCGCACCAGGCAACGGATCGGGATCCCCTCCGCCGCCAGGGCATGCACCAGTCTCTTTCCGATAAAACCGGTGGCCCCGGTGATCAGTACCTTCGCTTTTGCCTTCTCTGTCTGGGTCACGATCCTCTCCGCTGTGGCAGGTCTTTAACGCATGGGAATTGAATCAGTTTAGGGGCTGGGCAGTCAAAGTCAACACCGTGGCGCAGCTGTGTGCACTCCGGTGCCGGTCGTAAAGTTTGTCGCTTTAAAACCTGCTCATCATCTATTATCATTGCTACTCGGGCCGCCGTCATTGGCAAGTCCTCAACTAACTGCACTGAAGGAGCATAGTCATGAGAGTCATGGTGGATCTGTGCATCGTCCCGCTGGGTGTCGGCGTATCCCTTTCCAGCTACATCGCAGCCTGCGAAAAGGTGCTCAACGAAGCCGGGCTGAAGATCGCGCTGCATTCCTACGGCACCAACATCGAAGGGGAGTGGGACGAGGTTTTCGCCGCCATCAAGCGCTGCCACGAGACCGTCCACGCCATGGGCGCTCCGCGCATCACCACCACGGTGAAACTGGGCACCCGCACCGACCGGGAGCAGACCATGGAGGACAAGATCAGGAGCGTGCAGGAGAAGATGTAAAGAAGAGACGTCAATCAAACCCTCAGGAGGTTCGCCTATGTCGAAGAAACTGGTGGTGTGTTTTGATGGGACCTGGAACAAGCCCGATGACGGCAGCGACGGCAAAGATACCAACACCAACGTCGAGAGGCTCTTCGCCTCCATCTCCGGCGTCAATGCCCGCAGCTACTCCGGTGGCGATCTGACTGCCGGCACCCTGAAATGGTACGACTCCGGGGTGGGCACCAAGTGGTTCGAACACATCCGCGGCGGCGCCTTCGGCTACGGGCTGTCGCTCAACATCCGGGAGGGGTACAAGTTCCTGATCGACAACTACGACCCCGGGGACGAGATCTACGTCTACGGCTTCAGCCGCGGCGCCTATACTGCCAGGAGCAAGGGCTACATCACGATCAACCTGGAGTTGCCGGTGCCTGCGCAGTGATGTAGGGACGCGAATAAGGGGACCGGCTCCGCTAGGGGCCTGTCCCCTTAGTGTTTGGGGAAGGTTGCTGAGCGGGAAGGAGCGTTCCGCTAAAGGGACAGGCACCTAACGGAGCCAGTCCCTTCTGGCGCGGCAGGTCGTGGCTACTGCATCTCCACCGAGAGCATTTCGATTTCGAAGAAGACGTCCTGGTCGGCGGGGAGGGGTTCGCGGTAGTCGCGCCTGCCCAGGGAGAGGGAGACATCGCCGCCCATGCCGGGGCCGAAATCATAGGCGACACCGGGGGCGCGGTCGGTCGAGAAGGCGAAGTGGGAGCCCAGTGGAAACGGGAAGAGATTGGCCTCGTTGGCAGGGACGCGGATGACGCGGTGATCACCGCGGGCCATCCCCATCAGCCCCTGCTCCAGTGCAGGCGGAACGCGTCCCGCTCCGACCACGAACTCGAGGGTGTTGTGCTCGCCGACCAGGTAAACCCTGCCGTCATCGAGCCTGCACTTGTACCTGATGTTGATCCTTTTGCCGGGTTCGGTTTCCATGGGGCACCGCCTTGGTTGGGGTTGGGGCCAGAAACCAGACTATAGTAGCAAAGACATTAGTTATTTCAAATTTATCGCCGGGGACGGCTAGATTCCGATCCAGGCCGCGCCGAAGACGCCGGCGGAATCTCCGAGCTCGTTTTTCAGGATCGGCGTGCGCAGGTCGTTGTGAAAGGCGTAGTGGCGCACCCGTTCCACGCCGGCGTGATACAGCTCGTCAATATTGGAAAGCCCCCCTCCCAGGACCACCGCATCTGGATCAAGGACGGAGATGAGGCCGCCAAGGCTGCGGCCGAAATCGTCGAGGAAGGTGTTGAAGGCCAACAGCGCCCGCGCGTCCCCGCGGCGGGCTTCGGCCACGATCTCCTCCATGGTGAGGCTCACCCCGTTGCGGGCCAGATACGCCGCCTCCACGCCGGACCCGCTGATCTTGGTCTCGATGCAGCCGCGGTTGCCGCAGTAGCAGGGTGCCCCGGCGGGATCGATGGAAACGTGCCCCCACTCGCCGCTGATCCGGTGCGGTCCCTCGCGCACCACGCCGTCGTAGCAGATCCCGCCGCCGCAGCCGGTCCCCATGATGACGCCGAACACCACCTGGTGCCCGGCACCTGCGCCCTTGCGACACTCCGCCAGGGTGAAGCAGTCGGCGTCGTTGCGCACCCCTACCCTTCTCCCCAAAAGCCGCTCCAGGTCAGCCTGAAAGGGACGGCCGATGAGGCAGACCGAGTTGGCGTTACGCACCAGGCCGGTGAGTGCATCCACCGAACCCGGAATACCCACGCCCACACTATAGGGTGTGCCCTCTGGCACTCGCGCGGCGAGGTCGCGCAGCAGATGCGCCACCGACTCCAGGATAGCCTGGTACCCCTCGGCGAGAGGCGTGGACCGCCGCTCCCGCACCAGCACCGCGTCCGCAGGATCGAGCAGCACCCCTTCCGTCTTGGTCCCGCCCAAGTCAATGCCGATGCGAAACATCTCTGTTGCAACCATTGCTGCTCCTGTCACCGGGTGAAGTCCGACCAGCATAAGAGAATTCGTAACACTTAATCAAGCATTCAAGATCGCCGGTTGTCTGACGATACGGTTTTATCGAGATCCCCTGCCACTGACAGAGCCTACAATTGCTTGGGAGGTCGTCCATAATGGGACAGTTACAGAGAATCATGTTTGCGTTGATCCTCGTTGTCTGTGTTGCAGGCTGTGGAGGTGGTGGTTCGCCTACGCCGCCTGCGGTGCGAGGTGTCGCCGCGACAGGTAAGGCGCTCGGCAATGCTGCGGTGACAGTGATCGACTCCCAGGCGGCCGTTAAAACAGCAACGACTTCGGCAGCAGGAAGATTCAGCATCAACGTCTACGGGATGACCGCACCGTACGTAGTAAAGGTCGATGCCGGCGCGGGCCGATTCCTTTACTCCTTTGCCGACGACGCGGGCACCGCCAATGTCAACCCCTTCTCCGACCTGGTGGTCCGCTCTGCATGTGGCGGGGCCGCCGCCGAAACCTCTCACGGTATCATCAGGGGAAACCTTGCCGGCGCCGTTGCGCAACTTAAGGCAAGGTTCGGCATCATGTTGACCACCTACCACGTGCCGAACGACTTTGACCCGCTGCATTCCGCCTACTCGATAGGAAATGCCCTGGATCGGCTCTTCGATGCCATTACCGTAACCGTCGCCGGCGACGGCGCATCGGTGACCATAACCAACACCGCAACCGGCGCAACTATCTACATCGCCACAATAACGTCCTCCGGCGCCTTCGGCGGTACTGTTGCCGATGCAAATGTACCGACACCTTCAACCAGGGGCAACGAGAGCTTTACCACCACGCCCAAAGTCGCTGCGGGATACTACGCATCCATGGCTTTGAAGGCTGACGGCAGCGTCTGGGCCTGGGGCAACAACAACGACGGTCAGCTAGGCGATGGGACCACCGCCTCCCGAACCACACCCATTCAGGTGCACGGCTTGGGCAATATCGTCGACATAAGAACCGGCGACAACACCCCCATAGCCATGAAAAATGACGGCACAGTATGGATCTGGGGGCGGGACCAACGTCATGCAGATCATACGACCATGGCAGCTCCGAGCCTTACTACGCCTCAGCAGTTGCCGGGCCTGTCACAGGTGACTGCCATCGCCGCCGGCCACAGCCACGGGGTCGCGTTGAAAAGCGACGGCACGGTCTGGTGGTGGGGGCGGGATTCCTACCCCATAACGTTCGCGACAGCGCCGGCTCAAATCGCGGGGCTAACCGGGGTCAAATCAATATCCGCCTACTACGCCCTCAAGACCGACGGAACTGTCTGGACCTTGAATTTTGCCACGACTCCGGAGCAGGTTACCGCCCTTTCCGGCATCAGTTCATTGATGGAGCTTGGGGCTGGAGCCATGGTTCCAAATGGGGGGCAATATGCCATCAAGTCGGACGGCACGGTGTGGAGCTTGGGAACCACCGTTGCGGAGATCACCACCATTTCCGGCCTGACGGCAATCTCGGACTCTATTTCCGGGGGGCTCAATTACCCGATCAAACCGACGGTGGCGTTGAAAGCGGACGGGACCGTGTGGAACTGGGGGGGAGACGAAACCGCCATACAGGTAAGCTCTCTGGCCGGAATAACCGGTATATCGGTAGGTCTTGATTATGTGCTGGCACTTGAAGCAGACGGGACCATCTGGGCATGGGGCAACAATTTCAGCGGAGCATTGGGCGACGGCACTACCACGAACCGGGCAACGCCTGTGCGGGTCAGCGGTTTACGACTCAGGTGACTGCTGCGCTTCAAGCAAAAGACACCCCCGCAGGCTGCTGTCATGCGGGGGTGTCTTTTTCGCCGGCGCAAACCGACGTTTTCTATCCCCTTCGGGGCGTCAGGTCCGAGCGGTTTAGGGCAGCAAGTGCCGCTTGACGAAGGGTGACCCTTACGCCTTCCCCCCTGCCTCACCCGCCTCTAACGGCTCCGCCTTTTTCTCCTTGAAGAACACCACGAAAGCGCCGCTTCCTCCCATGTCGCTGGGAGCCTGCACAAATTCCGCGATCATCCCCTTGCCGTGTTCCCTGAGCCAGTTGGCGACGGCCACCTTCAGCACCGGCTCCCCCGGAGAATTGTTCCCCTTCCCGGTAATCACCAGCACCCCTTTCTGACCGCGGTTGTACGCCGCCTTAACGAACCTCTCCAGGTTTTCCAGCGCCTCGTCGCGGGTGAGCCCGTGCAGGTCGAGCTGCAGGTCGATCCTGATGCCGCCGCGGCGCACCTGGCGCAGCCGGTTTACCGCCGCCGGGCGCGGAGCTGCCTCCTCTTCCTGGACCTGGTCCGAAAACCGGACGTCGAGCCGCAGAGCTTCCAGGGCCTTCAGGAAGACTTCCTGATCCTCCTCGTCGCGACGGGCCTTCGCCGTCTGTTGCGCCTTCACCTGCGCCGGCGGCATGGTACCCGAGATCCGCTTCACCCCGGCCACGGCCTCGAAGAACAACATCTCGTCCGACATTTCCTGTGCTGGCTTCGCGGGCTTCTCCTCCTTCTTCTTGGGAGGAACCGGGGCCGACGGCGCACCCTGCAGGTTGAGAGTGGCACCCTTGAGTGCCTGGAAGGGGGAGGCGCTGAACTCTTTCTGTTTGGGTTGCTGTTTCTCTTTGTCCTTCTTTTTCATGGGGCGGGCCCTTTCCTTTGCTTCTGCTCTGCCTGCGGGCCATTGCTGCGGAGTGACCAATGCGCGCCAGCATAAGCTGCTGTTTTTGCGTGTATTGAAGGGGGAGGTGGTGCGACTTCGAGAGAGGAGATAAATTAGCCTGCTCCAATCGGCATGGTATACTACCAAGGTTTTGGGGTGCATGTCAACGATCAGTGTCGGCCAGCGGCAGGTACTGCGATCCTGGCGCACGCGGGGGAAGGTGCATGGAAAGCTACGGCAACTACCCGAACCAGACGGCCCGGAAAGACGGGATGGACGACTCCGGACTGGAAATAGCCTCGCTGCTGGTGAAGTCCGGCTACCTGGCGGAGACGCAGCTGGCCTACGCCCAGCGGGTGAAGACCAAGCTGGCGACGCCAAGGACTCTGATCGCGGTGCTGCTGGAGCTGGGCTTTTTCAGCCGGGAGCAGCTGCGCGAGACCCTGCGCAACAATATTATTTCGGTGAAGCTGGGCGCCCTGCTGGTGGAGTTGGGTTACCTGAAACCGGCCGAACTGCAGGCGGCGCTCGGCATCCAGCGTGACGGCGACAACAGCAAGATGCTCGGGGAGATCCTCGTGGAGCAGCGCTTCATCGAGGAGTACACGCTGGCCGAGGTGCTCGCCTTCCAACTGGGTTACCCCTTCATCGACCTGCAGGCCGCCGATATCGACCGTTCGCTCCTGGCCAAGGTGCCGCAGCACTGGCTCGCGCAACACAACTTCGTCCCGGTCCGGGAGGAGAACGGACAGGTGTTGGTAGCGATAGCGGATCCACTGAACCTGGAGGGGAGAAGGACCGCGGAGAAGCTCTTCGGGCAGGGCAACACCATCTTCGCCATCTGCACCATGAAGGCGATCCGCGACGCCTTCACCCTGCTCAAGAGGGGGATGATCCAGGGGGACGGCACCGCGACCGACGAGCACACCGTCACCGGCATCGTCAACTCCATCTTTGAGGAGGCGCTCAAGGAGGGAGCCAGCGACATCCACATCGAGCCGATGCGCAGCGCGCTCCGGGTCCGCTTCCGCCGGGACGGCATGCTGGTGCTCTACAAGGACCTCGCCAAGGAGCTGGCGCTGCCGGTCAGCAGCAGGATCAAGGTCCTGGCCGAGGCCGACATCGCCGAGAGAAGGAGGCACCAGGACGGCAGGATCTGCTACGAGAGTCCCAAGACCGGCGCCACGCTGGACATGAGGGTCTCCTTCTACATCACCATCTACGGCGAGAAGATCGTGCTGCGCCTTTTGAGCATGAAGGGTGAATTGCTGGACCTGAAAGAGATCGGCATGCCCGGGCGCATGCTGGAGCGCTTCATCGACGACGCGCTGGACACGCCCAGCGGCGTCCTCATCGTCACCGGCCCCACCGGCAGCGGCAAGACCTCCACCCTGTACAGCTGCGTGCAGCACCTGAACGAACTCTCCACCAGCATCGCCACCGCGGAGGAACCGGTCGAGTACGTGATCGAGGGGATCGCCCAGTGTTCCATCAACCAGAAGATCGGGGTGACCTTCGACGAAACACTGCGCCACATCGTGCGCCAGGACCCGGACATCATCGTGCTGGGTGAAATCAGGGACAGCTTCTCCGCCGAGACCGCGATCCAGGCCGCCCTCACCGGGCACAAGGTGCTCACCACCTTTCACACCGAGGACAGCGTCGGCGGTCTGTTGCGCCTGATGAACATGGACATCGAGGCGTTCCTGATCGCCTCCACCGTGGTCTGCGTGCTGGCACAACGCCTGTTGCGCCGGGTGTGCCCGGAGTGCGCCGAACCCTACCTCCCCAACCCCACCGAGCTAAGAAGGATCGGCTACAGCAACGTCGATCTGAGAGGGGCCGAGTTCAGGACCGGGCGGGGTTGCGGCAAGTGCCGCTACAGCGGCTACCGGGGGCGGGTGGGGGTCTTCGAGATGCTGATCCTGAACGAGCTGGTGAAGGACGCCATCCTGAGCAAGAAGACCTCCTACGAGATCCGGAAGATCTCCACCGAGAGCACCGGCATGGTGACCCTCTTGGAATCAGGATTGTGCAAGGCGGCACGGGGCGAGGTATCGCTGCACGACACGGTGCGGCTCCTGCCCAGGATCGGCAAGCCGCGCCCGATCGCCGAGATCAGGCGCCTTCTGGGGGAATGACATGCAAAGCAAACCCTTCGTCGACGTCGTCAAAGAGCACCTGGAATCGGAAACGCTCAACCTCCCGGTGTTCCACCCGGTCGCCGTGAAGCTGCAGGCGATCCTGTCCGGCAAGGATTTCACCATCGACCAGGTAGTGGCGCTCATCATCAAGGACCAGGCACTGACCAGCCAGATCCTCCGGCTGGCCAACTCCGCCTTCTTCAGCGGCCTGGCCAAGGTGACCACCATCACGGACGCGGTGGTGCGGCTGGGGGCACGCGAGATCGCCAGCGTGGCCATGCTCGCCTCCCAGCAAAACAGCTACAACAGCTTCACCCATCCGGAATTGAAGAGTCAGTCGCAGATTCTTTGGAAGCACGCCATCGGCTGCGCCATCGGCACCCGCTGGCTGTGCGAGAAAAGCGGCTACAAGCAACTGGCGCAGGAGGGGTTCATCGCCGGGCTCCTGCACGACATCGGCAGCCTGTTAATACTCAAGGTGCTGGAGGGGATCGTCAACGCCGACACGGAGCGGAAAGGGATTTCGCGCGAGCTCACCGCGGAGATCATGGCGGCGATGCACACGGAATCGGGATACCAGCTGATGCAGAAATGGAACCTGCCGGAGGTGTACTGCACCATAGTGCGCGACCACCACAAGGAACTTACCGACACCGGCGACGTGCTGCTGAGCCTGGTGCGGCTGGTGGATCACGCCTGCCGGAAACTGGGGCTTGGGGGGGCGCCGGAGCCGAACCTGATGCTGGCGGCCACCTTCGAGGCACAAAGCATGGGGATCAAGGAGATCATGCTCGCCGAGCTGGAGATCATGATCGAGGACGCCATGGAGATGGTCACCGCTGCCTCTTGAGAAACTCTACGAATCCCTCGTCGAAGATACGCTGTACTTCCCACTTTTCACCACGGTCCTTGGCCTGGCGGATGGCCTTCACCTGGCAGCCGATGAAGGCGACCAGGAGGATGAAGGCCAGGGCGATCTGCAGGCGCCAGGCGAAGGTCGACATCCTCGGCTCCGGCGACGGCAGCACCCGCGGGGTCTGCTGGGAAAGCTGCAGCAGTTGCTGCGCGGAGATGTAGCCGATCAGGCGGTCGCGGTCGGCCTCGTCGATCATGCGGTAGCGCACTGCGGTGCTGAAACGCATCTGATCAGGGAGGTCCCGCACCTCGACCACCTCCCCCACTATTTCCACCAGGTGCTGGACGTTGGGAATGTAGATGCTCAACTCGATCAACTGCCCCACGATCAGCTTCTGGTTGATGTTGATGCGCAGCCCGCCGCCGGAGATGTTGGCTGCCACCGGCGGGGTGTCCTTGCGCTTTTCAAGCCTGGCCCGAATCTCCTCCCGGCTGTCCTCCAGCTCCTCAGGTTCCCCCGGTTCCGGGGTCTGGGCCGCGAACTCCATCTCCCGGCGCCGTTGCAACCAGCGCAGCCGCACGTCCGCCTCGATCTGGGACAGGGGCAACCGGTAGTCCAGGGGGAGGTAGACGTCCTGCCGGTAGTACTCCCTGGGCTCGAAGGGGTAGACCTCCTCGATGAGGCGCAACGCCAGGCGGTGCTCGACGCTGTCCACCTGCACCAGGACCGCGCGGCAGGTGAGCGACTGCTCCTGCTCGGGAAGCCCCACGTTCAGGGTCTGCCCGGTCTCGAGCCTGGCCTCCTCGGGGAGTTGGTCACGGGAGAGATCGACCAGCAGCAGGTCGTCGTCCAGCACGGCCACCGAGCCCCATTCCGGGAACCAGCCGCCTCCCTCCAGCGGAATCCCGACGCGAACCCGGGTCCCTTCCCGGAAGTACCGCGCGTATTGTTCCAGCTCCTCTGCCATAGCCCCTCCGTCCTGCCAAGCTCCTCTTCGGTCGCTGGCGCGGAAAACCTTAGTGCGCCTCGGCCCAGTTTTGACCGAAGTTGAGATCGACCTTGAGCGGCACCGACAACTGCAGCGCCCCCTCCATCTCGCTGCGCACCAGCTCCTCCATCAGCTCCCGCTCGTTTTCCGGCACCTCGAACACCAGTTCGTCGTGCACCTGCATGATCAGGCGGCTGGCCACCCGCTCCTCGCGCATGCGGCGGGAGACCTCGATCATGGCCGCCTTGATGATGTCGGCCGCTGAGCCCTGGATCGGGTAGTTGGTGGCGTTTCTCTGGGCGAAGGCGCGGATGTTGCCGTTCTTGCTGGCGATCTCCGGGATCTGCAGCCTTCTTCCCAGGATGGTGGTGACGAAGCCGCAGGTCTCGGCCTCGGAGATACAGCTATCCAGGAAGCTCCTCGCCCCGGCATGGCGCTCGAAGTAGCTGTCGATGAAGGCCTTGGCCTGCTTGGCGGTGACCCCGAGCTCCTTGGCCAGCGAGAACGCCCCCTGCCCGTAGATGACGCCGAAGTTGATCACCTTGGCCTGGCGCCGCATCTCGGGGGTGACCAGTTCCGGGAACATGCCGAATACCTCGGCCGCTGTGCGGCGGTGTACGTCCTCGCCCGAGGCGAAAGCCTCACTGAGCACCCGGTCCCCGGAGAGATGCGCCAGCACGCGCAGCTCGATCTGCGAGTAGTCCGCGGACAGGATGAGGCTTTCCGGCTCGGCCACGAAGGCGCGCCTGATGTCGCGCCCCTCCGCCCCGCGCACCGGGATGTTCTGCAGGTTTGGATCCGACGAGGAGAGCCTGCCGGTGTTGGTGACCGCCTGGTTGTAGGAGGTGTGCACGCGCCCGGTCCTCGCGTCCACCAGCTTCGGGAGCGCATCGGTGTAGGTGGATTTCAGCTTCGAGATGCTGCGGTACTGCAGCAGCAGGCGCGCCACCTCGTGCTGCTCGGCCAGCCGTTCCAGCTCCTCAACGTTGGTGGACCAGCCGGTCTTCCCCTTGGTCTTCTTGCCGACGGCGAGCCCCATGCGCTCGAAGAGCATCTCGCCCAGTTGCTTGGGCGAGTTGATGTTGAAGGGGCCGCCACAGTGGTCGTGGATCTTCGCTTCCAGCTCGATGAGCTGTTTACCGAATCCGGCCGACAGCTCCTTCATGAGCTCAAGGTCCAGCTTCACGCCGCACAGCTCCATGTCCGCCAGGATCTCCATGAGCGGCATCTCGATGTCGAAGAGAAGCTCCTCCATCCCCTGCTCGCGCACCTTGGGGAGCAGGATCTCGTGCAGCAGGAAGGTGGCGTCGGCATCCTCGCAGGAGTACGGGCCGGCGCGGTCGAGGTCCACCTCGGAGAAGTTCAGTTCGCATTTGCCGGTGCCGGCCACCTCCGCGTACGAGATCATGCGGTGGTCCAGGTACTCCAGCGCCAGCGCGTCCAGCCCCTGGCTGTTGCGCGACGGGTTGACCAGGTAGGCGGCCAGCATGGTGTCGCACCAGATGCCGGCGAACTCCACGCCCGCCAGTTGCAGCACCTGGTAGTCGTACTTGAGGTTCTGGCCGATCTTTTTCCGGTTCGGGTCGGCGAGCAGCGGTCCCAAAAGCTCCAGCACCAGCTTTTCGGAGAGCTGTTCCGGAGCGCCCAGGTAGCGGTGCCCGACCGGGATATAGTAGGCCTCGTGGGAGTGGCAGCTCACCGCGTAGCCGACCACGGCGGCCTCGAACGGGTTCAGGCTGGTGGTCTCCAGGTCGATGGCGAAGGCGGGCGCCTTTTCCAGCTTCGCCACCAGTTCGCGCAGTTCGGCCTCGGTCAGCACCAGCGAGTAGCGGTCGCAGGACAGGGTGGGCGAACTGGTCAAATCTTTCAGGAGCGTGGCGAAACCATACTCGCGGAACAGCGCGGCCAGCCGGCGGTTGTCAGGAGGGGTGACCGCGAAGTCGTCGATGTTGTACTCGATGGGGACGGCGCAGTCGATGGTGGCCAGGGTGCGGCACAGCCGGGCCTGGTCGGCGAACTCGACCAGCCGCTCGCCGGTCTTCCCCTTCACCTCGGACGCCCGCGCCAGCAGCTCGTCCAGGGTGCCGAACTCCTGCAGCAGCTTTTTGGCGGTCACCTCGCCGACGCCCGGGACGCCGGGGATGTTGTCGGAGGTGTCACCCCAAAGCGCCAGCACGTCGACCACCCGCGCCGGTTCCACCCCGAACTTCTCGATCACGTCCGGGATGCCGAAGCTCTTGTCCTTCATGGTGTCCAGAAGGGTCACGTGCTCGGTGACGATCTGCATCAGGTCCTTGTCGCCGGTGACCACCACGCAGTCCAGACCCGCGGCTTCCGCTTTCTTGGCGATGGTCCCGATGATGTCGTCCGCCTCCCAGCCGGGCAGCTCCAGCGCCGGGATGTTGAAAGCGCGCACCATCTGCTTGATCGGCTCGATCTGCTGGGCCAGGTCCTCGGGCATGGCGCTCCGGGTCGCCTTGTAGGCGGGGAAAAGCTCATTTCGGAAGGTGATCTTGCCGGCGTCGAACACCACGGCCACGTGCGCCGGTGCCCGGTCCTTCATGACCTTCAAGAGCATCTGGGTGAAACCGTAGAGCGCGTTGGTGGGAAAACCGTTGGGGGAACTCAGGTGGCGGATGGCGAAATAGGCACGGTAGATATAGGAAGAGCCGTCCAGCAGGTACAGTGTTTCTCTCTCGGTGGTCACCTAGTTCTCCTCTTTGGTGAAGACCACAAAAGCCATGGCCGGACGCTTGCTGGCGTCACGCATGGCGAACTGCATGGCGTCGAACTTCCACCCCTTCCGGGTCCATTCGTTGAGCGCCTCCTCGATGGTGTCCTCGGAAACATGGCTTAGCTCGACGACCTTGTACTGCAGCATAAACACTCCTTACGACTGGGATTTTCCCGGCCATATTATCCGATAAACCCTTATGCTTCAAGGCGAAATGTTCTGTTGCAAAAAAGATCCAAACTGCTATGATTCTCAAAACTCAAAAAAGGAGGTCCAGCAAGTTCAGGCAGTTAGACATCGGCGTTAACAACCAGGTAAAAGGGGAGCCAGCATGGCACGAGACGAAGAAAAAACCATCGACGAATTGGCACAGAGGATGGAAATCAACCTGGCAATGGACTACGAGAAAAAGGACTTGAAGGCACAAAGGGAGTTGGTGAAACAACATCTCTACGACGGCTCCAAAAAATTGAAGCACACCGTACCCAAAGGGAAGCGGATTTAAACCAGGAGAAGGAAACAACGGGGAGGGGGCTTGAGGAAACGGCTCCCTCCCCTTAAATTTTGCCTACCATACGCGCCCGGTGGCGCACCAGCGGAGGGAGAAGATGGCGATTGTCAGGTACAACCCGCTCAGCGAACTCAGAAGCATGCAGGACAAGATGAACCGGCTGCTCGACCTGGCCTGGACCCGCGAAATCGGCGAGGAGATCAGGGAGGGGGTCTGGCACCCGCCGGCGGACGTCTACGAGAGCAACGCCGCGGTCACCATCAAGGTGGAACTGCCCGACCTGGACCTCTCCGACATCGAGATCAGGGCCGAGGACCACACCCTGACCATCAAGGGGGAACGAAAGCACAGCGAGGAGATCCGGAAGGAGAACTTCCACCGCATCGAGCGCTACTTCGGCCCCTTCCAGAGGAGCTTCGCCGTCCCCCCCGACTTCGACGCCGCGGGCTTCAACGCGAGCTGCGATTGCGGCGTCCTCACCATCGTCATACCCAAGACCATCACCGTCGAGATCGGCTGAGGGGTCATCCCTCGTTCATGCTGCCGGTGCGGTATCCCTGCAGGTCGAGCGACACGTATGTGAAGCCGGCCTGCCGGAAGAAGTCCAGGGTGCGCTGCCGCAGGGCCGGCTCCAGCATCCGCCCCAGTTCCGCCTCGGAGAGCTCGATGCGCGCGCTCTCCTGGTGGAAGCGCACCCGGTACACCCGGAACCCTTCCCCCTTGAGAAACTCTTCGCAACGCTCCACCTGGTTCAGCCTCTGCTCGGTGATCTCGGTGCCGTAAGGAAACCGGCTGGCCAGGCAGGCATAGGCCTGCTTGTCCCAGGTGGGAAGGCCCAGGCCCCGCGACAGTTCCCTGATGTCAGCCTTGGCCAATTCCGCCTCCAGCAGCGGCGAGCGCACCTTCAGTTCGCAGGCGGCGACCCGCCCGGGACGGTAGTCGCCGAGGTCGTCGGTGTTGCTGCCGTCGGCGACAAAGGTGAAGCCGAGTTCCCGCGCCTTGTCGCTGCAGATCCGGAACAGCTCGCTCTTGCAGTGGTAGCAGCGGTCCTTTGGGTTGTGGCTGAAACCGGGGATTTCCAGTTCGTTGGACTCGACCAGGAGTTGCGTGGCGCCAAGGGATGCGGCCAGCCGCTTCGCCTCGTTCAGTTCACTTTCGGGGTAGGTGGGTGAGGTGGCGGTTACGGCGAGAACCTTCTCGGTTCCGAGGGTATCGATGGCCGCCTTGAGCAGAAAGGTGGAATCGACCCCGCCCGAGAAGGCAACCAGGACGGTCCCCATCTCGCGCAGGATCTCTTGCAGTTTGGTGTACTTTTGCGGGGGTGATGCCATGGGGCCTCGCAGGACCGCGCCCGGGGACACCCCACACGTAACAGCCGTTGGAGCCGCCGCGGCTGCAGTCGTTTTGGTATGTAAAGCGGCCTGCCGTCTAGATGAAGTACATGAAGCGGTGATCCTGCTCCCGCTTGATGCCCAGCGCCTCACCCCGTTCGCACAGGGTCTTCAGGGTGATCGATTCGAAGAACTCGTTTAGCCTGGAGTTGGATTCCTCCCAGACGGTCTGGGTCACGCAGCTCCCATCGAAACCACACTCGCCCTTTCTCCTCCCGGCGCAGTCGACGATGAGGGTGTCCCCCTCGGTCGCCTCGATCACGGCGCGTACCGTGATGTCCTCGGGGCTCTTGGCGAGGCAGTACCCCCCCTGGGGTCCGCGCTTGCTCTTCAGGATGCCGTGCTTTTTCAGCCCCTGGAAGATCTGCTCGAGGTAACGGGGCGAGATGTCCTGGCGCCGCGAGATGTCCTGAATCTGCGCCGGTTGGGACCCGGCGTTGTAGGCGATGTCAAAAAGAGCCCTCAAGCCGTAACGGCTCTTGGTGGAAAGTCTCATGTCTGTATCTCCCGCTGTTTAATGGTTAAGCGAGGATACAATACCACATTTTTCATGTCAAGAATATAAAGAATTGCATGTCCGCATTTACCACTGCAGACCTGCGCCATATCACCAGTAGCGCTGCGGCGGTTCGACCCGCTCCACCAGGGTGATGGCGCCGTCGATGACCTGGAAGACGTCACCGTACATGTTGGTCCACTTGTCCCCTTCTTCCAGCGGAGTCGGAACCTCGCGGCTCCCCAGGAAAACTTCCGCGTCGTCGATGTAGGCGTACCACTCCAGGTTGCCGTTCATCCAGATTCTGTTCTTGATTTCCATTAAGCCTCCCAGCCTTTTTTTCTCATGATACTACTGAAAAGTATACGCTCCGGTCAAGCAACTCCGGTTTTAGCTTGTTGCGGCAGGCCGTTTTTGTTATTTAGGTAAGATACTTTCCTTGGGGGTCTTTCTCTATGAAATTCACAAAGATGCAGGGTGCCGGCAACGACTACGTCTACGTCAACTGTTTCGAAGCAACCGTGCAGGACCCCGCCGCCGTGGCCGTCAAGGTGTCCGACCGCAATTTCGGTATCGGTTCCGACGGCCTTATCCTGATCATGCCCAGTGAGGTGGCTGACGTCAGGATGCGCATGTTCAACTCCGACGGCTCCGAGAGCGAGATGTGCGGCAACGGCATCCGCTGCGTCGCCAAGTACGCCTACGACCACGGCATCGTCGCCAAGAAGGAGATCACCGCCGAGACCGGCGCCGGGATACTCACCCTCCAGCTTTTCACCGGCGCCGCCGACAAGGTGGAGAAGGTGCGGGTCAACATGGGACCGCCCCGCCTCACCCGGAAGGAGATCCCGATGGTCGGCAGTCCCGACGAGAAGGTGATCGCCGAACCGCTCAATATCCTGCACTCCACCTTCAACATTACCTGCGCCTCGATGGGGAATCCCCACTGCGTCATCTTCGTCGATGACGTCGACAACTTCGAGGTGGCGAAGTACGGGCCGCTGATCGAGAACCACGAACTGTTCCCGCGCCGCACCAACGTCGAGTTCGTGCAGGTGATCTCGCGCACCGAAGTGCGCCAGCGCACCTGGGAGCGCGGCGCCGGTGAGACCCTCGCCTGCGGCACCGGTTCCAGCGCGGTCACCGCGGCCTGCGTTTTAAACGGCCTGACCGAGAAGAAGATCCTGAACCACTTGACCGGCGGCGACCTGGAAATGGAATGGAGCGAGGACGGCAACATCTACATGACCGGTCCGGCGGTAGAGGTCTTCAGCGGCGAGATAAACATAGATCAAGATTAAGATTAAGGCGAAGACTGAGAGTGAGACTAAGGAGAAGCTCAATCTTTGTCTTAATCTCAATCTGCCTTTAGGAGCCTTTTGTGAACTCATGCCCCATCTGCACCAAGTGGCAAGACGACGTGGACCAGCGTGTCATCGAGCTCGAACACACCATGGTTTCGCTGAACCGGGACCAGTTCTTCGCCGGTTACTGCTTCGTCTATACCAAGGACCACGTCACCGAACTGTTCCACCTCTCCGAGACGGTGCGCAACGGGGTGATGGCGGAGGTCTGTGCCGTGGCGGAAGCCCTCTACAACGCTTTCAGCCCGGACAAGATCAACTATGAACTGCTGGGCAACATGGCGCCGCACATGCACTGGCACGTGGTGCCGCGCCGCTCGTCCGACGCGCTCTGGCCGCGCCCGCACTGGAGCGAGCCGCACCAGGAACTGATCCTTAAAAGCGAGGAGTACCTGGCCCGGACCGAGCTGATCAGGACCCACCTCGGCAAACTGGGCGTCAAGGGGAGGGCGTAATGGACCTTTTGGGCGCACACGTCTCCATCTCCGGGGGGATCCACAACGCCGTCGACCGCGGGGTCGCCTCCGGCTGCGGGGTGATCCAGGTCTTCACCCAGAACTCCAACCAGTGGCGCGGCAAGGCGATTTCCGACGCCGACGCACAGCTCTTCCGGGACAAGTTCGCGGCCAGCGGCATGAAAAGCGTCATGAGCCACGACATCTACCTGATCAACCTGGCAGCAGCCCCCGGCGACGTGAAGGACAAGAGCCTGATAGCCTTCCGGGAGGAGCTGGAGCGCTGCGCCAAGCTCGGCATCGACAAGGTGGTCATGCACCCCGGCTCCCACAACGGCGACGGGGAGGAAGTGGGCATCCGGCGCGTCTGCGAGGCCTTCGACCAGCTCTTCGGCGAGGTGCCACAGTTTACCGGCAAGGTGCTCCTGGAGAACACGGCCGGCCAGGGGAGCAACCTGGGCTACAAGTTCGAGCACCTGAAGGCGATCATGACCGGTTGCTCCGACCCGACCCGCTTCGGCGTCTGCTTCGACACCTGCCACGCCTTCGCCTCCGGCTATCCCATCGCCGACCACGACGGCTATCGCAGGACCTTCGACGAGTTCGACGCCCTGCTCGGCATCGACAGGCTGATGGCCTTCCACCTCAACGACTCCAAGAAGGGTCTCGGCTGCAAGGTGGACCGCCACGAGCACATCGGCGCCGGCACGCTTGGGCTGGAGCCCTTCCGCTTCATCCTGAACGACCCGCACTTCGCCCTGGTCCCCAAGGTGATCGAGACGCCGAAAGGGGACGAGGATGAGATGGACGCGGTAAACCTCAAACTTTTGCGGAGCCTGATCGAAAGCTGATCCGGCACCGGCAGGAGGTGCGGCATGCGCGACAAGGTTGAGATCGTACAGGTAGATATCACCAAGGTGACGGTGGACGCCATCGTCAACGCTGCCAACAGCTCGCTTTTGGGCGGGGGTGGCGTGGACGGAGCCATTCACCGTGCGGCAGGCCCGGAGCTTCTCGCCGAGTGCCGCACCCTCGGGGGATGCCCGACCGGAGAGGCGAAGATCACCGGGGGATACCGGCTCCCGGCCCGGCACGTGATCCACACCGTGGGGCCGGTCTGGCACGGCGGGGGCCGCGGCGAGGCGGAACTGCTCCGCTCCTGCTACCGCAACTGTTTCCGGCTGGCGCACGAAAACGGGCTTGCCAGCATCGCCTTCCCCGCCATCAGTACCGGCGTCTACGGCTACCCCAAGCGGCCGGCCTGCCGCATCGCGCTGGAAGAGGCCAAGGCGGCACTGGCCAGCTACCCGGATTTGAAGAAGATTATTTTTACGGCATTCTCCGCCGAGGACGCGGACATTTATCGGGAAACGATGCAGGAGGTTCTGGCGTGAAGGCGGTAATTCAGCGGGTCAAGCGGGCAAGCGTCACGGTGGCAGGAAAGGTGGTCGGGGAGATCGGCCCGGGGATCCTGGTGCTGCTCGGCGTGGAGATTGGCGACACCTGCAAGCAGGCGGACTGGATGGCGGAGAAGATCGTCAACCTGAGGATCTTCTGTGACGACCAGGGCAAGATGAACCTGGCCCTGCCCGACATCAAGGGGGAGATGCTGGCGGTATCCCAGTTCACCCTGGCGGGCAACTGCTCCAAGGGGAGGCGCCCCTCGTTCGATACCGCGGCTGCCCCCGAGGAGGCCAACAAGCTGTACAGCTACTTCATGGGGCAGGTTTGGGAGCTGGGAGTGCCGGTGCAAAGCGGGATCTTCCAGGCCGATATGGAGGTGGCGCTGGTGAACGACGGGCCGGTGACCTTCGTCCTGGAGACCCCGCCCAACCGCTGATTCACATGAGTGGCCGGACCTCGTCCACCTTGAAGTAGACCACCCGGGAAACCGCCGCACTTGCCTGCGGGCTCGCCACCAGTGCGGTCCGCTCCTTGATCTCACCCAAGAGTTCCCCCTCCCCCTTTTCCTCGATCATAGTAAGGGTCAGCCTCCAGCCGCTGTAGCCTCGCGACGGCGCCAGGTAGAGGTAGCTGGCGTGCGGGTTTTGCCTCAGGTTGGCGATGCTGCGCCCGTCGCCGAAGCCCCAGGCCAGGGTCTGGTCATCGACCACGTGCGGGACGGCGAAGACGGCGAGATTGACCACGCCGTTCGCGTCGGCGGTGCCCAAAATGCCGCGCCCCCCTTCCGGAAACAGTTCAGCAAGCTTCATGTGTTCCGCCCCCTTTTCTCTTTAAGCTGATGAAGCAACTATGATAATCTAGCAGGCTCGAACCGATTGTCTACCGCGCCGACACCGGGGCGGCCGCAGCGAAGGAACCACACGTGGAGCTGAAAACAATACTCGAAGCGCTGTACCAGAACCGCTCCCAGGCCCACCTGGCCAACGACCCGCTCTCGTTTTGCCACCGCTACCAGGATCCCCTGGACCAGGAGGTCGCCGGGCTAGTGGCGTCGTCTTTCGCCTACGGCAACGTCAAAATCATCAAGAAGAACCTGGCGGTTATCTTCGATGCCATGGGCCCCTCCCCGCGCCGTTTCGTGGAGCGCTTCGACCCGAAGCAGGGGAGCCGCGACTTCGCGGGCTTCAAGCACCGCTTCAACGACGCCCGTGACCTCTGCGCACTGCTCCTGGCAGCCCGGATAATGATCGAGGAGGCCGGTTCCATCGAGAAGTGGCTCTTGCGCTTTTACACCCCGGCGGACGAGGACCTGACCGGAACCCTCTCCGGTTTTTCCGAGGCCGTGAAAAGCCTCGACCTCTCCCCCGTGTTCGGCCCCGGTGGCGTCCCCGCGGACTCCTACTTCCCGTTCTTCTTCCCCTCCCCAGCCTCGGGGAGCGCCTGCAAGCGGCTCTGCATGTATCTCAGATGGATGGTACGCCCCGCCGACGGCATCGACCTCGGCATCTGGCACGGCATCTCCCCGGCGCAGCTGGTCATCCCCGTCGACGCCCACATCCAGCGCATCTGCCGCTTCCTCGGCTTCACCAGCCGCAAGCAGGCGGACTGGCGCATGGCCTGCGAGATCACCCGGGCCCTGCGGCAGCTCGACCAGGCCGACCCGGTGAAGTACGACTTCGCCATCTGCCACCTGGGAATCTCGGAAGGGTGCGACGGCAAGGACCGCCTCAAGTGCGCTACCTGCCCGATCGGCGACATCTGCTCGGCAGGGCCCACTTGACGCTCCCCTTCCCGGCATACCTGCACGGCTTCGCCTTCACCGGTCAGGTCGGCGAAATAGTCGCGCTGACGCCGGAAGAGGTGCTCCCGGCTTTCGAGGAGTTGCAGCGTCAGCTCTCTGCTGGGCTCCATGCCGCGGGCTTTGTCTGTTACGAGGCGGCGGGCGCCATCAACAATGCACTCACCACTTCTGCACCGCACCCGATGCCGCTTCTCTGGTTCGTGCTCTACACCCAGCGCGCCCCCCAGGCCTTCCCGCGCCATGACAACCCCTTTCGCTGCTCTGAATGGCAGGCGACACCGGGGTGGGAATCGTATCGCGACTGCGTGCAGGAGATCCGGGATCTGATAGCCGCCGGGGACAGTTACCAGGTCAACTACACCATCAGGCAGCATTTCGCCTTCACCGGCTGCCCCCGTTCCTTCTTCAGCGAGCTTAGCCGCAGCCAGCCCACCCCGTACAACTGCTACCTCGAGTGCGGCAGGTGGCGGGTGCTCTCGGCCTCCCCCGAACTGTTCTTCTCCCTGGCCGACGGCAGGCTGGTTACCCGCCCCATGAAGGGGACTGCCCCGCGCGGCCGCTGGTACGCCGAGGATCTGGCCCGGAAAGCGCAGCTCCGACAGAGCCCTAAGGAGGTGGCGGAGAACCTCATGATCGTAGACCTGCTGCGCAACGACATGGGGATAGTCTCTGAGACCGGTTCGGTCCGGGTGGAGTCGCTCTTCGACGTGGAGAGCCACCCGACGGTGCACCAGATGACCTCCACCATCGAGTCGCGCGTCCGGGACGGAATCACACCGCCGGAGCTGTTCCGGGCCCTGTTCCCCTGCGGCTCGGTCACCGGCGCCCCCAAGAAGCGCAGCATGGAGATCATCGCCCAGCTGGAAACGGACCCGCGCGGTCTGTACACCGGCTGCCTCGGCTATTTCTCCCCCGGCGGCGAGGCCCTTTTCAGCGTTGCCATCCGCACCGCCGTCCTCGACTGCGACACCGGGCGGGGCGAGCTCGGTATCGGCAGCGGTATCACCTATGATTCCAAGCCCGAGGCGGAGTACCAGGAGTGCCTGGACAAGGGAACGTTCATCCGACAGCAGCGGCCGGAATTCCACCTGATCGAATCGCTGCTGCATGACGAGCAGGGGTATTCCCTGCTGGAGCGGCACCTGGAGCGGCTGGAGCGCTCAGCCCGCTACTTCTCCTTTCCCCTTGCAGAAGGCGCCGCACTGCGCGCCTTGCAGGAAACCGCGGCGGGTCTCATCCCTTCAACACGGTACAAGGTGCGCCTGCTGCTCTTCAGGGACGGGCGCCTCAGCTGCGAAGCGACGCCGCTCGCCGAGGCCACCCCGGAGGCGAAAGTCTCCTTCGCGCGACAGCGTGTCAGCTCCTCGGATCCCTTTCTCTACCATAAGACCAGCCGGCGCGACATGTTCCACCGGGAGCTCGCCGCCCGGCCGGACCTCGACGAGGTGATCTTCGAGAACGAGCGCGGCGAGGTGACTGAAGGGACCTACAGCAACCTGGTCGCCGTCATCGACGGCATGAAATGCACCCCGCCCCTTGGCTGCGGGCTCCTCCCCGGCACCCTCCGCGAGGAGTTGCTGGCCCAGTGGACGATCAAGGAGAGGATCCTGAAAAGAGAGGACCTGGAGCGGGCCGAGGCGGTTTTTCTGGTAAACTCGGTGCGCGGGTGGCGGCAGGCGAGGCTGTTGGATTGAGAGGCTGATGCCGGTAAGTCCCCCCCCGGAGGGGGAGGGTTAGGGAGGGGGCGCGGTACTGAAGCTCCCCCCTCCCAGCCTCCCCCCTCCGGGGGGAGGGGAATGGACTGACGATACTATTCTGGCTACATCACATGTAGAAGGAGGATGAACATGGAAACGTACGGCTTTTTAGGGTTGGGCATCATGGGGAGCGCCATGGCCAAGAACCTCATCAAGGCGGGCTTCAAGGTCAAGGTCTGGAACCGTTCTCCTGCCAAGTGCGAGGAGTTCGCGGCACTCGGGGCAGCGGTCGCGGCAACGCCGGCGGAAGTTACCTCCACCTGCGCCATCACCATCGCGATGCTGGCCGACCCGGCCGCGGCCCATGACGTCTGCTTCGGCCCGCAGGGAGCGCTGGAAGGAATCGGCGCCGGCCGAGGCTACGTGGACATGTCCACGGTGGACGCCGCCACGGCCCAGGAGATCGCGGCCGCAGTCACCGCCAAGGGTGGCAGGTTCCTCGAGGCGCCGGTGTCGGGGAGCAAAAAGCCGGCCGAGGACGGCACCCTGATCATCCTCGCCGCCGGCGACCACGGCCTCTTCGATAAGACCATGCCGCTCTTCGAGAAGATGGGCAAAAAGAGCCTCTTCCTCGGCGAGGTGGGGCGCGGCGCAGAGATGAAGCTCATCGTCAACATGGTAATGGGAGGGATGATGACCATCTTCTGCGAGGGCTTGGCCCTGGCGGAGAAGGCGGGCCTTGCCAGCGCGGACCTTTTGGACGTGCTTGACTCCGGCGCGCTGGCCAACCCGATGTTCAAGCTGAAGGGAGCCCAGATGACGCAGGGGATGTTCGACCCTGCCTTCCCGCTCAAACACATGCAGAAGGACATGCGCCTGGCCGTGGCCCTGGGCGACACACTGAACCAGCCCCTGGTCTCCGCCGCGGCCGCCAATGAGAGCTTCAAGAGGGCAAAGGGGATGGGTCTTGCCGACCGCGACTTCTGCGCCGTCCTTAAGGCCATCACCTCATGAAAAAGTTGCTCTCTTTTGCCGCGGTAACGCTTTTGACCAGTGCCCTGCTGGACCCGTTGATACAGTCAGGCTTGGACAAGCCGGTCCCCTGGCTGCGCGACATCGGCATGTTCGTGGCTGGTGCGGCGTGCCTGTATATCCTGGTCAAATACCACCGGCAGCTCTAGCGGCACGGTAAACCTGCGGCTCAGTTTGCCGTTGACAAATACGAGCGGCTCCCTTATTCTGCACCGAAAATTGAATAGAAAGACCTGCTTATCTAGAGTGGTGGAGGGAAAGGCCCTGCGAAGCCACAGCAACCGGCCCATTGGGCGACAGGTGCTAAATCCTGCCGAAAGGCGAAGATGAGAAAGGCGCTTTTAGTTACTGTCACACCCGAAAAGCCCCTTCTCATACCGAGATGGGGCTTTTTTAGTGCCGGTCCCGGCACCCGAAAGTACGAGAGAGACATGTCCTACGGCATTGCGACAGAACAGATAGCCACCTTTGAGACCGATTTACGCCTGGAGAGCGGCCGTATTCTCGGGCCGATCGATATCGCCTACGAAACCTACGGCACCCTCAACGAGGACCGCTCCAATGCCATCCTGGTCACCCACGCCTGGACCGGCAGCGCGCACCTGGCCGGCCGCTACAGCCAGGACGAGAAGCGGGCCGGCTGGTGGGACGACATCGTGGGACCCGGCTGCCTTCTGGACACCGACCGCTACTTCGTCATCTGCTCCAACGTCATCGGTTCCTGCTTCGGATCCACCGGCCCGACCTCGTTGAACCCCAAGACCGGCAAACGCTACAACCTCGCCTTCCCGGTCATCACCGTGCGCGACATGGTCAAGGCCCAGGCGCTGCTCATGGACCGGCTCGGCATCAAGAAACTCTTCTGCGTGCTGGGCGGCAGCATGGGAGGGATGCAGGCCCTGGAGTGGGCGACGCAGTATCCGGACCGGGTGGCCTCGGCGGTGGTGCTGGCCACCACGCCGCGCCCGTCGGCGCAAGCTATTTCGCTGAACGCCGTGGCGCGCTGGGCCATCTTCAACGACCCCACCTGGAAGAAGGGGGAGTACCGCAAGAACCCCAAGGACGGACTGGCGCTGGCCCGCGGCATCGGTCACATCACCTTCCTCTCCGACGAATCGATGACCGCCAAGTTCGGGCGCCGCTTCTCGGCACGTGACGGCCAGTTCGACTTCTTCGGGCAGTTCGAGGTGGAGCGCTACCTCAACTACAACGGCTACAACTTCGTGGACCGCTTCGACGCCAACTCCTTCCTCTACCTGGCCAAGGCCCTCGACCTCTACGACGTCGCCGCCGGCTGCGAAACGCTGGAAGAAGCCTTCGAACCGGTGCAGGCGCCGATCCAGTTCTTCGCCTTCACCTCAGACTGGCTCTACCCGCCGGCTCAGACCGAGGAGATGGCGATCTCGCTCCAGAAGCTGGGGAAGCCGGTGGAGTACCACCTCATCACCTCCGCCTACGGCCACGATGCCTTCCTGCTCGAGCACCAGACCTTCACGCCGATGGTGCAGACCTTCCTGGATGGGATCAAGTTCTGACCTTGCTTTCGTAGCAACGCCCTCACCCGCCCTTCGGGCACCCTCTCCCGGAGGGAGAGGGGACGCACAATAAAAAAACGGGCGGATGATCTCAAATCATCCGCCCGTTGTCGTCTCTTTTCGCGCTACTACCGCTACTGCCACCCCATGATGGCGGCGACGTCCTCGTTGAGCACCATATCCTCACCGCTTGGTATCACGAACACCTTCACGGCTGAGTCGTCCGCACTGATCATGATGTCCTTTCCTCCCAAAAGAGCCTCGGCGTCCCGTTTCAGGTCCACCTTGATGCCGAACTGGCTCATCCCGTTAAGCGCCATGCCGCGCACCGGCCAGTCCTCCCATCCCTCACCGTAGGTGAACACGATGGCGTCCGGCCTGCCGATCACGGCGATGTAGGCGCCCAGGTACTTCCTCAACCGGTACGCCTCCATGTCGAGCGCCAGCTGGCAGCGAGCGTCCCCTACGACCGCCTCGTCCACGACGGTCCGGCGACTGACCCGGCGCCCCACGATGCCCGCCAGGCCGCTCTTCTGGTTCAGGAACAGGTCGAGCTCGGTCGCAGACACCCCGGCCTCGTTCACCATGAACGGGATGATCCCCGCATCGATATCCCCGCAGCGGGTCCCCATCATGACACCTTCGAGCGGGGTTAGCCCCATGCTGGTATCGACCGATACGCCGTTTCTCACCGCGCAGAGCGAGACGCCGTTGCCGGTGTGGATGGTGACCAGGTTGGAACTCTCCAGCGGTACGCCGGCCAGTTCGGCCCCTCGCCTGGCGGCATGAAGGTGGGACTGACCATGGAAGCCGTAGCGCCTGACGCCGTGCTTTTGGTACCACTCGTAAGGCAGCGGGTACATGTAGGCGGGCTCGGGCATGGTCTGGTGGAAGGCTGTATCGAAGATGGCGACCTGGGGCAGTTCCGGGAGGAGTTCCTGGGCGGCACGGATGCCGGCGAGGTTCGGGGTGTTGTGCAGCGGCGCCAGTGTCGCCACCTCCCTGATCGCCTCAACCACGTCCTCGTCGATCAACACCGACTGGGTGAAACGCTCTCCCCCGTGCACCACGCGGTGCCCTATGGCCTTGATATCGGTGACAGCGTTGATCAGCCCCTCCCCGACCAGGGTGTCCAGAATCAGCCGCAGCGCATCCTTGTGGTCCGCGCACTCCCCTTCCAGGTGCTTGGCATCGGCTCCGGGAACACGGTGGGTCAGGAAGGAGTCGCCGACAACAATCCTTTCAACCATGCCGGTGGCCATAACGGCCTGGTCGCCCCAGTTGTAGAGTTGGTACTGCGCCGAGAATCTGCGGCAGTTGAGGGTGAGAATCAGCATGCTGCTAAACTCCGATCCGGGCAGGAGAAAGTTCAGCCGTGCCCGCTGCTATTTGCGTATCACCGGGAGTGGTACGGGGATGTCAGCTACGATACGTGTGGAGAGTGTGATCGGTGGGATGCCGCGGTCTTCACGGTCTCGCATTGACGGAACGTCCATAACTAGCACTATCTGTTGAAAAGTGCAAACAGTAACGGGTATGACAAAAGGAAACTAACGGGAATCACTGAGGATGAAGTCCGCTATCACGGGGCGGTGGTCCGAGGCCCTGCTGGTGCCTACCCAACAGCGCTGGGCCTTGATCCCCGGGGTGGTCATGATGTGGTCGATGCGCATCCAGGACGCCCTCAGCCAGGGCACCTTGTTCTTGAGCAGGAAATGCCCGTAGGTGTAACCGTACCCCCTCCCCCCCTGGACGAAGGCGTCGCTGAGGCCTGCTTCCCTCAGCGTCTCACAGACCAGCGAGTGGTCCGGCGAGTTGAAGTCGCCGGCCACCACGACGTCCCCCTTTTCCTGCGCAAGATACCCCGACACCGCCCGTGCCTGCCTGAGGCGGGTATCCACGTTGGCCTCGAAGCGATCGATGGCCTTGGGTATGTACCAGGCGCCCCGGCGCACCTTGCGGAAAGCGCTCAGGCCTCTCCGGGGGGTCTTGAAGTGAACGTTGTAGAGGGAGATGTCGCGGGAACCGACCCGCACCCGGCACCGCAGGAAAGATTCTCCCTTTCTCTCATGGTAAGGCAGATCATGCACTTCGACGTCGGAGATGAGGAACCTGCTGGCGACCAGGTACTGCCCCTCGCTGTACATCTGCCAGCCGGCAAGGTAATCCGCCAGCGGCCCGTCCCCGGCATCGACCGCGTCCTGGAACAGGATGATGTCGGGGCGGCTCCTGGCCAGTTCCTCGACCAGCGGCATCAGGTCGCGCTTGCCGTACTTGACGTTCCAGGTCATCACCCGCAGCGTCTGCGGGGAGTTTGCCCACGCCTTTTGCGTGGACCAGTGCCAGTCCATGATCGGTCCCAAAACCCACAGGACTCCCACCAGGGGCGCCCACACCAGGATCTTGGTGCTGCGGCAGGCGACCAGGGCCAGCAGCAGGCCCGGGACCGCCCAGATGAGTTGGGGGAGGTAAAAATTGAAAGCGCCGACCCAGAATCTGTCCGGGCCGGCCCAGTTGAGAATGGTGATGGCGGCCAGCAAAAGGATATAGGCCGCGTTTAGTCCGAGGAGCCAGTTGAACATACTCATCCGCCTGCCTCCCTTGGCGCCGGGGGCTGCCCCGCCGACGCCTCCCCTGCGTCGTTTCACAGCTTGCACATGCTCTTGTTCCAGAAACACGCGACCTCTTGGGGCAGTTGGTGCCAGTACTGCCCTTGGTACTCCTTCCTGATATGGTCCAGCAGGTCCCGATACAACTCATGAGGATACTCGTCATACCCGACCTCGCCACCAAAGTTCATGTAGTCGGGGTGGGTGATGAGCAGGGCCATGCCGCCGTGCTCAGCAATCCAGCGCAGCTTCTCCTTCCAGATACTGATGTCCTTCTCCCGAAACAGGATGAACATGGTGAAGTCCTGGGGAAGCGTGTAGGGGAGCACCACGTACTCCCTTCCCGGGACCTTGGTCTGCTGCACAGGGAAGATCGTTTTCAGTCCGTCCGACTGCGGCTCGAAGGGGTCGGTATCGAACGCCGACGCTTCGTAAATGATATCCAGCTGGTGCAGCCACTCGAAGTTATGGTAGACGCACGGGGAGCGGAAGCCGACCGCTCCCCATTCCTTCAGGTAGTTATTGATCTGCACGGCATGCCGCTCAAAGGTTTCGGCCGATTCGTAAAGCTTCCTGTTATGCTCCAGACCGTGCAACCCCACTTCGAACCCGTGGCTGACGAGCTTGTTACGCAAGGCAGGGGGGAGATGGTAGTCATACGCGACGAAATTGAACGAGGAGCGGAAGCCGAGTTCCTGCTCGAGGGCCATCAGTTGTTCGCACCGTGCCACACCTCGGGCCGTGTCCACATCGTGGGTCAGCACCACGGAAAAGCGTTTTCCCTGCGGCCACCCCCTGAAACCTGGCGGCACCGCGCCAGCGGCCGGATCTATGGGCCAGACGTTTTGAAAGATATAGCGTTTGTATTTTGCCACTGCGCTGCGCAGCATGATCTGAAACCGACGTGACATCCAAGGCTTCACCCGGTAATAAGCGCGTGCGAGGGCCTCTTCGATGAAGGGCTTCATGACCTCTCCTTTGCATGTCGCACAGGCCTCCATTATTGGGCCGGTGGGTTGTCGGTGACGGGGAAAACCAGACAAACAACGTAAACTAATTAGGAAATGCAAAGACAAAATATATCCAAAACCGGCGCGCAATGCAAGCAGCCACAAAGGGCGGGACGCCGCCCCGCAGGCCGCTTTTCACCGAGACAGCTGCAGGAGGATATGATATGTTTTGCCATCCGCGGGGCAGGGTCCGCCTCCCCCCCCGGAAATCCCCCGCACGCCCCCGCACCACGAGGACCGATGCCGCTGTACATCCACACCAGCAACCTCATGGAACACCTGGTGGACCGCCTGGAAAAGGTGGTCCGCGCGCCGCACCGTGCGCCCTGCAGCCCGTTCGACAAGGAACTGATCGTGGTGCAGAGCAAGGGGATGCAGCGCTGGCTTGCCATGGAGCTGGCGGCGAGGATCGGTGTCTGGGCCAACGGAGAATTCCTTTTCCCCAACCGGTTCGTGGAGCGGGTTTTCGCCAAGGTGCTGCCCGACGCACCGGAGGAGGCGCCCCTGTTCTCCCCCGAGGTGATGACCTGGAGGATCCTGGGGCTTTTGCAGCAGGCGACGGCGAACCCTGGGTTCGAGGAGATCGCTGCGTACCTCTCCGACGACGCCGACGGGCTGAAAAGAATGCAGTTGGCCCAGCGCATCGCCGACACCTTCGACCGTTACACCGTCTACCGCCCGGAAAAGCTCCTGGAGTGGGAGCAGGGGAAGGAAGATCACTGGCAGGCGCAGCTCTGGCGCTCCCTGACCGCGGAGGTGCCCCAGAAGCATCGCGCCCGGCTGCTGCAGGAGTTCCGCAAGGCGCTGGACGGCGGCCGGCTCCCGGACCGGCGGCGCATCTCCGTCATCGGCATCCCTTCGCTCCCCCCCTTCCACCTCGAGGTTCTGGCCCGCCTCGCCCAGCACGCCGAGGTGAACCTGTTCCTCCTCAACCCCTGCCGCCAGTACTGGGGCGAGATCGTCTCCGAGCGCGAACTGGCCCGCCTGGAAAAGCAGGGAGAGGGAAAGGAGCAGTGGTACGAGACCGGCAATCCCCTGCTGGCGTCCTGGGGCAAACTGGGCCGCGACTTCTTCGACGCCATCATCGACGGCTGCGGGGAGCACGAGAGGCTCGACAGCTTTGCCGGGCTGCCGCAGGGCTCGCTGCTGCACGAGGTCCAGGGCGACATCGTCGAGTTGCGCGGTGCCGATGCGGGGGCGCGCCAGCTTACCGCCGGCGACCTCTCGCTCCAGGTGCACTCCTGCCACTCCCCCATGCGGGAAGTCGAGGTGCTCTACGACACCCTGCTCTCGATCTTCGTCGCGGACCCGTCCCTGTCGCCCCGCGACGTGCTGGTGATGACGCCGGACATCGAAAGCTACGCCCCCTACATCTCCGCCGCCTTCGGCAACCCCGAATCCGGCGCCGAGCGCATCCCCTACTCCATCGCGGACCGCAGCCTCAAGAACGAGGGGGAGGCGGCCCAGGCTCTTTTATCCATCCTCGGGCTGTGCGGCGGCCGCTATGGCGTGGCCACCGTATTGGACATCCTGGAGTCGGCGCCGGTGGCGCGCCGCTTCGGCCTCAGCGAGGACGACCTGGAGACCGTGCGCGACTGGCTCAGGGGGGCCAACATCAGGTGGGGCATCGACGCCGGCCAGCGCGCCGAGCATGGCGTCCCCCCGTTCCACGAGAACTCCTGGTCGGCGGGGCTGGACAGGCTGCTGCTGGGCTACGCCATGAATGGCGACGGGCGCTCCTTCTACAAGGGCATCCTTCCTTTCGACGACATGGAGGGGGGCGTGGCCCTGGTGCTGGGACGGTTCCTCTCCTTCTGCGAAAAACTGTTCGCCGAGACCCAGGCCCTCTCTCGCCGCAGACCGGCCGCGGAATGGGTGCCGGTCTTGCGCCGCATCCTGGACGACTTCATCCTCCCGGACCAGGACGGGGAGCGCGAACTCCTCTCCCTGATCGAGATCGTGAAGAAACTGGGGGAGTGCGGCAGCCAGGCCGGCTTCGAGGACGAGATCGGGCTCGAGGTGGTGCGCTATTGGGTGGAACAGCAGCTCGGCAGCTCCGAACGCGGCCTGGGCTTTTTGACCGGCGGCGTCACCTTCTGCGCGATGCTCCCGATGCGCAGCATCCCGTTCCCGGTGGTGGCGCTGATCGGCATGGACGAGGGGCAGTTCCCGCGCAAGAACGCGGCCCAGGGCTTCGACCTGATGACCCGGGAGCGCCGCGCCGGCGACCGGTCGCCGCGCGACGAGGATCGTTACCTGTTCCTGGAGGCACTCCTTTCCGCCCGCAAGCGGCTGCACATAAGCTACGTGGGACAGAGCATCAAGGACAACGCGGAACTCCCCCCCTGCGTGCTGGTCAGCGAACTGCAGGACTACCTGGCCAGGTGCTTCGTAACCGCGGAGGGACACCCCGCCGGAGCGGCTCGGCGCCACCCGCTCCAGCCCTTCAGCCCCAGGTACTTTACCGGCGCCGACGGCCACTTCAGCTATTCGCAGCAAAACTGCGCCGGGGCCCAGGCCAAGCTGCTCCCCCCCACCCCGCCCGCGCCGTTCCTTGCCGCACCCCTGCCGCCGTGGGAGGAGGCAGAGACCGTCACGCTGAAGTCCCTGGTCGATTTCCTGTGCAACCCGTCCAAGGAACTGTTGCGGCGCAGGCTCGGCGTCCGGATCGTGGAGGGGGATGACCCGCTGGAAGAGGTGGAGCCGTTCGCCCTCGGCTCGCTGGAGAAATACCAACTGGAGCAGGAGATCGTGGCGGCGGTGTTGCGCGGTGAGGAACTGGAGGCGCCGTTCGCCGTTGCCTGTGCCCGTGGCGACCTCCCCCCCGGGGTCTGCGGCGCCGCCTTATACCAGAAGCTGGGCGACCCGGCGGCCGAGTTTGCCGGCAAGGTAACCGAAATTTGCACCGGCGCTCAGCTCCCCGCCCTGGACATCGACCTGAAGCTCCCCGCCGGGCGCATCATCGGCCGGCTGGAAAACCTGCGCGACGACCGGATGGTCCGCTATCGCTACACCGACCTGAAGCCCAAGGACCAGTTGCGGCTCTGGGTCGAACACCTGGTGCTCAACTGCGCGCAGGCCGCGGGCTACCCGCTGCAGAGCACCTTCGTCGCCGCGAAGAGCACCGTCCACCTCCCCGCCATCGACGAGAGCGAAGGGCACCTGAACCGACTCCTCGAGCTCTACCAGGAAGGGATGAGCCGGCCGCTCAAGTTCTTCCCGGACACCTCGTTCGAGTACGTGAAAAATGCCCGCGAGCCGAAGAATGCCGCCAAGGCTCTCGGCGCAGCAGCTGCAGCTTGGAACGGCAGCGAGTACAAGAAGGGGGACGTCAAGGACGAGTACTGCCGCCGCTGCTTCGGAGAGGCGCCCCCGTTGGACGAGGAATTCCAGGCCTTGGCCCGGGAAGTGTGGGATCCGATCCTGGACAACCTGGTGAAGAGCGGCAAAAGCACCAAGAAGAAAACCTATTTGTGACAATCTTACGCTGGTAAAAGGCCCCCTTTGCGAAGGGGGATTTAGGGGGATTTGCTTTTGGTTCCGAAGAGGCAAATCCCCCCCGCCCCCCCTTCGCAAAGGGGGGAGTGGCAGGTAGCGGCAGATCGTCGCCAATCCGTAAAAGAAATACGTTGCCTCCATCCCCTCTCCCCTTGGGAGAGGGTGGCCGAAGGCCGGGTGAGGGCGACGCCACGAAGGGACCGGTTGCCGACTGCACCGCCCTCACCCCGCCCCTCTCCCACAGGGAGAGGGAGGATATGAAATGAAGAAATTCGACCTCCTACATACCCCGCTGGGCGGGCGCAACCTGATCGAGGCGAGTGCCGGGACCGGCAAGACCTTCACCATCGCCGGCGTCTACCTGCGCCTGGTGCTCGAGGAAGAGCTCGACGTGTCCCGCATCCTGGTGGTCACCTTCACCGAGGCCGCCACCAAGGAACTCAAGGAGCGCATCCGGCAGAAACTGAAAGACGCCGAGATGGCCTTCGAGACCGGGGCCAGCGACGACTTCCTTGTGAGCGGGCTCCTGGAGCGGAGCGCCGACCGCGATAAGGCGCGGCGTCAGCTTGCCAACGCGGTGCGCAGCTTCGACGAGGCCGCCATCTTCACCATCCACGGGTTCTGCCAGAGGATGCTGCAGGACAACCCCTTCGAGAGCGGCTCGCTGTGCGACACCGAACTGCTGACCGACCAGGAGAAGATCCTCAAGGAGATCGCCCAGGACTACTGGCGTATCAACTGCTACGGCGAGCCGATCGAGAGGATCGCGGCGGCCGACCAGGCCAAGATCACCCCCGATTCCCTGCTCAAGCTGGCGAAAAGAGTCTGCAGCGATCCCTACGCCACCGTCGTCCCCGACCCTCCTGCCGCAACGGAGGAGGACGCCGACTGGCTGCTGGCGCTCAAGCGGAACTTCTTCGACTACCTGCGCGCCGAACTCCCCAAACGGAAGCGGCTCAAGAACGTGCGCTGTTTCGACGACCTCCTGGGCGATCTCCACGCCGCCCTGACCCGCCCGGGCTCACCGCTGCCGCGGCTGATCCGCGAACGTTTTCAGGCCGCGCTGATCGACGAGTTCCAGGACACCGACCCGGTCCAGTTCGCCATCTTCGACGCCGTCTATCCCGTCGGGTACGAGGCACCCTTCTTCCTGATCGGCGACCCCAAGCAGGCCATCTACAGCTTCCGCGGCGCCGACATCTTCGCCTACCTGGGAGCTGCCGACGCGACCAAGCAGCGCCACACCCTGCTGCAGAACTTCCGCTCCGAGCCGGGATTGATCACGGCGGTGAACAAGCTCTTCACCTCGCGCGAGCTCCCGTTCCTACACGACAAGATCGGCTTCAACGAGGTCGAGGCGGCACCGAAGGAGCGCAGCATCCTCACCGAGCAGGGCGAGCGGAAGGCGCCGCTCAAGTTCTGGTTCGCCCCCCGTAAGGATGTGGGCAAGCCGATTAACAAGGGTGAGGCGTGGGACCTGCTCCCGGAAACTGTTGCCTCTGAGATCGCGCGCATCCTGCGTGACGGCGCGGCAGGGAAGCTCACGGTCAAGGAACTCCGGCAGGAGGGCGAAGAGGAACGCTGGGTGCCGCGGCCGGTCCGGCCGCGCGACGTGGCGGTCCTGGTGCGGGCCAACCGGCAGGCCAGGCTGATGCAGCAGGCGCTGAGCCGCAGGGGTATCCCGAGCGTACTCTGCAGCGCGGGAAACCTGTTCGAAACCGACGAAGCGGCGGAACTGCTGCGGCTCCTCTCGGCGGTAGCGCAGCCCGGGCACGAAGCGCTGCTGCGCGGTGCGCTCGCCACAGACCTGGTTGGGGTCACGGGCCCGGAGCTGGCGCAACTGGTCCACGATGAGGACAAGTGGGAGGAAATCCTGGAGGAATTCCGGGGCTACCACGACACCTGGAACTCTGCCTCCTGCATGGCCATGGCCCTGCAGTTCCTGGAGCGGCGCAAGGTGCGGCAACGGTTGCTCGCCGGGCCGATGGGCGAGCGCCGCCTGACCAACGTGTTGCACGCCATCGAGGTCATCCACCAGGCCCAGGTCAAGGAGCGGTTGGGGATGGAAGGGGTCGTCACCTGGCTCTCCTGCCGCATCACCGAGGAGCCCAAGAAAGAGGAGTACGAAGTCCGCCTGGAAACCGACGAGGCCGCGGTCCAGTTGGTTACCATCCACAAGAGCAAGGGGCTCGAGTACCCCATCGTCTTCCTCCCCTTCTGCTGGGCCGAAATCAGCGGCAAGGACGAAGGGGCGCTGTTCCACGACGAGAACGGCAAGGTGGTGCTGGACATCGGCTCCGAAGAGATGGAGCAGAGCAATGCGAAAGCGGCCCAGGAGGCGCTCGCCGAGAGCCTGAGGCTCCTGTACGTCGCGCTCACCCGCGGCAAGCACCGCACCTACGTCGTCTGGGGCGCCTTCAAGGACGCCGCCGACAGTTCGCTGCACTACCTGTTGCACCCGGACCAAGACGAGGTGAAGGGGCAGGTGAAGCTATCCGACGAGAAGATCATGGAGCGCCTGGGTGAACTGGCGGCCGCTTCCGCCGGGAGCATCGAGGCTGTCGCGATGCCCGCTGCCGACCTGCTGGGGTTCCGGGAGGGCGCAGAGGACGTGCCGGCACTGGCGCCGCAGCATTTCACCGGAACCATCGCCCGTGACTGGCGCGTCGCGAGCTTCACCTCCCTTTCCAGCCGCCAGCATCACACCGCCGAGCTCCCCGACCGCGACGAAACCACTCCGGTCGAGGACAGCCCGGTACGCGACGTCGAGCCGACCGGCATCTTCGCTTTCCCCAAAGGGGCCAAGGCCGGTATCTTCCTGCACAAGATCTTCGAAGACCTCGACTTCACCCAGGCCGGACACCAACTGGCGCCGCTGGTCGAGGAGCAGTTGGACAAGCACGGCTTTGCCGCCGAATGGCACAGCGCCGTGCGCGACATGGTGCTGAACGTGCTGCAGGCGCCGCTGGGAGAGCAAGGGATAACCCTGGCGCAGGTACCCCTGGAGCGGCGTCTGACGGAGCTGGAATTCTTCTTCCCGCTGGCCCAGGTCACCTCCGACGGGCTCAAGGACGCCGTCACCCGCTTCATGAACCATCATGGCGCGAAGGCCGCCTTCCCGGTGGACATGGCAGAACTCTTCAGCCGGCTCTCCTTCTCGCCGGTGCGGGGGATGCTGCTGGGCTTCATCGACCTCGTGTTCGAGCGCGACGGGCGTTTTTACATCGTGGACTGGAAGTCCAACCACCTCGGCAACAGTGCCGGGGATTACGGGCAGCCTGCGCTGAAGCGGGAGATGGAGGCGAGTTTCTACCCGTTGCAGTACCTCCTCTACACTGTGGCGCTCGACAACTACCTGCGGCTGCGCATCGAGGATTACGATTACGACCGTCATTTCGGCGGGATCTTCTACCTCTTCCTGCGCGGCATCGACGGCACCGGCAACGGCGTCTTCGCCGACCGACCGCCCAAGGAGTTCATCGCCGAATTGGCCGCTGTACTGCTGCCGGAGTCGGTGCGTGTGGCAGTAGAAGCGCTTCCCTCGCCCCAGCCCTCTCCCAAAGGGCGAGGGGGAACCGGCAAGAAGTCGAAAAAGAGTGGTGCCGACGATCAACTGAGTTTCGATCTGGCATAAGAGTGTGAGGCGAAAGGCGGATCACAGAGGGCACAGAGGAAAAGCCACGGCGGACACAGAGGAAACAGAAGGTTGTTGTTCTCCCCTTGAATTCGCTTTTCCTCTGTGACCTCTGTGGACCTCCGTGTCCTCTGTGGTAAAGCTTCATGCTTTCAAGCTTTAGAAGGTGCCCCTATGACTCCTGATGGAGTTCAACTCAACGACATAGACCGGCAGTTCGCCGCCTTCATCTGCCGCCTGGCAGGGAGCCGGGATCAGCACGTCGAGGCTGCCGCCGCGCTCTTGAGCCGCGGGGTCACCGCCGGCGACGTCTGCCTCGATCTCGACACAGCACTGGAGGAGGGGCGTGCCGCGGGTTTCCGCCTCGAATCGACGTCGACCTGGCGCGACCGCCTGAAAGCGTCCCCCGCAGTCGGCGCCCCCGGCGAGTTCAAGCCTCTCATCCTGGACCCCACGGGGCGCCTCTACCTGCAGCGCTACTGGCGCTACGAGAGCGAACTGGCGCAGGCGATCCTGGACCGGGGAGAACCGGCGCCATTTGACCGCGAACAGCTGCGGAAGGGCCTCGCGCGCCTCTTCCCCCCCACTCCGGGCGAGACCGACTGGCAGCGCATTGCGGCCCTTGCCGCCGTCACCAGGCGTTTCTGCGTCATCTCCGGCGGGCCGGGAACCGGCAAGACCACCACCGTGGTCAAGGTGCTCTCGCTGCTGCTGGAACAAGCCGAAACCGCCGGTGCCGGCAGCGCCCTCCGCATCGCCTTGGCGGCCCCCACCGGCAAGGCCGCCGCGCGCCTCAAGGAATCCATCTCCGGAGGACTCGACAAGGCGGATCCCGTAGTGCGCGAGCTGATCCCGGAGGAGGTGTTCACCCTGCACCGGTTGCTCGGCTACCTGAAAGGTTCCAGCGGCTTCCGGCACAACAGCGACAACCCGCTCCCCTACGATGTCATCATCGTCGACGAGGCGTCGATGGTCTCCCTGCCGCTCATGGCAAAGCTCGTCTGTGCGCTGCGCCAGGATTCCCGCCTGATCCTGCTCGGCGACCGGGACCAGCTCGCCTCGGTCGAAGCCGGCGCTGTCCTGGGTGACATGTGCGACACCGGCGGAGCGCACGGTTTCTCCGCCGCATTCGCAGAGTTGGCCGCCGACGTGGCCGGTGATGCGGTTGAGGTCCAGCCCGGCATCGGGCCGCTCGGCGATGCCGTGGTGCTGCTACGCAAGAGTTATCGTTTCTCGTCCTCAGGAGGCATCGGCAAGGTCGCCACGCTGGTCAACGCCGGCGACGCCCAAGGCGCCCTGGCGGCCTGCCTCGATCCGACCCTGAGCGACGTTTCCTTGGCCTCCCTGCCGCCTGCCGCGGGGCTCGCCGATGCCCTTGCCAGGCGCATCACAGACGGTTACGGAGACTATCTGCGCACGCAGACGCCGGAAGAAGCCTTTGCAGAATTCAGCCGGTTCCGTATCCTGTGCGCCATGCGCAGCGGCCCGTACGGTGTCGAGGCCCTAAACCTGCTGGTGCGCCAGCGGCTGGCGCAGGCCGGGCTGTTCAACCCGCATGGCCGGTGCTACGCCGGTGAGCCGGTGATGATCACCAGGAACGACTACAACCTGGGGCTGTTCAATGGCGACGTGGGACTGATCCTGCCGGACGCCGAGAACGGCGGAGAACTGCGCGCCTTTTTCCCCTCCGGTTCCGGCGGCATGAGGAAAGTGCTGCCGCTGCGGCTCCCCGAGTACGAGTGCGCCTTCGCCATGACCGTGCACAAGAGCCAGGGCTCCGAATTCGAGAAAGTCCTCCTGGTCCTCCCCGACCGCGACACCCCGGTGCTGACGCGGGAACTGGTTTACACGGCGATTACGAGGGCGAAGAAATCAGTACAAATCGTGTCATCCACAGAGTTGCTCGCAACGGCCATCGGTCGCCGGGTCGAGAGACGATCGGGCTTGCGGGAACGACTGTGGGGGCATTGATACTGTCGCCCTGATAGCGATGCACGGGGCCTGAGGTTCCCCCCTTTGCGAAGGGGGGGCAGGGGGGATTTAGCCGAGGTAGCCACAGCATCTTAGCTGCAACGGTGGTCAAATCCCCCTCAATCCCCCTTTGCAAAAGGGGGAAGCTGGAAGAAGCCAAGAAGAACTTGTTGCACCTTTTTTCCCTGATGGTTCCGACATCATTCGCCTTCCACCTAAGGAGCAGCCATGAACATCAATGTTGATGATATAAATCTTGCCTACGACGACGCGGGCACCGGCCCCGCCGTCCTCCTCATCCACGGTTTCCCGCTGAACCGCCAGATGTGGCAGCCGCAACTTAAGCCGCTGGCCGCCGCCGGTTTCCGTGTCATCGCCCCTGACCTGCGCGGCTTCGGCGCCAGCGACGCCCCCGCCGGCGGCTACAGCATGGAACGGTTCGCCGACGACATCATCGCCCTCCTCGACGCCCTGAAGCTCGACAAGGCTGTCATCGGCGGCATGTCCATGGGCGGCTACATCCTCATGAACCTCCTGGAGCGCTACCCGGACCGAGTTCGCGCCGCCTGTTTCATCGCGACCAGGAGCAACGCCGATGACGAGGCGGGGCGTGAGCGCCGCAAGGCCATGGCCGCCGAGGCGGAACGGTTGGGCGCCAACCCGATCATCAAGATCTTCGCCGAACTCCTCTTTGCCGCGGAAACCTCACAGACCAGCCCGGAACTGATCGCCCGCGTCACCTCCTGGATGCGCGACACCAGCCCCAAAGGTTTGGCCGGCGGCCTGCTCGCCATGCGCGACCGCAAGGACTACACGCCGCTACTCCCTTCCTTCCGGCACCCATCCCTGGTGATAGCCGGGGCCGAGGACCGTGCCGCTCCCGCCGAAGCCGCCCAGACGCTGATTGATGGCCTCTCCGGTTGCCGGAGCAAGGTGATCGATAAAGCCGGGCACATGGTCAACATGGAGCAGCCCGAGATCTTCAACCAGACCCTGATCGAGTTCCTCAACTCGCTGCCGGAGTAACCATGAACGCGGATGTCCTGCAATTGCTTACCCTGCTGCTTCTGGCCGCCACCTTAGCGGTCACGCTTTTGTGCTACCTGAGCCTCAAGCGGCACTCCTCCTCTGAGGCGCGCTTCGATCAACTGGAAAAGGGGCTGGAACGCCTGGAGCGGACCCTGCAGGACGAGTTGCGCCGCAACCGCGAGGAGTTGGGGGGCAACCTGCGCAACTTCGGCGAGGCGGTGCAAAAGAGGATGGTGGATATCGCGTCGCTGCAGAAAGGGCAGATGGAGGGGTTCACGCAGCAACTCGCAAATCTCACCGCCAGCAACGAGCAGCGCCTGGACAAGCTGCGCGAGACGGTGGAAGTACGGCTCAAGTGGCTGCAGGAGGATAACTCGAAGAAACTGGAACAGATGCGGGCCACGGTCGATGAGAAGCTGCACGAAACCCTGGAGAAGCGCCTGGGTGAGTCGTTCAAGCAGGTGAGCGGTCAGTTGGAGCAGGTCCACAAGGGCCTGGGAGAGATGCAGTCGCTGGCTTCCGGGGTGGGCGATCTGAAAAAGGTCCTCTCCAACATCAAGACCCGCGGCACCTTAGGCGAGGTGCAGTTACACAACCTCCTGGAGCAGATCCTGACCCCGGACCAGTATGGCGCCAACGTGGCCACCAAGCCGGGCAGCGACGCCCGTGTCGAGTTCGCGGTACGGCTTCCGGGGCGAAACGACAAACCGCTCTGGCTCCCCATCGACGCCAAGTTCCCGCAGGAGGACTTCCTGCGCCTGGTGGAAGCCCAGGAGCAGGGGAACCAGGCTGCCGTTATCGAGGCCACCAAGCAGTTCGACAAGACGGTGCAGGGGATGGCCAAGCTTATCTGCGACAAGTACCTGGCGCCTCCTGAGACCACCGACTTCGCGGTCATGTTCCTGGCCAACGAGGCGAGCTACGCCCAGGTCTTGAGCCGCCCCGGACTATTCGACGCCATCCTGCGCGAGCACAAGGTCATCGTCGCCGGGCCCACCACCATCGCGGCCCTGCTCTCCTCGCTGAGCCTCGGTTTCAAAACCCTCGCCATCGAGAAGCGCAGCAGCGACGTCTGGCGCCTGCTGGGTGCCATCAAGACAGAGTTCATGACCTTCGGGACGCTGTTGGAGAAAACGAGGAAGAAGCTCGACGAGGCATCCTCCAGCATCGACACCGCCGCAACGAGGACGCGCCGGATCCAGCGCAAGATGCAGGGGATCGAGGAGTTGCCCGAGCACGAGGCGAAGGGGATATTGGGGGTGGAGCTCCCCGCCGGTCCCGACATAGAGCCAGGTGAGGTGGTGCTGATCGACGAGGCCTAAACAGCAAGGTGGCTGCTACCCGTCTCTCCCCCTCCCGCAAGGGGCGGGCGATAGTCGAATAAAAACAGCCCGCCGGCAGCCGGTCCATGGAACCGGTGCCGGCGGGCTTATTTATGCGCGGACTGACCGCTGCGTTATTTGATCTGCCCGCGGATTTCGCCGTCCGGGTACTTGTCGGTGTGGACGTTCACGTAGGTGTCGCCCGACCTGAGCAATTTGACCAGTTCGTCGAACTTCCCTTTGTAGTCGCCCATCAGGTCGTTGGCACCGACTTTACCCTCGGAGAGCATGCCCGAGAATTTCCCTTTCTTGCTGCCGCTGAAAAGGCCCACAATCGGGGGACCGTTTTCCCCTTTTTTGGCCACATGGATGTGAGCCGCGCTGACGTCCATGATGTTCTTGACGTAGAGCTTGTAAGTTAGCTCCTTGCCGTCTTTACTGAGCTTGAATTCAGCCTTGCCTGAAGACTTGGCATCAGGTTTGGCGACTTCCTCTTTCGGGGTCAATTTTGCTTTGAAGCTGTGCTCAGCGGCATAGCCGGTCGAGACAGCAAAGAACGCGGCTACCAACACCAGCAGTAACAGCCTGACCTTTCTCATCGCTTGCCTCCTTTACATCCTTTGTACTACCACTATTGCCGATTGTACCCTTTATATTCAAAAAACTCTATGCATTTAATTTGGGCTGGTTTGACAGATGTCGATGTCGGAGGGTTCTGCACTATTCGAATTCCGCGATGGCCTGCCCGGGCTGGACGGCTTCGCCGACGGAAACGAGGATCTTTTCCACCTTCCCGGACATGTGTGCCGTGATGTTGGTCTCCATCTTCATCGCCTCGAGGACCACGAGGAGATCATTCACCTCAAGGTGCTGGCCGACCTGCGCCACCACCTTGAAAACCACGCCCGCTATGGGGCTGCGGCAGATTTTGTCAGATGCCGCCGACATGCCTCCCGGCGGTGCGCCGGTTACCGGTGCCGGAGCAGCCATCGGCATGCCGGCCATCGGCACCGGTGCCGCCTGCACCGTCGTGGTCGGATACGACTCTGCCAACCGGACCTCTTCGCCCTCCTCAACCTCCACATCCACCCGGTACTTCTTTCCGTCAATGGTCATTGTAAGCTGCACGGTGGTCTCCTTATTGCTGCGCGGTTCACTTGTAGCCTCTCAGGTTCCTGCCCCTCCCCCCGGAGGGGGGAGGCTGGGTGGGGGGGAAAGAGGGCAACGTGTTCAAGCAGCCCCCTCCCTAGCCCTCCCCCTCCGGGGGAGGGAACACTATTGGTGCCTTACGTTGAGGTTGTGCGACGCCTGCAGCACAACGCGGCTTGACTGGCCCCAGGCGTTGACCTGCATCGGGTCGAGGAACCTCGCTTTCCTGATGCGGACGGTCCTGCCCAGGTATGCCGCTATCGACGCCGACATCACCATCAGCAGTTCCGGCGTTATCTCCTCATGGTTCCCTGCGTGCTCTTCCACGGCCTCCTCCTTACAGCGGGATCAGCCCGTGCTTCTTCATGGGCCGGAACTCGCGTTTGCTATGCAGGATGTCGAGCGTCATGGCCAGGTGGCGCCTGGTCTCGGCAGGCTCGATGATATCGTCCACGTCGCGCCTCCCCGCTGCCGCGTACGGCGTGGCGAAGGTGCTCTGGTAGGACTCGATCAACTCCTGCCGCCTCTTCTGCGGGTTCTCGGCCTGCGCAATCTCATTTCTGAAGATCACGTTGACCGCCCCCTGCGGCCCCATCACGGCAATTTCGGCGGTGGGCCAGGCGAAGACGCGATCGGTTTCCAGCTCCTTGCCGCACATGGCCAGGAAGGCGCCGCCATAGGCCTTGCGCATGATCACGGTGATCTTGGGAACGGTGGCGGCCGAGTAGGCGAAAAGCATCTTGGCGCCGTGGCGGATGATCCCCCCCTGCTCCTGCTGCACGCCGGGGAGGAACCCGGGTACGTCCACCAGTGTGATCAGCGGGATGTTGAATGCGTTGCAGAAGCGGACGAAGCGCGCCCCTTTGTCGGAGGCGTTGATGTCGAGGGCGCCCGCTAGCACGCTGGGCTGGTTTGCCACCACGCCCACGCTGCGACCCAGGATCCTGGCAAACCCCACCACGATGTTGGGCGCGAACAGCGGCTGGACCTCCAAAAAGTCGCCGCCGTCCACCAGACGCGTGATCACTTGGCGCACGTCGTACCCCTTCTTCGGATCCGTCGGAACCAGGGTGTTCAAGGTCTTGTCCGGCACCACGATATCATCGGCCTGAAGCTGCGGCGGGTCTTCGAGGTTGTTCGATGGGAGGAAGGAAAGCAGCCGCTTGCAGATGCGCAGCGCCACCAGGTCGTTCTCCGCGACGAAATGGGCGACGCCCGCGTAGTTCATCTGGGAGAGAGGACCGCCAAGGGCCTCGGCGGTGATCTCCTCACCGGTGGCCTCCTTGATGACCGATGGGCCTGTGATGAACATGCGCGCGCCGGCGGTCTGGATGATGAAGTCGGTCAGTGCCGGACTGTAGGCTGCACCGCCGGCACAGGGGCCGCAGATGAGCGATATCTGGGGCACCACGCCGGAGAGCATCACGTTGTGGTAGAAGATCTTGCCATAACCGGCCAGGGAGTCGATCCCTTCCTGGATGCGCGCACCGCCGGAATCGTTCATGAAGACGAAGGGGGTGCCCGTCTTCAGGGCGGAGAGCATCGACTGGACGATCTTGTCGCTATGCACCTCCCCTGCTGAGCCTCCAGCCACAGTGAAATCCTGGCTGGCCAAGTGCACCAACCGGCCACCGACGGTTCCGGCACCGGTCACCACGCCTTCCGCCGGAAACTCCTTGCCCGCCATGCCGAAGTTCGTACAGCGGTGCCTGGCAAAGAGGCCGACCTCCTGGAAGCTGTCCTTGTCAAGGAGCGTCTCGATGCGCTCCCGCGCGGTTAGACTTTGCTGGGCGTGCTGCTGGTCGATCTTGGCCCGCCCTCCTCCCAGCTTCAGCCGCTCTTTCCTCTCGTTGAGTTCCTTTACCTTTTCCTCTATCGACATGAGCGCGCTCCTTTAGCGGGTGCGGCGTCTATTCCTGGCCGTACGGCGCCACGGTAACCTTGTGCTGCTGACCGCTCAGGGTGACCGTGTAGGTTACGGGGCCTGTGATCTTGCCGGGGTGCCCCTCCGGGATGGTGGTTTCGGAAGCGCCGGTGGCAGGGTCCTTGCCGACGTTTCTCGGTCCTTCGTGTCTACTGGCAAAGAACTTGGGCGCCACCTGCGGGAACAACGCGTAAGTGAGCACATCCTCGTCGCTGCCGTCACATCCCTCCAGCGGCAGCGCCGCCGCCCGTAGCTTGTCCCATTCCGGTTCGAGCAGGTCCGCCGGACGGACGGTGATGGGCTCCTTCTTGGCGTGCCTGCGAGCCATCTCCACTACCTCCGGGTTCAGCTCTCCGGGAGATGCACCGTAGTAGCCGAGCATCAGGTCCGCGAACTCGCCGGTCAGCACCTTGTAGCGCCCCATCAGCGTGTTGAGCACTGCCTGCGTCCCCACGATCTGACTGGTGGGGGTCACCAGCGGGACGTACCCGGTGTCCTTTCTCACCACCGGGATCTCATCCAGCACCTCGTGCATGCGATCTGCCGCCCCCTGCTGTTTCAACTGGCTTTCCATGTTGGAAAGCATGCCGCCGGGGATCTGGCTCCTGAAGATTTCAGTCTCGACGCCGGTCACCGTGGAGAGAAACTCCCGGTAGCGCGGCAGGATCTTGGAGAAATGCTCTTTCACGCGCAGCATCCGGCCGAGATCGATCCTGGTGGCGTTGCCGGTATGCTCCAGCATCTCCACGAAGCTTTCCGTCGGGTTGTGTCCGGGTCCCAGCGACATGGAACTGACCGCCGTGTCGACGCAGTCCACCCCCGCTTCCACCGCCTTCATCAGGCTCACCATGGTGACGCCGGTGGTGGCGTGGACGTGCAACTGCACGCGGGTCTGCTCGCCGCAATACTCCTTGATGCCACGCACCAGCTCGTAGGCCGCCTGCGGCTTGATGAGCGCCGCCATGTCCTTGATGCAGATGGAATCGCACCCCATCTCCACCAGGCGTTTGGCCTGCTCCAGGTAGGCCTGGGTGGTGTGGATCGGGCTCACGGTGTAGGAGATGGCGCCCTGGGCGTGCTTGCCGCTCTTTTTCACCGCCTGGACCGAGCGCTCGATGTTGCGCAGGTCGTTAAGGGCGTCGAAGATGCGAAAGACGTCGATGCCGTTCTCGGCGCTCTTCTGGACGAAGCGGTCCACCACCTCGTCCTGGTAGTGCCGGTAGCCGAGCAGGTTCTGGCCGCGCAACAACATCTGCAACGGGGTTTTGGGCATAAGCGACTTGAAGGTGCGCAGCCGCACCCACGGGTCCTCGTTGAGGAACCGGATGCAGGCGTCGTAGGTGGCGCCCCCCCAGCACTCCAGGGACCAGAAGCCAGCATTATCGAGGTCCTCGCAGGCAGGGATCATGTCGTCGATGCCCAGGCGGGTCGCTATCAGGCTCTGGTGGGCATCGCGCAGGGCCAGTTCGGTGATGTCGATGATACGGTTCATATCTCCCCCCTTTCCACGAAGGGATAGTGTACGGGAAGGAGGCTCATTGGCAAGAGTTAATGTCTATTTTAAGGTGGGGAGGGCAGTGGGGGGGAGACGGCGGCCGAGGGGGTGGGACAGTCTACGGCAATGGGGCACCGACGGCGGCCGAGGGGCAGCGTCAGGTGGACGACATGGACAAAAGTGGACGCGGTGGACCCGGTGGACGGGGATCGCTGGGTGGACAAAAACTGAGCGTGCTTATAGGGGGACGGGCGCGCGTGGCACTGGGCAGCTACGCAGCAGCTAGGATGTCGCGGTAGAGGGCCAGGTAGGCGCCGGCTTCTTTCTCAGGACAACAGCTGTCACGCACGAGACACCTGCCGTTTTTCCCCAGCCGGTCGCGCAACTGCGCGTCGGTCACCAGGTGCTCGGCCTTGCGGCAGAAATCGGCGGCATCATGGTACACCAGACCGGCGACACCGTCTTTAATGATGGAACGGTTCCCCTCAATGTCGGAAACCAGGACCGGCTTGGCATAGGAAAGGGCCTCGAGGACCGTGTTGGCCATGCCCCCCTCAGTAACGGATGTATTCAGTACCACATCGACCCGCCGGTACAGATCTCCCATGACATCGTGGGCGACGACACCCAGATAACGTGCAAAAGGATACTGCTCCAACGCTTCCATTACCTCCGCAGCATACGCCGGCTCGAGCACCGGACCGGCCAGTTCCAGCCGCACCTGGGGGTAGCGGGCATGCAGTTCCGCCAATGGGGCCAGCGGGAACATCACATTCTTCACCGGGCGCAGGCCGGCGGGGAGCAGGAAAACAAATTCATCCCGTGCCTCCACGCCCGCCAGGGGAGCGTATTCCGCCGGGAGCTCCACCCCTTGGTGGATCAGGACGGTCCGCTCTTCGAGACTCGGCAGATGCTCACCCAGACGCTTCTTGACGCACGCGTGAAAGGCGACCAGCCGCGAGGCGTGGCGCAGCGCGCCGTGCATCTCCAGGCCGCGCTGATCGCTCAGCGCCTGGTAGATGTCGGTTCCCGTCAGGGTAATCAGGTAGGGGACGCCAAGGGACTTGGACAGCGCGTGCGCCACCCTGCCCCCGTGATAGGCATGAAAGGCATGCAACAGTTGCGGCGCGAACTCCTCGACTTCGGCCTGCAGACGCTCGCCCGCCAGCCGCCCCACCGGGAAAACCCGCACCTCGCACCCCAAGAGCCTGAGCTGCCCTTCGATGCGCCTTACTGTGACGGCGTTGCCGGTTTCCGCGGGATAGTAGTTGGGGGCGATGATGCCGACACGCATGAAGAACCTCTGCTTGAGTTTTTGCAACGACCATCATTAGAAAACACCGGCCGCAACAGGTTCAGATAATAGCCGTAAAACCCGCACTAGGCAAGGGATAAACCCCTTGCCTCACTCAAAGGATCATGGTACTTTAGCCGCATTCCGAGGTGCGACACATGAAAATTACCATCCTCGGCTCTGGTACCTCGACCGGGGTCCCCATGGTCGGCTGCCACTGCCAGGTCTGCGGTTCCTCTGACCCGCGCGACAAGAGAACACGTGCCTCCATCCTGGTCGAATCCGGCGGCCAACGCATCCTCGTCGATACCTCGACCGACTTGAGGATGCAGGCGCTGCGGGAAGGGATTCCGCAGATCGACGCCGTTCTGCTCACCCACACCCACGCCGACCACATCCATGGCATCGATGACTTGCGCGGCTTTCACTTCATCCACCGCAGGGTGATCCCGTGTTACGCCAGCCAGGAGACTATCGACCAGGTTCGCACCAACTTCTCGTACATCTTCGAGGGGCTGCACTCCGAGGGGTACTGGCCGCTGCTGGAGGCTTTCCCGGTTGCGGATCCCTTTGACCTGTTCGGCTGCCGCGTGACGCCGGTGCCGATCCGGCATGGTTCCTTCCTGGCCACCGGCTACCGGTTCGACAACGCTGCCTACCTCACCGACTGCAGCGAGATCCCGGAAGAGTCGCTGGCCCTGTTACAGGGACTGGACCTGATGATCATCGATGGCCTGCGTTTTTCCCCGCACCCCAATCACTTCAACGTGGAGGGTGCGCTCAAGATGTCGGAAATCCTGAAACCCCGACGCACCGTGCTGACCCACCTGACCCACGAGGTGCACCACAGCGACGCGGCGCGACTCCCCCAGGGTGTTGAATTCGCCTACGACGGCATGACGGTCGAGCTTTGAAGACGAACCAAATGAACCTGAGAAACGGACGGAACTGATGTTCAGAGACATTCGGCTGCACGGCTATGCAAACGACCAGATCGAGTTCTACGCCATCACGGCGGGCAGCGAGGCGTACAACCGTTATTTCTTCAACACCGACCCCTCCGATCCCGACGAGATCCGCTTCTTCTCTCCGGGCAACGAATTCATCATCGCCAAGAACGGTATCAGCCACCGGGGCAACGGCGGTTCCTTCTGCGAGTACATGTTCGGCGTGGACCAGCCCATCGCCGACCTGGCCAAGGAAGAGGTCTCCAACCGCCTCATCATCTACGGCACCCACTACGACCACAGAAGCGGGACACTGAGGTTCAGCGACCGCACCGAAGGATACGTCAGCTACGACAAGATCTTCTTCGACGGCAACGCCATCTTCAACTACTTCTTCGCCCTCACCGGTGCCGACTTCAGCGGTCCCATGCACGACCAGCAGGAGCGGATCCTCAGGGTGCTGGGCAAGGCGCTCAAGCGCTCTGGCGCGGTCGGGGAGGAACAGGACAACCTGATCATCCAGGAGATCCTGGACATCGTCGACGATCCTAGCGCCCACCTCTTCCTGTTCAAGCTGATCAACATCCGGCACCGCGAGTACAGCGAGGCCTTCAAGTCGCTCTACTTCAACAACAAGAAGATAACCGATGCCGAGTTCCAGTCGCTGGCCATGCTGGCCGAGCGCTACGGCATCGACCGTTACCAGCAGGAACGCATCCGCATCGACGTGATGTACAAGCATCCGGACAACCGGCGCATCGTCGACGAGTACAAGAACATCCTGATCGCCTGCAACCGAAAGGGCGAGATCAACAAGCTGGAGAACGCGCGCCTGACTCGCCTGAAGACGCTGTCGGTGCGCAACAAGATCCCGGGAGCGCTCTTCTATACGCTGGACGAGATGCTCAAGAAGGACAAGAAACTGGTCGACCTCGAGGAGAGCAACTACATCTCCGAAACCAGGCAGATCCTGGAAGGGATGTTCCTCTCAGAACGTCACATCGAGAGCACCATCGAGCCTGAGGACATGCTGAAGCTTCTCTTCGCCAAAAAGCAGGCGGCGGAGAACCGCGACCATGCCTTCGAAGAGATGCTGCTCGACGCCAGCAAGGCCTGCGACGAGAAGATCCGCGACGGCGCCGACATATCGATTCTGGAGGGGTACTCCTACATCATCACCTACTTCGACCGCTACGACGCCACCTCCTCTGCAATCAACCAGCTTGCCTTCATGGAGAACGTCAGGATCTCGGAGGAGATGATCCGAAGCCTTTTGGGCAACAAGCACGCCTTCGACATGCTGGCCCCGCAGCTATTCACCAAGCTCTTCCTCTCCGGCATCTTCGAGGACAAGTACCTGGGAATCTACGGCCGCAAGAAGGTGAGCCACCTGGCCTCGGGACTGAAACTCATCGAAGAGAACCGGCTTACGACGACCGCGCTCCTGGAGCAGTTGGTGCGCATCGACAGCGACGAGCGGCTGCACCTCACCCTGCTTGAGCACGTCAAGGACCGCATCCGCAACTTCTACTCGAAATACGCCACCAAGGCGGACCAGGACGCGCTCAAGAAGGAGCTCACCGAGGAACTGCTCAACAAGAAGCTCATCGACGAAGAGATCCCGGACCACCTGTTCCACGAGGCCATCCTCACCATCAAGAAAGAGGCGGTCTACATCCACAACCTGCTGCCACAGATCATCCTCGAGAAGAACTCCTCGCTGCGTGAGGACTTCCTGGAGAACTCGGGTCTGGACCGCTTCTACGTCGAGGAACTCGAGCGCGAATTCTTCGAGCTCAACGGCCTGAACCTGGAGGAGCTGTACCAGATCAGGAAAGGGTTCAACTAAACGGCAGGGGGCGAATGATTATTTGCCCCTACCCCCCCCTCATCTCCTGCCACCGCCCTACCGCCAGCTGTGGCGCCCCCATCACTCCCATCACTCCCATCACTCCCATCACTCCCATCACTCCCATCACTCCCATCACTCCCTTGCACCCTTGACACCCGCCGCCATTTCCACTACTGTCGCACAGTGTGTATTTTTTGTACTCAGGGGAGCACATGTCCGTTACAGAGCCGCAACTCAAGACGCTAGGCGACCGCATCGCCTCCTTCGGCAAAGAGAACCTCGACGAAACGCTGCACCTGGTCGGTGAAGGAGCGCGACTGGTCTCGGACCAGGAACGGGTGCGCATCTACCTCGAAGACCTGACCCGCGGCGCGCTTTCCTGCGCCTTCGTCTGCGGCAGCTTCGCCGACGAGATCCGCCAGGCGACCTTCCCTATCATCTCGGCCGAAGCCGGCGTTTCCAATACCTTCGTCACCCAGATGCCTTCCCAATTCCTGCGCCCGGCCGAGAGTGGCCTCCCACTGGACCAGGACTTTTCCCGCCGCTTCAGCATCGACGGCACCACCATGCTCCCGATAACCAACGACGGCAAGTCGATCGGCGTGGTCTGCGTGGACGGTCAGCTCCTGTCCCGCGATCGGATCGAGATGTTGGTGCCGTTCCTGGCCAGAGCAGGTGAGCGGGTGGACCAGGCCCGCAAGTACCACCAGCAACTGTTGCTGGCGCGCCGCGTCGAGGTCTACAAGAGAAGAGAGGCGGCTGGTTTCATGGTGCGCTCTGCAGTCAACCTGATCGATGGGCTGACCCTCGCCTCGGTCCTGGTTCCGGCGCGCGGCGGCATGGAGGTGCTGGCGAGCCACGCAGAAGACGCGGACCTCAAAGCCCGCTACGACAACGTCGGCAGCATAGACCTGAAACACGGCACCTCGCTGGTGTCGCGCTACGTCAACGAGGCTGGGGTAGTAACCGACGACCAGCTCCTGAAGCCGCTCTTCATCGCCGACCTCCAGGACCAGACCATCCAGCGCCGGGCGCTTACCGAGGAGATGGGGCTGAGAACGCTGTACATGGTGCCACGCATCGAGCCGGGCACGCGGCGGCTCATCTGCCTGATCAACTACTTCACCCGTCAACTCGCCAGCTTCTCCGAGTTCGAGGAAGGGCTGCTGCAGACCCACGCCGAGATGGTGGAACGGGTCATCAACGAAGTCGGTGGGGAGCACCTCGAAATCAAGGTCCTCTCCGAAATCTCCGACCTGCTTCAGGAACGCAACGAGGGGCTGCACCCCTTCCTGACCAAGGTGCTCTCCAAGGCGACCGAGCTGATTGGCGCCGATACCGGCAGCATCGCCATCGTGCAGGAGCGCGAAGGGGAGAAGTACCTGGTCGTCGAGAACGAGGAGGGGACCATCGTCGGCGCCAAGAACAAGGAATGGTTGAAGAAGAAGATTCCCCCTTTCAAGATCGGCGGCAGCGATCTTCCGCCGCAGGAGCGCAGTCTCACCGGCTACGTGGCTTGGACCAAGGAACCCAAGATCATCGGGCAGGTCGCGGACACCACGCAGCACGAAGGCTTTCATCGCCCCATGAACGAGCTGATCAAGAGCGAGATGGCCGTGCCGGTGATCAGCGACGACGAGGTCATTGCCGTCATCTGCCTCAACTCGCTTCAGGACGCGTACTTCACCGAAGAGCACAAGCGCATCCTTCAGATCATCGACCGCCTCACCTCGCGGCATATCTCCGACATCCAGCGTATCGAGCGGCTGCAGTCCGAGGTGAACAAGCTGCAAAGCGACATCGCCTACAAAGACCCGAAGGTCTCCTCCTATCGTCTAGGCAACATCATCGGCAACAGCCGCAAGGCCCAGGAGATCGTTGCCTTCATCAACACCGTGTCGCAGCCGCTCTCCAACCGGATCGCCCTCTGGAGCCGGCACGTGCTGCAGGAAGCCACCATCGGCCTCCCCTCCATCCTGGTGCTCGGCCCTACCGGCGCGGGGAAGGAGTTCTTCTTCAACAACCTGTACAACAAGCTGAACGAGTTGTACCGGCAGCAGATCAACCCCGACGGCGAGTTGCCGGTCAAGAAGACCAACATCGCCGCCTACAGCGGGGATCTCACCTACTCCGAGCTCTTCGGGCACATCAAGGGCGCCTTCACCGGCGCCTACAGCGACAGGAAAGGGATCCTGGAGGAAGCCTCCGGCGGCATCGTCTTCCTGGACGAGATTGGCGATGCCGACCCGAAGACCCAGGTACAGCTGCTGCGCTTCCTGGACAACGGCGGGTTCGTCCGTCTCGGTGAGAACCGGGAGAGGATCAGCCGTGTGCTACTGGTGGCCGCCACCAACAAGGACCTGAGAAAGGAGATCGCCCTCGGCAACTTCCGTGAAGACCTGTACCACCGTCTCACCGAGCTCTCCGTTGTGGTGCCGTCCCTGAACGAGCGCCGCGAAGACATCCCCGACCTTTCCACCCACTTCCTGGGCAAGCTTTACCGTACCTACAGAAGCACCGAGGAAGCCGGCCGCGACGACGAACCGAGCCTTTCCAAAGACGCCAAGGAAGCGCTGGTGGGCCATAACTACAAGGGGAACATCCGAGAGCTGAGGAGTATCCTCTTGCGCGCCCTGTTCTTCAGGACCGGGAAGATGGTGACCGGCGAGGACATCCGGAAGGCCATCAGGGATGGTTCGCGCGAGCAGGTGGTCCCGGCCTTTGAGTTGCTGGCCGAGGAAGTGGCCAGCGACATCCTTAGCGACATCGAAGCTGGGAAGGACTTCTGGGAAGCCGTGTACGAGCCGTACTCGCAGAGCAGGATCTCGAAGGACGTGGTGCGGCTGGTCGTGGAGAGAAGCCGGAGTGTTGCCGGCAAGAGCATGCCCGAAGTCGCCCGGCACCTGAAAGCCGTCACCGGCTCCCCGCAGGAGGATGAGGAAGAGAGGAAGCGGTTCTTCCGGTTCAAAAACTTCCTTTACAAGACGGTGAAGATTTGACCCCTTTTAAAGGAGTGTTAAACAAGGATATTTATCAATAAAAAACAATTACTTAGAAGTTGACACCGCCATAAAGACCCGCTAATCTGTAAGCCAGATTTAGCGGGTTTTTTACTGATCTTCGTACCCATATCGTACCCAGCCCCCCTTTTTTTAGGCCTGGGTACGATAAAAATATTCTAATTGTGGTGCCAATGCCAAAGATCAAGTTTACCAAGTCGACGCTGGAAAAGCTGGCAGCCCCTCCCGGGGAGCGGGTGGATTACTTCGACACCGAGACACGCGGCCTGGGGTTGAGGGTGGGCAACTCGTCCAAGACCTTCTTCGTGAAGGTCGACATCCGCGATGCGGGCTCGAAGACCGGATACCGCAGCGTGCGCAAGACGCTGGGGCGGTTCGGAGAGATCACACTGGAACAGGCGCGCAAGGAGATCCAGGGGTATGACGACCGCGACAAGGGGTTTGTCCCCGGCGTGCGCCTCGAGATCAAGCGGGGGCAGACCAAAATGCACGGGTCGGATGTCACCCTGGCGCAAATGCTGGAGGCATACTTTTTGGAGAAGAAGACTGCGGAAGGGAACAGCTACAAACCATCAACCGTCAGGGGGTACACCAACATCGTCACCCGCCACTTCGAAACCTGGCTCTCCCTCCCCCTCGCCGAGATCGGGAAACTGACACCAGAGGTGGTCATTGACCGTTACCGGCAAGCGGAAATCGGCCATGGCCCCTACGGCGCCAGAAACGCATTTGTCATGCTTGCGGCGATCATCAATTATGCACGGGTGAAATACCCGGGTGTCGTCGCCACTAATCCGCTGGCCGTGCTGCGGTTCGGCAAGCACATGAAGAAGATCCAGGCGAGGACCGAGCGACTGGAGGGGAAGGAGTTCGGCATCTTCTACCAGGGGATCCAGAAGTTCAACGAGAACATCCGGGACTGCTACCTGTTCTGCCTCTACCATGGCCTGAGGAGCCAGGAGGCTGCCACCCTGCGATGGGAGTACGTCAACCTGGACCGGCTGACCCTGACCATACCCGACACCAAAAACCGCAGGCCTTTGTATGCTCCGCTCTGCCGCCAGTCGCTGGAGATCCTGGAACGGAGGCTTGCGCAACGCGAGGAGGGTTGTCCTTTTGTATTCCCGGCGGTGAAGACGGTTCGCTACAGCACCAACAAGACCGGGCACGTCAGGCTCATGGCTACAGCGCTTAAGCTCAACACCGGGCTGAACATCACCGTGCACGGCCTGCGCCGGACCTTTATAACCACGGCTCGGCGGTTGAAAATTTTCGAGGACGCGGACAGGCTCACCAACCACGTGGACAGCACGATTTCCGGGCGGCACTACGATGCGACTGACGTTGAAGATCTGCGCAGGCCCTTGCAGACCATTGCTGGCGAACTTGAGCGGTTAATGAAGGAGGGAACAGCTAAGGTGCTACAGCTTCATTGACGCGAATTGAGTCGGCGCTGACCCGACAGAGCTTGTCGGTCAGGTCAGCGCTATGGTTGCTTCCTCGTGTTGCTTTCACAAATATCAGTGCCGGCCTAACATTTAGCGTCTGGCATCCTTGCCAAACGTGCACGTTCCGTTTATTGTGCTGCAAAGCCTCTTGACGAACTAAGGCACGTCATAGTGGATTAGCAGCAATGTACCTCAGGATATAAGGGAGATAAGCAGACTTATCCAAGTATTTTTTATTTTCAGAGTAAATCTGGTGGACAAACTTGGAAAGATGTTTCAACTGTTTTTCTGATATTATTCGGATCAGGTCGGAGACAGTATTACCGAATTCATCTATTAATTTTTGGTCTATGACCCGCATATCTCCGCACAGTTTAAAGACATTAATAGAACTCAGAAGCTTTTTGAAGGCTTCCCCTGTATTTTTAGTCAGTATCACTTCTTTTTCTGCATATCTCCTATACGAGTTTATTAATAATGTACCTGCTATTCTTGATGTTCTTACCGGCAGATCTGGATTCTCTTTAAGGACCTTTTCCAGGAGTGCTATTCCCTCATCATATGAACCTTGATAGACAAGATTTCTGGCGTATTCTATTACCACATTTGGAACATCTGGCCTTAACAAATACGCCTTCTGTATGTATTCGGTTGCCTTTGTTGAATCACTCAAAGATCTCAACAAGAACCCAGAATAAAAATAATTCAACCTCGCATTATCAGGTTCAATTTCCAGAGCCATACGATAATCTTCTTCAGCTCCCAGCACATCATTTGTCATGGCTTTAATAAACGCCGACAACCGGTACACTTCAAAGTATCCAGGTGCCAGATTTTTTGCAACCTTTATCATTTCTAGTGCAGGTTCACATTTATTTTGCCTTGACAGTTGCAGTGCCTGCTGCAAGTAGCTTGCTGCTATTGTTTCAGTCGAGTTTCGTGCTTCAATTGCGTTGACTCCGAACTCATAATATTTCTTCGTAATTTTGCCTTGCTCTGTCGCTCCTACAAGTTTATTTTTTTTGTCTGTAACAGCATCTATAAATTCTTTATCAGGGGCATGATATTTTAGAAGGTATTCTCTCGCAAATTCGGTGATAGAGTAAAGCAATTCGTTGTCTGTGCAACTTTTACAAATTTGACGTTTTACAAAGGATGTAGATATCAAGCTGATTATTGCGCGCTTTAGCTCAAGCGTTTCTATGTCTGAATAAAAAATAATTTCAGCTTCCGTCAACTCAGTTCGTGCGGCTAACATTGTCTGAAGAACCTTTTTTGCGCTTGCGCTCATTTTGTCGAAAACATTTGACAGACAAAACTCCAACAGCGAGTCTTTATTCAGCAGTACTTGGTCGGGACTCTGACCTGAGGCAACAGAGTTAATAAACCATTTTAGCGCCAAAGGGTTGTAGTGTAGCTTTTTTGCAATGTCAGAAAGTCGTGCTGTCGGCAAACGCAACAACACATCGTCGTTACGCATTTTGGACGCCTCTCTCATCAAAGTCACGGATTCTATCTCCGTCAACCCCTCTAGGTGACGCGGGTACTCCAACTCCCCCAGGCCCACCCTAGAAGTGATAGCAATTTTCGCGTACAACTGTGCCTCTCGTATAAACTCCTTTATTTCTTCGCTAATTATGGTTTCCAAGTTATCAATTATCAGTAGGCATTTGAAGTTTTGCATCACGTCCATCACTGCCTGTATGTTATCAGTGAGGGAATGCTGGGGCTGATTGAGGTGACTCGCAAGGTTTCTGACTATCCCGGGAAAACTATCAATAGCCTCTTTTATTTCTACGATACCTGCAGGGGTAAGCATGGTAGTTTTAGCCGTGGTCCATAACACCATGTCAAAGGGACAGATCTCAGACATATCAACTATGTCATAAGCTACTTTAAGCATAAGTGCTGATTTACCGATCCCCCCCTCTCCGATCACACTCACAACTCTGGTAGAACCCAGCAAAAGTTTTATTATTTCTTTCGTGTCCTTCTTCCTACCAATAAAGCCCGTTTCATCAAAATCTGGGATTGGCAGATTGTTATAGACAATCTCGTTCTCAACATCGACCCTAGGGAGGTCAACAGTCAATATAAAGGTGGGATCAGACTCGATTTGGTGTAGAACATTTCTTGTGGAGTTGAAATCTTCATCTGCTGAAATGTCTTGAGCAAAGCCATAAACAAAGCCTAAATCGCCATGCAGCAGAGGCCGATTGTGCATCACCCTGTTACGGATTGGCACAATTAAATCGAGCCTTTCCACAATCGCCTGGATTTTCATTATAAATTCGTCGGAAAGTATCTCTCTGTTCTGCAATATGACTTTATAACTATCTTGAAAATCAAGGTAATGCACTAATTCGTTAAAATTACATTCGGGACTGGTACCAGGGTAATCTTTCGCGAATCGGCTTGTTGCATTTTCTCGAAGTTTTTTGTCAACAATAAAGCTGCTGTCCCTATGACATGGAATAACTTGGGTCTGGATGATTGCTTTAAGATCCGATTCCAACGCCGAAATAAGCGCATACAGTGTCAAGCGTGCTTCAGATATTTTCACTTCGCCACTCCCCCAGTATTTTTATAACCATCACAGAAATCAGGGGCAGCACTATAGCATGTCAAGTTAACCAACAACAATAAGAAAGTTCTGTATGAAACCTTGGCAAACCGACATCCTCTGTTAATTTTTACCAATATTCTTTTTGATTCCTAATGCAAATATCAGTTATGGACCCCTCATTATGATGTCCATCTCACCCGGCATGACAGCAGGACATGCAGGAGGATCCAAAGAGGACTACCATCTGGGAGGCGACGCCCTGGGGGAGAACTCCCTGTGGGTCGGCAGGGGGAGCCGGGACCTTGGACTTGAAGGCGCGGTCCAGGAGGAGGAGGAGTTCCGCGTCCTCTGCAGGGATGAGGATCCTGCCGGTAATCGTTTTGTGTCTTTCTGGCTTTTCCGGGATCCGGATACGGGGGCGCTCGTAGAGCGACACCGGGCCGGGAACGACCTAACCTTTTCAGCGCCCAAGTCGGTATCCATCGCCTATGTCGCCAGAGTCACCGGGATCAAGGAGGCGCACGACGCGGCGGTGCTTTCGGTGGTTTCCCACGTGGAGGAGCACTACTGCCACTGCCTGACCCCTGGCGGCATCATGAACGGCGGAATGGTGGCCGCTAAGTTCGACCATGCCACCTCGAGGAACATCGACCCGCAGCTGCACTCCCACGTCTTCGCGCTGAACGTCGTCCATGCCCAGGACGGAAGCTGGAAAGCCAACGAGCCGAAGGCCATCTTCCAGGACCAGAGCCCCCTCGGGCTTTTGTACCGGCAGGCGCTCGCCTGGGCCCCAGAGTTTCGAGAAGGACACCTGGCTTCCAAATTTGCCCTACAGAGGCAAAACCGGGAGCCACCAATGTAGTAGCAAGGGGTAAAAAAATCCTCATGCCTATGGGGGCCGCAGCAGCAGATGGTGCTCCGGGTGGACGAGGCCGGTTTTCTCGGGGCAAGGCAGACCGAGCGCCTGCTCGACGTTGTCCAGGGGGCGGAAACGAGAGGGGGCACGTGAAGTTGCACCTTATGGGGTTTGCCAAGCAGATGCAGAAGATTCAGGCGCTGGGCCTCTTGCTGTGCATCTTCGGGAGTCAATCAACTAGCCACACCTAGACAGAGATCATCATGCAGGCGACCCTCAGCTCAGGCAGATCACCCGGGTGCAGAACCCTGAGGACAGGAAGTGCAAGGCGGTCGCGCATCACCTGGAGGAGAGCCTGAAGCTTTCACAGTCCCCTGAGTGTTCGGCGTCAGAGAGATGCTGCAGGTGATCACGCGGTCATTTAGCGACCGGAGCACAGGTCGAGGAAGACTCTTCCTTTTGAACACATCGTGCATTCGCTACGCCGCTCACTGTGACCGTCTAACTCTTCAGTGCGGGAGGTTATCTTTAGAGGATGCCGGGACCGCCAACAGAGCTTTCACTGCCGAGGAAATTCAAGGGTGATCTTGCGAAATAATCATTGGCTAGGAATGCCTCAGGTCATCCCGTTTTTTAACGGCGAGCCTCGCTTCCGCTCAGCTTCATTTTTCCTTATACACCTGACGCAGCCTTTCGCCGCAGCATCAGGTGTAAGTCCTTGAAAAAGGCCAAAAAGACTGCCGCCAGAACGGCGCATGGAGTGTGCTAGGTCGTTGATATCACTACCGGACCAGGTGGTCCAGCGCTTGAGAGGGATAAGAGATGGCAAAAACAAAGATGAATCAGAGATTACCTGCCGAGGTTTTCGAGCGGTTGATGCAACTGCAGGAGTCCCAAAAGCTCTCCATGGGAGACCTCATTTCCGGTGCGCTGGACGCTCTGGAACGGGAAGTATATCTCCCGGAAACGCTTCTGGAGCGCGTCGAAAATCTGGAGGTTTTGGCCCTCTCGATCATAGAAAAAGTGGAGCTTCTGGATCAGAAAACGCTGAGCGCCGACAAGATAAGACACTTTTTCCAAGTCTTGGAAAAACAGCTGGTCGCCCACGATCAAGCCGAGCATGCACGCTTTCAACGGATCGCTGGTCCGCAGGCTTTCGACTAACAGGCGTGCCCCAGCCGCCACCCAGGAAGGATGCCAAAAAGAGGCGCTGATCGTGGACCAAAGCAGCCGGCCGGAAAGCGCCGGCAGCTTTAAACGGTCCCAGCCCGTGCTACGGGAGGCGCTTTCGCTCACGCTGCACGCCTCCCTCCGCACCGGCAATTTTTCAGCGGGACGACCCCCGGAAAGGGCGCAAACGAGTACTTTTTGTAGCTCGATTTGTTGACAAGGGAGGGATCGACGGAAGGATTGACGGCAAATAAGGTTTATCCACAGGCACGTATTGTAATTTATCGAAAAAAATAAAGTGTTTGACTAAACTGACAATCGCCGATAAGATTGACGTCATGCCTGACTTGCCATCCAAAATGTTTCCTATGTTCCCTACCGATCCTTCGGGTGAGCTCGCGGACTTGGCGCGGGATCTCCTCTCCCGCTCCTCCGTCCTTAGCGGCATCTTGCACCCCAAAACGCAAGAGGGGGTTGTCGAGTTGGTGCGGATCATCAACAGCTACTATTCCAACCTCATCGAAGGCAATAGCACCCACCCCGTGGAGATCGAGCGCGCCATGCGCGCCGATTATTCCCAGGCCCCCGCGAGGCGCAACCTCCAATTGGAGAGCTTGGCGCACATCAGTTGCCAGCGAGCCGTAGAGGGGTTGGCGGCAGAAACTCCCGAGGCTTTCAACCCTACGACAGCTCACTTCCTCTCGTGGGTCCATGACGAGTTCTACAAGCTGATCCCGGATGAGATGCGCTGGGTGACCAACGAAAAGACCGGGGAAAAGGTAGAGGTCATCGGCGGGCAATTCCGGGAGCGTGACGTAGAGGTAGGAAGACACCTCCCCCCGGAATACGCCTCATTACCGATGTTTCTGGCTCGGTTCCACGACGCGTACCAGGCCGAAACGCTCCATGGCTTGGAACCCATTATTGCCGCTGCCGCCTCTCATCACAGGCTCGTCTGGATCCACCCATTTCTGGACGGAAACGGCAGGGTTGCGCGGCTTTTCTCCGACGCCTATTTAAGATCGATTTCTCTGCCTGGATATGGCTTATGGAATGTCAGCCGAGGCTTGGCCCGCGGCAAGGACAGATACATGGAGGCATTGGCGGTAGCCGATGCCGGCAGGAGAAATGACCTGGACGGAAGAGGGAACCTGTCCAACGAAGGACTCATCTTTTTCTGCAAGTTTTTCCTGCTGACCTGTCTTGATCAGGTGGAGTACATGACGTCCATGCTTTCCCTTGATGGCCTCTTGGGAAGGATCCTTGGCTACGTGAAGCTCCGCGAGTTGAAGATGGCTCCGGCGCCACTACCCGATCAGTATCCCGCCTTGAGGGTGGAGGCCGCACATATCCTCCAGGAAGTGCTGCTCCGGGGAGAGATGACCCGTGGCCAAGCTGCCGCCGCTTGCCCGTCCCCGCGCATGGGTAGAGACATCCTCGCTCAGCTTCTGGCTGAAGGCCTCCTCGTATCTTCTTCGGCAAAAGGCCCCGTCAGAATGGGGTTCCCGGCGCACGCCGCAGGACACCTCTTCCCCGACCTCTTCCCTATGGGTACCTAACATAAAGGGGCGGCTCCCTCACAAGGACCGCCTCCGTCCCTCCCTCTTTCTGGCACTTGAAGTTGGCGCTCTTTCGTTTTGAACTGCGGTCGCACTCTTCTCGAGTCAATTGGGGCAGTCATCTTCCACAGCAGTTTCCTGTGCAACAGTATTAATATCACGAGCTTCTAAAATTGCCTTGGCTGCACCGTGACGGGCTACTGCAAGCATTGCTTTTCCAATAATTTCAGTTGTTAATATCATATTGGGCAGCAATGCGCGGAGTATAGGCAGCAGCGGCTTGAGTATTGTGTACACGATCCGATACGCGGTCGTTTTGGATCGTGCGCCATGTAACGGTTGAATAATGCCTGGACGGAATAAATATACAGCTTTGAATGGCAATCGTAACAAGGCATTCTCTGTCTTGCCTTTAACTCTTGCCCACATCGTACGGCCTCGTTCGGTACTGTCAGTACCTGCACCCGATACATAAGTGAACGTCATTTTTGGATTTATGTGAGCCAACGTCTGTGCTGCCGCCAGAGTCAGATCATGGCTTAATCGGGTATATTCAGCTTCTGATAACCCTGCTGCTGACACGCCAAGGCAGAAGAAGCACGCGTCAAAGCCATGCAGGTCTGATTCGATTGCCCTGTAGTCAAATAGGTCTGTATGCAACAGTTCCAGCAACTTCGGGTGGCGTTGACCAGAAGGCGAGCGTCCAAGAGTCAGGATGCACTCGATGTCATCCGCAAGAAGACATTCACGCAATACTCCCTGCCCAACCATGCCAGTGGCGCCAAATATTATCACTTTCATTGTATTGAGCCCCTTCAATGTGAATACGGGTTCAACAAGTTATCTTGTGTAGCACTCCGCTTCTGGCAAGGAAGCGGAGTCACTGACATCTTGACCGGCTTTTCTTGTTTTCCAACCGATAAAAACAGGGGTCACGGCCATATCATGAAATAACCCCTTTCAGTCGGCTTTAACGGAAACGGAGAAGTCGTGCCATTTACGATCATTTTCAGAAACCGCGCTATCCGAGTTGGCAACATATTCGACTGCATCCGCTCCCATTAAGATCTCGAATGGTGTGTCTTCACGGTTTGCGAGTTCGATGATCGCGTTGGCAATTTTAGCCGGATCTGACGATTCGTTGCCCGCCATTGACCGGAGCTTTTTTGCAAATGCGCCTACTGTCTGTTCGTAAGGTGGACTAACAGGGGGAATGTTCATTGAGGCTCCCGCCCAATCAGTCCGGATTCCACCTGGCTCAATGGTGGTAACCTTGATACCTAACGGCGCTACTTCCTGTGCTAACCCCAGGGAAAACCCTCGAACAGCGAATTTTGCACTCTGATAAGCTGTCAATCCTGGACCTGAGAGCCGTGCACCAATAGAAGCAATCTGGAAGATATTGCCATGCCCCTGCTCGCGCATAATGGGGACAACAGCCTTGCTGACGTACACAACACCGAAGAAATTGGTTTGAACCTGCTGTGTGAAATCGTCGAGAGTGATGTCTTCGACAGACGCTGTATTTGCGTAGCCCGCATTATTCACAACAACGTCGATTTGACCGAAAGTTTTGTGAGCTTGAGTTACTGTTGCCTGTACTGCTTCAGCGTCAGTAACATCAAGTGCTAACGGAAATAGGCGCTCTCCATATTCGGCTGCCAAGTCATTGAGTTGCTCCGGCTTCCGTGCTGTCGCCACGACGGTGTAACCGGCTTTGAGCGCAGCTTCCACTACCTTACGTCCGAGTCCTCGTGAACTTCCTGTGACCAGCCAGACTTTTGTGTTTTTAGACATATAGGTTCTCCTTTGTTAATATATAAACGAGCGAGTACTTGCTCATTTATGATGGTAAAAAAACTAATCGTTTGCTACAGCGTTCCAGAACGCTTCGAAGCCGGCATTAGTATAGTATTCAGCTTTAGCAGGTTCTCCGACGATGAAATCCATTGAAGTATCTGCAAGCGACCCCATGATTGCGCATACAAAGTCGAACGGATAATCACGTAACAACCCGTTTGCTGTACTCTCTTGAATCATTTTAACGACATCAGAAAAAGCATCCAGCCCCAGTGCTTTGGTTTGCTCACTCACGCGGTTCGACATACCAAGTTTAGCAAGAACTATTCGTTTCGATGGGTTTTTGATACCCCAGGCAACGTATTTTTCCCAAGCGTGTTTGATGCGGTTCTTAACGGTTTCAGCCTTCGGGTAGTCCGACATCATGGACTCACGAAGCTCTTCTTTTAAATAAAGGTAAAGGTGATTGAGCAGTTCATCCTTGTTGCTGAAATAGGTGAACAAACTACCCTCTGCAACCCCGGCAACTTTAGCTATCCGTGCAGTTGGGGCACTTACCCCATGTTCTGCAATTTCGAGGACCGCTGCGTTCAAAATTGCCTTTTGTTTGTCTTCGCTTTTGGGCCGCGCCATTATTTATCCCACTTTTTAACTGAGTAGTTACTCAACTATAGAGCCCAGCCGGAACGATTGCAAGCAAAATCTCGTGTCTAGTTCAAAATCATGATCTGGTTCCGGCTGGGCGGGCTCAATCTTTACCCTGCCACCCACGGAAAACCCGGAAGCCCCTCTTTCTATCCTTTTTATTCGAACGGCCCTGCCTTGATCGCCACCACGTTCCACGTCACTCAACCCAAAGTTCGAATCCTGAACAGCAGCCAGCGCAGATCCTGACCAGCCTGGCATTGCCACGACCAGCTGAAGCACGTGAAATCGGGCAGTTGGGGCTGGCATGTTCCATGCCTAAAGATTGGAGGATTCAAATCTAACCGGGTCCTGAACCTGGCCCGAAAGGAGGAAAATATGAACCGGCTGATGACGGAACAGGAAACGGCCCAGATGGTGGGAATGTCGGTGCACTGGCTGCGCAGAAAGCGCTGGGAGGGGGGTGGCATCCCGTTCATAAAGATGGCCCAGCACGGTGCGGTGCGCTACCAGGAGGAGGCGGTGCGGCAGTTCATCGATGCACATTTTCGCACCAGCACCAGCGACCCCGGCAGGAGGTGAAACCAGGTCAGCAGCCGGGGCGGACCGCCCGCCTGTATGCGGTCCGCTCAGGCTGCCGTATCCCTAATTCTCGCTGCGCCCGGAACACCATGACAGGTGCGTCACGTGGCAGGATCTCCTGAATATGGGGAGACTTATCGTTCCTTGAAGGGGTCGGCGCTTCTCGGGAAGACGTACAGTTCGAGCCCCATCTTGTACAGCACCTGGAGCGCTTTACCCAGTTCCGCCGTTTCCTTCCCGTTCTCAAGTTGGGAAAGGAACTTGGTCCCGACCCCGGTCATTCCTGCGGCGGTTTCCTGCCGCATCCCGATTTCCTTGCGCTTGCTGCGAATGGCCTGCCCGAGATCCTTGGCGCTGACGACCCTGCCGTAGATTGCCTCACCGACCCTTGTCTTTTGTTCTTGGTCCATGCTTCCCTCCGTTTTTCCGTACGGACACATTACACCTGATCTCGCGGGGAAACCAACCAGAAATTACCGTACGGACATATTCAGCAGGTTTGTCTAGAGGTTCAGACCTGCGAATTCGTACCTTTGGTAGTGGAGAGGAGGTCCTCAAAGCGGGAGGTCCGGGAAAAGAGCCCCTGGGTGGAGGGGGGCTGGTAAAGAACTGGCTGCAGCCCTATACTGAGGTGTAGCGGTGCAATCCGCAAAACACCTACCGGAAGATGAGACAAAATGAAGCAAAATCAGGAGTGAGTTTTTGAACTTATAATTAACTTTCTCTAATTTTTTTCGTACCCATATCGTACCCACCATAGATAACCAGCTAATTTAACTGAAGTTGCCTTAAACTTCCTTTACAAGACGGTGAAGGTTTAGTCGGCGGGGGAAAGTCTGGTAACATCACCGAGGGGTTGAGGCCGGAACCGGAGGTGACTTGTGAAAAATGGGAATTATGGGAGTTCTGGGAATGATGGGAAATACGGGAAACCACGGGAGCATCAGCAGTCCCATGACTCCCATAAAACCGCCGGTCCGCTCCTGCCGCCGCGCGGCGACTACCACACCCTGCTTTCCTACCAGAAGGCCTCAGTAATCTACGAAATCACCTACCGCTTCTGCCGCCGCTTTCTTTCAAGGGGCGACCGCACCGTCGACCAAATGGTACAGGCGGCTCGCTCGGGCAAGCAGAACATCATCGAAGGAAGCAAGGCGGCGACAACCTCAAAAGAAACGGAAATCAAACTGACAAACGTGGCCCGCGCCAGCCTTGAAGAACTGCTGGAAGACTACCGCGACTTCCTCTCCACCCGCAACCTCCCCGCCTGGGACAAGGACTGCCGCGAGGCACAGTACGTGCGCAAGCTGGGCAGGAGCACGCCGTTCTCCTTTGAGTTGTTACGGGAGTTCACCGAAACCCGTCCCGCAGAGGTAGTCGCCAACATAGTCATCTGCCTGATCCACCAGGCGAACTTCCTTCTCGACCAACAGCTCAAAGGGCTGGAGAAGTCCTTCCTCAAAGAGGGCGGCTTCCGGGAACGAATGACGCATGCACGGCTTATGGTGCGTGAACAACAGCGGAAAAAGCCGTAGGAGAACCCTACCCTCCCACCATTCCAGATCGCTCAGCAACTTACGGCCTTGGCTGGATATCACCCCCGTGTCACGGCATAGCCTGGTACCGTACGGGCCTGCAGGACAATCAGTACGAATAAAGAACGGTGAGTGCTGCTTTCTCCCTCGCGTTCGAGATGCTCTCACCTTCAGTCTCGAGACGGTACAGCGCCGGGACGTGCTTCGGTGAGACTCCCGGAGAGGCACCGGTGACCCCTGTGGCGCTGTCCAACAGCTCGACCCCAGAGGTGTCGGAGTTGCCCGGCTGGGTGTCGACTATCTTGGCGTACACCTTGTACCCCGGACCGCTCGCTCCGGGGAGCTTGAAGGTCATGTCGGGAGCCTGCTTGGGGTCGTTACTTTTGCTGCCGGGAAGACAGGCGGCCCACCCGGACGAGGGCAGACTCAGCTTCTGGCCGAGGCAGAGGTCGGAACTGAGGTCGAGGTTCAGGGAGGAGAACTCGAGCTTCAAAGAGCTTCCCGGTGTGGGGGTGCCGAACATGCGCGGGATAAGCTCCTTGGTGATCAGCTGCACGCCCCCGTGGGACGCCTCCAGCGAGTTCTTGTAGCGCTTGTGCGCACCGGAGACCTTGGTCTGGGTGAGCAGCAGGTACAGGACGGCAAGGGCGATCACCAGCGAGATCAGCGCCAGCATGAGCGCCGTCACGAGGGCGATACCACGCTCGTTGCCGAGCTTGTCCGCTGGGAACCGCACCCCTTTCGCTACTGGACGAGATTTTTGGGTCGTGTGACGATGGTGTAAAGCTTCCAACGGTATTTTCTCCAATCGGCGGTAAAGAGGCTCGCCATGTCTGCTGCGCTCAGGGTCCTGCCGGATGTGGTCGGCCTGGCCCGGTCCCCCACCTGTATCGAGTCCCCCGGGTAATTGAAAGAGTCATCCCGCTTCCCTTCCTGCACCAGGAGATAGACCCGTACGATTTTCAGATGGTCCCGTATCTCGGCGGCACGCAACGAGGCGAGGGTGGCGCCGGAGAGGTAGCTGATGTTGCCGTCGTCTTTGGCGTCATACTCGAACTCGACCTGGAGGTCGGCCACGCAGTTGAGCAGGGGGTATTGCGTGCCGAAGCGCCCGGTGGCCTGGTCGACGACTGCCTTGTAGAGGATGCCGGTGCCGGGGTTGCAGGTCTGGGGCATGACGGCCGGACGGAACAGGTAGTAGTCGGTCCGGTGATAGGGCATGCGCAGGGCGCTCCCGGCGTTCGCGCTGTTCGCGATGCCGTACGCCACCACCACCTCAGAACGGTCGTTGGGTTTAAAGGGGTCCCCGGCGGGGAGCGCCCCGTTGGTCCCGACCCGTACCTCGAAGTCCAGCCCGTTCATCAAGAGCACCTTCTCCTCGCTTCCCGAAGAGGTAAAGGTGGAGAGGATCGCCGTGGCGCGGTCGTTGGCGCCGAGGTCCTCGGCGTTGTTCCACTTGCGCAGATAGCTGTGATTGCTCCCACCGGAGGAGGAGTAGTTTAGGTAGCTCCACTTGCGGCTGGCGTCGCCCGCGCCTCGGTTGAGTGGCGCCAGCACGGACCGGAGCACCAGGTAGTCCGGGCCGCCGCCTACGTTGGTCGCGTCGCTGCCGTTGACTTCCTTGCCGCAGGTCCCGGCGTCGATCGCCTTGATGTTCGCGCTTTGCACCGCGTTTAGCGAGGCGGAATCCATTCCCTTCGCCAGCGCCTCGTTGGCCACCTCCGCCTCCACGTTCGCGCTGCCGCCGAGATTCCTGAAAGAGATGGCCCCGGTGTAGCTCTGGAAGCGCCAGGGGAGGCCGTAGCCGGCGTGCTCCACGTCGTAGCGCAAAAGCTCGAGCCCCACGATGCCGTCGATGTTGCTCGCCAGCGACTTGGTCTGTTGTGTCGAGGAGGCCACGACGCTTTGGAAGGCCTGGTTCGCCGCCAGGATCACGAAGAGAAAGATCGCCATGGCGACGACCATCTCGACCAGGGTGAAACCTTTGTCGTTTCGGGAGTGCTTCACTTGCCGTCCTTGTAGCTGCGCACGGTCCTCACCTCGTGGAACGAGGTGACGTTCTTGTAGGCCCATTTCACCTTGACGATGAACTGGTAACTGTCGCTGGTGGAAAGCCGCTGGGCCTCCCGCGTCACCGCATACGGCTTGTCCCCGCCCCGCATCCTGCCCGGCACCGTGAGCGTCTGCACCGGCACCAGCGCCGACTGGGGCAGCCGGATCAGTTCTGCCATCTGTGCCTCCCCGATGAGCACCGCATCGTCGCGCAACTGGTTTTTCACGTTGCTGACGGTGCTGGTCCCGATTACCTCGAGAAGCCCGAGCAGGCTGACCGCCATGATCACCATGGCGACCAGGACCTCTACCATGGTGAATCCGGCGTCAGCGGATGGTGATGTTTTCGGCGCTGCAGGGTGCCGCGGCATTTCTCTTCCCCATATCGATACGTGTTGGTGTGATCAGCAAGGCGTCTAATGCTGCCTCGTTGTCGGCCGGCTCGGTACAGACGGCGTCCCCTTCCGTGGAGCTCACGCCGGCGCCGTTGAAGACGACCACGAACGGGTCCGCCCTCAGCACGAGCCGGTACTGCAGGGGCTTGCGGTCGACCGGGGCACCGGTAGCGCTTCCCGACGAGTAGACGGCGAACCCCGAGGCGCTGAAGGCGACCGCCTTGTCCCGCTTCTCGAAAAGAGCCCGGCTGCGCGCCGCTTGCAGATCGGCGTGCAGTTTTTTCACCTGTGCCTCAATGGAACTCTTGCGCGAGTAGCGGTTGAATTGCAGCGTGGCAAGGGTAAGGAGCACCGACATCACGGCCAGGACCACGAGCAGCTCCAAGAGGGTGAACCCCGCAGACGTCTTCCGTTTCATGCGAACTCTCCGGCCATGGCGCCCTAGTGCTCCTTGATGTGCAGGATCCGCTTCACCGGCTTGAGGTTGCTCTTGCTGACGATGGGGGGAGGATCGGCGGGCGGCTTGCCGACCATCGGGTTCTGCTGCTTGCGCCCCCCCCGGTCGGTGAGCGAGCTGGCCACGTCGACCTCCTCGAAGCTCCCCGTGGAAACCTGCACCAGTGCCCTCCCCTGCAGTGCGGCGGCAGAGGCGGCCCCCCCGGTATCGAACTTCACCCCCCACAAGTAGGAGTTCCCGCCGTAGCCGCAGGGGTCCGAAGTGGGTGCGAACGTGGTGAAGTAGACGACACCGTTGGTCAGAGCAACGGGATCGGTAACCAGGCGCTCGGCGCCCAAGCTCGCCGCCGTGTTCTCGGGGGCGAGGTTTATGTACCACCCCTGGTTGCCGATGCTCGCCGAGATGCTGGTCGACTGGTCGGTCAGGGCCGACAGCGACGTCCCGGTGCTGCAGGTGGCGTCGAGGCGGTCGGCCGCAAGGTAGCATGGCTCCTTCACACCGTAGAGCCGGCGCTGCCCGTTGTTGTCGTCCTGGTTGTAGTAGTAGCGCCCGGAGCCGAAGTAGAGCCAGAGGTTATGGTTCTTGCGGTCCTGGAGCCGAACCACGCTGCTCGTGACCGGGCCGGTCCCGTCGATCACCTTGCTGAGCTTCCAGTTGCGCGGGTCGGGGTCCTCTCCGGTGACGAGCCGCAGCACCCCCCCCCCGGTCCAGGTGGTGCCGGAAAGCTGGGTATAGCCGATATAGAGGGCGTCATCCTGATAGTTCCCAGGTGCGTTGCTGTTCCACCGGTCGGTATCGCTGACGGCGCTGGTGATGGTCCCGGCGAAGGCGTTGGAGATCTTGCTCCCGTCGACGAGGGTGTCGATGACGGCCGCCACCGTGCCGTCCACGAGGTTCAGGACGTAGAGGGTCAGGTTCTGGTTCGAGGTCCCCTTGAACTGGTGGTTGGACGGGTCTATCGGGCCGGTCGGACCGGAGGCCAGCACGGCGAACCACTTCCCGTTCTTGCTCTTGTCCGGGGCGCCGTCTGCCTTGCGGGCGCTGATCCTGACCAGCGCGGCGCCGGCCGTCGAGAAGCCAAGGCCGGAGTGCCCGAATTCCCACAAGAAGGAGGGGGCGTCCGGTTGGGTCACGTCAAGGGCGAAGTAGGAGGAATAGCCAAGCCCCTTGCTGCTGTCGAGCGGGTCGACCGTCGGCGTTTCCACGCAGGCGGTCCCCTTGCATCCGGCCCCCTTCATCTTGGACGCACCGCCAAGCCCCATGCTCCCGACCAAAACGGTGCGCCAGGTGCTGCCGTCGGCGGCCTTGGGGCAGTCCCAGTAGTTGCTGCAGCCGGCGGTGGTCCCGATGCTCACGTCGTTGATCGTGGTGGCGCCGTCAACGTAGTACAGGTGCGCGTAGGCGGGGTCGGCGTAGTAGGTGAGGTAGGGAAGCGCGTTTCTCGGGATGAAGGCCCACTGCTCCTCGCCGAGGTCGGAGCCCGACAGGGTGGCCCTGAGGTCACCGGAGCTGTTGACGGAAAGGTTCCCGAGTTTGAATGCGTGCAGCATGCCGTCGTTGGCCCCCACGTAGACCATGCCGCGGTTGGCGTAGGCGGAACTGTAGATGAAGCCGGCCTTGGCGCGGTCGTCCCCGTAGGAGGTGTCCCCGTAGCCGCTGGGCGCCGCCACGTTGTAGGCGTTCAGCTTGAGGGTGGACTGCAGCCTCGGGGTGGAGGCAACGATATCGCCCAGCCGCCAGACCCCCGTGGTCCCACCGATGTTGACGGTGCGGCTGCGGTAGCCGCTCTGGTCGGCACCGGCGACGTAGGCGATGATCTTGTCCGCCTCGGTCTGGTTCGCGGCCTGGAGCAGGGTCCTCGTCGAGGCAAGCGAGGTGTCGAGCCCCGTGAAGCTGGTGAGGCTGCCTACCGTCTGGGTGTAGATGGTGCGCGGCGTGGTCCTCTGCCAGAGCAGTTTGCCGGCACGCCAGATGCTCTTTACCGCATCGGCGTCGACCTCGTCCAGGAAGGTGTAGCTGTCGGCGACGCCGTCCCCGTTGCTGTCGACATCGGCCCTGCCGTCCCCGCCGGCGTCGCGATAGCGTCGCGCCGTGGTCCGGTCGAGCGAGGCGTTGTAGCGAAACCGGACCACGTTGTCGCTGCCCAGGTTCAGGTAGTGAGGCGGCGCGGGATTCCCCCCCACGTAGTCGCTATCCTCCCGCATGGTGCTGTCGTTGATGAAGGGGTCCACGTAGTACCACAGGTTGTGCAACTCGCCGGTCCAGTCTGCCGAGGTCTGGCCGCTGAAGAAGCGCTTGGGGTAGAAGAGCGCCTGCAGCACGTTGGCCCCGCTCCCTTCGCTGTTGCTAAGGATGGAGGCGGCGGTGCCGGAGGACACCTTGGCCAGGATGTCGTTGAACGCGGTCTGCAGCGAGTTGGCGAGAACCGACCCGTCCTGGGCCTCGAAGTAGGTGTCCGGGATGCCGTCACCGTTTTTGTCCCATTTCCGGGTCTTGTCCGGTCTGCCGGTACCATCGTAGTCGTCGAAGCCGCCGTACTTCGCCGTTTTCTTCAGGATGTCACGCCCGATGGGGGAGTCGTCGAAGGCGAACACCGTGTAGATGGTGAGGCTCTGCTTGCCGGGCATGGCATTCTTGCCCAGCGTCGAGGAGCGCAGGTCGGTGTTGTGGGCCCAGTAGGCGACCCCCTCCAAGTAGTAGGTCCCGTCGCTGCCGTTGGCGCTGGAGGCATACTGGCTCGCGTACCCTTCCTGGGCCGCGATGCTGTCCATCCAGCTCTTCACGTCGAGGCTCGTATCAGTCACCTTGCCGGAAGCCGTCGCCGAGCTCCCGGGGATGTTCTGGTCCATGGTGGATTCGCCGTCGGTCAGGACCATCACGAAGTTCTTCTGGCAGGGGTACGCGATGGGATCTTTTCCGGAGTAGGTCCCCCCGTTGTAGGCGCTGTCCGCGGCCTCGAAGTAGCGTGCCGCCTCGAACAGGCTCTCGGCCAGCGGCGTCCAGGTGGAGGGGTCGGTGCTCTCGATCTGCGTGATGAGGTTGGTCCCGGTGGTGCCGAGGTCGACCTTGATGACGCCGCCGTCCCGCACCGCGTTCACCCCGCTTTCGTAGCGGTAGCCGTCGTTGAAGAACATGAGGCCGAAGTTGATCTTGTCGCGGTATCCCTGGATCAGGCCGTCCTGGGGCGGGTTGTCCCCGATGTAGATCTTCACGTTGTAGCTTTTGTTGTTGGTGGTGTCCTGGACCACCTCGGTCGAGGTGCCGGCCCGCACCGTGTAGCGCACGTTGTTGTAGCTTTTGTAGAAATCCCGGTCCGGGTCCTCGGCCGCGAGCAGGTAGTTGGTCGTGTTGGTGGAACGGGAGAGGGCCTTGCCGCCGACCAGCACCTTCCTGATGATGTCGACACGGCGCATGGTGAGCCAGTTCAGGAAGTTGCCGGACCAGAAGGAACTCTTGTTAACGGCGGCGGTGTCGGGTTCGAAGTAGGATCCGCTGTACTTGTACATCCTGCCGCTGTCGAAGTAGCCGAAGTAGGCGGAGGCCGGGTTGTAGCTGGTGTCGTAGGAGCTGGTCCCGGTCCCCGGTGCCTTGTAGGCGAACTCGTACATGCTCCCCGAGTTGTCCACGATAAGGAGCAGGTTGGGCTTGATGCCGGTCCCGTCAGTGGTCACGTAGGGGGGGATCTGGCAGTACTCGTTCGGAGAGGGGGGCGGCGTGGTCGCCTCCGTGGTGAAGCTCCAGGTCCTCGTGCCCGCAAGGGCGTTGCCGGAGAGGTCCTGGATAGCGGTGCCGAGGCTCACGGTGTACGTGGTCGAGTTGGCCAGCGGTGCGGAGGGTGTGAAGGTGGCGACCCAGGTGGCGGGGTTGTAGCTCACCGTGCCGCTCACGCCGCCGACCGTGAAGCTCGAAGTCGAGATGGTGCTGGCGTTGATCGCCTCGCTGAAGGTCACGCTGATGGTGGTGGCGACGCTTACGTTGGTGGCGCCGGACAGCGGCGAGGCGGCGGTCACCGTGGGGGCGATGTTGTCGAATTTAAGGGTGCGGAAGCTGAAGGTGTAATCCATTGCCAGCGCGTTGCCGGCGCTGTCGCGCACCGACGTGCTGACCGTCACGGTGTACGGGGTGTCCGAGCTGAAGCCCGCGCCGGGGTGGAAGGTGGCGACCTTGCCGCTGCTGTCGAGGGAGACGGTACCGCTCACCGCCCCGTTGTTCACGCGTATGCTGGAAGTGGTGATGCTGACCGGGTCCATCACCTCGCTGAAGGTGATGCTGACGTCGGCGGCGAGGGGCACGTCGGTGGCCGAACTGGCCGGGAAGGTCGAGGTGACCGTGGGAGGAGTCGTGTCGGTGTAGGGCTTCGCCTTGGTGGTGAAACTCCAGCTGTAGTTGTAGGCGCTGCTCGACCCCATCTGGGTGCCGTTTTTGTTCTTTACGCGGTAGTCGATGGTAACCGTGTAGGTGGTGCTGTACTTCAGTGCGCTTTTCAGGGAGATCTTGGCCCAGTCACCGCCGGGGTCGTTGACGAGGCTCACCGTGTAGCTCGCCCCGCTATCCACGCTGATCCTTCCGGCAAAGCTGTCCTTGTCCATCTTGCTGTCATCGAACTGCGCCCAGATGGTATCGACCACCGCGGGATCGACATTGGTGGCGCCGCTTGCGGGAGAAAGAGAACTGGCGATGATCTGCGGGGCCGCGAAGGAAGTCCCGGCGCAGAGGCCCAAAAGGACGCAGGCGACCAGGACGGAGAAAAGCTTCTTCATCGGGGCGCCTCCAGGATCGTTATCGTGAGGGCCTCGCCGTCCTTGGGAGCGATGCGCACCAGGGTGTGCGGCAGGATGCGTCGCTGCGGCACCGGCGAGTCCTGGTTGAAGAACCTGGTCTGCCCTGTGATGCGTACGCTGCGGCTATACCCGTCGGGGAGCCGGATCGAGAGTTGGGCACCGTTACGGCCACTCACAGTGCCGACGAACTCCTCTTCGGCAAGGCAGGTTGAGGCGCAAAAAAGGAAGGTGACGAAAATCAGCAGAAAGAGGCGATTACTGCGGCTCATCTTTGCTCCGGGTAGTGCATGGTGCGGCTGGCCAGGAGCCTGCTACGGCCCTGGGGCCCTGTTCAGGGTGCAGACAGTGCCGGCACGCCGTCAATGATGCCCAGCCGGCTCTATGGCCGAGGGCAGACGTAATATAAAGAGCAAACAACGGTTGCCGCCATAACACCGCCGAGCCATCCTGCGGGCCATTGTCTGAAGCAGACAGGCAACCATTCTTTTTTATATGCTCTTCACCCCTTAGCGTCTGTTATTCAGATCACACTACCAGAAGAATGGCAGGGATTCGTACTTAATTTTACCTAACTCACTCAATCTCAAAACGTAACGTTTATACAACCCAATTGTAACAAACACACAATTTAGTGAGATGTAGTAAAGAGAAGGTCTCAACTAGCCATAAATCTAAAACCGCCACGCCGAAGTAATGGCCAACATAGCCACATCCCTGATCCGCCAGGCGAACTTCCTCCTCCTTGAAAGACGGCGGCCTCGGGGAACGGATGACGCATGTGCGGCTTATGATGAGAGAACAACAGAGGAAACAGCGGTGAAAGGGGGGCTTGAGATGAGCGACTGTCCGCTCTATGGTCTCGGCGCGGTTTACAGCCCCATCTTGCGCACGGCGAAGATGACCAGCATGCCGCAGAGCATGGCGGCCAAGGTGTTGCGGGTGCGAAGGACGACGATGGCGGTGAGGGCAGCGGCCATGAGCCCCCAAACGCCTTCGGCAACGATGGACGGCAACACGAGCGAGAACAACAGGGCACCGGGCAGGGCGTCCATGCCACGCCGAAAACGCCCCGAACGCGGAAAACGGGAGGCCAACAGTAACCCGCCCAGCCGCAATGAATAGGTTACGCAGGCGGCGAGCCCAACGGCGACCAACACCTGCGGTTTAATAGCTGGGAACATCTTCTACCTCCTCCGCCTCTTCGATCTCGCACGGCCCTAGCATGGCGCTTACGGCACCGGCGAGCCCCCCCGCCACGATATACCACTTCCCCGGCAGGAACTTGTGAGCCAACAGGGCGGCTGCTCCGGCGACAACCCCGGGGAGCACGTCGCCCTTGCCGCGCCAAAGCCCTACGGCCAGCGCCGTGAACACCGCAGTGAAGGCGAAATCCAGGGCGTAGTCTTCGGGCCTGGTGATGAAACCACCGCCCAAGAGACCGATCAACGTCCCGCTGCTCCAGGCGAGGTAGAGGAAGACGCCGCCGCCGAAGAGGAACCAGGTGGTGGCGCTCCCGTTGCGCTGCTCGGACATGGTGACGGCCCAGTTCTCGTCGGCAACCAGGTGCATCATCCCCATCTTGTGCAGCAGTCCCCGTCCGGAGAAGAGCGGATCGAGTGAGGCGCCGATCAGCAGGTAACGCAGGTTGATCACCAGGACGGCGAGGGTCATCTCGAAGATGGGCATATGGTTCGACCACATGTCGACCATGACGAACTGGGCGGCACCGGCAAAGACGGCGCTGTTCATGTACATCATGTCCAGCCAGCTCAATCCCTTTTGTGCGGCGAGCACGCCCAGCACGCTGCCATAGGCCATGGCGCTGGCGGCCACCGGCACGTTGGCCCTGGCTCCCCTGATCATCTCGGGCTTCCTGTGTTTCATACTTTTCCTTGGTGCTGGCTACCATGCAATTTGTTCGTCTGGATTCACAGACTACTACTTATGGACTGGTGTGGAAAAGATACAGATGGTGGTAAAAAAGGGGCGGTATTGTGTGCGGCGCTCGCGACCGAAGGGAAATCCCCCCTGTCCCCCCTTCGCAAAAGAACCTGGCGCGTGGCCTCATCCTTAAAAGCAACAGGTCCTTTTCCCAGACAAGGGATCAAATGCTGTTGACGTCGATCATGGCTTCGCCCATGACGTACTCGGTTTTGGCGTCACGGGAGGCTTCGGCGAGGCGGGCTACGATGCGGCGGATTTTGTCCAATTCTAGTTTTAAGTCAGAAAGGTGAGTGCGGGCCTTGTCGTTCCCCTCGCCCAGTTCTTTGGTAGCCAGGTGCAGATGCCACAGTATCGCGGTTAGTGGATTGTTGAACTCGTGACTGATAGCGACGGCCATCTCCCGCAACAGCTTCAGCCTCTCGAACTCGACCGCCATCTGTTTTTCTCGTCGCGAGGCTAAGTGAAGAGAGACACGGGCTACCAACTCCTCCGGGTAAAAGGGCTTCACGATGTAGTCATCCGCCCCGGCCTCGAATCCCTTCACCTTTTCACTGCTGGTGTCGCAACTGGTAAGAAAGATTACCGGGATCTCCCGCGTTGCCACGTCCGCCTTCAGTTGGCCGCAGATTTCATAGCCGTTCATCCCGGGGAGGTTGACATCGAGCAGGATCAGATCCGGAGTGACTTCCAGCGCGACGGACTTGGCCGTGGCCCCGTCTTCATGCAGGGTGACCTCATACTCTCCGCTGAGGATGTCCAGCACCTGGGCCTGCGCCACCTTGCTGTCTTCTACGGCGAGGATCTTTTTCATGGCTCTCTCCAAAGGCTACAGGGAACAAGCTGCACTGGGATGTGGGGCTGCAGCTTAACATTCCTCTGAGCCCGAAGCAACGTATGTGTGTGAGGTGGCTTCTAAAGGCAAAAAAGGGGGGGGACGCTTGTTCACACACAGTGCGTTGTGGGAACATAGTCGGCAGGTCCAAGGAATCCTCTGCTGAACCTACGCAAAGGAGGGCTTTAGAGCCGCTACTGGATGATTGTTGGTCCACGAGGAGGCTATCGGCGCGGGTTGGGAGTCAGGGGAGGATGGGGTGGATGTGGAGTGATGGGGAAACCGCAGCGGCGCGGTTTCCCCACATCTCGCTACATCTTGGTGACGGTGAAATCGACGCGGCGGTTCTTGGCCTGCCCCGCCTTGGTCTTGTTGTCGGCGATGGGTTGGGTGTCGCCGAAACCTTTGGCGGAGAGGCGGTTGGCTGCTACGCCTTTCTTGTCGACCAGGTACTTGACGACTGCGTCGGCGCGGTCCTGAGAGAGTTTCATGTTAGCCTCGGGTTTGCCGACGTTGTCGGTGTGGCCATCGACCTGCACATGGAAGCCGGGATAATCCGTCATGATCGCCGCGATGGCGGTCATGGTCTTGTCACAAGCGGGATCGACCTCGGCCTTGCCGGTCTTGAACTTGATGGGGCCTTTCTCGTTCTGGACCTTCTTGAGCTTCTTGGTCACGGCACTGAGAGCGCCCTGCTTAGCGGTGGACGCAGCTTCCTTGCCCAAGTCTTTACCGAGCCCTTTGACAGCATCAAGCCCGGCATACGAAACACCCGAAACCGACAGAGTCAGTACAACAGCAACAGCAATTTTCCGTAACATGTAATCCCTCCTCAGATTTTTTGGCATTGAGAGTGGCACCGTCACCTCCATTCAATGGCCGGACTAAAAATATAATACCTTTTAACCTGTGCGTCAATGGAGGTGCCCTTCCAACGTAATCGGTCCAGCGAACGCGGGTCGCACATCATCCTTCTAGGCAAAAACAGCCCGCCAGGTGCGAAAAGCCCCAAAAACACTTTGACTCTAATCGCGTCACAATGATAAATTCCCAACGCAACTATTGAGTTTCCCCTTATGAAGCAGCATGGAGGAGAACGAGTGAGCGAGGCCACCGCCCGCAACGAAGCGCAACGGACGGAGACAAGGATCCTATCACTCGTCCTGTTCACGCTCGCCATACTGGTCCTCTACGTATGCAGCAGCTACTCCTACCTGCTGTTCCACACCATGGTCGAGGTCTTCTGCGTTCTGGTGACCTTGGGCGTCTTCCTGTTGGCCTGGAATTCGCGGAAGTTTCTCGATAACCATTATTTTCTTTTCCTGGCGATTTCTTTCGCCGTCTCCGGCGTCCTGGAACTGCTACATACCTTTTCCTACAAGGGGATCGGCATCTTTATCGGATACGACGCCAACCTCCCCACTCAACTCTGGATCTCCTCCCGCTATGTGGTTAGCCTCTCCTTCCTGGCGGCACCACTGTTCATTAGACGAAAGCTCAACCTTCCCGCAACCCTGGCCTTTTTCGGCGGCACGACTGTGCTGCTCATCCTGGCCATCTTCTCGGGACAATTCCCTCAATGCTACATTGAGGGACAGGGGCTCACCCCATTCAAGATTTACAGTGAATACAGCATCATAGCCATCCTGCTGGCCTCGGTGGGGGTGCTGTGGGCCAACAGGGAACATTTCGACCGTCGCGTCCTGAGAATACTCCTTGCCTCCACGCTCAGCGCAGCTGGCGCCGATGTCGCGTTCACTCAATACATGAGCGTCTACGGCCAGGCCAACCAGGTTGGCCACTTCTTTCTCTTCCTCTCCTCCTTCCTCATCTACCGGGCCATCGTTTCCATGGGACTGAAAGAACCCGCGTCGGTGCTGTTCCGCAGCCTGGAACAGAGCGAACAAGCCCTCAAGCAGAGTGAGGCCCGGCTACAGCGCGCCCTGGAGCAACGCACCAGCGAACTGATAGAGAAGGAGGAACGCGAAGCCGCACTAAAGCGGAGCAACCAGCGGCTCGACCTTCTTGCGGAGACGGCAAGCCAACTGCTGCAGAGCAAGGATCCCCGGCAACTTGCCAATGCCTTATGCCGGCAGGTGATGGAGTTTTTAGAGTGCGATGTCTTCTTCAATTACCTGATGGATGCAGAGGAAGGTGGACTGAAACTAAATGCCTGTGCCGGCATCGACGAGAAGCAGGCCCAAGCCATCGAGCGGCTGAACCTGGGGGTAGCCGTCTGCGGCTGCGCAGCACGCGACGGCTGCAGGATCGTGGCAGAGAACATCCCGGGGTCGCTCGACGCGCGCACCGAATTGGTCAAATCGCTGGGAGTAAAGGCATACGCCTGCCACCCGCTGCTGTCACAGGGGCGGGTGCTGGGAACCCTCTCCTTCGGCACCTGCAGCAGGACCAGCTTCAGCGAGGATGATCTCTCCCTGATGAAAGCGGTTGCCGACCAGGTATCCATCGCCATGGAGCGCACCCTCATGGTAGAACGGCTGCGCCAGGCGAAGCAGGCGGCCGAAGAGGCCAGCAACACCAAGAGCAGGTTCGTGGCCAACATGAGCCACGAGTTGCGCACCCCGATGACCGGAGTCCTGGGCATGCTCGACCTCGCCCTGCTCACACCGGACGCCGCAGAGAGAGCCGATTACATCCAGACGGCCCAGAGGTCGGCGCGCTCGCTGCTGCGCATACTGAACGACATCCTGGACCTGGCCAAGGTGGAAGCAGGCAAGTTCACCCTGGACATCCGGCCGTTCTCCCTGCGCGCCTGCCTGGGCCAAGCTGTTGACATTGTGATGCCCGAGGTGAAGCGCAAGGGGCTGGAGCTTGATCTGCAGGTTGAAGACGGCCTCCCCGACCACGTGCAGGGGGATCAGGTCAGATTGCGCCAGGTGCTGACCAACCTCGTTGGTAACGCGGTCAAATTCACCGAGCACGGCGGAGTCGCCATAGACGTGCGCGCAGGAGCAGGGTCCGACGGCCAGATGGAATTCCGCTTCGCGGTGCGCGACACCGGCATCGGCATCCCGGCAGACAAGAGGCACCTGCTCTTCAATTCCTTCAGCCAACTCGACGACTCCAACACCCGCAGCCATGGGGGCACTGGGCTGGGGCTGGCCATCAGCAAGGAGATCGTTGAGCGGATGGGAGGAAGCATCGTCGTGGCAGGTGAAGCGGGTGGAGGGAGTTGTTTCTCGTTCTCGGTTTTGCTGGACCTCATCGAGGGCGAGGCGGAGGTTGAACCTCCCTCGCCGCGCCCTCCTGCCCAAGCCGCAGAGACAGCGGCAGCGGCAACGGCAATCACCAGACGCCTGCTGATCGCCGAGGACGACCCTACCATTCGACAGGTGCTGGGGACCATGCTGGGGAGGCTTGGTTACCAGGTGGACTTCGCTGAAGACGGCGAACAGGCTGTGGAAAAGTGGCAGCGGTCCAGCTTCGACATGATCATCATGGACGTCCAGATGCCGCATCTCGATGGTTTCGAGGCGACGCGGACCATTCGGGAGCTGGAACAGCAGCGCGGGGGACGGCTACCCATTCTCGCCATGACCGCGCACGCCATGAAACAGGACGAGGACCGCTGCATCGCCGCCGGCATGGATGACTACATCTCAAAACCGATTGACTTCAGGGAATGCCTGCAGAAGATCGGCGCGCTGCTGGGCTAAACGTCGCAGTTGGAACCGGGTTCCGGCCAGGCCAGCAGGTTCCGTTCGTGGTGCAGGTGGTAGGGCTTCAGCGAATAGGAGCGGTAGCTTACGCCGCCGTCGTAGTTGAGGAGCACGGCGAGCCGCTCGCGCATGACGGGGCTCGTCACCATCTCGACGGCCTCTGCTGCTGCCACCCAGGTGGCGGCTTCGCTGTCATCAGTCGGGTTCAACTCCCCAGAGATGTAGCGTCCCAGGAAGGCGAAGATGAGCGCGGAGGTGGGGGAGACCATGGACCAGACGGCAGCAAGCGGACCGATCTCCACGTCGACACCGGCCTCCTCGGCGACCTCGCGGCGCACAGCAGCGACCAGGTCCTCGCTTTCCTCGACGCGCCCCTGCGGTATCTCCCAGCCACGCTTCCGGTGGCGGATCAACAGGACCTGATTTTCGTCGTTGCGCACCAGGCATCCTACCACCACGGTATGTCTCGGATCTTTTTGCTCCGTCATGTAGGTTCCCCTTCCTGAAAATCTGCCCCATCGCGGCGCTATCCACTATGCCATTTGCCGGCCATCGCTGGCAAGGGGTAGGTCGGCAGAGTTAACTGGCGCCCTACCCCCAACCACTCTCCCCGAGGGAGAGGGAGAGGGAGATACTGCTGTCATAAACCAAAAGCTCTTGAAGTTCATGTTTTCGCCTTTCTCAGATTTCCTCAGATTTTCTCCGTGGCCAATGGTTTTAAGGTATTAAAAAAACGACAACGGCAGTGCTGTGCATCTCTTCTTCCCCAACCCCGAAGATGCCAGACACTGCCGTTGCCGTATCGTTCTTACTGCTTTGCCTTGAGCCTTAGATCTCGGCGTTCACCTCGGCGAGGGACTCCTCGAGGATGGCCATGCCGCGCTCGAGCTGCTCGTCGGTGATGACCAGCGGCATCAGCAGACGGACTACGTTGCCGAGGGCACCGCAGGACAGGATGACGAGCCCCTTGTCGTAGCAGAGCTTGACCAGCTTCTTGGCGAGGTCGCCGGCGGGCGCCTTGGTGTTGCGGTCGCGCACGAGCTCGAGGGCGAGCATGGGGCCCTTGCCGCGCACTTCGCCGATGATCTCGTACTTCTGCTGCATCTCGTCGAAGCGCTGCTGCAGCTTCTCGCCCAGCTTAACGGACTGGTCCAGCAGCCCGTCGTTGAGGAAGATGTCGAGGACGGCGAGGGCAGCCGCGCAGGAGAGCGGGTTGCCGCCGTAGGTGCCGCCCAGTCCGCCCGGGTGCGGCTGGCTCATGATCTCTGCGCGACCGGTGATCGCGGAGAGCGGCATGCCGCCGGCAAGGCTCTTGGCGGTGGTGATGAGGTCCGGCTCGATGCCCCAGTGGTCGATGGCGAACAGCTTGCCGGTGCGCCCCATGCCGCTCTGGATCTCGTCGATGATGAGGAGGATGCCGTGCTTCTTGCAGATCCCCTGCACGATCTCGAAGTATTCCTTCGGCGGGGTGACGAAGCCGCCCTCGCCCTGGATGGGCTCGATGATGATGGCAGCGGTCTGCTCGGCCGCCACGTAGCCGGTGAAGAACTCGTCGAGCTTGTGGGCGCAGGCGCAGCCGCAGCTCGGGTAGCTCCCGCCGTAGGGGCAGCGGTAGCAGTATGCGGACGGGATGCGGTAGCTCTCCGGAGCGAAGGGGCCAAAGCCGTACTTGTAAGGCTTCACCTTGGAGGTCAGGGTCATGGTCATCAGGGTGCGGCCGTGGAAGCCGTTCTCAAGGGAGATGACGCCCGGGCGCTTGGTGACGTAGCGGGCGATCTTGATGGCGTTCTCGACCGCCTCGGCGCCGGAGTTGGCCAGCATGGTCTGCTTCGGGGAGTTGCCCGGTGCCAGTTCGTTCAGGCGCTGTGCCAGCTCGATGTACCCCTGGTAGGGAGCGACGTGGAAGCAGGTGTGGATGAATTTCTCGGCCTGCTCCTGGATGGCTTTGACGACTTTCGGATGGCTGTGGCCGACGTTGTTGACGCCGATACCACCGGCGAAGTCGATCAGGTCACGTCCGTCGACGTCGGTCATGATGGCCCCCTGGGCCTTGGCAATGAAGGCGGGGCTCAAAAGTGCCACCCCTCCGGGGACGTGTTTGTTGCGCAGTTCCATCAGTTGCTCGTTACCAGCAGTCATGGGTGAAGCTCCTTTGCCTAGTAGTTGGTGACTACCGGGTTCGTGTGAGGCCCCCGGTAAAGGTGTCGGATCGAAGAGACCGGACTTCGTTCAGTCCGCCCGGTCATCCCCCACTACAAAGACCGTACCAAGCTGTCAGAGAGGAGCCTGTATCGACTGACCTGGCCGTTGACGTAAAGGTTAGCTGACCGACGGTCCTCTCTCGTGACAGAGGCAAAACGCACGCTACAGTAACGCGTTATATGTATACTGGCAGGGGTGCAGGCAACGCACTATAAGTAAGGCCAAAAATGTCATACGCGAAAAGGAGGGACTTTCACTACTGAGGGTGATAAGAACGGCTATGACTGTTTCGGGGTTGTTCTATTATTTACACTTGAATATTTGATTCATTTCTGCATAATGCGCCTCAACGGGGATATGGTATACGCCACAACTGCCCGCCCTTCCAGGCCTCCCGACCGGTAAAAGAGAGTACGCAGAAGGAGAAGCTCCGCCGTGAACAACTCGCTTAACCCAGTGGAACTGATCGGTTTTTCCAGCGGAGGCGAGCTGCGCTCGGACGCCTTCTACCAAGCCATGGTCAACGCCGTCGATGTCGGCATCCTGGCCGTCAACACCTCGGGCATGGTGATCCTGGCCAACCGAGCGGTCCGGGAGAGCTTCGGCGCGTTCCAGGGGGTGCACCTGAACGACGTGCTCCCCGACCTCTGGCCCAAGGTGGCGCAGCGGCTTTTGGGACATGCGCGTAATGCCGAGATCTCGGTACGCGGCATCGAATCCAACTTCCTGGTGCGGGTGAGCCCGATGCTCCTGGACCACGAGCAGGTGGGCGCCGTCTGCGTCTTCGTCGAGAGCACGGAACTCGAAGAGATGGCCAAGCAGATGGAGTTTTTCCAGGGACTTACCCGAGAGCTCGACACCATCATCGACTCCTCGTCGGACGGCCTCTGGATCTGCGACGCCGACGCCAACGTCGTGCGCATCAACCCGGCTTCCGAGCGCATCAACAACGTCCAGGCCAAGGACGTGGTCGGGCGCAACATGCGCGACCTCATCAACGCCCGTGTTTTCGACCGTTCCGCTACCCTCGAGGTGCTCAGGACGGGGACGCGGGTGAACCTCCTGCAGCAGCGCGAGGGGCGCAAACTGATCACCACGGCAGCCCCCGTCTTCGACTCGGCCGGCCGCATCACCCGGGTAGTCGTCAGCGAGCGGGATATCACGGAAATCGACAACCTGCAGCGCGAACTGGAGGACCAGGAGGCGATCCGGGACCAGTACCGCAACCAGATGCTGGAAATGCAGCAGGAACAGCAGCTTGAGAACCAGCAGATCATCGCCCGCAGCCCCGCCATGCTCAAGGCGCTGCGCCAGGCGCTCAAGGTCGCCAAGGTCGAGTCCACCGTGCTGATCCTGGGGCCGTCAGGCGTGGGCAAGGGGCTCTTCGCCGACCTGATCCACAAGAACTCGGAGCGCGCCAACAAGCCCCTCATCAAGATCAACTGCGGCGCCATCCCGGAATCCCTCATAGAATCGGAGCTTTTCGGCTACGACAAGGGGGCCTTTACCGGCGCCCAGACCGGCGGCAAACCGGGCTACTTCGAGCTCGCCGACGGCGGCATCCTGTTCCTGGACGAGATCGCCGAACTGCCGCTCCCCTCACAGGTGAAGCTTTTGCGCTTCATGGAGGACGGCACCATCATGCGCCTGGGGAGCACCCGCCCCCGCGAGGTGAAGGTGCGCATCCTCGCCGCAACCCACCGAAACCTAGAGCAAATGGTCGAAGAAGGGAAGTTCCGCCTCGACCTCTACTACCGCCTCAAGGTCATCCCGATCCACGTCCCATCCCTCAAGGAGCGCAAGGAATGCCTGCTCCCCCTCATCCTGCACTACATCGAGTGGTACGCGAAGAAGCACAAAACCAGCAAACGCCTCTCCCGCGCGGCTTGCGACACCCTTTTGGGGTACCCGTTCCCGGGCAACGTGCGCGAGCTGATGAACCTGTGCGAGCGCCTGGTGGTCATGACCGAGTCCGAAGTGATCAGCTTGCAGGATCTCCCCGCCGACGTGGCCAAGGGTGACACCAGCGAGGCGACCGCACCGGCACAGTGGCCCGAGAGCATGACCCTGCCGCAAGTCATTGAAAGTACTGAGCGTGCGTTGCTGGCCCATGCCATCAAATCACACGGCTGCCAGGCCGACCTGGCCGAGGCGCTCGGCGTGAGCCAGCCGACCATAGCACGCAAATTAAAACGCTACGGGCTCGCCTGCTGATGGCGCGACCCTGTATACGACCTTTATTCACATGTGAATAATTTTGCCGTCGACCCGGGGCGCCTCGGCGGGGCACAATCCCCCTCCTGCCTCCCCCGCATCGCCCCGTTCACCGTTCATTGTCAGTAAGCATGCGGAGTTTCGCCAAACCCCGTTCTGCAAAATTCTCCTTTGCCGCCGGAACGGGCCATTTGGCATGCTTTCTGCTGTATACGGGCTGCCAGCGCCGGGAGGTGCGGGCGCCGGGTTCCCTCGGCCGACGGTAGCCGACGTCGTCCACCGCACCGGCCGCGAACCCTGAATGGAATGCGATGCAGGTTGTTTCAAAAACTTTTTTTGGCACATCAAACAACAGGAGGTAGCACAATGAAGTTTGGATTCGTCAGGGTACTGCTGCTCATCGCAGCCCTCTTCGTGGCCATCCCGGCCCACGCAGAGCAGAGGAACTTCTTCAAGATCGGTGTCATCACCGAGCTGTCCGGCGATCTGGTCACCGGCGGCAACATCACCAAGCGCGGTTACGACCTCTGGGCGCAGGAAGTAAACGCCAAGGGCGGTATCGAGATCCAGGGCAAGAAGTACCCGGTCAAGCTGGTGTACGCAGACGCCCAGTCCAACCCGGCTGCCGGCGCGGCAGCGGCTGAGAGGCTGATCACCCAGGAGAAAGTCGACTTCATCCTCGGCCCCTACTCCTCCGGCGTAACCCTCGCCGTGGCCCCGGTCGTCGACAAGTACAAGATCCCGATGATCACCGGCTCCGCCGAGAGCCCGCTCATCTGGAAGAACAAGTTCAAGTACACCTTCGGCACCATCCCGCCGATCAACTTCACCGGCGCTACCTCCATCAAGACCCTGACCGAGATGAAGCCGGCTCCGAAGACCATCGCCATCATCGGCTCCAACGACGCATTCTCCAAGGCAACCGCCGAGTCCTACAAGGCAGCCGCCGAGAAGGCCAAGCTGAAGATCGTGAAGTTCAGCATCGTCCCGTCCGGTCAGGACATGACCCCGCTCCTCTCCGCAGTACGTAGCATGAAGCCCGACGTCATCGCCTTCGGCGGCCACGACGAAGAGCACGTGAAGTTCGTGAAAGCACTCAAGCAGATCGGCTACACCCCGAAAGCCCTCCTCATGCACTGTGGCATCACCGACAAGGCATTCATCGACGCAGTCGGCAAAGACGGCGAGCAGATCTTCGGCACCACCTGCTGGACCGGCACCGCCAAGACCAAGAGCAAGGTGCTCTGGCCGAACGCTGCCGCTTACGCAGCCGCTTCCCAGAAAGCATTCAACAACCCGGGCGACTACACCCAGGGTGGCTGCTCCGCCGCCGGCATCGCCTTCCAGACCGCTCTGCAGAAAATCGGCGCGAAGCCGGGGATGGACGAGGCTACCCGCACCAAGCTGATCGCGGCTCTCGAGCAGATCGACGTGCAGACCTTCTACGGCCGCGTGAAGTTCGCCACCTCCGGCGAGTTCTACCACGCCAACGTCGGCCTCGACCCGCTCACCGTCCAGATCCAGAGCGGCCAGGTCAAGACCGTCGGCCCGAAGGCTTCCGTCGAAGCTCCGGCCATCTACCCGATGAAAGAGTGGAAGTCCCGTTAATAGCTGCATGAAGCATCCCCTGCCGGCAGCAAACGCCGCCGGCAGGGGATTTCCCCGCATCGGGGAGCCACAACGGCCAGAGCGGCCCGGGCGGGCGACCGCCGCCGGTCCAGACGGACCGCACACAACGTAGCTGCACTATTCGCTGGAAACGCAACGCTGGAGGACTTGCTTTATGATGGAACTGCTGCCACAAGCTTTGACCGACGGGATACTGCTGGGGGGGATCTACATCACCATCGCCATCGCATTCTCGCTCACCTACGGGGTCATGCACGTCATCGACTTCGCCGTCGGGGAATGGATCATGTTCGGGGCCTTCACCGGCTACTACCTGAACAAATGGACCGGCCTCGATCCTTTCCTTTTTCTGCCGGTCATTTTCGTCCTCTACTTCGGGGTCGGCTACGTGATCCAGCCGGTGATCCACCGGGTGCTTTCCGGGACCAAGGGCAACCCCTTCCTGATGGGCCTCGTCTTCACCTTCGGCCTGGCCATCATGTTCCGCGGGCTCGCCCTCACCGCCTTTGGCTTCTACTCGAACTCGATCCCGTCCGCCTTCTCGGAAGGATCGTTCAACCTGGAGCCGCTGGGGCTGACCGTGACCATCCCGACCGTGCGTCTGGTGGGTCTCGCCTACGCGCTGGCGATCACCCTGATCCTGCACTACCTCTTGAAAAAGACCAATTTCGGCCTCGGCGTCCGTGCGCTGGCACAGCACAAGGATGCCGCGGGTCTCATGGGAGTGAACAGCAAGCGCACCGGCTCCTACGTGTACGGCATCTACGTCGGCATCTCGGCCATGACCGGCGTGCTCCTGGGCTGTATCCTCTCCATCGGCGCCCAGATGGGCAACGAGTACACCATCTTCGCCTTCTTCGTGGTGGTGCTCGCCGGCATGGGCTACCTGGCCGGCGTGCCCTGGGCGGCGCTCCTTCTGGGCCTGGTACAGTCGATCTTCATGATCTACTTCAACCCGAGCCACACCCTGCTCGCCGTCTTCGCCATCCTCTACATCATCCTGCTGATTTCCCCGCGCGGGCTGTTCGGCAAGGGGGTCTGACATGAAAAATCGTGGCGCAACCATACTGGCCATCATCGGTGCCGCCCTTTTGATCCTGCCTCTCGTGGTGCATGACACCTTCGTACTGCGTGTCCTCACCGAGGGGGTGATGTGGATCGGGCTCGCCATCGCCTTCGACGTCATCGCCGGCTACACCGGCTACCTGAACTTCGGCCACGGTGCCTTCTTCGGCATCGGCGCCTACACCATCGGCATCCTCATGATGCAGGCGAACCTCCCCTTCTGGGCGGCCCTGCCGGCTGGCGGCGTCGCTGCCGCTATCGTGGCGCTCATCGCCGGCATCCCGACCCTGAGGCTCAAAGGCGCCTACTTCGCCATCGCCACCTGGGCGCTCTCCCGCGCCATTCAGCAGCTCGCCCTGAACGTCGAGTTCACCGGCGGCCCGGACGGCATGCGCCTGGAGGCGTTCCTGAACCCGCAGTTCTTCTACTACCTGATGCTGATCACGGTAGGCGGCACCTTCGCCATCCTCTGGTATCTGCTGGAGCGCGCGCCCTTCGGGCTTAAGCTCAAGGCGATCCGCGAGGACGAGGAAGGCGCCAAGGCGCTGGGCCTCAACCCGACCAAGCTGAAGATGCAGTCCTTCATCCTCTCGGCGCTTCCCACCGGCATCCTGGGCGGCATCTACGCCTACTGGATCACCTTCATCGACCCCTCCTCGACGCTGGGCGACCTGGTCAGCGACCAGGCGGTGGTCATGGTGGTCTTCGGCGGCATGGGGACCCTGTTCGGACCGGCTCTCGGGGCCATCCTGATCTTCGCCTTCAAGACGATCTTCTGGGCCTACCTGTCCGACTTCCAGCTCCTCTATCTCATCATCCTGGGCGCGCTGATCGCGATCAGCGTCATCTTCATACCCAACGGCCTCTGGGGCACCATGGTAAAGCGCAAGGCAGGCGCCGCCAGGCCGCAGCAAAACGCGGAACCGGTATCGGAACCCGCGGCTCTTTCCGCCGTGGCAGCACCGGAAGAGGGGAACTAACTCATGGCTGAACCTATCCTCAAGGTAAATTCGGTAACCAAATGTTTCGGCGGTCTCACCGCCGTGGACGACGTCAGCTTCAGCGTCGAAAAAGGCGAGATCGTCGGCCTCATCGGCCCCAACGGCGCCGGCAAGACCACCCTGTTCAACGTCATTTCCGGCTACTACGCCCCCACCAAGGGGAGCGTGATCTTCCAGGGGAACGACATCTCCGGCAAGCCCCCCTACGACTTAGCGGGAGTAGGGATCGGCCGCACGTTCCAGGTGGTCAAGCCCTTCGCCGGCCTGACCGTGCTGGAGAACGTGACCATCGCCTCCTTCCTTAAGCACCCGAAAAAGGCCGACGCCGAGCGTCACGCCTGGCAGGTGCTGGAGACCACCGGTCTTGCCGACCGCGCCAACGTCTCTGCAGCCGGGCTCACCCTGGCCGGGCGTAAGCGCCTGGAGATCAGCAAGGCGCTGGCACTGGAGCCGTCCTTCCTGCTCCTGGACGAGGTCGTCGCCGGCCTCAACCCGACCGAGGCGGACCGCACCGTCGAGCTGATCATGAAGCTCAAGGCGCAGGGTCTCACCATCCTCATCGTCGAGCACATCATGCGCGTCATCATGAACATCTCGGACCGCCTGGTGGTGCTCAATTTCGGCAAGAAGATCGCCGAAGGGACCCCCTCCGAGGTGTCCAGCGATCCGCATGTCGTTCAAGCGTACTTTGGGGAGGAAGCGGCATGAATCTGCTCGACGTCAACGGCATCTCAGTCAATTACGGGGACATCCAGGCCCTGTGGAACATCTCTTTCTCGGTGGCCAAGGGGCAGCTGGTCGCGCTCATCGGCGCCAACGGCGCCGGCAAGACCACGACCCTCAAATCGCTGTGCGGCCTGATCCCGACCGCCAGCGGCACCATCCACTATGACGGCAAGCTGGTCACCGGCATGCCGGTGCACAAGGTGGTCGACCTGGGCATCACCCTGGTCCCGGAAGGGCGCCAGCTCTTCCCGAAGATGACCGTGGAGGAGAACCTCCTGGTCGGCGCCTACCTGAAGAGGGCACATTCCAAGCGCGCCCAGACCCTGAAGCGGATCTACGAGATATTCCCCAGACTGGAGGAGCGGCGCACCCAGACCGCCGAGACCCTTTCCGGCGGCGAGCAGCAAATGGTTGCCATCGGCCGCGCGCTGATGCAGGATCCCCAGGTGATCATGTTCGACGAGCCGAGCCTCGGCCTGGCGCCGATCATGGTACAGGAGGTCTTCAAGGTAATCCAGGAGCTGCACAACCAGGGGCTCACCATCTTCCTGGTCGAGCAGAACGTGCACCAGACCTTGAAGGTCGCCGACTACTGTTACGTCATGGAAAACGGGCGCATCGTGGGCCAGGGGACCGGCAAGGACCTCGAAGCAGACGAGTCCATCCGCGAAGCCTACCTCGGTTTCTAAGCAGCAACCTGTAGCACCGCTCCTTTCACACCCTCCCTCCGCCCCAGGTCGCCCCGGGGCCGGAGGGATCCTTTTTCCGTTGTCATGACGGGAGGTTTCACATGCAGATCAAGGTAAAACTCTACGCGTCCCTGCGCAGGCAGAAGTTCGACGAAGCGGACTGGGAGATCACCCCGGACCAAAAGATCGCGTCGATCGTGGAGCAGCTGGGACTCGCCAGGCAGGACGTGGGCACGGTGCTCGTCAACGGCCTGCACGCGGGATGGGACGAGACGGTAGCGGAGGGGGACGTCGTTTCCTTCCTGCCGCGCATGGGCGGAGGGTAGTAGCAAATCCCCCTAGATCCCCCTTTGACAAGGGGGACTTTCGATCACCACCTTAAGACCAGGGGGACAGGCACCTGTCGGAGCCAGTCCCCTACAGTCCATCAACTATATTTTTGCGGAGCTACGATATGAGCGAAAAAACCATCAGCAACAATCCGGAAAGCGTCATCTATAAACGCTGCACCGTCGACCTTGCCAGCGGCACAACCACCTTCGCCCAAGTCCCCTGCAAAAACCTGGAAGACGTGCTGGGCGGCTTCGGCAGGAGCTTCCAGATCCTCGCCGAGCGCGACATCGCCGAGGCCTACTGCCCGGAGAACCCGGTGATCCTCAACACCGGCCTCTTGACCGGCACCAGCATCATGACCGGCATGCGCAGCTACTTCTCCGGCTACAGCCCGTTAAAGCAGTCCGGCACGGGACGCCCCGGCGCCATGTGGTCCACCGGCAGCGGCAACTTCGGCAACAAGTTCAAGTGGACCGGGCTGGACGAGGTGATCTTCGAGAACCGCTCCGACAAGCCGGTCTACGCCCTGTTGAAGGAAGGGGCCAACGGCCCCGAGGTCGAGCTGAAGCCGGCCGACCACCTGGTCGGGCTCACCGGCCACGCCAAGATCATGGCGCTGTACCAGGAGTACCCGGAGGCCCACTTCGCCGCCATCGGACCCGCCGGCGAGAACTGGCAGAACAACTACATGGGCGCCGTGGTAATGAGCACCGACAACGAGCTGAAGTCGGGCGAGCCCAAGAGCCGCTTCGCCGGCCGCGGCGGCATGGGGAGCCTTTTGGGGTACAAGAACCTCTTGGCCGTGGTGGCGCTCAGCTCAGACAAGCTGCAGAAGATCACCCCGGAAATCCGCGACGTGAACCGCGACATCCTCAAAAGCGGCGGCAGCGCCCGCTTTCAGCCGGCGAGCCAGGGTGGCGGCGGCGGGACCTGGGCCAACATCGAGGTGCTCCAGGTCTTCCACGCGGTCCCGCTCAACAACTTCCGCCCCAAGGGCAACGACGACGTGGAGCGGCTGTTCCGTGACGAGGTTGAGAAGGAATTCGACATCGCCACCGAGGCCTGCCACCGCTGCGGCATCCGCTGCCACAACAACCTCTTCTACAAGAACGAGGACGGCAGCCGCGGCAAGCTGGCGGCCAAGTTCGACTTCGAGCCGCTCATCCTGTTCGGCTCCAACCTGGGCGTACACGAGCCTGCCAAGGTCTGCGACCTGATCCACCGCTGCGACCTCCTGGGCATGGACGCCATTTCGCTCGGGACCACCATTTCCTACGTGCTCGACTACAACGAGCGTCACCCGGACAAGCCGCTCTTCAACGGCGCCACCTTCGGAGACTACGAGAAGATCGCGGAACTGATCGAAGGGGCAGGCCGCGGCACCCTCCCCGGCATCGCCCGCGGCGTGAAGCGCCTCTCCGAAGAGACCGGCGAGACAGCCTACGCTATGCACGTGAAGGGCCTGGAACTCCCAGCCTACCTCCCGGACACCAATCCCGGCTACATGTTCGCCATCGCCGGCGGCCACATGTCCATGGGAACCCACATGATGCTCGCCAAGGAAGGAAAACACTCCCTTGATGAGTGGACCCAGGCTATCACCACCGCCGGGCTCTTCCAGGTCGGCTACGACATGATCGGCCTGTGCAAGTTCGTCGGGGTCGGCATCGGGCACAACATTATCGTGCGGGCACTGAAAGAGGCCGCGGGACTGGAGATTGCCTCCGCCGACATCCTCGCCGCCGTGCGGCGGGCCTACCTGCGCGGCCTGGCACTGGAGCTGCGCCAGGGGTTCCACGAGGAGAAGGAGTACACCCTCCCCTCGCAGGTCATGAACGACCCGAACCCCAAGGTCACGCTGCCGAAATTCATCACGAATGAATTCCTGGGTGAGCTGCGCCAGCGCGTCTGGAGTATTTTCAAACCGGAAATGGAAGGACTGCTGCCGGTCCAGGGGGAGTGACATGTGCGCCGCCGAGGGGAATGTGCTCGCCGCTGTTGACCGCCTGATCGGGGCCAACGAGGGGTGCACCAGGGACAACCTTGCCTGGCTCCAGGGCCAGATGGACTCCTACTTCTTCATCACCATGCAGGAGGAAGCCGAGGCGGTGCACGCGCTGGCGGTGGGGCTGAGAACATTGGCCCACAACCAGAAGCTCACCGTGGCGGACCGTGCGAAGACGCTGATCCTCGCCCGTCTGAACCAGCCCGGCTCGCTGTACGACACCCTGCGCACGCTGCAGGAGCGCGACATCTCCTACGCCGAGTTCACCCACTCGCGCGGCCTCGTACCGGGCTTGGAGCAGGGGCTCGAGGTGCAGCGCTTCGACTTCGACCGTAAGGAGCATGGCGAGATCGCCAACGCGCCGGCGCCGGCGATCCCCCCCGCCATAAAAGAGGGGATCGTCCAGGCGCTGCAAAGCCGCTATTCGCTGTTCGACATGAACCAGCTCGATCCGCTTCTGCGACTCTTGTGGCTCAACAATGAACAGTACGTGCGCATCTCCCCCCCGAACCGGGTGGCCCAGCTCCTCTGGGTCTTCCAGGAGGGTAACCGCCAGGGGGGGATCTTCCTCGACGTCGAGCAAACCGAGGACTCCGGCCCCGATGCCGAAACCCGCGTCCTCTTCGCGGTCGGCAACCCGCCCCAGAACGACTTCCTGCTGCAGACCATGGAGGTTTTCAACCGGCTCGACTTCGGGGTGCAGCGCGCCTACTGCCTGACCATCTCCAACGGCGTGCATCCCTACTTCCTGGGCACCTTCTACGTCAGAAAGCGCGGCGGCGAAGCACTTCTTTCCAAGGGGAGCGAACTCTTCGACCGGCTGCAGATGGAGCTCTACAACACCCAGATCCTCTCCACCGCCTCGACGACCTACCGCAGGTTCGTAACCACCCAGGTGATGACCGGGGAAGAGGCGAGCCTGGTGAACGCCTTCATCGCCTTCTGCCACACCAACCTGGCCCATCACCACCCCGACCCCTTTAGCCACGAAGAGGTGCGGCTCGCGTTCCACTCCCACCCGGACATCGCCCTGCAGCTCGCCAAGCTGTTTAGGACCCGTTTCCAGCCGGGGTTATCCCTGCGCGAGGAGTTCTACAAGAAGACCCTGGAAGAGACGGTCCGCTTCGTCGAGTCGTACAACACCGGGCACCGCTACATCGACGACCTGCGCCGCTCCATCTTCCGCTGCGCCATTGCCTTCATCCGCAACACGCTGAAGACCAACTTCTACGTGCGTGAGAAGCATGCGCTGGCCTTCCGGCTCGACCCGGCCTACCTTGCCGAACTGGCGCCCGAGTTCACCGCGGACCTGCCGCCGGAGCTGCCGTTCCGCATCACCTTCTTCTTCGGACGCTACGGCTGTGGCTACCACATCGGCTTCTCCGACATCGCCCGCGGCGGCTGGCGCACCATCATCACCAAGAATCGCGACGACTACGTCACCTCGGCGAGCACCCTGTTCCGCGAGGTCTACGTGCTGGCGCACACCCAGCACCTGAAGAACAAGGACATCTACGAGGGCGGCTCGAAGATGGTGGTGGTGCTCGACGCCGCCCGCCTCGAGGCACACGACCTCTCCACGCAGCGCCTGTACAAGCTGCAGTTCGGCTTCATCAACGCCTTCCTGGACATCTTCGTCACCGACGGCGGCCGGGCCCGCGACCCGCGTGTCGTGGACTACTACGGCGAGGACGAACCGATCGAAATCGGCCCCGACGAGAACATGCACGACGTGATGATCGAGATGATCGCGCGCCAGTCGCTGAAACGGGGCTACCTGCTCGGCATCGGCCTCATATCCAGCAAGCGGGTCGGCATCAACCATAAAGAGTACGGCGTCACCTCCACCGGCGTGATGCAGTTCGCCGAGACCACCATGCGCGAGCTGGGGATCGACATCCGGCGCGACCGCTTCAGCGTGAAACTGACCGGCGGCCCCAGCGGCGACGTGGCCGGCAACGCCCTGCGCATCATGCTGGAGCGCTCCCCGCAGGCCTGCATCAAGCTGATCCTGGACGGCAGTGGCGCCATCTTCGACCCGGAAGGTATGGACCATGAGGAACTGGCCCGCATCGTCCTGAAGCAAGACCTCGATGCCTTCGACCCCAAACGTCTGCACCCGGGCGGCTTCATCCTGTACCGCAACCAGCGCCGCACCGACGGCCTGCGCGAACTGTTCAAGCGGGCAGTGAGCACGGGCCTGGGCGTCGAGGAGCAGTGGGTCACCACGGACCAGTTCCACCGCGAGTTCGGCAACCTCCTCTTCTCCGTCCCCACCGACCTCTTCATCCCGGCCGGCGGGCGCCCGGAGACCATCGACGCCGAGAACTGGGCGCGCTTTTTCCGCGAGGACGGCACACCCACCACCCGCGCCATCGTCGAGGGGGCCAACTCCTTCATCACGCCGGAGGCGAGGACCCAGATGCAGCGCCGCGGCATCGTCATCATGCGCGACGCCTCGGCCAACAAGTGCGGCGTCATCTCATCCTCCTACGAGATCATTGCCAACCTGATGCTCTCCGAGGAGGAGTTCCTGCAGCACAAGGAACGCTACGTCGGCGATGTGCTGCAGATCCTTGAGCAGCGGGCCCGCGACGAGGCGCAGCTCATCTTCCGGCGCCACCGCGAGGCCGGGAGCAGCTTCACCTACACCGAGATTTCCGAGGCGATCAGCCACGAGATCAACGGGCACTACGCGCGGCTCTTCTCCTTCTTCCAGAGAAACCCGGAGTTGTGCGACGAGCAGGTATTCCGGCAGGCTATTTTGGCGCACCTCCCCGCCATGCTGCGCGAGCCCGAGTACCGCACCCGGCTGGACCGCCTGCCCGCCAAGTGCCGTTACGCCATCCTTGCCGCCGAGATCGCCTCGTCGCTGGTCTACCGCGGCGACCAGGAGGCGGACTTCAAGGAGATGATCAAGGGGCACCTGCTGCGCAATTTCGCCGCCTTGGACAGGACTTTACCGACCACATCCGCAGCACCAGCGACCGAGCACGTCACGCTCACTTATCAAGGAGGCGCAACCTGATGGAGCTGAAACAGATTCTTGTGTTCATGGATGATCCCGACCATTCCGCCGACCGGCTCGACCTCGCCCTCAACCTCGCCAAGCGGCACCGCGCGGGGTTAATCGGGCTCAAGGTACAGCCGCACCACCTGCTCCCGCTGCGCCGGGACCACGACCAGGACACCACCGAAGAACTGGCGCGTCTCTTCAGCGAGAAGATCGCTGCCGCCGACGTGAAGGGCGAATGGGTCACTGTCGACGCCAAGGTGCTGGGGGGTGTGGTCGAAGCGATCAACCACTACGCCACCTTCGCCGACCTCGTCGTCGTGGGGCAGAGCGAGCACGGTTCCTCCGAGCGCCGCGCCACCGATTTCCTCCCGGAGAAGGTGGTCTTCGGTTCCGGCAAGCCGGTCCTGATCGTCCCTTACACCGGCAAGTACAGCAGCGTTGGCGACAAGGTCCTGGTGGCCTGGAAATCGGGGCGTGAGTCGTCCCGTGCACTCACCGACGCCGTTCCCTTCCTGAAGGCCGCTGCGTCCACCCACATCTTCGAAGTCAACCCGAGCCAGGGAGAAGAGGCGGACCTGGAGAGCCTGCGCCGCTATCTCGCCGCGCACGGCGTCAAGGCAGAGGTCGAAACCAGCCTCATCACCGAACTGCATGTGGGCGACGTGCTCCTGAACCGCATCTCGGACGAGGGGAGCGATCTCCTCGTGATGGGCGCCTACGCCGATCTGCACTTCGGCAACTACGTGCTGGGCGACGTCGCCAAACACGTGCTAAACCACATGACCATCCCGGTCCTCATGTCGCATTGATGGAGAGGATCGTCTTTCTGGATCGCGGCGGCATCTCGGTGCCGCTGCGCACCCCGTGCTTCCCGCACCAGTGGCAGGAATACACGGACACGCGAGCCGATGAGGTGGTGGAGCGTCTTGCCGATGCGACCATCGCCATCACGGACCAGGTCGCCATCACCGCCGAGCACCTGGCGGAATTGCCGAATCTGCGCCTGATCGCCGTCGCCGCCACCGGGGTGGACCACGTCGATGTTGACGTCTGCCGCCACCAGGGAATCGCGGTGACCAACGTGCGCAACTGGTCGGTGAGCGTCCCGGAACACGTCTTCTCCCTGATCCTTGCCCTGCGGCGCAACCTGCTTGCCTACCATGACGTGGTCCAGGGGGGCGCCTGGCAGCGTTCGGAAGGATACCTGGTTCAGGTGGAGCCGATGCCGCGGTCGCTTTCCGGGGCCAAGCTCGGCATCATCGGGGTAGGCGCGCTGGGGAGCGCGGTGGCAGCGCTGGGAGAGGCCTTCGGCATGGAGGTGCTCTACGCGGAAAGAAAGGGAGCGGTGGAAGTGCGCGCCGACCGGACGCCGTTCGAGGAGGTTCTGGCCCAGAGCGACGTACTGGTGCTGCTCTGCCCCCTTACCGAGGAGAGCCGCGGCATGATTGGGGAGGCGGAGCTTAAATCGATGCCGCGCCACGCGATCCTGGTCAATTGCGGCCGGGGCGGGCTGCTGGACGAAGCGGCGCTGGCCAAGGCATTGGAGGAAGGCGTAATCGCCGGTGCCGGGCTCGACGTCCTGACCCAGGAGCCGCCACGTGACGGTTCTCCCCTGCTGGACCTGAAACAGCCCAACCTGATCGTCACGCCGCACGTGGCCTGGATCAGCGACCGTTCCCTGGCCACCCTGGCCGAGCAGGTGATCGGGAACGTGGAAGGTTTCGTTCTCGGCCACCCGCGCAACCTGGTGGTCTGACACAAAAAAAGCCGGGCATCCCTTGGGGAGCCCGGCTTCGTTTTTTTCATGTTTTGTCTGCTTATTCGCCGTAGACGTGCAGCTTGTACTCACCGAAGATACCGAGGACGTTTTTGCCTTCCCAGTCCACGGTGGAAACCTTGCTGATGCCACCGTTTTTCTTGGCGGTCTCGATGCTGCAATCGCCGGTAGCCACGAGGCCCAGCACGCTCTTGCACTCGGCAGTGCCGTGCTTTCTCTCGCCGCCGTTTGCGGTAGCCGCAACCGGAAGCTTCAATTCGGTGTAGAGGGCGCCCATCGGGAAAGGAGAGGCACAACCGGACATGATCCCAAAACCAGCCAACAGACCTGCATAAAGAATCTTCTTCACTGCTTCCTCCTCATAACAAAATTTTTCATCTCACGTCCCCGAGGTCACCGCAGCGTCAGCTTTCGCTACGACTGACAATGATCTTGACAACTTAACGCGGGAGACCATAGCACGCGTGAAACATATATTCAAGTTTTTGAAAGTATTTTTTCGATTTGCCTGAGGGAAGAACAAGGTAGACGACTTAGGTTTTTTATCAATTTGACTAATTGGCGGCACGTGTATAACATCTGGCATGGAGAAGCGCACGCCACATTACCCGCTGTCACTTATCCAGGCCATGGTGGCCGATCCACAAAGTCGGCCTTTCACGGTGACCGCCCTTGCGTGGCGGGCTGGCTCTCGGGCTGACGGAAGCTGAGATGCGGCAAGTCGTGTGTACCTTGAGAAGGCAGAATTTCTACAAGTCCATGACAACCTTCGCTGACCCGAGACAATGGCAGGATGTTTATCATTGCACAACCGACACGGGTGTTGTCGTCTATATAAAGGTAACTTGGTCTGAAGAGGGTCCGCCCGTGATCCAATTCAAGAAGAAATGAGAGGTTGATTATGAAGTGCCCAGCGTGTGGCAAGGATATGGTGGCAGAAGTTCGTGAAGAGACCCTTCGGTACGGAGGAGAAGTAATGACCTTGACCGGAATGCGGGGACAGTTCTGCAGCGCCTGCGACGAGGGGGTCTGGGATGAGCAAAGCTATCGCCGCTATACGGAAGCGCAGGACATGTTGCTGCGTACAGTTAAAGAGGACGTCAGTTCCGATATCAGGCGAATAAGGAAGGAATTAAAGCTGACGCAATCCGAATTGGCTGAAGCGTTCGGTGTAGGTAAAGTGGCATTTTCACGTTACGAAAGAGGCGAAACCCGCCCCCCCGCTCCCGTAGTGAAGCTCCTAAAACTAATCGAAAGGCACCCGGAGTTGCTCAAGGAAATGCAAGAATTGCCGTTGCAGGGCCGTTTCTCCCGGGACCTACCCACTCGCCCCCAACGCAGGAAAACAGCCCCGGCCCCTTGACCTCACGGGACCGCCGAGCCTAGCCCAGTTGCTTCACTGTTCACGCCCACACATCTGCACATACTTCTTCACCGTACGCCGATCGAGCTGGGTGCGGCGGGAGACTTCTTCGTAGGTGCCATGGGTGTCGTAGAGAAGCCCGCAGTAGGCGGCTAACACTTCCTCGGCGTTGAGCGCGCCGTCCCTGAGCCCTGCGGCCAGACGCTCCATCGCATCCCCCTTCCCCTTTTCCCGCTGCACGCCCTGGTAGCGACCGGTGAGGATGATCCGCTTCACGGCCTGCTCCAACTCCCTGACGTTGCCCGGCCAGTCGTACTCCCGCCCCACATCGCGCTGCAACACCTTCTGCACCAATTGCCGCTCCCGCCCCGAAACGGGCTGTCCGGCGATGCGACGCAGGATCGCATCCAAAAGGTGCTCCAACTCTGCGGGCTCCTCCTGCAGACGCTGGCGCAGGGGCGGAATGGTGACCACGTCGGAGCATAGACGGTAGTAAAGGTCTTCCCGGAACTTCCCGTTGACCATCATCTCGTCGAGAGGCCGGTTGGTGGCCGCCACGATGCGGCCGCTGAAGCGCCGGGGCTCGTGGCTCCCGACCGGAAAGAAAACCCGCTCCTGCAACACCTGCAAGAGCTTGATCTGCACAGGGATGCTGACGTCTCCGATCTCGTCCAGGAAGATGACACCATGCGGGGCGCAACGGCTGAAAAGCCCCTCGTGGTTCTCGACGGCACCGGTGAAGGAACCCTTCTTGTGGCCGAAGAGTTCGGATTCGAGCACCCCCTCGGAGTACTGAGAAAGGTTGATGGCCACGAAGTTGCGGGTGAAGCTCTCGCTGAAGCCGTTCCGGGCCGGGTCGTAGGGGATGAAGCCGGAGCGCCCGATAGCGGCCGCAGCAGCCCCCTTGCCGGTCCCCGTCTCCCCGAGCAGCAGGATAGAAAACTCCTCCATGCGGTTCCACAGCCCTGCCTCGAACCAGCGCACGTCGTGGGTAAAGACGCAGTCCCAGAGGTGGCGGCGCAGCGCTTTCATGGAAGGTGAGCTCCCCACCAGCCCGTTCCTTATGAAGTAAAAGGCGCGGCGCAGTTGGTAAAATACGGCAAAGGTCCGCTCCGCCTCTTCAGTGGTAAGGCCGAAACCGGACAACTCCTCCAAGGCCTGCCGGGCGAAGCTGACGCGGCAGGGCTTGTCTCCCTCCTGCAACTGCGCCTGGATGAGCCGGTCGAAGTGATCGACGTGCCGGTGAAAAACGTGGAACAGGCAGAACCGGCGCAGCACCTCGCGCCGGTTATCCCGCTGCCCCTTCAGATCCGCCAGCCCGCGCCGGCGCAGGCTCTCCACCTGCGTCGCTACCCGGCTCAGCACCGACTCCAGGATCTCTTCAGACGAAGACCCGCGCGGCGCGCCTCCGATGGCGAAATCGAGATCGCCCCTGGTCTCGCCGAAAGGATTGGCAAAGGCGGCCCGCGCAACTGTTTCCAGGAAAGCCCATTCTTGATCAGTCATTTTGGTAGCAGTCATACATTTTATGTATTATCTATGTACACCAAATGTCAAGCTGTGTTTACAGCACGAAGCGGCCTCTTTTCGACTACCAGCACAGAATCAGACAGTTACACCTGCACTCTTCGTTGTTCCACAATTGGCATAGTATCTGTAAAAGAAGGCTCTATCAGCGGATGGTGTTGCAAGGGATAGCAGAAGGGACTGGCTCCGTTAGGTGCCTGTCCCTCTTGCGGTACGCTCCTTTCAGCTCAGCCTGCTTCCCTAGGCATTAAGGGGCAGCATTAAGGGGGACAGGCACCTGGCGGAGCCAGTCCCCTTCCCAAAACCGACCTAGCAGGAGAATGACATGGACACCACCACAGCAAAAGGCATCATCGACATCCACTGCCACACCGCCGGCATCGGTGCGGGAAACAGTGGCTGCTTCATCTCACCCGCCATGCGCAGGAGCTGGAGATACAGAGTGTTCCTGAAAGCCTTCGGCGTGACGGAACAGGAACTGCTCAAGGAAGGGGACGGGCTGGTCATGCGGCGCACGTCGCAGAGCCTGATCACCTCGAAGCGGGTGACTGCAGCGGTCATCCTGGCCATGGACGGCGCTGTGGACGACAAGGGGAAACTGGACCGCTCGCAGACCGAGATGTTCATCCCCAACGAGTTCGTGGCGGCGGAGACGGCCAAATACCCGAACCTCCTTTTCGGCGCCAGCATCAATCCCCTGCGCCGCGACGCGCTGGAGCGCCTGGAGCGGGCGGCGGCGGACGGCGCGGTGCTGGTGAAGTGGCTCCCCTCCATCCAGCACTTCGACCCGGCCGACCGGAGCCTGACGCCGTTCTACCTGAAACTTGTGGAGCTTGGCTTGCCGCTGCTCACCCACACCGGCTCGGAGAAATCCTTCACCGCAGTCCGCAACGAACTGGCGGACCCGGAGCGTCTGAGGCTGCCGCTCAGCCTCGGCGTCAACGTCATCGCTGCCCACGCGGCCAGTAACGGTAGAAACCACGGCGAGAGCAACCACCGCCGCTTCCTCAGACTCTGCGGCGAGTACGCCAACCTGTACGCGGACATCTCCGCGCTCACGCAGTTGAACCGGCTGACCCACCTGCAGCGCCTGCTCAAGCACCCGGAACTGTTCGGCCGGCTCCTCTACGGCACCGACATGCCCATCCCCAACACGGCGGCGGTCACCCCCTTGGGGTTCCCTAACCGGCTCTCGCCGCGGCGCATGCTGCAGATCGCGCAGGTCCCCAACCCGTGGGACCAGGACGTCGCCCTCAAGGAAGCGCTGGGCGTCCCGGAGCAGATCTTCTTTAACGCCAATTCGATCATCAGGCTTTAGCCCAGGAGCACCGCCATGAGCACCGACACCACCTCATCGAAATCATTCGCCTGGCTCAACACCACCCAGTTCCTCGGGGCGCTGAACGACAACATCCTGAAGCTGTTGATCATCTTCTTCCTGATCGGCAGCCACGGGCGCGCCCATGCCGGCGCCGTCACCGCCACGGTAGGCGCGGCCTTCGTGCTCCCCTTCCTGCTCTTCTCGGCACCGGCCGGTTGCCTCGCCGACCGGTTCCCGAAAGCGAAGCTGATCGTGAACGTGAAGCTGGTCGAAGTCCTGGTGACGCTCTTGGCGGTCGCGGCCTTCGCCCTGCGCCTGGAGCAGGCCCTCTACCTGGTCGCCTTCCTGATGGCCGCCCACAGCACCTTCTTCGCTCCCGCGAAGTACAGCATCCTCCCGGAATTGGTGGCCAAGGAAGAACTCTCCCGGGCCAACGGGGCTATGGAATCCTGCACTTTCATGGCGATCATCGTCGGCACCGGACTGGCCTCCGGATTGGCCCAACTGGTCGACGGACGTTTCTGGGTGGCAGCGCTTTTCTGCCTCGCCATCGCGGTCGCCGGCCTCTGCTCGGCCCGCCTGATCGGGAAGAGCGAGCACTGCGACGCCAACCACCCGGTGGCGCTGCTCCCGACCGAGATCCTGCGCACCATCAGGGGCGTGAGCCGCGACCGCCACCTCATGCTCGCCATCATCGGGTTGGCCTGGTTCATGTTCATCGGTGCCTTCGCCCAACTCAACCTGATCGGCTACGGCATGGAGCGGCTCGGGCTCTCGGAGACCCATAGCGGTTACCTCTTCCTGGCGGCGGCGCTCGGTATCGGTCTCGGCTCGCTGCTCGCCGCCAAGCTCTCCGGCCGCGACGTCGAGTTCGGCATCGTCCCGCTGGGCGCCGCCGGCCTCACCCTGTCACCGTGGCTGCTGCACGTACTGCCGGCCAGCCTCCCGGTCAGCCTCGCCGTCATCGTCTGCTTCGGCATCTCCGCCGGCGTCTTCAGCCTGCCGCTGCAGACCTTCATCCAGCTGCGCGCCGACGCCTCCATGCGCGGCGAAGTACTGGCGGCCTCGACCTTCATCAACTGGATCGGCATCCTGTTCGCCTCGGGCCTCACCTGGCTCTTCAGCGGGCCGCTGGGACTCTCCGCCGCGCAGGGGTTCAGCATCATAGGGGCGCTGACCTTGGCGCTCACCATCCTTTCCTTCCGGATCCTACCGGACTTTCTGCTCCGCTTCATCGCCTTGGTGACCATGCGCATCTTCTACCGCCTGCGCATTATCGGCCAGGACAACCTGCCCGTGGAGGGGCCGGCCCTTCTGATCCCCAACCACGTCACCTGGGTCGACGCGCTGCTCCTCACCGCCACCTGCCAGCGCCGCATCCGCTTCGTCATGGAACGCAGCATCTACAACACGCCGGTGCTGCGCGGCCTGTTCAAACTCATGGGGGTGATCCCGGTTTCCTCGACCGACGGCAGGCGCGAGATGCTGGAATTCATCAAGCGGGCCCGTGCCGCCCTGGACGAAGGGTACATGGTCTGCATCTTCGCCGAAGGCGCCCTGACCAGGAACGGCATGCTGGGCGAGTTCCGCGGCGGCTTCGAGCGCATCGTGAAGGACAGCGGCCACCCGATCATCCCGGTCTACATCGGCGGCGCCTGGGGGAGCATCCTCTCCTACGCCCACGGCAAACTCCTGTCGCGGCTGCCCGCGTTCTCCCCGTACCCGGTAACCATCCTGTTCGGCACGGCGATGCCCGCCACCAGCCCCGCCGTCGAGGTGCGCCAGAAGGTAGCCGAACTCTCCTGTGACTACTTCGCCTCCCGCAAGGAGCAAAGGAGGCCGCTGCCGGAATACTTCATCCGCACCGCACGCCAGTACTGGAGCCGCCGCGCCGTGGCAGACACCTCCGGCAAAGACCTGAACTACGGCCGCACCCTGGTCGGCGCCGTGGCGCTGGCGGGCAAGCTGGAGCGACTGATCGGTCCCGAGGAGCATGCGGGGCTTCTGCTCCCCGCGTCAGCGGGCGGGGTGCTGGCCAACCTGGCGCTCTCCATGCTGGGGCGGGTCACCGTCAACCTCAACTTCACCGCCTCCGAGGCGTCCCTGCGCTCCGCAATCGATCAATGCGGCATCCGTACCGTGATCACGTCGCGCAGTTTCCTGGAAAAGATGCCCACGCTGCCGCAGCTGGAAGGAATGATCTGCCTGGAGGACATCGCCCCGACCATCTCAGGACTGGACAAGCTCGTCGCCCTCTTCAAGGCACGCCTCTTCCCGGCGTCGCTACTGTGCCGGAGCAACGGCTTCCACGCCGACAAGAGCGCCACCGTCATCTTCTCCTCGGGGAGCACCGGCGAGCCCAAGGGGGTGATGCTGAGCCACCACAACATCATGTCCAACATCGAGGCGCTGCGCATGGTGTTCCGGGTGGACCTGAACGACAACATCTGCTCCGCCCTCCCCTTCTTCCACTCCCTTGGCTTCACGGCGACGCTCTGGTTCCCGCTCACCAGCGGCTTCTCCGCGGCATACCACCCGAACCCGCTCGACGGCGAGAAGATCGCCCAGGTGGTGCGGGAGCACAAGTCGACCCTGCTCCTGGCGACGCCGACCTTCCTGCTTTCCTACCTGCGTCGCGCCAAGCGCGAGGACTTCGCCTCGCTACGGCTGGTGATCACCGGCGCCGAGAAGCTGAAAAGCAAGGTGGCCGACAGCTTCGAGGAGAAATTCGGGGTGCGCCCCATGGAAGGGTACGGCGCGACGGAGCTTTCCCCGGTCATCTCGCTGAGCCTGCCGGACGTGGAGATCGACGGGGTGCGCCAGCTGGGTGCCAAGGAGGGGAGCGTCGGGCACCCGATCCCGGGCGTGGCGATCCGCGTGGTCGATACGGAAAGCGGCGCCATCCTCAAACCGGGGCAAACCGGGATGATCGAGGTGAAGGGACCAAACGTGATGGTGGGCTACCTCGGGAAAGAGGAACAGACCGCAGCGGTGGTGCGGGACGGCTGGTACGCCACCGGGGACCTCGGCATCATGGACGATGACGGCTTCATCAGGATCACCGACCGCATCTCGCGCTTCAGCAAAATCGGCGGCGAGATGGTCCCGCACGGCGCGGTGGAGGACGAGCTGCACGGCAGGCTGGGGCAGACCGGGATCCTGGCGGTAACCGCGGTCCCGGACGAGAAAAAGGGAGAGCGGCTGGTGGTGATCTACACCCGCGGCACCACCGATGCGGCCACCCTGGCCCGGCTTCTCTCCGAGAGCGAGCTCCCCAACCTCTGGAAGCCTGGACGCGACGGCTATATCGAGGTGGAGAGCCTTCCCATCCTCGGCACCGGCAAGCTCGACCTGAAGGGGCTCAAGGAACTGGCGCTCGCGGCAACAAATTAGTTGTCACGGCAGTAAAGTGCCGGTATCTTTGCCGCGTTTGGCTGATACTCACTATCCGTCCATCCCCTCGCCCCCTGGGAGAGGGTGGCCGAAAGGCCGGGTGAGGGCGCTGCCACTCGGCAACAGAGTCAATCATCGCAACGCCTTCACCCCAGCCCTCTCCCGGAGGGAGAGGGAGCTCTGCTGGAGGATTTCAATGAAACTGCGGCTCTACATCCTACTCGCTTTGCTCATCACCCTTTCCTGCGCCCTCCCCGTCCGCGCCGGCGACTCGCTTAAAGACCTGGCACAAAAGGGGCTTTGCAGCGAAGGCGAGTCCAATAAAACCTGCGCCGGGCACTTCCTGGCCGCGCACGGCTGCGGCAAGGCATCGGTCGAACAGGGGCTGACCAGGGAACTGACCGAGTTCCGCACCCTGGCGGAAGAGGCCCTTTCGCTAAGGGCCGAGACCATCAAGACCGGCGTGCGCATCAAGCAGGAGATGGACCAGGGCAAGCCGCTCACCGGCGACGACCTCGCCCTCATCAACCAGGGGATCATCCAGCACATGGCGCTGCGCCAGAAACTGCTCGCCCTGGCTGAGGCGCACGAGTGTTGGCTGGATGCCGGCGAGAAGGAGATGGCTACGCTCGGCATCACCCCGGAAAGCCGGCTGAAAGGCGTGATGCTCTCGCTCTCTTCGGCCCTGGTCCTCTACGACAACTACCTGCTCGCCGTGTCCCTGTTCGAAGGGGACAGCAAACTGCGCCGCATCCTCAACGAACGCGATCCCGGCTACGCGGTGAGGAGCGCCGAGCTCGCCAAGGTGACCATGAGCTACGACTCCATCTCCAACCGGCAAAGGGTACGCAAGGCCATCAAGTTCTACGAGAAGCAGATCCGCAAGTCTCCTTTCTCGTCGGACACGCTGGCCATGGACTACGTCTCCACGCTGATCAAGCAGAGCCCCTCCTACGATATGGTGAAGAAGTGGTCGCCGTTCTACGTGGTGGGGCGCAAGCTCGGCTTCTTCGGAGCGGTGACCACCGACACGGTGCTCGGGCTGGAGCGGGAAGGAACCAGCCTGTTCAGCATGATCTTCGGCAATGCGGTGGGACTGGTCGAAACCCGCAAGGGGAAGCTTTATGGCCGCGAGGACGTGCGGACCGAAATGCAGAAGACGCTGCAAGCTGGGGATATCCTGCTGGAGAAGACACCCTTCCGTCTGACCGACAAGCTTATCCCTGGCTACTGGGGACATGCTGCGGTCTGGACCGGCAGCGAGGCGGAGCTGAAGGATCTGGGCATCTGGGATCACCCCGTGGTGCGCCCCTACCAGGAGCAGATCAGAAGCGGCCATGAGGTGGTCGAGGCGCTGCGCTCCGGCGTCGAGATGAACACCGTGCAGCACTTCCTCAACATCGACAGCATCGGCATCATGCGCAAGACCGGGGCCACCCGCTCCGAGCGAGCCAACATGGTGATCCAGGCGTTGCGCCAGGTGGGCAAGCCGTACGACTTCAACTTCGACGTGGAGTCCAAGGGGCGGGTCTACTGCTCCAAGCTGGTTTACCTGAGCTACAGCGGGATCGACTGGCCCACCAAGAAATCGCTCGGGCGCACCACCTTCACGCCCGACGACGTGGCCATCAAGGCGGTCAAAGGTGGATCGCTACAACTGGTGACCTTCTACCACGAGGGGAGCCGGGTTACGGGCAACCAGTTGGACACCATGGCCAAGCTGATGGGAGTCAATAATGGGAGCCAAGCGGCACGATGATTCCCCCTCCCCAGCCCTCCCCCTCCGGGGGCGGGAGGAAATAGGAAAAGGGGACAGGCACCTGGCGGAGCCAGTCCCCTTTTCGCGCTGCAGGAGCCCCCGCGTCCCCCCCTTGTGAAAGGGGGGACAGGGGGGATTTGCCTTACTAAACCCTGTGGATCAGCGCCCCGCGATGCTGCACGGTGCGGGCGTACTGGACGGCGGGCTTGCCGAAGGCCATGCAGTAACCGAGGGTATGATCCTCCGGAATCCCCAGGGTCGCCTGCGCTTCCGGCACCAGGTCGGCGATGGCGATCTTGGCGAGCCCGTCCCAGACGGTCCCGACGCCGTTGGTCTGGGCGAAGAGTTCGAAGTAGCTGAGCGCGATGACGCAATCCTGCAGCGGCGATACGGCCTTGCTCGACACCGACGCCACCAGCAGGTGCGGAGCCCCGCGGAACAAAACGTCCACTCCCTGCTCCTCCCAGAGCTTCACGAAGTCTGCGAAGAAGGCGAGTCCTTCGGGAAGAGCGTTATCCTGCACCAGGCGCTTGATGCCTGCCAGGAGTTCCTCGCGGAACGCGGCCAGCTTATCGCGGTCGTCGATAACGGTGAAACGGACCTGCCGGGTGTTGACCCCGGTCGGCGCGTGCCACGCCACTTCGAGGAGCCGCTGCATCAGTTCCGGCTCCAGGTTCTCCGGCTTGTAGCGACGCACCGAGCGGCGCCCCTTGATCAGGGTCTCAAGTCGCGCCGGGTCCGGGCGCCAGTCGCCGGTGAGCGGCGTGCTCTTCCCCGGGTCCAGCCCGAGAATGGAAACCGCGCCGGTCGGGCAGACCGCGAAACAGTGCTGGCAGCGGTAGCAGCCCGCTTCCTTCTCCGCGGTGATCAACGGAAACCCGTCTGCCGTGTCGATGACGTGGGCCGGGCAGTCGGCGACGCACAACCCGCAACGGGTACATGTATCTTTGGCAACCTTGAAATCGAGCATGGTCTCTCCTCAAAATCCTAAGTGCAATAAGTCAAAAGCAGTTACGCAAAGGACACGAAGGGTGCGCGAAGAACGCGAAGAGAATCTGAATACCGGGTTAAAAGCCTTATGCTTTCCCCAAATAAAGATTTTCCTTTGAGTTCTTCGCGGATACTCAGCGTTCTTTGCGTAACCGCTTTCAGGTTCCAAGTTTTTCCGGCTTACCTGATGAAGTTGGTCATTACCTTCGCTTCACGCTCCGGCTCGGGTACGACGCCTTTGCCGTTTTCCAGGAGCTTCAGGAGCCAGACCATATTCTTACCCAGGACGCGCATGATCTGCATACCTTCGCCGTCCTGCAGCGCCTCGCCCGGCGTCCTGCCGTGAATGACGTTCCAGTAGTTGGAGGTAGGCAAAAGCATCTCGGAGTAGTTAAGGAAATGGTTCAGTTCGTCGAAGGTGGTGACCCCGCCCGAGCGGCGCACCGCCACGACGGCCGCCCCCACCTTGTGACGCAACAGGCCGCCGTTGACACCGGCGACGAAGAAGGCACGGTCCAGGAAGGACTTCATGGTGCCGCCGACACCGGAGTAATGTACCGGGGAACCGATGATGATGCCGTCGGCCTCTTTCATCTTCTGCACCCACTCGTTAACCTCGTCCTTGATGGCGCACTGCTCATCCTGGTTCTTCACACACTGGTAACAGGCGATGCAGCCGCGAATGGCCTTGTTGCCCACATGGACGATTTCGGTCTCGATTCCTTGTTGCTCAAGTTCCGCGGCGACCAGCTTGATGGCGTGGTAGGTGTTTCCTTCCTTGTTGGGGCTGCCGTTGAATGCGACGACTTTCATATCTGCTCCTCCCGTTGAGCCGGTCTGGGTGAACCGGACGCTTTTCTTTTTTTGCCGGATGGGCTATATAGGACCATTAGTTCCAAATCGTCAATAACGAACTTTTTTGAAACGTAGTACCTGTAACGAAACACAGTACCTTTTTGGAAACCACGACAAAGGCGGGGAAACTATGCAGCAGAATCAAGCGGCAGCGGAGCTTATGACACTAAGGGACAGGGAGTACAAGTGCGGCATCGACGTGACGCTGGCGCTCGTCGGCGGTAAGTGGAAAGCCTCCATCCTGTGGCACCTGGCGCAGGAGACCATGCGCTTCTCCGACCTGCAGCGGCAGTTCTCCGACACCACCAGGAAGATGCTCACCCAGCAGTTGCGCGAACTGGAGATGGACGGGCTGGTGCACAGAAAGGTCTACCCACAGGTCCCGCCCAAGGTGGAGTACTCGTTGACCGAACAGGGGCGGACCATCTTCCCCATCCTGGAAATGATGTGCGACTGGGGACGCAACTACGCGCAGACTGGCAGCCAGGCCTAGCGTACCCGAAGCAGACACAAAAGAAGAGCCCCTCCCGATACCGGGAGGGGCTCTTTGCGCTTCTGATAAAGTTGCCGAAGCGTTCCCGCCCCCTGAGGGGGAGGGACAGGGAGGGGGAGCGTAGCGGCTCGATCCGGCTTCCCCCCTCCCAGCCTCCCCCCTCCAGGGGGAGGTGCACTTTCTCGCCGACAAGACACCGCAGCAGGCGGGGTCGGGGGCTAATCACGTGCGGCATCAGCGGCCGCGGTCATCTCTATCCTGGCCGCGTCCACGTTCCGGACCGCCGCCACGCTCACCACCTCCACCTCTTTCCATCCTTTCCATCGGCATGCGCTCCTGCATCCGCTCCTGCCGCTCCATCCGCGGCTCATGCCGGGGCTCCATCGGCCTTGGCTCGACACCTTGCGGTGCACGCGGTTCCATCCTCATCGGCGCCTGGCGCTCATGTTCCGGGCCACGATGCATCTGTGCCGGTGGTGCCGCTGCCGGCCCTCTCATATCGGGGCGTTCCTGCCGGGGTGCCGGTGCCGGCGGACGTTGTTCTACAGCTCTCATGTGCTGACGCACCGCGGGGTTGCGCGGCTCGTAGCGGTAGCTTTCCCTGTTCAGCCGGCGCTGTTGATCGAGGGCCGGATAGCGGTCACCGGAGTAGCTGCGCTGGTAAGTGGGGAGCGGCGCCCGTCTCGGGGCACGGCTGCGGTCCCAGCGGTCCCAGCCATGACGGCGCTCTTCCCAACCGCGTCCCCAATGCCGGTCCCAGCGCGGCGGTCTATCCGGCACCCAGCCGCGGAAATAGGGGGGCGGTTCACGATAGTAGCGCACCGGGACGCGCAGGATGTAGACCGGCACCACGTACGGGTCGACCAACGCCCAAGGGCCGTTGTACCAGGAACTCGCATACCAGGCATCGTTCCAGAAGACCCAGTACATGCCGTCGTAGAAGAAGTAGTTGCCGTAGACGTTGGGTGCATAATAAACGGGATAGCCGGGGATCGGTCTCAGATCCGGATAGACCGGCAGGTTGATCCCTATGCTCACGTTGGGGAGACCGATGCCTATGCCAACGCTCACCGAGGCTGTCGCAGTCGTTGCCAGACAGAACAACAACCCCAGTACAATGAAGCCATAACGCAATCTTCGCATGTCGTCCTCCATCCTCTCAGTAGGTGTTGTAGGTAGCTCATAGGGCGCATCTTTGTGTGCTGCACCGACTAACAGCATACCACAAAGTGCCTGATGCAGCCAAAACAGCGAACTCCGTGCAGAGCCCTTGTGTCCCGGTGGACGCCACAACTTCAATTGCAGAAAGAGCCGCCTCGGTGGTCCCCGCCCCCGGAGGGGGAGGGTTAGGGAGGGGGAGTTAGCCTGCCCTCCCCCCCCCTCCGGGGGGAGGGGAAAAAGGAAAAGCCACCCCCTGCGGGGTGGCTTTCCGGTGCAGATTTTGCTGAAGCGTACTGCTAGTGTTCTTCGGTGTGCCCACCGGTCATGCCTGCGCTAAAGGTATGGCAGTTGCTGCAGTCATACCCTTTGCCCTGGACGTGCCTGCTGTGGATGTCGTTGGCGTTGGTGAAGGTCTCCCTGCTGTGGCAGTTGTCGCACAGGGTGGTGGTCGGCTCTTTCAGCGGGTAGCCGGTGCCGTGGCAAGCCGCGCAGTTCTTGCGGTCGCGATGGTTGCTGTGCAGGCTGGTGAAGCTGGTGTAGCTCTTGAGCGAGTGGCAGACATCGCACATCTGGGCGGTGGTACCGCGGCGGGTGTAGCCCAGGGTCGAGAACGGAATCCTGTTGGCACCGGTGGTGATCTGCGGGTGGCAGCCGCCGTTGGCGCAGGAAACCGCGGTGGTCTTGGGACCGACACCGTGGAAGATGCCTTCGTACTGCTCGGTCGGGACGAAGGTATGGGCGTTGTAGGTCATGCCCTGGGCAGCGGCGCCGAGCTGAATGGCGGTGGCGACGTCGCCGGTCTCAAAGGCGTATTTGTTCTTCAACGGCAGCAGCTGCTTGGTGGTGGTCTCCATCGGCTGCGACCCCAGGTGGAGCTTGAAGGGGAACAGCTTGGAGAACTTGCCGGCCGGGTCTTCGAAGGCGCCGTCGGGCTTGCTGATCACCTGGACGCCGCGGGCGTCGAGACTGACGGGATCCTTGAACTTGTAGAAGTGGCTGAAACCGTTGAACCAGGCGTAGGTCGGCATCACGTTGGTGGCCTTGACCATGGTCGGATCCCACAGTGCCTTGGCCGTGTCGATCTCCATGACGGACCAGTCACGGTTCATGTCGGTCGGGATGGTCTTGGCAAAGGTCGGCACGTGGCACACGGAGCAGTTCACCTTGTCGCTGTGGCGGTTCAGGTCGCTGTAGCTCACGTTGGTGGAGCGGTGCGGAATGCGGGAGTGGCAGTTCTCGCAGCTAAGCGGCGCGGTGGTGTCGAGGGCGCGCATGTCGGAGCCGCGGCCGGCCATCTTGTGGTTGGTGGTGCGGTGGCACTCCTGGCAGGGGAAGTTCTGGCCGTCGCTGCCCATGTGCACGTCGTAGGCCTTGGTGCAGGTCTTGTTGGTGGACTCTATGTCGCCGCGCTTGTAGTTGTCGCCGCCGCCGGACTTCTCGTGGCAGCGCATGCAGGCGGTGCGGGTCGGGCGGATCACGTTCTGCGCGATGGAGAGCACGTTCAGGCCATCGGCCGGGACCATGGAGAAGGTGCCGTCGAGGTTCTGCACCACCTTCCTGGAGTAGCCGTTGCCGTGGCACATGAGGCAGTCGATGTTCTCGAGCTGTGCCTGGCTGGAGGTGGTGGAGGGCTTGAGGCCGTTACCGGCGTGGCAGACCGCGCAGCCTCCGGGGCCGGTGGTGCCGTCAGTCTTCTGGAAGATGGTCAGCCAGTTCATGTCCGGCTGGATGCAGAAGTTGTTGATGCCGCCCAGTTTGGACGCCTTGGAACCGGAGGCGGCCAGTTCGATTGCCTTCTGGTTATCGCCGGTCCACTGGTAGTGCACCGAGCCGAACATCGCTGTTGCCTGGGCCGCATGGCAGGCGCTGGTGATGCAGGTGGCGGGTCCGTTATAGGCCGTCACGTAGCTTACGTGGCTGGGGACCGGGAGCTGCACCTTGAAGGTGGTGGAGCCGGTGCCGGTGTTGCCGCTGGTGTCGGTGAAGCTGACGGTCGCGGTGTAGGTGCCCTTCGGGGCGGAGCTGGAGAGGGTGTAGTTATAGTAGGCGAAGCCGGTGTACTGGTCCTTGCTCATGGCGACGCCGTTCAAAAGCGTGGTGCCGCTGGGGTTCTTGATGGTGACGTTGGCGTAGCGGATGTTACCCGTGGTGATCCTGTTGGTGCCGTTTTCTGCGTTGGCCTTGACGGTGACGACGGAGCTTTGGCCGTAGTTCAGCTTGTTGGTCGCCGTCTGCACTGACAGCGTCGCGGCAAAAGCGGTGCCGTAGAAGGATGCCAGCAGCACGCCCCCTACCAATACGGTTTTCTTCATGTCTACCTCCTTGGAATTTTTCCCTGCAGTGATGAATCAACAGTCTTCCGTGGCCACGGGTGCTGTTTTGCAAACGTTCGGCAATAAGCAACCCTTATACCAACTTGCCCGGCGGTAATAACTACGCGATATTTCTAATTAAATTCCAGGAGGCTCGCAAAAGGTGAACAGGGATAGGTGGGGGACCTCACCTTCTTGGGTGTTTTACACCACAAGATAGGGTGAAATGCCTATTAGAACTGAAACGTTGACATGCTAAGGGAAATTTCATACAAAAGCAGGCGGCTCAAGCAGCCGACAACGTCCCCCCAAGTGAGGAACTCAATGAAGAAGACTATCTGCCTGCTCATCGCATCCCTGCTGATCGGTTCCTGGTGCAGCGCCCAGGACATCCCGGTCAAGCTGATCAGTTCCGGAGTGGGGACCAGGCAGTTCCCGGACATCTACGGCAACCGCGTGGTCTGGCAGGATACCCGCGACGGCAAGGCGGACATCTACCTCTACGACATTGAGACCGGCACGGAAACCCGGATCACCCAAGGTGGGGACAACCACAAGAAACCGCGCATCTACGGCAACAGGATCTACTGGCAGGATTACCGCAACGGGACGTCGGACATCTACATGTACGACATCGCCGAGGGAAAAGAAGCGCCGGTAGTCCTTTCCGCCGTTCCCAAGGTGGACCTGGCAGTGTCGGATCGCTACCTGGCCTATACCGAGATGAACGAAGGCAAGGCGACGGTCTGCCTCCTTGATCTGCTGACCAGGAAGGAAAAGCGCATGGAAGCCGGGCCGGCAGGCCAGGGTTTTGCCGCACTTGGAATCGACTACCTGGCCTGGAAGGATGAGCGTAACGATTCAGGAGACATCTACCTGTACGACCTGGGCAAGGGGAAGGAGCAGCGGGTGACCTCCAATCCGGAGGCCCAGTGGTCGCCGTCGGTGTACGGCAGCCTGGTGGTCTGGGAGGATAACCGCAACAAGGACGTGCTCCCCAACTACGACATCTACCTGTACGACGTCAACAAAAGACAGGAGCGCCGGCTCACCACGAGCGATGCCAACCAGCGCTTTCCGCGTATCTGGGGCACCAAAGTCGCCTTCGTGGACAACTCCCAGGGAGAAGTGGAGAACATCCACGTCCTCGACCTGGTCACCGGGAAAGAGACCGCGCTGGCAGGCTGCAGCCAGGACCGGTACACCCCCGCCATTCACGGCAACTACGTGGTCTTCAGCGACTTGAACGGCATCTACCTGGCCGACATCAGCCAGACCCGCTAAACGAAAACGAAAAGCCGGCCCTTGGGCCGGCTTTTTCAATTCCCTCCGCGCTGCTCCCGAATCATTCCTGGTCGCCCTGCTCTTTTTCTTTTCCTCTCTTGCAGTGCTGGTCGAAACATGAGGGACAGATGCCGTGACTGAACATGGCGTCGGTGTGCTCCGAGATGTACTGCTCCATCTGCTGCCAGATCTCCTCGTCCTTGCGGATCTTCTTGCAGTAGGAACAGATCGGTATCACCCCCTCCAGGATGTGAACCTTGGCCAGCGCCGCCTCCAACTGCTCCACCTTGGTCGCCAGTTCCGCCTGGATCGCCTTACGCTGTGCCACGTCCTGTTCCAGGGTCTGGTTCAACTCCTGCAGTTCTGCGGTCCGCTGGCGCACCTGTCCCACCAGTCCTTCCCGCTCCGCGCGCAGGTGGCGGGACAGATCGTTGAAGGTGCCGGTCAACTCCACCAGTTCCCTGGCCCGCGACAGTTGCGGGATATCCTGCCCAAGCCGGGTCTCGTCCCGCAAAATAGCATCGGTGCGGTCGCGCAGCAGCGCCAGCGGGTTCAGCTGCATTCCAGCTCGCTCGCGCCAAGGGGTGCCCCAAGTGCAACGGCTCAGGCTACAAGGGGAGGCTCGGCCTGCACGAGTTGCTCGATTGCGGCGACGAGATGAAGGCATTGATCAAGGGGAAGGCAGAAGTGGCGCGATTGAGAGATCAGGCCATAGCCGATGGTATGACTACTCTCAAGCAGGACGGAATACTGAAGTGCATGCAGGGGCTCACCGACATACACGAGGTGCGGCGGGTCTGCATCAAGTAGCAGGTTGTCTTTCGGGTGCAGATGCGTTATAACGCTCTCGTTCGCTGCAATTCTCGCGCAGTCACAGGGCCATGATCTACAAGAACCTCAACCACAAAAGCCTGCTGCTACTGGTCACCTGCATCACCTCGATCTGCATCCTCACCTTCGGGATGCGGGGACCGGACCTGTCGCGCCCGAATCGCCCCAAGCCCAAGCCCCGCGCCTACATCGAGGAGCAGTTCAAGAAGTCGCAGGAGGGCGTGGCCAAGAAGCACCTGGACCAGATCCAGGCCGAACTGGCGCAGGCCTGCGAACCCGTTCTCCACGCCACCTTCGTCACCGAGTACCCGCCCGCCTTCCAGGGCGTGGCACCCTCCCCGCTTTGCTCCAGGCTATCACGGGGGCCACCTGCTCTCGCCGTCTGACATCCAGCAGTCACTGCACCGTTTTGCAGTCACAGCAGCGCAGAGCAGCGGTTGCTTGCGCCCGCACGCGCTTTGCCCCGCTCACCTATAACGAAAGCATAAGGGAGGAACTCCATGAAAAAGACTTTGAAGCGACTGATCCCGGTCCTCTGCACCGGCGTATTCATTTTTAGCGGCTGCGCCAAGCAGCAGACCGTAAAGGGCGACCAGGGACTGGCCCCCTCGGCAACCACCCAGCAGGCGGCACCCGCCCCGGTGCAGGCTCCCGCCCCCGCAGCACAGGCCGCTCCGACCACCACCGCGCTGCCGTCGTCCTCCATCAAATCCGAGCCGCTCCAGTCGCAGCCCGCGCCGCTGACCCAGAAGGAGGTAGCCCTGGTTGGCGCACTGGAGAAGATTTATTTCGACTTCGACTCCGACGTGCTGAGCGACGCAGCCAGGAAAACCCTGACCGACAACTACGCGAAGCTCAAGGCGATGCCCAACGTGAAGATCCGCATCGAGGGTAACTGCGACGAGCGCGGCTCCGACGAGTACAACCTGGCACTCAGCGAGCGTCGCGCCCAGTCCGCGATGAAGTACCTGGTGTCTTTGGGGATCCCCGCCAGCCGCCTCTCCACCATCGGCTACGGCGAGGAAAAGCCCGCCGTCACCGGCCACGACGAGGAGGCCTGGGCCAAGAACAGGCGCGACGAGTTCAGCATCAACAAGTAGACCGACGGAAGGGGACTGGCTCCGCCAGGTGCCTGTCCCCTTGGCTTGCCGAAGTCGGCTGGGCTGGACTGTTATACGTAACGGAAAAGGGGCCGCAGCAGCGGCCCCTTTTTACTTGGTGGGCTAGGCGATGGATTGTAAACCTTTACACTTCACCAGCGACAACAATTTGAGTGACGCCCCTGTCGGTCTTTTCTCGCCCCGCTCCCACTTGCTGACCACTCCGGGAGTCACGTTCAGGTACTGAGCGAATACTGCCTGGCTTACCCCAGAGCGTCTCCTGACATCTACGATTTCCTCGGGAGAGAGCGGTTCCACCGTGGTCAGGCAGGTTTTGTCGAAGCCTCGCATTGTCCTTGCGCTGATGATGCCTGCTTCGTATAAGTCATTTGCAGCTTCATGAACAGCCGCCGCTATATCACTCTTCGCTGGTTTGCTCATTCCTCACCTCAAGTAAAGCCCCTTCGATTATGGCTTCTGAAAGCCTGTCTTCGGAGAATGCTCCATAGATCGCGGCCAGTTTCTTCAATGTTCGGAGGTCCTCTTCGTCTACGTTATCAGCGGCGCTTTTTGAGAAACCATACAGGAAAATGGCCCTCGATCCTTTCCTGTAAGCAATTATGGTTCTGTATCCTGCTCTCTTACCCCCGCCTGCCCTGGCAATGCGCTTTTTGATAAGCCCACAGCCTAAGTCAGCATCTACATTCCCTTTTTCCACTTCACCGATTGCGTTAACAAGTAAAGCCTCGTCGAGACTGTTTTTCTTTGCGAACTTGGCAAACCATTTGGTAGCTAATATTCGCACTTATTCCTCCGACTATAGCACTGAGAGCTATAGATTAGCAACAGTCCGATCTGGCATCCCCAAGGATGACGCTGACTAAGATGGCGCATCTGGTATTCTAGTGGGCGCAACATTACACGCAACCAATAAAAGCATCGTCACCCGCGGCGGGGGTGGCGATGCAAAGGGGGCTACAAGTGGCGTCAGTCGAGAGAAGGGTGGTCGTAGTGACCGGAGCTTCAGCAGGTTTGGGACGGGCGATCGCACAGGCTTTCGCGCGCGAGGGGGCCAGCATAGGACTTTTCGCCAGGAACCGCGAAAGACTCGAAGCGACCAAACTCGAGGTCGAACAGTTGGGAGGGAAGGCGCTGGTATTGGTGGGGGACGTGGCGGACGCGCAGCGAGTCGAGGACGCGGCGGAAGAGGTCGAGCGTGAGTTCGGCCCCATCGACGTCTGGGTGAACAACGCCATGACCTCGGTCTTCTCCCCCTTCAACCAGATGACGCCGGAGGAGTTCAGGCGGGTGACCGAGGTGACTTACCTTGGCGCGGTACACGGCACCATGGCTGCGCTGAAACGGATGCTTCCGCGGAACCGGGGCAAGGTGATCCAGGTGGGCTCGGCGCTGTCGGACCGCAGCATCCCGCTGCAATCCGCCTACTGCGGCGCCAAACACGGCATGAGGGGCTTCACCGACTCGATCCGCTGCGAGCTGATCCACGAGAAAAGCCGCGTGCACATTACCATGGTGCAGCTTCCCGCCATGAACACGCCGCAGTTCGACTGGGTCGAGTCGCGCCTCCCCAACCGGCCCCAGCCGGTACCTCCCATCTACCAGCCCGAGGTCGCTGCCGATGCCATCGTCTGGGCGTCGCACCACCGGCGCCGGGAGATCTACGTCGGTCTGCCGACGGTGAAGGCGATGTGGGGCAACAAATTTATCCGGGGCCTGCTCGACGTCTACCTCGGTCGCACCGGGTACAAGTCGCAGCAGACCGACGAACCGGAGCGCCCGGACCGGCCGGCCAACCTCTGGCAAACCGTCCCCGGCCCCTATACCGCGCACGGCCGTTTCGATGCCCGCTCGAAGGGGGTGAGCCCGCAGGTCTGGCTATCGGAGCACAAGTGGGGCGTAGCTGCTTTGCTGGCAGGAAGTGCCGTCTTCACCGCCGCTCTCTGCAGCGCCAGGAGGAGGCGCTAAGATCGGTGATAGCAGAAGGGACAGGCTCCTTTAGGTGCCTGTCCCTCTAGCGGAACGCTCCCTTCCGCCGCCACCTGACCCAAACCGTACTAAGCGGGGATTGAGGTCTCGGATCTGCCGACTAAGTGCAAATCCCCCCTGTCCCCCCTTCGCAAAAGGGGGGGACGTGATGCGCTTGCCTTATCTTTCGTGGCTTCTCGTCCTACCCTTCCCATAACTCTCACCACTCCCACAATTCCGAGAGAGACCAAGTAAAGGGTTTGCACTGGGGTGAGATGCACAAACTAACAGGGGGGGACGGCTGCTGCCGTCCCCCCCTTGTTGTGTCTAACCCTTGCCGGTTACTCTTTGCTCCTCTTGAAGTAAGCCAGGAATTCCTGCCTGGTGAGCCACTTCTTGCGTACCAGGTGCTCGATGCTGCGGCTCATGGCCTGGCGCTCGCCGTCCTTCATCTCTCCCTTGAGCAGCACGAAGAACGGGATGTTGCGCGTCTGCGGGTAGAGCCGGAAACGCTCCAGAAGCTCGAATGCTGCCTGGTCCGGGAGCATCAGCGCGCAGAACATCATGTAGGGGTGGATGATGGTCCCCAAGGCCACTGCTTCCTTCCCAGTGTAGGCGTTGACCACCTCGAAGCCGAGCTTGGTGATGGCGTGCTGCACCTGCTCCTCACCCTTGCGGGTCACCAGCATCACCTGCAGGTCGTAGTCGTCCGACTCGTCGGTAAGCCCCAGTTGCTTCAATTTCCTGGTCATGTAGGCGGTATCGATAGGGAGGGTGAAAAAGCCCGCCACGGGGAAGACGGCACCCACCTGCCCGATCTCGCTTAAGTACATGGGGAGAATCGGGATCTCACGGGTCGCCGGGTTCTCCTTCAGCGCCAGCAGCACGCCCCAGCCGTCATCGGACCAGGGAGAGAGATCCAGGAGGATCGCCCGCGGGGTGCAGCCGGAGAGCTCGGACACCTTGGCTGTCCTGGCCCTGTGCCCCCCTTCCGCGAGGTAGCTGCAGACGATGGCGCCGCGCTCCACCCGCTCGCCCAGTCCCATGATCCAAAGTTCTCGCTCGTCACATTCGATCATCGGTGCTCCTTTATCGTTCCCACAGCCGCGCTCTACCGCGGTCACGCGGCAGGCGAAACGGCTGTGGGGGCCGAATTTTTAATGGTTTGCGGTGCGTCGCCGCCCCGGGACCTGCCGACAGCAACCGGCCGCGATCCCGCTCCTGTAGCGTCGTTTCCGCTGATTCCCAACGCAGTACGCTGAGAATTTTTAATAAATAACATATTTTATCGACAGAGCAAGAAAAAGTTACGTGCTGTTGAATTGGCCGGCGATATGTGATACCAATCGCAGATCGTTTTGTGGGCATTGCCTAAAGGAGGGGAAGTTTATGAAGAGCAAGGTGTTTTTTGCGGATATGAGGGCGGGGGCCAAGGAAAACCTGTTCGGCAAGATCGGCCGCCTGATGCAGCAGGCCGGCCTGGCGCAGAGTGTCGCCGCCGGGGACCTGGTCGCCATCAAGGTTCACTTCGGCGAGCGGGGCAACCACACCTTCATCCGCCCCATCTTCCTGCGCCGCGTGGTGGACGAGATCAAGGCGCTGGAGGGGAAGCCGTTTCTGACCGACTCCTCCACCCTCTACCCCGGCGAGCGCAAGGAGGCGGTCTCCGCCCTGGCCTGCGCCGTCGAGAACGGCTTCGCCTACGCGGTGGTCAACGCGCCGCTCATCATGTGCGACGGCCTCAAGGGGCACAACGCCAAGGACGTACAGGTGGACGGCGAGATTCTGAAGACGGTGAACATCGGCGCCGAGATCCTGGAAGCGGACGCGCTCATCGCGGTTTCCCATTTCAAGTGCCACGAGCTGACCGGCTTCGGCGGCACGCTGAAGAACCTGGGCATGGGGTGCTCCAGCCGCACCGGTAAGATGCAGCAGCACTCCACGGTGGCACCCAAGGTAGCCGAGCGCTTCTGCAACGGCTGCAGCGTCTGCCTGAAATCCTGCGCTCACGCCGCCATCGCCATCATCGAGGGGAAGGCCCAGATCGATCCGGCCGCCTGTGTCGGGTGCAGCCGCTGCATCACCGCCTGCCAGAAAAAGGCGATCAATATCCAGTGGAACGAAAGCGCGTCGCTGGTGATGCGCAAGATGGCGGAGTACGCCAAGGGCGCCCTCCACGGCAAAGAGGGCAAGACCCTCTTCCTTAACTTCATCACACAAGTGTCACCTGCCTGCGACTGCTACGGCCATGCCGACGCCCCCATCGTGAACGACATCGGCATCTGCGCCTCGGCCGATCCGGTGGCGCTGGACCAGGCCTGTGCGGACCTGGTCAACAACGCCCGCGGCAACCAGGAGACCGCGCTCGCCAGCGGCCACGAGCCCGGCGGCGACAAGTTCCGCGGCGTGCACCCCCAGATCGACTGGGAAGTGCAGCTGGAGCACGCCGAGAAGATCGGGATCGGGACACGTGCCTACGAACTCATCAGAATCTGACCCTCAGCCGAGACATCTCCCAGTCCCCTCTCCCTCTGGGAGAGGGTGCCGCGGGGCGGGTGAGGGAGGCGCCACGAAGGGAACGTTTTGCCGATTGCGGCGCCCTCACCCCTGCCCCTCTCCCGGAGGGCGAGGGGGTAATGGCCCCTACAAGAAGCTCCCCCCGTCCAGAGAGATCAGCAGGGAGAAATTGTTCTCCCTGCGATCCTCGGTCCAGTTGTTCACCTCGTTGTACTCCCCTTTCACTCCCAGGCTGGGCTGCCGGGTCCAGTTGAAGAAGCGGGCCAGCGGATAGACCGCCTTCAGCTTGGCGCCAAGCACCTCCCTGCCGGTCCCCGGCACGCCGGTGCACTCCCGCTTGTAGCCCCCCTTGATCTCGTAGTCGAGCCTTTGCTCCAGCAGCTTGCCGGAAAGCCCCAGATTCACCGCGTACTGGTCGGTGCGCTGCGCCGCGGAGAAGTCCACCACCCTCTTCAGGGACAGGTCGGGCGCCACGGTAAAGCTGCCGGCGGAGAATTTGGGGAGGAAGCCGACGCTGGTCGTGGTCAGCTCCCGTTGCTGGCGCAGCCGGTCGGTACGCTGCGACATCCCGCCGCGAAGCCCCAGGTCCCAGCTCCCCGCCAGGTAGTTCACCTGCCCCGAAACCGCATCCTCCGCCACGTCCTTGGGCAGCGACCCGAGCGGCTCTTTCGTGCTGTCGATGAAACTCTTCTTGTACTGCAGCGCCAGGGGAAGCTCCCGCACCCCCTTGAAGCGGTAGTCGAACACCCCCTCGTAACGGTACAGCCTGGGCGCAAGCGGGTCGTTGTCCAGGTTGTCGTTGTAACGCGAGAGTTTGACGTCGAAGACGTGGGCCGCTATCGCCGTTTCCACGCCGAAGCTCCCCCCCTGGCGGTCGCGGGCAGGTCCGTCATTCATGAGCCGATAGCGGGGGCCGGTGCGCTCGTAGAGCGCGGTGTAGCGGCTGGCGCCTAGTCCCCCCGACAGTTTCAAACGGTAGGCGCTGTCACGCAAAGGCGAGGTCGGGTCGGCGGTGTTGGCGTCGTAGCTGGAATAGTCGTATTCCGCCTCGGCCGCGACTACGCCTTTCAGCGGCTCCAGCTGCGCCACCAAGCCGACCACGTCGCCCCGCCGGGCGCCCGCCGTAGGCCAGCGCCCCTCACGGTCGAGGGACTTGCGGCCCGAGAGGAAGATGGTCTTGAAGCGGGCGCTCTCGTCCAGGAGTGACAGCTCACCGGTGGCCCCCACCAAGGTATCGTCGCCCCCGCCCCCACGCGAGGCCGCAAAGGTCTCCACCACGGCCCGGTTGCCCGAGTTCCCCGTGAGCAGGGAAAAGTGCCCTCCCCGCCCGTGCACCTCCTGCAGCGTGTTCCTGGTCTGCTGCAGCTTCAAGTCACCCATCTCCGCGAAAAATTTGTAGCTGCTGCCGTCGTACTCGCCCCGCTGCAATACGAAGGTAGGGTCGGCGGCGCGGACGCCGTTCCAGGGCTCGATGGGGAATTCGGCGCGAAACTCCGTGCGGACGCCGGGGGGGACGGCAGCCGGCGCCAGGGGCAGACCGGGCAGCAACAGGGGGAAGATGTCAGGCTGTGGGGAATGCTCCGCCAGAGACGCGGCAGGTGCGACGGACGCGGCAGGCGTAGTAGGCACGACGGGCGCCACCGGCTCGGCGAACGAGGCGCCTGCGCAGGAGGGGAAAGCGACCAGCACCGCCAGCAGCACCCCCTGGACGAAGAACGCCCCGGCAGAGAATCTGCCAGGGCGCGTGGTCATGCTGTGGTTCATCGATAGAGGCGGCATCCGGTGCACCTACTGCTGCGGCCTGTCTGTCACCCGCGAGGGCGCAGTGGAACCTCCCGGGGTGGCTCCTATTTGAGGAAGCCGAATTTCTTCATGCGGTAACGGAACGCGTCGATGCCGAGGTTGAGCTTCTTGGCGGCCTTGGACTGGTTCCAGTCGGTCATCTCCAGGGACTGCTTGATCAGCTCGCGCTCCACCTCCTCGATGTCGATCCCTTCGGGGGGGAGCTTGAAGGTGGTGAGCGGCACGGTGACCTGGGAGGCCTTGGCCACGATCTCCAGCGGCAGGTTCTCCAAGAGCAGGTTTTCGTCGTTGCCCAGGATGATGGCGCGCTCGATGACGTTCTTCAGCTCGCGGATGTTGCCCGGCCAGTTGTAGTCCACCAGGAGCTTTTCGGCCATGCTGGAGATTCCCTTAGTCGGTTTGGCGAACTCCTTGGAGAAGACCTCGATGAAGTGGTTGGCCAGCACCAGGATGTCCTCCTTGCGCTCGCGCAGGGCGGGCAGGAAGATCGGGATCACCTGGAGCCGGTAGTACAGGTCGTTCCTGAAGCTCTTCTCCTCGATAGCCTTCATCAGGTCCTTGTTGGTCGCGGAGATGATCCTCACGTCCACCGGGATAACCTTGGCCCCGCCGATGCGCCGGAAGGTGCGGTCCTCGAGGAAGCGGAGCAGCTTGGCCTGCATGCCGATTTCCATGTCCCCGATCTCGTCCAGGAACACGGTGCCGCCGTCGGCCAGTTCGAAGAGACCCTTCTTGGAGGTCTTGGCGTCGGTGAAGGCCCCCTTCTCGTGGCCGAAGAGCTCGCTCTCCAACAGGGTGGCGGGGACGGCGGCGCAGTTGATGGCTACGAACGGCTTGTCGGCGCGGGCGGATTCGTAGTGGATGTACTTCGCCACCAGTTCCTTGCCGGTCCCAGACTCACCCTGCACCAGGACGGTGGAGGCGTCGCTCTTGGCCACCTTGGCCATCATCTCCAGCACGTTTTTCATGTGCTTGGAGTTGCCCAGGATCTTGGGCGGCCCCTGCTTTTTGTGCTCGCTGCGAAGCTGGACCACCTCGCGGCGCAGCTCCGAGGTCTCCAGGGCCTTCCTGACCACCAGCCCCATCTCGTCCAGGTTGAACGGCTTGTTGATGTAGTCGTAGGCGCCGTGGCGCATGGTGTTGACCGCGGTCTCCAGGCCTCCCTGGGCGGTCACCATGATCACCAGGATCTCTTCGTCGATTTCTTTAAGCCGCTGCAGTACCTCCAGGCCGTTGATACCGGGGAGGTGATAATCCAGCAGCACCAGTTCGGGCTGCTCTTCCCGGGCGATCCTGAGCGCGTCCTCTCCGGTCCCCGCGGTGCAAACCTCGTAACCCTGCTTCTTGAGGTTCTGCTCCAGGGACCACCGGATCAGGTGCTCATCGTCGACGACCATTATTTTCGCTCTGCGCATGGCGGCTCCTTAGGATGTGGTGCCGGGCCCGCTGGCCCGGGGTGGTAGGGGTCTGCCGTACTGCTTTCTGCTGCGATCGCTTAACCGATAATGCCGCTACTCAGGTGTGCTTTTTCCATCTCCTCCTGGCTCGGGCAGTACGCCGGGAGTTCCACGGAGAAGGTGGTGCCGACGCCATCCTGGCTGACGCAGGAAAGGCGCCCGCCGTGCTGCTCTATGAGGCGATGGCTGATGGCCAGGCCAAGGCCGGTGCCCTGGGCCTTGGTGGTGAAAAACGGTGTGAAGATCTTTTCCAGGATCTGCGGCGGGATCCCCGGTCCGGTGTCGTTGACCAGCACCCGCACCATGTCCATGCCGTCGACCTGGGCCAGGGAACTGGACACCGTAAGGACGCCGCCCGACTGCATCGCCTGCACCGCGTTCAGGAACAGGTTCAGGAACACCTGCTGGATCTGCTTGGGATCGACGTAGACCGGCGGCAGGTCCTCGGAGAGCTCCAGCTTCTTCTCGATGTTCTTGCCGCCACGGTGCTGCGACGCGAAGATCAGGATCTTCTTCAGGGCACTGTTGATGTCGGTGCAGGTCGGCTCGGCCACGGTCGGCTTGCCGAAGAAAAGGAGATCGTTGACCGTCTTGTCCAGCCGGGAGATCTGCTCCAGCACCTCGCCGATGATCAGGGAGCGCCCGTCCTCGGGGGAGAAGTCGTCCTTCAGCACCGTGATGGCGGCCGCGATCCCGGTGAGCGGGTTCTTGATCTCGTGGGCGATGCCGGCGGCCATCTCCCCTACCGAGGCGAGCCGGTCGGCGCGCTCCATCTGCTGGTAGTGATAGGTTTCCAACTCTTTCTTGGCGCGGTCCAGCCGGTCCACCATGGAGTCGAAGGAGACGATCAGGCGCCCGATCTCATCCTTGCCTTCCGGCGTCATGCGCACCGAGAGGTCCCCCGCCTCGACGCGGGCCATGTTCCTGGCCAGCTGGTGCAGCGGCTTCTTCACGAATTTCAGCATGACCAGCGAGATGGCCAGCGACAGGAAGCCGATGATGGCGACCGTGGACATGACGAAGAGCTTGGTCAGCTCGACGATGCGCCGCCTGGTCTCCACCAGCGAGTAGTTCACGTTCAAGAGGCCGATGATGCGGCTCTTGGCGCCGTGGCAGAGGTTGCACTGCCGGTTGTTGTAGATCGGCTTCACCATGCCGAGCACCTCGCCGTGCCCGTCCAGGGTGAAAACTCCCTCGCGCTTGTTGTCCAGGAAAAGTTTGAAGTCGTGCTGGTCCACGACGCGCCCGACCTCGGAGGCCTGGGAGGACTTCAGGATCACGCCGTGAGGATGGAAGATACGCACCCCGACCAGGTTTTCGCTCTGCCCCACCATCTCCAGGATCACCTTCACGTCCTCGGTGTTGCCGTGGCGCATCGAGTTGTACAGGGAGCGTTCGATGGTATCGAGCAGAAGCTCGCTGGATTCACGGGCGGAGTTGACGAGCTGCATCTGTTCGCGTCGCAGCGTCAGGAAAGCGAAGGTCCCGATGCCGAACACGAGCAGGCAGATGGAAAGCACGATAACCCGCGATGTGAGACTCTTGAAAATCAGGGTGCCTCCGGTTTCGGGTGCTGCTCCCCCTCCGGGAGGGGGCCCACCTGCAGCCTAGGGGGTGGTGTTTCCTCTGTTGAACCGCGACCTTCTGGTCGACGATGAATCGTCAGAACTACCGGAACTACCGGAAGTACCGGAAGTACCGGACGTGCCGGAGCTGTCTGATGCCCCCGGAGTGAACGGGCTCGGGCTGCTTTCCGTCTTCAGCCCCTGTATCGCCCCGCCGGTCTTGGTAAGCGGCGGGACGCGGTCGTACACGAATTCCCACTCGCTGTATTTTTTCTTGTGCTCGAAGTCTTCAGGGTGCAGGTCGAAGGGGAAGTTCCCCTGCTTGACCGGGGCCTGTTCGCTCTTGGACTTGACCCCGACGATCTTGCCGTCCTTCTTGATCTCGTCCCACTCCTTGCCGGTCATGGGATCGACCAGGGCATAAGGGCGCAGATAGCGCAACTTGCCCGGGGTGTTCGGGTCCTGGAGCAGCGACTTCAGCTCGGGAGGACCCGCCACCGCCGCCGGCGCGGTCGGGGCGGCGTTGGAGGGAGTCTGGCTCGACACCAGCTTCCCGTCCACGACCTTGACCTTGTACCACTTGCGCAGTGCGTCCCGGATCTGGGTGCCGCGGGAGATGAGTTCATCCTCCCGCTCGCGCTTCATGGCGGTACTCATGACCACGGCGGCCCGGCTGGCCATGATCCCGAGGATCACGGCCATCACCAGGGCGCCGATGTAGGTGAAGCCCCTGTCGGACCGGAGCGCCCGTGGCATCATTTCTTCCTCGAAACGATCTCCCTGGCCTCTTCGATGAGAGTTTCGGCGTTGAGCCCGAAATACTTGAGCAGTTCGTCCGATTTGCCGGAGGTGCCGAAGCGATCGTGAATGCCCACCCTCTTCATCAGGGTCGGGCGGGTCTCGGCCAGGAACTCGGCGACGGCGCCGCCCAGGCCGCCCACGACGGAATGTTCCTCGGCGGTGACGATGGCGCCGGTCTCCTCGGCCGCCTGGAGCACCAGCTCCTTGTCCAGCGGCTTGATGGTGCCTATGTGCAGCACGCGTGCGGAGATCCCCTCGGCCTTCAGCTTCTCGGCGGCGGTGACCGCTGCGGCGGTCATGAGGCCGGTGGTGATGAAGGTAAGGTCGGTGCCGGGCACAACGACCACGCCCTTGCCGATCTCGAACTGGTGCCCTGCCGGGAACACGCTGGGGACCTTGTTGCGGCCCAGGCGCACGTAGACCGGCCCCTTGTAGGCGGCGGCGGCACGGATGGCACCCTTGGTCTCCTCGCCGTCGGCGGGGACGATGACGGTCATGTTGGGGATGGCGCGCATGATGGCGACGTCCTCGACCGACTGGTGCGAGCCGCCGTCCTCACCGACGGTGACCCCGCCGTGGGTGGCGACGATCTTCACGTTGGCTTTCGGGTAGGCGACCGACTGGCGGATCTGCTCCCAGCCGCGGCCGGCGGCGAAGATGGCGAAGGTGGAGAGGAAGGGAACCTTCCCCACCGCGGCAAGCCCTGCGGCGGTGCCCACCATGTTGGCCTCGGCGATGCCCATGTTGAAGAAGCGGTTCGGGAATTTCTTGGCGAACACGCCGGTCTTGGTGGACCCGGAGAGGTCCGCGTCCAGTACCACTATCTTATCGTTCTCGCCACCCAGCTCGGCCAGCGCCTCGCCGTAAGCGTCCCTCGTTGCGATCATAGTTAAGTCCCTTTCTGTATGTGTCCGCCGCCCCACGTCCCCTCCCCCGGAGGGGGAGGGTCAGGGAGGGGGAAAAAGATTTTTCGTCGCAGCCCAAGCCCCCCTCCCGACCTCCCCCCTCCGGAGGGAGGGGAATGCTGGGAGGCGTCGGAAGCTAACGGTCCTAGTCGCAGCATCCCAGGCACCTGAGCGCCTCGGGAAGCTCGTCGTCGTTGGGGGTGACGCCATGGTAGGAGGCCTTGTTCTCGAACAGGTGCACCCCTTTGCCCTTGACGGTCTTAGCGACGATGGCGGTGGGAGCCCCCTTGTGCGCCTCGGCCTGGTCCAGGGCGGCCACGATCTGCCCCATGTCGTGCCCGTCGATCTCGATCACGTTCCAGCCGAAGGCCTTGAACTTGTCCGAGATGGAGGAAACGTTCATGACCTTGGCGACGTCGCCGTCGATCTGCAGGCCGTTGGAATCGATCAGGGCGCACAGGTTGTCGCTCTTGTAGTGAGCGGCGGCCATGGCGGCCTCCCAGATCTGCCCTTCCTGCAGCTCGCCGTCGCCGAGCACCGCGTAGACCCGGTTCTCCTTGCCGTCCAGCTTGAGCCCCAGCGCCATGCCGTTGGCCATGGAAAGGCCCTGCCCGAGGCTACCGGTGCAGACGTCGACGCCCGGGGTGCCCTTGCTGTCCGGGTGCCCCTGCAGGTGGCTGCCCAGGCGGCGCAGCATCATCAGGTCCTCGGCGGGGAAGTAGCCGCACTCGGCCAGGGTCACGTAGAGCGCCGGAGCAGCGTGCCCCTTGCTGAGCACGAAGCGGTCCCTGCCGTCCCAGGCGGGCTCCGCCGGGTTGTGGCGCATCTTGTGGAAGTACAGCGCGCACACCATGTCAATGGCGGAGAGCGAGCCGCCGGTGTGGCCGGACTGCGACTTGTGCAGCGTCTTCACGATGGCGACGCGCAGGCGCCTCGCCTTTTCTTCCAGATCTGCAATCTTTTCTTTCACGAAGGTTCCTTTCAGGCTGGCTTTATTTGTCCTCGCCCGTGATCAGGTAATCGAGGATCACCTCATCCAGGCTACGATGGGCTGGGGATGCCGGGGGCGCGGCAGGGGCCGGCGGCGCCGGGGGGGGCTGCTGCGCAGGGCGCGCCATGGCGGGGGGCGCCGGTGCTTGCTGCGGTGTGGGGGATGCGGCGGCTGTCGGTGCAGCGGGACTCTGCTCTTCGGCAGCGGGACTCTTCTCTTCGCTCGCGCCCGCCGGTACCCCGTCGGGGAAGATGCGGGCGTCGAACTCGCCGTTTTTCAGGCGGCGCATCATGTCCTTGTGCTGCTCTTTCATGATCGACTCGACCACCGTTTCCAGCTGCTCCACCTTGATGATGTCGGCATAGCTGGTCTTGGCGGACGCGAGGATGACCCCTCCGCGGTAAAGCAGGGTGATGATATGGGGATTGGCAACGCCGCTGTCCTCGGTCTGGACGTGGAACAGCTCCCCTTTGTACCTGATATTGTGGTTGAAACCTAGTACCATGCTACCCTCTACGCCAAATGGCGGACCCGTGGCAAGTTAGCACAGCGGGAGCGGCGTTGCAAGCGATATTCGGGGCCAAACCGGCTCCCCTGACCGCAAAAAAGCGTTTATTTTGCCAGCAGTTCCTTGATGCGGGCCACCGCCTCCATGGCGTCCTTGGCGTAGAGGTCAGCGCCGATCTCGTCGGCGTACTGCTGGGTGACGACGGCGCCCCCCACCATGGTGAAGCTCTTCACCCCTTCCGACTTCAAGAGGGTCACCACCTCCTCCATCCGGGCCATGGTGGTGGTCATCAGCGCCGAGAGCCCGACCGCGTCCACCTGGTGAGTACGCGCCGCGTCCAGGATCTTGGCCGCCGGCACGTTCTTGCCCAGGTCGATCACCTCGAAACCGTTGTTTTCCAGAAGCGTCACCACGATGTTCTTGCCGATGTCGTGGATGTCACCCTCGACCGTGGCCATGAGGATCTTGCCGATGCTCGCCAGCCCGCCGCCGGAAAGCTCCTGCTTGAGGCGGGCGAAGGCGGCCTTCATGGTGTCGGCGGAGACCATCACCTGCGGCAGGAAGAAGGAGCCGTTGCCGAAACGCCGACCGACCTCGTCCAGGCCGACCAATAGTGCTTCGGAACTGATCTGCATCGGCGAGAGTCCCTCCGCCAGGGCCTCCTCGACCAGCGGAACCACTGCCTCCAGTTCGCCGTTGATGACGGCCTTGGCCAGGCGCCCGCGGACCCCTTCCGGCTGCGCGGCCTCGGCCTGAACGGTGGCGACGGTCCCGGCTGCGGTCGCAGGTAGCACGGTGGCGCCGACGGCCTGGCCGCGGTAAGCGTCGATGTACCCGGCGGCGTTGACGTCCTTGCCCAGGAGCACCATGGCGCTTCTCCAGGCAGACATCATGGGAGCTTCTTTCACGTTGACGATGGCGGAGGTGAGACCGGCCGCCATGACCATGGAGAAGAAGGTGGACGAGATGAGCGGACGGCAGGGGAGCCCGAAGGAGATATTGGAAACGCCGAGGGTGCTGTTCAGTCCCAGTTCGCTCACCCGGCGTACCGCTTCCAGGGCGACCAGCGCCCCCTTGGGCTCGGCGCTCACGGTGAGGGTGAGGCAGTCGACCACGAGGTCGCTGCGCTTCATCCCGGCAGCGGCGGCGCGCTCCGCGATCTTCTCGGCCACGGCCACCCTTCCCTCGGCCTCGGCAGGGATACCGGCGTCGTCCAGGGTCAGACAGACCAGTGCCGCGCCGTATTTTTTGGCCAGCGGCAGCACCGCGGCGAGGCTCTTCTCCTCGCCGTTCACCGAGTTGATCAGCACCTTGCCGTCGGCGGACTTGAGCCCCGCCTCCAGCGCCTCCGCGGAGGACGAGTCGAGCACCAGCGGCGTCTGCACGGCGCCGGAGATGCAGAAGACCGCGCGCTCCATGGCGGCCGGCTCGTCGATGCCTGGGGCGCCGACGTTGACGTCGAGCAGGGTCGCCCCCAGCTCGGTCTGCTCCAGGGCCTCGCGGCGGATGTAGCTCACCTTCCCTTCGCGCAACTCCTGCGAATAGAGCTTTTTGCCGGTCGGGTTGATGCGCTCGCCGATCAGGGCCACCGGGTGCTTCTTACCGATGGCGGCAAAGGAGCCGCGGCTGGAGATCCAGGTGGTGCCGTCATCCTCTTTGGGGGTGAAGGGGACCTGCTTGCCGGCCAGCGCGTCCTTGATGGCGGCGATATGGGCCGGGGTGGTGCCGCAGCAGCCGCCGATGACGCGCACGCCCAGCCCGATCATGCGGTCGTGGTAGGCGGTCATCTCGTCGGGGGTGCCGGGGAAGACGGTGACGCCGTCCTTCAGGATGGGAAGCCCCGCGTTGGCCTGGGAGATGAGCGGCAGGGAGGTCACCTTCCTCATGGCGCAGAGGATGTCGTAGATACCGTCCACGCCCAGGCCGCAGTTGGAGCCGATGATGGAGGCGCCCGCCGCTTCCAGGGTGATGGCGGCGGCCTCCGGCGGCGAGCCGAGCACGCTTCTCCCCTTCTCCTCGAAGGTGAGCATGGCGATGACCGGGATGTCGGCGGAAAGTTCGCGGATGGCGATCAACGCAGCGCGGATCTCCTTTATGTCCAGGAAGGTCTCCAGCGAGATGGCGTCGCAGCCGGCGTCGATGAGGGCCCGGGCCTGCTCGGTGAAGAGCGCGTGCGCCTCGTCGAAGCTCATGTCGCCTACCGGCTCCACGAAGCGTCCGGTCGGTCCGATGGAGCCCGCCACGTAGGCGTCCTCGCCGGCCACCTCGCGGGCGATGCGCACCGCCTCGGCGTTGATGCGGGTCACCTGGTCGCCCAGGCCGTAGTGATCGAGCTTGGCCTTGGTGCCGCCGAAGGTGTTGGTGACGATGATGTCGGCACCGGCCTCGACGTAGGCGCGGTGGACTCCCGCCACCACCTCGGGGGCCGTCAGGTTCATTTCCTCGGGCGACTGTCCCGGCTTCAGCCCGCGCTCCTGCAGCATGGTCCCCATGGCGCCGTCCAGAACCAGCACCCGCTCTCTAACCGCCTGCATAAACGGCATCTTCATCAGTCACCCCTATAAGGAAATTAAAAACAAAAGCATTAACACAGAGGACACAGAGAATCACGGAGTACACAGAGGAAAATCTTTTAAAGGACGTAAAGGTTTTACCCTTCTGTGCCCTCTGTGCCCTCTGTGGACCTCCGTGTCCTCTGTGTTCCGGGTCTGTTTATTGTTTTTCCGGCGCCGCAGGCGCCTCTTTCTTTTCCAGCGTGAAATCGGCGGCGATGGGGGCTGAGACGTCCAGGTGCCCCTTCAACTCCTTCACCGGCACGCCATCGACCAGCAACTGCACCGCTTTTACCTGCGGGAAATTGGCGACCACGGTGTCGACCACGGAATACACAGCAGTCATCTCGGCAGAACTCCCCTCGGGCAGGCTCTCCACCAACTCCTTGGAGAAATCGACCTTTACTACGTCCCCCTTCAACTGCGCCCCGAGCACCTTGGCGTTATGCGGCAGGGTGGGCGCCAGATCCCCCAAAGGCCCAACCACCAGTTCGTCGACGACGCTGGCGATCATGTCGTCGGTGGTGTCCTCGACCGCGATCTCACGCCCTTCACGCGCCAGCGAGGTGCCGTCCTGGTTGGAGAAGAACAGCGTCACCACGCGGGTGTCGACCTGCTCGGCCGGCGCGGCAGGCGGCGTCACCTGGGTCGCCGTCCGGTATTTCCTGAACACCAGCAGGCCGACCACCACCGCGAACACGAGGAAGGCGATCAGCAGGACGCCCTTGGCCCTGTTAGTACGTCTCTTCACCGTCCCCTCCTTCTTCCTGTTCCTGCTCCAGGCTCACCTGGTAGACGTCCCCCAGTTCGCCGCCGAGGAACCGGTTGCCGACCCTGATGAAACCGGCCGGGATGTCGGTGACGTAGTAATGGTGGTTGCCCCGCTCGGCCTCAGGACGCAACAGCCCCTGTTCGGTGAGGATCTGCGCCACGGTGCGGGCGGTCTCGGCCGCCGAATCCACCAGGGTCACCTCAGGCCCCATCACCTGCGCGATCACTTCCTTGAGGATCGGGTAATGGGTGCAGCCCAGCACCAGGGTGTCCACCCCCTGCGCCTTCAAGTCCTCGAGGTAGATGCGCGCGGTCATTCGGGTCACCTCGTTGTCCACCCACCCTTCCTCGGCCAGCGGCACGAAAAGCGGGCAGGCACGGTTCACCACCTCGATGTCCGGGTTGATGCGCTTGATGGCCTTGGTGTAGGCGGAGGAGGCCACGGTGGCGGCGGTGCCGATCACCCCGACCTTGCCGGTCCTGGTCGCGGCGGCAGCGGCGCGGGCGCCGGGCTCGATCACGCCCACGATGGGGATGTCGAACTCCTGCTGCAGCGCGGCGAGCGCCACCGCGGAAGCGGTGTTGCAGGCGACGACGAGGAGCTTGATGTCGCGGTTCAACAGGTAGCGGGCGATCTGGCGCGAGTAGCGGATCACCGTCTCCGGTGACTTGGTGCCGTAGGGGACCCGGGCGGTGTCCCCGAGGTAGATGGTGTCCTCCTGGGGGAGCGTCTGCACCACTTCTTTAAGGACGGTCAACCCGCCCACGCCGGAATCGAATATCCCGATTGCTTTCCAGGCCAAAATCTTTTCTCCAATACTTCTTATTGATGCGACTCTTCGCCACCAGGAGGGGACTGGCTCCGCGAGGTGCCTGTCCCCTTTTCCTTGGAAGACGGCTGAGCTGAAAGAAGCGTTCCGCTAGAGGGACAGGCACCTAACGCAGCCAGCCCCTTCTGCCGCACCCCACCGTAGCGCGCAGCGCGAAGGCGGGAAGTATCGCATGTTATTAAATTCTCAGATGGAATGTCAAGGTTTACGACACGAAGAGCATCACCAGGGGAGGCGCCAGGAAAACGGCGGGAAGCAGGTTGCCCACCGGGACCCTCTTGACCCCGAGCATGTCCAGCCCGATGGCGAGGATGAGAAGGCCGCCCACGGCGTTCATTTCCTGCACCACCACCGGGGTCAGGATCTGCTGGGCCAGCGTCGCGGAGAGGGTGATGGCGCCCTGGTAGGCAAAAAGAGGAAGCGCCGAAAAGAGCACGCCGGCGCCGAGGGTGGAGGCGAGCGCCACCGAGGCGATGCCGTCCAGCGCCGCCTTGGCGTAGAGGATGTCCGGGCGGGAACCGAGTCCGTCCTGGAGTGCACCCATGATGGCCATGGCCCCGACGCAGTAGAGCAGGCTCGCGGTCACGAATCCCTCGGAGATCCTGCCGCTCCCCTTGAAGCGGTCGCCGATCCAGTTGCCGAGGGCTTCCAGGCGCGCCTCTATGCCGAGCAGCTCCCCGATGATCCCCCCGCCGATCAGCGAACCTATAATAATCATCGGTTGCTGGCTTTTGAAAGCGAGCTGGATGCCGATAAGTAGTACGGCAAGCCCGAGTCCGGCCATGACGGTGCCGCGCACCTTGCTGGAGATGAGGTGCCCCGCCTTAAGGCCGAGGGCGCTGCCGATAACGATTGCCGCTGCGTTTACCGCCGTTCCTTGCATGATCATCGGGCAAAGATAGGAAGTTCTCGGTGCTAAGGCAAGCAAAATGAACCACCAGATTAAGACAAAGATTAAGATTTAGGATAGGCTTTTCTTAATCTCAATCTTAATCTTTATCTGTCGTACCGCGTTTGAGGAAAGTATACAAAAATATAACACGATTCCAGGATTGACATTCTAAAGGGAATCTGCTTTTATATGCCTCCCTTTGAATACACAATTAACCCCTCAAAAATTAAGGGAAAATTGGTTTTACCAATACAGCGCCAGCTGTTTTAAAACGGCGATAAAATTTCCACCATTTGTTTTAGTCTCGGTAAAAAAATACCCCCACTAAAGGAGAGGAAATGGAAGCACGGAAATTCAGGAAGGTGATGGCAGCTAACCGCGGGGAGATCGCAATCAGGATCTTCCGCGCCTGCACCGAACTCGGCATCAGCACGGTTGCCATCTATTCGGAAGAGGACAAGCTCTCGCTGCACCGCTACAAGGCTGATGAAGCGTACCAGGTCGGCAAGGGGAAAGCCCCCATCGACGCCTACCTCGGCATCGACGAGATCATCGCCCTGGCCAAAAAGCGCGATGTCGACGCCATCCATCCCGGTTACGGCTTCCTGGCCGAAAACGCCGAGTTCGCCGAGAAGTGCGAGCAAAACGGCATCGCCTTCATCGGACCGACCGCCGAGATGCAGCGCGCCCTGGGCGACAAGGTGGCCGCGAGGAAGGTGGCCAAGGCGGCCGGCGTCGCCACCGTCCCCGGCACCGAGGAGCCCATCGTCCACGAGGAAGACGCCCTCATCTTCGCCAAGAACCACGGCTACCCGATCATCATCAAGGCGGCGGCCGGCGGCGGCGGTCGCGGCATGCGCGTCGCCACCAACCAGAAGGAGCTCCTGGAGGGGCTGCAGTCCGCCTCCTCCGAGGCGAAGGCCGCCTTCGGCGACCCCTCGGTCTTCCTCGAGCGCTACCTGAAAAACCCCAAGCACATCGAGGTGCAGGTGCTGGGCGACGGTTACGGCAGCCTGGTGCATTTCTACGAGCGCGACTGCTCCATCCAGCGCCGCCACCAGAAGGTGGTCGAGTTCGCCCCCTCGCTGGCGCTCCCCGGCGACACCCGCCTCGCCCTGTGCACCGACGCGCTGAAGATCGCCAAGCAGGTCGGCTACCGTAACGCCGGCACCGTCGAATTCCTTTTGGACGAGGAAGGGCGCTACTACTTCATCGAGATGAACCCGCGCATCCAGGTCGAGCACACGGTGACCGAGATGATCACCGGCCGCAACCTGGTGCAGGCGCAGATCCTGATCGCCGAGGGGAAACGCCTCTCAGACCCGGAGATCAACATCCCCAACCAGGGCTCCATCGAGATGCGCGGCTTCGCCATCCAGTGCCGCATCACCACCGAGGACCCGACCAACAACTTCGCCCCCGACTTCGGCACCCTGACCACCTACCGCTCCTCCGCCGGCTGCGGCGTGCGCCTCGACGCCGGCAACGCCTTCACCGGCGCCCAGATCACGCCGCACTACGACTCGCTGCTGGTGAAAGTCAGTTCCTGGGGCCTCACCTTCACCGAGGCCGCCCACATCATGGATAGGAGCCTCCAGGAATTCCGCGTGCGCGGCGTGAAGACCAACATCGGTTTTCTGGAGAACGTGATCACCCACCCGGTGTTCCTGGCCGGCGAGTGCAACACCTCCTTCATCGACCAGCACCCGGAGCTCTTGGTGATCCCGGAGAAGAAGGACCGCGCCAACAAGGTGCTCAACTTCCTGGGCGACGTCATCGTGAACGGCTCGGCCGGCGTCGCCAAACCGCTGCGCTCCGCGGACCTGATCGAGGCGGCCGTGCCGCAGATCGACCTCTTCGCCCAGAAGCCCAAGGGGACCAAGGACATCCTGCGCGAGAAAGGGGCCGAGGGGCTCGCCAAGTGGGTGCTGGAGCAGAAGAAGCTTCTCCTTACCGACACGACCATGCGCGACGCGCACCAGTCGCTTTTGGCCACCCGCGTCAGAACCTATGACCTGTTGAAGGTCGCCGACGCCACCTCGCACCTGGCCAGCGACCTGTTCTCCCTGGAGCTGTGGGGGGGCGCCACCTTCGACGTCTCCATGCGCTTTTTGAAGGAAGATCCCTGGCAGAGGCTGCACGCCCTCACCGAGGCGATCCCCAACGTCCTGTTCCAGATGCTGCTGCGCGGCTCCAACGCCGTCGGCTACACCAACTACCCGGACAACGTGGTGCAGCGCTTCGTGGCGCAGGCGGCGGAGTCCGGCGTCGACGTCTTCCGCGTCTTCGACTCGCTCAACTGGACCCGCGGCATGCAGGTGGCCATGGAGGCGGTACAGAAGTCGGGCAAGATCTGCGAGGCCGCCATCTGCTACACCGGCGACATCTCCGATCCCACCCGCACCAAGTACCCGCTCTCCTACTACGTGTCCATGGCCAAGGAGCTGGAGAAGATGGGTGCCCACATCCTGGCCATCAAGGACATGGCGGGCCTGTTGAAACCCTACGCCGGCTACCAGCTGGTCAAGGCGCTCAAGGAGGAGATCGGCATCCCGGTGCACCTGCACACCCACGACACCTCCGGCAACGGCGGGGCGCTGCTCTTGATGGCGGCGCAGGCCGGCGTCGACATCGTCGACGCGGCACTCTCCTCCATCTCCGGCCTCACCTCGCAACCGAACCTCAACGCGCTGGTGGCGACCCTGAAAGGGACCGAATTCGACCCGCAGGTGAACGAGCGCGGCCTGCAGCAGCTGGCCAACTATTGGGAGACGGTGCGCGACTACTACGCCCCCTTCGAGTCGGGACTGAAAAGCGGCACCGCCGAGGTGTACCACCACGAGATCCCGGGCGGGCAGTACTCCAATTACAAGCCGCAGGTCGCCGGCCTCGGCCTCATCGAGCGCTGGGAAGAGTGCAAGGAGATGTACCACAAGGTGAACCTCCTCTTCGGCGACGTGGTCAAGGTCACCCCCTCCTCCAAGGTGGTGGGGGACATGGCCATGTTCCTGGTGAAGAACAACCTGGAGCCCGAGGACGTCTTCGCCCCCGGCGCCGACCTCGCCTTCCCCGAGTCGGTGGTCGGCTTCTTCAAGGGGATGATCGGCCAACCCTACCAGGGCTTCCCGCAGGAGCTGCAGAAGATCATCCTCAAGGGGCAGGAGCCCATCACCTGCCGCCCGGGCGAGCTTTTGGAGCCGGCCGACTTCGAGAAGGAGCGCGCCGCCGCCGAGACCAAGGTGGGGCACCCGGTGAACGACGAAGAACTCATGTCCTACATGATGTATCCGAACGTCTACGTGGAATACGCCAAGCACCGCCAGGAGTTCTCCGACGTATCGGTGATTCCGACCCCGATCTTCTTCTACGGCCTGGAGCCGGGGCAGGAGACCTCCATCGAGCTCCAGCCGGGCAAGACGCTGATCGTGAAGCTCAACGCCATCGGCAAGACCCAGCCCGACGGCACCAAGAAGATCTACTTCGAGCTCAACGGCAACGCGAGGAGCGTCACCGTGCGCGACCAGTCGGTGCAAAGCGACGAGTGCGGCCACGAGAAGGCCGACAAGGGCAACCCCAAGCACGTCGGCGCGCCCATGCCGGGCAAGGTGATCAAGCTGAATGTGAAGGTCGGTGACGCGGTCAAGGCGGGCGACATCCTCGCCGTCACCGAGGCCATGAAGATGGAGACCAACATCAAGGCCAAGGAGGACGGCACCGTCGCCGAGGTGAAGTGCAAGGAAGGGGGCAAGGTCGAGAAAGAGGAGCTCCTTTTCGTAATGGCATAGTAAAATTCAGTACTGTCACAAGGGGGGCTCTGCCCCCCTTTTTTTGTGTTCCAATTGCCGGCGCCAAATCATTGGCGCCCCCTGTAATCACGCCGGTTTTAACTGCTTAAAATTAGTGCAATCTGCTGGAGACCTCCCCATTACGGTATTTTCATGCCGACCACCCCCTTTTCTCCACATAGTTTTCCACAGCTGACGTGGATAGAAGAACTACTGCCAGCCGCAGTCTACACCGTAAACGCCGCTAAAGCATTGATAGTTGTCCACTTTGCCCCCGTCTGCGCCAGAATCGACAGTAAATTGACGCTGCGGCTGTTCCCCTGCTTCCGGCGCGGGGCGGGTCCGCAGTTTCCCGCCGCTGAGAAGTCTTTCAATACTGGGCACATACAAATCTTCTCTCTCATAAAATTAGTTAAAGCTCTCATAAGAACTGGCTTTTCTATAAAAAACAGTTAAAGTATTGGCAAAAACAAATATTAAAAGCTCACATCTAAGTTGTTATTGGCACAAGAAGGTTTATAAGAATCTGCATGACTGACGAGGCTGCCAGCGAGGCAGCGTGCCGGAGCAGGGACTGTGACAGCAGCCGGGACCGCGAACCGGCTGCCACCGGAGCGTTTGTGCTTTTCACCAGCATGAAGACGAAGATGACCCTGGCCGTGTTCCTCCTGGTCGCGGTGCTGATGGCCGTTTCCGCGGTCGGGTCGTACCTGTTCTTCGAGAAGACCTTCAAAGAAAGCATCTCACAGCAACAAGCCCTCCTCCTGGACTCGTTGGCCGCCCAAGTCGACGACCGGATCTTCGACTTCACCCAGGTGCTGCACAACCTCTCCGGCCGCCTCGGCGCCGATGCCGTGGACCACCCCGGACAGGCCCAGCGCATGCTCGATGCCGAGCAGAAACAGCATGCCTTTTTCGACAACTCGCTCTTCCTCTTCTCCGCCTCCGGCAAACTGGTTGCGGCCACCCCGCGGAACCTCAATTTCATCGGCACGGACTTCTCTTTCCGCGAGTACTACAAGGAGACCGTGAAGCGCGGCACCACCTACATTTCCCCGCCCTTCGCGTCGCTGCAGAAGCAAAGCCACCCCATCATCATGTTCACCGTCCCCATCTTCAATAAAAACCGCCAGCTCGCCGGCATCGTCGGGGGGAGCATCGATCTGCGCGAGCAGCACTTCCTGCGCTCGCTGGCGAACCTGAAGCTGGGCAAGAGGGGTTTTTTGTCCCTCTACGACAGCCGGCGCAACGTCCTCATGCACCCGGACAAACGCAGGGTGCTGCGCCAGGATCCTCCGGGGACGAACCTGATGGTGGAGCGCGCCCTGCAGGGTTTCCAGGGCACCGCCGAGACCATGGCCCGGATCGGCATCCCCGTGCTGCGCTCGGTGAAGCGGCTGAAGTCGACGGGGTGGGTGCTTGCGGTCAGTTATCCCATAGAGGAAGCCTACGCCCCGGTCTATGCGGCCAGAAACTATTTCATCGCCGGCTCCCTGGTCGCCGCCCTCCTGTCGCTGTGCCTGGTCTGGCCCTTCATGCAGTACCTCACCAGGCCGCTGGCCTCCTTCACCAGACACCTGGAGCTGCTCCCGAGCATGGGGGACCTCTCGCAGAAACTGGCTCCGGTTACCTCCGACGACGAAATCGGCCAGATGGCCCGCACCTTCAACACCATGCTCCTGGAACTGGAGCGTTCCGCAGACTTCTACCTGACCCTGTTCGATAATTTCCCCGCCATGATCTGGCGCGCCGGCACCGACAGCAAGGTGAACTACTTCAACCGGACCTGGCTCGACTTCACGGGGCGGGATCTGTCGGAAGAACTGGGGGACGGCTGGGCCACCGGCGTGCACGCCGAGGACATGGGATACTGCCTCAAAACCTACCGGGACGCCTTCGCGCAGAGGGCACCGTTCCAGATGCAGTACCGTCTGCGCCATACCGACGGCAGCTACCGCTGGATCATCGACATGGGGCGGCCCTTCAACGGGCTGGACGGCAGGTTCGCTGGGTACATCGGGACCTGCTACGACGTGACCGAACGACTCGAGGCCGAGGAAGAGAGGAGGGCACTGGAACACCAGTTGACCCAGTCCCAGAAGATGGAGGCGATCGGCACCCTGACCGGCGGCATCGCCCATGACTTCAACAACATCCTCACTGCCATCATCGGCTACAGCACCATGATGCAGGTCCAGCTGGAGGAGGATCATCCCCTGCAGGGGAAGGTAAGCGAGATCCTGCGGGCATCGGAGCGGGCCGCCAACCTGACCCGGAGCCTGTTGGCCTACAGCAGAAAACAGGTGACCAACCCGGCCCCCGTGGGGCTGAATGCCATCTTGGTGAACCTCGAGGTCATGTTGCGCCGCCTGATCCCGGAACACATCGAGGTCAGGATACAGGTGGGGGGCGAGGAGCTTTCGGTACTGGCGGATTCGGGGCAGATCGAGCAGGTGATCATGAACCTGGCCGTGAACGCCCGGGACGCCATGGTCGACGGCGGCATACTGAGCATCGCGACCGACCGCATCATGCTCGATCAAGAGTTCGTGTCGGCGCACGGCTACGGCGTCCCCGGGAGCTACGCCCTGATCACGGTGGCCGACACCGGTGTCGGCATGGACGAGAAAACCAGGGACCGGATCTTCGAGCCCTTTTTCACCACCAAGGAGCCGGGCAAGGGGACCGGCCTGGGGTTGGCCATGGTGTACGGCATCGTGAAGCAGCATTCCGGCTTCATCAACTGTTACAGCGAGTTGGGGCACGGCACGGTATTCAGGCTCTACCTTCCCCTGATCGATCTCCCCGCGCCCGGCGAGAGCGTCGCCGTCGACGATGCCGTGCATGGCGGCGAGGAGACCCTGCTCCTGGTCGAGGACGACGCGGTGATACGGGACATGGTGCGGGAGCTGCTGCAGGATTTTGGCTACCGGGTCATCACGGCGGTGGACGGGGTCGATGCCGTGGAGAAGTTCCAGGCGGCTGCGGGGAGTGTGGCGCTGATCATCATGGACGTGATCATGCCGCGCATGAACGGCAGGGACGCCTACCAGGCCATCTCCGCGCAGTCCCCCGGCGTCAAGGTCATCTTCATGAGCGGCTATACCGCCGACATCATCACCGACACGCTCACCATGGGCGATCCGCGTCATTTCATTTCCAAGCCGATCAAGATCAACGAGCTGCTGGCCCGGGTGAGGGAGCTGCTGGACGAAAACTAGAGGCCGTTCTAGGTTCTACGTTCTACGTTCTACGTTCGACGTTCTAGGTTCGGGAGCGGGAGCGAGGTACTGATGTGAGGAAGGTGTGCTCCCCTCGCCCTTTGGGAGAGGGGCGGGGGTGAGGGCATTGCACGAGGCAGGTGAGGTGCAGATGGCATCGCCCTCACCCGCCCTACGGGCACCCTCTCCCGGAGGGAGAGGGGTAAGAGAACTAACGTAGAACGTAGAACCGGTCCTAGATCTTCTTTACGGCCGCCAGCAGCTCGGTCAGGTTGAGTCCCTGCTGCACCGGCTCGGCGAAGGCGCCGGCACCGGCGCGGTAGAGGTCGAAACGCGGGGCGCGCCCGGCCTGGTCGTTCACCAGCCGCGACGCCACGATCCCCGCCTGTGCCAGCTGCGGCTGGGCGCAGCAGTTGGGGCAGCCGGAAATGGCCCAGCTAAGCTTGAGCGCCTCTGCCCCGAGCTCCGCCACCACGGCCGCCGCCACGTCGCGGGTGGCAGCAAGCCCCATGATGCACTCATGGCTGCCCGGGCAGACCCGGAACACGACCCGCTCCGCCACACTTTCATTGGCAAAACCCGCCTGCGCCAGCGCCTTGAGCGCCTCTTCCCGCTCACTCCCCTCAACCAGGTGCATGACCACGGTCTGGTTCCCCGTGATCATGAGCATGCCGCCGCAGAACCTGGCGGCGACATCTGCCAGCGCAGCCAGACCGTCGGCCGCCAGCTCTCCTGCAAATACGTGCGCCTCCAGACGGTCCTCGACCGCTGCCGGCACCGGCACCAGGCTCCCGGTGAGTGTCGGTGCCGACACCGGCAGTTCTGCCAGCTCGTCCCCCAACACCCTGCGCCGGAACTCCTCCTGTCCTATCTGCCCCACGAGGTACTTCAGCCGCTTGGGCGGCGGCGTGTTCGCCTCGTACTCCACCAGCACCCGCTCGATGAGCGGTATCAGGGCCTCCTCGGCTACGCCTTGCACCAGCAGAAATCCGGGCTGGGGTTCGCGCCCGAGCCCGCCAGCCGCGTAGACGTCGTAGCGCGCCCTGCCGTCGTCGGAGGCCGCGGGGACGAAGGCCAGGTCCTGGATCAGGTGCCTCTTGCTGGCGGTGTCCGCCTCGACGCCGATCTTGAACTTCTTGGGGAGCTTCTCGAAGCGGGGGTTACCGGTGAAATGCCGGTGGATCTTCCTGACCAGCGCCTCGAGCGCCGGGGCGCCCGCGGCGGAGAGGCTGCCGCAGATGACGCCGCGCACGGCGCCGCCGCAGGCACCGCGGTTGTAGAGACCCACCTGCGCCAGTTGTCCTGCCACCACCGGGAGGTCCGCCTCGGTGAGCCAGTGCAGCTCGATGCTCCCCCTGGTGGTCAGGTGGACCAAGCCACGTGCGTGACGACCGGCCAGCTGCGCCACCTTGAGGGCCTGGTCGGCCGAGATGATGCCGGCGGGAAGCTTGACGCGCTGCATGAAAAATTCCTTCTGGCGCTGGGGGTAGATCCCCTCGAGGCGCAGGTTCTTGTCGGTCATGATAATGCTCTCCTGGTACGTCTGGTCTGCCGCGAGCCGGTGCGGCCTCCCGATACTACACTTTTTAGGCTGGCACCGTCATCTCAAAATCGTCTCGGGGGTAACTGGGTGCGGGGGGAACGACGGGAGGGGAAGCCGGAGGAGTACCAGCGGGGGTGGAAGCGGCGAGTTGCTGCCGCGGTCAATGTGGCGCGTGGAAGATGCGGAAGGACGTCCGCGGCCGGGCGGGTCCGCTGACTGGCTCGCCAACGGAACGGGTGCTGCCGTCTGACTAGACGACCCGGTCCCGACCGCCGCTCTTGGCCTGGTACAGGTTCAGGTCGGCACGCTTCAGGACCTGCAGCAGGTCGTCGTCGCTGTGCTGTACGTTGGCGACGCCGGCGCTGGTGGTGACCCGCAGGGTTTCGCCATCGACCAGGAAGGGCTCTTCGCGGATCAGCGACCAGATCTTGTGCGCCACGCTGAGGGTCTGTTCGCGCCCCGATCCCGGCAGCACCACCAGGAACTCTTCGCCTCCGAAGCGCCCGACGGAATCGTAGCTGCGTAAGGATGCCGTCACCCTTTCCGCGAACTGCTGCAGCAGGTGATCGCCGGCCAGGTGACCGTAGCGGTCGTTCACCTGTTTGAAGTGATCGATGTCGATCATGATGAAACCGACCTCAGCGTCAGCCAGCCCCTTCTCCCTGCGGCGCAGGGCGCGCGCGAACTCCCTGCGCCCGATCAACTCAATCTGCCGCTTGTTGAAAGTGCCGGTCAGCCCGTCGATCAGGGTCTGCTTCCGGAGAATCTCCTGGGTTTCCTTCAACTCGTTGGTGCCGCGTTTGATCAGCACGAAAGAGATCCCGAACACCGTCATCAGGATGCCGCACAGCGCCCCCAGTGAAACGAGCGCCGCGTTCATGGTCTGCTGATGGTACTTGGTGACGTCGATGTAGACCTCGAAGCTGCCGATTACCTTGCCGCGGGCGCGGATGGGGATATAGGTCTCCACCACGTCCACATTGAATTTAAGTTCGTCCGCGAGATCCTTCACCTCTTCCTTGCGCTCGAGCTTGGAGTCGAAGGCGCCGGCGAGGGCGCGGGCGAGCCGCTTGTTGCCGCGGTTCACCTCGCCGATCAGCTTGGCCTCAGTGCTGTACACGATGCGGTACTCGGACGAATAGATCTTGATCTTGACGATGTCGAATGGGGCGAGGAACGTCCGGAGATCCCGGTCGAGGATGAAGAAATTATCGGGCGACACCTCGACGGCGACGGTGCCGTCGCTCTTGACCATGGTGAAGCGCGCCTTTTCATCCTCGGAGAGGGCGGTGCTGACCTTGATGGCGTCCTCTTCCGCGCTGGCCACCAGGTTCTTTTGCAGAACCTGGTAGAAGGCGTAGCCGGCAAGCGAGGTGATGACGATGATGGAAACAAGGGCGACTGAGACGAACAGGCGCAGCAGGCTATCTGGGTCCTTCTTGGCGTCGGCCTGGAATATGGTGGGGAATAGCTTCACGGTCAGTCCTTGTCCGGGTAACCCGGGCATCGTGCGATCAGGCCCAGCGCCAAAGGGACAGGATCAGCACGATCAGAAATACGATACTCAGGTTCATGTAGGCCATGAAGAAGAAGACCCGCTCATGCAGCGGAGCCTTGCGTTGGGTCACGTCCGCCAGGCTCCCGACGTCGGGCATGAGCAGCACCTTGTCCGACCCGTGCGGCGCCAGCTTGAGCGCCTCGCTCAGGTCCTCGCCGGCATGGTGGCGCCCCATGTGCACCCCCTGTTTCCACAACCGGCTGGCGCTCGCGTCGTAGAGCCTCCCCTCGTAGGCGAAGTAGGCGGGGCGCCCCTCCTTGCCGTCGAATGAGGTCAACTCGTCCAGCGTCAGCTCCTTGCCGGCCGGCAGCGTCACCGGCTCGCGGCGTTTCCCCTTCAGCTTGGGTCCGATCACCAGCACCACGTAGGCGGCGGAGAAAACCATAACCAGGTAGAGGGATATTTTGATGAGCAGCAGCAGCCCGAAGCGGGTGTGCAGCAGCATGTCCAGGGAAGTGACCCGGAAGTGGGTGAGGATGGCCCCGGTGATGCCCATCACCACCATGGAGAGCACGCCCACCTTGACCTCGCCGCGCGGGAGCCCTCCCGCCGCATAGGCGGGTTTGAGCACCAGGTGCACGTAGAGGATGGTGCCGAACCACAGGATGGCGATCAGCATGTGCAGGTAGCCCGCCACGAAGCGCACCACCTTGCCGGCCGTGGCGACCCGCGGTGCCTCGGTTTTCGCGGCACGCGAGGCGGCAAATTCCTTGCCGGCCGCGGTGAGTTCGCCGCCCCCTGCGGGATCGACATGGCAGGCGTTGCAGCTCTTCCCGGTCTGTTGGGCGTAGATCTCTGTGGCACTGGCAGGGAGGGCCGGAGCGGCAAGAGAAGTGAAGAGCAGGAAAAGTAACGAGAGAAGCAGACTTTTCATGCCGACTGTATAGCCTTATTCACCAGTAAAGTCAACAAATTGGGGTGCTTCCCGGTGCGGGCCTCGCGCACCCGGCGACGCCCCGCGGCGGATAGTCTGCCCAAACATGCGGCATCATTCATCAAATCTATCTCTCTCCCGTCCCTGGCCATTGAAAAGAAGAGTGGCTCCCGATACAATAACACCCTTGGCCGCAGCCAATACGAACTGAGAAAAGAGGGAACGCTATGTCACAGTGCCAGCACCAGACCATCCATCAAAAGGACTACAAGGTTCCCGACTACCTGGTCGATACAGTGGAACTCGCCTTCGACCTGTCCCCGGAGGACACCCGGGTGCTATCCCGGCTCGCCATCCACAGCAACCACGATCGCAGCAACGGCGTGAGCCCCCTGGTGCTGGACGGAGAGGAGCTGACCCTGGTGTCGCTCAAGCTGGACGGCGTCGAACTGGAGCAGGGCGCCTACCGCGTCGATGACGCCTCCCTTACCCTGCTCGCCCCTCCGGAGCGGTTCGTCCTCGAAGTGGAAACCCGGATCAACCCGAAAGAGAACAGCGCCCTCTCCGGCCTGTACGCCTCGGGCCCCATGCTCTGCACCCAATGCGAGGCCGAGGGGTTCAGACACATCACCTACTTCACCGACCGTCCCGACGTCATGGCCGTCTACACCGTGACCCTGCGCGCCGACAAGGCGGGTTGTCCGGTGCTTTTGGCCAACGGTAACCTGGTCGACAAGGGCGACCTCCCCGACGGACGCCACTTCGCCGTCTGGCACGACCCCTTCAAGAAGCCGAGCTATCTCTTCGCCGTGGTCGCCGGCGACCTGGTCCACATCGCCGACCGCTTCACCACCATGAGCGGACGACAGGTGCAGCTCGAGATCTACGTGGAGGAGCGCAACAAGGACAAGTGCGAACATGCCCTCAGATCCCTGATGCGCGCCATGCGCTGGGACGAGGAGCAGTTCGGCCGCGAGTACGACCTGGACACCTACATGGTGGTGGCCGTCGACGACTTCAACATGGGGGCGATGGAGAACAAGGGGCTGAACGTCTTCAACTCGCGCTACGTGCTGGCGAGCCCGGCAAGCGCGACCGACGACGACTACGAGGCCATCGAGGAGGTCATCGGCCACGAGTATTTCCACAACTGGACCGGCAACCGGATCACCTGCCGCGACTGGTTCCAGCTCTCCCTGAAGGAAGGGCTCACCATCTTCCGCGACCAGGAGTTCTCCGCGGATATGCAGTCGCGCCCGGTGAAGAGGATCGCCGACGTGAAGAGCCTGCGCAGCGCGCAGTTCGCCGAGGACGCGAGCCCCCTGGCCCACCCGGTGCGCCCCGAGTCGTACGTGGAGATCAACAACTTCTACAGCATGACCGTGTATCACAAGGGGGGCGAGGTGATCCGGATGCTGCAGACCCTTTTGGGGCGCGAGGGATTCCGGGCCGGTATGGACCTCTACTTCGAGCGTCACGACGGGCAGGCGGTGCGGGTCGACGAGTTCGTGCAGGCCATGGCGGACGCGGGCAGGCGCGACCTCTCCCAGTTCATGCTCTGGTACGACCAGGCCGGCACCCCGGCCTTGACGGTACGGGACGACTACCGCCCCGAAGACGGCAGCTACACCCTGACCGTGACCCAGAGCTGCCCGGCGACTCCCGGTCAGCCGGAGAAGAAGCCGTTCCACATCCCGCTCGCCATGGGGCTTTTGGACCGGGACGGCAACGAGTTGCCGCTCCAGCTCGCCGGTGAGGCGCAAGCCGTCGGGACCTCCCGCGTCCTGGAGCTTAGGCAGGAGACGGAAAGCTTCACCTTCGTCGGGCTGGAAGAGCGCCCGGTGCCGTCGCTGTTGCGCAACTTCTGCGCGCCGGTGAAGCTCGACTATCCCTACAGTGACGACGACCTGAACCTCCTGATGACCCGCGACAGCGATCCCTTCGTGCGTTGGGAGGCGGGACAGGTGCAGGCGGTGAAGCTGATCATGGCGCTGATCGGCGAGATCCAGGCGGGGCGCCAGGCGCAGGTTCCGGAGAGCTTCATCGACTCCTTCCGCAGGCTCCTTGCCGACGACCGCCAGGACCGCGCCTTCCTGGCCGAGACGCTCACCCTCCCCACCGAGAGCTACCTCGCCGAGCAGATGGCGGTGATCGACCCCGACGCCATCCACCAGGCCCGTGAGCTGGTGCGGGCCACGGTAGGGCGGGTCCTTGCCGCCGAACTCTTCGCCGCGCGCGCCGCCTGCGCCCCCAAGGCCCCCTACCGCCCCGACGACGGGCTGGCCGGCTGCCGCAGGTTGAAAAACCTCTGCCTGGGCTACCTGATGGCGGCGGGGGGGCAGGAGGCGATCGACGCCTGCATGACCCAGTACCGAAGCGCCGACAACATGACCGACAGCCTGGGCGCGCTCGCCCCGCTGGCCAGCTGTGCCTGCCCCGAGCGCGAGCAGGCGCTCGCGGCTTTCTACGAGTGCTGGCGCGGCGACCGCGGCGTCATCGACAAGTGGTTCACCCACCAGGCGCTGTCGCGTCTGCCCGATACCATGGACCGGGTGCTGGCGCTTCTGGAGCACCCAGACTTCGACCTGCGCAACCCGAACCGGGTCCGCTCGCTGGTGGGCGCCTTCAGCCAGGGCAACCAGGTCCGCTTCCACGATGCCGGCGGCAGGGGATACCGCTTCCTGGGCGACCAGATCCTGCGCCTGAACGGGATCAACCCGCAGATAGCCGCGCGCATGCTCACCCCCTTCAGCCGGTGGCGGCGCTACGACCTGCACCGCCAGGAGCTCATGAAGAAGGAACTGGAGCGCATCCTGGCAGAACCAGGCCTGGCAAGGGACGTGTACGAGCTGGCGGCGAAAAGCCTGTAGTAATCGGGGAATCACCAGGGTGTCGCTTAGCGCAAAAACGTGACCCAAGGGTTCCCCCCTTTGCGAAGGGGGGACAGGGGGGATTTGGTTTCTGGGGGCTGAGCCCGTTGGAAGGGGACTGGCTCCGCAGGTGCCTGTCCCCCCTTTTTTTTACAGCCAGCGCTTCTTCTTGAAATAGACCAGCATACCGCCGGCGATGGACAGGCACAACACTATGACCGCCGGGTAGCCGTAGGGCCGGTCCAACTCGGGCATTCCCTTAAAGTTCATGCCGTACCACCCCGCTATGAAGGAAAGCGGCATGAAAATGGTGGCGATGATGGTGAGCACCTTCATCACCTCGTTCAACCGGTTCGAGACGCTGGAGAGGTAGATATCCAGCATGCCCGAGAGCATCTCGCGCAGCGTCTCCAGGGTGTCGAGCACCTGCACGGTGTGGTCGTAAAGGTCGCGCAGGTAGATCACCGTGGTGTCCCGGATCAGCAGCGAATCACGGCGCTGCAGGCTGCTCACCACCTCGCGCAGCGGCCAGAACACCTTGTGCAGGAAGAGCAACTGGCGCTTGAGCCGGTAGATGGCCTGGACCGTCGCCGTGGTGGGGTTGTCGATCAGTTCGTCCTCGATATCCTCGATCCGGTCCGCCAGTTGCTCCAGCACCAGGAAGTAATGGTCTACGATCACGTCCAAAAGGGCGTGCATCAGCAAGTCCGCCCCCATGGCCCGCAGCCGGGACTTCTCGTTGGCCAGGCGGGCGCGCACCTGTTCGAACACGTCCCCTTCCAGCCCCTCCTGGAATGAGATTAGGTAGTTCTGTCCCAGCACCAGGCTCACCTGTTCGCTCTTAATCTCGCCGGTTCCCTCGTCCAGACCGATCATCTTCAGCACGACGTAGAGGTACTCACCGTAGTCGGCCGCCTTGGGGCGCTGGTCCGTGGCGAGGATGTCTTCCAGGACCAGCGGGTGGATGCCGTAGCAGCTGCCGAAATGCCGCAACACCTCGAGGTCCGACAGCCCCTCCACGTTAACCCAGGTCACCCCCGGCCCGCCCTTCTTGATCAGGCACTCACCCAGCGAGCTGACCGGGTGCTTTTCGAGGTGGGTCTCGTCGTACTGCACCAGGTCGACCCTCGTGGCGCCGGCCTTGTCGCGCCCCATGTGGATCAGTGTCCCCGGGGCCAGTCCCGCTTTCTTCGAGCGCTTCTTTATCGAAGTCATAGTCCGGCGAGCCTCATGATGCGGTCCCACTCTTCCTTGCGCACCGGCTGGATCGAGAGGCGGCTGCGGTTCAAAAGGGCCATCCCCCCGAGTTCGGGAATGGACTTCAGCTCGGAGAGGGTCACCGGCCGCGGCAGTTCACGCACGAAGCGCACGTCGACCATGTACCAGGTCGGCTTATCCGGCGCACTCTTGGGATCGAAGTACTTGCTGTTGGGATCGAAGGCGGTGAAATCGGGGTACCCGCTTCTCACCACCTCGGCGATGCCGACCACGCCCGGTTCCGCGATGTTACTGTGGTAGAAGAGCACCAGGTCGCCGACCTGGACCTGGTCGCGCAGGAAGTTGCGCGCCTGAAAGTTGCGTACGCCGTCCCAATGCTCGGTGGCGTCGGGGCGGCCCTTGAGATCATCGAGGGAGAAACTGGAGGGTTCGCTCTTGAAGAGCCAGTAGTTGGGCATGTTGTGTTCCTTTCATTTCTTTGCTCGTCACCCCCTCCCCGTGGAGGCGGCCGTCTTCTTGCTCCCTCCCCCGGAGGGGGAGGGTCGGGGAGGGGGAAGCAGTTCAAGGCCTCCCCCCCTCCCCCTCCGGGGGGAGGAGCGAGATGCTGATGGTGCTGCAACAGGTGGGGCGAATGATTATTCGCCCCTACAGGTGTCTGCGCGTCTTCCGTTTCAACACTTTCAAAAGCTCCACCGCCGTCAGCGTGTTCAGCACGTCCTCCCGCTCCAGCCAACCGCGCTGGGCGACCGAGATGCCCCAGGGGAGGGTCTCGAACTGAATCTTGGCGTGGGTGTCGGTGTTGATGGCGATCTTGACGCCGAGTTCCTTGGCGCGGCGCACGTAGCGGTCTTCCAGGTCCAGCCGCAGCGGGTACGCGTTGATCTCGAGAGCCGTCCCCGTCTCCCTGGCCACCTGGAGCACCTCTTCCATGTCCAGCTGGTAGCCCTCCCGTTCCCCGATGATGCGTCCGGTGGGATGGGCAATGATGTGCACGTACGGGTTTCTCATCGCCGCCACGATACGCGCGGTCATCACTTCCTTGGAGTTGTTGAAGCCGGAGTGGATCGATGCCACCACCACGTCGAGATCCTTGAGCACGTCGTCCGGAAAATCCAGCGTGCCGTCGCCGCGGATGTCCATCTCGGTCCCGTGCAGCACCCGGAACCCTTCCTGCTCGCGGTTCACCTCGCGGATCTCCGCCTGCTGCTCTTTGAGCCGCTCTACCGTCAGGCCGCGCGCCACACCGAGCCCCTGGGAATGGTCGGTCACGGCAAGGTAGGAAAGGCCCTGCAAGCGCGCCGCCTCCACCAGTTCGGCGATGCCGTGGGCACCGTCGCTCCAGCGGGAATGCACATGCAGGTCCCCCAGGATCTGCTCCCTGGTCACCAACTGCGGCAGTTTCCCCGCCTGCGCCGCCTCGATCTCGCCGCGGTCTTCGCGCAGGACCGGCGGCACGAAGGGAAGGTCGAGCAGGCGGTAGACATCCTCCTCGTTCTCACCACCCAGGCGGACGTTGTCCTCCTCGCGGAAGATGCCGTACTCGTTGATCTTCAGCCCCCGCTTCTGCGCCATTTCCCGCAGCCGAACGTTGTGGGCCTGGCTGCCGGTGAGGTAGGCCAGCGCGGCGCCGTAGGAAGCCGGCTCGACCACGCGCAGGTCCACCTGCACCCCTTCGCGGATGGTGACGCTGGCCCTGGTCGGGCCGCGCATGATCACGTCGTGCACCTGGGTCAGGTTCAGGAAGGCCTCCATGACACTCGCCGGATCGGGGGACGTCGCCACGATGTCGATATCCTTGATGCTGTCGCGCCGGCGCCTGATGCTTCCCGCCACCTCGATCCGCTCCAGGGGCGCCATCTGTTTAAGTGCCGCCACCAGTTCCTCCGCCGCCGGCAGCATCCGTCCCAGCGGCTGCCGCTCGCGCCCGCGCTTGACGGCCTGGATCCCCTTCAGGATATTCTCCTCGGTCTTCTCCTTGATCCCCTTGATGCCGCTCAGGCGGTGTTCCCGCGCGGCCTGCTCCAGCTCCTCGAGGCTCGTGATCTGCAGCGCCTCGTAGATTGCCTTCGCCGTCTTCGGCCCCAGGTCGGGCACCGCCAGCAGGGTGAAGACGCCGGCGGGGACCTCCTTTTTGAGCTGGTCGTAGTGGGCGGTGGTACCGGTCTGCAGGTACTCCTCGATGCGCGCGGCCAAGTCCGCGCCTATCCCCGGGATCTCCAGGAGTTCCTTGTGCGACATCTGAGCCAGGTCCCGGTTCAGCCCTTCCAGGTTGAGCGCCGCCCGCCGGTAGGCCCTGATCTTGAAGACGTTGTCCTGCCGGATTTCCATGATGTCTGCTATCTCATCGAACATCCTGGCTATCTCTCGGTTCTTCATGGCATCCCCCGAGGCCAACGGCGAGTTCTACGTTCTAGGTTCGACGTTCAATGTTCAACTTAAACCTGCCGCAAACGGCTCCCCCCTTGTCAAAGGGGGGCCGGGGGGGATTTGCCGCTTCAAACAAAAAGCACCCCCCCCTAAATCCCCCTTTGACAAGGGGGAATTTTCAGGTCCTCTATCACTTCCCTGCCTGGTCGCCCCAGAGTTCCTTCAGCCTGTGATCCCGGCCGCAGCTCAGGCGGTAGTAAGAATACCGCAGCGGGTTCTTCTTGTAATAGTGCTGGTGATATTCTTCCGCCGGGTAGAATTCGGTCGCCGCAACGATTTCAGTCTGAATGGGCGCCTTCAACTGTCTGCTCTTCTCGAGAGTCTGCTTTGACTGCAGGGCCAGGCGGTGCTGCTCTTCGTTATGATAGAAGATCGCGCTCCGGTACTGATGCCCGACGTCGCAGAACTGGCGATCCTTTACCGTGGGGTCGATGTTGTGCCAGTAACGGTTGAGCAGCATGTCGTAACTGATCTTGGTCGGGTCGTACAGGACCTGCACCGATTCAGCATGGCCGGTGCCTCCCGCGGAGACCTGCTCGTAGGTCGGGTTCTTCACGTGGCCGCCGGTATAGCCCGACGTCACCGACACCACCCCCGGCAGTTCGTCGAAGGGATGCTCCATGCACCAGAAGCAGCCGCCGGCAAAAGTCGCCTTCTGCAACTGCGCGGCCGGCAAAGAACCTGCCATGGCTAGGACAAGCAGCAAGGCAGTCGCCAGGAAAGTCAGAGTTTTCATGTTGATGCCTCCCCCAAAACCACAACTGCCTCAACGCAAAGACGCGGAGGCGCAAAGTCGCCAAGACAAGCAGTCAAAGTTTTTAGAGGTTCCCGCCGCGCCTCTGCGCCTTGGCGCCTTTGCGTTAAAGCCTTCGGGTTTCTATCCGTCTCCCTCTTACTTGGTCGCCACGAACTGCAGCGCGGCGGAGTTCATGCAGTAGCGCAGCCCGGTGGGCTTGGGTCCGTCGTTGAAGACATGCCCCAGGTGGCCACCGCAGCGGCGGCACAACACTTCGGTCCGCGTGCTGAAGAAGCTGCGGTCGGTCTCGGTCTTCACGTTTTCCTTGGCTATCGGCTGGGTAAAGCTGGGCCACCCCGTACCGGATTCGAACTTGTCCTCGGACTTGAAAAGGTCCAATCCGCACCCGGCGCAACGGTAGATACCGTGATCATGGGTAGCTGCATATTTGCCGGTGAAGGCACGCTCGGTCCCCTTTTCCCGAAGGATGTGATACTGCTCAGGGGTCAATATCTTCTTCCATTCCGCGTTGGTTTTCACTACCTCGTCAGACATGATGTAGTTCCCCTTTTCGGCTGAATAGACCTTGATACGGGAAGCGGCGTCAGCTTCGATACCTACTGCCGCCGCGAGAAAGAACAAAAAAACCAGAATGAGTCTTCCTAAGTTCATGGCGCGATCTCCTGTAGGTTGTTGAAAACATATCCTCTTGCATAACCCTTAGGATAGCATAGGCGGCCAAATATTGCATGACGGGCACCTGGTTAAGAAAGAGCCACATCTGCCGAAAAGTATCTTCACCTTTTTGGCTTGAAGCAGAAGGGGATATCCTGAATAATAAGTGACGTTGCCTGCATTGCCTGGGAGGTAAAATGAAGGGTCTTTTGGTAGTCCTGATGGTTTTTATGACTGCAACGGCTGCTTGCGCCGACATCTACACCTGGAAAGACAGCACCGGGACCAGGTTCTACACCAACAGCCTGCACGAGATCCCGGCGCGCTACCTGAAAAAGGCGCGGGTGCTCGACGTGGCAACCGGCAAACTGGGAGGCCTGGCGACGGCACAGCCGCCAACACCGGCAGCACCTGCCACTGCGGGCCGCAGCACCGCGCCCGCACCCGCCCGACCGCAGCTGGTGCAGCAAGCCCCGTCGATGCTGCCCACGGCCGCGCCGGAACCACCGCAGCCCCCCCAGGCGGCTGCGCCTCAGGCGGCGGGTGCACCTGCGGCAGCCGCTGTATCCCCGACGCCGCCGGTGGCAGAGCGCGCGCCCGCCGCCCAAAACTCGACACGCGCCCCGGGGCGGCTCTCGCGCAGGGAGCTCCGGGCCCAGGGCAGGCGCAGCAACAACACCGGCGAGGAGTAGCGGTTGGGCTGGTATCATACACTTAGCAGAAGGTACTGGCTCCGACTGGTGCCTGTCCCTCTAGCGGTACGCTCTATTCCGCTCCGCCAGCTTACCCGAGCACTAAGGGGACAGGCACCTCGCGGAGCCAGTCCCTCGGAAGCGGAGGCGGTAATGAAAGTCCTTGTCGTAGGCATTTTGCTGTTATTGGCCGGTACTGCCGGCGCCGAAGAACTCGTCTGCCGGGGGAACATCATCAGCACCCAGGGGGAAGGGATCGTGGCACGCAAGCACCGTTTCGAGGTCGCCGACGTGACCGGTGACGACGTCCAGGCAGTGCTGGAAAAGTGCAGGAAGATCGCGCTGGAGCGACAGGGTCGCGCCGCCCGCAAGAACCCTGGCGGCAACTTTACTGCGTCTTCCGACGTCGAACTGCAGTGCAGCAAAGGCACGGAAAGAATCGAGGTACGCCGCAGAATCCAGACCAGATAGCGGCAGGCAAAAGGTGAAGGAAAGGTCAAAAGAGAAGCCCCGTCGGGCTTCTCTTTTTTTTAATTGTGATAGTATTTGATCTTAATTTGAATTTCCAGCGACGACGTGCCGATAAGAGTACGGGAGGCGCCTCCGGTCGCTCCGCCATACCCCCACGATTCTGAAAGCTTACCTTCTTAACACAAGCTGCATCAGGCTAAATCCAAAGCGGCACCATAGGAGAACAGGATGAACATTCATGAGTATCAGGCCAAGGAGATACTGAATTCGTTCGGCATCCCCATCCCTCGTGGTCGCGTCGCGCTCACCGCCGACCAGGTGGAGCGGGCAGCCAAGGAGATGGGGGGGCGCTGCGTGGTCAAGGCGCAGATCTATGCCGGCGGACGCGGCAAGGCGGGCGGCGTCAGGCTCGTGCACCATCCGGAACAGGCCCAGGAGTACGCGAAGGAACTGTTCGGCAAGACCCTGGTCACGCCCCAGACCGGCCCCGAAGGGCTCAAGGTCCGGCGCATACTGGTAGAGGAGGCGGTGGAGATCGCCCGCGAGTTCTACCTCTCCATCACCCTGGACCGGAGCACGTCCCGCTACGTCCTGATCGCCTCCGCCGAAGGCGGCATGGAAATCGAGGAGGTCGCCTCCAAGACACCGGAGAAGATCCACACCCTGACCATCGACCCGTTCCTCGGGCTCAGATCGTACCAGGCACGGCAGATCGCCCTGCAGCTCGGCCTGTCCGGGAGCGTCTGCGAGGACTGCGTCAACCTGATCCAAAACCTGTACCGGGTCTGCCTGGAGAAGGACTGCGCGCTGGTGGAGATCAACCCGCTGGTGGTCACCAGGGCCGGATGGCTCATGGCCATGGACGCCAAGATCACCTTCGACGACAACGCCATCTTCAGGCACCGTGAATATCCCGACATGATGGACTACTCCCAGCTCGACCCGCTGGAGATCAACGCCGGCAAGTACGACCTGGCCTACATCAAGCTCTCCGGCTCCATCGGCTGCCTGGTCAACGGCGCCGGGCTGGCCATGGCCACGCTTGACGTGCTCAAGGAGTTCGGCGGGGAGCCCGCCAACTTCCTCGACGTCGGGGGTGGGGCCACCCGTGAGAAGGTGGCGGAGGCCTTCAAGATCATCCTGCAGGACGCCGACGTGAAAGGGATCTTCGTCAACATCTTCGGCGGCATCATGCGCTGCGACGTGATCGCCCACGGTATCATCGAGGCGGCCAGCGAGGTGAACTGCACCCTCCCCATCGTGGTGCGCATGGACGGCAGCCAGGTCGAAGAAGGGAAACGGCTCCTCACCGAGAGCGGCCTGAACGTCCAGTGCAGCGACAACCTGGGCGATGCCGCCTCGAAGATCGTGGGAATGCTGGGGTAATCTACATATTCGGGAGATAAGCCTATGTCCATATTGATCAACAATTCATCCAGGATAGTAGTGCAGGGGATCACCGGCCGCAGCGGCCTGTTTCACACCCAGCAGTGCCGTGAGTACGGCAGCAACATCGTGGCCGGTGTCACGCCCGGCAAGGGCGGCATCCACATCGAGGGGATCCCGGTCTTCAACACCGTGGCCGAGGCGGTGAAGTACACCAACGCCAACGTCTCCATGATCTTCGTGCCGCCGCCGGGGGCCGCCGACGCCATCCTCGAATCGGCGGCAGCCGGCCTCGAGCTCGCCGTCTGCATCACCGAGGGGATCCCGGTGCGCGACATGGTCCCGGTGAAGGCGGTGCTCAAGCAGAGCAAGATGCGCCTGGTAGGCCCCAACTGCCCCGGCGTGATCACGCCCGGCGAGTGCAAGATCGGCATCATGCCCGGGCACATCCACAGGCCGGGCAAGATCGGCGTCGTCTCGCGCTCCGGCACCCTCACCTACGAGGCGGTCAAACAGCTCACCGACATGGGGCTCGGCCAATCGACCTGCGTCGGGATCGGGGGCGACCCCATCATCGGCATGAACTTCATCGACGTGCTCAAGCTCTTCAACGAGGACCCGGGCACGGAAGGGGTGTTCATGATCGGTGAAATCGGGGGATCCGCCGAGGAGGACGCCGCGCACTGGATCCAGGAGCACATGAAAAAGCCGGTGGCGGCCTTCATCGCCGGGGTCACCGCGCCGCCGGGCAAGAGGATGGGGCACGCCGGCGCCATCATCACCGGGGGCAAGGGCAAGGCGGAGGACAAGATTCGCACCCTCACCGAGTGCGGCGTGACCGTCGCCTCCAGCCCGACCAAGATGGGCGAGGCGATGCAGACAGCCATCGGCGCCAAGGGGAACGGCAAGAAGAAGTGACGATGCCGGTCCGGGCAGCAACGTAAAAAGGGGCACCTCCTCACGGGGGTGCCCCTTTCTTTTCTATCCCTTACCATCTTTCACCATAGAGGTCCACATCCCCTCTCCCTCAGCGAGAGGGTCAGGGTGAGGGAGTTTTTTTACCCACCGGAATCCTCTCCTCGCAGGGGACCCTGGTCTGGCACAGGCCGCAGCCGGTGCTGGTGACCCCATACCGTTCGCCCACTGCCCCGGGGACCGTCCCATAAACGTAGCCGCGGCAAATGGCCTTGTCATGCCCGTCCCTGGAAAGCGCACCGACCGGACAGCGTCCGATGCACGCCCCGCAGCTCCCCTCCCGGTACCACAGGCAGTTGGATCGGTGATCGCTCCACGGCCGCGTGCTCGGCTCGATGGCGAGGTCGGTGACGACGCTACCTAGTCGGTGAGCGATGCCGCGGGAGGTGATCAGGGCGTCGTTGAGGCTGAAGGTCCCCAGCCCCGCAGCGTAGGCGGCGTGGCGCTCCGACCAGGAAGACGCGATCCCGACCGGTGAGTCCGGGTACTCCCGCCAGGCCGGGTGCAACTGCGGCGCGAAGGCGCGGTAACCGGCATCGACCAGGAACTGCACCACCTGGCGGCGCAGGGCAGCGTTGAAGGCTTCGCCGTGCTGCCTGGTCAGCGCCCAGGCGCGGGAGGGATAGGTGGTCTCGCTGCGGTTGCTACGGCGGGTCTGTTCCGAGATGGGGAGGGCCCAGCAGATGACCGTGGCCGGTTGCCAGGGCGGGTCTTCCCGCTGCGCGAGTTCCGTCGGGGTGAGATGGAAGGGGCCGATCACGGTCTGGTACTGCGTGAATAAAGGATCATCGGCAGCCGCGAAGCCGAGCAACGGCTCGGTGAAGTAGGGCGCACTGTCATCCGGGAACCGGTTACCCGGCTCCTCCTGGACGAACCGCTCGATCATCCGGCACAGGGCTTCTCTCATCTCTGACACCTCCTGGCAAGTTACAGAAACGGCCAGGACACCTTATCACGATCTGCAACGACAGCCATCCTTTTTCCTGATTCGCCATCATCTTCGACCAGATGCTGCCACGTCCCCCCTCCCTCCGGGAGTGGCTAGGGTGAGGGTGGCAGCGGACAATACATTATTTTTCACCAACACCAGCTCTTTTGTTTACAACACGTCTCAAGTACAAACCGCATCTCCCGATAAGTGACCTGCACCACTGAAACAACGTTCACAGCAGCGGTACGGCCCTAAGGCGTCAGCAAGGAGAAGGACATGAAGGAAATTTTGAACCTTTACCTCAACTTCACCATCAAGTTCAGGCTCAGCCTGCTGTGCATCTGCTACAGCCTCTGCCTGATCGCTACCGCAGTTGCCGCCCAGGCCGATTCCCTGCTGATCAAGTATGGCTCACTCACCCTTTTCATCGTTCTGGGCGGCGCCTTTGGCGCCATCAACATCTGGTCCATAAGGACCCCGCTGGCGCGCACCATGCGCTACCTGGAGACCATGGCCCAGGGGGACCTCAGCGAAGAGATCGTGGTGAACCGCCGTAATGAAATCAGTCAGATGCTCAGGTCCCTGCAGAAACTGCAGACTTCCATGCGTGGGATGATCCAAGGGATCCAGCAAACCGCCGACGAACTCGCCAGCGCCTCCAGTCAACTGAGCAACACCTCTACCAGGATGGCCGAGGGGACGGAGCACGCCTCGCAGCAATCGAGCTCGGTTTCCAGCGCCGTCGGCGAGATGGCGGGGGTCAGCAGCGACATCGCGCTCAGTTGCCAAAAGATGGCGGACCGGGCGGGAAGTACCAACACCGCGACCAGCAAGGGGGAAGAAACCATCACACGCATGACCTCGGTCATGGGAGAAATCGAGCAGATGGTGACAGGGACCGTCGACGCCGTCAAGGCCCTTGGTTCCAACTCGGACAAGATCGGGGACATCGTTGTTGCTATCGAAGACATCGCCGACCAGACCAATCTCCTCGCGCTTAATGCCGCCATTGAGGCCGCGCGTGCCGGCGAACAGGGGCGCGGGTTCGCGGTGGTCGCCGACGAGGTCAGAAGGCTCGCGGAGCGGACCACCTCGTCCACCCGCGAAGTACAGTCGATCATCGCGTCGTTGCAAGGGGATGTGAAGAACGTTGTGGCACTGATGGAGCGCAGCGCGAACAGCGTCAGGAGCGGCACCGATGACGTGCAACATTCCAGCCGCGCCATCGGGACCATCAAGGAACACATCACTCCTCTTTTGGAGTATGTCTCACAGGTCGCTACCGCGGCCGAACAGCAGTCTGCAACCACGATCAACATCTCCGAGAGCATGCGCCAGATCATCGGTGTGGTGCAGGAAACCGCAGGGGGCGCACAGGAGTCTGCCCGGGCCGCCGAGGACCTTGCCAACTCCGCGCGGGCACTGCAGGACATGGTGAGTCGCTTCAGGGTGGCGGCGTAAAAAGGGTAACGGAAGTGCTGTGACTCCCTCCCCCGGAGGGGGAGGGGACTGACTGGGAGGGTTGGCTTACACGTGGAATTTGCGGGCGAGGTCGTTGTCGATGACGTAGACGCAGATTTCCTTGGCGCACTGCTTGGTGTACTTGAACTTGTCGGAACTCAGGTTGTTGATCAGGAAGGTCACGTCGTCCCTGATGCGCTTGTCGTAGGTCTTGAAGGCTTCCGTGTCGAAATCCTTGATGGCACGGCGGAAGTTGGCGTTCTCCAGGAACGGCTCCAGCACCTTCTCCTTCAGGTTGAAGACGTAGCGGTCGTGCAGCGACTGGTACAGCGCCGTATCCTGTGCCCGTTTCCCCTCCACCATGATCTCCTGGGTTAACGTCCTACCGGTATACTCACGCTGGGTCTCCTGCCTGAATGCGAACCGTGCATCATCCTCCACCTTGGCCCCCAGCAGGCGCCGCTCGATCCCCGCCAGGAACTCCTCGGTAATTTCCAGCTTCTCTCCCGTGAACCGGCACACCTCGACGGCTCCCGGCTCGAAGTTGACCGCGAACATGTAGTGCAGGATGTCGCGCTCGATCTGGGCCTCGTTGTAGTAGTAGAGCGCCTCCTTCACCTCCTGGAGCACCACGTAGTCGTAGTTGTGCACCAGCGATTCCATGAACCCGTCCGGGATCGACTCCTTCAACTCCTTGTGCCAGCGCGTGAAGAAAGTGGACAGGTTGTTCATGGTGATCATCTTGTCCTTCCTGGCGTAGGCGGAGTAGAAGTCGGAGAAGATCTTGATGGACTCGCGCCCCGAGAAGCCGTGGTCCCCTTCGTGCTCGCTCTCGGCGATGATTTTCTTCCGGCGCTTGGCGTTGAGGCGCTTCCTGTCCTCCTCGGAGAGCCAATCCGGGATGTGCCCGGTGTAGATCTCCATCTTCAGGATCTGCAGGTTCTCGTCGCAGTAGAGCCGGTACTTTTCCGGATCGCCGATCCACTCCAAAAGCGCGTCCGACTTCACGTTCATCCTGGTCGAGATGATCACCCGGGCGAAGTTGTGCAGCACCCGCGGCAGGAAGCTGGTATCGATGTGCTTGCCGAAGATGTTGCGGTAGATCTCCACCTCGGTGTTGAGATCCATGACGTAGGGGATGTTGATGAACTCGATGCGGTCCGAGAAGGACTGCACCCCCTCGATGCTCCGCTCGTCCTCGGGGTTCATCAGCGCGATGAAAAGGCTGCGCACGTTCTCCTCGATGTCCTCGACCTTGTGAATCCCTTCGCTGATGATGTTGTGCAGCTCCAGGAGCCGCTCGGCGTTGTGGGACTTCACGTCCATGAGGGCATAGATGCCGTTGTTGGTCTTGGCGAAGTTGGAGAAGAGGTACTTCACCTCGTTGCTGTCGCCCAGGAGCAGGTCGATCTTCCTCTGCAGCATGTCGTTGGTGAGGATGTTCATCTTCATGGATTTGTCGCCCGGGTTGAACACCGTGACCCCCTCGCCCAGCCTGCGGTTGAAGCGATAGGGGCGCACCTTGATCATCCGGAAGATGTCGGCGGGGTCGTCGAGCCGCGCCGCGAGCGCCTGGAAGATGGAGGTGCAGATGGTGCAGGGCGAGTCGCGGAACACCCAGTCGTACTCCTTCTCGGTGAAGAGCTTCCATTTGAAGGAGTCGTTCTGGAAAACATCGTCGAAAAAGGCACGCCGCTGGGCCTTGTCGATCATGAGCAGCGGGCTGTCGTGCGACGGGCAGGGAACCTCGACCACGTCGCCGCCGCGCAGCAGGGCCCGGGTGTCCAGGTGGTCGTGACTCTCCAGTTCGTACTCGTCGAGCAGGTGGGAGAGTTTTTCCACGAAGGCGCTGACCTGGTGCTCCTTGAAACTCCCCAAGACGCGGCGATCTAGGTGCCAGACCACCTCGTAGGTCCTCCCCTCGTCGGTGCTGGAGTACTCCTCGAACTTCATCAGCACGTTGTTGAGGAAGGTACTCTTGCCCGAGCCGGGGGGGCCCTCGAAGATGTAGATCTTGTTCTGGCGCGCCCCGCTCTTCATGTCGGCCACGTGGTTCATGAAACGATTGGCGAACAGGCGGTCGGCGAAGAACGGGCGGTCGGAGTTCTGCACGAAGAGCTTGGTGGTGTCGTAGGGGACGAAGTTGATCGACTCCGGATCCTCCGGGTACTCATCGGTTCCGGCGTTGACGTAGCTACTCACCATGTCGTGGAAGAGCTGGAAGATGTTGCGCATCATCCGTTCCGGTTTCTCCGTGACGAGCTGTATGAACTCCTCGAACGACATATACGAGGTGTTCTTGTGCTCGACGATGGAGCGACTCAACTGCTTTATGACTGTCTCTAGATCTGGCATAGCTTATCCGCCTGTCACAGTATCTGCCGGCTGAGGACCTTGTCCTTCATGGTGTACACCACCCGCTGCCACGTGATCTCCGGCTCTTCCACACCTTCCCGGCCGGAGCTGCCGCGCTGTTGCTCTATCACCGCCTCGCTGGTCTCCAGCTGCACCGGCGCCCCCCACAGGTACTCGATGCCGACCATGGTGTTGGCGATGTATTCGGAGACCAGCTGTTTTCCCTCGAAATGGTGCACCAGGTAGAGCATTCCCTCTTCACCGCGCTCCGGTGCGATCTCGATGTAGGGTGGATGGTACAGTGAGGCCAGCACCATGTCGCGGTAGTCGTTGGCATCCCGGCTCTTGACGTAGTACTGCCAGACCATGCGCTGCGGGTCGAGCCGCTTACCGGTCACGAAGAGGTCGTAGCGGTCGGTGAACTCCTGGTCCACGAAGTCCTTGATGAAGAGGTAGTCGCAGTAGTTGCTCCTGATCTTGAAGAGGTACTCGTCCCCTTTGCCGGACGCGGCGTCGAAGCGCTTTCTCTCTTCGCGGTCCGAGAGCCGGTTGAACTCGTAGCCGGTCTTGCCCTTGTCGCCGTTCTCCTTCAGCTGGTACATGAGCCGCATGCCCAGCGCGTACGGGTTCATGCCGACCCGCGGCATGGAAGTAACGCCGGCATGGACGCGGGCGAAATCTACCTCGTGCCCCTTGATGCGGTCGTCCACCAGGAAGAGCTTCTCGTGCCAGTAGCTCGCCCACCCCTCGTTCATGATCTTGGTGCGGATCTGCGGCTGGAAGAAGATGGAGGTCTTGCGCACCACCTCGAGCACCGAGCGCATCCACTGGTTTTCGTCGCGGGCCAGGAACTCGGAGTTCTCGATCAGGAACTTCATCAGGTCGCGCCGCTCGACCCGCTTCACGTTCTGGCTCTTGGTGAAATGTGCTTCCATCTCCGGGTACTTGGCGGTCACCTCGGCGAAGAAGATGCGCTCCCCTTCCTCACGGTTCTGGGAGATGGCGTCGTTGTAACGCGCCACCTCTTTCAGGTACTCTCCTACCGGAAGCTTCTTCTCGACCTGCAGGAAAACGTCGAAGTAGTAGTCCAGGCGGCTCGAGGTGGCGGCCTCCGGCGCCATGAACAGGGGCGAGAGCTCGTCGTGGTAGCCGACCAGGTTGTCGATGGAGCGGGCGAACTCCAGGATGTAGTCCACCCAGCGCCCCTTCTCGGCTCTGAGCTTGGCGATGACCCGCTTGTCCGAGAGCGCCTGGCCGGTGAAGTCGTATTCCCAGGTGTGCCGGAAGTAGAGGTTGTTCTGGAAAAAATCGATATGGCCCAGCACGTGGTAGAAGATCATCACGTTGAGCCAGTCGGGGTTGTTGTCGTTGTAGAACGAGATCGGGGGGCGCGTGTTGATCACCGTCTCGTAGGGGTTATGCGGGTAGAGCTCGTACTCCCCTTTGCCCCGCAGCACCTCCACGTCGTGCACCCAGTAATCGTAGAGGGTCGGAATCATCACCTTCGGCGAGAGCTCGATGAGGTCGCGGTTGGTGACGATATATTCGAGGCTCTCGTCGGTGAAGGTGAGGCCTGCCGCACGCGCCCGCTCCTTGCACCCTTCCATGATCGCCTTGGTATGTTGGTTGATCAGTTCCATAACTGCCTCTTGCCACCTATCGTCCCCTCCCCCGGAGGGGGAGGGTTAGGGAGGGGGACAATCCATCAACCTTCCCCCCTCCAACCTCCCCCCTCCGGGGGGAGGCTCGCCAGAGAAAGACACCGTTTTTTAAGAGATGAGCCTCTTGATCCCCTCGATGACACGGGCCTCTTCGGCATCCTCATGCATGATGTCCATGCGCAGAAGGTCCGGCTTGTCGCGCAACAGCCCCGAGTTCTCCAGGTAGCGCGCCACCTCGGTCCACTGCGTCCCCGCGTGCTCCGCGATGGTGACCCCCATACGGCTCACGTAACTGAGGATCTTGACCAGTTCCGGGATCGACTTGTCGCCGCCGGTATCCCAGTCGTCGCCGTCGGTGCCGTGGAAAACATAAATGTTATAGTCCGCGGCCAGGTTTTCCTTCTCGACGATCTCGTTGACCAGCTTGTAGGCGCTGGCCACCTCGGTCCCGCCGGCCACCCGGGAGTTGTAGTAGGTGTCGAAGTCCGGCACCTCCTTGGCCTCGGTGTCGTGCAGGATGAAACGGGATTCCACCTGTCCCGCGTACTGGTACAAAAGCCAGCTGTAGATCATGACGTGCTGGGTCGCCACCAGCTCGGTCACCTTGCCCGCCATGGAGCCGGAGTAGTCGCGCAGGAAGAAGACCATCGCCTGCGGCTCGTAATCCTTCTCCTGGGAGAAGATGCGGTACACCTTGTCCCGCGGCGAAATGAGGAACCGGGTGGGGTCCATATCGGCAGGGTCAGGGAGGTTGCCCAGGGAGATGTTGGTTTCCACGATCTTCCTGAGGGTCGCCTTCTTGTCCAGTACCTGCCCGGAACCGCGGTTCCTGTCGGTGAGTTCGTAGATGTACCGGGTGAAGGAGCGCTTTTTCCCTTTTTCCTTCAGGTTGGGGAGCTGGAACTGTTCGGTGAGGACCCGCCCCAGTTCGTAGGCGGACGCGCCCATCTCGTGGGCTTCACCCTCACCCTGTCCCGGCCCCTGCCCCGGCTCCTCGCCGGTCTCGCGCACCTTCTGCTCGCCGATGACCTCGCCTTCCTCGCCCTTGCCGCTGCCGCCGGTCGAGCCACCCTCGCCGGGAGGACGGATGGTCGGGTCGTGCAGGAACTTCTCCTCCTCGGTGGAGGGAACCACGACGATCTTACCCTTGCCCCCTTTGCCCGGCTTGATCAGTCTCCCCACCCGGATCTTGCGGGGGAAACCGTCCTTCTCGCGCTGCCGGTCCCGCTCCAGGAGCTCATCCAGCGCCTTCATGTGCAGCTGGTACGGGTTGGGGACCCGCTCCTGGTCCTGCAGCACCGCCAGGTCGTGCCAGGTGTAGAGGCCGCGGGAGAAGTCCGGGAAAGGGCCGCGCCGGTCGGAGACGGAGATCTCCCGCACTCCCGACAGTTCCTCGCGGAAGCGCGCCTCGCGTTCCGGGTCGAGCCCCTGGGCCTTCAGTCGTTCGAGGTATTTTTCGGAATCTTTCATGGCATCGTCGGCCTTTTAAAGGCGGGCGAATGATCGTTCGCCCCTACGGTCATTTCTCTTCCCATTGCAGCTTCCAAACGCGCAACCTTCTGTAGGGGCGAATAATTATTCGCCCCCCTCACCCCGGACAGGCGTTGCTGCTAGCTCTCATCCTCCTGCGTGCAGAAATACTCTATGGTCTTCTGGGCGCAGGTGCGGCAGTAGCCGAGTTTCCCGAGCATGGTCACGATCATCCGGTCGTAGAGCTTCTGGTTTTCCTCGTTGGTGCGGTTGGCCAGCGCCCCGATCAGGCTGCCGGCACCGGCGATGTCGGACTTGAGCCGCACGTCGGTGACCGCCTTGACCAGTTCCAGGTTGTCCATGAAGTCGTAGCTCGGATCGACCGAGATCTTCTGGCCGTAGATCTTGCGGATCGAGGTCCGGAAGGATGCGCGCTGCTCCTCGGTCTTCAGCCCGATGCGCTCCTCGACGCTCTTCACGTAACGCTCATCGATCTTGAGCGCCTTTAACTCACCGGTCTGCGGGTCTTTGTACTTCCACATCCGGTCCGGGCCGAGGTTCTCGGCATCGATGCCGATGATCATGTTGACGTAGTTCTGCACGTCCTTCTTGATGGCGAAAGGCTCGTCCATGTAGGCGTTGAACATCTCGGTCATGATCCGCTCGCGGTACAGCTTCTTCCCGGTCTTCAGGTCTTCCAGGTATTTGGCCCGCTCATTGGGTTCCACCACGTAGTCGAGCACGACCCGCTCCAGGCTCCTGAAGACGTCATAGGCCACCATGCAGCGCCCCTCGTTGGTCTCGGAGCTTTCCTTCAGGATCTGGATGCTGCGGCCAAGGCTCCTGTGCCCCAGGCCGCGCTGCCCGAAGCGCTTGGTGATGTCCGGCTCCTGCCCCAGGGTGTCAATGACCTCGGCCAGCGCCTTGATGCTCTTCTCACCGGCCACCTCGCCGGCGGCAAGCTTCATGGTCTCGATCGGGGTCAGCTTTTCCGACCTGGGCAGCCTGGTGAGCACCACGCCGACGGAGGCGGCGTAGTTTAGGTTCGGGTCCTGGTGCAGCACTTCCTTGGTCAGGGTGGTCTTCGATTCGCCGCCGATGGCGTAGGCGGTGAGACCTTCCTGCATCCGGTAGTTGGTGTTGTGCGAGACGTAGCAGATCCGGCAACGGTCCACGATCGGCGCCTCCTCCTTCTCCGCCAGGAAGCGGTTGAACTCGGAGTTGTTGCTGGTGGCGATGATCATGGAGTCGATGGGCCACTTGTAACCGTCGATCTCGATGGCGCGGTTCTGGATCACGCCCAGGTAGACCTGCACCAGGTCCTTCTTGTTCTTGAAAATCTCGTCCGAGAAGTGGATGCCGCCTCCGGCCACGCGGGCCAGGGCGCCGCGGCGCAGGTCGAAGCGGTACGGGTTGTTGGTGTCCGACAGGTGCAGCAGGCGCTGGATGGATTCCTCACCGAGCAGGTCCACTGCCGACGACGTGATCTTGTCCTTGGCCGGATACTTGCCGGTCAAGGTCCCGAGGCTCTCGCTCATCGGCACCGGAAGAATCGCAATGCTCTCGAGAACCTTCTCGATATCGTTGTCGTGGTACTGCCGGATCTCGTTGAGGATATAGCCGGTGCTGGCACCCAGCGGGCGGTAGTTCCGGTACAGGGTCTCGATCTCCGCGTCGGAAAAGCCCTGTTCCCCAATGAAGCGGCGGCTTGCCTCCGGGTCGTCGAAGAGGTTCATGGCCAGGATCATCGGATCCTCGTAGGTTTCCGAGTCGATCTCGCGGATCCGCCCGTAGTTGCCCAACTGGTCCATGTTCAGGAACCGGAAGCTGTACTTGCGGTTGCGCCCCTGCAGGAAGTTGCGGTACTTGCCGCAGAGGAACTCCACGAAGAAGGTCTTGCCGTTGCCGGGCTCGCCGACCAGCACGAACGCCATCTCCTTACTGGAGCCACCTTCGGCGGCGTCCTTCACGAACGAGACGAAGCTGTTGATCTCGTCGTACATGCCGATGGTGTGCTTGCGTCCGGTCCGGAAGATGTTGAAGTCGTAGGTCGTTTTGCCATTGACGACGACCTTCTCGAAACCCGGCTCCAGGATCATCCTGATGATCCCCTGGAAGGCGTTCTCAAAAACCCTTTCTCCCGCCTTGACGGCGGCCAGGTGCTGACGGAGCGTTTCGTTCTTGGCAGTCATGGTTTCCCTCCGCGTGTTATTAAGCTGCGGTCTTCGTTTTAATTGATTTTGACATCCATAAAAAATTATACCCCCCCTCCCTTTACATTTGCAAAGCCTTAACGGGGAAGGGTCTGCGGACGGCGCCGGCAGGGACAACTCCTACCGGCCCGCCGTTAACCTCGTTACTGCGGCGAATACATTAGAAAATTAGCAAATGAATTGTACCGGCAGCTTTTATTTCTGCAACCAAGGGAAGAGGGATTCTGCTGGAGTGGAAAAAGCGGGGGGGGGGGCAGTTGAAGAATGCACTTGACTTTAAATTTGCCCATCCTCTGTTACCATTTGCTGGTCCTGATCAGGGCAAGGGTTTCATTGGGATGAAGAAAAGGAGGCCTACATGAACAAGAAAATTTTGTGGCTGGTACTGGCGGCGGTGCTGGTGGCGCTGGCAGGATGCGGCAGCAGCGACCGTCCCCTCATTCAGACGACCATCGCCAGCGATCCGGCAGTGGATGGGGATATCGTCGATGTAGCCGGGGTGCGCACCGTCTCCCTGGTGACCAGGGATGCGCTTCCGGGCGTGCTGGCAGGGGTGGACCCGGTAAACGACGACGTCTTCCGCGCTTTCCTGAGCTTCCCGTTGACCAGGATCCCCACCACCCATCTCATCAATTCGGCGACCCTCAGCATCGTCGTACGCAGCGTCACCGTGGTCCCGCCGACGGCGACCATACCGCTTCGCATCGAGCTGGTAGCGTTCGATCCGCCGCTGGTCGGCAATGATTGGGACCGGACCATCCTGCTGCCCCTGGCAACCCCGATCGTGGTCTCCGTCTCCTCGGCCGACGTCAACCGAGAGGTGAACATCGACGTCACCTCGCTCATGGATGAGGCCCAGTTCCGCAGGCTGCCCGACTTCCAGGTGAGGATTCTGCAGGACAACGATTTGCTTACCACCGTCCCCGGTATCGTCGAGATCGACGAGGCAACGGTGGTAAACGAGCCGAGGCTGACGGTAGTCCACTTCTAGAAGTAACGACTCACGTCTAAATCGTAGAGGTAAGGATCCAAAACAGCGGTAATGGTCTGGGGGGAGCCGGGTGAGCCAAGCGCAATCACCTCTCCCCCCTCCGTTTCGCGCCCCTCGCGGTCCGCGATGATGCGCACCAGGGGATTGTCCCACTGGGCCGGATCCTCGCTGTTCCCCACCACCACCGCAATATCCTTGTCATCCAATAGCAGCAACGACCCCACCGGGTGAATCCCGACACAACCGACGAAAACCTTCAAGAGCGCTTGGTCGTAGGACTTGCCGCTTTGCGACAGCATCACCCTGAGCGCCTTGTGCGGAGGATAGGCGGTGCGGCCGCTGATGCGCGAAGAGGTAAGGCCGTCGTAGCTGTCGGCGATGCTGATAATGCGTCCTAAAAGCCCCAGCTTCCGGTAGCCCAGGCGCGGGTAGCCGGAAAAGTCCGCCATCAGGTGGTGCTCGAAGATCCCCGTGATGATGCGCGCGGTGAGGTCGTCGAGCCCCTTCAGCTTCATCACCTTGCGCACCCCGTACAGCGGGTGTTTTTCCATCAGCGCCCGCTCGTCGGGCGAGAGTTCTCCCGCCTTGTCCAGTATCTCCACCGGCACGTCGCAGTTGCCGATATCATGGAAAAGCGCGGCGAGCCCCAACTCGCAGAGATGGAACTTGTTCATGCCGAGCCGCTTCCCCACCACGAGGGAGAGGATGCAGACGTTGGCGGCGTGATGCTGCGAGGAGCTGTCATGGGAGCGCATGGTGCTGAGGCCGAGCAGGTCGGCTTCGTGGGTGTAGAGCAGGTCGACGATCTGCTGCACCACGCGCTTCGACTCCCGCAGTCGCAGCCTCCGCCCGGATGCAACCTCCGCCGCCACCTCGTCCATGGTGGTGAGGAGCTTGCGGTACAGCGGCCGCACCTTGTCACCCGCCGACCTGAGCCGCTTGAGCTGCGGCGTAATGCTCAGCACCTCGTCCTCGCGCAGCACGTCGAGCTCGAGGTTCCCGATGCCGCGTTGCTGCACCGCATCCACCAACCTCTGGAAGCAATCCGTTTCATCCTCCTGCGGCTCCTGCAACAGGTACACGAAACGCTGCAGGTCGGTGCTGGTGACGCCGGGTCCGAAGGTGATACTTCCCAGGTGATGGCGCCGCATCAGTTCCATGATGTAGCGCGGCCCCTCGAAGCTGGCGATGTCCGGCCTGAGCCGGAACTCTCCCAGGTAGAGATGCCCGCTCTTGAGAACCAGCGCAGCATCGTCATGCTGCCCGCTGATCGCCCGCAACACCTCGAGCAGGTTCCCCACCCGCTGCACGACCGCCGCGTGACCGGCACCGTAATTGACGGAGCTCTTGAGCAGGACGAAGAAATGGGACACCAGGGTCTTGCCCAGTCTCGCCAGCTCGTCTCCCGCAGGTTCCCGATCCCTCTCAAGCACCATGGCTCAACCTCACCTCGCTCCCCCCGGAGTTCTCTGCCGGGCGGCATGAGAGGCGATGGCCTGGTCCAGCATGGACCGGATTTCGCCTCCTTTTTTCTGTCCACGCGCCTCTTCCAAAAGCTCCAGGGCGGCTTTGCTGCGGATCCGTCCCAGCCCGAGGAGCGCCAGTTGCACCGATTCCTTCTCGTTCCCCTTCTGGAACCAGTAGCGCTTCAGGAGCTGCTCGCGCAGCATGGGGAGGACGCTCTCCTGCCCCAATTCGCCCAGCGCCAGGAAAATCTCCTTCTTCTCCTCCAGCGGGCGCTCCTGGAAATCGTCTGCGCCGACCAGCGCCACTACCGGCTTCAGCGCGAAAGGAAGCCTCTCCCTGGTCAGTACCTGCAGGGCCTTGATGCGCAGGGCGCTCGACTCGTCCCGCAGGTATTTCAGGACGTAGGTCTTCGCCTTGGCGTCACTGGTGCGCTCCAGGAACCCCAGCACCTCGCGCCGTATGCGCGGCTCCCGGTGCGAGATCAGCCCGAGGATCATCTTGAGCGCCGCCGGCGTTCCTATCAGGGAAAGGATCAGCACCACGTTGCGCACCAAGTACCAGCGCGGGTCACTGAGAAACGGCTCGAATACCGCCGGGTTATCCTGCCCCAACTCCACCAGGACCTCGACGATCAGCTTGCGCACCTTGAGTTTCTCTACCCGTCCCAACAGTTCGCAGATCGCCCCCAGGGAAGGGATGCCCAAAATAAGCAGCAGTTCCTTCAACTGTACGTAGTCGATGCTAGCCTCGGAGCTGTCCAGCGCCACCTTGAGCACCTGGACGGTGGAATCCGAGAGAATCGCGGCCAGGGCTGCCGCCAACTGCTGCCGCTGCTCCGGCGCCGTGGTCGGCAGCTTTTGCAAGCGGTCCAGAAACTGCGCCAGCTTGAGGGCGTGGGCAATATCCCCGGCGACCACGAGGTTCACCGTGAGGTTGCCAAGGATGGCGGTGAAATCGGCGAAAAGTTCCGGCTCCTGGATCTCGCCCAGTATGGCGGCCAGGATGCCGATCACGTCATCGAGACCGTTGCAGCGCCCCTCGAAATCGACGGCCTTGCGCAACCACGCCTCCTCTTCGGCGCTCAGCATGAGGAGGTGCTTGGGAATCATACGCGGCGGGGGGGGAGGCTGTTGCACCAGTTCCTGCCGGATGCGCTCCAGCGCGTCGCGCTGCTGGTCGGCATTCTCGGCGTCCCGCAACAGGTAAGGATCGGTGAAATCGTCCTCGGTAAGGTAGCCGATATGCTGGAGGTTGCGCTCCCAAAGCTGCGTCACGACGTCGTCATCGCTGCTGGGGCGCTCGAAACCGACCACGCCGAGAAATGCCACGATTTCTGCCGGCTCCACCCCCTGGTCGAAGAACACGGTCCGGATGCCGTCGGCATGGAGCCGGCTCGCCATGCTCTCCTTGGGGTCCTTGTTCTCGTAAACGACTGCCCCCTGGTAGCGCAACGCAAACTGCTCCACGTCGAGGGTGAGCTCGCCGTAGCGCGCCAGGTGAACGGTCATCCTGGTGCCGAGATCGGAGATGAACCCTATCAGTACGGGATTGTTGGGCAGGTAGATCCTGAGTCCCTTCGACGTCTTGATCATTCCGAGAACGATCTGCGTCACCGAAGCAAGCTCTTCCTTGCCGACCTCCTGCTGCTCAACAGCCTGTTCCATCATGCTCCCTCGCCTGCGGTGCTGCTCCCGGTCGCTCCGACCGCCCTAGCCTTTCCTGTTCCTTCATGAGCTCTCAGCCTCATGCACACCGGCGTAAGCATACGCTTTCCTTTATTTTTTGTAAAGAGAGGCACTTGGGGCGGCGCCGGCGCTACGTTGCTTATTAAAAAAAGCGGCCTTTGTACGAGCCCTCACGTCCCCCCCCTTTGCAAGGGGGGATCAGGGGGGATTTAGCCGCGGTAGCCACAGCATCCTCCATTGCCGCCCCCTCCCGCAATTCGAGGGGGGGGCGAATGATTATTCGCCCCTACAGCAGCAACAGTGGCAATTGATCAAGGGCGATTCGGATGAGCACAAAAAAGGGAGCCGGCTTCAGGCCGACTCCCTTTGGTTGCTGCTTGGGGACTGCAGGGCTTACATCATGCCGCCCATGCCGCCCATGCCACCCATGCCGCCCATGCCACCCGGCATCGCCGGCATAGCGGACTCATCCCTCGGCTTGTCAGCGATCATAGCCTCGGTGGTCATCATGAGACCGGCAACGGAAGCGGCGTTCTGCAGAGCGCTCCTGGAGACCTTGGTCGGGTCGATGATGCCGGCCTGGATCATGTCGACGTAGACGTCCTCGGCTGCGTTGTAGCCGAAGGCCTCCTGGCCGCCTTTCACCTTGTCAACGACGATGGAGCCGTCGACGCCTGCGTTCTGTGCGATCTGACGGATCGGCTCCTCGAGGGCGCGCTTGATCACGTTGACGCCGAACTGCTGCTCCGGAGCGAGCTGGAGGTTGTCCAGCACCTTCAGAGCGCGCAGGTAAGCGACGCCGCCGCCAGGGACGATGCCCTCGTCGACAGCCGCGCGGGTTGCGTGCAGAGCGTCCTCGACGCGTGCCTTCTTCTCCTTCATCTCGATCTCGGTGGCCGCGCCGACCTTGATCACGGCAACGCCGCCTACCAATTTCGCCAGACGCTCCTGGAGCTTCTCACGGTCGTAGTCCGAGGTGGTTTCCTCGATCTGGGCACGGATCATCTTGACGCGGCCCTGGATGTCGGCTTCCGCACCGTAGCCGTCGATGATGGTGGTGTTGTCCTTGTCGACGGTGATCTTCTTGGCGTTACCCAGCATGTCGATGGTGGTGTTCTCGAGCCTGAAACCGACTTCCTCGGAGATCACCTTGCCGCCGGTCAGGATGGCGATGTCTTCCAGCATGGCCTTGCGACGGTCGCCGAAGCCCGGGGCCTTGACGGCGCAGACGTTCAGGACGCCGCGCAGCTTGTTGACGACCAGGGTGGCCAGCGCCTCGCCCTCGATGTCCTCAGCGATGATGAGCAGCGGACGGCCGGACTTGGCGGTCTGCTCGAGAACCGGGAGGAGGTCCTTCATGTTGGAGATCTTCTTGTCGTGGATCAGGATGGCGACGTTGTCCATGGCCGCTTCCATGCGCTCCGGATCGGTCACGAAGTACGGAGAGAGGTAGCCGCGGTCGAACTGCATGCCCTCGACGGTCTCAAGGGTGGTCTCCATCGCTTTGGCTTCCTCGACGGTGATGACCCCTTCCTTGCCGACCTTCTCCATGGCCTGGGCAATGATGTCGCCGATGGTTTTGTCGTTGTTGGCGGAGATGGTGCCGACCTGCGCGATTTCCTTGTGGTCCTTGATCGGCTTGGAGATGTTCTTCAGTTCGGCGACCAGCACTTCGACGGCCTGGTCCAGACCGCGCTTGATCTCCATCGGGTTGTGGCCGGCAGCGACCAGCTTCGCGCCCTGACGGTAGATGGCCTGGGCCAGCACGGTAGCAGTGGTGGTGCCGTCACCGGCGACATCGGAGGTCTTGGAGGCAACTTCCTTCACCAGCTGTGCACCCATGTTCTCGAACTTGTCGTCCAGCTCGATTTCCTTGGCGACGGTAACGCCGTCCTTGGTGATGAGCGGCGCGCCGTAGGATTTCTCGATGACGACGTTGCGCCCTTTGGGCCCCAGGGTCACTTTAACCGCATCTGCCAGGGTGTTGACGCCTTTAAGGATGCAGTTGCGTGCGTCCTGGTCGAATTTGATGATCTTTGCTGCCATATCAAATATCCTCCTTGAAATTTATAGTATTCGCTTACTTCTCGAGAACGCCGAGGATGTCGTCCTCGCGCATGATCAGGAAATCCTCGCCTTCCAGCTTCACTTCGCTCCCAGCATATTTGCCGAACAGCACCTTGTCGCCCACCTTGAGATCGATCGGGTACACCTTGCCGTCCTCGCCCCTCTTCCCGTTGCCCACTGCCACGACTTCGCCCTGCTGCGGCTTTTCCTTGGCGGTTTCCGGGATGTACAGACCACCGGCGGTCATGGTAGCTTCCTCAACCCTCTTCACGATGATACGGTCCTGCAGCGGTCTAAGATTCATGCTTTCCTCTCCTTTCTTGAGATGCATCGATCTCTTGATATTGAAAAAAATATTAGCACTCAAAACTGCTGAGTGCTAAATGCCTGCTAAATATAAACAGCATGACCCTAAAAATCAAGGGCGGTCTGCAAAATAATTTTCCTGCAGCTATCCCCTCGTTACCACTTCTTTTTTGCCAGTTCCTCGGCGTAAAACTTCTGGTACAGGATCTCCCAGTCACGGCTCCCCGGAACCTTGGCCTGGCTGTACGAGGCAAGCTTCGCGCGCACCGCCTGGTCCACCTGTTCCATGATGGAGAAGAATCCCTCGATGGAGTCCTTGATGGAGTCGAGGGCGCGGCGCTCGTCGGGGAAGTCGGCGAGGTCGTCGTTATAGAGCTTGTCGTAGATCTTGTGCGCTATATGGGAAATGCGGTCTTCCGAGATGTGCATGGTCTCTCCTTGGATGCGTGCCGGCGTGCCGGTCCGGCGGGGCGGTCGGTTACAGAACGATCTTCCTCTCCTTGGCCAGTTTATCCTTGATCATCTTGAGCATCTTGTGCCGGTCGATCCCCTGGCCTCCCACGGCCTTCAGCGTCTGCTCCAACAGTGCCTCGGCGTCGCGCTCCAGGTCTTCCTCCTGCTTGATGTCCTTAGCGATAGCGGCCTTGATGCCGGCCAGCACGGCGCCGCGTCCCTGTTTCTGCTGCACCAGTTGAGCGCGCTCCAGGTCACCCAGCACCTTCTCCGCCAGGCGCGCGATCTGTTCTTCCTTAAGACGCATCTTGCCTCCCGTTTATTAAAGGGTTTCGGTTCCGCGCATTGTACGTCAACCGGTCAAAATTGCAACAGTTTTGGGGACTGTATGAGCGGCATTGTCATTAAAGAAAACAAGGTTGATTTCTCATAAGCACGGATCTACAATACAGCCACTAACACGCTCTCTCTGCCATGCCCGTGAAGGTTATTAACGCCCCTGCGGAATAATTTATTGTACGGGAGCCTGTTTCGACCGTGGTGTGCTGCCCCATTGCGCGGGAATTGCCTGAAGCGGTCTACAGGAGCCCACCTGAATGGGAACTCGCTGTGAGGCCCCCCAACCAAACGACAAGGCGGAGAGAGCTGCAATAAGAAATTAGGGGATCCGGTGACGGTCCCCTTTTTTTCGTCTTGCGCTCCAGTTCCTATGGATATATAGCAATGGGTGGCTCGCCACTCCCTGTATCCACGGTCCCGGAGGCACGCATGACTCCCCATTTCCTCCCCACCCTGGTGAACCCTCCCTTCGGAGACCCGGGCGTGTACGTCGATTTCCAGTTCGCCCGGAGGGCCATCCTCTTCGACCTGGGGGAGATCCACCGCCTCGGCCCGCGCAAGATCCTGCGCTTAAGCGACGTCTGCATCTCCCACACCCACATCGACCACTTCATCGGCTTCGACCTCATGCTGCGCATCATGCTGGGGCGCGACATGGCGTTACGCCTGTTCGGTCCTCCCGGCATCCTGAGCCAAGTCGAGCATCGCCTCGCTTCCTACAGCTGGAACCTGATCCAGAGCTACCCCACCGAGTTCGTCATCACCGTCACCGAACTGCACCCCGACGGCAGCGGAGTCCGCGCCCGCTTCAGCTCGCGCCGGGTCTTCGCGCGGGAAAACGTGGAGAAGCTCCGCTTCAGTGACGGCGTGATCCAGGAGGAGGAGAACCTGCGCCTGCGGGCGACCTTCCTGGAGCACAGCATCCCCTGCCTCGCCTACGCCTTCGAGGAAAAGCTGCACGTGAACTTCATGAAGAACCACCTGGAGGAACTGGGGCTGCCGGTCGGGCCCTGGCTGTCGGAAGTGAAGCGCGCCGTGTTGCGCGGCGAGCCGGATGACACGGTGATAACCGCCTCGCTCCCCGGCCAAAGCGAAGGTCGCCGTCTCACCATCGGACAGTTGAAAGAGAAGGTACTGCAGGTGGTGCCGGGCGAGAAGATCGCCTACGTCACCGACACCGCCTTCACCCCGGACAACCGACGCCGCATCGTCGAACTTGCCCGCGGCGCCGACTACCTCTTCATTGAGGCCGTATTCCTGAACGTGGATGCGGAGCGCGCCCGGGAGCGTGCCCATCTCACCGCGCGCCAGGCCGGAGAACTCGCACGCGAAGCCGGTGCCGCGAGGGTGATCCCGTTCCACTTCTCCCCCAGGCACCTCGGTGCCGAAGACGAACTGCGCCGCGAGGTAGCGGAGGCGTTCGAGGGGAGAGGTAGGTAGTTAGCGCCCCCCCTCCAGCGTCCCCCCTCCGGGGGGAGGAACTCCTGGAACCTCCCTCCCCCGGAGGGGGAGGGTCGGGGAGGGGGCAGAGTCACCGACACCATACGCAAAAAGGGGGACCCGGCACCCGGATCCCCTTTCTGTGTATTTCCTCTGTACTTAATATTGCGCCTAGTCGAGCCTGAGCGCCACGAACAGCGAAGCCTCGCCCCTTCTCAGCAGCATCTTCACGTAGCCACCCTTCTTCACACCGGCAATGACCTTGCTGTAATCCTTAACGCTGGTGATACGGACCCCGTTAATCTCCCTGATCACGTCACCATCCATGATCCCTGCCTTCTCGGCAAGGCTGTCGGCTTCCACGTCGGTCACCACGACCCCTTTCTCCCCCTGCAGCCTCATCTGCTGGGCGCGCTCAGCGGTGAGGTCGCTAACCTTGAGCCCGAGGCGGTCACCAGTTACGGCGGCATCCTCATCTTCGCCGCCATCCTTCAGCTTCTCGACGGTCACCTGGAGCGGCACCTGCTTGCCGTCGCGCAGCACCACGAGTTTCACCTTCTTCCCTACCGGGGTTGCCGCCACGCGGCGCGGCAGTTCGGCCATATCCTTGATGACGTGCCCGTCGTACTCGAGGATGATGTCACCACCTTTGACGCCTGCCTTCTCGGCGGGGCTGTCCTTCATCACCTCGGCCACCAGGGCGCCCTGCTCGCTCTCCATCCCGAAGGACTTGGCCAGATCCTGGGTCACCATCTGCACCGACACGCCGAGCCAGCCGCGGGTCACCTTGCCGCTTTCCTTGAGCTGCGGCAGGATCTCCTTGGCCATGTTGATCGGGATGGCGAAACCGATCCCCTGCCCCCCCGCGACGATGGCGGTGTTGATGCCGATCACCTCGCCGTCGGTGTTGAAGAGCGGACCGCCGGAGTTGCCCGGGTTGATGGAGGCATCGGTCTGGATGAAGTCATCGTACGGGCCGCTGCCGATCACCCTCCCCTGCGCACTGATGATGCCGGCGGTGACCGTCTGGGAGAGGCCGAAGGGGTTACCGATGGCCATGACCCAGTCACCCACCTCCATCTTGTCGCTGTCGCCCAGCGGAGCCACCGGCAGGTGTGCCTTGGCATCGATCTTCACCAGGGCCAGGTCGAGCTTGTCGTCGCGCCCCTTGATCTCGCCCTTGTACTCGCGGCCATCGGAAAGCTTCACCTTGATGTCGTCGGCGTCCTTCACGACGTGGTTGTTGGTAATGATGTAGCCGTCATCGCTGATGATGAAGCCCGATCCCATGCTTTGCTGCTTGTGGGGTTGCTGGCGCGGGGCCTCGAAGAACTTGTCGAAGTACTCCTGGAAGGGATCGCCGCCGGGATGCTGTCGCTTCTTCATGGCGATGGTCTTGGAAGTGCTGATGTTGACTACCGCGGGCTTTAGCTTCTTGGCAAGCTTGGCGAAGTCGGGGGTGAGCGTCGCGGCACCCGCGACGGTGGAGAAAACGGAGGAGAGAAATAAGCTAAACACCAGAAATCTTGCTACGATTGCTGCCTGCATGGCTACCTCCTGGGATTTGAGTACGGTAAAGCTAATACTGCACCTGTAGTTTGTCAAGCCTGCCTGAGAAGCCGCTCCCGTAAACAAAAAAACGGACCCCGCCCCAGCGGCTGCGGCCGGGGGAGGTCCGTTTGTCGGACAGTGGATATGGCAGGCGGCTACTCTTCTTCTTTGAGGATGTAGCCCACGCCCCTCACGGTGTGGATCAGCTTCTTGTCGGCTTCACGATCGATCTTCTTACGCAGGTAGTTGACGTAGACGTCGATGATGTTGGTGAAGCTGTCGAAGGTGTAATCCCAGACGTGCTCGGCGATCATGGTCCTGGTGAGCACCTGGTGCGGGTTGCGCATGAAGTACTCGAGCAGGCCGTATTCCTTGGCGGTGAGATCGATCTCCTTGTCCTTGCGCCATACCTTGTGGGTAACCGGGTCGAGACGCAGGTCGGCGAAGCGGATCTCGGCACCGCGGTCGAGTTCGCTCCTTCTCATCAGCGCACGGACGCGGGCGAGCAGCTCGGCAAAGGCGAACGGCTTGGTCAGGTAGTCGTCGGAACCGGAGTCCAGACCTGCCACGATATCTTCTACCGAATCCTTCGCGGTGAGCATCAGGATCGGGGTGACGTTCTTGCGCTCCCTGAGTTCCTTGAGCACGGAAAGACCGTCTTTTTTCGGAAGCATCCAGTCCAGCACGATCAGATCGAACGGCTTCTCCAGCGCAAGCTTAAGCCCCTCTTCACCGTCTGCGGCCGTGTGGACTTCGTACTGCTCCTCCTCGAGCCCGCGCTTAATGAAGCTGGCAACCTTTTTCTCGTCTTCAACCACCAAGATTCTCATGTTGATTCCCTCTCTTTTAAATTATGTCGACCTCTAATCGTGCCTGATATCACCATGAAGCCTGCTCAGAATCTCTGCGGCAGACTCCTCAACCGATTTGTTGGTTACATCGATAACCAGCCAGGCGGGGTGGGCTCGGTAAAAGCGCCGGCAATAGGCGAGTTCTTCTTCAACCTGCCTGTAGTCGGCGTAGCTGCCGCGCGGGCTCTGCCTTAAGTTCCTGAGCCGCGCGCTGCGAATATCGACCAGTCGCTGCGTGTCGATAATGAGGCCTACCACCCGTTCCGGTTCTACCTCCTCCAACTCGGGGGGGGGATCGATTCCCTGGATGATGGGCACGTTCGCCACCTTGTACCCCTTGTGGGCGAGGTACATGGAGAGCGGAGTCTTCGATGAGCGGGACACGCCGATCAGGACGATGTCCGCCTTATGCAGGTTGCGCGGCTCCTGGCCGTCATCCTGCTTTACGGTAAAATCAACCGCCTCCATGCGGCGGTAGTACTCGGAGTTCATCTCGTACTGCAGGCCGGGCAGCTTCTGCGGCCTCATTTCCAGGAACTCGGCCAGCTTGAAGAGCAGCGGGGTGATAAGGTCCACCGCGTCGAGCTGCCGCGCCTCGCATTCGTTCCTGACGAACTGCGCCAGCTCCGTGTTCACCAGCGTATAAAAGATAATGCCCGGGAAGCGGTCGACTTCGTCCAGGGCCTTCAGGATGTCCTCGCGGTTCCTGATCTGACCGACCCGGCGCAGGCGGACATCCACGTCCTTGAACTGGGTCAGCGCGGCCCGCGCCACCCGCTCGACGGTCTCGCCCGTCGCATCAGAAAGTAAATAAACGTGGTACATCCGTTGTCACCCGAAAACTGCCGTACTGCCAAGACCTTACAGGGTTTCCCGTCAAACTCATTAGATATATACCATGTTTTTTCATTTTAGGCAAAACTAAAATTTAATGGGAAATGCTTCTGTAAATTCTTATCGGCAGAGGCGGGAAAAATTTTAATTATAATTACGCCCTAGTTTTTTTGGATGTCAAGGTTTTCATTGCCATTCCCTTTATTTCTCTGCTAGTTTAATGCGGCAATTCGCACACCCCAAAGGAGAGCAAAACTCATTATGATTACAGACTGGGCGGAAATCGCCTGTGACGTCCCGGCCGAGATGGTCGACACATTAGCTGACTTCCTCGTAGAACTGACTGGCAACGGCGTCGGCGTGGACAACCTGCACCTGGATACCTTTTCCCTGGACACCCTCGAAGACACCAGCATCAAGACGGTGAAGGGGTACCTCCCCCTGGACGACTCCCTAGAGGACATGCGCATCAAGATAGAACAGTTCCTGGCCCAGCACGGGCCGGACTTCCCCGGCTTCGTCTACACCCCGCCGGTCATCACCGTCATCAAGAACGAGGACTGGGCCAACAACTGGAAGGTGCACTTCAAGCCGGTGCGCATCGGCAAGCGGCTGGTGATCAAGCCGACCTGGGAGGAGTACCAGCAGGTCGAGGGGGACCTGGTGATCCAGATCGATCCCGGCATGGCCTTCGGCACCGGCGCCCACCCCACCACCAAGATGTGCCTGGAATCGCTGGAGCGCATCGCCTTTGCCGCCGACTCGGAGAAACTCCCGGACCCGGTCCTCGACGTCGGCACCGGCTCCGGCGTGCTCAGTATCGCCGCCGCCCTTCTGGGCGCCACCGACATCACCGCCGTGGACATCGACCCGGAAGCGGTCCGGGTGACCCAGGAAAACCTGGAACTGAACGGCGTGGACGGCGTCGTCAAGGCCTCCACCACCGACCTGTCCCAGCTTCCCGGCGGGTATGCCGTCGTGGTCGCCAACATCCTCGCCGAGGAACTGGTGCGCCTCTCCGACCAGCTCACCTCCCGTGTGGCGCCCGGCGGGTGGCTGATCCTCTCCGGCATCCTCACCGAGAAAGAGGAGTTCGTCCGGGCCGGTTTCCCCGCCCTTGAACTGGTGGAAAACCCGAGGGAGGCCGAGTGGTCCTGCCTCACCCTGAGGAAACAGCTCTAAGTGCGCAGCTTCTTCCTCGGCGATAATCCCGTCAGCGACGGGGAAGCCACCGTGACCGGCGAACTGTACCGGCACATGGCGCGCGTACTGCGGCTTAAGCAGGGGGCTGAGGTGGAGCTTGTCGACAACGACGGCAGGCGCCACAGCGGCGTGGTCGAGGAGGTAGGGGCGAAGAGTCTCACCGTCCGCATTGCCGCGACCACGGCCGCGCCCGAACCGGAACAGGGACTGCGCATCACCCTGTACCAGGGGCTCCCCAAAGGGGACAAGCTCGACCTGATCCTGCAAAAGTGCACCGAGCTCGGCGTTGCCGAGGTGGTGACCTTCGATGCCGCCCGGTCGGTGGCCAAGCTGCGCGGCGAGAAGACGGCGGGCAAGCTGGCGCGTTTCGAGAAGATCGTGCAGGAAGCTGCGCGCCAGTGCGGGCGCAGCGCCGCCCCGCAGGTCGCCATCCGCGGGAGCCTGAAGGACGTGCTGAGCGATGCGCCGCAGGCGGTGAAGCTGCTCTTGTGGGAAGGGGAAGAGAAGACCACGCTACGGGAGTGCCTGGAGCGTTACCAGGCGCCGGAAAGCGTGGCCGTGGTGGTCGGCCCGGAGGGCGGACTCACCAGTGGAGAGGTGGCGGCCGCCCTTGCCTGCGGCTTCACCCCGGTGACGCTGGGGAAGCGGATCCTGCGGACCGAGACCGCGGGGCTGGCCCTGGTCTCGATACTGCAGTTCCACTGGGGAGACCTGGGGTGAAGCGGAGGGTGTAGGGGGACAGGCACCTGGCGTAGCCAGTCCCCTTTTCTTTAGTCCCCTATCTGAGCGCGACGACCAGCGCCGCAATCGACACCAGCAGCGACACCCCTGCCACCGCCATGAGCATCTTCTCGCGGGCCAGCACCACCTTGAGCGTCTTGATGGTGAGTTGCAGGTGCCCGGAGGTCTCCAGGAGCGCCCGCTCCAGTTTCCGGTTCTCCTCTTCCAGATGGTGCAGCCTGGCCTCGATGCCGCTTGGGGATCCCGCTCCCATCAGCCTTCCCTTAGCACGGTTGGCCATCTCCATAACCACCGGGAAGTTCTCCACCAACCTGCCCCAGGGGATCCTGGTCGCCGCGATCTTGGCTACGCTCCAGACGCTCATGGTGCCTCCTTATCCTTAAAGTACGTACCTGAAACCAATAGCAGCCGCTCTCTCCGTCGCTTTAGTCCCCGCCCCCGGAGGGGGAGGGTTAGGGAGGGGGAAAATCCTCCGGGCCTCCTCTACTCATCCTGATACAGCCTCGACGAACCGGCGTGCGAAGAGCGGCCCCTTCGCCTCGTCCTCGTGTTTGAAGAAAATGAAGGCTTCGCTCCATCCCCGACCGCGCACCAACTCCGCCCACTTCCTCAGATCCTCCACCTGGTACTCCGGGCGTCTCAGCCGCAGGTAACCCCAGGTTGCCGTCGCCACGGCCGGAATCTCCAACTCTCCCTCGACGTCGGCAATGCAGAGCGCAGCGTCATTTCTATGCAAAAGCGCGAACACCTCGTCATCCAACCAGGAGCGGTGTTGAAACTGCAGAGCCACCCGGCGCCCCGGTGGTATCAACGCCAACAGATCGTGCAGCAGGGGGAGATCCTTCTTGAGGCTGGGGGGAAGCTGGAACAGCACGGCGCCCAGCCGCCGCCCCAGGACTCCGGCAACGTCGAAGAGGTAAGAGACCTGGTCGGCGACGTTATTCAGCCGGTTGATGTGGGTGATGCGCTGCGGCGCCTTGAGCACGAACCGGAAGGTCTCCGGCACCTCGTCGCGCCACCCCTCCAGCATCGAATCCTTGGGCATGCGATGAAAGGTGTTGTTGATTTCCACGCTGTTGAACTGCCCGCCGTAGTAGTGCAGCATCTCGCGGGACGGCAGGTCGGTGGGATAGAAACTCCCTTTCCATTCGTTGTAGGAATAACCGCTGGTGCCAATGTACAGGATCATGGCGTGCCTCCCACCCGTCTCCACCACAGCATCATGTTATACAACAGGGGGCGGACTGCACAAGGCATTCTAATGGAAATGCCCCCGGCTGGACACTCATAGGACGAAAAAAGGCGGGCTCCTCATAAGGAACCCGCCCATCGTGCCGCCATGTCTGTCTATCAGGAGATCAGCGAGGCCAGCTCATCGCCGAACGCCTCGCGCTGCCAGCGCTTCAAGAGCGCGTTGTGCGAGGAACCCGGCTCGGCGAGCGCTTCCAGGAGCGTGTTGTTGGCCACCAGGCCCACGCCCAGACCGAGCTGGGCCGACTTCGCCTCGCGCCAGATCTTGAGCCGCTTTACCTTCTCGTCCTGGAGCCGGTCCAGCACCGGACGGCGGTGTTGCTGCACCTGCGGCAGCTTGTCCTGCGGCAGGGCCAGCCCGTTGGCGATCGCCTGCAGCAGCCCGCGCCCGAGCCGCTCGATCAGCTTGGACGACATGGTGTGGATGCCGACCAGTTCAAAGTTGCTCCTGGGCTGCTTCTCGGCGAGTTCGCGCAACAGGTCGTTACTGAGGATACGGAACGGGGGGACGTCGGCAAGGCGCGCCTTCTCGTCACGGAACTTGAGCAGTTCCTCGAGGACGGCCAGCTCGCGCGGCTTCATCTTGTTGGCACCCTTGAAGCGCAGGCACATGAGCTCGCCTTCGCGGGACGGCGATCTCACCCCCGCCACCAGTTCGGACTCCTCCTCCACCCAGGCCAGGCGCCCCTTGGCGACCAGCTCGGCCTCGAGCTGACGGTACAGCTCGATCAAGAGGGAGGTGTCCTTCATGGCGTACTCCAGCATCTCCTGGGAGAAGGGGCGCTTGCTCCAATCGGCCTTCTGGTAGCGTTTGTCCAGCTCGACGCCGAAGCGCTTCTTCAAGAGCGCGGCCAGGCCGAACTCGCTCTCGCCCAGGAACTGGCTGGCGATCATGGTGTCGAAGAGGTTGACCACCTCGATGCCGAAGTCCCGATACAGCGAACGCATGTCGTAGTCCGCGCCGTGGAAGATCTTCTTGATAGCCGGGTTGGCGAAGATCGGCGCCAGCGCCCGCACGTCGATGGGGGCCAGCGGATCGATCAGGCGCGTTTCCGACAGGGAGGAGACCTGGATCAGGCAGACCTTCTCGGTGTAGTGGTGCAGAGAGTCGGCCTCCAGGTCGAAAGCAAGCACCGACTCCTTCGAGAGCCGCTCTACGAGTTCATCCAGGGTCTTTTGGTCGGTTACGAGATGTGCCGCTGCGGGATTTGTGGCTTTATTCTTGTTCTGCAAATGGTTCCGTCCGTTTCTGCATCTATATATGCTTGCGAGATATTTGGCGTTTTTGCGACCTGCTCAGGTCACGGCGACAGCGCCAGCCGGAAAGATTACAACTTTTTCACTTTCTACACAAGTCCAGATCGGCTTTTGCCGAAAAAATTGCCGTTGCCGGGATTACCGCCCCGGGCCGATCTCGATCAGCGCCTGGATGGTGCGCTCCATCTCCTCTTTGGTGCCGATGGTGATGCGCAGGCCATGGCGCAGCTTCGGATCGGTAAAGTGGCGCACCAGGATCTTGCGGTCGTACAGCCCCTGGTAGACACGGGTCCCGTCCCGGTCCGGCGGACTGGCAAAGACGTAGTTGCCGCTGGAGGGGATGACATGGTAGCCGATCTTTTCCAGTTCGGCGGTGAACCAGGCACGGGTCTCCTTGATCTTGGCCACGCACTCCAGGAAGTAGGGCTGGTCGTGCAGTGCCGCGGTGGCGGCAGCCTGTGCCAGGCGGTCCAGGTTGTAGTGGTCGCGGATCTTGTTGAGAGCGGCGATCACCTCCGGGCGCGCGATGGCGAGGCCGAGCCTCATCCCCGCCAGGGAGTAGCTCTTGGAGAAGGTGCGGGTGACCACGACGTTGTCGAGGGAGCGCACCAGTTCCAGCGAGGTCTCCTCCGCGAAGTCCACGTACGCCTCGTCCACCACCAGCATTCCGGACAGGCGCCCGGCGAGGTCGGCGATGTAGTTCTGGCTATAGGTGAAGCCCAGCGGCGCGTTCGGGTTGGTGAGGAAGAAGAGCTTGGCGTCGTAACGCTCCGGGATCCCTTCCGGCTCGAACGCCTCGGTCAGACCGAAGGTGCGGACCTTGGCCCCCTGCACCTCGGCCAGCGTGCCGTAGTAGGAGTAGGAGGGATGGATGTAGGCGATCTCCTCGCCCTCGCCGGCGAAGGCGCGGATCAGGTTGTTGAGCACCTCGTCCGACCCATTGGCCATGATGATCCAGGAGGGGTCGAAGCCGTACAACCGGCCGGCCTCCTCGCGCGCCAGGCGGCTGGCGGCGTCGGGGTAGCGGCGCAGCCCCTCGCCGACTTCCCTGGCGATGGCGTCGATCACCTGCGGGGACGGGGGATACGGGTTCTCGTTGGTGTTCAGCTTGATGTAGGAGGCGATGTCTTCGGGCTGGAAGCCGGGGACATAGCCGGCCATCTCTGCGATGTTTTGCCGCAGGGTGATCATGGCAACTCCTTTGCTGGCGGATTCGATCTGTGACTATAACCGGAATTCAATGAGAAAGTCAAAGGGCCAGCCTCTAATACCGCTCCAGTTCCCGGTACAAGGTGGTGCGGCGGACCGGCGTAAAGCCCGCCCCCTTAATGAGGTCGATCATTTGCTGCTGCGACATACGGAAACGGCAACCCGCCGCGGCAACCACGTTTTCTTCCAGCATGGTGCCGCCCACGTCGTTGGCGCCGAAGAAGAGCGCGACCTGCGCCATCTTCGCCCCTTGCGTCACCCAACTCGCCTGGATGTTGGGGATGTTCCTGAGCACGATGCGGGACAGGGCCAGCACCTTGAGGTATTCCACGCCGCTGGCGGTCTTGCCGCCCAGTTCCGTGTTGCCGGGCTGGTAGGTCCAGGGGATGAAGGCGGTGAAGCTGCCCCCCTGAGCCTGCAGGTCGCGCACCCGGAACAGGTGCTCTACCACGTCCTCGATGCGTTCCTTGCTGCCGAACATCATGGTCGCGGTGGTGGGCATGCCCAGTTTCGCCGCCTCGCGCATCACGTCCGCCCACCCCTGCCAGCCGATCTTCTTCGGCGAGATCTCGGCACGTACGCTGTCCACGAGGATCTCAGCCCCGCCCCCCGGGACCGAGTCGAGTCCGGCCTCCTTCAGACGCTTCAGGGTCTCGGGGATGGCAAGCCCGGAGAGCTTCGCGGTATGGGTGATTTCGGCCGGCGACAGGGAATGGTTCTGCACGCCGGGGAAGCGGCGCTTGATCTCGCGGAACAGGGCCTCGAAATAGGTGATGTCGAGCGAGGGGTGCAGGCCGCCCTGCATCAGCAGTTGCGTCCCCCCCTGGTCCACCAGTTCCTGGATCTTGGCCATGATGGCTTCGTTGTCCAGGAGATAGGCGTCCGCGGCCTCGGGGTTGCGATAGAACGCGCAGAACTTGCACTGCGACTCGCAGACGTTGGTGTAGTTCACGTTGCGGTCCACGACGAAGCTGACGCACCCCTCGGGATGCATGCTGCGGCGGATGGAGTCGGCGATGCGGCCGACGGCGAGGAGATCACCCTCGGTCAGGCACCAGAGCGCCTCGTCGAAGGTGATGTCGGCGCCGGCGGCGACTTTTTCGGTGATGGTGTTGAGCATGGTGGTGGACCTGCGGCTTTCTTTGGCTAAAGGGCAACGGGGGGTGGACCCGGTGGACCCGGTGGACTCAGTGGACCCGATGGACCGGGAACTTAATACGCCCGGAGCTCGCGGTAGAGGGTGTCGCGCTCGACCGGGATGCGGCCCGCTTTGCGAATCATGGCGACAATGCCTTCCCGGCTCATGGCCTGCGGGGTGTCGGCGCCGGCTTCATGACCGATGCGCTCCTCGACGACGGTGCCGTCCAGGTCATTGACGCCGAAGCAGAGCGCAACCTGCGCGATCTTCTCGCCCAGCATGACCCAGTAGGCCTTTACGTTGGCGAAGTTGTCCAGGTAGATGCGGCCGACAGCGAGGGTGCGCAGGTCGTCGACACCGCTAGTGCCGCTGCCGCCGATTTTCAACTGGGAATGCTCGGGCTGGAAGGCGAGCGGGATGAAGACCTGGAAACCGCCGGTCCTATCCTGCAGCTCCCGCAACTGGCGCATGTGGTCGACCCGGTCCTCTACGCTCTCCAGATGACCGTAGAGCATGGTGGCGTTGGACTTGAGCCCTGCCTGGTGCACCTGCTCCATGATGGCGAGCCACTGCGCGCCACTGATCTTCTCGGGGCAGAGCTGGTTGCGGATCTCCGGGGCGAAGATCTCGGCGCCGCCGCCGGGCAGCGAACCAAGCCCCGCATCCTTCAGCTTCTCGAGGGTCTTCGGGATAGAAAGCTTGGCGAGGTCGGCCAGGTAGGCGATCTCCACCGCGGTAAAGGCTTTCACGTGCAGCTCCGGCGAGACCGACTTGATGGTGCCCAGGAGTTCCAGGTAGAACTCGAAGGGGAGATCGGGGTGCAGGCCGCCCACCACGTGGATTTCGGTGGCGCCCTGCTGCAGCGCCTCCTCGGCGCGGGCACGTACCTCGTCCAGCGTCATCAGGTAGGCGCCTTCCTCACCGGCCCTGCGGAAGAAGGCGCAGAAGCGGCAGCGATTGACGCAGATGTTGGTGTGGTTGATGTGGCGGTTGACGTTGAAGAAGACCTTGCGGCCGTTGCGCTGCTCGTTCACCGCCTGTGCCAGCTCGCCCAGCTCCAGGAGGTTGGGGTGCCGGAACAGCAGGAGTGCTTCCTCCTCGTCGATGCGGACGCCGGCCAGGACTTTGTCTTTTATGGCTGCAAATGTCATTGGTGCTATTTTTCCTTTCTTGTCGGACCGCCTTTTACTCACCGCCCCAGCGCCGGAACAGGGTGTGCTCCACCTGCACGCTGTCCAGCACCTTGCCGACCACGAAGTCCACCAGGTCTTCCATGGTCTGCGGCTGGTGGTAAAAGCCGGGCATGGCCGGGACGATCCTCACCCCCAGCCGGGACAGCTTCAGCATGTGCTCCAGGTGGATGGCATTGAACGGGGTCTCACGCGGCACCAGCACCAGGGGACGCGCCTCCTTGAGCATCACGTCCGCGGCCCGCTCCAGGAGGTTGCCGGCATTGCCGCAGCTGATGCGGGACAGGGTCCCCATCGAACACGGCACCACCAGCATGGCGTCGGGCGCCGACGAACCGCTGGCGATGGGCGCGAAAAGATCGTCCAAGGCGTAGTAGCGCAGCTCGCCGCCGTTACCCACCCTCTGCCGCAGTTGCTCCTGCACCACCTGCGCTGCACCGCCCCACTCCAGGCCGCACTCCTCGCGCAACACCGCAAAGCCCGCCTCGGTGATGAGCACGCTGACGCGCGCTGCCGAGCGCAATAGCTCCTCGATCAACCTGAGCGCGTAGATGCTGCCGGAGGCCCCGGTTATGGCGACGACGAAGTGGCGCTGCTTCACACCGCCCCCGCGGACAGGGTATCCAGCAGCGTGGCGAAGAAGAGGGTCACACTGATGTACCCGTTCATGTTGAAAAAGGCGGCGTCGAGGGCGTCGAGGTTGCCGCCGCGCAGCAGGTGGTGCTCATACAGCAGCATTGCGCAGGTGGCGACCAGGCCGGCCAGGAAGAAGGTGCCCAGACCGAGGTAAAGATAGAGGGCGAGCAGGAACAGGCAGGAAGCCAGGTGAAAGATGCGCGAGGTCCAGAGCGAGCCGTTCAGGCCCAGCTTGGCCGGAATGGAGTGCAGCCCGCTCTGCCGGTCGAAATCCATATCCTGCAGGGCATAGAGGATGTCGAAGCCGGCCACCCAGAAGAGCACGGCGAAGGCCAGCAGGAAAGCAGGCAGGTCGGCGCTGCCGCGGATGGCGATCCAAGCTCCCAGCGGAGCCCCGGCGAGACAGATACCGAGCACCACATGAGCCAGGGAGGTAAAACGCTTGCAGTAGGAATAAAGGAGGATGAAGCCGAGCGCCACCGGCGACAGGTAGAGGCACAGCGGGTTCAGCATCCGGGCCGCGAAGAGCATGAGCAGCACGGAGAGCACGATGAAGAAGATCACCGGGCCGCGCCCGAGCAGCCCTGCCGGGATGGCACGCCCGGCGGTACGGGGATTGCGGCCGTCGATGTCGGCGTCGATGACCCGGTTGAGTCCCATGGCCGCGGTACGCGCTCCCACCATGGCCAGCACGATCCACCCCGCCTGCGCCACGGTGGGGAGCCCCTTGGCAGCCAACAGCGCGCCGGTGAAGGCGAACGGGAGCGCAAAAATGGTGTGGCTGAACTTTATCATCTCCAGGAATACCTTGATCCTGGCGTACATCGTCATCTCTACTCCTGCCTGACTGCTCATGAATTCCTTTCCAGCCCCTTGTCAGAGAAAGCCGTATTCCCGCCATCTCCGCTCAACCTGGGCGCTAACCGATGCATCCGGTTGCAACGATTGCTTTTGCTCTCCGCCTTCTTCCGGGAGCTTCCCCGTCGCGTCGACCCCGAGGCAGCCGTCCGGCGTCACCACCAGGTCGGCCGGGAAGCGGACTGCATTCAGTGCCTGCCAAAAACCGTGCGCCAGGGTCAGTTCTTCCCCCGTCTCGTCGACGACCACCAGGAGCTTGCCCCGTTTCAGCCATCCCTCGCTGCGCAGGCACTCCAGCACCCGGCGTCCCTGCCCGGCCGTCTTCTTCGCGATGGAGATGACGGCACAGCCGTGAAAGATCCCCTCCACCGGCATGACCAGGTCGACGATCTCCGGGCATTGCCGGCGCAGCAGCGGCAGCCACAGCCGCTCGGCGGCCTTGGCCAGGTAGCAGTCCTCCATGGGCGGGGGTCCGACCACCGTCGCCGGACAGACGGGATCTTTCCTGCGGGTGATGCAAGTGACCCGGACCAGGGGCACCTCTTCGCCCTGGTCGTAGCTCCCGGTGTGGTTCCCGAAAGCACCCTCGCGGCGGGTGGCGCCGGGCTCGATCACCCCTTCGATGACCACTTCCGCATCGGCCGGCACCATTAGCCCGGAGTCGAGGCAGGGGGCCATGGCCAAGGACGCCCCGTGCAAATAGCCTGCGAAGGAGACCTCGTCCAACGGTTCCGGCAAAGGGAGCATCGCGGCCAGCGTCAGCGCGGGCGCAGCGCCAACGGCGATCGCCACCGGCATCGGCAGTCCCGCCGCCTGGTGTTTTTGGTGGTGCCCGAAGCCGCCGCTGCCGGGCTTCCAGCGAATCCCCACACAACCGTCGTCGAAGAGCCGGACCCGGTACATGCCGCAGTTGCCTGCCCCGGTCTCGGGATCCCGGGTGAACACCAGGGGGAGCGTGATGAAGCGCCCGCCGTCACCCGGCCAGCTCTTCAGGAATGGGTATCGTCCCAGGTCCGGATGCCGCTCGATCACCTCCTGACAGGGTGCCTGCTCCACGAGGGTCGGCGCCGGCGCGCTCTCGGGTGCGGCGAGCAGCTGTTCCATCTTGCCCGTCAGCAGGGAAAGGTGTTCGACCTGGAGCGCAAGCGCCATACGGGAAGGGGAGCCGAAGAGGTTGGTTGCCACAGGGTGGGAACTTCCCTTGACGTTTTGGAAGAGAAGGGCCTTGCCGCCACCGGGGAGCTTGCTCTGCCGGTCGGTGATGCAGGCGATTTCCAGTTCGGAATCCACCTCCGCATCCACCCGATGCAGCTCACCTGCGGTGTCCAGCACGGCGAGAAAGTCTCGTAAGTCCCTGATGGCCATGCACACTCCGCAAATAACCTGAAGAGAAAGTTTTTAACACTTCCACCATGCGATGACAACGTTTTTCTTCCCCGCTTACCTTCCCCTGGCAGCGACCGCCCCCCCCGACTGCAGCGCAGAAACATTCATGAAAGAAGGAACCATCTTGCCCGGAACAGCCACCAGTTCAGGTTAAGCACAGCAAAGGTTAAAACTGTGCAAACCCTGAACAGGAACTTTTTGAAATTCCCCCACGAAATTCCTGCAGTTGAGAAGAAATTGTGCCGATAAGTGAAGCACATACGACATTTTTACACATTAACTTTTTCTGGCACCTTCCGTGAAAAAGAGGTTGCAACGAAGGAATAAAGGGGGCTTCCATGAACAGCACGACAACTAAGACCAACAAGGACCATGGCTCCCGTCCCCCCCGGATCGCAACGGCGGCACTCGGCTTGACGCTCATCCTACTCGCGGCCTGCGGTGGCGGTGGCGGCGGGACCACCCCGACCGGCATCAACACCAGCAACGATCAGGTAGCTAGCAATTCTTACGCGGTGACCAGTGACCAATACGGCTTGGAAAAGGCGACGTACCTTTCTTCGAGCGTTTCCAACCTCGGGATCGTCTTCCGGGCCGGCATTGCCACCAGCCTCAACGATCCTGACTACAAAACCATCTCCAGGATCGACTTCGCGCCCGGAACTTCCGTAGCGACCCAGACCAGCTACGCATTGGGCAATGCCGGCGGCACCCCGTTCCCGGGCAACCTCTACTTTCTCAACGGGCACCCGTCCACCTTGTTGCGCACCGTCGGCGGGACCATCAGCTTCACGCGTTACGGGGGCAACTCCGGCGACCGCATCAGTGGCTCCTACAGCGCCATTGTCGAGGACGACAACGACCCGGCCAAGCCTACCTACACTATCGCAGCCGGCTTCGACTTCGTGGTCGGCACCAGCAGTGCCGTCCTCCCGGCACCCGGTTCGCTTGCCCTGGCTGCACAGCCGGTATACCAGGCGCAATGCGCGGCATGCCACTCCCTGGGCAGCTTCGACGCCAGCGCCGCCGGAGCCCCCGACCTAGCCCTGAGGGGGGGCGAGGTCCCGGCGAAGTACCTTGCCGGGCAGCCAGGGCACCAGGGGATCATGCTTTCCGCCGCCCAGATAAACGCCCTCCAGGTGCTGCTCAACACCAACTGAATTTCCCCTCCGGCAGCCGGCGCACTGCTGCGCCGGCTGCCCGGGTTGCCCCGCTTCGCGTCCCGTCTTTCACCGCTTCATTAGGGCCTCACCCCCGTCCACCGTTCCATCGGGCAGACCCCGGACCGCACCAGGAGCCTTTGTGCGATTACAACAAAACGGTAACGGGTAACTGGACGACCTCACACGACACTTCTCTCATTGGAAAAAAAACTTTATATTTTTCATGCAATTTGGTATTGTTGCACCGCCAGGTAGGAATTATGCTGACCTCAGTGTAGTCCTAGCGGGTAACAACAGCGATCGAGCAAAAAAGTTAATCAAAAATTAAGACCTTAGGGCCACCATGATCTAAACTCTGCCCGTCCATACCTACTCCGATAACGGCAAACCCGGAGCAATCCGGCGACGCAAAGCCACGGGTCCCTTTCCACGAGGGGGATAGCCGGGCTACCGAAGAGCATCTGGAGTCAGGCCCGGGGGAGGACGAACCGTCCTCGCTGCGGCAGATAATGCCCGTCTCCATGTACATGAAGACGGGCATTTTTGCATCCAATCCACCGAGTCTCGCAAGTACCCGTAACAGCGGAACTTATACCGTCAACAAAATGATTTCAATCTTGCAACCAACCGCGCACCAAACCGCACAACAAGGAGAAAAAAATGCAGAGAAACAAGTATTTAGTCGCAGCAACCGTCGCCCTCGCCCTGACATCCATGCCGCTTGCCGTCTGGGCACAGCCCAAGGTCACCATTGCGATCAAGGCAGAGAAAGAGGTCAATGTCACCGCCAAAGGAAAGCAGGTAAAAAAGCGGGTGGCAGCCAAAGGGGTGCAACCGGGTGAGGAGATCATCTACACCCTCAGCTACGTGAACTCCGGGACCGAGGCGGCCAAAGACGTCGTCATCAGTGACCCGATCCCCACCGGCACCGCCTACATCCCCGGCAGCGCCAGCGACGCCGACGACCTTACCTTTTCCATCGACAAGGGAAAGAGCTTCAAGAAACCGACCCTGCTGACCTACGAGCTGAAAGGAAGCGGCGGCAAGATGGAGAAGAAGGTGGCGGCACCCGAGGAATACACCGACATCCGCTGGACCATCCCGCAGATACCGGCCGGCGGCAAAGGCTCGGTCAACTTCAAGGTAAAGGTGAAATAGCCAGAAGCATATATCTACGTACAGATAACCAATAAGGAGCGCCTATGACCCAATGATGACAAATAGATGTGACAGTACCATCAGCACAACTAGAAGCAGTACATGCAGTACAAGTACAAGCAGTACCGGCAGTACAGGAACACCATTGCTATTTTTTATTTGAATTGATGCATCACAAAAAAGGAGATCCTATGAAACGCAACCTCTTCGCCGCCCTGGCCATCAGCGCCATTGCGGCCGCCGGCGTGCCGGCAACGGCCGGCGCCAGCACCACCGCCGGCACCACCATCCTGAACGTGGTCACGGTCGACTACAAGGACGCCAGCAACACCACCTCGTTCAGCGCCGCCTTCTCCACCACGGTCACCGTCAACCTGGTCAAAGCGGGCCTGAACGTCTCCACCCCGCCGAGCAGCGCGAACTACACGCCGGCATTCGCCTGCGCGCCCCTGGGCAGCTATGCCTCCGGCGGCACCTTCAGCGCTCTCTACGCCCTGACCGCAACGGCCAACGGCCAGGACACCTACAAGCTGTCCATCTCCAACACCGCGACTAACGCGAGCACCAGCAGTGCGGCCTACACCATCCTCAAAGCCGACGGCACCGTCCAGGCTCCGAGCACCTCCGCGGCCAGCGACCTGGTGCTGAACAGCGCCATCGTGGTCGGCACCTCGGGCACCGATACCCTGCTCTTCCCGGGCGGCTCGCTCAAATCTGCCGCGCAAGGCGGCTTCGCCGCCGGCGCCATCGTGGTCGTCGACTACGGCGCAACCAAGACGGCTTACCTGGTCAAGAACGTCATCCTCGGCCACGCCGCGGGATACTCCGTGAACGGCACCGTGGCCAGCACCACCACCGGCAACGCCACCACCGAGCAGCGCGACCAGGTCCAGGTGCAAGCCTTCGCCAACGTGAACGGCATCGGCAACGGCGGCACCGCCCCGGCCTTCAACACCACGGCACCGGCCGTCGGCACCGTGGTCGGGGAAATGGCCATCGTGAAAATCGACGTCAGCGCCGTCTCCAACGTCAAGGGCAACGACGCGACCGTCGACTACAAGCTGACGGCAACCGACAGCTCCGGCAACAACACCCAGTACGTCGGCAGCGCCGGCGCAAGCTGCACCGCCGGCAACTTCCTGGCCACCAAGCTGGAGATCCTGAAAGAGGTCAGGAACTTCACCGACAACGGCAACTTCGGCGCCACAGCCACCAGCAATCCGGGCCAGGTGCTCGAGTACCAGGTCACGGTAACCAATACCGGCGGGCAGGCTATCGCCGCCGCGGTGCTCGACAACATCCCCTCCTATACCAAGCTCGTGGTCTACAAGGACGGCTACGGCGTCGGCGACGACACCGTCACCACCGGCTACTTCGCCCAGGTCTCCGACGGCGTCAACACCGTCAACCTGACCACCGACGCCAGTGGCGAAGTGGCGGCCCAGCCGGCAGCACCGGCACCGGCCGTCGGCTTCGGCAAGGCGGCCGGCGTAGCCGCCGGGCTTCCGCTCAATTTCTACCTCGGTCAAGGTTCCAGCGTATCGGCAGGCGGCACCGTGCCTTCGTGCAGCGACAGCACGAAGAACACCCAGGCCCTTTGCGTAAGTCCGCTTAAATGGAACAGCACCTACACCATCAAGTACCGCGTGAAGGTGGACTAAAACCGCACCGGCTCTCCGGTTCCATGACGGTGCCGGAGAGCCGAATCTAGGAGGTAGATGTGTTGAGAGCTGCAATGAAATCGCTGCTGGCGCTTGCGCTGGCGGCTCCCGCGGTGTTGTGCGCCCAGGCTTCCTTTGCCAGTACGGCCGCCAATACCGCCATCGTGAACCGCGCCGTCCTTTCCTACAACGGCGGGCTCACCGCCGAGAGTTCGGTCACTGTCAAGGTCGACCTGGTGCCGGCTCTCCCCAACGTAACCGTCACCAGGGGCGACGCCGCCTACCAGGGACCCGACACCCCCGGCATCGCCGACACCGTCACCATAACCTCGTCCGCCAACGGCCCGGCCACCTACACGGTGACCCCGTCCGTGACCGCCAGCAGCAACAGCACCGGCGCCAGCGTGACCGGCGGCACCAGCGTCGTCCTCGGCGCCACCATCACTGCCGGCACCGGCAGCACCACCTCGATCGTGGTCCCTGCCCCGATCGGCGGCGGCGTCAGCGCCGACTCCGAGGTGAACGGCATCGCCGTGAACGACATCATCGTCTTCACGATCAACAGCCACACCTACACCCCGAAGGTCACCTCGACCCAGTACAACGGGAGCACCAACACCTTCACCATTTACTGGGCCAACTCCGAGGCCATCCAGGCCGGGGACATCCCGGGCGCCGGCGTCCAGGTCGGCGAACGCCAGCAGGTGAACCTGACTGCGAAGCCCGGCACCATCACCACCCTCGGCATGGACCTTACCACCACGGTCAAGGTCGACGTTACCGCGCCGAACTTCCCGACCGGCACCGCCAGCACCGCCCCGGCCAACAAGTGGACCTCCACGCCGCCGACCATCACCTTCCAGAAATATTCCAGGAACGTGACCGCCCCGGCCGCGGGAACCGGGACCGCCCACTACAACACCTCCGTCGAGGGCAATACCGGCGCAGGCTCCCTCCCCTATTACACCGGAGGGGTAACCGGCAAGCCGGGTGACACCATCGAGTACGTCATCGAGGCATCGAACAGCGGCGCCAGCACCTTCGACCTCACCGCGTGCGCCGTGTCGGACTACGTGCCGACCAGCTACGTCACCGATCCGCTGGCGGCCTACACCGGCTCCCGACAGATCTTCTACATCGACACCAACGGCGTCACCTCGACCATCGCAGCCGGGGCGGTCGGCGCCAACCAGGCAAGCTACGTGGCCGGGAACTCCCCGAACCTGGTGGTCAACGTCGGTGTCAACGCCAACGCCACCACCCCAGGCATCATCCCGATCGGCAAGGGCGTGGCCGTCGCCTACCAGGTGAAGATCAAGTAGGGAGAGACACGGCAGCGTGATGACTAACCGGATCGACAACATCCTAAGCAGCCTCTCCGGCCTCCGGGCCGGGGAGCTTGCCGGCGCCCGCGGCGACCGGCGGGGCCGCGGCACGTCTGTGCCGCGGGCTGCCGCGGAGTTGCGTCCGGTGCGCTGCCGTGTGTCCACTCTATTCAGTGCGCTGCTCCTGGCCCTCCCCCTGCTGTTTCCCGTGCACGCAGCGATGGCGGCGGTAAACGGCGACCAGATCCTCAACCGGGCCACGTTCAGCTGCCGCGAACTGCCGCCCCTGACCAGCCAGGTCACGGTCACCGTGATGGTCCGCACCGCATCGACGGCGGAGTTCCTGAAGTACTCCCCTACCGTTGCCGGAGCCAGCAGCGTGACCGTCCCCGCCACCTCCTTCTACGACGGCAGCGGCACGCTGGAGCCGCTGTCCGCGCCCGTTGCCACCGGCAGCCAGAACACCATCGACCTCTCCAAGCCGGTGCAGCTTACCGCTTCCAGCACCTACCACGCCGGGGAGCCACTGTTCGTGCGGGTCACCGATCCGGACCAGAACCTGGATCACGAGGTAGCCGAGACGGTGCAGGTCACCATCACCGACCCCGCCACCGGCGACACCGAGGTGCTGCAACTCACCGAAAGTGGCCCCGACACCGGCGTCTTCATGGGGTATATCCAGACCAGTTCCCGGCCCCCCGTGGCCAAAAACGGCATACTGAGCGTATCAGAGTCTTCCGAGATCAAGGCAAGGTACGTCGACAAGGTCGATGGCAGCGACAGCAGCGCGGTAGCCGCCATCGTCGACCCGTTCGGTATCGTCTTCGACTCGGTGACCGGAAAACCGGTAGACGGCGTCACCGTTGAACTGATCGACGCCGACACCGGCCTTGGCGCGACCATCCTGGGCGACAACGGCGTCGCCGGCAACACCTACCCCAGCAAGGTGGTCAGCGGCAGCGTGGCCAGCGACAGCGAGGGAAGGACTTACGCATTCACCCCGGGGGGATACCGCTTCCCGTTCGTCGCCCCGGGTAACTACCTGTTGAAGGTGACGCCGCCGGACACCTACACCGCCCCCTCCACCGTCACCACGGGGCGGCTACAGGCCCTGCCGGGAGCCCCCTTCAACATCCAGGAGCCGGGGTCGCGCGGCGAGGTCTTCGTGGTCCCAGCCGGCCCGGCGATTCGCGTCGACATCCCGATTGACCCGAAAATCGGTACGCTCTGGCTGAGAAAGAGCGCGTCCAAGAGCGTGGTCTCGGCAGGTGACTACCTGAGCTACGACGTCACCCTGCAGAATCCCGACACCGTGGGGACCGTCTTCAACGCGGTGGTGACCGACAGGCTCCCGTCGGGCTTCCGCTATCAGAAAGGTTCGGCACGCCTCAACGGTGCACCTGTTGCCGACCCGGCCATTGCCACCGACGGCAGCACACTGACCTTCAATGCCGGAACCCTGCCCCCCAAGGGCTCGGCCCTGATCCGTTACGTGGTAGTGGTCGGCGCTGGCGCCAAGCCCGGCACGGCAGTCAACACGGCGGTCGCCAGTACCAATCCTCCCGTCAGCTCCCTTCCCGCCACCGCTGCGGTGACGGTACAGGAGCCTTTTCTGCAGAGCCGCAACATCATCATGGGACGCGTCTTCGTGGGCGCCTGCGGCGAAAACCCCGCGGACAACAAGAAGGGGATGGAGGGGGTCGGCATCTACCTTGAGGACGGCACCTTCGTCGTGAGCGACAAGCTCGGCATGTTCCACTTCGAGGGTGTGGCGTCGGGGACCCACGTGGTCCAGCTCGACATCGACTCCGTCCCCGAGGGGTACCAGGTGCAGCAGTGCGAGAAGAACAGCCGCTTCGCCGGTCGGGCTTACTCCCAGTTTGCGGAGCTGCAGGGCGGGACCATGTGGCGCACAGACTTCTACCTGGGCCGGCTCGGTGACAAGAGTGGCGCAGCGGCAACAGGTAACACCGGGAGCACCGAGAGTACCGGGAGCAGTGCGGTAACCGGGGGAACTGGCGCGGCTATGGCAGTTGCGGCGGCCGTGCCGCCTACGGCGGACCCGCGATACCAGGGGGAAGTAACCCTGGAAATGATCAGCGCCCAAAATGACGACATCATCGAGTACCGGATACCGATGCAGACCGCCGGGGTGCAGTTGGGCAACCTGCAACTGACAGTCGACCTGCCGCCGGGGGTGCGTTACCACATGGGGAGCAGCACCCTTAAGGCAACTTCTCATGTCGACCCGCAGGTGGACGGCAACCGCCTCAACTACGCCTTGGGAGCTGCCGACGCAGCCTGGGGAACTGAACTGCGGTTCAAGGCCCGTGTGGAGCAGGCCAGCCAGGCCGGGACGCTGCAGACCAAGGCAAGGCTCAGCTTCGACACTGCAGAGGGCAAAGGCATCGTTACCCCGGAAGTGGACAACATCCTGTCCCTGGTGCGGGAGCAGAGCAGAGTGCCGTTAGCGCCGGTCGTACTGCATCCGCATTTCCCTACCTTCGGGGCGGATCTGAGCGACGAGGACCGCAAGCAACTCTCCGCGCTGGCAGAACTGCTGCGCCGCTTCAATCTGGATCGTATAGAAGTTACCGGCCATACCGACCAGGTCCGCATCGCCCCGCGCAGCCGTGGCATTTACGCCGACAACACCGCGCTTTCCTTCGCCCGCGCCAGGAATGTGGGGCGTTACCTGACGGCAGCCCTGCACCTCCCGCCAGAAGCCCTGTACCTAACCGGCCGTGGCGAAAAGGAGCCGGTAGCGAGCAACCGCACCGAAGCCGGCCGCGCCCTCAACCGTCGGGTGGAAGTGAAGGTGTCGCTGTCCCAGAACGTGCAGTCCACCCGAGCGGCCATGATCAAGGACAGAAGCGAGGTGAAGAAGCAGATCACCGTGCCCGCCGCTCCGGTAGTAACGGCGGCGACGGCCCCGACAGCAGCTCCGGCAGCGGCTCCGACCAGTCCGACCAGCGGCACCAGTGGCACCAGCGGCGCCGGCGGCGCCGGCGGCACCAGTGCGAGCCCCCCTGCTGGCTCGCAGGCTCTCAAACCTGCGCAGGAGCGCCTGGAGCTGTACTCTGCGCTGCACGATGGCGTAGTGCATCACCGCATAAAGCTGGTCGGCGGCCAGGCCCTCACCCCCGCCCCTCTCCCTGAGGGCGAGGGGAGATACATCACTGTTAACCTGGCACTACCCAAGAGCCTGCTCTACATGAACGGCACCACCCGTCTCGGCGGCAGCGAAGCTGCCGATCCCGCGGCCAGCGACGCTGGCGTGGTGTACCGCATCGAGAAGATCCCCCAGAACGGCAAGCTCGATCTGCGCCTGCAGTCTCTACTTGACCCGGAAGTGAAAGAAGAGAACTCGAACTGCAGCGTGACCGTGCAAATCTGCGACCGCAAAGGGGCGCCCATCAAGACCTTCACCGCAACCGCCGAACTCTCCGACAGCATGGAAGAGATCGAGCGCCCCGACGTGACGCCGCTACCGGCTGTTTCCCAAGTCCAGGCAAAGCCGACTGACGACGTCGTCAGCAGCGACTTCGAGGAGAAAATCGCCAAGGGCAAGCCCCAGGCCGCCGACCCCAACGCCGACCTCCACGTCAAGGAGAAGGAGGGGATCCTCTCCCCCGCCGACGGCACCGTGCTCGCCTCGCAGGTGAACGCGGTGCAGATCGTGCTGAACTCGGCGCTCACCCCGGTGCTCACGCTGGACGGCCAGGTGATTCCGCCGGAGAAGATCGGCTTCAAGATGAAGGACAAGGAGAGCGAAAAGAGCCTGTACACCTTCATCGGCATCGACTTCGGCGATAAGGGGGAGCACGTCCTCCGGCTGAAGGGGATGGACAGCTTCGGCGTCGCCCGCTACGAGCAGAGCGCCAAGGTGATCAGGACCGGTGAGATCGTCGCCATCAGGCTGGTCAGCGCCGACGGCAACGTCGCCGACGGTCGCACGCCGGTGCGTGTGCGCATAGAACTGCTGGACCAGGACGGCAAACCGGTTCCGGCCAACGCGGAGTTGGCCCTTAAGGGGGGCGAACTGCGCCCCTACCTTGAGCCGGGCACCCTGGCGGTCAACGCCGGTAGCGGCCTGGTCGCCGTCGACGCCCAGGGGTGGATGAAGTTCCAACCGGTTACCGCGAGCGGTGCATACCGGGCTCAGCTCGCCTACAACAAGGCGACCCTGGACCTGGAGACCTACGTCAAGCCGAAGATGCGCGACTGGATCCTGGTCGGCCTCGCCGAAGGGACCGCGGGCTACAACACCGTCACCGGCCACATGCAGAACCTGAAGGACGCCGGGGCGCAGGAGCACATCTACGATGAGGAGCGTCTCGCCTTCTACGCCAAGGGGAGCGTGAAAGGGGAGTGGCTGTTCACCATGTCCTACGACAGCGCCAAGAAGAGCACCGGCGTCTCGGGCAACTCGCTGTTCCAGAACATCGACCCCAACGCCTTCTACACGATCTACGGCGACGCCTCGGCCCAGGCCTACGATGCAGCCAGCCAGAGAAAGATCTTCCTGAAGGTGGAGCGGGACCAGTTCAGCGCCGTGCTCGGGGATTTCGACACCGGCCTCTCGGTCACCGAATTGTCGCGTTACAGCCGCAGGCTCAACGGCGTCAAGACCGAGTTCCGCTCCAAAGAATTTGAAGTGACGGCTTTCGGCAGCGAGACCGGGCAGTCCTTCGTGAAAGACGAACTGCGCGGGGACGGCACCTCCGGGCTCTATCGACTGAGCCGCAGGGGGCTGGTTGCCAACTCCGAGAAGATCACCATCGAGTCGCGCGACCGCTTCCACAGCGAGCGTGTCGTCGACAGCCGCCTGTTGAGCCGCTTCATCGACTACAGCATCGACTACGAGGCCGGCACCATCTTCTTCAAGAGCCCGGTGTTCAGCAAGGACGACCAGTTGAACCCGATCTACATCGTGGTGGACTACGAGGTCACCGACGCCGGCGGCGAAGCCCTGACCTACGGTGGCCGGGCGGGGGTGAAACTCCTGGACGGGAAGCTGAAGGTTGGCGGCAGCTACATCCACGAGGGGCACGTAAGCGGCGACAGCAACCTCTACGGCGCCGACGCCACCGCCACCCTGGGGCCGGGAACCAAGGTGCGTGCCGAAATCGCCACCACGCAGCGCAACATGCCGGGGGACAAGGCCTCCGGCAACGCCTACCTGGCCGAGATCACCCACCTGGACCAGAAGCTGGAAGGGAAGGCGTACTTCCGTGAACAGGAAGACGATTTCGGCCTGGGTCAGCAGAAGGGAAGCGAGGCGGGGACACGCAAGTTCGGCGCCGAGGGGACCTTCCGCGTCAACGAACAGGTCTCACTGGGGAGCCAGCTCTACCGCCAGTACAACCTGACCGGCAACAACGTGATGGATTTCGCGGAAGCGCAGGCCGGCTACACCGACAAGGCGTTCACCGGCAAGGCGGGGTTGCGCTACGCCAACGACAGCCTCGCCGACGGCAATAACGCCACCTCCGTCCTGGGCACGGTCGGCGCTAGCTGGAAGACGCTGAACCAGCGCCTGACGCTTCGGGCCGACCACGAACAGGCCCTGTTCAGCAAGAACCAGAATGCGGACTACCCGACCCGCACCGTGCTGGGCGCGGATTTCCAAATCATCCCGTCGCTGCTTCTCTTCGCCCAGCAGGAATTCACCCAGGCCGACGACGCGGACACCAACACCACCAGGGTCGGCATGAAGGCCACCCCCTGGAGCGGCGGCACCTTCTCCTCGTCGGTGGCCAACGACCGGAAAGAGAACGACGAGCGGACCTTCGCCAACGTGGGCCTGGCCCAGAAGTGGCAGGTCAACAGCTTCTGGTCCGTGGACGGCGGCTTCGACCGCAGCCAGACCATCAGGAGAAGCCCAGGTTACCAATTCGACGCCAAAGTCCCCAGTGCCTCCGGCGGCGAGGATTACAGCGCCGTCTCCCTGGGCGCCACCTACCAGGAAAAGAAGTTGCTGTGGTCGAACCGGCTCGAGTACCGCGACGGCGAAACAGACGACAAGTGGGGGTTGATCACCGGCCTTACTAACGAGCAGGGGCTGTTCTGGGGCTGGACCGGCAAGCTGCAGGTCCTGCATACCCGGGCGACCGACGGAGCCCGCTCCACCGATGCAGACCTGAGGTTGGGTCTCGCCTACCGGCCGCCGGTCACGCGCTGGATCCTCCTGGACCGGCTCGACCTAACCCTCAAGGACGAGAAAGGTTCCGGCAGCTCCACCCAAGGGAGAAGGATCGTCAACAACCTGAACGCCAACTTCCGCCCTGACAAGCACAACCAGCTCTCGCTGCAGTACGGCGTGAAATACGTGCTGGAGCAACTGGACGACCAGGACTTCAGCGGCGTGACCGACCTGTTCGGTGCCGAGGGTCGTCACGACCTGAGCGACAGCTGGGACATCGGGCTGCGCGGATCGGTTGTGCACGGCTGGCAGGCGCGCCAGGTGAACTACAGCCTGGGGGGCTCGATCGGCTGCAACGTGATGCAGAACGCCTGGCTCAGCCTGGGCTACAACCTGCTCGGCTTCCGCGACCGCGACTTCTCGGCGGCGAACTACACCGCGCAGGGGCCGTTCCTGCAGTTCCGCTTCAAATTCGACCAGAACTCCGTCAAGGAAGGGTTGGCCGCCCTGAACCGCGGCGAATAGCGCAGTAATGACACAATGAGCCGAAAGCCCGCGGGTAAGGTTTCAGTGACGGCCTCAGGAGAAGCAGATGCAGAAAGGTAACCTCAGGACATCATCGATCGTGAAAACAGCGCACCGGCATTGGCTCGGGATGGCGACGGCAGCACTTCTTACCCTGCTCGCCGTTCCGTCCCCTTCGACGGCGCTCACCACCAACGCCTGGCAGGACCAAACCTGCGTAGGGTACCGTACCGGCGGTCTTAACTGTACGGCCGGGGAATTCACCATAGCGCCGGTGTTTACCGCTCGAGCCGGCACCGCCCCCTTTTGCATCATGGGGAGTGACTTCCGTTTCAAGGTTGAACTCGGCCTCTCTGGTACCAACACCGACCGTTACGACATCGGCTTCTTCGTTGGCCAGCAGGGGAATGATCCGCGTGGCACGACGCCAGGCAACATTTGCTCCGTCGCCACCTTTCCTACCAGTCCCAGTCCATGGCTCAACCTGGACGGTGATGGCTGCGGCGACTTCAAGGGAGGGGCTAACTTCACCACCACCGTCGATGAGATAAAGGTCCTCTGCAGCGGTGACAGTACCGGCGCCCTCAAGATACCCTACGTCGTCACCTACTGGCAAAACCCCGGCAACGTCTGTTCCGGTCCGGGCGATGTCAGTAACGGCTCCCCCTCCAAGTGCAACGCCGGCGTCGCCACCGTCGCCGGAAACGTCCGTGTCCTAACCGGCGCCTTCGTCGACGTGACCAAGCAGACGCTCCCTGACGGGAATACCCAACCCTTCACCTTCACCGCTACGGGGCCCGCCGGCTCAAAGGTCGTTGTGCTCACCGGCGCCACCTTGACCGCAACCTCCGCCACGGGCGGCACCTATACCCCGGCCTCCATCTCCGCGGCAGGAAACAGCGTCAGCTTTACCCTCAGGGACAACGAAACTGCCCGGGTGTTCATAAACGCGGTGGCCGCCGACCAGACCCTGACCATCACCGAGACAGCCGCCGGGGGAGACTGGGACCCGACCGCCGTTATCAGTTGCCTCCCCGTGACCGGCTCCCCCGCCCTCAGCACCGCTCCGGCGCAGCGCAGCATGAGCGCCACGCTCAACACCAGTAACTCCGCCGCGGCTTGCACCATCACCAACACCAAGCGGCCACGGGTGACCCTGGTGAAGAACCTGCCGGTGAGGATTAATTCCGGTGACCAGTTCACGGTTAGCGCAAGCGGCACCATATTCGGCACCGCCTCCGCCACCACTTCCGGGACTCAAAGCTCGGCCAGTACGGTCTTTAACTGCGCCCCTGACCAGCCCCTGACTCTTACCGACGTCATGAGCGCCGGGAGCACACCGGCCGCGAAGTACGCAGCAAGCCTCACCTGCAACAACGCCTATGCGGGTCCCGGAGCGACGACGGGGGCACTCCTTCCCAACGCGCAGCGGGCATCAAGCTACACGCTCGCGCCCGCCGCAGGAGACGAGCTGACCTGCACCTTTACTAATCTGCCGCGCCCGACCCTCAGCAAGAGTTACGTCATCGGCAACATAGCCGTCGGCAGCAGCAGCACATTGAACTTCAGCATCGTCAACGAACCGGTCACGAAACCCGCCCAGTCGGGACTCGCCTTCACCGACACCTTCCCTGGCGGACTTACCGTCACGGGTGTCGGTCCCGTCTCCGGTACCGGCTGCAGCGGCACCACCTCATACACCGCGTCGAGCGTTTCGCTTGCCTCCGGCGCCATTGCGGCGGGAAGCGCCGGCTGCAGCTTCAGCGCCACCGTCAGGGGCGACGCAGCAGCTTCCTATCTTAACGACGCCACCAGGTTCAGCGCCCAGGGGGGCGGACTGGACACCGGCAGCGCCAGCGCCACCCTGAACGTCTTCACCCCTCCTACCGCGGCTAAGTCGTTCGGCGCCGCCACGGTTGCGGTGGGTGCGCCGGTGAGCCTGTCGCTGATCCTGGCCAATCCCTCTGCCAACGTCGCCCCCCTGACCGGAGTCAGCGTCACCGACACCTTCCCGAGCGGAATGGTGCTGCGCAATACGAACTTCAGTTTCTCCCCGGCCGGCTGCGGCAGCGTGACCCAAACCTCGGGTACCGCCTCCGCCCCCGGCGACAGCGCGGTCCGCTTCACGGCTGCTTCCATCGCCCCCGGGTCAAGCTGCCAGGTCAGCCTCAACGTCACCAGCTCCGCGTATGGCACCCTGACCAACACCACCGCATCTCCCTTGGCCACCGGACCGGCAGGTCTCACCGGCACCAGCGCCAGCGCGAGTGTCACCGTGGGGGCCATGCCGCTCATCTCGATACTGAAATCCGCCAACCGCTCCAGCGCCGATCCCGGCCAGGATGTCATCTACACCATCGAGCTCGTGAACACCGGCGCCGGGGTCGGCAGCGACATCGTCCTTAGCGACGACCTCGGCCCCTACGGCTCCTTTTACCTCGGCGGAGGCACGCCGTTCACCTTCACCGACAGCAGCCCCGCCTCCGGTCTTGCCCTGGGGGCGCCGCAGTATTCCAGCGACAGCGGCACCAGTTGGAGCTATGCCCCCGCATCCGGAGCAGGAGGCGCCCCTCTCGGCTACGACGGCAACGTTACCAACTGGCGCATCCCGATGACCGGCAGCATCAGGTCCGGTGGCAGTTTCAGGCTCGACTACAAGGTGAAAGTGAAGTAACGGCGCTCGGTGAAGTGCGGCGCGGGCGGCAGGCGGATATGGCGGAAAAGGAATATTTTGCAGATAGTGTTTCTTAGTGCTTGACAATTGGCCACGAAGGCTGATATATCTCTCCTCCTGATTGACCCGTCAGAGTTTCAAAGCCGGAATGTAGCGCAGCCTGGTAGCGCACCTGCTTCGGGAGCAGGGGGTCGGAGGTTCGAATCCTCTCATTCCGACCATTTATTGAAAAGGCCCTTGGAGAAATCCAAGGGCCTTTTTCGTTGCGGCTCGTCCTCCTAGCCTGCGTTTCCGCAGTACCAGCCCCCCACCACATTCCGCGGCTCCGGCAGTGATGCTGCCCAGACCACTGGAGAGATGGAACATCCCCGTACGTTTTTTCTGACACTGGTGCCGTTGACAATCGATGCCATCGGAGCTCTAATGAGATAAAAAAGGTCTTCTTGGCAACTCTTGCAATAGGAGAACGATCTCAAGGTGCAGCACCTTGATCATGGGCTTTCGGCTACTAGATCCAATCTCAGAATCTCATTGTCCTTTAAGGGCTTTGCCTGATTTTTCAGTAGTGGAGGGTACGGCCATGAAAAAATCAACCAACAGCAGGGCCGCCGCCGGCAAGGCAAAGCCTTCCTTCGTGGTCGGCCTCGGGGCATCGGCCGGCGGCCTCGCGGCCCTGGAAAAATTCTTCGACACCATGCCCACCAACAGCGGCATGGCTTTCGTCGTGATTCAACATCTCTCTCCCGACTTCAAGAGCCTGATGGACGATCTGCTGGCCCGACACACCAAGATGTCCATCCACCGCGTTACCAACGGCATCACCCTGCGTAGCAACTCCATCTACCTGATACCCTCCAAAACCCACATGACCGTCTCCAAGGGCAAGCTCTACCTCACTGAGCTTCTGCCGTCGCAGCACTCCGAGCTCCCCATCGATGTCTTCCTGCGCTCGCTCGCCGAAGATGCCGGACCGCAGGCCATTGCCGTGATCCTCTCCGGCACCGGCACCGATGGTTCGCGCGGCGTCCGGGACATCCACGATGCCGGCGGGCTGGTGCTGGTGCAGACGGTGGACTCGGCGCAGTTCGACGGCATGCCCCGCAGCGCCATCGCCACCGGATTTTGCGACCTGATGCTCGATCCCGAGGAAATGCCGGCAGCCATCGTGCGCTACGCCCGCACCCCGCCCGAGGAGCGGCGTCAGGCGTTGTACGGCTACCTGGCCGATGACCAGTACCACGGCGAATACCAGCAGATCTTCGCGCTTTTGAGAAGCCAGTACAATATCGACTTCTCCAAATACAAACCGCCCACCATAACGCGCCGTATCCAGAGGAGGATGGAGTTCTGCCATGTCGGGGAATCGACAGCCTATGCGGCCCTCTTGGCCCGGGACCCCGAGGAGCTGGATGCCCTGTACCGCGACCTGCTCATCGGCGTTACCGAATTCTTCCGCGATCCCAAGGCCTTCAAGGTCCTGGAGGAGATCGTCATACCGGAGATACTGCGGGGGCGTAAGGATCACGACGAGGTGAGGATCTGGTCGGCGGGATGCGCCACCGGCGAAGAGGCCTACACCCTCGCCATCCTCTTTACGGAGAAGGCGCGCGAGCTGGGGTTCACCGGGAAGATCACCATCTTCGCCACCGACGCGCACAGGAAGTCGATCGAGACCGCCTCGCAGGGCAAGTTCGAGGCGCAGCGGCTGAGAAACATGTCCAAGGAGCGCCTGCTCCACTTCTGCCACCAGGAGGGGAACCACTACTACATGAGCCCCGCCCTGCGCAAGATGATCGTCTTTGCCACCCACAACCTGATCAGCGATCCTCCCTTCACCAGGATGGACCTGATCTGCTGCCGGAACCTGCTCATCTACCTCGATCCCACCGCCCAGGAAAAAGTGCTGGCGCTGTTCAGCTTCTCGCTGCGCAACAAAGGGTTCCTGTTCCTCGGCAGCAGCGAGGGAATCGGCAAACGCTCGCCGGGACTGGAGACAGTGGACAGTCCATCCAAGCTTTTCCGCAAGACCTGCGACCTCAGGTTCGCCGCCGACCTCGGTATCAGCAATGTTCCGGCGCGGTCATCCCTGCCCGCCCTGCAGCGCATCGAGCGGGCCTCGATCAGCATGGACCGCCAACTGCTCAACGACTACGATCTCCTGCTGGGCCAGTACATGCCGTGTGGCGTCCTGGTCAACGAGAAGCGCCAGATCCTGCATCACTTCGGGGACGCCTCGTCTTTCCTCAAGCTCCCGACCGGGCGCTACGAGAACGACATCCTGGGCCTGATCGACGATGCGCTGAGAATCCCTTTGAGCACCGCTTTCCATAGGGCGGAGAAAGCCAAGACCGACATCATCATGAAAAAGATCGTGATGCAGGTCGGCGACGCGAAGAAGCGCTTCGATTTGCTGGTGCGCCTCCTGCCGGATCGGAAGGCGCAGGTGACGCACTTTTTCATCTCTTTCACCCCTTCGCGCGTAGCGCCGGAACCGATGCAGGAAGAGGATCCGGCAAGTGGCACCGCGGAACTGGCCTCCGAACACGTGAAGCAACGCATGCTGGAACTGGAAGGGGAACTGCAGGCGGTCAAGGAGAGCCTCAGCACCACCATCGAGGAGCTGCAGACCTCGAACGAAGAGCTCCAGGCGACCAACGAGGAGCTGCTGGCCAGCAACGAGGAGTTGCAGAGCACCAACGAGGAACTGCACTCGGTCAACGAGGAACTGTACACGGTCAACTCGGAGTTCGAACTGAAGAACAAGGAACTGCTGCAGCTCAACCGGGACCACGACAACCTGCTCTCCAGCCTGGAGGTCGGGCTGGTGTTCCTGGACCAGAACCTGCGCATCCGCAAGTACAACTCGTCCCTGGAGCGGATCTTCAAGCTGCTGCCGCAGGACGTCGGCCGCCCCATCGACCACATCGCCTACCATCTCACTGATCTGCAGTCGATGCTGGAAGACGCGAAGACCGTGCTCAGGACCGGGCAGCACATAGAAAAAGAAGACTGCACCAGCGACGGGCTGTGGTTTTTGAACCGCATCTTCCCATTCCGGACCGAGTCGGGGTCGGTGGACGGGGTGGTGCTCACCTTCACCGACATCACGGCCCTCAAGCGCGCAGAGCAGGCGGCCCACGTATCGAACCGCGAACTGGAGCGCAAGGTGGACGAGCGCACCCAGGAACTGCGCTTGGCCAAGGAGGCAGCGGACAAGGCCAACGTGGCCAAGAGCCTCTTCCTCGCCAACATGAGTCACGAGATCCGGACACCCATCAATGGCATCCTGGGCGTGGTGCAGCTCCTGGAGATGACCTCCCTCACCCCCGAGCAGCGCGATTTCCTGAAAACCATGCAGCAGGCGACCGGCAACCTCTTGGCCATCATCGACGACATCCTCGATTTCTCCAAGATCGAGGCGGGCAAGATCGGCATCAACAGCGAGCGTTTCATGCTGAGCGAGGTGATGGACGAGACGCTGCGCGTGCACACGCCACGACTGCTGGCCAAGGGACTGAAACTGGATTGCACGCCGCTGGACGCACTGCAGTTGGGACTGATCGGGGACCCGCTGCGACTGAAACAGGTGCTCTCCAACCTTTTGTCCAACGCCATCAAGTTCACCGAGCAAGGGGTCATCTCCCTGCAGGTGGAGACTTCCCCGGCCGGGCCGAGGCAGCTGAGGCTCCACTTCATCATCGCCGATACCGGGATCGGACTGGAGCCATCGATGGCGCAGCACCTCTTCGAACCATTCACCCAGGCGGACGATTCCATCACCCGCAAGTTCGGCGGCACCGGCCTCGGGCTCGCCATCTGCAAGCAGCTGGTGGAACTGATGGGGGGGACCATCTGGCTGGCCAGCAAGCCTGAGCGCGGGGCAGTATTCCACTTCACGGTGGTGTGCCGGATTGCCGCGAGCGCCAATGGCGAGGCAACGGAGCAACAAGGCACCGACGCCCCCCCGGCGCGCGACAACGCCCTCAAAATCCTGCTGGCGGAGGATGACGCGGTAAGCCGCGAGCTTTTGACGCAGATGCTGAAGCGGTCGGGGCACCATCCCACGGTGGTGGCCAACGGGCGCCAGGCCCTGTCGCGCGTCGCCGAGGAAGAGTTCGACGTCATCCTGATGGATATCTCCATGCCCGATATCGACGGGCTGAGCGCCACGCAGGCCATCCGGCAGCTGCCGCAGGACAACCCCAACCGCGAGGTCCCGGTCTTCGCCCTCACCGCTCACGTCATGGGTGAGGCCCAGGAGCGCTTCCTGGCGGGCGGGGTGACCCAGGTGATCACCAAGCCGGTGGACTTCAAGGCGCTGCGGGAAGTACTGGAGCAGTACAGCACCGAGGGCGAATCGGAATCGGCCGGAGCGTAATGAGTCCGCTGCTGCGGCTCGTACCGTGCCGTTCCGGCCGTAACCTTTCCCTCCTTGCATCAAAAAAGGCCCTCGGCATGTTCGCCGAGGGCCTTTTTTGCAACTCACGCACGCCCTAACATCTCAGCTTGTACTCCGGTGCAGATAACGCGGCTCTGGGGGCCGGACGCGTCACTGAGGCGGAGGTCGCGGGCACAAGATAGAACACAAGGCCGGTCCTGTTGCTGCTTATCACGTACCCTGTGTAGGTTTTTGTCACATAGCCCGTTTTGGAGATGGTGAGGGTATAGGTTCCTGCAAGGATGCCGGAAATGCTGAACGTGCCTGCTGTCCCGGTAATGGCGCTCTTGCCGGCGATGGACACCGTTGCTCCGGGAAGCACCGTTCCCGTCGCGCTCCCTCTGCGCACCGTGCCGCTGATGGTATAGGTCGGCAGCGGTGTCAGGTAGAATACGAGCCCTGTCCTGTTTCCGCTCACCACGAAGCCCGTCATGCTCCTCGTCGCATAACCGGCTTTGGAAATCGTCACCGTGTAGGTTCCCGCCAGTATGCCCGAGATGCTGAACGTACCGGTGCTGCCGGTTACAGCGCTCTTTCCTGCCACGGCGACCGTCGCTCCGGGGAGAATCGGTCCCGTGCTGCTGCCGCTGCGCACCGTGCCGCTAACGGTGTAAGTGGGCAACGGCACCAGGTAGAATACCAATCCCGTCCTGTTGCTGCTCACCGTAAATCCCGTCACGGTCCTTGTGGCATATCCCGCTTTCGTGATCGTCACCGTGTAGGTTCCCGCCAGTATGCCGGAGATGCTGAACGTTCCGGTGCTGCCGGTGACCGCGCTCTTCCCGGCAATTGCCACCGTTGCTCCAGCAAGCAAAGGTCCCGTAGTGCTCCCCTGTCTCACGGTCCCGCTTATGTAGTAAGTGGGTGCGGGAGTGAGGTAGAAGACCAGTCCGCTCTTGTTGCCGTTAACCACGTAACCCGTGTAGGTCTTCGTCACATATCCGACTTTCGAAATGGTCAGCGTGTAGGTTCCTGCTACGATGCCGGTTATGCTGAAGGTGCCCGTGCTGCTGGTAACCGCACTCTTTCCCGCGATGGAAACGCTCGCCCCGGGAAGTACCGGTCCGGTGCTGCTGCCCGCATGCACGATGCCGCTTATGGAGAAGGCGTTGGGGAAGTAAAAAACAAGGCCGGTAAGATCCCTATCGACCACCAGTTGTGCCGTCCTGGTTACGTACCCCGTTTTGGAAATCGTCACCGTGTAGGTGCCGGGAAGGATTCCCGATACGTAGAAGGTTCCGGCACTGCTGGTGACTGCGGTCGACCCGGCAATGGAGACAGTTACTCCGGGAACGGCCGGGCCGGTGGCGCTTCCGCTTCTCACCGTCCCGCTCACGGAGTAAGTCGGGCTCAAGAGGAAGCCCCGTACCTCTCCGTTCAGGCGTCCTCGGCCGACGATCTGTCCGTAGTTGTTGATGTCAAGCTGAGAGTCCGGCACGTCCTGAAGGCTCCACCCCGAACTCGCCGGCAAAAGGGTGTTGATATTCACCATCGAACCGCCCTGGTACAGGAAAGGGACCTGGTGGTAGCCGCCCCCCTCATACCCGCTGCCGACGACTTGACCGAGGTCGTTCAACGCGTCGGGATATGCATACTCCCACCCGGCGCCGATAACCGTGGCGATACCGTTTCTGTAGATAACCCCGTTCATGTCCTCGGAGACGTGGCCTATCATTTCACTGCGGTTGTTGAGATCCAGTGGCGTAAAAGGAAGTTCCTTCCACGTACCGCTAGCGTAGAGGTAACTTGCCTCGCATTCCCAGGCGGCGCACATGTTTTGATAGAACGTGGCTTGACCGAGGTTGTTCAGTGCCGTTGGCGTATACGGGGCCTGACCCGGATAACCTACTCCGCCCGAGATGTCCTTCACGACCCCGTTCTGCAGGAGGACCGGATAGTCTCCGGCGCTACCCAGGATTGTTCCGCTGTCATTCACGCCCACGGCCTGGGTCAGGCCCGATGTAGCGAACAGGTCGGTGAAGCCTGACCCTGTTAGTCTGAAGCCCCTTCTGGCTCCGTTTTGCTTGAACGTTCCCACGATCTGCCCCGAAGAGTTCACATCCAGGGCCTCGCTGTCGGTCCCGTTGAACGTCCCCAGATCTTTCGTAATCCCTCTTGAATAGTAAAAGGCGGTGTGATGTCCGTCTGACGTTGTTTTGTATCCGACGACCACGCTCTTGTTGTTGATGCGCACCGGGGTGGTCATTGGACCGAGATCGACGATTTTGTACGGACCGGCGCTGGCCGGCGACTGAATAACGACCAGCGAAGTCAAAAATATCAACAGGCTGAATAGGTTTTTCATGCAACCTCCTTCGGCAGATTGAATGCTATCTGCCATTCATACTGTCGTAATTTCTGGATGCTGCTGCGAAATACCTCCTTCGTTTTGAATTTATCTTGCCCTTGTCCCGGAACAGTTGGTAAGTATATTCATGCCCCCCCCAAACTCAACGAACGAGGAAATTAAACTCGCCAAAAAAGATTCTAATAAGTGCATCCGCAGCGAAAGCGTGCTACCATCCCGCCCCACCTGATAACAAGATGGAGCCTGACTGTCGGGGAAACCAAGCCCCGGCCCCATTCGACCATTCAGGTGCACTATCACTCCTGGAGACCCCGCCCCCCCATGTCAGCAACAAGCACCATTTCGCCCATGCTCACCGGCTTCGGCCTCGGCGCGAGCCTCATCGTCGCCATCGGCAGCCAGAACGCCTTTGTCCTCAGGCAGGGACTCAAGCGACAGTACGTTTTCACGGTCTGTACGGTCTGCTTTCTGTGCGATTCGCTGCTCATCGCGCTTGGCGCCGGGGGATTCAGCTCGATTGTCACCGCCTCGCCGCGGCTGATGCAGGTCACCCTCTGGGGCGGCGTGGCCTTTCTTTTCTGTTACGGAGTACGTGCCTTCATGTCTGCGCTGAAACCCGGTGCTCTGGATACAAGCGGGGGAGATGACGTCGTCGACGGACTCGCCAAGGTCGCGCTCACCACTGTTATGCTCAGCCTCATCAACCCGCATGCCTTCCTTGACACGGTGGTGCTGCTAGGCAGCCTGGCCGGGCGCTATTCCGGGGGCGCCCGCCTGCTCTTCGCCGTGGGCGCGATGTCCGCCTCCTGTGCCTGGTTCTACGGCATCGGCTACGGCGCCAGGGTGCTGGCCCCGCTGTTCCGGCGGCCGGTAGCGTGGCGCTTGCTCGACATCCTCGTCGGCTGCACCATGTGGGCGATCGCCGGCAGCCTCGCCTTTGCCAGGTAACGTCGCGACGCCCGCGCCGCCCCTTCCGCAGCACGCGAACACAAAAAGAGCGGCCCGATCCCAAATCGAGCCGCTCTTTTCATGCCATTCTCCCGGCGCAGGCCGGTCCCACTGCTCTATTTGCCGCCCCCGAAAAATGTGGCGGCCAGGCCTGGCGGATGAAACATCCCGGCCTAGATGACGCGGGGACGGTTGCGGTTCAGGAACATGCGCACCGCGAGATACACCACCGGCAGTATCCCGATGATGAACAGGATGTCCCCCGGCAGACGCATCCACTCGAAGAAACGCACCAAGGGATCGGCGAAGAATTCCGGCTGCCGCCCCTGCCAGTACGAGGTGGTCAGGATCTTTTTCAGCTGCAAAAGACCCACCGGGAAGAGGTTCAGGAACAGCATGCAGGCAAGCCCCAGGTTGGTACACCAGAAGGCGATGGCCATGGCGCGGTTGCTGGCACGATCCAGTGGGACGAAGTAGCGCGCGACGAACATGAAGAAGCCCAGCGAGAGCATGCCGTAGACACCCATCATGGCGCCGTGCCCGTGGTTGGCGGTCCACTGGGTACCGATCTCGTAGTAGCTCACGATGGGGAGGTTGATCAGGAAGCCGAACACCCCGGCGCCCAGGAAGTTCCAGAATCCCACCGCAATCAGGAACATGACCGCCCACTTGTGCGGGAACATATCGGCGGCGGTACTGAGCATGGAACTCCCCGCCGGGGCGCCCAGCCCCATGAACTTCCACGCCTCGTAGGTGAGCAGCAGGAGGGGAATCACCTCCAGGGCTGAGAAACAGGCACCGAACGCCATGTGCACCTCGGGCTGTCCGCTGAAGTAGAGATGGTGCATGGTCCCCAGCACGCCGCCTATCGAGTAGAGGATGATATCCAGGTAAATGATGGTGGTGGCGACCCGCGCCCGTACCACCCCGAGCAGCATGAAGACGTAGGCCACCATGATGGTGGTGAAGAGCTCCAGGAAATCCTCTACCCAGAGGTGCACCACCCAGAAGCGCCAGAACTCCACCTGGTTGAAGTGGGACGCCTTGCCGTAGAGCATCCCGGCCGCATAGAAAAGTGGAATGGAAACGGCGCTGTAGACGAAGAGCCAGGGCATGTTGCCGGGATGCTCCCCACGCAGCCTGTCCCTCATGCCGCGCACCAGGATCACCAGCCAGATCAGCATCCCCACCGTCAGCAGTATCTGCCACAACCGTCCCAGGTCGAGGTATTCCCACCCCTGCGAGCCGACCCAGAACCACGGGCCGCCGGTGGCCAGCATGCCCTTGAGGCTCATCGCCTCCCCGGTCAGGCTCCCCAGCACCACGACCACCAGCGCGCCCAGGAGAACCAGTGCCAGCTTTTCCTGGTGCGGCGGCTCCTTGCCAGCGATCATGGGGGTCAGGAAGATCCCCATGGCGAGGAAACTGGAGGCGACGAAGAAGAGGGCAAGCTGCACGTGCCACATGCGGGAGAGGTTGTACGGCAGGATGTCCCCGACTGAGAAGCCGTAGAAGCCGGCGGGCTCCACGTGGTAGTGGGCATTGACCCCGCCCAGGAGCCCCTGCAGCAAAAAGAGCCCTGCCACGACCAGGAAGTACCACGCCACCGTGCGTTGCGATGGGGTGAGCGCCACCTTTTCCGGGGCCTCCATCTTGGCCGCGTACTCCTCGGCGGTATGCCAGCCGAGGAATTCGTAACGGCCGAAGACAAACAGGATGGCGCCGGTGCCGCAGAGAAGCGCAACCAGGCTCAGCACGCTCCACACCAGGATGCCGGAGGTGGGACGGTTGCCCGACAGCTCATCGGGTGGCCAGTTATTTGTGTAGGAGTGGTCGGTTCCGGGACGCTGTGCGGTGCTTGCCCAGGCTGCCCAGGAGAAGTAGGCGGTGAGCTTCCTGATCTCCTCGGGGTCGCTCAGGTAGGGGCGCTGCAACCCCTGCTGCACCTGGGTCGGCCCGAACCAGCCGCGGTAGTAGTCGATGAGTTCCGTATGGGCGCGCGCCCGCGCAGGAGTGAAGGTGAGCAGCCCCGCGTCCGGGGCGTAGCTGTTTTCCTTCAGCTCGGTGCGCACCTTGGCTGCCGCCTCTGCAGCAGACAGCCCTTGCGCTGCATAGTACCCCGCCTCCTTCTCGCCACCCAGGTGCAGGTATTGGGCAGTGAAATCGGGACCGAGGTATGCGCCGTGGCCGAAAATGGTGCCGTACTGCATCAGCCCCAGCTTCTGAAAGATCTGCTGCCCGGCGATGACGTCGTCTCCGGAGTAGAGCACCTTACCGTCCGTCGTTCTCACCTCCCGCGGGACCGGTGGTCCGTCGTAGGAATTGCGGTAGGCGAGATAGCCAAGCACCGTGAATCCGAACAGGAAGGTGATTACGGCGGTCACCAGCCATCGGGGCGAGAGAACCAGGTTCCTTTCAGGTACGTTCATTTAAACCTCCGGCAGGCCTAGTTTTACCTCCAAAGCGAGTAAGTGTACCCCAACACAAACGTTAGACCACCCCTCACGGTCCGGATTACGCCATCCAGTCCTAAAGGAACAGGACCAGGGAAGAGGGAGCAGAACCTGAACAGGCACGAACGGCCAGCTGTGCAACACCTGAACAGCACCCTGCAAGTACGAGATCAGCCACCAGTCTAATAAGCTGTAATTACACACGTTATACTTCAGGATAAAAACTGTCCGCTTGGCACCCTCCTTGTACTGATCCCGGGTAAGTACCGAACCAGTACAGGAGTCAGCCATGAAAACCGCAAACCCGATCAAAGCGACGCTTTTAGCGATAACCACCCTTGCCCTGCTCACCATCATCTCTCCCGCGCTCACCGCGACGGCGCACGCAGACGACTCGGACCCGGGCGAAGTCCGCGGCAAATGCCCCTATTCCCTCCAGCTGCAGAAGTCGGTCGAGGCCCAGCGGGCCTACCTGGTGAAAGTGGAGCGCGCCAAGGCCAGCAATCCCATCGGCACTCCTGAGGAAATCGCAGGCGGCAGCGTGAAAGAACCTGTGGAGATGACAGAGCAGCTCTCGGTGGCGTGGCTCTCCTTCACCTGGGGCTCCGCCAGCGCGACCGCGCAGGCGACGTCCACTAAAGAAGGCGAAAGACTCTAAAGAAATGGTGCCGGGTGCCGATTAGGAACGGCATCACGTGCACTGGAGGGAAGGATGTCCAATCGTTTCAAAGATGCCGCACTGGTCGCTTTCGCAGCGGGCCTGCTGATAACAGGGGTGGTCACCGCTCCGGCCGCGCCGCCGCCGCAGATCGATCCGCTTTCCAAGGAATGCATCGGCTGCCATGACGGCTCCGCCGGCCCCAACGTCGAGGTCAACCTGCGCAACGACCCCACCCGGCCGGGATCCCACGTGCACTCCTTCAACGGAGAGCACCCCATCGGCATGATCTACCAGAGCTACGTGGACATGAAACCCGGATACAAGCCGATCTCCGCCGAGGAGCGCAACATGATCATGGTCAACGGCGCCGTCGGGTGCCTCACCTGCCACGATCCGCTCAACCCCGCCAAGGGGCACCTGATCAAGAGCGACAAGAACAGCGCGCTCTGCCTCACCTGCCACGACAAGTAGGCGGCGCACCCCCCGCACTGTAACAAAGAAGCCCCGTGGCCGAGCCACGGGGCTTCTCTCATTGCAGGGTTCGTTTTCCAGCACCGGCTCCCGATTCTGTCTGCAGGACGGCCCAGCCGAGGCAGACCCTTTAGTAAGCACACCTTTCCGGCAGCGCCACAACCGGATCAGCTAGCCGTGGGCAACCCTATCACCGTTTTCGCCATAGCATTCCTGCACGAGGCTGGAGCGACGTCTTGAGGCCTTCGTCAGCCCGCCAGTTCGTGCCACGGCCGCTGCATGCGCAGCCGGACCGGCCTTGTCCGCCGACCGGAAAAACGCGATGCTGGCCTGCAGCGCTTCCGCTTCCGTACTGAGTTCCGCCGCCGTCGTGGCCATCTCCGCACTGGCGGCGGCATTCTTCTCTATGATTTCGTTCAACTGCTGCACCGCACCATTGATCTGCCGCGTGCCGGCCTCCTGTTCTTTGCAGGATGCGGAAATCTCCTGCACCAACTCCGCGGTTTTCTCGATGTTGGGCACCATCTCCACCAGCATCCGCCCCGCCTTTTCGGCGACCTCGACGCTGGTGAAGGAAAGGCCGCTGATCTGCACCGCCGCGGTCTGGCTCCTTTCCGCCAGCTTGCGCACCTCGGTGGCGACGACGGCGAACCCCTTGCCGTGCTCTCCTGCGCGCGCGGCTTCGATGGCGGCGTTGAGCGCCAGCAGGTTGGTCTGGCGGGCAATCTCTTCGATCACGCTGATCTTGCCGGTTATCTCGCGCATCGCCTGCACGGTGCGCTGCACGGCCGCACCGCCTTCCTGCGCCTCGACCGCGTTTTTCACCGCTATCTTCTCCGTTTCGGCGGCATTGGCAGCATTGCTGCTGATATTCATGTCCATCTGCTTCAGGTTGCTGGAGAGCTCATCGGCAGCCGCAGCCTGCTTCGCAGTACCCTCGCTCATTTCTTCGGAGCCCTGGGCGAGCGTCTGGCTCCCCATCACCACGTGATCTGAAGTGGAACGTACCCCCGCGACCACCTGGCCCAGCCGCCCGACCATCTCGTTGAGGGCGTGGATGAGCTGTCCCACTTCGTCGTTTTGGCGCAGTTCCAGGCTTTGGGTCAGGTCTCCCGCCGATACCGCCTGGGCGAAGCCCACCCCTTTGCGCAACGGAGCGCTGATCAGGCCGGCGATGATCAGTCCCAGGCCCACGGCCAGAACGATCCCGACCACACCGGCCGCGGCCATCATCTTGGTGGCCGAATCGGCGACCCGTGTATTTTCTGCTGAGGCCAACTCGGCCTGTTTCAGCTTCGCCTGCACCAACCGGTCGATCACCTCCTGATAGTGCATGGCGGCCTTTTTGCCGGCGCCGTTTAACACCGCGCGCGCCTCTTCATCCTTATTGGCCTCTGCCAGGGCGATTGTTTTCTCTATCTGCTGCCCGTACTCGACCCTGACCATTTTGTACTCTTCGAGTAGATCGCGCTCTTTCTGCGTCTCTATCGTTTTCTCCACGGCCTTGACGTTGTCGCCTATTTCCGCCCGGATGCTCTTGATGGACGCTATGACCTTTTTCTTTTCCGCAGGATCCGTTGCCTCCACCAGCTCACGCAGTCCGATCCGCACCCGCTGGAACCCCACGGCCATCTCGCCGATGTCACCGAGAGGTACCGTTATCTTCTGATACAGCCATTTGTCCACCGTCCCAATACCGCGGATCTTGCTGATGCCGATCCAACTGATGCCGCCGGCGATCAGGGCAAGAATTAAAAAGCCCCCCACAAGTTTGAATCTGATCTGCAGATCGAGAAACCACCGCATGAACTCTCCCCCTTGGTGACATAGCTCTTCCTACTACTGACATAGTGATCCCGTGTGACATTGGTTATCGGTCCCACCTTGGATCAACTTAAGCACTTGACTGTCAGAAAAATCGTCAGTGGATGTGTTGAGACTGCTATGACGATGAAAGTGGTTGTTTCATCGCCATTCCGGCAGCCCGCCTGCTCAACCGTCGGCACTCCCCACAGGGGCATTGCCGACCTGTGCACCTGCCTTGACAAGGAGAAGAATTTTCATTAGGGTACCGGCCAAGGCAGCCACGGGGCAAAGCTGCCGGACGGACCGTCCCCATCTTCCCATCCGACCCAATAGAAAAGCCCTCAGGCAGCGCCGAGGGCTTTCTTTTTCGCTCCACTGCATACAAAGGAAAGTACGACCGCATGATCCACGAGCAGCACTTTACCTATCGCCCCATCGGCCTGTTGCGTTCCCCCTATTCCCGCCGCATCGACGCCCCGCATCAAAGCACGGTGGTTGCAGGAACCGAGACCGGCGACTTTGCCACTGCGACCCTGGAGCTCCAGGACTGGCTGGATGAAAAGGCGGTCCAGGACCTGGGAGGGTTCCAACGGCTGTGGCTCATCTTCGCGTTCCACCTCAGCGAGGGGTGGAAAAGCAACGTGAAGCCTCCGCGCGGGGGACCCAAACGCGGCGTCCTGGCGACCAGGTCGCCGCATCGCCCCAATTCCATCGGCCTGTCGGCCGTGGAACTGGTCAGGGTGGAAGGAAAGACGCTGCACCTGCGCGGGGTGGATCTGCTGGATGGGACACCCATCCTCGATATCAAGCCCTACGTACCGTACGCAGACGCCTTTCCGGAATCGAAGGCGGGCTGGATCGACGAGATGGATGCCAAGGTGGGGCGTTACTTCGCACCGGGGCCGCGCAAGCCGAGGTGAGCGGCGGCGGTCTCAAGGGGAGACTGCTTTAAGGGGACAGGCACCTGCGGAGCCAGTCCCCTTACGTCGTAGGAGCTTCGAGCACCTCGCGCAGGGCCTCGGAAACCGCATTCATGCAGGTGTCCTTCCCGAAGTTACACCCGATCCCGCCCAGGGCCTTGACCGCCTCGTGCGGGTCGAGCCCCGACCTAAGGCCGTAGGAAAGTATCCTGGTCAGGCCGTCGAATACGGCGGCCCCGCAATGACCGGCCTTGCCGAACCGGACGAAGATCTCGAACGGTTTCCCCTTGGGGTCCATGGTGACGGTGACGTAGATCCTGCCGCAGTGAGTTTCTTTCTGGAAGGTGACGCTTGGAACGGAACCGGGACGCGCCTTCTTCTTCATAGCTGCCCCCTCTCTCAAAAGCGGGTAAACGACGCCTGATAGTATATCCGCAGCCGCACGTGCCGTTTACAGTTTTTTGACCTACATCAAGGAATTCCTCCCGGGCATATGGTTTACATGTGCCCTGTTTTTTTACTTACCAAAGGGGAGGACATTGCATGATTCATGGTTTGAAGAAACTGGGAGGGGCGCTGGCGCTGGTGCTGATGCTGGCCGGGGCGGCTTTCGCCGGGAAGAGCAACTGTATCACCTGTCACGAGAAGGTGACGCCCAACATCGTGAAGGATTTCCTGTCCGGTGAAATGGGCAAAAGCGGCAGTGTCGACTGCTCCAGCTGCCACGGCACCGCCCACCAGAGCGCCAAAGACGTCGCCAAGGTGACCATGCCCACCGAGAAGACCTGCAAGGAGTGCCACACCAAGCAGCATGACCAGTACGCCTCCGGCAAGCACGCCGCCGCCTGGGTGGCCATGGACGCCATGCCGACCAACAAGATCCAGCCCCACGCCTACATCCAGGGGATGAAGGGTTGCGGCGGCTGCCACAAGGTCGGCATCCGCGACGAGAAGTCGCGCGCTGACGGGCAGTACGGCTCCCCGTGCAACTCCTGCCACACCCGCCACAAGTTCAGCAAGGCCGAGGCGAAGAAGCCGGAAGCCTGCCGCACCTGCCACATGGGCTTCGATCACCCGCAGTGGGAGATGTGGTCCAACTCCAAGCACGGCTCCATCTACCAGATGGAAGGCGACACCGGCCGCGCCCCCACCTGCCAGACCTGCCACATGGGCGACGGCGACCACAACGTGATGACCTCCTGGGGCTTCCTGGCCCTGCGTCTGCCGGAAGAAGACGCCGAGTGGATGGGCTACCGCGTCACCATCCTCAAGGGCCTCGGGGTCCTCGACCCGGCAGGGAAGCCGACCGGCCGTCTCGAGCTGGTCAAGGCCGGCAAGGTGGCACGCCTCACCAAGGAAGAGTGGCAGGCCTCCCGCGACAAGATGGTCGGCATCTGCAGCAAGTGCCACAGCGCGACCTACGCCAAGACCCAGCTCGGCAACGCCGACCAGATGATCAAAGAGGCGGACAAGCTGATGGCTGAGGCGATCACCATCGTCGCCGACCTGTACGACAAGGGTGTCATCAAGCCGCAGAAAGGGCAGCCGGCGTACCCGGACCTGCTCACCTTCTACGACACCAGGACCCCGATCGAGCAGACCCTCTACGTGATGTTCCTGGAGCACCGTATGCGTGCCTTCCAGGGGGCGTTCCACATGAACCCCGACTACGTCACCTGGTACGGCCTGGCCGAACTGCAGAAGGACCTGGTAGACATCAAGGCGGATGCCGCCGCGATGATCCGCGAGTCCGGCCACAAGAAGTAGCGGCACGGCACAGAAGCAAGCAGTCCCTGACAGCGGGGCGTCACCTGACGCCCCGCTGTTTTTTGCCCGTACCCGAACTTCACGCCAACCCCATTGCCACCTTGAGCAGTCGGAAATTTCGAAAGCACCCGCGGAAAAAGTCACATTGCACGCGTTGATATCAGGGTTACACTCAGTAGGTTTCTATCAAAGTGCGGAGGTGACTTATGGTGAAGAGGTTTTTGCTGGCGATCGCGATTCTTTCTCTCATCGGCGCCTGTGCGGTATCGCGCGTAAAGCAGGACTCCAACCCCGCTTACAGCGCCCATAACTTCAGCAATCACGAAGTCGACGTCTCCTGGAAAGCTGAAAACACGGACAAGGGGGTACGCATCGACGGCACCCTCAAGAACGTGCGGCCGGATCTTCCCTACACCTCCCTGCAGTTGACGGCAAAGCTCAAGGATGAAAGCGGCAAGGAGATCGGCAAAGGGACCAAGAACTTCGACGGGCGCTTCACGGGGAGCGAACCTTTCAGCATCGAGATCCCGGTGGCCCGGCCGGACAGCGTGAAAAGGGTTGATTTCTTCTACTCCTACGGCACGACCGAAGATTTCCACCGCAACGACTTCAGCAGCGTACCCTAGCCTCCAACGGCATCACCCAGATTCGGAACAAAAACGAAGGCCCTTGGCGCAAGCCAAGGGCCTTTTTCGTGTCACATACCTGCGCCGACCACAACCGCCCACCAGCTAATGCGGTTTCGGCCGCCTCCAACCACGCCATTCGCCGTGGCGGAGAGCCTTGAAGGAACCGACCAGCACTTCAGCGGGGATTACCAGGAGCCAGATGGTCAGGATCAGCGCTATCATGATCAGGAGCACCAGCAGTAACGTTTTCATAATGAGCCTCCTTCCCCTCTCTTAATAAGAGTTTAGCACAGGCGTCTTCACATGAACAAGCCGCCCTATCCGCTCGCTCCATTCACAGTGCCCCATTGATACGGTATCATTCATAACTGTTTTCTCCGGCCCGGCTCCCCCCCATCCCGGACAGCTCGACAACGAAGCATGAAGGAGGAACCGTCGTGCCCGATACCGCCCTGCCCATACCCGACAAACTGCAGCGCGACCTCGACTACCTGATGGACTGCCTGGCCGAGATGTTCAACGGGCTGGGCGAGTCGCAGCTTGCGGCCTGCCTCCCCAAGACCGGGTCGATGGCGCCCTCGGAGGATTGCAAGTTCGTCCGGGCCTGGTCCATCGCCTTCCAGCTGCTCAGCATGGCGGAAGAGAATTTCGCCGTGCAGACGCGCCGTGCAGTGGAGACCAGCCAGGGGCTCGTGGCCGAGCCGGGGCTTTGGGGACGCGTCCTGGAGAAGCTGAACCGCAGCGGCGTGCCGCAGGACCAGATCGCGGAACTCCTGGGCCAGATCAGGGTGGAACCGGTACTCACGGCCCACCCGACCGAGGCGAAGCGGGCCTCGGTACTGAGACACCTGCGCGAACTCTACCTCTTGCTGGTCAAGCGCGAGAACACGGTCTGGACTCCCCTGGAGCGTGACGACATCCGCGAAGAGATCGTGACCATGCTGGAGCGCCTCTGGCGCACCGGTGAGATCCACCTGGAGAAGCCGCAGGTCCTGAACGAGCTGGCCGCCATCATCTACCACCTGCGCGAGATCTTTCCCCAGGTGATCCCGATCCTGGACAAGAGGATCTGCCGCGCCTGGCGCGAGGCGGGACTGACGAGGCCCCTGTCTCCGCTCACCGACCGCCTGCCCCGGGTCTCCTTCAGCACCTGGGTGGGTGGAGACCGCGACGGCCACCCGTTGGTGACGGCCGAGGTCACCCAGGCCACCCTCACAGAACTGAGGCTGAACGCGCTCATGCTGATCCACGGGCAGCTCACCACCCTGGGCAGCCGGCTCAGCATCTCACGGCTGCTGCTCCCCCCTCCCCCCGAGCTGAAACGTCGCCTGGAGACGCTGGCCGCGCCGACCGGAGCCCTGGGCGTCGAGGCGCTCAAGCGCAACCCCGAGGAGCCCTGGCGCCAACTGGTCAACCTGATGAAGGCGAAACTCCCGGTCGATGTCTCGGGGGGGGAGGAGACGCTTTGCGGCGACTCCGGCTCCCGTTACTGCCGTTCGCAGGAGCTCGAGGACGACCTGCGGCTGCTCCGGGACACCCTGGCAGCCACCGGCGCCACGCGGCTGGCCTTAGCCGATGTGGTCCCTGTGCTGCGCAGCGTGGAGGTGTTCGGCTTCCACCTGGCTTCGCTGGACATCAGGCAGAACAGCGCCTTCCACGACAAGGCGGTGGAGCAGCTACTGGCGGCGGCCGGCGTGGCGGAACGCGGCTTCTCCCAGTGGCAGGAGCCGGAACGCCTCGCCTTCCTCGATCGCGAGCTCGCCTCGCCCCGCCCCTTCCTGCTCCCCGGCGCCAAGCCCGGCAAGGAAGCCGAAAGCGTGATCAGCTGCTACCGGGTCCTGGCGGCCCAGATCCGTGATTACGGCCCGCAGTCGCTGGGCGCCCTCATCGTCAGCATGACCCGCTCCCTCTCGGACCTGCTGGTGGTCTACCTGCTGGCGCGGGAAGCCGGGCTCGTGATGCGCACCGGCGAGGGACTGGCCTGCCTGCTCCCGGTGGCCCCCCTCTTCGAGACCATCAAGGACCTGGAAGGGAGCGCCACCATCCTGGAACAGTTCCTGGAACATCCCATGACCCGGCGCACCCTGGTGCAACTTGGCGGCGGGCGGCCGGTGCAGCAGGTCATGGTCGGCTACAGCGACAGCAACAAGGACGGCGGCATCCTGGCGAGCCTGTGGGGACTGTACCGCGCCCAGGAGGCCATGCTGGCGGCCGCCCGACGCCAGGGGGTGCGGCTGCGCTTCTTCCACGGCAGGGGGGGCACCATCAGCCGCGGGGCCGGCCCCACCAGCCGCTTCCTGCGCGGTCTCCCCGAGGGATCGGCTGCCGGCGACCTGCGCCTCACCGAGCAGGGGGAGGTGATCTCCCAGAAGTACTCCAACCCGCTCAACGCGGCCTACCACCTGGAACTGCTCCTCGCCGGCACCGCCGGCGTCAGCATTCCGCAGCGCGGCGGTCCGGGGCCGGGACACCCGCTGGAGCCGGTCATGGACCGCCTTGCCCGGCGCAGCCGCCTCGCCTACCAGCAGCTGCTCAACAGCGACGGTTTCGTCACCTTCTTCCGCGAGGCCACCCCCATCGACGTCATCGAATCGAGCAGCATCGGTTCCCGTCCGGCGCGCCGCACCGCCCAGGCAACCCTCTCCGACCTGCGCGCCATCCCCTGGGTCTTCAGCTGGAGCCAGGCCCGCTACTTCCTCTCCGGCTGGTACGGCATCGGCTTTGCGCTGGAAGAGCTCATGACCCAGGAACCGGACCTTTTCGGCGAAGTGGTGCGCAACTGCCAGAGCTGGACGGTACTGCACTACATCGTGAGCAACGCCGCCACCAGCGTCGCCAGCGCCAACCTCGCCATCATGAACAACTACGCCGACCTGGTGCACGATCCGGCCATCCGGCAGCCGATCTTCAACGCCATCGCCGTGGAGTACCAGCGCACGGTGAGGATGCTCGAGGAGATCTACGGCGGATCGCTGGCAGAACGGCGCGCCGCGGTGCACAGCTCGCTGGCCCGGCGCGAAGATGCCCTCAAGGTGCTGCACGAGCGCCAGATCGCCCTCTTGCGCCAGTGGCGCCAGGACGCGGTGCGCAAGGACAGCGCCATGTCGGGCGGGCTGTTGTTCCGGCTCCTGGAAACGGTGAACGCCATCGCCGCCGGACTGGGCACCACCGGCTGACTGCCTGCTCCGCCCGCCTCCTCTCGGGAGATTTCGCACCGCCCCCGCCATATATTCCTCATGAACTTATCGATGATCCTTTCTTAAGAAATCCTGCGCTCCCGCCGAAAAGCCGTATTAACTACGGGACAATAATGGCCGCAACAGGCGAGAGATTGTCACCCGCGGAGGAAGCCTTGCCATGACCATCAAGTCGAAGTTGATCCTGAACGCCGCCATCGTGCTGCTGGCTGTCGCCGCAGTCTCAGTCGCGAGCTTTCTCAGCATGAGCTCCATCAGGGGCAAACTCTCGTACCTCACCGAGAAAAGCACCCCCTTCCAGCTGCGCACGATGGAATTCCAGCGCGCCCTGCAGGGGGCCACGGCGGACCTGGTCAAGGTGGCCGCCGCCCACAACGAGGCGGACCTCGCCGCGGCCAGGAAAGAGGCGGAAAAATCGCTGGCCGAGGTACGCGGCGCCCAGGAGAAACTGGAGTCGGTTTCCGGCGAGAAGCTGGAAGCGTCTGCGGAATTCGGCAGCATCGCCCAGGAACTGTATGCCACCATGTCCGCACGGCTGGCTTCGGAGCGGGAATCGGCCCAGGCGCACACGCTGATCCTGCAAAAAGGGCAGGAGGCGAGCGCACGGCTCCAGGACCTGGAAGGGAAGGTGAGGGTGCTGCAGCGCTCCAGCTCGTCCGCCTATGCCGCCGCCAACGACGAGGCCGACAAAACGTCCAAGAACATCGCCAGTATCGAAACGCTCAAGGTGTCCCTGAAGGAGCTGAGGTTCCTCCTCTACGACATGCAGCGGGCCCCGGAGAAGAAGCAGATCGTCAACCAGTACGCGAGCACACTGAAAAAGGTGCAGCAAAACAGCAACATCCGGCACAACAAGCGGATCGGCGGCCAGTTCGCCGTGTTCACCGCCAAGGCGGAGCTGCTCACCAAGACCCTTGCCGAAGGAGGTGACCCGCGCCGGGGAGAAGCACAACTCAAGGAGGCGCTAGACGCGCTGAGCGAGGTGGATGACGAGATTGAGGACGAGGTGGACAAGGCACAATTGCAGGTGGGCAAGATATCGGGCAAGCTTCCGGGCTACCTGTCGCGTGCCAACGCCGCGGTCGACGTCCTCTCCATCAACACGGAACTGGTCTCCCTGGGCAAGTCGCTCGAAGGGCTGTCTGGCCGTCTCTTTTTCGCCGTCACCCCCGCCGAGCTCGACGCGGTTGCCGCTGAATTCGATCGGCGCTACGCGCGCCTGGGGCAGGTCCAACAATCGGTAGCCGCACAGCTTAAGGCAGCCGGGGCGCAAGGCGAGCTGCGCATCCTGGGTGGCGTGGCCGCTTCCCTGGCCGGCATCCGCGATACCGTGTTCGCGCAGAACGGCATCCTGGTCAAGCTGCATCAGAAGATGCAGCTCCAGGAGAAGGCGCAACGGGACTCGGCCCGGTTGCGGGAGGTGGTGGCCAAGCAGGCCGAGAAAGGGAAAAAAACCGTCTCCACCGCACAGGAGGGGCAGGAACAGGCGATCGGGACCGTGAACCGGACCATTCGCTTCAGCATGTCCCTGATCCTGGTCATCGCCGTCTGTACCGGGCTGTTGGGGAACCTCGTGGGCATGTGGATCTTCCGGAGCGTCTCCCGTCCCATCCAGCAGCTGACCGCCCTGGCGGAACAGGCGGCGGAAGGCAACCTTGCGGTCAGCATCGCCGCAGGCGGCAAGGACGAGATAGGGCGGGTTCAGCTGGCCATGGCGCGCATGCTGACCAGTCTCAGGAGCGTGGTGGGGAAGATCGGTGACGCCACCTCCACCCTCGCCAGCAGCTCAGAACAGATGGCCGCCACGGCCGGCGTCCTCGAAGACGGGGCCGCACGCCAGGCGCGCCGGGTCGAGGAATCGGCGCTCTCGATGTCACAGATGACCGCCACCACCGTCGACATGGCCCAGAATGCCTCGAGCACCGCCGGCGCCGCCGACACGATGATGGAGATCGCGCTCGCCGGGAAACAGGCGATGCAGCAGACCACCGAGCAGTTGCAGCGCTTTGCGCAGACCTTTTCGGAAACCGCGGGAATGGTGGAACAGTTGAGCGGGCAGTCGGCGCAGATCTGCGAGATCGGGGTCCTGATCCGGGACATCGCCGACCAGACCAACCTCCTCGCGCTCAACGCCGCCATCGAGGCGGCACGTGCCGGAGAGCAAGGCAGGGGCTTTGCGGTGGTGGCCGACAACGTCAGGGAACTTGCCGAGCGCACCGCGGCGGCCACCGCCGAGATCGACCACACCGTAAAGGCGATGCAGGACAGCGTCAACCGTTCGGTACGCAAGATGAGCGAGGAACGCACCTCGGTCGGCACCATCATGAACCGGGTCCAGGGCACCGAGGAGGCCATAGACCGGATGGCCACCTACGTGGAACAGGTGCACGAGATGGTTCGGCGCATCGCGGTCGCGACCGAGGAGCAGTCGGCGACCAGCAGTGAGGTCGGCCAGAACGTGGGCGAGATCGCCGGGCTCACCCGGGAACTGCGCGTGGCATGCAGCGGGATCCGCGAATCGTCAGCCGGGCTTTCCAGCCTGGCCTCAGAACTGAAAGGGATGGTGGAGTGGTTCCGGGTCTGACCTCGACCAAACTGAGGACAAAGCGAAGGCCCCCTTGCTTCTGCCAGGGGGCCTTTTGCATTGCTGCTGGTTGGGGAAAAAATCCCCGGGGAGGAGGACCAGCACCTCCTCCCCAGGCAAGGACGACTGATGCTACGGGTTGGTGGTGATGGGGAACGGCGTAGCGTTCACCCATCCGGAGGAAACGATGGCGCCGTTATTGGACCTGATCCGGTACCAGTACTTGGTGTTGCGGGAAAGCCCGGTCTGGGTCAGGGTGGTCACCCCGGCATTGACGGTGACGCTGTTCAGGTTCTTGGTGAAAGCCGAGTCGGTGGCTCTCTGGATGGTGAAGCCGGTTTCGTTGCTGGAAAGATCCTGCCAAGCAAGGACCACGCTCCTGCTGTTGCCGCTGTTGGCGCCGTTGGTGGCGGTGAAGTTCCCCGGTGCGGCCGGCTGTGCCGGGAGCAGGATGGTCGGGGAAACGGCGTACCCGGAGAGGCCGGCGACGTTCACGGCGGCGACGCGGTAGGTGTAGGTAGCGTCGGCTGCCGACAGGGTCAGGTTGTCGGTGTAGGTCACGTTGCCGGTGTTGCTGCGTGCCGGAAGCTTGGCCAGCAGGGTGAAGGCGCCGCCGTTCACGGAGCGCTCCAGTACGAAGCCGGTCTCGGTGGTCGCGTTGTCGGTGAAGGTGATGGTTACCTTCGGCCCGGCTGCCAGTGTAGCGGTCATGTTGGTCGGATCGACCGGGGCGCTACCGGTGAAGAGCGGCGCGGAGGCCGATTGCACGGTCATGCTCGGCATCTGGCCGCCGTAGCCGACGGTGTTCAGTGCCAGTACCTGGTACTCGGTCACCACGTTCGGGTTGTAGATGGCCGGATCCTGCAAGGTCTTCGGTCCGGTGGTGTTGGCCTGGTCCAGCGGAGAGGCGATGGTGCCCACGGTGGTCCAGGTGGTGCCGTCGGTGGTTTTCTTGACCACGAACGAGGTCTCGCTGATGGAGTTGTCGTTCCAGGTCAGGGTGAGCCGCGCCTTGTTGCCGTTGCCGGAGGTGGTGAAGGCGAGGCCGTCGGCAGCTTTAGGCGGCAGCGCCAGGGAGACCGGACGCATCATGTCCATCTCTTCGTGGCTCAGGATGTGGCAATGCCATACGTATTCCCACCCGAAGTTAACCAGCTGGTTGATGATCGGATTGGTCGGGTTGCCGGAGACGTCGGTGGGCTCGAACATCGCGGTGGAGCCGGCCGGCATCATCGGGTTGAGCATCCTGATGCTGTTCGGGATTTCGAACGGCAGCGTCGGTACGATCGGCCTCAGGGCGACGATGGTATCTTCCAGGGGGCTGATGCGCACGGTGTCTTTCCAGCCGAGTTCGTTGGCATCCGGCGGGATGATGATGTTGTCCCAGGTCACGCGGTTGATCACCTGCACGTCGTAGAGGTGGAAGTGGATCGGGTGGGTATCCACGCCGTTATGGGTGATTTTCCAGATCTGGGTGCCGTCCTGGGTCGAGATCGGGGTGATGTTCAGGTCACCCTTGGGCAGGTTGGTGCCGTTGATCAGCTCGGTGGCCGGGTTGACGTACGGGTACAGGATCACGTTCTGTGCGCCCGGGGCGGCCGGAACCGCTTCTACGCCGATGTTGGCGGTCATCCTGCCGAACTCGTCGAAGGCAACTGCGTTCATCTCGTCATGCAGCGCTTTGGGCTGCAGCGGGATCTGGAACTTGGTGGTCGGCGAGGCCAGCGTGTTGAAGCCGAACAGGTCGCCGCCCTGGTCGGAGATGCGGGCGAAGCCGTCGCAGGACTGCTTGGTGCTGCCCGGTGCGTTGCACCAGCTGGCGGCCGGGAAGTTGGTGCCGTAGGCCGAGTTGTAGGCGGCCTGACCCACGATGATCGGGTGCTGACCCGATTCGAACACGCCGGAGCCGTCGGCCTGGTGCGCGAACGCTGCCTGCAGCGAAGCAAGGTCGAAGGGTGCCGGGGTCACGGTCGGGTCGGGCAGCGGGTTGACCCTGATCTGCATCACGGTCCTGGTGTTGGGGCCGTAGCCCGGGATTACGCCGGGGGCGCCGACCGGAGAGAGGTCGGGGGAGCCGGTGTAGTAGTCGTAGCTCGCCACGCGGGCCGGGTAGGCCGCCGGGGCGTCGTTGTAGAGGATCAGCGTCTGGCCGGCGTACTTGGAGAAGTCGACGATCACGTCCGCCCTCTCGGCCGGTGCCAGTGCCAGGGAGTGCTGGTCCACGTTACCCACGTCGAAGCGGGTGGGATCGGTGATCCAGGTGATGGGCTGCGGCGGGATCACCGCCGGCGCCGGGAGGAAGCCGCCCTCGCTGCCGATCTGGATCCAGTCCGGCCCTTTCGGGGAGAGGGTGGTGTCCGGAGTCGGGAAGACGTTCGGATCAAGCTGTGCTGCTGCCAGTTCGGCCGCCTTGAAGGCCACCTCGGTGCCGCCGATCGGGTTGCCTTCGGCGTTGAGGGAGCTGCTGGCGGTGTTGGCGTCGGCAACGTACATGTGCAGGTTGAAGAAGCGGTCGTTGGCGGCGTTCAGGATGCGCAGGCGGTATGCCTTGGGATCGACCGTGGTGTACGGGTAGACGGTGCCGTTTACCACCGGCGTGTCGTTGAACTGCTCCATGCCCACCGAGATGTTCGGGGTGCCCGGAATCAACTCAGGCTCGCAGAACGGGTCGGTCTGGTACTGCCATGTGGTCGGATCGTTCAGATTGCACGGTACGGGAAGCGGCGTGGTGAAGGCGGTTGCCGGGTCCATGTTGTAGCGCGGGTTCGCAATCGGCGGGTACACCGGTTTGGCCGGGGGCCAGAACCAGGGGCCGTACATCCAGCGGCCGAAGGCGCTCATGCCGCTCGGGTCGCCCGGGTTTTGCGCCGGCATGTAGACGTGGTGATACCAGAGGTTGCCGAAGCCGCCCCAACGGTCGGCATCCCAGGTCGGATCCTGGTCGTAGAGCTGGCCGGTACGGGCAACCTTGTCGCCCTGCGGCACGAAGGTGCGGTCCTGGACGATGAGCGGGATGGTGCTGTCCGGCCCGGGGATGAGCCCCTTGCTGATCAGCGCCTGCTCGGCCTGGTCCTGGATCAGGTAGCCGGCAGCCTCGCCGGCATAGACGTTGAGACGGGTGATGCCCCAGGCGTGGTCGTGGTAGAACATGAGACGCGCGCTCTGCTGGTTGGTGTAGAAGAAGGTCATGGCACCCGGGCCCGGGTCGGGCATGTCGGGCACGTTCTTGACGCTCACCCCGGCGGGCCAGGGGGTCATCTCGTCCTTCGGGGTGATCCACTGGTGCGGGGTACCGTCGCTGATCCACGGGGTCACGCCGCCGTGCAGGTGCAGGGTCGCCCTGTTGTCCTTGAAGCACATGTCGGATTTGGGGTTGGCGGTGCACATCGGGTTACGCACCGCGTCGGTGACCGCACCGGAGTCGGTGGGGGAAACCATCGACATCGGCCCCATGCCGGAACCCATCATGGTTGCGTCGACCGGGAGGAACAGGTCGCCGCCTGCGTCCTTCGGCAGCAGGTTGCGGAACAGGATCCTGACCGGACGGTCTTTCTGGGCCACGATGACGGGTCCGAGGTAGTTGGGCGGTGTTACGCCGGTGTAGCCGGCGATGGATACCGTGCTGCCATCGACCATGGCGTTGGAGAGGGGCACCTGCTGGCCGGGGACCACCGTGGTGGAAAGCTGAACGTAACCGCGCAGCAGGGTCGGTGGCAGGTCGGAGTGCATCTTCTGGCGGTACTGCACCACCCCGATCTCGTAGTAATCGGCATCAGGATAGGTGGTGGTGTCGGCAACCGCCACCGGGAGGTACTGGCCCAGGTCGTTGGCGTTGGCTTCGCCTAAACCCGGCAAGCGGTTGACGAACTTCTTGATGCCGCCGGAAGCCGCACCGGTAACCGGGTCGACCGTCGGCAGCGGGCTCAGCGCCCAGTTGGGAGCCGGTCCGAAATAATGAGGGACTTTCGTTTCGTCGATGGCCTGTGCGGATGGTGGAGCCAGTCCCCACAGCGTGATCACCAGCGTTGCCAGGCACGCCACCAATGTTGTTTTCAGCCTGTCCATAACTTCCTCCTTTTTACATATCAAGGTCGTTTCTTTGTTGGCTTACTTCTTCATCGCCTGTTGTCTCTTTGTGTGCCCTTTCTTTTCCAAATCCTGCATCTTCTTGCTTCGTTCCATCTTGGCTTGCGCCACCTTCTTGGCATTCTGGATGCCCTTGCCTGTCTTTGGTGCCGATCCCTTTCCGGCCGGAGCAGCATTTGCGGCTACCGCCAACGCCAGGGTCAGTATCAGCCCCGCTGTCATCGTCATTAATCGCCTCATAACCGTTTCCTCCTTTACGCCCTGTAGTTGTCATGTCACCGTTTTCGATCACAGGTTCAGTCCGTTTTGGTCGAACCAATGCCCAAGTAATTACAGGGACCGTGCCACAAATCACAAAAAATGTTTCCTTCGAATAATCAGGCAGTTACAGCCAAGGGCGGCGCAGCCTTAAACAGTGACGGCTGTCGCGAGTTGGAGGTGCGGCAGGAGGTGAGATGGACGCAAATCCGCGCCAGTCATAGATCGATGGGCGCCGTATACGTTTACATACAAGTTGATGCTTTTTTGCACCCTTCCATTGCAGGTAACTTGGCGTGATGCCACCGACCGCCTGTCATGGCAGCGGAGGTTCCCTGTGGCGGGTTTGACTTGTCCAGGAAATGTTGTATCTGAACAACTTGCGCCGGATTCGTCGGCTGGATAACCGCTGGCTACCACCCGGGAGGGTGCGGAAAGTGAGGAGGTATCGATGAGCTACATCACCGTAGGGAAGGAGAATTCCTGCAATATCGATCTCTATTACGAGGACTTGGGCGAGGGGCAGCCGGTGGTGCTGATCCATGGCTGGCCGCTGAGCGGCAGGTCATGGGAGCGCCAGGTGCCCGCGTTGCTGGAGGCAGGGTATCGTGTGGTGACCTACGACCGGCGCGGCTTCGGCCAGTCGGGCAGGCCCTCGACCGGCTACGACTACGACACGCTGGCGGCCGATCTCAACGCGCTTTTGAACGCGCTTGACCTGCGCGACGCGGTGCTGGTCGGGTTTTCTATGGGAGGGGGTGAGGTGGCGCGCTACCTGGGGCGCTACGGCAGCGAGCGGATCAGGAAAGCGGTGTTCATGGCGGCGGTGACGCCGTTTCTGCTGAAGAGGCCGGATAACCCGGCCGGGCTGGATGGGGACATCTTCCAGGGAATCAGGCAGGGAATCAGGAGCGACCGGCTCTCCTTTTTGACCAGCTTCCTGGCCAACTTCTACAACGTGCATGCGTTCGGGGGGAAGAAGGTGAGTGAAGAGGTGCTGAGGCTTAGCTGGGACATCGCGGCCATGGCCTCGCCCATCGCGACGCTGTCCTGCGTGCACTCCTGGCTTACCGATTTCCGTGACGACCTGCTGAGCATCAAGATCCCCACCCTGGTCATGCATGGCGATGACGACCGCATCGTCCCCTTCGCCGCCTCCGGGAGCCGCACCCATGAGGCGGTCGAGGGCAGCCGTCTCATTGTCGTCGCCGGCGCCCCGCACGGCCTCAACTGGACCCACGCCGAAGAAGTCAACGACGGGTTGATCGATTTCCTGCAGGAAGCGCTTTAAAACCACGGAAAAACATAACCATTGGCCACGGAGAAAGTCTGAGGAAATCTGAGGCCCCGTAAAAGCAAAAAGCTTTTGGGTGTTGAACCTTCAAAAAGGTATTCTCAGACGTCCTCAGATTTACTCCTTGCCAATGGTTTTGTTTTTTCCGTTTAAAGGTTTTCTCCGAAGTTCTCAGATTTTTCTCCGTGGCCAATGGTTTGGGTTTCAGCTTTTGAACTCCCTGAACCTCTGCACGGCCTCGGGGATGACTTCCTCCTTGATGTTCCCGAAGGCGAGCCTCAGATACCCCTCCAACCCCGGCCCGAACACCTCGCCCGGGAGCAGCAGCATCCCCGATTCCTCGACCAACCGCTTTGCCACGGCACGCCCGCTCTTACCCGCACAGGGATGCGCCACCCAGCCGAAGAAGGGACCGCTCGCCACCAGCCGGAACGGGTTGCCCGGCTTCCCCATCTCGGCCCGGAACACCTCGTGGCGCCGCTCCATCATGACCCGGTTCTGCGCCACCCACTCCGTAAGATGCTCGAAGCCGTACTGCACCGCATGCTGGGTGACCCGGGGCTGGCACACCGCCATGGTGTCCTGGGCCTTCAGTGCGTGCTCGATGAACCGGCTCGATGCCGCGAGCATCCCGGCACGGTAACCGGTGAGCGCGAAGGTCTTGCCGAAGGAGGCGATGTGGACGAAGTGGTCCCCCCAGTCAGGATCCCGGAACAGGTCGTGGGGGCGGACGCCGCCGGTGATGAAACTGTTGTAGGTCTCGTCCAGCACCAGCGCCACGTTGCGGCGCCGGGCCAACTCGTGAAGCTCCTTGATGGTCTCGGGCGGGGTGACGGCGCCGGTGGGGTTACTGGGGGTGACCAGGAGGATGGCGCGCGTCTTGTCCGTAATGAGACCGGCGATGACAGCGGGGTCGGGGAGACCGCCGCTGGTCTCGTCGAAAGGGGCGAACACGCAGCGGATGCCGAGGACGGCGAGCGCCATGGGATGGTCGAAGTAGGCGGGCAACTGCACGATGACCTCGTCCCCCGCACGGCACAGGGTCACCATGGCGAGCCACAAGGCCTGACTGGCGCCGATGGTGAGGCAGATCTGGGAAGGATCTATGCAGGCGTCGTAGAGGCGCCGGTAGCCGCGGCAGACCGACTCACGTACCTCGGGGAGCCCCTCGTCGATGCTGTAACGCGAGGTGAGCGGGTCGCGCATCACCTGTTCTAGGTGGTCGATCAGCTCGGGCGGGGGCGGGTAATCCGGGATCGCCTGGCACAGGTCGATCAGTGCCAGCTTCGGGTTCGCGGCCGCCAGCCACCCCTTCACCTCCGAGATCGGCGGCGGGTGGACCTTCTCTATCAGTTCCGAAACGGGAAACTTCATCCTCTCCCCCCTTCATGAGCAAGGCGGCTCTGCCGCACGCCTCTTAATACAACTCTTCACCGAAGGCGGCAATACTTTTCAACACACAACACCTTAAAACCATTGGCCACGGAGAAAATCTGAGGAAATCCGAGAGAAGCGAAAAGCAAGACTTTGGTTTTACGCCAAAAAGCTGTTGTCTCTTTGTTTTTCTCAGATGTTCTCAGACGTTCTCCGTGGCCAATGGTTTTGGGTATGTAGACGTGTAAACAACAAATAATGTTAAAACCCAACCAGGAAGGTAAAGTTCGAACTAAAGCTGGCGATAAGCCTCACCACGCGGGTAACCTCCCGAGTTACCGCGGAAAATCGCCACGGAGGTTTTTGATGCTAGCCAACCTGAAGATAGGCACTCGCCTTTTCATTCTGTTCAACACCGTGCTTTTGTTCATCGTGCTGATCGGTGCGGCGAGCTACTGGGGCATGAGCAGGATGCAGTACCACCTGAACGATCTCGTCGGCAACCGCGGCGCGCTCCAGGACAACTCTCAGCTTGCCTTGGCCCGCGTCAACATGATGCGGCGCTACGAGAAGGACTTCTTCCTGAACATGGGCGACGCCGCCAAGATGGCCGGTTACCGGAAGAAATGGGACACCACGCTGGAGCAGCTGCACCAGTTGGTGGATTCCTCGCAAAAGCTCGTTTCCGCCCCCGGCTACCCCACCGCCGCGCGCGACCGCGCATGCCTCGCCGACATCCGTCGCGACATCGATGCCTATGCGGCGGGCTTCCGTACCGTAGCCGGACGCGTCACAGCGGGAGAAATCACCGCGCCGCAGGATGCCAACAAGGCGATAGAAGCGTACAAAACGGCGACGCACCACTCGGAAGAGCAGATGGGCCGGTTCGTGGAAAACATGGAAAAGGAGATGACGACCACGACGGAACAGGCGGTATCTACCAGTCATCGCCTGAAGGTAGCCGTCCTGCTCTTGTCGCTGGTCGCTGCCGCCGTAGCCTGGATGCTGGGCTATATCGGGGCACGCTCCATCACCCAGCCGCTTGCCAAGCTGGTCTCGGTGGCCCAGGACATCGCCCGCGGCAACCTGGGGTGCCAGGTGTCGGTGACGTCGCGGGACGAGACCGGGGAGTTGACCGCCGCGGTGCAGACCATGGCGCAGAATCTGCGCCGTATCATCGGGGAGGTCGCGGACCATGCGGCACAGGTGGCCGCCGCGGCCGCCCAGATGCACGGCACGGCGGAGCGGATCGCGGGAGGAGCCGAGCGCGTGGCGACGCAAACCGGAGCGGTGGCCAACGCCGGCGAGGAGATGTCGGCCACCTCCGGCGAGATCGCCTCCAACTCGCAGCTCGCGGCAGAAGGGGCGCACAACGCCGCGGGAGCGGCCCAGGCCGGTGCCGCCGTTGTCGAGAAAACCGTCTCCGTGATGGGGCAGATCGCTGCCAAGGTTCAGGAGAGCGCGCGTACCGTGGAGAGCCTCGGCCAACGTTCGGACCAGATCGGCGCCATCATCGGCACCATCGAGGACATCGCCGATCAGACCAACCTCCTGGCGCTCAATGCCGCCATCGAGGCGGCGCGCGCCGGTGACCAGGGGCGCGGCTTTGCAGTCGTGGCGGACGAGGTGCGGGCCCTGGCGGAGCGGACCACCAAGGCAACCCACGAGACCGGCGCGATGATCAAGGCCATCCAGCGGGAAACGAGGGAAGCGGTCGAGGCGATGGAGCAGGGGGTGCGCCAGGTGGAGGAAGGGACCTCGGAGGCGTCGGAATCGGGCGGAGCGCTGCGGGAGATCCTGGAGCAGGTGAGCACGGTGGCGCTGCAGGTGCAGCAGATCGCCGTCGCCGCAGAGGAGCAGAGCGCCACCAACGAGGAGATCGCCGACAGCATGCAGCAGATCACCATGGTGGTGCAGGAAACGGCGCGCGGAGCGCAGGATTCGGTGGATGCGGCTGAACAGTTGAACCGCAACGCCGAGCAGCTGCAGCAGCTGGTACGGCAGTTCCGGCTATAAAACCTGAGAGACAAAACAAAACCATTGGCCACGGAGAAAATCTGAGGAAATCTGAGAGAAGCGAAAGCCTTTCTCAGATGTTCTCAGAAGTTCTCCTTGCCAATGGTTTTGTTGTTGAGCCCTTAGGTTTTCTCCGAAGTCCTCAGTCTTAATGCTCCTGCGGTGGCGAGGTGAGGTACTGCTCGAACTGCCGCTTGTCCTGGCAGCAGCGATAGGCTTCATCGGGCGACACGCGCTTGGTCTTCAGCAGGTCCAGGATGTGCTGATCCATGAGCTGCATGCCGTCCTTCCTCCCGGTCTGCATGATGGAGGGAATCTGGAAGGTCTTTCCTTCACGGATCAGGTTGCCGATGGCCGGGTTCCAGACCATGATCTCCTGCGCGGCGGCGCGACCCTTGCCGTCGGCGGTCTTTAGAAGCTGCTGGCAGACGACCCCCTTGAGCGACTCGGAGAGGATGGCGCGCACCTGCTCCTGGGCGTCCTTCGGGAAAACGTCAATGATACGGTCCACGGTCTTGGCGGCCGAGCTCGTGTGCAGGGTGCCGAAGACGAGGTGACCGGTCTCGGCGGCGCTCATGGCGAGGCTGATGGTCTCCAGGTCGCGCATCTCGCCCACCAGGATGACGTCCGGGTCCTCCCTGAGGGCGGCCCTCAGCGCGCTGGCGAAGCTCTCGGAGTGCTCGCCGATCTGGCGCTGGTTGAACAGCGACATCTTGTTCTCGTGGATGAACTCCAGCGGGTCCTCGAGGGTCAGGATGTGCTCGCGCCGCGTGCTGTTGATCAGGTCGATCATGGCGGCCAGCGTGGTCGACTTGCCGCTCCCGGTGGGGCCGGTAACCAGCACCATCCCCTTCTTGAGCTTGGTCATGTTCCGGATCCCCTCCGGAAGACCGAGGTCGTCGGCGGACAGGATCTTGCTCGGGATGATGCGGAACACCGCCGCGATGCCGCGATGCTGCATCATGTAGTTGCCGCGGAAACGGGCCAGCCCCGGGACCGAGTAGGCGAAGTCGAGGTCATGCTTCTCCTCGAACTGCTCGCGCTGCTTGGGGGTCAGTATCTCGTACAGGATCGCCTTCAGTTCCTCGTGCGTCAGAGTCTTGAAGTTCTGGCGCTCCATCTCGCCGCGAAGCCGGAAAATAGGGGGCGATCCTGCGGACAGGTGCAAATCGCTGGCTCCGGCGTCGTTTAGCAGCTTGAACAGCGCATCAATCCTTGCCATGTGTTCTCTCCGTCACTGTATCCGTCACAGTATTATTGAGGCGACGTACTCGCCCGGGGCGATCTCGCCCCGTTCCAGGAGCTCAGCCCCCTCCTCCGCAATGCCCCGGAAACCGTTCTCCCTGAGGTAACGAACCAGTTCGTCGCTGTTGCGGAGCATCTCCAACGCCTCCAGGAGATCCTTGTCGAACCGGATCACGTCCAGGAGGTACTTTTTGCCGCGGTAACCGGTCTGGTCGCAGGCGGGGCAGCCGGCCGGGCGGAAATAGGCGCGTTCGCCGGGCACCAGCCTGAGCGCCGCCAGTTCCTCGGGCGCGGGGGTGTAGCGCTCCTTGCAGTCGGGGCACAACATGAGCGCGCAACGGCTGGAAACGACCCCCTTCACGTGGGTGGGTATCAGGTAGTTCTTCTGGATCAGGTAGATGAGCTGCTTGAGCACCTCGCCCTTGGTGGCATGCGACATCCCCGCCACCACCAGCTTGCCGCGCATGACCGCTTTGCTCGCCGCGACGAAGGTGGCCAGGTCGGTGACGTCCTCGATCACCAGGATGTCCGGGTCGTGCTCCATGGCCGCAGCGATGACGGCGGCATTGTCCTCGCAACTGCAACGGACGCCGGCCAGGCGGGGGAAACGGCTCTTGCCGCGCCCGAGTCGCTCGCCGACCAGCAGCACGTTACGGTCGGCATGGTCGCAGGAATCTAGAAACAGGTCGATGAGCCGGCTGCGCTCCTCGGGGGAACGGCCGGCGAAGAGGATCAGGCCGTCCCTGGCGGCGGCCAGGCTGTTCAGGTCGTCGCGCTGGCGCTGGGTGAGCCCCAGGTCGTCCATGGTGTTCAGCCGGGGCGCCACGGTGTGCAGCTTCAGCGTGACGTACTCGCCGCCGTCGCCGCCCATCAGAAGTGCCTGGAAGGGGATCTTCTTCCCCTGCCACAGGAACTTCAAGATGCCGCTGGCGGCCCCCTCCCCCTCGGCCGGGAGTCCCGACAGGCGCCGGATACGTTCGATCAGGCGGGGGTAGTGGGTCATGGCGATCGTGCCCAGTTCGATGCTCTTGTGGCCGCTGCGCACCACGACGCGCACCTGGTCTCCCAGGGGCTGCAGGGCGACCCCGGAGAACTTCTTCTGCACCACGCGCAACAGCAGGTGGTTCAGGAGCATGGCACCGGTCAGGTCGGCGTTGACCGCGGCGAGTACGTTGGCGCTGAACTGGCCGGAGGTGAAGCCCAGCTCCGGGTGGCTGACGTCCGGCCCGTACAGGATCTCGTGCATATCCCTGATCTCGCGGATCAGGCCGACCGAGATGTTGATGTTGCAGCCGGAGACGCGGGAGAGCTCCGCGATGGCCTCCTTGTTGAGCGGGTCGGCCATGGCCACCGACAGCTCGCTGCCGATGAGCACCACCGGGCACAGGCTATGGCGCCTGGCCAGCTGGCCCGGGACCTTCTCCACGGCGGCTGGGTCGATGTTTTCCTTCTTGAGTCGTACGTAGGGGATGTTCAGCTGGTTGGCGAGTGCCCAGTCGATGTCCTCCTGGGTGACCACCCCCATCCGGACCAGCGCTTCGCCGACCCGGCATCCCGAGACCTTCTGCGCCTCGAGGGCGGCCCTCAACTCGTGCTCGGTGATGATCTGGGATTTGAAGAGTACCTCACCGATGGACCCTTCCTTGACAAGCCCGTTCATTGCAAAACCTCCAGGATGCTGCAGATGGCCGTGCCAGGGGAAATGTACCCGAAAACAACCCGATTGACAATTGACAATGGAGCAGACCAATCAATTAGCAATTGGCAGTGGAGCAGACAAATCGATTGACAATTGACAGTGGACAATTGACAATGCCTGACACGGCAGACCCAGGCAATGGCCGCCCTGCCAAAGGCAACGAAGCCCCGGATGCGATACCTCGACCAAGCAGAACCTCAACGCAGATCCCTTCCCGCTTATCTGTCAGTCGCGTTGCAAGTCACTGCCATCATTACTGAAAAAGAACCTACGTTGTCAATCGGCAATTATCAATTGTCAATTGAATAAGGAGTTTGCATGCAAAGAAAAGCCATCGCCCTGCTCTCGGGCGGACTCGATTCCACCCTCGCCGTCAAGGTGCTCCTGGAACAGGGGATCGCCGTGGAGGCGCTCAACTTCACCTCCCCCTTCTGCACCTGCACCGGAAAAAACGCCGGCTGCAAGTCGGAGGCGGTGCGGGTTGCGGAGGAATTCAAGATCCCCATCAAGGTGATGAACAAGGGGGCCGACTACCTGGAGATCATCAGGAACCCCAAGCACGGCTACGGCAAGGGGATGAACCCCTGCGTCGACTGCCGCATCTACCTCTTGAAGAAGGCCAAGGAGTACATGGAGGAGTCGGGGGCCGATTTCGTCATCACCGGCGAGGTGCTGGGACAGCGCCCGATGAGTCAGCGCCGCGACACCCTGCGCGTCATCGAGCGGGAGAGCGGCCTGGAAGGACTCCTGTTGCGCCCGCTCTCCGCCAAGCACTTCAACCCCACCATCCCGGAACAAGAAGGGTGGGTGGACCGTGACAAGCTCCTCTCCATCTCGGGGCGCTCCCGCAAGGAGCAGTTCGAACTGGCCGAGGAACTGGACGTGAAGAACTATCCCTGCCCGGCCGGGGGATGCCTGCTGACCGAACTCTCCTTCGTCGGCAAGATCCGCGACGTCTTCGATCACTCGGACCAGCTGAACCTCAGGGACTTCCGGATGCTGAAGCTGGGCAGACACTTCAGGATCGGGCGCCGCACCAAGGTGGTCATGGGGAGAAACGAGGCGGAGAACGAACTCCTGGAGCGCGCCATCCAGGCCGGTGAGGCCGCCCTGCGCTGGCAGGAGGGGAAGAGCCCGCTGGCGGCGGTCATGGGCGAGAGCTCGCCGGAGCTTTTGGAGCGCGCCGCGCAGATCCTGTTGCGCTACACCAAGGCCGAGCCCGGTGCCGCGGCCACCATCGCCGTCACCTGCGACGGCGCCGAGAGCGAGTTCTGCACCACCAATGCCCTGGACGAGGCCGCTGTCGAGGCGCTCAGGCTGTAGTCCCTTCCTGTATGCCGCTTCCCTCCCCCTGAACCGGGGAGTGGAAGCGGTACATGTTCTTTCCTTCCTGCTTGGCGCGGTACATCGCGCCGTCCGCCGCACGCACCATCCCGTCCAGGTCGTCGCCGCAGTCCGGGTAGATGCAGACCCCGATGCTCACCCCGACGCCCGCCTCGCCCCCCTCCACCTGGAAGGGACGGGCAAAGGCCTCGATGATCCTCCCCGCTACCACCGCTGCATCCTGGGGCTCCGCCATCTTGGTCAGGATGATGGTGAACTCGTCACCTCCCATGCGCGCCACCATGTCGCAGGCGCGCACGCAGTCCTTGAGCCGCTGTCCCGCCTCCATGAGCACGGCGTCTCCGGCGGCATGGCCGAAGCGGTCGTTGATCTCCTTGAACAAGTCCAGGTCGAGATACATGAGCGCCATCGGGTGGTGATACCGTTTCGCCTCGGAGAGCGCGTGCTTCAGCCGATCGAAGAACAGCACCCGGTTCGGGAGCGAGGTGAGCGAATCGTAATGGGCCAGGGTCTCCAGCCGCGCCTTGGCCAGCTTGCGCTCGGTGATGTCCCGGAAGATGACCTGCAGCGCCCGCTCGCCCCGGTAGACAAAGGGCCCCACCCCCAGCTCCACCTCGATGGTGGTCCGGTCGTTGCGCAACAGCCGCTCCTCGATCCAGGGTGCGCTGGCGTCCCCCTGCTCCGCGTAGCTTACCTGCTCCAGGAACAGCTGTGCCGAATCCCGCTCGATGAAATCCAGCATCTCCCGCCCCATGAGCTGGTCCGGGGACTGGCACCCCAGCAGTTCGCTGCCGGCAGGGTTGATGAAGACGAAGCGGCGCCCGACCAGGATGGCGATGCCGTCCAGCGAGAGTTCCACCAGGCGCCGGAAGCGCTCCTCGCTCTCGCCGATAGCCTCCACCATGTTGGTCAGCCGCTCCTCGGTCTTGGCCTTCACGGTCACGTCCTGCAGGGTCTCGATGGCGGCCACCACGTTCCCCTCGCTGTCCCTGATCGGCGCGGCGTCGAAGCAGAGGTAGCGCTGTTTCCCTTTGAGCCGATACCACCCCTCGGCGCGCAGCCCTTCCGGGATCAATTCGGAGTCGGCATAGCAGGAGTACAGGTCCGCCATATCCTGCAGCGTGCCGTCCACCACGACGTCGGCCAGCATGCGGCGCTGTTCCGTGTAGAATGCCCGCCACGCCTCCGCCTTCCCTACCTGGTCCTCGGCGCCGACGCCGGTCAGCTCCTCCATGGCCTTGTTCCAGATGATGACCCGGTGTTCGGCGTCGATGACGAAACAGGGGAGTGCGCTGTGCTGCAAAAGCTGCACGGCGAAACTCTTCTCGTGCTCCAGCCGTCGCCGCTGGCTGGTCAGTTCCTGCATCATGGCGTTGAAGGCCTGCACCAGCTCGCCGATCTCGTCCCGGCTTTGCAGCGCCATCGGTTCGAACGAGGTATCCTCGCCCATGCTGCGCACCCTGGAGGCAAAAGTCAGCAACGGTGCCGTCAGGCGCCCGACGAAGAGCCAGACGAAGATCAGGGCCACGGGAAGGAGCGCTGCCAGGCTGTACAGCACCAGGGCGCGCGCCCGGTAGATGGGCTCGTACGCCTCCGACAGCGGACGCTCCGCCGCCAGGATCCACCTGGTCGACTGCAGCCTCTTGAAGGAGTAGATGCCGGCAACACCGGAGGGTCCGACCATCTCGCCGCTCCCCTCGTAGCCGTCGATTACCCGGTCCAGCAGTTCCTGCTGCCCGGCAGGCGGCAGCGGCAGCGGGATCCGGTCCCGGTTCGGGTGCACGATCATGTGCCGCTGGTCGTTGAACAGAAAGAAGTTGCCGCCGTCACCGACCCGCAACCGGCCCAACCGGGTCAGGAAGTTTTCCTCGGCGAGCTCCACCCTTCCCCCCAGCACGCCGATCAGGGTGCCGTCCGGGGCCAGCACCGGAGCGGTGAAAATGACCAGCAGGTTACCCCGTGCAGAGATCAGCGGCTCGGATATGTACGGCTTGCCTGAGCCCATCGTATGGATGAAGTATTCGCGGCTGGAGAAATCCTTGCCGAGGAAAAGGGTCTGTCCCGGGGCGGAGGCGAGCAGGATCCCCTTGGGAGAGTAGAAGCCGGTGCCGTCGCTGAAGACCTGGTGCAGGTCGAGGCGGGAGTCGAGGAAGTGCTGCAGACGCTGCGGATCGGCCGCCATGGAGGGAGGGATGCTCATCGCCACCGCTACCAGTTCACGCTGCGCCGATGCGATGCGGTCATCCATGTCCGTGGCCGTGGCGGTGACCACGGAATACTGACGGCTGGCAATGCTGGCCTTGAACTCCTTGATGAAGAACATGAGGCCGAGCCCGGCGACTCCCGTGCTCACAATGCCGATCAGGAGCAGGACCACCAGCGCCAGTTTTATTTTCAGGCTGAACCTGACCATTGCGTTTGGGGTCTAATCGTTATGGGTGGCGTAGATGGTGGCGAAATCGGCAGCCGCCGCGTCGAAGGCCTCCAGCACCTGGGGATCGAAGTGGTGCGGCATGGTCCTGCCATCCCCCTTGGTGATGATCTCCACGGTCCTTTCGTGGTCCAGCGCAGGCTTATAGACCCGCTTGCTTCTCAAGGCGTCGTACTGGTCCACCAGCATGACGATGCGCCCCTCCATGGGGGTGGTGGCCCCCACCAGACCGCGCGGGTAGCCGGTGCCGTCCCAGCGTTCGTGGTGCGTGTTGGCGATGGAGGCGGCCATCTGCAGCACCAGGTGGTTGGACCCCGCGAGGATCTTGCCGCCGATGGAGGTGTGGCTCTTCATGATGCCGAATTCCTCGTTGGTGAGCGGGCCGGCCTTCAGGAGAATGGCATCCGGGATGCCGATCTTGCCGACGTCGTGCATGGGAGACGCCATGGCGATGCCGTCCACGAATTCGCGCGGCATGGCGAGCTCTTCGGCCAAGCGCTTGGCGTACAACCCGATGCGGGCGATGTGCTTGCCGGTATCCTCGTCCCTCAATTCGGCCGCCGCCGTCAGCCTCTCGATGGTTTCGCGGCTCATGCTGCGCATCTGCACCAGCGCCTCGCCCAGTTCCCGGGTCCGGTCCAGCACCTGGCGTTCCAGCTCCGCCTTGTAGTTCTTCTCCACCAGCAACAGTCTCTGGTAGTTGATCCCCTTTTCGACCGCGTAGATCAGGTAGGGCGTCTTGAAAGGCTTGATGATGAAATCGAAGGCACCCTTCTTGATCGCCGAGACCGCCATCTCCAGCTCCGCGTAGGCCGTCATCAGGATCACCGGGATGTCCCGGTCGAACTCGTGGATCTGCTCCAGAAGCTCGATACCCGACATCTGCGGCATGTTCACGTCGGTGAGCACCACGTCGGGAGGGGACTGGCGCAGGAGTTCCAGGGCATCCATGCCGTTTGAGAACGGGTGCACCTCGAAGCCGCTCACAGAGAGGAGCAGGGCTACGCTTTCCAAGACATAAGGGTCGTCATCTACGAGGATGACGCGGCCTGATATAGCTGTTTCCATCACATTCTCCAATAGCTTGTGACGCTTATTCGTCTTCTTGGTAGTTTTCGGCAGATTTAATGGGAACTTGAGGGGGAGAATTCTAAGACAAGGCTAAGCGGGGGAGGAGCGATGATGGGAGTGGTGGGAGTAGTGAGTGCTGGAGATGGCTGGGCGGCTGAAGGGGACTGGCTCCGCAGGTGCCTGCCCCCCTCGTCAAGGGAGCGCAGGTGCTGCCCCCTCCCCCGGAGGGGGAGGGTTGGGGAGGGGGAAAAGCTCTTGTCCCTGCTCTTGCCCCCCTCCCAGCCTCCCCCCTCCGGGGGGAGGAGCTGCTACTGCTTGTCCTGCGGTGCGGGGGCGTCCTTGGGCGCGGCGCCGCTATCGGGCGCTTTCTCGGGTGCCGCTTCGGTGCCGCCGGGCTGCTCGGCCGGTGCTGCGGCGGGTGCGACGGGACCCTGCTCCGGCTGTTTGTCCAGTCCCTGCGGCACGGTGGCGCTGGTATGGTTGGCCATGACCTCGACCTGCTTGATGCTCTCGTCCACCTTCCTCTGCATCCGGCCGATGTTGGGCGTCTCGGCCAGCGCCGCCTGGTACTCGCCGGCGGAGAGCACACCCTTGTTGGCCAATAGCCTCAGGATCATGTTGGAGCGCTTGAGCACCTTGTCCAGGTTCTTGTACGGGTTATAGGCGACGCGCGGTCCCGGGAGCATGGCCGCCAGGAAGGCGCATTCGCGCGGGGTGAGCGCGGCCGGGGACTTGCCGAAGTAGTAGCGCGCCCCGTGGCCGATGCCGTGCACCATGGGCCCCAGTTCGATCACGTTAAGGTAGAGCTCGATGATGCGCCCCTTGGTGATCTCCTGCTCCATCCGCTTGGCCAGGTAGAGCTCCTTGGCCTTGCGGGTCAGGGTCTTCTCCCGGGAGAGGAACAGGTTCTTGGCCACCTGCTGGGTAATGGTGGAGGCGCCGCGGGCGAAGCTCTGCTTCTCCAGGTCGTACTTGATCGCCTCCTTGATCGCCTTCACGTCGATCCCCTCGTGCTTGTAGAAGGAAGCGTCCTCGGCGAGGATAACTGCCCACTTCATCTCGGAAGGGATCTGGGACAGCGGTGCCCAGTAGCGGTTCTTCGGACCGACCACCAGCGGGTGGTAATTCCCCTGCCAGTCCTTGACCTGGATGGTCATGTTCATCTTCTTGTCCTTGAGCGCGGATACCGGCGGCAGGAAGAAGAGCGAAACGACGACGTAGACGGCGTAGAGGGCAAAGAGGCCGGCGCCCCAGAGGAGGTATTTTTTCCATTTCATATCAGTGGTTCCTTTCGTACATTCCACTCAACCACGTTACTTATCCAAACCCGTCTGCGCCATCTGCGCGGCCATGACCAGGGCGGCCTTCATGCTGGCGGTGCTCGCCTTGCCGGTGCCGGCCAGATCGTAGGCGGTGCCGTGGTCGACGGAGGTCCGGATGATGGGGAGGCCAAGGGTGACGTTGACCCCGTCGTCGAAGTGCAAAAGCTTGAGCGGGATGAGCCCCTGGTCGTGATACATGCAGACCACGGCGTCGTAGCCCCCCTGGGCGGCGAAGTGGAACAGGGTGTCGGCGGAGAGCGGCCCCACCGCGTCGATTCCCTCTTCCCGCGCCGCGGCCACCGCTGGGGTGATGATGCGGCTTTCCTCGTCGCCGAACATGCCCCCCTCGCCGCAATGCGGGTTGAGGGCCAGGACGGCCAGTCGCGGCTCCTTGCAGAACCAGCGTGCCAGCGAGTCGTTGGTGATCCTGATGGTGGAGAGGACGCGGTCGAAGGTGACCAGTCCCGGCACCTGGGCCAGCGCCTCGTGGATGGTCACCAGGGTGACCCGGAGCCGGTCGCCCGCCAGCATCATCACCACCTCGTGTCCGCCGGTCAGCTCCGCCAGCAGTTCCGTATGCCCGGGGAAATGGTGCCCGGCGCTGTTGAGCGACTCCTTGTTGATGGGAGCGGTGGCCATGGCCGCCACCGTGCCATCCATGCACAGTCTCGCCGCCTCGCAGATGTAGCGGTAGCAGGCGTCGCCTCCGGCGGGGCTCGGTTTGCCGTACACCATCTGGTCCGGTTGGAGGGCGGAGAGTTCGCGCAGGTAGAGGGTGCCCGGGGCCGGGTCCGCCGGAGGGATGAGGTCGGGGGCCGAGACGATGGAGAGCTTGGCGCCCGCCACGGCGATGCCGCGCTCGATGGCGCCGCGGTCGCCGAGGACCAGCGGGCGACAGAGCTTAGTAACGGCGGGGTCGGCCAGTGCCGCGGCGATGATCTCCGGGCCGATGCCGGAGGGATCACCCATGGTGACGGCTATGATGGGTTTATCCACAGGGAACTCCTTCAGCTGTAGCAACAGATCTTCCCCCTCCCTGTCCCTCCCCCTCCGGGGGAGGGTACCAGACAGCTCCTCCATCCAGGTGGGACGCACGCAACTCCCCTCCAGGGTGGGGACGCAACTCCTCCCCCCGGAGGGGGGAGGTCGGGAGGGGGGAAAGATGGGAAAGATGGCCACACAAAAGAATAGGGGCCGATGGAGCCCCTATCCCCGTTTAAAGAAAGGGGGACAGGCACCTGGCGGAGCCAGTCCCCTTGCAGCTACTTACGCACGTTAAGCGGCAGGATCAGCTTCTGAACCTGGCCGGTTTCCTTCTCGCGCCACTGCAGCCTCAACTCCTTCGCGCTGGGCGCCTCGCCCGGGAAGAAGATGAACCCGTTGGAGAGGCTGTCGGTCGGAATGAGCTTTCCTTCCAACCCCTTGCTCCTCAGGTCGTCCGAGATGCGGTTCTCGCGGTCGTTGGAGGTCCCTTCCTGGGTGCCACCGATGATGGCGCCGCCGGCGGCACCGATAGCGGCACCCTTGCCCAACGACGAGGCCACGCTCTTGCCGGAGACGATGCCCAGCGCGGTCCCGAGAATGGTGCCCGCCGCGGCGCCCAGGAGGGCTCCCTTGCCGGCCCCCTTGCCGAAGAAGGAGGCGAACTGGGTCGAGCTTTCCAGCCGGTCGAAGGCCACCTTGTTGGTGACCAGCGGCCAGTAGTTGCCCCCCTCATCCACCAGGAAGGTCTGGCCGCCCATTATTTCCAGGGTTTTGCCGCTCTTGTTGTCCATGACCAGCATGACCGGCAAGAGGCCGGCCCCCTTGACATCGAAGCCGAAGGCCTGCTCGGCCGCTTCCGGAGTGGCGTACGCCTCGCCGCCCAATGAGACGCCGGACTGCTCCAGGTGGTTCTGGTACGCCTCTGGGGGACGGAAGGAAACATACTGGCTCTTATAGTGGGTGCAGCCGGAGAAGAGCATCATGGCTATCATGAAGACGGCGAGTTTTCTCATGGGGAGGCCTCCTTGATATTTTCATTAGCAACACAGGGCAACTATATACCGCTTTTCAGGCTCGCTCAAGGCCGGCGAAGCGGACCAGCAGCTTCTTCGGGCCGCCGAGAGAGTTGAACCAGACGATCACCTTCTGGTTGTCCCCCTCCCCTTCGATCTTCCTGATGGTGCCCGGCCCGAACTGGGCGTGGCGTACCTTCATCCCCACCCAGATGCCGTCGTCCTCGTCGTCGGGGACCATGCGCACCTCGTTGTCCTCGAACTCCGGTTCGATCTCCTCGTCGAAGAGGGAAGCCAGGTTATGGCCGGTGGAAAAGTCGCGCGAGGGCTCGGGGCGCTGCCAGAGGTCGCCGCTGTCCAAAAGGTTCTTCGGGATGTCGGCAATGAAGCGGGCGGGTGCGTTCATCTGCTCCTGGCCGAAGATGTGGCGCCGGCGCACGTTCAGGAGGAACAGGCGCTTCTTGGCGCGGGTCATCCCGACGTAGCAGAGCCTTCTTTCCTCTTCCATCTGATCCGGGTTTTCCAGGGCGCGCACGTGGGGGAAAAGCTTTTCCTCCATGCCGATCATGAACACCAGCTGGAATTCCAGTCCCTTGGCCGAGTGCAGGGTCATCAGCGTCGCGGACGCCTTCTTCCCCTCTCCCTCGTGCTCCAGGTCGGATACCAATGCCACCCGCTCCAGGAAATCGGCCAGCCCGTGCTCGCCCGGCATGCTTTCGTAGGTCTGCATGGCGGTCACCAGCTCCTGGAGGTTGTCGATCCGCTCCTGGGCATCCTCGGTCCGCTGGAGCTTCAGGCGGGCGTAGTAACCGGAATCGTTGATGACCGCGGCGGTGAGTTCCGACAGGGGGAGCTTCTCGCTCAGGGTCTTGTACCCCTCCAGCTCGTTGACGAAGGCGGCCACCTTGCCGCGCGCCGCGGCCGGGAGCAGCGGCCCATAGGCCCCTTCCAGCATCGCGTCGTAGAAAGGAAGCCCCTTTTCGTTGGCGAAGTCGGCGATCTTCTGCACCGTGGTGTTGCCGATGCCGCGCGGCGGCGTGTTGATGATCCTCTTCACCGCCACGTCGTCGGAAGGGTTATCCAGCACCTTAAGGTAAGCGAGGATGTCCTTTATCTCGAGTCGCGCATAGAAGCGGACGCCGCCGACCATGTGGTGCGCGATCTGCGCCCCCACCAGGGCTTCCTCGATGACGCGGGACTGGGCGTTGGTCCGATAGAAAACCGCCACCTCGGAGAGATCGCCCCCCTCGGCCAGAAAGCGTTCGATCTCGCGGCAGACGGTGCGCCCCTCCTCCCACTCGTTGGGGAGGGTGCGGTACACGATGCGCTCCCCCTCGGGGTTGTCGGTCCAGAGACGCTTGGGCTTTCTCCCCTTGTTCTTCTGCACCACGTGCCAGGCGCCGTCCAGTATGGTCTTGGTGGAGCGGTAATTCTGCTCCAGCTTCACCACCTTCACCCCGGGGAAGTCCTTCTCGAATTCCAGGATGTTGCGGATGTCCGCGCCGCGCCAGCCGTAGATGGACTGGTCGTCGTCGCCGACCACGCAGAGGTTCTGGCGCGCGCCGGCCAAAAGCTGCACCAGGCGGTACTGCACCGGGTTGGTGTCCTGGTATTCGTCAACGAGGAGCCAGCGCCAGCGCTGCAGGTACTTGTCCAGCACCTCCTTGTGCTCCTCGAAGAGCTGCACCGTCAACAGGAGCAGGTCCCCGAAATCGACAGCGTTGCAGCGCTTCAGGCGCTCCTGGTAGCAGCGGTAGACCCGGGCCAGCGTCGCCTGGTAAGGGGAGTCGGCCGGGACGTCGAAGGGGCTCATGCCCTGGTTCTTGAACTCGTCGATGGCGCTGCCGAGCATCTTCACCGGGTAGCGTTTCTCGTCCAGGTTCATCTCGGCGGCGCAGTCCTTCAGCAGGCGCTCGCAGTCCTTGTCGTCGTAGATGGCGAAGTTGGAGTCATAGCCCAGGCTCCTGATATCGCTTCTCAGGATGCGGGCGCAGGTGGAATGGAAGGTGGAGACGAGGGGTGTTTCCCCCTCACCCAGCATGTGCTGGATGCGCTCGCGCATCTCTCCGGCGGCCTTGTTGGTGAAGGTGACAGCCAGGATCTGCCAGGGGGGGACGCCGCGCTCGTGAATCAGGTAGCCGATGCGGTGCACGATGACGCGGGTCTTGCCGGAGCCGGCGCCGGCCAGGACCAGCAGCGGTCCCTCGCCGTGCAGCACGGCCTCCTGCTGGGGAGGGTTCAGATTGTGGAGCAGTTTCATGATTTTCCTTAAGGCCTGTCGGGGCTTAGGCGCCGCGGAGTGCCGAGCGCCTATTTATATCACTTAGCCCCAGTCAGGTCAAAAGGGAATCTGCCTCACATGTTTTCCAGGGCCTGAGCCAGAGCGGAGCGCAGGGGCTTTGGGAGCAGGGCGAACTTGACGCCGATACCCTTGGGGCGGTTCTTGCCGCTTGCGTCGGACCAGACCACCCTGGCGGCGGTGTCTACCATGGTGCCGTCGGGGAGGGTGAAGGAGAGTTGCAGCACGTTGCCGGCCCGCGCGGCGATGTCGGTAACCACGTAGGCCCCCTCGACGCCGAGGTCGTAAAGCGAGCAGGGGACGGGGGCACCGTTATGCTGCATGGTGGCCGGGAGGGAACAGGGTAGCCGTTTTTCGCGGCGATCGATGCCGGGGATGAATTCGCGGGCGATCTCCAGGAAGCGGTCACGACCGGCGGGTTTGCTGAGGAAATAGTTGCAGCCGGCGGCAAAGCTGTCATCGCGGTCCTTTTCCACGGTGCTGGAAGAGATGAGGACCACCGGCGTATCGGCGTGCTTGGGGTTGGAGCGGATCGCCTTGCAGCAACTGGCGCCGTCCATGTTGGGCATCTGCAGATCCATGAAAACGAGGGCCGGCTTATGGTGCTTCACCGCTTCCAGCGCCTCGACGCCGTCGCGCGCCGTCACCACCTTCACGTCGGTATGTTTGAAAAAATCCTTCTCGATCTCCAGAAACATCTGCAGGTCGTCTACGAGCAAGATGGTAGGCTGCAAGAGTCCTCCCTTAAGAACCTTGTAGATTCTCGAATATGCAACTTTCGGCATAAAATACCCGTAGCTGTCCCTCAAGTCAAGGTCACAGCTGTACTCCTTTTCGACAGGTGCCGATCAAAACTAAAATAGGCCGTCATCAAACGATGTGCGGCCCGTTCCGGTTCTGCTCGGGGGATTTATGACAGAAGGGACTGGCTCCGTTAGGTGCCAGTCCCTCTAGCGAAACACTTCTTTCAGCCCAGCCAGCGTTCCAAAGCAACTTGGATGCTCTGCCTACGTTGGCTAAATCCCCCCTGCCCCCCCTTTGCGAAAGGGGGGAACGTGGGGGCCCGTTCCTGGTTCCCAAGCTCCAGCTTTTCCTGGTTCCCAAGCTCCAGCTTTTCCTGGTTCCCAAGCTCCAGCTTGGGAACCCCATATGGCGCAAAGCTCCAGCTTTGCATCCGAGGGAAGTTGGAACTTCGGAGAGGCTTTGCGTTCCCAAGGTGGATCTTGGGAACGAGATCAAACGAGATCAAGGGGAATATCAACACGGATGGCTAACACAGCCTTTGCAAAAGGGGGGACGTCCTAAGGTCATGCAAATGGCAACTACTTCGCACGCAGGTGCAGCAGGCGGGCCTTGATCTCCCGCACCTCCCGGAGCGCCTCCGGGCTAAGCCGGTCCGGGGGCAGGTTGTCGCGGTCCGCGAGGCGCACCCCTTCGCAAAAGCTGATGGCGCCTAGCAGCCGCTCCGACGGGACCGCCTCCTCAATGAGGCGCCGGTCTTCCTCGTCGCGCACCTTGCTCCCGACCACGTAAACCTCGTCGATGCCGACATCCGCCGCCAGCCGCATGATCTGCTGGGCCGTCTGCAGGCTGCGCTGCCCCGGCTCCACCACGACCACCAGGGCGTCCACCGATTCTGCCGTGCGGCGCCCAAGGTGCTCGAGCCCCGCCTCCATGTCCATGACCACCACCTCGTCCCGCTCCAGGAGCAGGTGCCCCATCAGGCGCTTCACCAGGGTGCTTTCCGGGCAGGCGCAGCCGCTGCCGCCCTGCTCCAGGGTACCCATCCAGAGAAAGCGCACCCCGTCGTGCTCCAGGCAGAACTTCTCCGGCAGATCGTTCACCTTCGGGTTGAGCTTAAAAAAGGAACCATAGCCGCCGCTTGCTCCGGTGCGCTCCTCGGCCAGTTCCTTCATGCGCGCCACCGGCTGGAGCTCCGCAGCCCGGTCAGCCGGGATACCGAGCGCCGCCGCGAAGTTGGCGTCCGGGTCGGCGTCCACCGCCACCACCTTGGCGCCGTCATTGGCGAAGGCGCGGCAGAGGAGGCTCGCGAAGGTCGTTTTGCCCACGCCCCCTTTGCCGGTAATGGCGATCTTCAGCCCCGGCCCGCGCTGAGGCACGGCATGGAGGTGGGGGTGATGGTGGTCATTTCCGTGATCATGGTGGTGACCGTGGTGGTGGTCAAGGTCGTGGTGGTGGTCATGCGCGTGGTTGTGATGGTCGCACATACTCTGTTTCTCCTTATGTCTCCCGCTCGTTCCTTTCGCAGGAGGGGACTGGCTCCGCCAGGTGCCTGTCCCCTTAGTGCAGGATGCCGTGGCTACCTCGGCTAAATCCCTCCTGCCCCCCCTTTCACAAGGGGGGAACGCGAGGGCTCGTACAAACTAGATCCCCAACCCCTTCCTCCGCTCCTCAATCACCTCCAGGAGCTTGTCTGCTGCGAGGTTGGGATCGAGTTCGACCAGGAAGTAGCCACCCAAGAGGTCCTTGGCGGTCTGGGTGAGCAATTCGGTGACCTTGGCGGAGCCGGTCACCTGCGGCATGGTGCCGAGATGGGTCGGGATACCGAGGGCGACGCTCCAGGTGCCGATGGCGACGGCCTTCTCGGACATGGCCTCCGGCGCGGAGGCAACGAGCGGCAGCTGGTCGAGATCGACGCCCAGCTTGTCGGCGACGGCCACGGCCACCTGTACGGCACGGCTGTTGTCCACACAGGAGCCCATGTGCAGCACCAAGGGCAGCGGGCCGTTCAACCCCGCGGAGGTGCCGATGGCGGTCAACACGGCCTTGAGCGAATCACCAGCGTATTCCAGCGTCGCCTCCTGGGTCATCAGGCCGTGCTTGGCGAAGGAGCCCGCGCCGCAGCCGGTGGCGAGCAGCAGCACGTTGTTGGCGGCGAGCTTCTTGGCCATGGTGACGAAACTGCTGTCCTGCGCCACCTGGGTCGAGTTGCAGCCGGCGAAGAGGGCGATGCCGCGGATGTTGCCGTTGGCGATGTTCTCGATCAGCGGCTGGAGCGGGTCTTCCGGGTTCAGCGTCGCCAGCGCGCCCACCACGGACTCGACGCCGAAGCCGACGATGGCGGTCTGCTTGAAGTCCGGGATGTTGACCCGACGCGGGTCGCGCCGCTTGTACGCGTCGATCGCTGCCGCCACGATCCGGCGCGCGTTTTCCAGGGCCGTCTCTTCCTTGAAATCGACATGGGTGGCGCCCGGGATCTTGTTCTCCGCCATGGTGGTGATCACGGCGGTGTGGAAGCAGGCGCCGATCTCGCTCACCGAGGGCATGATGCACTGCACGTCGACCACCATGGCGTCCACCGCGCCGGTGACCAGGGCCAGCTCCTGGGAGAGGTAGTTCGCGGCCAGCGGGATGCCATGGCGCACCATCACCTCGTTGCCGGTGCAGCAGATGCCGACGATGTTGATACCGGCCGGCGCGCCCGCCTTCCTGGCCTCCTCGTCCATCTGCCCGGCGACCTCGCAGACGACTTCGCTCAGCAGCGGGTTGTGGCCGTGCACCGCAATGTTGACGGCGTCCGGCTTGATGACGCCAAGGTTAGCGGCAGTAATAACCGGGCTCGGCGTGCCGAACAAGGCGTCGGAAAGCTCGGTGGCGAGGCACATGCCGTCGAAGTCTGCCAGCGCCCCCTTTATGCCGCCCAGGATGAGGTTGACCGGATCGGCGTCGCAGCCGACCAGGGTGCGTCCCATGATCTGGGTGATGACGGCGTCGATGTTATGCGGCACCACGTGCAGGGCCTGCAGGCGCTCCAGGCGCTTCTTGGTCAGGGTGGCCTCGATCCAGTTGCAGGGGGCGTCGTGGTCCTGGTTCTGGAAGTCCTCCAGGGTCGCCTTGGCCACCGCGGCGGCGATGGCCGGAATGTCCTGCCCTTCGGTGCAGAGGCCGAGTTTCGCCGCGACCGCACGCAGCTTGGCCTCGTCACGGATCTGGCAGGCGGGGAGCCGCCCCTCGGCGACACCCTGCAGGGCGAGAGCCACGTGGCGGCCGTGCTCGGAGTGCCCGGCGGCACCGGCCGCGATCATGCGGATCACGTTACGGGCCACGATGGTGTCGGCATCGGCGCCGCAGATGCCGCGCTGGGGGCCGTCCCCGAACGGATCGATACGGCAGGGCCCTTTCCAGCAGATGCGGCAGCAGACACCCAACTGGCCGAAGCCGCACTGCGGCTGCATGGCGCGGTGGCGGTCCCAGACGGTGGAAATGCCTTCTTTCTTGGCGATGGGCAACAGGGTCGCCGCGGACGGATCGGTAGTGAGCTTCATGGTCATATCCTTGCCTTCCTTGATTTGAGATGTTGGAGCGATTGGGCCAGTTCGGCCGCCCTTGCTTCGATCAGGGTCTGACGGTATTCCTCGAGGTCCACCAGGGAGAGCGCCTTGGTCGGGCACGCCTCGACGCAGGCGGGAACGTCACGGCCGGTGCCGGCGCAGAGGTCGCATTTGCGGGCAATACCGCCGTTGGTGCGGCAGCTTTCCGGATCGCTCCCCTCGTGCTTGACGCTAATGGCGCCGAAGGGGCAGACCATGACGCAGACCTTGCACCCGACGCAGTTCTTCTCGCGCACCCCGACCTGCCCGCTCTCCTGCAGCATGGCGCCGGTGGGACAGGCCGCGGCGCAGGGGGCATCCTCGCACTGGCGGCACTGCACCGGCATCATCACGCCGCCCGCCGCCACCACGCGGTTGCGCGGTCTCAGGGTCAGTCCCGAGAGCGCCGCCTGGTGCAGCCCCGTCCCGGAATGGGCCACGGCACAGGCCAGCTCGCAGCCGTGGCAGCCGAGACAGCGCTCGGGATCGGCAAATACGATGGCATTTTCACGTTGTCGCTTCATTTGGTCTCCTTTGCATGTCCAGATTACTCATGATCTTCCACCCACCCCCGTCCACGTCCCCTCTCCCGGAGGGAGAGGGGGGAATCAGTCGCCGATTCGTCCCCGCCCCCGGAGGGGGAGGGTCAGGGAGGGGGAACGCAGCATCTCTTTCCCCCCTCCCAGCCTCCCCCCTCCGGGGGGGGGAGCGCTTGCTCGTTGCCCGACTCGCATTGCTAACGGGATTTCATCGTTGCTTCCAGACTCTCCAGATACAATTCCCTGCCGCCGGTCATCTCCACGTCCCCTCCCTGGCAGGCGGGGCAAATGAAGCTGAAGTTTTCAATCCTGAAGCGGTCCCCGCAGTCGCGGCAGCGCCCGGTCAGCGGCACCTCCTCGATCTCCAGTTGCGCCCCCTCGGCCACGGTCCCCTCCGCCACCACCTCGAAGCAGGCCGAGAGCGTCATCGGCTCCACAGCCGCCAGCTCCCCTACCTTCAGGCGCACCTTGGAGATGGATGCGATCCCCTGCGCCGCCACCTGCTCGTTGATGATCTCGAAGAGCCCCGTCACCAGGGTGATTTCGTGCATGCCGCCTCCTAGCGGTCCGTGCAGGCGATGCAGGGATCGATGCTGTTCACGATGAGTGGAATGTTGGCCACCGGCTCACCTTTGAGCATCACCTTGAGCGCGTCCCAGTTCATGTAGGAGGGGACGCGCCACTTGAGGCGTACCGGGAAGTCCGACCCATCGGTGCGCAGGTAGTACATGAGCTCGCCGCGCGGCGCCTCCGACTTGGCGATGGCCTCGCCAGCGGGGATCTCGGGGAGCGTATCGACGCAGAGCGGGCCTGCCGGGAGCTGCGCGAGACACTGCTCGATAAGCGACACCGACTGGCGCGCCTCGGCGAGCCGCACCAGGTTGCGTGCCCGGACGTCCCCCGCCGTCTGCATTGCCACCTCGAAGTCGAGCCGGTCGTAGGCACCGTAGGGGCTCTTCTTGCGCACGTCGTAGTCGATGCCGCAGGCGCGCGCCACAGGGCCCACGACCGCGCACTCGACCGCCGCCTCGCTCGGCAGCACACCCACCCAAGCCATGCGGGCCATGAGCGCCGGGTTGTTGGCGAACTGCAGGTACAGCTCGTCCAGCGGCTTTTTCATATCCTCCATGGCCTGGTAGAGATAAGCGATCGCCTCGGGCGGAAGATCGTAGCGCACGCCGCCGATCACGTTGGCGGCCAGGTCCATCCGGTTGCCGTAGATCGCCTCCTTGGCGCGCTGCATGATCTCGCGGACCTCCATGACCCGGCGGAAGAGCGGGATCTCGCCGATGGCGTTGGCCTGGACGGCGCAGCAGAAGAGGTGCGAGGCGATGCGTTTTATTTCGTCCGCAACGGCGCGCAGGTACTCGGCCCGCGGCGGAATGGCAATCCCCGCCACCTCCTCCACCGCCGCGCAGAAGGTGCTCGGGTGGCTGTTGGAGCAGAGCGAGCAGAGGCGCTCCAGGAGGGTGATGTTCTGGTACAGGTTGCGGCGCATGACCAGGTGCTCCATGCCGCGGTGCACCTGCCCGGGCAGGACATCCAGGTCGGCGACCCGATCCCCTTCCAGTTGCACCCGGAAGTACATCGGCTCCTCGAGCGCCAGTTGGTGCGGCCCCAATTCGATGATTTTTGTGGTCATGCGTCCTCTCTTTCGCCGGCCAGGACCTTGTCCCAGAGGGCCTTGCTGGTAGCCGCGTTGGTGAAGGTGGAATACGGCACCAGGCGCTCGAAGGGGGCGTGGGGGAGCGTGTGGTCGAGGAACAGGCGCCTCGGGTCGGGATGCCCCACCACCTGCACATCGTAGAGTTCCATCAGCTCCCGCTCGTGCCAGTCGCAGTTGCGGAAGATGGGGGTGAGCGACGGGACCCGCGCCCACTCAAGCGGGAGAACGACTGTGAGGGTGAGGGTGGCGCCGTCCAGGTCGAAGTGGTAGGCGATCTCCCGCTCGCCTCTCTCCTTGGCGCGTTCCGGGAGGTAGGGGGTCACCATGGCCAGGCGGCCGTGAAGTTCCGCGACGGCCCGGGCCGCCGGAAGCAGGGCCTCTCCGGACGGAAGGCGGCACCAGCCGGTCGATACGCCCTTGCGGTCACGGCGCCAGGTCACGGTCGTTTCTTCGCCCGCCGCCATGGCCAGGGCGGCAGCAACGCCATCTTCAAAAGCATCCCTCACCCGCCCTTCGGGCACCCTCTCCCGGGGGGAGAGGGGAGCTGTCGGGAGATCGTCGCTTGTCGGGTTGTTGCGTTCGGGCATCGTCTCGGCGCAATCGGGCATCGTCTCGGCGCAATCGGGCATCGTCTCGGCGCAATCGGTCATCGTCTCGGTGCAATCGGTCATCGTCCCGGTGCTCCTATACTCATTACCTGCCGGCACGCCGGACAGAGGGCTGTCAACTTATCGATCTCGGGGGTTGGGCGACGGAAAGCGGTGTGCAGGAGTTGGGGGGCGGCCGGGACGATGGGTTCGCCGCAGCCGGAGCAGGGTGCGTAAGGGATGTCCCCGCGCTCGACCTGGGCGAAAGCGTCGGCGGCCGGGTGGTCGAGGCGCCAGTCACCCGTGACGGAAAGGGCACCGGTGGGGCAGTAGTGGCTGCACAGACCGCAGAAGACGCAGCTGTTGTGCCAGAGGGTCAGGCGGACGCCCCCCTCAACCTCCTGAAAGCGGATGGCACCGGCGGCGCAGACGTGGCGGCACATGCGGCAATCGACGCAGACGCTGGCGTCGAAGCTGAGCCTGCAGCGGGCAGGGAAGTTGTCGCCTTCTTGGCCCTTGCCATCAGCCCGGCCTACCGGTTCCACCCCAGCGCGCCGGGCCTGGCGTATCTGCAATGCCTCTCCGATCCCGGCCAGCAATGCCTGGGGCCGTGGCGGGCAACCCGGGACGTTCACGTCCACCGGCAGGTAGCGCTCGATCGGCCCGTCCACCGCGTAGCTGTCGCGGAACACCCCGCCTGACACCGGGCAGACGCCGACGGCAACGGTGATCCTGTCCCGCGGCGTCTCCGCGTAGAGGCGCAGCACTTCGTCACGTGCCTTAACGGTAAGAGGTCCCGTGATCAGCAGCACGTCCGCCTCGGTCGCGTCTTCCGTGTAGCGACAACCAAGTTGTTCCACGTCGAATTCGGTCACTGCCGAGGTCACCGCCAGTTCCACGTCGCAGCCGTTACAGGACCCGGTGTTGATGCGGAACAGCCGTACCGGCTCGACTGTCGTTTCTTCTACCTGCATGTGCATCGCGCTCTCCCGTTGCAGACAAGTTGCAGCATGGGCGGCACTCTAGGCCAAAAACGAGCGGCGGTCTGTCGGGCAGCCGACAGTTGTTAGTTTTTTGTGTTCAGGGAAAGGCCGAGCAACAGGGGATGTGTTATCTCGAAGGATGAAAGGAGGCGTTACGTTCCCCCTTTGCGAAGGGGGGTCAGGAGGGATTTGAGTGTACCAGTGAATTCGGGAGCAACGGCAGTTGTGCCCCCGAGGATGACGAGGCGGTCAGGGTCCCCCCTTTTGCGAAGGGGGGATAGGGGGATAGGGGGGATTTGCTCTTTCCTGGTTCCCAAGCTCCAGCTTGGGAACCCCACATGGCGCAAAGCTCCAGCTTTGCATCCGAGGGAAGTTGGAGCTTCGGAGAGGCTTTGCGTTCCCAAGGCGGACCTTGGGAACGAGATCAAGAAGTAGAAGGGACAGGCTCCGCGAGGTGCCTGTCCCTTTAGCGGAACACCATTTTCAGCTCAGCCATCTTCTCCACACTAGGGGGACAGGCACCTGGCGGAGCCAGTCCCCTCCTGTCAGGAAGCTTCCTTCATCTCCTGGAAAGCGTCGAGATCCTTGATGAGCAGCGTCTTGCGGTCGATCTTCACCAAAAGGTCGGCCTTGATGAAATCGTTGATGATCTGCGAGATGGTCTGCCGGGTGGTACCGACTAGGAGGGCGATGTCCTCGGTGCCGAGGCCCAGTTGCACTACGGTCCCTTCGGCGGTCACGCGCCCGCGGTCGGCCGCAGCTCCCACCAGGAAATCAACCAGGCGCAGGCGGACGTCCTTGAAGGCCAGCCCTTCGATAGTCTGGATGGAACTCTGCAACAACTCCCCCAGCACCTTGACCATGGTGAGCGAAAGCTCGGGGCGGCGGGCGAGCGCCTGCCCGAAGGTCGCGGTGCTGCACACCAGGATCTCCGTCCCCTCCAGCGCCTGCACGAAGGCCGGGGTATGGGTGCTGAAGACATCCCCCTTTTCCAGCAGGGCCAGGGTGAACTCCTTGTCCTCGTAGCTGAGGTAGATGCGCAGCCGGCCGCTGCGCACCACGAAGACAAGGTTCTTTTCCTCGAACGGCGAATAGACTAGCGTCTTACGGGCGTAGTGGCGCGGGGTGAAGTTGGTTTGGAAGTCGGGGTCGGCGTGGAAGAGTGAAAGGAGATCGGCGTCGGAAAGCTTCATCTTGTTCGGCATAACTGGCTCCTATCGCATACGCTACTGCCGCATTATGCAGCAGCGTCCCGGCAAAAGGCAAGGCGGCAAACGGCGATTCCCCGTATACATTAACCACTTACGCCGCCGGCAGCCATTCCGTCGACCACCCAACCACCCAACCACCCAACCACCCAACCGACCATCCCGGCAGCCATCCCGGCGACCGGCCGGCGACAATCACGAGAGAGCGCCCAATTAATTGCTCCGCGTCTGTTTTTTGTTAGTATTCTCCAATGTGTTTTCCGACCGGGGGCGATTCATGGGAACGGGACGCGACATACTGATCGTCGATGACAACGAGGTGGTTACCGGTGTGCTGGTCGACCTGTTCCGAAGGGAAGGGTATGACAGCGCGGGCGTCGCCAGCGGTGAGGAGTGCCTGGAGGAACTGCGGCAGACCGGCTGGAAGCTGGTGATGCTGGACGTCCGCCTCCCCGGCATTAGCGGCATAGAGGTTCTGCGCGCCATCGGCGATGACCACGCCAAGACCGACGTCATCATCATGACCAGCCACGTGTCGCTGGAGACCGCGGTCCAGGCCCTGCGACTGGGCGCCCAGGACTACCTGTTCAAGCCGTTCGATGATCTCGAGATGGTGGTTGCCACGGTGAACCGGGCCATGGAGCGGCGCCGCCTGATGGAAACGCATGAGCACCTGGTGCGCACCCTGGTCGACCTGGCGGTTGAAAACACCAGGATCATGGCGGAATTGCGCTCCGCAAATACCGACCTGGAGGAAAAGGTTGCGCAGCGCACCGCCGAGATCAGCAAGGCCAACCTGCAGCAAAAGGCGATCATCGCCGAACTCAGGCACGCCAAGGAAGCCGCCGAGGCGGCCAGCCATGCCAAGTCGCAGTTCCTGGCCAACATGAGCCACGAGATCCGAACCCCCATGAACGGGGTCCTCGGCATGGCGGAATTGCTGCTGCACACCGACCTGGACCAGAAACAGCGCGGCTACGTCGAGATGCTGCACCAGTCCGGCGACTCGCTGTTGGGCATCATCAACGACATCCTCAACATCTCGAAGATCGAGGCGGGAAAGCTGGAAGTGGAGAAGATCCCGTTCGACCTGCACGAGACGGTGCAGGGAGCGGTGGACCTGTACCGCGAAGTGGGGCGGCGCAAAGGGGTGGCGGTCGAACTGCAGATCGGCCCCGACCTCCCCCGTCGCGCGCTGGGCGACCCGAACCGACTGCGCCAGGTGCTGATCAACATCGTCAATAACGCACTCAAGTTCACCGAGCACGGTACGGTCAAGGTCTCGGCGTGCCTGGTCGAAAAAAGCGGCAACGGCCACTATGTCGGTTTCGAGGTGAAGGACACCGGCATCGGCATTCCTGCCGAGGCAGTGGGGAGCATTTTTGAACTGTTCACGCAGGTGGACGGCTCCGCGACCCGCAGGTACGGCGGAACCGGGCTAGGGCTGGCCATCGCGAAGCAGTTGGTGGAACTGATGGGGGGAGAAATCGGGGTAGAGAGCGAGCCGGGGCGGGGTTCCACCTTCACCTTCATCGTCTACCTGAACGCTGCGCCCGGTGCGGGACCCGACGTGGAAGACGACCCGATAGAGCTGGACAACGAACTGGAAGAACCCGCTGTACCGGCCCGGTGCCACGCGCGCGTGCTCCTGGCGGAGGACAACCCGGTCAATTGCGAGGTGGCCCACGCCATGTTGACCGCGCTGGGGTGCCAGGTGGACGTGGCGCAGAACGGGACGCAGGCAGTGTCGGCTCTGGCGCGCAAGGTCTACGACTTGGTCTTCATGGACTGCCAGATGCCGGAGTTGGACGGGTACGAAGCGACGCGCGCCATCAGGGAGCAGGAGCGGGACGCCGGTCGGCACACCCCCATCATCGCCCTCACCGCCCACGCCATGACCGGTTCACGCGAAGCATGTTTGAGTGCCGGCATGGATGACTTTGTCAGCAAGCCGTTCAAGCTGGGGCAGCTCCAAGAACTGATCGAGAAGTGGAGTTCGGCGTGAGCCATTCCCCCTCGATTAAAACGTGCCTTCCCCCTTCGGGCTCCTTGTCCAGTGCTGGCCCCGCCTTTCCGGAAAGTGATTCGCTTGACGCGCCAGGTGACTCGCTCGGTGCGCAAGGTGACTCGCGTCACACGCAAGGCGAATCGCTTCACGCGCAAGGTGACTCGCTTCACGCGCAAGGTGACTCGCTTGGGGGACCGGGTTCTGGTGAAGGTGGGAAATTCTGCACCGCAGTGGTGCTTCGTCTCAAGGCTTGACCTGATCGACGAACCGCCCCTTGTATTGCGCCGACCCGAGGCAGCGTTCGAAGACGAACTGGCAGATGCGGGTACCGGGATAGAGCGCCAGGGTCTTGTGCCCGAGGTTCACGATCTCCAGCACCTGCTGGTTGGAGATTCCCGGCTGCATGAATCCGGCGGTGACGTGGACCGCCAGGCCGAAACGGGCGAAGCGGCTGCGTCCTTCCAGCCAGCCGGCCATGGTGTCGGCAAGGGTTATCCGCTCCCTGGTGATGCCCAGGATCATTTCGCAGGGGGCGATGGTGATGAAGCTTCCGTCCGGAACCGTGACCGCTTCCGTGACATCCGCAAAATCCGACTCGTTGTGCACATGGCAGACCCCGGACTCTTTCTTGAAGATTCTGAATTCGTTGCCCAGGGTTAAATCGAGCGATCCCGGGCCGATCTGTGATTCCTCCAGGGGATCGATGGCTATTTCACCGCGAGCGATCGCATCCTTTATTTCCTGCCCTATCAGAACCGGCATGTTCCACCTCGTCAGTGCTCATGAAGCTGGGGATGTTTCAGCGTCTGTACAGTGTACACGGTAACGTGCCGGAAGCACTTGCCTTAAGCAAAATGACACTATCGGCGGTTCAGCACAAAAAAAGGGGAGACAGCCTGAGCTGTCTCCCCTTTATGCATTTCTTGCGGCAGAGCCTATTCGACGGTGACGCTCTTGGCCAGGTTCCTGGGCTGGTCGACGTCGGTCCCTTTCAGGACGGCGACGTGATAGGCCAAAAGCTGCATCGGGATGGAGATGATGATCGGCATGACTTCCTCGCCGTCTTCCGGCACCTCCAGCGCAACCTCGACCTTGTCGGCCACCTCGGCGTCACCCTTGGAGCAGACCGCGATGACGCGGCCGCCACGGGCAATGACCTCTTCCATGTTGGAGAAGACCTTCTCGTAGGTCGCCCCCTTGGGAACCAGCACCACGACCGGCATGTGCTCGTCGATGAGGGCGATGGGACCGTGCTTCATCTCGCCGGCGGCATACCCTTCGGCGTGGATGTAGGAGATCTCTTTCAGCTTCAGAGCGCCTTCAAGCGCGATCGGGTAGTTCATGCCGCGGCCGAGGTAGAGGAAATCGCGGGCGGCTAGGTAGTTCCTGGCCACCTTTTCCACCTGCTCGTTCAGCTTCAGAGCCTCTTCCATGAGGGCCGGAACGCGCACGATGGCGGAGATGAGCTTGCGACCCTGCTCCTGGTCCATCTTCCCGCGGGAGCGCCCCAGGCGGATGGTGAAGAGGTACAGGGCGATCAACTGGGTGACGAAGGCCTTGGTGGAGGCGACGCCGATCTCGGGACCGGCATGGGTGTAGATGACGCCGTCGGCCTCGCGGGCGATGGAGGAGTCGACTACGTTGCAGATGGCGACGCACTTGCCGCCGCGACGCCTGGACTCGCGCATGGCAGCCAGGGTGTCGGCGGTCTCGCCGGACTGCGAGATCAGCATGACCAGGGTGTTCTCGTCGACGACCGGGTTTCTGTAGCGGAACTCGGAGGCGATGTCCACTTCGACCGGGACGCGGCAGTACTCCTCAATCAGGAACTTGCCCACCAGGGCGGCGTGCCACGAGGTACCGCAGGCGATGATGCAGATGCGGTTGATCCCCTGCAGGTCGGCATCGCTCAGGGCCAGGTCCTCGAGGTAGACGTCACCCTGCTCCTCGCGCAGACGCCCGGCGATGGTGTCGCGCACGGCGCGCGGCTGCTCGAAGATCTCCTTGAGCATGAAGTGCTTGTAGCCACCCTTCTCGGCCATGTGTGGAGACCAGTCGATGTGGCGCGGGGACTTCTCTAACTTGTCACCGTTGACGTTGCTGAACTCGGCGCTCCCCCCCTGGAACACCACCATCTCGCCGTCTTCCATGAAGATCATGGAGCGGGTGTGGGAGAGGATGGCGGGGATGTCGGAGGCGACGTAGAACTCACCGTCACCGAGTCCGACCACCATGGGGGCGCCGTGCTTGGCCGCGATCAGTTTCTCCGGCTCGCTCTCGCTCACGATGCAGATGGCGTAGGCACCTTTCAGGATGCCCAACGCCCGGCGCACCGCGTCCTCGAAGCTGCCGCTTTCCTTCAGGTACCGTTCGATCAGGTGTGCGATAACCTCGGTGTCGGTCTCGCTCTTGAAGACGTGTCCCTGCGTCTTGAGTCCCTCGCGCAGCTGGAGGTAGTTCTCGATGATGCCGTTGTGCACCACCACGATGGGACCGGCCTGGTGCGGGTGCGCGTTGATCTCGGAGGGGCGGCCGTGGGTCGCCCAGCGGGTGTGGCCGATGCCGACCGTGCCGCTCACCGGGCTGGTGGCCAGGAGCTTCTCCAGGTTGGAAAGCTTGCCTTCGCTACGCCTGATGCTCGCCTTGCCACCGCTGATGGTGCAGATGCCGGCGGAATCGTAGCCCCGGTACTCGAGCCTTCTCAGCCCTTCGATGATGATGGAGGTGGCTTCCTGCCGCCCCGTGAATCCAACGATACCGCACATGTATGACTCCGTGTCGTCGATTTGTTAATTAATAACGTGGCTGTCCGCCAAGACGGTACAGGATACCATCTTGGCCGGATCCGGGACAGTTATTTTTTCCTGAGAGTCCAGCCTTCCTTGTTCACCTGGGGCGACCGGGCGATGGCCAGCGAGTCCGCGGGGACGTCCTTGGTGACGGTGGTGCCCGCGGCGATCAGGGAGTTCTTGCCGACCGTGACCGGGGCCACCAGTTGGACGTCGCTCCCCACGAAGACCCCGTCCTCGATGACGGTCTTGTGCTTCCTGACCCCGTCGTAGTTGCAGGTGATGGTGCCGCAGCCGATGTTGACGTCGCGCCCTATGGTCGCGTCGCCGAGGTAGGTGAGGTGCGAGGCCTTGGATCCTTCGCCCATGAAGGCCTTCTTGGTCTCCACGAAGTTGCCGATCTTCACCTGGGCGGAGAGCACGGTGCCGGGGCGCAGATGCGCCATGGGCCCGATGGCGGCCTCGGGGCCGACCTTGGAATCTTCGAGGACGCTCCCCGCCTTCACCACCACGTCGTCGGCAATGTCGCAGTCCTCGATCAGGGCGTTCTGGCCGATCTTGCAGCGCTCGCCGATCACGGTGTTCCCCTTGATGACGGCGCCCGGGTAGACCACGCTGTCCCGGCCGATTTTCACGCCGCCGTCGATGTAGACCACGGCAGGGTCGATCATGGTGACGCCGGAAAGCATCAGCTCCCGGTTGATGCGCCGGCGCAGCACGGCTGCCGCCTCGGCCATCTGGGCGCGGTCGTTGACGCCGGATATTTCCTGGGCATCCGCCACCGGATAGCTGCGGCAGGCGAGCCCGCGGGCGTTGGCCTGGCGCACCACGTCGGTCAGGTAGTACTCCTTCTGGGCGTTGTCGTTGTCGAGCTTCTGCACCGCCTCGGCTAGGAAGGCGCGATCGACGCAGTAGACGCCGGCGTTGACCTCGCGGATCAGGCGCTCCTCCTCGGTGGCGTCCTTCTGCTCGGTGATGGCGACCACCTTGCCGTCCGCGTCCTTGACGATGCGGCCGTAGCCGAAGGGGTTGTCGAAGGTTGCCGTCATCACCGTCACGCACGCCTTGCTCTGCTGGTGGGCGTCGAGCATGCCGCGCAGGCTGTCCGCGGTGAGCAGCGGCGTGTCGCCGCAGAGGATGAGCACGGTCTCCGCCGCCGCGTCGATTTCGGGCATGGCGCAGCGCACGGCATGTCCGGTGCCCAGCTGCTCTGCCTGCAGCGCGAAGCCGACCTCGGCACGTCCGTCGAAATATTGCCGCACCTTCTCCTGCTGGTGCCCCACCACCAGGACGCAGCGCTCGACCCCCGCGGCGAACGCGGCGGCAACGGGCCATTCTATCATCGGCGGGCCGGCCACCGGGTGCATCACCTTGACCAGGTCCGACTTCATCCTGGTCCCCATGCCGGCTGCCAGCACTATTGCAGCTATCTTCTTCATTGGTAGTCCCCCTTGCCGCTGAGCAAATTGCTCTTTTTTAACAATAATGCCTGGGCAGGTCAAGCTGTTTCACGCCCGGCTTCCGCGCCGCCATCGCGCTTTTTATCGTTTACTAAACCGTGACTTATCGCTATAGTCCTGCAGTGGAGGTTTCATGGGCGTCGCCGAGGACATAGCCAAGCTGGAGCTTGACCTGCGCGAACTCGTCATCAAGTACGAGCAATACTTCTTCGGCATCGAGAAGCGGGAGCCGCTGCGCCTGCTCGACACGGTCGAACGCGCCGTGAGACGCTACCAGAACGTCAGCATCCCCAACACCAGCCAGAGGTTCAAGTACGACTCCCTGGTTGCCACGCTGAGCGTGCACAAGCAGAAGTGGATCCGCACCAACCGCCTCATCGAGGAGGGGAAGTTCCAAAGGGACCGCTTCCGCATGTCGCTGCACCAGGCCGAAAAGACCGAAAAGGGTGGTAAGGCCGCGGCAACGCCGCCCCCCCCCAGCCAGGAGTCCCAGATCGATTCCGTCTTCCAGCAGTACGTCAACGCGCGCCTGGCCTGCAACCTTCCCGTCGACAACGTGACCAGAGACAAGGTAGCCGAGGCGATCAACCGGCAAAAACCCGCCCTGATGCAGAAGTACGGTTGCCGCGACGTCGACTTCGTCGTGGTGATCGAGGGGGGCAAACCCTCCCTGAAGGCACGCCCCAAGACTTCATGAACCTGACCCTCATCGCCATCCATCCCCACCCGTCTCCGCAAGCGGTGCCGTTGGCCTGCGCCTTTCTGCAGGAGGCGCTCCTCGCCGATCGCGCGCTGCAAGGAATCGTCAAGCCAAGGATCGCCGAGTTCTTCCTGCACGACGACCCCGCCCGCTGCGCCGCAGAAATCGCCCGCACCGCGCCCGACCTGGTCGCCTTCTCCATCTACGTCTGGAGCCGCGACCATGCCGTGGCCGTGGCGAGGGAACTGCGTGCGCTGCTGCCGGGCGTGATCCTGTGCGCCGGCGGCGCCGAACCGACCGCCAACCCGGACGGACTGCTGGAGGAAGGGGTCTTCGACTTCTTGGTACGCGGTGAGGGCGAAGGCGCACTGGCGCAGGCGGTACGGCTGCTAGCGGCCGGCACTGCACCGGCAGGCGTTTCCGGCATCGTGCTGCCGGGAGAGCCGGTTGCCGCACTACCTGCGCCGCTGCACCTCGACTCGATACCATCACCGTACCTGTCCGGCCGGCTCGACCCGACCATCCCGGGCGGCGCCCTGTGGCAGCTCTCGCGCGGCTGCGACTTCGCCTGCTCCTTCTGCTTCGACCACAAGGGGAGCGGCGGGGTGCGCCGCTTCTCCATGGAGCGCATCGAAGCCGAGCTGCGCCTGTTCGCGCGGCTCAGGGTCCCCCAGGTCTTCGTGCTCGACTCGACCTTCAACAAGGACGTCAAAAGGGCGAAGGAAATCCTGCGCCTGATCCGGAAGGTGGCCCCCGGGGTCCACTTCCATTTCGAGGTACGCAGCGAATTCATCGACGCCGAAATGGCGGACCTCTTCGCCTCCATCACCTGTTCCTTGCAGATCGGCCTGCAGAGCGCCGACGTCGCGGTACTGCGCGGGGTGGGAAGGGGCTTCGACCGTGACGACTTCGTCAACCGTGCCTTCCTCTTGAACCAGAGCGGCGCCATCTTCGGCTTCGACCTCATCTTCGGACTCCCCGGCGACACGCCGTCGCTGTTCCGCTCTTCGCTCGACTTCGCCCTCTCCCTGTACCCGAACCACCTGGACATCTTCCCCCTGGCGGTACTGCCGGGGACGAGACTGTACGGCAAGGCGCAGGCACTGGGACTGCGGCACCTGGAGGCACCGCCGTACACCGTGCAGGCGACAGCCGGCTACACCCCGGAACAGTTGCGCGAGGCCGGCAGGCTCGCCGCCGCCTGCGACGTCTTCTACAGCCGGGGCAAGGCGGTGGCCTGGTTCAACTCGGTGGTGGCCGCGCTCAAGCTTACCCCCAGCGACTTCCTGGCCGCCTTCGCCGCCTTCCTGGGTGAGCGCGGGGAAGCGGATATTGCCGAGGAGGAAATCTGGGGGCTGCAAAGAACCTTCCTGGAGCGGATCTTCAAGGACCGGAAGAAGGCGAAGCTTTTGCCGCTGGCGCTCGACCTCGCCGACTACCACCACCACTATGCGGCGGCGCTGATGGCGACGCCGCCCACGCCCCCGGCCGCGAAACAGCTGCGCAAGCTCGACCCGCTCAAGCAGCCGCTGTCCCTCGCCGCCAGCACCACGCTGGCGCGCTTCAACTACGAGGTGCTGGAGGTCCTGGACGCGGGCGAACCGGACCTCGTCGAGTTCACCTCCTGCTTCAGGCCTACGGGATCCTGCGCCATCATCTACCCCGCCCATGGCGAGGTCTGCACCGAATCGGTCTCCTCTCCCTACTTCGAGTTGTTGCAGACGCTGGACGGAAAACAGGACGCCCGGGCGCTTTGCCGCAGGACCGGCCTCGCCGAGGAAGAGGCCCGGGAGTTTTTGGAGTTCGCCATCGCAGAAGGAATAGTTGAGTTGGTTGTGTGATTTACTATCTAATGGGACTTTTTTAGTCTCATTGCAAGCCACCCTCCCCCGCCCGACATCACGCCCCGTATACACTACACACTCTCATCTTCCTGATCTGACATTGGGCAGCTCCATATTGTGTTTACTTAATCAACGCGAGATTACCTAATTTTATGCTGTTGTATCTCGCGCATGTCATGTCCGCTAGTTGCGTTACCAATGTTAATATTTGCCCATTTCACAGAGGCTGGTTTCATCTCTGATTGATTCAACCCAAGCGAGGCAGCCGACAGGTTGTATCCTGCTTATTAATTGGCGCTTTTTCAGTTGATTTATGAAGCCGCGCGTATTAAAGTAGGCGCCGTTGCGAGCGCCCCAATAGATTAAAGCGTTCTAAAACGATCCTAAATACAGGAGATTACAATGGTTCAAGTCTTCACACGCCTCATCCCGCTGCTACTGCTCCTAGCACTAGCCCGGCCCGGTTTTGCCGCTCAGGGCCTGGCCATCGACCCGGCAACCTGCCTGGGCTGCCACGGCAACAAGATTTCCGCCGAGGCAATGGCCAATTCCGTACACGGCAAAAACGGTTGCACCAGCTGCCACATCGAGATCGTCGAGCTCTCCAAGCACATGAAGGGCGAGATCAAGGTGGGCAAAGTCCAGTGCGTTCGCTGCCACAAAAAGGAAGCGGCCGAGCACGCCAAGAGTATCCACAGCGAGAAGGGCATCGGGTGCGCACAGTGCCACACCGACATGCACAGCCACACCTACTGGAACAAGGACAAGCGTAGGGTAATCGTCAAGTGCACCCAGTGCCACAAAGACGAGCGCGGCTTCAGCCAGTCGGTACACGGCAAGGGCGTCCTCGCCGGGAACCAGGATTCGGCTGCTTGCAACGACTGCCACAACCTGCACGAGATCAAGGCCCTCGGCGATCCGAAATCGCATTCCAACCGCGAATTCCACACCAAGGTCTGCCTGCGCTGCCATGCCGACGAGAAGCTGGTCGAGCGCAACCACATCTCCGAAGTTGCCGTCAAGAGCTACATGGAGAGCTACCACGGCAAGAACTACCGCCTGGGCTACCCGGAGAAGGTTGCCGGCTGCGCCGACTGCCACACCGCGCATGCCATCCTGCCCTCCAAGGATCCCAAGTCCTCCGTTAACCCGGCCAACCTGGTCAAGACCTGCACCGCCTGCCACAGCAAGGGGAGCCAGCTCTTCACCAAGTTCTACGCCCACGGTGAGCACAACGACCGCGAGCGTTACCCGATCCTGTTCTACACCTTCATCGCGATGACCGGCCTGCTGGTCGGCACCTTCACCGTGTTCTGGATTCACACCCTGCTCTGGATGATCCGCGGCTTCGTGGAGAACCGTGAGAAGGCTGCAGCTCTGGAAGAAGGCATCATCCTGCACCACGTACCCGATGGGCACAAGCAGTACCGCCGCTTCAGAAGGGTCCACGTGTTCATGCACCTGCTGGTCATCATCAGCTTCCTCGGCCTCTCCCTCACCGGTCTGCCGCTGAAGTTCAGCGACCAGGTCTGGGCCAAGTTCCTCATGGATCTTTACGGCGGCGCGCCGAACGCGGGCTTCTTCCACAGGATCTGCGCCGGCATCACCTTCGTCTACTTCGCCATGGCGCTGTTCATGAGCGTACACTTCCTCTTCATCAGGAAGGACATCAAGGGCAACCCGCTGCAGAGGCTCTTCGGGCCTGACTCCCTCTGCCCGAACCTGCGCGACATCAGCGACGTGATCGGCATGGTCCGCTGGTTCTTCTTCAAAGGGCCGAAGCCGGCCTTCGAGAGATGGACCTACTGGGAGAAATTCGACTTTATCGCAGTCTTCTGGGGTATGTTCGCCATCGGCGGCTCCGGCCTGATGCTCTGGTTCCCCGAGTTCTTCGGCATGTTCCTGCCGGGTTGGGCCTTCAACGTGGCCACCATCATCCACTCTGACGAGGCGCTCCTGGCAACCGGCTTCATCTTCTCGGTCCACTTCTTCAACACCCACGGGCGTCCGGAGAAGTTCCCGATGGACTTCGTCATCTTCAACGGCCAGATGTCCAAGCACGAGTTCGTCGAAGAGCGTGGCGATCAGTGGGCACGTTACGAGAAGGACGGCATCACCGAGCAGTTCGCAGCCAAGAAATCTTCCGGCATCTTCTACGACTTCTGCCTGAAGGCCTTCGGCTTCACCGCGCTGTTCACCGGCATCACCCTGCTGATGCTGATGATCTACGCCTTCATGCACCCGCACCACTAAGCGGCTGCTGAACCAGCAACAAAAAAAGGGGCCTCCCATCCGGGAGGCCCCTTTTTTTGTCTATTGGCAATTTGCGCGGCAGAAGGGACAGGCACCTGACGGAGCCGGTCCCCTCTCTACAGCATGTCCACCGGGTCCACGTCGATGGTGAGGCGCACGGTGGAGGTGTGGCTGAAACCGCCGCGGAAGTGGAACAGGAGCCGGTGCAGGTCGGCGCGCTCCACCCCCTTCAACAGGATCTGCCACCGGAAGCGGCCGCGCACCTTGCCCAAGGGGGCCGTGACCGGCCCGAGCACTTCCACCCTGAGCCGCGCCTCGCGCTTGATGCGGCGCAGCAGGGCCGCGGCCTCATCGGCCGCCCTCTCCCCCTGTCCCGCGGCGACCGCCGAGAAGGTGAGCGCCGCCAGGTGGGCGAAGGGAGGGTATCCCACCTCCTCGCGGAAGGCGATCTCCTCCCGGTAGAAGCCGAGGTAGTCGTGGGCCACGGCATGGGTCAGCGCGTAGTGCTCCGGCGCCAGGGTCTGCACCAGCACCCGCCCCGGCTTGTCGCCGCGCCCGGCCCGCCCCATCACCTGGGTCACCAGCTGGAAGGTGCGCTCGGCGCTGCGGAAGTCGGGGAGGTTCAACGAGGCATCCGCGGAGAGAACTCCGACCAGGGTGACCCCGGGGAAATCGTGCCCCTTGGCGATCATCTGGGTGCCGATCAGGATGTCCACCGTCCCCTCCTCAAGCTCCTTGAGCACCCGGGCGTGCCCCCCCTTGCCCCGGGTGGAGTCGCGGTCCATGCGCGAGACGCGCGCGTCGGGGAAAAGCTTCTGCACCTGGTCCTCGACCCGCTCGGTGCCCCGCCCCAGGAGGGTGATGGCGCCGCTTTGGCAGTCGGGGCACGTGCTCGGGGGGAGCATGGTGAAGTCGCAGTAGTGGCAGACGTGCTTCCCCTTGATGCGATGATAGGTGAGGGTGACCGCGCAGTTGGGGCAGCGCAGCACGTGGCCGCAGGTCTCGCAGACGAGATAGGTGGCGAAGCCGCGCCGGTTCAAGAAGAGCAGGGTCTGCCCTCCGGCGTCCAGGTTCTCCCCCATCGCCTCGACGAGGTCCGGCAGGAAGATGTCCCCCTTGTGGTTACGGGCGTCCAGCATCCGCGTCTCCGGCATGGGGAGGTCGCGCACCCGGTCCGGGAGGCTCAGGTAACCGAGACGCCCAGTCTGGGCGGCATGGTAGCTGGTGACCAGCGGCGTGGCCGAGCCGAGCAGCACCACGGCCTTCCCCAGCTTGCCGCGCACCAGCGCCAGGTCGCGGGCGTTGTAGCGCACCCCCTCGGACTGCTTGTAGCTCCCCTCGTGCTCCTCGTCGACCACGATCACCCCGATCCCTTCCAGCGGCGCGAAGAGCGCGGAGCGGGCTCCGATCACGATGGCGGCCTCGCCGCGCCGGATGCGGCGCCACTCGTCGAAGCGCTCGCCGTCGGAGAGCCCGGAGTGCAATACGGCGATGCCGCAGTCGAAGCGGCGCTTGAAGCGGCCAACCAGCTGCGGCGTCAGTGCGATCTCGGGGACCAGGACCAGCGCACTGCGGCCGGCGGTGAGCGCCACTGCGATCGACTGCAGGTAGACCTCGGTCTTGCCGCTGCCGGTGACGCCATGCAGCAGAAAGGGCGCGAACTCCCCGGCAGCAAGGGCGGTCGACACCTTGGCCAGCGCCTGGGCCTGGGCGAGGTTGAGGGGCAGCGGTCCGTCGTGGCCGTACTCTTTGGCCTTGAACGGGTCGCGGTACACCTCGCGCTGGGACAGGCGCGCGGCACCCAACTCGACCAGGCGCCCCAGCTGCGCGGTGCAGGGGCCGAAACGTTCCCTGAGCTGCGGACCTGAGCACTCTCCCACCTCCAGGAGGTACTCGAGGATCTCGAGTCCCTTGCCGCGCGGGCGGGTGCTGCAGTCGGGGACCGCGGTGTAGAGCCGCTCGGTGCGCACGCTCTTGCCGCCGGCCAGGTACTCCTTGAGCACCGGGGTGCCGTCCTCGGACTGTTCGCAGCGGTAGCGGCTCACCAGGTTGATCCCGGCCGGGAGCGCCATCTTGATCACCTCGCCCAACGGGTGCAGGTAATAGCCGGCGATCCAGCGGTAGAACTCGAGTTCGGAGGTGGTGAAGAGGGGCTCTTCGTCGAGGATTTCCAGCACTTCCTTGAGCTCGCCCGCGCCGGGCGCGTCGGCGTCGCCCAGAAGATAGCCGGTGACCTTGCGTCTCCCGAAGGGGACCAGAACGCGCTTGCCGGCCTGCGCCGCGGCAGAGAGGCGCTCGGGCACCAGGTAGTGGAAGCTTCCCTCCAACGGGAGCGGGATGGCAACCTCTACGATGTGCTGACTGGTTGTCTGCATGCGATTGGGAGTGATCCTCCTCCCCCCGGAGGGGGGAGGTTGGCGGGGGGGATGAAGGGGGATCAGGACGCTGCGCGCCCCCTCCCTGTCCCTCCCCCTCCGGGGGCGGGAACGCTACGGGAGAGTTCTGCCTGCTGCCGCGTCCTGAGACGATCCTTCTATTTTTTGAGAACCTCTTCGGCCACGGCGCGCCCCAGCGCCTCGCACTCGGCGAGGATCTCGGGCTTGGGCATGAAGGGGGAGCGGATCAGCGACGCCGGGAGCTTGAAGTTCATGCTCTTCAGCCGCTCCTCGGCCATGCGGCAGGCCTCGCCGGACCAGCCGTAGCTGCCGAAGACCCCGCCGATGTTCCCCTTGAGGCTCACGGTGGAGAGGTAGGCCAGCACGTCCCACATCGGCTTGGGGATGTCGCGGTTGATGGTCGGCGTGCCGAAGATGAGGCCGTCGCACTCCTCCATGAGGTCGCGGATGTCGGCCACGGAGGCGTGGTTGATGTGGCACAGGGTGACGTGGACGCCGGCATCGCCGGCCCCCTTGGCCACCGCCTCGGCCATCAGCTCGGTGTTGCCGTGCGGGGAGATGTAGAAGATCGCCACGCGGCGCCCTGCCGCCTTGGGCTGAGACCACTTCTGGTACAGTTCGATCGCCTTCCTGGCGTCGCTTCTGTAGACCGGGCCGTGGCTCGGGCAGAGCATCTTCAGCTCGACGCCGTCCAGTTTGGCCACCGCCTGCAGGATGCGCTCCTTGAAGGGACGCATGATGCAGTCGAAGTAGAAGCGGGTCTCACCCGAGAAGTCGGGGCACTCGTCGGCGAAGAGCCCCTCCGGTGAGTAGTGCGAACCGAAGGCGTCGCAGGAGAACAGCACCTGGTCCTCTTCCAGCAGGGTGAACATGGTGTCCGGCCAGTGCAGGAAGGGAGCGGCGATGAAGCTCAGGGTGCGCCCGCCCAGGTCGATGCGGTCGTTGTCCTTGACGATGCGCGACTCGAAGGGGAGGTGGATCTGGTTGCCCAGGAAGGTGCGCGCCGCCTGACTGGAGACGACGATCGCCTTCGGGCAGTGCTTCAAAAGCTGGGACAGGGATCCGGAGTGGTCCGGCTCGGAGTGGTTCACCACGATGTAGTCGACGTTGGCCGGATCGGTGATGGAGCGGATCTTCTCCAGGAACTCGTCGAAGCGCTTGGCCTTGACCGTGTCGATGATGGCGATGTGGGACTCGCCCTGCACCAGGTACGAGTTGTAGGTAGTGCCGTACTGGGTGGGAAAGAGATCGTCGAAGACGGTGAGGCTGGGGTCCTTGACCCCGATCCAGTGGAGACCCTTCCCAAGTTCAACTGCTGCAGACATCTGCTACCCCCTTCCTATCTCTCATGGCTGCCGGAAGCCGGCGGCGCTCAGTCGCAAGCGGCCCCCGCGGCGGAACGCCGGGGGGCCGTGTATACACTGGTGCAAACGATACCAAAACCAACGACTTAAAGCAAGTAAAAGGCTAGTTTCCCCTGCCGCGGCGGTACTCGACCACCGGCTGCGCGTCGCGGCGGCCGGCGCCGCTACCCTGGCCCGGACGGCCACTCTGGCCGGGACGCCCGCCCTGGGCCGGACGCCCCTTGGGCGCGAAGCCTTTCTTGCGGGGATCGAAACCGGGGCGGCCCTTGCGGGCGCCGGGGCCGGAGTTGCTCCTTCTCAGCGGGCGGGTCGGCTCGAGTCCCTCGATGACGTGCTGCGGGAGCGGCTTGCCGGTCAGGCGCTCGATGCGGTCCAGGTAGGCGACCTCATTCATGGAGCAGAACGAGATGGCGATGCCGGTAGCGCCGGCGCGGCCGGTCCTGCCGATCCGGTGCACGTAGTCCTCGGCAAACTTCGGCAGGTCGAAATTGATGACGTGGCTGATGCCGGAGACGTCCAGCCCGCGGGCGGCGACGTCGGTGGCGACCAGGAGGCGCACCTTGCCGCGGCGCATGTTGCTGATGGTCTTGTTACGCGCACCCTGCGACATGTCGCCGTGCAGCGCGGCCGCGGCGTGCCCCTGCGAATAGAGTTCGAAAGCGAGCTGGTCGGCATCCTTCTTGGTCGCCGAGAAGATGATCGCCTTGGTGACGCTCGCGTCGGCGACCAGGTGCTGCAGGATGCGGTTCTTGTGGCGCATGTCGTCGGTCACGTGCAGGCGCTGCTCGATCTGCTGGTTGGTGATCTGCTTCCCCTCCACGGCGACACGGGCCGGGTCCTTCAGGAGGCGCTGGGCAAGTTTCGCCATGGCGTCATCCATGGTGGCGGTGAAAAGCAGGGTCTGGCGCTCGGTCGGCGCGGCAGCGGCGATGCGGTCCACGTCCTCGGAGAAGCCCATGTCCAGCATGCGGTCGGCCTCGTCCAGGACCAGCATCTCCAGTCGCGAGAAGTTGATGGAGCGACGGTCCAGGTGGTCGATCAGGCGCCCCGGGGTGGCCACGATGATATCGACCGGGCTGGACAGGAGCATCATCTGGTCACGGTAGGGCATGCCGCCCAGGATGGAACCGCAGCGCACCCTCATGAACTTGCCGTAGGTCCTGACGGCGTCGACGACCTGGTTGGCCAGTTCGCGGGTCGGCGTCAGCACCAGGATGCGCGGCCCCTTGCCGCGCACCGGCGACGGGACCAGCAGGCGCTCCAGCGCGGGGAGTACGAACGACGCGGTCTTGCCGGTGCCGGTCTGGGCGCTGCCGATCAGGTCGCGGCCGGACAGGGCCAGCGGGATCGACTCGGCCTGGATCGGGGTCGGCTCGGTGTAGCCGCAGGCGTTGATGGCTTTGATGAGGGGGGCGGAGAGGTTCAATGATTCAAAAGACATGTGTTTCCTTTTCTTCCCCCGGGCAAAATGAGGCCGTGCTCGCGTCCCGGACATCCCCGTGGGACGGACGCGGCTCTTCGCCTGAGGGTGCTGAAATGTGGGGCGTGCCAAACCCGCCGCGACAACGATTGTCGCAGGCTTAGCTGAAAACAAACTCGGCAACACGCCATATGACCGGCAAACCGTACATCGTCGCCAACCAATTAGCTGCTGCCGCATTTCTCGTGGGGATTAACCTGAATGCGAGGGGTTGGATCGATGGGAGGGGGCATGCCCCCGGTGGAACTGATGTCAGTCAGGCGAACAGCTTTACTACATGCGCCCGACAAAGGCAAGTTTTTCTTTTTTTGTATACGTTTACAAGAGAAAACCCCGCTTTGTGGGCGGGGTCCTCTTGCGTGCCGGTGACGTAGCAACAGTCGTGGAGGGGCACGTCGCTGGCTGGTCCGAGACTACTTCTTCTTGGCAGCGATGGCGTCTTTCAGGGCCTTGCCCGGGCGGAACTTGGGCACCTTGGCTTCGGCGATCTTGATCTCCTTGCCGGTCTGCGGGTTCCTGCCGGTACGGGCCTGACGGCTGGCAACTTCAAAGCTGCCGAAACCTACCAGGGTTACCCTGTCGCCCTTCTTCAGCGCGCCGCTCACGGTGGAGATGAATGCACCGACGGCCTTCTCGGCTGCGGCCTTGGGGATGTTAGCGGACTTCGCCACTGCTTCGACCAGTTCTGCTTTAGTCATGTGAGACCCTCCTTGGCTGGATTAAATTAACGCCACTATAATCATATATTCGTAATTTGCAAGGGTTTTCTTGTGCCCCGCTCCTTTTTATCCGCCACAGGAGCGGATCTAGCCCGGTTTTGAGCCCTCGATCCGCTCCTGGCAAGGCTTTACGGCCAACCGTTTCGGCGCCCGAAACAACCGGCAGCGCGGCACAAATACACTGCAATAACAAGCCGTTACTGGGCAGAGACCGCCTCGGCAGCGGGTTCCGAACTGTAGCTGGTCGGCTCCGTCCCCGAGACGAAGCACTCCTGCACCGCTCCCTGCGTTCCGTCCTTGGCCAAATGGCCGTTGCGCGGGTCGATCAGGGCAAAAGTGACGTTGCCCGGGGTCGGGAACGACTTCACCGGGAGGCCGGCCAGGGCCCGCTGCATGAACTCGGTCCAGATCGGGGCCGCCGCCTGCCCGCCCGAACCGCCGGCACCGAGACTGCGCTCCTGGTCGTAGCCGACCCAGACCCCCGCCACCAGTTGCGGCACGTATCCCACGAACCAGGCGTCCTTCATGTCGTTGGTGGTGCCGGTCTTGCCCGCCACCGGGCGGCCGAGGGCGCGCGCCCTTCCGCCGGTGCCGCTGGAGACGACGCTCTGCATCAGGTTGGTCATGATGAACGCGGTCTCGGGGGGGATGACCGGGATCACGCCGCCGGTGGCCTCGGTGATAACCGGCTGCCCGGGTTGCGGCACGGCCGGCGGGACCTTCGCGTCCTCACTCTCCCCTTCCGCCGCGGTATCCGCCTGCGCGCTGGACATCTGCCCGAACACCGGCACTTTGGGCTCCTGCACCTCTTCCAGCACGTTGCCGTCGCGGTCCAGGACCTTGGTGACGAAGTAGGGGGTGGTGCGGTAGCCGCCGGAGGCGAACACGGAGTAGGCACTGGTGAGTTCCATGGGCGTCACGCTGGACGAGCCGAGGGCCAGGGTGAGGTTGCTGGCCAGGGGCGAGGTGATGCCGAGCTTCTTGGCGTAGTCGATGGCGGTGCCGACGCCGATCTGCTCCAGGATCTTGACGCTGACCACGTTGATCGAGTTGGTGAGCGCCTCGCGCATGGTGACCGGGCCTCGGTAGACGTTGTCGTAGTTCTTGGGCTTCCAGGCCTTGTCGCCGCCGCTGTCGTACTCCACCTGCGAGTCGTCGATGATGCTGGCGGTGGTCATGCCGTGCTCCAGGGCCGCCGCGTAGATGATCGGCTTGAAGGCGGAGCCGGGGTTCCTCTTGGCCTGCATGGCGCGGTTGAACTGGCTCTTCCTGTAGTCGTAGCCCCCCACCATGGCACGCACCCCCCCGGTCATCGGGTCGATGGCGATCAGGGCCGCCTGCGCCTCGGGGGTCTGGTCCAGGGCGAACACCGCGCCGGCCCGGTTCTTGTCCGGTTCCTTGACCTGCAGCTCGAGCACCGCGCCGAGGCCTATGGCGCGCTTGGTCTGCGGCCTGCCGTAGCCGTTGACGAGCTCCACCTTGCCGGCCCAATCCATGTTCTTCTTGGGGAGGGTGCCGGTGCGGTCGCCGACCCGGACCGTCAGCTCGTGCTTGGCCGGGTCGACCCCGGTCACGACACCCTGGTAAACCGCCCCCTGCTTCAGGGAGAGCTCGTCGATGTCGTCTTCGACCTTCTTGCAGAAGGGCTCCACTTCCGCCTCGGTGAGGTACTTGGCGGCGCCGCGGAAACCCTGGCGCTTGTCGACCGCCTTGAGGCCGTTGACCACGGAGTCGTAGGCACCCTTCTGCATCTCGGCGTTCATGGTGGTGTAGATCTTGAGACCGTCCTTGTAGAGGCGCTCCTCGCCGTACTTCTCGACCAGTTGCTGCCGGACCTGCTCCAGGAAGTAGGCCGACTGCTCCGCGTTCACCTTCTTGAGGGGCTGGATCACGATGGGGGTGGCCTTGGCGTAGTCCGCCTCGGCCTGGGTGATGTATCCCTCCTTCACCATGCGCTCCAGGACGTACCCCTGGCGCTCCTTGGCCCGCTCCAGGTGCTTGATCGGGGAGTAGCTGTTGGGGGCCTTGGGAAGGCCGGCAAGCATTGCCATCTCGGCCAGGTTCAGCTTGTCGACTTCCTTGCCGAAGTAGGTCTCGGCCGCCAGCTGCACGCCGTAGGCGCCGGCGCCCAGGTAGATCTGGTTCAGGTAGATATAGAGGATCTCGTCCTTGCTGAGCCGCTCCTCCATCCGCTTGGCGAGGATGGCTTCCTTGAGCTTGCGGGAGAACTTTTTCTCCGGGGTGAGCAGCATGGACTTGGCCACCTGCTGGGTGATGGTGGAGGCCCCTTCCTTCTTGCGCATGGAGATCAGGTTCTTCACCGCGGCCCGGGCAACGCCGACGTAGTCGATCCCCTTGTGCTGGTAGAAGTTGGAATCCTCGGCGGAGACGAAGGCCTGGATCAGCCGCTTGGGCATCTTGTCCACCGGCACCACGGTGCGCCGCTCCAGGTAGAACTCACCTACCAGGGTGCCGTCCTGGCCGTAGACCTGGGAGAGGATGGGGGGACGGTAGTCAGCCAGACGGTCGACCTTGGGGAGCGCCCCCAAAAGGTAGAAGAAGTAGCCCAGGAAGGCGAGCAGCATGATGACGGAGCCGCCGGCGGCCCCCCAGAGCAGGTACTTGAGGGTCGGTGTGGGTGCTTTTTTCAACCTGCGCTGCGGCTGTCGCGGCTGCGCCTTGTAAATTTCCATTGCGAGAGGGTCTCCAATCGGATTGATGCGTGCGCGGGATCATGGCCTGGCGTACCCGGAAGGCCGATGGTCGGGGAGGGGAAGCTCCTGGGACCCCTGCGGCAAGGGTAGAGCTGGTCGGGAATCTGCGGGTGCATCGTGGTAGTGCCGCGCCCGGAGCCGGGCGCCAAGACTGCAGAGTATCCCAGATTGCAACAGTAATTCAAGGTTATTATGCTCACCCCACCCCGGCACCCGCTCTTCCCGGGACCGCCCCGTGGCCGCCCCGGCACGCTCCCCGGCGGTCGGCCGCGGAACCCGCCCAACGCCCTTATCCCTTTATAATGTATACACATTCTCTTCCTCGGCCAAAAAATGCTATGATGCTTGCAGATTACCCTGAGCGGACCCCGGAGCCCGACCCAAGACATGACCAGCTACCTCCCCAGACTCGCCCAAAACCTCGTGCGCGGCGCCTTCATGGAGCTCTACCTGACCCCGAAACCGGGGCTCGTGGACCTTCGCGACTGCGGCGCCCATCCGGAACTCTCCGTGCCCCGCATGGAGGCGTCGCTGAAGATCGTGTCGCTGTACCTGATGGATCTCTGCGATGCAGTGCTGTCCGGCGAGGACCTGGCGGCCCGGGTGCACCTGGGGGTCGCGGCGGAGCGCGCGGTGCAGCGGACGGTCGGGAGCAGCTGCCACAAGGGGTACATCTTTTTGGGCGGCCTGGTCCTGTGCGCCAGCGCCTGCGCCCCCGGCCGCGACGAGGCGAGTCTGCGCTCCTCCATCACCGGGCTGGCCGAACTCTTCTTCGAGAACGGGGAGCCCGGGTCGGCACACCGGGTACGCAACCGCTTCCAGGGCGGGGGTATCCGCGAGGAGGCGCTGGCGGGACTCCCCAGCCTCTTCGATGAGGCGCTCCCCGTGTACCGGCGCGAACTGGCCGGCGGTGGCAACCGCGGCAGCGCCGTCTTCGCCATGATGGGAAGGCTGATGCAGACGGTTGAGGACAGCACCACCCTGCGCAGCGGCGGCCGCAGCGGGCTGAAGACGGTGCGCGAGGACGGCCGGCTGCTGGAGCGGATGGTCGCGCAACGCGACGATTTCATTGCCTTCCTCGCCCAGCGCAACGCCCACTACGTAAGCCGCAGCCTCACCATGGGCGGGGTCGCCGGCCTGCTCGCCCTCGCCCTCGCCTGGCTGAGCCACACCGGCGAACTCGAGGCCGCCTAGCCCCCGCAATCCTTTTTGGCAATTCCCCAGCAATTCCGGTTTACTTAGCCCCTGCTGCATGCTAGAATCTCCCCGCTTGACCCGCTCCACCTCACCCACCACCAGGCAGACAAGGGTACCGGCATGTCCTTTGAAGGCGATTTAGAGCACCTTCCCTTAGTGGATGTCATCCAGCTGCTGCACCAGACCGGCAAGACCGGCACCCTCACGCTGAAAGGCGCCAAGGGGGAGAGCCAGCTCGTCTTCCGGGACGGCTTCATCGTCAGCGCCAACCACGTCAACAACTCGATCCGCATCGGCCAGGTCATGCTCGACATGGGCCTGTTGAGCCGGGAGGCCCTGGAAAAGGCCCTGCTCCAGCAGCGCGATGCCGGCGAGGACCGCAAACCGATCATCCAGATGCTGATCGAGGACGGGGTGGTCCCCACCCAGTCAGCCTACCAGGGGCTGGAAGCGCTGATCGAGATGACCATCGTCGAGGTCCTGACCTGGACCCGGGGCACCTTCTGCCTCGAGGTGGACAAGGTCGTGGTCTCCGACGAGTACCGCTACTTCCCCGAGCAGATCAACATGAACACGCAGAGCATCCTGATGGACGCCCTGCGCATCTACGACGAGCGCAAGCGCGACGGCACCCTCACCCCCGAATCCATCTTCGGCAATATCGCCGCACCCGAAGCGCAGCGCGCCCCGGCCCAGCCCTCCGGCGCCGAACTCTCCGCGGCCGACCTGGGGCTGGAGGAAATCGAGGAGCTGGAGCGGCACATCCCGACCTATTTCTCCGCGCTCCAGGAGGAGGTCCCCGACACCCCTGCCACCCGGTTGCAGGGTGAGCTGACCGGGATCCCGGCCAACGAGCAGCAGGAACTGTTCCGCTACCTGGAGCAGCTCCCCGGGCGCGCGGCGGCATCCGGCAGTGATCTGGGCGTGCTCCTTTTGACCTCGGCCAGGCTGATGCGGGAGTGCTGCGCCGCGGTCTGCGGCCCGCGCTTCATCTGCGCCACCGACGATGCCGCCCAGCTCGATCCCATCATCGACCAGGCCCTCTCCCGCGAGAAGTCCCCGGTCCTGCTGCTGGACGCGGGAGAACCCGGCGCCAGGAACGGGCGCGATCTCGCCGCCCTGATCAAGCAGAAGCGCGAGCGCTTCCCGGAGCTCACCATCGCGCTATTGGCCACCCCGGCCGACTACCCGCTCTGCGCCGCCGCCCAGGAAAACGGCGTCTCCGCGCTGCTGCCCCGCCCCTGCCGCGAGCAGCGCCCCGACACCTTCATCTCCGACACCATCGACAGCTGCCGGGCGCTGGCCGCATACCTGGACCGCGACCACGGCAAGCCGGCACAGGACCAGTCGGGGCAGTTCCGCAACCAGCTCCTCGCCCTCGCCGAACAGCGCGACCCCCCCGAGGTGACCTTTGCGCTGCTGCAGGCGGCCTGTGCCGTCTTCCGGCGCGGCGTCACCCTGGTGGTGGTGCGCTCGGAACTGATCGCCGAGCGTGCCCTCGGCGTTGACGCGGCCGACACCGTCACCTCGGTCAAGCTGCGCCTGAGCGCGCCCCCGGAGTCGCTGTACCAGCGCGCCTTAAACGGCGAGATCTGCTACGGCGACGCCGACCAGGCGCTGCGGGACACCATGTACGCGGCCATCGGCGCCCCCATGACCGGCAAGGCCCTGCTCCTGCCGGTGAAGAGCTTCGGGCGCGTCATCGCCATCATCTACGCCGACTTCGGACCGGGGACCGGGACCAACCCGCAGCTGCCGCTATTGGAGATCCTGTCCCAGCACGCCGGCCTGGTCATCGACAACATCCTGTACCGCAAGCGCTGCGCCCAGAAGTAGGCACCCGGCCGCTCAAGCCGATCGCCCGGCGTACCGAAGAGAAGAACCGTCTGCCATTCATTTCAATCTGCCGCAAGAGAGGGACGCCATGGATTCCAAGATATTCGTCCAGATTCTGGAAATAGCCTTCAGCAAGAAGGTTTCCGACGTGCATTTCGAGGTGGACAACCCTCCCTTCTTCCGCGGCAAAGGCCAGATCATCCGCTCCAAGCTGCCCAACCTCACCGCCGAGGACACCGAATTCATCGCCGCCCAGATCATGGAACACCATGGCCGGCGTTGGGAAGCGGACCAGAAGGAATTCGACACCTCCTTCTCGCTTCCCAGCGGCGCGCGTTTCCGGGTCAGCATCTTCCGCCAGCGCGGACACTTCGGCATCATCATGAGGGTGATCCCGTCCCACATCGGCACCTTCGACGAACTGCGCCTGCCGCCGGTACTGGGTGAGATCGTCAAGGCGCCCAACGGGTTGATCCTGGTCACCGGTCCGACCGGCAACGGCAAGTCGACTACGCTCGCCTCGATGCTGCGCTACATCAACGAGAACTTCAGCTACAACTGCATCACCATCGAAGACCCCATCGAATTCCTGTTCAAGTCCGAGAAGAGCTGCATCATCCAGCGCGAGGTCGGCATCGACACCGACAGCTTCAGTTCCGCTCTCAAGGCCGCACTGCGCATGGACCCGGACCTGATCATGGTGGGCGAGATGCGCGACACCGACACCATCGAGTCCTGCCTGATGGCTGCCGAGACCGGGCACCTGGTGATGTCCACCCTGCACACCCAGGGGGCGGTCTCCACCATCAACAGGATCGTGGGCCACTTCCCCCCCGACGCGCAGGAGATCGTCAGGCAGAGGCTGGCCGACATCCTGGTAGCCACCGTCTCCATCCGCCTGGTGATGAACAAGACCGGCGAGAACATCATCCCGGTGCTGGAGATCATGCGCGCCACCACGACCATCCAGAGCTGCATCCGCGAGGGACGCCTGGACGAGATCGAGGCGCACATGGAGAACGGCCGCAGCCAGTACCAGATGCAGACCCTCGACCAGCACCTGATCCAGCTGCACGAGCAGGAGCAGATCACCATGGAGGAGGCCAAGCGCCTGTCCCACTCCATGGACCTGGAACGCAAGCTCATGTTCACCAACTAGCATCCACCACTCCGCAAAGCATGAAGGGACCGCGGTCCTCACCGTGGTCCCTTTTTTACGCCCCTTCCCCTGCCTGTGTACTCATAAAAATTAAATAGAGTACAAAATGTAGTTCCCACACCCGCCACTGTCTAATTTATCAGCACCGCAACACCGCCACGACTCGTTACATTTGCCAACAAAACCGGCACCATCCCCGGCTCTGCACATTTTCTAATCACTACTGCCTAAAAATGGTTCACGACGTGCATAGATATGCACCATATTTCAGCACGCCGGCACCCCAACCCCGGCGCGGCTGATGAAAGAGTGGTCATTCCACTCCTACAATGCACAAAGGAGGATGTATGTCGCCGCAGATTGACGAGAAAGTAGAGCCGATTTTTCAGGAAGTGCTGAAGAGAAACCCGGGCGAAGTCGAGTTCCACCAGGCGGTGCGTGAGGTACTGGAGTCGCTGGGACCGGTGCTGGTGAAGCACCCGGAATTCGCGGAACGCAAGATCATCGAGAGGATCTGCGAGCCGGAGCGCCAGATCATCTTCCGCGTGCCCTGGCAGGACGATGCCGGCAACGTGCACATCAACCGCGGGTTCCGCGTCGAATTCAACAGCGCGCTCGGCCCCTACAAGGGCGGCCTGCGTTTCCACCCCTCCGTCTACCTCGGCATCATCAAGTTCCTCGGGTTTGAGCAGATCTTCAAGAACTCCCTCACCGGCCTCCCCATCGGCGGCGGCAAGGGCGGTTCCGACTTCGACCCCAAGGGCAAGTCCGACAACGAGATCATGCGTTTCTGCCAGAGCTTCATCACCGAACTGTACCGCCACCTGGGCGAGCACACCGACGTGCCGGCAGGCGACATCGGCGTCGGCGGACGCGAGATCGGCTACATGTTCGGCCAGTACAAGCGCATCACCAACCGCTTCGAGCCGGGCGTGCTGACCGGCAAAGGGCTCGACTGGGGCGGCTCCCTGGTGCGTACCGAGGCTACCGGCTACGGCGCCACCTTCTTCGTCGACGCCATGCTCAAGGTGCGCAGCCAATCCTTCGAAGGCAAGACCTGCTCCGTCTCCGGATCCGGCAACGTCGCCATCTACACCATCGAGAAGATCCACCAGCTGGGCGGCAAGTGCGTCACCTGCTCCGACTCCAACGGCGTCATCTTCCACGAGAAAGGGATCGACCTCGACCTGGTCAAGCAGTTGAAGGAAGTGGAGCGCCGCCGCATCGAGGACTACGCCAAATACCACAAGGACGCCAAGTACATCGCCAACGGCAACATCTGGGACATCCCGTGCCAGGTGGCCATGCCTTCGGCGACCCAGAACGAAATCAACGGCAAGGACGCCGCCACACTGATCAAGAACGGCTGCATCGCCGTGGGCGAAGGCGCCAACATGCCCACCACTCCGGAAGGGGTCAAGGTATTCCTGGAGGCCGGCATCGCCTACGGCCCGGGCAAGGCCGCCAATGCCGGCGGTGTCGCCACCTCGGCGCTGGAGATGCAGCAAAACGCCTGCCGCGACGCCTGGACCTTCGAGTACACCGAGCAGCGCCTGGCGCAGATCATGAAGAACATCCATGACACCTGCTACGAGACCGCCGCGGAGTACGGCACCCCCGGCAACTACGTCAACGGCGCCAACATCGCCGGCTTCATCAAGGTCGCCAAGGCCATGGTGGCCCACGGCCTGATCTAGTCGGGTCGCTGCTGCATTGCAAAAAACGAAGACGGCTCGACCATCAGGTCGAGCCGTCTTTTTTGGCAGAAGGGACTGGCTCCGCTAGGTGCCTGTCCCTCTAGCGGAACGCCGCTTTCCGCTCAGCCAGCTTCCTCAACACAAAGGGGACAGGCACCTGACGGAGCCAGTCCCCTCCTTCGGACAGGGGGGATTTGCCTTGGCTGCCCCCCCTACGAGAACGCCGCCAGCAGCTCCTCCACCTCCCGGCGCAGCTCGCCGATCTCCTGGCTCAAAGCGCCCACCTCCTGTTCCAGGTGCTCCAGCCTCTCGTTCCCCGGCCGGACCCTCGGCGCCGGAGCACTCCCCGGCTGCTCCGGCTCCTCCTCCGGCAGCTCCGGCAGCTCCGGCATCCCGGCGAAGACCTGGGCGTAGCGTGCTTCCTTGCGCCCGGCCTGCCGCGGCAGCCGCACCACCAGGGGAGGACCGTGCTGCTGCAGCTTGAGCAGGATGTCCTCCACCGCCGCCAGGTCGCCCACCTGGGTCATACGCTCGCTGCGGCTGCGCAGCTCCGCCGCCGTCTGCGGGCCGCGCAGCATCAGCTCGGCGAGGACCGCACGGACCGGAGCGTCCAACCCCAGCTTGTCCCCCATAGAATGCACGTACTTGGCGACACGTCCGCCGGTCGTGGTGAGCCGCGCCAGCCCGCGCGCCCCCAGTGCCTCGAGGCCGCGCTGCAGGTCCGACTCGGCAAGGGACAGCACCGGATCCCGGTTCGATTTCTGGTTACAGGCCGCGGCCAGCGCGTTCAGTGTAAGGGGATAATACTCCGGCGTGGTCAGCTCCTTCTCCATCAGGCACCCAAGGATCCTGATCTCCAGCTCGGTCAGATTCATTCTCATCGGCTACTCCTTTGCGGGAAAATGGCGGCAGGCGCGACGGCAGTCACAGGCGCCCCGAACGGCAACGGTACTTTAGCAGATGACATGCCGATTCGGAAAATGTATTATGTACCGGAATTGCACTCCGGCCGGCAGCCGTACCCGCCCGCCGGCATCCGCCCGCACCAACCTCACCCCGGCGGCGGATGACCCCACACCCCCTGATGAGGACCCCGTGATGGGTAAAGTCAGACTGCTTTACGCGGCCGCGGCCCTGATGCTCACAGCGGCAACCAATGCGTCCGCGTTCTGCTTCGAAGAAGCCGGCGAAGAATACGGCATCAACCCGCAGATCCTGCGTGCCATCGCCAAGGTCGAATCCAACTTCAATCCCGCCGCCGTCAATCGCAACAGCAACGGCACCTACGATTTCGGGCTGATGCAGATCAACTCGAGTTGGGCCCCCACCATCGGCAAGCAGCGCTGGAACTCCCTCGGTGACCCCTGCAGCAGCGTGAAAACGGGGGCCTGGATCCTTTCCATGTGCATGGAGAAGTACGGCTACACCTGGAAGGCCATCGGCTGCTACAACAGCCAGACCCCGGACAAGCGGGACCGCTATTCCAAGAAGGTATTCGAACAGTTGCAGCGGGTGAAACCGTTGCGGCAGGAAGCGGAGTACCGCCCCATCAAGGAAAGCCTCGAGGCTTTGGTGCGTCAGAGGGTGGACGGTTGGGTGGACGAGGCTGCGAAAGGCAAGGCTGACGTATTCAAAGAGAAGGTGAAGGGAACCGTACCGACTCCCAAGGAAGTGCTGCAGCAGAAAACCGCCCCCGCCGAAACCACCGCCAAGAGCGCAATCCCGCCGGCGACCACCCCCCAGAGCAACTCCCTTTCCCAGGAAAACATCGGTTACTACACCGAGGATGGGGAGCACACGGCGATCCCCATCCCCTAGAAACACCTACTTGCTACTTGGCGCCGCATCCTGCCGGCATGACCCACTTGTGTCCCGCGGGGGGCGCCGTGTCGGTGATCAGGACGCGCCTGCCGGCGGCGTCATCCTGCTGGACCATGAAGCCCGTCGCATGCTTCCCCTCCTGCAACGCATGCGGCCCGAACTCCGGCGCGACCCCCACGAGCTTGAACAACCTCTCCGTCACCGTCTTGAAATCTTCTTTTCCGGTCAGCATCAACACCCGATAACCGGCAGTCTCCAGGATCCTGATCAGCGTGTAGTTGTACGGATCGTTCTCGCCGATGCTGACGATGTAACGGTTCCCCTTGTACTCGAAGTAGCGGTCGACCCTGATGCTGAAGGGAGTTGCGGCGCCTGTGGCGGACTGGATGATCTTGTTGCGGCTCCACGCGGCGGAGAGGGCGTTCAGCACCGAGTCGACCACGCTGGCCGCATCGTGCCGACTCACTGAGCAGACCCAGGTCGGCGCCTGCTGGATGGCAGGCGCGGCCGTCGGCGCGGCAGCAGGTGCAGGAGCGCTTTTTTGGGCGGCCGCCGGCGGCTGCGGGGCCGGGGCAGACTTCGCGGCCGGAGCCGGCGCAGGTTGCGGCACTGCCGGGACCGGCGCCTTCGGTGCAGGAGCCGGGACCGGAGCGGGGGCCGCTTTCGGCACCGCAGGGGTAGCGGGCTCGGGTGCCCTGGGAGGTTCGGCTGCGGGTTCGGGTGCCCGGGGAGGCCCGGCGGCAGGTTCGGGTGCCCTGGGTGCCTGCGCCGGTGCCGGCTTGGCCTCTTTGGGCGTCTCTGCTTTCGCCTTCGTGGACGGGCCTTCCGCATGGGGCCGCGCTTTCTCCTTTTTGGTCGGCTTCGCCTCGGCACCATGCAGGGGCGCGGACGGAATCAGCAGGGTCCGCCCCACCTCGAGGGTCTTGATGTTCTTTATGTCGTTGAGCTCGATGATCTCCGGGACCAGGCGTTCCGCGGCCTCGTTGGACATGCCGAAGTGTCCTACCAGGATCTTGAAGATGTGGTCGCCGGGCTTGATGGTGTAGCGGACGTACTCCCCGGCGGGAGCCGGATGTTCCTTTTTCGCCTCATGCTGCGCCTTTGCCTCCGGCTCCTTCTTCTTGGGGGCCTGCTTGTGCTGCTTGGGGGCAGGTTTCTGGACGGCTTTCGGCGCCGCCGGCTTTTGCCGGTCCAGCTCCTTGATGTCGATCTGGAATTCCGGGGGAGCGGCGTAGAGCCGGGCAGGGATCAACAGCAGCGCCAGGAGCAGTTTCGCCTTGTCGGCAGGGATCATCGGGTCGCCTCTTTTCAGGGGTAGTAGACCACCAGGGCCTTCACTTTTTTGTTGGTCTTGTTGCGGTAGATGGTGACGGCAGCCGCGCCCGGCGTCGCGCATTGCTCGACGAGATAGTCGCCTTTGGCTGACGTCGACTCGACGCGGTAGCTGTCCGCGCCGCCGAACTGGCGCAGCACGCGCTGCAACAGGTCATCGGAGATGGTGCCGCCGGGGACCGGAATGACCTGGATGGCCCGGTAGACGTTGCTCTCCTTGAACAGCTTGTACTCGGCGCGGATGCCGAGGTACCTGACCCAGCCGGGATGCTTCTTGCCATATTCGGCATCCAACTTGGTCCCTTCCAGCATGGCGGGAAGATTCTCCACGCCGCGCCGGGGGGCGTTCTTGGCCTGCACCTCGGGCTTCTGCTGCTTCGCGGCAGGAACCGGTGCAGTGGGGGCCTTTGCCGCGGGCGCGGCAGCAGACGACGCACCCTGTGTGGGTGCCGGGGTGGCGGCCGGTGCGGCATGCGGGACCGGTGCTGCCGGCTTCGGCGTGGCCGCAGCGGAGGCAGTTGGAGCAGCCGGGGCAGCCGGGGCAACCGGAGCGGGCGCCGGTTTCACCGCCTGTTTCACCGCCGGCTTGGTAGCCGGCATGGTGGCGTGCTCAGGCGCAGAACTCTTGCCGGCAAGGTATGACACCAGCGGAATTGCGATGAGGACCAGCACCGGCACGATGAACAGCAACGGGCTGCGCCTTTTCTTCTGCTCGGCACGGCGCAGCGCTTCGGCCACCGTCTCACCGGTGTAGTAGCCGCCGCCTCCCTGGGCCGCCCCATCCAGTGCGGGGGGAGCCGACAAGCTCTCCTCCACGAGTTCCTTCCTGGGCGCTCCCTTTCTGACCTCCACCCGGTCTTCTACCTCCGGGAGTGCCGCGTCCAGAGCCTCGCTGCGCGCCTCGGCCTGCTGCATGACGTCCTCGAAGGCCGAGATGGCGCTTTTGCTGCCCGGCTTGACGGGAGGATACTCTCCCGTCGGCGGTTCCAGCGGCAGCGGCTGGGATGCGACGAATGCGGCCGGCGCGCCCTCGGCAGCCGGCGGTTCCAGCTGTGTCGGTTGTTCAGGCTGTGCCGATGGTTCCGGCGCCGCGCTTGGCTGCTGGGCCTCTTCCTGCAGTGCGGGGGAGACAGCGCTTTTTCTGGCTTTAGACGGTGCGGGTCTGGCAGACTGCGGCTCGTCGGCAATCGGTGCTGCGGGCAGCGCCTCCCCCGCCAGCAGCGCGGCGACAGACTGTTCCAGCAGTGCGTCGTCCATGGCGAGGTCGAGCGAGACCCTGCCGTGCCTTTTGGCCTGGGCGGCGTCCTCGCTGTCGCCGGCCAGCAGCACCAGCCGCCCCTCGGGGGGGAGCATCTTGTCCAGGTGGCGCAGCAGGATATCTCCAGAAAACCCGGAGATACGGCTTTGCACAAAGGTGATTTCGGGGGAAAAGGCGGAGAGTTCGAATTCGCCGAGGGCGAGGGTTGACGCTGTCTGCAGCTGCAGAAGTCCCTGCTCCGACATGTAGTGGAAAATACGTTGCACCCGCTGGGTGTCTGCTATCAGAAGGACGCGCGTCATGGGTTCCCTTGGTTTTTAGTGGCACATTTTAGGTCACGGAAGAGGAATAATCAATATCATTCACCTCATTTGAGCAATTTAGTGGTTGATTAACCACGCTATTGGTTGCGCTTCTGTCTTTAATTATGATAGATTATCGGCGGGCCGGCCTAAATGTCCCATCGCAAGGAGTTGTAATGCAAGGCTTGTCGAGAAAATTGTTCTTTGTGCTCGTGGTGCTCATGCTCAATGGTTGCGCCACTACCTACGTTCCCATCAGTTGGGGCCAGGGCGACGCAGTCAAGAAACTCTCCAGAGAGGACGTTTTTCTTTCCGCGCTTTTCAACCGTTACGACCCCGACCGCACCACCCTGCGCGTTGCAGGCGCCTCGTTCGACGAGGTCATGATGCCCGACGAGGTGAAATTTCACCTGGGCGCCTACCGCCCCGACACCAGGCTCATCTACCGGAACATGTTCCAGCAGTACAGTGAACAGCAGTTGCGCTCGGTGTTGCTGCATGAACTGGCCCACCACGTCTGGCTTACCGCAATGACCTCGCAGCAGCGCGAGGACTGGCGCCTGTACCTGGCCAAGAATCCCACCTCGTTGCAGGACATGGTGCGCAACACCTACAAGCAGGGGACCGATTACGACAGCGAAGACTTCGCGTTCACCGTGGAGTACGCCCGCCCTGCCGACCTGGAGCAGTTGGTAACGCTCAAGGTCATCACCCCGCAGGATCGGGACAAGATCATGAAGGAGAAGTACCCGAAGAATCCGGAACCTCCCAAGGGGCCGGCGCTGGTCCAGACGGCGGAAGCCCCCCGTCCTACCGACGATGACGTGGATGCCCCATCGGCGACTCCACTGAAGGGCGCACAGGACAAAAAGGATCGGGGCAAGCAGTATGAAATTTATTGACCGCCTGGAAAGGAAGATCGGCCGCTACGCGATCCCCAACCTCACCATCTACCTGATCGCGGGGCAGTCGTTCTTCTACCTGATGTACATGACGGGTAAGCTGGACCGGATGGCGACCTACTTCTCCGCCGGGCTGTTCCTGTCGGGTGAGTGGTGGCGCATCTTCACCATCCCATTCGATCCGCCCCAATCCAGTCTCATCTTCACCCTGATCGCCTGGTATTTCTTTTACATGCTCGGCTCGACGCTCGAGGAGCATTGGGGCGCCTTCCGCTACAACGCCTACCTGGTGCTCGGCTGCCTGATCACCTTCGCGGCGTCGTTCCTGGTTCCGGCCTACCCGGTCAGCAACGCCTTCCTCGCCGGCTCGGTCTTCCTCGCCTTCGCCACCCTATTCCCGGAATTCCAGATCCTGCTCTTCTTCGTGATCCCGGTGCGCATCAAGTGGCTGGCCCTCTTGACCTGGCTCGGCTACGCCTACCAGCTCATCGTCGGCGGCTGGTCGTCCCGCATCATGGTGATGGCCGCCATCGCCAACTACCTGATCTTCTTTGCCAACGACATCTACCTCAACCTGCGCCACGGCAAGAGGCAGATCACCAAGAAGGTGGGCGGGCTGCAGTTCCGCGAGAACGAACTGGTGCACAAGTGCACCACCTGCGGCATCACCGAGAAGACCCATCCCGACATGGACTTCCGCTACTGCCCGAAATGCAACGGCCAGTACGGCTACTGCAGGGACCACATCTTCAGTCATGAGCACAAGAAATAATCAAGCCGTACACGGGGCGCGCCCGCGGCGTTACAGGAGAAGCCAAATGCTGAACAAGCTGGCCGGCATACAGGGAAAATTGAACAATATCGGTGACGAGGTGTACCAGACCTGGAGCTACGAACAGCGCCACGAGGAAATCGCCAAGCTGGTGCAGGGCTACCAGAACGGCCTGCCGATCCAGATCCTCTGCCAGCTGTCCGCGTCCATCGCCGGCGGGGTCGCCGAGGCCGCCGAGCACCTGGCTATCCTGATCTCCCGCCGCGAGCGCAAGGCCATGGTGAACCGGGAGTCCGGCTCGGACAAGGCGCTCCAGGACCTGCTGCAGGCGACCCTGCTCCCCGCAAGGAACTAAGCCCCCTACTCCTGGTCCAGCACCGGCGCCGCCCCTCCGATCACCTTTCCCGGAGCCGCATCGGCAGGCGCCAGCATGAAGTCGATGCCTGAGACCATGTCCCCTCCCGGCGGCACCGTCACGCCGCGCGGGGACGACGCGTTCGCCTTCAGCCGCTGCACCTCGTCGACCGGTATGCGGACCTGATACCTGCCCGGCTTCACCGTCTTGAAAAGGTAGTAACCGCTCTCCTCCGACAGTGTCGTCTGCGGCCGCCCCTGTTGCTCCCCTTCCCCCACCAGCTCCACCCGCACTCCCTTCATGGGCACCGCCCCCCCCCGCGCCAGCTGCACCGTCACCGTTCCGTCGATTTCGCCGCCGGTGGTCAGCGTGAACGCGCACCTGTCGATCACCCCGGCCCTGGGCACGATGCGGCATCCCGGCTCCGCCGGCACCATGAACGGGTCCTCGATGGAAGTCATGTCCACCGTAACATCGACCGGGACATCGGGCTGCAGGAAAGCGATGACCTGGGCGCCGGCTCCGTCCGGGATGGCCCTGACCCTGCTGCCGTTCAAGAGAAAATCGACCCGTGGCAGCGCCATCCTTTTGCCGTCGGGCTCGGCCACCGTGGCGGAAACCGCGATCATGCCGTACGGCGCCAGCGGTTCTGCCGAAGCCAGCACCCGGCCGGTGGGAACGGCGGCGACCGAAGAGCGCACGCCGACGTCGAAACCGTAGGCGCCATCGGTGCTGCCGTGTGCGGCAAGGGAATAGCCCACCCGCCCCAACCGCTTCGACACCCCGAGCCTCAGCCCGGTCAACCCTTCCGCCGGTGCGTGGGACAGTGCCGAGTTCAGCTGCAGCCCTGGGGCCACCTCGAGGTCGGCACTGACGTTGACGCTCGATGCCGTGGCGACCGGCAGGAAGGAGTAGCCCGCCTCCCCCCTCACGCTGACATCGCTCAGCCTGGTGCTGACCTGGACCAGCCCCGTGGCGTAGCTTTTCCCCTGCAGCCGGGACAGGTCGGCCTGCAGCGTCGTGTTCCAACCGTTCCAGCCGCCGGAGACGCGCCACTGCGACGTCGTTTCCGTCTGCCCCGACTTCCGGGTGCCGAAGCCGACCTCGACCGAGTACGGGACGCGGATGTCGTCCAGCAAGGTGAAGGAGGAGTTCCCCTTTACCGTGGTCAGGGTGCGCAGGGGGTCTTCCCGGTGGTAGAACTGCGGCGAGTAGTAGTTGTGGAAAAAGCGCTGCACCAGCTCCAGGTTCAATCCCAGCAGGTTGCGGCTGCTGGACCTGACGTTGACCAGTTGCCCTTCCAGGTCCTTTGCCGGCGCCAGCATCTGGATCAGCTCCAGGGACAGCAGCGTGGAGCGCAGGGCGGTGCGCACCCCGGCTCCCAGGTACTCCCGCGCCGACCCGCGCCGCTCGGTATGCCTTACCACCAGGAAGGATCCGGTCAGGTTCCTGGTCAGGCCGAAGTCCGAGGTGAAGGTGAGGTTGGACTCCCCGGTCCCGTCATCCTGGGCCGCGTGCTGGGTAAGCCCCGTCTGCCATCCCGCCGACAGGGTGTACAGCAGCTCACCTCTCGGGGTGATGGCATCGGACACGAAGACCTCTTCCGACTCCTGCCTCTCCCCGAACGGTCCATGCAACACCACCTTGAAGCTGTTGACGCCGTAATAGACACGCAGGTTGACGAAATGGTACATCCCTGCCGCGGTGGGGGGCTGGTAACGGATCTGGGCGCCGTTGTGAAAGAGCTCGGCGTCCCAGCCCGGCGGGAGTTGGCCGTGTATGTCGTGGCTGAGGAATTGTCCCCCCCCCAGCAGGGGGCGGTTGGAGAGGTAGAGGCCGTACATGGGCCTCGTCGACGCCCCCACCCCGTCCACGTACGGCGCCTGGTTGGAGCCCAGGGCCACCTGGTTGAACCACAGAGGCCCCATGCGGTCGCCGGCTGCGTTGCGCCGGGACAGGGTCAGGTCCAGCCGCCTGAGATCCTCGTTGTCGGTGAGGACATGGGCCTCCCCGGTCATGTAGAGGAGGTCGCCGGAGAGGTTCATCGTGTTCAGCATCCTGCTGCGATTACCCTTGTGCCCGTCCGACGACAGGGAATATTCCAGGGCAAGATCAGCCGTCGGCACAGCCGCCGCACGCCTGGGGGCCGTCGCATCGGGATACTGCGCGGCCTGGTCCGTCACCTTGGGCGTCACGAAGGCACGGCGCTTTTTGGCCGCCTGCAGCGGCAGCGGCTCGCGCGCCCTGAGCTCCAGCGTGGAGCTTTCCCGGCGCAGGTGGAAATCCACCGGCAGCCACCTCGACAGCGCCCCGAAATTGACCAGGATCTCCCCCTTCTGCACGAAAGCCATGCCATTGATGGAGAAGGATTCCCTGCCATGGACGGTGAAGCCTTCACCGAGGTCGATGACGAAGGGGCGCGCCTGGTTCACGGCGAACCCGAAGGCCCTGTCCTTGTCGCAGCTGATCGCCAGGGAAAGGGCTTCGGCGAGTGCGCAGACCGGGATGTAGATCTCCCCTTTTCTTTCCATGATCAGGAAGCTGTCGGTCAGCGTTTCCTTGTCCAGTTCCAGCGCGACCACCAGCTCCTGGTCCGGCAGGGGCTCCACTCCCGGTTCAGCGGAAGCGGCACAACACAGCGCAGTTGAGATGAGGAGATGGGCCAGCAGCACAAGGGCTCCACAGGCAGAGAGCCGCCGGCTATGGGCGCCTGGGCGGGGGGCCATGTGCTAGGGGAGGGCGACGGCAGTCTCGGCCAGGGGCTTCTTCTCGTCACGCTCGGTGAAGACCAGGCGTACGGTGTCGCCGCTTCTGAGACGCGATTGCTCCGGCACGACAATGGCCACCTTGCGCACCGTGTTGGGAGTGTAGATGGCAAAGCCCTTTCCCTCCGCAAGCTTCTCCTGGCCACGGTAGGCTGCCACGTCGCCGTAGATCGACCTGGTGCCGGTCCGGTGCATGGTGAAGGAGAGCACCTGCTGTTTTTCCCCGGGCTGCCTGAGCGTGACCGATGCGGGGTCTATGGTCGCACCCGCCTGCAGCTGGCCGTGGCGGGCTATGATGGGAATGGAGATGCCGACGTTGGCTACGATGTTCATCCTGATGACGCCGGCCTCCTCTTCCTCTTGCTTCGGGACGTTGGCCACGGCGGAGGCGGCACGGGTGAACAGCAGGTGGGACCGGTATTCGCCGGTTTCCAACTCGGGGGGGATCTTGAACATGATGCGTATGGTCTGGCCGCCGCCCGGAAGCAAGGTCACCTGGCGGGGGGAAAACTTGACCACGTCGTCGGCGAACTTCTCTCCCTTTTCGGCTGCCGTTACTTCCTGGAAGTCGCCCGTCTCCGTCATCCGCCTCCTCACCATGGCGATCTTGTAGGTGGCCTGAGCGGCTCCGGAATTGATGATGTCCACCTGTGCGGTCCGCTGCCGGTCGGTCATGACCACCCGCGTCGGGTACACCATGAGATCGGCCGCCACCACGGTCACGGTGGGAGTGCCCAGGATGATCTGCGCGGCGGTCACCAGCATAACCATCGACTTGATCAGCAGTAGCTTCACGTCCCCTCCTCATTTCACGGTAATGTTCATGTTGCTGCTGTAGAGGGCGTTGCGCTGGCTTGCGCCCACGTTCAAGGTCCCTCCGACGGAGAAGGTCACCACGCCGCCAGCTGGAATGACCCCGGTGAGGGCTATCGAGGAGGTGACCGACGTCACCCTCATCTGGTCTGCTCCGGAATTGATGATGAACTCGGTTGGCAGCGTGATGGTGTACGTTTTCCCGACGGTCCCCGTGATGGTGAAGCGTGCGGGTGAGAAGACCGTTCCCAGCGGTAACACGCTGCCGGAATAGGTCCGGCTTCCGGCGGAAGTGATGGTGACCGTGCCGGCCCGTCCCGCGCCTCCCGCTACTTTGCCGAAATTGAAGTCCTGGTTCTTGGTCACGGCGGTCGGTGCGGCAAAGACCTCGCCTGGGGCCATCACCCTCAGTGCGAGAAAGACCGCGCCTAGCCTCACAAGCAACCCCTGTGCGCGCATGACACGCTCCCTGTGCCTCCACGCCCCCGGAATAGAACAAGGGGGGCGGAGTACCGCCCCCCTTGCCGCACACTGGCTTGGAGCACTAGTTGTAGTTGACCGCCACGTCGATAGTGCCGTTGTAGGTGCCGGAGGCCTGGTTGGCGCCCACGGTCAGGGTGGCGCCCACCGCGAGGGTCTCGTCACCGCCGGCAAAGGTCCCGAGGGAGCCGCCGGAGGTGATGGCGGTCGTGAAGCTGCCGATGGTCATGTTGTTACCGCCGTTGACCAGGTTGGTCTGGGCCGGGAAGGTAACGGCGTAGGTGCTGCTCGCCTCACCGGAGATGGTGAAGGCGGCAGCAGCGGCAGTACTGCCTAGGGCCGCGGTCGTGGTTACGCCGCCGGTGGCCGACTGGGCGTTGCCGGTGCTGACCACCACGGTGCCGCCTGAGGCGCCGGACATGAACCTGCCGAAGTTGAGGTCTGCGGCCTTGGTGATGGTGACCGGCAGGACCACCGTGGCGCTCGTGTTGGCCTGCGCCGTTGCCGCCTGGCTCACACCTGAGCCTGCAGCCCACGCCAGGGTGGCGCATCCAGCCATGACTGCGACCTTCGCTAACGTTTTCATAGGGGTATCTCCTTTTAACACATGTCCGCACTGTCTTTGAGGGGTGGCACGGTCGGTTGACGGCGGGTGATCTCCCGGCGGCGGCCTGCCCCGGCCATGGTGGAGTTGAAGGTCGCTACCGCGGTTACGGTCCCATGATTGCCATTCCATATGGTCCTCCGAACGGACCGGCCGGCTGTTCTGTGCCGGAGTCCGCTCGCGAAACGAGGTGCCTTTCTGGCAGGTAAGTTGGCGGAGGTGTCGGCGTACCATCCAATTGATTAAGCGAAGCAGTTTTTACGAGGATTAAATATATCCAATCTATTTAACATTGCCACGGCTTTATATCATTTTGTCCCTGAGGCAAAAATGCTGAGAACTGATAAGATGTGTAGTCGATGCCGACAGGTACCGCGAAAGGAAGGGAAATGAACAGGTTGACGCTGATAGGGATGCCCGGTTCGGGCAAGAGTGCCATAGGAAGGGTCATCGCCACCCGCCTCGGGTGGCGCTTTATAGACACCGACCACTGCATCGAGCAGCGCTTCGGCAAGAAACTTCAGGCGGTGGTGGACCAGGTAGGGACGGAGGAATTCGCACGGATCGAGGAGGAAACCGTGCTGGCCCTGCCGGCGGAAGGCCCCATGGTCATCTCCACCGGCGGCAGCGTGGTTTACTCCGATGCAGCCATGCGGCACCTCGTTGCCATCTCCACCGTCGTTTTTCTCGACGTGCCGCTGCCGAGACTGCACGGCCGCATCGCACGGGCGGCCCCGCGCGGCATCGTCGGCATGGGCGCAGGAGGGCTGGAGGAACTGTACCGGAAACGTTTCGAGCTGTATCACAAGTATGCCCACAGCATCGTGCTGCTCCAGGGCGAGAACCTGCAGGAAGCAGCCACCAGGGTCATGTCTCAATGCGGCGTGTCATGATGAAACGGCGCCAATCGCGTTGACTTTGTTTACACAGTCCCCTAATATCTACCTCATGCCTGAAGCCATCGAGACAAAAAAGTCTACGAGGGTAAGCCTGTCGGGGCTCTCCCTGATACAGAAGATAAGCGCGGGTTACGCGGCAATGGCCCTTTTCACCGCTGCCGCACTCATTTTTTCCTCCTACAATATCTACCGCAGCACCAACATCACCCGCAACATCGCCAACAACGAGCTCCCCGTCATCAGCGCCCTCATCGAACTGCGCACCTCGCTCTTGAGCCAGGAGAGCTTCGCCGGCAAGTACGCCATCCTGAAGGACCCCGCCTTTATCGACCTGTTTCACCAGCGTCAGGCGGAGGCCCTGGCCAGCCTCGACTTACTCGGCAAAGGAAAACCAACCGGCGACCTGCAGCAGTTGAACGGGCTGTACCTCTCTTATCAAAAGGCGGCGGAGGATCTGTTCGCAGGTAAAACCGGCAGCACCGGTCCTATGCGGTCCTCGGCGCTCAAGCTGCTCAATGCGGTGGACGCCTCCTACCTCAAGCGCAAGGACATGCTGAAGCTGGTGCTCAACCGTGCCGACGAGCAGCAGAAACAGACCATCTGGTGGACCGTCGCCATCTCCTGCACCGGTTTCCTGCTCGCCATCGGCGTCGCCCCTTTCGTCACCTACCGCACCTTCGGTGCCATCCGCGAGCTGCAAAGCGCCACCCATCGCATCGCCGCCGGCGACTTCGACTACAACCCCGACGTCCCCTCCGGCGACGAAATCAGCGAGTTGGCCCGTGACTTCACCAAGATGGCGGCCCGGCTCAAGGTGCTCGAGCAGATGAGCCTGGACGCGAGCCCGCTGACCCGGCTCCCCGGCAATTTCGCCATCGAGCGGGTACTCGAGGACCGCCTGCAAAGCGGCGCGACCTTCGCCTTCTGCTATGCCGACCTGGACAACTTCAAGCCCTACGGCGACCACTACGGCTATGCCAAGGGAAGCGAGATGCTCCGCCTGACCGGGGACCTGATCCAGTCCGCGGTGAAGGCACACGGCGGCAGCGACGGTTTCGTCGGACACGTGGGAGGCGACGACTTCGTCATGGTGATCCCGGCCGAGCGCGTCTCCGCGGTCTGCGAGGCCGTCATTGAAAAGTTCAGCGCCGAGGTGGTCAAGCACTATTCGCCTGAGGATCTGAAGGTGGGGGGAATCGAGGGGTGCGACCGGTACGGGGTGCAGCGATTTTTCCCGGTGATCACCATTTCCATCGCGGTCATCATCTGCGGCAGGGACCAGTACTCCTCCGCGGTCGAGATCGCGCGGGCCGCGGCCAAGGTCAAGGACAGCGCCAAGGAGAAACCGGGGAGCAAGTACCTGATCGGTGCCCCGGGGAAGGTGACCGCATGAGGATCGGAACGCTCATCATCTGCCTCGCAGCCCTTCTCTGCGCCGGGTGCGCCACCACCGGGCAGGGTGAAGGGAGCTTCATGGACCGCTACAGCGGGTCGAGACAATTGACCCAGGCGGAAACGATGTTGAAGGAGGGGGACACCCACGCCGCCATGCATGTGCTGGACGGCATCTGCAACGGCCCGGCCGTCGCCGGGGTGACCGACGAAGCCCTCTTTCGCCTGGCGTTGTTGACGCTGAAAGCGAAACCGGGGTCGGCGCAGGCGCAGCACCTGTTGAAGCGGTTGAAAAAGGAGTATCCGGGAAGCCAGTGGACCGCGCTGGCGGCGCCGGTCAGCGAGCAGGTCAATGCCCTCGAAGAGCAGCGGCGCCAGAACAAGGCGCTCAAGGGAAGCAACCAGGCCCTGACCCGGGAGGTCACCGAGCTCAACCAGCGCCTGGAGCAGCTGAAGAATCTCGATCAGGAGTTGGAGAAGAAAGCGCGCTAGCAGTTCCCCCTGAACGTTGCGCAGTGCCATGAAAAGAGGCGGCCGGATATCCGGCCGCCTCTTCGTTTTGCCATTAGCAAGTATCTTCCGCTGCCAAGTCAGAGAATTCTTCCCCGGAAGCGCTGCACGACGCCTAACGTCCCCCCCTTTTGCGAAGGGGGGACAGGGGGGATTTGATTCTGCTTTTCTTGCCCGCACGGGGGGGACCCCATGCCCGGCCGCTACAGCAACACCAGCGGCGGCTCATCCAGTGCCGCGACCTGCTCGCGCAACTGCAGGATGTGCTCACCCCAGTAACGGACCGTGTTGAACCAGGGGAAGGCGGTGGGGAAGGCCGGGTCGTCCCAGCGGCGCGCCAGCCACGCGCTGTAATGCAGCATGCGCAGCGCACGCAGCGCCTCCACCAGGCGCAGCTCCGCCGGGTTGAAGTCGCAGAATTCCTCGTACCCCTTGATCAACTGGGCAAGCTGGGCGAGCTGGCGCGGCCGGTCGCCTGAAAGCATCATCCAGAGGTCCTGCACCGCCGGCGCCATGCGTGCGTCGTCGAAGTCGACGAAATGGGGGGCGTCGTCGCGCCAGAGGATGTTGCCGGCATGGCAGTCCCCGTGTGCGCGGATGTAGTGCACCTGAGGCACCGAGGCGAATGCATCGTCCACCACCTGCAACAGCTGGCTGGTGACCGCCTCGTAGCTTTCCCGGTACTCCTGGGGGATGAAGCGCTCCCGGATAAGGGCGACGCTGTCGTGGCCGAAGTCGCGGCTGTCCAGGGTCGGGCGGTGCTCGAAGGGGCGTACCGCGCCGATACTGTGGATGCGCCCCAGCATGCGCCCCAGGATCAGCAGGTTGTCGTCGTTGTCGAACTCGGGGGCGTGCCCCCCCTGGCGCGGGTAGAGTGCGAAGCGGAAGCCGTGGTAGTGGAAAAGGGATGCGCCCGAGGCGTTGACGATGGGGGGCACCACGGAGAGCTCGTGCTCGGCCAGTTCCAGGCAGAAGCGGTGTTCCTCGATGATCTGCTCGTCGCTCCAGCGTCCGGGACGGTAGAACTTGGCGATGAGTGGCTTTTCCTCCTCGATCCCCACCTGGTAGACGCGGTTCTCGTAGCTGTTCAGCGCCGAGGTGCGACAGTCACAGCGGTACCCCTGGCTCTCCACGGCGTCCATGATGAAGTTCGGGGTCAGAGTATGGAACGGGTGCTGGGCATCGTGCATAAAAATCCTCTCCGGTTTTGTTGGCCCAGGCACAATAGCACCAATCGCCCCGGGAACCAAGGGGTGTGTCGCCGTCTCATGCCCCCTTTTTCCCTCCGTAAGCAAAACAAGGCGTGCAGTTATTAATGTAAGGGTAGAGTTAAGCGAAAGCAGACCTGCTTTTTCTAATATACGGTCATAGTTAAGCAAAATAAGGGTCGTAGTTGCTTAAAAAAGACAGTTGGCACCGGAAGGAGGCTCGACTTCAGCATTCAAATCAGGAAGGTCAGCTCTTCTGCCCTCGTCTTTTTGCTGCAGCAGACGTTTCCATGGTAATTTGCACTCCACTTTTTCTTACCTCGGCCCATTTTTTGGTTATTTGTCCCCGTCTTTAACCAACGGATCGGGCGGGGCATTTAATGAATTGCGGCGCGAAGTTTAACTGCACCCTTAGTTAATTTAACTACGACCCGCGTTAGCTTAACTGCGACCTGCTTTTGCTTATTTTCGGCTGCGTTAGCTTAACTGCGGTGTCAACTTGCTTATGATCGCGCGACGTAGCGTAAAGTCGGGCAGCAACGGCTTCGCGGAGGGCTCGTCGGGCTTAAAGATGATGGCATCGGATTTACGCACGGCGGTGAATAGCTTATTGCGAGGCTGCTACGGGAAGGAGCGGGGGGTGATTAGTTAATAGTGGACGGGCTTGGGTAAGGTGGTTGAGCGGAATGGAGCGTTCCGCCAGAGGGACTGGCACCTGACGGAGCCAGTCCCTTCTGCTGCCCTCTCTGCGCGGTAGATGCGAGTAAAAAAGGCCCGCTGCGCAGCGGCGCAGCAGGCCAAACGGAGTCGCCCCCGTCCCATGAACTAGAAGAGTGCCTTGGTGAAGATGTCGGCCGGCGCCTGGAACGGGCCCAGCGGATTGACCTGGTCGGTCATCTGGTCGTTCTTGGGCTCGCCGCTGGAGAGCTTGTAGGCGACGTGATGGTTCACGAAGACCACCAGCGCCCTGAAGCGCCACCCCGTCTCGTGGGTTCTGCGCTTGAAGTTGAAGATGTCGAGCCAGAAGTTGCCGACCCGCTTGGTGTAGCTCCTTTTGGGTTCGAAGACGTAGGCGCGGCAGTCTGACCTCGCCCTCAGGCAGGCCTGCAGCCCCGGGTCGAGGTCCTTAGAGGGCATCCCCTGCAACATGGCCGCGATGTCGAGGTAGTTGAGGATCTTGATGTTCGGGGAGGCCTTGATGTCGAAGCCGAGCTTCTGCAGGTCCTCCACGGTGGTCTTCCCTACGATGATGTTGTCATAGGATGCCTTGGCCGCCTCGTACTCATCCCAGGGGGATTCGGTGACTGCCTTGCTGCGCGGCAGCAGGTTGGCGCAGCCGACTTGCGTCACCAGGAGCAGGAACAGAATCGCTTTCGTGATTGATTTCGCGCACATGGGGCTATCCTTTCTCGTATGTCCCCAGACCACAATGAGCAGAGTATAACGCAGTCCGGCGGCAAGTCCCGCCCGTCAATCCTTCTTTTTCTGCGCCTTCAATCCGCAGTACGGGCAGCGCTTCTCCGGGACCGATCGCTGGCAGGACTGGCACCAGTAGGCGAAGATCTCCTCGCCGCGGCAGGCCGCGCATCCCTGTTGCCCGTTGTCGTCGTGACCGCATTTTCCATTGCCGGCCATGGCCCGACCTCTTTTGCCTACAGCTGCATCTTCTTCAGATACTGCCCGGTGTAGGAGCGCTCCACCCGTGCCACCTGCTCCGGCGTCCCCACGGCGATGATCTCACCGCCGCGGTCGCCCCCTTCCGGCCCCAGGTCGATGATCCAGTCCGCCGTCTTGATGACGTCGAGGTTGTGCTCGATGACCACGATGGTGTTGCCCGCATCCACCAGCTTGTGCAGCACCTCCAACAGCTTGGCGATGTCGGCAAAGTGCAGGCCGGTGGTCGGCTCGTCCAGGATGTAGATGGTGCGCCCGGTGGCGCGCTTGGAGAGTTCCTTGGCGAGCTTCACGCGCTGTGCCTCGCCGCCGGATAGCGTCGTGGCGGACTGCCCCAGCTTGATGTAGCCAAGGCCCACCTCCTCCAGGGTCTGCAGCTTGGCCCTGGTGCGCGGGATGTGCTCCAGAAAGACCAGGGCCTGGGAGACGGTCATGTCCAGCACCTCGGCGATGGAGCGCCCCTTGAACTTCACCTCCAGGGTTTCCCGGTTGTAGCGCGCCCCCTTGCAGACCTCGCACTGCACGTAGACGTCGGGGAGAAAGTGCATCTCGATCTTGATGATGCCGTCCCCGGAGCAGGCCTCGCAGCGCCCACCCTTGACGTTGAAGGAGTAGCGCCCCGGCTTGTAGCCGCGCATCTTGGACTCGGGGAGCTGGGCGAAGATCTCACGGATCTCGGTGAAGAGGCCGGTGTAGGTGGCGGGGTTGGAGCGCGGCGTGCGCCCGATGGGGGACTGGTCGATGTTGATCACCTTGTCCAGCACCTCGGTGCCGTGGATGGCCCGCACCGCCCCCGCCTTCTCGCGGCTCTTGTAGAGGCGCTGGTTCAGCGTCTTGTAGAGCGTGTCGATGATGAGCGAGGACTTGCCCGAGCCGGAGACGCCGGTGATGCAGGTCATCACCCCAAGGGGGACGTCGACGCTGACGTTCTTCAGGTTGTTCTCACTGGCCCCCTCGATGTTGAGGAAGCGGTGTCCCTTCCTGCGCTTTTTCGGTACGGCGATGGTGAGCGCGCCGGAAAGGTAGCGCCCGGTCAGCGAGTGGGGGTTGGCCATGATCTGCGCCGGGGTCCCCTCGGCCACCACCTCGCCGCCGTGCACGCCGGCGCCCGGTCCCATGTCGATGACCCAGTCCGCCTCGGTGATGGTCTCCTCGTCATGCTCGACCACCAGCACCGTGTTGCCGATGTCGCGCAGGTGGCGCAAGGTAGACAAGAGCCGCCCGTTGTCGCGCTGGTGCAGGCCGATGGAAGGCTCGTCCAGGATGTAGAGGACGCCCACCAGCGAGGAGCCGATCTGGGTCGCCAGCCTGATCCTCTGCCCCTCGCCGCCGGAAAGGGTCCCGGAGGAGCGGTCCAGCGAGAGGTAGTCGAGCCCCACGTTGACCAGGAAGTTGAGGCGCTCCCGGATCTCCTTCAGGATCCTGCGTGCGATGTCCTCTTCCTTGTCGGTGAGGGCGAGCGACTCGAAAAAGGCAAGGCTGTCCTTGATGGAGAGGGCGGTCACCTGCTGGATGTTCTGGTTCCCCACCAGGACGAAGAGCGCCTCCTTCTTCAGACGCGCGCCGTTGCAGGAGGGGCAGGGCATTACGTCCATGTACTTTTCCAGCTCCTCGCGCACCGTCTCGGATTCGCTCTCACGGTGGCGCCGCTCCAGGTTGTTGAGCACCCCCTCGAAGGGCTTCCTATAGGTGTGCCGCTTGCCGGCGTCGTCGACCCACCAGAAGTCGACGGCTTCACCGCCGGAACCGTGCAGGATGACCTCCTTCGCTTTCTTGGAGAGGCTCTTGAACGGGACGTTCATGCTGAAGCCGTAGGCCTTGGCGAGCGCCTCCAGGGTCAACTGGTACCAGCCGGAGAAGCGGGTCTGCCACGGCGCGATGGCCCCCTCCGCCAGGGAGAGTTCCGGTTCGGGCACCACCAGCTCCGGGTCGAGATACATCCTTGTGCCCAGGCCGGTGCAGTCCGGGCAGGCGCCGTAGGGGTTGTTGAAGGAGAACATGCGCGGGGTCATTTCGGGATAGGAGATGCCGCAGTCGATGCAGGCGGCGGATTCCGAGAAGAGCAGCGTCTCGGCCTTGATCTCCCGGGCCTCGTCTTCGGAGAGAGCCACCTTGACGATCCCCTCGGCGTGGGAGAGCGCCGTTTCCAGCGAGTCGGCCAACCTCTTCTCGAAGCCCGGCTTCACCACCAGGCGGTCCACCACGATGTCGATGTCGTGCTTTTTCTTCTTGTCGAGGGTGATCTCCTCCCCTAGGTCGTGGGTCTCGCCGTCGATGACCACGCGGACGAAGCCGTCCTTTCTCAGTTGGGCCAGTTCCTTCTTATATTCACCCTTGCGGCCGCGCACGATGGGCGAGAGCAGGGTAAGCTTGGCCCCCTGGGGGAGCGCGGCGATCTGGTCCACCATCTGCGACACGGTCTGCGACGAGATCAGGCGCCCGCAGTTGTAGCAATGCGGCTGCCCGACCCGGGCGAACAAAAGGCGCAGGTAGTCGTAGATTTCGGTGACCGTCCCCACCGTCGAGCGCGGGTTCTTGCTGGTAGTCTTCTGTTCGATGGAGATCGCAGGGGAAAGCCCCTCGATCGACTCCACGTCCGGCTTCTCCATCTGCTCCAGGAACTGGCGCGCGTAGGCGGAGAGCGACTCCACGTAGCGCCTTTGCCCCTCGGCGTAGATGGTGTCGAAGGCGAGGGTCGATTTCCCGGACCCGGAGATGCCGGTGATCACCACCAGCTGGTCCCTCGGGATCTCGACGTCGATGCATTTCAGGTTGTGCTCGCAGGCACCTTTTACGATGATCTTGTCCGTTGCCATGATGCTCCCGTTGTATGTTGCTCAAACGCCGGTCAGGCGCGCAGCAGTAAAATATAGCACATGCCTCGTTCATTGTGCAGCCGACAGCTTCAGTATAATGAGAACCGCCCCGCTACCGCAAGACAGAGACCCTTCAGGTTTTGCGAAATGCTGCCGATAAGAAGACATGATCAGCTGCGATCTTCCGTGCCCCCCCTTCCCCAGTGTACCCTCTCCCCCTGGGAGAGGGTGCCCGAAGGGCGGGTGAGGGAGGTGCTTCCAAGCAAAAATCCCCTCACCCTAGCCCTCTCCCAGAGGGAGAGGGGAGTGTGAACCCAGCAGAGGAAGATCATCTATATCACCTAGGCTACAGAGCCTTGTTCCGGAGGTCCGGAAAGAAATGAACACGGAGGCGCCCATGAACCGCCATCTTGCAGCGCATATCGCACCCATCACCCTGGCAGCCTGGCTTTTCGCCGGTGTCCCCTGGCTCCACGCCCAGGCCGCTGCCCCCGCGCCCGAGCCGGCCAAGGAAAACGCGGCCGAGGCGCAGACGTTGAAGGCCGCCGAGGCGAAGCTTGCCGCACTTGCCAAGGAGGTGGAGTCGGGCAAGCCGTCCGCACAGGTCTCCAAGAAGGGCTCCGGGAAGAAGAGCGGCACGGCGAAATTGAAGAAGAAAGGGAAAAGGGGAAAGGTTGCCAAGAAGGGTAACGGCAAGGGGAAGGGCGCCGTGGCTGTGAAGACCAAAGTGCTGGAGCGCCGCATGACGCAGGCCGAGGTCCAGGGGGTACTGGCGGGCAGCCGCGACTTCGCCGGCGCCGACCTGAGCGGCCTCAACCTGACCGGCTACGACCTGTCCGGCGCCAAGTTCAACCGTGCCAACCTGCAGTCGGTCAACCTGGAGCGCGCCGACCTCTCCGAGACCGACCTGGAGTTGGCCGATCTCACCGGCGCCAACCTGCGCGGCGCGTCGCTGAACCAGGCCCGCCTCAGGGGCACCAGGCTCGCCGGCGCCAAACTGGACGGCGCCCTGTGGACCGACAAGACCATCTGCCGCGGCGGATCGGTAGGGAACTGCATAGAATAATTGGACGCGTGCGGCTTGCCCCCCCCCCGCCCCTTGCGGGAGGGGGTCAGGGGGTGGGGGAAGGTGCCATCACTTCTGCTGCTTGCGGCTTCACCCACCCCCCAGCCCCCTCCCGTCCAGGGAGGGGGGGCTAGAACGCCCATGATGTGGCATAAACCACAAAAAAAAGCCCCCGGGTTTCCCCGGGGGCTTTTTGTCGTTTAAAGGATTGACTTTAAACCCTTACTACGTTGGCTGCCTGGAGGCCTTTCGGTCCCTGCTGCACGTCAAAAGTTACGGAATCGCCCTCGGTCAAGGATTTGAACCCTTCGCTCTGGATCGCGGAAAAGTGTACGAACACATCCTCGCCGTTCTCCTGCTCGATGAAACCAAAACCCTTGCTGTCATTGAACCACTTCACTACACCTTTTGCCATTACGACTTCTCCTGTTACTACTCTTTTACGTGATTGCGGGACCATCCCCGGCACAGGTAAAGATTTTATGCACGGGTATGGTCCCTGTCAAGCGCTTTAGTTAGATTTCTTTTCTATTTGCCGAAGTCCATTTCCGCCATCCGCTTGTACAGATCGAAGCGGCGGGCAGTGAGTTCGGCGGAACGGGCCATGAGAGTCGCGGCCGCTTCCGGGTTGTTCTTCTTCAGTACGCGGTAGCGGTTCTCACCGTAGGCGTACTCCTCGAGAGAGATGCTCGGATCCTTGCTGTCCAGGATGAGCGGGTTCTTGCCCTGCTCGGCGAGGTCCGGGTTGTAGCGGACCAGCGGCCAGTGGCCGGAGGCGACGGCGCGCTTCTGGGTCTCGACGGCGGTGGCCATGTCGATGCCGTGGGCGATGCAGTGGCTGTAGGCCAGGATCAGGGACGGGCCGTCGTACGCCTCGGCTTCCATGAACGCCTTGACCACCTGGGCCGGGTTGGAGAGAGAGACCTTGGCGACGTAGACGTTGCCGTAGGCCATGGCGATCATGGCCAGGTCCTTCTTGGCCTGCGGCTTGCCGCCTGCGGCGAACTGGGCCACGGCGCCCATCGGGGTGGACTTGGAGGCCTGGCCGCCGGTGTTGGAGTACACCTCGGTGTCGAGCACCAGGAGGTTCACGTTCTTGCCGGAGGCGATAACGTGGTCCAGGCCGCCGTAGCCGATGTCATAGGCCCAGCCGTCGCCACCGACGATCCAGACCGATTTCTTGACCAGGTAATCGGCGATGGAGAGGAGCTTCTTCGCGGCGGCGTCGCCGGAAGCGCTCAGGATCTCCTTCAGCTTGGCCACGCGGGCCCGCTGCGCCTCGATGCCGGCCTGGGTCTTCTGGTCGGCACCCTTGATCTCGGCGACCAGGTCGGCCGGGAGGGAGAGGGTGTCGATCAGCTCGAGGGCGGCCTGGTTGAACTTGTCAACGGCGAGCCTCATGCCGAAGCCGAACTCGGCGTTGTCCTCGAACAGGGAGTTGGACCAGGCCGGGCCGCGGCCGTCGGCGTTCTTCGCCCACGGGGTGGTCGGCAGGTTGCCGCCGTAGATCGAGGTGCAGCCGGTCGCGTTGGCGATCAGGGCGCGGTCGCCGAAGAGCTGGGACATGAGCTTCAGGTACGGGGTCTCGCCGCAGCCGGCGCAGGCGCCGGAGTATTCGAAGAGCGGGCGCACCAGCTGGCTACCCTTGAGGGTGTCGAGTTTGACCAGGGTCGGGTCGGTCTCCGGGATGTTGAGGAAGAAGTCGTAGTTGGCGGCCTCGGATGCCCTGAGCGGCGCCTGGAACTTCATGTTGATCGCTTTGTGCTTGGGATCTTCCTTGGACTTGGCCGGGCAGTTGGCCACGCAGGCGGCGCAGCCGGTGCAGTCTTCCGGGGCGACCTGGATGGTGCACTTCATCCCCTTGAACTCGTTGCCGCGGGCGTCGGTGGACTTGAAGGTCTCCGGTGCGCCGGCGAGCTTGTCGGCATCGTACACCTTCATCCTGATGGTGGCGTGCGGGCAGACGAAGGAGCAGATGCCGCACTGGATGCAGAGGCTCTCGTCCCAGACCGGAATGTCGACGGCGATGTTGCGCTTCTCGTACTGCGAGGTCGCGGTCGGGAAGGTGCCGTCGGCCGGGAGCATGGAGACCGGCACGTCGTCGCCGCGGCCGGCGATGAGCTGCGCGGTGACTTCCTGCACGAACTGCGGTGCGTGGGCGCCCACGACGGCAGGCTTCTTGATCTTGCTGGTCGCGGTAGCCGGCACGGTGATCTCGAAGATGTTCTCCAGGGCGGCGTCGACCGCCTTGTTGTTCATCTCGACCACCTTCTCACCGGACTTGCCGTAGGACTTCTTGATGGCGTCCTTGATGGAGGCGATGGCGGCGTCGAGCGGCATGATGCCCGAGATCTTGAAGAAGGCGGTCTGCATGATCACGTTGATCCTGGCGCCCAGGCCGAGCTTCTCGCCGAGGGCAATGGCGTTGATCACGTAGAACTTGAGCTTCTTGTCGATGATCTGCTGCTGCACCTCGACCGGCATGGCGTTCCAGACCGCTTCCTTGTCGTCGGTAAGCGAGCAGAGCAGGAAGGTGCCGCCGACCTTGGCGCGGGAGAGCATGTCGTACTTCTCGAGGAAGGAGAAGTTGTGGCAGGCCACGAAGTCCGCCTGGTCGATCAGGTACGGGGAGCGGATCTCGCCCTTGCCGAAGCGCAGGTGCGACACGGTGACGGTACCGGCCTTCTTGGAGTCGTAGACGAAGTAGGCCTGGACGTTGTTGTCGGTGTTCTCGCCGATGATCTTGATGGAGTTCTTGTTGGCGCCGACGGTGCCGTCGGAGCCCAGGCCGAAGAACATGGCGGAGTAGGTGCCGGCGGAGGGGTTCACGAATGCCGGGTCGAAGTCGAGCGAGCAGTTGGTGACGTCTTCCTTGATGCCGACCACGAAGTGGTTCTTGGGCTTGTCGGCTTTCAGGTTGTCGAACACGCCCTTGGCCATGCCCGGGGTGAACTCCTTGGAACCGAGGCCGAAGCGGCCGCCCACGATGATCGGGTAGGACTTGAACGAGCTCTTGCCGTCAGCCATGGCCTCGCCGATGGCGGTCCTCACGTCGAGGTAGAGCGGCTCGCCCAGGGAGCCCGGCTCCTTGGTGCGGTCGAGCACGGCGATCTTCTTGACGCTAGCCGGGAGGCAGGCGGCGACGGCGTCGACCGGGAACGGCCTGAACAGGCGCACCTTGACCAGACCCACTTTCTCGCCGGCGGCGTTCAGGGTCTCCAGGGTCTCCTGGACGGTGTCGGCGGCGCTGCCCATTACGATGATGACGCGCTCGGCGTCCGGGGCGCCGACATACTCGGCGACGGAGTACTTGCGGCCGGTGAGGCCGGCGAACTTGTCCATCTCCTCCTGCACGATCTGCAGCGCCTTCGGGTAGTAGGCGTTGACGGTCTCGCGACCCTGGAAGTAGACGTCCGGGTTCTGGGCGGTGCCGCGCAGCACCGGACGGTCCGGGGTCAGCGCGCGGGCGCGGTGCGCCTGGACCAGCTCGTCACTGATCATGAAGCGCATGTCGTCGAAGGTTAGCTCCTCGACCTTCTGCACCTCGTGGGAGGTCCTGAAGCCGTCGAAGTAGTGCATGAAGGGAACGCGGGCGCGCAGGGTGGCGGCCTGGGAGATCAGCGCGAAGTCCATGACCTCCTGCACGTTGTTGGAACAGATCATGCCCCAGCCGGTGGAACGCGCCGACATGACGTCGGAGTGGTCGCCGAAGATGTTCAGCGCGGCGGCCGAGATGGCGCGCGCCGAGATGTGGAACACGGTCGAGGTGAGCTCGCCCGCGATCTTGAACATGTTCGGGATCATGAGCAAAAGGCCCTGGCTGGCGGTGAAGGTGGTGGTCAGGGCGCCGGCCTGGAGCGCGCCGTGGACGGCACCGGAAGCGCCACCTTCGGACTGCAGTTCGGAGACGGAGGGGACGGTGCCCCAGATGTTCTTCTCGCCCCGGGCGCTCTTCTCGTCCGAGATCTCCCCCATTACCGAGGAAGGGGTGATCGGGTAGATGGCGATCACCTCGTTGGTGGCGTGTGCCACGTGTGCGGCAGCGGTGTTACCGTCGATTGTTACCATTCTGCGGGACATTGATTTCCTCCTGTGTTTGAAAATCCAATTGAGCTTTACGGTAAAAGATCGTTCTAGTTCGCACTTGCGGAAGGGCCCTAAAGCTCCGAACGCCCCTCCACCGCCCGCTGCACGGTCGCCGCATCCACGTATTCCAGGTCGCTGCCGATGGGGATGCCGTGCGCCAGACGCGTGACCTTGATCCCGAGCGGCTTGATCATCCTGGTCAGGTAGAGCGCAGTCGCCTCCCCCTCAACCGTGAAGTTGGTGGCGATCAGCACCTCGCGCACCTCGCCCCCCTCCAACCGCTGCATCAGCTCGGCGATCCTCAGGTCACGCGGTGTAACGCCGTTTAACGGTGAAAGAGCCCCCTGCAGCACGTGGTAGCGGCCGCGGAAAGCGCGGCTTCTCTCAAGGGCCAGCAGGTCTTGCGGCTCCTCCACCACGCAGAGTGTGGCGCCGTCGCGCTCCCCCGAGCAGATCCAGCAGGGATCGTCCTCGGTAATGGCAAAACAGAGGGAGCAAAAACGGACCTTTTCCTTCACCTGCATGAGGCTCTCTGCTAACGCCTCGATATTACCGGGATATTTAAGCAGGTGAAAGGCAAGCCGCAAGGCACTTTTTTCACCGACACCAGGCAATTTCTTCAATTCTCCCACCAGCCTGGTCAGCGAGCCCGAAAAATGTAGCATATTCCCACCATGGATAAAACAAGTTTTTACTGGTTATTTTTACCAAAAAAAATTTGATCGTAGAATTGGATAATTAAAGGGTGCACACCAAAGCGGCATGCACCCTCTATTTGATCCGTATCCTGCGCTAGGCGCCGTCCCCCTAGAAAAGGCCCGGGATGCTCAGCCCGCCGGTGATCTTGCTCATCTCTTCGCTCATCTCCTGGTGCACCTTCTTGAGGGCCTCGTTGATGGCGGTGATGACCAGATCCTGCAGCATTTCCACGTCTTCCGGATCGACGGCTTCCTTCTTGATGACCAGCGAGAGCACCTGGTTCTTGCCGTTGACAACCGCCGTTACCGCGCCACCGCCGGAGGTGACCTCGGCGGTCCTTTCCGCCGCCTGCTCCTGCAGCTTGCCCATCTTCTGCTGCATCATCTGCGCTTGCTTCATGATCTGCGCCAAACCTTTAGACATCGTATCCTCCAATTTTCCTTTATTGTCGCAGCGTACCGCGGAACATTGTTATGATTTTGCCCCTTCTTTTTGCGGAAGTTCCTGCACCTCGGAGATCTCGCCGTCGAAGAGCTCGACCGCCGCCGCCACCAGCGGATGTTCCTCCGCCTCGCGCCTCAGGTGTGCCCTGCGCTCGGCGTCTTCAAGGCTTTTTTTTTCCGACAGGGTCGGGGCGGCGTCGGTGGGCGGGCCGTTCAGCGCGACCACCTTGATCTGAGTGGGTACGCCGAAATGCCCCTGGGCGAGGCTCTTCAGTTCGTTGATCTGCTCCGGGTCCTGCAGCCTGGTCAGCTGGAAGGAGCCCTGCAGGCAGCCGATTTCCAGCACGCCCTGGGCCACCCGGACCGGGTAGACCTCCTCCAGCGCACCGCCGAGCATCGGCTTCTTCGCCTTGACCGCCTGCACGAAGCTACCCCAGAGGTCGCCGCCGGAGACGAAGGCGGACGGTGCCGGCTGCACTGCCGCGGCCGCGGCCGGGGCCTGCGGTGCTGCCGCCACCGGCGCTGCCGCAACGGGAGCCGCCGCGGGGCGGTGAGGTGCGGCGTGCTGCTGCGGTGCCGGACGCGGTGCCGGGGCGGACGGCCGCGGGGCATCGCTGCGCTGCGGCAGCGCGCCACCCTTTTCCAGGGAGTCCAGACGTGCCAGCAACTCCTGCACCGGGATGGCCGGGGCGAGGGTCGCCATCTTCATCAGCGCCATTTCCAGGATCAGGCGCGGGAAGCCGGCATGGGCCATCTCCGCCTCGGCCTTGAGCAGGATGGCCAGGTGGCGCTGCAGGTCCTGGACCGAGGCCTGCCCACCCAGCGCCTTCAGCTCACCCTGCTCCGCGTCGGAGAGCTCCAGGAGGTCGCCTGCGTCACCCACGGCCTTCAGGATGGAGATGCTGCGGAACTGGCTGATCAGTTCCTGGCAGAACTGGCGCATGCTGTAGCCGAAGGAATCGACCTGGGCCACGATGCCGAGCGCACCCTTGACGTCCGCCTCGAGCACGCTGCGGCAACCGTCCATGATCAGGCGACGGTCCACCACGCCTAACAGCGCAGCGACGTCCTCGTCCGAGACGCTGTTGCCGCAGAAGGCGAGCACCTGGTCCAGCGTGGAGAGGGAGTCGCGCATGCTGCCGTCGCCCTTCCTGGCCACCACCGCGAGCGCCTCGTCCGAGACCTGCACCCCCTCCTGGTCCACGATGAAACGCAGCCTGGAGACGATGCGCGGCAGCGCGATCCGCTTGAAGTCGAAGCGCTGGCAGCGCGACAGGATGGTGATGGGGACCTTGTGCGGTTCCGTGGTGGCGAAGATGAACTTGACGTGCGGCGGCGGCTCCTCCAGCGTCTTCAACAGCGCGTTGAAGGCGTTGGTGGTCAGCATGTGCACTTCGTCGATGATGAAGATCTTGTAGCGCGAGCGCGAGGGGAGGTACTTGATGTTGTCCCTGAGTTCCCGGATGTCGTCGACGCCGGTGTTGGAGGCGCCGTCGATCTCGAAGACGTCCACCGAGTTGCCGTCGGTGATCTCCAGGCAGGTAGAACAGGTGTTGCAGGGCTCGACGGTCAGGCCGCTCTCACAGTTGAGGGCCTTGGCGAGGATGCGCGCCGAACTGGTCTTGCCCACGCCGCGGGCGCCGGTAAAGAGAAAGGCGTGCGCAACCCTGCCGCCGTCGATGGCGTTTTTGAGGGTCTGGCTGACGTGCTCCTGGCCGACCAGGTCGCTGAAGGTCTGGGGGCGCCATTTTCTAGCAAGAACAAGATAGGACAAGGCGGCGTACCTCTATGGCTTCACGTGGTTCATGATTCGTGCGGGGCGTGGGGCGGGCGGGGGGTTGCGGAAAGAGCTGATAGCTGGGCTACCCCGCGGCACACGGGGGCGGTTACTGCCGCTGCTTCCTTCCGGACCTGACGGGGTTCATAACCTTCCGTTGCGCGGGACCCAGCTATCAGGTCTATCCGCAAAGGGTAAATATAAATATGGCGGAGAGAGAGGGATTCGAACCCTCGGTACGCTATTAACGTACACACGCTTTCCAGGCGTGCTCCTTCAACCACTCGGACATCTCTCCACAACAAGGAGGAGATATATAATACACGCCGCATTAATTGTAAAGCGAATTCTTCATTGGAACGTAAAACGCCGGGAGGCCCAGCAGCAACGGTGGGCCGGACCCGGCACCAGGGCGCTGCGGTCAACCGGCCAGCTCGTCGGGCCGGCGCCCTTTTTTACGCATGAGGATGGCCTGTAGAAGGGACTGCTTGTCTTTTTGCAAGAGCTGCTTGGCGATGATGGAGCGCACCGAGAGGAGCTCTTTCCTGAGCGCCTCGGCGTTCTTGACCAGGTGCCTGGCCCGGGGATCGCTGCGCACGTAGGGGGAGAGCAGGTGCACGGCCTCCGAGATCTTGCGGCTGACCAGCACGCGCTCACGGTAGTCTTCCAGACGGCCCGATTTGAGGCGCTCCTCTAGTGCAGCAAACTCCGAGCTGAAGTAATTTATTACGTCGGAGTGGAGAACATCTTCTTGTTTCATAAGCTCACCCTTAATTAAGCTGCTCACACCTTTCTCTCCTCAGGCTTCAAGAGCCTCTTCGGCGGCTCCGCTTTTTTCTTTACATTTATTTGGGGTCGGCGCAAAAACTTTGCCCGCCAAGTATCTGGATAATCGGCCCCGTTTTTGCTATGCTCAACCGGTGCCAGAGAGTTCCACCCACCAAAGCGAAAGGTCCCGCCCCGACACGATGACCATGCCCGAAGCGCAGTACCTGAAACAGCTCAACGAGAAACTGACCTTCCCCACCTGCCAGGTGAGCGTGACCGGGCTGGAGGGATCGGCGCCGGCTTTCCTTTTGTCGCGGCTGGCGGACAACGGCGCGCCGACGCTGGTTGTGCTGACCGCCGACCAGGAGAGCGCCGACGAAGTCGCCCGCGAGTTGCGCTTCTTCACCGCCCGGCCGGAGAGCGTGCTCCCCTTCCCCGCCTGGGACGTCACCCCCTTCGATGCCGCCTCGCCGCACCCGGACCTGGTGGGAGAGCGCCTGAACGCCTTGGTGCGCCTGTTGGACGGCGCGGCCCGGGCGGTGGTACTCCCGGTGGCGAGCGCCCTGCAGCGGGTCATCCCCCGCGACACCCTGGGCGGGGTCTGCCAGTATCTCGTCGCGGGCGAGGAGCTGGAGCGCGACGGCCTGGTGGAAAAGCTGGTCAAGCTCGGCTACTCCCACGTCCCCCTGGTCGAGGACCGCGGCACCTTCTCGGTGCGCGGCGGCATACTGGACATCTTCCCCCCCGACCGGGAGCAGCCGATCCGCATCGAGTTCTTCGGCGACGAGGTCGAGACCATGCGTCTCTTTGATCCCGTCTCGCAGCGCTCCCTGGAGCCGCTCGAGGAACTGGTGCTGCTCCCATCGCGCGAGGTGATCCTCTCCGAGCAGGTGGTGAAGGATCTCGCCCCCAGGCTCAAGCGCCGCTGCGACCACCTGGGTATCGGCGCCGACCGGCGTCGCGAGCTCCTGGAGCAGCTGCAGCATGCCATCTACCCCCCGGGCGTCGAGTTCCTGCAGCCCCTGTTCCACCCCAATCTGGAGACCATACTCGACTACGTCGGTGCCGACGCCGTCCGCGTACTGGTCGATCCCGACGCCATAGCCGATGCGCTGCAGCGCTTCGGCGAGGACCTGGACAGCGCCTTCAAGCGCGCCGAATTGCGCGATGCCATCGTCTGCGACCCCGGCGAGCTCTACCTCTCGGCGCAGGACTTGGAGCGCGCCCTCTCCGGCGGGCGCCGCCTGGAGTTCCCGCGCCTGGAGATCGAGGGGGAAGGGGGCGAGAAGCTTAGGGTCGCCTGTTCCGGCAACCAGGACCTGAGACTGGACACCAACCCGGAGGGGGAGCGGGTGCTGGCCCCCCTGACCGAGAAGATGGTGACCTGGATCGCGGCGGGCAACCGCGTGCTGATCCCCTGCCACCAGGCCGGGCAGGCCCGCAGGCTCTACGAGCTTCTGTCCCACTACCGCCTCCCGCTGGAACACTCCCAGGACTCCTTCCTCACCGCCGCGGCCCGCCCCGCCGGCCGGGTCGAGATCCTGATCGGCGAGATATCGCGCGGCTTCCGGCTGGAAGAGGAACGCCTGGTGGTCATTGCCGAGGAGGAGATCTTCGGCAAGAGGGTGAAGCGGCGCGGCCTGTCCGAGGCGAAAAAGAAGCAGCTCCTTACCTCGCTGGCCGAACTGAAGCCGGGCGACCACATGGTGCACATCGACTTCGGCGTGGCCCTGTACCGCGGGCTGCAGCACTTAAGCCTCACCGGCATGGAGGGGGATTTCCTGCTCCTCGAGTACGCCGGTGGCGACAAGCTCTACCTGCCGGTGGACCGCATCAACCTGGTGCAGCGCTACGTGGGGGCGGAGGGGATCGAACCGCGACTGGACCGCCTGGGCGGCGCCGGCTGGGAAAAGGCCAAGGCCAAGGCCCGCGCCGAGATCCAGGAGATGGCGGCGGAACTGTTGAAGATCCACGCCGCCCGCGAGGTCCAGGAAGGATACCGCTACTCCCCGGCCGACGACATGTACCGTGCCTTCGAGGCCTCCTTCGCCTTCGAGGAAACCCCGGACCAAGCCGCCGCCATCGACCAGGTCATCGCCGACATGGAGAGCCCGCGCCCCATGGACCGCCTGGTCTGCGGCGACGTCGGCTACGGCAAGACCGAGGTGGCCATGCGCGCCGCCTTCAAGGCGACCCTGGACGGCAAGCAGGTGGCCATCCTGGTGCCGACCACCGTGCTCGCCCAGCAGCATGCCGAGAGCTTTGCGGCACGGCTCAAGGATTACCCGGTGCGGGTGGAGATGCTGTCGCGCTTTCGCACCCCGCAGCAGCAGAAGCAGATCCTGGAGGGGGTGAAGAAGGGGGAGATCGACATCGTCATCGGCACCCATCGCCTCTTGCAAAAGGACATTGTCTTCAAGGACCTGGGGCTTCTGATCGTGGACGAGGAGCAGCGCTTCGGCGTGGCCCACAAGGAGCGGCTCAAGCAGTTCCGGGCCGTGGTGGACATCCTCACCCTCACCGCGACCCCCATCCCGCGCACCCTGTACATGTCGCTCATGGGGATCCGGGACCTCTCCATCATCGACACCCCGCCGGTGGACCGGCTCGCCATCAAGACCTTCGTCTCCCGTTCCTCGGACGAGCTGATCCGCGAGGCGGTGCTGCGCGAGTTGCGCCGCGGCGGCCAGGTCTTCTTCGTGCACAACCGGGTGCAGAGTATCGGCGCCATGGCCGAGGAGTTGCGGCGCATCGTCCCGGAGGCGAAGATCGCCGTCGGGCACGGACAGATGGCGGAGAAGGAGCTGGAGCAGGTCATGCTCTCCTTCATGCACGGCGAGGCGAACCTCCTTCTGTGCACCACCATCATCGAGAGCGGCCTGGACATCCCCACCGCCAACACGCTGATCGTGAACCGCGCCGACACCTTCGGACTGTCCCAGCTCTACCAGCTGCGCGGCAGGGTCGGCCGCTCCAAGACCCGCGCCTACGCCTACCTGCTCATCCCCGGGGAGGGCTCCATCTCCTCCGACGCGCGCGAGCGGCTGAAGATCATCCAGGAGCTGACCGAGCTGGGGGCGGGCTTCAGGATCGCTACCCACGACCTGGAGATCCGCGGCGCCGGCGACCTGTTGGGGGCGCGCCAAAGCGGCGACATCGCCGCGGTCGGCTTCGAGCTCTACACGGAACTCCTCGACGAGGCGGTGCGCACCCTGAAGGGGGAGGCGCTCCCGGAGCGGGTGGAGCCGGAGATCAAGCTCAAGGTGCCGGCCTTCATCCCGGAGGATTACGTCCGCGACCCGAACCAGCGCCTGCTTATTTACAAGAAGCTGACCCAGCCCGCCGACGAGGCCGAGGTCGACGACATCCGCGAGGAGCTGGCGGACCGCTTCGGACCGCTGCCGGTGGCGGCGCTCTACCTCCTGGAGGTGATGCGCCTGCGTGTCGCCCTGAAACGGCTCCTGGTGAAGGAGATCGAGTACTCCGGCAACGAGCTCTCGCTCGCCTTCCACGAGAGGACGCCGGTCTCGCCGGATGCCATCACCGGGCTGCTGCGGAAAGAGAAAGGAAAATACAGGTTTACGCCGGACTTCCGGCTTTACGTGCGGGTCGGCGACGGCTCGTTCGACGGGGTGCTGGCGGAAGCCAGAAATGTCTTGAAATGCCTAGTCTGATATGCTAGCGTTCCCCGGATTCGAATAAATTTACGCTAATAAGAAAAGGAGCCCATCGTGCACTTCAGCAAAACCGCCGCAATACTTTTCATCGCGCTCAGCGTTGCCGTCACCGGCTGCAAAAAGCAGGAGGGGGCCACCGGGGCGAAACAGGAAGGCCCGGGCAAGGGGATCGTTCTCGCCGAGGTGAACGGCGCCAACATCACCGACAAGGACTTCTACAAGGAGCAGGCCGCCCTGCCGCCCCAGCTCAAGCCGATGACCGAGACCCCGGAGGGGAAGAAGGAAATGATCGACACCATGGTGGTGCGCGAGCTGATCCTGCAGCAGGCCTCCAAGGATGGTATCGACAAGAGCCCGGAAGTGGCCGCGAAACTCGAGGACCTGAAGAAGCGCGTCATCGTCGAGGCCTTCCTCAAGAAGAAGATCGAGGAGTCCGCCAAGGTGAGCGACGCCGAGATGCAGGACTACTACAACAAGAACAAGGACAAGTTCAAGTCCGACGCCCAGATCAGGGCCAGCCACATCCTGGTCAAGTCCGAGGCGCAGGCGAAAGAGATCGAGAAGCAGCTCAAGGGTGGTGCAAGCTTCGAGGAGCTGGCCAAGAAGAACTCCATCGACGGCGCGGCCCAGAAGGGCGGCGACCTGGGCTGGTTCAGCAAAGGCTCCATGATCCCCGACTTCGAGAAAGTGGCCTTCGGCCTGAAGGACGGCGAGGTCTCCGGGATCGTGAAGACCCAGTTCGGCTACCACATCATCAAGAAGACCGGCTCCCGTCCGGCCGGCGCCCGCACTCTCGACGAGGTGAAGGACGAGATCAAGGCAGCCCTGGCCCCGGCCAAGCAGCAGGAGACCTTCAAGACGCTGAAGGAAGACCTGAAGAAGCAGGCCAAGGTCTCCATCAAGGAAGACGCACTGAAGGAACTCGGCAGTGAAGGCGCCAAGGGTGGCGCGGCCCATCCGGGCGAGGCAGCACAGCCGGCAAAAGCCAAGTAAGCGCAATTATTCAGGCAGCAGCAGAAACAGACAAACGGCCGGGCTAGTCCCGGCCGTTTGTGCACAAGCGCCGCCCCGGCGGCCACAGAGAGAGCATATGGTAAAGATCATCACGGCCTGCAGCATGCTGGCCCTTCTCGCAGTTACCCCCAGCCTTGCCACCACCAAACCGATCAGCAGCATCGCCGCCATCGTCAACGACGATGTGATCACCAGCGCCGACGTCGACAAGGAATACGCGCAGGTGCAGAAGGAGGCGGAAAAGCTCCCCGCTGCCGAAAGGACCGTGACCAGGAGCACCGCCCTGAACCGCCTGGTGGACCGCAAACTGGTCGAGCAGAAGATCCGCGAACTCGACATCAAGGTCAGCGACGAGGACGTGCGCCTGGCCATCGAGGACGTCAAGAAACAGAACAACCTGGACCAGGCAGGGCTGGAGAAGGCGCTGGCAGGCCAGGGGCTCACCGTACCGCAGTACAAGGTGCAGCTCAAGGAGCAACTGGAGCGCATGCGGCTCATGAGCCAGGAGGTCCGCTCCAAGATCCAGGTGGGCGAGCGCGAGATGCATGAATACTACGACGCGCACCGGGCCGACTACGGCGGTAACGAAACCTTCCATGCCCGGCACATCTTCTTCAAGCTCGACCCCAAGGCAAGCGCCGAGGAGACCGCCAAGACCCGGAAGCTGGCCGACGAAGTGCTGGCCAAGACGCGCGGCGGCGAGGACTTCGTCGAACTGGCGAAGAAGTACTCGCAGGACCCTGCGGCTGCCAAGGATGGCGGCGACCTGGGCACCTTCAAGAGGAGCGATATGCTGGCCGAGATCGGGGACACCGTCGCCGCCATGAAGCCCGGCGAGGTGAGTTCGGTGGTAGCAAGCCCCGCCGGACTGCACATCATCAAGCTGGAACAGAAGAGCCAGGAGAAGGGTCGTTCTTTCGAGGAAGTGAAGGAGTCCATCGAGGAGCAGCTGTACCGGAAAAAATCCGAAGAGCGCTTCAACCAATGGGTCAAGGACCTGCGCAACGCCGCCAACATCGACGTGAAGCAGCCCTAGGCGTCCCCTTGCACAGAACGAAAAAATCCCCCTCACCGTCACCGGGCGAGGGGGATTTTTTTATTGAGCGCTGCGGTAAGGTCAGAGCCCTTCGGCGGCCAACTGCTCGACCAGTTCGCGCTGGCGCGTGGTCGGTTTTTCCGGCACGTGCACCGCGATCCTCACGTACATGTCGCCGCGTGTCTGCGCCCCGAGCACCGGGAAACCCAGCCCCTTCAGGCGCACCTTGGTGCCGGACTGGATGCCGGCCGGAATCTTGAGCCTCTTGGTCCCCTCCATGGTCGGCACCTCGATGTGGCCGCCGAGCACCGCCTGGGAGAAGCGCACCTCGTGGTTGAGCACGATGTTCGCCCCCTCGCGCTGGAAGAGGGGATCGGTCCCCACCGACACCGAGAGGTAGAGGTCGCCGGCCGGACCGCCCATGTGCCCCGGCGCACCGCGCCCGGCCACCCTGAGCCTCGCGCCGCTCTCGATACCGGCCGGGATCTTGACCGACAGCTCCTCGCGGGCGCCGTCGCGCATGAAGGCCACCCGCTTCTCCGCGCCGTCGTAGGCGTCCCGGAAGGTGACCTGGATCTCCATGGAGAAATCCTCCCCCTTGGCGGCCGTGGGGCGACCGCGGCCGCCGCGCTGGCGCCGCACCGCGTCGCCGAAGATGCGGGAGAAGATGTCGTCGGTGCCGAAGCCCTGGTCGCGGAACAGGTCGTCGACGTTGAAGCCCCTGAAGATGTCCTCCTGGGAGAATCGCTGGTGGAAGTTGGTCGAGCCGAACTGGTCGAACTGCTCTTTCTTTTTCGGGTCGGAGAGGACCGCGTAGGCCTCGTTGATCTCCTTGAAGCGCTCCTCGGCCTCTTTATCCCCAGGGTTCTTGTCCGGGTGATACTTGACCGCAAGTTTGCGGTAGGCCCGCTTGATTTCTTCGGCCGAGGCGCCTTTCTTGAGTCCCAGTACTTCGTAATAATCTCTCTGCGCCATGTTAAATTCCCTTTCACATTTGCTTCTTTTTTGCTCCACAGAATGTAATAGCTGACCCAGTCGTTGTCAACATGTTGTAAACCTTGACAACCCGCGGCAGGCGCGCTTATATAGGCTGGAATTAACGACCCTTAAAAACAGGAGCTGCCAGATGAAGCAATTCGACGCCATCGTCATAGGTGCAGGGATCAGCGGTCTCAGTTTCGCAAGCCATGCAGCTGCCAAGGGGCTGAACACGCTGGTCCTCGAGAAGAGCGATCGCCCTGGCGGCTGCTTTCATTCGCATCGTTTCGAGGGGAGCGCAGCCGGATTCTGGCTGGAGCTGGGCGCCCACACCTGCTACAACTCCTACGGCGGACTGCTGGAGCTGATGGAGCGACACGGCCTGATGGGGAGCATCCTCCCCCGGGAAAAGGTGTCGTTCAAGATGCTGGTGAACAACGAGGTGAAGAGCATCCCCTCGCAGCTTTCCTTCCCGGAGCTCGCCTTTTCCGCATGGAAGCTGTTCACCCTGAAAAAGGACGGCGCCAGCGTCGCCTCGTACTACGGCAGCATCGTCGGCCGCAGCAACTACGACCGGGTCTTCGGCCCCGCATTCAACGCCGTCATCTCCCAGCGCGCCGACGACTTCCCCGCCGACATGCTCTTCAACAAGCGCCCCAGGAGAAAGGACGTTATCAAGAGCTTTACCCTGCAGGGCGGGTTGAACAGCGTCATCGACAAGCTTGCCGTCGCGGATCGGGTCACGGTGCAGACCGGCGCCGAGGTAGCGCGCATCGCCAAGGATGCTGGTGGCTACACCGTGGAGTTGGCGGACGGGACCACGTACCAAGCGCCGCGGCTTGCCTTGGCAGCACCGCCGCCAGCCAGCGCCAAGCTTGCCGCTGAGATCGCGCCGGAACTGGCCAAGGTTCTCAACCAGGTCAAGCTGGAGACTATCGAGAGTGTGGGGGTGGCGGTGCAGAAGAGCAAGCTGAAGCTCCCGCTGCTGGCCGGCCTGATCCCGATCGGCGAAGAGTTCTACTCTGCAGTTTCCCGCGACACAGTCCTCCATGACAGCTACCGCGGCTTCAGCTTCCATTACAAGGCGGGCAAGGTGTCCCCGGAGGCCAAACTGAAACGCATCGCCTCCGTGCTGCAGGTGCAGCCAGGGGACCTGGAGCAGGTGGTGCAGCGCGAAAGCCAGCTCCCCTCCCCGGTGGTCGGGCACAAGGCCCTCACCGACCAGATCGACCGTCTGGTAGCCGGGAGTAACCTTTACGTCACCGGCAACTATTTCGCCGGCATGGCCGTCGAGGACTGCATTGTGCGCTCTAAGAAGGAGTTTGAGAGGCTTACCGCCTCGCTGTAAGAACGGCGTCCATACCAGTTGAAAGCCCGCCCACGTCAGTGGGGCGGGCTTTTTTCTTGCTGCGTGGGGGGATGCGGCAGGGGGTATGGTAAAATGCCTGCTGGCCGCAGGAGGGGTGCCATGGGCGACGTCGATGCTGGAAAGCTGCTGCAGAGCCACGGCGGATACCGGCAGCTGAAAAGTTTTCAACTGGCCCAGCTGGTGTATGACGTTACCGTCCGCTTTTGCGACCGCTACATCGACAAGCGCAGCCGGACCCACGACCAGATGGTGCAAGCTGCCCGCAGCGGTGTGCAGAACATCGCCGAAGGGAGCCAGGCTTCAGGAACCAGCAAGAAGACCGAGATGAAGCTGACCAACGTGGCCCGCGCCAGCCTGGAGGAACTGCGTTTGGACTACCAGGACTTTCTGCGCCAGCGCAGGCTGCCGCGATGGGACCGGTCCGACCCGCGCCGCGCCGAGCTGGTTGCCCGGCGCTGCAAAAGCGCCGACGAGGTGGCGCGCTGGGTGGTGGAAGTTTGCAGGGGTGGACAAAGTGGACAAAAACCCGGTGGACATGGACTGTGTGGACCCAGTGGACCACATGGACGACGAAGTGGACACCAAGCCACGACAGCAGCCGGGTCCACCGGGTCCACCGGGTCCACCGGGTCCACCGGGTCCACCGGGTCCACAGGGTCCACAGGGTCCACCGGGTCCACCGGGTCCACCAGCAGCTATGCCGAGGCGGCAGCCAATGCCGCGCTTACCCTCATAGCGGTGGCGTGCTCGCTGCTGGAGCGCCAACTGACGGCCCAGGCTGAGGCTTTTGAAAGAGAGGGCGGCTTCACCGAACGCCTCTACCGCACCCGAACCAAAAGCCGCACCCGCCCCTAAAGCCCCCAGCGCCACCAACACACCCCCACTGCCCCGCCATAGAGCAGCACCCCCGCCGGACTGGTAAGTGCGACCTTGAAGTCCTGACCGGACGGTATCGAGCTGTAGCTGAAGACATAAATGAGGACATACATCAACAAGGTATGCGGCAGGTCCGCCGGAAACCACGTGCTCCACCCCAAGTACAGGTAGTAGGCTGCGATGTTCAGCAAAAGTGGGGCCATAGCTGAGGGAAGCGCAGACACCGCCCCCGGGTTGCTGATAGTGACCGCCCCCAGCACCCACCGGCCGGGACCGTCCCGCCTGGGTATGATGGTGAACCCGACCGGCCTCCCGCCGGTGACGGCGGCAACGACCAGGTGGGACAGCTCGTGCAACAACGTCCCCGGCAGCGCCCAACAGATCTGCCAGAAGGCTCCGGCCCTTCCCACCCGCGCCTGCAATACCGCTAGCGCAATCACCAGCAGTACCCCGGCAAAGTGATGCCACCGCTCCGGGTCCACCGCTATCTGCATCATCCCGTTCATATCCCCTCCGGCAAACCAGCGGCAGCATAACCCGAATCGGAGCCGGATACAACAGCGTCATTCCTCTTGCCAACTACCGCCATTCTGCTATGGTTTATCGGCTAATGAGAAGCACATCCAAGGAGGCCATCATGTTTCTGGAAGGACAAAAAGCACCCGACTTCAAATTGCAGGGGAGCGATGGGAAAGAGCACACGCTGGCAGACTACCGGGGCAGGATCCTGGTGCTGTTCTTTTACCCCAGGGACAACACCCCGGGATGCACGGCCGAGGCGGTCGGCTTCGCGAAGTTGCACCCGCTCTTCGAGCAGCTCGGCGCGGTGCTGGTCGGAGTTTCCAAGGACTCCATGAAGTCCCACGACAAGTTCATCGCCGATTTCAAGCTCCCCTTCACCCTCCTCTCCGACCCGGACGTCTCGGTCATGAAAAGCTACGGCGCCTTCGGCGAGAAGGTGCAGTACGGCAAGACCACCATGGGGACCATCCGCTCTACCGTCGTCATCTCACCGGAGGGGACCGTCATCAAACACTGGCCCAAGGTGGCCAAGGCGTCGGAACACCCGGACAAGGTGCTCGATTTCTTCAAGATGCTTGCGAAAGGACGCTAGGCAAAAGAAAAGGGGCGAATTGCTTCGCCCCTCTCTTTTTCCCCTGCCCCGGCGACCTCGGTCCGGCCGGTCAATCGACGTAGTTGTAGTTGGTTTCTGAATCCAGGATCTTCACCATTGACTCTGGAGTGTACGGGTACTCAGTCTGAGCCTCCTCGACGTTCCTGTTGGGCGGCGGCGTCCAGTGCAACACCCAGTCACCATCTCTTTTCTCCCTGGACACCCGACCCTGACAGCGAGCCTCCAAAGTACGCCACATTTCATCTTCGTTGATCAACTCAAAGCCGTCGATCTTCTCACTCTCTTTTAAGTTCTGCAGGAACCTGTCTAGCAGGTCGAAGTCAATGAAGTCCTCCTCATTGCGCCACCACTTGATGAATACCCGATCGGGGTGAGCGCCCTTCGCCTCTCTGATCTCCTTTACCAGTTGGTATCCTTTCATGGCCACCTCCTTGGGCTTGTTACAAGCCTGCCTCTTACTGCCTGATGACGCCTAATAAATAGTACATCCGGCTCCATTTTTACGCAAGCGGCAGTGCAAAAGCGCGGGCCGAAGCCGTGACTGGAAAGCGATGCGTAAAACGGCGCTGTAGCTGCCAGCTGCTTGAATTTAAAAAAATACCCGCTTAAATGATATATCGTTAACAACCCCCAACCTTGGAGCATGCCATGAGAACAATCCTCCGCCTCATTTTGATCGTATTGGCTCTGTCTTTGGGGGCAGCAGGTTCCGCGTCGGCCAGCAGCTGGGGTCCTTTTGGCGTGCGAGGTGGATTCTCGGCCGATGGCAAGGATCACGGCGCGGAAATTATGGAAGGCTTTGCCAGCTACCAACTCCCCTGGAGCCTGCGTAGCAAGGGGGGCTGGGGCGTCTCCACCGAAGTCGCCCTCACGGCCGGCACACTTTCCAGCGGGGACGATCGCGGTTTCGTCGGCTCCCTTGGCCCGGCCTTCGACATCGGCAATCCCAACTCCTTGGAACTCGACCTGGGTGTCAGCATCGCCATCCTCAGCCGCGACCGGTTCGGCGGGAGAGACTACAACGGCATCCAGCAGTTCATCTCCCACGCCGGCGTCATCTATCACTTCACCCCGGCCTTCGCCCTTTCCTATCGCTTCCAACACATGTCCAACGCGGGGTTGAACGGCGGGATCAACCCCGGCCTGAACATGCATCTCTTCGGGGTCAATTGGTATCCGGGCAGGTGACCATCTTCCTTTTGACAGATCCCCCGCCGCGTTATAGTATCGTCCCACCAAAGACCGGGGCCCTTCCGAAACGGCCCCGGCAGTATTTTCAGCTTAGGAAGGTTCCCCATCGTTACCACCAGAAAGAGCCGTTTGCACCGGCTTATCATCGACAGACTGGCGCACGACCTGGCGGTTTTGTCCAAGGCCGCCAAAGCCGCCCACGAAGCCGCCATCCACGAAGAAAACATCCCCGACAACAAGTACGACACGCTCAGCCTCGAGGCGTCCTACGTAGCCCAGGGGCAGGCAAACCGGGCCCAGGAGTTGAAGCACGCCCTGCAGACCTACCGGCACCTCATCCTGCAGCCCTTCGGGGAGGGTGACAGCATCCGCCTGACCGCGCTGGTGACGCTCCTGGACGAGGAAGGGACCACCAAGACCTTCTTCATCGGCCCGCAGGAAGGAGGCCTGAAACTGCAGCTAGATGGAGAGGAGATCCTGGTTATCACCGCAGCCTCTCCGCTGGGCGGCCAACTGATCGGGAAATCATTGGGAGACGAGGTGGAACTCGGGGGCAATAGCTATGAAATCACAGACCTCAGCTGAGCCCCGCAACCCGGCGTTTGCTATTGACATTGTCCTGCTGCAGCTCTAAATTAGCGCCTGATTAACAAGGTCGTTTTCCCGCCGGTCCGGCAGGTCGACCGAGTCAGCTGCGACCGGCCCCGTGTCAGTGTGGCGCCGGTTCAATGAGTTGCACGTGTAATTTGATGTATTGGCGGAGGGTAGCTTGAACAAAATGCGCTTAGGGGAAATGCTGGTCCAGGCAGGGAAGATCACTGCGGCCCAGTTGGATGAAACTCTTAAAGGACAGGCCATATTCGGCGGGCGTTTCGGCACCAACCTGGTCGAAATGGGCTACCTGGACGAGCTGGACCTGGCGGAGTTCCTGAGTCAGAAAATCGGAGTCGCCTACGCCGCTCCCGCGGAACTGCTCGATATCCCCCAGCACATCATAAAGCTCATCCCGTTCGACTACGTCAAGAAGTACAAAGTCGTCCCCATTGCGCTCAATAACCGCAAAGTCACCCTGGCCATGGTCGACCCCACCGACCTGCACGCCATCGACGAGATCGCCTTCGCCACAGGCTATATCATTGTCCCGGTGGTCGCGGCGGAACTGCGCATCGTCACCGCCATGGAGAAGTACTACGGGATCAAGCGCGAGGTGCGCTACATCAGCGTCGAGGGGGGCAGCAGGGGCAGGGCCAAGCACCACGCCACCCATTCCGCCGCCCCGCAACCCGCTGCGCCCGCGGCTCGGGTGGTGACTGCCGCCCCTGTGCCGGAGATGCCCAAGGCTACGCTGGAGGAATGGCCCACCGACCTGGAAGACGAGGTTCTCGATCTCCCCATGCTCGAGGAATTGAGCATGGAGGTGCTGGACCAAGGCGGGACGGCACCTGCCGCCGCGGCCGCGGCAACTCCCGCTGCTCAGCCCCCTCTCTCCCCTCCGGCATCCCCGGCTCCCGCCGTAGCCGCAGCAGCTCCGGCAGCCCCCCCTGCTCCAGCACCAGAGGCAACTCCGGCACCTGAGCCCCCCGCCGGCCAACCGTCCACCGCACCAGCGGCTACCGTACCGGAGCCGACGGTATTGGCCGAACTGTACCAGGAAGAGTTGGAGGAACCGGAGCAGGACTACTCGCTGGAGAGCGTCCTGGTCGGGCTGGCCGAGGCGGATGACCGCGACTGGATCGCCGAACTGATCACGGGCCACCTGGGTCCCCAGTTCAGGCGGGTCGCCTTCTTCCTGCTGCGCGGCGGCTCCGCCACCGGCTGGATGGCACGGGTGGACAACAAGCCGGTTCCCGAGTTCGAGGGGTTGGAGCTTTCCCTGAACGAACCGTCGGTGCTGAGCGTGGTGAACCAGAGCAAGAGTTTCTTCCTTGGGCCGATGCCGCCGACCCCCGGCAACCAGGCCATCATGGAAGCATTGAAGGGGGGCACGCCTTTCAACAACCTGCTGGTGCCGCTATTGATGATGGGGCGGGTGGTCGCGGTCCTCTACGTCGGTGGGGGAAGCGCACCCCTGGACGAAAAACTCCCCGAGGTACAAAAATTAATTGCCAAAGCCGCCATGGCTTTCGAAATCCTGATCCTTAAGAGCAAGATTATGATGACATGATCTAATGATCACATCCCCTCACGCGGGCTAATTGACTTTCGACGGCGCTACGCTAGATTATACGGGTACTAAAATCCCCTGTGATTCTCATTGAAAGGCCGGTATGCCAGTCACCGCACAGCAGGTCGAGTTCATCCCCCTTGCCATCTACACCGCCATCGCGGTGGGGCTGATTGGCGTCCTGCTGGCGGCAGCCTACTTCCTCGGCTCGGGCCGTGATTCCGCCGATAAACACATACCCTACGAATCCGGGGTGGTCCCGACCGGGGCCGCCCGTCATGCCTCACAAGTTCCTTTCTACCTCATCGCCATTTTCTTCATCGTATTCGACGTCGAAGGCTCCTTTATCCTGACCTGGGCCACCGCATGGGACCTGCTCGGGATTCCGGGGCTGGTGCACATCACCGCCTTCGTCGTCATCCTGATGTTGGGGCTGATCTGGCTATGGATGAAGGGGGGCCTGGAATGGGGCCCTTCCGCCATGCGCATGCGAGGTAAACATTGACTGAGAGGGACGACGAAAACATACCGCAAAACGTCCTCCTCACCTCCTTGGACGACCTGATCAACTGGGGGAGGGCGAACTCACTCTGGCCGATGTTCTTCGGTCTTTCCTGCTGCTTCGTGGAAATGATGGCTTCCTTCACCTCGCGCTACGACGTCTCGCGCTTCGGCGCCGAGGTTTTGCGCGGCACCCCGCGCGAGGCCGACCTCATGGTGATCGCGGGGACGGTCTTCAAGAAGATGGCGCCCAGCATCCTGCGGCTCTACGACCAGATGGCCGAGCCCAAGTGGGTCATCTCCATGGGGAGCTGTGCCAACTCAGGCGGCATGTACGACGTCTATTCCGTGGTGCAGGGGGTGAACCAGATCCTGCCGGTCGACCTGTACATCCCCGGCTGTCCGCCGCGCCCGGAATCCTTCCTGGAAGGGCTCATGCTGCTGCAGCAAAAGATCCGGAGCGAGGAGCGTCCTACCCGCCCGGTGCTGCGCATGCAGGGCGGCACCCAGGGGACCGTCGCCCCCATCCTCGTCGACGGTGTCACCAAGTCCCGCGATACGCGCGGTCCCGGCATGAACGGGACCCCGATCCGCGGTACGTCCATGCAGCACCCCCACTTCGCCGCGCCGCGCTCGGATGAACTCTGGCGCCCCAAGCAGCCCCGCCTCCCCTATCCCGAGTTCGGCCTGGAGGAGGAGCTGCAGGCGGCCTTCAACGGCCAAGTGCGCAGAGACGAGGCGGCGGGCGACATGCTCACCTACCGCGCGCCGGCCCGGCTGGTGCCCGACCTGCTGAAGCACCTGAAAGAGAGGAAGTCCTCGCCTTTCCGGCGCCTGGAGGACATCGCCTGCGTCGACGAGTCCTGCCGCCGCGACCGGGACCGCTTCCGCGACTTCACCGTGAACTACCATCTCACCTGCTTCGACACCCCCGGCAGGATCCGGATCAAGACCGAACTCGACGGCGAGTACCCCGAGACTCCCAGCGTCACCTCCGTTTTCCCCGTCGCCAACTGGTACGAGCGCGAGGCCTACGACATGTTCGGCATCCGCTTCGCCGGGCATCCCAACCTCTCCAGGATCCTGATGCCCCCGGACTGGCAGGGGCACCCGCTCAGGAAGGAGCATCCTTCGCGTGCCACCGAGATGCCCCCCTATACCGCGGAGGAAGCGCGCGGCCGCAAGGCGCTGCCGGCCAGCGACTTCTTCGACCGGGTCGACGACGAGACACTGATCCTGAACCTCGGCCCCCAGCACCCCGGCACCCACGGCGTGGTCCGTTTCGTCCTCAAGCTCTCCGGCGAGGAGATCGTCGACATGGATACCGAGATCGGCTACCACCACCGGGCCGCCGAGAAGGTCGGGGAGCGCCAGAACTGGCACCAGTACATCCCCTACACCGACCGGGTCGATTACCTGTCCGGCGTGCAGAACAACCTCGCCTACGTCAATTCGGTGGAAAAGCTGTGCGGCATCGAGGTGCCGGAGCGGGCCCAATACATCCGGGTCATGCTCTGCGAACTGTTCCGGATCGCCAACCACCTGGTCTGGCTGGGGACCTTCGCCGCCGACATCGGCGCCATGACGCCGGTCTTCTACACCTTTACCGACCGCGAAAAGATCTTCGACATCGTGGAATCGGTGACCGGCGGGCGCATGCACCCCGCCTGGTTCAGGATCGGCGGCGTGGCGGACGACCTTCCCGAGGGTTGGCTGGCCAAGGTGCAGGCCTTCCTGGACTGGTTCCCGCCGCGACTGGCGGAATACGAGAAACTGCTGACCGGCAACCCCATCTTCACCGCGCGGCTCAAGGGCGTCTCCGCCATCACCAAGGACGAGGCGATCGAGTGGGGGCTGACCGGGCCGATGCTTCGGGCCTGCGGCTTCGCGTGGGACTTGCGCAAGGTCATGCCCTACTGCAGTTACGACCGCTTCGATTTCGAGGTGGCCACCGCCGAAGGCGGCGACTGCTATGCGCGCTACCTGGTGCGCATGGAGGAGATGCGGCAGTCGCTCTCCATCGTGAAGCAGGCGGCCGAGGGAATGCCGGGAGGGCGCTGGATCTCCGCCGATTACCGCTACACGCTGCCCCAGAAGCGCGACGCCCTTGAGGACATCGAGTCGCTGATCCACCACTTCGTCAACGCCACGCGCGGCATGTCCCCCCCGAAAGGGGAGTGCTACGCACCGATCGAGGCCCCCAAGGGAGAGTACGGCTACTTCGCCGTTTCCGATGGCCTGCACACCGCCTACCGGATGCGCATCAGGACCGCGACCTTCCCGCACATCCAGTCGCTGCCGCAGTTGAGTCGCGGCTGGCTGGTGTCGGACTTCCTGGCCATTCTGGGCTCGCTGGATTTCGTGCTGGCGGACCTGGACCGGTAATTAGCAAGGAGAGCACCGGGGATGATACCCGAGACACTGAAAACATCGCTCCAGGCGCGCGTCGCCTCCGCCATCACCGCCCGCGAGGCGGCGGTGGACGTGATGAAGGAGCTGCAGGCCCACTACGGGTGGCTGACCGACGAGGCGGTGCAGGAGGCCGCGGCGCTCTTGGGCCTTTCACCGTTGCAGGTTGAGGAACTGGCCACCTTCTACGAAATGATCTACCGCCGCCCGGTGGGGAAGAAGGTGATCCACGTCTGCGACTCCATCTCCTGCTGGTGCGCGGACTGCGACAAGATCATCCAATACCTAAAGGACAAGCTCGGCGTCGGGCTGGGCGGCACCACGGCAGACGGCATGTTCACGCTGGTCCCCTGCTGCTGCATGGGGATGTGCGGCGACAGCCCGGCCATGTCGGTGGGCGGGGTTCCCTACGGCAGGCTCACCCCGGAGCTGGTGGACGAGATATTGGAAGCGGAGCGGCACAAACCGTAACACCTCCTCCCCCCGGAGGGGGGAGGTCGGGAGGGGGGCTAACGCAGGCGCGAACTCCCCCTCCCCAACCCTCCCCCTCCGGGGGAGGGAGCCGCATCCCTTCTCCCTCCGGGAGAAGGTGCCCCGAAGGGGCGGATGAGGGCGCTGCCTCAGAGTGAAGAACAGACAACGACAAGGAACCATGGACCTTCCTCTTTTCCGACATAACCGCCCCAACCGCGTGGTCACCTTCGACGAGTACCGCGAGGAGGGTGGCTTCGAGGGGCTGAAAAAGGCCTTCTCCGGGATGAGCCCCAACGACGTGCAGCAGGCGGTGCTCGACTCGGGGCTGCGTGGACGCGGCGGCGCCGGCTTTGCCACCGGCCGGAAGTGGTCCTTCGTCCCCCGCGACCTCCCCGGGCCGCGCTGGCTCATCTGCAACTGCGACGAGATGGAGCCGGGAACCTACAAGGACCGGGTGCTCCTGGAGCACAACCCGTACAGCCTCATCGAGGGGATGACCCTTGCCTGCTACGCGCTCGGCGTCCGGCATGCCTTCATCTTCATCAGGAAAGGGTACGAGAAAGCCGCGGCCAACCTGGCGCGCGGCATCGAAGAGGCGAAGAAGGCGGGCCTGCTCGGCGAGCATATCCTCGGGAGCGAGCACTCCATCGAACTGGACCTGCACCTCTCCGCCGGCCGCTACATCTGCGGGGAGGAGACGGCGCTGATCAACGCGCTGGAAGGGAAGCGCCCCAACCCGCGCTCCAAGCCCCCGTTCCCGGCAGTGAAGGGGCTCTGGCAGGGGCCGACCGTGGTCAATAACGTGGAGACCCTCGCCAATGTCCCCGCCATCGTCGCCAACGGCGCCGCCTGGTTCAAGGGACTGGCGCTCAACCCCGAAGGTGCCGGCAGCAAGCTCTTCTGCGTGAGCGGATCGGTCAAGAACCGCGCCTGCATCGAGCTTCCCATCGGCACCACGCTTGGTGACATCATCGACGGCGCCTGCGGCGGCATGCGCGACGGCAAGAAGTTCAAGGCCTGCATCCCGGGCGGGGCCTCGACCCAGTTCCTGAAGCCGGAGCACTGGAACCTCCCCATGGATTACGACACCGTGGTCAAGGCCGGTTCCCGCCTCGGCTCGGGCGGCATTATCGTCTTCGACGAGGGGCATTGCCTGGTGGAGGCGACCCTGAACCTGATCAACTTCTTCGCCCGCGAATCGTGCGGCTGGTGCACCCCGTGCCGCGAGGGGCTTCCCTACGTGAAGGAGATCCTGACCCGCATCGAGAACGGGCGCGGCGAGGAAGACGACATCACCATCCTGCGCGAGCACGTGAAGTACCTGAACTACACCTTCTGCGCCCTCGCCCCCGGCGCCATGGCCCCGCTGGACGGCCTGCTGCGGGATTTCGAGGACGAGGTGCGGGAGCATATCGTCAAGAAGAAGTGCCCGCTTAAGTAAGTTCGCAGCTGCGCCCTCACCCCTGCCCCTCTCCCGGAGGGCGAGGGGGAGCATGGGCAGATGATACAAGGATAAAGAGGAAGATGCCCAAGCTGATCATCGATGACATACCGGTGGAGGTCGCGCCGGGGACCAGCGTTCTGGAAGCGGCCCGTAGCGTCGGGATCACCATCCCGCACTTTTGCTACCACCCGGCCCTGGCCATCGCCGCCGCCTGCAGGCTCTGCGCGGTGAAGCTCTTGGACGGCCCGGTGAAGGGGATCCAGATGTCCTGCGCGCTGCCGGCCCAGGACGGCATGGTGGTCTCCACCACCGACCCCGAGGCGCTCAAGATGCGCGCCTTGGTCATCGAGTGGCTCATGCTGAACCACCCGCACGACTGCCCCGTCTGCGATGAGGGGGGGGAGTGCCTGCTGCAGGACTTCACCATCGCCGGGGGGCACAGCCGCCGCCGTTACCAGGGGAAGAAGCGCACCTTCCAAAACCAGTACCTGGGCGAGGGGATCCACCACGAGATGAACCGCTGCATCGAGTGCTACCGCTGTGTCCGTTTCTACCGGGACTACGCCGGCGGCACCGACTTCGGGGTCATGGGGAGCGCGGGCCGGGTCTACTTCGGCCGGTTCCAGGAGGGACCGCTGGAGTCCCCCTTCTCCGGCAACCTGGTCGACATCTGCCCGACCGGCGTCTTCACCGACAAAACCGGGCGTTTCCGGGCCCGCTACTGGGACTACCAGTTCGCGCCATCGATCTGCCAGCACTGCTCGGTCGGGTGCAACACCTCGCCGCAGAACTTCCAGCGCGAGACCATCAAGATCGTCGGGCGCCGCAACGACCAGGTGAATGGCTGGTTCATCTGCGACCGCGCCCGCTTCGACAAGTCGTACCTGAACGACCCGCAACGTCCGCGGGAGCCCCGACTGGATGGCGCCACCTGCGGCTACGACGTCGCCGTCGATGCTGCAGCCAAGTCGATAGCGGAGTTCGTGCGTAAAAACGGCGCCGACAAGCTCGCCTTGGTCGGTTCCACCAGGCTCTCGCTGGAAGGGATGATCCTGCTGGCACAACTGGCCGAGGTCGCAGGCGGGGCGAAGGTTTGCTACTTCGACGACGCCGGCCAGCAGCAGGGGAGCCTGGCGGCGGCGAAGCTGCTCCACGAGGAGAACGCGGCATACGTAAAGGACATCGAACAGGCGCAGTGGATCTCCTTGCACGCCCTCGACCTGATGGAGGAGGGCCCGATGCTGGCCCTGGCAGTGCGCAAAGCCTTCCTGGCCGGGGCCCAGATCTTTCTGGTCGCCGGGGACATGCTACCGGCGATGAAGGTACTCCCTTTCAAGTACACCGCGGTGGAGACCCTGGACCAGGTTCCCTTCGAGGGGGGCGGCAAAGGGGTGATCATCTGCGGCGCCGGCAGCAAAGATCCCGATCTCCTGGCCGAAATGGCCTCCAGCGGGGCGAAGCTGGTCATGCTGCAGCCGGGCCCGAACGGGTTTGCGGCCGCGCTCCTCGCACAGCAACACGCTGCCGTCCCCTTGGCGGAACTGGTGGCGGCCCGGCAGGTGCAGGGGGTGGTCTGCTTCGAGGCGGATGTGCCGGAAATGCTGCTCTCCGACCTGGAGGTCCTGGCAAACGCGGACTGGCGCCGGGGGGCGGTGGAGGCGAAAGCACCAATCTTCCTCCCCACGACCACCTGGGCCGAGTCCGACGGCACCGCCATCAACTACGAGGGAAGGGCGCAGCGGTTCGAGCGCAGCAGGGTTGCCGGATTGCCGCTCAAGGGGCTCGACCCGAAGTACTACGGCAGCGCCACCGAGGCCGTCAGCCTGCATCCGCCCCGGGTGCACCGCAAGGATGTCCCCGGCGGCGCCGAACGCGATGCCTGGCAGGTGATGGCGCAGTTGATCGAGAGGCTGGGGGGAGAGGCGCTGGAGCCTTTCAGCGGCAAATGGAGAGCGCTGAGGAACCTCGACCCGGAGGGCGAGGGGGTACGGATTTTCGAGATGGGATTGGGCGAATGATTATTCGCCCCTACAGGTTGGCATAGCTCCTCCCCCCGGAGGGGGGAGGTCGGGAGGGGGGCCTTCAAGGCTGCAGCACATCCCCCTCCCTGTCCCTCCCCCTCCGGGGGCGGGGACGTGACGCAGAGGAAACAATATTATAATCGGGCGAAGAACGTCCGCATGTTCCCGCCACGGCGGGAGGAACCTTATGACCTGGACTGCCACCGACATAGCGCTGATGCTGGGGAAGATCGTGCTGCTCTACGCCATCATCCTGACCGGCGCGGCGTATCTGGTGCTGGCGGAGCGGCGCATCCTGGGCTTTCTCCAGGACCGGATCGGCCCCAACCGCGTCGGGCCCTTCGGACTTTTGCAGCCCCTGGCCGACGTGATCAAGATGATCACCAAGGAGGACATGATCCCCAAGGCCGCCGACCGGCTGCTCTTCTCGATGGCCCCGGCGATGGCGGCAATCCCGGCCATACTTACTTTCGCCATCATCCCGGTAGGGGCTCCGCTGCAGATATTCGGGCGCCAAGTCAACCTGCAGATCGCCGACCTGAACGTCGGGGTGCTCTTCTTCATGGCGCTTTCCTCCGTCGCGGTGTACGGCGTGGCGCTGGGCGGGTGGGCATCCAACTCCAAGTACGCGCTGCTTGGAAGCATACGCGGCCTGTCCCAGCTGATCTCTTATGAACTTTCCATGGGGCTGTCGCTGGTCCCAGTGGTCATGCTAGCCAAGTCGCTGAGCCTCGCCGACATCGTCAACGCGCAGGCCGATATGCCCTTCATCGTGTACCAGCCGGTCGCTTTCGTGATTTTCCTGGTCAGCATCCTGGCCGAGTGCCGCAGGATCCCCTTCGACCTTCCCGAAGCGGAAGGGGAACTGGTGGCGGGGTTCCACACCGAGTATTCCGGGATGCGCTTCGGTCTCTTCTTCGTCGGGGAGTACATCAACATCATCTCGCTGAGCTCGCTTGCTTCGCTCTTCTTCCTGGGCGGATGGCGCGGGCCGCTGCTGCCGCCGATCTTGTGGTTCTTCATCAAGGTCGGGTTATTCTCGTTCCTGTTCATCTGGGTCAGGGGAACCCTCCCACGCCTTCGCTACGACCAGCTCATGCACCTGGGCTGGAAGTTCCTGACACCGCTAGCTCTTCTCAATATTCTAGTCACCGGGTGGTGGCTGGCTTTACGATAAGAGGCGTTGTACTGGGCAATGTATTCTCACAAAGGAGGAACTGCGATGACAACAACCGTGGAAGTCGAGTTGGGGGCAGGGTTCAGGGCACAGGTGGATGCGGTGGACAAAAACGGCCACACCGCTCTCATGGACGCAGCGAAGGCCGGCAACCTGGCCGAGGTGGCCGACCTGATGGAACGGGGCGCCAACCTCGCCGCCAGAAGCGACAAGGGTAAAACCGCGCTGCACTTCGCGGCGGCGCACGGCAACGCAGACGTGGTACGCCTGCTGTTGCAAAAAGGAGCCGAGGTCGACGCCCGCGACCGTGACGGCCACACGCCTCTCATGCTGGCAGCAAACTACGGATGCACCCAGACCACGCAGATGCTGGTCGACAGCGGGGCCGACCCGCTGGCAATGTCCTACTCCGGAACCACCGCCCTGGCTTACGCAGAGAACAACCTGCACAGACAAACCCTCGACGTCTTGATGAAGTCACTACGGCCCAACTAACACCTCCTTCCGGCAGGCAGCCCCGTGCTGCCTGCCGGGCCCCGGCCGCGCCATCGAGCCATTGACGCAGCGGCCAACTGAAACCATTTTGCCGGCATCTACTACGGCACCAACGACACTTCGAGCAGGAACAGATGCCCATACTGAACGACATAAAAGAGATCCTGACCGGCCTTTCCATCACCTTCCGGCACATCTTCCGGAAGCCGGTTACGGTGCAGTTCCCCGAGGAGCGCAGGGCCATGCCCGAGCGTTTCCGTGGCAGCATCGTTCTGACCCGCGATCCCGACGGCGCCGAGCGCTGCGTCGCGTGCTATCTGTGCTCCGGGGCCTGCCCCGTCGACTGCATCTCGATGGCCGCGGCGGAAGGAGAGAACGGCCTGCGCTACGCCGCGTGGTTCCGCATCAACTTCTCGCGCTGCATCCTGTGCGGCATGTGCGCCGAGGCCTGCCCGACGCTGGCCATCCAGATGTCGCCCGAGATGTTCCATTGCAAGCGCCAGGTCATCGACATGGTCTACGAAAAGGAGGACCTGCTCATCGACGGCACCGGCAAGGATCCCAATTACAATTTCTACCGCCATGCCGGGACCGGCGTGGTGCAGCCCCGCGGTCACGGCGCCGGTGAACAGGCACCGGCAGATCCGAGGAGCCTGTTGCCGTAGCACGAAGGCCTCCCGCAGGCGAGCGGCATGCTCCTCCCCCCGGAGGGGGGAGGTTGGGAGGGGGGGAACTGTTGGCAACTAAACTTCCCCCTCCCCTGCCCTCCCCCTCCGGGGGAGGGGGCACAGCACAGACGGACACACAGTAAGCACGGAGCGAAATGGAAGCGACCCTATTCTACATACTGGCGGCGGTACTCCTCATTGGGACCCTGCTCGCCATTACGGCCCGGCAGGCGGTGCGCTCCATCGTGTACCTGGTGACCTCGTTCTTCGCGCTGGCCCTGATGTTCTACCTTTTGGGGGCGCCGCTCATCGCCGCCTTCGAGGTGATTATCTACGCCGGTGCCATCATGGTGCTCTTCCTGTTCGTCATTATGATGCTGGAATTGGAGTCGCCTGAGAAGCTCGCCAAACCTCACTTCAAGAACTGGCTTCCGGCCCTGCTCTTGGCGGGCGCCGTGGTCGGTGCGCTGGTGGTCCTGCTCTGTTCCCGCCTGCAGGCGGTGCCGCCGGGGTTCACGGAGATCCCGGTGCGCCAGTTCGCTTTCGCGCTGTTCAAGCAGTACGGGGTTGCCGTGGAGGTGGTTTCCATGCAGCTTCTCTTCGCGCTGGTGGGCGCACTCTACCTCGGGAGGCGCAGATGAGCGTACCGCTTTCCCACGTGCTGATCGTGGCATCGCTGATGTTCGCCATGGGCCTTGGCTGCGTGGTCGCCTGGCGCGCCAACGTCATCATGATGCTGATCGGCATCGAAATCATGCTGAACGCCGTCATGCTCACCTTCGTCGGCGGCTCCGCCCACTGGGGCATCGCCGATGGGCAGCTGTTCTCCCTGATGCTGATGGCCCTGACCTCCGCTGAAGTCTCGCTTGCGCTCGCCATGGTCGTGTACCTGCACCGGCGCAAGCAGACGGTCAACACGGACCAGTTCGATTCGATGAAAGGCTGACAAGGATCACGATGCTGCCTATCTACCTGACATTCATGCTCCTGTTACCGCTCCTGGGCGGACTCACCTGCGCCGTCGCCGGCCGTAAGCTGCCGCGCGCGCTGGTGGAGGTGCTCGCCTGCGCCACGGTCTGGGGGAGTTTCGCCTGCGCCGTGTTGGCTGCCGCAGCCTATACCGGTCCGCAGGTGATCACCCTTGCCGACTGGTTCGCCAGCTTCGACCTTGCCATCCCGATCTCGCTCTACCTCGATCCCCTCTCGCTCTCCATGGTGGTCATGATCGGCTTCGTCTGCGGCCTGATCCACGTCTATTCCGTCTTTTACATGCGCGATGACGAGGACTATGCGCGTTACTTCGCCCTGCTGAACCTGTTCGTGTTCGCCATGCTGACCCTGGTCCTCGGGGAGACCCTGCCGCTGCTGTATCTCGGCTGGGAAGGGGTTGGCTTCTGCTCGTACCTGCTGATCGGCTTCTGGTACTCGGATCCCAACAACGCTGACGCCGGCAGGAAAGCATTCATCACTACCAGGATTGGCGATGTGGCGCTGATGATCGCGCTGGCGTGGCTGTTCCAACTTTTCGGCACCCTCTCCATCACCAAGGCAAATGGGATGGGCTTCCTCATGCCCGGCTCCGTCATCACCATGCTGGGCATCCTGTTCCTGATCGCCGCCATGGGCAAGTCGGCGCAGATGCCCCTCATGGTCTGGCTCCCGGACGCCATGGCCGGCCCGACCCCGGTCTCCGCCATGATCCACGCCGCCACCATGGTCACCGCCGGCGTCTACCTGCTGGCGCGCCTGTTGCCGCTGATCGGCAGCTCACACGCTGCCCTCGCCGCCATCTCGGTGACGGGCGGGTTGACCGCCTTTTACGGCGCCACCTGCGCGCTGGCGCAACGCGACCTGAAACGGGTGCTGGCCTACTCGACCATCAGCCAGATCGGCTACATGATGCTCGGCGTCGGCGCCGGGGCGGTAACCGCGGCCACCTTCCACCTGCTGGTACACGCCTTCTTCAAGGCGCTGCTCTTCCTCGGCGCCGGCTGCGTCATCGCGGCGATGCACCACGAGCAGGACATCTACAAGATGGGCGGCCTGAGGCGCTCGCTCCCCGTCACCTTCTGGAGCTTCCTGACCGGCGCGGCCTGCCTCGCCGGCATCCCTCTCACCGGCGGCTTCTTCAGCAAGGACAGCATACTGCTGGCGGTGTGGCTCAAGGGGGGCGTGCTGTACCAGGCCCTGTACCTGCTTGGCCTGCTCACGGCCCTGATCACCGCCTTCTACAGTTTCCGCCTGATGTTCCTGGTCTTTGGCGGGGGCAACGGGCACGTGCACCGCAGTTCGGGCCTCACCGTGATGCAAGTCGTGCTAATCCCGCTCGCCATCCTGGGTCTGTTCGGCGGCCTGCTCGACCTCCCCTCTTACCTTGGCGGCGGCTACCTGAGCGGGTTCTTTGCGACGCTCCCTGTAACCGACCTCCCGACCGGTTCGCACGAACAGGAAATCGTGCTGCAGGTCGTGGCCGGGATCGTGGCACTGCTCGGACTGCTGGTGGCGTATTTCCGGTATGGCAAGGGGCGGGCCGAGCGGATGCGGGAGGCGCAGGCACAGCCGTCCGGGCTGTTCGCTTTCCTGGCCCAGGGGTGGTACTTCGACAAGCTGTACCACCTGGTCCTGATCCGCCCTTACCAGGCCTGTGCCGGTTTCTTGTCCGAGCGGGTGGACCGCGGTGTGATCGATGCCTCCGTGGACGGTCTCAGCGCCGGTGTTGGCGGTGTCGGCCGCCTGTTCGGGCGCTGGAGCACCGGAAAGGTCGCCGTCTATCTCATCAGTTTCGCCGCCGGGGGAGCCTTGATTTTGTGCTACCTCGCCTGGCTCGCGCTGTAACGTAACCGGCGCCTGCGCGCCAACGGGAACTGCCGATGACTTCTCTCATCCCGATACTCACGCTGCTGATCTTCCTCCCGCTCTGCGGGGCGCTGCTGGTCTTCGCCCTCCGGCGCAGCGATGCGGCGGTGCGCGGTGTGGCGCTCGCTTTCACCCTGGCGGAACTGGCACTGTGCCTGTGGCCGCTCGCGCTGACGGGCGAGAAGGCCGCGGGAGCGCCTGCCGGATTCTTCCTGTACCAGGATGCAGCGTGGATCGAGCGCTTCGGGATCCGTTACACCCTCGGCATGGACGGGATCAGCCTGGTGATGACCATCCTGACCGCCTTCATCACCTTGATCGCCGTGCTTTCCGCGTGGCAGGTGAAGGAGCGCGCCGGGCTGTTCTTCGCGCTTCTGCTTGCCCTGCAGGGCGCCGTCCAGGGACTGTTCCTGAGCCTGGACCTGTTCCTCTTCTACCTTTTCTGGGAGGCGATGCTGATCCCGATGCTGCTTCTGATCGGCGTCTGGGGGAGCGGCCGCCCCGTGTACTCCACCATCAAGTTCTTCCTCTACACCTTCGTCGGTTCGCTGCTCATGCTGCTGGCGATCATCGCGCTCTACCTGATGCATGGCGCGCAGACAACGAACTACACCTTCGCGCTCCCCGAACTGGTGCGCACCACCATCCCGTATGACATCGGCCTGTGGCTGTTCGCCGCGTTCCTGCTCTCCTTCGCCATCAAGTTCCCGCTGTTCCCGCTGCACACCTGGCAGCCGGACGCCTACTGCGACGCGCCGGTAGCCGGCACGCTGATGCTCGGCAGCCTCCTCTCCAAGACCGCCGCCTACGGCCTGATCCGCATCGCCTTCCCGCTCTTCCCGGAGGCATCGCGGGCCCTCACGCCGCTGATCTTCGTGGTGGCCGTGCTCGGCATTGGCTACTTCGCCTGGATCGCATTTGCACAGCGCGACATGAAGAGGATGCTAGCCTATTCCAGCGTCAGTCACATGGGCTTCGTCGCCCTCGGCATCGCCGCCTGGAGCCCCGTCGCGGTCTCCGGTGCGCTGCTGCAGATGGTGAACCATGCCGTCACCACCGGCGCGCTGTTCGTCGTGGTGGGCATGCTGGAGGAGCGTGCGGACAGCCGCGATCTTTCCAGCTACGGCGGTACTTGGGGCAAGATTCCGGTCTTTTCCTTCTTCTTCCTGGTCTTCAACATGGCGTCCGCCGGGGTGCCGGGGCTGAACAACTTCGTCAGCGAACTGATCATCCTGGTCGGGACCTTCAGGGTCGCGCCGCTGGCAGCCGCCATTGCCTTCCTAGGCACCATACTCACCCTGGTCTACACGGTGCGACTGGTGCAGGAGGTGGTCTTCGGCAAAGAGAAGACGCCGCTGGAGTTGAAGGACCTGTCGCTGAGAGAGGCGGGGGTGTTGGCGGTTTTGGCGCTGGTTGTGGTTGCCCTGGGCGTGCACCCGGGGCCGGTGCTGGAGCTTTTCAAGGCACCGTTGGAGGTTTTGGTTAGGCCATAGCTGGTTTATGGGAATTCTGGGAGGGATGGAAATTCTGAGAGTTATGGGATTTCGGCTTTTTAACCCTGGAGCATCTGATGACGCTTGTTGATTTATATTCCATTATGCCGATTGTCATCACCGCGTGCGCGGCGCTGTTTGTGCTGCTGTGCGGACCGGTGCTCTTGTCGGCGAGCCTTACGGCCATTGGGGTCACTGCGTCGGCGGCGGCCGGCGTGTGGGCGGCGCTCTCTACACCGACATCCACCCAGGCGGTCGCGGGCCTCGCTTTCACGCCGCTGGCGCGATTCCTTATCCCGCTCTTCTGCTCTGCTGCGGCAATCACGCTGCTCCTCTCCCACAGCTACAACGAACGCCGCGGCATCAAGGGGGAGGAGTTCCCCGCCACGGTACTCTTCGCCCTGTTCGCCACCTGCGTGCTTCCCTGCGCCACCAACATGCTGATCCTGTTCCTCGCGCTGGAGTCGGTTTCCTTCGCCTTCTACATCCTGGTGAGCATGGACCTAAACCGGGCCGAGTCGGGCGAGGCGGGGCTTAAGTACCTGCTTCTGGGCGCGGTCGCCGCGGCTTTCACGGCCTTCGGCTTCGCCCTGCTCTTCACCGGCAGCGGGACCCTGCAACTCTCCGGGGCCCTCGCCCGCCCCGACAACAGGGCCATTATCTCCGCCGGATGGGGTGTCATCCTGGTGGGCATGGCCTTCAAGCTCTCCCTCGTGCCCGGACACCTCTGGACACCGGACGTCTATCAGGGCGCCCCCGCGCCTGTCTCAGCCTTCCTCTCCACCAGCTCCAAGGTTGCCGCCGCCGCTTTGCTGCTGATGTTGCTGGCCCTGTTCCCGCCGATGCAGGAACTGCGCGTCCCGCTGGCGGCCTTGTCCGTGCTCTCCATGGTGCTGGGCAACCTGGCTGCGCTGAAGCAGCAGAACATCAAGAGGATGCTGGCCTATTCGTCGGTGGCCCACATGGGCTACCTTACCCTCGCCCTCTTGAGCGGCAGCCGTGACGGCTACGCCGCCGTCCTGCTCTATGGGGCGGTCTACACCGCCATGAACCTCGCCGCCTTCGGCGCCATCTCCTCCCTCTCGGTCGAGCAGGAGAGAGAGCTCATCACTGACTACGCAGGGCTTGGCTTCGCGGCTCCCCTCCGCGGGGGCGTGCTGGCCCTCGCCATGATCTCCCTGGCAGGGATTCCGCCGGCGGCGGGTTTTATCGGCAAGTTCTTCATCTTCTATGCCGCAATAAAGGGCGGGGCCATCTCTCTCGCCATCATCGGCATACTGAGCGCCGCTGCATCCGCCTATTTCTACCTCAGGGTGGTGGCACAGCTCTACATGCACCGTGGCCAAGTTCCCGCGCCCAAGCCGGTCTCGCTTGCCGAAGGCATCGCCCTCTGCTGCGCATCTCTCTCGATCCTTGTGATCGGGGTCTACCCCGGGCCGCTGCTGGGGGCGATCGAGGCGGCGCTGCACTGATTTTCATTCCGTGAAGCCGCAACGTGCTGAGGTGATTGCACCTTACCCCACCCCCTAGCCCCCTCCCGCAAGGGGAGGGGGGATAAAAGAAGAAAGGCACCGTGCCCGTCCCCGGGCAGGTGCCTTTTTCTTTGTTCCACGTTGCCTGGCTGTTGTGACTACTGCAGGCTATCCCGGAAGGTTTTCAGGTATTGAAGATCAAAGGACCCATCCATCTCGCCGTACATGATGTCGAGCGCCTTCTCCTTGGTAAGGGCCTGGCGGTAGGACCTGTTTGTGGTCAGGGCGCTGAAGACGTCGGCGATGGCGGTTATTTTGGAACTCCTGGCGATATCGTAGCTTGAGAGCCCATCGGGGTAGCCGCTTCCGTTCTCTTTTTCGTGGTGATGCTTTACGATGCCCAGTGCTACCGGCGTGAAGATCTCCAGGCCCTTCAAGGTGCTGTAGCCGTAGACGGGATGTTTCTTTACTTCCATGAACTCAGTCGCCGAAAGCTTTCCCGGCTTGTCCAGCAGTTCCTTGGGCACGTAAACCTTGCCGTAGTCGTGGAACAGTGATCCCATGCCGACGTCCATCAACTCGTCCTTGCCCAGGTCGAACTCCTTGATATGCAGCGATATCGAGTAAGTAGCGACCTGGACTGAATGCACGTAGGTATAGGCGTTGTGGTCGACCAGGCTGCTCAGGGCGGGCATCACCCCGTCAGAACTCATCACGTCGTTCAGGATGTGCTTGATGAGGTTACGGCAGCGGTCGACGTTCTGCCTGATGGCAATGGCTGGGCTATCGAAGATTTCCTGCACGTAGTTGACGGACGCCTGGTACAGCATGGTCTGTTTGAGTTCCGGCTCGATAGTGTCATCGCCCAGCAGCAACGGAAGGTTCGCCTCCACGTACTGGTTATAGGTCGACATTTCCGCGGCCTTGACGAAGAGGTGCTTCACATTGTTGTCCAGCAGCCGTTCCTTGTCACTTTGCGTGAATGAGAGCTTGGGGTCCTTATACAGCACGTGGTTCTCGCCGTGCTTGATGAAGAGGGCGACACCCGGCAGTGTTTCCGGTATCAGGGATTCCAGCTGGATCATTCGGTACATGCCCTACCTCCTGAAGAAGTGGGAACCGCGCCGCAGCAATGTTACTGGAACATTCGGATCGTCTGCCTGTGCCATTATTAAAAAATACAAACGTTAGTCTATCATGTCTTTTCTGGATTACCGCCTCAGGAATTCCTCCTTGCCACCGAGATCTCCGGCCAAAAAAGGCTGTGTTAGCGATCCGTGTTGGTATTCCCCATGATCTCGTTCCCAAGGTCCGCCTTGGGAACGCAAAGCCTCTCCGAAGCTCCAACTTCCCTCGGATGCAAAGCTGGAGCTCTGCGCCATATGGGGTTCCCAAGCTGGAGCTTGGGAACCAGGAAACCAGAAAAACAAAAAAGGGGGAGCGACCTGTCGGCCCTCCCCCTCTTCACGCTTGTTTATTCAGTTTTTACCAGGTCTCGTCCGGCTCTCCCCAAAGGTTCAGGGCGATGTCGTCGAGAAGTTCCGGTATCCCCTCACCGGTCGCGGCGGAAATCGGGAAAACCTTGATGCCGCGCTCCTCGAAGTAGGGAAGCACCTCTTTCAGGTTCTCCTTGACGTGCGGCAGGTCGATCTTGTTGACCACCACGGTCTGCCGCTTCTCGGCCAGTTCCGGGTTGAAGAGCGCCAGTTCGCGGTTGATCGCCTCGTACTCGGCGATGGGATCGCGGTCGGGCATCCAGGAAAGATCGAGCAGATGCAACAACTGCCCGGTGCGCTCCAGGTGCTTGAGGAAACGGTGGCCGAGCCCGGCCCCTTCGCTCGCCCCCTCGATGAGGCCCGGGATGTCGGCCATTACGAAGCTGCGGTAGTTCTTGTACTTGACCACGCCGAGGTTCGGCTTGAGCGTGGTGAAATGGTACTCGGCGATCTTCGGGCGCGCCGCGGAGATCTTGCTGATCAGCGAGGACTTGCCCACGCTCGGCATTCCCAAAAGGCCGACGTCGGCCATCAGCTTCAGTTCGAGGCGGATCCACCGCTCCTCGCCCGGCTCACCCGGCTGGGCGAACTTGGGCGCCTTGTGGGTCGCGGTCTTGAAGCGGGCGTTGCCCTGCCCGCCGCGTCCCCCCTTGAGGAGCACGATGCAGGAGTCGGGCTCGGTGAGATCGGCCAGGATCTCATCGGTCTCAGCGTCCTTGATCACGGTCCCCCGCGGCACCAGGATCTCCTTCGCATCGCCGTTGGCGCCGTGGCGGTCGCTTCCCATGCCGTTTCTGCCGCGGCCGGCCTTCTGGTGCGGATGCTGGCGCAGGTCGAGCAGCGTGGAGAGATGCGGCGACACCTTGAAAACCACGTCGCCACCCTTGCCGCCGTCGCCGCCGTCGGGCCCGCCCAGCGGAATGAACTTCTCACGCCGGAACGAGACGCACCCTGCGCCGCCGTCGCCGGACTTCACATATATTTTTACTTCATCAATGAAACTCATTAACTATTTTCCTGTGCAAACGGCAAAAGCCCGGACCTTGCGGCTCCGGGCTTTCACACTTTGTTTCTACTGCGTTGGCTAGTTGGCCGGGTAGACGGAGACCTTCTTGCGGTCCTTGCCCAGACGCTCGAACTTCACCACGCCCTCGATCAGAGCGTACAGCGTGTAATCCTTGCCAAGGCCCACGTTGTTGCCCGGGTGGATCTTGGTGCCGTGCTGACGGTAGATGATGTTGCCAGCTTTGACGGCTTCGCCGCCAAACTTCTTGCAACCAAGTCTTTGGCCGTCGGAGTCGCGACCGTTCCTGGAACTACCGACGCCTTTCTTGTGTGCCATTTTCTGCTCCTTCTGCCGGTAGCGGCCCTGATCCCAACGAATCCCGGCTGCCGCACCGCCGTTTGAATATTACCTAGGCGTTAATCTTCTCAATCAACAGAATAGTCCTGAGTTGACGGTGCCCGTTAAGTTTCCTGGAGTTTTTCCGGCGCTTGGACTTGAAGACCAGAATCTTCTTGTCTTTGCCCTGCTCGACAATCTTGCCGACAACAGAGGCGCTGGGCACTAAAGGTGTTCCGATAACAACCTTATCGCCGCCAACCATCAGGACGTCGGAGATTTCGACGGTATCACCTACCGCACCCTCCAGCTTTTCGACTTTGAGAAAGTCGCCTTCGGAAACTTTATATTGCTTCCCTCCGGTTTTGACTACTGCGTACATGTACTTCACCACCTTTACTCTGGATTTACAATTGAGCGGTCAAACTTATCTTGAAAAGTATTTTGAGTCAAGGTTTTTTTCTGCCACTCCCGATTTTTCTGCTGAGAGAGCGACAGAGGCTAATCGAGGTTCACGAACACCTCGTCGCCGCGAATCTCGACCGGGTAGATCTTCAGCGGGACGCATTCCGTGTGCTCGGCGCAGACGCCGGTCACGAGGTCGAAACGGTAACCGTGACGCTGGCAGGAGAGCTTGCCGGCCTCCTTGATCAGCGCCCCCTGCAGCGGCGCCCCCTGGTGCGGACACTCGTGCTCGCAGGCGTAGACCGTCCCCTTGGTCTTGACCAGGAGGACCTGCACTCCGCCGACTTCGACCAGTTTCTTGCCAAATTCAGGAATCTCGGAAACTTTCGCGGCAAATACCATGGAACACCTCCGGTTTTAGATGTGGTCCCGCTGTATCCAATCAGTCAATTTTGCTACCGCCAGTCCAGTCACGTCCCCGCCCCCGGAGGGGGAGGGACAGGGAGGGGGAATTTCCTTCTGGCCAACAACTACAGCCCCCCTCCCAACCTTCCCCCTCCGGGGGGAGGAGCACCAACACACATTAACGCTTGACGATTTTCACGCAGTGCGCCGACTCTTCGGCCTTGGCGCGTGCCTCGTCGCAGTCGGCACCGAATGCGAGCGCCACACCCATGCGGCGCCCCTTCCTGGTATCGGGCTTGCCAAAGAGGCGCAGCTTGCTGCCGGCAACGGCCAGCGCCTCGGCAACCCCTTCGAAAGCCACCTCGGCGGCGGAGTCCTCGGCCAGGATGACGTGGGATGCAGCACATCCCTGGCTCACCACCTCCGGTACGGGCAGCCCGAGGATGGCACGCACGTGCAGCTCGAACTCGGACAGGTTCTGGGAGATCATGGTCACCATCCCGGTGTCGTGCGGCCTGGGGGAAACCTCGGAGAACCAGACCTTGTCGCCGGTGACGAAGAACTCGCACCCGAAGATGCCGCGCCCGCCCAGGGCGCCGGTCACCGCCTCCGCCTGGCGCTGTGCCTCGGCCAGCACCGCCGGCGTCATCGGGGTCGGCTGCCACGATTCGTGGTAGTCGCCGTCGATCTGGCGGTGGCCGATCGGGGGGCAGAAGCTTGTGCCGCCCACGTGGCGCACGGTGAGCAGGGTGATCTCGTAGTCGAACGGGATGAACTGCTCGACGATGACCTTGTTGGAGGCGCCGCGCGCCCCCTCGATGGCGTACCTGAAGCAGCGCTCCATGTCCGCCGCGTCGCGCAGGACGCTCTGCCCTTTGCCCGACGAGCTCATGATCGGCTTCACCACGCAGGGGAGACCGATTTCGGCAACGGCCGCACCGAACTCCTCCATGCTGGTGGCAAAGCGGTAAGCGGCGGTAGGAAGTCCCAGTTCCTCGGCGGCGAGGCGGCGGATCCCCTCACGGTTCATGGTCAGGTTCGCGGCACGCGCCGTCGGAATGACGTTGAAGCCTTCCTTCTCCAGCTCCAGAAGGTACTCGGTGTTGATCGCCTCGATCTCCGGCACGATGAACGTAGGCTGCTCCAGGCGCACCACCCGGTCCAACTGCTCACGGTTCAGCATGTCGATGACATGGCTTCTGTGCGCGACCTGCATCGCCGGCGCATCGGCGTAGCGGTCCACCGCGACCACCTCGATCCCGAACCTCTGGGCCTCGATGGCCACTTCCTTGCCGAGCTCACCCGAGCCCAACAGCATCATCCTCGTCGCACCATTTTTCAGCGGCGTGCCAATCATCTTTTCTCCTGGATAGTAAATTAGCTGACTGCTACTTCGAACTGTTCCTGGTGGAAGCCGGGCTTGGCGCGCACCGTGATCCGCTTCTTGAAGTTCTTCTCCAGCTCCTCGAGGCCGCGACGCTCCTCGTCGTAGAGGAGGTCGGCCACCTGCGGGTGCACGGTGAGCATGACCTTGGTGCCGCGGATATCGAGCATCTCGCGGCGCAGTTCGCGGAAGATCTCGTGGCAGACGGTGATCTTGGACTTCACGTAGCCGCGCCCCTCGCAGTACGGGCAGGGCTCGCACATCATGCGCCCGAGGCTTTCGCGCACCCGCTTCCTGGTCATCTCGACCAGGCCGAGCTCCGAGATCTTCAGGATGTTGGTCTTGGACTTGTCGCTCTTGAGCGCCTCCTCCAGCGCACCGTAGACCTTCTCGCGGTTCACCTCCTTCTCCATGTCGATGAAGTCGATGATGATGATGCCGCCCAGGTTGCGCAGGCGCAGCTGGTAGGCGATCTCCTTGACCGCTTCCAGGTTGGTCTTGAGGATGGTGTCTTCGAGGTTGTGTTTGCCGACGTAACGACCGGTGTTGACGTCGATGGCGGTGAGCGCCTCGGTCTGCTCGATGATGATGTAACCGCCCGATTTTAGCCAGACCTTGCGCCCCAGCGCGCGGCTGATCTCCACCTCGAGGCCGAAGTGGTCGAAGATCGGCTCCTCCTCGTCGTAGAGCTCGATGGAGTATTTCATCTTGGGCATGAAGGTGCTGATGAACTGGACGATCTTGTCGTGCTCGGGTTTGGAATCCACCACGATGCGCTCGACCGACTCGGTGAGGATGTCGCGCACCACCTTCTGGGTCACGTCCAGGTCGGAATGGATCAGGGTGGGGGCGCCCGCCTTGTCCTTCTTCTTGGCGATCTCGTCCCAGAGCTTGGTGAGGTAGTGCAGGTCGGCGACCAGGTCCTCCTCGCTTTTTCCTTCTGAGACCGTCCTGACTATGAAGCCGCCGCCGACCGGCTTGATGCGGTCCACGATCTCCTTCAGGCGCTCGCGCTCGACCTCGTCCTCGATGCGGCGGGAGATGCCGACGTGGTCCACGGTCGGCATATAGACCAGGTGCCGTCCCGGCAGCGAGATGTGGGCGGTGATGCGCGCCCCCTTGGTGCCGATCGGCTCCTTGGAGATCTGCACCAGGAGTTCCTGCCCTTCCTGCAGCAGCTCCTCGATCGGGTGCAGCGGGTGCGGCACCGGCTCCTCCCCCTCCTCCGGTTCCATGTAGCTGTCGTACTCGTCCATGGCGTCGAACACGTCCGCCACGTAGAGGAAGGCTGCCTTTTCCAGCCCGATGTCCACGAACGCCGCCTGCATGCCAGGCAGCACCCGGACCACCCTTCCCTTGTAGATGTTGCCGATGATCCCCTTCACCCTGCTCCTCTCGACGTACAGCTCCGCTATGGTGCCGTTTTCGATGAGCGCGATGCGGGTTTCGTGGGAGGTGGTGTTGATGACCAACTCGTTTCCCATGCTAACCCCTTCCTGTATATAAAATTCAAAAACAGATCAAAAAGATGTTCAACGTTCAAGGTTCAACGTTCGACATCATTCCTGCTGGCGCCGCATGCATCCCGACGGCACCAGCACCCAGGAGCAATCAGTCGTCAACGCCGGAGCCGATGCACCCGCCGTCACCGTGCCCTGCCGACCGGCACCGCCCCGGGCGAACGTTGCACGTTGAACCTCCGTTACGGTTTAAACACGACTTCCAGCTTCTCCAGCCGCGCCTCTTTGAGGGCGTCGGCGGGGACGCCGAGGATGGCACTGGCAAACTCGAGCAGCTTGCCGCGCCCCGCCACCAACTCCAGCGCCCGCCCCTCGACCTTCAGCTCGACCAGCTCGTGACGCAGGTCGAACTCGGTCGCTTTCCCCTTCTTCTCACGCTTGACCGGCGACGACTCGAGGGCAAGGAAGGCTGCCGCCTTCGCTTCCAGGTCGACCGCCAATTCCTCGGGGAGTGTCACGCGGTAGCGCACCTTGTCCATGATCACCGACAGCGCCGGTGCGCGCAGCGGGATCTCGTCGGCCTCCAACACCTTTACCCCCTCCGGGAGGGTCGCGTTCAGCGCTTCCTGCAACTGGGCTGCCGTATATCCGGCATCAACCTCGAAATCCATGTACTCCGCGTACGACTCGATGCCGACGGAGAGCGCGGTGGCGAAGGAGAACTTCGGGTGGGGATGGAATCCCTGAGAGAAGCGGATCGGGATGCCGGAGCGCCCCACCGCCCTGGTGAACAGGGTCAGCATCTCCAGGTGGCTCAGGAAACGCATCCGGCCGACCTTCTCGAAACGGATCCGGATCCTCTGCGCGTCTTCGGTCGGCTCCGGGACCATGGCCTGGCTGGCGTAGGTGCCGAAGGGCACCGGCTCGTTGAGCCGCAGCTTTATCTCCTTGAAGTCGCAGACCCCGCAGCCGGTGCAGCGATCGAAGCGGCAGTCAGGAGTGGCGGCGCCGACGAGCGATGCCTCGCGCTCCTTGATCAGGAAGGACTTGGTCACGCCGCAGTCGATGTGATCCCAGGGCAGCACCTCATCCAGCTCGCGGCGCCTGAGGTAGAAGGTGGGATCGATGCCGCAGTTCTCAAAGGCCTGCGCCCATTTCAGGCGGTCGAAGTGCTCCCACCAGCCGTCGAAACGGCAGCCAAGGCGATGCGCCTCGATGAGGAGCTTGGCAAGCCTGCGGTCACCGCGGGCGAAGACACCCTCCATGCCGGAGAGAGAGGCATCCTGCCACTTCATGATCAGCTTCTTTTTCTTGAGGGCGTCGCGCAGGTAGCGCTGCTTTTCCACGATCTCGGCTTCGCTGATCTGCGGCTCCCACTGGAACGGGGTGTGCGGCTTGGGCACGAAACTCGACACGGAGACGTTGACGTCGCCACCGTTACCGGCAAATTTTCCCTGCCGCTTCACCTCGCGGGACAGTTCCACGATCCCGTCCACATCCTCCATGGTCTCCGTCGGCAGGCCGATCATGAAGTAGAGCTTGATGAGGCGCCAGCCGTTGCGGTAGACCGAGCCGGCGTTCTCGAGGAGCGCTGTCTCGGTGATTCCCTTGTTGATCACGCTCCGGAGCCGCTCGCTCCCCGCTTCGGGGGCCAGCGTAAAGCCGGTCTTGCGCACCCGGCGGATCTCCTCCGCCATCTCGTCGCTGAGACTTCCGACCCGCATCGAGGGGAGCGACACCGCCTTTTTCTGGGCCGAGTAACGGTCCATGAGCCCTTTGAGCAGGGGCGTCAGGCAACCGTAGTCACCGGTGGAGAGGGAGAGAAGCGAAATCTCGTCGTACCCGGTGTTGTGCAGCGCCTCTTCCATGATTTCAAAGACACGCTCGGGGCTGCGCTCGCGCACAGGCCGATAAATATATCCTGCCTGGCAGAACCTGCAACCCCGCGTGCAGCCACGGGAAATCTCCACGCTGACCCGGTCGTGCACCGTCTTCAGGAACGGGACGATAGGAGAGGTCGGGTAGTAGGCGGTCTCCAGGTCGGCGACGAAGCGCCTGCGCACGCTCTGATACCACTCCTTCCTGGGAGTGATGGCAGCGACCCTGCCGTCCTCGTGATAGATCACCTCGAACAGGGAGGGGACGTAGACCCCCTCGATGCGGGCCAGGCGCTCCAGCAGTTCCGCCTTGGCAATGCCCTGCTCTTTCGCGGTCCGCACGCAGTCGGCCAGTTCGATCACCGCTTCCTCGCCGTCGCCGATCAGGAAGGCGTCGAAGAAGTCGGCCAGCGGTTCCGGATTGTAGGCGCAGGGGCCGCCGGCGATGACCAGCGGATATCCCTCGGGCCGGTCACAGGCGAGCAGCGGTATGCCGGAGAGATCCAGCATGTTCAGGATGTTGGTGTAGGAAAGCTCGTACTGCAGGGTGAAACCGAGGATGTCGGCCTGGGCCAGGGGCGTTCCCGCCTCCAGCGTGACCAGGGGCTTGCCCTCGGCGCGCAGCGACTCCTCGAGGTCGGGCCACGGCGCATAGGCGCGTTCGGGCATGACCCACGGCACTCCTTTCAGGACGCCGTACAGTACCTGCAGCCCGAGATGACTCATCCCTATCTCATATACGTCAGGGAAGGCGAGCACAAAGCGGAGCGCTCCTTCCCGGTCGGCAACTGTTCCCATCTCCCCGCCCATGTAGCGGGCGGGTTTTTCCACTGACAAAAGTATGTTATTGCTCAAAAATCCCCCAGATAGCCCGGCTCAGCCGTGACCGGCCATAATAACAAAATATTCCAAGCGCTGGCAAGCAATATACCCTTCATAGCGGCATCCCCTCTCACAAACTTTACCCCATTTGCGGTACACATTGGAGCATATGCGGCGGCATTATCATGAGACGCCCGGACGCTCCCGGGGGCGCGGCACGGTTTTTCAAGTGTTTACACTTATAATGAGAGATTGGCACGCAACCTGCTCTATGTGAGATACCAACCCATTTTGTACAAGGAGATTTACCATGAAAAAAGTTCTGTCCTCCGTAGTTGCTGCTCTCGTTGCTGTTGCTTTCGCTGGTGTTGTTTTCGCTGCTGACGCTGCTCCGGCTGCTGCTCCGGCTGCAGAGGCTAAGAAAGAAGAGAAAGCTCCGGCTAAGAAAGCTGCTCCGAAGAAGAAAAAAGCTGCTAAGAAAGCCGCTGCTAAGAAAGAAGAGAAGAAAGAAGCTGCTCCGGCCGCTCCGGCTGCTCCGGCTGCAAAGTAATTTCCCCTTAACGGGTAATTGCGAAAGGCCGCATCTCACGATGCGGCCTTTTTTTATTGCCTTATTTGCGATGCGACTACGGTAAGTCCCCCTCCCCCGCAACACCCTCACCCCTGCCCCTCTCCCGGAGGGCGAGGGGAAACTGCCATCCCGCCCTCGCCTTGGTGACGAAAGCATAAAAAAAGATCCAAGGGTTCCGGCTGCGGAACGTGCCTTGGATCTTTTTTGCGTTTCAGGGAAGCGGTGCCCGGTTCGTCTACTCCTTTTGCCAGGCGTAGGCCGGATCGAGAAGCGGGTCGTAGAAACCGGGGTACGCCAGGAAGAAGGTGGCTGTCTCACCGACGCCCGATGCCGTGCGTACCAGTGTCATGCCTATTCCTTTGAGGGGACCGACGGTGACACACTTGGCCGCCCCTTCTTCCTTGCAGGTGATGTAAATCTGCTTCGGGAGTTCCAACCACCCGGTCGCGATGTTGGCAACACCCCGAACCAGCTTGTTGGCCATGCCGTCCACCACCTCTTGCGGCGAGGCGGTATCGATGGTCTGCATATCGGCGGCACGCCCTTTTTCTGCCGTCAGCACCAGGGCCAGCGCCAGTATGGCCAGAACTACAAACCTCTTCTGCATCATCTACTCTCCCTTGACCGGAACTGGTTGTGCCTCGCTCTGTCCTCTCGGTTCGACCCTTTTTTCCTCCCACCCCTGCCAGACGTATTCCGGGGTAATCATAGGATCGTAGTAGCCGGGCTGGGGCACCGCGAAGAACACGGTCTCGGTCAGGCCGGTCAGCAGGCGGTAGAAGGCCATGCCCATGCCTTTGAGGGGGCCGACCACGTAGCCGATGCCGCCGCGGTCCCGCACCATCAGGTAGGACTGTTTGGGCACCTCGACCACCGAGGTCACCGTGTTGGTCACGCCGCGAACCAGCTTGAACGCCATCTTCTCAGCTATTGCCTCTGGTTGCTGACCTTCCAAAGCAAACGAAGAGGTGGCAAAAACCATGAGCAGCAACAGAGATAACAAGGCCGCCTTGATACGCATGTCGACTCCTTTTTGAGCTACATGTCGGTAAATGCTATGTTCTTGTAGCATAGATGGCTTTCATTGGCAAGACAGCACTACCTCTGTCATTGTAGAGAACAGTAACAAAAAAAGGCGCGGTTGGAAAAACCGCGCCTTTTCTTCATTCAGTGTCAGGTGTGGATAATTACTTCTTGCCGTGCTTCTTGGCGAGATATTCGGCGACGCCGCTGGCGGAAGCCTTCATCGACTCCTCGCCTTCCTGCCAGTTGGCCGGGCATACTTCACCGCCGTGGGTCTCGACAAACTGGAGCGCGTCCAGCATCCTGAGAGCTTCGCCGACGCTGCGGCCCAGCGGCAGGTCGTTGATCACGGCGTGGCGAATAACGCCCTTGGTATCGATAAGGAAGAGCCCGCGCAACGCGACCGACTCGTTCAGAAGGATGCCGTAGCTCCTGGCGATGGACTTGTCGAGGTCCTCGACCAGCGGGTACTGAACGTTGCCGATGCCGCCGTTTTCTACCGTGGTGTTCTTCCAGGCCAGGTGAGTGAACCTGGAGTCTACCGAAACACCGATCACTTCGCAGTTTTTCTCTTTGAATTCCGCCACCCTCTTGTCGAAGGCAAGGATCTCGGAGGGGCAAACGAAGGTGAAGTCGAGCGGGTAGAAAAAGAGGACGACGTACTTGCCGCGATATTTGGACAGAGTGAGCTCTGCGAAGGAGTTATCGGGCAGTACCGCCTGTGCCGTAAAATCGGGTGCTTCCTTAGTTACCAAGGTAGTAAGACTCATAGGTTCTGTTCTCCTTTCGGCTGATTGGGATTCTAATGGGAGCAACTGTACCAGCGGTCCAATCCCCTGTCAATCAAAAAAGATAAAAAGCGTCCTATTTGTCCTTTAAGCCTTTTGGAAGGTCCGACTTCCTCCTGCGCAGCGCCTGTTAGCGCTCCACTATTTCTCCGCGAATACTGATAGTTACCTCACGGAACGGGATCTCCATGCCGGAGGCTGCCAGGGCCTGGCGCGCCGCCATTACGATGCCGCCGCAGCAGGGGACTTCCATTCTGAGGACGGTAATGCCCTTGATGCCGGAGACGCGGAACAGCTCGGTCAGCTTGGCCAGGTAGGCATTGTTATCGTCCAGCTTGGGGCAGCCGACCACTACTGCCTTGCCGGCCAGGAAGTCCTGGTGGTAGTTGGCGTAGGCGAAGGGAACGCAGTCCGCAGTGATGAGCAGCTCAGCATCCTTGAAGTACGGTGCCGTTACCGGGACCAGGTGCAGCTGTACCGGCCACTGCGCCAGTTGGCTCTGGATCGCTCCCGCCGGGGCTGCCGGAGCGGACGGAGCCGGTGCGAAGCTCTGAACGCGGGAGCCGGGGCAGCCCCCGCCGTGCCCATGCCCATGCCCATGCCCATGCCCATGCCCATGCCCATGCCCATGCCCATGCCCATGCCCATGCCCGTGGCCGTGACCGTGTGCAGCCGGCGCAGCACCGTGAGCGCTCAGATGCTTTTCGACAGCGACCTCGTCAAACTCTTCCGCCTCGCGCTCGATGATGGTGATGGCGTCCTGGGGGCACTCGCCCAGGCAGGCGCCCAAGCCGTCGCACAGGTTGTCCGCAGCGATCTGCGCCTTGCCGTCAACGATCTTGATGGCGCCTTCCGCGCAAGAGGGAACGCAAAGTCCGCAGCCGTCGCACTTGTCCTGGTCTATGTGCACAATCTTTCTGATCATCAAAAACCTCCTAAAATCCGTTCTAAGTTCTACGTTCTATGTTCTAAGTTAAAGTCAAAACCGTTGACCGCCGCTGAATAGGTAACCTCTACCGTCCGGTTCTAACGTTGAACGTAGAACCTAGAACGTAGAACGTTTTCTAAAAAAAGTAGTGCCAGAGCAGATCGAGGCGGCCGCGCAGGATGAGGTGCTTGCCAGAATAGGCCATGATCTCGCGGACCTTGGCACGCTGCACCTTGCCGTAGCAGTGTACGCGACAATGCTTGCAGGTCGGCTTGGGATCGAGCGGGCATTTTTCACGCTTCAGCTTGGCATAAGCCAACAGTTCGGAGCACTCCTCACAAAGCACGCCTTTGGGGCTTTTGTGCTTGCTCCGGCAATAGCAGCCGATGAAGGTTTCCAGAATCCGAATGTCTTTTTCCTGTTTCGCTTGCTTTTCCATGCTCGCCACCATAGCAGAAGAAATCCACATAAGTCATGACGAAAGTCAATAAAATCAACTCGGCACCCTTTGCCTTTGTGGCGGTTTTATGCTACTTTCCCGCGAATGAACACTAACATGGAAAAAGTCATCATCCCGCGCGGGGAACATTCCATCTCCCGCTCGCTGCTCAGCCCCAACGGCGTAAAGGTGCTCTACAAGCTCAGGGAGCACGGCTTCATCGCCTACCTGGTAGGCGGCGGCGTCAGGGACCTGCTCCTGGGCCGCGAGCCCAAGGATTTCGACGTCGTCACCGACGCCACGCCCAATCAGCTGAAGAAGCTGTTCCGCAACTGCCGCCTGATCGGGCGCCGCTTCCGCCTCGCCCACATCCACTTCCACGACGAGATTATAGAAGTCGCCACCTTCCGCTCCACCGTCGACGCCGCTGAGGCCGCCCAAGAAGCGGAGGCCGTCCCAGAAGAAATGACCGAGGCATTGCCCGAAGAGCCAGCCGAGGCCCCATCCGAGGCAGAACAGCTCGCAGATGACCGCGACCGGAGACGCCGCCGGCACCACCACGGCCCGCCCATCCTGAAGAGCGAGGACGGCATGGTGCTCAGGGACAACGTCTTCGGCACTCCCGAAGAGGACGCGGTACGTCGCGACTTCACCGTCAACGCCCTGTTCTATAACATTGCCGATTTCTCCATCATCGACCACGTCGGTGGGATGGAGGATTTGCGAAACGGCCTGATCCGCACCATCGGCGACCCCATGGTCCGCTTCACCGAAGACCCGGTGCGCATGATCCGCGCCATCCGGTTCGCTTCCATGCTCGGCTTCAACATCGAAGCGCGTACCGAGGCCGCCATCGAGGCCCTGTGCGGCACCATCAACAAGGCAACTCCACCGCGCCTCTACGAGGAGGTGCTGAAGCTGCTCCTCATGGGCGCCGGTGAACGCACCTACCAGATGATGCGCCACAGCGGGCTGTTCGAGCCGCTCTTCCCCCACTTCGACGCCTGGCTGTCCCGCGAGTCGGACTGCTATCCCCACGCCCGCGTCGGCAAGGCGCTGGAATGGGCCGACGACCAGATCGGACAGGGAATACCGGTCACCCCTCCGCTGTTGATTGCGTTGATGTTCGGGGAGTACCTGGAGGAGAAGGTGGCCCAGTTCCGCGACGAGGGGCTTCCCCCGCAGCAGGCGACCGATGCCGCGGTGGCCGCTTTCGCCGGTGAACTCGCTCCGACCGTCTCGGTACCGAACCGGGTGCTGGTGGCGGTACGTGACATCCTCAACATGCAGCATCGCTTCCAGAAGACTCCGGGGCGAAACGGCCGCGGCGTGGTGGCGCGGCTCGCCTTCCGCGACGCGTTGCAGTACCTGCGTTTCATGGAACAGCTCACCCCGCCCAAGCGGTCGCTGGCCGACTGGTGGGAGCGTTTCGCCGCGCAGCAGGCGGAGGGAGTGGAGTCCGCGCCCCTACCGAAAGGCGAGGCGGCGGCCGCCGAGGGTCCCAAGAAAAAACGGCGTCGGAAAAGACGGCGCAGAAAGCCTGGGGGAGCGCCGGAATAAGGCCGTCCCCCTCCCCAACCCTCCCCCTCCGGGGGCGGGAGCAGAAAAAGCCCCTCATCCGTAACACCGGAACGAGGGGCTTTTTGCTTTTTCCGCCGCAGCCGTCCACAATCCCCTCTCCCTCCGGGAGAGGGCCAGGGTGAGGGGACTTCCTTGCGAGCACCGCCCTCACCCGCCCTTCGGGAACCGGGATTGTTCGCTGGCCACGTTGCCTACCGTCAACTGCCTTTCGTAATTTCAGCTACTTCCAGCCTCTTGATCTTGTCGCGCAGCTCCGCCGCCCGCTCGAACTCCTGGGCCTTGGCCGCGGCCAGCATCTCCTTCTTCAGCCGCTTCAGCGTCTTCTCCAGGTCTTTCGGGTTGAGGAAATCCTCCCCCTTCACCGGGACCGTGACATAGTCCTTCTCCTCGGGTGCCTGCAACACGTTGGCGATCAGCCTCTTGACACTCTCGGGCGTGATGCCGTGTTCCACGTTGTACGCCTGCTGCAGCTCACGGCGCCTGATGGTTTCGTCGATGGCGTCCTTCATCGATCCAGTTATCTTGTCAGCGTACATCAGCACCCGGCCGGACACGTTCCTCGCCGCACGGCCGCAGGTCTGGATCAGCGAGCGGGTGGAGCGCAGGAAGCCTTCCTTGTCGGCGTCGAGGATGGCGACCAGCGAAACCTCGGGGAGGTCCAGACCCTCGCGCAGCAGGTTGATGCCTACCAGCACGTCGAATTCTCCCAACCGCAGGTCACGCAGGATCTCCATGCGCTGGAAGGTGTCGATGTCGGAGTGCAGGTAGCGCACCCGGATGCCGAGCTCGCGGTAGTAGTCGGTAAGCTCCTCCGCCATCCTCTTGGTGAGGGTGGTCACCAGGACGCGCTCGTCCCTCTCGGCGGTGAGACGCACCTCGTGCAGCAGGTCGTCCACCTGCCCCGCCGCGGGGCGCACCTCGATGATTGGATCGATGAGCCCGGTGGGCCGGATCAGCTGTTCGACCACGACGCCCCCCGACATCTTCAGCTCGTACTCTGCGGGGGTCGCGGAAACGTAGATGGCCTGGTTCAGTTTCCTGCTGAACTCCTGGAAGGTGAGCGGCCGGTTGTCCAGGGCCGAGGGGAGCCGGAAACCGAAGTTGACCAGGGTTTCCTTGCGGCTGCGGTCGCCGCGGTACATCCCCCCCACCTGCGACACGGTGATGTGGGACTCGTCCACCACCAGCAGGAAGTCGTCGGGGAAGTAGTCGATCAGGGTGTAGGGAGGCTCCCCCGCCCGGCGGCCGTCGAAATGCCGGGAGTAGTTCTCGATCCCCTGGCAAAAGCCCATCTGCTCCATCATCTCGATGTCGAAGAAGGTGCGCTGCTCGATGCGCTGCGCCTCCAGGAGCATGTTCTGCTCCTTGAAGTAGCGGATGCGCTCCTCGAGCTCGAGCCGGATCTGCTCCACGGCCCGCTCCAGGGTCTGGCGGCTCGCCACGTAGTGCGACGCCGGGTAGATGGCGAAGCGGGGCAGTTTCTGCAACTGCACGCCGCGCAGGGGATCGATCTCGGAGATGGCCTCCACGGTATCGCCCCAGAACTCGATCCTGATCGCCCGTTCGTCGTCGTGCGCCGGGAACACCTCGACCGTGTCGCCGCGCACCCGGAAGCTGCCGCGGTGGAAGTCCACGTCGTTTCTTTCGTACTGGATCTCCACCAGGCGCTTCAAAAGCTCGTCGCGACCGAGGTCGTCCCCCTCGCGCACCCGGATCTGCATCTCTTGGTACGATTCGGGCGAACCGATGCCGTAAATGCAGGAAACCGAGGCGACGATGATCACGTCGCGCCGGGTCAACAGGCTCCTTGTTGCGGCATGGCGGAACTTGTCGATCTCGTCGTTGATCGAGGAGTCTTTCTCGATGAAGGTGTCCGAGGAGGGGATGTAGGCTTCGGGCTGGTAGTAGTCGTAGTAGGAAACGAAGTACTCGACGGCGTTGTTGGGGAAGAGTTCCTTGAACTCGCCGTAGAGCTGGGCCGCCAGGGTCTTGTTGGGGGCGAGCACCAGGGCGGGGCGGTTGCACTTGGCGATCACCTGCGCCATGGTGAAGGTCTTGCCGGAGCCGGTGACCCCGAGCAGGACCTGGTGCTGGTCGCCGCGCAGCACCCCTTCGGAAAGCTCTTCGATGGCGCGAGGCTGATCGCCCCGCGCCTGGAAACCAGTAACCAGTTCGAATTTGTCCATGCGCAGGATATTAACAGGATGAGGTGCGCCTTGGCAACAGGGGTGTCAGGCCGCGGCGCAGGTCCGGTGCGGCGGGAGCTGGTTCACGCTCAGCCAGTAGTTCATCACCTGCTTCATGTTTTCGCAGAACTGGTTGTAGTCCACGGGCTTTCGGATGTAGCTGTTGGCGCCCAGACGGTAGCTATCCAGGATGTCCTGCTCCTCGGTGGAGGAGGTGAACACGATCACGGGGATGGAGCGGGTCTTCGCCTCCTCCCTCATGCGGCGCAGCACCTCCAGCCCGTTGACCTTGGGGAGCTTCAGGTCGAGCAACACCAGGAGCGGTGTCGGTGTCGCCTCTGCCCCGTTACGCCCGGTGCCGAACAGGTGGTCCAGCGCCTCGGCGCCATCGCGCGCCACCACGATGCCATACGGCATGTGCTTGCGTATCGCCCTAAGGGTCAGAGCCTCGTCATCAGGATTGTCCTCGACCAGCAGGATCATCTTGTTCATCTGAGTCCTCCTTGTTAGAGAGATAGGGAGAGAAAGTTAACAAATTTCCAACGTGTTTACAATAATTTTTTAATAATTTTACTCTTAGGCCGGCTTTAATCGGAACTGTTGATTTTTTCGACGCCCCTGTGCGATACTGCAGCATCTTACGCAACTCAGCAAAGGGAGGTCACATGTTTGGATTCGGCATGCCGGAGCTCATTATTATCCTGGTGATCGTGCTCGTCGTGTTCGGTGCCGGCCGGCTCCCGGAGATCGGCGGCGCGCTCGGCAAGAGCATCAGGAACTTCAAGAAGGCTTCCAGCGGCAAGGATGAAATTGAGATTAAAGCCGGCCGCCCCGATGACGATAAGAAAGGGAGCTAGCTCCAGCTAATTAGTTTTGCGTCTCGTCGTTTCCGAGGTCCCCGCTGCAGCTTGCGGGGACCTTTTGTTTTTTGTGCGGCATAACGGCAGGTCAGGCAGTCACGGCGGAAGGATCATGAGAAAACATCACAAAGACGCCTCAGCCCCGCATGGCGCCGGGCAGATCGTCGAGTTGCTGGTCGCCACCGGCGTCATCAGTCAACAGCAGCTCCTCTACGCCCAACGTGTGCATGGCAAGCTGCAGTCCTCCAAGACGCTGATCGACGTGCTCCAGGAACTGGAGTACATCCGGCGCGAGGACGTGGTGCGGACCTTGCGCGAAAACAGCCTCTCCATCCGGATCGGCGACCTGCTGGTCGAGCTCGGCTACCTGAAGCAGAGCGAGCTGCTCACCGCGCTCAACCTGCAGAAGGAAGGGGGAACCCCGCGCAAGATGCTCGGCGACATCATCGTCGAGAAGGGATTCATCGAGGAGCGCAGGCTGACCGAGGTGCTCTCCTTCCAGCTCGGCTTCCCCATGGCGGAGCTGGAGTTCCGCAAGCTGGACCGCAAGCTGTTCGCCAAGGCCCCCTTCGAGGTGTTCCGGGACGAACTCTTCGTCCCGTACGCCGTCGACGACGAGGGGGCCACGCTGGTCGCCTTCGCCAATCCCCTCGAAAAGTACTCGCGCCTCTCCGCGGAGAAGATCTTCGGCAGGAACGTGAAGCCGGCCATCGCCACCCGTATCGCCATCCTCTCCGCCATCGCGGCCGCCCAGAAGACCGCCGGCGACGATGCCGCGGTGCCCGACGAGAGCACCGTGGTGGGGATGATCAACAAGCTCTTTGACGACGCCATGACCATGGGTGCCAGCGATATCCACATCGAGCCGCTCCGCGACCGGCTGCGCATACGGCTGCGCCACGACGGCGTCATGATGCCGCACATGGAACTGTCGCTCGACCTCGCGCCGCAGCTCTCCTCGCGCATCAAGGTGATGGCGCAGGCCGACATCGCCGAGAAAAGGCGCCACCAGGACGGGCGCATCATCTACGAGAGCCGGCTGCACGGCTTCAACCTCGACATGCGCGTCTCCTTCTACATCACCATCTTCGGAGAGAAGATCGTGCTGCGCCTTCTGAACAAGAAGGAGGCCATCCTCGAGGTTTCACAGATCGGCATGGCCCCGCGCATGCTCAAGCAGTTCATGGAGGACGCCCTGGAAACGCCGTCCGGGGTCATGATCATCACCGGCCCGACCGGTAGCGGCAAGACCTCGACCCTGTACGGCTGCGTCAGCCACCTGAACAACATCAACACCAGCATCATCACCGCCGAGGACCCCGTGGAGTACGTCATCGAGGGGGTGGCCCAGTGCTCCATCAACCAGAAGATCGGCGTGACCTTCGACGAGACCCTGCGCCACATGGTGCGCCAGGATCCGGACGTGATCGTGCTGGGCGAGATCCGGGACAATTTCTCGGCAGAGACCGCCATCCAGGCAGCGCTCACCGGCCACAAGGTGCTCACCACTTTCCACACCGAAGACAGCATCGGCGGTCTTTTGCGCCTGATGAACATGCAGATCGAGTCGTTCCTGATCTCTTCCACGGTAGTCTGCGTGGTCGCCCAACGCCTGCTGCGCCTGGTCTGCAACGACTGCGCGGAGCCCTACATCCCCGCACCGGCTGAGTACGGCCGTATGGGGATGTCCGCCAAGGACTTGGCCGGGGCCACCTTCCGGGCCGGTCGGGGCTGCACCAACTGCCGCTTCACCGGGTTCAAGGGGAGAAGCGCCGTTTTCGAACTCCTGGTCCTGAACGAGCCCGTGAAGGAGGCGATCCTGCAAAACAGGTCCTCAGCCGAGATCCGCAGGCTGAGCATGGACACCTCGGGTCTGGTGACCCTATTCGAGGACGGCCTGGTGAAGGCAGCCAACGGGCTGATTTCCCTCCAGGAGGTGCTGCGCGACCTCCCCCGGATCGGGTCGCCCCGGCCGCTCATGGAACTGCGGCGCCTCCTGGGCTATTGAGGGAAACAGCGATGCACACGGCAAGGAGAGCAGCTGATATGAACCAGCAAGCCTCAATAGTTGAGGTCATCAAGGCACGGCTCGCGGAGGGACGCCTCAGCATCCCGGTCTTCCACGCGGTAGCCGTCAGGCTGCAGCAGGCTTTGGCCCGTCCTGATTTCGACATCAAGGAGGTGCACCAGCTGTTGAACGCCGACCCCGGCATTGCCACCGGCGTCCTCAGGGCTGCCAACTCCGCTTTCTACGCCGGCCTCACCAAGGTCAGCACCATCCGGGAGGCGATCATCAGGCTGGGGGCCAACGAGGTGGCCAACCTGGCCATGGCAACGACGCAACAGGACCTGTACCGCTCCAACGACACGCGCTACAATGCCGTGATGCAGACGCTCTGGAAACATTCCTTTTGTTGTGCGGTCGGCAGTAAGTGGTTGGCGCAAAAGGTGGGATTCGCGGCGCAGGCCCAGGAGGCCTTTCTCGGCGGGCTGCTGCACGACTTGGGCAAACTGTTCCTGCTGAAGTGTATGGAGGAGGTGTGCCGCGAGCAGCACTTTAACGCGGTGACCAGCCAGGCGGTGTTAAGGGAGGTGCTTTCGACGCTGCACGTGGAGCAGGGATACCAGCTCATGGTGCAGTGGCAGATGCCGCAGATCTACTGCGACATCGTGGCCGGGCACCAGCTGGAGCGCTGGGACCAGGGCAACGTGCTTTTGGCCATGGTGCGGTTGGCGAACCTGGCCTGCCGCAAGTTGGGCATCGGGATGAACCGCGACCCGTCGGTCCTGCTCTTCGCGTCGGGCGAGGCACAGGTGCTGGGTCTCAAGGAGACCGCCCTGGCAGAACTGGAGATCGTCATCGAGGACGCGCTCGCTGTCCCCATTTCAGGCCAATAAGTATCCTGAAGCGGCGCAGTGTTAGTGCAGCCACCGCTTGAGCAGCTCCGGGTTGAGCGGTTTGGGCAGAACGGCGAGCACGCCCAGACTCCTGCACTGTTCTATGTCCTTGGGATCTTCCGAGGAGGAGAGTGCGAACACCTTGAGCGCCTTGGTGCGATCATCGCTGCGCAGCCGCTGCAGCACCCCGACCCCGTCGATCTTGGGCAGCTTCATATCCAGCAGTACGAAATTGGGTTCATGGTGCTCGCCCCAGGTATTCCCTTCTCCCAGGAGCATCCCCAACGCTTCAGCCCCGTCGCGCGCAACCGCCACCTTGTCGTAGCCCGCTTTCTTCAGGGCCCGCAAGGCGAGTTCTTCGCAATTGCTGTTATCTTCGACCAGCAAAATCTCAGCTTCTTGCATAGCGCCTCCCACTACTGCGGTTCAGGGTCCTTTTTACTGTCAAACCGGGGCCGTCATTCGACGGTGCCACCGTCATTAAAATTAAAGCGCATTTAACATTAATTTTTATATTTACACAAGCACTTTCCGCTATAGCTCCGTTTCCATCTCCTCTGGCAGTCCCAAATCTCTGCTTACCGGTCGGCACTCAAAGGTAGCTATTTCACCGACAACGCCCAGCTCACAGCGCTTATAACATGGCCCCTTTGAGAGCAAGGGCTTGGGCTATGACAGTGTCACAACCCCCTCTGAGCTAGGGATAATTTTATATCATACATTAACATATACACAAGTAGGAAATTTCGAAAGTCAAACAAAAAAAGGCGCCGCGACAGCGAGTTCATACTGGCGCGGCGCCCTTGTTATCTGCCGTGGTCGATGCTATCCCTCAACCGGTGCTCCCCGTGAGGGTTTCCGCCCCTCCCGCTTGCTTCTTTGGAAGGCCAGGGCTATTTCGTGCTGCTGTTCCTTGCCCAAGGCTTTGCGGGCCAGCTTGAAGACCTCTTTCTCCTCTTCCTGCATGTGGTGTTCGACGATCTCGCTGAGGACCTGGAGCTTGGCCATCCAGCGCTCGTCATCCACCGCCAGCGACTGGAAGGTCCCCAGCAGGGTCTTGGCCACCTGGTGCTCCTCGAACGCCTGCAGCACCTTGTCGCGCATCTCTTCGTTCTGCTCCAGGACGCTGTAGAAGAATCGCTCCTCCCCTTCCATGTGCAGTTCGAGTTCTTCCTCCAACTGGGAGAAAAGCTTCTGCAGTGACGCGATATCCTTCTTGCCCGCCTTCTCCGCCTTGTCGAAAAGATAGCGTGCCTTTTCGTGGTCCTGTTTCAGCACGTCGAAGATGGTCATCTCCGCCCGGCTGTGCGATTCGCTCGGTTTCTGGCTGGTAGGCATCTGGTTTCTCCTTTAGGGCGCCGCGATGTCCGGCGCCGATACATGTAGGGGCGAACTTGCGTTCGCCCCTGCGTTGCAACTACCCGTTTTTCACAGTGCTCCTAGGCCATCCCCCTCGGCTTTGGCTTGTCGGAACTGGCGAAGTCCGCCTTGGACTCGCCCTCGGACCCGATGTCGGTGGCGCCGGTCTGCTTCAGGACCTCGATGGCGCGCTTTTTCCAGTCCGCGTTGTCGCAGTGCACCGAAAGGAGGATGCCCCCTTCCTTGACGCGGCCTTCATAGCGCTTGGCCTCGTACTCGGGGATGCCCATGCCGATGAGCGCCCCGGCGATGCCGCCGATCACCCCGCCTGCGCCCACGCCTGCCAGCGCCGCGACGATCGGGCCTGCTGCGATGAAAGGACCGACACCCGGGATTGCCAGAGCGCCGATGCCGGAGAGCCACCCGAGGGCCCCGCCGATGACCGCACCGGTACCCGCACCCGCGGTCGAGCCTTCCGGTACCTTGGTGTGTTTCTCGTGGGCGAAGTCCTTGGTGCCGACGTTCTCGGAGAACAGGACCGAGATGTCGGTGTTACGGAAGTCCGCCGCGCGCAGCGAGTCGACTGCCTGTTCAACGCTGTCGCGGCTGCGGTAGATGCCGAAAACTGCCGTGTTCTTTGCCATGTCAGGCCTCCTTTTTCTGGTACTGCCGGATTGCGGTGCCCGCTTACTTCTTCTTCGGAGGCTCAGGCACCTTGGCTCCCTTCTCGCGCGCCTCCGAAAGACCGATGGCTACGGCCTGCTTGCGGTCGGTGACCTTTTTGCCGCTGCCACCGCTCTTCAGTTCTCCCTTTTTGAACATGTCCATCACCTCGCGCACCGTCTCCTGCGCCTTCTTCCCGTACTTGGCCATCACGCTTCCTCCCCGTCCCGCTACGCTGCTAGATGCGTCCCAGGAGTACCAGGATCAGCAGGATGAGCAGGACCAGTCCCAAGCCGCCGCTTGGGTAGTAACCCCACCCGGCACTGTAGGGCCAGGTAGGTAGTGAACCGATGAGCAGCAAGATCACGATGATAAGCAGAATCAACCTCATGGCTTCCTCCTTTTCCCCTGGAAATCTGCTGCGTTTGCGTCACTTGTGTTTCCCCAGCGCGTCGACGTTCCGCTCGAAGGTGGGGAGGATCGCCTTGAAGAAGGCATTTTTGATCAGTTCCACCACGACCTGCCAGGTGCTGGTCTTCGGGTTTTGCAGCGGGCCCGAGATGTCGGCCTTGGTGGCCACCTGTTCATGGGGCCTGTTTTCAAGCAGCTTCGCTATCCCCCCCACCAGCATCTCGTACACCTTGTGGAAGAACCCCTTGTTCTTGTCCTGGCGCCGGTCGTAGACCTTCATGTCCTTGAAGAAGGGCTTGATGTAACCGTTCACCCTGTTGTTCTTGACGTGCAGTTCCGTCACCAGCGAGAACGTGCCGGCGGTGACGTCGAAGTTGCCGTAGGTGCGCAGGAGGTCGTTCAATGACGCAAGTTGGGTGTTGTCGATCTTGAGGTAGAGATCGAGGTCGGGCCCCTTGTCCTCGGGGCGGAAGGTCGCGGTGGCCTGGGTGGCGCCGCTCCCCATGAATTTGCCGGAGAGCCTCGCCTTGGCAGGCCCCTTGGAGAACTGGTTGGAGAAGTTGTCCAGGTAGAGGTTTGCGTCCGACAGGAACAGGCGGACTTTTTTGCCCCCGTAGCTGTTGATGAAACCGACGTTGGACTCGGTCAGGCTGAAGTGCTCGATGGTGAGGATGAGGTCGGGCTTGTTGCTGACCTCCTTGGCCGCCTTCTTGACCTTCTGGGCCCTCCTGGATTCTGCGCGGGCGGTCTCCGGTGTGTGGATGTAGTCCAGCTTGACGCCGTTGATGCTCAGCTTTTTAAACCGTGCCGTCTGCACCTTGCGGCCGTACTCCACGTTGCCGCTCGCGCTCAGGACGCCACCCTCGATCCTGACGTTGGTGCGGGCCGCCATCGGCGCGAAGTAGGCGATGGGGACCTTGGCCAGTTCGATGGCGGCCTTCACCGCGGGCGTCGGTTCCGCCAGGAAGTTTGCCCTTCCTTCCACGGTGCCATGCCCGCTGCCGAAGATGTCGGTCTCCAGGCGGAACTCGGAGGGGTACACCTTGTCGGGCAGATGTATGTTGCGGATGTTGTCGGCGGACAGGCTCAGGTTGCTGAGTTTCAACGGCCGCTTGGGGTCCTCATCGATATAGGTGAGGCTGCCGTCGCTGATCTTCAGGAGATTGATCTTCAGGGGATAGATTGCTTCGAACGCCTGTTGCCACCCCTTTTGTTTCATGGGGACCTTGCTGGCCGCCTCGGCTTTGAGCTGCAGCAGGTTGACGTGGACCTTGGGGCCGTTCAGCGTCATATCCCCGACCAGCTTGCCGGACAGGATCTCTCGCCATTGCACGCTGGCCCTGAGGTAAGGGAGCTCCGCCACCGGCGGCTGGGGATGTGCCTCCTGGGAAATGGTCAACCCTTTCAATGTGATGGAAAGGCCGATCAGGCTGAAGTGCAGCTTGGGGAGCCGTACCTTGTACCCCTTGAGGCTCTGGTTCATGCGCCGTTCCGTGGTGCGTCGCAACGGTTCGTCGATGAAGAAGCTGGCGATGAAGACGATCAGCACCAGGGAGACGACGATCCCCACGATCCAGAGCAGGACCTTCGGTACTGCCGGCATACGACGGGTGCCCTGCGGCACCGGCTCGTTCGGTTCAACCATAACGATCTCCGGGGGTTACGGTAGTCGCCAGATGCTATGATGAAAACACGCTAATAAATGTATGCGGTGCGTCTACTTTGTCAATCGCGGCAGGCGCTTTAACCCCTGTCGCCACCGCAAAAATCAGTACGGCGGTGGTCGCCTTTGACCGGCCCACTCCCATGAATGTGAATGGGCGTGCTGCGGCAATGATGGTAAAATGCGAGCTGTGCCAGAACAAAAATGCCGGCAACGAAAGGTCTGCGACCGAGGAGGTTAACGATGAGAGCGATGTGGTCGGGTTCGATAAGCTTCGGCTTGGTGAACATCCCGGTGAAACTTTACAGCGGCTCGCAGAGCAACTCGCTCGATCTGGACATGTTGCGCAAGAACGACCTCTGCCCGATCAAGTACCTGCGGGTCTGCAAGACCGACAACAAGGAAGTCCCCTACGAGGAGATCGTCAAGGGCTATGAGTACAGCGACGGTGAATACATAGTACTGACCGACCAGGACTTCGAGAACGCGAGCCTGGAGAAGACGCACCTGATTGACATCGTCGATTTCATTGACGAGAAGGAGATAGACACGCGTTACTTTGAAAAGCCGTACTACCTGGAGCCGGACAAGAGCGGGCCGAAGGCGTATGCGTTGCTCAGGGAAGCGCTGAAGCGTTCGGGCAAGGTCGGTGTTGCCTACTACGTGCTGAGAAACCGCGGCAGCCTCGGCATCGTCCGCCCACTGGACGACCTGCTGGTGTTGAACCAGATCCGGTACGCCGCGGAGGTGCGCGACGCCTCCGATCTTAAGCTGCCAGGCAACGAGCAGGTGCGGGAGCAGGAGGTGAGCCTCGCGTTGTCCCTGATCGACCAGCTGACCGTGAAGTTCGACCCGGCGAAGTACAAGGACGAGTACATCGACGACTTGAAAAAGCTCATCGAAGAGAAGGCGCAGGGTCGTCAGCCCGCCCCGGCCAAGGCAGCTCCGCCGCCCAAGGTTGCCGACATGATGGCCCTCTTGAAGGAGAGCCTGAAGCAGAAGCGCAAAGAGGCAGCGTAACGGGCGCCTGTTGCCGAGCCCCGTCCCCCTCCCCAGCCCTCCCCCTCCGGGGGAGGGGGCCCCGCCACCGTCGTCCCCCTATCAAGCTCGCAGTCCTCTTCTTCCCATCAGTCACTCCCTTCACTCCCATCACTCCCATCACTCCCATCACTCCCAGGACTCCCAGGACTCCCATATTTCCCCCACCGCCCGTTGCAATCCCGCCTTAGTATGTTAGTTTCTTCTAATTCTAAAACCAGGAACCTTAATAAGAGCCAGCGGTAACAGCTTCCAAGGGAGGATAAGGCATGGAACCGAGTGAAACCGAACGCGGCCAGTCGAGAGAATGGCGAAGGGAGAAGCGGGTAAATGTGGGTCCCGCCGAGCGGAAGGCGTCCGTCGTTGGCGGTGCCGCCCTGGCGGTATCAGGGCTCAGGTGCATCAGCAAGAGGAACTACGCCTCGGGCCTGGCGATGATGATCGCAGGAGGGATGTTCCTGTACCGGGGCCAGACCGGGCACTGCGGTATCTACGACGCAATGGGGGTCGACACCGTGCACACGCACAATTCGGCCTTGACCATAACCAAGGCGGTCACCATCGGCCTGCCGCCGCAGGAGGTGTACGAATTCTGGCGCAACCTCGAGAACCTGCCCCGTTTCATGAGGCACCTGGAGTCGGTTCAGGTGACCGGGGCGCGCACCTCGCACTGGAAGGCGGCCGGACCCGGCGGCATCAGTGCCGAGTGGGAGGCCGAGATGATGGAGGACGTGCCGGGCCAGCAGATCAGCTGGCATTCGGTGGGCGAGGCGGACGTACCCAACAAGGGGAGCGTCGAGTTCAAGGATGCGCCGGGACACCGGGGGACCGAGGTGAAGGTGAGCATCGACTACTATCCCCCCGGCGGCGGTGCGGGGAAGGTAGCGGCCAAACTCGCCCAGGGGATCAACGCCCAGCAGCTCGAGGAAGACCTGAAAAGGCTCAAGCAGATCCTGGAAGTGGGAGAGGAAACGACGGCACGGCGTACGGTCGAATAAACGCTATCCCGCCCGGCACGCGGCGGACAAGGAGGGTATATGAGGGCGGTATGCTGGCACGGCAAGCACGATGTGCGGGTGGACGAGGTAGCGGACCCGCAGATCGTCAGCAAGGGGGATGTCATCGTCAAGGTCGCGCTCACCTGTATCTGCGGCTCCGACCTGCACCTGTATAACGGCTACGTCCCCACCATGAAGAAAGGGGACATCATGGGGCACGAGTTCGTCGGGGAGATCGTCGAGGTGGGGAGCGGCGTCACCCGCTTCCATGTCGGCGACCGGGTCATCGTCCCCTTCCCGATCTCCTGCGGCGTCTGCTGGTACTGTAAGCACGAGCTCTGGTCTCTGTGCGACAACTCCAACCCCAATTCCTGGATGCTGGAACACCTTTACGGCGACACCGGCGGCGGCATCTTCGGTTACTCGCACATGTACGGCGGCTTCTCCGGCGGCCAGGCCGAGTACGTCCGGGTTCCCTTCGCCGACGTCGGGCTGGAGAAGATCCCGGATGGCATCCCCTACGAGCAGGTGGTGCTCCTGACCGATATCTGCCCGACCGGCTACCAGGCCGCCGACAACTGCAACATCAACCCCGGCGATACCGTCGCCGTCTGGGGCTGTGGACCGGTGGGGCTCATGGCCATGATGTCGGCGCGGCATCTCGGCGCAGAGCGCGTCATCGGCATCGACCGGTTCCCGGATCGTCTGCAGATGGCCCGCTCCCAGTGCCGGGCTGAGGTGCTCAACTACGAGGAAGTGGACGTTGCCGAGGCGCTGCAGAACATGACCGGCGGGCGCGGCCCCGACTCCTGCATCGACGCAGTGGGACTGGAAGCGGTCGGCACCGGCATAGAGGGAATCTACGATTCGGTAAAGCAGACCCTCCGGCTGGAAAATGACCGGGCCGCCGCGCTGCGCCAGCTGACCAAGGCCTGCCGCAAGGGGGGGACGCTCTCCATCGTAGGGGTCTACAGCGGCTTCGTCGACAAGTTCCCGATGGGCGCCATCTTCGCCAAGGGGCTCACGCTACACGCGGGGCAGGCCCACGTGCACAAGTACCTGCCGCACCTGGTCAAACTGGTAGAGGAGCAGCAGCTGAACCCGTCATCGATCATCACGCACCGGCTGCCGCTGGAACAGGCGCCGGGCGCCTACAAGACCTTCCTGAACAAGCAGGATTCCTGCATCAAAATCGTGTTGAACCCTCAGCATTCGGGATCTTCGGCCAGGCCGGGTTCCGAAGAGACGGGAGTGGTCTGAGCCGCAACGCCGCGTCAGCGTCCGGCAACGCTTCGGTTGCCCCCCCTCCCTTGACGGGAGGGGGGGCACGAAGAGCTAACAAGGAGCGCCCATGAAATCTGAAGATCGACGCAATGCGCTGGCCCTGGCCATGTTGGGAGCCGGGGCCGCTTTTTTTCTTTGGAGCATGCGCCGCAACGCGCGCCGCATCGACTTCCTCGGCAAAACCGTCGTGATCGCGGGAGGGTCTCGCGGGCTCGGCCTGGAGATCGGCCGGCAGTTGGTAAAGGAAGGCGCGCGGCTGGTGCTGTTGGCGCGCAGGCCTGACGAACTGGAGCGGGCCCGCGCCGAACTGGCACGCTCCGGCGGCGACGTGATCACCTTCCCCTGTGACGTGGGGGTGCGCCAGCAGGTCGAGGAGGCGGTGGCCGCCGTGATCGAGTTGCGCGGCAGGATCGACATCCTGATCAACGTGGCGGGCGTGATCCAGGTGGCCCCGTTCGAGAACCTGGAGTTGAAAGATTTCCAGGAGTCGATGGACGTGCACGCCTGGGGGCCCTACCACATGATCCGCGCCGTGGCCCCGCACATGCAGCGGCGTAAAAGCGGGCGCATCGTCAACGTCTCCTCGATAGGGGGGCTGGTGGCCGTGCCGCACCTTCTGGCCTACACCATGGGCAAGTTCGCCCTGACCGGCCTCTCGGACGGCTTCCGCGCCGAGTTAGCCAAGGACGGCATCTACGTCACCACGGTAGCCCCGGGGCTGATGCGCACCGGTTCCCACATCAACGCCAATTTCAAGGGGCAGCACAAAAAGGAGTTCGCCTGGTTCGCCATCTCGGGCGCCAACCCGGCACTCTCCACTGCGGCGCCGGCTGCCGCGCATAAGATCATCGAAGCCTGCCGCTACGGCCAAGCCCGCCTGATCATCAATTGGCCCGCACGCCTGCTGCACGCGGCCAACGCCCTGTTCCCCGAGGTCACATCCTTCGCCGCTGGTGTTGCGGCACGGATGCTCCCCGCGCCGGCAGCTGCGGCCGACAACGAGCAGCACCCCGGCTGGGACAGCCGCTCCAAGCTGGCCCCGTCCTTGCTCACCCGCCCCAGCGATCGGGCCATCGAGGCGAACAACGAGCAGCCGGCAGATTCCCCATACATGGCAAGCGTCCATCGCAGGAGACAATGAGGTCGCCGCCCGGCGAACCGTAAGTGGCGCTGCCCTTTCGTCCCCTCCCCCGGAGGGGGAGGGACAGGGAGGGGGATCACCAGCTGACAAAGTCTTCCCCGCTCCCGGCCTCCCCCCTCCGGGGGGAGGAGCGCTGCACTGAACAGCGAGGCTTTCAACACTGAAAAGGAGTCGACCATGTGCTCACTGCGCAGCTACTTCAAGTTGGGTGACGCCAGCTACATGGACCTGGCCAAGAAGGTCTACCGCAAGTTCAGCGACGAGGACTGCCCCGAACACGCCGCCGCCATGGCCTATTACTTCCTGTTCGCCTCGTTCCCGTTCCTGCTCTTTCTCACCACACTGATCGGCTACCTCCCCATCCCGCACCTGATGGACTACATGCTGGCCAACGCCGCCAAATTCCTGCCATCGGAGGCCTTCTCCCTGATCGAGAGCAACATCCGGGCGCTGTTCATGAACAAGAAGCAGGGGCTGCTGTCGTTCGGCATCCTGCTGGCGCTGTGGGCTTCTTCGAACGCCATCGTGTCGGTCATGGACGCCATGAACAACCTGTACGACGTCAAGGAGGGGCGCCCGTTCTGGAAGGTGCGCCTGACCGCGATAGGGCTGGTGGTGGGCCTTTCCCTGCTCATTTTGTGCGCGATGGCCCTGCTCATGTTCGGGGTAAAGATCGCCGACTTCATCGCCGGGCTGATCAACTTCGGTGTCGCCTTCAAGGTCGGCTTCGTGATCGGCCTGATCCCGGTCACCCTCTTTCTCCTGGTCCTCGCCGTCGCCGTCATCTACTACTTCACGCCTGACGTGGAGCATGCGTGGAAATGGATCAGCCCGGGGGCCGTGGTGGCCATCCCCTGCTGGGTCGTGATGTCGTTTGGCTTTTCCTACTACATCAACAACTTCGGCTCCTACGACAAAACCTACGGCAGCATTGGCGCGGTCATCGTGCTCCTGCTGTGGCTCTACCTGAGCGGATTGATCATCCTGGCGGGTGCCGTCATCAACGCGGTGATCGAGCACAGCTCGGAGGAAGGGAAGGAGCCGGGTGAAAAGGTGGAAGGGGAACATGCCGCGGAGCGCGGCACCCATTCAAAGGCGGAGTCGCAGCAGAAGGCGAAGGAAGAGGCGGCAAAATCGTAGTGGTACTCCGGGGTAGCGGTGACAGCTCCTCCCCCCGGAGGGGGGAGGTTGGGAGGGGGGAGGGCTCTGACGGCCGGTGATCCCCCTCCCTGTCCCTCCCCCTCCGGGGGAGGGGACGCCGGGGCAACAGGCTCAGCTAGAACGAAATTATTTGATCTGCCCCCGTATCTCGCCCATGGGGTAGGTCGCCGTCGGCACGTCCACGTAAGTCTCTCCGGCATCGATAAGACGTACCAGGTCCTCAACGGTTTTACCCTCCAGCTCTCCAATCAAGTTCTCGTTGGTGATGAGCCCCTCGGAAAGGATCCCCTTGAATTTGCCCATCTTCGTCGGTCCACCGAACAGTCCGACCAGCGGGGGACCGTTCTGCCCCGGCTTGCCGTGGTGGATGTGGGCCGCAACCGGGCTGGTTATTCTGCTCACGTTCAGCTCGTAACTCATCTCGCCGTCCGCGTAGATCATCTTGATGTCCCCGCGCGCCGGGGTTTTCACCGAGGGAACCTCCTGTTGCCCCGAAAGCTTGGCCCTAAAGATCCTCTGCTCCGCCCCCGCCGGCAGGGCCGCCAGCACGGCCATCACCACCATCGACATCTGCCACTTCCTCATGACGTTCTCCCCTTTTCCGCGCCCTCCGGCCTGGCGGCAGCCGGCCCCACGGCCAGGAGGTCGAGAATGCCCGACAGCGGAATCGATACCCACTCCGGACGGTTGTTGAGCTCGTAACCCAGTTCATAGATCGCCTTGTCCAGCATGAAGGTCTGCAACATGATTTCGATCTCGTCCAGCGCGGTCGGCATGAAGCGGGCTCCAGCCACCCCCTCCTTGTAGGCCTGCAGGAAAACAGTGGCGCTGTAACGGTACCAGGCCTGCACCCAGGGGAGCAGGTAGGCGATATCCTCGTCGCGCACCTGGGTGCGCTGCATGATGACCGCATGCGCTGCGTAGTGGAAGGAACGCATCATCCCCGCCACGTCGCGCAGCGGCGACTGCTTGATCCTGCGCTCACTGAGCGATTTGACCGGCTCACCTTCGAGGTCGATGATGAGGAAGTTGTCGCCGGTGTAGAGCAGTTGCCCGAGATGGTAGTCGCCGTGGACGCGGGTCTTCATGGCGCCGAATTTGCGCACCATGAACTTCTGGAACACCGCCAGCACGTCGTTCTCCATGGCGAGCAACCCCTCCGCGTCACCGGCGATATGCTGCGGGATGCGGGCCATGTTCTTGCGCAACAGGTCGAAGACCTTCTTGCAGCGGCTGCGCATGGACTGGTACACCGAGCGCTGGTACAGGAGCGCGAACGGTTCCGGGGCAAAATCGGGATCGTCGTTTCGGGAGGAGAGCGCCAGGTGGAATTCGGCCGTTCTCCTGCCGATCAGGGCCACCATCTCCGGATAGACCCCCTGGATCAGCTCCAAAAGGGCGGTGGTGTAGCCGCTCGACTCGTTGCCCGGGTGCGGTTCCACCCGCGACTTCCTGGCCTCCTCGCGCTGGGCGAGGACCCGGTCCACGAACTGCCCGACTTGGCCCAGGGTGAAGGTCCAGGCGTCCCCCTGGTTGGGGACGAACCCCTGCAAAAGTCCCAGGGCGAAGCTCTCGCCGTTGCTGCGCCGGTACTCCAGCGCGCCGGCCAGGGGCGCCACGTGCGGGAAGTGGACCCGGTCCAGGAAGGTCCCGATCTCCACCTCGGGATGGGCCCCTTCCTCCATGCGCCGATACAGCTTGAAGAAGAAACTCTTCTCGAAGAGCACCGAGCTGTTGCTCTGCTCCGATTTCGCCACCTGAGAAGGGAACGGAGGCTGCTTCCCTTCCATGAGCGCGGTCATGCCGGAAGCCGGGCGCCCCCAGAGCCTGCCACTGTCGCCGCGCAGCGTCTTGCGGCGCCAGATCAACTCGAAGAGGATCCAGCGCAGGTGGGAGTTGTGCAGCCCGTCGTAGAGCACTCCCGGGCGGTCGCCAACCTTGAGCAGGCAGATCACCGCCTCCGGTGCGTCGCCCAGCAGCGCTTCGCCTCCGCCATCCATGGGAAGGTAATGCAGCGGCAGCAGGTACACCTCGGCAGCCCCTTCGCTGTAGGTCACCTCCAGGAAGGTGATGATGACGGAGGAACTGTCGATGGGCACCGGGAGCCGGTCCAGCACCGAGAAGCGCACCATGATGCGGCTCTTGCCCTGGAACCAGCGCGATTTCCTGAGGTAGTCCGGCAGTACCGATTGCTCCAACTGGCGCAGCCCGGCGGCCCTCAGCACGTTCTCCCAGCTACCGGTAACCGCGATCTCCTCCAGCACCCCTTCCTGGCGCGGCTTGGTCATCTCGCGGCCGTCGGTCAGAAGAAGCAGGTGGTAGTCGTACGGCCCCATGATGACGCCGTAGGCGGAGTCCTTGATGGCGGGGAAGCGGTTGCGGCTGAACATCTCCTCGGGGTAAAACCCGACAAAGCGGGGCTGGTTCACCTGTACGAACTGGGTGGCCCGGGACAGGTTGATCAGCACCAGGATGGTCTGATCCTCGTACTGGCGCAGCATGGCGAGCACCTTGGGGTTGTCCAGGGTGATGAACTCCAGCGTCCCCCAGCCGAAGGCCCGGAAGCGCTTCCTCAGGTCGATCATGCGCTTCATCCACCAGAGCAGGGAGGACGGGTTCTTGGCCTGGTTCTCGACGTTGCGCGCCTCGTAGTGGTACTCCGGGTCGATGATGGCCGGCAGATAGAGCTTCTGCGGATTGGCGGGCGAGAAGCCGGCGTTGCGGTCCGGGCTCCACTGCATCGGGGTGCGCACTCCGTTTCTGTCGCCGAGGTAGTAGTTGTCCCCCATGCCGATCTCGTCGCCGTAGTAGATGATGGGAGTGCCGGGCATGGTGAAGAGAAGCACGTTCATCAGCTCGATCTTGCGCCGGTCGTCCCCCATGAGCGGCGCCAGCCGGCGCCGGATGCCCAGGTTGATGCGGGCGCGCGGGTCCCGGGCGTAGATGCGGTACATGTAGTCCCGCTCCTCGTCGGTCACCATCTCCAGGGTGAGCTCGTCGTGGTTTCTCAGGAACATGGCCCACTGGCACTGCTGCGGGATGGTCGGAGTCTGCTGCATGATGTTGACGATGGGGAAGGAGTCCTCCATCTGCAGTGCCATGAACATGCGGGGCATGAGCGGGAAGTGGAACGCCATCTGGCAGGCGGCGCCCCCGCCGAAATAGGAGGCGGCATCCTCGGGCCACTGGTTCGCCTCGGCGAGCAGCATCTTGTCAGAGTACTTGGCGTCGATGTAGGCGCGCAGTTTCTTCAGGAACTCGTAGGTCTCCGGTAGGTTCTCGCAGTTGGTCCCCTCGCGCTCGTACAGGTAGGGGACCGCGTCCAGCCTCAGGCCGTCCACCCCCATGCCGAACCAGAAGTCGATGACCCGGAACATCGCCTCGTGCACCCGCGGGTTGTCGTAGTTCAGGTCCGGCTGGTGCGAGTAGAAGCGGTGCCAGTAGTAGCTCTTGGCGACCGGGTCGCGGGTCCAGTTGGAGACCTCGAAGTCCTTGAAGATGATGCGGGCGTCCAGGTACTTGTCCGGGGTGTCGCTCCAGACGTAGAAGTCGCGCCAGGGGGAGCCGGGCTTGGCGTTGCGGGACTTCTGGAACCAGGGGTGCTGGTCCGAGGTGTGGTTCAGTACCAACTCGGTGATGACCCGCATCCCCAGGGCGTGCGCCCCCTTGAGGAACTCCTGGAAGTCGCGCAGCGTGCCGTAGTCCGGGTGCACGCTGCGGTAGTCGGCGATGTCGTAACCGTCGTCCCTGAGCGGTGAGGGGTAGAAGGGGAGCACCCAGACCGCGGTGATGCCCAGGTCGCGCAGATACGGGAGCTTCTGCAAAAGGCCGCGGAAATCCCCGATGCCGTCCCCGTTGGAGTCGCAAAAGCTCCTGATGTGCACCTCGTAGATGACGGCGTCCTTGAACCAGAGCGGGTTCTTCTCGTTGCGAAATGGCATGGTTGCCCCCTAAGCACTGCCGCAAGCACTCCTCCCCCCGGAGGGGGGAGGCTGGGAGGGGGGACGCTGTGGCCACATCCCACAAGAGCCCCCCTCCCTAGCCCTCCCCCTCCGGGGGAGGGGATTGTTTAGTCGTCTTGCTATCATTTTGCGGCTACGGCCCTCCTCACCTTCTGGATAGGGCACTAGAAGTAGTAGTCGAAATCCGATTCCCGGCGCTGCCAGGTGCTGATCCGGTAGATGCAGGCGGGGTTTACCTGCGGGTCGAGCCGCACGGTGGTGGTCTCGCCCTGCCAGATCGAATGATCGCCGCCGATCAGGTCGTGCAACAGGTAGGACTGCCCCGGCAGTACCCCGAACAGCTCCAGCGGCAGTTTGAGGCGCGCCGTGCGCACCCGGAACGGATCCAGGTTCACCGCGACCAGGAGCGAACCCTTCTTCTGCTTGGCGATCTTGGCGTAGAAGATGACGCTGTCGTCGTCGGAAGAGAGGAAGGTCACGTTGTTGGTCTGCTGCAGCGCGACGTGGTCGCGGCGAATCCGGTTCAGGGTGACGATCAGCTCCCGGATGTTGCCGGTCCCCTTGCGGTCCCACTGGCGCATCTCGTACTTCTCGGCGTCCAGGTACTCCTCCGATCCCGGCTTTTCCGGTTTCCCCACGCAGAGTTCGTACACCGGTCCGTAGATGCCATAGTTCGAGGAAAGGGTGGCGGCCAGCGCGAGCCGGATCATGAAAGCGGGACGCCCGCCGAACTGCAGGTACTCGGTCAGGATGTCGGGCGTGTTGGGCCAGAAGTTCGGGCGCATGAACTCCCTGGTGTCACCGCGGGTCAACTCGGTCAGGTACTCGGTCAGCTCCCCCTTGCTGTTGCGCCAGGAGAAGTAGCTGTAGGACTGGGTAAAGCCGACCTTGGCCAGCCGCGCCATGATCTTCGGACGGGTGAACGCCTCTGCCAGGAAGATGATGTCCTGACACTTCTCTTTGGCCTGCTCGATGAGCCATTCCCACATCGGGAACGGTTTTGTGTGCGGGTTGTCCACCCGGAAGATGCGCACCCCCTGGTCCATCCAGAAGAAGACGATCGACCTCAATTCCTCCCAGAGTTCCTCCCACTGCGGCGTCTCGAAGTTGATGGGGACGATGTCCTGGTACTTCTTGGGCGGATTCTCCGCGTACTGCACGGTGCCGTCCGGGCGCCACTTGAACCACTCCGGGTGTTCCTTCAGGTAGGGATGGTCCGGCGAGCACTGGAAGGCGAGGTCGAGGGCGATCTCGATGTCCCGCTTTTCAGCCTCGCGCACCAGGTCCCGGAAATCGTCCAGTGTCCCCAGTTCCGGGTGCACCGCCTTGTGCCCCCCCTGTTCCGAGCCGATGGCCCAGGGGCTGCCGGGATCGCCCGGCTGCGCCTCGACGGCGTTGGCCTTACCTTTGCGCTTGCTTGAGCCGATGGGGTGGATCGGGGGGAGGTAGAGGACGTCGAAGCCTAGCTCCTCTATGTCCGGGAGGAGATCGATGCAGTCGCGCAGCGTGCCGTGGCGCCCCTCTTTACCGAGCGAGCGCGGGAACAGTTCGTACCAGCTGCTGAAGAGCGCCTTCTTGCGGTCCACCCGGACCACCAGCTCCTTGTGGTAGCGGGTGGCGAGCCCGCGGGCGCAGCAGGTGCTGACCAGGTCGGAGAGACGGGTGTCCAGCCCCAGCGCCACCGCACCGTCCTGTTCCTGTTCCGCGGAGAGCGCCGCCACCGCCTCGCGCAGCCGCGCCGCGTCCTCCTGGTTGGCCTCGCCCATTGCCTGCTCCAGGATCTTGGCGCCGATTCTCAGGTCCACCGCCACGTCCTGGCCCGCCTCGAACCTCTTTTGCAGATCCCTCTGCCAGGTCCGGAAGTGGTCCACCCACCCCATCAGGGTGTACTGGTAAAAGCCCGGCTCGCCCAGGACGAAGCTCCCCTCCCAGCGGTCGTTGTCCAGGCGGCGCATCTCCTTTTCCTGCCAATCGTCTTCTCCCATCCTGCGGTACAAAAGCAGCGCCACGACCTCGTCGTGGCCGTCGCTGAATACGTCGGCCTGCACCACCATCTCGTCGCCGGTCACCCGCTGCACGGCGAACCTGCCGCAGTCGATCTGCGGGTGCACGGCCTCGATCGCTATCCGGGCTCTCCCTTCCATAGGCTCACCTCTGTAAAAGCTCCCTCCCCCGGAGGGGGAGGGCTGGGGAGGGGGGAACAGGGCCTCCGGTGGCATCGCCCTCACCCGCCCTTCGGGCACCCTCTCCCAGAGGGAGAGGGGATCACACCGTCCATTCCCCCTCCCCCTCCGGGAGAGGGGCAGGGGTGAGGGAGCAGCTACACCGGCTCCAGCAGCGCGACGCCGATTTCCGCGAACAGGGCCGAGAGGGGAATGGCGCTGCGGCCATCCTTTCGCTCCGCCTCTACCGACTGGTCGTTGACAACGTTGCGGAACCGCTCCCCGGCCCCCTCCGGCAGCATCAGCACGGTATCCTGCCACACCGCCTCGCCCAGCGGGCTGCTCTCCGGCTCCGTGATCAAGGTGGCCACCAGCCGCGCCGCCGCCACGATCAGGGTGCTTGTGCTCCCCTGCCTGGCAAAGGCGCAGACGTGCCGCTCCCGCACCCCCTTGGCCTCGAGCGGCAAGTACTCCCCGAAATCGAACCGCTCCCGGTTCTCCCTGCGGTAGTTGAGCACCCGGTAGATGAGGAAGAGCTTGCTCCTGCCGTTGTCACCCTGTTCCAGGAGCTCGCGGCACAGGGCCTGCGCCCCGATCTCCGCCTCGCGCGCCCGGAGCTCCCGCAGCGCCGCGATCCTCGCGTCGTAGTCGACCTGGCGCCGGTTGTCCGGGTCGACCAGGGTGAACTCGATCAGCTCCGTCCCCTGGTAGAAATCTGGGACGCCGGGTGCAGTCATCTTCAAGAGCGTCTGGGACAGCGAGCTGAACAGCCCGCAGCGGGAGAGCCGCCGTTGCAGCGGCCGGAACTCGCGCAGGAACGGGTTGCCTGGCGACTGCTCCAGGATCCCGTCCACGAAGCCGACCACCGCGTCCTCGTAGGCGAAGTTGGGGCTCACCCAACTGCTGTTGACCTTAGCTTCGCGCAGCGCCTTGACCAGGTAATCCTTGATCCGCCCCCTGAAGGCGTCGTACCCGGCCTGGTCCAGCTCGCCCGCAGGCCACGCTCCCAGCAGGGTCTGGTAGATCAGGTATTCCTCGTTGCGGTCCGGGACGCGCTGGTTGTCAATCAGGCTGCCCCGTCCCTTGTTGATCCGGCTCCAGCGCACCGCCGATTTCTGCCAGAGTTCCGGCAGCTCCGAGAGGGCGTCGATCCTGGTGCGTACGTCCTCGCCGCGCTTGGAGTCGTGGGTCGAAGTGGCAATCATGGCGTGGGGGAAGTTCTTGTTGCGCTCCAGGTTCTGACCGTGGAACGCCTCCCGCGTGGTGCCGAATTTGCCCGGCATGCCGCCGACGTCGTTCAAGGAAATGAGCCGGTGGTAGACGTAGAAGGCGGTGTCCTCCAGTCCCTTGGCCATGACCGGCCCGGTGATCTGCTGAAAGCGCATGGCGAAATAGAGCCAGGCGCGGCGGCTCTCCTCGCTGGCGCGCTCCGGTGCCTTCAAAAGGAGCACGTCGCGCAGGAAATCGAACACGGAGCCGCTGATGGCGGGGTTCCAGCGTTTCGCCTTGGAAACCGCCGCCTCGATGTACTGCACGTCCTTGTCGCGCACCGAGGCGGAATTGGCGTAGGTGCGGTACACCGGGAAGCAGGCGATGACCTCGCTGATGGCGCGCACCAGGCTGTTTAGGGTGAAGTCGCGGGTGAGCCGGTCCTGCTCGGCGATGTTGTTCAACTGGTGCGCCAGCATGTTGACCTCGCCCGAGAGCGAGACCTGCATCACCAGCTTCTTCTTCTGGTAGACGATCTCGGTGAAGTCCGAGGCGCGCTCTATGAAACGGTCGTAGATGCGATCGAACTGCTTGGCGGCCTCGGTGTCCACGAAAATGCCGTTCACGCTGTTCAGGAACTCGTACCCGGTACTGCCCGCCACCGGCCACTGTTCCGGGAGTTGCTCCCCTTTCATCAGGATCTTCTCCACCACGGCGTAGAGCGGCTGGTAGGAAGGGTCGCGCTCAAGTTCGGTGAAATACTCCGCCTCGGCCCCGTTGCCCCCCTCTCCACTCGGTTCGCAGCCGCACAACTGGATGTAGGCGCTTTTTTGCAGGTTCTGCAGGTAGGAGACCGGATCGTAGAGGCCGTCGACGTGGTCGATGCGCACCCCGGTCACCTTTCCCTCGCGGATCAGCCTGAAGAGCAGGGCGTGGGTGAGGTCGTACACCGCCTGGTCCTCCATGCGGATGGCGGCCAGGGCGTTGATGTCGAAGAAGCGCCGGTAGTTGATTTCCTCGGTGGCGACCCGCCAGTAGGAAAGACGGTACACCTGCTCGCGCAGCAGTTGGTCCAGGAGGTCGAAAGAGTTGGGGTCCCCCTTGCTGCCGTTGAAGATCCTGACGTTCTCCTCGATGAACGCCGCCACCTCCGGGGCGTCCTGGCACAGCTGCCAGAGCCGTTTCTTGATGATCTCCTTCTCCCGGTGGCGCTCGCCTATCTGCTCCGGGTCCCGCTCGGTGGCCAGCGGCAGGTGCTGCAGCGCGGTCTCGATACTCAATAGTTCCTGGACCGGCTCGGCATCCGGCGGGAACTTCTCTTTCAGGCTGTCCAGGCGGTGCTGGAGAATGCGGAGGTAGCTGCGCGGCTCGATCGGGATCTGCAGGGAATAGCACTGGACGTAGAAGGCACCCTCGCGGAAGAGAAGCGGCAAGCCCCCCCCTTCCAGCACCTTGCCGTACTGGTCTCCCAATAGCGGCAGCAGCACCTTGCCGGTCAATTCCTTTTTCACCGGCTCCCAGTCGATATCGAAGAAGTTCGCGTAGGGGGAACTCATGCCGTTTTCCAGCACGTCCATCCACCAGATGTTGTCCCCGCTCTCGATGCACATGTGGTTGGGGACGAAATCGAGGATGTGCCCCATGCCGCGGCGGGAGAGTTCGTCCACCATGGTCTGGTAGCTTTGCTCGTCCCCGACCTCCTTGTTCAGGATGGTCTGGTTCACCACGTCGTAACCGTGTACGCTCCCCTCCTTGGCGGCGAGGTAGGAGGAGGCGTACACGTCGCTGATGCCGAGATCGTGCAGGTAGCCAATGATCCTGGTGGCATCGGCGAAGGTGAAACCGGCATTGAACTGCAGCCGGTAGGTGGCGCTGGGAATGCGCGCGTTGGGCAGGTTCGGTGCTCCCATGCTTCCCCCCGGTCTAGGCTTGCGGCAGCACCGCCCCCAGGTTGAAGCGCAGGGTCTCCCCGAGCTTCCTGAATGCATCCAGCCAGATGCCGGCCCCTTCCTCGCCCCCGGCGGAACGGGTGAGATACTCGGGGTACACGGTCTTGGCGAGCTGGTAGTAGTCGTTCTGCATCTGCCAGAGCACCACGTTGATGGGAATCTCGTTCAAAAGGTCCATGTACTTCTGCATCCGGGCGATCAGCTTCAGGTCGGACGGATCCTGTACCAGTTGCCCCGACATCTCCTCGAGATGGCGCCTCATGAAGTACTCGGTCCCCGGCTCCTCGATCGCCACGCCCCAGGACCCGATCTGCCCCACGATCCTGCGCACCTGGTCCGCGTCGACCTCGTCCTCGCTCATGGCATGCCGGAGCGCCTCGTTAAGCGCGGGCTGCGCCACGGCCATAAAGATCTGCGGCACCGGGACTCGTGTCTCCTTGACGAACTCCATGAGCGGCCGGCTGCGCTCGTACATCTCCTGGTAGCTGGCGATCTCCTCTTCCATGTTCTGCCTGATGATCTGGTTGATGATCTTGCGCTGCTCGTCGCTGAAGAGGTTGATCAACGAGAAGCTGTGGGTGCCGAAGTGCTTGTCCATCAGGGTGACCAGGTCGGTGTAGAGCCCCTTGTCGAAGGCGCCGCTCATCTCCTCGCGCATGGCCGCGTACGCGCCCGGGTCGCATTCTTCTTTCACGCCCCCCTTGAAGTCGTGGCTGCCGATGCGCATGACGCAGAAGGTGAGGCAGGCTTCTTCCTCGGTGATCTCGCTTGCCATGTGGATGCGCCCCATCGCCATCACCGCGTCAGGGGTGGAAAACTTGGTGTACTCCTCCTTTGCGATGGCATAGCAGTAGATCTGGGAGTGCTCATCGTACTCCTCGTAAAGGGAGCTGAAGGCGTAGTGGGCCCCCACCTTGACCAGGTCGAGCCGGATCGGGAGCACGAAGTTCTGGTAGATCCAGAGCCCGTCGTGGTGGTCGGGGATGTTGCTCTTCGCCTCCTTGAGGCGGTCCAGGAAGGCCTTTTCCACGTTGCCCTCCACGATCCCCTCGGCGAGCTGCAAGGCGCGGCTCGCATAATCGATCACCTGCACCGTTTCCAGGCCGGAAAGCTCGTCGAAGAACCAGCCGCAGCTCGTGTACATGAGCATGGCGTTGCGCTGCATCTCCAACAGCTTGAGCGCCATGATCTTTTCGTCCTTGGATAGCTCGCGGGCGGCGTGCTGCGCCAGGAAGCGCTCCGACTGCTCCATGCCGCGGTCCAGGATCACCTCGATGTAGGCGTCTCTGGCCTGCCACGGATCCTTGAAGAGCTCGCGCCCCTTCTGCTCGTAGGCTTTGGCCAGGCGGTCCCGCAGCCAGTCCAGCGAGGCGCGCAGCGGGGTGCGCCACTGCTGGTTCCACCCCTGGATGCCCCCCGAGCAGCCGCAGTCGCTGTTCCAACGCTCGACGCCGTGGGCGCAGCTCCAGGAAGTGCGTTCGCGGATCCTCACCTCCATTGCCGGCGGGCACAGTTCCAGGTATTCGCCGTAGTTGGTGAGCCGCGCCAGGTTGTTCCCCTCGATGTGGTTCAGGCATGCGGCCAGCGCCATGTCGCCGAACTTCTGGTGGTGGCCGTAGGTCTCGCCGTCGGTGGCGATGTGCATCAACTGCGACCAGTCCCGGTCCTCCGTGAATCCGCCCACCAGCCGGCCGGCGAGGGCTTCGCCGCTATCGAGGAGGTTCTCGAAGGCGACCGCCCGGGAGATGGGGCCATCATAGAAAAAGAGGGTGATGGAGCGCCCTGAGGGGAGCTTGCAGAGGTAGGCCCGGGTCGGGTCGATCTCGGTCTCGGTCCACTCCTCGGTCCCCAGCGCGCGGTAGGCCTCGGCCTGGTGCGGGGCAAGCACGGTGTACTTGATCCCCTGCTCGGCGAGTATGCCCAGGGTCTCCAGGTCGACCGCAGTCTCCGCGAGCCACATCCCCTCCGGGAAGCGGCCGAAGCGTTTCTGGAAGTCCGCGATGCCCCACACCACCTGGGTGCGCTTGTCGCGCGCGTCGGCCAGCGGCATGATCATGTGGTTGTAGACCTGGGCGATGGCCGAACCGTGCCCGGAGCGCCACTCCATGCTCTGCTTGTCCGCCGCCAGGATGGCGTTGTAGATATTGGGCGCGGCGAGTTCCATCCAGGAGAGGACGGTGGGGCCGAAGTTGAAGCTGATCTTGGCGTAATTGCTGGTGATATCCATGACGCGGCTGTCGCCGTCCAGGATGCGCGACGCCGAGTTGGAGGCGTAGCACTCGGCCGTGATGCGCTCGTTCCAGTCATGATAGGGAAAGGCGGAGTCCTGTATCTCCACCGCCTCGAGCCACGGGTTTTCGCGGGGAGGCTGGTAAAAGTGCCCGTGGATACAGACGAAACGCTCCTTAGCTTGCTCCATGGTCTCCTCCTGAAAGATTGGTGCTGTAGACCACCACGCTGAACGGGTTGATCCTGATCATGGTCCTTTGGCTGCCGTCCGCCTCGCCCCCCTCTACACGCTCCGGCGCTTCCTCACCCGGGCCGCGCCACTGCTGCCCGGACGAGTCAAGCACCCGCTCCCAGCTGCCCGGCGGCAGCGCAAGGGGTACCTCCTGCTGAATGTTGCTGAAACTGAACAGGCAGAGCACCGCGTTGCCGCCGCTCCACCTCCGCAGGAAGAGAATTTTCTGTTCGGGGAGCCCGGAGATGGCCATGGCATCCCGCTGGAACACCTGCAGCGCCGGGAGGGTGGTGCGCAGCGCGAAGAGCTTCTTGTAGAAGGCAAGGATCACCGCCTGCTCCCCTTCCTTCGGACTCGCCACGTCGATGATCGACTCTTCGAAGGTCGACTCCGCGGCGGGATCGGGGATATCTCCCTCGCACACCCCCGAGGCGTGTTCCTCGTGCTTCCCCTTGCGCACCAACTCCACGAGTTCCGGATCGGTGTGGTCGATGAAATAGTGGAAAGGGGCGCGCTCGCCGTACTCCTCGCCCATGAAGAGCAGCGGCAGGTAGGGGGAGAGAATCACGGAAGCGGCTGCCAGCAAGAGCTGGTTCAGGGGGAGCGTCGCGCTCAACCGGTCGCCGCACTTGCGGTTGCCGACCTGGTCGTGGTTCTGCGAGAAGACCACGAACTGCGATCCCGGGTGGTTCTCGGTCGGCCCCCCGTGGCGCCGCCGGCGGTACCTGGAGTACTCCCCGGTGTAGACGAAAGCCTCCTGGAACGCCTTCTGCAACTGGCTGAACTGCCCGAAATCCTCGTAATACCCCGTTATCTCATTGGTTAACAGTGACCGCAAGGCGTGGTGGAAGTTGTCGCACCACTGGGCGTCGAGACCGAAGCCGCACTTCTCCGGCGAATTGATCAGGCGCACGTCGTTGGTGTCGTTCTCGGCGAAAAGGCAGAAGTCCCGCCCCAGCCGCTCCCGGTGCTGGCGGATCTCGTCAGCCAGGCGGCGCAGCAGTGGCTTGGGAGTCTGGTCGAAGATCCAGTCCACCGCATCCAGGCGCAGCGCGTCGAAGCGGAATTCGGTGAGCCAGTAGGCTGCGTTGGAGAGGAAGTATTCCAGGACCGGGTCGCTGTCGGCGTCGTCCAGGTTCATGGCCCGCCCCCAGGGGGTGCGGTACTTGCTGGTGAAATAGGGGCCGAAGTCGTCCAGGTAGCATCCTTCCGGGCCGAAGTGGTTGTAGACCACGTCCAGCACCACGGCGAGCCCTTTCCTGTGGCAGGCGTTCACCAGCCTTCTCAGCCCTTCCGGTCCGCCGTAGTTGCTCTGCGGGGCGAAGTGGTACACGCCGTCGTAGCCCCAGTTGCGCTTGCCGGGACACTGGGAAACCGGCATCAGCTCAACTGCCGTGATGCCCAGGTCGACCAGGTAGTCGAGGTGCTGGATCACCGCCTCGAAAGTCCCCTCCCGGGTGAAGGTGCCGACGTGGATCTCGTAGATGCGGTACTGTTCCAGCGGGATGCCACGCCACCCCTCCTCGGTCCAGAGGAACTGCTCAGGATCGACCACCTGGGAGGCCTCGTGCACGCCGTCGGGCTGGAAGCGCGACACCGGGTCGGGGAAGGTGTTGCCGGACTCGAGCTGGTACAGGTAGCGGTCGCCGTCGGCCACACCGGGCACGGTGATGGAGTAGTAGCCCTTTCCCTCCGGCTGCATGGCCACCGTCCCGGTCGCCTTGCCGGACAGGATGAGGACGTTCACCGTCTTCGACTTGGGGGCCCAGACCCGGAACTGCGTCCCCCCCTCCTTCAAGACCGTAGCCCCCAGCTCGACGCGCCAGCCACCTGCCACCATACCCACCTCCGCCAGCCGTGACCGCCTCTCTCATGAAACCGCCGCCGCTCACATAAAAAAACACTCACCAAAGATACATTAGCGATTGTTCATGTCAACGCCTTGCGAGAGGCTGTTTTGCAGAAGATGAGTACCGTCCGGCGCGCTCCTAATGAAAAAAAGAGCCCGAATCCGATTGGATCCGGGCTGACCTGTGACGCCCCCGCCGATGCGACTCCATAACCATCGTGCGGGCAGCACAAAGCCGCCGGCACCGTTGCGAGTACGGCACCGGCGGCATTCGTTGTCAACCGTCCATTGTCATTTGTCCATTGCCTTCCTTCTACTTGCGCAGGGTGGGGATCGCTTCGCGGATGAAGGAGAGGTGGCGCTGTTCATCGGCGTAGTTGGCGCGCACGATGGCCGAGATGTCCACCGGGAAGTCGAGCTGCGAGGCCTCTTCGTAGCGGCTGGTGGTGAGGCGCTCGTTGCTCTCCATCGCCTCCAGCGCCCCTTTCGAGCCGGTCAGGCTGCGCAGAGCCGTGAAGCCGGAGATCAGGAACCCTTTGAAGTCGGAGCTCAGCTCCGGCGGGGTCCCCCCGAGCTCCAGCATCTTCGCGGAGAGGAGGTCGATGTGCTTGCGGTGGTCCGCCTGGAACTGGATCAGCTTGTCCTTGATGGTCACCTCGTTCACGTTCTTGATGGCCTGGTCATAGGCGTGGGTGGCATCCACGTCGAGCTGGATCAGTTTTTCCAATTGGTCGAGAATATCGTCTCTGTTCATGCTTTCCTCCGGATCAGCTGTTGGTATTTGTTTGCACGCGGGGCGTGTCCCGCGGGAAAACCGCTCTCCCCCCCTCAGTCAGCATGAAGCCGATAACATGACGACCTTTATTCCTCCCGCATCTTCTCGATCAGTACCCAGTCATGACCCGTCGACTTGTGGTGGTTCTCCCCCGCCTCGCGCGCCATCTTCCTGCTGCTCAACCAGTCCGTTATGGCGCCGCAGCCGTCCTTGCAGTCCGGCAGGTAGATGTACTTGGTGTAGTCGAAGTCCATGTGGCGCCTCCTTTCCGGATGGTGGTCAGTTGCAGTCCTCCGCCCAGAGGCAGCCCCCTTGGCCGCACCGGGACGACTGCCCCGAATCGAAACACGCGATATTCCCTTCCTTGCTTTGGATCAGGCGAATCAGTTCGCCTTTTTTCAGCTTGCCGCAGGAGATGTCCATCCTCTGGGCGATTTCCTTGATGTCCTGGACCTTCATGCTTCTTCTCCTTTCTGGTGCCCTGTCCGGGCTTTTAATGGGCCAAAATTGGCAACGCCTAATAATCTAGCCGCCCGACTTCTTTTGTCAATCTCCCGGTTCATGCTGCTGTGATAGACTCATGTGCAGCCAAAGGAGGTTTTCTCATGGGACTGGAGCAGTATCACCGCAAGCGGGATCTGAGCAAAACGCCTGAACCGCCGGGGAAAGGGGGCCGTTCCGAGCGGGCTCTGCGCTTCGTGGTCCACAAGCATGCCGCCTCCCACCTGCACTACGATTTTCGTCTGGAGATCGATGGCGTGCTGAAAAGTTGGGCGATCCCCAAGGGGCCGTCGCTCGATCCGTCCGTTAAGCGTCTGGCCATGATGGTGGAGGACCACCCGTACGAGTACGGTGATTTCGAGGGGGTGATTCCGAAAGGGAACTACGGTGCCGGCGAGGTGATCATCTGGGATACCGGCACCTTTCACGCCGCCGCGAGCGAAGAACCGGATCAGAGTCTCAAGCTTTTGCGCGAGGGGTTGCAGAAGGGGGACCTGAAGTTCGTCCTGCACGGCGAGAAGCTGAACGGCGAGTACGCCCTGGTGCGCATCAAGGGCGACAAGGGGAACTCGTGGCTCTTGATTAAGAAAAAGGACCAGTATGCCGGCAGCGAAGACGTGACCCTGCAGGAGCGTTCCGTGGTGAGCAACGCCACCATCGAGGACGTCCGCGCCGGGAGGATGCCGCAGCGCATGCCGGTGCAGGCGCAGCGTGCTGAAGAAGGTGCGGCCGCTACACCGGCTTCCCCCCACCCGGCCTCCCCCCTCCGGGGGGAGGGGCAAGCCGCCAGCACCGCCCCAACTCCGCCCGCAGAAATTTCCACCCCAACCACCTCAACCACCCCCACCAACTTCACCAACTCTCCCGGGTCCACAGGGTCCACCGCGTCCACCGGGTCCACTGGGTCCACGGTGTCAGCCGGCCCCCCCATGCTGGCCACCTCCGCCGCCGAGCCCTTTGACGACCCGGACTGGCTCTTCGAAATCAAGCTGGACGGCTACCGCACCATCGCCGAGGTCTCCGGCCACAACGTCGCCCTCTACTCGCGCAACAACCTCTCTTTCAACAAGAAGTTCCACACCGTGGTGGCGGCTCTCGCCTCCCTCGGCATACAAGCCGTCCTGGACGGCGAGGTGGTGGTGCTGGACGAAACCGGCCGCTCCTACTTCCAACTACTGCAGAACTACCAGCGCACCGGCCGCGGCAACATCGCCTACTTCGTCTTCGACCTCCTCTACTTGAACGGCGAAGACCTGCGCAACCAGCCGCTCCTCGCCCGCAAGGAAAGGCTGCGCGCCCTGCTGCCCGACCTGCCCGACATCCGCTACAGCGACCACATCATGGAATCCGGCAAGGAGTTCTTCGAGCTGGCGCGCCAGAACAACCTGGAGGGGATCCTGGCCAAACGCGCCGCGAGCCTGTATCAGTCCGGAAAAAGAAGCAAGGAGTGGCTGAAGATCAAGGTGCGCTTCCAGCAGGAGGCAGTCATCTGCGGCTTCACCCAGCCGCGCCGCAGCCGGAAAGGGCTGGGCGCGCTGGTGCTCGGCGTGTACGAGGACGACCGGCTGGTCTGCATCGGTTTCGCCGGCGGAGGCTTCGACGACGCCGGTCTCAAGGAGATGTACGAACTGCTGCAGCCGCTGGTGCAGGACAGCTCTCCCTTCCAGCAGCCGGTCAAGTCGGACATGCCGATTACGTGGGTGAAGCCGGAACTGGTTTGCGAGGTGGAGTTTTCCGAGTGGACCGACGAGAACGTGATGCGCCAGCCCATCTACCTGGGACTGAGGGAGGACAAGGATCCCAGGAGCGTGGTGCGCGAACTGGTCGGGTCCACGCCACCCCCGGTTCCGGAGCGGGCTGCGCCCCCGTCGCCCCCTTCCGTCCCGAAGCGCTCATCCGGCAAGAAAGGGACTAGCGGCAAGAAAGGACAGGAAGAGCTGCTGATCCTGGACGGCCACCGGCTGGAGCTTTCCAACCTGGACAAGGTGTTTTGGCCGGACCAGGGGTACACCAAGGGAGACGTCATCAACTACTACCGCACCATGGCCCACGCCATGCTTCCCCACCTGGTCGACCGCCCGGAGTCCCTGTACCGCACCCCCAACGGCATCACCGAGCCCGGCTTTTTCCAAAAAGAGGCCGGGGAACTGCCGCCGTCATGGATCACCACCCGGGAGATCTACTCCAAGCACGTGGACAAGAACATCAAGTTCTTCGTCTGCCAGGACGAGGCGACGCTGGTGTACATGGCCAACCTCGGCTGCATCGAGATCAACCCCTGGCTGTCACGCCTGCAGAACCTCGACTACCCTGACTACTTCGTGATCGACCTCGACCCGGAGGACATCCCGTTCGCCAAGGTGATCGAGACCGCGCTGGCGGTCCGGGAGGTGCTGGAGCGGGCCGGCGCGGTCAGCTTCCCCAAGACCTCCGGCGCAACCGGCATCCATATCTACGTGCCGCTGGGCGCCAAGTACGACTACGACGCCGCAGGCGAGTTCGCCCGGGTCATCGCCACGTTGGTGCACCACAAGGTCCCCGAGTTCACCAGCATCCTGCGCAGCCCGAAGCTGCGCCAGAAAAAGGTCTACCTCGACTTCCTGCAGAACAAGCCGGGTCAGACCCTGGCCGCCCCCTACAGCATCCGCCCCAGGCCAGGGGCAACCGTCTCGGCCCCGCTCAAGTGGGAGGAGGTGCAACGGGGTCTCGACCCAAGCCAGTTCACCATCGCCACCATGCCGCGGCGGCTGGAACACCTGGGGGACCTGTTCGCGGGGGTGCTGGGGCCGGGAATCGACCTGGAGCAGTGCATCGAAAACCTGGAGCGGCGGTAGGCGGAACCATGGAGAACCCGATTAGGCAGGATCTTCCACCGGTTCCCTCTCCCTCTGGGAGAGGGTGCCCGAAGGGCAGGTGAGGGTGGTGTTCACGGAGGGGAGCCGGCACCCTGGTGCGCCAGCGGCAAACGGCCCGATAAAATTAAAAAAATACAAGATATAAAACTGGGCGCCTCCCATGATACACTTTGTTTAAGGAAGTTAATGAGGGTAAGGGGAGGTGAACGATCATGTTACGTTGGGCCATCATCTTCTTCATTATCGCCGTAATAGCCGCAGTGTTCGGATTCGGTGGTATTGCAACAGCGGCAGCCGGTATCGCCAAACTGCTCTTCTACCTGTTCCTGGTGGTTGCAGTGGTTATGCTGGTGGCAGGCCTTCTGGCAGGACGGAGCATCACACGATAGCTACTTTGGCAGGACTTTCAATCAAGGCGGCGCAAGCCGCCTTTTGTTTAGCCGAAACCACCACTTCTTATTTCACCAACTCGTCTCTTATGGCCAGCAGTTCCCGGCGCTTCTCCTCGGACGTTTCCGGGTAGCTCATCTTCAGTTCTTCCAGCAGGTTCACGACCACCTGGGCCACGACGAGCCTCGCGTTCTTCTTGTCGTCCGCGGGGACCACGTACCACGGCGCCTCCTTGCTGCTGGTGGCGATAAGGCATTCCTCGTAGGCCTTCATGTACTGCTTCCAGAGTTTGCGCTCCTCGATGTCGTCCTGGTTGAACTTCCAGTTCTTCTCCGGGTTGTCGATCCGCTCCAGGAAGCGTTTGCGCTGTTCCTCCTTGGAGACGTGCAGGAAGAACTTGATGATACGGGTGCCGTTCCGGGTCAGGTGCGCTTCCAGGTCGTTCATGGAACGGAAGCGGTCGCGCCAGATGTTCTTGTGGTTGGCCAACTTGTCCGGGAGGTTCTCCGCCGCCAGGATCTCCGGGTGCACCCGGACGATGAGCACCTCTTCGTAGTAGGAGCGGTTGAAAATGCCGATGCGGCCGCGTTCCGGCAGGCGGCGCATGCTGCGCCAGAGAAAATCGTGGTCCAGTTCCTCCGGGCTTGGATGCTTGAACGAGTAGACCTCGCACCCCTGGGGGTTGATCCCGGAGAGCACGTGCTTGATCATGCTGTCCTTGCCCGCCGCGTCCATGGCCTGGAAGATGAGCAGGATCGACCAGCTGTTGTTGGCGTAGAGCAGCCCCTGCAGGGCGCTCAGCCGTTCGATCTGTTCGCACAGAAGCTCCTGGTACTCTTCCTTGGAGCGGTAAAATGGTGGGACCGAGGTAGGCCGTTTCTTCAGGTCCACCTCGTCCTTCGGCTTCACCCGGAACTGCTCGGTCGAGATCTTCATGTGCGCCTCCTTTGTCATGACACCTGTTGAGGCTAACGCAGATTGCCAGCTTTTCAATGAGAGTCTAAAGCCGCGCTCCTCATTGGCTCGCAGGGAGGGGAATGCCCGTAGTCCCCCCTCCCCTTGCGCCATTATTTCCCATACCTTGCGGCTTCACACACCCCCGCCCCCCTCAAGGGAGGGGGAGGTAACAATACAAAGGGACCGCCTTATGGGCGGTCCCTTTGATGGTGATTTTAGTGCAAAGGTTTCTGACTCCTGGAAAAACCGCTCTGCAATTCACGAAGCGCAGCACCTGACGACCTCACGTCCTCCCCCCTATTGCCCCCTTACTTCTCACTCCTGGTCAGCAGCGTCGACATCATCTGCTTGGCCGACTGGGTGATGATGCCGCCCAGGTTGGGGTCGCCCTTGAAGAGCGAGGACAGGAACCCCTTGGCCTGGTCGAAGGTGATGTGCGGCGGCAGCGGCGGCACGTCCGGATCGCATCGGGCATCGATCACCACCGGCCGGTTGGCGGAAAGCGCCGTCCTCCAGGCGGAGCGGATCTGCTCGGGGTCCTCCAGCCGGATCCCTTCCAGTCCCAGCATCTCGGCGTAGCCTGCGTACGGGAACTGCGGTATGTCCTGTGAGGCGCTGAACTTGGCATCGCCGTTCATGACGCGCTGCTCCCAGGTCACCTGGTTCAGGTCGCCGTTGTTCAGCACCAGCACCACCAGCTGCGGGTTGCTCCATTCCTGCCAGTACTTGGCGATGTTCACCAGTCCATTAATGCCCTGCATCTGCATGGCGCCGTCCCCCACCATGGCGATGACCGGCCGGTCCGGGTAGTTCATCTTCGCGGCGACGGCGTAGGGGACACCGGGACACATGGTGGCCAGCCCGCCGGAAAGGGACGCCATCATCCCTGTCCTCACCTTGAGGTCCCGCGCGTACCAGTTGGCGGAGGACCCGGAATCGCAGGTCAAGATGCAGTTGTCGGGAAGCTGGGCCGAGAGTTCCCAGAACAGGCGCTGAGGGTTGATCGGCTTGGCCTCGAGCTTGGCGCGGGCCTCCAGCACTTCCCACCATTCGCTGACGCCCTTTTCGATGGAGTCACGCCAGGTGCTGTCCTGTTTCTGCTCGAGCAGCGGGATCAGCGCCCGGAGGGTAAGCTTGGCGTCGCCTTGCAGGTTCACTTCCATGGGGTAGCGCAGCCCCAGCATCCTCGCGCTGATGTCGATCTGCACCCCGCGCGCCTGCCCCTCCTTGGGGAGGAACTCGGCATAAGGGAAGCCGCTGCCGATCATGAGCAGCGTGTCGCATTCCTTCATCAGCTCCCAGCTGGGCTTGGTGCCCAATAGCCCAATGGACCCGGTAACGTAGGGGAGCGCGTCGGGGAGCACCGCTTTGCCCAAAAGCGCCTTGGCCACCCCCGCGCCCAGCTTCTCGGCCGCGATGGCGACCTCCTCGCCCGCGCCCAGCGCGCCAGCGCCGACCAGCATGGCCACCTTCTTGCCCGCATTGAGGACGTCGGCGGCACGTCTCAGGTCGTCACGAGCCGGCACGATCTCCGGTCGGGTGAAGCCCAGCCCGGTGAAGGTGGAGCCGTGCTTGCGCACCGGCGACGGGACCGCGTCCATCTCCTGCACGTCGGTCGGGAAGATGACGCAGGTGACGGTGCGCTCGGCCAGGGCGATGCGGATGGCACGGTCGACCAGCTGCCTCACCTGCTCGGCGCTGGTGGCCATATGAACGTAATGGTGGGCCACGTCCTTGAACAGCGACAGAAGATCCACCTCCTGCTGGTAGTCCGCGCCCAGCGCCGTTGTGGTCTGCTGGCCCACGATGGCGACCACCGGTTGATGGTCGAGCTTCGCGTCGTAGAGCCCGTTCAACAGGTGGATGGCGCCCGGCCCGGAAGTCGCGATGCAGACCCCGACCTCGCCGGTGAACTTGGCGTGCGCGCAGGCCATGAAGGCGGCCTCCTCTTCGTGGCGGGTCTGGATGAAAGCCACCTTCTCCTTGTCCCGGTTCAAGGCGCCCATCACGCCGTTGATACCGTCGCCGGGGTAGCCGTAGACCTTGCGCACCCCCCATTCGTAAAGCCGCTGCACCAGGTAATCACTGGCTGTTGTCATGAGACCTCCCCGTTCATTAGATTTAATTTTTCTAATCCCCCTAACAGTCTAGGAACCCGACTTTCTTTGTCAACCGCCGGGCCTGCCTTTTGGGAGCCCGCTTGACAAGACCGGCGGCCTTGATACAACAGGTTAATCTTTTTTCATCTTCGCTCTCATTGAAGCGATGAGAATGTTCCGGGGGCGTGCCGATGTCCGAGATGTCCAGACGCACCTTCTTGTGGATCACGGGGGGCAGCAGCATCGCGCTGGCGACCGATCAGCCGCGCAAGCTGGTCAACCGTCTGATCCCCAAGGTGATCCCGCCGGAGCAGATCACCCCTGGCAACTGGACCTATTTCGCCACGACCTGCCGGGAATGCCCTGCCGGCTGCGGCATGCACATCGCCAACCGGGATGGCCGCGCCACCAAGGCGGAGGGGAACCCGGGGCACCCGGTGAACCGGGGCACGCTCTGCGCGCGCGGACAATCCGCGCTGCAGGGGCTCTACGACCCGGACCGGATCACCACGCCGCTCTACCGCAGCGGCAGGAAGCTGCGGCCCAAGAGTTGGCAGGAGGCGCTGGATTCCATCGCCACCCGGCTCGGCTCGGGAGGAAGGGTGGCGCTGCTGTCCACCCTGCAGACCGGAGCCCAGGCCGAGGTGCTACATTCCTTTGCCGCCGCCTTCGGTTCGGACCGGCTCCTCTTCTACGAACCCTTCGACTACGAAGCCCTCCGCGCCGCCCACCAGCAGCTCTTCGGACTCCCCATCATCCCCCGCTACGACCTGGAAGGGAGCGACTTCATCGTGAGCTTTGCCGCCGATTTCCTGGAAACGTGGGGATCGCCGGTGCGCCAGGCACGGCAGTTCTCCGACGGCCGTGCCTACCGTGACGGCGCCTCGCCGACCCGGATGGCCTACCTGGGGCCGCGTCTCTCCATGACTGCCAGCAATGCGGACCACTTCGTCCAGGTTTCCCCCCGCCAGCTCCCGGTGGTAGCCGCGGCCCTGCTCAGGGTGATCATGGACCGGGACTGGAACAGGAACGATCTCAGGTCAGTCCGGCCGGCGCTGGACGCCCTGTTCAACTCATCCCCCCTCCCCGCGCTGGACCAGGAGCTCCTGCTGACGGTGGCCCGCGGGTTCACGTCGGCGCGCCGCCCCGTGGCGCTCGCGGGTCCCCAGTACGGCGGCGGCCCGGCCGCCACCGACACCGCCCTCTGCATCGCCCTGCTCAACTACGCCGTCGGAGCGATCGGCACTACGGTCGATTTCTCCCGCCCCCATGCCCTCAGCAGCAGCGCCCGGGAGACGGAGCTGGAGCTGTTTCTTTCCTCCCTGGGCCCGCAGGACGTCCTCTTCGTACTCGGCGCCAACCCCGCCTACTCCAGGACAGCAGCGGCAGAGCGGCTGGAGCGGGCCGGGATGGTGGTGTACCTGGGATCGCAGTTGGACGAGACGGCGGAACTGGCGCGCTGGGTGCTCCCCACCGACACGCCGCTCGAGTCGTGGGGCGAATACCAGCCGGAACCGGGGGTGGACGGCCTGATGCAGCCGGTGATGGGGCGCCTCTACGATACCCGCAACGCCGGCGAGGTCCTCATCGCGCTGGCGCGGCAGGCCGGCAGGCCGCTTCGGACCGCGCGGGGCACGACGCCGGCCGACCTGCTGCAGTGGCTCAAGGAGAAGCGCGGTTTCGGCGGCGGGAGCGATCAGGCGGAGCGTGGCTGGCAGGCCGCGCTCAGGACGGGAGGGGCGTGGCAGGAAACCACACCGCCTCCGGGCACGGCGCCCGCCCCGCGCTTGGCCGGACTCTCCTTCCAGGCGCAGCGCACCTCGGGACCTGTACGGGTCGAGGACGTGGAGCTGTGGCCCTGGGCCTCGATCATGCTCTACGACGGGCACCTGGCCAACCGCGGCTGGCTGCAGGAGGCGCCCGACCCGGTAACCTTCATCGTCTGGGGCAACTGGATCGACCTGCATCCCAGGAAAGCAGCGGCGCTGGGCATCGAGGCAGGGGATCTGGTGCAACTCGCCACCGTCGCCGGATCGCTGCGGGCGCCGGTCCGCATCACCACGGAAATTGACGAACACAGCGCGGCCATCGGACTCGGTCAGGGGCACAGCGCCCTGGGCAAGAACGCGAGGGGGGTGGGCTCCAACGCCTTCCTCCTGCTCGACGCCGTGCAGCGGGCTGGTTTTTTCACCCCCTGCCGGGTCAGCCGCGTCGCCGCAGACGCCCCCCGCCCCATCAAGACCGCGCTGCGCCGGGAGCAGTTGCACCGCGACCTGCTCCAGTCGGTGCCGCTTTCGGTGCTGCGCGCGGCCAACCCGTCCAAGGAGGAGTTCGACCTCCCGCTCCCCGAGGGGTACCACGCCGACCGCGACCTGTACCCGAAGCACGAACACGTCAAGCACCGCTGGGCCATGGTGATCGACCTGCAGCGCTGCATCGGCTGCGGCGCCTGCACCGTCGCCTGCTACGCCGAGAACAACGTCCCGGTGATCGGCCCGGAGTTGGTGGCGGACGGCCGGGAGATGGCATGGCTGCGCGTCCCCCCCTACCGCATCCCCGGCAGTCCCTGGCGCTACGCCTGGCTGCCGCTGCACTGCCAGCATTGCGACGCCGCCCCGTGCGAGCCGGTCTGTCCCGTCTTCGCCGCAGTGCACAACGAGGAGGGGCTGAATGCCCAGATCTACAACCGCTGCATCGGCACCCGCTACTGCTCCAACAACTGCCCCTACAAGGTGCGTCGCTTCAACTGGATCAACCTGGAATGGAGAAAGCCGCTGGACCTGCAGTTGAACCCCGAGGTGACCGTGCGCCAGCGCGGCGTCATGGAGAAGTGCACCTTCTGCGTGCAGCGCATCCGGCAGGCCGAGTATCGCGCGGCGCGGGAGGGGCGCAAGCTGCGCGACGGCGAGGTGGTGACGGCCTGCGCCCAGACCTGCCCGGCCGGTGTCTTCACCTTCGGCGACCTGCTCGACCCCGGCGCCCAGGTCACCAGGATCACCCGCGGCGACCCGCGCCGCTACCACCTGCTGCACGAGCTGAACACCAAGCCTGCCGTGACGTTTCTACGCAGGGTAGAGAATGACCTGGTCTGAGTCGGACCCCGCAGGGGGACAGGCACCTGCGGAGCCAGTCCCCTTCCGGCAAAGGAGAGCACCTGTGCCGCCGAGCTACGGCCAAATCAACGACGACGTCCTGAACGCCATGGAGAAACCCGGCTTCGCGTTCTACCTTGCCGTGGTCTCCCTGGCGGGACTGGCGGGTCTCGGGGGGCTCTGCCTGATGTACCAGACCCAGGCGGGCATGGGGGTGACGGGACTGAACCGCCCCGTCGGCTGGGCGATCTACATCACCAACTTCGTCTTCTGGGTCGGTATCGCACACTCCGGGACCCTCATCTCCGCCATCCTGTACCTGCTGCGCGCCAAGTGGCGCGACGCGGTGTCGCGCTCGGCGGAGGCCATGACCATCTTCGCGGTGATGACCGCCGGCCTCTTCCCGCTCATCCACCTGGGCCGGCTCTGGGCCGCCTACTACATCGTTCCTTACCCGTCGCAGCGCGAGCTCTGGCCCAACTTCGTGAGCCCACTGGTCTGGGACGTCCTCGCCGTCTCCACCTACCTCACCGTGAGCCTCATCTTCTGGTACGTCGGCATGATCCCGGACCTGGCGGCAGCACGTGACCGCTACCGCGCACAACTGGGCCCGATACGCCTGAAAAGCCGCCTCTACCGCGCCCTGTCGCTCGGGTGGTCCGGCTCCGGGAGCCAGTGGCACCACTACGGCCGCTCCTACCTCTTCTTCGCCGCCTTGGCGACGCCGCTGGTGGTTTCGGTGCACTCGGTGGTCTCCTGGGACTTCGCCATGAGCCTTCTGCCGGGGTGGCACAGCGCCATCTTCCCCCCCTACTTCGTGGCCGGCGCCATCCATTCCGGGCTCGCCATGGTGCTCACCCTGCTGATCCCGATGCGCAGGCTGCTGCACCTGGAGCGCCTGGTCCAGATGCACCACTTCGAGATGCTGGCCAAAACCATCGTTCTTACCGCCACCATCGTCGGCTACGCCTACGCCGTGGAGGCCTTCATCGCCTGGTACTCCGGTGACCCGGTCGAGTGGCAGAACCACAAGTGGCTCATGTTCGGTCCGGTAGCGTGGATGTACTGGCTCTGCGTGATCTGCAACGTGCTGGTTCCCTGGCTTTTCGTGTTCCGGCGCCTGCGCACCCACTACCTGCCGCTCTTCGTCATCTCGCTCTTGGTCAACGTCGGCATGTGGTACGAGCGCCTGATGATCATCTACACCGCGCAGGCGCACGATTTCCTCCCCCACAACTTCGGGCGCTACCTCCCCACCTGGGTCGAGCTGACCATCACCGCCGGATCCTTCGGCTTCTTCTTCCTCTTCTTCGTCCTGTTCACGAGGGGCCTCCCCACCGTGCCGCTCAGCGAACTGAAGGGGCAGATCGCCGAGGAGGAACTCCCCCCGACCGAGCCCTGCCTGCACCGGGTCGCCCAGAGGCTGCCCCAGCACCGCCCCACCGTGCTCGCCGTCTTCTCCAGCGCCGGCAGCCTCGTCAGCGCCGCCAAGCTTTGCTGCGACAGCGGCTTCGAGGTGATGGAAACCTTCTCGCCGGTGAAGCTCGAGCAGTTGACCGAGGTCCTGAAGCTGAAGAAGAGCCCGGTGCGCTTGATCACCCTGGCGGGCGCCGTGGCCGGCCTGACCGGCGGGTTCTGGCTGGCCGGCGGCACCGCGCTGGTGAACAGCCTGATCGTGGGCGGCAAGCCGCCCCTGTCCTGGATCCCGTTCTGCGTGGTCAGCTTCGAGGGGACCATCCTCATCGGGAGCCTCGCCAACCTCTTCGGGCTCGCGCTGCTGGCCCGCCTGTTCCGCCTGGAGACGCTCCCCTTCTACGACCCGCGCTTTTCGCGCGACAAGTTCGGCCTGCTGGTGAGCTGCGGTCCCGACCAGGTCCGGCAGCTGCAGGAGCGGCTCTTGCCGGCCCGCCCGGAGGAATTCCATGTCCACCAGTGAGCACCCCCCGACCAAGCTCTGGCTGCCGCTCTGGCTTATCCTCGCCGTCGCCGGGATCGCGGTCTGGGTCGTGCTCCTGAACGGGCCCGAGGAGCGCAGGGCGTGGCGCTCGCTGTTGGTGAACTTCCTGTTCTTCACCTCGCTGGCGGGGGGCATCGCGGTCTGGCCGCCGTTGGTGGCGGCCTGCAACGGCCGCTGGCACCTGGGCGCGGAACGGATCGCCACGGCAGGCATCTCCTTTGCGCTCCCCTCGCTGGCCGCCCTGGTGCTGCTGTGGGTCGGTAACGCTCTCTGGGCGCCCTGGCAGGGGATCCACTACCACCAGGGGATCTGGCTGCATCCCGACTTCGTGATGGGGCGGGACCTGGCAGCGCTGATCGTTTTCTGGGGCATGGCGCTGTACCACCTGAAGAAGCGCCGGGACGGGGACGGCAAGGCGAGCGGCACGGTCCTGGTGCTGGTGTACTGCCTGGTGTTCTCCCTGCTCGGCTTCGACCTGGTCATGGCGCTCGACCCGTACTGGCATAGTAACCTCGCCGGCGGCTACTTCTTCATGTCCGGGCTCTACATCGGCATCACCTGCTGGGCCCTGCTCGCCGCCCGCCGCCCGGACGTGGAACCGGACCTGCTCCACGACCTGGGCAAGCTGATGGTGGCCTTCAGCCTGATGACCACCTATCTCATGTACGCGCACCTGTTGCCGTTTTGGTACGAGAACCTGCCGCGCGAGGTCCGCTTCATCGTCCCGCGCCTGCACGGCGCGCAGTGGCAACCGGTGAGCATCCTCCTGCTGGCCCTGGTCTACTTCGGGCCGCTGGTGCTGCTGCTCCCCATCCGCGCCAAGAAGAACCGCCGCATCCTGTGCATCATTTCCCTCCTGGTGCTGTCCGGGCTGTGGCTGGAGCGCTGGTGGCTGGTGGCGCCCACCTTCGACCCGGCGCCCCGGCTCGGGCTGCATGAACTTTCCCTGGCCGCCGGCTTCGCCGGGGTGCTGGGGCTCGGCATGACCTGGATGCGTCGGGTGGACCGGGGGCGGCCATGACGCCGGCAGCCGGACCGGATAGGGCGCCCAGGAAAGCGCCGGAAGAGGGGGGGCCTCCGCGCGGGATGCCGCTGTGGGGCAACGCCGTCGCCGCCGGGGTCATCCTGTGCGCCGCCCTGGCCGCGCTCATCTACCTGGACCGGCTCTACCCGGTGGGGCTCGGCCCGCGCCAGCCCATCCCGTTCAGCCACCGGGTGCACGCCGGCCTCAAGCACGTCAGCTGCTTCATGTGCCACGACAGTGCCACGCGCTCCTCGCGGGCCGGCATTCCGCCACTGCAGACCTGCCTGCTCTGCCACTCGCGCATCATCCGCACCTATCCGTACATCGCCCGGCTGCGGGAACTGGTGGCCCAGAACCAGCCGGTCGTCTGGCAGCGGGTGAACTGGCTGCCGGAGTTCGTCTATTTCGACCACTCCATGCACCTGCGGCGCGGCATCGACTGCAGCCATTGCCACGGCGACATCCGCCAGATGGACCGGGTGGCGGGCGCGGTCAAGTTCGAGATGGGCTTTTGCATCCGGTGCCACAAGGCCAACCGCGTCACCCACGACTGTTTCGTCTGCCATAGGTAAACCTGCGCCGTTACCTCCTCCCCCCGGAGGGGGGAGGTCGGGAGGGGGGTGCCGCAGCATGGCCGATGCCTTTCCCCCTCCCCAGCCCTCCCCCTCCGGGGGAGGGAGTGAAAAATCCCCTCCCATCCGGGGGCACAAACGATCGAGGAAACGTCAATGACCAAGTCTTTCCACAAACCCCAGAGTGCGGCGCTTGCCTTCATGGTCGCGGGCGCGGTCTGGTTCGTGGTGGGCGCCGTCTACGGCATGTTCTCCGCCATCCACCTGGTGGCGCCGGAGTTCCTGCCCCACGTGGCCCCCCTGGTGTTCGGACGGGAGCGCCCGGTGCACGTGAACACCATGCTCTACGGCTTCACCGGCACCATGCTGGTCGGCGTCGGCCTCTACTACCTCCCGGCCCTGCTCAAGACCAGGCTCTGGTCGGAGCCGCTGGCCTGGATCGCCTTCGCCTTCTGGAACCTCACCGTCCTGAGCGGCCCCCTGGGCTTCGCCTTCGGCTACACCCAGGGACGCGAGTACAACGAGTACGTCTGGCTCGCCGACGTCTCGCTGGTGATCGCCGTCGCCTGCCTCATCGTCAACACGGCGCTCACCATCGTGAACCGCCGCGAGCCGCAGCTCTACGTCTCCATCTGGTACTTCATGGCCACCTTCCTCTGGACCGCCAGCAACTATCCCCTGGGGAACGTGATGTGGCACCCCGCGACCGGGGCCATGCCGGGGCTGATCGACTCCCTGTTCCTCTGGTTCTGGGGGCACAACCTCCCCGGGCTCCTGATCACGCCGCTGGCCACCGGCGCCGCCTACTTCGTCATCCCCCGCGTCACCCGCACCCCGCTCAACTCGCACACCCTGTCGCTTCTGGGCTTCTGGTTCCTGATCGCGCTCTACAGCCACATCGGCGGGCACCACGTGCTGCAGTCCCCCATCCCCAACTGGCTCAAGACGGTGTCCGTGGTCGACTCCGTCTCCATGGTCCTCCCGGTCTCCATCGTGGTGATCAACCTCTGGCTCACCGCGCGCGGCTTCGGGGGGAGGGTCTGGAACGACCCGCCGGCACGGCTCGTCATGGGGGGGGTCGTCTGGTACATCATCACCTGCATCCAGGGCCCGCTGCAGTCGCTCCCCTTCCTGCAGCGGGTGACCCATTTCAACAACTGGACCATCGGGCACGCCCACATCGCCATGCTCGGCTTCGGCGGCTACATCGCGCTGGGGGCCATGTGGCACGTGCTGCCGCTGGTGAGCCGGCGCCCGGTCTATTCCAACAAGCTGATCAACCTGCAGTTCGGCCTGATCACCTTCGGCCTGACCGGGTTCTTCGTCGTGCTGACCATGGCGGGGCTGGTGCAGGGAAGCGCCTGGCATAACGGCGAGACTGTGCTACGGGTGCTGCCGCAGCTTTCTCCCTTCATGGTGATGCGGGCCGCGCTGGGAATCTTCATCCTCACCGGCTCCCTGGTCGGCCTGGCCAACCTGTACCTCACCCTGCGTCCGGCGCGGGCAGAAGAGCCCCTGCTGCGCGGCGAGGAGGCGGCATGAAGATGACACCGGCCTTTCTCATCGTCGGCGCGCTGCTGGTCTTCTGGGCCTCCACCTTTATCATCGTCGGACTTCCCTCCATGACCATGAAGGACACCCCCAGCGATATCTGGCGGCCGCTTTCCCCCCTTGAGCGGGAAGGGCACCGGCTCTACGTGAAAAACGGCTGCAGTTACTGCCATTCGCTCTTCATCCGGGTCAGTGACTGGGACGTCGGGGCGGAGCGCATTGCCCGGGCGGGCGACTACGCCGGCATCGAACCTGCCATCCTGGGGAGCGAGCGCACCGGCCCGGACCTGTCCCAGGAAGGGGGGGAACACAGCGACGACTGGAACATGGCCCACTTCACCAACCCGCGCTACACCACGCCCGTCTCGGTGATGCCGGCCTGGGACTTCCTGACCAGGCACGAGATCACGGCACTGGCCGCCTACGTGCAGTCGCTCGGGGGGAAGGATGCCGACGTGCGGCAAAAACGCCAACGCGAGTGGAAGCGCCAGGCGCAGGCCGCCTACGCGGGGGGGGTGGACCGCAACATCGAGTGGCTGCACGCCCAGGTCCCCGAGGTCTGGCGCCGGATGCCCAACCCCTACCCGGCCACGCAGGCGGCGCTGCAGCGCGGCAAGAGGATCTACCAGCAGCTCTGCATCAATTGCCACAGCCCGATCGGCGACGGCAACGGCCCGGCGCAGCCCTTCCTGGGGCCGCCCCCGCTCAACTTCACCATCCTCAGGCGCCACCTGGTGGAGAACCGGTACATCGGCGGCATCTTCTACTACCAGATCATGAACGGCATCACCGGCACCGCCATGCCCTACTTCAAGAAGCACCTGGAGAGCGAGAAGATCTGGGACCTGGCCAACTACCTGGCGGTGTCGTTTCTGGGCTATACCGACGCCAACACGGAGCCGCGCGGCATCGACGCCTCCTACGAGGGGAACTGGCAGAACCCGTACCCGCCGCCGGCGGTGAACCAGGCGCCGTAACTCCCTCCCCCGGAGGGGGAGGGTTGGGGAGGGGGAAAGGTGTTGACGACAGCCCCCCTCCCGGCCTCCCCCCTCCGGGGGGAGGTGCACACGGCGAAGCCGGACAGAGAGAAAACGCAAAGAGAAGACGGAGAGAGATTATGACCAGCGCGTTGGATACACCGGCTTTCTTGATCATCTGGATCTGCTTTCCGCTGTTGATGTGCGGGATGCTGATCGTCTTCTTCCTGTGGGGGGTACGGGCGGGACAGTTCGCGGACCAGGAACGGGCACGCTACCTGGCGCTGGATAGCGGCATTCCGGAGGACCAGGCGCCGGCAACCGGAGCAAAGACGCTAAAGCCCCCCTCCCGACCTCCCCCCTCCGGGGGGAGGAGCCAGGCGGGATACGGCGATAGCGAAGCTGGGGACTTCAGGTTCATCGTCCCCTCCCCCGGAGGGGGAGGGCAAGGGAGGGGGAAGCTGAACATGCCGAGGGATCGTGGTTAGGGGGCAGCCATGCTGATGCTCTACCTGTACGTGCTGCAAAACCAGTGGCTGGTGATCGCGCTCTTGGCGGGCGCGGCGCTGGTGCTGCTCGCGGCGCTCACCTACCAGGCTCTCTGGCTGCCGCGCGGCGTCGAGAAACAGAGCGAAACGATCAAGGTGCGCGGCCCACTGAACTTCCTGCGCTGGCTGCGCAGCTTCATGCCCTGGGTGATCATCATCCTCTTCGGGGTCTGCATCGCGTTCACCTTGTTCGAGGTCACGCACAACCACGCCATCCCCCCCAACTGGTGAGGCGACCATGGAACAAAAGCCCGACTACGACGAGCACCAGGAACTGCGCTCCCCCTGGGAGTGGGTCATCCTGATCGCCTTCAGCGGCTCCATCATGGGGTTCGGCTGGCTGGTGTACCTCCTGGTCCAGGACGCGCCCCGGCGCTGGGACTTCGGACAGCTTCCGGACGCGCCGGCGGAGTCGATCTATTCCAGCGAGGAGCCGCGCGGGAAGGTACAGCGGCAGATCCGGCCGCTGCCGGAGGCAGTGCCGCTGCCACCGATGACGCAAAGCGGAAAAGGGGGGGGAGACAGATGAGGAAGCTTACGCTCTTCATGGTGCTGGCGCCCCCTCTCTTGGGGACGGTGCTCTTCGGGTACATCCTGGTCCGGGGGCCGCGCATGACCGTGCAGCACCACGTGCGGGAGTTCCAGATGGTGCTCCCGGCGCCGGCAGCGGGCGCGGTGAGCGTCACCCCCTCGCCGGACCGTGCTCCCGGCGAGGCCGATGCCGCCGGACTGGCCAACCCGGTCCCGGCGACCCCGGCTGCCGTGGCGCAGGGCGCGGTCTACTACGGCTACTACTGCACGTTCTGCCACGGGGTGTCGGGAGCGGGAGACGGCCCCGTCGGCAACAGCTATGTCCCCCGCCCCGCCGACCTGCGCCTCCCGAAAGTTGCCGCCTACCGCGACGGGGAACTGCTGCGCGCCATGCTGACCGGGGCCGGCCATGAACCGGTGCTGGAACGCGTGGTCCCGGCCGCCCACCGCTGGCCGCTGGTCCATTACCTGCGCTCCCTCAACTCCCCCGGCTCGCTCAATGCCCCCCGCTGACCCCGCCCCGGCACCCCGCGCCCCTCATTGCCGGGGCTAGCTCGGCTAAATCCCCCCTGCCCCCCCTTTAACAAGGGGGGAACGTTTGGCCCGCTGATATCACCGGGGTTGCGCGCCGAGCACCGACTGAACCAGCCGCGCCAGCTCTTCCATCTGGAACGGCTTCTTCAGGAAGGCCCCCCCCTCCCAGTTCCCGTCCGCTTCCGCCAGGATGTCATCGGTGAACCCGGACATGTAGATGCACTTCATCTCCGGGCGCTGGAGCCGCATCCGCTGCATCATCTCCGGTCCCCGCATGCCGGGCATCACCACGTCGGTGAGCACCAGGTCGATGACCACCTCCGGGTTCGCCGCCACCTCCAGCGCCTCCCGCGGGTCGGCCGTGGCGAGGCAGCGGTACCCGATTGACTCCAGGATGCTCGCCGTCAACTCACGCACCATGTCCTCGTCCTCGACCAGCAACACCGTTCCCGCTCCCCGTTCCGGCGTCGCAGGGCGCTGCGGCTCCTGGTCCTCATCCCCCCCGACGCACCTCGGCAGCCAGATGCTGAACACGCTCCCCGAACCGGGCGCCGTCTCCAGGCCGATGAAGCCTCCGTTTTGCCTGACGATGCCGTACACGGTAGCCAGGCCGAGCCCGGTCCCTTTCCCCTGCTCCTTGGTGGTGTAGAAGGGCTCGAAGACGTGGGCGCGGGTCTCGCTATCCATCCCCACCCCCGTATCGCGACAGGTGATCCGTACGTACGCCCCCGGCGCCGCCTCCGGGTACAGGGGAGGGGGCGCCGCGAACTGCTCATTGGCGGTCTCGATGGTGATGGTCCCCCCCTGGGGCATGGCGTCGCGCGCGTTCACCACCAGGTTCATGACGATCTGGTCCAGCTGCACGGGGTCGATACAGATGTTCCAGAGCTGCTCCCCGGGCGCCAGTACGATGGAGACGTCTTCGCCGATCAGCCGCCCCAGCGACTTCTTCAGCTCCACCAGCATGGCGTTGACCTGAACGATCCGTGGCGTGACGACCTGCTGGCGCGAGAAGGCGAGCAGCTGCCTGGTGATGTCCCGCGACTGCTCGGCGGCCTTGACGATCAGGCGCAGGTGCTCCAGCAGCGAGGCCTCCCGGGTCTGCCGCGCAGCCAGCTCGGCGCACCCCATGATCACCGTGAGCTTGTTGTTGAAATCGTGCGCCACTCCGCCCGCCAGCCGCCCGACCGACTCCAGCTTCTGGGCCTGGCGCAACTGCTCCTCGATGACGCGCCGCTCGGTGATGTCGCGCACCGTGCCGATGACCCCGATAATTTCGCCGGAGCTGCTTTTCAACGGGGCCGAGGCGTCCGAGAGCCACAGCGCTCTCCCGCTCACGTGCCTACCGCAGAATTCGACCATGGTGGGTGCGCCGCCGGCCACAAGCAGCTCCAGGCGGCGCACCTGGTCGGTATCCGCGAGCCACGGGAAGACCTCCGCAGGGCGCCTGCCCAGGACCTCGCTCGCAGGCGTCCCGCTGATCTCCTCCATGTACGGGTTCCAGACCAGGTAGCGCAGCTCGCGGTCGTAGACGATGATCCCCTCGCGGGCGCTGTTGACGATCTCCTCGTTGAACTGCAGCGTTTCCGAGAGCCGCTCCTCGGCCAGCTTTCTCTCCGTGATGTCCTCGTAGATGCCGAGCACCCCCCGCACCGCGCCGTCCTCGTCGGTAAGCGGCATCTTGCTGGTATCGATCCAGATCACGCTGCCGTCGACCTGGGTCAGGTTCTCGATGATGTGCATCTTGGCCTGGTTCTTCGACATGACCTCACGGTCGTCGGCCCGGTACCCCTCGGACTCTTCGCGGCTCCAGGGGAGGTCGTAGTCGCACTTGCCCACGATCTCGGCAGGATCGGCGAGCCCCGCGCTCCTGGCGAACTCCCGGTTGCAGCCGAGATAGACGCTGCGGCAATCCTTCCAGAAGATGCAGTGGGGAATCGAGTCCATGATGGCAACCAGCAGGTCGTTGGTGTGGCGCAACTCGCCCAGGGCCTGGTGCAGCTGCCGGTAGGGGCGCTTGATGGCGGCGGCAAAGATGCCGCGGTAGATCAGCATGAAGGCGAACAGCTTGTACAGGTGCCCCAGCACGTTGTAGCTGTCGAAGACGCTTTTGTAGACGGTGAAGGTGAGCTCGCTCACGATGCAGAGGATGAAGGCGCTCAGGTAGTACAGGTAGATGCGGTCCCGCGAGGCGGTGAGCCGCTTCAGGTAGGCGATGGCGGCCAGCACCAACAGGGCGATGATGACCAGCTCGGACCCCTTCTTGAACGGCGTGAGCCCCACCCCCGCCACGAAGGTATCCGGCACCAGGTCGGGGCGAAAGACAATGACCCAGAAGGAAATCGCGGTGATGCACAGCACCCCGGCCAGGAGCGGCAGCCTTCCCAGCCACCGGCATCTGCACCTTTCGTCGACAAAAGCGCTGGCCAGGAAGGAGGCGGCAGAGAAGAGGCGCACGGCGATCCAGAACTGGGTCGACTTGTTGGGGGTATTGGGGGTGATCAGGGGGGGCATCCCGGTGTAGGCCAGGGTGTGCATGAAGTCCATGAGACCGATGCCCAAAAAGGCGACGGCGAGGAAGAGGGTGTGCCGGTCGCGGCTCTGGTTGTAGGAGAACCACCCCACCCCGAAGATGGAGAGGGAGACCATGACGCTGAATATTTCCACGGTGTTGTGGAAGGTGAGGTAGGCGGGGACGTCCAGCACCACGTACAGCGTGGAGCCGAACAGCTCCAGGAGCAGGAACGGGATCCCCGCCGCTATGGCCAGCACCGGCAGCGCCAACTGCCAACTCGAACGCACCTCACCGTGGGGCATCTTCGCATCCCTCCGCGTGCTTCGCTTGTCATGCCGCCGTTGCTACATGCAGACCTTGAGGATCTGCTCCAGGTCGGTATCCCCCTGCAGCACCTTCATCAGGCCGTCCATCTTGAGGGTCCACATCCCCTCGTCCATGGCCAGGGAGCGCAGCTCGTCCATGCCCACCCCGCGCCTGATGGCGGTCTTGACCTTCTCGGTCCCGATCATGAGCTCGTGCAGGGCGATGCGCCCCTTGTAGCCGGTGCCGGCGCACTCCTCGCACCCCACCGCCTTCATGAAGTTGGCTTCCTTGAAGTCGGGGATCACCCCTTCGCGGTCGCCGGCGATCTGGCGCAGGGCGGCCACCGTGTCGTCGTAGTGCTCACGCTGGCCGTGCGCCGGCTTTTTGCAGTTCGGGCAGAGTCTCTTGGCCAGGCGCTGCGCCACGATGCCCAAAAGCGCGTCCGAGAAGTTGAAGGGGTCCATCCCCATCTCGATCAGGCGCACCGCCGCCTCGGGCGCCGAGTTGGTGTGCAGGGTGGAGAAGACCAGGTGGCCGGTGAGCGAAGCCTCGATGGCGATCTTGGAGGTCTCGGCGTCGCGCATCTCGCCGATCATGATCACGTCGGGGTCGGCGCGCAGAAACGAGCGCAGCGCCTCGGCGAAGGTGAAGCCGATCTTGGCGTTGACCTGCACCTGGCACAGCCCCGCCTGGGTGATCTCGACCGGGTCCTCCGCGGTCCAGATCTTGCGTTCCTGGGTGTTGATGTGCCCAAGGGCCGAGTGCAGCGTGGTGGTCTTGCCCGAGCCGGTGGGGCCGACGCAGAGGATGATGCCATGCGGCTTCTCCAGGATGTCCACGAAGCGCACCAGGTTGTGCGGCAAAAGCCCCAGCCCCGGCAGGGGGAGCGGCTTGGAGGCCGCCAGGAGCCTCAATACCGCGGCTTCGCGCCCGCCGACCATGGGGGTGATCTCGACCCGGTACTCCAGCATCTGCTGCCGGTAGCGCAGCAGGATCTTGCCGCTTTGCGGGCGGCGCCGCTCGGCTATGTTCAGGTCGGCCATGATCTTGATGCGCACCGTGATGGCCCCCTTGTAGGAGGCGGCGACCTTGTGGGCGTGGATGCATTCGCCGTCGATGCGGTAGCGGATGTTGAGCGGCTCGTTGCCGTTGCCCGGCTCGAAGTGGATGTCCGAGGCGCCGCGCCGGTAGGCGTCGACCAGGATCCGGTTCACCAGGGAGATGATCTTGGAGTCGGGCTCGAAGAGCAGGCGGGTCTCGTCGGTCTCTTCCTCTATGGTCACCGTCTCCGCCTCCCCCTTCATGGAGTTCAGCAGGGTGTCCACCGTCTCGATCCGGTTGCGGTAGTACTTGTCGATGGCCGCCATGATCTGGTGCGAGGAGGCCACCACCAGTTCCGGGACGAAGTTGGTGGAGAACCTCAGGTTGTCCCCGATGGTGAGGTCGGTGGGGGCGCAGGTTGCCACCACCAGCTTTCTCCCCTCCAGCGAGATCGGGAATACCTTGAGCCGGGTGGCGAGCCCCTCGGAAATAGCGCTCAGCGCTGCTTCGCCGGGAATCACCGTCTCCAGGTCCACGAAGCGGAGCCGGAACTTGGTGGCCAGCGCGGACAAAAGCTGCTCCTCGGTGATCAGCCCCTTCATGATCAGCAGTTCACCCACCTGCAGCTTCTTCCCCTTCTGGCTCTTGAAGGCGGCCTCGACCTGCTCGCGGGTCACCAGCCCCGACTCGACCAGGATGTCCCCCACCCGGGTATGGTGCATCTCGTGCTTTTGTGCCTGCTCGTGCATATCTCCCTCGTCGACCGCGTCGGCCAGGAGGATGGCCGCGTCCTGGTCGCGGTGCGCCTGTTCCTCCTGCAGCTTGAGCGCCGCCTCCAGCTTGTCGGTGGAGACGTAGCCCTGGTCCTGGAGGATCTGGCCGGTGTAGCGGGCGTCCTGGCGGTAACGCACGCCGGAATCGGTAAAAAAGAAGGTCTGGTAACTCTCGCCCGGACCGGGCAGGAGCCCCAGGAACCCCTTCAGGAACTTGCCGTTCACCGGCACGTGGACCCGGAAGGTCTCGCCGGCGATGGTCTGCACCTCTTCGAGCGAGTCGTTGCCGCCGGGCCCTATGCCGGCGGGGGGGCTCAGGAAGCGGATGTAGCAGATCTCGTCCAGGGAGAACACCAGCGTCTCCCTGCTCTCCTCGGTCAACACCTCGACGTCGGTATCCTGATACTTGAAGGAACGGGTCAGTACCCCCTTGATCTCGTCCCCGGTCTTCAGTTTTATGGTCAATTCGTTCATCGTCCCTCCTCGGCGGGCGCTACTCCGCGCCCCGCACCAGTTGCCGGGCGACTCCACCCTCAAGGGTCTCGGCGGCAGCGGTATGCAACTGCAGGTGATCCTCGTCGGTGAAGAAGCGGGCCACGCGCTCCGCGTTCACCGGGCGCGACACCAGGAAGCCCTGGATCTCGTGACACCCCTGGTCCTTCAGCGTTTCCAGCTGGTCCACCGATTCCACCCCTTCCGCCACGATCTGCATCTTGAGGCTCTTGGCCATGGCGATGATGGCGGTCACGATGGCCTGGTCCTCGGAACTCTTCATCATGTTGAGGATGAAGGTCCGGTCGATCTTCAGGGTGTTGATCGGGAAGCGGTGCAGGTACGACAGTGACGAGTAGCCGGTGCCGAAGTCGTCCACGGAGATGATGATCCCCATGTCGCGCAGCTCGCTCAGCACCCGGCAGGTGTACTCGTCGTTCTGCATCAGGGCGCTCTCGGTGATCTCGATCTCCAAAAGGGTCGGGTCGAGCCCGGTCGCCCCCAGCACGGCGCAGACCGACTGCTTCACGTCCTGGCGCTGGAAGTGGAACGGGGAGAGGTTGACCGCCACCCGGACCGGCGCCAGGTTCGCCTCCTGCCACGCCCTGGCCTGCAGGCAGGCGGTGCGCATGACCCACTCGGTCAGCTCCGCGATCATCCCCCCTTCTTCGGCCAGGCGAATGAACTTGTCCGGGGCGAGCATGCCCAGCCGCGGGTGCATCCAGCGTACCAGGGCCTCGACGCTGGTCACCTTGCCGGTGAGCAGGTCCACCTTGGGCTGGTAGTGCAGCACGAACTCGCCGTGCTCGATGGCCTGGCGCAGGTCGGCCAGCAGGGTGACCCGCTCGCTGGCGTGCTCGTTCATCTTCTTGTCGAAGAGCGAGTAGACGTTCTTGCCGCACCCCTTGGCGTGGTACATGGCGATGTCGGCGTTCATGAGCAGCTCGTCCACGCTCTTGCCGTCGTGCGGATAGAGGGTGACCCCGACGCTTGCGGTGACCCGGATTTCGCTGGCACCCAGGCGGAAGGGGGTGGCGAAGAGCGTCACCAGCTTCTGCGCCACCAGGGCCGCGTTCTCGGGGGTGGCGACGTTCTGGCAGAAGATGGTGAACTCGTCTCCCCCCAGGCGCGCCACCGTGTCGCAGCTGCGCACCACCGTCCCGAGCCGGCCCGCCACCTCGATCAGCAAGAGGTCTCCGGTGCGGTGCCCCAGGGTGTCGTTGATGTCCTTGAAGTGGTCCAGGTCGATGAAGATGACCGCCACCGCCTCATGGGAGCGCTCGGCGTGGAACAGCGCCTGGCCCAGGCGGTCGTAGAACAGGGTGCGGTTGGGGAGCCGGGTCAGGGGATCGTAGTGCGCCAGTTGCTGCAGGTGCGCCTGGCGCTGCCTGAGGATCTGGTCGCGCTCCTCGATCTCGTGCAGCATGTCGTTGAAGCCGTCGTAGAGCATGCCGATCTCGTCGTCGCACGGCTTGGCCACGCGCAGGGCAAAGTTCTTGCCGGCCGAGATCTCCTTCATGGCGGCGAGCAGCCCCAGAAGCGGCGCCGAGATCATCAGCTGCAGCCGGGCCGAGAACAGGCAGAACACCAGGAAGGTGACCGCCATGAACCCCAGCGCCACCAGGATGGTCCAGCGCAGGCTGTGCAGGAACCCCTTGGCATTGGCCTGGATGACCACCGTGCCGACCTGCTCGCGCTCCAGTCGGATCGGCTGCACCACGGTCGCGTAGCCGGACAAAAAGGAGCTGGTGTAGGCCTCCCCGGTCACCTGCTGCACCGCCCGCGCCACGTCGTCCGCCGAGGCCCAGTCGGGCAGGTATTCCAGCGGCAGCGCCGCGTGCTCCGCTTCGGCGGCATGGTAGCGCGCGAACAGGCGCCCCTCCTGGTTGAGGATGTAGATGGCGAGGATGTTGCTTTTTGCCGTGAGGGGCCTGATGGTGTCCTGCACCGACTTCAGGTCGTTGAAGACCAGCGCCGAGGCGCTGTTTTTGGCGATCATGTCCGCCAGCGAGACCAGGTACTCCTGCTGGTCCCGGTACAGGACCTTGGCCTCGCGGGTCACGTAAAAGAGGGAGGAGACGAAAAGCGTGGCCGTGCAGCAGCTCATGATGATCAGCATCAGTTTGCGCTGCAATGGGAGGTTCCTGATGAACTTTTCGCCCGGTCGTCTCATCTAATCACCCTCGCGTACGATCCTGGCCAGCTTCAAAAGCTGGGAACTGATCTTGAAACGGGACTGCTGCGCCGCCTTGACGTTGATCTCGAAGCGGACCCTCCCCTCGATCTCCACCAGGCCGATGATCCCCCCCAGCCTGGCGAAGTCCGGTTGATCGCTCACCGTCAACAGCGACCTCCTGCGCGCCTGGTCCAGGATGCCGGCCAGGTAGCGCTTCTCCACGCCGCTCACCACCAGCAGGTGACATATACCCAACTCCTCCCCCGGCTGCACCCGCCTGACCTGCAGGGGGTGCCCCAGCACCGTCTTGCCGCGGTACTGCTCCAGGGCCGCCGTGAAGGGACCGCGCCCAAGGCAGCAGACCACGAGCGGCGCCCCGGTTCCGGAGAAGGCATCGGCGGGCCACTCGATGTACTTGGCCATGTTGTAGACCATGGCGCTCTTCACCTGGTACTCCTGGGGGGCATCCGCCCCCAGTGGGCCCGGGTGGGCGAGGAGCAGGCAGAGGAGGGCCGGGAGCAAAAACCCCAGGCAGCACCTCCGTATCCGTGACAGAACTGGCATCGGCACCCCTCTCCCTAGAACCGGTAGCTGAACAGGAACCGGTAGGTCCTGCCGTCCTGCGGGATCAGGCTCTGCACGTGGTCCGTGGTGGCCGGATCCTGCAGGCGCCGGTCCAGGAGGTTGTAGATGGAGAAGGAGGCCTCCAGCCCCGGCAGCAGCGCCGTCGATGAAAGGGTGGCGTTGGTGACCAGGTATCCCGGGGAGGCGACCTGGGCGCCGTTGTGGGTGAACTCGCGCCGGCTCACCCCCTGTAACTCGATGCCGGCGAAGACCTTCTTCAGGTACAGGGGGGCGGTCAGGTTCAGCTTGACCAGGTGGCGCGGAGAATAGTCGAGACTATGGTCGGTCTCCCGGTCCCTCGCGGCGACGAATCCGTAGCTGCTGCGCGCGGCGAAGCCGCTGTTCCACTGCCCCTCGATTTCGAACTCGCCCCCGACCGCCTTGACCCGCTCCACGTTGGCGAAGGCGACCTGGGTGGGCGACACGTCCTGGTAGCTGATCAGGTGGTCGATCTGGTTGTAGAACAGGCTCGCGCTGGTGCGCACCACGTCGCCGTAGTACTGCTCGTAGATCGCCTCGTAGCTGCGCACGGTCTCGGGCCTGAGCGTCGGGCTGGTGGCGTAGCCGTTGAAGACGTCGTTGTAGTACAGCTCGTAGGCGTTGGGTGCGCGGAAGGCCTGGCCGTAGACCAGCTTGAAGACCGTCCCCTCGACCGGGGTGTAGATCAAGGCCAGGCGCGGACTGGTGGCGCCGCCGAAGGTCTCGTAGTGATCGTAGCGGATCCCGGCGTTCAGGATCAGCGTCTCCAGGATGCGCAGCTCGGCCTGGCCGAACAGGGCATAGAAGAGGTTGTCGTGGCTGTTGTCCAGCCGGCGCCCCCCCGGCACCAGGTCGTAGTTGGGGAGGTCGATCTGGAAGTTGTCGCGGAACATCATCCCGCCGGTCAGCTGCAGGCGCGGCAGCAGTTGGCGGCTTGCCTGCAGTTCGGCGCCCCACCAGCGCGCCAGGTGGTCGTCGCGGTTGACGTAGGTCGCCGGGTAGAAGACAGGATCGTCGCCGGTCTTGTCGTAGGCGAAGTTGCCGGTGAAGCGGTATTCGTCGTAGAAGAGCCGGGCGGTCACGCCGGTGCCGTCGATGGCCTTGTCGTAGCGCAGGTCGAGGAAGCTCCTGCGGTCGTTGGAGTTGGTGCGCGGGTCGTTGAAGATGGTGCCGAAGGAGGCGGTGGGGACCCTCTTGTCCCTCGAAACCAGGGCACCGGTCAAGGTGAGGTCCTGCAGGTGCCCGGAGAGGAACAGCGAGTAGCTGCGTTCCCGGTCCATGTTGGACGCGATGCCGTTGTTGGTGGCGGGATCGTTGAATGCAGGGAAGAAGAGGCGGTCGTTGCCGCGGCTGGAATAGCCGGAACCGGAGACGACTAACTCGCCGCCGTTGAAGAGCTTGCCGTAGGTGATGCGCCCGGAGCCGGTCTGCTGGCTGCCCCAGCCACCGCCCACCTCGACCCCGTCGATCTGCTTGGCGGACTTGCTGATGACGTTGATCACGCCGAAGAATGCGCCGGCGCCGTAGAGCGAGGAGCTCGGTCCGCGGATGATCTCGATGCGGTCGATGAGCGCCATGTCCAGGATGAACTCGGTGCCGATGGCCGCCGACTCGTAGATGGCGTCGTTGATGCGGTGCCCGTCCACCAGGAGCAGCAGGCGGGTGTTGTAGTCGCCGGGGCGGTTGAAGCCGCGGGTCCCTATGTAGCTGTAGTTCCTGTCGTAGGTGGTGAAGAAGCCGCGGGTCGCGTTCAGGACGTCGGCCATGGTGCGCCAGCCGTAGCGCCTGATCTCGTCGGAGGTGATCACGGTTACGGAGGCGGGCGCCTCGGTCACCACCTGCTCGAACTTGGAGACCCCGTAAACCTTCTCCACCTTGAGGTTGGTGAGCTGCTCGAGATCCATCGATTCGAGGTCGGACGGCGCCGGCTCCGCAGCGGCATCCTGGGCGAGCGCCGCCGTCGCGCACAGCAGCGACAGCAGCAGTGCGCCGGCCAGGGCCAGCCTCGGCCTGGGACGGGATCTTCTCATCGTCTTCCTCCAGCATTTCTGCTTCTTCTACACCTGTGCCGCTGGTTGGGACAACGAGCCTGTGGAAGAAGGCGCGGCAGTAACTCGATCAGTCCCGAGTAAACTGCTGACGGGTAACGGATCATTTAATATTTTATTATTATTGTCAACGATTAATACGTTTATCAACCAGCCAGTTACAACAAGCACTGGCAAAACGAGAAACAATAATCATTAAACTATTGCAACTATATTGTGCTAACTGTGCATTATGACTTGCTGTCGCGTCTTTCGGAAGCGTATCACACTGTCCACGCAATGCAATTTGGGGGCAGAGCCTGTCGTGCTTCTTCCTTCGCCGCCACTATCACATTCTTCTCATCGGTCGATGCGCTCTTAAAGTTAGGGATTGGATCATTTATTGTGCCCGCGCACGTTGAAAGGAGGGGGATAAGAGATGGGACAGAGCATGCGGCAAGAGATGGGGCAAGGCATGGGCGGATGATTATTCGCCCAGCTGCCCGCGAAGCCGCGGCAATTAACCCACGAAGGTTATCAGCAACATGTTTATATTCTTGAGACAATCAATTTCCAGGGTCACGACTTCTGTCTTTTTTTTCGCAGCCCTTGTCACTCGCAGTTTCTTCCAGATATTCGCGGTTGCGCCTCAAAAAGAAAAAGGGTCAGCCTTTTCAGGCTGACCCTTTATCGTCGAGTTTCTATGTGTGTTATTCCGGCAACTACTCCGGCAGGTACTCCGCCGCACCGATTTCGGTAAGGTAGAGACGCACCGTGATGGAACAGGCAGCGCCAAGACCGGTCACCAGGGCCACTACTTTCTCCAGGATGGTGGCGGCAAGTTTGTTCTCCCGCGCGGTGCGGGGGCCGAGGCTTCTGGCCAGCACGATCAGGCGGATATCGGCGCCGATATCGCGGCTGCTTGCCTGGGAGAACTGCAGCGAGATCTGCTCCGGCTTGAGGATCGCCATCTTCCCGCCGCGGATCTCCAGCAATTCCGAAATGATGGAAGGGAGCTCTCTGGCCAGGCCGTCAAGCACCTCGTCATTCACATTTGCTTTATGAACTATCGCGACATTCATGATTTATCTCCTCCTTGTGCAGTTTGTGCGGTGAACAATCGCGCCAGTATAGAAGAAAACTCATCAGACTTCAATAAGGAGATGCCTCTCTCAGAGAGGTGCGCGGAAGGGACCGGCTCCGTAAGGTGCCTGTCCCGCTAGCGGAACGCTCTCTTCCGCTCATCCACCTCATCCAACCCCAAGGGGGACAGGTACCTGGCGGAGCCAGTCCCCTCCTGTCGCTATGTGAGCCAATAAAAAAGGGACCCGACATAGTCGTGGTCCCTTTGAGTGCGGCCGGTGTTGCGTGTTCTTTCTAGGGGAGGGTAAAGAAGAAGATGGCGCCCTCTCCCTTTTCCGATTCGGCCCAGATCCTTCCCTGGTGCCGCTCGATGATGTGCTTGACCGTGGCCAGCCCGATGCCGTTGCCCTCGAACTCCCTGCCGTGCAGCCTCTGGAAGACATCAAAGAGGTTGTCCTTGTAGATGCTGTCGAAACCCACGCCGTTGTCTTTCACGAAGATGATCAGCTTGTCGTCGACAATGACCCGGCCGACTTCTATCTTGGCCGCCTCGGTGGTGGAGGTGTACTTCCAGGCGTTTTCCAGCAGATTCCACATCAACTGACCCAGCAGGGCCGGGTCGCCCTGGACGAAGAGTCCCTCGGCAATCACGACCTCGACCTGCCGCCCTGAATTCCCTTCCGTGAGGCGGTCGATGACGGCATGGGCCAGGCTGGAAAGGTTGACCATCCTGCTCTTGATCTTGATGCGGCTCACCTTGGCCAGATCGAGCAGATCGTCGATGAGTCGGCTCATGTCCCTGGTAGCCCGGCAGGAGCGCTCCAGCAGACGCTGCGCCTCCTCGGGCAGGTAGGAGACGAAGTCGTGCGCCAGGATGCTCAGGTAGCCGTTGATGTGGCGCAGCGGCGCCCTGAGGTCGTGCGACACAGCATAGCTGAACGATTCCAGTTCTTTCACGGCAAGTTCCAGGCTGTGCGCCCGTTCATCCGCCCTTTCCCACGCCGCCTGCAGTTCCTGGTTCTGCAACTCCAGTTCCGTCTGGTGCAGTTCCAGTTCCAGCAGCAGGCGCTGTCTATCCATATCCGACGGTGCCGACACATGGGCTGCCGATGACAGCGTTGCTACGCCGCGTGGCTCATTACCCACCTTTTCAATTATTGTCGTGCCCATATCCACCGCCATACATATGAAAGTTTTAAATTGCGTCTGCACATTAACTAATTACCAGATTAACTGCAACCAAAATAATTGGATTTAGGTTTTTCATTGAGTACGCGAGAGAAGGAGCTGGCAGGGCTATGACAGTGGCGATATTTAGGCCTGAAAGACAAGGATAATGTGTGGCTAGACACTCCCTTTTATATTGCCCGCTAGCCCAATCTCTTGTATAAAAGGCTGCCCACGCAACACCTCGAATTTCAACGCTGAAGGCGGGTTTACGGCTTATGTCATCTCGAAAGATCGCACTGGTGACCGGAGCAAGCAAAGGGATCGGAGCGGCCATCGCCCTCACCCTCGCACGCGACGGCTTCGATATCTGGCTCAACTACCGCTCCGACCATGCGGCCGCCGCCGAGGTGGCGCGCCAGGTCGAGGCCGCCGGGGCCTCCTGCCGGCTGGTCTGCTGCGACGTCGCCGACCCCGCCGCGGTCAAGGAGACGCTCGGGCCGCTGCTCGAGAACGAGTCCCCGGAGGTGCTGGTCAACAACGCCGGCCACGCCAAGGACACCCTCATGGTCTGGATGGGCGAGGACGAGTGGAAGGATGTCCTCTCCGTGCACCTGGACGGCTTCTTCCTGGTGACCAAGCTGGTGCTGGTCGGCATGCTCAAGAGGCGCAGCGGCCGGGTGATCAACATCGCCTCCACCTCCGGGCAAAGCGGCGTGGCGGGACAGGTGAACTACTCCGCCGCCAAGGCGGGCCTCATCGGCGCCACCAAGGCGCTCGCACTGGAGACCGCCAAGCGCAAGGTGCTGGTGAACGCGGTCGCCCCCGGCTTCATCGAGACCGACATGGTGGCCGCACTCCCCAAGGAGAAGATCGTCCCGATGATCCCGCTCGGTCGCATCGGCACCCCCGAGGAGGTGGCCGAGGTGGTCTCCTTCCTCGCCTCGGACAAGGCATCCTACATTACCGGACAGGTGATCGCCGTCAACGGCGGCATCTACCTGTAGCGGCGTTTCGACAGAACGACAGCAGTTGAGGTAACCGTGCATAAAGTGGCCATAACCGGGATCGGGATCGTTTCCTGCCTGGGGAGCAGCATCCCCGAGGTCGCGCATGCGCTCAGGTCCGGGCGCTCCGGCATCGTGCTCGACGAGGAACGCGCGCGGCTGGGCTTTCGCAGCCCGCTCACCGGGCGCATCGGCGAGTGGGAGCAGCGCGCCCCCCTCTCCAGGAAGCAGGCGAAGACCATGCCCGACTTCGCGGTGCACGCCTTCGCCGCCGCCTGGGACGCCCTCACCATGGCGGGCCTGCCGGAAGAGCTGGTGCAGAGCCCGGAGACGGGACTCATCTTCGGCTGCGATTCCAGCTGTCTCACCGCCGTGGAACAGGTGGAGCTTTTGCGCGAGCGCGGCGACACCCAGCTGATCGGCAGCGGACACGTCTTCCGCTCCATGACCTCCTGCATCACCATGAACCTCAACACCCTGCTCAAGTGCCGCGGCGCCTGCTGGACCATCAGCTCGGCCTGCTCCAGCGGCGGCCACGCGGTGGGACAGGCGGCGGACCTGATCGCCATGGGACGGCAGGAGCGGGTCATCTGCGGCGGCGCCCAGGAGATCAACTGGCAGTCCATGTGCAGCTTCGACGGGCTGGGTGCCTTCTCCCTGCGCCTGGACGACCCCGCCGGCGCCTCGCGCCCCTTCGACGCCGGGCGCGACGGCCTGGTCCCCAGCGGCGGCGCGGCCGCCCTGGTGCTGGAGCGCTACGACCTGGCGGTCGCCCGCGGCGCCACCATCCTCGGCGAGATCGCCGGTTACGCCTTCTCCTCCGACGGCAACCACATCTCGGTCCCGAGCAGCGACGGTCTGCAGCGCGCCATGCGGCAATCCGTCGCCCTCGCCGGACTCTCCACCGCCGACATCGGCTACGTCTGCGCCCACGCCACCTCGACCCCGGCCGGCGACGCAGCCGAGGCCCGCAACATCTCCGCCGTTTTCGGCCCGGCCACCCCGCCGGTCTCCTCGCTCAAGGGTATGACCGGGCATGAGCTCTGGATGTCGGGCGCCTCGCAGGTGGTGTACAGCACCATCATGGCGCGCGAGGGGTTCATCGCCAAGAACCTGAACTTCGCCACCCCCGACGAGGACTCGGCCCGACTCAACATCGTCACCGAGACCCTCAACGCCACCCCGGAGCACGTCCTGTGCAACTCGGCCGGCTTCGGCGGCACCAACTCCTGCCTGGTGCTGAGGTTCGCCCGGTGAGCTACCAGTACGCCGTCATCGGTGCCGGCGTCTCCGGTATCACCTGTGCCCTCACCCTGGCCCGCAGCGGCCAGAAGGTGGCGCTCATCGAGCAGGCGCCCCGCACCGCGCCCCTGTTGCGCGGCTTCTCGCGCCACGGCGTCCACTTCGACACCGGCTTCCACTACACCGGCGGGCTCGGTCCCGGGGAGCCGCTGGAGCTGTTCCTGAGCTACCTGGGGGTCGGCGACCGGATCGAGACCTTCTGCTTCGACGAGCAGGGCTTCGACCTCTTCCGCTGCGACGACCCCGCCTTCGAGTTCAGCTTCCCCATCGGCTTCGCCAACCTGCGCGAGCAACTGGTCGCGAGTTTCCCCGCTGAGCGGGAGGCGATCGACAGCTACCTGGACCAGGTGGCCGCCGCCTGTAACGCCATGCCCTACCTGAACCTGGAGGCGGAGCTGAGCCAGGAGTCGCTTCTGCAGCGGGTCATCGGCCCGAGCCTGCGCGAGGTGCTGGACCGCCTCACCGGCAACGAGCTCTTAAAAAGCTTGCTTTCGGTGCACTCCCTTTTATATGGTGTCTCCAGCCGCGAGGTCCCCTTCACCCTGCACGCCGCCATTGCCGGGAGCTACTATCAATCGGTCCGCGGCATCCGCGGCGGCGGCCTGAGTCTGGCGCGCGCCTTCGACGCGCGGCTCGCCGAACTGGGCGTAACGGTGCTCTGCTCGCGGCAGGCAACCGGCATCGAACTCTCCCCCGGCGGGGCGGTGAGCGGCGTGCGCCTGGCCGATGGTGAGCTGGTCCCCTGTACCGCGGCCATCGCCACGGTGCACCCGCAGCTGCTGCTCGACCTGGTGCCGGAAGGGGCTTTCCGCCCGGTCTACCGCAAGCGGCTCGCCTCCCTGGAGGAGACCGTCTCCGCCGTACTCTGCTTCGCCACCTGCGATAAGCCCATGCCCGGCCTCTCCGGGAGCAACCGGTTCTACGTCCCCGACACCGCCGCCATGGACGAACTCGGGGGGCGGACGGTTGGCAACGGCGCGCTCTACCTGAGCGCCGCCTACCGTGACGGCGACCCGGTCCCGGCGGGCTTCATCGGCATCTGCCCCGCCCTCTACAGCGAGGCCGCAGCATGGGAGTCGCGGCGGGGCAAGCGTCCCACCGGCTACGCAGGGTACAAGGAAGAGGCGCTGGAGCGCCTGACGACGCAGATCGCACGCGTCTACCCCGAACTCTCCGGCCATATCGGGAGCATCGAGGCATCCACACCCCTCACGGTGCGCGACTACTGCGCCACGCCCCTGGGCGGGCTCTACGGCGTCAAACACATGGTGGGGCAGTACAACCCGCAACCGGCCACCCGGGTCCCCGGCCTGTTCCTGTCGGGGCAGGCGGTGGCGTCCCCCGGGGTCATGGGGGCGGTACTCTCGGGGCTGGTCACCTGCGGCACCCTGCTCGGGCACGACCGCATCAGAAAGGAATTGAAGGGATGTTGCTGAGAAGAGTGGTCATCACCGGGGTCGGCACGGTCTCCCCGTTCGGGCGTGGCATCGACAACCTCATGGACGGGCTTTTGGCCGGCAGAAGCGGCGTGGTCGAGCTCCCGGCGCTGGCGGAGATCACCGGCATGCGCACCCGGGTCGCCGCCCTGGTCACCGGGGTCGATCCGATGGAGATCCCGCGCAAGTTCCGCCGCTCCATGTCCAGCATGTCCGTCTTCGCCACCCTCGCCGCCCAGGATGCCGTCGCCATGGCCGGGCTCGCCCCGGAACAGCTCTCCGGCGGCCAGCTCGGGGTCTCCATCGGCTCCACCACCGGCAGCCCGCAGACCATGGAAGAGTTCTTCCGCGAGTTCAACGCCGATCACAGCCTGGAGCGGATGAAGTCGACGCTCTTCTTCCACATCATGAACCACAGCTGCGCCTCCAACGTGGCGCAGGTACTGGGGGTCACCGGGAGGGTGCTGGCGCCTGCCGCCGCCTGCTCGACCTCGACCCACGCCATCGGCTACGGCGCCGAGATGATCGGCCTGGGCAAGCAGGAGTTCATGCTCTGCGGCGGCGCCGACGAGTTCCACCCGCTCACCTCGGGCACCTTCGACATCATCAACGCCGCTTCGGCAGGCTTCAACGACACGCCCCACCAGACGCCGCGTCCTTTCGACGCGAGGCGCGACGGTATCGTCTGCGGCGAGGGGAGCGGCATCCTGCTCTTGGAATCGCTCGATTCGGCCTTGGCGCGCGGCGCCGAGATCCTGGCCGAAGTGACCGGGTTCGCCACCAACTCCGACCCCGGCAGCATCGCCAACCCCGACACGGCCTGCATCGCCCAGTGCATGCGCCTCGCCCTCGCCGACGCCGGCATCGAGCCCGGCGAGGTCGACTACGTCAACGCCCACGCCACCGCCACCGAGCAGGGGGACATCGCCGAGTGCGCGGCCATCGCCGAGGTGTTCGGCGCGCAGACACCGGTCAGCAGCCTTAAGGGGCACCTCGGCCACACCATGGCCGCCAGTGGCGCCCTGGAGCTGGCCGCCTGCGTGGAGATGCTGCGCCGCGGGGTGCTGGTGCCGACCCTGAACCTGGACCAGGTCGATTCCGCCTGCGCCGGGGTGCTGCACCAAAGGGAGGTCGCCCGGCGCCGGGTCGACACCGTGATCAAGAACAATTTCGCCTTGGGTGGCGTCAATTCATCCATAATTTTGAGGAGATATGTCTAGTATGACCGATCAGGAAATCGTAGCGAAGATCAACAGTGCCCTGGCGGAGGAGTTCGAGTACGACCTCGCGGCGATGACCCCGGAGACCACCCTGTTCGAGGACATGGGGCTGGACAGCCTGGACGTGGTCGACCTGGTGATCGTGCTGGAGACCGCCTTCAGCATGAAGGTGCGCGAGGAGGAGGCGATCCGCAAGATCCGCACCCTGGGCGACATCCACGAGTTCGTCATCGCCAAGAAACGCCAACTGGAGGGTGACCGGTAGGTGACGCCGCAGAAAACCGCACGGCACCGGGAGAAAAGCGGCAGGTTCTGGCTGCTCCGGACGCTGCTTCTCAACCTGACCTTCTACCCCCTGATGGTTCTCTGGACCGCCGCCGGTATCGTTGCGTCCCCGCTCTGCCTGATCCTGTGGAAGCTGGTCACCGGCTGGGATCTGGGCCGCATCACACGGCACCTGATCAGCATCCACGGCTACGGCATGGTCGTCATCACCGCCCCGTTCGTCCGCTTTTCCAGTACGGGGACGGAGAGCATCAGGCGCCCCTGCATCCTGGTGATAAACCACCTCTCCTTCTTCGACAGCTACTACATGTCCACGCTCCCCTTCCACGACATCGTCTTCGCGGTGGGGGCGTGGCCTTTCAAGATGTACTGGTACACGCTCTTCATGCGCCTGGCCCAGTACCTGGACGTGGAAAGCGCACCGTGGGAGGACGTGGTGGCAACCTGCAGCGCGACCTTCGCCAAGAAAGGGGTGGTGATCTTCTACCCCGAAGGGCACCGCTCGCGGACCGGCAGGCTGCAGCCCTTCTATTCGGGGGCTTTCCGGCTCGCCAAGGAGACCGGGGTTCCCATCGTGCCGCTGGTCATCACCGGGACCGACAACCTGCTGCCGCCGGGGCGCTTCGCGCTCTACCCGTCCCGGGTGCGGCTCAAGGTGCTGCCGCCGATGGACCCCGCCTCGTTCCCGGGGCATAACGGCCACCTGGGGCTGCGCCGCGAGGTGCGCGAGCGGATGACGCGGGCGCTGGCCGAGATGCAGGGGGAGACCGGCGACATGAGGAAATCGCAATGACCTGGGACGCCGACAGGGGGCTGGAGCTGGCCCGCATGGACGCCGCGGCCATCGCCGCCAGGCAGGAGGAGTTGTTGCGCCGCCATGTGCAGCACTGCGCGCAGCACTCCCCCTTCTACCGCACCATGCTGCGCGACCTGGCCATCGAGCCCGGTGAGATCAGAACCCTTGCCGACCTGGCCCGGCTCCCCTTGACCGAGAAGCGCCACCTGGAAGAGTGCCACGCCGACTTCCTGGCCGTGGCGCAGGACGAAGTCACCGACGTCTGCCTCACCTCCGGCACCACCGGCAAGCCGATCGCCATGCTGCAGAGTAACGCCGACCTGGAGCGGCTCGCCTACAACGAGGAGATCTCGTTCCGGGGCGTGGGCATCACCAGTTCCGACCGCGTCCTGGTTGCCGCCGCCATCGACCGCTGCTTCATGGCCGGGCTCGCCTACTTCATGGGGCTCACCAGGATCGGCGCCACCGTGATCCGCGGCGGCTCCAGCAGCACGGCGCTCCTGGTCGAGCTGATCAAAAACTGTCGCCCGAGCGCCATCATCGCGGTGCCCACCCTCTTGCTCGCCCTGGCCAAGAAGCTGGAGCAGGAGGGTTTGTCGCCGGCCGAGGTCGGCGTCACCCGGCTCATCTGCATCGGCGAGCCGGTGCGCACCCCCGACTTCGCCCTCTCTCCGCTGGGGGAGCGCCTGTTCCAGGCCTGGGGCTGCCAAATCTTCGGCACCTACGCCAGCACCGAGATGGCCACCTCCTTCACCGACTGCGAAGCCGGCCTGGGGGGGCACCTCCACCCGGACCTGATCGCGGTGGAGATCGTGGACGAGGAGGGACACCCGGTCCCGGACGGGACCCCGGGCGAGGTGATCGCCACGCCGCTCGGCGTCTCCGCCATGCCGCTCTTGCGTTTCCGCACCGGGGACATCGCCACGCTGCACCGCGAGCCCTGTGCCTGCGGCCGCAACACGCCCCGCATCGGCCCGGTGGTAGGCAGAAAGTCCCAGATGCTCAAGTATCGCGGCACCACCGTCTACCCCCCGGCAATCGCCACCGTGCTGCAGGGGATGAGCGGGGTGCAGGGCTTCTACATCGAGGCGGAGAGCGAGTTCGCCCTCTCCGACTGCATCCGCGTAGTGGTGGGGGCCGCCGATCCCTCCCTCACCGCGGCGCAGGTGGCCAAGAAGATCGCCGCCGCCATCCGGGTTTCCCCCGAGGTGGTGCTGGTCTCCCCCGAGGAGGTTCTCAGGGTGACCGTGCAGGAGGACAAGAGAAAGCCGGTCCTCTTCTTCGACCGCCGCACCCCACCGGCGTAAGGCGAGGTTCATCTCTCCCCCTCCCTGTCCCTCCCCCTCCGGGGGCGGTGACGCTTGATCTCGTTCCCAAGGTCCACCTTGGGAACGCAATGCCTCTCCGAAGCTCCAGCTTCCCTCGGATGCAAAGCTGGAGCTATGCGCGGGATTGGGTTCCCGAGCTGGAGCTTGGGAACCAGGGAATGCCGGGACCGTCGCGCTCCCCCCTTTGCGAAGGGGGGACGGGGGGGATTTGCCTTTCAGGCAATACGGTCATGGCAAGGTGCTGAGGAAACCAGTAACAAATCCCCTCTGTCTCCCCTTCGCAAAGGGGAGGACGTGGGTTCGCGAGCAGCACTTCGTGGCCAATATTCGACGCCTGCACCGGAATTCCCGGATGAACTCGAGGCGAGGCGGCAACACCAACTGGAAAGGATAAGCATGCTTAAGCGTCCCACAGTAACCCTGAACGGCGCCGACTTGACCGTCGCGGACATCGTCGCCATCGGCGTCGGCGACCGCGAAGTGGTCCTCGACCCGGCCGCCCTCGAGCGCTGCCGCGCCAGCCGCGCCTTCCTCGAGGAGGAGGTCGCCGCGCGCCGCATCATCTACGGCGTCAACACCTCCTTCGGCCCCATGTGCAACAAGATCATCGAGGACGCCGAGATCGAGACGCTCCAGGTGAACCTGATCCGCAGCCACGCGGCCGGCCTGGGCGATCCGCTGAAGCCGTACATCGCCAACGCCGTCATGGCGGTGCGCCTGAACACCCTGGTCAAGGGGTACTCGGGCGTGCGCGTCGAGCTCCTCGAGTTCATGAAGGAGCTGGTCAACCGCGGCATCGCCCCCTACATCCCCGAGTGCGGCTCTGTCGGGGCGTCGGGCGACCTGATCCACCTGGCGCACCTGGCCCTCACCATCATCGGCGAGGGGAAATCCTACTACCAGAACGAACTGCACGACACCGGCGCGCTTTTCGCCCGCCTCGGCATCACCCCCTTCTCGCTCAGCTTCAAGGAGGGGATCGCCCTCATGAACGGCACCTCCGCCATGACCGCGGTGGCCGCCTTCGCCCTGTTCGGCGCCCGCAAGCTTTTGAACCTCTCCCTGTTCACCGGCGCCTTCGCGCTGGAGATCTTCGGCGGCATCGACGACGCCTTCGACGAGGACCTGCACCTGGTCAAGCCGCACCCCAGCCAGCTGGACGTGGCCCGCGCCATCCGCGCCCTCTACGCCGGCTCCGGCAACATCACCCTCAGAAAAGAGATGCACGAGCGCATCCGCGGCCACGAGACGGACGGGCCGGTCTACGAGACCAGCGTCAACGTGCAGGACGTCTACTCGGTGCGCTGCACTCCGCAGGTCTTGGCCCCGGTGCTGGAGGCCATCGACGCGGCCGAGCGCACCGTGACCATCGAGGCCAACTCCTCCAACGACAACCCGATCGTCATCCCCGAGCAAAAAAAGGTGATCCACGGCGGCAACTTCCACGGCCAGAGCATCGGCTTCGCCATGGATTCGCTCTGCATGGCCATGGCGACCATGTGCACCCTGTCCGAGCGGCGCATCAACAAGTTCCTGGACCGCAGCATCAACGAGGGGCTGCCGGAGTTCCTGATCCCGGGGACGCCCGGCCTCACCATGGGCTTCATGGGGAGCCAGTACTTGGCCACCTCGACCACGGCCGAGAACCGCCAGCTGGCCAACCCGGTTTCCACCAACTCCATATCCTGCAACGCCTCCAACCAGGACGTGGTCAGCATGGGAACGGTGGCGGCGCGCAAGGCCTTCAAGTCGGTCAGTAACGCGAAGCACGTGCTCACCCTCGAGGTCCTCGCCGACCTGCAGGCGCTCTCCTTCAGAAACGCCGAACGCCTGGGCGCCGGGACCGGCAAGCTCTACGCCATCCTGAACGGGGAGTTCTCCGTGTACGACAACGAACGCGTCTTCCACGAGGACCTGGTCCGCTTCCGGAAGCTCCTCTTTTCCAGCCAACTCCTGGACGACCTGGCCCCGTACCTGGGCCAAGAGGGCTGAAAATGGGTGCTGCTGCCATGACCACCGACCTGACCCTCCCCATGCCGGCGCGGCTTCTCATCCCGCACCGCCCCCCCATGCAGCTCGTCGAGCGACTGCTGAGCTACGCCGATCAGGCGGGCGAGGTCGAGGCGCTTTTCCCGGCCGACAGCCTTCTGGCCGCGGCAGACGGCACCCTGGACGGGGTGGCGCTGGTCGAGCTCCTGGCGCAGGGGTACGCCGTCATCAAGGGGTACGACGACCTGCTGCAGGGGAAGGAAATCTCCAAGGGATACCTGGTGGGACTGCGCAAGCTGCGCCTCACCGGGACCGCCCGGGTCGGGGAAAGGCTCTTGGTGCGCATCCGCACTGTGGGGAGCTTCGAAGGATTCGCGGTCGCCGAGGGCGAGGTGGAACGCGACGGCGCGGTGGTCGCCAGCGGCACGCTGAAACTCTGGATCGTGGGCGACGCGGCCGGGGAGGCGGCATGATGCGGCTGTTGCTCCCGCTCTGCCTGCTCTGCCTGCTGCTCTGCGCGCTGCCGCTCCACGCCGAGACCCAGCCGTCGCCGCAGCTCCTGGAAACGCTCGAGAAGAACGCCGGTTCCGTGCGCACCCTCTCCAGCGATTTCGTGCAGGAAAAGCACCTGAGCATGTTCAAGAACCCGATGACCTCCAAGGGGCACCTCTACTTCGCCCGTCCCGACCAGTTGCGCTGGGAGCTGACCGCGCCGGTTGCCTCCGGCTTCGTGCTCAAGGGGGATCGGGGCAAGCGCTGGCACGAGCGGACCGGCCGCACCGAAAGTTTCCAGATCAGCCAGGAGCCGATCATGAAGCTGGTCTCCGAGCAGCTCTTCGCCTGGGCCCGCTCCGATTTCGCCTGGATCAAGAAGGAGTACCGCGTCACCGTGCTGCAGGAGTCCCCGGCGCTGTTGCGGCTCGAGCCGCGCTCCGCCGCCACCGCGGGTTTTCTGCATCACCTCCTGATCGGTTTCAGCGCCGACGGCCGCTACGTGAAGAACGTTGAACTGCACGAAAAGGACGGTGACTTCACCAGGATCCGCTTCCTGAACACGGTGGTGAACAAGACGCTGCCGGCGGACATCTTCTAGAATGGGCGATCCCTCTCTGAACCTCTTCGGCCGGCTGTACCGCTACTTCGCCGGCCGGCGCCGTGTCCTGTACGGGGCGACCCTGCTGCTGGTGGCGCTCTCCCTGTTCGCCTCGTCGCGGCTGAGGCTTCAGGACGACATCGTCGCCATGCTCCCTGACGACGGGTCCAGCGCGGCCACCGATTTCCGCCTGCTGCAGCTCGCCCCCTTCACCCGGAAGCTGGTGGTGAGCCTGAAGACGCAGACACCGGGCGACAGCGCCGCCCTCGTCGCCACCGCCGACAGCCTGGCGCAAGGGCTGCGCGAGGCGAAGGTGGGCAAGGTGAGTACCGGCCCGGCCCAACTGGGGCCTGAGTTCTTCGGCTTTTTAGGCAGCGCGCTGCCGAACCTGTGCGGCGAGGCCGACTTGAAGCGGCTGGAGGCGGCCACCGCGCCGGAAAAGGTGCGCGACCGCCTGCGGGAAGGGTACGAGCAGCTCTTCGCGCCGGAGGGGTGGGCGCTCAAGGGGAAGCTGCAGGCCGACCCCCTTTCCTTCTCGGACCTGGTCCTGGAGCGGCTGCGCTTTCTGAACCTGGTCCCCAACATGCGCCTGGTGCAGAACCATTTCGTCTCCGCGGACGGCAGCAGCGCGCTGATCACGGTGGACACAACGGTCCCCATGACCGATTCGGCCGCCTCGCGCCAGCTCATGGACCGGGTCGACACCGCGGTTAAGAAAACGGTGCCGGCCGGCTTCAGCGCCACCGTCCTCTCCGGGCACCGCTACACGCTGGCCAACGCCGATGCCGTAAAGCGAGACCTGTACCTGGTCCTGACGTTGAGCGTCGTGGCGGTGTTCGCCATCTACCTCGTTTTCCTGAGGAGCATGAGCGCCCTGTTCGTGTTCCTGGTGCCGTCCTCGGTGCTCGCCATCGCCTCCGGCGCCATGGCCCTGTGGGCCCCCAAGGTCTTCGCCGTCACCCTCGGCTTTGGCGGGGTACTTCTGGGCATGGTGGACGAGTACGCCACCATGATCTACTTCGCCTGCCGCAAGGGGGGCAAGGACCCGGCCCTGATCACCGCCGAGGTGGCGCGGCCGGTCCTCTCGGGCGCCCTGGCGACGCTCTTGTCCTTCGGGGTGATGCTCCTCTCGGTGCTCCCGGGACAGCGTCAGCTCGCCGTGTACAGCATGACCGGCATCGCGGCCGCGCTCCTCTTCTCGCTGGTGGTGCTGCCGCACCTGGTGCGCCCCGCCCCGGGGGGAAGCCTCCCCTTCGGCGGCATGAAGACGCTGCGCCCGCCGCGCCGGGTGGTGCTGGTCGTCTGGTGCGTGCTCTTGGCGGTCTGCGCCTTCGGCGCCACCACGGTGCGCTTCAACGGCAGCCTGCAGGCGGTGAACCTGGTCCCGGCCGAGCTGAAGCGGGCAGAGGTGGAACTGAACCGGACCTGGGGCGACCTGCAGGGAAAGGCGCTCATCTTTGCCGAAGGGAAGGACCTGGAGAGCGCGCTGGAGCTGAACCGGCGCGTCTTCGAACGGCTCGCCCCGACCCTTCCCCCGGGGGAGCTGGTCTCTCTGGCGCCGCTCTTGCCGAGCGAAGCGCAACAGCGCGAGAACCGGGCCCGCTGGGTCTCCTTTTGGCAGGACGGCCGGGCAGCGCGCCTGGAGCGCGACTTGGCCCGCGAGGGAGCCGCCTTCGGCTTTACCGGCGCGGCCTTCGCCCCGTTCCTCGCCACGCTGAAAGCGCCCCCCGCTCCCCTGAACGTTGACGGGTTGCGTGCGGCGGGGCTTTCCGAACTGGTGGACGCACTGGTACTGGAGAACGCCGGCTCGGTCCGGGTACTCACCCTGGTGCCGGACCGCCCGGAACTGGTCGAGCGCCTCTCGCGAGAACTGGGCGCCCTGCCCGGGGTGCACGTGGTCTCCGAAAGCCGCTTCGGCGCCACCATGGGAGGGAGCATCATCCGCGATTTCACCCGGTACCTGGCCATTACCGGGGTGCTGGTGTTCCTGCTGGTGGCAGCCGTGTTCCGCGCACCGTCGCGCATTGCCCTGGTGCTGGTGCCCGTGGTGACCGGCGTGGTGTGCATGCTCGGCATCATGGGGCTCCTGGGGCTCCAGTTCAACATCTTCAACATCGCCGCCACCATCCTGATCATCGGCCTCTGCGTCGACTACGGCATCTTCATGGTGAGCAGGCTCGAAGACGGCGGCGATGAAACCTCCAGCCTCGCCGTGCTGGTCTCCGGGCTCACCACCCTGGCCGGTCTCGGGGCGCTCGCCCTGGCGCGCCACCCCTCCATGCAGTCCATCGGGGTCTCCGTCCTGCTCGGGGTGGGCACCGGGATACCCGCGGCGCTGTTTGTGATACCGGCGCTGCGCCGCGAGGACACGCCATGAAGCGGATCGCCCTTTTGCTGTCGACAGCGCTCCTGCTCCTTGTCGCCGGTTGCTCCTCGGTCCCCTTCGAGACGACCGAGCTGGTCCCGACCGTGCCGCGCTCGGCGACGGAACTGGCCAACGGCCTCTGGAGCCGGCAGCGCGGCCCCCTCGTGCTGCGCCACAGCGCCCTCTTCGAGTGGCACGGCATGCGCGTCCCGGTGGAGGCGATGCTGAGCCTGGACACGAAAGCCGGCGAGGCCCGCCTGGTGGCGATGAACGAGATGGGGGTGAAGCTGTACGACATCACCGTGCTCCGGGACGGCAGCCGGGCCAACTTCGTCATGCCCGACCTCGCGCGCTACCCCGGCTTTGCCGACGCGGTGGCGCTCTCGGTGCGCCGCATCTTCCTGGCGCCGGCGCCCGCACCGGATGATCGCCTCACCGTCGCCAGCCGGAGCTACCAGGCGACCCGCCAGGAGGCGGGCGCCACCCTCCGCTTCACCTTCGGCGGCGCCGAATCGCAGCTCCTGGAGAAGTCGTGCCGCGGCGCAGACCAGTCCTGGCGGGTGCGCTACTACCGCTACCAGCGGCGCGACGGCATCCTTTTTCCCGGCGGCATCGTACTCGACGACGATCGGGCCGGCTACCGACTCACCCTTTGGATCGACAGCGTGGAGCCAAGCAATGAATAGCATCATCGCCAAGGAAATAGCCGCCAGCCGTCTCGGGACGGAGAGCGACAGCGAAGGTGGGTGCCTGGGGCGCTACCGTTTCGACGCCGGCTTCGCCGGTTTCGACGGGCACTTCCCGGGATTCCCGATCCTCCCGGCCATCGTCGAGATCCACGCCGTGGTCTCCCTGGTCGGTGCGGTGCAGCAATCTCCCCAGCGCCTGGTCGCCGTGCAGGACGCCAAGTTCCTGAACCCGGTGCGCCCGGGCCAGGAGTTGAGCATCGTCTGCCGCCCCCGCACCGTGCAGGGGAAAGAACTCTGCGACGCGCGGCTCACCGTGGGAGAGGTGACCGTCGCCACCATGCTGCTGGAGCTCGCCCCGGAGGAATCCCCATGACCCGCGCCTACTTCACACCGGTGGCCGGGGGGCCGCCCCCGCTGCGGATCACCGTCGAGCGCCAGGTCCGCTTCGAGGAGGTCGATCCGCTCAACATCGTCTGGCACGGCCGCTACCCGAGCTACTTCGAGGACGCGCGCGTCGCCTTCGGGGAGAAGTACGGCCTGGGCTACCTCGACTGCTACCAGCGCGGCATCCTGACGCCGATCAAGAAGATGCACGTGGACTACTTCCGCCCGCTCGCCTTCCCGGAGCGCTTCACCGTGGAGGGGATCCTGCACTTCACCACCGCGGCGCGGCTCAACTTCGAGTTCGTCATCCGCAACCAGGCGGGCGAGGTGACCTGCACCGGCTACACGGTGCAGATGATGCTGGACACGAACCAGGAGATCATGCTGGTGCCGCCTCCCTTCATCGAGGAGTTCCTGGGGCGCTGGCAGCAAGGAGCGCTGTCGTGATCGAGGTCTGCATAACCGCGGCGCAGACGGTGACCGGGCTGGGCACCGGGCTCGACCCGCTCTTCGACGGGATCATGGCGGGAAAAAGCGCCGTGGCGCCGGTAGAGCGTTTCGGGACTGCCCGCTACCTCTCGCCCAACGCCTGCTGCGTGCCGGGCCTTGCGGCAGGTGAGGACTCGCTGCTGTACCCCCTGCTGGAGCGCCTGATGGAGGGCTTTCCCGCCGTTCCGGCCGACTGCCGCCTGCTGCTTGCCAGCACCAAGGGGCCGGTCGACCTGATGGAGCGGCTGCAGCGGGGCGAGGCGGTGGATCCCGCCGAGCTGCCCATGGAGCGCGTGCTGTCGCGCGTCGCCGGGCGCTGCGGCACCACCGGCCCGGCGCTCAACGTGAACGCCGCCTGCGCCTCCTCCACGCTGGCCCTCGCCCGCGCCGCGCAGCTGATCGCGCTGGGCCGCTGCGAGGCGGCGCTGGTCATCTGCCTCGACCTGGTCAGCGAATTCGTTTTTTCGGGCTTCTCCGCGCTGCAGGCCCTCTCCCCTACCCGCTGTCGTCCCTTCGATCGCAACCGGGACGGGCTGACGTTGGGAGAAGGAGGGGCGGCGCTGCTCCTGATGAGCCGCGAGCGGGCCCGGCGCGAGGAACGCAAGGTGCTGGGCGTGGTGGCCGGTTGGGGCGCCGCCAACGACGCCACCCACATCACGGCCCCCGCCCGCGACGCCTGCGGCCTGATACAGACCGTGCGCCAGGCCCTTGCCCGCGCCGGCCTCACCACGGACGCCATCGCAGCGGTGAGCGCGCACGGCACGGCGACGCCGTACAACGACCAGATGGAAATGACCGCCCTGCGCGCCCTCTTTCCCGGCCGCAACCTGCCGGTGCACTCGGTCAAGGGGGCCATCGGCCACACCCTGGGCGCGGCCGGCGGCATCGAAGCAGCCTTGGCACTGAAGTGCCTGGAGGCCGGGGTGCTCCCCCCGACGGTCGGGCTCATCGAACCGGACCCGGAAGGGGTGGGACTCGTGAGCGACGCGGCGCAGGACATCAGGGGGGATTTCGTGCTCAGCACCAATTCCGGGTTCGGCGGGGTGAACGCCGCCGTCATCCTCGGCCGGGGGGACGCATGAGCGCCTACCTGAACGGCATCGGCTGGGTCACCGGCACCGGCTGCGGCATGGGCTCGCAAGGGAGCGAACTGATCTTCGCCGACCTCCCCCTCCCCGCGCTTGCGCGCCGGGACGTTTTCGCCGAACCCAACCAGCGCTTCGGGCGCATGTCCGACTACGCCAAGCTTGGCCTGGCCGCCCTTGCCTTCGCACTGCGCGACGCGGAGCTGGAGTCGTGGAGCGAGAAGCGCCCCTTCGGCGTCGTCGCCGGGACCAGGCTCGGCTGCCTCGCCACCGACCTCGATTACCAGCGCACCGTGCTGCTGGAAGGGGGCGGGCTGGCGAGCCCGAACCTGTTCGCCTACACCCTCGCCAACTGCTTCCTGGGGGACGCCGCCATCCAGTTCGGCCTCACCGGCTCGCTGCTGGCGGTGAACGAAACGCAAAGCGCCGGATTGGGCGCGCTCACCATGGCGCTGGACCAGCTTGCCCTCAAGGAGGAGCCGGTGGTCTTGGCTGGCGTCTGCGACCTGGCTCCCCCGGAGCCGTTAGCCGATGTTAAGCACTTTTTCCCCGGCGCCGCTTTCCTGGTACTGGGCGATGCTCCCGGCGAGCACTGCTACGGCAGCATCAGCATGGCGGCGGACGGCGGCATCGAATGCAACGGCGTCCGGGTCGAAAGCATGGCCGAACTCATCGCCGCGGCCGTTAACGGGTAGGGCAAATTCGAACCGACAACTTTTAAATCCGGACCCGATTTGGGAAAAACTGCAGCAGCTTTTTGGAAAGCCGCAACGGTTTAGGAAATTCCGGTCCCGGTTCGCTTCAATCTGGATCCTTTATGGGGAACATTGCAGCCGTTTTTGGGAAAGCTGCATCGGTTTATGAAATTCCGGCTCAGGTTCCCTTTAATCCGGATCAGTTATGGGGAACATTGCAGCCGTTATTGGGAAAGCTACAACAGTTTATGAAATTCCGGCTCAGGTTCCCTTTAATCCGGATCCGCTTTGGGGAAAACTGCAGCCTGTTTCTGGGAAAGCTGCAACGGTTTATCAAATTCCGGCTCTGGTTCGCGTTAATCCAGATCCGCTTTGGGGAAAACTGCCGCCGTTTCTGGGAAAGCTGCAACGGTTTATGAAATTCCGGCTCAGGTTCCCTTTAATCCGGATCCGTTTTGTGGAAAACTGCAGCCTGTTTCTGGGAAAGCTGCAACGGTTTATCAAATTCCAGCTCTGGTTCGCGTTAATCCGGATCCATTTTGGGAATTACTCCGGCAACTTTTCGGAAAGCCGCAACGGTTTCCGATATTCTGGATCCTTTTTACTCTGCTCCAGATCCTGTTGTTGAAGGTTGGTAAAGGGTTTCAGCAAAACGTAATCGGTAGGGAACGACGTACAAGGAACCACATGCTAGACCACCGCAAAATACTGCTGGTACATCCCTTAGGGTACCGCGCCGACGCGGCGGGGCGCGACATCTCCCGCGTCGCCAACATCATGCCTCCCCTGGGACTCGCCAGCATCGCCGCCTACCTGGAGCAGCGCGGCATCCGGGCCGACATCGTGGACTGCTACGCCCGCCCCGACTCGGACCGCGTCATCCGAGATTACCTCTTGGCGGAGCGTCCTGCCATGCTGGGACTTAGCTGCACCACCTCCAGCTTCCTGGACGGCGTCCGCATCGCCGAGATGGCGCGCCGGGTGCTCCCCGGCATCCGTACCGTGTTCGGCGGCCCCCACGTGTCGGCGCTCAAGACCGGCCTCTTCCCCAACTTCCCCGCCATGGATTACGCGGTAGTGGGCGAGGGGGAGGAGACCATGGCCGAGCTTCTCCTAAAGGGATGGGATGACCCTGCCTCCGTGGGCGGCATCATCTACCGCGACGGCGCCGACGCGGTCTGGACCGGCTATCGCGATCGCCCCCTGGTGCTGGACGAGCTCCCCTTCCCGGCCTACGAGAAGCTGGCGGGATTCCCGGCGTCGTACCGGCTCCCCATCTTCAATTACCCGAAGACGCCCAACACGAGCTGCATCTCCAGCCGTGGCTGCCCCTACGCCTGCAGCTACTGCGACCGCTCCGTGTTCCGGCGCAGCTTCCGCTACAACTCGGCCGAGTACCTCTACGAGCACCTGCGCTACCTCAAGGAGCGCTTCGGCATTCGGCACATCAACTTCTACGACGACCAGTTCACCTTTAACCGGGAACGGGTCGAAAAGTTCACCACGCTGATGACCGACCGCCCCCTGGGCATGACCTTCAACTGCGCGGTGCGCGCCGAGCACATCGATCCGGAACTGCTGACTCGCATGAAGGGTGCCGGCTGCTGGATGATGAGCCTGGGGATCGAGACCGGCGACGAGGAGTTGCTGGCCCAGCACCGCCAGAATGCCGACCTGGACCACCTGGCGCAGAAGATCCGCATGATCAAGGATGCCGGCATGCGCACCAAGGGGCTCTTGATGATCGGGCTTCCCGGAGAGACCGAGCAGAGCATCCGCAAGAGCATGGATTACGTCTTCTCCCTCCCCATCGACGACTTCAACCTGGCCAAGTTCACCCCGTTCCCCGGCTCGCCGGTGTACGAGAAGATCCACGAGCTGGGAGAGTTCCAGGAGGATTGGGAGAAGATGGATTGCATGAACTTCCTCTTCGTCACCAAGGGGATGACCCGCGAGCGCCTGGAAGAGCTGTTCCAGGAGTTCTACCGTAACCACTTCAAGCGCCACAAGGTGCTCTGGGGCTACCTCACCATGCTCTGGCGCTCGCCGGACAGCTGGCTGCGTTTCTTGGGGAACCTCTCCAGTTTCCTGAAATTCACCAGGAAGACCGAGCGCTTCGAGGCGGCGCCGGGCACAAAATAATAAAGAAACCACAAGGAGCCGTGCCATGGATACCAAGGAAAAACTGAAGCAGATACTGGTCAAGGACCTGAACCTCGAGGAGGTCACCCCGGAGGAGATCAGCGACAGCGCGCCGCTTTTCGGGGAGGGGCTGGGGCTGGACTCGCTGGACGCGGTCGAGCTCGTTGTCATCGTGCAGAAGCATTTCGGCGTGGAGATCAAGGACATGGAGGAAGGGCGCAAGGCGTTTCAGTCGGTTGACTCCCTGGCCGCCTACATCGAGGCGCGCACCGCCGCATGACCACCTGGCCCGTCGCCATAACCGGCCTGGGCTGCATCTGCGCCGCGGGCGGGACCGTGCCCGAGTGCCTGGACTCCCTCTACGCCGGGCGGCGTGCCCCCGCTCACCCGACCCGTTTCGTAAGCAGTCACCCGACCCCGTTCCCCGTGTTCGAGGTACGCGACTACCGTGAGCCGCCGGAACTGCTGCGCACCAGCGCCCTTGCCGTGCAGGCCGCGCGCGAGGCGTTCGCCGACGCCGGTTTCTCCCCGGAGGAACTGCGCGGGCTGCGGGTCGGCGTCTGCGTCGGCACCACCGTCGGCAGCGCGTTGAACGACGAGGGGTTCTGCCGCGCCCACCGCGCCGGGGAAGAACCGGACCTGTTCCCCATGGAGCGCATCCTGAACAGCAATCCCGCCGCCGTCATCGCCCGTGCCTTCAAATGCTCCGGCCCCTGCCAGACCGTGGTCAACGCCTGCGCCTCCGGGACCGACGCGGTGGGGCTCGCCGCCTCCTGGATCCGCGGGGGGATCTGCGACGTCACCATCGCCGGTGGCGCGGACGAGTTGGGACGCATCACCTACCACGGCTTCATATCACTCATGATCACCGACGACTCCCCCTGCAAGCCGTTCGACCGCGACCGTAAGGGGCTCAACCTCGGCGAGGGCGCCGGCATGCTGGTGCTGGAATCGGAACAGGTCCGCGTCCGCCGTGGCGCACGCGCCCGCTCCTTCGTTATGGGCTACGGCTCGGCCTGCGACGCCTACCATCTCACTGCGCCGCAACCGGACGGGGTCGGGTTGCGCCAGGCAGTGGCCGAGGCCCTTTCCTGCTGTGCCGTTGCCGCCGACCAGGTCTCCTTCGTCAACGCGCACGGCACCGGCACCCCCGACAACGACCGGGTCGAGAGCCGGGTGCTGGCCGAGCTTTTCCCCGGCGTCCCCTACCACTCCACCAAGGGGTACACCGGGCACACACTCGGGGCCGCGGGCGGCATCGAGGCGGTCTTCACCGTCGCCTGCCTGGAGCGCGGCCTCATCCCGGCCAGCGCCGGCTTCGAAAACGCCGACCCGGAGCTCGCCGGGGAACCGCTGCGTAGCAACCGGGAGGTTGCGGGAGGATTCGCCCTGTCCCAGTCTCTGGCCTTTGGCGGGAGCAACTCGGTACTCCTGTTCGGGAAGGGGGATGCAGCGTGACGCGGCTTTTGGTCAAGGGGATAGGCGTTGCCGGAGCATTCGGCACCGGGGTGGAATCTTTCCAGAACGCCCTCGCAGAGGGCCGGGTGACAGTGGGATCCATCGATGTGGCTACGGGTGAGGGAGTGCAGACCGTTCCCGCCTACCGCGCCGACACGGCGGGGCTGGAGGAGTTCGTCCCGAAGCGAGCCCTGCGCCGGGTGGACCACTACTCGAAGCTCGCCCTCTTGGGGAGCTACCTTGCGCTCAAGGACGCGGAGATGCTCGGCGCCGACCTCGGCCGCATCGGGCTCGTCATCGCCAGCGGCTACGGCGCCACCGCCACCACCTACGCCTTTCTCGACTCGCTCATCTCCGGGGGCGACAACTGCGCCTCCCCGACCCATTTTGCCAACTCGGTGCACAACGCCGCCGCGGCCAACGTCGCCATCACCCTGGGCATCAGGGGGCCGAGCCTCACGGTGAGCCAGTTCGACATGTCGGTCCCCTCCGCACTGGTGAGCGCCCGTCAGTGGCTCGCCGAGGGGAGGGTCGACGCCGTCCTCTTCGGTGCCATCGACGAGGTGTCCGAGCTGGTCGCCTACCTGCAGCACCGCCGGTGCGGCCCGCGGCACGCCGTCTCCATGGTCCCCTTCGACGCCGGGTCCGAGAGTTCCATTATCGGCGAGGGTGCCGCCTTCCTGGTCCTCACCCGCGACGAGGGCGGCCCCGCCTACTGCGGCATCGACAGCGTCGCGACCGGCAACATTTTCGGCGGTGAGCTGTCACTCCCGGACGACGCCCTGCTGCTCCTGGGTGCCGATGGCCGCAGCGAGCTGGCTCGACGCTATCTGGACGCCGTGCCGGCCGGGGGGAAGGCGGCCTGCTACACGCCCCTCTACGGCTGCATGCCCGCGGCAGCCGCGTTCGACCTTGCCGCCGCCGCACTGGCGCTTAAAAGCGGGCGAGCTTTTGCGAGCCCCGCGGGACCGAGTCTCTTTGCACCCGGAAAGGGCGACGTATCCCGCATCTGCTCGCTAAGGCTTGCCGGTCCCAGCGAATACGCCACCGTTGTCATGTCCTGCTGACCGCCGCTGGAATGCCGAGGACGTTGCCCTACGTCCCCCCCTTTCGCGAAGGGGGGACAGGGGGGATTTGCCTTCAGCGGAAACGCTTCTTTCAGCTCAGCCAGCTACACAAGCACTAAGGGGACAGGCACCTGGCTGAGCCAGTCCCCCTCCTTTCCCTGGTTCCCAAGCTCCAGCTTGGGAACCCAATATGGCGCAAAGCTCCAGCTTTGCATCCGAGGGAAGCTGGAGCTTCGGAAAGGCTTTGCGTTCCCAAGGTGGACCTTGGGAACGAGATCAAAGGGGACAGGCACCTGGCGGAGCCAGTCCCCTCAAGCCCCATGACACTGCACCTGCCCTAGCGTTCCCCCCTTGTGAAAGGGGGGGCAGGGGGGATTTGCCATACCGCGACCCAACTCGAAGGGAGCAAAAATGAAACCTGCCCTGCCCAAGCCGCTCTTTAAATCCGCCCTCCTGCTGCTCCTGACCTGCGCCGCCCTCGCACCGCTGCCGTCACGAGCAGCCGATGCCACAGCGCCGCCTGCCTCGCAACCGGCACTCTCCCAACCAACAGCACCGACACCTGCCGAAGCCGCTGCACCAAAGAAGGCATTCGCCGACGACCGCCTCCCCGACCAGCACGGTTTCGCCCTGGATTACGGCTACGTCTACGACCCCGGCCCCTCCCGGACCTTCGCCATGGCGCGCGGTTTCGCCATCTACGACTACGGCTCCGCCTGGCGTATGGACAACTGCCCCAACACGCTGCGATTCAAAGTGGAAGCGGCCATCGGCAGCACCCTCACCCCCAAAAGTGACATCATGGCCTCGGTCAACATGCTGGCCGTCAAATACCCCTTCGGCCTGACGGGAAAAGTGCTCCCCTACGGTGAAGCCGGTATCGGCATCATCTACACCCAGTTCCGGGTCGAGGGGCAGGGTCTCCATTTCAACTTCAACCCCCTGCTCGGCCTCGGCCTCGAACTGCCTCAGCAGGACGGCAAGAACATCTTCGGCGCCGTCCGCCTGCACCATCTCTCCAACGGCGAGCTCTACCACGAAAACCGCGGCGTCAATTCCGTGGTGCTCCAGGTCGGCCGGATGTTCTGATCCCATTCCCCTCTCCTCAAATCCCCGCTATAGCTGTACCTGCTGGTCCCACTCTGTTTGACTTGACCTACTCATGTGGTACTACTGCAAATGAAATGAAAGTATTCTCTGAAAGGGGGGAAAAGGCAGGACCAGCATGTCTACTGACCGGAGTTAACCCAGAGTACAGGAGGCCTCTATGAAAAGAATGTTACTTGTTGCGGCGGCTATGTCCGCACTGATGGTGGCAGGATGTACGAGTGATCCTCTTTCATTCAGAAAATGTAACATGACCAATGCCAAGGTCATCGGTCCGACGGAGGGAAGCTCCACCGGCATCATGCTGTTCCAGTTCATCCCCATCAACCAGAACCACCGCTTCAACGCGGCCTACAACGACGCCATCAGCAAGGTCGGCGCTACCTGCCTCAACGACCCCGTGGTCGAAGAAAGGTGGTTCTGGGCCTACGTATTGAATGGCTACAGCTTCACGGTGAAGGGAACAGCCGTCAGAGAAGCGCCATAATGTCGGATCGTAGACGAAACTGATGTGACAAAAGGCCACACCCCGAAGGTGTGGCCTTTTGTCGCCCTTCCTATCTGGACAGGGAAACGCAGGTACTATTTAGCACATTTAGTCGTAGCATCGATTATAGCTCCGGCTCCAGTAAGATCAGAACACTTCACTAAAGCAGGCGTGTCCTTCCCGTTAAAGTCCGTCACGACGCCGAAGTTCGCACGCGACAGGTCAGCACCGGTGAAATCCGCCCCTGTCATCTTAGCCCCCTTCAGGCGCGCGTTATGAAATACCGCACCGTGAAAATTCGCTGCTGTCAGATCCTGGCTGGTAAAGTCGATTCGCGAGAGGTCAGCGAAGGCAAAAACAGCTTCTTTCATTGTTGTATTCTCGAACTCAGCTGCACCGACCATTGCACCCGTAAAGTTGGCGCGTGTGAGGTTGGCCCGTTTAAAATTGCACTTCTGCACATTGGTTCTGCGCATGTCCGCGCCGGTTAAATTGGCTGCTTCAAAAGTGCAATGGTGGATATAAGCACCGGTGCACCTTGCCCCACTCAAGTTGGTCTCGGTGAAATCTCCCCCGTCAAGGTTGGCCTGTTCCAGCACCGTGTTGCTTAGATCTGCCTGCTGAAATTTCGAAAACTCAAAATTGATGCCGCCTAAGTCCATGCCGGAGAGTCGTCCGGCGCTGAAATCACACTGGGGGCATTGACGCTGTGCTTTGGCGCGCTCGACGATGATGGCTTCGACAGCCCAAGAGGGCGCAGTTTGCGTGGCAAGCACCACGGTGGCAGCAATCATCTGCACAACTTTTTTCATAGATTCACCTCATTGTTCATATTTGTGCGTAGCTCGCACTCACTCACCTTCCGGCGCTGGCGCGGCGGCGTTCCTGCGCCCGCGCAGCGCCCGCACCAGCAAGAAGGTGGCCGCCGCACCGACCGCACCCAAGAGCGGGCCGATCAGCAGCGAGCCGAGCAGCCACTCCCACAGCCGATGGTGTACCTCATTCAGTAAGGTGTGGCGATTGAAGTCGTACCAGAAGCTGCCGTAGCGCAGGTAATGGCCGACCTCAATGCAGGCCAAGGGAACGAATGGGGCGATGCACAGGTTCCCCGCACCGACGGCGGCCAGCTTGTTCAGGTGCAGCCGATGCGCGGCGTACACGGTGGCGGCGATGCCGAACGGGATGATGGGGAGGGAACCGATGAAGATCCCGAGCCAAACTGCGGCGGCAAGCTCCATGTTGCTGCAGTGCTCCCGGCACAGCGCCTTGAAGAACTCCGCCGGCCTTAAGATGCTGGGCAGATTCCGCGCGTCGCTGTCACCCTTGAACAGCCTGCGGTGCGGCCACGGTATCAGCGAACGGGTCACAAGGAACGTGTGCAGGCAGGTGAGCCGGAGGTTGTCCTTGAACTTGTGGAAGTGCGACACCCGCTCGTCCCCCGGCGGGTAGTACACGGAGACCGGCGCGGACAGAAGCGGCAGTCCGGCCCAGCAGCCCCGCACCAGCACCTCGATCTCGAAGGTGTAGCGCCGGGTGATGAACCGGGCCCCCTCCAGGAACGCCACCGGGTAGAGCCGATAACCGCTCTGTGTATCGGGCAGGGTCCGCCCGCATTCGATCCGCACCCAGAAGTTGGAGAAACTGCGGCCGAACACGCTGGAACGAGGCACGTTGTCGGTCTCCATCTCCCGCGCCCCCATCACGATGCAGGGCCATGCGCTGCTCCCGACGTCCAGGATGCAGGGGGCATCGGCAGGATCGTGCTGGCCGTCGGCGTCGATGGTGAGCAGGGCCTCGTACCCGGCCGCGCGCGCCAGCTCCGCACCAGCGAGGATGGCGCCTCCCTTCCCTTTGTTGCAGGGGAGCCGGTGCCGGAGGATGGGAAGATCCGCGACCCGGTCCAGGCTTCCGTCGGTACTGCCGTCGTCGACCACCAGCACTTCCAGCCCCTGGTCGAGCGCCTTCTGCACCACGCCGCGCAGGGTGGCGGCATGGTTGTAGACCGGCACCAATACCAGGGTCCTGGGCCATTTATCCCGGCCCTCATTCACCTCGCTCACGGCGTGCCCCCCGCTGCTGCCGTCACCTGAGCCGCGGTGCTCTCCGGCTTGCGCGCCACCACCTCCAGCAGCATGCCGCCGTTGATGACGCACTTCAAAAGGTGCGGAGTGATGCTTACCGGCTCAAAGCCCGCTTCCCGGAGCATCCGCTCCATCCGGCCGCGGCTGCGCGATTGCAGCCACATCCCCTGGCGCATGGCATTGCCGATCTGGGTGAACAGCCTGAACAACGAGGTGCGGGCGGTGATGAAGTAGATGGTCCCCCCCGGCTCGACCTCGGGGGAGAGCTGCTTGAGAAGTCCCGGCAGGTCCTTCAGGTATTCCAGCGCGGAGAACGCACAGACCACCGAGTAGGGCCCCGACAGAGGCAGTTCCTCGACATTCCCCTTCACGATGCTCACGTTGTTGATCCCCTCCGCCTTGGCCTTGTGCTCGAGGAGCTGCAGCATCTTGGCGGAGATGTCGACCGCCACCACCTCGGAGCAGTTGCGTGCGATTTCCAGGGTGAAGATCCCGGTTCCGGCGCCGATCTCCAGCACCCGGCCGCGCCCGCTGAAGAGTGTCGGGACGCGGGCTGCGAAGAGCTGCTGCTCCATGGTGCGTGACATGGAAACGTTGGAGTGAAACTGCTCGTCGTCGTACCCGGCTGCCAGCCCGTCGTAGAAGAGTTCCGCGGGATCGGGGGAGGCGCCTTCCCGCTGCATGACCTCCCTGCCGATCAGGCGCGCCAGCGGCACGATCTCCAGATCTTTCCCTTTGATCCCCTCGATCAGCCGGGAAAATTCGGCCAGCAGCTGCGCCGGTTCCCCTTTGGGCGGCGCCACGTCGTGCAGCAGGACGATGTCGCCTGGCTTCACCTTGGCGAGGATCTTCCGTGCCAGGCCGGCTATCCTGCGGTTTCCCATGTCCCCCGCGCGGCAGCTGAAATTGACACAGAACATCCCGTTTTCCAGCAGGACCCGCCACAGGCGAGAGTTGGTGATCCCCACCGGCGGCCGGAAGGCGAGCGGCTGGATGCCGAAGCGCCGCAGCACCTGCTGTGCCCCCGCCACCTCGCTGCGCAAGGTCTCCGTTGTCTTCAGCATGAGGAAGGGGTCGTGGTTCAAAGAGTGGTTCGCCACCGCGTGCCCCGCGGCCAGAATCGCCTCGATCAGTTCGGGGTAGCGCTCCGCACGCCGTCCGGTGACGAAGAAGGTCGCGTTGATGCCGTGCCGGCCCAGAAGTTCCAGCACCTTGGGGGTTACCTGCGGATCGGGACCGTCGTCAAAGGTGAGGGCCACGCCCCGGGCACCTTTGGCACCGCGGCTCAGGATGGGAAGAAAAAAGCTGAGACGGGGGAAAAACGGCGTCAACAGGCACAGCAGGATGAAAAGGGCGAGCGGCAACGCGGCCCAGATAGGGTCGATGAAAAGTAACAGGGTTGCGATCTGGAAAGCGGTCAGCGCCACCAGGTGCGCCGGGGACAGCGGGCATATCATGGAACGGATCCTTGGCCTGGGTGGGGTCGAATCGGCAAGGCATGATGACGGAAAAGCGTAGCAAAGTCAAACGCAGTCCGGAGCGGTCGGGAGGCCTCGCTGCGGTCCCGGCGGCTGGTATGGCAAGGAGATAGCTCTGCCAGGCGGCGAGGTAGGAGGCCGGGGCGACTTCGTAGGCGTCGCAGTGACCACCGCCGGCGACGATGTGCAGCATCTTGGGGAATCCGGCACGCAGGTACAGGCGCCGCGACATTTCCACCGGGGTCACCGGATCGCGGTCGCCGTGAATCAGCAGCAGCGGCACCCCGGCTCGGGGAATCTTGTGGAAGTTGTCGAAGGAAAGCCTGATCCCCCACCAGCCTACGGTGAAGTAGGCCAGCCGCGAGACGTGCTTCACCATGTCTTCCATGGAGGTGAAGGAACCTTCCATGACCAGCCCGGCCGGCTTTCCTTCCAGCGCCATCTGCAGCGCCACCGCAGCGCCCAACGACTGCCCGAAGAAGATAATGCGATCCCTACTCCATCCCTTGCTCTGCAAGTAGGCGAGTGCGCCGCGCGCGTCCCGGTAGAAGTCGTTTTCCTTGAACGCCTCGCCGTTGCTTCTGCCGAAGCCGCGGTAGTCGAAGATGAACAGGGGCAGCCCGCTACTGTGCAAAAGCCTGAGGCAACCCATGTTGTCGGAAAGGTTGCCGGCGTTGCCATGGAAGAGGAGCACCAGCGGCCGCCCCGGCTTCCCCGGCAGGAACCACCCGTTCAACTCGACGCCGTCGCGGGTCTTGAACCACACCTCCTGGTACGGGATGTGATACTGCGCCGGGGTCACGGTGAGGTTCTGTTTGGGGACCAGGATGTAACGGTTCAGGATGGCGCAGCCTACGAGCGAGAGCAGAGCGCAGACGAAGAGGAGGTACCGGGGACGGAAGCGGTGGGAGCGCGGCCGGAAACGGTGGCAAGGCGTCGGGGGGCGTGGTGTCGCGGCAGCCGGCATGCGCGTGACCCTTTGAGACACCGGCCGCCAAAGCAGATCAATTTTGCCTCGGGCGACCGGGCAGTGGAATTTGCGGCAGCTATTAGCTTTCCACGTCACCCCGGTATGTCAACGCCCCGCTCCCGGTTCTGCTACCGCTTTGCCGTGGTCTCGCCGTCGTCATCCCACATGTCGAAAAAGTTGAAAAACTGGTACGGGTGCTCTGCGGTGAAGCGCTCCAACTCCGCAACGTACTCCTTCACGAAGGGGCGGTACGGCTCTCCCGAGCGCCCGCCGAGGTGCGGCACACTCAGCACCTTGGCAAGGTTGAGGGCATAGCTCGCGGCGCCGGTCTTGGTGGGGAAGATGAAGGCAATGGGTGCGCCGGTCGCCGCGGCCAGCTTGTAGGGGCTGTACGGAAAGGCGACCTCACCGCCGAGGAAGCGCCCTTTGATGGTCCCGCTTTCGCTCCCCATGGCCCGGTCCCCCATGATGCAGACGATCTCTCCCTTCTTGAGGGCCCCCATCATCTCCAGCGTCCCGCCGAGGTAGCCGGCGGGATCGATGATGCGGAAGGGGCTGTCGCCGCCGTGCTCGAAGAAGTGGCGGTCCAGATCCCCCTCCTGGCGATGAATGAGGAGGTTGACCGGCGTGGCCAGGAACTTGAGCACCGCCATCGCCCCCTGCCAGGCACCGACGTGCGAGGTGACCAGGATCAGCCCCTTTCCCTGCCCGACCAGTTCCTCGAGGCGCGCCAGATCGACCTGGTCGACGGTGATCCCGCCGGTGCCGAGTATCCCCAGCGCAGCCCGGTCCACCAGGACCTCGCCGATGCCGAGACTCAGGCGGTAACAGTCGATGAGGCGGCCCACCCCTTGCCGCTGCGGGAACCGACGCGAGAGGTAGGGGAAGCAGCGTCGGCGTACCGCCGGGGAAAAGAGCACGTAGTAGAACACCACGCAGCGCAGGAGCAGGTACGCCGCACCCCGTCCGCCCAACCGGATCAGGGTGTAGAAGATCCAGTGCTGGAAGCCGGAGCCGATGCTCTTGCTGCTCCACTTTTTCACGTTCTGTAGGGTGTCTTGATTCATCTGGTTCGACTCTTCTGGAGATTGTCCCGTAAAGCCGCAGGTGCGGCTGATATGCTGCCGCGGCAGCAAAGAGGGCGATTTTCTATAGCACATCCGGCGCCGCCAGGGAAACCGTTCATTTGCTGCACCGGGGCAAATCCGGGATCACAGGGAAGATCCCCTCCATAAGTTAAGATTTTCATTGATTTGACGAAGCGAGATGTTAATATCCTCGATTTGAAACCTTTAAGGCCAAGGAGGGCGTATGAAACGGTTTGTGATTTTAGCGATTTTGGTCATGGCGGCGCTGTTCCAGTCCGGTTGCGCCGGGGGCGGCATGTCTCGTGCCGCAGTGGACGGCGACCTGCAGGCAGTGAAAGAGTTCGCCAGCAAGGGGCAGGACGTCAACGGCGTCGACAAGTGGGGCTGGACTCCCCTTTTGTGGGCGGTCTACTACGGCAACTTCCCGGTAACCGAATGGCTGCTGGCCAACGGCGCCGATCCCAATGTCAAAACCAAGGAAACCTACGGCAACTACCTGCCGGGCACCACGCCCCTGATCCTGGCAGCATCCTACGGCCGCGATGACGCGGTAAAGGCACTGCTCGCCAAGAACGCCGACCCGTCGGTGGTGGACCGAAGAGGGAAGAAAGCGCTGGACTATGCCGAGGAGTATCAATTCGACAAGGTCATCGCACTTTTGAAGCACAGGAAGTAGCCGTTTCTCAGCGCGGGGCATGCCCGCCGGCCGGTTGGGGCCAAAGCTCCGCCCCCGCCGACAACTTCCCCAGGAGCTAGGATAAGGAGAGAGACATGATGAAGGTGCTGAGCAAAGTTTCGTTGCTTGCTCTGTCAGTCGCACTGAGTGGCTGCGTGGTCGGACAGAGCTACCGTTACCACGACACGAACCTCCACGTGGAAGCTTCCGGGAACAAGTCGGTAGCCGTTGCCGCTGTCGATCGGCGCCCGTACGTGGTCTCTGCTGAGAAAGAGCCCAACTACGTCGGCACCCTGCGCGGTGGATTCGGCAACCCCTTCAACGTCACCACCGAAAGCGGCAAGCCGTTAGCAGACGACATGTCCCTGGTGGTCTGCGGTTCCCTGAAGAAGAAAGGGTTCTCCTGCACGCCGGTCACCGTCCCGACCAACGAGGCCGATGCGCAGGTTAAGGACAAACTGAAAGGCGCCAGCGCCGACCGGCTCATGCTGCTCGTCATCCGGGAGTGGATGTCCAGCACCTACACCAACACCGGCCTCAATTACGACGTGCAGCTCACCGAGATGGACCGGGAGGGTGCAGTTCTTGCCGAGAAGCAGCTGAAAGGTGAAGACGACCTCGGCGGCAGCTTCATGAACCCGCCCGGCCACGCCAAGGAAGCCGTTCCGGCAGCGTACAAGAAGAAACTCGAGCTGCTGCTCAATGACGCTGCAGTCGCGAAAGAACTCCAGTAACGTGAAATAAATAAGACCGAGGCTTTACAGCCTCGGTCTTATTCAATGGGGAAAACGACCAAAAGGGTTAGGTGACAAGTTTTTAGGTTGACATATCCGCCTATCCGAATATATTTGCCGGCATGAAAAAGACAGTTCAATATTTCAGAGCTTTGGCCGATGAAACCCGCCTCCGCATATTGGCACTCCTCCTCACCTCAGGGGAACTCTGCGTCTGTGACGTCACCGCAACGTTACAGCTTCCGCAGTCGACGGTCTCCAGGCACCTTTCTTATCTCAAGAACGCCGGATGGGTCAACGACCGCAGGGAAGGGGTCTGGATCTTTTATACCGTGGCCACGGACGACGACATGAAGCATCAGCTCGCCGCTGTGCTCAAAGAGCGCCTGGCCGAGATCACGGTGATAGAGGAAGACATCAAGCGGCTCGCTTCCTTTTCCGAAGGTGCTCACTGCGCCTGATTTTTTTATCCCAATATATCCGTCCATTCGGATGAAAAGAACCGTTCTAGGAGTTATTCATGTCTGCCGGCCTTTCCAAGAAGCTGTCATTCCTCGACCGCTACCTCACCCTCTGGATCTTTCTTGCCATGCTCGTCGGTGTGGCGGCAGGGTACCTCATCCCGGGAGTGGAGGGATTCATCAACTCCTTCCAGGTAGGCACGACGAACATGCCCATTGCCGCCGGTCTCATTCTCATGATGTATCCCCCTTTCGCCAAGGTGAAGTACGAGGAGATGCCAGAGGTGTTCCACAACAAGCGCGTGCTGGGGCTATCCCTGGTGCAGAACTGGCTGATAGGACCAGTCCTCATGTTCGTCCTGGCCGTGGTGTTCCTGCCGGACAAGCCGGAATACATGGTGGGCCTGATCATGATCGGCCTGGCCCGGTGCATCGCCATGGTCATCGTCTGGAACGAACTGGCGAAAGGGAACACCGAATACGCTGCCGGTCTCGTCGCCTTCAACAGTATCTTCCAGGTCCTCTTCTACAGCGTCTATGCCTGGTTCTTCATCACGGTTCTTCCCCCGCTCGTCGGTCTCTCCGGCAGCGTGGTCGATGTCAGCATCGAGCAGATCGCCAAGAGCGTCTTCATCTACCTCGGCATTCCGTGTATCGCCGGTGCGGTCACGAGACTCATCGGCGTGAAGGTCATGGGCAAGGAGCGCTATCACCGTGAATTTGTCCCGAAGATAGGGCCGGTCACCCTGGTGGCCCTTCTTTTCACCATCGTCGTCATGTTCAGCCTGAAAGGGAGCCTCATTGTCCAACTCCCGCTGGACGTGGTCCGCATTGCCGTCCCGCTCCTCATTTACTTCATCTTCATGTTCCTGGTGTCCTTCTGGATGGGTAAGAGGCTGGGAGCCGACTACTCCAAGACCACGACCCTCGCGTTCACCGCGGCCAGCAACAACTTCGAACTGGCGATAGCGGTCGCCGTGGCAGTTTTCGGCCTAAATTCAGGCGCCGCGTTCGCCGCCGTCATAGGCCCCTTGGTGGAGGTACCGGTGATGATTGCCCTTGTCAATGTCGCGTTCTGGTTCCAGCGCAGGTACTTTGCCCGAACCGGTGCGATTTAGGAGGAAGGAACGCAAATGGCAAAGAAAGTAAGGGTCCTGTTCGTCTGCATACACAATAGCGCCAGGAGCCAGATGGCCGAGGCGTTTTTGAAACAACTTGGTGGTAATTCGTTCAAAGTTGAGAGCGCCGGCATCGAGCCGGGGAACCTGAACCCGCTGGTGGTGCAGTCGATGCAGGAAGTGGGCATCGACATCTCGGGGAATCGGACCAAGGACGTTGCCGGATTTATCGAGAGAGGGATTCGCTTCGACTACGTGGTCACCGTCTGTGACGAGACGAGCGCCGAGCGCTGCCCGACCTTCCCGGGTGCTGTGAAGCGGCTGCACTGGGGCTTTCCCGATCCGTCGGTTTTGCAGGGTACGGCCGGGGAAAAGCTTGCGCGGATCGGGGAAATACGCGACGCGATACGCGCCACGGTAAAGCGCTGGATCCCCCTGGTAAGCCAGGAATCAATCCAGGAATAGAGAGGTTACGGATGGAGCGGCACGTCCAGGACTACTCTGGGAGATCAAGATCTGTGCCGCCGAGAAACAGGAGCAGAGCCTCCAGGGAAAAGCTCCAGCTTTATAGTAAGGAGAAAGAGCATGAAAATCGAAGTGCTGGGCACCGGGTGCGCCAAATGCAAGACCCTGTACGAGAACACGAAGAAGGCCGTCGAGGAGAGCGGTGCCGCAGCGGAGGTGCTGAAGGTCGAAGACGTGCCATCCATCATGAAGTACGGGGTGATGACTACTCCCGCGCTGGTCATCGACGGTGAGGTAAAGTTCTCCGGCAAGGTGGCGTCGGTAGTGGAAATCATGGGGCTGTTGTCATGATGCGACTGCTCGCAGCTACCGTACTGCTGTTCGCAATTCCCGCCCATGCCGAGCTTCCCTCCGCCTCCGGCGCAGCTATCCGCCAGGCACTTGCCTCCGGCAAACCTGCCGTGATCGACCTGGGTGCACGCACGTGCATCCCATGCAAGAAGATGGCGCCGATCCTGGAGAGCCTGGGGGCGGAATACAGAGGGCGGGCATCGGTGCTATTCATCGACGTGCATGCCGACAATGCCGCTGCCGAAAGGTTCAAGGTCCAGATGATTCCGACCCAGGTGTTCTTTGACGCCAAGGGGCGCGAAGTGAAAAGACATGTCGGCTCAATGGAAAAAGCGGACCTCGTCAGGGAGTTGAAAGCGCTGGGGGTGAAGTGAGTTTCCTCGACAACGCGGAGCAGATCATCGCCGCCTATCCGCTGATCGCCTTCGGGATGGTCTTCCTGGCCGGGGTGTTGTCCTCCGCCTCGCCGTGCGTCTTGGCGACCATCCCTCTGGTGGTCGGTTTTGTCGGCGGATACGCCGACGGTGACCGGGGGCGCGCCTTCAGGTATTCCCTTGCTTTCGTGCTGGGGCTGTCGTTGACCTTTACCGCCTTCGGTGCGGCCGCCGGTGTCTTCGGCACCATGTTCGGGACGCTCGGGGGATGGTGGTACGTGGCCGCCGCAGCGGTGGCGCTTGCCATGGGAGGGCAGCTCCTGGGGCTCTACGAGCTGAACTTCTTCTCCGTTGTCGACTATCGGCCGAAGCGGGGAGGGATACTCGGAGCGTTCCTCCTGGGTCTCTTCTTTGGTGTCGTTTCCTCACCCTGCGCGACGCCCGTCCTGGTGATCCTCCTGACGGTGGTGGCCGCCAAGGGAGGCCTCCTTTACGGCGTGTCGCTCCTGTTCACCTATGCCTTTGGCCACTGCCTCCTCATGCTGGTGGCAGGGACTTTCACCGGCTTCGTCGACTCCTTCATAAAGGCAAAGGGTATGGTCGCTTTTTCCCTATGGACGAGACGTGCGGCAGGGGCGCTGGTCGCTGCAGTTGCGATATTTTTGCTATTACAAGCTTTCTAGCCCCGTTGCCCTCGCGACAAAAGGGGCGTACCAGCATCTGTAGCACCGCCCGCAGGGCGATAATCCCGTGTGGGGATGCTCTGACCAGCGCCACAAGATTTTGAGTGTTACGGCCAAAGAGAGGCCCTTCCGTCTCCACATCCCTGGTAAATTTCATGGCTGTTCCTCTCCCCTCGGCAACTTAACCGGTATACGACGTCACAATGACGGCGATTTCGAATGATCTCAGCGGAGCCGCGCCGATTTCCCATGGGCGCCGATACACCATCTTCAGGGTTGCGGTACCCGGCCTGACTGCGCGAAAGGAGTAGATGTACGTCGCGCCGGCTCCAATGGCGCTACTGTTGGGAACGGCATCGGGTTCGCCCTGCTGGCTGAGTATTGATGAATTCACCACTTCCCAAACGAATCCGGTGGACCTGTTCCCTGGGAGACAGACTCTAAGTGTCGCATCTTGGCCGATACGTAAGGTTTTGCCGGAGTCCGCCTCGGTCAGTGAGACTGATTGCGCTCCCGATTCCTTCTTGCACATCATAAGGGACGTGCATCCGCACCCCGACATGGTGATGACGGTGGCAATGACTGGGAGGACGATGTTCTTCATACGGTTCCTTTCTAGAGGCATGTACTGCGATCATTCGGAAGCCGGCGGCAACGCAGCGGCCGTGGAGGGTGCGCGAGAAACACTGCGCCGGCGTTCAGCTTTGCCGCCTCGCACCGCCTGTCCTCACCCTTTTCGAAGCCGTGGGCCGCGAATTGGGAGCCGGGTCTGTTTTTCACAGTCATTTGTCCTCCCTGCAATTCTCATTTCACTATCGATCCGGGGGATGCCGGTACTCGCCATCACCTGAGGATCTTCAACTCGCGCTCCTGGCTGAACAGGTAGCGCACCATGTAGTATTCGAACGGGTAGTCGCTGTCGTAATAGCGAAACGTCTCCCGGTGGCGCAGGTCCACCGTCTCCAGCCCCGTTACCCCCTCCTCTATCGCGGTGCGGGCTCCGGTCCCGCCGAACGGGTCCACAACACTCATGGTCGCCCAGCGCACCCCGGCGTCGACGGCGAAGCCGCCCGCGCTGCGTGCCGTGTTCGGACCGAGGATGGGGAGCACCAGGTACGGGCCGTTGCCCACCCCCCAGGTCTCCAGGGTGCGGTCGAAGTCCTCGACCTCCCGCCTCATGCCCAAAGCGGTGGCCGGGTCGAAGACCCCCCCGATCCCGATGGTCGAGTTGGTCAGGAAGCGCCCCAGGGTCACCATGGACTTCTTCCCCTTGGCCTGGAGGACGCAGTTGTAGAAGGTCCGGATCTCGCGCAGGTTGCTGAAAAAGTTGCTGACGCCGGTCCGGGCGAACCCCGGGACGACGGTTTCGTAACCGGTAACGAGCGGAAGCAGCACGAACCGGTCGGCCTGGTAGTTGAACTTGTAGATCCCTTTGTTTAGGCCTTCCCAGGGGTCGCTGGTCCGCGAGACGTTCTCGTCGTCGCGGAACTCACTTACCGTGTGCATGGGCGGTTCCTCTCCCGGAAGATTCGCGCTTCTCGCAGCGCAGCCGGATAGGGCGATAAGAAAAGCGGTGGCGGTAATTAATTTCGCGGCGTTGCTGATCATGGCGTCCCCCTTCCCTACCAGGCCGACGAGCCGAGCCTGTCGATCAGAAAGGCCATGTTGTCGCGGTATTCAAGATTGCCTAGGTGCCCGCCGCGGGGGTAAACCTTGAGGCGGGGGCCGAAGATCCGACGCAGGTAGTCGAGGTCGCCCGGGGCGAGGATGAAGTCGTCCTCGTTGGTGATCACCCCGACCTTGTCGGTAGAGGCAAGGTAGCTTTCGATGCTCCTGAGGCTCTGTTCTTCGATGAGCGCCTCCTTGTTCAGCCCGGGACGCTTGTTGCGGAAGTAAGGGAAGAAGTACTCGTCGAAGTAATCCAGAAAAGAGATGTGCAGCGAGGTCCAGAAGTAGTCCTGCAGGGAATCGCCGTTTTTGAGTTCGCGGTTCCTCGGGACGATGTAACCGCCGTGGGTCATGACGTCGGAGGTGAAGATCATCCCCGCGGAACTGATGCGGAACGAGACGCCGATGATCCCTCCCCCTTCGTCGGGGCTTAAGAGGTGGGCGTTGTAACCGGCGAAGAGGAAGTCGTCGTCGACGGCGACAAAGTCCCCCTTGCGGTAGAAATCGGTCACCTTCTCCATGACCCTGTTGTAGAAAGCCCCGATCCTCCTCGGGCCTCCCGGTATCCGGTCCAGGAGCCCCTCTATTCGGGCCACCGAGTCGTAAAGGCTGACCGCCGGGTTGATCAGCATCGCCCTGCGGAAGCCGAACACCTTTTTCTCCTCGTCCAGTTTCATGACGAAGGCGGCCTCGGTCCCTCCCAGGCTGTAGCCGGCCAGGAGGAAGCCGGAAACCTCGACCTCCCCCTTGGTCCGTGCCCAGATCCGCTCCATGACGCGGTAGAGGTCGGCGGCATCGTCGGGGAGGTTCCCGGGGACGTGGGTGGTGGAGGCGTCGATGATGAAGTTCGGGAAGGTCGGCGAGGGAAGCCCGACTACGTGGTACCCGGCCCGGTACAGGTTCCCGATCAGGGCGAGCATCTTGCCGGTTTTGCTCCCCCCGCCGGTCCCTGCGATGAGGAAGACCAGGGGCGCCTTGTGGTCCTGGAACACTACCGTGTAGCGCAGCCCCCGGTCGTAGAAGAAGGCCTCTGGCTTATCCCGGTCGGTCTCCAGGATCAGGGTCTTGATGGGGACCTTGCCCGTGGACTCGGCCTTTAGACTCTTGGGGGTTCCTAGGATGGTCGCCGCGTACGAGTCTTCAAGCGGATAGGCGTAACCCGCTTCTTGCGCCAGAGCGCCGGCCGGGAGCAACAGGAGCAACCCGACCATGATGTACTTCCGTATCCTTTCCATTTCGTCCACCTGTTTCACAACCGCTTTTGAGCCGTCACTGTCATCACGCGAACGCCGGCAGCTGAGCCGCATCCCCTTCCGCCGTCGCGACGCCTGCGCGCGCCGGCGCCTTCTCTTGTGCGATGGCATCCCAGCATGAGTCGACCGTGCGCGCGATGCGCTCCTCGTCCAGGTACAAAAAACCGACTGCGTGGGCGCGCACCACCTCGATCAGGGGGCCGCAGGCGAGCGCCAGCAGCATCGTCGGCGGCATCGCCTTGAATACCCCTTCTTCTACCCCCTGGCTGAAGAACTGCAGGATCCGTTCGACCTCGCCGTCCGGCAGGTAGTTCGGCGACACCGCCTTGCGGTAAGGCGAGCTCAGGAACTGATCCGCGAACAGAAACTCCTCCGGAAAGAGCTTGAAGTAGCGGATCACCCCCAGCGCCAGGGACGAAAACCGCTGCCGGATGTCGCCTCGGGGGGGATAGTTCTGCATCACCGCCGCCAGGCAGCGCTGTTCCAGTGCCCGGTAGGCGTCTAGCATGAGGTGGTCCTTGTCCTCGAAGTGCAGGTAGACCGTCCCTACCGCTACCTTGGCAACCCCGGCGATGAACCCGATGGGAGCGCCGTGAAAGCCGTGGTGTGCCACCACCTGGATCGCGGCCTCGATGAGCGCGCAGCGCTTGGCATTGTCCATGTACTGTTTCTCCTCGATGATTTTCATGATGGCAATCCGCCGCTGCTACCGGCTGGTGGCGAGCACGCCCCTGATCCGGTCCAGCTCGGCCTGGGCCAGCCGGTATGCCAGCGCAGCCTGCAACTCGTCCATCTCCGCCCTTTTCAGAGCAGCCACGGCTTCGGCATGCCTTGCCGCGGTCACGGTGCCGGCCTGCAACCGGTTCTCGCTCAGGCGCGCGTTTTCCCGGCGCAGGGCAAGTGCCTCACGGGCGACCTCCACCATCTGTTGCGCACGCTCCAGCTTGCGCAGCGCCTTGTCGATCTCGATGCCGATCCGTTTGTCGATCCGCGCCAGGTTCTCCTCGGCCTGGGACTGCTGGGCCAGACGCTGCCCGAGGTCCGCCTTGCGTTTGCCCCAGTCGAAGATGTTCCAGGTGAGCTCCGCGCCCACGATCCCTATGTTCTTTTCCAGGAAGGGCGCGCCGTCCTGGTAGCCGTGTTTGGCGTAGATGGTCAGGTCGGGGATGTATTCGTAGCGGGCGGCGCGTACCGCGTGGCGCGATTTTTCCAGGGTGCCGCGTGCGGCGAGCAGTTCGCCGTTGCCTGAGCGGGCCTCGTCATAGGCCTGTTCCTTCACCGGTTTGGCCAGTTCGGGAAGCCCTGCCTCGGTGGCCTCAAGCGCTGTGTCGCTCGGCAGCCCCAGGAGGTCACACAACTCCGAGGTCACGTCGGCGGCGCGGTTCTCGGCAATCAGGAGCGCCTGCCGGTTCTGCAGCAGATCCGCCCTCGCCCCTGTCAGGGCCACCTCGAGCACGTTGCCCGCCTTCACCCCGTCCTCGGCCTCGCGCAGGTTTTCCTGCGCCGCGTCGAGCGAGGCGCGGGCGGCGGCGCGCTCCTTGTCGGCCACGAGCAGCGCGTAGTACAGCTCGTGCACGGCAAGGACCGTTTCGTTCTCGGACCTGGAGAGTTCCGCCTTGGCGATACCGCGCTCCGCCTTGGCGATGTCGTTGGCCGCACCGATCTTGAAGAGCTGCGTGGTCGGCTGCGCCAGCATGGTCTCGCTGTACAGCATGGTGGACTTGCTCTGGCTTAGCTTCACCTCCTTGTTGGGGAACTGATCGCCGCCCGCGCTGCCGAGACTCCCCGCCGGTATGGAGATCTGCTGCTTGTCGGACACGGCCATGTACTTCGTGTTGTTGGTGAGCTGCGGGAAGTACAGGGACCGTACCGACGCGATCTTGTGGTCGCTTTCCGCGACCTTGTCCCGGCCGATCTTGAGCACCGAGTTCTGCTTCAGGGCGAGCTCGACGGCCTGGGACAGCGTCAGGGACTGCCGCACCGGCTCGGCGCTTGCTTCCCTCCCCCCGGCGAGCAGCACCATGCCAACGAGCGCGGCTGCGACGGCGGCCTGTTTGCCTAAGGCGCGCCGGGCGGCCCGCGTCTTCACCGCCACGTAGATCACCGGTACCACCAGAAGCGTGAAGAACATGGAGAAGATGAGGCCGAAGGCGATGACGCTCGCCAGCGGGCTCCAAAGGCTCGACCGGGACAGGATCATGGGGGTAACCCCCACGGCCGCCGCCATCGTGGTGAGGAAGATGGGGCGCAGCCGCCTGGCACCCGCCTCCCGCGCGGCATTCTCGAGGCTTTCCCCCTCGGCGACCCGTTCGTTGCAGTAGTCGACCAGGATGATCCCGTTTCTGACCACGATGCCGCACAGACTGATGAGCCCCATGAACGCGGTGAAGCCGAAGGGGTTGTGGGTGATCACGAGCCCTAAAATCGCCCCGAACAGGGTCAGCGGGATCGAGGCCATCACCACCAGCGGGTCGGAAATGGTCCTGAACTGCACCAAGAGGACCAGGAAGATGGCCACCAGGCTGATGGCAAGAGCGGACACCATCTGCGGGAAGGTCTCTTCCTGGTTGTCCTTTTCGCCGCCGTAGTAGATCCGGTACCCGGTGGGGAGCTCCAAGGCCTTGATGCGCGGCATCGCCTGCTCCAGGATTTTGGAAGCATAGCCCCCCGGCTTCTGGAAGGCCCGGATGGTCATGGTGTGCACGCCGTTTCTACGCACGATCCTGCTGGTCTGCCATTCGGGCGCCAGCGTGGCGACGGCGCGCAGCGGCACCCTGGCGCGGGTAAGGTCGGAATTGAGATAGGTGTTCTCGATGTCGCCGAAGGATGAACGCGACGCGGCGTCGAGCCTCAGCTTGATGTCGATAGCCCGGTCCCCTTCCCAGAAGGTGCTGACCGCGGAGCCGTCGAAGGCGCCCGCGAGGGTCTGGGACACCGATGCGTCGGTGAGCCCCAGACGGTTGGCCAGTTCGTCGTTCACCTTGACGTCCACCATGTAGGAGTCGTTGAGGTAGTCCCTGAAGACGTACTCGGTGTCGGGAATGCTCTCCAGGATTCCTTGCACCTTCTCCCCCAACCGCTTCAGCTCGGAGATGTCGTCTCCGGCTATGCGCACCTCGATAGGCGCCTCCATCTGGGCCCCCTGCTGCAACTCTTTCACGATGACCATCGCCTCCGGAGCAACCTTGGCCAAATCGGCACGCAGTTCCTTCACAAGACGCGTGGTGTCCTTCACGGAGGCGGTGTTGACGATGAACTGGCCGTAAGCGGCGTCGGGCTGCTGCGGGTTTACGTTGTAGTAGAACCTCGGGGCGCTTTGGCCGACGAAGGTGGCGTAGTGGGTGACGCCCTTGTGGGCTCCCAGGCTCTTTTCGATCTTTCTAAGGACCTCGTCCGTCGCCTCGATCCTGGTACCCTGCGGCATCCAGACGTCGATCCCGAACTGGTTGCGCTCCGCCGAAGGGAAGAACTGCTGCGGCACCGCGGCAAACAGCAGCACCCCGAAGACGAAGGCGCATCCCCCGAGAGTGAAGCCGAGCCACTTGCGCTTGATGAATATGCCGATCCACACGCCGTAGTTGTCCTGGAGCCGGTCGAGCAGACTCTTCTTCTGCTTGCCGTGCTCCGGCGCGGCGTCGTGGTCGTGCAGCCCCTTCTGGATGAAGAACCGGCACAGAAGCGGGGTCAGGAAGACCGCCACGACGAAGGAGACCGCGAGGGCTATGGCCACGGTGAGCGGGAGCGCCATGATGAACTCGCCCACCGAACCGGTGATGATCAGCAGCGGCAGGAACGAGGCTATGATGGTGATGGTGGCGGTGAGTACCGGCACCAGCACGTCGCTGGCGCAGCGCCAGGCCGCCTCCGCCTTGGGCACCTTGTGGTCCAAAAGCTCGACGTAGTTGTCCGCGATCACGATGGCGTCGTCCACCACGATGCCGAGCACCATGATGAGGCCGGCGATAGAAACCTGGTGCAGGGCGATGCCGAAGGCGTTCATGACACCGAGCGTGCCGCACAGGGTCACCGGTATGGCCAGAGCGGCGATCACGGCGACCCTCAAGGGGAGCAGCACGATGGTGACCAGGACCACCGAGATGATCGCCAGCAGGAATTCGTGGCTCAGCGACTCGGTCCGCTCCTTGACCACCTCCGGCTGGTTGGCGACCAGGTCCAGCTTCACGTCGGGAGGGAGGAGCACCTTGAGGCGTTTGAACACCGTATCCAGCTGTTCCCCCAGTTCCACGATGTTCTTGCCCTTCTGCATCTCCACGGACAGCAGCAGACAGGGGTCGCCGTCGTAGCGGACCATGAAGGTCGGGTCCTGGTAGCGCCGCTCCACCTTGGCGAAATCCTTGATGTAGAGGGGATGGCCGTCCTTGGAGACATCGACCAGGACGTTGCGGATCTCGTCCTCGGTATTGAAGATGCCGGTGGTCCTCAACGGCGCCTTCGAGCGCTCGGCCTCGAAATGCCCGGCGCTTTGGATGGCGTTTCTCTCCCTGAGCGCGTTCACGATCTGGCGGGTATCCGTGAAGTACTGTGCGATCCTCTCAAGGCTCCCGGTGATCCGGATCTCTTCCGACTGGTTGCCGTAGGTCACCAGCTTGCCCACTTCCCGGACCGTGCGCATCTCGTCGTGGATCTTGTCGGCGTAGTCCCTGAGTTCGCGGTAGCCGTACCTCTTGCCGTGCACCGCCACCAGCATGGCCACCGTGTCGCCGAAGTCGGAATCGACCACCGGCCCCATCACCCCGGCGGGGAGCTCGGTCGTGCGCACCAGGTTCATCTCGTGGCGCAGCTTGGCCCAGAACTGGTCCGAGTTCTTCACGGTGTCCTCAAGCTCCACGTTGATGATGGCGACGCCGGGCCGGCTCGTGGAGTAGGTCTTCTCCTTGCGGACTTCGGGGAACTTGAAGATGTGTTTTTCAAGGGTCTTGGTTACCTGTTTTTCCACCTGCTCGGACGTCGCGCCGGGATACATGGCGGCCACGAGCCCGGTCCTTATGGTGATGGTAGGATCCTCGGTCCGCTGCATTTTCAGAAAGGCGTGGATGCCGATGAACACGACCATCGCCGTCAGTATCAGGGTGACGGGTGGATAGCGAAGGGAAAACTTTATCGGTGTCATACTCTATTCCTCTCGTTTGCCGGTCTATTTCCGAGCCGTCTGTTCCGTTGCCGACACCACCGCGCCGTTTCTGAGCTTTGCCTGCCCGGCGAGGACGATCAGTTCGTTGTCGTCAAGACCGCTCTTGATCTCGATGTCCTTGTTGACCGCTGCGCCGATTTCCACACGTTTGGTGTAGACGCGCTTCTGGTCGGGGTAGTAGACGTATACCTGTGTCGCCCCCTGCGGGTCGCGCACCACCGCGTCGCCGGGGAGCGTCACCATGGACACGGTGCGGTTGCCACGGATGGTCGCCTCCGACACCATCCCCACCCTGAGGGCATGCTCCGGGTTGGGGACGCTGATCCTGGTCATGTAGGTGCGGGTATTCGAGTCAGCGGAAACGTTGATGACGCGCACTGTCCCCTGAAAGGACTTCCCGGGGAGGGCCGGTACGGCGATGTCGGCCTTCTGGCCGATGCTGACCAGGTGCACGTCGGTCTCCGGTACGCCCACGCTCACCTCGACCGGGTCCATGCGGACCATCTCGAAGACGAGACGCCCGGCCGCAGCGGTGTCGCCCGGCTCCACGGCACGTTTGGCGATGTACCCGTCCATGGGCGCGTACAGCGTCGCATCTCCAAGCGCCTTTTTGGCGACGTCGAGGTGGGCCGCCGCCTGGTTGTACCCTGCCCTCGCCAGGGCCTTGTCCTCCTTCTGGCCGCCGGCCTTGGCCTGGTCGTACTCCTGTCTGGCGTGCTCGTAGGCCGCTTTGTACTTCTGGAAGTCGTTGGGCGCCAGGCTCTTGGAGTCGTAGAGCATCTTCATGCGCCGGTACTCGTCCTCGGCCCGCTCATACCCGATGCGCGCCTGCTCCAGATGCTCCGGCCGCGCCGAGTTCATCGCCTTTTCCAGTGCGGCCTCGGTGCTGGCCAGCTGGGCGGCGGCGCCTTTGACGGAAAGGTTGAAATCGGTGGGATCGATCCTGGCCAGGACCTGCCCCTTCTTCACGAACTCACCCTCGCGCGGTCCTACGAAGACCACCTTCCCGGATACCAGGAAGGAAAGCGTCGCCGGTGCATTGGGGGTTGCGACCGTCCCGCTCACCGAGATGGTCTCTCGCTCCTGGACCTTCTTGACCCGCCCCACCACCACCGGCACGGCATCCCCTTTGGTTTCCTTGTTGTGTTGCTCGCCACTGCATGCCGCCAGCGAAATTCCCACTGCCGACAGGCAAACGGCCGTCACTGCAGTCTCGAATCTAAATTTCATTGTGATGCTCCTTTTCCTTGTTATTTTCTTCATCGTTGAAGGTTAAAAGGTGCGCGCCAGTCCCAGCAATGTGGTGCGGACGGATTCGTATTCCTCCCAGGAACCCGATTCCGGGTCATCACCCTTGAGCAGAACCGTCTCCTGAGATGCCACACCGAGCACGTTGAGCACCGAGCGGAGATAGGTCACGCTCTGGTCACGCTCCCCGGCCAAGCTGTATGCCGCAGCGGCGTGCAAGTGCAGGGACTTCCTCGGGAGGCCGCGCAGCATCCCTTCGCTGCCGTTAGGTGTCAGCCGATAAGTACGGTCGAGAACGCAGGTGGCATCGACGTACATCTTGAACTCAGCCGGCAGCCACAGGTTCAGGCTGTGGGTGACGAAGACATACTTGTCGCACCTGAGAAACTGGTCTGCGATGCGCCAGATGCGGTTGATCTTGTGCCGCTCTTCGTCCGAGAGCAGCGCGTGGTCCTCACCCCGCTCGACGCGCGCCCAGGCGCTGAGGACGTCCTGGTCGACGCGCTGGATGCTGTCTCGGTACACATCGAGCACCTGGAGTTCGTCCCGCGGGTTCAGGCGCAGGTACTCCTCCAGGAACTCGGCGCCGAGCAGAAGACTGCGCGATGCGGCCTCGGCTTTTACGTTCGCGGTGACATAGAGAATGGTGGCCATGAGTAACCCTTTCCGTTGGATTTCTTGTCATTCTCATAGCGACGACCATGCCAGCCACAGTTATCAAATGATTTCGACATGTTAGGACATGGCGCACAAGTCGTGTTCACAAGATGCCGCAAAAACTATTGCGGTATGTTGTGAAAAAAGGCAGGATTACAGCATTTGGTAGTTCGAGATCCATGCAAGCGACGGGATGCGGTGAAGAGGCGAGGAAGGGAAAGACAACAATGAGCAGCAGCGACGAGTTCATCAAAGAGATAACGCTAAGAATCTGCAGCAGCCTCGATATCAATGAGTCTATGAGCAGCGCATTCGACTACCTGAGACACCAGGTCCCGGTGGATCTGCTCACCCTCTTCATCCTCGACGAACGGCTGGGAGCGGTAAGGCGCATAGCCAACGCCTTCGAGAACAGTTGTCATGTCACCGTGCCGGAAGAGATCCTGCCGCTTCCGGAAGGGCTGCTGGAAAAGGTCGCTGCTCGCAATTTCTCCGCACCTTTTATCGTGGATCCCGAACATGACGAGATCTTCCGGGCCTTAGCGCCAATGATGAATTACTACAAAGGTATTACCGACCTCATGGTCCCCTTGAGGATCAAGGGGGAACTCCTGGGCGGGTTGGTACTGCGCGCGGGGGGGGAAGGGAAATACACGGCGGAGCAGGTCGAGCTGATTGGTGGGATCGCCAAGCCGTTCGCAATAGCGCTGGCCAACGCCCTCGCCCACGAGGAAGTGCTGCGCTACCAGGCGGTGCTGCTCGACGACAAGCGCTTCCTGAACCGTGAGCTGTACGGCGGCGCTGCGGAAGACGTCATCGGAGCGAACACCGGGCTGCGCAACGTGATGGAGATGGTGCGCCAGGTGGCGCCGCTCAATAACACGGTGCTGCTGCTCGGCGAAACGGGGACCGGCAAGGAATTGATAGCCAATGCCATCCACTTCTCGTCGCCGCGCAAGCAAGGGCCCCTCATAAAAGTCAATTGCGGCGCGCTTCCCGACAGCCTCATCGACAGCGAGCTGTTCGGCCACGAGCGAGGAGCGTTCACCGGAGCCCTTGCCGAGAGCAGGGGAAGATTCGAGCGCGCCGACGGGGGGACTATTTTCCTGGATGAGATCGGCGAGCTGCCACTGTCGGCCCAAGTGCGGCTGTTGCGGGTGCTGCAAAACCACGAGGTGGAGAGGGTGGGAGGCAAGAGGGCCATCCCCGTCAACATCAGGGTGATCGCGGCCACGCACCGCAACCTGCAGAGCATGATAACGGAAGGCGCCTTCCGCGAGGACCTGTGGTACCGGCTGAGCGGCTTCCCGATCATCGTGCCGCCGGTGCGGCAGCGCAAAGAGGATATTCCCGCATTGGTCCGCTATTTCCTGGCGGTGAAAAGCAGGGAGTTCGGCATGTCCATCCCCCCCTCGGTGGCGCCCGGGGCGCTGCTGCGGCTCATGGAATACGATTGGCCCGGCAACGTCCGTGAGTTGGAAAACCTGGTCGAGCGCGAGCTGATCCGGCATCGGGGAGGCCCGCTGGCGTTTGACCTAATAGGCCCCAATCGAACAAGAGAGACAAAAATGGTTGCCGTCGGCGACGCCTCGCCTCCCCCCCCTTCCACACTGGACCAGGCGATGTCCGCACATATCATCGAAGCCATGAAGCTCAGCAACGGGAAGATCCACGGTTCCGGCGGCGCCGCCGAACTGCTCGGAATGAATCCGAACACCCTGCGCTGGCGCCTGGACAAACTCGGAATCAGCTACCGCCGCCGGCAGCGGGACAAGAGCACCCATGGGAATTAAGCATCGCTGTCGTAAACGATGTCAGGTTGCCCTGGCAGCCTTCTTAACGATCCCAGCATCCAATCCGGGATAGACCAAATAATCACCACACACTTACAGAAGAGGGCGAAGCGCTGAGAACCCTGTCCTCAAGCCCATGTGTGCGACTTCCTCCGCAGATCCGATGAAGACGCCGAAACGTCTCGCGTTTTCCGCTCGCGAACGGCAGTCAAAGCCCCACAATTGGCTTCTAGACGCCGATGACACAATCCCCAAGGGGAGACTCGCGACAAAGAGGAGAGAGGCGGGGTACGATCGTTTCGTACCAATGGCAGGAACGAGAAAAGAAGCTGTGGAGAGAAGCAGACCCCCATCTTTGGGCTGGGAGCGGAAGGGGGAAAGGAAGTAGTCGCCTTTCAAACTGTTTCATGCCATATCATCACCGACCTCAGGCTCAGAGACCACACGAAACAAAACAGCCCCTCCAGTGAATCTGGAGAGGCTGTTTTGTTTTTCAATATGGCGCGCCCGAAGAGATTCGAACTCCTGGCCCCAAGATTCGTAGTCTTGTGCTCTATCCAGCTGAGCTACGGGCGCAAACTGCGGTGCTACTTTTTATGGCGCGCTCGGAGAGATTCGAACTCCCGACCTACGGATTCGTAGTCCGTTGCTCTATCCAGCTGAGCTACGAGCGCATGCTATATCAACTGGCCTTGTAATCGACCAGTGTGAAACCGTACTGCGGATGCTGAAACGCATGTGTGGTCGGGTAGAGCGAAAACAACCACCCCTTGTAAATCTCCTTCCCCTGCTCCCGGATCACCAGTTGTGCCGCGGGATTCACCAAATCATTGGACTGGGAAGTAAGGGTGGTCCCTTCCATCACGAAATGCGGTAAAAACGTTTCCACCTTGAGCGTCAGGTCCGATCCAGGAAGCTTGAAATCGGAACCTATGTCCAGGGTGTACACCTTCTTCAGGTGGGCGTTCTTGTCGGCGACCTCGATCTGCACCGCCTTCCACTTGCCCTTCACCTGCTCCGGTACTACTACCGTGGAGGGAGCCTCGGTCACCTTAGGTGCAACCGCCGCCTGCTCCGTTTTTTCCTTCTCGTTGCAACCTGCTGCGAACCCGAGAGCGATGAGAGACAAAACCGTCAGTTTCATCAACCGCTTCAACAGAACCTCCGGCGCTGCAAGAACCGCACTGCGTACTGCAAAAAAAGTGGCGGAGAGCGAGGGATTCGAACCCTCGATACCGGTTTCCCAGTATACACGCTTAGCAGGCGTGCGCCTTCGACCTACTCGGCCAGCTCTCCGTTTCAACCTCTACTGCTATGTGTGCTGCGCTAAATCAATGGCGGAGGAAGTAGGATTCGAACCCACGGAACTTTCGTTCAACGGTTTTCAAGACCGCCGCCTTCAACCACTCGGCCATTCCTCCAAAGCCTAGCTGATGCGCTCCGCTCCGCCCATGTAGGGCCTGAGCACCTCGGGGATCAGCACCGAACCGTCCGCCTGCTGGTAGTTCTCCAGCACCGCAACCACGGTTCTTCCGACTGCGAGGCCCGAGCCGTTCAGCGTGTGGACAAATTCCGGCTTTGCCTTCTCGTCCGGGCGGAAACGGATTCCGGCCCGACGCGCCTGAAAATCTTCAAAACAGCTGCAGGAGGAAATCTCCCGGTAGCAGTTCTGACCCGGCAACCATACCTCGATGTCGAAGGTCTTGGCGGCCGAAAAACCTATGTCACCGGTGCAAAGCTCGACGACCCGGTAAGGTATCTGCAGCCTGCGCAGCACCTCCTCGGCATTGCCGAGTAGCTTCTGCAACTCCTGGTAGGATTGCTCGGGGGTGGTGAACTTGACCAGCTCGACCTTGTTGAACTGATGCTGCCTGATCAGGCCGCGCGTGTCCTTGCCGTATGAACCGGCCTCCTTGCGGAAGCAGGGGGTGTAGGCACAGTACGAAATCGGCAGGTCCGATCCCTTGAGGATCTCGCCGCGATGTATGTTGGTGACCGGAACCTCAGCCGTGGGGATGAGAAAAAAATCGACCCCTTCCAGGTGGAAGAGATCTTCCTCAAACTTGGGCAGTTGGCCCGTGCCGGTCATGCTGTCCCTGTTTACCATAAAGGGCGGCAGCATTTCAATATATTTATGCTCGCCGGTATGGAGGTCGAGCATGAAGTTGATCAGCGCCCTCTCCAGCCGTGCGCCGAGCCCCTTGTACAGTGTAAAGCGTGCTCCGGTGAGCTTGGCGCCCCGCTCGAAGTCGAGAATGCCCAGGTTCTCGCCGATCTCCCAGTGCGGTTTCGGCTCGAAAGAGTAGTTCTGAATCTCCCCTTCCAGGCGCACCACGACGTTGTCCGCTTCGGACTTGCCTACCGGGGTGGTCTCGTTGGGGATGTTGGGAACGGTGAGGAGGAAGGCCTGCAGCTCCTCTTCCACGCTCTTCAGCTGCTCGTCGATCCCCTTGATCTGCTGGGAGACCTCGCGCATCTGCGCCTTCTTGTCGTCCGCCTGGCTCTTGTCCTTCAGGCGGGCGATCTCTTCGGTGACCTTGTTGCGTAACGCTTTCAGCGTCTCGCTCTGCTGAAGCAGTTCCCGGCGGCTACCGTCAAGCTCCTTGAAGCGGGCGATATTGACTCCCTCGCCCCTGGTCTTCAACCGGGCTTCTACAGTCTCCAGGTTTTCGCGTAAGTATCTAGCGTCGAGCATGGATGCGCCTTTACTTTCAGATCACCAAAGCTATACTGTCTAACATTCAAATTTGCCTTAGTCAACTCTTTTTTTCGAGCGCCGACATTATCCGCGCAGCCACTGACAGGAGCAAAACCATGGCCAGACTGTTCATAGCCGTCGACTTACCTGAGGACATCAAGGCTGCTCTGTCATCGTTTAACGCCTCAATGCCCGGCCTGCGCTGGGTGCCCCCCGACCAGATCCACCTGACCCTGCGCTTTCTAGGGGACGTCCTGCCCCAGGCCGGCGCGGCACTGAAGAAGAACCTCGCCGCCGTCAGCTTCACCCCCTTTCCGCTCACCCTGCGCGGGGTGGGGCACTTCCCGCCGCACGGCCACCCCAGGGTGCTCTGGGTCGGAATGGAGGAGTCCCGGCCGCTACTTGCCCTGCAACTGCAGGTAGAAAGCGCCGTGACCGGGGCCGGCATCCCCCCCGAGCAACGCGGCTTCTCTCCGCACATCACCCTGGCCCGCATCAAGGAAAACGCCTCCGCCGAAGTGGCGCGATTCGAGGCGACCCACCGCACCCTCAGCTTTCCCCCCTTCAGCGTTGAAGAGTTCATCCTCTTCTCCAGCGTCCTGACTCCCAAGGGAGCCACTCACCGCAAGGAAGAAATCTACCGCTGCAGTTGAAAGAGAATTATCGGATGACGGCAAGGAATATGGCCGGGGCCGCCGTTTGTGCAGGGCACGCCGGGGAAGGTCGTGGTCAATTTTTTGTCGAAGGGACGGATTCAGGGGCGCCGGTGGGTCAGTCGTTCACCACTGCGGGGGAGGGATAAGGGTCGGCCCGGAGAGGAGATCCCCCCCGGGCCGGGTTGAGGTTTAGAAGAGTTTAAGTACGGACTGCGCTGCCTGCGAAGACATGGAGAGCGAGGTGGTACCCAAGCTCTGGCGAGTCTGCAGCATCAGCATGTTGGCGCCTTCCTGGTTCATATCGGCCAGAGTCAGGTTGTCGGCGCCGGTTTGCAGCGTGCTGATCATGTTGTCGGTAAAGGTCTGGCGGGTGGTGATGATGTTCAGGTTTGCCGCCAGGGTTTGGGTGTTGCTCCTCAACGTGGAGATCGCGGTGTCCATCTTGGCCGTGTCGGTGGTGATATCCGAGTTGGTAGCCCAAGCGCTGCTGGCACCGGTGAGGCTCAGGCCACTGGCGTTGGCCAGGAAGCCGACGACGTCGAGGCTGGAGCTCGCGTCCTCGTTGAAGTTCACCGTCAGAGTGTTGGTCGAGCTCAACAGGTTGAGACCGCGATACCCGGAGTCGGACGAGATGTTGTCGATCTGGCTCCGGATAGTGTCGTACTGCGTTGCCAGTTTGGACCTGGTACCGGTGTCGCTGGTGGACAGTGCGGACTGGGCAATACCTTTAGCTGCGTTGATCAGGCCGGTGATGGCCGTGATGCCCGCGTTGGTGGCGCCGACAGTCTGCACCGCCTCCGACATGCCGTCCTTGCGGTCGGAAAGGTCGCTGGCGCGCTGGTTCGCATTTTGTGCGGCAAAATAGTTGGTCGGGTTATCAAGTGCACTGTTCACCTGCTTACCCGAGGACAACCTCTCCTGCGTTCTGTTCAGGAGCTTGCTGGTCGACTGGAGGTTGAGGAGGTTGGTTCTCATTCCTGCTGTTAAAGAGATATCGCTGGTTGACATGGTGTTTCCCCCTTCTGGTTTTTGATTCCGGCTTTCTTGCCGGTTTTTTGTACTGCGGCCGATAGGGAGACCCTGTTTTCACCATGTGTGCCGTTTTTGCGCCGGAGGCCCGGGCGCACCGTTTCCCCGCGTGCATCCGGCTGCGACAAGGACGCGGCCAGCGCGAAGACAACTGTTATCATTTCAAATGGTTATTTACCGTGGGCGGGACAAATCGTGCGGGGACAAAGGCAGCAAAAAAAATTTAGTGGGAGTTGCCAGGGCGGGACACCAAGGTGCCCCAGACAGGCGTTGTTCGATGGAAGTCAAAAAACCGTCATGACGTTCCTTGCATCCGCCGCGGCGCTGTCAAAAATAATGAAGATGGCCGGGCGGCACAACCAATGAAGGAGACGCTACTCCGACTTGAGCCGGTAACCGACCCCCGCCTCGGTGAGAATGTATCGGGGACGCGAGGCGTCGGACTCGATCTTGCGCCTGAGGTTACTGATGTTGACCCGCAGGACGTGAGGCTGCTCGAGGTAGGCGACGCCCCAGATCTGCCTGAGGATCTGGCTATGGGTCAGCACCTTGCCGGCATGGGTCACCAGCATCCGCAGCAGTTCGTACTCCGTCGGGGTCAGCTGCACCTCTTCCCCGCGCACGGTCACCCTGCGGTGGGGCAGGTCGACCCGGAGTTCGCCCACCTGGAAAACCGGCTCCGGCGCCTGCTGTAGCGAGCGACGCAGCGCCACCTTGATCCGGGCCAGCAGTTCGCCGATGCCGAAGGGCTTGGTGAGGTAGTCGTCGGCACCGGCGTCGAGCGCCTGCACCTTCTCGTCCTCGCGCTCGCGCACCGAAATGACGATGATGGGGAGCTGGGACCACTCGCGTACGCGCCGGATCACCTCGATACCGTCCAGGTCGGGGAGCCCCAGGTCCAGGAGGATGACGTCGGGGCGCACCGCCACCGCGGCGGCAAGCCCTGCGTGGGCGCTGTCCGCGAGATGGACGGAATAGTCGCCGGTATCGAGCGCCGTCTTCAGAAAGCGCTGGATGGCCACCTCGTCGTCGATCACCAGCACCCGCGGCAGGTTGCTCTTTGCTTCCTCACCCTTCATCGGCTCTCCTTCCTGCCGCGGCACCAAGCGGCACCTCAACCACGATTCTCAGTCCTTTCCCCTCCCGGTTCTCCGCCCGGATCGCGCCGCCGTGCGCCTCGACGATACCGCGGCAGATGGAAAGCCCCAGTCCCGTCCCCCCGACCACCTCGGGGACCGGAGTCCGGTAGAACTTCTCGAAGATGCGGGGCAGGTCCGCCTCGGGAACTCCCGCTCCCCGGTCCGACACGCCCAGCACCAGCCGTTCGCCCGCCACGCTGGCCGCGATCTCCAACTCCCCGCCGGCTGCGGCGTGTTTCAGGGCGTTGTCCAGCAGGTTCACCAGGACCTGGAGCATCAGCACGAAGTCCAGGGAGACCAGGGGGAGTCCTGGAGCCAGCCGCACCGACACCGCGATCCCCGCCAGGCGCGGCTCCACCGTGGCCAGCGCCGTCCCGATCAGGTCCTGCACGTCGCACGGTTCCTTCTTCAGTTGCAGCACGCCGGCCTCGAGGCGGGTCATGTCCAGCAGGTTGCCGACGAAGCGGTTCAGGCGCGCCGCCTCCTCGCGTGCGGTCTGCAGCAGCTCGTCGCGCGAGCCGCTGTTGAGCTTGTCCCCCTCTTCCAGCACCGCGCTCAGGGCGCCGGTTATGGCGGTGAGCGGCGTGCGCAGGTCGTGGGAAATAGAGTTGAGCAGGGCCCGCTCCAGGTTCTCCCGTTCCTTGAGAAGGCGCGTCTCCTGCGCCTGCCGCAAAAGGCGCAACCGCTCCAGGGCCATGGCAATCTGGGTTGCGTAGGCGCTCAGCAGCCGCTGCAGTTCCATGTCCAGCCGCATATCCTCCTCTTCCAGCCGCAGGACCAGCACCCCGTGCGTCTCCGCCAGCGCCTTGAGCGGCACGTAGGTCAGCCGCTCACTGCCGTAGGAATCGGTCCCGGCCCCGGCCAGGCGCCGTGAGCGCAGGCACCACTCGGCCACCTGCAACGCCTCCGGGGCAATGGAGAAGTCCTGGCTCGCCGCAGCCCGCGCCAACGCCCCCTCCGGCCCCAGGAGCAGTGCCACCTGCCCCCCCAGCGAGTCCTCGAGATTGGCGACCGCCGCAGCTGCCAGGGAAGCCGTGTCCGTCGCGGCGGCGAGATCGCGGCTCAGCCGATACAGGCTCGCGGTCTGCCGTTCACGCACCCTGAGCGCCTCGAGGCTTTCCCGCGCCTTCGCCACCAGTGAACTGATCACGAGCCCCACCGAGAACAGGGCGAGGAAAGTGACCAGGTATTCCTTGTCCGCGATCCGGAAGGAGAGGCGGGGCGGCACGAAAAAGAAGTCGAAGGCGAGCACGCCGAGCAAGGCGCTCAGCAGCGCCGGCCGTCGCCCGAGAAAGAGCGCCGCGAGCACCACGACCAGCAGGTACCCCATCACCATGTTGACCGGCGAGAGATACGGTCGGGCCTGGTCGCATAAAAGTGTCGCCAACGCAACCAGTGCCGCCGAGGCTGCATAGCCGACCGCTCCGCCGTACCAGGCGGCGTGGGGCCTGCGGCGCAGCACGGCTCTCTCTAATGTGGATGCTCCCCGGCTTTTGCTCATATTTCGAATCTAGCAGAACTACCCGTCCACACAAGCGACTTTGACGCCTTTTCTGGAAACCGTTACCATGCCGCCCTTCAGATACTGACCCGTATCGGCAGGATCACCGTGGTGAGTCCGTCCCACTGCAGGCGGCGCTGGATGGCGAAAGCGGTCTCGTTATGCAGCATCCGGTGGTAGAACTTTTCCAGCCGGAAGGTCAGCTGCCCGGTGAACACGGTGGAGCGGGGATATTCCTCGCCAAGCTCCCTGCATATGCCCACTACACTCTCCACCACGTCGGTCGCCACCGCGAGCCGGTAGTCGGCGGCAAAGCCGAGCCTGCGCGCCAGCGTCACGTACTTCAACAGCCCCTCCTGCACCGACCTCTCCAGCGCCTCCAGCTCCTCCGCCCCCTTGAAGGAACCCGAGTCGATTACGGCAACCGAGACGAAGATGACGTTCTTGTAGGTCTTGGGAAAGGTGGTGAGGATGGACAGCAGCGTGTGCACCCCGAAGCCCGAATACGCTGACACGAGCTGTATCGCGGTGGGATCGTTGCGCGAAGGTGCCGCTTCGTTGACCGGGCCCGTGGTTGGAAAGTCGAGCAGCGCCTCGTCCAGTTGTTCCATCCCCTTGCGTACCGACTGGTAGTGGCCGCGGATCAGATAGCAGATGCCGATCACGACCGAGGTGATGAGCAGCGTGAGCCACCCCCCTTCGGCGAATTTCTCCACCGTGGTGACCGCCAGGATGGTGGCGCAGAGGACCAGGCCGACCAGGTGCACCGAAAGGTGGCGCACCCACTGCGCGTCCTCGCGGCGGCGCTGGATGTAGAACCGCGACATGCCCAGCTGCGACAAGGAGAAGGTCAGGAAGACGTTGATGGAGTACATGACCACGAGCGCCGAGACGCTGCCGCCGGTGTAGACCAGGAGCGCGATGGAGGCCAGCCCCATGAGGACGATGCCGTTGCGCATGGTGAGGCGGACCGAAAGCGCGGCGAAACGGTGCGGCAGCCAGGAGTCGACCGCCATGTTGGACATGACCCGCGGTCCGTCCACGAACCCGGCCTGGGCTGCGACCAGGAGCAGGGCACCTTCCGAGAAGATGGTGACGAAGGCAAGTACCCCGCCCAGCGGCCAATCAGCGAAGAGTGCGTCGGCCAGCACCGAATTCAGCGTTTTTCCCTCCACCGGCCTGACCCCGATCAACGTGTAGCAGAGAAAGAGCAGGCCGGCGGTGAACGCCAGCGAGCTCGCCATGTACATCATGGTTCTCTTCCCGGTCTGCACCCGCGGCTCGCGCATGATCTGCAGTCCGTTGGAGACCGCCTCGATGCCGGTATAGGTACCGCCCCCGAGGGAATAGGCGCGCAGAAAGAGCATCATGATACCGAAGACGCCTATGGTGGAGAGGTCGTGCGAGAGTCCCGAGTGGAAGCCCACGGCAAGCGGGGCGAAGCGGTCGGTGTGGGTGAAGATGCCGTCCAGCAGAAGGAGCACGTGCGTCGCGACAAAGACCATGAAGATAGGGGCCATGACGGCGATTGATTCCTTCACCCCCCTGATGTTCAGGACGATCAGCACCACGGCGAGGACGCAGGCCACCTCAACCTTGTAGCCGTGCCACGCTTTGGGGATGTAACTGAACAGGGCGTCGACGCAGGAGGCGATGGAGACGGTGATGGTCAACACGTAGTCGACCAGGAGCGCGCTCCCCGAGACCACCCCCGCTCTTTCCCCCAGCATGTGCGTCGCCACGATGTAACCGCCGCCGCCGTGCGGGAAGTGCTCGATGATGCGGGAGTAGGCGTAGGAGATGGTGAATACGGTGAGGGCCGTGAATACTCCGAGCGTGATGGCCAGGTAGGTGTGGCTGCCCAGGGCCCGGAACGCCTCCTCGGGGCCGTAGGACGATGAGGAAAGTCCGTCCGCGCCGAGTCCCACCCAGGCCAGAACCGGGACGAGGGACATCTTGTGAAAGAGGCTGGGATCCTTCAGATATTTAGGCGCTCCGAAGACCGCAGTCGCCAGTCGCCTGACCAGGTTTTGCCTTGCCGCTGGCTGTTCCTGTCCCATGGTGTTTCCTCCCTTGCCGTTTGGCACATCTCCGGCTCTGGGACCATGCTAGCGCTTTCCGCATCAAGGGGGTGTCAAGATGCACGTCGCCCCATCAAGAAAGTATCAAGACGGCAGGTTGCCCGTCTTGACGACTTCGTGACCTCTTCGGGCTCCATTTTGATCCTGCCTTTATCGGCAAAGCGCTATGGTGAAATCAGGGAAACGCAAGAGGGGGGGAGGACAACATGAAAGTCTATCTTTTCAATACCGAAGACGGCCTTTACCTGGGTGAGGATTTTGCGGACGACGCCATGACCGGCGGCTGGGATCTCCCGGTGGGCACGACCGCAATAGCGCCTCCCCCCTATGGACGGAGGGAGGTGCCGGTGTTTGTTGCTGAAGAGAACAGGTGGGTACTGCGGCCCGTCCCTGCTACACCATGACCATAGGCCCTTTTTGAAGCAAAGGCGAGGACATCCGCAATATTCTATTAATAGGACCAGGACTGGGCGCAGATAGGATATGATCTTTTTCTCTCTCAACTCGCCTTGCCGCTACATGCCCCCCCGCCTTTATTGCTATTTGAGTAACCCTGCATTGACTTATCACGTCCAGCCAATAGACTCTGATTGGGCACAATCGTTAACAGACTGGAGACAATGCCATGAGGAGGTTTCAATGAACAGACGGGCTTTTCTGAAGACCACAGTTGCCGGCTCCTTTGTCGCGGGCTTCGCTGGAACGGTTGCTGCGGCCGAGCGTTATTTTCCCACCCCGGTGGACATGAAGCTCTTCGAGACAATCAACAGGGTAAAGGACCCAACGAAAAAGACTCCGCTTGAGAAAAGCCATGCGCCTGTCATCACCGCTCCTACCTCAGTAACGGCCGGCACGCCTTTCACCGTGGAAGTATCGGTTGGTGAAGTGCTCCACGGCATGATTCCGGCCCACTGGATAGGCTTCATCGAGCTCAGCCTTGGCAATGAGCCCGCGGGAAGAGTGGATCTGCAGCCGAGGGGGTACCTGGTACCGAAAGTTGCCTTCACCGTTGTGGTCCCCAAAGAGGCCGCGTCGACCGGGAAGGTGACCCTGGTGGCGAAACAGCAGTGCAACCTCCACGGTCTGTGGGAAGGTACCCTCGACATAGCTGTGACCTGATCCCAGCCGATGAGTCTGGAGGCGTGGGGTCATTCGACGACCATAGGCCCCTTTTGCAGCCGCTTGTAGTAGAAGTTCTGGCCGTAAAGGACGGCGGCGGGGTTGTGGCCGGTGACGCGGTCCTTCACCACCAGGGTGGTCACCGGGGCCTTCGAGTACTTGTTGAAGAGCATGTCGTGCCCGACGCACAGGCCGACGATCATGTTCATGTCGGTATCGAGATCGTTGCAGATCTCCGCCTGGGCGATGGGGTTGCAGGCCGGCTCGAAGGTTCCCGGGCGCACCTTGTCGCTCTCCGCCAGTCCCAACTCCTTCTTGTCGATGCTCCCCGCCTTGCAGCAGACGCTTAAGGGGGTGAAGCCCTGGGCCTTCAGGATGGCGACCAGCCGCTCCGATTCGTCGAGGAGCCCGATGCAGGTGGCGATGCCGATCCTCTGGTATCCCATGAGCTTGGCGAATGCGATGGTGTCCTCGACGCGGGTCCAGCGCGCGTTGACGGCGTCGCTGCCGGGGATGGGCTGGTAGCAAAGTCCCTCCACGCGGGCCGCCACGAACGCCATCTTGGCGTCCTCGCTCTCCCCTTTCATCAGCTGCGCCGTTTCCTCGACCACCTTGGCGTGCCGGTCGGCAGGGCAGTTGCCCGGCCTGGGCGGCGCCGTGGCGGGATCCCCGCTCCAGCAGTTGGTGGTCCCTTTCTTCTGCCAGACCGCGCTGCAACTCGCGCAGGTCACCTCGGCGTACTCCTTTTCCATGTCGCCCTCCTGTAAGCTTGAACCAATGACTATTAACGCAAAGTCGCAAAGACGCAAAGCAGGCAAAACATCGAAAAATCACCGATACGACATTGTGGCATGTTGCCACGAAGCACTGCACTTGCCCCAGCGTTCCCCCCCAGGGGGGATTTAGCCGAGGTAGCTGAAGCATCCTCACCTGCAACTAAGTCAAATCCCCCTAAATCCCCCTTTGTGAAAGGGGGACTTTTACCAGCTTTGCATCTTTGCGCCCTGGCGCCTCTGCGCCTTTGCGTTAAAGGTTTTAAGGGTTTGCCTGCGTCGGCTCCTGAATCAGGACGTACGGGGAGATGATCAGGCAGTTGAAGATCTTCCCCTTGTCGGCATCCCATTTCTGTATCTGCTCGAGACTGGGCTTGCTCAAAAGCGACGAGGAAAGCCAGCGCTGCACCTTCTGCACCTCGTCCGCCGCGAGCGCCGCACCTACCTCGGCCAGTTCCAGCAGCGGGTCCACCAGGATCACCCCGCCGCGCTCCAGGTGCGCCCTGAGCGAGAGCCAGTCGGCGATGTCGATCTTGGTGGCGAGTTCCTCGTTGGTAGTGGTCATCTGTAAAGCTCCTATTCGAAAGATTTTCTGAAGTCGGCGATGGTCTGGCGCAAGGCCGCCACCTCCTCGCGCAAGGCGGCAACCTCCTGCTCCAGTTCCGCGATCCGCTCGCCGCCCGCGCCGCCCCGGCTGCCTTCTGCCGCTGCCGCCAGTTCGGCAAGGTCGGGCTCGCCGGCGAAGAGTTGGCAATAGCGCGGTTCTTTGCGGCCGGGCTGAACCGGCAGGCGGGTCACCAGCGGCGGCGTCCTCTCCATCAGGTCCTGCAGCACCGCCTCCACCTCGGCCAGGTCGGCGAAGGCGTGCATGCGCTCGCCGCGTGTCCTCAGCTCACCAACGGTCTGCGGACCGCGCAGCATCAGCTCGCACAAGAGGGCAAGCTCCGCGGGGGTGAAGCGGAACTTCTCCACCAGCGCGTGACGGTACTTGGAGACCCTGCCACCGGCACCGGAGAGCAGGGCAAACTGCTTGAAGCGCAGGCTGTCGAGGGCGCCTGTCACCTGGGACTCGTCCAGGTTGGTGACCGGGTCACGGTTCGATTTCTGGTTGCAGGCGTTCACCAGCGCGTTCAGGGAAAGGGGGTAGTACTCGGGAGTGGTCAGTTCCTTCTCTATCAGGGAACCGAGCACTCTCAGTTCGACGGCATTAAGCGTCACATCCATGGGAAGGCTCCTTTATCGGGGGCTTCTGGTAGTCAGTAGAACAACGAGCAGCGGACCTTTTACCGTGCCCGGGCGTGAAGTCGCTCCAACTTACTAGATTCCCCGGCAGGGTTCAATGCAAAAAGAGGGAGCGGCACCGCCAGACTCTTCTGTTGTATAACATCATTTTATTTGTTATGGTATTGCCCAGTTAACGCTGCAGCTAGGCGCTCTACCCAAGGAGAAGACATGGCGGCTACCCTGGACCTGAAGAAGATCAACAAGACCATCAAGATTTTTGCCGTGGCGCAGTTCGGGCTGATCGCCATCCTCATCTATACCGCGATCAATTTCCAGCAGCGGCTGCAGGCGTTGAACAGGGGGTATCGCTTCATGAACGGCGTGATCTACGCCTTCGTGATCCAGTTGCTGTTCTTCTACCCCATCTTCAGGTTTGCCTCCAAGGAGGCCGAACGCGACGTCGCACTGGCCGGGAAGGTGCCGACCCAGGAGGAGGCCAAGGAGTTCGCCAAGAAAAAGAGGTGGACAGACGTCACCAAAATCTCGGTCATGGGCTTCTACTTTATCTTCGCGCTGGCCGCTCCGGGAGACCCGTTCATCCTCAGCGTCATCATCTACAGCTTCCTGCTCACGATCCTCACCTACCTGCAGTGCTACAGCTTCGCGGTGAGAAAGTTTTCCAAGGCTGCCTGAAATCGAGAGCACGTTGGTGCTCGTGCTGCAATGCCCTCCGGCGCAGGACCAAAAGAAAAAAGGGGACCCGCGTGAGATTTTACTGGACTAGCAGGCGCCGTCCCACGTACCATCCCTGACATAGCCACGTGCTAGAAATCAACCCCATAGAAGGAACCAAGTAAAAATGGCAATTGCAAAGCAAGGCGACAAAGTACGCATCAACTACACCGGCACCCTGGAAGACGGCACCATCTTTGACACCACCGTGAAAGAGGCCGGTTGCTGCGATGACGACGATTGCGGCTGCGGCTGCGACGATGACGGCTGCGGAGACGACGACTGCGGCTGCGGCGACCACGGTCCGCTGGAGCTCACCATAGGCAACGAGGACTTCTTCCCGCAGATCGAAGAGGCCCTGGTCGGCATGGCGCCTGGCGAGAAGAAGAAAGTCCTGATCCCGGCCGAAGACGCCTTCGGCGAGTACGACGAGGACGAGGTATTCGCCATCAGCCGCGAGCAGTTGACCGGCGACATCGTTCCGGAAGTCGGCATGGAGCTGGAGCTGACCGGCGATGATGACGAGCCGGTCGACGTAGTCGTGGTCGAAGTGAACGACACCGCTATCGTCGTCGACGCCAACCATCCGCTGGCAGGCGAAGACATCACCTACGAAATCGAACTGCTCGAAATTCTCTAAATAAATGGTCCCTGTCTACAGGGATGACGCCACGTCCCCTCCCCCGGAGGGGGAGGGATAGGGAGGGGGCTGCTCAAGCCACTTTGCTTTAGTAGTTCCCCCCTCCCAACCTCCTCCCTCCGGGGGGAGGAGCATGGTGCTCATCCCTTTTTTATGCAACAGGGGCAACAGTAAATTTAAGGCGAGATCGCCTCCCCACGTAAAGAGCATCATTCCTGAACATCATGCAGACTACCGAAGCAAATCCCGCCACCAATCCCGTAACAAACAACGTGCTCCCCTGGAACCCGGGGGAAAAGCCGCTCATGCTCGCGCCCATGCAGGGACTCACCAACCGCGCGCTGCGTGAGCTGTTCACGACCTGGGTGCGCCCGGACGTAGTCTGGACCGAGTTCATGCGCGTCAATTCGCAGTCGGAGAAAAAGCTCCTGATGCCGGGGGACGTACGCGAATGCGCCGCTGAGGAAAACGGGGTGCCGTTGGTGGTCCAACTGATCGGACATGGCAGGGATGCGCTGGTCGCCGCGGCGAGGACGGCGCAAAAGGCAGGAGCCATTCACATCAACCTGAACATGGGCTGCCCCTACGGCCGCATGACCAGCGGACTTACCGGCGGCGGCATGCTGAAGCGCCCGGAACTGCTGGAAGAGATCATCCCGGCGCTACGCGAAGAGATCCACGGCTCCTTCTCGGTGAAGATCCGCGCCGGCTACGACGATCCGCGCCAGATCTTCACGCTCCTGCCGCTCTTCGAGCGGTCCAAGGTCGACTTCCTGGTGCTGCACCCGCGCACGGTGCGCCAGGCCTACGACGGTTTTGCCGACCACACCGTCACCGCTGAGGTAATCAGACAGACCGCCATTCCCGTCATCGCCAACGGCGACATCAGGAGCGCCGCATGCGGCCTTGAGCTGCTGGAGAAGACCGGGGCGGCAGGACTGATGCTCGGTCGCGGCGGCATCGGGGAGCCGATGCTCTTCGAGCGGCTGCGGGGCCGGGCCTGCGCGGAGCCGGACGTCACGGAGAGGCGGGCCATGCTGCACCGCTACCTGACCGACCTGCTCCCCCTCTACGGAAAGCTCTTTTGCGGCGACATGCAGGTGCTGGGTAAGATCAAAGGCGTCGTGTCCAACGTCGAGGATCACGAGTTGGAGCGCGAACTGAAACAACTCAAGCGGGCCAAGAACCTCACCGCCTTCCGCGCCGCCGTAGCAGACCTGGCCCCCTAGTCACCATCACGAATCACAACTCACAGGTCACCTGGACTTTGGCCTGCCGCCTCTACTCCAGCCCCTAGCCCCTAGTCCCCAGCCCCTGCCTTTCCCCCCTTACGCGCTTTTCTCCCAGTAATCCCTGGCAAAGAAAAACAACGCCGCCGCCACGGCCTGGATCCCCACCGGAACCATGAAGGCCGAGTGGAAGGCCTGCACCGTCGCCTCCGGCGTGGTCTTGCCCACGGCGTCGATGACCACACCCATGATCTGCTGCACGGAAGCCGCCCCCAAGAGCACGAACAGGTTGATGGAGGTGAGCGCGGTGCCCACAATGGAGACCGGGAACATGGAGCGGTTGATCGGGTAGATCATGACACCGCTGGACACGGCGAGCCCCAGGCAGAAGAAATACACGCCCAAAACCAGCAGGGGGAGACGATCGATCGGCCCCTGGAACCCCACCATCAGGACCAGCAACAGTATCTGCCCACAGAGGAAGGTCTTCCTGTAAGAATGGAAAAGCTTGCGCGCAACGGTGTCGATGACCAGGCTGCCGCAAATGAAGCCGATCGAGGTGAACATCAGCATCCGCCCCGTCTCCTCGCGCGTCAGTTTGAGCACCTCCATCAGGTACGGGCCGCCCCACAGCCCCTGCACTGCCAGGTAGCATCCGTACCAGGCGAAAGCAAGACCCGCCAGGAGCCAGAAGTCCCGGTTGGTGGTAACGTGCTTCCACGCCTGCAGCATCCCCATCTTCGCCGGCGCCGGTTCGCCGCCCCCCTCCACGGCCATGGAAGGCCGGTCCCGCACCAGCAGGAAAACCAGTACCGTGGCCAGTGCCTGCATGACACCGATAGCGAGGAAGGAGTTGCGCCAGCCGATCCAGGCTACTGCCAGCGCAAGCGGCGCGGTGCCGGCCAGGTTGCCCATGTTGCCCACCGCGACCATGAATCCGGAGACGCGGCCGAATTCCTTCTTGGTGAACCAGTGGCTGAAGAGACTGAAGGTCGCCATCAAAACGGAGGCGGTCCCGATCCCAATCAGGACGCGGGCGGCAAGGGCCTGCCCCATGTTTCCCGCCTGCGAGAAGAGGATGCCGCCGATGGCGGTCAGCACGCCGCAACCGCTGATCACCACGCGGCTCCCGAGCCGGTCGATCATCGGTCCCAGCGGGATCTGGGCGGCGGCATAGACGTAGAAAAGGATGCTGGAGAGAGAGCCCAGTTGCGCCGGGGTAAGGTTAAGGTCGCGGGAGACGTCCTTGGCGACTACGGCAAGCGATACGCGGTAGAAGTAAACCAGGATATAGATCAGGGACAGGATGAAAAAAATCAACCAGCGCTGACGGCGCTGACGTGCATCGATCATGTATACAACCCTCCGCCGCGCACTCTAGCACAGCGCTTTGCCAAACTCAACAAGCGGTCGGAATCACATGCAACTTGTGGCCTAGTTCTTTTCCGGTACTCTCTTTACTGGCTGTGAGCCTGCAAAAAGACAGAGAAGAGAATAAAGGTACCCCAACGGAGGAAATGACATGTTCCTTGAAAGCGACGTGAAGCTGGGATTCAGTGACGTGCTGATCCGGCCCAAGAGGTCCAACCTGAAAAGCAGGGCCCAGGTCGACCTGCAGCGACATTTCAGGTTTCTGCACAGCAAGTACGATTGGAGCGGCATCCCGGTGATCGCCGCCAACATGGACACCACCGGCACCTTCGAGGTTGCCGACCGGCTCGCGGAACACGGGATGCTGACCGCGCTGCACAAGCACTACACGGTCGCAGACTGGGACGCCTGGCTCACCAACCACAACCACGGCGACGACATCTACAACCGCATCATGGTCAGCACCGGCACCTCCGACAGCGACTACGAAAAGTGCTCCGCCATCATCGCCAACCATCCCAAGCTCCAGTTCATCTGCATCGACGTCGCCAACGGCTATGCGGAAAGCTTCGTCGAGTACGTGCAGAAGGTGCGCGAAACGTTCCCGGACAAGACCATCGTGGCGGGCAACGTGGTCACCGGCGAGATGGTCGAGGAGCTGCTCCTGTCCGGTGCGGACATCGTCAAGGTCGGCATCGGCCCGGGCTCGGTCTGCACCACCCGCGTCAAGGCCGGCGTGGGTTACCCGCAACTCTCCGCGGTGATCGAGTGCGCGGATGCGGCACACGGCCTGGGGGGGAGGATCGTTTCCGACGGCGGCTGCACCTGCCCGGGCGACGTCGCCAAGGCCTTCGGCGGTGGCGCCGACTTCGTGATGCTGGGGGGGATGTTCGCGGGACACGACGAGAGCGGCGGCCAGATCGTGGAACGCGGCGGGAGGCAGTTCAAGCTCTTTTACGGCATGAGTTCGGCGACAGCCATGGACAAGCATTCCGGCGGGGTGGCGCATTATCGCGCCTCGGAAGGAAAGACGGTGGAAGTACCCTATCGCGGCCCCATCGACGAGACGGTGCGCGACATCCTGGGAGGTGTCCGTTCCGCCTGCACGTACGTGGGTGCGGCGGCGCTCAAGGAGCTGACCAAACGCACCACCTTTATCAGGGTGGGGGAACAGGAGAATCGGATATTCGGTTAACGTCCCCTCCCCCGGAGGGGGAGGGTTAGGGAGGGGGGCAAACAAGCATCCTTCCCCCCTCCAACCTCCCCCCTCCGGGGGGAGGTTGGAGGGGGTTGGGTAAGGTGGGCTAAGCGGAACGGAGCGTTCCGCTAGAGGGACAGGCACCTAACGGAGCCTGTCCCTTCTGCTCTTTTACCTCCTCGGCATTCCCTCCAACGCAACCCTCATGCGCCTGAGCGCCTCCTGCAGCAGTTCCCGACGGCAGCCGAAGTTGAGCCGCACGTAGCCGGCAAGGCCGAAGTCGCTCCCGCCGGAGAGGCCGACGCCTGCTTCCTCGAAAAAGCGCACCGGATCTTCGATCCCCGTCTCCCTCACATCGATCCACGAAAGGTAAGTCGCCTCGACCCGCGCCACCGGTAGCCCGAGCGCGGTCAATTCCCGTTCCACCAGGTCCCGGTTGCCGCGCAGGTACTCCAGGAGTTCCTGGCGCCACTCCTCTCCCTCACGGTAGGCCGCCTCGGCGGCGGTGTAGCCCAACAAATTCACGTGCGGCACGATGCGCCCCATCGCTTTCCTGAAGGCCCGGCGCAATGAGTCGTCGGAGATGACGGCAAAGGAGCAGCCGAGCCCCGGCACGTTGTAGGTCTTGCTGGGCGCCATCAGCGTGATGGTGCGCCGGCTGGTCTCCGGGGAGAGCGTGGCGATCGGGATGTGCCGCACGCCCGGCTCCAGCACCAGGCCGGCGTGGATGTCGTCGCTGCAGATGACCAGGTCGTGCCGCGCCGCGAAGTCGTCCAGGGCCGCCAGCTCATCGCGGGTCCAGACCCGCCCCACCGGGTTGTGCGGGCTGCACAAAAGAAGCTGCCTCGTCCTCGGGGTCACCGCGGCCTCCAGCGCCTCCAGGTCCAGTCCCCAGCGCCCCGCCTTGCAGACAAGGGGGACGTTGATCACGTTGCGGCCGGAAAGAGGAGGCGCCGACATGAAGGGAGGATAGACCGGGGTGAAGGTGACGACATCGTCCCCCGCCTCCCCCACCGCGCGGCAGCTCACGTTGAGCCCGGTAACGAGGCCGGGGAGCCAGGTGATCCACTCCTTACGCACCTGCCAATCGAACTCCGCCTGCAACGAGTCGATCACCGCCTGCACCAGCCCCTGCGGCGGTGCGGTGTAGCCGAAGACGCCGTGTTCCACCCGCTCGTGCAGCGCTTTTATAATCGCGGGGGGGGAGCGGAAATCCATGTCCGCCACCCACAGGGGGATGATGTCGCGGTCGCGATACTTGTCCCACTTCTCGCTCGCGGTGCCGCGCCGGTCGATGATCTCGTCGAAATCGAACTTCTTCTGCGTCATTTAAGCTCCCATACGGTCAGTTCGGAAATGCCGTGCTGGAACTTGCGGCGCGTCTCCCGTATCACGAAGGGAACGTCGCGCGGCTCGCCCAGCATCCGGAAATGAGGCGACAGCTCTGCCTTGAGGGCATCCAGGGTCCACACCGGCTCGCCCGCCTCGCGGTAGCCGCCCAGCCACTCTTCTTTCTTGGTGTACTCCTCCTGCCAGGTATAGGGGGAAACCAGCACCAGGAGCCCCCCCGGGTTGAGGCGGCCGCGGACGGACGCCAGGAAGCGGCGCGGCGAATAGAGCCGGTCCAAGATGTTGGCGGCAAGGACTAGATCATAGCCGACGAACTTGTCCGGCAGGTTGCAGGCGTCCCCCTGGTAGAACTGCACCCGGTCGCGCAGGGGGGCAAGCCCCAGCTCTTCCAGGCTCAGCTCATGGTAGGAGACGATCTCGCCCTCTTCGGGAAGGGCGTAGCGCAGGTACCCTTCCTCCTGCATCCGCGCCGCCAAACGGAAGAACCTGCTGGAGAAGTCGATTCCCGTTACCCGGTCAAAGCCCCGCGCCAATTCAAAGCTGGCCCGTCCCACTGCGCAGCCGAGATCGAGGGCATGTCCCCTGGCGCGCCCGGATGTTACCTCCAAACAAATATCCGCGCAAGCCTTGGCAAAGTTGTCAACCCCGAAGTGCTCGGGACCGTAGTGGGCGTCGCAGTACTGCGCGGCCAGCGCATCGGTTTCGTAGGGATCCTCGTGCAGTTGCACCGGATTGTCGCTTTCCACGTAACGAAAGCCTGCGTGCTGGAAGAAGTGGCGCCGGAAGGCGTAGCGCGACTCGCGGGTAGCCTCGTTACCGGTGGAGATCCAGGATCCTCCCTTGATCAGGTTATGGCGCGTGTCGAAGGTCGGCGTGGAAAAATCGTCGTACCAGGGATGGATCCGGAAGCCGTGGAAGGCGTAGATAGGCGTTTCGGTCCACTGCCAGACGTTGCCCACGACGTCGAAGAGTTCCCCGAAGCGGAAGCGGTCCACCGGGCAGGACGAGGCCCAGTAGGCGAGGTTGATGTTGCCGGGGGCCTCGCGCCACTGCTGCGGATCCCGCACACCCGCGGCATCGTAGATCCGATACCACTCGTCCTCGCTGGGCAGGCGGATCCGTTTCCCGGTCTTTTCCGCGAGCCAGTTGCAGAACGCCTTCGCCTCGAGATAATTCACCTCCGCCGGCCAGTTCCAGGGGAGATCTATCACCTCGACCATGGTGCGCAGTCCCCAGCCGTGCGGGCGCTGCACCCAGAACAGCGGGTGCTCGGCCTGTTTGAAGGTACGCCAGTGCCACCCTTCTTCCGTCCACCAGCGTTCCTCCCGGTAACCTCCTGCCTCCACGAAGGAAAGGTATTCACGGTTGGAGACCAGGTATTTTGAGGCGGCGAAGGGCTGCAGCTGCGCCTCGTGATGGCCGTACTCGTTGTCCCACCCGTAGAGGGGATGCCCTTCTTCCTTGCCCAGCACCACCTGCCCGCCCGGAACAGGAACTAGCTCGTTCTCCGGCCCCCCCCCCGTATCGCGGCAGATTTCCCAGAACTCGTGGCGGCGCACCCGGTCGATGGGGAGCTGGCGGATCAATACCGAAGACGTTTCCAGGTGGATCCGTTCGTGCTCGATCCCCATCATGATGGCCCAGAAGGGGCTCTCCCAGGTAATGGGGAGGGTGAGCGGCAGGGTCTTGATCAACCCGGTGACCAGCCCGCGCACCTGATCGCGGTACGCCTTCACCTCGGCCCGGGTCGGCCAGTCGTAATGGGTCTCATCCAGGTCGTCCCAGGACATCTCGTCCACGCCGACGGCAAACATGGCCTCCAGTCGCGGGTCGATCCGCTTCTCGATGACCCGGGCGATCAACAGCTTGTTGACGAAGAAGGAGGCGGTATGCCCGAAGTAGAAAATAAGCGGGTGGCGCAACCGGTCCGCCCTCAGGTAGAAGGCACCGTCATCCTTCAGGGTGTCATAGAGCAGTTCGTCTATGGTAAAGGTTGCCTCGAAGTACTGCAGTATCTCGGCGCGTTTCTGTTCGGGATCCCCTTCATCGAGTACGACGCTATGTGTCTTTCTCAGTTCCATGTCTGCCCCTCGCATACCTCTGTCACACGACGTTGTTGTTGCGATTGTATCAGCCGATCCCTCTAATGATACCAGATCTTTTCCTGCAGTCGCCGTACCTTCACCTGAGACATTTTCCCGATATTGACATCCCGGGTGGTCACATTATCCTTTTCGCTGGTTTGAGCCCGCGACAAGGAACCGCTCTATGAACTTAAAGACAGCCTTAGTGTGGGTAGCTACCTGCGCCGTGCTGACACTTTTCCTTCTTGGCACCGCAGGTATTTCAATGGTGAGCATGCCCGGGAAAACCCATAAGGGACCGCTCCCTCCCCTCACCCCGGAAGAGAAACGGCTCAGCGATCGTTTGCACGAGCACGTTCTGGTGCTGGCCGGCCAGATCGGGGAGAGAAACCTTGCCAATTACCACGGACTTGAAGACGCGGCGCAGTACGTCGGAGACCGCCTCCGGGAGTACGGGCTCAAGGTCAACGAGCAGAGCGTGTTGATCGAGGGGAGAACGGTGGTGAACCTGGAGGGGGTGCTGCAGGGAAAAGGGGCTCCGGACGAAATCGTCATTATCGGTGCCCACTACGATTCCGCCCCCGGCACGCCGGGCGCGAACGACAACGCCACCGGGGTGGCGGCCCTGCTGGAACTGGCGCGGAGTTTCGCCGCCGTGCAACCGGAGCGCACACTGCGCTTCGTGGCCTTCACCAACGAGGAACCGCCGCACTTCCAGGGGGGCACCATGGGGAGCATGATCTACGCCCGCCGTTGCAGGGAGCGCGGCGAGAAGATCGTGGCCATGCTGTCCCTGGAGACCATGGGGTGCTTCTCCGACCAGCGCGGGAGCCAGCAGTACCCGGCCCCGCTGGCTCGCTTCTACCCGGACACCGGCAACTTCATCGCCTTCGTCGGCAACTTCCAGTCACGGGATATCGTGCGGCGGGCCATCGGGACCTTCCGCAAGAACACCCGCTTCCCATCCGAGGGAGTTGCCGCCCCGGAGACCCTGCCCGGCATCGGTTGGTCCGATCAGTGGTCCTTCTGGCAAGTCGGCTATCCCGGCATCATGATCACCGATACCGCCCCCTTCCGCTACCCTCATTATCACCAACCCTCGGACACTCCTGAAAAAGTTGACTACGACAAGCTAAGCCGCGTGGTGACGGGGCTCAACCACGTGGTGGCGGAACTGGTTCGGCAATAGGGTGCAGCGCCGCAGGCCTTGACCGTGCAAAGACAACTAAGGCGCCCCCGAGTCGGCAGGGGGCGCCTTAGTTGTCTTTGCGGCTACTGAAATGTTTCATGCGGTGTTACAGCGGCTGCGGGTTGCAGAGGTAATCTTCGGAATCCGCTTTCGCGCGGCACCGGTTACAGAGGAATTTCGGCTGGGCCGAATGCTTGTCGATTTCCTCGATCCTTCCCTCGTGTTTCAACTGGCACATATGCGCCGGGTGTTGTTTCGGGCTGGGGCAGCTTTCCTTCTCGCTCATGACGTTCTCCTTTGTCCTGCTGGTTCGCGTCCTACCATAGCAGGTCTGGCTTGCCGTGGCGAATCGTCGTCCAGGTTACGGTCTCGAAAGCATGAAACACTTCATATATTCCAATTGACCTTCGACAATGAAAGTTTTATAAACTGTCCGGACTACCACCAGATATTCAAAGGAGGACCGATGGCCCTGAAGGACGTGCGGATACTGATAGTCGACGACGAAAAGTTTTATCGCGACTCGTTGCGGAACATCTTGGACGGGATCGGGTTCACCGTGGTCGCCGAAGCGGCAGACGGGATCGAGGCGGTACGGATGTTCCTCACCCATCGCCCACACATCGTGATCATGGACGTCTACATGCCGGTCAAGAACGGCATCGACGCCACCAGGGAAATGATGGCGCTCAACAAGAACGCCAACGTGCTGACCAGCAGCGCCTCGGATTGCCCCAGCGATACCAACGCCGTCTTGAAAGTCGGAGCCAAGGCGATACTGAAGAAGCCTTTTGAACCCAGGGAGATCTATGACACCATCAAGCAGGTCCTTGGCGGAAGTTAAGACAACAAGCTCTTTCTTTTCTTCTTTGCTCCATAATTCATCCTCAATTTCCTTTTAGTCTGAAGACAATGGCAACGTGTCCGGGCAAAAAGGAGAAGGAAGATGAAAAAGAAAATCCGGTATTTAATTGCACTCGTGGTGTTACCGTCACTCTTGTCAGCCTGCGTGGTCGTGCCGATGGATGATTATTATGGCCATCACCACGGAGGCTACTACGGCGACTACGATGGCCGCTATGGGCGTGGCCCGTACGGCTATCGCAGGTAAGAGGCGTTGTATTTACCTTGATCTCGTTCCCAAGGTCCGCCTTGGGAACGCAAAGCTCTCCGAAGCTCCGACTTCCCTCGGATGCAAAGCTGGAGCTTTGCGCCATATGTGGTTCCCAAGCTGGAGCTTGTGAACCAGGAAATACCGCCTGCAGCTTCACCTGTACCTGTTTTTTTAATGTAAAGGTAGGTTTAAAATAAATGGGGTCCCCGTTTTCTAACATGGGACCCTGTTTAAAATTTTTGGGGTCTGCTTTTGCTAAAAACAGCGGCGACAGAATAGGCCAGAGGTGACTTTTAATTTTTTCACCCCTGCTTTTTAGCCGAAGTCGCCTTGACTATCGTGATTGCACCCTATTTTATTTCTAAACAGGCTTTTTTATTTGCGCGAGCGTCGTCGGTAGTTAATTAAAGACCTGCTGTTATTTTAAATATGACCACGTTTATTTTAAAAGTGGTCATGTTTGTTTTAACTACGGCCATGTTAGATTTAATCACCGTTTCATTTCTCTTGGGCGCCTTGCGCCTTCATTTGTCAGCAGCCTTCCGACGCTTATCTACGACCACCTTTCTTTTACCTCTAGGCACAATTTAATTACATGCAACTCAATACTTTACGGCCTCTTCGCCGTGAATACCGCCCGCAGCGGTGCCGGGTGCCCTTCGATGGTTTTCTCCACATCATCAGGATCGAGAAAATCGGCCAGCGACTCGAACTGCATCCACGGCGTGGAGCGCTGCTCGTCGCGACTGGTGCGGTTGGTGTCGACGCAGGCGATCTGCGTGAAGCCGCAACGCTGCAGCCACAAGGTCATGGCGTCAATGGACGGCAGGAACCAGACATTGCGCATCTTGGCGTAGCGCCCCGGTGGCATGAACACGGTATCCCGATCCCCCGCCACGATCAGCGTCTCCAGCACCAATTCACCCCCCGGACGCAGGCACCCCTTGAGCTCGAAAAGATGGTCGAGGGGAGAACGACGATGGTAAAGGACTCCCATGGAAAAGACCGTGTCGAAACAACCCAGATCTGCCGGGACGTCCTCGATGCCGATGGGGATGACATGGTGCTGCGAATCGCGCAGATAGCGCTGCATCACCTGGAACTGCTGCACAGAAAGGAGGAACGGCTCGATGCCGAGCACGAAATCGGCGCCGGCGCCGCGCATGCGCCAACCGTGATAGCCGTTGCCGCAGCCGACGTCCAGCACCTTGCGCCCCGCCAGCGGCTCGATGTGGGGCGCCACGCGCTCCCACTTCCAATCGGAGCGCCACTCAGTGTCGATATCGATGCCGAAGAAATGGTAGGGGCCTTTCCTCCAGGGATGAAAAGCCTGCAGTTGGGCAATGACATGGTCGCGATCGATTGCGCCCAGGTCGGCGCTGGAGCCGATGGTGACTTTGTCTTTCAACTCGATCAGCGACGGGCGCAGCTCCGGCAGCGACTCCAGGGCACTCTGCCACCCCGCCAGCTTGCCGTGGCTCTCCAGTTGGAGTCTTTCCGGCAGGGTCGCTTGCAACTGCTCTGCCCAGCGCCCCTGCCCCATGGCCGCAAGTTGAGAATAGAGAGCGTCGTAGTTCATTTCACGGCGACCATTGAGGCGAAGTTGAAGCACTGGAACCAGACCTCAGAGGAGGAAAAACCGGCAGCCTGCAGCCGCTCGTGGTGACAGGCGAGGGTTTCCGGGATCATCACGTTCTCCAACGCGGAGCGTTTCTGGCTGATCTCGAGATCGCTGTAGCCGTTGGCCCGCTTGAAATCGTGATGCAGCTCTACATGAAAATGCTGCCGATCCGGTTCGGAGAAGGCGATCTTTTCGGAGAGGATGAGGATGCCGCCCGGCTTGAGCCCGGCATAAATGCGTTCAATCAACGCCAGGCGCTGCGCGGGGGGGATGAATTGCAGCGTGAAGTTGAGGACCACGACCGAGGCGTTCTCAATGGCGACATCCTGAAGGTCGGCGCAAATCATGGTTACCGGAACGGTCGATCCGGTATCGCGGGCGAGGAGGTCACGGCCGCGCTCGATCATGGCGGGGGAGTTGTCGACGGCAATGATGTCGCAATCCGGCTGGTTGATGCGCTGGCGCATGGCGAGGGTGGCCGCCCCGAGGGAACAGCCGAGATCGTAGCAGTGGCTTCCCGCCTGGGCATATTTGCCGGCGAGGATGCCGATGTTGGAGATGATCATGCCGTAGCCCGGAACCGAGCGTTGGATCATGTCGGGAAAGACGGCAACGACGCGCTCGTCGAACTTGAAATCGATCATTTCCTGCAGCGGCGCCGCGTAAATAGCATCCTTCGTCTTTGTCACTGTCTTCTGGTCCTTTCAACGGGTGTCCGTAAAAAAGACGAAGATAGCGGGTTTGCCGCCGAACATCAACCACTTGTTGAGACCAAAGCGCAGAAGGGGGCTCAGTGCAGGAAGGCGACGTCCTTGATGAGGTCGAGCAGTTTCTGCACCTTGGGCGAAGGCTCTCCCTTGGTGATCAGCACGACCGAAGAGGCAACCGTCAGGCTCCCGGGGACCCGCACGCCGCGAGAGACCAGCACACTGGGACCGATGCCGATGGCGCCGGGTATCTCCAGCACCTTCGCTCTCATCTCCTCGACGTTGGCGACCGGGAGAAAGGTGGGCACGACCTCTTCGCCTTCCAGCACTTTTTGGATAAAGGCGTCGTTCTCCCCGTCAGCGGCCGGGGACCAGACGACGACGATGCGCCGGTTCGGGCCGCCGACCTTTTTCCAGTTGGTGATTTTGCCGGTGAAAATCCCCTTTAGCTGCTTCCTGGTCAGCTTCTTGATCTTCACGCCCTGGTTGAGAAAGACGACGGTATGGTTGGTGCCAACCGGGACCTCCCGGAAATGCTCTCCGTCCATCGGCGTCCCGTTTTCCGCGGCACGCTTGAGAAATGCGTCCAGGTCGAGGCTAGAGACAACGGCATCGAGGGCGCCGCTGTCCAGGTCCGCCAGCTCCGTTCCCGGCTTGCTCTGTATGGCAACCAGGCGCAGCGAGGGGTTTTCCTCCTCGTAAGTCTCCTTCACCGGTGTGATCACCTCGGTCAAAGCAGCGTCGCCACCACCGATCTTGATCATCTCGGGCGCCGCCGGCTGCTTTACACCCTCTCTTTGCAGCGCGGCACACCCCGCAATGAAGCAGATAGCGACAGCTATAAATCGGAGACGAAACGATTGTTTCACGACACTCCTCCTGCCAACCTTCTCACGGTTCAGTACCACAATTAACGATCTACATTGCAGGCAGCAAACTTTTGACAGCAATTACGAGGCAATAATATCGTCCAACTCTAACTAATAATCAACTCCGTAATTTTGAAAACTAATTGCCTTGCTTGTTTTTAACTAATTTGTTCTTTGCTACACGCACCATGATTCTATATGTCTTTATCTGAATGACCTGATTTAGTCCTCGTGTGGCATTGCCATCATTTCCCTCACTGCTATTTACATGTGAAGCGTTGTTGGTAACATTAATGAGCCAAAACGGCCATTACTGTCGAGGAGTTGCATCATGCAAAAGACCATGCGTGCACTGGTTAAGAAATACCCCAAGCCGGGGCTGTGGCTGGACGAGGTGCCGGTCCCCGAGATGGGTATCAACGATGTTTTGATCAAGGTGCACAAGACCGCCGTCTGCGGCACCGACCTGCACATCTGGGACTGGAACGCCTGGGCCCAGAAGACGATCCCGGTGCCGATGGTGATCGGGCACGAGTTCGTGGGACGGGTGGTGGCGATGGGAAGTAACGTCGCCGACCTCAATATCGGCGACATCGTTTCCGGCGAGGGACACATCGTCTGCGGCAGGTGCCGCAACTGCCTGGCGGGGAGGCGGCACCTGTGCAAGGACACCAACGGCGTGGGGGTGAACCGCACCGGGGCCTTCGCGGAGTACATCTGCATCCCGGTGACCAATGTCTGGCATGCCGACCCTTCCATCCCGATGGAGATCCTGAGCATTTTCGACCCCTTCGGCAACGCTACCCATACCACCCTCGCCTTCCCGGTGCTGGGTGAGGACGTGCTGATCACCGGGGCGGGGCCGATCGGGATCATGGCCACCGCCATCGCCCGCCACGCCGGGGCGCGCTACATCGTCACCACGGACATGAACCCGTACCGTCTCGACCTGGCCAAGAAGATGGGTGCGACGGTGGCGCTCAACGTGAAGGAGCGGACCCTCGCGGACGTGCGCAAGGAACTGGGGATGAAGGAGGGATTCGACGTCGGCCTGGAGATGTCCGGCAACGGCGACGCCTTCAAGGAGATGCTCGCCAACATGTGCCACGGGGGGAAGATCGCCATGCTGGGGATCCCGTCGGGCGACCTCGCCGTCGACTGGCACCAGGTGATATTCAACATGCTGACCATCAAGGGGATCTACGGCCGCGAGATGTATGAGACCTGGTACTTGATGCAATCGCTGATCAAGATCGGCCTCGATCTCACCCCGGTGATCACGCACCGGATGCACTACACCAACTTCGAGGAAGCCTTCGAGGTGATGAGCAGCGGCAATGCGGGGAAGGTCATACTCAACTGGGTGGAAGAGTAGGGCAGGGAGAGGGGAATGGACTGCAAAGGAGTAATCAACAATGGCCGATAAATTCGCCTGGATAACAGAAGAGATGACCGCCCTGGAAGGGCAGGGGCTTAGGACCAACATCCGCACCATCGGCTCGGCCTGCGGCCCGTGGATGGTCGTGGACGGCAAGAAGGTGCTCAACTTCTGCACCAACAACTACCTGGGACTCGCCAACCACCCGCGCCTGAAGAAGGCGGCCCAGGAGGCGGTGGAGCAGTGGGGGGTCGGCCCGGCGGCGGTACGCAGCATAGCCGGGACACTGGAATTGCACCGCGAGCTGGAACAACGGCTGGCGGCCTTCAAGGGGGTGGAGGACGCCCTCTACGTTCAGTCCGGCTTCTGCGCCAACCAGGCCGCCATCCCGCCCATGGTGGGCAAGGGGGACGTGATCTTCACCGACCGCTTGAACCATGCCAGCATCATCGACGGCTGCCGGCTCTCCTCGGCCAAGATCCTGGTCTACGAGCACTGCGACCTTGCCGACTGCGAGCGGGTCATCACCGAGAACATCGGCCAGTACCGGCGGGCGCTCCTCATCACTGACGGGGTCTTCTCGATGGACGGCGACGTGGCGCCCCTGGACAAACTCTTCGAACTGTGCGAGCGCCACGGCATCATCACCATGGTGGACGACGCCCACGGCGAAGGGGTGCTCGGCCACGGCGGGCGCGGCATCGTGGACCATTTCCAGCTCAACGGCAAGTTCGACCTGGAGATCGGCACGCTCTCCAAGGCCTTCGGCGTCATGGGCGGGGTCATCGCGGGCAAGAAGGTGGTCATCGACTGGATCCGCCAGAAGGCGCGCCCCTTTCTCTTCTCCAGCGCGGTAACCGCGGCGGACACCGCCGCGTGCCTGGCCGCCGTGGACCTCCTCGAGGAGAGCACGACGCTGGTGCAGAAACTGTGGGACAACACGCGCTACTTCAAGGAAGGGATGCACCTGGCCGGATTCGACATCGGCGCCAGCGTCACCCCCATCACGCCGGTAATGCTGGGGGAGGCCACCGTGGCACAGGAGTTCTCGCGCCGCCTCTTCGCTGCGGAGCCCGGCATCTTCGCCATGCCCATCGGCTTCCCCACGGTGCCGCAGGGGAAGGCGCGCATCCGGGTCATGATCAGTGCCGCCCACACGCAGGATGACCTGGAAACGGGTCTGAAGACCTTCACCAGTATCGGCCGCGAACTCGGTGTGATCGGCTGAGCATGCTTTTCCTCCCCTCCCCCTTGCCAGCAGGGGGAGGGAAACTTCCTGCCTCTGACTCCTCTCTCATAACCGCCATGACTCAATCACCGAGCGTTATTGTCCATTGCAATATTGACATTGTATGTTAATTTGAGTCAGCCAACAGTAACCTTTTAACAATCTGTCTTAAAGTCCTTCTTATGTCAGCCGATAGAGTCTCAAGGCTGATTTATGCCAGTAAACTCTTTTATGTGAATAGAAACCATGGGAGGTGCTGCATGTTCCACCCCAAACGGTTCTGCATCACGGGGACAAAGATTCTGCTGCTGTTGTGTCTGATCGCCTGGGGGCATGCCAGCGCCCACGCGGCCGGCTTCATCGTCATCGCCAACAAGAGCGTCGTCGAGAGCACCCTCACCCGTGCCGAGTTGCAGGGCATCTACCTCGGCGAAAAGGTCAAGTGGGGCAACAGGAAACACATCAAGATTGCGGTCCTGGAAGAAGAACGCACGCTCAAGGAGTTCCTGCAGGTGATGCTGGGTAAGACGCCGTCCCAGTTCGACCAGCATTGGGTCAGGATGGTGACTACGGGCAAGGCCTCCCTGCCTCCGGCATTCCCCGACACACAGCAGATGATCGATTTCGTCGCCAAGACCCCCAACGCCATCGGGTTTGTTGCCGCGGGGCAGCCGGGTGATTCAGTTAAAACCATTGCCATCAAGTAGGGGGAATCTCGATATGAAGAAAGCGTTGACCGCCATGATGCTGCTCGCCTTTACCGGGTCCGCCCACGCTGTGGACCTCGCCGGCGTCGAGATTCACGGCTTCGCCTCGCAAGGGTACATAAAGACCTCCCCGGACAATAATTTCCCCGTTTCCAACAGCGGCGAGGGCTCCTTCAACTTCAACGACTTCGCGGTGAACTTCTCCAAGGAGGTCAACCCCGACCTCCGTGTCGGCCTGCAGCTTCTGGCCATGGACCGCGGCAGCTACGGCAAGGACAAGATCACGCTGGACTGGGCCTTCGGCGACTACCGCGTCACCGACTGGCTGGGCTTCCGTGCCGGCAAGATCAAGATCCCCCTGGGGCTTTACAACGAGTCGCGGGACAACGACGCCGCGCGCACCTTCATATTCCTGCCGCAAAACGAGTACTACGATTACGAGCGTGACTCGGTGAACGCCATCACCGGCGCGAGCATCTACGGATCGATCCCTGCCGGATCGGCCGGCACGGTCAACTACCAGTTCCAGGTCGGGACCACGCCGATCCCGCTGGACGGCGCTTCCGCCAGGAACTACTCGGCCTACATTTCCACCGTGGATGCGCCGCTGACCACAACCGACGTGAACTCCAGCACCGCTTTCGTGCACCACCTGGAATGGAGGACACCGGTGGGGGTCCGCGCCACTTTCAGCGGGCTGCACACCTCCTTCGACGGCACCGCCACCGGGATCTACACCGATCCGGTCACCTCCGCCACCACCCCGGTCACCGCCAAGTGGAAGTTCGATTCGTGGCACCGCTACATCCTGGGAGTCGAGTACCTCTGGAACGACCTGACGCTGGCCACCGAGTACCAAAGGGACGACTACACCGTGTCGGCCGACTACCAAAACCCGGCCCTGGAGAACTTCACCTCCCGGCAGGCCTCGGACGGCTGGTACGTGAGCGCCGCCTACCGCTTCACCGACTGGTTCGAACTGGGGGGGTACTACACGGAAATTTACGCGGACCGGCATCACCGTGACGGATCTACCTTCGAGGATCTGGGCGTGGGAGCACCGTGGCAGACATGGCAGAAGGAAAAGGTGCTGACCCTTCGCTTCGACCCGGTGCGCAACCTGGTGCTCAAAGTGGAGGGGCACTTGATCGACGGGACCTGGAACATGTCGGAGTATACCGACGCGTCCAAGCGGAACTGGTACCTGGTCGCCACCAAGGCGACAGTCTTCTTCTAGACGGGGATATTAACGGGCGGCCTTGAGGCTCCTGGGGTTGCAGACCACCAACGGGTCGTCCGCCTGCACCTTGCACTTGTTGCAATAAACGATCGGCTTTGCACCGTGCCGGTCAAACTCTTCCATCCTGCCATCTTTCTTCAGCTTGCACATGTGCGTCTTGTGCCGTGCCGGCTGCTCACACTTCTCTTTATCTCCCATCAATCATTCTCCTATCCTATGCTTTTTTACCCTCGCCCTCCGGGCGAGGGTGGCCGCAGGCCGGGTGAGGGCGCTGCCGCGGGGAAATTATTGCCTGGTGCGACGCCCTCACCCCGACCCTCTCCCAAAGGGCGAGGGGGAAAGGCGCGAGGCAACGATCAAAGGCCGTACAGCGCGAGGGTGAGCAGCGCCGGAAAGATGTTCACACCGGCAAAGGCGGCGCCCTGCCAGCGCTCGAACGGGTACAGCAACAGCGGGACACAGAAGGCGATGCACCACAGGGGCGCATGCTCGCCCGCAATGAGACCGAACACCGGGAGCATCAGCGTCGCCGCGATCATGGCCAACAGCCAGAGCACCAGGAACGGCTCCGGCCCACGGAAGGCGCGGGGGACGAAGAGCGGCACCCCTGCCCGGCGGTAGTCGTCGGCGTGCCTTTTCTGCAGCATCCAGAAGTGCGGCACCTGCCAAAGGTACAGGATGCCGCAGAGCAGCACGATCCTGAAATCGGTGACCGCGCCCCCGGCCGCGCTCCAGCCGATTAAAGGTGGCAGAGCTCCGCAGATGGCACCGATCAGCAGGGCGAACGGGGTACGGCGCTTGAGCGGGGTGTAGACCAGGAGATACCAGAAAAGGGTGAAGAGGGCGAGGCACAGCGGCAGCAGGCCGATGACGTTGAGAAGCAGCACCCCCGCGGCGAGGGTGGCAAGGGCGATGGTCAAGCCGCCCGTCCGACCCAGTTCCCCCGCCGGGAGCGGGCGCAGCCGGGTGCGATCCATGATCGCGTCGAGATCGCGCTCCAGCACCTGGTTGAAGGCCGAGGCGGCACAGGCCAAGAGGGCGACGCCGGCAAAGAGAGGCAGCGCCACAAGTTGCGGCTCGGTCCGGCACAGCAGGTAGCCACCCAGCGCCGCGGTGGCGTTCATCAACGCCAGCGGGAGACGGAACAGGCGGTAGAGACCTTTACTCGTTTTGCCAACTGCGGTTGCGATCACTTTTCCCCTTCCAGGAATTCCACTATCGCCTTCAATTCAGCCTCCGGGATCTCGCTCTTGGGCATGATCGGGGGGAAGCCTTCCACGATTGCCGCGCCGGGGTCGACGATCGATTCACGCAGGTACTTCTCGTCCGCTTTCACGGTTTCCGGTTTGCCGCCGCGGGTCACCTTGACCTGACTGTCGTAGAGCCCTTTGAAGGTCGGTCCCACTTTGGGGGTCCCGTCCAGGGAATGACAGCCCAGGCAGCCGTACTTCTGCAGCAGTTCCTGCCCCTGCGCCCCCACTCCGGCCGGTTTCTGGCCCAGCCACGCCGCGAACTGTTCCGGCGGCAGCGCCTCCACCGTGCTGACCATGGAGGAGTGCGCGGTGCCGCAGTACTGTGAACAGAAAAGATCGTAACTGCCGGGAGTGGTGGCCACGAACCAGACATGGTTCTTCATGCCGGGCACCACGTCGCGCTTGATCCTGAAGGCCGGGACGTAGAAGCCGTGCACCACGTCCTTGGAGACCAGGTTCACCTGTACCGGCCTCCCGACCGGGACGTAGAGTTTCGGGCTGGTCTTGCCGTTGTCGTAGACGAAGCTCCAGGACCACATGCGCGCCTCCGCCGTCACCTGCATGGCGTTCTTGGGGACGGTCCTGAGCGACAGGTAGCTGGTCCAGCCGTAGTAGAACATGCCGATCACCAGCAGGGTGGGGAGCAGGGTCCAGACCACCTCCAGCAGCGGGCTCCCCGCCACCTGCGAGGTCGGCTCCGGGTTCTTGGAGCGGCGGTAGCGCACCACGAAGAAGATCATGGTGATGGTGATCCCCAAGAGGAGCACGGTGCAGGCGCCAAAGAGGAACTTGAACACCGGGTCGACTGCTTGCGTCGTCGTCAATAGCTGATTTTCCACGTTCGCCCCTTTAACGGTAGAGTACGTCGAAGAAGGTTCCCCCGATGAAGCCCGCCAGGGTGAAAAGCGCCACGAAAAGGATGATCCGGAACAGGCGCGGCTCGTACTTCATGTGCATGAAGAAGGCGATGACCAGGCCGGACTTGACACTGGCGATGGCGAGCGCCGCCCAAACCTTCCAGACACCCAGCTCGACCCGGGTCACCATGATGGTCGCCGCGGTCAGGACCAGGAGCGTCACCCAGACCGTGGCCAGTTTTCCGTAACTGAGGATGTGTTCCGCGTGTTCTTCTGTCATACGTCACTCCAAGAATCAGATTAAGACTAAGATTAAGATAAAGTTTAATACCAACTGCCACGGTCCTATGCCGTGGCCTTCGCCACGTGTTTTTTCTCAATCTCAATCTTTATCTTAATCTTTGCCCAGTTTGCCTCTAAAGAATCAAGTAGTAGAGCGGGAAGATGAAAATCCAGACCAGGTCGACCAGGTGCCAGTACAGGGTGACGTTTTCCAGGGTCACGTTGTCACCGGCATTGATTCTCTCTTTGCTCACCATCACGGCGGTCCAGCTCATCAGCACCGCGCCGACGATGACGTGGATGCCGTGCAGACCGGTGGTGAGGTAGTAGAGACCGAAGAATATGGATTCGCCCGGCGGCCCCGCGATCAGCTTCGGGGAGTTGGGGTAGATGCCGTGGTGAAATTTGGCGCTCCACTCCAGGTACTTGATGCCCAGGAAGATGAACGCGCAGCCGATGGTGCCGGAAAGAAGCCCCAGGGTCAGCTTCTTCGCCCCGGTCTTGATGGCGGTGACCGACATCGCCGCGAACAGCGAACTGGTGAGCAGCACCACCGTGTTGGTGGCCCCGTAGACCAGGTCCAGTTGGTGGCCGCCCAAGCCGAACTCCTTGGGGTAGCGGGTCAGGTAGACCGAGTAGAGGATGAAGACGCCGCCGAAGAGAAGCATCTCCGTGAACAGGAACAACCACATGCCGAGCTTGGCGCCGAAACTGTCCTTTTCCAGGTGACTCATGGAACCCCCACCCCTTTGAAATCATACGGCCCGTGGGTCACGACCGGGTCCTCTTCGAAGTTCTCCGTGGGTGGAGGGGTCGCGATGCTCCATTCGAGACTCGCCCCGCCCCAGGGGTTGCCGGTGAACGGTTCGCCCCTGAACAGGCCGCGCCAGAGGTTCCAGACCACGATGGCCACCCCGGCCAGCATGATCCAGCTCCCGACCGTGGCCACGAAGTTCAACCGGGCGAATTCCGGGAGGTAATCGTAGTAGCGCCGCGGCATCCCCTCCATCCCCAGCACCTGCATGGTGAAGTAGAGGATGTTGAAGCCGATGAACATGAACACCCAGCCGATGATGGCCGGCTTTTCCTGGTAGCGGCGCCCGAAGTACTTGGGTAACCAGTAGTGGGCCGCAGCAAAGAAGGCGAAGCCGGTGCCGCCGAACATGACGTAGTGGAAGTGACCGACCACGAAGTGGGTGTCGTGCACGTGGATGTCGGTGGCGGCCGCGCCCAGAATGAGGCCGGAGAGCCCGCCGATGGAGAAGAGCAGGATGAAGGAGAGCGCGAAGAGCATGGGCGCTTCCAGCGAGATGGATCCCTTGTACATGGTGGAGACCCAGTTGAACACCTTGATGGCCGAGGGGATGGCCACGATGAAGGTCAGGAAGGAGAAGACCAGGACGCCCAGGTCGCTCATCCCCGAGGTGTACATGTGGTGCCCCCACACCGCCGAGCCGGCCGCCGCGATGGCGAGGCTCGAGAAGGCGATCATCTTGTAGCCGAAGATCGGCTTTCGCGAGAAGACCGGGATGATGTCGGAGATGACCCCCATCCCCGGCAGGATCATGATATAGACCGCCGGGTGCGAATAGATCCAGAACATGTGCTGGTACATGACCGGGTCGCCGCCGCGGGTGGGGTCGAAGAGGCCGAGCCCCAGGATCCTTTCGGTGACCACGAGCAGCAGGGTGATGGCGATGATCGGAGTGGCCAGCACCTGCACCCAGGCCGTCGCGTACAGGCTCCAGGCGAAGAGCGGAATCCGGGTCCAGGTCATGCCCGGGGCGCGCATCCGGTGGATGGTGGTGATGAAGTTGATCCCGGTGAGGATGGAGGAGAAGCCGAGCACGAAGACGCCGAACACGGCCAGCGAGACGTTGGTGGTGGTCCGGGCGCTGAAGGGAACGTAGAAGGTCCAGCCGGTGTCGGGGGCGCCGCCGCCGGTGAAAAGCGAGACCAGCACGATGACGGCGCCGATGGCGTATAGCCACCAGGAGAAGAGGTTCACCCGCGGGAAAGCGACGTCCCGCGCTCCCAGTTGTATGGGGAGCACCAGGTTGCCGAAGGAGGCCGGTATTCCGGGGATGATGAAGAGAAAGATCATCACCACCCCGTGTACAGTGAACATCGCGTTATAGGTCTGCGCGGTCATGATGGTCGGTCCCGGCGCCATCAGCTCCAGCCGGATCAAAAGCCCGAGGAACGCGCCGACCAGGAAGAAGCCGAACACGCAGTAAAGGTACATCAACCCGATCCGCTTGTGGTCGGTCGAGAATATCCAGGCGCCGATCCCGGTCCTCCCGGTATCCCGCCAGAAGCCGCCTTCCGCCATTGCCGTTTCGTGACTCATTTTTCCCCCAAACATGCAGCGCCTGCGTTCTAGGCGTTGGTGTTGTTTCCCTTGTTATTGCCGTTATTGCCGTTCCCGTTTCTCCCGTTTTTCCCGCCCACGACCAGGAAGATGATGAAGCCCACCACGCAGATGATGATCACCGTCGCGCTCACCCTGAGGATGTTGAACTCGTAGCTCTTGCTGTTGGGGTCGAAGCTGAAGCAGTAGCTTACCATCTTGCTTATGGTGGTACCGACGCGTCCCTGGCGCGCTTCCATGAGCGCCAGCGTGACGTCCTTGGCGAGGAAATGGGTGCCGTAAAGGTAGCGCACGATCATGCCGTCACGCGCGACGACGAAGCTCACCACGGGGTGTACGAAGTCGTTGCCCTTGCGCTGGAACTGGAACCCGGCGGCATCGGTGAGACTGCGTATGTTGGCCGCGTCGCCGGTGAGGAAGGTCCAGTTTCCTTCCGGGAACTTCCCCTTCATCACCGTCTGGTACAGGTGCTTCGACTTCAGCGCCCGCTGCGGGTTCTCGCGCTCGTCGAAGCTGACCGAGATGACCCGGTATTCCTTCCCCGGTTCCAGCTTGATCTCGGGAAGCACCCTGGCCAGACCTTCCTGCAGATAGTTGCAGACGTTGGTACAGGAGTAATAGACCGGGAGGATGATGGTGGGGCCGGTGACCAGGTCCCGCAGGCGCCGCTGACGCCCGTTCTCGTCGGTGAACACCAGGTCGAGCGGGATCTTGGCGCCCAGCCGCTCATCGAGGCCCACCTTGGCATCCGTCTGGGCCGCGCCCTCGTGGTGAGCGGCGGCGTCCTCCTCGCTATGGGCACGCACGGCAGCCGGGTAAAGCAGCAGGACCGCCACCCCCAACAACACCGCACGCCGGATAACGCCAATGATACTCATCGCTTCCATTGCACCTCTCATGGGAAAAACAAGTGCTCATTATAAATCAATCTTCCCCACTGTCCACATGAGGAGCAATTATTTCCCAAGCCCCCCCTGCGCCCTCTTTTTTTTCCTGTGTTGCCGGTGACATACCCTGAACCAGAAGATTAAGCTTGACTTAATATTCTCATACATTAGACTGTGCCAATGCTTTTTCTCATATGGCAGACTGGCCGGGGGGCTCTCCGATGCTTGCCCGGCAACAAGGAGGCCGGCTATGAAGAGTTTTCCTTGCAAGATCGTGATGGCAGCCATCATCCTCTCCTGCGGTTTCGTGATGCAGATCGAACAGTCGGAAAATGTTCAACACAGGGAGAGAAACCGGCACATCAACAACCCCGAAGTTGCCGCCAACCTCGCCGCAGTGCAGGATCGTCAACACCAAAGCGGACGCCCTTCCTGGTAGCAACCATCCAGCCGGTTATCTCAGAAAGAACAAACGGTGCCCTCGGCTCCCGTTCCGGCAGGGTCGGTTGCGGATTTTAATTGTAAACAACTCGATACCTTTAAAGTTTTTGTCTTGTGCAGACGATAATCTCCTTGAGTGTGAAAAGCCTAGAAAAGGAGATCGTTCATGTCTTTCACTGCCCGCCTTATCACGATCAACCTGATTGCAGTCTGCGCGACGGTCACCTCTACCATTGCTTTGGGAAACTGCGGCAACATCCTGACGATGGTGGGGGCAGGAACCTTCATCTTTTTGATTTCAGGACTGGCCAGTTGGTACGTGGCCCGTTCCGAATCCCGAGTCCTGCGGGAGATTGCCGACGCATTGGAGGCCGCCGCCCAAGGCACCCTCTCCCGTCGCGTCGAGCGTATCCCCGGTGGTGAAGTCGGCCGCATCGCCAACGCCTTCAACAACATGATGGGGGATTGGAACAAGACCATGCACCAGTTCTTCACCGTCACCGACCTGGTTCGCGACTCCGTCGCGCTGGTGAGTGCCACCAACGACGCCATGGCCTCCGCCGCCGAAGACGTCGCCATGCAGGCATCCACCATTGCCACCGCCAGCGAGGAGATGTCCGCCACCTCCGCCGATATCGCCCGCAACTGCATCTACGCCGCCGAAAACGCCCACAAGGCGACCGCGGAGACCACCGCCGGCGCCGAGATCGTCCGCAACAGCGCGCGGCTCATGGAGAACATCGCCCAGCGGGTGACTTCCACCTCGACCTCGGTAGCAGGACTTGGCGAGCGTTCCGACCAGATCGGCGCCATCGCCGGCACCATCGAGGACATCGCCGACCAGACCAACCTCCTCGCCTTGAACGCGGCCATCGAAGCGGCACGCGCCGGTGAAACCGGCCGCGGCTTCGCGGTCGTGGCGGACGAGGTACGTGCCCTGGCGGAGCGGACCACCCGCGCCACGAAAGAAATCGACACCATGATCAAGTCGATCCAGAGCGAGACGCGGGACGCCGTCGGCGCCATGGGCGAGGGGGTGGAGCAGGTGAACCAGGGCACCGCCGAGACCTGCCGCTCCGGCGAGGCACTGAACGGGATCCTGGCCATGATCAACGACCTGACCATGCAACTCTCCCAGATTGCCACCGCCGCCGAGGAGCAGACCGCCACCACCCACGAGATCACCGGCAACATCCAGATGATCACCTCCGTGGTGAACAGCAACGTTGAGAGCGCCCGCAACACCAAGGCGGCCACCGGCAAGCTGGTGCAGCAGGTGGACGAGCTGCACGAACTCGTCTCCCACTTCCAGCTTTCCGACGCCATGGTCTGGGACCAGAGCTTCGCCACCACCATCAACACCTTCGACGATCAGCACAAGAAGCTGTTCGCCATGGTGAACGAGCTGGCCCAAGCGATGCAGCATAAACGCAGCAAGGAGGCCATCGGGTCCGTGCTGCAGCGTCTGATCGAGTACACCGGCAGCCACTTCGCCGCCGAAGAAGAGGCCTTCCGCAAATCCGGCTACCCTGAGGAGACCGCGCACGTCCAGCAGCACAAGGCCCTGGTGAGCCAGGTACTCGAGTTGCAGGCGAAATTCAACTCCGGCGAAACGGTGCTCACCCACGACGTCATCGAGTTCCTGCAGAACTGGCTGGTGAACCACATCAAGGGGACCGACAAGCGCTACGCCCCCCACCTCACCAAGGCCGGCATCCGGTAAAGGCGTTTAACAGGGATAAAAGGGATAAAGGGGATAACTGCACAAACCATAAAAGCTTGGGGTTTTAAACCAGGCCGTATGGTTTTTGCCGTTCATCCCTTTCATCCTTTTTATCCCTGTTAATTTGTTTTGCTGTTCCCCCTTCCCAATGAATTAAACCGGTTCTACTTCCCCTCGTTTTCTGCTACATTTCTTGGGCCACTATTCTCGCCCAAGAGGTTGCCATGTCTGACAAAACCGCACTCCTGCTGCTCCAGATGGGAGGCCCCGACTCGCTCGATGCCGTGCACCCTTTCCTCATGAACCTGTTCACGGATCGTGACATCATCAAGATCGGGCCGGCCTTTTTGCAGCCTTTCATCGCACGGCGCATCGTCAACAAGCGCGCACCGGAGGTCACGGAGTTTTACCGCCAGATCGGCGGCAAGTCCCCGATCCGCGAGCTGACCGAGGCCCAGGGCTCGGGACTGCAGGCGCTGCTGGGAGACCGCTTCCGCTCCTTCGTCGCCATGCGCTACTCCCGCCCCTCCACCATCGATGCCCTGGCGGCGATCAAGCGCGAAGGGATCAAGCGCGTGGTGGCGCTCTCGCTGTACCCGCACTACTCCAGGGCGACCACCGGCTCCAGCGTTAACGAGCTGCAGCGGGTGCTCAAGGAGGCCAACGCCGATTTCGAGATCATCTACATCGATCGTTTCTACAACCATCCGCTCTACATCAAGGCGCTGGCCGCCAAGGTGATCCGGGGACTGCAGTCCTTCCCCGACCCGAAAGACGTCCAGATCGTTTTTTCCGCCCACTCGCTCCCCCAGTCCTTCATCGACGAGGGCGACCCGTACCTGGCGCACATCCAGGAGACCGTGCGGCTGGTGATGGAACAGGTAGGGGAGGCGAGCCACCTGCTCTGCTTCCAGTCCAAAGCGAGCAAAGTGAAGTGGCTGGAGCCTTCCACCGAGGCGACCATCCAGCGCCTGGGCAGGGAAGGGAAGGAAAACCTGTTGATGGTGCCGCTTTCCTTTGTCTCCGACCATATCGAGACCCTTTACGAGATCGACATCCAGTACGCAGAGGAGGCCAAGGCGCACGGCATCAAGCGCTTCGTCAGGACCGAGTCGCTCAATTCCGACCCGATGTTCCTGGATTGCCTGGCCGACCTGGTAAGGACCACGGTAAAAGCATGAAAACCTGCAGCATCTGCAAGACCGAGTACGACGAGAACGAGCCGGATTCGCTGTACGGCGAGGCGGGAGAGTGGCTGGCGGAGGAATTCTTCAAGGATGCCGGCGAGCTCTGCAAGAGCTGCCGCGAGAACCGTGCCCGGCTGGTCATGATGTACGGGCACGAAATGAACACCTGAAACCATTAACAAGGAGGAAATCTGAGGACATCTGAGAAAACCCACAAGAATCTTTAGGTTTTCTCCAGCTTCTGTCTTTACTCAGATTTTCTCAGACGTTCTCCTTGTTACAGGTTTGGTTTTTTGGAGCTTTTATGGACCGGATCACGATTGACGGCATCAACCTGACCCTCGCCAACCCCATCGAGCTACCGCTGCGCTGGGTCGGGGACGAGGAACTGCTCCGGCAGCTTTTGGCTGCCTGGATGGTCATCGACGAGCGCGACATCCCCTTCAACCCGCGCCTGATCGGCAAGCCCGGCGTCGGCAAGACCACCCTCGCCTACGCCGCCGCCAAGAGACTGGGCCGCAAGGTCTACCTGTTCCAGGCCACCATGGACACCCGGCCGGAGGACCTGATCGTGACGCCGGTCATCGGCCCGGAGGGGACCATCCAGTATGCCGCCTCCTCACTGGTGTCGGCCATGATCTCGGGCGGCGTGCTGATCCTCGACGAGGGGAACCGGATGAGCGAGAAGGCCTGGGCGTCGCTGGCGCCGCTTCTGGATGACCGCCGCTACGTCGAATCGATCATCACCGGCCTCAGGATCCAGGCGCACCCGGACTTCCGCATCGTGGTGACCATGAACGAAGACTCCTCCACCTTCGAAGTGCCGGAGTACATCCATTCCCGCCTGCAGCCGCAGCTCTTCATCGACTTCCCCGAGGCGGAGGAGGAGCTGGCGATCCTGAAAGAGAATCTTCCCTTCGCCGGCAGTTCCATCCTCAACTATGTCGTGCAGTTCCTGCAGCGCGGCCACGCTGCGGACGAGCCCTATTCGGTGCGGGACGGCATCAACATCGCGCGCTATGCGCTTAAGATGATGGCGGCCACCGAAAAAGACCCGCGCGAACTGCTGCCGCTCGCGGTGGAACGGATCCTCGGGGAAGAGGCGCTCCGGTATTTGAAGTAACTTTTTTGAGGTCAAATTCCCTCCCCCGGAGGGGGAGGGTCAGGGAGGGGGAGGCTTTCCTTTTACGATCCTCCCTCCCAGCCTCCCCCCTCCGGGGGGAGGAGCTTTGGACATACCTATGCCCGACCGACTCTACCTGGAACAATTCGGCAACGTCCACGCCCTCCCCATCCTGCACTACCGGATGGAGTTCGCCCACCTGGTGCGGGAGGCGTTCGATACGGTAAAGCCTGATTGCATCGCGCTGGAGCTCCCGCAAACACTGGAGCAGCAGTTCCTGCGCGGCGTGCGGCGCCTGCCGGAAATCTCGGTGCTCGCCTACCACGTCGCCGCCCAGTCCGTCTTCCTCATAATCGAACCGGCCGATCCCCTGATCGAAGGAGCGCGCCTCGCCCTGGAGCGCCAGATCCCGCTGCACCTGGTCGACATCGACCTCGACTCCTACCCCTCTCACCCGGAACAACTCCCCGATTCTTACTCCGTGCAGCGCATCGGCCTGGAGCCGTTCTACCGGGAAGTCGCCAAGCTGTACCGTGGTATCCCGCCGGGAGAGGAGGACCTGCGCCGGGAGCGGGGCATGGCCTACCGCCTGCGGCAGCTTTCCCAGCAGCACGAGCGCGTCCTCTTCATCTGCGGCATGGCGCACCTGGAGCGAATCCGGCGCGATTTCGACGCGCCGCAGGCCCAGCCCCTCACCCGCACCCACCGCGAGGGGATCACCATCTTCAACCTGCACCCGGAATGCTGCCACGAGGTCCTGGCCGAGTACCCGTTCCTGTCCGCACTCTACGAGACCAGGCGCTCTCCCCTCCCCCCCGAACCTGCACCCGGCGGTCCTTCGCTGAGAAAGAGCTTCAACGCCTTTGAGCTGATCCTGGGCGGGAAGCAGAGCATCCCGGAAGAGGAGGCGCTGGCCGAGTCGGTGCAGAGAAGCGCACACCGCATCGGTCCGGAAGGGGAACTGCCGGACCGGCAGAAGATCATGCTGCGGCTCTTTTTGGAAGCGGCGCGGCACTACCGGCAGGAGACCGGCGACAAGGTGCACTTCTGGCAAAAGCGGGCCTTCTTCCGTTTCGCCCGTAACTACGCGCTGTTGTCGCGCATGCTGCTCCCCGACCTGTTCCAGATGCTCGCCGCCGCGCGCGGCTGCCTGGACGACAACTTCGCCTACGCCTTCTTCCGGCTGGCCGCCCATTCCCCCTGGCAGAAGGAGACGAGCGACATCCCCACCCTGCGCCTTTCCGCCGCCGAGCTCTGGTCCGCCACCAAGAGGATCAGGTTCCGCCCGCGCGAGCAGGTGCGCGCCAAGGGGCTCTCGCGGCTCAAGATGATGAACCGGAAGAAGGAAAAGCGGCCCGGCGACTGGCTGGAGGGGTTTGATGACCCGTACATCTGCTCCTTCCCCCCCGAAGATCTCAACATCGAGGAATACGGCCGCAACCTGAAGCGGATCGGGGCCCGGCAGTTGAGCGAGGAGGCGAGCAAGTCCGAGCCGTTCAGCTCGTCGCTTCTGGACGGGATCGACATGCGCGAGACGCTGCGCAACATTCACGAAGGGAAGATCTACGTCCGGGAGAACAAGCGGCTGAAGAGCGGCGTTGGGTGCGTGGTAGTGATCCTCGACGAGGACAAGGAGGGGACGAAGTACCCGTACTGCATGACATGGCTTGGCGAGCACGCGCAGGAGTCCGACATGGCCTTCTACGCCACGCCCCCTACCGACAACATCGTGGGGCCGGGGATTTCGCGCTGCGAGTACGGTGGGTTTCTGTTGAGCTACCCGCCGCGGCGGATGGTGGACGTCTGGCACGACCCGGACTACAGGTATGCGCTCGGCAAGGCGGAGCACCTGCTGATGGCTGCGCTCGACTATTCGCTGGAGAAGGACGTGGTCTACGCCGCGGCCAAGCCCCCCAGGAGTTTCCTGAAACAGCACGCTGCGCGGCTGGGGAAGAGGATCATCTACCTGCCGCTGGGGAGCCTGTCCCCCGTCGCCCTAAAGAAGCTGCGTGCCTTCCACATCCTCTACGGGCGGGACAAGCGGGATATCGCCAAGGATTACATTTGGTAGGAGTCGTCTTGTTGAGGAGAAGTCTTCCCATGTGAGGAGAAGTCTTCCCCCTCCCCAACCCTCCCCCTCCGGGGGAGGGAGCTGTGGACGCCCAAGCTTATGAAGGCGACAGCTGCAGATGTCAGCTGCTATCCAATCCGCAATCGCCGAGCCCACAAAGTCCCCTCCCCCGGAGGGGGAGGGTTAGGGAGGGGGAAGTTTTTTGTTCCTGCCGTAACTAACTCCTACCCTCTGTAGCAACACCTCGTAAATTCTTTCCAGCACTCCTTCCAGGTTCACAAAGAGTTCGTGGTTCCATATCCTGAGAAGAGAAATGCCCTGCGCCTCCAGGAAATCTGTTCTTCCTCGATCACGTAAGGCATTGAGAGGCTGGTTGTGCTGCCCACCGTCCAACTCCACCGCTAGTCTTGCTTCCGCACAATAGAAATCCAGCACGAACTTCTCAACCGGGTGCTGCCGCCGGAACCGGAAGCCACCCATCTGCTTACGGCGCAAACAAAACCAAAGCAGTTGCTCCGCGTCCGTCATATGCTGGCGCAGCATGCGAGCAGCCTTAAGGAGTTCAGTTGGCAATGGCGGCGGGTCGAATATGGGATTGTCTGCGTCCATGCTTTTCCCCCTCCCCAACCCTCCCCCTCCGGGGGAGGGAGCTGAGACGAACGCACAGAAGCATAACTGAGACGTCAGTTCCGGCAACGGACAAAAAAAAGGCCCCTCGAACCGAAGGGCCTTTTCGTTTTCCTTTATCTTAATCTCAGTCTCAATCTGCCTCTTTACCCCTTCCTCAACACCCTCTTGTCCCCCATGCGGATGGTGAGCTTCTCCTGGTCGAAGTACTCCAGCAGCGGGATCATGAACTTCCTGGACAGGCCGGTGATGTCACGGAACTCCGGCGGGGTGATCTCCCCCTTCTCCTTCAGATGCGCCACCAGCTTGTCGCGCAGCTCGTTGACGGCGCCGGGGGCGTAGAAGATGTCTCCCTTGATCTTGGCCACCCTCCCCTCGCGGAACATCATGTTGGCGTGATCGAGCACCTGCTTCTCGGTGGCGCCCACCAGGTCGCAAAGTTCCTTCAAGGTAGGAGGCTCGAACCACGCCTTGGTCAGCGCCTCTTCGAGGGCGCGCTGCACGCTGGCCTGGTCCTGGGTCACACCGACCTTGCGCCCGGGGAGCTTCACCAGCTCCCGGTCGGAAAGTGCCAGCCCGTCCTTCTCCAGGCTCGCCAGCACCGGCCCGAAGAAGCGTGCATCGCTGCGCTTGGGAATCCGGGATTTCAGCTCCTCCTTGCCGATACCTTCCTGCATCGGGTTTTCCTGGAGGTACTCCTCCAACTCGGTGGAAAGCCTCTGCTTCAACTGCGCAAAGGCATCCTTACTGAGAAAGATGCGCGGCTCCTTGACCACCTGGAGCACCGCCCCGCTGGAAAGCAGGGGCGCCAGCGCTGCTTCGATCCGCTTACCCGACATCCCGGAACGGTTCACCATCTCCTGGATGGAGATGCCGGAGAGCAGCGACGACTCGACCAGCAGCCGGATCCGCTCCTGGTCCACGCCGGATTCCGCCGCCTCCAAAAGTGCGAGCGCCTCTGCGGAACGGCGGCGGCGGCGCGGCGGCGCGGGGTCCAGCACGGTGCCGCCCCCCAGTGTTGCCTGCGGCGAATAGGTACGCAGCACGAACGGGTCGCCCGGCAAGAGCAGTACCGGGTGCTCAAGGCGCAACTGCACGTAGGCACTTTCGCCCGGCTGCAGCGCATCGCGATCGAACAGGATGACCTTGGCAGGAACCTCGTAGGTGGCCGAGTGCAGACGGACACCGGCGCGGTGCTTTAACTCCTTGCCCATCGATGCGAGGTAGTTGAGGCGCACGTCGACGGCGCTGGTCGGCTTGTAGAGCCCCTTGGGAACCACCACGTCGCCGCGCTGCACATCGGTGTGATCCACACCTTGCAGGTTCACCGCGAGCCTCTCGCCCGCCCCGCCCTTTTCGACCTTGGAGCCGAAAGACTGCACGCCGCGCACGCGGCAGGCGATGCCGGAGGGGAGGATCTCGACCTCGTCGCCGACGGTGACGGCACCGGAGAGGAGCGTGCCGGTTACGACGGTGCCGAAGCCGGTCACGGTAAAGACGCGGTCCACCGGGAGCCGGAAGGGGGAGTCGACCCGCTTCTGCTCGATCTCCTTCGCCATCCTGGTGAGTTCCGCCTTCAGGTTTTCGATGCCGTCGCCGGTGCGGGAGGAAACACTGATGATGGGGGCGCCGGCCAAGAAGCTTTCCGCGAGGTAGTCACGCACCTCCTCGGTAACCAGGTCGAGCCAGTCCGGTTCCACCATGTCCTTCTTGGTGAGCACCACGATACCGCGCTTCACGCCCAGCAACTGGCAGATCTCCAGGTGCTCGCGGGTCTGGGGCATGATCCCCTCGTCCGCCGCAATCACCAACAGCACCAGGTCCATGCCGCCCACGCCGGCCACCATGGTGCGCACGAAGCGTTCGTGGCCCGGAACGTCGACGATGCCGAAGCGCAGGTCGCCCGGGAGTTCCAGGTGCGCGAAGCCGAGTTCGATCGTGATGCCGCGGGCCTTCTCCTCTTTGAGGCGATCGGTATCAACGCCGGTCAGCGCCTTCACCAGCGAGGTCTTGCCATGGTCTATGTGTCCGGCGGTGCCGAGAATGAGATGCTTCATGGTGGTGCTCCGTGAAAAAAAGTGCTTCTTATATCGCAATTTTTGAATGAAAGGTCAACCGGTCTTTCAACAACTCCTCCCCCCGGAGGGGGGAGGTCGGGAGGGGGGATGGATAGTCACAGGGACTTCCCCCTCCCCTGCCCTCCCCCTCCGGGGGAGGGAGCATACGGACGGGCTAATCCTTGAACTGCAGCTGGTACAGCCGGTAGTAGAGCCCTTGAGCGGCCATGAGTTCGGCGTGGGTACCCTCTTCGGCCTTCTCGCCGCGGTGGATGACGACGATGCGATCGGCATCGCGGATGGTGGAAAGCCGGTGCGCCACCACCAAGGTGGTGCGTCCCTGCATCAGCCCCTCGAGTCCCTGCTGGATCAGCCGCTCGCTCGCGGTGTCGACGCTGGCCGTGGCCTCGTCCAACACCAGGATCTCGGGATCAAAGGCGACCGCTCGGGCAAAGGAGATCAGCTGACGTTCGCCGGCGGAGAAGTTTACGCCGCGCTCGCGCACCTCCTCGTCATAGCCGTGGGGCAGTTCCCGGATGAAGCGATCCGCGCCGACAACCGCCGCAGCCCGCTCCACCCTTTTGAGTGCATCGGGATCCCCCAGGGAAATGTTATAGGCGATAGTGCCGGAGAAGAGATAGGGATCCTGCAACACCACGCCGATGCGCTTGCGCAGGGCCGGGAGCTGCAATTCCCGGATGTCGGTGCCGTCGATGGTGATGGAGCCGCGCTCGACGTCGTAGAGCCGGGACAGGAGCCTGGTCACGGTGGTCTTGCCCCCGCCGGTTTCTCCCACCAACGCCACTTTCTCGCCACGCTTCATCTGCAGCGAGAACCCTTTCAGCACGTAATCCCGATCTTTGTAGGCGAACCAGATGTCGTTGAAGCAGATGCTCTGCAGCGCGTGCGCGGGAGATCCTTTGCACGCCTGCATTCTGGCCCGCAACTCCTCCCCCTCCGGGGGAGGGAGAGCTTGAGTCAGTCGGCTGTCAGTCCTTACCGTCCCAGTTGCGGCTTCCGGGGACGGTACCGGTTCGGGCTCGCGGTCATTATTGTCCAAAAGGGCGAAGATGCGCTCCAGCGAGGCCATCGCCCCCTGCATGATCGAGTACTTGGCGGAGAGGTCGCGTATCGGGGAGAAGAATTTCTCTATGTACTGGATGAAGGCGACCAGGGAACCGAAGGAGAGCGTCCCCTTGACGATCTCGCCGCCACCGTACCAGATGATGAGCGCGACGGCCACCGAGGAGAGGGATTCGACCACCGCGTAGAGGGCGGCATCCCAAGTGATAACGGGGAGGTTGGCCTCCACGTACGAGGCGTTGAGCCGGCGGAATTCCTCGGCCTCCTCCCGCTCGCGGTTGAAGAGTTGGACCACCGCCATGCCGCCGATGCTCTCAGCGAGAAAGGCGGAGAGGTTCGCCTGGCGCGCGCGCACCTGGCGGAAGGCGAGCCGCATCCACTTGCGGAACGCGAAGGCGACCCAGATCAGCACCGGCAGCACCGAGAAGGTGACCAGCGAGAGCCGCACGTTCATCCAGAGCATGATGCCGACGATGCCGGCCAGCACCAGGATGTCGCCGACCACGGTCACGATGCCGGCGGCGAACATCTCGCCCAGCACCTCGATGTCGCTCGTCAGCCTGGAGACAAGGCTGCCGACCGGGGTCTGGTCGAAGAAGCGGGTGGAGAGGCGCTGGATGTGGCTGAAGAGCTTGACCCTGATATCGTACATGACCCGCTGGCCGACCCACTGCAGCAGGTAGACCTGGGCGAACATGAGGATCGACTCCGCGAAGATGACGGCAAGAAAGCCCGCCGCCAGGGCCGGCAGTCCTTCCATGCGCCCCTTCACGATGTGTTCGTCGATGGCGACCTTGATGATCCAGGGCTGGGCGAGTTTGGATGCAGCGATCAGGGGGAGCACGAGGAGTGCCGTCACCAGCATGCGGCGATAGGGCAGGATGAAGGCGAAGAAGCGCCCCATCAGGCGCCGGTCGTACACCTTACCTACCGTTTCATCCTCGTATATCCCACCGAAGTGCATGCTGCTCCCTTAAAACCTGAAAGGCTTATATTTAACGCAAAGCCGCAAGGACGCTAAGAAAATCTAAAATCTTAATGGTTTAAACCCTAAAGTCGTTTCAGGTTTTGATTCTCTTTGCGCCTTTGCGTCTTTGCGTTAAAAATTGCTTTTTTCCTTTAAAGTCTTTCTATCTCCGCCTTCAGCTGCTCTTCCCTGTGGATGGCGGCGTAGCGGCCGCCGAGTTCCAACAACTCCGCATGGCTCCCCTCTTCTACGATGCTCCCCTGCTCCAGGACGATGATCCGGTCACAGTTGCGCAGCGGCGACAGCCGATGCGATACGATCAGCACGGTCCTCTTGCCGTAGTAGCCGGAGAGCGCGGAGAGAATCTCCTCCTCGGTGTCGGCGTCGACCGCGGAAAGGGGATCGTCCAATATCAATATGCTCGGCTCCTTGATGAGGGCCCGGGCAATGGAGACACGCTGTTTCTGTCCCCCGGACAGCGTCACCCCCCGCTCTCCCACCAGCGTGTCCAGCCCCTGCGGGAAACGGGTCAGATCACCGGAAAGCCCGGCAATCCTGGCGGCGTGCTCGATCTCCTCCCGGGTCGCCCCCGGTTTGCCGTAGCCGATGTTCTCGGCGATGGTGCGCGAGAAGAGGAAGGTTTCCTGGGGGACGAAGCCGACCGCTTCGCGGATGCGCTTGAGCGGCAGCCGGTTCAGGTCGATACCGTCGATGAACAAAGAGCCCTCAGCCACCGGGAAGAGTCGTGGAATCATGCGCACCAGGGTCGATTTGCCGCTCCCCACCACCCCGACGATGCCGATGCGGGCCCCGCGCGCGATCTTCAAATCGATACCGCGCAGCATCTCCGCGCTGCCGTAGCTGAAGCTGAAGTTGCGGTACTCGATCTCCCCGCCGATTGCCCCCGGGTCGATGGGCTGCTCCGGCTCCACCACCTCGGCGTGGGCGTTCAGGATCTCGCCCAACCGGGTCATTGACGCGGCTCCGCGCTGCACCAGGTTCAGGATCCAGCCGAACATGATGGTGGGCCACACCAGCATGGCGAGGTAGCCGTTGAAGGCGACAAAACCGCCCAGGGTAAGCTTGCCGCTGATGACCTGGTTGCCGCCGACGAAAAGGATGATAAGGGTGCCGATGGCGCCGGTTGCCGCCATTACCGGCAACATCATGCCGCGGATCTTGGCCATCGCCATGCTGGCATCGCTGTAGCTGTCGCACACGGCACCGAAACTTGCGATCTCACCGTCCTCCCGGCAGTAGGCACGTACCACTGCCGCGGCGGAGACGTTCTCCTCGACGCGCGTGGTGAGCCGGGCCAGCGCCTCCTGGGTCCGCTTGGAGATCCGGAACATCGAGGCGCTCATCTGCTTCACGATCAGGATCATGATCGGGAAGGGAAGTACCGAGCACAGGGTGAGAAACGGGGAGATCCGGGTCAGCAGGATCAGCGAGGCGGTGTAGATCACCACCGTGTTGAGCAGGCTCAGGACGCCGAAGCCGAGCAGCATCCTGACGTTGGTGAGATCGTTGGCCAGCCGGGACAGGATGTCGCCGGTGCGCCAGTTGGAGAAGTAGGTGCGATCGAGGGTGAGCAGCTTGGCGTAAAGGTCCTCGCGCAGTTCGTACTCGATGCGGCGGCCGGCATTGAGGAGCGTAGTGCGGGAAAAGACACGGATGACCCCCTGTGCCACCGCGGCCGCAGCGATCATGGCCCCGTACTGGGCGGGTGTGTAGCCGGCCTTGGCGGGAGCCTGCAGCGCCTCGATGGCCAGTTTCAGAAGCCACGGGATGGCGAGTCCGCACAGGTTGGTCCCTACCAGCAGCAGGGCCCCAAGCAGGTAAGCCCCCCGGCGATTGCGCATGTAGCTGTATAGTCTTCTCAATTCGCCGATGGCCCACCTCACGGATAACGCCCCGACAGTATTATTACATTTCGTTTTTCCTGTCAAAGTATTTGCCGATTCCAATGATTTACGGCGCTTGTTTTAAAAAAACGTAAACACACTCTTTTGACCCGGCCAAACCACTGTGCAGCGAGATTTGACCCGGATCGGAATTCTTTAACTATTTCCAACGCTACATCAAGCACTTCCGAGGCTAGCGATAACGCGGGCCTTGTTGTTCTAAAATTTCACTTTTTCGGGCAATTTTGCCGCTTTGAAGATGCTCGGAAAAGCCCATTTATCCGCACTTTTTCACAAAAGCTCTTCTTTTTCACGCAGTTCCACGCAAAACAATTGCTTGCTTTTTTGTTTTAAAATGGCGTATAGTCCATTCCAATTTTTTGTATGACACGAATTGTTATCATTTTAAAACAACGTTCTCCAGCATGACACCCATCGGCCACAAAGCACTTGCTCTTTCGCTTTCGATGGGCGTATGATTTCGAACTGTTTATTAACAAAATGGTCCCCGACCATGAACCAGTCACGAGGTCCGCAGTGAAAAACAAGTTGATGCACCTCTCCAACGAGACCATGAACATCGGGTTCGTGAAGAAGGTGGAGGCACTCTCCGGCAGTTCCGTGCGGCGCTGCTTCCAGTGCGGCAAATGCTCTGCCGGCTGCCCCATGTCCACCTTCATGGAGCATCCCCCCAACCGGGTGGTGCGTCTGCTGCAGTTGGGGCAGGGGCAGCGCATCCTGGCGGGGCGCTCCATTTGGTACTGCGCCTCCTGCGAGACCTGCACCACCCGCTGCCCCAACAAGGTCGATCTCGCCGCCATCATGGACGCGCTGAGAAAACTTTCCTGGGACGCCGACGGTCCTTCCAAGGAAAGCTACGTGCAGCTCGCCAACCGGCTCTTCATCGAGAACATCCGCACCTACGGCCGTCAGTACGAGCTGCGCCTGGGCGCCGCCTTCAACATGAAGAGCGGGCAGTTCCTGAAGGACCTCATGCTCGGGCCTAAGCTGATCTCTAAAGGGAAGCTGAAGATGTTCCATTCCAAGAACAAGAACATCGCGGAGATCGAAGGGATCTTCAAGCGGATCGAGGAGATGCGCAAGAAAGGGGAGGCGCTGTGACACCTGGCAAGAAACGTCTTAGTTATTCCTATTACCCGGGGTGCTCGCTGCACGCTTCCGGGCGCGAATACGATATCTCCACCCGGGCGCTGTTCAAGGCGCTCAACGTGGGGCTGAAGGAAGTGCCGGACTGGTTCTGCTGCGGGGCTACCCCCGCCCACAACGTGGACGAGCTTTTGTCGCTGTCACTCTGCGCCAAGAACCTCTCCCTGGCGGAAGAGGTCGAGGGGGACCTGGCCGTCGCCTGCGCCGCCTGCTTCTCGCGCCTGAAGACCACGCAGCATCATCTGAAAGAGGACGACACCAAGAGAAAGCAGGTCGAGGTCGCCATCGACGGCCCCGCCGCGCTCAACAAGCCGGTCAAGCACATCCTGGAGATCCTGGCCCGCGAGTTCGGCCTCGCCAAGCTCGAGGAAAGCGTGAAGAAGCCGCTCATGGGGCTCAAAGTCGCTCCCTACTACGGCTGCCTCTTGACCCGCCCGCCCGAGGTGCCGGAACTGGATGACTGCGAGGACCCGAGCATCATGGAGGACGTCCTGCGCGCCCTCGGCGCCGAGCCGGTCAAGTGGAGCCACCGCATGGAATGCTGCGGCGCGAACTTCACCCTGTCCCGTCCGGGCGTGGTGCTCAAACTTTCCAACGCCATCCTGGAATCGGCGCGCATCGCGGGCGCGGACTGCATCATGGTCGCCTGCCCCTTGTGCCACGGTAACCTGGACATCCGCCAGAAGGAGATCAAGGAAGCCTACGGCGCCCCCGACTCCACCCTGTTCGGCAACATCTTCGGCTCCGAGCTGCACGGCGGCAGCGCCCCCGACCAGCGCGACATCCCCATCTTCTACGTCACCCAGTTGGCGGCGCTGGCGATGGGTGTTGCCTCGGAGAGCCTCGGTTTCGAGAGTGTCATCACCGACCCGAAACCGCTGTTGAGAGATAAACAGCTGCTGTAGCCCACCCGGGCGGCAGCGCATGGATTGAGGAGCTTATGTCCAGAATCGGCGTTTTTGTGTGCCACTGCGGTGAGAACATCTCCCGCACGGTGGATGTGGAGCAGGTTGCGAAGGCCGCGGGGGAGATCCCGGGCGTCGCCTTCTCCTGCGATTACAAGTACATGTGCTCGGACCCCGGGCAGACCCTTTTGAAGAAGGCGGTTGCCGAGCACAAGCTGGACGGCGTGCTGGTCGCGGCGTGCAGCCCGCGCATGCACGAGAAGACCTTCCGCAAGGCCGCCGAGGCGGCGGGGCTCAACCCGTACCTGTGCGAGATGGCCAACATCCGCGAGCACTGTTCCTGGGTCCACGAGGACCGGGACATGGCGACCGCCAAGGCCAAGGACATCGTGAAGCTGATGGTGGAAAGGGTCCGCAAAGGGAAGTCGCTCGCCCCGATCACGGTGCCGGTCACCAAGCGCGCCCTTGTGATAGGCGGCGGCATCGCCGGCATCCAGGCGGCCCTCGACATCGCCGACGCCGGGCACAGGGTGGTTCTGGTCGAGCGTGAGCCGTCCATCGGCGGGCACATGGCCCAGCTCTCCGAGACCTTCCCGACCCTCGACTGCTCCCAGTGCATCATGACCCCCAAGATGGTCGACGTGGCCAACCACCCGAACATCACCCTGTTCACGTACTCCGAGATCGAGAAGGTGGACGGCTACATCGGCAACTTCCAGGTGACCGTGAAGCACAAGGCGCGCTCGGTGGACGAGTCCAAGTGCACCGGCTGCGGCATCTGCATGACCAAGTGCCCCAAGAAGAAAATCCCCAACGAATTCGACCAGGGGCACGGCATGCGCCCGGCCATCTACGTCCCCTTCCCGCAGGCGGTCCCCAACACGCCGGTGATCGACCGCGAGAACTGCACCATGTTCCAAAGCGGCAAGTGCGGCGTCTGCGCCAAGGTCTGCGGGCCGGGCGCGGTGGACTACGAGCAGCAGGACACCTTCACCGTCGAAGACGTGGGCGCCATCGTCGTGGCCACCGGCTTCAAGCTCTACACCATCGACAGAAAGCCCGAAGGGAGCCCGATCCAGGGGTACGGCGAGTTCGGCTACGGCACCATTCCCGACATCATCGACGGCATGACCTTCGAGCGCCTCGCCTCCGCCTCGGGCCCGACCGGCGGCAAGATCCTGCGCCCCTCGGACGGCAAGGAACCCAAGCAGGTGGTCTTCATCCAGTGCGTCGGCTCGCGCGCCAGGGAGAAAGGGATCTCCTACTGCTCCAAGGTCTGCTGCATGTACACGGCAAAGCACACCATGCTCTACCACCACAAGGTGCACGACGGGCAGGCCTACGTCTTTTTCATGGACGCGAGGACGCCGGGCAAGGGGTACGACGAGTTCTGGCGCCGCGCCGTCGAGGAAGAGGAAGCGGTCTACATCAGGGGGATGGTGTCCCGCATGTACCAGCGCGGCGACAAGATCGTGGTGATGGGGAGCGACATCCAGGTCGGCGTCCAGGTCGAGATCGAGGCCGATCTCGTGGTGCTGGCCACCGCGGTGCAGCCGCAGGACGGCGCCGACCTGCTGGCGCAGAAGCTCGGCATCTCCTACGACAAGTACAACTTCTACTCCGAGGCCCACGCCAAGCTGAAGCCGGTCGAATGCGCCACCGCCGGGATCTATCTCGCCGGCGCCTGCCAGGGTCCGAAGGACATCCCGGATACCGTGAGCCAGGCCTCCGCCGCGGCGGCCAAGGTGATGACGCTCTTCGCCAAGGACAAGCTCGAGCGCGACCCGGTGGTCGCCAAGGTGAACGAGAAGTACTGCGTCGGCTGTTTCGCCTGCAAGAAGGTCTGCGCCTACGGCGCCATCGAGGAGAAGGAAATCCGGGACCGCCAGGGGAACCTGGTGAAGAAGGTTGCCTACGTGAACCCCGGCGTCTGCGGCGGCTGCGGCACCTGCCAGGCCACCTGCCCGTCCAAGTCCATCGAACTCGACGGTTACACCGACGAGCAGATCATGGCGATGATAGAGGCGCTTTAACGGCAGAAACCGTTCAAGGTTCAACGTTCAACGTTCGAGGGACGGCAACCTAAAACGGCTACTGCACTGGTACAAGTCACCAAACACTCCGTTCCGTCAGAGCTTTAAAACCCGTTCACCGTTCAAGGTTCAACGTTCGAGGGGCATGATCTGAAACGGCTACGGCACCGGTACAAGTCACCAAACACTCCGTTCCGTCAGGGCTATAAGCGTGTCGAACGTTGAACGGATCTTGAGGTTTCCATGCACGTTGAAGTTACCAAGCACGATTTCGAACCAAAGATAGTCGCCTTCGTCTGCACCTGGTGCACCTACGCGGGGGCGGACCTCGCAGGCACCAGCCGGATGCAGTACCCGCCCAACGTCCGGGTGCTCAAGTTCCCCTGCACCGGGAGGATCGATCCGGTCTTCATCCTGCGCGCCTTCCAGAAAGGGGCGGACGGGGTTCTCGTTTCCGGCTGCCATCCCGGCGACTGCCACTACATGGCCGGCAACTTCCACGCCCGGCGCCGTTTCGCCGCGTTCCGCGCCCTCTTGGACTTCGTGGGCGTCGACCTGAACCGGCTCCAGTTCTCCTGGGTTTCGGCAGCCGAAGGGGGCAAGTGGGTCGACGTGGTGACCGAGCTGACCGAACGGGTGCGCACCATGGGGCCGATGCCCGAGTTCAAGGAGCTCGAGCACGAGGAGCAGTGGTCCGGCGCCATCAACACCCCGGAGCTCAAAGAGGCTTACGACAGCATCGGGTGATTGGCTGGGGGTAGCCCCCTCCCAACCTCCCCCCTCCGGGGGGAGGAGCAAGAAGAAGCGCCATAGTCCCCTCCCCCGGAGGGGGAGGTTAGGGAGGGGGAGGATTCCGCTCCCAACCGACACAACTTGCGTCCGGCATCTGCCGCGGCGCCAACGGATCAGACATGAACGCTAAAGCAAACAAGAACCAGGTGACCTGCATTGAACCGGATTACTACCAGGCAATCACCGAGGCGATCCGCAAGGAAGCGGTAAAGATCCTCAAGGATGAGACGGTGGTCGGCGTGGTGGGCTACCTCCCCGGCCGCCGCAAAGGGACCGCGAGCCCCGCACTGGTCACCACGGTGGAAGAAGCGGAAAAGCTCATCTTCTCGCCCGCCTGCGTCAACAACCTCTCGGTCTACCTCACCAAGGCCAAGAAAGGGGTGCTGAAGCAGGGCAAGGTCGGCATCGTCGCCAAGGGATGCGACATGCGCGCGCTGGCCGGACTGATGACGGAATCGCAGCTCCAGCGCGAGGACCTCTTCATCATCGGCGTAGTCTGCCCCGGCGTGTACGGCTTCGGCGTGGAGCGGACCGGCACGCTGACGGAGGCCAACATCGCCCGCAAGTGCCGGGAGTGTACCGTGCACATGCCGGAAGGCGCCGACGTGGCCGCCGGGACGCACGCCGAACTTGCCGATCTGACCCCGGAGGAAGCACAGGAGATGGCGCGCATCGAGGCGATGCCGCAGGCGGAGCGTTGGGCGTTCTGGAAGGAGCACTTCTCGCGCTGCATCCGCTGCATGGCCTGCCGCCAGGTCTGCCCCTTCTGCTACTGCGAACAGTGCCTGTGCGACAAGAACCGGCCGCAGGCGGTGGAAAGTTCGCCACGTCCCGCGGGGAACATGGCCTGGCACCTGGTGCGCGCCATGCACCTTGCCGGCCGTTGCGGCGGCTGCGCCGAGTGCGAGCGCGTCTGCCCAATGGACATCCCGCTCAACCTGTTGAACCGCCGTATGGCCCAGGAACTGAAGGAACTCTACGATTTCGAGGCCGGGCTCACGCCGGTGGATAAGGGACCGCTCAACGAGTACAAGGAAAACGACGACCAGTCGTTCATCAAGTAGATACAAGAAGCTGAAACCGTAGCCTCACGTCCCCTCTCCCGGAGGGGGAGGGACAGGGAGGGGGCTTTAGGTTACGCAGCGCTTCCCCCCTCCCAACCTCCCCCCTCCGGGGGGAGGAGCTAGAAACACAGCAGCATTACAACAGTCAGCAGCGCCCTCACCCCTGCCCCTCTCCCGGAGGGCGAGGGGAAAAGGCCAACAAAAGAGACCTTTATGCCGCAGATCATTACGGAACAGAACCTTCGCAATCTGATCGACCTCCTGGTCAAGGAAGCCAAACTCGTGGTGGGACCGAAACTGTCGGGATCGGTGGTGCTTTATGAACCGCTGACGGCAGGCTCGGACCTCACCCTCGACGCGCTGCCGCGCCGCTCCTCCAAGGAGCTGTTCTTCCCGATCTGCGAGGACATCCTCTCCTACAAGCGGGAAAACGGTGCCATGAAGGTGAACGACGTGGACCGCTCCAAATTCCCGGAGGCGGTGCTGATCGGCGCCCCTCCCTGCGACGCCGGCTCCCCCGCCATCCTGGACGCGGTAATGTCCTGGGACTACAAGGACGAGTTCTACCTGGAGCGCCGCCGCAAGAGCACCATCGTCGGGATCGCCTGCACCAAGGGTGACGACGCCTGTTTCTGTCGCGCAGTCGGCCTGGCTCCGGATGCCGAGGCGGGGAGCGACCTGTTCCTGACCCCGCTCAAGGACGGCTCCTACGCCTGTAATGCGGTGACGGAAAAGGGTCAGGCCCTGGTGGCTGCGCACCAGAACCTCTTCTCGGAAGGGGCAGGCGCCGAGCCGAAACCGTTTGTCGACCAGGCTGTCGCCAAACTCAACCTGGTAAAGATCAAGAAGTGGCTGGAAGAGCACTTCGAGGACCCGCTCTGGGAGAAGATCGCGGACATCTGTGTCGGCTGCGGCGCCTGCGCCTTCATCTGCCCGGCCTGCCACTGCTTCGACATCAACGACGAGGGGAGCACGGACGACGGCGTCAGGCGCAAGCACTGGGACGCCTGTGGCTTCGCCAAGTTCACCAACCACGCCTCCGGCCACAACCCGCGCGACGTGCAGAACAAGCGCTACCGGAACCGGATCATGCACAAGTTCAAGTACTACGACGACAAGTTCGGCAAGACCCTTTGCACCGGCTGCGGCCGCTGCATCCGCGCCTGCCCGGTCGGCATCGACATCGCAGAAATCCTGGAGACCATCAACAGCAAGCAGGACTAAAACGAACAGGGATAAAGGGGATAAAAGGGATAACAACAAAGGCCTATTGGTTTTATCCCTTGCATCCCTTTTATCCCTGTTAAACGCCTTATCGAGAGAAACGACCTATGTGCAAATCCGATAACATCTACCTCCCCAACCTCGCTACCATCGAAGCCATCGTCGACGAGACGCCTGACGTCAGGACGCTGCGCCTGGTCTTCCAGGACGAGCAGGTCCGGGAGAACTTCAGCTTCCGCGCCGGCCAGTTCGCCGAGTACTCTTCCTTCGGCTTCGGCGAGTCGACCTTCTGCATCGCCTCGGCGCCAACCCGCAAGGGGTACATCGAGTGCTGCTTTAGGAGCGTCGGGCGAGTCACCGAATCGCTGAGAAGGCTCGAAGTCGGCGACACCGTCGGCGTGCGCGGCCCCTACGGCAACTCTTTCCCCATCGAGGAGTTTTTCGGCAAGAGCCTGGTCTTCATCGCGGGCGGCATCGCCCTGCCGCCGCTTAGAACCGTGATCTGGAACTGCCTGGACCTGCGCGACAAGTTCAAGGACATCACCATCGTCTACGGTGCCCGCTCCGAAGCGGACCTGGTCTACAAGCACGAGTTGAAGGAATGGCAGGAACGCGACGACGTGCGCCTGGTGAAGTGCGTGGATCCCGGCGGCGCCGGTCCGGACTTCGACGGTAAGGTAGGTTTCGTCCCCACCGTGCTGGAAGAGGCGGCGCCGAGCGCCGAGAACACCATCGCGCTGGTCTGCGGTCCCCCGATCATGATCAAGTTCACCCTCCCGGTCCTGGAGCGCCTCGGTTTCACCGACGACAACATCTACACCACCCTGGAAAACCGTATGAAGTGCGGCGTCGGCAAGTGCGGCCGCTGCAACGTCGGCAATGTCTATGTCTGCAAGGACGGCCCGGTCTTCACCGCGCGCCAGGTGAAGGCGATGTCGCAGGAGTTCTAAGCTCTTTACGTGAAGGGGACTGGCTCCGCAGGTGCCTGTCCCCTTTGCTGTAAAGCTTCCCCCTTGCCCTCCCCCTCCGGGGGGAGGGTTTGTTTTCCATCCGTCTTTATCCCTTTTATCCCTGTTCAATTTGCTTGACCAAGTGCGCAAAATGAGAGAGTCTTTCCGCTTTGGCGCCGCCCTCACCCCAGCCCTCTCCCTGAGGGCGAAGGGGATGTGGACGAAATCTTCGCCATAGCAGGTATTGCGATGCCGTACCTCCTCCTTACCCTAAGCGCCCTGATCTGGTCCGGGAACTTCGTGATCAGCAGGGCCATGAACAACGTGATTCCCCCTGCCGGCTTTGTGTTCTGGCGCTGGGTGGTGGCTCTCATTGTGCTACTACCGGTTGTGCTGCCGCGCCTGCGCGAGCAGTGGCCCATCGTGCGGGCGAACCTGCCGCTGGTCGGCATCTCCGGCCTGTTCGGCGTCACTCTCTTCAACTTCCTGATCTACACGGCCATGCACTGGACCACCGCCATCAACGCGGCGCTGGTCAATTCCGCCATCCCCATCTTCATCATCATGTTTGCGCGCATTTTCTACGGGCAGCGCGTCATGCTGCGCCAGCACGCCGGCATCGCGTTGTCCCTGGTCGGCGTCGCCGCCATCATCCTGCGCGGCGACCCGTCCCGCATCCTCACCCTGACCTTCAACCGCGGCGACCTGCTGGTACTGCTGGCCGCCATCGCCTGGGGCCTCTATTCCGTCGCTATCAAGCGCTACCCGCAGGGGCTGAACCCGTTCGTGTTCCTGTTCTCCATGACCGTGTGCGGCTTGGTCCTGCTGATCCCGTTCTACGGGTACGAGATCTCCCAGGGGCACCTGATGACCTGGAACCTCCCTACCATCCTCAGCGTCCTGTATGTCGGCATCCTCGCCTCCGTGGTCGCCTTCACCGCGTGGAACCACGGCCTGCGCCAGGTCGGTCCCCATGTCGGCGGGCAGTTCGTGCACCTGATGCCAGCATTCAGCACCATCATGGCCGTCGCCTTCCTCGGTGAGCGACTGCAATCCTTCCACGTGGCCGGCATCGTGCTCATCTTCGCCGGGATCATCTGCGCGACGTACAAGGTGAAGGGATAAGCCTCTTCCCCCTCCCCAGCCCTCCCCCTCCGGGGGCGGGTGCCCTCCTTCGGGCAGTCGACGCTTACCAACGGTCCATTGTCATTCGTTCATTACCCCTGACTTTCCGTATACTTCCTTGCGCTTTTTCCCTCACAGCTGATATCGTATTCACTACGCTAAAACAGCTGCAGCACATACTCTCCTCCAAGAAGGTGACCCAATGTTCGAAGTTGTAAGCAACGAGATTCTCGCGGAAAACCTCCACAAGATGGTGTTGGTCGCTCCCCGGATCGCCAAGGCCAGGAAGGCTGGACAGTTCGTCATGGTCAGGCTGGCTCAGGGCGAAGAACGGATCCCGCTGACCATCGGCGACGCGGACCCGGCCGCCGGGACCATCACCCTGTTCATACAGGCCATCGGCGCCTCGACCCGGAAGATCGTCTCGACCCCGGTCGGCGGCTTCATTCGTGACGTGGCCGGCCCCCTGGGCAAAGAGACCCATATCACCAACTGGGGCCGGGTCGTTTGCGTCGGAGGCGGCGTCGGCACCGCCGTTCTTTTCCCGCTGGTGAAGGCACTGGCCGAGGCAGGCAACGAGATCACCACCATCATCGGCGGGCGCTCGGAGCGCTACGTGATCCTGGCGGACGAACTGGGTGCGCTTTCCAAGAACCTGCTGATCACTACCGAAGACGGCAGCCTGGGCTACAAGGGATTCGTCACCGGTCCCCTTTCCGAGATGATCGCTGACCCGGCCCGTGCACCGCAGGCGGTCTTCGCCGTGGGCCCGGTCCCGATGATGAAAGCAGTGGCCAACCTGACCCGCGAGCCGGGCATCGAGACCATCGTGAGCCTCAACCCGATCATGATCGACGGCACTGGGATGTGCGGCGGCTGCCGCGTCCAGGTGGGCACCGAGACCAAGTTCGCCTGCGTGGACGGGCCCGAGTTCGACGCGCACCTGGTGGACTTCGACGGCCTCTCCGACCGCCTGACCAGCTATCGCAAGGAAGAGGCGGCAAGGCACGCAGCCGAGGGCTGCAAATTGGCTAAGGAGGTAGCAAAGTGAGCAACGACCTGTCCCCCAAAGAGAGGATGGCTATAGATAGGGTGCACATGCCGGAACTGCCGGCTGACGAGCGGAGCACCAATTTCGAAGAGGTGAACCTGGGGCTCTCCGCCGACCAGGCGCTTTCCGAGGCGCAGCGCTGTCTGCAGTGCAAGACCAGGAACTGCGTCGCCGGCTGCCCGGTCGGGGTGTCCATCCCCGAATTCATCGACGCCCTGGCCTGCGACGACCTCCCCAAGGCCGCCAAGATCCTGCGTGGCGACAACGCCCTCCCCGCCGTCTGCGGCAGGGTCTGCCCCCAGGAAACCCAGTGCGAGGCATTGTGCGTGCGCGGCAAGAAAGGCGACGCGGTCGCCATCGGCTACCTGGAGCGCTACGTGGCCGACTGGGCCATGCTGCACCCGGACCGCCTGCTCAAAGAAGCGAAGCCGGAACCGACCGGCAAATCGGTGGCCGTGGTCGGCTGCGGCCCCGCCGGTCTCACCGCGGCCGGTGAACTGGCGCGGATGGGACACCAGGTAACCATCTTCGAGGCGCTGCACGACACCGGCGGCGTACTCCGTTACGGCATCCCGGAATTCCGTCTCCCCAAGGAGATCATCGACTGCGAGGTGGCGGTCCTTGCCGAGCTGGGCGTGACCATCGAGTGCAACGTGATCATCGGCAAGACCCTGACGGTCGCCGAGCTGACCGAGGATTATGACGCCGTCTTCATCGCCAACGGCGCCGGCCTCCCGACCATGCTCAACATCCCCGGGGAGAACCTGAAAGGGGTTTACGCCGCCAATGAATTCCTTACCCGCGTCAACCTCATGGAGGCCGGGCGCAGGGAAGACAGCGCGACGCCGATCCTGCAGCGGGACGAGGTCGCCGTCATCGGCGGTGGCAACACCGCCATGGACTGCGTCAGGACCGCCCGGAGGCTGGGCGCCAAGCGCGCCATGATCATCTACCGCCGTGGCGAGGCGGAGATGCCGGCCAGGATCGAGGAGATCAAGCACGCCAAGGAGGAAGGTGTCGAGTTCGTCATGCTCACCGCCCCCATCGCCATCGTCGACACCGAGGACGGCTGGGTCTCGGCGCTGCGCTGCCAGAAGATGGAACTGGGCCCGGCAGACGATTCCGGCCGCCGCCGTCCGCAGCCGGTGGCAGGGTCGGAATTCGACATCCCGGCGGGCATCGTCATCAACGCGGTCGGCACCAACGCCAATCCGCTCCTTACCGCCACTGCGCCTGATCTCAAGCTGAACAAGTGGGGCAACGTCGTGGCAGATGAAGAGGGGCAGACCAGCATCCCCGGCGTCTTCGCCGGCGGCGACATCGTCAGGGGCGGCGCGACCGTCATCCTGGCCATGGGGGACGGCAAGCGCGCCGCAGCCGCCATCAACGAGTACCTCAAGCGCTGATACCTGCGCAGATGATGTGAAACAACGAAGGGGGCCGCAAGGCCCCCTTTCTTTTGGTTCATTCCCGGGAGGGGGACTGGCTCTGCCAAGTGCCTGTCCCCTTAGTACTTGGGGTGCGGCTAAGCTGATAGGAGCGTCCCGCGAGAGGGACTGGCACCTAACGGAGCCAGTCCCTTCTGCAACGTCCCTCCCCCACCTACCTGGTTGACAGCGTCCACGCACTAAGTACCTTTTAATGGTTTGCCAATCCACCGCTAAACTGGAGGCCACATGAAAAGGATGCTTTTGTTGCTGCTCGTGCCGCTTTGCCTCTGCCACACCGCCTTTGCCGCGGATGACCTGATGTCGCGCGCCAACAAGCTGTTCAAGCCGATCCCCACCAAGGCCCCTCCCCTCAAGGAGAACCCGGCCACGGCGGCGAAGCTCGAATTGGGCAAGAAGCTCTTTTTCGATCCGCGCCTTTCCTCCTCGCAACTCATCAGCTGCAACACCTGCCACAACGTGGGGCTGGGCGGAGCCGACCTCCAGGAGACGTCAACGGGACACGGCTGGCAGAAGGGGCCGCGCAACTCCCCCACCGTGTTCAATGCAGTCTTCGACGCGGCACAGTTCTGGGACGGCCGGGCCAAGGACCTGCAGACCCAGGCCAAGGGGCCGGTGCAGGCGGCGGTCGAAATGAACAGCAATCCTGAACTGGTGGTGAAGACCCTGAAGAGCATCCCCGGCTACGCGCCGCTGTTCAAGGCCGCCTTCCCCCGGGCCACCGACCCCATCACTTTTGACAACATGGCGCGGGCCATCGAAGTGTTCGAGGCGACCCTGCTCACCCCGGACTCCCCGTTCGACCGCTTCCTGAAGGGTGACGCAGCCGCCTTGAGCGCCAGGGAGAAGCGGGGACTGCGCATCTTCATGGACAAGGGGTGTGCCCCGTGCCATGCCGGCACCAACGTGGGCGGCCTCGACTACTACCCCTTCGGCGTCAGGGAAGCTCCGACTACCGAGATCCGCCCTGCCGGCGATACCGGCCGTTTCATGGTCACCAACACGGAGAGCGACCGCTACGTCTTCAAGGCCCCTTCCCTGCGCAACGTTGCCGTGACCCAGCCTTATTTCCATTCCGGCAAGGTCTGGAAGCTGCACGATGCGGTGACCGTTATGGGCTCTGCTCAACTGGGAGTGAAGCTGAAGGATGGCGAAGTGGAGGACACGGTTGCTTTTCTGAAGGCGTTGACCGGAAGGCAACCCAGGCTTTCCTACCCGCTGCTGCCGGGAAGTTCCGATGACACGCCCCACCCTCAGCTCAAGTGAGGGCAGGGACGCGGGGGATGTGAGTGTTATGGTGACGGGTCAGGGTCGACCTGGCCCAGCACCTGCTTCAGGGACACGAGGTCGTACGGCTTCTGGATGAACTGGGCGCCCTGGTGTCCGGACAGGCGCCTCGCCTCTTCTGCCGCGCTGAAACCGCTGGAGAGGACGATGCGCACGTCGGGGCGGATGCTGCGCAGGTGTTCCGCGGCGGTCATGCCGTCCATCTGGGGCATGGAAAGGTCCATGATCACCACCCCGATCTCCTCGGCATGCTCACGGAACAGGGCCACTGCCTCGGGGCCGTCCGAGGCGACCATGGTGCGGTACCCAAGCCCGCGCAGCATGGCCCGACATACCAGGCGCACCATCTCCTCGTCGTCCACGATCAGTACCATCGTTCCCTCAGGCTCATGCTCTTCGACCACCGCGGGCGCCGCGGCGCCGCCCGAAGGAAGCTCCCTGACGTCCCCCTGCCTGGCCACTGCCCGTTCCAGTACGCTGCCTCGCGCTACCCCCCTCCCCTGCTCCGCCTGTGCCACCTCGCTCATGCTAGTGACGGCTGCTGCAGCGAGCGGGAAAAGGACCTGCACCCTGGTGCCGCCCCCGGGTTCGCTATGCACGAAGATGGCACCTCCATGCCCCCTGACGATGCCCTGTACCGCTGACAGCCCCAGCCCCCGTCCGGTGAACTTGGTGGAGAAGAACGGATCGAACATGCGCTCGCGGGTGGCCTGATCCATGCCGCAACCGTCGTCGGCAACCTCGACCGACAGGAATCTGCCCGGCTGCGGCTTTTGCTCCAGGCGGCTGTGCGCCAGTTGCGCCACGCCGTAGTCGGCCAGCCCGGTCGCAACCGTAATCGCTCCCCCCTCCCCCGCCGCCTCGATGGCGTTGGTGACCAGGTTCACGATCACCTGCTGCATCTGCCCCGGGTCCGCCTCCAGGAGCGGCAGCCCCGGCTGCAGCTGGACCGCAAAAGTGGCCCCCTTGCGCAGGGATGCCTTCATCAGGTCCACGTTCTCCCCCACCAGCCGGTTCAGGTCCACCAGCTTGACGCTGTACCCCCCCTTCCCGGAGTAAGCCAGCATCTGCCTGGTCAGGTCCCCTGCCCTCTTGGTCGCCTGGTGTGCGTTCTCCAAGTACTTGATGGCCGGACTGTCCGGCTCCAGCACGTGGCGCACCAGTTCGACGTTGCCGCCGATGGCCATGAGCAGGTTATTGAAATCGTGGGCGATGCCGCCGGCCAGCACGCCGAGGCTCTCCAGCTTCTGGGTGTGGAGCAGCTGCCGCTCCAGTTCCCCGCGCTCCAATTCCGCCTGCCGCCTGTCGGTGACGTCCTCGCCGGAGCACAACACGCCCTGGATGTTGCCCTCCTCGTCCCGCATCAGGATGTTGTGCCAGGAGATGAGCCGCTCCCCCTTGTCGCGGGTCAGGATCCGGTTCTCGTAGAACTCGAGGAGTTGCTGTTCACCACGCATCAGGGCATCAAAAATCTCACGGATCTTCTTCCTCTGTTCGCGAGGAATGAAGTTGTCAAACCAGTTCAGACCGAGAGGCTCTCCCTGCACCATGCCCAAAAGCTGGGTTCCCGCCCTGTTGATCATCCTGATGCATCCGTCGCTTCCCAGCAGGAGCAGCATGGCACCCGCCAAATCGAGGTAGCGCCGCGCGTTCTCCTTCTCCTGGCGCAGTTCCCTGGTCCTGTCGGCCACCTCCCGCTCCAGGTCCTGGTGCGAGTCCTCGATGCGCCTGGCCATGCTGTTGAAGGCCGTGGCAAGATCCGCGATCTCCTGCGGCACCCCGCTTTTTGCCTCCGTGCGCGCCGACAGGTCGCCGCGCTCCAGGGCCAGCACGGTATTTCTCAGCTCCCGGATCGGCCCGGCCACCCGTCCTCCCCCCCAACCCGCCAGAATCAGCGCGATGGCAATCATGACCAGACCGAACATTGCGGCACGCGCAGTGGTGGAGACCAGCGGCGCAAAGGCCTTTTGGTGGTCTATCGCCACAGCGATCCCCCACCCCTGCGCCACCCCCAGGGGCACGTAGCGGTACGCGGCGAGGATCTGGCGCCCGTCGTCGAGGGTTTCCAGCCGGGAGGACTCGGTCATGGTCATTGCCTGCCGTGACAGTCTTGCCAGCAGCGGGTCCTGTGCCGGCAGGTCCGGCTTGTGTTCCGGCACCGACGCCAACAACTCCCCCTGTGCCCCGACCAGGATCATCTGGTTCCCTTCGGCATCGGCCACTCCCGGCAGCAGCGCCAGCGCCTCCAGGCTCTGTTGCGGCCTGGTTACGCTGACCAGGACCGCCGGCACCTCCCCCGTTTCCCGCCCGACCCGGTCCCGGATCACAATTTGCCGCGAGATCAGGATCACCGGATGGCCGTTCCCCCAGGCGGTGCCGATCTGCTCTGCAGCTCCCACCGTGAAAGCCACTTTCAGGAACTCGCCGTAACGGTAGCGACTCCCGATCTGATCCGACTCGCTGGCGGCGATAATCTTGCCGTCGGGCGCTATCAGCGCCAGGCTGTCATAGCAATCGGGGGAGGTCCGCTTGAGGGTGGACAGATGCTGGCACAGGAACCGGACCCGGTCCTGGGGAGGGATCGCCGAGGCGGCTTCCTGGTCCAGCAGGGCCGCGGTCGCACCGACGAAATCGTAGGAATTGGCCACCACCGCCAGTTCGGTACGGCGCGAGGCGAGCCAGGTGAGGATCGACTGCTTCTTGTGATCGGCGGCGTTCTCCAGGGCATGGACGATCTCCGCCTCCTTGAGCCCGTGGATACCGACGATCCCCAGCCATGGAGCCCCGTACACCAGTACCAGGATCAGGGCGCCGCACCCTAGCACCGAAAGCACGCTGAAATAGGCGATGACCCGCTCGCGGATGCCCGACAGCCTGGTTGGTCTCTGGCCCGCGGCGCTCATGGCCGGTACTCGAACTCACCCACCCGGTAGCGCTGGGGGGACTTCAATACCTGCTGCAGTCCGTCATAGGCAAAGGCATGCTCCACCCTCTGGTACGTGGCATCCTGCGGAAGCTTCCCCTGGCGCTTCAGGAAATCGAACTCGTCCTTTAGGGGAAGGTGTCCCGGGAGTCGGACGATAACGGGCGCCGCCGGCACATCGAGAATCTCGCGGCGCGTGATCTCGATGACATGGCCTTGCGCCAGTTTCCGGTGGCGCGGGCTCAACGCCGTGCGGTCAGTTTCCGCCCAGAGCGCAGCCTGCTGCAGATTGGTGTTGCTTTTGCGCATCCAGTTCAGCGCGCGCACCAATCCGGCGGCAAGTGCCAATGCAGCCTGCGGGTCATTGCGTACCAACTGCGCCGATATCACGAAGAAGTCGCTGCTGGCGCCCCGGAACAGCACCCGCGCCTCGGTGTTTTTGGTGAGCGCCAGGGTCGGTGCCGGCTCCCCGGCGGAAAAGGCGTCCACCTTGCCGGACTCGAGGGCCGCGGGCATGGCGTCGATATCCATGGGGACCAAGGTGACATCCCGTTCGAGAAGGCCAACACTCGCCAGCGCCTGCAGCAGGGTATGGTGCGCCGACGATCCCTCCGCGTATGCAACCCGCTTTCTTTTCAACTGCGCCAGCAGAGCGATGTTGCGCCCCACCAGGGAGGTGAAGGTCTTCTTCGCCACCCCCACCACGCATATCCCGGTCCGCAGCGCCATCCCGATGGTCGACATGTCGCCCACAATGGCGGCGCTCAGCGAGTTACCCATGAGAGGTACCATCTCGCTTCCCTTGCGGAAGGGGACGAATTTCAGGAGGTAGCCGGCCGCTTCCAGTTCCCGCTTCAGGATGGCGTCGTGCTCCAGCGCCGCCCCGATCATGGCCGCCGGGTATCCCAAAGGCTGCACGCCGACTTCGATCACGGCCGGCTGGCCGGAAGGGGAGGGGGCCGCGTTCGCTTGATCCCACGGCACGAGGACCAGGACGAGCAGAATGAGGATGTGGCAACGTACTGTCAACAGCATGAAAGTGCTCTCTCAAAACAGGCTGCGGAGCATCAAGCTTCGTCCAAAATCAGGCACCGGAGCGGGTCGAGTCAGTTTAAGGTGGGGCTAAACAGAGTATGAATCTGGTTCATGTATCGGCGAATAAAGATGGCACTTGAGGTTTAAGTTCGGGGAGGCGGTGCAAAGGGAAGGTGCGGTGGTGGTGGGGAAAAATCAACGCCGCCCCCCGGCGGGAGAGCGGCGTTGGTCGCGGTTACATGAAGTGCCAGATCAGGCCCAGATCGTAGGAGGTTTCCCTGACCTTGGACCCGAAAGCGAAGGTGCCGCTGGAATCGGTCTCGCTCATGCTGTTGTCGAGGGCGCACATCCCGCCGACATGGCCTTCAAACCTGCTGGAGAACTGGTATCCGACACCGAAGGTGAAATGATGCTCCGCGATGGCGGGGAAGCCGATCATGCGCAGGTACTCGTAGGAAAGGGTCGGCAGCGTGTTCCCCTGGACCGTGATGGTCCCGGCGGCGTCGAACCCCTTGTGCAGCCTGACCGGGCTCTTGCCGTAGTTGTACCCCAGGCGCAGGGTGAGGCCTTCGGGGTCCTTGTACTGCAGCCCCAGGGCGTAGACCCACTGGTTCTTCCAGTCGAAATCCTTGTACCCCTCGGCATCCTGCCAGTTGAGCCACTTCACATCGGTTTCGACCAGGAGCTCGTCGTTGGGACGCCAGGCGACACCTGCGGATGCGGTCCGCGGCGACTCCATGCTCAACTCCCGCTTCTGCAGACCGCTGCCGAAGTCGGTGACGTTTTTGTGCGAGATCTTCTCGGGCGTGGTGTAGCTCGCCCCCAGCGAGAAGGAGCCGAGGCGATACAGCGCCCCGAACTGCTCCCCGAACCCGTAGTTGTGCGCGGTTCCCTGGCCGAGGTCGAGCGAACCGTAGAGCAGGTGCATCGAGGTGCCGATGGAAAAGTCAGGCGTCACCAGGAAGGCGATGTTGGGTGCGAATTTGAGGATCTGCAGCTGGGTGTAGATGTCCCCCTCGCTGCCTGGATTGCCCTGGTTGAGGTCGATCCCCTTGTTGCGGTAATCGACCCCCATGCCGGTGATGCCGAACATGCCCAGGCCGAAGCGCAGGCGGTCACTGATGGGGGTAATCATGCCGACCGCCGGGATGACGAAGGGCCTCATGTCGCTTTTGGCGGTGGTGCTGGTGGGGCCGACCCTTACCGTGGCCTTGACGGAGGGATCGTAGACGGTGGAGGCGAAGACGAACTCGCTCCCCGGGCAGTAGGGGCCCATGCAGACCGCGGCGGGGTTGGCGAAGATGGCGCTGATGGCATCCTGCGGCGCCGCGACGCCGGCGCCGCCCATGGCGCGGGAGGCCGGAGCCACGCCGATCAGGGTGTCCCCGTTGGTTGCCCGGGCTTCGGGTAAGGAAAAGGAAAGTACCAGTGCTGCCGCCGCTGCCAGGACCGCTCTCTTTGCCATAGGACCGCCTCATTTAATTAGACTTAGGCAGTCTTATAGCACTTTTCTTACAGAGAGTAAATCATCCATTTATTCGTATACAGCAGACAAGGCCATACAGTATCGACTGCTTGTTACAACCATCCCTTGCGCTTGAAGTACCAGTAGGGCGCGAAGCCGGAGATGAGCATCAGCAGCAGGGCCCAGGGGTAGCCGAGCGGCATCTTGAGCTCGGGCAGGAACTCGAAGTTCATGCCGTAGATGCTGGCCACCAGGGTAGGGGGGAGGAAGACCACCGCGGCGATGGAGAAGATCTTGATGATCTGGTTCTGCTCGATGTTGATGAAGCCCTGGGTGGAGTCCATCAGGAAGTTGATCTTGTCGAACAGGAAGGTGGTGTGCGACATCAGGGTCTCGACGTCGCGCGCGATCTCCCTCAGGGTCTCGCTCTGGTCGGTGCGGTCGCGCAGGTGGCGCAACAGGAACGAGATGTCCCGCTGGGTATCCATCAGGCAGAGGCGGATCTTCCCGTTGCTGTCCTCCAGCCGGGCCAGTTTGCCGATGGCGTCCTCGAGTTCGGACTTGTCGTCTTCGAGCACCATGTGGCTCACCCCTTCGAGCTGGCGGTGGATGTCCTCCAGGGTGTCCGCGTGGTTCTCCACCTTCTGGTCCAGCAGGATGACCAGTAGTTCGGCGGGGGAGCGGCACTCGACATGCCCGCGGCGGGCACGCATGCGCAACAGGCGGAAGTCGGCGAGATCCCCCTCGCGAATGGTGATCAGGTGGTTTTGCTGCAGGATGCAGGCGACGGTGAGCGTCATGTGACGCCCTTCGCTCTGGGAGAGGAACAGCGGGTGCACGTGAATCCCGGCCGAGTCCACGAAGCAGCGGGCCGAGATCTCGATCTCGTCGACCTCGTCCGACTCCGGGATGTCGGTGTGCAGCAGCAGCTCGAGGAGATCCCTCTCCTCGTCGTCCGGTTCGTGCGCGTCGATCCAGTCGGCCTTGAGGATCTGGTTCGGGAGGTCTTCCCTCTGGGACTCCATCTCCTTGATGAGCCCGTTATCTATCTTGAAAAGCCTAAGCATGATGCGCTCCTGGCTGGTCCGGCGCCATGTGCCGGCCGTGGCTGCACGGCCGCCGGATCCTTTTACGGGGTCAACAAAAAGGGCGGCCTCGTCGGCCGCCCTTGTCTGTGGTCCAGAATTATTTCTGCGTCAGGCGGTGCACGCAGTCGACCATGAAGATCGCGTTTTCCGGCGGGACGGTGGGGAGGATGCCGTGGCCCAGGTTGAAGATGAGGCCCGGCCTGCCGGCGTTCTCGTCCAGCACGCGCTTCACTTCGCGCTCGATGATCTCCTTGGGGGCGAAGAGCACGGTCGGGTCGAGGTTGCCCTGTACCGCCATGTCGCCCAGGATGTCGCGGGCCTTGCCCAGGTTGACGTGCCAGTCGAGACCCATGACGTCGCCGCCGGCCTCTTTGACGATCTCCAGCATGGTGCCGGCGCCCTTGACGAAGTGGATGACCGGGACGTTGGTGCGGTTCAGGCCGTTGATGAGGCGCTGGGTGTAGGGGAGGACGTAGCGCTCGTAGTCGGACGGGGAGAGCATGCCGCCCCAGGTGTCGAAGATCTGGATGGCCTGCGCGCCGGCAGCGATCTGGGCGTTCAGGTACTCCATGTCCATGGTGGTGATCTTGTCCATCAGGGCCGCGTAGACTTCCGGCTCGGCGTACATCATCTTCTTGAGGGCGGCGAAGTCCTTGGAGCCCTTGCCCTCGACCATGTAGCAGGCGAGGGTGAACGGCGCACCGCCGAAGCCGATCAGCGGCACCTTGGCAGCGAGCTCTTTGCGGAGCAGTTTGACGGCGTCCAGCACGTAGGGGACGTCGGTCTCCATTTTCGGGATCTTGAGCGCCTCGACGTCGGCCATGGTGCGGATCGGCTTGGTGAAGACGGGACCCGGGGTGAAGTCGAGTTCCATGCCCATCGGCTCGATCGGGGTCAGGATGTCGGAGAAGAGGATGGCGGCGTCGACGCCCAGGATGTCCACCGGCTGAATGGTCACTTCAGCGGCGAGTTCCGGGGTCTTGCACAGTTCCAGGAAGGTGCATTTGGAGCGGACGCGCATGTAGTCGGGGAGATAACGGCCAGCCTGGCGCATAAGCCATACGGGCACTCGGTCAACCGGCTTACCCCAACAAGCGTCTAAAAAACGAGTATTCATAGTAATCCTCCTGGGTGAAATATTTTCGTATCTCTTCAGTGCATGGCAGTGCCCCCTCCACCCTGGCGGGAGGGGAGGGGGGAGGCTTAAAGTCCCCCTTTGCGAAGGGGGATTTAGGGGGATTTGCTTTTACGCGGGGAGAATCAAATCCCCCCCGGCCCCCCTTTGACAAGGGGGAAGTGGTATAGGGGTTCAACGTAGAACGTTGAACGTTGAACGGCCGTTAGTCCTTCTGCTTTCTCTGCACCTTGATGGGCACGTAGTTGCAGAACGGTTCTTCTTCCATGTAGTCGCCGTACACCGCATCGGCGCGGGCGCGGCAGCCGCCGCAGACGTTGAGGTACTCACACTCGCCGCACTTCCCTTTGTAGGCTTTGAAGTCGCGCAGGTCCTTGAAGATCTCGGAGTTTTCCCAGAGCTCCTTGAACGGGGTTTCCTTCACGTTGCCGGCGGTCCTGTGGAAGTAGGAGCAGGGCTTCAGGTTGCCGAAGCAGTCGATGAGGCAGATGGTCTGCGCTGCGATGCACCCCTTGCCGCCGCCGGTGGAGAAGGTGAGCGAACGGCGCTCGAACTTCTCGCCTTCCGCCTTGGCCTTCTGCGGCACGATGCGGTAGTAGTGCGGCGCGCAGGTGGGACGCATGAGGATGTCGTCCTCCATCTTCTCCTGGTGGTAGTGCCAGTCCAGGATCTCCTCGTAGTCTTCCTTGGAGATGAGCTCGCTCATGATCTCCTCGCCGCGGCCGGTCGGGACGATCATGAACATGTACCAGGCGGTGGCGCCGATGGACTTGGCCACCTTGAAGGTGTTGGCGATGTCGGTCTGGTTCCTCTTGGTGAAGGAGGAGTTGATCAGGAACTTCTGGCCATGCTTTCTGAACAGCTCGGCCGCCTTCATGACGCCCTCGAAGGCGCCCGGGCACTGGCGGAAGTCGTCGTGGACCTCGGCGCAGGAGCCGTCCAGGGAAAGCGACACCATCTTGATGTCGGCCTTTTTCATCTTTTCGCAGACCTCGTCGGTGACCAGCGAGCCGTTGGTCGCCATGCACATCCTGAGGCCCAGCGAAGTGCCGTACTCCGCCAGTTCGAAGATATCCGGCCTCATCAGCGGCTCGCCGCCGGAGAGAACCACGACCGGCTTGGAGAAGTCGGCGATTTCCTTCAAGAGCTTCTTGCCTTCCTCGGTGGTGAAGTCACCTTCCGACGAAGTCATCTCGGACGAGCAGCGGCAGTGCACGCATTTGAGGTTGCAGCGCTGGGTGGTTTCCCAGGCGATCCATTTGGGTACGAACTCTTCGGCCATGGTATCTCCAATAGTTACCCTGGAAAGCGTTGCGATGCGGCGGGGGGCTAATCGACTCGGGCAGGGAACGAATTCACGCCAAAAACGGTTTGCTCAGCGACAAGGTACGCTCGGTTTGCCGGCTTCGCGACACGGCGTCCGAAGCGGGCATCCAGGAGGTAAAAAGTTTACTGCAAACTTTACTATGAATGACTCGGGAAACTCAAGAAGAATCGCTTATTCCGCCATCTTGCGGTTGAAGGTGTATACGGCGATAGTGAAACAGGCGGCGGCAGTCAGCAACAGGTTCACCAGGTACTGTGACGGGATCGCTCCTGTGAGGAGCGCATCGCGCGCTCCTTCGAATACAGCGGTGGTGGGAAGAAGCTGTATCAGCGGCAGGATGGATGAAGGATAGGATGAAAGCGGGAAGAAGATGCCCGCCATGAATATCAGCGGCACTATGACCACCGACTGCACCCGTCCGATGTTTTCCGGCTTGTCTATGACTGTCCCGCAGATGGTGCCGAGGCAGGAAAAGGTCATCGATGACAGTGCGATGCACAAAAGGTACACCGGCAAATGAGTGTAGTCGATGCGGAAGGGGGTGAGGGCGAGGATGACCAGGAAGACCACGGTCCCCTTGACCGCGCCCTGGGAGAAGCCGGAGAAGATCTTGCCGATGACGATGTCGTACACGGTGACGGGGGTGACCCGGTACTCCTCGATGGTGCGCTGCACCTTGCGGTGGAACCACATGCTCCAGGAGCTCTCGTCGAAGGCCGCGTTGACCGCCGTCATCGAGATGAGGCCCGGTGCGATGAAGAGAGGGTAGGGGACGCCGTTCACGTCGGTGATGTACCCCTTGAGGCCGAAGCCGAAGGCGAGGTAGAGGGTAAGCGGGTAGGCGATCACGGAGACCAGCTCCGAGACAATGCTGCGCCTCATGACCCGCATGTCCCTGCCCCAGATGGAAAAAGCGCCTTTGAACACCGACACCTCCGTTCAACGTTCAACGTTCAACGTTTCGCGCCCGCTGGGCGCGGCACCTCCGCAGGCAAGGGACCGCGCCGTCACGTTGCCGCCGCGGCTTAGGAAAATCCGTTTCAAACATCCAACGTTGAACGTTGAACCGCCTCTTATTCCCTGACCTTCTCCCCCGTCAGCGAGATGAACACGTCCTCCAGGGTCGGCTCCTTCAGGCAGATGCGGCGGATGTCGGAGCCGGAGAGGTGGTCCATGAGCGGCTTTATCGACTCTTCATCGGCCAACGTGATCTGGAACAGGCTGCCGTCGCGCTCGACCCCCTTGACGAAGGGAAGCCCGGCCAGCACCTCCTGGTAGCGGTCGGCGTCATTGCGGAACTCGACCTGGTAGGTGTGGGCCCGGGAGAAGGCGTCCTTCAACTGCGCGGCGGTGCCGTCGGCCAGACACGTGCCGTGATCCATGATCATGATCCGGTCGCACAAGGCATCGGCTTCGTCCATGTAGTGGGTGGTCAGAAAGACGGTCATGGTCCGGCGCAGGCCGCGGATGTGGTCCCACAGGGAGCGCCGGGACTGCGGGTCCAGGCCGGTGGTAGGCTCGTCGAGGAAGAGGACCCGCGGCTCGTGCACCAGGGCGCGCGCCACCACCAGGCGGCGCTGCATGCCGCCGGAGAAGGTATCGGGAAAGTCGTGCTGGCGCCCGGCGAGCCCGGTCATCTCCAGCAGTTGGTCGATGCGCGGGTTGTAGGCGGCGGGGCGCATGCCGTGCAGCCTGGCATGCAGGGCCAGGTTCTCGCGCGCGGTCAGGTAGCGGTCCAGGTTGTTTTCCTGCGGTACCACGCCGATCACCCGGCGCACCTCCTTGCCCGCGGTGAGGACGCTGTGTCCCTCGACGAAGGCGTCGCCGAGGGTAGGGCGCATCAGGGTGGTGAGAATCTTGATCAGGGTGGTCTTGCCGGCGCCGTTTGGTCCCAAGAGCCCGAAGACGGTGCCGCGCTGCACCTGCAGCGAGAAGGCATCCACCGCCGTAAAGCCGTCGTAGCTCTTGGTGATGTCATGCAAGGTAATGGCGAAGTTCATAACCCACCCTTACGGGGATAAAAGGGATAACAGGGATAAAAGCCAGTAAAAGCCTTTGGGTTATCGGGTGTTATCCCCTTTATCCCTTTTATCCCTGTTAATTAGTGGGAAAAGCAGCGAGAAGGTGCTGCCGCCGCCTGCAGCATCCTCCACCCAGACCACCCCCTCGTGGGCGTCCATGATGCCGCGCACGATGGAGAGGCCGAGCCCCGACCCCTTGGACATGAAGGCGGTGTCGCCGGAGGAGTGGTGCGCGATGTCGCCGACGCCGTAGAACTTGTCGAAGATCCTGACCCGCTCGTCGGCGGGAATCCCGATGCCGTTGTCCCTTACCTGCAACAGGTAATAGTTCTGGGCGTTGGCGATGTTGTTCGGGAATGCGGAGTAGAACTGGCGCAGGGTGGGGGTCATCTCCTTCAACTGCGCATGCTTCACGACCCGCCCGGAAAGCCGCACTTCGCCCCCGTCGTGGGTGAACTTGATCGCGTTTTCCAGAAGGTTCCGAATCGCCAGGGTGACGAAACCCTCGTCGACCGGCACGTCGGCCTCGTCCCCGCCGATATTCACCGTGATGTGCCGCTCGGAGAGCGGCAGCACGAAGAGGTTGTGCACCTCGCGGCAGACGTGCATCAGGCTGGCCGGCTTCTTCTGGGCCAGCGGCCCCTGCGCCTCGATCCTGGAGATGGAAAGAAGATCCTCGACCAGCTTTCTGAGCTGCACCGTCCCTTCGTACACCGAGGCGAGGATGCTGTGCTGCTCCGGCGTCATCGGGATTCCGGAATACTTCAGCAGGAACTCGGCCCCCCCCATGATGGAGGTGATGGGCGTCTTCAGCTCGTGCGAGGCGATGCCGATGAAGTTGTTCTTGGCCGTGTTGAGCCGCCCCAGCTCGATGTTGGCCCGCTTCACCTTCTGCAGGTTTTCCTTGAGCTCCATCTTGCTCTTGTAGAGCTCCTCGGCCTTCTCCTTCATCTTGTCGTAGAGGCTGTAGTTGTCGATGAGGACGGCGAGCTGACCGGCGATGGAGCAGAGGAGAAACACGTCGCGGTCGCTGTAGCTGCGCCCGGACAGCGTCCCCACCGTCATCACCCCCATCACTTCCTGGCCTATCTTCAAGGGGACCGTGCACCAGGAGTGCAACCCCATGGCGACGGCAGCCTTTTTCGCCTTGTCCGGGAAGCGCGCATCCGGCTCCTCCCCCAAAAACGGCCGCCCGCTCTGCGCCAGCCGGTTCCACTCCTCATCGGGAGAGAGCGACTTCATCGCTTTTTCGAAGGCGGGGGTGAGCCCCAGCGAGGCGCGCATCCTCAGGCGCTCGCTTTCAAAGAGGTGGATGCAGGAGAAATCCATCTGCAGCATGTTGTGCAGCTGGAACAGGAGGTCCCCCATCACCTTCTCCACCCCCTTGGTGTACTGCAGGCGGAAGGCAACGGCGTAAAGGGTAAGGAGTTCGCGGTCGCTGGTCCGCTTCTCCTCTTCGACCTCGCGCCGCTTGGTGATGTCCTTGATGATGTGGACGAAGCCGCGGTCGTTCCCTTCGATGCGCATGGGGTAGCTGGTCACGTTGTACCAGCCGCTCAGGTTGGGGAAGCGGACATCCTCGTCGGCTTCGCCCTGGCTGTGCAGGAAGCGGAAGACCTGTCCCTCGGGCTGCTCCGCTCCAAAGAAGATCTCGTCGATGCGCTTGCCGAGCACCGCGTCGTACCCGCCCGGGAAATAGGAGGTCACCCGGCCGTTGCAGCGGGAGATGACCCCTTCGGCGTCGGTGATGATGATCAGGTCGGAAACGGCATCGAATACCGATTCCCACTCCGCCTTGCCGCGGCGTACCTTGTCCTGTGTCTGCCGGTGCGTCCGGCGTTCCGCCGCTTCGCGCAGTTCGCGTTCCACCACCGGCACCAGGCGGGCAAGGTTCCCCTTCATCAGGTAGTCGTTGGCCCCGGACTTCATGGCGGCGACGGCGAGGTCCTCGCCAATCTTGCCGGAGACGATGATGAACGGGAGGTCCTGGCCGCTTTCGTGCAGCACCTGCAGCGCCCCCAGGGCGTCGAAGGAGGGCATGCTGTAATCGGAGATGACGACGTCCCACGTCCCCTCTTCCAGTGCGCGCCGCATCGCCTCGGCGGTCTCCACCCTCAGGTGCTCCAGTTGGTAACCGCCGCGCATCAACTCGCGGACCAGAAGCAGGCTGTCTTCCTGGGAATCCTCAACCAGCAGAACTTTAAGCTCTTTTGACGACATAGCTAAACCTATTACCAATCCCGATTAGGCATGATCTTGCGCCAAATGCTTCTACATCCCCTCTCCCTCCGGGAGAGGGACCAGCGGAAGATCGTCGCTAATCAATCCGGTTATCAATTGACAACTGCCTCACGTCCCAGCGTGAAGTAGAAGGTGGCCCCCTGCCCGGGCGCGCTCTCGGCCCAGATCCTGCCGCCGTGGCGGGTCACGATGCGCTGGGCTATGGCCAGCCCGACGCCGCACCCCTCGAATTCGTCGGCACGGTGCAGCCTGTGGAACACCGTGAACAGCTTGTCGGCGTAGGCCATGTCGAACCCCGCGCCGTTGTCACTGACGAAGTAGACCGGCTGCCCCGCCTCTTGCCTGACCCCGAAACGGATCCGGGCCTGAGGGGTCTTGGCGCTGAACTTCCAGGCGTTGCCGATCAGTATCTCGAGTAGCTGGCGAGCCAGCTTGGGATCGGCCTCGGCCGTCATCCCTTCGGCGATCTCGAACTCCACCTCCCGCCCGGGCTCGTTGTGCTTCAGCTCCAGGGCGATGACCTGCGCCTTCACGCTCAGGTCGACCGCGCGCGGCTCCAACTCGGAGCGTCCTGCCCGCACCAGCTGCAGCACGGCGTCGATGAGCTGCGCCATCTTGCCGGTCGCCTGGCAGATCCGGGTCAGGTACTCCTGCCCCTGGCTGCCGATCACCTCACCGTAGTCGTCCAAAAGGGCCCGGCTGAACCCGTCGATGTGCCTCAGGGGGGCCCGCAGGTCATGGGAAACGGAGTAGCTGAAGGCCTCGAGCTCACGGTGCGCTGCCTCCAACTGGGCCAACTGTTCGGTCACCTGGCGCCGTAAGCCCTCCTGGTCCTGTCCCTGCGCAGCCGGCTCGAGCCGCCGCGCCAGCACCAGGTGGGCCGGCTCGCTGTGGAAGGTGACGGGTCGCCAGGTGAGCTGCAGCTCCAGTTCCGTGCCGTCCCGCCTGCGCTGCAGGCAGGGAACAACCTTGGCCTCGTCGCCGGAGGGGGGATCGGCCGCGCCGAGGTGGGAGAGGTTGAGTTCCATGAACTGGCTGCGACCATAGCCGTACAGCCTCAGGGCCGCCTCGTTGACCGCCAGAAACTGCCCGGTGTCACGGTGACAGACCCACATCGCCTCAGGGTTTTCCTCGAACAACTCGCGGTACCCCGCGTCAGTTTCTCGCAGCGCCACTTATCCCTCCCGTCCCAAGATCATGTCAACGTAACTGCCGGCACTCCCATGAGAGGGGTTTCCTCTCCAACGCTGCTCTACTTTACTATATTTCCCGAAAGAAAAAAGAGGAATAATTAAAGACTCTTTCGAAACCTGTCCGACGGTCCCCCCGTTCCTGCGGCTAATGAAACCCGAAATGGCTACTCCCCGGGCTCCTCCGGTTGCGCGGGAAGCAGGATGGTGAAGACGCTGCCTGCCCCCGGCTCGCTCTCGGCCCAGATGTAGCCCCCGTGTGCGTCCACGGCCTTCCTGCAGAAGGCAAGCCCCAGGCCCGTGCCGCGGGTCTTCCCCTGGCGGCGGTTCCTGGCCTGGACGAAGCGGTCGAAGATGGAGCCCAGCGCTTCTTCGGGGATGCCGACCCCGCTGTCGCGCACCCTGATGCGCACGAAGTCGCCTTCGGTCGGGAGCTGCCCCGGTGCGTAGTTCTGCTCCGGGACCTTCCCCGTCACCGTGGTCGGGTCGTGCACCAGGTCGGCCGAGACCTCGATCTCGCCCCCTTCCGGGGTGAACTTCACCGCGTTGGAGAGGAGGTTCCCCATGATCCTGTTGAAGGAGGAACGGTCCGCCGAAACCGGGGGCAGTCCGGAGGGGAGGGTGGTGAACAGATTGATGGCGCCGCGCTGCGCCAGGGTCTGGAACTTGCTGACGCTGCGGTTGAGCAGGGAGCCCGGATCCTCGTCCCTGAAGCTGAGCTTCATCTTGCCCGCCTCGAACTTGTGGATGCCGAGCAGGGTGTCGATCATCTCGACCATCTCCTCGCAGCTCTCGATGGCGGCGTTCAGGTACTCGCGCTGGTCCGGCGTGATCGGGCCGAGCTTCGCCTCGCGCACCAGGTCGATGGAACCGACCACGGCGGTGATCGGGGACTTCAGGTCGTGCGACAGCATGCTGACGAAATCTTCCTTCTCCTGCTCCAGTTCCTTGAGCTTGGAGATGTCCCGGATGATCTCGACACTCCCCACCAGTTCCCCGGAGCCGTTTTTCAAAGGCGCCGCCGAGGAAAGGACCGGCACCTGCTGCCCGCCGATCTGGAGCTGGTAGGCGACGTCCAGGCAGGGCTCGCAGGTGCGCAGCACGGTGCGGGCCGGCAGTTCCCCACCCGGTACTTCGGCTTTGAGTACCTCTTCCAGCACCTTCCCCTCGATGCCGCCGTCACAGGAAAGGACGCTCTCCGCCTGGCGGCTGGCAGTGATGATGGTCCCGTGCAGGTCGACGGCCAGCAGAAGGTCCGCCATCCCCTGGAGTACCGCCGCCATCTTGAGGCGCTCCTCGTCCAACTGCCGTTGCAGCTTGGCGTTTTCCTTCCTGGTGCGGTCGATGCCGATGGCGCGCTCCACCTTTTGCAGCATGTCGTCGGAGGAGAAGGGCTTGGAGATGTAGTCCAGCGCACCCTTTTTCATGGCGTCCACCGCGATGTCCTCGCTGCCGTGCGCGGTCATCATCACCACCGGGGTCTGGTCGCTGCGGATCCGGCTCAACACTTCCAGACCGTCCATGCGGGGCATCTTGATGTCCAGCATGATCAGGGAAAAATGCTCGCGCTCGATCGCCTCCAGCGCCTCTACCCCGTCGCGGGCCCGCTCGGTCTCGTAACCGGCGTCTTCCAGCTGCAGCTTGAGGATGAGGGCGATGTCCGCCTCGTCATCAACTATGAGAATCCTATCCTTTTGCATCGGTCTCCCCTATGATTGGCACGGTGAAGCTGAAGGTGTTGCCGCGCTCCTGGGCGGCGGTGTAGAAGATCCGGCCGTGATGGCGCTCGACGATCTCCTTGCAGATGGCGAGTCCCAGGCCGGTCCCCCCCACCTTGCCGCGTTCCTGGCATTCTATCTGTTGGAATTTCTTGAAAAGCTTGTCGCGGTCCGACCACTGGATCACGCGTCCCTTGTCGGCCACCGAGACCACCACGTAGTTCCCTTCCTGCTCGGCACTGATCATGACCACCTTCCCCTCCGGCGAGAACTTCACCGCGTTGGACAAAAGGTTGGTGATCACCTGGATCAGGCGGTCGCTGTCGCCGTACACCATGGGGAGGTGCTCGCCGACGGTGTTGACGATGGTGATGTCGCGGCCCATGGCGTAGGACTTGATCTCCTCGACCGCGTACACGGTGAGTTCGCCGATGGAAACCGGTTTGAACTTGAACACCATGCCGCCCGACTCGATCCCCGAGATGTCGAGTATCTCGCTGATCAGGCGGATCAGGCGCTGGGTGTTGCGGAAGCAGACGGTGAGCAGCTGCCGCTCGGTGTCGGTCAGCCACTTGCTGCGGGTCAAGAGGAGCTGTAGCGACCCCTTGATGGAGGTGAGCGGCGTCTTCAGTTCATGCGACACGGTCGAGATGAACTCGGTCTTCATCCGGTCCACCTGCTGCTCCACGGTGACGTCGCGGATGGAGAGGACGATGCCGGCGAAGTTGCCGTACTCGTCGGAGAGCGAGGAGAGGTAGACGTGCAGCCGCTTCCCCTTTACCGTCAGCTCCTCCTTGGTCCCGCCGCCGCGCTCGGGCTGGGACAGGTCCCTGATCCGCTCCAGCAGCGGGGTGAACCCCACCAGCTCACAGACCTGCTCGATGGGCTGCCCGACCACGCGGTGCGGCACCATCCCGAAGAGCTGCTGCGCCGCGGGGTTGAAGAGCACGACCAGGTTGTCGAGGTCAGTCACCACGACCGCCTCGGCCAGGCTGGTCAGCACCGCCTCCAGCCTCCCCATCTCCATGACCAGGGCCGAGGTCCGCTCGTCCACCATCCGCTCCAGCTGCTCGTTCAGCTCCTGGAGGTCGTCGGTCTTCTTGTTGATGATGGCGTCGCGCTCCTTGAGCGCCTGCACCATTTTGTTGAAGGAAGAGGCCAGCACCCCCACCTCGTCGTCCTGGTCACCCTCGACCCTCTGGTCCAGGTCCCCATGTTCGATCTTGCTGGCGCTCGCCGCAAGTTGCCGCAGCGGGCCGGTAAAGTGCCGGGAGGCAAGGAAGGCCAAACCGAACGAACAGAGGATGCCGATGAAGGCGGAGGCCAGGATGTTGCCCAGGTTTTCCCGCCTGGTTTCGCTGAACCTTTCGGTGGCCACGGCGACCGAAATGGAGCCGACGAATTCACCCCGACTGTTCAGGATGGGGTCGATGACCGTCTCGTAGTCTCGCGATCCGATGCGAGCCTCGCCGCGATACACCTCGCCGCGCTCCAGCACCTCGACGACCTTCGGGGAGAGGGTGGAGGCGTCTCGCAGAGTGGCCGGCAGGCTGCTGGAGATACGCAGGTCCCGCTGGGTGATGCTCACCTCGACGTCGTTGCCTGATACCTCCTGAAGGTCGGTGGGGAGGGTCGCTTGGTTGTTAAGGATTTCGGCGGCGACGAAGCACCCCAAGACGCTGCCGCCTTGGCCTAGCACCGGGACCACCACTGTGTTTACCATGGCCTCCGCGTTGCTTTCCTGCTCGCAATAGCGCTTGGCCCCTGCCTGACACAGCGTTGCAGCCGGCAGTATCTCTGTCGAACTCACCACACCTTTCCCCGCCAGTGCCTGATCCAGTATCCCGGGCAGGTACAGCTCCTCGTCGTACGATGTGGTATCGACGCCCGCTAAGATCCTCTTTTTGCCATCCAGCATCAGCAAGATATCCAGGGAGGGGAGCACCCTGTGTATTTGTTTCAGCCGATCGTCCAGCCATTTGCGATCACCCGACGCAACATGTCCCTGCACCACCGGCGCGGTGGCGGGCTGCAGCAGCGAATAATTGATGACAGTGGCGCGGTCGCGGTACTGGCTGCGGGCGTAGGTGAGGTTTGTTTCGAGGTTACGGTCGACCTCGGTGCGCAAAGACGCACTCATGGTCTTCATGGTCGAGTAGATCAGGGTGGAATAGGAGATGAGAAGGATGGCGAGGATGGACAGGAGCAGTTTGGTTCTTATGCCAAAGCGTGGTTGCATTACCTATCCTTGAAAAACAGATAAAGATTAAGATTGAGACAAAGAGAAACAGGATGGCGCAGTGTCCACTGTTTCTTCTCAATCTTAATCCTAATCTCAGCCTTAATCTGTTCCTAAGCTCCTTCGGCCTTGAGGTTCCTGGTCATGAGCTCCAGGACCGCTTCGCGTGCCGGCTTGTTCTGGTAGAGCATCTGGTACATCTGGTCGATGATGGGCATCTCGACCCCCAGCTTCCTGGCCAGGTTGTACGCCGATTCCGTGGTCTTGACCCCTTCGGCCACCATGCGCATCTCGCCCAGGATCTCGTCGAGGCGGCGCCCCTGGCCGATCTGGATGCCTACGCTGCGGTTCCTGGACAGGTCGCCGGTGCAGGTAAGCACCAGGTCTCCCATCCCGGCCAGTCCCGCAAAGGTGGCGGGCTGCGCCCCCATGGCAAGGCCGAGGCGGGTCATTTCGGCAAGGCCGCGGGTGATGAGAGCGGCCCGGGTGTTGCTGCCGAAGCCGAGGCCGTCCGAGATGCCGGCCGCGATGGCGATGACGTTCTTGATGGCGCCGCCAAGCTCGACCCCCACCACGTCCGAATTCCGGTAGACGCGGAAGAAGTTGGTGTTGAAGGCTTCCTGTACCCGGCGGGCGATCTGCTCGGTAGCCGCGGCAGCGGCGACGGCGGTCGGCATCTCCTGCGCCACTTCGCGGGCGAAGCTCGGGCCGGAGAGGGCGGCGAAGTTGGCGTACATCTCCGCGGGGAGGATCTCCTGGTAGATCTCGGAAACCGTGGCCAGGGTGTCGACCTCGATCCCCTTGCTGGCGGAGATGATGAGCGCGTCTTGCGGGATGAAGGGGAGGGAGTTGGTGATCACCCGGCGTACCAGCTGGGACGGCACCACGCAGAGCACCATGGTGCAGCCGCGGTAGGCCTCCTCGAGGTCGTTGGTGAAGGCAAGGCTCTCCTGCAGCGTGATCCCGGGGAGGAAGAGGTTGTTCTCCCTGGTCTCGCGCATGGTGACGACCAGTTCGGGCTCGTAGGCCCACAGGGTGACCTGGTGTCCCTTCTTGGCGAGCAGGTCGGCCAGCGTGGTGCCCCAGCTGCCCGCGCCTATTACTGCAACTTTCTCTAGCATCTATTCAAGCCCTCGTACAGTTTCTCTAGCCCTCATGAGGACTTCATTGTAACACAAATAATTAACATTCCGCAGACGCACTCGCAAGCGCCTTGTTCCCCCTCCACTTGCGGGAGGGGGAGGGATTGCGAAAGCAGGAATTACTTTTTACAGCTCTTCTACCGCCCTCAGCGGCGGCTCATCGCCACGCTCCAGCGATTCCCGGGCGATTTCCATGCTCTCCAGCGCGAAGCGGCGCAGGAACGGGTGCAGATGGAGCGGCAGCGGGTTGTCCACTAGGCTGTCGGCAAGCCCCACGATGCGGGCAACTTCGAGATTGTCCCTGCCGCAGCGGCGCATCAGGTCCGCGCTGACCAGCAGCCGCTCCCGGATCAGTTCCATCTCCGGTGCCAGCAGTTCCGTGCAGAAACGCTCCAGTACCTGTTCCGATCCCTTACCGCTGCGGTACTCCTCGGCGAAATCATAGACTCGCTGTGCGGCCATGAACCAGCCGGAGAAGAATGAATCGGCGAAGAGACGCTGGGCAAGTTGCTCGCCCTCGTGGAAGCTGAGCCGGCGCGAGCGGGGGAGGTCGGTGAGCTTGTCGGTGTAGCGGGCGGGGGTCATGTCCTCGCCGGCGAAAATGCCGCGCCTCATGTAGAAGTCCGCCGGGAGGTAGCAGAGGTCACGGCTCCAGTAAAGGGCGTCGCGCACCAGGTCCAGCAGGTATGCCGGAGCCACCTCGATCAGGTCGTCCTGCATCCGGAAGCCTTCTATCTCGGCGGCGAAGTTGTCGAGGGTCAGGTCCCCGGCGCCCCAGGCTGCCAGCACCCCGCGTCTCTCGTGCACCTGCATGTACAGCACGCTCACGGTGTCCGGGCTGGCCCAGCGGGACAAGAGCAGCGAACGGTAACCGTCCCCGTCCGGCGGTGTCGCGTAGCCGGCATGGAAGGGGAGCAGCTTGCGCGGCGGCGGCACCGCGACGCCCAGGAAACGGAGCCTGCGCAGTGCCTTGTCTGCGTACGGCGCAAGCTCGGCACCGCAATCGGCCAGGAAATCCTGCAGTACGGCGGCCGCGCGGGGGTCCCTGATTTTGCCCAGGGCCGCAAGCGCGGAGTGCACGATGTCGCGGTCCTCGTGCCAGAGCATCGCCTGAAGCAAGCGGGGCGACTGGTTGTCGCCCGAGTGGCACAGCTCGCGGATCACGATCTGCTGCACTTCGGCAGGGTAGGAGAGGAAATCATCCAGGAAGGTGACCATCCCTTCCTCGCCCAGTCGCATCGCCCCCTGGACCTGCTGTCCCAGGGAGGTGCCGCCGGAGCTGGCCTTGTCTTGCCTGAAGGGAGGGGCGTTGACGTCCACGCCGTACCCTTCCAGGGCGATCATCAGGGCGGCCTTGCCGTCGGCAGCGAGGTCCTGGCGCTTGATTGCGATCTGGATCAGCTGGTCGAGCCAATCGCTGGTGTCGAAGAAGTCCAGGATGTAGGCGTACTTGGTGATCAGTTCGCCCGAGTTTTCGCGCCAGAGTTCCCGTACCAGCGGACGCAGCGCGCGTTTGCCGGCCTTCTGGAACTTCAGGCCGATCTGCTCCATCTCGTGGATGGAGATACCGTCACCCTTAAGCCGCACCAGGAGATCCAGAATATCGCGACGCTCATTGAGGGAGTTGTCTACCTTCTCGCTCTGTTGCATGGGTCTACCCTTTTTCACTGCATGGCACCCCTCCCAAGGGGAGGGCAAAGATTACATGTTCGACGCTTGCTTTTCGTTAAGTCCCCCTTTAACAAAGGGGGATTTAGGGGGATTTGCTTTACTACTCCTCGCCCTCGCCGCCGTCCGCTTCGAGCTCGACGATCTCGTCGATGTCGTTTTCTTCCTCGTTCTCTTCCTGGTCCTCTTTCTCGGCCAGGCGGGCCACGGCGACAACGCGCTCGTTCTCTTCCTTGACCATGAGGCGAACGCCCTGGGTGTTACGGCCGATAATGGAGAAGCCGGCCACGGAAACGCGCAGGATCTTGCCCTGATCGGTGATCAGCATCAGGTCGTTGTCGTCCACCACCTGCTTGATGTCCACCACCTGGCCGTTACGCTCGGTGGTCTTGATGGTGATGATCCCCTTGCCGCCGCGGGACTGGGTGCGGTACTCGCTGATCTCGGTCCTCTTGCCGTAGCCGTTCTCGGTTACGGTGAAGATGGTGGAGTCGGTGAAGTTCTCGTTCAGGATCTCCATGCCGATGACCACATCCTCGTCCTCGAGGGTCATGCCGCGCACGCCGCGGGAGACGCGGCCCACGGTGCGGACGTCGTCTTCCTTGAAGCGGATCGCCTTGCCGTTGGCGGTGGCGAGCAGCACGTCCTGCTTGCCGTCGGTGAGCGCCACGGAGATGAGCTTGTCTCCGTCGTCGAGGTTGACGGCGATGATGCCCCCCACCCTGGGGTGCGAGTACTCCATCATGTTGGTCTTCTTCACCACGCCGTTCCTGGTGGCCATCATGATGAACTTGTCGTCCACGAACTCCTTGACCGGGAGGATGGTGGTGATCTTCTCGTTGTTGGCGAGGTTCAACAGGTTCACGATCGCCTTGCCGCGCGCAGCGCGGCCCGCTTCCGGAATCTCGTACACCTTGAGCCAGTACACCTTCCCGGCATCGGTGAAGAACATGAGATAGTCCTTGGTGGAGGCGATGAACAGCTGCTCCACGAAATCCTCCTCTTTGGTCTTCATGCCGGTCTTCCCTTTGCCGCCGCGGCGCTGGGCGCGGTACAGGGTGACGGCGTTACGCTTGATGTAGCCGGTGTGGGAGATGGTGACCACCATGTCTTCCTCGACGATGGTGTCCTCCAGCGAGATGTCGGCGGTCTGCATGACGATCTCGGAACGACGCTTGTCGCCGAACTTCTCTTTAAGTTCAAGCAGTTCGCCCACGATGATCTTGAGGATCTCGGCCTCGGAGGCAAGGATCTCCTTCAAGCGGGCGATGTACTTCAGTATCTCGCGCAGCTCCTCGAGGATCTTCTCGCGCTCGAGGCCGGTCAGGCGGTGCAGCCTCATGTCCAGGATGGCCTGGGCCTGCAGGTCGGAGAGGCCGAACTTCTCCATGAGGCCGACCTTCGCCTCGGCCGGCGAAGCGCTCGCCTTGATCAGGGCAATCACCTCGTCCAGGTTGTCCAGGGCGATCTTCAGACCTTCCAGGATGTGGGCGCGGGCCTCGGCCTTCTTCAAGTCGAAGATGGTGCGGCGGGTGACGATCTCTTTTCTGTGCTCTATGAAGAACTCGATGGTCTCCTTCAAGGTCAGCACGCGCGGCCGGTTGTGCACGATGGCCAGCATGATGATGCCGAAGGAGGACTGCATCTGGGTCTGCTTGTACAGGTGGTTCAGGATGATGGTCGGGTTCTCGTCCTTCTTGAGCTCGATGACGATCCGCATACCCTCGCGGTCGCTCTCGTCTCTGAGGTCGGAGATACCCTCGATCTTCTTCTCCTTGACCAGCTCGGCGATCTTCTCGACGAGCTTCGCCTTGTTCACCTGGTACGGGATCTCGGTTACCACGATGGACTGGCGCTCGGTCTTCTTCTGGGTCTCGATCTGCACCTTGGCGCGCATCTGGATGATGCCGCGGCCGGTGGAGTAGGCCTTCATGATCCCTTCGCGGCCGTAGATGAAGCCGCCGGTCGGGAAGTCCGGGCCCGGGATCAGCTCCACCAGCTCCTCGAAGGAGAGCTGCGGGTTCTCGATGATGGCGACAATGGCGTCCACCACCTCGGAGAGGTTGTGCGGCGGGATGTTGGTCGCCATACCGACCGCGATACCGGCGGAACCGTTCACCAGTAGGTTCGGGAACTTGGAGGGGAGGACCAGCGGCTCCTTCAAGGAGTCGTCGTAGTTGGGGCCGAAGGGGACGGTTTCCTTGTCCAGGTCGTTCAGCAGTTCGTGGGCAAGCTGCTCCATCCTGATTTCGGTGTAACGCATCGCCGCCGGGGAGTCGCCGTCGATGGAACCGAAGTTGCCCTGGCCGTCGACCAGCGGGTACCTGAGCGAGAAGTCCTGGGCCATCCTGACCAGGGTGTCGTAGACGGCGGTGTCGCCGTGCGGGTGGTACTTACCGATGACGTCGCCGACGACGCGGGCCGATTTCTTGTACGGCTTGTTCCAGTCGTTGGACATGTCGTACATGGCGTAGAGGCAGCGCCTGTGCACCGGCTTCAAGCCGTCGCGTACGTCCGGAAGCGCGCGGCCGACGATGACCGACATGGCGTAGTCCATGTAGGAGCGCTTCATCTCGTCTTCGATGTTTACCGATACCTTGTTCAGTTGATTCAGCATTTAGGAAACCCTTTCCGGTCAAAAGGCGGCATCTTTGGGTCAAATCCCCCGAAAAACGCCCTCACAATTGATTTGCAGTAGATATATGCAAAACGCTATCCCCTCCCGAAGGGAGGGAAAATTTTTTTTATTTAAGCATCCCGCGGTGTTAACTCGTTCTCACCCGCCTTATCCAACTCCCCCTCGCCCCCCGGGAGAGGGCCGGGGTGAGGGCGTCCCCGCCCCCGGAGGGGGAGGGATAGGGAGGGGGAAGGTTTCACCTGACGGCCAAGCTACCCCCCTCCCGACCTCCCCCCTCCGGGGGGAGGAGGTAGTTGGAAGAGGAGGAGGGTAGGTGCTAGACGTCCAGGTTGCTCACGTTCAAGGCATTCTGCTCGATAAAGTCGCGGCGCGGCTCTACCTGGTCGCCCATGAGCACGGTGAAGATCTCCTCGGCCGCCACTGCGTCCTCGATCTTCACCTGCAAGAGCACCCTGTTCTCCTGGTGCATGGTGGTCTCCCAGAGCTGCTCCGGGTTCATCTCGCCCAGACCTTTGTAGCGCTGGATGTAGAGACCTTTCTTGGCGCTCTCCATGAACCACGACAGGATGTCGTCCTGGCTCTCGCTCTCGAACATCACCTTGTCTTCCGGCCCGAGGATCACCCCGGCGCCGACCCCCATCACGGAGCGGACCCGCTTGTGGTTCTCGAGCAGCATGGCGTACTCGTAGGACTCCAGCACCTCGAAGATCTGCTGATCTATCTTCACCCTCAGGTTCCCGAAGGCGAAGATGATGCTTTCGTCGAATACCTGGGCCTCCACCTCGGGGTAGGCCTCCTTCATCTTGGGCAACTGCGCGATCAGGTCGGACATCTCCTCCAGACCAGGCTTGATGCCGGCCTTCAGGAAGACCTTCAGGAGCAGTTCGTTGATCCCCTTCTTGACCACCTTGTCGAAGAGCTCGTCGTAGTCGATCAGCTGGGTGAGGATCGGGATGATCTGCTTGCCGCGATAGGAGCGCTCGTCGCTGCCGGAGCCGAGCTTCAGCGTCATTTCCTCGGTCCCTTCTTCGAGGAGGTAGGCCTGCAGCGCCGCTTCGTTCTTCAGGTACTGCTCTTTCCTGCCGCGCTTGATCTTGTACAGAGGCGGCTGGGCGATGTAGAGGTAGCCGCGCTCGATCAGCTCCATCATCTGGCGGAAGAAGAAGGTGAGCAGCAGCGTGAGGATGTGCGAACCGTCGACGTCCGCATCCGTCATGATGATGATGCGGTGGTAACGGAGCTTCGCGATGTCGAAGTCTTCCTTGCCGATCGAGGTGCCCAGGGCCGAGATCAGGGTCCTGATCTCCTGGGAGGCGAGCATCTTGTCGAAGCGCGCCTTCTCGACGTTGAGGATCTTACCCTTCAGGGGGAGGATCGCCTGGTACTTGCGGTCACGCCCCTGCTTCGCCGAGCCCCCTGCGGAGTCACCCTCGACCAGGAACAGTTCGCACAGCGCCGGATCCTTCTCCTGGCAGTCGGCCAGCTTGCCGGGGAGAGTACCCACCTCGAGCGCCCCCTTGCGGCGGGTCAGCTCGCGGGCTTTCCTGGCCGCCTCGCGGGCGCGGGCCGCATCGATGGATTTTTCCAGGATCTTCCTGGCCATGGCCGGGTTCTCTTCCAGGTAGGTGGCCAGTTTCTCGTTCATCAGGGTCTCGACGTACCCCTTCACCTCGGAGTTGCCCAGCTTGGTCTTGGTCTGCCCCTCGAACTGCGGCTGGGAGATCTTCACCGAGATGACCGCGGTGAGGCCTTCGCGCAGGTCGTCGCCGGAGATGGCCACCTTCACGTTCTTCAAAAGGTTGTTGGCGGTGGCGTAGTTGTTCATGGTCCTGGTCAGCGAGGCCTTGAAACCGACCAGGTGGGTGCCGCCCTCGTGGGTGTTGATGTTGTTGGCGAAGGAGAACACCTTCTCGTCGTACGAGTCGTTGTACTGCATGGCGATCTCGATATCGACGCCGCTTTTCTCACCCTTGATGTAGATCGGGTCGGGGTTGACCAGGTTCTTGTTCTTGTTCAGGTACTCGACGAAGCTCCGGATGCCGCCTTCGTAGAAGAAGTCGTGGTCCTTCTCGGTGCGCTCGTCGTGGATCTTGATGCGCACGCCGGCGTTGAGGAAAGCCAGTTCCCTGAGGCGCTTGGAGAGGACGTCGAAGGAGAACTCGGTGGTCTCGAAGATCTCGCCGTCGGGGAGGAAGGTGATCTTGGTGCCGCGACGCTTGGTCTCACCGGTGATGGCGAGCGGTGCCTGGGGCACGCCCCTTCTGTAGCTCTGGGTGTAGAGGTTGCCGTTACGGCGGATCTCCAGCTCAAGCTTGGTGGAGAGCGCGTTGACGACCGAGCTCCCCACGCCGTGCAGGCCGCCGGAAACCTTGTAGGAGGAGTTGTCGAACTTGCCGCCGGCATGGAGCACGGTGAGAACGACCTCCGCCGCCGACCTGCCCTCGGTCGGGTGCATGTCGGTCGGGATGCCGCGGCCGTTGTCCTCGACGGTTACCGAGCCGTCCAGGTGGATGGTGACCTGGACCGCGTCGCAGTAGCCGGCCAGCGCCTCGTCGATGGCGTTGTCCACCAACTCGTAAACCAGGTGGTGCAGACCCTGAGCAGCGGTGGAACCGATGTACATGGCCGGACGCTTTCTTACCGCTTCCAGTCCTTCCAGAATCTGGATCTTATCCGCCCCGTAATCGCTTTGTTCTTCTGAGCTCATCGTTACCTCTTTCAAGAAAGTTCAATTACTCAATTTCCCTCCCCCGGAGGGGGAGGGCAGGGAGGGGGAAGTCTTTATGCCAACAAGCCCCCCTCCCAACCTCCCCCCTCCGGGGGGAGGAGCGTCAGCTACAACTATCCGAGAATGCGACCTTTTCCTGGTTCCCAAGCTCCAGCTTGGGAACCCTCATATGGCGCAAAGCTCCAGCTTTGCGTTCCCAAGGTGGACCTTGGGAACGAGAACAACTTGCGCATCGTTACTCGAGAATGCGACCTTCTTTGATGCGGAAGGTCCTGTTGTCGTCCATCTCCTCGATCGCCACATTGGAGAGCGACGTGGTGGTGATGAAGACCTGCATCTCTCTTTTCTTCAGAAAATCCATCAGGTTCTGATTACGCTCCCGGTCCAGCTCGCTGGTCATGTCATCCAGCAGGAGCACCGGCGGCGCCTCGAAGCACCTGGTGATGTACTCTATCTCCGCCATCTTGAGCGCCAACACGAAGGACCTCTGCTGTCCCTGCGAGGCGAAGTGCCGGGCCGAGCGGCCGTTTAATCCGAAGTAGAGGTCGTCGCGATGCGGTCCGATGGCCGTGGTCTGTCGCCTCTTCTCTTCCGCCGCGTGCGCCTTTATGGCATCGGCCAGCGCCGCTGCCGGATCCTCGGCGTAAGCCTTCTGGTCCACCCCGTGCAGCCGGTACTCGATCTGCACCGTCTCGTCGTTGCCGGAAATCTCGCTGTAGAAGCCCTGCAGCAGTTTGCCGATTTCGGCCAGGTACGCCTTTCTTCTCTCGATCACCAGCTGCGCCGCCTGGATCAACTGCTCGGTCCAGACCTCGATCCCGCTGCCGTCGCCTACCTTCAAGAGGGCGTTGCGGTTCTTGAGGATCTTCGAGTAGTCGTGGAAGGCAGCCAGGTAACTCAGATCGCAGGTGAATACCGCCCGGTCCAGGTACCGACGTCGCAGGTCCGGTCCCCCGCGCACCATGGAGATCTCTTCCGGCGTAAAGAGCACCACGTTCAAACTGCCGAAGAAGTCGTCCAGCCTTGTTGCCAGCTTGGCGTCTATCTTCGCCTTCTTGCCCTGCTTCTCCAACAGGAGGGCTATCTCCCTGCTGACCCGGTCCCGTTCCACGACCCCCTTGATCAGGGCAAACTCCGAGCCGAACGCGATGAGCTCGACGTTTTTCGCCTGTTTGAACGACTTCATCGTGGCGAGGAGGTAGATCGATTCCAGTAGGTTGGTCTTGCCCTGGCCGTTGTTGCCGTAAAAAACGTTGAACTTCTTGCCCGGAACAAGCTCGATGTTCTGCAGGTTGCGGAATGAAGCAAGTTTTAGTTTTATCAGTTTCATTGGGGCCTTAACGACACAGGCTAGCTACTTCTACCCCCTCCATATGCACAACATGGATACACGTGGTAACGCCCTCATCCGCCCCTTTGGGGCACCTTCTCCCAAAGGGAGAAGGAAAATGGACAAGCCCTCGCCCTCCGGGAGAGGGTGGCCGAAGGCCGGGTGAGGGAGTTTTTAGAGCCTCATCGGCATGATGACCGCCAGGAACTCCTCGCCGTCGGCCGCCTTCATGATCACCGGGGAGAGCTCGTCCTTCAGTTTCAACTCCACCTCGCGCTGCTCCATGACCGAGAGCACGTCGATCAGGTACTTCGCGTTGAAGCGGGCCGAGATGCCGTTGCCGTCGTAATCGATCTCGATCTCCTCGCGCGCCTCGCCCAGTTCCGGGTTGCTGGAGGAGATGATCACCAGTTCCGGATTGACGTCGATCTTGACCCCCTTGAACTTCTCGGAGGAGAGGATCGACATCCTTTTTAGGGAGTGGAGGAACTTGTCGCGGTTGATCTGCACGATGCGGTCGTTGGCGACCGGGATGACCTTGGTGTAGTCCGGGAACTCGCCGTCGATGAGGCGCATCACCACCACGGTGTTCCCCTTCTTGATGACGGCGCTGTTGTCCATGAAGCCCAGCATGATCTCGCCGTCTTCCTCCTCCACCATCTTCTTCAACTCGAAGATACCCTTCCTCGGGAAGATGACCCCCTTGGAGAGCTCGGCGGTGATGTTGCCGTTGATCTCCTTTTGGGCGACCGAGAGGCGGTGACCGTCGGTTGCCACCATCTTCAGGACGTTGGTGCCGTTCTCGTCGAACGCCTTGATGAAGATACCGTTCAGGTTGTACTTGGTCTCGTCGTAGCAGATGGCATAGGAGGTCTTCTCGATCATGTCAGCCAGGATCTCGTTCTTGAAGACCAGGAAGCTTTCCTCTTTCACCTTGGGGAAGTAGGGGAATTCCTCAGAGGAGAGGCCGACGATGTTGAAGCGGGCCTTGCCGCAGGTGATCTCGACCCAGTCGTTCTCCTTGGTGGTGAAAAGAATCTCCTCGTCCGGCATCTCCTTGACGATTTCGTAGAGTTTCTTGGCCGAGACGGTGATCTTGCCTTCGCGGATCACGGTGGTCGGGTAGGAGCTCTTCATGCCGACCTCGAGATCGGTGGCGGTGATGAAGAGCTGGTCGTTCTGAACCTCCAGCAGTGCGTTGGAGAGAATGGGCATGGTGTTGCGCTTTTCTACGATACCCTGGATTCTCTGGAGGGCTTTCATAAAAATCTCTTTGCTGATTCTGAATTCCATGTCTCTCTCCGGTTCTGTTTTTATTATGTTTTATATAAAAGATTGTAGTAGTAGATAGTGTCCTGTTGATACTGTGGACAACCCTCTTTACCCTTTGAAACTGTTACCCTTTTGGCTCTGGAAACTTGGCGGGAAAATCCGGCCAGTTCTCTTCATTTCTGCACAGCTTTTTTTGACAGGGCTTCAGACAGGCAGGTTCTCCACAGTTATCCCCACTATGTGAACAGCCTTTTCTTGATGTCTTCCACAGTCGCCTTCAGGTCCGCGTCGGCCGCCAACTGCTTCTCAATCTTCTTCACCGAGTGGATGATGGTCGAGTGGTCCTTGCCGCCGAATTTCTCGCCGATCTCCGGGTAGGAGGCCTTGGTCAGCTCCCGGCATATATATATGGCGATCTGGCGCGGCACCACCAGGGTCTTGATGCGCTTGTCCGACTTGAGCTCGGAGAGCTTGATGCGGAAGTGATCGGCGACCATCTTCTGGATCATCTCCACGCTGATGTCGCGGGTCTTCTCGACGATGATGTCCTTCATCACCTCGCGCGCCATGGAGAGCGTGATCTCTTTGCCGGTCAGGCTTGCGAAGGCCTCCAGGCGGATCAGCATACCTTCCAGTTCGCGGATGTTGCTGGTGGCGCCTTCGGCGAGGAACAGCGCCACGTCGTCGGGGAGGTTCACCGCGTGCATGTCGGACTTCTTCTTGAGGATGGCTACCTTGGTTTCCACCCCCGGCGGCTGGATGTCCGCGATGAGACCCCACTCGAAGCGCGATCTGAGCCGCTCCTCGAGACCCGGTATGTCCTTGGGGAACTTGTCCGAGGTGACCACGATCTGCTTGTGGGACTCGTAGAGCGCGTTGAAGGTGTGGAAGAACTCCTCCTGGGTCGCTTCTTTTCCGGCCATGAACTGGATGTCGTCGATGAGCAGCAGGTCCATCTTCCTGAACTTGTTGCGGAACTCGTCCATCTTCTTGTAGCGCAGCGAGTTGATCATCTCGTTCATGAACTTCTCGGACGAGTAGTAGCAGATCTTCGCCTTCGGGTTCTTGGCCAGGATCTGGTTGCCGATGGCGTTCACCAGGTGCGTCTTGCCCAGACCCACGCCGCCGTAGATGAAGAGCGGATTGTAGTTGGACGCGGGCTTGTTGGCGACCGCCTGCGACGCCGCATAGGCGAACTGGTTGCTCGGCCCGGAGACGAAGGACTCGAAGGTGTACTTGGGGTTGAGATTGGGAACGAGTTCGGGCTTTTTGTCCTTCTCCTTTTCCTTCTCCTTTTCCCCTTCCTTCTCTTTATCCTTTTCCTTGCCTTTGGCCTTCGGCTCCTTCTCCGTCCTGGGCTCCGGTAGCTCGGGTTTGGCTTCGGCGACGTGGAACTCGATGTGGTAGGTCTTTGAGGTGATCGCGGAGAGCACTTCCTTGATCATGGCGAGGTACTTGTCAGTAACCCATTTCTGAAAGAACGAACTCGGTACTTCGAGGACTACGGTGTCTGCGGTGGCGCCAAGGAACTTAAGCGGCTCTATCCAGGTCGTGTAAGTCTGCTCGGTTAATACGTGTTTAAGATTTGCCTGGGCTTCCAGCCAAATATTTTCCATGGAGAGAGGCCTTTTTTTCACTGTTTTTAAACAGCTTTATCAACAACTGTTGATAATAGATAAGTTACACAATTTCAGTGGCTTACAGGATTTTACACAGAATAAGCCTATGTTAAGATTTTTAGCGTGTCACACTACCATGTCATCCCCTTTTTTTGCAAGGCAAAACTTGGCTTTAAAGAAACGACTTGACAAGGACTGGCGTTTATGTTTAAGTTCGACACTTGCCTTTAAAAGCATTGTAACCCTAAGACTTAAGGAGCAGATAAAGATGAAAAGAACTTACCAGCCCAGCAATACTTCCAGGAAAAGGACCCACGGCTTCCTCGTGCGCATGGCCTCCAAGAACGGCCGTCTCGTTATCAAGAGGAGAAGGGCTAAAGGCCGCAAGCGTCTCTCCGTAGGCATTGCCACCAAGTAATATCCTTTTTGTCCTGCTCGGATTTTCCCAAGGCTGAACGCCTGCGCAGGCGACCCGAATTCCTGCAGTTCAACGACGGCGCGTCGAAGATGCACACGCCGCATTTTTTGTTGCTCTGGAAGGTAAAAGACGGGTGCGTCACCAGGGTCGGGTTTACCGTCAGCAAGAAGGTAGGGAACGCCGTAGTCAGAAACAGCATCAAGAGAAGACTGCGGGAGTTTTACAGGCAGAACAAGCCTCTTTTCATCTCGGCCGATTTCAATATCGTTGCCAAGAAAGGAGCTGACTTGCTTGACTTTCACCAGATCTCAACCGAGCTCGCAGCCGCCTTCGGGCGGCTGCGTAAAAAACATGGTCACTAGCATACTCAAAGGCCTGATCGTTCTCTATCAGAGGTTCATCTCTCCGCTCAAGGCCCCATCCTGCCGTTTTTACCCTACCTGTTCGCACTACTCCTTACAAGCATTGGAAAAATACGGCCCTCTCAAAGGGTTGTGGTTGACGGCGGCGCGCATACTCAAGTGTCATCCGTTTCACCCGGGTGGTTACGATCCGGTCAAATAGTCCTTCCAGGAGATTGAAATGGAAAAACGTACTATCGTAGCGATACTGCTCTCCATCGGAGTAATGTACGCTTATTCTTTTATCTTCCCGCCCGCAAAGCAGGTTCCGCCCGCAGGTAGTGCCAAGCAAGGCGCCGTCAGCTCTGCTACGGTAGCAAGTGCACCTCAGGCAACACCGGCCGCCACTGCTGGTGCTCCGAACGCTCCCATCGCCGTGCCGGCAGCACCCGCAGGCGCTGCCCGTGACATCACCGTCGATACCGATCTCTACAGTGCCGTCTTCTCTACCCAGGGCGCCGGCCTCAAGAAGTTCGTACTGAAGAAGTACAAGGATGTAGCCGGGCCGAAAGGGCAGGACATCGTCCTGGTCAACGAGACCGCTGCCAACAGGTTTAACCTCCTTAGTGACTCCCGCGAACTGGGCCTCAACCCGACCGCCCTTTACAACGTCAGCGGCAGTGATCTGAAGCTCACCGGTGCCAACAAGGGGACCCTCGAGTTCACCACCACCACCCCGCAGGGGATCGTGTTCAAGAAGACCTTTACCTTCTCCGGCGACGCCTATCGCATCGGCCTCACCGAGCAGGTGCAGAATGGCGGCTCCGCACAGGTTGCCGCACCGGTGCACCTGCTGCAGACTTCGCGCGTGATCGACCAGAAGGCAGGCGGCGGCCGTTACGAGGTGTACGGTCCCTCGACCCTTACTGATAATGCAGTGAAGAGTGAGAAGCTGGACAGCCTGCTCAAGGCACCGGTGCAGTTCGACAAGAACATCCTCTGGTCCGCCTTTGCCGATAAGTACTTCATGGAGAGCGTCATTGCCGAGAAGGGGAGCATCGCCCAGGTGCGCCTGTCCCGTCCTTCCGTCGACGCCAACCTGAGGGACATCGCTTCCCCGACCATCACCGTGGCCCCCGGCCAGAGCGCGGCTGTCAGCTACGCCCTGTACTACGGCCCGAAAGATCTCGACATTCTCAAAGCGCAGGGGAGCAGGCTGGAAGAGGTCATCGACTACGGCTGGTTTGCCGCCATCGCCAAGCCGCTGGTGGTCTTCCTGAAGTTCCTCTACAAGTACACCGGCAACTACGGTATCGCCATCATCATCATCACCTGCATCTTGAAGCTCGTGTTCTTCCCGCTCACGCACAAGAGCTACAAGTCCATGAAGGACATGCAGAAGCTGCAGCCGAAGATGAACGAACTGAAGGAGAAGTACAAGAACGATCGCGACGCCATGAACCGCGCCGTGATGGAACTGTACAAGACCCACAAGGTCAACCCGCTGGGCGGCTGCCTCCCCATGATCGTTCAGATCCCGGTGTTCTTCGGCCTGTACCGCTCCCTCATGTACTCCATCGAGCTCAGGCACGCGCCTTTCTATCTCTGGATCACCGACCTCTCTGCCAAGGACCCGTACTACGTGACCCCGCTCATCATGGGCGCCACCATGTTCATCCAGCAGAAGATGACCCCGACCAACATGGACCCGGTCCAGGCCAAGATGATGCTGATGCTTCCCGTCGTCTTCACCTTCATGTTCCTGAACTTCCCGTCCGGCCTGGTCATCTACTGGCTGGTCAACAACGTGCTGACCATCGCGCAGCAGATGTACATCAACAAGTCGGTCGCCGACTGACCATAAGTGGATCAAAGCAATGTATGTTCGCGACACAATCGCCGCAATAAGCACAGCGGTAGGTGAGGGGGGAATCGGGATCGTAAGGATCAGCGGCCCTGCCTCCCTGCCCATCGCAAGCAGTATCTTCAGAGCAAAGTCGAACGGTGGCCTAAAAAGCCACCGTTTTTCTTATGGTGACGTGGTAAGTCCTGCCAACGGCGACCTGGTCGATGAGGCCATGGTGGTCTATATGAAGGGGCCCAACTCCTACACCCGGGAGGATGTCGTGGAGATCCAATGCCACGGCGGCACCCTGGTTGTGTCACGCATCTTGTCGCTGGCACTGGAACAAGGGGCACGGTTGGCAGAGCCAGGCGAGTTCACCAAGCGCGCTTTCCTGAACGGACGGATCGACCTGGTGCAAGCTGAGGCCGTCATGGATGTCATCTCCAGCCGTACGGATGCATCGCTTGCCCTGGCCCAACACCAGCGCGAGGGGCTTCTCTCCAAGCGTATTTCCACTGTGAAGGAAGGGATTGTCTATGCCCTTGCTTACGTGGAAGCGCTAATAGACTTCCCCGAGGATGACGTCGATGTAGCCGTTGAGACCGACGTCCTCGGCAAGGTGGCCCCCGCCCTGGCTGAACTTGACGCTCTGATCGAAGGATTCGACGAGGGAAGGGTGCTGCGTGACGGCGTATCAGTAGTCATTGCCGGCAAGCCCAATGTCGGCAAGTCCAGCCTGCTAAACACGCTCTTGAAAGAGAAACGGGCCATCGTTACCTCCGTGCCCGGCACCACGCGCGACCTGATCGAGGAAGTAGTCAACATCAACGGTCTGCCGGTCAAGCTTCTGGACACCGCCGGTATCCGCGAGTCAGAGGACCAGGTGGAGCAGGAAGGCGTCCGCCTGTCGTTGGAGCGCATACCCAGGGCTGATCTGGTGCTTTTCGTCATCGACGGCTCCAGTGAATTCGGCGATGATGATGCGACCATCTTGCAGGCCATCGGCAACAAGAGTTATCTTGTGGTACGGAACAAGGCAGATCTGGAGGTCAACGCCGTGCTGCCTGCCGCATGTATTGGTCCCGTTGTAGCCATCTCGACGCTGACCGGGGATGGTGTGCCTGAACTTCGTAATGCGATCACCAATGCCTTCATGCATGGACACGCCATCGACGGACGTGAGTTTGTTGCGGTATCGAAGGCGCGCCATCGCGATGCCCTGCTCAAGGCACGTGGCTCCTTGCAGTCGTTCGTCGCCAATCTTGAGGCAGGGGTAAACATGGAGTTGCTGCCGGTCGATCTGAGGGATGCGCTGGACGCGGTAGGGGAGGTCACCGGCGAGACCACCGCCGACGATGTCCTCGACAGGATCTTCTCCAGTTTCTGCATTGGCAAGTAGGGGCGAATAATTATTCGCCCTTGCATCGCGTCTGCGGTGTTTCACGTGAAACAAATGCCTTTTTCGATGTTGCAACATATACTTACATTGACCTGTTCATCAGTTTAAATCGCGGGCCGAGGAATTCGACTGTAGGGGCGAATAACTATTCGCCCAGCCGCCGCCACTATAAGGAGAGGTACCGTTCGTCATCGCACCAAGTGACTCGCTCGTTGTGTCGGGTGTCTCGCTTGCCGCGCACGTTGACTCACCTTGCGCCAATGTGACTCGCATGACGTGCAATGTGACTCGCCCGACGCGCAATGTGACTCGCACGACGCACAATGTGACTCGCCCGACGCGCAATGTGACTCACACGACGCGCAAGGTGACTCGCCCGACGCGCAATGTGACTCGCATGACGCGCAATGTGACTCGCATGACGCGCAATGTGACTCGCATGACGCGCAATGTGACTCGCACGACGCACAATGTGACTCGCCCGACGCGCAAGGTGACTCGCACGACGCACAATGTGACTCGCCCGATGCGCAAGGTGACTCGCCCGATGCGCAATGTGACTCGCACGACGCGCAAGGTGACTCGCACGACGCGCAAGGTGACTCGCACGACGCGCAAGGTGACTCGCACGACGCACAATGTGACTCGCACGACGCACAATGTGACTCGCCCGACGTGCAAGGTGACTCACCTGACGTGCACGGTGACTCGCCTGCCAAAGGTGGACCCACGTCCTCCCCTTTACGAAAGGCGTGGGATAGAGGGAATTCGCTTTTGATGGCAGATGCCTTTCTTTCACCACCTTCTTTGGAGCGGTTGTCAGGGTGGATATCGGGTAACTATTTAAATTTAAATTATTTTTTAGTGTTGTTTCACGTGGAACATCCCACATAGATGCTTTCGCAGTAAACGGAGTATGGTTTGATAGTTTATGACAAAAAATACGATGTGATCGTCGTCGGCGCCGGACACGCCGGGTGCGAGGCCGCACTGGCCGCTGCCCGCATGGGCCGCCCGACCCTTATGCTCACCATCAACCTGGACGCCATCGCGCTGATGTCCTGCAACCCTGCCATTGGTGGTTTGGCCAAGGGGCACCTGGTCAAGGAGATCGATGCGCTCGGCGGTGAGATGGGGCGCAACATAGATGCAACCGGTATCCAGTTCCGCGTGCTGAACACCAAGAAGGGACCGGCGGTGCGTGCCTCGCGCGCCCAGGCGGACAAGCAACTGTACCGCCTGCGCATGAAGCACGTGATGGAGCAGCAGGATGACCTGGACCTGAAGCAGGTAGAAGTCACCGGACTGGTGATCGAGGATGGCGAGGTGGTAGGCGTTGATACCCGTGGCGGCGTCCGCTTCATGGGCAAAACCGTCGTCCTCACTACCGGCACCTTCATGCGTGGCCTCATCCATATCGGCCTCGTCAATTATCCCGGCGGCAGGGCAGGGGATCTGCCTTCCATCGGCCTTTCCGACGGCCTCAAGGATTACGGCTTCGATGTCGGTCGCCTCAAGACCGGCACTCCGGCGCGCCTGGACGGTAGGACCATCGACTTCGACAGGCTTGAGAAGCAGTACGGCGACGAGAACCCGATCCCGTTTTCCTTTTCGACCGAGCGCATCGAGCAGCCGCAGGTTCCCTGTCACATCGCCTATACCAATCCCAGATCCCACGATATCATCCGCAGCGGGTTGGATCGTTCACCGCTCTACGCTGGGATCATTGAAGGGATCGGCCCGCGCTACTGCCCCTCCATTGAGGACAAGGTGGTGCGCTTTCCCGAAAAGGATCGCCACCAGACCTTCATCGAGCCGGAAGGACGGGAGACGGTCGAGGTATATCCCAGCGGCATGTCCACCTCGCTTCCCATCGATATCCAATGGGCCTTCTACCGGAGCATCGAGGGATTGGAGCGGGTCGAGATCATGCGTCCGGCCTACGCCATCGAGTATGACTACGTCAACCCGATCCAGTTGCACGCCTCGCTGGAGACCAAGCTGGTGCGCAACCTCTACCATGCCGGCCAGATCAACGGTACGTCCGGCTACGAGGAGGCCGCGGCGCAAGGTCTCATGGCCGGTATCAACGCGGCCCTGAGGGTGCAGGACAAAGACCCGCTGGTACTTGGACGCAGCGAAGCCTACATCGGCGTGATGATCGACGACCTGGTCACCCTGGGCACCAAGGAGCCGTACCGCATGTTCACCTCGCGGGCCGAGTACCGTTTATTGCTGCGCGAAGACAACGCCGACCTGCGTTTGAGGGAAAAGGGGCACGCGATCGGGCTGGTGCAGGAAGAGGTGTACAGCTCGTTCCTGGCGAAAAAAGAGCTGATCGAGTCGGAACTGGTGCGACTTTCCAAGGAGAGACTCGCTCCTTCGGCCGCCGGTGACGATCTGCTGGAGGAATGGGGATTGGTCGGAATACAGAACGCAATCAGCTACGAACAGTTGCTGCGGCGCCCCGAGTTCACCTGCCAGGATCTTTCCAGGGTTTATCCCGCCATCCTGGAACTGCCCGAGCAGGTGCGCGAGCAGCTCGAGATCCAGATCAAGTACCAGGGGTACATCCAGCGCCAATTGGAACAGGTGGACCGCTCCGCCAGGCTGGAAAGCACCAAGATCCCCGATGACATGGACTACGGCACCATCTCCGGCCTTTCCGCCGAGGTGCGGGAAAAGCTTGCTCGCTTCCGTCCCGACACCCTGGGGCAGGCATCCCGCATCCCTGGTGTAACGCCGGCAGGTATTACGATCCTGTCCATCGCGTTGAAAGCGAGGTATGGCCGATGAACCAGCGCGCCAAGGATCTCCTGAAAAAGGGGAGTGCAGAGCTGGGTATCGATCTGACGCCGGGCCAGTTGAACGCTCTCGACCTCTTCGCCGAGGAACTGAAGAAATGGAACCGGAAGATCAACCTCACCGCCATCACCGATGACGAAGGTATCGCCGTGAAGCACCTGGTGGACTCACTGAGCTTGCTCAAAGTGGTACGTGGGCCGGGCTCCATGCTGGACATCGGCTCCGGCGGTGGCTTTCCGGGTATTCCTGTGAAGCTGGTGCAACCTGATCTGGAAATCGTTTCCGTCGACGCGGTGGTGAAAAAAATCAGCTTCCAGAAACAGGCGGTGCGTCTATTGAACCTGGTGGGCTTCGATGCGCAGCATGTGCGTGCCGAGACATTGGCCGTGCAGTACGCGGGTCATTTCGATTGGGTGGTCTCCCGCGCTTTCTCGGATATACCTTCCTTCGTTGCCATGGCCCTTCCGGTTCTGAAGGACGGCGGTCGCATCGTTGCCATGAAAGGGAAGAACGCGGCCGAGGAAGTGGCCGCCGCCGAAGGCGAGTTGGAAAAACGTGGCGCACGAGTCGAGTCGGTGTACGATTTCTCTCTTCCCTGCTCCGGCGACGCCAGATCGCTCGTTGTCATCGTTAGAATGTGATTGGTATTTATTAATATTTAATATAACGAGCAAAAACGGCTCTAGAAACGGTTTTAGGTGTCAAAGAAGGTCAGTGGTTGCGTCAAGACGAGAACGGCTCTTTTAGGACACAAAATGGCAGCCTAAATTTTGTGCAAATTCTCTGGAAATCGTTCCTGTGGCCTTGTCGCCATGTCAGACGAGAGAGGGTGACGGATGGCGGGTCGGAGACGGGAATCTTGTTGATCACGACGCCCTCACCCCGACCCTCTCCCAAAGGGAGAGGGAGGATGGACCCAAATGATTGAGGGGAGTCTCCCGCTCCTCCTCGACGTGAGTGCACCTGCTACTACACCCCCTCGCCCTCCGGGAGAGGGGCAGGGGTGAGGGCTGATTTCGCTTTCAATGAACCATCGGGCAAAAGATCCGAAGCTACTTCAAGGATGCAGTGACAAATTCCCATTTCTGAAACCGTGTTAACCACAGCCTATCCCTGTAATTCTCCGGTCCTGACGCGGGGATACTGGTGAGCATTACTTTGACTTTTTGTCTCTTTATATGTTAGAAATAAAAACTTTTTTTGTTTACGGCGACACTAGCGCCAGGTGAAAGTGGCTGGAGCCACCAAGCTGCACTTAATCGACAAACACCACTAGACATTCACATAGCTCTAACGAGGAGGTAGACCATGTTTCACGGAAGTATCGTTGCCATCGTGACCCCGTTCAATAATCACGCGGTGGACGAAGAAAAACTGAGGGAACTCGTCGAGTTCCAGATCGAGAACGGCACCGATGCCATCGTGCCCTGCGGCACCACCGGTGAGTCCTCCACCCTCAGCTACGAGGAGCACGACCGGGTCATCCAGATCGTGGTAGAGCAGGTTAACAAGAGGGTTCCGGTCATCGCCGGCACCGGCTCCAATTCCACCCACGAGGCCATCGAGATCACCAAGCACGCCAAGGAACTGGGCGCCGACGGTGCCCTGCTGGTGACTCCGTACTACAACAAGCCGTCCCAGGAAGGCCTCTACCGTCACTACAAGGCCGTTGCCGACGCGGTGGCACTGCCCCAGATCCTGTATAACGTACCGGGCCGTACCGGCGTGAACCTGCTGCCGGAGACCGTAGCACGTCTCGCCGAGCACCAGAACATCGTTGCCATCAAGGAGGCTACCGGCTCGCTGCAGCAGGCTTCCGAGGTGCTGGCGCTTTGCGGCGACAAACTCGACGTTCTCTCCGGTGACGACTTCATCACCCTGCCCATCATGGCAGCCGGTGGCAAGGGGGTCATCTCCGTGACCGCCAACATCATGCCCAAAGAGGTCGCCTCGCTGGTCGACGCCTTCAACGCCGGCAACATGGAGGAGGCAAGGAGGCTGCACCTGTACCTCCTGAAGATCTCCAACGCCATGTTCATCGAGAGCAACCCGGTGCCGGTCAAGACCGCCGTCTCCCTCATGGGCAAGTGCAGCGACGAAGTCCGCCTGCCGCTGGCCCCGCTCATGGAGGCCAACAAGGCGAAGCTCGTGGCCATCATGAAGGAATACAAGCTGATCTAGCTATCTGATTGGCGATCAGTCAGGTTAAAGGAGCCGCGCCACGCTCCTCCCCCTGGAGGGGGGAGGTTGGGAGGGGGGATTCTTTGCCTGAACGAGCCGCTGCGCCCCCTCCCTGACCCTCCCCCTCCGGGGGCGGGAACCGACGTGACAGGGATAGATGAGAGATCGACGGCGCAGTCGGCTGAAATACATCAACTAACGGAGAAACCAATGGTTAAAATAGCTGTTTGCGGGGCTGCCGGCCGCATGGGCGGCCGCATCATCGCTGCCATCAAGGAGTCCGAAGGCGTGGAACTGTCCGGTGCCCTCGAGCGCCCGGGCCACCCGATGGTCGGGCAGGATGCGGGTTACAACGCGGGTCTGGGCGCCATCGGCGTCCTTATCAGCGATGACCTGAACGCAACCGTCCAGGGCTGCGACGTCCTGATCGACTTCACCGCGCCCAAGGTGTCCCTGAAAAACCTGGAGGTCTGCGCCCTCTACAAGAAGTCCATCGTCATCGGTTCCACCGGTTTCACCCCGGAAGAGCGTGCCCTGGCGGCGGAACTTGCCCGCGAGATTCCGGTCATCATCGCTCCCAACATGTCGGTAGGTGTCAACGTCTGCTTCAAAGTGCTGGCCGACGTGGCCAAGATCCTGGGCGAGGACTTCGACGTCGAAATCGTCGAGGCGCACCACCGCCTGAAGAAGGATTCCCCCTCCGGGACCGCGGTCAGGATGGGCGAAGTGGTTGCCAACGCGCTGGGGCGCGACTACAACAAGGTCGCCAACTACCACCGCGAGGGGATCTGCGGCGAGCGCACCCACGACGAGATCGGCATGCAGACCGTGCGCGGCGGCGACATCGTCGGCGAGCACACCGTCTACTTCATCGGCATGGGCGAGCGCATTGAGCTCACCCACCGTGCCCATACCCGCGACATGTTCTCCCGCGGTTCCGTGCGCGCCGCCAAGTGGGTAGTGACCGCCAAGCCGGGCGTCTGGGACATGCAGGACGTGCTCGGGCTCAGGTAAGGGTAGAGGCTGTCGAGGGGGGCCGCAGCAGAGGGGAATTGAATGCTGACTTCCATAGACATAAACAAACTTTGCGAAACCATTGTGCAAGGTGTTCACCCGCAAAGGATATTCCTGTTCGGCTCATACGCCGAGGGACGGCAAACCGAGGACAGCGACATCGATCTGGTCGTGGTCATGAACTCTGACCTCGAGCCACATAAACGCAATGTCAGCTTGAAAAGACTATTCCCTCGTAGAAAGTTCTCGCTGGACGCTTTTGTTTTTACCCCCGAGGAGTTTGAACGGTATAAAGATGTCCCTGGCACCATAGTGTACACTGCTGCTCACGAAGGCAGGTTGCTTTATGGATGAGGCGCAAAATGAAATAGTGGGGATGTGGTTGCACAAAGCGGATAACGATCTGCAAAACATCCGGAACAACCTCGCAGCAGAAGAAATCCCCACAGACACCATCTGCTTTCACGCACAGCAGGCGATAGAGAAAGTGTTGAAAGCAGTCTTGGTGGCACATGGCCAAAACGTAAGCAAGACTCACGACCTGGTCAGACTACTGACGGAAGTGCTTGAGTTTATCCCTGAACTTTCGCAGTACGAGGATAGCCTGGAGGAGATAACGGAATACGGCGTTGCGGTTCGGTACCCTAATGGGTTCACCGAACCATCTCTGGACGAAGCTGTGAAGGCGTACGAGATCGCGAAAGAAATAAGAAGCCAAATACTGATAAAGATAGATCTGAATTAGCGTAAGAAGGAGAAGCAATGGCAAAGATAAACGATAACTACCTGAAACTGAAAGCAGGTTACCTCTTCCCGGAGATCGGGCGCCGCGTGCGTGCTTTCGCCGCCGCCAACCCGGAGGCGAAGGTGATACGTCTCGGCATCGGCGACGTGACCCGCCCCCTGGCCCCGGCCGTCATCAAGGCGTTCCACGAAGCGGTTGACGACCTGGCTACCGTCGAGCAGTTCGCCGGCTACGGCCCGGAGCAGGGCTACGACTGGCTGATCAACGCCATCATCGAGAAGTCCTACAAGCCGCTCGGCGTCGACCTGAAGACCGAGGAGATGTTCATCTCCGACGGCTCCAAGTGCGACTGCGCCAACATCCTCGATATCTTTGCACTGGACAACGTGGTGGCCATCGGCGACCCGGTTTACCCGGTCTACAACGACACCAACGTGATGATCGGCCGCACCGGTGAGGCGGACGAGAAAGGGTACTACAAGGGGATCGTCTACCTTCCCTGCACCGAGGAAAACGGCTTCATTCCTGCGCTGCCGACCGGCAAAGTGGACATCATCTACCTCTGCTTCCCCAACAACCCGACCGGCACCGTGGCCAGCAAGGCGGAGCTCAAGAAGTGGGTAGACTACGCCCTCGCCAACGACGCCGTGATCTTCTACGATGCCGCGTACGAGGCGTTCATCACCGATCCCAACATCCCGCACTCCATCTACGAGGTGGAAGGGGCCAAGAAGTGCGCCATCGAGTTCCGCTCGTTCTCCAAGACCGCCGGCTTCACGGGCGTGCGCTGCGGCCTCGTGGTCGTGCCGGAAGAGGTGATGGGGACCACCGAGAGCGGCGAGAAGTACTCCTTCAACAAGCTCTGGCTGCGCCGCACCACCACCAAGTTCAACGGCGCCTCTTACCCGGTGCAGAAGGCCGCTGCTGCGGTCTATTCCGAGGAAGGGTGGAAGCAGAACAAGGAAATCATCGACTACTACATGGAGAACGCCCGCATCATCCGTGAAGGGCTCGCTGCAGCCGGGCTGACCGTGTTCGGCGGCGTCAACGCCCCCTACATCTGGCTCAAGACCCCGAATGGGCTCTCCTCCTGGGACTTCTTCGACAAACTCCTCAACGAGTGCAACGTGGTCGGCACCCCGGGCAGCGGCTTCGGCCCCTCCGGCGAAGGGTACTTCCGCCTCTCCGCCTTCGGTAACCGCGACAACGTCATCGAGGCGGTTGAGAGGATCAAGAAGAACCTTAAGTAACAATCTGATGCAGAAAACAAAAAGGGCGGCTCCCGATCAGGAGCCGCCCTTTTTTATTCAGATGTTGGCTAATTCCCCCTCTCCCCCTGGGAGAGGGGGAATTGGGAACCATTCGGACTGGGGGCTAACCTTGGGCCTTGAGCATCCTGGTCAGCTCGCGACAGAAGGCAGGCAGATCGTCGGGTTTCCGGGAGGTGATCAGGTTGCCGTCAACCAGCACCTCGATGTCCTGGTATTGCGCCCCCGCGTCGCGCAGTTCCGGGGCCACCGACTCGTAACAGGTGGCCTTGCGCCCCTTGAGCAGCCCGGCAGAAATGAGGATCTGCGGACCGTGGCAAATGGCAGCCACCGGCTTTTCCGATGACATGAAGGCGCGAGCGATTTCCTGCACGCCAGGGATGTTCCGGATTGCGGCCGGTGCCTTTCCTCCCGGTAGCACAAGTACGGCGTAATCGGCAGGATTGATGTCGGAGAACGGCTTATCGACCGGCACTTCATAGCCGTGCTTGCCATGGATAGTGCCGGAACTTTCAGACGCGACGACGACGGAGAAGCCGACTTCGCGAAGCCGGTAAAGGGGAACCAACAATTCAGTATCCTCGAAGTTATCCGCGCTCAAAATCAGTGCTTTCATGATGCCTCCGCTCTTAAGAGTTAATTAGGCATGTGCCGACGTAGGCAGACATGCCGAAATGGCCGAAGTTCAACGGACACAGTTTATCATGCGCCCGATAGTTGGCATTGGAAAGAGTAAAAAAAAATTAATGATGTGCAAAGGGAGACATTTCTAACAGGGCAGGGGAAACTCGCATGGGGGAGAAGACGTAAGAGCCAGGGGAGGGTGACTACTTCAACACGGTGTAGCCATGCTTGGCGTCCCAGCGGTAGCCCTTGCCGCTCCAGATCGCCTCGATGGTCTTCCAGTCGAGCCCAAGCCCCTTCATCTCCTCGCAGATGTAGTAGGCGGGCATGATCTCGTCGTCATCGATGCGGCCATCACCGTTGCTGTCGGCCCAGTGGTAGGCGCCTATGTGGACGGAGCCGTTGCCGCCGACGGTTTCGGTCCGGTTAGAGGAGTCGGCGCTGTGGACGACGATCTCCCCCTTGAGCGCGGCGTCCTTGCCAGGATTGAAGCTGGCCGGGACCTGCAGGGTGAAGGAGACGGTTACCGGTGTGCCGGCGCTGGGAACCAGCCACTTCAGTTCCGAATCGGCAGAGGACGTGGCGGGGAGCGAGTTGACCGGGCGGGCGCCGGGGGGAAGCTTTTCCCTGAGGATGAAGCCGAAGGGGGCCGAAGGCTGGCGCGCCACCTTAACCTGAACCGGGAAAGGCTCCCCGGGAGCAGCGAAGCGCGGCGCCCAGCGGGTGGCACTGGCAGGGACGGGAGGCTGACGTAACAGGAAGAAAAGAAGCAGGCCGACGATCACTGCGGCAACGACAGCAAGAACCGTAACCACGGCGCGCCGGGCAGGGGGAGGTGCAGGTTGCACCGAAGTCTCATCCGTGTCGGAAAGCTCCTGGCGCAGGATCTCATCCAGCGATACCTCGAGGGCATCGGCCAACTTCTGGGCGTTGTCACGTTTGATGGAGGGGTAGCGGTTGTTCTCCCAGCGAGAAATGGTGTCGGTGGTCACCCCGACGACGTTGGCCACGTAAAGCTGGGTGAGCTTCTTGGCCTCACGGATGTTCCTGATCCGGGTGCCGTCGATGGCGACGCTGGGTAGGGGCACCTTCTCGTTTTTGTCGTTGGTTTCCGCCATTAACAGCACTCTCCCCGGGGTGAAAAGGGGGCCGATCCCGGGGCGGGACGGCCAGACATGGCCTGCACAGGACCCGACATCGGGTCGAATTGCTATAGATGTCGATACCGGGGCGGCTGACCAGATGCTATTTTTACCACAGTTCGGCAGCAAAAAACTCAAAAAGTAAAAAGGAGCAGACCATGAAAAAGGTAATCGTAGCAGCAGCCCTCGTCGTCTTCGGTGCTGGAGCGGCCTTCGCCGCCGATGTCATCACCCTCCCGGCCAAAAACGGCAACATCACCTTCAATCACAAGAAGCACCAGGAGGCGCTGAAGGACTGTAAGGTGTGCCACGAGAAGGGACCGGGCAAGATCGAAGGGTTCGGCAAGGACTGGGCGCACAAGACCTGCAAAGGGTGCCACAGCGACAAGGGTGCCGGTCCGACCAAGTGCTCTGACTGCCACAAGAAGTAATCAGCAGTACCAGCGCAAGCCGTTCCCAAAATGGACGGCGCAAGGCGGCTCTCCCATGGAGGCCGCCTTTTTAGTTAACCCAGGAACACAGAGGACTCTGAGGTTCACGGAGGCCACAGAGGAAAATCTTAAAGAGTTTTTGGGGTTTCCCCGCTCCGGTTTTCTCTCTGTGTCCTCCGTGAACCTCTGTGACCTCTGTGTTAATGCTTTTGCCTTAGGTCTTAAGAAATCCTGAAGGCTTGGGGAAGGTGGCTGAGTTGAAAGGAGCGTTCCGCTAAAGGGACAGGCACCTGACGGAGCCAGTCCCTACTGCGCAAACAACTCGTCAATGGCGTCAAAATCGAGGCGCTCCTCCGCGAGGGAGCGGATCAGGGCGAGCTTTTCCGTATCCTTTGCGGTCAGCTTGGAAACATCCTCGGTGATGAGCTTGTAAAGGTCGGTGGTGGTCTGGTTGGTGCGGAAATAGGGGATGTTGCTGCGGTCGATGATGCGCTGGGTGATGCCGCTGACCGGTGCCTGCCCAGAGATGACCAGACCGGCGATCTGCTGATGGAACTCGGGCATCTGGTACAGGTTGGCCAGGGTCACCAGTAATTCGTCACGGCTGCTGGTCACCAGCAAAAGTGAGGAGTCGCGCAGCATCTCGGTGACCCGCTGCGTGGAGGCCGCCCCTATCTGCACGTGGTGGATGATGCGCTTCACCTCGCGGCGGTTGCCGTGCAAGGGGAGGTCGAGCAGGCGCGCCACCCTTCCTAACGATGGATTGGCCAGCACGGGTTTGTAGTCGAAGCCGCCCAGGACCGAGAAAGGCTGTCCCACGAAGGCGCGGGTCAGGTAGTCCAGCATGATGTCCCGTTTTTCGGTGAAGAGCTTGTTCACCAGGACCCCGCGCACATCGGCCCCCTCCAGCTTGAACAGGGCGGTGTTCATGGCCAGCGTGTCGATGACGTTCCCCACGCCTCCGCCGCTCAGCATCAGGACCGGCGCGCCCAGCATCTTGGCGATGCGCGCGTTGGAGAGATTGAGCACCGATCCGACACCGGGATGCCCGGATCCCTCGATTACGATGTAATCGCAGTGCTTCTCCAGTTCCGCAAAGCTGGTCATGATCCGGTCAGCCAGTTCGGGAAGGTTCAGCTTACCGTCGATGGCCTGCCGGGAGGTCTCCGGGTACACCACGACCGGTGACATGTAGCGCAGATCCTTGGTGAGGCCGAATACCTGGGCCATCAAGGCGGCGTCCTTGTCGACGGGAATGCTGCGCAGTACGGTGGGTTTGGGCCCCAGGGGCTTCATGAAACCAACGCGCCCGTATTTTTTCTGGGCGAGGTGCAGCAGCGAAACGCTGATGGTGGTCTTACCGATGTTCTGACCCGAAGCCGCGACGAAAATCTTCCTGGCCAAGACTGCCTCCGCTATACCTCATTAGCATAGTGTAAACGCGATGCCCATGATGGTATCGAAGGGGCGGCTTGTCAAGCTGAAAGGCGGGATGGGGATTGATTGCGGGAGAGGAAAAGTCGAGGTATCTTAAGTAGGTACTAATATCTGGGGGTGGCCATGGATGACGACGATATCACGAAACTGCTCTTTCATTACACCGAGGCGGAGGAGCTGGCCAATCGCTGGACTCACGGCATCGGGCTCATGCTCAGCGCGGCAGCGTCAGCTGCCCTGATCAGTCTGGCCGTGCGCATTGGCGAAATGGCGCGCATTGTCTCGACCTCCGTGTATGCCGGGGCCATGCTCCTCTTCTACGCCGTTTCCACCATCTACCACAGCGTGAGAAGGCCACGGCTGCGCTACTTGTTCCGAATACTGGACCATGCCTGCGTCTACTTCATGATCGCCGGCACCTACACCCCGTTTGCCATGGTGACCCTGCGTGGGGCGTGGGGATACTGGCTGCTGATCACGGTGTGGGGGCTGGGAACCATCGGCGCCTTCATGAAGCTCTACACCACGCACCGGCTCCCCTACCTCGGGCCGCTACTCTACCTCGGGCTCGGCTGGCTGGTGCTGGTGGTCATCAAACCCCTTGCCGCATCCCTCGCGCTCAACGGGCTCCTGCTGCTCTTTGCCGGCGGCGCGGCCTACACCCTGGGCGTCCTCTTCTACCTCTGGGACCGCCTTCCTTACAACCACGCCATCTGGCACGTTTTCGTGCTGGTCGGCAGCGCCTTCCATTTTCTGGCCATTTTCTGGTACGTGACGCCCGGCGGGCGATAGAGGGATCCGGGGCTACCGATCCAGGTGCCACGGGCACTTGGTGAGTATCCGGGTGAGGGCGTATAAGAAGACCTCCGCGCGTCCCTGCATGTTGCGGCAGTATTCGGGGTGCGGCTGCCGGGCGTGCCCCGTCATGTCATAGTGGGTGGCATAACAGCCACCGGCGCAGTCGTAGCGCAACCAGCAGTCATGGCAGGGAAGCGCGCTGTCCACCTCGAATCCCTGCAGGGCATGGTGCAGGGACAAGGATCCTTTTTCCGTTTGTCCCATGGCAAATTCCTCCCGTTCCACGAAGGCGATGCAGGGAAAGACCTCGCCGTGGCTGTTGATGGCGAGGGTGTTGGTGCCGGCTCCGCAGGGGCGGGTGAAGCGGCTGGCGCGCCTGATCCTGTTGATGCTGTCCAAAAGGTTGGATACGAAGGGAATGTCGCGGGTGCTTTTGTAGCTGGCGATGTAATCGACGTAGTAATCGACGAACTGCTGGAGTTCGGCCAGCTGCCGCTGCGGGGGCACGATCAGCTTTTCATAGATGGGGTTTTGGTGGTATCCGGGCTCGTGGCAGTACTCTAGCTGTATCCGGCCGACGCCCAGGGTAGTGAGGTGGCGGAAGGTCTCCAGGTAGCTGTCGGAAAAGGTGGTCAGGGTGGCGCGGATGCCGAGGAGTTTCTGGTTCGGGAAGTTCCGGATGTTGTCGACGATCTGCTGCCAGGTTTCCTCGCCGTACTTCCCGGGGCGCTGCAGGTCGTGAATGCGCTGGCTTCCGTCGAGGCTGACCCCGACCTGGGTGAAGTAGCGGGCCAGGAACTGCGCGGCATGCCCCTGCAGCAGGGTGCCGTTGGTATCCAAGGTCAGACAGAAGTTTTTGCCAAGGCGTGCCTCGTGTTTGAGGAGCTCCCGGGTGATCTGCTGCAACACCGGAAAATCGAGCAGAGGCTCGCCGCCGTAGAAGTTTATGAAGATCTTTTCCGCGCTGGAATGCTCCACCAGTGAAACGATCAGTTCGGTGGCGCGCCGGGCGGTTTGCCAACCCATGACATGTCCCGGCTTGCCGAACGTGCCGCCACGGTTCCAGCAGTAGCAGCAAGCCATGTTGCAGGTCTGGGCGAGGTAGATGGAAAAGGTCTGGTAGCTGTTTTCACCGGTGAGGGCGTCTTCCTGGTAGGGGGTGGGGAGCGGGACGGCGCGCTCCCGGTTGAAGAGGTCGAGCAGTTCGCGGTAGAGCGTTGCCTCCTCCGGACCGAGCGGCTGCTGCTGCGCCATCGGGGCGGGCAGGTCAGTTCCCGGCTCGGCAGGGATAAACCGCTCCAGCAGCCGGGCCGCCAGCGGGCTGACCTGGTAGAGCTTGGCGGAACGGCTGAAAAACAGGAAGTGCTCCCCTCCCTGCTTGAAGGTATGAAAGTCGCTCATGACCGTTCTCCGGCTGGGGCGCTGGTCACAACCTCTCGCTGTAGACGAGCAAACCGGTCGGCACCATCCTGATTGAATATTTCCGGTCCAGGTCGATGATGAACCAGACTCTCCCGGACTGCTGCACGGTAATCCTGGCGGCCGGGGAGAGGGCCGAGCTGTTGGCGTCGAACTGCTGTCGCACGGCCAACGGGATCTCCCCCTGGTCCAGTTCTCCGGCATGCTCCAGCGGCACTGAAAATACGTACATGTCGTTGGTCGGCAGGGTCATGCACACGTTGTTGTATGCCCTGAAGTTCTCCATCTGTTGCGAGGTGATGCAACTGGCGACGATCTGGTCCGGCGACCAGGATTGTGCGCGTCGGGTTGCGGGGTCACCGTCCCCTTCGGACACCAGTTTCAAGTGCCTGCTGCCACCGTCGCCCCCACCAATGTTTTCCTCGGCCATGGCTCTCTCCTTTCATTGGATAGCATCCGGGCATGCGGCGCTGTTGCCGCCGCTGCCGGTAAACAAACAGGCGGTTCTTCGGGACCGCGTTCAGCGCTGCTCGGCGTAGATTGCGATCCGGCCTCCGAGCAATCTGACAGAGTAGGAGCAGGTTTCATCGCCGACCAGCCACAGCCTGCCGTGGTCCCTGACCGAGACGGTGGCTGCCGCCCCCAAAGGGAGCTGCAACAGCTGCAGGCGTTGCAGCAGCAACGAGGGGAGGATCTCGCGATCGAGCTCCTCGACATACTCCGCGGGAAGGGTGCAGACCGGGCTTTCCGGCAGCACCTGGCCCGGAGCGACCGTGGACGGGTACACCGTATGCTGTGCTTCCGTGGTGCAGCACTGGGTGGCCTGGATGGAGTCGATGCAGACCAGCTCCGGGCTCCTTGGGTGGGAGGTCCCCCCTTCGGAGATGAGCCTGATATGGGAGGTGCTGACGGATTCATGGTGATGCAGGTCGTGGAAAGGGTCCCTCATGAGTGAATCTCCTCAGCCTCAACCTTTAATGTGAGGGCTTAGCTCCTCGGTGCGTGCCGTGCCGTTACGACAGAAGCCATGTCAGTGCAAGGAGTTGTCCGCCGTCGTATGATGAGCGGGGCAGGGCGCGCGACTTCATTATCTCCAAAAATTAAAGTATGTCAATGTTGTGAGCGGGGTTCTAATTGATTTCGTGGGGGGGAGGCGGGCACGAAAAAGGCGGAGGCCGTGGCCCCCGCCGGGGTGCTGATCGGGCGGGAAAGAGTGCTACTTCTTATGACATTCGTTGCACTTGGTGGGGCCTTTGCCCTTGTCGCTGTGGCACCCCTTGCAGGTCTTGTGCGCCCAGTCTTTGCCGAGGTCGGCGATCTTGCCTCCCTTGTCGGTTTCGTGGCAGTTGGTGCACTTCATCTCCGCCATGTCCTTGTGTTTCTTGTGCGGGAAGGTCACGTTGCCGTTCTTGGCCTGGAGCACCACCACGGTTTCGTCAGCGGCATAGGCCAGTCCGGCACAGAAAACGGTCAGGACGGCGGCTGCAATGGCTCTTCTCATGTTTTCGTCTCCTTTGGGCTTGTAATTAGAGAATACGCTGAAGAGGATACCCGCTCCGCCAGGTATTGCAACGTCCTGCGGATTCTTAACTTGACAAAAGACGGGGTGTCATTAGAAAGTGGCGGAGAATCAAGGGGCTGCAGCGCATGAAACCAGCAAAAGACATCATCAACATCCCCGTAGGGTACTTCGCTCTCCCCGTGCCGCGCACTGGCAGCATCGAGCCCCGTTCGGGTTACGACCGCTCCACCAGCGACGGCCAGGAGATCCACCAGCGGGTGCAGCGGAAACGGGCGCAGGACGACCCGACCTACCGGGCCGAGGTGCCGGTGGGGCGGCTTATCGAGCGCGGCGGCTTCCGCTTCCAGATCAACGGCCGCATGGACGGCGTGTCCGGCTGCGATGTCACCTGCATCGAGGAGATAAAGAGCTGCTTCAACCTCTGGGACCTGAAGCGGCGCCTTAGCGCTGGGTCGCTCGAGGAGCCCTACTGCCTGCAGCTTTGCACCTACGGCTACTTCCACTGGCTGGAGCACGGCGTGGTTCCCAGGCTCACCTTCCACCTGGTCTCGTCACGTAACGGGCAGTCGGCGGACCTGGAGATCCGGCTCGACCTGGAGCAGTACCAGCAGTGGCTGGAGGCCCGACTCGATGAACTGGTCCGGGAGGCGGTCCTGGCAGCCAAGAGGGCACAGCGCAGGCGCAAGGTGGCGGCAACCTTCCCCTTTCCCTTTGACCAGCCGCGTACCGGTCAGGTGGAACTGATGCAGGAGGTCGAGCTGGGGATGGCGTTGGGGCGGCGCATGCTGATCCAGGCGCCGACGGGGCTCGGCAAGACGGTGGGTGTCCTGCACCCGGTGCTCAGGGAGGCGCTCGGGCGGGGGCAGGCCGTCTGCTACGTGACGCCAAAGAACAGCCAGCACGAGGTCGCCGAGGACGCGGTGCACAGGTTCCGCGAGGCGGGTTCGAAGCTGCGCTCCCTGACCATCACCGCCAAAGGCAAGATCTGCTTCAAGGAGGAGCCGATCTGCACCCCGGAATACTGCGAGTATGCCCGCGACTATTACGCCAAGGTGGCGCGCCACGGGCTGGTGGAATTGCTGGAGAAGAAAAGGAGCCTGAAAAGCCGCACTTTTCGGCAGTTCGGCGAGGAGTACCAGGTCTGCCCCTTCGAGCTGCAGATAGACTGCGCCAAGCTGGCCGACGTGGTCATCTGCGATTACAACTACGTCTTCGCGCCTCGCTCCGCGCTGGGGCGTGCCGCAGGGTTGCCGGTGGACCAGGTGGGCAAGCCCAACCTGGTCATCGACGAGGCGCACAACCTCCCTTCCCGGGCCATGGAGTACTACTCTCCAAGGCTCTCCAGTACCGTGCTGGAGGGGATGCGCGAGGATCTGGCCGGTGTGCCGCTCTCGTTTCGGCGCGAGGCGGCGGCCCTGTTGGATGAGTGCGTGGCGGCGGTCCTCTCCTGCCGCCGGGGTGAGGGTGGCAAAGCGGCGCGCATCGAGCCGCCGCTGGCACCGTTTCTGGACCTGGACGGCCGGTTGCGTGCCCTATTGTCGCGCTACCTGGAGGCGGACGTGGAGATCCGGCAGGAGGACCCCGTCCTGCGCCTGTGCTACTACTGGTCGGAGTTCACCGAGACGCTGGAATTCGCGGTGCGCTCGGAGCGCCAGGAATTCTTCACCTCGTACCAGCCGCACGGTGGCGGTGGCAGCGTCAAGGTCACCTGTTGCGACGCCTCGGAACTGATCCGGGAGCGCTACGCCGAGTACCAGCAGGTGGTCGGTTTCTCGGCCACGCTGAAGCCGATGGAGTACTACGCCAAGCTCTCCGGCCTCGACCCGGACCAGGTGCGCTGGTCTGAGTTCCAAAGCCCGTTCCCCCCGGAGCGGCGCAAGCTTTTGATCATCCCGCAGGTTTCCACCCGCTTTTCACAGCGCGAGCGCAACTACGGGCGCATCGCGGACGCCCTGGCCCGCATCGTGGCGCTCAGGCGCGGCAACTACCTGGCCTTCTTTCCCAGTTTCACGTTCCTGGAGCGGGTCGGCGAGCTGTTCCGGGCTCCGGAAGGGTTCGAGGTGCTCCGGCAGGAGCGCAACATGAAGGGGGCGCGGACGGCCGAGTTCCTGGAACAGCTCCGGTCGGGGCAGGTGCCCACGGTGGTACTCGCGGTGCAGGGGGGATCCCTTTCCGAAGGGGTGGATTACGCGGGAGACATGGTGATCGGCGCCTTCGTGGTCGGGCCGCCGCTTCCCAACTACGACCTGGAGCGCGAGGAGATGCGGGCCTACTACCAGCGCCATTACGGCAAGGGGTTCGAGTACGCCTACACCATTCCCGCCATGTCCAAGGCGATCCAGTCGGCGGGGCGGGTGATCCGCTCGGAGACGGACCGGGGCGTGATCGTGCTCATGGATGACCGCTTTCTCGAGGAGGGGTACAGCAGTGCCATGCCGGCGGACTGGTTCGAGACGCGGGCGGATGAACTGGTGTCGGGGGCGATATTGAAGGATATTGGGGAGTTCTGGGCGCAGCCGCAGGATGCTGAACAATAAATAAGCCGCTTCTTTCGAAAAAGAAGCGGCTTTTCTGTGTAAGGTAAATCCCCCCTGTCCCCCCTTCGTCAAAGGGGGGGACGCAGGTTCACGTGCAGCACGTCGTGGGTGACATGGTCAAGGTTCCGGAAACTCTCCGGAGAACCTTTGCAAAGGGCGCGGTAGCAGAAGGGAGTGCAGATAGAAGGGGACAGGCACCTGGCGGAGCCAGTCCCCTCACCTTACTTTTTATTTCCCTTGCGCCACCAGTTCGCGGTACGGCCAGCCTTGCATACCGTCCTCGAGGATCAAGAGGCGGGCCTCGGCGATCCCCTTGCCCTTCAGGTAGTCGTAGGTGTTCTTGGCACCGCCGCCGCCGCGCGGGCAGACGATGACGATCTCCTCACGGGAAGCGGTCAGCTGCGGCAGTATCCGGTCCAACTTCTGCTTGTCCTCGGCGGACTTGACCGGGAAGGCGTTGGTCTGCACCGCTCCCTTGAAGTGATGCTGCTGGAATTCAGCGGGGACCTGGATGTCGACGATCTGCACCTTTTTGCCGGTCTCCAGCCACTTCTTGAAATCGGCAGGTGCCACGTAGCGGTAGTTGCCACCGAAAAGGTTCCCGGCGAAGGCCGCCGTTGCGATCAGGGTCACTGCAACTGCCAAGGTAAGTGCCACGATTCTTCTCATCTTTCTCTTCTCCTGTTTTGTTGGTTGCTAAGCGGGACAGGCACCTGCGGAGCCAGTCCCAGATGTTGCTACTTCTCGTCCCGTAAATGCTCAGGAGCACCCTGCGTGCAAGGCGGCACCGAGCGCCCCTACGATGGAAGGGTCCTCCGGGACCAGTATCGGCACGCCCAGCGCCTTCTCCAGCATTGCCACCAGGGTCTTGTTGTTGGCCACGCCGCCGGTGAATACCAAGTGATGGCTTTCGCAGGTCTTTTGCACCATGGCCGCCAACCGCGAAGCGACGGCAAGGTGCACGGAGCGGGCGATTTCGCCGGGGGGAACGCCCCTGTTCTTCAACGAGACTACCTCTGATTCGGCGAAGACTGCGCACATGCTGTTGATGGCCGTGCTGGCCTGGGCCTCGGCTGCGGCCAACCCGAACTGCTTGAGGTCATAACCAAGGGACAGCGCCATCATCTCGAGGAAGCGCCCGGTGCCGGCGGCGCACTTGTCGTTCATCTGGAAGCTGACGATGCGGCCGTTCTCGCTCAACTGGATCACCTTGCTGTCCTGGCCGCCGACGTCGAGGACGGTCCGACAGTGGGGGAACAGGTGCCGTGCCCCCAGGGCGTGCGCCTTGATCTCGGTGATGATGTCGAGGTCGGCGTGCTGCTGCATCAAGTGGCGGCCATAGCCGGTGGCCACCACCCGAGCCCGCGGATGGTCGCCCAGCAGTTGCAGGGCCTGGCGGTGCGGCTCAAAGCCGCTCTCCACGACGCGGCGCTGCAGCACCGCCCCCCCTTTGAGAGCCACCGTCTTGATGGTGCGCGAGCCAAGATCGATACCAACCTGCATGAGCTACCCCCTGATCTGCTCCAGGAACGCCTCGACACGGGTCTGCAACTGCCCGACGTCGTCCGGTGCATAGTCGGTTTCAATGGACATGAAGGGGATGCCGCGCGCCTCGCAGGCTTCCCTCAGCTTCACCGCCTCGATGTTGTAGGTATGGCAGAACTGGAGGCAGTAATCGATGATCCCCTCGGCGCCGGAGGCCTCGTACTCCTTGAGCACCTGCGCGATGCGGTCGTCGTTGGGGGTGAAGCAGGAACAATCGATCTTCATGTAACGCTCGGTGAGGCGCTCCAACTGCTGCTCGAGGTCGGCGGAGCTCTCGTCGATCAGGTCCTTGTAGTAGCGCGTGCCGATGCAGCTCTCCTCGTTGACCACGATGGCGCCGGCGGACTCGATGATGAAGTGCAGTTTCCAGTTGGGGAGCGCCATCGGGGTCCCCGACACCATGACACGCGGGGTCGAGGTCGGCGCCACCGAGACTCCGTTGCCGATGCGCTGTTCCAACTCGTCGCATAGTTCGTGCACCTTCTGTGCGAAGCGCACAGGCTCGTCGTAGAACGCGATCTGTTCGATGAGCAGCATGTCCCTACCGCTGATGGGGGACGGGTTGTGGTGACGCAGGGCGTTCAGGCGCTGCAGGGCGAAACGCTTGGCGTTGATGGTCTTGATCCCGTCGGCCACCGCGTCGAAATCGGCCACGGTGTCGGTGATGCGTTCAACGGCGGCCTTGAAATCCTTCACCTCGTCCAGCCAGAGCCACTTGTCACGCTCTCGCTTCATCTGCGGGATCTCCATGACGTGGGTCGGGACGTAGCGGTCCAGGAGCTCCCAGGTCTTTTTCTTGGCGTCACAGGTGGTTTCGCCGTAGACCAGGTCGACCACCTGGAAGTAGGGGCAGATTTTCCCGACCTTGAATCCGAAGGCGGACTTGACCATGGGGCAGATGTTGCGCGGCAGAATTTTCTCGGCGTCGGCGATGGAGCCCTGGGCGCCGCCGCAAAGCCCGATGCAGATGCCGCCAGCGGCGACCACCAGCTCCTCGGGGACGTAGACGCAGAAAGTGCCGATCACCGGCTTGCCTCCCTTTTTGGCGTCGTAGATCTCCCTGATGCGCCCGGTGTGGATGTTGGCGACCATGTCGTCGAAATACGACATCTTTTCAGGTCGGTTGTGCTGCGACAGGAAGATGTTCTTATAGGCGTTGGTCAGCATGGGAGGCATGCCCGAGAAACGGGCGACGTCCATGCCGAGTTCTTCCCAAAGTTCCGGGTCCGAATGCACCTGAAAAGCGTCGTTCATAACAGGTCCCTCCACCGAAGATAAAATTATGAGGATTTTTATATGTAAGGGGGGGATAAGTCAAACCGATTGTTTCGATAAAACTGTGCAGCGTGATCGGTAATTACGATAGGTGGTGACGAGCAGCGGGCGGTCACAACTTGTGGCACCTTCCCCCACCTCCTAACCCCCTCCCGCAGGGGGAGGGGGGACCAAGGCAGCGGCCGCCTGGAATTCTAGATGAACAAAAAAGCCCCCGCGGGGGCGGGGGCTTATGGGGTACTTGGCCGGTTCGACTACGGCTCTTTCGGTTCGGATTCCTCTTTGCTCAACATGCAGCGCTTGACCTTGCTGATGGCCTCATGGTCACTGGGGTTGAGGGCGAAGGGGACATATTCGCCACCCCCCTTTTTGAAGATCTGATACCTGTTGCAGCTTTCATAGTCGCCAAAGCACAGTTTGCTTTGAATGTACTCGGCAGCTTTGGGCAATTCCTTCATGTTGTCTTTGAAAAATTGGCAGCACTCGACGAGTTCACACGCCATGTCGCACCTCGAAATAAATCGTTATCCACGGTAGCCGGACCGGACTGTCCGCAACAGCCGCGCTACTACAAATCCCCCTGGCCTTCGCAAAGGCTGATCTCCCCCCTCCCTTGACGGGAGGGGGGACCAAAATCAGTTGGCCGGGATTCCGGAGGACCTTGGTAAAGGGGGAACCTAAAGCCGGGGGACCGGCGTCAAACTGCTACCGGCCGCATGGTCACCCGCGGCCGCGCAGACGGTTCACAGTACCTTCTATCGTGGCGGCGCTCACGGAGTCGCCGAAACAGCCCGCGCCGGCGTAACTGTCAAAGTCCTCGACCTGTTGCAGGAGCAGCTCGAGCAGATCGGCCTTCCCTTCCGCGAGAACGGGGACCGCGCACAGGGCCAGAATGTCCTCGACCAGCGAGGCAGGAAGACCGGCTTCATGTTGGCTTGTTGCCGCGGCAGCAAGCTTGTCCAGCAACTCCATGGAACCCTCCATTGTGACCAGGCGCACAGGCACAACTAACATTCAAAAAGACATATGTCAATATGTTTCAAGGAGAAGATGGCATTTTGTCGCATAACTTGTGTGGGATTGCGTGGGACCGTCCGCGCCCTCACCCCTGCCCTCTCCCGGTGGGAGAGGGGGATGGGCATCTTGGCGGAAGATCATCGCTGGTCAGGAAAGATATTTTGCTTTGACGTGAAGTTACCGCCGGTGTTATAAGTTCCGCGAACTCCCCTCATTCTCTTGTGCTCCTTCCTTTGGCAATATCTGAACCCGTTGCGCCAGGAGCCTCTCGCCATGTTGACTAGAATCCTATTGCTGCTTTTCGTTCTGGCCCTGACCGTCTCCGGGGGGCATGCCGAGCCACCACCGGGCCGCGACCTGAGAGTCATCGTCGTGGGCGGCAACAGCAACTATCCCCCTTACCAGTTCCTCGACAAGAACGGGCAGCCCGCCGGCTACATCGTCGACCTCACCAGGGCCATCGCCCGCGTCATGGGGCTGCAGGTTGAGATCCGGCTGGACGACTTCGGCAAGATCCTCAAAGGACTGGATAACGGCGACATCGACATCCTCGAGGGGCTCTCCTACTCGGAAACGAGGGCAAAGGAATACGATTTCTCGACGCCGCATTCCATCATCGTGCAGGCCATCTTCGCACGTAAGGGAACCCCGGCGGTGAAAAGCCTGGAAGAGCTCAAGGGGAAAAAGGTGCTGGTGCACCGTGGCGGCGGCATGCACAGCTACCTGCAGGAACGGCACTACGACCCGGACCTGGTGCTGACCGACAGCCCCCGGGAGACTTTGCAGCAGTTGGCGGCCGGGCAGTGCGACTACGCCGTGGTGGCCCTGCTGCCGGCCATGTACATCATCCGGGAGGAGAAGCTCACCAACCTGGTGCCGGTGGCGACCAACGTGGCGCCGCAGCGTTACTACTGCTATGCGGTGAAAAAGGGGAACGCGGAGCTGGTGGCCCAGATGAACGAAGGGCTCTCCATACTCAAGAAGACCGGGGAATTCAACCAGATCTACGACAAGTGGATCGGCGTGCTGGAACCGCAGCGCACGTCGTGGGTAACGGTGGCGAAGTACGCGGCACTGGTGGTGATCCCGCTCTCCCTGATCCTGGCGGCGACGGTGTTCTGGTCGTACTCGCTGCGCCGTCAGGTGGCACAGCGCACGGAGTCGCTCTCCAACGCCCTGGCCGAGTTGCAGAGAAACCAGCAGCAACTGGTGCAGGCGGACAAGATGGCAGCCTTGGGCATCCTGGTATCCGGGGTGGCCCACGAGATCAACAACCCTACCGGTATCATCCTCATGAACATGCCGACCCTGAAGAAGATATTTCGCGACGCCGAGCGGATCCTGGACCGGTATCAGGAGGAAGAGGGGGAGTTCGCGCTGGGCGGGATCCGATACCAGAGGGTGCGGCAGGAGGTGCCGCTGATCCTGGATGAGATTCAGGACGGCGCCCAGCGCATCAAGAAGACGGTCGAGGACCTCAAGAACTTCGCCCGCAAGGACGATGAGGCACGCAAGGACCTGCTCGACTTCAACGGCGTGGTGCAGACGGCGGTGCGCCTGGTGGACGTGGCGACGCGGAAATTGACCAACAATTTCAGCGCCTCTTACGGCGAGGGGCTGCCCCGGGTTTTGGGCAACGAGCAACGGCTGGAGCAGGTGGTGGTGAACCTGGTCATGAACGCGGGACAGGCGCTGCCGGATCCCAGCCGCGCCATAAGCCTGCAGACGAGCTACGATGCCGGCAGCAGCCGGGTCATTTTGACCGTGCACGACGAGGGAAGCGGGATCTCGCCTGAGCACCTGAAGCACCTCACCGACCCATTCTTCACCACCAAGCGCGAGAGCGGCGGGACCGGACTGGGACTCTCCATCTCGGCCAACATCATCAAGGACCACGGCGGCGAAATCAGATTTGATTCCAGTCTCGGCAAGGGGACGACGGTCACCCTCGCCCTGCCGGCTGCCGTGGAGGGGAGCGAACATGGACAGTGAGCTGTACCCAAGCTTCAAGGTGCTGCTTGTCGACGACGAACCGGCGTGGCTGCGCTCGCTGTCGCTGGCGCTGGAGAGCAGTTCCGGCATCACCAACGTGGAACTCTGCAGCGACAGCCGCAAGGTCCTGGATATCCTCGCCGCGGGCGAGATCGGCCTGGTGCTGCTCGATCTGACCATGCCGCACGTCTCGGGAGAGGAACTCCTGGTCCAGATCGCGGAACGTTTTCCCGGCGTGGCGGTGATCGTCGTGAGCGGCCTGAACCAGGTGGGCAAGGTGGTCAACTGCATGAAGCTCGGTGCCTACGACTACTACGTCAAAACCGATGACGAGGAGCGCATCGTCTGCGGCGTCCTGCGTGCCATCAAGCACCTGGAACTGCAACGCGACAACAAGGAGATGTCCCGTCGCTTCGTTTCCTGCGAATTGCAACACCCGGAGGCGTTCTCCGCCATCTGCACGGCGGACCGGGCCATGCAGGCGCTCTTCGCCTACATCGAGGCGGTGGCCGTCAGCCCGCTGCCGCTGTTGATCACCGGCGAGAGCGGGTCCGGCAAGGAACTCCTGGCCCAGGCCACGCACCGGTTGAGCCGCTGCCGGGGCGAACTGGTGGCGGTGAACGTCGCCGGGCTCGATGACACCGTCTTCTCCGACACCCTTTTCGGCCACCTGCGCGGCGCCTTCACCGGGGCCGAAGGGGTGCGCCGCGGCATGATCGAGGCGGCGGCCAACGGCACGCTGTTTCTGGACGAGATCGGGGACTTGAGCATCGCCTCCCAGGTGAAACTATTGCGTCTGCTCCAGGAAGGGGAGTATTTCCCGCTGGGTAGCGACCAGCCCAAGAGGCTGAAGGCGCGCGTCGTGGTGGCGACCCACCAGAACCTGGAGGCAAAAGTGGCCGAGGGGAGTTTCAGGCGCGACCTGTTCTACCGGCTGCGCACCCACCACGTGGAGGTGCCGCCGCTGCGGAGCCGCAAGGGGGACCTGCCGTACCTGCTTGACCTGTTCCTGGAGGAGGCTGCCGCCACGCTGGGGAAAAAGAAGCCGACGCCGCCCCCCGGGCTGGTGCAGCTCCTGTCCACCTACAGCTTCCCGGGCAACGTCCGCGAGTTGAAGGCCATGGTCTTCGACGCGGTGAGCACCCACAAGGAGCGCATGCTGTCCATGGATTCCTTCGCCAAGGCGATCAGCGCCGGCGGAGGAGTTACGGAGCGGGCGCCGGACCAGAACCCCTTTGCAGGCTTCGAGCCCCTGCCCACCTTCGCTAACGCCGCCAATTATCTCCTCGATGAGGCGATGAACCGCGCCGGCGGCAACCAGACCCTGGCGGCACGGCTGCTCGGGATATCCCAACCCTCCCTCTGGAAACGCCTGAAACTGGCCCGCGGCTGAACCCCTATTGCCGGAGTCTATAGCTATAGACTTCGGCAATAGCGTTGTAACTCCGCGTAATCACGCGCATCCTCCTCCTGCTCCCGGAAGTCCCATAGCCTGAGTCTATAGCCGTTGCCCCCCTCCCCATTTTAAATACATCCGCAATACCGGCTACTTATCCTTAATTTCGCCGTTGGTATCGATCCTGCTCTAATGAGTTCAAAAGCAATCACGGGGCCCTCGCCCCAACAACCGAAGGAGAGGATCATGAATCAGAAAGCGGCAATGGCGATGGCAGGTTTTCTGGCGGCACTGGCTGTAGGGCACGATGCCCAGGCGAAGAGCCTGGAGGATATCCTGAAGGAGAAAGGTGTCATCACCGAGGCGGAGTACAAGGAAGCCGCCAAGGCCAAACCTTACGATTACAAGCTGGGTAAGGGGTTCGTCCTCACCTCGCCGGACCAGAAGTTCCAGCTGCAGCTGGGCGGGCAGATCCAGGCCCAGTACGAGCTGGACAACTACGATGTGGCTAACAAGCAGGACGTGAGCCAGTTCAACCTGCGTCGCGTCAAGACCCTGCTGAGCGGCTACGCCTTCACCAAGGACCTCACCTACAAGGCGACCTACAACTGGTCCAACGTGGTCAAGGAGAACTCCAAGGCGATGGAAGAGGTGAACATGAAGTACCGCGTCGCCGACGAACTGCAGGTCATGCTCGGGCAGGAGAAGATCCAGTACTCCAGGCAGTGGATCACCTCCAACACCGCTCAGCAGTTCGTGGACGGCTCCTTCGTCAGGAATGCCTTCATGCAGGGGTACGATACCGGCATCAACCTGCACGGCGACCTCTGGACCGGGATCGTCAAATACGATGCCGGCGTCTTCGGCGGCGCCGGGCAGAACACCAAGAACAAAACCAGCGACAACGCTTACAACTTCAGGCTGACCTACAACCCGCTCGGCGACATGAAATACGGCGAGGGGGACCTGGAATACTCCCAGAAGCCCCTGGTCTCCCTCGGGAGCAGTTACTACCTGAACACCGTGAAAAAGACGGTCGCTGGGACCGGCGCCACGGCGACTTCCGCCATCGACAACAACAACTCCAACTTCGTAACCGACGCCAACGGCTGGCTGGGCACGGCGGTGAAGGGGAAATACTTCGGCACCAAGGCTGCCGAGGATATCAGCGTCGACTCCTGGGAAGCGGACTTCGCCTGCAAGTGGCTGGGCGCGTCGATGCAGGGCGAGTACTTCTGGGGCAAGGCTGTGGGTGAAACCTCCGGCAAGGAGCTGATCGCCAGGGGCGGCTACGTCCAAGCCGGCTACTTCGTGATACCGCAGCGCCTGGAACTGGCCCTCCGCTACGCCTGGATGGATCCCAACCGCCAGGTATCCAGCGACTCCATCTCGGAAATCCAGGGCGCGGTCAACTACTTCCTCTACGGCAACAACCTGAAGATCCAAGGCGACGTCGGCAACCGCCACATCTACAAGGGGCAGGTTGACGACCTCGTGGCGCGCGCCCAGGTGCAGCTGCTCTTCTAAGGGCTCGGTCAGGACAGCTACGACGTAATCACAGGAGAGAAAAATGACACGGAAAACAATCGTACCGGCACTGCTGCTCTCGGCAGCCCTGCTCATCGCGGCATCCGCGGCCTGGGGGGAGGACTCATCCAAGAGCTCCTTCCTCTCCGGGGTGCACAAGAAAAACCAGGTTACCTGTGCCGACTGCCACGGCAAATCGCTTACCGTCGATGACAGCGAGACTGCGCTGAACAAGAACTGCAAGGGATGTCACGGCGGCTTCGCCGACCTCGCGGCGAAGACCAAGGAGCATATCAACCCGCACAACTCGCACCTGGGCGACACCAACTGTACCGCCTGCCACAAAGGGCACGTCGCCTCGAAGGCGTACTGCAACTACTGTCACAGCTTCGCGATGAAGATCCCCGCCATGGGGACCGAGAAGGAATCGACCGACAAGAAGTGGGTGCAGGAATCGGCGCCCGGGAAGAAGGATCTGAAATCGAACCGGGTCGAGTCCACCGACGTGGTCGTCATCGGCGCCGGCGGCTCGGGCTACGTAGCCTCCATCACCGCCCACGACGCCGGGGCGAAGGTGATCCTCCTGGAGAAGATGCCCATCACCGGCGGCAACAGCATGCTGGCGGCCGGTGGCATCAACGCCGCCAGGACCCGTTACCAGGAGCGGCTCGGGATGCACGACGACCCGGCCGAGATGGTGAAGGAAACCATGAAGGGGGGGCGTGACAAGAACGATCCCGAGCTGGTCAAGGTCCTCGCCTACAAATCAGCCGATGCGGTGGACTTCCTGGTCTCCCTTGGTGCCGACATGACCGACCTGGTGCGTTCGGGGGGCGTCGCCGTGGACCGTACCCACCGTCCGGTGGGCGGGGCCGCGGTTGGACCGCACCTGATCAAGGTGTACCGGGAGAATGCGGCCAAGCGCAACATCGACGTCCGGGTGAACTCGGAGGTGGTGCAGATCCTCTCCGACGGCAAGGGGCGCGTCACCGGCGTCCAGGTGAAGGGCAAGCACAGCGGCGTGTATACCATCAACGCCAAGGCCGTGATTGACACCGCGGGCGGCTTCGCCGCCAACAACGAACTGGTCGGCTCCTATAAGCCGCAGTTCAGGGAAACCGCCTCTTCCAACCAGCCCGGCGCGACCGGCGAAGGGATGTTCCTCGCGGAAAAAGCAGGCGCCAAGCTCATCGACATGGAACAGATCCAGATCCACCCGACCATGGGGGGCGACACCAAGGTGCTCGTGTCGGAAACGGTGCGCGGCAGCGGCGCCATCCTGGTCAATCATGCCGGCAAGCGCTTCGTCAACGAGCTGACCACCCGCGACAAGGCCTCCGCCGCCATCCTGGCGCAGCCTGAGAAGTCGGCCTTCCTGGTGCTGGGTGAGAGCACCCGCAAAAGCAACGTCCAGATCGACGGCTATATCGCGCTCGGCCTGGTGCAGCAGGCGGACAGCGTCGCCGCCCTCGCGGCCAAGATGGGCGTGCCGGCCGATGCGCTTACCGCCACGGTTGCTGCCTACAACAAGGCCTTCGAGGCCAAAAAGGATCCGGAATTCCAGCGTCAGGATATCCCGCGTCCGGTGGACGGGCCGAAGTACTACGCCATCTGGGTCAAACCGGGGCGCCACCACACCATGGGCGGCGTGAAGATCAACACCGAGGCGCAGGTCATCGCCAAGGACGGCAACCCGATCACCGGCTTCTACGCGGCGGGCGAGGTGACCGGCGGCGTGCACGGCTGGAACCGCCTGGGTGGCAACGCCATCACCGACACCGTGGTCTTCGGCAGGATCGCCGGCAGCAACGCGGCGAGTTTCATCAAGAAAGAGAAGTAGGAAATATCCGTAACGAAAGAAGCGCCCTGCGTTGCCAAGCGCAGGGCGCTGCATTAGGCAATGATCCCGCTGCGTTGGCACCTTCCTCACCCACCCTTCGGGCACCCTCTCCCGGAGGGAGAGGGATTAGCGGAACACCGTCCCTTCTGAGAAAGTTGCCGAAGCGTTCCCGCCCCCGGAGGGGGAGGGACAGGGAGGGGGAGCGTAGCGGCTCGATCCGGCTTCCCCC
>NZ_JAEMHL010000019.1 GCF_016458305.1 Geomonas anaerohicana | reverse complement strand
GCCGATGGTACTGCATTGGAAACGATGTGGGAGAGTAGGTCGCCGCAGGGAATTTAATAGAGAAAGCCCCGTCTGATAACCAGGCGGGGCTTTTTCGCGTGCTATTGCATTGACACCACGCCCTTTTCAATGTACTAATTGGCATATTTGAATGCGATTGGGGCGGCTATGTTTTTCAAGAAATACCTCTCTTCACTGCGCAGTACCTATATCTTCATGGTCTGCTTCGGTCTGCTCATGGGGATTGTCTTTCCCTTCTATTCCTGGCTTTTTTTCGGCGCCAAGGCGTTTGCCCCCCTCTATGTGCTCGGCTGCCTGGCGGCTGGATTTATTGTCGGCACCTTCTGCTACCAAATCATCAAGGAGGCGCTCAGGCTTTACGTCGAACAGCAGCTCAAGATCCTGGGGCGGATCACGGGTGACACTGCCACCGTGTCTGTGTCAGGCAAAGGCGATGAACTGCAGCAACTGATGGAGTGCAACGAGGCCCTGATGCACCGCGTTTTGGCGATGGTGGAAAACGTATCCAGGCTTGCCGCCGATATTTCCAACCGGCACAGCCGCCTCACCGCCGACTTCACCAAGACGGTGCACAATCACGAAAAACAGGCTGCCAGGGAGCAGGAAACGATGGGGGCCGTGGATGACATGAACGCCTTCTTCCGGGACCTGCTGAAGGAGATCCAGGACATCGCCGTGCGCACCGACGAGCGTGCCTCCATCTCCACGGAAATGAGCGCCGCCACCGACGCCATCGCCCTCAGCATCCAGGAGTATTCCGCCTCGGTCATGGAGACCTCTGCTTCCATCGAGGAAATGGCAGTCAGCATCAAGGGGACTGCTTCCAATATCGAGGCACTGACTACCTCCACCGAACAAACCTACAACTCCATTCTCACCATCGGCAACTCCATCGGCGAGATCCGTGACAATGCGCGGCGCAGCTCCGACTGCTCGGACCGGGTCCGGGTGGAGGCTGCGGAAGGTATGGAGGCCATGGCGGCGACCATAGCAGCAATGACCGCGATAGAGGAGCACAGCGACCGCTCCGTTGATGCCATCAACCGCCTGTCCCAGCATTCGCTGCGTGTCGGAGAATTTCTCGAGGTCATCAAGGAGGTCGTCGCCCAGACCAACCTCCTTTCCCTCAACGCCTCCATCATCGCCGCCCAGGCAGGTGAGCGGGGCAAGGCCTTTGCGGTGGTTGCCGAAGAGGTGCGCGCCCTCGCCAAGAGGACTTCCGCGTCCACCGAAGAGATCGAGGAACTGGTCGCCAACATCCAGAAGGAGACGGCTGCTGCCGAGACCGCTGCCCGGCTGGGCAAGGACATGGTTGCCGAAGGGGTGACGGTGTCCGAAAAGGCGGACGAGGCGTTGCACCGGATAGAGGAGAGCGCCGCAGAGGCGTCCCGCATGGTGCAGCAGATTGCCGCCGCCACTGACGAGCAGGCCTCCGGCAGCAAACTGATCACCGAGGAAGCTGAAAAGAACCTGACCCGTGTCAAACAGTTCAGCCGGGCCATCCAGGAAGAGGAAACCGGTGCCCAACTCATCGTGCGCAGCCTGGAGCGCATGCGAGCCCTGTCGGTAAAGATTACGAACTCCACCGAGGAGCAGGTGCGGGGTAACCGCCTGTACATGCAAAGCGTCCAGGAAGACAACGACAAGGTGAAGGCGTTGAAGGAGACCTGCATGGAGCAGATCGCCATCGGCGACGTGCTGCGCAACGACGTGGCCGAGGTTGATCGCCTGATCCAGGGGACGGCCCAGGAGGCCAAGAAGATGCTGGGCGAGATCGAGACCATCAACGAACTCATCGGCGCAGTGCATAGGGAGATGGAGTCCTTCCGCAAGCTGTAGACTCACCCACCGCTACAAATCCAGGCCCCACCGGTTGCTCCGGATGGGGCTTTTTTTATGCGCAAGCGGGATGGAGGGGACTGGCTCCGCCAGGTTCCTGTCCCCTTAGTGCTCTCTGAGGTTGGCTGGGCTGAAAGGAGCGTTCCGCTAAAGGGACAGGCACCTGAAGGAGCCTGTCCCTTCTGCCGCGCTACCTTGACAATGATAGGAGGGCGGATAGATTATAGTCTGTTAATTTTACCGACGCCCTCACCCGGCCTCCGGCCGCCCTGTCCCTGAGGGAGAGGGGATACTCTACTGCCGGTCATGCCCCGGACAACCAGGGGCAGGCACATTGGCCATGAAGTCATGGGAGGCGGTATGAGAAGCTTACCGACATCTGTTCCTGCCCTGCTGCTCTCAGTGTTCGTGGTCTTTGCGGTGATGGCAGTGCCAGTACAGCTCTTTGCCGTGACTGAAAGCGATGCCGGGGTACGCGCCGGTGCGAGCGCAGCGACCAGTGGGCCTGACCTGGAAGAGTTGAAAAGCCTGATCACGCTGGACCGGGCCTCGCTTTACAGCTGGAAAAATCATCGTAGCCGCACCGTCTATGATGTCGCCCAGGCCGACACCGTGCCCCTGCTTTACACGGCTGCCGCACCGCAACGTAGCCTTTCCTGGGAAACGGGTGAAGGTAAAAGCTACCTGATTCCGGCAGTGGAGATTCCCGCCTTCATCGTCCTTCTCAACGCCTTCGACCGGGTGTATTTTCACGACAAAAAGACCGAGGAAGGGAAGAGAACTTACGCAACCAATCCTTCCACCTTCTGGCACCAGTTGACACACCAGGACTGGACCTTCGACCAGGATACCTTCAAGGTGAACCAGTTCGGCCATCCCTACGAGGGGGCGACCATGTACGGCCTGGCCCGGTCGGCGGGTTTGAACTTCTGGCAATCGCTGGCGTACAGCAACGCCGGAAGCTTCCTGTGGGAGATGGGGGGGGAGAACTCCCGTCCCTCGACCAACGACCTCATCACGACAGGCAATGCGGGAGCCCTGCTGGGAGAGGCGCTGTTCCGCATGGCTGACCTGGTCCTGGAAGAGGGGGGGAGCAACCCTCCCTTAGGGCACCGACTGGCAGCAGCGGCGATTTCTCCGCCTACCGCAGTCAATCGCCTGCTGTTCGGCAAGCGGTTCGACACGGTGTTCCCGAACCACAGCCCGGCGACGCTGTGGCTGTGCCGCGGCGGTTTCAGCCTCGACGTCCACTCGAAAAACCTGAGCACGCCGGTCAAGGAGCCCAGCAAGGAGAGCATCGGCGTCATCGAGTTCTCCATGGCCTACGGTCTTCCGGGAAAGCCGGGCTACGGCTACAAACGCCCCTTGGACTACTTCAACTTTGAAATCTCCACCAGGGCCAGGCAGCACAACCTGGTGGACACCCTCACCATCAGGGGGCTGCTCAAAGGGACCACCTACGAGATGGGGCGGGACTATCGCGGCATCTGGGGACTCTATGGCAGCTACGACTACATCTCACCCTACCTGTTCAGGGTTTCCAGCACGGCCCTTTCCCTGGGAACCACGGGACAGTATTGGATCGGCCCCGGCGTGGCAGCCCAGGGCTCCCTGCTCGGGGGGGTAGGGTTCGGTGCCACCGGCCTCGAATCCGACGTGGTGGAGGAGCGGGGGTACCACTACGGGGTGACTCCGCAGGTGCTGTTGGCAATGAACGTTCTCTTTGGCGAGAGGGCCATGGTGGATCTGACCGGGCGCTGGTACTATGTCAGCAGTATAGGTCCTGATCATGATGGATCGGAGAGCGTCTTCAGAGGACGCGGCGCATTGACTGTAAGAGTCCACGGCAGCCATGCCATTGGCATTCAATATTCCGAGTCGATACGGAACACGAACTATGCTAATATTCCCACCAAGTATCGCGCCGAAGGAACGATAAGTCTCGTCTACACCTTTGTCAGCGACCGGGCCTTCGGGGCCGTTGAATGGCGCGAGTCAGCCGAACGTTGAATCCACTTTTATACAATCAATTGTTCTTGGAGGTGCACCTCGTGAAATACCTGAAGCGGTTTTTCCTGCCGGTTCTGCTCACCCTTTCCCTCATCAGCGGCTGCGCCGTCAACAAGTCCTCCGTGGGCGGGTTCAACCTGGTCTCCGTTGCCGAGGAGAAGGACCTGGGGGACAAGTTCGCGGTCGAGGTGGAGAAGCAGCACCCGGTGGTGCGGGACGCGGAAGTGCAGGCCTACATCGATGGTGTGGGGAGAAGGCTCCTGACCGGCGTGCGCAAGCAGGACTTCCCCTTCACCTTCCAGGTGGTGAAGGATGACAGCGTCAATGCCTTCGCCATTCCCGGTGGGCACACCTACGTAAATACGGGCCTGATCAAGGCGGCCGCCAGCGAGACGGAACTGGCGGCGGTCATGGCGCACGAGATGAACCACGTGGTGGCCCGGCACTCCACCCGGCAGATGACCCAGCAGTACGGCTACAGCCTGATCACCAGTCTGCTGCTCGGCGGGCAGGGGGGAGAGCTTTCCAAGATGGCGGCCGACCTCTTCGGCAAGGCCGGCGGCATGTACTACAGCCGCGATATGGAGAGCCAGGCCGATTACCTGGGCATCGAGACCATGTACAAGGCCGGATACAACCCGCAGGGGATGGTGAGCTTCTTCAAGAAGCTCGACGCTGCCGAGGAGCGGCAGCCGGGCACCATCGCCAAGTACTTTTCCTCTCATCCGGAGACGGTGGACAGGATCAAGGCCATCCAGCAGGAAATCTCCACGCTGCCCGCGAAGAACTGGCTCCCCGACTCCACGCCCGAGTTCGCCCGGGTGAAGGCCAAGGTCAAGAACCTCTAGCCCTGAGGCACCTGCGGGAGATTCCGCCTAATCAGATTTTTGTTGAGGAGCCGACATGACTGACGCGATACGTGGACTCGAGCCTCAGGTTTTTTGGAACTGCTTCGCCGCAATCTCGGCGATCCCCCGACCCTCGGGGCACGAGGAACGCGTCGGGGCGTATATCATGGAGCGTGCCGGGCAACTGGGCCTGGAGCGGGCCAAGGACGACTGCGGCAACATCGTGGTGAAGCTGCCCGCCACGCCCGGCAAGGAGCGGGTGGCGAGCATCTGCCTGCAGTCCCACCTGGACATGGTCTGCGAGAAGAACGCGGACAAGGTACACGACTTCCTCAACGACCCGATCGAGCTGGTGCGCCAGGGGGAGGTGTTGACCGCCAACGGGACCACCCTCGGCGCCGACAACGGCATCGGCGTGGCCACCTCGCTGGCCATCATGGAGGACTCCAGCGTGGAGCACGGTCCGCTGGAACTGCTGTTCACGGTCGAGGAGGAGACCGGGCTGCGGGGCGCCAAGAACCTCTCCCCGTCGCTGGTGTCGAGCCGGTCGCTTTTGAATCTCGACTCGGAGGAGGAAGGGGCCCTCTACATCGGCTGTGCCGGCGGCAAGGATACCGTGGGGAGGTGGCGCCTCGTGCGGGAAGCGGCGCCTGCCGGCTGGGTTGCGCAGCGGCTCACGGTGAAGGGGCTCAAGGGGGGACACTCCGGTCTGGAGATAGACAAGGGGCTCGGCAATGCCATCAAGCTGCTGAATCGGGCGCTCATGCGGCTCGGCAATCTTGGGGCGCGAGTGGCTGCCATCGACGGCGGCAACATGAGAAACGCCATCCCCAGGGAATGCGGCGCGGTGATCAGCATCGCGCCGGAGCAGCTGGCCATTGCGCAAACGGTGGTGGCGGAACTGGGCGCGACCTTTGCGGCCGAGCTGCCGACGGTCGATCCCGGGGTGCAACTGGTCCTGGAGCCGTGTCAAGCGCCGGCAACGGTACTGTATCAGCACCTGCAGCGGCAGGTGCTCAGCACCATCGCTGCTCTCCCCAGCGGGGTGCAGCGCATGAGCGCAGAGATTGCCGGACTGGTCGAGACGTCCACCAACGTATCGGTGATCAACACGGAGCATGACGAGCTGGTGCTGATCACCAGCCAGCGCAGTTCCAGCGCATCGCGCCTGACCGAGGTGGTCGAGACGGTGCAGAGCATCCTGGCGCTGGGTGGTGCGGCGGTCGAGACGAGCGATGGATACCCGGGATGGCAGCCCAACGTCGACTCGCCGCTATTGAAGCTGGCCCAGAGGTGCTACCGGGATCTGCACGGCAAGGATGCGGAGGTGAAGGCGATTCACGCGGGGCTTGAATGCGGCATCATCGGCGAGCGCATTCCCGGCATGGACATGGTCTCCTTCGGGCCCAACATGGAGAAGGTGCACTCTCCCGACGAAAGGGTCTACATCGAGAGCGTGGCCAGGTACTGGAGGTTCGTGCTGGAGATCCTGAGAAGCGCACAGTAGAGCCGCTACTCCTGCAGGTCGCAGAAGAAACGGACCACCAGGGGGACGATGGCGTTGGTTCCGCAGATGGTCACCCGCTGCGTCATCTCCTTGCAGGTTTGGCCCACGCGGCACTGCAGGGAGATGTCGTGCAGCCCGGCACAGCACCGGAACACACGGGGCGTGTCGCCGTCCTTGTTCTCCCCCTGGTAGATCCCGTCCAACGAGACGCTTCCCCTGCGCTGGCAGCAAACCGTGAAGTATTCCATGGTCTCTCCGCTGCGGCATTTTCCGATGAGAAAAAGCTAAGCGTCAAGTATCGCCTGCGGTGCCGGGACTGCAAGGGGATGTTTCGTCGTGGATGGTGGGAGGCGCTATGCGCGGGTAAGTGAGGCTACAGGACCTGCACCTGGAGCCCGGCTCCGGGGGCGGAACGGTAGACGAAGGTGACCGTGGTCGCCTCTTCACGCCAGGGGGGGCAGCGGTAGTCCCTGGCGAAGGTGCGGCGGTAGTAGCGGACCCGCTCACCGGGCTTGGACTCCAGGCGCAGGGGGAGAGCCGGTTCGGCCGGTTCCGCCCCGCGGGTAAAGAAGCCGGGCAGGTTGCCGCTGGGGTAGCCGGTCAGGCACAGGTCGAAGCAGAGCGCATCGCGCAGTCGTTCCACGGCTTGGTCGTCCCTGCCGTCGCTGGCGAAACGCCAGAGGGCGTCGAAAAGGGAGGCGAGGGAGAGGTTGCCGGCGAAGAGCCCGGCTGAGTCGAAGTACTGCGCCGCAGCATCGAAGAACTGCGACAGGGGGCGCTCGGCGGCGAACACCTGCAGCGTAGTGGCGAACCTGCCGCTGTTGTACACCAGGTCGAGGAGGCGGCTGATCCCCTCGATGCGGCGGATCTCCTCAAAGCTGAGCCACGGGGTGCGCAGGATCTTGTAGGGCGCGGCCTCCGCATAGGCGTACCCTTCCTTGCGGGCGATGCCCCGCATCGCCGTCCCCTTGAGGACCTTGAGCGGTTCGACCTGGATGTGGTCCGCGTCGAGCGCGAAGAGTCCCTGCACCGAAGCCAGAAATCCCGGCAGTGATTCACCCGGGAGCCCCGCCACCAGGTCCAGGTGCACCGTGACCGCCGTCGCCGATTTGAGCCGCGCCACGTTGGCGTAGAGCTTCTCCAGGCTCGATTTGCGCTCCACCTTGGCCAGCGTCTCCTCTCCCCCGGACTGAACCCCTATCTCGAAGCGGAACACACCCGCCGGCACCTGCGCCAGCAGGGCCAGGTTCTCCTCGGTCAAAAGCTCCGCCGCTATCTCGAAATGAAACTTGCTGCCCCGGTTGTGCTCGAGGATGAAGCGCCAGATCTCGTTGGCCCTTTTGGCGTCGTAGTTGAAGGTGCGGTCCGCGAGCTTCACGGTCTGCACGCCTGCCTCCATGAGCAGCAGGAGGTCCGCCTTGATCCGCTGCATGGAAAAGGAGCGTACGCCGCTCTCGATGGAGGACATGCAGAAGGCACAGGAGAAGGGACAGCCGCGCGAGGTCTCGTAGTACACCAGCGGCTTTTTGAGATCGACCAGTCCGGCGGCGAAGGGGGAGGGGATGGTATCCAGGTCCGCCAGCGCGCCGCGCTCAGGGTTGGCGATGATCTCCTCGCCCTCGCGGCAGGTGATGCCGGCTATTTCTTCCAGCCTAAGCCCCTGGCTCAAGGCGGCCAGCAGTTCCCGGCAGCTCTCTTCCCCCTCGCCGCGCACGATGCAGTCGATGGCGCCGTTACGCACCATCATGTCGAAGGAGCCGAAGGAGACCTCCGGGCCGCCCAGCACGATGAAGGTATCAGGGGACAACTGCTTCAGATCCGACGCCAGCTTCAGCGTCAGTTCCGTGTTCCAGATGTAGCAGGAGAACATCACCACGTCGGCCCGCTCAGCGTAGAGCTTCGCCAGCAGCTGGTCGGGGAGTTCGTTTATGGTGAGCTCCAGGATGTTGCATTCCAGCTCCGGCAGGGGGGCACAGGCCGAGGCGAGGTAGGGAAGTGCCAGCGAGGCATGGACGTACTTGGCGTGCAGGGTGGTGAGCAGGATCTTCATGGGCGGGGATTGTAGCCCATTAGCGGAGGGGTTGCCAGAAAAATGGTGGCAGGCGCGCCCTGGCCACCGGAACGGCACGGGAGGCATCCCTTGCCCGCGCCAGCGTTTTTTGTTACTGTAAGCGGCTGCTGAGCCAAAACCCAAAACCATCGGCCACGGAGAAAATCTGAGGATTTCTGAGAAAGACACGGAATCAAAACCATTAGCCACGGAGAACTTCTGAGAAAGTCTGAGAACTGCGAACGCAGGGGGAAAAGCTAGGACCAAAGACTTTTTGAATACGGAATGTTCGGGGTGTGTGCTTTCTCCGATGTTCTCAGATTTTCTCCGTGGCCAACGGTTTCAAAGGATAAACATGAAAAGAAAGAAACTGCCGAAACTGCTCTACGCCGACAGCCAGGGCAACATCTACGACCACCCCTACCTCACCATGGCAGGCATGAGCGCCGACGAGGCGGTGCTGCCGGAGTCGGTGGAGCTGATCCCTTTGCCGGACGACAGCCGCCTGTTTACCATACCCGACACACCCCCCATCGCCTGGGACGAGGATCAGGGGAGCTTCGTCACCCTGAGCCAGGTCAGGGAAGGGCGGCGCAGCATGAAGATCCAGGCGGTTTCCGCCTTCATGGCGCCGGGATACATGCGTACCCTGCTCCCTGCCTGCGACTACAGCAAGAAGAAGGTGCACCTGCCGCTTTGGTCCTACACCGCGGTGGGGTGGGACGAGGAGCGGGAGTGCTTCGTGGTCGCCGCGACCCGCGTCGACGACAACGAAAACTGGCTCCCCAAGAACTACGACGACAGGAAGCTCGATCCGCTGGTGCGCAAGATGCTGGCCCAGTTCCCCAAGAACCGGCTCATCGAGCAGTTGTCCCGCTGCGCCGTCGACTACCACTGCTTTGCCGCCAAGAACCTCTTCTTCCGCAGGTGGGAGGCCCCCATCCCGACCTCGCCGGTCTGCAACTCGCGCTGCCTGGGGTGCATCAGCCTGCAGCCTTCCGACTGCTGCCCGTCCAACCATGAACGTATCCCGTTCGTGCCGACGCCGGAGGAAATCGTGGAGCTGATGCTGCCGCACCTGCTGCAGGCGCCGGAGCCGATCGTTTCCTACGGGCAGGGATGCGAGGGGGACCCGATCATGCAGGCGGACACCATCGCGGAGGCGACCAGGAGGCTCAAGGCGGGGAGCTCGCGCGGCACGGTCAACTTCAACTCCAACGGTTCCATCCCGGACCGGGTACGCATGCTGTGCGACGCCGGCATGGACTCGATGCGCTTCTCCATGAACTCGGTGCAGGAAGGGTTCTACAACAGCTACTACCGCCCCAAGGGATACCGGTTTGCCGACGTGGTCGAATCGGTCCAGGCTGCCAAGCAGAAGGGGCTTTTCACCATGATCAACTACCTGGTCTCGCCGGGGGTGACCGACAGCCCGTCCGAGGTCGAGGCGCTGTTGAAGTTCATCGAAAAGACCGGCGTCGACATGCTGCAGATGCGCAATCTCTCCATAGATCCCGCCTTCTACAACGAGAGGATGGGGGTGCAAAAGCGCGGCATCGGCATGTACAAGCTGTTGCAGGAGGTGAAGAAGGCGTTCCCGAAGATCCAGTACGGCTACTTCAACCGCACCAAGGAGAGGTTCTTTCCGGACGGGTTCGAGAAGGGGTGGCCTATTAAAGGCTAAGGCGGGACTAGGGGCTAGGGACTAGGGACTAGGGGCTAGGGACTAGGGACTAGAACCGTGAGGCATCAGGCAAAGGGGCTGTTGGGACAGCGGACGGGGCGGCAACCGATTGGGTTTGCCCGCCCCTAGTCCCCAGTCCCTAGCCCCTGTTTTTATTTCAGCAGCGGCACCAGTTTGTTCAGGTCGAAACCTCTTACGACGCTGCCGTAGATGATGAAGATGGGGGTGGCGTTAAGCCCCTGCTCCTTGGCGATCTGTTCGTGCTCCTTCTGCAGCGCGATCCCCTCGGGGGTGATCTCCGATTGCTTGAATTTCTCCAGGCTCCCCGTTGCCAGCTCCAGGTAGGCCTTCTCCTTGTCCTTGGCGGAGAGGATGTACTGCACCTTCCCCTTGGCTGCGGGATGGCTCTTGAGCGGAATGAAGAAGATGTAGCGGGTGACGTCGCTGCGCTTCTGGAAGTAGGCCTCGGCTTTGCGGCAGAAGGGACAGTCGGGATCGGTGAACTCTATCACCATGATCCTGCCGTTGCCGACCTTGACCGCCTTGGTCAGGTCCAGCTCCTTGGCGGAGACCAGCGTGGCGAGAACGAGCACAAGGAGGGGGGCCGCCAGCCAAAGGGCCAGGCGCTTCCATGAACCACCGCTTGTTTTATGCATCACTATCCCCTTACCTGGAAGCCGGTGAACTCACCGGTGTATTCGCAAAGCTTTTCCATCAGTTCGTCCACCCGGGCCAACTCCGGCCCCCTGCGGCACCATTGCACCATCGCAAGCACGTCCGTTTCCTCCCCCTCGAAACAGGCCTCAACGGAGCCGTCGGAGAGGTTACGGACCCAGCCGGTCACGCCCAGTTCCTGCGCGGTGCGGGCGGTGTGGTGACGGAATGCCACCCCCTGGACCCTGCCGCGTACGATCAGGCTTGCCCTTATTTTCATTTCTCACCCAGTTCCTTGGAACGGGCCACGCAGACGTCGACGGCGTTGATGGTGGCGGCGCGGAAGCCGTCGCGGTCCAGCGAGTGCATGGCGGCGATGGTGGTCCCCCCCGGCGAGGCGACGTTGCTTTTCAGGGCCGCCGGATGCTCGTGGCTCTCCATAAGCAGCTTGGCGGTGCCGTAGACGGTCTGGGCGGCCAGGGCGGTGGCGACGTCGCGGGTGAGCCCGTGCTTGACGCCGGCGTCGCTCAAGGCCTCGATGAAGGTGAGCACGTAGGCCGGGCCGCTGCCGGAGACACCGGTGACGGCATCGAGCAGTTTCTCGTCCACGACACAGGTGGTGCCGACCAGGTCGAAGATCCTGCGGGTCAGCACCAGGTCGTCCTCGGTGGCATTGTAGCCGCGGGAGATGGCCGATGCCCCCTGGAGCACCAGGGCGGGGGTGTTGGGCATGACCCGGACCACGCGGGCCTCGGAGCCGAGCATCCCCTCGATGGCGGCGCTTTTCACCCCGGCCATGATGGAGATGAAGAGTTTGTCGGTGAGACCGGCGCCCAAGGCACCCAGCACCTGCCCGGCGACCTGGGGTTTGACCGCCAGGACGATGGCATCGCTCATCCGGCACAGTTGCACGTTGTCGTTGAGGATGTGCACCCCGTAGCGTTCGGCGAGCAGGTTACGGCGCGCTTCGGACGGCTCGGACACGGCAAGTTCCGCAGCCGGCACACCCCCGGCCAGAAGCCCCTTGATGATCGCCTCCGCCATGTTGCCGCCGCCGATGAAACCTATTTTCCTGTCCATGTCCTTGCCCCCCTTTTCCTTGGATTGCGTTCAAAGATAGGTAATAAATCCGACTCCAAATGTCAATAGAATTGATTTGTTTTAATTATTAACAATCTGCGCCGGGTCACCGTTGTTCCCGCCTGTTATTAGGATAGACTGAACGCCGGAGGTGCGACGTGTTCAAAGGCATAACCGGCAACGTCTTCATACTCGGGCTGGTCAGCTTCTTTACCGATGTCTCCAGCGAGATGATCTATCCGCTGCTGCCACTGTTTCTCACCGGGCTACTCGGAGCAGGTCCTGCCTTTCTGGGCGCCATTGAAGGCGTCGCCGAATCAACCGCCTCCCTGTTGAAGCTCTTCTCCGGCATAGTGTCGGACCGGGTGCGCCGCAGAAAGCGCCTGGTCCTTGCGGGATACTCCATATCGTCCCTGATGCGTCCCCTGATAGGGAGCGCCACGTCGCCCCTGGCGGTGCTGCTGATCCGCACCGGCGACCGGGTGGGGAAGGGGATCCGCACCTCGCCGCGTGACGCGCTCATCGCCGACTCGGTGGATCCGTCGCTGCGCGGCAAGGCCTACGGCTTTCACCGCTCCATGGACCATGCCGGTGCATTGGCGGGACCGCTGCTGGCCACCTTCCTGCTCGCCTACGTGGTCAAGGATCTGCGGCAGTTGTTCTGGCTGGCCGGGATTCCCGGGCTCATCGCCGTGCTCCTGATCGTGTGGAAGGTGACCGAGACGGAGCGCACGCCGTTGCCAAAGGCGGCGATCAGGCTTGCCGCGCTCCCTCCCGGGAGGCTGAGACGATACCTGCTGGTCCTGTTCCTGTTCACCCTGGGCAACTCCTCGGACGCCTTCCTGCTGCTCAAGGCCGGTGCCGTCGGTACGCCCTCCTACCGGCTGCCGCTTTTGTGGGCCTTCTTCCACCTGGTGAAAATGCTCTCCTCGATGCCGTTTGGCGCGCTCTCCGACCGCATCGGCCGGCGCTCGGTAATCGTGGCGGGCTGGTGCGTCTACTCCCTTTCCTATCTCGGCTTCGGGGTCGCCCGCAGCGAGTGGCAGATATGGTTCCTCTTCGCGGTGTACGGCCTGTTCTTCGGGCTCACCGAGGGGGCCGAAAAGGCCTTCCTGGTGGACATGGCCCAACCCGAGCAGCGCGGGGCCGCCTTTGGCTGGTACAATTTCGCCGTCGGCGCGGGTGCCCTGCCGGCCAGCCTCCTCTTCGGCGGCATCTGGCAGCTGGAAGGGGACGTGGCGCCGTTTTTGTTCGGAGCCGCGCTGGCTGCCGTTGCCGCGGTACTGCTCCTGCTGTCGGTCCAGGCGCCGCCTGCAGCGCAGGACGTCCGTTGATCCCGGTGCCATAGCTCGACTCCCTCCTGCAGGTTTTCTCTCTCTACCTTAACGGCTTCTGTCATTGCACCTCCCGCCTCTCTCATTGCGTTTGGGATTTATTTCACCTCCATAGCACTTTTCTCCTAAAGTCTCTCTTAGCCATGCCGATTAGGCTGCTCTGTAAGTGGAAACGAGAATCTTCTTGTCAATCTTATGTTTCTTTGGTGTCAAAATTTTGATTCATGGTATTTGCTGGAGCGGGCCTCAGAGTAATTAATTACCGTACTTCAGACTGTTATGAGATTGGTAAAGATCGTGCAAAGAGACTTACCCGCGTTGGTTACTGAAGATGGTTCCTTGTTGACTGTACGAACTGCGGCAGCACCTGATTGACCGGTGGTGATGCGATAAAGATCTGTTCCAGCGCAACAAGTTCCATTCCAGCGGAACCGAAAACACCTTGAAAGGGCAGGTGACAGCTAAATGACAACCGGGACGCTGATCGAGGAACGATAACAGTCACAGATGGATAGCAACAAGTCCGATCTCTTACAAATAGCAAAGCCCGTAGCAAAGCCCGCCTTTTTGTACATCCTCAAAAAGTCGAGCACATCGAGCATTTATTTTTCACTGGGTTATTAGCAATGAGTGATGGCAGGTGTGCCAGCCGTCCAAGAGTATTTCCCCAGGTTTCTATCTTCGAGAAGCGGTTGCCGAGACGCCGTGACGGTTGGCGCGCGTGCGTCGCGCGCCGAGGCGCATCGTCGCGAAGCGTCGAGGCAACAGCGGATTTTTCAGACCACGTTCCACACTACGGAAAAGGAGGGGATGTCTTGACAAGCCACCAAGAGAAAAGATCAGGACGCGAACAAAGCAGTCTCCTGAGGGTTGCATCGGTGGTGCTGGCGGCCGCGTCCACTGTGATGCTGGCCCAGCCGGTTATGGCTGCGGACTACACCATCACCGGCAGCTCCAATACCTACCTGCGCATGACCCGCACCATCAACAAGGAAGACCTTTACCCGCTGTACGAGTACCTGCGTTTCTCGGTCACCGCGGCGGAGAAGGACGGCAGCGCCACCTCGCTGCACCTGGGCGCCTGGGGCCGGGTCGATCTGGTCGACAAGTCGTCCGATCACTACACCGACGGGGACCTCCAGTACGGCTACCTGAGCTACCAGGCCGCCAAGAACAACCTGGTGATCAACGCCGGACGTCAGTTCATCACCGAAGGGGTTGCCGCCGACCGGGTGGACGGGCTCTACGTCCGCAGCGACTTCGCCGCCGGCATCACGGCAGCGGCCTTCGCCGGTTCTCCGGTGGTGACGACCCCCAACTACAAGGGTGGCGACTTCATCTACGGCGCCCGCGTGGCACAGGGCAAACCCGGGCTCTACTCGGTCGGCGTGAGCGCCCTCAGAAACGAGAGCGACAACGCGCGTGACCGCGAGGAAGAAGGCCTCGACCTCTGGATTCACCCGGTGAAGCAGGTCGACCTGACCGGCCGCTCCTCCTACAACTCGATCACCGACGGCTGGATGGAGCATGCCTACACCCTCTCCGTGGCCCCGATCGACGCCGTGACCGTCAGCGCCGACTTCTCCAGGATCAACTACCAGGATTACTTCTACAACGTGACCACCAACGCCTTCGCCCTGGCCGGCAACGGCGGACTGCTCGACCCCAGGGAAAAGGTCACCGCGGCCGGCGTCAGTGCGGCCTGGACCCCGGTGAAGAACCTGACCGTGGCGGCCGAGTACAAGAACTACGGCTACGAGATCCTGGGCTCCGCTGACTACGTCGGGGGCAAGGTGGCCTACACCACGGCCGACGCGCTGTCGCTGGGGGCCTCCGGGCACCGGATGGACGGCTCCACCGACCGCACCCGCTACTACGATTACCGGCTCTACGCCCTGAAGAAGACGGGGCACACCGAGCTCGGCGTCGACTTCTACAACGTCATCTTCGATCGCCCCATCGACGGCGTGAAGAGCAGCTACGCGCTCACCGGCATCGCCGGCTACGAGTTCACCGAGAAGCTCAACGTCGGCGGGGAAATCGAGTATTCCCAGAGCCCGGATTTCAACCGGGAGTGGCGGGCGCTGGTGAAGGTCGCCTACGCGTTCGAAACGAAGGGTGGGGAAAAGGGGGGCAAGAGTGAAAAGTAAACTACTGATGCTGCTGATGGCGCCGCTCATGGCGCTGCTTCTCGTTGCCTGCGCCAACACCAAAAGCGGCGCGCTGATCCACCCGGAGGCGGTCACCGGGACACCCAACTGTACCGAGTGCCACAGCGACGCCTACGCGGCCATGAACCACCAGGCCGTGGACTTCTTCAAAAAGCACAGCGTCTTCGCCACTAACGCCAGAAGGGCCTGCGCTTCCTGCCATGCCGAATCCTTCTGCACCGACTGCCACGCGCACAAGGAGGAGTTGAAACCCAGCGTGAAGTACACCCAGCAGGTGGAGCGTACCCTGCCGCACCGCGGGGACTACCTGAGCCAGCACCGGATCGACGGCAAGATCAATCCGGCGTCGTGCGCCAAGTGCCACGGACGTACCAACAACGAGAGGTGCCTGACATGCCACAAATAACGACCAAAGTTCTGTCTTTTGCGGTTCTTGGTGCGCTGGCGCTGGCCCTGTCGGGATGCGGGGACGCGAACCCGCAGGCCTCTTTCGACCCTGCCGCCGGCAAGCACCCGGCCAACTGGCTGCCGGCCGGGCACAGCGCCGCCGCCGAGGAGGACATCAACGGCTGCGTCGAGTGCCACGGCGACGCCCTCGACGGCGGCATCGCCAAGGTTTCCTGCCTCACATGCCATATCGGCGGCGCCACCTCGGCGCACCCGGTACTGTGGGGGGGACTCGCCTATGCCCTCCATGCCGGCTACGTGGGGAACAACGGCACCGCCACCTGCGCCACCGCCCTTTGCCACGGCACCGCCCTGGCCGGCGTGGCAGACTCCGGCCCGGCCTGCACCAACTGTCACATGGCGGGCACGGCGCAGGCGCCGCAGATCCACCAGTGGGGTGGGGTAGGGGCCACCACCATCCAGGACATCGCCGGTCACAAGGCTTATTTCCAGGCGGCTCCCAGCATAAGCTTCACCACCTGCCGCAATGCGGTCTGCCATGGCGCCACCCTGGCGGGCGTGTTCGCCAGCGGCCCGTCCTGTATCAAGAACGGCTGCCACGGCCCAGGCAACCCCGTCCCGGCGGAGAACTAGCCAGAACAATGTGGGTTCATTTCCCAGACAAAGCAGAAGGAGAACATGACATGTGCATCCCCTGGAAGAAACACATTGCAGCGGCTTTACTGCTTCTCTGCCTGCCGTTCATCCTGATCGGCTGCGGCGGCGGTGGCGGTGGCGGCGGCACGAGGATCGTCTCCGGCGTCGCCATGAAGGGCCCCATCGCGGGCGCCCTGGTCTCGGTGTACCGGCTGCAACTAAACGGCAGCCGCGGCGCCCTGCTGGGCACCGGCACCACCGGCACTACCGGGGACTATACGGTCAAGATCCCGGCCTCCATCACCGGTCCCATCGTGGTCACCGTCACCGGCCAGCCCGGTGCCACCTACCTCAGCGAGAGCAGCAACGCTCCGGTTCCCTTCACGGCGGCCGATTCGTTCAGCGCGGTTGTGGACAACTTCAACCCCGACGTCCCGGTGGCGGTCACCCCGCTCACCGAGGCCGCCTTCGAGAAGCTGCCGCTCATCCTGCAGCAAAAGCCGGGCACCATCACGCCGGAGGTGCTGCAAGGCGCGGTCGTTGCGGCCAACGCCCAGGTCGGCGACCTGTTCAACGTGACCGACATCCTGGCGCCGCCGGCAGACAGCGCGACCTACCAGGCCACCTTGGCCGTCATCGACCAGATGGTCGTCGATTCCAAGGCCGGCGGCACCGTGACCGACACCACCGCGGTCATGACCGTGATCAACCAGGCGGTCTCGGACGTGAACCCCGCGGCGCCGGCGTACCAGACCTTCGTCGACGTCTTCACCACCGCGGCCACCCAGGTCGTCGCGGCTGATCCCGCGCTCGCTGCCACGGTAGCCAACATCACCCAGCAGGTGACCGCACCGCCGCCGGAGCCCGACTTCAGCGACGTAACCGCCCCGAGCGCCCCCGGCGCCCTTTCCGCCACCACCTACGCGGTGAACTCGAGCACCAGCAGCGTGGTGCTTGCCTGGCAGGCGTCCAGCGACAACACCGGCGTGGCCGGCTACGACGTGTACCGCGACGGCGCCAAGGTCGGCACCACCACCAGCACAGGCTTTACCGACGCATCGGTGATCTCCAACGTCACCTACATCTACAAGGTGGTCGCCTTCGACGCGGCGGGCAACTTCTCGGTAGCCAGCGCGCCGCTCTCGGTGAAACCGAACCAGGCCTCGCTCAGCGTTACCGTGAGCGGGCAGCTCTCCGGCGACCTTACCTCGCACCTGGACCTGGTGGCGCCCACCGCTCCGGGGAACTTGAGTGCAGTCACCGCGGCCATCTCCGGGACCAACAGTTCGGTGACCCTTTCCTGGAGCGCCGCCACCGACAACGTGGGGGTCGCCGGGTACGAGGTGTTCAGAAACGGCGTGAAGATCGGCAGCACCGGCACGCGCAGCTTCGTCGACGCCTCGGTCGCCTCGGCCACCACCTACTCCTACACGGTGAAGGCCTACGACGCCGCAGGCAACCGCTCCGCTGCCAGTGCTGCCCTCGCCGTGACTCCGAACCAGGCATCGCTCGGCGTCACCGTTGGCGGACAGGTGAGCCCGTAGGCAATGAATAAGATCCGACCACAAGGGGGTAATTCTGAAATCGTCAGCAGAAGAGAATGCACCATTGGAGCAGGACACTACAAACAGGAGGAAACTATGATTGGCAGAAACCTAAGGTACCTCGTAGCACTCGTAGTATGCGTGCTGTTGCCTCTCGCAGGCTGCAGCGGTGGGGGATCCAGCACCAAGATCACCAGCAAGGGCACCGAAGTGACCGTCGGCGGTAAAGTCGACGTCGCCAAGGCCGTCGCCAAGACCGCGTTCCTGTCATCGACCTCGGCCGGTGCCACCAACAACGTCTTCGTCTACAACGCGCAGGACGGGGCCCAGCTCGGCACCGCCGTCATCGGCAGCGACGGCAGCTTCAGCAACCTCACCTTCACCCTGCCGGCAACCAAGACCGTGCTGGTGTTCAAGGCCGTCGTGGCCCAGGGTACCTTCCGCTCGCTGGTGCCGGTCGACCTGAGCAGCCCGCCTGCCGCCGGCGTGATCACCGGCTCCAACCCGATCAACATCCAGATCAGCCAGCAGTCCACCGACATCACCAGGGCCGTATCCGCCCTGATGGGGCTGACCGGTCTTCTGGGCGACGCCAACCAGACCCTGGCTTCCGCCACCAAGACCTACACCGACTGTGCCCAGGCGGTGGTCAACTCCGGCGGGCAGATCCTCGCCTACTCGACCAGCGGCCTCGCGCTCTCCGGCACCCTGTCCAACGGCGACCTCCTCCCGGCACGCGCCGCTTCCACCCTGACCTATGACGACCTGAACAACACCCAGTTGGACGGCCGCATCATCAGCGCCTACATCCCGGGTAACAACCCGATCGTCAACTTCCAGGTCGTCAACAAGGCGACCGGCAAAGGCATCGCAGGCCTCAGGACCTTCGGGCTCCACGTGGCCCAGCTGAAGCCCGAGACCGCCGGGAGCAACTCCTACTGGCTCAACTACATCCTGACCGGCACCAACCCGAGGCCGTCCTCCGACCCGGTGACCACCTTCAACTCCACCACCGGCGCGGTCAACGTCCAGGGCTACACCGTCATCGATCATGGCGACGGTTCCTACACCGCCATCTTCGGCTCCAACGTGAAAAACGTTTCCTCCGTACCCTACGATGGCACCCTGGTGCACCGCATCGGCATCTCGGTCCGCTCCGTCGCCGTTCCGGGCGTGGTCGGCAAGACCCCGGGCGCGTATGCCGGCCCGATCAACCCGCAGACCAACGCAGTCACCGCCAACTTCGCCGTCCGCGGCGTAGCGAACCTCATCTACGACTTCACCCCGGCCACCGGCGCCATGCTGACCAACAACGGCGCGCAGGCCTTCGCACGCGACATCGTCACCGCAGACGCCTGCAACCAGTGCCACGACAAGCTCGGCTTCTCCGGCGGCCACTTCGCTTCCCGTCCGGACACCAAGCTCTGCGTCATGTGCCACACCCCGCAGAACATCATCGGCACCGACCAGACCACCAACGGCGACTTCACCTCCTTCATCCACAAGATCCACATGGGCGAGGAGCTTGCCCCGGCTGAGACCATCCTCGGCGTTTCCACCGCAGAAGTCACCTATCCGCAGGACATCCGCAACTGCGCTATGTGCCACAAAGGTGTCGACGGCAACAACTGGAAGACCAAGCCGACCAGGAAGGCCTGCGGTTCCTGCCACAGCGCCACCGACTTCGCCACCCACAAAGGCGGCCAGCCAACCGACACCTCCTGCGCTGCCTGCCACACCGGCGGCATCGCCGACGTCGAAGTTTCCGTGGCACACCTGCCGGTCCAGGATCCGGATCCGGCCGCTCCCGAGTTCGGCGGCTCCAACACCCACACCTACGCGGGCTACCTGCCGGCAGCAGGCGTGGCAGTTCCGGGCGCACCGGTCATCACCTGGGACGTGAAGAGCGTGTCCCGTGACGGCAACAAGAACCCGGTTATCGTCTTCCGCTTCAAGAAGGACGGCGTTCCGGTCGTCTTCAACACCTACCAGGCCGGCGTCGTGACCGAACTCATGACCGGCTACACCGGTTCTCCGAGCGCCTACTTCGCCTTCGGCGTAACGCAGGACAACATCACCGCTCCGGCTGACTACAACGCCGCTGCGAGCGCGTACATCAAGAACGTCTGGAACGGCACCACCCCGGGCACCACTGCCACCCTGTCCGCCATCGGCACCGACGGCTACTACACCCTGACCATCAAGAACGTCATCGTTCCTGACGGCGCCACCATGCTGACCGGCGGCATCGGCTACACCTACGGCTCCGCCACCACCCCGCTGACCCAGACGGACCTGAGCAGCCTGACCGTTCCGGCCGCGCTCAAGACCAAGTGGGCTTACAACGGCACCAACAACCAGGGCGGCCTCATCGTGGTCACGCCGAACGTCTGGAAAGTCGCTACTGGCTACACCGCACGCCGCACCATCGTCAGCAACGCGAAGTGCAACGCCTGCCACGTGGCCCTCGGCATCGCACCGACCTTCCACGCCGGCCAGAGAAACGACGCACCGACCTGCTCCTTCTGCCACAACGTCAACAAGGTCAATTCCGGCTGGGGCGTCAACGCGAAGGACGCAATCCACGCCATCCATGCCGGCGCAAAACGCACCAACAAGTACTCCTGGGAAGTCTCCGCAGGCGACAAGTACTGGGAGATCAGCTACCCGGGCTACCTGAGGGATTGCGAGCAGTGCCACGTCGCAGGTACGTATGACTTCAGCACCACCTCTGCGGTAGTGCCGAACCTGCTGCCGACCACTGTGGCAACCGGCAACGTGCCGGCTACCGTACCGACCATCGTGACCGGCAGCGAGACCGTTCCGGGCACCTACTACGCACCGCAGCTCAATGTTCCTTCTCTGAAGGGGCAGGCGCTGGGCGCAGGCTTCAGCTTCGCCGGTGGCACCGGTACCCCGACCGACGCGGTTGGCACCACCCTGATCATCTCGCCGATCTCCGCGGCCTGCTACTCCTGCCACGACACGGCACAGGCCGCGGCGCACATGGTGGCAAACGGCGGCTCCATCTACGAGGCGCGCAGCACCGCGCTCCTTAAAACAGAGACCTGCCTGGTTTGCCACGGCACGGCTCAGAACACCCTGAACACCACGGTCCCGACCATCAAGGCCGTACACCGCTGGTGGTAACCCGATGACTCCCGACGGGGGAAGGTCTCCTTCCCCCCGATGGGGCGCGGGGCAAGACCTGCAACTGATAACCCGGGGGTGGCGACACCCCCGGGCTATTTCATTCAAGGAGACGCTATGAGAAACGCAGTCAGGCTGATAATCGTTGTTGTCGTCGCGGCGGCAGTCGCGGCATGTAACGGCAAACCCGCCGACCAGCCGGCCGGGAAGGTGCAGGCGGAACAAACGACGGCGCCAAAGGACGTGGCCGCCGCACAGGTGCGCGCCACCTCTTTCCTCACCGCACTGCAGGCGGGCGACAAGACCAAGATGTACCAGGCCGCCAACCTCACCCCGGCTCAGGTGACCGCGAGCCGCGACAAGCTGATCCATATCAAGCAGAACAAGATGACCGACGCCCAGCGACTCGACTGCGAGCGCGTGTTGAAGATCTCCGGCGACGTGGACTTCTATGCGGCGAAGCTGCGCAAGATCCTCGCGCCGACGGCAACGATCAAGATCACGCAGAGCGCACCGGCCGGGACCCCGGCGTCGCACCTCGTCCACACCGTTTCGGTTACCTACAGCAGCAAGACTGACGCCGTGCAGGACAAGACCGGGAAGACGGTCAAGGAGCTGAAGCTCCCCCTGCAGCAGTTCGACCACCCGGTTGAGGCCGGGGATGTTCACGAGTTTGCCTTTGCCGGCACGGATTTCGAGAAGATGGCCACCAAGGATTTCGAAGTCGTTTCCTACTTTTGACCCTTCCGTCCGCTCCGGTAAAGGACAGCCCAAAAGGCGAAAAAGCCCCGATTGCATCGGGGCTTTTTTTGTCTCCGGAAGGGTGACTCCGGCCGGATAGAAGTGGAATACAGCCAAGACCAGAGCGGCTTTGACTCAGGAAAGGGTGCGACAGTCACAGAGGATACAGCGAATTGTATCAGTGTAAATTAGTTGTAGGTAATGTTTCGAGTTCGCGAATCGCATGAGAGTAGTTAAATGTTCTTGTTTGGCAGTGTCAGGAATAAAAAACTTTTTTGCAGCTTGCACTACAAAAAAACTGTTGTACGTTTAGCAATAGTCCTAATAGTCGAGCACATCGGAGCGCATCCATATTGAATTAGGTTTATTTAACAGATTGCTTTGATTGGTGTGCCAGCACGTCCCTGAGTATTTCCGGTTGTTCCCGTTAGAATAAGTAGTGTTTGCTAATTAACTTGTTAGGTGAAGCCGGCGCGGCTTTTTGCGCGCATAGCCACGCCGTGGCTTGCTCTCAATGCAGCAGCGGATTTTCAGAATACGGTCCACACTACGGAAAAGGAGGGGATGTCTTGACAAGCCACCAAGAGAAAAGATCAGGACGCGAACAAAGCAGTCTCCTGAGGGTTGCATCGGTGGTGCTGGCGGCCGCGTCCACTGTGATGCTGGCCCAGTCGGTCATGGCTGCGGATTACACCATCACCGGCAGCTCCAACACCTACCTGCGCATGACCCGCACCATCAACAAGGACGACCTCTACCCGCTGTACGAGTACCTGCGTTTCTCGGTCACCGCGGCGGAGAAGGACGGCAGCGCCACCTCGCTCCACATGGGCGTCTGGGGGCGGCTCGACCTGGTCGACAAGTCCACCGATCACCACACCGACGGCGACATCCAGTACGGGTATCTCAGCTACCAGGGCGCGAAGAACAACCTGGTGCTCAACGCCGGGCGCCAGTTCATCACCGAGGGTGTTGTCGCCGACCGGGTCGACGGCCTCTACGCCCGCAGCGACTTCGCCGCCGGCATCACGGCTGCGGCCTTCGCCGGTTCGCCGGTGGTGACCACCCCCAACTACAAGGGGGGCGACTTCATCTACGGCGGGCGCGTGGCACAGGGCAAGCCGGGGCTGTACTCGGTCGGCGTGAGCGCCCTCAGAAACGAGAGCGACAACGCGCGCGACCGCGAGGAAGAAGGTCTCGACGTCTGGGTGCACCCGGTGAAGCAGGTCGACCTGACCGGCCGCTCCTCCTACAACTCGATCACCGACGGCTGGATGGAGCACGCCTACACCCTCTCCGTCGCCCCGATCGACGCCTTGACCGTCAGCGCCGACTTCTCCAGGATCAACTACCAGGACTACTTCTACAACGTGACCACCACCGCCTTCGCCCTTTCCAACAACGGCGGCCTGCTCGACCCCAGGGAAAAGGTCACCGCGGCCGGTGTCAGCGCGGCCTGGACCCCGGTGAAGAACCTGACCGTGGCGGCCGAGTACAAGAACTACGGCTACGAGATCCTGGGCTCCGCTGACTACGTCGGGGGGAAGGTGGCCTACACCACGGCTGACGCGCTGTCGCTTGGGGCCTCCGGGCACCGGATGGACGGCTCCAGCGACCGCACCCGCTACTACGATTACCGGCTCTACGCCCTGAAGAAGACGGGGCACACCGAGTTCGGCGTCGATTTCTACAACGTCATCTTCGATCGACCCATTGACGGCGTGAAGAGCAGCTACGCGCTCACCGGCATCGCCGGCTACGAGTTCACCGAGAAGCTCAACGTCGGCGGGGAAATCGAGTATTCCCAGAGCCCGGACTTCAACAGGGAATGGAGAGCGCTCGTGAAGGTCGCCTACGTGTTCGATGTGAAGGGCGGCGAAAAGGGGGGCAAGAGTGAAAAGTAAATTACTGATTCTGCTGATGGTGCCGCTCATGGCGCTTCTTCTTGTTGCTTGCGCCAACACCAAAAGCGGCGCGCGGATCCACCCGGAGGCGGTGACCGGCACGCCCAACTGTAACGAGTGCCACACCGACGCCTATGCGGCCATGAACCACCAGGCTGTCGACTTCTTCAAAAAGCACAGCATCTTCGCCAGCAACGCCAGGATGGCCTGCGCTTCCTGCCATGCCGAATCCTTCTGCTCCGACTGCCATGCGCACAAGGAGGAGCTCAAGCCCAGCGTCAAATACACCCAGCAGGTGGAGCGTACCCTGCCGCACCGGGGCGATTACCTGAGCCAGCACAGGATCGACGGCAAGATCAATCCCGCGTCGTGCGCCAAGTGCCACGGGCGTACCAACAACGAGAGGTGCCTGACATGCCACAAATAACGACCAAAGTTCTGTCTTTTGCGGTTCTTGGCGTGCTGGCGCTGGCCCTGTCGGGGTGCGGGGACGCGAACCCGCAGGCCTCTTTCGACCCCGCCGCGGGCAAGCACCCGGCCAACTGGCTGCCGGCCGGCCACAGCACGGCCGCCGAGGAGGACGTGAACGGCTGCGCCGAGTGCCACGGTCAGGACCTGACCGGCGGCATCGCCAAGGTCTCCTGTCTCACCTGTCACATCGGCGGCGCCACCTCGGTGCACCCGGTACTGTGGGGGGGACTCGCCTACGCGCTGCACGGCGGCTACGTGGGGACCAACGGCACCGCCACCTGCGCCACCGCCCTGTGCCACGGCACCGCGCTCACCGGCGTGACCGACTCGGGCCCGGCCTGCACCAACTGCCACATGGCGGGCACGGCGCAGGCCCCGCAGATCCACCAGTGGGGCAAGGTAGGGGCCACCACCGCGGCCAACATCGCGGGACACGTCAACTACTTCGAGACCGCGCCGAGGATAAGCTTCACTACCTGCCGCAACGCGGTCTGTCACGGTACGACCCTGGCGGGCGCGTTCGCCAGCGGCCCGTCCTGCATCCAGTTCGGCTGCCACGGATCAGGCAACCCGCTCCCGGCGGAGAACTAGCGAGAAAGCGCGATCATTTTCCTGACTCTAGTAGAAGGAGAAAATAATATGTGCATTCCCTGGAAAAAACAGGTTGTGGCGGTCCTACTGCTCCTCTGCCTGCCGTTGCTCTTTACCGGCTGCGGCGGCGGTGGCGGCGGTGGCGGCACGCGGGTGATCTCCGGTGTCGCCATGAAGGGCCCCATCGCGGGCGCCCTGGTCTCGGTGTACCGGCTGCAACTGAACGGCAGCCGCGGCGCCCTGCTCGGCACCGGTACCACCGGTAACGACGGCAGCTACGCGGTACGGGTCCCGGCTTCGGTAACCGGGCCGGTGGTGGTCACCGTTACCGGCCAGGCCGGGGCCACCTACCTGAGCGAGAGCACCGGGCAGCCGGTCCCGTTCCGGTCAACCGACTCCTTCAGTGCGGTCGTGGACCACTTCAACCCCGACGTTCCGGTCACGGTGAGCCCCCTTACCGAGGCCGCCTTCCAGAAGCTCCCCCTGATCCTGGAGCAGAAGGCCACCGTCACCACCGTCACTACTGCGGTGCTGCAGAGTGCGGTCGTTGCGGCCAACGCCCAGGTCGGGGACCTGTTCAACGTGACCGACATCCTGGCGCCGCCCGCCCAGAGCACGGCCTACCAGGCCGCCCTGATGGTCATCGACCAGATGATTGTCGACTCCAAGGCCGGCGGCACGGTCACCGACACCACGGCGGCGATGACCGTGATCAACCAGGCCATCGCCGATGTCAACCCGGCCCTTCCCGCCTACCAGACCTTCGTGGACGTATTCACCGCCGCGTCCACCCAGGTCGCCGCCGCCAATCCGGGAGCAATCGCCGCGGCAGTGGTCAGCCTGACCGCCCAGATAACCACCCCGCCGCTCGAGCCGAACTTCGCCGATATCACGGCCCCGTCGGCGGTAACCGGACTGTCGGCGACGACCGCCGCCATCGACTCGACCACCAGCACGGTAGTCCTGACCTGGACCGCGGCCACCGACAACATCGGCGTGGCCGGGTACGACGTGTACCGCGACGGCGCCAAGATCGGCACCACGACCACCACCACTTTCATCGACTCCCCGGTCACCTCCAACGTCACCTATGTCTACACGGTGGTGGCCTTCGACGCGGCGGGCAACTTCTCGGCCGCCAGCGCACCGCTTTCCGTGAAACCGAACCAGGCCTCACTCAGCGTGACCGTGAGTGGGCAGCTCTCCGGCGACCTGCTGGCGCAGCTCGACCTGACGCCCCCGACCGCACCCGGCGGCCTGACGGCAGTCACCACCGCTATCACCGGCACCACCAGCTCGGTGGCCCTTTCCTGGAACGCCTCGACCGATAACGTCGCCGTCACCGGCTACGACATCTTCCGTGACGGCGTGAAGGTTGGTACGACCGCTGCCAGGAGCTTCACCGACGCCTCAGTCACCTCGGCCACCACCTACTCCTACACGGTCAAGGCTTTCGACGCCGCGGGCAACCGCTCGGCGGCAAGTGCCGCCCTCTCGGTAACGCCGAATCGACCGTCTTTGGGCGTCACGGTCAGTGGACAGGTGACTCCCTAGCCATAAACTGCGCAGCATCACGATCTAAAGGAGGAGTTTGCTTACAGCTCGATGAGACCACGATGTAGAACGACGCAGGACACCAACAACAGGAGGAAACTATGATCGGCAGAAACCTAAGGTACCTCGTAGCACTCGTAGTATGCGTGCTGTTGCCTATGGCGGGCTGCAGCGGAGGAGGGTCCAGCACCAAGCGCACCGAGAAGGGGACGGAGGTAACCGTCGGCGGCAAGGTCGACGTTGCCAAGGCTGCAGCCAAGGCTGTCTTCCTCTCCTCTACCTCGGCCGCTGCCGTGAACAACGTCTTCGTGTACAACGCGCAGGACGGTGCTCAGCTCGGTACCGCAGCCATCGGTACGGATGGAAGCTTCAGCAACCTGACCTTCACCCTGCCTGCGACCAAGACCATCCTCGTGTTCAAGGCGGTCGTGGCCCAGGGGACCTTCCGCACCGTGGTCCCCATCGACCTCAGTAACCCTCCTGCGGCCGGCGCCATCACCGGGTCCAACCCGATCAGCATCGTGATCAGCCAGGACAGCACCAACAGGACCATCCTGGAGTCGCAGCTGCTGGGCCTCACCGGCATCCTGGGCGATGCCAACCAGACCCTCGCCTCGGTCAGCAAGACCTACACCGACGCCGCCAGTCTCTGGGTCAACAACGGAGGCCAGCAGCTCGCCTACAGCAGCAACGGCCTCGCCCTCTCCGGCAAGTTCAGCTCGGCGGCCCTGCTGCCGGCGCAGGATGCCAACACCCTGGGCGCCGCGGACCTCGACAACATGACCCTCGACGGCTCCATCAGCTCGGTGTCCATTCCGGGCAGCAAGCCGATCGTCAGCTTTACCGTCATCAACAAGGACACCGGCAAGGGGATCAGGGGCCTTAAGGCCTTCAACCTGGTCATCGCCCAGCTGCAGCCGGGCACCAGTGGCAGCCCCGACCAGTGGCTCTCCTACATGGTCACCGCTACCACCCGCCCGACCACCGACACCGGTTACACCGTGATCGACAACGGCGACGGCTCCTACACCGTCATCTTCGGCAAGGACATCAAGGCCGGCACCGGCGGCATGGTCACCTACAACGCCAACCTGACCCATCGCCTCATGGTAGGCGTGCGCTCCACCCCGTCCATCGCACAGCTGAACGACGGCTCGACGCTCAGCAACTTCTACAACGAGAAGTACTTCGTCGCCACCTTCGTTCCGGCGACCCCTGACATCACTCCGCCGCTCGTGAAAGATATGATCACCACCGCGGCCTGCAACGAGTGCCACGGCAAGATCGGCGTCACCACCCCGCACGGCGGCCGCGGCGATGCACGTTACTGTCTCATGTGCCACACCTCGCAGAGGGCGATCGGCCGCACCAACGTCGCCTCCACCGCCGGCGCCTTCCCGGCCATCACCACGGATTCGACCGGCGCCATCACCTCGGCACCGACCTACATCGCCGACGGCGAGGTTGCAGGCGAGTTCGTCACCCTGATCCACAAGATCCACATGGGCAACAAGCTCACCAAGACCAACTACAACTACGCCGGCGTGCTGTTCAACGAGGTCATCCTGCCCAAAGACGTGCGCAACTGCCGTCAGTGCCACAAAGGCGACAACGCCGACCAGCTCGCAGCGGCACCCCAGGCGAACAACTGGAAGACCAGGCCGAGCCGTAAAGCTTGCGGCGCCTGCCACGACGGCGTGAACTTCGCGACCGGCGTCGGCCATGCCGCGGGCGCTCAGGCCAGCGACGCCAACTGCGTCGGCTGCCACGCGGATGCCGACCTCTTGCACCAGACCGATATCGCGACACCGAACAACCCGAACACCCCGGCGGGCCTCACCAACTTCTTCTACGAAGTGGCCAGCGCCACGGTCGATCCGGCCACCAACAACCTGAGCATCAAGTTCAGGATCCAGAAGAACACCGGATCGCTTACCGCGACCAAGACCAACGTGGTCTTCGACGGCAACTCCACCAACCCGCTGGTTGGTTACACCGGCGGCCCGAGCTTCCTGCTCGCCTACTTCAAGGACACCCCGAACCAGCCCGCCTCGCTCTACTCGGGCGACTACAACAACCTGGGCGTCAAGGCGGCCCAGCCTAAGTCGGTCACCATTGCAAGCCTCCTGGGCGGCGGCACTTTGGGCACCCCGGACAGCAGCGGCTACTACACCGCTGTGGTTCCTTCCGCTTCCGCCTTCCCGGTCGGCGCCACCATGAGGGCCGTGGGCCTGCAGGGTTACTTCACCCAGTCGGCAGGCACCGGCGGCATCGCGGCCAGCAACGCGCGCCACGCCCTCTCCTCGGTGAAGACCGTCACCGGCGACACCGCCCGCCGCGTAGTCATCGATCCGGCCAAGTGCGCCAACTGCCACGAGTGGTTCGAAGGGCACGGCGGCAACCGCGTAATCGGCAAGGATACCGTGGGCGAGGCGATCTGCGCCCTGTGCCACGTGCCGAACCTCTCCACCTCCGGCCGCGGCGCACAGCAGTCGCTGATCCAGTTCATCGTGGCCAACCCGGTCGGCACCTCGCTCGGCGCGGTGACCAACTTCCTGACCGGCTCCGCCTTCACCGGCACCATCAGCCAGGAAGCCAAGGACGCCATGACCGACCTGGTGGCGACCCTGGGCAGCGATCCGACCCAGTATCCGGAAGCTTCCAACAACTTCAAGGACATGGTCCACGGCATCCACGCCGGCAACAACTCGCTGGTGGTCGGCATCCCGCTTGCCTTCGTACGCGACAGGGGCACCAGCGGCGAATTCGACTTCAACTTCGAGGAAGTGACCTTCCCGGGCGTCCTCAAGGACTGCCGCGCCTGCCACAAAGACACCCTGACCAGCAGCGGCGCGGTCGACGCCTCCAAGGCGACCTACACCCGCATCGGCGACAAGGTACAGCCGAGCACCTGGCAGACCACGACCGGCGTGGCGCTCACCCTGCAGACTGCCATCGGCACCGGCAACAACGTGACCCAGGTCGACGCCGACCGCAAGTCCGTGCCTAACCTGCTGGATAAGGTGAACTCGCCGTTCACCGCCACCTGCCGCGCCTGCCACAGCAGGCCCAACGCCCTGGCCCACTTCGCCACCATGGGTGGCCAGGTCGACGTAAACCGCAGTGCGGTCAACCCCGCCGGCGAGGCATGCATCACCTGCCACGGCACCACCGGCCCGAACGCCATCTGGAACGTGCACCGTTTCTCGGTGATCGGCGACGACTAACGTGAACCATTAACCCTGCGCCAAGGCGCAGGCACAGCAAGCGCCTCGGCTGAGAGGCGAAGAAAGGGCTCCGGGACGTCTCCGGGGCCCTTTCCCTTTGGGGAGCGCGGGGCGCTGTTAATTAATAATAGTGAGCGGGGACATCGCTTTTTTGCTACACTGTCCCCCATGAAAGTCCTGTTGGCTGCCCTCTCATTACTCCTGTTCCAGGTCATGGAGCTGTACGCGGCGGGACTCGGCGCGCCCACCCTCTCCGACCCCATGGAGACGCTGGTCCCTGCCGAACCGGCGGCGACCGCCAAGTTCTTCGATCCCGACCGCTTTCTCACCAACGCCGGCCTCAGCTACAGCCCAAGCTACCAGTTGACGCTGGAACCCGAAGTGGGGGTGGGATACCGGGGCACCGGGCAGGAACTGCACGGCGGGGTTGAGCAGTCGACCCACCGCCTGCACGCCCAGGCCGGCTGGCGCCTTTCGCTGTCCGAAAGCCTCTACCTTTCGGCCGCGGCCAAGTTTTCCATTGTGACCGTGGCGACCAAGGGGCTCACCGGCGGCGAGGAACTGGGCAGCCGGATCGAGCCGAGCTCCCGCACCGGTTACGACTTCGCGCTCGGGCACGCGCCGCGCTGGACCGGCGAGGTGGGGGTGCACCTCACCCCGCGCACGGACCTCATGCTCTACTATGACCAGGACCCGGTCACGGGGTGGTCCTCCACCGGCCAGCACCAGGAAGAGCGGGTCGGCACCCGGTTCATCTTCAGGTTCAAATAGGGGACAGGCTCCGCCAGGTGCCTGTCCCCTTTAACCCTTTACAGGAGGACGCGTGAGCCAGCTCCTATCCATCGACCAGGGCACCACCAGCAGCAGGGCCACCCTCTACGGCAGCGGCGGGGAGGCTCTCGCCACCTTTTCCCAGCCGCTCAGCCAGCACTACCCCAAGCCCGGGTGGGTGGAGCACGACCCGGAGGAGATCTGGGCCGGGCAGCTCGACTGCGTGCGCCGGGTGCTCGCCGCCGCGGACAAAGGGGAGGTGGCCGGCATCGGCATCACCAACCAGCGCGAGACCACGGTGATCTGGGAGCGCGCCACCGGCAAGCCGCTGCATCATGCCATCGTCTGGCAGGACCGGCGCACCGCGGAATACACCGAGGCCCTGAAGCGGGATGGGGTGGAGCCCATGGTGCGGCAGCGGACCGGGCTGCTGCTCGACCCCTACTTCTCGGCCAGCAAACTTGCCTGGCTGCTGGACACGTTGCCCGGGCTCAGGGCGCGCTGCGAACGGGGGGAAGTCTGTTTCGGCACCGTCGACTCCTGGCTCATCTTCCGGCTGACCGGCGGCAAACGCCACGTCACCGACCTCTCCAACGCGAGCCGCACCATGCTCTTTAACATCGAGACCCTGGAGTGGGACGAGGAACTGTTGCGGCTGTTCCGGGTCCCGCGTGCCATGCTTCCCGAGGTGCTCGGGAGCGCCGCCCACTTCGGCACAACCAGTGCCGATCTCCTGGGTGTTGAGCTCCCCATCGTCGGGGTGGCGGGGGACCAGCAGGCGGCGCTCTTCGGGCAGGGGTGCTTCAGCGCGGGGATGGCCAAGGCCACCTTCGGCACCGGCGCCTTCGTGGTGATGAACTGCGGCGACCGCCCCGCCAGCGGCGAGGGGGTGCTCTCCACCATCGCCTGGCAGTTGCCGGGGGAGCCGGTGCAGTACGCCCTGGAGGGGTCCATCTTCATCGCCGGCGCGGCGGTGCAGTGGCTGGAGGAGGGGCTGGGGGTGATCTCGGGCCCGGCAGAGGTCGAGGCGCTGGCCGGCAGCGTGGCCGATACCGGCGGGGTCTACTTAGTGCCCGCGCTTTCCGGGCTGGGGACCCCGTATTGGGACCCCTTTGCCAGGGGGGTGATCGCCGGTCTTACCCGCGGCAGCGGCAGGGCGCACCTGGCGCGCGCCGCCCTGGAGGCAATCGCCTTTCAGACCGTCGATGCCATCCGCGCCATGGAAGGGGCGAGCGGCATCGCCCTGAGCGAGCTGCGGGTGGATGGCGGTGCAACCCGGAACAACCTGTTGCTGGAGATCCAGTCCGACCTTCTGGGTGCCCCGGTCTTGAGGCCGCGCTGCACCGAGAGCACCTCCCTGGGGGCCGCCTTCCTGGCGGGCATCGGTGCCGGCGTGTTGGACGCGGAGCAAATCCGGCGGCAGTGGGTGCTGGACCGGCGTTTCGAGCCCAAGCTTGCGCCCGGCCGCCGCGAGGAAATGTACCGCGGCTGGAAAAAATGCGTGCAACTCGCGCTTGGTTGGGCTAAGTAAGAAAGGCGCAGGCAAGGCAAAGGCATGGAACAGGGATAAAGGGGATGAAGGGGATAAAGCCAGACCATAGATTCTGGTTTAGTCGTTATCCCTTTTATCCCCTTTATCCCTGTTTGAGTTAAAGATTTTGGTTTTGGGAGGCAGTCAGTGACGGACCGGAACGCGAACCTGGAAATACTGAAAAGCGGGCGCACCTTCGACATGCTGGTCATCGGCGGAGGCGCGACCGGCTGCGGCATCGCGGTCGACGCCGCCAGCCGCGGCCTGTCCGTGGCGCTGGTGGAGCGCGGCGACTTCGGCTGCGGCACCAGCAGCAAGAGCACCAAGCTCATCCACGGGGGCGTGCGCTACCTGGAGTCGGCCGTGCTGCACCGGGACCGCGTGCAGTTCAACTTGGTCCGCGACGGACTGCACGAGCGCAACATCCTCCTGAAGATCGCCCCGCACCTTTGCCACCGGCTCACCCTGGTCACCCCCCTCTACGGGCTGGCCCAGGTCCCCTACGTCTGGGCGGGGCTCAAGCTCTACGACCTCCTGGCCGGTGAGGCGGGGCTCGGGCACAGCCGCTTCGTCGGCCGCGGCGAGATGCTGCGCCGCTTCCCCATGATCCGCGGCGAGGGGTTGAAGGGGGGAGTGCAGTACTACGACGGCCAGTTCAACGACGTGCGCATGAACGTGGCCCTGGCGCAGACCGCCGCCAGGGAAGGGGCGGTGGTCGGCAACTACGTCGAGGTCGTGGCGCTCATGCGGGAGAAGGGGAGGGTGGCCGGAGCCGTGGTGCGGGACCCGCTGGTGGGGGCCTCCTGGCAGATCCGCGCCCGCTGCGTGGTCAACGCCTGTGGTTCCTCCGCCGACATCGTGCGCCGCCTGGACGACCCCACCGCCGCCTCCCTGCTCAGGGTGAGCCGCGGCATCCACATCATCCTCCCCGGCAGCTTCGCCCCCGTCGGGGCCGGGGTCATGATCCCCAAGACCGACGACGGCCGGGTGCTGTTCGTGCTCCCCTGGGAGGGGAACTGCCTGGTGGGGACCACCGAGGAACCGGCCGAGGAGGGCGAGGTGCCGATGGCGCGGGAGAAGGACGTCGACTACCTGCTGCGCCACCTGCGGCGTTACTTCAACCTGGGTGCCAAGCCCGCCGACATCACCGCGTCGTGGGCGGGGCTTAGGCCGCTGGTGCATGACCCCTTCACCGCCGATACCGCCGAACTTGCCCGCGACCACGTGGTCAGCTGCTCCCCGACCGGGCTCATCACCATCGTCGGCGGCAAGTGGACCTCCTACCGGAAGATGGCGCTGGACGCGGTGAACTTCGCGGTGAACAAGGCGGCGCTGACCCCGCAGCACCCCTGCCGCACCGACCGCATCATGCTGGCCGGCGGGGAGCATTTCGGCGAGGAACTGCTGCGGGAACTGGAGCGCCGACACGGCTTCCCCCCCGACGTCACCCAGCACCTGTACCGCTCCTACGGCGACCGGTGCCTGGACGTGGCCCTGTACTGCCAGGGGGCGCACGGAGGCAGGCTGATCCAGGGGCACCCCTACCTGAAGGGCGAGGTGCTCTACGCCGCCCACCACGAGATGGCGCTGCGCGCGCTCGACTTCCTGGAGCGGCGCGTCCCGTTGTCCCTTCTGGATCGCAAGGGCGCCCGTGCGGCGGCTCCGGAGGTGGTTGCGCTGATGGCGGCGGACCTGGGGTGGAATACCGAGCGGCAAAAGCGCGAACTAGAGGAGGTCGCCTACGCCCTGCGCGAGGTGTGAGCCGGCGGAAGGGACCGGCAGAAGGGACAGGCACCTTGCGGAGCCAGTCCCCTCTCTTTTGATCTCGTTCCCAAGGTCCACCTTGGGAACGCAAAGCCTCTCCGAAGCTCCAGCTTCCCTCGGATGCAAAGCTGGAGCTTTGCGCCATACGGGGTTCCCAAGCTGGAGCTTGGGAACCAGGCCAAGCCTGCCGAAGCCAAAAACAAAGGGGACAGGCACCGTGCGGAGCCAGTCCCCTCCGATAAAGAAAGGGGGCCCCTGTCTTGGACAGGGGCCCCCTTTCTTTTTTCAGGTTTTGGGCGGTGCTAGGTGTGGCAGGCCGCGCACAGGCGCCCGGTGTTGGTGACGGTGACCTGCGTCCTGCCGGTGGTGAAGTGCGTGAAGCCCTGGTAGCCGAAGTTCTGCGGGTTCGGCGTCGTCGGGGTGGTGCCGGTGATCCTGGTGCTCCCGACGCCGACGTTGATGGTCGGCGGCGACCCGTTGCCGTGGCAGACCGGGATGATGCACTCGGCCGCGCCGTAGGTCTGGACGTAGGGGCCGTGGGCGGGGAGGATGGTCGGCATGGCGATCCCCGCCCGCACCGTGAAGCGCGCCGGGAACCAGTCCAGGGGATGGACGGAGAAGGCGTTCCCCGCGTGGCAGCTCGAATCGACGGCGCCCGGCTGATCGTCGAAACAGGAAGGGCCGGAGTTGCGGACGCCGCGGTAGTCGGTGCCGTGGCACAAGGCGGTGGCACAGCGCGCCGTGGCGGCCTGGGCTTGCACGGGGTAGGTCGTTGCCAGCGCCCCGGTGGTGAGCAGGCCCGGGTTGATCCCGGTGGCGGCGACCCGCTGCCTGATCCAGCTGCCGTGCAGCGCGTAATCGCGCCCGTCCCACTCCAGCGGATGGACGTCGACCTGGTTCCCCATGTGGCAGTCGGTGCAGGCGACCTTGGAGATGCCGCCGCCGAAATCGATGCCGTGACAGGGTGTGCAGTCCTCGAGGTGCCCGATGGCTGCTGCCGCGTGCCGGGCCGGGAGCCAGTCACTTGGGTGGGCCCCCTTGTCGGGATCGAAGTTGGCGTGGTTGTTGTTATCCCCGCAGCCGACAAGCGACAGGACCAAAAGGCACCAAAGCATGGCAAGAGCTTGAGTTGGTCTGGTTACTTGTGACATGTTTTGCACCTCTCATTGTTTTGCCGCCCGTGGCATTTCAGGCAGGAAGCGGGGTTGATCCTCCCCTCAACCCTGTGACGGCTGAGGTAGTCGCCCCGGTGAGGCAGCGACAGTTCGGGCCGGTCCTTGTACCTGTCGCTGGGCTTGATCTCTTCCTTGTGCGCGTGGCACCGGACACAGAAGGACTCCTTGTGGCAGGTGTTGCAGGCGTCGCGCTGCTGGGCCGCGTATATCTTGTGCTTCAGGTAGAAGTCCTGGGTCTGGTGGCTCAGTGCCGTCCATTGGTCGGTATGGCATTCCGCGCACCTGGGAAGCCCCTTCACCTCTTCCGGATGCACGCGGGCGATGCTGTTGGTGTTGGCACAGGCGTAAAGGAAGGAGAGCATGATTCCCATTACCATTAAATAAGCTGTCTTTTTCACTATTTCCCCTCCTTTCCGACGCCGAAGGCATAGCTGAGCCTGATCAGGCCGCGCAACTCGTTGTCGAAGTCCGCGCTGCGGATGTAGTCGACGTCGGCTGCGACCCTGAGGTTGCGGCTGAAATCATACCCGGCGGCAGCCGCCAGGGAAAAGGTGTTCTCCCGCCCGCTGATGCTGCCGTCGAAGTCCACGTCGAAGAAGTCGAGGGTGAGGTCGGCGGGGCCGAACTTCTGGGTGGCCCAGGCGCGGTACTGGTTGTAGCGCAGCCGGTCCGTCGAGCCGTCCATGCGGTGGAAGGACAACCCGGCGGCGAGCCCGGTGCTGGTGCCGAAATTGCCGGTGACCCCGTAGTAGTCCGCGCCGCCGGCCAGGTCGTACTCGTAGTGGTTGTACTCGGCGGAGAGGCCGATGTTCTTGGTGGCGCTGTAGCCTACGCTGCCGCCCACGTTCCACATCTCCTCGCCGGGGGCGATGAAGCCGTTGGTGAGGCTCAGCGTGTTGGTGGTGACCTGGTAGAAGTAGTCCTCGTAGTGGACGTTTTGCAGCGATGCCGAGACCCTGAGGGCGTCGGTCGGGGTGAAGCTGGCCGTGTAGGCATGCTCCATCCATCCCCTGGTGAGCGAGTTGTAGGTGGAGCGACCGGTGATGTCGACCATGGCCACCGGGTGCAGCCACAGGTCCACCCCCTCCTCCTCGCGGATCCCTTCGCCGTCCACCTCGGTCCTCAGGGCGCTCACCCCTATCGAATAGTACTTGGGCATGGAGTGGGCCAGCCGGCCGCCGTAGATGAGGTCGCCGCCGTTGAAATCGGGCTGGGTCACGGCCGGGTTGCCGACGTAGGCCGCCGCGGTGAAGCCGGCCAGCAGGTCGGTCCTCAGGTAGAGCCCGTCGATGCGCTCGGTCCCCACCCCTTCCACGACCCACTGCCGCCCCGCGTTGGCGGTGAAGTTGCCGCGGTTGGCGCGGTAGCTCAGGAAGCCGTACTGGATGTCCCCGTCGGTGCGGTGCTCGAAGCCGCGGTCGCCCAGGTCGACCCGTCCCCAGCCGCCGATCTCCAGGGAGATCGCCCCGGGACCGGCGGCGTCGCTGGCGGCGAGGTCCAGGTATTCGTAGAGCGGGAAGAGGTTCTCCCCGAAAACCCCTTCCCTCATGCGCAGGATGGTCTCGGAATTGCCGTTTATCGCGGTGGCGTCGGCGGCCTGCTGGCCGCAGATGACGAGGGCGCAGGCCAACAGGATGCTCCCCACCGCCTTGAGCGCGCCGGGGGGCGCCGGTGTCGTTGTTTTCGCTTTGATTTTCAAAACATTTCCTCCTTTCTTGGTTCGATCTGGTTGCCGGTGGGGAAATGCAGTTGCAAATGAAACCGGGGGCGCGAGCGCCCCCGGCGGGTCAGAAAGAGAACATCACCAGTTGAGCAGCAGCTTCACCATCCGGGCGGCGGAACTCCCCGTGGTGAGGCTGGAGGGGACCAGCTGCGGGCGGTTCTGCCCGTGCATGATGATAACGTCGGCGACGCGCCCCTGGCCGTGGCACAGGGTGCACTGTTCGGTGGCCGAGGGCAGGGTCGAGCGGGCGACGCCCATGTTGGTGTTGGACGGCCCTGCCAGCGCGGCTCCCAGCTGAGCGCCGTTGGCGTTCATGTGGGCCTTGGCCAGCGGGGTGTCGTGGCAGGCCACGCAGGCTGCCGTTACCGGTGCCACCACCAGGTCGGTCGCATTGGGCACCGTGGCGCGCGCCGCGTTGATGGTGGCGGTGGTCGGGATGGCTCCGTCCGCGACGGCCTGGGTCGACGGCAGCGCCCTCGGGCGCAGCGCCTCGATCACGTCGGGGGTGTAGCTCTGCTGGGTGATGTGGCAGGCGTCGCAGTTGCCCAGCATGTTGGGGAAGGTGATCTCGGAGCCCTCGATGAGGGTGACGCCGGTGCCCGGGCCGTTACGCACGTCGCGGATCGGGTTGGTGCGGGTCGCGCCGGCATGGATGCCGTGGATCAGGTCCTTGAAGTTGTTGGAGAACTCGGGAAGCGTGAGCGCGTAACCCGGGGTCAGCCTGTTGGTGGCGAAGTTCGGATCCCAGGTGGTCAGGATGCCGAGCTGGATCGGGGTGAAGGCGAAGCCGGCTAACTTGGCATCCGTGATGGTGCGTCCCGAGGTGGTCAGGTTCGGGTTGTGGCAGGTCACGCAGAGCTGGGTCTGGTAGACGCGCTGGCCGCCATGGGCTTCGAAGAACTCATGGCAGTTCCTGCACTTGTCAGGGTCGACTACGGTACGGCGCACCGCGTCGCCGGTGACCGGGATGATGACGGCACGGGTGTGGCGGCCGGCGATGGAGGCGTCGAAGCCGGTCTGGGTGAAGTAGCTTTGGATGCCGACGGCGCGCATCTGGGCACCGACCGGGAAGGCCGAAGCGGAGTTGATGGTCGCAGTGTAGGTGCCGCTGCTGTCGGGACCGGTGATGTTACCGACCGCCGCGTTGTTGGTATTGAGCAGGGTCGTGATCGAGATGAGATCAGGCTGGGCCGCCACCTTGCCGAGGTTGTTGTAGTCGGCCGGGACGGCGCCGCCGGTCTCGAGCTGCGGCTTCGCATAGGCCAGCAGGAAGCTCGGGCTGCCGGTGAAGCCGGTGAGGGCCGTGGTGAGCCCTGCGGCCGGGGTCGCCAGGGTGATGGGCGTGCCGTTACCGAGGATGCGGAACTTTATGGTGAGGTTGTTGCTGCCGTCCACGGTGGCGCTGGAGAGCTGGTACTCGAAGTTGGTCAGCCCCGCCGGAGCGGCCGGGTTGAGCGGGCTCACCAGGGCCTGCGCGTGCGATTCGGTGATCGCCGTCGGCGTGTGGCATGCGTTGCAGCTCGCATCGTTGGTGTAGACCGGGTGGGCCGGGCCGGTGGTGTTGGTGCCGGTGGCGAAGTGGATGTTGTCGTGGCAGCTGCCGCACGCCTTGCGGTTGGGCATGGTGCGCCAGTTGTCTCCCTGCGGGGTGACCGCCAGCTGCTGCGCCGTCTCGCCGCGGTGGCACTTGCGGCACAGAGCGGCACTTTCGGGGTAGGCCACCTCGTTGAAATGGATGCCGGCGTAGTTGTAGCCGGTCTCGGTCAGGTTTTCACCCATGTGGATCTTGTGGATCAGGGTGACGAACTCGCCCAGGACCTGCACCTCATCGGTGGCGGAGCCGGGGTCGACCGTCGTGGTGTCCGCCGTTACGTAGGTGTTGCCGGTGAAGGCGCCGTTGGTCGGAGTCGAGATGGCCCTGCCGTAGGCGCGCTGGCTGGTATGGCACACCACGCAGTAGCGGGTGTCGACGCGGCCGGCGTGCGGGGTGGTGATCCCCAGGCCCCATCCCTGCTGGTTGAGATCGTTGGGGTCGCCCGGGTTGCCGTGGCACTCGTTGCAGTACTTGGTGAGCACGATGTTGCGCTCGGCCTGCCCGGTCGTCGACGAGGTCACCCTGGCGCCGGTGGCGGGGACGAAGTCGTAGACGATGTTGATGGCGTTCTTGTAGATCAGCTGCGGCGAGGTGTTGGCGATGTTGCCACCGTACTCGATTACCAGACGGTGGGTGAGGCTCGGGTCATAGGTGAGGTCACCCAGGTCGTTTCTGCGGTTGTTGCCGCTGAAGGTCATGGCATTGACCTGGCTCTGTACCAGCTTGATATCACGGGCGAAGGTGTAGCGGAACTTGCCGTTGCCCAGCGACTCGAGTGTCCCTTCCCGGTCCCTGGTCGGCCTGGTGGCGGAGGGGGCCGACCCGTCGGTGGGGGCGGTGGTCACGATGTAGCTGACCCAGTGCGACGGGGTTCCGTTGCTGGCGGGGACCAGCTTGGCGATGGTGAAGGCGAGGTTGGTCAACTGGCCCGACGCGTTCCTTCTGCCGATACCCTCCACCGGCTGGCCGTTGGCGGTCTTCAGCGTGAAGGTCACCACCGGCGGACTCTTGATGGTGACGCTGTTGACGGTGCTGTTTTGCTGGTCGAAGGTGATGTTGGCCTGCTGGTCGGCAGTCGAGGAACTCAGGTTGGTGAAGGCGCCGGTGCCGGCAGGCCCCTGTGCGCCCCTGGGCCCCCGGTCCCCTTCGCAGCCGCCCAGCAACAGAGCGGTGGCCGCGGTCGATGCAATCACGAAAGCGGAAAACCGTTTCAAAAGCTTTTCTTGCATAAATCCTCCTTGTCTCTGGTGTCGCATGAAGGCTGCTTCTGGACCCGGAAAGAAAGCCACAGCGGATTTGTTCTAGGGGGGGATTTCGGTGTCGGCGGGATTATGAGCTGTCGTAGTCCGTCACAATCATGTGAACACCTCCTGATAATTATTAAAGATTTCAAACACAATGTAGAAACTTAGCAGTTGTTCATGAAATAGCAAGGGTGCTCGCTCGTTTTTTGTGGGTGCTCGGGACACGGGGCGGGGGAATGACCACCGGGCGGAAACGGGGTGGTAATGCGACCAATAAGGCCTTGAATAGGTCAGGCCCGTGGGATAGAATGCTTAGTGGCTGGCATGCTTTATGAAAAGGGGGTGGGTGTCGAATTCGACTATTCAGGTCAGAAAGGGGAGTACCACCAAACGGAGAGCCGCATGGGTATCACGGTGATTTTTCACAACGGGGAAGAGAAGAAGGTCCCTTCATATATGCTCGATTACCTGATCCGGGAAAACAAGATCGTCGCATTCCAAAGGTCTTCGGGGTGGGTTCACATCGGGCGTGACCAGATACGGAAGTCGCAGCAGCCTCTCAGCAGGGCAGGGGAGAGGTGGAGCGACTTCCTTTTCAAGAGAAAGCAGGCGTGACACCGCGTCACTTATTGTAAGCCAACCTCAAGGCCGGACACCGCTTGAGGCGTTCCTGGCGTTTCGGGCCGGGCGCCTCGAGCGGGACCCGCTCCATCATCAGCCCCACCTCTTCAGCAAAGCTGACCGCACCACGCACCGTCCTGGCGTAGGATTCGTCGTCCCGCGGCTGGGTCTCGGGAAGGTACACCCTGGTCCGGTGGCTCTTCGTGCCGTAGATGGCAGCGAAAACGGCTTTTTCATCCCCTTTGCGCAGGCAGCAGATGTACCCCTGGCAGCTTTCCTGTCCTCCCGTTCCTTCCGGCGACAGGTAGGCGTTGTTGATGGACTGGTGCAACTCGAGCACGTCCTCGGCGGCAGGGCAGTCGATGGCGTCCATGCCGCTTTCCAGCAGGAAGCGGACCGCCGCGCCGTCGTCGCCGGCCGTGAAGAAGCCTTCCTGCAGGTCGCCCAGGGGAAGAAACGAGGTTTCCTGTTCCCCGAAAGCGAAGCCGGCGCCGCCGTCCTCGGGGGGGGCAGGCTCGGCAACTTCTGCCGGGGTGTCCCAGGGGTGTCCCATCTGTGGCGGGGACAGCAATTCCGCGAAAGGCGGGAGCGCGCTTTCCGTGAAGGTCGGGAGCACGCTTTTCGTGCCGGACGAAAGCGGTTCCGGACCCGCATCCTGGAGTCCGGGCAGGACGCGGCTGGGGAAGGTTTCCTCGCCCGGTCTGCATCCGGTGCCGCTTGCCTCCCCGAGGTCGGCCGGGGCCGAAGGGGCGGGGGCGGTCTCTTCCCGTGCTGCCACCCGCTGCAGGGCGGCGTCTCTTTCACTCTCCACCCGCTCCAGTTCCAGGCGCAGCTGAGCCAACTCCTGGTGCAACTGAACCTGTTTCCCGCTCTCTTCGGCCTCCCGGGCCTGTGCTTCGCCCGCGGCGGCGAGCTGTGCGAGCGCCGTGTCCCTTTCGGCCGCGACCTGATCCAGTTCCTGGCGCAGCCGGTCCGCTTCGGCATCGGCTCCCTCATCTGCAGGGTGCGCTGCCGCCTGTTGCAGCGCCGCATCCCTTTCCGAACTCACCCCTGCCAGTTCCTGGCGCAGGGCGGCCAGTTCCTGCTCCTTGCTCCTCACGGCCTCTTCCAGCGTCTCGACCCGCTGCCGGGTATCTGCCGCCTCGCCGGCCGCCCTTTCCAGTTCTTCACGTGCCTCGTCCAGCCGCGCTGCCGTTTCCCGTTGCTGCTGCGCCGCCGCCTCCGAGTCAGCCCGTGCGCCGTCGCGTTGCCCGCAGAGCGCGGCGATGTCCTGCCGGGCCAGGGCCAGGTTTTCCAGCATCGCGTCCTGGCTGCGGGAGAGCTCTGCATTCTGCGTGGCCAGTGCCTCCCGCTCAAGGGTCAGGTCGGCGACCTGCTTTTGCAGATCGGCAATGACGGAGTCCCGTGCTGCCAGGGTCTCGTCGGCCTGCCGCTGCCGGGCATCCAGCGTCTCCCTTGCACCGGCAATATCCTCACCTGTTGTGCGCGCGGCACTCAGCTCCTTTACCGCCTCGTGGTGTTGGGTCGAGAGCTGTTGCAACTGCGTGGCCAGGGCGTCCCGCTCGGCTGTCAGCGTCTGCTGCTCGTGTTGCAGTTGGGCCAGCGCCGCCAGCAGGTCGCCCCCTTGGCTGTCGTGCGCTAGAGGCAGGCTCGTGGGAGCGGCTGCGGGCAACGGAATGGCTGCCGGAGCAGGGAGTGTCACGGCAGGTTCAGGTGCCGTATCCGCGCTCTGCTGCAGCATGGGAAGTACCGGTGCGCAGGCCATGCCGTGTTTGAGGCCGGCTCCCTTGCTTCCGGGAAGGCGCAGGATCTTGGTGTTGCGCACCACCACTTCGCGCATGGCCGGGCTATAGCTCAGGTCGACCCGTTCCGGGGCAAACCCCATGGCCCTGGCATAGCTGAGGCTTTTTTCCACTTCGCCGGGATAGTCCTGCTCGCTTTTGCCCTTGCCGGGGCTTGAGTAGACGTAGATGCTGCAATCGTTCACCACCAGCGCGAGGTACACCTTCACCAGTGTCTTCTTCCTGACGGCGCAGATGTAGGCCTCCATGGTTTGCGCGTGTTGGTCGGAACTGCGGGTGATGGGGGCGGAGCGGTAGAGATCGACGACTTCAGATTCGGATACTTCGATACAGCCTATGGAACTGTCGAGTGTCAGCATAAGACCTCCAGTATCCGCTACCCGGTTACCGAATAAAAAAAGCCGCGTCGCCTTAATATGATATTTCGGCAACCCGGCTGTCTTCGTGAGACCCAATGGGCTTTCCGCCCCACCCTCGCGGGTGGTTTAGTATTATCGTGTATCGATTCGTATGAGGGGGCGCCGGAGTCAACCGGCCACCTATGTGTAGGGCGTTGAATACATTACACTATTGCCTGCCCATAACGCAACCGTCATTTGCCTGACAGGCACCGGGCCGACTTTTAGTGACGGCGGACTCCTGCGCGGCGCCGGCGGCGACCTTTTTTAATTCATCGTTGACTTTCATGTGAAGCTGCATAGAATCGTATACAGAAAAATCGGCACATCTTTTAATGGGGCCGGTGCTACATGGTTCATGCTAAGATGGTTGATATAACGTGGAAAATCCTGCGCACTGAATGTGCGAACTGCAATCTTCATTATTATGCTGTGGCAGGGCAGGGGGACTTCATGGCCAATATAGAGCACGATGATACCGGTTTCACCTGTGAGTGCGGCTTGCGTAACGAATACCCGGGTTACGTGCAGGCCCACTGGAGCGTAAGGTTGTCGTATTCCTGTGCCTGTCAGAGGCAATACATTCTTTACCGCGGCACCGTGGTGAAGACCTCGCGCGAGTCCGCGGAGATTTCCGACAGCGAAGCCTTCGGCGACTGAGGCTCTCGTCACCAGCCAAGCATCTGCATCCCTCTCACCTCAATCCTCTCGTTCCCATCTTGGCTGCCAAATTGCATCATCAAGGCTCGTAGCCTCCGTTGTACTGACAAAAAGACAATAAAACCGTGACTGCCCGGCCCTCCAGACCGACTGGCGGTGACGAAGCGATGACTCTCCGCGTCAAAATAACCGCTGGTGCGGCCTTGTGCGGGAGCAGCGAGACGACGTCAACATGACCATAAATCCCCTGCAGATAACATCCCCTGCCGCATCACTACCTGATGCATGCGTGGCAAAGAAGGCTGCTGCCACCCCTTCCGGATTCGAGTCCCTGCTGCAATCCGTTACCGGTACGGCCGGCCGTGAAGCGGTCTCTCCCCGGGTCGCGGCAGAAATGCTCCGGATCCAGATGATGCAGAGCACCCTTGCCCTGGCCGTTTCGGACTCGGGAGCACCTGCCTCCTCCGGCGCGGCGCTGCAGTCCGTCCCCGGTCTCGACTTCGGGCTCGGCCTCCCCGGCGCCTACCGCGGCAGCGCGGCTCTCGAGACGGCAGAGGCGGAAGGCGAAGCGATCCCCACGACGCCTGTCCCGATGACCGGCGGCACGGCAGCCGAGATCGACCACATCAGTGCGACCGCCGCCCGCTATCTTGGCACCCCGTACCGGTTTGGCGGTGAGGGGGCGGACGGCATCGACTGCTCCAGTTTCGTGCAGCAGGTATTCCACGCCAACCAGATCGACCTGCCGCGTACCGCCCGGGAGCAGATCACCGTCGGCAGCGACGTGGCGCCGGGGGAGTTGCGCAAAGGGGACCTGGTCTTTTTCCAGACCTATGCGGAGTACCCCTCCCACGTCGGGATTTATCTTGGTGACGGCAAGATGATTCACGCCTCCTCCGGCAAGGGGGAGGTCACTATCTCCGACATGAACAGCGACTACTACCGCCCGCGCTACCTGGGCGCGAAGCGGGTCATCTGAGTCCAGGCCAACGCAGAAGGGACAGGCTCCGTAGGTGCCTGTCCCTTTAGCGGAACGCTCCTTTCAGCACAGCAACGCTTCTCTCAGCTCAGAAACACTCCTTCTGCTCAGCCACCTTTCCCAAGCAGCAAGGGGACAGGCACCTGGCGGAGCCAGTCCCCGTAGCAGCCCCCCTGAAGCACTAGCTCATTCCGCGTGCCGCTTCACCCACTGGACGTAGCGCTCCATCCACCCCTGCAGGAACTTCACGGTGTCGGGGCTGGTGATGTCGCCCGCCGCGTCGAAGAAGCCTTCCTTGACCTGGATGAACACCTCGGGCTGCCCCATGGTCGGCACGTCGAGGTAGGCGAGCGTGTTGCGCAGGTGCTGCTGGGCGAGCGCGGTGCCGATCTGTCCGATGGAAGCCCCGAGGATGCCGGCCGGTTTGCCGGTCCAGGCGCTGGTGCCGTAGGGGCGTGAGGCGTTGTCGAGCGCGTTTTTGAGCACGCCGGGCATGGACCGGTTGTACTCAGGCGTCACGAAGATCAAACCTGATGCCGCCTTGACCTCGCTTTTCAGGCGCACGACGGACTGCGCCTGGTTGTCGTCGTCATCCTGGTTGTACAGGGGCAGGTCCCCTATTTCCAGAAGCTTGAACGAGAAATCGGCAGGTCCCAGCTTGATCAGCGCATTGGCGAGCTTGCGGTTGATCGAGTCGCGCCTGAGGCTCCCGACGATGACAGCTATTTGATACTGGCTCATAACTTCTCCTCCCTTGATAGCGTAATAGTCACAGCTATGACTATAGCACCGCGGCACCGCTTTGCTATTGGAAGAGCGAGTCAAGAATCAGTTGGAGCCGAAAGAGCGTGCCGGCTGGTACTCATTCTGGGCCTGGCGTGGAGGTGCGAGGTCAGTGGACCGGTATCTGGAACTTGAACAGGGTCCCTTGCGCCGGCGAGGAGGAAAAGCTCACCTTTCCACCGAGCAGCTTCTCGCCGATCAGTTGCATCGAAAAGGTCCCCACGCCGCGGCCCGGTCCGTCCTTGGTGCTGAAACTGCGCTGGAAGATCCGGCACTGCACGTCGTCGGGGATGGCCTTCTCATTCCAGACGCAGAAACGCAAGGCGTCCGGCTCCTGCTCGAACCACACTTTCACCTCGCCGTGCTCCTCTGTCGCCTCGAGGGCGTTGAGCACCATGTTCGACATGACCCGTAACGCCAGTGACTTGTCTGTCTTCACCGTGAGTTGCGGGAGCGAGTCGGGGAGCAGCATGGACTTGTCGGTGGCGGCATCGTGTTTGGCGAAAATGCCATTAAGCTCGGCGAGCAACTCGCCCGCGGTGGTGTCGTCGCGCGACGGGCGGTATTCCAGGAAGTCGTTCTTGAAGAGACACCGCTGGATCTCCAGTTCCTTGTGCAGCCTCTGGGCGGCGCGGTAGATCATGGCCGCCATTTCGGACTTGTTCTCCCGTACCAGGAACTGGCTCGCGCCCAAGAGACCCGTGAACATGTTGCCCATGTCATGGAAGAAGGTCCTCTCCAGGGCGGCGCGCAGATGCTCCAGGGTGACGTCGTGCAGAAAGAGCAGGATGAAGGTTTGCCCTTCCAGCTTCAGGGTGTTGGCGCGCACCATTATCGCGTACTCGGCGGCCATGTCACCCTTGCTGGTGCTGAGCGAGCAGAGCTCTTCCACCGGCCCCTCGCCGTTCAGCGCAGCGACCATGGCGATCACCGCCCCGCAGGTACTGCAGTACCGCGTGGTCCCGCAGCCATGTGGTTCGTCCTTGCTGTGCACGCATCCCAGCACCTCGCCCAGACGCAGCCCCAGTATCGGACCGGCATCATCGATCCCCAGCTTCTTTAGGAAAGAGTCGTTGAGGCCGACAACCTGGCGGTGCTCGTCCAGTACCGCTATCAGGCCGCCGATCGAGTGCAGCAGTTCGTTGACTACCACGCTGGTGGTAACCTTCGCGATTTCTTGTTGCAGTTGATCGTCAGTGGCGCGTTCGGCGGGAGCGAAATGGGTATCCACAGCAGCCTCCAAGGGAGAGATCCGATCAGAACAAGCTGTCATTGCCAATGTCGACGGTGTGTGGGAAATGGGGGGAGTTCGGTGGGGCTAATTTAATTATTTCTATCTATGATGTCAATTGCTTGTTGCACTATGCGTTTTTTTCGAGTCCGGTGGAGGTGGGCGGTATCGCGGCAGCGAACAACGCCGGATGGGCGCAAACTCTTATTAAGGTCGCCACCGGTAGATATGGAGCGGGATGCGCCCGTGGGAGTCGAAGCCGACGCCCTCCTCTTCCAGTCGCAAGCGCTGCAACTCATCCCCTGCGCTGCCGCCGGAGCGGAGGCTGATCTCCCCCTTGGCGTTGATAACGCGGTGCCAGGGGACGGAAGGATCGTTGAGCGCGCTGAGGGCATAGCCGACCTGGCGCGCCCGTCCCGGCAGGCCAGCCAGCGCCGCTACCTGTCCGTAGGTGGCCACCTGCCCCTTCGGGATTTGGTAAACGACGGCATAGATGTGCCGATAGGTGGACGATGCCACTGTGTCCCCATAAGGGTTTTGCCTAGTCCGTTTCACTTTTTTCTCCCTCTCGGGTTGCGCAGCTTTTTGCGCCGTTGTATATTTCTGCGTGGCGGAAATTAGTTTACTTTAACCTGTAGGGGCCCTTCGTAGAGCGAAGGAAGGAGGTTAAGTTGACATCTCAACGGATATTGCGAAACTACCGCAGCATTGGGCCAACTAAGTTTCATCACTTGAACCAGAAATTCAGAAACTCTCTCCTGGATTACAACAAGATTCCGGAGTCGTTTTGGGCCGCGCATCCCCAACTGCGAGAGGAGTATCGCGAGGCATCGGAAAAGTACGACCTAATTTACCACGAGTCGATGCTGGGGAGCAAACTGGCTATTGCCGAGCGCGAGCGCCGCCAGGAAGAACTCGTTGGGTTACTGGATGAGATCGCGTCTCTGCTGGATATGGCCGCGGTGCGCACTCCGGAACTTCTCATCCTTTCCGGTTTCGATCTCGCCAAAGAAAGAAGGACCCATTCCAGGGCCAAGAAAGCTGCTGCATCGCAGAACGACCAAGACAGTATCCCTGCTTGATCCACTCCAATTTCCGCCACAAGAGCCGCTGCACCCAAAAGAACGGGGGGTATCGTAAGATCCCCCCGTTCTTTATTGTCCTCCCGCACCTCTTACCTGAAAAGCAGGCCAGTCACATACTCCTCATTCCTGTTTCTTTGCTCTCAGAGCTCCTCGAATGCATCGTTGGAGTCACCCGCTGTGCCAAGTGAGTCACCTAACGCGTCGAGCGAGTCACCGGACGCGTCGAGCGAGTCACCGGACGCGTCGGGCGAGTCACCGGACGCGTCGAGCGAGTCACCGGACGCGTCGAGCGAGTCACCGGACGCGCCGGGCGAGTCACCGGACGCGCCGAGCGAGTCACCGGACGCGTCGAGCGAGTCACCGGACGCGTCGAGCGAGTCACCGGACGCGTCGAGCGAGTCACCGGACGCGTCGAGCGAGTCACCGGACGCGTCGAGCGAGTCACCGGACGCGTCGGGCGAGTCACCGGACGCGTCGAGCGAGTCACCGGACGCGTCGAGCGAGTCACCG
>NZ_JAEMHL010000018.1 GCF_016458305.1 Geomonas anaerohicana | reverse complement strand
TGGCAGGCCGCGGTGGAGCAGGTGCCCATCGGGTTCGGCGGAACCGAGGTCTGGTTCACGAAGCCGGCCGCGATCTTTCTGGAGTAGCCGACGCCGTCGGCAAGCTCGATGGTCTTGTTGCGGTGACCCATCGCGTAGCTGCTGACCTGGCTGCCATGGCAGGCAACGCAGGAGTTGACCGCCGAGGTGGCGTGCCCTGCGTGGTTACCCGGCACAGCGCCGGTGTTGGGGTCTTTCTTCACAGTACCGGAATCCAGCGGCGGCATCGTATGACAGAAAGAACAGTCATAGTTGTACTGCGGGGCGGCCTGTGCCTGCCCCGCGGACAACTGCATCAGTGTCAGCACAAGAAGTGCCAGCACCAGAAAACAGTGTCCTCCATACTTTGATAACATTTTCTCCTCCTCTTGGTGTCCTGTTAGCGTCATTGTATTAAAAGCTGAATCTTCCACGGATTCAGAAACGGTACGGCCTTGCTGCTACAGCGCTTGGCCACCCCTACCTTTCCGTACTCCACCGCGCCGACGGGCTCATGTGGCAGGCAATGTTGAAGCAGCTGCCGGTCTTGTTGGCGCCCGGCACGCTGGTCAGACTCGCGCCGGTGTAGATGGTGAAGGAGTTCGCGAAGCGCAGGCTGTTGTCCACCAGCACGGTCACGTTCTCGATGTGCTCCTTAACCGGTGTCACCATCTTGTGGTACGGCGTGAGCCCGGTCACCCCGCCGTTGTGGCAGGCGGTGCAGTTGGTCCACCCTTCCTCGGGCTTGGCGAAGGGCGAGATGTGCGCCGCCACCAGGTGCGCGCCGCCGCCGCCGGAGTAGTCCTCGAAGCGGGCGTTGGCCCAGTTGGCGTAGCTGCCGAACCCCGTAGCCGTGTTCTTCGGTGCCGGCGGGTAGCCGTGGCAGGAGTCGCAACCGCCGCCGATCGGCTTGAAGGCGCCGCCGCTGCTGGTGTGGGTGTGGCAGTCCAGGCAGCCCGAGGTGAAGTGGCTCCCCTCCGGGACGCCGGCGCGGTAGTGGTTGGTCTTGGTGTGGCAGACCTGGCACAGGCCGCGGTTGGTGGTGGTCTCCACCAGGGTGTTGACGCGGTCGGTGTAGTAGATGTTGAAGCCCCTGATCTCGCTTCTGATCATGGAGAGGTTGCCGGTGCCGTGGGTGTCGTGGCACTCGCGGCAGGCAACGGCGCTGCCGTCTTTCGCGCGGTGCGTGCTGATGTTCAGGAAGCGCGCCGAGACGATGGTCGGGTTGCTGTGGCAGGAGGCGCACAGCAGGTTGTCGTTGTTCATGAGCAGGCGCTTGCTGTCACCCAGCGTGCCGGTGATGTGGGTCGCGTTGCGATCGTGGCACACCGTACACTGGTTGCTCACCGTGAAGCGGCCGTGCCCCTGGGTGCCGAAGTACGCCTTGTACGGCGCCTGGGTCCCGTTGGGGAGCGTCGCCGGGCTCTGCGCGTGGCACACCGTGCACTCGATGCGGCTGGTGGTCTTCCAGTCGACCAGCTGGCCGGCGTGGCAACCCATGCACAGCGAGCCGTCACCGCTCTTCAGGTCCGGCGAGCCGTTGTTGTGGGTGGCGGTGGTCCCGACGTGGCAGGCCTGGCAGGCGTTGTACTCGCTCCCCAGGTAGGCGCCCGGACCGTAGACCGAGGTGATGTGGGTCGCGTGCTGGTTGGTCGCCATCGGGCTCGAGGTGGAGGCGGAGCCGCCGTGGCAGGTGATGCACAGGTTGCGCGCCTTGTAGGCGATGACTGAATCGGCCACCGCCTGGCTGATCAGCCCCGCGTCCCGCAGCATCGGCACCGCCAGCGTGGTCACCGAGTCGTCGATCACGCCGTTGTCCAGGATGTCGATGGAGTCCATGGCCAGCTGTTTTGAGTAGCGCGGGTTGTGGCCGAAGGAGCCCAGCTCGCGCACCAGGAAGGCGTAGTTGAAGGCGGCGCCCATGACGTTGGCGCCCTGCTGCCCGGAGCCCCAGTTGCGCTGGTTGAAGTGCGGCGGCTGCGCGGTGTAGATGAAGCCCTTGGCGGCCAGCTGGGCACGGAGCACTTCCAGCAGGCTCATGAAAGAATCGCGCGCCAGCTGGCGCTGCTCTTCCGGCATGTTGGCGCCGTGGCAGGTGGTGCACAGGGTGCTCACGCCGCTTCTGAAGGAGTGGCCGTAGGTGCCGTTTCTGTGGCAGGAGACGCAGGGGCCCTTGGCGTTGGTATTGCCAAGGTTGCTGTGGGTGGCGCCCAGGTCATAGCTGCGGCCCGGGAACTCATACCCCCCCTTGGCGTACATGGCGGCCGCGGCAGTCGCATAGTGCGGCGGGATGAAGGCCATGTTGGTGAAGTCGGCGTTGGCCTGCAGTTGCGCCGTGATCACCTGGCCGGTGTTGTTGCCGCTGTGGCAGGTCATGCACAGGTTGGACTCGCCCACCGCCGGGTTCACGTAGGTCGGCTCGTTGGCGAACGGCTTGGACGGCTGCACCGTGCGCAGCGCGCCGGTGACGATGTCGATGTGGCAGGCGCGGCAGGTGACCATCTCCTTGGTCTTGTCCGAGGCGACACCCCAGGCCGTGGTGACCTTGCCGGTGGAGTAGTTCACGAAGCCGGTGGTGGTGTGGCACTGCACGCAGCCGCTCATGGTCTTGAAGTCGTAGGTCGAGTATGCCGGTGCGCTCCCCTTGGCGTGCCCGGAGGTGTACCACGCCTGGCGGATGGCCTGGTTGGTGACCGTCGAGAAGTGGCAGTCGGTGCAGGCCGAACGCGAGGTGACGTAGGTCGCCGGGTAGGCGCCGGTGGTCATGTTGCCGTAGTGCAGCGTCTCCAGGTCGCCCTGCACCGCCGCGAAGCTGGAGTGCGGGTTGTGGCAGGAGATACAGATGACGTTGGGGCCGATGTCGACGGTGTGGTTGGGGACGATGCCCAGGCCGTTGTCGTGGCAGCTCTGGCAGACGCCCGGGTCGGCCTCCGGCAGGTGCGGGCCACCCTTATGACAGGAGGTACAGGTGACGCCCTTGGTCTTGTGCATGGAACGGTCATAGCCGGCGAAGATGGAATCGGTGTGGCAGGCGGCGCAGAAGTAGCCGCCGACCGGGCCGGCGCTGGCATTGAGGTTCACGAAGGTGTTGGAATCCACCGTGGTCGGGTTTACCGGGGTCGGCATGGCGCCGGTGGTGTGACAGGACACGCAGGAGACGCCGAGGTACTTGTGGTTCGAGGAGGACCAGGAGATGAAGGCCTGCGGGGTCGGATAGATGCCGGTGGGGCCGTGGCAGCCGTTGCAGTCGGTCCTCATCGACGAGATCAGCGAGTCGACGACCTTGACCTGGGTGGTCGAGCTGGCGACGGACACGCCGTTCAGGTACTGGGTAAGCCGGAACACGTAGGTGCCCAGCGCCATCGGCACGAACTCGGGGTTCAGGGTGCCGGCGCCGGTCAGGGTGACCGCCGGGCCGCTGTCCTGGGTCCAGGTGAAGGTGCCGCCCCCCTGCAGGGTGCCCCTCAGGGTCACCTTGGTGACGATCATGGCGGTCTGGTTCTCGCCTGCGTTGGCCCCGATCGCCGAGAAGACGGCCTGAACGGTCCTGGGGGAGGTCACGTTGGTCACCGTGATGGTGGCCGGGGTGGAGCAGGGGTAAGTGACCGGGCTGCCCGAAACGGTGACCGTACCGCCGGTGACGCCGGTCAATACTGCGCCGGCGTTGGGGCTGGCGGTGAGGGTGGCGTTGCCGCCGTAGGCGATCGCGGTGCTGGCCGGGGAGACGGTGCCGGGGCCGTAAGCCGCACCGGTGACCGTGTACTTCTGGATGGTGAAGCCGGCCACCAGGGACTGTATCGAACCGTCCGACTTCTGGACCGTGGTGTAGTAGTGGGAGGTGTAGTTACCGATCACCTGGGCTACGCCGCTCTTGGTCACGCTGGAGATCTTGTAGCCGGGGTTGGCGGTGACCCTCACCGGGACCGGGGCGGCCGTGGTGAAGTTGCTGTAAACGACGGTACCGGCCACAGTCTGGACTGCATTGTTGCGGACCTGGAGCGTGCCGCCGGCACTGTTCAGCTTGGTCTGCAGCTGGAACGATGTTGCCGCCCATGAGAGCGCCCCCGATATGACGGCCGTAGCAGCCAGAACAGCCAGTGTTTTTCTCAGCATAGCCTTCCCCTGTCCCTGGTCCTCACGTGCGGTAATAGACGATTTAGAGGTACGAAATAGTCCTACGGGCGGGGCAATTCGCAAGAAATGTGCCTTTCCTAACGAGGGGTGTCCCCGGGATGCGGTACTCCTCGTGGTGGAAATGGTGACAAAACAGACACCTTTTGGATATTTTTCAGTTAAAAAAAATTTTTCAAACAGCTCTACTGGTAGGCAAACAAATGCGCGCACCGGAAAGATCTCCGTCATGCCGCGGAGTCCAAACGTTAGAACCCAGCGAAAACACCGGTCATGCCACTACTAGGGTTTAGGTCAATGTTTAACGTTTTGGCAACGACACCATTAATCATTCAGGCACCCCTCACTTGCCCTGGCCAGCCCGTTTTTCTTACAACTTGCTAATGAGCACCGACAGCAACAATGGTCAAAGTGCAACGTCGGCAGCAAGCAAAATGTTACCTGCGGAAGCATGCTCAGTGGGGGCTTGACGGGAAAGGCGCAACGTTGGAGTTTTAGAATGAGATTGACTGAGGTGGGGATTTACGGTAAAAGATTAGCCTCGGTAACAGATCAGCCGGAGTAACTCAGTTGGTAGAGTAGCTGATTCGTAATCAGCAAGTCGGCGGTTCGAGTCCGCTCTTCGGCTCCAACAATAAAGGGTCGCAGACCATGTCTGCGACCCTTTTGTCATTTCGGCACTGGTTATCCCGAAGGAGAGGACTGGCTCCGCCAGGTGCCTGTCCCCTTAGGGGCTTGCGTCAGGGGGCTGTGGGGAATGGAGCGTTCCGCTAGAGGGACAGGCACCGAACGGAGCCAGTCCCTTCTGCTACCGCCCCTCTGATCCAATTGAAAAGGCCCGCCATGATGGCGGGCCTTCTTTGTTGCGTCTACTTTGATACCCTTTTCAAGGGTGGTTGCCAGTGCCCGTAAGCACCGGGAGGTTCCAGCTTCAACTTGTGAGATTCCGAATCGGTGGAGTTTCTTTGATGCTGATTACCTCCTTTTTTCCGAGATCCCTCTTTGCTAGCTAGCTGAGTCAAACATAGCACCGGTGAGCGCAAAGAAACAGTCTGTCCAAAAATTTTTTTTCCGGATATACTGCTTGAGTTGCCTCCCTCCTGAGTTTGAATTCGCTAACGGTCATCCCTCTGACAATCCGCTGAACATCTCCCGCCTACTGATACAGTGCCGCTGTCTGCCGCCCCGCGTCCAAAGCACCAGGGACGGAGCTCGTTACCTGTACGCCGCCGTTGACACGCATCGCCTGGAACCGGGTCACGTTGCTCCCGTCCCGCATGGCTGCCACAGAATTGCCGGTCTTCACGTTCCAGTCGATGGTGAGGGTGTCGAGGTAGGTATCACCATGGTAGCGGTTGAAGGTGTAGCGCAGCATGTCGCCGCTCTTTTGCGCGTGTACCTTGAAGGTGTCGCCGTTTTCGCTGTACTGGAAATCCTTCTCTCCCTGGGCGACAGGGTTACGCCCACTCCAGAACTCGATGGTATTGAAGACTACGAAGTCGACCAGCGCCGATACCTGGTAGACCGGAACGATGATGAACGCCCAGGTCACCAGGCTGCGCAGGAACTTGTCACTTACCTGGCCGTTCACCTGGTAGACCTTCTTGGTGAGCGCCATCTTGCCGTAGCAACCTTGTAGAGAAACCATGGCCATCACCATGGCAAGCAGTGCCGCTGTCATCCTTTTCATAATTGAGTCCTCCTTGAATCTCAAACGTCATCGGAATTTGGCATCCCGCTCTCTCAATATATCAAAAAGCTCATAGTTCTTGTTGATTAACTTCTCACTGTCCTTAGTGCAGGCGCCTGTGACAGAATCAAAAAAGAAGAGGCCCGCTGCTGATACGCAGGGCCTCTTCTTCTTACTCGATCCCCTCGTTACAGGGGTCATCCCGACGCTTTCGACGTCGGAGCTGGTACAGCTGTTTGGTAATTAGAATCCTCTTCAGTGGAAGTTACCTCGATGCTGCTACCTCCTTTTCCGAGACATTCTGTTACAGCTAGCTAGCTGAGAGTAATATATCACCTGATCAAGATTTTTACAGAGAGCTGCAACATTTTTTTATGGCTCATGCAGGTCACGATAACTGTGCCGGTGCTGGACTTCGAGGGGACGGGTGCTAAAATCCGTGGGTGCTTTAACCTGGCCTAATCATTGCCGACAGCGACGGCGCCCAGATGGCGCAAACGTCCTACCGGCGCTGGGGGGAGAACCATGAAAACGACTGCTGTGACTGTCATCCTGGTCCTTTTGCTTCTGCTCGGCTTCGGTGTGTACTACTTCCTCGACACTTCCGGGCCCGCCCTCGCCCTTTCCCGGCAAAGCGGCCCCATCTCCTCCAAGCTGGACGTGGCGCTGAGGCTGCGGGACCGTTCGGGGCTGAAATCGCTGAGCGTCAACCTGGTGCAGGGGCAGAAGAGCTTTCCCATCCTCGCCAGGGAATACCCCCCGGGCACGAAAGAGGCCGCGGAGACCTTCCGCCTCCCCGCCCAACCCGGGCTCAAAGAGGGACCGGTCCGGCTCGACGTGAAGACGGCGGACCGCTCCATCTACGGTTTCGGCTCGGGCAACCGCACCGAGCAATCCTTCAACTTCGAGTACCAGAACAAGCCCCCGGCGGTCGCCATCCTCAGCACCGCCCACAACGTCTCCCGCGGCGGCGCAGGCTTGGTGGTCTACACGGTGAACCGGGAGGTCGCTAAAACCGGCGTCGTCTTCGCCGACCGCTTCTATCCCGCCTACCGCCAGCCGGGCGGCTTCTACGCCTGCCTGTTCGCCTTCCCCAGCGATCTGCCTGAGCAGCGCTTCATCCCCAAGGTGCTGGCCGTGGACCGGGCGGGCAACGAGCGGCTCACCGGCATCTACTACCACGTGCTGGAAAAATCCTTTCCCAGGGACCGGATCGAATTGACGGACTCGTTCCTGGAGAAGGTCGCCGGTGAATTCAAGGACCGCTATCCGAAAGCCGCCACCCCGCTGGAGCTCTATCTCAAGGTGAACGGCGAAGGGCGCCAGGCCGACCGAAAGACCTTGTACGAGGTGGGGCTCAAGACCTCCCCTACCCCGCTATGGCAGGGGGAGTTCATGCGTCTCCCCAACTCCGCGCCGCGCGGCACCTTCAGCCAACTGCGCAGCTACTTCTACAAGGGGAAACAGGTGGATGAGCAGTACCACCTGGGCATCGACCTGGCCTCGCTGGCGCACTCCAAGGTTCCCGCCGCCAATGCCGGGCGCGTGGTCTGGGCCGAAGACCTCGGCATCTACGGCCAATGTGTCATCATCGACCACGGCATGGGGCTGCAGACGCTATACGGCCATCTAAGCCGGATCGCGGTTAAGGAGGGGGACCAGGTTAAAAAGGGTGACATCATCGGCGACACCGGCGATACCGGCCTTGCCGGCGGCGACCATCTCCATTTCGGCGTCGTGGTCTCGGGGCAGGAGGTGAACCCGATCGAGTGGTGGGATCCGTCCTGGATCAGGAACAACGTGACGAGCAAACTGGAAGAGGCAAGGCAGGCGGCAGGCACGAAGTAGCAGCGAGGAGGCATCCCGGGAGGAGACCGAGGATGCGTTTGCCCACGAAGCGCTGCATCTGAACTCACGTCCCCCCCTTTGCGAAGGGGGACTTTACCAACCCAGATCACTCGTAGGCAAGGGAACGATGTTGCGGAGGTGAGGTGATGCAGCAACTGGTACTGATTCGACATGGCGAGAGCGTCTGGAACCAGGAAAACCTCTTCACCGGCTGGACCGACGTGGAGCTTTCCCCGCGGGGCGAGGAGGAGAGCCGGAACGCGGGGCGGCTCTTGAAGGAGAAGGGATACGTGTTCGACGTCGCCTTCACCTCGATGCTGCGCCGGGCCATCGGGACGCTCTGGATCATCCTGCGCGAGATGGACCTGATGTGGATTGCGGAACACAAGGACTGGCGCCTGAACGAGAGACACTACGGGGCCTTGCAGGGGCTGAACAAGGCGCAGACGGCGGAGCAGTACGGGGAGGAGCAGGTGAAGCTGTGGCGCCGCAGCTATCATGTGCGCCCGCCTGCGCTCGGCGACGGCGACCAGCGCTACCCCGGTCGCGACCCGCGCTACGCCACGCTCCCGCCGCACCTCATCCCCCGGACCGAGTGCCTGCAGGACACGGTGGAGCGGGTGCTCCCCTGCTGGCAACAGGTGATCGCCCCGGCCCTGCGGGAGTGCCGCCGCCCGCTCATCGTGGCCCACGGCAACAGCCTGCGGGCCCTGATCAAGTACCTGGACCGGGTCTCAGACTCGGACATCATCAACCTGGAGATCCCCACCGGCACGCCGCTGGTGTACGAACTGGACGACGACCTGAAGCCGATTCGACACTACTACGCCACTGAAGCCGGCAGCCCCGCCTAGCGCAACACGTCCCCTTCAAGACCGTTAGTGCCCTCTGTTCCGTCCCCATCCTCCCCACCCCCCTCGGGGGGCTGCTTGGCAGGCGGCTGGTCCCCGGGAGCGGTGACGCCCGGTGACACCGGCTGCGCCGGCACGACCGGCGGGATCGCATCGCCGCCGTGCTTGGAGCAGTAGGTGGTCGGTTCCGTTCCCGCGATGAAATCCTCTTCCTTGGTGGTCGGGCACTGCGGTGTGGCGAGTTGGCCGGTGCTGGGATCGATGTTGACGGTGACCACACCTTCGGGCCTGGTGAAGTCTACGGCGGGCTTCCCTTGGCTGGCGACGCGCATGAAGCGCTCCCAGATCGGCGCCGACACGGCACCACCGGTGAAGCCTCTCCCCCCCGGCTTGGGCTTGTCGTAGCCGACCCACACCCCGGTGATCAGTTGCGGAGTGTAGCCGACGAACCAGGCGTCGCGGTAGTCATCGGTGGTGCCGGTCTTGCCGGCAGCGGGACGCTGGCGGGCGAAGTTCTTCAGCCCCTTCGCGGTCCCATAGGTCAGCACGTCCTTCATCATGGAGGTGGTGACGAACGCGGTGGCCGGAGAGAGCACCGGGGCCACCTGCGCCGGATTCTCGTTCCAGTTCTTGCGGTTGCGGTCGTAGACCCGGATGATGGTGCGCCCCTCGCTGCGCATGCCGCCGTTGGCCAGCGGCGAGTAGGCGGAGACCAGGTCGTTCAGGGTCACCTCGTCGGTGCCGAGGGCGAGCGAGAGGTCGTTGGGCGTGCGCAGGGTAAGGCCCAGGCGCCCGGCAAAGGTGACGAAGTTGTTCACCCCGAGCGATTCGAGCAGTTTGACCGTGATCACGTTGTTGGAGTGGGCCAGCGCCTGCCTGAGCGACAGTTCCCCGAAACTCTTCTTCTCGTAGTTGTGCGGCCGCCAGGTCTGGCCGTTCCCCTTGTTGTAAGCCACCGGGGTGTCGTCCAGCAGACTCGCCGGGGTGTAGCCCTGCTCCAGCGCGGCCGCGAAAATGAGCGGCTTGATGGAGGAACCGGGCTGACGCTTGGCCGAGAAGGCGCGGTTGAAGCCCCCCTTGCCGTTGTCCACGCCACCCACCGCGGCCAGGACGTCGCCGGTCTTCAGGTCCATGCAGATGAGCGCCCCCTGCAGGTTCGGGTTCACCTTCTTCACGCCGTCGCGCAGCACCTGCTCCGCCTGCTTCTGCAGGTTCACGTCCATGGCGGAGATAACGTCCAGCCCGCCCTGCTCCACGATGTGCGCCCCGTAACGATCCACGAGCTGTTTGCGCACCAGGTCGAGGTACCCCTGCGCCTGTCCCGGCTTGATCACCGTGGCCGGGTGCGCCTCGATGGCCCTCTTCTGCTGGGGCGTGATCATGTTGACCGCGACCATGCGGGAAAGGACGACGCTGCGGCGCGCGCTTACCTTGGCCAGGTCACCCAGCGGGTTGTAGCGCCCCGGGTTCTTGGGCACACCGGCCAGCAGGGAACACTCCGCCTCGGTCAGCTCCTCCGGGTTCTTGTCGAAGTACTGGCGCGCCGCCTGCGCAATGCCCCAGGCGCCGTTGCCGAAGTAGATCTCGTTGAAGTACATCTCCAGGATCTGGTCCTTGGTGTACTTCTTCTCGAAGTCCATGGCGAGCTGCACTTCCTTCACCTTGCGGTCGAGCGACTTCTCGCCGGTGAGGAACTTGTTCTTGATCAGCTGCTGGGTGATGGTCGAGCCCCCCTCGGCGAGCCTCCCCTTGACCACGTCCTTCACCAGGGCCCGCGCGATGCCGCGCACGTCGATGCCGCCGTGCTCGTAAAAGCGGGCGTCCTCGGTGGCGACCAGGGCCTTGCGCAGAAAGAGCGGGATCCGGTCGATGGAGACCCAGTAGCGCTGGTTGGGGAGGATGCGCCCGACGTAACGCTGCTGTCCGTCGAAGACCCGGATCGAGGTGTAGCCGGTCGGGAGTTCGGGGTAGGTGGCGATGGAGGCGTGGGCGGAAACGGCGCAGGTGAGCGCCAGCAGGATGACGAGGAGAACCGGGGAGACCAGCTTCTTGAGTGATGCGTACCGACGGGAAAGCAAGGTTGCTACTCCTTTTGTTGACGGCGGCGATGCGAAAAAACCTCTCTCGCCCTCCGGGAGAGGGGCGGGGTGAGGACGCTGCAATGGGCAAGTACTCTCTTCGTGGCGTCGCCCTCACCCGGCCTTCGGCCACCCTCTCCCGGGGGGAGAGGGGACACACCGGCTGGCTTCAGCCGCGGCGGCCTACCTGATTCCTTCCAGATACCGCGTCACCTGCGCCGCCAGCGGCGGTGCATCCAACAGCACCGAGAGCTCCCGGTTCCGCGTCAGCGCGGCATGGGAAAGGTTGTGGCTCCCGATCATCACGTACCGGTCGTCGATGACCACGGCCTTGGCGTGGGTGGTGCGCCTGCCGCGCGGGAAGATGACCCGCACCCCCTTGCGCGTCAGGAACCCGGCCGCGGCGCGGTTGTCGCGCCCTACCGAATCGTCGCCTTCGAGGATGACCGTTACCTCCACCCCGCGCCCCCTGGCCTGCGCCAGGTCCAGGGCGAGGCCGGCGGGGACGTTGCCCCGGCGCTCGGTGACCTTGAAAAGGTAAAAGGCGCAGATGATGCGCCTTTTCGCCCCGCGGATGCGCTCCTTGAGCTCCCCGCTATAGGCCGCGTCGGCAAGAAGCGTCGCCTGGGCCGGGGCACTAAGGGCAGGCAGGGGACGGGCCGCCAGCAAAACGACCGCCAGCGCCAGGACCGCCCCGCGTGCCGGCCCGGTTATCACGTGAAGATGTCCATCACCTTGGAGAAGAAGTTCTTGCGCATCGGGTTCACGTCCTCGCCGCTGATGCGCGCCAGTTCCTCAAGGAGATCACGCTGCTGCTTGTTCAGGTTGATCGGCGTCTCGACCTTGGCGATGACCAGGTGGTCGCCGCGCCCGTAGCCCTGCAGCGCAGGAACCCCCTTGCCGCGCATCCTGAAGATGGCGCCGGACTGGGTCCCCTCCGGGATCTTCATGTTGACCCTGCCGTCCAGGGTCGGCACCTCGATCTCGCACCCCAGGGCCGCCTGGGTGAAGCTGATCGGGATCTCGCACAGTACGTCGTTGTCCTCGCGCCGGAAGAGGGAGTGCTCGCGCACGGTGAGCGCCACGTACAGGTCGCCGTTGCCGCCCCCCTTGATCCCCTGTCCCCCTTCGCCGGAGAGCTTCAACCGGATGCCGGTCTCGACGCCGGCGGGAACCTTGACCGAGATGGTCTTCTTGTCCCGCACCGTGCCGGTGCCGCGGCAGCTCGGGCAGGGATGCTCCACCACGCGCCCCTCGCCGTTGCAGTGCGAACAGGTCTTGGAAACGCTGAAGAACCCCTGCTGGAAACGCATCTGTCCGGCGCCCTGGCAGGTGGGGCAGGTCTTGGGCTGGGTGCCGGTCTTGGCGCCGGAACCGCCGCACGCCTCGCAGCGCTTGGCATAGGGGATGTCGATCTTCTTCTCGACCCCGAAGGCAGCCTCCTCGAAGCTGATCTCCAGGTTGTACTGCAGGTCGTCGCCCCGCTTGCCGCGCGAGGTCTTCTGGCGCCCGCCGAACACTTCGCCGAAGATGTCGCCGAAGATGTCGCCGAAGGGGGAGCCGCCGAAACCGCCGAAGGGGGAACCGTTGAAGCCGCCGCCCCCCACACCGGCGTGGCCGAACTGGTCGTAGCGGGCACGCTTCTCGGGGTCGGAAAGCACCTCGTAGGCTTCGGACACCTCCTTGAACTTGTCCTCGGCGCTCTTGTCGCCGGGGTTCTTGTCCGGGTGGTACTTGATGGCCAGACGCCGGTACGCCTTCTTGATCTCGGTCTCGGAGGCGTTCTTGTTCACCTCGAGCAGTTCGTAGTAATCCTGTTTGTCACCGTTTGCCAATGTAAGCCCTCGTAACACAAAGAGCAGCGTCCCATCTAATGAGACGCTGCCCGTTGCGGTTGTCATTTTCTACATGCAGCGCCATCTTCCACTAAAGCGGCACCGCTTTGCAACCTTTTACTTACTTCTTGTCGTCCTTCACTTCCTCGAAGTCGGCGTCGACCACCTTCTCGCCCTTGGCCGCCCCGCCGGCTTCCGGCTCGGCGTGCTGCTCGGCACCCTCGGCGCCGGCGGCCTGTGCCTTGGCGTAGACCGCCTCGGCCAGCTTGTGCGACGCCTGCATCAGGGTCTCGCTCGCCTTCTTGATCTCGTCGGCATCGGTCCCTTCCAGGGCCTTCTTCAAACCGGCGATCCCTTCCTCGATCTTCTGCTTCTCGGCAGCGTCGATCTTGTCGCCGAACTCGCCCAGGGACTTCTCGGTGGAGTAGATCAGGTTGTCGCCCTGGTTCTTCGCCTCGATCAGCTCGCGCTTTTTCTTGTCCTCGGCGGCATGCGCCTCGGCGTCGCGCACCATCTTCTCGACTTCCTCCTTGGAGAGGCCGGAGGAGGCGGTGATGCGGATGGACTGCTCCTTGCCTGTGCCCAGGTCCTTCGCGGAGACGTGGACGATGCCGTTGGCGTCGATGTCGAAGGTGACCTCGATCTGCGGCACCCCGCGCGGTGCGGCCGGGATCCCGGAGAGCTCGAAGTTGCCCAGGGTCTTGTTGTCGGAGGCCATCTCGCGCTCGCCCTGCAGGACGTGGATGGAAACCGCCGGCTGGTTGTCGGCCGCGGTGGAGAATACCTGCGATTTACGGCACGGGATGGTGGAGTTCTTGTCGATCAGCTTGGTCATCACGCCGCCCAGGGTCTCGATGCCCAGGGAGAGCGGGGTGACGTCGAGGAGCAGCACGTCTTTGACGTCGCCGCGCAGAACGCCGCCCTGGATGGCTGCGCCGATGGCGACCACCTCGTCCGGGTTGACGCCGCGGTTGGGGACCTTGCCGAAGATGTCCTGCACCTTCTTCTGCACGATCGGCATGCGGGTCATGCCGCCCACCAGGATGACCTCGTCGATGTCGGAAGCGGAGAGGCCTGCGTCACGGAGTGCGGTACGGCAGGGGCCTTCCAGCTTGGCGATCAGGTCGGCGCAGATGGACTCGAGCTTGGCGCGGGACAGCTTCATGGTCAGGTGCTTCGGACCGGACGCGTCGGCGGTGATGAACGGCAGGTTGATGTCGGTCTCAAGCGAGGTGGAGAGCTCGCATTTCGCCTTCTCGCCCGCCTCTTTCAGCCTCTGCAGCGCCATCTTGTCGCCCCTGAGGTCGATGCCCTGGTCCTTTTTGAACTCGTCGGCGATGTAGTCGATGATCTTCTGGTCGAAGTCCTCGCCGCCCAGGAAGGTGTCGCCGTTGGTGGACTTCACCTCGAAGACCCCTTCGCCCAGTTCCAGGATGGAGACGTCGAAGGTGCCGCCGCCCAGGTCGAACACGGCAATCTTCTCGTCCTTCTTCTTGTCCAGGCCGTAGGCAAGCGCCGCCGCGGTCGGCTCGTTGATGATGCGCAGGACGTTGAGGCCCGCGATCTTGCCGGCGTCCTTGGTGGCCTGGCGCTGGGAGTCGTCGAAATACGCCGGAACGGTGATGACCGCGTCGGTGACGGTCTCACCGAGGTAGTCCTCGGCGGTCTTCTTCATCTTCATCAGCACCATCGCCGAAATCTCCGGCGGGGAATATTTCTGACCGCGCACCTCGACCCACGCGTCGGCGTTATCGGCCTTCACGATCTTGAACGGGGAGATGGCGATGTCCTTCTTGACCGCCTCGGTATCGTACTTGCGCCCGATCAGGCGCTTGATGGCGTACAGGGTGTTCTCGGGGTTGGTGACCGCCTGGCGCTTGGCCTGCTGGCCCACCAGCCGCTCGCCGTTCTCGGCGAATGCGATCATGGAAGGGGTGGTGCGGCTTCCCTCTGCGTTCGCTATGACAACCGGCTCCCCACCTTCCATCACTGCCACGCAGGAGTTGGTGGTCCCGAGGTCTATTCCTATTACTCTACTCATGTGATTGCCTCCTCATATGGTAACTGTCACTCTGCAACCTAGTCATGCCCCCGGTAAAAAACAAGGGGCGGGGGGAAAAAAACTTCAGGGGCTAGGGACTGGGGGCTAGGGGCTGGCAAAACCAACGTCTTTACTAGCCCCTAGCCCCTCATCCCTAGTCCCTGCTTTTACGGCTTAACGGCCACCGTGACCATGGCGGGGCGGAGCAGCCGGTCGTTCAGCATGTATCCCTTCTGGAACACGTTCACGATGGTGTTGGGCTCCTGCTCCTCGCTGGGCACCTGGGTCATCGCCTGGTGAAACGCGGGATCGAACGGGGTTCCGGCCGGGGTCTCCACCGGGGTGACGCCGAACTTCTTCAGGGTGGAAAGGAGCATGGTCAGGGTGAGTTTCACCCCCTCGATGATGGGATCGTCCGCGCTGGCGTGATCGATGGCGCGCTCCAGGTTGTCAACCGAGGGGAGCAGTTCCATGATGATCTGCTCGTTACCGTACTTCAGGATCTCTTCCTTCTCCTTCTGCACCCGCTTGCGGTAGTTCTCCAGGTCGGCGCGCTCGCGCAGGTACTTGTCCCAGTTGCCCGCGGACTCCAGCCCTTTGGCGGCCAGCGCCTCTTCCAGTTCCTTGATCCGATCCGCATCCGACAGCGGCTGCGCCAGTTCTACATGGTCCTGCGCCGCCTCCGCCTTGTCGTGCTGGTGCGCATCGTGTTTTTTCTTGTCCATCCCTTTATCGTCTCCTTTTCTCGCGCTACTCGGTGTCGAGCAGGCGGCTGATCAATTTCGCTGTGTAATCTACAATCGGTATCACCCGGCCGTAGCCCATCCGGGTGGGGCCGATTACCCCGAGCACCCCGACCGTGTCCTTCCCGGTGAGGTAGGTGGAGGTGACCAGGCTCATCCCCTCCATCTTGAGCAGGGGCGACTCGGACCCGATGAAGATCTGCACCCCTTCGGCCTGCATGGAGCGGTCCAGCAGGTCCAGAAGGAGGCTCTTCTTCTCGAAGGCCCGGAATATCTCACGCATCTTGGCGGCGTCGGCGAACTCCGGCTGTTCCAGGATGTTCGCCTGCCCTTCCAAAAAGATCTCGGTGCTGTCGGTCCTGATGGTCTGCTCCGAAAGCGCGATCGCCTTCGCCATCAGCGAATCGTAGCGCACCTTCTCGCTCTGCATCTCGGCCAGGAGCCGCTCGCGCACCTGGGCCAGGGTGAGTCCCTGCAGCATCCCGTTCAGGTAATTGGCCATGCGAACCAGGTCTTCCTGCGGGATCTCCTCCTCGGTTTCCAGGAGCCGGTTCTGCACTGTGCCATTCTGCGACACCAGGATGGCCAGGATGCGGTGGCTGGACAGCTTGACGAATTCCATCTGGTGGAAGACGTTGGCCGCCATGCGCGGCGCCATGACCACCCCCATGTAGCTCGAGGTGGTGGAGAGGAGTCGGCTCGCCTCCTTGAGCATCTCGGCCGGGTCCTTGCCCGCCATGCGGCAGCGCCTGCGGATTTCGTCCCGTTTGCCCGCAGTGAGGTTCTGCTTCGCCTCCAGGATCGAGTTGACGTAGAGGCGGTAGGCCTTGTCGGTGGGGATGCGGCCGGCGGAGGTGTGCGGCGAGGCAAGCAGCCCCATCTCCTCCAGGTCGGACATGACGTTGCGCACCGTGGCCGGCGAAAGCGCCAGCTCGTGGCTGCGCGTGATGGTCCGGCTCCCGACCGGCTCGGCGGTCGCTATGTAATCCTCTATGACCGCTTCGAGGATGCGTTTTCCACGTTCAGAAAGTTGCTCTTCCATAACCTTGGCCCTCAAAAGCTTTTAGCACTCAAAAAGTTCGAGTGCTAAACGAGCTTCAAGTTAGCAACGCACCTGTGCTTTGTCAAGGGGTTCTCTGGCGGGATAATGGCGGATTTACAGAAAGCGGGAAAAGATGCTGTTGGCGATGATTACCGAGCTGTCGGCGAGACGGATGCGCCCCCCGTTGGCGACCAGCAGACCGGCCTGCAGCAGCCGCTCAACCTCCGTCAACTGGCCTGCCAGCGCATCCGCGCCGAAGCGTTCCTCGAGGGGTGCGAGTTCCAGGCCGGTCAGCACCCGAAGCCCGAGGAAAAAGCTCTCGGCCACGGCATCATCGAGGGACAACACCACCTCGTCCCGCTCGGGAAGCAGGCCGGCATTGATGGCGGCGCGATAGCCGTCCAGGTCGGCGGCGTTGTTCCAGCGGCGGCCGAGGCCGTCGGGGTTCCAGAAGGAATGGGCGCCGGAGCCGAAACCGAGGTAGCTTAGCCGGCTCCAGTAGGATTGGTTGTGGCGGGAAAAGCGGCCGGGGAGGCCGAAGTTGGAAATCTCGTAGTGTACGTAACCGGCGCCGGTGAGCACCTCCGTCGTCGCCTCGAACATGCGCGCCGCTTCCTCCTCCCCCGGCAGGACCAGCTCACCGTCCTGGTACAGCCGCTCGAAGGGGGTTCCCTCCTCGATGGAGAGCGCGTAGGCGGAGACGTGCTCCGGAGCGAGCGCGATCCCCTGCCCCAGCGCGGCGCGCCAGCCGTCCAGGCTCTGCCCGGGCAGGGAGTGCATCAGGTCGATGCTGATGTTGTCGAAGCCGGCTCGGCGCGCCTGCTCGAAGGCAGTAAGCGCCTGGGGCACGGTATGCACCCGCCCCAGCGTTTTGAGCAGGCGCTCCTCGAAAGACTGGATCCCCAATGACAGGCGGTTCACCCCCGCCGCCCGGTAACCCGCAAGCCGCTCCGGAGTCAGCGTCCCCGGGTTCGCCTCCAGGGTCACCTCCGCCCCCTCTTCCAGACCGAAACGGAGTGCCGCCTGGTCGACCAGGCGCCCCACCAGCTCCGGCGCCATGAGCGAAGGCGTCCCGCCCCCCAGGTACAGCGTCGGCGCCTGCACCGGCTCGGCGAGGGCCTGCCCGCGCAGCTCCATCTCGCGCAGCAACAGCTCCACGTAGCCGTCCAGCTCGTCGCCGGACCAGGCGGTGGAGTTGAAGTCGCAGTACAGGCATTTCTTGAGGCAGAAGGGAAAATGTATATATAGACCGGCTTGCATGCTCTCGCGCTCCTTTACGCGCCAGATACCGTTCTAGCAGAACCGTTCTCCTCTTGTCACGCAAAAGCGCTGCAACTGCATGAAGACGCTTGAAATCCAGGATTAGGAATATTACACTCCGGGCGCACTCAAACCGAAAACCTCAAATCCCTCACGCAAAGCCGCCAAGGCGCAAAGGGAAAAACCAGGAGGGGACATGCAGAAGAGCATCAAGGCCGCCGCGGTGCAATTCAATATAGCGCTCGGCGACATCGACAAGAACCTGGCATACGTAACGGACAAGCTGCGCCAGCTCGCCAAGGATGGCGTAGAGCTCGCGGTCCTGCCGGAGATGTGGAGCTGCGCGTTCGACTACCGTCAGCTGAACCAGCTGGCCCTGCGCACCCCGGCCCTGGTGCAGCAGATAGTGGCGCTTTCCGGCGAACTCGGCATGGTTATCATCGGCAGCCTCCCGGAGCCGCACGGCGACAAGGTGTACAACACCTCGTACGTAGCCGACCGCGGCAAACTGGCCGGAAGCTACCGCAAAATGCACCTCTTCGGCCTGATGAACGAGGACCGACACCTGGACCGTGGCGATTCGGTCTGCCTGCTCGACACCAGCGTCGGCAAGATCGGCGTCATCATCTGCTACGACCTGCGCTTCCCGGAGCTGACCCGTAGGCTCGCGGTGGACGGAGCCGAGATCATCGTCATCACCGGCGAGTGGCCCAAGCCGCGCGAGGAACACTGGCGCACCCTGATCCGCGCCCGCGCCATCGAGAACCAGCTCTTCGTGGTCGCCACCAACACCTGCGGCATGATCGGCAAGCTCGACTTCTTCGGCTCGTCGCTGATCGTCAATCCGAAGGGAGAACTGCTGGCCGAGGGTGGCTACGAGAACTGCGAGCCCACCGCCATCCTCGACCCCGCCGAGATCACCTCCTGGCGCGCAAGCATCAACTGCTTCCAGGACCGGCGGCCGGAGTGCTATTAAACCACAAGACTCAACGCAAAGGCGCCAAGGCGCGAAGCCGCAAAGAAAAGCGGGACAAGGGCATAAGGCCGTTACAATTTTTACCCTTGGCGTCTTTGCGGCTCTGCGCCTTTGCGTTAATGGTTTAGGGTCCCTGCCTCATGGGCCGCGGCACGTGTTTCCTGTTGACTTCCCCAAGGGTTCAGCATATTTTTCCAGTTTGATTTCCATCTAACCGCGGAGGGTTGCTACGTGGGCATGCTTGCATCGACCGGCCTGGTCGTAAAACTGGTACTTTTGCTGTTGCTCTATTTCTCGGTGGTATCCTGGGGCATCATCTTCTACAAGCTGCTGCAGGTGTACCGCGCCAACAGCGCCTCCGAGCGCTTCCTCGAATTCTTCTGGAAAGCGAAGCGCTTCGACGCCATCAACTCGCAACTGGACCGCTTCGAGCACTCCCCCCTTACCGTCCTGTTCCAGGAGGGATACGGGGAACTGAGGAAACTGCAGGAAAAGGTCGAGGAAAAGGCTGATCCCAACATCGTCAGCACCGACCTGGGCGGCGTCGAGAACATCGCCCGCGCCCTGCGCCGTGCCACCACCATCGAGATCACCCGGTTGGAAAAGTACCTCACCTTCCTGGCCACCACCGGCGCCACCGCTCCGTTCGTCGGCCTCTTCGGCACCGTCTGGGGCATCATGACCGCGTTCGAGAAGATCGGCCAGAGCGGCTCCGCATCCCTGGCCGTAGTCGCCCCGGGCATCGCCGAGGCGCTCATCGCCACCGCGATCGGCCTGGTCGCCGCCATCCCGGCCGTCATGGGCTACAACCACTTCCAGCACAAGATCAAGGTGCTCATCTCGGAGATGGACAGCTTCTCCACCGAATTCCTCAACATCGTACAGCGCAACTTCGCGGGGAGATAAGCCATGGAGTTCGGCAACAGGGATAACGGCGATCGCGGCACCATGTCGCAGATAAACGTCACGCCTCTGGTCGACGTCATGCTGGTGCTCTTGATCATCTTCATGGTCACCGCGCCGATGATGCAGCAGGGGGTCCAGGTCAACCTCCCCAAGGCGGACACCAAGGCACTGGCGCCCAAGGAGGACACCCTTGTGGTCTCCGTGGAGCAGTCCGGCAAGACCTTCATCAACTCGACCGAGATACCGGCCGACCAACTCAAAGACAAACTGACCACCATGCTGGCCGGCCGCGAAAAGCGCGAGGTGTTCCTCAAGGCTGACCAGGCGGTGCCCTACGGCGACGTGGTCCGGGTCATGGCCCAGATCAAGGGAGCCGGCGTGGAGCGCCTGGGCATGGTGACGGAGTCCCCGCAACGCCGATGAAAACCGCGTTCACGCGCAACTACCCGGGGCCGGGGGGGATGCTGGCGCTCTCCCTCGTCTGCCACCTGATCGTGTTCCTGATCATCGCGAACTGGCACTTCCTCCCTGAGTTCCATCGGGACGAAAACCCGGTCACCTACGTTGACATGGTGACGCTACCGGTCGCTGCGCCGCAAAGCGGCATGCCGCAAGCGCCGGCGCCGGCCGAGGCCAAGGCTCCTGCCGCTCCGGCACCCGCCCCCCCGGCGCCTGCCAAGCCGGCCATGGCCCTGCCGACCAAGCCCGCAGCCAAGACGCCGCCTCCGAAATCCCAGGCCAAAACCGAACAGCAGCAAAAGGAGGCCGAAGACAAGGCCTTCAACGAACGGATGGCCAAGCTGCAGCAAAAGGCGGAAGACCGGCGCCAGGCCGCCGTGCTGGATGCCCTCAAGAAGAAGGGAAGCACCCGCACCGGCATGCCCGGCGCCACCGGAAACCAGGCCGGGAGCGACTACTCCTCGTACCTGCAGTCCCGGCTCAGGGACGCCCTCAAACAGGTGATCGCCACCCAGACCAAGGCGCCGCAGGTGATCGCTACCATCACCGTGTCTCCGGACGGCAGCATCGACTACCGCGTGGAAAAGGGGTCGGGGGATCCTTTCTTCGACGAGGCCGTGCAAAGGGCGGTTGCCCTGGCGGGGAAGACTCTGGTGCCGCCGCCCAACCACACACAGTACAAACGCGTGTTCCGCTTCATGCCTGAAGGGGTGAAATAGATGATGAGAATCCTTCTGATACTGCTGTTACTGGTTCTGGGGCCGCAGGGCTTCGCCGCCGAGAGCTACCTCGACGTCACCGCCCCGACCTCCGGCAAGATGAAGCTGGCCGTCGGCCCGACCACGGCCCTCTCCGGCGCCGTTCCCGGCGACGTGGCGCGTGAACTCCCCGAGCTGTTCGGCTTCGACCTCGGCATCGCCGGCCCCTTCGAGATCGCTCCCAGCGAGGGAGCGGGCGCCCTGCTGTTAAAGAGCGCCTACGGCGTGCAGGGGGACACCGCCATCCTCGAGTGCCGCCTGGTGGACCAGGTGCTGAACAAGGAGATCATCGCCAAGCGCTACAGCGGCCGCATCAAAGACCTGCGCCGCATGGGGCACGCCTTCTCCGACGAGGTGCTGCGCGTACTGACCGGCGAGAAGGGCCCCTTCACCGGCAAGATTGCCTACGTATCCAAGGCCTCCGGCAACAAGGAGATCTACATCATGGATTACGACGGGCACAACCCGCAGCGGCTCACCAACAACGGCTCGATCAACCTCTACCCCGACTTCGCCCCCTCCGGCAAGGAGCTCATCTACACCTCCTACAAGAAGGGGAACCCGGACCTGTACCGCCGCGAGCTGTTCACCGGCCAGGAAGCGCGCCTCTCCTCCAGGAGCGGCCTGAACGCCATGGGCGTCTTCTCCCAGGACGGCAACAAGATCGCCCTGGTGCTCTCCAAGGACGGCAACTCGGAGATCTACCAGATGAGCCGTGACGGAAAGGACCTGGTGCGGCTCACCAACAACCACGCCATCGACGTCTCCCCCGCCTGGTCCCCGGACGGCTCAAGGATCGCCTTCGTCTCCGACCGGCTGGGCAAGCCGCAGCTCTTCGTGATGGATGCCAACGGCGGCAACGTCAGACGCCTCACCACCAACGGCGCCTACAACGTCACCCCGCGCTGGTCTCCCAAGGGGGATCGCATCGTCTACTCTCGCAAAGAGGGGGCGTTCCAGATCCACGCCATCAGCCCGGACGGCTCCGGCGACACCCAACTCACCAGCGTGGGGAGCAACGAGCATCCCCGCTACTCCCCCGACGGCCGTTTCATCGTCTTCAGCTCGACCCGCGACGGCGGCGAGGGGCTGTACCTGATGCGCGCTGACGGCAGCGGGCAGACCAGGATCTCGCCGGATCGGGCGCAGAACACCCATCCGACCTGGTCGGTGAACTGGTAAACCGCAAAGCATTACCGTTGCCTAACCCTAAAAAGGTGGGTATACTTTCAGTCGTTTTTTTGCTGGGGGCGCCGGCAGCAGTGGTGCCCATATTCCAAAGATGAAAAGGAGTGGGGAATGCGCAAGAATATCGCCGGATGCCTCGTTGTTCTTTGCATGGGAGCTTTGGTAGCGGGAGGCTGCGCCAAAAAGGATCTGGTCAAACCCGAGGAGAAAGCTCCGTCGGTAACGGCCCCCGCCCCCGAAACAGCTAAACCGGCCCAGGAAACGACCACGCCCAAGGCGCCGGTCACAGAACAGACCCCGGTACGCGAGCCGGTGGTGGCGCAGGAGCCGGTGCGAGAGGCACCCAAGACCGGGACGGGCGACCTGCAGGGGCAGTTGCAGAAGATCTACTTCAACTTCGATTCGTCCGACCTCTCCGAGGACTCACGCAACGTCCTCACCAGGAACGCCGAGTACCTGAGCAAGCAGCCGTCGCTAAAGATCCGCATCGAGGGGAACTGCGACGAGCGCGGTTCGGACGATTACAACATGGCGCTGGGTGAGAGAAGGGCCAAGGCCGCCAAGGATTACCTGGTGAACCTGGGCATCTCCTCCGAGCGCATCAGCATCTTAAGCTACGGCGAAGAGAAACCGGTCGATCCGGGCCACGACGAGGCGGCCTGGGCCAAGAACAGAAGGGACGAATTCGTCGTCGTGAAGTGACGCTTGCTACGCAGCCCAAAGGAGCCTACGGGCTCCTTTTTTTATCGACCGGCCTTAAAGGGGGTTTTGTCATGAGGTTTACGAGGGGGGCGCTGGGAGCGCTGGTTTTGCTCACTTTTTTCGGCTGTGCCAGCCAGAGCGACCTGGAGTCGGTGCGCCGCGACAACGATGAGATCAAGAACCGTCTCTTCACGCTGGACCGGGGCCTGAACGAGGTCCGCGGCGAGGTGAAGGAAGGGGTAGAGAAATCGCTGGCCGGTTACCGGCAGAGCCTGGAGTCGCTGCAGGCGGACATGGCCGGCTACCAGAAGGAGATGGCGTCCATCCGCAAGGGTGGCGCGGACCTGCAGGCGACCCTGGAGAGCGCCAGGGTGGACATGCAGCTTCTGACCGGCAAGGTGGACGACGTCCGCATCCTGGCACAGAAACCGGCCGACGACATTGCCCTTTTGAAGGAAGACCTGAACAAGCGGCTGGCCGCGCTCGAGGCGCGCATGACCAAGCTGGAGAAGGGGATCGAGGAGCAGCAGGCCAAGGCGCAAGCGGCGCTCAAGTCCCCCGAGCAGCTCTACCAGCAGGGCCAGGACGCCCTGAAGGCAGGACAGGGGGCGAAGGCCCGCGAGTTCTTCGCCAGTTTCCTGGTGCAGTACCCCAAGCACAACCTGGCTGCCAACGCCCAGTACTGGATCGGCGAGAGCTACTACCAGGAGAAGAACTACGAGCAGGCGGTGCTGGAGTTCCAGGAAGTCATCAAGAACTACCCGGACAAGGAGAAGGCGCCGGCAGCCATGCTGAAGCAGGGCATGGCCTTCAGGGAACTGGGAGACAACAAGAGCGCCGCCTACATCCTGAAGAAGCTGGTGGATGAGCACCCTAAAACGGAAGAGGCGAAGATCGCCAGAGACAAGTTCAAGATCAAGTAGCGAAAGCTAAGCACTGATATTACCGAAAGGCCCTCCTGCCAGAGCGGGAGGGCCTTCCCGTTTGCGGCTGCGGCGGCAACGGAAAAAGGAGAGCACCATGTTCCTCGCCAGAGACAAGAACAACGACCTGTACCTTTTCGACAAGCTCCCGGTTAAGGGTAACGAATGCTGGTGGGCTGAGACGGGGGTGGACGGGACCTACCTCAAGCTGGACAAGTCACTCTACCCCGAGATTACCTGGGAGAGCGATCCCGTCCCGGCCGATTTGATCTTGAAATAGGTGTGCATGCGGCGGGATGCCGCTGGGGACGTAGGGGCGAATGATCATTCGCCCGCCTTACCTACATGGGACGGAAATCAGGCTTGATGTTCTCCGGGGTGTACGTCTGGGCCACGGCCCACCCCTTGCCCGGCACCAGTCTCGGTTCCAGGCGGCAGGCGATGTAGCCGATCAGGTTGACCGGTTCGGGGAGGTCCGAGGCGATGGTGACCACCCGAAAGCCGACGAACTCGCCCTCCTCCGGGTAGCCCGGCGCCCCCTTCAGGGTGCAGCTCCAAAGTTGCAGTGCCCGTTCCGGGGTGGCAAGGCTGATCAGGAAGGTGCGCTCGCCGTCGCGGTTCAGCCCCCCCGACTCCTGGACCAGTGCCGGCACCAGCCCGCCGATGAGCGGCGTGTAGCCGATGGAGCAGGCGTGGGCAAAGGCGGCGGCGCTGTCGGGGAACTGCAGTTCCTCTTTGTTTTTCCTGAACCAGTTGAACATGGCGTCACCTGTACCCGCCCAAGGCGGCCCCATAAGGGGACAGGCACCTTGCGGAGCCAGTCCCCCTCTCGATAGCAGCGTAGAGGTAAGAAAAAAGGCGGGATGACCCCGCCTTTTTTGCGTCCGGATGTTTGGCGAAACCTAGGCCTTCTTCTCCGCTTCCACGGTGGCGGCAGTGGCCGCGGCGGCCGGCACCGGCTCGGCGGCAGCGGTCGTCCCCTCGACCTTGGCCTTGAGCTCTTCCGCTTCGCGCACCTTCTCCTCCTCGGCCTTCTTCTTGGCCTCGGCCAGCTTCGCCAGGTGCTCCTTCTCTTCTTCGGTCCTGCTGTCGGCCTCGATGGTCTGCTTGAAGTCATCGGTGGCTTTCTTGAACTCTGCCAACCCCTTCCCCAGCGACTTCGCCAGGTCCGGCAGCTTCTGCGGGCCGATGACGATGAGCGCTATGACCAATATGATGACCAGTTCAGGCATCCCGATTCCGAACATACTATCTACCTCGCTTGGTGTGCGTTCAAACACGCGTTTGTCATACAAAAATTGTAAAAAATAATAGAGGTTTTACCGTCGGGTGTCAAGCTTGCAAAGGTAGGACCTTAATTGGTTTGACATGATCCCGAACATTGTCTACTATCGGTCCTGTTTACCATATATTTCAAATGAGAAAGACAGATTTTGGTGGTGACAAACATGACGCAGGATTCTTTAAAAGCCGATATTAAAGCGCTGCTCAAGGAGCGCAAAGCAGTGCTCCTGGCGCACAACTACATGCGCGACGAAGTTCAGGAGATCGCTGACATAACCGGGGACTCGCTGGCTCTTTCCATTGAAGCAGCCAAGACTGACGCCGAAGTGATCGTCTTCTGCGGCGTCCATTTCATGGCCGAATCGGCCTCTATCCTGGCGCCGGAAAAGACCGTGCTGCTTCCCCGTCTCGACGCCGGTTGTCCCATGGCCGACATGGTCTCGGCCGAGGAGTTGAAGCAGCTGAAGGCGAAGCTTCCCGGCGTGCCTGTGGTGACCTACGTGAACTCCTCCGCCGCGGTCAAGGCCGAGAGCGACATCTGCTGCACCTCGGCCAACGCCCTCAAGGTGGTCCAGTCCATGAGCGAGCAGGAGATCATCTTCGCCCCGGACAAGAACCTGGGGAGCTACGTGGCCCGCTTCACCGACAAGAAGTTCCATCTCTGGGAAGGGTACTGCCCGACCCACGAGCGGTTGCGTCCCGAAGTGGTCAAGGAACTGAAAGAGCAGAACCCGGGAGCTCCCTTCGTCTGCCACCCGGAGTGCAACCCGGCCGTGGTGGCGCTGGCCGACCACGTCTGCTCCACCACCGGCATGTACGACTACTGCAGGAAAAGCGACGCCAAGCGCTTCATCATCGGCACCGAGGCGGGCATCCTCTGGAGGCTCAAGCGCGAGAACCCGGACAAGGAGTTCATCCTCGCCTCCCCGGCCCTCATCTGTCCCAACATGAAGCTCACTTCCCTGGAAGACGTGCACGAGGCGCTCTCCAGCATGACCCCGGTGGTCAAGGTCCCGGAAGAGGTCCGCATCCCGGCCAAGCGCGCCCTGGACCGGATGCTCGCCATTCCGCGGGATTAAAAGCAGGGGCTGGGGACTGGGGACTAGGGGCTGGTAGAACCTTTCTTTCCCAAGGAGCACCGTAATGATCCGATCGTTCAAAGGCATGAAACCCAAGATCGCCCCGTCCGCCTTCGTAGCGGAAGGGGCCGTCGTCATCGGCGACGTGACCATCGGCAAGGAAGCGAGCATCTGGTACAACTGCGTGGTGCGCGGCGACGTGAACTCGATCAGCATCGGGGATAGGACCAACATCCAGGACCTCTCCATGCTGCACGTGACCCACAAAAAGCACGCCGAAGATCCCGGTGCTCCGCTCGTCATCGGCAATGACGTCACCGTGGGACACAGCGTCACCCTGCACGGCTGCACCATCGAGGACGGCGCCTTCATCGGCATGCAGGCCATGATCATGGACAAGGCGGTGGTCGGCAAGGGGGCCCTGGTCGGCGCCCGCGCCCTGGTCACCGAAGGGACCGTGATCCCCCCCGGCACCCTCTGGGTCGGGGCACCCGCCAAGTACAAGCGGGACCTGACCGAAAACGAGATCGCCTGGCTGGGACGCTCGGCCGGGAACTACGTCCGCTACTCCAGGGAGTTCCTGGAAGACGAGGCCACCTTGGCGCAGGACCTCAGCAACGTCCCGTAGCATCGCCCCTGGCGGCCGCAACACCTGTCGGGCCGGCTCATCGAGCCGGCCTTTTTCATTTGCCGCCAACGGCGCCAAGGCGCTATATGGCGGAACAAACCTCGGTCATTTGACCGGCTTCAGCAAAATACTCTCATCCTCTCCACGCCACGCCCCCGCCAAAACGCCCACTGTAGGCGTCTACAGAAAATTTCCCCATTTTTCCCCTGGTCGCACAGTATTTGCACAATCTAATCGGCCATTTATCCGGCACCAGGGGGACAGGCACCTAGCGGAGCCAGTCCCCTACACGGTCGGCACATAGCCGCGCCCGCGCCCACGCGCGGAGAACTTCTGCGTTCATTCCACTGCGAGGTCTGAAATGACGAAAATGAACCGATGTCTGCTGTACCTGCTCTCCTTGCTCATGCTGCTATCCCTCACCCCTCCGGTGCAGGCGGCGCCCGGCGCCCCCGGCGCCCCCGACACCAGCCCGCCGGGGGGACAACACCATCCCAAACAGCGCGATGACGCCGTCATCGTCAAGTTCAAGCCGGGCGTGACAGCCAAAGGGAAGGAGAAGCTGCACCAACGCCACGGCACCTCGGCCGCCAAGGACTTCCCCCGCCTGAACATGCAGGTGGTCAAGCTGAAAAAGGGGATGACCGTGGAGGAAACCCTGGCAACGCTCAAGGGCGATCCGGACCTCGAGTACGCCGAGCCAGACTACGTCATCCAGCCGAGCGCGCTGCCCAACGACGCTTACTGGCGCAGCGGCATGCTGTGGGGGCTGCAGAGAATCAACGCCCCGGCCGCCTGGGACATCACTACCGGCTCCAGCGACACCGTGGTTGCCGTCCTCGACACCGGCATCGACTACAACCATCCTGACCTGGCCGCCAACGTCTGGACCAACCCCGGCATCGACGCGGGCTACGTCGGGGACCTGCACGGCATCGACACCTACAACCACGACTCGGACCCCAACGACGACGAATACCACGGCACCCACGTCTCCGGCATCATCGGCGCAGTGTCCGACAGCAGCGGGGTGGTGGGCGTCAACTGGAACGTCAAGATCCTCGCCTGCAAGTTCATGGGCTTTCCCAAACCCCCTCTCGACCCTTTGCTTGACCCCTTAGGCAGCGGCTATATCGCCGGGGGGTACAATTCCGGCGCCATCGAGTGCCTCAACTACGTCAAGACACTGAAAGACCGCGGCGTGAACATCGTCGCCACCAACAACAGTTGGGGGAGCTGGTACTACTCCCAGGCGATCGCCGACGCCATCGCCGCCCAGCCCGATATTCTCTTCGTCGCGGCAGCCGGCAACAACAGCAGCGACAACGACAAATCGCCCTACTACCCTGCCAGCTACACCCACTCCAACATCATCTCGGTGGCGGCTTCCGCACAGTCCGCAACCGCCCCCTATGACGACATCCAGACTTACTGGACCAACTACAGCCGCAATTCGATCCATATCGCCGCCCCTGGCGAAGGGATCGTGAGCACCGTACCATACACGTCCAATTACAACGGCGGTTACGAGCGCGGTTACGGAATCGACACCGGCACCTCGATGGCGGCCCCGCACGTTACCGGCTTGGCGGCCCTGCTGGCCTCGACCGGCAAGGACTGGAAACAGACCAGGAACCTCATCCTTTCCGGCGGCGATGCCGTTCCCGCACTGGCGGACATCACCATCACCGGCAGGCGTATCAACGCCTACAACTCGCTGACCTGCACCGACCGGCCGCTCTTCGCGCTGATGAACCAGCCGCGCTCCGTGACACCCGGCGTACCGGTCACTCTCACCGCCATCAGCATCAACTGCGGTTCCGCCGTGGGCCCGGTCATCGCCACCGTCCCCGGAGGCGGCACCATCGAATTGCTGGACAACGGCGTCGCACCCGATGAGGCCGCCGGCGACGGCATCTTCAGCGCCACCTGGACCCCGGCCTCGGACAGCGGCCTGGTCAGCGTCGCCTACCCCGGCGGCAGCACGTCAGTGCAGTATCCGGCGATAGCGCTTGGCACTGCTTCGGCAGACCTCCCGCTCAGCAGTGTCGGCCACACCGTGTCCGGCAAGGTCCCGCTCCGGTTCGCTATGCACCTGGCGGCGTCGGGGGGCCTCGCCCCCTATACCTGGTCCATCACCTCCGGCACCCTCCCCGCCGGCCTTACCCTCAACCCCGCCACCGGCGACATCACCGGGGTTCCGACGCAGGCCGACGACACCAGCATCACGGTGCGTGTCACCGACAGCGCCGGCTATTACGACACCGGCAACTGGCATATCATACTCACCAAAGACGAGGCCGCAGGCTGGCCTTACATCCTCCCCGATCCCCCCGCGGGGCGCGCCGACGGGGCCTCGTCACCGGTATTTGCCGATCTCGACGGCGACGGCAAGCAGGAGATGATCGTCAGCATGTGGAACTCGCTGCTCGTTTTCAATAACAGCGCCGGTTCCACCAATCGCTACTACTTCCCGGCGGGCACCACGGTCTCCACCGCGGCAGTGAGCGACCTGTACAGAGACGGCAGCAACAAGATCATCGTCAGCGTAGGCTCCCCCGCCCAGACCGGCGCCATCTACGCCTTCGACAAGAACCTGCAGTTGCTGAGCGGCTTCCCCGCCGGCAAGTTCAACACCACGTCCGGCACGCCCGGATCCTGCAGTGCCCCGGTCATCGCCGACCTGAACAGTGACGGCAACAAGACCATTACCGTCGACTGCTCCCCCGACGACCCGGCCGACCCCAACTTCGGCAAGTCCATCCTCGTTACCGTTACCCCGCAGGGGACCATGTTGCCGGGGTGGCCGATAGTGAACGGCCCCGCCGTGGGCGCCAGGGCGACTACCGAGCAGATGCCGGTAGTGGGCGACCTGTTGGGCGACGGCAAGAAGGAAGTGGTATCCATCACCAGCGACGGCATGCTGCATGCCTGGTCCAAGGAAGGGACCCAGGTGAAGCAGTGGCAGGCCGCCGCCAACCTGGGCGACTGGGCCAGCGCCAAGACCAGGGTCTGGACCCCGGTCCTTGCCGACGTGAACGGCGACAACGCCCTCGAGGTACTGGTCAAGCAGAACTACTTTGCCGACGCCACCACCCAGGCACACCGCATCTCGGTATTCGACAAAAACGGTACCCTGCTGCCGGGGTGGCCGCTGCTGTTCCCCGTTCCGGTCGCGGAGGGGGGTATCATCGCCGCCGACCTGACCAAGGACGCCGTACCCGAAATCATCACCAACATCAGCTCCACGCCGGCCAGCTACCAGTGGCAGGCCTTCAAGGGTGACGGCACGGTAGTTTCCGGCTGGAGCCAGGTCGCCGAGAACAGCGCCGTCCAGAAGAAGGCGCTCCCCATCACCGGCGGCTACGGCGGCAACCCGTATCCCGACGTCTTCTATGCCACCAGCGACACCGACGCCTTTCTCCAGGGGTACAGCGCCTCCGGCACCACCCTGGCCAGCTATCCTGAAATCGTGGCACTGGACACCTTCGTCGCCAGCTCCCCGGCCATGGGTGACTTCGACGGCGACGGCAAGCTCGAAATCGCCGTCAAGGCTGCGGACGGCAGCGTGCACCTCTGGAAGTCCGGGCAGTATCTCTCTCCGTTCAGCCACCAGTGGACCATGTTCGCCCACGACCTGGAGCACACCGGTTCGCTGCCGGTCCTCGATCCCTCGCAGCTCCCGAGCAGCGACCTCGTGGTGACCGCAGTCAGCGGCAGCATCACCGGTGGGAAACTGAACTATTCGGTAACGGTCACCAATAACGGGACCATCACCGCCGGTACCTCCTACACCGGCATCTACCTCTCCACCGACAACGTCGCCTCCAAGAGCGACACCCTGATAGCGCGCGTCTCCACCATCTCCATCCCTGCGGGGGTGAGCGTCACCATCACCAGCAGCGCCGCCATCCCCACCTCGCTGGCGGGGGGCAGCTACTACATCGCCGCCCTCGCCGACGACACGGGCATCGTCACCGAGCGGGAGGAGGCCAACAACGGGGCCACCGGCGAGCAGCTGCTCCTGAACAACGACCTCACCATCAGCGCGCTCTCCGGCACCCTTTCCGCCGGGGTCCTCTCCTACTCGGTCACCGTCAACAACAACGGCAACGGCAACGCCAGCGCCCCGGTCGCCCTTTACTTCTCCGATGATGCCAACGCGGAGACCACCGACCACCTGATCACGACCTTGAGCGCCACCACCATCCCGGGCGGGACCGGCAAGACCTTCACCGGCAGCGTCGCCGTACCGGGCAATACCCCCGCCGGCACCTTCTACCTGGTCGCACTGGCCGACCCGGCCAACATCGTGGCGGAGGACAACGAGGCCAACAACGGGGCCGCGGCCGAGCAATTCGTCATCGGCAACGACCTGCAGGTCACCGACGCCTCCGCGAGCATCTCCGGCGGCAAACTCACCTACTCGGTCACGGTGATGAACGCGGGCAACATCAACGCGTCCGCCACCAGCACCGGCCTGTACCTGAGACGCTTCACCTTCATGGATCCGGGCGACCTCCTGGTCACAAAGCTCAGCACGGCGCAGATCGCCCCCGGTGCGCAGGCGGTGCTTAGCGGCACCATCACCATCCCCGCCTCGGCGCCCACCGGGGCCGTCTACTTCGCCGCCACGGCCGACCTGGCCGGGCAGCTCAGCGAGAGCGACGAAGGGAACAACTCGCTCTTAGGCAACCAGCTCCTCTTGAACAACGACCTTGCCGTCACCGCGGTCTCCGGGACCCTCACCGGCGGCGTACTCACCTATACCGTCACCGTGGAAAACAGGGGCAACGCCAACCCCAACGTCCCGGTCAGCATCTACTTCTCCGCCGACGGCAACGCGACCACCTCCGATTACCTGGTGACCCAGCCCCCGGTGACCCAGATCCCCGGCGGGACCAGCAAGGTCATCACCGGTAGCGCCACCGTGCCGGGGAGCGTCCCCGCCGGCACCTTCTACCTCGCGGCGCTGGCGGACCCGGCCAACCTCGTTGCCGAGGACGACGAGAGCAACAACGGCGGCGTCGGTCCGCAGTTCATCATCGGCAGCGACCTCAGGGTCACCGCCGTCACCGGCAGCATCTCCGGCGGCAGGCTGAGCTACTCGGTCACCGTCAGAAACGACGGCGTCACCACCGCCGCGGCCTCCAACACCGGCCTCTACCTCTCCAGCGACGACGTCGCCGCCACCACCGATTACCTGGTGACCAGGCTTGCCACGGGGCAGCTCGCGGCAGGCGCCGAGGTGGTGCTCTCCGGCAGCGTTGCGCTGGCGGCATCGACCCCGACGGGCGCCTTCTACCTGGCCGCCTTCGCCGACATGGCCGGCGTCGTCACCGAGGCCAACGAGGACAACAACGGGGCCACGGGGAACCAGCTCTCCGTCAACAGCGACATCACCGTGAGCAACGTGTCGGGAACCCTCTCCGGGGGCGTGCTCACCTACTCGGTCACCGTCAACAACAGCGGCAACGCCAACCCCAGCGTCCCCGTCAGCCTCTACTTCTCCACCGACGGCAGCGTGACCACCTCCGACTATCTGGTCACCCAGTTGACCGCGACCTCCCTGCCCGGTGGCACCAGCAAAACCATCACCGGCAGCGTCACCATCCCGACCACCGTCCCGGCAGGGACCTTCTACCTCGGGGCGCTGGCCGACCCGGCCAACGTGGTCGCCGAGACCAATGAAGACAACAACGGCAGCGTCGGGCCGCAGTTCACCATCGGCAGCGATCTCCTGGTGACCGCCGTCTCCGGGAGCATCTCCGGCGGCCGTCTCAACTACTCGGTCACGGTCAGGAACAGCGGGGACATTGCTTCCGCCTCCTCCAATACCGGCATCTACCTCTCCGCTGACGCCACTGCCACCACCTCCGACTTCCTGGTGCTGAAGTTGAGCACCGCATCGCTTGCGGCCGGCGCCGAGGTGGTGCTCTCCGGCAGCTTCGCGCTCCCCTCCGCCACCCCCACCGGAAGCTACTACCTGGCAGCCGTCGCCGACATGGCGGGTGTGGTCACCGAAAGCAACGAAGCCAACAACGGCGCGGTAGGCACCCAGGTCACGGTCAACAACGACATCACCGTCAGCGCCGTCTCCGGCACCCTCACCGCCGGCGTATTGAGCTACACCGTAACCGTCAGCAACAGCGGCAACGCCAACCCGACCGTGCCGGTCAGCCTCTACTTCTCCACCGACGGCAGCGTGACCACCTCCGATTACCCGATCACCCAACTGAACGGGATCTCGCTCCCCGGCGGCAGCAGCAAGACCATAACCGGCAGCGTCACCATCCCTTCCACCGTCCCGGCGGGCACCTTCTATCTCGGGGCCCTGGCCGACCCGGCCAACACGGTCACCGAGGACAACGAGACCAACAACGGCGCCGTCGGGCCGCAGTTCACCATCGGCAGCGACCTCCAGGTTACCGCTGTCTCCGGCAGCGTTTCCGGCGGCAGGCTCACCTACTCGGTCACCGTCAAGAACACCGGCGAGATCTCGGCCGCCTCCTCCAGTACCGGCATCTACCTCTCCGCGGACACCAGCGCCACCACCGCTGACTACCTGGTGCTGAAGGTGAGCACCCTGTCCCTGCCCTCCGGTGCCGAGACCGTGCTTACCGGGAGTTTCTCGCTTGCCTCCAGCACCCCGACCGGCAACTTCTACGTCGCGGCGGTCGCCGACATGGCGGCCGTGGTCGCCGAAAGCAACGAAGCGAACAACGGCGCCGTGGGCAACCAGGTCGTGGTAAACAACGACCTCACCGTCACCGCCGTCTCCGGGACCATGAGTAACGGCGTCCTCACCTACTCCGTCACGGTCAACAACGGCGGCAACGCCAATCCCAACGTCCCCGTCAACCTCTACTTCTCAGCCGACGGTAGCGTGACCACCTCCGATTACCTGGTCACCCAGCTGACCCAGGCCCAGATCGCCGGCGGGACCAGCAAGACCTTCACCGGCAGCGTCACCGTGCCGGGGAGCATCCCCGCAGGGACCTTCTACCTCGGCGCACTGGCCGACCCGGCCAACATCGTCTCCGAGGACAACGAAAGCAACAACGGCGCGGTCGGCCCGCAGTTCACCATCGGCAGCGATCTCCAGGTGATGGCGGTAACCGGCAGCATCTCGGGCGGCAGGCTGAGCTACTCGGTGACCGTCAAGAATGCCGGCAGCATCACCGCCGCCTCTTCCAACACCGGCCTGTACCTCTCCACCGACGCCACCGCCTCCACCTCCGATTACCTGGTGGTGAAGCTCAGCACCCCGTCGCTGGGGGCAGGCGCCCAGACCGTCCTGACCGGCAGCGTCTCCCTGGCCTCCTCCACTCCGGCAGGGAGCTTCTACCTGGCGGCGGTTGCCGACATGGCAGGAGTGGTGACCGAGAGCGACGAAAGCAACAACGGCGCCACCGGCAGCGAGGTACAGGTAAGAAACGACCTCACCGTCACCGCAGTCTCCGGAAGCCTTACCAACGGCGTGCTCAGCTACTCCGTCACGGTGAACAACAGCGGCAACGGCAACCCCAACGTCCCGGTCACCATCTACTTCTCCGCCGACGGGACAGCAGCCACCTCCGACTATGCGGTCACCGTCGTGACCCCGGCCGCCGTGCCGGGCGGCACCAGCAAGACCTTCACCGGCACGGCCACCGTGCCGTCCTCCATCCCGGCCGGGACCTACTACCTGGCCGCCATCGCCGACCCGGCCAACGTGGTCGCCGAAGACAACGACGCCAACAACGGCGCCGTCGGGGCTCAATTCACCATCGGCAGCGACCTCCAGGTGACCGCGGTCACCGGGAGCATCTCGGCCGGGAGACTCACCTACTCGGTGACCGTCAAGAACGCCGGCAACACCTACTCCGGTTCTTCCTACACCGGCATCTACCTTAGCCGGTTGGTCTTCGTCGGTTCCGGCGACTACCTGGTGACCAAGGTCAGCACCACCCAGATCGCCCCGGGCGGCCAGGTCGTCCTGACCGGGTCCGCCACCATCCCGTCCACGGTGCCGACCGGGGACTTCATGGTGTCCGGCATTGCCGACGTCAACTTCCAGTTAGTGGAGAGCGACGAAGGGAACAACCAGCTCTTCGGCAACCAAGTAACCCGCTAACGCCGCAAGGTTCCTCCACGGTCCCCCCTCCCCTTGCGGGAGGGGGTTAGGGGTGGGGGAGCTGACTATCATTGCCACTGGCTTGCGGCTTAACCCGCCCCCCTGCCCCCTCCCGTCCAGGGAGGGGGCAACTTTTTGCGAACGTACCCCCCGGTTCCCCTCCGAATCTAACCACGATCCTCTGGACACGGAGGGTCCTATGCTGCTACCGTAGCCAAATCGGCCACCGGCTGGGGGCTCCCCGCCGGCGGCACTACCCGGCCCGGAGAAGAGAGATTGGCAGCAAACGACACCTCGACCCGCCTCCTCGAAATCTACGACGCGCTCTACCGTCGCTACGGCGCCCTTAACTGGTGGCCCGCTGACACCCCCTTCGAGGTCTGCGTCGGCGCTATCCTTACCCAGAACACCAACTGGCTCAACGTGGAGAAAGCAATCGCCAACCTGAAACGGGAGGGGCTCCTCTCGGCGGAGGCAATCCGGGAGGTACACCAGGAGCGGCTCGCCCACGCGATCCGCCCCTCCGGCTTTTTCAACGTGAAGAGCGTGCGGCTGAAAGGGTTCGTGCAGTGGCTCTTCGAGCGGCACGGCAGCCTGGATGCGATGTTCATCGGCGACTGGCAGGAACTGCGCGCAGAGCTGATTGCGGTCCCCGGCATCGGCCCGGAGACCTGCGACTCCATTCTCCTCTATGCCGGCGAGAAACCGTCCTTCGTGGTGGACGCCTACACCCGGCGCCTGTTTTCCCGGCTGGGGCTCGTCGGCGAGAAGGATGACTACCACCGGGTGCGCTCGCTGTTCATGGAGCACCTCCCGGGCGAGGTCCCGCTGTTCAACGAGTACCACGCACTGATCGTCGAGCAGTGCAAGCGCCACTGCCGCAAGAAACCTTCCTGCGAGGGCTGCCCGCTGGGCCGGGCCTGCTGCCTCGCCACCCCCTGACTACGGACCATCATGAAAAAATTCGCCAACGTCTTCCTGATCCTTTTCTTCGCCGACGGCTTCCTCTCCGTCTTGGACGAACTCTCCTCGCTGGTGGCCCCGGTAGCGCCGCTCACCCTGTTCAGGATTCAGGTGGCCAACTCGGTGCTGCTCCTCGCCATCCCCCTCTACCTCTGCCTGGGGATCGATCGGCGCCTCCCCAAGAAGCTCTTCATCCCGTTGATCGCCTTCCTGTTCGCCTGTCCGCTGGCGGCCTGGATGTTCCCGGTGTTGGCTGGGTCCAAGCTTTACGCAGTCGCCATGTCGCTCATACAACTGTGCGTCCCGCCGCTCATGATCGCGCGCTACCGCGACGCCAAGGACCCGGGGCTGACGCTGCCGGACTGGCGCTTTGAGGGACCCTTCTTCGAGGCCAGGAACACGCTGGTCTTCACCGGTGTGAACCTGGTACTTCTTCCCGTAATGCTGGCGACGCTGACCCTGTTCCTGGCCGACGCCTGGGCGTTGGGCAACACGGCCGGCTTCATCAGGGTGACGCCGCGCGGGCTCTACCTGACCGAGCGGGTGTACCGACGCGGCAACCAGACGCTGCGGCTGACGGGGATGGTGCATGTCGGGGAGAAGGGATATTACCAGGACGTAGCGGGGGCCCCGGCCCAGGGGCGGACCGTGGTGCTGGCGGAAGGGGTGACCGACAAGAAAGGGGCGCTGCAGCACCACTTCGATTACCGCGGCATAGCGAGCTTTCTCGGGCTTGCCTCGCAGGAAAAGATGCTCTTTAACGGGAAGGTGATCGACGAGAAGGGGCTTCAGGCGCCGCCCAAGCCGGTGGCCGGGAACCAGCCGGACATCCTGGTGGCGGATACCGATCTGAGCACCTTCCGTCCCGAGACGCTGCGTTTCCTGGACCAAGTAGGCAAGGAGCTGCAGAAGAGTCCGTCCTTCATGGAGGCGGCACTCAACCTGAACCGCTGGGCGGAGCGGAACGTCACCCCGGAAATGCAGGAGGTGATAATGGATGACATCCTGACCCGCCGCAACGAGGTGCTGCTGGGCTACCTGGACCAGGCGCTCAAGCGCTACGACACCGCGGTGGTCCCGTGGGGGGCGCTGCACATGAAAGGAATAGAGGCAGGGGTACTCAAGCGGGGTTTCGTGCTGCAGAAGGAGCAGAGGCGCCTCGCCATCGACCTGAAGCGGATCCTACTGACCAAAGCCCGTTAAAACCGAAAGGGGACTGGCTCCGCAAGGTGCCTGTCCCCTTTGTATCTGTCCCCTTTGCATCCTGCTGAAGAGCCCCGCTAGAACTGCTCCGACTCCTCCCCCGCCTGCTCCACCCCCCACAACACGTCCAGGAAGTTCTTCAGGATGCGGGCGGTCAGCCCCCAGATCTCGTCGTCGCCGTAGAGGTAGAAGTACATAGGGTAATTCTTGATCCCCTTGTGGTCCCAGTACTCGACCCGGTACACGCCGGGCTCGGAGAAGTGCGACAGCGGCACCTCGATGAGCCGTTCGATCTCGGCGTCGTTGACGGTGAGGACGTAGTTTTCCGGAAAGATGCCGACTACGGGGGTGACCAGGTAGTTGTGGATGGAGTGGCAGTCGTCCAGCTCACCGAGGATCTCGACGTCGGCGGGGTCGATGCCGACCTCCTCCCAGGCCTCACGGGTGGCGGTGTCGGCGCTGTCGCGGTCGCTTGGCTCGCAGCGCCCGCCGGGGAAGGAGATCTCGCCGCTGTGGTGGGTGAGGTGGGTGGTGCGCTTGGTGAAGAGGATGTGGTACTCCCCGTTCTTCATGAACAGGGGGAGCAGGACGGCGGCGGGGACCGGCCCCGCCTCCATGGCAACGCGCCGGCGCGCCGCGAGAGAGGTCTTCAACCTCTCCCTGATCGCGGCCGGCGACCCCGGCCGTTCCTGCCCGTTTTCGGCTATCAGAGCACCGGCTCCTTGGCCCGCCGCTTCAGCTCGGCGATGGTGGCCGCGTAGTCGGGCGAGTTGAAGACGGCGCTGCCGGCCACGAAGACGTCGGCGCCGGCGTGGGCGATGCGGGCGATGTTGTCCGTCTTGACGCCGCCGTCCACCTCGAGCTCCGCCTCCACGCCCCTGCGGTCCATGGTGGCGCGGAGCGCCTGGATCTTCGGGATGCAGGCCTCGATGAAGGACTGGCCGCCAAACCCGGGGTTCACGGTCATCAAGAGAATCAGGTCCAGTTCCTCCATGACGTAGTCGAGCACGTTCAAGGGGGTGGCCGGGTTGAGCGAGACGCCAGCCTTCTTGCCGAAGGACTTGATCAACTGGATGGTGCGATGCAGGTGGTTGGTCGCCTCGGCATGAACCACGATGATGTCGCTCCCCGCCTTGGCGAAATCCGGGATGTAGCGGTCCGGGTCCACGATCATCAGGTGCACGTCAAGCGGCAGCGTGGTCACCCGGCGCGCGGCCTCGACGATGAGCGGGCCGATGGTGATGTTGGGGACGAACTGGCCGTCCATTACGTCGATGTGGACGTAGTCGGCGCCCGCGGTCTCAATGGCCTTGATCTCCTCGCCCAGGCGGGCGAAATCGGCGGAAAGTATGGAAGGTGCAATCTTTTTCATAGGTTCTCCTACTTGATTTTCTTGAGACGGGCGGCAAAGAAGCCGTCCATGCCGTCGCGGTGCGGCCAGGTCCTGAAGAAGCCGCGCTCGGTAAAGAGCGGCGCAAACTCGGGGAAGAGCGTGCGCAGGTCCTCGGCGACGAATTCGGGATGCTCGCGCAGGAAGGTGTCGATGACGTACTCATTCTCCTGGACGCTGGTGGAACAGGTGGCGTAAAGGAGGGTCCCGTTTTTCTCCAGGTAGCGGCAGAGGTTCTCCAGGATGGTTACCTGGGTGCGCGCCTGCTGCAGCAGGTCGTCGGGGGACTTGCTCCACTTCCCTTCCGGGTTGCGCCGGATCACGCCCAGCCCCGAGCAGGGGGCGTCCACCAGGATCCTCTGGAAGGTGACCTCCTTGATGGCCGGCGACGGCGTGGTGGCGTCCATGGTGAAGGTGCGCACCGAGGTGATGCCGAGCCGGTCGCAGGTCTCCTTGATCAGCCTGAGCTTCTTATGGTTGACGTCGCAGGCGTAGATCTCGCCGGAGTCCCCCATGAGCTGGGCGATCTGGGTTGTCTTCCCGCCCGGGGCCGCGCAGGCGTCCAGCACCCGGTCACCCTTTTCCGGCGCCAGGAACAGGGGTGCCAGTTGCGAGGACTCGTCCTGCACGGTGAAGAGCCCGTCCCGGAAGGAAGGGAGCCGCGAGATGAGCCCGGACTGGTTCAGCCGGATGCCGTCCGGAGACCAGCGGGTCTCGCCGCAGTTGATCCCCTCCTCGGCCAGGCGCGCCATGAGCGCCTCGCGCGAGGTGCGCAGGGTGTTGACCCGGATGGTGAACGGCGGCGGCTCGGACATGGCGGCAGCGAGTTCCTCGGCCCCGTCCACACCCAACTGGTCGCACCACTGCCTGGTGAGCCAGGCGGGGTGAGAGTAGCGCACCGCCAGGTAGCCCACCGGGTTCTCGGCCCGGTCCGGGTAACTGATGTTGTCGCGGTTGCGGTCGGCGTTTCTCAGGATGGCGTTGATGAAGCCGGAAGCACGCGGCGCGAGCTCCTTGGCGAGCTTCACCGTCTCGTTCACCGCGGCGGAAACCGGCACGCGGTCCAGGAAGAAGCACTGGTACAGCCCCAGGCGCAACAGGAGCAGCACGTACAGCTCGAGCTTGTCGGTGCGCTGCTTGGAAAACTGCCCGATGATGTGGTCCAGGGTCCCCTGGCGGCGCAGCACGCCGTACACCAGTTCGGTGAGCAGGCCGCGATCGGCCCCCTTGATCATGTCCTTGGACAGTTCGTGGTCTATCAGGATGTCTGCGAAGGACTTCTCTTTTTCGATGCGAAGCAGGATATCGAAGGCGGCGCGGCGCGGGTTTTTGCTGGACAAAATACTTCCTTTCAGGCGTGAGTGTCTGGGCTGGGCCGGATTCATTATATGCATTTCGCCCAAAACTGCAAGCGGTTAGGGGACTTGACACATGAAATCCAAAGGCTACCCTTTAGCGTGGGTTTAATGATAACCGGGAGGAGGGTTTAACCATGATACCTTGGGAAGCGGACATGGGAAAAGCGCTGGCTCGGGCGAAGGCTGAACAGAAGACCGTTCTGCTCGAATTCTTCAGCCCGCAATGTATCGGATGCAAGCAGATGGAAGAGGTCACCTTCGCCGATGAGGCTGTGGTCAACTTCCTTTCGGACCGGGTGATTCCAGTCAGGGTTCCCGTTTCCTCCACCACCCAGACCGGCGACTTCCGCATCTCCTGGACCCCGACCCTGATCACCCTCGACCTGTACGGGCGCGAGCACCAGCGCACGGTCGGCTACCTCCCTCCCGACGAGATCGTCGGATCGGTGCTCTTGGGGATGGCCAAGGCGAGCCTGGACAACGGCCAGTTCAACGAGGCGGTGATCCAGTTAACCACCCTGTTGAACGGCTGCCCGAAATGCGCGGCGGCGCCCGAGGCGGTGTACCTGCGCGGCGTGGCCCGCTTCAGCTCGAGCCACGACCCCGCGGCCCTGAAGGACATCTACCAGCAGCTCTCCAAGGAGTACCCGGACAGCGACTGGACCAAGCGAGCCCAGCCCTTCACGCTGCTTTGATCTCCGCACCACCGGGTTGCCAATTTCCACCGGGGGGCGGCAGCCATGCCGCCCTCTTTTTAATTGATATGACGGCCTTGTGCCGGATGCGTTGTTGACGACAGGCTCAATCCTTATGGCACACGTGCTGGACCACATCTTCACCACACTTCTTTTGGTCTCCCTGACCTCGCTGGCCATCCTTTCCGCAGGTCACGCGCTGATCAACAAGCGCGATCCCCGGTCGGCACTGGGGTGGATCCTCACCTGCCTCGCCATCCCGTTTTTCGGCCCGCTCTTCTACTGGGGCATGGGGGTGAACCGGATCTACAGCCGCGCCAAGCGCTGGCACCGGGAAGCCGGCCCCGCCCCGGTCCTGCCCCAGCCGCCGGCCGACCTTCCCCCCACCAAACTCCCGGGAGAACTTTCCTACCTCAGGGAATTGCGCAACCTTTCCGAACGCGTGGTGAGCACGCAGCTCCTGCCCGGCAACCACCTGGTCCCCCTGGAAAACGGCGAGGAGGCCTATCCCGCCATGCTCGCCGCCATCGACGCGGCACAGTCCTCGGTGCACCTTTCCACCTACATCTTCGATGGCGACGAGACCGGGAAACGCTTCATCAGGGCGCTGACGCGGGCGGCGAACCGGGGGGTGGAGGTGCGGGTCATCGTGGACAGCCTGGGGGAAAAGTACTCGGTGCCCACGGCGTGGGAACTGCTGAAGGGTTCCAAAGTGGAGTTCATGCGGTTTCTCCCCCTGCGGCCGGGGGGATACATGAACCTGCGCAACCACCGCAAGATCATGGTGGTGGACGGGATGACCGGCTTTACCGGGGGGATGAACATCGGCAGCAGGCACATGGTCAACGGCCCGCCGCCGGTGGTGAAAGACCTGCACTTCCAGGTTACCGGCCCGGTGGTCGCCGACCTGCAGCGCACCTTCCTGGAAGACTGGCACTTCGCCAAGGGAAAACAGCTCACCGACGCGCGCTACTTCCCCCCGCTCTCCGAGGCGGGGACGGCCCTGGTGCGGGCGGTCAGCGACGGCCCCGACAAGGACTTCAGGAAGCTGAACTGGATCATCCTGGGGGCGCTCTCCTGCGCCAGGCGCACGGTCACCATCGTAACCCCCTACTTCATCCCGGACCGGCCGCTCATCTCGGCCCTGATCACCGCCGCACTGCGCGGCGTGGAGATCACCCTGGTGCTCCCGGAAGTCAACAACCTCCCATACGTGCAGTGGGCCAGCAACTCCTACCTGTGGGAGCTTTTGCAGCAGGGTGTGTGCATCTACGCCCAGCCAGCCCCCTTCGTGCACAGCAAGTTCATGGTGGTGGACCGTAGCTGGAGCCTGATCGGCAGCGCCAACCTCGACCCCAGAAGCCTCAGGCTCAACTTCGAATTCAACCTCGAGGTCTACGACCTCAACTTTGCCGCCCAACTCGAGGACCGCTGCCAAGCCACGCTGGCGCTATCTCGTGAGATCACCCTCGCCGAGGTGGACGCCCGCTCGCTTCCCGTCAAGCTTCGGGACGCGGCCGCGAAGCTGTTCTCCCCGTACCTGTAGTTGCTCCCGCTCCCCCGCCTGCTCCCGCTCCGATTCCGCCAGTGACACCCGGTTCTTGCCCAGCCGCTTGCTGCGGTACATGGCCAGGTCCGCCTGCTTCACCACGCTCTTCAGGTCGTCGCCGTCCCAAGGGAAAGAGGCGATCCCTGCCGACAGGGTGCAGTCGATCATGTCGCCTTCGTAGCTGAAAGGGCAGGAGTTCATGGCACGGACGATGCGCTCCACCGCGGGGAGGATCTGCTCCTTGTCGTGGTCGGCATAGAGGATGATGAACTCGTCCCCGCCGAAGCGGGCCGCGATGTCGCTCTCCCGGATGTTGGAGCGGATCACCCGTGCGGTCCACTTGATCAGCTCCGTCCCGGCCAGATGGCCGTAGCGGTCGTTGATCTGCTTCAGGTTGTCGGCGTCCAGCATACAGATGGCGAAGGGGGTCCGGTAACGGCGTGAAACCCGTTCCTGCTGCAGGGCAAGCGCCTCAAAACTGCGCATGTTGTTCAGTTCGGTGAGGTCGTCGGTAAGCGACAGGCGCTCGACTTCGGCGTGGGCGGCCTCGGTCTCGCCGGCCAGGATGGCGCCGACATGGGCGATCAGGATGAAGGGGAAAACGCGGATCAGGTAACCCGGCACCTGGCTCCAAAGCGGCGGGGACTCACCGGCAGCCAAGAGGGAATAGGAGGCAACCGCGAGCCCGGCCATGAGGTAGGTGATGCGCCTTCCCAGCGTGAGCGAGGTCGCCATCAGCACCAGGTAAATGGCAGAGATGAAGGGGCTGTCGGTCCTGCCGGTGAACCAGCAGACGGCGAGCAGGTAGACCAGCAGCAGCACCAACTCCAGCGAGGCCTTCAGTTGGCCGTTGGGGAGCAGGCGTCGCGTGAAGAGCAGGGAGATCACAAGGACAAGCGAAGCAATGGCCACCCACGTGGCGCCGGGATGCGGCAGGGGGACCAGGTAGATGTCGAGCAACACCAGCCCGACCAGGAGTGACGCGATCACCCCCAGCACCCGGTTATGGCCGGCGAACCTCTCGCCGACCTGCGCAGTTACCCATCCCTTTGCCTCTATCATCCCGCCGCCTCGTCAGGTAATGGCGGAAAAATCCGCCATTGTCCTTATCGGCGGTGCTCCCGGAAAGTTAATCGGGCAGGTAAAAAAAGTGGCGCAGCTTCAGGGGTGCCGCAGCAAGGTGCGGGCGGCAAAGGCGCAGAGAAAAACGATGAAGTTGATCAGCACGATGGTGGCACCGGTGGGGAGGTTCATGACGAACGAGAGGGAAATACCGCAGATGACGGTGGCCACCCCGATTCCCGCCGCCGATACGATGGCGGTCTTGAAGCCCTTGGCGATCTGCAGGGCCGAGACGGCCGGGAGGATGAGGAGCGCCGAGATCAGCATGATGCCCACCACCTTCATGGCAAGCACCACGGTGAGGGCGGTCAAGAGCACGAGCACCGTGTTGATGCGGTCCGTGTTGAGGCCTGAGCTCTTGGCGAGTTCCTCGTCGAAGGTGCTGGCGAAGAGTTCGTTGTAGAACATGATCACGCCGGCGATGACGATGACAAACAGCGCGGCCGCGATACACAGCTCGCTGGAACTGATGGAGAGGATGTTGCCGAAGAGGTAGCTGAAAAGGTCGACGTTGAAGCCGCCGGCAACGCTGGCGAGCAGCACGCCGGTCGCGATGCCGATGGCGGAGACCATGCCGATGGCGGCGTCACCGTAGATCCGTGCCTTCTGGGCCAGCTTCAGGATGCCCAGGGCTGACGCCAGCACCACCGGGATGATGGAGAGGGTCATGTAGACCGAGTGCAGCCGGAAGAAAAGTGCCAGCGCCACGCTGCCGAAGGTGACGTGGGCCAGGCCGTCGCCGATCAGCGAAAGCCTGCGCAGCACGAGGAACACCCCGAGCACAGAGCAGAGGATCGCGATCAGCGACCCGCCGACAAGCGCCCTCTGCATAAAGCCGTAGCTGAGCATCTCGTTCAGATTCATTTCAAAACCTCTAATGCCTATGGCAAACCAGGTGCTGCCCGTGCTCACCGAAGAACCCGGTCATCTCGCTGGAGTTGCAGAAATCGTCAAAACTGCCGTAGAAGACCACCTTTTTGTCCAGGTACAAAAGGTGCGAGGCGTACTTGCCTATGGTGGCCGTGTCGTGGGTGACCAGGAGCACGGTGCACTGCTTCTCCCGGTTCATCTCGAAGATGAGCTTGTAGAAACTCTCCCTGGTCTCCGGGTCGAGCGCCGTGGTCGGCTCGTCCATGACCAGCAGCGCCGGGTCGTTCACCAGCGCCCGGGCCAGCAGCACCCGCTGCCTCAGCCCACCGGAGAGCTCCCCGATCATCGCACCCCTGATGTGGGAGATCCCCATCCACTCCATGGTCCGGTCCACGGCCCAGGCGTCGTCGCGGTTGAAACGGCGCGGGAATTTCTTGGCGGAGAGCCGCCCCAGGCGGATAACCTCGTCCACGGTGGCCGGGAAGTGCGGGTTGAAGAACTGCAGCCCCTGCGGCAGGTAGCCGATCCGGTGCCAGTCGCGGAAGGAGGCCTGCGGCGTCCCCAAAACCGAGACCTCTCCTGAGGTGGGTGCCAGCAGTTGCAGGATGATCTTGATCATGGTGCTCTTGCCCGACCCGTTGGGGCCGCAGATCCCGACGTAGTCACCGGCGTTAACGCTGAAGCTGATGTCCTGCAGCACCTCGCTGCCGTGGTAGCCGGCGCAGAGGTTGCGCACGCTGAGAGCTTTTTCGTTCATTGCAGTCCCGTCTTCAGGTTGCGGAGATTTTCTTCCATGAGGGAGATGAAGGTGACGCCGCGCTGCAGGTCGTCCTTGGTCACGTTGTGCCCGGCGCGCAGCATGAGCACCTTGGCGCCGGTCTCGCGGGCGATGGTCTCGGCGATCCGGGGGCTCAGCAGCTCCTCGGTATAGACGTAGTTCAGGTGCTCGCGGCGCATCACCTGCACCAGTTCGGCCAGCTTCGCCGGGGTGGGCTCGGCATCGGCGTTCACCGCCGAAGCGGAGATGTATTTCAGTCCATAGCGCCGGGCGAGATAGCCGAAAGCGTAGTGCCCCCCATGCAGCAGCACCTTCTTCGGGCACTGGGCCAGGGTCTCCTTATATTGCTGATCCAGGGCTGCCAACTGGCCGTCCAGCTTGGCGGCGTTCTGCTGATAGAAAGCCTTGTTGGCAGGATCGCGCGCGACGTAGGCGGCCAGTATGTTCCTGGCGATGGTACGGGCGTTGTCGAAGTCGAGCCAGATGTGGGGATCCACACCCTTCCCTTCGTGGGCGTCATGCTCGCAGCGGTGCTGGTCCGACACCGGCCCCTGCATCAGCGGGATTCCCTTTCCCCCCTCGACCACCTCGACCTTGCCGCGGTCCAGGCCGGAGATGATGTTGGCCGCCCACGGCTCCATGGCCGCATTGGTATAGATGAAGAGGTCGGCACGGTTCACCCGGACCACGTCCTCCGGGCGCGGCTCGAAGGAATGCGGCTCGACGCCGGGCGGGAGCAGCAGGGTCACCGTGGCCCGGTTCCCCCCGATGGTCCTTGCGAAGTCGTAGAGCGGGAACAGGGTGGTCACCACCTGGATTTTGCCGTCCGTTTGCTTCTTCTCACTGCTGCATCCCGGCACCACCAGGAGCAGCGCCAGAAGAAAGCTCATCAGCAATTTCATTGTTTTTCCCCGTTGTCGGCGCAGCCGCCGCACAGTCCGTTCAACTGCAGGATGTGCGAGAGCACCTTCCCGCCGTTACGCTTGGACACTTCCTGCTCCAACGCTTCGATGCCGCAAGCCGGGATATCCTCGACCTTGCGGCATGAAAGGCAGACGAAGTGGTGATGGTGCTCGCGGTTGCTGCAGAAATAGTAGTAAAGCTGGCGATTAGGGTGGATCACCTTGGAAAGGACGCCGCTCGCAGAGAGTTCCTCGAGGTTACGGTACACCGTGGGAAGGCCCAGCCGGTCGAAACGATCCTTCAACCTCTTCCACAGTTCCTCCGGGCTTGCGTATCCCGGCTCCGCCTCGAGCATCTCGAGGATCGCCAGCCTCTTCGGCGTCGCCTTCATGCCGGCGGCCTTCAAGGCCGATGCGTGACGCTGGTCCATACCCGCCTCTAAATAGAAATGATTTCGTTTTAGGATAGCCAGCATGGTCTTCTTGTCAAGAAAAATATTGTAATTAAAAGACGCTTTGCGTTAAGATTCCAGCGCTTCCGGTGATATGGCACAACTCATTCCGGTCTTTGACGGAGCAACCGTGTCATGATTAAAAGACCTGAAGGGGGCAACCTCGTCAGATCAGCAAGTTGGACGCCCCACCGTTGTCCGGGGCATCCTTGGCGTCTGTATTGCATCCGTAAACGGCTGTTGCTATGCGGTTATTTCATTTGGTGGGCGGCGTCACATGCAAAACGGAACCTACAACTATAAGGACTACTTCCAGCCTGGCCAAAAAGCCCGGGTCGAAGTGGCATTGTCGGGGGATACGGTTTTCAATGACGGCGCGATAGTCACCGAGATAAACGACGCCGAAGTCCGCCTGAGGCTCTCCCGCGAGAAACTCCCCGAGGGGGTTCTACTGCGGCCCGAAGCGCCGCTGGTGGTCCGGGTCGGCGTTGGCGGCAACAGCTATCGATGTAAAGGGGTAGTGCTGGACGACCAGGGTGAGGAAGATCTGCGGGTCGCCTTCACCGACCGCGTGATGCCCGAGGACCAGAGGGAATATTTCCGCCTCAGCACCGACATCCCCGTCATCCTGTTCAATGTGACCGCGGGGACCGCCGAGGAAAGCGGCACCGCGGGATTGCGGGTAGCGTCGCAGAGCAGCCTGCCCAGGATCGTCAACATCAGCGGCGGCGGGTTACGTACCGAGACCGAGATGGAGATGACGCGGGACGACATCGTCTATGCCACCTTCCATCTGCCGCTGCCCGAGCCGAAAGTTGTGCCGGTGGTTGCCCAGGTGATGCACTGCGACAAGATCGACAGCGGCGATGGCGTGATCCACAGTGCCGGTCTGCGTTTCATGCATATCAACGAGCGGGACCGCGACGCCATAGTCCGTTACGTCTGCAACGAAGAGATCAAGCGTATCAGGCTGTGCCGCAAGGACTTCTACTCACTTTCGAATGCTTCGTAATTGCTCATAGGACAGCGAGAAGCATGTAATGCCGCAACTGACAAGGCCAACCGGGCATCCGGTTGGCCTTTTTTTCTTGCTTCGTCCCGAACGCCCCAGCCCCCAACGTCCTCCCCTTGTGAAAGGGGAGACAGAGGGGATTTGCCTTTCCGTGCCCCAAAACCTACCCCAACTCCGCCGCCACCGCCCGCAGCAGCAAATCATCCTCTTCCTCGAGCCTTACCGCCACCCTGAAGAAGCTGGCATCCAGCCCCTGGAAGTTGCCGCAGTCCCGGATCAGTATCCCCTTGGCAAGCAGCGCCTCGCGCAACTGCCTCGCGCTCATCCCCTGGCGCAGAATCCGAACCAGCACGTAATTGGCCCGCCCGCTGAAAACCTGCAGCCCCGGGATCTCCGTGAGCGCGGCCGCAAGTCTCGCACGCTCCCGGTCGATGTAGCTCCTGGTGCGGCGGCAGTACTCTTGATCCGCCAGCGAAGCGATGCCGGCCACCTGGGCCGCGGTATTGACGTTCCAGGGGTCCTGCTGCGCGACGATCTGCGCAATAGTGTCCGCAGCGGCAATGGCGTAACCCAGGCGCAGCCCAGGAATGCCGAAGAACTTGGTCATGGAGCGGAGCAGAACCGCGCGCGGGTTGCCACGTACCAGGTGCTTCGCCGACTCCTCCTCGCAGAAATCTATGAAGGCCTCGTCGAGCACCAGGAAGGTGCCGCTCTCCCGGCACAGGTCGATGACCCGGGTGACGTCCTGCAACGGCAGGAGGTTGCCGGCCGGGTTGCCGGGATTGCACAGGAACAGCATGTCGTACCCGGCAGAGAGCCTTTCCCCCAGCGCAGCCGTATCGAGTGCAAAATCGACGTCGGGCGACAGGGTGAAGTAGTCGATCTGCCACCCCGCCCGCTCCAGGGCCAGGGCATATTCCGCAAAGGCCGGCGCCACGACCAGCGCCTTGCGCCCGGCGAAGGTGCGCGGCAGCAGGTGTATCAGTTCCGTCGAGCCGTTGGCGACGGCGATCTCGGCAGATTCCACGCCGTGGTAGCCGGCCAGCGCCTGCTTCAGCTCGGTGGCCCCCTTGTCCGGATAATGGAGCAGGCGGTCCAGGCTCTGCGTCAGCGCCTCGCGCACCCCCGGAGCCATCCCCAGCGGATTGATGCTGGCGGAAAAATCGATGATCCGCTCCGGCGCCAGCCCGAGGTTCCTGGCCACAGCAAAGACGTTGCCGCCATGTTCATGTGCGATTGCCATACGTTACCTTTTCCGCCTCCGACAGTGCGGCTGCCCCGCCGTCCCTCGCGTCCCCTCCCCCGGAGGGGGAGGGCCAGGGAGGGGGATACATCCTTTCGCTGACTGCGTCCCCCCCCTCCAACCTCCCCCTCCGGGGGGAGGCATATACAGGCGTACCCCTTTTAAAAACGTCCTGCTACTGCCACTCCTAGCAGCCAACCAGCCACCAGCAGCGCTTCGCTGCCGTACATCAGCCGCACCACCCCGGCGTAGCTCGCCTGGGACAGCGGCAATACCGGGTCGCCGATGGTCGGCTTCTCCACGATCTTTCCGAAGTAGCGGTTCGCCCCGCCCAACCTGACACCGAGCGCACCCGCGGCCGCCGCCTCGGGAAATCCGCTGTTGGGCGAGGAATGGTTCCTGCCGTCCCGGCGCAAAATCCGCCAGGCACCGCCACCGTTCAACCCGCACAGCGGCGCCGCCAGCACCATGAGGAGCCCGGTCAGCCGCGCCGGAAGGTAATTGGCCAGATCGTCAAAGCGTGCCGACGCCCAGCCATACTCCAGGTAGCGCTCGTTCTTGTAGCCGACCATGGAATCGAGCGTGTTCACCGCCTTGTAAGCGATGGCCAGCGCGGGGCCGCCCAGCACCAGGTAGAACAGCGGGGCGATCACGCCGTCGCCGGTGTTTTCCGCCACGGTCTCCACCGCGCCCCGGATGATCTCCGGCTCGTCCAGCTCAGCGGTCTCGCGCCCGACGATGTACGACAGCGCCACCCTGGCGGCGGGAAGATCGCCATCTTGCAGCGCCCGCACCACCTTGGCCGACTCCAGGTGCAGCGAGCGCGCCGCCAGCGAAACCCAGGCAAGGTAGAGGGAGACCACAAAGCCGGCTGCCGGGGCAAGCTGGGCAGCGGCATAGATGAGCGACGCCGCCAGCACATAACTGACGCCGACGGTGATCACCAGCAGTGCCACACCAGCCACGCGTGCGTTCGGGATCATGCGGCGCAGCGGCTTTTCCAGCGAAGATATCAACTCGCCGATACCGACCACCGGATGCGGCAAAGCACGCGGGTCCCCTAGGGCCAGGTCCAGCAGCACGGCGCCAAGCACTACGGCAATGTTGGCGTCAATGGACATCATCATGCGAGGGTGGGTTCAGAGCCCCCCTCCCGACCTCCCCCCTCCGGGGGGAGGAGGATCGGCTCCTGGCGATTCTCTTGAACAGCCAACGCTGCATGGCTCCCTCCCCCGGAGGGGGAGGGTTGGGGAGGGGGAACCCGCCGTGGCGAGATGCCGCAGATCTGGAAGATCCGCTCCAGGTCGAGGTGCTTTTCCATGTGCACCGCGAGCTCATCGAACGGGTCGGGCGCAAGCGCCGCTTCCGCCCGCTCCGGGATCCCCTTCTGCCGCCTGATCCGGTTCAGGAATCCGGTACGGAAAGCATGGTTGTCGAAGATCCCGTGCAGGTAGGTGCCGAACACTCTGCCATCGGCGGAGACGGCACCATCTTCCAGGTCGGTGTCCGCCCCGGAACGGCTGCTGATCCGCGCGAACGGGCTCGCGCCGCTGCCGAGCACGCTTTCGCCCATGTGAATCTCGTACCCGGCGACAGCGGCACTGCATCCCGGCGCCACCCCCAGCCCGGCCGGCAGCAACTCGCCTTCGGCCTGGTGGGTCTGCTTCTCCTTGAGCATGGTGGTCACCACGTCCAGGAGTCCCAAGCCCTCCGTGCTTTCCAGACCGGACTCCACCCGGTCCGGGTCGTTCACGGTAGCGCCGAGCATCTGGTAGCCGCCGCAGATGCCGACCACCGGCCCCTGGTAGCGGCACAGGGCATCGGCGATCCCCTGCTCTTTGATGGCGACGAGATCGGCGATGGTCGACTTGGTCCCCGGGATGATGACGAGGTCCATGGTCTCCACCAGCCAGGGCGAATGGATGTAGTAGAGGTCCACATCCGGCTCCGCCTCGAGAACTGAGAAATCGGTGTAGTTGGAGATGCGCGGCAGGCGCACCACGCCCACGCGTAACTTCTCGGCAGAACGCAGCCCCTTGGGTGCCGCCGGCTTCTTCTGCAGTGCAACGCTGTCCTCTTCCGGGAGGGCAAGCCCCTTGAACCAGGGGAGCACGCCCAGGACCGGGACGCCGGTGCGCCGCTCCACGTACTCGATGCCCGAGTCGAGCAGCGAGACGTCGCCGCGGAACTTGTTGATGATGACACCCTGCACCAGCGCCTTCTCTTCCGGCGTGAGCAGTTCGAGGGTGCCGACGATCTGCGCGAAGACGCCGCCCCGGTCGATGTCCGCCACCAGGATCACCGGTGCACCGGCCATGGCTGCTACCTTGAGGTTAGCAATGTCGTGCTCGCGCAGGTTGATCTCGGCGATGCTCCCGGCCCCTTCCATGACGATGAAGGAAAAGCACTCGCGCAGCCTCTGGAAACTCTCCCGCACTTTCAGGAAGGCCTCCGGCTTGTAGGCGTTGTACTCCTTGACGCCCATGTTGCGCACGACCTTGCCCTGCACGATCACCTGGCTGCCGGTATCGGAGTTGGGCTTCAACAGGATCGGGTTCATGTCGGTGTGGGGCGGGATGCCGCACGCCTCGGCCTGCACGCCCTGGGCGCGCCCGATCTCGCCCCCTTCGGGGGTCACCGCCGAGTTGAGCGCCATGTTCTGGGACTTGAAAGGAGCGACCGAGAGCCCGTGGCGCTTGAGGATACGGCAGAAACCGGCGGTGAGCACCGATTTACCCACGTCGGACCCGGTGCCGCAGAACATCACGGCGTGCGGATCGGTGCTCGGGGCATCGGCATGCGCCCCCGTGCCCCGTTTCCTGCGGTTGGGATTCTGGCTCTCGCCGCGGGTGGCGTAACCGCGCGGGGTGACGATCCTGCCGTCCTTGCAGAGCCGGGTCGAGGCGTTGCCGACGATGACGATGGAGAACATGTCGATCGGGTGGTTCAGCATGTCGCCCAAGGTTGTGACGATGCGCTCCTCGCCGTCCCGGCAGGCGTTGCGGACGATGCCGACCGGTACCTGCGGGCCGCGCGCCGCGATCAGGATGGCAGCCGCCTCCTCGATCTGCGTGGTGCGCCCCTTGCTGCGCGGGTTGTACAGTGCCACCACGAAATCCGCCTCGGCCGCGGCCCTCAGTCGTTGACGGATCTTATCGAGCGGGGTCAGCAAGTCGGAGAGGGAGATGACGGCGAAGTCGTGCATGAGCGGCGCGCCAAGGACCGACGCCGCGGCCTGCACTGCCGAGACACCCGGAATAACGACGACCTCGACGCCCTCGGGCGCGTCCGGTTCGTCGGCCAGTTCCAGCGCCAGGCCGGCCATACCGTAGATCCCGGCGTCGCCGCTGGAAACGAGCGCCACCGTCTTGCCGGACGCGGCGATGGTGAGGGCTTGGGAGCAACGCTCAACCTCGCGCATCATGCCGGAGGAATAAAGGATCTTGCCGGCAAGAAGCGGCTGAATGAAGTCGAGGTAGGCCTGGTAGCCGACGATGACATCTGCGTCCTCGATCGCCTGACGCGCCTCGATGGTCATGTGGTTCAGCCCGCCGGGGCCGATCCCTACAACGTAGAGCTTGGACATTAAACTGGAACCTCTATCTCTTTGATTACCGCTTGCACATCGACCGCCGCGCCTTTTCTCCCACATCCTCCCGCCCCCGGAGGGGGAGGGTCGGGGAGGGGGTGCAACTTCGGCTGTTTACTGCAGCCCCCCTCCCAGCCTCCCCCCTCCGGGGGGAGGAGCGTGGACTGGAGGAGCTATGGTGCTTTTATTTATTCGGCAACTGCGCAATAGCGAGGGTGACGTTGCCGTCCTTCACCTTGTGCAGCTGCAGCTTGCCACCCGCAGCGGCGAGCAGCGCGGCCGGTTCGGCGACCCCGCGCGCCCCGATGGCGGCGAAGGCATGCTCCGACGGCGGTGAGGGGGCGTCGACGCCGTTCAATTCATCGCTGCCGAAAAAGATCAGCGGGAAACCCTTCTTCTCCGCGTAGGTCAGCAGCCCCTCTTCATCGGCCTTTGCCTGGGCGCTGGCCAGACACCTGATGCTCCGCTCCGACAGGGAGAGCTGCGCCAGGTGGCGGGCAACAACGGACTCGATCTCGTCCGCCGTAGTGCCGCGGTTACAGCCGATACCGAGGCAGAGATCGACCGGGCGCAGCACCAGGGTCCGTTGCAGGTCGATTCCGGCCGGCACCAGCCTGTTGGTCACCAGCACCACGCCCTTGGCGCCGCTTTGTAACGCGTGCTCCCAATCTTCCGCAAAGAGGAGGTTCCCCTTCCCGCCGCAGTACGCCGCCACCTTTCCGGTCGGGTCAATAACCGCAATCTCTTTCCCCTCCAGGAGCAGCGCGTTCAGCACCTTGACCCGGGACAGATCCTCGATGCGCCAGCCATTCTCCTTGGCCAGCATGTCGAAGGAAGGGAGATCGTTGGCGTCGGTCGCGGTGGTGATCACCGCCGTGGCGCCGGCAAGATCGGCGCATTGGGAGGCGAGAGCGTTGGCGCCTCCAAGATGGCCGGAGAGGAGGGAGATGGAGAAATGCCCCGCATCGTCCATCGCCACGACTGCCGGGTCCTGCTCTTTGCCCTGCAGCAGGGGCGCAATGGAGCGGACCACGATGCCGGTGGCCATGATGCAGACGAACCCGTCGAAATCGGCCCACAGCCGTGCCAGGAGCGTCGGCACCCGTTCCGAGAACGGCACCGCCTCGTCCGCGGCATGCTTCTCCAGAACGAAGAGCGTGCCCTGCGGCAGTCCGCGCCTGAGCGTCGTACCCAGCCCGGCGCCGTTGGCGGTTATGGCGATGATGGCAACACGCATATGGAATATGGACCTTTCTGCAGAGAAGGTGCGCAGCAGAAGGGACTGGCTCCGTCAGGTTGCCTGTCCCTCTAGCGGAACGCTCCTTTCAGCTCGGCCAGCGCCCCCCCAGCACCAAGGGGGACAGGCACCTGGCGGAGCCAGTCCCCTATAATTGCAGGTATTCCCAGGGGGTTAGCGTAGAACCTAGAACATAGATGTTGAGTGCCACGACATCGTGGACAGATTTTGATGCCAGGACATCGTGGACACTCGTTCCCTCAACGTAATT
>NZ_JAEMHL010000017.1 GCF_016458305.1 Geomonas anaerohicana | reverse complement strand
GACAAAGCCGCTGCCAAGAAAGCGGCAGAAGAGAAGGCCGCTGCTAAGAAAGCTGCTGCGGAAAAGGCCGCTGCCGACAAAGCCGCTGCCAAGGCCGCTGTGAAGACAGCCGATGCAACGGCCAGCGCCACGGCACCCGCTGCCGCACCTGTAGTTGCAGCACAGCCCCAACCGCAGGCAGTGGCAAGTGTAGCTTCTGCCGACGGATATACCCTCGATTTCGGGACCTTTGTACTGAAGTCAGAGATGGCCCAGATCAAGAAGAAGATCAAGAATGCAGGCATGAAGCCGGTAGTGGCGCCGGGGCCCAAGAGGAAAGAGCAGATGAGCCGGATCCATGTCGGCGAGTACCCAGACCAGCAGAGCGCAGAGAAAATGCTGCAGAAACTGCGGAAAGCGAAGACGGAGAACTTCATCCTCCAGGACAAGAGCGGCAAGTTCAACGTGTATGCCGGCTCCTACTTCGATAAGGTCGGCGCAGTAGACGAACAACTGCGGCTGGCACGGTTCGGTATCACCACCGAACTCAGGCCGATAGTTGTTCAAGTGCCGACCTTCAGTCTCACGGCAGGCTCTTTCAAAAGCGAAGAGGATGCAGCTCGTAAGGTGGCCGAACTGGAGAAGCTCGGTGTCAAACCGACAGTGGTACAACGTTCGAAGTGAACATAGAGAAGTAATGAGGAAGAACGAAAAAGGGGCAGCCATACGGCTGCCCCTTTTCTTTGTCGCAGGCGGGGACTGGCTCCGCCAGGTGCCTGTCCCCCTTAATGCTTTGGAAAGGTGGCTGAACTGAAAGGAGCGTTCCGCTAGAGGGACAGGCGCCTAACGGAGCCAGTCCCATCTGCTTTCTTGCAGTAACGGGCGGGACCCCGCCCGTGAAGCTCATCAAGCCTGTCCACGATCCACCGCATCGGCATTGCAACGCTCGACCGCGTCCCTAAGCCAGGCTATTTCCTCACTATGGAATTCCTTGGAGTACTCGGTGCCGACGTTAAGCGCCCAGTTGAGCGGCTCAACCGTGCTCAGTGCGAGCACATGACCGGGAGCTTCGACATAGGGGACAGCGGGATCCCACGCCTGAAGTCGCTCCAGCGTGCTGAAGAGCATCAGGTAGTCCTTGCCGTCAGCCTCGGCTATCACTGGGAATACGCCTCCCTCTTCCCCCTGCTGCTCATTGTTTTCTATGATGGGTATGAAGAAGGAGGAGTTGAGAAAGATGTCATAGAATGCGGACTGCTTTTTGCCGTCCGTCGTGCTCTGGCGCATCTCTACCAGCGCCTCGTCTAGTTTTTCCATCTGGATTTCCTTTGAGAATATTATGGAGCAGGTTGGTGGTCTCCAGTCGCACCATACCGAACGGGGGGGATCATTTCAAGGATAAAGATAAAACGATCCATCACTCCTGCAGCTTGTCCAGCAGCTTGCCCTGGTACTCGGGGAGCAGGTCCAGGGATAGGGGGCGCTTGCGGGTCATCTCCAACTTCATCAGTTTGAAGTTCAGTTCTCGCACCTTCTTCATCCTCTCTTCGCTCTCCTCCATGTCCAGGATCAGCCGCCGCAGTGAGGCGACGTCGTTGGTCAGCTCCACCTCGAGGGGGACGCAGCCCGCGTTTTTGAGCACCTTGTAGGCCATGCGCAACTCTTCGGGGACCGCCGAGAGATCTTCCTGCACCAGCGGCTTGCCGCGCCCGGCGAGGTTGTCGAACTCCCCGCGCTCCATCGCTTCCTGGATCCTTCTTTCTGCTATGATGGCGAATATTTCCATTCGGCGATTGTGGCAGAACCGGCAACAGATAGTCAACTGCGGTCTTCATGCCAGGATGACCAGCGTTGATGTTCAGCAAGGCGGGCGAATGATTATTCGCCCCTACAGGGATGACCGGAGGGGCGGCGGTGTGCTCCGCGCTGTGCTAAACTCCTCTCCTTGTGTGGCCATAAAACACACGGATGCCGCTCGTGTCCCGGCCCAACAAATTCCATATTAAAACCGGACCGCGTCGCTTACAATTAAAAGGGATCTTTTCAGCCCCGCTTTATTCAACCTGCGGCTCGGCCGCGGCACACCGTTTGAGGGCACAGATGCAGCATCGGCACCTGAAGGTCAGGCTGGTAAAAAGCGAGTGGCTGCGCTACCTGCTCATCGGAACGGGGCTCCTCTCCCTTGCGGCGGGCGTGGTGGGGCTGTTCCTTCCCCTGGTCCCGACGGTCCCCTTCCTCATTGTTGCCGTCATCTGCTTTTCCCGCAGTTCGCAACGTTTCCACAGCTGGCTGGTAAAGCACAGACACTTTGGCCCGGTCGTAAAGGAGTACCTCGTCCACGGATCCGTTCCATTGCGAGCGAAATGCCTGGCCATAGGCGCCATCTGGATCTCGTTCCCGGTGACCGCGTTTGTGGTTGTTGCAGCGACCTGGCTGCGGATCCTGCTCATCTCCATCGCCGCCTGCGCGACCTTGTACCTGCTTATGCTGCCGACGACGCCGCACCGGCGCAGCGGTCGCCCTTCGGGAAGAGTGGATACCTGATTCCCTACCTTGCTTTTCAGTCGATGCTGAACTGGCCCACCCTGGCCTGGAGCTGGGCCGCGTTCTGGCTCAAGACGGTTGCCGCGTCGGCTGAATCGTGCGCCGCCCGTGTCGTTTGCTGCACCACGAAGCTGATCTGCTGCATGTTGCCGGAGATCTCCCGGGTGGTCGCTGTTTGCTGCTCCGCCGCGGTGGCCACCTGGTTGATCTGCATGGTTACCTCCGCAATGCATTCCATGATCTCGCGCAGCGCCTGCTGGGATTTCCCCGCCTCGATGGTCCCCCGCTCCACCTCGTCCACCCCGGCTTCCATGGCATCCACGGCGCTGCGGGTCTCCTGCTGGATCAGCTTGATCATCCCTTCGATCTCCTTGGTCGCCTTGGTGGTCCGCTCCGCCAGCGCCCGCACCTCGTCGGCGACCACCGCGAAGCCGCGCCCCTGCTCACCGGCGCGGGCCGCCTCGATGGCGGCGTTCAGCGCCAGCAGGTTGGTCTGGTCGGCTATGTCCTCGATGGTGCCGAGAATGGCGCCGATCTGCTCGGAACGGGTTCCCAGGCCCCCCACCGTCTGCGCCGAATCCCGGACCCGCTCCGCGATCAGGTGCATGGCGCCGATGGCCCCGTCGACGACGGCGGCGCCGGTCGACGCGGTGGCGTTGGCCCGCCGGGCCAGGTTGGCCGCGCCGGCGCAGTTGAGGGCGATCTCGGAGGAAGTGGCCGCCATCTCCTCGCCTGCCGCGGCCACCGACCCCACCTGTCCCGAGACTTGGTCAGCGCCGTCGGCCATCTGCAGTGCCGTCTCGTTGAGGCGCCCGGACGCCTGGGAGACCTCTTCCGCCGAACTCCTCACCTGCGCCACCACCCCCTTGAGGTGCTCCGCCATCCGGTTCATATCCGAGGCGAGCAGGCCCAGTTCGTCGCTCCCCTCGTGTTCGATGCGGGCCTTCAACTCGCCCTGGGCAATCAGGTTGACCCCGCGCGCCAGTTCGCCGATGGTGCGCTGCACCGACCTCACCAGTACCAGCATCACCGCGCCCCCCACCACGAACACCAGGAGCGCGATCAACAGGCAGTTCACCAGTAGCCCCCGCAGCACGCCGTCGATATGGCGCATCGAGATGTCGGCGCCGATCACGTAGAGGGTGCCGTCACCGGCGCGCACCGGCAGAAAAATGGAGCGGAAGGTCCCCCACTTGTCGGAGTACTGGTCGTAATGCAGCTTCTGGTCCTGGAAGGCGGCCTTGAGACCCTGGCTCGCGTCTTCGTAGGGATCGAGCAGCTTGCTCTGTTTCCCGGTCGCCTTTTCCTCCTTGGTGTAGCTGGACGACGAGAAGACGATCTTTCCGTCCTTTTGCACCATGGTGTAGATGTAGTTGAATCCGGAGGCGTTGGCCCAGGCGGTGAGGCGGTCGCTCAGGGCGTCGAACTCGGCCTGGCTTGGGGTGACGGTGGCAATCCGGGCGTGATAGGGGTCGGCGGCGAGACGTGCTCCCTCGACGCAGGTGCGCAGTTCGCGGTCCACGTCCCCCAGAATCTCTTTCTTTTCACTGTAGTAGGTGTGCAGCGTGAAGGCCGCCGTGGTGAAGAGGTTGAGGACCATCATGGCCCCGAAGAACTTGGTGGACAATTTTACCGAGGTGAAGCCTTTCATCGTGCGCTCCTATGTAGCCGTGTGGGGTCTGGCACCTTATCGGTTGAGGACCGGCAAGCTTTAGAGGCGCGGTGGTGAAAGAAGGCTGAGGCGGGGGGGACAGCGGAAGGGAAGGTAGGGGACCGTTGCCGGTCCCCACCGGGGATTATTTCTTGTGTTTCATCGCCACCTTGATCTTGCGGATGTCCTTGCGCATCATGGCCACGTCGCGCTCGACGTTGAGCACCTTGAGACGCAGGTCGGTGATCTGCATGGCGAGCTTTTCGTTACTGGGCACCTCTTTGGCAGCTTCTGCCGCCGGTGCGGCGCTGGAGGGGATGGGCACCGGTTCGGTCGAGGCGACCATGACCGGAGCGGAGGACGCGAGCGCCCAACCACCCACGTAGCCGTTGAGCTTGCCGTCGGCGGAGGAGACTTTCACCCAGCCGCCCGAGCAGCTCTCGGCGGTGACCCTGGCGTCCTTCTTGAGGACCGCGACCACCTTAGCCTTTTTACTGGCGCTCTTGCGTAAGCGGATCTCGGGGGCGGTTACCATACAGTTGGTGCTTTCGGCCAGGGCCGGAACGGCAAATGCTGCGACAGCCGCTGCTGCGAGAATGATGTTGCGGATCTTTTTGCTCATGGTGTCTCCTTTTTATGAGTAATGCGACCACTTGGTCGAGACTGAAAGTTACGGGGAGGCGACGCGGAAGTAGCCCCAGGAGTTTCGGCTTTAGATCCAGCGTGGAAATAATACCGAGACAATTAAAAATAATCAATAAAAAATCACTTTAATTTTTAGCTGATGCTTTGATTGGCAGGACTGCGCCGTTGTGTGCCGTCATATGCCGTGCGTCCCTGAGCTTGATGAGGTCCACTGTCTGCATGATCTTGTTGTACTGAGACAGGTTGACCCGCTCTCCTGTCAGTTCCTTGAGTGCCTTGTCGGCGATCTCGGGGTAGCGCTGCATAGCGGCGTGCAATTGTGAGTACTGGTAGTTGGAGATTTCGCGGCGGTCTTGCCGGCCTGCCGTGCGGACTCCGGGATTCGACATGAAAAGGGCTGTTATGGCGACGAACAGCAGCACTACGAAGGGGGTCTTTTCCATGAATAGTGACGGCCCCGGAACCGCGGGCTTCCTTTCCGAGTTTCGAGCAACAGTTTCAGTTATCGGCGCCGGACGTCTTTACTGAAGCAAAACTTTCAAAAAAAAAGGCAGCACCGGTTGTGCCGGTGCTGCCTTTTCGTTGCAGGATCATGGTTAGAATTTCTCGAAGTCTGAGTCGTCCTGCTCCATCTCCAATGCCAGTCCGCTTGCCACGGCTGAGCGCTTGGTCTGAACCGGCACCCGTGGCACGGACTGTGTGAGGGCCTTTTTGCGCGTCACGGGCTTGGACTTATGCTGTGGCGGCTCATGCTTCATTCCGTGCAGCGTGGGCGGTGCGTTGGCGCCCTCCACCTTGAAGAAGGTGATGGATCCCTGCAACTGTTCCGCCTGGCTGGAGAGTTCTTCCGCGGTCGAGGACATCTCCTCGGCTGCCGAGGCATTCTGCTGGATGACCTGGTCGAGCTGCTGGATCGCCTTGTTGATCTGTTCCGCGCCGGTGTCCTGCTCGCGGCAGGCGGCAGAGATTTCCATCACCAGTTCCGCCGTCCTCTGGATGTCGGGGACCATCTGGTTCAGCATGCTGCCGGCACGTTCCGCGATTTCGACGCTGCTTGAGGAGAGTTGGGATATCTCGGCCGCCGCCCGCTGGCTGCGCTCAGCGAGTTTTCGCACTTCACTTGCTACCACCGCGAATCCCTTGCCGTGCTCGCCGGCGCGAGCCGCCTCGATGGCGGCGTTCAAGGCCAGCAGGTTGGTCTGGCGCGCGATCTCTTCGATAATGGAGATCTTGCCGGCAATCTCCTTCATTGCCGAAACGGTGTGGGAAACGGCTTCGCCACCTTCCTTGGCGTCCCGGGCGGACTTGGAGGCAATTTTCTCCGTCTGCAGGGCGTTGTCCGCGTTCTGCCTGATGTTCGAGGTCATCTCTTCCATGGAGGAGGAGACCTCCTCGGCGGCGGCCGCCTGTTCGCTGGCCCCCTGCGACATCTGCTCGGAACTGGATGAGAGTTCCTGGCTTCCCGACGCGACGTTGTCGGCGGCTCCCTTGACGTCGGTCACCACCTCGTTCAGTTTGGCCAGCATCGCCTTCAGCGCGATCATGAGCTGGTCTTCGGGGGAGCGCTCCACGAGTTTCAGGGTCAGGTCCCCGGCCGCGATCTTCTGGGCGACCTCCGAGATGTTGCGGTTGGCCTGGGCGGAACTGTTCACCGCCTGGGCCAGCGTGTCGAAGGTGTGCTTCACCTCGGTGGTGTCGCTGTCGGCGGGCTCGGTGCTGAGGGTGATGTTGACGTCGCCCAGAGCGAGCCTTCCCAGTCCCTCGACGAGCTTTTGGGTCTCGCGTTCCTGGTAGTCGGCGATCTTCTTGGCCTGGCGCGCCGCCGTCTTCACCGAGGTCAGGTCGGTGACCACCTCGAAGGCGCCGATTACCTTGCCTTCCTTGTCCTTGACCGGAACGCCGGTGTAGCTGATGTCCAGGTCGAGCCCGGCCGAGGGGTGGGCGTCGGTCTCCCGGGTCGCCTCGAGACCGGAGGTGATGGCCTGGGCACAGGCGCAGTTGGCCGTCCTGCAGTCGCTGGTCTTGAAGTGGTCGTAGCACTTGGTGCCGATGACCTGGGCCTGGCTCTTGCCGCCGACCTTGGCACCCAGCTGGTTCATGTACAGGACGGTGAAGTCGTTGTCGATGATCATGGCGGGAGCGGGCATGTTGTCCATGAAGCCGACCATGGTGGAGAGCGTGTCGTTCACCCCCTGCACGATGTCCCGGTAGGCCCCCTGGTGCTTCTGGGTTTCGGCGCGGGAAGTGAGCCTACCTTCCAGCGCAGCCTGCGCCAGGTGCGCAGTGTCGCCGCTCAGGGTCTTGATCACCTCGACACAGCCGTTGACCGCCGTGGCGAGTGCGTCGAAGATCTGCTTCGCCTCGGTGGTGTCCTTGTCGGCTTCCGCCGTGGTGATGGAGAAATCGACCTGCCCCTTGGCGAGTTTGTCCAGGCCGTGCACCAGTTTTTTGGTCTCCTGTTCCTGGTAGTTGCTGACCTTCTGCGCCAGCCGGGCCGCCTGTTTGACCGCGGTCTGGTCGGTCACCACCTCGAAGGCCCCGATCACTCGGCCGCCGTCGTCGTGGATGGGGATGCCGGTATAGGCGATGTCGAGGTCGAGCCCCGCGGAGGGATGCGCGTCGGTTTCCGAGCTTGCCATGGCGCCGGTCTGCATAGCCCTGCCGCAGGCACAGTTGGTGCTGCCGCAGTCGCTGGTCTTGAAGTGGTCGTAGCACTTGGTGCCGACGACCTGGGCCTGGGTCTTGCCTCCTACCTTGGCGCCGAGCTCGTTCATGTACATGACACTGAAGTCGCGGTCCACGATCATGGCCGGCGCCGGCATGGCGTCCAGGAGCCCGACCAGGCGCGCGATGATGGCGTTGACCCCCTCGATGGTCCTGCGGTACTCGCCTTGGTGCCGGGTCGCGTCGGCGCGCTCGGTGAGCCTTCCCTCCATGGCGGCTTTGGCAAGCAGGTTGGCGTCGGCGGCCATGGCCTGGACCGCGGCGATGGTAACGTTCAGGTTGATGGCCAGGACGTCCTTGTCCGACTTGGGCTGCAGTTGCACCGACAGGTCTCCGGCAGCCACCTTCTCCGCTGCCCTGGCGGCTTCCGAGATGTTGTCCACCATCTTGCCGAAGGCATGGGCGAGGTTGCCGGCCTCGTCGCGGGAGTCGCTTTCGATCACGATGTCGACGTTGCCCACGGCCAACTCGTCGGCGACCTTGATCAGCCTGTTGATGTTCCTGCTGATCCGCTGCGCCACCAGGTATCCCAGCAGCAGCACCGCCGCCGCGATGGCCAGGGTGATGGCCCCCATCTTCCAGCGCATCGCTGCGATCACCTGGTGCAGGTCATCCATGTACAGGCCGGTCCCGACCACCCAGCCCCAGGGCTTGTACAGCTTCACGTAGGAGAGTTTCGCCACCGGTACGGTAGAGCCTGGCTTGGGCCAGCGGTATTCTACCACGCCGCCACCCTGGTTCCTGGCGACGTTGGCCATCTCGGCGAAGAGCTGCTTACCGGTCGGGTCCTTGGTGGCGCTCTGGTCCTTGCCGTTCAACTCCGGTTTGAGGGGGTGCATGAGCATGACCGCGTTCAGGTCGTTGATCCAGAAGTATTCGCTGCCTGCGTAGCGCATGTTCCTTATGCGCTCCATGGCGCGTTTCTTCGCTTCTTCAGGGGTGAATTCTCCCTTTTGGACCCTCTGGTCGTATTCAGCGATCAGTTCGATGGGGAGGTCGACTACCGCCTTCAACGTGTCCTCTCTTTCAGCGAGGATCCTGTCTTGCATGGCCGGCAGCAGGTACAGGAAGTTCACTGCCGCTATGATAACGACGGTGGCCATTGAGATACTTAATACCTTTGCGGCAATGCTCCAGTCTTTAAACCTTTTGATTTTCATGCTGTTCTCCCTTTGCAGCCCTTGGATCTACAGTATCACGCGTTACTGCTGACACAGTTCACCGGACCAGAATGTGTGCTGTATCAATTTATCGGCAATTAGCGTGGAAATTTAATGGGAGATTGGAACGTCGACTGTGCGAAAAACGAAGGACGCACCATGGGGAAAGGCGTTGGAGACCTGGCAGGCGTGGCAGAGACAGGGCAATGGCCGTCAGCGGTAGAGGGAGCGGGAAATAACTTCGGAGGGAATTTGTGCGGCGGCGCTGGCGCCGCCGCAGTGATCAGCTTACTTACCGGGGATGGTGATGCACAAACATTGTGCCTCGGCGAAGGTTTTGTCGCCGCGGAAGATGCGGCCGTGCACCATGATCTTCCTTCCTTCCACGGAAACGACCCTGCTTTCCACGGTCACCACCTTCCGAAGCGGCAGCATGTTGCGGAAACTCACGTTGAGGTTGCCCACCACGATGGGGTAACCGGCCGCCCAGGCGGCAAGCCCCAGTGCCTCGTCCATGATGGCCGCCACGGCACCGCCGTGGGCATGTCCCGGAGGCCCCTCCGCCTCGGGACCAAGCCAGAAACGGGCGTGCAGGTGCTGCTCCGCATCCCGGTAGTAGCGGGCCCGGAAGCGGTCGCCGCGGGAATCGCCCGAGACGAAACGCAGGGAGTCTCCCACCAGGGCCGGTGCGTCGAACGGGACCCAGTCCGGCTCCCCGCTCAGATCGATTTCGGTCTTTTCACAAGCTTTCAGTACGGTTGAATTGGACACTGTCTTTCTCCTTACTGGTTTACGTGCACGTAAAGCAGGGGTAACCTTAGCAGACTTTTTTCCGGAAATAAAGACTCCATCGCCCCTTTGTTTACAAAAAGAGCGAGGCGGGCAACATTCCCATTGGAATCGCCAGGTTGCCTGACCAATTCTCGTGATTTTGCAAGGTGAATTCAGTTGACAGTTTGCTCGACAAAGCGTAAACAAATCCACACCCCAACCTTATTTCCAGTGCCGGAGTTGTTATGAAAGACGAAGTGACAACCGCAGGCGATCTCCAGGCCGAGGTGGCCAGACTGCAGGCTGAAAATGCCGCGCTGCGCCGGATAGTGAAAGAGCAGCAAGAGGCCCTGGATGGGCAGGACCAGGCGCCGCGCTGCTCCCGCTGCCTCTACAGCGACACGCCGGTCATGCTGCATTCCATCGATCGCAACGGCCTGCTGCTCGGGGTCAGCAACTACTGGACCGAGGTGCTGGGCTACTCCCGCGAGGAGGTGCTGGGGCGTCCTTCCATCGATTTCCTTACCCCCGCCTCGCAGCGCTACGCCGTGGAAACGGTGCTGCCGGAGTTTTTCCGCGTCGGCTATTGCCGCAACGTAGAGTACCAGCTGGTCAAGAAAAACGGCGCGGTGATCGACGTCCTCTTGAGCGCCGCTGCAGAGCGGGACGCGCAAGGCGCCATCTCCCGCTCGCTGGCGGTCATGATCGACGTGACCGAGTGGAAGGCGGCCGAGAAGGCGCTCAAGGAGAGCGAGGCCCGCTTCCGCATGATCGTAGAGACCTCGCAGGAAGCCATCGTCGCCGCAGACCGCATCGGCTGCCTTTCCTACCTGAACCGTCAGTTCGCCGAGATGCTGGGATACGAGGTGGTCGAGTTGCTGGGGCGCCCCTTCCTGGAGTTCGTGGACAAGGCGCTGCACGAGGACACCGCCGCCCGCCAGAAAAGCCGCGAGAAGGGCGTCTCAGAACACTACGAAACCATCCTGGTGCGCAAGGACGGCACCAGGGTCTGGGCCAGCGTCTCGGCCATGCCCATCCACGACGCCGTCGGCGTATTCCAGGGCTCCTTCGCCATGATCTCCGATGTCACCCGCCGCAAGCAGGCCGCCGAGGAGATCGAGGTGCTCCATACCCATCTCTCGGCGCGCGCCCTCGAACTCGAGACCGCCAACGAGGAGCTCGAGGCCTTCAACTACACGGTCTCCCACGACCTGCGGCGCCCCCTCACCGCCATCTACGGCTTCGCCCAGGTGATCATGGAGCTTTACGGCCAGCAGCTGGAAGCGCAGTGCCGGGACTACGTGCAGGAGATCATCAACGGCAGCATCAAGATGAACCACCTGATCGACACCCTGCTCAACTTCTCGCGCCGCTACACGGTGTCCCTGAACCGGGAACTGGTGGACGTGAGCGGGCTCGCCCAGGAGATCCTCGCCGAACTCAGGCTTTCCGATCCGCAGCGCCGCGCGGAGTGCGTGGTCCAACCCGGCGTTGTGGCCGACGCGGATCCCCAGTTGCTGCGGGTGGTGCTCGACAACCTGTTGGGCAACGCCTGGAAGTATTCCGCCAAGAAGGAGGAGACCAGGCTGGAATTCGGCACGGTGCGGCACCAGGGGCGGGATGCGTTTTTCGTGCGGGACAACGGCGCCGGGTTCGACATGAGCCGGGCCGCCGCCCTGTTCACGCCGTTCCAGCGCCTGCACGACTGCGACGATTTCAAGGGGACCGGCATCGGCCTGGCCAGCGTGCAGCGCATCATCCAGCGCCACGGGGGGCACATCTGGGCCGAGTCCGAGCCCGACAGTGGCGCCACTTTTTTCTTTACGCTCGGCTAGAGGCCGGCTCACCAGGGAGGACCGATGCTAACCAGGCAGGAATCACAACAGCGTATCTCGAGGCTGCAGGAGGGGCTACGGGACAAAGGGATGGACGGCGCCCTCTTCATTCACCCCATCGACGTCTACTATTTTTCCGGTACCCGCCAGAACTCGACGCTCTGGGTCCCGGCCACGGGAGCGCCGCGCCTTTGGGTGCGCAAGAGCTTCACCCGGGGGCAGCAGGAAAGCTGCATCGACGACACCCGCCCCTTTCCCTCCAGCAAGGAGTTCCCCGGGGAGTTCGGGGAACAGGTGCGCACCATCGGCTTCACCTTCGACGTGGCTCCGGTACAGCAGCTCAACTACTATCAAAAGCTCCTGCCCGGCCGCGACTTCGTCGACGTCTCGGCCCTAAACCGTGAGATCCGGTCGGTCAAGTCGCCCTGGGAGCTGGAGCAGATCCGCTACTGCGGCGCGCAGCTGGCCGGCGTGTTCCGCGAGGTGCCCGGGTTCCTGAAGGCGGGGATGCGCGAGGTGGATCTCGCCGCCGAGTTCGAGTACCGGCTCAGGAAGGCGGGGGGAGAAGGGTACGTGCGCATGCGCGCCTTCAACCAGGAGCTGTTCCAGGGGCTGGCGGTTTCCTCAGCCACCGCCGGCGCCACCGGCTTCTTCGACGGCGCGGTCACCGGCAAAGGGATGTCCAGCGCCTCGCCTCACGGCGCCTCCGCCGCCCTGATCCCCGTCGACGCCCCGATCCTCATCGACTACACCGGCGTCTTCAACGGCTACATCATCGACATGACCAGGTTCTTCGTGATCGGCAAGCTGGCGCCGGAACTCGAGCATGCCTTCCGGACCGCGCTGGCCATCCAGGGATACCTGGCCGAGCATCTGAAACCGGGCGCGATATGCGAGGAGTTGTTCCTTCAGGCTGCCGGGATGGCGCAGGCGGCGGGGCTCTCCGACCACTTCATGGGGGCGCCCGGCGAGAACGCGAAATTCGTCGGTCACGGCGTGGGGCTCGAGCTGGACGAGTTCCCGGTACTGGCACAAGGGTTCAAGGTAGCACTTCAGGCCGGGCAGACGTTGGCCATAGAGCCCAAGTTCGTGTTCCCGGGCATGGGTGTCATCGGCATAGAGAACACCTTTGCCGTAAGCGAGGCGGGTGGTGTCAGGCTGAGCGACCTCCCCGACGACATCGTCTACCTGTAAGCACAGGCACAGCCTTTGATATAAAGGGCAGTCCTCACCGGGCTGCCTTTTTCTTTTCTGTTTCGTCGCGGTTTTGCCAGCGGCCACTGGAGATATGACCAAAACCCGGTACATTTTATTCTCTTATCGACAGTGGCGTGGGGGGAAGGGGCATGAAAGACATATTCGTGATCGAGGCGTTGCGGACACCTTTTGGCTCCTTCGGCGGAGCGCTGTGCGACCTAGAGGCGCCGGCGCTGGCCGCCCCGGTGCTGCAGGCCCTCCTGGAGCGTAGCGGTGTCGCCCCGGACGCGGTGGACGAGGTGATCGCCGGCCAGGTCCTTTCCGGCGGCTGCGGCCAGGCACCGGCGCGCCAGGCGATGCGGCGGGCCGGGATCCCGGACAGCGCTCATGCCTTGACCATCAACAAGGTCTGCGGCAGCGGCTTGAAGGCGATCATGCTCGCCGCGGGAGCCATAGCCCTCGGCGACGCCGAAATCGTCCTGGCCGGCGGCATGGAGAGCATGTCCCAGGCTCCCTTCTTCCTGAAGAAGGCGCGCTACGGTTTCCGCATGGGGCACGGGCAACTGCTGGACCTCATGCTCTACGACGGCCTCCAGGACCCCTATTCGGGGCGGCACATGGGTGAGATCGCCGAGGAGGCGGTGAAGCGGCACGCGCTCGGGCGCGAGGCGCAGGACGAGTTCGCGCTGCGCTCGTACCGGCTGGCGCAGGAGGCGGTGAGCGAGGGGATCTTTGCCGACGAGATCGTGCCGCTCCTGAAAAAGGGGCGCCACGGCAAGGAAGTGGTCGAGGAAGACGAGGAACCCTATCGCTCCGACATCGCGCGCATGGCGGACTTGAGGCCTGCCTTTGGCCGGGAGGGGACCATCACCGCCGGCAACGCCTCCACCATCAACGACGGCGCCGCCTTTGCCCTGCTGGCCGGTGCGGAGGCGGTCGAGCGCCTTGGCCTTGCTCCCAAGGCCCGGATCATCGCCTACGCCACCAGCAGCATGCATCCCGACCACTACACCGATGCGCCGGTGGGCGCCATCAGGGCCGTCTGCGCCAGGGCCGGGCTGGAGTTGTCCCGGATCGACCTGTTCGAGATCAACGAAGCCTTCGCGGCGGTGCCCCTGATAGCCATCAGGGAGCTGAGGCTCGACGCCGCCAGGGTCAATGTCAACGGCGGCGCCTGTGCCATCGGCCATCCCATCGGCGCCAGCGGCGCGCGGCTGGTCGCCACCCTGGTGCGGGAGCTGGGAGTGCGCAAGAAGCGCTATGGCCTGGCCTCGCTCTGCATCGGCGGGGGCGAGGCGGTGGCAGCGATCTTTGAGAGGGTGTAGCGTACGCTTTGCCGCGCACGATGTTGATGAGGCGGCGCCAGCCCCCGACTTTCGCTTGACATATCCGGTCTAAGCGGCGAAACTCTCCCCCCGACGGACCGGCCGCTATGGCGGCTCCCGGGCCGGACATCCAGGCTGGAAAGGTAGTGTCGATGCAACTGAACACCATGGAAGATTTTCAAAGGGACATCTCGTACCGCCTGTTGAAGCTGCCCGACGGCACGGCGCTGCTCACCGCCACCATGAAGGATCGTTTCCACGACGTGCTCCTGGAGGTGCGGGTCGAGGTCGCCACCATGAAGATCATTTCGGCCCAGGCCGATTTCCGCAAGTCCCCCACCCCTGACTGCCGCAACGTCTCCGCCCGGATGGCGGCGCTGAACGGCTTCGTGATCGGGCGCGGCCTGCAGCGCAAGGTTTCCGAGGCGCTGGGCGGCTCCACCGGGTGCGGCAACATGCGCAACCTGCTTTTGGGGCTCCTGCCGCTGGCCCTGAACCTGGGCGCCGCCGCCGGTATCACCGACGAGGCCCAGATGCTCGACGCGATCCACGAGAAGCTGGTGGGCACCTGCGCCGGGTACGTCGCGCCCCCCGATAAGGGCAGAGGCCGGAGGCCACAATGACCATGCAATGGCACCATCTTCCCCTGGGCGCCGGCGACGATTCCGCCGCACGATTGACCGCTATTGCGGATGCCTTCACTGCGCTCTTTCGCTCGGCCGGCGGCCCCCGCACCATGGCTCTCTTCCGCAGACAAGCCGGTGAGGGGGGCATCGACCTCTACTTCACCCCCGAATGCGAGGTGCACGCCTGGCCCCTGCTGCAGGAATGCGGGGCGCCCCCCTGCGCCCCGCCGGCGCTCACGGGGCTGGAACTCCTGGTCGGGCACAACGAGATCACCTACTACCTCACCACGTGAGCCGCAGAAAGAGTTCCTTGCCTCCATCGACTGCCGCCTCGTGCAGGGCTTGGGGGAGGACGTAACTTGCTCCCCTGAATTCCCGGATGAACCTTGCTACGAAGGGTGACACGAGACGGTACGTTCCCCCCCTTTTACGAAGGGGGGACAGGGGGGATTTGCTTCGTGTCAGCCCAGTAATTCCCTCTCAATCTTTCTAAAGTACCCATCCCCCCGCCGCCTTGAAATGAAAACCCTCTCCTGTATAATGTGAAAGTTTTTTAACCATGATCATTAAAGGAGATTGCCATGGCAGACAGGCAGAAGACCATAGGCGTCCTGACCGGCGGCGGCGATGTGCCGGGGCTCAATCCCGCCTTGAAGACCCTGGTGGCGCGCGCCTCCGAAAGCGGGTATCGAGTGGTCGGCATCCGGCGCGGCTGGGGGGGGCTTTTGGCCTACAACCGCGACGACCCGGACACCTGGGACCACACCGTCATGCCGCTGGACCGGCACACGGTACGTACCGTCGACCGTTCCGGCGGGACCTTTTTGCACACCAGTCGCACCAACCCCGGCAAGGTGGCCGGCAGCGATGTCCCCATGTTCCTGCGCGGCGCCGAGTTCGACCCCGCCGCTGAGGGACATCACGATTTCACCTCGCACATCCTCGCCAACCTGGAGCACCTGGGCATCGACGTGCTGATACCGATCGGCGGCGACGACACCTTGAGCTACGCCGAACGTCTCAACCGCGAGGGGGTTCCCATCGTGGCCATACCGAAGACCATGGACAACGACGTCTTCGGCACCGATTACTGCATCGGTTTCTCCACGGCGGTCACGAGGAGCGTCAACTTCATCCACAACCTGCGCACCAGCGCCGGGTCGCACGAGCGGATCGCGGTGGTGGAGCTCTTCGGCAGGAACTCCGGGGAGACATCGCTCATCTCTGCGTACCTGGCGGGGGTGGATCGTGCCCTTATCTCCGAGGTCCCCTTCGACGTCGAAAAGCTTGCGCTGCTGCTGCAGGAGGATAAGAAATCCAACCGCAGCAACTACGCCATGGTGACCATTTCGGAAGGGGCGTCCATGGTGGGGGGGCAGATCGTCGAGTACGGGCAGGAGGACGCCTACGGGCATAAAAAACTCGGCGGCATCGGCGTGGTGGTGAGCGAGGCGGTGAAGCAGCTGACCGGTTCCCACATCATCTACCAGCAGCTCTCCTATCTCATGCGCAGCGGCGCCCCCGATTCGCTGGACCTCATGGTGGCCTACAACTACGCCAACATGACCATGGACCTGATCACCGAAGGGATGTCGGGGCGCATGGTCGCCATGCAGGGGGGGACCTACCGGCATATCCCGATCAGCACCATCATGCAGGGGGAGAAGCGGGTGGACGTGGCCGAACTCTACGATGCGGCCGAGTACCGCCCCAAGGTGCGCCACGTGCTGGGCAAGCCGATGTTCCTGTACTGACAGCGGGAGAGCCATGATCGAGATCGACGGCAGCATGGGGGAAGGGGGAGGGCAGGTCCTGCGCAGCGCCTTGAGCCTGTCCTGCCTGACCGGCCAGGCCTTCCACATCTACAACATCAGGAAGAACCGCTCCAAGTCCGGCCTGATGCGCCAGCACCTCATGGCGGTGCAGGCGGCGGCGCGCATCTCCTCGGCCAACGTCGCCGGAGACCGGCTCGGCTCCCCTGAGCTCAGCTTCCTTCCCGACCGCATCACCCCCGGAGAGTACAGCTTCGACATCGGCACCGCCGGCTCCGCCACCTTGGTGCTCCAGACCGTGATTCCCCCTCTGCTGGCCGCCCGCAAGGCGAGCAGGATCACGGTCATCGGCGGCACCCATGTCCCCTTCAGCCCTTCCTGGAACTACTTCGAGGAAATCTTCTGGCCCAGCATCGCCCGCCTCGGGGTCCGCGGCGAGACTGCTGCCCGCTCCTTCGGTTTCTATCCCAAGGGGGGAGGGCGGGTGGGGTGCACGGTGGAGCCGGCCGAGGTGCTGGCCCCGTACCTGGTCCGGGAGCGGGGGAGGCTGACCCGCCTGAGCATCGTCTCCGCCGTCGGCAACCTCCCCAGGGCCATCGCCGAACGGCAGCTCCATTCGGCACTCTCCACTCTCAAGGGACGGTTGGAACGGGGCCTGCCCATGGACATCGAAACGCGCGAGCTGACCATCTTCGGTCAGGGAACCTTCATTTTCATCAAGGGGGAGTACGAGCATGCCGTGGCCGGCTTCACCGCTCTGGGTGAGCGGGGCAAGCCCGCTGAAGCAGTCGGTGCCGAGGCTGCGCGCGAGTTACTCGAACACCACGAAAGCGGGGAACCGATCGATCCGCACCTGGCCGACCAGCTGGTGCTCTACCTGGCCCGCGCCTCGGCAGGCTCGCTCTTTCGCACCTCGCGCCTAACGAGCCACCTGGCCACCAACCTGCTGGTGGCCGGCTACTTCCTAGAGCTCGCCTGCCGCGTGGAAGGAAGCGAAGGGGGACCCGGCGCGGTGGTCATCACCCCCATCCCCGAATAAAAACTTTGCCGCAGGAGGGGACTGGCTCCGCCAGGTGCCTGTCCCCTTAGTGCTTGGACGCCGGCTAAGCTGAAAGGAGCGTTCCGCGAGAGGGACTGGCACCTGACGGAGCCAGCCCCTTCTGCAACCCTTCTGCTAGTACCTCTCGAATCCCGCCTGCAACAGGCTTTCCTCGTTGGCCACCATGTTCAAGTCGACCCCGTTCAGCTCGGCCACCGCGCTTGCCGAGCGGGTCAGCTTTTGCTGCCCCCGCTTCACGGTCGCGGAAGCCGGGGGGGCGGCACCCTTACGCGGCTGCCGCTGTTCCAGCGTGGCAGCCCCCACCTTGAAGAAGGCGATGGTGCCTTGCAACTGCTCGGCCTGCGAGGCGAGCTCTTCCGCGGTGGAGGCCATCTCCTCGGATGCGCTGGCGTTTTGCTGGATCACCTGGTCGAGCTGCTGGATGGCGCGGTTGATCTGCTCGGCGCCGGTATCCTGTTCCTTGCAGGCGGCGGAGATCTCCTGCACCAGTTCCGCGGTCTTGTGGATGTCGGGGACCAGCATCTCCAGCAGGGTCCCGGCGTGCTCCGCCACCTCGACCGACGTGAGGGAAAGGTCGCCGATCTCCCCGGCTGCCCGCTGGCTCCGTTCGGCGAGTTTTCTCACCTCGGAGGCGACCACGGCGAATCCCTTGCCGTGCTCTCCCGCCCGGGCCGCCTCGATGGCAGCATTCAGGGCCAGCAGGTTGGTCTGCCGTGCGATCTCCTCGATGATCGAGATCTTGGAAGCGATCTCCTTCATGGCCGCCACCGTCCGTGCCACCGCGTCGCCGCTCTCGCTGGCGTCGGTCGCCGATTTTACGGCGATCTTCTCCGTCTGCAGCGAATTGTCCGCATTTTGCCTGATGTTGGAGGTCATCTGCTCCATGGAGGCGCTGGCTTCTTCGGCGGAGGCCGCCTGCTCGCTTGCCCCCTGGGACATCTCCTCGGAGGTGGAACTGAGTGCCTGGCTTCCGGAGGTGACGTTGTCGGCCGCGATTTTCACATCGGAGACCACGCGGGTCAGGTTGCGCACCATGGCGGCGAGTGCCTGCATCAGCCCGTCATTGTCCGAGCGCTGCTTCACCTCGAGGAGCAGGTTGCCGTCGGCGATCTCCTTGGCGAGCTTGGTGGCGTCGTTATTGGCCTCGATCAGCAAGTTGAGGCTGTTGATGATGTCGTTGAAGTCGCCGTAATAGGTGTCGGTGATCTTGGCGGGGATGTCCCCCACCGAGATGCGGGCGAGGTGGCGCGAGGTGACGTCGATGGGCTGCACGAAGGCCTCGATCAGGCGGTTCTGTCCGGTAAGTAACTCGCCCCAGGCCCCCTGGAAGGACGCGGCGTCGGCGCGCACGCTGAGCTTCCCCTCCCTGATGGCCTTGATCAGCTCGTTCATCTCCAGGCTCAGTTTTCCGATGGTGGCGATCATGGTGGAGAGGTTGTTGCCCATCAGGTCCCGCGCCGATTTTGGGGTGACCTGGACCGAGAGGTCGCCGTGGGCAACGCGCTCGGCGGCGAGCGAGGCCTCCTTGATGTTGTCGGCCATGTTCTTGAAGGAACGCGCCAGGAGCGCGATCTCGTCCTTGCCCTCGGTGTCGATATCCACCTCGACGTCTCCGAGCGCGAGCTTGTCCGCGCAGGCCGAGAGGGCGCCCACCGGGCGGCTGATGCTGCGGGTGATGACGAAGCCGATCACCGCGCCGATGGCGATGGCCAAGAGGGCCAAGGAGATGGCGATGACGCGGGAGCGCGAGGAGAGGGCGGCGGCAGTGCCGTAACGCTCCTCGATCCCCTGCTCCTGGTACTGCACCAACTCCCTGAAGGCAGTGTCAATGGCCACACAGAGCGGCTCCGCTTCCTTTTCGAATACCGTTGCCGCCCGCGCGCTGTTTCCTGCCATGGCCAGTTCTATGGCCTGGTTGTTAGCCTTGCGTGCATTGTCGAGAGAGAGTTTGGCCTTGCCAATGAGTGCCTTCCCCTTCTCCGTCACCTCCAGTTTTTCCAGCTTATCCATGGCCGCCTTGTACTGCTGCCGGGCCTGCTCGATCTGCTTGTTTTCCTCGCGCCGTGCCGCCGGATCCGACGTGATCACCATAGATTTGATGCTGGAGACGATGGTTGAGACGTTGTCGGCGCTTTCGTTGGCCAGCTTTATCTTGGCGTAATCCTTCTTTACGATCGTTTCCAGCCCCTGGTCGATCTTGAGCATGCTGAAAACGCTGATGGCACCGATGACAAGGAGCAGTAACAGGATGATGCCGAACCCAACGCTGAGCCGTGTACCGATCTTCATGTCCTGAATCTTCATCTTCCCCCCCGGTTCATTTTAGTCGTGCTGCGGGCTGACAGGGTGGTCGGCTCTGCCTCGCAGCGACGTTATCTTTCCCATCGTCCTGTACATTCGCGAACTTGAACGTATACGAGAAAAAAAGTAGGGTACGATCGCCCCCGAATGAGGGAGGGGAGGAGGGGGTCTTGAAGGTGCCGTCGGTAAGGTGGTGAAGTAGCGCCGGAAATCTGGCCGGGATGGCGGGACGGCGTCCGCGGCGGGAAAAAACGAAGAGAATGCGCCTTATTTGCTTACGTGGCTCATTGCAGCAGGGAGGTCACCTGGTCGATCAGGGGGAGCTGGCTGGGGAGGATCTTCTCCCGCGCCTGCGGGACGGTGAACCAGGCGGCGCGGTCCACTTCGGGGAACTCTTTTTGCCGTCCCGAGCGGGGCGGCCATTCCATGGTGAAGCTGTTGCTGGTGAGAGTGGCGGGATCGCAGTCGCCGGCAAAGAACCATGCCTTGACCCGTTTGCCGCCGGCCTGCCTGATCTCTGACAGTTCCCGGAATTCCCCCTCCGGCGTCAGTCCCGTTTCCTCGCAGAATTCGCGCCGCGCCACCTCGAGCGGGTCCTCGCCAGAAAGGTATTCCCCCTTGGGTATCGACCATACCCCCAGGTCCTTCTTGGCCCACAAGGGGCCGCCGGGGTGCACCAGCAGGAACTCTAGCTCGCCGTTGACCAGGCGGTACATGATGAGCCCTGCGCTTTGTTTGGGCATGGGCTAGAGCGCCTGGCCGCGCGGCAGTTGCCACCCCTTGACGATGGCGGTGCAGCGGATGGCGATCACGGTCAGGGCGGAGACGGTGAGGTTGATCTGGGAGGGGACGCTGGTCTGGTGCAGGAAGAAGAACAGGGCTCCCCCTACCACGCAGGCCGAGGCGTAGATCTCGCGCTGCAGTATGAGCGGGATCTCGTTGGAGAGGAGGTCGCGCACCAGCCCTCCGCAGGTGGCGGTCATCACCCCCATGATGATGGCGCCCATGAGCCCCAGGTTGAACTGGAGCGCCTTTGACGTACCGATCACCAGGAAGGTCCCCAGCCCCAGGGCGTCCAGAAGGAGCATGGCGCGGTTCATGCGCTCGAAGCTCCTGGGGGTCAGAAAGACCACCACCGAGGCGGCCACGGCGAGGTAGAGGTAGAGCTCGTTTTTGAAGCAGAAGGGCGGGGTGTCGTTCAAAAGGACGTCGCGGATGACGCCTCCGCCGGTGGCGGTGACGATCCCCAGCACGATGATGCCCAGGAGGTCCATGCCGCGGCGCACGCCGGCGAGCGCTCCCGAGGCGGCGAAGGCGACGGTGCCCAGGAGGTCGAGGGCATAGATGATGGCTTGCTGGTCCATGAAAAGATCGGTTCCTCTGCTGCGGGATCGGGCGAGTCGGCTACTCCTCGAACTCGTCGTGGTTCTCCCCCGGGGCCCGGTAATCCTCGACATCGTGCCAGAAACGCTGCTGCAGCTCCTTCATGAGCGGTTCGAGGGTCTTGCGATCGGAGGCGCTGATGGTGATGGCGCCGTACTTGCGGGTCAACTGCCGCACCTTCATGAAAGCGAGGGGATCGCTCTTCTTCAGGTCCGGGAGCAGGTCCATCTTGTTGAACACCAAAAGGGTCGGCTTCTGGGACAATTCCAGCTCGGCCAGGATGGTGTTGACCTGGTTGATGTGCTCCTCCAGGCGCGGGTGGCCGCAATCGACCAGGTGCACCAGGAGGTCCGCGTCCTTCAACTCCTCCAGGGTCGCCTTGAAGGCCCCCATGAGCGACTTGGGGAGGCTCCTGATGAAGCCGACGGTGTCGGTGATGATCACCTCGCGGTCCAGGGGGAAGCGCAGCCGCCGGGACGAGGTGTCCAGCGTGGCGAAGAGGAGGTCCTCGGTGAACACCTCGCTCTTGGTCATGGTGTTCAAGAGGGTGGACTTGCCGGCGTTGGTATAGCCAACGATGGAGATGATGGGGATGCCCGCCTTGATCCGTTTCTGGCGGCGCTGGTAGCGGCCGTTGGAGAGTTCCTTCAGCTCGCGCTCCAGGTGCGCGATGCGGTCGCGGATGCGGCGCCGGTCGACTTCGAGCTTGGTCTCGCCGGGGCCGCGCCCGCCGATACCCCCCATGAGCCGCGACATCTGCACGCCGCGACCTGAGAGACGGGGCATCAGGTACTTCAGCTGGGCCAGCTCCACCTGCACCTTGCCGTCCTGGGTGGTGGCGCGCCGGGCGAAGATGTCCAGGATCAGCTGGCTGCGGTCGATGACCTTCAGTTCGGTCAATTCCGATATGGAGCGGACCTGGGCCGGCGAAAGTTCCTGGTCGAAGACCAGCATGGTGGCCCCGTACTGCAGCGCCTTGATCACCACCTCGCGGATCTTCCCCTCGCCCAGAAGGTAGCGCGGGTTGAACTCCTTGGGGCGCTGGATCACGGTATCCAGTACACCGACGCCGGCCGTGCGGGCCAGTTCCTTAAGTTCCTCGATGGAGTCGACCGCCTCTTCCATGGGGCGCTGGGTCACCGAGATCAGGATGCCGCGCTCCTGGCCGCTGGCGACCACCTTCCCTTCCTTCAACCCGCGCTCCATGGTCTGTTCCAGGGTCTCCACGAATCCTTTGAATTCGAGGTCGTACTTCTGGAAGGGGACCGAGGGTTCCACTTGGTAGGGGAGGTGCCCCCCGTCGGGCGGGACCAGCGCGGCGGTCTGGATCGAGAAGCGGTCCGGATTCTGGGTGAGCTGCAGGGCTGCGATCAGGTCCAGGCGCAAAAGCGACAGGTCGGTCAGGTCGTCGTCGGAGAGCACTTCGCCCTTGAGGTGGGTGTGCACCAGGCGCACGCCGCGCAAGAGCCTCTTGCCCAGCGGGTAATCGTCGAGGGCCGGGATCATGATGCCGCGCTCGTCGCCCACCACCACGTAGGCGATCTCGCCGATGCGGGAGACCAGGATGCCGATCTGGCGGCGGATCTCCAGCGAGATGTCGGCCAGCTCGCGGGCGAGTTCCAGGGAGATGACCTCCGTGGGTTTCACGCGGCGGCGGTACAGCCTTTCCAGCCTGTTTACCTGGCTCGATTTCAGCCCTGTCAGGTTACCGTGCAATCCTTTGATGGCGCGCCTCCGCTACAGCCCGATGATGTTGTAGCCGCAGTCCACGAAGTGGATCTCGCCGGTGACGCCGCTGGCAAGAGGGCTGGCGAGGTAGAGGGCGGCGTTACCGACCTCCTCCTGCGAGATGTTGCGCCTAAGCGGCGCCTTGTCGGCGACGTGACCGGCGATCTGGCCGAAGCCGCCGATACCGGCGGAAGCAAGGGTCCGCAGCGGTCCCGCCGAGATGGCGTTGACCCGGGTCCCCTCCGGTCCCATCGCCTCGGCCAGGTAGCGCACGCTTGCCTCCAGCGCCGCCTTGGCCACCCCCATGACGTTGTAGCTCGGGAACACTTTCTGGGCGCCGTAGTAGGTCATGGCGATCACGCTGCCGTCGCGCCCCTGCATGAGCGGCGCGGCCTCCCGCGCCATGGCGATCAGCGAGTAGGCGCTGATGTCCAGTGCGGTGGCAAACCCCTCGCGGGTGGTGTTCAGGAAGGAGCCCTTCAACTCCTCCTTGTTGGCGAAGGCGACCGAGTGCACCAGGATGTCCAGGCCGCCCCACGCCTCGCGCACGTCCGAGAACAGGCGCGCGATCTCCTCGTCGCTTCTCACGTCGCAGGGGAGCACCAGGTTGCAGCCGATGCTCTCGGCCAGCGGCATCACCCTCTTGGCGACCGCCTCGCCGGCGTAGGCGAGGGCCACTTCGGCCCCCTCGCGATGAAACGCCTCGGCCGTGGCCCAGGCGATGCTTTTATCGTTAGCAACTCCGAAAATAAGTGCTTTTTTACCTTCCAGTAAACCCATGAACTCTCCTTGGCGTCGGCTGCGGCAGATTAATCGTCTTTACTCTGCCGGCAGACACGTAGCGGCACATAATAATGAAAAAAGCGGGGGTTGGCAAGGGATATGACAGCTTTTTAAGGCGGGGAGGAGGTAGGAAAACCCTCCCCCGAGAAGGACGGGGGAGGGGGGGATGCAAAGAGCTGGGGCCCGAAGCCGACGGGCTACTCCGAAGGGTCGAGCGGACGGGAAGGCTCCTCGGGAGGCGACAACGGGCGCTCCTGGAGCAGGCGCTCCATGTTCTTCAGGCGCTGGTCCATCTCCTCCAGCATCGCTGCGGAGCGGTCCACGCGCCCCTTGATGTTGAAGATAACGAAGGGAAGGATGAACCAGATCACGACCAGGAAGAAGCCGATGATGCTCATCATCATCATGAACCCGCCGAAGATTTCCATAATGCCTCCGTCTAGGAAGGTCTGGTGGTGCATTGCGACTGCTCCAGGGCTCTGGCCAGTTGGTCGGGGCAGGAGGTGTCGCCCTGGCAGGCGATCCCCTTCAGGCGCCTGATGGCTTCGCCGACCTCCATGCCGCGCACCAGGGCCGCCACCGCCTGGGTGTTGCCGGCACAGCCGTCCACGAACTTGGTGGCGACGATGACGCCGTCCTCGATCTCTATCTCGATGCGGGAGGCGCAGCTCCCGGATGTGTTGTAGCTTACCTTCATCGTGTTGCCTCTCCTTTTCCAGCAGTAAAGTATATGCGCACAAATCCCCTGCGCCAGCTTCCGGCTCACGTACGACAGCGGCTGCGAATTTTTCGCACCGGGCCATATACCCTGAAGTCGGGGGAAATGTCAATCGGTGAGAGTGAGTGCCTGGGCTATGGTGAGCCGCTCCGGTCCCGGGAAGGACTGCAGGTACAGCGCGTTGATGGTGGCGAGCATCATGTTCAGCCGCTCTAGGTCGATGACGGCGCTGCCGGGGATGCTGGGAAGCCCCTGGAAGTTTTCCGGGCAGAAGTCGATGGTGCGTTCCCCCTCGCGCAAAAGCAATAGCGGCAGCCCATGGGTGCGGCAGATGATGGGGCGGGCCTGGTAGAGCAGGCAGAGCCCGTCGTGAAGCAGCGGACAGGGGGAGCCCTCATGCGCCTCACGCGCCTTGGCGCGCACCAGCTCGGCCTGGTCGGCCGGGAGCTCTGCGAGCGCTTTTTTGAGGGCGGCGGCTTCTACGGCGAAGATGGATAGATGGCGGCAGCAGGCGTCACAGCCTGCATGGCAGGTGATGTGGTCGCTGAAGGTTTCCGAGGTGCGCCGGCAGATCTCGTCGATGCGCTCCAAAAGGGCGAGGTAATTTTCCAATCCGGTCATGCTTACTCTGTGCCGCGCAGGGTCTTGCTGAACTCTTCCATGAGTTGCTTGTTCAGGTAGAAATAGGGTTTCTCGATGGTGCCGCTGAAGCCGAAGTTCCGGTAATTGATCATGACCGGGTCGTCGGTGCGGCCGCTGGACACGTACCCCTTGGCGGCTGGGTCTATCTCGAGCAGGCGCTTCATAGCCTCCTGCCCTCCCATGCCCCCGGGGATGTTCAGGTCCAGGATGACGGCGGCGAAGGCGTCGCCGGCCTGGTACCGCTCGCGGTAGATCTCCACGGCCTGGGCGCCGTCGTTGGCGAAGTCGACCTCGAAACCGTAGCGCTTCAAGGTCTCGCCCGCTACAAACCGGACCATCTCGTCGTCATCCATCACCAGAACTTTGGCCGGCCTTTGGTTCTCATTTCCCATAACAAGTTACCCTAGTTACACGGTTGTTAAGCTGCAGAAGACGTGCTATTAATCTATAGCCGGTATGTCCGTGCCTGGCAAGTGACTTTTTTACTAACGAAATCAAATGCGTTCAAGGAGAACTGCAATGGCCAAGGTGAAATCGCCGGTCACGGCTGCCATCCGGGTACTGCGGCAGGCGGGAGTTACCTTCGGCGAGCACCCCTACCACTACGAGGAGAAGGGCGGCACCGCCGTTTCGGCACGGGAGTTGGGCGTCGACGAGCACAGCGTCATCAAGACCCTGATCATGGAGGACGACACCCGCGCGCCGCTGGTGGTGCTGATGCACGGTGACCTCCAGGTTTCCACCAAGGAGTTGGCGCGCGCCATCGGCGTCAAGAGCGTCGCCCCCTGCACCCCCGACACCGCCAACCGGCACTCTGGCTACATGGTGGGGGGGACCTCCCCCTTCGGCACCAGGAAACAGATGCCGGTCTACATCGAGGAGAGCATCCTGGCACTGCCGCTCATCTACATCAACGGCGGCAGCCGCGGCTTCCTGGTCTCGCTGCCTCCCTCCGAGCTGCAACGGGTGCTGAAGCCGATCCCTGTCAAGGTGGGGATCTAGGCGTGGCGGCCGATCTCGCCCCGGTTTTCAGGGCCGCGGCCGAGGCGGTCGCGGGCGCGCAGGCGCTGGTGGTTACCGCCGGCGCCGGCATGGGGGTCGACTCCGGCCTCCCCGATTTCCGCGGCGACACCGGCTTCTGGCGCGCCTACCCCCTCTATCAGCGTCTCGGCATCAGCTTCGTCGACGCCGCCAACCCTGAACATTTCGAGCACGATCCCGCCTTCGGCTGGGGCTTTTACGGCCACCGTACCAACCTCTACCGCGCCACCGTTCCCCATCCCGGCTTCGGCCTCCTGCTCGACTGGGCCGCCCGCTTTGGTCTCGATACGTTCGTGGCCACCTCCAACGTGGACGGGCAGTTCCAGAAAGCAGGTTTTGCGGAGCAGGGCGTCCTCGAGTTCCACGGCTCCATCCACCACCTGCAGTGCACCGGCCCCTGCTGCGACCGGATTTGGGACAACCGTGAACAGTTTCGCATCGACGAGGACACCATGCGCGCCGACCACGTCCCGCTTTGTTCCCGCTGTGGTAGGGCGGCGCGTCCCAACATCCTCATGTTCGGGGACTACGCCTGGATCGGCGAGCGCACCGCAAGGCAGCAGGAGCGCTTCCGGCAGTTCCTGTCCCGCCAGTCCGGCAGACGCATCGTCGTGGTCGAGATGGGGGCCGGTACGGCCATTCCGACCGTGCGCGCCGCCAGCGAGCGCATCGGCGCCCTCTCCGGCGCGCGCGTCATCCGCATCAACCCGCGCGAGCCGCAGATCCGCGCCCCGCACCTCTCCCTTCCCTGCGGCGCCCTGGAGGGGCTGAGCGGCATAGAACGGATGCTGCGGCTCACCGAGGCGTAGACCTCTCGCTTCCATACTCTCCCTCCCCCGGAGGGGGAGGGCAGGGGAGGGGGAAGCCCGCCAACGCTGCCCCCCCTCCCGACCTCCCCCCTCCAGGGGGAAGAGCCTGGTTCTGAACAGCATCCACCATTTCGTTTTGTCCCTTCCGACACCCTCCTTTTCCGTATACGCCCGCCACAAAAAACCCTTGCGTTTTAAATTCTTAGTTGTTAGTATGCACATTTTTTAGGCAGATAAGGAAGTCATCACATATGCAAAAGACGGTGGCCATCGGCTCCCTTACCTTGAAGAATCGGGTATTTCTGGCCCCCATGGCCGGCATCACCAACCTCCCCATGCGCATCATCGCCCGCGACGGCGGGGCCTCGCTCACCTTCACCGAGATGGTGAGCGTCAACGGCCTGACCAGGGAGGGACGCAAGAGTTTCGATCTCCTGAAGACCACCCCGGAGGATCGTCCCATCGGCATGCAGCTTTTCGGGGACGAGCCGGAGATGCTGGCCGAGGCGGCGCGGCTGGTCGAGGGATACGGCGAACTGATCGACATCAACATGGGCTGCCCGGTGAAAAAGGTGGTCGGCACCGGGGCCGGCAGCGCGCTGATGAAGGAGCCGGCCAAGGTGGCGCGCATCATCCGCTGCGTGCGCAAGGCGACCGCGCTTCCCTTCACCGTCAAGATCCGCACCGGCTGGGTCTGCGGCGACGACACCTTCCTCGAGGTGGGGCGGATCGCGCAGGAAGAAGGATGCGACGCAATAACGCTGCACCCCAGGAGCCGGGCCCAGATGTTCGAGGGGAAAGCGAACTGGTCCAAGCTGGCTGAGTTGAAGAGCGCGCTCAAGATCCCGGTGATCGGCAGCGGTGACCTCTTCACGGCGGACGACGTCGTCCGCATGTTCCGCGAAACCGGCTGTGACGCGGTGATGGTGGCCCGCGGCGCGATGGGGAATCCCTGGCTGTTCCGGGAGGCGCTCGCCCTTATGGCGGGCGAGGTCCCGGCAGCGCCGACGGTGGCGGAACGGCTTGCGGTTGCCCGCAGGCACTTCGAGCTCTTCAGCGAGTTCGAGGGGGGCAGAGTGGCCCTGATGGAGATGCGCAAGCATCTTGCCTGGTACTCCAAGGGGCTTCCGGGAGCGGCGCAGTTTCGGGCCGCGGTGAACCGGATCGAACACGCTGCCGAGCTGGTCGGGGCAATGGAGGAGTTCTTTAATGGCTGACCGCCTGGAGAATTATTACGCGAACGTGGTCGACAGCGTGGGTGACGGCGTCATCGTGCTGGACAACACCGGAGCCGTGACGCTGGTGAACCCGGCAGCCGAAGAGCTGGCCGGCGTGTCGAGGCGTCAGGCGCTGGGGCATCTTTTCAGCGAGATCTTCAAGGACGACCGTGCCCTGAACGAGCTGGTGGCGAAGACCGTCAGCACCGGGATGTCGGTCTCCGACCACGAGAATATCGTGCTCAAGCGGGGGAGCCGCATCACCCCGGTGGGGACCAGCACCTCGCCCCTTTTGAGTTCGAGCGGCGAGCGCATCGGCACCATCGTACTGCTGCGTGATCTCACCAACGTGCGTGAGCTCGAGAGCGCTGTGCGCCAGGCGGACCGCCTTTCCTCGTTGGGGGCGCTCGCCGCAGGCCTCGCCCACGAGATCAAGAACCCGTTGGGCGGCATCAAGGGAGCGGCACAGCTGCTGGAGATGGAGTTTCCCGACAACGAGGATCTTCGGGAATACGTGCGGGTCATGCTGAAGGAAGTGCAGCGGGTCAACGTCATCGTCGAGGAGCTCCTGGGGCTCGCCTCGCCGGGGCGCCTAAAGCTTGGCAAGGTGAACCTGCACCGGGTCCTCTCCGACATCGTCCTGTTGCAGAAGAACGCCTGCGAGGGGAAAGAGGTCTACCTGCAGCAGTACTTCGACCCCAGCATCCCCCCGATACTCGCCGACGAGGCGCTCTTGACCCAGCTGTTCCTGAACCTGATCAAGAACGCCATGGAGGCAGTCGGGACCGGCGGTGTGGTCAAGGTGACCAGCCGGGTGCTGGCCGATTACGCTATGACGCAAAAGGGTGAGCGGCGTGCCCGCATGGTCGCCATCGACATCTCCGACAATGGTCCCGGTATCCCGGAGGACGTGTTGGAGAACATGTTCACCCCGTTTTTCACCACCAAGTCCCAGGGCACGGGGCTGGGGCTGGCCATCTGCCAGAAGATCGTGTCCGAGCATCGCGGCATGATCCGCGTCGATTCCAACCCCTCCCGTGGCACCGTCTTCACCGTCATGCTGCCGCTGGTGCAATAACTTACAGCTGTTCAACGTTCTACGTTCAAGGTTCGATCGCGCCGCTCATGTGGCGCCGTCATCCTGACCTGACCTGCAGCGTGGCAAGTCAAGGCGTAGAGTCCAATGGCGGATGACCGCATCGAACGTTGAACGTTGAACCTTGAACGGTTTTTTAGGAGCATTTATGTCAATCAACAACATTCTCGTGGCGGATGACGAAGAGAGCATGCGCTGGGTCCTTTCCAAGGCCCTCAAGAAAAAAGGATTCAACGTCGAGTTGGCCAAGGACGGCAACGAGGCGCTCAAGCTCATCAAGGAGAACGTCTACGACCTGGCGCTTTTGGACATCAAGATGCCCGGCGTCACCGGACTGGAACTGCTGGATCGGGTCAAAGAGGAGCGTGCCGACCTGATGGTGGTGATCATGACCGCCGAGGCGAGCATGAAAAACGCCGTCGAGGCGATGAAGCGCGGCGCCTACGACTACCTGACCAAGCCTTTCGACCTGGGCGTCATCGACGCGGTGGTGGAGAAGGTGAGCCGGGCGCGCGAGATGACCTCGCAGGTGTCGCTGCTCAAAGAGGAACTGGCGGACCGCTACCAGCTCGAGAAGACCATCATCGGCAACTCTCCCGCCATGCGTGAGGTCTACAAAACCATCGGCAAGGTGGCCCCCTCTGACGTCACCGTCCTGGTGCAGGGTGAGTCGGGCACGGGCAAGGAGTTGATCGCCCGCGCCATCCACTACAACTCCAAGCGTCTGGGCAAGCCGTTCATCCCGCTCAACTGCGCCGCCATTCCCAAGGAACTCCTGGAGAGCGAGCTGTTCGGCTTCGAGAAGGGCGCCTTCACCGGCGCCACCGAGAGGAAGCTGGGTAAGTTCGAGCAGGCCAACGGCGGCACCATCTTCCTGGACGAGATCGGCGACATGCCCATCGACCTGCAGGCGAAGATCCTCAGGGTGCTGCAGGAGCGCGAGATCACCAGGACCGGCGGCAACCAGAGCATCCCCGTCGACGTCAGGGTGGTGGCAGCCACCAACCAGGACCTGGAGGAGTCCGTCCGCAACAAGCAGTTCCGCGAGGACCTCTACTACCGCCTCAACGTGATCCCGATCCAGTTGGTGCCGCTGCGCGACCGCAAGGAGGACATCCCGCTGCTGGTGCAGTATTTCCTGGGCAAGATCTGCGCCGAGCTCGAAGTGCCGCAAAAGCGGACTTCCGCCGACGCCGTGAAGCTCCTCTCCAACTACAACTGGCCCGGCAACATCCGTGAACTGGAGAACACCATCAAGAGGGCGGTGATCCTTTCGCCCGATCCGCTTCTGGTCGCCTCCGATTTCCCTGGTCTGCGGAGCCGCCCGAGCGAAGGGAAGGGTGAGGAACTGTCGCTGGAAGGGATTGTCGATCTGAAGCTGCGCGGCTGCTTCTCCAACATGGAGAAGATGGAGAGCGGCGACGTGCACGCCATGGTGCTGGAGCAGGTCGAGCGTCCGCTGATCCGTTTCGTCCTGGAGAAGACCCGCGGCAACCAGGTGCGCGCCGCAGACATCCTGGGCATCAACCGCAACACCCTGAGGAAGAAGATCACCGAGCTGGGGATCGAACTGCGCAAGGAATAGAAAAATCAGGTTAAGGTTGATGTTGAGGTCGAGAACATCTTAACCCCACTCTTAACCTCAACCTTAGCCTCGACCTCAGTTTCTCAACCTTAACCTTAGCCTCAACCTGCTTTTAGGAGGTGTTATGACCCTGCTGGAAAGGTTTTTCCTGGACAAAGAGAGTGCACAACTGGTGGTGGTCGACGTGCAGGACAAGCTCTGCCGCGCCATGGACGAGAAGGTGCTGGGGAAGCTGACCAACAACATCTCCATCCTGCTCGATGCGGCAACCGAACTGGGCATCCCGGCGCTCGCCACGGAGCAGTACGTCAAGGGCCTCGGCGAGACCGTGCCCGCCCTGAAGGAAAAGCTCTGCACGCCCAGCCTGGAGAAGATGACCTTCAGCTGCTGCGGCGGGGAAGGTTTCCTCGATACCCTGGAGAAAAACGGCAGGCGCCAGGTGATCCTGACCGGCATGGAGACCCACGTCTGCGTGCTGCAGACCGCCCTGGAGCTGCTGTCGCGCGGTTACGTGGTGCACCTGGTGGTCGATGCGGTGATGAGCCGCAAGAAGCACAACTGGGAGATCGCGCTGCAGACCATGACCCAGGCCGGCGCGGTGATGACTTCCACCGAGTCGGTGCTGTTCCAGCTGCTGCGCGTCGCCGGCACCGAGGAGTTCAAGAAGCTTTCTAAGCTCGTGAGGTAGGTGACAGGGTACTGACGTAGCGGTCAATCCGTTCCCGGTCCTCATCTGAGATGCCGATGAACTGGATGCCGAAGCCTTCCGGGAGCGTCCCTTTCCTGCGGGTCTTGCTGGTGTTGAGCCAGGCGATGCGCCCCTTGGTCTGGATGATGGCCGTTGCCGGCTCTGGAAGCGCGAAGAGCAGCTCCAGTTCGGTCCCTTGTTCCAGCTCCATGTCGGCGGCGAGGTAGAGGCCGTTTTGGCTCAAGTTGACGCTAAAGCCCGAAAGGGTGAGTCCGAAGGCACGGAATTTAACGTTGAAGCGGCAACTTCCCCTCCGGTCGCGCCGGTCCACGGCGGGCAGGAGTTTGCGGGCCGCGTCGAGGAAAATCGCGCGATCCAGAGGTTTGAAGAGCAAGTCGTCGCAGCCCGCTTCCAGGCAGAGCCGGCGATCGGCCTCCTTCCCTTCAGAGGTGACCATGATCACCGGGCTGGAGAGATGGGGGTCTTTTTTTATGGCGCGGCAGCAATCGGCGCCGTCCATGACCGGCATATGCAGGTCCATGATCACCAGGTCCGGGTGCTGTTCCCGGCAGATTGTCAGCGCCTCCTCCCCGTTGCGGGCGGTAAAGATAGCCACCGCGGAGAGGGAGAGGAAATCCTTTTCCAGTTCCAGAAACATGCTCACGTCATCGACCAGCAGGACCTTGTGCGCCACGTGTACTCCGTTCGGTGTTATCAAGTGTTGAAGGTGAAAGTTCTCTGCCCCCGAAGCGCCTCCCGCATCTCACGTCCTCCCCTTGTAAAAGGGGAGACAGAGGGGATTTGCTTGTAAAAAAAGGGGGCGAAACATGTCTCGCCCCCCCGGTTTGCTTTCCGATTAGCCTTTCGCCAGCGTCTTGGCGATCACGTCATGGTTCAGCCAGAACACCGGCGCCTGTGGGTTCCACGAGCTGTTGAACATGAGGCTGCCGACGCCCTGGAACACGGCGCGTGAGAGCACCGCGCAGACGATGTCCTTCTGGTCCGCGTTCATGCTGATCAGCTCCGCGGAGGTGTTCAGCATGTACTCCTGCTGCTCCGGCTTGTTGTGCTGCGGCCAGCTGTCGAAGTCGCGCGTGCTGGTGATGAGCTCGGAGGTGAGGTAGGTGTTGGCGATCTTAAGGAGGTCGTCGACCGTGGTCCCTTCGCGCAGCAGCGCCTGGCACTCGTTGACGACCGACTCCACGCCCTCGGTGCGCAGGGCGCCCATGAGGGGGTAGAGGGAGTTCTCGACGCCCAGGAAGAGCGCGCTGGAGTTGGTGAGGATCTCGGGGCAGTTGTACACGGTCGCCTTGATCCCTTTCTCCCAGGCCTCGATGGCGATGTCTTCCAGGCGGATCTTCGCCCACCCCTGCAGGTACGGGGTGTAGGACTGCCAGGTGATGACGCCGTTGATCAGCACGCCGGTGCCGTGGTAGCCGTAGGCCGCGTAATGAGTGTCGTGCTTCTCCCTGAGGCCCGCGGTTGCGTCGATCAGGTAGCGGAAGGTGTCCGCGGTGACCTCGTTGAAGCTCGCGTCGCACAGTTTGCCCATGTCGGAGGTCCAAAAGGCCTCGGAGGAGAGGAAGCGGTCGCCCTGACCCTTGAACAGTTTGTTCAGGATCGGCATGAAGACGCGGGCGCGCGGGATGCCGCCGGCCATGGTGTGGACCACGAGCAGCTTGCTGCCGGCCGGGATCATCTGCTCCAGTTCGGCCACCACGGCCGCAAGGTTCTTGCAGAAGCGCTCGGTGCCGCGCTGTTTGGAGTACTCGACCTCTGCCGGGTCCAGCTTGACCGAAGCCCAGTCATCCGGCTTGACGCCTTTGAAACGGTCCACCGGAGCGATGCCGTCCTTGCCGGGCTCCATGTCGAACCCTGCCTCCAGCGGGATGTTGATGATCTTGCCGCCCAGCCCCGCCTCGGCGGTGGTCAGCTCCTCCTCGTTGAGCGGGCGCAGCGTGCCGTCCGCATCGCGCCTCCCCACGGTGGCGCCGATGATGGTCATCCCCTTGGCCCTGGCCTCGTCCACGATGCCGTTGGCGTAGCCGCGGCCGAACAGTTCGCCGCAGAGAAACAGTACGTCCCCTTCCTTATATCCGGCGGTAGCCGGCACTTCCGTCATTGCATGGTATCTGCTCATCTACGTTCCTTTCTATTGTTGTTTGCTCCTCCCCCCGGAGGGGGGAGGTGGGGTGGGGGGAACGCTTGAGAGGCAACCGCGCCCCCTCCCTAGCCCTCCCCCTCCAGGGGAGGGAACTCTATTGGTTACGGTTTAATATTCTTCCCTGTTGCTGAGGTTCTCGAACCGGGTGAACTCGCCCCTGAAGGCGAGGTCGACGGTGCCGATGGGACCGCTTCTGTGCTTGCCGATGATGACCTCCGCCTTCCCCTTGAGGTCCTCGTTCTCCTTGTCGTACACCTCGCCGCGGTAGACGAACATGATGATGTCGGCGTCCTGCTCGATCGCCCCGGATTCGCGCAAGTCGCTCATCATCGGGCGCTTGTCGGTTCTCTGCTCCAGGCTTCGGTTCAACTGTGACAGGGCGATCACCGGGATGCTCAGTTCCTTGGCCAGCGCCTTCAGCGAGCGCGAGATCTCAGAGATCTCCTGCTGGCGCGATTCGCTGTTGGCGCCGCCGCGCATGAGCTGGAGGTAGTCGATGACGATGATGCCAATGTCGTGCTCGGCCTTGAGGCGCCTCGCCTTGGAGCGGAGTTCCATCACGGTGATGGAGGGGGTGTCGTCGATGAAGATCTTGGAGTTGTGCAAAAGCCCGGCGCCCTTGATCAGCTTGGGCCAGTCGTTTTCCTGCAGGTGCCCCGAGCGCAGGCGGGTGAGGTCGACCCGCGAGGCGGAGCAGAGAAGCCTCTCCACCAGCTGCTCCTTGGGCATCTCCAGCGAGAAGATGGCAGCCGGGAACTTTTTGTCCGAATCGACCGCCGCGTACTGGGCGACGTTCAGTGCGAAGGTGGTCTTACCCATCGCCGGACGTCCCGCGATGATGACCAGGTCGCCGGCATGAAAGCCCGCGGTCAGCTTGTCGAGGTCGTTGTAGCCCGTGGGGACGCCGGTCACCAGCTCCTTCTTCTCGTAGAGGAGCTCGATGTTCTTGATGGTGTCCTTGAGGATGTCGCTGACCTTGTAGTACGACGGGCGCAGCTTGTTTTCCGAAATCTCGAAGATCACCTTCTGCGCGGAATCGAGCAGTTCCTCGACCTCCACCTTGTCCTCGAAACCGTTGCTGACGATGTCGGTGGCGGCGGAGATGAGCTTCCTGGTGATGTACTTCTCCTTCACGATCTTGCAGTAGTAGGAGATGTTCGCCGCCATGGGGACGAAGTCCACCAGGGTAGCCAGGTAGGCGCCGCCACCCACCTCTTCCAGCTCACCCTTCTTGCGCAGGATGGTGGTCATGGTGATCAGGTCGCAGGGCTCGCCGCGCTCGTTCAGTTCGATCATGGCGCGCATGATCTTTCTGTGGCTCTCCCGGTACATTTCTTCCGGTGAAAGGACCTCAAGCACCCGGTTGATCGCTTCGTTGTCGACCAGGATCCCTCCCAGGATCGACATCTCCGCTTCGATGCTCTGCGGCGGCAGTTTTCTCATGTCCGCTTGGTTCATGCGTTCCTCAAAAACAAAAAGCAGCGCCTGGGCGCGGCTGCACATACGGGTTTGACTGAAGCGTCGAATAGTACCTGTTACCGGCGCCGGGGTCAACAAAATTGACGGTTTGCAAAAGAATCTTGGCGGGTTACGCCGCACCTTTCGGTGCCCGGTGCGGCAGCTACACGCCGCACTCCTTCAGGAAGGCCAGCGACTTCAGTTCACGGTCCAGGTGGAGGTCGATGGCGGGGTTCAAAAGGAGGTCCGCCTCGCGCAGCAACGCGTCCGGAAAGACCACGGCCCCGAAACGGCCGGTCTGCATGGCACGGGCCAGGAGGGATGCCGTTTCCTCGGAGACGCCGCGCACCTGCAGTTCCGGTTGGTAGCCCAGTATCTTCAGGAGGTTGACCGCGAAGAAGCGGCGGTCGGAGGGGGAGGCGGGGGCGTCGTTGAGGCGTTCCAGGTAGCAGTACAGGAGGCGGAACAGGCGCGGGTTGGGTTCGTCTTCCGGGGTGAGCCGTTCCACCAGTTCGCAGGCGTAGGCAGCGCAGCCGATCCTGGCGAGGTCGGCGCGGATGCCGGGGAAGATGCCGACGATGTCGGCGCTGGACAGCGTGGGAAGGGAGGTGCCGAGGTGCAACTGTAGTTTGAGGTGTGCGAAGGGCTCCAGGGCCCCAGCGAAGCGTTTCTTGCTCCGTTTGGCGCCACGTGCCACCCCCTGCAGTTTCCCCTGTTCCAGGGTGAACAAGGTGACGATACGGTCCGCCTCCCCGAAGTCGGTGAGGCGCAGCACTATCCCTTCAGCCTCCGTGTTTTTCATGGACAGGAAAGTAGCATCATGGCAGGGGTGGAGTCAACGGGGCATCTGCAGAGACGATGGCCTTCTTATCGGCCGGGTCATTACTCCCTCCCCCGGAGGGGGAGGGCTGGGGAGGGGGAGGAGGATGGACTTACCCCCGCATATTCAACCTGTGCATCAAAATCCCCAAGTACCGGTTCAGCGGGTGGCTTCTGGGGAGGGACTTGATGGGCGGGGTCCCCCTGGTGCCGCACTTGGCGAGTTCGGTGTAGAACTCCTGCCCGCCGCCTGCCTGCACCCCCTTGCGCAGCATCTCCAGCCCTTTCCCCTTTTCGCCGGCGAGGACCAGGATGCGCCCCAGGTTCAACCGGATGCGCAGGTTGTCCGGATCGTCGCGGAAGGCCCTCTCCGCGAGCTTCAGTGCTTCCCCTGGGTCCCCGCCGCTTTTGGCCTGGCTGTAGGCCAAGTCGGACGCAGTTTCCGCCGAATCTTCCAGCGCCTGTGCCTGCCCGAAGCAGCAGCGTGCCAGGAAGTAGAGCTGGCGGTTCAGCGCTTCCACCCCTTTTTGCCGCAGTTCGTAGACGTCACTCCCCGGCTGGATCTGGTCCACCTTCTCCAGCACCACGTAGCTGGTGGGGGGGGCGCCTTCCAGGAACTCCTCCCGGTGCATCTCCGCAAAGGAGCAGGGAGGCTGCGGAAAATGCACGTCTCCCTCGTACTGTCCGTGCACCACGGTGAGGTAGATCCTCTGGCACAAGGGGAGCGCCTCCCGGAACACGGCCTCGCCGCCGCAGATGAAGAGCTCCTCGTCCCCCTCGGCGGCCGCGATCCCTTCCTGGAGGGTGCGGGCCACGATGACCCCGTCGGTCCTCCCCATGCTCTTGCTGAGCACGATGTTCTTGCGTCCGTCCAGGGGATGGCCGATCGATTCGAAGGTCTTTCTTCCCATCAGCACTGCGTGTCCCATGGTGAGGCTTCGGAAACGAGCGAGATCGGCGGGAATATCCCACGGCAGCTTCCCGTGCGCGCCTATCACCCTGTTGTCAGACATGGCAGCAATGATGGAGATGATCATAAGGCCTCCGCAGTCATCTGTGATCGCATTACACTAGCGCAGCGTCACCACCGTGACACCGTCGCCCCCTTCGAAACGCTCGCCGGTGCGGAACTCCGCCACCAGCGGGTGCCCGGTCAGGTAGCTGCGCACCCCCTTCATCAGGGCGCCGGTCCCTTTGCCGTGCACGACGCGCACCTCGGACATCCGCTCCAGCGCGGCGTGGTTCAGGAAGGGCTCCAACTCCCCGATGGCTTCCTCCACCCGCATCCCGAGCAGGTTGATGCTGGTCGCGGGCTCGGAGGCTGCGGCCTCCGCCTCCTGCTGCCGGGCGCGCTGCTTACGTACCTTCTTCGGCTCTTTCCCCTTGGGCTTTAACAGCGATACCAGTGCGACGTCCAGTTCCATGCTCCCGGCGCGCACGCGGGCACGCCCGGCACGACGATCCACGGAGAGGATGGTGGCGTCGCAGTTGAGCGGCTTCACGAAGAGGACATCGCCCGCTGCTACCTGGTCCGGGTCGACGTTCTCCTCGGGGTGCAACCCGTCCAGCGCGGCTTCGACCTCGCGTGCCGCCTGGTCCAGCTTTTCCTTGGCCTCGCGCGCCTTGTCGCGCTTGGCCTCGTCGATCATGGCCGCCACCTCGCGACGGGCCTTGGCGATCACCTGCTGCGCCTCCAGGAGCCCCTTCTCTCGGGCATCCTGAACCAGCCGGGCCGCCTCGTCGCGGCGGTCCACCAGGTTGTGCTCCGCGCGTGTCAGCTTCTCTTCGCGCTCGGCCAGTTCGGCCAGGGTGCGGTCCAACTGCTCGCGCTTTTCCTTCAGGTCACGCAGCAGGGCATGGAAGTCCGCCTCCATGGTGCCGATCATGCCCCGCGCAAAGCTGACCACCCGTTCGGGGAGGCCGTAGCGGCTGGCGATCTCGAGAGCATGCGACTCGCCCGGTTCGCCGACCACCAGCCGGTACAAGGGCGCCAGCTTCTGCCGGTCGAAGGCCATGGCCGCGTTCACCATCCCGGCTTCGCGCTGCACGAAGCCGATGATCTCGGTGAGGTGGGTGGTTGCCACCACCAGTGCCCCTTTGTTCTGCAACTCTTTGAGCACGGCGCAGGCGATGGCGGCACCCTGTCCCGGTTCGGTGCCGGTGCCGAGCTCGTCCAAAAGCACCAGGGCGCCGCGGTCGGCATGCTCGATGATGCTGGAGATCTTGGAGATGTGGGCCGAGAAGGTGGAGAGGCTCTCCTCGATGGACTGCTCGTCGCCGATGTCCACCAGGATGCTGTCGACCTTGGGCAGCACGGTGCCGGGGAGGGCAGGGACCGGCATGCCGCACAGGGCCATGACGGAAAGAAGTCCCGCATTCTTGATGGCGATGGTCTTGCCGCCGGTGTTGGGGCCGGTGACCACCATGACGCGGTTCTCCGCTGCCAGTTCCAGGTCGAGCGGGACCACGTCTTTCCCCATCAGGGTGAGGATCGGGTGGCGTGCCGCCTTGAGCAGGATGGTCGGGGTGTCGGCGATGACCGGCGTCTCGCTCCTGAGACGGTCGCTCAAGGTGGCGATGCAGTTGAGGATGTCGAGCTCCACCAGCGCCTCGAACTGCTGCAGGATCGTCTCGGCGTCCTCCCTGATCCAGTCGCAGATCTGCCGGACGATGCGGATCTCCTCGGCCCGCTCGTCGGCCACCAGGTTCTCCAGTTCGTTGGCGAGGCCGATGATCTCCAGCGGCTCCATGAAGGCGGTCTCGCCCGAGTTGGATACGTCGTGCACCACGCCGGGGACCATCCCCTTGGAGTCCATGCGCACCGGGATCACCCAGCGCCCGGAGCGCTGCGTGATGAAGTCGTCCTGCAGGAAGATCGCCGTGTGCCGTTCGCGCACGATCTCCTCGAGCCGTTTCTTGATGCGGGTGGTGAGTCCCTTCTTCCTGCCCCGGATGTCGGCCAAAAGCCGGGAGGCGGTGTCGAGGATTTCACCCTCCTCGTTGACGGTGTGCTCGAGCGGGTTTAAAAGGTCCGGGAATCCGGTGATGCAGCCGACCTCGGCCAGGAGCAGCGGTACGTCGCTGCGGAAGGATAGTTGTGAGGCCACCGCGGCCATGACACGCAGGGTGGGGATGAAGCGCTGCAGGGCAATGGGGGCGATGACCGCGCCCTTGGGACGGACCGCCCTGACCTGCGGGGTGATGTCCTCGAAGGGAGCGAGCTTCAGCGCGATGCCGAGCCGGGTCAGCTTGCGGATCTCGTCGACGAGCCCCAGGCGCAGTTCCATCTCCTGGCGGGTTCGTAGCGGTGCTATGGCAAGGGCTCCCTCGTGGGATGCCTCGCAGTGGGCGAAGGTTGCGGCGGTTTCCAGGATCTTGTCGAATTCCAGCCGCTTCAGGGTGTCCTTGTTGATCATGTAGATAACTCCGGGGGAAAAAACAGGAAAAGCGGATTACAAAAACCAGGCGACCGGGCTGAACAGGCGCTCCAGGAAGCGCACCGGCCAACCCCGTTTTTCGTGCTCGTGCAGAACGATGCGCCGGGTGCCGGCGAAATCGGCTTCCAGCATGTCGGCGACCTGGGCGCCGAAGTCGTGGCTGTCGACCACCACGTTCAATTCATAGTTACGGTGGAAGCTCCTGAGGTCCATGTTGGCGGAGCCGACCATGGTCCAGTCGCCGTCAATGATAAGGACCTTGGCGTGCAGCACGGCGCTGTCCATCTCGTGGATCTCTACGCCATTTCTCAGCAACTGGCCGTAGTAGGTCCGGCTCACCAGGCGCACCAGCGGGACATCGCTCTTGTAGGGGAGTAGCAGCCTCACCCGGACCCCTCGTCCAGCCGCCCGCAGCATGGAACGGATCACCCGCGGTCCCGGTATGAAATAGGGGCTGGCGATGGTGACGCTCTCCGAGGCGCCGGCGATGGCAACCCGGAAGGCGCTCCTGATGAAGCTGCGCTTCTGGTGCGGTCCGCCGTTCACTACCATGACTTTCGCATCGCCGTCAAGTTCCGGCAGCGGAGCGGGATCGGTTCCCACCGGAGGCACGCCGACCTCCTCGGTCCAGGCCTCGCGGAACAGGCGCAGCAACTCCAGCCCTGCCTCACCTTCGATCCTCAGTCCCACGTCGCGCCACTTGGTCTTCTTCTTTCCGAAGCCGGAGTAGACGTCGGCGATGTTCATGCCGCCGGTGAAGATGCGCCAGCCGTCGATGATGACGATCTTGCGGTGATCGCGCTTGTCGAACCAGGCGAGGCCTCGGCGAAAGGGGGGCGGGTTGAAGGGGGCGCAGTTGACGCCTCCCTTGGCGAGTCTCTTGAAGTAAGCGGCAGGGGTGTCGAAACAGCCGATGTAATCGTAGAGCACGTAGACCCGCACCCCGCGCGAGGCTGCGGCGAGGAGGGCGTCGGCCACCATGCGCCCGGTCTCGTCATCGGCGATGGTGTAGAACTCCAGGCAGATGCTTTCGCTGGCCTCGGGCAGCGCCTCCAAAAGGGCAGTGAAGAATTCGGAGCCGTAGCGGTACAGCGTGGCGCGGTTGCCCAGGAACGTGGCGGCCTCGGTGTTCCTCCTGAAGAAGTCGAAGAACTTCGCCGTCTGAAACAGCAACTGCTTTCTTTTTCGCCGCACGGTGGTCATAGGCCCAACCCAAAAGCGAAAAGCGCGGAAATAACGTCAACCGGTTACTTCCGCGCTTCGGGTGTAACGACTAAGGGGAATACCCGTTAGACAGAAACAACTTCCTTGATGCCGGGGATCTTCTCTTTGATGGTCCTTTCGATACCCATCTTGAGGGTCATGGTGGACATCGGGCAGTGGCCGCATGCCCCTACCAGGCGCACCTTGACAATCCCGTCGTCGGTCACTTCTACGAGTTCAACATCGCCGCCGTCAGCCTGCAGCGCCGGCCTGATGTTCTCCAGTATCGCTTTTACTTCTTCAGTCATGTACTCCTCCGTGTGCTTTGGTTTGGAACAGGTATGAGTCTATAGGATTTTTACAATAATTGCAAAGCCCGCCGACACTCCCCCGACGACGGTGTGCCGTCTGTCTCTCTCCCCCCGGGAGAGGGTGTCCGGAGGGCGGGTGAGGGCTCTGCCGGCTCTGTTTCGCTGGCCTTGGTACTGCTAATCCTTGCCGTGCACGCCCGGGGTGGTGAGCGGGTAGGGGGCCAGCACCTCTTCGAACTCCTCCTCGGTCAGGATGCCACGCTCCAGGATTACCTCCCGGATGCTCTTGCCGGTTTTCGCGGATTCCTTGGCGACCTCGGCTGCCGCAGCGTAGCCGATGCTGGGCGCGAGCACCGTGGCGAGCCCTACGGACTGGTCCAGGAAGTTGCGGCAGCGCTCCTCGTTGGCGGTGATTCCGTTGATGCAGAGCGAGGTCAGCTGGTGCAGGCAGTTTTTCAGGATCTCCATGGCGAAGAGCAGGTTGAAGGCGATGACCGGCATCATCACGTTCAGTTCCAGCTGCCCGGCCTGGGCCGCCAGCGCCACGGTCAGATCGCACCCCATGACCTGGAAGCAGACCATGTTGGTCACCTCCGGCAGTACCGGGTTCACCTTGCCCGGCATGATCGAGGAGCCCGGCTGCATGGCGGGGAGGTTGATCTCGCCCAGACCGGTGCGGGGGCCGGAGGAGAGCAGGCGCAGGTCGTTGGCCAGCTTGATCAGGTTGACCGCGGCCCCCTTGACGCTGGAGGAGAGGGCGACGAAGGGATCCATGTTCTGCATCCGCTCGACGAGGCTTTCGCCCCGGGTCAACTCCTGCCCGGTCTCGCGCGCGAGCGCCTCGACGACCAGGTCGATGAAAGCCTGTTCCGCGTTAAGTCCCGTTCCGACTGCGGTGCCGCCGATCCCCAGCTCGCGCAGCCCGGCAAAGGTGCGCTCGATGCCGGAGCGGTTGTTGGCGATGGCGATGGACCAGGCGGAAAACTCCTGCCCCAGGCGGATCGGCACCGCGTCCTGCAGGTGGGTGCGGCCGGACTTCAGGATGTGGTCGAACTCGATCCCCTTGCGCGCCAGCGCGTCGGAGAGATCACGCAGTTCGTTGTCCAGTTCCTGCGCCAGCTCCAGCGCCGCCAGGCGCATCGCCGTCGGGAAGACGTCGTTGGTGGACTGCGCCATGTTGACGTGGTCGTTGGCGTTGACCCGTGCATAGTCGCCGATTTGGCCTCCCAGGATCTCGTTGGCGCGGTTGGCCAGCACCTCGTTCACGTTCATGTTGTGGGATGTGCCCGCGCCGGCCTGGAACGGGTCGACCACGAACTGGTCGGCGAACCGGCCCGCGAGTGCCTCGTCGGCTGCCTGGACGATGGCCTCGCCCAATTCCCTGGCAAGTCTGTGCGTGGTCATGTTGGCGATGGCCGCACATTTCTTGATCCGTACCGTGGACCGCACCAGCGCCTGGTGGGGTTTCAAGCCGGAGATGGGGAAGTTGTTGACTGCGCGCTGGGTCTGGGCGCCGTAGTAGGCGCCTTCGGGGACCTCGACCGTCCCCATGGTGTCCTTTTCCAACCGGTGTGCCATGACTAGCTCCTCAAAAACAAGTTTCTTGGCATGCTGTCGATCAAAACACTCTGCACTGTCTTTGTGCCGTCAGCCCCGGCTTTCGGCGCGTCACTGTGACATTGGGCGGAGAATCAGGCAGAGCCTGTGTCTCAGCATGGCGCTATCAGTGTACCAGATCTGCCAGTGTCAGCAGCTCTTCGGTCGTTTTCATCTCAAAGACAGCACACCCCATGGCTTCCGGAACTGCCAGGTCGACGCGGTAGCGGTCGCCGACAAAGAGCGTCTCCTGCGCACGACAGTCGATCTTGGCCAGGATGTCCTCGATGATGCGACGATCGGGTTTGGGGATCCAGTGGTCCTCGATGGTGAACACCCGCTCCAGCAGGTCGTCCACCCCGATCTGCTTCATGATCCTGCTGGAGAGGTTGCGGTTGTTGTTGGTGTAGAGGTGCAGTTGGAAGCGGGTCGAGAGAAGTTGCAGGAGCACCCGGACACGGTGGTCGGGCTTGAGCAGTTGTTCGGGGTGGCAGTCGGCGGCGAACCGGAGATGCATCTCCTGCAGGGTCCCCCCCAGGGCCACCACGGCACGGCTGAGCGTGCCGCCGGCGCCGTCGGCGGCGCGGGTCGCCTGCAGCAGGGTTTCCGCCTCAGCCGGTGCCACCCCCTTTAGGTCGGCCACGTAGTGGATGGCGCTCTGGTTGACCTCCTCTCCCAGGCGGTCTTCCTGGTACAGCGTCCCGTCCAGGTCGAAGACGATGGCTTTGATGGTCAAAGCCCCATCCCCCATTTCCTCATGCACAGAAGCTGCGGGTTTGCCACCCCTTTGGCCTGGATCAGCACCTTGAAGGTGTCACCCATACCGCCTTCGGGCATCATCAGCTTCTTGATGGCCAGCCGGTGTTTCAGGCTTTCATGCTCGTCCTTGGCCTGGGCCACGAGTTGCATCAGTTCCTCCATGAGCCCAACCCCCAAAAGGAACCGGTACTGCTCGCCGTACCAGACTGCGACCAGGTCCTCCTCCTTGCCCGCCTCGATCAGGGAGCTGAAGTTGATGTGGGTGGTGATGTCCTGCTCCCCAACCAGCTGGTAGGGGTTCTCGTTGGTGCTGTGCTTGTGGTAGCAGAGCAGGGTGCCGTTGCGCCGTTGCGGGGTGTAGAGCTCTTCGGCGAGGTAGCCGTAATCGATGGTGAGCACGAAGCCGCGCTCGAGCGTCGCGGCCGCGCGGGCGATCCAGGCCGGTGCGGCGAGGTTGATCTCCGCCCGCTGGCCGGGCATGAGGCGCACCTCGAATTTCGCCAGGTAGGCAGCCAGTTCCGGGGTGGACGGGGGGAGGAGCTTTTCACGGAAACCGTCGGCGTCCGCCGAAATGAAAACCTCCTTAAGGCCGTCCTCCGCCATCTCGACCAGGTGCACCGGCATGGCGTCGAACAGCTCGTTGGAGATGATGCAGCCGGTGAAGCTGAGCGCGCCGTCGGAAAGTTCCTGCGGCGAGCTCCAGGCCAGGCGGTCGGCGTGCTGCGCGAGCCGTGCGGCCTGGGCCTCCTGCAGGGACGGCTCCTTCTCGATCAGGCGATAGGTGAGGGCGGCGTAGAGGCTGGGATTCTCCTCCGTGATGGCGTCCAGGATGTCCTGCGCCAGTTGCCCACCCCCCGCGCCGGCTTCGGCGACGGTGAAGGATTCGGGGCGATCGAGCAGTTCCCAGAAGCGTCCGATCTCGCGGGAGATCAGGCGGCCGAAGGCGCTGTGCACGTTCATGCTGGTGTAGAAATCCCCTTCGGCGCCTACCTTGCGCCCCGGGGAAGTGTAGTAGCCCAGGTCGGGTTCGTAGAGAGCGCTCTCCATGAAGGAGGCGAAGGTGATGTCACCGCGGGAGCGGATGCGTTTGAGGATGATTTCTGCCAGTTGCGTCGTTGCCACTTCGTCAGCCATTAAAAGCCCTCCTGAATCTGAAGGTCTTTTTATATACGGAACGAAAATGGTTGTCAACGCGGGCTAAAGCTCTATCGCGCCTGCGCGTGTAGCTTCAGGCCCAAAGCCGCCACTATTTTCAGTATGGTGTCGAAGCTGGGGACGCGTTCCCCGGAAAGGGCTTTGTAGAGGCTTTCACGCGAAAGACCTGCGTCTCGGGCGACTTGTGACATTCCTTTGGCACGTGCTATGTCACCAAGAGCCTTGGCGACGAAAGCTGCGTCGCCATTTGATTCTTCCAGGCACGCTTCCAGGTAAGCTGCCATCTCCTCGGGTGTCTGGAGATGCTCAGCGACATCGTAAGGGGTAGTCATCGTTTTTGCCATGTTCAGCTCCTAAAGTCCCTGTGCAAGGGTCACTGCTCTCTTGATGTCCCGGCCTTGGGTGCTTTTGTTACCGCCTGCCAAAAGAATTATCAGCTTGTCCCCGTGTTTCGTGAAGTAGACGCGATACCCGGGGCCATAATCAATCCGCATTTCGGAAACCCCTTCGCCGACGGCCTTGACGTCTCCAGGGTTTCCTGCTGCAAGGCGTTCAATCCTGATGAGAATGCGTGCTTTTGCCTGTACGTCACGCAGGTTATCGAGCCACTTAGCAAAGGTCTCTGTTTTGCGGATTTCTGCCATGACCTTAGTGTATCCGGCTGGCTACAAGATGTCAACGTGTGGACGCAGGGCGTTAGAACTACAGGTGAGCGTGGTAGAGTTGGGCGGTCGCGGTGGCCATCGCGGCGAGTTCCTCGCGCAAGTCCGCCGGTTGCAGCAGTTCGGCGTGGGCGCCGTAGGAGAGGAGCCAGGCGAGGATCTCCATCTTCCCGCCGGCATGGAAGTTCAAAAGCAGCGTGCCGTCCTGCTGTTCCTCGATCTTCTGCGACGAGTGCCAGACGCGGTCCCTGATGGCATGGGCGATGGATGCGGAGAAGCGGATCGCCACGTCCATGGGGGGCTCGGCCACGATGCCGAACGCTTCACCAAGCGCGGAGCCGGGGTGGAATCCCTCCGGTATCTCGAAACGCTCTTTCAGCGGCTCGACGGCGCAGATGCGCTCGATGGCGAAGGTGCGCAGTGCCTCGCGCTCCTGCGCGTAGCCCAAAAGGTAGATGCCGCCTTTCTGGAAGAGCAGGGTGTAGGGATCGACCCGGTAGTCGACCGGTTCGGGACGGCTGGGGGTACGGTAGGAGATGACCACGGTCTGCTGGTAGAGCAGGGAGTTGCGGATCAGTTGCAGGTACTCGGCGCAGCGGGAGTAATCGCGCTTCCCCTGCAGAAGCGGCAGGGACACCTCGGCTATCCGCTCCATATGGGCGGCGAGGCGCGGCGGCAATACCGAGTTCACCTTGCGGAAGACGCTCTGCATGTCCTCCAGGAACGGGGTTCCCTTGAGGAGGTCGAGCTGGGAGCGCAAAAGGGAAAGGGTCATCAGCTCCTGCAAGGTGAAGCTGATGGGAGGGACGTCCTTGAACCGGGTCAGGAAGCGGTACACCTTCTCCCCGTCCTGCCAATCGGAGATGAGTGGGTAGCCCGCCTCCTGGATGGCGATCAGGTCGCGGTGGATGGTGCGCTTGTTTACGCCGGTCTCCTCGGCGAGCTCGGCCACTGAGATGCCGTGACGCGCCTCGATGAGGCGGATCACGTCGTGGACCCGGCCCGCCTGGGAGTATTTGCGCGGGGGACGTCCCTTTCCGGTCACGGCTGCTCGGGCTGCTGCTCTGCCGGCTTGGCCTTGGGCTTGCGACGGCGACGTTTGCGCTTGGCCGGTGCATCGCCGTTAGCGGCCGCCTCCCCGGTAGGTGTGGTTTCGGCGGTCGGCTGAGTTTCCTTTTGCTCCGCCTTCTCCTTGCCGGCACCGGACCTGCCGCTTCTGCCGCGGGATTCACCGCGCCCGGATTTCTCGCCACGTCCGCCGGATTTGCCGCCTCTGCCGCCGGGTTTCTCCTCGGTGCGGCGCGGAGGCCGGGCGGTTCTCTTGTAGTCGTGGACGAACATGTCGTCCTCCGCCCACTCGGTGGGGATCTTCTGCTTGATGAACTCCTGGATGGCCTCGATGAAGAAGGCGCCGTCCTCGTCTGCCAGCGAGATCGCCATTCCCTCGGCTCCGGCGCGGGCGGTGCGGCCGATGCGGTGCACGTAATCCTCGCAGTCCTGGGGCAGGTCATAGTTGATGACGTGGGATACCCCTTCGATGTGGATACCGCGGGAAGCGACGTCGGTGGCGATCATGATCGGGAGCAGACCGGCCTTGAAGTCGGCGAGGATCTTCATCCGCTTTCTCTGTTCGACGTCGCCGGAGATCACCTTGGCCGGGAACTCGTTGGCGTTGAGGCGGTCCTGCAGGTACTCCGCTTCACGCTTGGTGTTCACGAAGATCATGGTCCGCTCCATGCCCATCTTGCGGAGCAGGCCGAGGAGCAGCGGGAATTTCTCTTTGCGAGCCACGTGGTAGAGCACCTGCTCCACGCGTTCAGCGGTCATCTGCTCCGGCGTCACCGAGACCTTCTCCGGCATGTTCATGAACTCGTAGGCGAGTTCCATGACGCGGGTGTTCAAGGTGGCGGAGAAAAGGAGGTTCTGGCGCTTGTCGTAGGGGGGGAGCCTTCTCAGGATGAAACGGAGGTCGGCGATAAAGCCCATGTCGAACATGCGGTCGGCCTCGTCGATGACCAGCGCCTCGATGTCCTTCAAGGAGTAGACCTTCTGCTTTAGGTAATCGATCAGGCGTCCCGGGGTGCCGATGACGATGTCGGCGCCGGCCTTCAGTGCGTCGCGCTGCTTCATGTAGTCAACGCCGCCGTAGATGGCCTGGACGGTGAAGCCGGTGTGCTTGCCCAGGGCCTGGGCGTCCTTCTCGATCTGGACCACCAGCTCACGGGTCGGTGCGAGGATGAGGGCGCGGGGGTGATTGACGGCGCCGGTTTTCTGCTGGCTCAGCAGCTTGGTGAATACGGTGATGAGGAAGGTGGCGGTCTTGCCGGTGCCGGTCTGGGCTTGGCCCGCGACGTCCTTGCCGGTGAGGGCCAGAGGCAGCGCCTTTTCCTGTATCGGTGTGCAGTCGGTGAAGCCGGTTTCGTCGATGCCCTTCTGGACCAGTTCCGGCAGCTGCAGCTCGGTAAATTTCATGTCTGTGTTTTCCTTTTTTGCCTTATTTCAACCGGATACAATTAGCATGTTGTGAGAAAAATGGCAATGACAGAAAGGACAACAGGGGCGCAGGGGTAAAAACTAAAGCTTTAACGCAAAGGCGCAAAGCCGCAGAGGCGCAAAGGAATAACAAATGGATCGTGGTTTTTACCCTCGCCAGTCTTTCTTAGCGTCTTCGCGCCTCTGCGCCTTTGCGTTAGGTCTTTCAGCCTCGTTTTCCGTCTATCTTTGCGACCTTGCGGCTTTGCGTTAGATAAAAAGTGTTGGTTTTTGGTTTCCCTTTACGGTTTTTGTGTTGTTGGCGTCTTGGCGGCTTTGCGTGACACGTTTTTTTGTGTTATGTTCCCCGCGACAAAATCCGCAAGAGGTACCGATGACGCAATCTTTTATTCACATCGAATCACCCAACTACCTGAGACTCCAAGATCTTCCCACCCCGCCCGACTGGCCGGGCATTTTCGGCAACGACAACAGGCTTGCCCTCGAGATCGGCTGCGGCGTGGGAGACTTCATGCTCAAAACCGCACTGGACCAGCCCGATACCAACTTCGTTGCCATCGACTTCTACAACAAGGGATGCGACAAGACTTGCCGCCGCATCGACCGCCATGGCGTTACCAACGTGCGCGTGGTGCGCGACGAGGCCCGTGCCTTCGTCACCGAACGCATCCCCAAGGGGAGCCTCTCCGCCATCTACATCAACTGCCCCGATCCCTGGCCCAAGAAGCGGCATCGCAAACGGCGCCTGGTGAACCAGGAGTTCATCGAGTTTCTCCTGGACTACATGGTTCCCGGTGCCGACTTCTTTTTTGCCACCGACTTCGACGACTACGGCATCGACGTTGCCAACGCGCTGCCCGGTATCGCGGCGTTGGAGAACCAGTTCGGGTCGGATCTCTACCGCCACGAGTTTCCCGGCTACCATCTTTCCAAGTACATGCGCAAGTTCATGGCCGAGGGAAAGCAGATCTATTTCATGCACTACAAGGTGAAGTAGTTGGGAGTGACAAACGAAAAGAGGGGGACCCGTTCGGTGTCCCCCTCTTTTTTGTGCTGGTGTTGCTCTCTTAATGTCCTTTGCGAGACAGTCTGGTGACATCGATGTCGACCATGCGCCAGATGCCCCCCTCGTAGTTAGGGTCCTTCTTTAGCTGTTCAAGAGGGGTCGGCGGCGGGATTTCCATGTCTTCCCCGTCGAAATACACCTCTGCAGCCTCCTGTATCATGCGGGGCAGATCTTCTTCTGAGTCGGCTGCTGAAAAACATCCAGGGAAGTCAGGGATGACCACCCCGTGGGCGTGTTTGTCGTCACCTCCGTGTAGATAAACCGGGTACAACATTTCCTACCTCCACTCCCAACCCGCTTGCTTGAAGATATGTCGCAGCGTGCCGATTGGAATGTCCTTGCGCGGACACGGGACGACAACGTGTCCCTGCTTCATGGGGTGTTTGAACTTCCGATGATCCCCCTTGCCGCCGACACACTGCCACCCCTCTTCTTCCAGTCGTCTGATGATCTCACGGCTACCCATTCCATTTATATACAGAGTACTTACGGATGAGCAAGGAGAAAAGGTGCAGCTGTCTCTAATCCTTTACGAGAACATCCGCATCAGGTGCCCCTTGAGCGTCGACTCGAAGTCCGCCTCACGGTCGCCGCGGTAGACCAGCGATGAACCGATCTCGGCGGCGAGGATGGCGAAGAGGTATTTCTGGGGCAGGTTCTTGATGCGCTTGGCGTACTTCGGCTCCTCCCTCAGCATCTTGGGCAGGTGCGCAAGGATCGCCTTCCGGTAGATGGGCTGCAGACACAACTGCGGCCGGTTCTGAAAGAAGCGGTAGATGGTCGCGTACTGCTCGTTGATCTCGCCGCTTAAGGCATCGGAGATCTCGGTGCAGAGAAGTCCCGGCTGCTCGCGGTGCCGCTTCAGGATCAGCCGTGCCTCGTCCGCCGCGCGCTGCTCCAGTATCTCCAGGACGTCCTGAACGTAACGCTCCTTGTGCGCCATGAATTCCGTCTCGGTAAGGAGCAGGTTGGCGATGATCTCGTAGGAGGAGGAGATCACCCCGCACTTGTTGGCCGAGGCGTCGCGCATGATGATGACCCCCTTCTTCTGCAACTGCACGCGCGCTTCCGGGGTGATGAAGGAGTTGGCCCCCTCGACGATGGCCCCCGCGGAAGGGGCGCCGTTGGGCAGCAGGTAGTTCTGCCAGTTGTCCTTGTCGATCGTCTCCGGCCGCCCGCCGGCAGGGATGAAGAGGTCGCTCTTCACCGTGAAGGGAAGCCCGGCGTAGACCCTGGAAAACTCGTCGGTGGAGATCCACTCCTCCCTGAGCCCCTCGTTGGTCTTGCTCACCTTCCGGTACAACTCGCGCAGGCCGTCGCGCCGGCTGCCGCTGCGGTAGAGCAGGAAGCCACCCGGGTGCAGCGCCTGCGGGTCGAAGGCATCGAGATCCTGCTGCAGTACGATGCGCCCCAACTCCTTGCGGTCGGCCCCCTCGGGGTCGCATAGCGCAGCGGTGCCGTCCAGGATCAGCTTGATCGCCACCTGCGGGGCGCGCTCAAGGAGGATGCGCATGGCGTTACCCGCGACGTCTCCGTTGGGGCCGCCGGTGAACTTCACGCTGAAGGGATCGCGGTAGATGTCGATGCCCAGTTCCGCCATGGTGATTTCGGCGAACTTCACCACGCCGGTCGAGGTGACGCCGTACTCCTTGTGGTTGATCCCCACCTCCTTGCTGGACATGATGCCGATGCCAAGGATGTAGCCGCGCCGTTTGGAGATGCGCGCGATGTTCTCGATCATGGAGTCGTGCATGTTCTCGTCCGGCCCCAGCTCGATCGGTTCGTCCTCGCGGTAGTAGTCAACCACCGCGGGCGACCTGGCCACCCCGTTGTCGGTCACGAAGATGTCCAGGAAGGCATTGGTGACGCCGTGCTGCAGCTTGTACAGGCGCCAGTTTTCCATCTGGCGTTCACCGCCGCGCTGCAGGTCGGAGGAGTCCAGGATCAGCACCAGCTTCGAGCCCCCTTCGTAGATATCTTTGTTCTTCAGGTGCTGGGTATGCGCCAGCACGAAGTTCTCGCGGAAGATGGTGTTCGAGTTGGTGATGAAGTCGTCCATGTTGCGGGCGATGACGGTGCGCCAGCCGCCGCGGGCGATGTCGGAGAAGCCGATGTGGTAGCCAAACCCGAAGCGGCTGAAGAAGAAGGTGACCCGGAAGGGGAGCGCCTGGGGCAGGTCCGCCGTAAAGGCCGGCCCCAGCTCGGTCAGGTAGCTCGGGTCGAGCCGGAACGCGAAGGCCTGCTTCTCCAGCACGAAGAAGTTGGTCTTCAGGGTATGGGTGATGAAGATGAGGCAGCAGCGGTAGATGGCGCGGCGCACCTCGTCCAGGTAGCGGTGGCCCGTGTTGTAGTCATTCACCGCCCGCACCGTTTCCTCCCGGATGGAGGCGTAGAGCGGGTGGCTCTCGGTGATGGCTGGGTCGAAGCGGGCCTTGAACAGCTTCACGAGCTGCAGCGACATCTCGGGGTGCGCGTGGAAGGCGTTCTGCACGTCGTCCAGGCCGAACCGGTCCGGCTGGTTATGGGCCAGGTTGGTATGGCAGAAGGCGATGAAAGCGTTCACCAGGGAGGCTTCCTCGCCGGTCATGACGTTGTTGGTGACGAACTCGCGGTAGGTGTAGCTCTTGGTCGAGACGATCTGGGTGTTGTAGAGCTCCTGCTGCAGCCTGCGGTACAGCTCGGAGCCCGGCTCCAGCACCTCGCCGGAGCGCCGGTTCACCAGGAAGGTCCCCAGGAAGTAGGGGTGGATGCCGTTGGAGATGGTGAGACAGTAGGCGCGGTTGACGCCGAGGTCGAGCCGGTTGAACACCTCCATGAGCTGCAGCAGGAACTCCTTCTGGGGCGGGTTCGCCACCGCGAAATGCACCCTCGATATCTTGACGTCCGGGGTCGGCTCGACGTGGAGGTACAAGCCGCCGCTCCTGCTCGATTTCTGCAGCAGCTGCAGCACCTGGGCCACGCGCAGCGGCGAGGCAACCTTCACGTAACTTTCGTTGTTGAGCCAGAGGATCTTGAGCAGGCGGTCGAACTCCTTCATGTCGAATTCGGGATAGGTCGCGCGCAACTCGGCGGCGGTCTTGCGCATCAGCCCTTGGGGGAGTTGCACCTCCTTCCATGCCTTGATGTCGTCGTTGCTCTTGCGGTCGAACTCGAAGCGCTGTATCTCCAGCGCCTGGCTCATGCCGGGCATGGGGCCGTCGGAATGGGTGATCATGGCATAGGAGATCTCCCGGTCCTGGAAGTGCCGCAGCGAATCGTACAGCGAACCGGGTTCGTTGACCCTGGCCAGGATCAGGCTCTTGTCGCGGTCCGCCAGGATCAGGCGCCGGTTGCTCTTGAGGGAAAGAAGCTCGCGCTCCAGAAGCACCAGTGCCTCCGGTTCGTCCTGCATGGATGTGAAGAAGTAAGGGTTTATCTGCTCTTTCAGCCACTTGCGATTTTCGGAAAGCTCACTGGCGACGCTTCTTCTGACATTGGCCTTGCTGGTCATGCTTCATTCCCCTTTAACTTCGATATAACTGCTCCTGCACCAGTATATCAATGACCACGCAATTTACTAAAACGAACTTGCTTCTGGCGGAAAAAAGTTTGCTATAAGCAAACGGTGCAGCCGTATCGCCTCTCGGAGCAGCAGCTTCTTGCAAAGGCAATTTCGGTCGTGGCTGCAGGAGATCTGGTAGGGAGGAGGCACTGGAGGCAGGTGACAAGGTCCGGATGGATGATTCTTTGCCACTGACAAAACCAGTTGAAACTGGACCTGCTACTGGGTATGATGCCGGGATTGAGAACGTTCGGATGGAGGAACGGTGCAGAGATATTTGACTGCCGAGGTGCCCGGTATCGGCGGCACAATGAAAAACACCCCCGACGACTTCATCGTCGAGGAGATTCCCGCGTACCTCCCCGGCGGGCAGGGGGAGCACTGCTACGTCGCCATCGAAAAGCGGGGCATCGCAACGTTGGAAGCGGTGCGCCGTCTCGCCAAGGCTCTTGGCGTGCAGGAGCGGGATATCGGTTACGCCGGCATGAAAGACGCCGTGGGTATCACCCGCCAGACCGTCTCTATCCCGCGGGTCGCACCCGACAAGGTGCGCACCCTGGATATCCCCGGTATCAAGGTGCTCTCCGCCGTTCTGCACGGCAACAAGCTGCGGCTCGGGCACCTGAAGGGAAACCGTTTTGAAATCAGGGTTCGCGACGTGGCACCCGGCGCGCTGGCACAGGCCGAGGCGGTGCTGGCGGTCCTGTCATCGCGCGGTGTACCCAACCGGTTTGGTGCGCAGCGCTACGGTGTGCAGGGGAACACCCACGACATCGGCGCCGCCATGCTGCGTCGCGACTTCAGGGCCGCGGTCGATACGCTGATCGGTGATCCCGCGCAGGTGACGGACGAGCGCTGGCGGCAGGCCATCGCAGCTTACCGGCAGGGCGACCTGGCCGGAAGCCTCGCCCTGTTTCCCGGGCACTTTCGCACCGAACGCGAACTGCTGGGACGGCTACAGCAGCGCCCCGACGCCTACGAAAAAGCCTTTCACGCGGTACAACCGCGCATGAAAAGGCTGTACCTCTCCGCCTTCCAGTCTTCCCTGTTCGACCTGGTGCTGGAGCAGAGGATGGAGCGTCTGGACCAGGTGGAAGAGGGTGACATCGCCTTCAAGCATGACAACGGCGCCTGTTTTCTGGTTCAGGACGCTGCCGCCGAGGCGCCGCGGGTCCAGGCCTTCGAGATTTCCGCAACCGGCCCCATGTTCGGCTGCACCATGATGGAGGCCAAGGGGGCGCAGGGGGAGTTGGAAGCCGGGATCCTGGCTGCCGAAGGGCTGGTGCCCGAGAGTTTCAATCTTTCCGGGGGGCTGCGCATGGAAGGGGAGCGCCGCCCGCTGCGCGTGCCGCTGTCGGCTGCCTCGGTGCGCCAGGATGGCAGCGACCTGCTCTTCGATTTCTCTCTGCCGCGCGGGGCCTATGCTACCTGCGTCCTCAGCGAAGTAATGAAAGATCAATAAATCCTGTTCCCCTTGAGCGGGGTGGAAGGAGTTAGTTGTGGAAAAACTGCAATTACAGGCACCGGCCAAGGTCAACTACCGTTTGGACGTGCTTGGGAAGAGGCCGGACGGCTATCATGACCTGCGTATGGTCATGCAGCGGGTAGGCCTGTGTGACGAGATCAGTATCACCCTGAGCGCGGCTCCCGGCATCCGCGTCACCTGCGGCAAGAAGGGGGTGCCCGACGGGCCCGGTAACATCGCCTGGCGTGCGGCCGATGTGCTCCTGAAGCTGTCCGGGAAAGAGGTAGGTATCGACATCGCCATCGACAAACGCATCCCGGTGGCCGCCGGTCTGGGCGGGGGGAGCAGCGACGCCGCCACCGTGCTCATGGGGGTTAACGAACTCCTGGGACTGGGGCTTTCCGATCAACGCCTGATGGAGATAGGGGTGAAGCTGGGTGCCGACGTCCCATTCTTTATCTTCAAGAAAACCGCGTTGGCGGAAGGGATAGGGGACCAGCTCACCGCGATGGAGTCGATGCCGAGCCTGTGGGTGGTCTTGGTTAATCCCGGCATCCATGTCCCAACCGCCTGGGTCTATCAAAATTTAATATTGACAGAGAAGGGTCCCGCCACTATAATCCGCGGTTCATACAGCAGTGCGGCAGAAGTTGCCGAGCTTTTGTCCAACGACCTCGAGCCGGTCACCTGCGGGAAGCATCCGCTGCTGAACGAGGTGAAGGACATGCTGCTCACCGCCGGAGCAACGGGTTCCCTGATGTCCGGCAGCGGCGCCACCGTCTTCGGGATCTTCGAGGATGAAGCCGTAGCCAGGAAAGCGGCGGCCGACATAGCCGCGGCGCGCGGCTGGTTCGCGGAAGCGGTGCAGACGCTGTAAGAGAAAAGAAATAGATTATTGGGGCGTCGCCAAGCGGTAAGGCAACGGGTTTTGATCCCGTCATTCCCAGGTTCGATCCCTGGCGCCCCAGCCAATAAAAACGGGCACTTATCTTTTTTGATAAGTGCCCGTTTCTGCTTTGGTGACCTTTTTCGTGACCGTTTTTCCCGGCGCTGCAGGGGCGCTGCGTCCGGCGGGGATAGTCCCCTGTGAGTCGGCGTGCAAAAATGACTCACCTTTAGGCCGAATCGGCATCCCAAATTGATAACATGTTAAAGGCACCTGGCTGCCCGCACCATCGAGGCTCAACGTGCAGACCACATCAAGGGACCATTTCTCTTTCCCCATTATGCTAAGCTACTGGCCGAACTAGTAACAGCCAAGCCGCGCCATCACATCCTGCCAGACATAAGGGACAGCATTACCTCACCTGCCAAATTGACCTCTCCATGAGGTGTTTCTGTACCAGTATCAGTTGCAGCTAGGTAAAGTCTGCACTCAGTGAATTTGTCGTTACAGAAGTGGTCGAGCATGAAGTCCCACTTCAGGCGATGCAGTTGGTCTTTCATCAGAGTCGTAAATATGTGCAGCGTGCCATGCAGAACCCGCCGTGTTGGTACAGGGTAATTATATTCTATTGCATTGACCGGTGATGTACCCTGACTGGCAGACGGCGAGCAGTAAACCCTGGACGAGAACAACGAGGTGCTCTGCCCGGATTGGGAAGCTCCCCCGCTAATGTAGACACCTCAACCAAACGGAGGTGTCGGAAATGGCAAAGATGGTGGGACCAAGAAAA
>NZ_JAEMHL010000016.1 GCF_016458305.1 Geomonas anaerohicana | reverse complement strand
CGTCTCAACTTCAAAAAGTTGCGCACAAGACATTAAAACCAAAGTTCTCGCACGAAAAAAGAGCGACATCTCTTCGAGGCGATGTCTCAACTTCAAAAGGTCGTGCACAAAACATTAAAACGAAAGTTCTCGCACGAAAAACGAGCGACATGTCTCCGAGGCGACGTCTCAACTTCAAAAAGTTGCGCACAAGACATTAAAACCAAAGTTCTCGCACGAAAAAAGAGCGACATCTCTTCGAATCGACGTCTCAAGTTCATAAAGATGTGCATGTCTTCTGAAAACGGTTCTTCAAACCCGGGAGCTGAAGTTCTCGCGCAAAAAGAGTGGCGAAGGATGCTCATTCGCCACTTTCAGACTTCTGGTCAGGGCTTCTCGACAACGATCTAGGCGACCTTGAACTGGCGGACCATGTCCTGGAGACGGACCGACATGGAGGCGAGGGCGGCCGCGGCGGCGGCGGTCTCGTCGGCTCCCTGGGCGGTGGCCTGCACGATGCTGGTGATCTGGACCATGTTGGAACTGATCTCGCTGGTGGTCGCGGTCTGCTCTTCGGCAGCGGTGGCGATCTGGTTCGCCTGCATCATGACGGCGTGGATCTGCTCGAGAATGGCTTCCAACGCCTGGCCGGAACGGGAGGCCTGCTCGGTCCCGCGCTCGACTTCCTTGCTCCCTTCCTCCATGGCCTGGACGGCACTTTGGGTTTCCCCCTGGATGGTGCGGATCATGTCGGAGATCTCGCGGGTGGCACGGGTGGTGCGCTCGGCCAGGGCCCTGACCTCGTCGGCGACGACGGCAAAGCCGCGCCCCTGCTCACCGGCTCGCGCCGCTTCGATGGCTGCGTTCAAGGCGAGCAGGTTGGTCTGGTCGGCGATGTCCTCGATGGTACCGACGATGGCGCCGATCTGGTCGGATCGCTCGCCCAGCGATTCCACGGTCCTCGCCGCCCCCTGCACCCGCTCGGCAATTACTCCCATCACGGCCACGGTGGCCTCGACGACACCGGCGCCGTCGACTGCCGCCTGGTTGGCTCCCTGGGCACCTTGAGCGGCAAGGTGGCAGTTCTGTGCGATGTCGTTGGAGGTCGCCGCCATTTCTTCACCGGCGGTGGCGACGGTATTGGCCTGGGCGACGATCTCTTCGGTCCCGTTCACCATTTGTTGCGCCGTGGCCTTCAACTGGTTCGATGACGTGGCCACCCTGGTGGCATCGCTGGAGAGTTCCTGCATGATCGACTGGATCTTCCCGGCGAAATCGTTGATATGATCGCTTAGCTGGCCCAACTCGTCCTTGGAGCGGTAGTCGATGCGCCGGGTAAGATCGCCGCCGGCGATGACGGCAATGGCACTGCTTATCTGCTTCAGGGCGCTCTTGATCCCCGAGGTGAGCAACGCAGAGATGGCGATGCAAATCAAAACTGCGATGCCCCCGGTGACCAGCATGGTGGTGATGGCGGCAGTGCCTGCTTCCTGCGCGGTCTTCACCCTCAAGTCGCTCCGCTTGGCGTAGTAGTCCATCAGCGCCTCGGCTGCGGCCACATATTTCTCCCGGGCCGGGTCCCCCTCTCGGGCAAGGGCGGCTTTGAACCTGGCGGTGTCGCCCGAGGCGGCAATGGCCTTCAAGGTGTCATTGACCTTTGTGCCGGCGGTGAGTGCGCTGTCCAACTCGGCAACGAGCTTCTTGCCGTCGGGGGTCTTGGTGTTCTTTTTCAGCGCGTCGAGTGCCTGACGGTATGCTTCGCGGTGCTCCTCCATGTGCTTGGCAATCTTGTCCCGATCCGCCTGGGTATCGGCCAGCACCAGCCCCTTCATTTCCTCGTCGATCCCCTGCAGGTTGATCAGCACCTGCCCCGCACTGGCGGTGAGCCCGCTGATGCGGCTGACGTTGTTCAACTGGTCGGCACTGCTGTAGAGACCTTTCATCCCCGCCCCCACAACGATGAACAGCAGCAACGACACGGTTCCAAAGCCAAGCAGTAACCGTTTTGCGATTGTGAGGTTTGCCATAAATCCTCCCTTAGTAGCACCAGCCGGAAATTTTCACTCATAGTGATCCATCAAATAATTATCGGCATCTATGTGTGGGTACTTTAGTCAACAAAACTTCAATGTTTCTTCGGCCTGATTCAGATTCTCCCAAAGCGCACTGCGCTTCGCGATGACTGGCGCCTTGCTGCCGGGGCATGCTATCTTCGCCACATTGAGCAATCCCCGTCAGGATTTCTCCGCGACTCTCGGCAGCCTTGGGGTCAAGTCTTGAATCTTGACAGTGAACTCTATATGAAGGTGAGAAGCTCGCCCTTATTCTCGCCAGGTAAATGCACGTAATAGCTGTTGATTGCAACCTTCCAAATCTGGAATATAATGAGCATAGGTGACACCTCGATATGTTGTAGTGATGTGCTCGTTCTGTATTTGCGACACAGATTGGAGGATTGTCATGCGAAACGATGACCGACTTACGCTCCTACTTATTGAGAACGACGATATAAGCCGAGAAATTTTGCATTATCACATTAAATACAAGTTCCCGGCAATCGAGGTTAACGTATCTAGTACTTCCGTTGAAGCGTTACAATTACTAGAAGAGAATGACCATGACATCGTTGTCTGCGATGCTCTACTTGCTGGAGATGAACGAATAAGGTTTGCATGGCGAATGGGTAACGAAAGTGAGCCTATTGTTATTTTCATTACTGCTGACACAGACATCAAGCTAGAGTCCTTCCCTTCACTTATCAAAGATGTTTGCGTGCATCACGTTGCGTACAAACCTGTTGACTTAAGAAATTTGATCAAAAACTTAAAGGCCGCTATCGAGAGGGCAAAAGTGCGAAAAACAAGCACTTGAACGGCGCTCGGCATCACCAGCCGGACGGTTGTGTACTACCACGGCGGGCACAAGCCGATTCCTGTCTAGATCAGGCTTGTTGCATCGGGTGGGAGACCCTTCGGCTGCAGAGCGCGGCGTAAGAATAGTGGTGGAAAAAGTAATCGGCTCCGGTCGGCTCGTAAGAGTTGATCGGAGCCTTTTCTTTTCCTTATTAGCGACAATCTTCCGCTAATTCCCTCTCCCCCCAGTCGCTAATTGGGTTTTTTTTTGGGATGTAGGTCGTCGCTGGTGGCGTCACCTCTTCCTTGCTTGGTTAAGCTTTTTGTATTGAACGTATTACAATTTGTGGTTTATAATCCGCGACGCCGTGCCATAGAGCGCTGGCATTCCTCTTTCTCCAAGGAAGTCCAATGATTGTTGCTGACGGAAAGGTCGTGGAGTTTTGCGAGTCGGTGCGGGATGCGTGCTGCAGCGTGGACATGGACGGCAACATCCTGCACGCAAACGAGGCGTTCTGCTGCCTGGTCGGCTACGATCGCACTACGCTCCGCACCAAAACCTCCCGCGACATCACCCCTCACGAGTACCTCCCTTGCGAGGCGGAACTGATCGAGAACCAGGTCAAGGTCCGCGGCTTCTCCGAAATATACGAAAAGGAATACGTCCGCCAGGACGGCACAAGAGTGCCGGTCGAGCTGATGCGTACTCTGATGACGGACGCCGATGGGGCTCCCGGCGGGATGCTCGCCATTGTGCGCGACATCTCGGCGCGGAAACAGCTGCAGCAGGAACTGGTCCGGTCGCGCGAGGAGTACCGCGCTCTAGCCGACAATTCGCCGGACATCATGATCCGCTTCGACCGTAATCTGTACCACGTGTACGCCAACGCGGCTGCCGCCAAAGCCTGCGGCATTGCGGTCGAGGAACTGGTCGGCAGGACGCTCTTCGAGATCGGCTTGCCTCCCGAGCTGGAAGAGACCTGGAAAGAAAGGATCTGGTCGGTCTTCAACAGCGGCACCCCTATGGTGGTGGAGGATTGCATGCCGTTTGAGAGTGGGATCAGGCACTTCGAGTACCAGCTCGTGCCGGAAGGGGCGAGAGGGGAAAAGGCGCTTACCATGATGGTGGTGGGGCGCGACATCACCGAGCGCAAGCGCGTCGAAGGGGCGCTGCTGGAGGTGCAGGAAGAACTGGAGCGGCGTGTGGCGCAACGAACGGAAAGCCTGGAAACCGCCCTGAGGGAGCAGGAGGCCTTCAGCTACTCGGTGTCCCACGATCTGCGCGCACCACTGCGCCACATCAACGCCTATCTTAGAATCCTCACCGAGGATTTCGAGTCGCAGCTGCCGCCGGAGGCTGTTTACTTCATCGACAAGGCCAGAGACGGCAGCGACCGCATGGGCAAGCTGATCGACGACCTGCTTGAACTGGCCCGGGTCGGCAGGGTGGCCCTGGACAAGGCGGAGGTGGACCTCAGCGAGCTGGCGCTGGCGGCGGCCATGTCGCTGCAGGAGATGGCTCCGGAGCGTGCGGCGACGTTCAGCATCGAGCCGGGCATCACGGTGTCGGGGGACAAGCTGCTCTTGAACCAGCTGATAGCCAACCTCCTGCAAAACGCCTGGAAGTACAGCGCGAAGAAAGAAACCGCCAGCATCGGCTTCGGCCGCCGGACGACCAGCGAGGGCGATGTCCTCTATGTCGAGGACGACGGCGTGGGGTTCGAGATGGCGTTCAGCGACAAACTGTTCCGTCCCTTTCAGCGCCTGCACGGACCGGAGTACGAAGGAAACGGCATCGGACTGGCGACGGTGGAGCGCATCGTCGACCGCCACGGCGGCAGGATCTGGGCCGATTCCGAGGTGGGGGAGGGGACCGTCTTCTATTTCACGCTCTCGTAGCCTAGCCGGCGGTTACCAATTTCAAAAAGGCTTCAGCCTCACACACGTTAAAGGGGCTGGAGCCTTTTTCTATGCGGCGAACATCAACTTTCCGCACAGAGGGTGAAGGATAAGAGATCGCTCCCGGGCTTGACGCGGTTAAAGGCTCTGCTTGCGGTAGACCGAAGCTGTAAGTCCTTCCAAAAACAAAATCCCCTCTGTCCCCCTTCGCAAGGGGGGGACGTGAGCCCTCAATCAGTGCTTCGTGGCAAATATTCGATTCTTCCAGACGTTTCAACTTCAAAGGCTGGGCACTTTTCCTCAAAAGGTTTGTTTGGACGTCGAGAATCAAAGTTTGCGCACCCAAAAGATGGGACGGGTGCTATATTCGCGGCATTGAGCAATTGCGGTCAGGATTTCTCTCCGGCTCCGGGGTAGGATCACTTGCGAATCGAGAGGGGACGGCAGGCACATGGACAAGGCACAGGCATATGCGGAGCGCTTCGACAGGGTGGTGCGCTACATCGAGCGGCACCTGGATGAGCCGTTGACCGTGGAGGGATTGAGCCGGGTGGCGCATTTCTCGAAATTCCACTTCCACCGGCAGTTCACGCTCTACACCGGCATGGGAGTGTTCGCCTTCATCCGGCAAATGCGGTTGAAGCACGCCTCGCACCGGCTCTGCTACCGCAGGGAGGAGCGCATCATCGACATCGCCCTCGACGCGGGCTTCGAGAGTCCCGAAGCGTTTTCGCGCGCCTTCAAGCAGGTGTTCGGCCAGTCCCCCTCTCAGTTCAGAAAATCCCCCCAATGGCAGCCCTGGAAGGAGCGCTTCCGGCCGCCGCCCATGCAAAGGAGAGAAGAGATGGAAGTGAAAATCGTGGAGTTCCCGGAAACGAGGATCGCGGTGCTGCCCCACCGGGGCGCGCCGGAGAAGATTGACGAGTCCGCGCTGAAGTTCATCGAGTGGCGCAAGCAGAGCGGGCTTTCGCCGGTGAAGCAGGCGCTCACCTTCGGCATCGTTTATGACGATCCTGCCGTGACCGAGCCGGAGCTGTTCCGCTTCGACATCTGCGGATCGGTGTCGGAACCGGTGCCGGAGAATCCGCAGGGGGTAGGCAACGGCGTGATCCCCGCCGGCCGCTGCGCCGTGGCGCGCCACCTCGGCTGCCATGACCGGATCGGCGACACGGTCTATCCGCTGTGCCGGGACTGGTTTCCGCAAAGCGGTGAGGAACTGCGGGACTTCCCGATCTTCTTCCATTACCTGAACCTGGTGCCGGACGTCGCGGAGCACGAGCTGGTCACTGACATCTACCTGCCGCTCAAATAGCAGCATTGGACGCTGCAAGCGCAGCAAACACACGTTGCAAAATGAACTAGGGTAGGTGCCGCATATGCTTTCATGGCAAGGTCACCCACCCCCCTGCCCCCTCCCGTCAAGGGAGGGGGAGGCCCCACTATCCTCCTCCCGCGAGGGGAGGGGGGACGGACAACAATGGGGGCGGGGCCTTTGTTGTTTACTTATTAAAGATAATAGTGTATACGCTTTTGGCAGGGCGAGAGGGAACCTGCAACAGCCGATGCATCCACGCAATTCCCGTACGCGAAGAATCGAAGTCTATGGGGCCCGCATCGGGCCTGCGGTTCTGCAGCCGTCGCACGCGGGGTAGGGTGGACGGCGTTGAGGGATGCCATGATGCGTTCTCTGTCACTGCCACTGTATGCCGCCTTCCACTCGGCCCTCAAACAGGCCCACATGCTTTCTTCCGCCATCCTGGCCGGAAGCGGCGCCTGCCTTCTCTACCTGCTCCACATCTACACGACATCCTCACACAGAATCGAGACTGCCGTCCTCAACCAGTCCACTATCGAACTGGTCCAATATCTCCTCATTCCCAGCGCCGCTTTCTGCATCGGAACCGGTGCCCTCATCTGCCTGTCGGAAAGCCGCGCCGTTTTCTCCTGCCACTACCTGGTGACCAAGGCGATGAACGCAGGCGCCGTCGTGGGCCTGGGGGGCATTCTCTACTTCGGGCTCGGGAAACTCGCGTCCGCCGCTTCGGACGTGCGCGGGGTGGGGGTGGTTGGGCGCGTGTTCCAGGCAGAGGACATCCTCGGTGCAACCAATCTCCTTGCCGCGGTGCTGATGGGGACCATACTGTTCGTGCTGTACAACGTGATCCATCGGCCCTGCGAGGATGGGGGCGGGTGCAAGGTTTGCAGTTGCAGCGGGATTCGGAGCGGCGAGGCCGAGGCTGAGGTCAGGGATACTGGGGAGGCGCAGTAAAAAGCCGAATCAACGAACAGGGATTAAGGGGATGAAAGGGATAAACCTTTGCTAAAACTGAAATCCCTTTGTCTTCGCCTGCATCCTCTTTATCCTCTTTACGCCTTTATCCCCTTCATCCCTGCGAATAGTAAAAATGGTTGCCGAAGTTGGCTAAGCGTAATGGAGCGTTCCGCCAGGGGGACAGGCACCTGACGGAGCCTGTCCCCTTTTGCCGCGCACCCTCTCTCCTCTACTCTTCCTTCCTGTAATCACTTTCTAACCGCCAGGACGAACAGCTCGAGCGTGACCAGGTCGTGCACGAGATGCATGCCTAGACGCTCGAAGAGCTTGGCGGAGCCGTAGCCGGCGTCCCAGAGGGTCCGGTCGATGTCGAAATGGGCATGGGCCTTGATACTGCCGTCTTGCTGCGGCGCGACTATGGCGGGAAAGCCGACCGGCCGGGTAATGCCCCGGATGGTCAATTCTCCGAGGGCGGTCCCTTCGGGCGCATCAGTATATTCCGCACTCTCGGGCTCCCACCGGATGAGCCGGAACGCGGCGGTGGGGAAACGCTCGACGGCGAAGAAGTCTTCGGACTTCAGATGCCTGACTAGGAGATCGCGCCAGTACGGATCCTGTAGGTCGCTGTTTTCGATGCTGGTCATGTCCAGCACAATGGAACCGGCGCTGAGCCTGCCGTCGCGCATAACCAACTCGCCCGCCTGCAGGGCGATAGTACCATGGTGGCGGTTGTTCAGGTTGCGCCCGATCCACTGCAGGGAACTTTTTTCGGTATCGATGGCGTAGCTGCCGTCGGCGGTCGCGGCATCGGGGCATGCTTCCGTTCCGGTCTCGACGGGAAGACCGGACGCTTTCACGGCGGCGAGTCCTCCTTCCAGAACGGAAACATTTTCGTATCCCGCCTGGACCAGGCGGTCACGGGCCACCTCGGCGGTGAGACTGCTCCCGGTCGCGTCGTACAGGATCAGCCCGGTGCTCCGGTCGTGAACCAGCTCGGCGATGCGGTCGAGGAACACCATCTCGTAAATGCATGCGTTATGTGCGCCTGCCAAATGGCAGGCAGCGTAATCCTCAGGCGTCATGACGTCGATGACGAGGGCGCCGGAGGCCAACAGTTCCTTCAGTTCGGCACAGGTGGTCGTCTTCATGGTCTTCATCCCTCTTGTTCTCCAACGGCAAAGACTTCAGGTTCTTATCTTCCGGTATTTTAGCACTTTGCCGATAATTCCTCTCAACTTTCGCACAGACAGCAGAGTCCGGAAAAGCAATTATTTAACGCAAAGTCGCAAAGACGCAAAGAAACCACCAGAAGGTCATAGCGACGCGAACCAGCCAAACCACATTGGGATCACAGACTTGTAGAGCCACAGTCTGCTGGTTTAAATTCTAAATCCTTTACGCATCCGAAGTTTTTGTTATTGTTTCCAGGTCGGCTGTGTCTGGCAGGTCCGATCAAACTGCTCTCCTGTGTCAGGTGCAACGCGCATTACATTGCATGAAGGAGGACGCTATGAGGAAAAAGCTGGTTGTCTGTGCCTTGGCACTGTCGGTTGCCGGTTCGGCCGTCGCCGCCGATCGCCCGGTCGCCCCCAACGGGATCGCGCTGTATCCCGACTACCTCTCCTGGAAGGTGGTGGCACCTTCGTATCGGGAGGACAAGGGGCAGATCAGGGTGATAACGGGGAACGAGACCGCCGTGGCCGCCCTGAAGGCGGGAAAGAAACCGCTTCCGGACGGAAGCGTGTTGGCCAAGGTGGCCTGGAAAGCGGAGAAACACCCGAACTTCCCGGTGGCGACGGAGCCGGGCGCGTTCGTGCAGGTGGAGTTCATGGTGAAGGACACCAAGAAGTACAAGGAGACGGGTGGGTGGGGCTTCGCGCGGTTCGTCGGCAATAAGCTGGAGCCTTACGGGAAGGATAAGAGCTTCGTCGCGGAGTGCTTCGGATGCCATACGCCGGTGGCGGGCAATGATTACTTGTTCACTAAGATGGTTAGGACACCGTAGGGTATCAAAGGCAAATCCCCCCTGTCCCCCCTTCGCAAAGGGGGGGACGTGAGGCCTCGTGCAGCGCTTCGCAAAGGGGGGACGCTGGGGCACGGACAACGATTTGTGGCAAAGGGGGGGGACGCTGAGGCGCGAGCAGCCGTTGTGTCAGCAGATTTTTTCTTCGCGGATCCTTTAAAAAACTTCACGCGTGAGGAAACGACTCGGAATTCGCGGATATCCGGTTAACTTGATTCATGAATATAGGAATTTCTTGCTATGAGCAAAACTGCGTGATATAAACCTTTCCAGTTTCAAATAAGACAAAAAAGGTCCTGTTTAAATTGGAAAACACATCCTGCATTACCATGGAAGAAAAATTCGAGATCTCAGAGGTGGAATGTAACGCACAGCCAGCGGCGGAGAAGCGCGGTTTCCGGCTCTCCCTGCGCACATTCATTCTGGCATCGTCCCTCGCCGTCTCCTTCATCAGCTTCGCTTCCGTCCTCGGCATTACGTCCGTCGTGTACCTCAACACCGTTAAACGCAGCGTGACCAGACTCGCTTACGACCAGGCGCAGCAGGTGCATCGCTCCATTCCCTTGCTGATGGGGAAGGGGGCCACCCGGCAGGAACTCCTGGGCCTCTACAACACGCCGGGCGGCTCGGGCGCCCTGGGGAACCATTCCGTGGAACTGTATCGCACCCCCGTCGTTGAGGCGCTTTACGGGCGGGTGGCGCTTCCCGCAGACGCGGGGGTGGAACAGGTCTTCAAAAGCGGCAGCGTCCTGGAACGGAGCGAGGGACGGGTGGTGGAGGCGATCTTTCCCCTCTTCGCCACTGAAAATTGTCTCGCCTGTCACGGCAACGCCCGCACGGGAAGCCTGCTCGGCGCGCTCAAGGTGCGCCAGGATATCGGGCCGATGCTGCGGCAGGCCCGACACAAACTGCTCTTCCTCTTCCTGCTGCTTTCACCCATCCCGGTGCTGATGGCGCTGTTCATCGCGCGCCTGGTGAACGCCCGCGTGGTCCCTTCCATCAACGAACTGGGCGACAAGGTGATCCAGGTGAACAGCATCCGCGACCTGACCCGCCTGGAGTTTTCCGACGTCGCCCCCGGCTTCACCGAACTGGACCGCATTTTCGGGGAGGTGTCCAAACTGGTGGACAAGATCCGGGCGGTTTCGGTGGACAAGGAGATCCTGGAACTGGAGATCCAGATGCTGGAGAAGTTCATCATCACGTCTGAGGTGATCCGGGACTGGAAGGAACATGTGGCCTGCCTCCTGCTGGAGATCAACCAGGTGGTGGACGCCTACATGCTGTTCTGCATCTTCCAGGTCGGGGAGGAGCTGTACGACATCGAGATCTTCTGGCGTTCGCAGCCCAGCGAGGCGACCAAGAAACAGGTGGAACAGCAGGTGCTGCGCAAGATTCGCAGCGAGAACGCCCGCCTGGCGGATAGCCCGGCACTGCAGGTGATCCACAACGTCGCCGCCGACCCGACGCCGCTCGCCCTGAAGCTGGGGGACCTGGATCTGCAGACAAAATCGCTGATCCTCGATTCCCCGCAGATCGGCGGCGTGGTGGGGATCGGGGTACAGTCCGAGTCGGCCTGGAACACGACCCGCGGCCTGGTGATCGACAGCATCCTGACCACGCTTTTGAACGTGATCGGCTCCATCAAGGCGATCCACAAGTACACCAAGGATCTCGAGTATTACGCCACCCGCGATCCGCTGACCAACCTCTTCAACCAGCGGGTGTTCTGGGAGCTGATCTGCTACGAGACCGGCCGGGCCGACCGGCACGGCTACAGCTTCGCGCTGCTGGTGATCGACCTGGACAACTTCAAGCACATCAACGACACCTGGGGGCACTCCATCGGCGACCGCTACCTGGCCGCATTCGCCGAAGCGGTGCAGCATGCGCTGCGCAAGGGGGACATCTTCGCCCGCTACGGCGGGGACGAGTTCGTCATCCTGCTCCCCGAGGCGGACGAGGAACAGGCGGCGCTGGTGGCGGCGAGGATCAGGAACATCACCGAGGATCTCTACGTCTCCACCCCCGATGCGGCCAAGGCGAGGGCCACCGCATCCATAGGGCTTGCCATGTTCCCGCTGCACGCGGTGACCGAGAAGGACCTGTTCCTGTTCGCGGACAACATGACCTACAAGGCCAAGGGGGAAGGGAAAAACCGGGTCTGCATCCCGACGCCGGATGACGTGGTCGAGGTGTTCCGCATGGTGGGGGAAAAGGCGAGACTGGTGCAGGAAGCGGTGGACGGGCGCAAGGTCATCCCGTATTTCCAGCCCATCGTCGCGCTGGGACCGGGCAAGCCCGAGTGCTGCGAGGTGCTGTGCCGCATCGAGTTGAACGGTGAGATCATCGCCGCCGGAGAGTTCATCGAGACCGCGGAAAGCCTCGGCATCGTGGGGCGACTGGACGCGATCCTCCTGGAGAAGGCGTTCGCCATGGTCGAGGAACAGGGCTACCAGGGGAACCTCTTCGTCAACCTATCCCCGAAGTCGATGATCCTCAGCGAGTTCCTGCCCAACATCATCCGCCTGGCGGATCGGTACCACATCGACCGCAGCCGGGTGGTCTTCGAACTGACCGAGCGGGAGACGGTGAAGAACCTGAGCCTGCTGGAGAAGTTCGTCTACGACCTGAAGTCGCAGGGATTCAAGTTCGCCATCGACGATTTCGGGTCGGGTTTCTCGTCGTTCCAGTACATACGGCAGTTCCCCATCGACTACGTGAAGATCGAGGGGGTCTTCGTCAGGAACATGCTCAACGACTACCGGGACATGGCGTTCGTGAAAACGCTCGCCATGCTAGCCAAGGAGTTCAGCATCAGCACCATCGCCGAGTACATCGAATCGGAGGAAATACTGGAGGCGGTGCAAAGCGTCGGCATCGACTACGCCCAGGGGTTCCACCTCGGTTGTCCTGCACCGCAACTTGGAGACACAAAAAGACAAGAGGCTATCAACAGGGATAAAAGGGATAAAGGGGATAAAGCATTTGGATAAAACCGATTGAAAAGCGGTTACGCAATGTACGCCAAGTACGCGCGAAGATCGCGAAAAAGGAGTTTTGTCGTTACTCCAAAGCCTCCTTGGCGTATCTCAGTGTATACTCAGCGTTCTTCACGCTATTGCTTTTGAAGTATCACAGAATGTTTGGTCTTGGCCTTTATCCCCTGTATCCCCTTCATCCCTGTGAATAATTGATCGATTCTATCCTGTCAGAAAAAGCGAATTCTCTTTACGAGTTCGCTTTTTTTGTTATCTTATCTTTGGCCTTCTTTAATTGATCCCGCAGCTTATGTCAGTCTTTGAGACAGTAACGTATTTGCCATGAGTGTCACTTTGACCAAAGGACCCGGTATGCTCAGACGTCTCATCCTCACCGTATGTCTTCTCGCCTGCGTTGCAACGGCTCCGGCCGCCGATTTCTCCCAGAAAACACTCGTGGTTGGCAGCGAGGAGAACTTCCCTCCCTTCTCCACCGGCAGTACCGACGATACGGCCGGCGGCTTCGCGGTGGACCTCTGGAAAGAGGTGGCCCGGGAGGCGGGTCTCAAATATACCATCAGGGTCAGGCCGTGGGGCGAACTGCTCCAGGAGTTCAAGGACGGCAAGGTCGACGTCCTGGTCAACATCGCCACCTCCGAGGAGCGCCACCGCTACACCGATTTCAGCGTCCCCCATGTCACCGTCAACGGGGCCATCTTCGTGCGCAAGGGGGATTCCCGCATCAATTCGGAGGCGGACCTGGCGGGAAAGTCCATCATCGTGTTCAAGGCGGACCTGGCCCACGAGTACGCCGTGTCCAGGGGGTGGCAAAAGCAGCTGGTGCTGGTCAAAGACGCCAGGGAAGGACTGCAGCTTCTTGCTTCGGGGAAGTACGACGCCATGCTGGTCAGCAAGCTGGCCGGGATCCAGACGCTGAGGGAGCTGCACATCGACAATGTACACGCCCTCGATGCCAAGGCGGGCTACGCGCAGAAGTTCACCTTCGGGGTGCACAAGGGGGAGTCGGACCTGCTCGCCGCGCTGAACGAAGGGCTGGCAGTGACCAAGGCTGACGGCGATTACGACGAGCTGTACCAGAAGTGGTTCGGGGTCTACCAGACCAAGGAGCCGACCTTCCGGGACATGCTGAAGTACCTGCTCCCCTTCGCGCTGCTGGTCGCCTGCCTCGCCGTCTATTTCTTCTACAGGCGCAGCCGCGAACGCATGGCCTCCGAGGCTGCCTTGCGCGAAAGCAAGCTGCGCCTGGATACCATCCTCGACAACGTCGGCGCCTTCATCTTCATAAAAGACACCGAGTATCGCTACACCTATGCCAACCGCAAGGTCTGCGAGCTGTTCGGCCATACTGAAGAGGAGATCGTGGGCGAGACCGACGCCGCCTTCTTTTCGCCGCAGTCGGTGCAGGAGATCATGGTGAGCGACCGACCCGTGCTGGAGGATGGGCTCACGGTCAAAAGGGAGGAGACCAACCTGGCGGCGGAGAACGAGCAGCCGCGCAGCTACTGGACGGTAAAGCTCCCGCTCCGGGACGAACATGGCGTCATCTACGGCTTGTGTGGCATCTCCACCGACATTACCGAATTAAAGCAGCTCGAGGACGAACTGAAGAAGAAAAGCGTCGAGCTGGAGGAACAACTCGAGGAGCGGGAGCTCACCCAGGAGGCGCTGCAGGAGCAGACGTCCCTGCTCGAAGAGCAGACCGCGGTGCTGGAAGAGGAGGTCGAGGAACGGCGCAGGGCCGAGGTCGCGCTCAAAGAGAGCGAGGAGACGGTCAGGAACAAGCTGAAAGCGATCCTGGAACCGGAAGGGGATATCGGCGCCCTGGAACTGTCGGACATCATAGACACCGAGATGCTGCAGACCATGATGGAGGACTTCTACCGCATCACCGGGATGCTGGGGGCGGTCCTCGACGTCTCGGGCAAGGTACTGGTCGCGGTAGGGTGGCAGGACATCTGCACCAAGTTCCACAGGGTCCATCCCGAGGCCTGCAAGAACTGCATGGAAAGCGACACCGTGCTGACCAGGGGAGTGGCCGTGGGGACCCACAAGCTCTACCGCTGCAAGAACAACATGTGGGACATGGTGACCCCGATCGAGGTGGGGGGGAAACATGTCGGCAACGTCTTCATCGGGCAGTTCTTCTACGAGGACGATCCGCCCGATCCGGAGTTCTTCCGCGAGCAGGCGAGGCGCTACGGGTTCGACGAGAAGGAGTACCTGGCCGCGCTGGAGCGTGTACCGCGGTTCAGCAGGGAAGCGGCCGACGCCGGGATGAAGTTCTACGCCGAACTCACCAAGGTCGTTTCCACGCTCAGTTTCAGTTCCATCAAGTTGTCCCGCATCCTTGCCGAGCGCATCCACCTGGAAGAGCAACTCAGGCAGTCGCAGAAGATGGAAGCGGTGGGACAGCTGGCCGGCGGGGTTGCCCACGACTTCAACAACATCCTGCAGGTGATCACCGGCTACGGAAACCTGCTCAAGATGAAAGACAGCCTCGGCAGCAAAGAACAGGAATGGGTGGATCACATCCTCACCTCGTCGGAGCGGGCGGCGCAACTGACCAAGGGGCTGCTGGCGTTCAGCCGCAAGCAGGTCATCAACCTGGAACCCGTGGACCTGAACGAGGTCATCGAGAACTTCAAGAAATTCATCCTGAGGGTGATCGGGGAGGACATCCACCTGAAGACGGTGACCTACGGCGGTCAGCTCGTAGTGCACGCCGACGTGGGACAGCTCGAGCAGGTGCTGATCAACCTGGCCACCAACGCACGCGACTCCATGCCCAAGGGGGGGATGCTGACCATCGAGACCGGACTGCAGGCGGTGGAGTCACCCGTTGACCACGAGTCCGGGCGGGCCGAACCGGGACGGTACGCCGTGGTGACCGTGTCGGACAGCGGCAGCGGCATGGACGAGGATACCCGCAAGAGGATCTTCGAGCCTTTCTATACCACCAAGGAGGTCGGCAAGGGGACCGGCCTGGGCATGGCGATCGTCTACGGCATCGTCAAGCAGCATAGCGGCATCATCAACGTCTACAGCGAGCCGGGGCACGGAACCACCTTCAGGATCTACCTGCCGCTGCAGCAGCCCGAACCGGGGGAGCCGGAGGCCCAGGACGTGCAGGTGCAGGCGCCGGTGGGCGGGAACGAAACCATCCTTTTGGCCGAGGATGATGAAGAAGTGCGCCGGCTCGTGGTCTCCATCCTGAGCCAGTACGGTTACCAGGTGATCCAGGCGGTGGACGGGCAGGATGTCGTCGCGCAGTTTGCCGCCAACAGGGAAAGGGTCGCGCTGATCCTGATGGACATGATCATGCCCAAAAAGAACGGCAAGGAGGCGTTCGAGGAGATCTCGCTGCTGCAGCCCGGGGTGAAGGTGCTCTATTCGAGCGGATATACCGCGGACTTCATACAGAACAGGGGGGTGTCCGAAGAGGGGATCGAGCTGATCATGAAACCGGTGCAGCCGATGGAACTGCTGCGCAAGGTCAGGGAGATCCTGGACCGGTGATCAGGCGGGGGGGGCGTCCCGATGGTTGTGGGGCGAACGGGTTCTCGGGCTGCGGTGCGCTCTCCGGCGGGACGGCGCGCCTTGCGGCCCTGGCCTTGACCTGGTCCCTCTCCTTTTCGACCTTGGCATCGTACAGGTGCTGATAGACGGTGACGCAGGTGTAATAACAGTTGCTCGAGCCGCCGCGGAGATAGCCGTCACGAAGCCTTTCATACTGCTCCATCTTGGCCTTGATCTCACCCACCGGCATGGTCAGCAACTCGTCGTACTCGATAGGCTGGCAATCGCAGGGTTCGACACGCGCCGGGCCGCACCAGATCAGCAGCAGTAATAACGACAGGGCCAGGTTTTTCATAGCGGCCTCCCTATAGCGATGTGACAGGTGATATGAGTATCGGCTAATGGTAGCAGGCTGGCGCGGTTGCGCAAGCGGTTGGCGGCGGACGGTGCAGATCCGCTTGGACCAGCAGGTCCTGCTTGCCCAATCTGCCACTATTATGCTATGAGCAAAATCTCGCGGGAATCCCCGCGGCACAAGCTGAAGCAGGGCCGGTATGACGGCACGAAGGAATGCTATGACTGTCACAAGCGAAACGTTGACTCAACTTCTTGACCAGGCGAAGCAGCAGCAGATGTTCCTGGAAATGTTCGTCCGCTCGTGGGTGGACGACTACCGCTCCGGCGGAGGCTCCGTATTCTGCGGCAAGGGATGCCGCAACTGCTGCAGCCTCGCGGTACACACCGGCTTCGCGGAGGCCCTGGCCGTGGCGGGGCAGTTGACCGAAGAAAAGGAAAGGGCGGTCGGACAGTACGCCATGAAGTTGCGGGAACTGGTACGGGGGGTAGAGGACCTGGCGCAGTATTTGCGCCGGCACCGGGATACCATGGGGTTCTGTCCGCTGTTGAACGAGGACGGGGCCTGCAGTGTCTATCCGGTTCGCCCGCTCACCTGCCGCTCGCTCATCTCGACCCGTGACAGTGCCTGGTGCGGCGCCGATTTCACCAAGGTCGCTCCGCAGGAGCGTGAGGCTTTTATTGCGGGACTGGATCGCAAGGTGGTTTCTTTCCCGAGCCACTACGTGGCGGTACTCCAGGAGAGCGGCAAGGAGTTGGAGCAGGCGGGGGGGCAACAGATGCGCGCCCTCCTGGGGTTCTCACTTTACGGCAATCTCGGGGTGCTGGTGCACCTGTGCCGGGCTCATGATTTGGCCGGCGCCGCTTTGCAGGGACGCGGAGAGGCGGAGCGGGTCATCGCGGAGGCAGGGTTCGATCATCCGCTGCTGGTGACGGTTTCGTAGGGTGAGCGCGCGGCAAAATCCCCCCTGTCCCCCCTTTCACAAGGGGGGGACGCTTGGGCATGTGCAGTGGTGAGGAGATTATGGCTCCGTTTTCTTTTTTCCCGACTCCCGGCTTCGCCGCCAAGATGGAGAAGATCCAAAAACACGACCCGCCCGGTCACAGCCGCATTATGCACGTTATCGACCGCCTGCTGGACAACCCGGCCGACGCCGACGGGTGGATGCATGGCGAGTTCCAGGGAAAACTGAAGAAGTACGTCGGGCGACGCGACTACCGCCTCATCTACCATTGGTGCGAACAGTGCCGTAAAGAGGGGAAGAAGCTGGAGAACAAGTGCGGCTTCTGCCGGGAGGTGGGGGACAACAGCGTGATCTTCTTCGACATCTACCACAAGAACGAGGCGAGCAGGGTCAAACATCACAGGGCCTGAGGGGGAAAGGCCTTGCGCATCACTTCCTTTAGTGCTTTCAGCGTGTAAGGTTTTTGAATGAAGCCGCCGAGGACGCGGCCGTCGAATTTCTGCACCACGTCCTGCTCACTGAAGCCGCTGGACATGATCACCTGCACCTTCGGGTCGAGGGCCTGCAACTGCCGGAAGCACTCCTCCCCATCCATCCCGGGCATGGTGAGATCGAGTATGACCGCCCTGACGTCGGGATGCTCCCGGTAGAGGGACAGGGCCTCCTCGCCGTTCGAAGCCGCCACCGGCGTGAACCCCAATTCCCTGAGCATCCGGGTGCCGATGCTGCGCACCGTCTCTTCGTCGTCCACCAGCAGTATCTTTCCTTCTCCCCGCCAGTCGTCCTGCACCGGTTCCGCCGGGACCGGTTCCGTGGCGGCTTCGGTTGCCGGCAGCAATACCTTGAAGGTGGTGCCGCGCCCCGGCTCGCTGTAGATCCGGATCCCCCCCCGGTGCCCCCGGACGATGCCGTGCACCGCGGCCAGGCCGAGACCGCGACCGGTGAACTTGGTGGTGAAGAAGGGATCGAATACCTTTTTCTGCACCTCTTCGTCCATGCCGCTGCCGGTGTCCACCACTTCCATGAAGACATAGCGCCCTTCCGTCATGTTCTCGCCCAGGATGAGATCCATGACACTGTCCCGGTCCAGCGTGACGGACCCGGTACGGAGGGTGATTTCCCCTTTTCCTTCCCCTATGCTTTCGCCGGCATTTTGCACCAGGTTCATCAGTATCTGCCGCATCTGGTTCGGGTCGGCCTCCACCGCGGGAAGCGGGCGGGCCAGGTCGAGCTTCAGTTCGGCGTTGCCGGCGGAGGTTTCCAGCACGTGGCGCAGTTCTTCGATGAGCCGGTTCAGGTCGGCCTTCTCTACCATGAACCTTCCCTTGCCCGAATAGGCCAGCATCTGCTTGGCGAGGTAGGCGGCCCGGTTGGCGGCTGTCTCTATGTTCTTGAGGTTGGGCGTGACGGGGGAATCGTCGGGGAGCTTCATCAGCGAGAGGTCGACGTTGCCGATTATGGCCATGAGGATGTTGTTGAAGTCATGTGCGATCCCGCCGGCGAGGACCCCCAGGCTCTCCATCTTCTGGGCATGCAGCAGCTGCTGTTCGTAGCGGACCCGCTCCTCTTCGGCCTTCTTGCGTTCGGTGATGTCCTGGCCCACCGCCTGTACCTCGACCAGCCGCCCCTGTTGATCGAAGATCCCCCTGTTGGTCCATTGATGCCAGACGACGCTTTTGCCGGGGCCGAAGAAGGCGAGCTCACCGGTCTCGGAGGGGTGGTCCGGGGTGAGGCTGTGCAGCGAGTCCTGTGCCGGCGAGCGGAACTCGGGGAGCAGGAAGTCGAGGAAGTTCTTTCCTGCCATCTCGCCCTGTGGCATGTGTGCATCCTCGGAGAGGGCCGGGTTGACGTAGGTGAGCGTGCCGTCAGGCAGATAGGTGCAGATGTACGCGGGGCTGTCCTCGGAGATCTTGCGGTAGCGCTCCTGGCTTTCCCTGAGGGCCAACGCCGCCCTGATGGCGCTGGTGTGGGCATGGCGCAGCATGAAAGCGATCACGGTGAGCAGGGCGCTGACCACGAGCCCGCCCAGGAGATAGCTGCGCGACTGGCTTTTGCCCTGCTCCTGCGCGAAGCTCGGCAGCGACTGGAAGGAAAACAGCCACTCGCGGCCAAACCTGGTCACGGTACGGCTGCTCTGGAATTCGGGATAGTAGTTCCGGGGGAGGCGGATCTTCCAGTCGGCCGTGCTGTCGAAAAGCAGGGTGGCATCGCTGACCTTGTTTTCCGTGTAGATACGGAAGGCGATGCTTTGAGGCGGCTTTGGGAAGGAGGCCGACATGAAGTCCCTGATGCGGATCGGGCTGTAGGCCCAACCCTTGAGCGCCTCCCTGCGCTGCTCCTCGGTCGCGGTGGGCCGGGTCCGGTCATACACCGGCAGGTACATCAGCACCCCTTTCTGGCGGTCCGTTTCGGTTTCCTGCACCAGGAAGACGGGATTGGTGAGGGCGGCATCCCCGGTGTCGCGCGCCTTGGCCATGGCGTTGCGGCGATTGGTCTCGGAGAACATGTCGTAGCCGAAGGCGCGCTGATTGCGCCAGTCGAAGGGTTCCAGGTAGACGATGGCGGAGTAGATGGGGCGCTCGCCTTCGGGCCAGATGCGGTAGGTGAGGAAGCCTTCGCTGTGCATGCGCCGGACATGTCGTTCTTTGTCCTGCGGATGCACCACCTCGGAAAAACCGAGCCCCTGCAGGCCGGGGTAGTTCCGGTCCAGGGCCAGCGCCATCGAGAAGCGGTGCCATTCGTCGCGGGTGACGCTGTCGCTGGCGTCGAACAGCCCTGCCGCGCCGCGCAGAACCTGCTCGTCGTCGATCATCCGGTTGATGAAGCGGTCCACGATCTCGAGGCTCTTGTCGTGGAAGGCGGTCTGGAAGCGGGAAGTCAGGCTGCGGTCATACTGGCGCCAGAAGAACAGGGTCATGAACAGCGACAGGGTCAGCACCAGGTAGGGGAGCAGGTTGACGGCTCTTCCCCAGGAGGAAACGCCGCGCAGCGGCGAGGCGGCAGGTTCAATGGGCTGGACGCTCTTGGTCGGCATCGGTGTTTTCCGGTTCCCTCACATGTGGCTCTTCCGGCCTTGGCGGCCGGGATGTTTAACTTTACAGGAGTTTTATTCGAATTCAATCCGGGGAGCGGGGCGCGGAGGAGGGAGCTGAGGCAGCGTCGGCCGTCACCGGGGCGCTGCCCAGGCCGCCGGCCCGGATGGTATCGCGCAGCGAGGAGAGCTTGTACGGTTTCTGGATCAGCCCCGCCAGCCCCTTGCCCACGAATTTCTGTGAGACCTCGTGTTCGCTGAAGCCGCTGGACATGATGACCCGGACCGCCGGGTCGAGCCGGCGCAGTTCACGGAAACACTGCTCGCCGTCCATGTGGGGCATGGTGAGGTCCAAAAGCACCAGGACGATGTCCGGGTGACTGCGGTAGATTTCGACCGCCTCGCAGCCGTCCGCTGCGGTGACCACTTCGAAGCCGAGCTCGCGCAACAGTTCGCTGCCGGTGCTCCGAATGGTCTCCTCGTCATCCACCAGGAGTACCACCCCGCTGCCCCGCCAGAGATCGGCCTTCAGCTCCGGGACGCCGTCCGCAGCAGCACCTGCCGCACCTGAGGTTACCGGCAGCAGCACCTTGAAGCTGGTTCCGCGGCCGGGTTCGCTGTACACCTTGATGGCCCCCTTGTGGCTGCGGATGATGCCGAGCACCGCCGCCATGCCGAGCCCGCGGCCGGTGAACTTGGTGGTGAAGAAGGGATCGAAGATCCTGGCCAGGGTCTCCTTGTTCATGCCGCAGCCGCTATCGCTGACTTCGAGGGCGACGTAGGAGCCTTCGGCAATCGGGTCTATCAGCCAGGGATCCTTCAGGTACTCCTCCCTGCATTCCAGGCAGCCGGTCGAGATGGCTATGACGCCGTCGTGGTCGCCGATGGCCTCGGAGGCGTTGATGACCAGGTTCATCACGATCTGCCGGATCTGGGTGGCGTCCACCTCTACAGCCGGCAGCTCTTCGGACATGTTGTAGCGCAGCACCGCCTTCTTGGAGATGGCGACCTGCAGCATGTGTCCCATCTCCTTGAGCAGGCGGTTCAGGTCGATGGACTCGATGATGAACTTCCCTTTCCCCGAATAGGCCAGCATCTGCCGGGCCAGGTCCGCGGCGCGCACGGCGGAGGCCTCGATGCGCTGCAGGTTATCCAGCACGGGGGACTCCGGGGTGAGCCGCAGCTGTGCCAGCTCGGCGTTGCCGATGATGGAGGTGAGGATGTTGTTGAAGTCGTGGGCGATGCCGCCGGCCAGGACGCCCAGGCTTTCCAGCTTCTGGGCGTGCAGCAGCTGCTGTTCGAGCCGGATGCGCTCCTCCTCGGCCTTCTTGCGCTCGGAGATGTTCCTGGCGACACCGATGACGGCGGGACGTCCCTCGAAATCGATGCGCCTCACCTTAACTTCCGCCGGAAAGGTGGTGCCGTCCTGGCGACGGTGCATGGTTTCGAAGGTGACCGAGGAAGCGGTGGGGACGCTCTCGATCTGCCGGACGACCTTGCCCTCGTCATCGCTGATGGCGTCGAGATCGCCGATGCTCTTGGCGGTGAGTTCCTCCCTGGTGAAGCCCAGCTCGCTGCAGGCCTGATCGTTGGCGGCGAGGATCCTGCCGGTGGCGTCGGCGATGTAGACCGGGTCGGCGACGTTTTGGAACAGCTGGCGGAAGCGCTGCTCGCTGGCGGCGACTTCCTGCTCCGAGCGGGTCCGCTCCGCGATCTCCCGCTCCAGGTCCGCCGTGCGTGACCGGACCCGGTCCTCGAGCTCGATCGACAGCGCCTTCAGGGCCTGTTCCGCCCTGGCACGTTCACCCAGTTCTTCCTGCAGCGACGCCGTCCGGCTGCGCACCACCTTCTTGAGCGCGTAGTTGGCGTAGGCGGCTCCCGCCAGGAGCAGGGCAAGCAGCGCGGCGACGATGCCGATGACCAACGTCCTGGTGGGGCGCCAGTGCAGGTCGTCGACGTAGAGCCACTTCTGCAGGGCGAGGGTGCGCTCCTCCTTGCCGATGGCGGCGAGCCCCTTGTTGAGGATCCCCTGCAGTTCGGGCCAGTCCTTGCGTATTCCCATCCCCCAGCGGTAGTCGAAATCGGTTTTGCCGGCCAGCTGCAGGTTGGTGATGCCGGCCTGCTGCGCGTAGAAGGTGGCGTTGGCCATGTTCTCCACGTAGAAATCGACCATGCCCAGCGAGGTCTTGGCCAGGGCCGTGGCGACGTCGGGAACCACTTCCAGCTTTATCTCGGGGAACCTGGTCTTGAGGATGTCGTGGGAGGCATAGTTGGAGACCACCGCGACCCTTTTCCCCTTGAGGTCGGCCAGGGTGAGGTCGGTGCGAGAGCCGCTGCGGGCGAAGATCCCGCCCGGGACGGAAACCAGGGTGTCGGTGAAGAGGGCGAACTTTTCGCGGTTGGGGGTCCTCACCATGGCCCCGATGAGGTCGACCTCGTGCGCCTTGAATTTATCCAGCACCTCGTCCCAGTTTTTCAGGTGGACCACGGTGATCGTGATGCCGAGCTTTTCTTCCAGGAGCCGGATCATGTCGGCGGAGGCGCCCTGGTACCGGCCCTGGTCGTCGAAGAACTCGATGGGGCGGAAATCGGGGTCGGGGGCGAGCCTGATGACGGGATGGCGCCGGAGCCACTGCTGCTCCTCGAGGCTGAGCTGGACCCTCGTCTGCGCGAGGCCGCAGTCGCAAAAGGGCACCGACAGGACTGTCACGAGCAGGAAAACAACTGTTACAGCCAATCGGATACGAGTCATGTCGCATTCCTTCATTGGGTGAAGATGCGTCAGCTGAGCGGGGTAACAGTGCATCCCTTTTCGGCAGGTGCATCTGAAAGCTTTAAACTGGTTGAGCAGAAAAGTTGCGGGCATGACGGTGGGGAGCGGGGTGGAATGGGAGTAATGGGAGTATTGGGAATGATGGGAATGATGGGAATGATGGGAATGATGGGAATGATGGGAATGATGGGAATGATGGGAATGAATGATGGGGAGGTTCGGGGGGAGGTTGGTTGGGGGGACGGACGCGGGGGGAAAACTGAGACGGGCGCGGCAACGACTGACATTGGCACTGCGGCAGAACCTGCCGGGGACGGGTATTGACATCGCTTGGGCCAAATCCTATCCTGAGTAGGTCGGGGCGTGGTAAATGCCCGTCTGATAGGAGGTTTGTCATGGTCAAATCCATTCCGGAAGGATTTCACAGTGTCACAGCCATGTTCATGTTCAAGGACTGCCGCAAGGCAATCGATTTTTACAGAAACGCGTTCGGCGCCGTAGAGAGATACGCGATGCCGGGACCGGACGGGAAGGGAATCATGCACGCCGAGCTCATGGTGGGTGATTCCATCATCATGATGGGGGACGAATTCCCGGGTGAAAACTGCAAGAGCGCGGAAACCCTGGGGGCGTCGCCGATCAGCTTCTACCTTTACGTGGAGAACGTCGACGCGGCCTTCAGACGCGCGCTGGAAGCGGGAGCCATCGAGAAGATGGAGGTCCAGGACATGTTCTGGGGAGACCGGGCCGGTTCATTACAGGATCCCTTCGGCTACAACTGGATGCTGGCGACCCATACCAGGGACCTGACCCCCGAAGAGATCAGGGAAGGGGCCAAGGCCGCCTTTGCACAAGTGCCCAAGGAAATAAAAGAGATCAAATCATAACGCGTGCTGCCGCTTGCGGCACCCGGATGCGCCATCGGCGGCGTGACCGCGGGGGCCGCAAGCGCAGGAAAGGTTGTCAGTCATGAAAAGCATGTTGCGCATAATCGCCATCACCGCGCTCATGGGAGCGCAACTCGCCGGTGCCGAAACGTACTGGTACACAGGGGACGAGCGCTGCCGGCCTCCCAAGGACGACGGCACCTATTCGGCGCCCTACGATGCCAAAGAACATCCCGGGGAGTTCCCGACCTTTCCCGGCGCCGATAAGCCGGGATGGTTCTGCAGCTACCAGCGGGAGGACGGGGTCATGGTCCAGCACGGCAACAGCATGACCCCGCAGCAGCAATGGCTGGCGGTCTGGGCCGCCGGCGCCAATAGCATGAATTGAGAACAGGAGAGCGGTTGTAGGCCTCAACGAGGAGGTCCGCCATGAAAGACCTGGAAGGGTACGTCATCTTGATCACCGGTGCGACCGACGGCCTGGGTGAAAAGGTCGCCACCGATTTCGCCGCCTTAGGGGCGACGCTGTTATTGCACGGCAGGGATCCGGAAAAAGGGCGGCGGGTGACCGATGCCATCAAGGAGACCACCGGCAGCGACCGGCTGCACTATTACAATGCGGATCTCTCCTCGCTGGCGGAGGTGGAGGCGCTGGCCGACGCCGTCGCCGCCGACTGGCGCGGGCTGGACGTTTTGATCAACAACGCCGGCGTCGGCGCGGGGCCCGATCCCAAGTTGCGGGAAGTGAGCCGGGACGGCTTGGAGTTGCGCTTCGCGGTCAACTACCTGGCGCCGTTTCTGCTCAGCTACCGGCTGCTGCCGCTGGTGCGCCTGCGCGCCGAAGAGGTGGGCGCCGCGCGCATCGTGAACGTGGCCTCGGTGGCCCAGCAGGAACTGGAGTTCGACAACGTGATGCTGGAAAAGGGATACGACGGCATGCGTGCCTACGCCCAGAGCAAGCTGGCCCTGATCATGTTCAGCTTCGACCTGGCGCACGAAGTGGCGGGGACCGGCATCACCGTCAACGCCATGCATCCGGCGTCGCTGATGGATACCAAGATGGTGCGGGAGTGGTTCGGAGCGGCGCGGACCACGGTGGAGGAAGGGGCGCGCTACCTGGAACGGCTGGCGGTGGACGACGAACTGCAGGGGAAGACGGGACTTTACTTCGACCAGGGAAGCCCGAAGCGGGCGGCGGAGCAGGCCTATGACGACGAGGCGCGCCGGCGGCTCAGGGAGTTGACCTTGAAGCTCATCAGCCTTCGCGGTCAGGAAACGAAGGCGTAAAACCTTATTTAACGCAAAGCCGCAAAGGCGCAAAGTAAACCAAAAACACAAGAGGTTTGGATCTGCTGATCTTTGCGCCTTTGCGGCTTTGCGTTAATAATCATGCTTTTGTTTCTGGTTGGCGGGGCGGCACCAGCTCCCAGCAATCTTTATTGAGATCGTGTCGGAGCAAGTGCTGCCCACCGTCCTGCACCAGCACCTTGAAGTAGTTGCCGCTTTTCCCCCAGGTTCTCTCCCATCGGTTACAGTTCCCTCCGTGCTCCGGCCGGTGAAAACCTCACCGCCACGATCCGGATCAATGCCAAAGAAAGCACCAGCGCGATGGTCATGGCGACTTCCCGCCAGTCGATGTCCTTGTACCAGAACGCCATCACTTCTGTCAGCACCGTGACGATGACGGTATCGATGATGTAGGTCACCTTCACCCGCCCTTCGGTGGAATAGGCCAGAGCAGTGCGCAGCACCTCGATAATGGCCAGAACAGTGAGCAGGTCCACCATGATCTGCTTGGAGGCGCCATGAAAATCCTGCTGGAAAACCAGACGCAGGTCGTAAATCGTGCAGCCGACACCGGCGACGATGGCAAGCAGGATGGCGATGATCAGCAGACACAGCACGGCGCGCGCCGACATCTCGTAAAAGCGGTTCAACCTCAGATCGACACTGTTTTCTCTCCACATGGATCGATTCTCCTCTGTTCATGTTGTTTGCGGCGAAGGTAACAGAGGAAGGTTACAGGCTGTTGAGTGCAGTTCTACAATTGCGTGACATCCTCTTCGTGCTGCAGCTTGGCGAGCTGTGCCAGGAGTTTGGCGGTATCGGGGAAGCCGCGCTGGATGTGACGGATGACGCCCGACTTGTCGATGACGAAGGTGGCGCGACCGGCGCCGTAAAGCTTCTGCAACTTCCCGCTTTCATCGGCGATGAGCGGGAAGGCAAGGCCGTGCTCCCGGGCAAAGTCCACGTGTGTCGCTACGGTGTCGCTGCTCACGCCCAGGACCTGGGCGTCCTGCTTCTCAAAAAGTGGCAGCTCTTTCTGAAAAGCCTGCATCTCGCTGGTTCAGACCGGCGTGAAATCCGCGTAGTAAAAGGCGAGCAGCACATGCTTTTGCCCGGCGTAGTCGGCGAGACTCACGCTGCCGAGGCTTGACTCCGCCTCGAACTCCGGCGCTTTCTCCCCCACCCGCGGCAGTCGGGAGCCGATACTGCCGATGGCGGCGAGTGCCGACGTTGCCATACTTCCCAGGATCGATCGTCTCATTTTCATCCCTCCCATTGAATGCGCAGACTGGTCGCCGTGGCGGCGCCACCACGCGAGTGTACCAGAAAACACAAAAAAACCAGCTTCCTTTGCGGAAACTGGTCGGCACGGCTCAGGTCGCTATCGAGTTATGGAGCGGTTACCTTTGCACGTTTTTCCTGCGCCACCAGGTCGCGCAGCACATGCCGGCAAAACCCGTGGCTAGCAGCAGCGCCGTCGACGGCTCGGGAACCGGGCTCGGGTCGCACTTCACGGAGACGGTCCAGGTCCCGTCGTTGAAATTGCGGCCGAAGTCGGCGCCGTTCATGCCGATGTCATAGGAGCCGTCGGGGGAGTTCTCTGAATAGACGGTGTTGCCGGTGCCGTCGGGGGTGTCGGAGAGCCAGATCCACCAGCCGTAGGGGGTGCCGTCGGCCTTGAGGCCGTCGAAGATCTGCAGTTCGCAAAAACCGGTGCTGGCGACATTCATGGTCTGGTAGCCGTCCGACATGATGAAGGAGATCATCTCGGAGCTCTGGTTGTCCGCAAAACCGCGCTCGCCGAAGCTCAGTGGATGGTCGGTGAGCAGGGAGATGGTGACGTGGTCGGCGGGAGTGTAGGTGGGCCCGCCGAACCAGTCGAAGGGGAGGCCGACGTACTCGTAATCGTAGAGATGGGCGTGCGACGTTACCGGCAGAAGCAACAGCACCAGAAGCGCGGCGGCGAGAAGCTTGGTCCTCATGTGTGACCTCCTTTGCTGCTGTCAGTCGTGCACCGATACTGTGATTATATTTTCCCAATGATATTGAAGCAACGGCTAAGGTGTTAAACGGCGGGTAGGTCGTCGCTAATAAGAGAGGCGGGATTGGTGGTGCGGCACCTTGGGCTGGGCGAATGATTATGAGGGGGAGAGGCACCTGCGGAGCCCGTCCCCGTAGGGTTGCGGCGCACCTGCAGTCAGCCAGCGACGCTTCGTTGGTACTTTGCCAGCACCTGCTTTATCACCGGTTGCTCCAGGGAAACCGGAACCAGGTACTCGCCGACCAACTCGCGGCGCCACCACTGCTCGTCGCCGAAGTTGTAGCGGTAGTAGAGGGCGCGAATGAAACGCGGCGGGGCATCGGGAAAGGGATTGTGGCGCAGCAGCCGCAGGGTCTGCGCGTCTCCCTGGAGCAGCTTGATCACGAGGTGTACGAACCAGCGCGAGTGACCACCCTGGGACGGCATCGCCTCGAACCACATCAGCCAGTCCAGGCGCAGGTGATAGGGGGCGATAAAGGGGGGCATGCGCGAGGGATCCCCCGGTTTGCCGCGGAACTCGTAGGGGCGCCAGGCCGCCTCTTCCCAGGCGTGCTCCGCCTGGGTCCCCTCCAGCACGATCTCGTAGCGCTCCCTGGTGATGCTGCCGAAGGCACCGTAGGTGTTGACCAGATGAAACGGGTCGAACGAGGTGTTCATGATTTGCCGCCTGGAGAAGAGGTTGCGGGCCGGCTCGACGCTTTTGGCGGCGACGAGGAGCACCAGGCCCCAGGTGAGCGCCTGGAACAGCGGCGGCTGGGGGATAAGCGGAGCGGGGCGCAGGCCGAGGAGGTGGGCGATGAAGGATCCGTCCAGGGGACTGAAACAGATGACCGCAGTGAGCCAGTTGAGCCAGGCGAAGTTGCCGCTCACGATGATGGAGAGCAGGAAGAGCAGCGAGCCTGCCGCGGCGGCGCCGGCCACCGGCTGGGGGAGAAAGAAGAGGGAGGGGAGCACGAGTTCGGCCAGGTGGTTGAAGAGCACGCCCGCCTTGTGCACCGGCGCGGGGAGGCGGTGGAAGAGACGGCTGAGCGGGTTGGGCATGGGCTGGGTCTCGAAGTGGTAGTCGAGGCAGGTGAGGTCGTGCCAGCAGCTGTCGCCGCGGAGTTTGATCATCCCCGCACCGAACATGATGCGGAAGGCGAGCCAGCGGTAGAGCCAGATCACCGCCCACGGCGGCTCCACGCCGGATGGGCCGAGGAAGACGGCCAGAAAGCCCGCCTCCAGGAGCAGCGACTCCCAGCCGAAGGCGTAGAAGGTCTGCCCGACGTTGACGAAGGAGAGATAAAAGACCCAGAGCAGGAGCCAGACCGTCATGGAAAGGAGGGTGCCGCCGGCATCGGAGAGGCCGGTGACCGCGGCAAGCGACAGGAAGACGCCGGCCAGGGCGACCAGGAAGTAGGCGCGGTCGCCGCGCACGAAGTAGAAGAGGCTCGGGGCATCGCGGAAGGGGACCAGGCGCATGAAGGGGAGGGCGGGTTCCAGGCCGCGGTCGCCGCACAGGGCGCGGAACTGGTTGCAGGCCACCAGGAAACCCATCAGGTAGATGACGCCCAGTCCCCGCTGCAGCATGAGGCGGATGATCCAGTAACCGTCGTCACTCATAAGGGCTCCGTGGAAAAATCAGAAGCGGCTGCGCGAAGTACGCGGAGTATCGGCGCAGCACGCAGAGAAAATCAAATCCCCCCTGTCCCCCCTTTGCAAAGGGGGGAACTCTGGGTGACCGCTTTTGACTTACTTCAAGTCGTTGAGTGCCAGGGTCGCGGCGTGGTAGCCGCACATGCCGTGCACGCCTCCGCCGGGGGGCGTCCCCGAAGAGCAGAGGTAGACGCCGGGAAGCGGGGTCCGGTACGGCGCCAGCAGTTTGGGGCGGGCCAGGAACTGACGCAGGTCCTGTACGCCGCCGTTGATATCCCCTCCTATGATGTTGGCATTGTATTTTTCGTACTGCAGGCAGTTGCGGGTGTGGCGCGCGAGGACCAGGTCGCGGAATCCCGGCGCGAAGCGCTCGATCTGCGCCTCGATCCGCGCGGTCATGTCTACCGTGGAGCCGTGGGGGACGTGGCAGTAGGCCCAGGCTGTGTGCTTTCCCTGCGGCGCCCGTGTAGGATCCAGCAGGGTGGGCTGCGCCACCAGCACGAAGGGGCGCTCGGGGTGGATCCCGCGCCAGACCTCGGCCTCGCCGGCGGTGACGTCTTCAGCTGTGCCGCCGACGTGGACGGTGGCGGAGCGCCGGCAGTCGGCCACGGTCCAGGGGATGGGGCCGTCGAGGGCCCAGTCGATCTTGAAGACGCCCGGGCCGTAGCGGTAGCGCTGCAGCCGGCGCTGGTATCCCGTCGGCAGGCGCGGCCCGGCGATGGACTCCAACTGGCGCTCGGTGACGTCCAGCATTACGATGCGGGCGGCGGGGAGGTCGGCAAGGCTCTTCACCTGGCACCCGGTCACGATCTCGCCTCCCAGCGCGCGGAGGTAGCCGGCCAGGGCGGCGGCCAGGTTGCGCGAGCCCCCCTTGGCCACCGGCCAGCCGGCCACGTGACCCAGCGTGCCGAGGATGAGGCCGAAGGCCGAGGTGAGCGGATGCTGCAGGGGGAGAAAGGCGTGCGCCGACATGCCGCAGAAGAGGGCGCGGGCGGGAGCTTCCCTGAATGAGAACCGGGCCAGTTGGTGCGCCGGGAGCAAGGCCCTCATCCCGAAGAGCGCAGTGGCGATGGGGTGCCGGGGGAAGTGCAATGGCGCCAGCAGGTCCGGGGCGAGGTCGTCCCAGCGCTCGACCAGCGGCTGGAACAGGCGGCGGTAGGAGGGGCCGTCCTTGCCTAGGAGGGAAGAGGTGGCATTGAGGTCGCGGAAGAGCAGGGCGGCCTCCCCGTCCGGGAGAGGGTGGGCAAGCTGCACCTCCGGGTAGATCCATTCCAGGCCGTATTCGGCGAGTGGTAGTGTTTTGAAGAAGGGGGATGCGACACCCAGCGGGTGGATGGCGGCGCAGACGTCGTGCAGGAAACCGGGGAGGGTGAGCTCTTCGCTGCGGGTGCCGCCGCCGAAGGTGGCGGCGCCTTCCACGACAGTGACCGAGAGGCCGGCCCTGGCCAGGGTCACGGCGGCGGCCAGGCCGTTGGGGCCGGAACCCACTACTACGGCATCGATGTCACTCCCCTTGGTCATCGGCAGATCCTTGACAGCCGGAATGAAAACACGAGGTTCAAGTCTAACAAACACAAGACCATTGGCCACGGAGAAAATCTGAGGAAAATCTGAGAAAAGCGAAAATCGAACTGCAAACCGGTCACAAGGAGGAAATCTGAGGACATCTGAGAAAAACGAGACGGGAGAGGAAAAGCGAAGCGTTTGACCGGGGAGTGGGGGCGCCGGCCGCCCCGAACCAACGGGGCGGCGGCTGGCGCTGGGACAGTTACTTGTGGGCGTGGCGGATGCCGAGCATCATGCGGCCGGGACCGGGGACGCCGGTGGGGACGAAGGCTACCTGGTCGCCGGGATGCACTTCGTGGTCCAGGGCATAAGCCTTGTGGTTGACGAAAACCGCCTCGATCTTCTCCATGGGAAGACCGAGATCCCGGGCGATGGCTGCCGCGGAACAGCCTTCCTCGGGAACCGCTACCTCGGCCTGGGAAGGAAGACCATGGTCTTTCCTGAAGGTGTGCAGCAGGCCGAACATCCGTACCGTCGTGTTTGCTTTCGATGACATGTCTGACTCCTCTCTTTGTTGTGACATTGCGGGCGGTGCTTCACCGTTTCATGCTGCAACTGCCGGGAGTGAGGCATCGTGCCGTTGGTCGAACGATCGTTCGGTAAAAAGTTTACACTATAAATGGGGGGATGGGAAGTGTGAGAGTGAGGGGTAATGGGAATTATGGGAGTGATGGGAATAATGGGAGTCATGGGAAGGCAGGAGACTCAGAGACTGGGAGGGCGGTGTGCTGTGTGCTGTGTGCGGGGGGCTGGGGGAAGACAGTGGAGAGGGCAGAGGGAGTTGCGGGCCGGGAGGCCCGCAACTCTTATAACTGAGACGGCTGCGGCTACTTGCCACGGTTCAGGGCTAGCAACAGCAGCTCGACGAGATGCAGCGGCTTCCGGTCGGTGGCTTGCAAGATCTGGGTGCGACAACTGAAACCGTCGGCAACGATGTAGTCGCCCTGAGCGGCTTTCCTGACCACGGGGAGCAGCCCCATCTCGCCGATACGCATGGATATCTCGTACTTCCCTTTCTCGAAACCGAAGGAACCGGCCATGCCGCAACAGCCCTGCTGCGGCTCGATTACGGTGAGCCCCATCTGCTTGAACAGCTCGTGCCCGGCTTCCGGGTTCAACAGCGCCTTCTGGTGACAGTGGGCCTGGTACACGATAGTCCCGGAAAGCTTGGGCACCGTGAGTCCTTCCCTCTTCATGAACTCGGACATGGTCACGGTGAGACTGGTGACGCGCTTGCCGTCCTCGTGCTGGGGGTAGAGCTCGGATAGCTCGTCGCGGAAAACGGCGGCGGTGCTCGGCTCCAGGATCAACACCGGGATCCCCTCACGCACATAAGGACTCAAAATCCCGACGGCCTTGAGGATCTTCTTCCTGGCATACTCGATCATGCCGTAGTCGATGGGGGGACGCACGGCGGGGGGGCACTTTTCCGGGATGACGACCTGGTAGCCGTAGTGGGTCAGGACCGCGAAGGCGGCCTTCAGAGTCTCCGGGAAGAAACAGTCGTTGAAAATGTCGGGGTAGAGCACGACGCGGCGCCCTTCGCTGCGACCGCCGTGTTTGCCGTTTTTGTACCAGGCGGTGAAGGTCTCCGGGGCGAAGCGGGGCATGCTCCGCTCGGGGGCGATGCCGCCCAACGCCTTGGTGATGCCGGAGAGCACCGGGGTCTGGCCCATGAAGTTGGCCAGTCCCGGGACCTTGGCGCCCAAGGCACCCCAGATCCCGAACAATCCCATGGAGTAAGCGGGGAGCGGACGGAGCCGGTGCCGGTAGTGGTGGTGCAGAAACTCGGCCTTGTAGGTGGCCATGTCGACGTTGACCGGGCAGTCGGTCTTGCACCCCTTGCAGGAAAGACAGAACTCCAGGGATTCCAGCACTTCTTTGCTGTGCCAGCCGTCGGCCACGAAGTCGCCGCGGAACATCTCGAACAGGAGGTGCGCCCGCCCTCTTGTGGTGTGCTTCTCCTCCAGGGTGGCCAGAAAGCTCGGGCACATGAAGGCGTCGTGGGTGCGGCGGCACTTGCCCACGCCGACGCAACGCAGGATGGCGCGCGGGAAGCTGCCGTCATCGTTGGGGAAACGAAAACGGGTCTCGGGCTGCCAGGGGTTGTACTCCGGCCCCAGCCTGAGGTTCTGGTCGGGTCGGAAGGGCTCCACGACCTTGCCGGGATTCATCTTCCATTGCGGGTCCCACAGCTCCTTGAAGCGCCGGAAGGCCTCCAAAAGCTCGGGGCCGTACATCTTTTCCAGGTACATCGCCTTGGACTGCCCGTCGCCGTGCTCGGCGGAGAACGAGCCGCCGTAGCGGACCACGAGGTCGGTGGCCTTGTCCAGAAAGCTCAGGTAGTTCTGCACCCCCTGGTGGGTGAAGAGGTCGAAGGAGATGCGGCAGTGGATGCAGCCGTCGCCGAAGTGGCCGTAGAGCGACGCGATCAGTCCGTGCTCCTTCAGGAGGGCGTGGAAATCGCGCAGGTAGGGGCCCACCTTTTCCGGGGGGACGGCGGCGTCCTCCCATCCCGGCCACCCCAGCGGCACGCCCGGGACGTTGGCGGTGGCGCCGAGGCCAGATTCCCGCACATCCCAGACCATCTTCTCCTCCTTCTTGTCGGTAAATAGCTTCATGGAGGGCGGGTTGTGCCGTTTGCCGATCTTCTTCATGGCCTGGCGCGCCTTGTGGTCGGCTTCCTCCTTGGTGTCGCCGCCGAACTCGGCCAAGAGCCACCCCTTCCCCTCGGGAAGCAGCTCGACGTCCTCGGGGTGCAGTTTCTTCTTCTTCATGAACTTGATGAGGAGCTCGTCCAGCCCCTCGAGCCCCACCGGCCCGAATTCCATCAGGGCGCCGATGTCGTCGCCGGCGCTGTAGACGTCGGGGTAGCCCAGCACCAGGAGCGTCCGCGCCGGCGGGCTGTGCACCAGGCGCACGGTCGCCTCGAGCACGGTGATGCAGGTCCCCTCGGTCCCCACCAGGGCGCGCGCCACGTTGAAGCCGTTCTCCGGGAGGAGGTCGTCAAGGTTGAACCCGGAAACCCGGCGCGGGATCTTCGGATAGCGGCGCCGGATCAGCCGGTCGTAGCGGTCGCGGATGTCGCGCAGACCGGCGTAGATCTCGCCCCGCCTGCCGCCCGCGGCGATGATGCGCTCCAGCTCCTCTTCGCTGGTCGGGCCGACAGTCATGCGCACGCCGTCATAGGTGATCACGTCCAGCTCCAGCACGTTGTCGGCGGTGCGCCCGGCCATGACCGAGTGGATGCCGCAGGAGTTGTTGCCGATCATGCCGCCGAAGGTGTTGTGGTCGTGGGTGGCCGGGTCGGGGCCATAGGTCAGGTGGAACTTCTCGGTTTCGTCGCGCAGCTGGTCCAGGACCACCCCCGGCTGCACCCGCGCCGTCCTCTTTTGCGGGTCGATGTCCAGGATGCCGCGCAGGTACTTGGAGTGATCGATGACCACGGCGACGTTGCAGGTCTGGCCGCACAGGGCGGTGCCGCCGCCGCGCGAGACCACCGGGGCGCCGTGCCTGTGGCAGATCTCGAGGGTCTTGATGACGGCGTCGGTGGTCTTCGGGAGCACCACGCCGATCGGTATCTGGCGGTAGTTGGAGGCGTCGGTCGCGTAGAGGGCGCGGCTCGTGCTGTCAAAACGGATCTCGCCGTCCACCGCGCTGCGCAGCTCGGCCTCGAGTGCCTGTGCGTTCAGCGTTTTGCTTCCCTTTTTATCTGCTTCGCTCATCGCTCCTCCTTGGTCAGATCTGGAATCGTTCCGCCTCCGTCACCCTGAGGGTGAGCCCGTGGCCGGGGCGCTCCAGGTCGGGCGCCAGTGTGCCGTGCCAGGGCTCGATGACCCCGTCGAACAGCATGCGCTCGATGCGGACGTGGTCGTGGAAATATTCCAGGTGGCGGATCGGAGTCGCGGCGCAGCACAGGTGCAGGTGCAGCGCCGGCGCACAGTGGGACGACATGGGAAGGCCCCAGGCGCCGCACAGGGCAGCGGCCTCCAGGAACCCGGTGACGCCGCAGCGGGTGGCGTCGGCCTGGAGTACGTCGACGCAGCCTCCGCGCAAAAGGTCCAGGAAGTAGCCGAGGTTGAAGCCGTACTCGCCCGATGAGATCTCCATCCCCTCCGGCGCCAGGTCGCGCAGCAGGCGCAGCCCCTCCCGGTCCTGGTGCGGCACCGGCTCCTCGAACCAGGTCACCCCCTGGGCCGCGAATTCGGTCGCCAGGGCGAGAGCCTGCTTGCGGGCGTAGCCCCCGTTGGCGTCCACCATGAGCTCCGCTTCCGCCCCGATCGCCTGCCGGGCGGCCCTGACCCGGTCCGGGTCCGCCTTGGCATCGCGCCCGACCTTCATCTTGACCCGGCCGATGCCCTGGCCCACCCAGCCGGAGAGCTGCCGCTGCAGCTTGTCCACCGGGTACGAGGTGAAGCCGCCGCTGCCATAGACCGGAACCCGCTCGCGCGCCTCGCCCAAGAGCGAGACCAGCGGCACCCCGAGCAGGCGGGCCTTCAGATCCCACAGGGCGGCATCAAGGGCGGAGACCGCCATCATGCCGATGCCGGCGTTGCCCAGGTTGCGCAGCGCCCCGGTGAGCACCACCCAGCACCCGGCGATGTCCAGCGCGTTGCGCCCGCGCAAGAGGTCACCCAGCTTGTCCTTGATGAGGGTCGCGGCGGCAGGGGAGGCGTAGCTGTAGCCGAACCCTCTTTCCCCCGCGCCGTAGAGGTGGGTCGCCACCAGCACGGTGTCCTCCCAGCGGTAGGTGCCGTCGGATTCGCGCTCCTCGGTGGGGATGCGGTAGCAGTTCACCTCCACCCGTTCCACGATGGACTGTTTCATGCGATTCCTCCCGCGGCGCGGTCTGCTGCGCCGGTGCCGCAGTCATGTTGGCGTCAACCTCGCGATCATCGTCAGTCGGTTATGCCGCCCTCAGCGCCTGGGCGCGGCGAGCCGCCAGTCGTATTGCGCGTACTCGATGGTGAACGATTCGGGGTGTTCCCTTATTTCGCGGGCGGTTTCGGCGTCGGTGTAGCCGGCGACGAACACCGCCACGTCATGCGCGGTCCGGCCCGGGTCGTCGAACCACTTGAAAATGCGTGGCAGCACCAGCTTCCTTTCCGCCAGGTCCAGGCGCGCCTCACGCCCAAGGTAACGCCGCAGCGCCGACGAAAGCTCGTCCTCCAGGTTGGCCGGGGTGAGGACGGTGATGGGAGGCGACGAGGCGGTGGCGGTGTAAACCGCGAACAGGACCCGCGGGTCGCTGGGGCGGACGGAGCGGTGCAGGCGCGGGTCGCCGGGGGGAAGGGGAGGGAGGAGCCACCCCGGCGCCGGTCGGTTGCCGCGCAGGATGCCGTGCAGGATCGCCTCGGCACTGTACTCCTCCCGGTCGATGCGGCATCCCGCCTTGCGATAGAACTTCGGGATCTCCTTCACCGACACCCGCGGCTTAAGCGCGAGCACGGCGTGGATCACCACCAGGGTGTGCAGGTTGCACCAGAAGCTGGTCCGCTCGGCGACATCCTGCAGGCTGTCCAGGTCGAAGGCGGCCAGCGACGCCAAGGCCTCGGCGACTCTCTCCCGCATGCCGGCCCTGGCGAGCCTGCCGTAGTCGGGATGCCCCTCCTCGGCGTGATCGAGGGCCACCTCGGCCAGCAGGTGCGCCAGTTGCTGCGGGGTGGCGGCAGACTTGCCGTGTGGCGCCTCGGGGAGGAACAGTTCAGGGGGCTCGGGCCTGCGCCGTTCGTCCGCCTTGGCGTTGGCGAGCGCGGTGGCGGCGACGATGTACGCCTCGTGGCTGAAGGCCTGCGGGAAGTTGCCCAGCTGCTCCTGCCAGATGGGATCGTACTCCTCGGCCAGCAGGTGCAGGTGTCCCCCCACCTGGTTCACGCGTCCCAACAGGAGGTCCGCTTCCTCGATTTCCCCCTGCTTGGCCAGGTTGGTGATCAGCCACAGCGTGCAGGCGAGGAAGGTGCCGTCGCGCCCTGGGAGCCCGTCGTCGGTGCGGTAGCGGTAGAGGAAGCCGTCCTCGGTGAGGTCCATGCGCAAGGCATCCACCGTGGCCAGCATGCGGGGATCGTCGTAGGGGATGAAGTCGCTGATGGACATGAGCAGCGCGCTGCCGTCCAGGGTGTCGCTGTCGTACCACATGGTGTAGGCCTGCCGTGAGGCGCTCCAGCCGCGCGACTGCACCTCGCTCTCGATGTCGGCGCGCGCCGCCTCCCATCCTTCTCCAGGCGGGAGGCCAAGGTGCCGTGCGATGCGCAGGCCGCGGTCCAGGGTCACCCAGCACATGGACTTGGAGTGGACGTAGTGCCTGGGCTCGCCGCGGATCTCCCAGATGCTCCAGTCGGCCTCGCGCCAGTGGTCCCGGGCGAAGTCGCACATGAGGCTCAGGCCCTGCCACATCCGGGGGGCGGTCTCGCGGTTGCGGCTCAAGGCCAGGTGGGCCGCGATCAGGACATGGCCGTAGATGCTGAACTGCTTCTGGGAGGAGGCCTGGTTGCCGATGCGCACCGGGGCGGAGCCGCGGTAACCCTCCAGGTGGGGCAGCTCGTACTCGTCAAGCTTGCCGGTGCCGTCCATGCGGTACATCACCTGCAGCTCGTTTCTCCTGCTCTTCAGGATCACCTCTTCCAGCCAGCCCAGGTAGCTCTGCACCTCGTCGAAGTGCCCTACCTCGAACAGGGCGGTGAGCGCCATGGAGGTGTCGCGCACCCAGGAGTAGCGGTAGTCCCAGTTGCGCACCCCGCCGATCGCCTCGGGGAGTGAGGTGGTGGCCGCCGCGGCCATGGTCCCCTGCGGCTCGAAGCAGAGGAGCTTCAGCACCAGCAGGGAGCGGATCACCGGGACCCGGTGCGGGCCGAGCTCGTTGAAAAAGCCGGTGCCGCTCGTATGCAGCCAGTCGCGCCAGAAGGCGAGGGTTTCCACCAGCAGGTGTTCGGCGCTCCCTTCGGAGATCGGATCGGGCTCGCGTGCCCCGAAGTGCAGCCGCAGCACGGCCCGGTCACCCTGGCGCAGGTCCCAGACCCCCTCGGCGTCGCCGTCCCTGACCGCGAGTTCACCGGTGCAGGAGAGGGCGACCACGGTGTCACCGCCGTGGGCGACTACGCCGCGTCCCGGATGCAGCGTGAGTTCCGGGGTGACGCGGCCGTAGTCGAACCTGGGGGAGAAGCGCACCCGGAGCCTGATCTGTCCGCTGTCGACCTTGATCAGGCGCAACAGCACGAAGTCGCGCAGGCCGTCCTTCCCCTTGGGCTCGGGGAGGGTGAGGAAGTCGGTGAGGGTGCAACTGCCGCTGCGGGTGCGGAAGCGCGCGGTGAGGACGTTGCTGTCGTCGAGGTAGGAGAGGGTGGAGTCCCATTCCCCTTCCGGGGTGACCGAGAAGGTGCCGCCGCGCTCCCCGTCCAGGAGCGCGGCGAAGACGCTGGGGGAATCGATGTGCGGCAGGCAGAGCCAGTCGATGGCGCCGTTGCGCCCGACCAGGGCCACCGACTGCAGGTTGCCGATGATGCCGTAATCGCTGATGCTGTTGCTCATATGTCGCCCCTTGGCACTCATGTGTGCCCCGGCTGCCGCAGGCACATTGGTGGAGTATAGCGGAGCAAAATTAAAAATCACCAATTTAAATGAACGTGCGGGGGGGCCATGTGAAAGAGAGGCAAAAGCCTCAACGCAAAGGCGCAAAGACGCCGAGACGCGAAGAAAAACTTTAAAAGCTTTTGAATTGTTTACCCCTTGCGCCTTTGCGGCTCCGCGTCTTTGCGTTGATGGTTTAAAAACGAAACAAGCAGAAGCCTGTATTTAACGCAATGGCGCAAGGACGCTAAGAGTACCTAAAGTCCTTTTGTTTTTTGCCTTCTTTGCGCCTTTGCGGCTTTGCGTTACAAAATGGGTTTTCCATCTCTGCATAATCGTTGACATCCGCTCCGTAGTCGTTAAATATGCAGCTGTCTGGCTATTCACATGAGAAGCGAAAGGAAGCAGCGATGCCGACGGTACTGGTGATAGAGGATGAGAGGGATCTGGCAGAACTGGTGGCTTTCCATCTGGAACAGGAGGGGTACCACTGCCTGATTGCCGGGGACGGCAACTCCGGTTTGAGCGAGGCGCGTCGCCACCGGCCGGACCTGATCCTGCTCGACCTGATGCTGCCGGGTATGATGGGCACCGAGGTGTGCCGCCTGCTCAAGGGGGGTGAGCAGACCAGCTCCATCCCGGTGATCATGCTGACCGCCAAGGGGGAGGAGATCGACCGGGTGGTCGGCTTCGAGATGGGCGCGGACGACTACGTGGTGAAGCCGTTTTCCACCCGGGAACTGATGCTCAGGGTGCGCGCCGTGCTGCGCCGCGGCGGCGAACAGGCGGGGAAGGGAACCCCACTCACGCTGGGGACGCTGCGCATCGACACCGAGGCACACCGGGTGGAGGTGGCGGGGGAGGAGGTGCAACTGACCTCCACCGAGTTCAAGCTGCTCATGAACCTGGCCGAGCGGCTGGGGCGGGTGCAGAGCCGGGAGATCCTGTTGCAGAACGTCTGGGGCTACAACTACCTGGGCGACACCCGCACCGTCGATACCCACATGACCCGCCTGCGCACCAAGCTGGGCGTGGCCGGTGACATGATCAAGACCGTGCGCGGCTTCGGCTACAAGCTGGAGGAGGCATGAGGGGGAGCTTCCGCTGGAAGCTGATGGGGTCGTACCTGGCCCTGGTGCTTTTCCTGGGCGCCGGGCTCTACCTCTATCTCTCCGCGAGCCTGGAGCACTCCATGACCCGCGACACCAGCGCCCACCTCCAGGACCAGGCCCGGGTGGCCGCGCTGGTGGCGCTCAAGGAGATCGCCGACCTCGACCGTGACGCGCCGGCCCTGACCGCCTCGCTGGCCAAGGCGATCCGTTCCCGCGTGACGGTCATCGCCGGCGACGGGCGGGTGGTGGCGGATTCCGGGGTCGATCCCTCCCAGGTGTCCCGGCTGGAGAACCACGGGCATCGCCCCGAGGTGATCGCCGCTTTCCGGGAGGGGATCGGCAGCGCGGTCCGCTACTCGGCGACCCTGCACACCGACATGCTCTACGTGGCGGCATCCTTCGGTACCAAGGGGGTAATCCGCCTGGCGCTGCCGCTCTCCGAGCTGGAGGCGGCCAAAGAGCGCCTGAGAAAGAGCCTGGGCGCGACCCTGGCGGTGGCGGTGCTCGCTTCGCTTCTTTTTTCCTACTTCCTCTCCAACATCAATTCCAGGAAACTCAGAAAGCTCGCCGCGGGCGCCAACCGCATCGGCCGCGGCGAGTTCGGCACCCGGATCGCCATCAGCGGCCACGACGAGCTGGGCGAACTGGCCCGGGTCATGAACGAGATGTCGGGCCGGATCAGGCAGCAGCTGGAGCAGATCTCGTCGGAGAAGGGGCAGCTGGACGCGATCCTGGCCGGGATGGGGGAAGGGGTGATGGTGACCGACCGCGAGGCGACCGTGGCCCTGGTGAACCCTGCTTTCTGCACTCTCTTCGACACGCCGGCCCAGGTGGCGGGGCGTCCGCTTTTGGAGATCAGTCGCCACCCGGACCTGCACGCTGCCTGCCGCGAGGTGCTCTCCGGCCGCACCGAGCGGCACCAGGAGATCTCCCTCCCCGGCGGCAGGGAAACGCTGGTGCACTGGGTGCCGCTCCTGGAGGAGGGGGAGCTGGCGGGCGCGGTGGCGGTGTTCCACGACATCACGGCGCTGAAGCGGGTGGAGCGGATCCGCCGCGATTTCGTGGCCAACGTCTCGCACGAACTGCGTACGCCGGTGACCGTGATCAAGGGGTACGCCGAGACCCTGCTCTCCGGTGCGCTGGCGCAGGACCCGGCGCGGGGCGAGCGCTTCCTGCAGATCATCCTGAACCACGCCGAGCGCCTCTCCGGCCTGGTGCGCGACCTTTTGGCGCTGTCCGAGCTGGAAAGCGGCGAGGTGGCCCTGAAGCCGGAGCCGATCGCGGTGGCCGACGCGGCGCGGCATGCGCTCCTTTTGGTGGCGCAGCGCGGCGAGGAGAAAGCGGTGCTGCTCAACTGTGCGGAGGGGCTGGAAGGGCTGGCGGTGCGGGCGGACCGCGCCCGGCTGGAGCAGGTGCTCATCAACCTTCTGGACAACGCCATCAAGTACAGCGAGCCGGGCGGCAAGGTGGAGCTCTCGGCCTGCCGCGAGGGGGAACTGGTGCGTATCTCGGTGCGCGACAGCGGCATCGGCATCCCGGAGAAGGACCTGCCGCGCCTGTTCGAGCGCTTCTACCGGGTGGACGAGGCAAGAAGCCGGGACAACGGCGGCACCGGCCTCGGGCTCTCCATCGTGAAGCACATCGTGCAGACCCACGGCGGGACGGTGCGGGTGGAGAGCGAGCAGGGGAAGGGATCGGTGTTCTCCTTCACCATGCCGGTTGCCTAATTGCTTCCCCCTGATCGCTGCCTCCACCCCCCTCACGTTGGCAGCAAGGCAAATCCCCCCCGTCCCCCCCTTTGACAAGGGGGGAGCGCAAGGGGAGGGGGAGTAAGGTAGCTGATCCTTCACTCCTCTGCAGCACCTTCCCATGAGTACCGGTTTGACTCCCTTCTAATTGCTATTACAGTTGAAGCGTTCCCTTTTCGCTGCCATGTCCCTGTGATTTCGGCCCGCCCCGGCGGTGGCCGGCGCGTGACCATGAACGGCTCTCACGATCAGCTTCACGACAACCTCCCCTGGCACGAACTTCCGGTGCCGGAGCTCATGGCCGCCCTGGGCACCTCCGCCGGCGGGCTCTCCGCGCCTGAGGCCGCGGCGCGGCTTTCCCGTTACGGCCCCAATACCATCCGCGCCGCCGCGGCAAAACCCCTCTACCTGAAACTCATCGCCGACTTCAGCCACCCCATGGCGCTCCTGCTCTGGGGGGGCGGCGCCATGGCCTGGCTGGGGGGCACGCCGGAGTTGGCCGTCGCCATCTGGTCCGTGGTCTTCATCAATGCCGTCTTTTCCTTCTGGCAGGAGTTCCGCGCCGAGCAGGCGGTCGAGGCGCTGCAGAAGCTGTTGCCAGCCCAGGCGACCGTGCTGCGCGACGGGGGGGAGCAGCAGATACCGGCGCGGGAGCTGGTCCCGGGGGACCTGGTCCTGGTGAACCCGGGCGACCGCATCAGCGCCGATGCGCGCCTCATTGAGGAGTGGGATCTGCGCGTGGACCAGTCCACCCTCTCGGGGGAGGCACACCCGGCCCGCAAGAGCGCGGACCCGCTCTCCGGGCAGCCTCTGTCCCGCACCGAACTCCCCAACCTCATATTCGCCGGCACCTCCGCCGTCGCCGGAACCGGCCGTGCGGTGGTCTGCGCCACCGGCATGCGCACCGAGTTCGGCCGCATCGCCCACCTCGCCACCGCCACCTCGGAAACCCCGTCGCCGCTGCAGATCGAGATAGACCGGATGACCCGGGTGGTTACCGCGTTGGCGCTGGCCACCGGCACCATCTTCTTCGTGCTCTCGGTGGGGGTGCTGGGGCGCGAGCTGCACACCGGCTTCATCTTCGCCGTGGGCATGGTGGTCGCCTTCGTCCCGGAGGGGCTTCTCCCCACGGTCTCCCTCTCCCTGGCCATGGCGGTGCAGCGCATGGCGAAGCGAAACGCCCTGGTGAAGAAGCTTTCTTCCGTGGAGGCCCTTGGCTGCTGCACCGTGATCTGCACCGACAAGACCGGCACGCTGACCCAGAACGAGATGACGGTGCGCGAGATCTGGCTGGAGGGTACCGCGCACGAGGTCTCCGGCGTCGGCTACGCCCCGCGCGGCGAGATCGGCCAAGGCGCCCCCGGCGCCGATCTCACCCGTCTGCTCACCGCCGCGGCCCTGTGCAACGATGCCCGCCTGGTGGAACCACAGGGGGAGGGGGAGCCCTGGTGCATCATCGGAGACCCGACCGAGGGGGCGCTCATCGTGGCCGCGCGTAAAGGTGGGGTGGACCCCGAGGCGCAGGGCGCGCTCCTGCCCCGGTTGCGCGAGATCCCCTTCGATTCGGCCCGCAAGAGGATGACCAGCGTGCACCGCGAGGGGGAGGGGGAGACCGCCTTCGTCAAGGGGGCGCCGGCCGAGGTGGCGGCTTTGTGCACGACGGTTGCCCGGGACGGAAATGCCCTGCCGCTGGACGCCGCCCTGGCGGCCGAGGTGCTCGGCCAGGTGGACGCTTACGCGCGCCAGGGTTACCGCGTGCTGGCCGTCGCCGAGCGCAGGCTGCCGCGGGAGATGCCTGATTACACGGCGGAGACGGTGGAGCGGGAACTGACCCTGCTGGGCCTGGTGTCCATGAACGATCCGCCCCGTCCGGAGGTGGCGAGCGCGGTGCACAAGTGCCGCCGCGCCGGGATCAGGGTGGTCATGGTGACCGGCGACTACGGCCTGACGGCGGAGAGCGTGGCGCGACGCATCGGGGTGCTCGGGCCCGACGAGCCGTGCCGGGTGGTGAGCGGCGCGGAGCTCGATGCCATGGACGGCCCCGCCCTGGACCAGGCCCTCTCCGGCGCGGTGATCTTCGCCCGCGTGTCGCCGGAGCACAAGCTGCGCGTGGTAAGCGCGCTGCAGCAAAAAGGGGAGATCGTGGCGGTGACCGGCGACGGCGTCAACGACGCGCCGGCCCTCAAGAAGGCGGACATCGGCGTGGCCATGGGGCTGGCCGGGACGGACGTGGCCAAGGAGGCGGCCGACATGATCCTCCTGGACGACAACTTCGCTTCCATCGTCAACACCATCGAGGAGGGGCGCGCGGTCTACGCCAACATCAGGAAGTTCGTCACCTACATCTTCACCAGCAACATGGCCGAGGCCTGGCCCTTCATCCTGCAGATCACGCTCAACGTGCCGCTGGCCCTCACCGTGATGCAGGTGCTCGCCATCGACCTCGGGGCGGACATCCTCCCGGCGCTGGCCCTTGGCACAGAACCGCCGGAGCCGGGCATCATGGAGCGGCCGCCGCGCCCCCGCAGCGAGAGGCTGGTGAACCGTGCGCTGCTCCTGCGGGCCCTGGTCTGGCTCGGGTCGCTGATGGCGCTTTGTTGCCTGGCGGGCTTTTTCCTGGTGTACCTGAGCTACGGCTACGCCGACCTGCGCCACCTGCCGCGTCTGGATCTCGTCCCCTACCACGAGCGCCTCCTTTCCCCCGGGGGGAATGTCTATGTCCTGGCCAGCACCATGTTCTTCGCCGGGGTGATCGGGGCGCAGGTGGGCAACGCCTACTGCTGTCGCAGCGAACGGTTCTCGGTCCTGCGCATCGGCCTGTTCGCCAACCGCTTCCTGGTGGCGGGGATCGCGTTCCAGCTCCTTTTCTGTCTCGCCCTCATCTACCTTCCCCCCTTGCAGCGCCTCTTCGAGGTGGCGGCGCTGCCCCCCCGCTTCTGGGGGGTGATCGCCTGCTACCCGGTGCTGCTGTTCCTGGCCGAGGAGGGACGCAAGTGGTGGTTGAGGAAGCGGGAAGCCAAACGTGCACCTGGAGGTGCGTCATGAAAGTGATAGTGATCGGTTGCGGCAGGCTGGGCGCCGCCCTCGCCGAAGAGTTGTCCGGGCGCGGCATTGAGGTGGCGCTGGTGGACCGCGACGAGGCGGCCTTCGAGCGGCTCTCCCCCTCCTTTACCGGGATCCGGGTGACCGGCATGGGCTTAGACCGCGAGGTGCTGCTGCGCGCCGGGATCGAGAGTGCCGACGCACTGGCCGCCCTCACCGCCAGCGACGAGGTGAACGCGGTGAGCACGCGCGCGGCGCGCCTTTTGTTCCGGGTGCCCCGGGTGGTGGCCAGGCTCTACGACCCGGGGCGGGTCGAGGCCTACCGGCGCCTGGGCATCCCCACCATCTCGCACGTTACCTGGGGGGTGGGGCGCATCGTGGAGCTTTTATGCTACTCGCCGGTGGAGCCGGTGCACAGTCTTGGGGGGGGCGAGGTGGAGCTGGTGCAGGTTGAGCTGCCGCCGCTTCTTGCCGGCCGCAGCGTCCAGGAGTTGAGTCTCATGGGGGAGATCATGGTGGTTGCGGTCACCAGGCAGGGACGGAGCCTCATCCCGACGCCGGGGACGCTGTTCCAGCTCGGGGACCGGGTGCACCTGGCCCTGCTCACCTCATCTTCGGAGCGGCTGAAGCACCTGCTCGGCCTCACATAAGGAGGGCGCCATGTTCGTGATCATCGTGGGGGGGGGCAAGGTAGGGGCGCACCTGGCCCGGCTCCTGTCCCGGGGGGGGAAGCGGGTGCTGCTGGTCGAGGAGCGGCGCGAACTGTGCGCGGAGCTCTCCGGCGGACTGGAAGGGGTGCAGGTGCTGCAGGGGAGCGGCTGTGACCCGCGCCTGCTGGAACTGGCCGGCGTGCGGGAGGCGGACGCGGTAGCGGCGGTCACCGGGACCGACGAGGTGAACCTGGTGGTGGCGGGGCTCGCGCACGCGGAGTTCCGGGTGCGCCGGGTGATCGCGCGGGTGAACGACCCGAAGCACCTCTGGCTGTTCACGCCCAAACTGGGCGTGGACGTGGCGCTGAACCAGGCCGACATCCTCGCACACCTGATCGCCGAAGAGATGTCGCTGGGCGAGATGATTACCCTCTTGAAGCTCAGGAAGGGGGAATACTCGCTGGTGGAGGAGAAGGTGCATCCCCGCTCCGGCGCGGTCGGGCGCTCCATCGCCGAACTCACGCTTCCGGCCGAGAGCGTCATCGCCGCGGTGATCCGTGGAGGGCGGCTCATCGTGCCGCGCGGCAACCTGGTCTTCGAGCCGGGGGATGAGGTGCTGGCACTGGCGCACGCACGGGAGATCCCCAAGCTGTCGGCCCTCTGGAGGGCGCCCCAGGCGGGCTAGTCCGTGTCGGCCGCTGTCGGCAGCACCTCCCGCAGTACCCGCGCCACGTCCTTCACCGTGTAGGGCTTGCTCAGCGTGGCGCGGAAGCCGTGCTTTCTGTACTCGGACATGACCGGGTCGTTGGAGTAGCCGCTGGAAACGATCAGGCATGCCTGCGGGTCCAGCTCCAGGATGCACTGTGCCGCCTCCTTGCCCCCCATCCCGCCGGGTATGGTCAGGTCCATGATCACCGCGTCGTAGCGCTCCCCTTTTTGCCGCGCCGCGCTGTACAACTCCACCGCCTCGCTCCCCTCGCAGCAGGTGGTCGGGGTGTAGCCGAGCTGTTCCAGCATGGCGCCGGTGAGATCCCGGATCAGTTCCTCATCGTCCATCACCACCACGCTCCCTCCGCCGGCTGGGGCGTGACTGCTTTCCTGCTCCCTGGCGAGTTGCGCGGCGCTCTGTCCCAGCGAGGGGAGGTAGATGGTGAAGGTGGTGCCGCGTCCCGGCGTGGAGTCGGCCAGGATGACGCCGCCATGCCTCGTCACGATGGAGTGGGTCGAGGCGAGCCCGAGGCCGGTGCCGCTGGCCTTGGTGGTGAAGTAGGGATCGAAGATCTTCTTCAGGTCGCTCTCGGAGATGCCGCACCCCTCATCCTTGAAGTCCAGCCGCACGTAGTGTCCCGGCGCGAGTCCGAGCCGGTTCTCAGGCTCCATGAGCTCGTTTCTCCCCGCGATGGTCAGGGTGCCGCCGCCGGGCATGGCGTGCACCGCGTTGATGATGATGTTGTTGAAGGCCTGGTTCATCTGCCCTTCGTCCGCCTCGACGATGTCGAGGGAGTCGGCGATCTCGATCCTCCCCTTGACGTTGGTCCCCCGCAGCACCAGTGACAGCGATTCGGCCGCCAGCTGCTTCACCGAGAACACCTTCTTGATGGGCTGCCCGCCGCGCGCGAAGGTAAGGAGCTGCCCCGCCAGTTCCGCAGCGCGCTGACACGCCTTCTCCGCCTTGCCCAGCGGCCCCTTCGCCTTGTGCTCTTTTTCCAGCACCATCTGGGCGAAGCTGATGTTCCCCACGATGCCGGTCAGGATGTTGTTGAAGTCGTGGGCGATACCGCCGGCCAGGACACCCAGGCTCTCCAGCTTCTGCATGTTGAGCATCTGGGTCTCGATGCGCTTGTTCTCGCGGTCCAGGCGCTTCTCCTCGGTGATGTCCTGCACCATCACCAGCAGGTGCGCCCTCTCCTCGACCTGGAATCGGCTCAGGTAGCTGCGCAGGGTGAGCTCCTTGCCGAATGTCGACTGCAGTTCCCGCTCCAGGGCCCGCGGCGTGCCGTCGGCAAGAACCAGCCCCGCCTGCTCCAGCATCCCGCCCTCCCCGCGCCAGGAGGGGAGCTGCCTGAAGTTCTGCCCCAGTAACTCGGGCACGCTCCCCCCGAGGATGTCGGCCGCCGCCTGGTTCGCCCTGATGCAGTTGCCGCTGTCGCCGTCGAAGACCACGATCCCCATGGGGGACTGGGCCAGGAGCGTCTCGACCAGCATGAGCGCCTTGCCGCGCGCCTGCTCGGCCTCGATGCGGTCGGTGATGTCGGAGATGATCCCCACCAGGGCCCTGAGCGAACCGTCCGGTGCCTCGAGCCTCCTGCCGGAGAGGTAACCCCAGAAGCTTCTGCCGTTGCCGCTCAGGTAGTGGCGCTCGGTGCTGGCGTGACTGACCTCGCCGGTCATGAGCCGGTGCATCAGTTCGCTTCCCGATGCCAACTGGTCCGGGTTCAGATGGCTCGTGTAGCTGGAGCCGATCAACTGTTCCATGCTGCAGCCGAACATCTCGGCCATGCGGTTGTTGGCGAAGCGGATCACCCCCTGGGGGTCCACCATGACGATGCCGGCCTGAAGGGTCTCGAAGGTCACCCTCAGTTGCTGCTCGCTCTCCTTCAAGGCGGCTTCGGCTGCCTTGCGCTCGCCGACCTCTGCCTCGAGCACGGTGTTGAGCTGCCGGAACTTCATGACGATGGCACAGAGGACGGCGATCACCGCGGCGCAGATGAGCAGCGCGCCCAGGAGGAATCGGTAGTTTCCGCCGGGTCTGGGATCGTAGATGATGCCGGTAGGATCGAACCCTTGCGGGAGCATCCCCATGCGGGCAAATGTGTCGGCGATGTGGCGCCAGCGGGTGGGGCTCTGGTAGCCCATCTCGACCAGGGTGGGCTGGATCAGCGCCTCCATCTGGTTCGCCTCGAACATGAGCCAGTCGCGGCTGCGCTCGCGGGAGTACTTGGCCAGGATCAGGCCGGCTATCTCCTCCTTGTGGGCCAGGGCGTAGCGCCACCCCTTGAGGCTGGCGTCCCGGAAGGCCCGCACCAGCGCGGGGCGCGAGTTGATAGTGGCGCGGGTGGTGAAGAAGTTGTCGCCGTAGAAGTCGATGCCGTAGGTGAGCGGGGAGAAGGCGAGGTAGGGCTCCCCCGCGCGCTCCAGGACGTAGGGTTCGTTGAAGCTGTAGGCCATCATCACGTCGGCTTTGCCGGCGATGAGGTCGCGGGCGTCGCCGCGGTGCTCCACCTTGACGATGTCCTTCTCTTCGATGCCGTTGTTCTTGAGCAGGGTGAGCATGTCGCCGTGCTGGTTGGAGTACATGAAGCGGCGACCCTTCATGTCGGCGACCTTCTGGATGCCGGTCTTGCGGGGGGTCAGCAGTATGGCGGGGGAGTGCTGGAAGATCTGGCCCAGCACGACGAGATCGTCGCCGTGAGCCCGGTGCAGCAGTAGCGCCGACGTTCCCACGCCAAAGTCGGCGCTCCCGGAGGTGACCTCGTTCTCGACCTCGACCTCGGGTCCCCCCTCGCGGACGGTGACGTCGAGCCCGGCCTCGCGGTAGAACCCCTTCTCCAGCGCGGCGTAGTAGCCGGCGAACTGGAAGTGGTGCAGCCACTTGAGCTGGAGGGTGACGTGCTCGTTGGCCAGGGCGGGGTGCGCCAGCGTGAGCAAAAGGGCCAGTGCGAGCAGGGCGGCCCATCCCCTGCGCCTTGCTCTTTGGGCAGGTTTCATGGTGCGGTCCTCGTGGAGCGCGGCAGCGGTCGTTGGCGCGTCGCGCGCAACATTCAGGGGGTGTTGCAGTAGTCGGCCAGGTAGCCGCGGATGCGATCCATCTCGTCCCGGTCCTGGTCAGGTTCTTCGCGCATCAGCTCCATCAGGAGCGCGATGCAGTCGCTGCCGTCCACGTCGTGGTCGACGAACTTGACGCCCAGCAGCCGGTCGCTGGCGTGCACCACTTCGGTCCAGATCTGCAGCGGCGGGCGGAGTTCGGGGTCGGGGTCGAGATGGATGCGCAACAGGCAGCCGGTTCCGCCGGAGAGGGGTGCGGGGCGGCGCAGGTGGAGCAGGGCGCCGTTGAAGGAGATGTTCTCCAGGATGCCGGTGAGGCACTCGCCGTGGTGCACCAACTCCACCGCTTTGGAGGAGGGGGCCCGATAAAACTGTCGCAACTCTGTCATAGGGTACAGACCTTTGGCAAACAGGATGAAGTGTTTAGTTTCATCATCGGAGAAAACGTTCCTGCTCTTGAGAACTTTTAGCGGGAGAAGGTAATTCACCGGGCCGGTACAGCTTCGGTCAGGACAATGAGCCGGGCATTCCGGGGGTATTATGCCATGTCTCTACCTCTTTTAGCTATTCAATTTGTCGACCTAAGTCAAAGGCGGCTCATTGCGGCTTTCATCTACAGTAAAGAGGGATGAATTACTGCAGCAATTGTGCTTGAAACTGGTGGTGCCATCTTGTATAAGAAGCGTGACCTGCCTACTTCTTCAACAGCGAGGCAGGCTCCCCCTTGCTACCCACCTTAACGTCCGACCACCGACTGCGGACGCCTCATGACTTGAAGCTATTGATGACGCCCTGCCGCAGCTGCGGCGGGTAGACCGGAGCACCGTGGATGGGATACGCCGAGGCACGAGAGTACCGCAAGCCACCTTGCAGCCTTTGGGGCCCCGCCTCCTTGCTGCTGCTTGCCGCGCTGGTGCAACTGGGTCTTTTCCCGGCCGTGCTGCTCTACGGCTACCTGCTGGCCAGTGTCGCGGCCTTTCTCCTCTATGTCCTGGACAAGCAGGCCGCCGGCGCGGGGCGGCGCCGGATCCGCGAGCGTACCCTGCACCTGGCCGCGCTTTGCTGCGGCTGGCCCGGGGCGGTGCTGGCGCAGCGCCTGCTGCACCACAAGACGCAAAAGGGTTCCTTCCTGGTGGTGTTCCGCCTGACCGTGCTCGCCAACGCCGCGGCGCTCGCGCTGTACGGGTGGGCCCGAAAAGGCGGGTAAGCGACGCTATGTTTGCCAGTCCCCTTCACGGGCCTACTGGCGCCCGCTTCCCCCCTCACCCTAGCCCTCTCCCTCTGGGAGAGGGCTAGGGTGAGGGGGGTGCGGGAGGCAAAATGGATGCAGCCGGCAAAGCCCCTCACCCGCCCTTCGGGCGCCTCTCCCGAGGGGCGAGGGGGTAAGATGATGCCCTGAATGTTGATGATTATGAAATGAAGTTCGTCGTGGAGGGATAGTGCCAGGTTCAGATCAGCAGGGGATGGAATACGGGATGTTCACCCACCCAGTGCAGGGAGAGCAGCGGTCGCTGTACCAGGAACTGGTGCAGGTGAACCGGAAGCTGGAGCTGAAGGTCCAGGAGCTGAACCACGCCCAGCAGCGCCTCATGGAGTACCGCAAGGTCTTCGAGTGCACCGGCGACCTCATCTACGTCTTCGACCGCGACTACCGCTACCTGATGGCCAACGAGGCCTACCGCGAGTGCCGCAAAAGCCGGTTCCCGGACCTGATCGGCCGCACGCTTCCCGAGGTGATCGGGGCCGACACCTTCGCGCGGGTCAAGCCGCAGCTCGACCTCTGCTTCGCGGGGAACGAATTGAGCTACGAGGACAGCCACCACTACGTCGACAAGGGGAAGCGCGACCTGCTGGTCACCTTCTCCCCCGTGTTCGAGGGGGCGCGCGTGGAGCGGGTGGCCTGTCTGATCAAGGACGTGAGCGAGCGCAAGCTTCTGGAGGAGCAGCTCAGGCAGTCGCAGAAGATGGAGGCCATCGGCACCCTGGCCGGCGGCATCGCACACGATTTCAACAACATCCTCACCGTCATCGCCGGCTACGCTTCGCTGATCCAGATCAACGGGGAGGAAAGCGAAGCCGCGGCCATGGCCGTGGAGATCCTGTTTTCGGTGGAACGGGCCGCGGAGATGACCCGGAGCCTCCTGGCCTTCAGCCGCAAGCAGGAGGTGCACCTGGAGGCGGTGGATCTGAACCTGTTGGTGGCGGAACTGCACAAGAGTCTGGCGCGACTGATCAGCGAGGAGGTCGAACTGGTGGTGCGGGTGTCGGGGGGGGAGCTTTGCTGCGTCGCCGACCGGGGCCAACTGGAGCAGGTGCTGATCAACCTTGCCGTCAACGCCCGCGACGCCATGCCCGGGGGCGGCACCCTCGAGATCTCCACCGGGACCGCAGAGCTGGCAGACGAGGATATCCCTCCGGGCCGCTACGCCCTGATCACCGTCTCCGACAACGGCACCGGGATGGAAAAGGAGGTGCAGGAGCGCATCTTCGAACCCTTCTTCACCACCAAGGAGGTGGGCAAGGGGACCGGCCTGGGGCTCTCCTCCAGCTACGGCATCATCAAAAAGCACAACGGGGCGATCCGCATGCACAGCGAATTGGGGAGCGGCACCAGCTTCCGCATCTACCTCCCCCTCTCCGGTGGGCGCCCCAGCGCGGAGCGCGCGGAAAGCGAGGGGCGTCCGGGCGCCGGCAGCGGCACCGTGCTCCTGGTCGAGGACGAAGATACGGTGCGGGATATGACCCGGCTGCTCCTGGAGCGGCACGGCTACAGCGTGCTCACGGCCCGCAACGGGCACGAGGCCCTGGAGTTGTACCGGCACAACCAGGGGCGCGTGCAGGTGATGTTGAGCGACGTGATCATGCCGCGCATGAACGGCCGGGAGCTGTGCGAACAGCTGCGGCAGCTGGCGCCGGGGCTTCCCGTCATCTTCATGAGCGGTTACCCCGCCGACGTCATGTCCGAAAAGGGGCTGTACGGTGGCGGCGCCTACCTGCAAAAGCCGGTCAAGCCCGAAGAGCTGCTGGGGGCGCTGCGCTGCGCGCTTAGTGCGTGATGCGCGCTGCGGAGGGGACTGGCTCCGCCAGGTGCCTGTCCCCTTGCTTGCTTGTCCTCTTGTTTGCTGAGCTGAAAAGAGCGTTCCGCTAGGGGGACAGGCACCTGCCGGAGCCTGTCCCCTTCATCCTCATAGAGCCCCCATCCTTGTTCCACTCTTCGAATTTCCTTACCGCCTCAGTCATATCAGTCACTAACAGCTCCTTGCACAGAATAATTTAGCCGCTACACTCTTAGCGTTTTGCCTTTTAGTCCTCCTGCCGAATGACCATTGGCAGAATGCGATTGTTGCCAGCCGCGTGCAGGTAGTTGTGTCAGTGCTGGCCCCAATTGTTGCATTGTAATTTTTTTTTAATAGTGCGTCGGCGGCAATTTCCACAAATTTGACTTCCGTCAAATCTTTTCCTGACCGTTTCGTGCATGAATGACACCCATTTCGAGGCTGCAATCGGCGCTGTCGGCCGGAATCTCTACCATCACAGAGGAGGAAAACGATGCTCAAGAAGAATGTGGCTGTAACTGCGGCAATCGCCGGGGCGATCGCGCTCTTGTCGATCCCCGCCCTTACCACCGCGGCGAAGACTAAGCCGGTGCAGCTCGCCAACGACGGCAGGGCCAAGTGCTACGACTGTCACGATGAGGTGAAGGCGCTCAAGGAAGGCTCCAAGCATGCCAAGCTCTCCTGCAAGGTGTGCCACGACAAGCTGGACGCCCACATGAGCGACCCGGAAAAGAACAAGCCGGTCACCCTCATCGACCAGGCGCTGTGCGGCAAGTGTCACAAGGCGCAATACGACAGCTTCTTCGAGGTGAACTACGAGGCTCCGGCCCGGAAGGAGAAAGGGTCCCCCACCGGGCGCTCGCCGATGCAGGACAAGCTCCTGGCCGGCCACGGCTTCACCTTCGAGCACGATGAACCGCGCGGCCATGCCTTCATGGTCATCGACCAGTTCGCGGTCGACCGCTTCCAGGGCGGCCGCTTCCAGTTCAAAAAAGGGTGGCAGGGCGTCACCTCCACCGGCAAGACCTGGGACGTCCTGACCGACACCGGCAAGAAGCTCCCTGAAACCGCTATGGCCGGCAACCCGACCTGTATCCAGTGCAAGACCTCCGACCACCTGCTCAAATGGAAGTTCATGGGTGACAAGGATCCCAAGGCGAAGTGGGACCGCACCTCCAACATCGTCGACGTGGCCAAGGACACCAACAACCCGCTGGGGTGCGTGCACTGTCATGACCCGCACGGCACCCAGCCGCGCGTGGTGCGCGACGCGCTGATCCAGGCCATCGAGAAGGATCCCAAGGGGAACATTTTCGCCAAGAACGGCGCCACCGACCTCAAGGTGATCGACTTCCGCGGCTTCAGGAAGATCGGCATCATGCAGAAGACCGACTCCAGGATGATGTGCGCCCAGTGCCACGTCGAGTACAACTGCAACGCGGGCACCCAGTGGAGCGACGCGAAGCCGGTGAAGTACGACGACCTGCGCACCAACCACTTCCCGCTCAAAAACTCGCTGCAGCTTTTAAAGCACTACCAGGACCTCAACTTCTTCGACTTCAAACATGCCGTGACCGGCGCGCGCCTGATCAAGTTCCAGCACCCCGAGGCGGAAACCTACGCCGGCAGCGTCCACGACAAGGCGGGCGTGCAGTGTCACCAGTGCCACATGCCCCAGAAGAAGGACAAAAACGGCAAGAAGTTCTCCTCCCACGGCGTAATCCGTCCCAAGAACCACGTCAAGGAGGCCTGCCTTGGCTGCCACCCGAAAGACAGCGTGGCCAAGAAGAGCTACGAGATCGACGCGGTGCAGAACTACATCAAGGGCAAGATGCGCAAGTCCGAGTACTGGCTGGGTCAGCTGATCGACACCTACGCGGCGGCACAGCGCATGGGGGTCGCACCGACCGTCCTGGACGAGGCGCGCGCGAAGCATGAAGAGGCGCACGTGCTCTGGGAATACTGGACCGCCGAGAACTCGGACGGCTTCCACAACCCGGACCTCGCCCGCGAGTCCCTGACCGGTTCCATCGCCGCCTCCAAGGCGGGCGTCAAGATCCTCACCGACGCCATGGCGGCAGCCAAGAAGGACGAGCCCAAGAAGTAACGGTTCCCGCAGCCGCAGCAAAAAGCAAAGCCCCGCCTCCGCAAGGAGACGGGGCTTTTTTGTTACCTGGAGCCAACGTGCGGCCCATCCTTTGACGAAAACGACGGCATCATGTTCCCCCCTTTGCGAAAGGCTGTGTTAGCCATCCGTGTCGGTATTCCCCTTGATCTCGTTGATCTCGTTTCCAAGGTCCGCCTTGGGAACGCAAAGCCTCTCCGAAGTTCCAACTTCCCTCCGATGCAAAGCTGGAGCTTTGCGCCATATGGGGTTCCCAAGCTGGAGCTTGGGAACCAGATCGTCCGCTACTCGCTCTCCCGGAGGGAGAGGGGATGCAGAAGCAAGGCGGAGGTGGGATATCGCGACGTCCTGACTGGACCAGACGGTGCGGCTGCACTGTCACAACGGTGGGCCTTTCTGTCTCATTGGGGCAAAATAATTCGCAAAATGTAAACGATACATTCAAGGAATGAAAGGAGGCTCCGATAAAAGTCACCAATAGGAGGTTTAGTACTGATCGATTCGCAAACCTCTATTTCTTTGTCAGGAGTCTTCTATGGCCTTCACGTTCTTTATGCGCGACCAGCCCACACTGGAGTACGCGGCCGATCACATGATCGGCTACGCGATGGGCCGAAGCCGCATCAAGATATGGGACGCCGGCTGCGCGCTGGGGCAGGAAACCTACACGATCGCCATGATCTTCGCGCAGAAGATGAACTCCTTCGGCTTCAAGAACCTTCGCATCGACGCCACCGACTACGACAGCGCCAACAACTTCGGCGACGTGGTCAAGGCGGCCACCTATCCCTACGAAGAACTGCAGCGCACACCAGCGGATCTATTCCAGAAATATTTCGAACCGGCTGACAAACCCGGCTACCACCGGGTGGTGCAGCAACTGCGCGACCGGGTCAACTTCCAGTACCACGACCTCCTCTCACTGAAAGCTCCCGGCGGCGACTACTGCCTGGTGGTGTGCAAGAACGTGCTGCTCCATTTCCAGTACCGCGAGCGGGTGGAGGTCTTCAAGATGTTCCACCAGACCCTGGCGCCGGGGGGCTACCTCGCCACCGAGAACACCCAGAAACTGCCGCCTGAAGTCGCGCACCTGTTCGAGCAGGTGGTTCCGGACGCCCAGCTGTTCAAGAAGATCGGAGCATAGCTGATGAAGATCGTGCCCCTGAAGAAGAGTCCGGCGACCTACAGCTGCAACTCCTACCTTATCCTGGGGGACTGGAACCGCATCGAGGACGTCAACACCCTGGTCGACCCGGGGGTGGACGATTTCATCCTGGCCGAGATCAGGGAAGTGTCGACGGGGTTCGGCAAGGAACCGGTGCAGCAGGTGGTGCTTACCCACAACCACTTCGATCACACGGCCGGCGTTGCCGCCCTCAAGGATGCCTTCGGCTGCAGGGTTTTCGCCTACGGCAACGGCCCCCTGGTCGACGAGACGCTGCACGACCGGCAGTTCATCAAGGCCGGCGACGACTTCCTCGAGGTGCTGCACACCCCCGGCCACTCGGGCGACTCGGTATGCCTGTACGCACCCTCGCTGCAGGTGCTCTTCTCCGGCGACACCCAGGTCCGGGTGCTGGCGCCGGGAGGGAGTTACTGCCGGGAGTACGTCGAGGCACTTAAGAGGCTGTGCGAGCTGAAGATCCGGGGCATATATTCCGGCCATGACCGGCCGGTGGTGCAGGGGGCGCACGAGATGCTGCAGCAGAGCCTGGAGCTCGTGCTGGCGGCGCAAATGATATGAGGCTGCAGGTTCAGGCCAGAACCGGGCATAACTGTTCGATAACGCAAGGCACAAGGAGGGAACTATGAGGTGGTTTTATGATTTGAAGCTGAGCACGAAGCTGATGACGGGTTTCATCGCGATAGCCGTCATCGCCGGCGCCATCGGGTACTTCGGTATCCGGGAGATCCATAACATCGAAGCGGCCGACAGCAAGCTGTACGAGAGGATCACCATCCCGATCGCGCAACTGCAGGACGTTTCCACCTCCTTCCAGCGCATCCGCGTCAACCTGAGGGACCTGCTCACCGCCAAAACGACGCAGGAGGAACAGGCCAAGGTGGAGCGGATCAAGACCCTGCGCGGCGAACTGGACAAGGCTGCCGGCGAGTTCGAGAAAACCATCCTCACCGACGAGGGGCGCAAGATGTTCCAGGAGTTCAGGCAGGCCCGCGCCGGCTATGACCCCATCATCGACCAGATCGTGCGCCTGGCGCTTGCCAACCGCGACAACGAGGCCGCGGCCCTCATGAGCGGCGACGGCGCCAAGTACTCCAGGATGGAGCAGGACGCCATCGACAAGCTGGTGGACAGCAAGCTGAAACAGGCGAAGATCACCGCCGACGGCAACGCCGAACTGGCCGTGACCGCCACGAAGATCATGCTGGTCCTGATCGCGGTGGGCGTGGCGCTCGCCATCGGCCTCGGCCTCTTCATCACCAGGATCGTACAGCGCCAACTGGGCGCCGATCCCAAGGAGGTGGGCGAGATCGCCACCCGCGTAGCCGCCGGCGACATGACCGTGGCCATCGACCTGAAAGGAAAGCACGAAGACAGCGTCATGGCCGCCATGCAGAAGATGGTCGATTCCATCAAGGCGCTGGTTGCGGACGCCAACATGCTGGCCGACGCCGCCATTGCCGGCAAGCTCGCCACCCGCGCCGACGCCTCCAAACACCAGGGGGACTTCCAGAAGGTGGTGGCCGGCGTGAACGACACCCTGGACGCGGTGATCGGGCCGCTGAACGTGGCCGCCGAGTACGTGGACCGCATCTCCAAGGGGGACGTCCCGCCCAGGATCACCGACAGCTACAACGGCGACTTCAACGAGATCAAGAACAACCTCAACGTCTGTATCGACGCGGTGAACGCCCTGGTCTCCGACGCGGACATGCTGGTGCAGGCGGCGGTCGCCGGCAAGCTCGCCACCCGCGCCGACGCCACCAGGCACCAGGGGGACTTCAGGAAGATCGTCGCGGGGGTCAACGACACCCTGGACGCGGTGATCGGGCCGCTGAACGTGGCGGCCGAGTACGTGGACCGCATCTCCAAGGGGGACATCCCGCCCAGGATCACCGACAACTACAACGGCGACTTCAACGAGATCAAGAACAACCTCAACGTCTGCATGGAGACCCTGGACGCCCTGATCGCGGACATGAGCAACATGTCCACCCAGCACGACCTGGGCGACATCGACGTACAGATCGCGGCCGAGAACTACCAGGGGGTCTACCGCCAGATGGCCGCGGGTGTCAACAACATGGTCAACGGGCACATCGCCGTGAAGAAGAAGGCGATGGCCTGCATCGCCGAGTTCGGCCGCGGCAATTTCGAGGCCGAGCTGGAGAGGTTCCCGGGCAAGAAGGCCTTCATCAACGACACCATCGAGCAGGTGCGCGCGAACCTGAAGGCGCTCATTGCCGACACGGACGTGCTGGTGCAGGCAGCGGTCGCCGGAAAGCTTGCTACCCGCGCCGACGCGACCAGGCACGAGGGTGATTTCAGGAAGATCGTTCAGGGTGTCAACGAGACGCTGGACGCGGTGATCGGGCCGCTGAACGTGGCGGCCGAGTACGTGGACCGCATCTCCAAGGGGGACATCCCGCCGCGGATCACCGACAACTACAACGGCGACTTCAACGAGATCAAGCTGAACCTGAACAACTGCATCGACATCATGAACAACCTGCTCATCGAGGCGGACAAGGTGGTCAAGGCGGCGGCCGACGGGCAGCTGGACCAGCGCGCCAACCCCGAGCTCTTCATCGGCGGCTGGAAAGAGCTGGTGGTCGGGGTCAACAACATCGTGACCAACATCGTGAACCCGCTCATGGTGACCGCGGACTACGTCGACCAGGTCGCCAAGGGGATCATCCCGCCCGCCATCGTGACCGAGTACAAGGGGCAGTACAACATCATCAAGGACAACCTGAACGCGGTCGTGAAGATGATGAACGAGCTTTTGGAGCAGACCGACATCATCATCAAGGCGGCGGCCGACGGGCAGCTGGACCAGCGCGCCGACGCCACGCTGTTCGTGGGCGGCTGGAACAAGCTGGTCTCCGGCGTGAACGACACGGTAACCAACATCGTGAACCCGCTCATGGTGACGGCGGATTACGTCGACAAGGTCGCCAAGGGGGTCATCCCGCCCGCCATCGTCACCGAGTACAAGGGGCAGTACAACATCATCAAGGAAAACCTGAACGCGGTTGTGAAGATGATGAACGAGCTGCTGCAGCAAACCGACATCATCATCAAGGCTGCGGCCGATGGTGAGCTGGACAAGCGTGCCGACGCCACGCTGTTCGTGGGCGGCTGGAACAAGCTGGTCTCCGGCGTGAACGACACGGTGACCAACATCGTCAACCCGCTCATGGTGACCGCGGACTACGTGGACCGCATCGCCAAGGGGGACATGCCCCCGACCATCGTCACCGAGTACAAGGGGCAGTACAACCTGATCAAGACCAACCTGAACGTGCTGATCGAGGCGATCAACAAGATCACCGACGCGGCCAAGGAGGTCTCCAACGGCAACCTGATGGTCTCCCTGAAGGAGAGAAGCAGCCAGGACGAGCTGATCCACGCGCTCTCGGCCATGGTCGGCAAGATCACCGAGGTGGTCACCGAGGTGAAGGTGGCGGCGGACAACGTCGCTTCCGGCAGCGTCCAGCTCTCCGCCAACGCCCAGTCCATGTCGGAAGGGGCCTCGCAGCAGGCGGCCGCAGCCGAAGAGGCCTCCTCCTCCATGGAGGAGATGAGCGCCAACATCAGGCAGAACGCGGACAACGCGCAGCAGACCGAGAAGATCGCGGTGAAATCGGCCGACGACGCCAAGGAAGGTGGCAAGGCGGTGGCCGAGACCGTGCAGGCCATGAAGGACATCGCCGGCAAGATCTCCATCATCGAGGAGATCGCGCGCCAGACCAACATGTTGGCCCTGAACGCTGCCATCGAGGCGGCCCGCGCCGGGGAGCACGGCAAGGGCTTCGCGGTGGTGGCAAGCGAGGTGAGAAAGCTCGCCGAGCGCAGCCAGGTCGCCGCGGGCGAGATCTCGGAGCTGTCGATCACCAGCGTCGAGGTCGCCGAGCGCGCCGGTGAGATGCTCTCCGCGATCCTCCCAGACATTCAGAAAACGGCCGAGCTGGTGCAGGAGATCAACGCCTCCAGCAAGGAGCAGGATACCGGCGCCCAGCAGATCAACAAGGCGATCCAGCAGCTGGACCAGGTGATCCAGCAGAACGCCTCGGCCAGCGAGGAGATGGCCTCCACCGCCGAGGAACTCTCCTCGCAGTCGGAGCAGCTGCAGTCGACCATCTCCTTCTTCAGGGTCGACATGGCGGCGTCGGGGCACCAGGCGGCGCCCAAGCAACTGACCAAGTCGGCGTCGAAAAGCGAGGTCAAGCAGCTGAAGCAGAGGTCCGCCGCGCAGACCAAGAAGGCCATGGGACACGACCTGGTCATGGCCGACATGGACGGCGACAGCGACTTCGAGAGGTTCTAAGAAGGAAGGATCGGGGCGGCCCAGCGGGCCGCCCCCTCAAGGTGAGGACGTATGGAAGCGGCAGACGTGAAGGTATCCAAAAAGAAGGAGCGCACCCTGGTTACCTTCTCCGGGGAGATGACCATAGCCAATGTCGGCGAACTCAGGCAGCGCCTTTTGCAGGCCTTTGCGGCGGGTAAGCCGGTGGAAATCTCCCTGGCCGGGCTGAGCGGCATCGATGTGACCGGACTGCAGCTTCTGTGCAGTTGCCACAGGACCTCGGTCGACCGGGGGATACCCTGCACGGTAACCGGCCGTAACGAGGCCCTGGCGGCCATAGCGGAGGTGGCAGGGATGCCGCGGCTCAAGGGATGCGTGCAGGATGATGACGGCACCTGCTTCTGGCGCATCGAAACGGACATGGTGACGCTATGAGTGACGCTTTTGCCCAGGCGTTCAAGGACGAGGCCAGGGAACTCCTGGCGGATTTGGAAGAGGCGCTGCTGGAGATGGAGGAGAATCCGGAGGATCTCGGCGTGGTGGGCCGGGTGTTTCGGACCATGCACACCATCAAGGGGTCGGGAGCCATGTTCGGCTTCGACGACATCGCCTCGTTCACGCACAACGTGGAGACGGTGTACGACCTGGTGCGCAACGGCGAACTGGCGGTGAGCAAGGAACTGGTCAATCTGAGCCTTGCGGCGCGGGACCGCATCCTCGCCATGCTGGAGGCTACCGAAAGCGGCCAGCCGGCGGATGCCCAGCGCAACGAAGAGGTGATCCGGGGCTTTCGCGCCCTGGTCCCCGGACCGGAGGGGGAAGCACCGGCGCCGGAGCTCACGGTAGCGCGGGAGGAGGCCGACCCGGCCGCGCCCATGGTGACCTACCGGATCCGTTTCAAGCCGGAAGGCGGCATCTTCGCCAACGGCGTCAATCCGCTGAGCCTCTTGCGCGAGTTGCAGGACCTGGGGCCATGCCGCATCGTGGCCAACACCTGCGACATGCAGCCCCTGGACGCGCTCGACCCGGAGCGCTGCTACCTGTACTGGGACGTGGTCCTCTCTACCAGCGCGGGGAGGGACTCCATCGATGACGTCTTCATCTTCGTCACCGACTCCTGCGAACTGACTGTCACGGTCGTCGACGACGGCACCATGAACGAGACTGGTGGCGGCTACAAGAAACTGGGCGAGATCCTCATCGAGCGCGGCGACCTGACGCCGCAGCAGATGGACGAACTGCTGGGCAAACAGAAGAAGTTCGGCGAGCTGGCACTGGAGGCGGGACTGGTCAACGCCGCAACCATCACCTCGGCCCTGGTGGAACAGCAGCACGTCAAAGAGATGCGCCAGGAACGGCAGGCGCAGACCCAGACCCAGGAGGCCGCCTCCAGCATCCGGGTCAGCGCCGACAAGCTGGACCTCCTGGTGAACCTGGTCGGCGAGCTGGTCACCGTGCAGGCGCGCCTTTCCCTGGTGGCCCAGGAGCTGAAGCGGCACAGCGAGCTGGTCTCGGTGGCCGAAGAGGTGGAGCGGCTCACCAACGATCTTCGCGACAACGCCCTCGACATCAGGATGCTCCCCATCGGCGCCACTTTCTCCAAATTCAAGCGGCTGGTGCGCGACCTCTCCGCGGAACTGGGCAAGGAGATCGAGCTGACCACCGAGGGGGCCGACACCGAGCTGGACAAGACGGTGATCGAGAAGTTGAACGATCCCCTGGTGCACATCATCCGCAACAGCATCGACCACGGCGTGGAGACGCCGCAGGAACGCCTGGCCAAGGGGAAACCCCGAAGCGGCAGCCTGCACCTCGCCGCGGTGCACTCCGGCGACAGCGTGCTGATCACCATCCGCGACGACGGTGCCGGGTTGAACGTCGACGCCATCCGGGCCAAGGCCATCGAGCGCAAGATCATCCCGGCCGGCGCGGACCTGCCCGACCGCGACATTTGGCAGCTCATCTTCGCCCCCGGCTTCTCGACGGCGGCCAAGGTCACCAGCGTCTCCGGGCGCGGCGTCGGCATGGACGTGGTCAAGCAGGCCATCGAGGGGCTGCGCGGCAGCATCGACGTGAAGAGCGAGCCGGACCGGGGCACCAGCATCACGCTGAAGATCCCGCTCACCCTGGCCATCATCGAGAGCCTCCTGGTGCAGATCGGCAAGGACCGCTTCGTGATGCCGCTGGCCATGGTGGACGAGTGCATCCTCCTTACCGAGAAGGAGATCGCACTGGGGCACGGCCGCGACCTGCTCATGGTGCGCGAGCAGCTGGTGCCGTACGTGCCGCTCAGGAAGATGTTCCGCATCCAGGGCAACGCCCCCGCCATCCAGCAGGTGGTCATCTGCCAGCTGGAGGGGAAACGGGTCGGGCTCGTGGTGGACTGGGTCATCGGCGAGCACCAGACCGTGATCAAATCCCTGGGGCGGATGTACCAGCAGGTCGAGGGGATGTCCGGCGCCACCATCCTGGGCGACGGCTCGGTGGCCCTCATCCTCGACATCCCCGCCATCTTCAAGGCGGCGGAAGGTGAGACGTGACTGTTGTGACTGTGGCTGGACAACCATGATGATTTTGTGTACTATAAGCCACTTTTTTCCCTGCTCGCTCCCCAGTGTTTTCGCCTCTGTACCAGGCAATCGTTTTCTGGAGTTTATGTGAAGCGCGTTATCGGACGCCTTTTCATCCTGCTGGCCCTGCTCTGGCCCGGCTGGCTCGCCTTCCAGATTCCCCCTGCCTCTGCTGCCCAGCAGACGGTGCGCATCGGCGCGTTCAACTTCTACCCCGGCATCTTCAAGGCCAAGGATGGCAGCATCCAGGGCTTCTACGTGGACACCCTCGCCGAGATCGCGCGCCTGGAGGGGTGGCGCATCGAGTACGTCTACGGCAACTGGGCCGACGGCATAGCCCGGATCAAGAACGGCGAGGTCGACCTCATCACCAGCGTGGCGTGGACCAGCGAGCGGGCCCAGTTCCTCGATTACGGCAAGGTGCCGCTACTCACCGTCTGGGGGGAGCTCTACGTCCCGCGCAAGGCCAGCCTGAACAGCATCAAGGAGGTCGAGGGGAAGAGGGTCGCCGTGATGAAAGGGGACTTCAACGGCGCGAGCTTCCGCAACATGGTGCAGAAGTTCGGCATCAACTGCCGCTTCGTGGAGTACGGCAACTTCGAAGAGATCTTCCAGGCCATCGTCGCCGGCCGGGTCGACGCCGGCGTGGTCAACAACACCTTCGGCGCCGCCAAGCAGTACCAGTACGGCCTGGTCTCCTCCGGCATCATCTTCAACCCCTTCGATATCTTCCTCGCCACCGCCAAGGGACGCAACCCGCAACTGCTCGCCACCTTGGACAGCTACCTGGCCAGCTGGCGCCGCACCCAGGATTCCCCCTATCACAAGGCGCGCGAGCGCTGGTCCCACGGCGACGCGGCTTCCCTGCACGTGGTGCCCCCCTGGCTGGCCCCGACCCTGATCGGGCTGGTGCTGTTCCTGGCCGCCGCCGGCGTGTTCATCATCCTGCTCCGCCTGCAGGTGCGCAAGAAAACCAGCGAGGTGGTCAGGCAGGCCGCGGACCGCAAGATGATCGAGGACACCCTGTTCTTCATCAACGAGTGCGGCGCCAGGCAACGCGCCGATGAGCTTCTCTACGGCATCAACCGCTATCTCGCCGGCGCGCTCGACGCCGACTACGCCTTCGTCGCCCAACTTACCCCCGATAGACGCTCGGCCCGCACCCACGGCTTCTATGCCCGCTCGGGGGGCTGCACCGACATCACCTACCGCCTGGCCGGCACCCCCTGCGACAACGTGGTCGGCAAGAGCATCTGTGTCTACCCGCAGGGGGTGACGGAGCTGTTCCCGGAGGATGAGATTCTGCGCACCATGGCGGTGGAGGGGTACGCGGCGGTGCCGCTTTGGGATTCGCAGGGGGAGGGGATCGGCCTGCTCGGTGTCATGAGCCGCTCGCCGCTACGCAATTCGCCCCTCATCGAGACGCTGCTCGGCATTGCCAGCTCCCGTGCCGCCCAGGAGCTGGAGGCGATGCACCAGCTTTCCCGGCTGGCGGACCAGAATGCCCAGCAGGCGCAGCACATCGCCGAGAAGAAGCGCTCCGAGGAGCTGCTGCTCGAGTACCTCAAGGTGATCGAGTGCTCACGGGACCTGATCTGCGTCCTGGACCGCGACTACCGCTACCGCATGGCCAACGGCGCCTTCTTGCGTTATCACAACCTCACTACCGAACAGGTGGTGGGGCGGACCGTGGCCGAAGTGGCCGGGGAGGAGCTCTTCGCCCAGATCAGGCACCACCTGGACGCCTGCCTGGCCGGGCAGTCGGTGCGCTTCGACATGGAACGATCCTTCCCGGAGCGGGGCGTGCGGACGGTGACGGTGACCTACACCCCCGTGGAGGAACAAGGGGGCAACGCCCGGATCGCCTGCGTGATCAGCGACCAGACCGAGAAGAAACATCTCGAGGAGCAGCTCAGGCAGTCCCAGAAGATGGAGGCGATCGGCCACTTGGCGGGGGGGATCGCCCATGATTTCAACAACATCCTCACCGTCATCGTGGGGTACGGCAACTTCCTTGACCTGGACGGCTCGCTCAACGCGCTGCAGCACGAGCAGGTGGGGCAGATCATCGCGGCCGCCGAGCGCGGCTCCCAACTCACCCGCGGTCTGCTCACCTTCAGCCGCAAGCAGGTGATGAACCCGCGCACCCAGGACCTGAACGCGCTGGTGGGGCAGGTGCAGAAGTTCCTTTTGCGCATCATCGGCGAGGACGTGGACCTGCAGTTCACCCCCGCCCCGGAGCCGCTGCACGTGTTGGCCGACGGCAGCCAGCTGGAGCAGGTCCTGGTGAACCTTTCCACCAACGCCCGCGATGCCATGCCCGACGGCGGCACCCTCACCATCGAGACCTGCTGGCAGCAGGTGGATGAGGCCTATGCCAGGTCCCAGGGGTACGGAGCGCCCGGCCGCTACGCCTGCATCATCGTCTCCGACTCCGGCAGCGGCATGGATCGCGCCACCCGCGACAGGATCTTCGAACCGTTCTTCTCCACCAAGGAAGTGGGCAAGGGGACAGGCCTGGGCATGTCCATCGTGTACGGCATCGTCAAGCAGCACAAGGGGTTCATCAACGTCTACAGCGAGCCGGGGGAGGGGACCACCTTCAAGGTCTATCTCCCCGAGGCGTCCTCCGGGGCGGGTGCGGACGCCTCCGATCCCGATCGGGCCGCACCCGTGCCCGGGACCGAGACCATTCTGGTGGCTGAGGACGACGCCGGCGTCAGGGGGCTGGTCGAGTCGCTGCTCAAGAAGTACGGTTACCAGGTGGTGCTGGCCATGGACGGCAACGATTGCGTGGAAAAGTTCCTGGAGCACCGCGGCAGGATCGACCTGATCCTGATGGACGTGATCATGCCGGGGAAAAACGGCAAGGAGGCCTTCGACGAGATCAAAAGGATCGACCCGGCCGCCAGGGTGCTCTACTCCAGCGGCTACACCGCCGACTTCATGAAAACGCGGGGCGTCTTCGACGACAACGTGGAGCTGATCATGAAGCCGGTACAGCCGATGACGCTCTTGCACAAGGTCAGGGAGTTGCTGGATAGAAGGGCAGGAGCAGGACAAGGTTGAGGTTGAGGAAGGCATCTAACAAAAACGGGCACCCCAGAGACGGGTGCCCGTTTTTGTTCATCGTTGACCTCAGCCGTGACGCTGTGTCAGGTTCAGGTTTTGCTCAACCTTAACCTCAACCTGGAGCTCGTTTCTCAGCCTTTCTGATTTATCGCCGTCAGGCGCCAGGGATTGTTCCCCACCGGCCTGGTGAAGGTCCAGTATTCCTCGAATTTCACCGGCTCGGTCTTGCTCCCCTCGAGCACCGTACCGCGCTCGTCGGTGGTGTAGTCGAGCAGGTTGGCATAGATGAGGGCGGTGACGTAGTCCTGCCCCGCCTCCTGCCACACCTCGGCCAGCTCCACGCTGCGCACCGCGATGTTCTCCAGCCGGTTCACCCGCCCCTCGCGCAGCAGGCGCTCGATATCCTCGCGGAAGACCCCCTGCATCTCCGGGGTGAGCAGCGGCGAGAGCGCCTGCAGGTCGCGGTTCATCCATCCCCCCTGGATCCTGAAGAAGTTATCCATCACCTGGTCCTTGAAGCGCCCCTCGTCAAAACCGGGGTCCATCTGGCGCAGGTGCGACAGCCCGGCATGTAGGTCGCCCCCGACCGGTTCCTCGACGCGGTAGGAAGCGGGGATGCTCTGCTGCTGGTAGCCGTCGTACCCCTGCGAGCCGTAGCCGGTCGATACGCTTTGCAGCGGGGTGTTGCCGCGCTTTCTGCGCACCATGCGGTAGATCATGTAGCCGATGCCGGCCAGGAGGATGATCTCGAACAGCCCGATGCCACCGCCGCCGTATCCCGCCCCGCCCGCGCCGGCAAGCCCCCTGAAGAGCATGCCGCCCAGAAGGCCGCCCGCGATGCCGCCGGCCATGCTGCGCAGGAAGCCTCCCCCGGCCGAGGGCTGCTGCATCTGTGGCTGCCCCATGGGCGAGGGCGCCGACTGCTGGTACGGGGTGGACTGGCGGTAGGTCGTCCCGGGTGTCGAGTAGCTGCGGGAGCCGCGGCTGCCGATGGAGCGGCCTCCGGCGGCGCGGGCATGGGCGCTGGTTTCCAGCACGGTAGCGCTCAGCATCAGGACTGCGGCGAAAAGTGCAAAGGCTTTGGCGAAGTTGCGTTTCATGTGGTTTCTCCTGTGTGGTGGTTGTTTCAGTTGCCTGCCAGTTGCAGCGGCTGCATGGGGATCTTTCCGGTCGAACTGCCCCGGATGCGTCCCTTGCGGATTCCCTTGGTGAGCCAGAAGCCGATCGCCTCGCGCACCAGGTCCGATACGTTGAGCGAGGTAGCCTTGGTGAGGCGCTCCAGCAGGCGTTTCTCCTGGTCGCTCACCCTGAGCGATACCACATTCTTCAGTACCGGCTCCCTGTTCTCCTTTTTCTTTCTCGACGATTTCCTCTTCACCTGGGTCATGTATTGTTTCTGTTCCATATTTTCCTCTCCTTTCGGGTGATTACCCGTTGGCAAAGGGCGCCGTCACAGCACGACGGCGCCTGTGACGGTAAAAAAAAAGACCTTTACCCGGGGCGACTACTCGCTACAGGTAAAGGTCTTGCTGTTAGATGAATTATCCTCGGGCCCGGGTGTCACCACCGTCTTGACGAACCAAAGGTCGGCCATTTCTCCAGCCGCTAGCTACTCCCCTTTACAGGGCATGATAATAATAATGCCCCTGCCTGCTGTCAACCCATTTTTGCAAAAAATCGTAAACGGCGCCGACGCCGGAAATTACATTGGCGTTGGTTAATCTTTTGCTGGATTGCTATACAATTGTCCGGTTGCAAAACCCCACGTCCTGCCGCATGCCCGGCAGGCCTGCGACAGCAGCGGCATGTCTGGGAGACCGACATGATCAGACCAGCCAGCAGCGTGACCCGATACGCGCGCTATTTCAGGTTCGCCCAGGTGCACAGTGTGCTCGACTACGGTGCGGGACTCTTGCGCAACGCCCTCTATCTCACCGAGGAGGGGTTCCAGGTTTACGCGGCCGATGTGCCGGAACGGGTCAAGGCGCTTGCTGCCCATCCCCAGGCGGGGCAGCTGGCGGGACTCTTGACCGTCGGGGAACTGGCCCAGGCGAAGCTGGCCGTGGACCTGGTCGTGTGCACTTTCGTGTTCAATATTCTCGCTACCCGCAGCCGGAAAAAGCAGTATCTCGACAACGTCGTGGCCAACCTGCGCCCGGGCGGACTGTTTCTCATCGAGGTTAACAGCAGGGAGGAGGAACCAGCCTGCGGGTCGGTCCTGCAGCACTATTACAGTTGCGACGGCGGTGCCAAGAGCTACAGCCATGACGAGCTTGACAGGCAGTTGGCTCCTTTTGGTTTCGAGCGCATCTGTCACTATTACAGCAGTCATGCATTGGCAGCACTGTACCGTCTGGCAGAAGTTAAAAAAGTTAGACAGCATTTTTGACTTTTAAGTGTAAAAAAAGTATAAGAGGATGCTAAATGAGACTTAAACCAGCGTGCGGAGGTCTGCATGGCTTTGAAGGACGTCAGGATACTCATCGTCGATGACGAATTGTTTTTCCGCCAGGTGCTGCGCGCCCTGCTGGAAAAGATCGGTTTCACCGTGGTCGGCGAGGCCGGTGACGGTGCCGAGGCCCTGGAAAGATACCGCGCCCTGCGCCCGCATATCGTGATCATGGACATCTACATGCCGGACATGAACGGCATTGAAGCCACCAGGGACCTGCTCGCCCTGGACCCCAACGCCCGGGTGCTGGTGGCGAGCGCCTCCGATTTCGACTGCGACACCCAGGCTGCTCTCGACGCCGGAGCGAAGGGGATCCTGATGAAGCCCTTCGTCCCCAAGGAGATCTACGAAATGATCCGGAAACTGCTCACGGGGAAGTAGCCGGCAGGACGCGAAGCCGCCAGCAGAGCAGATCCGCGGAAAACACCGACGCAGCGTTATTTTTTTAGACGGCGAAAAAAAATACCGGCCAAGACAGATTTTTGGGTTGACTGGTCCAGGCGGTTTTGCTATAAAACGGATCTCTGCTGAGCGGGAATAACTCAGTGGTAGAGTGCAACCTTGCCAAGGTTGAAGTCGCGGGTTCGAACCCCGTTTCCCGCTCCAAAAATTTCAGACCCCGGCGGCCGCACAGGCTGTCGGGGTTTTTCGTTTCGATCCTATTTTACGCTTCACAAGGAGTCGCTATGAGCACCCTCCCAAAATGTCCCTCCTGCAGTTCCGCGTATACCTACGAAGACGGCGCGCTTTATGTCTGCCCCGAGTGCGGCCACGAGTGGCCCCAGGCGGCGCCGGAGGAAGCGCCGGCCGACACCGTGGTGCGTGACGCCTTCGGCAACCAGCTCCAGGACGGCGATGCCGTCACCGTGATCAAGGATCTTAAGATCAAGGGCTCCTCGCTGGTGGTCAAGGTCGGCACCAAGGTGCGTAACATCCGCCTGGTCGACGGTGACCACGACATCGACTGCAAGATCGACGGCATCGGCGCCATGCAGCTGAAGTCGGAGTACGTGAAGAAAGCATAAACGACGAAGGGGATCATCCGATCCCCCGCGTCAACAACTTGCAAACCCCGGAGGCCCGCCCTCTCCGGGGTTTTTTGCATCCCGCATCCCTACCAGTTCACCGCCCCCACCAGCTTGCGCAGCATGATGATCAGATCCGCGACGTCGATGGTGCCGTCGGGAACAGGCCTTCCATCGGCACCCAGCGGTGCGACATCGAAGAATCCCTTATCTGCGTCGGAAAGCTGCCCCTGTCCCACCATGGACCGGTAGGCCGCCTGCACCTCGGTGAGCGTGTAGCTGTTGGCGGCAAAGCCGGCCGCGACGGTGTGCGCGGCGGTCACATCCTTTAGCACGTAGCTGCCGTTGGCGACCTGGCCCAGGCAGTCGCTGCCGTTGTCGGAGAGGGTGGCCAGGTGGAAGCCTGCCTTGGGCGTCATGGTGCAGGTGGCGCTCCCGCCGTGGATGGTCTCGGCCGGGCAGGTTATGGTCCCCCTGTCATCGGCGCTGGTGGCGGTCAAGGGGTAGAAAATGGCAGTGAAGCTGACGGCGACGGTGCAGTCCGCGGTAACCGGGGCGGTGGCGTAGGTCGCACCGGTGAGCGTCCCTGCGCAACCGCTGACGGAGGCGATGCGGTAGCCGGTATCAGGCGACAGGGTGAAACTGGCCACGGTACCGTACTCTACGGCCTGCACCGTCGCCGGGGTGATCACTCCATGAACGGCAGCTGCCGGGGTGACCTGGTGCGTGTCGATGTCGAAGGCGGCGCTTAGCGCCATGTTTCCGGTCACACCGGTCAGCACCAGGGGATTGGCGGAGGAAGTGAAACCGTTACCCCCGGTCCAGCCGAGGAAATGGTAGCCGGTCGCCGGGACGGCGCTGACGGCCGTGGTGCTACCGCCATGGTCGATGGCCTGCATTGCCGTCCCGGTGAGCGTGCCATGGTCGCCTGCCGTGTAGCTCACGGTGTAGCTGTTGATGCCGAAGGCCGCGCTTAGCGCCATGTTCCCGGTCACACCGGTCAGCACCAGGGGATTGGCGGAGGAAGTGAAACCGTTGCCCCCGGT
>NZ_JAEMHL010000015.1 GCF_016458305.1 Geomonas anaerohicana | reverse complement strand
TTCACGGTGTCGATGGTGTCGGTGATGTTCGAGGTGACGGTGCCGTGGTCGATCTGGAGGTCCTCGAAGGTCTTGCCGGCGACGTCAGCCGTGCTGATCGACAGCGACACCGAGCCGCCGTCCTGGTAGTAGTCGTCGCCCTGCGCCGGCACGTGGTAGTCGGCCGAGGTGGTCCCGGCCTTGATGACCACGTCCGCACCGTTGGAGAGGTGAACGGTCAGGTCGTCGGTAAGCACCTTGTCCACGCTCACGGTGAAGATGCTCTCGGCGTTTTCCTTCACGTCCGCGGTGGTCATGCTGAGCTTCACGGTGTCGATGGTGTCTATTACCTGCACTATGGCCGGCGTACCGCCAATGACTATATTCTCGAAGTTGCCGCCGGAAGCGCTGGAGATGGCAACGCTGCTGCTGCTCGGATCGACGTAGACGTCATCGGTGTTGGCGAAGGTGTGGTCCACGGTGCCGGTGGTGTGCCCGTCTGCGATGGTGATGGTCTGGCCGTTGTCGAGATGGACCGTCACATCGCCGTGAGCTGCGTTGGTCAGGGTCGCGGTATAGGTGACGGTGGCGCCCGCCTCGGTGACCGTTGCCGGGCTCACTGCCAGGCTCACCGTGGTGTCGTTGATGGTGTCGGCAATGTGCACGGTGGCAGGGGTGCCATCAATGACGATCTGCTCGAAGTTGCCGCCGGAAGCGCTGGTGATCGCCACGCTGCTGCTGGTCGGATCGACGTAGACGTCATCGGTGTTGGCGAAGGTGTGTTCAACCGAACCGGTGGTATGGCCGTCGGCGATGATGATGGTCTGGCCGTTGTCAAGATGGACGGTCACGTCGCCATGAGCGACATTGGCGATGGTGGCTGTGTAGGTCACCGTCGCGCCGGCCTCGGTGATGGTTGCCGGGCTGACTGCCAGCGTCACCGCGGTCGGGTTCGGGATGTCATGAACCTCGGTAACCACCGGAGTGTTATTGACCACGATGGTTTCGGTGCCGCCTGTTGCCGAGGTGACCGTAGTGGTGACGGTGCCGGCATCCACGTAGGGCGTGTCCGGGTGGACCGGGACGGTCACGCTGCCGCTGGTAGACCCGTTGGGGATGACGATGGTGCTCCCGTTGGAGAGGGTCACGGTGATGTCACCCTGGGCCGGATGGGAAGTCGTCCCCGTGTAGGTGATGCTGCCCCCCTCGTTGACGTCGGTCGGCGCAGTAATCACGACCGTGTTGGTGGTCGGCACGGTGGGGGTGGTGGCGGTCGCCGTGAGAACCGAGTCGATGGTCCCCGTCGTCCCGAAGGTGACGCCGGTGGTAGTCACGCCGCCGGTGGGCTGAACTTCCTCGCCGGTGGGGGTGACGATGAAGACCGGGTGGGTGCCGCCCGCATCGGCGGGGCCGCCGGCTGCCGGGGCTGCCAGTTCGATGGGCTGATCGCCGGTGAGCAGCGCCTGCTGGATCTGGGCCACCTCGGCGCTGGTATCGGTGGTGTCGCCCGACATGACGGTGCCGTAAACGTCCTGGTCGATGGACACGTTCATCATCCGCCCGAGGTCAAGCTGGTTCCCCTGCGCGCCGTCGAATACGATGGATGCGCTGCCGTCGCTCTCGGTGACGATGCGGTCGTCCGCGAAAATCGGGCTGTTCGGCATGAGCAGACGAATCGCGCCATCGGGGGAAATCGCTTTCACCGTTCCGTACAGAATGACAACCTTACCGACCACCTGGTGCCCTGCTGCCTGATTGTTCTGTGCCATGACCATTCTCCATGTATTTGATAGTGACCTAAAGGGAAGCTGCTAAATTTGGTTATGGTAAAGATATCTCTGAGGCGAAACCATGTCTATTGTACCTTGGTACTAGACTGACATAGTGATCAAGGTTACAGAGACCTCACTTTACTCCTGCCATACCTGCTGACGACAAAACTGGAGACAATATAGTACCTGTGTCTTGGCGGATGCCAAGCGTGAGACACAAAAAAGCCCTCTGTTACTTCAGAGGGCTTTTCTATGAGGGGACTGGCTCCGCCAGGTGCCTGTCCCCCTTGGTGTTTGAGAAGAGGGCTGAGCTGAAAGGAGCGTTCCGCCCACTCAGAACGGCCGGTCCAGGCGGTTGGGCTCCTTGACCAGCTTGGTGAAGTTGGAACTCTTCTGAATCTCCTCCAGGTAGAAGAGCTTCAACAGGTTGTGGGTCGGGTGGTCGGGATTTCTCTGCATCTCCTCGCGCATGCTCTGGAAGGAGACGATCAGCTGGGTATCCGAAGGGGCATCCGCAGTCGCGGTACCGGCAAAGAGCTTGTCGATGGCGGTGATGTAGGCAAGGCTCGCCGTCGCCGTCTCGGGACGCTGCGCGCTCACCCACTTCTTGATGGCCGGCGACTGCTTGATGCGGCTGGCCAGCGGCAGGTAGTAGTCGAGGTACAGGTTGTAGCGCCCGTCCTTCTTGAGCGTCGCCGAGGTCTGGCGCACTTCGCGCAGGGAAAGCGGGAACAGCTCGGCCGACAACAGGCGATGCGTGAACCACAGGTTGTAAGCGCCGTTGTCGGTGCTGAACTCGCTCACCTTGCGGTAGGCGTAGGAAACCTTATCGCTCGCCTCGAAGGCGCCGAAGTAGGCGGAATCGGGTATCACGTCGTTGAATCCCCTACCCTGCTGCGCGGTGAGGAAGTTCAGGTAGGAGTTGAGCGCCATCTGCATGGAGGTGGCGTAGCTCTGGATGTTCTGCGAGTCCTGGGTGGTGTTCAGCTTGACCAGGTAGTAGTCGCCGGTCCACAGGGCAAGCTCCATGATGGCACGCCAGAGCCGGTGCGCCGACTTCAGATACAGCTCCCGGCTCTGGTAGCCGGCGCGCTCCCAGCCACCCGCGGAGTACGGGGCGATGTCGTTGAAGATCGCCATCGATTTCAGGAGCGCACTCCTCCCCTCCTGGTCCGGCAGGGTGGCGAAGAACTTGTAGGCTGCCGCGTTCTCGTTGTCGGCCAGACGCGGGATGGCGAAACTGGTCATGTCGAGGTAATCCACAGCCGCCATGACCACGCCGCTCGACCGCGGCCCCGCCGCCCACTTGAAGCAGAGGTCGTTGTAGGTTCTCGCCCGTTCGTAGGTCTTTTGCACCGCCTCGGTCATCCCCTCGGCGTCGAGCTTGGCGCTCGCCACCTGCTGCAGGCGCTTGGACTCGATGGCGGCGACGGTGAAGTTCAACCGGAAGCGGTCCGAGTCGGGCGCGTTCAGCCCGTCCACGATGCGCTGCACCAGGGTCTTGGTGTACTTCCCGTCGCTGTCCTTCTCGCCGAGGTTGCGGTCGTTCATCATGACGAACAAAGGCCCCAGCGCGTTCAGCCCGTCCAGCTTGCGCGCGATGATAGCCCGGTTCACCACGAGACTGATCAGGTTGCGGTAGTAGAAGGGGGTGTTGGTGGGGACGCTGCCGCTGGTGGCGCCGGTGGCGATCTCGTTCTTCTCGATGTACAGGATCGACCCGTTCCAGATGCCGTAGACCTGGGTGACGAAATCGTCGGCGTCATCGCGCTCCAGGGCCTGCAGCGCCTTCACCATCCCGGACCAGTAGGCGATCTCGGGCATGGAGGCCTTCCCCTTCAGGCTCTCCATGGTCTTGGCCGCGGCGGCGAGCGTCTCAGGAGCGTCGCTTTGCAGGTAGTCCACGGTCTGGGCGATGGCCAGGCGCAGGTAGTCCCGGTCGCGGAACAGCTGCGGCGGCTCTCCTTTCTGCCCGGACATAAGCTTGCCGTTCCAGGTGGCGATGTAGGAGGCGAGCGTTTCCCCGATCTCCTGGTCGCGTTTCTCGCGCCATTCCTTGATCTCGTTCTTGTCCCAGTAGGTGAGCTCGTAGGCGACGTCGAGGTAGGGCCCCCACTCCTTGACCTGGGGAGCCGCGGACGGGGCCGCCACGGCTGCCGCCTTGTGCTCCTTCTTGGCCGGTGCGGCGTGCCCCTTCTTCTTCTGGGCGCCCCAGGACGGCGCTGCCGCCATTAAGAGGCAGAGCAGACAGCAGAAGATGAATGCGATGATCCGTTTGGCATCAGTGCTTCTTAAGGCAGTCGTAGGCATAATCCAACTCCTCGCATCGCTGGGATGGCTCTCGTCCCCTGGACGGGAAGATGATGAGGTTGAAGGAAGATACTCGTTTGGTCCCCTTGAACTGGAACTCACCCTTGTCACTGGTGCAGCTTAAGCGCCCACCCACCACGCTCAGAACCGCCTTGATCGCTTCCTCCTGCTGCAGCGCGCTGTCGCAGATCTTGAGGCTCATCAGCGACACCCCGCGCGCCAAGGCCACTTCGGAGGCGCCCGCCCCGCTCCCCGCCGGGCTCTTGCTGCGCTGCCGGGCCGACAGCGGCGGCGCTCCCTTGGGCTCGTCGATGGTCACCTCGGGCGCGCTCCTGACCGCCGCCACCCGCGGCGCCGGTGCGCTCCCCCCCACCTCGACGGCGCGCATGGGTCGCTGCGGCAGCGCCACCGGTTCGTCGGCGGCGGGGACCGCGTTCCCGGCCCCGCCCCGTACCCGGTAGATGTAGGTGCTCTTGGGCGACGGCCGCGCCCCGATCTCGGCGCTCCCCGCCTCCTTCCTGAGCTTGCTGGCGGGCACCTGAGCGGAGGCCGCGCCGTGCAGTTCGTCGTAGGCTTCGGTCCCCTTGCGCTCCCGGGCCACCGCCGGGTAGAGGGCCGTCTCGGAGCCGCTCTGGTAGCCGTAGGAACGGGCCACGGCGGGACGCGGCAGCTCGGCGGGGTAATCAACCTCGTGCCGTAGCTGCGCGGCCCTTCCCTGCCCGCCGGCACGCTCCCGCGGCGCCGGCTCCGGGGGGCGGTACTGCGGCGGCTTCACGTCCAGGGCGTACACGGTGCGCGGCTTTTGCTGCGCCGCAACCGGCTTCTCCACGGGCGCCACCGTCTTCGGGTGCGCCGGCGGTGCCTTCAGCTCCAGCCGGCTCACGTCCATGATGGTGCGCTTGGACACCGGGGCCCCGGGCATCTGGAAGCGGCTCACGGACAGCACCACCAGGCACAGCGCCGTCAGCACGACCGCGCGCAGCCACACCGGAACCGGAGGGCGCAGCTCGTGCTCGGCGCAGACCAGGATGTGCTTAAGCTTGGTGCCCCCGTGGCCGCAGGCGTTCTGGATGCGCAGGGTCATGGTTTGTCCCCGGTGCGCGAGGTGCGCACCACGGCGAGGCCGTTGGAGCTCCAGTACTTGCTCACCACCGCCGCCGCGGAAAGGAGGTCGCTGCTGAAGGACTCGGGGAGCGGCACCACGACCGGCCGCGGCTGCTCCCGGTTCTCCTGCAGGTGTTTGAGCGCCGAACAGAGCTCGTCATAGGAGAGCGGATCGGTGCGCGCCGCCTCCCTGCCGCGCAGGATATGCGCCAGCCGGTACGGTTTCGCCCCGTGCTTCTCCACCAGGAGCTGGTGGTAGTCGGGGTTGGACTGCATCGCCACCAGCTCGGGACTCTTGGCCACCACCGGCGCCGGGAGCTGCATCTCCGCCACCTGGCTGCTGGAAGTGTCCATGCGCGCCATCTGGGTGAAGACCAAAAGGAGCAAAAAGGCGACGTCGGTAAAGGAGATGAGCCACTGGTTACGGGATGTTCCCACCGTGCGCATGATCCACCTCCTATATCTTCACCTGCAGACCGCGGTTGATGGAGCGCTTGGCCATCACGTCCAGGCCGACGCAGATCGCCTGCAGCATCACGTAGTACATGAGCGCAAAGTAGGTGGACCACAGCTTCGCCCCGATGGCGCCGTTGTTGATGGCGCTGCCCGGGTCGCCGGTGTAGAGAAAGATCACGATCATCCCCGCCACCGTCCCCCAAAGGCCGATGGGGGGGAGCAGGTTGGCGCACATGTAGATGCGGTTCACGAAGGTGCCGTTGAAGTTGTTCTGCGCCACCTCGCGGGTCGCGTCGTAGAGGAACTCCTTGGGGGCCGCCGCTCCGGTCGTGTTGTCGCTTTGGCTGGTGGCCCAGAGCATCTTCGCCACGCTCTCGGAAAGGGTGTCTGCGGGGGAGGCATGCTGGTCCTTGACGCCGTCGAGGTGCTTGTGGTCCAGCGCCTTGGCGTGCAGGAAGGCCCGTACCGCCAGGATCATGGCGATGATGAAGATGCTGGTAGTCAGGGTAAGCGAGATTCTCAGCGACCAGATGTTGAAGCTGTTGGGATTGATGGTGATGATGCCCAGAATGTCCATGGCGGCGGCTCCTTGGAGGTTATTTCTTGGCGATGCGTGCCAGGTCGGTGTCCAACTGGCGGATGGCTTCGTCCAGCGTGGTGGTCTTGCCCTGGATCTGCACCGACATCTTCTGGTAGGGAGCGTAGAGCCGCTTCATCTCGGTGAGCACGCTGCCGGCATCGTCGCGGTAGTTGAGCACGATGAGCAGGCGCGTCTTCACCAGGGCGATCTCGGCCGAGAGCTGGGTCATCTCGATGTTGGAGCCGTCCACCGCCTGGACCACCAGGTAGTCGGCGTGGCGCCGTAAGTAGTCGTCGAGGGGGGCCTGCAGCTGCGCCGCGGTCTTGGTCTCGCCGCTGGCGATGAAGTGCTCGGCGAAGTTGAGCATGACCAGGAGATCCTTCTTCACCGTCTGCAGCCGGAGCTCGAGTCCCAGGTCGCTGGCCTGTTCGGTGGGGGCTTCCTGCGGCGGGGGGGCCGCGGCGGGGGGCTGCGCCTCGGCGGCAAAAAGCGCCGGCGCGGCCAGAAGAGACACCAATCCCGTCACTACGACAGCCAGTTTCCATCGCAATGCAATACCGTGGTCCATGTCAGACTCCTCCTTACGGATGAGCTACTTAGAGCATCGTATCGTGAGCCGCTGCCGGGTGCGCGCCAAAGGCGCCCGGGTCAGGGGCCTATGTGGTGACTGCTTCTCGGCTTGATGTTGATCCTCAACCCGGTGTCGGTTTTGAAGCTGCGGTAGGGGATTATTTCTTCCCGGCCGGCGTCGAGGGTGATCTGGAGGTGGTCGGGGAACTCTCTGAAACGAACGTCGGTGAGGTCGAATTTCTGCACGGGTGCCTTGGGGAGGCCGATGCCGTTCACCGCGCCGTAGACGTCGATGACCAGGCTGTAGGGCTCCACCATGGTGATCAGGCTGAATTCGTTCACCTTGCCGCTCGTGTACAGGCTGAGGCCGTCCTTGTCGATGGTGATGCCGGTCAGGGCGATGCTGCCATCGGGCACGGGGGTGGGGGTGGTCGCCTTGAGCACGAAGGGCGCTTCATCGGGAGCGGGCGCTGCCGGCTCCTGCTTTCTGAGCGCGGAGGCGACGGATGCGGCTTCGGCAACGGCAGCCTGTTCGGGTGCGGCCGGCGCGGCGGAGGGGACGGGGAGCGCGGTCGGCGCTGCGGTGGCGGGGGTACTGGGGATAGGCTGTTCTGCCTGCTTCATTCTTTGTGCCGCCGGCAGCTCGGGCGGCGTCGGCGCCGTCGCTACCTTTGCGGCCGGCGCGGCTCCCTCGGCAAGAGGACCGGGGGGCGGCACCAGTTGCGCCGCCGGAACACTCCCCGGCGCCGGTGCCGCCGCTGCGGCCTGCTGCGGCGGCTGCTCCGGGTAGGCGGCCGTGATGGGCGCCTGGCGCTTGGCCGGGGGAAGCGGAGGGGGCACGGCCCCCTCCTTCACTTCGGCTGCTGCTGCCTGGGGGAAGTAGCGTGGTTCCTCTTCCCCCTTTCTTTGTGCTGCGGGCAGGAGGGCCGATCCGGATGCGGTCACAGCCGGATCGGCGGCCTGCGGGAAAAAGCGTGCTTCAGGTTCGCCCTGGCGCTGTGCAGGGGCAACGTCGGCGTTGGCGACGTTACCTTGCGCTGGCACCAGGGCTACCGGCTTTTTTCCAGTGGCACCTTTTTTTGCTGCCGCGGGCTTGGCCGCGGCCTTGGGTGCTGCTGCCGGCTGGGCTGCCGATCCCTGTTGCGCACCGTTCTTCTCGCACACGAGGTTGGTCTCGATGCGACGGTTCTTCGCGCGACCGACGGCGGTCTTGTTGGTGGCCACCGGGCGGGACTTGCCGTACCCCTTGGCGGTAAGCCGCTTGGGATCGATGTTGAAGTTCTTGACGATGTAGTCGCGCACCGACTGGGCGCGCCGTTCGGAGAGCCTCTGGTTGTAGGCGACGCTGGCGGTGCCGTCGGTATGCCCGGAGATCTCGCCGTGTGCCTCGGGGAACTCGTTCAGGAAGTCGCCCACCGTCTTCAGCTCGGCGTGGTACTGGGGCTTCACGTTCCACTTGTCGGTGTCGAAGTTGATCATCAGCACCGCGGGCTGGTTGCAGAAGCGCTTCTCCGCTGCCACCGGCTGGGCCACCATGACCGAGGCGTTGGCAGAAGCGGTGCCCCCCTTGCCCTTGCAGGTGACGGTGTAGATGGTGTCCGCGGCCGGGGTCACGGTGGTGGAACCCTTCACGGCCACGCTGCCCACGTCGGGGCGCATCTCGCAGTTGTCGGCGCCCTTGCTCTGCCAGGTCAGGACCGACTTCTCGCCCTTCTTGATGCTGTCGGGTGCGGCGGCGAGCGAGACCTCGGGGGCGGCCACCGGCACCGGGGCCGGCGCCGGAGGCGGCACGGTCAGGTTCAGGGTCGGCTGCACCGCGGGGACCGGCCGTGCCACCGGCTCGGGTGGCGGCGGCGGAGCCGGGAGCTTCGCGACCGGCGGGGTCACGCCGAAGGGGATGTAGATCCCCGTGGTGTACTCGATGGCGTAGCGGTCGATCTTGTTGTCGATGAAGATGCCCCTCACGTCGCCGCGCCAGGCCATGTCCTCGGTCACGAAGTACTTGAAGCCGGCGCCGAGGTCGAAGGCGCCCTTGGTGTCCGATTTGAGCTGGGTCCCTGCGTAGCCCGCCGCGATGTTGGGCACGAACTTCTGGTCCGGCATGAAGTTCCACAACAGGTCCGCCCCGTAGCGCAGGAAGTCCGTGTTCTTGTCCACCAGCGTGCCGCGGGTCTTGGCGTAGTCGACGAGCGCCTCCGCCTCCAGGTTGCGGGTGAAGTTGTAGCCGGCGCGCAGGCCGAAGACCGGCGCGGTTTCCAGGTGTTGCTCTCCGTCAAAGGAGACCCCACCTACCATCGGGGACACCGAGAATGTCCCCACCCTGTTGCTTGCCGGGCTCCCTCCGGGCGGCGCGTCGGCTGCGGCCGACGGACCGGGACGGGAGGCGAGAAGCAACGCCATTGTCATCATCATCAATGCATGTCGTTTCAATTTCTTCTTCTCCGTTTGGGTTGTATTAGATTGCATTAAAATACCACATTAATCTCTGAGGCTTGCCAAAAGCTACTATTAAGCTACTATTAAATCCGGCCGTGTCAAATGGCTTTTGATTTCTTTAAGTTCGACTCGCGGAGCACATATATTAGTCACAAAAAATAATATTTGCAAATTTATTATTCAGACATAATATGAGTATCGACATTAGCAACTACTCGGTATATAATGCATCAAGCTTGTATACATTGAGTGTTTTTAATTTGTTTTTATTCATATGAGACCACAGGAAGGGATGCTATGCTACCAAACAGGAAATTAGTGACAGTATTGGCATTGGGGATGTTCGCTTCCGGAGCCGCGGCCGCCCAGGCGGAGACGCTCCAGGACGCGGTGCAGTACATGCTGCGCTCCAACCCCGAAGTGAGGGCAAACTACTACAACAAGATGGCGCGGGAGAAGGAAGTGCGCCAGGCCAAGGCCGGCTACCTCCCCACCATGGACGTCTCGCTGGCCGCCGGGGTGACCCGCCAGCACGAGCCGACCTTCGGGACCGTCTATCCCAACACCGCCATCGTCAGCGTGCGCCAGAACGTGTTCCGCTTCTTCGGCACCCAAAGCGAAGTGGAGCGCCAGGAGGCCCGGGCCCGGGCCCAGCAGTACCAGTTGGGGAGCACCGCCGAGAACAACGCCCTCTTGGCCTCCAAGGTGTACATCAACGTCCTCAGAAGCGAAAAGCTCCTGGCGCTGGCCCAGGAGAACCTGACCAACCACCTGCGCATTCACGACCAGGTGAAACTGAGAAGCGAGTCCGGCGTCGACCGCCGCGCCGACTTCGAACAGGTCAAGGGGCGCGTGGCGCTCGCGGAGAGCAACCTCGCCGCGGCCCAGGCCAACCTCTCCGACAGCCTGGCCGACTACCAGGCCGTGATCGGCTACCTCCCCGGTGAGCTGACCGAGCCCCTGTCGGTCGCCCCGCAGCTCCCCAAAACCAAGGACGAGGCGGAGGAACTCGCCGTCGCCGGCAACCAGGCGCTCAAGTCCGCCCGTGAAGGGGTGCAGGAAAGGACGGCGCAGCACGAGGCCGCCAAGAGCCTGCTCTACCCGAGCCTCGACGTGGCCCTCGACTACCGCTGGCTCAAGGACTACAACGACCTCCCCGGCCAGCGCGAGGAGTTCCTTGGGACAGCCACCCTCACCTTCAACATCTTGAACGGCGGCTGGAACAAGGCGCGCATCGGCCAGACCCAGAGCGAGGTCTACGAGGCGCAGGAAATCATGGAGAACACCAAACGCCAGACGGTGCAGTCGATCCGTCTCTCCTGGGAGGCCAACCGCAGCGCCCAGGAGCGCATCAAGTACCTCGACGACTACGTCAAGGCCGCCGCCCAGACCGCCGACGCCTTCGCAGCCCAGTGGTCCATCGGCAGAAGGACCATGTTCGACCTCCTGGACACCCAGGCCGAGCTGATCAACGCCAAGGCGAGCCTGGTCAACGCGGTGTACGACCAGCGCTATGCCGAGTTCCGGGTCCTAAACGGCATGTCGCGCCTGCTCCCCACCCTGGGTCTGCAGCCCCCCGACAGCACCGGCCGCGTCACCACGGCCGCCGGAACGCCGTAGACTATCCCGACAGCGCACTGTATGATAGAGCCCCGGATCGCCGCTAGCCTTTAGGACGGTCCGGGCTTTTTTTTAGAGAAAGGGCATCTGCGCCGGGACCAACGTGGGCAACTACCTGAAACGACTGACATCGCTCTCCCTGACCGCCTTCCTGGCGGCGCTTTTGCTTGCCGGCACCGTGCTCCCCGCCGGCAACTTCAGCGTCGACCGCTCCGTGCTGCAGACGGCCGAGAGGAAATACGGCAGGGAAGCCTTGCGCCGCCTGACCGCGTGGGAGGACCTCATCGCGCGGGACAGAAGCCGCACCGACCGGGACAAGCTCGACAAGGTGAACCGCTTCTTCAACGAGCGGCTGCGCTTCGCCAGCGACTGGGACGTCTGGGGGGTCGAGGACTACTGGGCCACGCCCATCGAGTTCCTGGCCAAGGGGGCGGGGGACTGCGAGGACTTCGCCATCGCCAAGTACTTCACCCTGAAGGCGATGGGGGTGGAGGACGACAAGCTCCGCATCACCTACGTCAAGGCGCTGCGCTACAACATCCACCACATGGTGCTCACCTACTACAGCACCCCCGAGGCCGAGCCGCTCGTGCTCGACAACCTGGTTGATTCCATTGATCACGCCTCCAAGCGCAACGACCTCATGCCGATCCTGAGCTTCAACGGTTCGGGGCTGTGGCTCGCCAAGCAAAGGGGGATGGGTAAGGCCGCCGGCAAGTCCAACCGGCTCAGGCTGTGGCAGGACCTTCTGCAAAAGATGTCCGAGAACAAACTGTAACGGACCAAGGGTAACCCTATGACACTGTATCGACAGCTCATCATCTTCACCGTCGTGCTCTTCCTGCTCCTGTTCACCGGCACCTGGTACGCGAAGCTGGCCAACACCCGCACCTTCCTGACCAACCAGCTGGAGTCCCACGTGCAGGACACCGCCACCTCGCTGGCCCTCTCCATCTCTCCCCACGTGGCCCAAAAGGACCTCACCCTGGTGGAGGGGATGATCAACGCCCTCTTCGATCGGGGCTACTACCAGAAGATCATCTTCTCCGACCCGCGCGGCAAGGTGCTCATCGAGCGCACCCTCCCGGTCCGGGTCGAGGATGTGCCGCAGTGGTTCGTGGCGCTGGTGCCGCTGAAGACCCCGGAGGCCGCCTCGGACGTGATGGCCGGGTGGAACCAGGGGGGGACCATCCTGGTCAAGAGCCATCCCGGCTACGCCTACGCGACGCTCTGGAGCGAGGTGCTCAGCATGACCGCCTGGTTTGCCGCCTGCGCGGCCTTCCTGCTCTTGGCGGCGGCGGTGGGGCTCAGGATCCTCCTGAAGCCCCTGGCCGCGGTTGAGCGCCAGGCGGACGCGTTGTGCCGCAAGGAGTACCAGCTCCAGGAGACGCTGCCGCGCACCCGCGAGTTCAAGAGCGTGGTCGAGGCGATGAACCGGATGACGGTGAAGGTGAAGGAGATGTTCGAGGAGCAGGCGGCCACGGCCGAAGGGCTGCAGGAGCGGGCCTACCAGGACCCGGTCACGCTTTTGGGCAACCGGCGTCTGTTCGAGAGCCAGGTGAACGCCGACCTCGCCCGGCAGGAACAAAACGGCTGCGGCGTTCTCCTCTTGCTGCGCATCCACGGTCTGGAGGCCTTGAACCAGAAGAAGGGTCTGCAGGCGGGCGACGACCTGGTCAAGCGGGTCGCGGCCATGTTGAAGAGCGCCGTCAACGCCTACGCCGACACCGCGCTTTCCCGCCTCACCGGCGGAGACTTCGGCATCTTCCTTCCCGACGTCTCCCCCTCCGAGGGGGGCATCATCGCCACCGAGATCGCGGCGCAGCTGGGCCGGATCGCCATGGAGAAGATCGCGCTCACCGACAACATCGGCCACCTGGGGGTCGCCACCTACCAGGGGGGCACCAGCCTGACCAGGCTGCTGGCCGAGGCGGACCTGGCGCTCTCCGCGGCGCTGCAAAACGGGGCCAACAGCTGGGAAGCAAGGGTGGTGACCGGGGAAACCGAGACGCTGCCGCAGGGGCAGCAGCACTGGAAGGACGCCCTGGTACGGGCGCTCGAGGAGAGGCGCATCAGGCTCGACGCGCAGGGGGTGATCGAGAACGGGCCGGGACGCAGGCTGGTCCAGCTCGAGCTCTTCGCCCGCGTCATGCAGGAAAACGGCGAGGCGCTGGACGCCGCCCTGTTCATGCCGGTCGCCGAGCGGCTGAAGCTGGTCTCCTCCATCGACCGGATGGTGATCGAAGAGGCGCTGAAGGTCGACTACCGCCGCCTGGGCGTGGAGCGGGTGGCCATCAACCTCTCCCCGACCTCCCTGGAGGACGACGCCTTCCGCAACTGGCTCTACGCCTTCTTGAAGGCACTGCCGGCCGGCGCGCCCCGGGTCAACTTCGAGTTCTCCGAGTTCGCCGCGGTGCAGCACCTGCAGAGCATCCGCGAGTTCGGCGCCGCGGTCCGGGCCTGCGGCCACGGCATAGGGCTCGACCACTACGGCCGCAGCTTCTCCAAGCTCGGCTACCTGCAGTCCCTGCACCCGGAGTACGTGAAGATCGACCGGGCCTACACCGGGGAACTCTCCGGCGGGGAGAACGACAGCAGGTTCTACGTCGCCTCGCTCTGCAGCGTGGCGCACAGCATCGACATCAAGGTGGTGGCCGAAGGGGTGGAAAGCGAGGCGCAGGCGGCCGTCCTCAGGGAGCTCAACCTCGACGCCATGCAGGGGTACTTCTTCGGCAGGCCGCAGCCGCTCTCCTCCTACCCCGCCGTCAGATGATGTCGTGCACCAGGAGGTCGGTGGAGGCGATCTTCTCGCGCAGGCTCTGGCGCGCCTTGATCCTCTGCTGCGCCTGCTCGGGCAGTTCGGTGAAGTTGATCAGGTTCTTTCTGACCAGGAGGTCGACCAGGTCCTCGATGACGCGCACGGTGGCCGCGTCGGAGAAGGCCAGCGCCTCCCCCCAGGCCCCGGCGTCGTTCAGGAAGGCGACCACCTCCTCGTCCATCGGGGATTTCTCTTCGGTGGCCGACGCGGCGGGGCTTTTGTGCAGGGCGACGATCTTGCCCTCGCCGTCTCTTTCTACATAAAACATGGAGTATCCTTTCTTTGACCGGCTGGATGACAGTGTTGCTGAAAGAGGTACTGACACAGGACGACAACCGCAAGTATAACGCAAAACGTTTACCAATGTGAAAGGTATTATGCTAGAATATTTCCCACTCATTTCGGCGGCCCCTTTTACAGCTAAGAGGATCAGACGTGCCAGAGACTGAAAACCGTAAGCTAGAAGCACAGTGGAACGTGGCCGAGGATACCGACCGCCACGACGACCCCCTTCTCGACTCGCTGCTTTTGGTGGCCAAGCTGCACGGGCTGCCGGCATCGCGCACCGGACTCACCGCCGGGCTCCCCCTGGTGCAAAACCGCGTCACGGTGGAGCTCTTCCCCCGCTGCGCCGAGCGGGCCGGGCTCTCCTCGCGGCTGGTGAAGCGCCCCCTGGAGCGCATCTCCCAGCTGCAGCTCCCCGCCATCCTGCTCTTGCACAACCGGCAGGCCTGTGCGGTGGTGGAAAGGCTCCCGGACAAGGACAGCTTCCGCATCCTCCTCCCCGAAGCGGGCACCGGCGAGAAGATCGTGACCCGGGCCGAACTGGAGAAGCTCTACACCGGCTTCGCCATCTTCGTCCGCCCCCGCTACCGCATCGGCAAGTCCACCAGCGTCACCCGCGACGAAGGGCAAGGGAACTGGTTCTGGAGCGCCATCACCTCCTCCTGGCGCATCTACCGCGACGTCCTCATCGCCTCCTTCCTGATCAACGTCTTCGCCCTGGTCAGCACCTTCTATATCTTGAACGTCTACGACCGGGTCATCCCCAACAGCGCCTACGAGACCCTCTGGGTGCTCTCCATCGGCGTCACCGTGGTCTACCTGTTCTCGGTGCTGATGCAGGGGCTGCGCGGCTACTTCGTCGACGAGGCGGGCAAGAAGGCCAACCTGAAGATCTCCTCGCTCTTGTTGCAGCGGGTCTTGAACCTGCGCCTGGAAGTGCGCCCGCAATCCATCGGCTCCTTCTCCAATAACCTGAGGGAATTCGAGACCATCCTCGACTTCATCACCTCCTTCTCCATCACCGCGGTCATCGACCTCCCCTTCGTGGTCCTGGGGCTCATCGTGATCTGGTACATCGGCGGGGGCGCCATCCTCACCATCTTCCTGGTCAGCATCGCGCTGATGCTGATCTACTCCGCCTGCATCCAGGCGCCGCTGCGCCGCGCCGTCGAGAACACCTTCGCCGCATCGAGCCAGAAAAACGCCATCCTGGTCGAGGGGCTCGCCGGACTGGAGACGGTGAAGATGCTCGGCGCCGAGAGCCACGTGCAGAGAAGCTGGGAGGACGCGGTCAGCTACATCTCCACCTGGAGCGCCCGCTCGCGCTTTCTCTCCTCCTCGGTGAGCCACGTCTCCTTCCTGGTGCAGAACCTGGCCGTGGTCGCCCTGGTGGTCGCCGGGGTCTACGCCATCGCCATGCGTGAGCTGACCCAGGGCGGCCTGGTGGCGCTGGTGATCCTGTCCCGGCAGGTGGTGGCGCCGGTGGCCCAGGTGGCCAACCTCGCCACCCGCTACCACCGGGCCAAGGAGGCCTACCGCGCCCTCGACGACATCATGAAACTCCCGGTGGAACGCCCGGCCGGCAAGACCTTCCTGCACCGCCCCCGCTTCAAGGGGGGGATCGGGGTGAAGGGGCTCACCTTCGCCTATCCCGGCCAGACCGTGAACGCGCTCAACAACATCTCGCTGCAGATCGCCCCGGGCGAGAAGGTCGGCGTCATCGGCCCCATCGGCTCGGGCAAGACCACGCTGGGCAAGCTCCTCCTGGGGCTCTTCGAGCCGGCCAGCGGCATGGTCACCATGGACGACACCGACCTGAGGCAGATCGACCCGGCCGAACTGAGGCACTACGTGGGCTACGTCCCGCAGGACATCTCGCTCTTCAAGGGGACCGTGCGCGAGAATCTGACCCTGGGCGCGGCCGACATCGAAGACCACGCCATCATGCGCGCGGCCGAGCTGGCCGGCGTCGGCGACTTCGTCAAGAAGCACCCCATGGGCTTCGACATGGAAGTGGGCGAGTTCGGCCGCGGCCTCTCCGGCGGTCAGCGCCAGTGCGTGGCCATCGCCCGCGCGCTCCTTCTCGACCCACCGGTGCTGGTCTTCGACGAGCCGACCAGCAACATGGACAGCCGCGCCGAGGTGAGGCTCAAGAATCACCTGGCCGACGGCGCCAAGGAAAAGACCATGGTCCTGATCACGCACCGCGCCTCGCTGCTGGAGCTGGTGGACCGCATCATCGTCATCGACAACGGCACCGTCATCGCCGACGGTCCCAAGGCAACCGTCCTCGAAGCGCTGCAGCGCGGGCACCTGAACATCTAGCGGAGAATACGACGTGGAGATAAAAGCAGCCAAGAACAAGGGTAACGGGGTGTTCCGCAGGATGCCCGAAGACGACGTCGACTACGTCACCGACATCAGGACCTCCGTCCTGGTGCAGACCCCGCGCGGCGGCCGGGCCATCCTCTGGGCCACGCTGGCGCTCTTCGTCATCTTCATCGGGTGGGCGGCGGTCTCCGAGGTGGAGCAGACCACCAGGGGCGAAGGGAAGGTAATCCCGGCCAGCCAGGTGCAGGTGATCCAGAACCTGGAGGGGGGCATCCTCTCCGAACTGCACGTGAAGGTCGGGGACACGGTCAAAAAGGGGCAACTCCTCTTGAAGATCGACGAGACCCGCTTCGTCTCCTCGCTGGAGCAGAGCCAGGCCAAGTCCGGCGCCGACAAGGCCAAGGCGGCCCGCCTGCGTGCCGAGGCGGCCGGCAGCGGCAGCTTCTCCATGCCCAGCGACGTACCGGCCAGCATCGCCGCCAGCGAGCGTGCCCTGTTCGAATCGCGCCGCTCCGAGCTGAAACACTCCCTCGAGGTGAAGCAGTCGCAGATCGACCAGCGCCAGAGCGAACTGAGGGAGTTGAACACCCGGCTGCGCGAGCTGAACCAGACCTACACCCTGTACGTGAAAGAGATCAACATCACCAAGCCACTGGTCGCCAAGGGGGCTGTCTCCGACATGGAGCTGCTACAACTCGAGCGCAAGGCGAGCGAGATGAAGGGCGAGATCGAGACCATCAAGCAGTCCATCCCGCGCACCCAGGCCAAGATCGACGAGAGCTACGCTGCCATGAAGGAGCTGCGCCTCAACTTCGCCAACAAGGCCAAGGCCGAGTACAACGACACCGTGGCCAAGGTCGGCGAGGAAACCGCCTCGTCGCTGGCGCTCAAGGACCGCCTGGACCGCACCCTGGTACGCTCCCCGGTGAACGGCACCGTGAACCGCATCCTGGTCAACACCATCGGCGGGGTCATCCAGCCGGGGATGAACATCGTGGAGATCGTCCCCACCGAGGGGACCCTGCTCATCGAGACCAAGATCAAGCCGGCCGACATCGCCTTTTTAAAGCCGAACCAGAAGGCCACGGTGAAGTTCAGCGCCTACGACTACACCATCTACGGCGGCCTGGAAGCGCGCCTGGAGCAGATCGGTGCCGACAGCCTCACCGACGAAAAGACCAGGGACACCTATTACCTGGTCACGCTGAGGACCGATCGCAACTACCTGGGGACCAAGGACAAGCCGCTCCCCATCATCCCGGGCATGGTGGCCACCGTCGATATCGTGGCAGCCAAGAGGACCATCCTCTCCTATCTGCTGAAACCGATTCTCAAGGCGAAGTACACGGCGCTGCGCGAGAGGTGATTACATGCTGATCCTGCTGGCAAGTGCCAACGGATCCCTGTCCAACCGGTGGCAGGGTCTGGTCGCGGAAGGTAACCAGGTCCAGGAATGCCGCACCCTCGGCGAGTTGAAGCAACTGGCCGCGACCGGGACGTCCGAGCTGGTGCTTTTGCATCGCGAGCTGGTGGACGTGGCCGCCTGCGCCGAACTGCGCGCCGCCGCCCCGAAAGCCCGGCTCTTTCTCCTCTCGGACCGCCCCGACCCCGAGGAGGGGCTTGCGTTTCTCAAGGTGGGGATCGTGGGGTACGCCAACAGCTACATCGCCCGTGACAACCTATTGGAGGCGCTGCGTGTGGTAGCAGGCGGGGGGGTATGGCTGGGACAGCAGGTGATCCAGCAGTTGATCCTGGAAGCCGCTCAGAACAGCGCGGCGGCAGGGAAAGAAAGGAATACCGAAAAGCTCTTCGCCCCCCTGACGCCGACCGAGCGCCGGGTCGCCGAGATGGTGGCCGCGGGAAGGACCAACCTGGAGATCGCCGCCGACATGGGCATCGTGGAGCGCACCGTGAAGGCCCACCTCACCTCCATCTATGGCAAGCTCCCCGCCGGCAACCGCTTGAGCCTCGCGCTGCTGGTCAACCAGGGGTAGGCGCCGGCGAGGGGGACAGGCACCTGCGGAGCCAGTCCCCTCTGTGCCCGTTTTACCGGCTCTGGAAGCCGCCGGCCAGGTCCATGACGCAGATGGTGCGGTAGAGGGGATGCGGGCCGCAGGCGATGCCCGCCGTGGTGAAGGAGCGGTCGAAGATGTTCTTTCTGTGTCCCCGGTCGGCGACGGCGTCGTCGATGATCAGCCCCATCACCACCTGCCGGGCCGTGTCCGGCCCGTAGCTTATATTCTCCCCGAGGCTCGAGCGCCACGAGCCGTACTTGTCGATCCTCTTCTTCATGTCGCCGCGCTCGCCGTGCCCCGTCTCCCCCGAACCGCGTTGTTCCCGCACCAGGTCCGCCGCCGCCCTGGCCAGTCCCGGCGACCACGACAGCGCCGGCAGCGGCCGCTGCCGCGACAGGAACTGCACCGCCTCGTCCAGCGCAGGTTTCCCTTCCGACGTCATCACCATGTTCAGCGATCCCGGCAGCCGGTAGCCCTTGCCGACGAAGCTCTTTTTGAACTCCCGGATGTATTGTGCGTAGCGCTGCGGGTTCTGGCGGGCCGCGTTGGTTTCCGCCAGCACCTGCTGGCCGAGGTCCGCCGGTTCCGCGCGGGCAGTGTTGGCAGCAAGGAGGAGCATCAGGCAGGATAGCGCCAGTTTTTTCTTTATCATTTCTTTCCCTCCAGGAGGGCCAGTCTGGTCTCGAACACCTTGAGGGCATCCGCCAGTGTCGCCTCGATCTCGTCGCCGTAGACGGTGAAGTAGAGGTAGTTGCCCGAGTAGTGGTGCCAGTTGAGGTCCTCGACCAGGAGCGGACCGAGGTAGCGTTCCATCTTTTCGTAGGGGTAGAAAGGGTCGCCGTTAGGCCAGGTACGGCGCAGTTTCTGCGCCTGGTTTTCCGTAAGCGGAATGCGGTAGCGAACCGAAACGACCTGAACCTCCATGACACTCCCTCCCCCAGTGCAATAGCAGCAAGACCAAAAGAATAGGTCACCGCGTCGAAGTTGGCAACTGTCCCCCGGCCGTCCCATTCCCATTACTCCCATAAATCCACTGTTGCCAAAACAGCAACGCCCCCCTTGGCAAGCCAAGGAGGGCGTCTGAAAAACAGGGTGCAGCCGGCAGCGTTAGATGGACTTTCTCCACGCCAGTCTCCCCTCCAGCCAGCGCGAGAAGCTGGTGAAGGCGAAGCAGAGCACGAAGTAGACCGCCGCGATGAAGATGAAGATCTCGGTCGGGAAGGCCATGGTGCGGTTGTTGATCTGGGTGCCGACGTGGGTCAGCTCGGAAACCCCGACGATGAACGCCAGCGAGGTGTCCTTGATCAGCGACACGAACTGGTTCACAAAGGACGGGATCATGTTCCTAAGACCCTGCGGCAGCACGATGTAGAGCATGGCCTGCCAGTGCTTCAGCCCGGTGGAGACGGCCGCCTCGGTCTGTCCCTTGGGGATGCCCTGGATGCCGGCGCGCACGATCTGCGACATGTAGGCCGAGGTGAAGATGGTGAGCCCCATGATGACCGTGGTCGCTTCCGGCACCGTCTTGCCCATCAGGGCCGGCAGCAGGAAGTACATCCAGAAGATCACCATCAAAAGCGGGATGCCGCGCACCGCGTTGATGAACAGGTTCACCGGGTAGCGGATCACCGCGTAGCGCGACAGGCTCAAGAGCCCCAGGATCAGCCCCCCGAAGAAGGAGAGGACGCAGGAGACCACCGCGAGGTACATGGTGAGCCCGAGCCCCCCGAGCGGCCCGTTCGGGTAGCGCCCGATCATGAAGTAGGTGAAGTTGTCTATGATTACCTGAAAGTTGAGTGCTTCTTCCATTTTCTTCTCCGTTTCCCGCGGAAAAATCCGCCGATCTCGTTACTGAACCCGGCGCCTAGGCGCGGTGCGGGTTGAGCACCTTCTTGTTGTACAGGTCCATGAGCGCCGTGATGACCACGGACAGGCCGAGGTAGACCACGGTGGCGGCGGTGAACGCCTCGAACCCCTTGAAGGTGTAGCTCTCGACCTGGCGCGCCTGGTAGGTGAGCTCCATGACCCCGATGCTCATGGCCAGCGAGGAGTTCTTGGCCAGGTTCAGGAACTGGTTCACCAGCGGGGGGATCGTGATGCGCACCGCCTGCGGCAGGATGATGTACTGCATGGAACGGAGATAGGAGAAGCCGGCGCTCCTGGCCGCCTCCATCTGCTCCTTGGGAATGGAGAGGATGCCCGACCTGATGTCCTCGGCGATGAAGGCCGAGGTATAGATGGTGAGGGCGATGGCGGCCGCGGCAAACTCGAAGTTCGTGCTGTTCAGCCACTCGTTGACCGCCGCCGGGAGCACCTTGTACGAGCCGAAGTACCAGAAGAAGATCTGGACCAGCAGCGGGGTGTTCCGGAAAAACTCCAGGTAGGCGGTGGCGATCCAGCGCACGGGGCGGTAGTGGCTCATCTTCAGGACGGCGATCAGGAGGCCCAGGATGAAGGCGCAGACGATGCCGACCGCGGAGAGCTCCAGGGTTACCTTGAGCCCGGAAACCAGCCATTCGAAATACTTGCCGGAGGTGACGATGGACCAGTCAAATGTGTACTTTAGCACGTGAAACCCCTTAGAGGCAGATTGAAGCTGAGACTGAGATTGAGATTAAGACTGAGAAAAACCTACCAACAAAATCCTTTTTCTCAACCTAAAGCTCAGCATCAACTGGTTTGCTGTTGAAACGACAGTTAAGGTCGAGGTTGAGACTAAGTATGGTTTTCTTAATCTCAACCTCAATCTTAATCTGCTTTTTTACTTGTCCGCTACGATCTTGAAGGTGCGCTTGAGGGCGAAATCGGTGCCTTTGCCGAACCACTTCTCGAAGATCTTCTTGGCTTCGCCGCTCTTCTCCATGTCGAGGATGGTCTTGTTCACGAAGGCGATGAACTTGGCGTCGTCCTTCCTCATGCCCAGGCCGTACGGCTCGTTGGAAATCTGAACGTTCGGGATCTCGAACTTGGCCTTGTTGGGAGCCTTGGCGAGGATACCGGCCAGGATCGCCTCGTCGGTGGTCACGGCCTGCACCTTACCCTGCTGCAGGGCGAGGAACGCCTGCGGGTAGTCGTCGAAGGAGAGCACGGTGGCGGTCGGCAGGGCGGCCTTCACGTTCTGCTCGGAGGTGGAGCCTTTGGCGGTGCCGATCTTCTTGCCTGCCAGGTCCTTCAGGCTCTTCACTTTGCCCTTCACGGTGATGAACTTCTGGCCGGTGGCGAAGTAGGTGTGGCTGAAGCCGATCTGCTTGGCGCGCTCCGGGTTCTTGGTCATGGTGGCGGCGATGATGTCGATGTTGCCTTCGGTGAGCTGCGGCATGCGGGAAGCGGAGGTAACCGGCTTCAGCTCTACCTTGACGCCCAGCTTCTTGGCGATGGCTTTCACGAAGTCGACGTCGTAGCCCACGATCTCGCGGCTCTTCTCGTCAACGTAACCAAACGGAGGGAGGGAGTCCTTGACACCGGCGACCAGGACGCCTTTCTTCTTAACTTCAGCAAGGGTGTCGGCGGGAGCCGCAGCCATCGCCTTACCGAAAGAACCAAACAGGGCCAAACCCATAACAACAGCAGCCAATCTTTTCACAGTACTCTCCTTTGATGATCGGTATTAACAAGCACCCGCGCCCGCCGCGGTGATCCTGCGGCGTTGGTCGGGTGAACAAGTTCTCTAGTGCATCGGCGACAGCAGCTGCTTCAGGAACTGCTTGGCGCGGTCGTGCTGCGGGTTGCGGAAGAACTCTTCCGGCTGTGCCTCCTCGAGGATGACGCCGTGGTCCATGAACACCACGCGATCGGACACCTCGCGGGCGAAGCCCATTTCGTGGGTGACGCAGACCATGGTCATGCCGGTGCTGGCCAGGTCCTGCATGACCGCGAGCACCTCGCCGATCATCTCGGGGTCGAGTGCGGAGGTCGGCTCGTCGAAGAGCATGATGCGCGGCTTCATGGCCAGGGCGCGGGCGATGGCGACGCGCTGCTGCTGACCGCCGGAGAGCTGGGTCGGGTAAGCGTCACGCTTGACCGCGAGGCCGACGCGCTCCAACAACTCCATGGCCTGCTCCTGTGCTTCCTTCTTCGGGGTCTTGCGGATCTTGGTCGGGGCCAGGGTGATGTTGTCGATCACCGAGAGGTGCGGGTACAGGTTGAACTGCTGGAATACGAAGCCCACCTCCGCGCGCAGCTTGTTGATGTCGGTCTTCTTGCTCCTGAGGTCCATGCCGTCGACGATCAGGCTTCCCTCCTCGATCGGCTCCAACTGGTTGATGGTGCGGATCAGGGTGGATTTGCCCGACCCCGAGGGACCGCAGACCACGACCACTTCTCCCGGTTTGACGTGGAGATCGATCCCGTTAAGCACGTGAAGCTTTTTGAACCACTTGTGGACCCCTTCAAACTTGATCATCTGCTGCTCCTTTTCTATTTGTTGCCAATCGAGTCACTCTAAGCTGCTGCACAGGATATGGGCAGTTTTCCCTGCCTGCCGTTTTCGCCAACCGTCGTTTGTTGAGCGGAAACGTGGGTAAGCGTGCAGTGCAGCTTCATATACAGCAAAGCCGGTGCCAAAGACCGCGTAAACAGCTAACAACTCGGATTGTTATCCGAATACGGCATTTCGAAAGGCAACATTAGAAACAATGGGGTATAACCACTCGTGGAAAGCTGTTTGAGTTAAGAAAGGAAGTGACGCAGAAAGGGGATTTTACGGCGGGTATAACAATCATTATAGGCTTAACGAAAGTTATACCTCTTCGAGTGAGCGAGCAGATGGACCATCAGGAAAGCCGGTTTATGACAGGCGTTGGTTTGATGAAAAAAGCGGCAAAAACAGCGGTTGGCTGGTCCAGGCGATGGGGCCGGGACTGCACGGTGATGCCTTCAATATAGGCACACCTACTCCCCTCCCCCGGAGGGGGAGGGTCAGGGAGGGGGAAATCCAGCTACTGCCAGCGCCCCCCTCCAACCTCCCCCCTCCGGGGGGAGGCTTCACTTGCCTCTCCTCTACTCCCCTTTCCCGTCCCTCTGCAGCTTGAGCCTCTTGCTGAGCGCCGGTTGCGAGATCCCCAGCATGCGCGAGGCCATGCTCTGGTTGTTGTCGGAGCGCCGCATCGCCTCGGCCACCAACTGCTCCACGGCGGCGCTCAGCGTCGGGATCTCCGGGCAGGAGTAAAAGACGTTCTGTTCGCCCGCAGCCGCGGCCTGTTCCGCGGGGACCTCCCCCTGCACCTCCATGGCCTGCCGGAAGCTGTTCATGGAGAGCATGCGCGAGGAGTGCACGCTCATGGCGTCGTAGACCATCGACCTCAGCTCGCGCAGGTTCCCCGGGAAACTGTAGTTGGCCAAAAGGGTCAGCAGCTCCTTGGGGTAGCTGGGCACCTTCTTGCCGAAGACCTCGGCGCTCTCCTTGAGGAAGTGGTCCAACAGCAGCGGGATGTCGTCCTTTCTCTCGCGCAGGGGGGGGATGTGAACGTGGTGCGCCCTGAGGCGGAAGTAGAGGTCCTTCCTGAAGCCGCCGGCGTCCTTCTTCTTGGAGAGGTCGTGGTGCGTCGCCACCACGATGCGCGCCCTGAGCTGCTTGGGCTGGTCGCTCCCCAGCGGGTAGTATTCCCCCTCCTGTAAAAGGCGCAGCAGCTTCACCTGGCAGGGGAGCGACAGGTCTCCTATCTCGTCCAGGAACAGCGTCCCCTCGGCGGCCTGCTCCACCATGCCGCTGCGGCTCTCGTCGGCGCCGGTGAAGGCCCCCTTCTTGTGCCCGAACAGGGTGTCGGTGAAGACGTTGTCCTCCAGCCCCGCCACGTTGACCGGGACCAGGGGACCGTCGCCGCGGCTCAGCGTGTGGATGGCACGGGCGATCAGCTCCTTGCCCACGCCGCTCTCGCCGGTGACCAGGATGGGCTGCGTGCTCTTGGCCACCGCCTCGATGTATTGGAAGATGGAGCGCATCGCCTTGTTGCTGGTGACGATGGGGGCGAACGCCTCCGGGCACTCCAGGCGGTCGTTCAGGAAACGGCGCCGCATCTCCTTGTTTTCCCGCTGCAGTTCCTGCATCCGGATGGCGCGCCGCACCGATTCGAGGATGTGGTCCTCCTCGTCGGTCTTCACCAGGTAGTCGAAGGCGCCCAGGCGCATGCAGGAGACCGCGGTCTCGATCTGGTTCAGGCCGGAGAGGACCACCACGGTCACCTCGGGATGTTCCTCCGCGATGCGCGCCAAAAGTTCCTGCCCCGAGAGGTAGGGCATGGTCAAGTCGAGCAGCACCAGGCCGATGTCACCCCGGTCCAGCGCCCCCATCACCAGGCGGCTGTCGGTGAGCGCGGTGATGTTGCTGATGGCGCCGGGGCCCTCCAGCGTCATGCGCAGGCTGCGCAGCCAGGGGGCCTCATCGTCCACCAGCAGCACGCCGAAGGCCGGATATAGTGCTTCGCTCATCTGCTACTCCTCTTCATCTGTGTGGGGACTGGCTCCGCAGGTGCCTGTCCCCTTTAATCTTCATGCTCCTCCCCCCGGAGGGGGGAGGCTGGGAGGGGGGCAATAGCTGGCCGCGACGAAATCCCCCTCCCTGTCCCTCCCCCTCCGGGGGCGGGAACGCTCTATCCGCAGCATGCCCGGGTCGTCATCCGTGCATTGCTCCTACAGTCTCTATACAGCACCTTCCCGCAGCGCCGGCAACTCCAAGGTGACCGTGGTGCCGAACCCCGGCTGCGAATCGAAAATGAGCGTGCCGCCGTGCTGCTTCACGATCCCGGCCGAGATGGAGAGCCCCAGGCCGCAGCCCCCCTCTTCCCGCTTGGTGGTGAAGAACGGGTCGGTCAGCCGCGCCAGGTGCTCGGGCTCCACCCCCCTCCCCTCGTCGCGCACGGTGAGCAGCACCAGGTCGCGGAAGCGGTCGTGCCGGGTGGAGATCTGGATGCTCTTGCCGGTCCCCTCCAGCGACTGGGACGCATTCAAAAGCAGGTTCACGATCACCTGCTCGATGCGCTGGCTGTTCCCCTTGACCCGCGGCAGGGTGTCGGCCAGGTGCGCCACGATCTGGTGCGAACTCTTGGCGACCGTGTTCTCGACCAGGCGCAGCGCGGCCTGGGCACACTGGTTCAGGTCCAGCAGTTCAGTCAGGTCGGCGCTGTCGCGGCGGGCGAAATCCTTCAACTCGGCAACGATGCGCTTGATCCGCTTGGCCGCGTCCTGGGTCTCGGACAGCATGTGCGGCAGCTCCTCGCGCAGCCGGTCGTAGCTGTGCCGCCCCAGCTTGAAGTCACCGTGCTGTTCGCGGTACTCGTCCAGGATCGGCTGCGAGCCGCGCAACACTTCCTCGAAACGGGGGAGGTTCAAAAGGATCAACCCATTGGGGTTGTTGATCTCGTGGGCGACGCCTGCCACGAGCGTCCCCAGCGAGGCGAGCTTGTCGGCCTGCACCAGTTGGTCCTGGTGCATGCGCAGCTTCTCCAGCGCGGCCTGCTTTTCGGCCACCTCGCGGGCCAGTTCCTCGGTGCGCTGCGCCACCCGCTTCTGCAGGGTCCGCGACCAGACCACGGTTCCCCCCAGGATCAGCAACAGCGGCAGACAAACCAGGGTCACGTAGCGCACCACCCGCCCCCAGGAGACCGGCTGCGATTCCATTACGCCGAGCCACTTGTTGTGGATCTCCTGGAACTGCCCGGAACGCTTCAGGATGGCGAGTCCCTCGTTGAAGCGCGCCAGCACCTCGGCGTTCCCCTTCTTCACCGCGTAGCCGTAGGCCTGGGTCATGATCGGTTCGGCCACCGGGACGATGCGCTTGAGCCCCATCTCCTTTTCCAGGTACATCCCGGTGAGCCGCGACACCAGCGCGCAGTCCCCCCTCCCCTGGTTCAAAAGCCTGAGCGCCTCGGCCAGCGTGTCGGTAAGGATGAGGCGCGCCTTGGGATCGAACCCCTTCATGAAGTCATGCATGATGCTGTTTTTCATCACGATGACTTCTTTGCCGCGCACATCCTCGATGGATTTGATGCGCCGGTCGTCCCGGCGGATCCAGATGGACTGGAACAAAAGCGCGTGCGGAGTGGAGAAATCGACCTCGCTGGTGCGCTCCTGCGAGAACGCCATCCCCTGCAGGATGTCCACGTCCCCCTGCTCCAGGGCGCGCCGCATGCCGTCCCACGGCCCCAGCGAAATCTCCACCTTGAAGCCCATCACCTCGGCGATGGCGCGGGTCAGCTCCACGTTGAAGCCGGCCGGCTTGCCGTCGTGGTCGACGAACTCGTAAGGCGGATAGTTGAAGTCCCCCCCGACGACGACCACCGCCTTGCCGACTCCGCCGCGCCCAAGGGAGTCGGCACCGGCCGGCGGGGCCGGCAGCACGAGCGACAGGACCACCAGGAGCATGGCGGCTACGGCAAGGCACAGCCGGCTGCGGCCGGCCGCGTTGACGCAGGGTCTCTGGATGTGCTGTACAACGTGGAAAACGTGCAAGGGCAAGACACCTTAGCAGGGGATGAGCGGGAAACGAAGATGAGAAATTAATGGCATAGACCGACGGGTTATGTCAACCGCGATCAGCCACCTGCGGCAAGGCGGAACCTGGTTGCGCCACGAAGATAATTGCATGCCCCCACTTGCTTTTTGGCAAGGGCCGGTATTATTTTTATCGTGACAACTGACGTATCCCCTCTACTGCAGGATCTACTATAGGTGATGACATGCGGCTATCTCTCTATCTCGAACATGGCGAACAGTTCTCCCGGGCCGCACTGAAACTTCCGGTGCAGACGCCCATCGATATCGAGTCCACCCTGCTCAACTGCTACATAGAAGTGCTGCCGGTGGCGGCGTCCTACTACATGGGGCCGGAGCACCTGCCCGGCATCGAATTCCCGCACCCGGAAATCCGCGTGGTGTTCCAACTCAAAGAGCACCCGCAGGTGGCGGCGGTCTACTCCATCGATGTCTTCGTGACCGACGCGATGCTGAGCCTGATCAGCCACGCCCAGGGGCACACCCACGTGGACATCAACCGCCGGGCGGCGCACATCGAGCGGCTGATCGCCAACAAGCAGAACGGGCTTTTGGAACTGATCGGGTGCAACCACAACACCCTCATCGACCGGCTCACCCAGGCCTTCATCGGCCTGCGCAGCGCCTACCTGAGCGCACTCCACGATGAAGGGTGCCTCCCCATCCCCAAGCACTACTAGTGCTCAGGGGCGACTGAACCGCTCGAGGCAGGGCCGGCACAGGCCCTCCTCGGGCTACCGGTCATCCTTCTCCCCGCGCCCCTGCTTTTTCCTCCCTACGCACCGTAAGCCGCAGCCCGGTCACCGCCACCACCTGCACCTTCTCGCCCTGGCGCACCGGTTCCTCGCTGGTCGCGTTCCAGTATTCACCGCGCACCAGCACCTTCCCCTCCGGCACCAGGTCACTATCCGCCACGCCTATTGACCCGATCATCCCCTCGACGCCGGTGATCGGCTTCTCCCGGTGCGCCTGGATCACCTTGACGACCACCACGCCAAAGAAAAGCGCGGTCACCGCGACCGTCCCCGCCAGCACCTGCCACGACAGGCGCAGGTATGGCTCGGGCGACGGGAAGAGCATCAGCGAACCCAGCACCATGGACACTACCCCGCCCACCGCGAGCATGCCGTAGGAGACCACCTTGATCTCGGCGATGAACAGGATGATGCCCAAAAGGATCAGCCCGATCCCGGCGTAGTTCACCGGCAGGGTCTGCAGCGCGAAAAAGGAGAGTAGCAGCGAGATGCCGCCGATCACCCCCGGCAGGATCACCCCCGGGTGGGCGAGCTCGAAAAAGATTCCGGCGATACCGAGCAGCATGAGCATGTAGGCGACGTCAGGGTTGCTGACCGCGTTCAGGATACTGTCGCGGGTCCCCATTTCGTGATTCACCACGCGCGCGCCGGCCAGGTGCAGCACCACCTCTTTGCCACCCCGCTGCACCCGCCGCCCTTCCAGGCTCGACAACAACTCCTGCCGCGAAGGCGCCACCAGGTCGATGACCCGTTGTTTCAAGGCGTCCTCGGCGGTGAGGGAGATGCTTTGGCGCACCATGCTCCGCGCCAGGTCCACGTTGCGGCCGCGCCTGGCGGCTATTCCCGCGACGTAGGCCTCGGCGTCGTTAACGAGCTTCGCCTCCATGACCGGGTCGGGCTTGCCCCCCAGCCCTACCGGGTGGGCGGCGCCGATGTTGGTGCCAGGGGCCATGGCCAGGATGTCCGCCGAGAGGCCGATCACCGCGCCGGCGGAAGCCGCGCGCGCACCGGCAGGGGCCACGTAGACCGCCACCGGGACCGGCGCCGCGAAGATGGCCTGGACCGCCTCGCGCATGGCCGTGTCCAGCCCGCCCGGCGTATCCAGTTCCACCAGCAGCAGCCGGTCGCCCCGCTTCTCCGCCGCGGCGAGGTTCTCCCTGAGGAAGGAGGCGCTGACCGGGTTGATCGGGCCGCGCAGAGAGATCACTGCCACCTGCGGCTCCTGCGCCCTGAGACACAGGGGAAGCACCAGCATCAGCAGCACCAGAAACAATCGTTTCATTTCGGCACCTCCGTAAGACAAAGGCAACAAAACCAAAAGCAGATTGTTAACGCAAAGCCGCAAAGGCGCAAAGACGCGCACCTTGCTTTTGTTAACACGGCACCGCGATATTTTCCATTAAAAGGACGTCTTTCGCAACCAGTGCCTCTCCGGAGCCGTGGCGTCGTCCAAAGGCAAATCCCCTCTGTCTCCCCTTCGCAAAGGGGAGGACGCCGGTTCTCGTGCTGTGCTTCGTGAACAGCAGAGTGGCTTCCGCTGGGATCAAGCGCCCCCTGCCACATTCGCAAAGGGGGAGGACGCCGGTTCTCGTGCTGTGCTTCGTGAACAGCAGATAAGATTCCGCCGGGATCACCCCCCTGCCACTCCTTCGCAAAAGCATCCGGAAATTCCGGGGAGGCCGCAACAGATTTGCCACGTAGCACTACCGCCCCCCTCGCGTCCCCACCTTTGCGAAGGGGGGCCAGGTGGAATTTGTTTTTGTGAGATGTACCCTTAAAAAAATAGTTTGACATTTAATTGTTTCAGCTGTAGCTTTAAATCATCGAAACAATGTTGCACCTCAACGGAGAGGCAGACCATGAGACAGGACGCCAAATCAAAACTCGCGCTGAACACCTACACCAAGCTGATGCGCGGCACCGAGTCGGTGACGGCACGGGTGGGACGCAAGATGTCGGACGCCGGGCTCACCATCAGCCAGTTCGGCGTGCTGGAGGCCCTGCTGCACAAGGGCTCCATGTGCCAGCGCGACGTGGCGTCCAAGATTCTGAAAAGTACCGGCAACATCACCCTGGTCATCGACAACCTGGAGAAGCAGGGACTGGTCCAGCGCGAGCGCTCCCTGGAGGACCGCCGCTACTGCACCGTGCTCCTCACGGAGAAGGGACGCGGCCTGATCGAGGCCACCTTCGCCGAGGTGGAAGCGGCCATCGTCGCGGAGATGGGGGTGCTGACCGATGAAGAACAGCAGACCTTGGGCAAACTTTGCAAAAAACTCGGCTTACGGGAGGGATAGCGGACAGAGAGACAACGGCAGCTTTTTTTTGGCATAGTAATTTAACATCAAAAGACCACAACTAAAAAGATAACAACTAAAACGAAATCCGTAATCGGATCAGAAAAGGAGAACCACCATGAAAAGAACCATCGCAACCATAGCAGCAGTAGCCGCACTGGCACTTCCCGCACTCGCCTCCGCATCCACTTGGAACATAGACCCCGACCATTCCAGCGTCGGCTTCAAGGTCCGTCACCTCATGGTTTCCAACGTGAAAGGGAACTTCGAGAAGCACAAGGGGACCGTGGAGATCAACGACAAGGACATCACCAAGTCCAAGGTTTTCGTCACCATCGACACTGCCTCGGTCAACACCAACGTCGCCAAGCGCGACGAGCACTTGAGAAGCGCCGACTTCTTCGACGTCGCCAAGTACCCGACCATGACCTTCAACTCCAAGAAGGTCGCCAAAGCAGGCAAGGGCAAACTCAAGGTGACCGGCGACCTGACCCTGCACGGCGTCACCAAGGAAGTGGTGCTGAACGTGGAAGGCCCGGCCAAGGAGAGCAAGGACCCGTGGGGTAACTTCAGAAGCGGCGTTACCGCCAGCACCAAGATCAACCGCAAGGACTTCGGCCTGGTTTACAACGCCGCGCTGGAAACCGGCGGCGTGGCGGTGGGCGAGGACGTCGACATCAACCTCGAGATCGAGATGATCAAGGCCAAGTAACACCGGCCGCACGGCACAGCAGCAAGCTTCAAAAATTAAGCGCCTGTTCCTTGATTGGAACAGGCGCTTTCTTGTGGCTCATCCGTATCGGCTCCCCCTCCCTTGACGGGAGGGGGTCGGGGAGTGGGTGAAGCCGCGATGTACGACACTGATGGCGCCGTCCCCCACCCCCTAGCCCCCTCCCGCAAGGGGAGGGGGAAGCCGGGCGCCTATGGTGTGCGCGCATGCTCCTCCCCCCGGAGGGGGGAGGCTGGGAGGGGGGAATAATCTTATACTGCCGCTGGCGCCCCTCAGCCGTTGGAACGGGAGGGGCCATTCGCCATTGCCTCCCCTTGCTGGCGCGGCGCGCTGCTAGTCAGGTTCTGCCACCCCTCGGCCTGCAGGCATGCTATGGTCGCTTTCAGTTCTTCCCGGAAGTCCGACAGCACCCGGGTCAGATCCCCCTCACCTTTCAAAGCCGTCTCCAGCCGCTGCGCGGCGCCGTGCAACGGCTGCGCCGCCAGCACCCCGGCGATCCCCTTCACCGAGTGGGCGAGCCGCGACGCCTCCTCCTTGTTGCCGGCCCGTATCTCGCGCTCGATTTCCGTCACCTGGTCCTGGTACTCGCGCTCGAACTGGCTCAAGAGGTCGCGGTACAGTTTGCGGTCGCCGCCGGTCTGGCGCACGCCGGTCTCGAAATCGATCTTCGCCACGGACGACCGCTCCTCGACCTGTTCCTTCCCCCCGACCGGTGCGCCCCCCTCCCCGCCCAGCCACACCGCGATGGCGCGGTAAAGGGATTCCGGCGTGAAGGGCTTGGCGATATGCCCGTTCATACCCGCGGCAAGGCTCGCGGCCACATCCTGGTCCATGGCGTTGGCCGAAACAGCGAGGATGGGGAGGGTTTCCGTCCCCGGTTTGCCCAGTGCCCGGATCTCGCGGGTCGCGGTCAGCCCGTCCTTGCCCGGCATCCGGACATCCATCAGCACCAGGTCGAACTCGCCGGCCCGCACCAGGTCCACCGCCTCGTCGCCGTTGCAGGCGACCGCTACCTGCAGCCCCCCCCGCTCCAGCAGGGCCAGCGCCACTTTCTGGTTGAAGGGGTTATCCTCGACCAGCAACACCCGCTGCTGCTTGAAACGGGTGAAGCCCGCATCCTTCTGCCGCTCCACCCTGCTGTCGACGGCCGCGATGCCGAAGGGGAGCCAGAACGAGAAGGTGCTCCCCAGCCCCGGGATGCTCTCGCACCAGATCTCTCCCTTCATCATGCTGGTCAGGCGCTTGCAGATGGCAAGCCCCAGGCCGGTCCCGCCGTGGCTGCGGGTGATCGATCCGTCCACTTGGGTGAAGGCCTGGAACAGCTGGGCCTGGTCCTCCGCCAGGATGCCGATGCCGGAGTCGCGCACAGCGAAAATAAGCTCGGCCGAGCCGGGTTCCTTGCGCGCCAGTTTCACCGCGAGCTGGATATTGCCGTGGCGGGTGAACTTGAGGGCGTTGCTCAACAGGTTGTTGAGGATCTGGGCCAGGCGCATCGGGTCGCCGGTAAGCAGTTCCGGGATCTGTGGGTCCACTTCGAATCGCAGATCGACCCCCTGCTGGCGCGCCCTGGGCGCATAAACCGCCAGCAGTTCTGCCACCACGTCCTGCACAGAAAAGGTGATCCGGTCGATCATGAGCTTGCCCGCCTCGATCTTGGAGAAGTCCAGCACATCGTTGATGATGCCCAACAGGAGGTCCGCGGATACCATCAGGGTCTGCAGGTACTCCCCCTGCCGCGGCGAGAGCTCGGTCTCCTGCAGCAGGTGCCCGGCCCCGACGATGGCGTTCATGGGAGTACGGATCTCGTGGCTCATGTTGGCCAAAAATTCGCTCTTGGCGGCGGAGGCGCGGGCTGACTTGACCGCCAGTTCGTTGGCACGCTGCACCGTCCGGACCAGTTGCCGGTTGGCCTCTTCCTGCATGCGGGTACTTTCCTGGAGCGCCGCCTCGGTGCGCTTGCGCTGCGAGATATCGAGCATGATCCAGATGAAGTTGGCCGGCTCTCCGGCGTCGTCCAGGACCGGAGTAACCGTCACCTCCTGGTCCAGCACCGTCCCGTCGCCGCGCCGTCCCGCCAGTTCGCCCTGCCAGGGGCGCCCCGCCTCCAGGCTCTCGGCAAGCTCCGCCAGGAGTTCCGTGTCCGCATCGGACTTGAACAGCGACTGCGGGTCCTTGCCCAGCAGTTCCTGCGGGGTGCGCCCGAGGATCCGGCACAGCGCCGGATTGACCCAGATGATCCTCTCCTGCCTGTCGGCGATGATGATGCCGTTCATCGCCGCCTCCAGTGCCGTCCCCTGCAGCCGCAACCGATCCTCGGCCTCGCGCCGTCCGCTGACGTCGCGGAAGGTGAGCACGGAGCCGGGGCGGCTGCCGCCGGCCAGCGCGCTGCAGCTGAGGTCGGCACTGAAGGAGCTGCCGTTCTTGCGCCAGAGCAGTTCGTTACGTGAACGCTGGCGGCTGCCGCCGGCGAAGGCGGGATTCAGCAGGCAACTCTCCTTGGCGCAGCGGCTGCAGTCGGGTGTTTTGCCGTGGTGCATGACCTCGTGCAGGTCCCGCCCCACCAGTTCCCCCTCCCGGTAGCCCAGGAGTTCGTGCGCGGCCTGGTTGGCGAAGGTGACGCACCCGGCACCGTCTACCGAGACCACCCCTTCCTCGACCGACTGCAGCAGCAGCGAGGCGTGCGGTCCCCCCTCGGCGGCGCCGTGGTCATCGCGCCGGGCCATGTACTGCCAAGCCAGGAACCAGCCGAAGACGGTGCCGGCAACAGCGATGAGCAGCAGGGCGGACTGCCTCAGGTCGATGGTGCTGATCCCGCCCCTCAAGTTTTCCAGGAAAAGGCAGGTGAGTGCTCCCTGCAGGACCACCAGTGCCAGTGTACTTACTATGGTTATTTTCAGGCTGCGTTCCGCGTTCATGACGCCACCTCTGTATGGTCAAACCGGTCTCGGTCGCTGTCGCTCCGGTGCGGGGGACATAGTTCATTCTTCGGGGAGAACCGCGCCGCCCTTGAGCGCATTGTCGCGGTTCCCGGTTTTCCTGCAGATCTACCGCTAGGCGACCCTGAAGCGGGACACCAGCGTCTGCAGCTCGTCTGCCTGCTGTGCCAGCTGTGCCGCGGCCATGGCCGTTTCCTCGGCACCGCGTGCGGTATGCTGCACCACGTCGGTGATCTGCTGGATGTTGGAGGTGACCTCGCTGGTAGTGGCGGTCTGCTCTTCCGCGGCAGTGGCGATCTGGCTCACCTGCAGGGACACTTCGCTGATGCACCTGAGGATATCGTCCAGGGCCTGGCCGGAACGCTGCGACGAAGCCGCGCCCTTCTCCGCCTCCTGCACCCCCTCGTCCATGGCGCGCACCGCGTCGCGGGTCTCGCCCTGGATCGCCTTGATCATGGCGCCGATTTCCTTGGTCGCCTTGCTGGTCCGCTCGGCCAGGGCCCGCACCTCGTCCGCCACGACCGCGAAGCCGCGGCCCTGTTCACCGGCCCGGGCCGCCTCGATGGCGGCGTTCAGGGCCAGGAGGTTGGTCTGGTCCGCGATGTCCTCGATGGTCCCGACGATGTCGCCGATCTCCTCGGAACGGTGCCCCAGCGCTTCCACGGTCTTCGAGGTCCGGCGTACGCGGCCGGCGATCTCTTCCATGCCGACGATGGTTTCCTGCACCACCTTGGCCCCCTGGTTGGCCGACTCGGTCGACTGACGCGATGCCTCGGCGGCCAGCACGCAATTGCGGGCGATGTCCGCGCTGGTGGCCGCCATCTCTTCGCTGCCGGTAGCCACCGTCCCGGTCTGGGAAGCGACTTCCTCGGCGCCGGTGGCGATCTGGGCGGAGGTACCCTGCAACTGGGTCGAGGCCGAAGCGATGCTGCTGGAAATCTGCACGGTCTGGGAGACCAGCCCCCGCAGGCTCTGCACCATGTGCCCCATGGCCTGCTGGAGCTGGCCGGTCTCGTCCTTGGAATCGACCACCACGTCGACGGTCAGGTCACCTTCGGCCAGCCGATTGGCCACCTGCACCGCCTTGTCCAGCGGACGGGTGATCAGCCTGGAGATGAAGAAGCCGAGCACGATTGCCAGGATGAGCCCCACCGCCAGCAGGGTTTCGGTAAGCCGGGTCGCGGAGAGTGCCACCACGTCGGTCTGCTCCGAAGAGAGCTTCCCGTCCTTCTCCATGGTCTTCACCAACTGGTCGAGATACGCTTGTTCCTGGAGGGCGGCTTTCTTGGCCTCGCCGTGCAGGATTTCCTTTGCCTGCTCCACCTTGTTTTCCTCGACCAGGGACAGGATGCGATCGACGTAGCCGAGATAGACGCCGCGGCTGGTTTTGAAGTCCTTGAACTGGGAGCGGACCTCTTCTGTCTGGATGTTCTTCTCAAAGGCAGTCGCCCTTTCCTCAATCTTGCTGCGCAGTTCCTTGACGGTGTCGAGGTAACGCTTACGGTCGGCAGCAGTAGCCGCCTCGACCGCGTCACGCACATTGATCCGGACCCGTTGGAAGGAGGTCGAGATGGCGCCGATGTCCGCCAGCGGAACAGTTATCTTCTGATAGAGGCGGTTCCCCTCATCGTTGACCGCGTTGATTTCCCTGATACCGATGAAGCCGATGATGGCAGCTATGATGGCCACACAGGCGAACCCTGCTGCCAGTTTGGCCCCTACTTTAAGATCTCTGATCGCTTTCATGTCATGTCTCCCGTGTCTGAAGTAGTGGCGGCAGCCTCCCCGGGGGAGGTTGTGGTGGCCGGTGCCGTCGCCCTGTCCCGTGCGGGACAATTAGGACCACCTTGATCCTGTAAAGAGCACAGCCGGTGCCAAAGCGGCAATCGTTGCAATTCCAGCGTCTTAGCCTGAAGCCACAAACTACGGAGTGTCCCCCAGCGGGACAGTGTGTATGCGAGCGGGACAAGGGAAAAGGGAGGCCGGGAGGGGACTGGCTCCGCCGGGTGCCTGTCCCCTTGGGGCTGAAGTGTGGACGAGCTGAAAGGAGCGTTCCGCTAGAGGGACAGGCACCTAACGGAGCCACTCCCTTCTGCCATGCACCTTCTCTTGTGTATGTTCCTTCTCTCGTGTGTGCTCCATCCAATGACGAGACAAGGGCACTACGTCCCCCCCTTTTGCGAAGGGGGGACAGGGGGGATTTGCCTGGCAGGGGAAGCACCAAACCACGGGGACAGCGCCAGGAAGGGGAAGCTTCGTCGAGGCGGGTCAGGAACGGTAAAACGCCTTACGGTTCACCTTGAGCAGTTGGGACGCCCTGGACTTGTTGCCGCCGCAACGCTCCAGCGTGATGCCCAGGATCTGCTCGTTCAATGCGTCGAGGGAAAGTTCCTCGACGGGAAGGGTGAGCTGGTAACTCACGCGGCTCGTATCGGTAGCACCCGCATCGACGCCTGCGCCCTGCACAGCCTCCGGCGCGGCGCCGGCAAGACCCAGGTGGACGGGGCGGATCAGCTCATTGTCGGTCAGGATGGCGGCCCGCTCCAGGCAGTTGCGCAGCTCGCGCACGTTGCCCGGCCAGCGGTACTCCAGCATCAGGTCCATGGCCTGTTGCGAGATCCCCGGCAGCGGCTTGCCCAGGTGCTGGCGCAACTGCTCCAGGATGTGGCCGCACAGGATCGGGATGTCGTCCTTTCTCTGGGAAAGAGGCGGGATGGTCAGGGGGAAGACGTTGACCCTGTGGTAGAGGTCCTCGCGGAAGCGCCCGGCCGCGACCAGGTCGGCCAGGCTGCGGTTGGTGGCGACGATGACGCGGCAGGTGACCGGGATGGGAGTGTTGCTGCCGATCTTCTCGTAGACCCGCTCCTGGAGCACGCGCAACAGCTTGGCCTGCAGGGGAAGCGGCATGTCCCCGATCTCGTCGAGGAGGATGGTCCCCTTCCTGGCCAGGCTGAACTTCCCTTCCCGGTCGCGGTCGGCCCCGGTGAAGGCGCCGCGCACGTGCCCGAAGAGCTCGCTCTCCATCAGGTGTTCGGGGATGGCGGCGCAGTTGACCGCGACGAACTCGGCGGGGAGCCCATTGCCGGCGAAGTGGATGGCCCGCGCCAGTACCTCCTTGCCCGAGCCGCTCTCGCCGTAGATCGCCACCGTGGTCTGCCGCGCAGCAGCGACGCGCGAGGCCAGCTCCAACACCTGCTTCATAGCGGGGTTCACCGTCACCACGCTCTGGAAGGTGTAGCGCTCGGTCAAAAGCCCCTTGATCTGCTCGTTTTCCTGGACCACGCGCTGATAGTCGAGGGCGCGCTGGATGGTGATGCGCAGGTCCTCCGGGTTGTAGGGCTTCTCCAGGTAATCGTAGGCGCCGCGCCGCATCGCCTCCACGGCGCTCTCCACGCTGCCGTGGGCCGTGATCACGATGACGGGCGTCGCCGGATACAGCTTCTGCACCATGCCGATCAGTTGCAGGCCGTCCATGCGCGGCATGACCAGGTCCGAGAGCACCAGGTCGATCGTCTGCCGCTCGAGGATCTCCAGCGCCTGCAGCCCGTCGGACGCGGTGAGGACGTTATAGCCGATCTCGCGCAGGTGGCGCTCCAGGAGGAAGCGGAATACGGGCTCGTCGTCGACGGCAAGGATGTTGGTGGTGTGAGGCATGCGATGGACTCCGCGCGATTGAGGTTCACCCTCTTATCGGCAGCTGCGGGAAGAGCTTGAGCCGATGAGGGCAAGGGCGCGGAGATGAGGTGACATAAGGGGAAACGGGGGTGCTAGACCATCGCGGTTATGGTATCGGCAACCTGGTACAGGGGCACCTCGGCGTCCACGGCGACCGCCTGTGCAACCGCCTTGGGCATGCCGTAGACGATGGCGGTCTGCTCGGTCTCGACCACGACGCGCCCCCCCGCCTTCTTGATGGCCCGGGCGCCGTCGGCCCCGTCCTTGCCCATGCCGGTCAGCACCACCCCCAGCGACCTGCCGCCGCAGACCTCGGCGGCGGATTCGAATAGGGCATCGACCGACGGGCAGTGCAGGTGCCCGCCCGGCACCGGGTCGAGCCAGACCTGGAGTTCCCCGTCACGGCGCCGCAGCCGCATGTGCCAGCCGGCGGGGGCAAGGTAGACGTGGCCGGCGAGCACCATTTCGCCGTCACTGGCCTCCCGGACCGTCAGAGCGCTGTTGCGGTCCAGCCGCGCCGCCAGCGAGGTCGTGAACCCGGCGGGCATGTGCTGCACGATGAGGACCGGACAGGGAGGCGGCTCAAGCCGGCTCAGGACCTGTTGCAGCGCAGGGGGGCCGCCGGTCGAGGTCCCGACGACCACGACCTCGGTGCAGGCGCTTGCGATCCGCCCCCCTGAAGGGCGCACCGGCTCCGGCTTTTGCGTCGCGCAGCGCAGCTTTTCCAGGTCTACCAGGGCGGCCACCTTGATTTTCCCGGTCAGCTCCTTGGCCAGGGCGCCGATGTCCATGGCCCCTCCCGCGGAGCTCTTGTCGATGAAGTCCACGGCCCCGATCTCCAGGGCCCTCATGGTTTTCTCCCCTCCCTTGCCGGTCAGGCAGCTGAACATGATCACCGGTGCCGGGCACTCCTTCATGATCAGCTCCAGCGCGGAAAGACCGTCCAGGACCGGCATCTGCACGTCGAGGGTGATCACGTCCGGGCGCAGCCCCCTGGCCAGTTCCACCGCACTCTCGCCGTTGGCGGCGACACCGGCCACCTCGATATCCGTGCTGTTCTCGAACATGCGGATAATGGCGCGACGCACGAAAGCGGAATCGTCCACCACCAGGACCCTTATTTTTCTCAGCGGACCGGTCAAGCTGTCTCCCTCTTCTGGTAGATGATGGCGCCCGGGAACCGCAGCGGCCGGTAGGACGCCTGGGTCCTGGACAGCGACTCCGAATGCCCGAGGAACAGGTAGGCTCCGGACCGCTGCAGGGCGCCGAAGTTGTCCACCACCCGCTGGACGGTCTGGTCCGCGAAATAGATCAGGACGTTGCGGCACAGGATGACGTCGTACTGCTCCCCCGCCGCGGTATCGGCCAGGTCGAGCAGGTTGCCCTGGGTGAAGCTGGTCCACTTCCTCAGGATGTCCCGCACCACGTACCGGTCGCCCTGGCGCTTCAGGTACCTCTCCACCAGGTGCGGCTCGGTGGCCCAGAAGGCACGCTCGCCGTAACTCCCCTGCCGGGCCGCGTCCAGTACCCGCTCATCGACGTCGATGCCGGCTATGCGCACGTCCCAGTCCCAGGTGAAGCCCCCCGACTCCAAAAGGAGCATGGCGAGGGTGTAGACCTCCTCGCCGGTCGAGCAGCCGGCCGAGAGGATACGCAGCGAGCGCTCGCCGCGGGCGAGTTTGCTTTCCTTGAGCGCCGGCAGCACCTGCTGCACCAGGACCGAGAGTTGCGCGGCCTCCCTGAAGAAGTAGGTCTCGTTGTTGGTGATGAGGGGGACCAGGCGCTGCCACTCCGCGCTTCGCCCCGGGGAGAACTTGAGGTAGCTGTAATACTCGGCGAAGCTCTTCAGCCTCAGCTCCTGCAGCCGCGGCGACAGCTTCGCGGCCAGCCCCTTGTGCGTCCCCTCCTCCAGCACGAGCCCCATCGACTCCGCCACGTACTCCCTGATCAGCCTGAACTCCTCAGCCTGCATCGCGATCTTCGCAACGGTCATCAAAGGTATTCCTGCTGCGCGAAACTCTTCAGCGCAAGCTCGGCCCTGGTGCGGACTTCGACGCTGCGGTCGTCCTTTCTCACCTGGATCAGGCGCTTGAGCGGCAGGGAATCGTAGCAGTGGCACAATGCGTCGATGGCGGCGAGCCGGACGATCTCGCTCTCGTCGTAGAGAAGCTCCAAAAGCGCGTCCACGCTCTTGTGGTCCGCGATCTTCCCGATCACGTCGATGACCCGTTCGCGCAGCTCGGCGCTGTAGTTCTTCTTCATGATACGGTGCAGCCAGGGGAGCCCGCCACGCCCGAAGGTCACCAGCGCCTCGAAGGCCTGCCTCCCCACCTCCGGGTCGTCGAGCAGTGCCACCAGCTCCGGCACGGTAACGGGGTTACGCAACTCCCCGAGCACGGTGATGGCGTGCTTGCGCACCATGGCGTCGGCATCGTTGACCCCCTTGAGGAGCAGCGGCAGCTCGCGCCCCCCGCCGATCTTGCCCAGCACGCGCAGCGCCGCGATGCGCACGCTCCAGTGCGCATCCCCCACCGCTTCCTCGACCGCCTTGAGCGACTCCTGGTCGCCCAGTTCACCCAGGGTGTAGACGGCGAGCCGCCTGAAGTCGGGATCGGCGTGGTTCAGGTAGCGCCTGACCACCAGCTCGGAAGCCTCCTTGTAGGCGAGCTTCCCCAGGGTTTCCACGATGGCGTACTCGAGCTGGCGCGACACCCCCCCGACCAGGTACTGCACCAGGAAGCTCCCGGCGTCACGCGCCCCCATGTCGCCCAGCGCACGGATCACGCAGTAGTCGAGGTCCTCGCGGCCGCTGCCCAAGAGGGCCAAAAGCTCGTCCAGGAGCATGGTCTCACCCAGTTCCGCCGCGGCGAGCACCGCCGCCTCGCGCACCGATTCCTCGGGGTCGCACAGCGCCCGGCACAAAAGCGGCACGGCCTGGCTGACCTGCTGCCTGCCGATGGAGCGCACCACTTCGGTCCGCACCTCGGGCTCGTCGTCCAGGCAGAGCAGGCGCAGGTTCTCCACCCCGCCACCCTGCTTCAGGCACCCCAGGAGCATGGCGGCCCGGCGCCGCGACTGCACCGAGGGGGAGTGCGCCAGCCGGTCGAAGAGTTCCAGCACGGGGCCGAGACGATGGCGGGCCAGCACCTCGGCCGCCTGCTGCGCCAGCGCGTCGCTCCCTTCAGCCAGAAGGAGCTGCAGTTGCGGCAGCAGCGACTCTTCCGGGAACGACTGCAGCGTCTCCAGCACCTCGAGCTGTACCGGCTCTTCGTCCTGGGAGAGCAGGCGCGCCAGTTCGCCGGCCGCACAGGGGACGCCGAGCCAGCGCAGCGCGCGCAGGGCGACCAGACGCACCGCGGCGCTGTCATGCTCCAGGGCGGCCAGCAGCTTGTCTTCAGCGTCTCTCCCCAGGCAGAGCACCGCGTTCTCGACCACCTGGTGGTTGCGCTCGTCGCCCAGGAGCCCGAAAAATCCGTCGATGGCGGAGAGCTCCCCCATCCACCCCAGGAGCATCGCCGCCGCCTGGGATGTCTCGGCGTCGCCGGCTTCCCAAAGCATCGACTTGAGCCGTTCCACGCCCCGCGCGGAGAGGAGCTGGCGCAGCTGGTCCTGTTGACTCCCCATGGCGATGCGGTTCTTGTAGCTCTCCTGGTCGTTCAGGGTGGTGATGATGGACGCCATGGCACGGGCCACGCCGCGCGCCAGGTTCTCTTCCACGAAGGGGAGGATCCCGGCCAGCGCGTACAGGGCGCGGTGGTCCCCCACCTTGCCCAGCGCCTCAACCACAGCGCCGCGCAGCATCTCGTTATCGAGCAGCGGCAAAAGGTGCGGCACGGCGCGGTAGTCGCGCAGCTCTCCGATGGCGCAGATGGCCGGGTACTGCAGCCAGAAATCCCCCTTGAGAAGTTCCAACAGCGGCACCAGGGCGCTGCGGTCGCCGATCTTGCCCAGCGCCTCAGCGGCGGAGTGGCTCACGTTGCTGTCCGGGTCGGCCAGTGCCCGGATCAGGTAGTCCACCGCGTCGCGACTGCCGATGTCGCCCAGCATCACCGCGCTGAAGTTGCGGATCTCCACGTCTGCGTCGGTGAGCAGCCGCCCCAGGCGCGGCACCGCGTCCCCCCCGATCTGCACCAGCACTTCCATGGCGCCGTTTCTCAGGTCGGCGTTGTCATTGTCGCGCACCGCCGCCTCGAGTGCGGGATAGATCGCTTCCAGCCCGCGGCCGATGATGGTGTCCAGGGCCTCGCTCTTGCGACCGCGCTCGGCATCGCCGACGAACAGAAGCAGCTCCGGGAGTGAACGTTCCTGCAGGCGGGTCAATTCGGGACCAACGGGATCATAAGGTTGAAGCATGTTCTATGTTCTCCATTTTCCGGTAGACGAGACAGCTGGCATCGGGGACTGCGGCGAGGTCGTGGCTGAAAAGATGCAGCGGCTCGGCGTCGCCGGTGAACAGGTGCCCCCCCGGGGCCATGAGCCGCGAGAGGGTTTCCACGAGGAGCTGCTGGCACCCCGGCGCGAAGTAGATCATCACGTTGCGGCAGAAGACGAGGTCGAAGCCGCCCCAGCCGGTGGCAAGGCCCGGGGGGAGCTCCCCCTCCATGAGCTGGTTCAGGTTGAGCGGCATGAAGCGCACCAGCGCCCTCAGGTCCTCCCCCACGAAGGCGCCGCCGGCGCTCGGCACGAAATATTTCTGCACCAGGTGGGACGGGATCTGCTGCAGCCGGTCCGTCTCGTAGTACCCCACCCGCGCCGTATCGAGACAGCTCTTGCTGATGTCGCCGGCGACGACCTCGATGTCCCAGGCCTTGGGGTAGCGCAGCCCCTCCAGGAGGGTCATGGCCACGGAGTAGGGCTCCTCGCCGGTGGAGCAGCCGGCGCACAGGACGCGCAGCTTCATGACCTTGTCGCCGGCGCTGCCGCTTTCCCCCCACGAGCGCATCAGCTCCCGCCCCCGGACCAGTTCCAGCTCAGGGAGCACCACCTGTTGCAGGTGGCGGAACTGGTCCGGGTTTCTGAAGAAGAAGGTCTCGTTGATGGTCATCAGGTCGAGCAGGGAGCCGTACTCTGCCGGGGTCTGTTCCAAAAGGCTCAGGTAGGCCTCGTAATCGGAGAGCCCGAGCTGCGCCAGCCTGCTTTCCAGCCGCTGCCGGAACAGGGAGAGCTTGCGCGGCCCGAAGTAGAGCCTGCTCCTTTGGAAGACCCGCTCCCGGATCCGCTCCAGGTACGGGTCCGGCGCCCCGTCCCGGTATGCCAGGTTCCCCGCTCGTTCCATGTCAGGCCACCTTGAAGGTCCCTACCAGCGCCGTCATCTCGTCGGCCTGCTGGGTCAGGTTCTGCGCCGCGCGCGAGAGCTGCTCGACGGCGGAGAGGTTCTCCCGGGTGATGTCGCTGATGTTGTCCATGGCGACCACCACCATCTCGCCCCCTTTCTTCTGTTCGGAGGTGGCGTTGGCGACCGACTGGGTCATGGCGGTCATGCTGTTCACGGCGGCCACGATCTGGCGCGCGGACAGGGACTGCTCGCGGGTGGCCAGGGTCACCTGGCTGGTGACCTGGTTCATGTTCTCCACCGCGATGCGGATCTGGCGGCTCCCCAAGGCCTGCTCCTTGGCGGAACCGGTCACCTCCTGGGTGAGCTGGTTCATCCGCTCCACGGCGATCCGGATCTGTCTGCCGCCGGTCGCCTGCTCGCGGGCGGCGTTGGCCACCACGTCCGAGGCCCCGCTCATCTGCTCCACCGCCCTCAGCACCTGGTTCGAGGCATTGGACTGCTCGGCGGTCATGCGGGCGATGTCGGACATGAGGGTGCTGGTGCGCTCGATGCTGGAGACGATGTTCTCCAGAGAGTTGCCGGCCAGGGTGATCAGTTCCATGGAGTTCTTGGCCTCCTGGGAGGCGATCTCGCCGTACTTCACCGACTCGCCGGTGTCGGCCTGCACCTGGCGGATCACCAGGGCGATCTCCTTGGTGGCCCCCATGCTGCGCTCGGCGAGCTTTCTCACCTCGTCGGCCACCACGGCGAAGCCGCGCCCGGCGTCGCCGGCGCGCGCCGCCTCTATGGCGGCGTTCAGGGCCAGGAGGTTGGTCTGGTCCGCGATCTCGCCGATCACCTTGACGATGTTGCCGATCTCCTCGGAGCGCCGCCCCAGGTTCAGGATGGAGTCGGAGGTCTTCTCGATCACCTCGGCCACGCGCCCCATGGCGGTCACCGCCTGCTGACCCGCCTCGAGGCCGGCGTTTCCTTCCTTGGCCGCCCCCTTGGCCACCTGGTCCGCCTCCTCGACGTTCCTTGCCACCTGGCGGATGGACGCGGCCATCTCCTCGATGGTGGAGGAGGAATCGGCCACCACCTTCTGCAGCTCCTGGGAGTTGCTGGCCACCTGGTCGATGGAGACGGTGATCTGCTCGATGGTCGCGGAGGTCTCGGCGACCGAGGTCATCAGTTCGTCCGCGTTTTGCGCCACGTTCTCGATGGAGATGGTCATCTGCTCGATGGTGGCCGAGGTCTCGGCGACTGCGCTCGCCATCACGTCGGCGCTTTTGGCCACCTGCTCGCTGGAAACGCCCAGCTCCTCGATGGAGGAGGATACCTCGTCCGCGTTGGCGGCCAGGGAATCGGCGTTGGCGGCGACGGTCTGGATCGAGGCGGCCATCTGCACCATGGTGGCCGAGGTCTCCTCGGTGGCCGAGGCCTGGCCGTGCGCCGACTTGGTGAGCTGCTGCGTGTTGGCCGAGATCTGGCCGGCAGCGGAGGCCACCTCGCCGGAGGTGCCGCGGATCTTGCCGATCATGGCCATGAGGTTCTGCACCATGGTCTGCATGGCCGAGAGCAGCTCGCCCACCTCGTCCTTGGAGTTCACCTCGACGGTCACGGTGAGATCGCCCGCGGCCACGGTCTTGGCCACCTCGACCGCAGCATTGATGGGGGCGGTGATGCTGCGGGTGATCAAAAAGCTCACCAGGATCCCCACCACGAGGCTCACCAGTACGCTTCCCAGCACAAGAAGGGTCACGTGCCGGGAGAGGTCGATCATCACCTTCTCCTTGCTGTCCATGCGCTTGTTGCTCTCGTCGGCCATATCCTTGGAGACGGACTCGAACTTGTGGATGCCCGCCTTGTAGGGCTCGACGGCGTTATTGGCCTGGGCCGGGCTCTTGATGCGCCCCGCCTCGATCTGCTGGTAGATCTTGGTGAAGCCCGCCTCGTAGGCGGCGAGCTCCTCCTTCATCGCCTTGATCTCGTCCCTCTCCTTCTGCAGCACCACGATCTTGTCCAGGTCCTTCAGGCGGTTCTCCAGGTGCTCGCGCTGCTCGTTCCACTTGCCCAGGTACTCCTTTTCCTTGTCGCGGTCACCGATGTTGAGGAAGAGGTCCTTCTCGTAGCGCCGAAGCCCCACCACGTTGGCGCGTGCCCGGGAGGCGTTTTCCGAGATGGTGGCGTCCCCCTGCAGCATGGCGATGGTGGTCTGGGTGCTCTCCTTCACTCCCCAGTAGCCGGTGCCGCCAACCGCCATGACGATGACCAGCATGATGCCGAAACCAAGGCCGAGCCGGCCCCCTATGCGAACGTTCTTTAACATCTCCTTCTCCTTTACTGGTAGTGCCGCGTGCTAGAGCAAGAGGGCACGATTGAGGTTCAAGATGATGACCAGGCGGGTATCGAGCTTCGCCATGCCCCGGATGTAGCTCGCCTCGGGGGTGGTGGCGTCCTCGGGCATCTCCTCGACGAGGCTGGTGGAGAACTGGATCACCTGGCGCACCGAGTCGACCAGCATCCCCAGGCGCTTCTCGCCCAGTTCCACCACCACGATGCGCTGCTCCTCGTTGGCCTCGATGTCGGGGCGGGCAAAGCGCCGGCGCAGGTTGACCACCGGGATGATCTTGCCGCGCAGGTTGATGACCCCCTCGACGTGGGGGGGGGCCCCGGGGACATCCGTGATGCCGCCCCCCCGGATGATCTCCTGGACGCTGTTGATGTCGACGCCGTACTCTTCCTTGCCCAGCCGGAAGGTGACCAGTTGCAGCGCCCCTCCACCCTGGGCCGTGGAGTCGACCAGCGTACCCCGGTCCACCTCCTCCTGGGCCTGTTCGATGAACCGGGCCAGCACGTCCTCCGCGAGCCCCGAGCTTGGGAGGATAAATTGCTCTGCCATGCCTTTCTCCTTTGCGATAACTCTTATGCCTTTAGGTTCAGCGCCCCAGTATCGAGGGGATATCTATGATGAGGGAGACCCTGCCGTCGCCGAGCACGGTGCCGCCGGAGATACCGGGGAGCTCACCCAGGTAGTCGTCCAGTCCCTTGATGACGATCTCCTGCTGGCCGACCAACCGGTCCACCACTAGTCCCCCCTTCTTGTCGCCGCTGGCGACCACCACCACGTACTCCTGTTCTTTTTGTGCGCCGCTCTCCCGCCCGAAGAAGCGGTCCAGCCGATGCAGCGGGAGCACCCGGTCGCGCAGCATGATCACCTCGCCGTTGCCGGTGTCGTGGAACTCCGCTGCCTGCACCTGGACGCTCTCGAGGACCCCGGAGAGCGGCACCGCGTAGGTCTCGCCCGCCACCTCCACCATGAGCGCGGTGATGATGGCCAGGGTCAACGGCAGCATCATGGTGAAGGTGGTGCCGCGCCCCACCTTGGACTCGATCTCGATGATGCCGTTTAACGAGGAGACGATCTTCTTGACCACGTCGAGCCCGATGCCGCGGCCGGAGGTCTCGGTCACCTCGCTCCTGGTCGAGAAACCGGGCACGAAGACCAGCTGCAGGAGTTCCGCCTCGCTCATGGCCCGGGCCGCTTCCGGCTCCAGCACGCCGCGCTCTATCGCCTTCCTGCGGATCTCCTCCGGGTCCATGCCGCGGCCGTCGTCGGAGACCGAGATGACGATGTGGTTGCTCTCGTGGCGCGCCCCGAGGGTCAGGGTGCCGCGGGGCTCCTTGCCGCGGGCGCGCCGCTCGGCGGGCGTCTCCAGGCCGTGGTCCACCGCGTTCCTGATCAGGTGCAGCAAAGGCTCGCCGATCTCGTCTAGCACCGTCTTGTCCAGCTCGGTCTCCTCACCGGCCAGGAGCAGGCGCACCTCCTTGCCGTGCCCCACCGAGAGGTCGCGCACCAGGCGCTGGAAGCGCTGAAACACGCTCTTCACCGGGAGCATGCGCACCTTCATGATGGACTGGCGCAGGTCGTCGGTACTCTTGCCGATCAGCTGGCTGGTCTCGTTGAAGGCGTTCAGCAGTTCCCGGTCGGTGACCTCTTCGCGCAGGCGCTTTTCCAGGGTGGCAAGGGCGGTGCGCTGGATGACCAGCTCCCCCATCAGGTTCAAGAGCTCGTCCAGCTTCTCGAAGTTCACCTTGAGGGTGCTGCTTTTCTGGGTGATGTAGCCGAATTCCGCCGGGGTGGCGGGACGGGAGGCGACCGCCCCGGCTGCCGGGGCGGCGCTGTCGGCCGCGGGGCTGGGCACGGCCACCGCCACCGCCTCCGCCTCCGCCGCGGCCTCGGGCGCTGCGCGCAGCGCCTCCAGGGCGGTCTCCTCGGCGGCGAAATTAAGCGCGGCGTCAGGGGACTGGGCGAAGGCAAACAGTGCCGAGCGGAGCGCATTGACGCCGCCGTAGAGCGTGCCGAAGAACGCAGGGCCCAGGGCGAGCACCCCGGCGCCGGTCTCCTTCATCACCTCTTCCAGGCGGTGCACGTACTGCTGCAGCGGCACGAGCCCCATCATCCCGGAGTTCCCCTTGAGGGTGTGCAAGTGCCCCTGGATCAGGGTGACCAGCTCGCCGTCGCAGCCTTCCGGGGCGCGCCGCTCCAACTCGAGGAGGAACCCCTCCACCGCGTCCAGGTGTCCCCCGGCGTCTTCGACGAAATCGCCGATCAGGACTGAGAAATCGCACTCACCGTTCAAGGGCCGTCACCTCTGCCGCCTCGTGACCGGTCCCCCCGGCCGCGAGCACCTTGACAATCACCTCGTGCAGCTGGCTCGGCGTGAAGGGCTTGGTCAGGTAGCCGCTCCCCCCCAGCTTGAGTCCCTGCACGGTATCGGCTTCCCGCCCCTCGGTGCTGACGATGACCACCGGGACCCGCTCCGTGATCCCCAGTGCCGACGCCTTCTCTAAAAACTGCACCCCGTTCATCACCGGCATGTTGATGTCCAGCAGCACAAGCTGCACGTCGTACTGCCGGGCCAGGATGTCCAGCGCTTCCAGCCCGTTGCTCGCGTCGAGCACCTGGCAGCGGTAGCGCGCCAATACCAGGTGGTACATCTGGTGGATCAGCGCGGAATCGTCGACTACAAGAACCTTGTTCAGCATCATCTCTCTACCTTTCCAAGCGGGTGCGGGCCGGCACCGGGCGCCGCAGGCGCCGCGGGTCCCGACGGCCGCCAGCTTACAGGGTGTTGGCGCAGCGGCGCTGGTCGAACTCGGCAGCGCCGCCCGAGGGGAGCAGGAGCTTCTCGATCAGCTCGTGCAGCAGGGTGGGATTGAAGGGCTTCTTGACGTACCCCTTGGCGCCCAACTGCAGGCCGCGGATGGTATCGCCCTCCTTACCTTCGGTGCTGATGATGACGACCGGGATCCTTTGGGGGTAGCCGAGCGCGCCCGCCTTCTCCAGGAACTGCACCCCGTTCATCACCGGCATGTTGATGTCGAGCAGGATGAGCTGGATGCCCTGGTGCGTCTCCAGCATGTCGAGCGCCTGCTGTCCGTCCATGGCGTCGAGAATCTCGCAGTTGTAGCGGTTCAGCACCAGGCGGTACATCTTGTGGATCATTTCCGAATCATCTACTACCAGCACCTTCTTGAGCATCGCGCACCTCGTTTTTCTTTCCTGATTAGGCATGATCTTCCGCCACATGCTTCTACCTCCCCTCTCCCTCCGGGAGAGGGCTGGGGTGAGGGCGTTGGAGCGGGAGCGGCAGAGCGGCCGGTCGGAACTGGAGTTCGTGCCGCACAGGGGGCGGTATGGCAAGCCCCGTGCCAGCGCTGGTGAAATTGCGCAGTTCCCTACTGGCGGCACTTGCAACGGATGCAAAGTCTGGGGGGGCGGTTACGGGGGAGCAAGAAAAATTGACAAAAGGAAGGGAACAGCCGAAGTTCTCATTAAACGCCCGCTGTTTACACAATCGAGCAAGAAAACTTGACAAGGCAAGAAATCTTGCCCGAACGAGTCGCTGCGGAGGTGGGTTAAGCGGAATTTAAGGCTAAATATGCGGCAGTATTACATTATTTTTTGCTAATTCTCTGATTGAGCGCCTGGCGGCTGATCCCCAAAAGGTCCGCGGCTGCCCTCTGGTTGCCCCCGGAGCGCTTCAGGGCGGCCTCTATGAGGCTTTGGGTAAGTTGGGCCAGGGTGGGGAACCCGGCGGCGAGGTTCAGCCATTGCCCCCCCTCGTCGGGCTCGGGGGCCGTGGCCGCAAGCCCGACGCCGGTAGCGTCTTTGAAGGGCGCCAGGGAAAGCCTCCCCCGCTGGTGCCGGGTCACCACGTCGAAGACCATGGCGCGCAGTTCGCGGATGTTCCCCGGGAAGCTGTACCCGGCCAAAAGGCTCGCCAGTTCGTAGGGGTACTCCGGGACCTCCTTGTGCAGCGTGCGGGCCGCCTCCTCCACGAAGGTCTCCAAAAGAAGCGGGATGTCCTCGGTCCGCTCGCGCAGCGGGGGGATGTGCACCTGGTGGGCGCAGAGCCGGTAGTAGAGGTCGCGCCGGAAGGTCCCCTCGCCGATGGCGGCGCCGAGGTCGCGGTTGGTCGCCACCACCACCCGGGCCTGGTTGGCGGAGGCGACGTCGGAGCCCAGCGGGTAGTACTCCCCTTCCTGCAAAAGGCGCAAAAGCTTCACCTGGGTGGCGAGGGACATCTCGCCGATCTCGTCGAGAAAGAGCGTCCCGCCGGCGGCGCGCACGATCATGCCGTCGCGCGCGTGGTCGGCGCCGGTGAAGGCCCCCTTCTTGTGTCCGAAGAGGGTGTCCGAGAAGACATGGTCGTCGACGCCGGCGCTGTTGACCGGGACGAACGGCCCACGGCGCCCGCTCAGCTCGTGCAGGGCGCGCGCGATCAGCTCCTTGCCCACCCCGGTCTCACCGGTGATCAGCACCGGCTGTTCGGTGGGGGCCACCGCCTCGAGGTAGCTGAAGATCGCCTTCATGCGCGGGCTCCTGGTCTTGATTCCGGAGAAGGCCTCCTCGTTGGCGGGCTTGCCGGTCAAAAGCGACTCGCGCAGCGATTCGATCTCGCGCTGCATGGTGTTGCGGTCCAGCGCCTTCCTGACGCTGGTGACGAACCGGGTGGCATCGACCGGCTTGACGATGTAGTCGAAGGCGCCGAGCTTCATGCAGTCGATGGCGGTGTCGAGCTCGTTGGCCGCGGTGACGATGATCACCGGGATGGCCGGATAGCCGCAGGAGAGCTCCCCGAGCATCTCCTTGCCCGAGATGTGCGGCATCTGCAGGTCCAGGACAATCACCCCCGGCTCTTCCTCGGCCAGAAAGGGGAGCAGTTGGCGGATGTCCTCCAGCGTCTGCACCCTTCCCAACCCCGCCTGCCTGAGCATCAGCGACGATCCGAACAGTATCTGGGGCTCGTCGTCCACCAGGAGGATCAGGTCTGCCGCGCCCTTCTTGTTGCCCTGTGCTGTCATGTACGCTCCGCCGTCTCTTGCTATCAACTAATGCTTATAGTCAAATGTGTTTGCCAGCTTAGCCTCAAAATGTTAAAAGCAAAAGAATTTTTTTCGCGCCGAATGCCCATGGCAGCCTCCCTGCGGGGGAGCCACATCGCGAGGAGCCCCGTGCCCACCCACCGTTTTCGCAGGATACTGTCGCTGCAGTCGACCTTTCTGGCGGTAATCCCCTTCCTGCTGGTCGTCTTTTTGAACGTCTTCCTGCTGCTCCCCCACATCACCCAGGACGTCGCCGCCGGACAGCGCGAACTGGCGCGGGCCTTCGGCGTCGCTCTCGACAACTACCTCTCCGCCGCGCTCACCGACGTCAGGGCGGTGGCCGCCCTCCCCCTTTCCCGCCCCGGCTCCCTGGGCGGGCTGCAGGAAATCCTCGATGCCGAGGTGGAGGCATCGGGCTCACTCAACCTGCTCTATGCCGTCCTCCCCGACGGCCGGATCAGGGCGGCGGGCATCCCCAAGGAACACCGTCACACCCTGCAGGACCACCGGACCATGGAGCGGACCAGCCTGGCCCATGAGCAGCTCTTCCGCGACACCCGGCGCGAGGGGAAGCCGGTCTGGTCCAACACCTTCCCCTCCGCTTTCGGCAAGGGAGTCTCCATCGCGGTGGGAGTCCCCAGCGGCGACCTGGTCGTCATCGGCGAGGTCGACCTGGCCAAGCTGATCGGGTCCATGCGCGACATCGTCGGGGGCGCGGGTCAGGACATCATCCTCATCGACGGCAACGGCCAGGTGATCGCGGACCAGGGGGGCATCGCCCCGGCCGCTCCCCGCTTCATGGGCGACATCCCCCTGGTGCGCAGCGGCCTCGCCTCGGGGCAGCCGGTGAGCGGAGAGTTCCGGCTGCAGGGGCGCGCCCTGGTCGGCACCATGATGCGCTCCAGCCATATCGGCTGGTACGTCCTGGTCGCCCAGCCAGTGCAGAGCGCCTACCGCTCCGTGGTCATCACCACGCGCAACGTGGCGGCCGGTGCCGTCGCCGCGCTGCTGCTCGCCCTGTCGGCCTCCCTGTTCCTGGCCCGCCGCCTGTCGCGCCGCCTGGAGGAACTGGCGGGCTTCGCGCGCCGGGTCGCCACCGGCCACAAATCGCCTCCCTGGCCGCCGGGGGAGATCGCCGAGGTGGAGCAGCTGGCGGGCGACCTGCTCAGCATGGCGGACGAGATCCGCTACCGGGAGCAGCAGCTCGTGGAGGGTGAAAGGCTGCTGCGTTCGGTCACCGACCACGCCTTCCACTACCAGGGGCTACTTACCCCTGACGGGACGCTGGTCGACGCCAACCGCACCGCGCTGGCCCTGGTCGGGGCCACCAAGGAGGCCGTCATAGGGCTCCCCTACTGGGACACCCCCTGGTGGCGCCACGCCCCGGAGCTGCGTGAACAGTTGCGGGCATCGATCGCCACCGGCTGCCAGGGAATCCCGGCCCGTTTCGAGACCACCCACCTGGACCACCAGGGAGAGCTGCGCCACGTCGACTTCTCCCTCTCACCGATCCGGGACGAGGCGGGAGCGGTCATCTACCTGGTCGCCGAAGGTCGCGACATCACCGACTTCGCCCGGGCCAAGAGCGAGCTCAAAGAGAGCGAGGAGCGCTTCTACCAGGTCTTTTTGCAAAACGACGACCCCGTCATCCTGATGAAACTGGAGACGCTGCAGGTGATCGACGCCAACCCCGCGGCGCTCGCGCTCTACGGGCTGCGCCGCGAGGAGCTGCAGTCGCTCAGCATGGAGACCCTCATCGACGCCCCGGACCTGCGCAAGCTCAGGGCCGAGCTCGCCCAGCACGACACCTCGCAGGGATTCCTGCAACGGGCAGCGAGCTACAAGACGGGGGGCGAGAAGATCGTCATCTCGCTGCGCGGCACCAAGATCCGGCTCAAGGACGAGGAACTGCTGCTCTGCTCGATCCGGGACATTTCGGAGAAGCTGCGCCTGGAGCAGGAGATCCGTGCCACCCAGGCCAAGCTGATCCAGACCAACAAGATGACCTCCCTGGGGATGCTGGTTTCCAGCGTCGCGCATGAGATCAACAACCCCAACCACTGCATCTCCATCAACAACACCGTGCTGACCCAGATCACGCGGGACGCCCTGGCGCGGTTGCGGGCGTCCCGGGAGGCGGAAGGAGAGTTCGAGCTCGGTGGCTTCACCTACGACGAGGTGCTGGACATGGTCCCCAAGCTGCACGACGGCATCAGGGACGGCTCACAGCAGATCGACAAGATCGTGCGGGACATGAAGAACTTCAGTAAACCCGCGGAGCTGGACATGCAGGGGACCATCGACGTGAACCGGAGCGTGGAGAACTCAGCCGCCATCCTGTGGCACCACATCCAGCGTCACACCGACAAGTACCGCATGGAGCTGTGGCAGAATCTCCCGACCGTGCAGGGGAGCCAGCAGCAGATCGACCAGGTGGTGATCAACCTGGTCATGAACGCGCTGCAGTCGTTGCCGGACAAGAACAGCGGCGTGGTGGTGACGACCTGGCACGACCGCGAGCGGGAGACGGTGAACCTGAGCGTCGAGGACGAGGGAGACGGCATGTCCGAGGAGGTGCTCGCGCGCCTCACCGAGCCGTTTTTCACCATGAGGATCAACAAGGGGGGGACGGGACTTGGGCTGTACATCTCCTCGTCCATCGTCAAGGAGCATGGCGGCAGCCTGGCGTTCGAGTCGGAACCCGGCAGGGGGACCAAGGCGACGGTCACCCTCCCGGCTCTCGCCGGGTCGGCGAATGAACCCGCAGGTACCGGGGAGCAGGGAGATCATCGGCGGTGATGAGCTTCGCGGTCACACGAAAAAAGGCTTACCTCCAACGAGGCAAGCCTTTCATTCAGTGCTGTGGGGTCCGCTACCGGGCCCGCCGTGTACCTTGTTCCTTTACGCGGTTGCCCTGCTAGGGAGTAGCCGGCGTCGCCGTCCGTCCTGCAGCCTGATGCATGGCAAGCGCCCTGTCCTTCATCGATTGCGGCATGGTCGTCTTCGACTGGGACGCGGCCATGTTTGCGTGAGTCCCCCGAACTCCGTTGGTCATCCCAGTCGCGGCAGCGCCAGCCATACCGGCGCCGGCTCCCGTTCCGGCACCCATCCCTGCTCCGGCACCCGCTCCGGCACCCGCTCCGGCACCCGCTCCGGCACCTGCTCCGGCGCCCATCCCTGCTCCGGCGCCATGGCCGGCGCCATGGCCGGCGCCTCCTCCCATCCCGCCCCGGGCCATGCCCTGGCTGGCAAATGAAAGCAGGGTAATCGCGGTCACCGCATAAATCGCCAACGTTCTTTTCATGGGTCGTACTCCTTTGAAGGGGTTGTTACTGCTGCGAATGTTCTTTACACGAGCCATGCCATGTAAGCCGCCTCTCCTCGCCGGTTGTGATTACCGGCTGTTACAGCGGCCGACCTGGCGGGCTCCCCCCAAAGTCGGTGCAGAAGGTTTCACCTCGTGGTGAAACCTTCTGCACATCGAGCCGTTGCGCGCCATGCCTTTATGCCTCCCCAAACTTTTCGCTTCTCACCTGCCGGTGTTGCCTCCCTTCGGCGGGTGTTACCGAAACTACGCATAAAGAAACATCCAAAACGAAAAGGCCTACCCGGCAGCGGGTAAGCCTTTTCCATCTTTTTGCCCCTCGGCCGCACCCGGCCTACTTCACGGTGTAGTTGATGACCGAGCTCCCGCCGCAGGAATAGGTGAGCTCCCGGGTCACCATCTTCGAGATGGTGCCGGTCTCGGTGTCCATCTTGCGGGCGAAGACGAGGACCTTGTTGTTGCTCAGGTAGGTGTAGGTTCCCACCACCGCCTCGGGCTGCTGGTACTCGTTTTTCTTCACCTCGGTGGCCCTGCGCGTCAGCACCACCAGCCCGTTCTCGGAGAGCTTGAAGTACTTGGCGAACTCCGCCTGCACGATCTTGTAGCAGCACACCGAGTTCAGCCCGCCCCGCATCAGCTCGCCCATGAGCATCCCCGACTGGCTCGGAACGAGGCTCTGCAAGTCGGCGAAGTCCGTCACCATGACCGTCGCCCTGCCGCCGGTCTCATTCTGGCAGGAGGCGGGCGCGCAGCTCTGGCGGTCGGCGCACTTGTCGGTGCACAACTCCAGGGCCATGTCGTGGAACAGCGTCTTCATGTCGGTCGCATCGAGCAGCATGGGCAGGGTCTTGTTGTGACAGTCCCCCCCCACCGTGATGGGCAAGGTCCCCGCGCATCCCGACAGGAGGGACCCGGCGACGAGGGCAATGAGCATAAGGCGCACCGGTTTCATTTACGGATCCCCTCACCTGCCGTACTCTGGCCGCCCCAGCAGGTCGGGATGTCGCGGCAGCTGTAAGGGGTATCCCCGACGATCTTCATGGTGCTCAGCTTGTCCTCGCGGAAGAGCAGGCTGTCGATGTAGTGGCTCCTGGGGAGATGGATCTGCCCGGAGGAAATGACGAGCCCGGTGCCGATGTCCATCACCCTCGCGTTGACGATGAGATGGTTGTCGGCAACGGAATAGGTCCCGGTGACCACGCCGCCGATCTTGTAGAGGGCCCGGATCTTCTGGATGTCGCGGCTTAGGGAGAACTCGCCGTGCTCGTTGACGGTGGTATCCTTGGCAAGCCTCACCTCGTAGACCTTCCACTTGCGTACCTGGAGCTCGTGGATCACGTCCTCGGCGACCAGCCTGCCAAAGGAGGTGGTCTCGTTGAGGTTGTCGAGATTGACGAAGCTCGTGACGATAAAGGTGTTCTCCAGGCTCTTCCTGTCGGCGTTTCTCTCCAGTTGGTCGGTCATGAAGATCATGCGGGCGTTGAATTTTCCCACCTGGGTCAGGCTGTCCTGGACCTGCAACGGCTCGTCGACGATGTAGCGCTGGTTGGACTCGAGGCTTTCTTTTTGGTAGCTGTCGGCATCCCTGTGCACGGAAGCGGGGCCCATGGCGGCCGAGTTGGCGCATGCCGAACAGAGTCCGATGGTGAGCAGTGCCAAAGCCTTTACGTGGTATCTCACTGGTCACCTCCCTCGCGGCCGATCTCGGTGCGCGGCAGCAGGATGTACTCCACGCGGTTGGACATGTACTCGAACTGCTTCAGCCGGTAGGACACGGGATAGTCGCGGTTGATGTTGGCGCACCAGTTGTCCCAGGTCACGTTGTACCCGTCGCGAAAGCACAGCGAGTCGGTAGTGCAGGGAATAAAGGTACGGCTCCTGACACCGTCATTGATTACGACGGGAGTGGTTGTGGCACAGCCCGTCACCGCGCTGGACAGCAACACGAAAAAGACCAGTCGTTTCATCGCCCCTCCTCAATAAAGTTATATGCCAGCTCTTTCAGCAACATGATCACTCATCGGAGCGGCAACTTCATACTTGAATCAGGAAAAGGGAAAACTTCTCCCACTATTGACCACAAAGGCACACTGGTCACTTGGTGCAGTCTTCGTCCAATGTACAGCCGCTGGGGAACACAATGACGCAGTCTCAGCTCTTTAGGAGGGCAAAGGGAAAGGCAGCGCCGCCTTTTCTGTAATGGCTGCACCGATGCCTGCTGCGCTGTTTGTAATTGACCTTGACAGAAGCGGGCTTATGAGTGTAATCAGATGAAAAAATCTGCCGATACACGACAATACTAAACCATTCGCGAGGATGGGGCGGAAAGCCTAAAGGGTCTCCACGAGACAGCCGGGTTGCCGAAATATCAGACGATATTCAGCCCCGGCTTTTTTGCGTCCAGACGCGGGGGTCGGCGCTGGCCAAAGGGGGCTTTGTGGAGTTTGCACGGCAGGCGGCGCAGCCAAAGGAGCACAGCACCAGGAAAAAGCTCGGGGAGATCTTCGTTGAGAGGGGCATCCTTTCCGCGGTAACCGTGGAACGAGTGGTCGCCTATGCGCGCAAGAAAGGAAAGCGGTTCGGCACCGTGCTCGAGGAATTGGAGCTGGTGACGCCGGACGAGCTGGCCCAGGCGCTGGCGCAGCAGCACAACCTGAAGTTCCTGGGGGACTTTCACCGTTACCGGTATGCCGACGACCTGCTCAGGCTGATCCCGGCCAAGACGGCCATGGCCAACCTGATCTTCCCGCTGAAGCGGCAGGAGGGGAAACTTGCTGTCGCCGTCAGCGATCCGACCCTTTCGGAGGTGCTGCGCGCCATAGCCGAAGAGCACAAAGTGGGCATAGTGCCTTACGTCGCCCCCCGGCGCGAGATCATGCTCGCCATCAAGGTGCACTACCTCAAGTCGGCTCCGGCGGCGGCCTCCGACAAGAAAAGCGTGCTGATCGTGGACGACGACCAGGCGGTGAGCCAGTTCATCAGTGGCTCGCTGAGGCGCAAGGGGTACCACGTCGTCTGTGCCGGCGACGGCATGGAGGCCTTCAAGGAGATCATGTCCAACCGCTTCGACCTGGTGATCACCGACAAGGAGATGCCCAAGCTCAACGGCTACGCCGTCCTGGAGAGCCTGCGCACCTTTCCCGACACCGCCCACGTCCCGGTGATACTGATCACCTCCACCGCCACCGTGGACGAAGAAGCCACCGCCCTGCGCCGCGGCTTCTTCGACTTCATCCCCAAGCCGCTGCGCGAAGCCACCCTCTCCGTCAAGGTGGAACGGGCCCTGGCCATGGCCGGCGAGTACTGAGGCAACCGCCTCCCCTGCTACAGCCAGCCTCTTCTCAAAGAGGCGTCCCCTGCCCGGGCATCCACAACCGCGACAGGTCGACGCCCTCGTGCTCCAGTAGTTTTATCTTTTTGTCGACGCCTCCCGCATAACCGGTCAGGCTGCCATTGGTCCCCACCACGCGGTGACAGGGGATCACGATGGAGATCGGGTTGTGGCCCACGGCCCCGCCGACGGCCTGCGCGGACATGCTCGCCTTGCCGGTCTGCGCCGCCATCCTTTTCGCGATGTCGCCATAGGTGATGACTTTTCCGTACGGGATCTCACACAGGATGTCCCAGACCGCCCTGCGGAACGCCCCGCCCTTGGGTGCCAGGGGAAGATCGGCAATGGCGGGGCGCTCCCCCCTGAAGTACCGGTCCAGCCACTGCCGCGCCGCAACAAGCGCCGGCAGGTCCGGTCTCTCCTCCGTCTCTTCCGGCACCGTCGCCGCGAAATACTTCTGTCCCTCCAGCCATAAACCGACCAGGCTCTCCCCGTCGCTTGCCAGCATGATCATCCCCAGGGGGGACCAGTGATGTGTCGAGTACATCATAGCTACCTCGTGCACCGGGCCGGTGCGTTCACAGTGAGTTCCATAAATTGACCGTTGCGTAACTGCGCCAGGGGCGCCAGGTTGCGGCCAAGGCCGATATTTCCTTTGCCGTGCGCGGCGCCAGCGCCTTTTTGACCCCGAAATCGGTATCGGGAAAGGCATCGGGCCACCCGATGGCCCGCATGGCGATGTACTGCGCCGTCCACGGTCCGATGCCCGGGACGTCCAGCAACTGCTTCAGCTCCCTTTCCGGTTCGGCTGCGAAGTTGAGACGTATCCCTTCCCGCACCAATGCCCGGGCCAGCTCCAGGATGGTGCGCGCCCGGGCCCCGGTGATGCCGAGTGGACCGAGGTGCCCGTCGACGGGACCGTCCAAAGCAATGATCTGCTCGGGTGACGGGAAGGCGTGGGTGAGCCCCTCGATGCCGGTCGCAACGGGAGTGCCATGGGCTGCCACGAGCCGTGCGGCCAGAGTCCGCGCCGCCTTCACGGTAATCTGCTGCCCCAGCACGGCCCGCACCGCCATCTCGAACGGATCGAAACAACCGGGCAGGCGGGTCCCCAGGGTACAAAGGCCGGGGCGGATGGCGTTCATACCGGCAAGCACTTCAAACACCGCATGCGGATCGCAGAACAGATCGAAGAGGTGCCGGATCCGGTTCAGCACTTGGGTCAGTACCGGCAGGAGAGCGGGGTCCACCGTCACCGTCAGCACGTTATGTTCCGGCCGGTGCCCCACCCGCACCCAGCCATATACATGTCCCTTCTCTGCGCTGACGAGATCTACGGTGCGCAGGTATGCGCCGTCTGTTACCGCCTCCACGCCGGGAATGGCGCGCTGGGCGAGAAAGTCCAGCATCTGCCGCCACTGGTAAGGGGGGCGATACCCCAGGGCCAGGACGATGGCGTTGTCCCGGCTTTGCGTGCGGGGCGACTGCCGGCGCAGGGCGGTAGGCGCCAGACGGTACTTACTCTTAAAGAGGTCATTGAAGCGCCGCAAGCTGCCGAATCCGGCCGCCATCGCCACGTCGATCACGGAGAGGTCGGTGTCGGTGAGGAGGCTTTTCGCGAGCAGCAGACGGCAGGTCTGCAGATATTGGACAGGGGTGACGTGGTAGGTAGCGGAAAATACGCGGCGCATGTGGCGGTCCGTGCAGCCGAGATGGTCGGCGATTTGTTCGATGCTCAGCCCGCTGCCGCAGTTTTCTTCCAGCAGGACCTTGGCCCGCTGCACCAGCGCCATGCCGGCATCGACCGGCGCGGTTCCCGGGGCGCGTTCCGGCCGGCACAGAAGGCAGGGCCGGAAGCCGGCCTGTTCCGCCGCAGCAGCCGTGGTGTAGAAGGTGCAGTTTTCGGGTTTGGGGAGTTTTGCCCGGCATATCGGCCGGCAGTAGATTCCCGTAGAGGAGACCCCCACGAAAAAGTGCCCGTCGAAGCGGGCGTCCTTCGCCTTCAGTGCCGCGTACCATATCCGTTCTTCGTCCCTCGACATGCTCCCACCTCTTTTTTAGCAAGATACAACATCCTCACCCAAAAAACCGGCTATTTTCGGACATGCATGCAAATAAGGAGAAGGGAACAGACAACGCAAGAGAAATGTTTATTAAAAGGACGGAAAAGGCAGTGCGTCCCCCCCTTGTGAAAGGGGGGACAGGGGGGATTTGATTTTGCCAGCAGGAGATACACAGAATAGAAAAAGCCTCTATCTGTAATCTAGATAGAGGCTTCATCGAAGTACTGGTGCGAGAGAGGGGACTTGAACCCCTATACCTTGCGGTGCCAGATCCTAAGTCTGGTTTTTCACCATTTCACGCTGCATCAATGCGGCTCACCCTGCATCACTACCAAGATGTAAGCACTTGACTTTGCGCAGTTTTACTGTTAAAAACTCATCAACACGCTTCATTCCACATCACCCCTTGCCAGCCCCCAAAAGGATGCAAAAAGGATGCAAAGGATGCAAGCATGAAACAGGGAGCTGCACCTCCCCGGAGAGTTATGATGAAGAAACAATTTACTGACAAGTATCTCCAAAGCATCAAGCCGGAGGAGAAGAAACAGGTCATTCGTGAAAAAAGGGGCTTTTGCCTGCAGGTGCTGCCGTCGGGAACCAAGAGCTTCCTTTACATATACCTTTTCCAGGGGAAGAAGAAGAACCTCTACCTGGGCCAATACCCGTACGTATCCCTGGCGGAGGCGAGGGTCAAGTACAACGAGGCCTACAACAAGGTGCAGATGGGTGAAGACCCCGCCTACGTCCCTCTCCCCCAAGAGGCAGAAGAGCCTGTCATCGCCACTTTCGGAGATTTCGCCGAACAGTACATCAAGTGGTCTGAGGCAAACCATGCCAAGGCCTGGTTTAAGACGGTCAAGATGTCGCTGGAGAACGATGTCCTCCCCACCTGGAAGGACCGGCCCATAACCGAAATAAGAAGACGCGATGCCATTGCCCTCCTGGAGCACGTAGCGACACGTGCACCGGGGCAGGCCAAAAACGTACATAAGGTGGCCAGAGGAGTTTTCGAGTACGCCATCCACCGAGAGCATCTGGAGGCGAACCCGATGCTGAAACTCAGCAAGGTGATTCCGTCCCTGAAGCCGGTCGTCAAGAAACGCATCCTGTCCGACAGTGAACTAAAGCAGGTGTGGAAGTCATTAGACGAAGGCACAGGGGACGAGAGGACCAAGGCTGCGATCAAGCTGGTGCTGGTGACCGCTCAGCGGCCTGGGGAGGTGGCCAGCATGCACCGCAGCCAGATCGAGGGGAATTGGTGGACGCTGGGGAGCGCGGACACCAAGAACGAGGAAGCACACCGGGTCTATCTTGCTCCCCTGGCATTGGAGTTGATCGGGGACAGCGAGGGGTACATCTTCCCCTCGTACAGAACCGGAGATGCCGGGGAACCGTGCCCGATTGTGAGGCAAACCCTGTCCCAGCACGTGGCGAGTAGGAAGTACTTCAACCTCCCACAATGGACCCCTCATGACCTGAGGCGCACCGCCCGTACCGTAATGGCCCGGATAGGAATCCCGGAGGAGCACGCAGAGGCGATTCTCAACCACAAGAAGCAGGGAGTGGTGAAGGTTTACAACCTGCATCAGTACGCCAAGGAGAAGAAGGCGGCGATGCTGCTGTGGGAAGAGGAACTAAAACGTATCTTAGCAGACTAATCAAGGGTCCTTCCGCCCTCTCCCCGGGCGGTGCCCCAGCACTTCAACCTGCGGCACCACTCCCACAATGCTGCCTTTATCCGTGGCATCCGGACAGTGAATCGACACCGGCTCGCGACTCCTTAGCCACTCCTCGATTTCGGTCAGGTGCCACCCTACCAGGCCCTTGCCGAGCCTAAACCTCCGGGGGAACAGCCCTGCCCTTTCCATACGATATTGGGTTGCGGCGCTTACCCCTATCATCTCAAGGAGTTGCTTGCGCCGGATCACTTTATCCATGTCCATAGAAGCCTCCTAATGCTGGAATCAACCCCTGACGTGAGGCCGGCTTCATCGGGCGGCTGGTGGCGTTGATAGGCAATATATTTGATATCGGACACGGCTGCATCAAACTTTAGAAATTATTAACACCACCCATTAAGTAATACATCTGCTTTGGCAGAAGATCGGACGTTCGACCCCTCTCAGTATGACCACTGTTTGCCGCGAAGGGCTCCGCTCCAACGGCTTGCCCCCCTTTGTTGGGCTGCTCTGGTTTCCGGTCCTATTGAAGGGTGCATGGCTTGATGATGAGCGGTTGCGGAGGCGTTCTCCCGCAGAAGGGGAAGCGGAATGCGGGGCTTTAAGCCCTGACGGTTTTAGCGAGGGGGCGGCATCCGCTCTTCTGGCGGTCCAGAATAGCACCCACGCTATTGGGCCGGATGAGCAGCGTCGGCGGATAGACCACGACGAGCAGCCCGAGGCCAACCGTCACGGTGCCTCGCGGATGCTCCCGCCCAGCGCGGGCTGGCATCGGAATGCTGTGCGGAGAACCTGCTGGCAGTCTGCAGGGCCGCGACGAGAAGACCGCGGCACCGTGATTATCCTGCGGATCTTGGGCCCTTTGGCCCGTCCCTGCAACTGCGGTCCCGCGGGTTGTTGAACCTGTCTTTTATATCTTCCGCGCTTTGGTTCTAGCGACACGCCCCTTGGCCGTAGCGGTGACGGTTTCGCCGATCGCCACACGCTTGAGCCGCTCGGCGACGCTGGCGGCGACTCGCAGGACCAAGATCTCCTCGTCTCGTTTCAGAAGAACCAGGGTTTCCCCTTCCACCTGGCGGATTCCCGCGTAGGCGGCGGTGGTCCGCCCCTCTTGGTCGTAAAGCCGGTGTTTAGGCACACCTGAGGCTTTCAGTCGCATGGCCTCACGTTCGGCGACATACTTCTCCGCGGCGGCTTGGCCTACCGTCATCTCACCTGGCCCAGGAACACTCCGTCGTACGCCGTGATCCGGTTTGGTTCCTTCTCGCCCTAAACGATTAGCAACATCGTGCGGCAGTAGCATTTGATCTCCGCTGGCGAGTTGAACCACACCAAGTTCGGACAGCTCTCGCAGACGTTTCTGGCTTTGGGGCGGCGGCTTTCGTCCAACGCCTCCAACATAGGGCTTATCGTAACGGGCAACGCCTCCCTCGGCTGTTGTTCCTCGGATGGTTCCCCTTGGATGGATTGCTGCAGCGGTGCATCCATGGCCGCCACTGCCGCAGATATCATCTCCTGCGTCGACTCCTGGCCTTTCGCCGGCGGTTCGTGCTCCCGGTCGTTTGCCGTGCCCACTGGCCTCCTCCGCGTTGAGGACTCCTGATCCCAGCAGTTCCTGACGGCGGCGCTCCAAAGCTGCATCGTCAAAGGTAATGGACAATCTGCCGACCACCGCCGCCCGGGCAACCTGTTCCTTGAAGGCCTCAGTTCCGTTGACGGCGATGCAACTGCCATAGTGTTCTGACGCCAAGAGTAGAGCGCCTTGCAGTCCCTCCATGTTTGCCCCCCGTGAAACCTGGAGCCTATCCCCGTCGTCGCGCACCGCAGTCGAGCCGACGTGATAGATGATCGTCCCCTTCTTGGTGATGCAGTCCAGTTCTGCCGTTAGCGGCGCATGTTTACGGCCGCCCTTGCCGGTTATGGTGTCCCCCTTCAGACTGGTTGCCGCCTCGCGGGCGCGCAAAGCGGCCAGCGCCTCAGGGTCTCCTTCGACGGCCTTCGCTCTCAGCCAGTCGGCCCATGCAGTGCGCTTATATTTGCCCTTGATGGCCACCCGTTCTGCGAGGCATCGCCTTTTAATCTTTTGAATCTCGCGTTCCTCAGCGTTCTGTTGATTGCGCCGTACAGCACTTTCTTGCTCATCCTGGAACAGTTGATGATCTTTACTGCGTCCCGTTTATGCTGCGCAATTTTCCTGGCCGATTCGATGTGCAGGTTTCTGCGCTCCGTTGCAGCGGCCCCTTCTGTTTTACAGGCCGTAGCTGCTGCTTCCATATCGGAAGTGTATCTGCGGAATAACTTTGTTGTGTCGACGCGAAAGCGCACCGGCCGTGCCTCATACTGCCGACCGTGCCGTATTTTCGTAACGTCTGCCGGCTGGAAATTCCCCAGGCGACGTACGAGGCTCGTTTTCGACAGTTCCTTCGCCACGGAACTGGCTTTAACGCCGATGCCAGCCCCGTTAGTGATGACGAGGCCGTTACCCTTTTCCCTGAGTTCGAGGCCATTGCAGCCCAGCATCGTATGCAGTTCCCCCCAGCTTCGTGCACTCTTCAATTGCTCGGCACATTCGCGCTGGATCCAGCCTAAGAGGCTTTGCACCCCGGCCTGCCGCTCCATGTCGGCAGCGCGGTCTTGGCTCCCCGTTTTCCCGACCTGATGGTTGTCGCCTTGGAGGTGGTACTCCTGTTCCAACCTCGTGCAGAGGATTCCCAACGTCCAGTGGTCGTTATAGGGATCACGAATCGTGTAGCGGGTCGGGTGAATCTTGTTGATGGCGATATGAAAATGCAGGTTGTCCGTGTCGTGGTGCACGACACAGATACGCTGATGGTTGTCGTAGCCCAAACCCTCGCAGATACGACCCTCAATGGACTTGAGGGTTGCCCCATCGGGCTGTTCATCGGCCCGGAAGCTCACGATGACGTGATAGGTTTTGTCGGCTTTCGATCTGGTGTTTTGTGCTTGTGTGTTTAGAACTTCTGTGATCGCGACTTGCCAGCCTTCCGACTGGCAATTGGTTGCCCACACATTTCCGATACGCTCATGTTTGCCCTGCCGGTCGGTGAGATACTCCACCAAGGCACCAAAATCGCTCTTGCGGATGGACCTCATGGGCACTTTTTTGGCTATCACGACGGTCTCATATTTTAGCCGTTAAAAATCATCGACCGGGCCTGTGCCTGACCACGGTCTGCATGATCCCGTGCATCTGATCGCGGGTGTCTTCTATCTTGGAGAGGACGGCTCGAATAAGCCTCTCCCCGTATTGCGCGGCGCGCGGGTCGTCGGCCAGCCAAAGCTTCAGAAGGCCCCCTAAACGGCCTAAATCGCCGTTGATGCGTACCAGTTCTTCAACCGCCTTGTGGTCCAGAATGCTACCGACCTGGTAGCCCAAGCCTACGTTCCGCAGGAAGACGGCGACGGGAAGGCCGGTGGAGGCCGCCATCTTCTTGATGGCGGCTTCTTCGTCCGGCAGCACGGGAACGCGCAGCCGCTTTTTACGTGTTGGTCTCTTCTCTTGCGTCATGTCGACCTCTTGGACGGCGGTAGCCGTCCGCCTCGCAGAGCAGGATACCCGTTGAGCGCGCAGCGCGAATAAGGGATGGTGAAGGGGGATGACCGGCTTGCCGGGTGGCCACCTTCACCTATCCTGCCCTGCTCCGAGCGGCGATTTCCTCAATACGACTTTCGACCACGTCGCAATTTTACCCTGATTTTCCAAGAATTTGAGCTGATAAATAAAAATCTTCCAATAATATGGTACGATTTCGAAAAATATCGCTCGATACACAGAATATGGAATAAGTAACCTTCCAATCGCGGAAAATCTCGGTCCGACACCATGAACAAAACCATCTCCGATCGATTAGCGGCCAAGGCTGTCGGCAAAAAGCCCCTCGCCTCCAATAGAAATCAAAACCGGGCCATCTTCCTGGCCCTACGCCAAGAAATCATACAGGCACTCGGCGATGGGTGGTCTATCAAGAGTATCTGGGGAATCCTGTACGAAGAGGGGAAAGTGGCCTTCGGCTATGCTGCTTTTTGGAACTACACGAAGAGCCTGATCCGGACTCCGCCTGGCCGCCCCATGGAACAACCTGCTAATGAACGCGGCAGCACAGGCGACGCAAGCAAAACCGCGAAGCCCGCGACGGCCGCTCCGGAGAAGGAGACACCGGAGATAAAGGGCTTCACCTTTAATCCTTCAGCAAACAAGGAGGACCTATACTAATGGCCAAAATCACCTCGTCCTGCAGGGGAAGGGGAGCGACGGCAAAGGCCGAGGTAAGCTGAACGTCAAAGATGTAGGGAAGAACAGGAAAATGCAGGAGAAGCCTGGCGGCGCCGCATGTTGCTACCTCAGCTGTCAGTTCCGAAAAAGAAAATCAGGAAACACCCGCTGATCCGGCCCCGGCATTGGGCCAACCATCCTTGCCCTCCTCTCGCATTTATGTGTATATTATGTACATAAAATAAGGAGGTGGAGCAAGGTGAAAACCGCACGCCTGAACATCGTCATAGAACCCGAAGAAAAGGAACTGGCCGAGCAGCTTGCCGCGGATTTTAGTCGCCGAACAGGTGTGGAAACCACACTGTCTTCCTTTGTCCGACACCTGATCAGACAGGCCGCACAGGGAGCCCAGAATGGAAGCGGCTTCAAAGGGGATACCCCTCCCCTCAGCCCCACTAGGTCTAAGCGCCCCCCCCGCCCCCGGCCAAGTGAGCAGGTAGCCATTTACCGGGAGCAGATCAAGGCCATCGCCCTGGCACATCATGTCACCAACGTCAGGGTCTTCGGCTCGACCGCACGCGGTGAGGATACCAACAGAAGTGACCTCGATCTGCTGGTGTCGCCGATCAAGGGGAAAACGGGGTTGATGGAGCTGGTGAAAATCGCGGCGGAGGTCAAGAAGCTCATCAAGGTTCCGGTCGATGTCGTTCTGGATACCGAAATTCCGGAAGAGAAGAAGGACGAGATCGACAAGGAGGCAATCGCGATATGACCGGTAAGATGTGCTGACCGGCTTGACCGATTGAGCAGCCCATTTCTACCCCGATCGGATACTTCACTCTTGTGTCGAGAAGATCGTATATATACCAGCTAACAACTCCTCCCAAGCCTCTCTGGCGGCTCGCCGCCATGACGCTCAAACCGGGAGGTTTCTTTTTTGGTGTATATGCGGTACGGAAAAGCACTCTCTATCCGTCGCCGAACTAGCCGCCCTCATCATCGAAAGCGGCTTGGCCTGCCTTTTCTCGCCCGGATGTAGTCGCTTCGGGTGGTATGGTCCCTTCCCGATCCTTAATGGCTCAAATGTGCCTCATCTATCACACGACCTCTGTTGTTGCGAGCCCGCATCACTTGATCACCCTGATCACATCCACCCCCTCGAAGGTCACCCCGCCGACTTTACCGGAGACATGCACCGGCACCTTGTCACCTACCGGGAGGAGGCTTATCGCATCGTTGCGCCTGAACTTCACCATCAAGTCGCTGCGTCCGTCCTTGTCGTAGTCCCCGATGCTATAGGGGCGCACCTCCGCGGGCACGCTTCCTTCCAGCCTGACCGAGGAGATGTCGATATCGCTCGCGCGGTAACCGGAAGGAAGCTCGATGTACACCACCACCCAGGTGCCGCCGCTCTGGCGGTTCAGGGTGTTGGGATCGAAATTGATCGCGGCGTTGATGCTGGTCGTCGGCACGTGCACCGTGAAGGAGGCAAGAGCCGTCCACGGCCCGTAGCTTTCGCCGTCGAAGGCGCGCGCCCGCCATAGATAAACGGAGTTGTCGGCCAGCGCAACAGTCGGAGCCCACCCGGTCACACCCGAGCTACTGCCCGGAACCCCGGTTCCGCTTGCTACCAGCGAGGTGCCGGAATAGATCTCGAAGTCATAGCTCAGGGCGCCGCTGTCCGGGTCGGAGGCGTTCACCACCTGAAGAACAGGAGTTGTGGTTTCCACACTGCTGTTATCCGCAGGGAGGTACGGCTTGGGAGCGGATGGAGCATCGTTGGCCGTGTTCACCGTGAATGCCGCCGCCGGCATCCACGCGCTGTACGAGACACCGTCGAAGGCACGGGCATGCCAGTAGTAGGTCGTGTTCTCGGTGAGCAGTTGCGGTATCTGCCACGACGTTACCTCCGGCGTTTCCGCAACGGCATCCGCGCCGGTGACGAACTGCGTCATGGCGGCATCCGCGTAGACCGCAAACTGGTACGACAAACGGTCGCCGTCGAGGTCGGTCGCGTTGTGCACCGACAAGGCCGGACTGAATACCGCCACTCCCGACCCGTCGGACGGGTTGGCAAGAACCGGGGTGGTCGGCGCATCGTTCACCGTGTTGACCGCGAACTGCGAAACGGCCGACCACGCACTTTCAGCGGCGCCGTCGCTCGCCTTGACACGGACGAAGTAGCGCGAGTTGTCCTTCAGCCCCGAGACGTGCCACGTGGTTCCTCCTGTCCCCTCGGCTACCGCGCCGGAGCGGATGAGATCCGGCGAATCGAAGGTTGCCCTGGTGTCGGCCTCGAAGTAGTAGGAAAGAGCGGCGGAATCCGGATCGATACTGTTTTGGATCACTATATCGGTGTCAAGCGTTGCCACGGTGGCACCGTTGCCCGGTGCCGCCACCGCAGGCGCCGAGGGCGCATCGTTGGCCGTGTTCACGAAGAAGGCGGCGGTGGCCGACCATGGTCCTTCGATAAACCAGTCGTCGGCCTGCGCCCGCCAGTAATAGGTGGTGTTTTCTGAAAGGCTTACCGGAATATCCCACGACGTAGTCCCGTCCCCTGCCGGTATCCCTTTCACCGACGCCACGATCTGCGTGAATTGCGGGTCGAGCGACAGGTCGAAGTTGTAGGTCAAGTCGGCACTGTCCGGATCGCTTGCGTTGGTCACGGCAAGAGTCGGGGTCAGCACCGCGACATTCCCTCCGTCAACCGGACCGGAGACGGTCGGCGCCGAGGGAGGATCATTGGCGGTATTGACCCTGAAGGACGCGATATCCATCCAAATGCCGTACAGGCGCCCGTCATAGGCCCGCGCGCGCCAGAAATAGGTGACGTTCTCCACCAGCGGCTCGGGCACGGTCCACGAAGTGGTGCCGGTCATTTCCGGCACCGTTGCCGAGGCCACCAAGGTGGTCATGGCACGATCGGAGTAGACCTCGAAAGCGTAGCTGAGCCGGTCATTGTTGGGATCGGCCGCATTACTCACCGCGAGCACCGGCGTAAGAGTCTCCACGTCGGACCCCACCGGCGGAGAGGAGAGCGCCGGTGTCGACGGCGCACCCTCGACGCGGAAATAGGAACCGGCCAAGGTCTCTTCGACGCCACCGATGGTCGCCGAGAGGATGACGAGGTAGTCCTTGGCGCCGTAATTCAGCGTGTCGACCCGGCCGCTGCCGGCTGCGGATGCCCCGACAGTCAGGCTGATCTGACCGCTTATCGTGTCATAGATCTTTTGTTCCGCTAAATCCACGACCCGGACGGCGATCGGTACGTCTGCCAGGTCCACGTTGCCGATGTTGGCAACGTCGTAGGAGAGGTTCACTGCTTGGCCGGAAAGCACGCTCTGCCGGTCTATCGACAAGGCCGCTCGCAGGAGCACGCTGGGTTTAGTCGGGGTCTCGATGACGAGGTCGCAGCCGGCCGTCGCGATCACAGAGCCCGCGTCGAGGACCTGGAGAGAGATCTTGTAGGTTCCGGCGGGGGCGCTCCCCGTGTTCCAGTAGCTTTTGCCGGAGAGGGTCTGTCCCGCGTTCAGCACAGGTATGCTTTGGACGGCGGTGTAGAGCCCCTGCCCCTTGCCGTTAGTCACGCTGACCACCGTGGTGAGATTTTCCCTGGCAGCCGAGGCGCTGACGGTGGAGATCAGCACCACCGCGGTGTTCGGATAATACCGCACGCGGTCCGCCACGATCGTGCCGCCGACGGCGTTGCCGGCCACGGCTGGAACGTACTGCGCCTTCTTGGCAATGGTCGCGGTCAGGTCGCCAGTCAGTGAAGCAGTGTAGGTCGTCGATACCGCGGTCTGCCGCTGATACTGCAGCACCCTGCTTTCACCGGCGGGCACACTGACCGCCTGTTCGTCGATGGCACCGCCGGAGTCGTCCGAGAAGCGGACCGTGGCGACAGCGGCAACCTTGCCCGTATTGAACAGGGAAAGAGAGACGACGAAGGGAGCATCGCCGACTTTTTCAGGCACCAGCAGATCGGCATTCATCTCGGGACCGGCCACCTCAAACGTTCCGGCGAGGTCCGAGAGTACCACGCCCCCCTGGGTCACGTTTCCTGAGTAGTTGTAGTTGCCGGGGGCGCCGGCGGTCATCGTAAAGCTGAAGGTCCGGGTGCTGTTGGCGGCGAGGCTGTAGTTGTCCTGGAACAGGGTTTCTCCACCAGCCCCCTTAACCACGATGGCAAGTCCGCTGGTCGCGATACCGGAGAGGTTGCTGACCTTGCCCGTGAAGGTCACGGTCTCGCCGGGACGGTAGGTTTTCCTGTCCGTCGCCAGGGTGCCCTGGACGTTGCCCTGCTCCACGTAAAAAGGATATTCGGCGGAGGCGACCAACTGGCCGGTGCTGGACGACAGGGTCCCCGACAGGGTGAACTTGCCGATCCGGTGCAAGGAACCTATGGCGCCGGTCAATTCCTTCACCTGCGAAACCGAAAGGTTTACCGGAAGGTCCGCTTCCCACACGGTCTCCCCCGGATTGGTCGCGTAGGTCACGGTCAGGTCCTGCAGAACCGGCGTGACCTCGGTTGATGCCGTGGCGAGGTTCACCTCGATCTGGATCCAGCGAGCGGCAGGGCTCGTCACGGGCGCACCGCTGGCGGTGGCGTAGCTGCTCCAGATGGCACTGCTCAATCCCGCCTCGGTTTCGGCCGTCCGCGTACGGATGGTGATCGAGGTCCCTTGCGGGGTCTGCGCCGAATACAACAGCTTCCCCCAATGGTTTGCGCTTATGCCGCTGTCGTGCTTGAGGAAAAGCTTGCCGCTGGCGGCGTAGGTCCCCTTATTGGTATAGAAATTGTTCAGATCGACGTCGAGGGACGGCTTATCCACGCCACTCCCTGCGCTGATGCTCACGACGGCAGGTGCGGTAGGCAGCCCGGGATCCGAAAAGCAGGTATTCCAGCTGGTGCCATCGAAATAGTCGTCGTTCCCGGTGGTAACGTACCTGGCAAGGCGCAGCTTGCCGAAGTTCGACGTGAATGGCTGGTTTAAGCCGATGAAGTAATTGCCATTGATGATGGAGAGCCCCACGATATACTGCCCACCCACCCTGGATGGCTCGCCCGAGCCCCTCACCACGTAAAAGGCGGATGGAGTTCCGGAGATACTGGCGAAAAGGTACAGCTGTGCATTCGGGATTCCCGTAGGAGTGGCCAGGAAGTTTTTGTAATCAAGCGTTGCCGAAAAGTCTCCCGCCAGGGTCGGACGCAGTTCGACACTACTGCTTGGAGCTGCTGCGGAACTTTTCAGGTGCAAGGAGCCGGAGGACTCTACGGGGACATCCCCGGCAGACACCCGCCACCGGTCGGTGTTCAGCACCCCGTCATCGAAGTTGTCATCCAGCGGGAGCAGCCGCACCGAGTCCACGGTCTGGTTCTCGGTCTTGATGCGTCCCGAGTTCACCTTGAAATCGTCGAAAGCCGCGCTGGGCCCGGTGCCGCTTCCACTGCTCCACGCCGAAAGCGCCACCTGGACCGGCTGGGTCACCGACTCGTTTGAGCCGCGCAGCAACTCGCTCCACGTCGTCCCGTTCCAGTAATACAAAAGCGCTAAACTGCCGCTACGGACGATTCTGAGGCGTCCGGAATTCGCGTAGGCCCCAGTGGAATTTCTGAGTTGCTGCGTACCGAAAAGCAGCTCGCCCTTCCAGCCGGAGGCCACGGTGTTCTGCACCGCCGCGGACCAGGAACCGCAGCTCACGGCCAGGCGCGGCCCTTGGTCGTTTACACTCACACTGGAATCGAACTTCACCTCGATATCGAAGTCCCCCGAGAGTTGCCAAAGGCTGAGCAACTGCGACGGCACCGCGGTGCTGTTGACGACTGCCCTGCCGTTTTGCACGGAGACGTTTCCGGTTGCGGCCCATCGGTTCCTGTTGATGCTGGCGGCGCTGAAATCGTCGTCGGGGATGATCCAGTCGTTCACGCCGAATGTGTCGACGGAGCTGCGTATTCCGGTTTGGAAATCGGCCTGAGTGGTCCAGGTCTTCGTCTGCTGGACTCCCGAGCCGGTGGTCACCTTGAGGTGAAGATTGCCACCGCTGAAATCGGTGCCGCTATTGGTGATGCCGGCCAGTGCGGTAACGGCCTCGGCAAGAAGGTAGTTATCCTTGTCGGTCGTGACATTGATGGAAGCCTTGACACCCGTCACCGAAGCAGGATGTTCCACCAGCAAATCCTTGCCGTTTTTCAGGTCCTTGCAGTTCATTTCCAGCCGGTAACTGCCGTCTGTGGCTCCGGCGGGAACGGTAAGGTCGAGCGGTTGCGAAGCGCCGGCCCACAGCGTCGTGCTCGTCAGCTGTTCTGCGACCGTAACCGATCTGGCATCGTAGAGGCTGAAGCGGCACTGCGCGGTGGTATCCACGCCCCCGTCGTTGGTGATGGTGGCATGGATCACCTCCCCTGCCTTATAGCCGGCCGCAAGCGGTGCGATGGCGAGCGACGACTCCGGGATGGCGAGTGTCGCGTTCTCCACTGAGGTGGAGCCGGAAGGGAGAGTGACGGTGATCCTCGTGGGATGCTGTGCCGCGGTCATGGTTTCGGGAATGGTGAAACTGAAGGCAAGAGCGCTCCCCACGGCGGCGCCGACGGCGGGCGCGGGGGCAAGCATCTTGGTTTCCGCAAATGCCGCATCGGGAATGGCTACCGACACCGGAATGGTGCTCCCCTCCCCGGCCATCGTGAAGCGCCCCGTGTTAGTTATGAGAAGCGTAAGCCCCGCGCTGTTCCTGACCCGGTGCGAGTTGCTGTCGTAGAGGGCGGCGATGGCGATACTGTTGGGCAGCGGGATCTCCTTGGCAAGCCCTTCGACCGTCTCGTCGCTTTGACGGTAGCTGAGCCTGTAGGTTCCGAACTTGAGCGGGGGGATCGTCAGCGCGAATTTTAGCGTGGTGCGCTCCCCCAGCCCGAGTGCGAAGCTCAGCGTTTTAGTGGCGATCGCCGTCCCGTCCGGGTCCTTAAGCGTAATTTCCAAGGCACCGCTTCCCACCGGGAGTTCGCCTGCGTTGGCGAGATCGAAGCTCACCTCGTTTTGCCCGACGGCAAAGGCTGCCGGAAGGATCGGCGTTACTGCTATCCGGCTCGTGGCGACTGCGATGTTCTTGCTGACCAGGCCGAGGTTTACGCCCGTGCTGTCGAAGAGTTCGGCGCAGATGGTGTACTGCCCCCCCTGGACGTTGGCCGGAAGCGGAGCGGTGAAATCCAATGCCGTTACCCCGTCGCCGGCAAGTTCGGTGCTTGCGCCATCCTCGAAGATGGTCGCGCCGGAAGGGTCGATCATCCTCACGCGCAACTGCGTACTGCGGCTGATGCTTTCGCTGTTTTTGAGCACCACGGAGAATCCTACCCGCTCTTCCTTCCGATAGGACTCCTTATCCGTCTGCACCGACAGTTCGACGGCGCCGGGCTTCAACGTGGTGAGGGTCGGGTTGAACACCAGCACTCCGCCCGGGTCGAGGATGGCGCTGAAACGTGCAGGATAGTAGCCTAGTTTAGTCGGTGCAGCCGCCTCGACGGTGATCGCGCCGGGGGCCACGTTGTCCAGACGGTATCCCCCGTCGTTTGCAGTCGTGGTCTGCAGCACCGCGGCGCCTGAAGTCTGGATCGACGCGCCGGCGAAGGCCGCCCCGGCGACGGCGTCCGACACCGTCCCCTGGATGGAAGCCCCCAACTGGTTCACCGAGAGCGGGATCTTGCCGAGGTTGTTGGCAGCCCCCGCGACGATGGGAGTCGTTACCGTGCGGGTGACGTATCCTGCGGCGGCTACGGTGAAGCGTTGCACCCCCTCGGAGACGGACGAAAGGTTGAAGGCTCCGGCGCTGTCGGACACGGCGCTGCTGGCAGAGTCCAACAAGGTGATCACCGCACCGGGAACGGGAACCCCGCTGTCGGCATCGACGACGAAACCGGTCATGCTCCCTTTCATGTTCAGCGGCACCAGGGCGAAGTCCATGGTTTCGAGCCATGCCGAGGAGCCGATAGTGAACGATTTGCCGACGTAACCGGCAGCGGAAACCCTGAGCGTGAACGTACTCGGATGCTTGATGTCGGCGATGGCATACACTCCGGCGAAGTCGCTGCGGCCGGTAAGGTTGCCGTCCGAGACTATCAGTTCGGCGCCGGGGATAGGGGCGCCGGTGAGGGCGTCGGTCACCTTTCCGGTGAGGGTCATCTCGGAGACAGTGCTCTCCAGCCGAATGGTGCCGAGATCGATGGTGCTGCCGGGAGTAATCACCAACCGGAAAATCTTGGTGGCGTAACCGTCCTTCCCGACCGTGGTCTGGTAGGTGTTCGGGGAGATCCCTTGAATGATGAAATAGCCGTTGGCATCAGGTTCGGTGTAGGTGCCGTTGGAGAGCGTGATCCTCACCCCGGGCTCGCCGTCCAGAGGAAGTATCGGCCCCTCCCAGTAAGAACTGCCGATGACACGCCCCACGATGGTGCCGGTGGTAACTGGCGGCGGGGAGTTGCTCAAGCGCGGCGAGAAGTAAAGCGTGGTCCGGGCGTAGACGGTGCCCGAACCGGTCATGGCGGTCAGCCCGGGTTTGGCTACAGTGACGGTCACCGTCCCCGGGGTGACGAAGGAAAAGACGTAGCTCCCATCCGTACCGGTCACGGCATTACCGGTCCAGGCGCCGGTCACCGAAACCGTGACGCCGCCAAGCGGTTTGCCGGTCGCATCGGTGATGCTCCCGGCAATGGTGCCAGTGGAGTAGCTGGAAGCCATGGAGACATTGCCGAGATCGGTAACAGCGTTGACAACGACGTTGGCGGTCGCACTTACCGAAGCGTAGCCGGTCCTTGAGAAATTCAGCAGGTGGGAACCGGAGGGGACATCGGCAAGGGTGAAGTTCCCCGCGGAATCCGTGGTCGTGGCGTTGAGCGAGTTGTCGGCAAGGACGACAGCCACCCCACTGACGCGAACGTTGGTGACAGCATCCACAACGGTGCCGACAATTACTCCGCCAGCCGGAGGTGCGGGCGGTGCGGCAGGCTTGTTCTCAGAGTAATGGAGCGCCTTCAGAGCAAGAGCGGTCGAATAGGGGTCCTCCTGCCATGAGCCGTCCGAGGACTGGGTAACGGTGAGGTAGTTGATGGCGGCAGAAAGAGCGGGAGAGCTGCTCGAAACAGCCACGAGAGCGGAATAAGCGACGGCAGTTTCATACGCAGTCGACCCGGACGCCCCGAAACCGCCGTCCTCATTCTGGTGGTTGACGAGATACGCGGATGCTTTGTTTACCGCAGTTGCTATTGAGGTTACTTGAGGGAACTGTTGCAGGGCAGCGGAGGCGACCGCCGTCATATAGATATCGCTGGCGCCTCCCTGGTGAAAGCCCCAGCCGCCGTGAATCTTCCCCCGATAAAATAGACACAACTAAGTTTAGGCTGTTTTCTGTTCATACTCCAGTGGTGTCATGTACCCC
>NZ_JAEMHL010000014.1 GCF_016458305.1 Geomonas anaerohicana | reverse complement strand
AGCCAGACTAACACGCCAAGACCTCCGAATAAAGCATGAGGAGTGGTTGGAGTTGTCGGAACTAATGTGTCAAACAACAATAGGTATCATGTCCCCGGAATACCTAGCCAGACTAACACGCCAAGACCTCCGAATAAAGCATGAGGAGTGGTTGGAGTTGTCGGAACTAATGTGTCAAACAATAATAGGTATCATGTCCCCGGAATACTAAACAATAATAGGTATCATGTCCCCGGAATACTTCGGAATACTCGGAATACTGTGGCATTAAAACGTGCCTGACCCCTTCGGAGTTATTTTCTGTATGGTCTGTCTTCATTCGGGCTCCCGGGTCAAAAAGCGGTCCCAGACTTCGGCAACCTCGCCCGGCGTACCCATGGCCTGAAATGCCGCGTGCAAGGAGTTTTTGCCACTCCCCTCGTGGGCACCCCAGATGGCCTCGAAATCGTGGAACGCCTCAGCCGTCGGGGCCTGGCCGAGGATATTGACCGTTTTTTGGGACATCAGCTCGAAATCCGATTCTATGGCAGCAGCGTTCTTCACTAGGGTGCCAAACTCCTTGGCGCGGCCGTACACCTTCCACGCTTTGAGAATGTGGTTGCGCTCCGTTCCCCAAGTCTGCTTCAGGTACGTTTCGCTGATCTCATGCAGTTCCTTGTCTTCCCCGGCCGCCTGCAAGGTCCTGAATATCTCCGGCACGACGTGCCGGGATTTGAACAGGTCCCAGACGATGATCTTGGTGGTGACAAGCACGGTTTTCCAGAGTTCCGTCTGCCTCTCAAGCTCGGCGTTCCTTTCAACCTTCGCCAGCCAGGAGAGCTTCTTCTTCAAGGTGTCGACCTGCTGCATGATCTTGGCCGACACTATATTTCCGTCCTCTACCAACTGCCAGTAGGTCCGGTAGCTGGAACGGTAGTCGGTGAGCTCGCGTTCCACGGCGGCCACGCGTTCCCTGCTGCCCCTGGTCTGCACAGCGATCCCCTGCAGTTCCGAGAGCCGCAGCGCGGGATCAGTCGCTGTCGCCGCCGGCTCCGGAGCTAGGTTCAACCGGCTCGGCAAAGGCGTTTGCGCCGTCTGATGCGCCAGTTCATAATCGTAGAGCGAACCGGGGCGAACCGCCAGCGGAGGTGCCTCTCCGGGCTCCGGAGGGAGAGCCCGCACCCGTATCGGGGCTTGGGGGACCGTTGGTTTCCTCCGTAGCTTGGCTAGGCGCGGGTCCCCGGCGCTGAATCTGTCCACCAACCCTATAGCCTGATTCTTGCGGGTGTCCCAGAGCTCCTGGGCAAAGATTGTACGAAGACTCTCGTTGATCGCCTTCTGTCTGAGATCCTCTATCCGTTTTCCCGCTGCCGCGACCTGCGACCTGACGCTTTCCAGCTCGTCCACTGTCTCGGCATAGGTGCGCCCCTGATCCGTTGCGACCATGCCGTCGGACATATCCCGTAGCTTGGCGACCTTGGCCTTAAGCCACGCCAGCTCCTGCCCCCGGATCGACTCAACCGCCTCCGCACGGGCTTTCGCCAGCCACAGCCGATGCCGCAACTCGGTAAGAACGGCATCGACGGCCTGGTTGTCGCCGAAATAGCGATCACGCAATTCACGTGCATCGATCAGGTCCGAAACTCCGGAGATAAACGGGCCCAGCGAACCGCGCACCGAACCGTACGGATCGGGCGGCGTGTACTGGTACCCGCCACCGCAGTATTTGTTGTAGACTTCCGTTCCCACATATTCTGGCATAGCGCAGATGGATTTGCCGGAAGGATTCTGCCAGTCGGCGCAAACTGGAGCAGGAAGTGCCAGGGAGAAAAGGCACCAGACGGCCACCATGCAGATTCCCGGGAGGGGAGCGCGCACCATCGCGGCCTGTTGGTTCGATGTATCGTCGAAGGGATCCATCTTCATTTCTTTATCCTTTTCGGGCTTCCTGTCGTTATTGTCGCGTACGGGGCTACCGGCGTCGGTTCGGTTACCGCCGAAACTGTGCATCGTAGACGGTCCTGATCTGCTCGTAACGCTCACGCAGCTCCGCTTCGTATTGTTCTAACTCCAGGGTTCCCGCCACCGAGATGGCCCTGGCTAGGTAGCCGAGTGCGTCGTCCTTGTCGTCCTTGGGCCAGTTCGACTCGTACATCTTCCGGTACGCCTGCTCACCCAGATAATCGTTCTCGACCATTTCGTAACAAAGCAGCAGGTCACGGTACATGCTGGACTCTTGGGTGGAGGGGAAACTTCTAGCCGGCGCGATGCGGTCCATTACGAGCGGTTTGCCTCCGTCGAACACTGCCGGGTTGACGAACATGAACGCGTAATCTCCGAGCTTCGCATGCCATGCCAGATGGAAAAAATCGCGGTAGGAGAGTTTCCGGTCGTAGACGAGCCCGTCAAAGGATATGTCAGGGATTAATGCGTCCAGTTCCACGCCGATCGTGCCGATCAGGACGGGACATGCAGCGCAGAGTGCGAGGAGAAACTCCCGGAAGGGGAGCAGTGCCGGCATGGTCGCCCCCCGGTCTGGAGCCAGTGCAGCGTCGACGACTGGCCCACCAAAGGCGAAGTTGACCAGCACCAGGCCATGGGGCCCGTAACAGATGTCGTAGAAGCAGGCCTGGGCCTCCTTCGCCCCCCCGAGGTTCAGCCTGAGGTCGAGCGTCAGGAAGGGGATATCAGGGGCAGAGCTCCCGTCCCCGTAGGCGTCGGCGCCCCCTGCGTGCTCCTCGAACGGTGTGAGCAGCGACGCCCCGAAGGGGAGTTCAAACAGGGCCACCATGAATCGGTCGACGAAGCTGAGCCAGGGCGGTTGGAGTGCGATCTGGGGCGCTGCCGTTGCAGGTGGAGCAGCGGTTTCCGGCTCTCTCCCGTACGCTTCGGCCGGCAGCAAGATGCTCACCAGAAAGCGGGGGGCTTCCACCTCAATAGCAGGAGATTGTTCGGACTGCTGGTTAATGAGCGATTCTACAGCCATAAGGATTGTCCCAGAACTCCCCTGAGCGAGCGAAAGAAGGTGTGGTTCTTGATTTTTTTGAGTTTGCACTACTACCGGCAGGCCAAATCTCACTATCTCCACAACGTCCCTCTATGTCAAAGGAGAAGTGATGAACAGTGAACCTTAACCTGCTTTGCGACCTTAGGGGGCAGCCCTTGATACGAGACAAACAAAACGTCAACTGGGCATGGGGGGGCATGGGCGTCCCCCTGTTGCCTAGATGTCGTGATTGCTGGAATCCATTCAGTGAACCCCATCAGTTTCCTCTTTTTCTGTTGCTAACGGGCTGCAGGTGAGCGGCGGAGCGTCCAACTCTTTCCGGTTAAGCCCCACTCTTGCCAACCGCGGAGTCCGTCTCCACCTGTTATGGTTGGCAACTTTCCCGCACCCTCTGCATCACCCAAAAACTCGGGGCTCTTAGTCCACAATTTCCATTTCTTTTGCTTCCTTATCGGTCGCCAAATAAGGAACTGGAATCTCGACCACTCCGCCTTTCAAAAGGAGGCCGATGTTAGCAAGGCCGCATGTACAGTCGCCCTGAGTATCCGCAGCACGCACCATAACCAGTTTTGTCGGCGGCTCTTTCATCTTTGCCTTTGCTGCTATTTGGGCTCTCTGACCTTTTGTCAGCTTCATCTTGTCGTATGGCTTGTATTTCTTATCTATCAGGTGTCTTTGCTTTTCAGTCAGCTTCAAAATGATGACCGGACCACCAGCGTATCGACCACCTTTGATATTAAGGGAATCAGCGAAGGCACTGACGGGGAAGAGAAGGCATAGAGCCACGAGGATAAATTTAATTCTGTTTGCCATCATTTTCCTTCTCGTCCAACTACTTATTAGGCAGAATTGCCATCATCTTCTCACATTGCCGCATATATATCGATTAAGCCAAGGGGCTGTCGTAACATGCTGATCTGGCACGCGGCTTTGGTTGGAATTTGTGCCAATTGGGGAATGAACAGAAAACTGGCCATCCTCCTTCCCCTCCCTGCTGGTGGAGGGTACATCGTCTACAACAAATCTCATTTGTTATAACAAATCAATCGCAATGTATAGAGATCCTGCATACATGTCAAAGGCGAAGTGAGGAATAGCGAATATGGGGGGAGGAGCTAAAGCACTCGCTTCTAGTGCGGCAGGCTGGGCAGAAAAACGTAAAAGGGGACTGGCTCCGATAGGCCTTCCGCTGCCAGTTACCCGCGTCAAAACTGCCGGTAATTCGTTATTATCTGGTTTTTTGAATTTTTTGTGACTCAACTCACCAGATTAGAGTGTGTATTTAGTTGTGCATTCATGAAGGCTGATATAATGTCTACCGTGCTTTATGTCAGTTGAATAACTCCCGGTAGCATGCCGTACGCGGCCTATGAGTGAGATATGCACAACATCGACATAAATGTGAATGTGACGACTCCCGGCCCTGAGATGGAGATGGTACAAAAGGCCAGGGAGGCTTTCGGGGAAGGGGGGCTCAAGTCGGTCCGGTTTCCGAAACCGCTGGAGTCCGCCTTCAATGAGTACTATCGCGACAAGACCCTGAAACACGTCCGCGTGGCGCTTTTGACCGGGCTCATCCTCTATGCCGTTTTCGGGCTGGTGGACGGCCTGCTCCTCCCGGCGGACCGGGCCCACATGTGGTTCATCCGTTACGCGGTCGTCTGCCCCACGGTCATCGCCGGCCTTGCCTTCACCTACTGCCCCCCGCTCAGGCGCTTCATGCAGCCGGTCGTCTCGCTGGTGATGCTGGTGGGGAGCCTGGGCATCGTCTCCATGGTCTATTACGACCCGACCCCCACCAAGAATTACTACTACTCCGGATTGCTGCTCCTCATCATGGGGGCTTTCACCTTTGTGAGCCTCAGGTTGCGCTATGCGGTCTGCTGGGCGGTGGTCACCACGCTGGCGTACGAGACCGTGGCCGTCTACATCAACCACACCGACCTCACCATCCTGATCCAGAACAGCTTCAGCATCATCGCCACCATCATCATCGGGGCCTTCTCAAACTCGCTGATGGAAAACTACCTGCGCCGCGACTTCCTGAACACCAACCTCCTCGAGCACGAAAACAGGCAGTTGCAGAATGCCACCCTGGAACTGCGCAGGCTCTCCATCTCGGACCCGCTGACCGGCCTGGGCAACCGTCGCCATTTCGAGGTCATGCTGGACCAGGAGTGGCAGCGTGCGGTCCGATCGGACTCCCCCATCGCCCTCATATTCCTGGACATCGACTTCTTCAAGAACTTCAACGACAACTACGGGCATCAGGCCGGCGACGATTGCCTCAAACTGGTCGCCCGGGAACTGGGACGTTTTGCCAGGCGGCCGGGAGACACCGCGGCGCGCTACGGCGGCGAGGAATTCGTTCTGCTTCTTTCCGGGATCGGGCTCGCGGACGCGGCGACTATCGCCAAGAAGTGCCGCAAGGCGGTGGAGGCCCTAAATGTGCCGCACAGCCATTCTCCCGTCGCCGAGGTGGTTACCGTGAGCGTGGGCGTTGCCGCCATGATTCCGGATTTCGATGCAGACAGGCAGCAGCTGGTTGAAGCTGCCGACCAGGCACTGTACCGGGCCAAGCTCAAAGGGCGCAACAACGTGGTGGCTTCGAAGAGGGAGGCTGAGCGGAGGGACCGGCAGGTTTTCCAGCAGGCGGCCAGTTGAAGGTAAGGGGCGAGTTAGGCTAAATCCCCCCTGTCCCCTTTGGGGTTGGGTGAGGTGACAGAGCAAAATGGAGCGTTCCGCTAGAGGGACAGGCACCGAAACGGAGCCTGTCCCTTTTGCTATCACGCCTCTCAGAGTTCCCGGCGCGGGGTGGAGAGGATTTCCTCGATATAGGAGAGGTGCCACTGCTCCTGCGACAGGTTGGTGCGCAGGACCTCCATGACATTCTCGGGAAAGGGCTGGGCGACGGCTTCCTGGTACTTGCGGCTGGTCACCTTTTCATTCCCCTTCATCGCTTCCAGGGCCTGCCGGGCACCGGTGAGACTCATCAGGGCGGTGAACCCCTCGATAAGGTATCCCTTCAGATCCGGCGTCGGCTTGGTCGGTGTCCCGCCCATCTGTTGTACCAGGGCGGTGAGGTTGGTGATGTGGTTACGGTGGTCATCCTGGTATTCCCGAAACCTCTTGGCGATATCCCTGTACCCGATGTGCTTGATGGCCTGCGCGTAGGCCTCCACAGCATCGACGTCCAACTGGATCAGGTCGTTCAGCCTGTCGATCATCTCCGTCCTTTCCATGTCGGCCTCCTGCATATAATGTGAAATATCTAATTCATAGTGCAGGCATACATTGTAGCCGCAGTCCGCTTGATGGCAACTGCTCACTGCAAGGTGGTGGCTGTGCTTGACCTCTCTTTGCCAGCCGTTATCATCCTTGTGTCGGTTCATCACACTGAGAGCATTCCACGGAGAACTACATGGAAACAGGAACCAGCTTCAAAGCACTGGTGGTGGAAAAAGGGGCGGACCAGACTTTCACCAGGAGCATCAAAGAGCGTGACATAGATCAACTGGATGCGGGTGAGCTGTTAGTGCGGGTGCGCTATTCCTCGCTCAACTACAAGGACGCCCTCTCCGCCACCGGGCACCCCGGCGTTACCAGGCAGTTCCCGCACACGCCGGGCATCGATGCCGCGGGGGAGGTCGCTTCCTGCAGCGATGGCAGCTTCAAGCCGGGTGACCAGGTGGTGGTCACGGGGCACGACCTCGGCATGGAAACCGACGGAGGGTGGGGCGAGTACATCCGAGTCCCGTCGCAGTGGGGGGTGCCGCTTCCCGCCGGACTCACCCTGCGTGAGAGCATGATCCTGGGGACGGCCGGCTTCACGGCGGGACTTTCGGTGCTGAAGCTGGAGCGGGCGGGGGTAAGGCCGGAGAGTGGCGACATCCTGGTTACCGGTGCGACCGGCGGCGTCGGCACCCTGGCCGTCAGCATCCTGGCCAAGGCTGGGTACCGCGTGGTGGCCGCCACCGGCAAGATGGGAGATGTCACGTTCCTGACGGAGATGGGTGCGGCGGAGGTGATTTCCCGGGAGGAGGTAACCGCGGGAGGGGAGCGGGCCTTGATGAAGGAGCGCTGGGCGGGGGCGATCGACGTGGTCGGCGGCGAGACTCTTGCCGCCGTGCTGAAATCAACCCGCTACGGGGGGACCGTCACTTGCTGCGGTCTGGTCGGTTCGGCGGAACTTCCGGTCAACGTGCATCCCTTCATCCTGCGCGCCGTGACCCTGGTCGGCATCGATTCCTCGCGCTGCCCGACCGACACCCGGCTGGAAGTATGGCAGCGGCTGGCGGGCCCCTGGCGCCCGGCACTGTTGGACCAGATGGCCACCGAGGTGACGCTGGAGGGTCTGGAGGAGAAGATCGAGCGCATCCTGCAGGGGGGCATCAGGGGGAGGGTGCTGGTTAAGTTGTAAGAGCGGCAAACAAAAAAGGCCAGTCCGTTTTGCGGACTGGCCTTTGTCATGGGGCTGCTCAAGAAATCGGGACGCGGTGCCCCGTGCCGCGTTGCTGTTCCGGCTTGGGGAGCCGGATGGTGAGGACCCCGTGAGTGAGGACCGCCTTGATCTTGTCCTCCTCTACCGAGTAGGGGAGCAGCATGCTACGGGAGAAGCTGCCGTAGCGGCATTCGGAGAGGAAGCCCCCCGATGCCCCTTTCCCCTCGCGCACCACTTTCTTTTCCCCCCTGATGGTGAGCCGCCGGTCCACCAGTTCCACGGTGAAATCTTCCTTCTTCATTCCCGGCACTTCGGCGAGGATCACGAGCTCCTCTGCGGTCTCGTGCATGTCGACCAGCGGGCCGCCGCGCTGCATGAAGGAGGGGATCGCGTCGGCGGTCAGGTTTTCCAGCGTTCGTTCCTCTTTCTTCGCGGGCACCAGGTTGTTGAGCAGGGTGCCCACCTTGTCCTGTACATGTTCCAGGGCTTCACGCCACTTTTCAGGTACCAGGGTTGCCATCCCTAATTCACCTCCTGTGCAACGTCCTTAGCTCACCTGCACCTCGATGCGACGCGGCTTGGCGATCTCTGCCTTGGGTATGCGCAGGGTCAGGATGCCGTTGGCGAAATCGGCCTTGGCCTTGCCGTGGTCGAGGCTTTCCGGGATGGTGAACTGCCGGAAGTAGCTCCCCAGTTCAAATTCCCGGTAGACGGCGTTGCCGGGCACCGAGTGGGCCGCGGGCGCGCTGATGGTGAGGACTCCCTTTTCGACGTTGACGTCGATGTTCTCCTTGGTTGCGCCGGGAAGGTCGGCAGTCACGAACAGGCCTTCCTCGGTTTCGATGATGTTCACTGCCGGGCGTATGAATCTCTCGTTCGACCTCGTCTCTTCACGGGCCTGTACGTTCATTTCGTCATTTCTTTCGGTCAAGCTGTTGGGTGCCATATCGATGACCTCCTCTCACAGTAATTCGCTTAGGAAAGCTTGATTTCGATCCTTTTCGGCTTGGCGTGTTCCGCTTTGGCCATGGTTATGGTCATGATGCCGTCCTTGCACTGGGCGGTGATCTTGTTGGCGTCGATGTCGACCGGGAGTTCGAGGGTGCGGCTGAACTTGCCGGAGCCGAGTTCGGTACGGTGCACGATCCCTTTCATCTCGGCGAAGGGCTTGCGCTCGCCGCTGATGGTCAGGGTGTTTCTGAGGACCGAGAGGTCCACATCTTTGGGGTCGACCCCGGGAATGAGGGCTTCCACGTAGACGCTGCCTTCATCCTCGCTGAAGTTGACCATCGGGAAGCGCCGGGTGGTCACCGGCGAGAGGAACGTCGGTCCGAAGGGCCGGCTCACTCCTGCGCCGCGGAAGGCTTCGTCGATCTCTCTTCTCAGGTTGTCCAGTTCTCTGAAAACATCCCAACTTGCCATGTCATGTACCTCCTTTCGGTGAGTCATTTTCTAAGCGTAAGATAATCACGGTTTTTATCGTGTCAAGGGGGAGGGGGAGCAGAAGGGACAGGCTCCGTTTCGGTGCCTGTCCCTTTAGCGGAACGCTCGTTTCTGCTTAACCTGCTCACCAAGCCCCAAAGGGGACAGGCACCTGGCGGAGCCAGTCCCCACGCTACGAGAATCTGCTCTTCAGGAAGTCGAGACCCTTGCCGACGAGGCCCCCCTTCGGGAACCTTGCCGTCCGGGGTGGCCTGGTCTACCGCATCGGGGAGAAAGCGGGTCAGCTTGGTGACGGTCTCGTCAGTGGAGAGTCCGGCCTGGTTCGCCAGTTGCTGCACCCGTTCCGGTCCCAAGACCTCGTGCAGCTGGTTCGGGGTGACGGGAAGGTTGGGGCCGGTATCGATCCAGGAAGAGATGATGTGCCCGAGCCCTTTCTGGTTGAAGGCCTGGATGATCCCTCCCAGTCCGCCGCTTTGGCGGTCGGTCAGCATCTCGATGATCCCCTGCATGAGGCCGGCGTCCCCTCCGCCGGCCATGCCGCGTACCTTGCCGGCAACGTCGTCTAAAATGCCCATGTCATCCTCCTTGTCGTGGTTTGCTGGTGAGGCAGGCACTGCGGCGCCAAACCCGCACCTGATTCCAAGTGATTAGTTCGCTTTAATGGACGCAGAAGTTTACCACGAGGCTGGCCGGATGGAAGTGGCCCGATATACTTTGCCATCATGCCAAGGGGGTGGCGCATGCATTCGATCGGGAACGAGGCACTGCTTGACCTGCGCAAGGTGGCGTTTCTGTGCTCCCGCAAGTTTCCCCAGGAGGCTGCGGAAAAGGCCTACCGCTGGGCCGACGCGCAGCGCGTGGCCGGCACCTGCGTCATCTCCGGCTATCACTCTCCCATCGAGAAGGAGGTGCTGTGCCGGCTTTTGCAGGGCAACCAGCCCATCATCATCGCGCTGGCGCAGGGGCTGAACCGGCTGGACCCCGAGTGGGAGCGGCACCTTGCTGCGGGACGCCTGCTGGTCATTTCCCGCTACGCCCAGAGCGTGAGCCACCCCTGCGAGTCCAAATGCTATCAGCGCAACAAGATGATGGTCGACCTCGCCGACACTATTGTCATAGCGCACGTCTCGGCTGGAGGGAGCCTGGAGCGGCTGTGCTCCGGCTGCGCCGGGAAAGTCACTGTGTTGTAAAACCACTGGCTCGGAAAATTCTAAAAATAAAAATATTGACAATCCCGCCAGCCTTCTCTATAAACGAAAACAACTTTCAAAACCAGCCATCGCCGTCATCCATCTGACCGCTTCACTCCTCAGTCAATCAAGAGTTTAGCCGGGGAGGTAACACTGTGGGGATACTCTCACCCCCCGGCGTTTCTGTCATTGGAGTATTACGCTGCAAGGCTGAAAGTGAATGTCATTGTATGTACTGTCAGGAGGGTTCCCTCCGATACCACCGAGGCGCGTGTGAACCAAACCAAGCAGAAGGTGAAAGAGCAGACGAGCTGTACCTGATCCTGCGCGGCACGCATCCCAACATCGGCCACGCAACCGTCTACCGTGCGCTGCGGCTTTTCGCCGCAGCCGGCATAGCCCGTGAAGTAAACCGTCGGAGACGGCTTGACCCGCTATGAAGTGGCCGGGGGTAGGCGGCACGATTACCAGGTCTGCAGCGACTGCGGCACCGTCACCGAGTTTGAGAACAGTTCCATTGAGCGGTACCAGGCCGAACTGGCCCGCTCCATGGGCTTCACGGTACAGTCGCTGAAGATCGAGTTGCGCGGGGGTTGCAACCGCTGCACTGGCCCAGGCTGGCTGACTCTCTCAAGCAATTTAGAAAGTTCCAAATACTGACAGATGCCGTGGTGGTGTTGGTGTCGCTCACTGTATAAGTGCGCGCTCAAGGGGGAAGTCTTTTTTTTCTCCAATGAATGAAATTGGTTTTCAGTTTTGAAGCACCCCGCCGATATGAGCAAATAGTCAAAAACACTTGCTGATACAGCAGATTTCGTATGGCTTCCGGTCTTGATTGAGTCGGAGCCGCAACAGAGAGAGGAGGAGAGATTCATGTTCGAAGCGAAGAAGATTACCGTGTCCGGGATGTTCCTGCTGGGAAGCCTTTTACTTGCTTCAGGGACTGCGTTCGCTCTGCACCCCGACCTGGTCGTGCCGGAAAAGGTTGAGTGCAAAGTCAAGGCGTGCCAGGAGATCCTGCGCCTGGGTAACAAGTACCAGGTGGAGGGGCTCTTCTCCAAGGAGTTCCAGGAAGGAAAAGCTGCGTGCAGCCGTATGGACGTGGCGCTGGCGGTACATCTTCTCACCGAGAAAATGGCGGAAAAGGTGGTCAAGGAGGGGAACCAGGCGGTGGACAAGGAGGATCTCGTGCTCCTGAGCGACCTCAAGGAGGAACTGCGCGCCGAGATGCTTCTGGTCGGCACCAGAACCTTCCAGGCTCGCAACGAGGATCTCGGCACCCGGTTCACCGCCCTCACCAAGAACATCGCCCTTTCCGGCGGCATGGTCGGCGTGCTGCAGGGCTCCATCGGCAACAAGCCCAAGGACTCCACCGACGTGGTGGGGCGTGCCGACCTGGTCTTCAACTTCAAGGTGGGTGAGAGCACCATCGCGGTCATCGACGTCGAGGCGACCGGCGGCGACGGCATCGATTCCAAGGTGGCCTCCTTCTCCGGGCTGAACGGCGTGGCCGGCTCCACCGGCGACCGGGTCCGCTTCCGCGAGGCCTGGCTCGAGCACTCCGCTCTGAATGACCGTCTCCTCTTTACCGCCGGCAAGATCGATCTCTCCAATTACTTCGACAGCAACGCCGTTGCCGGCGACGAGAACAGCCAGTTCCTCTCCGGCGCCTTCGTGCATTCCGCGGTGCTTCCCTTCCCGGCCAACGGCCCGGGCGCGCGCGTCCAGGCCAAGCTGGCGGAGCCGCTCATCTTCGGCATCGGTTACGGCAGCGGCGATGCCGACAGCGCGGACAGCTCGGACAGCGCCAACATCTTCGACCACGGCTTCGGCATCGCGGAACTGGATTACAAGCACAAGGCGGGTGAGCTGGAAGGAAACTACCGGGTCTACGGGGCTTTCGACGGCGCCCCGGCGGACGGCGCCGGCAAGCTGGTCGCCAAAAACGCCTACAGCGTGGGCGTAAGCTTCGACCAGCAGGTCACCGACAAGCTCACCCTCTTCGCCCGCTATGGCCAGCGAGACAAGGACGTCTACGCCGCAACCCGCGCCTGGAGCGCCGGCGGCCACTACCAGGGGCTCGTCGCCGGCCGCAAGGACGACGTGCTCGGCTTTGCCTACGGCCAGGTGAAGGCGGCCCGGACCGTGGCCGACGCACAGGAGAAACTTGCCGAGGTCTACTACCGGTACAAGGTGAGCGACCAGATCGAGATCTCTCCGGTAGCGCAGTACCTGGTGAACCCGGCCGGCATCGGCGCCAGCGACAACGTGGTCGCCCTCGCCCTGCGCGCCAAGATCAGCTTCTAGGAAAGGGGAGGGGCGGGAAACTATGGAAGATTCTCGCTTCTGAGAAGTTGCCAAGCGTCCCCGCCCCCGGAGGGGGAGGGACAGGGAGGGGGAGCGTACCGGCTCGTTCCTGTTTCCCCCCTCCCAGCCTCCCCCCTCCGGGGGGAGGGGGCTTTCTCCCCGTCAGAACACCGCCGCAGGCGGGGGCGGGGGCTAATTAGGTAAAGAAAAGGAAAAGGAGCATTCATGATACCTCTGGGACTGTTAAGCGCGGGAGAAAACGGCGAGATCGTCGAGATCATGTTCGGCAGGGGGGCGGCCCAAGGCGGCCCGGACCCCGAGCATGAAAAGACCATGGTCCGGGTCGAGGAGATGGGGCTCCGGATCGGGAAACACGTTGAGATGCTGACCAACGGCGGCAACACCATCCTGCTCAGGGTGGACGAGGCGAGGATTGCCCTGGCCCGCCGCATGGCAATGAAAATCATGGTGAGGAGATAGGGTGATGAATCTGGCAAAGCTTAAACCGGGGCAGAAGGGGAAGATCACATCGATCGGTTCCATCGGTCCGCTGAAGAGGCGGCTGATGGATATGGGAGTGCTGGTGGGCGAGGACGTCAAGGTGCTCAAGGTGGCGCCTTTGGGGGACCCCATCGAGGTGAGCATCAAGAGCTACAACCTGTCGCTCAGGAAGAAGGAAGCGGAAGGCATCGCGGTGGAGGTGGCAGGATGAGCACGCAGTTGAAGCACAAGGACGAGGAACTGGACGCCGAGGTCTCCGGTCACAGCGCTGCGGCGCGCACCATCACGGTGGCGGTGGCAGGTAACCCCAACTCCGGCAAGTCGACCCTGATCAATGCCATCGCCGGCACCCGCCTGCACGTCGGCAACTGGGCCGGGGTGACGGTGGAGAAAAAGGAGGCTTTCTTCGAATTCGGCGGCAGGAAGATCCGGCTGGTCGATCTTCCCGGCACCTACTCGCTCTCCCCGTACTCCCAGGAGGAGATCGTGGCGCGCGACTACCTGGTCCACGAGCGTCCCGACCTGATCATCAACGTGGTCGACGCCACCAACCTGGAGCGTAACCTCTACCTCACAGTGCAGATCATGGAACTGGGCATCCCGGTGGTGATGGCGCTCAACATCTACGACGAGGCTGCCGAGAAGGGCTACCGCATCGACGACAAGGCGATGGAAGAGATGCTGGGCATCGCCGTGGTCCCCACCTCGGCCACCAAGAAGACCGGTCTCGACGAGCTGCTGGCGACGGCGCTGCGGGTGGCCGACACCCCGAAGCAGCGGGCCCCGAAAAAGCTCAACTACGGTGAAGACATAGAAGTTGCCTGCGACTACCTGGCCAAGTCCTTCCGCAGCAGCTACCCGGCGCTTATCGATCACTACCCGCAGCGCTGGCTGCTCTTGAAGCTCATGGAGCAGGACAGCCACGTCATGAAGGAACTGGGGCTGGACAACCTCGATTTCCTGGACCAGGCTCTTCACCACCTCAGAAGGGCCCACGGCGAGGACATCGAGTCCATCATGGCCGACGCCCGCTACTCGCTCGCCTCCGGGCTCACCCACGAGGTGCTGCACAAGCCGGAGCTGCGCCAGACCGAGCTGACCGAGAGGATCGACAAGGTCGTGCTGAACCGTTTCCTGGGCATCCCGATCTTCATGGGCGCCATGTGGCTTTTATTCAAGCTCACCTTCGACCTCTCCGCCCCCTTCGGCAAGTGGATCGGCGCCATGACCGACGGTCCTTTCAAACGCTGGGCCTCGGCCATCCTGACCCCGCTCGGGGCACCGGACTGGACCGTGTCGCTGGTGAACGACGGGGTCATCGCCGGGGTGGGATCGGTGCTGGTCTTCGTGCCGGTGATCTTCGCCATGATGTTCTTCATCACCTTCCTGGAGGGGAGCGGCTACATGGCCCGCGCCGCCTTCGTCATGGACCGCACCATGCACTCCATCGGCCTGCACGGCAAGTCGTTCATCCCGATGCTGCTCGGTTTCGGCTGCAACGTTCCCGGCATCTACGCCACGCGGACGCTGGAGAATCCCAAGGACAAGGTGCTGACCGCCCTCTTGGTGCCGCTCATGTCCTGCGGCGCGCGCCTGCCGGTGTACGTGCTCTTCGTGGGCATCTTCTTCCCCAAGAACTCCAGCACCGTAATCTGGTCGCTGTACATCATGGGGATCCTGCTCGCGGTGGGCATGGGGCTCGTCTTCAAGCAGACGCTGTTCCGCGGCGAGGCGCCCATGTTCATCATGGAGCTCCCCCCGTACCGCATGCCGAGCCTGCACAGCCTCTGCGTGCACACCTGGGAAAAGGGGAAGCACTTCCTTTTCAAGGCCGGTACGTACATCTTCGCCGTATCCGTACTGGTCTGGTTCCTTTTGAACCTCCCCTGGGGCGTCGAGCACAAGCGTGACTCCTACCTGGGCCAGGCGGGCGCCGCCATTGCCCCCATCTTCCAGCCGGTCGGTTTCGGCAACTGGGAGGCGGCCTCATCCCTCATCACCGGCGTCATCGCCAAGGAGATCGTGGTGGGGACCATGGGCGAGATTTACGCCCCCAAGAAGGACGAGAAGAAGGACGTCCCGACCCTGCAGGAAGACCTGAAGGAAGTGGCGACCTCCTTCGGAGCTGCCTGCGTCACCGCGGCCAAGACCCTGCTCTACCTGCCGCAGGCGGAGGAGAAGGAGGAGGACCAGGGTGGGCTCAAAGTCGCCATCCTCGGGGCGTTCACGCCGCTTAGCGCGTACGCCTTCATGGCCTTCGTCCTGCTTTACATGCCGTGCGTCGTGGCGATAGCGGCCATGCGGCAGGAGTTCGGCACCTGGAAATGGGCCGGCGTGGGCCTGTTCTATCAGACGGCGCTGGCGTGGACCGCCGCGCTCATCATCTACCAGGGGGGACGTCTCCTGGGGCTGGGAGGTTGAACATGGGAGTTGCCGATGTGATCATTGCCGGCGTCATCGTGGCCGGAGCCTGCTATATCCTGTACGCTACGCTGTGGAAGAAGAAGGGGTGCTGCGGCTGCGAAGGCGGGAGCTGCTGCAAGAAATAGCAACGTGAAACGACAAGGGCCGGGGGGAGTTCCCCCGGCCCTTTTGCGTGGCTGGCTTAGTGTGTTCAGGCGTAGACCGAGAAGCCCTCGGGCGGGTTCACTGCGGTGGCTTGCTGGGCCAGGATATTGGCCATCTGCATCTGGGCATTGGCAGCGTTCTTCATCAACTCCATGGAAGCCGACTGCTGGGCGAGAGCGGCGGCGCCTGCTATCTGCATGGTTGCTATGGTGGTTACATCCATAACGTGACCTCCTGCTGGGCCCTTACCTTGGGCGTTGCAGCTCTTTTCGGCAGATGCGGGCCAACTCTTGAGAAGAATTTCGCGGCCGGCTCCGGCGCCGTCCGGTCCCCCCTCCACTTGCGGCTTCACCCACCCCCAAGCCCCCTCCCGTCAAGGGAGGGAGAGACTAACGGCAATGCTGAGTGGGCCTTATTGTTCAACCATGCTTTCCTTGAGTCTCGTTTCCACCCGGATCTCGCTGGTGAGGGTGCGGTGCACCGGGCACTTCTCGGCGATCTCCAAAAGCTTCTGTCTCTGCTCCTGGTCCAGCTCGCCGATCAGTTCCAACTCCCGGACGAACTTGTCGATGCGCCGGTCCTGGGACTCGCAGTCGCGGCAGTCCTCAGCGTGGATCTTGTGATGGGAAAGCCGCACCAGCGCGTCGACGAGCGGCCACCCTTTCCGCCGGGCGTACATCTGCACCGTCATGGAGGTGCAGGCGGCGAGCCCGGCCATGACGAACTCGTAAGGGGAGGGTCCCTCGTTGCTGCCGCCGTAGCTGATGGGCTCGTCCGCGGTGAGGCTGAAGCCGTTGGCGAAAATCTCGGTGCGGAAGCCTTCGGGCCCGGTGCGGGCGGTGACCCTGTTGTCGGCGGCCAGAAACTGCCGCTGTGCCATGGGCTGCGCCTCGGCTCCGTCCAGGTAGCGCATGGCCCAGGAGGCAATGACCTCTCCGGCGTAGCGCGAGTCAGCCGCCTCGGACATCAGGTGGTCGGCGCTCCCCAGCGAGACGAAGCTCTTTGGTTGGTGGGCCGCCTGGAAGATCTGGGTGGCGTTGTCGATGGTCACGATGCCGTCTGCGGGGGAATGCAGCACCAGGAGCGCCCCCTGCAGGTGGGCCAGCGTCTCGGCCGGGCGCTGCGCTTCCAGGTCGTCGAGGAGGCTTTTCCTGATGGTGAATTCGCTGCCGCCGAGGTTCACGGTGGCCTCCCCCTGCCGTTCCGCCTCTTCAGCCGATTTTCCCAACAGGCGGCGCAGGTGCGAGGGGCTGTAGGGAGCCGCGATGGTGGCCACCGCCGTCACCGAAGGGATTGCACCGGCGGCAACCAGCACCGCAGAGCCCCCCAGTGAATGTCCCACCAAAAGCCTGGGCGCCTCGTACTCGCGCTCCAGAAAGCGCGCCGCCGCCACCAGGTCGCTTACCTGCGAGGAGAAGGTGGTCTCGGCGAAGTCCCCCTCGCTCTCGCCCAGACCGGTGAAGTCGAAGCGGAGCACCGCGATGCGCCGGCTGCTCATGGCCCGCGTGATGTTGACCGCCGCCTTGATGTTCTTGGAGCAGGTGAAGCAGTGGGCGAAGATGGCGTAGGCGACCGGGCGCTCGTCATCGGGAAGCTCAAGCCGCGCCGCCAGCCTGGTGCCGTTGGCGTTGGTAAAGGTGATCTTCTTGGTGTTCATGGCGCACTCCTCGACGGGACATACTGCCCCGCGTGCATACCTGTGTCTCTTGTAGATTCGAAAATATTAATAGCAGGCTGTATCAAGTCAATGCGTTCTTATAAAAAATCCTAACGTGTAGCTGTTTTCACGACAGACTCTTTGTTCTGGAACTGTGAATAATGGAATTCAAATCACAGTAAGGTACCGGTTTACCCCTTTTCTCTTTAAGAAGAATGAGATATAAACATAACCTCCGTCTTTCTATTGTAATGTGATGCCGATCGGGAGTCGAATGATGTTTGCCACGTGGTCCATCAAGAAGAGAATTGTCGTTTCCGTTGTCGCTCTGTGTGTCGCCAGTATCACCATCGTCGGGCTGTTCACCTACCAGTACCAGATGTACCAGATGCGGGAGGGGCTCAAGGACGAAGCCGCCAACAGCGGCCGCCTCTTCGAAGCGATCCTGAAAGGGGACGCCGAGGGACTGGCCCGCGCCCATGCCGGCCTGGACAAGCTCGACGTGCTGCTGGCCCCCTTTGCCGCCGGCAACAAGGATGCGCTTCTTGCCGCGGCCAAGCCCATCTTCAGCGAGATCAAGCAGAACAACAACATAACCCACATGTACTTCATCCAGCCCGACGGCAAGGTGCTGCTGCGGGTGCACAAGCCGGAGCAGGATGGCGACATCCTGAAGCGGGAAACCTTCCTGAAGGCCCAGGCCACCAAGCAGATGAGCTGGGGGCTGGAGATGGGCAAGAACTTCTTCTCGCTGCGCTGCGTGAAGCCGGTCAGCTACCGGGGCAGTGCCCTGGGCTATATGGAGGTGGCCGAGGAGATCGACCACGTCTTCCAGCAGATGAAGCAGATCACCGGCGATGATGTCTCCCTCTTTCTCACCGAAGAGTTCCTGAAGAGCAAGTCCACCGAGGTGAAGAGCGAGCTGGTACATTCCTTCCGCATCCTCAACCCCACCAACAAGGCCGTGGCGATCGGGGTCGCCGCCAAGGTCGGTCCCGAGATGACCGAGGGGCTCAAGGAGCCGCGCATCGTCATCGTCTCCTTCGACGGGGGCAAGTACCTGGTCGGCATCAGCCCGGTCCGGGACGCCTCCGGCGGCACCGTCGGCCTCCTTTTCACCCACAAGGAGATCAGCCCGCTGTTCATGACCATGTGGAAAGGGGTCGCCGCGCAGATGGCCATCTTCATCGCCATCGTTTTGGCAGCCGTTACCGTCCTGTACCTGTCGCTCAAACCGAGTCTCGATCTCTTCACCACGCTTAAGGAGCATATCGTCTCTGTCACATCGAGCTGGGATCTCAATCGCCGCCTCGAAGTGGAAACCCAGGACGAAATCGGCGCCATGGCCACCGAATTCAACGCCATGACCGAGAAGCTCGCCCTGATGGTGCGCCAGGTCAGCCACTCCAGCAATGAACTGGGGTCAGTTTCCGAGAACCTGATGCAGGTTTCCGGCACGGTGGTATGGGCCGCCGAGCAGCAGTCGACCTCCGTTAACGAGGCATCCAGCGCCATGACCCAGATTACCTCCTCCATCAAGGGGGTGGCACAGGCGGTGGAGGGGCTGTCGCAGTCGGCGTCGGAGAGTTCGTCTTCAGTGCTGGAGATGGCGTCCAGCATAGAGGAAGTGGCGTTGAACGCCGAGTCGCTGGCCCAGCAGGTGGACGAGGTCGGCTCTGCCATCATTGAAATGGCGGCTTCCATCAAGCAGGTGGGGAGAAATGCAGACCTGCTCCTCGAAGAAGCGAGCATCAACTCCTCCTCCATCGTCGAGATGGACAGCTCCATCAAAGAGGTGGAAAAGAACGCGCTGAACACGGTGCAGATCTCCGAAGCGGTGAAGCAGGACGCCGAAGTCGGCAAGAGCGCGGTTGAATCCACCATCCTCGGCATCAGTGCCATCAAGGCCTCCTCGCGCATCACCTCGGAGGTGATCGCAACCCTTTCCCAGCGTGCCGGCGACATCGGCACCATCCTCTCGGTCATCGACGACGTCGCCGAGCAGACCAACCTGCTGGCGCTCAACGCCGCCATTATCGCGGCGCAGGCCGGCGAGCACGGCAAGGGCTTCGCGGTCGTGGCGGGAGAGATCAAGCAGCTCGCCGAGCGCACCAGCGCATCCACCAGGAAGATTTCCGAGGTCATCAACGGTGTCCTCGAAGAGACCGACCGGGCGGTCGGCGCCATCCGGCAGGCGGAGCAGAACATCGCCCAGGGGGAGGAGCTGTCCCGCAAATCCGGGGAGGCACTGGAAAAGATCGTTGCCGGCGTGCAGAAGGCGACCGAGCAGGTCAACGGCATTGCCCGGGCCACCGCCGAGCAGGCGCGCGGCAGCCTGATGATCCGCGAGACCACCGACAAGGTGACCACCATGGTGCGCCAGATAGCGATCTCGACCCGCGAGCAGGGGGAGGGGAGCAGCCTGGTGCTGAACGCGGTGGAAAAGATGAAGATGCTCACCGACCAGGTCAAGAGCTCGACCCGCGAGCAGAGCAACGTAGGCGGCTTCATCGCCAACTCCACGGAGAACATCACCGAGATGATCCGCCGCATCCAGAGGGCGTGCGACGAGCAGAGCAGGGGCGCCGACCAGGTGCTGCCGGCCGTGGAGAGCATCAAGTCCGCCACCGAGAGCAACCTGGGCGCGGTCAAGGTGCTCGGCGAAAGCACCTCGGCGCTGGCGGGCCAGATCAGCGTCCTGCAAAACGAGATCGACCGCTTCGACGTCTCGTCCGTCAAGGACTGACCCCGCCATTACCCATCCCCCTTGCCGCAGGAGGGGACTGGCTCCGCCAGGTGCCTGTCCCCTTACTGCTGGGGAAGCTGGCTGAGCTGAAAGAGCGTTCCGCAGAAGGGACTGGCACCTGACGGAGCCAGTCCCTTCTGCTGCTCCCCATCCTCCTGATCCCGCCTGCTTGATCTCTTTCGCCCCGCACAGTTCAAAACCCGGTATAATTCCTGTCGTTGTTTTTTACGTCCCGGGTCCCCGGGACGAGAAAGGCGGCTGGTATGTCTGCAAACGATGGCACCTTCACCGTCATGACCTACAACGTGCACCGGCTCACCGGCAACGACCGGCACACCTCGGCCGAGCGCATCGCCCAGGTCATCGACACCTACCAGCCCGACATCGTGGCGCTCCAGGAGCTTCCCGGTGCACGCTTTCGTCCCGAGGTCGGGGGCGCCTGCCAGGACCTGGCGCACGAACTGGCGCTCCTCTCCAGGAGGGACGTGCATTACAACCTGGAACGGGAGCGCTGGGGCAAGGTGGTCTTCAGCCGCTTCCCGATGCGGCTGGTCCGGGCCGGTGGGCTGCACCCCGAGAACCGCTATCGGACCATGGTGCCGCGGGGCGTGATCTGGGTGGAGATCGAGGTCTACGGGCAGAAGTTGCAGGTGGTGAACACCCACCTTGGGCTCACCCCGCAGGAGCGCAACTACCAGGCCAAGGTTTTGACCGGCCCCGAGTGGCTCGCGCACCCCGACTGCCGCCCCCCGGTGGTGCTCTGCGGCGACTTCAACGCCCTCCCCAGCTGGAGCATCCACAAGCGCCTGAGAAACGCGCTGCAGGACGAGCAGGAGCGCCTCAAGTTCGGGCACACCCAGTTCACCTTCCCGAGCAGCATGCCCATCGTCCGGTTCGACCACATCTTCATTTCGCCCGACCTCGCGGTGGAAAGCGAACTGATTCCGCGCACCAAGCTGACCCAGGTCGCCTCGGACCACCTGCCGCTGATCGTAAAGCTGCGCCTGGCAAGCCCGGAGGAGCGTTGACCAAAGGGGACTGGCTCCGAAGGTGCCTGTCCCCCTCATCCGAGTGGTAGGTCCGCAGCAGCGCTGACCGTCAGTGAAACAGAAAGAAATTATGCCAAAGCACCTAAAGTCGAGGAGCCGGTCGGCCGAAGAGAGGGAAGGATCAAACAGATGCCCCGCAGCGGGGAAAACGGAGAGATGCTATGAGCGAATACACGGAGATGCCGGACGATATGGAAGTGCAGGAAGTTATCATCGAGCGCGTGCTGCAGAACACGGGTTCTTTGCTGGAAATCTGCCTGGTGAAGCACGGCCGCCAGTACGAGGCGGCGATCTTCGTGGAAGGGAAATACAAGCCGGGGCCGCCGCTGCCGCGCCCGCTGGAGTCCCCCTCCGGCAGCTTCAGCCACTGGATGGGGGTGCGTCCCAAGGTCGGCCTTTCGCAGGAGGAGGCGGACCAGATCTTCTACGAGGTGAACGGCCTGAACGCCCTGCACCGGATCCAGATGAAGGACGACTGGGGGCATCTGCTGGATACGGTCTAAGCAGAAGGGACTGGCTCGATAGGTGCCTGTCCCTCTAGCGGAACGCTCCATTCCGCTGAGTCATCTTCACAAGCACAAAGGGGACAGGCACCTGGCGGAGCCAGTCCCCCTCAAGTTCCAAGCACCACAATAGCAAAAGGGCCGCTCCCGTCGAGGGGGCGGCCCTTTTGTTGTTTCCGGTTCATGTTCCCTCTCCCTCCGGGAGAGGGTGCCCGCAGGGCGGGTGAGGGAGGTTGCACCAGCAGCATGTTGCCCATGGCGACGCCCTCACCCCTGCCCCTCTCCCAAAGGGCGAGGGGGTAAAGCTAAAGCAAGCGCTACATTTCGACGCGGGTGAGTACCCCCTGCAGCTTGCTGGCGGGGAGCTGGTTGAACTGGACGAAGTTCGGGCTCAGCTTCTTGATGGCGTTGAACACCTTCCAGATCGGGTTGTTGGTGGTGATGTCCTCGACGCCGTAGAAGATGACCTTCTCGTGGATGTTGTTCTTCTTCAGGAGCGTCTCGATGTCGATCACCTCCATGTACCCCGCGAAGATCTCGAAGGAGTCCAGCCCGCTGCCACGGTTCTCGGTCAGCCTGTAGGAGACCCCGAAGGGCTCGTCGGTCCTGATGATGGAGATGAAAACGTTGCGCTCGTAGATGATGTTGCTGCGGATGATGCAGTGCACGACGTAGGGGGGGACCACCGCCCACTCGCGGGTGAAGAAGAGACCGGTCCCGGGGATGGTGCGCTGCTTGGCGAAAATCTGCTCGTAGGACATGAGGAAGGTCTCCACGTCCAGCGGCTTGAGGGCCCGGTACAGGGCGCGCTGCCCCTTGGTCCAGAGCAGGATGGTCAGGAAGGGAACCGAGGCCAGGATCAGGGACCAGTAGCCGCCGTGGGGCAGCTTGTTCAGGTTGGCGATCAGGAACACGAAGTCGACCAGGGTGACGGCGATGGCGATGGGGACCTTCCACTTCTTGGTGGTGTTGGCGAAGATCATGGTCATCATGATGCCGGTGATGGTCATGCTGCCGGTGACGGCGAGGCCGTAGGCCGCGGCCAGATTTTCGGACTTGCCGAAGAGCAGCATGATGAAGATGACCAGCACCATCAGCGTCCAGTTCACCGAGCCGATGTAGATCTGCGATTTGAGGTGGCTCGATGTGTAATCCACCTTCATGAGCGGCATGATCCTGGTGGTGATCCCCTGGTAGATGATCGAGAACACGCCGCTGATCAGGGCCTGGGAGGCGATTACCGTGGCCAGGATGGTGAGCAGCAGGAAGGGGATGTACAGGATCTGGGACTGGTCGTGGATCATGCCGAACAGGGTGTTCTTCTCGTGCTGGTGCTCCAGCAGGAACGCCCCCTGGCCCAGGTAGTTGATCACCAGGGCGATGAAGACGAAATACCACGCGCGCACGATCGGCTTTCGGCCCAGGTGCCCCATGTCGGCGTAGAGCGCCTCGCCCCCGGTGGCGCACAGGATGACCTCGGACAGGACGAAGAAGGCGGACATGCCGTTGTCGAGGAAGAACTTGATGGCGTACCACGGCGAAATGGACTTCAGCACCTCGGGGTGTCCCGCGATGGCGATCAGGCCGGACACGGTAAGAGCCGAGAACCAAAGTACCATCAGTGGGCCGAAGGCGCCTGCCACCTTGTCGGTGCCCTTGGATTGGAAGATGAAGAGGATGATGGCGATGGTGGCGGCGATGGCAATGACACCCGCCTGCGACAGGTTCGCCGTCGCCGGTATCAGCTCCAGACCCTCGACGGCGGAGAGTATGGAAATGGCCGGCGTGATGACGCCGTCGCCCAAAAGCAGGGAGACCCCGATGAAGGAGAGCAGGCCGATGAATCCCATGGCGCGTCCCCCCTTGAGCAGGCGGACCAGGATCTCCTTCAAGACGATGGTGCCCCCTTCGCCCTTTCTCCCCAGACTCATGGCGAGCCAGGCATATTCGACGGTGACCAGGATGAACAGGGTCCACACGATCAGCGACAGGATGCCGAAGATGTTGTCAGGGGTCGGTTTGGTGAGGGCGAAGATGACGGTAAGGGTATAGATGGGGCTCGTACCGATGTCGCCGAAAACCAGGCCCATCGATTTCACTACCCCGCCCCAGTATGATTGTTCGTGTTTCTGCATGGAGCACGCCTCCAGATGGTAACAGCGCGCAACTTATAGCACCGCTCTGCACCAGTGACAAGAAAAACCGCGCAAAGGGCCGGTATGTCGATATCTGCACGCGCGCTGTTACAGGCCGCTCATGGCCCCGCGTGGCGGGAGTCTCATTCGCCCTGTAACTGGCGGAAATCCTTGTTTGCGCTTGACATTCATCCCCATTGCTTGTAGCTTAAGTCGTTTCTCTCATGGCTTAAACTGACAGTGCGGAGGCCGTTTACATGGATTACAAGGACACTCTCAATCTCCCGATCACCAACTTCCCGATGAAGGGAAATCTTCCCCAGCGCGAGCCCGAGATGCTCAAGCAGTGGGCCGAGGTTGACATACACAACAAGATCGGGGAGGCCGGCAAAGGCAAGCCGCGTTACGTGCTGCACGACGGCCCTCCCTACGCCAACGGTCACATCCACATCGGTCACGCGCTGAACAAGATCCTCAAGGACATCGTGCTGAAGAGCAAGCGCATGGAAGGCTTCGCCGCTCCCTACGTCCCGGGTTGGGACTGCCACGGCCTCCCCATCGAACTGCAGGTCGAGAAGAACCTCGGTTCCAAGAAGCACGAGATCTCCAAGCTGGAGATGCGCAAGCTCTGCCGCGAGTACGCCGCCAAGTTCGTCGCCATCCAGCGCGCCGAGTTCGAGCGACTGGGCATCTTCGGCGACTGGGATGAGCCCTACCTGACCATGAACGCGAGCTACGAGGGTGCCACCGCCCGCGAACTGGCCACGTTCGCCGAAAACGGCGGCCTGTACAAGGGGAAGAAGCCGGTGCACTGGTGCTCCTCCTGCGGCACGGCACTGGCCGAGGCCGAGGTCGAGTATGCCGACCATAAGTCCCCCTCCGTGTTCGTGAAGTTCCCGCTCAAAGAGGACCTCGGTGGCGCGGTGCCGGAGCTTGCCGGCAAGAAGCCGTCGATGGTGATCTGGACCACCACCCCGTGGACCCTCCCGGCAAACCTCGCCATCGCCCTGCACCCGGAGCTTGACTACGTGGCGCTCGCGCTCAATAGCGGCGACGTGGTCATCGTGGCCGACGGCCTCAAGGAGAGCTTCCTCAAGGAGATCGGTGCGGAAGGGACCGTGCTGGCCAAGTTCCCCTCCAGGATCCTGGAGAAGAAGCTGGCCCGTCACCCGTTCTACGACCAGGACTCCATCATCCTCCTGGGCGAGCACGTCACCCTGGAAGCCGGCACCGGTTGCGTCCACACCGCCCCCGGCCACGGCCAGGAAGACTACGAGCTGGGCCTTGCTTCGGGACTCGACATCTACAACCCGGTCGACAACCGCGGCCGCTTCTATGAGAACATCGAGTTCTTCGGCGGCCAGTTCGTGTTCGATGCCAACAAGAACGTCATCGAGAAGCTGACCGAGGTCGGGGCGCTTCTGGGTTCCAAGGAGATTTCCCACTCCTACCCGCACTGCTGGCGCTGCAAGAAGCCGGTCATCTTCCGCGCCACTGAGCAGTGGTTCATCTCCATGGAGAAGAACGACCTGCGCGGCAAAGCGCTCTCCGAGATCAACACCGTGAACTGGATCCCGAAGTGGGGCCGTGAACGCATCTACGGCATGATCGAGAACCGTCCCGACTGGTGCGTGTCCCGCCAGCGTTCCTGGGGCGTGCCCATCGCCGCCTTCTACTGCAAGAGCTGCGGCCACGTCATGGCCGACGGCAAGATCATGCACCAGGTCGCCGACCTGTTCGCCGAGCACACCTCCGACATCTGGTACGACTGGGATGCCGCGAAGTTCCTCCCGGAAGGGACTACCTGCCCCTCGTGCGGCAAGAACGAGTTCGAGAAGGAAGGGGACATCCTCGACGTCTGGTTCGACTCCGGCACCTCGCATGCCGCCGTGCTCGAACTGCGCGACAACCTGGGCTCGCCGGCCGACATGTACCTGGAAGGTAGCGACCAGCACCGCGGCTGGTTCCACTCGTCGCTTTTGGCCAGCGTCGGCACCCGCGGCCGCGCCCCCTACAAGAACGTGCTCACCCACGGCTTCGTCATGGACGGCGCCGGGAGGAAGATGAGCAAGTCCGTGGGCAACGTGGTGGCGCCCGAGGACGTCATCAAGAAGTTCGGCGCCGACGTGCTCCGCCTCTGGGTCGCGGCGCAGGATTACCGCGACGACCTGCGCATCTCCCAGGAGATCCTGACCCGGCTTTCCGAGAGCTACCGCCGCATCAGGAACACCTGCCGCTACATCCTGGGCAACATCCACGACTTCAACCCGGACACCGACTGCGTCCCGTTCGAGCAGATGCCGGAACTGGATCGCTGGGCCATGCACCAGCTTGAGCTTCTCAAGGAAAAGGTGCTCGCTTCCTACACCGACAGCGAGTTCCACATCCTCTACCATGCGGTGAACGGCTTCTGCACCGTCGAGATGAGCGCCTTTTACCTCGACATCCTCAAGGACCGCGTCTACACCTCCAGGAAAGATTCTCTGGCGAGAAGAAGCGGTCAGACCGTGATGTACAAGGTGCTCGACGCCCTGGTGCGCATGGTGGCGCCGGTACTTTCCTTCACCGCCGAGGAAGTCTGGGCCGAGATGCCGGGCACCCGCGAGAGCAGCGTGCACCTGGCGCTCTTCCCGGCGCTCACCCCGGAGGTCAAGGACGAGGCGCTGGCCGCGCGCTGGGAGAAGATCATCAAGATCCGCTCCGAGGTCTCGAAGGCGCTGGAACTGGCCCGCGTCAAGAAGGTGATCGGGCACTCCCTCGACGCCGCCGTCGCCATCAAGGCGTCCGGCGAGACCGAGGCGCTCCTCAAGGAGTACGCGGATCAGCTCGCCGAGATCTTCATCGTCTCCAAGGCGGAACTTGCCGGTGCCGTTTCCGGCGAGGTCTACGTTGCGGAAGGGGTGGAAGGGCTCGAGGTGGGCGTCAGCGCGGCCCCTGGTGACAAGTGCGAGCGCTGCTGGTGCTACAGCGAGAAGCTGGGCGAAGATGCCGGGCATCCGGGCATCTGCCCGAAGTGCCTGGCGGCGGTGAAATAAAGACTACCTTCATCACTCCCCCTCCCCCCTTGCGGGGGAGGGTTGGGGTGGGGGGGAGGGCGCCATCTGCGACGATGTTGGCTGCTTCACCCACCCCCCAGCCCCCTCCCGTCAAGGGAGGGGGGGCGATTGCAACCTAGGGATCCTATGAAACCAAAATACATCATCCTCGCGGCGGTTTCGGCGCTGGTGCTGGTGCTGGATCAGTGGAGCAAGCTCTACATCGACAAGAGCATGACCCTGCACAGCTCCTATCCCGTCATCGAGGGGCTATTCAACATCACCTATCTGCGCAACAAGGGGGCGGCCTTCGGCATCCTGGCCTCTTCGAGCTACCGGCTTCCCTTCTTCCTGCTGGTCTCGAGCATTGCGGTCATCGTGATCCTGGTGGCGGTCAGCAAGATGCGGGACGACCAGACCTGGAACGTCGCCTCCCTGTCGCTGATCTTTTCCGGCGCCTTGGGCAACATGATCGACCGCGTCCGGCTGGGCGAGGTCATCGACTTCCTGGACGTGCACTGGAAAGGGCACCACTGGCCCGCCTTCAATATCGCCGACTCCGCCATCTGCGTCGGTGTCTTCATCCTGGCAGTCGACATGGTGCTCGAGGAGCGCAGGGAAAAGAAGAACCCGCCCACTTCGGACGCGCACTGACAGCTTCCTTAGGGGACTGGCTCCGCCAGGTGCCTGTCCCCCTTAGTCGCTTGGATAAGCTGGCGGAGCTGAAAGAAGCGTTCCGCTAGAGGGACAGGCACCTGACGGAGCCTGTCCCTTCTCCTCACCTAGCCGTTCTCCTCCAACAACCTGGTAAACAACTCCCTGATCTCGTTGGGCAGGCGCCGCGCCTTCATCTCGGGGCTCACGCAGGCCAGCGTCACCTTGGCCTCCACCAGCAGTTTTTCGTCTTCCTTCCTGACCACCTGCTGCGCGACGGTGAACGAACTGTTCTTCAGTGTCGCGATCTGGGTGCGCACCACCAGCAGGTCGTCCAGCCGGGCCGGCGCCCGGAAGTTGGCGTCAATGTGGACCACAGGGAAGATGATCCCCATGTCGTGCATCTCGCGCACCGATAGCCCGTGCGTCCTGAGAAATTCCGTCCTCGCCCTTTCCATGTAGCTTATGTAGTTGGAGTGGTACACCACCCCGCCCGCGTCGGTGTCTTCATAGTAAATCCTTACTTCCATGTGGCCTCCTAAATAAAAAAAGCCCCCGATAAGGGGCGTATGTCCATGTAGCTTCAGGCTCCTCCCCCGGAGGGGGGAGGCTGGGAGGGGGGAGGCTGGGAGGGGGGAGGCTGGGAGGGGGGCTGCTGGTAACTTTCCCCCTCGCTAACCCTCCCCCTCCGGGGGAGGGGACTATTCCGAAGAGGGCTGTTCTCCGACTGCCTCACCCAAGATCCTGCCGTACACCTCGCGCACCGCCTCGGTGACCCGCTCGTAATCGGCCATGAGCGCCTGCCCGGGGTTCTTCAGCATCGGGTCGTAACCGAGCCTCCTGGCCAGCTTGTTCAGGTATTTGAGCGGCCCGCCCAGGTCGTTCATCGAGTAGTCGTGGATGATCCTGAGGCGGTTTTCCAGCCGGCGCAGGAAACGGTAGCCCTCGGCAAGCGACTGGAAATCCGGTTCGGAAATGATGCCCAGCATGCGCATGGCGTCCATCGCTTCCAGCGTGTTCGATACCCGGATCTCTCGGTGCTCGCAGCCGTACTTGAGCTGCAGGAACTGGATGATGAACTCGACGTCTACCATGCCTCCGCGGCCGGTCTTGATGTTGTAGCTGCCGCTGGATTCCTTGGCAAGCTCGTTCTCCATGCGCATCCTGAGCCGGTGGATCTCCCTGCGTACCGTGTCGTCGGCGCTGGCGCCGTACACGGTCTGCTCAATGACCTGTTCCACCTTTTCCTTCAGTCGTGGGTCGCCGTAGGTCACCCGCGCCTTGGTGAGCGCCTGGCGCTCCCAGATCTGTGCCTCGGCGGCATGGTAGGCCTCGAAGGACTCCAGCGACGTTACCAGCGGGCCGGCGTTGCCGGAAGGGCGCAGCCGCGTGTCGATCTTGTAGGCGTACCCCTCGCGGGTCTGCGTGGTCAGCACCAGGATGATCTTCTGCCCGAGCTTGGCGAAGTACTCGCGGTTGGTGATGCTTTTCTCGCCGTCGGTGAAGCCCTGCCCGTCATAGATGTAGATGACGTCCAGGTCGGAATGGTAGTTCAGCTCGAAGCCGCCCAGCTTGCCCATGGCCACGATGGCGAAGGCCGCCTCGTGCCTGGTGCCGTCCTCGTCGACCACGATAGGGCGGCCGAATCGGGCCAATTCTCCGGTCGCGATGCAGCAGGCCGCGGCGAGGGTCACGTCGGCGAGGTCGGTCAACTGCTGGGCCACCTCGGGCTGTTTCATCTTGCCGTAGATGTCGTTCATGCCGATGCGCAGGAACTCCTCGTGGCGGTAGCTCCGCATGGCGTCCAGCTCCTCTTCGAAGCAGTCGGCCTGGGTGATGAAACCGTCCAGTTCCTTGGCCATGGTCCCGCGTTCCTTCTGGAGGTAGGCGTAGCCGTGCGTGGTCATGCTGTCCAACAGTTCCGGGTGTCCGATGAAGATCTTGGAAAGGAACTCGGACATGCCGAACATCGACGTGAGGAGCTTCAGAATGTCGCGGTTTTCGGCCAGAAGGGCGTAAATGGAGGAACGGGTTCTCTGGGAGGAAAGGAACCGCTCGAGGTTGGTCAGCGCCAGGTCGGGGTCGGGACTGTGGAAGACCTCCTGCAAAAACAGCGGGGCGATCTTCTCCAGGGTGCGCCGTCCCTGTTCGGTCAGATTTACCTTGGCCGGGCCGTCGCGCAGCACCAGGAGGTTCTGGTAGGCCGCATCGGGGTGCTCGAAATGGCGCTCCTCAAGCATGTCCTTGATCAGGTCGGGGTCGGCGTTGTGGTCGAAGAAGAAGTGCACCTCGGGGAGCACCTCCTCCTTGATCTTCTCGTCGCGGGAAAGGAAGAGATCGCCGTAGATGGCGGAAACGGCGCGCCGGTGTCCCTCCAGGGTCTCCCGGAAACGCTGCAGCCCGTCTTTTCTGAGGTAGCCACAGCGCCTGGCCAGCGCGTGCAGTTCCTCTTCCTTGCGGGGCAGGGCGTGCGTCTGCCGTTCCTGTACCACCTGGATCCGGTGCTCCACGGTACGCAGGAAGCGGTAGGCGTCGGAGAGGGCGGTGCAGTCGGCTTCCTTGATTACGCGCGCTTGGTGCAGCGTCTGTAAGGCCTTGAGGGAGTTGCGCTCGCGCAGCTGCGGGTTCTTGCCGGCGTAGACCAGTTGCAGAGCCTGGATGAAGAACTCGATCTCGCGGATGCCGCCGCGCCCGAGCTTGATGTTGATCTCACCCTCCTGGTTCCGGGCCAGGGAGGCGTCGATCTTCTTCTTCATCGCCATCATGTCCTCGATCAGGTTGTAATCGAGATAGCGGCGGTAGATGAACGGGGTCAGCGCGGCCAGGATGCGTTCGCCCAGCTCGATGGAACCCGCCACCGGGCGCGCCTTCATCATGGCGGCACGCTCCCACGACTGGCCCCACGCTTCGTAGTAGACCTCGGCGGAACGCATGGAGCTGGCCAGGTCCCCGGCCTTGCCGTCGGGGCGCAGCCCCATATCCACACGGAACACGAAGCCGTCCTCGGTGACCTGGGAGATAGCGCGGCTCACCATTTCGCCCAGCTTTACGAAGAACGAATGCAGGGATAGCTTGCTCTTGAAGCCGCCGCGCCCGTCCGGGATGCCGGTACTCTCACCCTTGTCGGAAGAGTAGAAGTAGATCAGGTCGATGTCGGAGGAGAAGTTCAATTCCCTGCCGCCGAACTTGCCCATGCCGATTATCGTGAATTCCGCCTGCACCAGGCCATCGGGCCCCCGTTCCATTGGCGTGCCGTGCTCCTGCACCAGTTGTGCGAAGGCTGACTCGTAGGCGATTTGCAGGGTGGCCGCGGCGAGCGAGGAGAGTTCTCCGGTGACTTCCTCCAGGGTAGCGAGGCCGTTGAGGTCGCGTGCGGCGATGCGCAGCATTTCGGCGTACTTGAAGCGGCGCAGGTGAGAGAAAAGATCGGCGTAGCTGGTTCCCTCCGGGATGCGCTCGCGCAGGGCCTGCAGCATTTCATCTTCGCTGCGATGCTGCATGATCTCACGTTCGACGAAGAGGCGCTGCAGATAGGAGGGGTCGCGGCAGAGGATATTGGTCAGGAAGGGGGAGGAGCCGCAGATGTTCATCAACTGGATGTTGAGGGCGCGGCGCGAGCAGATCTCCAGCAGGGTTTCCCGGGGCACCACGGTGCTGATGCGTTCGAAGCCGTTCAGCGCCATGTCCGGCAGCGGCGTGGCGAGTGCGGCGAGCGCCAGTTCGATCAGGCGCTCGCCCGGCAGCAGTTCGGAGAGGAGCCTCAGGTTTTCGACCGTGCGTGCACCGTAGCTGAAGCCGACTTGTTCCAACTGGTGGGACAGGTCCCCCTTATCCGGCTCGGAGAGCGCGGAAAGCAGCAGCGCGGCCAGGTCGGCAAGGCGGCTCATAGCCCGACCAGTGCCTTCAGCTCTCTCTCGTAGTCGCCGCGCACCACCCCTTTTTCCGTGATGATGCCGGTGATGTAGCGGGCGGGGGTGACGTCGAAGGCGGGGTTACGCACCTTGACACCTACGGGCGCTATGGTGACGCCCTGCACCTTGGTGACCTCTTCGGAACCGCGCTCCTCGATGGGGATCTGGTCGCCGTTGGCGAGCTTCAGGTCCAGGGTGGAGATCGGGGCGGCCACGTAGAACGGGATCCGGTTTTCCTTGGCCAGGACGGCGACCGAGTAGGTGCCGATCTTGTTGGCGGTGTCGCCGTTGGCGGCGATGCGGTCGGCGCCGACCACGCAGAAGTCGATCTGCCCGCTCTTCATGAGCCAGCCGGCCATGTTGTCGGAGATGAGGGTGACCGGGATGGAGTCCTTCATCAGTTCCCAGGCGGTGAGGCGTGCGCCCTGGAGCCAGGGACGGGTTTCGTCGGCGAAGACGCGGATGTTCTTGCCCGCCTCGTGTGCGCCGCGGATCACGCCCAGCGCGGTGCCGTAGCCGGCGGTGGCCAGCCCTCCCGCGTTGCAGTGGGTGAGGATGGAGGCCCCCTCCTTGACCAGTGCGCCGCCGTGGCGGCCGATTTCCTTGCAGATGGCGAGGTCTTCCGCCTCGACGCTGATCGCCTCGGCCTTGAGGATTTCGCGAATGGAGTGCAGGTCGAGTTCCTTGTGCTGCAGCGCCACCCGTTTCATGCGCTCCAGTCCCCAGAAGAGGTTGACCGCAGTGGGGCGGGTGCGGCCGAGGACGTCGCAGACGTTTTCGAGCTGCCGGTAGAAGGTGTCGAAGCTGTCAGCGATGATCTCGCGGGCGCCGAGGGCCACCCCCATGGCGGCGGCGATGCCGATGGCCGGAGCGCCGCGGACCACCATGCCGCGGATCGCCTCGGCGACCCCCTGGAAGTCCGTGTACTCGTTGTAGACCTCCTCGGCCGGGAGCCGGGTCTGGTCGATCATGATCACCTTGTTGTCGCGCCACTCTATGGTTCTGAAAGACATTTATTACCTCGAAAAAACAACACCATCGCACACGGATTTGACGGAAACGTGCAGATAAAGGCGGGTACTTCAAAAACGATTTTGGGTTAAACCAAAAACGATTGATTCTGCATTTTCCGTTTTTTCCGTTCAATCCGCGTGCGATGCCGTTGACTTTGTTTTTATCCCTTCAACTTCTTCAGCAGCAGATCGTTCACCACGGCGGGGTTGGCCTTGCCTTTGGAGGCGCGCATCACCTGACCCACGAAGAAGCCGAAGACGGTCTCCTTGCCGCCCCGGTACTGTTCGACCTGTGCCGGGTTGTTCTTTAGCACTTCGTCGACCATCGCCTCGATGGCGCCGGTGTCGGAAACCTGCACCAGCCCTTTCTCTTCGACGATCTTCTCCGGCGCCTTGCCGGTCTTGTACATCTCGTCGAACACGGTCTTGGCGATCTTGCCGGAGATGGTCCCTTTCTCCATCAGCTTCAGCATGTCGGCCAAAAGCGCCGGCGTCACCGGGCAGTCGGTGATGGAGCGGTTGTTGTCCTCGTTGAGCGCACGGGAGACTTCACCCATAACCCAATTGGAAACGGTCTTCGCCTGCGGGAACAGGGCGACGGTCTCCTCGTAGTACTGCGCCAGCTCGCGGCTCGACACCAGCACCTCGGCGTCGTACTCGGGAAGGCCCAGTTCGGCGACGTAGCGGGCCCGCTTCGCCTCCGGGAGCTCCGGCAGGGTGGCGCGCACGTCCTCGATCCACTGGTCCGGGATCAGCACCGGAACCAGGTCCGGGTCCGGGAAGTAGCGGTAGTCGTGGGCCTCTTCCTTGCCGCGCATGGAGCGGGTGGTGCCGGTGTTCGGGTCGAACAGGCGGGTTTCCTGGATCACCTTGCCGCCGTCGTCGAGGATCTCGGCCTGGCGCTCGATCTCGTACTCGATGGCCTGCTTGATGAACTTGAAGGAGTTGATGTTCTTCAGTTCGGCGCGGGTTCCGAAGACGGTGGAGCCGACCGGCATGAGCGAGACGTTGGCGTCGCAGCGGAAGCTACCTTCCTCGAGGTTGCCGTCGCAGATGCCCAGGTACATGACGATCTGGTGCAGCTTCTTGAGGTATGCGATGGCCTCGTCCGGCGAGCGCATGTCCGGCTCGGAGACGATCTCCAAAAGCGGCGTGCAGGCGCGGTTCAGGTCGACGCAGGAATCGTCCACCCCCGGGATGTCGGCGTGCACCAGCTTGCCGGCGTCCTCCTCCATGTGGATGCGGGTGATGCCGATCCGTTTCGTTTCCCCGTCCACCTCGATGTCCAGGTGGCCGTGCTGGCAGATGGGGAGGTCGAACTGGCTGATCTGGTAACCCTTGGGGAGGTCCGGGTAGAAGTAGTTCTTGCGGGCGAAGACGTTTCGCTGCGTGATGGAGCAGTTGGTGGCGAGTCCGGCGCGGATGGCGTTTTCCACCACCTGCTTGTTGAGGACCGGCAGCGCCCCGGGGAAGCCGAGGCAGACCGGGCAGGTCTGGGAGTTCGGCTCGGCTCCGAAGCGGGTCGAGCAGCCGCAGAAGATCTTGGTGTTGGTGGTGAGCTGGGTGTGCACCTCAAGCCCGATGACAACCTGATATTTCATAGATAGCTCCGACAGAGTTGTTTTCTGTGTGATGCTGCCCCCCCTCCCGACCTCCCCCCTCCTGGGGGAGGAGTTAACTCTCGCCCAAGCGTGGGAGTTGCTACTCCCTCCCCCGGAGGGGGAGGGCTGGGGAGGGGGAAAAGGCTAAAGCGGCGCCTTCTTGAGGTGCCACTGGGTCTCCTTCTCGAACGCGTAGGCGGTGGAGAGGATGGTGGCTTCGCCGAAGGGCTTGCCTATCAGCTGCAGACCGATGGGCAGACCGGCGGCGCTGAAACCGGCCGGGATGCTGATGCCGCAGGTTCCCGCCAGGTTCACCGGAATGGTGAAGATGTCGGAGAGGTACATCTGCAGCGGGTCGGCCAGCTTCTCCCCGATCTTGAAGGGGGGCGTCGGCGCGATCGGGGTCAGCAGCACGTCCACCTCGTTGAAGGCGTTCAGGAAGTCCTGCATGATCAGGGTCCTGACCTTCTGGGCCTTGACATAGTAGGCGTCGTAGTAGCCGGAGGACAACGCGTAGGTGCCGAGCATGATCCTTCGCTTCACCTCGGAGCCGAAGCCCTCGGCGCGGGTCTTGGCAAACATCTCCTTCAGCCCCCGGGCATCCGCGGCACGGTGCCCGAAACGGACGCCGTCGTAGCGCGCCAGGTTGGAGGATGCCTCGGCGGTGGCGATCAGGTAGTAGGTGGCCACGGCGTACTCGGTGTGCGGCAGGCTCACCTCGCGCATCTCGGCGCCCAGGCTCTTGTAGAGGGCGATCGCCTCGTCCATGGCGCGCTTCACGTCCGGGTCGAGACCCTCGATGAAGTACTGCTTGGGGAGACCGATCTTCAGCCCCTTGACGCCCGTGGCAAGGCCGGCGACGTAATCGGGGACCGTGGTGTTGACCGAGGTGGAATCCTTCGGGTCGTGCCCGGCGATGGCACCCAAAAGGAGCGCGGCATCGGTGACGTCACGGGTGAGCGGGCCGACCTGGTCCAGCGACGAGGCGTAGGCGATAACGCCGTAGCGGGAGACCCTGCCGTAGGTCGGCTTCAGGCCGACGCAGGAGCAGTGCGAGGCGGGCTGGCGGATGGAGCCGCCGGTGTCGGTGCCGAGGGTCGCGGTCGCGGTGCGCGCGGCGATGGCGGCGGCGGAACCGCCGGAGGAGCCACCCGGGGTGCACTCGAGGTTCCAGGGGTTCTTCACCGGTCCGAAGTAAGAGGACTCGTTGGAGCTTCCCATGGCGAACTCGTCCTGGTTCAGCTTGCCTACGATGACCGCGCCCTGCTCCTTGAGCTTGGCGACCGCGGTGCCGTCGTAGGGGGGGACGAAGTTCTCCAGGATGCGGGAGCCGCAGGTGGTGCGGATCCCCTTGGTGACGAAGATGTCCTTGAGGCCGACGGGGATGCCGGTAAGAGGCGCGATGTCGCCGGCGGCGATGCGCTTGTCGGCCGCTTCCGCCTCGACGAGCGCCTGCTCCGGTGTAACGGTGATGTAGGCGTTCACCTGGCCGTCCACCGCCTCGATGCGATCCAGCATGGCGCGGGTCGCCTCCACGGAGGAGACCTCCTTCGCCTTAAGCTTCTCGTGCAGCTCGTGTATGGTAAGGTCGATAATTTCCATTAAACACTCCGATCGAAGATTGCTCCCTCCCCCTCCGGGGGAGGGGATACTGCTGCGACGCGTTACTCTATGACCTTGGGCACCCTGAAAAAGCTCTCCGCGCGCAGCGGCGCGTTGGCGAGGGCGGCCTCCACGCCGATGGAATCGGCGGGCTGGTCGGGGCGGAAGGCGTTCTCCATCGGCACCGCGTGCGAGGTCGGTACGATCCCCTCGGTGTCCAGTGCGTTCAGCTTCTCCACGTAGGCGAGGATGCCGTCCATCTGTCCGGTGAAGGTGTCCAGCTCGCTGTCGGAAAGCTCCAGGCGGGCGAGCCTGGCTACGTGCTCCACCTCACTTCTCGTGATCTTCATACCTGCTCCAAATGCGCCCCCGGTGGGGCGTCGTGATGTTAGAAAATGTTCCCGGTTTTTATCATGAAAGGGCTGAAAAGGCAACGGGGCCTAATCGGGAAGCACCAGTCCGGCTTCGACGGTGTTGGAGGGCGCGCTCTCGACGTTCTGCCCTTCGGCGGTGGCGACACTGGTCACTGCGTAGCTGTAGGTTATCCCCAGGATCACGTTCTGGTCCTGGTAGGTGTTCCCGGTCAGCGGCGTCTTGTTGAGCGGGGCAAGCGGCATCGGCTCACCCTTTTTGCTCCGGTACACGTTGTAGCCGGCCGCCGTCCCCTGCTCCGGGGGGAGCCCTACGAAGTTCAGCGTCACCTCGTTGGGCGAGCCCGCCGCTTCCAGCACCGGGGGGAGGGGAGGCGTGACCGCGGTGCGCCGGACCTTGTTGGAGTCCTTGCTCTGCGCGCCGCTCCTGGTGAAGGAGCGCACCTTGTACTGGTAGGTCTGCCCCTTTTTCAGGTCCAAGTCGTCGTAGACCCAGAGCCCCCCGACCTGGCGCACCGCTTCGGGGAGGTCGAGATCGACCAGCGCCAGCTGCCTGTACGCGCTCGGGCACTCCTCGCAGTCCTGAGCGGGAGGGAGCACGTTGCGCCGGTAGAGCAGGAAGCCGGCCAGGTCTTCCAGCTTGCCACCCTTCTCCTGCTTGCCCGGTCCGGTCCAGCTTACCTGGAACTCGGCACCCTTCTGTGCCACGGCCAGCGTCGCGATCGGGGCCGGGACCAGCGCCTCGGGCGGGATCAGCACCCCTTTCTTGCCGCAGCCGGAAAAAAGCGAGAGCGCGGCGGCCAGGAACAGGGCCGGCAGCAGTCGACGCGCGGCCGCCACTTAACGCCCTTCCTTGGCGCGGGCGATCTCGGCCTTGACCCGCTCGAGCGCGGTGCCGCCGGTCGCGCGGCGTGCGTTGACGGAAGCTTCCAGGGTGATGGAGCCGAAGATGTCGTCCTCGATGCGGGGGGAGAAGATCTGCCACTCGGCCAGCGACAGTTCCGGGATGTCCATCTCGTTCTCGATGCAGTAGCGCACCGCCTTGCCGACGATCTCGTGGGCGTCGCGGAACGGGATCCCCTTCCTGACCAGGTAGTCGGCGACGTCGGTCGCGGTGGAGAACCCTGCGGCAGCGGCGGTCTTCATGCGCGCCTCGTTCACCTTCATCTCGCGCACCATGTCCGCGAAGATCTTGAGCGATCCTTTCACGGTGTCGATGGTGTCGAACAGCGGCTCCTTGTCCTCCTGCATGTCCTTGTTGTAGGCCAAGGGGAGCGACTTCATCAGGGTAAGGAGCGCCATCAGGTTGCCGTAGACCCGGCCGGTCTTGCCGCGCACCAGTTCCGGGACGTCGGGGTTCTTCTTCTGCGGCATGATGGAGGAGCCGGTGCAGAAGGAGTCGGAGAGGTCGACGAACTTGAATTCGCTGGTGGACCAGAGGATCAGCTCCTCGGCGAAGCGGGACAGGTGCATCATCAGGATCGAGGAGGCCGCGCAGAACTCGACGGCGAAGTCGCGGTCGGAGACCGAGTCGAGCGAGTTCCTGGTCACCTCGGGGAAGTCGAGCAGTTCGGCCACGTATTCGCGATCGATGGGGAAGGTGGTCCCGGCCAGCGCGCCGGCGCCCAGCGGCATCACGTTGGTGCGCTTGAGGCAGTCTTCCATGCGCCCCTTGTCGCGCTTGAGCATCTCGTGGTAGGCCATCATGTGGTGCGAGAAGAGGATGGGCTGCGCGGTCTGCAGGTGGGTGAAGCCCGGCATCATGATGCCCAGGTTCTGCTCCGCCTGGTAGATGAGCGCGTCGATGAGGAGGTCGATGTAGGCGGAGATCTCCACCAGTTCGTCGCGCAGGTAGAGGCGGATGTCCAGCGCCACCTGGTCGTTCCTGGAGCGGCCGGTGTGGAGCCTTTTACCGGCGTCGCCGATCTTCTCGGAGAGGCGCGCCTCGATGTTCATGTGGATGTCTTCCAGTGAGACCGAGAAGTCGAACTCGCCCGCTTCGATCTTGTCCAGGATTTCCCGGAGGCCGTGCACGATCTGCTCGACGTCCTGTACCGGGATGATTCCCTGCTTGCCCAGCATGGTGGCATGGGCGATGGAACCGCGGATGTCCTGGTGGTACAGGCGCTTATCGAAGTTGATGGAGGCGGTGAACTCTTCTACGAACTTGTCGGTGGGCTGGGTGAAACGGCCACCCCACAGTTTGTCTTTGGACATGTCTTTCGATCTCCTGCTGCTGGTTTTTTGTAGAACTGCAACTTCTTTAACGCAAAGGCGCCAAGGCGCGAAGCCGCAAAGGAAAAGCCTTAGGTTTTTTTCCTGGTTCCCAAGCTCCAGCTTGGGAACCCCAGGCGCAAACTTCCAGCTTTGCATCCGAGGGAAGCTGGAGCTTCCGAGAGGCTTTGCGTTCCCAAGGTGGACCTTGGGAACGAGATCAAAGGCTTTTAAAGCACCTGCTCCTCCCCGCCGCTCGCCTTGATCCAGCCGTCATCGGTCCAGCGCTGCACCGTGTGCACTTTGAGCGGCACCCGGGAACTCCTCGGATCGAGTTCGTGGTAGAGCGGCAGGTTGAAATAGAAAAGCCTGGTCCCGGTACCGAACCGCAAGCGGCACACCGGCGCGCCGCCGAAGTCGTCGCTGGTGAACTCCCGCTCCTGGACCGGGGACATCTTGTGGCGCGCGCTGATGGCCACGAAGGAAACCCCGTAGCACCCCTGGCAGCGCACCCCCTCGATCTCGCTTTCGTCCGAGCAGTTGCCGAACACGGTCACCGTCTCGCGCACCCCCGGGGTGTCCTCCAGGTGCTCACCGTAAAAGCCGGTCAGCACGTCCCGGTAGGCACTGTGCTCGGGCTTGGGGTTGCACTGGATCACGAAGAGGGCGTCCAGCGACTGCCTCATGGTGAAGAAGAGCCGGTTGGAGTGATCGATGATCTGCTTGATGTTGGAGGAGTAGAGGTCCCGGTAGAGGTAATCAAGGCAGATGATCGTCATGAAGTTGAAACATGCCGGCTCGCCGCGGAACAGGTAGAAATGGCGCCCGCGGTACAGGTCGTGGTCCTTGTCCAGGAACTCCTCGCCGCGAAAGGGGTGCGTCTTGGCCTCCAGGAAGACCCGCAGGCGGCCGCTTGTCTCCTTGATGGCGATGCAGCACCAGTTGACCGGCATGCCGAGGATGTCACCCGAGTCGATGTCGCGCTCGACACACTCCAGTGCCTCCGCGTTGTCGTCCTGGAAGCGGTTCAGCAGCGCGCGGTACTGCTCCAGCCGGATCTGTTCCATGCCGAACATGGTCACCGTGTTGGGGCGGAAGCGCTCGGCGATCACGTCCAGCAGGTCGTCGAAGTGGGAGACCGGGACCGATGTTTCCGGGAACATCAGGAAGTGCAGCCGCTTCAGGTTCCCCGCGCCGTCCGACACCAGGTCGAGCACGCTGCGCACCATGTGCCACTGCTCCTCCGGGTTGGCCAGCAGGAACAGGTGGTCGCGCCGCTGCAGTCGGTTCGGGATCTGCGCGATGAGGCAGTGCAGGTGATGACCCAGAGGGAAATCGAGCTGGACATGTTTCTCGACGATCTTGACCATTGGCGGGAAACCCCAATTGACGATGGACAATGCACAATTGACAATGAACAGCGGACTGCAAATCAAACCTTGATATTTAACGCAAAGACGCGAAGCCGCAAAGAAACCAAGAAAATCTTTTAAGAGAAAATTACCGGTTTTCCACTTTGCGCCCTTGCGTCTTTGCGTTAACAAACGCCTTTAAAGCCTGTACGCAATAAGGCGTAAAGCCGCGGTCAGTCACCAGCTGTAAAGATCTTACTCAGGATAAAGCGGGCGCCGGCGGGGATCTTGTAGTTCGGCAACTCCTCGGGTTCGACCCAGCGGGCCTCGGCCACCTCGTCCTTGTTGTGGTTCACGTCGCAGTAAAGCGGCGTGCAGCGGTAGTAGATGATGATGAAGTGGTAGTTGTCCTCACCGGGCGTCACGTGCTCGAACACGTCGATGAGATTGCCCACTTCCACCTCGAGGCCGACCTCTTCCCAGACCTCGCGTTTGAGCGCCGCCACAATCGGTTCGCCGAGGTCAATCTTGCCCCCCGGCATCACCCACTCCCCCTGGAAGGGAGGGATATTCCTCTTGGTGAGGAGCACCCGGCCATCGCTATCGATGATGACGGCGACCACCGACGTTACTATGTGGCTGGCCTTGAAATCGTTTTGCTCCATATAAGCGGATAGGGGCACGAAAGCCTCGTGCCCCTATGACCCTCCTTTACTGCCAGCTCAACTACTTGTTCTTGTTGGCCATCATCAGGGAACGGATCCTGAGCCTCAGCGAGTTCAGCTTGATGAAGCCTTCGGCGTCCGCCTGGTTGTAGACCTGGTCCTTCTCGAAGGTCGCGAAGTCGAGGTTGAACAGGGAGTCGCTCTCGGACTTCCTGCCCACGGTGCGCACGTGCCCTTTGTAGAGCTTGAGGCGGGCGACGCCGTTCACGGTCTTCTGGGAGTCGTCGATCAGGCACTGCATCATCTCGCGCTCCGGGGAGAACCAGTAGCCGTTGTAGATCATCTCGGCGTAGCGCGGAATCAGGGAGTCACGCAGGTGCATGACCTCGCGGTCCATGGTGATCTGCTCGACCGCCATGTGGGCCTCGCGCAGGATGGTGCCGCCCGGGGTCTCGTACACGCCGCGGGACTTCATGCCTACGGAGCGGTTTTCCAGCAGGTCGACGCGGCCGATGCCGTGCTCGCCGCCGATGGTGTTCAGGTGCGCCAGCAGCTGGGCCGGGGTCATGCGCACGCCGTCAACGGCGACTGCATTGCCCTTCTCGAACTCGATCTCGACGTACTGCGGCTTGTTGGGTGCCTTCTCCGGGGCCTTGGTGAGCACGAACATGTTCTCGGGCGGCTCGAGCCAGGTATCCTCCAGGATGCCCCCTTCGAAGGAGATGTGCAGCAGGTTGCGGTCGGAAGACCAGGGGCGCTTCTTGGTGATCGGGATCGGGATGTCGTTACGCTTGGCGTAGTTGATCAGCGCCTGGCGGGAGTTCAGCTTCCACTCCCTCCACGGGGCGACCACGGTGATGGCCGGGTTGAAGTGGTAGTAGGCGAGCTCGAAGCGGACCTGGTCGTTGCCCTTGCCGGTGGCGCCGTGGGAGACCGCGTCGCACCCCTCGATCTTGGCGATTTCCATCTGGCGCTTGGCGATGAGCGGGCGCGCGATGGAGGTGCCCAAGAGGTAGGAGCCCTCGTAGATCGCGTTGGCGCGGAACATCGGGTACACGAAGTCGCGCACGAACTCTTCGCGCAGGTCGTCGATGTACACCTTGTCAGCGCCGGTCTTGAATGCCTTCTCGCGTACCGGCTCCAGCTCGTCGCCCTGGCCGAGGTCTGCGGAGAACGTCACCACCTCGCAGCCGTACTCGTTTTTGAGCCACTTGAGGATGATGGAGGTGTCAAGCCCGCCCGAGTAGGCGAGGACGATCTTTTTCACTTCTTTCTTTGCCATGGGTTCTCCTTTGTCGTTGATCGCTCTGGCCGTCCCGAAAGCCGGCCGGTCGGATTATTTCATCAGCGTGGCCATGATGGCCTTCTGCACGTGCAGGCGGTTTTCCGCTTCGTCCCAGACCACAGAGTTGGGGCCTTCGATGACGCCGTCGCTGATCTCCTCGCCGCGGTGCGCCGGGAGGCAGTGCAGCACGAGGGCGTCCTTCTTGGCCAGGGCGAGCAGCTGCTCGTCCAACTGGTAGCCGGCGAAGGCCTTCTCGCGGACCTTCTGCTCCTCTTCCTGCCCCATGCTGGCCCAGACGTCGGTGTTCAAGACGTCGGCGTCCTTGGCGGCTTCCTTCGGGTCACGGGTGATCACGATCTTCGCGGAGCCGTTCGCCTTGGCCCAGGCGAGCACCTGCGGGTTGGGGTCGTACCCTTCCGGGCAGGCGAGGGTCAGGTCGAAGCCGAAGATGGCGGCCGCCTCGATCCAGGAGTTGGCCATGTTGTTGCCGTCGCCGATCCAGGCGAACTTGAGCCCGTCGTAGCTCCCCTTGTGCTCGATCACGGTGAACACGTCGGCCATGATCTGGCAGGGGTGGTGCAGGTCGGTGAGGCCGTTGATGACCGGGATGGAGGCGTATTTGGCGAACTCCTCGACGGTCTCCTGGGCGAAGGTGCGGATCATGACGCCGTCGCAGTAGCGCGCCATGACGCGGGCGGTGTCCTTGATCGGCTCGCCGCGGCCCATCTGCGAGTCCTTGCTGGAGATGAAGAGCGGGTGCCCCCCCAGCTGGTACATGCCGACCTCGAAGGAGATCCTGGTGCGGGTCGAGGATTTCTCGAAGATCATGGCCAGCGTCTTGCCCTTGAGGAGGTGGTGCTCCTCGCGGTTCTTGGTCTTTGCTTTGAGGTCCTTGCACAGGGCAAACATGGCGTCCAGTTCGGCTTTGCTGAACTGGCTCAGCGCCAGGAAGTCTTTTTTCATATTCGCTGGTTCTCGCTTCCAAAGTTGATAGCCGGCAATGCGGCTTTGCTACGCTTTGTGTCCCACTCCCTCGCCCCCCGGGAGAGGAGAGCACGACTCCCGCCCCCGGAGGGGGAGGGCTGGGGAGGGGGTAGTTGTTGGTGCGAAACCTTCCCCCCTCCCGGCCTCCCCCCTCCGGGGGGAGGTGGGTGGACGGCGAGGGAGGTCGGCGCTTACAGTTCGGCCAGGATCTCCGTCAGCGTGGCGATCATCTCGTCCACTTCCTTCTTGCCGACGATGAGCGGCGGGACGAAGCGGAGCACCTTCTCCTGGGCGCAGTTCAGCAACAGGCCGCGGGAGAGGGCGGTCTTGACGATGTCGCCGCCGGGGATGGCGAGCTCCACGCCGATCATGAGGCCGATGCCGCGCACCTCGGTGATCAGGCTCGGGAACTTCCTGCCCAGCGCCTCCAGCTCACCCATCAGGTACTCGCCGATCTCCTCGGTGTGGTTCAGGATCCCTTCTTCCTGGATGGCGCGTACGGTGGCTACGGCAGCCGCGGTCACCAGCGGGTTGCCCCCGAAGGTGGAGCCGTGGGTGCCCGGGGTGAAGGATTCCGCCAGCTTGTCGGTGGCGAGCATGGTGCCGATGGGCGCGCCGCCGGCCAGCGCCTTGGCGAGGGTCATGATGTCCGGGGTGATGCCGAAGTGCTCGTGGGCGAACATCTTGCCGGTGCGCCCCATGCCGACCTGGACCTCGTCGAAGATCAGGATCAGGTTGTTCTCGTCGCAGATCTTGCGCACTTCCTGGAAGTAGGAGGCGTCGGGAACGACCACGCCCCCCTCGCCCTGGATCGGTTCCAGCATCACGGCGCAGGTGCCGGGGCCGATGGCATCCCTGAGCGCCTGGGCGTCGTTGAAGGGGATGTGGCGGAAGCCGTGCAGGAGTGGATCGAAGAACTTCTGCACCTTCTCCTGGCCGGTGGCCGAAACGGTGGCCATGGTGCGGCCGTGGAACGAGGAGATGGCGGTGATGATCTCGTAGCGGTCGAGGCCGTACTTCTCGCGGCTGTACTTCCTGGCCAGCTTGATGGCGGCCTCGTTCGCCTCGGCGCCCGAGTTGCAGAAGAAGGCCTTGTTGGCGAAGGAGAGGTTGCACAGAAGCTCCGCCAGCTCGATCTGGGTCGGGATGTGGTAGTAGTTCGAGCAGTGGATCAGTTCCGCCGCCTGCTTGGCGAGTGCCGCGGTGACCTTCGGGTGGCAGTGCCCCAGGTTGTTGACGGCGACCCCGGCCAGGAAGTCGAGGTAGCGCTTGCCGTCCGCATCCCAGAGGTAGCAACCCTCGCCCTTCACCGGCACCAGCGGGTACCGCCCGTACGTCTTCATGATGTATTTGTCGGCCTTTTCTATCCAGGCAGATGAATTCATAAAACCTCCAAAACCGGTTCAACGAAAACCGGTTCAACGTTCAATGTTCAACGTTCGAGGGAGGACTTCCTTCCCGGCACTTTCACCGTGACGGCGCCGTACCGGTCGGTTGGCCATGGGCAAGACCCATGTCGAACCTTGAACGTTGAACGTTGAACGGCCGTTGAGGCCGTTAGGCCTGAATTTCAGTCCCAATCCCCACGTTGGTGAAGATCTCCAGAAGGATGGCGTGCTCGATGCGGCCGTCCACGATGTGGGCCTTCTTGACACCCGCGGCAAGCGCGTCGGTGCAGCAGGTCACTTTCGGGATCATGCCGCCGGTGACGGTGCCGTTGTCGATCAACGCGGGGACGTCGGCGAGCGGGATGCTGGACAGCAACTCCCCTTCCTTGTCCTTGACGCCGGAGACGTCGGTCAAAAGGATCAGCTTCTCCGCACCCAGCGCGGCGGCAACCTTGCCGGCCACCACGTCCGCATTGATGTTGTAGCTCTGCCCGTCACGTCCCACGCCTACCGGCGCGATCACCGGGATGAAACCACCCTTCTCCAATGCCTGCAAAATGGCGGGGTTCACTTCGACGACGTCGCCCACGAAGCCGATGTCGACCATCTCGACCCCGCCGTCCTCTCGTCGGACTTCCTGGAGCAGCTTCTCGCAGAGCAAGAGACTCCCGTCCTTGCCGGAAAGACCGGCCGCGCGGCCGCCATGCTGGTTGATGTAGCCGACCACCTCGCGGTTCACCTGGCCGGTCAGTACCATCTCGACTACGCCCATGGTCTCGGCATCGGTGACGCGCATCCCTTTGACGAACTCGGACACTATGCCGTAGCGCTTCAGCGTCTCGTTGATCTGGGGACCGCCGCCGTGCACTACCACGGTGTTGATGCCGATGTATTTGAGCAGGATGATGTCAAGGGCAAAAGACTTTCTCAGTTTCTCTTCTGCCATGGCGTGCCCGCCGTACTTGATGACGATGGTCTTCCCCGAGAAGCGTCTGATATAGGGGAGGGCCTCCATGAGAGTACTGGCTTTTTCTATGAGATGCTGCATAAGTGCCTCTTATTGCGTTAATTAGGGCAGAGAAAGACGTAATATAGCAGATAGGGGGAAATAATCAACTTCAAAGAGGGGCTAAGCCCAGAGTTATCAGGGGCTTTGGCTGGCTTTGTTGGGGAGGGTGATGACGACGCGGGTGCCGACATTTTCCTCGCTGTCGATGCTGACGGTGCCGCCGTGCATCCGGATGAACTCGCGCACGTAGAACAGCCCGAGCCCGAAGCCGCGCACCTGGCCGGTGTGGTCGGCATCGACTTGGTAGAACTTCTCGAACAGCTTGGGAAGCTGCTCCGGCGAGATGCCGATGCCGTCGTCCTGGACCGTGATCTCGCACTGGTCCGCGAGGTTTCTCAGCGTGACGCAGACCACGCCGGTTTCCTTGGAGAACTTTATGGCGTTGTCGATCACCTGGCGCACGGCGAAGCTTACCTTGTCGCGGTCCAGCATCAGCGCCGGAACGGTGTCCTGTGTGATGTGGGCGGTGACGCCGGGGCGGGCGGCGACCTCCTGTGCCTCCTGCAAAAGTTTCGGAAGCAGCAGGTTGAGGGTGCAGGGCTCCAGGTGCAGGCCGGCGCCGCTGTCCATGACCGAGGAGAAGGTGAGCAGGTCGGTGACCAGGTTGCCCAGGTAGCATGCCTCGTTGTAGATCAGATTGATGTGTTCCTTGGCACCCTCGTCGGCCGGATCGATGACGCCTGCGGCAAGGTTCTGCAGGAACAGCGAGATGGAGGTGATGGGGGTTCTGAACTTGTGGGAGATGAGCGACAGGAACACGGTCTTGAACCGGTCCAGGTTCCTGAGGTTGGCGATCTCTTCCTTGAGGGCCTTTTTCACCAGCGCCTTGCTGATGGCGCTCTTCAGCTGCAAGAGGTTGAGCGGCTTGGTGATGAAGTCGTCCGCGTCGGCCTTCAGGGCCTTGAGGATCAGGTCCTTGTCGGCGAAGCCGGTCATGATGATGACCACCATGGTGGGCTCGCGTTCTTTGAGCTTTTTCAGCAGCTCGATGCCGTCCATGCGAGGCATCATCACGTCGGTCAGGATGACGTCGATGCCGCCGCGCAGGAAGATCTCGTAGGCCTCCTGCCCGTCCCCCGCCTCGACGATGTGATAGTCGTTGAGCACCCGCTTGCACAGGTCGCGGATCACCCCTTCATCGTCCACGATGAGGACGGTTTTCGTGTCCCTGTCCTGCAGGAGTTCCTGGGTGTGGTTGGCGGTCAGTTCGAGCATAGGCATGTCCCGGTGGTGCTGAATTATCTGCCTGTTGCAAGTATGAGTTAACTTCTTCCCCCTCCCTGACCCTCCCCCTCCGGGGGAGGGGATATTGGGTGCTAATCCCTCACCCTCTCTGGGGAGGACTTCGGAGGTGGTGCCCATAGCTCCTCCCCCCGGAGGGGGGAGGTTGGGAGGGGGGAAGTTTTGTTCTACGGCACTGTTACCCTACGATGCGGTACACGGCCTCGAGTGCCTCGGCGAGGTTCTCCGGCTTGGAGCCGCCGGCCTGGGCCAGCTCGGGCTTGCCGCCGCCGTTGCCGCCCACGATGGGTGCGATGGCCTTGATGATGTCGCCTGCCTTCCAACGCGAGGTGAGGTCGCTTGTGACCGCAACCAGGAGGTTGGCCTTGGCGGCGTCGCCCGCGCCCAGCACGATGATGCCGGAGCCGATGCGCTCCTTGAGCGTGTCGGAGAGCTCGCGCAGCCCCTTGGCGTCGCCGTCGACCTTGACGGCCAGCACCTTGACGCCGTTTTGCTCGCGCACCTGCTGCATCAAGTCGGCGGACTTGCTGGCATTGAGCTTTGCCTGCAGCGCGTCGAGTTCCTTCTGCAGTTCGCGCTGGCCGGCCAGGAGTTTCTCCACGCGATCGAGGGTGCTGACCCCTTCGGCCTTCAAAAGGGTGGCGATGCTTCTCTGCTCGTCTTCCATCTGGTGCACCACGGCCAGCGCCCCGTGCCCGGTCTGGGCCTCGATGCGCCTCACCCCGGCAGCGATGCCCGCCTCGGAGATGATCTTGAAGAAGCCGATCTCGCCGGCGCCGTGCACGTGGGTGCCGCCGCACAGTTCGGAGGAGACGTCGCCCACGCGCACCACGCGTACCACGTCGCCGTACTTCTCGCCGAAGAGGGCGGTGGCGCCTGCGGCCAGGGCCTCGGCAGCCGGCATCTCGCGGGCGTCAACGGAGTCGTTCTGCATGATGTGGCCGTTGACCAGGGTTTCGACCCTGCGGATCTCCTCGGCGGTCATCGGGCTGAAGTGGGTGAAGTCGAAGCGCAGGCGGTCCGGGGTGACCAGGGAGCCGGCCTGCTTGACGTGGTCGCCCAGCACTTCGCGCAGCGCCGCCTGCAAGAGGTGGGTCGCGGTGTGGTTTCTCGCGGTCGCGGAGCGGTTCGCGGAGGCGACCTTCAGGTCGACGGCCTCGCCGTTACGGATGTTGCCGGAGACCACCTTGCCGCGGTGCACGATGAGGTCGGTGAAGGGGCGGCTGGTGCTTTCCACTTCGACGTGCGCGGCGCCGGTGGAGATGGTGCCGGTGTCGCCTGCCTGGCCGCCGGACTCGCCGTAGAAGGGGGTCTTGGCGGTGACGATTTCAACCTCGTCCCCGGCGTTGGCCTCTTCGACCAGGACGCCCGCCTTCACGATGGCGCTCACGGTGGAGTAGGCGGTCTGCTCGGCGTAGCCCACGAATTCGCTGGTGATGCCGGAGCCGTGCAGTTCCTTGTAGATGGCGGCAAGGCCCTGCTCGCCGGAGCCTTTCCAGTTCTCCCTCGCCTTGACGCGCTGCTTCTCCATGCACAGGGCGAAGCCGTCCTCGTCCAGGGTGAGCCCTTCCGCCTCGACGATGTCGGCGGTGAGGTCGACCGGGAAACCGAAGGTATCGTAGAGCTTGAAGATCACTTCGCCGGAGAGCACCGTCTCACCCTTGGCCTTCAGCGCTGCGGTCTCCTCGTTGAGGATGGCGAGGCCGCGATCCAGGGTCTCGATGAAGCGCTCCTCTTCCGCCTTGATCACCTTCTTCACGTAGTGCTCGCGCTCGAGCAGTTCCGGGTAGGCGTCGCCCATCATCATGTTGACGGCATCGACCACCTTGTAGAGCATCGGCTCGGAAACGCCCAGCATCTTGGCGTGGCGGGCGGCGCGGCGCATGATGCGGCGCAGCACGTAGCCGCGCCCCTCGTTGGAGGGGAGCACGCCGTCGCAGATCAGGAAGGTGGTGGCGCGGGAGTGGTCCGCGATGACGCGCATGGAGACGTCGTCCTTCTCGTCGGCGCGGTACTTCTTGCCGCAGATCGTCTCGATGTGGCGGATGATCCCCTGGATCAGGTCGGTGTCGTAGTTGGAGGTGACGCCCTGCATGACGGCGGAGATGCGCTCCAGGCCCATGCCGGTATCGACGGAGGGTTTGGGGAGCGGGGTCAGCGTGCCGTCCTTGTCGCGGTTGAACTGCATGAAGACGTTGTTCCAGATCTCCATGTAGCGGTCGCAGTCGCAGCCGACGGCGCAGTCCGGGGAGCCGCAGCCGGTGCCCGGGCCGTTGTCCCAGAAGATCTCGGAGCAGGGGCCGCAGGGGCCGGTGTCGCCCATGGACCAGAAGTTGTCCTTCTCGCCGAAGCGGTAGATGCGCTCGCGGGGCACCCCTTCCTGGTTGTGCCAGATGTCGGCGGCTTCGTCGTCGTCGTTGTACACGGTGACGTAGAGGCGGTCCTTGGAGAGGCCGAGGTCGACGGTGAGCAGCTCCCAGGCGTAAGCGATGGCTTCCTTCTTGAAGTAATCACCGAAGGAGAAGTTGCCCAGCATCTCGAAGAAGGTGTGGTGGCGCGCGGTGCGGCCCACGTTCTCGAGGTCGTTGTGCTTGCCGCCGGCGCGGACGCATTTCTGCGAGGTGACGGCGCGGATGTAGTCGCGCTTCTCAAGGCCCAGGAACACGTCCTTGAACTGGTTCATGCCTGCGTTGGTGAACAGCAGGGTGGGGTCGTTTTTCGGGATGAGGTTCGAGCTCTCCACCAGGGTGTGACCCTTTTTCTGAAAGAAGTTGAAGAACTGCGCCCGGATCTCTTTGCCTGTCATAAAAAAACCTCAATAGAATGGAATATCTAAACCTTGAATCGGTTGTGCGTTGCACGGGGCGTGCTGGGTGCATCTTTTCCCGGGGCTGATGTGGGGGGCGAATAATCATTCGCCCGCCTTCAATCCTCGTGCGCCTTCAACTCCCGGAAGATGGCGGAGAGCGAAAATCCCTTCCTCTGCAGGTACCCGACGATGCGCCGCTTCTCCTTGTCGGAGGCGGTTGCCGCATCGAACCCCGGGTAGCGCCGCTCCATAAGCTGCGCCAGCAACTCGGCCTCGCTGAACTCCTGGGACAACTCATCGAGCACCTGGCTCACGATGGACCCCGCGACGCCGCGGCGGGAGAGTTCCAGCTTCAGCCTCGGCCCGACCCCCTTGCCGTTTCTCAACGCGGAGGAGGCGAAACTGCGGGCGAAGCGCAGGTCGTCGAGGTAGCCAAGCTCCTTCATCCGGCCGACCGCCGCCTCGATTTCGCCGTCCTGGTAGCCCTTGCCGGCAAGCTTCTTCCTCAGTTCCCCTTCGGAGTGGTCGCGCAGGGTGAGCACCCGCAGGCAGCACTCCAGCGCCGTGCCCCGCTGCACCTAGTACTTCTCGATAACCAGGTCCGCTCCGTTGCCTTCCTGGGCCGGTGCTTCCGGTTCCTCGGTGAAGTTGTCCCAGCTGGAATCCGAGGTGGAGGAGATGCCGGAAACCTTGAGCGCGAAGTCGTCGGGGTTGCTGGACTGGCGCAGGGCCTCTTCGTAGGTGATCAGCTTCTTGCTCAAAAGCTGCATGAGCGACTGGTCGAAGGTCTGCATGCCGTAGCTGGTGTGACCCTGGGCGATGGCGTCCGGAATCTGCTTGGTCTTTTCCTTGTCGTCGATGCAGTCCCTGATGCGGGCGGTGCCGATCATGACCTCGACGGCGGGAACGCGCCCCTTGCCGTCCATGCGCGGCACCAGTCGCTGGGAGATGACCCCCCTGAGGATGCCGGCCAGCTGCATCCTTACCTGGCGCTGGTGGAAAGGAGGGAAGACCGAGATGACACGGTTGATGGTCTCGGCGGCATCCAGGGTGTGCAGGGTGGAAAGCACCAGGTGGCCGGTCTCGGCCGCGGTGAGCGCGGTCTCGATGGTCTCGTAGTCGCGCATCTCGCCGACCAGGATGACGTCCGGGTCCTGCCTGAGGGCCGAGGTGAGCGCCTTGCCGAAGGTGAGCGTGTCGAAGCCGACCTCGCGCTGGCTGATCAGGCTCTTCTTGTCCTTGTGCAGGTACTCGACCGGGTCCTCGATGGTGATGATGTTGCAGGTCCGGTGTTCGTTGATGTAGTCGATGATGGAGGCCAGCGTCGTGGACTTGCCGGAACCGGTGGTGCCGGTAACGAGGATCAGGCCGCGCTGCTCCAGCGCCAGTTTTTTGAGGACCGGCGGCAGGTTCAGCGTCTCCAGGGTCGGGATGGCGATCGGGATCGCACGCAGTACCATGGCCACCGTCCCGCGCTGGGCGAAGGCGTTGACGCGGAAGCGACCGAGACCCGGAACGCCGTAGGAGAGGTCGGTCTCGTAGTTCTCCTCGAAAATCCGCTTCTGGCGCTCGTTCATGATGGAGAAGGCCATGTTCCTGACCGCCTCACTCGAGAGCCGTTCCGCGTTGGGGATGGCGCGGAGGGAGCCGTCGATCCTGACGATGGGGGGAAGCCCCGCCTTCAGGTGGATGTCCGACCCCTTCGCCTTCATGGCTATAGCGAGGATCTCGTTAAGTTGCATGCTTTAGGCTGCGCCGGGTGCTTGGGCGTCTTGTTCTGGAGCGGTGAGTTTAGCCCTGATCTCTTCGGTGATCTCCGGGTGCTCTTTGAGGAACAGCCGGGAGTTTTCGCGTCCCTGGCCGATGCGCTCCTTGCCGTAGGAGAACCAGGCGCCGCTCTTCTCGACCACGTTGCGCTCGACGGCCAGGTCGAGGACGTCCCCTTCCTTGGAGATCCCTTCGCCGTAGAGGATGTCGAACTCCACTTCCTTGAACGGGGGGGCCACCTTGTTCTTGACCACCTTGACGCGGGTGCGGGAGCCGATCATGTCGTTGCCCTGCTTGAGCGCGGCGATCTTCCTGATGTCCATGCGCACCGAGGCGTAGAACTTGAGCGCGTTACCGCCGGTGGTGGTCTCCGGGTTGCCGAACATGACGCCGATCTTCATCCTGATCTGGTTGATGAAGATGACGCAGCAGTTGCTCTTGGAGATGATGCCGGTCAGTTTCCTGAGCGCCTGGGACATGAGGCGTGCCTGCAGGCCCATGTGCGAGTCGCCCATGTCGCCTTCGATCTCCGCCTTGGGGACCAGGGCGGCGACGGAGTCGACCACGAGCACGTCGATGGCGCCGGAGCGCACCAGGGTCTCGGCGATCTCGAGCGCCTGCTCGCCGGTGTCCGGCTGGGAGACCAGCAGGTCGTCGGTCTTGACGCCCAGTTTCCTGGCGTAGCCGATGTCGAGGGCGTGCTCGGCGTCGACGAAGGCCGCGATGCCGCCCAGTTTCTGGGCCTCGGCGATCACGTGCAGGGCGAGGGTGGTTTTACCGGAGGATTCCGGTCCGAAGATCTCGATGACGCGGCCGCGGGGTACGCCCCCGACCCCGAGCGCCAGGTCCAGGGAGAGGGAGCCGGTCGGGATGGACGCCACGTCCGGCAGCGCCTCCTCGTTACCGAGCCTCATGATGGCCCCTTTGCCGAACTGTTTCTCGATCTGGCTCATGGCCAGGTCTAGGGCTTTTTCCGCTTTTTCCTTATCGAGCATCGTTTTATATCTCCTTAGCCTTGTCAGGCGCTATTTTTGGGGTCTGGTTCCGGAACCAATCACACATAACATAAAAACAGTTCAAGGTTCAACGTTCAATGTTCAAAACGGGAAAACGTTCAACGTTCAAGGTTCAAGATTTGACGGTCGCCCGATGAACACGCTCTGCTACGGCTCCCGTGCCACTTCGAGAGGGGCGGATGCCGTTCAAGGTTCAACGTTCAAGGTTCGAGGTTGGACTGTCGCCCGATGAATGGGAGCCGCTACGGCTCCGGCGCCACTTCGGATGATCGGGGTTAACGTCGAACGTTGAACGTTGAACGTCCGTTAAAACAGCGCCGGCTGGATCGCCTCCTGCTCCAGCGGCAGCACCAGGAAGAAGGAACTCCCCTCGCTGCTTTCCACCCAGACCATGCCGCCGTGGGCCTCGACCATCCCCTTGACGATGGCGAGCCCCAATCCCGCGCCTTTGCCCTGGCGCCTGCCGCTGGAGTGGTGCCGGATCTCGCCCACTTCGTAGAAGATCTCGAAGATCCCCTGCTGCTCCTGCAGCGGAATGCCGATGCCGCAGTCGCGCACCTCGACTTCCAGGTAGCAGCGCTCGCCGCAGCGCCTGAGGAAATCGGGATTGAAGCGCTGCAGCGTGTGGGCGCGCTGGTGCAGGTCGTCCTGCTGGACCACCCGGCCGTTGACCACGATCTCGCCCCCCTCGGGGCTGAAGCGGATGGCGTTCAGAAGGAGCTCGTAGAAGACCCGTTCCAGGTAGCCGCAGTCCCCCTGGAAGAAGGGGAGGTGGTCCAGGTCGCGCAGCGTCACCACCTGGCCGCGCTCCTCGAACAGAGGGTGGAGCTGGTCCAGGAGGTTTTCCAGGAGCATCCTCAGGTGGATGGCGGAGGTCTCCAGACCCTCCCGGCGCGACTCCAGCCGGATCAGCTTCAAGAGGTCCGCGACCAGCGCCTTCAACCTGAGCCCGCCGTCGCGCACCATCTCCATGACCCGGCAGGCGTCCTCCTGCGAATTCCACCCCTGCTGCAGCAGGTGATCCACACCGGAAATGATGCTGGTGAGCGGGGTGTTGAACTCGTGGGAGACCATGCCCAGGAACTGGTTCTTCATCCGGTCCAGCCGGACCTGCTCCAGGTGCGCCCGCTCCACCAGGGCCAGGTTCTGCTTCAGCTTGGCTTCGGAGACGGAGAGGCTCAGGCTGCTCTTCTCCAGCAGCCGGTGCGAGCGCAGCAGTTCGTCGCTCTTCCAGGTGAGCTCGGTGAAGAGCCGGATCTGCTCGATGATGTTGCCCATCTGCTTGCCGACCGTTTCCAGGAAGCGCATCTCTTCGAGGGTATAGCTGTGGGGCTCGCGGTGGATGAGGTGCATCACTCCGAGCACGCGCTCCTGTGAACTGACCGGGATGGAGGTGAGGCTGCCCCATCCTGCGCCGGCACTGCCCAAGGGGACGACGCATACCGCGCGCAGGCGGTCGGGGTTGCTCAGCGTTTCCCCCAGCACCTGTTCCAGGTCGGGTGAGGCGTGTTGCGAGGCGCACAGGGTAGGGGAGGATGTGTCGGGGGGGAAGAGGTGGAGGGTGCCGGCTCCGGCCTGGAGCAGTTCCATCAGCTGGCGCAGGGTCCCTTCCTGCACCGTCTTCAGGTCCTTGCCCAGGTTCATGCTGGTCAGCATGTTGTTGAGGATGGAGAGTTCGCGGTTTCTCTGCCAGATCTCCCGCTCGGTGCGGCGCTTGTCGGTGATATCGCGCAAAAGGCAGTGGGCCACCTGCTCGTCGCCGAGGTCGATGAGCCGGGCGTTGATCTCGCCCAGGAACGAGGAACCGTCCTTGCGTTTGAGCTGAACCTCGTCCCAGTCGGCCTTGCCATTGCGCACCAACTGGTACAGGAAGGTGCGCAGCCGTTCGTGCTCGCTGGCATCGAGCAGGTCGCGCACCACCATGGTGGAGAGTTCGTCCTTGGTGAAGCCGAACAGCTCGCGCCCCAGGCGGTTTTCCTCCTCGAGTTCGGCGGTCTCGACCTTGAAGATGAAGATAGCGTTGCCGGCCCCTTCCAGCAGGCTCTTGTAACGCCGCGCGCTCTTGGCCGCCTCCTGCTGCATCTCCCCGATCTCGCGCCGCAGGCCGTCCACCATGGTCTCCTGGCGCTGCTTGAAGAGCGCCACGAAGCATAGCAGCACGGCCGCCAGCGAGACGGACACGCCGAAGTGCAGCCATCCGGGCAGCGGCGCGTACTGCTCGATCAGAAGGAGCAGCAGTTCGCAGGCGACAATGAGTAACAGCGGCGCAAAGTGCAAGGTCGTTTCCCCTGTACCAGCATTTGTTATGGCCCCGTCATTCGGGGACCGCTGCTCCATGGCGGGTGAGGAGGTGTTCGCGCAGCCAGTTCAGCGCGGTAAAGCAGGTTATGGAGCGGACCCGGGCCCGGTCTCCCTGGAAATTGCAGCGTTCGACCCGGCAGGACGCGGCGTCGGCCAGGGCGACGTACACCGTGCCCACCGGCTTATCCGGCGTGCCGCCGTCCGGCCCGGCGATGCCGGTCACCGACAGGGCCAGGTCGCTGCCGCAGGTCTTGCGGGTACCTTCGGCCATGGCGCGGGCGACCTCGGCGCTGACCGCCCCGTGGCGTTCGATCAGCTCCGGGGGGACCGCGATCATCCGGCTCTTGGCGGCGTTGCTGTAGGTCACGTTCCCTTCCAGGAAGTAGGCGGAGCTGCCGGCCATGGCGGTGATGCGCGCGGCGATCATGCCGCCGGTGCAGGACTCGGCCAGCGCCAGGGTCAGCCCGCTCTCCCGGAACAGCCGTGCCAGCACCTCGTCCATCGTGTCGTCGTCCTCCGCGAACAGGTACCGGGCCAGCCTCCTTCTCACCTCGGCGGCCGCCTGCTCCAGGGGGCGTGCATTTTCCGCGGCCGCGCGCAGGATCACGTGGATCTCGGGGTACTTCACGCAGTAGGCGAGTTGCACGGGGGCGTCCGCCGGGAAGGCGCCTTGCAACTGCTCGGCGATGGCCGCCTCGGGGATGCCGAACACCTTCAGCGTGATGCGTCGCCAGGGGGCGGGGAGCCGCTTGGAAAGCTCGGGGAGCACCGTGTCCGCCAGCATGCGCTCCATCTCGTACGGGACCCCCGGGAGGAAGAAGAGTTCCGCCTGCTCGAGTGCGATCACGAAGCCGCAGGCGGTCCCCAGCGGGTTCGGGATGAGCCGGGACCCGTGCGGAAAAAGCGCCTGGCGCCGGTTGGCCGGGTGCAGCGGCCTGGCGATCCTCTTTTCAAACTCCGCCAGGTGGTCCAGCGCCGTCTGGGACAACTCCAGCTCGACCCCCGCCGCCCGTGCCGCGGCCTGGGCGGTGTAGTCGTCGGGGGTGGGGCCGAGCCCGCCGGTCACGATGACCGCGTCGCTCGCCGCGGCCAGCTCGGTGAGGGCCTGCGCGATCGCCTCCTCGTCGTCCGGGACGGTCAGGTGCCGAAAGACGCGCGCGCCGCAGTCGTAGATCCGCCCCGCGATGTGGCTCGCGTTGGTGTCGGTCACCTCGCCGGTGAGCAGTTCGTCCCCTATGGAAAGGATGGCGACCCTCACAAAAGCCTCAGTACCAGGTGCGTGGCGGCGCAGGCGTAGATGCCGGCGACGATGTCATCCAGCACCACGCCGTAGCCGTTTTTCAGCGAGCGGTCGAACCAGCGCGCCGGCTGCGGTTTCAGGATGTCGAAGATGCGGAACATGATGAAGCCCGCCAGGATTCCCTGCCAGGTCACCGGGACCGCGGTCATGGTCACCAGGTAGCCGGCCACCTCGTCGATGACGATCTTGCCCGAGTCGTGCTCGCCCCAGAGCTCTTCGCCGAAACCGGCGCTCCAGCAGGCAAACAGCGTGAAAGCGACCGTGGTGACCAGGTAAAGCCACAGCGGCATGCCCGACAGGAGCAGGAACAACGGTATGGCGCCGACGGTCCCGACCGTTCCCGAGGCAAAGGGGGAAAAGCCGGTGCCGAACCAGGTGGCGGTGATTATCACGAACTTCTTCATCCCTTGCCGCACTCCCTCTCCACCGTCCGGTACACCTCGACCAGCGGCATCCTCTTCTGGATGGCGATCTCCCGGCACGAGTCGTACTCCGGTGTCACCCGCCCGTTGCCCAGCACCTTGACCCGCACCTCGCCCAGCGAGGTCGCCCGCGTCTCGCACGAGCGGGGGAGGGTGATCCGGCCGGCCGGGTAGTAGCGCAGGCCGATGGCGCTCGATTCCGCCAGGATGATGCCGGAGAGTTGCTCCAGGTCGCCCGGCTTCGCGATCACGGTGAGCCGGGTGCCGGGGCGGTTCTTCTTCATCTGCAGCGGCGAGAAGGCGACGTCCAGCGCCCCCGCCTCCATGAGCCTCTCCATGAGGAAACCAAAGATCTCCGCGGGCATGTCGTCGATGTGGGTTTCGAGGACCAGTACCTCCTGGGCCTCTTTTGCCTCCGCGCTCTCGCCCAGTACCAGCCGGAGCAGGTTGGGGAGCTCCGGGAAGTCCTTTTCCCCGGCGCCGTAGCCGGTCCCCGCGACGGTCATCCCCGGGGGAGGACCGAAGCTGTCAGACAGCGCCGCGACGATGGCCGCGCCGGTCGGCGTGACCCGTTCGCCGGGGCCCACGTCGGGGCCGAGCGGGATCCCCTCCATCAGCTTCGCGGTGGCGGGCGCCGGGACGGGAAGGAGGCCGTGCGCGGTCTTCACGAAGCCGTGGCCGTAGGGAAGGCCCGAGGCGCAGACCCGGTCGATGCCCAGGTAGTCCAGGCCGATGGCGGTGCCGACGATGTCCACGATGGAGTCGACGGCCCCCACCTCGTGGAAGTGCACCCGCTCCAGCGGCACGCCGTGCACGCTCGCTTCGGCCTGCGCCAGCTTCAGGAACATGCGCTGGGAGAGTTCCTTGACCCGCGGCTTGAGGGCGGACTTCTCGATCATCGCGGCGATGCCGGAGTAGTGGCGGTGCGGCTGGTCCTCTTCGGTGAGGGTGACCTTGAAGGAGGTCCCGGCCACGCCGTGGCGCTCGACTTTGCGGCTTTCCAGTGTGTAGCCGCACAGCGGCAGCGAGGAAAGTTCCTGTTGCAGCGTCTCCAGCGGGAGTCCGAGTTCGATCAGGCCGGCCACGGTCATGTCGCCTGCGATCCCGGCGAAGCAATCGAAATACAGTACCTTCATCCGTGAATCCTGTTCATGAGGCTCGCCGCGTAGGCCGCCCCGAAACCGTTGTCTATGTTCACCACCGTTACCCCGGCGGCGCAGGAGTTGAGCATGCCGAGCAGTGCCGCCACGCCGCCGAAGGAGGCGCCGTAGCCCACCGAGGTCGGCACCGCGATCACCGGTTTGTCCACCAGGCCGCCCACGACGGACGGGAGCGCCCCTTCCATCCCGGCCACGACGATGATAACCGATGCTTCCGCGAGCGTGCCGCGCCGCGCCAGCAGGCGGTGCAAGCCGGCCACGCCCACATCGTAGACCTTCTCCACCTCGTTGCCCATCATCTGCGCGGTGAGGACCGCCTCGGCCGCCACCGGGATGTCGGAGGTGCCGGCGCAGACCACCAGCACCTTGCCCCGGCCGCGCAACTCGACCGGGTGCTGTTCGATGGTGAGGGCGCGCGCGTCGGCGTGGTAGACCGCCTGCGGGAAGAGTTCTTTAAGTTTCGCACCCTTGGCACGGTTCACCCTGGTGGCGAGGACATTGCCGCCCTTGGCGAGGAGCGCCTCGACTATCGTGCGCATCTGGACCACGCTCTTGCCCTGCCCGAAGATAACTTCCGGGAATCCCTGGCGCAACGTGCGGTGGTGGTCTACCGTGGCGCAGCCGACATCTTCGAAGGGGAGGTGTTTCAATCTCTCCAGCGCCTGGGGGACGTCGAGTGCCCCCTCACGTACTTCCTGGAGGACCTTTTCAATGACCTTGTTTTGCATGAATATGAAGCCGCCTCCGGAGGTTGGAAAATGGGATTAAGGCTAACATACAAAGGGAGGATTCGCTGCTAAAAAATGCGATTTTTGGCAGGAGCAGGAAATTTTCTGAGAGACGGCGGGGCGGGTTGTGTCACTGCTTTGCAACGTGCCGGAGTATAAAGGAAAAGCCTCCCTGTAGAGGAGGCCTTTGAGGGGGGGGGAGTGAGTGCCGGATCTCTTTCTGCCGGCAGAGGAGGCCATTCCCTTCTTGCGCTGTGCTTCCATAACCGTGCGAAGGATCCTGTTGGCCCTGGTCTGATACCCTTTGCCCGCTTCTTTCAGCCAAGTCACCACGTCGGAACCAGGCGTATGGTTATAGTTTGCTTGGCGGGGACAAAGGTGCAGTGAGCGTGATGTGCTTCCGAAGAATTGCACGAGCCACTACGTTCCCCCCTTTTGCGAAGGGGGGACAGGGGGGATTTGCCTCTCCCTACCCAAGGCGGCCCCCCTTTGATCTCGTTTGATCTCGTTCCCAAGGTCCACCTTGGGAACGCAAAGCCTTTCAGAAGCTCCAGCTTCCTCGGATACATAGCTGGAGCTTTGCACCATATGGGGTTCCCAAGCTTGAGCTTGGGAACCCGGGAATAGCTGGCAAAAGAAAACGGGACGCAGCCCTTGGGCTGCGTCCCGTTTGTCGTTGTAGCTCGTTGCGGCAGGTATACCCCGCCTGGCCCGTCCGTCCCTACCGGATCCGGTTCAACCTGTGCTGGTACAGGTAGTCCGCGCCCTGGTAGTAGGCCAGCATGTCCGCCAGCATGTTATCCGTCACCGGCTCGCTCTTGGCGTCGCCGGTTTTCCTGTCCACCTTGTACTGCGCCGCGTACTGCCTCGGCCCCAGCACCAGGAGCTCGTTGTCGGTGAGGTAGCCGAGCTTCTGGTAGGTCGAGATGAAGGCGCGCGGGGCCTGGCCGGAATCCTTGAACACGTCATGCCCGAGGAAGTCGCTCTGGTAGCTCATGTTCATCAGGCCCAGCACGGTGGGGGCGACGTCGATCTGGCTCATCATCTTGTCGACCTTGGCCGGCTTGATGTGTGCCGGTGAGTAGACCAGCAGCGGGATCTCGTACTTCTTGATCGGGATGTCGGTCTTGCCGGCGCTGCCGGCGCAGTGGTCGGCGACGATGACGAAGATGGTGTCCTTGAACCACGGCTTGCTGCTCGCCTCGGCTATCAGCCTGCCGATGGCGTAGTCGGCGTACTTCACCCCGCCGTTACGCCCCTTCTTGGCCGGGATGTCGATCCTCCCCGCCGGATAGGTGAAGGGGCGGTGGTTGGAGGTGGTCATCACCATGGAGAAGAACGGCTTCTTGGCGGCGAACGACTTGTCCCCTTCCTTGATCACCTTGCGGAACAGGTCCTCGTCGCACACGCCCCAGACGTTGGCGAAGCTGATCTCGTCCTTGGCGAAGTCGGTGCGGTCCACGATGGAGTAGCCGTTTCCCGAGAAGAAGGCGTTCATGTTGTCGAAGTAGCCGTGTCCGGCGTAGATGTACTTGGACTGGTATCCTTTCGCGTTCATGATCTCGCCCCAGGAGCGGAAGCCGCCGTTGTTGGGACGCTTCACGATCGAGGTGCCGGGGAGCGGGGGCACCGAGAGGGTGAGGGCCTCCAGGCCGCGCACGGTGCGGGTGCCGTTGGCGTAGAGGTTGGTGAAGAACAGCGACTGGGGCGCCAGACGGTCCAGGTTCGGGGTCAGCCCCTTGTTGTTGCCGAAGGTGCCCAGGTACTCGGCCGACAGGCTCTCCTCGATCACCACCACCACGTTCAGGTGCTTTTCGGGCCCCTCGGCGCGGATGGTGCGGGTGAAACGCTCGGACTTGGGATCGACGAAGCTGTTGTTTCGCTCCGCGACCAGGGTTCTCAGCCGCGCGTTCACCTGGTTCTGCGGCAGGGTGCGGTAGAACCTGGTGAAGGGGAGCTCGTTGTTGATGAAGGCTGCGAAGAGGTTGTAGACCCCGTTGCCCGCGATCTCGTTGGCGTAGTTGTTCTTGGAGATGGTCGACTGGGAGATGTTGACCACACCGTAGGAGAGCACCACGGGGAGCAGGAGCAGGAACCCGGTGCGGTGATAGGCGCCGTTGAAGGTCAGCTCCGCACCGCGGGTCAGCGGCTTTCTCAGCACCCAGCAGACCGCCGCCGCGACCGCGCCGATCCCGGAGAAGATGGCCGAAAGCGGGTAGGACTCGCGGATGTTGCCGACCACCTCCTGGGTGTAGACCAGGTAGTCGATGGCGATGAAGTTGAAGCGGGTGCCGAATTCGTCAAAGAAGATGTACTCCGCGCAGATGTCGAAGATCAGCACGCCGACGAAGATGGCAAACAAGAAGCGCACCAGCCATAAGTGCCAGCGGTGCGTGGCCACCTTGCGCGGGACCAGGATCAGGTACAGCGCCAGCGGCACGATGGCGTAGGCAAGCGTGGCCAGGTCGAAGTAGAAACCTGCAGCCGCGGCCTTGAGCAGCAGCGAGAGTTTGAGGCCGGCCCCTTTCGGGGTGGCGGCCGCCAGCATGATGCGGATGGCGGTGGAAACTGCGAGGAAGGTACAGGAGACGAAGGCGACCAGACCCAGTCGTCGTTGTGGCATAGTTAACCTCTTTAAGTTCTAGTGACAAAACAACGCACATAATAAGGCAAAGCGCCTTGCCGTTACATTGCAAAAAGATGACATTTGCGTCATGTACTACCCGTCCTGTTCCCCTTTCGCGTCGAGCACAGCCCGCACCTTGGCCGCCAGATCGTTGCTGGTGAACGGTTTGGAGATGAAGTTCACCCCCTGGTCCAGCACGCCGTGGTGTGCGATGACGTTGGCGGTATAGCCGGACATGTAGAGACACTTGACCTGGGGACAGATGGGGAGCAGCCTGCGCACCAGCTCCCTGCCGTTCATGTCCGGCATCACCACGTCGGTGATCACCAGGTCGATCCGGTCGCCGTACTCCTGCGCCACCTTCAGCGCATCCCCCGGTTTCGATGCCGGCAGCACATGGTAGCCCTGCAGGGCCAACAGCGACACGGTGACGTTCAGGATGCTCGGTTCGTCCTCGACCAGCAGGATGGTTTCGCTGCCGCCACGGACCGGCGCGGCGGCCTCCGGTACGGGGCGTGCTCCCTGTTCGGCGTGGCGCGGCAGGTAAATCTTGAAGGTCGTCCCTTTCCCCGGCTCGCTGTAGGTATTGATGAAGCCGTTGTTCTGCTTCACGATGCCGTACACGGTGGCCAGCCCCAGCCCGGTTCCCCGCCCGATCTCCTTGGTGGAGAAGAAGGGCTCGAAGATCTGGGCCATGGTCTCCTGGTCCATGCCGCAGCCGTCGTCGCTTACCGCCAGCAGGACGTAATCCCCCGGCACGAACTCGAAGTGGGCGTTGCAGTACTTAGCGTCGAAGGAGACGTTGCCGGTCTCGATGGTGATCTTGCCGACGTCGGCGATGGCATCGCGCGCGTTGACGCAGAGGTTGGCCAGGATCTGGTCCAACTGCGAGGGATCCATGCAGACGCTCCAGAGCTCTTTGCCGGGGTTCCAGGCGAGGTCGATGTCCTCTCCCACCAGGCGCTTGAGCATCTTCAGCATCTCTTCCACCGCGCCGTTCAGGTTGAGCACCTTGGGTGCGATGGTCTGCTTGCGGGCAAAGCCCAAAAGCTGGCTCGTGAGCGCCGCAGACTTGTCCGCGGCCTGGCGGATCCCCTCCAGTCGCACCAGCGTCGGGTGTCCCGGTCCCAGTTCCCGCATCCCCAGCTGGGCCAGCCCCATGATGACCGTGAGCAGGTTGTTGAAGTCGTGCGCGACGCCTCCGGCCAGCCGACCGACCGACTCCATCTTCTGGGACTGCTGCAGCTGGTGCTCCAGCCTCTGCCTTTCAGCCTCGGCCCGTTTCAGCTCGGTGACGTCGGATACCAGCACGTAAAAGCCGCGCACGGTGCCGTCCACCACGTCGGGAATGTAGTGGGACCAGACGTAGGCGGTCTCCCCGTCGCGCTGCAGCGTTCTTTGGAAATGCTGGGGCTCTCCCGCCAGGACCGCGCGCACGTGCGGCTCGTTCTGGGCGAAAAGCTCTTCCCCCAGGAGCTCGCGCATGGTGGTGCCGATGATCTCGTCAGAATTCTTGCCGAACCACTCGCGGTAGGGCCTGTTGGCGAAGCCGCAGGTCAGGTTCGCGTTCCAGTAGCCTACCAGCCCCGGCAGGTGGTCGGTCAAAAGGCGCAGAAACCGTTCGTTGGCCTGGAGCGCCGTCTCGAACCTCATTCTTTCGGTGATGTCCTCGGTGAAGATGACGATCCCGCCCACCTCGCCCGCCGCCTGATACCAGGGGTGGATCTCCCACCTGACGTACTGCAGCGAGCCGTCCGCGCGCCGGAACTCGTCCGCCTCCGCCCGGAGGGTCTCCCCGGCCAGGCCCCGGCGATGGCACTCTTTCCAGTACTGAGGGATTTCGGGGAAGACCTGGTAGTGCGACAGCCCCAGGATGTCGCGATCCCCCAGGCCGTACATGGACAGCCAGCGACGGCTCACCTCCATGTAGCGCATGTCGCGGTCGAACATGGCCAGGGAAGCGGGCGCGGCCTCGAAGAACAGGCGCAACTGCGCGTTCTTCTGGCTCAGGCGCTCCAGGCTTTCCCGCCGGCCGCGGTCGGCGGCGGCAAGCTGCCCCAGCAGGCGGTTGATCAGGACGTAGAGCAGGGTGGCGGTGCAGAGGATGAAAACGAACCCCTTGGCGACGGCAATCTGCAGCAGCGTCCCCTTGTCCTCGATGAGCAGGTCGATGATGTGGTCGGACCCGTAGATCCAGGACAGCCCGAAGATGGCGTAGATCGCCACGATGCGGACGGCCTGCTTCTGGATCAGCGGGGCTCCGGGTGAAGCGGCGCCCGCAGGTTCCTGGTCATGTTTGGGCAACGGATGCTCCTGTCTCCCCGTTTGAGGGCGCCGGGAAACGCAGGGTTACCACGGTTCCCGCGCCGGGGCGGCTGGCGACCGAGGCGGTGCCGCCGTGAAGGTTCATGATGGAGCGTACGATGGCGAGGCCCAGTCCGCTCCCCTGGTTGTAGATCTGGCGGGCCTGCGGCGAGCGGTAGAACCGGTCGAACACGCGCGGCAGCTCGGCGGGATCGACACCCATGCCGTCGTCCTCGACGGCGATTTCCAGCCCCCCGTCGTCGGTGCCCCGCAGCTTCACCCTGATCTCCCCGAACCGGGAGCCGTAGTGCAGGGCGTTGGAGATGAGGTTGCCCACGGCGCGCTGGAACAGGTTGGGGTCGACGCTCACCTTGCCGTTCCCCTCGATGACGATGGCCGTGTGCTGCTCCTCGGCCAGGTTGCCGTAGTACTCCGCCAGCCGCTCCACCTCTACCCGCGCGTCGATCAGCACCGGCTGGTGGGTCCGGTCGGGACGCGCCAGGAAAAGGATGTCGCCCACCATGCGCGACAGGCGCTCGTATTCCTCGATGGCCGACTCGATGATGCGGCGGTACTCCTCCTCCGAGCGCGCCCGGGAGAGTGCCACCTCCGCCTCGCCGCGCAGGTTGTTGATCGGGGTGCGCAGCTCGTGGGCCAGGTTGGCGGAGAATTCGGAAAGTCGGCCGAAGGATTCCTCCAGCCGCCCCAGCATGGCGTCCAGCGCCACGGTAAGCTGGTCCAGTTCGCGCGGCCAGCTCGCGGTCCCTATGCGCTGGTGCAGGTCCGCCTCGGTGATGTGCGCCACCTTTTCCGCCATCTCCTGTAGCGGCCGCAATCCCCGGCGTGCGATCGCGACGCCGGAAAGTGCCGCCAGCAGCAGGCCGGTCACCACCGCCGCCGCGGTCCGGATCAGGTACTTCGACATCAGGGCGTCTTCGTCGGTGATCTCCAGCGCAATCTGGATCAGCCGGTAGTGGGGATTGCCGTCCCGCTCCGCCCAGGCGGCATTGAGCAGGTAGTGCCGTTTGTCGGGAGCGCGGTACTTACGGCCGCGGCTGATCTTCTCGGCCCTGGTCACCGCCGGAGGGAACAGCTCGACCGCCAGCCCCGCCATCTCCGGGGACTGCATCAGGGTGCGTCCCTCGGCATCCTGGACCCGCACCAGGTTCCGGCTCGGCTGCCCCGGCCCCTTGGTCGGGATCTGGTCCCGCAGGGCATCGGGATGGCGGGCGATGATGTCCCTGAGCGTCCCGATCCGCTCCACCAGGAAATCGTTGTCCTCGTAGTCGAGGTCTTTGTACAGGGCTTTGAACTGGAACCAGTTGGTGCACAGGAGGATCAGCAGGGTGGCGACCAGGTAGAAACCGACCAGACGCGCGGTGATCGAGTTGGAGCGGGGGAGGTCAGACCGCTTCGTCGATGACATAGCCGACCCCCCTGATGGTTTGGATGAGCTTCAGGGGGAACGGGTCGTCCACTTTTTTCCTCAACCTCCTGATGGCGACATCCACCACGTTGGTGTCGCTGTCGAAGTTGATGCCCCATACCTGTTCCGATATGGTGGTGCGGGAGAGGACCTCGCCGCGGCGCCTGAGCATCAAGGCCAGCAGCTGGAATTCCTTGACGGTCAGGTCGAGGGTCTGGCCGCCGCGCCGGGCCTTGTGCCGGACCAGGTCCAGTTCCAGGTCCGCAAGCTTCAAAAGCTCGCTTTGCTGCAGCGGGTGCCGGCGCAGGATGATCCTGATCCGCGCCAGCAGTTCCGAGAAGGCATAGGGTTTCACCAGGTAGTCGTCGGCGCCAAGTTCCAGGCCGTGCACCCGGTCGTGCACCGCGTCGCGCGCCGAGAGGAAGATCACGGGGACTTCCTTGCCCGCCTCCCTGAGCTCCTGAATGATGGCCCACCCCCCCTTGATGGGGAGCATGACGTCGAGGATGATCAGGTCGTACTGCTCGGTCATGGCCAGGTGCAGGCCGTCCTCGCCGTCGTTGGCGATATCGACGCTGAAACCGTTCTCGGTAAGCCCCTTTTTCAGGTAGTTGGCGGCCTTGTGCTCGTCTTCGATGATCAGGATGCGCATCCGACTCCCCACTGCTCATGAATTACCCGCAAGAGTATATATCATTGGAGAGCCGGACGCGATAACTATAATAAAAAACAGCGTCTACACCCTGAACCATCCCACCATGCCGTTTAATTCGGTGGCGAGCTGGGACAGGCCCCCCGAGGAGTGCCTGATGTCGGTGAAGGAGCTTCTGAGCTCGTTGGCGATCTGGTGCACCCCCTCCATGTTCTGCGACACCTCGCCGCTGGTGGAGGACTGCTCCTCGGCGGCCACCGCGATCCTTTGCACCATGTCCGCGACCTGCTCCACGTAGCTCACGATCTCGCCGATGGCCGCCAGGGTCTGCTGCACCTGCCCCTGGACCTTCTGCACCGACTCCCGTTCTTCGTGCATGTACTCGACTGAAGAGCGGACGCTGTTCTGCATGGTCTTCACGGTCTGGGCAATCTCCTGGGTCGCGGTCCCGGTCCGCTCGGCCAGTTCCCGCACGTTGTCGGCGACCACGGCGAAGCCGCGCCCCTGCTCGCCGGCCCGCGCCGCCTCGATGGCCGCGTTCAGGGCAAGGAGGTTGGTTTGATTGGCGATGTCGTTGATCAGGGTGACCACGTCGGATATCTCTTCGGACTGTTTCCCCAGCAACTCCACCTTTTGGGCCGCCTGCTGCACCGATTCGGCGAAGCGGTCCAGTTCCCGCGCCGTTTCGGTCATGGCGTGCTTGCCGCGTTCCGCGATCCCTTTCATCTTGGTGGCCGCATCCGAGGTGTCGCTGGAGTTGCGCGCGACCTCTATGGTGGTCTGGGTCATCTCGGTCATGGCGGTCGCGGAGTGGTCGATGCGGGCGGTCTGCTCTTCGGCCCCCTGCTCCAGGGCCACCGCCGTCGCCGAGAGCTCCTCGGAACTGCTGGCCAGGCTTTGGGTGGCGTCCTTGATCTTGCCCACCATCCCCCTCAGGTTGTGCACCATCTCCCCCATGGCGAGCTGCACCTTGCCCACCTCGTCGCCGCTCTTGCTGTCGATCTGCACGGCAAGATCCCCCTTGGCCACCGCCTGCGATACGGAGAGGAGCTGGGCCAGCGGTCTGGAGATGGAGCGGTACACCCAGATGCCGAAGATGATGCCGAACAGGACGGCGCCGAGGCTGATGGCGGCGATGAGCAGCGTGGAGAAACGCACCATCTTGTTCACGGTGGTGATCGCCTTTTCCTGGTCCACCTGGGCGACGCTCACCGTTTTCTGCCCGCTCTCCGCCTGCTGCTTGACGATCTCGCGCAGTTTACCCATGGCGGCGGCCGCCTTGGCCTCCATGTCGAGCCGGTTGCGAATCTTGGAGAGAACGCCGTCTTTCACGAAGAGCAGCCCCTTGATGGCGGAGAGCGCCCCCTCCGCCTGGTGCAGCAGCGCCGCCTCGCCCCGCGCGTTCAGCCTGGCGAGCGACTTGGCGAGCTGGGCGTCCACCTGGCCGATGCGCCCGAAGATCCCGTTCAGCTCGGCCTCGATGGCGACGACGTCCTTGGCGCTCCCCGCGGTGAACAGGCGCGAGGCGAGCCCGTCCACCTTGAGCCCGAGCGAGAGGAGCTCGGAATTGCCTGCCATCACCGAGGTGGCCACGGTTGAGTTGTTGAAATAGGAGGACTGCTTGTGGCTTTCCGAGGCAAGGGTGTCCGCCGCCATGGCCGCCTCCTGCTCCAGGACCAGGTTCACCGCGTTCATTTTCTGGGTGATCTCGGAGAAGAGCTGGTCCCGCGCCGAAGTGTCGGTGGCGCCGGGCTCGACCGCGGCCCCTTGCGCCTTGCCGAACGGTGCGATCTTGCTGTTCAGGTACTTGAGGTCGGCCGAGATGCTGCCGGAGTTTTTCGCCAGCTCGTTTTGCAGCGCCTTGTTCATCGCCGAGTTGCACTTGGCCAGCGAGATGAGGACCGCCTTCTTCCCTTGTGCCTTGCTCACCTCCATGAGCCCCAGGTGGAAATCCTTCAGGGTCAGCTTGAGCGCCTCCACGTTGCGCACCCGGTCCGAGACCCCCTTGGTCTCGGTCACCGACCTGCTGTAAGAGGTGGAGCTGGAGGACTGCAGCCCCTTGATCTTGGCATCCAGTTCCTTGAGGCGCGTGGTGGCCTCGCGCATCCGCTCGGTGATGGCCTTGTTGGCGGCGGCGGCGTCCTCCTCGGCCTGCAGTTTTCCCCTGGTGACGGTGAAGATCTCGCCGGCGATGCTGGTCAGCGCCTGGTGCGCTTCGAGCTTCACGTCCCCGGAAAGGGCCTGCAGCGCACCCTGCCCCTTTTCCACCACGGCGAGCGATTTCTCGGCCTCGGTTTTCCCTGTCTCGAACTCGGTGCGGCTTCGGGATGCGCTGGCCTTGATCAGGTCGGCCGTTGCCTCCTGGATTTCGCGCTGGAACTCTACCGTTCTCATCTGGAACGGGGTGCTGCGCTGGGTGAGATCCTGGAGCTTGCTGTCGACAAAGCGCATGCCGACGATGCTGGCGATGGCGACTCCGGCGACGATGAGGATCACGGTGATTACGTTCAGGGTCAGCTTGGTCTTGATAGTCATGCATCTACTCCACTCTATGGGCGCTGGGGAAACCGGTGTTCTTTACTGCTTTATGTATTGCTGTCCCTCACCCTTGATGAAGGAGATCAGCTTCTGCACCTTGGCAGAGGGTGCGCCCTTGGTGACCACGATCACCGGCCGCGCCACGTCCGGGGTCTTCACGGTCTTGATGGTGGCATCCAGCATGGTGACCGGGCCGAAAGCGATGGCCTCCGGGTTGGCGGCGACCTTTTCGCGCACGTCTTCAAACCTGCCCGCATCGACCACGTCGGTGGCGAAGGGAGCGTCACCCATGGCGAGTTTCTTGAAGGCGGCGTTGGTGGCGGGGTTGATCGAGGAAAGCACGATGAGGACGGGGGCGTCGTTGCCTCCCACCTCCTTCCAGTTGGTGATCTTGCCGGTGAAGATCCCCTTCATCTGGTCCATGGTTAGGGCGGCGACCGGGTTGTCCTTGTGGGTCACCGTGTAGATCTTGCTGGCGCCGATCTCGGTGGCGACGTAGGCGGAGGGATCGGCAACCTCGATGTTTTCCTTCTTGGCGGTCTTTACCAGGTCGGGGTAGGCGAGGCCGGCTGTGGAAAGGTCCAGCTCCCCGGCCACCAGTTGCTTGAAGGCGAGGGTAGCGCTGCTGAAGTTGAGGTTCAGCGTGATGCCGGTGCTCTTCTCGAAGGCTTCCTTCACCGGTTTCAGATAGCCGTCGATGGGGGCGCCGCCCCCCCCCGCCTTGATCTCTTCGCCCATGGCGGTGCTGACAAAGGCCATCGATGCAACAAGTGCCAGACAGATGATACCTCTTTTCATACTGCGTCCCCTCCTGGTTTAGTGGGTCTCTAGCGAGACGGAAAATAGCGTCGGCTGCAACCGACGCGTTACTGCTTGATGTACTTTTTCCCCTCGCCGTTGATGAAGTCGAGCAGCTTTTGCACCTTGGCCGAGGGCTTTCCCTTGGTGAGCAGGGTGATGTCGCGCGACAGTTCCGGCGCCTGCACCGCCTTGACCGACTCGTCCACCAGGGAGAGGGGGCCGAAGCCGATGGCGGAGGGGTTCGAGGCAACGTTGAGCCTGACGTCCTCGGCCGTGGTGGCGTCGATGACGTCCTTGGCGACCGCCTTGTCACCCAGAAACTTCTTGAAGAACATGCTGTTCGTGCCCGGCGTCAGCTTGCCGACCACCACCAGGATCGGCACATCCTCTCCGCCGACCTCCTTCCACGAAGCGATTTCCCCCGAGAAGATCCCCTGCAACTGTTCGGCGCTCAGTTGGCTGACCTTGTTCTCCTTGTTTACCAGCACCTTGATCTTGTCCTTGCCGACGACGACGGGGTTGAAGGCAGCCGGTTGTGCCACCTCCGCTCCTTCTTTCTTCATCAGCGCCAGCCAGTCCTGGTAGCTGAGCCCTGCCGCGGCGGCGTCCACGTCCCCTTTCTGCAGATCCACGAAAGCGTTCTTCGGACCGGAGGCGACGATATAGAGTTTGAGGCCGGAGGCCTGCTCGAAAGCCGTGCGGATCGGCTTCAGGATATTCTCGGTGGGCGCGCCCCCTGCTCCGATCTTCAGCTCCTCGGCGCCGGCCTGGGCGGCGATACCTGCCAGTACGGACACAATAATCGCTGCCGCAACACGCATTGTTCTCATAGTTATTCCTCCTAGGTTCAAGATGAAGTATCAAAGCCCATTGTCAGTTAACCGCAAGTGCTCTATTCGACACGCTGTAACGAAACTTGAAAGTTAATATTTGAGTGGACTGTGACGAGGTTGTGACAGGGAGAGGTTCTTCTTGAGACAGTGGCAGTAGTGTGGGGCGGGAGGAGGAGCCGGGAAAGCCCGGCTCCTTTCTGGACAGCTAAAGCCGGAACTGGTGCACCAGCTGCTGCAGTTCCTCGGAGTTGGTACGCAACTGTGCTGCCGCAGCGGCGGATTCCTGTGCTCCCTGCGAGGTCTGCTGCACGACCTGGGTTATCTGCACGATGTTGCTGGAGATCTCGCTGGTGGTCGCCGTCTGTTCTTCGGCTGCCGTAGCCACCTGGTGGATCTGCATGGCCACGTCGTTGATCTGCTCCAGGATCTCCTGCAGCGCGCTTCCCGACTTGGCCGCTTCGGCGGTGCCGCTTTGCACCTGCTGCACCCCTTCTTCCATGGCGACGACGGCCCCCCTGGTCTCGCTCTGGATCGCCTTGATCATCTCGCCGATCTCCCTGGTGGCCTTGGTGGTCCTTTCCGCCAGGGCGCGCACCTCGTCCGCTACCACGGCAAAGCCGCGTCCCTGCTCCCCGGCCCGGGCCGCCTCGATGGCGGCATTGAGCGCCAGCAGGTTGGTCTGGTCCGCGATGTCCTCTATGGTGCCGATGATGGCCCCGATCTGGTCGCTGCGCTCGCCCAGACTCTCGACGGTCCTGGAAGTTTCCTGCACCTTCGCAGCGATCTGGTCCATAACCGTTACCGTGCCTTGAACCACCTCTGCCCCGTTTTCGGCGGTCCTGGAGGCGCGTTTGGCCCCCTCTGCCGCCATCTGGCAGTTGCGCGCTATGTCAGAAGAGGTTGCCGACATCTCTTCCCCTGCCGTGGCGACGGTGCCGGCCTGGGCCGCCACCTCCTCGGCACCGGTGGCGATCTGATCCGAGGTCGCGTGCAACTGGTTGGACGCGGAGGCGACCTGGGCCGAGGTGTCGGCGACCCTGCCAATGGTGCTGCGCAGGTTAGCCGCCATCGCCTTCAGTGCATTCATGAGCTGTCCCGTCTCGTCGCCGGAGCTGGCCTCGATGGTCACGGTGAGGTCGCCGGCACCGATGGCGCTGGCGGCCGCTACGGCTGCCTGGAGCGGGCTGGTAATCATCCTGGTGATCACCAACCCGCAGGCGATGGCGATGATCAAGCTGGCGATCACGAGCACGGTCATCACCAGGACGGCGGCGTTAGCCACTTTCGTGTTCTCGTGCGAGGCGGCTTTGCCCTGACCTTCCATCAGTTCCATCAGCTTGTTGAGCTGCTCCTGTTCGTGCAGGGCCGCTTTTTTTGCCTCCCCGTGCATGAGGTCCATCGCCTGCTCGACCTTGCCTGCCTGGACCAGGCCGGTGACCTGGTCTATGTACCCCCCGTAGATCTTGCGCGACTCAATGAAGTCGTTGAAGCGCTTGCTTTCCTCGTCGTTGTCGAGGGCCCTTTTGAACTTTTCCGCACGCTCCCCGACCTCCTTGCGCAGCTTCTGTATCGTTGCCAGCGCTTCCTGCCGTTCGCCCTCCTGCTTTGCCTCCACGAAATCGCGCAGGTTGATGCGGACCCGTTGGAAAGCGATGGACATCTGGGCGACATCGCCCAATGGCGCGGTGATCCCCTCGTAGAGATGGGTATCGGCGTCGTCGATCTGACGGATTTTTAGAATGCCTATGCCGCCGACCGCCGCGCTCATCACCGCGACCAGCAGAAAGGCCGAAAGCAATTTTGTTCCCACTTTGAGATTTGCCAGCATAGTTCCTCCTCATCTTTCATTGGTGCTGCTTGCCCCTTCTTATCGGTGCGGTTTGTCAGAACAAGATCTGTCAATTCCAAGGGCGGGCTTCGATTTGTCCCACTCGTTGCCCGTTCCGGCGGCTCAGATTCCTCCGTGGCGCTTCCAACCGGTTGTTGACCGGTACTGTTTTGCATTATGAGATTTTTATGGCAGGATTTTAACCGTTGTGCCGTTTCCACATCTTTTAGGCCAGCAGTATCGGCCGCGGCCGGCTGGCAGTGGGAGGAAGAGACATGCCCCGATCCATTCTGAGCTACATTTATCCTCCGGGGTGTTTTGCGTTGCCGGAGATCAAAGAGAACCGCTGCCCGCTGTGTGGCAATTTCCAGGTCGACTGCAGCTGCACCGAGTGTCAGCATCCGGTGCTGGTGGACGGCAAAGAGCAGCGATGCGGCGTGCAGGGGTGCCTGGAACACCTGCTGGATCGCGAGCTGGTCACGCGCATCGAGATGCTGGAAAGCCAGCTGGCAGACCTGAGAGCGGAGGCGAAGAACAGGGAACAACCGACCCCTCCCTGCCCGGTGTGCGGCGAGGTGATGGTGGTCGACATCTACAATAGCGGGCCCTATTCCTGCCACGGTCACTTCTATGCGGGGGAGAAGTACGGCTGGATCAAGAGGGAGCAGTATTAAAGATAGCAAGCGATGGTGGCGCAAGGGCCCGCGGGACATCCCGCGGGCTTTTTTCGTGGTTCATGCCGGAATTACGGGGAGAGCTGCTTTGAGTCCCCCCTCCCCTTGCGGGAGGGGGAGATCAGTCCGAACCTTTTTGTTTGGTGCGCATTCCCCGTTGCGCCGGAGCGCCTCGCTGTTGTATCTATCGAGGGACCAACACCGTACGGGAGGAACCATGGAGCCGCGCAAGCTGTTGCAGCAGATGTTTGAAGCCGCCGTTTTGTCGGCGCGTCCCGAGTACTGCCTGGCGCGCCACCTCCCCGCGCCGCCCAGGGGAAGGCTCATCGTAGTGGGAGCGGGGAAGGCGTCGGCAGCCATGGCGCATGCCTTCGAAGAGGCCTGGGAGGGTGAGATCTCGGCGGGGCTCGTGGTAACGCGCTACGGCTACGAGGTGCCCTGCCGGCGCATCGAGGTGGTGAGCGCCGCGCATCCGGTCCCGGACCAGGCGGGATGCGCGGCGGCGGCAAGGATGTTGGAACTGGTGCGTGGTCTCACCTGCGACGACCTCGTTATCTGTCTCATTTCCGGCGGTGGCTCTGCCCTGTTGCCGCTCCCCCTGCCGGGCGTTACCCTGGCGCAAAAGCAGGAGCTCAGCCGGGAGTTGTTGCGCTGCGGAGCCGGCATCTCCGAGATCAACTGCGTCCGCCGCCACCTCTCCGCCATCAAGGGGGGGAGGCTTGCCGCCGCCTGCCACCCGGCCCGCGTGCTCACCCTGGCCATCTCCGATGTTCCCGGCGATGGTCCTGCCGATATCGCCTCCGGCCCCACGGTCGGCGACCCTACCACCTGTGCCGATGCACTCGCCATCGTGGACCGTTACCGCATCCGGCTGCCCGACTCGTTGCGCGACTGTCTGGAGTCCGGGCGCGGCGAATCGGTGTCGCCGGACGACCCGCGCCTGGGCGGCGCGCAGTTCCGCCTGGTCGCCACGCCGCAGGCGGCGCTGGAAGCGGCGGCGCAGGTTGCGCAGGCCAACGGCATAGCAGCGCACATTCTCAGTGACCGGATCGAAGGTGAATCGAGAGAGGTGGCCAAGGTGCTGGCGGCGCTGGCACTGCAGGTGGCACGGCGCCGGCAGCCTTTTGCCGCGCCCTGCGTCGTGTTGTCGGGAGGGGAGACCACGGTGACGGTGCGCGGCAGCGGACGTGGCGGACCCAACGTGGAGTTCCTGTTGGCGCTCGCGCTGGCGCTGCAAGGTGAAAAGGGAATCTATGCGGTGGCGGGTGATACCGACGGGGTGGACGGACAGGAAGAGACGGCGGGGGGCTTTGTGAGCCCGGACCTGTTGTCGCGGGCCTGGGAACTGGGGATCAACCCCAGGAACAGCCTCGATGACAACGACGGGCACGGCTTCTTTGCCGCACTTGGTGAAACGCTGGTGACCGGCCCGACGCTCACCAACGTGAACGATTTCAGGGCCATTCTCATTACCGGTTGATCACACCCGGCTCTCGGTCATCAGTTTCTTCATCACCAGGACCAGGAAGGCAACCGCGACGATCAGCGCCGTGTCTTCCATGGATTGCCAGGGCTTGAAGGTCAATGCTGAGTGGCTGTAATAGTCGGAGACGTAGCGCGCAAGGCCTGCCAGCAGTGATACCAGCAGTGCACCGCGCCTCCCTCCCTGCCAGGCAACCAGGGACACCGGGGCGAGGTAAAAGAGCAATAGGGAATAGTCGCCGGTCAGGTAGTCGACGTAGCCCAGCACCACGACCAGCACATATCCTGCCGTTACCCATCCCTGCCCGGTGCTGAGGAACTTCCGCATGATACACCCCTGAGGTGCCCCCCGACGCGGGGCGAGTCGCTACCTTACAGCGTGCTACAGGTGATACTAAAAAAGCCGCCCGATGTCGACCAACGGGCGGCTTTTGATGCTACAGGTGAAAAGTGAATTACTTAGCAGCCGGAGCAGCTTCTGCAGCCGGAGCAGCTTCTTTCTTCTCGGCTTTCTTAGCAGCTTTCTTTGCTTTTTTCTTCTTAGCAGCTTTCTTCACCGGAGCTTTTTCTTCTTTTTTCACTTCAGCAGCCGGAGCGGCAGCCGGAGCAGCGTCAGCAGCGAAAACAACACCAGCGAAAGCAACAGCAACGAGAGCAGCAACTACGGAAGAAACGATCTTTTTCATGTGAAAATCTCCTAGTAGGAATTTGAACTTCTGTCCTTCTATAGCATTAGCCGTGCCAGCTTTTGCTGGAGGTGCCAAGGGGGCGATTTTAAAGGAGATGGTATTTTGCTTGTTGCGCCGGGGTGACAAACAGATGCCTTATTTGCTTCTTCTGGTACCTCAAATGAGGTAAGAAGGCCCTGGTGTTGTTATTTAACGGCGTATGACTAAAGAAGTGGCGCTGTATTTTAAAATAATTCTTGACTGTTTTTCTGTAGACTGTTACAAACATCGCACATCGGGCTCGGCCCGACGGAAGCGCGGCGCCGCCTTCTTCCGTGCAGCCGGCTCAGCCGGCGCAGTAGCGATGATCCGAAAACGCAGGTGCGACATGAAGGCAACTCTCCCGGATGGCGTAATAGAAATCACCTTTGTCTCGAGCGGGGATGGCGGCAGCGAGCCCGCCCTGTTCTACCACCCCGGCGGCACCGGACCGGTACCGCTGGTAGTAGGACTGCACACCTGGAGCTACGACCGCTACAACCAGCTGGAGGGCATGCTGCCCTTGTGCCGGGAGCGAGGTTGGGCTCTGCTCCTGCCCGAGTTTCGCGGACCCAACCTGGTCACCAACAGGAGGGCCCGGCAAACGGCCGGATCGGCCCTGGCGGTACGGGACATACTGGACGGCGTAGAGGCGGTCGCGAAGCGCTACCCGATTGACCGGGGCAATCTCTTCCTTCTGGGCGGCAGTGGTGGCGGCATGGCGGCTCTCCTTGCGGCGGCCGCAGCGCCGGAGTTGTGGAAGGGCGTCAGCTCATGGGTCCCCATCACCGACCTTGCCGCATGGCACGGGGAAAATCAGGAGTACGCACCCCATATCGAGGCGTGCTGCGGCGGTGCACCCGGGGCGAGCGACGAGGTGGACCGGGAGTACCGGGAACGTTCCGCGATCAACATGGCCGAGCAGCTTTCCCGAGTCAACCTCTCGCTGCATCACGGCCGTTTCGACCCCCTGGTGTCCTGGCGGCACAGCCGGCGCCTGATCGGGGAAATGGAGCGGGTCGGCGCCGAGCGCTTCTTCTTCGAGATCTTCGACGGCGAGCATGACATACGTTACCCGGTCGCCTTTGGCTGGTTCGAAGGGCTCCGGAAAAACGACAACAACCAGGGTGGGCGCCTCACAGGCTGAGGTGGGAGATCCTGGCAGCAACGATAGAGAAGGGGGCACCGCGCGAGCGCTGCCCCCTTCTTGTTTTAAATCGCAGAAGATGGCTGTTGCCGCTCTCACAAAAGATATGGCCCTGACATAGCCGGTGAGCAACACTAATCACGTCGGGTTGTAAAACAGGCCTTAGAGTGTAAACTGGACATGCTTTCTAAGCTGTTACAGCGGATAAAACGTGGAAGTACTGAGGCAGCCACAGCTTCTAAGGAGGAACTATGGACAACGTGGGGCAGTATCAGCAACTCGCCGTGACCTATGCCACGGAGTACGGAACGAAACTTGTTGCAGTAATCCTGTTCTGGCTCGTGGGGCGTTGGCTCATCGGCATGGTCGGACGCATGCTGCAGGGGGTACTGGAGAGACAGAAGGTCGACCCAACCCTGATGCGATACATCGGCAACTTCGTTTCCGTCACCTTGAACATCGTGTTGGTGGTCGCCATCCTCGGCTACTGCGGCATTCAGACCACCACTTTTGCAGCCTTGGTTGCCGGTGTCGGCATCGCGATAGGCGCCGCTTGGGGCGGCCTGCTCGCCAACCTCGCCGCTGGGATCTTTCTCATCGTGCTGCATCCTTTCAAGGTCGGCGATTTCGTCACCGCCGCAGGGGTGACCGGCACCATCAAGGAGATCGGGCTGTTCATCACCTCCATCAACACGCCGGACAACGTCCTCGCCATGGTCGGTAACAACAAGATCTTCAGCGATACCATCCAGAACTTCTCGACCAACGCGTTCCGGCGCGTCGAAATGAAGTGCCAACTTTCCGGGGAGGCCGATCACGTGGCCGCCATGCTTCTTTTGCGGGAGAAGCTCGCCCAGGTAGCCAACGTCCTGCCCGACCCACAAGTGCAGGTGGAAATTCTGGAATTCACCCTGCTCGGGCCGGTGCTGGCGGTGCGCCCTTTCTGCCACAATGACCATTACTGGCAGGTCTACTTTGACGGGAACAAGATGATCCGGGAGAGTCTCGCCGCCGCGGGCTTCCCGGCGCCTATGCCGGTACAGACGGTTATGCTGCAAAAGCAGTTTGCCTGCTGATGGCCCACGTCGATCCCAGGGGCGCGGAGTATCGGTGTGGCCGCCGTCGCGGTTTGACTTGCCCCGGGAAGCTGTTATCAATTTAGCGTTCCAGAGTTCACCACCATCAAGGAGGAAACAGTATGAAACTTGTCGCAGCTTTAACGGGAATCACTTTGCTTGCCGCCAGTACTGTCTATGCAGCCCCCAAGACCTACCAGGTGACCGGTCCGGTACTGGAAGTAAAGGACGACATGATCGTAGTTCAGAAGGGGAGCGAGAAGTGGCAGATCGCCAAGGACAAGGACACCAAGGTGACCGGTGATGTGAAGGTCGGCAGCAAGGTTACCATCATGTACAGCATGAAAGCTGCCAGCATCGAGGCCAAGGACGGTGCCGCCAAGCCGGAGAAGAAGGATAAGAAAAAGTAGGCCGGCAAGGGGCCGTGCCGTGCACAGTGAGTGGACCATCAGGGAGGTGCTGACATGAAAGAGAAAAGCGTCGTCTACAGCTTGCGGGTCGCGGCCTTTGCCGTGGTCTTCGTGGCAGGGTATCTCAGCGGCTCGATTACCGAGCACAGGGCCAACGCCAAGATGGGAGACCTGGGGAGCGAACTGCTGCAGCGGGCGACCGGCAGCGGCGGCGTGATCGGCAGCGTGGCCCAACTGGGCACCACCATTACCGAGATGGAGAAGAACGTGAGCGGCCTGCAGAAGAACATCGACACCCTGAAGAAGGTGAAGACGGCGCTCGGCGGTAAGTAGGCGTCTCTCCTGGCAGAGCAGAGAAGGGGCATCCCACCGGGTGCCCCTTTTTTATTGGTTCATCAGGAAATTCCGGGAGGCGGGGGAGATTGTGTGCATTGAGCTTGCGCTCGACATGTCAGTAGTACGCCGATCAATAGGGGGATCCAGCAGCTAGGGACTATGTAGACGTTATACAAGTACAGGTTCCTGTCGAAGAGCGATACTATGTTAGAAGCCAGCAGCAGCGACAGTACAGCTAAAGCGGAGTGTATTGAGAATCTTGGCCTGACGTTAACGAGCCAAATGATCGGGACCAACAGTATCAAGTAATAATGCCACCAGACCAGGGGCGAGATAGCTAAAGTCACTATCATCGCAATTGCGATGCTTGCATCGGAGCAGCCAAGCAGACACCGGAGTGACCGGTGTGTGGAGCAGAACATTGCAACAATGCCTAATATCGCACACAGCACCAGGGCAACAATTTTAATGCTGTCTGACGGCTGCCCTGAAACGAAAGCGATAACTGCAGTAGTGGACAAATTCCCGCTGAATAAGCCGAAATTAAGCTTGCCTGGAGTCGTGATGTATTGCAGCCAATGGCTCCATACGCTAAAGGATTTGAAATATATACAGGGTGTTGCCAACAATATAAAAACCGAAGTGACGAATGTGGCCAGTAATCTGATGGTTTCGTCTCGTCGATTAAGTAATAAAAGTGGTGCCGCAAAGGTAATGGCAATCAGTGCGAGGTTCGGCTTGATGAGGGCGCCAAATGCGATTAAAGCCAGGAAAATGCCACGGGATGCAAAACTAGCATCACGGGATCTGACCTTTTCGAAGTAGTAAAGCCCGATGGAAACAGCACTGAATTGAAACAGGTTGAGGTTGCCAAGGTTCAAGTCAGAGCGAAAAGGCTCATATAGAAGAATGGCGAATAGCAGGACCAAAAATGTCGACAACGAATCAAACCGCTTGAATAAAAGGACTATGGAGAAAGCAAACAGAGCAAGGTTGCAAGTCAGAAACATGCCGTAGGACTGGGAATAACCTTGCGGGGCAAGTGCGAAAAGCGTAAAGAGTAGCGGTGTGGCCGTCGGTTCCAACCCATAGTCGTAGAGTTGGTGATTTGTTTTATTGGCAACCTGCAGCCGTTCGTCTGGAGTTGCTTCGCTTATCGCATCAAGAATTTTCCCGTACTGGCTTATTGCAGAATAAGGGGTTGGCAAGGAGTGGTCGCTTGCTTTCATGGCCCTGCCAATCCCCCACATTTGGTAAAAATCGGTAGCGATAGACGTTTCGTATTTGTCCCACGCCGAGTAACTGCCACACACGAGTATTATGGCGATGAGCGCCCATGTCACTCTCTTCATTACCACTCCTGTCAAAGTGTGTTCAGGCTTTGCGGAGGCACTGGCAGAATTGCACGATGCTTGCGGATCGTACACTCCCTGCAGTCCCGGGAATCCCTACTTGCGGGACCACCAGCCCCGCCGCGTACTCCGTGTTCCCCTTGGCCAACTCATTCCACACGATCACCATGGCGATGCAGCGTGCCAGGCCGATCATGATGAAGCCCACCAGGTACTCCGGCTTGTCCGGGAGGAAGACGATGGCGAGCACGAACATCAGTGCCGGCCCGATGACCCAGGCTGTTGATGAAGGATTCCCCCCCGGAACCAGGTAGCCGATGGACACCCCCAGGATCATAGCAGCAAAAATCCATAGGGTCAGTCAACGGTTCAGGAAGGACAATTTGCTGGAAATATGTTCGCTTACTCTTTGCCTCCCTACTTGACCGGTAGTCACGTCTGCGACTATATATGTGAATCGTAATGTGGTCAATGTTGCAGTGGCAGGACGATAATCACAGCCACGCCAAGAATGGTGAGTGGCGAACTTATTATGTAGTTTCCCCATTGTCGCAGACCTTGCCCGACGGGCGCACCCGCCGCCCATTGACAGGGAATTTTACTTTGGAGATAATTCGTAAACCTACCGGGGCGGACTGACCCGCTTTTGGAGTCGCAGGAGGCTGCCGTGCGCGAACGCGATTACTATGATTACGACGAAGAGGATCCATGGGAAGGAGTGCGGCTCACCAAGGAAGCGATCCGGGCGCGGGCGACGCTCATCTTCTACACGGCGTTGGTGAGTGCTCCCTACGTCGCCTTGGTGGCGCTGGGGGGGTACGTCAGCGGGCTCATGTCCCACGAGGTGCTGGGCGTTACCTGTTACAATGCCATGATCTCGTCCATTTTCTTTTTCGACACCCTGCGAAACGCCGCCCACGACTGTTTTGAAAGGGCCCAGGAGGAGGGATTGGTGACCTGCAAGGAGGGGATACCGATCGTCGACCCCAGTTACCCGCACCGCCGTCTGGCCCGTCTGGCCTTCGCCATCCGCGGGAGAGTCGCGCGTGAAGTGGAAAAGTGAGGCAGAAGGGACTGGCTCCTGTAGGTGCCTGTCCCTCTAGCGGTACGCTCTATCCGCCCAGCCCCCTTGCCCAAGCCTAAGGGGACAGGCACCTGGCGGAGCCAGTCCCCCCCTTCGGGGAAGGGCTCTGAGTTGAGTAGATCTACAGAAAAAGGCCAGTCTCGCGAGACTGGCCTTTTCTTTTCGGTGTAAGACAACGTATCGCCTATCGCCCGGAAGAATTCTCGATGGCCTTGCCGCCGCTTTGCATATCCTGGCCGACCCCCTTCACGGTGTGGCAACCAGCAAGGGCCCAGATGCTGGTCAGAGTAAGCATTACTGCAGTTGCGATTTTGCGTTTCATGATGTCCTCCTTTTCCGCCGTTAGCAGAAGCACCCTCTTTGCTGCATTGGTGACCACTAATGTTATCATGGGCGCACAAAGATCGCAAACCCTCTCTGGAAACGAAGCCAAGTGGGGTGCCGTTAGGTTTTGCGGCATGGCATGTAATTGGGACGCCATCGTAGGTAAATTGCGGGAGGTCGCAATGAAATCTGCAACGAGGCAGTTATGCGCGAGTTGACCGGTTGGAATTTATAGCGGGTGGCAGGTAAGCGCTACGAGGTCGTGATTAAAAAAGTAAGACCGCAGTTATAAATGGGTCAGATCATGTTTATCTTAAAGTTCGTCTGGTTCAAATTAAATGAGGTCAGAGTTATTTTAAACATGGTCCTGTTCAATTTAAAGCAGGTCGTAGTCATTGACACCGAGATTCTCATTATAGCTTGTCCCTCTTCGGCGGTGTAAAAGTGGGTGTAGTTTATCAACTGGGGCTGTCGTGCAGCTGGTGATGATCAGGTGGTCGTTACCACCTGGTGCAGCTTAGGACTGAACGGGTTTTGCCGTCCTGCGGGCTTTCTTCCTGGTCTTGTAGATGACAACACCTGAACTGACCAGAGCCGTGAGATCGTTTTCATCCGCCATCACCGTCGCGTAGCGCAAAATCTTCTGAATGCGTCCACTGAGGTTCACGCGTGCAGTCTTCCGGGCTGCGATGTGCAACCGGTGGGGGAACAAAATGAGACCACAATTGACAAAGCGGCAAGTAGCTGTACAAGAAAATATAATAGCAGGTTGAATGAATGCGAGATTTTGCGACTGTGTGATTCCCGTAAACAGGGGGGGGCGCGATGAGAGCAGTCAAAGCGGTAATTGCATTTTCACTTCTGTTTACCGCGCCTGCACTGGCGATCAATGAAGTTGGCGAAGCGGCGCATTTTGTAGGCGGAGGTCTCGTTGCCGGTGCTGTGACAGCCACCGTAGCAGACAAATATTGGCCCGAGAACCGGGCGCTCATCGGTTTCATAGTCAGTACGGCCAGTGTCGTGATTGGCGAAGGGATACAGATGGCGGGCGGAGAATCGTTTTCAAGCTCCCTGCTGGATGTCACATGTCACACGGTGGGCGCGGCAGTTGGCGCCGCAGTAACCGACAAGTACATGCTGGCGCCGGTTGTGCGGCACACATCCACAACCGGCACTACTGTCGGGATCGCGATGCTGCAAAGGTTTTGACAGTAGCAGCCCCGGATCATGAGCACGAGGTTGCCAAGGCCGGTGGCAAAAGAAAAGGCCGGTGGTATGCACCGGCCTTGGGATTATCTCCCGGACGCCCTTTCAAGGGCTCTTCCGCCGCTTTGCAGGTCCTCGCCAAAGCCTTTGACCGTGTGGCACCCGGTAAGGGTCCACATGCAGGCGAGGATAACGGCTACAGCAGCAGCTATTTTCCGCTTCATCGTACTCTCCTTTCCTGGGGCCTGCGAGACCCACACTTCATTCTCTAGTTACCTCACCCATAATGCGATACCTACTGACACGACTTTCTTCATTATAACCAAAATAATACTCACAGTTAAGTTGAAACTTCGATTAATAAACAACTTGATTAGGATGGGTCATTGCAAGGAGCTTTTAAGTGGGGGGAGGATCGAGGAGAAATAGATAAACGCAAGAAAGGCCAGTCGCTGTGACTGGCCTTTCTATTAATGGCGGAGAGATAGGGATTCGAACCCTAGGTACCTTTCGGTACACCTGATTTCGAGTCAGAAATTAGCCACTTTCCAGCCATTTCAGGGCGTTTCAATTCGGTTCATCATATCTCATAAACAATAATGATTGCAAATATTTAGCCTATTTTTTAGGCGTCTGCCGTTTCAGCTCAGTTCAACTCGTTTCAGCTCCAGCGAGGCCAATAGAGACCATACTAGAGACCATACTAAACCTAGCAACGACGGGTATTCGCAGCATATTTCGCTTGCATAAAGACCATACTAGAGACCATACTAAGTCGGATTAAGCGGATCACCAACCGAATCGGCATGAGAGAGGCCATGAAATTCACCGATGTCTATGTCCGCAACCTGAAAACCGAGAAACGCCTGGAAGATGTCCGGGAAGGTGAAGGCGAGGGTTTCGGCATCCGGGTCTTTGCCACCGGGGCCAAGGTCTTCTTCTACTTGTACCGTTTCGACGGCAAGCGCCGCTTTATGCGCCTGGGCGATTATCCGACTGTGTCCCTTTCCGAGGCGCGAAAACGGTTGACGGCCGCGAGGAAGAAGCTGGATGAAGGGAAGGACCCCCTGGGCGAACGGATGCAAAACGCCATCGACCGCAGGCGCACCCCCTTCGTCGCCGAATTCATCAAAGAGTACATCGAGCGCCACGCGAAACTCCATAACCGGGGGTGGAAGGAGATCGAGCGGGCCCTCAAAGTCAACCTGCTGCCCCAGTGGGACAGGCGCAAGATCAGTGACATCAGGCGGCGCGACCTGGTGGTGATCCTCGACGAAATCGCCGACCGTGGGGCGCCGGTCATGGCGAACCGGGTGCTCGCGTATACCCGGAAGATGTTCAGCTACGCGGTGAAGCGGGACGTGATCGAGACGAACCCGTTTATGGGCATGGACCGGCCGGAGCGGGAGACGTCGAGGGAGAGAGCCCTGTCCTGGGAGGAGATCCGGACCTTGTGGAAAAACCTGGAAACCTCCGGCATGTCCGACAACGTCTGCCGCTGCCTGAAATTGATCCTGGTGACGGGACAGCGTCCGGGAGAGGTGATCGGCATGCACACCAGGGAGATCAACGACGACTGGTGGACCATTCCGACGGAACGCTCCAAGAACAAGCAGGCGCACCGGGTATTCCTGACCCCGCTGGCAAAGGAGCTGATCGGAGAGGGCGAAGGGTACGTTTTCCCATCGCCGGCCAATCCGGGGAAATCCCTCGAAGTAAGGACACTTACCAGCGCGATCAAGGGGTGCCTCCCCCACACCCCGGAGAGCAGGGCGGAGGACAGGCTCAAGGTAGCCTACTTCGTCCCGCACGACCTGAGGCGCAGCGCCGCTACCTGCTGGGCCGAGATGGGGTTCTCGGGGGAGCTGATCGACCGGCTGCAGAACCACATCACCAGGCAAAAGCAGGGGGTGGGGCATGTCTACAACCGCTACTCTTACGACCGGGAGAAACAGGCGGCGCTGGAGGCGTGGGCGCGCAAGCTGATCAGCATCACGACCGGTCGCGACACCTCGAAGGTGCTATCCATCGTGCGTAAGCCCCGGTTGGTGCAGGAATGACCCGCTAGAGGCGCGATCTCGCCACCAATTCCTTCTTAATATTCATCCAGCCGAACATTTACAACTTAACCTGTTGTATTTATGTCATATCTGTGAGATAAATCTATTCACAAATCTATTCACCAGGCCAGGCAACCCATGTCCCGCACCAGATCAGACTATACCGACCGCCTTCTGCTCTATCTCTCCTCCGGCGTCTTCAGCTCGGAGGAGATCCAGAAGCGACTGGAGCTAAGCCAGCCCACCGTCTCCCGCCTCATCGCGAGCCTCGGGAGCCGCGTCGTCGCCATCGGTCAGGCGCGCTCACGGCGCTACACCACGCGGCGCGACCTGCGCGGCCTGGGGGGCGAGTTCCCCGTCTACCGGATCGACGCCGAGGGAAACGCCCGCCGTTTCGGCGTCCTCGACGCCATAGCCAGGGATCAGTACCTGTGGCGGCCGGAGGGAGCCCCCCCCGAACAATACAAAAGCCTCCCCTGGTTCCTCTCTGATCTGCGCCCCGAGGGGTTCGTGGGACGCTCCTTCGTTATGAGGCTGCACGAGGAACTGGCACTGCCCCCCCGCGGCAACGACTGGCAGGACGACCACGTGCTCATCGCCCTGGCACGCCGCGGCGAGGACTGCATGGGCGACCTGGTCATCGGCGAGGAGTCCCTGGAGCGCTACTTCCGCTCGGTCCGGGAACCTCAGGCGCCGCTTCGCCCCGACGAGCTCCCGGATGCCTACCCGGGCATGGCCCGCCTCGCCATGGAAGGACAGCCGCCAGGCTCATCGGCGGGGGGCGAGCACCCGAAGTTCACCGCCGTTGTCGAGCGCGACGGAGCGGCTCGGCATGTCCTGGTGAAGTTCTCTCCCCCCCTGGACTCGCTCGAGGGGAGACGTTGGGCCGACCTCCTAGTCTGCGAGCATCTTGCGCTGGAGGTCGTTTCGGAAACGGGGATTTCCGCGGCGCGCACCCACCTTTTGCAGGCGGATAACCGGGTGTTTCTGGAAGTGGAGCGCTTCGACCGGACCGGCAGGTTCGGGCGTCTGCCGATGGTTTCCCTAAGGGCCGTCGACAACGAGTTCTACGGTCATCAGGACAGCTGGGTCCTGGCCGCCCGGAGGATGGAAGGGGATGGTCGACTCCCCGCAGGGGACGCGGCCAACCTCCGCTGGCTCTCCGTCTTCGGGGACTTGATCGCGAACACCGACCAGCACTTCGGCAACGTCTCCCTGGTCCCGGTGGAGACGGGGGGCTTCCGGCTGGCGCCGGCCTATGACATGCTCCCGATGCTCTACCGCCCACTTGACGGCGTGCTGCTTACCCGCACTTTTACCCCTCCCGGCTTCGCTTCCGGTGCTCCCGAGGCCTACGCCTCGGCGCTCGCCCGGGCCCTCCTTTTCTGGGAGCGGACGGTTGAGGAGCCCCGCATTTCGGAAGAGTTCCGAGGCTTCTGCCGGTCGAACCTTGAGAAGCTTAAGGCCCTGGCTTCGGGGCCGCGTCTGGTGGTTTAGTCTTCCGGGAGGGGGTGAACCACCTGGGAAAAAGAATCAAAGCGGCCCCCCACGGACCCACTTGAGGATCCGTTCCCGCTCCTTGGGCGAAGACTTTTCCAGCCTGGCCGCCACGTCGCGCCCCCAGATCTCGTAGCGCTTTTCCTCCTCGAAATAGCTGTCCAAAAGGGTGTAGCGCACCATCACCGCGCCGAGAGTAACGGTGGCGATTCCCACCGCGACCGCAACCAGCATGAGGCGCCAGTTCAGGGACATCCGGGCCAGTTCTTCCGCGCAGGAATCGATCCGCGCCGCTTCCTTACCGAGGCTGTCCTGGAGAGGGCGCAAGGTGCAGGCGATCTCCTGTTGCGCCACTTCTCCAAATGCCCGCACCAGTTGAGGTGGCAGGTCCTTGAGGAGATAGTCGTTCAGTCTCCGGTAGGACCGCTCGGTCTGATCCTGCGCCTGTTGTGCCCAGGCCGAGGCGTTTTCCGCCCGGTCCAGCAGGGCCTGGTAATATTTCCTGCTCTCCTGATCCTTGGGCGGCGGCGAGGGGACCCGGGTATCGTGCACGCCGCAGGCATCGAGCAACTTGTCCTTGGGGGATTTTCCGTCCATGTTCACCTCACCTTGGCCGACCTGAGGACAGCCGCTATGCCGTCGGTGAGCGAATCGACCTGCTCGCGCGTGGCCAAAAGCGGCAGCACCTCGGAAAGGGTCTGCACCAGATTTTCCACATCCCGCGCCAGGAGAATGTGGCGATCCTTCAGTTGGGAAATCTCGTCCCGCAACTCGGCCAGGGAGGTTTTTTCCTTCCGGGCGCGGGTGGAAATTTCGGGAAAATGCTCGACGATGCACGCCCGGATCAGCTCCGAAACCGTTACCGTCCCGCCTCCGATCTCACCAAGTTTGCGCACCTCGCTCTCCAGTTTTTTACAGATTTCCGGCGGCAGCCGGACGCTTGTTTTGGCCATGGCGGGCTCCTTCTTTGTGCGCCGGACGACGGCGGACGGCGTGGTGCCAGGCAAACTCCCGGTTTTCCAGCAGTTTCACCCTTTCTGGCGCCAGAGCGTCCCACGCCGTCCGGCGCGAAAGCACAGGGGATTTCGCGAAGCGGACGCGCGGCGCAGCCCGAAGGGCTGCGTGTGGTGTGAAAGGAAAATCAGCCGAGCGAAGCGAGGCCCGCCTGACCGCTGCCGGCACGAAGGTAAAGCGCACCGCAGCTCCCCGGAACCTCCCTGCACTCAGATCTTAAAGCCCATGCCGGGAAGCTTCGGGAGCTTCAACTCCAGCTGCCGCTCCACCACCTTCTGCACCTGCCTGACCTGCAGCACCTGCTCCGGAATTCTCAGCCCCGGAGCACGCACGAGCGCAGCGACATGTTCGAGCGAGGGAGCCTTGCGCACCCCGTCCCCACGGTTCAGCATGACCCGCTTCAGGTCTCCGATGCTCCTGTGCAGATCGTGCTCCGGTCCGTCGATGCCCCTATGCTGAGCGCGCGTGATCTCCCGCACCGGTTCCCTCGCTTTGTCGAGCGTGGAACTCTTGCCGTCGACGAACTCCACCGACAGCTCCAGATCCTCGATGGAGTTGGTGAAGACGCGGGTCGCGAATCGTGCCCGGGTGACGGCGACGTTGAGCGCGTTGTAGCTCATGCGCCCGTAGCATTCCCCGAGCTCGTTTCCCGGCTCCAGCTCCACCCCTTTTCTCGGACGTACCGGTGCGTACAGGATGGAGTGTTCCACCGTCGCCCCCTGGCTCTTCTGGATGGTGACCGCGTAGGCGTGATCGAGGTGCCGGTACTTGTCCAGGTCGAGCGTCACCTCGCGCCCCTCCAGGTCGACCCGCATCCGCCCGGTGGCATCGATCTCCCGTACCACCCCGAGCGAGCCGTTTTGCACCCCGAGTCCCCGGTCGTTTTTCAGCGTGACGATCCGGTCCCCAATCGAAAAGCTCCGCTCCTCCTCCCGTAACAGGGTGGTCCGTCCCGGCAGCTCTGCGGCGGAGAACTCCTTGGTCACCTCGCGGACCACCTTGCGCCGTTGCCGGTCCAGGGTCTCGAAGGACAAGTCGACCCGCACCAGGTTGCGCTCCCGGTCGAGCCCGACCACCTTTCCCTCGGCGTGCAACCGGGCACCCCAGGCGACCGTCCGCCCGTCCCCGGTCCGCTCGCCGGAAAAGTGCAGCGTGTCCCCGAGCTGGTACCCCTCGACGGTGAGCCCCTGGCGCACCGGTGTCAGTACCGGGAAACTCCTCCCCTCCTCGATCTCGCGTCCCGTGACGCGTGCCCGACGGATCTCGCGGTTCAGATCCCTGCGCGCCTCGTTGGTCGTCGTCACCAGGAGCACCTGCTGCGTCTCTCCCACAGCCGCCCGCTCGGGGATGCGCGAGAGCTTCCGGCTCTCCTCCAGGTAGTGCTCCACGGCGGCCCGGCGTAGCTCAACGGGGTCGGGGTTCTCCAGCACCTCCTGTCGCCTTTCCAGGGAGCGGAGCGCCTCCCTCGCGTTCACGGCAAGCTCGCGGTCCTCCCGGTTCAGTCCCCTGGCGATCTCCAGAAGCCCCGGGTCGCGCTGCCTCAGGATCTCGGTCAGGTGCGCGTAGTCGACCTCCCGATTGAGCCCCAGCTCCCGCACCTGGTCGAGCAGGTCCCCGGCCTGGATCCCCTGCATCTGCTTCGGGTCCCCGAGGAGGTGGAGCTTCACCTTGAGGCCCCTTTGCCGCAGCTCATCCGCCACGTCGAGCAGACGCTCCGCCTGCCTCGCGCCCAGAAAGCCCGCCTCGTCCACCCGGAGCACCACCTGTGCCTCCCGCCCTTCAGGGATGAGAATTTTTTCACCCAAGATGTCCAGCATGGGGGGCTCCCCGTTTTGCCTCTGCAGGGCAAATTTGGAAGCCGGATTCCCATTTTCGAAACTGTTGATGGTGAGGGAGGGCCTCCCGGTGGCGAGGGATAACTCCCGGGCCGCCTTTCCGGTGTAGGAGAGGTTGACGGAGAGATGCTCCCTCCCCTCCGGGCGCAATACCTCCTCGTTGAAGCGCTCGACGATCTCCAGGGTCGAAGTCTTGGCGGTCCCCGGATCCCCGATGGTGAGGGCGACGCCGCGGCCCCCGGTCAGTTCCAGGAGAACCTCGGCTTTCTGTCCGGCCGTCAGCCGGACGCCCCTTTCCTCCTGCCAAAGCTCCAGGTACGCCTCAACCTCCGGGACGCGCGCGACACTCTGAAAGGGAGGAAATTCCCTGATCCTCTCCAGGTTCCGGGACTCCAGCTGCAGCATCTCCCGCGTGGTGTAGAGCTCCCGTCCCCGCGCGTCGCGCCCGAGCCGCCGCACTTCGGGAATCCCGCCGTCGATGGCGAGGTTCAGCTCGGCAACGGAGTGCTCCCCCCCGGAGATCAGGACCGCCTGGTCCAGAAGGCGCGCCCGGTCCAGCACCGCCTCGCGCTCGGTGAGATCCCGGACCGCGAGCTCCACCACGCGCGAGGCTTCGGGAGCGGTGCGGGAGATGGCAAGCTCCCGGCCACGTTCCAGCTCCCGCTTCACCTGGGCAAAAGAGGTGCCGCACTCCTCGAACCCCCGCTCGAAGATCCGGGTCACTTCCTCCCTGGTGATGCTGCGCTTGGGGTCCCGGCTCTCCAGAACCGCCATCTCGTAGAGCCGTGCGTGGGGCACCTCTGCAAACCTCCCCGCAGTCCTCCAGCGCTCCACCTGCTCCTCGATGGCGAGACGCCGGGAGGAGAAGTGCTCGACGAGCTGCGGGGAGATCCCCTTCAACTCGATGAACATCTGCGCGCGGTCCCGCACCTCCACCCCGAAGCCCCGCTCGGAAAGTTCGCGGGTGAGTTCCTGCCGGTACAAGAGCCCCAGGGACTTCTGGTCCTGGAAGATGGCCTTGGGCTCGTTTGCCCTGAAGATCCCGTCCCCGGTGTGCACCGCGTTCACCACGAAGACGTGGGAGTGGAGCTGCGGGTCGACGTTACGGGAGGTGGCGTGGTCGAACTTGGCCGCCACCATGCCGCCGCACCTGATACCCTCGGGGCTACGGTAATGGGAGTAATGTTCCTCCATGTGTGACAGAACCGAGAGCACCGCCGCGTCGTGTGCCTCCCTGACGCCGTTCACCCCTGCGGCATAGGCGATGGAGACCGACTTGGGAGCGGAGAAGGTGCAGTCGTTGCCTGCCCGGTGCGTCTCGACGGGCAAACCGCTCTCCCGGTCCCGGGTCAGCTTGGGGGCGACGATGCGGTTTCCCTGCAAGTCCTCCCCGCGGCACAGGGCCCGGAACTCCTGTTCCCCGACCGGGCCGTCGAGTCCCAGGGCCTGCGCCCCACGGCCGTACCAGAGGCTCGCCCCCTCGTTATCGATGCCCCGCAGGTAGTAATCCTCCCTGGAGAAGTACCCGCCCGCCTGCCCTGCAGCCATCCCCGGTGATACCGACATCATCGCTGGATCTCCATCCACCGTTCCAAAAGCTGATAGAGTGTACTCCAAAGCCCTATACGGCATTGGCAAACTTTAACAAACAGCGAGGGTATTCCAATGGGTGCCGCAGGGGTAGATTATTATTGTTATTCATTAACCTTGCGTGCTATGCTGCGCCCGCCAGGGGGAGACATGAAATCGCGCCTGAACCTCAAGCCCGGGCAGAGAGGGACGAAGCATCTGGTGGAGAAGTACGGCGCTGCGCTGCTCTACGTCCGGTATCGTTACGACGAGGAGCGCGGCGTCAGGCTTAAGACGGTGGAGAACCCTACCTGAAAACGAGAAAAGCTAACAAGTTGCCCCATTAACCACAGGAGGTAAAACAATGGAGTATGCAATATTTGCGATTTTAATAGTGATATCGATATTGCTTTTTAATATTCAACATTTTTGCAAAGGAATAAAAAGAGACCTTTATCAAATCATAAACAAGCGACCATACATTGACGACTAACTTGATGCATAACTACGCGCCGGTTATGGCCGACCTCGTTGGACAAAGGTGCTAGAGGAACGTAGTTGACGTTGTTGGCTTATTTGGAGCGCACCTTCAACGGCAGTCGCAAAAAATAAAAATTAGGTAAAAAAAGGAATGATATATGGGCCATTTTGATCTTGGACCACAATTAAGTGCTTTGGCTGGCTTGAAAAAAGCAATTGAAGCGCAAACGAATTCAACAGATAAGCAGTCAATAGTCATGACCCGGCTTACTTGGGCTGCCGTTATTCTTGCTATCGTTCAAACCGGAGCATCAGTAATTCAATTGTGGCTCACGTTTAGGTGACTTAACGGGTGGTACCGGGGAAAGGTGGGGCCGGGCATTGATAAATTGATAAGTAGGAAGAAGATGTCCCAACCAAGCGCGTAGACCAGGACGGAAGCTCCCCCGCTAATGTAGACACCTCAACCAAACGGAGGTGTCGGAAATGGCAAAGATGGTGGGACCAAGAAAA
>NZ_JAEMHL010000013.1 GCF_016458305.1 Geomonas anaerohicana | reverse complement strand
GGAGGGACAGGGAGGGGGAGCGTAGCGGCTCGATCCGGCTTCCCCCCTCCCAGCCTCCCCCCTCCAGGGGGAGGTGCGCGTTCTCACCGATAAAACACCGTAGCAGGCGGGGGCGGGGGCTAATGAGTGCTACCATCGGGGCAGGGACGACGTGCGGTCGCAGACCCCGCAAGGACGCCGGCATGAAGAACACAAAGCTGTTCCAGTCGCTGTTTCTGATCAACTTCGCCACCAGCCTCGGCTTCGGCATCGCCGACGCCTTCTTTGCCACCTACCTTTTTTCCCTCGGGGGACGCGGCCTTCTGCTGGGGCTGCCTCTGCTGCTTTTCTCCTTGTCCAAGATCGTTTTCAGCCCGGTCATGGGGGGCTGCGTCGACCGGTTCGGGCCGAGGGCGGCCGTAACCTTCAGCCTCGCCCTCTACCTCCTGGTGTCCCTTGGTTACCTTCTCAGTTCCGACCTGATGGTCATTATGTCGCTGCGCCTGGTTCAAGGGGTGGCCTGCGCCATGTTTCGCCCGGTGATGCTCTCCCTGCTCGGAAGGGCGAGCGGCACGGACGGAGAGGGGCGCGCGGCTGGGACCTTCGACATTTCCTTCTACCTTGCCATCGGGATTGGGCCGGTCCTGGGGGGAGTGCTGCATGACCTGTGGGGGTTCTACGGCATCTTCGCGAGCCTTACCCTTTTGTGCCTGCTGGCGCTCGCTGTAGCGCTGCGGTGCATCCCCTCCGCCCTTTGCGGCGGGGCACCGTCCGGAAAAGACAAGGTCTCACTGACGCTTCCCGCCGCTCTCGAGGTGGCGCGCCACGGCGCCATGGGAGGGCTTCTCGTCTTCATTTTCGGAAGGGGGTGCGGTATTTCCCTTCTGGCGGGATTCTTCCCCATCCTCTTGAACGCGCGGCTGGGGCTTACCGGCACCCAGACCGGCCTGGTGCTCGCCTCCAGCACCCTGGTCATCACGACGCTGTTGCGTCCGGTCGGCAGGCTGTCCGATTGCCGTTCGCGAAAATCCCTGGTGCTGCTGGGTGGGATCTCGGTGTCGTTGCTCTATTTCCTGATTCCCGCGGCACAGGGGTTCCACCAGGTGCTCGTGCTGGGTGGGGGGATAGGGCTCTGCAGCGTGCTTTCGCAGCCGGCCAGCACCGCGCTTCTTCTCGAGCAGGGGGAGCGTCACGGGACGGGGCTTGCCGTCGGTATTTTCAATGCGGCGCTGAACCTCGGTTTCCTGGTGGGGCCGCTCTTCGGGGGATGGCTGCAGAGCCGGTTCGGGCTTACCTCAGTCTTTTACGCCGCCGGCTGGATCGGTCTTGCAGCGGCGGTACTTTTCGCCGCGAGCACCCTTGAGAAGGAGGGGACAGGCTCCGCCAGGTGCCTGTCCCCTTAGGGGGGATTTTCCCTGGTTCCCAAGCTCCAGCTTGGGAACCCCATATGGCGCAAAGCTCCAGCTTTGCATCCGAGGGAAGTTGGCGCTTCGAAGAGGCTTTGCGTTCCCAAGGTGGACCTTGGGAACGGGATCAACCAAAAGCAAATCTCCCTAAATCCCCCTTCGCAAAGGGGGACTTTTACCAGCGGAAGCTTGTCACTTATCGGGGTCCTTGATGTTCTTGTCGATCCCCGCGCGGCCGTCGTCACATTCCTCCTCGGGCTCGCTGGGGCGGCTGTAGCGCGGGTCGCTGGTCGCGCTGACGCAGACCGGCGCCGGTTCCTCGGTCGCTCCCGCGGCGGCGGGGACACGGTCGTGCTTTCTCCCCCCCTCCTTAGGTACGTCCCCCTTGGTCGGTTGCCAGTCCGCCATGTCGCGGAACATGCGGAACCGCTCCACCGCCTCCTGCTCCATCTGCTCGCGCAGTTGCCGCGCCACCTCGGGATTCTGCTTTTCCAGCGATTGAAAGCGCACCTCGCCCGAGAGGAACTCGGCCATGCTGCCGTCGGGCTTTTTTGACTCCAGGATGAACGGGTTCTTCCCGTCCCGCTTCAGGAGCGGGTTGTACCGGTACAACGGCCAATAGCCACACTTGACCGCCAACTGACTTTCCTCGATCGATTTCCCCATCCCTTTCCTTAGCCCCTGGTTGATGCAGGTTGAATAGGCGATGATGAGCGACGGACCGGGATAGGCCTCCGCCTCGGTGATCGCCTTGAGGGTCTGGTTCTTGTCGGCGCCGATGGCGATGGAGGCGACGTAGACGTAGCCGTAGGTCATGGCCATGCGTCCCAGGTCCTTCTTGGAGGTCCGCTTGCCGGAGGCGGCGAAACGGGCGATGGCCCCCAATTGGGTGGCCTTGGAACACTGGCCGCCGGTGTTGGAGTAGAGCTCGGTGTCCATAACCAGGAGATTCACGTCCTCGCCGGTGGAGATGACGTGGTCCAGGCCGCCGAAGCCGATGTCGTAGGCCCAGCCGTCGCCGCCGTAGATCCAGATGGATTTTTTGGTGAACAGGTCGGCCGATGCCGCGATCTGCTGCAGCAGCTCGTTGTCACCCGCCTTCCCGAGCAGCTCCTTCAACCGGTCGCCGTGGCGCCGGGACAGTTCCGGGTCCATCATCCCGGCCAGCCACCCTTCCAGTTCACCCCTGAGATCTCCTTCCGGCAGGCTGTGCACCGCGCGGCGCACCTGGTCCGCCAGCAGGTGCCTGCGCTGCGACACCGCCATGTGGTAGCCGAAGCCGAACTCGGCGGCGTCCTCGAAGAGCGAGTTGTTCCAGGCCGGGCCGTGGCCCTCGGCATTGGCGCAGTAGGGGGAGACCGGCGCGGAGGCGCCCCAGATGGAGCTGCAGCCGGTGGCGTTGGCGATCATCATGCGTTCGCCGAAGAGCTGGGTGACGATCCTGGCGTACGGGGTCTCGCCGCAGCCGGAGCAGGCGCCTGAGAACTCGAGGAGCGGCTGCTGGAACTGGCTGCCGATCACCGTGGTCCGTTTCACCAGGTGCCCTTTCGGCGCGAGGGTCTCGGCGAACTTGCGGTTCTCCTCCTGCACCGCGGACTGGGTGTCGATCGGCTTCATCACCAGCGCCGGGACCTTGGCGGGGCAGATGTCGGCGCAGTTGCCGCACCCCATGCAGTCCAGGGTGTAGACCTGGATTCGGAAGCCCATCCCCTTGAGTTCCTTGGCGTTGACCGGGATAGTCTGATAAGTCTCTGGTGCGTTGGCCAGTTCGCTGTCGGTGGCAACGAAGGGGCGGATGGTGGCGTGCGGGCAGATGTAGGCGCACTGGTTGCACTGGATGCAGTTTTCCTTGATCCACTCGGGGACGTTGATGGCGACGCCCCTTTTTTCGTAGCGCGCGGTGGAGAAGGGGAAGACCCCGTCCGGGGTGAAGGAGGAGACCGGCAGGTCGTCGCCCTTCTGGCGCAGGATCGGGAAGACCATGTCGCGCATGTAGTCGGGCATCGGCTGCTTGAGGCGGAAGTCGGTGCCGCGCTCGTCGTCGGCGTCGCGCCAGGAGTCGGGATAGGAGATCTCGACCAGGCTCTGCACGGCGAGATCGACCGCGGCCAGGTTCATCTCGACCACCTGGTCACCTTTCCGGCCGTACTCCTTGCGGATCGAGTCCTTCAAGAGCTCCACGGCCCGCTCGAAGGGGAGCACGCCGGAGAGCTTGAAGAAGGCGGTCTGCATGATCATGTTGATGCGCCCGCCGAGCCCTGCGGACTGGGCGATGCTGATGGCGTCCACGTTGTAGAGGCGCACCTTCTTCTGGGCGATGGCGCGGCGCATGGCGGCCGGCAGGTTCGCCTCCATGGCGTCCACCGTGTTCCAGGGGGAGTTGAGCAGGAAGGTGCCGCCGTCCTTTATCCCTTCCAGCAGGTCGTAGATCTGCACGTAGGGCGCCTTTTGGCAGGAGATGAAATCGGCGGCGTCGACCAGGTAGGTGGACTGGATGGGGCTCTCGCCGAAGCGCAGGTGCGACACGGTGATGCCGCCGGACTTCTTGGAATCGTAGGAGAAGTAGGCCTGCGCGTAGAGGTCGGTGTTGTCGCCGATGATCTTGATGGCGGCCTTGTTGGCCCCGACCGTGCCGTCGGCGCCCATGCCCCAGAAGCGGCACTGGATGGTCCCCTCGGGCGTAGTGGAGAGGGTCCCCTCGACCGGGAGCGACGTGTCGCTCACGTCGTCGGTGATGCCGACCGTGAAGTGGCGCTTGCCGGGGCGGCCCGCCATGTTGTCGAAGATGCTCTTCACGTGTACGGGTCGGAATTCCTTGGAGCCCAGGCCGTAGCGCCCGGCGTAGAGTTCCGGCATCTCGCCGCCCCGCTCCAGAAGTGCCGTGCAGACGTCCTGGTAGAGCGGTTCGCCCAGCGACCCCGGCTCCTTGGTACGGTCGAGCACCGTGATCTTCGCCGCGGTGGGGGGGATGACGGACAGCAGGGCGTCGGCGTCGAAGGGGCGGTACAGGCGCACCTTGACCAGCCCCACCTTCTCGCCCTGCCCGTTCAGGTACTGCACCACCTCTTCGCAGGTCTCGCAGGACGAGCCCATGGTGATGATGACCCGATCCGCCTCGGCGTGTCCGATGTAGTCGAAGAGGCGGTAATGCCGCCCGGTCAGCTGTCCCACCCGCTCCATGGTCTCGGTCACCACCTGCGGCAGCGCCTGGTAGAACGGATTGGCGCGCTCGCGCCCCTGGAAGTAGATGTCGGGATTCTGGGCGGTGCCGCGCAGTTCGGGGTGCTCCGGGTTCATGGCCTTTCTGCGGAAGGCGGCCAGCTTTTCGTGGTTCACCAGCCGGGCCATCTCCTCGTAGTCGATCACCTCGATCTTCTGCACTTCGTGCGAGGTCCGGAAGCCGTCGAAGAAGTGCAGGAAGGGGATGCTGGCCTCCAGGGCGGCCAGGTGGGCCACCAGGGCGAGGTCCATCACCTCCTGGACCGAGGACGCGCAGAGCATGGCGAAGCCGGTGGGGCGTGCCGCCATGACGTCCTGGTGGTCGCCGAAGATGGAGAGAGCGTGGGTGGCGATGGCGCGGGCCGAGACGTGGAACACGCCGGGGAGCTGCTCGCCGGCGATCTTGTACATGTTGGGGAGCATGAGCAACAGCCCCTGCGATGCGGTGAAGGTGGTGGTGAGCGCCCCCGCCACCAGGGAACCGTGCACCGCACCGGCGGCCCCGGCCTCGGATTGCAGCTCCTTGATGTTCAGTACCTGGCCGAAGACGTTCTTGCGTCCCTCCGCCGCCCACTCGTCGGCTACTTCCCCCATAGTCGAGGATGGGGTAATCGGGTAGATGGCCGCGGTCTCGCTGAGCGCGTAGGCGACATGAGCCGCCGCGGTATTGCCGTCCATGGTTTTCCTGGTTCCACTCATGTGAACAGTCCCCCTTGTCCAGAGATGGCTGCACCCGCCCAGTGGGCTTCCCCGCAATAATGGGGACGCAGAGAGGGTGGAGATAATGAAGTTTAATATGCTACCACTAATTTTTGTGAAGGGAAGAAAGGAGCGGGCATGGCGGTGCGGAGTAGGGGGTGAACAGGGCGGAGGGGGTGAGGCAGCCGGCGCGAGGTCAGCGCGGTATCAGTTCGGATGGCGGGGCGAGCGAGAACCTGTGGAAGATCCCCTCGATGAGGTCGAACAGGGTCGGGTCGAGGCTGCGGTTCTTCTCCAGGACCAGGCGCCGCGGCCGGGACGGGGCGAACCCCTCGACGTGGTGGCTGACCAGCGAACCTTCGGCCAGGGAGGAAGCCACCACGCTGCGGGAGATGAAGGTGACCCCTTCTCCGGCCTTGACTGCCTTGATGATGAAGGGGATGTCGTCGAAGTAGACGGTGTTGCGGAACTCGGCGGCGTCGCGGCCGATGGCAAGCATGCTCTTTTCCAAAAAGCGCCGCGCACAGCAGCCGGATTTCTTGCAGTACAGGCGCTGGTCGAGCATGGTCTCGACGCCGACCATCCTGCTGTCGATGAAGCCGGGCCTGCTCACGAAGACCATCTCGTCGTCAGGCAGGGGGTACACCGCGAACTCGTCGAGGTTCAGGTCCTCGCAGAACTCGATCAGGACCAGGTCGTACAGCTTTTCCTTGAGCCCCTTCAGGGCCCCTTCAGGCATGTCGAAGACGAAGCTCAGGTCGCTGTTCTGGGAGTTGCGCGACATGAAACGCGTGAAGATATCGGGGAGGAAGGAGATGCCGAAGGGAGCGGTGCAGCAGAAGGAGATCTTGCGTCTGCGCGCCAATAGTTGAAGGTCGTGGAGAAACTCCTGCTCCATCTGCAGCACCTGCCGCGCCTTCTCTATCAGGAGCTGCCCGGCCGCCGTCGGCTTGAGCGTAATCCCCGAGCGGTCCAAAAGGAGCTGCCCGTAGTGGTCCTCGAGGATCTTTATCCGGCGCGAAACGGCAGACTGCGTCACGCAGAGGATTTCGGCCGCCTTGGAGAAGCTGCCGCATTCGATCGAAACTACGAGGGTTTTTAGGTTGGTGAAATCCATCTATCTGGTCTCGACGCTGCCGGCCATGCGAAACTCGCATAGGTTGTGTGAGAATATGTCGTTTGTGCATATTGCAAAATTCTTATATGAATTGCAACACTGAATGTGGCCAAAAGCTGCCGACTCAGAAAGTAATGTAAGATTTATTTAATTACTATGCGTGTTACGCATGACGGCATGAAAAACTTTCACTTGAGTAGTTCGCCCTATTCTGCGAAGAAGCGACAGTACCTTTGTGAGCCGTCCTTCTTGCGAAGTTCTCGCCAAAAGCAGTAATAAGTCAGTACTTTGCACCAGAGCTGTTGGATCAGTTATTTTGACATGGCGACCTTTGACATTACTTTTGTCGATTTCTCAGCACGTTAACTTGTCTTAGCTATATTCTTGACAGAAAACGAAATTATTTTAACTTTTGCAGGTGTAGTCTTTGACTGTGCTAATAAAGGAGAAAGGAGGACCGGAACTCTAAGATCTGTTGGAAGCCATATTTCACCCAATCCAAAGGAGGTTGTATGTCGGAGAAGATGATGCAAAAGAGCAGATTACTGCTGTTCTCGCTGCTCGGTCTGGTGGCCGTAGCGGCTCTCAGCATCTGGGGGTGCGGTAATACGAGCTACGACAGCCCCGCCAAGGGCATTACCACGACCAAAACTGCAACCGCACTGATCGAACCCGCGGACCTGAACCAGTGGATCACGGAGGGCAAGGTAAACAAGGCCGGTGGCTATGACCGGGTGGTGATCCTCCAAGTCGACGGCACGGCAACCAACTACGATCTCGGGCACATCGCCGGCTCCCAGAGCGTCGGCCTCACCACCGAGCTCGCGCAAACCCGCGTCGAAGGGCCGATGTACACCGGTTCCATGGTTCCCGACGGGACCACCATGGACACCTTGATCCAGCGTACCGGCATCGACGCCAACACCACCATCGTCTTTACCACCTCCGAGGCCGAGAGCGGCTCCCCCTGGAACCTGACCCGCGGCTACACCGTGTTCCGTTACTGGGGCTTCCCCAAGGAAAGGCTCAAGGTGCTCAACGGCGGCAACAAGGCCTGGAAGGCGGCCGGCCTGCCGCTGGTCTTCGACAAGCCCACCGTCGCCAGGTCGAGCTACGTGGCAACCCCCAACGGCATCAATCGTGTCAGGCCTGACCTGAGGGCTTCCCTCTCCGACATGATCGCCGCGGTCACCGCGGGCACCGCCGGCAACGATTTCATCGACGGCAGGAGCACCGACGTGCCCGCCGGCCCCACCTCCGACCTCATCGACACCTCGACCCCGACCAAGTACGTGGTCTTCGAGGGTGCCGTGCACGGTGGCCGCAACAAGGCACACACCCTCCTGCACACCGCCGGCAAGTTCAAATCGATCGACGACGTGAAGACGGCGCTGGCCATTCCGGCCGGTCGCACCTCGGTCTATACCATCTGCCGCGCCGGCAACATCGCCTCCGTTCTCTTCTTCGCCATCGACGGCTATGCCTACTACAACGAGACCAACGCCGGAACCATGAAGGCAATCTGGTACGACGGCTCCTGGGGGCAGTGGGGACTCATGGCCAGCTCCGACAAGGTCGGCACCACCCTCGCCAACGCAGGCGGCAAGCTCGCGGTAGGCTCCATCTGGGATACCACCGCCCTGACCGATTCGCGCACCTACAACATCGACGCCGGGCGCGCCATAGTCACCTACAACACGCGTCTTTTGAGCCCCGAGCCGACCTATGCGACCGGCAACCAGATCGAAGATACGGATGCGGCCTACCATAGCCCGGTCACTACCAGCAGCGGCAGTGGCACCTCCGGCGGCGGAGGCGGCTGCTAAGGTCACAGGCAGCTTTCGGATCATCAATCGACCACATAGGGAGTAGACGACCATGATCAATATCAACAAGACCGTCTGTGCTGCCCTGCTCGGGGTAGCTCTGGCCAGCACAACCGCATTTGCAGGACCCAAAATGACCTTCGGCCCCAATGACGAGGGGGCGCTGCAGCTGGACTACAAGGGCCAGTTCCAGATGACCTTCCGCGACATCGGTTCGGGCGACAACAACGAGGACACCACGGCCAACTTCAACTTCCGCCGCAACCGCCTGGCCCTCATGGGCAAGTACGGCGACATGATGTCCATCTACGTGCAGACCGAGTACACCGACGACCAGAACCTGACCCCGCTCGACGTGGCGTCACAGAACCAGGGCTCGAACTTCCAGCTCCTGGATGCGGTGGTCCGCTTCAAGATCGACAACGCGTTCCGCGTCAACGTCGGCAAGTTCAAGTACAACCTCTCGCGTGAGAACCTGGAGGCGTGCGAGGCCCCGCTGACCCTGGACCGCTCGCTCTTCATCCGCGCACCCTACGTGACCACGCGCGACACCGGCGTGGCGGTATGGGGCAACCTCTTCAAGGACATGTTCCAGTACCGCCTCGACGCCATGGAAGGACGCAAGGCAGTTTCCGGCGACACCGCCCCCGCCTCGAACTTCCGCTACTCGGCGCGCGCCCACGTGACGCTGCTCGACCCGGAAAACGATTACGGCTACAAGGGGACCTACCTGGGCAAGAAGAAGGTCGCCACCTTCGGCGCGGCGTACCAGTTCGAGCCGGACGTCGCCTACGGCGACACGGTTCTGAGAACCGGGAAGAAGGACTACAAGGCCTGGACCTTCGACGGTTTCGTCGAGTATCCCGTCGAGGCCGTAGGCACCTTCACCGTGTCCGGCGCCTACGAAAAGATCGACCTCGACAAGGCCTATCTTGGCGACAACCCCGACCCGAACGTGGTCGGCATCAACGGGGAGAAGAACGGCTACTACGTCAAGGCCGGCTACATGCTTCCCAACATCCCGCTGCAGCTCTTCGTGCGTCACGAGGACTGGAAATTCGCCAACCTGAACGGCATCTACAATCAGCGCGTTTTCTGGACCGGCGGCGGCGTGAACTACTACCTGCGCGACCAGAACCTGAAGCTCACCTTCGAGGCCAACTCCACCGGCTTCCGTAACGGCAGCGGCACCACGGCCGACGGGACCGAGGACTTCATGACCTACGTGACCCAGCTCCAGGTGATCTTCTAACCACAGACAGCCCGCAGGGGACTGGCTCCGCCAGGTGCCAGTCCCCCTCGGGCAAGAGGAGGAAAAGCGATGTTTGCTAAAGCGATGAGGATAGCGGCGACAACCCTGGCCATGCTGAGCCTGGCGGCCACGGCCTTTGCGGCAGGACCGGCCAAAGGGAAGGTAACCAAAGTGGATGGCGAGCAGGTCACGGTGACCCTGGAGGCTGCTCCCCCGGCCTTCGTGAAGAAAGGGGCCACCGTCTCGGCTGCCGGCGGCTCGCCCAAGGTGCTTGCCGTGCAGGGCAACGAGGTGACGCTCAAGTTCGGCAAGGCCAAGGCTGAGAAGATGAAGGTCGACTCCCCGGTGTCGCTCACGGAGTGCGAAGGGGATGAGCTTCAGGGTTGCTAGGGTTGCTGAGGAAAAGGGCGCCCCGCGCAAGCGGGGCGCCCGCACTCGCACATCATCGGTTGAACGGGAGCAGCCATGAACAGAATGATCTTTCAGGGAGGCCTTGCCGCCGCCCTGCTTTTAGGGGCGCTGGCGGCGCCCTCTTTTGCCGGCAAGGCCGGCATCGGCTGGCAGGAAACCATAGCCGCCAAATCGGGGAAGGCGAAGACCCTCGCCGAACTGGCCAAGATGTACGACTCGAGCTCCTGCGTGGAATGCCACCAGGAGCAGCATGACCAGGCCTCCAAATCGATCCACTCGCGCTCGCTCTTCGGCACGGCGCGCACGGCGATGACCATCATGACCACCATCGAGAACGGCCTTATGGAAGAGCCCTACTCAGGGGTGAAGAGCCCGAAGGACGTCAAGGTGGAGCACCTGATGGGATGCGCCAAGTGCCACCTGCCGCAGTTGGCCGACGCCGAGGACTCGGTGGCCCAGGAACTGGTCACCACCCTCTACGGCTGGAAGGAGGCGCGGGCCAAGAAGGACAAGGAGGTGGCCAAGAAGTTCGAGGAGAAGTTGAAGAGCGTCTCCATCAATTGCCTGGTCTGCCACAACCGGAACGCCATAACCCACAAGTGGCAGGACGGCTATCCCAAGGCCGGGGTGGTGTACGGCTCCAAGGACGGCGATCATCCCTCCGACAAGTTCCCCAAGATGGCCAAGAGCCCGATCATGGACCAGGCCATACAGTGCGGCCAGTGCCACGGCCTGGGCCCCAACCTGGAGCTGGACGAGCCGACCCAGTGCTGCACCTCGTACGGCAGTTACCTCTGGGCCTACAAGGCCGAGGTGGGGCAGGAGAACTGCCAGGACTGCCACATGAAAAACTCGAAGCTCGGGCACAACATCCAGTCCTACCGGGATGCGGCTATGAGCGACAAGGCGGTCGAGTTCAAGGCCGAGGCCTTCGGGTACTACTGGCGCGACGGCGCCAAGATCAGGCCCAGGGCCGTGGTCAAGGTCGAGATGCTCAACAAGGCGGGACACTCCATCCCCGACGGCTGACCGACCCCCAACCGACTGGTTCTGTCGGTAATCGGTAAGACCAAGGACGGCAAGGAAGTGTTCAACCAGGAGAAGATCTACATGCCGGTCCCGCAACAGTTGGCCCGTGGCGACCGGATGGGGCGCGGCCCCTACGAGAAGAGCGGCCTGATCGAGGACACCGGGCTGCCGCCGGGCAAAGTTGTGAAGGAGCGCTTCGAAATCTTCTATCCGCTGGAAGAGGTCGAGGTGAACGGCAAAACGGTGGAGAAGCCGGCCGCCTACGACCTGGACGTGGAAGTGAAGCTCACCTATCTTCCCTTCGGCACCCCCAACAGCGATCCCTTTGTCTGGAAGGAGTTCGCCAAGAGGGTGAGTATCAGCCAGAGTGGTAAATAGCAAAAAAGAGAAAGGTTCCTGGTTTGTTATGGCCGGCATCCACCGCGATGCCGGCCTTTTTTTGTCTACCGCTCATGAAAGGTTTTGGAGAATGGCTTTAATTTGACTATAATGCGCGGGAGTTCAGTGCAGAGACAGCGGGCGATATGAAGGTTACAGACCGAGAAACATCCCCAGCTCCTCCCCCCGGAGGGGGGAGGTCGGGAGGGGGGACGCGGGATGCGGGCAAGATGGATTTTCCCCTCCCTGGCCCTCCCCCTCCGGGGGCGGGGACCGTGGCGCCATCAGGCTGGTCCCGGGGTGCCCGCAAAGCCGCTCTGCTGGCTGCCCTTTTCGCTGCCGGGTGCATCGGAAAGGGTACGCCGGCCAACAACTGCCTCACCTGCCATGCCGGCATCGAGCATGCCTCGGCGACGCACCACGACTGCGTCGCCTGCCACGGCGGTGATGCCAGGGCAACCCGAAAGGACATCGCCCACCGCGGCATGCTGGGCAAGGGCAATCCCTCCGCCCCGGAGCACTGGGACAAGAGCTGCGGCGCCTGCCACCTTTATCAGTTGGACCGGATCAAGTCGAACCTGATGTACACCACGACCGGGATGATCCGCAACATCCGGCTCACCTGGGAAGGGCCGGAAGACGGCGACTACGCCAGCCGCGCCGGCGAGGTCTACGATCCCGCCGGCAAGCCGCTGCGGCTCCAGCCGGTGGCGGAGCTCGACCACGTCTCCGGTGAGCTCTACCGCAAGTTCTGCTCCCAGTGCCACGTGGCCCGGGAGAGCGGGGACGTCTACGGGGCGAGCCATGCCTCGGGGTGCGCCGCCTGCCACTTCCCCTACAACGACCGCGCCCTGTACCGGGGTGGCGACGCCACCGTGCGGGGGAGGGGACCCTACGCGGCAAGCCACGCCATGGAGCGGCTGCCGGGCAACGAGGTCTGCTCCCGTTGCCACAACCGCAGCGGGCGCATCGCCTATTCCTACCAAGGGCTTAACGACGGCAGCAATTCCCTGGTGCCGACCCGCTTCGGTCTCCCGGGGCCGGTGCTGGCCAGCGGCAACAGGAACCTCACCCACATCGCACCGGACATCCACTTCGCCGCCGGCATGGATTGCATCGACTGCCACACATCGCGCGACCTGATGGGGGACGGCTACGCCTACCGGAACATGTACCTGCAGACCGAGATCTCCTGCGAGGACTGCCACGGCGGCCTGAAGCCCCCGCGCTACCGCGAGATCGCCAGCGAAAACGACGAGGTGCTGCGGGAGTCCCAGGGATACCGGATGCAGATGCGGCAGGGGATGAAGATGATCCTCACCGCCAAGGGGCGCCCGTACTCCAACGTCTTCTACAGGGACGGCGCGGTCTGGGTGCTGGGGAAGCGCAGCGGCAGGCTGTTCAAAAGCCTTGTCATCACGGGCACTTCGGAACATACCGTGGTCGGCCACGGCCGGATGGAATGCTACTCCTGCCACAGCCGTACCGTGGTCCAGTGCTACGGCTGCCACACCAGCTACGACAAGACGAGGTCCGCCATGGATTACGTCAAGGGGGTGCCGACGCCCGGCCGCTTCAGCGAGAAGGAAGATTACCGGATGCTCTACCCCTTCCCGCTGGCCCTGAACCAGCGCGGCAGGATCTCCACCGTCACGCCCGGGTGCCAGACCTTCGTGAGCGTGGTGGAGCCGGACGGAAGCCTCTCCAAAAACGAGTACGTGGCGCGCTTCAAGGGGCAACAGCAGCTTCGCTTCGCCCCCTTTTACTCGCACAACACCGGGAAGAAGGCCATCGGCTGCGGCGAGTGCCACGGCAACCCCGCGTTCCTCGGTTTCGGGCAGCATGTGGTTTCCGGGAGGAACATCGAGGGTACCATGATCTGCGAGCAGTCGGCGGACAAGCCTCTGGACGGCTTTTTGACCCTCCAGGAGGGGAAGGTGCGGGCCTACTCGGCCATCACCCGGGAACACTCCCGTCCCCTGAACGGCGCCGAGGTACGGCGCGCCCTGGCGGTGAATCTCTGCCTGGTCTGCCACGACAAGGCCGCTGACCCCATCTATCGAAAGGAGCTGGACCATGGTGCGCTCAATGATGCGCTACATCGTCGCCTTGTGTCTGCTCCTTAGCGCGACGGTCGCTTTCGGCAAGGAGAACTGCACCGTCTGCCACAAGAAGGTGGTCAAAGGGGTGCACCGCGGGCTTCCTTGCCTCTCCTGCCACTTGGACGAGACCAGGACCCTGGCCAATCCCGCCTCGAGGGAGAGCCGCGCCGCCGGATGTGTCGGCTGCCACAAGGGGTACGCGGCGCTCTTCGACCAGCCCATGGGGAGCCGCCGGGGAGAACTCGATTTCGTCGCGGCCAGCTACGGGAAAGCCGAACCACGCTTTTTCGCCAGGAACTGTAACGCCTGCCACCTCAAGGGGTGCACCGACTGCCACGCCGGCAAAGGGCACGACATCGGCAAGCCCCGCGACCGCGACTGCTTCACCTGCCATAAAGGCTACTTCGTCGGGACGGACTACTACGGCATGGCGCCGCGTGAGGACAGCATGCGCTACCAGCGCGGCGAGGTGGCCTACGGCGAGGCGTACCTGAAAATGACACCGGACCTGCACGCGGAGGCCGGGCTTTCCTGCGGTGCCTGTCACTCCATGCAGAGCCTCGCCGCCGGGCGCAAGGCAGCCAAGGGGTGTCGGGATTGCCACGAGCCAAAGCAAAGCGTGCCGGAACACCGGATCGCGGCGCACCTGGAGAAGATGGAGTGCTGGGCCTGTCACTCGGCCTGGGCCGCGCAGGAGTACGGCACCTTTTTCCTGCGCTTCAGCAACAGTCCGTCGCAGGAACTCTACGGGCTGCGCCGGGACCAGGGCGCCGAGGAATACCTGAAAAGTGCGTATCTGCGGCGCCAGGACGCGCCACCACTGGGTTTGAACGGGCGGGGCAAGGTAAGCCCGATCAGACCCGAGTTCATCGCCTATTTCACCGATGTGAGGAACGACCGGGCTGTCTGGGATGAGAACCGGCTACTGGCGGCCCGGTGGAAAGCGTTCTTCCCCCACACGGTGCGTCGCGGCACCGTCATGTGCGAGGGGTGCCACGATAACCCGCGTCGCTTCCTGCGGGAACCCAAGGAGGACCGCATCTACCAGCTGCAGGCCGAGGGGATGACGCTCCCCTCGTTCTGGGATGCGACCGGTCAGCAGGTAACCAACGGCTCGTTCTATCCACAGCGGCGTTACCTGGAACTTGCTCGCAAGAGCACGGCCTATCGGAGGGCCTACCTGGAAAAATGGCAGAGCTTGGTCAAACACGTCGAACCTTCCTCGGCACCCTGATCGCCCTGGCAGCGGGTGGGTGGTTCCTGGGGAAATTCCTGACCCCGCGCGGCAAGCGCAAGAAGACGCTTCTCACCGTTGCCAAGGGTGATCTCCCGCGTGACGGAGCGCTGGTGTACCGTGAGGCGCGCATTGCTGTCCTGGACCGGGGCGGGCAGGTCTACGCGCTGAACCTGGTCTGCACCCACCTGGGCTGCACGGTCAACGTCACCCCCGCCGGTCTGGTCTGCCCCTGTCACGGCTCCGAGTTCGACCGCGAGGGGAAGGTGCTGAAGGGCCCCGCCGACCGGGCCTTGGAGCGGTACCAGGTGCAGGTGGTCGGTGACACTTACCAGGTGCAGGCGAAACAGCGGGAGCAACTGATTTGATCGAAGACTTCCTCAAACATCTTTTCCCACGGGCGGTACTGCAAAGGAACCTGACCCTCTCCTATACTCTCTGCCTGGGAGGGCTGGCCTTCAGTTGCCTCATGCTGCTGGCCGCCTCCGGGTTGCTGCTCCTTTTCTACTACCAGCCCACCCCGGCCGCCGCCTACCCCTCTATCCTGCTTCTGGAGTCCTCGGTCTGGGGCGGACGCTACCTGAGAAGCCTGCACCGGCTGGCGAGCCATTTCTTCCTGGTGCTGATCGTCCTGCACACCCTGCGGGTTATCCTGACCGGCGCCTATCAAAAACCGCGGGAACTGAACTGGCTGGTCGGCTGCGCCCTGCTCCTGCTGGCCATCTTCGAGGGGTACACCGGCTACCTCCTCCCCATGGACCAACTCGCCCTCTGGGCCACCCAGACCGGCATGGAACTGCTGCACACCATGCCGGTCGGCGGGGCGCTGCGCGCGGCGCTGGTGCCGGACGGGGTGGGCGAGCCCGCCTCGCTGCTGCGCTTCTACGTGCTGCACATACTGATGATCCCGGGGGCGCTGTTCTTTCTCAGCGGGCTCCACTTCTACCGGATCAGGAAGGACAAGGGGGTGCTCCCCTACCTATGAAACGAGGCTACCTAAAGAGTTCGCCGTACTTCTTCCGGCTCATCAAGATCGCGCTGACGCTCACGGTGCTGACCCTCATGGCCCTGACGGCGCTGATCCCGGCCCCCCTGCAGGAACAGGCCAACCTCGCCCGCGTTCCCAACCCCGTCAAGTCCGCCTGGTTCCTGCTCTGGATCCAGGAACTGGTCAGCTACTCGAAGTACCTGATCTACCTGGTGCTGGCACTGACGGCCGCTTTCATCGCGCTCCCCTGGCTCTCCCGTTCCGCCCCGCCGCAGGGGGCCTGCTGGTTCCCCCGCGAAAGCCGTGTCGTGAACTGCGTGGCGCTCGCCATCTGCGTTGCGGTGCTGGCGCTCACCCTCGTGGCCATGTTCTGCAGAGGTGCCAATTGGCAGTTCGTTTCCCCCTTTTAGCCGCGCTCGCCTTGCTTGCCGCTCCGGTGGCTGCGCAGGCCGGAGCACCCTCCTGCCTCAAGTGTCACTCCGCGCACTTCCGTGCCCTGGGCAGTTGCGTGACCTGTCATGCCGGCGATCCCCGCTCGGAACGGCTGAGTATCGCTCACCACGACCTGGTGCCGGGACGCTTCGCCTGGTTTGCCGTGCCGGGTTCTGTCGTCACGCAGCGGGGGCGCGACCTGATGGAAAACTACGCCTGTCGGCGCTGCCACACCTCGGCAGGGAAGGGGAACCGGCTGGCGGCGGACCTGGATCATTTACCGGCAGGGACCACGGCGCAGGTGATCTCTGATGCCGTCGGCAACCCGGCGCTGTTGATGCCCCAGTTTCACTTCACCGAACGGCAGAAGGCGGAGCTGGTGAATGCGGTGCTGGTGGGGGCGCGGGAGGCTGCGGGGAAGGGGGGGCGCCGGCAGGGGGAGTCGCCCCAGGTGGTCCATTTTCAGGATGGCGATGCCGGCAGGGACAACGTCTTCGAGCGGCGCTGCGGCGCGTGCCACCGGCTGCTCACCCGCACCTGGGGCGGGCTGGGGCGCGGCAGCATCGGCCCCAACCTTTCCGGGTTGTTGACCGAGTTCTACCCCCGGACGGCGCCCAATAGGAGTGCCTGGAACCAGGCGGCCCTGGAAAAGTGGCTGGAAAATCCGAGGAAAAGCCGGGAGCAGACCCAGATGCGCCCGGTAGTCCTGCAAGAAGGGGAGTTGGCAAAGCTCGTGAGCATGCTGGCAGACCGCCAGGAAAGGTAAGGCCACAAAATAAAGCAGCCCCGCCGGATACCGGGTCCGGCGGGGCTTTCCCTCCCCGTCTCAAGGAGGTGAGAGGCGGGGGTGGACCCGTTAGCCGCGCACGATCTCCTCGAGGTTGCTGGCTATGGTGGTCGAGGTAGCGGCCTGCTCCTCCGACGCGGTGGCGATCTGGGCGATGACGTGTTCGATCTGCTCGATTGAGTTGACGATGTTGGCGAGCGAGCTGTCTACCTGGTGCGAGAGCGCTTCACTCACCTCGGCCTCGCTCTTGCCACGCTCGATCGATTCAACGGCGAGGCCGGTTTCCTTCTGGATTTCCTCGACCATGAGCCGGATCTCTTTGGTGGAGGCCACGGTGCGATCCGCCAGGCGGCGCACCTCGTCGGCCACCACCGCAAATCCGCGTCCCTGCTCGCCGGCACGGGCAGCCTCGATGGCGGCGTTCAGCGCCAGCAGGTTGGTCTGGTCGGCGATGTCGTTGATCACGGAAACGAACTCTCCGATCTTCGCCGACTTCTCTCCCAGGTTCCCGACGATCCCCGCGGAATCCCTGACGATTTCCGCCACCTTGCGCATCTCGCTCACGGCCTGGCTCACCACGTTCTGCCCCTCACGGGCGTTGCCGGCCACCTCGGCGGCGGAGTCGGCGGCGTTGACGGTGTTGCGCGCCACCTCGTTCACCGTCATGCTCATCTCCTCCATGGCGGTGGCGATCTGCGTCACCCGTGTCTCCAGGTATTCCTTGCGCTCGATGGCATCGCGCTGGTGCTGCGCCACGGCCTTCTCCGCGGTGATGTCGTTCCAGCAGGCCATGTAACAGAGCACCTTGGAGGGGTCGCGGCTGTCCCAGATGGGGTAGGTCGAGGTGCGCAGGGTGACTTCGCCGATGGGGATCTCGGCGGTATGCGGCATCCGGCCGCGCGGTTCTCCGAAGATGCTGCGGATGCGGGCCGGGTCCTTGTGAAACTGGTGGATGCTGTTCCCTTCGGCGTTAGCGACGTCGGCGCCGCGCAATCCCGCGTTCAACTGGCTGCGGAACTGCTGCATCAGGGCCCGGGCCTGCTTGTTCATGTAGATGATCTTGTTGTCGTGGCTGGTGTCGCAGAGCATGACGATGTTGTCCACGTTATCGAGCATCTGCGCCATTTTCGCGATTTCGACGGCGTGTTCATCGAGGACGGACTTGTTGGAGTTGCCGAACAGTTTCATGGATGCTCCCTTCGCGCCCATTTCGGGCCGGTTCGGTGGGGCTGTCCCCGGCCGGTGAGGCGCACGGGGAAAGCACGGGTCAAGTATCTTCATCGGCAGGAAGCGTTCAGACTTTAATGTGATCATCTATTACGGTTTTTAGATGGAATGCTAGCTTCCCTGTCTAGCGCTGCTTCACTTCACGGCGGCTCATGTTAAAATCCTCTACTGTTGTTTTCAGCCCGGAACACGCCGAGAGCGGTATCATAGCGCACGGCAGCCTGATGCGGCGGCCGTCGACAGGAGGCGGGGATGCACGAAGCCATCATCGTTTTTTCCCACCTGCGCTGGAGCTTCGTCTACCAGCGTCCGCAGCAGTTGCTGGCGCGCATGGCGGAACGACGCCGCGTCGTCTTCTTCGAGGAGCCGGTGCTGGACCGGGAGGTGGATCCTTTCCTGGAGTGCACGAACCCGGCCCCGGGGGTGCTGGTCTGCCGTCCGCACACCCCCGTGGAGCGGCCGGGTTACCACGACCACCAGATCTCCTGCCTGGTGCCGCTGCTCGAACAGCTCCTGGTCGAGCAGCGGCTGGAGCGCTATGTTGCGTGGTTTTACACCCCCATGGCACTGCCGCTTGCGGCCACGCTCAAGCCCCGCCTGGTGGTCTACGACTGCATGGATGAGCTCTCCGGGTTCCTGGATGCGCCCAAGGAGCTGGCGGAGCGGGAGCGCGCCCTGCTGCAGCGGGCCGACCTCGTCTTCACCGGCGGCCCCAGTCTCTACCGCGCCAAGCAGCGCCACCACCCACAGGTTTACTGCTTCCCGAGCAGCGTCGACGCGGCCCACTTCGGCCTGGCCTGCGACCCCTGCATCGAGCATGAAACCCAGCGGTCCCTGCCGCGGCCCCGCCTGGGCTACTTCGGCGTGCTGGACGAGCGGCTCAACCTCCCCCTGCTGGACGCCCTGGCCTACGCTCACCCGGAATGGCAGATCGTCATGGTCGGGCCGGTGCTGAAGATCGCCCCGGAGTCCCTGCCCAAGCACGAAAACATCCGCTACTACGGTCAGCAGGAGTACGCCCAGCTCCCCCGTTTCCTGGCGGGATGGGACGTCTGCCTGATCCCCTTCGCCTTGAACGATGCCACCCGCTTCATCAGCCCCACCAAGATCCTGGAATACATGGCGGCGGAAAAGCCGGTGGTAAGCACGCCCATCACCGACGTGGCCGAGCCGTACGGGGACATCGTCTTCATCGGGGACGGCATCGAGAGCTTCATCGCCGGCTGCGAAGGGGCCCTGGCGCTGTCCGAGGCGAAGCAGCGGGACATGGTGCAGGCGATGCGGGCGGTGGTCGCCGGGACATCCTGGGAGGGGACGGTGCGGGCCATGGAGGAGCTTTTGGCGGCACCGCGGCCGCCAGAGCGGTAGCGGACGACATGGGAAGAAGAAAAAGAAGGGCCCCGTTTCTGGGGCCTTTTTCGTGTCCGCTTTAGTTGTTCCCCGGCTGCTGGAGGCCTGTTGGATGGGTGTCGGCAAGATAGCGGGCCAGAGCGTCGCCCAGGGGGGGGAGAGCGATGCCTCGCTCGCTGGCGAGGACGGAGAAGGGGGGGCGCGGGGCGATAAAACCGAGGGCGGCGGCGGGGCAGGGGATGACGGCGGCGGGGTCGAAACCACCCAGCTCTGCGCAGCGCGCCGCGAGATCGGCCCACGTCACTGCCCCGTCGTTGGTCACGTGCCAGATGCCGCGGGCCGCATCGACCAGGAGATCCAGGCAGGCGTGCACCAAATCGGGGACATAGGTCGGGGAGACCACCAGGTCCGAGGCGGCGCACACCGTCTCACCCTGGGCAAGCCGGCGCAGCGTCTCGGTCACGAAGTTGTACCGGTCCCATGGGCCGAAGAAGGCGCTGGTCCGGATCAGCAGTGCCCCCGGATGCAGCGCGAGCACCCGGCGCTCCGCCTCCGCCTTGCTCCGCCCGTAGACGTTCAAAGGTGCCACGGGATCGCTTTCGTGATAGGGAGCGCCCTTGCTGCCGTCGAAGACCATGTCCGAGGAGAAGGTGACCAGGGCGATCCCCCTGCGGGCGCATTCCCCGGCGAGGATCCCGGGACCAAGGGCGTTCTGCCTGAAGCAGGTGGCGGCGTCCCCTTCCGCCTCGTCGACGCGGACGAAACCGGCCGCGTTGATGACGGCCCAGGGGGCGAAGAGGTCCAGCGCCGCGGCGACCGATTCCGGGGAGGTGATGTCGAGCTCGGCGCGCGAGAGCAGGTGGCAGGGGACGCAGCGGCTGGCGCAGACCAGGGAGAAGGCGTGGCCCAGCGTCCCGGTCTTGCCGACCACCACCACCCCTCCGGTTGCCGGGTGCGGCAGATCCGGGATAATGCGCTTCGGGCGGCAACCGGGGAGGAGCCGCTCGGGGCGGCGCCACCATCCCGGCCGCGCCAGGGTGGGGTGGAAGGCTCTGCCGAAGAGGGCCACCTGCTTCAGCGCGGTAGCGAGGGCCGTGGGGCGGGGCGCGGCACCGCTCACGTCGAACACGCCGGGTTCGTAGCGCCCCTCCATGCTGGTGAGCAGCCCGCACCAATCGTAGGATCCCAAGAGGGCCCAGGAGGTGACCGCCCGCACCGGGACACCTTCCCGGCAAAGTTTCAGCGCGGCCTGCCACGCCTCGTGGAACCAGCGCAGCTGATCCTCCCTGGTGGCGCCAGCGTGGACCTCAGTGAGGGCGACCTCGCGTCGGTAGCGCAGCCAGGCCGAGCGCAGCACCTCTTCGTGGCCCAGTATCCCCTCGGGACAGGCGCGCACTGCTTCCACGTCGGCGTAGCGGTGCCGGTGGTTGCCGCCGTGACTGGTCTCCGGGTAGCGCTCCAGGCGGTGGTCGAGGTACCGGTCGCTGGTGAGGTAGTAGTTGAGCCCGATCAGGTCCGGAGTCATCTCACACCCCAGGAAGTAGTCGAATTCCTCCTCGCTGACTCCGCACTGGGACAGCCACAGGTGCAGGGGGTGGTCCCGGTCCACCCGCCCGGCCAGGAGGTCGAGGCTCAGCCAGCGGCGGCTGTTCTCGTAGTCGGCCTGGTAGGTCAAAATCTTGGTGGCGAAGGTTCTTCCCATGTCCTCGGTCATCACCAGCCGAGCGGCCGGGATCACTTGCCTGATGGCCCGCATCGCCTCAACGATGGCGCGACACTGGGTGATGACGGCCCTGACGAAGCTGCCGTCGTCGCGGCCATGGGGATACCAGTGACCGTAGAGGCAGCTGAAACGGGCGGTGGTGAGGGGTTCGTTGACGGGGGTGAACGAGGTGAGCCAGGGGTAACGGGTGGCGACCATGCCGGCGTAGTGGCCCAAGAGGTCGGGGAAGCCGGGATCGGTGAGGTCGGTGTAGCGCGGGCCGCTGCCGTGGTGCAGGAACCCTACGATCGGTTCGATGCCCAGCCGGCGCAGCAGCGGCAGCCGCTCGTCGCTGAAGCTCCAGTCGGGGCGGTCCAGGGAGTCGGGGGCCACCATTTCCCAGAGGACGGGGTAGCGCAGCGCCGTGATGCCCAGGGTGGCGAAGAGTTCCAGGTCGCCGGGGCGCGCCAGGTGGCCGCTCATCGCGATCTGGCTGTGAAAGCGGTCGCCGACGCGGTGCAGGGTGCACTCGACCCCGCCCCAAAGCTCGGGAAAGAGCCGCCCCCCCTGCGCCCCGGTCACGTCCCCCCCCTACTGCGGGACCAGCAGGGTGCCCTGCTGTCCCTGTTCCCGGTACAGGGCGAGCACCCGCTCGCCCACGGCGCGGGCGGAGCCGGCCCGGACCAGCGCCACGCAGGCACCGCCGAAGCCCGCGCCGGTTAAGCGGGCGCCGAAGACCTCGGTCTGCCGCTGTAGCAGCGAGACCAGGAGGTCCAGCTCGGGGGTGGAGACCTCGAAATCTTCCTTGAGACTCCGGTGCGACTCGTTCATCAGTTCGCCGAACCCGCACGCGTGCGGCGCCACCAGGGCCTGCAGCACCCGCTCGTTCTCCTTGACCACGTGCCGGGCGCGGCGCGCCAGGTCCCGAGGCAGGCGGCTTAGTTCGGTCGGGTCGTCCAGGTCCCGCAGCGACGCGAGGCCCAAAAGCCGGGCCGCCTCCTCGCACTCCTGGCGGCGCAGGTTGTACCTGCTCTCGCCCAGCCGGCGCGGCACGCCGCTGTCCAGCACCAGGAGCTCGGAGTTGCGCGGCAGGGGGACCAGCTTGCGCTCCAGGGAACGGGTGTCCAGAAAGAGCATGTGGGTCGTGTCGGCGAGGCTCGACGCCATCTGGTCCATGATGCCGCAGTTCACCCCGGCGTAGCGCACCTCGGCCTGCTGCGCCATAAGGGCCAGGGAGAGGTCGTCCAGGTCGAGGGCGAACAGCGTGCGCATGGCGCGCAAAAAGGCGACCTCGAGTGCGGCGCTGCTGGAGAGCCCGCTCCCCATGGGGACGCGCGAGGAGACCCGGGCGCAGACCGGGTCGCAGTGGTAGCCGGAGACGCGCAAAAGGGCGAGGCAGCCGTGCAGGTATGCGGCGAAGCCGCTGGGAACGGCGCCACCCGCCTCCGACCAGGCCCGCTCCTTCAGTTCGCTGGCGTAGTAGTGGTTCAGGCCGTCGTGGCTGTGGGCCACCTCCACCCGGGTCTCCAGCGGAATGGCGATGGGAAGGACGAAGCCGTCGTTGTAGTCGGTGTGCTCCCCAAGGAGGTTTACCCGACCGGGCGCGCTCGCCGCTGCCTGCACCGCAAAGCCAAAGGCGTTCTCGAAGCTGGTCTCGTCCATATCGTGCTCCTTCTCTACCCCTGCCAGACCAGCGGCCGCTCCAGGCCTGCCACCGGCGTCGTGGGCCAGACCGGGTCGAGGGTGAGGTTGACCAGGCCGGTCTCGGTGATGAGGAAGGTGTCTTCGATCTTGGCCCCCGGGAGGCTGGGGTTCCAGGCCACCGCCATACCCGCCTGCAGCACCTCCTGGCTTTCCGGCCCAGCGATGGCCTCGCGGGACAGGTACCCGGTGGTTCCCCCCTGGTGATGTTCCCGGATCGCCTCGCCGAAGCCTAAGCCGGCGTAGGCGTAGCTGAGTTCGCGGTAGATCTCGTTCAACTGCTCACCGGGGCGGGAGAGGGCCAGCACCCGCGCCTCGATCTCGCGCACCAGCCGGTGCCGTTCCTTCTCCTCGTCCGCCAGCGGGCCGAAGGCGACGAAGCGGGTCAGGTTGGCGTAGAGGCCGAAGCCCCGGGCGCAGAAGACCAGCATGGCATGGCTGCCGAGGGGGGCGTCGCTGGGGAGGGGATGCCGGTACAGCTGGCAGCGCCGCTCCCCGGCGGCGAGGATGAGCGCCGGGGCAAGGCCGCGCGACAGCAGGGCCCGGGCCCCCGCCCCGGCCAGCTGCCGTTCGCTCCACTGCGGCTGGGCCTGGGTGAGCACCTCGGTCATCGCCTGCGCCGCGAGGAGCCCCACGGAGCGGTAGCGCTGCAGCTCGGCCTCGGTGAGCACCCGCCTGGCGGCCTGCAGGGGGGCCGGGAGCTCGTGCTCCCCCTCGCTGGGACGGTCGGAGCAGACCGGCAGGCCGTGCGCCAGTTCGCGCAACACGACGTCGATCTGCGACGGGTAGGCCCACGGCAGTACCCGGAGCTGGAACCCCTCGGGGAGCTGTTCGTCCGCCAGGCGCTGCGCCTCGATCTCGTTGGTCACCACGAAGGCCCCGTCCGGGGTGATCAGCACCTCGGCGATCCCCGTTTCCGCGGCGAGGAGCACCTCGTTGGAGCCTCCCGCCGTGATCCAGGCGAACCAGTCGATCCCTTTCAGGCGCACCGCCATGTCCGGGCAGAGCGACTCCCGGATCAGCCGCACCTTCTCCGCCGCTTCGTCCCCGCGGGTAACGCCGTTCATAGCATCACCTCCACGTTCATCAATTCCCGCGCCTTCTCCTCGGGGAGCGCGTCGTTGGCGAACATGCCGGCGGCGAGCTCGGTGCCGGCCAGGTACTTGAGCCGGTCGCTGGAACGGTAGGGGGGGTAGAATTCGGCGTGCAGGTGGCTCTCGGGGTGCTCGTTGCCGTCGGTGGGGGCGCCATACCACGCCATCAGGTAGGGGAAGGGGCGCTGCCACAGCCCGTCGTACTTAAGGAGCGTGGTCTTGAGCGCCCGGGCCAGGTCGGCCCGCACCGCCGGGGCCAGCCGGTCGAACCCCGGCACCGCCCGCCGCGGCGCCACCCACACCTCGTAGGGGTAGCGGGCGCAGGGGGGGACGAAGGATATGGCGTGCTCGCCGAGGTAGAGGATGCGCACCCCAGAAGCGACCTCCCCCTCGATCATCTCCTCGAGCAGTGGGCGCCCTGTCTCCCGGTAGTGGACCAGTTCCTCCGCCTGCATGCGCGCCGGGACCGGTGGGACGAAGGGGTAGGCGTAGATCTGGCCGTGCGGGTGGTGCAGGGTGACCCCGACCTCGACCCCCTTGTTCTCGAAGGGGAGCACGTACTTGATGCACCGGTCGCTGCCGAGCACCGCCACCCGGTCTCCCCACACCTCCATGAGGAGCTCGATGTGGTCCAGGGGGAGGGAGGCCAGCGAGGCGGAGGGGTCTTTGGTGAAGACCACCACCTCGCACTTGCCCCGCGCCGGCGCGGTCTTCACCGCCTCGCGGGGCGGGTCGTGGGCGGCCTGGGCCAGCGACGGGAAGCGGTTGTCGAACACCGCCACCTGGTACTCCCCCTGGGGAAGTTCGGTGGGGTTTTCCGGGTCGCGGGTGGGGGCGAGCGGGTTGTATTCCGGCGGCGGCATGAAGGTGCGCCCCTGGCGGTAGCTGGCATAGGCGACCCATTGCCCCCGCAAGGGGTGCCAGCGCAGGTGCGGGTTCGCCAGCAGAGGCTCGCGGTTCGGGCTGGGGGCTCCCCCCGCGACCCGGATCGGGGTGCGGCCGTAGAGGGTGAGGCTGCGTCCGTCCGGCTTCTTCATTTCTTCCCTGTAGAGCATGGCGTCGGTCCCTTTCCCTCGGCGCCGCGGCCTGAGGGTGTTATGTTCGGTGGGGTTATCGCGCTAGGTGCTTTCCCAGTGCAGCGCCCCTTCCTCGACATGGCCCCGCACCGCCTCGGCGATGCGGTCCAGCGGGATCTTCGGGGTGCGGTCCGGGTAGAGGAGGCCGTTGGCTTCCTGGAAGGTGTCGGCGAACTGGGTGTAGCAGAAGCCGCTGAACATGGCGGTGCCCCGGGCGACGTCGATCAGGGCGAGCACCAGCTTCTCGAACTCCTCCAGGGTGTTGTGCCTGAAGTAGCCCCAGGTGCCCCGGTGCGACTCGTCCGCGGGGTTCACGTAGGCCACCCCGCCGAACTCGGTCAGGATGATGGGCTGGCCCCGGTGCGGGTAGCCGTCCAGGGTGAGGATGCGCCCCCCCGGGCGGCGCCGGTCGAAGAGCTCGTCGGGCTTCACCTGCGGGCCGTAGCGCTCCCGGAGGGTGTGCGGATCGTTGTCGTAGTCGTGGATGCCGATGATGTCGGTGGCGGAGCTTTCCCAGCCGTCGTTGCCGATGACCGGGCGTTCCGGGTCGAGCGTTTTGGTGAGGTGGTAGAAGGCGTGCACCGCGTCGCGGTGGGCCTGGGTGGCGGTGAGGTCGGGGACCCCCCACGACTCGTTGAAGGGGACCCAGACGATGACGCAGGGGTGGCTGTAGTCGCGCTCGATGGCCTCGGTCCACTCCCGCATCAGGCGCTTTACGGCGCGGGTGGTGAAGCGGAAGGCGGAGGGCATCTCGGTCCAGACCACGAGGCCGAGCCGGTCCGCCCAGTAGAGGTAGCGCGGGTCCTCGAGCTTTTGGTGCTTTCTCACCCCGTTGAACCCCATCGCCTTGGCGAGTTCCACGTCGCGCCGGGCCGCCTCGGACGAGGGGGGCGTCATCAGGGTATCGGGCCAGTAACCCTGGTCCAGCACCAGCTTAAGGGGGTAGAGCCGGCCGTTCAAAAGGAAGCGGTCGCGGTGCACCTTGGCGGAACGGAGCGCCGTGTAGGAGGTGAGGCTGTCGATCACCTCGCCCCCCTTCAGGAGCTTAACCTCGGCGTCGATCAGGCGCGGGTGCTCGGGGGACCAGAGCAGGTCGTTCCTGAAGTCGTCGATGCCGGGGTCGGAAAGGGCGATCCTTCTGTGCACCTCGCCCCGGATGACCCGGTAGCGGTCCTCGACCAGCAGGTCGCCGTCGCTGGAGAGACGCACCTGCACCTCGAGCTCGTCCGCGATCGGTCCCAGGATGAAGGCCTCGAAGCCGATCTCCCAGCGTTCCAGGTGGGGGGACCAGCGGATGCGGCGCACGTAGGTCTCCGGCACCTGCTCCAGCCAGACCGACTGCCAGATCCCAGTGGTGCGGTAGTACCAGATGGCGTGCGGCTCCGGGCGCCAGTCCTGCTTGCCGCGCGGCTTCTCGAGGTCCTCGGGGTCGTCCTCCACCCGCACCGTGACCCGCTGCTGCCCGTCGGGGGAAAGGAGGTGGCCGATGTCGGCGCTGAAGGGGGTAAAGCCGCCGCGGTGCCGCGCCACCAGCATGTCGTTGACCCAGACGTGGGCGAGGTAATCGACGGCACCGAAGTGCAGCAGCACCTTCTTCCCTGCTTGCGGCTTGAACTCGAAGTCGCGCTGGTACCAGCAGACCGTGTGGAAACCGGTGTCGCCGATGCCGGAGGCGCTGGCTTCCGGGGCGAAGGGGACCTCGATGGTGAGCGGCCAGGTCTCGATGTCGGAAGGGACGCCGTAGCGCGCGTCGTCGTCGAAGGTGAAGCGCCAGGGGCCGTTCAGGGAGAGCCATTCCGGGCGCTGCAGTTGGGGGCGGGGATATTCCATGCGCCAAGCCTCGATGAAGGATTAGAAAAAATTCACCCGCAAAGACTAGCAGGGCAACGGCGATTTACAACCGGGACGCGGCGTCCCCTTCCAGGCTGTGGAACAGGTCGAGGGCGTTTTTGAAGGCCTGGTCCATGTTGAAATACTTGTAGTTGGCCAGGCGCCCGACGAAGTGCACGTTGGAGAGCCGATCCGCCTCCTCCTGGTAGTGCCGGTAGATGGCGTCGTTGTCGGGGTTGGGGACCGGGTAGTAGGGGTCCCCCTCGTCGGTGGTGTACTCGCGGGAGATGGTGGTCTTTTCGTGCTTTTGGCGGGTGAAGTGCTTGTACTCGACGATGCGGGTGAACTCGCCGTCGGCGGGATTGGGGTAGTTGATCACCGAGTTTTCCTGGAAGTACGCCTGGTCCAGGGTGATCCACTCGAAGTGGATGGAGCGCCACTGCAGCTTTCTGTGCCGCGAGTGGCGGTAATCGAAGAAGCGGTCGATGGGGCCGGCGTAGAAGAGCTTGCGGCAGCAGCGCACCTCGGCCGTGTCCCTCACGTCGAAGTAGTCGGTGTTCAGGCGCACCTCGATGTTGGGGTGGTCGAGCATCTTCTCGAAGAGCCTGGTGTAGCCGTGCTCCGGGAGGGCCTGGTAACGGTCGCTGAAGTAGCGGTCGTCGAAGTTGGTCCGGATGGGAATCCGCTGCAGCACCGAGGCGTCCAGCTCGTGCGGGTACTTGTTCCACTGCTTCTTGGTGTAGTGCTTGAACATCTTCTCGTAAAGCACGTGCCCCACCCGCGCGAGCGCGGCCTCCTCGCCGTTTTTCGGCGCGGAATGCTTCACCTGCACCCGGTCCAGGAAACGCAGCATCTCTGCTTCGCATTGCAGGGTGAGCCCGAACACCGAGTTGACCGTGGTGATGTTGACCGGGATCGGCACCAGCTTGCCGTCCACACGGGCCAGCACCCGGTGCTCGTAGGGATACCAGGCCGAGAAGCGGTTCACGTAGCGCCACACGTCCTCGTATTCGGTGTGGAACAGGTGGGCCCCGTAATTGGAGATCAGGATGCCATGATCGTCGAAACTGTCGTAGCAGTTGCCGCCGATATGGTGGCGCTTCTCCAGCACCAGCACCCGCCACCCGCACGAGGCGTAGCGCTCTGCCAGTGTCGACCCCGAAATCCCCGCTCCCACGACCACGATGTCGAATGCACCCATTGGTACCACCTCTCCAAAAAAGATTAGGAAATAATAATGTTTTGCATGCTCCAGTCAATGACGACCTTTTTGCCGGCGGAGAGGCGCCCGCGAAGACTGTCACAATGAGCGTGATTGCAGTCACAAAGAATTCAAAAAACAGTCAAAAGAGCTCCAAGGCAGTCGAAAACGAGTACATTGCAGTAGATTAATTTCAGAAGGAGGTGTAGGTTTTACTCCTAACCGAAACTCTTCTTCGATTCCCCTGACTTTGAAGCTATATTGACTGGATCTGCTTGTCGTTCACGTGCAACAAGTTGCTATCTGGAGAGATACATGGTCACCTCCTGCTATTCCGGTAACGCTGCCGATTATCTCGACAGTTCGCCTGTGCTGCTGCTGGAATCCGCCCTCGTCGGCATGGACCGGCTGGCGGTGCAGCGCATCCACGCCGATTCCGGTCTCTCCCCCTTGAGTTTCTGCGAACAGGTGATCGCACCGACCCTTTCCGTGATCGGCGAGAAGTGGGACCGCGGCGAGCTTTCCCTCTCCCACGTGTACATGAGCGGGCGCCTGTGCGAGGAGTTCATGGAAGAGGTGCTCGGAGGGCGTTCCGCAGCGGCGCAGGAACGCAGGCGGGTGGCGCTGGCGGTGCTCGAGGACTACCACCTGCTGGGCAAACGCCTGGTGGGCTTCGTGCTCAAGGGAGCCGGGATCCCCTATCTCGATTACGGCACCGTAGACGTGCATGAGCTGGTTCGGCGCGTGCAACGGGACGGGGTGCGGATACTGCTCATCTCGGCACTGATGCTCCCCTCCGCCCTCAAGGTGCGCGAGGTGCGCGACGCCCTGGACCAACTCGGCCTGGAGTGCCGCATCGTGGTGGGAGGCGCTCCCTTCCGCCTCGATCCGGCGCTGCACCGGGAGGTGGGGGCGGACCTGAGCTGCGACACCGCCTCGCAGGTGCTGTCCGCCCTGGCGCGGCTGCGGGAGGGCGAGTCATGACCAGCATGGAGCGCATCCTCACCACGGCGTCGCACCGGGAACCGGACCGGGTACCGCTCTTGTTGTTACCCACCCTGCACGGCGCCCGCGAGCTGGGGCTCACCATCGAGCACTATTTCTCCAAGGCGGAGCACGTGGTAAAGGGGCAGCTGCGCATGCTCGAGCGCTACGGCCACGACTGCGTCTGCGGCTATTTCCACGTGGCGCTGGAAGCCGAAGCATGGGGAGGCTGCACCATCTTCAGGGAGGACGGGCCTCCCAACGCAGGCCCCCCGCCCCTTACCGCCGAGGCGATCGCGTCGCTGCAACCGCCCCGCATCGCGGACCAGCCGGGACTCAGGCGGGTGCTGGAGGCGCAAGGGGCCCTGAGGCGTGCCGTGGGCGACGCGGTCCCGGTCCTGGGCGCCGTCATCTCTCCCTTCTCGCTTCCGGTGCTGCAGCTGGGCTTCGAAGGCTACCTGGACCTCATGTTCGACCGCCCCGAGCTGATGCAGCGGCTCATGGAGGTCAACTCCGCCTTCTGCCTCGAATGGGCCAATGCCCAGGTGGCGGCCGGCGCCCACGCCATTTCCTACGTCGATCCTCTGGCCTCCTCGTTGCTGGTCGACCCGGCCCTGTACCGCAGGTTCGGCAACCCGGTCGCCAAAAAGGTGATAGCCGCCATAGCCGCTCCGACCGCCGTCCACCTCGCCTCCGGTCCCTGCCTTGCCCTGCTGGAAGACCTGATCGACACCGGCACGGGTATGGTCGGGGTGGGGGAGGAGGATCTCGCCACGGTCAAGGAGGCCTGCCGCGGACGGATCACGGTAGTCGGCAACCTCAACGGCATCCGGATGCGCTCCTGGGACGAGGCTGCCACCCTGGCTGCGGTCAAGGGGGCCATCGATGCCGCGGCCTCCGGCGGAGGCTTCATCCTCTCGGACCAGCACGGCGAGATCCCCTGGCAGGTTCCCGAAACTACCCTGACCGTCCTCGCCGATGCAGTGCGCGAATACGGCCGCTACCCGCTCACCGGCGGGAGGGGGTGACCATGGCCACTGTGCGCATCTACTGCTGCGAGGCCCTGGGGGAGGACGTGAAAAGCGTTCTGGCCGGGGGGTGTCTGGGGGCTGCCGAATGCACCACCTTCGCCGGGGGCTGCGGCCGGCCGCCGGTTTCCTGGGACGACCTGCGTCGCCTGTGCGGCGGCTCCCCGGCCATCGTCGCCGGCGGCGAATGCCTGGGACACCTGGGTGAGCCCCCCGACGACCTGCGCCGGGTCCAGTTGCTGAAGAGACGCCACTGCGCCGCCCTCATCTGCGGCGACTACACCTTCGAGAGGCTCACCGCTGCCGGCGGCTACCTGGTCACCCCGGGGTGGCTCAGCCGCTGGCGCTCTTTCGTGGACGGATGGGGCTTCGACCAAAGTACCGGGGCCGATTTCTTCGCCGAGAGCTGCGCCAGGATCACCTTGGTCGACACAGGGAGCTCGCCGGAGAGCCGCAGCGCTCTGGAAGAGTTCGGCGCCTTCGTGCAGCGACCGGTGGAGACGGTCCCGGTCGGCCTGGAGCTGCTAACCCTGCAACTGCAAAGGGCCCAGGGCGAACTGGCAGGCAAGGAGGAAGGGGAGGAGGACGCCGCCGCGGCCTCTGACTACGCGCTGTTGCTCGACCTGCTCTCCAGGATTTCCAGCAGCAGCGGTGAGCAGCACGTGGTCGAGGAACTGTTGTCGCTGTTCGCCATGCTGTTCGGGGCGCGGGAGACCGCTTTCATCCCGGGCAACGGCGCGCCGCTGTACCGGCACGGCGAGGCGGTGACCGAGGACCGGGTCCTGCGCCGGCTCACCGCCGAGGTGCAGGGTAAGTTCGAGGTGGCGAGTGACGGCGCCGGTTTCCTGGTGCGCTTAAGCCACAACGGACTGGTGGGGTGGCTGTGGGCGGCTCACTTCGCCCTGCCGCAGTACCTCGAGAGGTACCTGAACCTGGCCGTCAGCGCCGCAAATGTCTGTGCCATGGCCATTGCCTCGGCCCGCACCGTCTACCGCAGCCTCAAAGAGAGCGAAGACAGGTACCGGCTGCTGTTCGAGAACATGGGCAACGGTTTCGCCCTTTTGAAGATGCTGCTGGGGCCGATGGGAACCCCCGCCGACTTCAGCTTCGTCGAGGTCAACCCCGCCTTCGAGGCCTTCACCGGCCGCAGTGAGGAGGACCTGGTGGGGCGCACCATGCTGGAGCTGCTCCCGGATTTCGAATCCTCACAGCTGGAGAGCCTGGGCCAGCTGGCCCGCGAGGGGACGCCGCTGGCCCTTGAACGCTACTTCTTCAACGGCAAGTGGTGCCAGGTCTGGCTGTTCCGCCCCAGGCCGGGTTACTGCGGCATGATCATCAACGACATCACCAAGCAGAAGCTCCTGGAGGACAAGCTCAGGCAGGCCATCAAGATGGAATCGGTGGGGCGCCTGGCGGGAGGGGTGGCGCACGAGTTCAACAACATGCTGTCGGTCATCATCGGCTACGCGGAAATGCTCGGTATGGAGTATCACGGCCACCGGCGCATTGCCGACAACCTGCACGCGATCTGCAAGGCGGCGCAGCGCTCCCGCGACCTCACGGCGCAGCTCTTGTGCTTCTCGCGGCAGCAGCTCATTTCCCCGAAAACGATCGACGTCAACGAGGCGCTGGGGGAACTGGCGCGCAAGGTGTCATCCCTGGCGGGGCGTGGCACCAGGATTTCCCTCAAGCTGTGCCGGGAGTCGTGGCCGGTGCGCATAGACCCGGCCCAGCTGGAAGAGATCATCGGCAACATCGTCAGCAACGCCGGCGCTGCCATGCCCGGCGGCGGGGAGCTGGTCATCGGGACCAACAATGTGACGGCAGGGGAGGAGGTCTGCAGCGCCAACATCGACGCTGTGCCCGGGGAATACCTGGAGATCGCCATCTCCGACACCGGGCATGGCATGGATCCCGAGACCTGCCGGCGCGTCTTCGATCCCTTCTTCACCACGCGGGAGGTGGGGCAGGGGAGCGGGCTCGGCCTTGCCAGCGTGTACGGCATGGTGACCCAGAACGGTGGCTTCGTGACCGTGGAGAGCGAGCGGGGGGTGGGGACCACCTTCAGGGTCTGCCTTCCCCGGTGCCAGGGGCGGGCCCCGGAGGTGAAGGCAATCCCGGCGGGGCTGGCGACGGGTACGGTGCTGGTGGTCGAGGATGACGAGATCGTGGGTAGGATGACCCTCAAGATGCTGGAGCACATGGGGTATCGCGGGCTTTTGGCCGAGAACTCGACCCAGGCTCTCGAGTTGTGCCGGGCGGAACACAGTATCGACCTGGTGCTTTCGGACGTAATGCTGCCGGGGGCGAGCGGCAGGGATGCGGTGGAGACCATCCTCGCCCTGCGACCGGACCTGAAGATCATCTACATGTCCGGTTACGCACCGGAAACCCTGCGGGACAAGGGGGTGGACCACCGCCAAGTCAACTTCATCCAGAAGCCCTTCGACATGGCGGACCTGGGGGAGAAGATCCGATTGGCCCTCACCGGGACCTGCGCCGGGTAACCCCGCCGTTTTCTCCCCCGCCCCCGCGTGCCGGCCGGAAGCAGAGGGCGAGCACCACCGCGACGGCGAGGGTCGCCGCGAGCAGCAGGCCCGAGACCGCCGGATCGCTCAAAAGCGCGGGCCTCACCAGGAGCACCACAGCGAGCCCCAGCATCATCAGCCCCGAAACAAGCTTGAGCACCCGTCCTTGCCATTCACTGAGCTTTTTTCCCCCCAGGGTAACCGTGAAGATCACCACGATCCCCGCCAGCGGCACCACGTAAACCAGGCAATAGAAGGCGAGATAGAAGTAATAGCCTGCGGCGGTGAGCCGGTGCAGCGTGAGCGCGCGTGTGAAGACCATGGGGAAGCCCGCGGTACACAACAGCTCGTAGCTGTTGGCGGCGACGGCGAGCACGCAGGTGCCGGCCAGCAGCGCAGGGAGCGATTCCGCCCTCAAAAGCTGACGCATGCGCGCGAAGAGCCTGGGCTTTTTCCCCTCGGCGATGCCGAGGGTCACTCCCTGCCGGAACAGGAAGAAGTCCTTCACGTTGACGAGGCCGATGAGGAGCGCCAGTACCCCCGCGGCGGTGGTGATGACGGGGAGGGTGCCGACGACCAGGAACAGGTTCAGCCAGGCAGCCAGGAACAGGAAATAGAGCACTCCCGAGGCCAGCACGAAAACAGCACCGATAAGGAGCATGCGGCGCCGGGAACGGGCGTGGATCAACAGGCTCAAAAGGAAGAAGAGCACAAAGAAGGCGCAGGGGTTGAAGCTGTCCAGTGAGGCGATCACCAGCGTGAAGACGGGGAGGGAATGTCGCCGCTGATCGATCTCTCCAACACCGGGGAGCGTGAGCCGGTCGGCGGCCCGTGGGGGAGCTGCTGGGGGCGCCGCCGTGGGGGCGACCGTCTTGGGGGCGATGGTCTCGGGCGCCGCGGGGGGCGCCACCTGCTGCTGCAGCGCCTCCTTTACCGCCCCCTCGAGCTGGGCCGGTGTCTGCTCGGAAAAGCCGCTGAAATAGTGGTTGCCGATGATGAAAACCGGCACACCGGTCGCCTCCCGCCCCCTCTCCTTCGCCATCCGCATCAGGCGCGGTACGTTTTCCCGGTGCTCGAGCACCTCCCACGATTCAACTCTTAGCCCCGGGTGCCGGCGCTGCAGCTCCTCGATGAAGGGCTTTGCCTTCGCGCAGTGCGGGCACCCCTCGCCCCAGAAGTAGTACAGGGTGGCGGCGGGGGGAGCTGCGGCCGTTCCGCAGCGCGGGTCGGGATAGCAAAGGAGGAGGACCAGGAGGAGAACGCGGAGAAGGCGCATCGTCCAAAGCGCTAAAGGTGTGCAGGGGAGTGATCCCGTGAGGGTGAGACGGGGGGGCGTGCCGGCGCGGGGGGCGGAGCGGGAAGCAGACAGGCTCTTTGTGTGCTGGAGGTCGGGCATGCCGGAAATCATACTGCGGCGGTGCCGTTTGGCCAGTGCATGCAGGTCAGACCAGCCGGTAGGCTTTCAGTTCCGCCTTGAGCCAGGCGTAAACCACGGGGGCGGCGACCAGGCCGGCCACTCCGAAGATCGCTTCCATGACCAGCATCGCCGTCAGAAGCTCCCAGACGCTCGCCTTCACCTCACTGCCGACGATGCGGGCGTTGGTGAAGTACTCCAGCTTGTGGATCAGCACCAGGAAACCGAGCGAGGCGACGCCGACCATGGGGGAGACCCCGAGGCTGATCAGCACGATGGTGAAGTTGGAGATGAGGTTCCCCACCACCGGCAGCAGCCCGGCGATGAAGGTGAGCAGGATCAAGAGGGTAGTCATGGGGAGATGCACCCCGCACAGGGGGAGGATCACCGCCAGGTAGAGCGCGGTGAGGGCGGTGTTCAGCAGCGAGATCTTCACCTGGGCGAACACCACCTTGTCGAAGGCGCTGGCCAGGTTCAGGAGCCGGTCGTGCAGGTGCGAGGCGAGCGGCGGAAAATCGGCATCCCTGTTGAAGCGATGCAGGACGGCGAGGCTCCCCACCACCATGCCGAGTACCAGGTGTGCGAAGGTTTTCACTCCGGACATGCCGACCGAGGAGATGTTCTTGCCGTGTTCGCGCAGCATGGTGACCACCTGTTCGCGCAGTTCGTCCACCGTGTCCGGCAGAAGGGCGGTCATTTCCGCGGGGAGGTTCCGCTTCAGGTTGTCCAGGGTCTCCGCAGCGGTCCCGAGCAGGTTGGACATGCCGTGGTGCCCGCGCAAAAAGGACCACAGCCCCAGGCAGACCGCCGACACCAGGCCGATTACGAAGAGGATGATCCCCGCCAGCGCCACTTTCTGGGTCAGCGTCCCCCAGCGCACCGGGAGCTTCAGCGCGAGCTTCGCGGTGAGCGCGTACACCGCCAGGCCGGCGAACACCGCCGGCAGCAGGTGGAAGTGCAGCACCGTGATCACGGCGATGACCGCCAGCGCGTAGCTGATCTGCAAGGTGGTGGGGATGGTGGTTCGGAATTCCATGACCATCCTTTTACTATCAACGGTGCACCCCGTCCAGAAAAATCAGGAAAACGGGGGACATCGCGAGAGCAAAAAAAGGCGCCCGCGGCTTGAGCTGCGGGCGCCTTTGGCGTTGCGGATGGCTCGGGACTAGCCCAGTTCCTTGGCCGCCGCGAGCACGGCGGCGTAGTCCGGCTCCTGGGTCACCTCGGGGACGAAGTGGATGTAGCGGATCACGTTCTTCTGGTCGATGACGAAGATGGCGCGGGCCAGCAGTTTCAGTTCCTCGATCAGCACCCCGTAGGCGAGGGCGAAGGAGCGGTCGCGGTAGTCGGAGAGGGTGACCACCTTGTCGATCCCGGCGGCCCCGCACCACCTCTTCTGGGCGAAGGGGAGGTCGGCGCTGACGGTCAGGACCACTACGTTACCGGGGAGTCCGGCCGCTTCCTGATTGAAACGCCTTGTTTCCGTGTCACAGACCGGTGTGTCCAGTGAAGGAACGGCGCTGATGATCTTCACTTTTCCCTCATAGTTCGCCAGGGTCACCTGGTTGAGAGAGTTGTCCACCACGGCGAAATTGGGAGCGGCGTCTCCCACCTTCAGTTCCGGCCCCACCAGTGTCACCGGGTTTCCCTTGAAAGTAACTTTAGGCATAGTTCCTCCTGCGCAGGTTGAATTCTCGGGAAAGGGTAAGACATTTTCGGCCGATTGCAACTGTTGACTGGTACAGGGCATCGATGGTCGACCATTGGTCGCTAACGCTCCTGCGCGCCCGGGCGGCTTCAGCTTCGGGAGGGTTACTGCCTCCCCCTCCCTTGACGGGAGGGGGGACCAGGAGAGGCAAGGGGACAGGCACCTGCGGAGCCAGTCCCCTTTTAAGGCATGGCGAGCCCCTCGACCAGAAGGCGGGTGATCTCGTCGGGGGGGACCGGGCGGCAGAACAGGTATCCCTGCATGACGGAGCAGCCGCGCTCCAGGAGGAAGTTCATCTGCTCCGCGGTCTCGACCCCCTCGGCGACGATCTCCAGCCTCATGCTGGTGGCCATGGAGATGATGGCGGTGGTGATGGCTGCGCCGTCGGTATCCTTGGTGACGCCGGTGATGAAGGAGCGGTCTATCTTCAGGGTGTCGATGGGGAAGCGCCGCAGATAGCTCAGGGAGGAGTAGCCGGTGCCGAAGTCATCGATGGAGACGGTCACCCCCATGCGCTTCAACTCCGCCAGCGTGGCGGTGGCCTGCTCCACGTCCCGCATGATCACCCCTTCGGTCAGTTCCACCTCGAGGTGGCGCCCCTCCAGGGCGAAGTTCTGCAGGCACTCGGCCACCATCTCCACCAGGCTCTTCTTCAGGAAGTGGCAGCCGGAGAGGTTGACGGCGACCCTGGGGGGAGTAATGCCCTGGGCGAGCCAGGCGGCGACCTGGCGGCACGCGGCATGGACCACCCATTCGTCGATGAGCATGATCTGCCCGCTCTCCTCGGCAAAGGGGATGAAGTTGACGGGGGGGACGAAGCCCAACTCGGGGCTCTGCCAGCGGATCAAGGCCTCCAGCCCGACGATGGCGCCGCTGCCTGCGTCGATCTGCGGCTGGTAGTAGAGCACGAACTCCTCGTTGGCCAGCGCCTTCCTGAGCTGGCGCTCCAGCTGCAGCCGCTCGCAGGCCGCGTCGTTCAGGGCCTGCATGAAGAACTGGGCGTTGTTGCGCCCCTCCCGCTTGGCGTGGTACATGGCGGTGTCGGCGTTGCGCACCAGGGTCATGGCGTCCTCGCCGTCATCGGGGAAGATGCTGATGCCGATGCTGGCGGAAACGCAGATCTCCCCCTCGTCCAGGAGGAAGGGGTCCGAAAGGAGCTGCAGGATGCGCTGCGAGGCCGCGATGACACCGTTGCTGTCCTGGATGTCCTCCATGATGACGGTAAACTCGTCCCCCCCCAGCCGGGCCACCGGGGTCCCTTCCGTGGCCCCCAGCCCCTGCCAGACCGAGTCATAGCCTCGGATGCAGTGCTTGAGGCGCTCGGACACTTCCCTGAGCAGGTCGTCACCGACGGCGTGCCCCAGGGTGTCGTTGATCTCCTTGAACCGGTCCAGGTCCAGGAACAGCACCGCCACCTTTTTACGGTAACGGCGCGCGAAGGTGAGGGCGCGCTCCAGCAGTTCCCCGAACAGGACCCGGTTGGGGAGACCGGTGATGCTGTCGTAGTAGGCAAGGGAGCGCACCTGGTCCTCGATGCGCTTCCTCTCGGTGATGTCCTGGATGGTCCCGGAGATGTACAGCACCCGACCGCTCTCGTCGGTATCTACTTCCCCCTCGGTGTGGCAGTAGCGCTCGTCGCCGCGCGGGAGCACGATCTGGTGGTCCAGGCTGATCGGGCGCTGAAAGGAGCAGGCGTCCTCGAAGGCCTTGTTGCACAGTTCCTTGTCCAGCGGGTGGATGATGTTGAGAAAGGCGGCATAGGAGGAGTCGAACCCGTCCGGGTCAACGGTGAAGATGGTGGCGATCTCCTGGGACCAGTAGAACTTGTCGTTGAGGACGTCCCACTCCCAGCTCCCCATGTGGGCGATGCGGTGCGCCTTGCTCAGGCGCGCCTCGCTCACCCTGAGATCGTGGATGGCCTTGCTGGAGCGGAGCATGTAGCGGACCCGGTGCCGCAGGAGGGCCCAGTGAATGGGCTTGGTGACGAAATCGGTGGCCCCGGCGTCGTAGGCCTCTTCGATGGCCCTGGTGTCATCCAGGCCGGTCATCATGAGGATCGGGACGTCGCGGCCGGCGGCCAGGGCGCGCAGGGACCGGCAGGTGGCAAAGCCATCCATCTCCGGCATCATCACGTCGAGCAGGACGATGTCGGGCTGCAGCTGCCGGAACTGCTCCAGGGCCACCACCCCGTTCTCCGCCTCGGCCACGAAAAACCCAGCCTGCTCCAGGGCAGCCACGGCCAAGTCGCGCATCATCTCGTCGTCATCGACCACCAGTACCAGCTCGGGGCGCAGTTCGTTTTCGTCGTCGGTCAGGATGGCATCCATTTCGCCGTCATCTCCTCCATCGTCATCCTCTCAGCTCCTGCACCGCTGCGAGGTACTCCATTGCCTTAAGGTGCTGCGCCTCGATCTGCTGCAGAAGCGCCTCGGCCCCCTCAAGGGTTCCCTGGACCGCCAGCAGTTCCATCTGTCGGCAGCCTTCGGAGAGCCCCAGGCATCCCAGCGAGGCGCTGCTCGACTTGAGCGTGTGCGCGGCCTGGCGCACCCCCTGCGGGTCCCCGGCGGCAAGTCCCTGCCGCATCGACGCCACCAGCCGCGGGCTCGACTTCATGAACGAGCCGACTACCTTGGCCAGCAGGTCCGGCTTGCCCGGGAGCTGCAGAGCACGGATCTCGTCCAAAAGGGAGGGGTCGATGCCGCCGGTGTCGCTCTCGACCGGCGCCCCGCCGACCGTGGTCGGTTCCCCTGCGCAGTTCAAGGGGGACAGGCACCTGGCGGAGCCAGTCCCCTCGTCTTCCTCGCCGGGGGGCTGCGGCGTGATCCAGCGCTGCAGCAGGGCGACCATCTGCGCCTGCGTGAAGGGCTTGGTCAGGTAGTCGTCCATGCCGGCGGCGAAACACTGCTCACGGTCGCCGCGCATGGCGTGGGCGGTCAGGGCGATTATGGTGTGGTGTTCGCCGTCCGCCGCCTTGTTCTCCCGCTCCCGGATGGCGCGGGTGGCGGCGTAGCCGTCCATGATCGGCATCTGGCAGTCCATGAAGATGAGGTCGAAATCCCGCTGCGCCACGGCTTCCAGCGCCTCGGCGCCGTTGTTGGCGACGCTGACCCGGCAGCCGGAGGCCTCCAGCATGGCGGTTGCCACGTCCTGGTTCACCGGGTTGTCCTCCACCAGGAGCACTGTCGCCGCGAGCGCTACCGCGGCGCCCTGTTCCGCGCCGGCCTGCGGTTGCGCCGCACGGCTCATCCCCACCCCCAAAAGGTCCATGATGGCGTTGTAGAGCCGGGACTGGCGCACCGGCTTGCCGAGGTAGCATCCTATGCCGGCCTTGATCGCTTCACTCTCGTCGCCGTACTGGCCCACCGAGGTCACCATGAGCAGCTTGGTCGGGGCCAGTACCGGGTCCGCTTTGATGGCACGGGCTAGGTCGATCCCGTTCATCACCGGCATCTGCATGTCCAGTATGGCGAAATCGTAGGGGCCCGCTTGATGGGCGGCCCGGCGCATCAGCTCCAGGGCGGTCGCGCCGTTGTCCGCCATGTCGGCGTTGATGCCCCAGGCGTGCAGCTCGTGGTGCATGATGCTGAGGTTGGTCGAGTTGTCGTCGACGATGAAGGCCCGGTAGCCGGCAAGGGAGGTCTGGTCGGGGAGCGCGCTGCGCTGCGACGCGTCACGGCGCAGCTTGAGCGTGAAGTGGAAGGTCGAGCCGATGCCGAGTTCGCTCTCCAGGCCGATCTTCCCGCCCATGAGCTCGACCAGTTGCCGGGCGATGGTGAGCCCCAGGCCGGTCCCGCCGTATTTGCGGGTGGTCGAGTTGTCGGCCTGGGAGAACCCTTCGAAGATGCGCTCCTTTACGTCGGGGGGGATGCCGATGCCGGTGTCGGCCACCTCGAGCCGGACCACGACCTCCTCGCCACGCTCCTCCGCAAGCGTCCCCCGGATCACCACCTCGCCCAGGTCGGTGAACTTCACCGCGTTCCCCACCAGGTTCATCAGGATCTGGTGCACCCGCACCTGGTCACCCACCAGCACCGGCGGGACGTCGTTTTCCACCAGGGCGACGATCTCGAGCCCCTTTCTGTGCGCCGTCTCGGCCAGCAGCTCCACCACGTCGGCCACCGTATCCTGCAGGTTGAAGGCGGTTTCTTCCAGCTCCAGCTTGCCGGCCTCGATCTTGGAGAAGTCCAGGATGTCGTTGATGATGCTGAGCAGTGCCTCGCCGGAGCGACGCACCGAGGAAACGAAGCGGTTTTGCTGCTCGTCCAGCCTGGTGGCCATGAGCAGTTCAGTCATGCCCAGCATCCCGTTCATCGGCGTGCGGATCTCGTGGCTCATGTTGGCCAGGAACTGGCTCTTGGCGCGGCTGGCGGTCTGCGCGGCCTCCATGGCCCGCTGCAGTTCGACCACCGTCAGCTCCAGCTCCTGGGTTCGCTGCGCCACCTTCTGCTCCAACTGGGTGCGGTAGCCGGCAAGCTCACAATCGCGAGCCTGGATCTGCCCCAGCATCTCGTTGAACCCTTCCATGAGGGCCCCCAATTCGTCCTCGCTTCCCTTCTCGACCCGGACCGCGTAGTCCTGGTCCCGGGACACCTCCTCCATGGTCCGGGCCAGTTGCACGATGGGAGCGGAGATGACTCCCTGCAACCTCAGGGAAACCAGGTACGAGCAGAACAGACTTCCCAGCATCGCCAGCAGGGCACCCGAAAGGACCCAGATCAGCTTGGAGTTGACTTCCCGATAGTCGGCGCGGATCACCACGGTCCCCAACTGCTGCCCCTCCAGGAGGATCTTGGAACTGACCACCATGTCGCCGTCCACGTCCCAGAGGTCCCCTGCTGCGGCCTCCAGGGCCAGGGTTTTCCCGGACTTGGCTTGCGGCGCGACCCCCCGGGCCTGGTAAGAGGCGAAAGGCTGCCAGTCCTCGGAGAGGACGTAGGCCTCCAGGATGTACTTCTTGTTCTCCAGGAACTGCAGCGTGCGCTGGGCGTCCTTCTTGTCGCCGAAGGCGAGCGCGGCAGAGCTGTTATGTCCGACGATGGAGGCGAGGGTGGAGAGTTCCTGGTACATCCCGATGCGGGACAGGACGAAGGTGCCCACCACGAAGGTGAGCGAGACGAGCACCAGCGTGAAACCGCTGGCGATCAGCAGGATCAGCATCAATTTTTTGCGTATCGGCAAGCGACCGATCAGTTTCCGCATGGCTTCTACCCGTACCAGTGACCATTCTGGCCACCTCTGTTGCAATCAACACCTTTGCCTTTTCAGACACATCTGCTAGTGGAAGCGTATCGGAGCAGTGCCATGAGAACTTGAACCATTTCCGCCCCGCCTGTTACAGGCCTGCCGTCGGTACTAGCGGCGAGATGGCCGGGGAAGAAGGCGGTGGTTGGGAATGGCTTGGCGTGCGAGGCTTGACGGCGGGATTGTTTTTCGGAACTGACCTGCGAGGGGCATGGATACAGGGGGAGTGGGCGCTTCTTCTCGGGCCGGGGGGAAACGGTTGGCGAGGCAGGTAAAGCAGGAGCGGGGTGGGAGCCGGGGGTCGGCATCCCTTCCCCCGCTTCAGGGGGATGGCGCTGGGGGCGGCGTTAGTCGAGGTCGATGATGACCGGGCTGCCTCCGTGAGCCGTGGCGTAGGCACCCAGATCGCAATCCTTCTGAGAGATATGCTGCACCAGCCAGTCCTTCAGGAAGGTGATGATTTCCAGGGAGATGGCATTGGTGCCGGCCAGGAACTCCTTCTGGATCTCGCCGATTCTCCTGATGAAAAAAGCATGCTCGGCCAGGTGTTCTTCCGTCGCGGGAAATGCGACCTTTTCCATGAGCACTTCTTCCTGTGCGAAGTGGTAGGTGGCGTAATCGATGAGTTCATCCAGCACAGACTCCAGACTCTGCTTCGACTTCTTTTCACAGAATTCGTCGTAGGTCTTGTTGAGCAGTTCCACCAGGTGTTCATGGTGCTGGTCTATCATCTCGTGTCCAACTGCCAGACTTCCGTCCCAAGTCACAATAGGCATGCTTCAACCCTCCCGGTTCAGTGGTAATAAGATCATTATCGGTACCGGGTTCATGAAACTTGAAGAAGTCGGACCTGCTAAAAGTCCTATGAGTTGGCGGCAAAGGAAAAGGCGCCAGCATCACCGATGCAGGCGCCTTTTTAAGTGTGGGTGCCCACCCGCTGGGAAGGCTAAGCCGAGACCAGGCGCTGGCCCAGTTCGAAGGCCTTCTGGCAGTTCTCCGGGAAGAGCACGCTGTGCCGTTCCCGCCGCTGCTGCGGGTCGAAGTAGCTGAAGACGTACTTGTCGTAGTCGTCGAACTGCAGTGTCTCGTTGCAGCAGAGCGTTTCGCACGAGCCGAAGATGCGGGTCAGGAAGGCTTCGTTGCCGCCCATGTGCACCGCGTAGTTGATCTGCTGCATGACAGCCTCGGGCACGTTCATGGTGTAGATGAAGGCGGTTTTGAGCTTCCTCTCGAACAGCGACTCGGGCGGCTGTGCGTAGACGAAGTACTGGAACAGGAGCCTTTCCAGGAAGGAGCACATCTCACCCGTCGCGCGACCGAAGTAGACCGGCGAGCCGAGCACCAGCCCGTCCGCCTGGGCGATCTTCTCGAGTACCGGCGTCAGACCGTCGCGCATGGCGCACGTCCCGTAGCTCTTGCCCCCCTTGAGCTTGCAGGCGAAGCAGCTGGTGCATCCCTTGAAGTCGATGTCGTAGAGGTGGATCAGCTCCGTCTCCGCCCCTTGGGCCGCCGCCCCGTCCAAAGCCTTTTGCAGCACCTGCGCCGTGTTCCATTGCTTCCTGGGGCTGCCGTTGATTCCGATTACTTTCACGTTGCCTCCTGGTCCGTAGAGTTTCTAAGCACCGCGCCGCACAGCGGACGGTGAGCTTTCGGGAGGATAGAACTAACGGGCTCTGGTGACAAGTACGAACCTTTTAGTGCCATAGTACCCTTGGCGATACCTTTGGCTGCGGCGGGTAGCAGGTTACCAGTGCTTGGGCAGGACGATGCGGAATTCGGCGCCGAGGCCGGGGTGGTTGGTGACGTGGATCTTGCCGCCGTGGTTGGTGATGATCCGGTTGGCGATGGGGAGACCCAGACCGGTGCCGCTCGCCTTGGTGGTGAAGAACGGGGTGAAGATGTTGTTCAGCTGCTCGAGCGGGATGCCGCCGCCGGTGTCGACGATCTTGACCGCGATGGCATCCGTGCCGTCCAGCTCAGCGGGATGCACCTGGATCGAGAGCTGCCCCCCCGGCGCCATGGCCTCGAGGGAGTTCTGGATGATGTTGATAAACACCTGCTTCAACTGCTGGCAGTCGCCGAGGAGGACCTGGCGCTGACGCGGAAACTTGGTGCTGATCTCGATCTGCTTCTCTTCGACCGTGGGCGCGGTAATGGTGAGAGTCTCGTTGACGATATCCACGATGTTGCAGCGGGTGTAGCAGATGGTGGTCTTCTTGGAAAAGAGCAGGATCTCGGAAAGGATCCCTTCCAGGCGTATCACTTCGCGCACGATCAGGTCGGCGCTGGCCCACTCGTCACTTTCGGCGGGGAGCTTGCGCGCCAGGCGACCGGCAAAACCACCGATGGACACCAGCGGCCCTTTCAACTCGTGGGCGATACCGGCAGCCATCTCGCCTATGGTCGCAAGACGCTCCTTCTGGAGCAGGTTCTCCTGGGCCTCGCTCAACTGGCGGTGCGCGTCCTCGATCCGGTTGTAGAGCATCGAGTTCTCGATCGCCATGCCGGCCTGGTTGGTGAAAAGCTGCAAAAAGCGCAGGTGCTCCTGGGTGATGGGGGAGAGGGTGAGCGCGTTGTCCACCAGCACCACGCCGACCGTCTGTCCGTGGGCGATCAGGGGGGAGGCGGCCAGTGCGGTGCGGGCTACTGCCGAGGCGTCGGAACCGATGCCCGTCTCTTCGGGGATGTAGATCAACCGCCTCTCGAGCACCGCCTGCGACGCAATGTTCAAGGTCGGGTCCAGTTCGAGCCTCTTTCCCTGCACCTGCCGGGAGAACTCGGACTCCCGCTGGGCCGCCATCTCGTCCTCGGTGATGTCCCAACGGCTGGAGAGGAGGTCGTCGCCTCCCCCCCCCGGCATGGACAGGACCGGGGCGTTCTCGGACGTGACCCCCAGCATCCCCACCAGTGACCCGGAGCGCTCGTTGGCCAGAAACAGCATGGCCCGATCGAAGAAGGGGGTGGGGCCTGAGGTCAGGGCGGTAAGGGTCAGGTGGATCAGCTTGTTCAGCTTGATGGTGGAGAGCATGGTGTTGCTCAGCCGGTACAGCAGGGAGAGTTCCTTCAGCTTCTTCTCGTTCTCGGTATCGAAGCTGGCGACCCGCTCCTCGCAGATGGCCTCGGTCAACGCACCGGCCACCAGGCGCGCCACGGTCCCGGCCAATTCCGCCTGGGCTGTGCTTACCAGGTCGGCGCCACCGAAAAGGGTGAGTGCCCCGAGTTCCTGCCCGTTGCAGGTGAGCGGGGTGCACAGGGCGTAGCGGCATGATCCCGGCAGGGCAAGCTTGTCGGTCCGGGTGGCGCCGGCGGCAAGGGTGCGCACCGAGAGTCTCTGCTCGAACTCGAGCAGCGCGGTGAGCTCTCTCCTCACGCTACTGTGGCACCCTTTGTACACCCGGCCCCGCGCGCGCCCCTTGGCTGCCAGCCGGATCACGGCACAGCCGGCGACCCCTGAACCGGTGCAGAGCTTGACGACCTGCGGCAGCAGCATCGCTGCCGGGGCGGGTGCCTCGATCAGCCGGCCCAGCGACGAGATCAGTGCCAGGTCGCGGCGGGCCTTGTGGGCTTCCTGCTCGGCCGCCAGGCCGGAGAGGGTGAGCGAGAAGATGGGGACCAACTGCCGGCAAAGCGCGACGCTTTCGGAGGGGAGTACGGGGTCGGGACAGGCCAGGGCCAGGACTGCGGTCAACCCGGTGCCGTCGAGAATGGGGATGGCGACAAACTGACCGGACTCGCCGCCGCCGCGCTCTTCCGGGTGCAGATCGACCGAGGTGCCGTAGACCTCGCGCAAGTCGGCGGCGGCGCGGCCGGCGCACCCTTGCCCATAAGGGATCAGGCAGCTGCGGCTCGCTCCTGAGAGCACCGAGCTGAAACATTCCGTGAGAGCGGGTTCTGTAGAATCGGGAAGAAACAGTGAGGCTGAGGCAATACCGGGGGCGCGGGTAGCCGCGCGGAGCAGGCCGCGGAGCCGGCCCTGGTGGGAGCGGCCGGATGACTGGGCAACACGTAACGCTTGCTCCAGGAGGTTATTTCCCTTCCGGGCAGCCATGCGCACTCCGAAGGACGACAACTCGTGGGATGGGGAGAACTAGCGGAACCGTTCTTTCTTTTCCTGCTCCATCTTGCAGTCGATGCAGAGGGTGGTCACCGGGCGGGCCTTGAGGCGCGCTTCGCTGATGTCCTCTTCGCACACCTCGCAGATGCCGAAGGTGCCTTGATCGATGCGGTTCAGCGCTTCCTGGATCTTGACGATCAGCTTGCGCTCGCGGTCCCGGATGCGCAATTCGAAGGTGCGGTCCGATTCCTGGGTGGCACGGTCGGTCGGGTCAGGAAAGTTGGTCGTGTCGGAGTTCATTTCCATGACGGTCCGGCCGGCCTCTTCCAAGAGCGATCGTTTCTCTTCCTGCAGGATACCTCTGAAGTACTCGAGCTTTTCGGTATTCATGACACCTACCCTTTCTAATCAATACGACATTAAAGAGGATTTTTCTAAATTAGTAAAGTGAAATTTTCCTCTTAACGAAAAGACGGCGAAAAACGTATTCTCCGCTGCCTGGGCTCCCAAAGCGGCTCTAGATGGCGTCGAGGGCCTCCGCGAGCGAGGTGACCCCGACCACTTTCATCCCGGCGATCTCCTTCTTGGGTGCGTTCCCCTTGGGGACGATGGCGCGGGTGAAACCGTGCTTCACCCCCTCCTTCAGCCTGGACTCGCCGTTGGAAACCGGGCGTATCTCGCCGGAGAGCCCCACCTCCCCGAATACCAGCAGGTCCTGGGGGAGCAGCGAATTTCTGAAGCTGGAGACGATGGCGAGCGCAACGGCCAAGTCGGCGCTGGTTTCCAGCACCCGGATCCCGCCCACCACGTTGACGAAGACGTCCTGGTCGGAGAGCACCAGCCCGCCGTGCTTGGTGATGACGGCGAGGATCATGGCGATGCGGTTCTGGTCCAGGCCGATGCCGAGCCGGCGCGGCGAGCCGTACTGGGCCGACACCACCAGCGACTGTATCTCCACGAGCAGCGGCCGGGTCCCTTCCCAGAGCACGCTGATGAGACTTCCCGGCGCCGCCGTCTCGGTGCGCGTCAGGAAGATCGCCGAGGGATTTTTTACCTCGCGCAGCCCCCGCTCGGTCATGGCGAAGACCCCGAGTTCGTTCACCGGTCCGAAGCGGTTCTTGGTGGTGCGCATCAGGCGGTAGCGGGCATCCTCGGTGGAGGAGAGCATCACCTGGGTGTCCACCATGTGCGACAGGGTCATGGGGCCGGCCAGGGACTGGTCCTTGGTGACGTGACCGACCATGATCAGCACCACCCCGGAGGTCTTGGCGTAGCAGGTGAAGGCCGCTGCCGACTCGCGCACCTGGGATACCCCGCCCGGCGCGGCGTCGATGCCTGCCGACTGCATCACCTGGATCGAGTCGATGACCACCACCTCGGGGCGTACGCTGTCGGCCGCCTCCAGGACCCGCTCCACGGAACTCTCCGCCAGCATCTTGACCCGGTCCAGCGGCAGTTGCAGCCTGCGGGCGCGCCCTGCTATCTGCTGCAGGGATTCCTCCCCCGAGACGTAGAGCACCTCCTTGCTGGCCGCGGCGTGACACATGGTCTGCAGCAGTATGGTGCTCTTTCCGGCGCCGGGGTCGCCGCCGATCAGGATTACGGAGCCGGGGACGAAACCTCCCCCCAGCACCCGGTCGAACTCTTCGCTGCCGCTGGAGAAGCGGGCTTCCTCGGTGCAACTCACCTCGCCCAGCAAGGTCACTGCCGAGGTGGCTCCGGCAAAACCGTCGCGCCGGCCGGCACGCGGCTCGGCGCCCAGGCGCACCTCCTTGATGGTGCTCCAGGCGTCGCAGGCGCTGCAGTGCCCCTGCCATTTGGGATAGGTCGCGCCACAGTCGGAGCAGACGTACCCGGTCTTCACCTTTACCTTTGCCATACCCCCCCAAGCCTCGCCGAGGGCGAGTGAAAAACTACGTAATCCTAAGCTTTTTGGTAAACAGTGTCAACACTGGCGCGCTTGCGGGCCCTGCCTTCCATTCAGTTTGACAACGATTCCCCGGCTAAGATAAAATCACTGCTTCCTTTTGACGGTTTGCCCGAACCAGGAGGCCCGGTGGCCACTGCTGACAACAAAAGAGCAAAGTCACTCTCTTCCAGTGAAATGAGCCGGTTGTCCACGCTCTGCAGCGACGCCGTCGGCGTGCTGCGGGAGATTTTTCAGGAGATCGGCAACGGCATGATCCCGGCTGCCGAGCCTCTCATGGACCGGGTGCGCGCCCTGGCGCGGGCCGCGCTCAAGGATCCGGCTTCCTTGCTGCAGTTGGATCCGACCCGCGACGATGACGGCTACACCTTCCGGCACAGCGTCAGTGTCGGCCTGCTGGCCCTGGCACTGGCGGCGTCGCTTGGGCATGAAGCCGAACAGGTGGCGCAGTGCGGCCTGGCTGGTTTTCTCCACGACATCGGCAAGACCAGGGTCGCTCTCTGTATCTTGGATAAGCCGGGGAAGCTGTCCGGTGATGAGGTGCTGGAGATGCAGAAGCACCCGGAGTACGGTGCCGAGATCGTGCGCGGGATGGCAGGAGTGCCGGCCAGCGTGGTCGAGGCGGTGCTCGCGCACCACGTGCGCTTCGACCGGACCGGTTACCCGGAATCGGCGCGCACCCTCTGCCTGGGGGTGCCGTGCGCCGTGGTCGCGGTGGCGGACTTTTACAATGCAACGACCACGCTGCGGACTTACCAGCGCCCGATGCTGCGGGACGAGGCGGTCGAGGCGCTCAGACGGGCGCGCGGCACCGTGCTGGACGGCCACATAGTGGAAGGGTTTCTTGAGCTTACCGACGGGGGAGCTTGAAGGATCAGGGGAGCTGCGCCAGGGCCGTGGCGGCGGCAGCGCGGGTCTTGTCGAAGGGCGAGGTAAGGAGTTTGATCACGGCATCGGAGGGGGAGCTTCCCCCGATGCGGCCCAGGGCGAGGGCGGCTTCGGCATCGAGGATGCCGTCGTTGGCTTGGAGGAACGGGGCGAGTTTGGGGGCCAGTGAGGGGTTGCGGTAGCGTGACACGGCCTCGATGGCCAGGGCCCGCACGGTGACGGCAGGATCCTGCAGCTTTTCCAGCAGCGTGGGGAGCGCGTCGGGGCGGGCCAGTTCTCCCAGGACCTTGACCGCCGCGCAGCGGATGTCCTCTTCGGGTCTCCCCGCGCAGTAGTAGAGGATCGGCAGCACCCTGTCGTCGCCGATCCGCCCCAGCGCGTAGATGGCGGCCACCTTGGTGGCGCGGTCGCCCCGCTTCAGGCGATCGAAGACCTCTTCGAGGCTCTCCGCAGCCTCCAGGGCCTCCAGGGCGGTCGAGGCCGCCAGACGCACCTCAGCGTCCGGATCCTTCAAAAGCGGAATGATGGCGTCGCGCCTTTTGATGCGTTCGGCTTGGTCCATAGCGATGATAACTAACAAAATTCGGCCCGTCGCACAACACAATTTAATCAATCGCCGCCCAGCAGTGGGCGTGACAAGGAGATATGGATGTCGAACAGGATCAAATGCATCGCACTTTCCGCCCTGGTGCTCCCCGGGCTGGGGCAACTGTACCGGGGGAGCCGTGTCAAGGGAGGCGTAATGCTCCTGCTCGACAACGTTTTCCTGCTGGGCGGGCTCTTTATCGGGCTTAGGAGCGCCGGGAAACTGATGGTGGCCGGCAAGCAGGGACTCACCCCGGAACAGGTGCTGGCAGCGATCCAGATGGATTCCCCTTACGTAAAATGGCTTTTGGGCGGATTCATGATCGTGTGGGCCTACGGCGTCGTTGATGCCGCGTTTTTCAAAGGAGATAATTGACAAACGCTATTTTATTGTGAGATAAGGGTAGCGTTTCCCGGCCGTCCAAGCGGGAAGCAAGGGAGGCGCTCTCTACATGATACGTGCGGAAATCCTGGGGACCGGCGGCTACGTGCCGGCGCGGGTCGTCCCCAATGCTCACTTCGACTACCTGGTGGATGACGCGGACCAGTGGATCCACTCCCGGACCGGCATCCGGGAACGGCGCTTTGCCGCAGCGGAGGAAGCGACCTCCGATCTCGCCACCAGCGCCGCCCTACTCGCCCTTGAAAATGCCGACGTCGACCCCCTCGAACTCGACTGCATCATCGTCGCCACTTCCACCCCCGACATGATCCTTCCCGCCACCGCCTGCATGGTGCAGAAGAACATCGGCGCCGCCAAGGCGTTCGCCTTCGACATGAACGCGGTCTGCAGCAGCTTCATCTATGGCATGGAAGTCGCGGACAACCTGATCCGCTCCGGAAAGTACCGCAAGGTGCTCCTGATCGGTGCCGATACCTATTCCAAGATCCTCGATATGGACGACAAGACCACCGCGCCGCTGTTCGGTGACGGTGCCGGGGCAGTGATCCTGGGGGCGGGGCTGTCGGGAAAGGGGATCCAGCATTCGGTGATGCAAAGCGACGGCAACGGCTGGGAGCTGATCCAAGTCCCTTCTTCCGGATCGAGGAAGCCGGTCAGCGCCGAGAGCATCGCGGCCAAGGAAAACACCTTCAGGATGGCGGGCAAAAGCGTGTTCTCCTTCGCCACCGACGTCATTCCGCGCATCATCACCGACCTTTCCGAGCGAGGTGGTGTCAAGCCTGAGGAGATCGACCACATCATCCCGCACCAGGCCAACGTGCGCATCATCGACTTCATCTCCAAGAAGACCGGGATACCGAAGGAGAAGTTTTTGCTCAACCTGGACCGTTACGGCAACACCGCCGCCGGATCCGTGGGGCTCGCCCTGGACGAGAACCGGAGAAACGGCGTGATCAAGCCGGGGGAACTGGTGCTGATGATGGGGTTCGGCGGCGGGCTTTCCTGGGGAGGCGTGCTGTTCAGGGCTTAGCAAAAGGTTAAGGCTGAGGTTAAGGTTGAGAAAAAGCTGAATTTGCAAAAGGGGACGGGCCTGTCGGCACCGTCCCCTTTTTTTGTCCTCCACACCACCTGTCCATCCCCTCTCACTCTGGGAGAGGGGGACGCTGCGGCGAAACCTCAATGCTGATCCTATTTGATCTCGTTCCCAAGGTCCACCTTGGGAACGCAAAGCTGGAGCTTTGCACACTATGGGGTTCCCAAGCTGGAGCTTGGGAACCAGGAAAATGTCGGGCTCCCTTTCCCTTTCTTAAGGCTTTATCGCAGCGATCCCCTCCGGAACCTCAATCGGTGTGAGACCCTCGGCGCGCAGGCTGGCGATGAGCGCCTCCCGCGGGACGCGCAGGCGCCAGCCGGCATGGAAGCGGTCGGCGGCCAGCAACAGCCCGCCGGGGGCGAGCCGAGCGGACAGCCCGGAAAAGGCGGCCGCCAGTTGCGCCGGCTCGTGTAGCATTGGCCCGCCCAGCAGTCCGTTGCAAAGCACCAAGTGGTACGGCTCCCGCTCCGGTACGTCGTCGACCCGGTCCAGGTAGAACTCCAGGGAGGGCGCGCCTTTCGCGCCTAAGAGCTGTTGGATCCGGTCACGGTACTCGCGCTCACGCTCGGGATCGTGCGGGAAGTGGAGATGGGCGGCGGCGAAAAGCTCGATCGGCTCCAGCGTCGAACCGTGCACCACGCTTTTAGCGCCAAGCCCCGCGTCCACTACGAGCTGCGCTACCTGGTAGGTTCCCTCGCCGCTACCGCAGGCGGCATCGAGGATCCGGATTGCGGTCGCGCATTGCTTCGCCTGCCCGCCAAGCCACACGGCCAGCCACCGGTACTGCTCGCGATAGCGGTCGAAACCGCCGCCGAAGTGTTGGGGCAGCATCAGGGCGAACAGGAACGCCGCGCGCGCGTCATCGTCCTCGGCAATCAGGCGCAGCACCGGAGCAGGATCGGCAGTCGTCAGCCGCGGCGAGAGTTTGTGGAGCAGGTCGAGCCAGCTTGCCGAACTGTATAGGTAGCTCCCGGGGAGAAGAGGATCGAAGCGGCAACCCCGGCGCAGGATCAGCTCGAACAGGGCGCGGGGGCGGGCCAGGGGGAAGAGGGCCTCGGTCAGCCCCCGCATTTCGTTGCTGAGAGCGAGGCCGGGCGCCCACAAGGGGAGGGGATAGCTGGCGGCGTAGCTGGCGAACTCCGCTGCGAGCCGCTCGATGCGTCGTTCCAGCGCGGCGTCAAGCAGCGCACCGGTGACCAGGAGCAGTGACAGCCGTTCACGGATCTCGCGCGCGTCGATGGTCGGGACGAAGGAAAGCTGCATGGTCAGATGATGACCTGGTGCAGGTCGCGACGCTGGTAGCGCCACCAGAAGGCGCCGGCCCGGAAGAACCAGTCGAGGAGGAAGACACTCCAGACGGCGTAAAGGGAGAGCTGCAGCGGCACCGCGGCGATGTAGGAGAGGAGCACCCGGATGCCCCACATGGACACCAGGGTAACCAGGAAGACGTAGTGGGTGTCACCGGTGCCGCGCAGGCTCCCGGCATAGACGAAGGAGAGGGCGAGCGGCACCTGGGCGAAGGCGACCAGCCGGAGGAAGACGCTCCCCTTTTCGATGACGTCCGGGTCGTGGGTGAACAGGGCGATCAGGTGGTGCGGCAGGAAGAAGAAGAGCAGGGCCATGCAGCCCATGACCAGCACCGCCAGCCGGAGCGCCTCGGTGTGGCTCATGTGGGCGCGTCGGAGTTTCCTGGCGCCTATGGACTGCCCCATCAGGGTCGCTGCCGCGATCCCCATCCCCGCGCCCGGCATGAAGGAGAGCGATTCGATGGAAAGGCCGATCTGGTGCGCGGCGTACGCGGCGGTGCCGAAACCGATGATGAACTTCGAGTAGAAGAGCTGGCCCGACTGCTGGGCGACGCGCTCCAGCGCCACCGGGTAGCCGATGTCGATCACCTTCTTCAACAGGGCCAGGTCGGGGCGGCCGATCTTCAGGTATCCCTTCCTGAGCGCCTGGATCAGCAGATAGCTGAAGCCGGCGGCTTCGGAGATGTTGATGGCGTAGGCGGCGCCGAGTACGCCGTAGCGCGGGAAGCCCAGGTAGCCGTAGATCAGGGGGTAGGCAATGGCGACGTGCAGGACGTTCACCAGCAGGATCCCCTCCATCGGGGTGCGGGTGTTGCCGGTCCCCTGCATGATGGCGGAGAGGATGTTGAGGCCGGCGGTGAAGCCGAAGTAGAGGAATACGAGGCGGATGTAGTCCGAGGCGTAGGCGAGCACATCGGGCTGCGCCCCCAGAAAAACGGCGATATTCCTCCCGAAGCCGATGCCGAGCAGGGTGGCCGCCACCGCGAGGACGGCGCAGAAAAGGAGCGAGGCGAAGGCGGTCCTGCGGGCTTCCAGTCGGCGTCCTGCGCCCCAGAGGTGGGCGATAACCACGTTGGCGCCGGTGGAGAAGCCCCAGAATACTGTCATGGTGACGAAGATGAGGAGCTGCCCCAGGCCGGTGGCGGCGATGGCCGCGGCGCCCAGCCCCCCCACCATGAAGATGTCCACGATGGAGACCAGGCGCTGGAACAGCGAGGAAAGGAGCACCGGCATGGACAATGCCGCCACGTTGCGCCGGATCGAGACCCGTTTGGTCGATTTGTTGAGAGTGAGACGTTTCAAGATGGGGAAAACCTTACGGCGAACAGGGATGAAGGGGATAAGAGGGATAGTGCGAGGCAACAACCCGCCGTATCCCCTGCATCCCCTTCATCCCTGTTGGCACTACAGCTCTTTTAAAATGTCTTCCTGGCTGCGTACGAAGTTCTTGGCCCGTCCCGACGGCGCGATGATGCCGTAGGCCAGGGCCTCGTTCAGTTCCGCTTCGGTGGCGCCTGCTTCCTTCGCGACCGCGAAGTGCTTCTTGAGTCAGTCGGGACAACCGACGGCCACGGCGCAGGCGACACGGATCAGTTCCCGGTACTTGACCTCGAGGACTTCCTCATACTCGAAATCCAGGATCTTCTTACGGATTTTCATGGTCCACCTCCTTGCAGGTGAGCTGTCTGACGAGCGTCTACATAACTAGCACAAACGCGCGCCTCTGGAAACCTTAACCTGCGGTGGGTGGCGGGGGAGGGGGTGGCGCCCCGAAGGGGCGCCGGTTGCTATTCGGTGATGGGATCGGGGTGCGGGGAGCCGGTCAGCTTCCTGACGGCGAGGGTCATGCCGCGCACCTTGGTCTCGAACTCGCCGTAGGCACGGGCAATCTCGCCTTCGGCGCTGGCCACGAGGGCATTAAGTTTCCGCTCGGCTGCCTCGAGTTCCCTGCGGTACAGGTCCAGCTGCTCATCGACGTCCATCAGCATGTTCTCCAGCTTCCAGCGCCGGTTGGCTGGGGTCAGCGAGTAGTCGTTGAGGATGGCGGTGATGTCATCCTCGGTGTCGCGCAAAAGCGCCTCCGCTTCCCTTCTCTTTTTGATCGCCTGCCGCGTCTTCTCCAATGAAATGATCTTGGCCATGCCTGTTCCTGCTCATGAATGTTGCGGTTTGTTCAGCAAACCATCACATCATATTTGATTTGCGCGGATCGTGTAAATACCTAAAAGAGAGAGGAAATTTTCATCTGTGCCGGCGCGCAGCCTGGCAGGAGGCGACAGAAGAGTCGAGCAGAATTCTCCTGGCGCAGGAGCGGTGTCGCTTGAAACCTGAGAAAATCCTGATACTTTTCCAGCTGTGCTGTGGGCCATTATCCCGGATGAGCAAATGACAGATTACAACTTCAGTGACATCTCGACCCACGTGGCCGATCCCACCCGACTTGCGGCGCTGCGCGCCGTGGCCCTGCTCGATACACCCGCCGAAGAAGCCTTCGATCGCCTGACCCGGCTGGCGACCCAGTTCGTCGATGCCCCGGTCTCGCTGGTCACCCTGGTGGACGCGGACCGGCAGTTCTTCAAGAGCTGCCTCGGCCTACCCGAGCCGTGGCAATCCCGGCGCGAAACGCCGCTCAGCCACTCCTTCTGCCAGTACAACCGGATCGCGAAGCAGCCGCTGCTCATCGAGGACGCCCGGCTACACCCGTTCTTCAAGGACAACCCCGCCATCAAGGACCTGCACGTGATCGCGTACCTGGGCATCCCGCTCGCCACCGTCGACGGCTACATACTCGGCTCGTTCTGTGTCATCGATTGCAAGCCCAGGAAGTGGACCCAGGCGCAGGTAGCGATGATCGAGGATCTGGCGGCTTCGGTCATGACCGAGATCCAGCTTCGCTCCGAGATCCGCACCAGGACAGTGGCCGAGAAGAGGATGCAGGAAAAACATGAGGAGTTGTGCCGGGCCCATCGGGATTTGAAGCGGGAAACCGAGGAGCGTCTGAGCACCGCAGAGCAGTTGCGGCAGATGGACCAGATGCTGATCCAGCAGGGGCGCTTGGCGGCCATGGGGGAAATGATCAGCAACATCGCCCACCAGTGGCGCCAGCCGCTCAACGTGCTTGCCCTGCTGGCCCAGGACCTCCCCATGACCTATCGCCTGGGTGAACTCGACGAGGGGTATCTCGACGACAAGGTGCGCAGGATGATGGAAGCCATCACCCAGATGTCGCGCACCATCGACAATTTCAGGAACTTCTTCAGCCCGGGGCAGGAGAAGATTCGCTTCCGGGTGCTGGATACGGTGCAAAAGACGGTCTCCCTGGTCGACACCAGCCTGCGCGAACTCAACATCGACATAGCCGTTTCCGCCCTTGCCGACCCAATGATCGACGGTTATCCCAGCGATTATTCCCAGGTTCTGCTGAACATACTGATCAACGCGAGGGACGTGTTCGTCGCCAGGAAGATAGAAGGCCCGACCATCCGGATTGAGGTTCGTGAAGAGGACGGACGCTCCGTGGTGACCCTTTTGGATAACGCGGGCGGAATACCGACGGAAATTGCCGACAAGATCTTCGATCCCTACTTCACCACCAAGGGGCCCCAGGCGACGGGGATCGGGCTCTACATGGCCAAGATGATCATAGAGAGGAACATGGGAGGCTCCCTGACCGCGGCGAACGTCGACGGCGGCGCGAGGTTTCGGGTGCAGGTCTGAGTCACAGCCGCCGCGACCACACGATAAAAAAAGCCGCAACCATCTCTGGTTGCGGCTTTTTTGTTTGTTCCTGTTTCGTTTGGTTAGAACGGGATCTCGTCGTCCGGGTTGAAGACCGGCTCCTCGTAACCGCCGCCCTGGTTGTAATCCTGCTGGGGACGACCGCCGCCACCCTGGCGCTGGCCGCCGCCTTCACCCTTGGCGGAGAGCATCTGCATCTTCTCGCCTACGATCTCGGTGGTGTAGCGGTCCTTGCCGTCCTTATCGGTCCACTTGCGGGTCTGCAGACGTCCTTCGATATATACGGTCTTCCCCTTGGAAAGGTACTCGCCGGCGATCTCGGCCAGACGCGCCCAGAGGGTGATGTTGTGCCATTCGGTCTTGTCTTCCCAGTTGCCGTCCTTGCCCTTGATGCGGTCGGTGGTGGCCAGGGAGAAGGAAGCTACGGCGGTACCGCCGGCGGTGTAGCGCACCTCGGGGTCCTTGCCCAGGTTGCCTATGAGCATCACCTTGTTGAGACTTGCCATGGGGGTTCTCCTTTGTTCGTGTCACGTTTTGAATTCCGGGAAGTGTATAGAAATCGGGGTCTCATGGCAAGCGATATTGTTTGACTCTCATCGGAAAAAAAAGTAACGTAACCGGTCATGCTGAGAGCTCGTATCTACCTTCTTTTCTTCGTTCCGTACACGTTGTTATGCAGCCTCGCCGCCGTCTTCGGTGGTCTTTTCGACGCCTCCGGCAGGGCGGGTCACGCCGTCGCCAGGGTCTGGGGCATCGGCTCGCTCTGGGCCGCCCAGATCAGACTGCAGGTGGAGGGGCTGGAACAGGTCCCGACCGAGGGGCCGGTCATCTACATGGGGAACCACCAGGGCAACTTCGACATCCTGGCCCTGAGCCGTGCCATCCCGCGCCTGTTCTCCTGGGTCGCCAAGGAGGAGCTGTTCCGGGTGCCGGTCTTCGGCGCGGCCATGCGTCGCGCGGGCTACATCCCGCTTGATCGCAGCGACGGCAGGAAGGCGCTCAGGAGCATGAACCAGGCCGCCCAGCGCATCGCCGCAGGCGCCAGCGTGGTGATCTTCCCGGAAGGAACCCGCACCAAGGACGGCGCGCTGCTCCCCTTCAAACGTGGGGCCTTCATGCTGGCGGCCCGTGCCGGCGTTCCCATCGTCCCGTTCACCATTAACGGCAGCCGCGCGATCAACCCGCGCAACCGCATCGAGTTGCGTCCGGGGACCATCAGGATCACCTTTGGCGCGCCCATCGACGTCGCGGGGGTCCCGGAGGCGGAACTCCTGGAGCGGGTCCGTGCAGCGATAGCAGCAAACCTGGAGGTTAGTTAGATGGTCATGGTTTACCTGGCGCTGGCCCTTGGCGGGGTCGGTCTGATCGCGTGGGGGCTTCCCGCCGCGCACCGGCTGCGCTCGCCGCTCAACGTGGTTGCGGCCGCGACAGTCCTCCTGGGTGTGGTGCTCGCCCTGCTGGGCACGCTGCTCGTCGTCGCTCCCAATTTCTTCCAGGGGTAACTCTGAAGGCACAGGAAACAGAAAAAGCATGGAAAAGGTCAAAACCATAGCGGTAAATGTCGCAGCGATCGCACTGATTTCCGTCGCCCTGTTTTGGGGCAATGCGCTGTACCGGCAGTACGTGCAGTTCGAAAAAGGTGAAAAGGCGACCGCCTCCGGCGACTACCCTGCGGCGGTGGCCGGTTACGAGGCCGCCATCCACATGTACACCCCGGGCAGCTCCATCGTCCCCCGCAGCGCACAGAAACTGTGGGACCTCGGGCAGATGGCGGAAGCGAACCACGATACGGCGCGTGCGTTGATCGCCTACCGCGCCCTGAGAAGCTCGTTCTACGCCGTGGCCGGCATCTACTCCCCCGGACAGGAGTGGATCCAGCGCTGCGACGCCCGTATTGCAGCACTGGTGGCGCAGCAGGGACGGTAGCGCCACCGAAAATCAAAGGGGGACAGGCACCTGCGGAGCCAGTCCCCGCAACCGCAAAGGATTATCTTGGAAGAAAGCAGCATCGAAAATACCGGGCTGAAGTTCGTGGCCCTGGGCGGATTGGGCGAGATCGGCCTCAACATGGCCGCCTTCGAGTACGGCGACGACATCGTCATCGTCGACTGCGGCCTGATGTTCCCGGAGCCGTACATGCTGGGCATCGACGTGGTCATCCCCGACATCGGCTACCTCGTGGAACGCGCCGACCGGATCCGCGCCATCCTGCTCACCCACGGACACGAGGATCACATCGGCGCGCTCCCCTACGTGCTGCGCGACATCAATCCCCCCATCTACGGCACCGCCCTCACCCTGGGCTTCGTCAAGGAAAAGCTGAAGGAGTTCGAACTCGACCAGAAGGTCGACCTGCGCGTGGTGAAACCGAGGGACGTGGTGGAACTGGGCGACTTCATCGTCGAGTTCATCCGCGTCGCCCACTCCACGGTGGACGGCTGCGCCCTGGCCCTCACCTGCCCCGAGGGTGTGGTGATCCACACCGGCGACTTCAAGCTCGACCAGACCCCGGTGGACGGCGAGCTCACCGACCTCCCCACCTTCGCCCGCTATGGCCAGGCGGGGGTGCTGGCGCTCTTCGCCGACTCCACCAACATTGAGCGCGAAGGGTACACCCTTTCTGAACGGGTGGTAGGCGAGGCGTTCGACGAGATCTTCCCCAACTGTCCCGGCAGGGTCATCGTCGCCGCCTTCTCCAGCAACATACATCGCGTCCAGCAGGTGGTGCATGCGGCGCAGAAGAGCGGCAGGAAGGTGCTCCTGAACGGCCGCTCCATGATCGCCAACGTGCAGATCGCCCGCGAGCTCGGCTACCTCACCATACCCGATGATCTCCTCATGGATCTGAAGGAGCTCCCCAGGCTCCCCAAGGAGCAGGTCTGCATGATCACCACCGGGAGCCAGGGTGAGCCGAGAAGCTCGCTGATCCGCATCGCCATGGACGACCACAAGCAGATCAAGCTCGAGCGCGGCGATACCGTCATCCTCTCGTCCCGGTTCATCCCGGGCAACGAGAAGACCATCTCCGACCTGATGAACCACCTGTACCGGCGCGGCGCCGAGGTGATTCACGAAAAGGTCTCCGAGGTGCACGTCTCCGGTCACGCCAGCCAGGAAGAGCTGAAGCTTTTGCACAACCTGGTCCAGCCCCGCTTCTTCGTCCCGGTGCACGGCGAGTACCGCCACCTGGTGAAGCACGCCCAGCTGGCCCAAAGGGTCGGCACCCCGGAGGAGCGCTGCATCCTCGCCGTCAACGGCGACGTGGTGCTCTTCTCCGGCGACGAGGCGGTCATCGTGGACCATGTCAACACCGGCCGGGTCTTCGTGGACGGCAAAGGGGTCGGCGACGTCGGCAACGTGGTTCTGAAGGATCGGAAGCACCTGTCCGAGGACGGCATGGTGGTGGTCATCGTCGGCATCAACCAGGTGAGCGGCGAGATCATCTATGGCCCCGACATCGTGACGCGCGGGTTCATCTTCGAGGACGAGAGCCAGCAGTACCTGGACGAAGCGAAGAAGGTGGTGCTTGACACGCTGGCTCTGGTGAGCACCGAGGCGATGACCGACTGGAACGAGGTGAAGCTGGAGGTGCGCCGGGTGCTGCGCCGCTTCTTCAACAAGACCATCGAGCGCCGGCCGGTGATACTGCCGCTGGTTTTGGAGATGTAACCCGAGATTTCACCTCGACTGTAGGGGCGAATAATTATTAGCCCGTTTCTTCTCGTTCCCAAGCTCCTGCTTGGGAATGCAAAGCAACGGGAAGCTTCGCTTCCCAAACCAAAGCTGGAGCTTTCGGCCGCAGCCCGTTCCCAAGCAGGAGCTTGGGAACGAGGGAAAATCTCTAAGGCTTCCGGGAGCCCCCCTCCCCAACCCTCCCCCTCCGGGGGCGGGAGCACAGAACACGGACAAGGCATGACGACTGAAGAGAAGATCGAAAAAAAGGAAAAGGTGACCAAGGAAGTGAAGGGGATGGCCTTCGGCGTGGCCGGGATCTTCCTGTTCATCGCACTCGCCTCCTTCCACGGCGAGGACCTCTCCTTCAACAGCGTCTCCACCTTCGCCCAGACCAAGAACCTGGGCGGGCGCTTCGGCGCGCAGCTGGCCGACCTGTTCCTGCAGCTCTTCGGCCTGGCCGCCTACATCTTTCCCTGCACCCTGTTCTACCTGACCTACCGCGCCTTCAGCTCTGACGAGATCCGGTGGCGCCGCTACAAGCTGGTCGGCTTCGGCCTGCTGGTGCTCTCCATCTCGGGGATATTCGCCTTCAACCTGCAGTTCACCGAGTTCCTCGGGCAGCGCGTCCCGACTGGCGGCTTCGTAGGCTACCAGAGCGCGGAACTCCTGAAGCGCGCTTTCGGCAAGATCGGCGCGCTCCTGATCCTGCTCCCGATGCTGGCCGCGAGCGCCATGCTCCTGTCCCGCTTCTCCTTCGTCCTGTTCGCCAACTGGTGGCTGACCGCGCTCAAGGAAAGCTGGGAGAAGAGCAAGCAGCGCCGCGCCCTGCAGCGCGAACTCGCCTCGGAGAAGGGGGAGAAGGAAGAGAAACCCCGGCAGCACGCGGCCCCGGTGATCAAGCCGGCCGTGGTGCCGCCGCCGGTCCCCGCGCCGGTGGCCAAGAAGGAAAAGAAAAAGGACGACAAGAAGACCGCCCCGGTCCAGGAGGCCTTCGACTTCATCAAGGCCGAAGGGGACTTCAAGACCCCGCCGCTGTCCCTGCTCGACCCGATTCCCGAGGGCGCCAAGCGCCAGGACAAAGAAACGCTGACCATGAACGCGCGGCTCATGGAGAAAAAGCTCAAGGACTTCGGCGTGGAAGGGGAGGTGGTGGAAATCTGCCCCGGCCCGGTCATCACCATGTACGAGTTCTCCCCGGGGCCCGGCATCAAGGTAAGCCGCATCGCCGGTCTGCAGGACGACCTGACCATGGCGCTGCAGGCGCACTCGATCCGCATCGTGGCGCCGATTCCGGGCAAAGGTGTGGTGGGCATCGAACTCCCCAACCGCGACCGCGAGATGGTCTCCTTGCGTGAGATCTTCGCCACGGAGCAGTTCCACCGCGGCAAGATGAAACTCCCGATGGCGCTGGGCAAGGACATCGCCGGCAACCCGCTGGTGACCGACCTGGCCAAGATGCCGCACCTGCTGGTCGCCGGCGCCACCGGTTCCGGTAAGTCGGTCGCCATCAACACCATGATCCTGTCGCTCCTGTACACCTCGACGCCCACCGACGTCAGGGTGATCATGGTCGACCCGAAGATGCTGGAACTCTCGGTCTACGAGGGGATCCCGCACCTCTTGCTCCCGGTCGTCACCAACCCCAAGAAGGCGGCGCTCGCGCTCAAGTGGGCGGTCGAGGAGATGGGGCGGCGCTACCGGCTCATGTCGGACAAGGGGGTTAGGAACATCGACTCCTACAACCGTGAGCTGGAGCGGGAAGAAAAGGAAAAGGCCGAGAACCTGGCCCGCGAGACCGTGGTGGTCGACGAGATCATCGAGGATGTTGAGGAGATCGAGGATCCGGATGACATGGAGGCGCGCGAGGCGGCCATCCAGGCCTTCCTCGCCAAGGAAGAGCAACTGGAGCACGGCCACCTTCCCTACATCGTAGTCATCGTCGACGAGCTTGCCGACCTGATGATGGTGGCCGGTCGCGAGATCGAGGAATCGATTGCCCGCCTGGCCCAGATGGCGCGTGCAGCGGGCATCCACCTGATCCTCGCCACCCAGCGCCCGTCGGTCGACGTCATCACCGGTCTGATCAAGGCGAACTTCCCGGCCAGGATCTCTTTCCAGGTCTCCTCGAAGATCGACTCCCGCACCATCCTGGACGGCAACGGCGCGGAATCGCTGCTGGGCATGGGCGACATGCTCTTCCTGCCGCCGGGAACCTCGAAGATGCTGCGCGCCCACGGCGCCTTCGTCTCCGACTCCGAGGTGCAGCGCGTGGTCGAGTTCCTGAAGAAGCAGGGGAAACCGGTCTACGAGAAGTCCATCCTGGAGATGAAGGCTTCCGATGAGAAGGGAGGCGGCGACGAGGAGGAAGAGGTGGACGAGCGCTACGACGACGCCCTGGCCCTGGTCGCCGAGGCGAAGATGGCCTCCATCTCCATGATCCAGCGTCGCCTGAGGATCGGCTACAACCGTGCCGCCCGCATCATCGAGAAGATGGAGCAGGAAGGGGTCATCGGCCCCTCCGACGGCACCAGCAAGCCAAGAGAAGTTTTTATCAACAAGATTTAGTCGTTAAGGGGACTGGCTCCGCAGGTGCCTGTCCCCCTTACTTCCCATTACCACGGACCTTTAGAAGGAGGCCCAATGAACCTTTGTCGCAAGCCTAACCTGGCTCATTTCGCCGTCACCATCATCGGCAAGGACCGCACCGGCATCGTTGCGGACACCTCCGAGGTGCTCTACAAGCTCGGCTGCAACGTCGAGGACTCGAGCTGCACCATGCTCGGTGGCGAGTTCGCCATGATCCTGATCGTCTCCCACGAGAAGCCCTTCTCCAAGAAGAAGCTGGAAGACGAGTTTACCGCCAAGACTGCCGGCACCGGGCTTTCCGCCTTCGTCCGGACCCTGAAGGACGACGAGGTCTGCTACCAGGGGCCGGAAGGGGAACTGTGCCTGATCTCGGTGTACGGTTCCGACAAGCCGGGCATCGTCTACCGCGTCACCCGCGAACTCGCCGACCGTGGCGTCAGCATCGCCGACCTCAACACCAAGCTGATCGGCAAGCCGAGCGAGCCGGTGTACGTGCTGGTGCTAGAGGCCGCGCTGCCCCAGGGACTTTCGGTGGAGGATGTCACCGCCCTGCTGGAAAAACTGAAAAAGGAGCTGAGTGTGGAGATTTCGGTGCGACTCATTACGCCGGTCTCCCTCTGATTTCTATATGGCAGTCAAACCGATAGTCGTCTATCCCGACCCGATATTGAAGCAGGTTTGCGCCCCGGTGCAGGCCATCGACGATGAGATAAAAGAGCTGATCGAAGACCTGGTGGACACCATGCACGCCGGCCCCGGTTCCGTCGGTGTTGCCGCGCCCCAGATCGGCGTCTCCCGGCGCGTCTGCGTCATCGACGTCTCGAAGAACCGTCACGGCAAGGAGAACAACCATGGCCTCTTGCTGATGATCAACCCGGAGATCCTTGCCAAGAGTGGCGGCGCCGTGATGCGCGAGGGTTGCATGAGCGTGCCGGACTACACCGGCGACGTCGAGCGTGCCACCGAGCTCACCCTGCGTTTCACCGAGCCTGACGGCAACGTGCGCGAGTTCGATGCATCCGGCTTCGAGGCCGTGGCCATCCAGCACGAGATGGACCACCTGGACGGTTTCCTGTTCCTGGACCGCATCGCCTCGCTCAAGACCGGCCTGTTCAGGCGCAAGAGTTACAAATAGTTTCCACCACGGATCACACTCCTCCCCCCGGAGGGGGGAGGTTGTGAGGGGGGGAAGCTTAAAAGAGACGCTGCGCGCCCCCTCCCTGACCCTCCCCCTCCGGGGGAGGGAACGTTAACAGCCAAAGCTCCTGGATCGTCATGAAACCTCTTCTCATCACTTCCGCGCTGCTTTACGTCGCCTCCATCCGCCGGCCGATTTTCGTGGCGGCACTCGGCTGCAGCCTGGCCTATCTCGCCTCGCGCGGCATGGGGCTGGGACGGCTCCCCCTGATCGGCCCCCAGGACACCCTGGCCTTCTTCTCGGGCTCGCTCGGTCTCATGGGGCTCCCCTTCATCTACAGCCGCCAGACCCGGGGCATCCGCTGGTTCTGCTGGGGGTGCGGCGCGCTCGCCGGCCTCTTCGCCGCCCTGGCGCTTCCCTTCCCGACCATCAACATGCCGCTGCCGCCCATCCTCGACACCTACTGGTTCGAGCTGCACGTGGCGCTGGCCTTCTTCGCCTACGGCCTCTTCGGCATCGCGGCGCTCTTGGGTGTGGCCTTCCTGCAGGGCGGGGGGAAGCCGGCGCTCGATCTGCAGTACCGCGCGGCGCTGGTCGGCTACAGCTTCTTCTCGCTCTCCATGGTCTCCGGGGGCATCTGGGGCTACTACGCCTGGGGCACCTACTGGCTCTGGACGGCGAAGGAACTCTGGACCTCCATCCTGTGGATCTTCTACTCGCTCTACCTGCACCTGCGCCTCAAGGGCCAGGCCTGGGAGCGCGGCTTCGCCTGGCTCGGCATCGTCGGCTTCCTGGTGACGCTCTTCACCTACCTGGGCGTCAGCATGCTCATGCGGAGCTCGCACAGCTTCTAGAGGCAAAGTCAACGGCGTCGCACACGGATTATACGGAGTGGACTGATTAGAGCGGATTAAAATCGGATCCCGTACGGTAGAATCTTTTCAATTTCTCGGGCATGGGAGGTTGAAATGATTCATGAAGAGACAACGGACAGGATACTGAAGGGGTTTTTCAAGGTTTATAACACTTTGGGTTTTGGATTTCTGGAGAAGGTGTACGAAAACGCTCTGGTAATCGAGCTGGCTAAGTTGGGGCTTGAGGTTAACCAGCAACCGAAAATTCCAGTCTATTACGACGGCTTGCTCGTAGGAGAGTATTTCGCCGATGTCGTTGTCCAAGACGTTGTCATCCTCGAGTTAAAAGCTGCAGAAGCATTACGTGACGAGCATTACGCTCAACTGACGAATTATCTTAAAGCGTCGGATAAGGAACTGGGGTTGCTCCTGAACTTCGGTAAAAAACCGCAGTTCAAGAGAATAATTTTCTCGAATGATGTAAAGCAGGCTTTGCGCAAAGGCTAATTCTAATGCGGTGTTCATCTATAAGATTTATCCGCAGTTATTGCCTTGGTTTCCGCGAAATCCGTGTGCGATGCATTTGATTTATGGAGCGTAAAAGTGCTGAAAGCCATCTACTCTCGACTAACCTCCCTCAACCTTGGCCTCTGGCTCATGACCGGGGTCATGGTCACCCTTGCCCTGGGCTCCTTCTCCAGCGCCAGCTCGGAGCAGGGCGGGCTCAACGACATGCCGCTCCTCTTCTGGCTGCAGCGCGCGCCTCTGGGTTACTCCTGGTGGCTCTGGCTCTGCGTCGCCTGTATCGTGGTCCTCTTCGTCAATGCGCTCGTCTGCTCCATCGACGCCCTGCGCCGCAAAGGGCGCAGCGTGGCGCCGCACCTGATGCACGCGGGCTTCCTGCTCATCGTCCTGGCGCACCTGCTTTCCGCCTACGGCGGCTTCAAACAGCAGATGCAGTTGCCGCAGGGCGACTCCTTCGGCTTCCCGGACGGCGAGCGGGTCGTGGTGGAGAAAATCACGGGGCAGGTGGGTCCCATGGGGATGATGAGCGGCTACCGCGCTGAACTCAGGCTTTCGGACGGCCTGCACGCGGTACAGCCCAACCAGCCGCTCTTCCACAAGGGATACGGCATCTACGTCAAGGACGTGGCGCTCAGCCCGGTGCCGGTGGCGCTCTTCGAGGTGCACAAGGAGCCCGGTGCGTTGACCGCGTTCATAGGGGCGTTGATTTTTACGGTAGGGAACCTGATGCTGCTGGCGCAGCGCAAGGGGAGATAAAAGGAAAGGGGCACCTCGCGGCGCCCCTTTTTGCATTACTTGAGGACTTTGACGCTCTTGATGATCATCGGCGTCTGCGGTACGTCCGGCATGCCGTTGGCACCTTTGCCGGTCTTGGTGGCCGCGATCTTGTCGACCACGTCCATCCCCTCCAGCACCTTGCCGAAGACGGCGTAGCCGTAGCCCATCTGGCCACCGCCCGGCCTGTGGTTCAGGAAGTCGTTGTTCACGGTGTTGATGAAGAACTGCGCGGTGGCGGAGTCGACCACCATGGTGCGGGCCATGGCGATGGTGCCGCGCTCGTTTTTCAGCCCGTTGGCAGCTTCGTTCTTGATCGGGGCCTTGGTCGCCTTCGGATTGAGGTCCTGGCCGAAGCCGCCACCCTGGATCATGAAGTTGGGGATGACGCGGTGGAAGATGGTCCCGTTGTAGAAACCGCTGTTGGCATAGTCGAGGAAGTTTTTGACCGAGATGGGCGCTTTCTCCTGGTTCAGCTCGACCTTGATGTTGCCCTGGTTGGTCTCGATCAGCACCACCGGGTTCTTCGTCTCGGCAGCGATGGCGCCGCCCGCCAGGAAGAGCCCCAGGATCAGAGCGCAGATGAATCTTTTCAACATGTTTTCGTACCTCCTCTGGGATTGGTAATCGTTGCCTTCTTATAAGCCAATCCCCGGCTGCGGTCAACCACTTCGGCGCTTTTCCGGCAAGTAAGGGTTGACAGATCAAGCGCCGCCGTGGAAAATGCCCCATCATTAACGTTTATGGAGGATTGCTCTTGCAGATACAATTCGGCACCGATGGGTGGCGCGGCGTCATCGCCGACACCTTCACCTTTGAAAACCTTTCCCTGGTGGCGCAGGCCACCATGGATTATCTGCACAAGCAGGGTCTTGCGGGAAAAGGACTGGTGATCGGCTACGACCGCCGCTTCCTTTCCAAGGAGTTCGCCGAGCGCGTCGCCGCCATTGCGGCGGGCAACGGCATCAAGACCTGGCTCTCCCACGACTACGCAGCCACCCCAGCAGTCTCCTGGGCCGTCCACGAAAAAAAGGCCGGTGCCGGGGTCATGATCACGGCCAGCCACAACCCCCCGCGTTACAACGGCTTCAAGGTCAAAGAATCCTTCGGCGGTTCCGCACGTCCTTCCACCACCAAGGTGCTGGAGCAGATGGTGGCCGAGAACCAGGCCGCGTCGCGCCCGGTGCAGGCGCTGGCGCTCTCCGAGGCGCAGGCGAGCGGGCAGGTCGAACTGTTCGATGCCACCGCACCGTACCTGGCCCAGCTGGGGCGCTACGTCGACCTGGAACTGATCCGCTCCGCCTCCATCAAGGCAGTGGTCGACCCGATGTTCGGCGCCGGCTCCGGCCTGTTGCCGCTGCTGGTCCCGGGCATCGAGGAGATCCACGGTGCCGAGAATCCATCCTTCGGCGGGCATCCTCCCGAGCCCATCGCCGAGCACCTGGGCGAGTTGTCCGCGCTGGTTCAGGCCGGCAACTTCCAGGTAGGCCTGGCCCTGGATGGCGATGCCGACCGCATCGGCGCAGTCGACGAGACCGGCGAATTCTTCTCCTCGCACCGCATCTTCACCGTGCTGCTGCGCCACCTCTACGAGAGGAAAGGGGTGCGCGGCGCCGTGGTCAAGACGGTCTCCACCACCCAGATGATCGACCTGCTCGCCGCGAAGTACGGCCTGGAACTGTTCGAGACCCAGATCGGTTTCAAGCACATCTGCGAGATGATGCTGGAAAAGGACGTCCTGATGGGCGGGGAGGAATCCGGCGGTCTCGGCGTCAAGGGGCACATCCCGGAGCGCGACGGCATCCTGATGGCGCTCCTGCTCCTGGAGGCGATGGCCATGAGCGGCAAGGGACTGCGGGCGCTCCTGGAGGAGACCATGGACGAGATCGGCCACTTCCACTACTCCCGCATCGACCTTCCCATCGATCCGCAGGCGAAGCGGCAGCTCCTGGAGCGGATGCAGGAGGGGGGCATCACCAGCATCGCCGGCTTCACGGTCGCGCGACACAATTTCAGCGATGGTTTCAAGTTCATCTTCGAGGACGGAGCCTGGCTTTTGATACGTCCGTCGGGGACCGAACCGGTGCTCAGACTGTACAGCGAGGCGGGGGATCCGGAGAAGGTTGCCCTGCTTCTGAAGGCGGCGCGTGGCATAGCAAGCGTGTAAGGAGCGGTTATCGCTCAGGCAATTACCTTGAAATGGCGTAACGCTTCTGTTATAGAATAAGCTTCGCTGCAAAAGTACCCCCCACCAAGGAGACATTCATGTCGAATCCTCAGTTGATTATGTACGATGAGGAATTCAAACAGATAAACGTCGCGCTCGAGAAGCTGCTGCGCGAGGCCAATGCGAAGGTGATCTTCCTGGTGGACAAGAACGGCCAGCTGATCACCGGTTGCGGAGAGACCGAGCGCTTCGACACCACTTCGCTCGCCTCGCTCACCGCCGGCAACATCGCTGCCACTGGCGGCCTGGCCAAGCTGATCGGGGAAAAGGAGTTCTCCATCCTGTTCCACGAGGGTGAGAAGGACAACCTGCATATCTCCATCGTCGCCGGCCGAGTCATCCTGGTAGTACTCTTCGATACCCGCTCTTCGCTGGGGCTGGTTCGTCTGCGGGTCAAGAAAGCATCCGAGGAACTCACCGCCATCTTCAACCGTCTGCTCCAGAAGAACGAGGAGAAGGAGAAGAGCGGCGACAGCGAGTTCCCCTTCGCGGAAATCACCGACGACGATATCGACAACCTGTTCAGCTAATTGGCTCTCCCCCCCTCCCTAGACGGGAGGGGGACGGGGGGTGGGTGAAGCTGCCCTCGGCATCTAATGTGGCACCTTCCCCCCCACCCTAGCCCTCCCCCGCAAGGGGGAAGGGGACGAAGCAACTGGTCAGATGCGGATAGACAATGCAATGCATCAATAACAAGAGGTAATGTAGGATGTCCTTCATCAACTACGCTTCCCGTGAAATAAACTGCAAGATCGTCTACTACGGCCCGGGTCTGTGCGGCAAGACAACCAATCTCCAGTACGTCTACCAAAAAACCGCCGCCGACGCGAAAGGGAAGATGATCAGCCTCGCGACCGAGACCGAGCGCACCCTGTTCTTCGACTTCCTGCCGCTGGCCCTGGGCGAGATCCGCGGTTTCAAGACGCGCTTCCACCTGTACACCGTCCCCGGACAGGTCTTCTACGACGCTTCCCGTAAGCTGATCCTGAAGGGCGTGGACGGCGTCGTCTTCGTGGCCGACTCCCAGGAAGAGCGCATGGACGCCAACATCGAGAGCGTTGAGAACCTGCGCATCAACCTGATCGAGCAGGGGTACGACCTGGACAAGATTCCCTACGTGGTCCAGTACAACAAGCGCGATCTCCCCAACGTGGTCAGCGTCGAGGAACTGCGTCGCGAGCTGAACCCGACCAACGTTCCCGATTTCGAAGCCTGCGCCACCACCGGCGAAGGGGTCTTCGAGACCCTCAAGGCGATCGCCAAGCTGATCCTGTTCGACCTGAAGAAAGGGAAATAGCAGAAGCCGCCAGGGCGGCGGTGACAAGATAAAGAGAAGGGGGCGCCGGATAAACCGGCGCCCCCTTTGTTTTTGGTGGTCTCCCCTCGCCCTTTGGGAGAGGGGCGGGGATGAGGGCGGTCGCACAGGCAGGACCTTATCTTCGTGGCATCTCCCTCACCCGGCCTTCGGCCACCCTCTCCCGGAGGGAGAGGGGACTCTGCTCTCTAAACGGGCTCAAGTGCCTTTCTCCTCCTGGTGCAAATGTTCCCACAACGCCTTCGCCGCGGCCTCGGTCATCCCCGGTGCGCCCTTCAGTTCCTCCAGCGTCGCACCCTGCACCCCCCTCAAACTCCCGAAGTGCTTCAACAGCGCCTTCTTCCTCTTCAAGCCGATCCCCGGCACCTGGTCCAGTGAAGATCCGGTCAGGACCTTGCTGCGCACGGCTTTGTGGTAGGTGACGGCGAAGCGGTGCGCCTCGTCCCTGATGCGCGCCAGGAGCAATAGCGGCGCCGAACTCTGCCGGAGCGTGATCGGGTTCTTGCGCCCGGGGCGGAACACCCGCTCGTCACTCTTCGAGATCTCCTCGCTTTCCATGTCCCTGAAGGTGCGACTCTTGGCCAGGCCCGCAGCCTCGACCCCGGTCACACCCAGCTCGTCCAGTACCGCGTTCAGCACTCCCAGCTGCCCGAGGCCGCCATCGACCACGATCAGGTCAGGCTGCTCCTCGGTGGTCTCCGCCTTGAAGCGGCGCGACAGCACCTCGCGCATCATGGCGAAGTCGTCGGACTGAAGCACCCCCTTGATCCGGTAGCGCCGGTACAGGTTCTTGTCGGCCTTGCCGTCGATGAAGACGACCCGGCTCCCCACTGCCATCTCCCCCTGGATGTTGGAGATGTCGTAACACTCGATCCTTCTCGGCGTGCGGGAGAGGTGCAGCTTCTCGGCAAGCTCCGTCAACAGTGTCGCCGACGAGCTTTCCTTGGCCAGCCGCTCCTGCGCCGCCGTCTCCGCGTTTTTCTGGGCCAGCTTCACCATCTCCAGCTTGGGGCCGCGCTGCGGGGCGGCGATGATCACCTTCTTGCCCGCCTTCTCCGACAGGAGCTCTTCGAGCGGCCCCGGTTCCGGGATGGGAAACGGGATCAGCACCTGGGGGGGGAGCGGTGCGTCCAGGTCGTAGTACTCGTTCAGGAACGAGGCCAGCCCCTCCTCGGTCTCCAGCTCCCAATCGAAGAGGAAGGTCCGGCCGCCGGTCACCGTGCCGCCACGGATGTGCAAAAGGGCGATCTGCATCTGGTCCCCTTCGCGATGCAGGCCGAAGACGTCGCTGTCGCCACCTTGGGCCACCATCTTCTGGCGTTCCACCGTCACCTCGATGGCGCGCACCAGGTCGCGGTAGCGCGCCGCGTCCTCGTAGCGCATCTCCTGGCTGGCCTGGTTCATCTTCGCTTTGTACAGGCGGGCGATCTCGGTGTTCTTTCCTTCCAGGAACAGGGCCGCACCCTCGGCAAGAACGGCGTAATCCTCCTTGCTGATCAGGCCGCAGCAGGGGGCGGAGCATTGCTTGATCTGGTGGTAGAGGCAGGGGCGTTTGCGCGCCATGCAGGTCGCCAGCGGGTAGTGACGCAGCGGGAACATCTTGTAGAGCTGCTTCAGCACCTCCTTGGCCGCTGTGGCCGAGGAGTAGGGGCCGAAGTAGCGCGCGCCGTCAGAGGGAATCTTTCTTACCAGCGACAGGCGCGGGAACTCTTCTTTCATGTCCATGCGCAGAGAAAAGTAGGTCTTGTCGTCGCGCAGGTTGATGTTGTACTTCGGGCGGTGCTGCTTGATCAGCGTGTTTTCGAGGATCAGCGCTTCCTTTTCGGTGTCGGTGACCAGGTAGTCGACCGACTCGACCAGTTGCACCATGAAGCGGATATGGACGCGGGAATCGCGGGTGTCGCCGACGTAGGCGCGCACGCGGTTTCTCAGGTTGCGCGCCTTGCCGACGTAAATGACGGTGCCGTCCGAGGTCTTCATGAGGTAGACGCCGGGGGAGGTGGGGAAGTTCTTGATCATCTCCTGGGTTATCATGAGGCGTAGTATAGACGGTTGCTGGTTAGAAGGGAAGGTGGGACGTGCTAACGGTGGGCTTTCAGCTTCTCCCCCCGGAGGGGGGAGGTTGGGAGGGGGGGAGGGGCGGCTTAGGCTTTCCCCCTCCCCAGCCCTCCCCCTCCGGGGGAGGGAGAGGTTGATGGGTGAGATGGGTTAGCGCTTTCCGGTTCTGCTGCCGGACTTCGCGCCGGGCTTCGCGCCGTCGGGACGCGAGGCAGGCTTGGCTCCAGCGGGTTTCGCTGCCCCTGCCGGTCGGGCCGCTCCGGATTTGGCTGTTCCGGACTTGGCTGCTGTCGGTCTGGCCCCGGCAGGCTTGGCCGCGGGTTTGGCCCCGGCGGATTTAGTTGCAGGTTTAGCCGCCGGTTTTGCTGCAGGCTGTGCTGCCGCTGCCGCCGCGGCTGCCTTCTTCGCCGCGGCCTTTTTCTCCGCGGCCTCAATCTGCCACCTGGGGACACCCTTGGCGCCGCCACCGCCCGCCTTCATCTTCTGCGGGTTGGCGTAGGATACGGTGATGTGCTTGTCGATCAACCAGGCGCCGTCCAGGGAGTCGATGGCATCCCGCGCCTCAGCCTCGGTGGACATCCTGACGTAGCCGCACCCCTTGAACTGGCCGGTCTCCGGGTCCCGGATCAGGTGCATCGAGGTGACCGTGCCGGAAACGGCGAACAGCTTCTGCAACTCGTATTCGGTGACATCGTAGGACAGACTGCCTACGTAAAGTTCTTTACCTGCTTTTGCCATGGAATCTAACTCTCCTTGATTTTGTCGGCACACTCTAGCACAACACGCGACGGCACGGCAAAACTTTCTCTCTCTCCGCTGCTTTAGCCGCCGTTACGCTCCCGGAGGATGGCGGTGTAGAGCGGCTCCCGGTCTGCCTTGGAAGCTGAAACGACCATTTCGACGGTGACCGGTTTTCCTGTCGCGCTGATCACCCGCTGCCGCGTGGTCTCCTCCTTGAACTCGCCCGGCTGTTCGATCCGCTGCCGCAGTTTATCCCCCTGTTCCAGGAAATCGAAGATCGATTCGCCGAGCAGCATCTGTCGGTTGCGGCCGAAGAGGTCCTCCGCCTTCTCGTTGACGATGACCATCTTGCCGTCCTTGAGGAAGGTCACCACCGCCGAGGCGGCGACCTCGATGAAGCGGCGGTAGCGCTCGTCGGCCTCGCGCGACTGGACCGTGCGGTGGGAGAGTTCCTCCATCATCTCGTTGAAGGCCCCGATGAGCATGCCGATCTCGTCGCGGCTTCTTTGGGGGAGTTTTTCCTGGTAGTTGCCGGTGCGGGTGACATCGATGATCCGGTCCGAGAGGGCTTTCACCGGCTGGATGATCTGCCGGCTCATGATGATCCCCATCACGACGGTAACGATGAGGAACACCAGCCCGCGGGCCAGCAGGTCGAGTTTGAAGTTGGCCCCCAGTTGGGCGTACAGGTCCTTGACCGGGATGCTCACCGATACCGCGCCGATGACCTCGCCGACCTGGTAGTTGTAGGAGTAGTGCCCGGGGGGGAAGCGCTTCTTGACGAAGTCCGGCGCGCTTTGGTAGCTGCCGTGGCACCCCAGGCAGGAAGGGGTGGCCCGCATCGGCTGCAGGTAACGGAAGAAGCTGGTATCACCGCTTTGCACGATGTCGTAGCTTTCCGTGGTCGGGTTCTTGATGAATTTTTGCAGTTGAGCCGTCTCGTATGCATCCGGGCGGTTTTCCGGGTTGCGGTAGCGCAGCGACACCTGGCGCACGTAGAACTTGCTGTTCTGAGTGACGCGCTTGGCCACCTGGGTCGCCACTACCTGCGGCACCAGGCTGTAGTTCGTTTCCGGCTCGTTCTTCACCACCGACGACATGTACTCGCGGGTCTCGATGAGCTGCGTGGCGAAGCTGCGGGCGTTGTCCACCGCGAACCGGAGCACGAAGGCCTTCTGGCGATGATACAGGAACAGGCCGGAAGCGAGCAGGAGGGCGATCAGGAGTAGGGACATCAGGCCGAAGAACTTGGTGCGGATCGAGAAATCTGCCGGGCGGGTCATGCATCCTCCTGGAATTCATAGCACTGAAGGGGAAATTATAGCGGAGGAGGCAGAAGGTGCAAGGGAATCGGAGACTTATGCGGAGGGACAAAAAAACCTCTCTTTCTGGGAGAGGGGAGGGTGAGGGCGTCCCTGGTTCCCAAGCTCCAGCTTGGGAACCCCATATGACGCAAAGCTCCAGCTATAGTATCCGAGGGAAGCTGGAGCTTCTGAAAGGCTTTGCGTTCCCAAGGTGGACCTTGGGAACGAGATCAAAGACAAAAAAACCCTCTCCCTCTGGGAGAGGGGAGGGTGAGGGCGATGCGCGATGCGTCGTCGTGTCAGCCGGGAAAGAGGTGGCCGTTGCAGGTGTGCCCAACGTCGAACGTTGAACGTTGAACGTCCGTTATTTTTTATGGCACTCGAAGCAGATCTCTTCCGTCTCGCGCCGCTTGATCTGGGCGGCCTTGTCTTTGGGGATACCTTTGCCCATCAGCTTCTCGCCCATCTTGTGGCAGTCGAAGCAGTTCCTTCCTTTCAGCGCCTTGTGCATCTTCACCATCGCGGGGTTCTTGCTATGACAGACGTTGCACTCGAAGCCATAGGCGGCGGGGGCGACAAGCAGCAGCGACAGGACCAAAAGCGTTTTCTTCATGCGGGGACTCCTTCCATGATATCGGGCTACAGGCTTAATCAGCGCCGCCAGCATAAACCCCGACCGGTCCAGGCGCCTTGACCAAAGTCAAGGAACGCGTCGCGCCCTTCTCTGAGAAAACACTTTTCATAGCTCCGGCAGTATGGTAATTTTCCCTGCTTTGCATTTTCGGTAACACTCGGATCATTCACAAATCGAGAAGAAACTATGGCTAAGATCATCTGTGTGGCGAATCAAAAGGGTGGGGTGGGCAAGACCACGACGGCCGTGAACCTGTCGGCCTCGCTGGCCGTGGCCGAGCGCCGCGTGCTCCTGGTGGACATGGATCCGCAGGGGAACGCAGGAAGCGGCGTGGGCGCCGACAAGGACGTCCTCGAGGAAAGCATCTACGACGCCCTCATCGACGACGCGCCGGCATCGCGCATCGTCTTGAAGACGGAACTCCCCTACCTGCACCTCTTGCCGGCAACCTCCGACCTGGCCGGCGCCGAGCTGGAACTGGTCAGCGTCACCGACCGCGAGCGGAAGCTGAAGAAGATCCTGACCTCGCTCTCCGACTCCTACGACTACATCTTCATCGACTGCCCCCCTTCGCTGAACCTCCTCACCATCAACGCGATGACCGCGGCGCATTCCGTACTGATTCCGCTGCAGTGCGAGTTCTACGCCATGGAAGGGCTTTCGCAGATCCTCAAGACCATCAACCTGATCCAGCAGGGGCTGAACAAGTCGCTCTCCATCGAGGGGATCCTGCTCACCATGTTCGACGCCAGGAACAACCTGTCGCGCCAGGTCGGCGAGGAGATGCGCGCCCACTTCCCCAAGGAGACCCTGCAGACCGTGATCCCGAGGAACGTGAGGCTGTCCGAGGCACCGTCGCACGGCAAGCCCATCTGCCTGTACGACATCACCTCCAAGGGGGCGACCAGCTACATGGATCTGGCCAAGGAACTCATCGCGCGCGAGGTGTCGCATGGTTAAAAAAATGGGTCTGGGCAAGGGGATGGGGGCGCTGCTCCCGGTCGTGGAGGATCACGGCAAGAAGTACTTCTCCTGCCCCATCGAAGACATAAAGCCCAACAAGGAACAGCCCCGGAAGACTTTCGTCAACGAGAAGCTCGAGGAGCTGGCCGCCTCCATCCGCGAGAAGGGGATCATCCAGCCCCTGGTGGTGGTCAAGAAGGCGGGTCACTACGAGCTGATCGCCGGCGAGCGCCGCTGGCGCGCCGCCCAGAAGGCGGGCCTCCGGGAAGTGCCGGTGGTCATCCAGGACGTCTCGGAGGAGACCGCCCTGGAGATGGCGCTCATCGAGAACATCCAGCGCGAGGACCTGAACGCGGTCGAAGAGGCCGAGGCGTACCACGCGCTTTTGGAGCGGTTCTCCCTGTCCCAGGAGGAGCTGGCCAAGCGCGTCGGCAAGGAGCGCTCCACCATCGCCAACGCGCTGCGTCTTTTGCGCCTTCCGGCGGAGATCAAGCGCGACGTGGCCGAGGACCGCATTTCCATGGGGCACGCCCGCGCCCTGTTGACCCTCGAGGACGTCGAGGAGCAGAAGGCGGTGCGCGACGAGATCGTCAAGGGGCACCTGTCGGTGCGCGAGACCGAGGCGCTGGTAAAGCGCAGGAAGGCCGGTCCGCCCAAGAAGGCCGCCAAACCGTCGCTCGATCCGGACCAGAAGGACCTCGTGGACCGCATGCAGCGCCACTTCGCCGCCAAGGTCGCCCTCAAGCGTTCCGGGCGCGGCGGCAAGCTGGAGATCAGCTTCGGCGACATGAAGGAGCTGACCCGCATCGTGGAGCTGTTGAACCTCTAGGCGCGCGCACGCTTGCGTTCCGCTTTTCCCAGCTCCATCCCAACTTCCCCCTTTCGCAAAGGGGGATTGAGGGGGATTTAACGCTGTGGCAACCGAGGCTGCTGTGGCCGCCTCGGCTAAATCCCCCCTGACCCCCCTTTTACAAGGGGGGAAACCTTGGTTCGCATGCAGCGCTTTGTGGCAGCATGTTCCATGGCGGCACCATACTCCCTTTCACAGGGACAGGGCGGATGCATGATCTTTTTCGCACCTTGGGTGACGCTTCTTCCTTTTTCCTCAGCACCACCTGCCGCACCTGTTTCAGATCCACCCCCGCAAGGGGAAGCAAATCGAACATCGTTCCAAATGTCATACACGATGCTGTCTACAAAACCCGCGCTAACACTCGGTTCGCGGTGTTGTGACAGTCCCGGGATGCCCCGACTGGCACAGCTTTGAGACCGCAAAACACCGAAGTTAGGCCTTGTGTAAGTGTATACAATTCTTCGCTCAAACGGATAAATCGCTTGACACAAAAAGCATTTATGTGATAGCAATCACCTGTTTTGCGCGGACCCATTCACAGTCTGAAGGCGTATACGCCTTTAAAAATGTTCGAATAGAGGTGGTTTGGTGATCAATTTAGACATCGCATTTGTATTCCAGCTGGTGAACTTCCTGGTGCTGGTACTGCTCCTGAACGTCTTCCTCTACAAGCCGATCAGGAAACAGCTCGCCGACCGCGCCGCCCAGATCAACGGGGCGAAGCAGAAAAGCGCCGAAGTCGACAGGGAAGTGCAGGAGAAGCTGGCCAGCTACGAGGCACGCATGCGCGAAATCCGCGCCGGTGCTGCCGACGAGCGTGGTGCCCTGAAGAAGGAGGCCCAGCAGCAGGAGGCCGCCATCCTCGACAAGGCGCGTGCCGAAGCTACCGAGTCCCTTTCCGCCATCAAGGCCAAGGTGGCCCAGGAGGCCGAAGAGGCACGTCGCATGCTGACCGCAAGCGCCGAGACCCTGTCCTCCGAAATCTGCGAAAAAGTTCTCGGGAGGAGTCTCTAGCATGCATATGAACAAGAAGCTCATCGTTTCCCTGCTCACGGTCGGCGCGATCATCGCCCTGGCTTCCCTCGGTTTCGCCGAGGAGGCCGCCGAGCACGCAGGCGCCGCACACGAAGGGGGCCACCAGGCCGCACAGATGAAGGACTTCATGTGGCGCTGCATCGACTTCGCCGCACTGGTCGCCATCGCTGTCTGGGCTCTCAAGAAGGCCGACGTGAAAGGCACCCTGGCCGCTCGTCGCGCCGGCATCGAGAAGACCCTGCAGGAAGCGGTCGCCGCCAAGGAAGCCGCCGAGAAGAAATTCGCCGAGTACTCCCAGCGCCTGGACCAGGCCAACCAGGAGATCGAGGTGATTTCCGCCAACATGAAGCGTGAGGGTGAGCTCGAGAAAGAGCGCATCATCGCCGAAGCCAAGGACGCCGCAGCCCGCATCAAGGCTCAGGCCGAGGCCGCAGCGGCCCAGGAAGTCCTCAAGGCGAAAGACGAGCTCCGCGCCGAGGCAGCACGCCTCGCGGTCGAGCTGGCCGAGCAGAAGATCAAGCAGAACATTGCAAAAGGCGACCAGGACAAGCTGGTGGGCGACTATATCTCCAAGGTGGTGACTCTACATTGAGTACTAACGCTATTGCCAAACGTTACGCCAAGGCACTCGTGCAGATTGGCTCGGAAGCAGGGAGCGTGGAAGGGTTCAACGGCGAACTGTCCCGCTTCAGCACTGTCCTGACCGACAGCCGCGAGCTTTCGGCGATCTTCGCCAACCCTGCCTACGGCATCGAAGAGAAGAAAGAGATCCTCAAGGACCTGGTGGCGAAACTCTCCATCTCCCCGATGATCTCCAACCTGATGATGCTCCTCCTCGAGCGCGGCCGCCTCTCGGTGCTGCCGCAGATCGCGGAGAACTACGGCGTCTTCGCCGACGAGCTCTCCGGCGTGATCAGGCCGACCCTCTCCTCCGGGCTGCCGCTGGACGCGGCCCAGGTCGAGGAGATCAAGGGCGCCCTGGCCAAGTCGACCGGTAAAAAGGTTGAACTCAAGGTTGTGGTTGATCCGTCGCTCATCGGCGGTGTGGTAACGCAGATCGGCGACAAGGTATTCGACGGCTCGGTAAGGACTCAGTTAGCTAACATTCAGGATATATTACAGAAGGGGTGAGACGGTTCTATGGAAATCAAAGCGGAAGAAATCAGCGAGATTATCAGGAAGCAGATCAAGGAGTACGGCAAGGAAGTGGCGGTAGCCGAAACCGGCACCATCATCTCCATCGGTGACGGTATTGCCCGTATCCACGGTCTTGACAAGGCGATGGCAGGCGAGCTCCTCGAGTTCCCGCACGGCATCACCGGCATGTGCCTCAACCTTGAGGAAGACAACGTCGGCGCCGCGATCCTCGGTGAGTTCTCCGAGATCAAGGAAGGCGACAGCGTCAAGCGTACCGGCAGGATCGTTGAGGTCCCGGTAGGCCAGGCTCTGGTCGGCCGCGTGGTCAACGCTATCGGCCAGCCGATCGACGGCCTCGGCCCGATCAACACCGACACCTTCGGTAAGGTGGAAGTGAAGGCCCCCGGTATCGTCAAGCGTAAGTCGGTTCACCAGCCGATGCAGACCGGCCTCAAGGCGATCGACTCCATGGTTCCGATCGGGCGTGGCCAGCGCGAGCTGATCATCGGCGACCGTCAGACCGGCAAGACCGCCGTCGCGATCGACACCATCATCAACCAGAAGGGTGGCGACGTCGTCTGCATCTACGTCGCAATCGGCCAGAAGCGTTCCACGGTCGCCCAGGTTGTTTCCAAGCTCAAAGAGCACGGCGCCATGGACTACACCATCGTCGTCGCCGCTACCGCTTCCGAGCCGGCACCGCTGCAGTTCATCGCACCGTACACCGGCGTCACCATGGGCGAGTTCTTCCGCGACGCCGGCAAGCACGCCCTGATCATCTACGATGACCTCTCCAAGCAGGCCGTCGCTTACCGCCAGCTCTCCCTGCTGCTCCGTCGTCCGCCGGGGCGCGAAGCTTACCCGGGCGACGTATTCTACCTCCACAGCCGTCTCCTCGAGCGTGCGTGCAAGGTATCCGACGAGTGCGGCGCAGGCTCCCTGACCGCTCTGCCGGTCATCGAGACCCAGGCAGGTGACGTTTCGGCCTACATCCCGACCAACGTTATCTCCATCACCGACGGCCAGATCTACCTGGAGAGCGACCTGTTCTACTCCGGCGTACGCCCGGCCATCAACGTCGGTCTGTCCGTATCCCGCGTCGGCGGTTCCGCACAGCTGAAGTCCATGAAGCAGGTTGCCGGTACCCTCCGTCTGGCTCTCGCTCAGTACCGCGAGATGGCAGCGTTCGCACAGTTCGGCTCCGACCTCGACAAGGCCACCCAGATGCAGCTCGCTCGTGGTGCCCGCCTGGTCGAGATCCTCAAGCAGCCGCAGTACAAGCCGCTCTCCAACGAGAAGCAGGTTCTGGTCATCTTCGCCGCCAACAACGGCTACGTCGACGACTACCCGGTCAACTCGCTGGGCAAGTACGAGCAGGAACTCTACGCATTCTTCGACGCCAGGAAAGCGGACGTCCTCGCCACCCTGCGCGACAAGAAGGCTATCGACGACGACCTGAAAGCTCAGATCATCGCCGGCCTCGAAGAGTTCAAGAAGGAATTTACTGCCTAAACCAAGGACGGACTTAGCGAATGGCAAACCTTAAGAGCATCAAGAAACGGATCGTATCCGTAAAAAATACCCGGCAGATCACCAAGGCCATGAAGATGGTCTCGGCCGCCAAGCTGCGTCGCGCCCAGGAGAACGTGGTCGCGGCGCGCCCCTACGCGGGTAAGCTCGCGGAGGTGCTTGAGCGTCTCGCCAAGACCCAGGAGTCGGATGCCAATCCGCTCATGGTCAAGCGTGACGGCGGTCGTGCCCTCCTCGTGGTGGTGACCTCGGACCGCGGCCTGTGCGGCGGCTTCAACGCCAACCTCTCCAAGGCCGCCGACCGCTTCATGAAGGAGCGCAAGGGCGACTTCTCGGAAATGACCCTGATGACCATCGGCCGCAAGGGTTACGAGTTCCTGAGGAACCGTCACACGGTCCGCAAACATCACGGCAACATCTTCTCCACCCTCTCCTACCAGACCGCGGCGCTCGTTGCCGCCGAGCTGATCGAGGGGTACCTGGCGGAAGAATACGACGAAGTCTTCATCATCTACAACGCCTTCCGCTCCGTCATGAGCCAGGACATCACCCTGGAGCAGCTCCTGCCGATCGCGCCGAAGGCCGGTGCGGAAGAGGAAATCGGGACCGAGTACATCTACGAGCCCTCCAAGGGCGCGCTTCTCGATGAACTGCTCCCCAAGCACATCGAGGTCCAGGTCTTCAAGGCCCTCCTCGAGTCGGTTGCCTCCGAGCACGGCGCCAGGATGACGGCTATGGATGCGGCTTCCAAGAACGCCACCGAGATGATCGCCAAGCTGACCCTGATCTACAACAGGGCACGCCAGGCGGCCATTACCACCGAGCTGATGGAAATCATCTCCGGTGCTGAATCGATCAAGGGTTAACACTTATAAAAATATGTGGCCCTCTCGGCCGCAAAAGGAAGAGGTTTAAACATGAGTCAGAACTTCGGAAAAATTTCGCAGGTCATCGGCGCAGTTATCGACGTCGAATTCGAGCCGGGCAAGCTCCCCCCGATCTACCAGGCTCTCAGGGTAACCAACCCCGCGATCGACGACCAGGAGTTCAACCTGGTTCTCGAAGTCGCACAGCACCTGGGCGAGAACGCCGTCAGGACCATCGCAATGGACGGTACCGACGGTCTGGTTCGTGGCCAGCAGGTCCTCGACACCGGCAAGCAGATCTCCGTTCCGGTCGGTCGCAAGACCCTGGGCCGCATCCTCAACGTCATCGGCGAGCCGGTGGACGAGATGGGTCCGGTAGGCAACGAGAAAGAGTACGGCATCCACCGCGAAGCCCCGCTCTTCGTGAACCAGTCCACCAAGGTCGAAGCGTTCACCACCGGCATCAAGGTCGTCGACCTGCTCGCACCGTACGCCAGGGGCGGTAAGATCGGCCTCTTCGGCGGCGCAGGCGTCGGCAAGACCGTTCTCATCATGGAGCTCATCAACAACATCGCCAAGCAGCACGGCGGCTTCTCCGTCTTCGCCGGCGTCGGCGAGCGTACCCGTGAAGGGAACGACCTCTGGATGGAAATGAAGGAGTCCGGCGTTCTCGACAAGGCCGCACTCGTGTACGGCCAGATGAACGAGCCTCCGGGGGCGCGTGCCCGGGTTGCTCTTTCCGCGCTCTCCATCGCAGAGTACTTCCGTGACGAGGAAGGCCAGGACGTGCTCCTCTTCGTTGACAACATCTTCCGCTTTACCCAGGCAGGTTCCGAGGTGTCCGCACTTCTGGGCCGTATCCCGAGCGCCGTCGGTTACCAGCCGACCCTGGCTACCGAGATGGGTGAGCTGCAGGAGCGCATCACCTCGACCACCAAGGGTTCCATCACCTCGGTTCAGGCGATCTACGTACCGGCCGACGACCTTACCGACCCGGCTCCGGCAACCGCCTTCGCCCACCTCGACGCGACCACGGTTCTTTCCCGTCAGATCGCCGAGCTCGGCATCTACCCGGCGGTGGACCCGCTCGACTCCACCTCCAGGATCCTCGACCCGCAGGTCATCGGCGATGAGCACTACGGTGTCGCCCGTCAGGTTCAGTACGTACTCCAGAAGTACAAGGATCTCCAGGACATCATCGCGATCCTCGGTATGGACGAGCTTTCCGAAGAGGACAAGCTGGTCGTTGCCCGCGCCCGTAAGATCCAGAAGTTCCTCTCCCAGCCGTTCCACGTGGCAGAGGCCTTCACCGGCTCCCCGGGCAAGTACGTCGAGCTGAAAGACACCATCAAGGGCTTCCAGGAGATCATCGCCGGCAAGCACGACGACCTCCCGGAGCAGGCCTTCTACATGGTCGGCACCATCGAGGAAGCCATCGAGAAAGCTCAGAAGCTCGCGGTTTAATTAATCTGGTACGGCTAAAGGCTTAAGGAAGGGGACTGGCTCCGCCAGGTGCCAGTCCCCCTCTCCACGCACCTTAGCCTCAAGAGGTTTATATGGCTGAAAAACTGAAGGTTGAACTGGTAACGCCGTACAAGAAGGTCATGTCCGAAGAAGTGGACGAGATCACCGCCACCGGTGCACTCGGCGAATTCGGCGTCCTTCCGGGCCATGCCCCCTTCCTCACCTCGCTGAAGATCGGCGAGCTGGCCTACAAGAAGGACGGCGTGCTGCACCACCTGGCGCTCAACTGGGGCTACTTCGAAGTGGAGAACGACCAGGTCACCGTACTGGTCGAGACCGCCGAGAGGGCCGACGAGATCGACCTGGAGCGTGCCAAGGCAGCCCTTGGGCGTGCCGAGACCGAGCTCAAGTCGCTCACCCCGGAAGACAAGAACTTCCGCATCTACCAGGCCGCTCTCGAGCGCGCCCTGATCAGGGTGCAGGTCGCCGGCAAGGCAGGCGGTCGCTAAGCGTCCGACACAGAAACAAATGAGAAGAGCGGCCTTGCCGCTCTTTTTTTTTGCCCGGAGGGCGTGTAAGCTTGAGGCCTTGAGACAGCCAACCGGCCCCCCTCCCAGCCTCCCCCCTCCGGGGGGAGTAGCTCGCATCCCATTCCGGTGACCCAGTGGTCCCCTCCCCAGGAGGGGGAGGGATAGGGAGGGGCAAGCGTGCCAGCGAAGGCCGCGAATTGAGGACTCCATGAACCACGGTCACGACCTGCTGAACCAACCCATCCCGGGCCTGATCCGCAAGATCGCCCTGCCGACCAGCGTGGGCTACTTTTTCAACACCATGTTCAACGTGGTGGACACCTTCTATGGCGGCAGAATCTCCACGGATGCCCTGGCGGCGCTCTCCCTTTCGTTCCCGGTCTTCTTCCTGATCATCGCTATCGGTGCCGGCATCTCCACCGGCGCCACCTCGCTTATCGGGCACGCCCTCGGCGCCGGAGACCGCGATGGGGCGCGCCACCTCGCCGGTCAGACCCTCTCCTTCGGGCTGCTGCACGGGCTCCTGCTGACGGCATTAGGGCTTACCGCCGCCCCCTTTCTCTTTGGCCTTTTGGGCGCCCACGGCACGGTGCTGGAACTGGCCCTGCAGTACATGGACTGCATCTTCACCGGCAGCGTTTTCTTCCTGGTCAACTACGTCCTGAACGCCATCCTCAACGCGACCGGCGACAGCCGCAGCTTCCGGAACTACCTGGTGCTCGGCTTCTTCCTGAACCTTGCCTTCGACCCCTGGTTCATGTTCGGCGGCCTTGGCATTCCCGCCATGGGGCTGCCAGGCATCGCGTGGGCCACGGTCTTTGTCCAGGCCATCGGTAACTGCTACATGCTGATGCGGGTCAGTCAGTCCGGTATGCTCAGGCATTTCCGTTTCCGCGAGTTGGTCCCCGACCGGCACGCCTACTTTCAGCTTGCCAAGCTGGGCTTCCCCTCCAGCCTCAACATGATGACCGTCGCCATCGGCATCTTCGTCATCACCCGCTTCGTGGCCCGCTTCGGCAGCGATGCGGTCGCCGCCTACGGCATCGGCACCCGCATCGAGCAGATCGCCCTGCTGCCGGTAATGGGGATGAACGTGGCTACCCTGGCGCTGGTGGCGCAAAACGCGGGCGCGCGCCAGATGGAGCGCGTGGTGCAGACCATACGCACCTCGCTGCGGGCGGGCATGATCCTGATGAGCTTCGGCACCGCCGCCGTCTTCCTGGCCGCCCGGCCGCTGATGTCGTTCTTCACCAAGGACCCCGTGGTGGTCGAGATCGGCGTCCACTATCTGCACATCGAGGCATTTGTCTTCACCGCCTACGTCATCCTCTACACCAGCGTCTCAGTGCTGCAGGGGCTGAAGCGACCCGTTCTCCCGCTGGTGATCGGCCTCGCGCGGCAGATCCTGTTCCCGATCCCGGTGTTCTACCTCCTGGCCGACCTGCTCGGCTGGGGGCTCACCGGCATCTGGTGCGGCATACTGCTGATCACCTGGGGCGCGGCCGGCGTCATTCTGCTCTATGTCCTGCGTCTCGCCACCACCATGGACGGTGCCGCAGTGGCGGTGCCGGAAGCGGGGGAGCAAGGGCACTGACCTTCAATCCATGAAGACGCCGCTATTTTTCCCCAGGCTGCCTGTGCAGACGTGGTGCCCATAGTACGCTAGAATTTCCTGTCGTCGCCGGACAGCTGCCATGCATCGCGACTCGTGCTGCCGTGGGGGATCGATATGGATCTCGAGCATCTGTGCAGGGGAATAAAGGAAAGGGTCGCGCTTGAGCTGCGGGAGAGCACCGATGCCTCTACCAGGCACGAGCTGCTGATCGCAGCACTCAGCGACGTGGAGCGCATCGTCTTCCCGGCTCTTGGGCGGGCGGAAGGGGTGCAGGGCTATGGCCGTCTGCAGGATATGGTCATGGACCTGGTCAGTTCCATCGCCATCCCCCTGATCAAGGAAGGGGACGGACGTGCCGGGGCCGCAGTCGCCAAGCTTGCCGACGTCTGCCCGGATGCCCTGATCGGCAGGAAGCTGGCCGGTTATGCCAGGGAGCTGGCCTTGCGCCAGCCTCGGAGTACCGGACAGGCATCGCCGACACGAACCGCTGCAGGGCTGGCCGGATTTTTAGCGGTGGCAGGCCTGATGTTCTACCTGCTTTGGCCCTATGGTTCCAGCGAGCAGGCACAGCTTGCCCAGGCGCAGCAGATCGCGGAAGAGGCCGAGCCCAAGGGGCAACTGCAGCCCCAGGGCGCCGTGCCGGCACCGGCGGATCCAGATGGGGAGGGGGAACAGGGGGGGAGGGGGGGACAGCTCTCGCAGCGCCAGGAGCGGCCGGCACCGATCCTGGCCGCGGCTCCTGCGGGCGATGTCGTCACCAAGGTGCGCGTGGTGGACAACCAGGTGCTGGTCCCGGTGACCGTGAAGCATGGCGGCCAGGCGGTCAGGCTGGAACTGATCCTCGACACTGGCGCCACCAGGACCGCACTGCACGAAAGTGTTGCCAACAGGCTCCCCATTGATTTACGCTCTGCCGCGAATGCGCAGGCGGAACTGGCCGACGGCCGGGTGGTGCGTTCCAAAATCGTCCGCGTCGATGCCGTGACCGTCGGCCCCTGTGCCCGGGGCCCGATGGAGGTCGAACTGATCTCCTACAGCGGCAGCTCCGGGATGCACGACGGCCTGCTCGGGATGGATTTCCTGCGCAAGTACCGCTACCAGATCGACATGGAACATGAAGTGATCCGCTGGTTCTGAAGGACCGCGGTTGGAGGGGAAGTGAGCAGGGAAAGAAGTTTGGGTAGAGGTGCAGCGCTGCGTCGCGTAGGCCTCGGCGAGGTGCTTGCAGCATGAGTGGCAATCTGAAATCGGTATATCTGAAGCTGGTGCTGACCACCTTTTTCTGGGGCGGCACCTTCGTCGCGGCGCGTCTGGCGGTAAAAGAGGCGCCTCCTTTCTTTTCGGCCAGCAGCCGCTTCTCCATAGCTGGAATCTGCCTGGTCGCGCTCACCGCCTGGTACGCAGCCAAAGAGGGGAAACCCTTCCCGGTGCCCAAAAGTGTGCGGGAGTTCGCTCTCCTCTTCAGCCTGGGCGTTACCGGCATCTTCTGCTACAACGCTGTCTTCTTCACCGGCCTCAAGCTGACCACTGCCACCAGCGGTGCGCTCATCGTCGCCATCAATCCCCTCATCACGGCGGTACTGTCGGCGCTTTGGCTCAGGGAGCGGGTCACGCTGACGCAGGGCCTCGGCCTGCTGGTCTCGCTCCTTGGTGTCTCCGTCGTCATCTCCAAAGGCTCATGGGCGGTCCTCGCCGGCTTTGCGTTCAACAAGGGAGACCTGATCATGCTGGGAGCGCCGCTCTGCTGGGCGCTCTACTCCATCCTGGGCAAGAAGGCGCTGTCCCGGTTCACGCCGCTGGCCGCCACCGCCTACGCCGCCCTGTTCGGGACCATGCTCCTGGTCCCGGCGGCGCTGGTGGAGCACGCCGTCATCGGCGGGCCCATGCCTTCCTTCACCCTGGTTGGATGGCTCGCCATTCTGCAACTGGCACTGCTCGGAACGGTGGTGGGATTCGTCTGGTGGTACCAGGGCGTTGGGCGGATCGGTGCGTCGCGGGCCGCCGTCTTCGTCAACCTGGTGCCGTTCTTCGGGGCGCTGCAGGCCGCGCTCTTTCTCGGGGAAAGGGTGGTGCTGCCGCAGCTTGTGGGCGGCATGCTGGTGGTCGCCGGGGTCTACCTGGGGAGCCGGGTCAACGTGAGGCCGGACGGGAAGAATCCACAGCCGTTGCCGGCCGAGGGTGTGGGAAATACCTCGGCAGGCGCCGGGAAAGGCGAGGCGAGAGCATGAAAAGAACGTTGAGAACCCTGGAGCTCATCTGGCGCACGGTTCTGCCACCCCGTGGCGGCGCGCCGCAGCCGACACAGCCGGGCGAGGTGAGGCCCTGCGAGCCTGAAGATATAGGCAGGGGAATGGGACTCTACCTGGACAGCAAGGGTGAGGTGCGGCTGTTCGTGCCGCAGTGCCGGCCGCTGGCGGCGTCCGTGGTCTTGTTCAGATTGAAACGTCAGGGGTTCTCGCGCTGCAGTGTGGAGGAGAGTGAAGGGGGACTCCTGATCCGCGCGCAACGCTGACGGACCAGGAGCCGGTCGTTAACCTATCTTGCCGATCTCGAAACCGATCTGCTCCAGCGGGAGCACCACGTCGGCCACCTTGCCGTCGATGCAGGCCCGGGGCATGCCGTAGATGGTGGAGGTCGCCTCATTCTGCACCAGGGTCAGCCCGCCTTTTTCCTTCAGGTGCTTCATCCCCTTGAACCCGTCGTTTCCCATCCCGGTCAGGATCACGCCCAGCATGGCGCCGTTACTGGCGTCGGCCATGGAAGTGATCATCTGGTCCACCGAAGGGATGTAGATGTACTGCGGGAACTCGCTGGTGGGCGAAGTCCGCACCACCATGTTGTTCCCCTGCTTGACCAGGCTGGTGTGCATCCCTCCGGGAGCGATCAGCACCTGGCCTCCCTTGACGATGTCGCCGTCAACCGCCTCCCTGATCGACAACGAACACTTGGCGTTGAGCCTTTCCGCGTAGGGCCCGGTGAAGGCCTTGGGCATGTGGATGGCCACGACGATGCCGTGCGGGAAATTTACCGGGATGCGGGAGATGACCTCCTGGAGCGCGACCGGCCCACCGGTGGAGGCGCCGATGCCGACGCAGCCGACGCGGCGGTTGGCGAACTGCGACGGGCGCACCTGTACCGGCGGCGCCACGCGCTGTACCAGGCCGATGCCGGCACGCCTGGGGATGGCAGAGACGGAGGCCTCGCGTACCTTCTCGAGGAGCGCCTTCTGGAACATGGCCTGGGCGTCCTTGCAGTCGCTGACGTTTTTGGGGACGTAGTCGATGGCACCGGATTCCAGAGCCTCGAAGGTGGCCCGCGCCCCTTCGCAGGTCAGGGTGGAAACCATGAGCACCCGGGTGGGCTGCTTGGCCATGATCTGCTTCAGCGCGGCGATGCCGTCCATGCGCGGCATCTCCACGTCCATGGTGATCAGGTCCGGCTTCAGGGCCAGGGCCTTTTCCACCCCTTCCATACCGTCGGCCGCGATACCGACGATCTCCACGCCCGGGGCCTTGGTGAGGATGCCGCGAATCGCCATTCTCATGAAGGAGGAGTCGTCGACGATCAGTACCTTCAATTTGCTCGAAGTTGCAGGGATCATGACGTTTCTTTGGCTCCTATGCCTTGGAAGATCGATTTGACCATGTCCTGGATCTCGGGGACGCGGTCGTCCAGCTCGTAGCAGAAGCGCTCGACGTCGAGGTCGGCGAGGTTGGGCGCGTACGACTTCAGAATGGCCCATGCCTTCTCTTCGGCCAGGTTGAAGGAAACCCAGGAGTTGCCGCCGTAGTCGAGCTGGCGCACCGAGCAGAACAGGTCGGCCAGGTTGACGATGGCGCACAGGGTCGGGTCGAGGACGGCCTGCTCCGGGGCGTGGTGCAGCCCGATCACCTCGCAGTAATCGGCGGGGAAGTTCCATTTCTTGGCGATGCACAGGCCGATCTCGCTGTGCGAGGTCCCCAGGTACTCCGCCTCTTTTTCCACCAGCCGGAAGGGCTGACCCTTCACCGACTCGAGCAGGGCGCGGAATGCATCCTGGCGGTAGTAGGAGAGGAACACCTCGCCGATGTCGTGCACGATGCCGACCAGGTAGGCCTTCTCGGTATCCGGGTAGCGCACCCGCTGGGCGATGATCTTGGAAACCACGCCGACGCCGAAGGAGTGCTCCCAGAAGCTCCTGACGTCGAAGATGCCGTCACGTCCCTCGAACACGTCGACGAAGGAGCAGGTGAAGGCCAGCTCGCGGATGTGGCGGAAGCCCAGGTAGATCAGGGCCCGTTTCACGGACTTTATCTCGTTCGCCGGCTTGTACAGCGGCGAGTTGACCATCTTGATGACCCGGGCCGCCAGAACCTGGTCGGCCAGGATCATGTCGGCGACCTCGTCCAGCTCGACGCCGGGACGGTCCAGAAGCTCGATCACCCGGGTGGCCACGTGCGGGATGGTGGGGAGGTCCACGAAGCTCTCGACCATCTCCTGGGCAGTCTGCATCATGGCTGCTTTTTCCATTGCATCATCCTCACTTGTTGTAGGTGAACCCGCCCGGGAAGTGTACGGTCTTGAATTTGTCGTTCACCCCGTGCAGCGACTCGGACTGCCCCACGAAGAAGTAGCCATACGGCTGCAGGTTGTTGTAGAAGTGCTGCACTACCTTGCTTTTCGAGGTGGTGTCGAAGTAGATGAGCACGTTGGCGCAGAAGATGAAATCGAAGCTCTTCATGAAGAGCATCTTGTTGTCGTCGTAGAGGTTCAACTGGTTGAAGGTGGCCAGCTTCTTGACCTCGGGGGAGAGCACGAACCGACCCGGGCTTTCCTCCTTGAAATACTTCTTCAGGTAGTAGTCCGGCGTGTTGCGCACCGAGTAGCTGTTGTAGACCCCCTCGCGCGCCTGGGCCAGCACGGTCTCGTTGATGTCGGTCCCCACGATCTCGATGATCCAGTCCTTCAAGAGCGTGGCCCGCTTCTCGAGGAGGATCATGGCCATGGTGTAGGCCTCCTCACCGGACGAGGACCCGGCGCTCCAGATGCGCAGCTTCTTGAACCCGATCTTCCCCTTGGTGCCGATGATCTCCGGGAGGAACTTGTTCTCCAGCGCGTTCAACTGGGGCATGTTCCTGAAGAAGCAGGTCTCGTTGGTGGTGATCTCGTCCAGGAGCTTGGTGAGCTCGTTTCTGCCGGTGGCCGGGCTGCGCACGAACTGGTAGTAGTCCGCATGGGTCTTGCAACCGGTCCCTTCCATCCTGCGCGCCAGCCTGCTCTCCAGGAAGTACTTCTTGCTGCTGTGGAAGTAGATGCCGCAGACGTTGTATATGTAGTCCCGAAGCTGCTCGAAATCCTTGTCGGAAATCTTCGGGGCGCTTTTAGCGTCAAATGGTTTCATGTCTAATGCCATTATCGTCCCCTCAGGCTGCCCCACCGACCAGTCCGATCGGATCCACAATTAACGCGACCCTGCCGTCTCCCATGATGGTCGAGCCACCGATTCCCGGGAGATTGGACAGGAACTTGCCCAGCGACTTGATGGCAACCTCCTGTTGCCCCAACAGCCTGGTGACGATCAGGCCGATCCTCTTTTCAGCGACCCCCACGATGACCACGTAGCAGGTGTCCCGGTCGGTGTAGACCTCGTGGCACCCGAAGGTCTGCTGCAGCCTCAGCAGCGGGAGCACCGAGTCCCTGAGCTTCAGCACCTCCTGACCGCCGATCATGTGGAATTCCTTCTTGCTGACTCGCATGGTCTCGATGACCGAGGCGAGCGGGATCGAGTAGACCTCCTTCTCGACCTCGACCAGGAGCGACTGGATTATGGCCAGCGTGAGCGGCAGTTTCAGGATGAATTCGCTGCCGTGCCCCACCTCGTTCTTGATCTCGATGATGCCGTTCAGCTTCCGGATGTTGGTGCGCACCACGTCCATGCCGACGCCGCGCCCGGAGAGGTCGGTGGTCTGCTCCTTGGTGGAGAAGCCCGGGAGGAAGATCAGGTCGAGGATTTCGCGGGTTCCCATGGCGGCGACCTGCTCGTCGGTCACCAGCCCCTTGTCGAGAGCCTTCTTGGCGATCTTGTCCGGGTCGATGCCTCGACCGTTGTCCTTGATGCTGATGACGATCTGGTTCCCCTCGTGGGCGGCGGAGAGGACCACTGTGCCGGTGCGGTCCTTGCCGGCGGCCAGACGCTGCTCCGGGGTCTCCAGGCCGTGGTCCAGCGCGTTCCTGATCAGGTGGATCAACGGATCGCCGATCTCGTCCACGACGGAGCGGTCCAGTTCGGTCTCCTCGCCGTAGATGACCAGGTCGACTTCCTTGCCCAGGTCGCGCGCCAGGTTGCGCACGATGCGCGGGAACTTCTTGAAGACCTTCTCCACCGGGAGCATGCGCATCTTGAGGACCTGCATCTGCAGTTCCGAGGTGACGAAATTGAGCCGTTTGGAGAGCTTGCCGAAGTCGTCGCCGAACTCGGCGGGGTTGAGCCCGGTCTGGTAGTCGCTGTGCAGCTGGATCATGCGGTTGCGCTCCAGCACCAGTTCGCCCACCTGGTTCATCAGGTCGTCCAGGCGCTTCACGTCCACCCTGACCGTGGAGTTGTCGGCGAGATCCTCGCCGCCACCCTTGGCAGGCGCCTTCTGGGGCTCCTTGACCGGTTGGGGCTTGGGCTGCGGCGCGGGCGCCACCTGCTGGGAGGGAGCCGGCTCGGCCTTGGCCTCCGCCTTGGGCTCCTGCGCTGCCGCCGGCTCGGCCTGTGCTTCGGCGGCCGGTTCGGGCTCGGCCGCCGGAGCCTGCGTGTCGGCAGGGGCCGCCTTCTCCTCCTTGGGGGCGAATACGGGGGCGAGCACGGTCGCTTCCACCGCGTTCTCGGAGAGGAAGGGGATCAGCTTGGCTATGGTCCCCTCCAGGTCCCTCTCGATGATGTCGCCACCCTTGATGTCGGCCACCAGGGTCTTCACGAGGTCGACCGCCTCCAGGATCACGTCCATGATCTCGGAGGTGAGCGTCAGTTCCAGCTTCCTCAGCCGGTTCAGGACGTCCTCGGTCTTGTGCGTGACCTTGACGAGCATGTCGAACCCAAGGAAGCTGGACGCCCCCTTGACCGTGTGGATGGACCGGAAGATCCGGTTCATGAGGTCGGCGTCTTCCGGGCTCTTCTCGAGAGAGATCAGGTCGTCGTCAAGTTTTTCCAGGAGCTCGGTGGTCTCGGCTAGAAAGCCGTCCAATAGCTCCTGATCTTCGCAGTCTATGGCCATGTTGTGCTCCGGAAAGGGGGAGCGTTTCCCCCTGTTGGTGCCTTACGCTACGTTGCTGAACAGTCTTCTTTCGTCGGCGGTGAACATCTTCTCCAGGTCGAGCAGCACCAGCAGGCGCTCCGCCTGGTTGATGACGCCGGCCATGCACTCCTGTTCGATGCCGCTGGAGACGACCGGGGGAGGCGGCTGGATCTCCTTCTCGGAGATGCGGATCACCTCGGAGACCTCGTCCACGATGAATCCCATCAGCTCGCCCACCACTTCCATCACCATGATGCGGGTGCGCTTGTCGTACTCGGTGTCCATCAGGTCGAACTTCTTGCGCAGGTTGATGATCGGAATGACCTTGCCGCGCAGGTTGATGACCCCCTCGACGTAGTGGGGGGTGTTGGGCACCCGGGTGATGTTGAGCATCCGGATGATCTCGCGCACCATCAGGACGTTGATGCCGTACTCTTCTTTTTCGAGGTTGAAGCTTACCAGCTGGATCAGCTCCCCTCCGAACTCTTCGCTCTTTACCTTGGTGAGTGCGGTCTCCATGGACCCTCCCTCTACGGTGTAATCGGGGCCGACAGATGGTGCCAGCCCTACTGAACCCTAATCGGCCGGGTATGACAAAGGTTGAATATTTTTTTCCTCTAACGCAAGATCGCTGCCAGCGGCGCCGAAGCCCGCCCAGGGCGGCCGGAGCCCCCGATTTGACAGGTCTTTCCGGGTGCCGGGCAAAAAATTGACAGGCTTCATATTTAGCCCAAGTCATTTAATTGACATTGCAGCAAGAACTCGCTATAGTTTCGGACGTTGACCGTTTTTGTATCGGCTTAAATCTCAGCAACTTTAACCGAAATCGGGGAAACGATGGAAACGCCGAAAATACTGATCGCAGATGATGACAAGAAGACGCGGGACTTTGTGGCCGCCTTCCTGAGCTACAAAGGGTACCAGGTCTACCAGGCCTTCGACGGGCAGGACGCCCTGCAGAAGATCGAGATGCACGACGTGCAGATGGTCATCACCGATATCATGATGCCGCGGGTGAACGGTCTGGAGTTCATCCGGCAGCTCAAGTCGCTCCGCCCGGAGATAGTCACCATAGCCTACAGCGCCTTCGCCAACAACGAGATGACAGCCAATCTCCTCAAGGCGGGGGCGTTCTTCTATCTGGAAAAGCCTTTCAACCTCGAAGAGCTGGAAACCCACGTCAAGCGCGGCCTGGAGCACCAGGCGCTGCAGAGCAAGAGTTTCCGGTCCAAGCCTTGCATAAAGAACAGGGCGCTCTTGAACAACATCATCGGGGAAAGCGAAAAGATGCTTTCGCTTTTCGAGATGATCGAGAAGGTGGCCACCTCCGATTCCACCGTGCTGATCCAGGGCGAGTCCGGGACCGGCAAGGAACTGGTGGCGCGCGCCATTCACGATCTCTCCAACCGCTCCGACAAGAACTTCGTGGCCCTTAACTGCGCCGCCATTCCCGACGAGCTTTTGGAGAGCGAACTGTTCGGCCACGTCAAGGGCTCCTTCACCGGTGCCGTCGCCACCCGCGTGGGCCGCTTCGAGATGGCCGACAAGGGGACCCTGTTCCTGGATGAGATCGGGGACATGAAGGCGAACCTGCAGGTGAAGCTGCTGCGCGTGCTGCAGAGCCGGGAGCTGGAGCCGGTGGGCTCCACCCGCTCTAAGAAGGTCGACGTCAGGATCATCGCCGCGACCAACCAGAACCTGGACGGGATGGTGGCGTCGAAGGAGTTCCGCGAGGACCTCTACTACCGGCTCTCCGTGATCCCGATCATGCTTCCGCCGCTGCGCGAGCGCGGCGCGGACATCCCGCTTTTGTTGAACAGCTTCCTGGAGAAGTTCAACCGGAGCAAGCAGCGCAAGGTTCAGGGTTTTGACAAGCAGGTCCTGGAGACCCTGGGGAGCTACGACTGGCCCGGCAACGTGCGCGAGTTGGAGAACCTGGTCGAGCGCCTGGTCATCATCAAGGGGGCGGGCGTGATCAACATCCACGACCTTCCCGAGAAGTACCGCGGCGGCCGCAGCATGCCGGTCGTGCACGGCGAGCACATGATCAACCTGCCCGACGACGGCTTCTGCCTGAACAGCGCGGTCGAGGAATTCGAGAACCGGCTGATCATGCAGGCCCTGGAGAAGAGCGGCGGCAACAAGAAAGAGGCCGCCGAGCTTCTGAACCTGAAGCGCACCACGCTGATCGAGAAGTTGAAGAAGAAGAAACTGGTTTACGGGGAGACTCCGATTTCCCCGTAAGAGGGGACAATATGTCGATCAATCCGATAACCACGGCTCCGGGGGGGGTAGAAGGGGCCAAGAAGCCCGCAGCCGCTTCCGGTGTGCCTGCAGTACCGTTTCAGGAGATGCTGGACAGAGGCGGAGCGCGCATCCAGGTGACGCCGCAGGCTGCAGCCGAGGCGCTCAGGCTGAAGATGCTGAGTTCCGCCCTGGCCCTGGGCGGTGATGCAGCCGCGCCGGCCCCGTCCACCTCGAGCCCCAACGTCAACGTGCAGGGTTTGTTGAACCGGTTTCTCGAGCAGCTTCCCTCCGGCGGCAGTGCGGTGGCCGAGACCCGCGAAGCTGCAGCCGACCAGGGACCCGAGGCCGCCTTCCAGGCCCAGCAGTCGCATTTCCAGGCCGGCCAGTTGCCCGTGGTTCCGGGAGTCGCCGACGACGGCAGTACCGATGCCATTATCCAGCGGGCCAGCCAGCGTTACGGCGTGGACAGCGGGTTGATCCGGGCCGTCATCAAGGCCGAGAGCAATTTCAACCCCCGTGCCGTCAGTTCCGCCGGGGCTCAGGGGTTGATGCAGTTGATGCCCGCCACCGCGCGTGGGCTAGGCGTCACCGATTCCTTTGATCCCGAGCAGAACATCATGGCCGGCACCAGGTTTTTGAAGGACATGCTGCGCCGCTACAACGGCAACGTCGACGAGGCCTTGGCCGCCTACAACTGGGGTCCCGGCAACGTCGACCGTCACGGGACCGACACCCTCCCCCGTGAGACCCGCAGCTACCTGGCCAAGGTCAAGAGTTACTACGCCCAGTACCTGGCATAGAGGCAGGTTGAGGTTGAGCAACAGGCAAAAGCAAAAGCCTCCGCACCAAAAGGTGCGGAGGCTTTTTACATTGTGGTGTCGCCGTTCATGCAGCGTCCACCGCGTCCACTTTTTTGTCCACCGGGTCCACCGGGTCCACAGAAAGCCGCTCCCTCGGCCGGTGCCCTTGCCTAGCGCTCCCTCGGCCGGTGCCCCTGCCCAATGGACCGGCGCCCTTCGGGCGCCTTCTCTTCCCTTATTCCCTCACATAGATGTTCTGATCCGAGCTGTGCACCATGGTCATGACGCGCATGTACTCGTCCTCGATCATGTCGTAGTGCCCCTGGGTCTCCCTGATCACCGTCTCGAACACGCGGCGCACCAGCGGGTCCACCACGTCCTTCACCAGTATGGTGTAGAAGTCGATACAGGCCTTCTCCTCCTTCAGGGCGATCTCCAGCGCCTTCTGCTCGTGGCTCTCGGCTGCGATGGCCTGCTCCAGCGCGAGATGGGTGGCCGACTGCTTGTCCGGCGGCGAAGCCAGGTAGCTGTCGACGTCCCCCAGGTCACCGCCGCGGTAGTGGTCGAAAAAGGCCCGCAGATGACCCGCCTCCTCGTTGGCCAGCAGGTCGAACACCTTCTTCGATCTCTCATCCTTGCTCACCGACCCCGCCCGACGGTAGAAGTCCATGCTCTCCTTCTCGGTCTTGATGGCCAGTTTGAGTGCTTCCTGCAGTGTGTACTCCTTGAACATGGCTGCACCTCCGTAACGGTTTCAATGGGAATTGCCTGGCAAAGAGTATATCGAAGCCGGAAAGGAGGTCAAATGACTGAAATAGCAATGAAAACAGTCTAATGCAGCGGGCGGGGAACTGGGGGCAGGTCGAGTTTGAAGAGTCGGATGGCATTGTCGTAGCTGCGGCGGGCGAGCTCGTCGAGCGGGATCCCCCTGATTTCGGCTACCCGTCGCGCCGTGGTCAGCAGGTGAGCCGGAACGTTGACGCTGCCCCTGAAGGGCTCCGGTGCGATATCGGGTGCGTCGGTCTCCAGCAGCAGCCACTCCAGCGGGACTGCCCGGGCCACCTCGACCGGCCGGCGCGCATTGGCGTAGGTGACCGTTCCGGAGAGCGAGATGTGCAGCCCGAGCTTTAGGCAGATCTCTGCCGTCTCGACGCTCCCCGAAAAAGAGTGCATCACCCCTCCGATATGCCCGACCTCGTTGTCCCGGAGTATGGCGAGCAGGTCATCGAAAGCCTTCCTGCAATGGAGCAGCACCGGCAGTCCCGTCTCCCGCGCTACTTGCAACTGTGCCGCGAAGGCCTGCCGCTGCAGTTCCCGGGAAGGGGAAGGGAGCAGGTAGTCGAGCCCGATCTCGCCTATGGCGCAGGCTGTTGCCGCGTAACTTTTCAAGGCGGAGATCGTCGAGGGGGTGACCAGGTCGGCGTGCATGGGATGTACGCCGTAAGCGGGGAGGATGCGGGTGTCTGTGGAGAGAGAATGAATCTGCTGCCAGCCGGAGGGATGCACCCCGGGGACCAGGAAGGAGGTGATGCCGGCCGCCTCGGCTTCCCGGAGCAGCGTGTCCAGGTGGGGCAAAAGCTGCGGGTCATCCAGGTGACAGTGGCTGTCAAAAAGCATGGGCTAGCTGATTACGCCCGGGTGGTCCTTCAGTTCCTTGATGATCTCCACCTGGCGCTGGAAGATGTACTGCGAAATGCTCAGCTCCGCGGCGCGGGAGGGCTCGATTTCAAACACCAGCCGGAATCCGCCCTCGAGGGTGAAGACCTTCAGCAGCGACGCCGCGACCGTGATGGATCCGGAGGGGAGACTGATTACGAGTTCACCCTGCTGGCTTACCGGCAGGCCCGGGTCCCGCGCGACGTTGATGGACATGCCGGTGAGGGACATGTCGTGCAGGCGACCGTGTACCGCGTCCAGTTCCGGCGCGGCGAAGGAGGCATCGATGGTGGAGCCGAGCTGGACCCGTACCGACATGCGCCGGTCGGCACGCACCAGGGCGTAGCTCAGGTTGGACAGCACCACCCGCGATTTCTCCACGTTGACGTAGGTCACCGTCGCCGCCACATCACGACGGAAGTGGCTGCTTTTCAGGACCGTCAGCTTTTCATGGGCGATCACCACGGCCTGGATCTGGTTCACCTGCAGCTCGGCGTCGTGTTCCTCCACGGTGAGCACTTCAGCGCCGTAGCTGACCGGGACCTCGCGGTAGAAATTGAGCAGTCTGAGGTCGTTCTTCAGCGTCCCTGCCTTTATTGCAGCCAGGGTCGCGATGATCTCGGTCTGGTCCTGTGTTTCGCCGACAACTTGGAGGCGCTGATAGATGTCGTTCATGGACGGCCCACCGGAAAAAAATTATTGCCCTTTAGGGGGTTGCTGTGCAATTATACTTCGTTATCAGATCCGGCGAAGATACCCTCTTCGCCTTTCTTTTGTCCAGATAATTTTAACGGGAGTTCCAGTTGATGCGGTTCAACGAACAGGAAATAGAGAAGCGTCGCACCTTCGCCATCATCAGCCATCCTGACGCAGGTAAGACTACCATAACCGAGAAGCTGCTGCTCTTCGGCGGCGCCATTCAGCAGGCGGGCGAGGTGCGCGCCCGGAAGTCGGCGCGGCACGCCACCAGCGACTGGATGGAGATGGAGAAGCAGCGTGGCATCTCGGTCACCTCCTCCGTCATGAAGTTCACGTACCGTGATTTCGAGATCAACCTCCTCGATACCCCGGGTCATAATGACTTTTCGGAAGATACCTACAGAACCTTAACTGCAGTTGACTCTGTTTTGATGGTTATCGACTCGGTGAAGGGTGTTGAGAGCCAGACCAAGAAGCTCCTCGAGGTCTGCCGGCTGCGTCACACGCCGATCATGACCTTCATCAACAAGCTGGACCGCGAGGGGCGTGAGCCGCTCGACCTTCTGGACGACATCGAGAGCACCCTCAACATCCAGTGTGCCCCGATGACCTGGCCTATCGGCATGGGCAAGCGTTTCCGCGGCACCTACCACCTCTACACCAAGGAGATCACCTTCTACGATCCCGAGGCCGATCGCGGGGTAGGGCAGGTTGTCACCGTCAAAGGGCTGGACGATCCCCTCTTGGACGAACTCCTGGGGAGCCAGGTCGAGGAACTGCGCAACGACGTCGAACTCCTGGAAGGGGCGGCACATCCCTTCGACGCCGAGGCCTATCTTGCCGGCAAGCAGACCCCGGTCTTTTTCGGTTCCGCCATCAACACCTTCGGTGTGCAGCAGCTGCTGGACTCCTTCGTGGAGAACGCCCCGTCGCCGCTGCCGCGCGAGACCACCAGCCGCACCGTTGATCCTTACGAGGAGCCCTTCACCGGCTTCACCTTTAAGATCCAGGCGAACATGGACCCCGCGCACCGCGACCGGATCGCCTTCTTCCGCATCTGCTCCGGCAAGTTCGTGCGCGGCATGAAGGTGAAGCACCTGAGGCTCGGCCGCGAGATGCAGATCTCCAACGCCACCATCTTCATGGCCCAGGACCGCACCAACGTCGACGAGGCCTACGCCGGCGACATCATCGGCATCCACAATCACGGCACCATCAAGATCGGCGACACCTTTACCCAGGGCGAAGATCTTAAATATACCGGCATCCCCAATTTTGCTCCCGAGCACTTCCGCAAGGTGCGCATCCTCAACCCGCTCAAGTCGAAATCGCTGGAGAAGGGCCTGGTGCAACTGGCCGAGGAAGGGACTACCCAGGTCTTCCGCCCGCTGATGGGGGCCGACTGGATCGTCGGTGCGGTCGGCATGCTGCAGTTCGACGTGGTCATGCACCGCCTGGAGCACGAGTACGGCGTCAAGGCCGCCTACGAGCCTGTCTCCTACGTCACCGCCCGCTGGGTTACCGGCGACAGAAAGAAGCTGGACGAGTTCCAGAAGAAAGAAGCGATGAGTCTCTACCTGGACGGCGAAGGCAACCTGGCCTACCTGGCCGGGAGCCAGTGGCGCCTTGACAACACCATGGACAACTGGAAGGACTTAAGCTTCCACGCCACCCGCGAGCACAGCTAAGACAGGCGTTGAATCGCGCTTCACCAGTCAGACCGGTCCGACCAGTCCCACCAGTCCGACACGTCAGAGTCCGACTGGTTCTACGGGAAAGCCCGACCATGACCACTGCATCCGAATCCACCGCCGCCGCCCCGGCAACCAAAAATGCCGCTGGCGGCGCCCTGCTGGTACTTGCCGCCGCCACCCTTTGGGGATCCTCCGGGACCGCCCAGGCCCTCTCCCCTGCCGGCGTCAGCCCCATGAGCGTCGGCGCCTTTCGTCTCATCGTAGGCGGCGCGGCCCTCATGGTCCTTGCCCTCCTGAGGGGTGGCCTTGGCAAAGGGCGCTGGCCTTTCTGGGGCACCCTGGCGGCGGGCGGTTTCGTTGCCATCTACCAACTTACCTTTTTCACCGCGGTGCATCGAACCGGTGTAGCCGTCGGCACGCTGGTTGCCATCGGCAGTTCCCCCGTCATTGCCGGCGTCCTAGGGTTCATCGTCCGGGGTGAACGCCCGGGACGTGCCTGGGGCATCGCCACCGTGCTTGCCCTCGCCGGCTGCAGCCTGCTGGTGACCGGCGGCGGAGGTGTCGCCATCGATGTTGTGGGCGTCCTGCTCGCTCTCGGCGCGGGTACTTCCTATGCCTGCTACACCATGGCCATCAAGGTGCTCCTTCCCGGCCGGACCTCCGAGGCCGTCATGGCCGTCGTCTTCTGCCTGGGCGCGTTCCTGCTCCTGCCGGTCCTGTTCCTGACCGATATCACCTGGGTGGCCACGCCGCGCGGCACCATGGTCGTGCTGTACCTCGGCGTCGTCATTACCGCGCTCTCCTATTGGCTTTTCGCCATGGGACTGCGCAGCGTGCCGGTCGCCTCGGCGGTCACCCTTTCCCTTGCCGAGCCGCTGGTCGCCGCCTTATTGGGGATCCTGTTCCTGCGGGAGCATTTGACACCCACCGCCATGGCCGGTATTCCGCTTCTCTTCGCCGGCCTTGCTGTCCTCGCCTACTCCATGTCCGGCAAGCGCGCCGTATAAATAATTAAAGGGGCGCCGTAACCGGCGCCCCTTTCATTTTCAGCAATGTGCTGATCAGGAAGAGTGAGGTGGTTTCCCAGTCCTCCCATCATTCCCATACTTCCCATCTATAGCCCTACTCGCAAGCGCCGATAAACTCCAACAACCTCTCCCACGAAGCATTCACCACCTGCCCTTCCGCGATACCCGCCTCCGCCGCCAATTGCAGCGCCTGGTCGAATACCCCCACGCCCTGGCAGATATGCGCGTCGCTCCCGATCATCACCCGCGCGCCGATCCTGGCGCACAGGCGTGCGATCTCGGCGCAGTTCTCGTTGCTCCCCTTGCGGCTCACCGCGGCCAGCGAGGAATTGTTCAGCTCCAGTGCGGTATCGGTAGCCAGCGCACCCATGACCACCTCTTCGTAGTGGAGCGGGAAGATGGGGTTCCCGGGATGGGAGATGCATTTAACCAGCGGGTTCTCCATCACGGTGAGCAGCGTCTTCGTGTTGCGGTCCCGGTCCTGGCCGCATATGCCGCAGTCCTCGTGGAAGCCAGCCATGACGTAATCCAGTGTCTCAAGGACGTCCTGTTCCAGGTCTAACCTGCCGGTGTGATCGAGGATATTGGCCTCGATGCCGCGGAAGATCCTGACCCCGGCGATGGTGGGAGGAACGAAGCGCATGGCGCAGAAGTGGTAGCGATGCGGCCCGCCCGGGAGTCCCGGGCCGTGGTCGGTGATGCCTAGTCCTCGCAGTCCCGCCTGTGCGGCCGCATTGGCCAGTTCGTTGATGGTGGAGTAAGCGTGCCCCGAAGCGAGGGTGTGAGTGTGCATGTCGGCTATGATTTTCATAGCCCGGACTATTTCATAGCGGAAACTAAATGTCAACAGGGGGCCGCCGTGCCGCAGTACCAGGGGGGCATACCCTCACCCCTGCCCCTCTCCCAAAGGGCGAGGGGCAGCGGCAGATAAGCCACGAAGCGCTACCAAGTGTTGCAGGTGAACTAACGTTTACCCATGGCAAAGGTTCACCCGCCAATTGCGGGAAGCCAGGTTTCCGTCGCCCCGAAGCGCTGCACTGGGCCTGACGTTCCCCCCTTGTTAAAGGGTGTATAGACCGGAGTCAAGGGTGACAGTCGTTCGGAGACATGGGTGACACTTTTTTATCGCCGATCCGGATCTCCCG
>NZ_JAEMHL010000012.1 GCF_016458305.1 Geomonas anaerohicana | reverse complement strand
GGCAACACCTGCTCCGCGGTAACCTGCCACAGCGGCAACGGTATCGTGGCCGGCGTGCCCGACGTACAGTGGGGCGCCTCCCTTGGCTGCAACGGCTGCCACGGCGACTCCGAGACCCTGACCACCAACGCCCACTTCAAGCACGTGAACACCAAGGCCTATGCCTGCGACACCTGCCACGCTTCCACCGTTGTGGGCAGCTCCAGCTTCGCCAACAAGGCCCTGCACGGTGACGCTACCGTCGAGGTTGCCGGCGCCCAGGTAGTGACCTGGAGCGGCACCACCACCAAGACCTGCGCCACCTCCTGCCACATGTCGGCCACCCCGCAGTGGAACAACACGGCATCCGGCGCCTGCGGTACCTGCCATACCGCGCTTTCCAACACCACCGGCGGCCTGATCAGCTCCAACGCGCACGCGCAGCACTTCTCGGCAGCCTACGGTCCGAAGTTCAACTCGACCCTGGCTACCTCCTGCTCCAACTGCCATACCTCCAACACCGCGATCACCCACGTCGACGGCACGCTGAACCTTGCTGCCGGCATGAACAAGATCGGCGCCTGCGGTACCTGCCACAAGCAGAGCACCAACTGGACCACCGGTCGCGTCACCTGCGAAAGCTGCCACAGCACTGCTGGCGGCCAGCTCTCCGTCATCGGCGGCATCACCGCTCCTGACAAGACCATCGCGGCTACCAAGGGCCACGGCAAGGCCGGCATCGCCCAGGCCTGCTCCGCCTGCCACGACAACACCGCAGCTCACATCAGCGGCGTACTCGGCGACCAGAAGCGTCTGCTTCCCGCCCTGGTTGGCTCCACTAACCTTGAGTGTAACTACTGCCACACCGACGCCGGCAAGGTCAGCGGCACCAAGCTCAACGTGAAGGCTCACAAGGCTTCCGGCCTGGGCTCCCTGTGCTCGGACTGCCACAACGCTCACGGTACCGTCAACACCATGATGGTGAACGGCACCATCAACGGCACTGCAGTAAGCTTCACCGGCAACAACACCTTTGCTAACCCGGCTCAGACCGGCGTCTGCCAGGTCTGCCACACCACCACCAAGTACTTCACCAAGGCCGGCCAGCCGGCTCAGGACCACGTAGCCTCCACCACGGACTGCACCCAGTGCCACCAGCACAACCCGGCCACCGGCCTCGCGTTCGTGCCCAATGGTGGTTGCGACGCCTGCCACGGCTACCCGCCGGCACCGCGTCAGACCCTCAGCGCCGTCACCTTCGGCGTGCAGGGTAACTGGTCTTCGGCCCGCTTCGAAGACTACTCCGGCGGCGGTGGTGCTCACCTCGTTCTGGCGCACATCAAGAAAGACGCCAAGCCGAGCGAGGGCTGGGCTAACTGCCTCCCCTGCCACCAGGGTGGCGACGCTACCCACGCCCGTGCCCTGCCCATCAGGACCCACGTGGAGAGCGTAACCGTCCAGATCGACCCGCAGTACCGCTTCTCCGACCAGGCCCTCGCCACCTACACCAGCGTCACGCTGGTCTCCGGCGGGACCAACAAGTCGGGTAGCTGCTTCAACGTGAGCTGCCACTTCAGACCGACTCCGAAGTGGAGCATCGAAAGATAATTATTTTCGATTAGTTAAGACTGAAATTGGCTTTACCAATGCAGTAGAAGCATGTTAAAAACTCCGGCGGGGGGTGCCCCCCCCGCCGGAAATTGGCAGTCTCAGGCATTTAGATAAGGGTTTACAGAAGGAGCTTAACATGAAGAGCTACCGCAGACCTGGATATGGCAATTTCCGAGCCCTCCTTCCGCTTTTGGTGTTCGGAATTGTGATGTTCGCTGCATCGCAGGCGCTGGCCGCGCCGCAATACAACCTCACGTGCGTCGACTGCCATACCATGCCTCCGCTTGACTCGGCTACGGGTGAGCGCGAGCCGGACACCGGTGCATTCCGCGGCAACCACCAGACGCATGCGACAGCGTCGGCTATCAGTTGCACCAAGTGCCATGGCGCTCAGGTGACCACCACCGGCCACCGCGACGGCGTCATCCAGGTGCAGCCGAACCTGAATGGTCACGCGGGTGCCAGCTACAGCAGGGGCTTCTTCAACCAGACCTCGGTTCCTCCCGCGGTCCTTGGTACCTGCTCCAACGTGAACTGCCATTTCGAGCAAACGACTCCGGAATGGGGCATCACGGCCCTCGATCTACCCAACGCGACCAACTGCGGGGTCTGCCACCTGGCGGCACCCACCAGTAACGCCCATCCCCAGCATTTGGCGGTGTACGGCAGCGATCTTACCGTCTGCGCCAAGTGCCACGTGGATCACACCCAGAATGCGAAGCCGTTCCAGCACGCCACCAGCGCCGGGCGGAACATAGCGGTGACCGTCGGCTCCTACGCCGGGTCCAACTTCGCCTACCTGCCGAGCCAGAGCGCAACGCGGGTAGTGGGTAGCTGCTCCAACATGTACTGCCACAGCCCGGGCCAGAACGCGACCGGCGGCCCCCTGGGCGCCGGCGACTACGCGACGCCGAACTGGGGCAACCCGTCCTCCGGCGCCTGCAGCACCTGCCACAGGACCAGCACTCTCGCCACCGGTAGCCACAGCCGTCACCTGGCCTCCAACGGCGACTGCAGCAACTGTCACGTCAACGCGTCGCCCACCTCTTACAATGCGCCGACCCATGCGGACGGCAACATTGATGTGGCCGCCGGCAGCTACGACAAGGCGGGCGCCCCGGGTAACGGCTACGGCCGCTGCTCCACGGCATCGTGCCATGCCAGCCCCTACTCGACCGCTTCCACCACCTCGCCGGTGTGGGGCACCTCGGCCGGCTGCGCCGCCTGCCACAACGGCATCGGCCAGTTCGCCGCCAGCGGCGCTCCGGCCACCGGCAGCCACGACTCGCACATGGCGCTTGCCGGTTCGGCCTGCAACCAGTGCCACGACGGCGCGGTGAAGAACACCAGCGGCGGTCTTTCCCACGCCAACGGCACCGTCGAGGTCGCCAACGACTACACCGCGACGCCGGTTGCCAAGCATGCCCCGGGCACCTACACCGGGACCTGTCTGACTGCATCCTGCCATGCCGACCCTTACAGCACCGCCGCGCTGGAGTCCCCGGTATGGGGCAGCAGCACCGGCTGCGCCTCCTGCCACAAGGGGACCGGCGCCTTCGCCGCCAACGGCGCGCCGGCTACCGGCAGCCACGCGAAGCACCTGGCCCAGCCGGGTACCGGCTGCGACAAGTGCCACAACGGCGCGGCTGCCGGCGTCTCGGGGGGACTCTCCCACGCCAACGGCACCGTCGAGGCGATCAACTACAGCGCCTCCCCGGTCACGAAGCACCCGATCGGCACCTATGACGGCACCTGCTACAACTCCTGCCACTCCAACGGCAACGGCGTTCAGGCCCAGACCCCGGTCTGGGGCGGCAACATGCCGGCCAACTGCTCGGGCTGCCACGGCGGCGCCGCAGGGCTGGGCACCCCGATGATGGCGACCGGCAAGCACCAGTCGCACATGAACAACTACACCACCATGGGACGCGGCAACAACCTTATGTGCGCCGAGTGCCATGCGCTCACCGTATCGCTTGCCAGCAACACCGTGGTCACCGGCACCGGCCACCTGGACAACTTCAAGGACTACTCCGGCGTCAAGGCGGGTGGGCGTTCGAGCTACAGCACGTCGAGCGGCATCTGCTCCAACGCCTACTGCCACAGCTCCGGCCAGCAGGTGCCGGTGTTCGTCAGCATGACCGGCCAGAAGGCCTGGGGCGGCAACGCGAAGCTCTCCTGCAACGGCTGCCACGGCCGCGCGGCAGGGGCCACCTGGACAAGCGCAGCAGGCGCTCCGAACTACGCAAACAAGTACGACGGCACGCTCAAGACCGCCAACAGCCACGAGAAGCACACCGCTTCCATGACCGACTCCCGCGGCTGCGCCAACTGCCACAACACCACCGTGGACCAGGGTGTCGCCTTCAAGATGCGCGATTACTCCTCCAACCACGTGAACCGCGTCCGCGACGTCGACTTCGCCATGGGCGGCAGCTACGCACAGGACACCAAGACCTGCACCAACTACTGCCACAGCAACGTCCAGGCGCCCGGCGGCAACGGTACCGCCACCACCTTCGGCAACCCGAGCTGGGGCGCCAACGGCTCCATGACCTGCGCCTCCTGCCACAAGGACATGTCGACCCTGCAGGAGAACGCCAACGACCTGAACTTGGGGAGCCACAAGCGCCACACCGTGGACTCCGCGTACAGCTGCTCCATGTGCCACGGCACCGGTTACTCGGCTGGCAGCACCGGCGCAACCCACGCCGACGGCACCATCAACCTCGCCTTCACCGCCAAGGCGACCGGCACCACCTACTCGCAGCAGGTGGACAACACCCCGGGCGACGGCTACGGCACCTGCTCCACCAGCGCCTGCCACGGCCGCGCGACCCGCAACTGGGGCGTCTCGACCACGCTGCCGACCTGCGAGAAGTGCCACGGCTCGGCCAACACCGCCCAGACTTCGGCCACCTTCAAGGACACCGCGGGGAGCCCGGCGAGCCCCTACACCGGCACCCACGTCTCGCACCTGGCGGGGAGCCACAACTACTCCAACCCGATCACCTGCGACCAGTGCCACTCGGTACCGGCCACGGTTGACGCAGCCGGCCACATGGACGGCCTGCCGGCGACCCTCACCTGGGGCTCGCTGGCCACGCACCCGAGCATCGCGGGTGGCGTGGAAGGTGCCGCCATGGCGCCGAGCTACACCGCCAGTGGGCGGATCTGCAACAACACTTACTGCCACGCCGGCCTCAGAAAAGGCGATGGCTCTGCTCAGGGTACCGGTTCGGCCCCGTCCTGGAACGACCCGGCTTACCTCGGCGGCACCGGCTGCAACAAGTGCCACATGTACCCGCCGGCATACCCGCACACGACCAGCACCAACTGCAGCGCCTGCCACAACCACGTGGCGCAGTCCAACGTGGCCTTCGTGGACAAGAGCAAACACCTGGACGGTTCCATCGAGGTCACCGTCGACGACTGCCTGGGCTGCCACTCCTCGGTGAACGCCTGCGGACAGAACGATCCGACCTGCGTCAACAAGGAGCTCATCGGCGCGCACAAGATGCATACCGACGCGGAACTGTTCCTGGCCGGTAAGAAGCTTTCCAACGGCGACTTCATCGACACCTCCTGGATCTACTCCATCGAGTACAAGGATGGCTTCCCGAAATACGGCTGCGGCTTCTGCCATCCGATGGATTCCGGTTCGCACAAAAACGGTACCGTCGAGCTCGACCTCGACCCGAGCCACAGCCTGGCCGGCACCGTCAAGACCAAGAACAAGGCGGGCGGCCCCTGGGTCGTCAACTACACCATGGGTAGCAACGTGGTCTGCTCCAACGTGTACTGCCACTCCAACGGCTTCGTATCCGAGACCACCAGCCAGTACCAGTTCCAGACCACCCCGAACTGGTACGCGACCGACCCGTGGGGCAGCGTCGACAGGTGCGCCCAGTGCCACGGCAACTCGCCCAACAGCGGCGGCAAGGAAGGTTCCGCGGCCCACGGTCGTCACGTGATCGGCAACCACTACGCCGACATCTTCGACGGCTACAGCGCGAGGATCCCGGTTGCCGGCGGGGTAAGCTCCGGCGCCGCACACGGCGACCCGAACACCTCGACCACCTTCAGCTGCAACCTGTGCCACAACGCGACCGTCACCGTGTCCTACAACGACAAGGGTAACGCCTGCTCCAGCTGCCACGGCAGCTCGGCACCGCTCAAAGGGAACCTGCAGGTACTGGCCACCAACCAGACCCACATCAACGGCGACGTCGACGTGGTATTCATGAGTCCGTTCAACATCAAGTCCAAGGCGCAGCTCAGGCCGGGTGTCGACGCAGTCCAGTCGGTCTACACCTCCTGGACCCGCGTGAACGGTTACAAGACCGCCGCTTCCTACGACCAGGCCCGGACTACCCCGAGCTACGTCGGCGGCACCTGCTCCACCGTCGCCTGCCACAACGGCACGCAGATGGAGTGGCGCACCAAGGGGCCGCTGGCCTGCGCAGCCTGCCACGTCGGGCTGCCGCAATAGGGGGGCATGAATGTGTATAACCAAGAAGCACGCAACCACGACACATCGAGTGCAAAGGCAGGTGAACTGACATGGGAAAAGTGATCGTTAAAAATATAAAGGGTATGGGGTGGGGTGCTAGAGCCTGCCTGATCGCGATGTTCACCATGTTGGCGACCGTGCTCCTTTTGCAGATGAAGCAGGTGAGGGACGCCCAGGCCGCGGTAGCGGTGCAGACCCAGTGGGCCATCCTCGGCACCGGCACCACCTCGACCTTCAGCACCATGACACTGGCCAAGCCGACGGCGAGCAACCGCCTGCTGGTGGTCAAGGTGGTGGCCGACTACTCCACGGCCATCACCACCTTCTCCCCGACGGTCACCTACGGCGGGCAGACGCTGACCAAGATCGTGGCGACCGACACCACGAGCCGCCAGAAGGTCTGGTTCGGTTACCTTAAGGAGACCGGCATCGCCGCGGCGACCAGCACCAACTTCGCGGTGACCTGGAACTCCACGCCGCAGACCGGCTGCGGCCTCTCGGCGGCCTTCTACTCCAACGTCGACCAGACCACGCCGATCACCGGTTCGCGTGCGGTGGCCTCGGATACCTCGGCTACCACGCCGACCTCCGGAACCATCAACGTGACCAACGGCGGCTGGGCCATCTACGGCTCCAACGTGAACACGGCGCTAACCGCCACGGTCCCGGCCGGTTACACCGAGCACTTCGATACGGCCAACGGCACCCTCTACGAGGACGCGGTCGGTTCCAAGCAGATCACCGCCACCGGGACGGAAAACCCGCTCCCCACTTGGTCCACCCAGCGCTACGGCTTCGCGGTCATCGGACTCAACCCGGCTACCACCACGCTGGGCAACGGCACCGTGGGCACCACCGCCAACGTGGCGCCTGGCGCCGCCAGCCAGAAGATCGACGGCTTCTCACTGGTGACCGGCTCCGCCGGCACCACCGATACCGTCACCGGCCTCACCGTGACCACGACCAACAACGCCGCCATCGCCAGCATGCAGATCTGGAACGAGGCGGGGACCACCCAGTACTTCGCCACGGTGAACAACCCCGGCTCCGATACCTGGACCTTCTCGGGCGGCACCGCGATCCCGGTGACCAACACCGCCGCGAACTACAAGATCCTGGTCACCTACAAGACCCGTGCGGCAGGGGCTCCCTCCGGCAACACTGCAACTACGGCGAAGGTTTCCGCCATTACCAGCGGGAACGTCCTCGCCGGTAGCGACACCGCGGACACCACGCTCACCCTGATCAACACCCATGCCGCCTCCACGTGGGGGACCAATACGGCGACGAGCACTACCATCACGCTCAACTGGACCTACGGCACCCCCGGGCAGAACGTGATCATCATCCGTTACGCTGGCGCCAAGACCGACACCACGAAGCCTGTCGACGGCACGACCTACGGCCTCGGCACGGCGTTCGGCAGCGGCGGCACCGTTCGCTACGTGGGGAACGCCTCTACCATCCCCGACAGCGTGGGACTGGTGGCCGGCACCACCTACTACTATAAGATTTTCGAGTACGACACCTACACCAACTACTACAACGCTACCGATGTCTGGACCGCGGGGCTCACGCCCTTGAGCTCCGACGCGGTGGCGCCGACCGTCAACGCTGGCTTCGCCGCCACCACCCCGGTGAACACCCTCACGGTGCCGATCACCTCCTTCGGCGCCACCGACAACGTGGGCGGCAGCGGTATCGCGGGCTACATGATCACCACCAGTGCCACCGCGCCGCTGAGCACCGACGCTGCGTGGACCTCCACCGCGCCGACCAGCTACACGGTCGCCGCGGCCGGCACCTACACCCTGTACCCGTGGGCCAAGGACGGCGGCGGCAACGTCTCGCCGGTCTACGCCACCCCGGTCACGGTGGTGGTCGACATGACCGCTCCGACGGTCGCCACCTTCACCGTGAACACCCCGTCGGCGAGCCGCAACATTCCGATCGCGGCACTGACCGGCACCGACGTGGGCACCTCGGTGTCCCGCTACCTGATCACCACCACGAGCGCCCAGCCCGCCGCAGGCGCGGCAGGGTGGAGCGCCACCGCTCCGACCACCTACACGGTGGCAAGCGACGGCACCTACACCCTCTACCCGTGGGTTAAGGACGCGGCCGGCAACGTTTCCCTGGTCTCCGGCCTCACCCGCACAGTAGTGGTCGACGCAACCGCGCCGACCGGCCTTACCGCGGTATCGCCGGTCGACACCTCCATCGACCAGCCGCTTAACGTGGCGCTGCAGGCATCGACCGCCACCGACGCCGGTGTAGGCGGCGTCACCTACTACTTCACCATCACCGACGGGGCAGGCTACAACGCCAACTCCGGCTGGGTCGCCACCAACTCGTGGGCGCCGGCGGGCTTAGGCTACGGCACCACCTACACCTGGCAGGCAAGGGCGAAAGACAGCCTCGGCAACCAGACCGCACTGACCACACCGATGACCTTCACCACCGGGGCGGCCTGCGTGCGCAACGACCCGACCCTGACCCTGTTGACCCCGACCGGCGGCATCGCCTCCACCATCAGCACCGATGGCGGCACCTCGGTCTACAACCTGAAGGTGATCAACAACGACTACGGCGGGTGCGGGGCTACCACCTTCAACCTCGGCGTTTCCGACACCGACGCGCTCGACGTCTTCGATCCGCCGACCCTGGGCAACTCGGCTCTGACCCTGCCGCCGGGCGGCCAGGTCACCACCACCGTTACCGTCAAGGCGACCGTTGACCACGTGGGCGGCATGAGCAAGACCCGCGCCTTCACCGTGGCCGACGCAAACCACGCCGCGGTGACTACGGGCGACGTGCAGACCACCCTCAACGTGGTGGCGTGTACGCCGAAGACCCCGCTGCTGATCGTAGGCCCCAACTCCGGCTACCTCAACCGCGGCGGCACCATGAAGTACACCGTCACTGTGAAGAACACCGACTCCGGCGCCGGCTGCAGCGCGGTCACCTACAACCTGGCAATTCCGGCGGAGAGCAACTCAACGGACTTCAATGCGTCGACCTTCAGTGCGCCGAGTCTCTCGCTCGGCTCCGGCCAGCTCGGCTCGGTGACCCTTACCGTTTCCGCCAAGTCGACCGCGGCAAAAAACGTCATCAACCAGACGACGGTAGGCGTTTCCGCAATATCGCATACGGCGCCGGCCAACAAGGTGGTCACCTCGACGGTGAACAACCCGATGCTGCACAACTCGGATAGCACCAGCTCCACCAAGTGGAGTGCCAACGGTGGCTGGGGTATCCCCGGTGCACGCTACGGCGAGTTCGACTGCACCACCTGCCACGTGCAGGGCGGCGCCGCGACCCGCAACGTGAATCGCATCCGCGAGACCGTCACCGCACCCGACACCAGCAAGGGGCAGCTCCCGGGCGCCGGGCAGCCGATTAACTACAGAAGGACCGCCGGCACCAGCAAAACCCAGCCGGTTCCGGGCTGGGACGGCGGCGCGACGCCGAGGGCCAGCTCCGACAAGATCTGCGAGATCTGCCATACCTATGACGCCGCCGGCGCCAGCGGTACCAAGGCACATCCGTACTCCACCGCGGCCACCCTGGGCAACCACTTCGGTACCGACGGCCGTGACTGCATCGACTGCCACAAGCACGGCAAGGGCTTCGGCGTAGCGGGCCTTGGCTGCACCGGCTGCCACGGCACCGAGACCGCCACCATCACCCCGGACAACCGTTACGTGGTGGCGCCGCCGAGAAACGCCAACGGGCTCACCGGTACCCTGACCGGCATCGGCCAGGTCAGCAACGATCCCAAGGTCGGTGCGCACCAGACACACCTGAAGAGGCTGAACGGCTTCAGCAACTACTCGACGATCGATTACACGTGCCAGGCCTGCCACGGCCCGCTGCCGACCGACTTCAGCCACATCAACTCCAACTCCATCCCCGTCTTCCAGGGGCTGGCGACGAAGAACGGTGCGATGTCCGCCTCCTACAGCGGCACCACCTGCAACAACACCTACTGCCACAACCCGGCAGCCACCGGCGGGACGCTCCTCGCCACCAACGCTGGCAGCTCGGTATTCCCGTCCTGGACCTCCGCGGGCTACGTGGTTAGCGGCACCAAGTCGGTCGCCAACTGCTCCGTCTGCCACAAGGTCCCGGGCGTCACCGGGTTCGAGCCGGCCGGGACCCACTCCGGCATGAACACCGACGTGACCGACTGCTCCGGCTGCCACGGCCACAACGGCGACGGCAGCGGCACCGTGGCCGGCCGCCGCCACATGGACGGCATCAAGTTCGGGGCCGGCAACTGCGATACCTGCCACGGCTACGACGTCGGCACCTGGTCCGCCTTCCCCGAGCGCTCCGGCGTGATCACCGGCAAGGGCGCTCACGAGAAGCACATTGCGTACCTGAAGACGCGCTACAACGTCACGCTGACCCCCGCCTCCGATGCCTTCGGCGTCGGTAACTCGTGGACACAGGTCTGCGGTGTATGCCATAATGGCGCCTCCCACAACATGGGCGAAGCCATCCCCGGCACCGGGCGCACCATTTCCATCACGCCGGCCCGCCAGTTCGGCGGCCTGCTGCCGGTCTACAACGGCACCGTCGGGGTAGCCTCCGCGATCAAGCCGAAGACCTGTTCCAACGTCGATTGCCACTACAAAGAGACGCCGTCCTGGTAGTATCCAGCGGGGGGAGGCAGATATAATGCTGAACGTTTTTAAAGAGAAATATGGAAAGATACTGCTGGTTGCAGGCGCGATAACCGCCTGCGCCGGCATCCCCGGCAAGGCGTCCGCGCTCACCTGCGTCGACTGCCACGGCAATCCGCCGGTCGATAACGCGAGCCGCGTCGGTGGAACCACCGGCCAGTTCCCCGGCTCGCACAACAAGCACGCGGGTTCCGCGGCCGGGCAGTACGGGTACGCCTGCACCAAGTGCCACGTGAACAACACCGCCGCGAATCACTCCAACGGCAACATCGACATGGCGGTGCCGCTCAACGGCAATACCGGTGCGTCGTACGGCAAGGGGAGCAGCTTCCCGGTCTCCAACAACACCTTGGCCGGCCAAGCCTGTTCCGCCACCTATTGCCACTCTGACGGCACCTCGGTGGCCACCGGCGGCGCCTCCACCGGCAGTTCGCCCAACTGGGGGACCACAGGGACCACCTGCACCAGTTGCCACGGCAGCGGCGGGACCACGGGCGCTCCGGCCTACGTGAACGTCAGGGTCTATCCGTCGGCGTCTCCCGTCAGCACCGGCTGGACCACCCCGGCCAACGCCTACGCCGATGACAATGTCTACGCGGTGTACAACACCACCACGCAGCAGCCCCTGGTGCTGACCGGCTTCAACACCACCGCAGCCGGGCTTACGGCTGGGGACACCATCACGGGCATCTCGGTCACCGTGCACGGTCTGGCCGCTTCAGGGCTCATCAACGTGGCCTTGACCAAGACCGGCACCGCCACCGCCGTGGGCACCGCGAAGACCGCCACGCTCCCCACCACCGACGGCACCGTGATGGTCAACACGACCCCGACTGACCTCTGGGGGACCACCTGGACTGTCGCGGACCTGCAGTCGGCAAACTTCGGTGTCATCATCAAGGACAACGACACTACCGCCTCCAACATCCAGATTGACTCGGTCACCGTGGTAGTGCACACCGCCGCCGAGCCGAAGATGAACAGCCACGCGTCGCACACCTCAAAGACCTGCGACGTCTGCCATAACGCGACCACCACCGATGGCACCACCATCGCCACTCCCGCCAACCATGCGGCGGGCAGCTATAGCCTGGTTGCCAAGACCGGCACTACCTTCACGTACGCCTACAACGCCGCTGGTAGTACCTGCTCAACCGTTTCCTGCCACGGCAACGCCATCTGGGGGGTGTCCGTCTTCAACTGCGTCACCTGCCACAACGGGGTGCTGAATACCTCGGCGGCTACCCAGGCGCTGGGCGGACCGACCACCCGCAGGAACGTGGTCGCGGAAATGAAGAGCACCTGGAGCCACAAGCGCTCCTCCAGCGGCGGAACGCCGGCCAACACCGTCGTCAATCCCGCCGACTGCATCGTCTGCCATATGGAAGGCGACAAGACCACCGGCAAGACGACCGCGGTCCACGGCAACGGTTACATCAACCTGCGCGACCCGGACACCGGTAACAACATCAAGAACGTCACCTGGAACGGCGCGACGCCGGGTGCGTACGTCGAAGGGACGACGGACGTGCAGTTCACCCAGTTCCGGCGCGACCTGAGCCAGCTGCTTGAGAGCGACCCCAACTGGCTTATCATCGCCGCCATACAGCAGAACCATTGCCTGAAGTGCCACGATGCCAACGGTGCACAAAACGCGAACGCTCAGGTTCCGACCACCGGCACTGCGATGCAGCCCTTCGGCGTCGCGATCACCGGCCACGTCGCTCCGTACAACAGCAACGGCGCGGGCAACGTAGTCAACGTCGTGGCAGGCTTCACGACCACCAACGCCTCCTACCATCCGGTCATCGGCAAGCAGAACAACAGCTACGTGCAGGGTGCTCAGATGCTGGCCCCCTACAGCAACATAACGAAGACCAACGGTAACAACACTTCGTACGGTGCCCTGATCTCCTGCTGGGACTGCCATGCAACCTTGGGGCAGACCGGGGTGCAGACTGCCACGGTTACCGCACACGGCGGCGCCGTCACCCTGCGCGGCCCGATCAGGGCTGCAGGAACCACGACCACGACCAACCTGTGCATCAACTGCCACGCGACCAAGTACGCCACGACCGGCTCGCAGCACGGTACCGGTTCCGCGTTCACCGTCGGCAAGAGCAACATGGGCACTACGACCTTCAACAACTGCTCCTACTGCCACGGCTACGGTGTGGTCGGCGCAACCTACTCGGCTACCAGCGTCGCCCGTCCGCAGCGTATGGAAGAAGCGCACGGCTTCAACGACAGGGTAGTCGGCACCGTAGGCTCCAAGTGGTCCAACGGCAACAGGCCGTACGCATTCATCCGCAACACGCTCAGCGGCTGGGCGCCGAAGTCCGCGGTTGGCGATACCATCACCAACCCATCCACCTGCACCGGCACCGGCGGCACCTGCAACAACAACATGAGCAACAGCTCCAACGGCCTGGGCGGCGTGTACTAAATCGCCCAACTGTCAGTTCGAAAGGCCAACACCCCGCCCACACTGGGCGGGGTTTTTTTCTGGGGCCCGCGCGCCGGTTGTTCGCAACCGGCGGCGAGGGGATCTCAAGCGGCAATGCCCGTGCCGGCGGCAGGGCGACAAGGAATCACGGTATGAAACGTATCAAAGCAGTAGCGCTCGCGGTGGTGGTCCTGGGCGGCCTCTTCGGGTGCAGCAAGGAACGCGGCAAAGAAAAGGACCTTTCATTGCTTACCACGACTACGGTCGTCGCGGAAATCGCCGGCCTGCAGCAAGCCGGGAGCGCCTGGAACTCCGAACCGATCCGCAACGTCCCCCAGCTGGATTTCAGCGCTACCGGCAGAGGTTATTTCTACATAGCCGAACAAGGCGGCAAGTTCCACGTGGTCCACAACGGCAAGACGCACACCTCGTACACCAACATACTGACCCCCACACTGAGCCCTGACGGCCAACGCATCGCTTACCAGGCCTACGTCGACGACAAGCCACGCATGGTGGTTGACGGCCGGGAAGGGGAGGTCGCCGAGGAACTTGAGATTCCCGTTTTCAGCCCGGACAGCCGGCATCTCGTGTACCAGGCCAAAATGGGGGGGCGCTGGTGTTTCGTCGTCGACGGGCGCAGCTTCCCCGGCAACCAAACCCAACACAACCAGTTCGGATTCAACTCCGACGGCAGTCGTATCGCCTACGTTGATGCCATGTCCGAAGGGGCGCCGCCGCGGCTGGTGGTCACGGACCTCGACTTCAAGAAGCAGACGGTCCGCGAGGCCACCGGCTCCGCCATGGTCATCAGCGATAACCGGACCCGGGTCGCGGCGATATCCGATGCGGGCGGCAAAAAAAGGGTGGTCGAGTTGAGCTTCGCGCAGCCCGACTCCGTGAAGGAAGGCCCCCTCTACGACAACGTCCGGGACCTCGCCATCAGCCCCGATGGGGCATCCGTGGCCTACATTGCGGAGAAGGGCGGGGCAAGGCTGCTCGTCCATAACGGGGTGGAAAAGCCGTTTCCCGCCGGGGAACTGGTAGGTTCCATCACCTTCCGCCCCGACGGCAAAGGGTTCGGCTTCCTGGTCGCCTCCAAGGGGAGCTGTACTTTCTACCAGTCGGGCGGTCAGACCGAGAAACGCCCCTACGACGAGGTGGGGGAACTCGCCTACAGCAAGGACGGCAACAGCTGCGTATACCTGGGGCGCAAGGTGACCCCGGGGCAGATCGGCAAGAGCATCTTTGCGGTGGTGAACGGCAAGGAAACGGCGCGTTTCGACAAGGTGACCGGGCCTACCTTCAGCCCCGACGGGCGGCTGGTGGCCTATCGCGCGCGCCAGGACGGGAAACGCTTCGTGGTGGTCTCGGACCTTAATGGCAAGATCGTCAGGCAGGACCCCGTGCACGAGATGGTCTTCCCACCGGTGTTTTCGAATGATGGGAAACTCCTCGCCTACGGGGTGAAGGATGGCGCAAAACTGGTTTGGAACGTGGAGAAGCTGTAATGCCCGAAATAGAAGCGCCCGAAAACGGACCGGAGACGGAACAGTTCCCGCTGGAGCCCCGCTATCACCCGATACGAAAGGTTCCGCGCGCCATTTACGACTTCTTCGCATCGGCCAGGCTGGCCATGGTCTTGCTGGTCACCATTCTTGTGTGCTGCCTCGTGGGGGTCACCGTGTTCCGTGGACCGCGCTCCGGGGAGATGATCTTCGACACCATGTGGTTCAACGGCCTGCTGGTGCTCCTCATCGTCAACGTCGCCTGCTGTTTTTTCGGCAGGATATGGGGGCGCAGGATCACCCTCATCTCCTTCGGAATGATCCTGTTCCACCTCAGCTTCGTGGCGATGTTCATCGGCATCATCTACAACAGCCTGTTCTTCTTCCGCGGTTCCATGAGGCTTACCGAAGGGGAGACCGTGCAAAACGGGGAGCGCGGTAGCTACGACGCGGTGGCGATGGGACGGTTCTTCAACGTCTTGTGGCTCAAGGGGAATACCACCTTGAACGCGCTGCACCTGGGCTATAAGCTCGACGGCGTCGACAAGAAAAGGGCCTATGACATCACGGTGGGGGAAGGGGAAGCCAAGAAGCAGGAAACCATCTACCTCACCAAGAACCTCGACTACAAGGGCTTCAAGTTCTTCCCGGACCAGGAGGGGTACTCCGTGCTGACCGTCCTCTACGACAAGCAGGGACGGGAGATGTACGGCGCCTACCTGCCGTTGCAGAGCCTGAAGCACTCGGACAATTCGATCTTCTACACCACCGGTACCAAGACCGGTCCCGGGAGCCTCGCCTTTCCGTACCTTCCCGAGAAGCCGCTTTTCGATCTCCAGGTGGCCTATCGTCCCGACCCGGTGCAGGAGAAGTCGGGTACCGCGTTTTTCATGGTGAAGCCTCTCGGTTCGGCCATGAAACACATGGACCAGCAAGCCTTCCAAAAAAGCGGGACTCCTCTTGGCGCGATGTACGATGCAGGCGATTACCGCCTGTCAGCGCGGGAGGTCCGTTACTGGGTCAGCATGAAGGTGAGCTACGAACCGGGTCAGATCATCGTCCTCAGCAGCCTCTGGGTTGGTTTGTTCGGTATGATCCTGACCACGGCCGGCAGGATGCTGAGAGGGCGGCGGGAGAGCGCGAAAGGGTAGGCGAGGGCGCTCCGCGGGAAAGGGTGGGGCGCGCACGCCGCCAGCGAAGCGGAACCTATTGCCGGTACAGCTTGGCGTCCGAGTTGTCGAGCAGGTAGCGGTAGGGTACCACGGGGACGTTTTTCGCCGTGGCGACCGGGTATAGATACAGGTTCCAGGCCAGCATCGCCGCCAGGACCAGGTGGTACAGACGGGCGTTGACCCGCCCGGCCACCTCAGTCACCAGGCAGCCTATGGCGGTGAAGGCAAAGGGGAGCAGCGGGACTGCCGAGTAGATGAAGGTGGGGCGTTTTACCCCCACGAAGAGCGCGTAGGTTCCGAAGAACAGCAGCACCGGCAGGCCGAGCGCGAGAGATTTCCGGCGCAGCGCGAGCACAGCGAGGACAATCATCGACGGCAAGGTGAGCATCCAGACCGGCAGGCTGTTCATGTAAAGGATGAATTCGCCGCGGTCGGCGCCGATGAAGGTGCCCTGGCCGACGGTGATGGAGCGGATAAACCATTCCAACGCGGAGCTGTGGCTTAAGAAGACCATGTCCGGGTTGTAGTTCTCCGGCCGGTAGGTCTGCAGCGACAAGTAGGCGTCCTGTATGAACTGGAGGAACTCGGGGAAGGCGTAACCGCGCATGAACCAGAAGTAGTAGGAGCCGATGAACACGCTGGCCGGAATGAAGAGATAGGTCGCCGTGATGAAGAACGCGGTCCCCACGCTGCGATAGTTCCGGTTCTCTTTCAGAAGCAGCAGGTAGATCAGCAGCCAGCAAGGGACGTAATACCACTTGGTGGCCAGGGCGCATCCCATGAGGAAGGCGCTCGCCGCGACCAGCCAGCTTCGCCCCGCGTGCCTTTGGTAGAGCACGATTGCTGCGAGGAAAAAGGCCCCGCCGTAGATCTCCTCGAAGGTGTAGCGGGACATGACGATGTGCAGGGGGTCGGTGGCGAGCAGCAACCCCGCCAGTAATGCCGCTTTTCTCCCCCCGCTCACGTTGCGCGCGAAGAGGTAGGTGAGCACGCAGGCGGCCGCTCCGAACAGGATGTTTCTCATGCGCCACCCGTACGGGTTGTCGCCGAAAAGCTGCAGGAAACCGTACATGAGTATGTGGCGCAGCGGCGGGTGCTCCCAGTTGTCGGGCTCGAACTGGCCGTTGAGCCAATAGTTGGTTCCGGCGGGGACGTGAGCCATCTCATCGCCCCATCTGAAGCTGGGATAGCCGATGTCGTAGAACCTCAGGCCGAAGGCGAGCAGGAACAGCAGGCAGACAAGGATTATCTCGTTTCTCTTCATTTGCGGTTGCCCTGGTAGATGACGGTGATGTCGCTGGAGATGCCTTTGCGGGTGAGCAGATCCTGTGCCTGTCTGGCGTCGAACACGTCGCCATTGATATAGACCAGGACCGGCTCTGACAGATGCGGAAGCGATGAGGGCGTGGTCCCGATCATCGGCAGGCCGTTCAGGTCGTACAGTGAGACGCCCCTCTCCAACCCCGCGATGGGCTTTATGACCTTGGTTGTCGGTTGCTGCAGAAACTCCACCCAGTTCTCGTCAGGGACGATGAAATAGAGCTTCCTGATGACATTCTGGAATATGGAGTACTCGATCAGGTTGGAATGCTCCAGTTGCGGCTCGCCCTGGTAGTTGAAACGACCGTGCATGTGCGGGTACCGGTCGAAAAGAACCAGCGTTCTCCCCTTGACCCCTGTGCGCTGCCACACGGCGTAGGCCTTTTCGGGGGCGTCGACGGACACGGTTTCTCTTGCCTGCGCGAAGCGCCTGTGGCCGGTGCCGTGATCGTGCCCGACGACGATGGTGGTGATAAGCAAGGCGGTAGCTGCCAGTGACCAGGCGATTTTGTGTCGGTACATGGTTGCAATCCCGGGAGTGGTTTCAGGTCGCACAGGCTGTTGCGCACGACTGTGTGACGCGGCGGTTCCTGCCGGCAGAACAGCGTCCTGAACCGCTGCCACACTATGAATGAACAGGGCTTTTTCGTCAAGGCGCATGAGTCTCCTCTTCGTCAGAACCGAGGGCCTGGTACAGGTGACAATCGTTACTCTTTGGGGGGCTCGTCCTGGTTGTCATAGAAGAGCTACAGTGTGCGGAAAAGCTGAAACCAGGCGGGAATCATAAGGTTTGACATGGCAGGATGGTGCATGTTTTAATGGGTGGTCCGGCGCTGCAGCCTGAGTGGACAGTACTGTCGGAAACCTACTTCTGGAGGTGAATGGATGAAAGCCGAACTCTTGTTTTTCTGGACTGCCGTTGCACTGTATGGCTTGAGCACATTCTGTTACATCTTCGGGTTCATCGCGAACTATGACAAGCTGTTCCGTGCCGGTCTCTTCAGCGCACTGGCCGGCTTCTTTCCGCACGTCATAGCGATCTCCATGCGCTGGGCCGCTTCGGGGGCCGGGGTGACCCCGTTCATCTCCATCTCCGAATCGCTCAGCCTGGGCGTGTTCATGACCGTCCTCATCTTCCTCATTTCCGAGTTCACCATCAAGAAGGTACTGCCGCTGGGCGCGCTGGTCATGCCGGTGGCGTTCGTCCTTCTGGGCTGGGCCGGCACACTCTTGAAGGAAGTGGCGGCCACCATCGCCCCCGCACTGCAAAGCGGCTGGATCTGGGTCCACATCACCGGCGCCACCATCGGCTTTGCCTCGGTCCTCCTCGCGGCCGGCATGGGCTTTCTGTATCTTTTCAAGGAGAGAAACGACGCGGGGCTCGCGGCGAAGCTGCCGGAGCTCGCGACCATCGACCGGCTGTCCTACCGTTTCGTTGCGGGGGGCTTCATCATGTACGGCCTCATGATCATCTCCGGTGCCTACTGGTCCAACACGGTAAAGGGCAACTACTGGAACTGGGATCCGGTCGAAGTGTGGTCTCTCATCTCGTGGCTCATCTACGGCATATACCTGCACCTGCGGGTCACCTTCGGCTGGCGCGGCACCAGGCTCGCCTGGTATTCCCTGATCGCCGTCGTGGTGATGATCGTGAGTTACTGGGGCATTCCGTTCGGCGTCGAGACCTTCCACGCCGGTTTCAGGATTCAGCACTGATTCAGTTTCTTTGGTAGGAGATTCACAGCATGCGTATCGTGTTCGTCCCCCTTTTACTGGCGCTTTTTGTCGTTCCCGGCGTGTTCGCGTCGCCGTCACCGGAAATCATGATGAACCGGCCATCCATGATCAGCCCTCACGGCGACGGCACGGCCGGCCTCGGCCCCGCCCGGCCCATGGCTGACGTCATCAAGGACGCCACACTGCCGGGATACCCCGACGTGAAGATCGGCACCGCCTTCGAGAAGTACGGCTACTTCAAGGAAAAACACTGGTACGAGACCAGGGGCACGGGGGGCAACTTCTACGTCGATTTTCGCGGCTCCAGCCCGACCGGGTGGTTCGATTTCAAGGGGCGCCGGGCCGGCATCGCGGAAAAGGGAGTGGTGCTGAAGTTCGTCATCTACCCCAGCGGCGAGTACGGCATCGTCATGGCGTCGAAGACCGTGCAGACCAAGGACGGCAAAACCACGGCAACCCCCATCTCCAACATCAAAGGGGTGGTGGACGCCATCTACGCCAACAAGAAGCTCGACCTGTAATCCCGGCGGGGCAACGCAAGCCAAGGTAATACATGAAACTTTGCATCATCTTTCCGCCGCTTCCCTTCGGCTGGACACCGGTAGCACCTCCAATCCTCGAATACCTGGCGGCGCTGACCCGCCAGGCGGACCCCTCCATCGAGATCCAGTTGATCAGCGGCAGCGCCACACCCGAGGCCTACAAGAGCGTCGAGTGCGACCTTGCCGCCATCAGCATCCTGACCCCGACCGCGGTCTCCGGCTACAACATTGCCGACTCGCTGAGGGCGCGTGGCATCAAGGTGGTCTTCGGCGGCATGCACGCCTCGGCCATGCCCGAGGAGGCGAAGACGCACGGCGACGCCGTCGTCATCGGCGAGGCGGAGAGCTGCTGGCCGCGGGTCCTAAAGGACTTCCGCGCGGGGACGCTGCAGTCCTTCTACCGCGGGGAGCAACTGGAGCTCACCGGCATGCCGACGCCGCTCTACGGCATGCTCAAGAACAACCACCAGTTCCGCATCGTCAACACCTCGCGCGGCTGCCCCTTCAACTGCACCTTCTGCTCGGTGAAGCCGTTCTTCGGCGCCAAGATCCGCTTCCGTCCCATCGAGGATGTCGTGCGCGACGTTGCCGCCATTCCCGAGAAGATGTACGAGATCGGCGACGAAAACATCTGGTGGAGCAGCGAAACCAAGCGCGCCATCGAGCTTTTCACCGCGCTCAAGGGTAGCCCCAAGAAGTACATGGCCTTCGGCAGCCTCGGCCCCGTGCTGGCGCCGGAAGGCTCGCGCATGCTGAACGCCGCGCGTGAGAGCGGGCTGTTGTCGGTCTGGGTGGGGTGGGACGCCATCTCCGAGCACAGCCTCAAGGCGTACAAGGCCAACGGCAAGATCGGCGTGGACCGCGAGCGGGCGGTCAGGACCCTGAAGGACCACGGCATCGACGTCTCGCTCTTCTACATGCTGGGATCGCGCGAGGACACTTTCGACGACTTCAAGCGCGCCATCGAGGTGGCGGATAGGCTGGGCGTTTCCATGCACCCGTCGCTCGTGGTCCCCTACCCAGGCACGGTGCTCTCCCGCGAGTATGAGCCCTACATCTACAAGGATCTCGGCTGGGAGTACTACAACGGCTCCTACGCGCTGTTCGATCATCCCGATCCGATGATGACGCCGGAGCTGCGCGAGGAGCATTTCTACATCAGCCTCCTGGAGCAGTTGAGCCTGCCCCGGGTGCTGCGGCACATGATGAAGGTCCCCATGGCCGGTTTCCCCTACGCGCACATCCTGTCTCTCATGTCTCAGCTGCCGGTGAGAAAGGGCGTCAAGATCGCCTTCGAGCAGTGGAAGGCGAACCGGGAGTCGGTGCGGGCGAAAAGGCAGCGGTAGGGTAGGGCTGGGCTGGGCTGGGCTGGGGAAAACCTTCCCCCCTCCCAACCTCCCCCCTCCTGGGGGAGGAGAGTGGACTGCGGCCTCGTCGTAACTGCCCCCAGTATAGAAGAAGACAAGACCCCGGCGTCCCCGCCCCCGGAGGGGGAGGGACAGGGAGGGGGAAGCCTTCGCGGCGTCGCCGACGAAGACACAAAAAAGCCCCCGCGGCGCCTTGGGCGCCTGCGGGGGCATGATGCTCTCTTTACATCAACCTACTTCTTCTGCTCCGCAGCCGGCTTTTCCGACTGGAGCCCCTCGGGGTGATCGACCAGCTTCTGCTTTTCGGCTTCGGCCAGGAACCAGTCGAGCGGGCGCTCGGTCTGGTCCTTGAAGGCGCCGAGCGAGCGGTCACGCAACTCGGCGGCTTCCTTGTCCGCCTGCGAGACCAGGATCTCGTCCACCACCTGCGGACAGGATGCGACGGAACCGGGCCTTGCCTCGATCTCCTCGCGCACGCTCGGGGCCACCTTAGGGTCCTTGGCCAGACGCATTTTCAGGTCGATGGAGAAGTTGGTGTAGGTCTCCAGCATGCGGAAGATGGCGGAATCACCCATCGGCCCCATGGTGCGCTCCTCGTCGGGAAGCGGCGATACCTTGCCGTTCTCGATCTTGGCGCGGCCGACCATCTCGCAGCTCCTGCCGTTGTCGGTGGTGTAGCCCAGGTTGTCGGTGATGACGGCCAGGACGGTGGGGACGTTGGCCAGGTCCCAGTGGGCCAGCAGGCCGACTTCGCCGTCGGGAAGCGGGGAGAGGTCGTCGATGTTCATGGCCAGCACGCGGGACCACGGCGGCACCGGGCGGGCCAGCTTCTTCTCGGGGAGCCCCTTGACGTGGCGGCGCAGCGCGTCGTCGAAGAGGTTGGTGGCCGTTTCCGCCTCGCCCAGGACGTTCACGCAGTAGTGGCGCGGCACGTCGAGGATCTCCTGGACCATGTTGTAGTAGTCGTCGCGGGTGACCACACCGAAGCGGCCACGGTAGCCGCCGCCGTCACAGACGCGGCTCCCCGCGGGGAGCTTGAAGGTGATCTTCTTGCGGCGGCAGGCCTGGAAGAAGTAGACGTAGGCGGCGGTTGCGCCGATGAGGGCCACCGGCACGCCGCTTGCCTCGGATTCGCGCAGCGCCTTCAGAAGGTTCTTCACGTCGATGCCGGTCTTGCCCAAGAGGAACATGCTGTCCGGCGTGCCGAAGGCCTGGCGGGTCTGGTCCATGCCGATGGCCATCCCCATGGAGGGGGCCATCTCGGGGCTGGGCGCGAGGATCAGGATGCGGCAGCGCTTCCCTTCCTCGAAGTCGGGGAACAGGAAGGAGTTGGTCATCATCTTGTTGGCGCCGAAGACGAGCCTCTTGCCGTCCTCGTCGCGGAAGATGCGGCCGCGCTGGGTCAGACTGGTGGTGCCGCCGGTCAGGCAGGCCATCACCGACTGCTCCAGCGGGAACGAGGCGACCAGGTGGGTCTTGAAGACGTCGTTGTAGACCATGGGGACGTCCTGCCAGCGGCTGATGTCGCCGGGACGGACCTTCTTCAGGTCGCAGAACTCGCGGAAGATGGCGTTGCTGTTGTACTGCAGGTCGAAGAGCTGCATGCAGTAGTCGTTGAATCTTTCGTCGCTGAGTTCGGCGTCGACCCCGGCTTCGATGATGGCGACGATCTCGTCGGTGAGACGATGGCTCAGGCTCTGTGTCTCGGACATGAAAAACTCCTATAAAAGAAGGGTATTGCGATTTTCACTATACTAACTACTGGTTGTATAGCAGTCAAGACTATTGTTGTGGCTATTAGTTAAGCAATCTTCTTTTTTGGAACTGGACTTCTGTTCACTTTTTAAGCAGTATTGGCGGCGTGAAAGACTATTATTTAGGCAGATTCTGCGTCGCCAGGTTTCAATTGTGTAATGAGTAAATTAAAGACATAGGCATTGGACCTTTTCATTTTGATTTTCTCGCCACCTATGGCATATTGTTATGAAATAATAAGCAGAATCCTTTCTTGAATTACAGCTTTCACATAAACAAGGGATAGGTTATGAGCATAAAAAGAGTAGCCCTGGTCACGCCGCCGTACCACTCCGGTGTCGTGGAATCTGCGGGGACCTGGCTTAACGTCGGCTTCGTCTACATAGCAGGCTCGCTGCGCGCCGCCGGATATGAAGTCGACTACTACGATGCAATGAGCCTGTGGCACAAGTGGCCGGAGATCGAGGAGCGCCTGCGCGCCTTCGCGCCCGACGTGGTCGCCACCACATCTTTCACCGCCTCCATCGCCCACGCGCTGGAGTTGACCGCACTGGCCAAGAAGATCAATCCCCGGGTGGTCACGGTGCACGGCAATGTGCACGCCACCTTCTGCTACGACGAAATCCTGAAGGCGGAGCACGACACGGTCGACTTCGTGGTGCGCGGGGAGGGGGAAGTTACCCTGGTCAAGCTGCTCGACTGCCTGAACGCCGGCGGCGACCCCGCCACCGTGCCCGGGCTTTCCTTCTGGCGCGACGGCGCCGTGCTCGCCACCCCGAAGGCGGCCCCCATCGCCGACCTCGACTCGCTCCCCATGGCGTGGGACCTGGTCGAGTGGCCCATTTACCGCTACCGCGCCAAGAACAACGCGCGGCTCGCCATCGTCTCCTCGTCGCGCGGCTGCATGGAGAAATGCTCGTTCTGCTCGCAGCAGCTCTTCTGGGAGCGCTCCTGGCGTGCCCGCAGCGCCGAGAACTTCGTGGCCGAGCTGGAACTTCTGCGCGACAGCTACGGCGTCGAAGTCGCCATGCTCTCCGACGAGATTCCGACCTTCGACCGCGAGCGCTGGGTGCGCATCCTGGACCTGATGATCGAGCGCAAGGTGGGCGTGAAGCTCCTCATGGAAACCCGCGTGGACGACATCCTGCGCGATGCGGACATCATGGACAAGTACCGCGAGGCGGGCGTGGAGCACATCTACGTCGGCGTCGAGGCGGGCGACCAGGAGACCCTGGACCTCTTCAACAAGAACACCAAGGTGGAGCAGTCCAAGGCGGCCATCGACATCATCAACAACGCCGACATCGTGTCGGAGACCTCCTTCGTGCTGGGGATGCCGGACGATACCCCGGAGAGCATTGCCAAGACCATCGAGCTCGCCAAGCACTACAACCCGGACATGGCCTTCTTCCTGGCCATCGCGCCGTGGCCCTACGCGGAGCTCTACCCCGAGCTGGAGCAGTACGTCGCCACTACCGACTTCCGGAAATACAACCTGGTCGAGCCGGTCATCAAGCCCAAAAACATGACGCTGGAGGAACTGGAGCGCGAGCTGGGCAAGGCAAGCCAGAAGTTCTTCATGCACAAGTTCCAGAACCTGCACCAGCTTTCGCCCTGGAAGCAGGAGTTCATGCTGGCGGTGTTCGACATCCTGATCAACAACTCCTACCTAGCCGGCCAGATGCGGGCCATGATGAAGCAGGGGGGGCAGATGCCGCCCGAGGTGCAGGCGCTGGTCAGGAGCGTGAAGGGAATGCAGCGCGGGCAGGATGAAGCCCAGTCGCATCCACACACCTTCGCGCCGATCCCCTGACGCGGGCGAGGAGAGCATGGACAGAGTAAAAAAGATCGCCGTGGTGTTCAACGGCTTCATCCACGATTTCATGACCGGGTACTGGCTCTCGGCACTGATCGCCATCCACCTGTTGCACGGCTACAGGCTGGAGGCGCAGCAGCTCGCGGGGACGCTCGCCCAGATAGAGCGCTTTTTCTTTTGGAACAGCATCGGTGCGGCGGTGGCCATCTTCGCCACCGGCGGGATGCGCAGCTTCACCTACGTAGACAACTTCTACGGCGCCGAGACCGAGCGGACCAGGCGCAGGATGTTGGTGATCAAGCATGTGGTTCTCTTCGTCGTGGTCGGCGGAGGGAGCTATTGGGGGTATTGCACGGCGTTCAGTTAGGTACGCGCCGGCCAAGCCTAGAAAGGGTCTGGTATGAATTTCCTTGTCATTGAAGATTCGGAGAAAACCGCGGAGCAGTTGCGGAAAGGGTTGGCGGAGGTCAGCATCAACGCCGACATCGCCGGTGACGGCCTGAAAGGCCTCGCTATGGCGAAGGAGAAGGCGTACGAGTTGATCATCCTCGATCTCATGCTCCCGGGCATCGACGGGTTCGAGGTGGTCAAGCGGTTGCGCCAGGCGGGGAAGAGCACGCCGATCATCATGCTCACCGCGCGCGACGAGGTACACGACCGGATCTGCGGCCTGCAGTCCGGGGCGGACGACTACCTGGTCAAGCCGTTCTCCTTCGGCGAGCTCTGTGCCCGCATCCAGGCGCTGTTGCGCCGGGGGCAGGTGCTGCAGCAGGACGAGGTGCAGGTATCCGACCTCACCGTCAACTTCTTCGCCCGCAAGGCGACCCGCTCCGGTAAGCACCTGGAGCTGACCCCCAAGGAGTTCGCGCTCCTCTCCATGCTGATCCGCCGTGCCGGTGAGGTGCAGTCGCGCCTGCGCATAGCGGAGGCGGTATGGAACCTCGGTTTCGACGCCAACCTGAAGATCGTGGACGTGAAGCTCGCCGGGCTTAGGGCCAAGGTCGATGGCCCCTTCGACAAGAAGCTGATTCACACCGTGCGCGGCGTCGGCTACGTGCTCGAGGACCGCGATGAGTGATGCCGTCCCTTCCACGGAAGGAACCCCGGCGCGATCCATCCGGTCCATGGCGCACAACCTGGCCGTGCTGTACATCATTTCCATCGTAGTCGGCTTCACCTTGTGCGCACTGCTGCTGTACTTCAAGCTGGTGCAGCACATCAACGAATCGGGCACCGAGCAACTGCAGGGTGAGATCACCTCGGTGCGCGCCCTGCTGTCAACCCCCTCCGGCCTCGACGCCATCAAGCAGGTGATGGCGTCGGAAGTACGGGGGGAAGACGCCGGTACCAATTGCATCCTGATGCGCATCGTGGACCGTGAGGGGAAGGTCGTCGTCGACTGCCCCAACATGAGGGGCGTCCTACCCCCGTCCGTGTTCCCTCTCCCGGGCGATACCAGGTCCAGAAAGTTCGAAGCGAAGGGCAGCAATTTCCTGTTGAGGACCGCCAAGCTCACCGATCCCGTCTCTGAGGCCCGCGGCTGGCGGCTGCAGATAGGGATAGATCTCGCCCAGCATGACCAGCTTATAGGCGTCTACCGCACCTATCTCGTTCTCTTCGGGCTGGGGGCGTTTCTCTTCGCGATCCCCAGTTCCTATATCGTCGTCAGACGGGGGCTCAGGCCCCTGGAGGAGTTCAGCAGTTCGATCAAGAACATCACCGGCAACCGGCTCAATACCAGGTTGGAGGTAGAACGGTTCCCGCACGAGATGCATCCCGTGATTGAGTCGCTGAACGCCATGATGGCCCGCCTCGAAAGTTCCTTCCAGAGGCTCTCGCACTATTCGGGGAACCTCGCCCACGAACTGCGCACCCCCATCAACAACCTGATGCTCGAGGCGGAGATCGCCCTCTCCCAGGATCGCACGGCGGATGAGTACCAGGAGATCATCGCTTCCAGTCTCACTGAGTACGAGCGGCTGGCCGCGGTGATCGACAAGCTGCTCTTTTTGGCCCGCGCCGACAACGAGAAAAACGACCTCATGTTCGAGAAACTCGACGCCGGGACCGAGGTCGACGAGGTGGTGGACTACTTCTCGGACGAGGCCAGCGCTGCCGGGATCTCCCTCGTGTGCCGCGGCGACGCCTCCTTCTGGGGGGATCGGACCCTGTTCCGCCGTGCTCTCAGTAACCTCATCGGCAACGCCATCGCCTACACACCGGCAGGAGGGGACATCGTCATTTCCTCGTCCATGGGGAGTGACGGCGCGGTCGAGATAGCCGTCGCCGATACCGGCTGCGGCATCTATTCCGAACACCTTCCCTTTCTTTTCGACCGGTTTTACCGGGTGAAATCCGGCTCTCACCACAGCGGCACGGGCCTTGGGCTCGCCATAGTTAAGGCGATCATGGAAATGCACAATGGCGACGTCTCCGCCTGGAGCCGCCCGGGACACGGGACCACCGTGACTCTCCATTTTCCGCAACATCCCTCGCTGGCCAAAGCCGGGACCCACGACGTCTGCTGACAGTTACCCCCCCCCGGGGCGGCGCCAGTGCCGCCCCGGCGCCTTTCTGCCGATTCTGCATTGGTTTAAATCCATTCTTTTGTTGCCGAATCGTTACCATCCGTCCGTTAAAAGGCTGAAAAGTCAGGTTTTATGATCGAACCGGCAGTGCCGGCGTTACCGGCCCCTGTTGTCCGACTGGTCCCCTCTTTCTCTGGCAGAGGGTGCCCGGAGGGCGGGTGAGGGAGGCGGTGGGCGAGGGGGGACTGTGGCCTGTGGACGGCGGGCTACGACCGCGGCCCATCGGAGCCGACTTTCACATTTGCTCCACATTTCTTCCTTATTTGGTGGGTAGCATCGCGGCGCTTACATCCCCAACACGTTTCCAGGGCGCCTCTCTCCTCCTCTTTGAGGCGCCTCTTCCGGAGGATGGCCTGGGCACGGGCCATCCTCCATTTTTTACCAGCGGGGAAGACATGGAAACACCGACACGATCGATCCTGTTTGTCGATGACGATGAGAAGTACCGCAGGTTGGTGAGCAGCATCGTGGCTGATTTGGGATGCGAAACATGCCAGGCCGGCAGTGCGGAGGAGATCCTGGCGGTGGTCCGGGGGGATAGCCTTGCTTTTAACGCATAGGCGCAAAGCCGCAAAGTCGCCAAGAAAAGCAGGAATATTGTAAAACCTCTCACGCTTGTCTGCCTGTTTCTGTCCCTGCGTCTCCGCGCCTTGGCGCCTTTGCGTTGAAGATTTATAAAACAAAAGCCGCTGGCCCTTGAAGGGGGCAGCGGCTTTTTTCGTGGAGCGAAGAGGGCGAAGTAGGCCAGGTGGCCGAAGTCCTTTTGACGCAGACGCGGAGTCGCCAAGAGAGAACCTGCTGGTCCTGCCTCTTTGCGGCCCCGCGTTGCTGTTTGCACTGCCGCTTCTCCTCTGTGCTTTGACCGCACCTCCTGCCATTCAACCGATCCCGAAGCTGTCATTTGGCCTTCCACCCGCTGGGGCGCATCATTTGCTGAATGTGCTCTAACCTGCCGGAAAAATAATTTTATCTGCTGTCGCCGCCCTCCCGGCTCGCCCAGTCAGCATCTCCCTTCGGGTCCCCCCCATCGCCTGCGGTGGGTGTGGTTCCTCGAGACCGAACAGGAGTTTTGCGGTACAGAATTTGCTAATTAATTGAAAACTATAAGCTTCGCTTAGTGGACGCGACGGCAACAACTGGGGAGGACACATGCTCAAGAGGGTGTTGTGTGCAGTGGTTTGTCTGGTCACGATGTATGCACTGGGAGCCTGGGCAGCAACCTCATGGCAACTGCAAACGAAGCTTTCGACGGTAGGCGGGACCATCAAGGTCCGCAACAACCCGACCCAGACCACGGCGGGCACCGTATTCTATGCCAATTTCACCACCTCTGCGGCAGTCCCGGTCGTGGTGGCGGCCAATGCCGGCTACAACATCGGCGGTTTGACCAGGAATGGCGCCACGATCCCCATCGGCAACTACACTTCGCACTATTCCACCACCTTCCAGAAAAGCGGCGGCGCCATCCAGTCCCTGGTAGCGAAGTTCACGCTCCAGAAGTACGCGGTTACGGCGACGGTGGCGGGGTGGGGTACCATAACCCCGGCCAGCATGACGGTTGCCTACGGCGGAACGGGTGTCTTTACCGCCACCCCGGGGGGAGCCGGGAGCTTCCTGATTGCCGCGACCGGCGGCAGCCTGACTGACCTCTCGGGGCGTCCCGTCACCTTGCCCTTTGCGGAGCCGGTGAAGATCACGGTCAATAACGTGACCGGCCCCGGGAGCGTGGTGGCGACCTACACCACGGTGCGGGCCGATGCCGGCACCGACCAGCGCGTCCCCATCAACACGCCGGTTATCCTGAACGGCAGCGCCAGCGTCGGAGGAGACAGCCAGCTCTGGAGCCAGATCAGCGGACCTGCCGTCACCCTGTCCGGCGCCGGCACGCTGCGCCCGACCTTTACCCCGACCGCCACCGGGACCTACCAATTCAAACTCACCAACTTCCTGGGCAGCACTCCGGTTGCCTCGGCCACAACCACGGTCACCGTGGTCGGTTCTCTCACCGACAGCATGCGGAACGACTGCATGGGGTGCCACGGCGCTGCCGGCATCTATCCCGCTCCCCTGGTGTTCACGCGCTGGTCCGCTTCCGCCCACAAGGCGGTGGCGATTTCCTGCGTTTCCTGCCACACCAGCGGCGCCATGCCCACACCGGTAAACTCGGCCTCGGTGAACCGCACCACCTTTGTCATTACCGCGGCGAGCGCCGGCACCGTGGGGTCGAACTACTGCGTCACCTGCCATAACTCGCAGATCGCGACCGATTACGGCGCGTCGCTGCACAGCCGGTCCGGCGTCACCTGTACCTCCTGCCACCTCCAGGCGCCCCACGACCCGGCCGCCTCCGTCACCGCCTGCAACGGCTGTCATATCGACGGGTCGGGGCAGGTGGTGGGGCATCCCTTTCCGATGGGGGCCACCGACTGCACCACCTGCCACAACAAGCACAACCCCGGTTCCACCAGCGGCGCCATGCCGGGGCCGCTGGGACTTTTGCACTACAACAACGTGACCAGCGCCGGGTACCCCGCATCCTACGTCACCTCGCGGGCGAGTTGCTCGGACTGCCATTTCAACAGTCCCGCCAACGCGGCGGTGCGCCAGCAGTGGTACAGCTCCGGTCACGCGCGGGTCAACGCCGCGGCATGGACCACCTTTGACTTCAAGACCCGCACCGGTTGCGTGCAGTGCCACACCACCACCGGTTTCATCGCCTACTCGACGGGCAAGGTGGTGACTGCCTGGGGAGTCGCCTCGGACAAAACCAAAGAGGTTCTCACCTGCATCGGTTGTCACAAGGACGTCCCCAACGGTGTGGTACGCACGCTGGCACCGGTTCACCCTTACCCGGACGACACCTACGTGAACCGCGACACCGGAACGTCCAACGTCTGCATGTCCTGTCACAGCGGCCTGAATAACGGGGCGAGCATAACGGTGAAGGTTGCCGCAGGCGCCGACTTCGGCAACACCCCCTTCGTCGCGCCCCACTACCTGGCAGCCGGCGGCGTGCTGCACGGCAGGGGAGGGTACAACTTTTCCGGTTACGCCTTTTACTCCAGCAACAGCCACCGCGGCATCGGCATCGGCGACCGTAGTGCGACCGGCAGCGGCGGCCCCTGTGTCGCCTGCCACAAGACCGGGCAAGGCGGTCACAGCTTCATTGCTGCGGCGGAATCCCCATGCGCCAACTGCCACGGCACCTCGCTTACGGCGGCATCGCTTGCCGCAAGCCGGGATGCCTATCTTAACGGGCTCGAGGTGCTGAAGGCGATGCTTGCCGACAAGGGGCACGTGTACCGGGAGACGTATCCGTACTTCACCGACCTGAACTGGGGGAGCGGCCAGGGCGGCGCCGACGCCATGGGGGCCGCCTTCAACTACGTGATGCTGCTGCGCGAGCCCGGCGCCTACGCGCACAACTCCGCCTACACCAGAAAGCTCATCTCCGATTCCATCGATTACCTCTACAACGGTGCGGTCACCGGCTCCATCGAGAGCGCCCTGAACCACCTGGTGGCGCAGCAGAAGATCACCCAGCAGCAGGCCGACGGGTTGAAGGCGTACCAGGCTGGCTCCGGCTGCACGAGCTGCCACGCCAACACCTCGGGGAGCCACACCGCCCACCTCAACGGCGGCTTTGGTTGCGGCGACTGCCACGAAACCACCGCCACCGGACGTGCGCTGTGGCCGGCGAACGTCACCCACATAAACGGCAGGACCGACGTGGAGCCCGGGCCCGGGCGGACCTTCAGCTACAGCTACAACGCGGGGGGGAGCACCTGCAGCGCCATCAGCTGCCACAACAACGGCAGCGCCACCTGGGGCGGCACGCTCGGCTGCGACGGCTGCCACGGCGCACCGCCTGCGACCGCCTCGCACCTGAAGCACTACGGAGGGACCGTGGCGCAGGCGGCTTACGGTTCCACCGGCATCGCCCAGGACCTGGGGGCGACCTCCTCGGCCTACGTGATGAACTGCGGCAACTGCCATCCCATGGACGGCCTGAAGCACGGCAACGGCACCGTCGACGTGGAACTCTACAACCCGCAGGCACCGGCCGGGTCGCTGAAGGCGAAGCATCCCGCCACCGCCTCCTACGCTGCAGGCAACACGCAGTACCAGGACGACAGGGGGCTCACCTACACCCAGGGGACCTGCAGCAACGTCTACTGCCACAGCTACACCTCCTGGACCACCCCGACCGACGTTCCGTCCTATGCGACCACGTGCACGCCCCCCATACCGGCCGACCTGGTCACCACCACCAACTACCGGAGCGTCACCTGGGAGAGTGGACCGCTTGCCTGCACCGGTTGCCATGCCAACCCGCCCGAGACCCGGTACCCGGAGAACGGCGGCGGCGCCGGTGACAGCCATGTCTGGCGCAGCGACGATTTCGGCTATGGCCCGGTCGATTTCCTGCACAAGAACAACATGTACTTCGAGACCGGGGCCTCCGAGCCATTGGCCTGCCTGTACTGTCATAACGACACGGTGAAGCAGAAGGGGACCTACACGAGGACCGAAGATGCCACCGGGACCTTCTCAACCATGAGCGACGTCCCGATCGACAACTTCGCCGCCCACGTCAACGGGAAGAAGGATGTCGCCTTCGAGAAGCAGGTGGCGGTGCCGACCATCGACTACCCCTACGGCAGCACCTGGTCCGGGCAGAAGCTCACCTACGCAAGCTACGACGCTGGCACCAAGACCTGTTCCAACGTCGCCTGCCACCTGCTGCGCACCGACGTCAAGTGGGGCACCCCGTACAAGGGGGGCGCTGCCATGGACTGCGAGCGCTGCCACAACGGTTACGGCGGTTCCTGTCCGGACGCCGCGGCGGCGGCCAGCCACCTGCCGAGCCTAAGCTCCACCCCGCCCAGCCTGGCCGCCCCGGGGTACACCTACACCTACACGGTCCAGGCTTCCGAGCCCGGCGGCGGTGCGCTCACCTATTCCTTGCCGACCGCCCCGGAAGGGATGACGGTCTCGGGCTCCGGCGTCATCACGTGGACTCCCCGGCCGGACCAGCTTGGTCCCGCCCCGGTCCGTCTTGTCGTCGCGAGCGTCGCCAGCGGCAACCTGCTTGCGACGGATCAGCAGTTCACCGTAACGGCCCAGGAGCCCCAGGTCACCTTCACCTCTACCCCGGTCACTACCGCCACCGAGTTGAAAGCCTACAGCTACACGGTTCGGACCGCGGTGGCCAGCGGCATGCCCGCCGTCACCTACGCGCTGTCGGGGCCGCCTTCGGGGATGACCATCAGTTCCAGCACGGGCGTCATCAGCTGGACTCCTACCGAGGTACAGGCCGGCGCGAGCTACCCTGTGGCCGTGATCGCCACTTCCGGGGCGTACCAGGCGACGCAGAGCTTCGACGTGCAGGTCGCGCCTTCGCCGATCGTCATCACTTCCACTCCTGCCAGCACCGGGAGCACGCAGGTCGCCTACAGCTACCCGGTAACGGCGAGCCTCGCCGGGGTGACCACGTTCAGCTACTCCCTCATTACCAAGCCCACGGGGATGGTGGTGAACAGCGCGGGGGTGATCAGTTGGACGCCGACGTCGACGCAGGCGGGCTCGTTCCCGGTGGTGGTCCAGGTCTCCGGTGGGGGGTATGTGAAGCGGCAGAGTTTCACTGTCGTCGTTGCTGCCTCGCCCATCACCATCACCTCGACGCCGGTGACGACCGCCAAGGTAGGCGTCGCCTACAGCTATCCCGTAACTGCGACCATGCCTGGGGGGGGGACGTTCACCTACACGTTCATAACGCGGCCGACCACGTCGATGATAGTGAGTACCTCGGGCATCATCGGTTGGACGCCTACCGCCACCTACGTCGGGACCAGGCCCGTGACCCTCAGGGTGACCAGGGGGGCTTCCTACACGGACCACTCCTTCAGCATCGTGGTGAGTCCGTAGCAGAGGCATCAACGCAAAGGGGCAGAGCAGCAAAACCTTTAAAAGCCTCAACGCAAAGGCGCAGAGCCGCAGAGGCGCAAAGAAAAGCAGGGGTATTGTTAAACCCATCATGCCTTGTCTTTTGTTTCTGTCCCTGCGCCTCCGCGCCTTGGCGCCTTTGCGTTAAAGATTCAAAGACCAAAGCTATTGAAACGCAAAGCCGCAAAGTCGCAAAGAAAAACAGGGATTATAACCTTCAAGCTTTTGCAGTTCGGGTTGTCCTTGCGCCTTTGCGTCTTTGCGTTAACAACAGCCTTTAAAGCCTCAACGCCAAGGCGCAGAGCCGCAGAGGCGCAAAGAAAAGCAGGGGTATTGTTAAACCCATCATGCCTTGTCTTTTGTTTCTGTCTCTGCGCCTCCGCGCCTTGGCGCCTTTGCGTTGAAGATTTAAAAAATAAAAGCCGCTGGCCCTTGAAGGGGGCAGCGGCTTTTTTCGTGAAGCGAAGGGGGCGAATGATTATTCGCCCCTACAGGTGTTTCGGCACCCTGGCGTTGCTACGCGCAGGCGGCGTTGGCACGCTCGCGTTCGGTGGCGTCGTCCATGACCTTGTAGGCGCAGAACTCGCCACACATGGTGCAGGCACCGTGGTCGGCAACGCCGGACTCTTCGCGCAGACGACGCGCCTTGACCGGATCGATGGCCAGCGCAAACTGCCCTTCCCAATCCAGCTTCTTCCGGCAACGCGCCATCTGGTTGTCCTTCTCGATGGCCCCCTTGACCCCCTTGACGATGTCGGCGGCGTGCGCTGCGATGCGCGATGCCATCACGCCCTCACGCACGTCCTCGACGCTCGGCAGCTTCAGGTGCTCGGACGGGGTCACGTAGCAGAGGAAGTCGGCGCCGGCCGCGGCGGCAATGGTCCCGCCGATGGCGGAGGTGATGTGGTCGTAGCCCGGGGCGATGTCGGTGACCAGCGGCCCCAGTACGTAGAAGGGGGCGCCGTGGCACAGCCGCTTCTGCAAGAGGATGTTGGCCTCGATCTGGTTCAGCGGCATGTGACCCGGACCCTCGATCATCACCTGCACGCCGTACTCCTGGGCGCGCTGGGTAAGCTCGCCCAGGATGATCAGCTCGTGGATCTGGGCACGGTCGGTGGCGTCGGCCAGGCAGCCGGGGCGGAAACCGTCGCCCAGCGACAGGGTCATGTCGTAGGCCTTGGTGATCTCCAACAGGCGGTCGAAGTGCTCGTAGAGCGGGTTCTCCGCGTTGTTGTGCGCCATCCACTCGATGGTGAAAGCGCCGCCGCGGGAGACGACGTCCATGATGCGCCCTTCCTTGCGCATGCGCTCCACGGTGGAGCGGGTCACGCCGCAATGCACGGTGATGAAGTCGACGCCGTCCTCGGCGTGCTTGATGACACCCTGGAAGATGTCTTCCACGGTCATCTCGACGATCGCCTTCTTGTGCTTTCTCACCGCATCGAGCGCGGCCTGGTACAGCGGCACGGTGCCGATGCAGGCGGACGTCTCGGCGATAACGGCGCGGCGGATCTCGTCGACCGGGCCGCCGGTGGAGAGGTCCATGATGGCGTCGGCGCCGCTGGCCACGGCCACGCGTACCTTCTCCAGTTCTTTCTCGAAATTGAGATCGTCGGCGGAGCTGCCGATGTTGGCGTTGACCTTGGTCCTCAGCCCCTTGCCCACGGCAAGCGGGGTGCCGTTCACGTGCTTGTTGTTATGGCAGATGATGATGTTCCCGGCGGCGATCCCGGCGCGGATGAACTCGGCGTCGACCCCCTCGGCGAGGGCTGCCGTCTTCATCTTGTCGGTGATGATCCCCTTGCGGGCGTATTCCAGCTGGGTCATGGTTGCTCCTTTTTATGACTACGTCTTTAGTGAGGTCTTTCATCGCTCCTCCCCCCGGAGGGGGGAGGCTGGGAGGGGGGATGCGGGTATGAAGACGCTGCGCGCCCCCTCCCTATCCCTCCCCCTCCGGGGGAGGGGACTATTCCCCCTGCTCCCGCGCCGCCAGGAAATGGTTCACCGGTCCGTGCCCCTTGCCCAGCGGCTGCGAATACTTGATGGCGCGGGTCACGAACAGCTTCGCCCTCAGCACCGCGCTCGGCAGCGGCTCGCCCTGGGCCAGGTTGGTGGCGATGGCAGATGCCAACGTGCAGCCGGTGCCGTGGGTGTTGCGGGTGAGCACGCGCGGCGCGCTGAAGCGGGTGAAGCCGGTGCCGTCGAAGAGGATGTCGGTGACCACCCCTTCGGTCAGGTGCCCCCCCTTGACCAGCACGTGCTTGGCGCCCATGAGGTGCAGCGCACGGGCGGCCAGTTCCATGCCGGCGCTGTCGGTGATGGTGAGGCCGGTCAGGGCTTCGGCCTCCGGGATGTTGGGGGTGACCAGGTAGCTCAGCGGCACCAGCCTTTTCTTCAGCACCGAGAGCGCCTCGTCTTCGAGCAATGCCACGCCCCCCTTGGCGCTCATCACCGGGTCGAGCACCACCATCCTCATCTCGTACGCGGTCAGCTTGTCGGCGACGATCTCCGCGTTCTCCGGCGAGGACAGCATGCCGATCTTCACCACGTCGATGGGGATGTCCGACAGCACCGCGTCGATCTGCTCCGCCAGGAAGGCGGGCGGGGAGGAATGGATCCCGGTGACGCCGCGCGTGTTCTGGGCGGTGAGGGCGGTAATTGCCGAGGCGCCGTAGCTTCCCAGCAGCGTGATGGTTTTGAGGTCTGCCTGGATCCCCGCGCCGCCGCCGGAATCGCTGCCGGCGATGGTGAGCACCGCCCCGCGCGGCTGCGTCAGTGTGCGGTTGAACAGGAGGGAGAGTTCGGTCGCGGCGAGTCCGGGGGAGCGGGCGGCAAGCACGGCCGAGATGACCGCGATGGAATCGGCACCGGCGTCGATCACCGCGCAGGCGTTGTCGCGGTTGATGCCGCCGATGGCGACGATGGGGATCTGCACCTTTTCCCTCAACTGAGCCAGTGCTTCCGGGCTCTGCAGGTGCTCGACCTCCTTACTCTCGGTGGGATAGAGGGAGCCGAAGCCGATGTAGTCGGCACCTGCATCCTGTGCGGCGAGCGCTTCTTCCATGGAGTGGGTGGAGATGCCGATCAGTTTCTTGGGGCCGAGGGCCGCGCGCGCCGCGGCCGGGTCGCCGTCCTCCTGGCCCAGGTGCAGGCCGTCGGCGTCCAGGGCCAGCGCGAGCTCGAGGTCGTCATTGACGATGAACTGCACCTGGAACTCGTTGCAGAGGTGTTTCAGGTCGTTGCCGAGCGACAGGCGTTCCTCGAAGCTGCGCAGCTTGTCGCGGTATTGCAGCAGCGAGATCCCGCCGCTCCCGAGCGCCTCCCGCACCCGCGGCACCAGGCGTTCGCCCTGGTCCGTGATCAGGTACAGTCCCGCCACACGCCGCTCCTTCCCGCTATGGTCCACCACGAGTCTTAACAAGGCACACCTCTAAAAGATTTAACGCAAAGACGCAGAGCCGCGAAGGCGCAAAGGAAAAGCGGGAAAACCAGGTCGTTCCCCAACAAGCCATTCTTGGCGTCTTAGCGCCTTCGCGTCTTTACGTTAGAGCTTCTGGGTACTAAAACAAAAAGCCGCGACGGGGTCACGGCTCACGATGAAAAGGTCGGAGTACGCGCCGCTTCCCTACGCCGGTACTACCCGGATCAGGTTCAAAGGGTTCAGGATCGCCCTGTCTCAGTTCGGATGAACTCCCCTAGCTGGCTTTTGCTGAGGCCGTAAACATAATGGAATCCTCTTGCAAAGTCAATCGCTTTCGGGTTTTTGCCTTTACACTCAGGGGCTAAAGTGGTAGAAAAATCTGTGGCCGGGACCGTCCCGGCCTGATTTCATTCAGATATACCGATACGGGATTTCGAGATGGACAGTCGTCCTACGGTTGTTGAGATAGATCTCGCCGCACTCAGGCACAACTTCGGGCTGGTAAAGAAGAAGGTGCCGGAGGGATGCGGCATCCTGGCCGTGGTCAAGGCCGACGCCTACGGCCATGGTTTCCAGTACGTCTCCGAGGAGCTGGAAAAGCTCGGAGTGGACGCCTTCGCGGTCGCCTTCCTCGCCGAGGGGGTGCAACTGCGCATGAGCGGCATCTACCGCCCGGTGCTGATCCTGGGCGGCATCTATCCCGGCGAGGAGCGGCGCTGCATCGGCCTCAATATCTCCACCGCGCTCTATTCGCTGGAGCAGGCCGCGGCGCTGGACCGTGCGGCCCTGGAAATCAAGTGCTACCGCAAGGCCAAGATCCACCTGAAGGTCGATACCGGCATGGGGCGCCTCGGCGTCACCTGGGACAAGGTGCCTGAATTCCTCGAGCAGTTGAAGCAGTTCAAGAACCTCGAGATGGAAGGGATCTTCTCCCACTTCGCCAGCGCCGACGAACGCGACCCGGACGGCCTCGCCTTCACCAAGCTGCAGGCCGAGCGTTTCAACGCCGCCGTCACCGAGGCCCGCCGCCAGGGATACGATCCCGCCTACGTCCATGTCGCCAACAGCGCCGCCATCCTTGCCGCCGATCTTCCCTTCTGCAACCTGGTACGGCCGGGGATCATCCTCTACGGTGCCGCACCTTCCCGGGACTTCGTGGACGAGCAGGCGTCTTTGCCGGTCATGAAGCTGAAGAGCCGGGTGGCGATGCTCAAGTGGGTGGAGCCCGGGACCAGCATCAGCTACGGCAGGCGCTACGTGGCCGACAAGCGCGCCCTCATCGCCAGCGTTCCCGTGGGGTATGCCGACGGGTACTGCCGCAGCCTCACCAACAAGGGGGAGGCGCTGATCCGCGGCCAGCGGGCCCGCGTCGCCGGCACCGTCTGCATGGACTGGATCATGCTCGACGTGACCGACATCGAGGGCGTTGCCGTGGGTGACGACGTGACCCTTTTGGGACCCGATCCCATGGGCGATCGCATCAGCGCCGAGGAATTGGCCGAGAAGGCGGGCACCATCCCCTACGAGATCATGTGCGGTATCGCCACCCGCCGCGTGCGCAGGGTGTATATTGGGTAAGTGCAGGGCCTAAGAAGTTTCGCAGAGGAAGGGAGGAGTTTCCCATGCGTACAGTCACAATCAGGATCGATGAAGAAGTGGACAAGAGGCTAGCGCGTTTGGCCAGTGAAACGCATCGCCCCAAAAGTTTTTATGTCAGGGAAGCGATACTGGAACATCTCGATGAAATAGAAGACCTTTATCTGGCCGAAAAGCGCCTGGAGGCAATCCGCTCAGGAAGCGAAGAAGCAGTCCCTCTCGAGGAGGTGATGCGTCGCTATGAAGGTGGAAGATTGAGTTGTCACAAGGGGCAGTCCGCGAGCTAGAAAGGCTTGATCCTCAGGTGGCGCGGAGGATCTTGCGCTTTCTTCGTGAGCGTGTTGCGGCTTTAAAGGACCCACGGAGCATCGGCGAGGCTCTGGTCGGTGCCAAGCTTGGAGGATTCTGGAAGTACCGGCAAGGGGACTACCGTATCGTTGCAAGTATCCAAGACGATATTGTCACCGTGCTGGTGCTAAGGGTAGGGCACAGGCGCGAGATCTACCGAGGATAATAAAAGAGGTGCCGTTCTCAGATTGCCTCAGATTTTCTCCGTGGCCAATGGTTCTGATTTCTGGTTTTTCCGAGGTTTTTATGACTGACAAGGTACGGCTCACAACGATGGTGCAGGCGGCGGGTTGAGCTGCCAAACTGGGCCCGGCGGGCCTGGAAGATGCCATCCGCGACATAACCCGCTCGGACGACCCCAACCTCATCGTGGGCGTCGAGGGCGCCGAGGATGCGGGGATCTACCGCATAGGGGAGAGCCTTGCCCTGGTGGAGACCACCGACATCATCACGCCGCTGGTGGACGATCCCTTCACCTTCGGCCGCATCGCCGCGGCCAACGCCCTTTCCGACGTCTACGCCATGGGGGGCAAACCGGTGACGGCGATGAACCTCGCCTTCTTCCCGGCCTGCTCGCTCCCCACCCCCGTGCTGGCCGCAATCCTCGCCGGCGGTTCCGACGCCCTCAAGGAGGCGGGTTGCTGCCTGGTCGGCGGGCACACGGTGGAGGACGACGAGCTGAAGTTCGGCCTGGCCGTAACCGGCCTCATCGATCCCTCCCGCATCGTAAGAAACTGCACCGCCCGCCCCGGCGACGTCCTTATCCTCACCAAGCCGCTCGGCACCGGCATCATCTCCACCGCCATCAAAGCGGAGATGATCGAAGACGCCCTGGCGCAGGAAGCGATCGGCTGGATGACCGCGCTCAATGCCAAGGCGTGCGAGCTGATGGTGGCCTGCAACGCTACCGCCGCCACCGACGTCACCGGTTTCGGTTTCATCGGCCACGCCTGCGAAATGGCGCTCGGCGCCAAGGTCACCTTCCGCATCGAACTCTCCCGCGTTCCGGTCATGTCCGGCGTGCCGGGCCTCATCGACGACGGCATGGTCCCCGCGGGGTGCTATCGCAACCGCCAGCATTATCAATCCCACGTAACCGGCTCCGGCGGCGATGCCTTGCTGCCGCTCTTCGATCCGCAGACATCCGGGGGTCTCCTCATCTCCCTTGCCCCCGACGACGCCCGTGCATTCCTTGCCCGCGCCGGGGAGTCCGGCCTGTTCGCCGTAACGATCGGTGCAGTCGAGCCCGCCGGGGAGAGCACTATTGTCTTCGTCTAAGGGGCTCGCCGCCGCTTTCGACCTGGGCACCACCACCATAGCTGCGTCGCTTGTCGATACGGTCACCGGAGCACGGCTGGCCGTCACCGGCGCCATGAATCCCCAGCGCCGCTGGGGGTCCGACGTCCTCGCCCGCCTCACCGCGGGGGCTGATCCCGAAAACCTGCGCGCCATGCAGACCGTTCTGGCTGCCGAGATGGAGCGCATGACCGGCGTGTTGTTGGACCAGGCCGGCGCGTCGCCCGCGGATCTCGCGCAGGTAGCCATCGCCGGCAACCCCTCCATGGAAACCATCGCCCTTGCCCTGCCGGTAGAGTCGTTGGCCCATCCTCCGTTTCGCCCCCTCTTTTCCGCCGGAAAATCCGTAACCACCCTCGATCTCGGTTGGAGCCGTGACTATCCCTGTTACCTGCTCCCCCTGCCCGGCGGTTTCGTCGGCGGCGACCTGCTTGCCTTTCTCTTCGGACTGCCTGAGGCGCCCGCGCCCGCGACCCTCTTCCTGGACGTCGGCACCAACGCGGAGATCGCCCTTTTCGACGGCGAGCGTTACCTCGCCACCTCGGCCGCCGCCGGCCCCGCCTTCGAGGGGGGCAACCTCAAGTGCGGCATGGCCGCGCTCCCCGGCGCGGTGAGCGGCGTCCAAATAAAAGGGGACAGGCTACTGTCATCCACCATCGCCGGCGCTCCCCCCTGCGGCATTTGCGGCACGGGCGTTCTGGACACCGTGGCTGCCCTTCTGGAGCAGGGCGTCATCGATCCGACCGGCAGGCTCCTCCCCGCTGCCGAGATCGACTCCAATCTGGGCAACCGGGTGCAGGAGGTGAACGGCGTGACCGCCTTCGTCCTGCATCGCGATGCCAAAAGTTTCGTCTATCTGGACCAGGACGACATCCGGGCGCTGCAGCTCGCCAAGGGGGCGATGCGCGGCGGCATGGAGATCCTCTTGAGCAAGGCGAACCTGTCCATGGACGATGTTGCGCGGGTGGTGCTGACCGGTTCCTTTGGCGCCGTGCTGTCACCGGATGTGCTAAAAAAGGTTGGAATTTTCAACGAAAAAATGGTAAGAATCACCGGATTTATCAAGGAAGGGGCGCTGGCCGGCGTGGAGCGAGTACTGCTCGCCGCGGGCGGCAGCGATCAGATGGAGGCCCTGGCGCAAAAGGTCCGTGTCATCCCCCTTTCCGGCACACCGCTCTTCGAAAAGCACTTCCTGGCCAATATAGATTTCCCCAAAGCACAAGCCTGACCACAGAGGGCTCAGAGGTCCACAGAGGCCTCAGAGGAAAGGCATAAAGACGTAAGGTTTCACCCTCGAATCGTTCTCTGTGTCCTCAGTGAGCCTCTGTGTCCTCTGTGGATATGCTTTTTGAAGATAAAGGGGGACAGGCACCTGGCGGAGCCAGTCCCCACAGTTTTCCTCTGTGTCCCCTGTGATCCTCTGTGACCTCTGTGGTTATGCTTTAAATATCTAATCACCATCAAAGAGCAGCAACAAAAAGGAGTGGGCAAATGGCAAAGATTGGGCGCGCGCTGGTAAGCGTGTCGGAGAAGACTGGAGTGGTGGAATTTTCCCGGGCGTTGGCCGGCTACGGCGTGGAGATCCTCTCCACCGGCGGCACCGCGAAACTGCTGCGTGAGGCAGGCATCCCGGTGAAGGACGTTTCCGAGTTCACCGGTTTCCCCGAGATGCTGGACGGCAGGGTCAAGACGCTGCACCCGAAGGTGCACGGCGGCATCCTCGGCATGAGGGAGAACCCGGCGCACGTGGCCAAGATGCAGGAGCACGGTATCGAGCCGATCGACATGGTGGTGGTCAACCTCTACCCGTTCGAGGCGACCGTTGCCAAGGAAGACTGCACCATGGAAGACGCCATCGAGAACATCGACATCGGCGGCCCGACCATGCTCCGTTCCGCTGCCAAGAACAACCGCGACGTCACCGTCATCGTCGACTGCGCCGACTACCAGTTGGTCCTGGACGAGATGAAAGCAAGCGGTGGCAGCGTCTCCCGTGAGACCAACTTCCGCCTCGCCGTCAAGGTGTACCAGCACACCGCCGCCTACGACGGCGCCATCTCCAACTGGCTGGGCGCCCGCACCGGCGAAGGCGTTGCCAAGTACCCGGACACCCTGACCATGCAGTACCAGCTGGCCCAGGGGATGCGCTACGGCGAGAACCCGCACCAGTCGGGCGCCTTCTATGTCGAGAAGGGGGGCAAGGAAGCTTCTATCTCCACCGCGCGCCAGATCCAGGGCAAGGAACTTTCCTACAACAACATCGGCGACACCGATGCGGCGCTCGAGTGCGTGAAGCAGTTCGACCAGCCCGCCTGCGTCATCGTGAAGCACGCCAACCCCTGCGGCGTCGCCGTCGCCGGCAACATCATGGAAGCCTACGACCTCGCCTACAAGACCGATCCTGAGTCCGCCTTCGGCGGCATCATCGCCTTCAACCGCGAGCTCGACGAGACCACCGCGCGCGCCATCGTGGAGCGCCAGTTCGTCGAGGTGATCATCGCTCCCAAGGTCACCGAGGCTGCCAGCGAGATCGTTGCCGCCAAGAAGAACGTCCGTCTCATGGAGTGCGGCTTCTGGCCCGAGCAGCCCGCTGCCCGCTACGACTTCAAACGCGTCAACGGCGGCATGCTGGTCCAGGACGCCGACCTCGACCTCTTCGCCGAACTGAAGGTGGTGACCAAGCGCGCACCGACCGACCAGGAAATGGAAGATCTCCTCTTCACCTGGCGCGTGGCCAAGTTCGTCAAGTCCAACGCCATCGTCTACGGCCGCAGCAACGCCACCGTCGGCGTGGGCGCCGGCCAGATGAGCCGCGTCAACTCCGCCCGCATCGCAGCCATCAAGGCCGAGCACGCCGGGATACCGGTCCAGGGTGCCGTCATGGCGTCCGACGCCTTCTTCCCGTTCCGTGACGGTCTGGACAACGCCGCCAGCGTCGGTGTCACCGCCGTGATCCAGCCGGGCGGCTCCATGCGCGACGCCGAAGTCATCGCCGCCGCCGACGAGCACAATATCGCCATGGTCTTCACCGGGATGAGGCACTTCAGGCACTAAAGACAAAAACGCAGAGCATTAACCACAGAGGACACAGAGGGACTCAGAGGAAAATACAAAGGCAAAAGCTTTAAGCCTTTTGCTTTTGCCCCCCCCGGTTTTGGGGTTCCCTCCGTGATCCTCTGTGTCCTCTGTGGTTCACAGCTTTTGCCGTTAAGGAGATAGATATGAAGGTATTGGTAGTAGGCAGCGGCGGCCGCGAGCACGCGCTGGTCTGGAAGATCGCCCAGTCCCCGCTGGTCACCAAGGTGTTCTGCGCCCCCGGCAACCCGGGCACGGCAACGCTGGCTGAGAACGTCGATATCGCCGTGGACAACCTCCAGGGGCTGCTCGACTTCGCCAAGAAGGAAGGGGTGGCGCTGACCGTGGTCGGCCCGGAACTGCCGCTTTCCCTGGGGCTTGTTGACCTCTTCGAGGAGAACGGCCTGAAGGCCTTCGGCGCCCGCAAGAACGCCGCCATCATCGAGGCATCCAAGGCGTTCTCCAAGGACCTGATGCAGAAGTACAATGTCCCGACCGCGGCTTACGGCGTATTCACCGAGGTGCCGGCCGCCATCGACTTCATCGACAAGACCGGGATCCCCATCGTCATCAAGGCAGACGGCCTGGCCGCGGGTAAAGGGGTCATCATCGCCCAGACCCGCGATGAGGCGGTAGAAGCCGTCACCGACATGCTTTCCGGCAACGCCTTCGGCGCCGCGGGTTCCCGCGTGGTCATCGAGGAGTTCCTGAAAGGGGAGGAGGCATCCTTCCTCGCCTTCACCGACGGCGAGCGCATCATCCCGCTCGCTTCGGCCCAGGATCACAAGGCGGTCTACGACGGCGACAAAGGCCCCAACACCGGCGGCATGGGCGCCTACTCCCCGGCCCCCGTGGTCACCCCGCCCATCCACGAGAAGGCCATGGCCGAAGTCATGCGCCGCACCGTGGACGGCATGAAGGCGGAAGGGCGCCGGTACCAGGGCGTTCTTTACGCCGGCCTCATGATCGACGGCGACTCCGTGAAGACCCTCGAGTTCAACGCGCGCTTCGGCGATCCGGAATGCCAGCCGCTCTTGATGCGCATGAAGTCCGACATCGTCCCCATCCTGATGGCGGTTGCCTCCGGCAGCCTGGAAGGCGTCGAGATCGAGTGGCACGACAAGGCTGCGGTCTGCGTGGTGCTGGCGGCTGAAGGCTATCCCGCCGACTACAGGAAGGGCGACGTCATCGAGGGGCTCGCGGCAGCGGGCAAGGTAGAGGACCTGGTCGTGTTCCATGCCGGCACCAAGGCCAGTGGCGACGCCATCGTCACCAACGGCGGCCGCGTGCTGGGCGTCACCGCCCTTGGTGGAACCGTCAAGGAAGCCATCGACCGCGCCTACAGCGGCGTGAAGCTCATTACCTGGCCCGGCATGCACCACAGAAAAGACATCGGCGCCAAGGCCATGAACCGGTAAACCGGGGGCTAGCAAGAGCAAAACAGGGGCTAGGGGCTAGGGAAAACCAGGGGCTAGCAAGAGCAAAACAGGGGCTAGGGAAAACCAGGGGCTAGCAAGAGCAAAACAGGGGCTAGGGGCTAGTAAAGGCAAACAGGTGCAGATGCGTTTGTTTTTACTAGCCCCCAGTCCCTAGCCCCTAGCCCCGCTTTTGCTTGTCAACAACACAACACACTTCATCCAAACAGTAACTGGAGACCAACAATGTCCAATCCGACCGTTTTGATTCTGATGGGAAGCGATTCCGACCTGACCACCATGGAGGAGACGGCCAGGGTTCTTACCGAATTCGGCGTCCCCTACGAGATGCACGTTTCCTCGGCTCACCGCTCCCCCGCCAAGACCTCCAAGCTCACCCGCGAGGCCGAAGGGCGCGGCATCCAGGTCATCATCGCCGCTGCCGGCATGGCGGCCCACCTGGCCGGCGTCGTCGCCGCGGAAACCCCGTTGCCGGTCATCGCGGTCCCCATGCCGGGGGGGGCACTGAACGGCGTCGACGCACTCTACGCCATGGTGCAGATGCCCGGCGGCATGCCGGTCGCCACCATGGCCATCGGCAAGGCAGGTGCCAAGAACGCCGGACTCCTCGCGGTGCAGATGCTCTCCCTGGCCTGCCCGGAGTTGCGCACCAAGTTCGTCGCCTACAAGACGCGCATGGCGGAAGAGGTGGAAGAGAAGGACCAGGCGCTGCAGGCCGCACTCCAGAAGTGACGCCGGTTTGCGGTTGATTTTACTTGACAATGAGCCCCGGTTTGTATACCTTCGGGCCGTTTTCAGACCTAAAATAATGGAGGGAACACTCATGAAAAAGGTTTTCGCTGCAGTAGCTCTGACCCTCGCCTTTGCCGTTACCGCAATGGCCGCTGATTCCGTCGTTTACCCGGCTAAGAACGGCAACGTCACCTTCAACCACAAGGCTCACCAGGGCAAAAACGAGTGCAAAGTCTGCCACGGCGACGGCGCACCGGCCAAGATCGCTATCAACAAGGAAGCGGCTCACGGCAAAGCCTGCAAAGAGTGCCACGCTGCCAAGGGCGGCCCGACCAAGTGTGGCGACTGCCACAAGAAGTAATCTTCCCTTACGGGAATCAAATTGCAGTGTTAGGGGTAACAGGTTCGCCTGTTACCCTTTTTTTTGTTCCCTTGTGTATTCGTAATTTTTGTTTTGCGCTTATTGACAATTTGTCTATAATGGCAAACCTGCTACGACAGCTGTACATAACCTTACCGGGAGACGGCCTTGACTACGACGAACAAACGAGGATTTGCACAAGAGGTTTGGGATTTTTTCTGTTCCTTGAAACTTTCCATTTTCCTGCTGATCGGCCTGGCACTGGTATCGATCATCGGTACCGTCATCCAGCAGGGGCCGCAGCGTGAATACCTGGCGACTCTCTCCGAGACCAAGATTCGCCTGTACAGCGCCCTGGGCTTCTTTGACATGTACCACTCCTGGTGGTTCATCCTCCTGCTCTACCTGCTCACCCTTAACCTGATCTGCTGCTCCATCAAGAGGCTGCCGCGCGTCTGGAAGGTGGTTTCCGAGCCGGTGCTGGTCATGGACGACAACTTCGAGAAGTCGCTGGCCAACGTCAAGGACCTCAAGCTCAAGGGCTCCAAGGAAGAGCTCAAGGAGCGCATGGCCTCCTTCCTCCGCGCTGAGTTCGCCGCCCCGGTGATCACCGAGAGCAACGGCGAGTACCACCTCTTCGCCCAGAAGAGCCCCTGGTGCCGTCTCGGCGTCTACGTGGTGCACCTCTCCATTATCGTCATCTTCATCGGAGCGCTGATCGGCTCCTTCGCCGGCTACAAGGCCTACACCAACATCCCCGAAGGTGGCGCCGTTTCCCAGGTGCAGACCCAGAGCGGCAAGATGATCCCCCTCGGCTTCGAGGTCCGCTGCGAGAAATTCTCCGTATCCTATTACGACACCGGCGCGCCGAAAGAATTCAAGAGCGTGCTGACCGTCCTGGAGAACGGGAAACCGGTGCCGGGCTTCCAGAGCCGCCCGATCATCGTCAACGATCCGCTTACCTACAAGGGGATCACCTTCTACCAGTCCAGCTTCGGCCAGTCCGACGAGGGGTCGCTCTACCACATCACCGTGCGTGACCGCAAGGGGGGCGCACCGGTCAAGCTGAACGCCCGTCAGGGCGAGCGCGTGGCCCTTCCCGGCGGCGCCTTCCTCTCCGTCATGGAAGCGACCATGGACGTGCGTCCCTTCATGAGGGGCTTCGACGGCCCGGGCGCCCAGGTCGAGTTCACCCCGGCCGGCGGCAACCCGCAGCCGTTCGTGATCCTCTCCGACAAGTACGAGTCCTTCAACGCGCAGCACGGCGGCGACCTGCTGATCACCTTCGACGGTATGGACCAGAAGTTCTACACCGGTCTGCAGGTGGCGCACGACCCGGGTGTCTGGGTGGTGTGGTTCGGCTGCTTCCTGATGGTGCTTGGTATCTGCATGGCGTTCTTCATGTCCCACAAGCGGGTGTGGGCACGCGTTACCGATTCCGGGGTCACCCTGGGCGGTTCCGCCAGCAAGAACCCGGCAGGCTTTGAGATCTGTTTTGATGACCTGGTCGAGAAAATCGGCAAGGCTTAAAAGGATAAAAACCTTAACGGGGCTTGCCCCATGCCGCTCTAACTGAACGTCCGGAGGGTAATATCGATATGTCCAGTTCTATGCTTTTCAACGTGACCATGGTCATCTACATGGTCTCCACCTGTATATTCTTTGCATTCCTCGCCTCGCGCAACAAGGCTGTGGGGCTTACCGGTACTTATGCCGCTCTTTTCGGTTTCCTGGTTCAGACCGCCGCCATCGGGCTGCGCTGGAAGGAATCCTACGACCAGGGGCACGGCCACGCGCCGCTGTCCAACCTGTTCGAGTCCGTGGTCTTCTTCTCCTGGACCATCGTCCTCATCTTCCTCATCATCGACTTCAAGTACAAGTACCGCGCCATCGGCTTCTTCGTCATTCCGTTCGCGCTGTTCGGTATGGCCTGGGCGCAGCTCGGCCTCGACAGCGGCATCGAGCCGCTGGTCCCCGCGCTGCAGAGTAACTGGCTCATGTACCACGTCATCACCTGCTTCCTGGGCTATGCCGCCTTCGCGGTCGCCTGCGGCATCTCGATCATGTACCTGATCCGCGAGTCCATGGAAAAAGGTGGCGCCGACGTCCAGGCGGGCGGCCTGCTCTCCATGTTCCCGTCCATCAGGATCCTGGACGACCTGAACTACAAGGCGATCATGATCGGCTTCCCGCTGCTCTCCCTCGGCATCATCACCGGAGCCGCCTGGGCCAACTATGCCTGGGGCACCTACTGGAGCTGGGACCCGAAGGAGACCTGGTCCCTGATCGTGTGGTTCGTCTACGCCGCGTTCCTCCATGCCCGCATCACCCGCGGCTGGGTCGGGCGTCGTGCGGCCATCCTTTCCGTGATCGGCTTCGCCGCCACCATCTTCTGCTACCTGGGGGTCAACCTCTTCCTTTCCGGTCTGCACAGCTACGGGAAGTAGTCCCCTGAAAAGGTAATCCGATCGATGCGACACTCCCTCGTGGTCTATCCTTTGGCAGTAGCTCTGTATCTGCTCTGCGTCGGCGTCACCCTCACTCCGGGTGACGCCCTCGCCGAGCCGTTCAAGTGCAGCATCTGTCACAAGGATCTGATCCGTGGGAGTGTGCCGCATAAGCCGGTCGCCACCGGTCGTTGCCTCGACTGCCACCAGCAGTTCAACGACAACCACCCCATGGGCAAGGACAGCATGGGGTTCAAGGTTCCCAAGGACAAGCTCTGCGCCACCTGCCACGGCCGCCTGGTCCAGAAGCCGGTGCTGCACAAGCCGGTGGGGCTCGGGCAGTGCACCAACTGTCACATGGCGCACAGCGCCGAGGTGAAGTCGCTTCTGAAGGATCCTTCCCCTACGCTTTGTTTCCGCTGCCATCCCCAGGATCACTTTACCGGTGCCTTCACGCACAAGCCGGTGGCCGACGGCGACTGCCTCGCCTGCCACGATGCGCACCAGTCCGAAAGCAAGTCCCTGCTCAGAAAGCCCGGTTCCGAACTCTGCTTCATGTGCCATGACCGGAAACTCGCCATGGGCAAATCAGTGCACCAGCCGGTGCGCAACGGCGACTGCGTCAACTGCCACCAGATCCACGGCGGTCCCTACCGCAAGCTCCTCAAGGACGACTACCCGACCGTCCTGTACAAGCCTTTCAGCTACGACGCGTTCCCGATCTGCTTCCGCTGCCACGACCCGAAACTTGCCGCGGAGGAGAAGACCGACCGGTTCACCAAGTTCAGAAACGGCGAGCGCAACCTGCACGCGGTCCACGTCAACAAGACCAAGGCCCGTTCCTGCAGGATCTGTCACAACCCGCATGCGGAAGTGCAGGAGCGCCTGATCTATCCCAAGACGGAAGGTTTTGGCACCTGGGAGATCCCGATCCGCTTCGAGGCCACCGCTACCGGCGGCGGCTGTTCCGTGGGCTGCCACAGGACCTTGCGCTACGACAGGGTGAAAGCCATTGAACAGCAGTAGCCAACCTCCGACGCCTCCCCACCCAGGCCACACCGCCCTTCCTGTCGACCTGCAGGTTTCCTGATGCAGCCGAAATTTTCCGTCATAATCCCGGTCAAGCCGGGGGGCGAGGTGCGCGCGCTTGCGGGGCTCTCGCGGGTGAGCTATCCCGCTGACCTCTTCGAGGTGCTGGTTGCCTACGGCTGTCAGCCCAGCGTGCAGAGGAACACGGCGGCGCGCGAGGCCCAGGGCGATGTCCTCTATTTCCTGGACGATGATTCCGCCGTAGCGCCCGACTTCCTCGACCGTGCCGCGGGGCATTACCGTGAGCAGAACGTCGCCGCCGTGGGCGGTCCGTCGATCACCCCGACAACCGATTCCCCCCTGCAGCGCGCCATCGGCATTGCTTTTTCCTCCGCGGTCGGTGGCGGCGGGGTGCGCAATCGCTACCGGAAGTCCGGCTCGGCCCGCTACAGCAGCGACAGCGAATTGATCCTGTGCAACCTGAGCTTTCGTCGTGAGATCTTCCTGGCGCACGAGGGTTTGGACGAGCGGCTCTATCCCAACGAGGAAAACGAGCTGATGGACCGGCTGCAGCAGGAAGGGCACCTGTTGGTGCACGATCCCGATCTTGCGGTGCAGCGCAGCCAGCGCCGCACCTTCCGTGCCTACGTCCGGCAGATGTACGGCTACGGGCGCGGCCGTGGCGAGCAAACCCTGATTGCCGGGACGCTGAAGCCGATCACGCTGGCGCCTTCGCTGTTCCTGGTGTACGCGTTGCTGGTGCCGTTGCTGATACTCGGTACGCCGCTTTTGGCTTTGCCGCTGTTGGCGTACCTTGTCATCGTGCTGCTGGCGTCGTTGCAGGGCGCCCTGGTAGGCAAGGATGGAGCGCTCTTCCCCTGGCTTTTGCTGGTGTACCCGACGCTGCACCTGGTCTACGGCGCCGGTGTCATCCGCGGTCTGATCAGCCCCCGTTACCGCGGCGGCAAGCAGGCCCACTGGGACGTCGAAGTGCGCCGGGTCAAGGCCTTTGGCGGTGATGCCGTTCAACCTGGCGGTGATGCCGTTCAACGTTCAACGTTCAACGTTAACGGCGATCCTCCGATTTCGGGGGGGCATCCCGGCGGCGTGTGACCTAAATAACGGGTTACTGATCTAGCCGTCACGGAGCAATTGAAGCGAAGACGGTTGACCGTGTCGAACGTTGAACATTGAACGTTGAACGTTGAACGTTGAACGGTTGTTTGGCAGTTGCGAAGACCTGCAATGCAATTTACGTAGAACATAGAACGTAGAACGTAGAACATGTTCTGTGTGTTGAGGGAGATGAAAGTGGACCTGAGCATAGTAGTTCCCATTTACAACGAGGAAGACAACATCCCGATCCTGCACGAGCGCATCAGTGAGGCACTCATCGACACCGGGCTGGAATATGAACTGATCCTGGTTGATGACGGTTCCTCCGACAACTCATACCCGGCGTTGAAGCGCCTCTCCTCCAAGGATGACCGGGTCAAGGTGATCCGCCTGCGCCGCAACTTCGGCCAGACCGCCGCCATGGCCGCCGGCTTCGATTCCGCCAGCGGCCGGGTGGTGATCCCGATGGACGGCGACCTGCAGAACGATCCGCTCGACATCCCGCTGCTTCTAAACCGCATCGACGAGGGGTACGACGTCGTGTCCGGGTGGCGCAAGGACCGCAAGGACACCTTCGTCAACCGCAAGCTTCCCTCCATCCTGGCCAACTCGATCATCTCCAAGATGACCGGCGTACACCTGCACGACTACGGCTGCACCTTGAAAGCCTACCGGCGCGAGGTGCTCGACGACGTCAACCTGTACGGCGAGATGCACCGCTTCGTCCCGGCGCTCGCACACCAGGTCGGCGCCCGGGTCACCGAGATGCCGGTCCGCCACCACGAAAGGCTGCACGGCAAGAGCAAGTACGGCATCTCCCGCACCATGAAGGTGATCCTCGACCTGATGACCGTCAAGTTTCTGCTGAGCTATTCGACCAAGCCGATACAGCTCTTCGGCCGCTGGGGCATCTACACGCTGTGTGCAGGTTTCCTGAGCGGCGCCGTCACCGTCTACATGAAGTTGTTCGAGAACACCAGCATGAACAGGAACCCCCTGTTGATTCTGACCGCGTTCCTGCTCTTCATGGGGGTCCAGTTCATCGTGCTGGGGCTGCTGGCGGAATTGAGCGCCCGCACCTACTACGAGGCGCAGGGGAAACCGATCTACAACATCAAGGAAAAGATCAACTTTGTCTGACACCGCGCTCCGCGTACTGGTGCTGGCGCCGACCCCGTTCTTCGCGGACCGCGGCTGCCACGTCCGCATCCTCGAGGAAGCACGGGCAGCCATTGCCTGCGGGGCGGATGTGCGCCTGGTCACCTACCACATCGGGCGCGACGTCCCCGGCGTGCGTACCGAAAGGATCGCCGGGTTTTCCTGGTACAAAAAGCTGGAGGCCGGCCCTTCCTGGGTGAAGCCCTTCCTCGACGTGCAACTCCTCCTCAAGGCCTTAAAGGTTGCGCGCGAGTTCAAGCCGCACGTGATCCACGCTCATCTCCACGAAGGCGCATTCTTCGGTGCCTTCCTGAAAATGCTGATTCGCGTTCCCATGCTGTTCGACTGTCAGGGGAGTCTCACCGCCGAGATCACCGACCACGGCTTCGTCAAGCCCGGCTCCCTCTTGCAGCGCTTCTTCGCCACTTTGGAGCGCTGGATCAACCGCAGTTCCGACTTCATCGTCACCAGCGCCACTCCTACCGTCGACCTCCTTCTTAGAGACGGAGTTCCGAAGGACCGGGTGCGCGCCCTCATCGACGGCGTCGATACCGACGTATTCGCCCCGCAGCCCAAAGCAGAGATCCGCGCACGTTTGGGGCTTCCAGAGAAGCGTCCCGTCGTCGCCTACCTCGGCCTGATGAACAGCTATCAGGGATTGGATCTGTTGCTCGAAGCGGCCGCGTATCTGAAAGGGCAGGGGGCGAAGATCCACTATCTCATCATGGGCTTTCCCGATGCGCAGTATCGTGAGAAGGCCGATGCGATGGGTATTGCCGACATCATCACCTTCACCGGCAGGATCCCGTATGACGAAGCGGCGCTGTATCTCAGTGCCGGCGATCTTGCCGTCTCCCCCAAAGTTTCCCTCACCGAAGCCAACGGCAAGCTCTTCAACTACATTGCCTGCGGTCTCCCCACCGTCGTATTCGACACCCCCGTCAACCGAGAGATCCTCGGAGATGCCGCCCTTTATGCGAAGTTTGGCGATGCCGCAGATCTGGCCGGAGCCATCGGCCGGCTGGCCGGCGACCATGAACTCCGTGAAGACCTCGGAGCCGAAGGCCGCGAGCGCGCAGTCAAGCTGCATTCCTGGCAAGCCCGCGGCAAAGAACTTGCCGGTATTTACCGGATGCTGAGATCCCATATCGGGTAAGGACGCGTGCGGTTTGGGATTCGACGAATCTCGCTCAGGATCGACGTTTTGAATTTCAATTCAACGAATCTCGCTCAGGATCGACGATTTGAATTTCAATTCGACGCATCTCGCTCAGGATCGACGATTTGAATTTCAATTCGACGCATCTCGCTCAGGATTGACGATTTGAATTTTAAATCGACGCATCTCGCTCAGATTTGACGATTTAAATTCCAAATCGGTCTTATTTTTTTGAAACCGGACCTATTTTTCTCAGATCGGGCTTATTTTTTTGAAATGCGCCGGATTTTTTTGAAATACGACATATTTTTCTCAGATCGGGCTTATTTTTTTGAAATGCGCCGGATTTTTTTGAAATACGACATATTTTTTTTTAAACCAGCCATTTGGGACCGAGGTTTGCGAATCCACGATAGATTTTTCAATCAAGGGGATTTCCCCGAGATCGGAGCGATTGTCCTTCCATTCGCCCATTTTCCCTAGGGCAACTTCTTCTTTTACGGGACGAGCCCTTTCGGTTCGGGATGGCACGTGTTGGTGCAGCGGGCGCGGGCCCAAAACAGGAAGGGTCTGTTGAACTGCATGGCCGTTCACCGTTTTTGCTGTTTCCTTATGGTTATCTGATTTTCTCTTGCCAACAATTTTACTTTGTACTACTGTTCAGCTCATGAACGGTGACGATGAAAAGGTTTTAGATACTTATCGCTCTTTTCTCCTTCTCTCGGAGATCTCCGGTGATCAGCAGCTCTCGCAACGCGAGCTGGCGAAACGTCTCGGCATCGCCTTGGGGCTGGTCAACTCCTACCTGAAGAACCTGGTAGCCAAAGGGTTCGTCCGGGTCAACAACTTCCCCAAAAATCGCTACGCCTACCTCCTCACTCCCAAAGGCTTCGCCGAAAAAAGTCGCCTTGCCTATCAGCACCTGAGCTACTTCTCCGGCCTCTACACGGTTGCCCGTCAGGATTACCTGAAGCTGTTCAAGTCCATGTCGGCGCACGGCGTCAAGCAGGTCGCCTTCTGCGGCATCGACGAAGTCGCCGAGATCGCCTATCTCTCCTTAAAAGAAGCGGGAATGGAATTGACGGTGGCGATGGACGCCGAAGCGGCAGGGCGCAAGTTCTTCGACAAGTCGGTAGTAACTCCGGCGATCGGTCTCTTGTCCGGCAACCACAACATCGTGATCACTTCCATGAAGCGCGGCGATGCACTGCGCGATGAACTGCTGCGCATGGGAGTGGAACCCGAACGGATCCACCAGGCGGGGCGGAGCTGAGATGTCCGGCCTATCGAGCAAAACCTTGAAGGTTGTCTTCAGGGCTGACTCCTCAGTGGACATAGGTGCCGGCCACGTCATGCGCTGCCTCACCCTGGCAGCCGCATTGCGCGAGCGCGGGTGTGCGGTCTCTTTTATCAGCCGCGATCTTCCTGGGAACATCTCCGCCAATGTCGAGGCCGCGGGGTATGCCGTGTTCTGCATTCCAGTAGAGCAGAATCCTACTCCTGATGTCCCCTTTGCCCTGGATGTACCGGCGGACATTGCCCGGACGGCCGAGATCCTGCGGCAGGAGCAGGACGTCGACTGGCTGGTCATTGACCATTACGGTGTGGACGAATCATGGGAAACGCCCTTGCGCCCGCTGGTCGGGAAAATCATGGTGATCGACGATGTCGCCAATCGCCGCCATGACTGCGATCTGCTTCTCGACCAGAACCTCTACGAGAACATGGAATCACGCTACGACGGTCTCGTGCCGGAGCATTGCACCAAGTTTCTCGGACCTCGTTATGCCTTGTTACGTGATGAGTTTGTGCAGGCACGTCGCTCTTTGCGGGAGCGAGACGGCTCCGTGAAGCGCATCCTGATCACCTTTGGCGGCGGCGATGCCAGTAACGAGACCGCGAAGGCCCTGGAGGCGTGGCGGATGATAGGCCGCAACGATATAGCGGTCGATGTCGTTGTCGGTGGGGCCAATCCGCACCGGGAGCAGTTGCAGCAGTTATGTGCTGAGCTCCCTAGCGTCTCGTACCACTGCAACGTGAACAACATGGCCCAGATGATGGCCGCAGCCGATCTGGCCATCGGTGCCGGCGGCAGCACCACCTGGGAGAGATGCTTTCTCGGTCTCCCCTCCATCACCCTCATCGTCGCCGACAACCAGGCCGCGACCACCACTGCCGTCGGTCATAGGGGCGCCACTCTGAACCTGGGGTGGTATGAAGACATCAGCGCAGCAGATGTAGCGGCAGCGATAAGGAACGTGATGGCCTCTCCCGAGGCAATGCAGAAGATGATTCAAAAATCATTTTCTCTCATGGGAGACGCCACTTCGACAGGGTCTGTTATTCTGGCCGACCAGTTGATTAAGATCTCTCACCAGTAATGCACCGAGCCCTGCCGGTATTCGCATTCAGCTCAAGGAGAGCAACCATCTATGGATGAGAAAGATTTTCAACGAATAGAGGAAATGGTTGGAAGGCTTTTGGATACCAAGCTCCGCCCGCTGTCAACAAACTTAGATCAGAAGTTGGACTCAGGATTGGCATCCTTATCCGAGAAGTTCGATCAGAAGTTGGACTCAGGATTGGCATCCTTGTCCGAGAAGTTCGATCAGAAGTTGGACTCGGGATTGGCGTCCCTGTCTGAGAGTTTTGATCAGAAGTTGGCATCCCTGTCTGAGAGCTTTGATCAGAAATTGGCATCCCAATCGGAAGACTTCCACCGCTGGCTCGGGATTCAAGGCGAGGAGTTTCAACATAAGCTGGATCTTGTGGTCGAGGGGCACCAAATGGTGTCCGAAAAATTGGACTGGGTGGAATCGAGTCTTGCCGGGAAAATAGATGCTGTCGCTGCTGATTTGACTGCCCACCGTGCAGATACAGATGCTCATCACATCATTTATCGCGTTAAAGAAGACGACACGGAGTACAAGGGATAGTGCTGGCCGAGGTTGCTAATCTCAATATAAAAGCCACTGCGCAGGTCTTTTTGGCAACGACCGCGCTGGAAGCTTTCTGGGACACGGAAAAGCCGATGCTGTTCCTGGGCGAGTGGTGCCGGCTCTTTAGCCGGAAAGAACACTGGGCGACTCTCAACGCTACCGTTGCGCCAAGTCCCTACCGAACACTGGCTGCAGTTGAGCATTACTACGCCTGCGCATCCGAGATCTGCGAGGATTTGCTGCCGGCTCTGGCAAACGCACTTAACGAGATCCACGGCACGTCTCACTCGCCCCGCTTTTGGCGTATCGTAATCGGACCGTGGCTTTTCTATTACGTGCATACCAACCTGGACCGGTTCGTGCGCATTAAGGACGTCTTTGCGCAACACCCGGACCTGATCTCAATCGCCCTGTCGGAGCGGTCCTTTGTTGTCCCCCGCGACACAATGGAGGCAGTCGATCTCTGCAAAACCGACCTGTTCAACCTGCAGCTTTACAGCCGGGTCTTCACCTTTTTAGGTCATGACTTCCCAACAGTGGAGGCTCCGGACTTACCGCAGGCCGCTAAGCAGGCGTCAAAAGAGAAACTCACACCACGCCTCTTCTTGTTGAAGGCTGCCAACTTTGCGGTTAAGAAGGTGTGCACGGCCATCAAGGACCAGCCGGGAATCCTGTACAAGAGTTCTTACTTCTCTCCGGACGTTGAACTGCAGCTGTTCTTGAAGACGCGCGGTAAGTTCCGCCCGGTCGGGAGAAAGCCGGTCAGAGGGGCCTGCGGCCAGATTGACAGCACATTGCGTGAACGCTTGGCGTCGTACCTACCGGCAGGTGACGATTTCAGGGCTTTCCTGCAAGAGGTGGTTCCGCTCGACCTCCCGCGCTGTTTCCTGGAGGGCTTCGGGGAACTGCGGGACGAGGCTTTGCAATATCCTTCCAATCCCAAGGCGGTCTTTTCCGCCAATGCCTACTTCTACGACGAGGCCTTTAAGGTCTGGGCCGGCGCTTGTGCGGAAAAGGGAGCTTTGCTGTTGGGCTCACAGCACGGCGGTAACTATGGCATAGCGAAATGCTTGAAACCGCAGGAGCACGAGGTTGCCATCTGCGACCGGTACTATTCCTGGGGCTGGCGCAAAGATGACAGCCCAGTCGTGACTCCCTTTCCTGCCGCAAAGCTCACCGGGCGCAGGAAGATTGGTGCGGACAACCGTAAAACCGGGATCATGATTGCCTCCACTGCGAATTTTAGATATCTGGTCCAGTTCCCGTTTTTACCAGAGTACTTTGATGACTATCTAGCATGGCAGCATGCCTTCAGTGCCGCGCTCGACGACGATAGGCGCGCCAAACTTTCCGTCAGGTTGCTGGCGGAAAATCTGGGATGGGACTTGAAGGAGCGTTGGTGCGATGCTTTTCCGGAGGTGGGCATCGAGGAGGAAGGCACCGGTGCTAACTTTTATGAGAGTTTGGCAGCATGTCGGCTCTTCGTCGCTGACCATGTTTCCACGACGTACATAGAGGCCCTTTCGGCAGACAAGCCAACGGTCATGTTCTTCAATCGGGAGACGTACGCGGTTGGGGACGAGGCACAGCGTCATCTTGACCTGCTGCGGAAGGTTGGGATCCTACACGACACGCCGCATCAGGCAGCTCGTGTGGTGAACAAAGTCTACGATGACGTGGAAAGTTGGTGGAACCAACCTGAGCGACAGCGGGCACGTCAGGAGTTCTGCAGCGCCTACGGCAGAACCGCGTCGGACGCCGTCGGCGCCTGGAGCCGCGAGTTCCTTTCCTTCTTCAATGTGGCCACCAAGATGAATGCATAGGGATAGCGTGAGCGAGACATCTCTTCAGTCCAGATTTAAGTTTAAACTATTCAGCAATGTCGCGGCGGTACTGCTTGGGCTTATCACTATGGCTTTCGTCCCGCGTGCACTGGGGCCGGAGAATTTCGGCAAGTTCGAGTTCATCACCAACAACTTCAAGCTCATCTTTGATACCCTAACGCTCCAGGTGCCGGTCGCCTTCTTCAACTGGGTTTCGCGCAAGGGGCATAAGGAAGACACCGACGTAGCCTCGGGTGTGACACTGCACTTCTCGCTGATTGCTGCAGCGCTCTTTGCGGTATTCATAGCTGGAACCATTCTGACGGGGACCCACTCGTTGCTCTGGCCTGGGATCGACGTGCCCTTCCTATGGGAGGCGTTGCTGTTCACCCTAGTAGTGTTCCTCTACCAGTTGCTGGTCTTCCTGGCTGACGGAAAGTCGCTCACTGTCGGCTTGGAGCGGATAAGGTTGTTACAAAACTTGTTGAAGGCTGCAATTTTACTTGGGCTCGTCTTTGCGGGGGTTATGAACCTGCATAGCTATTTCTTCGGTCAGGTTGCGGTTGTGGCTCTCAGTGTTTTGCTCTCCGCCCTCTGGCTCAGGAAGCAGAGCGCGTGCTCGGAACGGACCCTCGCGGTATGGCGATTCACGCGGAGCGAGATTCGGGACTACTGGTCTTTCGCCTGGCATTATGCGAAGCCGCTGACCATCCTCATGGCCGGCGGATTCCTGTTCCTTTATTTCGACCGCTGGTTTCTGCAATTGATCGGTGGATCGGTGCAGCAAGGCTATTTCGGGCTTTCGGATCGCCTAGGTGCCATCGCCTTCGTTTTCACCAGCGCCATGACGCCATTGTTGACACGTGAGTTTGCCTTTGCCCATGAGGAAAGGAATATGGAGCGGCTGGTCCGGCTGTTTGAAAGGATTAAATTGTTCTTGTTTATCGCAGCAATGATTAGTTGTTTTATGTCGGCCCAAAGTGCGACCATTATTAAGCTAGTTGGGGGTGAAAAATTTAAAGGAGCAGTGCTCCCAATAGCAATAATGGCACTGTACCCGATACATCAGACTTTTGGCCAGCTAAGTGGTGCTTTGCTAATGGCTACCGGCCAAACCCGCCTCTATTCCAAGATCGGCCTATCCATGCTTGTCGGCAGTGTGCCAATCACCTATTTTCTCCTCGCTCCAGCGACCTATGCTGTACCGGGCTTGGGACTCGGCGCGGGCGGGTTGGCTTTAAAGATGGTAGTAGTGCAGCTTTTTGCGACCAATATTCAGTTATTCTGTAACACTCGCTACCTTAAGATTTCCTACCTGAAGTGGCTGGGGTTTCAGTTCTGCATGATCCCACTGGTTTATCTGGCCGCGCAGGCGGTATCGCTGCTCGCAGACGAGATTTTGAAGCGTTTTTTTGCAGAGTTGAGCCACGATGTCGTCGCAAATGGTATTGCTTTTGTCGGCTCCGGGTTGGCGTACTGTGTACTGTTGCTCGTTCTTGTCTATCTTTTGCCGGCGATTGCCGGCCTCTCCCGTAAAGACGTAGATCTGAACTTGCTATCACGGCTAGGCAGGTAAAACCGAAATGGAGTTCTTGTGGGAAGAATACTAAGATATTTAACTAATCGTGTCCCGGGTATGGTGTCTTATGATCTGATGTGCTTTAGGCCTAGATTTTTTTTGTTTTTATTTAATCTTGTCCCGGATCTTTTAACTCTTTCACCTTTGCGCAATGTTTTTCTCAGGCTCGGGGGGGCGAAGATTGATATTTTCAATGCGTATATCCGCTCTCCGCTTTGGTGCTCGGACCTGCGCCACATCAGGTTTGGCAACGGTATTTTCATAAACATGGGATGCAGGTTTGAAGGTACGGCCACTACCATAATTGGTGATCATTGTCAGATCGGTCCTTTTTGCTGCTTTGAAAATGTCAATCACACTGAAGAAGGCGACGTGGCCCTGCCCGTGATTGTTGGCAATGGAGTCTGGATAGGAGCACGTGCAGTACTCACACCGGGGGCTGAAGTCGGGAGTGATTCGGTGGTCGCCGCAGGGGCTGTCGTGACAAAAAAGATCCCGGCCAATGAGCTGTGGGGGGGAGTGCCGGCCAAAAAAATACGCGCGACGCACGGCGTTCAATGACCTGGATAAGTGAGCGGTACAAGGTTGCTATTGCTTAGGAGAAATAATGAGGTTAGCCGTATTTTTAGAGCAGTATGAGAAGGGGGGAGTTGACACACACCTGCTCAATCTAATTACGGGTTGGGAGGCGGCGGAGGACTCTTTTGATATTTACTGCAACCGTGAACATAAAGGCTTAGGTCTTATTACCGAGCAGTCTACCGGTCGGGCGTGTATTGTGACCTATGATTCGGTTGCCTACGACTGTGTCAAAAGAAAGTTACCCAAACCGCTTAGGTTTTTATTGTATCCATTTTTTCCCTTCTTTTTCTGCCTTCAATATCTCCAGGCTAAGAAGCTCCTGCGTGATAAATCTTACGATGTTCTGTTGGCCGACAACGGGGGCTATCCAGGCGGTTGGGGAGTTCTCGCATCGATAATTGCAGCAAGAAATCTTCGCATTAAAAGACGCACTCTTCTTGTGCATCATGCCGCCGATCCGCCTAGAAGGTTATGGGGGGGCTTTGAGCGGGCTGTAGACCATGCTGTGGCCAGAGCGTGTACCGATATTGTGGCTGTTTCTAAGGCTACTCGGGAAACTTTGATCCGTCATCGCAGAATTGCCAGTCGCGAAGCTGCCATACAAGTTATCTACAATAGCGTCTCCCTTGCGAGTAACGCCAATACTGATTCGGATATCAATCTGCGCAGGGCGTATGGCATTGATGCCGAATTTCTCATTGGAATGGTGGGGCGTGTCGAGCAGTATAAGGGGCAAGAAGATCTTATCAAGGGCTTTGCTGATGTCCCTCCCGCTTTAAGAGACAAAATGGCAGTAGTCATAATCGGCGGCGGAGCCGACACCGAAGTGGAACGACTCCGCTCTTTAGCGGCAACATTGGGGATCATAGATCGAATACATTTCACGGGCTTCTTGAACGGTGATCCTAAGTCGCTCATCTCCCAGTTGGACCTTCTTGTTGTATTAACTCGAGACTTCGAAGGGTTCGGTTTGACTCTGGGCGAAGCGATGGCAGTAGATGTCCCCGTGCTTGCTACATCCGTTGGAGCGATTCCAGAGTTCATAGACTCAAACTGCGGTGTCTTGATCCCTCCTGCCTCGCCGATGCACGTCACCGCTGCGCTCGCTGAATTTGCCAGTGAACCGGCCCCCTGGCGTGAAAGGAGTAACAATGCTCGCAGGGTTATAAACTCATTCAGCGTTGAAAAGATGGCTAGACAGTTCAGGAATGTTTTTACGCGTTGACCGTGAATCGAAATCAGGTGAAAGGGAGAATGTATGAAGAAGATTTATTTAGCGGGAAGTGGAGGAATGCTGGGAGAGGCATTTTATAAGCAGTTCGGGGGAGATTACAACCTGAAATGCACGGATAAGGACGTGAATGCAGAGTGGTTGTCTTTTTGCGATTTCCGTGACTACGATCATTATAAAGAAGACGTAATTAGTTTCAGGCCGGACTACTTGTTCCACCTTGGTGCCCATACAGATCTTGAATATTGTGAAATGAATGTTGATGACACTTATCTCACAAACACTACGTCTGTTGAAAATGCCGTATATATAGCAAACGAGCTCAACATCCCACTTCTGTATATCAGCACCGCAGGTATCTTTGACGGGAAAAAAGAGGAGTACGATGACTGGGACGTTCCTAATCCTCTGTGCCATTACGCAAGATCCAAATATGCAGGTGAATTATTTGTTCAGAACAACGTGAGAAAGCACTTGGTGTGCCGGGCTGGCTGGATGATGGGAGGCGGCCCCCAAAAAGACAAAAAATTCGTACAAAAGATAATCAAACAGATTGAACAGGGAAAGCGAGAGCTTTTCGTAGTAAACGACAAGATGGGGACACCCACTTATACGCACGATTTTGCTCGAAACGTGAGACTGCTTGTTGAAAAGGAATACTGGGGACTCTACAACATGGTTTGCGGTGGGCTGACCAGTCGGCTGGAGGTCGCTACCGAAATCGTGTCACTGTTAGGCCTTACAGACGACGTAAAAATAACTGAAGTCCAGTCAGACTTTTTTAAAGCTGATTATTTTGCTCCACGTCCTCCCTCCGAAAGGCTGATCAATAAGAAGCTCGACCTTCGTGGGAGTAATGTAATGCGGCACTGGCAGCCTGCACTTGCGGAGTACCTTCATGATTATTACGGCCATTTAAGGAAGTAAGCGATGAGCAACACTGAAATACCTGAATCGTTATCACATGGACCGCTTGTTTCAATAACGATCTGTACCTATAACGGTGAAGGTTACCTCCAGCAAACACTTGATAGCGTTCTTGCCCAAACCTATCGTCATATTGAAATAATCATCGTCGACGATGGTTCTCGTGATGGGACTCGCGAAATTATAAAAAATGCCGCTGCCTCCGATCCGAGGGTTCGACCAGTTTTCAAGGAGAATGGCGGCTTGGCCAGTGCACGGAACCGGGCGTTTATGGAAGCCACTGGCGATTGGATAGCCATCATTGATCAGGATGACCTCTGCTATCCGAACAGGATCGAAGAGCAGCTTCGCATAGCTCGGGCAAACCCCGATGCAGATCTCATCTTCTGCAATACCGATTACATCGATGAACGGAGTGAGGTGATAGGGGAGCATCTGGCGCATTTTGATCTGCCTTCCTTGCAACTGGAGCCGCAGCAGGCGGCGAACTTGCTGCTGAAAGAAGGATGCTTTATCGACTCAGAAGCCTTTTTTATGAGGAAATCCGCTATCACTGCATTGGGACCATTGGTAGAACGATATTCCTACGTTTGTGACTACGACTTCTTCATTCGCGCTGGTTTTTCTTGCAAGTTTTGTGGAACTGATAAAAAGCTTGCTGCTTGGCGGATTCATCAGGCCCAGGCGACAAAAACCAACAAAAAGAAAAATGACGAAATGTTGGCGGTTTACAGGACGTACATTTTTCATCCACAGGTGTCGTGCTCCACTAAAGCAACAATTTTAGTTCATATGCTCAAGATGAAGGTGCGCGCCTGGCTGGGGCGCTGACGGTAGGAAGGATGCTGAAGCGGATCGTGACAGATATCGTGTGGGCTAGTGGTCTCCCCGCCTGCTTCGCCCCCTTTTACGGTGGCCACACGTCGGTGCTGCTCCTGCACCGGGTGCTGCCGGGGGCGCAGCGGGGGCTTCCGTCGGACAACCTGAGGGTGACGCCGGAGTTCCTGGACCGCTTCATCAGCGCCAGAAAGAAGGCGGGGTGGCGCTTCGTCTCGCTGGACCACCTGGTGCAGGACTTCGACGACTGCGTCGCTCACGGCCGCAACATGGTGATGACGCTGGACGACGGTTATCGCGACAACTTCGACCATGCCCGGCACGTCTTCGGCAGCCACGAAGTCCCCTTCATCGTTTATGTCGCCAACTCTTTTCCCGCGGGTACGGCTGATTTCTGGTGGTACACCCTCGAGGAGATGCTCCTGGCGCACCGCCGCATCGAGCTGCAGCACGGCGAACAGCGTGCGACGCTGGATCTTGCCGAGCCCAAGGGCGCTTTCATTGCCTTCAAGGGGATCTACCAGCCTCTTCCGGCGCAGGAGCAGGCTGAGCTGATGGCGCGGCTGCAGGAGCGTTACCCGCTCGCTGCGGCGCAGGAGCGGCTGGCCATGACCTGGGCTGAAGTCCGGGACTTGGCCGCGGACGAGCTTTGCACTATCGGCTGCCATACGGTGAGCCACCGCAGCCTCGCCCCCCTGCCGCGGGAGGAGGCCTGCCGGGAGCTTATCGATTCGCGCGCGGAACTGGAGCGTGAGGTGGGACGTCCGGTGCGGCACCTTGCCTACCCGTACGGCAAGGCGGTCGATGCCGGCCCGCGGGAAGAGGACCTGGCGCGGGAGGCAGGTTTTCAAAGCGCCGTCACCACGCGCGTCGGCAATCTCCACCCCGGGCACCGCGATCACCTGCTCATGCTGCCCCGCATCCCGCTCTATGAGGGGGGGAAGAATGGGAAGCTGAGCGAGATCTTTCTCTCCGGGATGTACAGCGCCGTCACCAACGGGTTCAGAAAGGTCGTCACCTATTGATCAAACGGACGCCTGAAATAAAACTGCCGGGACTGGTGCAGCTTTTCCTGGGCAGCGCAGCCTGCACCAATGATGAGCGGACCAGTTACACCGGCTACGCCCGCTTCGCGCTTTTGAACCTGCTGAAGGTGCTGGGGATGGGGCGCGGCGACCGCATTCTGCTCCCCGCCTACATCTGCGACGTGGTGCTGCTGCCGCTGGCCGAGTTGGGGATCGAGCCGGTCTATTATCGCGTGACCTCGGATTTCCAGGTGGATTGGGACAGCGTCGAGGTACAGCCGGGCAGCCGCGCCTTCATCTCGGTGAGCTACTTCGGGGTGAGCCAGAACTATACCGCCATCGCCGACTACTGTGCCAGCCACGACCTGGTCTGGCTCAACGACAACGCCCATGGCTTCGCCAGTTCGCTTGGGAACACCAGCCTGGAGGAGTTCGGCGACTTCTCCTTCACCTCGTTCCGTAAGGTGCTCGGGTCCGTGAACGGCGCCCGGGTCAGGATCAACAACGACCGCTTCCTGCCGCTCAAGGGGGAACTGGACCGGTTGAACGGGGCTGCGCCGCCGGAGCCGCGCCGGCGCTTCGTGGCCGCTGCCGGCCTGCGGACTCTCGGCATAAGGCTGCGCGCCCTGCCGGACTTCTCCGACCCGCGTGGCTTTGGTGATGACGACATGAAGGCGCATCAGGCCGATCTGCTGGCGTTGAAGCAGCTGGCTGCGAGCGACCGGGACACCATCCGCCTGCACCGGCGTCGGCTGTACCAGGCAGTGGAGCTGTTCCTCCTGGGGGCCGGATGCAAAGAGATGCTGCCTGTCCCCAGGCTCTTGCGCGAGGGTAACTCGCCGCTGGTGCTGCCCGTTGTTACCAGGGATCACCGCGCCTGGCTTGATCTCCTGAACCGGGCCCGCCGCCACGGTCTCGACCTGCACACCTGGCCCTCGCTCCCGGAGGCGGTGCTGGACCACAATATTTGCGGCGCTGCCGACTTGTGGCGGCGGATGCTCTACCTCCCGCTGCACCAAGGGGTGGAGCCGGAGATCTATCTGCCGCTACTGCAAAAGGTGCTCGATGCAGTTTGAAGTGATCGACAACGAGAAAAGGCTCCTTGAACTGGGGCCGGAGTGGGAGGCGCTGGAGCGGAGATCGCCGGTGCACCTGTTCCAAAACCACCGTCTGCTGGTGGACTGGTATCTGTGTGCCGGCAAGGTGAGCGGGGCAGTCCCCGCCGTGGTGGTCGGTCGCGAGGCGGGTGAACTGCGCGCCGTCTTCCCCGGTTGCATCATTGCCAAGGGGGGCGTGCGCATCCTGACCTGGCTGGGCGGTTTCTTTATCGTTGACTACGGCGACGTGCTTTTCGACCCGGCTTGTTCCGCGCCGGTCGTGGAGTTTCTGCGCGAGGCGCTGCGTCTGCTCAAGAAACACTCCGGCTACCACGTCGGCTACTTCCACAACATGCGCCACGATGCCGTGGCGTATCCCTATTTCAGCCGCGAGTTCAGGCTCTTCCGCGGCGACGTCGCGCCTTTCATCGAACTGCAGGGGGACTTCGAACCCTATCTCGATTCGCTGAAGCGGTTTCGCAAGAAGCAGAAATCGGACACGCTGCGCCAGATCAAGCGGCTGGAGGAGTTGGGCGAGCTTGCTTTCACCGTTGTGCCGGGCGCGGAGCCGCGCTCCCAAGAGGTACTGGAAGCGTTCCTGGAGCAGAAGCGCTGGCGCTTCCAGGTCTCGGGCGTACACGGAGTGTTGTTCAAGCCCGGCTACGAGGAGTTCTACCGGGAGGAGGTGCGCGGCAACCCGAATGTTCACCTCTGCTGCCTGACGCTTAACGGCGAGGTCATCGCGACGCACCTGGGTTACCTCTACAAGAACAGGCTCTACTTCGTAATGCCGACCTACGACCACCGCTACGGCAAGTACTCTCCGGGGCGGGTGCTGACCTATTACCTGATCCGGCACTGCTTCGACCAGGGCGTGGAGTTCTTCGACTTCTGCATCGGTCCCGAGGAGTACAAGTACGAGTGGACCGACCGCGACGTCCCCATCACCAGCTTTGTGAGCGATGACATTGCCGGCCGGCTGTTCCTGGGCATCAAGAAGGCGAAGATAAAGGCGGACGAACTGCTGAAGCGCGTCAAGGGAGTCAAGGGATGACGGAGAGGCAGACTGCCGCCACGGTTTCCGTGATTATCGCGGCCTACAACGCGGAGAGGTACATAGCCCAGGCGATCGACAGCGTCCTGGCGCAGAGCCATCCCTGCGTCGAGTGTATCGTCGTCGACGACGGCTCCACCGACGGGACCGCCGCCATCGTCAGGGGGTACGGCAGCAAGGTGCGCTACCTGTACCAGGCCAATGCGGAGCGTTCCGCCGCGCGCAATAACGGTATGCGTGAGGCACGCGGGGATCTGATCTCGTTCCTCGACGCCGACGACCTCTTGGCACCGGAGAAGTTGGCCGAGCAGGCGGCCTTCCTGGCGCAGCATCCCGAGTACGCCGTGGTCTACTCCCGGGTCAGCTATTTCGATGAAATCGACGGCTCCAGCTTCACGCCGCAGCGCAGGACTCCCAGCGGCGACATCGTGGCGGAACTGTTGTACGGCAACTTCATCACCATCCACTCGCCGCTCATCCGACGCGATGCCGCAGAGCGCGCCGGCGGCTTCGACCCCGCGCGCAACCGCTACGAGGACTGGGACTTCCTGCTGCGCCTCGCGCTCACCGGCGCCAGGTTCGGTTTCCAGGACCGTCTGCATGCCAGGGTCCGGCTGCATCCGGGCAACACCATCGGGGACCAGGTAAAGATGTTCGAGGCGAAACTGCGGGTAGCTGAGCGGATCGTGGAGGTCTACGCTGCTGAACTCGCCCGGCGCTCGGTCGATGTCCGCGGGCTGGTCGCCTTTCACAAAGCCGACTACGGCAGGATCCTGGTGCTGGCGGGCCGGTGCGCGGAAGGTCGGGCACTGATCCGCGAAGCGGTGCGGGTCCCGTTCCCGCACCGCAGGATTTTCGTCGCGTTCGGTCTCGCTGCCGGGCTTTTCGGCTCCGGCATCCTGGTGGCGGCGCAACAGCTGTACGACCGGGTCATCAAGGGGAAACGGTCCGCCAAGGGAGGGAGCGCGTGAAAATCGTCCTGATCGCACCGTTCGGTATCCGTCCCAAGGGGACGGTGCTCGCCCGCATGGTGCCGCTGGCCGTGGAGTTGCAGCGGCGCGGCCACGAGGCGGTCATCGTGGCCCCCCCTTACACCAACCCGGAAAGTTCCGGCGTCGTCGAGGTGGTGCGCGGCGTGCCGGTGAAGAACATCGTCTTGGGGCCGAAGCACAAGGCGCTGGCCGCCCCTTTCCTGGCTTGGCGCCTGTTCCGGGCGGCACTCGACGAGAAGCCGGACCTGGTGCACCTGTTCAAACCAAAGGGGTACGGCGGGCTGAGCGCCATGCTGCAGCTTTGCTGCGAGCGCCTCGGCATTCGCATGCCCCCCCTTTTCCTCGATACCGACGACTGGGAAGGGAAGGGGGGCATGAACGACCAACTGCAGTACTCTGCAGCCGAGCGGCAGCTGTACGCCTTCCAGGAGCAGTGGCTGCCGCCGCGCGTGCGCGGGGTGACCGTCGCCAGCCGTATGCTGGAGGAACTGCACCTGCAGATGGGCATTGCGCGGCAGCGTCTGCTCTACCTCCCCAACTGTGTCGACGACAGTCCTGCCGGTGACGGCGAAAGGATCCGGCGCAGACTCGGCATCGGGCCCGAGGCGCCGGTGCTGCTGCTCTATACCCGCTTCTTCGAATTCAGCCAGGAGAAGCTGCACTTCATCTTCGCCGAGGCCCGGCGCCGGGTCCCTGGCGTCAGGTTCCTGGTGGTGGGGAAAGGGCGGCATGGGGAAGAAGCGGAGTTGTTGACGGCGGCCAAAGAGGACGGCTTCGAGGATGCGCTGGTAATGGCCGGCTGGGTCGAACCGGCGGAACTCCCCGATTACCTGGCCGCGGCCGATCTCGCCATCTACCCTTTTGCCGACACGCTTTTGAACCGCTGCAAGTGCCCGGCGAAGCTGACCGAACTTTTGCGGGCCGGCGTGCCGGTGGTGGCCGACGCCGTGGGCCAGATCAAGGAGTACATCGTGCCGGAACGTGGCGGAGTGCTGTGCGACGCGGACGACTGGCAGGGGATGGTGGAGCGGACCGTGGGGCTTCTCAACGATCCCACCCGCCGGGAGGCCCTTGGCAAGGAGGGGCGGCGCTACCTGCTGGAGCAGTTCCGGTGGAATATGTTTGCCGAGAAACTTGAATTGTTTTATAAAATATCCGATTAGCCGCTAGGTCCCGTTGGTTTCCCCGCTGCCAAGGCCGCTGTTGGAATCCCCGAAGGTGCCCACCTCATCGGCTTCACTTCACCTCGACAAAATGAAATCACGCTGCAGCAGCTGTGTGGGGTTTTTTCCGGAGAGCATGTATGACAGATCGTAAGAAGGAATTGCTGTTTCAGGGAGCACTGCTCGCTCTGCTCATCGTCCTCTTTTCCAAGATCCTTTTCACGGACAAGATCATCCGTGCCCCTGACATCATCAACGAGTTCTACTGGGGCGTAAAAAGCCTCGCCTCGCAGCCGTTTTGGAAGCTCTTCAATGTAAACCTCTCCAGCGCCGGCTGGGATATGTACGTCAACTCCGGCTTTACCAACGAGGGGGGCGGGGTCGCGGGGCAGTTCCTGTTCACGCAGAAGCTGATCTTCTGGCTTTTCCCGTCCCCGGCGAACGTGGCCTGGTATATCGTCTTCCACTTTTTTGTCGGCGCGGCCGGCACCTACTGGTTCTGCCGTACCATCGGCTGCAGCCGGATCGGGTCTCTCCTGGCCGGCCTGGTGTTCGCCATCGCTCCGGAAAATGCCTCGTTGATCAACGCCGGGCACGTCATGAAGATCGCCACCATCTCGATCACCCCCTGGGCCTTTTACTTCCTGGAAAAAGGGTTCCGGTCGCGGCGGGTCATCTTCTTCCTGAGTGCGGCCTTCATCCTCGCGGTGCAGTTTTTCCACGGGCACTGGCAGGTCGCCTACTATACCTGTCTTGCCATAGGCGTCTACGGTGTCGCGCGCTCGTTGTGCATCGTGCTGGCCGACGAGGGAGGGAAAAAGGAGTTCGGCCGACTGCTGGCCTTGAACCTGACCCTGCTGGTCTTCTTTCTCACCACGGTCGCCATTTCGCTGGTCCCCCTGGCCAACTGGTCCAAGGAGACCAACCGCGGGGTGAACAGCGGGGCCAACGTCACCGCATCCGCAGGACAGAGCGAGGCGAAGGGGGGGCTGGCACGGGAAGAGGCGATGTCGTGGTCCCTGCCGCCGGAAGAGACAGCGGCGTTCATCATTCCCGGCATGTTCGGGTTCTCCCGTCAGGAGGCAGGTCCCAACCCCGGCAACATCGATTCGTACTACTGGGGACGGATGAACTTCACCCAGACGGTGAGCTACATGGGCTTGCTCCCGTGGCTGCTGCTCCCGCTGCCGCTCATCTTCCGGCGCGACCGCTACACGTGGCTCGCGCTCTCGGCGGTCGTGGTGGGGATTCTGTTCTCCATGGGAAAATACACCCCCTTCTACAACCTCCTCTTCGATTACTTCCCCGGCATCAACCGTTTCCGCGTCCCCAAGATGATCATGTTCATCCCGGTGCTCGGGCTCGGGGTTCTCTCTGCGTTCGGCATCGACCTGCTGCTCGATCCGGCGGTCCGTGCCAGCCGCGCCTTCAAGCGCTACGTCATCGGCGCAGTAGCCCTTCCGGTGCTGCTGCTGGTGCTGGTCGGCGTGGAGGTGACCACCGGCAACTTCTGGGTGAACAAGTTCATCGACGTCATCGCCCAGCCGACCCGCTACGAGCCGCAGAGCGAGAAGCTCGTGCTGCAGCGCTGGACCAACCTGGTCAACGAGACCTGGGTCGCCGCCGGTCTTGCCTCCATCTTCGCCATAGTTTTCGTCATGTACCAGCGCGGCAAGCTGGCGGCCAAGCTGCTCCCCTTCGTGCTGATCGGGTTGTTCCTGGTCGACACCGGTCGGGTCAACGCGAAGTTCATGTTCCTGGTCGATGAGCCGCACAAGGCCGCCGCGACCCAGCCGCCGGATATTGCGTTTCTGGCCAAGCAGCCCAAGGAATTCCGCACCCTGCCGCTGAACGGCGACCCGATGCCCTACGCCGCGGCCGGTATTCCGGTCATGTTCACCTCCAACGCGGTGCAGCAGCGGCGCTGGCAGGAGTTTCTGGACAACTTCAACCTTGGCTCCAGCATGCCCGACATCCTGAACGTGCGCTACCTGGTGGCGACCAAGGAGCAGTACGAGCAGGACAAGGCTGCTTTGGCGAACAAGTATGTCCCGGTCTTCTATTCTCCCAACGGCGCCATGGTGGTGTTGGAGAACAGGACGGTGCTGCCCAAGGCGTGGCTCGCACCGGTGGCGGTGCAGGTTCAGAATCCGGCAGACGTTTTGGGCGCGCTGCAGAATCCGCAGTTCCAGGCCAGTGTCATTGCCATCGTCGAGTCGGCCCCGCCGATACCGATGTTGGGTCCCGGCGCCACCGTGCCGGCTAACGGCCCCGGGCAGGTGCGCGTCAACAAGTACGAGGCGGAGAAGATAGATCTCGATGCCGCGGTGACGATGAACTCCATGCTGGTGTTGGGGGAGAAATACTACAAGGGGTGGAAGGCGACCGTTGACGGCAAGATTGCCGAGATTTATCCGGTCAACCACGTGCTGCGCGGCATATATCTCACCCCGGGGATGCACAAGGTCGAGATGGTATTCGATCCGACGCCGTTCAAAATCGGCAAGTATCTCACCCTGGTCTCCTTTGCCATCTTCGCCCTCTTCCTCGGGCGGGAGGTTTGGGTGAGGAAAAAAGAGGGAGAGCTAAAAGCTTAAAGGCAGAACCTTTATTTTTAACGCAAAGACGCAAAGGCGCTAGGAAAACCTTTTTTGGGGGAAAACCAAAAACTTTCCTCATGGCTAGGGGCTTCTTTGCGTTGCCCGGTTTCGCGTGCATGAATTTTGATTAACTTGTTTTTCCCGATATGCTCCTCTTTTGCGCTTCATGCCCTGGAGGTGCGAGATGACGGAAAATGAGTTGAGCAACCATATCCTCGCTTGTGCTGTAGAGGTTCACCGAAACCTGGGTGGACCTGGCCTTCTCGAATGTGTGTACGAGGAGGCCCTCGCCTGGGAGTTGAAACAACGTGGGTTCCCAGTGGGGCGGCAGTTAGAGGTGCCGGTTACTTACAAAGGTCACGAATTGGCAGTCCCGCTCAGGCTGGATCTTTTGGTGGGAGAGTTGGTGGTGGTCGAAGTGAAGGCCGTCAGCCAGTACAACTCCATCTTTGAATCACAGACCCTCACTTACCTGCGCATGCTGAACCTGAAGTTGGGGATGGTCATCAACTTTGGTGAAAAGCTTGTCAAGGATGGGATTCATAGGGTAGTAAATGGTCTGTGACTACAAACAAGACATAAAAACATTTATTAACGCAAAGACGCAAAGGCGCTAAGAACTTCTTTTGGGAAAAACAAAGGCTTTGACCTTCAAGCTTTTGAAAAAAACAAAACCATTTATTAATGCAAAGACGCAAAGACACTAAGAATTTCTGGGTAAACCTAAAGCTCTTAGATTTACAGGTGTTTCTTTGCGTCTTTGCGGCTTTGCGTTAGAAAATTGGTTTTGATGTTTGTGCTTGGGTTTTTATGGTCGTAACAACTGAACTTGAAACCCTGGATGAGTTGTCCGGGTATGACTTGCGCATCATTCAGCCGCGGCATGGGTACCGGTTCTCGGTGGACCCGCTGCTTTTGGCGGACTTCTCAAAGGTCCGCGACGGCGAGTCATGCGCGGACCTCGGGACCGGGTGCGGGGTGATCGCACTGCTCCTGGCACGCCTGGCTCAAAATTCCTCGGTGACCGCGATCGAGTTCCAACAGGTGATGGCGGACATCGCTAACCGCAACGTCGCGCTGAACAGCCTCACGGACCGGGTACGCATCGTCGAGGATGACGTCCTGTCACTGAAGACGCATTTTCCCGTGGACAGCTTTGACCTCGTGGTCTCCAATCCTCCCTACCGCCGACCGGGGACGGGAAAGATCAGCCCCCGCGCCGGGCGCGACGAGGCCCGCCATGAAACGAGCGCGACGTTGGCCGATTTTCTGGCGGCGGCGAAGTACCTGGTGAAACCTTCCGGTCGCATCTGCCTCATCTACCATACCTGCCGTCTGGCGGAGTTGATGGCGCAGGCCGCCCAGCAAAAGCTCGCGCCCCTGCGATTGCGCATGGTGCACGGCAACAGCTCGATGGATGCCAGGATGTTCATGATCGAGTTGGCGAAAGGGAGAACGGGAGAGCTGAAGGTGGAACCGCCGCTGATGGTCAGAGGCGAGGCCGGTGGTTACTCTGAGGAGAAAAAAAGAATCTATAGAGGCAGGGGCTAGGGGCTAGGGGCTAGTAAAGGCAAAACCAGGAGGCGGACCATGGATGTTCGCAGCTACCGTGACTTGAAAGTGTGGCAGGTTGGGGTGGAACTGGTTGGGCAAGTTTATGCATTGACAGGGTCGTTTCCGAAGACTGAAATCTTTGGTTTAACCAGCCAGATACAGAGGGCTGCAGTCTCTGTCCCCTCGAATATAGCAGAAGGGCATGCCCGCGGCTCCAGGAAGGAATTTCTGCATTTTCTTACGATTAGCTTGGGCTCGCTGGCCGAACTGGAAACGCAGCTCATGATCGGGAATCTCCTGCGACAGTGCGATGAACTGGGAAGAATGCTGCGTTCACTGCAACGTTCACTGCAGGCAAAGGCGTAGGTTAGGATGACAGGTTTTGCTAGTCCCCAGCCCCTAGTCCCTAGCCCCTGTGTTCCCGGTCCCTGCGGATCAGGCTCTCGAAGATGGCGCGCAGTTCGGGGTCGGCGGCGGACTCGGCCTGCTCCTTGGCCCAAGCTTGCTCCTCCGCACTCAGTTCGCGCCGGGCGGGTTTCTTGATGACGGTGGCGGCGGGTTTTCTGACTTTGCCGCTCTTGAGCTGGATCTCTTTGACGAGTTCCTGGTCGAGGGCTTCGTTCACCTTGGTGATCAACTCTTTCTTCAGGTAGGTGAGTTGCTGCAGCCAGGGAGGACTGTCGACGTGGAGGGTGAGGGTGCCTTCGCGGAAGGTGGCAGGCTGGGCATGCGCCGCGATCTTGTCGCCGACGGCTTCGTCCCAGACTTCCCAGATGCGCCCCTCCTTGAGCCTCAGCTCGGCCGGGGTGCCGCGCAAAAGGGCGGTGAGAAGGTCGGTGACCGGCGCCGGCCTTTTCATCTTGGGACGCTTATTCTTCGTCAATCGGGTGTCTCTTGCGGTACATCCTGCCGCCGATGATCTGGCCCAATACGGCGCTGGATATGCTGAAGGGAATGAATCCCCAGCCCAGCCCGGTCTTGATCCTGAAGTAGATGATGGCGGGGATGGAGATGTGGACGTAGAAATACCAGCCGAAGGAGAACTTCGGGTAGGACTGTCTCTGGTACCCCAGCGGGATGTTGATCAACGTGGCCACAACTACGAGTGCCGCTGCGTAAAGCACTGTTTCCATGTTTACCTCTCGGGTCGGTAATAGTATGGGTTTGACCTCTCTTTGTCAATGTGCTTCTATGGCTTTGCTTTTCAACCAGGATAAGGAGTTGCTGTGATAAAAGACGGAGATTTCGTGGCCATCTTCAATTCCATCCACCGCGTGATGGAGGCGGAACGGCTCTTGAAGGATAAGCAGCTCAAAATACAACTCATCCCGGCGCCGCGCGCGCTCGCCGCCGACTGCGGCCTGGCTATCAGGTACGCGGAGGACATCAGGGGCGAGGTGGAGGGGGCGCTTGCCGCGGCGGGACTTTTGCCGGGCGACCTGTACAGAAAAAACGGAGACAGCTTCGTAAAGATAGGAGACGACCATGAACAAGCTTGACGTGAGGGGGATGGCCTGCCCGCTGCCGGTGGTGCAGGTGAAACGGGCGCTTGAGTCGGCGCAGGGGGAACTGCACGTGCTGCTCGATGACGGCGCACCGCGCGAGAACGTGAAGCGCTTCGCGCAGGGGCGCGGCTACCAGGTGCACGAGGAACAGCTCGAAGACGGCTTCGCCTTCACCATCACCGGCCCGGGTGCCACCGCCGCGCGCGAGTCGGCACCCGCCCCTGCCGCTGCCGCCGGTCCGACCGTGATGCTGATCGGTTCCGACCGGATGGGAGACGGCCCGGAGGAGTTGGGGCGCCTTCTGATGAAAAACTTCATCATGACGCTTCTCGACATGAGCGAGCTGCCGGACCGGATCTTCTTCGTCAATACCGGCGTCCTCCTTGCCGCCGAGGGGTCCGAGGTGGTGGAGACCCTGAACGAGTTGGGCAACCGCGGCGTCGAGGTGCTCTCCTGCGGCATCTGCCTCGACTTCTTCAAGAAGAAGGAGACCCTGGCGGCGGGAGGGGTGACCAACATGTTCACCATCGCCGAAACCATGCTCACCGCACGCTCGGTGGTACGGTTGTAGCGTGTCCCTCCCCTCGCCCCACTCCCGGAGGGAGAGGGTAACTTGGGAAGCCATGCTGGTGCGGCTGTAACTGACGTTGTTACCGATAATTTCGCTTGACAATTTGCGACATTATCCACTAAAGTGACTCTCTTGCCGCGGGATACCTGTGCGCTTTTGCCGGCCCGCGTGTTTTTTCTGAGAAAATAAACGCGATATTTCGCAGACTTATAGGTTTACTGATGTTCGCCACTCTTTCCGATAAACTCGACCTGGTCTTCAAGAAGCTCCGCGGCCAGGGGGTAATGACCGAGGATAACGTCAAGGATGCGCTGCGCGAGGTGCGTCTTGCGCTGCTGGAAGCCGACGTTAATTTCAAGGTCGTCAAGGATTTTGTCGAAAAGGTACGCACCCGTGCCATCGGCACCGAGGTGTTGCAGAGCCTTGCCCCCGGGCAGCAGGTGATCAAGATCGTCCACGACGAGCTGGTGCTCCTCATGGGCGGCAGCGAGGATAACTCGCTGGACCTGGCGGCCAAGCCGCCGGTGGCGATCATGCTGGTCGGCCTGCAGGGTGCCGGTAAGACGACTTCGTGCGGCAAGTTGGCCAAGTACCTCAAGGCGCAAAGGAAGAAGCCGCTCCTGGTCCCGGCCGACGTGTACCGCCCGGCCGCTATCGAGCAGTTGAAGGTGCTCGGCCGCCAGCTCGACATCGAGGTGTTCGGCTCGGAGGCCACCCAGAAGCCGCTGGACATCTGCCGCGATGCACACCGCTACGCGACCCTGAACGGTTTCGACGTCGTCATCTTCGATACAGCCGGCCGCCACCAGATCGACGATTACCTGATGGAGGAGCTGGAAGGTATCCGCGACGAGCTGGCTCCGCGCGAGATCCTGTTCGTGGCCGACGCCATGACCGGCCAGGAAGCGGTCAACGTGGCCCAGGGCTTCAACGACCGCCTCGGCATCACCGGCGTCATCCTGACCAAGCTCGACGGCGACGCCAAGGGTGGCGCGGCGCTTTCCATCAAGGCGGTCACCGGAAAACCTGTTAAGTTTGTAGGCTTGGGTGAAAAGCTGGACGCGCTGGACGTGTTCCACGCCGACCGCCTGGTCTCCCGCATCCTCGGCATGGGCGACGTGCTCACCCTGATCGAGAAGGCGCAGGCCACCTTCGACGAGAAGGAAGCCGAGCGTCTGCAGCAGAAGATGAAGAAGAGCGGGCAGTTCGATCTCGAGGACTTCCGCAACCAGCTGCAGCAGATCAAGAAGATGGGCTCGCTCGAATCGATCATGAACCTGATCCCGGGGATGGGTAAGGCGATGAAGCAGATGCAGGGCGCCCAGCCTTCCGAGAAGGAGCTGAAAAGGATCGAGGCGATCATCGACTCGATGACTCCCAAGGAGCGCGCCAACCACACCATCATCAACGGCAGCCGCCGTTTGAGGATCGCCAAGGGTAGCGGCACCAGCGTCCAGGAAGTGAACCAGCTCTTAAAGCGTTTCACCGAAGCTCAGAAGGTGGTCAAGCAGTTGCAGAAGATGGGACCGAAGGGTCTTATGAAAGGGATGAAAGGCATGGGTAAAGGGATGCTCCCCTTTTAAGCCGGTTGCCTTTGACTATTGCATCAACTCAGATACAGTTACCAAAACCGTAAACACAATACACGCAATGGCGGATCTCAAGGATCCGAGAACACCAGGAGGAAGAAATGGCAATAAAGATCAGACTTGCACGTGCGGGCGCTAAGAAGAAACCCTTTTACCAGGTAGTGGTTGCTGACTGCCGTAGCCGCAGGGACGGGCGCTTCATCGAGAACGTCGGTACCTACGACCCGAACAAAAACCCGGCGGTTTACAACCTGGAAGAAGGGAAGACTCTGGAGTGGCTCGGCAAGGGCGCTCAGCCGACCGACACCGTCAAGCAGATCCTGAAGAAGACCGGCATCTGGGAGAAGTTCGTCGCCCCTGCCGCTTAATATCTCTTAGTACCGGCCAGCCGGCATCCCACACTACAGAGGATAGCGACATGAAAGAGCTTGTTGAGACCATCGCCAGGGCACTCGTAGACGATCCTACCCAGGTGAAAGCAACCGAGGAGTTGGAAGAAGAGACCAACGTAATCAAGCTGACCGTCGCAAAAGAGGACATGGGGCGTATCATCGGCAAGGAGGGTCGCACGGCAAAAGCGATCCGTACTTTGCTCAACGCTGTCTCAACAAAGGATAACAAGAAAGCCATCCTTAAAATCGTAGAGTGATAGATGTCTGGTAGTAAAAAGTTATTGATTGGCAAGATCCAGGGTACACACGGGATCAGGGGACAGTTGCGGGTCATTCCCTTTGCGGGGGATGCTTCGAGTATCTCGCAGTTAACGTGCGTTTTCATCAAGTCTCCGAAAGGGGCCATGGAAGAGTTCTCCGTGGTTTCCGCCAAGCCCAACGGCAAAAGGATCATCCTGACCCTGAAGCCGTTTGACAACATCAACCAGGTGCTGCACCTGGTCGGCAGCGAGATCTACGCCGACCGGGTGGCGCTCCCGGAACTCCCTGACGACGAGTTCTACTGGTCCGACCTCCTGGGGCTCCAGGTGGTAACGTCGGACGGGGAAGAGCTGGGTGAGCTGGTCGATATCATTGAAACCGGCAGCAACGACGTCTACGTGGTCAAACACCACGGGCGCGAGGTACTCATCCCCGCGCTCGAGGACGTCGTATTGTCTGTTGACCTGGCGGCAGGTCGCATGACGGTCTCTCTTCCCGAGGGGCTGCTCGATCTATGAAGTTCGACATCCTGACCCTGTTCCCGGCCATGTTCGAGGGACCGATGACCGAGAGCATCCTGAAGCGCGCGAGCGACAAGGGGCTCATCGAGATCGGTCTGCACAACATCCGCGACTGGGCCTTTGACAAACATGCCACGGCCGACGACTCGCCTTACGGCGGGGGCGCCGGGATGGTGATGAAGGTCGAGCCGCTCGCGGGCGCCATCGAGGCGGTCAAGGAAAAGCGGCCCGGCTCGAAGGTGATCCTCACCACACCGGGGGGGCGGCCCTTCACGCACCAGGTGGCGCAGGAGCTTTCCCGCGAGGAAGGGCTCATCATCATCTGCGGCCGCTATGAAGGGGTCGACGAGCGGGTACGGACCCTGTTCGTGGATGACGAGATCTCCCTGGGCGATTTCGTCCTGACCGGCGGAGAGATCGCCGCCATGGTGATCGTCGACGCGGTGTCCCGGCTGGTGCCGGCGGTACTGGGGCACGAAGAGTCGGCCCAGTACGATTCATTTGCAGACGGGCTTTTGGAGTACCCGCAGTACACCAGGCCCCCCGAATTCAGGGGCGAGAAGGTTCCCGACATCCTCCTTTCCGGCAACCATGCCGAGATCGCCAAGTGGCGCAGGAAGGAACAGATCAGGAGAACGCTCGCCTCACGTCCCGAACTCCTCGACGGGATCGAGTGGAGCAAACAGGACAAGAAACTTCTGAAGGAGCTGGGGCTGGATCCCCACCTGACCAAGGGGACGGCATGACCTCGGCGGCGAATTTCAGCATGGCGCTGATCCACTTCCCGGTGTACGACAAGCACAAGGACGTGGTGGCGACCTCGGTAACCAACCTGGACATCCACGACATGGCGCGGTTGACCCGGACCTTCGGTCTGGCCCGCTACTACATCGTGACCCCGGTTGAGGAGCAGATAAAGCTCGTTGGGAAGGTGCGGGAGCACTGGCTCACCGGTTGGGGTTCCACCTACAACCCCAAGCGGAAGATGGCGCTGGAAACGCTGCAGTGCGAAGAGTCGCTGGAGTCGACCATCGCCGACATCGAGAGCCGCACCGGGCGCAGGCCCAAGGTCGTCGTCACCGGCGCCTCCGGCAGGCCCAACAGCGTGAGCTTCGCCGAACTGAAGGGGCTCATCGACGCCGACCCCGAGCAGCCTTACTTGCTGCTGCTGGGAACCGGCTGGGGGCTCATCGAGCAGGTGTTCAACAAGAGCGATCTGGTGCTGGAGCCGATCAAGGGGGCGGGTGAGTACAACCACCTCTCGGTACGTTCCGCGGCATCGATCATGCTGGACAGGCTTTTCGGGCGCTAGGCGCCGGACGCATAGGTTAGTAGTCGAGTAACGCAGGTTCACTGTCAGTATTAAGTCTTATGACTAGAGGTTCCAGATAAGGGAGGAAGTACCAAATGAACAAGATTGACGCAATTGAAATGGCACAGATGAAGAAGAACATCCCGGTTTTCGTTCCGGGCGACACCATCAAGGTGCAGGTAAAGATCGTCGAGGGCGACAAGAGCCGTATCCAGGCTTTCCAGGGCGTTTGCCTCGGCCGTCAGAACGGCGGTATCCGTGAGTCCTTCACCGTGAGGAAGATCTCCAACGGCGTTGGCGTTGAGAGGGTGTTCCCGCTGCACTCGCCGTCCATCGAGGCGATCGAAGTAGTGACCCGCGGCCAGGTTCGTCGTGCGAAGCTGTACTACCTGCGCAAGCTGCGCGGCAAGGCTTCCAGGATCAAAGAAAGGAAGTACGTCGCCGCTCAGTAAGGGCACGAGATTCCGTAAAAGCCCCGGTCCGGCGACCGGGGCTTTTTTTATTATTGCTGTGCGGCAGAAGGGACTGGCTCCGTCAGGTGCCTGTCCCTCTCAAAAGTCCCCGAAGGGGGATTTAGGGGGATTTGTTTGTGGTAGCAAGGCAAATCCCCCCCGCCCCCCCTTCGCAAAGGGGGGAACTCTGGGGCACGTGCATCACTTCGGCGGAACGTTCCTTTCAACTCAGCCAGGTTCTTAAGTAATAAGGGGACAGGCACCTGACGGAGCCAGTCCCCACCACGGATTGCTATGACAGGTCTCTTCGACACACCTGATTCCCCCATCGACTTGCTTGCCCTGGAAGGGCAGGCGCTGCGGCGCGGTTACGCGCGCATCGCCGGCGTGGACGAGGCCGGGCGCGGGCCCTTGGCGGGACCGGTGGTGGCCGCGGCGGTCATCCTCCCCACGGGGATGCTCCTCCCCGGGGTGAACGACTCCAAGCAGCTCACCGAGGAGAAACGGGAAGAACTCTTCGACGTCATCTACCGCGAGGCCTTAGCGGTCGGCGTCGGCATCGGCGATCACGCCCTCATCGACCGCATCAACATCCTCCAGGCCACCCTGACCGCGATGAGCGAGGCGGTGCGCGGCCTGAGCATCACCCCCGATTTCCTCCTCATCGACGGCATCTCCAGCGTTCCCATGAACATCCCGCAGCGCACGGTGAAGAAGGGGGATTCCCTGAGCCTTTCCATCGCTGCCGCGTCCATCATCGCCAAGGTCACCCGCGACCGGATGATGGTGGAGTACGACGCCCGGTTCCCCGGCTACGGTTTCGCCAGCCACAAGGGGTACGGCGCGGCCACCCACCTGGCCGCCATCGCCGAGCTCGGTCCCTGCCCGATCCATCGCAGAAGCTTCAGCGGCGTCAAGGAACACTGTCCCGCCGAGCCGGGTGCAGCCTCCGACGCATCCAGCGGTCTTTTCTCCTTCTAGCACCACTATTTTCCCATTCTCAGCTATCCGCTCACTGGAGTTGCTGTTACACTGTTGTCTTGTTCACCGGACGGCACAATCTCTGCGGGGGCGGCTATGCCAGTCAGCAACAGCAACGGCTCTGTCGGCGGGACCGGCGAATCCATCGCGGCGACCTACCTCAAAGGGCAGGGCTTCAAGATAGTCGAATGCAACTTTCGCTGTACCTGCGGGGAGATCGATATCGTTGCCAGGGACGGGCGCACCATCGTCTTTGTCGAGGTGAAGTGCCGCAAGAACGACAACTATGGACCGCCGCAACTCGCGGTGACGCCGTTCAAGCAGCGCCAGATCTCCAAGGCCGCGCTGGTCTGGCTGTCCCGGAAGAAGTTGTATGATGCCGAGGCACGTTTCGACGTGGTCGCCATCATGCTGCACGACCACGACCTGCCGGACATCGAGCACATCCGCAACGCCTTCGACCTCGCCTACTAGGTGAGAAGGACCGACGGAATCTCGTTCCCTCCCCCGGAGGGGGAGGGGTAGGGAGGGGGCGCACAGCGGCTCATTCAGGCTTCCCCCCACCCAGCCTCCCCCCTCCGGGGGGAGGGGCGTTGGAGAGGAGAGCTCCTTTTCTGTGGTCCAGCATGGCTTGTCATGCAATGAACTGATGAACGATCCAAGGAGGAAAACGTAATGCAGGTTGTCGCAGCAATCTACCGTCTGGCCATCTCCCTCTGGCTGGGAGGCGCCGCCCTTTTCACCTTCGTGCTCACCCCCATCCTGTTCCGCTCCGAGAGCCGTGACGTCGCCGCCCGCATCGTCGGGCTCTTCTTCCCCGGCTACTTCCGCTGGGGCGTCGCCTGCGGCCTCGTCGCCATCGTCTGCCGCGTGGTCATGGGCGGCAAGGGGACGGTCCCGGCTGCGGTCATCATCGCGGTCATGCTGACGCTCTCCTCCATCCAGGCCTTCTACATCGAGCCCAAGGCGGCCGAGATCAAGAAACAGATCCCGTCCTTCGAGACCACGCCCAAGGAAGATCCCATGCGCCGCCAGTTCTCCAAGCTGCACGGCGTCTCCGCGGTCTGCAACCTCTCGGTCATCGCCGGCGGGGTGGCACTGGTCATACTCCTCTAGCGGCAAGCTTTTGTTCCCTCCCCCGGAGGGGGAGGGCAGGGGAGGGGGAATCAGCCGCAAGCCCCCCTCCCGGCCTCCCCCCTCCGGGGGGGAGGAGGAAAGCCCCGTTGCCTTTTCCAGAGCATTGAGGTTTACAAAGGCTCTTTCGCTGTGCTAGTAATGAGAAAAAAATTGCGGAGAAGCTCATGGATTTTACCGTTGCCCTGGCCCAGATAAAGCCTAAGCTGGGCTGCCTGGACGACAACATGGCGCTGGCCGAGGCCGCCATCGAGAAGGGTATCGCAGCCGGCGCCGACCTGGTCGTTTTCCCCGAGTTGGCCCTGACCGGTTACTTCCTGAAGGACCTGGTGCCCGAAGTTGCACTGCGCCTGGACTCCCCCCAGATAGAGAGACTGAAGAAACTTTCCGAGCGGATCTCCATCGCCATCGGCTTTGTCGAGGTTTCGGCCGACTTCCGTTTCTTCAACTCTGCGGTCTACCTCGAGGGCGGCGAGATCCGCCACGTGCACCGCAAGGTCTATCTCCCCACCTACGGTCTTTTTGACGAGCAGCGCTACATGGCCCGCGGCGAGCGCTTCCGCGCCTTCGATACCCGCTTCGGCCGCATCGGCATGCTCATCTGCGAAGACATGTGGCACCTCTCCGCGCCTTACATCCTGGCCATGGACGGCGCCATGACCCTCATCTGCCTCTCCTCCAGCCCCGGCCGTGGCATCACGGAATCCGAGGGGCTCGGTTCTGCCGCGGCATGGCAGAAGCTCACCACCACTACCGCCATGTTCCTCAACTGCCGGGTCTTCTACTGCAACCGCGTCGGCTACGAGGACGGCATCAACTTCTGGGGCGGTTCCGAGGCGATCTCACCTTCCGGCGAGATGACCGACCGCGGCGTCATCCTCGAGGAGGACTTCGTGCTGGCCAAGGTGGATGGCGGTGCGCTCCGGCGCGAGCGGATCTTCTCCCCGATGATGCGGGACGAGAACCTGGCCATCACCGTGAAAGAGTTGAAACGCATCGACAGGGAGAAAGACTGCTAATGGGCGGGTTGACTGTTAATACGAAGCTGTTGCGCCAGATCCTGGTTGGGTTCGTGCGCGACGAGGTTTACAAGGTCGGGGTGCGCAAAGGTGTGCTCGGCCTCTCCGGCGGCATCGACTCCGCGCTGGTCGCCTACATCGCGGCCGAGGCGCTCGGGCCGGAGAACGTACACGCGTACTGCATGCCGTACCGCACCAGCAATCCGGAGAGCGAGGCCCACGCGAGGCTGGTCGCCGAGAGCCTGGGGATCAACTTCAAGGTCATCGAGATCACCCCGATGATCGACGCTTATTTCACGATGACCCCGGATGCCGACAACATGCGGCGCGGCAACAAGATGGCCCGTGAGCGCATGACCATCCTCTATGACCACTCCGCGGCCGTCGGCGGTTTGGTGCTCGGTACCAGCAACAAGACCGAGCTCCTTCTGGGTTACGGCACGCTGCACGGCGACATGGCGAGTGCCTTGAACCCCATCGGCGATATCTACAAGAGCCAGGTCTGGGCCCTCTCCGAAGCAATGGGGGTGCCGAGCGAGGTGATCGAGAAGAAGCCGTCCGCCGATCTCTGGGCCGGGCAGACCGATGAGCAGGAGCTTGGCTTCACCTACCGCGAGGCCGATGAACTGTTGTACCGCATGGTGGACCAGCGCATGAGCCGCGAGGAGTTGATCTCCGCCGGTTTCGACTCCGCCTTCATCGACAACGTGCATCGCAAGGTGCAGGGAAGTCACTTCAAGCGCCGCCTTCCCATTATCGCCAAGGTCTCCAACCGCACCATTGACCGCGACTTCCGCTACGCGCGGGATTGGGGGAAATAAGAACCCGTTCAACGTTCAACGTTCGACGTTTAAAGCCATTCTTGGTTTTAACATTGAACGTTGAACGTTGAACGTGTTTTGTCGTTATGTCCGGAACTCTCTACATAGTCGCCACCCCGATCGGGAACCTCGAGGACATCACGTTGCGCGCCCTGCGCATCCTCAAGGAGGTGGACCTGGTCGCCGCCGAGGACACGCGCCACTCGCGCAAGCTCCTCACCCACTTCGGCATCTCCAAGCCGCTTACCTCCTACTTCGACCACAACAAGGAACTGAAGGGGGACCAGATCCTGGACCGCCTGCGTGAAGGGCAGAGCGTCGCCCTCATCACCGACGCGGGCACCCCCTGCATCTCCGACCCCGGCTACCAACTGGTGCGCGACGCGGTGGCCGACGGCATCGCCGTGGTCCCCATCCCCGGCGCCTGCGCGGCAGTCACCGCGCTCTCGGCCTCCGGACTCCCCACTGACTACTTCAGCTTCGCAGGCTTTCTCCCCAACAAGCAGGGGAAGAGGCGGGAGCGGCTGCAGACGCTTGCTAACGAGCGGGCGGTGCTGATCTTCTACGAATCCCCCAAGCGGCTCTTGGCGACGCTGGAGGATATGCTGGAGACGCTCGGGGACCGCGAGGTGGTGGTGGCGCGGGAACTGACCAAGATGTACGAGGAGTTTCTGCGCGGCAGCCTGTCGGTGCTGGTTGAAGAGGTGCGCGGACGGGAGGTGCGGGGCGAGGTGGCCATACTGGTCAGCCCCGCGCAGAAAGCGGAGGCCGACGACGGCCCGGGAATGGAAGAGCTACTGCAGAAATACCTGGGATCGGGGGAGATGTCGCTGAAGGATGCGGTGAAGCGGGTGACTCAGGAAACCGGTCTCCACAAGAGCGCGGTCTACGCGGAGGCTTTGCGCATTAAAGGTTAAATCCACCTGACGTTGGTGCCGGCGGTCAACTCTCCTCCCCCTGGAGGGGGGAGGTTGGGAGGGGGGATCCTTTCAATGAGCCGCCTCTTCCCCCTCCCTAGCCCTCCCCCTCCGGGGGAGGGGACGTTGCTACTTGTATGGGGATGCGGAGGGGTCAACAGAGCCTGCTGCCATTGGGGACCTTGCGCTCGGGGGCGGCCAGGACGATGTCGCCGTTCTCGTCGGCGAACCCGGTGATGAGCACCTCGGAGAAGAAGCGCCCGATCTGCTTCTTCGGGAAGTTGCACACCCCGATCACCTGTCTTCCCACCAGTTCTTCACGCGTGTAGTGCTTGGTGATCTGCGCGCTGGACCTTCTCACGCCGGCCTCCCCGAAATCCACCACCAGCTTGTAGGCGGGCTTTCTCGCCTCCGGAAACTCCTCCACCTCCAGCACGGTCCCCACCCTGAGCTCCACCTGCTCGAAATCGTTCCACGTTATCTCGGCCATGTCACTTGCCCCGGTTCGCGAAGAAGCGTTTGAAGGCGGCGACGGTGCGCTCGACGCCGGCGCCGTCCACGTCAAGATGGGTAACGAGACGGATCACATCGCCTCCCCCGATCAGGATCCCTTCTGCTGCCAAGGCCTCACGCAGGGCAGGTGCGGTTCCGGCCGGCGGGGTGACGAAGAGGATATTGGTGCGGGCCCGGCTCACCAGGAGTTCATCGATGTGGCCGAGGCCGGTGGAGAGGAGTTCCGCGTTCTCATGGTCCTCGGCAAGCCGCTCCACGTTGTGCTGCAGGGCATAGATGCATGCGGCGGCCAACAGGCCCGACTGCCTCATGCCGCCGCCGGCGACCTTGCGCCAGCGGTGCGCGCGGTTGATCAGGTCGGCGCTGCCGCACAATACCGAACCGACCGGCGCCCCCAGTCCCTTGGAGAGGCAGACCGACACCGAGTCGAAGTGCTGCGCGATCTCCCGCACCGGCACCCGGAGGTACACGGCGGCGTTGAAGACGCGCGCGCCGTCAAGGTGCAGGGCGAGGCCCAACTCTTTAGCCACGCCCGCCGCTTCAGCGAGGTAGGGGAGGGGGAGCACCCGTCCCCCCTGTGTGTTCTCCAGGCAGAGCAGCCTGGTCACCGCGTGGTGGTGGTCCGCCGGCTTGACGGCGCGGCGCACCTGGTCCAGGTTCAGCGTGCCGTCTTCGTCGAAGTCCAGGGGCTGGGGCTGGATGCCGCCGAAGATGGCGCCGCCGCCTCCTTCCCAGCGATAGATGTGTGCGTCCTGCCCGGCGATGTACTCGTCGCCGCGCCCGCAGTGGGAAAGGAGCGCGGTCAGGTTGCTCATGGTGCCGCTGGGGACGAAGATCGCCTTCTCCTTGCCCAGCAGTTCGGCTGCCATTGCTTCCAGCCTGTTAACGGTGGGGTCCTCGCCGTAAACGTCGTCCCCCACATCGGCGGCTGACATCACGCGGCGCATGGCCTCGGAAGGGCGTGTAACGGTGTCGCTTCTCAGATCTACTGTCTTCATCTGCTCCTCTGTATCCGGTGTTTGAAGGTGCGTGCTTATAAGTCCCCCTTTGCGAAGGGGGATTTAGGGGGATTTGCTTTGTTTGGGGAGAGGCAAATCCCCCCTGTCCCCCCTTTCACAAGGGGGGAACGTTATTGCTTCGTCTCGTCTTTTTGAGGGGACGCAGCCGCGGAATTACAGAAGAACCTGGCCCTGGGGGACGGGGTGGAGCAAAAGATAGCGCCAATCAGGTTTGTGCTATGCGCCTTTGCGTCCTTGCGCCTTTGCGTTAAGGATGGTGATTTTACCTGGCGGCGCGGAACCTGTTCTCCCAGACTTTTTCTTCGGTGGTGGCGCTCACCCCGTGAACGGGGTTGGCGGCCAGGTGCCGCAGGATCATGAAGACGGTTTCCACCTCTTCGGGACGCGCCAGGGTCATGGCCATGTCCGCGCAGGTGAAGTCGCGCTCCGACTGGCGGCGCAGCATCTCCAGGATTTCCCCCTGCAGCTTGAGCACCGTCCCGGCCGCCTTCTTGCCCGCCTCGACCCCCGGCTGGTGGTACGCGTTCACGTTGATGAGCGAGGCGTAGAGCCCGACCGCCCGCTCGTAGAGGGCAATCAGCGCGCCGATGCTGGCGGGCGAGATTTCGCGGATGGTGATAGTAACCGATTCGCGATCCTTTTCATAGAGGGCTGACCTGGTGCCCTGGAAAAAGCCGGAAAGGTAATCCCCGGAGGTAGCTCCCGGCTCGACCAGCATGGATGCCCCCTCGCGGTCCTTAAGTACTTCGATGAAGGTGACGAAGAAGTTGGGAACCCCTTCGCGCAGCTGCTGCACGTAGGCGTGCTGGTCCGTGGACCCCTTGTTGCCGTAGACCGTGATCCCCTGCAGCACCTTCTTGCCGTCCCGGTCCAGTTCTTTGCCCAACGACTCCATGATGAGCTGCTGCAGGTAGCGGGAAAAGAGGAGCAGGCGGTCCTTGTAGGGGAGCAGCACCATGTCGCGCTCACCCTTGCCGGCGGTGGCGTGAAACCAGGACAGGGCTAGCAGCGCCGCGGGGTTGTCCCGGGTGCTGCGGCTGCGGGTCGCCTGGTCGCAGATCCTGGCGCCGGCCAGCAGCCGGTCGACGTCGATCCCCTGGAGTGCTGCCGGGAGCAGGCCCACCGCGGAGGTGACCGAGGTGCGACCGCCGACCCAGTCCCACATGGGGAGGGTTCCCAGCCACCCCTCCTGCGAGGCGGTGCGGTCCAGTTCGCTGTCGCTGCCGGTCACGGCGACCGCGTGGGCGGCGAAGTGGAGCCCCGCTTTTTCGAAGGCCTGACGGGCCTCTAGCATCCCGTTGCGGGTTTCCTTGGTGCCGCCGCTTTTGGAGATGACGACGGTCAGTGTCCGCTTGAGCCCGGAGCCGATTTCGGCGAGCACCTTGTCCATGCCGTCGGGGTCGGTGTTGTCGAAGAAGAAGACTTTCATGCGGTCCTGCGCGCTCCCCAGGCTGTCCGCGACGAATTGCGGTCCCAAAGCTGAGCCGCCGATGCCCACGACCAGCAGGTTCTCGAAGCGGTGCCCGTCGGGTGCCGCAATGTTGCCCTGGTGGACCGACGAGGCGAAGGCCTTCACCGAGGCGAGCGCCGCCTTGATCTGCTCGGCAAGCTCCGCCGTCGGCGCCAGTTCCGGCGCACGCAGCCAGTAGTGCCCAACCATGCGCTGCTCATCGGGGTTCGCTATCGCTCCGGCTTCCAGTTCGGCCATTTCCTCGAAGGCCTTCTGCAGACGCGGTTCCATCTGGTCGAGGTAGGAGTCGGGAAAGTTCATCCGGCTGGTGTCGACGCTAAGCTCCAGTTCGGCATGGTGGTAGAGCCGGTTTTTGTAGCGCTCCCAAAGCTGCAGCTTTTGCATGTTGCCTCCTGCGTTGATTAGGGCGTTGCCCGCTTCGTTCTCATGTGCGTCGGGGCATGATACCATAGATTAGTTTTTATTCAAGTATGAGGCGGCACAAGCCCTGGTCTTTAGGTCAGGCCCGCTGCCGGCGCAGTAAAATAGCCTCCCTGGGTGTGATGTGCACAGTCGGGCGCGCACTGTGCAACTTGTGAACAAAAACGGCCGTCGTCAACAGGGCGCGGGCGCGGGCGGGTTGGTGGGAAACCTGCGGTAAAACGGCGACTTGCAGCGGGTGGCGGCTGGTGCGCGGAGTTGGTACGGCAGTTGTATTGGAAAAGGTGCCATCAAAAAGAACAGGGGGCGCGTTGGCCGCTTGGTTCGTACCGCAACTGGGAGGTGGGGCATGGTAACCAATCATAGAGGGGCTTGTACGGCGAAGGACGGGTTCGGGGCGATGGAGGTGGTGCTGGTCAAACGGCAACAGCCTCCCAGCGCTGAACGGATAGCCGTGGTGTTGACCGTGGCCTACGATCCGGATGTCTGGCAACTGGTGAACGAGGAGATGGACCAGATAGCAGCCAACGTGATGAGGGTGAGGGATATGAACAAGGACCGCAAGATACACGTGGAAGAGAGCGCACAGCTTTTCGAAAAAAGCCTGCAACCGTTTTTCACCCTGATCTCCGCGACCTCCAAGGAGCACGTCATGGACAAGCTCTCGGTCTCGCTCCGAAAGGCGTTGCTGCTCATGGCGATGGAGCGCTACGACTGCAACCGCGAAAGAATGTGCCGTGCCTTGGGGCTGACCAAGGCGAAGCTGGAAAAGGAACTGAAGCTCTGCGGCCTGGTAACCCAGGAGCAGTGTGCCGCCTGATACCGGGGGCGGGGCCGCGCGGCCCCGCCCTTTTCTCGCTCTTCCGAGCACCCCGTCCCCCCTCTTTCCCCCGCTGCCGCCCCCATCTGCGTAGACGAAATGCCTTGAATAATGAATACGGATTTGCTAGAGTGCTCCGTCGTTTCCCATTAAAATTCCCAGCTCCAGCTGGTGCAAAAAACGGCGCGATTTCGTGCCGTTAATAATTTCTAAGCGTAACACTGCCCTAGTGCGAGTCGCAGAACCGAGGCCTTATTATGGATGCAGCGCTTGCCCTGATCGGGGAAGATCTCAAAAACGTGGAACTGCAGTTCAAGAAGGATCTGCAGTCGGATGTCCCGCTGATTCGCAAGGTGGGCGAGTACGTGCTTTCCAGCGGCGGCAAGAGGATCCGTCCCGCGCTGGTGCTGCTGGCGGCCAAGCTGTGCGGTTACCACGGCAGCCGCAGCGTGCCGCTGGCCAGCGTGGTCGAGTTCATCCATACCGCCACCTTGTTGCATGACGACGTGGTGGACAACGCCAACCTGCGCCGTGGCCTCGCCTCCGCCAACACCCTCTGGGGCAACGAAGCCTCGGTACTCGTCGGCGACTTCCTCTTTTCCAAGTCCTTCTCGCTCATGGTGGCCGACGGCGACCTGGGCATCCTCAAAGTCCTCGCTGACGCCACCACCATGATCGCCGAAGGCGAGGTGCTGCAGCTCGTTTGCACCAGCGATCTGGAAATCACCGTGGAGCGCTACATCGAGGTGGTGCGCAGCAAGACCGCCATCCTGCTCTCGGCGGCCTGCGAGGTGGGCGCCATCCTCGGGGGCGCGGCACCGGAGCTCCGGCAGGCGGTCGCCGACTACGGCATGGACCTCGGCATCGCCTTCCAGCTCATGGACGACACCCTCGACTACACCGCCAGCGAAGAGCAGTTCGGCAAGAGCATCGGGCATGACCTCGAGGAGGGGAAGATCACCCTGCCGCTGATCCATACCCTGAAGCTGTGCAGCGAGGCGGAACGCGACTTCATCGCGTCGGTGGTGGAGAAGGACCTGCTCTCGGACGAGGACTTCGGCCAGGTGCTGGCCCTGGTGCAGCGCTACGGGGGCATCGAGCACACCGTCGCCTCCGCCGGCGAACACGTCGCCCTCTGCAAAAAGCACCTGGAGAAGTTCCCCGCCTCGGCCGCGAGGGACGCCCTCGCCGAGTTGGCCGACTACGTGGTGACCCGCTCCAAGTAGTTTCGTCGCCCGCCGTCATTTAGCGGTTTAGACGTCAAAATTTCGGAAAAGGACAGAGTTTTGTCGCTTTGTCCTACTCTTAATGAGCGCCAGTTATTCGGCGCTCATTTGTTTTCTTCAAGCCTGATTGCGCCTTTCCGCAGCGCGAAGCTCCGCTCGCCCCGCCAGTCCTTTCCTTGGTCCAGTTCTTGCTGTTTCATCCCTGTCTTCTTATTCAATGTTATGTTCCGGGGGGGAGATGTGGACGAAGAGATGCTGTTGCACTCGTCTGAACTGGAAGTGAACGGAGAGGTTTTTAGCATAAACATCTTCTGCAGCGCCGCCGGGCGCTTCTTCGCCAAGACCTGTCTGGGCGAGGACGACTTCATCATCACCGATGGACCCTCGCTGCCGGAGACGCTGAAACGGCACGAAGACCTGCTGCCGCTGGCGGTGGGCACCCGTGAACTGACCCAAAGCTACTTCGGTGGACCACGCAGACCCCGGGGGCGCCGCCCCTAGCGTTGCCCGGTCCCGTGGCGTAGCTGCCCCGCCCGCACAGAGCCGGGCGCTGACCCTGGTGCCGCTCGCTCGAGCGGTGTCGCCGTCCTCTTTTTCCCTCGCATCCCCCTTGCCCCATCCGCACCGGTTCCCGTTGTATCGAATCCCACTTCTCATGTGACTTCCGCCGCAGCTTCTTGACCGGTCGTCCCCGCACCCCGCATCCTTCGTGGCTTCGGCTGCCCCGCCCCAGCGCGAGCGCTGGCGCGAGCTTAGGTTCATTATAAAAAGGGTTGCCCTGAGGGGGCAAATCGGTTAAAAATTGAGCTGTCTCCTTTACGACCCCTTTTATCCTCATCCGGGAAACCATGCCCCCAAAGATACTGATCATAGACGATGACAGCTCGCTCAGGCGCGTGCTCGAGTACAACCTGCAGCAGGAAGGGTACGACGTGTACACCGCCGCTGACGGTTCGACCGGGCTGCAGTACTTCGAGGAGAAGTCGCCGCAGCTGGTGATCACCGACCTCAAGATGCCGGGCATGACCGGGTTCGAGGTGCTTTCCGCCATCAAGGAGCGCGCCCCCTCCACCGTGGTCATCGTCCTGACCGCCTTCGGCGCCATCGACACCGCCGTCGAGGCCATGAAACTGGGCGCCTTCCATTACCTCACCAAACCTTTCAACAGGGAAGAGTTGAAGGTGACCGTGCTCAAGGGACTCCAGCTGCAGGGGCTCTCCGAGGAGAACCGCCTGCTCAAGGAGGAGCTCTCCGGCCGCACCGAGTTCAAGAGCATCGTCGGGACCTCCCGCGCCATGGAAGGCGTCTTCTCCGTGGTGCGCAAGGTGGCCGACACCGAGGCCACCGTCCTCATCACCGGCGAATCCGGCACCGGCAAGGAGCTGGTGGCTCGCGCCATCCATTCCGGGAGCTCGCGCCGGGCCGCCCCCTTCGTGGCGGTCAACTGCGCCGCCATCCCCCGTGACCTCCTGGAAAGCGAGCTGTTCGGTCACGTCAAGGGTGCCTTCACCGGCGCCATCCGGGACAAGGAAGGGAAGTTCCAGATGGCCGACGGCGGTACCATCTTCCTGGACGAGGTGGGGGATCTTCCCCTGGAACTGCAGCCCAAGCTGTTGCGGGTCCTGCAGGAGCGCGTGGTGGAGCCGGTCGGGGGGACCTCGCTGCAAAAGATCGACCTCAGGGTGGTGGCGGCGACCAACGCCGACCTCGAGCGCTGGATCGCCGAGGGTAAGTTCCGCGAGGACCTCTACTACCGGCTTTCGGTGATCCCGGTCCAGCTCCCGCCGCTGCGGGAAAGGGTCGAGGACGTGCCGCTATTGATCCGCTACTTCTGCACCAAGTTCGGTGCCGAAGGGGTGACCTTCACCAAGGAGGCGCTGGCGAGGCTCAAGGAATACGCCTGGCCGGGGAACGTGCGCGAGCTGGAGAACACGGTGGAGCGGCTTCTCATCATGCGCGAGGGGGACCAGATCGGGGTGGACGAGCTTCCCGCCAAGATATCCGCGGCGGCGCCTCCTCCCGAAGGCGGCGTGCTCAGGCTGCCGGCCGGCGGGTACTCGCTGGAGCAGCTCGAGATGGAGGTGGTTCTGGAGGCACTCAACCGCTGCGACTGGAACCAGACCGCCGCGGCGCGCTTTCTGCGCATCCCGCGCCACACGCTGATCTATCGGATGGAAAAGTACAACATCACTCAACCGGGGAGGAAATGATGAAACGCTTGATCGCCGCCGTGCTGCTGTTAGCCGCGCTGGCCGCCGCGGGGTGCGCCAAGAAACAGGCTGAACTGCCTGCCGTCGAGGGGAACGCCGCCCCGGATTTCACCTTGAAGGATCTCTCCGGCAAGCCGGTGCAGCTCTCCACCTTGAAGGGCAAGCTGGTGCTGGTCAACTTCTGGGCCACCTGGTGCCCTCCCTGTCGTGAGGAGATCCCGTCCATGGTCAAGCTGAACCAGGCCATGCAGGGTAAGAACTTCCAGATGCTCGCCATCTCCATCGACGAAGGGGGCAAGGGGGCCGTCGAAGACTTCTTCAAGCGCGGCGGCGTGACGCTCCCCGCCCTGCTCGACACCGACGGCCAGGTCTCCAGGCGCTACGGCACCACCGGCGTCCCCGAGACCTTCGTGGTCGACCCCAAGGGCGTGATCAGGAAGAAGGTGGTGGGCGGGCTGGACTGGAGCCACCCCGAGGTGATCCAGGCACTGCAGGACCTGATGAACGGCAAGTAACGACCATAGCCCGCCCCCGCGACTTGCGGGGGCACAACCGCTAAAGGCCAGGAGGAAGGTATGGAAACGAACAACATCAGCATGATCGGCGCTTTCGTGGCGGGGCTGCTGTCGTTTCTCACCCCCTGCGTCCTGCCGCTTATCCCGTCCTATATCACCTACATCACCGGGCTTTCCTTCGCCGACTTGAACGCCGAGCACCCAAGCCACAAGGTCCGGCAGCAGACCATCATCCACTCCCTGCTCTTCATCGCCGGCTTCACCTGCGTCTTCGTGCTGCTGGGTGCGTCGGCGACCCTGGTCGGGGACTTCCTGCACGAGCACAAAACCGCCATCCGGCGCGTGGGCGGGATCCTCATCGTCATCTTCGGCATCCACGTCTCGGGACTGTTCGACATCACCATGCTCCTGGGCGAGAAGAAGCTGACCCTGCACAGAAAGCCTGCCGGCTACCTGGGGAGCTTCGTGGTGGGGGTCGTGTTCGCCGCCGGCTGGACCCCCTGCATCGGACCGATCCTGGCCACCATCCTGGCGGTCGCGGCCACGGAAGGGCGCGGCGTCTGGCTCTTGTTGTCCTACTCCATGGGGCTCGCCATCCCGTTCTTCATCGCGGCGCTCGCTCTGCACCAGTTCCTGATCTTCTTCCGCCGCTTCAAGCGGCACATACGGCTCTTCGAGATCATCACCGGGGCGTTCATGGTGGTGGTCGGCATCCTGATCTTCACCAACTCGATGGTGCTGATCAGCAGGTACACGAGCGCCTGGTTCGGCGAGTGACGGCGGCTCTTGCCATCCAGCTCTGCGTGTCGGACCTCGACACCACCGAGGCCTTCTACGCGGGGATACTGGGCCTGCCGGTGCAACGCCCGGTCACGACGCCGGGGGCGCCGGAACACCTGCTTCTGGAAACGGAGGAGATTCAGATCATCTTCGTGGAGGATGCGGCGGTGGCGCAGCTGCATCCCATCCTGCAGGCGCGCCTGGAGGGGTTCCCGCGCGGGGTGGGTATGACGCTGCATCTCGTGGTGGAGGGGATCGAGGATATCTACCAGGAACTGCAGGAAGAGGATCTGGAGATCCTCTATCCCTTGGAGCGCAAGCCGTACGGGACCTACGAGCTGTGGTGCTTCGATCCCGACGGCTATCTGATCGTTCTGGAAGAGCCGGTCGATTGACCGGTCAGGGGGCGCTGATGGTGAACAGGCTGCTCTCCTCGCCGTTTTGGTTCACCACCTGCAAGGTGATCTCCTTCGGGGTCGGGTCGTAGGGGAACCTCAGGTAGGTCATCTGGTTGCACCCGCCGTACACGAGTTGCTCCCGCTCGCCCACCAACTGCTTCCCTGTCGCCAGCCTCTTGCCGTCCACGACCAGCACCGAATTCTGGTGGAAGTTCCTTCCGGTCACGATCAGTTCGTAGTAGTTCACGAATTCCCTGCCCACCGATACGTTGGCGATCTCGGGCTTGGCGTCGATGAAGAGCGCCAGCACGGTAGAGGAAGCGTCTGAGGGGTTTTTCACCTGCACCTGGTGCACCCCGGCGGCAAGGGCCGGCGCGGTGAAGGCCAGCATGACCGGCGAGATGAAGCGGGTGGTGACCACGGCGCCGTCCAGGAGGATGCGGGTGCCGGTGCGGAAGTTGGCCCCGTTGACCAGCACCTCGCGCTCCCTTCCGGTGGCGCAGCTGGTGACCGTATCGGGGATGAGGGAGGAGGCGACCGGCTTCTGCGCCTGGACTACGAAGTTGAAGGGGCGGGTGGTGGCGCCGTCCTCGCGTTTGAGGGTGAGGGCGTAGGCGCCCGGCGGCAGTTCCGGGAGCTCGAAGGTCATGATGCGCCCACCTACGACCTGGGCCGGGAGTTCCCGGCTCCCCAGCATGACGGTAGTGGCGGTGGTGAACCCGGTGCCGTTGAGGGTAATGGTCGTTCCCGGCTCCCCCTGGGCGGGCAGGATGCTGAGTACACCCAGTTGCGCCTGTCGGGCGGTGTCGGCCGGCGGCGGGGGCGTCTGCTGCGCGGGTGCGACCGCGGCGCAGATGAGCAGAAGCAGTACGGTTATGGTCAAGTTGCGGATCATGGCTGTCCCTCCGTAAATCTCGATGTGATATCAGTACCTGCAGGCCCGGCCATTTTCGGCCCGCGCCGGTCAATTGTCAATGGTAAGAGCGAGCCATCCCCCTGCGGCCAGGAAGATGAAGTTGGTGGCCCAGGCGGCGACCATGGGGGGGAGCAGGCCGACCTGCCCCACCGAGATGATCACCGAGTTGATGATGACGTAGAGAAAGCCCACCCCGATGGAAAGGCCCACCCCGAAGGCGATGCCGCTCGACCTCCCGCCGCGCAGCGCGAAGGGGATCCCCAGGAAGGCCATGACGGCGCAACCGAAGGGGAGCGAGATCCTGCTGTGGAACTGGGTGATGTAGCGGGTGGCGTCGTACCCCCCGGCCTGGATCTTCTTGCAGTAGCTGTTGAGCTGCCTGAGGGTCATGCTGTCCGAGTATTTGCCCAGCACCTTCAGGTCGGCCGGCTTCAGTTTCAGGGGGAGCGCCAGGAGCGGGTACTTCCTGGTTGCTACCACCTCGCCGTTCTGGAAGTCCCGCACCGCCACATCCTTGAAGACCCAGCCGCCGCTCCCCAGCTCCCCGAGGCTTGCGTCCGAACGCCTAAGCGGCAGGCCCGTTTTCGGCTGCACCTCCCAGAGCGTCACCCCCTTGAGCTGGTTCTGGCTCGGCTCGAACAGGCTCGCCCGCAGCACGGTCTCCCCCTCCCGATACCAGATGTTGTGCTGCCGGAAGTACATGGACGGGCTCTTCTTCTGGATCAGCACCTCCTGGATGTACAGGCGCTGGGCGTAGCTCTTCGGGATGACGAACTCCCCCAGCATCAGGACCACCAGGCTCATCATGAGCGAGATGGCAAGGATGGGGGCGCTGATGCGGACCAGGCTGACGCCGCAGCTGCGCATGGCGGTGAGCTCCGAGCTGAGCGAGAAGGCACCCAGGGTGAGCAGGGTCGCCATGAGCACGGCCAGCGGCGCGGAATCGTTGATCATCTCCGGGATCTTGGTGATGAAGAACAGGGCCACGTACTTCCAGGAGGCGCCCGTGCGGCTGAAGCGGCCGATCTTCTCCATGAAGTCGACCACGAGGTAGATGGTGACGAAGGAACCAAGGCACAGCCCCAGCATCCTCAGGTACGCCTTGGCCACGTAGCGGGTCAGGATCCTCATGCCTTGGCCCCCTTCCGGGTGCGGGTCCGCACCGCTTCCTTAACGCGCTGGTACAGCGCGGTGAGCGGCAGGGGCTCCTCCGCCGCAGTCTTCATGAACAGGTAGCCCCCGCCCAGCAGGAACAGCAGGTTGGGCCCCCACGCGGAGAGTAGCGGCGGCAGGATACCTTTCTCGCCGAGCGTGTCGAAGCCGGAGAGGGCGATGTAGTAGCAGAGGATGACGGCGATGCTGAGCGAGAAACCGGAGGCCTTGCCCGAACGGCGGTTCTGGATCCCCAGCGGCACCCCCACGAAGGCGAACACGATGCAGGAGAAGGGGAGGGCGAGCCTGCTGTGCAGCTCCTGGCGGCGCAACTTCACCTCCTTCTTGGGGGTGCCGGCAGGCGGGTGGCGCAGTTCGTCCATGGTCATTTCGCTGGTCTTTTTGGGCCCCTTGGGCGTGGGGTCGGTCAGTGCCACCCGCAGGATGTACTCCTGGAACTGGACCATCCGGTAGCCGGCGCCGGCCTCGTTGCGGTGGATGGAACCGTTTTTGAGCTGGAACTCCATGGAGTGGCTGCGCGGGTCGGAGAAGAGCGTGCCGGCGGCCGCGAAGATGGTGGTGGGTGCCTTGGGGTCGCGCTCGTCGTGGACGATCACCCCGGTCATGCTTTCCCCCTTGGGGGTAAGGCCGTCGGCGTAGATCACCATGTCGGGAAAGGCGTTGTTGAACACCTTCTCCTTGATGGAGACGCCGGCGCTGCTCTGGGCGATGTCCAGCATCAGCTTCTTGAAGGAACTGTTGCCCCAGGGGACCGCGTACACCTGGACCCACAGGCAGGCCAGGGCGGCCAGCACCGAGAAGAGCAGCGGCGGAGGGAACAGCCCGTACAGGCTGATGCCGCAGCTTTTCATGGCGGTCACCTCGCTGTCGCCGGAGAGGCGCCCGAAGGCGAGCAGTATGGAGAGCAGCAGCGCCATGGGGATGGTGAAGAGCCAGAACGAGGGGAGCAGGTAGGAGACCATGCGCACGACGTCGCCGAAAGGCACCCCCTTCTCGACCACCATCTCGGCCAGCTTCAGGAAGCGCCCCATGAGCAGGACGAAGGTGAAGGTGACCATGCCTACCAGGAAAGGGGGCGGTATCTCGTTGAAAATGTAGCGGTACAGGGTCTTTTTCATGAACTGCCGATCTTACATGAGATGGCCGGGGAAGTAAAGGAGGGACACGGTTCAACTACTCCTTGACCTCGGTTTTCATTTTGGGTAAAAAGGTGGGCATGGAAAACAAGGACATCATCAGGAAAGCCCTGCTGTTTTCGGGCCTGGAAGACGAATACCTGGTCGAACTCGCCGAGATCGCGGTGCGGCGCCCCTTCGCCAAGGGGGAGACCCTGTTTACCGAGGGGGAGAAGGCGGAAGGCTTCTACCTGCTCGCCGCCGGGGCGCTCAAGCTGTGCAAGATCTCCCCGGACGGCCGCGAGAAGGTGCTGCACATGGTGCACCCGGTGGAGACCTTCGCCGAGGCCGCCTTCTTCGGGGACGGCAAGTACCCCGCCGAGGCGCGCGGGGTGGAGCGGGGAGAGGTGCTCTTCTTCCCGCGCGGCGCCTTCATGGGGCTTTTGGAGCGCAACCCGCGCTTCTCCATGAACCTGATCGCCTCGCTGTCCTTGTTGCTGCGCCGCTTCGCCCGGCAGATCGAGGAGCTCTCCTTCGCCGATGCACCGTCCCGGCTCGCCTCGTACCTCCTGGACCTGGCCGCGCGTAAGAGCACCAGCTACCAGGGCAAGACCTACCTGGAGCTCGACATGCGCAAGGGTGAGCTCGCCTCGCGCCTGGGCACGGTCAGCGAGACCCTGTCCCGCACCTTCAAGAAGATGAAGGACGAGGGGGTCATCGAACTGGATGGCAACAAGATAACCATCATGCAGATGGAAAAGCTGAAGATGATCGCCGGCAAGTAGTGCGCCCGGCGCACAGATGGATGGTACTGGAAGGGCCCCCGGTTAGAACCGTGGGGCCCTTTGCGTTAATGTCGTTTTACCTCGTTTTTCCCCTGCCTCGTTTCCCTTTTTCCCACCCCTTTGGGCATCGCATCACGCCAAGCCTTGCAGCGCCTGTACTTTAGCCGGGGCTGTCGGGCCGCGCAACCGTTTGAAACTAAATTATTAATTAATATTTTCATTTAAAAACTTAATTTGCACTTGCTATGGCAGAAGTGGCTGCTATACTTTGGCACGTTTCGTCCTGTCATTTACTGTGCCGCACCCGGAGGGAGCTTGGATTGGGAATGCTGTTGGAGTAGGGAGCAGATCGAGCCCGAGAGTTGCCCGTACATAGGCGAGGGAGAAGAGGACCTTCTGGTCTCCCAGCGCCGCAGAATCGTCGAGAAGTGCGTTGAGTGTCCCCGCTTCAAGAACGACCTGGCCCGGATGAAGGGGGCGGGTTACCCGCTTTCGGACGTACTCCCGTACATACTGACCGAGTTCCAGGAACAAAAGGCCCAGATGGGCGCCATGCTGAGCTTCTTGAACAGCAAGACGCGCGAGATCAAGTTCCTGCGCGAGGTGGGCCTCGTGCTGCAGACCTCGCTGGACCTGGACGAGGTCCTCTCCATCGCCATGACCGCCATCACCGCCGGCAAGGGTTTCGGCATGAACCGGGCCTTCCTGCTCATGACCGACAAGGACCGGCGCCACATCCGCGGCTACCTCGGCGTCGGCCCCAGGGATTACGAGGAGGCGTGGCGCACCTGGGAGGACATCGGGCGCAGCAACTTCACCCTGAGGCAGCTGGCCCGGGATTTCCAGAAGACCAAGCTGACCTCGGAGAAGGTGAAGTTTCACGACATCCTGAACCAGCTCACCGTCCCGCTGGCCGACCAGGGGCACATCTTCAACCGGGCCCTCACCGGCAAGAAGCCGATCCTGGTGGAAAACGCGCTCAACAACCCGGACCTGGACCGGGGGCTGGCCCGCATCCTCGGCGTCGACACCTTCCTGGTCATGCCGCTCATCTCCAGGAACCGCCGCATCGGCGTCATCATCGCCGACAACTGCATCACCCATAAGCCGATCACCCTGCAGGACATGCAGTCGCTGGAGACCTTCGCCTTCCCGGTTGCCTTCGCCCTGGAGCGCGCCTCGCTGTACGAGCGCCTGCAGGAGGAGGTGGCCAAGCAGAAGTCGGCCAACGTGAAGCTGCGCGAACAGCAGGAGTTGATCGTGAAGATGGAGAAGATGGCGCTGGTGGGGAAGATCACCTCCAGCATCGCCCACTCCATCCGCAACCCGCTCATGGTGATCGGCGGCTTTGCCCGGACCCTGCTCAAGGGGGCCCCGGACGATGACGACAAACGGGGCTACTTGGAATCCATCGTGCGCGAGACCCGGCAGCTCGAGGACGTGCTGAGCGAGGTGCTGGACTACTCGGAATCGCTCTTCCCGGTCACCGATTTCTGGGATCTGAACGAACTGGTGGGGAAGGCGATGGGGGAATTGGAGGGGGCGCTGGAGCAGGCGGGGGTGCACTGCCGCCTGGAACTGGCCCCGGAGCTCCCCATGGTGCGCATCGACTACAAGCAGATCAGCTACTGCCTGAAGACCATCACCGCCACGGCGCTGGCCACCATGGAACCCGGCGGGGAGTTGCGCATCGAGAGTGTCCTGGACGGGGACGGGGTGCTGTTGCGCATCAGCGACGACGGCAAGTCGCTCACCCAGACCGCGCAGGAGGCGCTCATCGCCCCCTTCTTCCAGACCCAGGAACTCGGCGAGGGGGTGGGGCTTTCGCTGTGCAAGTCGATCCTGGAGCGGCAGGGGAACTCTTTGACCATAATCAGCCGCCCCGGCGGTGGCAACACGTACAGCATCAGGCTTTTGACCCGAAAGGAGAACATCTGAGATGGCGAAACTGTTGGTGGTAGACGACGAGGCGAATATCAGGCTTTTGTACTCGCAGGAGTTGAGCGACGAGGGGTACCAGGTGGTGACGGCGGGGAGCGCCCTGGAGGCGGTGGAGAAGCTCGAGTCGGAGAGCTTCGACCTGGCCGTGATCGACATAAAGCTGAAGAACGAGAGCGGCATCGAGTTGTTGCAGCGCATCGTCAAGGAGCGCCACACCATCCCGGTGATCCTGTGCACTGCCTTCTCCTGTTACAAGGACGACTTCTCGGCCTGGCTCGCCGACGGCTACGTGGTCAAGTCGAGCGACCTGCAGGAGCTCAAAGACGAGATCGCCCGCGTCCTCGCCAAGAGGCAGCGGGGGGCGTACGTGTGAGAAGCAGATAAAGATAAAGATTAAGACTAAGTTTTGCAGTCGAAACTCCGTCTTAACCTTCGTCTTTCCTTGCTCTTAATCTAACTCTTAATCTTAATCTAAATCTGATTCTCGGAGGCTTGCACCTATGAAGGCAGTAATTATGGCAGGTGGCTTTGGTACCCGGATGCAACCGCTCACCTGCAACATCCCCAAGCCGATGGTTCCGCTCATGAACCGTCCCATCATGCTGCACATCGTCGAACTCTTGAAGAAGCACGGCGTCACCGACCTGGTCATGCTGCTGTACCATCAGCCCAGCGTGATCAAGAATTTCTTCCGCGACGGCGCCGACCTGGGGGTACGCATCACCTACGTGACGCCGCTGGAGGACATGGGCACCGCCGGGGCGGTGAAGTGCGCCGAGAAGTACCTGGACGAGCGCTTCCTGATCATCAGCGGTGACCTCCTGACCGATTTCAACCTGCAGAAGGTGATCGACTTTCACGAGTCCAACAAGGCGCTGGCCACCATCACCCTCACCTCGGTCAAGGACCCGCTCCAGTTCGGCGTCGTGATCACCGACAAGGAGAAGCGCATCACCCAGTTCCTGGAGAAGCCCGGCTGGGGCGAGGTGATCTCCGACACCATCAATACCGGCATCTACGTCCTGGAGCCGGAGATCTTCAAGTTCATCCCGGAGGGGGAGAACTTCGACTTCTCCCAGGATCTCTTCCCGCTTCTTTTGAAGAAGAAGTCGGCGCTGTTCGGCTTCCCGGTCAAGGGGTACTGGCGGGACATCGGCAACACCGATTCCTACCGCGAGGCGCACCACGACATCCTCAAAGGGAAGGTCGGGGTCAAGGTGGACGAGCCGCGCCGCGAGATGGCCGGCGTCGACCTGAGGGTCGGCGTGGACGTACGGCTGGGCGAGGGAACCGTGGTGGAAGGGACGGTCGTGGTGGGGGACAACTCCCAGGTCCAGGGGGGGGCGGAGATCAAGGACTCGGTGATCGGCCGCAACTGCATCATCGAGCCGGGGGTGAAGCTGACCCGGGCCGTGGTCTGGGACAACGTCTATATCAAGAAGAGCGCCAAGATCAACGACTGCGTCATCTGCAACAACGTGAGCGTGGGGGCCGCGACCGTGATGGAAGAGGGGGGGGTGGTGGCCGACGACACCGCCATCGGCGAGGAGAGCTACATCAAGCGGGACGTGAAGATCTGGCCCCGGAAGTTGATCGAGGCGGGTTCCACGGTCACCGGCAACCTGATCTGGGGCGAGCGCTGGAAGAAATCCCTGTTCGAGGGGGAGATGATCAAGGGGCTCACCAACATCGAGCTCACGCCTGAGTTCGTGGCCAAGCTGGGCTGCGCCTACGGCACCTCGCTCCCCAAGGGGAGCCACGTCCTGGTCGGGCGCGACACGACCCTCTCCTCGCGCATGCTGAAGCGAAGCTTCCTGGGGGGGATCCTCTCCGCCGGCGTCAACGTGCGCGACATCAGGATGGTGTCGCTGCCGGTCCTGCGCTACAAGCTGCGCACCTTCGGCGAGGTGGGGGGCGTGCATTTCCGCCAGTCGCTCGAGGACCCGGCCACCACGGAGATCGTCTTTCTCGACGCCGACGGCCTCGACTTCTCCTCCTCCATGGGCAAGAACATCGAGCGCATCTTTTACAAGGAGAACTTCCGGCGCGCGCACCACATGGAGCCGGGTGGGATCACCGAGCTGCCGCAGGTGATGGACTTCTACCGCGAGGGGTTCTTCAGGGGGCTGGACCAACAGCTGATCAGGAACTCCAAGACCAAGGTGGTGGTCGACTTCAACCACTCCCCGGCCGGCCAGATCCTCCCGCAGATCCTGAACGACCTCGGCTGCGAGGTGATCGGCCTCAACACCTACCTGGACGAACAGCGCGGCTCGAAGACGGTGGACGAGAAGCCCAACTCCCTGCAGCAGCTCTCCAAGATCGTGATGACGCTGGAGGCGCGCGCGGGCTTCTGGCTCGACCCCACGGTCGAGGAGGTGGTGCTGGTGGACGAGACCGGCAGGATCTATCAGCCCGAGGAGTTCCTCGCGCTCATGACCACGCTCATGCTGAAAAGCGGTGCCAGGGGCGCTTTCGCGGTCCCGGTGTCGGCCCCGTCGGTGATCGAGGAGATCGCCCAGGAGAACGGCTCCTCGGTGCGCCGTACCAAGAGCGCGGACCGCGCCATGATCGAGGCGGCCATCTCGCCGGAGGTGGTCATGGCCGGCTCCATGTCCGGGCGTTTCGCCTTCCCGAAGTTCCAGGCCGCCTTCGACGGCATGTTCACCATCGCCAAGACCATCGAGCTTTGCAGCGCGGCCGGGGTGCCGCTGTCGCGCGTCTTGAAAGAGGTGGCCAAGAGTTCCTTCCTGCAGGGGAAGGTCCCCTGCGTCTGGGAGAAGAAGGGTGGCATCATGCGCAAGATGAGCGAGGACAGTCTGGACAAAGAGGCCTCCTTCATCGACGGCATCAAGGTCTCCTTCGGCAACGACTGGGTACTGGTGCTCCCCGACCAGTACCAGCCCGTGATCCACGTGGTGGCCGAGGCCAAGGATCCCAAGACGGCGCAGCGGCTGCTGGAGGAGTACATCCAGAAGGTGGAACGCTGGAAAAAGGAGCTCGCCCAGTAAAGGGCGGCGCGGCCTGCGCCGCATCAAGGGGATAGGATGAGCGAACCACTGTACCTCACGCTGCTTTGGCACATGCACCAGCCCTTCTACAAGGATCCGGTCCGGGGGGAGTACCTGCTCCCCTGGGTCTACCTCCATGCGGTGAAGGACTACTACGACATGCCCGCCATCGTCGCTGAGAGCCCCGGCGCCAAGGTGGTCTTCAACCTGGTCCCCTCGCTTTTGGAGCAGATCCTCGACTACGCCTCCGGCGAGGCGGTGGACCCCTACCTGAGCCTCGCGCGCAAGGCACCGGCCGAGCTGGACCAGTCGGAGCGGCTCTTTCTCCTGGAGAACTTTTTCTCCGCCAACAAGCGGCGCATGATCGAACCCTACCCGCGCTACCTGGAGCTGTACCGGATGGCGGGTGACGGCGTACCCGGGACGGCCGCGTCGCGGGCGCCGCTCTTCACGGAGCGCGACCTGCTCGACCTGCAGGTCTGGTTCTACCTGGCCTGGACCGGTGAGGCGGCCAGGCGGCGCTTCCCGGTCTTCGGCGAGTTGATCCGCAAGGGACGGGGCTTCGACGCTGCGGACAAGGCGCTGCTCTTCGACACCCAGCGCGAGCTGATCTCCGAGATCATCCCGCTGTACCGCCGCCTGCACCTGGAGGGGAAGGTCGAGCTTTCGGTGACCCCCTACTTCCACCCGATCCTGCCGCTTTTGTGCGACTCGCGCATCGCGCGGGTGGCGCTTCCCGGCGCAAGCCTCCCCAAGGTCGACATCCGCTACCCGGAGGACGCGCGGGGGCAGGTGGCGCACGGCATCGAGAGCTTCGAGAAGCTGTTCGGCTTCAGGCCGCACGGCATGTGGCCCGCCGAGGGGTCGGTGAGCGACGAGGCGCTCGCCATCATGGCCGGGGAGGGGCTGCGCTGGACCGCCTCCGACGAGCGGGTGCTGGCCCAGACCCTGCCCGGCGGGCTCGACCACGAGCGGGAGGCGCTCTACCACCCCTACCTGTTCCAGCAGGGGGGGGAGGAGATCGCCCTCTTCTTCCGGGACCAGGTGCTTTCGGACCAGATCGGCTTCACCTATTCCCAGTGGGAGGCGGAGCGGGCCGTCGCGGACTTCGTCGGGCGGGTCAAGGAGATCCGGCAGCAGTGCCGCGCCCCCCGGGTGATCCCCGTGATCCTGGACGGGGAGAACGCCTGGGAGCACTACCACGACAACGGGCTCCCCTTCCTTTCCAGGCTCTACGCCGCGCTGGCGCAGATGCCGGGTGTGGAGCCGGCCACCTTCTCGGAGGTGCTGGAGCGGGTCCCGGAGCGCCGTGTGCTGCGCCACGTGCACCCGGGCTCCTGGATCAACGCCGACTACGGCATCTGGATCGGCCATCCCGAGGAGAACCTGGGGTGGGAGTACCTGGCCAAGGCGCGCCAGGCCGCGGTGCACAACAGTTCCGAGGTGGCCCAGCTCCTCTCGGGGGGGAGCAGCAGCGACGAAGCCGCCCGGCGTGCCTGCAAGGCCCTCTACGCCGCCCAGGGGAGCGACTGGTTCTGGTGGTACGGCGACGACCACTTCTCCCCCCATTCCGGCAGTTTCGACCTGTTGTTCCGCAGCCACCTGATCAACGTATACCGGCTGCTGGCGCTGGAGGTCCCGGGGGAGCTGCACGAGCCGATCAAGAAGCAGCGCCCCGCCGGCTTCGTCCGTGGGCCGGCGCGGCTGATCACCCCTTCCCTGGGTGCCGCGGGGGAGGACTACTTCGAGTGGCTGGCCGCGGGATTGTACGACCTGACCAGGCAGGGGGCGGCGATGCATGCCGCGGAGACGGGGCTGCAGTCCTTTTTCTACGGCTACGACCTGGACTATTTCTACTTCAGGATCGACGGGGCCCAGCCGCTGGAAAAGCTGCTGCAGCCGGGGGACCTCCTGTCGCTGCACCTCATGGGAGGGGGCGAGTACCGCATCGAGATGCAGCCCGGCGACGGGGAGGGGGAGTTGCAACTCCTGCAGGAGGGGAGGTGGCAGCCCTCCGGCGGGGTGGCGCGCTACTGGGTCGGCCGCAGCGCACAGCTGCGCATCCCGCTCCCGGCGCTGCGGCTCGACGCAGGGGACCGGCTCTGCTGCTACCTGACCCACTCCCGTGGGGCGAACCTGCTCGGCCGCTGGCCCACCGAGGCGCCGCTCGCCCTCGCCTACGCGGGGCCATGCCTGGGGGTGGAGCCGGGGGCGCTCAAGGAACTCACCCCCCTGGAGCCGGGTTCATCTTAAATTTTTCTTTTACAAAAAAACTTTACCCGTGGGCAGTCTTAATCTAGAATATGCCTATAATTCCAGGGTGTTAGAGGTTTTACATGAAGATTTTGTTTGTTGCGTCGGAGGTCACTCCCTTCGCCAAGACCGGAGGTCTGGCGGATGTTGCCAGCGCGCTCCCGAAGACCCTCAAGACGCTCGGTCACGACGTGAGGATCATGATGCCTTTCTACTCCGTGGTCGAGAGGGGGGGGATGGCGGTCCGCAAAGGACGCAAGAGCGCCTCGGTCATGGTGGACGGCGTCGAGAAGAAAGGGTTCCTGCGCCAGGCTTCGCTCGGGGAGATCCCGGTTTACCTCATCGAGAACAAGGAATACTTCGCCCGCGAAGAGCTCTACGGCACCCCCAGCGGCGACTACCCCGACAACGCCCAGCGTTTCTCCTTCTTCTGCCGCTGCGTCCTGGAGCTCTTGAAGAAGATGGACTTCAGGCCGGACATCATCCACTGCCACGACTGGCAGACCGCGCTGATCCCGCATTACCTGAAGCACGAACGCAAAAACGATCCCTTCTTCGCCAAAACCGGTGTCATCTTCACCATTCATAACCTCGCCTACCAGGGGCTGTTCCCGAAAGAGGAGCTGGCCACGATGGGGCTCTCCAAGGAGTGCTTCACCATCGACGGGCTGGAATTCTACGGCAAGGTGAACCTCCTCAAGGGAGGCATCCTCACCGCCGACCTGGTGACCACCGTCTCCGAGGCCTACTGCCGCGAGATCCGCACCCCCGAGATGGGATGCGGACTGCACGGGGTGCTGCAGACCAGGAAGGACGACCTGGTCGGCATACTGAACGGGCTCGACTACGAAGAATGGAACCCGGCCATGGACCGGGAGATCATGAAGAACTACAGCCATGCCTCCCTGTCCGGCAAGATGGTGGACAAGATCGGGCTGCAGCGGCTGATGGGGCTGGCCAGCGCCCCGGAGATCCCGGTCTTCGGCATGGTCTCGCGCATGGTGGCCCAGAAAGGGTTCGACCTGATCGCGGAGCTCCTGCCCATGATCGCCAAGGCCCCCATGCAGCTGGTGCTGCTGGGCAACGGCGAGGAGCGCTACCTCAAAGCCTTCAACGACATCAAGGCCGCCGGTGCGCGCAACATCGCCTTCGCCAGCGGGTTTGACCATTCCCTGGCGCCCAAGATCTACGCCGGCAGCGACATGTTCCTGATGCCGTCCTTCTTCGAGCCGTGCGGGCTGGGACAGCTGATCGCCATGCGCTACGGCACGGTCCCCGTGGTGCGCAGGACCGGCGGGCTCGCCGACAGCGTCTTCGACCCCCGGGACAACGACAAGACGCCCAACGGCATCGTCTTCGACGAGTACAGCGCCGAGGCGCTCTGGGAGGCCATCGACCGTGCCCTGACCGCCTACCAGGACAAGGCGTTCTGGAAGAAGCTGATGCGCCGCGGCATGAGCAGTGATTATTCCTGGCAGAACTCGGTGCACAAGTATCTGGAGTTGTATCGCAAGGCCTTGCTGCGCAAGGGAGGGGAGGCGTAAGCTGTGGAACACGAAGATCTCGACGAACTGGCCGGTGAGATCCGGAGGCTCATCGAAAGCAACAAGGAATTTCTAAAGCGCGTGGTCGAGGAGGATTACGACGACGAGGATGAGGCGGACGGCGAGGAGGAGACTCCGGAGGATCCTGAGGAGTTCGAGGAGTTGTAACTAAAACCGTGCGGCTGTTGAATAAAGAAGGCGGCGCCGAGAACTGATCTCGGCGCCGCCTTTTGTTTTACCGATTAGTAACTACCTCCCGCTGGTAAAAGTCCCCCTTTCGCAAAGGGGGATTTAGGGGGATTTGCTTGTGGTCGGAGAGGCAAATCCCCCCGCCCCTTGCGGGAGGGGGCTAGGGGGTGGGGTAAGCTGCCGCCACTACTTCGCCGCCGGCTGTTCCGGTACGATGTCCACCGAGGTGATCGGGGCCGGACCCGCCGGTGCCGCTGCCGCTGCCGCGGCGGGCTGGGGAGCCGGAGCCGCCGGTGCCACGGCCTGGGGAGTTGCCGGGGCTGGTGCCGCCGGTGCAGGTGCCGCCGGGGTCGCCGGTGCCGCAGGCGGTGTGTAGTAGACCGGGGCGCTCGCCGGGGCCGGCTGCGCCTCCTTTTCCTTCTCCTTGGCGAAGAGCGGCTTGTAGGTCTTCATCAGCGCGAGCATCTCGTCGAACTGCTTCACGTAAAGGGTGGAAACCTCGGGACCGTTGGCGACCGTGGACGGTTCGCTCTTGGCGAAGGCGGCGTTGACCCCCGCCACCGTCTTGAACTTCACGTCGACCTTCTCGGTCAGGTTCGCCGCCGCCTCGTCGAAGTCGGGGTACTGCAGCGAGAAGAACATCGGGTACGACGGCTTGTCGCGGCGGAAGTTCGGGTACTCCCAGATGGTGTTCCCCTCGCGGTCCAGCATCACCGCGGACATGGCGAGGTAGTTGTAGTCGGTTTCCAGGTAGGAAAGGAAGTTGCTGGAATAGACCTTGCCCGGCTGGGTCAGGCCGCCCACCGTCACGAAGAGGACCGCATCGAGGCCGTTTTCGGTCATGAGCTGTTTCAGGTCGTCCTTCTTGAAGAAGTACTTGTTGTAGACGATGCGGGCGTCATCGCGTTTCTCGCGATTCCAGACCAGGCTGCTGAAGAGCCGGTCAGGATCAGCGGTTACCGGGCGCACAGCGTAAAAGATGCCGGTGTTCCTGATCCTCGCCACCAGTTCCTTTTCGTTCCTGAGGTTGTAGCCGCGCACGATGGAGAGGATGGCAGCCTTCTCCGGGTGCTTGATGTCGCTATCGGCGTCGGTGAAAAACGGAGCCACGCCGATGGTGCGTACCTTCTTCTCCAGGGTTTCCTGGGGGATGTTGTAGTAGTTGTGGGCGCAGCCGAACAGCGCGCCGGTGACCACCATGAGCAGGGCAAATCTGAACAAGATCCTCATCTGATGACGCCTCCTGTAAAGGATTCTAACTCTCCGCCGTCTTATATCAGAAGCTTAGCCGGAGCGCTACAGCTTATTGCTCGCCTTCCAGCATGATGAAGCCCACCTGCCTGCCGGTGTCACCTTCGTCACGGCGGTAGGAGAAGAAGAGTTCCTGGTTGCAACTGACGCAGTGCTCGCTGACCTGGACCTGGTCGGCGGCAAGGCCGGCGTCCAGAAGCAGCTGGCGGTTGGCCTTGCCCAGGTCGAGCATCCATTTCCCTTCGCCCTGCGCGGTGGCGCAGAGGTCCCAGGCCATGCCCGCCTGTTTGAAGGCGTCACGCACCGGGGCGTCCACCTCGTAGCAGCAGGCGCCGATGTGGGGGCCGATGGCGGCACGGATGTCCTTCTTGGCGCAGCCGAACAGGTTCACCAGTGCCTCCACCCCTTTGGCTGCGATGTTGCCCGCGGTCCCCTGCCAGCCGGCATGCAGCGCGGCCACCACCTTCTGCACCGGATCGTGCAAGAGGACGGGAACGCAGTCGGCGACGCAGACGGCGATCATGATGCCGGGCTGGTTGGTGACGATGCCGTCGCACTCGAGTTTCAGGAAATGGGACAGTTCCGGGTTGGGCGCGTCGATCACCAGGAGGTCGGTGCCGTGCACCTGGCTCACGGTAAGGAAGCGGTCCAAGGTCGCGCCCAGGCTGCGGGCGAGCAGGCTGCGGTTCCCCTCGACGTTGTGCGAGGAGTCCAGGGTGTTGCTCCCCAGGTTCAGCGAGTTGTACGGGGGGCGCGATACCCCTTCGTGGCGCGTGGTGAAGCCGGCAACGGCGCCGGCGGCGAGCCGCGGCTTCAGGTACTGGATTTTTCCTGCTTTCTGCATTTCCATGTATGACACCTCTTGTTATTTGTATAAGGACCAAGCCTAAGCGAGCGGGGGAGGAGAAGACTGGTTTTGCCAGCCCCTAGTCCCCGGCCCCTAGCCCCTGTTTTTCTCTTCCAGGTAGGCGATGATGCCGGCCATGTCGGCGGGCAGTTCCGTGTCGAACTCCAGGTACTCGCCGCTGACCGGGTGCAGGAAGCCGAGGGTCTTGGCGTGCAGCGCCTGGCGCCCCATGGTCTTGATCATCTGCTTGAGGACCGGGTCCTTCAACTGGGCCAGCCGGCTGCCGCCGCCGTAGACCTCATCCGCCAAAAGCGGGTGTCCCGCCTCGGAGAGGTGCACCCTGATCTGGTGCGTGCGCCCCGTCTCAAGCTTCAGGCGCACCAGGGAGATGCCCGGGTAGCGTGCCTCGACGCGCCAGTGGGTGATGGCGTTCTTGCCGTGCCGCGCCTTGCCCGACATTTTCTTGCGCTCCACCGGATGGCGCCCGATCACGGACTCGATGCGTCCCCGGTCCTCCTTGGGGCTGCCGTACACCAGCGCGAGGTAGATCCGCTTGATGGAGTGCACCTTGAACTGCTCGGCAAGCCCGTTGTGGGCACGGTCGCTCTTGGCGATCACCAGGGTTCCCGAGGTGTCCTTGTCGATGCGGTGCACGATGCCCGGCCGCAATTCCCCGCCGATGCCGGACAGATCCTTGCAGTGGGCGAGGAGCGCGTTCACCAGGGTTCCCTCGGCGTTGCCCGCCCCGGGGTGTACCACCATGCCCGCTCCCTTGTTGACCACCACCACGTCGCTGTCTTCGTACAGGATCTCGAGCGGGATCTCCTCCGGTTGCGGTTGGGCCGGCGCCGGCGGCGGGATGGTTACCGTCACCGCTTCGCCACCCTTTAGCTTGAGGGAGGGCTTTTGCGGCTGGCCGTTCACCGTGGCCTGTCCGGTCTCGATGAGCCTCAGCGCGGCGGAGCGGGTGATTTCGGGGACGCTGCGGGCGATGAAGCTGTCCAGTCGTTCGGGATCAGCGTCGCAGGGGAAGGTGAGTTCAATCGGTTCCATCTTCGTTTAGTTTCTCCTGGGAGAATGACTCCCGTAAAAAAGCGCGGGCGCGTTTCTGAATGGAAGCGCGCCCGGGACCTGTCAGTGTTGAAGTTGTACTGCCTACCAGATATTGGATTCTATCTTCCCCGCCCGCTTGATCAGTACATCGACCACGGCGATGTCGAAGATGTTTGATTCCGCCAGCTCTTTGCTGACCCGGGACTGGAAATGCTCCCGTCCTTCTGCCAGTTGCTCGTTGAGCAGTTCGAAGATGTTGTCTTCCTTGATCCCCTGCTCGACCTTCTCGCGGTTGTAAAGGGCTACGTCCGATACGATGGCCCTGGCCAGCCGTCTAGCCTGATCCTGGTTTTCTATGAGACTCATCGAAATCTCCCTGGCGGTCAAATATCAGGGCACACTATACGCAGTTTTGCCTCAAGATTCTATCTTAATTTTAAGGCGAAATAGATGTTGGCGTTTCCGCGTCGCACCAGGAGTGCCACCGCCCCCCGGTTGTTGGCGTCCTTCATCGCCTTTTGGTACTCCGCGAGGTTACGCACCTTCCTCTGGTTCACCGACACGATGACGTCGCCGCGCTGGATGCCGCTCTCCTCCGCGATGCCACCCGGCTCGAGGTCGCTGACCACGACGCCGGTGATGCCGCGCCGGCGCATTTCCGGGCCGACTTCCTCGACGGAAAGGCCGAGCATCCCTGCTTCGCGCTCCGGCCGCTGCATCTGTGACTGTGCGGGGGCGCTGTCTGCCGGGGCGGTGGTGACCGACGCCTTGACCTCTTTGCCGTCACGGTACAGGGTGATGTCGACCTTCTTGCCGATGGGGGTCTCGCCGACCAGGCGCTGCAGTTGTCGCACGTCCTTCACGCTCTCGCCGTTGAAGCCGGTGATGATGTCCCCCTGCATGATGCCGGCCTTGGCGGCCGGACCGCCGGGGACCACGTCGTTGACCAGGGCGCCGCCCGTCTTGGGGAGGCCGAACGATTTTGCCATCTCCTCGGTCACCGACTGGATCGAGACGCCGAGCCAGCCGCGGCTTACGTTCCCCTTGGTAATCAATTGGGTGACCACCTGCTTGGCCATATTGACCGGGATGGCAAAACCGATCCCCTGTCCGGCGGCGACGATGGCGGTGTTGATGCCGATCACCTCGCCGTAGATGTTGAGCAGAGGACCGCCGGAGTTGCCGGGGTTGATGGACGCGTCGGTCTGGATGAAGTCCTCGTAGGTCTCGATGCCCATGTTGGACCTGCCGGTCGCGGAGACGACGCCGACGGTGACGGTGCGGTCCAGACCGAAGGGGTTGCCGATGGCCACCGCCCACTGTCCCACCTGCAGCTTGCTGGAATCACCAAGGACCGCCGCCGGTAGCGGCTCCTTGGCGCTGATCTTGATCACGGCGATGTCCGTCTTGGGGTCGGAGCCGATCACCTTGCCGGTGTAGACGCTTTCGTTGGAAAGCTTCACCTGGATCGTCTCCGCGTCCCTGACCACGTGGTCGTTGGTGACGATATACCCTTCCTTGTTCAGGATGAAGCCGGAGCCGAGGCTGCTCTCCCTGCGGTACTGCGGGCGCCCCATGTCCCCGAAGAAGTCTTCGAAGAAGGGCGAGCCCTCGAAGAACGGACGGACCAGTTTCTTCTTGCCGATGGTGGATATGTTCACTACTGAAGGAGTGACCTTCTTCACCAGGCTTGTGAAGGCTTGCTGGGTGTTCAATATGTCTTTGGGGACTTCCTGGACCGGAGCTGGTACAGATTCTTTACGGTCCGATTCATAGAGAAGAGCGCCTTCTTTCTTTTTGCAGGCAGAAAGTATTGTGGAAAGGATCAGGAAGACAACGAGCAGTCGGACGCTTTTCATTTGTCGCTCCTTTAAATGAAAGGCTTAGAAGGAAGGAAAAAGCGTAGCCAAAAACCGGATTGATGTCAACCCCTTCGGCAGATTCAGCAACTCTGTCACTGTTATGTAAATACCCCTTGACGGCTGATGGGTATTTGAATATATATGCAGAAACGGGGGTGCCGCGTGCAAGAGAAGATCAAGCAGGAAATAAGAGAGATGAAGCTGGGTGAGAAGGTGCGTGGACTGCGCCAGGAACAACGGCTCACCCTCCAGGCCCTGGCTGACATGACCGGACTGTCCAAGCCGCTCCTGTCGCAGATCGAGAACGACCAGGTCACCCCTCCCATTGCCACGCTGCTGAAGATCGCCAAGGGGCTCAAGGTCGGCATCCATTACTTCTTCGAAGAGGCGGGCGACCGGCAGAAGTTCATGCTGACCCGCGGTGATCAGTCTCCGCTGGGCAGCCAGCGCCGCCCCGGCAAGGACGCCGTGCAGCAAGGGTATATGTATAAGCCCCTCGCGCCGGGCATGCGCCAGAAGAAGGTGGAGCCCTTCCTGATCGAGTTCGAGCAGCGCGAATGGGATACCAGTCTATTCTATAGTCATGAAGGGGTCGAGTTCCTCTACCTGCTCGATGGCGAGCTGGAATTCCACTACGCCGACGAAGTCATGCGACTCTACCCGGGGGACAGCATTTACTATGAATCTTCCGAGCCGCACGGCTATGTCTCGGTCGGTGAGATTCGGGCCCGCGCGGTAGCCGTTCTTTATACCAAGAGCTAGGTACTGGGCTGTCCCTTTTGGGACAAAGAAAAAGCGTAACCGCAATAGCCGGCCCGTTTCACTTTTCGACGCTGGCGCTTGAGGTTACGCTTTTTTAAGTTTGACAATGCCACATCCGGCGGCTATCCTTTGATCCAGTCTCCCCATCCACCTGTGACAACTTGATACTTCCCGCATCGCTCCCTCATCCAAACTGAATGGTGTGTCGTCTCCTTTTGACTCTTCTCTGGCAGGCTGCTACTGCTTTCAGATTTTCCGTTAGTAGTTGTGTGGAGTTCGGCAAGGTTAGAGAAATTTATTCATTAATTGTTTGACGCTCGGGATGTGCTTTGCTATAAAGCTGGACTCCGCAGCAACGACGTTCTTTGCAACCGAATAGATGAGCCGGCAGGAAGAAGGGCCACAGTAGCACCTTGAGGTGCTATGACAGTCCTTCGGGCACGATCACTGGATCAGGCCACTGCAAAATGCCTCGAAAAATTTTTGAAAGAAAATCTTGACAGGCGGCAACGGTTCAGGTAGGGTGCTGAGTCTGTCGCAAACGGCGGCTTGGTCTTTGAAAACTAAATAGTAGACGAAACAGCATTTGCGAGTTTCAAAATGTAACAAGTCAGTTGTTTCAAACTAGAATCGGATTTTCCGGTTTCATTTTAAACTGGAGAG
>NZ_JAEMHL010000011.1 GCF_016458305.1 Geomonas anaerohicana | reverse complement strand
CAGCACCAGGGGATTGGCGGAGGAAGTGAAACCGTTGCCCCCGGTCCACCCCAGGAAGTGGTAGCCGGTCGCCGGGATGGCGCTGACGGCCGTGGTGCTACCGCCATGGTCGATGGCCTGCGTTGCCGTCCCGGTGAGCGTGCCGTGGTCGCCTGCCGTGTAGTTCACGGTGTAGCTGTTGATGCCGAAGGCGGCGCTTAGCGCCATGTTCCCGGTCACACCGGTCAGCACCAGGGGATTGGCGGAGGAAGTGAAACCGTTGCCCCCGGTCCACCCCAGGAAGTGGTAGCCGGTCGCCGGGACGGCACTGACTGCCGCGGTGCTGCCGCCGTGGTCGATGGTCTGCGTCGCCGTCCCGGTGAGCGAGCCGTGGTCGCCTGCCGTGTAGCTTACGGTGTAGCTGTTGATGGTGAACGCGGCGCGGAGGTCGTGGTCGACGCTGATCGCCGCGAACTGGTAGCTGAACGAGGAGGTCCCGGCGGCGGCCGGCTGGATCACCGTGTCCACCGTGACATCGGCGATGTGATAGCCGCTGTCGGCCAGCGCGGTGCAGGAAACCGTTGCGTTGTAGTCGGCGCTGGCAGCCGGGGTGCAGGTGATGCTCCCCCCGCTGCCGCTGGTGGTGGCAATGGTGTACCTGATCGGCGTGAAGGATGCGCTGATCGCGCAGTTGTCAGTTATCGCCCCGGTCGTGTAGGTGGCGCCGTTCAGGGTGCCGCCGCATCCCGCTGCCGAGGCTACCTGGTAGCCGGTGTCGGGGATCAGGGTGAACGTGATGACCCCCTGGTAGGCGACGGTCTGGGGCGACGACGGGATGATCCTGCCGTTGACTGGGCTCGCCGGCGTTACCAGGTAGGTGTCCAGGGCGAAGTGAGCGGTAACCACAAGACCCGCCGACACGTCGGTCACGGTCAGGGGGGTGGCCGTCGTGGTGACGAAACCGTTGTTTCCGGTCCAGTTCACGAAGTGCGAGCCGGCGCCGGGGACGGCGGTGACCGCCGCTGCGGTCCCCCCGTGGTCGACGTTCTGATTGCTGCTCCCGGTGATGCTGCCGTTGCCGTCGACGGTGAAGATGAGTTGGTAGTTGTTGATGTCGAACGCCACCGCCATGGTGTGGTCGGCGTCCAACGGGCCGAAGGAGTAGGTATAGCCGGTCCCGCCTGCCGTCGCCTGGTTGACACCGTCCACGTTGGCCGTGGCGACATGGTTTCCGGCTGTCGCGGTCGCCGTGCAGGATACGGGGGTGCCGAAGCTTGCGCTGGCCGCCGGCGTGCAGCTGAGGGTGCCGTTGCCGGTCGTGGTGGTCGCGATGGTGTAGGTCTGCGGGGTGAACGAAAAGTTCACGGTGCAATCCGCGGTAGCGACACCGAGGTCATAGACGTTGCCGTTGAAGGAGCCCGGCGGGCAGGTCCCGCCGACGCTCCCCGCCAGCAGGTAACCGGGGTCGGGCGCAACGGTGAACGCGGCCGCCGAGCCGTAGGCGACGGTGAGCGGGTTGGGGGAGGTGATGCTGCCGCTGCCGTCGGCTACGGCGGCGCTCAGGGTGACCTGGGCCGGGTTGCGTACCAGCATGACCATGCGGCCGGGGACGGGCGGGGTGTTCCAGCTTTCCGGATAGGCCGCACCCACGGGATGGACGATCCACTTGTAGGCCCTCCCGTAGTTGAGGTCGGTGTCCGAGGTCCAGTAATAGGTGTGCTGACCGTTCACGAATCCCTGGCTGTTCAACCAGGCCTCGCCGTTGGCCACGTTCTGGCTGCTGATGCTCAAGAGTTCCCTGCGGTTGGGGAGGCGCCAGTCTCCCGCCACCGAGCCGTCCGTGAGGCCGCACGAACCGCTGGCGAAGGAATTGGCTGTGTCCAGCGCCTGTTGCCAGGTGACGCTGCCAAAACAGTTGGCATTTCTGAGCCAGACCAGACCGGTCATGGTGTCGGTCAAGGTGCCGTTGCCGTTGTCGGTGAAGCGCGGCGACGGCCACTCGTGCCCGGTCTGCGTCTCGCCATCCATACCGGTTCCGGCGCAGTCGATCACGATGCCGGCGACATCCCAGCACAGGGTCTGGCCGGTCCTGGGGAGCTGAACAGTCGCGGCTTGTGCCGCGGGTGACGCAAGTGCCAGTACCATGAAGAAAAGTGCAGTAATGTGCCACATGACGACCTCCTGGATCGTTTCACACCTAAAGAGCAGGCGTCTACTCTATGGTCACGCTGGAGATGGGCGAGAGGCCGGTGATGGTGGAGCCCCGCAGATCGACAGCCCGGAAGTCGGTAGTGGAGAAGTCCGATGTCTTGGGGAAGCTTCCGCTGCTGACGCCGCAATATATCTTTGCAAACTCGCCGGTGGTGAATCCTGCCGGGGCGCTGCTGGCCAGCACCACCCGCAACGATCCCGAAGTGGTGGACGTGGCCGGGGTGAGGGTGGTCAGCGTTACCGCCGACTGGCCAGTGGTCTGTCCCGAACCGGCCACCACGCCGGCGGCCACAGCGCCATTGGCGTCGGTAGCGACCGTGACGCCGGCGGGGAGGCCCAGCGTGACGGAGACGCCGGCGATGGCGGCGTCCTGCGGCAGGGTTCCCGCCGTCGACAGGGTCACTACCGCACTGGTCGGCTGCACCTGGGGGGGAGGTATGACTATCGTGCCGGTGCCGTTGTCCCCTGTACCGCCACCCGTGCCGCCTCCGCTACCGCCACTGCTACCGCCACTGCTACCGCCACTGCTGCCGTTCCCGGCACTGCCACCTCCACCCCCGCAACTGAGGATCAGCAACAACAAGCACACCAGCAAAACGTATCTGACCATCTGGCACCTCCTGCCCTCCGGGCGACCCATCGTCCGGGCTGTCGTTATGCTCTCTTGTCTAGCGTCGTCCCCGTACCGGCCACACGAAGTGCGGTTCCGTCGTCTTGCTGGCGCCATTAACCGCACCGTCTGGGAAATAGACGTAGCGCGCCCGCAGTGGGTGGAATGCATTGGTAGTTGAAGACAAGTAGCCGCTGTTCTGCACGCTACTGAAGGGGTGCCCGGTGGGAAGGGCCGGGTTGATGTTGGAGATGTCCACCAGGCTCTCCAGCTCGAGGATGTTGGGCAGGCGCCAGTCACCTGCTACGGAGTTGTCGGACAGGCCGCAGGTCCCGGAATGAAGATCTTTGGCAAGGCTCATTGCGTCCATCCAGAGCTTGGGGCCGAAGCAGTTGGCCTGCTTGAGCCAGATGAGCCCGGTGAGGTTGTCGGTGACGGTGCCGTCGTTGTGGTCGGTAAAACGCGGCGACGGGGGCGCCAGTCCCATCTGCAGTTCCCCATCCTGCCTGGTCCCCGCGCAAGGGATCTCCGTCCCGGCGGAGTCATAGCAGGTCTTTTGCCCGGTCTTGGGCAGTTGGACCACTCCGGCGCCGGCTTCCCGAACTAGCGGCAGCGCCAGGAGCAGCACAGCCGCCGCCAGGCTCAACCACCTTTTGCTTACCTGATCCGTGATGCTGTTTTTGTGTAGCATGGGCTTCCTCCTTAGTCGCGCAGCTAGGGTGCCAAATACGAACGATGTTGGGTTGTTTAACGAGTTTTAATGCTACTTGAGAAGCCTGACCCGGCAATGGTCACAGGTCACAATTTAGTTAAGTTATTTCCGCACATCCTTTCACCGCGGCAGCGCAGATACGGTCTTGCAAAAAACCGCAGAATCCTATACCTTTGCGGCGCGACAATTCTCCCGGGCGGGCACCATGACCAGGGCGCGCCAAAAGGATCACGATCATGGGCATATTCGGCAAGATGTTCGGCAAAGACCCCGCGGAGAGCAGGGGCACTACACCCGCCAAGGGGATCACCTTCGTGAGCGCGCTGTCGATGCACGTGCGCGGCGAGTTGGAGGATGCTCTTGCTGCCTACGCCGGCATGGCTGAAAGGGACGAGAATGACTTCCTGGCCCTGTTCTTTGCTGCCGCTGTCAAGGCGGGAACCGGGAAGCTGGAGGAGGCGGTGCAGGGACTGCGGGATGTGAGCGCGCGCATCGCCGAGGCCGGCGAGAGCATCTCCCGGGTCATCGTGGTCGAGTTGTCCAACGTGCTGGCGGACGATGTGGTGACGGTCAAGCGCCCCGCCGTGACGGATCTGGTGGTTTCCTTCGGTGACCTGCTCAAGCAGGAGGGGTTCACGCGCGAGAGCGCGGTCTGCTTCGAGATAGCGACCGGCCTTGCCCCGGACAACGCCCACCTGCTGCACAAGCTGGGGGACACCCTGCACGACCTGCGCATCTACGACTACGCCGAGAGCGTGCTGCTGGAGGCGCTCAAGCAGGCTCCCTTCCACTTCGGTGCCCTCTACACCTACGCGGTGCTGCTGCAGGACCTCGGCCGCAACGACGAGGCAATCGCTCACTACGAGAAGGCGGTCAAGCTGGTCCCGACCCACGTGAGCTGCCAGAACAACTTCGGTGCGGCGCTGTTGCGCGCCAACCGCCTGGACGAGGCGCTGGAACACTGCAGCACGGCACTGGAGCTGGACCCCAAGGCGCCGCTGGTAAAGATCAACCTGGGCTACATCTACCTGCTCAAGCAGGACTTCGCCGCCGCCCGCAAGAGCTTTAGCGGCGCCCTCGAACTCAACGACGGGCTCGCGGCTGCCTACTACGGACTGGCATCGGCTGAGCAGGCCCTGGGGGGCGAACCGCGCGCGATCCGCGAACTGTACCAGAAGGCGATCGAGGTGAATCCTTCCATCGCCGAGGCCCATTACGCACTGGCGAACCTCCTGGCGGTCGACAACGACCCGCAGGCGCTCATCCACTACGCCAACGCCCTGCAACTGAACAGCTCGCTGCCCAACCTGCGCCGTGACTACGGCTACGCCTGCCTGCAGCAGGGGAAACGGGATGAGGCCCTGGAGCAGTTGAAGCTGGCGGTGATGCTCAACCCCGAAGATGCCGATGCCCGCGATCTGCTTGCCCAGGCACAGGGGGCGCAAAGCTGACCCTGATGCCGGGCGACCGACCCGGTTTTTTGATGTGATGACGTTTGAAGGAGGTGTGTGATGTATCGCTCGCTGTTTGTCCTTCTGCCACTTCTTACTGCCTTCATGGCAGGGCCCGCTGTTGCCGCAGAGCCTGCGCCGACAAAGGAAGCCAATACCCCCCTGTGGCACCAGAGTACGAAGGACGCCGCTCCATCCCAGGATGTTAAGACCGAGGCCAAACCCGTGGCTGCCCCGGAGGCCAAGCAGGAGGCCAAGCAGGAGGCCAAGCAGGAGACTGCACCTGAGCCCAGGCTGGAAGGAAAACAGGAGGGGAGGCAGGAGGCTGCCGCAGGGGCCAAGCAGGAGCCTCCCCCTGTAACCGGGCAGGACCCCAGGCAGGAGGGGGGGCAGCAGGCGCAACCCGCGCAGGAGTCAGCCAAGGCTGCCGCCAAGGAGATCGATTTCGGCACCCAGGAACAGTACCGCGCCTGCATGTATTCCGAGGATCACATCAAGGACCTGCGCAAGATGCTGGAAGAGCACATCGCCCAGAACAACAACGCGATGATGGAGATAAAGAAGCAGGCCGCCGCACTGCTGGAACTGCAGCGCAAACTGGTGATGTCGGATGATGCCCAGGTGGAGGACTTCAACCGGCGCACCCAGGAACACAACCTGGTGGTCAAAGCGGCCAACGAGGCCACCGACAAGCTGAAGCTTGAGCTGGAGGCATTCAACAACAAGTCCATGGAGCACAATCAGAACTGTGCTTCCTTGATCGTCAAGATGTCCGACCGTGACGCGGTCATCAAAGAACGCGCCCCCGCCCCCAAGCAGTAGCTCAATCAGAGGGGGGCAAACCCAGCCCCCCAGCAGCCAGCATCGAATAACAACTCAGATGCGGCGACTTCCCCCACCCCCTAACCCCCTCCGGGGGAACAGACAACAATTCCCTCATCCGCTTTCGAAGTTTTTGATTTCAGTCAAGGCGCTCCCTCGTTTAAGGCCTAGTATCGATGTTACCAATGGGTAACGGGGGGCGTGATGACAATGACAGAGAGTGAACCCGGCAATGCGGTGTACCGCGCCATTTTGACCAGCATGGGCGAGGGAATCATCTTCGCCGACCACACCAACAGGATCGTCTGCGTCAACGCGGCAGCCGAGCAGATCCGCGGTATCGACGCGGCCAACTACCTCGGGCGCGACCTCCTGGCCATCCACTCGCCGCCGGCCCGGCCGCGCATCGCTGCCATCCTGGAAAGCCTGAAGGCCGGAACCCTCGCCTTCCACACCCGTCCCCTCGAGATGAAGGGGCGCATCTTCGAGAACAGCTACTATCCCATCACCGACGCCGCGGAACGTTTCGTCGGCACCCTCATGGTGAGCCGCGACATTACCGAGCGGGAACATCTCAAGGAAGAGAATTCCGTGCTGCGCGACCAGCTCCTGAGTGAATCCTCCTTCGGCGGCATGATCGGCCGCAGTCCCGCGATGCAGCCTGTCTTCCAGATGATCCGCTCCACCGCTCCGCTCGACTCCACCATCCTGATCACCGGTGAAAGCGGCACCGGCAAGGAGCTGGTGGCGCGCGAACTGCACGGCAAGAGCCGGCGCAGCGGCTCCCCCCTCGTCAAGATAAACTGCGCCGCGCTCCCGGAAAACCTCTTGGAATCCGAACTGTTCGGCTTCGAAAAGGGGGCCTTTACCGGTGCCCTCAAAGAGCGTAAAGGGAAGTTCGAGCAGGCCCACCGCGGCACCCTTTTCCTGGACGAGATCGGCGAACTCCCGCTGTCCGCCCAGGCGAAGCTGCTGCGCGTCTTGCAGGAAAAGACCGTGGAACGGATCGGCGGCAGCAGGGAGATTCAGGTCGACGTGCGCATCGTGGCTGCCACCAACCGCGATTTGCGCCAGGATGTCGCCGCCGGGCAGTTCCGGGAGGATCTCTTCTACCGCCTGAACGTGATCCCGATCGAGCTTCCTCCTTTGCGGGAGCGCCTCGAGGACATCCTGCCACTGGCCACTATCTTCCTGTCCCGATTCGCGGCCGACATGGGGCGCTCTGAGCTGAAGCTTTCCCGGGAGGCGAAGGAGGCGCTGTTGAGTCACCGCTATCCCGGCAACGTCAGGGAACTCAAGAACGCCATGGAGCGCGCCACCGCGCTGTGTAACGGCGAGGTGCTGATGATCGACGACCTTCCTGCCGAATTCCGCCGCGGCGCCTTTGCCGCGCCGGAAGTGGAGGCGCTGCGCGACCCCGCACAGGGGTCCGTCCTTGCCAGCAAGCTGGACGACCGGGAGGCGGAGTTGATCGAACAGGCACTGGCGGTAACCGGTCATCGCCGCGCCGAGGCCGCCCGCCTGCTGGGCATCTCGCGCAAGACCCTCTGGAAGAAGATGAAACGTTACCGGTAGGTAACGCCGCGTTACCGGAGCGCCACCTGTTCTCCCTGTCTCACTCCCCCCAAAAGAACGATATTTTCATTGTTTGCGGCTGTGGCTGCCCATGGCACGCTCCCTGCTCAAGGTAATGTCACATCGTTACCAATCAGAACAGAGGAGAATGTGATGAAGATGCTGCGAGGATGTGTCGCCATGGCGGTGGCGGGAGTGGCGCTGGCGGGAGCCGGTTGCTCCCCGAAGAAGATCGAACTGTCCGAGGTGCGCCCGGCCATTGCCGACGGGACCGTGGACCCGGCGGAATGGGGCAAGCTCTACCCCAAGCAGTACCAGCTCTGGAAGCAGACCTCCGAGCCGACGCCGGCCGGGAAGAGCAGGTACAAGAAAGGGTGGGACGTCGGCGAGGAAAACCCCGACAAAATCGACGAGTACCCCTTCCTCGCGCTCCTTTACAACGGCTGGGCCTTCGGGACCGAGTACAAGGAACCGCGTGGGCACTTCTACATGGTGCAGGATCAGCTCGAGGTCGATCCCGGGCGCTACAAGGCCGGCGGCTCCTGCCTGACCTGCAAGACCCCCTATGCTTCGACGCTGCAAAGGCAGCTCGGCAAGGACTATTTCGCCCAGCCCTACCAGGAAATCCGTGGCAAGATCCCCAAGGCCGACCAGACCCTCGGCGTCGCCTGCATCGACTGTCACGACAACCGCGACATGTCTCTCAAGATCTCGCGCGGCTTCACCCTGGGCAAGGGGCTTGAGAAGCTGGGCGTAGACCAGTCCAAGCTGACCCGGCAGGACCTGCGGACGCTGGCCTGTGCCCAGTGTCACGTCACCTACAGCATCCCCAAGGATGCCGACATGAAATCCACCGACGTCTTCTTCCCCTGGGACGGCAGCAAGTGGGGCGGCATCACCATCGAGAACATCATCAAGAAGCTCAGGAGCAACAAGCCGAGCGGTGAGTGGACCCAGAGCGTCACCGGCTTCAAGCTCGCCTTCATCCGTCACCCCGAGTTCGAGCTTTTCTCCAACAACAGCGTGCACTGGCAGGCGGGCGTCACCTGTGCCGACTGCCACATGCCGGCCAGCGAGGTCGGCGGGCAGAAGGTGTCGGACCACCGCATCATGAGCCCGCTCAAGAACGACCTGAAGGCGTGCAAACAGTGCCATGACGAATCCCCCGAGCAGATGCGGGAGAAGGTCTACGCCATCCAGGACCGGGTCATGTCCCAGTTCATCCGCTCCGGTTATGCCACCGCGACCGACGCGAAACTGTTCGAGATGGCGCACAAGGCGCGTGCCTTCGGCAAAAAGCTCGACGAAACGCTCTACGCCCAGGCCAAGGACCACTACGAGGAGGCCTTCTACCGCGTGGTCTTCATCGGCGCCGAGAACTCGGTCGGGTTCCACAACCCGGACGAGGCACAGCGCGTCCTCTCCGACGCCTTGTCCCACGCGGCGGCCGCCGAGCGGCAGTTGCGCGAACTCTTGGCCAAGGCAGGGGTGGACGTCCCGGCCAAGGTCGACCTGGAGCTGGCGAAGTATCTCAACAACCGCGGCGTGAAGAAGCTGATGTTCAAGCCGGAACAGGAGATCAAGGACCCATTCGCCGGTAAATAGGCACGCGATTCGGGGCGGCACCCGGGTGTGTCGCCCCTTTTTTTCTAACCATGGCCCTCAACCCCCTCTCTCTCGGGGAGAGGGGGGTGAGGGCCGGGTGAGGGCGCTGCCAATGCTAAATGTAATGACAGGAGGAACACATTGAAACGACGCCTTTCCGTGGTGATGCGGAGAAAGGTCGCCATCCGCAAGAGGCTCGCCCGGGTGCCACGGCGCTGTCGGGCTCCCATCCGCGGCACGCGCGGTCCCATGACGCTGCGTTACGCAGCCTGGAGCTTTCTCAGCGCGATGGCGGGTCTCCTCGCCATCAGCGAACTCACCATCCTGCTGGGGCATCCGTTGCTGATCGGCTCTCTGGGGGCTTCGGCGGTGCTCCTGTTCGGGGCCACCGAGTCTCCGCTGGCGCAGCCGCGCAACCTGGTGGGCGGGCACGTCGTCTCCGCGGCGGTGGCGGTGGCCGTGGTTGCCCTTTTCGGATCGACACCGCTTTCCATGGCACTTGCCGTCTGCACCTCCATCTTCCTCATGAATCTGACCCACACCACCCATCCGCCTGGCGGGGCGACCGCCCTGATCGGCGTGCAGGGGGCGGTGGGGCCGTCCTTCGTGCTGCTCCCGGTATTGACTGGTGCGCTGATCCTGCTCGTAGTCGCCTGTTTCACCAACAACGTCGTCTATCACCGTTCCTACCCGCGTCACTGGCTGTGACCCAAACGAAACTGCTTCTAATTGTGTGTGGTTTATGGTAGTAGGGGAGTATCTCTGGATTGACGCGCGCATCTGCAATGATTACTAAGGGAGAGGTTACCGGTGATAGCAAAGATCGTGGTTCGTTATGCCGACGGCAGGGTCGTTAAGGGCACCACAGAGGACCTCGCCGCCAACAAGATGCTCTTTCACCTTACCGAAGCTGAAACGGGAAAGCGCTATGAAGTGAATGTCGATCAGTTGAAAGCAATCTTCTTCGTCAAGAGCTTTGAGGGGAATCACGAATACCAGGAGCGGTTGGACGTGGATAGGGTGGGGCTGGGCAAAAAGATCAAGGTCTGCTTCAAGGACGGCGAAACCCTGGTTGGTTACACCCAGGGTTTCTCACCGGCACGCGCCACTTTCATCGTTTTTCCCTGCGACCCCGACAGCAACAATGAAAAGGTCTTCGTAGTGACCGCGGCGGCCGACAAGGTGGAATTCGTATAGAGGCGATCATGACCGAAGCCGCCTGTCCTTTCTGCCGGATCGATCCTGCGCAGGTACTGCTGGAAAACGATCTGGCCTTTGCCTTCCATGACGGCTTTCCGGTCACCTTGGGGCACACCCTCGTGGTCCCCAAGCGGCACGTCGCCTCCTTCTTCGAGACCACGGCCGAGGAACAGGCCGCTCTTTTCGACCTGGTGGGCAGGATGCGGGAACTGCTCCTGCAGCAACACGCCCCCGATGCGTTCAACATCGGGGTCAACGACGGCGTGGCGGCCGGTCAGACCGTGCCGCACCTGCACATCCACCTGATTCCCCGCTATGCCGGCGACACCGAGGATCCCCGTGGCGGCGTGCGCTGGATCATGCCGGTCAAAGCCCCCTATTGGAAAAGGGATGAGCGTTAGCCCTCCCTGAGCTGCCGGTAGAACTCTTCGGGGTCGCTCGTTGGGCGTTGGCAGCTCCTGTTCTTGCACAGGTAGCCCACCGCACGATCCGCTTGCGCAACCTTCCCCTCCACCAGCGGGATCAGCCGCTCCGCCTGCCGCATCTCCTCTCCTTCGCATATCACCACCAGCACCCGGTTGGGCAGGAACACCCGCCGAAATACCGCCAAAAACGGCTGCGCCAACTCCGGCTTTCCTTCCGGCGCCACGATCACAACTTCCTTCGGCGTCTGCTGCTGATAATCGACGGCCAGGAGCATACCGGATAGGGCTGCCGGGGACTGCACCAACTGAGTGGCGAAGGCGGACAGGGCACGGTCGGCCTGCTCCAGCAGTCGCTCGTCACCGGTGAGCGTGTTCAGGCGCAGCAGGTTCATCACCATCACGGAATTGCCGGATGGGATGACGCCGTCATATGCGGGCTTTTCCCGCGAGATGAGCTGCTCGTGGTGCGGCCCGGTCATGAAGAATCCTCCCAGCTCCCGGTCCTCGAACTGCTCCACTGCTGCTGCACACAGCGCGAGCGACCGATCCAGCCAGCGCAGTTCGTGGCTCGCCTCGAAGAGGTCGATCAGCCCGGCGACCATGAAGGCATAATCGTCCAGGAATGCCTCGCCCCTGGCGCTTCCCTCCTGGTAGCTGTGACGCAGCCTACCTTCCTGCATCATGTTCTGCAGCACGAATTCCGCAGTCTTGGCCGCCACCTGTACCAGTTCAGAGTTCTCCAGGACCATACCTGCGCGGGCGAAAGCAGAGACGGCAAGGCCGTTCCAGGATGCGAGAATCTTCTCGTCCCTCAACGGGAGCGGCCTCTTGGCGCGGGCCCGGTACAGCATTTCGCGGCAGTCCGCCAGCATGAGCTCGAGTTCCTGTTCCGGGAGCTTCAATTCAACCGCCAGTTCCGCCAGGCTCCGGTCCCGGTGCAGGATGCTGCGCCCCTCGAAGTTCCCTCCCCGTGTCACGCCGTAGCACAAGGCAACCAGGTTGCCCCGTTCCTCGCCCAGCGCATCGATCAACTCCTCCGGGGTCCAGGTGAAGAAAACACCTTCCTCCCGGTGCCCATGAGGTGTCAGGCTGTCTGCATCGGTGGCGCTGTAGAAGCCGCCTTCCGGCGCCTGCATGTCGCGCTGCAGGTAGCGCAGGATCTCGCGCGCCACCCTGGCAAACTCAGTGCGCCCGGAGGCCTGGAACCCCTCCAGGTAGGTCACCGTGAGCAGGGCGTTATCGTAGAGCATCTTCTCGAAGTGCGGGATCTGCCACGCCGTGTCGGTGGCGTAACGGTGGAAGCCGCCTCCTGCCTGGTCGTAGATACCCCCGGCCGCCATCTGCTGCAGGGTCAACTCCGCCATGGCGAGCAACTGCCGGTCGCCGCTGGTCTGGTAGCGGCGCAGCAGCAATGGGAGTGGCAGGGAACTCGGGAATTTGGGAGCCCCGACCAGGCCGCCGTGCCTGTCATCGAAGCGGTCGCGGTACAGTCGTACCGCCTGGTCCAGGGATACCTCGCGCCAGGACTCCTCCCCAGCGGTCGGCGCCAGCATGGTGCGGATCGCCTCGGTCAGTTGCACGCCGGCGCGGCTGATCCGGTCCGGTGCTGCGACGTAGCTTTCCCTGATCCGCATGAGCAGCGATAGAAAACCGAGGCCGCCGGGATAGTCGTTGGGGGGGAAGTAGGTCCCCCCATAGAAGGGTTTGCGGTCCGGCGCCACGAAGACGTTGAGGGGCCATCCCCCTTGCAGCCCCATGGCGTGCACCGCGGTCATGTACACCGTGTCAACGTCCGGCCGTTCTTCGCGGTCCACCTTGATGGCGATGTAGTGGCGGTTCAGGAACTCAGCGATGGTCTCATCCTCGAAAGACTGCTCCTCCATCACGTGGCACCAGTGGCAGGTGGCGTAGCCGATGCTGACCAGGACCGGCCGGTCCAGCTGTCGCGCCAGTTCGAAGGCCTCTTCTCCCCAGGGGAACCAGTTCACCGGGTTGTGGGCGTGCTGCAGCAGGTACGGGCTGGTCTCCAGGAACAGGCGGTTGGTGTACCTGGCCCATCCCTCCGGGAACAGGTGCCGCGTGCGCGGCCGGTAGGAGTAGCCGCGGCGCTGCCGGAGTTTTTCGAATTCTTCCAAGGGAGGGGCGGGCACCCCCTCGGTTCCCGGGAGCTGCTGGTAGTGATCGGCGAGATTGGGCATGGTCTCTGCTCCGTCTTCTGGTGGTCGCCACGAGCTGCAGCGGACTGGTAAAGCCCGGGCCGCGGCGCGGGGCGCCGGCGCGAAAGGTTTTACTTTACCATGTTTGCTCATCGGCGGCGATGTCTGCCCTGGCAGGAAATGGAAGAAACGGTTGACGGCATGGTTACCGCGATGATATCTACGCGTCACGCCGACTAAAGGCGCCGCAACCGGAGCGCTACCTGGGCAGACGCCGCAGCAGAGATGTTCAGAGGTCCCGATAGGGGAGGGGGAGCAGATGGCAGCAACGAGAAAGTTTCACTACGCCTGGCTCATCGTGGCCGTCACCTTTCTGACCCTGCTCACCACGGCCGGGATCAGGTCGACGCCCGGGATACTGATCGTCCCCCTGGAGCACGAGTTCGGGTGGTCCCGCGCCACCATCTCGCTGGCGGTCTCGGTCAACCTGCTCCTGTACGGCTTGATGGGACCGTTCGCCGCCGCCTTCTTTGACAAGATCGGGGTGCGCCGGACCATGGCGATCGCGCTTTTCCTGCTGGCCATCGGGGTCAGCTCCACCACCTTGATGACCCGCCCCTGGCACATGGTGCTGATCTGGGGCGTGGTGGTCGGCTGCGGGGCCGGCATGACCGCGTACAGCCTGAGCGCCACCGTGGTGAGCCGGTGGTTCAAGGAATCGCAGGGGACGGTGATGGGGGTGCTGACGGCCAGCGCCGCGACCGGCCAGCTCCTCTTCCTGCCGCTCTTGGCCCAGCTGTCGCACCATCACGGCTGGCGCGCCGCCGCGTTCGCCACCGCCGGGGCCGCCCTGGTCGTGTTCCCCCTGGTGCTTTTCATCATGCGCAACCACCCGCAGGAGGTGGGGACCTCGCGCTATGGCGCCGAGGCTGACGAACCGGCGCCAACCGCTTCTGCCGAGAACCCGTTCCGAGTAGCCCTGTCCGGGCTGCAGCGCGGCGTCCGCAGTACCGACTTCTGGCTCCTGGCGGGGAGCTTCTTCATCTGCGGCGCCAGCACCAACGGCCTGATCGGGACCCACCTGGTCCCGGCCTGCGTCGACCACGGCATCCCGGAAGTGCGCGCCGCGGGGCTCCTCGCCTTCATGGGGATTCTCGACCTCTTCGGCACCACGCTCTCGGGGTGGCTCTCCGACCGTTACAACAGCCGCTATCTGCTCTGCTGGTACTACGGCCTGCGCGGGCTGTCGCTGTTGGGGCTTCCCTTCGCGCTCTCCGGTCCGCAGTGGAGCCTCTCCGCCTTCGCCATCTTCTACGGGCTGGACTGGATTGCCACGGTGCCGCCTACCGTGCGCCTCACGGCGGAAGCGTTCGGCCGCCAGAACGTCGGCGTGATGTTCGGCTGGATCTTCGCCAGCCACCAGGTGGGAGCGGCGTTGGCGGCTACCTTCGCGGGCACCGTGCGTACCTACCTCGGCGATTACATGATCGCCTTCCTGCTGTCGGGGATGATCTGCCTGCTGGCGGCGGGATTGGTGCTGAGGATCAACAAGAGCAGGCTGCCCGAGCTTGCGCCCGAGGCAGCCTGAAAGGGTGGGGAGCTGAGTAGCCTGAGGCGGCTTCAGGATCAGCCGATACGGGACTGCCTGCCGCAGTCCTGCATGGCGAAGAAGAGCTGGGTGTGGCGGTTGGGGATGCGGTGGGGGAGGTCGCCCCGCACGTGGCTGCGTCGCGGAGGAGAAGAGGCGGACACGTCGCTGCGGCTTCCCTTGAGGTACTCCGCGGTGATCAGCTTGAACTCCCTGCGAGCGACGGCCAGTGCGGCATCGAAGAACCGGCACAGGGCGGGCTCTTTAAAGCAGCGGCAAAAGGTTGCGTAAAGGTCGATGCTGAAACGCTTGTCGAGCAGTGCCTGGTGCAGGTGATTGACGGGAGGCGTTGCCGCTTCCACTGTAGCTGGGATCCGCGCCGGCATCGCGGCGGGCTCCGTTTCCGCAGCCTCGCGCTGTGAGAGCTGCTGCAGCAGGGCCTCGATGTGCCGTGACTCTTCCTGGGCCAGGCGCTCGAAGAAGCTCCTGTGCACCAATTCTGTCGCGGCCATGGCGCCCATCCGGTACAGTCGCTCGCTGTTTCTCTCCACGTTCACCGCCAGCCTGATTGCCTCTGCCAGTAGCTCTCTCATCGCTCGTTCTCCTGCCGCGGCCCTTGGCGCCGCCGGTAAACCTGCTCCTTTCCAAAGATGTGTAATGTTTAACATTTGCAATGCTAGCCTCGCTGGCAACCTGAGTCAATCGGGTTAATATTAATGCTTGAGGCGTGCGCTACACATGAGAGCGGTCGGCAGTGGCCGAAGCGGTGTGGCATTTTAAGCGGCACCTGTGCTATGGTGTCGCCTTGTGTTTGATTCTGTAGTGCCAAGGAAGAGTAGATGACGATTAGATGGTATCCCGGCCACATGAGCAAGGCGCTCGAACAGATCTCGGAACTGGTCCGCAAGATCGACCTGATCATCGAGGTGCTCGATGCACGCCTCCCGTACTCCAGCTCTAACCACCTGCTGGAGCAGGTGCGCCGGAACAAGCCCTGCATCAAGGTGCTGAACAAAAATGATATAGCCGACCCGGCTGCGACCAGGGCCTGGGTGCAGCACTTCCAGAAGAACTCGGGGGTACGCGCGCTGCCGCTGGTGGCGAAGAACATCCCGGAGGTGAAGAGCCTGGTGAAGCTGTGCAAGCAACTGGTGCCGCACCGTGGCAACCCGGGCTACCCGATCCGCACCATGGTGGTCGGCATCCCCAACGTGGGCAAGTCGACGCTGATCAACACGTTGGCGGGGAGAAGCATCGCCAAGGTGGGGGACCGCCCGGCGGTGACCATGCGCCCGCAGCAGATCCCGCTCAACAACGGCATCCTCATCTTCGATACCCCCGGTCTGCTCTGGCCCGCCATGGACGACCAGGGGGGCGCCTACCGTCTGGCCGCCAGCGGAGCTATCGGCGCCAACGCCCTCGACTACACCAATGTCGGGGTTTTCGCGGCCGCCTACATGATGCGCCGTTACCCCGAGCTGCTGAAGGAGCGCTACAAGCTGGCCGAGCTCCCCGAGACCCCGTACGAGGTGGTGGAGGCGGTGGGACGCTGCCTGGGCTGCATCATGAGCGGCGGCGTGGTCGACGTGCATCGCGCGGCCGAGACCTTCCTGCGCGAGTTGCGTGCAGGCAAGGCCGGCCGCATCAGTTTTGAGGAGCCCGGGACCCCGGAGGACGTCGAGGCGGAGCTGCTCCGTTTCGCGGGGATCGAGGTCGGCGAGCAGCACCAACAGGCACCGGTTGTGCCGGAATAAGACCATGAAACACAGTCGGCTTAGGATCATTAGCCGCATTCGCACCGGAACTGCGCAACTCCTCCCCGATGGGCAGGGGAGGGGGCGCCTCCTCCTCGTTTTTTTCTCCCTTTTCGTCCTCTCCCTTTTTGCCGCTCCTTTCATACTCCTGGCAGCCGGCACGGCCGCGGCCGCGCCGACCCGTACCGTGGTGGTCGGCGGCGACCGGGACTATCCCCCTTACGAGTTCATCGACCGCTCCGGCCAGCCCGCCGGCTACAACGTTGACCTGACCCGCGCCATCGCCGAGGTCATGGGGATGAAGGTGGAGTTCCGGCTGGGGAACTGGTCCCAGATGCGCGAGGCGCTCCAGTCCGGGCGGGTGGACGTGCTGCAGGGGATGTCGTATTCAGCCGAGCGGTCGGGCGAGGTGGACTTCTCGGTGCCCCATGCCGTGGTCAACCACGCCATCTTCGGCCGCAAGGACAACCCATCCGTCAATACCCTGGAAGAGCTCAAGGGGAAGACGGTCGCTGTGCATCGCGGCGGCATCATGCACGACTACCTGCTCCGGCAGGGGCTTGGCGACAGGCTTACCCTGACCGATACCCCCGCCGACGCGCTGCGCATGGTGGCCTCAGGCAAGGTCGAATACGCGGTGGTGGCCATCGTCCCGGGCATGTACATGATCCGGGAGCTGAAACTGAGCAACCTGGTGCCGGTAGTGCGCAACGTCGCCACCCAGCGCTACTGCTACGCAGTGGACAAGGGGAATGTCGAGCTCCTGTCGCGCTTCAACGAAGGGCTCGCGATCCTCAAGAAGACGGGGCAGTACGACGCCATTCACAACAAGTGGCTCGGGGTGGTCGACACGACGCCCATCGACTGGTGGACCATCGTGAAATACGCCGCGGTGGTGGTCGTACCGCTCTTCCTCCTATTGAGCGGCTTTGCCCTCTGGTCGCGCACGCTGCACCGGCAGGTAGCCCTCAGAACGGCGGACCTGACCCGGGAGATCGCGGAACGGCGCCAGGTCGAGGAGGAGCTGCGGCTCAACCAGCAGCAACTGGTGCAGGCGGACAAGATGGCGGCGCTGGGCGTACTCGTCTCGGGCGTGGCGCACGAGATCAACAACCCCACCGGCATTATCCTGCTGGAGGCCCCGATCCTGAAGCGCTTCCACACCGACGCCACCAAGATCCTGGAACGCTACTTCGAGGAAAACGGCGACTTCACCTGCGGCGGCCTGCCGTACTCCAGGATGCGCCAGGAGGTGCCCAAGTCGCTGGCGAAGATCCAGGATGCCGGCAAGCGCATCAAGAGGATCGTCGACGACCTGAAGGATTTCGCCCGCCAGGACACCACCAGCGGCAATGACGTCATCGACCTCAACACCGCAGCCCAGGCGGCGGTGCGGCTGGTGGAGCCGACCATCCGCAAGGCGACCCGCAACTTCAGCGTCGGTTACCGCAAGGGGCTGCCCCGTGTGCGCGGCAGCCGACAGCGCATCGAACAGGTGCTGGTCAACCTGATCCTGAACGCGTGCCAGGCGCTCCCCGACCCGGAGCGTGGCATCGAGCTCGTCACTTGGCACGACGCCTTCCGCGACTCCGTGGTGCTCAGGCTGCGCGACGAGGGGACCGGCATTGCTCCCGAGCACCTGTCCCGCCTGACTGATCCCTTTTTCACCACCAAGCAGGACCAGGGTGGCACCGGCCTGGGGCTTTCCGTCTCCGCCGGGATCGTCAAGGAGCACGGCGGCACCCTCGAGTTCCAATCCGACGGCAGCGGCACCACGGTCACCCTGACCCTGCCCGCCCATCACAAGGAGGTTGACGCGTGACCGAGACCCTCTACCCCGATTTCGGTGTTCTATTGGTCGATGATGAACCCGACTGGCTCGGTTCCCTGACCCTCACCCTGGAAACAGCCGGTGGCATCAACAACATCACCACCTGCAGCGACAGCCGCCAAGTGCTCTCGATATTGGAAGAGAAGCGCATCGGCCTGGTCATGCTCGATCTCACCATGCCGCACCTCTCCGGCGAGGAGGTGCTGGCCCAGATCGCGGAGCGTTACCCCGACACGGCCGTGATCATCCTGAGCGGTCTGAACCAACTGGAGACGGCGGTGCGCTGCATGCGTATGGGCGCCTTCGACTACTGCATCAAGACCGACGAAGAGGAGCGCATCGTCGGCAGCGTGTTTCGGGCGATCCGCATGGTGGAGATGAGAAGCGAGTTCCAGGAGGTGTCGAACCGCCTGATCTCACGCGAACTGTCGCACCCGGAGGCCTTCTCCGCCATCGTTACCGGCGACCGTTCCATGCTGGACGTGTTCGCCTACATCGAAGCGGTGGCCAAGAGCCCGCAGCCGCTGCTGATTACCGGGGAGAGCGGCGTTGGGAAGGAATTGATCGCCCAGGCCGTGCACCGCCTCAGCGGCTGCCGCGGCAAGCTGGTCACGGTGAATGTGGCGGGGCTGGATGACACCGTCTTCGCCGATACCCTCTTTGGCCACGTGCGCGGCGCGTTCACCGGTGCCGACCAGGCCCGCCGCGGCATGGTGGAGGAAGCCAGCGACGGGACGCTGTTTCTGGACGAGATCGGGGACCTGAGCATCCCCTCGCAGGTGAAGCTTTTGCGGCTGTTGCAGGAGCGCGAGTATTTCCCGCTGGGGTGCGACCTCCCCAAGCGGCTGAAGGCGCGCATCATCGTGGCGACGCACCAGAACCTTTCCGCCAAGGAAGGGGAAGGGAAGTTCCGCCGCGACCTGTACTACCGGCTGCGCACGCACCGGGTGCAGGTTCCCGCTCTCAGGGCGCGGCGCGGCGACATCCCGCTGCTTTTGGATCACTTCCTGGCCGAGGCAGCCGAGGCGCTGGGTAAGAAGAAGCCGACGCCCCCCAAGGGGCTGGCGCAGTTCCTCACCACCTACAGCTTCCCCGGCAACGTCAGGGAGCTGAAGGCGATGGTCTTCGACGCGGTGAGCGTGCACCGGGACCGGATGCTCTCCATGGACAGCTTCGTGAAGGCGGTCGAGTCGGCACAGGCCGAGGCGGGTCCTTCCACCGCGGCTCCCCCGAAAGAGAATCCATTCAGCGGCTTTGACGAATTGCCCACGTTCAGCGATGCCGCCGCGTTCCTGGTGCAGGAGGCGCTTGCCCGCGCCAACGGCAACCAGACCCTGGCCGCGCGGTTGCTGGGCATTTCCCAGCCCGCCCTCAGCAAGCGGCTGAAGATGATGCACTCATAAAGGCTTCCCCCCTCCCTACCTCCCCCTCCTGGGGGAGGTGGTTTATGCGTCTCATGAAGAGGCATAACCTTCGGTTATAATGATAACCTCGCGTTATATCTGCTAATAAGTAGCTGATTTTAAACATATTTAGTGCTGCAGGGGTGAAATGCCATAGCCAAAGGTTATGGCATTTTTTATTTGCGGTTGCCGCTTTGGAGGGGATATTGACTGTAACTTCAGCTGGTTAGATAAATTGTGGATCTTGGCATCAAGCCTGCTCTACCAAGCTTAGATAATGACGCGAGGCCAGGATGGCCCCGCCAAAGCTAACCAAGAGCAACATAGGAGGTTGTCATGGCAGCGATGTTCTGGATCCAATTCATACTGGTACTCGGCGCGGTGCTGATAGGTATCCGCAAAGGCGGCGTGGCCCTTGGCCTTATCGGCGGCCTCGGCGTTTCGGTGCTGGTGCTCGGTTTCCGCAGTGCCCCTTCCGAGCCCCCCATTGCCGTAATGCTGATCATCCTGGCGGTGGTCACGGCGTCGGCAACCCTGCAAGTGGCGGGTGGCCTCGATTACCTGGTGCAACTGACCGAGAAGCTTTTGCGCGCCCATCCCAAGTACGTCACCATCCTGGCCCCGCTCTGTACCTTCTTCCTGACCGTCTGCTGCGGTACCGGGCATGCCGTCTACGCCCTGCTGCCGGTCATCTCTGACGTGGCGATCAAGACCAAGATCCGCCCCGAGCGCCCCATGGCGATCTCCAGCGTCGCCTCCCAGATGGGCATCACCGCGAGCCCGGTAGCCGCGGCGGTTACCTTCTTTCTGGGCTTCGCCGCTAAGGCTGGACACCCGGTGACCCTGATCGACATCATCTCCGTCACCATGCCTGCCGGCATCATCGGCGTGCTCGCCGCCGCAGCCTGGAGCTTCAACCGCGGTCTCGATCTCGACAAGGACCCGGAATTCCAAGCCCGCCTGCAAGACCCCGACTTCCGCAAAGGGCTCGATGCCGACGTGACCACCCTGGACAAAAAGATCTCCACTGTAGCCAAGGTCTCCGTAGCACTTTTCTTCGCCGGCGTCGGCACCATCATCCTGATGGCAAGCTGTCCGTGGCTCCTTCCGCTGGCGGCTGATAAAAAACCGATCCCGATGACCACCGTGGTTCAGTTCATCATGCTCGGCTACGGCGCCTTCATCCTCTTCGCCGCCAAGGTCAAGGCAAAGGACATCGCCAACTCGAGCGTCTTCATCGCCGGCATGATCGCAGTCGTCTCCATCTTCGGCATCGCGTGGATGAGCGATACCTTCATCAGCGCCAACAAGAAGTACCTCATCGACAACATCGGCATCATGGTCAAGATGGCTCCCTGGACCTTCGCCATCGCAACCTTCTGCATCTCCGCTTTCGTTAAGAGCCAGGCTGCGACCCTCGCCATCACGCTCCCCCTGGGCCTTGCCCTCGGTCTGCCCATCCCGCTGCTGCTTGGGCTTATGCCGGCAAGTTACGCCTACTTCTTCTTTGCCTTCTACCCGAGCGACCTGGCCGCCATCAACATGGACCGCACCGGCACCACCCGCATCGGCAAGTTCCTGCTGAATCACAGCTTCATGATCCCGGGCCTGATCGGGGTGGGCGTCTCCACCGTGGTTGCCTACACCATCTCGCAGTTCATTCTCTAAGGCGATTAACAGGGATAAAAGGGATAACGGCAGGATAAAAAACACGTGCTGTAACAGAAAAAGGGTCCCGGCGGAATAGCCGGGACCCTTTTTGTTGGGCCTAAAAGTCCCCCTTCGCAAAGGGGGGAACTCCAGTTCAACTGTCTTGCCTGCCGCTCGACACCGCAGATTCTACGAAATTCCCAGATGGACGTTCGCGAAAGGGGGAGCGGCAGGTAGAAGTTGAACGTTGAACGTTGAACGGGTTCTGTCTCTTATGCGAGTTCGAAGTTGTTCTGATAGGCCGCGAGCGTGTTGATCATGAGCGCGGCCACGGTCATGCGGCCGACACCGCCAGGGACGGGGGTGATCCACTCGCACTTGGGAGCGACGGCATCGAAGGCGACATCGCCGACCAGCTTGCCGTTCTCCAGGCGGTTGATGCCCACGTCGATCAGGGTGACGCCGTCCTTGACCATGTCGGGGGTGACGAAGCCGGGGATGCCGACGGCCACGATAACGATGTCGGCGCGGCGGGTCTCGTCGAGCAGCAGCTCGCGCGGCGTCTCGATGTGGGTGAGGGTGACCGTGGCGTTGCCGATGTCGAAGTCGTTGGAGAGCATGATGGAGATCGGCTTGCCCACGATGTTGGAGCGCCCGATGACCACGCAGTGTTTGCCGGCTACCGGCACCTGGTAGAACTGCAGCAGCTTGCAGATGCCGTAGGCGGTGGCGGGGCGGAACGCTTTCTGCCCCAGCGCCATGCGCCCGAAGTTGGTGGGGTGGAAGCCGTCGATGTCCTTGTCCGGCGAGATGGCGTTGATGACGCGCTGGGCGTTGATCTGCTTGGGAAGCGGCAGCTGCACGATGACGCCGTCGGTGGAGTTGTCCTCGTTGATCTCGGCGATGAGAGCCAGGAGTTCCTTTTCAGTGACCGATTCGGGGAGGCGGATCAGGTTGCTGTCGAAGCCCGAGAGGGAGCAGGTGGTGATTTTCGATTTGACGTAGGACTCGCTGGGGGCGTGGGTGCCGACCAGGATCACGGTCATGTGCGGCTTCCTGAGCCCCGCGTCCACGTGGCGCGCGACCTGTTTCGCGATGCCGGCGATCAGGCTGTCAGCGCATTTCTTGCCGTCTAAAAGATTCATGCTGTCTCCTCTGTCTGGAGTGTGAACGGGGGACAGGCACTTGCGGAGCCAGTTCCCTAGTGCCTCGGCACGTGAGAAGGGATGCCGATCAACGAGTAGTAGCATAAAAAAAGTCTCGGCTCAACAGCTAGTTAGCGTGAACCGGTATACGTTAAGCTGGCTTCAGCGGGGGCGCTGGGGACCGCTTAACGCAAAAAGGGGACTGGCTCCGCAGGTGCCTGTCCCCTTTATCGCAGGGCTTCTGGAAGACTGCGTGGCGTTACCTGCCGCATCAGATTCCAGCCGTCCGTCGGGTGCTGTGGGCTGATCCGTATACAGCATCTTTGCTGCGACTGTAGTGTAAACCTGCGCAAGATCGGTGACTTGAGAAACCGGCAACATTAATGAGTATTAAATGTTAAACAGGAAGTATACCATTACTAAACTTTTTGTTGACAAAATTCCGGCGACGCAATACATTGCGAAAATACAAAAGGTTTACTGTTACTAAACCGGGGGAGGACACTTGAAAATCGGTGAGAGGTTGAAGAGGCTCAGGATGGCCAATTCGCTTACTCAGGAAGAGTTGGCCAGCCGCGCCGATCTGACCAAGGGCTTCATTTCGCAGCTGGAGAACGATGCGACGTCGCCGTCCATCGCGACGCTGAAGGACATCGTGGACGTCCTCGGTATAAGCATGCAGGAGTTCTTCAGCGAGGAAGTCGATCAGGACATCGTCTTCGGTAAAGATGCCCGGGTGCAGGCGACGGACGACGGTGACAACGTCAAGGTGGAACTGCTGGTGCCGGGCGCGCAGAACCGCGAGATGGATCCCGTGCTGGTGACGCTCGATCCCGGCGGGGAGATGGACGAACAGCCCATCCACGAGGGCGAGGAGTTCGGCTTCGTCATCTCCGGCAAGGTGCAGTTACGGTTGGACGACAAGCTATACACGGTGGACAAGGGGGAGTGTTTCTACTTCTCGTCGGACCGCAAACATGCTGTGAAAAATGTAGGAAAGAGCGCGGCAAAGCTGCTCTGGGTTGTGACACCCCCAACGTTTTACTATTGAAAAGAGGAGAGCAAGTCAAATGAGCAAAGTATTGATTATCGGTGCAGGCGGCGTAGGTGGGGTTGTTACCCATAAGTGTGCTCAGGCAACCGGCGTGATCACCGGCATTACCCTCGCATCCCGTACCGAAGCCAAGTGCCGCGCCATTGCGGAGCAGATAGAGTTCCCGATCACCACCGCGCAGGTCGATGCCGACAATGTGCCGGAGCTGATCGAGCTGATCAAGCGCGAGCAGCCCAAGCTGGTCATCAACGTGGCGCTGCCGTACCAGGACCTGACCATCATGGACGCCTGCCTGGCGACCGGCGTGGACTATCTCGATACCGCCAACTACGAGCCCCTCGACACCGCCAAGTTCGAATACAGCTGGCAGTGGGCCTACCAGGACCGCTTCAAAGAGAAGGGGCTCATGGCCCTGCTCGGCTCCGGCTTCGACCCGGGCGTCACCAACGTCTACACCGCACTTGCCGCCAAGAACTACCTGGACGAAGTGCACGAGATCGACATCATCGACGCCAACGCGGGCAACCACGGCCAGCCCTTCGCCACCAACTTCAACCCGGAGATCAACATCCGCGAAGTGACCGCCCCGTGCCGTCACTGGGAGAACGGCGACTGGGTCGAGACCAATCCCCTTGCCACCAAGCGCGTCTTCGACTTCCCGGACGGCATCGGCCCGATGAACATCTACCGCATGTACCATGAGGAGATGGAGTCGCTGGTGAAGCACATTCCGACCATCAAGAAGGCGCAGTTCTGGATGACCTTCTCGGACAATTACCTGAAGCACCTCGAAGTGCTGCAGAACGTCGGCATGACCCGCATCGACGAGGTCGAGTTCAACGGCCAGAAGATCGTGCCGCTGCAGTTCCTGAAAGCGGTGCTGCCGGATCCGGGGAGCCTCGGGCCGCTCACCAAGGGGCGTACCTGCATCGGCGTCATCGCCCGCGGCATCAAGGACGGCAAGCGCAAGCAGGTCTACATCTACAACATCTGCGACCACGAGGCGTGCTACCGCGAAGTGAAGAGCCAGGCCATCAGCTACACCACCGGCGTCCCCGCCGTTGTCGGCGCCATCATGATGCTGACCGGCAAGTGGCGCGGCGAAGGCGTGTTCAACATGGAGCAATTCGATCCGGAACCGTTTATCGAGAAACTGGGCCCCATGGGCCTCCCCACCGTGGTAGTCGACGGTGGCGACTGGGCGGAACTGTAAGTGACCAAACTGCACGTAGAAGAAATGACGCAGCTTGCTCCCTCGCCAGCCTTCGTGGTCGATCTGGGGCGGTTGCGCCATAACTTAGCCATACTCGACGAAGTGCAAAAGCGCAGCGGCGCCAAGATCCTTTTGGCGCTGAAGGCGTTTTCCATGTGGAGCGTCTTCCCGATCATTGCGCAGACGCTGCACGGGATCTGTGCCAGCTCTCCGTGGGAGGCGCGCCTTGGGCGCGAGGAGTTCGGCCGCGAGGTGCACAGCTTCTCCGCCGCCTTCAAGGAAAGCGACGTGGCGGAACTGCTCACCACCTCGAACCACCTGGTGTTCAACTCGTTCAACCAGTTGGAGCGCTTCCGTCCCATGTGGGAGCAGTACGCCGGTCGTGTCTCCGTCGGCCTCCGCGTCAACCCCGGGCACTCCGAAGGGCACACGCCGATCTATGACCCGGCGGCCCCCAAGTCGCGCCTGGGCATCCTCCATTCGGAGTTTGACGGCAAGTCGCTGGCCGGCGTGGAAGGGCTTCATTTCCACACCCTGTGCGAGCAGCTCTTCGAGCCCCTGGAGCGCACCTCCAAGGTCTTCGAGGAGAAATTCGGCAAGTATCTGCCGCAGATGAAGTGGCTGAACCTTGGGGGCGGGCACCACATCACCCGCGAAGGGTACGACATCGACGCGCTGGTGGAGCTGGTGCGTTACTACCGCGAGAAGTACGACCTCGAGGTCTACCTGGAGCCGGGCGAAGCCATTGCCATCGGCACCGGCATCCTGGTCTCCGAGGTGCTCGACGTGGTGCACAACGAGGCGGATATCGCCATCCTGGATGTATCGGCAACCTGCCACATGCCCGACATCCTTGAGATGCCGTACCGTCCCGAGATCCAGAACGGCTACCTGCCGGGTGAGAAGGCGCACGACTACCGCCTGGGCGGGCCGTCGTGCCTGGCCGGGGACGTCATCGGCGACTGGTCCTTCGACCATAAGCTGGTGCCGGGGGAGAAGCTCGCCTTCCTGGATATGTCGCACTACACCATGGTCAAGACGACCACGTTCAATGGCATTCAACTGCCGCATATCTGTACCTATGAGCCGCAGACCGGGGAATTGCGCGTGGTGCGCAGCTTCGGATACGAAGATTTCAAGAACCGTCTGTCGTGATGACTGTCAACATCCCACTTTGCTGAACATGGTGAACTGAACATGGCTAAATGGACCATCAACGATTCCTCGAAGATCTACAACATCGATAACTGGGGCGCCGAACTCTTCTCGGTCAACAAGAAGGGTAACGTCTGCGTGCATCCGACCCCCAATTCAAAATATTCCATCGATCTGAAGGTGCTGGTCGACGACCTGATCAAGAGAAAGATCAAGCCGCCGATCCTGCTGCGTTTCATGAACATCCTGGAGGGGCGTATCGCCTCTATCAGCCGCGTGTTCAAGAACGCCATTCACGACAACAACTACCCGGCCAAGTACCAGACCTTCTACCCGATCAAGGTGAACCAGCAGCGCCAGGTGGTCGAGGCGATCGCGAACTTCGGCAAGAAGTACAACATCGGCCTCGAGGTCGGCTCCAAGCCGGAACTGGTGGCGGCCATCTCCATGGTGACCGGGAGCAACCTCCCCATCATCTGCAACGGCTACAAGGACACCGAGTTCATCGAGACCGTGCTCTTCGCCACCCGCGTCGGCTACGACATCACCATCGTGGTGGAGAAACTGTTCGAACTGGAGAAGATCGTCGAGGTGGCCAAGCGCACCGGCATCACCCCGAAACTGGGCATCCGCGTCAAGCTCTCCTCCAAGGGGATCGGCAAGTGGTCCACCTCCGGCGGCGAGGACGCGAAGTTCGGCCTGCGCATCTCGGAGATCATCGCGGCCATCGATATGCTGCGTGAAAACGGCATGCTGAACACGGTGAAACTGCTCCACTTCCACGTGGGGAGCCAGATCACCAAGATCGACAAGATCAAGAATGCCCTGATCGAGGGGACCAGGATCTACGCCGAGATGCGCAAGCTGGGCGTCGACCTCGAGTTCCTCGACATCGGTGGCGGCCTCGGCGTCGACTACGACGGCTCCAAGTCGAGCTACTTCTCCAGCGTCAACTACTCGCTCGAGGAGTATGCCAACGACGTCATCTACCAGGTGAAAAACATCTGTGACGACGCCGGCGTGCCGTGCCCGAACATCATCTCGGAGTCGGGCCGCGCCACGGTTGCGCACTACTCGGTGCTGATCACCGACGTGCTGAACAACAACACCCAGACGCTCATGCCGGACTTCGAGTTCATTCTGACCGAGACGGAGAAACTCTCCCCGACGGTCAAGAAGCTGGTCGACATCTACAAGAGCATCGACAAGCACTCCCTGCGCGAGGACTACCACGACACCATCCAGCTGATCCAGGAATCGGTGAGCCTCTTCAACCTGGGCTACCTGAACATGGCCGAGCGCGCCAACGCGGAGTGGATCTACTCGAAGATCATCAGGAAGATCAACTCCATCGTCGAGAAGATGAAGCCGATCCCGGACGAACTGCAGAACTTCCAGCTGAGCCTGAGGCAGACCTACTTCGCCAACTTCTCGCTGTTCCAGTCGATTCCCGACTCCTGGGCCATCGACCAGCTCTTCCCGATCGTCCCGATCCAGCGCCTGGACGAGAAACCGGACGTGCTCGCCTCCATCGCCGACATCACCTGCGACTCCGACGGCGAGATCACCAGCTTCGTGGGCGAGAACGGAAGGACCAAGGCGCTGCCGCTGCACAAGATCAAGGGGGACGAGCAGTACTACATCGGCTTCTTCCTGATCGGCGCCTACCAGGAGATCCTGGGCGACATGCACAACCTGTTCGGTGACACCAACGCGGTTCACATCACCTTCAACAAGAAGACCAACTACAAGATCGATACGGTCATCACCGGCGACGCCACCTGGGAGAGTCTGAAGTACGTGCAGTACGATGCCCAGGAGATACTGAAGCGAGTCCGCAACAACCTGGAGAAGGACGTCTCGCTGCAGAAGGTGTCCATCGAGGAGAGCAGCCACTTCTTGGAACTGCTGGACAAGACCTTACAGTCCTACACCTACCTGGGTGAATAAATCTTTCTACTTTGATTAAAGTAACATGAACTGGTGTCGATAGGTTACAGGGGAAAGCCAATGGTTTTCCCCTGTTATCGTTTTAGTTCCCGCTGTCACCGGCTTGTGGTGCGACGGTTGTAGCTATAACATTTGGACATTTTTACGAGGCTGTGTTAAAGTTCACAGCGCATGTCGCTGTTGAGGGCCTCTTCAAATTTACCTAGGTAGGGGAGGGAGTAAATGCTGATTCAGGTGAGCTACAACGACGACAAGTATGACTACGTCAAGGACTTCATGCTGGAACCGCTGATCCAGTCCGGGGCGATCTCAAAATTCAGACGCAGATCGGGATGGGTCCAAATCGGCATCGATCCGGTACGCTCGCAGCGCCGGGAACACTACACCGGCGAGGAAAGAAGGGCCGGGACCGCCTGAACCCACTGTCCACGCTTCATCAAGCCTCCTGCCCACGGCACGGAGGCTTTTTTGTTCCCGCACGGCCTTTACCTTACCTTCTTTGTTTGCTTCGCGCCTTGTCTCTGCATCATTCACAGCAGTCACCACTATCCCTCAACTCTTTTCATGCTGTAGAAAAATAGGACTTAAATGGTATTATTGACGCAGTTGCCAATCGAACTATCATCTCTCGTCCCTTGGCAGCAGCCAACGGACACAAGGAGGGTAAAGATGAACAGAGTCAACACGACCCGTATCGCCGGTCTTATGACTGCGGCATTTTTGCTGCTACTTCCGGTTATCGCCTCGGCCAGCACCTGGAACATCGATGCTGAACACAGCAGCATAGGCTTCAAGGTGCGCCACTTGATGGTCTCCAACGTCAAGGGGGTGTTCGGCAAGGTTTCCGGTGTGGTCAACGTCGATGACAGCGACCTCAGCAGGTCTTCGGTCACGGCGACCATCGACACCACGTCCATCGATACCGGTGTCGCCAAGCGCGACGCCCACCTCAAAAGTCCTGACTTCCTGGATGTAGCCAAGTACCCCACCATGACCTTTGTCTCCACCGGGGTAACCAGGGGAAGCGGCGGCAACTTCAAGGTGATGGGCAATCTCACCCTGCACGGTGTGACCAGGCCCGTGGTACTCGATGTGGAAGGTCTCTCGCCGGAGATAAAGGACCCGATGGGCACCCCGCGGCGCGGCGCTTCGGCCAGCACCACCATCAACAGGAAAGATTACGGGCTGATCTGGAACAAGATGATGGAAGCGGGTGGAGTAGCGGTCGGCGATGAGGTCAAGATCAACATAGAGGTGGAAATGACCAAGGCCAAGTAGGCTGCAGCATCCGGGCAGGTGAACAGGGGGCGCCTCCGTATGGAGGGCGCCCCCTTTCGTTTTGGTCCATCAGGGAATTGCGGGAAGCCAAATTTACGTCCCATCCGAAGCGCTGCACGCGGCCTGACGTTCCCCCTTTGCGAAGGGGGGCAGGGGGGGATTTGGTTTGTGCGGCGTGAGGGCTTCTTGAACAGCGGACGCATGCGGCGGTTATACACCCTCGTGCCGGGGCATAACGGATGTGTTTTCAAGGTGTTGTCGCAGAGGATTGGTGCGGTGGGCGGAAAGTGCGGAGCTAGGTGTATGAAAAAAACATACTATCGACGCGGTACGGTGGTTGCGCCGTAGTTTGATGGTGTCCGTAAACCCTATAAATTTCGAGGTCTTGACCTTGCGGTAGGGGCGGTTTCGCCTCTGGCACGGATGATGCTCTTCATGAAGCCAGCAGGCTAACAACCGATCCTAAAAGGAGGATGTCATGAGAGCGAAAGCACCTATCACCTCGATCATCGCAACAGTCGCATCGGCAACGTCGGCTTTTGCCGCTAACGGTGCGCAGGCGGATGAGCCTGGCATCCTTGTCTGGGCTTTCATGGGCTTTGCCGCTGTCATCGTCGCGGGCCAGATGGTTCCTGCAGCCATGCTGGTCATCGGCGCGGTGAAGGCGCTCTTTGGCAAACCGGAGGCTGCCAAACTGAAGGCGTAACAAGGATGTGGTAGTAGTCCGCTGCAAAGAGAAAAGCCGCTCTTCCGAGCGGCTTTTCCTTTTCCTGCTTTGCCCCTACCTCAATCTTTCAGTCGTTCCGCCAGTAGTTCGGCCGTGTGCTTCACCCGCACCGGCGCCCCGTCCTGATCGAACCCGCCGCTGATCTGCAGCACGCATCCCGGGCAGTCCATCGCCACCAGCGGCGCGCCGGTATCCTTGATGTTCTTCAGCTTTCTCTTCAGGATCGGCGCGGAAATCTCCGGCAGCTTCATGGAGTAGGAGCCCCCCATGCCGCAGCACATGTCGCACTCGAACATCTCCTCGACCTGGTAGCCCACCTGCTGCAAAAGCTCGCGCGGCTGTTCCGACACCTTCAGCGTCCGCTTGAGGTGACAGGAGTCGTGATAGGTGATCTTGCCGAGGTCCGCCCCTTCCTGGAAGCTGAGGCGGCCTTCGTCCACCAGGCGCTTCACCAGCGTGGCGAGGTCGATGGTCTTTTCGGCGAGTTTGCGCGCCTTGTCCAGCCACTCGGTCCGCCCGACCGCCTCGAGCGTCTTGGCGAAGTCGTGGGCGAGCGCCACGGTACAGGTGGGGCAGGCGGAGACCACGTACTGGGCATCCTGCTCCAGGAGCGCTGTGATGTTGTCGGCGGCGTTTTGTGCCGCTACCTCGTAGGCGCCGCTGTAGAGTGCGGGTGCGCCGCAGCAGGTCTGCTCCTCGGGGAAGATCACCTCGATCCCGGCCTTGTTGAGTAGTTTCACCAGCGCGACCCCGGTCTCCGGGTAGGCAAAATCGATCAGGCAACCGGCGTAGAAGACCGCTTTCTCCTTCCCCTTGGGTTGCTCGATGCCCGCGTAGAGGTCGCGGAACGGTTTCTCGGCGATGGCCGGGAGGCTGCGCCCGTCGGTGAGTTCGGAAAGGAACAGCGGCAGGTGCCGGATGAACTTACCGGAGGTGAAGGGCTTGCCAGCGACCGAGGCGGCGCGCAGCATGCCGTGGAAGAGTTTCCTGTTGTTCACCACGCTGAAGATCGCCTTCTGTACCAGGGGCTGTCCCTTTTCCAGCACCAGCCTGCGCCGGATCTCCATGATCATCTCGGGGATGTCCAGCTTACCGGGGCAGACCTGGGTACAGTTGCCGCACTGGATGCACAGCCCCTGGATTTCCTCGGACTTCTTCAGTTCGTCGAACCAAGCGGTGAGGATGGTGCCGATGCCGCCGGTGTAGACCTTGCCGAAGACGTGCCCGCCGACCAGGCGGAAGATGGGACAGACGTTGAGGCAGGAGCCGCAGCGGATGCACTGCAGCGCCTGCTTGAACTTGGGATCCTTGGCCATCTCGGTGCGCTGGTTATCCATCAGGATGATGTGCAGCTCCTTCTGGGATCCGTCATCGTTCTGGGTAGGGCCCGTGATGATGGAGACGTAGCTGGTGAGCAACTGCGCCGTGGCGCTTCTGGGGAGCGCGTCGAGGATCGGTACCACCGTCTCGAACTTCTCGACCAGTTTCTCGACCCCGATCAGCGCCACGTGGATGCGGGGCAGGGTGGTCACCAGACGCGCGTTCCCCTCGTTGGTCACCAGGACGATGGAGCCGGTCTCGGCGACGGCGATGTTGCCGCCGGAGATGCCCATGTCGGCTTCCAGGAACTTCGGGCGCAACTCGTTCCTCGCCACCTTGACCAGGCGCGGGATGTCGGTGTCCAGCCGCTCGTTCACTTCCTTGCTGAAGATGTCGGCGACTTCCTCCTTGGTCATGTGGATGGCGGGCATCACCATGTGGGACGGGGTCTGGCCGGCGAGCTGGATGATCCATTCCCCGAGGTCGGTCTCCGCCACCGAGATCCCTTCCTTCAGCAAGGCCTGGTTCAGGTGGATTTCCTCGGTGGCCATCGACTTCGACTTGACCACGTTCTTCACGCCGTTGTCGCGTGCCACCTGGAGGATGTACTGTTTCACCTCTTCCGGGTCGCGGGTGCGGAACACCTTGGCGCCCAGTGCTTCGGCGTTCTTGCGGAACGTCTCCGCCACCTCGTCCAGGTGGCAGGCTGCCGCCGACTTGGCCTCCGCGATGCGGCCGCGCAGATCCTCGAAGTCGATCCCCTCGTACGCCTTGGTGCGGTTCACCTTGTAGGCTTCGGAAAACTTGCCCAGCGCGCCGGTGAGGTTGGCGTCGTTCAAAGCCCGGTTGATGCTTGCCTTGAATTCCTGTTTCATATCTGCTCCCCTCCCAGCTCGTCGACAAACAATATAATGAGCCGCTCCGGTCCGTGTACCCCGATGGTCAGCACCCGCTCGATGTCCGCGGTACGGCTGGGGCCGGTGATGAAGGCTATGTAGCGGCTGTTTTTCGGATTGATACGGGCAAAGAGGGCGGTCTTGTCGGCAACGATGTTGCCGGAAGGTACCAGTGCGATGTGGATGCCGGTGAGCGCGGAGGCGAGGCGCTGGTCCGGAGCCGCCTGGTCCTGCACCAGCGAGCCGGTATCGGCAACGGCAAACGACATGTCGCTGATGCCGACCTTGGCCTGTGCCGCGCGCTCCCTGGTCACCTCGAAGCCCAGCCCGGGAACCCCGGCCAGCGATCCCCGGTCTACCGTCTCCAGGAAAGGGCCCTCGGCCCAGACCGCGTAGCTGCCCGGAGTCTCGGCAACCCCCTCCTGTTTTAAAAATGAGAGGACGAATTCGACCGCGTCACTACAGGTGCCGACCCGGTGCACTTCCGCCCCGACCCCGACTGCCCTGGCCTTAAATTGCTCGTACATAGCTGTTCTTCCTCCATCACTTTTGGCATTACCCGCTGCACCGAGGGGCGACTTCTTGAGCGCCGACCGTTTGATCAGGGTAAAGCTGTTTTAAATCCCTTGGAACCTGTTCGATTTTTGTGTCATACGTTCGTTCGGCGAAATGGCTCCGAGGCATATGATAAAAAAGATATTACCATATGGCCAAAATATCCTAGTCCAAAAAATAGCCTGAGTAAAGCCATTTATATAGCGTATGCAAAATAACTTGACACTGTTCTGAAAAGGTGGTTAATTGGCCTTACCAAAATGTATAACTTGGTTTGATTGCCCAGTTCTCCGCAAGTCAGGCAATGGGCGTCAGCTAGCAGGGGCCGTTCCGAACCTATTCCACTTGAATTGAGATAGCCAGTTTTTTGCCGCCCATACCAGCATCACGAACCAAAGGAGAACTACAGTCATGCCATGGATTCAGAGCTACACCCCCGTTGCGGGAAGCCTCGCGATGTCCGCGCTGGTTGCCGCCATCCCCCTCGTCGTCATCTTCGTCTGTCTGGCCGTATTCAAGATGAAGGCTCACAAGGCGGGCCCCCTGGCGGTCGCCTCCGCCATCGCCATCGCCATCTTTGTATGGCAGATGCCGGCCAAGCTCGCCGGGCTCGCCACGCTGCACGGCGCCGCCTTCGGTCTCTTCCCCGTCTTCTACATCGTGGTGACCACCATCCTCCTCTACAACATCACGGTAAAGGGAGGGCAGTTCGAGATCATCAGGGCGTCGCTGGCCGGGCTCACCGGTGACCGCCGCCTGCAAGCGCTCCTGATCGCCTTCTGCTTCGGCGCCTTCATCGAGGGGGCCGCCGGCTTCGGCACCCCGGTCGCCATCGCGGGCGCCACGCTCGTCGGTCTCGGTTTCAGGCCCTTCTACGCCGCAGGCGTCTGTCTCATCGCCAACACCGCTCCGGTTGCCTTCGGCGCCATCGGCATCCCGGTCGTCGCTCTTGCCGGCGTCATGGGTTACGACGACGCCGGTCTCATGAAGCTCTCGACCATGGTCGGTCGCCAACTCCCCTTCATCTCCGTGTTCATTCCGTTCTACGTCATCATGATCATGGTGGGGTGGAAGAAAACCATCGAGGTGCTGCCGGCCATCATCGTCTGCGGCGTCACCTTCGCCCTCGCTCAGTGGGGCACCGCGAGCTACCTCGGCCCCTATCTGCCGGACGTCACCGCTTCGCTGCTCACCCTGGCTGCCCTGGTCATTCTGCTCAAGTTCTGGCAGCCGGCCACGGTCTGGACCTTCGACCACGAGCCGGAGTTTACCGGCAAGGAAAGCCACGACTATACCGGCGCCGAGATGTTCCGCGCCTGGGCACCGTACCTCGTGCTCACCATCATGGTACTGATCTGGGGCATCCCGTCGGTCAAGACCGCTCTCGACAAGAGCAAGGTCGTCATCCCCATCGCCGGTCTGGACAACGCCATCGTGAAGAAGGTTTCCAAGCCGGAAGACGGTATCAAGAAGGTTGCGGCCGTGAAAGCAGAAGCTGCCAAGCAGGCGGCGCTGCTCTCCCCGGCTGATCCCAAGCAGGCTGCCCTGGCCGTCGGCCTGACCGAACTGCAGGCGCTCGAGGACAAGGTGCTGGCAGTAGAGCAGAGCCTCCCCGCCGGCAAGGCGGTGGTCACTGCCGAGCGCTTGGCCGCCTACGACGCGGTCGACAAGAAGCAGAAGGACCTGCAGAAGGTACAGAAGGAACTGGTGGAAGCGAAGACGGTAGACAAGGCGCAGTTCAAGGCGCTGGACAAGGCCGTCACCGACCAGCTCCCGGCCAAGGTTCCCGCCAAGTTCACCTTCAACTTCATGTCGGCAGCAGGCACCGCCATCCTGATCGCGGCCATCATCTCGGCGCTGATCTGCGGCGTCGGCGTCGGCTCGTTCTTCCAGGTGCTGGGCAAGACCCTGTACGACATGCGCTGGCCCGCCGTCACCGTGGCCTCCGTGGTCGGTCTTGCCTTCGTCATGAACGCCTCGGGCATGACCACCAGCATGGGCATCTCCTTCACCAAGGCGGGCGCCATGTTCCCGTTCCTCTCTCCGTTCCTGGGCATGCTGGGCGTGTTCCTGACCGGCTCCGACACCTCCAGTAACGTCCTCTTCGGCGGTCTGCAGAAGGTGACCGCGGAGCAGTTGGGCATGAACCCGCTCCTGACCGGCGCTGCCAACACCAGCGGCGGCGTCATGGGCAAGATGATCTCCCCGCAGTCCATCGCCGTCGCCTGCGCCGCCACCGGCCTTGTCGGCGAAGAAGGAAACCTGTTCCGCTTCACCCTGAAGCACGCCCTGTTCCTAACCACGGTCATGGGCATCATCATCGCGCTGCAGGCCTATGTCTTCACCTGGATGATCCCGTAACGGCAGCAGTACTGCACGAAACGGCAGCCCCGGAGTCGGATCCACCCGGGGCTGCCGCTACCTCCACCACCGCCCCTTTTCTCTCAAGCGCGCCTGCCTCTCCCTGGAGAGCAGGGCAAAGCCGGTGCATGCCTCATGGCAAGAAAGCTGTTCGACATATGCTGGCAGATCGTGTTCCTGTGGCTGGTATTTCGCTGCGGCGTCTGGCTGGTCGGTGCCCTGAACCTCTCCCTGCCGGGCAACGTCGCCGGCATGCTGATCATGTTCGCCCTTCTTGCCAGCGGCATCGTCAAGCCTGGCCTCATCGAGGCGGGCAGCGGCTTTCTGCTCAAGCACTTCGCCTTCTTCTTCATCCCGATCTCGGTCGGGCTCATCTCCTTCGGCGGACTGATGCGTCAAAGCGGGCTGGAACTGCTGGTCATCCTGATAGTGAGCGCGCTGGTCGGTGCCGCGGTCACCGGAACCGCGGTGCAGCAGCTGCAGCAAAGGAGGGACCGGTGAGCGGTGTCCTCTTGTTCTCCTTTTTCGTCGTCATTACCGTGACCTGCTACCTGGCGACCCGGAAGCTCTTTCTCACCTACCGGCACCCGTTGCTGAACCCGGTTTTCCTGAGCACCGTCGCGATAATAACGATGCTCAAGGGCACCGGCCTCGGGCTTGACGACTACCGTCCCGCCAAGGAGGTCATGACCTACCTGCTCGGCCCGGCAACAGTCGCGCTGGCGCTGCCGCTGTACCACAACCGGATGGTGCTCCGGGAACACATGCTGCCGGTCATGGCCGGGGTGATGGCCGGATCCCTCGCCACCATGGCGGCCGCGCTCGGGGCGGGACGTCTCTTGCAGCTGGACACCACCGTGCTCACCTCCCTGGGGCCCAAGTCGGTAACGGTGCCGATCGCCGTGGAGATCTCCCGGCTTGCCGGTGGGGACGCGAGCCTGACCGCCGCCTTCGTGGTCGCCACCGGCATGATCGGCTCCATCATGGGGCCGTCGCTGCTCTCCCTGTGCCGGGTGCAGAGCCCGGTTGCCCGCGGGCTGGCCCTCGGGACCGTCTCGCACGGGCAGGGGACCGCGGTGGCCCTGCTGGAGAGCGAGACCGCGGGGGCGATGGGTGGCGTGGCCATGGCCATCGCCGCAGTTTTCACCGCACTGGTAGCACCGTATTATCTGCCCCTGTTCCTGCAGTAGCGGCACAGGTGGTCACGGACAATCCAATTAGCCAAGAAAGGAATCATCGTCATGGAAACGAGTTTTATAAAAGCGCTCTCGGAGATAGTGGGGGAGCAACATACCCTTTCCGATCCTGAATCACTTGCCTGCTACGGCTACGACTCGACTCCCGAATTGCAAAGCCGTCCCGGCGCGGTGGTCCTTCCGGGCAGTTCCGAGGAGATCTCCAAGGTGCTGGCGCTCTGCAACGGAGCCGGTGTGCGCGTAACCCCGCGCGGTTCCGGGACCAACCTCTCCGGCGGTTCCATCTCCTTCGATGCCGGCGTCGTGCTGCAGACCAGCAGGATGAACCGTATCGTCGAGATCGACGAGGAGAACCTGACCGCCACGGTCGAGACCGGCGTCATCACCTCGACGCTGCACCGCGAAGTGGAGGCCAAGGGCCTTTTCTATCCCCCCGACCCGGGCAGCATGAACATCTCCACCATGGGGGGGAACGTGGCTGAGAACTCCGGCGGCCTGAGGGGACTCAAGTACGGTGTCACCGACGACTACGTCATGGGGCTGAAGACGATCCTTGCCGACGGCGAGGTGCTGAAGACCGGAGGCAAGGTTGTCAAGGACGTGGCGGGCTACAACCTGAACCAGCTACTCGTTTCCTCGGAAGGAACCCTAGGCGTCTTCTCGGAGGTCATCGTCAAGCTGATCCCGAAGCCGCAGGCGAAGAAGACCATGCTGGTGCACTTCCCGCAGCTCGAGCAGGCGGCGCTCACCGTGTCCCACATCATCGCCGCCCGCATCATACCGGCGACCCTTGAGTTCCTGGACCGCACCACCATCAAGTGCGTCGAGGATTATGCCCACGTGGGACTGCCGCTGGACGTGGACGCCGTGCTCCTCATTGAGGTGGACGGGCATCCCGCCCAGGTGGAGGAGGATGCGGCCGGCATCCGTGCCATCTGCGAGCGGCACCACTGCTCCTTCTTCCAGACCGCGGCCGGCCCCGAGGAGGCGTTGAAACTCGCCACCGCCCGCCGCGTGGCGCTCTCCGCCCTGGCCCGGGTTCGTCCCACCACCATCCTCGAGGACGCCACCGTGCCGAGAAGCTGCATCGCACCGATGGTCAAGCTGATCCAGGACACCGCCAAGAAGTACGACCTGTTGATAGGAACCTTCGGCCATGCCGGGGACGGCAACCTGCACCCCACCTGCCTCACTGACGAGCGAAACCCCGACGAGATCAGGCGTGCGCACCAGGCCTTCGGCGAGATCTTCGAGGCGACCATCGCCATGGGTGGGACCATCACCGGCGAGCACGGTGTCGGCGTGGCCAAGAAGAAGTACCTCCCCAAGCTGGTGGGCGAGTCGGGACTGCGCGTCATGCGCGGCATCAAGGGCGCCTTCGACCCCAGGGGCACCCTGAACCCCGGGAAAATCTTCTAGTCGGACCTCGGACCAGTCAGAGAAAAAAGAGGGCATCATGGATTTCGTAAAACTGATCAACTGCATGCGCTGCGGCATGTGCCTGCCGCACTGCCCGACCTATAAGGAAACCTTCCTGGAGACCGCCTCCCCGCGTGGCCGCGTGGCGTTGGTGCGCAAGTTCCAGGAGGGGGAGCTGGTGGAGAGCGAGAAGTTCCTCGAATACGTCTCCCTTTGCCTCGATTGCCAGGCCTGCGCCTCCGCCTGCCCCTGCGGCGTCAACGCGGGCGAGCTGGTGGCAGAGTTCCGCTGCGAGAGAAAGCAGGAGCAGGGGCTCTCCACCATGGAGGACCTGATCCTGAGAAAGCTGGTGCCGCACCCGGACCGCCTGGAGGCGGCCACTGCGCCGCTGAGGCTCTACCAGCGCACCGGCCTGCAGAAGGTGGTCCGCTCGCTCGGGCTTTTGAAGGTGTTCCCGGCGGCGCTGGGAAGGATGGAGGGGCTGCTGCCCAAGCTCCCCGAGGCCCCGCTGCGCCAGACCATCAGCGAGGTCACTCCCGCGGTCGGCGAACAGAAGGGGACGGTGGGCTTCTTCCTGGGATGCGTCATGAGCCTCATCTTCAGCGAGGCGAGCCTTGCCACCGTGGAACTCCTTTCCACCCTGGGCTACAAGGTGATCACCCCCAAGGACCAGAAGTGCTGCGGCGCCCCCAACATGCTGGGACACGACATCGACGGGCTCAAGGATGCGGCGCGCTTCAATACCGACCTGTTCCAGTCACAACAGCTCGACTTCGTGGTCACCGACTGCGGCGGCTGCGGAGCGGAGCTGAAGAAGTACGGTCACCACCTGGACGGCGAAGCTGCCGCCACCGCCTTCAGCACCAAGGTGAGGGACATCTCCGAGATCCTGGCCACCGAGGCCGGCACGCTCAAGGAGAAGCTCAAGCCCCTGCCGCTCAAGGTGACTTACCACGACCCGTGCCACATCGCCCACTGCCAGGGGATCCGCAGCCAGCCCCGCGCCCTGATCAACCTGATCCCGGGCATCGACTTCCGCGAGCTCCCCGAGGCGGATGCCTGCTGCGGCTCGGCCGGCACCTATAACATCGAGAAGCCGGAGATGTCGGACCGCGTGCTGTCACGCAAGGTGCAAAACGTTCAGAAGACCGGTGCCGACTACCTGGTAACCAGCAACCCCGGCTGCCTCTTGCAGCTGAAAAAGGCCCTCTCCGAGGCCAACCCGCCGGTCAAGGTGATCCATCTGACCGAGCTCTTGCAGATGAGCCTCAATGCCTGAGCCGGAGCGGAACGACAGGCCGAAAAGATGTTTACGTGTGCGTCAAATTGACGCGGTCGGCGCGGCCAGACTCTAAAAATTTTGTTGCCTTAGCCACTCTAATGTAGTATCGGTGCCTCATGAAATTTACGCCGATTAAACCGAAAAAGGTATCGACTCAGATCGCCGAACAGATCCGCAGCTCGATTTTGGCGGGTGAATTCAACCCCGGCGAAAAGCTTCCTCCCGAGCGCGAGCTGGCCGAGCTGTTCGGCGTTTCTCGCCCCTCGGTGCGCGAAGCGCTCAACATCCTCACCTCGTCGGGGCTGGTGGAAACCTACCAGGGGGGAGGGACGCTGGTCCGCTCCCTGGTCGAGAACTCCGCCACCATGCCGCTTACCGAACTGATCCGTATCGACGGCGACCGTGCCCTCGACGTGATCGAGGTGCGCAAGGGGATGGAGTCATGGACCGCGTGGTACGCGGCGACCCGGGCGCTCCCCGAGGACATCCGCCGTATCGAGGCGGTAATCGACGGGATGAGGAAGAACCTCGAAGATCTCAAGCACTCCGAGGATTTCGACGCCCACTTCCACATGCTGGTGGCCCGCGCTACCCATAACGTGGTCTGGTCGCACATGATGCAGAGCATCTTCGAGGCGATGCAGGAGTTTCAGCGCGACGTCTGGCGCGCCGTCTACCTGACCGAAGAGGACCAGCGGCTGTTGTTCAGTCACCATCTGAAGGTCTACGAGATGATCCGCGACCGTAACCCCGAAGGCGCCCGCGACGCGATGCTGGAACACCTCGACTTCGCGCAGAAGCGCTGCTCCGCCTACGTCTCCATGCGCGGATCGGAATAAGCACTAAAGCCAAGGGACCCAAGGCCCGGTAGAGCACTCTGCCGGGCCTTTTTTGCCTCCGCTGTTTCCAACTCTCCCCCACCCTTGACGGAGGGGGCAGGGGGGTGACCTTGCCATGACCGCAGATGTGGCACCTACCCCCCCTAACCCCCTCCCTTGACGGAGGGGGCAGGGGGGTGACCTTGCCATGATCGCAGATGTGGCACCTACCCCCACCCCCTAACCCCTCCCGCGAGGGGAGGGGGCTTTTGGGCCACTGCAACATCCCAACCGTTTCACGCTGGCGCGGGGGTGCTTTTTGGTTGAAGCGAAATTTGTTTTTGGTTATAGTTACGCGATTTATTTCCCTGCAGATAAAACCAAGGAGGGTTTACATGATAGATTTTCTGGGCGATTGGAAGAGAACCAGTTATTGCGGTGAGTTGCGTGCCGAGCACATCGGTCAGGACGTGGTCCTGATGGGATGGGTAGCCAAGCGGCGCGACCACGGCGGTCTCATCTTCGTTGACCTGCGCGACCGCGACGGCGTCGCCCAGGTGGTCTTCGACCCGGAAAGAAACGCCGATGCGCATGCCAAGGCCGAGACCGCCAGGAACGAATTCGTCCTGGCCATCAAGGGAACCGTGGCCGCGCGTCCGGAAGGGACCGTGAACCCGAAGATGAAGACCGGCGAGGTCGAGGTGCTGGTCAAGGAGTGCAAGCTCTTGAACCCCTCCAAGGCACTTCCCTTCACCCTGGACGGCTTCGTCGACGTCAACGAGAACATCCGTCTCAAGTACCGCTACCTGGACCTGCGTACCGGACAGCTGCAGCAGAACCTGATCCTGCGCTCCAAGGTCGCCCAGCTCACCCGCTCCTACCTGACCGACAACGGCTTCCTGGAGCTGGAGACCCCGTTCCTTACCAAATCGACCCCCGAAGGCGCCCGCGACTTCCTGGTCCCGTCGCGCATCAACAAGGGTGAGTTCTACGCCCTGCCGCAGTCCCCGCAGCTCTTCAAGCAGATCCTCATGGTGTCCGGCTTCGACCGCTACTTCCAGATCGTGCGCTGCTTCCGCGACGAGGATCTGCGCGCCGACCGCCAGCCCGAGTTCACCCAGATCGACTGCGAGATGTCCTTCATCGACCGCGAAGACATCATCACCGTGATGGAAGGGCTCATGGCCCGCATCTTCACCGAGGCGCGCGGCGTCAAGGTCGAGCTCCCGATCCAGAGGATGACCTACCAGGAGGCGATCCGTCGCTTCGGCGTAGACAACCCGGACCTGCGTTTCGGCCTCGAGCTGGTCGAGCTCTCCGACATCGTCAAGAACTCCGGCTTCAAGGTCTTCGCCGACGTGGTCAACGGCGGCGGCATCGTCAAGGGCATCAACGTTAAGGGCGCCGGCGCCATGAGCCGCAAGGAGATCGACGACCTCACCGAGTTCGCCAAGATCTACGGCGCCAAGGGCCTCGCCTATGTGAAGATGACCGCGGAAGGGTGGCAGTCCCCGATCGCCAAGTTCTTCACCGCGGAAGAGATCGCCACCATGGACAAGGCATTCGACGCCAAGGAAGGCGACCTGCTCCTGTTCGTGGCCGACAAGCCGAAAGTCGTCAACGACTCCCTCGGCAAGCTCAGGAACCACCTGGCCGCCAAGATGGGGCTCACCGACCCCAACGTGTTCCGCTTCGTCTGGATCACCGACTTCCCGCTGCTCGAGTGGGACGAGGAGGAGAAACGCTGGGCCGCCGTGCACCACCCGTTCACCGCACCGATGGACGAGGACCTGCAGTACGTGGAGAGCGATCCCGGCCGCTGCCGCGCCAAGGCCTACGACCTGGTCCTGAACGGCAACGAGATCGGCGGCGGCTCCATCAGGATCCACCAGGAAGAGGTGCAGTCCCTCATGTTCAAGATGCTCGGCCTCTCGGAGGAGAGTGCGCGCGGCAAGTTCGGCTTCCTGCTGGACGCCCTTGAGTACGGCACCCCGCCGCACGGCGGCATCGCCTTCGGCCTGGACCGCCTGATGATGCTGATCACCGGCTCCGACTCCATCCGCGACGTCATCGCCTTCCCGAAAACCCAGAAAGGGGCCTGCCTCATGTCCGAGGCACCCTCGGGCGTCGATACGCTGCAGCTGCGCGACCTGGGCATCCGTCTCGCCGCGAAGCAGTAGGGCGTCCTCTCTTTGAGGCTTTTTGCCCGTTTCATAATCCTGCTGCTTTCACTCTCAGCGGCGGCCTGCGCAACGCAGCCGCCGCGTTTTCGCGATGAGGCTGCGGCCAAGCTGGACCAGCTGAAGCTCGAAGGCGGGGAACGGCTGCGGCCGGCCGAGTACGCAAGCGTGCTGCAGGCGTTTCTGAAGGGAGACGCCTACCTCATGGAGAGCGAGCAGGAGGAAGCGGATCGCTACTTCCAGATGACGATCCTGAAGGGGGACCTCCTCGCGCAGGAGGTGGCCGCGGAGAAGGCGCGCCGGCTGGCCGAGGCGGCCCGGTTGGCCGAGGAGCGTCGACGCGCCGAGCTGGAGCGGTTGGCTCGCCTGGAGGAAGAACGCCTGGCCAGGGCGCAGGCAGCCGAGAAGGCGCGGCGGGAAGCCGCGGAGGCGGAGCGGCGCAAGGTCCGGCCGGTGGTGAAGGAGCCCGTCCAGGTCGCCTCCTGGACCGTCCGCCGTGGCGAGTCGCTACCGCTGATCGCCTCACGCCCCGAGGTGTACGGGGACCGCAACCTCTGGCCCCTGATCTACCGGGCCAACCGGGACCAGATCCGGGACCCCAAACACATCTGGCCGGGTCAGGTGCTGCGCGTTCCCAGGAACGCCGGGCGCGACGACTTCGCCGAGGCCCGCCGCTACGCACAGGACCATCCGCTGCACTGACGTCCGTTCTTTTCGTTAGACACTATTTTTGAACGGTATTTTGTGCAAAGAAGGACCGGGCCTCCACCCGTTGCAGGGCAGGGGGACGAACTCCTTCCAGAGCAAGCCCCAGCGCCCCCGGCGTCCCGCCGCCGGCCGCTGTTTTTTTCCCGCGTGATTCTACGCCGCTACGCGATTTACCGCAGTTTTTCCACGCTCTCTGCCGGTTCCCTCGCCGCCGGCTTCCCTTGCCGCACCGCTTCTTGCCTCATTTGAATCCTCACGAAATTCACCCAGATTTTCCCTTGACAGTGAAAAACGTTTTGTATACTGTATACAAAATTTGAAATCCCAGCTTATCCTGCTAACATCCCATAATCCTTTATATATTTCGAGAGTCGCCGCGAAGGCCCCTCCTCGGGGACGGACGGAAGGTTGTTGACGGGCTCCCGCAGGCTAATAAAACACCATGTCGGGCGATGGCAGCGCTGCCATTCCCAGCATTTTGTATTTGAGCTTCGTATAAAACCCAAGGAGAGATCATGACAACACAGACTAAGATCGTTTGGACCAAGATCGACGAGGCCCCCGCACTGGCAACCTACTCCCTGCTCCCCATCGTCAACGCCTTCACCAAGGCAGCCGGCGTCGAGGTCGAGACCAGGGACATCTCCCTGGCTGGCAGGATCATCGCGAACTTCCCCGAGAACCTGACCCCGGAGCAGAAGATCGCCGACGAACTGGCTTACCTGGGTGAGCTGACCCAGAAGCTGGAAGCCAACATCATCAAGCTCCCCAACGTCTCCGCCTCCATTCCGCAGCTCAAAGCCGCCATCGCCGAGCTGCAGAGCCAGGGGTACAACATCCCCAACTACCCGGAAGAGCCCAAGACCGACGAGGAGAAGGCGCTGCACGCCCGCTTCGCCAAGGTGCTCGGTTCCGCCGTCAACCCGGTACTGCGTGAAGGCAACTCCGACCGCCGTGTCGCCAAGGCCGTCAAAGAGTACGCCAAGAAGCACCCGCACAAGATGGGCGCCTGGGCTGCCGACTCCAAGAGCCACGTCTCCAACATGAGCGCCGGCGACTTCTACCACTCCGAGAAGTCGGTGACCCTGAAAGAGGCCACCACCGCCAAGATCGAGTTCGTGGACAACCTGGGCAACGTCACCGTGCTCAAGGAGAAACTCCCGCTGCAGGCCGGCGAGGTGCTGGACGGCTCCTTCATGAACGTCCGCGCTCTGCGTAAGTTCATCCAGGAGCAGATCGACGACGCCAAGGCCAAAGGGATCCTCTTCTCCGTGCACCTGAAGGCGACCATGATGAAGATCTCCGACCCGGTCATCTTCGGGCACTTCGTCTCCGTCTACTTCAAGGACGTCTTCGAGAAGCACGAGGCGACCTTCAAAGAGATCGGCGTCAACGCCGACCTGGGCCTGGGCGACCTGTACAAGAAACTCGACAAGCTCCCGGCAGGCAAGAAGGCCGAGATCGAGGCCGACATCCAGGCCACCTACGCCAAGCAGCCGCCGCTGGCCATGGTCGATTCCGACAAAGGGATCACCAACCTGCACGCTTCCAACGACATCATCATCGACGCCTCCATGCCGGTCGTGATCCGCGATTCCGGCAAGATGTGGGGCCCGGACGGCAAACTTGCCGACACCAAGTGCGTTATCCCGGATACCTGCTACTCCGAGTGGTACCAGGAGTGCATCGACTTCTGCAAGAAAAACGGCCAGTTCGACCCGACCACCATGGGCGCCACCTCCAACGTCGGCCTCATGGCACAGAAGGCCGAGGAGTACGGCTCCCACGACAAGACCTTCGTCGCACCGCTCAACGGCACCATGCGCGTCGTCAACGCCGCCGGCGAAGTGCTGATCCAGCACCAGGTCGAGCAGGGTGACATCTGGCGCGGCTGCCAGGCCAAGGATCTCCCGATCCGCGACTGGGTCAAGCTTGCCGTCAGCCGTGCCCGCGCCACCGGCGCTCCGGCCGTCTTCTGGCTCGACAAGAACCGCGCCCACGACGCCCAGATGATCGAGAAGGTGAACACCTACCTCAAAGACCACGACACCAACGGTCTCGAGATCCACATCATGTCCCCGGTAGAGGCCATGAAATTCACCCTGCCCAGGGCCAAGGCCGGCAAAGACACCATCACCGTCACCGGTAACGCCCTGAGGGATTACCTCACCGACCTGTTCCCGATCCTCGAGCTCGGCACCTCCGCGAAGATGCTCTCCATCGTCCCGCTTCTGGCTGGCGGCGGCCTCTTCGAAACCGGTGCGGGCGGTTCCGCTCCGAAGCACGTACAGCAGTTCCAGCAGGAAGGCTACCTGCGCTGGGATTCCCTGGGCGAGTTCCTGGCCCTGGCCGTCTCCCTCGAGCACCTGGCAGCCACCTTCAAGAACGACAAGGCTGCTCTCCTCGCCGAGACCCTCGACGCCGCCAACACCAAGTTCCTGGATCAGAACAAGAACCCGGCGCGTAAGGTAGGCCAGATCGACAACCGCGGCAGCCACTTCTACCTGGCCATGTACTGGGCCGAGGCCATTGCCGCCCAGACCAAGGACGCTGACCTCGCCGCCAAGTTCGCCAAGGTTGCCAAGGCACTGCAGGACAATGAAGAGAAGATCAACGCCGAGCTCATCGGCGCCCAGGGCAAGCCGGTCGACATGGGCGGCTACTACCACCCGGACGATGCCAAGACCGAAGCTGCTATGCGTCCGAGCGCAACCCTGAACGCGATCATTGACTCTATCGTCTAAGAGGCGTAAACAGTAAATTCCGTTGTACCGTACACATCACATTTATTTAACGGAGGAAGAAAACATGGCACGTAAGAAAATCGCACTTATCGGTGGTGGTCAGATTGGCGGCGTCCTTGCTCAGCTCTGCGCTCTGCGTGAACTGGGTGACGTGGTGATGTTCGACATCGTGGAAGGCCTGCCGCAGGGCAAAATGCTGGACATCGCCGAGGTGGGCTCGGTTGACGGCTTCGACTGCTGCCTCAAGGGTACCAACAGCTACGAAGACATCGCCGGCGCCGACGTGGTCATCGTCACCGCGGGTCTCCCCCGTAAACCGGGCATGAGCCGCGACGACCTGATCGAGGTCAACTCCAAGATCATGACCTCCGTCGCGGAAGGGATCAAGGCTCACGCACCGAACTCCTTCGTCATCGTCATCTCCAACCCGCTCGACGCGATGGTGACCCTGTGCCAGAAGATCACCGGCTTCCCCTACAACCGCGTCATCGGCCAGGCCGGCGTCCTCGACTCCGCACGCTTCAAGACCTTCATCGCCTGGGAACTGGGCGTTTCCGTGAAGGACGTGAACGCGATGACCCTGGGCGGCCACGGCGACGACATGGTGCCGCTGGTGCGCTACGCCTCCGTGAACGGCATCCCGGTCATGGAACTGCTCGAGAAGAAGTACAAGGACAAGGCTAAGGCCAAAGAAATCATGGACGCCATGGTGAAGAGGACCCGCGGTGCAGGCGGCGAGGTTGTCGCCCTCTTGAAAACCGGTTCCGCCTTCTACTCCCCGGCTTCCTCCGCCATCTGCATGGCAGAGTCCATCCTGAAGGACCAGAAGCGCGTTCTCCCGACCTGCGCATACCTCAACGGCGAGTTCGGCGTGAAAGGCTTCTACGTCGGCGTTCCCTGCGTCCTGGGCGAGAACGGCGTCGAGGCGATCCTCGAGTTCGAACTGGATGCCGAAGAGCAGGCCATGATGGACAAGTCGGTTGCCGCCGTTAAGGAACTCGTTGGTTCCATGAAGTAATTGGCAGCTTGAGTGGTACTACCAGGGGGTAGGGAGGTTTCCCCTCTCTACCCCCTTTTTACAAAAACAGACAGTTTGGGCCAAAATCCGAGCACTTGCATTTTGTAAACACTATGTGTTATAACCCCACAATTTGCACAGCCTGCGAGGGCAATTTGTCAAAGGAGCTACGTTGATGGAGAAAACACCGGCGAACATCGAGATCATCGAGAAGTACTGCAAGGGGTGCCACATCTGTGTGGAATTCTGCCCCACCAAGGTCTTGGAAATGAAGGGCTTTGTGGCAAGCGTCAAGAACCTTGAGGCCTGCATCAAGTGCATGCAGTGCGAGCTGAGATGCCCTGATTTTGCAATCAAAGTATCGTAAACAATCTTAGGAGGTATGAAAGTGGCTAAAAAAGTTGCATTCCTTCAGGGGAACGAAGCTGCCGCACAGGGGGCACTCTACGCCGGGTGCACGTTCTTCGGCGGTTATCCGATTACACCCTCTACCGAGGTGGCAGAGGTTATGTCTGTCGAGCTTCCGAAGATCGGCGGTAAATTCATTCAGATGGAAGATGAGATCGGTGCCATGGCTTCCGTCATCGGCGCTTCGCTTACCGGCGCTAAAGTACTGACCGCGACCTCCGGCCCGGGCCTCTCCCTGAAGCAGGAGCTGATCGGTTATGCCTGCATCGCCGAGACCCCGTGCGTCATCGTCAACGTCATGAGGGGCGGCCCCTCCACTGGTATGCCGACCGGCCCTTCCCAGTCCGACGTCATGTGCGCCAAGTGGGGCACCCACGGTGACCACCCGGCCATCTGCCTCACCCCGGCCTCCGTGCAGGAACTGTTCGAAGAGACCGTGCGCGCCTTCAACCTGGCTGAGAAATACCGCACCCCGGTAATGGTCATGCCGGACGAGATCGTGGCCCACATGCGTGAGCGCATCGTGTTCCCGGAGCCGGGCGAGCTGGAAGTCATCAACAGGACCGCTCCGAGCGTTTCCCCGGCCGAGTACAAGCCGTACGACACCAGCTTCGGCGACGTGCCGCCGCTGGCCGCTTTCGGTAGCGGCTACCGCTTCCACGTGACCGGCCTCAACAAGGGCCAGGACGGCTTCCCGACCACCAAGGCTGCCTGGGTGCAGGCCGAGGAAGAGCGCCAGGTGCGCAAGGTCGACGCCAACATCGACGACATCGTCCAGTTCGAAGAGTACGAACTTGCCGACGCCGAAGTCGCCATCGTTGCCTACGGCTCCACCTCCCGCTCCGCCCGTTTCGCAGTGAACGAGGCCAGGAAGCAGGGGATCAAGGCCGGCCTGTTTAGGATCAAGACCTTCTGGCCGTTCCCGGAGAAGCAGATCGCCGCTCTCGCCGGCAAGGTGAAGGCGTTCATCACTCCGGAGATGAACCTCGGCATGTGCACCGGTGAAGTGAAGCGCTGCGCAGAAGGCAAGGCAGCGGTCCACGGCATCTTCCGCGTTGACGGCGAGCCGATCAACCCGGGGCAGATCCTCGAAAAGATCAAGGAGGTTAAGTAACATGGCTTTTGATTACGATAAGTACATCCGTCCCGGCAAGCTGCCGCACATCTGGTGCCCGGGCTGCGGTCACGGCATTGTCATGAAAGGCCTGATCCGCGCGATCGACACCCTTGGTCTTCAGAAGGACAACACCGCCATCGTTTCCGGCATCGGCTGCGCTTCGCGTCTCCCCGGCTACATGGATTTCTGCACCCTGCACACCGCGCATGGCCGCGCCGCCGCTTTCGCAACCGGCGTCAAGATGGCCAAGCCGGAGATGAACGTCATCCTGGTGGGCGGCGACGGCGACGGTACCGCGATCGGCGGCAACCACTTCATCCACGCCTGCCGTCGTAACATCGACATGACCTACATCATCATGAACAACAACATCTACGGCATGACCGGCGGCCAGTTCTCCCCCTGCACCCCGACCGGCGCCAAGGCGTCCACCACCGTGTACGGCAACCCCGACCCGGCATTCGACGTCGCCAAGCTGGCTATCGGCGCCGGCGCCACCTTCGTGGCCCGCGGCACCGCATACCACGCAACCCAGATCGACAAGCTGATTGCGGAAGCCATCCAGCACAAAGGCTTCTCCGTCGTCGAGATCCTGGACGACTGCCCGACCACCTACGGTCGCCGCAACAAGTTCAAGTCGGTCATCGAGATGATGAACCGCCTGAAGGACATCGCCGTTCCGGTCAAGGCCGCCGAGAAGATGACTGCCGAGCAGCTCGAAGGCAAGATCCTCACCGGTGTTCTGTACAAGGAAGAGCGTCCGAACTACACCGACGAATACGCGAAGGTCATTGAGCGCGCCAAGAAATAACAAAGGAGGAGAACCTCAGATGTCTCAGAGATATGAAATCAGATTTTCCGGGGCTGGTGGGCAGGGTCTCATCCTCGCCGGCGTCATCATGGCAGAAGCCGCTTCCATCTATGACGGCAAGCAGGCAGTTCAGTCCCAGAGCTACGGCCCCGAGGCAAGGGGTGGTGCATCCAAGTCGGAGGTCATCGTTTCCGACACCATGATCGACTACCCGAAGGCGACCGTGGTCGACGCGCTGCTCGCGCTGACCCAGGAAGCAGCCGACAAGTACTCCCACGACCTCAAAGAGGGCGGGGTGCTGCTGATCGACTCCGACCTGGTGAAGAACGTCCCCAAAGGGAACTTCAACACCGTTGCCTTCCCGATCATCAACACCGCCAAGAACGAAGTCGGCCGTGAGATCGTGGCCAACATCGTGGCGCTGGGCGCCATGGTGGCGCTGACCGGTGTGGTCACCAAGGAAGGCGCCGAGAAGGCAGTTCTGGCACGCGTGCCGGAGGCCTTCATGGAGCTGAACAAGAAGGCGTTCCAGATGGGCTACGAGAAAGCCATCGCAGCACGCGCCTAATTGTCCTGACACCAGTAACAAAGGAAAGGCCCGGCCTCACAGCCGGGCCTTTTTTTATTCCAAAAGCTTTAACGCAAAGACGCGGAGCCGCAAAGGCGCAAAGAGGCAAAACAAAAGCAAATACAGCAGGGCTTTAAGGCCAGAGTCTTGGTTTTATGCTGTTGCAGTCTTTGCACCTTTGCGTCATTGCGTTAAATTACAATGCCGTTGAAGTTTGCCTGTCATCAGTTATAAAGAAGAGGCCACTCCAGCACCTCAGCAACAAAGGAAGAGAGAATGCCCCAGGAACTGTGTCACATGGCGCTCAGACAGACCCTCGATCTCATAGGGCTGACCGACGAGACCCTGAAAGATCTGACCCGCCGCAAGTTCAGCAGCGACGAACTGTACCGCGAGGTGCTTGGGAAACTGCTGGGCGGCAACGGTCGCCGCGGGCCCAGCGGCATCCTTATCGCCAACGAAGGCCCCGGTGCGGTCTGCTGCAACGGTCGCGTTTTTCACTTAAGGCACGGCGAACTCCTGGAGCGCTCCGACCAGATCACCATCGAACCCGGTTCCACCTACGCCAGCAGTCTGCTCATGGTCGAGGGGGGCAGCGAAGCGGTGGCACTGAACTGGACTGACAGTTGTGATACCGTGGAGGAGTTCCAAACCTTCTTCCATCCGCAGGTGGTAGCGGCCATGGGCGAGCCCATCCTCAACTTCGTGAGTTGCCGCATCAGCGGTGATGTCCGCGGCGTGATCGAAGCCTTCAACTATGCCGGCCATGTGACTGAGTACGACGCCGACGTGCTCAGAAGTGCCGCGGTCATGATCGGTTCACTCATCACCGTTTCCAACGGCATGCGCGAGACCGAGCATGCCTTCCACTACGCCATCCAGGCCCTGGCCCGAGCCTGTGAAGCGGCCGAGCCGGATACCGGGCACCACATCGTGCGTGTGAACCGCTACGCGGGGGCGCTTGCGGCCAACATGGGGTTCAACACCGAGTTCGTGGAGGATATGTCGATGTCCGCGCAGATGCACGACGTGGGCAAGATCCGCATTCCGACCGAGATCCTGCTCAAAGAGGGTAGGCTGACCCCGAGGGAAATGAAGCTGGTGCGCCAGCATCCCGCCTATGGTTCGGAGATCATAGGGAATTCACCGAGGCTCAGGATCGCGAGGGAGATCGCCATCTCGCACCACGAGAACTGGGACGGCACCGGCTACCCGAAGCGTCTCAAGGGAGAGCGGATCCCGCTCTCGGGGCGGATCGTGAAGGTCGCCGACGTTTACGACGCCCTGCGTTCCCGGCGCAGTTACAAGGGCGCCATGACCCACCAGGAGACCCTGGATGTGTTCAGAAACGGAGACGACCGGATCAACCCTGCCGCCCATTTCGATCCCGCCGTGTTGGCCGCCTTCTTCAGGATCGAGCACATGTTCGAGATGATTTACGACAGTTCCGTGCCGAAGCTGGGGCTGGAGGGCAAGGCGGCAGAAAAGGGTAGGGGCTAGCTGTCCAGGAGCTCGCGCACCTTCTTCAGGAGTTCCGTGGGCTGCACCGGCTTCATGACCAGGTCGATCACCTCCTCGGAGACACCACGGTCCTTGATGAAATCGGCTGTGTACCCACTGAGGTAGAGCACCTTCGTCCCGGGTCTCTCCTTACGGATCTCCTCGTAGGCGGCCTTGCCGTTCATGCCAGGCATGATCATATCCATGACCACCAGCGCAACTTCGTCGCGGTGGGCGCGGAACATCGCTACCGCCTCTCTTCCGTCGCTACTTTGGAGCACGCGGTAACCGTACCTGGCCAGCACCTTGGTCACGAGCTCCCTGACGCTTTCCTCGTCCTCGACCAGCAGGACGGTTTCTTCCCCCCTGAGTATCTCTTCCGGCACTGGTCCGGTGTTCTCTTCCACCCCGTCCTGGTTTTCTTCCGCACTGGGGAGCAGGATCTTGAAGGTGGTTCCCTTTCCGGGTTCGCTGAGGACCTCGATGCTGCCGTTGTGCTGTTGCACGATGCCGTAGACGATGGACATGCCGAGTCCGGTCCCCTTGCCCACCTCCTTGGTGGTGAAAAAGGGCTCGAAAATCTTGGAACGGGTTGCCTCGTCCATGCCGCAGCCGGTATCGGAAACGGAGAGGAAGGCATATCTGCCGGGCAGGATATGGTCGGCGACTTCGGCGTCCGAGGAAATCTCTACGGTGCCGGTTTCGATGGTGAGCACACCACCCCCCGGCATGGCGTCGCGGGCGTTGGCGGCCAGGTTGATGAGTACCTGCTCGATCTGCCCTCCGTCCACCTGCACCGGAATGGTCGCCTCATGGTTGATCATGTCGAGCCTGATATCCTCGCCGATGATGCGCGCAAGGAAGCTCTGCACGTGCCGCACTACCTCGATCAGATCGTTCCTCTTGACGTTGAGGACCTGCTTGCGACTGAACGCCAGCAGTCCCTTGGTCAGTTGTGCGGCCTTCTCGGATGCGTCGATGATGCGGTTGGCCGCTTCACTCTGGCTTTGGCTGAGCTCGCCGCCGTAGCCGAGCAGGTTGGCGTAACCGATAATCACGGTGAGGATGTTGTTGAAATCATGGGCGACACCCCCCGCAAGTTGGCCGATGGCCTCCATCTTCTGCGATTGGAGCAGCTGGTGCTCCAGCAGTTTCCGCGCAGTAACGTCGCGGACGAACACCGGGAACACCTTCTCCCCGGGCAGGTACCCAGCCGATATTTCCACGCTGATCTCGTCGCCGTCCTTGCGGCGATGTCGGGATTCGAAGAAGCATTTCCCGGCCCGCCGGAGATCCTGCAGACGTTGCTCGAAGGCCGCCTCGTCATGGACGGCGTCGATGTCGGTAACCCGCAGGGCGAGCATTTCCTCCTGCGTGTACCCCAGCATGGCGCAGGCCGTCTCGTTTACTTCTTTGAGCACGCCGGTGTCATCGATGAGCCAGAAGCCGTCCATGGTCGACTTGAGGATCTGCTCGTCGCGGTCCGCCGCCTGCTTGCGCTTGGTGATGTCGACGGAGAGCCCGCCTAAGAACCGCTTCCCCCCTGGTTCGTCGAACAGGAACTTGTGGGAGAGCCACCAGGAGACGGTACCGTCCGGCTCGATGCCCTGCTCGATGAACTCCATGGGGCGGCCGCTTGTGAGGATCTGCTGGTCGTTGTTGCGGTAGGCGTCCGCCAGGTCCCTGGGGCAGATGTCGTAGTTGGTTTTGCCGATGACCTGGTCCGCCGTCAGCTTCATGCGGTTCAGGAAGTTGTTGCTGGCGAAGACGTACCTGCCGTTACCGTCCTGGAGCCACGCGATGACGGCGCTGTTGTTCAAAAACGCCCGCAACTGGGCGTCCTGCCGCCCGAGTGAGTCGAGCATGGCATTGAATTCCCGCGCCACCGTGGCCACTTCCGGCGGACCGGTCACGGCCGCCCTCTTCCCTGAAACGTCGCCGTGGACGGCGTGGGCTACCTTTGCCAGGCCGGCGATCGGCTTGGTGATGCTGCGCGCGATGCGGAAGGCGAGCAGTGTGAGAACGGCCATCACGGACAAGGCCACCATGGCTGCGCGCCAGGCGACTGCGCGTGCTTCCGCCTGTATGGTGCTGACCGGCACCCCGACAAACGCAATCCAGTCGGTGCCGGGAACCGGTTTCACTGAATAAAATCGCGGGATGCCGTCTGCAGGGGTGCTCACCAACTCGCCGTCCCTGGTCTGGATGATCGCTCGGCCCGTGTCGGTTTTGGGCAGCCGGCCAATCGAGTGGTCGGGATCCTGGTTGCGCCAGATCAGCACACCGGATTTGTCTACGAAACCGTAGCGGCTCCCCTTGGGGAGGTACTGAGACGGAATGCCGGGATCGTAGGCGCTGAGGTCGAGAGGAAGGTGGATTGCTCCTACCAACTCGCCGTTGTCGTCGCGGATCGGCGCGCTCAGCACCGAAACCCATTTCCCGGTGATGGGGCCGAAGTGGGGGGAACCGACCATGAAGTGTTTCTCTTCCAGGAACTTGCGGAACCAAGGCATGGTGCCGACGCTGACGGGTTTACCGCCGGGTTGGGGGACGGCAGAGCAGACGGTCGTCCCATCGACGTCTGTATAGACGACGTTGGTATAGTCGGGACTCAGGTAGTGGAAATCCTTGAGGGCGGGGTCACAGCTGGTGGACGACATCCGCTTCACCAGCGGGCGCTCGGCGAGGAGCTCCAGGCTTCTGCGTGCGTGCTCGATCTTGCCGCCGGTGTTGCTGACCATCATCTGGACGAGGGTGCGCAGCGACGTCTTGGTGTGGGCCACCGTCTCCTGCATCTCCCGATAGATGTCATACGCGACCATGCAACTGAGGGGAATGGACAATGCTAGCACCATCAGCAGCAAGCGAGTGCGGATGGAGGATGTGACGAGCCTTTCCCGCCAGGACCGATTGTCGACACTGTTCATAACTTCCTCGGAACTGATTGCTGCCTTATTCTGGCCGGGTCCTGCTCTGCTCTGCCAGAGCGCGCACCCTGTGCTGCATGATGATCTGTTGCAACTTATCGGGTGCTACCTCTTTATTGTTTAATAAAGCCGGGTCGATGCCCAACTGTGCGGCGTTCATGCCGGCCACCTTGAGCGCATCCTCCCACCCCGGCATCTGGGCATGATAGTCCGCCGCCACCTGCAAGGGCAGAAAATCCTGAATCCCCCCCTTGATGGCATCCATCGCCAGCCTGATCTTCGTTGAGTCGCGCAGTTCCTTCCACCGGTTGGCATTGTTATGCAGCCTGTTGATCGACTGCAGCGCGCGTTGCAGCGAGACCGGTAGCCGCAGCCTTTTGCAGAAGGCCGGCACCTGCTCGGCGCCCAGCGCGTCGTGTCCGTGGTGCTTGGGGTGGAGTTCCGGCGGCGTGTACAGCTTGCCCAGGTCGTGGAAGAGGGCGCAGAAGCGGGCGGTAGGGTCCGGCGTCATTTGTGCCATCCGTTCCAGCACCTGCAGCGAGTGGGTGAACAGGTCCCCCTCGGGGTGGTGCTGGGGTGGCCCCGCGGTGATTGCCGCCATACGGAAGATCTCGGGGAGGAAGTTGTCGCCGATCCCGAACTCCACCATGCGGCGGAAGAAGCGGGACGGGTCCTCCTTGGCGATCGCCTTCAGCATCTCCTGGGAAAACCGCTCCACCGGTATCCGCTGCAGATCCTCTGACCAATCCCGGCTTTTCAGGATCGCTTCCGCCTCCGCATCCAGGCGCCACCCCTCGCACTCGAAGCGAAAGGCGCGCAGGATGCGCAACGGATCGTCGGTCAGGCTGGTGGGGCTGCAGCAGCGCAGGGTGCGTCGCTGGAGGTCCGCTTGGCCGCCGAGAGGATCGGAGAGTTTGCCGTCCAGCGACATGGCCATGGCATTAACCGTGAAGTCGCGTCGGGAGAGATCGTCGGGAAGGGCGTCGAGCGTGGGGAGCCAGGTGATCTCGATTTTTCCGAAGGGTTCTTTGAAGCGGAAGTAGATGTTGGGGGTGCTTTTGGATTGCACCAGGCGAAAGCCCAGCGCGGTAAGTTCCGAGACGGGAACCGCCGCCGCCAGGTCCACGTCCTGGCACTCGACCCCGAGCAAGACGTCCCGCACCATGCCGCCTACCATGAAGATGGAGGAGTGCAGGTGCTCCGGGAAAAAGCTCTTCAACGCAGCAATCAACCGTTGCATAGGCTCCTCATCAGCAGAAAAAGCACTTAACGCAAAGACGCCAAGGCGCGGAGGTGCAAAGAATGTCCTTTTTCCTTTCACCTTTGCGACTCTGCGGCTCCGCGTCTTTGCGTTAAGTATATAAAAATGGGAAAGACAAATCAGAAATGTAAAAGAAAGGCTTCGAGAAATTCCCAAAGCCTGTCTTCTTTACTCTTTGCGCCTTGGCGCCTCCGCGTCTTTGCGTTAGGGCTTTTAGGCTTTAAACCTTTTCCAGCAGCGCCACGTCCTCGACGTGCACCGTCTGCGGGAACATGTCCACCGGCTGCACTTCGAGCGTCTTGTAGCCGAGCTGCGCCAGGATATCCAGGTCGCGCGCCAGCGTCTCGGGTGAGCAGGAGACGTAGATGATACGCTGCGGCTTGATAGCTGCCACGCTCTTCAGCACCTTCTCGTCGCACCCCTTCCTGGGCGGGTTGAGCACGATCAGGTCGGCGCCGCCTTCCTCGCCGATCTCGTCGATAAGATGCACGGCGTCGCCGGCCTCGAAGCTGCAGTTTTCGGCGCGGTTCATGGCCGCGTTGGCGGTGGCGTCGGCGACGGCCGCATCTACGACTTCGATACCCACCACCTCGCGGGCCTTGTCGGCCAGGAACAGCGATATGCCGCCGATGCCGCAGTAGAGGTCGATCACCCGCTCCTTGCCGGTCAGGCGCGCGAACTCGCGTACCTTCTCGTAGATGATGCGGGCCGCGCCGCTGTTCACCTGGAAGAAGGAATGCGGCGACAGGTTGAAACTCTTGTCACCGATGTAGGCCTTCAAGGTCTGCGCCTTGGTGATGGAGCGATCCTTGTGGCCGAAGATGACGTTGCCGGTAGAGGTGTTGATATTTTGCGCCACCACGGCTACTTCAGGCACCGCCTGCTGGATGAACTTGGCCAGGTGGTGCATCTCGTTGTAACCCTGGTCGGTGGTAACGAACACCACCATCACCTGGTTGCTCGGCTCGGCCACCCGCACCACGAGGTAACGCAACAGTCCCATCTCGCTCTTCGGGTTGTAGATCTGTACCTTCCCCTTCTTGATGCCCGCCTTGGCGGCCTTGACCACCTTGTTGATCAGCGGGTGGTGCAGGGCGCAGTCCGCGATCTCCAAAACATCGTGGCTGTTGCGCCGATAGATGCCGATCACCGGGTCGCCGTGCTTGCCCGCCACCACCAGCTTGGCGGTGTTGCGGTAGCCGAGCTCGTTGGGCGAGGCCATGGTGTCGTGGATCACCGCCTCGGAGAGCGACGGGTACTTCCGGATCTGCCTGGTGACCAGCCCCTTCTTCCAGGTGAGCTGAGCCGGGTAGCGCATCTGCATCAGACCGCAGCCGTCACAGGCCCTGCCCATAGTGCAGGCGGGGGAGGGGACGCGGTCGGGCGACCTCTTCAGAATCTTTATGATGTTGGCGAAGGATTCCCTGCGCCCGACATAGGTGATCTTCACCACCAGGGTTTCGCCGGCGAGTCCCCCGGCGACCAGAATCCTGGTCCCCTCGTGGTAGGCGACGCCGTAGGCTTCGTCGTTGTTGGTCTGTATCTGGACTTCCAGCACCTGCCCGCTATGCAGCGCGGGCTGGCGATCTTCGGTGGCGCGGGCCGGGCGGGCATTCTTTCCCGTTGCCTGCCTCTCGGCACCTTTTGCGTCGGTCTTCTTCATACCCTTCGCGGCCGCGTGCTCGCGCTGCTCGCGCTGATCGCGCGGCTTGTGCGCAGCCGGGCGGGCGCTCTTCCCGCTGCCGGGGTCGGCTGTTGCAGAGCGCTCGGGCCTCGCAGCGGATTTTTTCGCCGTGGGTGCGGTGGATGTTTCTTTGCGGAAGGGTTTGGAACTGTCGGAGAATTGCTTTGGTTTTCTGGTATTTTTCATGCCTTCATACTTAAAGGGAAAAGCAAGCCATGTCAACCGCCGAATTGTCGGGGGAGCTTGCAGAGTACCGCTCAAAAGTTACACTCAGCGGTGGTGCCGAAGTGTCACTGCGCAAAGAGCGGGAAGGGCAACGCTTTCACAGACGGGGAGGTATACCATGATCGGTTTCAGGCAGAGGTTGTTGTGTGCCATCGTGCTGGCTCTATCGTGTGCCGTAACGTTGCAGGCGAAGGAAGCAAGGGAGACCAAAGTGTCTCAGTTGAAGCTGACCAGTACCGCGTTCAGTAACTCCGGCAGCATTCCCGCCACCTTCACCTGTGACGGTTCCAACGCCAGCCCGCCGCTCGCCATCGCGGGAGTACCGAAGGAAGCGAGGTCACTCGCCCTCATCATGGACGACCCCGATGCCCCAGGGGGAACCTGGGCACACTGGGTGCTCTGGAATATCGATCCGGCCACCACGCAGATTGCCCAAGGGGCGATCCCACGCAGGGCGCAACAGGGAGAGAACAGCTGGCGGCGCAAAAGCTACGGCGGTCCTTGCCCGCCGTCCGGGCAGCACCGCTATTATTTCCGTCTCTACGCGCTCTCAGAGCGCCTCAACCTTCCCGCCAACAGCACCAGGAAGGAGCTCGACCTTGCCATGCGCGGCAAGATCCTGGCGCAGGCCGAACTCCTCGGAGTCTACGCTCATCGCTAAGGCGTTCTGAGAAAGTTGCCGAAGCGTTCCCGCCCCCGGAGGGGGAGGGACAGGGAGGGGGAGAGTAGCGGCTGAATCCGGTTTCCCCCCTCCCAGCCTCCCCCCTCCAGGGGGAGGTGGTTTTCTCACCGACAAAAGACCGCAGCAGGCGGGGCCGGGGGCTAATAAGCAAAACAATCGCAGCCCAAGTCCCAGAAACGCCGCTGGCTCGGCAGCCAGATGCGTGTGTGGCGGTGCGCCGGTTCTGCCTCTTTGTGCGCCGCGAGGGAAGCCGCCGCGTCGCCGTGGTGGTAGCCGCCGAAACGTCTCACCGGTGACCAGTCCGGGCTCACCGGCAGCGGCGGCACCAGGTTGCCGAACTCTTCGCTGCCGTACACTACCTTGCCGCCGACCACGGTCAGCACCGATTCGATCGCCTTGATCTCCTTCTCGGGGATCTCGAAGTAATCGGCGGAGAGCACCGCCAGGTCCGCCAAGGCCCCAGGTGTGAGGTTCCCTTTCTTTTCTTCCTCACTGGAAAACCAGCTGCTCCCCTCGGTGTACAGCCTGAGCGCCTCCATGCGGCTCAGGTGGTTCGCCTCGGGATAGAGCACTGTGCCGCCGATGGTGCGCCCGCTGACCAACCAGTAAAGAGACAGCCAAGGATTGTAGCTCGCCACCCGTGTTGCGTCGGTGCCGGCACCCACCGGTATGTCCATCGCCATCATGCTGCGCACCGGCGGGGTATGCGCCGTTTCCCGCTCACCGTACCGGTCGAGGAAGTATTCACCTTGGAAGGCCATCCGGTTCTGGATGGCGATGCCGCCCCCCAGTTCCTTGACCCGCTCCAGGTTCTTCGCCGTGATAGTCTCGGCGTGGTCGAAGAACCAACGTAATCCGTTGAACGGGATCTCCCGGTTCACCGCCTCGAACACGTCCAGGAAACGCGTGATGGATTCGTTGTAGGTCGCGTGCAGACGGAACGGCCAGCGCTTCTCCGCCAGCAGCCGTACCACCGCGGCAAGCTCCTCCTCCATCACCACCGGGAGGTCCGGGCGCGGCTCCAGGAAATCCTCAAAGTCGGCGGCCGAGAACACCAGCATCTCGCCCGCCCCGTTCATGCGTAGGAAATCGTCCCCCTGTCCCGGCTGCGTCATGGTGACCCACTGGGAAAAATCGGCCAGCTCACCCTTGGGGTGCTGCGTGAACAGGTTGTACGCGATGCGCAGCGGCAACTCTCCCACTTTGGCCAACTGCTGGATAACGCGGTAGTCGTCGGGGTAGTTCTGGAAACCGCCGCCGGCATCGATGGCGCTGGTGAGGCCCAGCCGGTTCAGCTCCCTGAGGAAGTGGCGCGTCGAGTTCACCTGGTCCTCGAAGCCGAGTTTCGGCCCCTTGGCGAGGCTCGCGTAGAGCAACATGGCGTTCGGCTTGGCGATCAAGAGTCCGGTCGGGTTGCCGTTTCTATCCCGCTCGATCATCCCGCCCGGAGGATCTGGCGTGTCCTTCCCGTAGCCGAGTGCATGCAGCGCAGCGCGGTTCACCAGGGCGCGGTCGTACAGGTGCAGGATGAAGACCGGCGTATCTGGCGCCGCCAGGTTCAGCTCATCGAGAGTGGGCATGCGCCGCTCCGCGAACTGGAATTCGGTCCAGCCGCCAATGACCCGCACCCATTGCGGCGGCGGGGTGCGCTTCGCCTGCTCCATGAGCATCTCCAGCGCCAGCGCGAGTGACGGCACGCCGTCCCAGCGCAGTTCCATGTTGAAGTTCAGTCCTCCGCGGATGACGTGTATGTGCGAGTCGTTCAGCCCGGGGATCACCCGGCGCCCCTTCGCATCGATCAACTGCGTGTGGTCATCCGCTGTCGCGGTCAGTTCTTCGCCGCCGAGAGCCTCCACCCTGCCGCCGCTCATCGCGATCGCAGAAGTGTCCGGGTTCCGGGCGTCCAGCGTGCTGATCTTGCCGTTATGTATAATGAGATCCGGTCCTTTCATGCCTTGCCTCCCAAAAGAGACAGGCAGGGGACTGAGCCCCTGCCTGCTGGAAGTACAGCCCTTTGTATAGCCAGCAACCATCCTTTAAGTCCCCTCCCCTGGAGGGGGAGGGCTAGGGAGGGGGCTGGCCTGAGAACAGCTAACAGCCTACAGACCGCTGTTGTGCCTGCTGGCGGGTGCACCGTGCACCATGGTGTAGGCGTACTCGACCCCCTGCCCGTAGGCACCGCAATGTTCCTTCACCACGGAGATGACATCGTCGTACGTTTCCTTGCGGGCCCAGGTTCTCTGGTACTCCAGCATCACCTGGAGCGAGGTCATCGGCACCGCTCCGGCCTGCTCGATCCTGCGCATGGCAGCATTGTGCGCGGCCACACTGGTGCCGCCCGATGCGTCCTCCACCGCATAGACCTCGAATCCGGCCTTCATGGCCTCAAGGGCAGGGAAGGCGAGGCAGACCTCGGTCCAGAGCGCGGCCATGATCAGCTTGGTGCGCCCCGTCGCCCGCACTGCTTCCACGAACTTCGGATCGTCCCAGGAGTTCATGGAACTGCGCTCGATGATGTCGTTGTCCGGGAAGATGTCCAGGAGTTGGGGCCACATGTTGCCCGAGAAGCTCTTGGTCTCGACGGTGGTGAGGATGGTGGGTGCGTGGAAGATCCTGGCGGCCTTAGCCAGGATCATGACGTTGTTGAAAAGCGTTTGCCGGTCGATGCTGGCTACGCCGAAGGTCATCTGAGGCTGGAAGTCGATGAAGATGACCGTGCTATTGGTTGGGTTCAGCAGATCCAGTTTACTCATGACAGCTACCTCCTGTGTCTTTTACCTCCAATAGGCCCAGTATAGTCCTCCCGCTAATTAGTGGCGCAGGAATTTGCCAGTCGCCGCTGCCGCCCGCAGTGACGGTGGGGGGTGATCCTCCTTGCTTTTCCCCATAGATTTAGCTACTATGTCCCGCTATGAAAAAGCTCACCCGGCAGATAAAGATAGGCAACGTGCCGATCGGTGGCGGCGCTCCCTGCTCCGTACAGTCCATGTGTTCCACCGACACGAGAAACGTGGCTGCGACCCTCGACCAGATAGGGCGTCTAGCCGAAGCTGGCTGCGAGATCGTGCGCTGCGCGGTGCCCGACATGGATGCCGCCCAGGCCTTGGCCGCCATCAAGGCGGGCAGCCCGCTGCCGCTCATCGCCGATATCCACTTCGACTACAAGTTGGCTCTGCAAGCCCTGGAATCCGGCGTCGACGGCCTGCGCCTGAACCCGGGCAACATCGGCGAGCGTTGGAAGGTGGCCGAAGTTGTCAAGGCTGCGGCCGAGCGTCAGATCCCGATCCGGATCGGTGTCAATGGCGGCTCGTTGGAGAAGGAGCTCCTGGTCAAGTACGGGCATCCCACTCCCGAAGCGATGGTCGAATCCGCCCTGGGGCACGTGAGGATCCTGGAAGAACTCAACTACCGCGAGATCAAGATTTCCATCAAGGTCTCCGACGTGCTGCGCACCCTGGAGGCGTACCGGCTCCTCTCGGACGCGGTGGATTACCCGCTGCATATCGGCGTCACCGAGGCCGGCACCATCTTTTCCGGCACCATCAAGTCCTCCGTCGGCTTGGGCATCCTGCTGCACCAGGGGATCGGCGACACCATGCGCGTTTCGCTCACCGGCGACCCGGTGCACGAAGTGCGCGTCGCCTACGACATACTGAAGTGTTTGGGGATCAGGCAGCGCGGCATCAACTTCGTTTCCTGCCCGACCTGCGGCAGGTGTCAGATCGATCTCATTCCCGTTGCGGAAGAAGTGGAGCGGCGCCTGGCGCACCTGGACAAGAACATCACCGTGGCCGTCATGGGATGTTCCGTGAACGGCCCCGGCGAGGCGCGTGAAGCCGATTTCGGCATCGCCGGCGGCAGGGGAGAAGGGCTCCTCTTCAAGCACGGCGAGATCCTGCGCAAAGTCCCCCAGGACAAGCTTGCCGATGCCTTGATTGAGGAAGTGCTAAAACCTTAAAGCTCACCACAGAGGTCACAGAGGAATACAGAGGACTCAGAGAAAACCTTTTTGGGGCCTCTGTGACCTCTGTGGACCTCAGTGTCCTCTGTGTTCATGCTTTTCGCTCTTAAATTCACTTAGAGGTAAACCCAATGCGTTATTCCCAGTATTTCATCCCCACCGTCAAGGAAACCCCCTCTGACGCGGAGGTCATCTCCCACAAGCTGATGCTGCGCGCCGGCATGATCCGTAAACTTGCCGCCGGCATCTACAACTACCTGCCGCTGGGGCTGCGCTCCATCCGCAAGGTGGAGCAGATCGTCCGCGAGGAGATGAACCGGGCCGGGGCCATCGAACTCCTCATGCCCGCCGTGCAGCCGGCCGAACTCTGGAAGGAGTCGGGGCGCTGGGAATTCTACGGCAAGGAACTGCTGCGCTTCAAAGACAGGAAGGACGCCGAGTTCTGCATGGGACCGACCCACGAGGAAGTCATCACCGACCTGATCCGCAAGGAGATCCGCAGCTACCGCCAGATGCCGATCAACCTGTACCAGATCCAGGGCAAGTTCCGCGACGAGATCCGCCCGCGCTTCGGCCTTATGCGCGGCCGCGAGTTCATCATGAAGGATGCCTACTCCTTCGACGTGAACGAGGCGGGTGCTGACGTCTCCTACGAGAAGATGTACAAGGCCTACCGCCGCATCTTCGAGCGCTGCGGCCTTAAGTTCCGCGCCGTCGAAGCCGACACCGGTTCCATCGGCGGTAACTACTCCCACGAATTCATGGTCCTCGCCGACTCCGGCGAGGACGCCATCGTCTCCTGCTCCTGCTGCGAGTACGCGGCCAACATGGAAAAAGCCGAGACCAGGAAGAGCGACGCGATAGAGCACGCCGATCCGCGCCCGATGGAGCACGTCGCCACCCCGGGGCAGAAGAGCATCGAAGACGTCTCCGCCTTCCTCGGCGTCAACGCGACCCAGGTGGTGAAGACCCTGATTGTGGTCGCCGACGGCGAGCCGGTCGTGGCGCTTTTGCGGGGCGACTACGATCTCAACGAGATCAAGCTGAAGAACCACCTCGGTGCCGCCGAGCTGGAAATGGCAGAAGACGATGTTGTCCTTAAGGTGACCGGCGCACCCACCGGCTACGCGGGCCCGGTCGGCCTGGTGGGCAAGGTGAAGGTCGTCGCCGACCTCTCGCTGCAGGGGATGCACAACTTCGTCACCGGCGCCAACGCCGCCGACACTCATTTGAAGAACGTCAACATCGGCCACGACTTTCAGGTGGAAGGGTACGTCGACATCAGGAACGTCGTCATCGGCGATCCCTGCCCGCGCTGCGACAGCGGCAAGCTGGAGATCTGGCGCGGCATCGAAGTCGGCCACGTCTTCAAACTGGGGACCAAGTACTCCAAGGCGCTCAACGCGAGCTTCCTGGACGCCAACGGCAAAGAGCAGATCATCTTCATGGGGTGTTACGGCATCGGCATCGGCCGTACCGTCGCCGCCTGCATCGAGCAGAACCACGACGAGAACGGCATCATCTTCCCGATCCCGATCGCGCCGTTCCACTGCATTGTCTCCGCGCTCTCCGCGAAAGACGACGAAGTGAAAGCCGCCTCCGAGCAGATCTACAACGAGCTCATGGAAGCAGGCGTGGAAGTGCTGCTCGACGACCGTGACGAGCGTCCCGGTTTCAAATTCAAGGACGCAGACCTGATCGGCATCCCGCTGCGCATCGTCGTCGGCGCCAAGACCCTGGCAGAAGGCAAGGTCGAGCTGAAGGAGAGAAGGGGCGGCGAGGTAGAGATCCTGCCCATAGCCGAAGCCGTAGCCAAGGTAAAAGCAGCCGTCAAAGAGGCACTGCAGGCATAACAAAAAGCGGAACACAGAGGACACAAAGGTTCTCAGAGGACACAGAGAAACGAGTATTGCTTTCCTCTGTGACCTCTGTGGACCTCCGAGTCCTCTGTGGTGAGCTTTTAGATAAGGACTGAGACATGACAAGAGAAGAAGCGATCAAGAAGATTATCTTTGCCATGGACGTGAAGGAATTCAGCGACGTGCAGTACTGGGCGGAGCTCCTTTCCCGGCACGTCGGCATGTTCAAGGTCGGCAAGCAGCTCTACACCGCCTGCGGCCCCGCCGCGGTTCGCATGATCCAGAAATGCGGCGGTGAAGTGTTCCTCGACCTCAAATACCACGACATCCCGAACACCGTCGCCATGGCAGCCCTCGAAGCAGCCAACCTCGGCGTCCAGCTCTGCGACCTGCACGCCATGGGCGGCTACGAGATGATGAACACGACCATGGAGAAGCTGGACAAGAACTTCAGCGGCTGCACGGAGCGCCCGAAGGTCCTCGCCATCACCGTGCTCACCTCCTCCAACGAAGAGACCCTGCGCGGCATCGGCATCGATCTGCCGGTCCCCGAGATGGTGGTCAAGCTCGCGAAACTCGCCAAGAGCGCCGGCGTTGACGGCGTCGTTGCCTCCCCGCAGGAAGTAGGGCTGATTAGGGAAGCCTGTGGCAAAGACTTCCTGGTGGTCACCCCCGGCGTCCGTCCCAGCTTCGCCTCCGCCGACGACCAGAAGCGCATCATGACCCCGGCCGAAGCAGTCAAGGCAGGTTCCGACTACCTGGTCATCGGTCGTCCCATCGCCGCCGCCCAGAGCCCGGCCGAAGCCGCCCAGAAGATCGTCGACGAAATCGTCGCCGGCTAACCCGGAGTCCACCGTCCACATTCCCCTCGCCCTTTGGGAGAGGGGCAGGGGTGAGGGCGTTGCAGTAACCCAGGAGCTTCCCATGAGCAGGAAAAACTCATGTCAGGAAGCTCCAACCATTTTGAGGGAACTATGTCCAAAGAAGAAATCATCTACGGCCTGAACCCGGTCACCGAAGCGCTGCGTGGCAGCCGTCGCATCTTCGAGCTTTTCGTCGCCGGCACCAGCGCCGACAAACGCCTGGAGAAGCTACTGAAACTGGCCGCCGAGAAGAAAGTCCCGGTGCGCCAGCGCGAGAAAGGCGATCTCAGCCGTCTATGCGGCACCGAGCACCACCAGGGCGTCGCTCTCAAAGTTGAGCCTTTCCCCTACGCCGATCTGGACGACGTGCTGGCAGGACTGGAAGGCAACCAGAATGGACTCATCCTGGTTCTGGACAGCGTGCAGGACCCCCATAACCTTGGCGCCCTGATCCGCAGCGCAGCCTGTGCCGGTGCCCACGCCGTGGTCATCCCCAAGGACCGAGCCGCAGGCGTCACCGCCGTAGTCGAGAAGTCCTCCGCCGGTGCCACCGAAACCGTGCCCGTGGTACAGGTCACTAACATCTCTCAGGCACTGGAAACACTGAAGAAGGGCGGCTTCTGGATCTACGGAGCCGACGGTTCCGCCAAGAGCACCTTGTACCAGCAGGACTTCACCGGACGAGTCGCATTGGTCATCGGTGGGGAAGGGGAGGGCATTCGTCCCCTGGTGAGAAAGGGCTGTGACGAAGTCGTCAGTATCCCGCTGCAGGGAGGCGTCAACTCCCTGAATGCGTCCGTCGCCGGAGGGATATTCCTCTTCGAAGTCGTGCGTCAGCGCCTTGTTGTGAAGAAGTAATAAAGCAAAGGCCTTTGTAGGGGCGAATAATCATTCGCCCCAAAGATTTTGCAGTTATCCCTTTTATCCCCTTTATCCCTGTTAAATGTTTTTACGAAATGTTTACATTGACTTGGTATGCCCGCTGTAGTATAACGGTCGAGTTGCACATGACGCGGGGTGGAGCAGTCTGGTAGCTCGTCGGGCTCATAACCCGAAGGTCACAGGTTCAAATCCTGTCCCCGCAACCAAAAGAAAATCAGGGACTTGCACATCGTTGCAAGTCCCTTTTTTCATGCCTGTACCCTTTTTTGTACCCCGTCCGCGGGAAAGGGGTTTCTGGCCTGCACAATAGGACTTGCGGAGGATTTTTTTATGGCAAGTCTGAAGAAGCGGGGCAGGGCCTACTACGCCCAGTATTACGACAACGGCAAACAGAAGAGGGTGAACCTGCACACGGAGTCCCTCCAGGTCGCGAAGGAGAAACTGCGCCAGATCGAGTCGGCTCAGTTCCGCGAAGAGGAGATTCCCCTTACCACCAAAACCCCCATCGGCGACATCCTCGAGAAGTACATCAAGTACAAAAGCGGGCACAGCAGGGACAAGAACATCCCTAAGATAAACACCTACCTGCGCGGTGCCTTCGGTCCGGTATGCGAAGCGTTGCAGGTTCGCAACCAGGCCATCGCGCAAAAGGCCGTGAAGCGTCCGAGTGCCGGCTCTGCCTCTATCATCTCCATCTCCCACATCGAGCATCTCAGCGCCGAAGTCCTGTCCACATTCCTTTCCGAGCTCATCAAGGACAAGCGCGTCTCTCCGAGAACGGCCAACCACTATCGTCAGACCATAGTCACTTTGTGCAACTGGGCTCAGCGGGAAGGTGGGGTGCGCTTTCCTGGCGGGAAAAACCCGGTAGCTGACGTCAAGTGCTACAAGGTACCCAAAAGCATGATCACCTTTCTCAAGCTTAAGGATATCCGCACTCAGCTTGACGTGCTCGCAAACGATACCCAGCTTCAGACGATGGTTGCCGTTTTCATCTACGCTGGTCTTCGCCGGGAAGAGGCCCTGTGGCTGACTCCTGATGACTTTGAGTGGAGCATGGGCAACCACGGAGTCATCATGGTGCGAGGGAAGACGATCGATGGCAAAACGTGGATGCCCAAAACCGGCGAGGACCGCCCGGTGCCCATAAGTAAAACCCTCAGGGAGTATCTGGACTCTTACCGCGAAATAAGGAAGCCGGGGACCTGGTTCTTTTGTGCTCCCCGGGGGAAACAGTGGGATCCAGATAACTTTTCTGAACTCCTGCGGGAGAGCAGCTCGAAGCATGGCCTGTCCTGGTCCTGTCTGGATTATCGCCACACCTTTGGCAGTCAGTTGGCGATGAAGGGCGAAAGCTTGTATAAAGTATCTAGTTTAATGGGTAATTCTCCGGAGATATGCAGAAAGCACTACGCGGCCCTCATGCCGGAATCACTTATGGAAAGCGTCGAATTTCCCACAGATGAGATGCCTTCACCAACTTCTGCTGTGTCCCAGTCCAGTGCGGAACCGCCACGAAGAGGTTTCTTGAAGTTGGTGGTCAATAATAGCTAGATGTTTCTCGCGCGTGTGATCTGTACCGAGTGTCATGCATGCATGTCAGGCAATGGATGACTCTGGCATGTTTTTGAAGCAGCCTTGGCGGGATCGTCGGATCTCGCTAAGGCTGCTCCGCTAAGGGGAGGCTGAAAAGCATCACCGCTTCGGATTACCGAACCGTTCGTGCCGCCTCGTATGCCAGGATTTCTCTCAAAAGCAACCGGACCATGCCATTTCTCCCGGTTCCGAGGCAGACCCTGGAAAGGTTTTCGCGTCTTACGATCCTGTCCACGCTGGTTCGGGCGCAGTGCCAGCGGTGTGCAAGTTCTTCAGGCGTTATAAACACCGGTTCCCCTGGCCGGACCTCTTTGGTGCCTGTATTGTTTTTCATAACAGTTCTCCCCTGACGTGCTGCTCTAGCTTGCTGCAGCGCATCGCTTATGTAGTGGCTACTGTTATTGTGCAGGCCAGCAATGACTTAATTTTTTGGTTACTGAAAAAACACCATAAATGGTATTAAAAAAACTATCATAAATTTGAATTGTGAAAGTATAGTGTGAATTTATAGATATGAAGTGTGTACCAAATTTGGTATATTCGCGTCAAAAAAAGCCTTAGTAGCAAAAAAGTGTTGCAAAGATGATATTAGTCGGGCTATGGTTTTATTACGTCATCACACAGGCGTGGCTTACGCTGTCATGAAAGGGTAATGTCAACATGAAGCTTGTCTTTTGTACCGAGTGCAGCGATATATTCAGTCTCTCGCTCAACGTGCGCTCTTGTCGGTGCGGTCGCGTCAAAGGCCGCTACCTCGACGAAAGGCATGCAGAGGTCAACGGGCGAGGGTTCTCTATAGCCATCGATAATGTCTCGCTTTTCAAGGCGATTGGCAGGATGGGCGCTCTGCACGCGCAAACTAGGGAAGGGTACGAGCAAGCTTGCCAGGTGGACTGCTGGGTTAGGCCGCATGATGGCGAAGGCAACCCGCATACCATCGTCAATAAGGGGCTTTGAGCCAGGGACGCGGTTATCAGTGGTATTTTAGGGCCGTGGGGGCGGGGTAGTTCTCTAAGGAGGTAGTGCGATGAAGCTTATTTATTGCATTAAGTGTGGCGATGTCGTGGCATTACGTAGGCAAGAACGCTCTTGTTTTTGCGGCAAAAGCAAAGGGCTATACGGCCCCGACGGTCTCCACGCAACTATATCCGGGCCAGCGATTCCCTTGGGGTTCACCAATCAGTCGTTCAGGCATGCTCTGATGAATCAGCCTGAAACCGGGCTTGGAAAAGAATTCACAGCCTTCGTTATCCAAAAAGTCTGTGACACCGTCGAGATAGTATAGAACTGGCATGGGGAACTTGCCGGGATTCTTCGGCCCATCTTGGAAGGGCTAAATGCAGCAGAAGTTTGAGAAATTTAAGCTGTTCTTTTGATAGATTTTTATTTCCGATACGGATTTTCAGCTCCCGGCAACAATTCCCCAGCCGGAGCCAGGTGAAAGATGCACTCCGCCAAAGCATCTTTTGGGGAACACGTGGCGATGATTTTGTTTCTTTGAGGGCGCGTTCGCGATAGCTGCTTGTTATGCGCCGTGGACCACACTCTTTAGATGACGAGCCAATCATGATCTATGTTACCGGCGACTTGCACGGCGGCGAAACATCTTGGCATGTGTCGTCTGCCAATTTTAAACCTGCGAAAAAAGGCGACATCGTGCTGTGCTGTGGCGATTTCGGTGGAGTCTGGTACCACGATTACCACCTGAACCAGAACCATAGGCGCCAGGAAGATTATTTTCTTGAGTCACGGCTTCGGCAGCGAGTTACTTGGCTGGCCGTGGACGGGAATCATGAAAACTTCGCGCGACTGTTTGGCGGAGAATTTCCTCTGGTGAATCTGTACGGTGGACGCGCCTACCAAATTCGTAAGAACGTATTCTATCTCAAGCGTGGCGAGGTATTCCAAATCGAAGGGGAGACATTCCTCGCCTTCGGTGGAGCAATCAGCCGCGACCGGTTCGGCGCCAAGCTACCCTCACTTGGCTGGGAGGGTGGTTATGACTACCTGCCTCCCCGAAAAGAGGGGGTGAATTGGTGGCCGGAAGAATTGCCTACGCAAGATGATTATGACAATGCCTGCCGCAACCTAGACAGGGTAGGCTGGGTTGTCGATCATGTGATAACCCACACATGCCCGGCCAGTCTGCGCCCCGACTTTCTTAAATTGGGACGCGTTCCTGACCCCACTGAGGATATGTTGCAAAAGATATACGAGCAACTGACCTTTGGGAGTTGGCATTTCGGCCACCTGCACATCGACAAGCAGGTGGGAAAATTCACTTGCCACTATAATAAGGTAAAGCGACTGGTGCAAAAAACAGCGGCTGGAATACCGTGAAGCACGTGAAGTGACGGTCGCCGCTGGGATTGCAGTGGTCCTGATAATTCCTAAAGGATGCCCTCTGGTAGAGCGTTTGCCGGAGGGCTCCCTCCCTCAAAAAACTGTTTTGGCATACATTAAGTGGATGCTGCCACGCCGGATTCAACCGCACTCTTCATGATCTCCACCTTGGCATCAAAATGCTTCCTTGATGCTCTGCACTGGTGCAAGCGAGAGCTTGCCGGACCGCGGGTTCTTCTGCGGTCCGTCTATTCTACCACCACAACCTGCGTTGACGCAGAATAGAGTGACCTGCCGTCTCTTTACTCATAAGCGAAGCGTTGAGAAAGAGACGGCAGGCAATTCCTTAATGCTGCCGACACGTTAGCGCCGAATCTCGAAGAGATTCGGCGCTTCGAAATTCTCAATTTCGATCTTCCCGCCACTCTGCAGTCCTACAATTCCGCGCATCGCGCGTTTCCATATGACTCATCCCCAGCCTGTCCCGATCGCGATCGGGGCGGCAAATGTCACGCAGGAATGCCCCTGATGGGGATCCTCGCCTTACGAGACGAGGCTAAAACCTGTGGCGATGCGGACCACTATGGCCCGCATTCGGTGGTTTTCTAAACTGAAGACCACAGACACCTACACTCAACAGCATCTGCTGGGGCTAGGCGGTGTGCTGCGGCATGCGCTCCTGATTGCCAAATCAGGAACGCATGCCGCAGCACATCACTTACGGGAGGTCAATTTATGGGAACGCACACAGAGAAACTGCAACAGGAAGCACGGAACGTGATAGGGAAAAATTGGAATGGCGCGTCATTGACCCGGGAAAAACTTCTCGTAAATCTTAATCGTATCGCAGAATTTGCCGCCCAAAAGGGCTACCAGCATATGGACCAGGTTGGTGGCAAGTTCGTGAACGACCTATTTGAAAAGCTCAAGTCTGAAGGCTTGTCTCCATCAACTATCAGCGGGTACGCTACAGCAATGAGAACGCTCGCCGGTGCTATCGGGAAGGCTAATATCGTCCCCCGAGACAACGGAGCATTGGGAGGTTCCAGAGCCGGGACTCGTCTTCAGCCGAAAGAGCCAAACGTTGAAAAGATGCTGGAGGTACGCCAGGCTCTGTATGAAAAGGCGGAGTGGCTGGGAATCGCAAGTGACCTTCGCGCTGCCTTCGGCGTCCGCGCGAAAGAAGGCCTTCTTTCCAAAACCACCTTTGAAGACTCTCGTGGCCGGACTTTGCTCAAGATTGAAGGTACAAAAGGCGGTCGGCCTCGAAGCCTTACAGTTGATACACCTGAAAAAGGCGCTGCCTTGGCAACTCTTAAGCAACATTTGGCCGAAACAGGAGCAAAATCCTTGATCCCCGCCAGCATGACCCTCAAGCAGGCCTATGACTTTCAGCGTAATGCCCTGCATCGCGCGGGTGCCACGAAAGAGAATGGTGCGAATGCGCACCTTGCCAGGCATGGGTACGCTCAGGCTTTGAAAGCGGCTGGCGTTGACCGCGAGGCCATTGCCAGGGATCTCGGGCACGGCAGAATCGATGTCATTTCCCACTACTGCCGCTAGGCAATCTATCCAGCAACGGAGCCATCACAAAGTGAACGGGGCTCGTCTGTCACTGCAACGCAGTGGCGGGCGAGCCCCGTTTTTTATTGTGCATGAAGGGACGGCGGAAGGGGAGCTATTCAGATGTGGTGCCGGCACGCAGCAGGCGAATCATATGTGGATCGGCTTCGAATTTTAACCCAGTATCGGCGTCCAAGGGTGACCCACCCCCTGTGAAATATTGAGGCTTTACAGATTGAGGGGGTGGGTCTCAAGATGCCGATGGTGGGTTAAAGTTGGATGCCGATCGACAGTATAGTGCTCTGCGGCCTTGTCAAATGCAGCCCCGAGCTCCAAACCGTACAACCATCTTGAATAACAATACAATCTCCATACACGCTATCCGCTAGCCAGATCTACAATCCTGCTACGCCCTCTCACTATTTCTTCCAAATCTTCGCCCGGCAGCATGTAGAGCAAACTAGAAGAGTTATAATCTGTCCAAGGCCCACGGTTTGCCCATAGGCGCCAATAGTGATGCTGTTGCAGGGAGGTCAGTTGCCCCCTTCGACAAGGCTCAGGGCGAGCGGGTCTTGGGTTGAACGAGATTGAAAATCCCTTTGTGCTAAGCTTGTCGAGGCAATGAATGACCATTGATTGCGAGGCCACCAATTGTAGGCCCTCGGTAGATTCAACGCGTGAACCGGATCACCTTATTCTGACATTTGGTCCGCTAATCACCCAGGACTCAGGGGAGAATTCAACATGCTCACACCTGACGACAAAACGGATTCCGCCTTCTGGCAATGTCCCATCCCAGTGCTTTTGGAACAGTTGGCCGCAAGCCCGCAGGGGTTGACCAGCACGGAGGCGGCTTCACGCCTGCCCCAATTCGGCCCCAACCTTATCCACGGTGAGCGTAAAAAGGCACTGGTCCTGCAATTCATCACCAAATTCAAGAACCCCCTGGTCATCATCCTCCTTACGGCCAGCGCGCTCTCCGCCTTCACCGGTGACACTACGAGCTTCTTCATCATCGGCACCATTGTCCTCATCAGTGTGACTCTGGATTTCGTCCAGGAATACCAGGCTGGCCAGGCTGCAGAACGACTGCGCCAGTCGGTGGCAGTGCGCGGGCAGGTGCTTAGGGATGGCAAGTTCCTGGAGATTCCGCTCGCGGAGATGGTACCAGGAGACGTGGCGCTTCTTGCTGCCGGCGACCTGGTTCCCTGCGACGGCCGGGTACTGGAGGCAAAGGACTTCTTCGTAAACCAGGCTCTTTTGACCGGAGAAGCTTTCCCTGTGGAGAAATCACCGGCGGAATTACCGGAGGAGACTCAGGTTCTTGCAGCGGGCAACACCGTTCTTCTGGGGACATCAGTGGTGAGCGGTACGGCCCAGGTGCTGGTCTGCCGTACCGGACAGCGCACGGAACTGGGCGAGATCGCCGACACGCTTTTGGCCAAGGCGCCCCCCACCGCCTTTGAAGAGGGGACCCACCGCTTCGGTCTGCTCATCATGCGCATGACGGTGCTCCTCGTCCTGTTCGTCCTGCTGGTCAACGCCTTCTTTCACCGCCCCTGGCTGGAATCGTTCCTCTTCGCCGTGGCCCTGGCTGTGGGACTTACCCCTGAACTGCTCCCCATGGTGGTCTCCGTTACCCTTTCGCGGGGAGCGCTGCGCATGGCGACAAAGAAGGTCATCGTCAAACGGTTGGCCTCTATCCACAACCTGGGGAGCATGGACGTCTTCTGCACCGACAAGACCGGCACCCTCACCGAGGCCCGAATCCATCTGGAACGCCACCTGAATCCACTGGGGCAGGACAGCCTGCGGGTCCTGGAGCTGGCCTATTACAACAGCTATTACGAGACCGGCCTGAAGAGCACCCTGGATGACGCCATCCTGGAGCACACCGAGATCGACGCGAGCGGTTGGAAGAAGATAGACGAGGTACCTTTCGACTTCGAGCGTCGCCGGATTTCGGTTCTCCTCGACAACGGCACGGAGAGGCTCCTGGTCGTCAAGGGCGCCCCAGAGGATATCCTTCGGTTGTCGGTGAGCTTTGCAGCTGACGGGGAGGCGCAGGCGCAGCCACTCGGCGAGGCGGCGCGGCTTGCCATTAACGGGCAATTCGAGGCCCTGAGCCGGGAGGGCTTCCGGGTGCTGGGCATTGCCTCGCGAAAGGTGGGGAAGGACCATCCTCATGCCGTGGTGGGCGATGAATCGGAACTGGTCTTCGCCGGATTCGCAGCATTTCTCGACCCGCCAAAGGCCAGCGCCAAACTAGCCCTGGCGGGCCTTGCCGCGGATCGGGTCGAGGTCAAGATCATCACCGGTGACAATGAACTGGTTACCCAGCATATCTTCGAGGAACTAGGGCTCCCCGTGACGGGGGTGCTGACCGGGGCTGATATCCAGCAATTGGATGATCCGGCACTCGCGGCACGGGCGGAGCAGGTGAATCTTTTCTGCCGCGTGGCACCAGCCCAGAAAAACCGGGTCATCCTCGCGCTCAAGAGGCGCGGTCATGTGGTGGGGTATCTTGGTGACGGCATCAACGACGCCCCATCGCTGCATTCCGCCGATGTGGGCATTTCAGTGGACAGCGCTGTGGACGTGGCGAAAGCCGCAGCAGACATGATCCTTCTGGAGCAGGACCTGGGGGTCCTCCACGCCGGTGTCCTGGAAGGAAGGCGCACCTTCGGCAACATAATGAAGTACATCATGATGGGCACCAGTTCCAATTTCGGCAACATGTTCTCGATGGCCGGGGCCTCGCTCGTTCTCCCCTTTCTTCCCATGCTGCCGGTGCAAATCCTGCTCAATAACCTCCTTTACGACGTGTCTGAACTTCCCATTCCGCTGGACCGCGTAGATGACGATTACCTGAGCCATCCACGGCACTGGGACATGAACTTCATTCGCAACTTCATGCTGGTTATCGGCCCGGTCAGCTCGGTTTTCGACTTTCTCACCTTCTATGTGATGCTGACGTTCTTCCATGCCGGAGAGGCGCTCTTCCATACCGGTTGGTTCATCGAGTCCATGGCCACGCAGGTGCTGGTCATCTTCATCATCCGCACCCGTCAAAGCCCCTTCAAGAGCCGCCCTAACCCGTGGCTGATCGCCTGTTCGCTGACCGTCGTGGCAGGGGCCGCGCTGCTGCCATTTGCCCCTATCGGCAGGCATCTCGGTTTTGTGGCGCCGCCGGCGTTCTTTTTCCTGATGCTGACAGCCTTGCTGCTGGCCTATCTCGTGGCTGTGGAAGGGATGAAGAGGTGGTTCTTCCGCCGCTTTGCTGCGGAGTAAAACACGTTCGTCTTCCCGCTGATACAAAGGCATAGAGCAGAGAGTAGGGCTGGGCACAGAGTTCATGGAAGGAGGAAATCATGAAGTTCGCCATTATCATGCTGAGCATCATATTCATAACCGATATCGGAACCTGTCTGGGTGTCGATCAATTAATTTGCGATACCGGTAGCACAACCTATCATGCGAACGGTCAATTGAAGGCATGCACACTGAAGGATGATTTCGCTAGCAATGGGATTAAATGCAAACAATATGCACCAATCAGTTTTTATGAAACCGGGAAGCTCGAAAGCTGCGTAGCAAGCGACTTTTTCATCTATGGATCCATCATTTGCAACCAGTACTCACAAGTCAGCTTCTACCCATCGGGCAAATTGAAAACCTGCGATCTTTCCCAGACGATACAGATCGACGGCAAGACCTGCGCGCAATACGAACCAATTTTTCTCCAGGAAAATGGCAAGCTGAAGTCCTGCAGCACGCCGCACTGATCGCGAGATAGGAGATTCGACGCTCTTTAGGGAGGCTGTGAAAGGGCTTATATCCCGGCAATATTTCACCCTGTTTGGGCCGAAAACCCTTGTGGCCCCGAATTACGCGAAAACCAGGACCCGAAAATAATGTCCGAGGGACGGCACCGATGAGCAAACACAAAAGAGTCAGCAGCCCCATTTACACTCTATTCCCAACAGAGATAGAGGGGTTCGATTCCCTGGGAGAACTGGCGCTCAATATGCGCTGGTCTTGGAACCACGCGGCCGACGAAGTATGGGCGCAACTCGACCCGGGACTCTGGGACCTCACCCACAACCCTTGGGTCGTTCTGCAAACCGTTTCGCGGGACCGGCTCAAGCAAGCCTTGGACGATCCGGCCTTTCGCGGGAAGGTTGCCGACCTGGTGGAAACCAAGCGTCACGAGGCGGAGGTGCCAGCCTGGTTCCAGCAGAGGCACCCGCGTAGTCCCTTGACCTTGGTCGCCTATTTCAGCATGGAGTTCATGCTGAGCGAAGCGCTTCCCATTTATTGCGGGGGGCTCGGCAACGTGGCTGGCGACCAACTCAAAGCGGCTAGCGATCTGGGCGTACCGGTGGTCGGCGTGGGGCTCCTCTACCAACAAGGTTATTTCCGGCAAGTGATCGACCGGCACGGCTCGCAGCAGGCCCTCTTTCCGTACAACGACCCCGGACAGTTGCCGGTCATGCCCGTGCGTGAACCCAGTGGGGAGTGGTTGCGGCTTGAGATCGTGTTGCCAGGGTACTCGCTTTGGGTGCGTGCCTGGCAGGTCCAGGTTGGGAGAGTGAAGCTTTACCTCCTCGACAGTAATGATGCCGCGAATTTCCCAGCCTACCGGGGGGTAACCAGCGAGCTTTACGGCGGCGGGCCAGAACAGCGTCTGAGGCAGGAAATGGTTCTTGGAATCGGCGGCTGGCGTCTGCTCCAGACACTGGGCGTCAATCCCGAGGTCTGCCACCTGAACGAAGGGCATGCAGCCTTGGCGGTGCTGGAGCGGGCACGCAGCTTCATGTCAGCGACAGGGCAAACGTTCGAAGTCGCCCTAGCCGTTACCCGGGCAGGCAACCTCTTCACTACTCATACGCCGGTAGCTGATGGATTTGACCGATTTGCCCCACAGCTCATCGAGCATTACCTCGGCGATTATGCCAGGAACAGTCTCGGCATCCCCGCCAGCCATCTGCTGTGCCTCGGCCGGTTCAACCCCGACGATGCCTCAGAACGTTTCAACATGGCCTACCTGGCTGTTCGAGGGAGTGGAGCGGTAAACGGGGTGAGCCGTCTACACGGGAACGTGAGTCGGGGCATCTTTAAGTCTCTCTTCCCGCACTGGCCCGAGGTGGAAGTACCGGTGGGCCATGTGACCAACGGCGTCCATATGCCAAGCTGGGATTCGGCAGAGGCCGACGTCATCTGGACCGAATACTGTGGGAAGGAGCGCTGGCTGGGGATGACGGAGCCCCTGGAGGGGAAGATCCGCTGTGCTCCCGACGACAAGCTCTGGCAGTTCCGTGCCGACGCCCGCAAGGCCCTCGTCGGCTACATCCGCGAACGGCTGTCCAAGCAGCTGGCCGCTTCAGCCGCAGCACCGGAGGAGATCATGAGCGCGCAGCATATTTTCGATACCAACGCATTGACGCTGGGGTCCGCGCACCGCTTTGCAACCTACAAACGACCGAACCTGCTGCTGCACGACCCTGAAAGGCTCCTGCGCATCCTCACCGACCCGAGACGCCCGGTGCAGCTCATCATCGCCGGCAAGGCAGATCCAGCCGACCAGGCGGGACAGGCCATGATTGAGCAATGGACACGTTTCATCCGGCGCCCCGATGCGAGCCGGCACGTCATCTTCCTCAGTGATTACGACATGCTGCTGACCGAACACCTTGTACAGGGGGTGGATGTCTGGATCAACACACCTCGACGACCTTGGGAGGCGTGCGGAACGAGCGGCATGAAGGTACTGGTCAATGGTGGACTAAACCTTTCGGAACTCGACGGCTGGTGGGCTGAAGCCTACACTCCTGAAATGGGGTGGGCGCTGGGCGACGGCGCAGAACACGGCTGTGACCCCGACTGGGATGCAACTGAGGCCGAGGCGCTCTACACACTTCTCGAACAGGATGTGATCCCAGAGTTTTACAGCCGGGACCGAAACGGCATTCCTCCCGCATGGGTAGCGCGCATACGCGAGAGTATGGCCCGCCTGACGACCCGATTCTCCAGTAACCGTACTGTACGACAGTATGCCGAGAGCTACTATATTCCAGCCGCTGCGGCCTACCGCGAGCGCGCCGCGGATAATGGAGAAGCGGGCGTAGCAATAGTGAACTGGCTGAAGGCAGTAAAACGGGAGTGGGGTAATCTGCGTTTCGGCGTTGACAAGGTTGTGACGAAAGGGAACCTGCATACGTTCGAGGTTCAGCTCTATCTCAACGGGCTCGACCCTAATGCGGTAAAGGTTGAGCTGTATGCTGACGGAGTCAATGGCGGCGACCCTGTTTGCAAGGAGATGACGCGCGGCCCTAGACTGGTTGGCGCGGAAAACGGTTATCTCTATGGTGTACAGGTCGCTGCGTCAAGACCAGCCATGGACTACACGGCGCGTGTGATACCGTACCGCGCAGGCACCGCGGTACCTCTAGAAGCCGCTCGTATTCTGTGGCAACGATGAGTGGGGGGGACACAGCTTTCCGGAGGAAGTGATACATGGATGACTATCTAGTACGCATTCTTACTAAAGCGGGAACCTTCCGGGGACTGGCCTGCGTCTCGACAGGGGTAGTGGCTGAGGCTGCAAGGAGGCACGGCACGCTCCCCACGGCCACGGCGGCCCTGGGACGGGCGCTAACCGGAGGGGCGCTCATGGGGGCGCTCCTTAAGACCGACCAGCGGGTGGCACTGAAGTTCGAAGGGAACGGCCCCCTCGGCAAGATTCTCATCGAGGCCCTGAGCACCGGAGCCGTGGCAGGTACCGTCGGCAACCCGGCCGTGGACCTTCCTCTACTCGATGGAAGGCCAGACGTGGCCGGCGCTCTTGGCCGTACCGGGCTGCTTACCGTCACCAAGGACCTGCGGTTGAAGCAGCCTTACCAGGGGACGGTACGGCTCACCTCCAGTGAAATTGGCGAAGATCTGGCGATGTACCTCACCGAATCGGAACAGGTCCCCTCTGCAGTCAGGCTCGACGTCTTCGTGGAACAGGACGGCACGGTCGGCGCGGCGGGCGGATTTCTGATACAGTCGCTCCCCCCCCAGGACGAGACGGCCATCCATCTTCTCTGGGAACGAATCGGTAACCTCTCCTCGCTCTCAGACCACTTTTGTCGCGGCGGCACCCCAGAACAGCTGCTGGACGTCCTCTTCGTCGGGATCCCTTTCGAGACCTTTGAAAAACGCGTGATCTCCTTCCAGTGCACCTGTAGCAGGGAAAAATGTGAGCAGGCGCTTTTGACTCAGGGAAAGGACGCCCTTCGGGCGATGGCTGATCGCGAGGGCGGGGGGACGGTTACCTGCGCCTTCTGCAGGGAGGTTCGGAACTTCAGCCAGGAAGAGATGGGAAGCCTCGTTGATGCACTGTCGGAGCCTGTCGCGCCCCCCCCCGCACCAAGCGACGAGTCGGGGAAAACCGCTGTGCTGGATATTCGGAGAACTTTAGAGATCAACAAAAAAACCTGATTGCTTTCGATGCGACCGTGGACGGTCACGAGATACTATCTCGTTCCTTGCCGTATCGACATTCTCTGCCCATGTGACCAGGGGATGTCGGCGGTGGGCGTATTCTCGCGGCCAATGAACCCTGAGCCTAGATACCTTGGCAACGGCCCTGTAGGAAGAGGAGACGCTAGACGCTGCCCGTAAATGAGACCTCGCAACGGTACGAACTCCCCGACGACCGGAGGAGAATACTCACCGGGATTCGGGACGTGAAATAATCTGATAGAAATGAGTGCCGTCGGCGGCTTAAAGGTTTTTCAACGTGCCCTCCATTGCCCCCAAAAAACGGGGAGACGGATTTCGGATGATCATCAAAATTCGAAACCGCTCCACAGTGGTTTCCGCCGGCGAATTGATAATAAGCCTCTGGTAGCTATAATCTGAGCGTCAGTTACTATTGTGTAGCGGTAGCACTTTGGGGAATCTTAGTTTAAACAGGCTACATCGGCAGTGATTTGAAAGCCGAGTTCCTGATGGTGACTTGCAGAGATGAAGTTACCGCATACCGCAAGGGGGGCATTATGCCAACCGGTTGGTTTGCGAAGTGGATGTGGACACCGCCGGCAAACGTATATTCGCACAGCCGTGGCAAACTTGGGGAAAGGTTCACCTGATGAGCCATACCTGTTTCCCGGGAACGGTGCTGCGACCATGGCAATTCTGGGCGTACTGCCCATCACAAGTTCCGGGGCGCCACGTGCGGCAGCGCCTGAGAGTGATTCTAAGAAAGTAACTACACGTATCATTCTGCTAACATTGTCAAAGGAGATTCTCAATGTTTGAACTTTCACAAGAAGCAAAGATGATAATAGCTTCAAACTTAACCGTAGCTGCAACGATCAGAGATGCGGCCATTACGGCTAAAGGCGACCCTCAATCTAGCGAATCCGGCGATTCAAAAGATTTAGTGACTCAGATGTTTGCAGCAATTTTAACCAATCTAGAGAAGCAATCTCTTGGTAGGGAACATGAGCGATGAGACGATTCCGTGTAAAATTATATTAGCCTATACTATACTTTCACATAAATATTGATAGTTAATTTTATATCGCATGTAGTACCAGTGGAAGGTGCCGACAAATGATAACATCAATACTGATCGTCGATAATGATGAAATAACAAGGGATCTGATTTGTCGTCTCATTTCCTTTCGTATACCAAATGCAGTCATACATGCTACCTCTAAATTCGAATCTGCGCTTGAATTATGTAAAACACTCAGAATAGATATAGTCATTACCGCAACATCGATGCAACCTACCAGCAGCAATGACATGCTTGACAGTATCAGAAGAATCGAGAACAACCCGATTAAGATTATTATAATGACTAGCTCCGGCCAAAAGGATGAGTTAGACAGGATGTCCGGTATAGAAAACTCTTACATAATTGGCAAACCGATAAACATCGAGGAACTGATCACTTTGGTCAATGATAAGATAGTTGAGGTGGAAAGAGAGCGTTTAGGAAGATCGCGTTCAGGCACTTGATCTTATCCCTACTATGAACAAACGACAGCATTTATGTGTATTCCTCAACCTTGCCTTCGTGTTCCTGCTGCAGGTACTGCGCAGTTTCCAACGTAACCAGGGGCTCCTGTTATCCGGCGCCGTCGCCTACTATACGTTGTTGTCGATTGTCCCCATGTCTATACTCGCCCTCGTTGTGCTGACGCATTTTATCGAAGAGCAGCGGTTGATTCACACCATGGCAACGTACCTTGAAATGGTAATCCCCGGTTACGCGGCGACTTTGACCGAACAGGTGCGGATTTTCCTTAAGGACCGCAAGGTAATCGGCATGGTCGGTTTCACCGTCATGTTGTTTTTCAGCTCCCTTGCCTTTTCCATGTTTAGAAACGCCATGTCGGTGATTTTTTCCCAAAGTGTCAGGATTAAGCGTCGTAACGTCATCATTTCCGTTATTATTCCCTACCTGTTCATTTTCCTGATGGGACTGGGTATCGTGCTCGTGTCGTATATTGTTGGCGCCATCGAGACCCTGGAAAGCAGGCATCTTGAGATACTTGGCAGGAATTTTAACCTTGGAGGAACCGCCGTTGTGGTTTTGTACATCCTGGGGATCGTTGGCGAGGTGCTTTTACTCACCGCCCTCTATCTGGTCATGCCCATGGTGCGGGTCAGGTTTCGTCACGCGATAATCGGCGGGCTAATCACGGCCATTTTATGGGAGATCACTCGACGGGTGTTGGTCTGGTATTACGCCTCTATATCCATGGTAAACATCATATACGGCTCCATAGCCCTAACGGTGGTGGCCCTTCTCAGTATGGAGGCTGTTGCGCTGATTCTGCTGTTGGGAGCACAGGTTATTGCCGAACTTGAACGCAAATCCGACGCATCGGCCGGAGAAGTACCACCAGAATTTGAGACATGATCTAGACACATTTACACCTCTTTTGTTGCCCACGTCCACCGGGACTGCGGAACCGACTGGACGGCAACACTGGTTGCTCTGAGTTCTGGGTTTGATAAGCACTGGCTGAAATATGGCAGGCTCTCGGAGGGGAAAATGAAGGTTCTGCTCGTCTACCCTAAGTACCCAGATACCTATTGGAGTTTCAGCTATGCAATGCCGTTTATCGGGAAAAAAGCCGCGTTTCCTCCCCTGGGTCTTCTTACTGTTGCGGCGCTTACCCCTGACAGCTGGGAAGTGAGGCTGATCGATCTTAACGTCGAGCGGCTTTCTGATAATGACCTGCAGTGGGCCGATTACGTATTTCTCGGTGCCATGACGGTCCAGAGGGAGTCCGTAAGGGAAGTCTTGAGCCGATGCAGCTCTCTAAGGATCAAGACCGTCGGGGGAGGCCCGCTTTTCTCGACATGCCATGATGAGTTTCCCGAGGTGGACCATTTGGTGCTCGGTGAGGCCGAGGTCACATTGCCGCGTTTTCTGGAAGACCTCGAAAAAAAAAGCCAGCAGCGGATTTACCTCCCCGGCAACCGCCCCGACATTGCTCGCACGCCGATCCCGCGATGGGCGCTGATCGACATGCACAAGTACGCCTCCATGAATGTACAGTATTCCCGGGGATGTCCTTTCGATTGCGAGTTTTGCGACATCACTGCACTGTTCGGTCACAACCCGAGAACCAAAACTCCGGAACAGGTCATAGCCGAGCTCGATGCGCTCTACTCCAGGGGGTGGCGCGGAGGGGTTTTCTTCGTTGACGACAACTTCATTGGCGATAAACGAAAGCTGATAAATGAAGTTCTTCCGGCGATGATTTCCTGGATGAAGGCGCATGGATACCCGTTCTTCTTCTATACCGAGGCTTCCATCAATCTTGCGGACGACCCGCGTCTCCTCGAATTGATGGTCACCGCCGGTTTTCAGGAGGTCTTCATCGGCATCGAAAGCCCGGAACCGGATTCTCTGAGGGAAACGGGCAAACTGCAGAACCACAACCGCGATCTCCTAGCCTCGGTGCGCTATATCCAACAGGCGGGGCTTCAGGTGCAGGGAGGCTTCATCGTGGGTTTCGACAGTGACTCACCTGAAATCTTCGACAAACAGCTCCACTTCATACAGAAAAGCGGCATCGTTACGGCCATGGTGGGAATACTGATGGTCCTGCGTGGTACCAAGTTGCATAGCCGGCTCGCCAGCGAGGGAAGGATCATCAGTACTGCCAATGGCAACAACACCGATACCGCCCTCACTTTTACCCCGAAGATGAGCCCACAGGTGCTGATAGCAGGTTATCAGCGACTGGTGAGGACCATTTATTCGCCGGATTATTTCTACGATCGCATGATGACTTTTCTGAAAGAGTACCGGCTTTCGGGACCATCCCTGTTTTCCACGCTACAGTGGCGTGATGTCAGGGCATTTTTCCGATCCGTGCTTTTTCTGGGGATTCTGGGTAAGGAGCGGCTGCACTATTGGAAGGTTTTTTTCTGGACGCTCCTCAGGAAACCACGACTACTCCCGTTGACCATAACGCTGGCAATCTATGGTTTTCATTTCCGTACCGTTTCCGACCAGATCTGCTCCCCACCCACCGATGAGTGCCGCTAAGGCAAGGATCCTGGGAGCACGCGGGGACGCGTCGGCTGATGCAGTTCGAGCCACATGGCGCACCTCATGATCGCGCGTGACGGAGCCGAGACGTTTCGCTTTCCTTGGATTAAGTTTCGATCCTCGGTGAGATCGTTCTTTGCGCACAAAACGCCTTGGCTTTCAGCTCCGAATCGGAACTCGATATTATGCCGTTCCCTAACCACCTCAAGCTGGAACTCAGCTGCAATGAGAGTGGGAAACCGCTCGCTGCTTATCTTGCATGGTCATCGATTGGAGGCTGGAACACCAGGCGGGTGTAGGCTTGCTACTTCCGTGGCCAGCCTTTGAAACCGACGATTACCGCCAGGGAGAGGCAGAAAACAACGCTCAACCCTGCCGACACGAAAGAAACAGCGAACGCGGCAAGATACATGAACGGCCCGAAGCTGAATTGTCTGGTGATCTGATCAATGTGCTGAGGGTCCACGCTTCGCCCCCCCCCGAGCAACCTTCCATTTTTTGAGGCGTAGTGCCACAACCCCTTGAATGCTATTGCTATCCCGAAGAAGGTGCCGGAAAAGACCGCACCGGCAACCTTCGCTTCAGGGTGAAGAAGGTATTCCGCCACCAAGGCGGTCGGAAACGGCAGGAAGGTGACCAGCAACAGCACCAAACCGTTCAAGTACAGGAACGTGTGATCGCTTCTCTGGACGAAGGTGAAAATCCGGTGATGGTTCACCCACTTGGCGAGGACCGTGACAAAGCTCGTCACGAAGGCAAGGTAGTGGGGCCACAGCGCCAGCAAGGCAGAACTCAGGCTCTGATCGGCACCGAGTTCCGAAGCATTTGGCACTTTGATGGTCAAGACCAGCAGTGTTATGGCGATGGCGAAAACCCCGTCGCTGAACGCCTCAATGCGTCCTGTTTCCTTTCTTGCAAAGCTCTTGACCATGGCTCTCTGCTGCCGGCAAGACGTTGCCACTGGAGCAATCGCTCAGGGCTTGCTTCTCAGCCGGGACAGGAGATTACTCACGAATTCTTCACGTTCCAAAAGTCCTAAGTGCCATGCCCGGTTGTCGGTGCCTACTCTCTCAGTTTTTAGGTTGGAGAGGGATGACTCGAGTATTTCGATCAGAATGCCCGCCTCTTTTTCAGTCAACTCAATCCTGGTCATATCACTAGCCTCCCTTTTTATATCGAAGCCGCTTCTCCAGCTTTCAGGTTCTCTGACAGAGAGTCGGTAAGGTGATCGATTCCTGGCCTTCATTCGGAGATACAACCCGCTGTTTTACCGACTCGTGTTGTCATCATTATAACTGCCATGAAACGTGTTACAATTAACAAATACGGAACAAGAGCGGTAAGCGGATAGAAAAGCATTGCTCGCTGCCCCGAAAATCGAAGCCAGCGCAACCTTCCCCAGGGGCATGAGCCACTGAAGGAAAGGGGAAGTGACCATTCTCACCAAAATCTCTTGTCAAAACGAAAAGATGAAACCACCTACAGGTCGGTTCTTCGGGCCGAGGTTTCGACACCTTCGAGGGCTGCAATTATCCCGCCGGTCGAGGATTTTCAAAAATGGCAAAGACCTATACGTTCACCACCAAACATTACCCGGCAAATGATCTCCTTGCCCTTGATTTGCAGGGTCACCTGGATGAAATGGCAAAGCTCGGATGGGAGATGGTAAGCACCGAACGACTCAGAACTTCCTTTCCCCTCCGCCGCATAAGCTAAGCTAGTTTTGTACAAAATGCACTTTGACTGTTATAATCTGACCGTAACTCAAGCTCACGCACTGCCCGACTGACACAGACTTTACTTTCAACAACTCTTGTATGCGGGCAATCCATATTGATCGGGGTGAGCCGATGAATGCTCCTGCAAACTTGCCCCGGTCGCTGGTCCGCATTCCATGCCTATTTTGAGTGGAAAACCGGCCTATGTTGCACAAAAAGTACACTATTCTCGTGGCTGATGACGACCCAAATGATCGGCTGCTGATGGAACGAGCTTTCAAGGCCAGCCTTGTAAAGGCAGAGCTTCGACTAGTGACATGCGGAGAAGAAGCAATTGCATACCTTAAAGGTGAAGGAGTGTTCGACGACCGTTCAAACTATCAGTACCCATCATTCCTTCTCACTGACTTGAAAATGTTTCCCGGTGACGGGTTTTCGATTCTCGCCTTTCTGCAAAGTACGCCAGACTCTGCAATCATTCCCACCATCGTACTTTCATCGTCAAATGACTCGGATGACATAAAAAGAGCTTACATGCTTGGAGCCAGCGCCTATATTGTCAAACCGCAGGACCCCAAGGAATTGATTGAATTCCTAAAGGCAATCGCCGCTTTCTGGCTGATCTGTGAAGTGCCTGAGGTGGATGAGGCCGGCCGACGAGTGTCGACAAAAAGTCAAGGGAAATTGGGCGAAAGGTTCACTTGACGACAGCAACGGCGCGCTTGGGCGCCCCCCCCGGAACCGCCATCGCGCAAATAGTTTACCTTTCGCAACACTTTCGCAGGTTGTGCTGGACCTTGCTTCGACTCCATGCATTTCGTCGGACGGAAACCGCAAGGCGGAGCAGTGCTAATGGTCTGATTTTATAGGTTTTGTTGTTTTTTATAGTCGCGGTTGCGCCACAAGCCAACTGGTTCGAACCCCGTGTCCAGTCATTTTGTTGACATTCGATGCAAACCTTCTCTGTACCCTTTGTTGTACCCTAAAGTCTTGCAAACATGGGTAACATGTGATACATGAGTATTCGTCTACGGGTTTTCAACCGTCCGTTATTTTAGCAAGTTGCTGATTTTCTTGAAGTGGGTTCAGGGGGCTTGGTTGCTCTCATAACCCGAAGGTCATAGGTTCAAATCCTATCCCCGCAACCAAACAAATTCAGGGATCTGCAGGCTTCTGCAGATCCCTTTTTGCGTCTGTCAGGCGCATTTTCCCCTGTTCCAACCCAATGGCCCGACCTATCATGTTTTCCGACATGGTGACGGCCCCGTGCGCAGGAAGAATTCCCGATCCAACTTAATGCAAGGTACAAAGGTTCAGGTGCTCGTCGAACTGAGTAGAGACGGAGCCGTTTTCGAATCCTACCCGGTATTCATCAACGTCGATCTGGTCCAAAGCGAATAAAGTATTGGCTTCTTTCTATCACCTCAATACGTACCCTGCGACGTGGCAAAGACGGCAGACATCCGCATTACTTCTCGCATCCTAATGCGACAATGCTTTCGCGCAAAGCCGCCCACTTGTACGGCTTCTGGATGAAGCCAGCCAGCCCCTTGCCAACGAACTTCTGCGTCACTTCCAATTCGCCGAATCCACTACTCATGATCACCTTCACGTTCGGATCCAGCGCCCGTAGCTCCCGGAAGCATTGCTCGCCATCCATCTGCGGCATGGTGAGATCGAGGATCACAAAGGCGATGTCGGGGCGCGCCCGGTACACTTCTATCGCCTCCAGTCCGTCGTTGGCTGTCACGACATCAAAGCCCATCTCCTTGAGCATTTCCGATCCAATGGCCCGAACTGTCTCTTCGTCGTCCACCAAAAGCACGGTGCCGCTTCCTTTGCCATGATCGACCTTGGTGCCCGGATCGAAGCTCTCGGCCGGTTTGTCGCTTGCGGGAAGCAGAATCTTGAACGTGCTCCCCTTGCCGGGCTCACTGTACACCTGGATGGCACCCCTGTGTCCGCGGACGATGCCGAGCACTGCCGCCATGCCCAGGCCCCTGCCGGTGAATTTGGTCGTAAAGAAAGGATCGAACAGCTTGGCGAGCGTTTCCTTGCTCATGCCGGACCCGGTGTCGGTTATTTCTATGAACACGTAAGGCCCATCCTTTATGTTTTCGTCAGGCCAGACATTTCTCAGGTAACTGTGGTCGCATTCCATGCAGCCGCTCGTGATGGCGATCACGCCGCTCTTGTCGCCTATGGCTTCCGAGGCGTTGATCACTAAATTCATGATGACCTGGCGGATCTGGGTGGCATCCGCCTCGACCGTGGGCAAGGGGCGGTTGAGGTTGAGGCGCAACGCAGCCTTTTTCGAAATGGAAACCTCGAGGATGTGCAGCATTTCCTCCAGCAGATCGTTGATGTCATGATTGCCGATGACGAATTTGCCCTTGCCCGAATACGCCAGCATCTGCTTGGCGAGATCGGCGGCACGGGCGGAGGCTTTTTCGATGTTGTGCAGGTTGTCAATGACGGGGGACTCCGGGTTGATGCGCATCAGGGCGAGGTCTGCGTTGCCGATGATCGAGGTAAGGATGTTGTTGAAGTCGTGAGCGATCCCACCGGCCAGCACCCCGAGGCTTTCCAGCTTCTGGGCATGTAGAAGCTGCTGTTCAAGTTTGAGCCTCTCCTCGATGGTGCGCTTGCGTTCTGTTATGTCCCTGGTGAAGGCAAAATTGAACTCATGGCTGCCGAAATGAACGTAGTTGGCGTTGACTTCGATAGGGAATACCCGCCCATCCTTGGCGCGGTGGCGGGTTTCCAGGATGATGTTGCCCCGCCGCCTGAGCTCCTCGAAATGTTTGCACCACACGGAAGGGGGGAAATCCGGGTCGAAATCAAAAATACTCATGCTAAGCAACTCCTCGCGGGAGTAGCCGAGTCCCGCGCAGGCCGCATCGTTGACATAGAGGATCCGCCCCTCGCTGGTGACCCAGAACATGCTGTCGCCCGCGTGGTCGACGCAAAAACGCATCATCTGTAACGATTCCGCAGCGTTTCTCTGCTCGGTGATGTCGTTGAAGGACCAGAAGCGTCCCACGATTTCGTTGCCCACCTTCTGGGGCTGGGTGTACCGCTCCAGGATCCGGCCGTCGGCCAGGTAGAGCGTGTCGGTACTCGATTTTTCCGGATGGTCGTACAGTTCCGTGACCAATCTCAGGAATTCCTCTGGGTTGGCCATCTGGGAGGAGGCATGGGCCAGCAACAACTTGTTGTCCGTCATATCAAGCAGATGCTGCGGTACCTTCCACTGTTCGACAAATCTCTGGTTCCAGCGGGTCGCCTTCCCCTCCAGGTTCACGATGAGGATGCCGTCGCGGGCGGATTCCAGGGCGGCCGTTGCCAGCGCGTTAGAGTAGAGCAGTCTGCTGTCCGCCGTGCGGCGATCTTCCTGCTTTTTCAAGATGAGGCCGATGATGGTTGTGAGGATGGGGTAGATGAGGAGGATTGGCAGGGCGATCTTCTTCAGGATGGCGTTGCGCATCGCGGCAGGGAAAAGGAACATGCAGGAGAGCATGGCGACCTGAACGATGACGCCGAAGACGTACAACTGTATCCAGGTGGGAGACTTGCCCTGCTTGTCCCTCCACTTTGATCCGGCCAACCCAACCAGGGCGGTGACCACAATGACCACCGTTCCGACGATTCCACCCGGCCCCCCTTGGTAGAGCCGGAACGCTCCGGCCATTGCGACCGCTATCGCCGTGGGAATGGGGCCGAAAAAAAGACCGCACAGGCTCAGTAAAACCCACCTGGTGTCGAAATACAAACCCTTTTCCAGTGACCATGGGTTCAGCATGACAGCGATGCAGATAAGCCCCACCAGAACCCCGGTCAGAGCTTCCCGCAGTCTTTTGTCGGAGATCGCATAGATGCTGAACGTGTCATAGACAATGCAGAGAATGAGCATCAATGCCGCATTGTTTAAAAACCCTGTGAACGTATTCAACGTGCCCTCACGTCAGTACATTGATGCTCTAGGAGTGAAACGACAATTTCTCGGACAAGAGATTCCCCCAAAGTTTTAGCGTTGTTATGATATTTGTCAACGTCCTGAAGCTGAAAGGAGCAACGCGAGCCGCTCGGTTTAGAACCTGGCGCCCTTCTCGTTTTCTGAGGCCCAACTCTTTGTGAACTGGTCCGTTTGCAGTGGAACTGAAGGTGTTTCTGCACAAACTGGAACCGTCTGGTGTAAACCGCTTCCAGATCGGTTCAAATCGGGAATGAATCATCGAAGAACCGCGACGTTTTAAAATCATTTGGAAATTTTTCGGTGAATAAGGAATCCGTTTTGCCGGGTGTGGAGGGGGAATCAAGACTTGGAGAACCATAGCAATTGAGAGTGCATCCGCTTTCGGAAAAAAGGATCCGGATTGGACCAATTCGGAAATAGTTTTGCCAGAGGTCGCGACTTTTTTCGAAGAAGGTGGGGGACTTTTTCCGAAACTGATACGGTTCTGTCTAAACCGGATCCGTTTAAGCCGGAATCACTTCTACTTTTACAAGAACCGGATCCATTTCGGCGGGAATCACTACTGCTTTGCTAGGAACGGGATCCGTTTGGACCCGAAACGCTTCTACTTTGCAAAAAAGGGGATGGGTTTAGGCAGGAATTGCTTCTACTTTGGACAGAACGGTATCCATTTCGGCGGGAGTCGCTACTACTTTGATCAGAACGGGACCGCTTGGGCCAGAATCGCTACCACTTTGCAAAAAAGTGGATGCATTTCGTCGGGAGTCTCTGCTACTTCGGATAGAACCGCAACAAAAGGCGGCTTCATTGCACAATGAAACCGCCTTTGTCGTTTTTGTGCCTGTGCGGGGTTAAAGAACTATGATGGTTGCGACCTGTGACCAGGGACCGGTTTTGCCGTCGACGTGAAGCCTGGCCCTGAAGTAAACCCGGCTTGCGGGTTCAAGCCCCTGGTACTGAATCCGGACTTTTTGGTGAATTCCCTGACCGCCCCACGAACCCTCGTTGGAAGGATCGGTACTCATCTGCAGTTCGCACGGGGCATTCTTCGGACGAGTTATGATGACCGTAACGGCACCGGGGACTGGTCCTGATGGGGACTTTACATGTTTAACGGTAACCACCGGAATCTCCGTCAACAGGTTGAGCGACGTTTTCATGATATGCTGCTTTTGCTTCAGTTCCAGTCCGGTTTCCTGCAGAATGGTAGGGTCTTTGCGGTGCAAGGAGAGCATGGTGATGTGCTGAACGTTCATGGCAACCGCCAGCTTTCCCTCCTCCCACACTTCCAGTTTCTTCGCTTTCGCCTCCCGGTTTCCGGTGGCGGCTGAGTCCCGCAACTGCCGCAGGTTCGCCGCTATCTCCCTCAGTCTTTGCCCGTCCGAAAAATATTCGGGCGCGCCCTCCTTGATGACCGCATGTGCGTCCATCCTCTCCGCATGGAATAGCATGAAGGCAATGAATTCGTTGATCGCGAGGTCTTGGTAATGTGCTGCTAAAAGTTCCGGAATGACCGGCATCGTGGCACCTCCTTAAAGCGCGATAAAAGCACGCCAAAAGCTTAGTGGCCTTTAATCCAATTGTCCAGTCCTCCTTGCGAATTTTCCCTAAGGGCGCCACCTCTGCGGCAGATGGGAACCTTGCAACGGAATGAGATTGCCGTGGTGGTATATAGACTCCTCTGGTGTGTTCCTCAAGCCTGGTTGCGGCGAAATACCACTCAAGTTCTCGCGCTGCCGTCTTGGGATCGTATCTGAGCCGCACGGCTTTCCGTAAGGAGCACCGCTATTATCAGGTTCATGTAAAAGGGGCTTTACACTCTGTGTAAAGCCCCTTGATCCCGCAGTGGTCGAACGGCAGGTCATGCCTCGTTTCTACGGCGTTTTCCGTACACCGCGATTCCGGCCAGCCCTACACCCATGAGAAGCATGGTGCCGGGCTCGGGGACCGGGGCGGTCTGGTTGTTATAGTTGAGGCACAGCACAGACTTGTCCAGGTAGAGAAAATCAAGACAGCTGCTTTCCTTGTAGAAGAGGGAGACGTCGAGGGACTGACCCTGCTCCCAGGGCGAGGAGATGCTCGAACTGACGTCGAACTTGGTGGATTCCATTGGATTCCAGAACCAGACCCAGCCTGTGTCGTTTTTGAGCGTCCCCACGAAGTTGCTTTCGACCTGCACGTAGTCGTTGCCGCCGTTCACGAAGTTCGAATAGATCGTCAGCTTGGCACTGTTGACGGTGTCGTACGGCATCGTGAAGTCCCCCGGCATATCCTGCTGCCAGGAGATCTTGCCGGTGCCGAACAGGATCCGGTCCAGGTCGGTGGTGCTCGTGTAGACGGTTGCCCCGGCGATCCCGGTCGCGCCGAGCATCAGCGTGGCGGTAAGAATTCCTGCCCAAATCGCTCTCATTCTCGTGCCCTCCCTTATGGTGATTTTTCCCAACGTTCGTGGGTATCGCAACTAACGTGCCGATCTAGGAATGTCGGGCAGTTATGAGGAGGCAGTGCCCCAGTTGCCTAACTTTTGGCGGTATAGGAAATCAAGTCGTGTAAAGATATGCGACAGGTGTAAAGACGTAGGGAAGCGCCAGCAGCGCACGGGTTGATGGCTTGCATCGTACGCCTGGGCCGGTGTCCTCGACCGATGTTCTCCAAACAATGACGGCGTCCCCTTTGGGGGGACGCCGTCATCTGCTCAACTTACCTATCTATCTAACCTCAGACTCCTCACACTCCGCTCCGGTCGCTCGCGGCGGGGCAGGATCTTCACGGCGAGGAGCGCGGCGCTGCAAGGCACCGCCTGTTGCTAATCCTGCACCGGCACCGCGGCGAGGACCAGTTCTTCGTCCTCCTCGGCCTCCGGCTCAGCCCCCAGGTCGCCTTCCCACTTGGCGACTACTGCGGTGGCGATGCTGTTGCCGATCACGTTGGTCGCGGTACGGCCCATGTCGAGGAACTGGTCGATGCCCATGATGAGCAGCAGACCCGCCTCGGGAAGGTTGAACATGGGGAGGGTGGCGGCAACGACCACCAGCGAGGCGCGGGCCACGCCGGCCATACCCTTACTGGTCAGCATCATCACCAGCAGCAGGGCGATCTGCTTGGAGATGGAAAGTTCGATGTTGTAGACCTGCGCGATGAAGATGACGGCGAAGGCCTGGTACATCATGGAGCCGTCCAGGTTGAAGGAGTAGCCGAGCGGCAGCACGAAACCGGAGACCTTCTCCTTCACGCCGAAGCGCTCCAGGGACTCCAGGGTCTGCGGATAGGCCGCCTCGCTGCTGGCGGTGGAGAAGGCGATCAGCATCGGCTCGCGGATCAGCTTGAGCAGGGTCCAGGTGGAGTTACGCAGGAACAGATAGCCGGCGCCGATCAGCACGGCCCAAAGCACGATCAAGCCGATATAGAAGCTGCCGATGAACTTGCCGTAGGTGGTCAGCACGCCGAGACCCTGCACGGTAATGCAGGACGCCATGGCGGCGAAGACGCCTACCGGGGCGAATTGCATGACGTAGTCGGTCACCTTCAGCATGATGTGCACCAGTTCCTTGACGAAGGCGACCACGGTCTTGGTGGCGTCGTCTTTGAACGAGGCGATGGCGAACCCGAAGAAAACGGAGAAAATCAGGATCTGCAGGATGGAGTTCTTCGCCATGGCATCGAGGAAGCTGGTCGGGAAGATGTTGGTGACGAAATCCTTGAAGTTGAGGGCGGCGACGTTAAGGTTGGTGGTGGCGCCGGTAGCCGGGGCGGGGAGCGAGGTGCCCACGCCGGGCTGGAACAGGTTGACGAACACCATGCCCAGCACCAGGGAGATCACCGAGGCACACAGGAACCAGCCCATGGCGCGGATCCCGATCCGGCCGATCGCCTTGGAGTCGCCGTTGCCGGCGATGCCGGAGACGATGGTGCCGAAGACCAGCGGCGCGATGATCATCTTGATCAGGCGCAGAAAGACCGACGAGATGATGTCGAAGTAGCCTGCAACGACTTTGGCCGCCTTGGCGTCCGGTGCATTGAGGTTACAGAAGTAGCCGACGACGATTCCGAGAATCATCGCCACCAGGATGTAGAGGGTGAGTTTGTTCTTTTTCATGCCGCGTTCTCCTTCAGGTTGAATTGCATAGTTGTCCCCAATTTCACAGCTTCCCATAAAATAGTTTTCTACATCCTGCAGTACCCCCCAGATAGCAAGAGGACTGCCAATTCTGCTCTCTTGCCTTACCTTGACGTAATTCCAGGACCTTAACGAAATGCGCGTGGCGTAGGGGAGGCACGGGGGGGTATAACCTATAGGCGGCAGGCAAGCCCCTGCGGCTGGTTTGTTGTGGGGATACGAGGGGTTAGCCTGTTTCGTCGCAGGTTATAGGGGAGACGCAGGTTATAGGGGTTTTCCGGAAGGGTGGTGGAGCGGAACCCCTCCCGGCCGCGGAGGCGGCGCGAGAGGGTAAAACTATGTTGGGTGATGGTGATTACAGTGCAGAATCACCAGTCTTTTTGAGGCGTTTGCTCAGTGCGGGTTGGGATACCCCGATCAGGCGGCAGGCGATGGACTGGTTTCCCTCGGCCCGGCGCATCGCCTCGGCAACCAGCAGGTCGGCAACTTCGTGCAGGGCAGGGAGGGGCTCGGTCGGGACGAAGACGCTGCGCTCCCCCTGCTCGTTGAGCCGCAAGGCGCGGTGCTGGTCCTTCCCCAGCACCCTCTTGAACGTTTCCATGGAGAGCATGTGCGCCTCGTGGCGGCTCATGGCGTCGTACACCAGCGCCCGCAGTTCGCGCACGTTGCCGGGAAAGGGATAGTTGGTAAGCAGAACCGGCAGTTCTTTTGGGACGGTCGGTTTCTTCTTCTTGAGGTCGCGGGCGGCCTCCTCCAGGAAGTGGTCGAAGAGGAGCGGGATGTCGTCCGGGCGCTCGCGCAGGGCCGGGATGTGGATGTGGTGCCCGCACAGGCGGTAGTAAAAATCCTTGCGGAACTCGCCGGCGGCCTGCTTGGCGGCCAAATCGTGGTGGGTGGCCACCACCACGCGCGCATTCATCCGTTTTGGCACATCGCTGCCGAGGGAGAAGTACTCACCCTCCTGCAACAGGCGCAAAAGTTTCACCTGCGAGGTGATGGCCAGGTCCCCGATCTCGTCGAGGAACAGCGTCCCGTCCGCCGCCCGCTCGATCATGCCGCTACGCGGCAACTCCGCGCCGGTGAAGGCACCCCTGGTGTGGCCGAAGAGCGTGTCGCTGAAGATCTGGTCATCCAGTCCCGCCACGTTCACCGAAACCAGCTGGCCCGGGCGCCGGCTCACCTTGTGCACCGCCCGCGCCACCAGTTCCTTGCCGACGCCGCTTTCGCCGGTGATCAGAATGGGCTGGCTGCTGCCGGCCACCGCCTCGATGTAGCGGAAGATGGAGAGCATGGCCCGATCAGCGGTGAGGATATCGGCAAAGGCCTCGGCGTTTTCCAGCCGGTCGCTGAGGATGCGGGATCTCATCTCCCGGTTTTCCCGCTGCAGGTCGATCATGCGGATGGCGCGGTGGATCCCCTGGATCAGGCGTTCCTCTTCAACGGTCTTCACGAAGAAGTCGAAAGCACCTTTCTGCATGCACTCCACGGCGACGGAAACCTGGTTCAGACCGCTCAGCACGATCACCGGGACCTCCGGGTGTTCTTCGATGATGGCGGGGAGGAGGTCCTGTCCGGAGAGGTTGGGCATGTTCAGGTCCAGGAGGACCAGGCCGATGGGGCGGGAACGGAGCAGCTCGGAGACCTTCCTGCTGTCGGAGCAGCGCACCACGTTGTTGATGCCCCCGGACATGGCGAGGGTCATGCTGATGCTGCGCAGCCACGCCTCCTCGTCGTCCACCAGGAGGATCTCGAAGTCCGGGGTCAGTGCGTCGATCATGTTCATGCTCCTTGCAGGGCGGGCAGTGCCACCCGTACCGTAGTCCCTTCGCCCTGCTGCGACTCGAAGACCATGGTGCCCTGGTGTTCCTTGATGATGGAGGCCGACACCGACAGGCCGAGGCCCGTGCCGCCGGTCTCGCGCTTGGTGGTGAAGAAGGGGTCCGCGATACGGTGCAGGTCATCGCTGGCGATGCCGACCCCCTCGTCACGCACCAGCAGGAGCACTTCGTTGCGCTCGGCGTCAAAGCCGGTGGTGAGGAAGATCCCCTTGGCCGGGTCGGGGAGCGCCTGGCAGGCGTTGAGAATCAGGTTGACCACCACCTGCTCGATGCGTTGCGCGTTGCCCCGGACCGCGGGGAGGCCGTCGGCGAGGTCGGTGACGACGTTGCCGGTGGTCTTGCGGATGGAGTTGTCCACCAGCCTGAGCGCGGCACGGACCACGTCGTTCAAAAGGACCGACTGGTCCATCTGCGAAGTGTCCTTGCGGGCGAAATCCTTGAGGTCCTCTACGATGCGCTTGATGCGGGTGGCGCCGTCGTGCATCTCGTCGATGAGCAGCGGGATGTCCTCGCGAAACTGGGAGTAGCGCAGCCCCCCGATCATGAAGTCCCCTTCCTTTTGGAAGCGCTGTTCCAGGTGCTCTTCGGCAGAGCGGAAGATCTTCTTCAATACCGGCAGGTTGTAGAGCAAAAGCCCGGTCGGGTTGTTGATCTCGTGGGCGATGCCGGAGACTAGGACCCCGAGCGACGCCATCTTGTCCGCCTGGATCAGTTGCTGCTGCTGCAACTGCATCTCCTGGGTGCGCAGCGCTACTTCTTTGGCGAGCCTGCGGTTGATGTAGCCGATGGCGCTCAGCAGCAGCAAAAGCGGCAGCGCCGTGATGGCGGCATAGGTGAGGATCTTGCGCCAAGATACGACAGGCGGCTCCAGCGCGCCGAGCCACTTGTCGTGGATCTTCTGATAGCGCCCGGTGTTCTTCAGGATGGCGAGCCCTTCGCTGAACTGGGACAGGATCTGGTCGTTCCCCTTTTTGACGGCGTAGCAGTACGGCTGACCGGCGAAGAGCCGGCCCACCGGGACGATGTTGGAGAGGCCGAATTCGCGGCTCAGGTAGAGTCCGGGGAGGTTGCCGACTAGGGCGTAGTCGTGCTTGCCGGCGGCTAGCTGGCGCAGCGCGTCGATGTGGGTGTCGACCGGGAAGATGGCGGCGCCCACGTTTTTTTCCAGCAGGTAGTCGTGCATCATGCCGCCGTTTTGCACGAAGACCTCTTTTCCCTTCAGGTCGCCCAGGTCCCGGACCGGCTTGGTGCCGCGGCGGGCGAAGACCGACTGGTTGATGATCGAGTGCGGTGGCGAGAAGTCGTAATCCCGCGCCCGAACCTCCGCCTGGACCATCCCCTGGACGATATCCACCTCGCCCCTCTGCAGCGCCTTCCGTATCTCTTCCCAGCGCCCCAGGCGGATCTCCACCGTCATCCCCATCACCTCGGCGATGGCGCGGGTCAGGTCGACGTTGAATCCGGCCGGGTGGCCGTCCTTGTCGATGAACTCGTACGGGGGATAGTTGTGGTCGCCGCCGACGACGATGGTTCCCGCCGCCGCAGCCCAGCCGGAGCAGGGCGTGAGCATACACAGAACCAGCAGCAGAACCGGCAGGAAACGGCGGGTGTATGGGAGGGCGTAAGTCATGCTGTGCCGTACGAAATCAAAGGGAATGTGGAGTAAAGGCTATCTGAGACACCTCTGCACTCCCGCCTGAACATGAATTGACAGACCTGTGGGCGCAGTTGAGCGTACTACCATCGCACAAGCGTTAGCAAGAGGAAATCAACGAGGGCGAAAACCAAGTGTCAGCAGCAGCCGCCGCAGTACCAGCCGGAAAACTCGGGCAGGAAGACGTTGTCGATGACCTGGATCAAGCCGTTGCCGCAGGTTATGTCTGTCTGCACATATTGCGCGTTGTCGATTACGAGGCGGCCCCCTTGGCTACGGACACTGAGCGATTTGCCACTCTCGGTTAAAAGGTGATCGTTCTGCGCGATCTGCGCCGAACTGTGGCTCCCCTTAACCACGTGATAGGCGAGGAGTGAGGCCAGTTTGTCCTTGTCAGCCGCGATCACCTCCACCTTCACGCGTGTGAAGGCCTCGTCATTGGGAGCGAACAGGGTAAAGGCGCCCGCGCCGTGCAGCCTCTCAGTCAGCCCGGCGCTCTCCAGCAGCGAGAGCAGGGTCTGAAAGGAGCCGTCCGCTTTCAGTGTGTCGATGATGTCTTTCATGTCTTCCCTCCTTCCCGGCAGCCCCACGGGCGTCAGGACTTGTCGTAGCACCGTCAGATGAAACGTGCTGTCTACAGCTGCTGCCTTAATTATAGAAGGGGCGCAGAATGGATGGGAAGAACAAACATTGTGTCATATGAGAGGAAAACAGCCCCTCGAGATGTGCCTGCCTCAGTCATCAACCTTGCCCTTGCAGACTAAAAAAGGAAACGGTTCAGCGTATTCCTGAACCGTTTCATTTGCGGCGCAATTTTTTGCGGCCACCGGCTCGGGTGAACACGAGGGTGCCGTCGCCGTCGCATCAAGGCCTGGCGAGATCGAAGCGGTCGAGATTCATGACCTTGTCCCAGGCGGCAACGAAGTCGCTCACGAACTTTTCCTGGGAATCACGGCAGCCGTACACCTCGGCCAGAGCCCGGAGCTGCGAGTTGGAACCGAAGACGAGATCGACGCGGGTGCCGGTCCACTTCAATTCGCCTGTGGTACGATCCCGCCCCTCGAACACGTCACCGGCCTCCGATGCCGCCTTCCATGCTGTTTGCATGTCGAGCAGGTTGACGAAGAAATCGTTGGTAAGTGCACCCGGCCGCTTGGTCAATACGCCGTGCCGGTGCTGTCCGAAGTTCGCCTCGAGTACCCGAAGGCCACCGATCAGGACCGTCATCTCGGGAGCGGTAAGCGTCAGTAACTGCGCTTTGTCGACCAGCAACTCCTCGGCGGTCACCGAGTACCGGGCTTTGAGGTAGTTCCTGAACCCGTCGGCTGCGGGTTCGAGGGCTGCGAACGAGGTTACGTCGGTCTGCTCCTGAGACGCATCGGTGCGTCCTGGTGTGAACGGGACCCTCAGCTCGTGGCCGGCGTTGCGGGCCGCCTGCTCGACGGCGGCGCATCCGCCAAGAACGATCAGGTCCGCGAGGGAAACCTTCTTGCCGGGGGCACCGTTGAACTGTTCCCGAATCTTTTCGAGGGTCTTAATTACCGCCGACAGCCGGGCGGGTTCGTTGACTTCCCAGTCTTTCTGCGGGTAGAGGCGAATGCGCGCGCCGTTCGCCCCGCCGCGCTTGTCAGTACCGCGGAAAGTGGCTGCCGAAGCCCAGGCGGTCAGGACCAGCTCCGAGATCGTCAGCCCGGAGGCGAGGACCCGCTCCTTGAGTTGCGCGACGTCACGTTCGTCGACCAGTTGATGATCGACCGCGGGGACCGGGTCCTGCCAGACCAGTTCCTCGGACGGGACCTCGGGGCCGAGGTAGCGCAAGCGGGGACCCATGTCGCGATGGGTCAGCTTGAACCACGCCCTGGCGAAGGCGTCCGCGAACTTCTCCGGGTTTTGCTGGTAGCGCCGCGCGATAGGCTCGTAGATCGGGTCGAAGCGAAGGGAGAGGTCGGCCGTGGTCATCATGGGACGGTGTTTTTTGGAGGGGTCGTGGGCATCAGCCACCATGTCCTCCGCGGCCACGTCCTTGGCGATCCACTGGTGCGCACCCGCCGGGCTCTTCACCAACTCCCACTCGTACTTGAACAGGACATTCAGGTACCCCATGTCCCACTTGGTCGGCTGCGGCTTCCACGCCCCCTCCAGCCCGCTGCCGATGGTGTCACCGGCCTTGCCGCTGCGGAAGCTGTTTTTCCAGCCCAGGCCCTGCTCCTCGATGCCCGCAGCCTCTGGGGCAGGACCTACATGCGCCGGATCACCCGCTCCGTGGCACTTGCCGAAGGTGTGCCCACCCGCGATGAGCGCGACGGTCTCTTCGTCGTTCATGGCCATGCGCTTGAAGGTCTCCCGGACGTCACGTCCGGACAGCACCGGATCGGGGTTGCCGTTGGGGCCTTCGGGGTTTACGTAGATGAGCCCCATCTGCACGGCGGCGAGAGGGTTTTCCAAGTCCCGTTCGCCGCTGTAGCGCTTGTCCCCAAGCCACTCGCTCTCTGTGCCCCAGTAGGTTTCGTCAGGCTCCCAGACGTCCTCGCGTCCGCCGGCGAAGCCGAAGGTCTTGAATCCCATCGATTCGAGCGCGCAGTTCCCGGCGAGAATCATGAGGTCGGCCCAGGAGATCTTTCTGCCGTATTTTTGCTTGATGGGCCAAAGGAGCCTGCGCGCCTTGTCGAGGTTTACGTTGTCGGGCCAACTGTTCAAGGGGGCAAAGCGCTGGTTCCCCGATCCGGCGCCGCCGCGGCCGTCTCCGGTGCGGTAGGTACCCGCGCTGTGCCAGGCCATCCGTATGAAGAGGGGGCCGTAGTGACCGTAGTCGGCCGGCCACCACTGCTGCGAGTCGGTCATCAACGCGTAGATGTCCTGCTTCAGGGCCGCCAGGTCGAGCTGCTGGAATTCTTGCGCGTAATTGAAGCTCTCACCCATGGGGTTGGACTGGGGTGAGTGCTGGTGCAGCAACTTCAGGTTCAACTGGTTCGGCCACCAGTCCCGGTTGGTGCGACCTTTGAGCTCTGGGCTGTTCGTTACGCCCGTTACCGGGCATTTATTCTCTGTCTCCATGTTCCCCTCCCTCTTAGTGTGACGAGCGCAGTTACTGTTGTCGTTTAAATATACAGTCACCGCGCCGTCCTGTCTAAAAGCCTGCCGTTTTGACTTAGCGCAGATCGTTGATTCGGTCTGCTGGAGTGTCAGGAAGCGTGAGGGGATTGTGGTGAGGGGTGCTGCCGGCACGGTCCGCAAGCGGCGGGGCAGGAGAGGGGGGGCTATTTCAGCCCGCTAGTGATCGCCTGCAGGTTCCACACGATACTGTAGATCCCGGCGGCGATCATTGCGAGGATCAGGATCAATGCCATATTCGTCGGTCGGCGGCCTACCAGGTCTGGGTTACCGAGAGCGGGGTGACGGCGAGGGTGGCGCGCAGCCAGGAAAATTTCGATTTGAGTAGCTCGAAATCGGGCCCGGACGTTATAAATGCGGCGCTCCCTTTGATGAGAAACCCTGCGCCGGGCCCGTGCAGCCCCTGCACCTTGCTGCTCCCCACGGTGATCAGCACTTCGGGGTTGAAGGCGACGTTGGCCTCGGTCCGGTTCATGTAGCCGGCCGGGATGAGCACGCGCCCCGCATCGGAGATGCGGATGTAGCTGTTCCAGGTGTTGACCAGGTGCGGTCCGTCCTGCCCCAGTGTGGCGATGGCGACCACGCCATCCTGTTTCAGAATTTCAAGCAGCTTCTCGGTGATCATTACTACCTCCTGTTGGTGATCTTGCTCAGCCAAACGGTGTGACTGGAAGAGTTTTTTGCAAGGTAGATGAAATTTGCCCCCGGTAACAGGGGCAGAAATGAATATTTTTGTGGGGTCAGGAGGAGGATCCCTTTTCGCAAAAGGGGATTCAGGGGGAGAACGAAAAAAGGCACCCGGGTTGCGGGTGCCTTTTCTGGTTTGCTGCGGAAGCTTGAACTAGGGGAGCTCGGTCTCTCCCATCAGGAAGCGGTCGCATTCGCGGGCCGCGCCGCGCCCTTCGTTGAAGGCCCACACCACGAGGCTCTGGCCGCGACGGCAGTCGCCGGCGGCGAAGACGCCCGGGATGTTGGTGGTGTAACGGTTGAACTCCGCCTTGATGTTACTGCGGCCGTCACGCTCGAGGCCGAGGGCCTCGGGAAGCTCCTGCTCGGGGCCGAGGAAGCCCATGGCCAAAAGTACGAGGCCGGCGGGACGCACCTGCTCGGTGCCCGGCACCGGAACCGGTATGAACTGCCCCTTCTCGTTCTGCTTCCATTCCACCTGCACGGTGTGCACTGCCGTCACGTTCCCCTGGGCATCGCCTTCGAACTTGGTGGCGGTGGTGACGAAAACGCGCGGGTCGGCGCCGAACTTGGCCGCTGCTTCCTCCTGCCCGTAGTCGACCTTGTGCAGCTTGGGCCACTCCGGCCACGGATTGTCGCTGGCGCGGGTGTCGGGGAAGCGCGGCATGATCTCGAGCTGGGTGACGGACGTGCAGCCGTGGCGCAGCGAGGTGCCGACGCAGTCGGTGCCGGTGTCGCCGCCGCCGATGATGATGACGTCCTTGCCCGCCGCGGAGATGAAGTCCGCCCCTTCGTTCAGGACGGCCTTGGTGTTGGCGGTCAGGAAGTCCATGGCGAAGTGGATCCCCTTCAGACTTCTGCCGTCGATGGGAAGGTCGCGGGGGAGGGTGGCACCGGTCGCCAGCACGACGGCGTCGAACTCGCCTTTGAGCTTCTCGACCGGATAGTCTGCGCCGCCGATGGCGGTGTTGCAGACGAAGTTGATCCCTTCCTGCTCCATGAGCTTCACGCGGCGCAGCACCACTTCACGCTTGTCGAGCTTCATGTTGGGGATGCCGTACATCAAAAGCCCGCCCGGGAGATCGGCCCGCTCGAAGACGGTGACCTGGTGCCCGGCCTTGTTGAGCTGGGCGGCGGCGGAGAGACCGGCGGGGCCGGAGCCGACCACGGCGACCTTCTTGCCGGTCCGCATCTGCGGCGGGTTGGGGGCGATCCACCCCTCAGCCCAGGCGCGGTCGATGATGCTCACCTCGATGTTCTTGATGGTGACCGCCGGATCGATCGAGCCCAGAGTGCAGGATCCCTCGCACGGCGCGGGACAGACCCGGCCGGTGAACTCGGGGAAGTTGTTGGTCCTGAGCAGCCGGGCCAGGGCCTGTTTCCACAGGCCGCGGTAGACCAGGTCGTTCCACTCGGGGATCAGGTTGTTGATGGGGCAGCCGCAGGCCATGCCGCTCACCAGCATGCCGGTGTGGCAGAACGGGATGCCGCAGTCCATGCAGCGGGCACCCTGGGTGCGCAGTTGCTCTTCCGGCAGGTGCAGGTGGAACTCGTTCCAGTCCTTGAGCCTCTCAAGCGGCTCGCGGTCGGCCGGGAGCTCGCGATTGTATTCCATGAATCCGGTAGGTTTTCCCATAGCTCTATCCTTAAAATCAGGTTGAGGTTGAGGTTGTCAACCTGTCTTTAGTGTGCTGCCTGGCGTGCGTTCTCTTCGAAGGCAGCGGCCAGTGCGTCGTCGCCGGTCAGGCCGGATGCCTGTGCCCGCTCCAGGGCCTGGAGCACCCGCTTGTAGTCCATCGGCATCACCTTGACGAACTTGTGGGCGTGGGTTTTCCAGTCGTGCAGGATGCGGGTGGCGCGTGCGCTGCCGGTCCTTCTGGCGTGCTGTGCGATCATCTCCTGGAGAGTTTCCTGGTCCTTTTCGTCCAGGAGTTCCAGTGCCACCATCTCGGTGTTGCAGCGGTCTTTGAAGTCGCCGGCGCTGTCCAGCACGTAGGCGACGCCGCCGCTCATGCCGGCGGCGAAGTTCCTGCCGGTTTCACCCAGTACTACGACGGTGCCGCCGGTCATGTACTCGCAGCCGTGGTCGCCGACCCCTTCCACCACCGCGTTGACGCCGGAGTTACGGACGGCGAAGCGCTCGCCTGCCATGCCGCTGATGTAGGCGGTGCCGCTGGTGGCGCCGTAGAGGGCCACGTTGCCGGCGATGATATTCTCCTCGGCCTTGAAAGGGGAGCCATCGGGGGGATAAACCACGATGGTGCCGCCGCTCAAGCCCTTGCCGAGGTAGTCGTTGACGTCGCCGGTCAGCTCCAGGGTCATCCCCTTGGGGACGAAGGCGCCGAAGCTCTGCCCCGCGGAGCCGCGGAACTTGAGCCTGATGGTGTCGTCGGGAAGGCCGTCTGCGCCATAGGCGCGGGTGACCTCGTTGCCGACGATGGTGCCGACGACGCGGTCGATGTTAGTGATGGGAAGTTCCGCGCTCACTTTCTCGCCCTTCTCGATGGCGGGCTTGCAGATATCGAGCAGCTTGGTCATGTCGAGGGACTTCTCCAGGCCGTGGTCCTGGCTCTCGGTGCAGTAGAGGCTCCCCTTGATGCCGGTCTTCGGCTGATACAAGACGTTGCTGAAGTCGAGACCCTGCGCCTTCCAGTGGGCGACGGCGCGCTTGGGCTCGAGGCGGTTGGCGCGGCCGACCATGTCGTTGAAGGTGCGGAAGCCGAGCTCGGCCATGATCTCGCGCACTTCCTGCGCGATGAAGCGCATGTAGTTGACCACGTACTCGGGCTTGCCGGAGAAGTTCTTCCTCAGTTCCGGGTCCTGGGTCGCGACGCCGGCCGGGCAGGTGTTGCTGTGGCAGACGCGCATCATGACGCAGCCCAGCGTTACCAGCGGGGCGGTGGCGAAGCCGAATTCCTCGGCGCCCAAAAGGGCGGCGATGGCGACGTCGCGGCCGGTTTTCAGCTGGCCGTCCACCTCGACGATGATCCTGCTCCTCAGGTTATTGAGCATCAGGGTCTGGTGGGTCTCGGCGAGACCGAGCTCCCAGGGAAGACCCGCATGCTTGATCGAGGAGAGCGGGGAGGCGCCGGTGCCGCCGTCGTAGCCGGAGATGAGCACGACATCGGCATGGGCCTTGGCCACGCCGGCCGCGATGGTGCCGACGCCGACCTCGGAAACCAGCTTGACGCTGATCCTGGCGCGGCGGTTGGCGTTCTTCAGGTCGTGGATCAGCTCCGCCAGGTCCTCGATGGAGTAGATGTCGTGGTGCGGCGGCGGCGACACGAGGCCGACGCCCGGGGTGGTGTGGCGGGTCTTGGCGACCCACGGGTACACCTTGTGGCCCGGCAGCTCGCCGCCTTCGCCCGGCTTGGCACCCTGCGCCATCTTGATCTGCAGTTCGCTGGCGTTGGTCAGGTAGTTGCTGGTGACGCCGAAGCGGCCGGAGGCAACCTGCTTGATGGCGCTGTTCTTGGAGTCGCCCAGGTCATTGGTCCAGGTGAAGCGTGCCGGATCCTCGCCCCCCTCGCCGGTGTTGGAGCGGCCGCCGATCCTGTTCATGGCGATGGCCAAGGCCTCGTGCGCCTCCTGGCTGATGGAGCCGTAGGACATGGCGCCCGTCTTGAAGCGCTTCATGATCTCTTCGACCGACTCGACCTCCTCGATGGGGACCGGGATGCGGATGTCGGTGTTGAAGTCCAAGAGGCCGCGCAGGGTGTAGAGACGCTCGTTCTGCTCGTCGATCAGTTTGGAGAAGACCTTGAATTCCTTGTAGTCGTTGGTCCTGGTCGCCTTCTGCAGCGACTGGATGGTGAGCGGGTTGAACAGGTGCTCCTCACCCTCCTTGCGCCACTGGTACTGGCCGCCCGGGTCCAGGGTCGGGTCGGCAGGGACGCGGTGCGGGTACGCCTTCTTGTGGCGCTGCAGAAGCTCCGCCGCGATGCCGTTCAGGTCGATGCCGCCGATCCGGGACGGGGTCCAGGTGAAGTACCTCTCGATCACGGACTGGTGCAGGCCGACCGCCTCGCAGATCTGGGCGCCGCGGTAGCTCTGGATGGTGGAGATACCCATCTTGGCCATGGTCTTGACGATGCCCTTGATGGAGGCCTTGACGAAGTTCTTGACCCCTTTCTTGTAATCGAGGCCGGGGAGCATCCCCTCCTGGATCATGTCCTGGATGGACTCGAAGGCGAGGTACGGGTTGATGGCGGTGACGCCGTAGCCCAAAAGCACCGCGAAGTGATGCACCTCGCGCGGCTCGCCCGACTCGAGGATCAGGGAGGCGTGGGTCCTGGTCGCGGTGCGGATCAGGTGGTGGTGCAGTCCGGCCACGGCCAGAAGCGCCGGCAGGGCCGCGTACTCTTCGTTGACGCCGCGGTCGGAGAGGATGATGACTGTGGTACCCATCTCAATGTGACGGATGGCGCTGCTGAACAGGCTCTCGAGTGCCTTCTCCATCCCGTCGGCGCCGTCGGCCGCCTTGAAGAGCAGCGACAGGGTTGCGCTCTTGAAGCCGGGACGGTCCAGTTCGCGCAGCTTCTCCAGCTCCTCGTTGGTGAGGATCGGGTGCTCGAGGCGGATGACGCGGGCGCCGGTCGAAGAGGGCTTCAGGAGGTTCGTTTCCGAACCGATCCTGACTGCCGTCGAGGTGATGATCTCCTCGCGGATCGGGTCGATGGGCGGGTTGGTCACCTGGGCGAAGAGCTGCTTGAAGTAGCTGTAGAGGAGCTGCGGCTTCTCGGAGAGGACCGCAAGCGGGGTGTCGGTGCCCATGGAGCCCAGCGGCTGGATGCCGGAGGTCGCCATCGGTCCGATGATGGTCTCCTGGTCCTCGAAGGTGTAGCCGAAGGCCTTCTGGCGCTGCACCAGGGGCGAATCCTCGACCGCCTGCCCTTTTGCCTTGGGGAGGTCGGCGAGCGGAAGGTGGTTCACCTTGACCCAGTCCGCGTACGGCTTGGCGGTGGCCAGCTCGTTTTTGATCTCCTCGTCGGAGATGATGCGACCCTGCTCGGTGTCGACCAGGAACATCTTGCCCGGCTGGAGGCGACCTTTCTTGATCACCTTTTCGGGCGGCACCTGAAGTACACCCGCCTCGGACGCCATGATGACCAGGTCGTCGTCGGTCAGGTAGTAGCGGCAGGGGCGCAGGCCGTTACGGTCCAGCACCGCGCCGATGATGCGGCCGTCGGTGAAGGTGAGGGCGGCCGGGCCGTCCCACGGCTCCATGAGGCAGGAGTGGTACTCGTAGAAGGCACGTTTCTCCTTGCTCATGGTCTCGTGGTTTTCCCAGGGCTCCGGAACCATCATCATCACGGCGTGCGGCAGGGAGCGGCCGGTCATGAGCAGGAGTTCGAGGCAGTTGTCGAACATGGCGGAGTCGGAGCCGTTGGTGTTGATCACCGGCAAGAGTTTCTTGATGTCGTCACCGAACAGCTCGGAGTTGAACATGGACTGGCGGGCGTGCATCCAGTTCACGTTGCCGCGCAGGGTGTTGATCTCGCCGTTGTGCGCCAGGTAGTGGTAGGGATGGGCGCGGTCCCAGCTCGGGAAGGTGTTGGTGGAGAAGCGGGAGTGCACCACCGCGATGGCGGAGGTGACGTCCTCGTCGCGCAGCTCGGGGAAGTACTGGTCCAGCTGGGCCGGCATCAGCATCCCTTTGTAGACGATGGTGCGGGTCGAGATGCTGGCCACGTACCAGTAGGGATCGACTTCCTGGTCGCGGATCTCGTGGATCGCCCTCTGGTTCACCAGGTAGAGCTTGCGGTTGAAGGCGTCCTCGTCGGCGCAGTTAGCTCCGCGCTTGAAGAAGATCTGCTTGACCAGCGGCTCGCCCGCCTTGGCGGTGTCACCAAGAGAAGAGTTGTCGGTCGGCACGTCGCGCCAGCCGATCATCTCGACCCCTTCCTCGGTGATGATGCGCTGGAAGATGTGCTTCGCCGCGCTGCGCTCGGTTGCTTCGGGGGAGGTGAAGAGCATGGCCACGCCGTACTCGCCCGCTGCCGGCAGTTCGATGCCGAGCTCAGGGCAGACCTTGCGGAAGAAGGCGTCCGGGATCTGGATCAGGATGCCCGCACCGTCGCCGGTGTTGTGCTCGCTGCCGACCGCACCGCGGTGATCCAGGTTCTCCAGTACCGTGATCGCCTGCTGCACGATCTCGTGGGACTTCTTCCCCTTGATGTTGGTGACGAAGCCGACGCCGCAGGCGTCGTGCTCGAACTGGGGATCGTACATCCCCTGCTTCTTGGGTAATCCGATTGTTTTCATGATGCAACCTTTGCGGGAGGTAGTGTTCGGTCAAATCGATCAACGCTTATCAGCAGTTACCGTGCCATGTGAAACGTATACGGGGGGAGGGGGTGATTGTCTCGGTAATATAAGTGTTTTGTGGATTGGATTGGATTAATTCTGCGTCATGCAATGCTGCTTTTGTCATACACGTGACTACAACTGTTACTCACTTGTGTACTCAGATTGGGTGGTGCCGCCGGGGGCGAGATCGGCAGGCACAGATGCCACCGCCACACCGTTTGCGCCGGCAGTGTAACTTTCTGCTCGGTGCGGAGTCGGTGCATGTGGAGGTAGGGGGCGTGGCGTTATCAGTTACATCGGTTCCTTGAGGAAATCTTTAAGAGAAAAAACTTTTGTGACAGCAAGGCGGTGGCTGAGTCAGACTCTACTCTATGACGACGACAAGCCCGCCGTCGATAAAAAAGAGAGATAAACCGCTAAAGCATCGTTGTTTCTATCCGAAGAGGTTCTCCAGGGAATGAAGCAGACGGCAGTGAGGCCGATCTGTTGCCGCAAGAATTGACAAGCTGGGGACGGTCATGAACTTTCTACTCGATCTCTACCTCCACCTCCGCATCCGCACTCGCATCATCCTGCTTTGCATCTGTTACAGCTTTTGCATCGTGTTCGCCGTGGTGGCGGGAAGATCGTTCTCGGTCGCCTCATCGGTGGTCTCCACCACCGTCTTCCTGATCCTGGGCGCCTTCTTCAGTGCTCTGTTGTTCTGGTCGGTCAACGACGCCTTGCGGCGCATCATCGCCATCCTGAAGACCATGATCGACGGGGACCTGTCCCAGCCCATCACCGCCAAGCGCAACAACGAGATCAGCACCATCATCCGCTCCATCGACGCGCTGCAAAGCACCATGCGCGACATCATCCGCCAGATCCAGCAGAACTCGGAGCAGGTGGCCCTCACCTCGCACCAACTGCAGGAGAACGCCGAGCGCATCTCGGCCGGTACCGATGACGCCGCCGCCCAGACCAACGCGGTCGCCGTCGCCAGCGAGCAGATGGCGGCAACCTCCAGCGATATCGCGCGCAACTGCATGAGCGCCGCCGACAACTCCAAGCGCGCCAGTCAGACCGCCGGCCTCGGGGCCGACGTGGTGCGCCAGACCACGCTGGGCATGGAGCGGATCGCGAGCAGGGTGCAGGGCGCCGCCACCACCGTGGAGGAACTGGGCGCGCGTTCCGACCAGATCGACCAGATCATCGGCACCATCCAGGATATCGCCGACCAGACCAACCTCCTGGCACTCAACGCCGCCATCGAGGCCGCCCGCGCCGGCGAACAGGGGAGGGGGTTCGCCGTGGTCGCCGACGAGGTGCGCGCCCTGGCCGAGCGGACCACCAGCGCCACCCGCGAGATCGGCGAAATGATCAAGGCGATCCAGGGGGGGACGCGAGGGGCGATTGCCGCCATAGAGGAAGGGGTAGCGGAAGTGGGCAAGGGGGCTGAATTCTCGGCGCGATCCGGGCAGGCCCTGGAGGAGATCCTGGCCCAGGTGGGCGAGGTGAACAGCCAGATCGGCCAGATCACCGCCGCCGCCCAGCAGCAGACCTCGACCACCGACGAGATCACCCGCAGCATCCAGAAGATCACCGATGTGGTGCAGCAGACCGCGCGCGGGGTGAACGATACCGCCGCCGCAGCCACGACCCTGGCGCTGCAATCGGAGGAGTTGGAGCGGTTGGTGGGGCAGTTCAGGCTGTAGCAGCCTCTCCCGGCAACGATCTTGCCACTGTCTTCGTCAGTACGGCCACGTCGTAAGGTTTTTGCAAGAAGCCGTTGGGGGCGATGTCGCTGAAGTCCCTGGCCAACTCCTGCTCATTGTACCCGCTGGACATGACCACCACGATGTCCGGGTCGAGCCCGCGCAGTTCGCGCAGACACTCCCTGCCGTCCATCCGCGGCATGACCAGGTCGAGTAGCACGAAGCTTATTCCCGGCGTCCGCCGGAAGATCTCTACGGCCTCGAGCCCATCCTTCGCCTGCAGCACGTGATACCCGATCTGCTTCAGCATGAGAGCCCCCACGCTGCGCACGCTTTCCTCGTCGTCCACCAGCAGCACCGTCCCGCCGCTATGCTGCCGGGTGGCCTGGCCCGGGCCGCTCTTTGCCAGCGGGGCGGGGAGCGCTCCGGCCGGCAGGTAGACCTTGAAGATGGTCCCCTGGCCCGGCTTGCTGTCGATGCTGATCGCCCCCTTGTGTCCCTTGACGATCCCCTGTACCGCCGCCATTCCCAGTCCCCTTCCGGTGAACTTCGTGGTGAAAAATGGATCGAATATTCTCGCCTGTGTTTCCCGTTCCATGCCGCAGCCGTTGTCGGAGACCATCAGGTAGACGTAGGTGCCGTCAGGTAACTCCACCTCCTGCTGCCGGCCTTTGAGCTGATTCCGCTCGACCTCCACGCTGCCTGTGGCGATGAGGATATGGCCGGTGGCCTCGCCGATCGCCTCGGAGGCGTTGATCACCAGGTTCATGACGATCTGGCGCAGTTGGGTCGGGTCGGCGTCGGTGAGCGGCAGCGGCCGGTGCAGGTCGAGAGCCAGGCTGACCTTCTTGGAGACGGAGACCTCCAAGAGGTGCACCAGTTCTTCGATGAGCCGGTTCAGGTCCACCGTCTCCACGACGAACCTCCCCTTGCCCGAGTAGGCAAGCATCTGCTTGGTCAGATCCGCGGCCCGGGCCGCCGACAGCTGGATCCGGTGCAGGTTGTCCGCCACGGCGGAATCCTCCGGCGCGCGCATGAGCGCCAGGTCCGCGTTGCCCACGATGGCCATGAGGATGTTGTTGAAGTCGTGGGCGATGCCGCCGGCCAGCACCCCGAGGCTTTCCAGTTTCTGGGCGTGCAGCAGCTGCTGCTCCAGTTGGGCCGCCTGTTTTCTCTGCGTGATGTCCCTGGTGATGCCGTGGTAGCCGGTCACCGCCCCGTCACTCCCGCGTTCTGCGGTAAACGACACCTCGGTCCAGACCTGGGAGCCGTCCTTGCAGCGCTGCTTGATCTCCAGCGACTTGGAGGGTGCCTGGTCCCCGTCGCGTGATCCCATCGCCGCGGTTATGGCGTCATGCCAGGCCTCACTGGTCTGCTCGAAGATGGTGTGACCCAGGACCTCCGTTCCCTGGAACCCGCGCAGCTTCTCGTCGGCGGGGCTGACGTAGGTGAAACGGAACTCCGCATCCAGCTTCCAGACCACGTCGGCCACGTCCTCGGTGAGCAGGCGGTAGTGGCTCTCACTGGCGCGCAGCTGCGACTCCATCGCCTTTCTCTCCGTGATGTCCTGGATGATCCAGATGGAGCCGTGCTGTGGTGCGCCGGGGGGCACCATCTGACCCATGAGGTTGCACCAGAGCAGCGAGCCGTCTTTGCGCTTCATCTGGATATCCGTGCAGTAAATTTCCCCCCGCTCGAGCACCGGGTACCCCAATTCTCCCACCCGCTGGTGCGACTCCGGGGCCGCGTACAGTATCGAGAACGGCTGCCCTACCGTTTCACCTGGCTGGTACCCCATGATCCTGTCGAAGGCCGGGTTGGTCTGGTGAATCTTGCGGTCCATGATCAGGCAGGCACCCAGCGGCATGGTGCTGAGGATGGTGCGCTGCTCGCTGGACAGTCTCTCCACCTGGCGGGTGCGCTCCTCGACCCGCTGCTCGAGCGAATCGTTCAGGTGTTTCAGTTCGGCCAGATACTGCTCTATGCTGCCACTCATCTCCTTGAAGTTGGCGATCAGGTCGCTGGTTTCCGTGATGCTGCTCTCCGGCCAGGTTACGCTGCCGCCGGATGCCAGGGTGGCGGGGACATCGCTGGTGATCCTGCGCAGGTTTTCGAAGGTACCCATCAGGCGGCGGCTCAGCAGGTCGGCGAGCGCCAGCGAAAGCAGCAGGATGCCGAACAGGACCGTGAGCTTGCCGGTGTAGCTGTCGTTGAGCCGCTTCTGGAACGGGGCGACCGGCTGTTCCAGGATCAGCTTCCACTCGGCGAAGTCGCCCAGGGTCGTCTCGGCAATGTAGAAGGATTTCTTCCACCGCTCCGATACCGGGACGTTGCGGGCCGCGACCGGAACCCACTGGGTGATCCCGGCATCGAGGCGCTGCAGGCTCCCCTCCCCGCGGTCCAGAGGGGTCATGACCTTCTGGCCCGGCCGGTTGCTCATGATGACTTTGCCGTTTTTGTCCAGCAGCGTGTAGAGCATCTCGCTGTGCGTCGACACCTTGTCCAGCTGTTCCCTGACCTGCTGCAGGCTCAGAATCCCGATGGTGTAGCCGTTGTACTTCCCCGCAGTGACCACCGGGGCGAGCACGGAGACGATCGGCTGCGGCGTTCCGATGCGTCCCATGACCACTTCCGAGAGCATGGGCTTGAGCGTCCGCTTCATCTGGGGGATGAACGGGCGGTCGGCGAAATTCTTGCCGATGCAGCTTTGCCCCATGTCGTCGAGCAGAGGCCAGTAGGCGGTGGTCGTCGCATCCCGGTCCAGCAGTCCGGCCCGCCTGATGTTGCTGTCGTTTTCGACCGCCTGCTGGACAAAGGGCTGCACCTGTCGGGGTGAGAGGACGGCGGCTTTCTCCGCCAGGTGCACCACGGGAGACCTGCGGTTCTGGACCCAGGTCTCCAGGCGCTTTGTTTCCCGCCCGATGTCCTGCAGCAGTCCCTGCCGGATCATGCGGTCGGTTTCGGTGAATTCCGTGCGGCAACCGATGGCCAGGAGCACCAGGGACGGGATCAGGACGAAGAAGGCGAGAAGGGTCGCGATCACCTCTCCGAAGGAGATGCGGGCCGACTTCAATCTCAGCGCGAAACCGGTGAAAACGAGCCGGGCGACAATCGCGTTGGCGATGCCGTTCACCGCCTGCTTGGTCATGACGATGTAGGTGTTGCTCAAGGGGACCTGCATCACCACATGGTAGAACAAAAAGACCAGCGGCATTCCGACCACGGTCCAGTACAAAGCGTCGGCGGCAACGAGGCCCAGGCGGCGCCGCTGCATCAGGAGCCCGACCAGTGCTGTTTCGGCGCCAACGATGAGGGTGGCGTAGGGGTGATTCCACAGGAAGTAGGTGTAGCTGCCGATGATCAGCGCCGCGAGCACGCCGCGCCCCAGCCCCAGAACCTGCAGGGCAAGCATGGCGAAGATGCTGCCGAAGAGGAAGTCGATGTTGAGGAAGATGCTGAACTTGAAGTAGTTGCCGGCAAGACCGGCAACGATGAGGAGTAACAGCAGCAGGGAACGCTGTTGTTTGAGATAAAGCGGCACGGGCAAGGTCCACTCCTGTGCGGGATAGAGTTAGGACAGCGATGTTGTGTCACTTGGTAATGATTTGGTACCGGTGGTTTTATATCATGCTAATGGTTGTTTTCACTGTGGGAGTTTTCGTAATAAGGAGTTCTCAACTCCTGATGCGGCATTGTCCGCACTTCCCCCTCAGCCCCACTGTCGCGAAACATCAACACCGGGGCCGCCGTGCGTTGGACGCTGACGCCAAGTCGAAGTCGACACCCATGCGAAGCTGAGGGCTGGGAGCCAAAAGTTGCCTTGCGGCGGGTTCTGTGCTATAGCTGGCCGACCAACGGTTCCTGAATCGGCAAGCGCAGGGGTAGTATTCAAAGGCCCCCAGCTTCAAGCTGCCACACCAATAACAAAGCAGGGGTTACCCAGCGAGGTAACCCCTTTTTGCGTCTGGAAGAGTCGAAATGTCGAAGAACGGTAAATTGAAGAAAGCGAAGAACGTCGAGAAACGCCGCCTGCAGATGCAGGAAGCACTTGAGTGCCTCCCTCTCAAGGAAGCCGCCGAGATTGAACCGCTTCCCAGCACCCCCCTCAAGGAGACCGAGGAGTTTCATCCGGTCCCCCCGGTGAGGAAAAAGCCCAAGCAGTGCACCTTTGCACCCTGCGGTCGCTACGTCGATCCCTCATGCCAGGTCTGTCCCTACTGCGGGACCCCTCTGCCGGATTAAAGCGGAAGGGACTGGCTCCGTCAGGTGCCTGTCCCTCTAGCGGAACGCTTCTTTCAGCTCTGCCACCTTGATCTCGTTCCCAAGGTCCGCCTTGGGAACGCAAAGCCTCTCGAAGCTCCAACTTCCCTCGGATGCTAAAGCTGGAGCTTTGCGCCACATGGGTTCCCAAGCTGGAGCTTGGGAACCAGGAAAGGGGACAGGCACCTGCGGAGCCAGTCCCCTCGCCAAATAAAAAGGGACGGCGAATCGCCGTCCCTTCCGGTCCTGCCTGTCAGCCGCTCGGTTTAGTATTTGCCGTGACGGCTGGTATCCTCGTCGAGATCATTCTCGATGTTTTTCTCCGCTTTACCTACGTTTTTCTGCACCTTGCCGGCTATCTTCTCGGCCTTGCCTTCGGTTTCCAATGAAACGTTCCCGAATACCTTCCCGGTGGTTTCCTTTACTTTGCCCTTTGTTTCATGGAGTATGCCCTTTGATGTATCTCTGCTGCTGGATCTCATGGCTAACCTCCTTCTTCGAACCTGATATATGGATGCTGTAGTTGGGATAAATCCCCGACTACAAGCTGATTTTACCACGTATACGCCTTCGAAATACAGTCATATGTTGTCGATGAACTAAGGCCTATCCGGGTGGTTCTTGCGCGGTAGCCGTAGGTACTGGCAAGGATCAACGCTCCGGTTCCGGTTTTATAAACGCCGGGCCGGGGGTAAAGACACCTCTCCAGGGCTTGGGAGAGACGCTGGAGAGGGCTACCGCGATGCCGCCGGCGCCTGCTTCTGGGGACCCGCGGGCAGCGCGCCACGTACAAAAGCGACGAATTGTTGGTCAAGTTCAAGGCGGCACCAGCGAGCAGAGTAGCAAGAGCGTGCACGGCAGGCGGGGAGGCGAGCTGGTAAAGGAGTTCCCGCGACTCGGGCTCCATCACGTGAAGCTGAAAAAAGGGGTGAGTGTCGAGGAGGCGCTCAAGGAGTATCAGGCCGAGCCGGAGGTCGAATACGCCGAGCCGAACTTCCTGTATTCGATCCAGCAGCAACCTGACGACCCGCACTTCCCAGAGCAGTGGGCATTGCAGAACCTCCGCCAGGAGGGAGGGACGCTGGGGGCAGACATCAACGCGATCAATGCCTGGCCCTTCTCGACCGGCAGCAGCGACGTCGTCGTCGCCATTCTCGATACCGGCGTCGACTACAGCCCGCCACCGAAAAGAACCCGGTCCACGTCTACAGCACCCCGGGGAGCTACACCGTTTCCCTGACCGCGACCAGCCAGACCGGTTCGTCGACCAGGACCAAGGCCGGCTACATCAGCGTCCTTACCTGCTCCAACCCGCCGGTGCGGGTGCAGTCATCCCCCACGGTGCTCTTCGCCGATCCCTTCGCCGCCTTGCTGCAGGCCATCGATGACGATGTCGTCCAGCTCCAGGGGGTTCCCTTTGCGGGTGATCTAACATTCGACAGGGACATCAGGGTGCGCCTGCAGGGAGGCTACGACTGCGCCTATAACGCGACGGCGGGTGGCGCCGTGCTGACCGGGAAGCTCACGGTGACCAAAGGGACGCTCAGGCTGGATGGGGTCAGGCTCAGGTAGCGGGGCGCCGGCTATTCCCGGAAGAACCACAGCAGGGACGGCTTTGTGCCGTCCCTGCTTCGTTTATGGCCCGGGTTGTGCGCTGGCATTTACGGCGACGACTTTTATCTGGTTACGGTTGACCGCCGCATCGAAATGCGGTGCTCCAAATTGCCGCCAAAGTTACAAAAGATCCCGTTCCCTATTTTTTGACATATCTGAATTACTGACTTAATCTTTGTTGGCGATGTCGATAAAACACTGAAATTCCCAAGACGAACACTGTCTGAGCCCTGAAATGGAGAAGAAATGAACTGGCTGAAATCCCTGCCGATTCATCTTTTAATCGCATTCATGCTGACCGTAATGGCGTTGCCTTCGGTCGGTCTTATTATTTACTCAGGCATCGAAGGCCGTTCCGACGACCTGCGTATATCGACGCGCGCCACCACCTACCTTCTTGACAACATCGCCTCCGAACTAAACAGCAAGGTCGAGGCCATCCCGGCAGATGATGGAGGTGCTGTCACTGATGCCGCAGATCCGCCACAAGGACGCTGCGGCTGTCGGTGAACTCCTGGCGGGACTGCTGCAAAAGTTTCCCAGCTACGCCAACATCATGATCGTGGACCGCTCCGGAATGACCTGGGCCAGCGCTGTCCCCATGGCAAAACCGGTTTCTCTGGCGGATCGCAAGGCCTTCAAGGACGCCCGGGACAGTGGCCGCTTCTCCCCCGGCGAATACACGGTGGGCAAGACCAGCAAGAAACCCATTATCAACTTCGCCTATCCCCTCAAGGACGAACAGGGCGCCTTTGACGGGGCCATCCTCGTAGGCGTCGACCTCACCTACATCGGCACGCTCCTGCAGGCCAGCAAACTCCCCGCCGGTACGTCCTTCGGCATCTTCGATCACAACGGTATCTTTCTCTACCGTACCGTCGATTCCGACAAGTTCATCGGGACCCCCGACCGCTCCAACCAGTTTGAAAAGATGAAGAACGGTCCGGAAACCGGGGTGATCAGGTTGACTTCCAGTGACGGCGTCCAAAGGCTCTCCGCGTACCGCAAGATAAGGCTCTCGCCCGAACTTCCCCCCTACGCCTACATACGGGGTGGCACCCCTTTGGACATCCTGCTCCAGGAGGCGAACCACCAGTTGGCCTGGAACCTCTCGGTCATGTTTTTGGTGCTGGTGCTGGTGTTCGCGCTCAACATCTGGCTCGGCAAGCGGCTCATCGCCAACCGTATCGGCGCTTTGGAGACCGCCTCGCGCCGCCTTGCCGCCGGCGACCTCCGGGTCCGGGTGGGTGAGGAGGTGCGGGGAGGGGAACTGGGGAGCCTCGGGACATCCTTCGATGAAATGGCTGACGCACTTGCTTTCGAGCTCTCGCAGCGGATCGATAAAGAAGACGCGTTGCGGGAAAAGTCGGACCTTCTCGAACTTGCCCACGACGCCATCATCCTGATGGACCTGGACGGGACCATTCTCTACTGGAACCAGGGCGCTGCAAGCACCTACGGCTACCAGCCGTGCGATGTCCAAGGCAAGGTCATCCATGTCGTTTTGCGGACGGTGTTCCCTAAGCCCCAGGAGGAGATCATGCAGGACCTGTTGCGCGTGGGGCGCTGGGAGGGGAAACTCGTGCACACCACCTGCCAAGGGGGGGAGATCATCGTGAGCAGCAGATGGGCGCTGCAACTGGACAAGCAGGGGCGTCCCTGGCGCATCATGGAGATCAACAGCGACATCACCGAGCGGGAAAAGTCCCAGCAGGAACTGCTGAAGATGCAGAAGCTCGAATCACTGGGGGTACTGGCGGGGGGAATCGCCCACGACTTCAACAACATCCTGACCGGCATCATGGGGAACATCACCCTGGCGCAGCTGGCCCTGAAGGACGCAGACCAGGTACATAAACTGCTGACGCAGGCGGAAAAAGCGTGCCACAGGGCCTCCGAGCTCTCCAACCAGTTGCTCACTTTTGCCAAGGGGGGCAAGCCGATCAAGAAAACCGTGGCGGTGAGGCACCTCGTGGAGGAGACCGTGTCCCTGGTGCTGCGCGGCTCCAACGTGCTGAGCGTGCTGGACCTGCCTAATGACCTGTACCTGCTGGAGGTGGATGAAGGGCAGGTACACCAGGCCTTCAACAACATCGTTATCAACGCCCTGCAGTCCATGCCCCAAGGGGGCACCTTCACGGTGACCGCAGCCAACTTCACCGTCGAGGAGGGGAACAGCATGGGCTTGGCGGCGGGGCGGTACGTGAAGTTCACCTTCGGCGACACCGGGTGCGGGATCTCCGCCGAAGATCAGAAGAGGATATTCGATCCGTACTTCTCCACCAAGGCTGGAGGTAAAGGACTGGGTCTCTCCTCGGCGCACTCGGTGATCGTGCGCCACGGGGGGTACATTACCGTTTTCTCCCAACCGGGGGTGGGGACCCGATTCGACGTCTATCTCCCGGCCGCCAAGGGAGAGGCTGCACCGGTGGTGTCCGAGCCCGTTGCCGCCGCACCAACCGTGCCCGCGATCGGGCCGCGAAGCATCCTGGTGATGGATGACGAGGAGATGATCCGCAACCTGATCTGCGCCATACTGGAAAGCCTCTCCTGCACGGTGAAAAGCTGCGCGAATGGCACTGAGGCCGTTTCCCTCTATGCCGCCGCGCGGCAAGCGGGCACGCCGTTTGCCGCGGTGATCATGGACCTGACCATTCCCGGCGGGATGGGGGGACAGGAGGCCGCGCGTCATATCCTGGCAATGGACCCGCTCGCCACGCTGATAGTCTCCAGCGGATACTCGAACGACCCGGTCATGTCCGATTACGCTCAGTTCGGTTTCAAGGCCACCATGGCCAAGCCGTACCGGGCCTCCGAGGTGGCCGAGGTGCTCGACAGGGTGCTAACCCAAAGCTGACCCCGCTCACATTCTCTCCCCAACGTTCTGACCGTTCCCGCAGCAGTTCCCGTACTATTTTTAACTACAGTGCCTCACCGGGCATAGATCGTACCTCTCAGGTTGAAAACTGTTTCGGATCTGACAAACTCTCCTGATTGGAAAATTCCAACCTTTCAAGGAGGCAACATGGCTAGTGCAATGTTTTGTCGGCAATGCGAGCAGGCTGCGCGCGGGGTGGGCTGTGACGTGATGGGGAACTGCGGCAAGAACCCCGAGGTGTCGGCCCTTTTGGACCTGATGATTCACGGGCTGCAGGGGGTGGCGCTATACGCGAGCAAGGCGCGGGAAGTGGGGCGCAAGGATGAGGAGGTGGACCGCTTCATGCTTGACGGCCTCTTCACCCGGGTCACCAACGTCAACTTCGACCCGGACGATATCGCCCGGCGCCTGCAGAACTGCTACCGGATCAAGGAGAAGGCGAAGGCCCTCTACGAGGACGGCTACCGGCAGCAGCAGGGGGGGCAGGCGCCGCAACTGTCCCAGGAGGCGGCCAACTGGCAGCCGGCGGGGGACACCCGGGCGCTCATCGACCAGGGACGGCAGCACGGCGTGCGCACCTGGCACCCGGACGAAAACATCCTCTCCACGATCGAGATCCTGATCTACGGACTGCTCGGCATGGGTGCCTTCGCCTGGCACGCCGCCGAGATGGGTAAGGAGGACGAGGGGATCTACGAGTTCATCCACCGCTCCCTGGCCAAGACCACCGACCCGCAGGCAAGCCTCGAGGATTTCGTCGGCCTCTCGCTTGAGTGCGGCAAGTGGAACCTGCGCACCATGGAACTCCTCTACGACGGGCATGCCGAGCGGCTGGGCGCACCTGAGCCGATGAAGGTGAACCTCGGGACCCGCGGCGGCAAGGGGATCGTGGTCTCGGGGCACGACCTCCCCATGCTGGAGGAGATCCTCAAGCAAAGCGAAGGGAAGGGGATCAACGTCTACACCCACGGCGAGATGCTTCCGGCCAACGGTTACCCCGGCCTCAGGAAGTACGCCCATTTCGCCGGCAACTTCGGTACCGCCTGGCAGAACCAGGTCCGCGAGCTTCCCGACTTCGCGGGCGCCATCATCTTCAACACCAACTGCATCCAAAAGCCCGACGCGAGCTACACGGACCGCCTCTTCACCTGGGGCGAGGTGGCCTGGCCCGGCATCCCGCACCTGGAAGGGTACGACTTCACCCCAGTCATCGACAAGGCGCTCGCGCTGCCGGACCTCCCCGAGAACCCGGGGCAGGAGATCCTGGTCGGCTTTGGCCACGAAGCAGTCTTCAAGGTGGCCGGCGCCGTGGTGGATGCGGTGAAAAACGGCGCCGTGAAACACTTCTTCCTGATCGGCGGCTGCGACGGCGCCAAATCCGGGCGCAACTACTTCACCGAACTGGCGGAGAAGGTCCCCAAGGACTGCGTCATCCTGACCCTTGCCTGCGGCAAGAACCGCTTCAACCGCTTGGAGTTCGGTGACATCGGCGGCATCCCGCGCCTGCTCGACGTGGGGCAGTGCAACGACGCCTACTCCGCCATCCGCATCGCTGTGGCGCTCGCCGACGCCTTCCAGTGCGAGGTGAACGAACTGCCGCTGTCCATGATCCTGTCTTGGTACGAGCAGAAGGCCCACGTCATCCTGCTCACGCTGTTGCACCTGGGCATCAAGGGGATCCGCCTGGGTCCCTCCCTTCCGGCCTACGTGTCGCCGGCGGTGCTCGACTTCCTGGTTAAGAACTACGACCTGGGTCCCATTACTACTGCGGAGCAGGACCTGCAGCACGCGCTGGGACAATGACGTGCCCTTTCTGAGACAGTGGAGGGCGGCGGTATTGCCCTCCACCATCTATTTTCCCCGCCTGATTCAATAAAGCCGCTCCCTTCACACTTCCTCACTCAGGATTTCCGATCTCGTGCCGATAGGTATGAGTGAACCCGTCCCAGTCTTCCTACCTGAGGGAGTAGCATGCAACTTTGGCTTAAATTGCTGTTGAGTTACCTCGCCATCATCTGTGCCACCATCCTCATCTCCATTGGGGGGATATCCGGGGCACAGAGGGTGCGGGACAGCTTCTACAAGGTGAACAAAGAGGTCATTCCCCACCTGCTGGTACTCAAGGATCTCCGCTACGCCGGGCTGCGCATCGTTTCCTCCTCCATGGAGTACGCCTTCCTGAGCTCGGTGCAGCCGACAAACGGCGAGGGGAAAGAGGACCTGGAGGCCAAAGAAGAAGAGGTGCGGCTGCTCGAAGAGGGGCGGGCGAGTTTTCTTGCCAATCTCGATCTTTGCAGCAGGACCCTGATACACGGCACGGAGAGGGCGCCCAGGGGGCTGGATCTGAGCGGACACGCCCTGTTGAAGGAGTCCCGCGATTACATCGCCGTGGTCGATGCGAGGGGAAGCAGCTCACAGTTGATCGAGTCTAAGGAGCGTTTCGAGAAGGCCGAGAAAGATTTTTTGCAGGCGGTCAACGCTGCGCATGACCGGGAGATGACCGAGCTGAACCAGACCCTGGCCGCAACGGTACGAAGCGTCTCCAGTGCCATCGTCTCCGCGGTGGTGCTCTCCGTGGTGGCGCTGACCGCAGCCCTCCTTTTGAGCGTGTTCGTTCCCTACAAGGTCTCCCGCCGCATCCGCATCCTCAAAGACGCCGCCGCAGCGGTCGCCGCCGGCAGGCGGGATGTCGTCGTTCCGGTAACCGAGCACGACGAAATCACGGCCGTCTCCACCTCCTTCAACACGATGGTGCAGCGGTTGCGGGATTCCGAGGAACAACTGAACTCCACCAACAAATACCTGGACGGTATCATCGCCACCATGCCCGAGGCTCTCACCGTGGTCTCCAGCGAGGGGGCTATCCTCGACGTGAACCGGGCGACGGAGGAGGTGTTCGGCTTCGCCAGGAAGGAACTGCTTGGCCGTGACTTCGCCGGCCTCTTCGTCGACCCGAGCCTGGGTAGCGATTACATCGCCGCGGTGCTGCGCCAGGAGGGGCTCGTGGAACGGGAGGCGAGCCTGGTGACCGAGGACGGACGTGTCATCCACGTACACCTGTCGGCGACCATGCTCGAGTCCAACGAAAAGAGGGACCGCTTCCTCTGCCTGAGCCACGACATCACGCTGCGCAAACAAGCGGAGCAGGAGGTCCACAACCTCGCCTACTTCGACCAGTTGACCGGTCTGGCCAACCGGACCCTCTTTTACGACCGCTGTTCCCAGGCGCTCGCCCGCGCCAAGCGCTACGGCGAGATGTTCGCCATTCTTTTCTTCGACCTGGACCATTTCAAGGACGTCAACGACACCCTCGGGCATCATGCCGGCGACCAGTTGCTGCAACTGGTGGTGCAGCGCTTCAGGAGCGTCATCAGGGCGAGCGACACCTTCGCCAGGCTGGGGGGGGACGAATTCGCCCTGCTGTGCTGCCAGGTGTCGGGGGCGGACGGTGTGGCCAAGCTGGGCACGAAGCTGCTCGACCTGGGCAAACAGCCTTTCGAGGTGGAGGGGCGGCAGATCTATTCCAGCGCCAGCATCGGCATCGTCCTCTTCCCGGAAGACGGCGACGACATCGCGACCCTCTTGAAGAACGGCGACCTGGCCATGTATGCGGCCAAAAGCGCCGGGGGGAACCGGTACCAGTTCTTCTCGCAAGGGCTGAACCAGCAGGCCCAGGAGCGGGTGGCGCTCGAGGCGGCTTTGCGCGAGGCACTCAAAAAAGACCGGTTGGTGCTGCACTACCAGCCGCAACTCGAGTTAGCGCAGGGGAGGGTGGTCGGCATGGAGGCTCTGGCCCGCTGGTACGACGATACCCTGGGGATGGTCTCACCGGCGCGCTTCATCCCCATCGCCGAGCAGACCGGGCTCATCCACGAGCTGGGAGCATGGGTGCTGCATGAGGCCTGTGCACAGTGCAAGCGGTGGCACCAGGAAGGGTATCCCGTATCGGTAAGCGTGAACGTCTCCATCAAGCAGGTGATGCAGGAAGGGTTCTCCGAGATGGTGGTGGGAACGCTCCTCGAGGTCGGGCTCGAGCCGCAGTACCTCGATCTGGAACTGACCGAGAGCATGCTCATGGAGAAAGCCGCGGAGTCGGTGGCACTTTTGCGCATGTTCAAGTCGCTCGGGGTGCAGATTTCCATCGACGATTTCGGGACCGGCTACTCTTCGCTGAGCTATTTGAAGAACTTCTCGGTGGACCGGATCAAGATCGACCAGTCCTTCGTCAGGGACGTCACCGTCCGGGACGACGCCGTCGGCATCATCAAGGCCATCGTGGCCATCGGGCACAGCATGGGGCTCAAGGTCATCGCCGAGGGGGTGGAGACCCGGGATGAGCAGGAGAAACTGCTGGCATGTAAGTGCGACCAGGTCCAGGGTTACCTGCACGCGAGGCCGATGCCTGCCGCCGAGGCCGACAGCTTCCTGGAGCGGGCCTTTGCCTCGGATGCCGGGCCTGCCGGGCAGAAGTAAGTCCGACCTCCTGCTGCGCAGCCGGTGGCGCCGTACCGCCGGCGGGCTCGCCCCGGGACGCGGCACCATCACGAGTCAAGCATGAGTCGGATCTGGGCCAGCAGTTGGGAGGGTTGGAACGGTTTCGGGATCTGGGCGACGGTGGCGCTTAGCCGTATCCGCTGCTGGACGTCCTCATTGGCATATCCGGTGGCAAAAATAGCGTTGATTGCCGGATTTACGGCGGCGATCTCTTCGTAGGCGTCGATGCCGTTTATTGCGGGCATGATCACGTCCAGCAGCAGCAACCGCACCCGCTCCCTGTTTTCCCGGTACTTCCGTACCGCCTCTTCCCCGTCCCGGGCAGTTATGACGCTATACCCCACCGCCGTCAGGATGCCGGCCACCATCTCGCGCACAGTCTCATCGTCTTCGGCGACCAGTATGGTCTCATCCCCTCCTTCCGCATCCCCTGCGGGGAGCTTCGACTCCTGCACCCCGAGCGCCGCGTTGTTCAGTGGCAGATAGACGCGGAAGGTCGTTCCCGCTCCGGGGGCGCTTTCCACGGCGATGCAACCGTTATGGTGTTTGATGATGCCGTAGACTACGGCCAGGCCAAGGCCGGTGCCTTTGCCGATCTCCTTGGTGGTGAAGAAGGGGTCGAAGATCTTGAGGCGCGTTTCCTCGCTCATACCGCTGCCGCTGTCTTCGACGGACAGCACTGCGTACTCCCCCTTGGACAGGCCGTGCTCCAGGATCAGCGCCTGTCCTGGGGTCTCGCGGGCTGTCCTGAAGGTGAGGGCGCCTCCGTTGGGCATGGCATCCCGGGCGTTGGTGGCGAGGTTCATCAGAACCTGCTCGACCTGGTGTGGATCGGCGAGGATGGGGAGTTTGCTCCGGGCAAGGTCGAAGCTGCAGACGATGTCCTCGCCTATCACGCGTAAAAGGAACTTCTGTACCCCCAGGACGATGTCGTTCAGATCGGCAGCTATCTTCTCGCTGATCTGCTTGCGGCTGAAGAGCAGGAGGTCTTTGGAAAGGGCCGCGGCACGCTGGGCCGCGGTGAGCATGTGCCCGATGTTTTGGCGTAAGGTCGAGTCGGGGGGCAGGTTCTTCAGGGTGATCTCGCCGTAACCCACGATGGCGGTAAGGATGTTGTTGAAGTCGTGAGCGATTCCGCCGGCGAAGGTTCCGATCGATTCCATCTTCTGGGCGTGGAGCAGCTGCGCCTCGATCCGCTTGTAGTCGCTTATGTCCTGCAGGCTCAACAGCACCATCGGCGCCCCTCCCTGGGTGAGCAGCGTGGTCGAGATGAGAAAGGTCACCTGCTGCTTCTCCCCCTGGCGGGTCACGGTAAGGGTGGTCTCGACCTGATGGCAGCTCGCGCCGGTGTCGAAGGTGCGCTGGATGGTCTTGCGGATGGTGCAGTCAGGGCAGGCCATGCCAAAGCCGCATCCTCCCTCACTGTTGAGGGCGTTCAGGCAGCGCAGTACCTCCCCGGTCCTGTGCCCCTCGATCTCACCGGGCGCGGCTCCGCTGAAGCTGCGGGTCAGGTGGTTTACCATGCGCACGCTGCCGGTGGCGTCGATGAGCAGCATCAGGAAGGGGGCGTTGTCGAAGATGGTGGCCAGCTCTTCCTCGCGTTGGCGCAGCATTTCCTCGGTGCGATGCTGCCGCTCCAGGGCCTGTTCCAACTCCCGCACCTTTTCCTCGAGCTTGGTTGCCACGATGCGGCTGTACTCCAACAGCAGGCGCTCCCCTTCTTCGCTGATGACGGGAGGGCCGGCTTGGGCGGGTTCCTGGGGTCCGGTGACCTGCACCACCAGCTCCCACAGACGCTCCGGTTCCACCGGTTTGGCAATGAAGGCGGCCGCTCCGAGGGAACGGGCCAGTTGCTCCTCCGCTTCCCCGGTGTACACCGCCGAGTAAAACAAAAACGGGATCTGCGCGAGCTTGGGGTCCGACTTCACCCTGCGCAGCAGTTGGAAGCCATCCATCGTCGGCATCAGGGCGTCGGAAATGATGATGTCCGGCCTGCTTGATGCCGCCAGGGCCAGTGCCTCCTCACCGTCATGGGCCTCGGTCACGCCGCAGCCGTGGTGCTCCATGGTGTAGCGCAGCAGTTTCAGGTCGTTCAGGTTGTCCTCCACGATCAGGACGTTCATGGTCTGGCCTCGTCTTGGTGTCGGACCGGGGGCATGCTCCGCAGCAGGGCGTGGATCTTGTCGAGAATCGTGAGGGGGTCGATGGGTTTCTCGAAATAGCCGTTGCAGCCGGCCTCCAGGACCTTGTCCATGTCGCCGGCCATGGCATAGGAGGTGATGGCGATGATGGGGACCTTGCCATGCGCCTCGCTGCTGCGGATGCGCCGCGTCGCTTCCAGGCCGTCGAAGTCCGGGAGGTTTATGTCCATGATGATGAAGGCGGGATTCATGGACAGGGCCAGTTCCACCCCGCTGGTGCCGCTGTCTGCCGAGACGACCCGGTATCCGCCCCGCTGCAGGGCGTAGGTTATCAGCCTCAGGTTGTCCACGTTGTCCTCTACTACCAGTACCTCTGTCATGATATGCGCTCCGGTATGCGTAAGGTGAAGGTGCTCCCCCGGCCCAGGCTGCTGCGGCAGGTGATCTCGCCTTGCAGGACCTCCGCGACCAGCTTCCAGGTCAGGTAAAGCCCGAGTCCCGTCCCCGGCGGTATGGTGGCCAACTGGGGGCGCAGGCGCACGAATGGCTTGAAAAGGCGGGGGAGGTCCGCTTCGTCGATCCCTACGCCGCTGTCGGAGACCGTAATCTCCACGCGGGTGTCGGCCCGTGCGGCGTTGATGTCGATGGCGCCCTGCTCGGTGAACTTGACGGCGTTGCTGAGCAGGTTGATGACGCACTGCAACAGCCGGCGCCGGTCGGTCTCCAGCGTGAGTTCCCCCAGTTCCAGCCGCAGGTCGAGCCCCTTTTCCCGGGCGTCCTTTTCAACGTACTGCAGCGCCTCCCTCAGCAGTTCCCGCAGGTCGAACTCTTCGCGGCGCACCTCGAGCTTGCCCGCCTCTATCTTGGAGACGTCGATGACGTCGTTGATCAGGGTCAGTAGGTGCTTCCCCGAGCGGAGGATGATGGCCAGGTTCTCCTTCTGCTCCTGGCTGAGCGGGCCGAGCCACTCATCGTGCAGGATACTGGAGAAGCCGATGATGGAGTTGAGCGGCGTGCGCAGCTCGTGGCTCATCGAGGCAATGAACATCGACTTGAGCTGGTCCAGCTCCTGCAGTCGGGAGTTCGCCTCGCGCAGCTCTTCCGTCTTCAGGTTCAGATCCTCGACCAGGTTCACCAGCGCCGTCTGGTTTGCTAGCAGTTCCACGCGTTTCTCCTCCAGGTCCCTGGTCCGCTCCTGCACCCGCTGCTCCAGTTCCTCGGAGAGTTTGCGCAGCCGGTCCTCGGCCATTTTCTGCACGGTTACGTCCTGCACCGTTCCCACCGACCTCATGGCAGTCCCGTTTTCATAGAAGGTCTCGCCCTGCTCGTGAACGTGCTTCACCCTGCCTCCCGGCAGCAGGAGCCGGTGGTCGATAGCGTAGGGGGTCCTGTTTTTGAGTGAGTCGAGGTAGGCGGCATTGACCTCATCGCGGTCCTCGGGGTGCACCGCCTGCAAAAAGGCCTCGTAGGACGCCCCGAAGCCCTCGGGGGCGATCTCGAAGATGCGATAGATCTCGTCGGACCAGGAGAGCCGGCCGGTGACCAGGTCCAGTCGCCAGCTTCCCAGGCGCGCGATGCGCTGTGCCTCCTTGAGGTCCTGTGCCACCTTGCGCAGTTCAGCCGTGCGTTCCTCCACGCGTTTTTCCAGCTCTTCGTTCGCGGTGCGCAGTTCCTGCTCGAGGCGGTGCAGTTCGGTGACGTCGCGCATCACCACCACCGCCCCGAGCTTTTCCCCCGCAGCGCCGATTATGGTGTTGCCGTTGGCCACCACGTGCCGTGACGGCTGCCCCTGTGCCCTGATGGTCATGCCGGCGTCGCAGACCACCTCCCCGTTGAATGCCCGCGCCAGCGGGATCTCCTCCGTGGTCATCGGCGTGACCCCGTCCGCGCGGAACAGGTCGTAGTGGCGCGACCACTGCTCCGGTGGAAGGTGCATCGGGTCCAGGCCGTGCCATTCACGGGCGGTGCGGTTGAACAGCGTCAGCATCCCCTCCGCGTCACAGGCCACCACCCCGTCCGCGATGCTCTCCAGCAGGCAACGGCTGAATTCCTGCTCCCGCCGCACCGACCGTTCCGCCTGCTGCAGGTCCCGGAAGAAGAGGGCCAAGGGGGTCTGCAGCCCGGTAACCACGATGGCACGATAGATGAGATAGAAGGCAACCAGCTTGAGTAGGTGGCCGACCAGGTTGGCCTGACCGACGACGCTCAAGTAGGCGGTGAAGGCGAGTTCGGAGCCGACCGTGCAGATGATGCTGGTCAGGATGAGGGCGAAGACGGCGCTGTTGAAGATGGAGCGGATGCGGTAGAAGAGGCACAGCGCCAGCAGCAACAGCGCGCAGATGGCGTACTCCGCCGCGATCTTGAAAGGAGTCAATCCTTTCCCCTCGATGAAACAGTCGGGAAACCAGCCCGAGAAGATGAGCAGCGTGGCACCGGAGATGGCGCCGAGACCGATCACCAGGACGAGCCGGATCTCGAGGTCGCGCTTGGCGAACAAAGGCGCCAGGCAGAGCAGGATGGCCTGCAGGAAACGTGCGGCGACCCACAGTTGCGTCGGGAGGTTGGCGTCGTAGCCCGGGAATACCCCCATCCCCTTGTAGGACAGGGTATGCAATAGGTCCATGACCGCGGTCAGGCCGTAGCCGACGCCGACCAGCTTCAGGTAGCCACCGGTGAGAAAGCGGCTGGTATGCCAGCAGATGGAGAGCAGGGTGAAGGCGATGGCGATGGTGATCAGCTCAACCAGGCAATGGAAAAAGACGTAGCTGTAGAGGGTGCTGGCCCACAGTGCCGCGAGCACGCCCCCCCCTGCGGCGACTTGGAGCAGGAACGCCGGGAGGGGGGGGCTGTCTGCCGGGATCGCCCCGATCATGGGCCGTCGCTCCCTTGCTCCAGTTCCCTGATGCGCTGCTTCAGTTCTGCCATCTTGCATTCCCGTCCCACGAAGAGCCGGTTCATCCGTTCCAGTTCACGGTTCTTCTCCTCAAGTTCGGAGGTCCGCTGGTGGACCCGTTGTTCAAGCTCGTCCTTCAGCCGGTGTAGTTCCTCCTCGGCGTGCTTGCGCTCGGTGATGTCGTTGAACATGCCGAAGGACCCCAGGAACCGGTCCTCCTCGTCCCGGACCGGCGTGGCCGACGCCAGGGTCCAAAGCTCCGTTCCATCCATGCGGCGCAGTCGGCGTTCGTAACTCTCGGAGATGCCCAGGCGCCGGTTCTCCATCTTTTGAGCGTGGTCGGGGAGGTCCTCCTCGAAGAGGAATTCCGCCAGGCTCCTGCCGAGGATCTCCGCTTCGGGCCTGCCGAGCATCTCGGCCATCCTGTCGTTGATGAAGGTTATGGTGGCGTCGGGTGCCAAGGTGCAGACTCCCTCGATGGCCGTGTCCACGATGCGGCGATAACGCGTCTCGCTTTCCCTGCGCTCCTCATCGGCACGCTTGCGCTCGGTGAGGTCGTAGCCCAGGCCGACGAATCCGGTGACCGCTCCGTTGTCACCCAGCAGCGCAGTGACTGTGAACAGTACGGGGACCCTGCTGCGGTCCTTGCGGATGAAGGTCCATTCCCTCTCGTCGGGCGCTCCGCCGGCGGCCGGCGCCACCACCGCTTTGAAGCCCGGCTCCACCGTTTGCCCGCTGGCAAGGCTCAGCTCCAGGGCGCGCTGCCGCAACTCCTCGGTGTCGTGCCACAGCTCCGGCGTCTGCAGGCCGATCACCTCCTGGGCGCTGTAGCCCAGCAGGCGCTCGGCGGCGCGGTTGAAGCTGCTCACCACTCCTTCCGGTGTCATGGATATGATGCCGTAGGCTGCGTTGTCCAGTATGGTGCTTTGAAAGATGGTGAGGCGGTGCAGGTCATCCTCCCGGCTTTGCAGCCCGGCGACCAGCTCACGCAACTGTCCCGCCATGCTCTCAAAGGCCCTGCAGAGGACACCCACTTCGTCGCTGCGTCCGATGTTCGCCGGGGATACGTTCAAGTCCCCCCGGCTGATCTGCGTGGCCGCGGCGGTCAACTGCTGCACCGGGCGTAAAAGCCTCAGCAGCGTCACCCGCAGCAGCGCGACGCTGCCCAGTATGGTGACCACCAGGGCGGCGCCGATGAGGCCGAATTGCACCATTAGCGCCCGCCTCATCTTTTCGGTGCTGAAACCCAGGATCGCCTGGCCGATCCGCTTCTCCGCCGCCTGGATCGGCGCGGACACCTCAAGTATCCGTTCGCTGTTTTTCAGCTCCTGAGCGGCAAGCAGCGGCATCCTGGCGGCGACGAGACCACGGGACTTGGCCGTCAGCAGCGGGTCGCCTTCCTTGAAAAAAAAGGCAAGCGGGGCCCGCTGCTCGTTGAGCACGATGGCATACACCGCCTCCTCGTCATAAAGCACCACTTTTTTCACGTAGTTGTGGAGTTGCACGAAGTTCAGGGACAGTATGCTAAGCGGCATCACCTGGGCCATGAACTGCACCAGGGTGGTGCCCTTGGTGTTCAGCGCCTGGTGCAGTTGCCGGTACTGCCACAGCAGGGCCAGGCAACCCACCAGCAGCACCGCGGCGACCAGGATACCGGCGACCATCGACGTCAGGCGTGTGAGGATGCTGCTGGATCTGGTGACCGGCTCGGTCATGCGCGTTCCCTTTCCATGGCGCTACTGCAGTTTGGGCTTGTTGCCGTAGTACCCCGATTCATAGAGGATGTAGTAGATCTGGTCGTCGATCTGGCGCGCCCCCTTGTCGACGCCGATCTCGCCGCGCATCATCCGGGTACCTGTCTCGGCGATGATGCCGGAGATCGCAGGCCACTCCTTGAACCGGGGGCGGTAGAGGGGATTGCCGTACCTGGTCCATGAAGTGACCAGCGGCTCGAAGTACGGGAAGCGTTTCTGGAGCCGGCGGTCAAGGTAGGCGCTGCGCCGCCCGGGCACACCACCGGCCAAGGTGAACTCCCGGGCCTTCTTCTTGGAGGTGAGCCACTGGATGAACAGCCAAGCCGCCTTTTGCTTCTGCTGGCTGCTTTGCGCATTCACCCCGAGCGAAAAACCGCCCAGAGCCGGTTTTCTCCCCGCCGGGCCGGCAGGTTCCACGGTCACCCCGAGGCAGCGTGAGGTCTTGGAGCTCTTGCTGTCCGCGAGCCATTTGTACCAGCCGCTCCACTCCGTGATCATGGCCACTTTGCCGTCGGCCAATGCCTGGACCGCCTGTTCGTGTTCCCAGTCAACCACGTCCGGGGGCATGTAGCGCAGCAGTTGCTGCCTGAACTTGAGACCGGCCACCGCTCCCGGGGAGGAAAGGTTGGGGGTGAAAGCCGGGGTAAGGAGCGATCCGCCGAAAGGCCAGATAAAACGCATGAAGGAATCGCAGGACTGGGTCTCGCCGGCATGGGATTGCAAAGCGAAGGCGAAGCGGTCGCCTGTGGTGAGTGCCGGCGCGTATCGCTCCAGGAGTTCCTGCCACGTGTCGGGAGGGCGGCTGAAGCCTGCTTCATGCAGCCGGCACCGGTTGTAGAAAAGAAGGCCGGCGTAGCTGTCGATGGGGAGCCCGTAGACGATGCCGTCCCAGGTACCGAGTGAGTTCAGCAGCAGCGGAAAGAAATCTTTCAGGTCCAGCTCCGGGTCGGCCAGTGCCGGGTCACAGAAGAATGAGGCCAGTGGCGTGACCCAACCGGCAGAGGCGAACTCTCCGAGCCAGACGATGTCGATCAGGATGACGTCGAAGCGTGGGTTGCCGCTGGTGAAGTCCAGCACCAGCGACTTGCGCATGTCCTCGTAGTAGATCAGTTCCCAGTTGACCCTGATCCCGGTGACCCTCTCGAATTCCGGGATCAGCTTGATGGCGGCCTGATACCCTGGTCTGGGCAGAAAGGAGACCTTTACCGTCACTCCTCGGTAGGGCTTGGCCGCCTCGGCAAGGCTCCAGGAGCCGCGCCCGGTTTTTGGGGAGGTGGGCGCCGCGCCGGGGTTGCCCCGTGCCGCTGCTTCCCCTGTCGTTGCGCCATGTACCATGGCCGGCGCGAGGAAGGCACACGTCACCATAGCCGCCACAAATAAGCGCAGGGCTCCCCGTAACCCGGTATCAAGGCGCAGTGCGCATCTGTGATACGGAAGTCTCATCAGTGTCGGTGCCTTCCCCAAACTCGTGGTGCGAGGGAGTTGGATGAATAAGTATCAGATTAGCCGCATCACGCCGCATATCAATAAGGAGAAATGGAAAGCAGCGATACTTTTAGTCGGCATTCCTGTTTTTGCAGTGGTGGCTCTATGACTGTTGGAACTTAAAAATAAGAAGGGTCTTCCATGCCGGGGAGCGGCAAGGTTGACTGCCAACCCGTGTGGTGAGTGAAAACGGTATCGGATGAAGTTTGTGGAGAGTTGGATGGGGGACGAGGAAGGCCTCTCTGGGGGGGGAGGTTTCTGAAGGGAGGGCGAGGCGCGCGGCGCGCGCCTCGCCCGGTCGATCATTGGAAAGCTTCGAATCAGGCGCCTGCGGGGGGGAGCACGGAAGGCTCGAAGTTGTAGGTGGCGAAGTAGTCCTCGACGGTCTCGGCGCGGCGGATCAGCTCCACCCGGCCGTCGGCGCGCAGCATGAGCTCCTTGGGACGCAGCCTGCCGTTGTACTGGAAGCCCATGGCGTGGCCGTGGGCGCCGGAATCGTGGATCACCACCAGGTCGCCGTCCTCGATGGGGGGAAGGTCGCGCTGGATGGCGAACTTGTCGTTGTTCTCGCACAGCGAGCCGACCACGTCGTAGACTTCGCTACGCTCCACCCCTTCCTTGCCGACCACGTCGATGTGGTGGTAGGAGCCGTACAGCGCCGGGCGCATCAGCGAGGACATGCAGGCGTCCAGGCCGATGTACTTTCTGTAGGTGTCCTTGCTGTTGATGGCGGTGGCCACCAGGGCGCCGTGGGGGCCGGTCATGAAACGGCCGCTCTCCATGTACATGGCGGGGGCGTGGCCGTGACGGGCGCGGAAGCCGTCGAAGATCGCGGTGATCTCCTTGGACATGGTGGGGAGGTCGAGCGCCTTTTGCTCCGGGCGGTAGGGGATGCCGAAGCCGCCGCCGATGTTGACGAACTCGAACTGGATCCCCAGTGCCGCTTCGACCTCCTCGGCCACCTCGAGCACCATGCGGGCGGTCTCCACGATGTAGGTGTAGTCCAGTTCGTTGGAGGCGACCATGGTGTGCAGGCCGAAGCGCTTGGCGCCGCGTGCCTTCGCCCTTCTGTAGGCCTCGACCACCTGGTCGTGCGAGACGCCGTATTTGGCCTCTTCCGGGTTGCCGATGATGACGTTGCCGGTGCGGCGCGGGCCGGGGTTGTAGCGGAAGCAGATCAGCTCCGGGAAGACCGGCACCTTGTCGATCAGGGAGATGTCGTCCAGGTTCAGGATGCAGCCGCCGTCCTTGGCCGCGAACTCGAACTCCTCCGGGCTGGTGTTGTTGGAGGTGAACATGATGTCTTCCGGCTTCGCGCCCAGCTCGCGGGCCTGGATCAGTTCCGGAATGGAGCTGCAGTCGAAGCCGAAGCCCATCTCCTTCATGAGCTTCAGGATCTCACGGTTGGGGAGCGCCTTGACCGCGAAGAACTCGCGGAAGCCGGGGATGCCGGAGAAGGCCTTGATGAGGCCAGCGCCGGTCTCGCGGATGCCCGCCTCGTCGTAGATGTGGAACGGGGTCTGGAAATGCTGCTGGATCGCGGGGATCCGGGGGAACAGACGTTCTTTGAAAGAAGCGGACATCGGCATGACTTTGATTCTCCTTCTATTGATGGTAGCTGCGTAACGTGCCTGATTAAGAGTTACGGCCGTTGCCGTTGGGTTCCGTTAGATCCACCCTTCTGGTTTCCTTGACCGTTTCCAGGACCACCTGGGTCCGGATCGACCTCACCCCCGGCAGCGGCCTGATCTGCTGCAGGATCCGGGACAGGGTGGTGTGGTCGGCGGTTCTCAGCTTGACCAGGAAACCGTCGGGGCCCACCACCTGGTGCACCTCCTGCACCGAGGCGATGGCGGCCAGGGCGGTGGCGGTCTGCGCGTCGGTCCCGTCTGCCTCGACCTGCACGAAGGCGGAGAGCCCCTGGTGGAAGCAGGCGGGATTGAGCCTCACCTCGTACCCCTCGATGATGCCCCGCTCCTCGAGCTTGCGGATCCGCTCCAGTACTGCGGAAGGGGCCATCCCTACCTGGCGGGCGACCTCCGCGTTCGGGATCCTCGCCTTCTCCTGAAGAATCTCCAGTATGTGGATGTCTATTTCGTCGAACATTCTCGTTTACACCTTTCGATGCGAATTTTATTCATATTGTCATACGTTGTAAAGAATTATTTTCGGATGGACCTGGTGTGCCGGGCGGTGCGGGAGAATTGTCTGGTGCTGGCGGGGGCGGGGACCGTACAATAGAGGATAGGTCGGTGATAAAACGAGGATTGTCAGGCTGTTGAGGAGGTAGAGTCATGAAAAGGACGATGCTGTTCCTGATGATGGTCTTCTTCTCCCTGACCGCCGTTGGTGTGGCGGCGGAGAAGAAGGTAAGCAAGGCCCCGGTGCAGCAGGTGATGGTACTGCCGGACCAGGTGAAGTGGCACGCCGGTCCGACGGCGATACCCGGCGCACAGATGGCCGTTCTCGACGGGGATATGGCAAAGCCGGGTTTCTTTGTGGCGAGGATCAAGCTGCCGGCAGGTACTAAGATTCCGGCTCATTACCACGGCAACGTGGAACGGGTGACGGTAATCTCCGGCACCGTAAAGCTGGCCATGGGGGTGACGCAGGATAACCCGACCGTGCTTCCGGCGGGAAGCTACTTCGCGATCCCGCCCAAGACGGTGCACAACGCCTGGGTGGACGAGGAAACCGTCCTGCAGATAGCGACGCGCGGGCCGTGGAGTATGCACCTGGCGAAGGGCGCCAAGTAGGCGCGCAGCAGACAACTTAAGAGCAGGCAAGGCAAAGGGACCAGCCGGTGGGCTGGTCCCTTTTTGCATCTGTGCGTGGCGGGTACTGCGGGCGGCGCAGGCTGAACTTATGCGGCAACCGAGTTGGGAATAGGGGACGAGCCGCGGCGGCGGTCCGCTCAGGCGGGGGCTCCGGCCCGTTTCCAGCGGCGGTGCACCCAGTACCACTGCGCGGGATGGGCGGCCACGAAGTTCTCCACGTACCGTGACAGCGCCTGGGTTTCCCTCTGCGTGCCGGCGTCGCTTTCGTCACCGGAGAAGATGTGCTCGGGGTGAAAGGTGATCACGTGGTGCCCCCCCTCGCGGTGGATGAAGACCGGGAGCAGCGGTGCGCGGCTTTTCCGGGCGATCAGCACCGGCGACTTGGACGCCCACGCCGTCCGCCCCATTACCTCGATGAGTACGCCGTCCTCCGGGTTGGCTGCCTGGTCGGCGAGGATTCCCACCAGTTCCCCCGACCTGAGTGCGTTCAGTATGCCGCGAATCGCACCTTTCTTGTAGATGATGCGGCTACGGTAGCTCATGCGCATCCGCTCCACCATCCTGTTCAGGAACGGGTTGTTCTGTCGGCGGGCGACCACCGCGCCGTTGCCGAAGAGCCGGCTGAAGGCGAGCGCCATCAGTTCCCAGTTGCCGCAGTGGCCGCTGAAGCAGATGACACCTTTCCCCTTGGCCCGGGCCGCCTCATAATGCTGGTACCCCCGCACCTCGATGCCGTCGATCAACCCGTCACCACGTCCATGGTACAGCTTGCAGATCTCGGTCAGGGATTGGATCAGGTGCTCGAAACTCGCCTGGGCGAGCAACCGCCCGTCGTGGTGGCAGGCGCTCCAGAGCGGGTGCTGCTCCAGAAAAGGGAGGGCGTTCTTCAGGTTATCGTCGACCACGGTGCGGCGGCCGGGCACCAGCCGGGAGAGGACGAAGCCGAGCGGGATGACGCAGCGCTCCAGTAACACGACAGGGGTGACGGCAACAACCAGGGTGAGGCAGTAAAAGACGGCAGCTTCGACCATCCAAAAGAGGCGTTGCATGTATTTTGACTCCAGGAAAAACGTGTGGTGACCGCGCTATGCCTCAGGTACGGCTGCTGCATCCTCGTCGCTTTCGTCGTCCGGGGAGAGGTCATCTTCGGCGCCCTGGCCCGTCTTTTCCTGCTTGCGCAACAGCTTTTCGTCCTGCTTTTTTTTGCGGTCCAGCTCTTTCTGGCGCTTCTGAAACTTGAAATTCGGCTTAGCCATGTCGGTTTCCTCTCCAAATGCGCCGGTAGCTCAGAGGGCAGGAAAAAACTACCCCGAGATTTTTTTTTGCTATTTTTCGACGGGTCATACTGAATGACAACCTTACCAATAGCAAGGTTAATCGTATTAACAGAATCTGCGGTCCGAATTTATTCCTCAAGTCAACCGTAATTGCTCGCTTATTTACTGTCCATCCGCTATTTCCAAAATTACCATAAGGTGAAAATAAAGAGTTTGCTCATGTCAGCAGCCCGATAAAAATAGTTGCGGAAATATTTAAATAGCTTGCTTATCCAATGCCATGCTGTTAGTTTAATACATCAGCCGCAATTATTCGGTCTGAAAAAACAGAAAAAGAAGTCAGGAGAAGGGATTTAATAATGGCAAACGGTACCGTAAAGTGGTTTAACGACAGCAAGGGGTTTGGCTTTTTAGAGCAGGAAAGCGGAGAGGATGTGTTCTGCCACTTCTCGGCCATCACCGGCGACGGGTTCAAGTCTTTGGCGGAAGGCGACGCAGTCAGCTTTGACGTCGTCAAGGGGCCCAAGGGTCTTCAGGCAGCCAACGTCAGAAAGATTTAGGCAAAGGAACGGCGGGGTGGTGCAAGCACTGCCCGTGAACGGCGTCACTTACGTTGCGGCCCCTGGACCTTCCAGGGGCCGCAACTTTTTGGGGCTTGGTGGTCGCTTGGTTAAGCGGTCCCCTGAGTCCGGGGCGGGTGGGAACTCGTCAACGAGAAGCGGAGGAATGACATGACCATCAAGCGAGGAGACGTAGTAAGCCATTGTGGCGCTGTGCAATGGGGAGTCGGCAAGGTCGTCGAGATCGGAGAGAACCAGGCATCCATCCATTTCAATGACGGCGTGTTCAGGAAGATAGCCGCCTCCCATTTCGGCAGTCTACTGCCCGCTGCGCCCGCCTCCTTCACTCCACCGCCTCCCGCCAAGCCGGAGGACAAGCCTGTCAGGGTGCCCAAGGCGCCGAAGGCAGCAGCGGCCCGGCAGAAAAAAGGGTAGGGGAGACGCCAAACGATAAAAAAGGGGACCAGCCACGAGGCCGGTCCCTTTTTTATGCTCTCTCTCCCAAAGTATTCCCTCTCCCCAGTTCCCTCTCACTCTGGGAGAGGGTGCCCGGAGGGCGGGTGAGGCAAGCCTTTGCCTGTGAAGCGCCCTCACCCTGGCCCTCTCCCAGAGGGAGAGGGGATTGCCTATTCCCTTCTCCCGAAGAGGGCAGGCTACTGCTGTAGCCGCGCCCTCACCTCCAGCGCAGCCCGCACCATGTTGGCGAGAGACGCTTCGATCTCCGGCCAGCCGCGGGTCTTCAGGCCGCAGTCCGGGTTCACCCAGAGCCGCTCCACCGGCAGGACCTCGGCCGCGAGTTGCAGCAGCGTCGTCATCTCCTCCACGGTGGGAACCCGAGGCGAGTGGATGTCGTAGATGCCGGGGCCGACGTCGTTGGGATAGCCGTGCTGACGGAAATGCTCCAGCGGTTCCATCCGGGAGCGCGACGATTCCATGGAGAGGACGTCGGCGTCCATGGCGATGATGGCGGGGAGGATGTCGCCGAATTCCGAGTAGCACATGTGGGTGTGGATCTGGGTCTCGTCGCTCACCCCGGCAGTGGCAATGCAGAAGGAGGCCACCGCCCACTCCAGGTACTCGTCCCAGTCGCGACGGCGCAGCGGCAGCCCTTCCCGAATGGCTGGCTCGTCCACCTGGATCATGGCAATACCCGCCTGCTCGAGGTCGGCCACCTCGTCGCGCAGCGCGAGCGCGATCTGCCGGCAGGTCTGGGAGCGGGGCTGGTCGTTACGTACGAAGGACCACTGCAGGATGGTGACCGGGCCGGTAAGCATCCCCTTCACCGGGCGCTTGCTGAGCGATTGGGCGTAACTGCTCCACTCCACGGTCATGGGGCGGGGGCGGGCCACGTCGCCGTAGAGGACCGGCGGCTTCACGCAGCGCGAGCCGTAGCTCTGCACCCAACCGTTCTGGGTGAAGGCGAAGCCGTCCAACTGCTCGCCGAAGTACTCCACCATGTCGGTGCGCTCGAATTCGCCGTGCACCAGCACGTCCAGCCCGAGCTGCTCCTGCCTCTCGATGCAGCGCCTGATCTCGGCGCGCAGGAAGTCCTGGTACCCCTGGCCGTCGAGTGCGCCGCTACGCCACTTCGAGCGGGCCTCGCGCACCTCTTTAGATTGAGGGAAGGAGCCGATGGTGGTGGTGGGGAGCAGGGGAAGGTCGAAGCGGCTCTTCTGCCGTGCGCTGCGCTCGGCGAAGGGTGTGTTGCGCCTGGACATGGACTCGGTTACCTGTTCCGCCCTGTGCCGGACTGCCGGGTTGTCGGCGGCTGCGGCTGCCCGGCGCCGGGCAAGTGCCGCTGCTGCCTGTTCGAAAACGGCCCCCTGCGGCTGTTCCTGTCCGGCTGCGTCGGCTAGAACCCGCACCTCGGCGACCTTTTGCGCAGCGAATGCCATCCAACTCTTCAGTTCCGCGTCGAGCCTGGTTTCGGCATCGAGGTCGACGGGGACATGCAGCAGCGAGCATGAGGTTGCGACCATGACGCGTTCGCTGCCGAGGGTAGTGACGGCGCGCCGCACCAAACGATGGGCCTGCTCCAGGTCCGCACGCCAGATATTGCGCCCGTCGACCGCCCCGAGCGACAGCTTCATCGTCTGCGGCAGTGCCGGCAGCACGGCTTCGAGGTCCGCCGGCGCGCGCACCAGGTCGACATGCAGCGCCTCGCATCCCGAGTCGGCGACCAGGGCAAGGTTTTCGCCGATGGACCCGAAGTAGCACGCGACCAGCAGGGCGGGGCGTTTGGCCGCGGCGGCCAGCCGCCCCAGGGCAGTGCGGTACGCCTCTGCGGTGCGCGGGTCCAGGTCGAAGCAGAGGCAGGGTTCGTCGAGCTGGAGCCAGGTCACGCCGTGGCCGGAAAGCAGCGCCAACAATTCCTCGTAGACCGGGAGCAGGCGCGGCAGCAGGTCCAGGGTGTCCATGCCGGAGACGTTGTCGGCAAACTTGGACAGCTTCAGGAAGGTGATCGGGCCCGGGAGCACCGGGCGGGGCACTATCCCCAGCGCCTGTGCCTCGGCAAGTTCTGCGGCGATCTTGGTGGGGTCGAGCGCGAAGGACTGGTCCGCACTGAGCTCCGGAACGATGTAATGGTAGTTGGTGTCGAACCACTTGGTCATTTCCAGGGGGGAAAGGTCGATGCCGGCCCCGCGGTCCTGAACCCCGCGAGCCATGGCGAAGTAGCGGTTCAAGGGATCGGCGATGCTGCGAAACCGTGCCGGTATGGCTCCGACGGTAACGGCCATGTCCAGCATATGGTCGTAGAGGGAAAAGTCGTTGCACGGGATCTGGTCCAACCCCGCCTGCTTCATCATGGACCAGTGCCGGGTACGGATCTCCTGTGCAGTCGCCATGAGCGACTCTGCCGGGGAGGCTCCGCTCCAGTAAGCCTCAAGCGCCTTCTTCAACTCTCTTGCGATACCGATTCTCGGGTGGCCTAATACCGTGGCAAGGACTGGCATAGTGCTTCTCCTCCGCATGCTGTGGAAAATGAAAAAGCGTGCGACAGATTTGGACGACAAAGTGACAATTGTAGCAGCTTCGTTTGGATGTGCAGCTTCTCTCTTGGCCGTTGCGACGGAACACAGGAAGGGGAGGAACCGGTGCGTTGGCATCTCATAACCACTCGGAGCAATTTGTCATTGACTAGACCAACCATCAAATATAATGTGTTCAGCGGTAAAAAAGGGAAGGGGCGCATGGCTGATCTGCCGACCCTGCTCTTGTGCGGAGCGTCTGCCCAAAGATCCAGATCGCGAGGTCTCACACATGAGGAAATACCTGCTGCTGTTTCTCGCCTTGGCCTGTGCCTCCACCTCGGATGCCGCTCTCAAGGGAACCCACCGCGTCTTCTCCGGACCCTTCCACGACGGGCCCGAGGTGACCAGGACCTGTTCCGGGTGCCATGAAAAACTCACCAAGCAAATCACGGAGACCGTCCACTGGAACTGGAGTAAAAAACAGAACCTGAACGGCAAGACCGTCGACTACGGTAAGAAAAACGCATTGGGCAATTCCTTCTGTCTCGCGGTCCCCTCCAACCTCCCCGGCTGCACCAGTTGCCATGCCGGCTACGGCTGGGAGGACGATTCCTTCGATTTCACCAAGACCGAGAACATCGACTGCCTGATCTGCCATGACACCAGCGGCACCTATAAGAAGTATGCCCTGGGAGCAGGGCACCCGGTCTACCCCGGCGAGCACAAGGAATACCCTGCCGGCAAGGTGTGGGAACCGGTTGACCTGGGTTACGCCACCCAGTCCATCTCGCGCCCGACCCGTGCCGCCTGCGGCAACTGCCACTTCTACAGCGGCGGCGGAGAAAACTACAAGCACGGCGACCTCGATGCCAACCTGGGCAACCCGACCCCCGACTTCGACGTCCACATGGGAGCCAAAGGGCTCACCTGCGAGTCCTGCCACAAGGCGGCCAACCACGACGTGAGAGGGGAGGCCATCTCCGTGTCCCCCGGCTCCGGGCCGCGCGCCATGGGGTGCACCGATTGCCATAAAGGCGACCTGCACAAGATCGCCATTCTCAACAAGCACATGAAGAGGGTGGCCTGCCAGACCTGCCACATCCCGACCTACGCCAAGGGCAGCCCCACCGTCCTCTCCTGGGACTGGTCCACCGCGGGCAAGGATCAAAAGACCGGCGGCGACCCGCTCAGGATTTATGACAAGGCCAGGGGGGACCTGGTGCTGGGCAAGGACCTGACGCCGACCCTGATGTGGTACAACGGGACCGTGGAGCGCGTCTTCCTGGGCGACAAGATCGATCCCTCCAAGGTGGTCCGGCTTTCCGCGCCCCGTGGAGAGCGCAGCGATCCCGATTCCAGGATCTTCCCCTTCAAGGTGATGCAGGCCAAGCAGCCCTACGATCTGGAGAACCTGACGGTGGCCGTTCCCAACATCATCGGTCCCGCCGAAAACGACAGCGCCTACTCTGTGAAGTTCGACTGGAACAAGGCCATCACAGCGGGCATGAGAGAAGCGGGACTTCCTTACAGCGGCAAGTACGGTTGGGTAGAGACGACGACCGTGTGGTCGCTGAACCACATGGTGGTGCCTAAGGACAAGGCTCTCAGGTGCCAGAACTGTCACGGCGAGAACGGTCGCATCGACTGGAAAGGTCTCGGCTACACCAAGGACCCGCGCGGCTAATCAGAGCAGCAGCGCAGTAAGTAAAAAGAAAAAGGGATCAGCCCATCGGCTGGTCCCTTCTTTTTTGGGTGAAATGGAAATTGCGTCCCATGATAGATGCTACCTACGAAGCGACCCACGTGGATTGCGTTCACCCCTTGTGAAAGGGGGGGCGGGGGGGATTTGCCTTTTGTCGGTTCAGCACCTTACAGCCACAAAGTTTGCGGCATTCTCTCCCCTCCCAGAAACGCTTGCACCAATTCCGGGTGCTCAAGGAAAGCAAGCACACCTGTCCCTAGTTCGATGCTGCGGTCATCCAGGCCGACTTGGCGCAGCGCGGAGGCGACGGCAGTGAAAGCGGCGTCGAAGACCGCCTTGCGGAACAGGTCGGCGGGCACCAGGCGGTCCTCGTCCGTCACTGTGGGGCGAAAAGCTTCCCGGCAGCTCTGGCTGTCCAGCGAGGTAATGGCCCGGCAGGCCAGGGGACGCACGGGGTGGACGCTGCAGGCGCCATACTGGTCCAGCAGTGGACAAGCCATCTGCTTCAGGATCCGCTCGTCATCGTCCATCCAACGCGCCCACGAGCGGTGCGTACCGAGCCGCTTTTGCAGCCCCGCCAGCTCTTCACCGCTAAGACTTTCACGCAACCACAGCGCTATCGTCGTCGCCTCAGGGAGTAACACTGCGACGTTCAGCACGCAGCAGTGCGGGCAGCCGGCGGCGCAGGCGTAGGGACGGCCGACGCAAAAACTTTGTGCGTTGTCCGCAGACGCTGCCAAGGTACTTGCCATCCTCGTTGCGTCGGCGCCCTTTCCTAAAGCCTCGACCACTCGTGCTCTGATTTCGGTGCGGAATTGCTCTTCATGCCATGACTCGATGGTTTTCATATCGCAAGATTGTACTCAAGGAAATGCAACTGTCACGTGGTGGAATCTGCAAAAAACAGTGGTGGGGGCAATCTCAACTCTCACAGAGGAGCCGAGTTGACTTCTTCAGGTCAGATATTCCTTAAATTATTCTTTGACATTGACCTTCGTGTACACTAATCTTGGCAAAATTTCAGAAAGACTACCCCTTTCTGTCTCAGCTGCACCAAGACTGTAGACTCTATTGAAACATGTGAGGTTTTGAATGAGCACCATGCGCATGCTGTTAGTGGCACTCGTACTGGCCTGTCTGATTGTTCCTTCCGTATCTTTTGCAGACTCAGACGAAGCGTCGATGTTTGCCCAGGCCAGGAACCACTACAAGGAGAACAGTTACTATTTCGCCTCTACGTGGCTGGAGAGGCTCCTGAAGAAATTTCCGAACACGCCGCAACGTGAGGAAGTCCTTGCCATGTTGGCAAAGTGCTACGCGGCTACGTCAAGGGATGACAAAGCGGTGAAGACGGTGAAGACGCTGCTTAAAGATTTCCCGAAGGCAGCGGAGAAGTTGGAACCGGGCCTGCTCAAGTTGGCGCAGGACCAGAGCCAGCAACCGCCGCAACTTGTCGAGCCGGAACCTGTAGCGGCGCCACCCGCTGTGAAAGCCGCTGCAGAGAAAGCTGTCGCGGAAAAGGCTGCTGCAGAGCAGGCTGCTGCTGACAAGGCTGCTGCTGACAAGGCTGCCGCTGACAAGGCTGCCGCTGACAAGGCTGCCGCTGAGCAGGCTGCCGCTGAGAAGGCTGCCGCAGAGAAGGCTGCCGCAGAGAAGGCTGCCGCTGACAAGGCTGCTGCTGATAAGGCTGCTGCTGACAAGGCTGCCGCTGACAAGGCTGCCGCTGACAAGGCTGCCGCTGACAAGGCTGCCGCTGACAAGGCTGCCGCTGACAAGGCTGCCGCTGACAAGGCTGCCGCTGATAAGGCTGCCGCTGACAAGGCTGCCGCAGATAAGGCTGCTGCTGACAAAGCCGCTGCAGAAAAGGCCGCTGCAGAGATGGCTGCTGCGGAGAAGGCTGCTGCGGAGAAGGCTGCTGCCGACAAGACGATAGCTGACAAACTGGCCGCGGACAGAGTGGCTGCTCAGAGAGTAGCTGCTGAAGAGGCGGCTGCTGGAAAAGGACCTGCAGACCAGGCTGCTCCTAAGGCATCCCCTGCAAGACCGGCAACTATCGAGGAAGCAGTTGCTGAGCGGACGGCGGTCATCAAAGCTGCAGTTGAGAAAGCCGCTGCGGAAAAAGCTGTTGCTGACAAAGCCGCTGCCGAGAAAGCAGCCGCGGATTACGCTGCGGCAAAGAAAGCAGCTGCAGAGAAGGCCGCTGCCGACAAGGCGGCTGCCAAGAAGGCCGTTGAGGAAAAAGCCGCTGCTGACAAAGCCGCTGCCAAGAAAGCGGCAGAAGAGAAGGCCGCTGCTAAGAAAGCCGCTGTGGAAAAGGCCGCTGCCGACAGGGCGGCTGCCAAGAAGGCGGCTGCGGAAAAAGCCGCTGCTGACAAAGCCGCTGCCAAGAAAGCGGCAGAAGAGAAGGCCGCTGCTAAGAAAGCTGCTGCGGAAAAGGCCGCTGCCGAGAAGGCGGCTGCCAAGAAGGCCGCTGCTGAAAAAGCTGCTGCTGACAAAGCCGCTGCCAAGAAAGCGGCAGAAGAGAAGGCCGCTGCTAAGAAAGCTGCTGCGGAAAAGGCCGC
>NZ_JAEMHL010000010.1 GCF_016458305.1 Geomonas anaerohicana | reverse complement strand
CTCTCCAGTTTAAAATGAAACCGGAAAATCCGATTCTAGTTTGAAACAACTGACTTGTTACATTTTGAAACTCGCAATTGCTGTTTCGTCTACTATTTAGTTTTCAAAGACCAAGCCGCCGTTTGCGACAGACTCAGCACCTTACCTGAACCGTTGCTGCCTGTCAAGATTTTCTTTTCTTAAATCTTTCTCAGGTTTGCAGCGCCAGAGACTTGCGTCCACTGATACTGCCGGCTCAACTATTTGGTTGCAAAGATCGTCGTTACTGCGAAGCTCAACTTTATAGCAAAGGCCGTTTCGGCTGTCAATGCTTTTCTTGTTGGCCGCCGCCGAACAAAAGTGCCGTTCGTCAGCGGAGGGTGGTTATAGCAAATGACTTTGACTGCGTCAACGGGTTTGTTGTTTGTTTTTGTTAACAGTGACCGAAGCAGCGGCAAACGCTGAAGGTTTGGCTCTTTGGTGGACACTGTGGACCCAATGGACCTGGTGGACAAAGGTGGACCGGCGACAGTCACAAAGAAAAAAGGCGATGCATTCGCATCGCCCCCTCTTTATCGGTGTCGGCTTGTGAAACTTTAGGCGAAAGATACTTTGGCAAAACGACGCTTGCCTACCTGGATGATGTACTCGCCGTTGCAGGCAATCTCCAGGTTCTCATCAGAGATCTTCTCGCCGTTGACTTTGACGCCACCGCCCTGGATGGAACGACGGCCTTCGCTGTTGGACTTCACGAGCTGCGCCTCTGCCAGAACCCTGCAAAGCAGAACCTTCTCCCCTTCTGCCTTGAGCGCAAACTCAGGCATCTCATCCGGGGTCTCGTTGTTCTTGAAGCGCTTGACGAAGTTTTCGTCTGCCTGAGTTGCAGCCTCGGCGCCATGGTAACGGGTGACCATCTCCCGGGCCAACTGCTTCTTGGCTTCCATCGGATGCACCGCCCCGCTCTTCAGGTCGGCCTTAAGCTTCTCAAAGTCGGCCATAGTGAGGTCGCTCAGGAGCTCGTAGTAACGAATCATCAGTTCATCGGAGATGGACATCACCTTGCCATAGATCTCGTCAGCGGGCTCGTTGATGCCAATGTAGTTGCCAAGAGACTTGCTCATCTTGTTGACGCCGTCGAGACCTTCGAGGAGCGGGACGGTGACAACGCACTGCGGCGCCTGCCCCCACTCCCTCTGCAGCTCACGCCCGACCAGGAGGTTGAACTTCTGGTCGGTGCCGCCCAACTCGACGTCCGCCTTGAGCGCCACGGAGTCGTAGCCCTGCACCAGCGGGTACATGAACTCGTGGATGCTGATCGGCAACTGGTTGGAGAAGCGGTTGCTGAAGTCTTCGCGCTCGAGCATACGCGCAACGGTGTACTTGGAGGCAAGACCGATCATGTCAGATGCGGTCATTTTCCCGAGCCACTCCGAGTTGAAAACAACCTTGGTGAGCTTCGGATCGAGAACCTTGAAGACCTGCTCTTTATAGGTCTCGGCATTCTTGAGGACGTCTTCGCGGGTGAGAACCTTGCGGGTCTCGGACTTGCCGGTGGGGTCGCCGATCATGCCGGTGAAGTCGCCGATGAGAAAGTACACCTCGTGGCCGAGCTTCTGGAATTGACGCATCTTGTGCAGCAGCACGGTGTGCCCCAGATGCAGGTCCGGCGCGGTCGGATCGAAACCGGCCTTGATCTTGAGCGGTACGCCGGTCTTGGCGGATTTCTCGAGCTTCTCAACCAGCTCTTTCTCCACCAGGATTTCTACGGCGCCCCTCTTGATGATTTCCATCTGCTCTGCAACAGTCATCACTTTCCCTCCAGATTGTATTTCACAAAACAACCCTCACCCTGTCCCTCTCCCAGAGGGCGAGGGGACGCGTTGATCACGTGTCCGGAGAGGGCACCTGCGACCTAGCCGCAGGCGATATTGATTCTTTCGATGTTCAGCGCGAGCCCTGTCTTTTCGTCCACCTCGATAGCAACCGCATTGATGCGGATATCCTTTTTCGCCACCTCGAACTTCGAGGGGCGCTGGGTGACGAACTTCAGGATCGCTTCTTCCTTTTTGACGCCGATGACGGAATCGAAAGATCCGGTCATGCCGGCATCGGTCATGTAGGCGGTGCCGGCGGTCAGGATGCGCTCGTCCGCGGTCTGCACGTGGGTGTGGGTTCCAATGACCGCGGCGACCCTCCCGTCTAGGTACCACCCCAGGGAGACCTTTTCGCTGGTGGCTTCGGCATGGAAGTCGACGAAGACGATCGGAGTCTCTTCCTTGAGCTTGGCGATCTCTTTGTCGGCGCAACGGAAAGGGCAGTCCAGGTTGTTCATGAAAACACGCCCTTCCAGGTTCAGGATGCCGACCTTGACCCCGCCTGGGGTCTTGACGATGGTCGTCCCCTTCCCGGGAGTTCCTTCGGGATAGTTGGCCGGACGCACAATGCGGTCCTCGCGCTTGATGTACTCCAGCGCATCCTTCTTATCCCAGATGTGGTTGCCGGAAGTGATCATCTGGACGCCGCACTTGAACAGGTCTTGCGCGGTCTCCTCGGTGAGCCCGAAGCCGCCGGCGGCGTTCTCGCCGTTGGCAATGACGAGGTCGACCATGTGCCGGTCAACGATTCGGTGCAGCTCACGGGAGAGCGCTTCGCGACCGGGCTTGCCGATCACATCTCCTATGAAGAGAAGCTTAACGGGCATATTCGGTTGCCCTGGTTTCCCTGATCACGTTGACCTTGATCTGACCAGGGTAGGTCATTTCGGTCTCGATCTTCTTGGCGATATCCTTGGCGAGGACCAGGGCGCGGTCATCGGTTACCTGGTCGCTGGAAACCATGACGCGGATCTCGCGGCCGGCCTGAATGGCGAAGGAGGTCACGACACCGTCGAAGGAGGTGGCGATCCTCTCCAGATCGTCCAGACGCTTCACATAGGTCTCCATCATTTCGCGCCTTGCACCGGGGCGGGCACCGGAAAGGGCGTCCGCGGCCTGGACCAGAACGGCGAGGACGGTGGCCGGCTTTTCATCCTCGTGGTGCGCCATGATGGCGTGGACGATCTTGGGCGACTCGCCGTACTTCTTGGCGATGTCCGCGCCGATGACCGCATGGGAGCCCTCGATCTCGTGGTCGACGGCTTTGCCGAGGTCGTGCAGCAGACCCGCACGTTTCGCCTGTTTCACATTGATGCCGAGTTCGGCAGCCATAATCCCGCAAAGGAAGGCGACTTCCAGCGAGTGCTGGTAAACGTTTTGGCTGTAGGAGGTGCGGTACTTCAGGCGCCCGATGAGCTTCAGGATCTCCGGATGGATGCCGTGCACACCGAGGTCGAAAGCCGCCTGCTCGCCGGCTTCCTTCATGGCCTGCTCGATCTCTTCCTGGGATTTCGCCACGACTTCCTCGATGCGGCCGGGGTGGATCCTGCCGTCGGCGATGAGCTTCTGCAGCGACAGCTTCGCCACTTCCCTGCGGACCGGGTTGAAGCCGGAAAGGATGACCGCTTCCGGGGTGTCATCGATGATCAGGTCGATGCCGGTAGCTGCTTCGAGAGCCCTGATGTTGCGCCCCTCGCGGCCGATGATGCGTCCCTTCATCTCGTCGGAAGGGAGGGTCACGACGGAGACGCTGCGCTCGGCGACATACTCGCCCGCGTAGCGCTGCATCGCAAGGGCCAGTACTTCCTTGGCCTTCTTGTCCGCGGTCTCCCTGGCCTCTTCCTCCATCGCCTTGATCAGCTTGGCGACGTCGAGCTTTGCCTCATCCTCCATCGAGTCCATCAGGAACTTCTTGGCCTCGGCGGCGGTCATGCCGGCGATCTGCTCGAGCTTCGCCTTCTGCTCGCCCACCAGGGCATCCAGCTTCTCTTCCTTCTGGGTGAGCCCCTGCTCCTTGTTGGACAGAGACTGCTCGCGCTGCGCAAGCCCCTGCTCCCTCTTCAGGAAGTCGGCATCACGCTGGTCGAACAGGTTGGTCTTCTTGTCGAGGTTTTCTTCTTTCTGCTGCAGCCTCTTTTCCAGGGCCTGCAGGTCGCGACGCTTCTCGCGGCTTTCTTGTTCAAATTGCCTTTCCAGCTCTTCCTTTGCCTGGTACACCACATCCTTGGCCTGAACGGCAGCCTCCATGGCCACGACCTCGGCCTGGCGCTTGGCATCCTCGATCATCTTAGCGGCCAGCGTCTCGGCATTGGTCACCAGGGAATCCGAGAGTTTCTTGCGCAGGACGTTGCCTATCACGTAGCCGATGGCGGCCGCGACAAGCACTAGCAAAATGGCAATAGTTATGTCGATTTTCACTGTTGCTCCCCCTCACATATATGTTTATTAACGCGAACCACCCGACTCTCGGTGACGATCAAGTCCATCGTCACGTCGTGCGGCTCGCCGGCTATCTCCTGAAGCAGTTGGAAGTCGTAGCAAAACGCCACCAGCTTCCCGCTTCCTTCCAGACGGTGCAAAGACCGGTCATAGTACCCTTTGCCGTAACCTATGCGGCGCCCGCACAGGTCAAAAGCAACTCCGGGCACCACGATGAGGTCCGCTTCCGCCGGATCGCATCCCTCGCCTTCAGGCTCCGGGATGCCGTACCTGCCGGGGGCGAGCTCGGCGAGAGCGGCCACCTGGCAGAACTTCAAATCATTGCCCACCACTGCCGGATAGAGCAGTCGCTTGCCGGAGGCCAGGGCCGCCACAGCGACCGCGTCCGTATCCACTTCGTGATGGATCGGCGCATACAGCACCAGCGATCTCGCTGCCTGATACTCGGGCAGTTGGAGAAAACGCTGTTGCAGGGCCAAGCTCAGCGACGCCACCTGAGGCTTGGAGAGCTCGCGGCGTCGGGCAAGGGTCGCGGCTCTATGGGCACGCTTGGGCATAACGCTTTAGTTCCGTGTTGGTTCAGAAGGTGGACGGCAGGGGCCGCCCGTCGAGACAGGTGCTCTGGTGGGGGAGTGCTGCTGGGTGTGACGGGTGTTGCGTTGACAGGTTTTGATAGAGTGGGCCGCGTTCAAATGAAGCGCCAAATTTGAACTTTATGTAAATGCAGCCATTAACCTCTGGACATGCTGCTTAACGTCTTTAGGCTACTATCAGCAAACGCGAAGGAAACAACTCTCCACGCAGGTTCTGGCAAAGCTTTGCAACCGTACAACCAATCAGCTATATGTTGAATCTCCCGCAAGAGACCTGAAACTCTAAAACTGTTGCCGGTCCAGCCGTTCAATGAGCCCCGCTACCCGCTCACTGCAGGTGCGCTGCTCTTCTGCCAATTGCTTCCGGGCGTCCAGGCTGGCTTCAGCCAAATTCATCAACGCCAGGATCACTACCAGTTGGGTGTCGCCACCACTGACCTTGGCTTCCGCCTCCGCCAGCTTTTCGTTGACCAGAGCCTCGACCTGAGCCACGTGCTCAGGTGTCGCAACACTCTTCACCTGGAGCTCGCGCCCCAGGACCCTGATGCTGTGCGTGGCGATCAAGCGGTCAGACCCCTTCCAACTTTTTCAGTATTGCATCTATGCGGGCCTTGAAACCGACCCGTTCTTCATGAAGCCGGGAATTCTCTTTTTTCAGCCGATCGTTCTCGAGTTTCAACTCGCTCACGACATTAATTAGAGAATTTAGCCGTCCTTCTAGTTCATTAAACAGCTCATCACTCATTATTGCACCTTTTGCGGCAAAATCATATGCGATAAGTACCCAAAAGTCAAGGCTATCATTGGAAAAGGGCGTCTACAAACTGGACCGGATCGAAGGCCCGAAGGTCCTCTACCGACTCCCCCACGCCAATGAATCTAACGGGCAGAGCGTATTCATGACAAACGGCAACGACAATGCCTCCCTTGGCGCTGCCGTCGAGTTTGGTCAGCACCACGCCGGTAACGTCGGCGGCTTCCTTGAACAGCTTTGCCTGGGAGAGCGCGTTCTGCCCGGTTGCAGCGTCCAAAACCAGCAGCGTTTCGTGCGGGCCGTCCGGAATTTCGCGGGTCAGCACGCGGCGGATCTTCTTCATCTCCTCCATCAGGTTGACCTTCGTGTGCATGCGGCCGGCGGTGTCGATGATGAGGACATCGGTGCCGCGCGCGATAGCAGCCTTGCAGGCATCGAAGACCACCGCGGAAGGATCGGCCCCTTCCTTGTGACGCACGATGTCGGTACCCACGCGCTTGGCCCAGGTCTCAAGCTGCTCAGCTGCGGCGGCGCGGAACGTATCGGCAGCAGCTAAGAGTACCTTCTTCCCTTCGCCGGTGTAGCGTGCGGCGAGCTTGCCGATAGTGGTGGTTTTGCCCACCCCGTTCACGCCGATCACCATGATGACAAACGGTTTCTTGTCGGTGACTACCAGCGGCGCATGATGCTCCAGGAGGCGCAGTTGGATCTCTTCCTTCAGTGCCCTCTTCAACGCTGCGCCGTCCTGCAACTCGTCGCGCTTGAGGCGCTGCTCCAAGGTGCGGATCAGGTCGACGGTGGTCTTTACGCCCAGGTCGGCGGTGATCAGGATCTCTTCGAGTTCCTCGAGGGTATCGGTGTCGATCTGCTTCTTGCCCAGCAACAGGGTGTCCACGCGGCCGATGATGGTCTCGTGGGTCTTGCTCAGGCTGCGCTTGAGGCGATCGAAGAAGCTGGGTTTGGCCTGTTCAACGGGTTCGGATACCGGGGCCGGCGCCGGGGCGGTGGGCTCAGTCCAGACTTGGCGCGGGGACGGGGCGGAAGGTTCGGGGGCAGGGGCGGGGGTGGCCACAGGCTGTGTAGACTGCGCCTGTGTGGGAGGCGCGGCAACGGGCGGTTGCTCAGGGGCTGAGGGCTCCTGTTGCGCCTGCTGCTCCAACTCTTGGTCCGCGGTGGTCTCGCCAAACTCCTCGGCGCCCACGATGCCAAGCTTTTTGAAAAGACCTTTGAAAAAACCTTTGTTTTCCTCGGCCATTAATAAATCTCCTTATGCAAAAGCTGCGCGGTGTCCCGGAACTTCTTCAGGGCCAGCAGCGGCAGTGCTTTGCGGTCCATGGTCATAACGAGGGCATAGTCCTCGCCTATGGCACCCACGATGACGTACTGTTCGTCCGTGCTGATAACTGTTTCCTGCACGGCACCGGTGGTGAACTTCTCGTGCAATCCCTTGAGTTGGGTGAGCAGGATCCCCCAGTGCGCAGCAGTTACCTTCATCTCGAAAGGGTCGCCATGGGTGAACTGTTCGACCGCCTCCCCTTCCCAGTCAGCCAGGATGGCGCCATTGCCACCGGGCACGGATTCAACCAGTGTAGTCAACAGTCTCTTGAAGGGCACGTCAAGCTCCTACGGTGAAAATATAACGGAATGAGGGGTGGCGGCAGTATAACCCGCACACTCATCCAGCTCAGCATTGCAAGTGACGGCAAGGGCCCTCACCCCCGACCCTCTCCCGGAGGGCGAGGGGAGAAATTCTCCTAGCGGTTCAGGCGCACCGACACCAGTTTGGAAACGCCGGGCTCTTCCATGGTGACGCCGTACAGGGTATCGGCGACGGCCATGGTGGCACGGTTGTGGGTGATGATGATGAACTGGGAATTGGCACTCATCTCACGCACCATGTCGTTGAACCGGCCGATGTTGGCGTCGTCGAGCGGCGCGTCGACTTCGTCCAGCAGACAGAACGGCGATGGCTTGATCAGGAAGATGGAGAAGATGAGCGCCACGGCAGTCAGCGCTTTCTCGCCACCGGATAGAAGCGAGACATTCTGCAGCTTCTTACCCGGGGGCTGCACCACGATCTCGAGACCGGTGTTAAGGAGATCCTCTTCGTCGGTCAGGCGCAGCTCTGCATGACCGCCGCAGAACAGGCGCGGGAAGATCTGCTGGAACTTCTCGTTCACCATCTGGAAGGTCTCCAGGAAGCGCTTCCTGGTGGTGCGGTTGATGCGCTGGATCGCCTTCTGCAGGGCGTTCATGGACTCCTCGAGATCGTCCTTCTGACTGGAAAGGAAGGAAAAGCGCTCCTCCATTTCCTTGAACTCCTCGATGGCCATGAGGTTCACTTCGCCCATCTCGTTGATGGTCTTCTGCAATTCCGCCTGGCGCTTGGTGCTTTCGACCTCGTCCCACTCCACCTTGGAGTAGTTGAGCAACGCATCGGCGATTTCCATGCGGTGCTTTTCCTTGAGGGTTTCCTCCAGGTGGGCGAGCCGCATGCTCACCTCGGTGAGGCGAAGGCTTTTCGCGTTCAGTTGCTCCCTCACGGCGACGGCATCGGCACGCATGCCCTTGAGCAGCGCCTCTTCTTCCTGTACCTTGGCGGCTTCAGTCTCGTAGCGATCCTTAACCTGCAGCAGGGCCTGCTCGCTCGCCAACTGCTGCTTGACCACCGCACGCAGCGCCTCTTCACCTTCCGCAATGGCAGCCAGGAGGCGGGTACGCTCGTCGCCCGAACCTTCTAATTCAGTGGTGCGCGAGGCAATGCGGTTGGCGAGGTCGGTGCAGAGCCCTTCGACGCGGCGCAGCGCCCGCTCGGTAGACTCCCCTTTTTCCCTCAGCGCGGCGACGCGTACCTTCATGGAGGTGACCATCTCGCGGGCCTCTTCCATCTCGAAGCGGGATCCCTCAAGGCGCCCCTGCAGTGCTTCGACGGTCTTTTCCAGGGCAGCCTTGCGCTCCTCGGCCTGGGCCCTTTTGGCATCGGCCTGGGCCATCTCACCGGAGACCAGCGCCTGTTCCTCGGTCAACTGTTCTTCCTCAGCCTCGCGGACGGCACCGTTGTCCTCGATGCGGCGACACTCGGACAGCGCGGTCTGCAGGTCCTTGTCCGCATTCACGATCCGGATATCGAGTCGATGCAGGGTCTGGCGCAACTCGACGCGGTGGGCCTCCGCCTCGACGATCTCCCCTTTCCTCTTCTCGCGCTTGTCGGCCAGTTCCTGTACCTCGGCTTCGAGGCGTTCGACCTCGGCACCCAGCGCCTTGATCTCCCGTTTCTTATGGATGATCCCCTGCTGGGCGGGCTCGGCCGAACCACCGTTGACGATACCGCCGCCGTGGGCCAGGTCGCCGTCAAGGGTAACGAAGGTGGAGGCAGGAAAGGACGCGGCCAGGTCCAGTGCATGGTTCAAGTCGCGGGCGAGGTAGGCACCGGCAAGAAGGGGTTCCACCAAGTGGGCGTGCTGCTTGGGTACAGTGACCCGCTCCCAAAGCGGCGCGGCACCCGGCGGCGTTTCCTTGGCCGGTTGGCGCCAGGGGGGCGCAGTTACGAAACTGCAGCGGCCGCCGGCGCTTCCCTTGAGGTGGGCAACGGCATCCAGCGCGGTGGCGGACGATTCGCACAGGAGGTACTGCAAGCGGTCACCGAGCACCGCTTCCAGGGCAACCTCGAACTCCTCCTCGACCTCGAGCGCATCAGCGATCATGGTGAGGGAGGCATTTTTGAAAGGCTCGGCGAGGAGCAGGTTACGCACGCCCTGGCCGTACCCGGCGAACTGAGCCTCCAGCTCCTGGAGCGACTTCAGGCGGGAAGCAGCAGCCGAAAGCTGGTCGCGGCTCTGCTGAAGCAGCCTATCCCCCGCCTCCTGCGCGTGTTTGAGTTCGGCTTCGCGGCTCCCAGCCATGGTCAGCTCTTCGTCCGCCTGCGCCTTGTCCCGGGCAAGTTGCTCGCGCTCCTGCTTGAGGGCATCGACCTTGGCGTTAGCCTCAAAGAGCCGCTCGCCCAGAAGGACGCGCTCTCTCTGGCTGGCCTGAAGACGGTCGGCGAGGCCTGCCAGCCGTTTCTGCGCGGCGGCGTGCTGGTTGGCGGCCTGCGCCCCTTCGGATAGGGCGGCGAACATGGCGCGCCGGGTCTCGTCCAACTCCCGGGTAACGCCCGCCTCGCCGGCAGCCATCTCTTCCAGCAGTGACTCACGGTACTCGAGCGACTCGCTCTCACGGGTTAGGTCCTCTTGGAGCGAGACGCGCTGTGCCTGCAGGGCCCCGATCTCTTTCTCGGAGTTGGCCAATTGGTCGCGCAGCCCTTGGAGTTCCTCCTGGAAACGGGCACCGTGGCGTTCCAGGTTGACCAGTTCCTTACGCTGGAACTCGAGGCGGTTTTCGCCCCCCTGCAGTTCGCTCTTCCAGCGGAAGATCTCTTCCTGCGCTGCCGTGAGCTGGCGTTCGGTCTCCAACAGGGCGAGCCGTTTCTCCTCGACGGAGAGTTCGGCATCATTGAGCTTCGCCGTCACGTCCACGAGCTTCGACTCGAGTTCAGTGATCTCGCGCTCCAGCCCGTTGCGGTCCTTTTCTACCCCGGCATACCCCTTGGCAGCGAAGAGGAGTTCGATCTCCTTGAGTTCCTGCCTGACCTCGCGAAAACGCTCCGCCTTCTTGGCTTGGCGCTGCAAGCCGTTCATCTGGCGCTTGATCTCGGAGATGATGTCGCCGATGCGCAACAGGTTCTGGCGGGTCGCCTCCATCTTCTTCATGGCGACGACCTTGCGCGCCTTGAACTTGGTAACCCCGGCGGCCTCTTCGATCAGGAAACGGCGTTCCTCGGGCTTGGCGTGCAGGATCATGCCGATCTTGCCCTGCTCGATGATCGAGTACGCCTTGGCGCCGATGCCGGTGTCCATGAACAACTCGGCGATGTCGAGCAGACGGCAAGGGGTTTTGTTCAGAAGGTAGTCGCTCTCGCCGTCACGGTAGAGGCGGCGGGTGACCTGGATCTCGGAGAAGTTGAGGTATTTCGCGGGAACGCGGCCGTCCTCGGTGGAGAAGAAGAGGGAAACTTCGGCCATACCGAGCGGTTTGCGGAACTCGGTGCCGTTGAAGATGATGTCTTCCATCGACTTGCCGCGCAGGTTCTTGGCGGACTGCTCCCCCATGACCCAGCGGATGGCGTCGACCACATTGGACTTACCGCAACCGTTGGGACCAACCACGCCGGTGATGGGCTGGTTGAAGTCCAGAACGGCCTTATCTTGAAAGGATTTGAATCCGTGAATTTCGAGTCTTTTGATTTTCATGAGCAGCGCATCTTATCAGAGAGGGGGTTTTAATGTAAAGGGGAAAGGCGGGAGGGGCGGGGGACTTAGGTTCCGGGGAGTGGCCTCCCCCACTCTATTCTTCGATCGGCGGTGGTAGGGTTTGGCCAGTGCAAATCCCCCCTGTCCCCCCCTTTAACAAGGGGGGGAACGCCCGGCCTCGTGCAGCGCTTTTGGGGGGACGTAAACCTGACTCCAACGCAAAAAAAAGGGACACGGTTTCCCGTGTCCCTTTGTTACTCTTTGCAACCGGAAGCAATTACGCCTCGGTTTTCTCCTCAGTGGCCTCAGCTGCCGGTGCTTCTGCTACCGGGGCTTCTTCCACAACCGCAGCTTCTTCAGCAGCCGGAGCGGCCTCGACTGCCGGAGCAGCCTTCGGAGCTTTGGCGGCTTTGGGAGCCTTGACAGCCGGCTTAGCTGCTTTCTTCGGAGTCATTTCAGCTTCAACCAGCTCGATCACGGACACCGGAGCGGTGTCGCCCGGACGAATGCCGAGCTTGATGATCCTGGTGTAGCCGCCGGGACGCTCTGCGTAACGCGGTGCGATCTCGGTGAAAAGCTTGGTCACGACTTTCTTGTCGCGGATGTAGGCCGCTGCCTGCCTGGTGGCGTGAAGGTCGCCCTTCTTGCCCAGGGTGATCATCTTCTCGGCGATGGAGCGAAGCTCTTTTGCCTTGGCATCGGTCGTGGTGATCTTTTCGTGCTGGAGAAAGGAAGTCACCATGTTCCTGAACATAGCGATCCTATGGCTTGTGGTCCTACCTAATCTTCTACCCGCGCTGTTGTGACGCATATCTTTTCACTTCCTTTCGATCTATAAATGAAGTCGTATGGACTATTCTTCTTTCTGCTCGCCGCGCAGACGCCTCATGATCTCGGGATCCGGGAAGTTCTCCAGTTTCATGCCGAGGGTGAGGCCCATGTCGACCAGGATGTCCTTGATTTCGTTCAGCGATTTCCTGCCGAAGTTCTGGGTCTTCAGCATTTCTGCCTCGGTCCTGGAGACCAGCTCGCCGATCAGCTTGATGCCGGCGTTCTTGAGGCAGTTGGCGGAGCGAACCGAGAGCTCCAGCTCGTCGACCGAGCGGTAGAGGTTCTCGTTGAAGCGCTCGCGCTCTTCTTCCGGCTCCGCCTCCTCCTGGGGCTCCACGTCCTCATCGAAGTTGATGAAGATGGAGAGCTGGTCCTTGAGGATCTTGGAAGCGTAGGCAACCGCGTCCTGCGGTTTCACGCTGCCGTCGGTCCAGACTTCGATAGTAAGCTTGTCGTAGTCGGTGATCTGACCTACACGAGCGTTGGTGACGGTGAAGTTCACCTTGTGAATCGGGGAGAAGATCGCGTCGATCGGGATGGTCCCGACCGGTGCCTTCTCGTCACGGTTGCGGTCAGCCGGGACGTAACCCTTGCCGACTTTCACCATGAGGTCCATCTCCAGGTTGGCGTCCTTGGAGCAGGTTGCGATGTGATGTTCCGGGTTCAGGATCTCGACGTTGTTGTCGGTGATGATATCCTTCGCCTTGACCACCCCTTCACCCTTCTGCACGATCCGGATCATCCGGGACTCGTTGCCGTGCACCTTGAGGCGCACCCCTTTCAGGTTGAGGATGATATCCGTCATGTCCTCGGTAACGCCCGGGACAGCGGAGAATTCGTGCAGCACGCCCTTGGCCTTTACGGAGACGATGGCCGCCCCCTGCAGGCTGGAGATGAGGACCCTACGCAGCCCCGTTCCCAGGGTGGTACCGAACCCCCTTTCGAAAGGCTCGGCGTAGAACTTGCCGTATGTATTAGTCAGCGATTCTGTCTCAACCTGAAGCTTCTTCGGCCTGATCAGATCGCGCCAATTTCTATACATTTAGATCCCCCTGTATCGGTTGTTGGTCAGCCTTTACTTGGAGTAGAGCTCGACGATCAACTGCTCCTGAATCGGCATGGTGATGTCTTCGCGCACCGGGCTGGTCTTGACGGTGCCTTTGAAGGCGTCCTTGTCCAGCTCGAGCCACTGCGGGATACCGCGGCGAACCACGGCCTCGAGGGACTCGGTGATGACAGCGATCTTGCGGCTCTTCTCACGCAGCTGGATCACATCGCCCGCCTTCACCTGGATGGAGGGGATGTTAGCCTTACGCCCGTTGAGGGTGAAGTGGCTGTGACGTACCAGCTGACGTGCCTCGTCGCGCGAAGCGGCGAAACCGAGACGGTAGACGACGTTGTCGAGCCTTCTCTCCAGGAGGAAGAGGAGGTTTTCGCCGGTCACACCTTTCATCCGGTCTGCGGTCTCGAAGTACCCGCGGAACTGGTTCTCGAGGATGCCGTAGATACGACGTACCTTCTGTTTTTCGCGCAGCTGAACACCGTAATCAGAAACTTTTATGCGACCCTGCCCGTGCTGTCCCGGCGGATAGCTCCTTCTCTTGATGGCGCATTTGTCGGTGTAGCAACGCTCGCCTTTAAGAAAAAGTTCCGATCCTTCGCGCCTGCACAGCCTGCATGAGGGCCCTGTATACCTAGCCAATGAAGACCTCCTATGATCCTAACTGATAGTTCCGTAACGCCAGGTCCGTCGATACGGTCCTAGACTCTTCTTCTCTTCGGGGGACGGCAGCCGTTGTGCGGAATCGGCGTTACGTCGCGGATGAAGCTGACGGCGAAGCCGGCAGCCTGCAGTGCGCGCAGCGCGGACTCGCGGCCGGAGCCGGGGCCCTTCACGTACACTTCGATGGTGCGCATGCCATGCTCCTGGGCCTTCTTGGCGGCATCCTCGGCAGCCATCTGCGCTGCGAACGGGGTGCTCTTCCTGGAGCCCTTGAAGCCCTTGGCACCGGAGGTGCACCAGGCAACCACGTTACCGACCGGGTCGGTGATGGTGATCATGGTATTGTTGAACGTAGCCTGGATGTGCGCCACGCCAGTGGGAATATTCTTTCTCTCTTTTTTCTTCTTAACGACCTTCTTAGCCGGGCTCGCCATTATCCCTCCAGAATCTTATTTCTTCTTGCCAGCGACCGTACGAGCCGGCCCTTTCCTGGTGCGTGCATTGGTCTTGGTACGCTGCCCGCGGCAGGGAAGACCTTTCCTGTGACGAAGACCACGGTAGCAGCCGAGATCCATGAGGCGCTTGATGCTCATGGAGATGTCGCGGCGCAGGTCGCCTTCGACCTTCACGTTCTTATCGATATACTCCCTGATCTTCGAGACTTCCGCCTCGGTCAGGTTGTCGCAACGGGTGTTCATGTCCACGCCGGTTGCCGTAAGAATTTCCTGGGAGAGAGACCTGCCGATGCCGTAGATGTAGGTCAGTGCGATCTCTATTCTCTTATTCCTGGGTAAATCTACCCCTGCGATACGTGCCAATGCCAGCTCCTCCTATTAGCCCTGTCTCTGTGAATGCTTGGGGGTCTCGCAGATGACGCGGACTATGCCCTTGCGCTTGACAATCTTGCACTTTACACAGATCTTCTTAACCGATGCCCGAACCTTCATAGTTCACTTCCTTTTGAAGACGTTTTGCCAATCTAGATTTTCGTAAGTATCAGCGGACCGTTGTCCGTTATTGCTACCGTGTGCTCGAAGTGCGCCGAGAGTCCGCCGTCGACGGTAACCGCCGTCCAGCCGTCCTCCAGCACCTTCACGTCGTAACCCTTCTCGTTGATCATCGGCTCGATGGCGAGCACCATGCCGCTTTTCAACTTGGGTCCCTTGCCCGGCGCGCCGAAGTTGGGGATCTGGGGCCCCTCGTGCAACTCCTTGCCGATGCCGTGTCCCACGAAGTCGCGCACTACCGAGAAACCGCGCGCCTCGACGTGAGACTGGACCGCGTGGGCGATGTCCGACAGCCTGTGCGCAGTGTCGGCAACCTCGATGGCGCGGTAGAGCGACTCTTCGGTGGCCTTGATCAGCCTGGCTGCTGCATCGGAGACCTTGCCAACCGGAACCGTGATGGCGGAGTCACCGTAGAACCCGTTGTGCAGTACTCCGAAGTCGAGGCTGACGATATCCCCTTCGACCAGGGCGCGCTGCGTGGCGAAGCCGTGTACCACCTGCTCGTTCACCGAACAACAAAGCGAAAAGGGGAAGCCGCTGTAACCCTTGAAGGCTGGCTTCGCCTTCCTCTTCAGCGTTTCCCTCTCGGCATATGCGTCCAACTGTGCCAGGGTTACCCCCGGGGCCACCATCTCTCTCAGGCCGACAAGTATCTCGGCGACCATCCTGCCGGCGGCCGCCATCTTCTCGATCTCGGCCCGGGATTTGAGTACTATCACCGTGCGCCCTGCAGTACAGAGACGATCTCGGCCTGGATCCCTTCCACACTCCCGAGCCCGTTGACCGAACGGAGCAGCCCGGCGGTCTGGTAGTAGGAGATCAGCGGCGAGGTCTGAGCCTCATACACCGCCAGACGATTCAGAATGGTCTCTTCCTTGTCGTCCTCGCGCTGAAACAGCTCGCCGCCGCAGGCGTCGCAGATGCCTGCCACCTTGGACGGAGCGAAGTCGACGTGGTAGCCGGCGCCACACTTGGAGCAGGCACGCCTGCCGGTGAGACGCTTCAGGAGCTCGGCCTTGTCGACGGAAAGGGAGACCACGTGGTCAATCTTCTTGCCAATGCCGGTTAGCACCTGGGAGAGCGCGTCGGCCTGGGGGACGGTGCGCGGGAAACCATCCAGGATGAAACCCTTCTGGCAGTCCGGCTGCGCCAGACGCTCTTCCACGATGCCTATGACGACCTCGTCGGGAACCAGTGCGCCGGAGTCCATGAACCCCTTGGCCTTGATCCCCATCGGGGTGAGCTCTTTAACGGCAGCCCGCAGTATATCGCCTGTCGATATCTGCGGGATACCAAACCTGTCTATGAGGAGTTTCGCCTGGGTCCCCTTGCCTACGCCCGGGGGTCCAAGGAGGATGAGGTTCATCGGGGCCTCCTATTTTCTACCCTGAATGCGAACGCCTTTCATGAACCCTTCGTAGCTGCGCGTAATCAGGTGCGCCTCGATCTGGGCCAGGGTGTCCATGCCGACACCGACCGCGATCAGCAACGACGTGCCGCCGAAGTAGAAGGGAAGGTTGAACTTCCCGATCAGGATCGAGGGGAGCACACAGACCGCGGAGATGTAAATCGCACCCGCGAAGGTCAGCTTGGTGAGCACCGCGTCGAGGAAGTCGGAGGTCTCTTTGCCGGGACGGATCCCGGGCACGTAACCACCCTGCTTCTTCACGTTGTCGGCGACGTCAACCGGGTTGAAAGTCACAGCCGTGTAGAAATAGCAAAAAAAGACGATAAAGGCAACAAATAAAATCTCGTAGAGCAACTTTCCGGGAGCCAGCTGTTTAGATGCCGCCTGCACCCAGGGGATGTCGATGAAGTTGCCGACCGTGGCCGGGAACATGATGATCGACGAGGCGAAGATCGGCGGGATGACCCCGGCCATGTTCACCTTGAGGGGCAGGTGCGAGCTCTGCGCACCGACCGTCTTCAGCCCCACTACCCTTTTCGCGTAGTGGATCGGAATCCTGCGCTGGCCGCGCTCCATGAAGACCACGGCGGCGATGACCAGGAACATCACGGCGATTACCAGCAGCAGCACGAACAGGGAGAGTTCGCCGGTCTTGATGAGACGGAAGCTGTTGCCGATCGCGTTCGGGATGCGGGCCACGATGCCGGCGAAGATGATCAGGGAGATGCCGTTGCCGATCCCCTTCTCGGACATCTGCTCACCCAGCCACATGATGAAGGCGGTACCCGCGGTCAGCGTGATCACCGTCATCAGGCGGAAGCTCCAGCCCGGGTTCGGCACAACCAGCTCGCCGGCCGGTCCGCGCATCGCCTCGAGGCCGATGGAGATGCCGAAGGACTGCACCACCGACAGCACCACGGTGCCGTAGCGGGTGTACTGGATGATCTTCTTCCTGCCGGCGTCACCCTCCTTGGAGAGTTTCTCGATGGCCGGAACCACCACGGTCAGCAGTTGGAAGATGATGGAGGAGGAGATGTACGGCATGATGCCGAGGGCGAAGACGGTAAGCTTCTCGAGAGCCCCGCCAGAAAACATGTCGAACATACCGAGCAGCGTGCCCTGGGCAGCCTTGAAGAACTGCGAGAGGGCCTGGGCGTCGATACCCGGAGTAGGGATGTGACACCCTACCCGGTAGACGGCCAGCATGGCCAGCGAAAAGAGAACCTTCTTTTTAAGCTCGGGGATCTTGAAAATGTTCTGGAAGGCTTCTATCAAGACTAGATCTCCTCGATGGAACCACCTGCCGCAGTGACTTTTTCGCGAGCGGAGGCGCTGAATTTGTGAGCCTTGATGGTCAGAGCGCGGGTCAGTTCGCCGGTGCCGAGCACCTTGATGCCGTCGCGTACGCCGGAGATCAGGCCGCTCTTCAGGAGCGCCTCTGCGTCCACGACGGAGCCGGCTTCGAAGATCTCGAGCTGGCACAGGTTCACCAGTGCGTACTCCTTCTTGGAGAGCGGGGTGAAGCCACGCTTGGGAAGCCTTCTGTGCATCGGCATCTGGCCGCCCTCGAAGCCGGGCTTCACGGAACCGCCGGAGCGTGCCTTCTGGCCCTTGTGACCCTTGGTAGCGGTCTTGCCATGGCCGGAGCCGGTGCCCCTACCGATGCGCTTTCTATTCTTGGTCGACCCGATGGCCGGTTTGATGGTATTCAATTGCATGATTGTCACCTTTAGGGGGAATTACTCTTCGACGCGTACCAGGTGGGCGACCTTGGCGATCATCCCACGGACTTCCGGGGTATCCTTCAGGACCACGGTCTTCTCACGCTTGGTGAGCCCCATGCCGAGCAGGCGCCCCTTCATTTTCTCGCATTGACCGATGGAGCTCTTGACGAGCGTAACCTTCAGTTCAGACATATTCAGCTCCTTAAGTACTATTCGGTGATGCCGCGGCGCGCCATCAGCTCTTCCGCAGTCTTCAGCTGGGAAAGACCGGCGAATGCGGCCTTGACCACGTTGTGCGGGTTGTTGGAGCCCAGGCACTTGGCAAGGATGTTGTGCAGGCCGGCGGACTCGAAGACCGCGCGGGCAGCACCGCCGGCGATGACGCCGGTACCTGCGGAGGCCGGCATCATGAGCACCTTGCCTGCGCCGAAGTGGCCGAGGATCTCGAACGGGATGGTCTGGCCGGCAACGATGGGAACCCTGATCAGGTTCTTCTTGGCCTGCTCGACGCCCTTGCGGATCGCCTCGGGGACCTCGTTGGCCTTGCCCAGGCCGTAACCTACCACGCCGTTACCGTCGCCAACCACCACGAGTGCGGAGAAGGAGAACCTGCGACCGCCCTTGACAACCTTAGCTACGCGGCTGATATGGACGACCCTATCGGTAAGATTCATTTCACTGGCATTGATCTTAAGCAAACTAATTCCTCCTTACCTGCCCTAGAAGGACAGACCGTTTTCGCGTGCGGCTTCAGCCAGAGCTTTGATCCTACCGTGGTAGAGGAAACCGTTACGGTCGAAGACGACCGCTTTGATGTCCTTTTCCAGGGCCTTCTTGGCGATGGCGGCGCCAACCTTGGCGGCTGCCTCGATGTTGCCGGTGTACGAAAGCCCTTCGGCTACCTCGCCCACCAGGGTGGAGGCGGAGGCGAGCGTCGCACCAGTGGTATCGTCGATCAGCTGAGCGTATATGTGACGAGCACTCTTGAAGACGTTCAGTCTCGGGCGTGCCGGCGAACCGGTAATTTTCTTCCTGACCCTGGTCTGTCTCTTAAGACGAGCTACCTGTTTTTGGGCTAAAGAACTCAAGGCACTTCTCCTTAGCAATTGCTATTTTTTGCCGGTTTTGCCGGCTTTTCTGAGAATGGTTTCGTCAGCGTACTTGATACCCTTGCCCTTGTAGGGCTCCGGACCACGGAAATCGCGGATCTTGGCGGCGGTCTGCCCCACCAGCTCCTTGTCGATCCCCAGCACCTTCAGCTTGGTCATCTTGTCGACTTCGACGGTGATCCCGGCCGGGAGCTCGAAGTTGATCGGGTGGGAGTAACCCAGGGCCAGGTTCAGCACGTTGCCCTTCACCTCGGCACGGTAACCGACGCCGTTGATCTCGAGCGCGGTTTCGAAGCCCTTGGAGACGCCGATGACCATGTTGTTGATCAGGGTCCTGGTCAGGCCGTGGGCCGAGCGGGACTTGATGGTGTCGTCCTTGCGGGTCACGGTGACCGCGTCGCCGGCCACGTCGATGGTGACGGCGTCGCCCACGAGAGTGCGGGCGAGTTTCCCTTTCGGGCCCTCTACCTTGATCTCCGGTGCGCTGTATATGACTTTCACCCCCGCAGGGATCGCGATGGGAAGTTTTCCTATTCTAGACATGCAAAGCTCCTTAAAGCGAAAATGACTACCAGACCGTGCAAAGGACTTCGCCGCCGATGCCCAGCTCGCGCGCGGTCTTGTCGGTTACCAGCCCCTTGGAAGTCGAGAGGATGGCGACGCCCAGTCCGTTTTTCACCTGCTTGATCTTGTCGGAGTGGACATAGACCCGGCCGCCCGGCTTGCTGATCCTCTTGATCTCGTTGATGACCGGTTCCTTCTCATCGATGAACTTGAGGTATACCCGCAGAATCCCCTGCTTGCTGTCGGCGATGACCTTGAAGTTCTTGATGAACCCTTCGGCGCGCAGCACCGTGGCGAGGCTCACCTTCAGGTTCGACGAAGGGATGTCAACTTTCTGGTGTTTTGCCATACCAGCGTTCCTGATTCTGGTCAGCATGTCGGCAACTGGATCTGTCATGCACATATGAAACTACTCCTCTTTCCTAAATCGGAATCTTTTTACCAACTGGACTTTATTACACCGGGGATCTGGCCGGAGTTAGAGAACTTCCTCAGGCAGATCCTGCACATATCGAATTTCCGGTAGTATGCTCTGGGACGACCGCAGACAGCGCAACGATTGCGCTCGCGCACTTTGTACTTGGCCCTCTGAGCTTTTATGATCATAGATGTCTTAGCCACGGAATTCCTCCAAACCCTTTATTAGTTCCTGAACGGCAGGCCCATGAGCTTGAGAAGCGCCTTGCCCTCAGCGTCGGTCTTTGCCGTGGTCACGATCGTGATGTTGAGTCCCTTGATCTTGTCGACCTTATCGTAGTCGATCTCGGGGAAGATCAGCTGCTCCTTGATGCCCAGGGAGTAGTTACCCTTGCCGTCGAAGCCCTTGCCGTTGATCCCCTTGAAGTCACGCACGCGCGGCAGCGAAACGCTGATCAGGCGGTCGAGGAACTCGTACATCTTTTCGCGACGAAGCGTGACGGAGCAGCCGATCGGCATGCCCTGGCGCAGCTTGAAGCCCGCGATGGACTTCTTGGCCTTGGTGATCACCGGCTTCTGGCCGGCGATCGCGCCCAGTTCCTCGGCGGCGGAATCCAGGATCTTGACGTTCTGGATCGCCTCGCCAAGACCCATGTTCAGCACGATTTTCACGAGTTTGGGGACTTCCATGATGTTGTTGTAGTTATGGTCCTTCATCAGTTGCGGGACCATCTCTTTATTGTAAAGCTCAGCCAGCCGTGCCATTGAATCCTCCAAAACTATTTGTCAAAGGACTCGCCGCATTTGACACAGCAGCGCGCCTTCTTTCCGTCTTCCAGAACGGTGGTCCTGGTCCTTACCGGCTTGTTGCACTTCCCGCAGAGCAGCATCACGTTGGAGATGTGCACCGGTGCCTCCTTCTCCAGGATGCCCCCCTGCTCGGAACCGCGGGGCTTCACGTGGCGCTTCACCACGTTGATCCCCTCGACGATAACGCCGTCCTTCTTCGGATGGATGGAGAGCACCTTGCCGCTCTTGGAACGATCCTTACCCGTGGTGATAACGACGGTATCGTTTTTCTTTACATGTAATTTTTTGCCCAGCATCTCTATTCTCCAGGATCTAGTCTTAAAGTACCTCGGGGGCGAGGGATATGATCTTCATGAACTTCTTGGCGCGAAGTTCCCTGGCGACCGGTCCGAAGATACGAGTGCCGACCGGCTCCTTGGCGTTGTTGATGACCACGCCGGAGTTGGTGTCGAAACGGATGTAGGAGCCGTCAGGGCGCCCTACAGCCTTGGCGGTACGCACCACGACAGCCTTCACCACGTCGCCCTTCTTCACCTTCGAATTGGGGAGAGCTTCCTTGACGGAAGCGACGATGATGTCGCCAATCCCGGCGTAACGGCGCTTGGAGCCGCCGAGCACTTTAATGCAAAAGAGCTTCTTCGCGCCGGAGTTGTCCGCCACGTCCAATATGGTCTGCATCTGAATCATTGTTTAACTCCCGGCGAGCCCTTAAGCCTTGGACTCGATAATCTGTCTGATCTTCCAGCGCTTGTCCTTGGAAAGCGGACGGGTTTCCACGATAAGAACACGGTCGCCGATCTTGGCGGAGTTATCGATATCGTGCGCCTTGTACTTGGCGGAGCGCTTGATGTATTTGTTGTAGACGGGGTGCTTCACCAGGCGGTCGACCTTTACCACTGCGGTCTTGTCCATCTTGTCCGAGACGACCACGCCGATCTGAGTTTTCCTGTTGCCTCTTTCGCTCATATCTATCTCTTAGCCTCTCTTTTCGCGGAGTATGGTCTTCACGCGGGCGATGTCTTTTCTGAGATTGGCCACCTTGGCGGTGTTCTCGAGACGCCCGGTGTGAAGCTGAAACTTCACGTTGAAGAGTTCCTTGGTAAGCTCGGCGCTCTTGGTCTCAAGCTCTGCTGCCGTCGCGTTTTTCAGTTCGTTAGCCTTCATTGATTTCCGCCCTCGTGATGTACTTGGTGGCTACGGGGAGCTTGTGCGCCGCAAGCCTGAATGCCTCGCGCGCCACTTCCTCGGTGACCCCTTCCATTTCATACAGGACGCGGCCAGGCTTGATGACGCAGACCCACGAGTCCGGGGAGCCTTTCCCCTTACCCATACGAGTCTCGGCGGGTTTCGCGGTGAGCGGCTTGTCGGGGAAGATGCGGATCCAGATCTTGCCGCCCCTCTTGATATAACGGGTCATGGCGATACGAGCAGCTTCGATCTGGCGGGAATCCAGCCAGCCGCACTCGGTAGCCTGCAGACCGAAGTCACCGAAAGCGAGCGATACGCCGCGCTCCGGGGTGCCGGTCATGCGCCCTTTCATCTGTTTTCTATGCTTAACTTTCTTGGGCATTAACATCGCAAAAAACTCCTGTTCCTATTTTTTAGCGGAGAGCACTTCACCCTTGAAGAGGAGCACTTTTACGCCGATGATACCGTAGGTGGTCTTCGCCTCGGCGAAACCGTAGTCGATGTCAGCGCGCAGCGTGTGCAGCGGCACCCGACCTTCGCGATACCATTCGGTCCTCGACATCTCTGCCCCACCCAGACGACCGGAGCAGGTGATCCTGATCCCCTTGGCGCCGAACTTCAGCGTCGAGGTGACGCTCTTCTTCATGGCGCGGCGGAAAGCGATACGGCGCTCGAGCTGCATGGCCACGTTCTCGGCTACCAGCTGTGCGTCCAGCTCCGGCTTCCTGACTTCCTGTATGTTAAGGTAGACCTCTTTGTCGGTGAGCTTGGCCAGCTCCTTCTTAAGAGTCTCAACCTCGGAGCCCTTCTTGCCGATGATCAGGCCCGGACGAGCGGTGAAGATGTTGATCTTCGCCTTGCCCGCAGCGCGCTCGATCTCGATCTTGGAGACGCCGGAATGATACAGCCTTTTCTTAAGGAAATTGCGCAGCTTCAGGTCTTCGTGAAGAAGCTTTGCATAATCTTTCTCTGCGTACCATTTGGAATCCCAGGTTTTGATAACCCCGAGCCTGAAACCTATAGGATTTACTTTCTGACCCAAAACATCACCTCCGACCCGTTCTTATTTCTTTTCCGCAAGGACCACGGTAATGTGGCTCGTCGGTTTTCTGATCTTGCTAGCCCGGCCCATGGCGCGGGGGGTGAAGCGCTTAAGCACTGCGCCGCCGTCGACGAAAATCGTCTTGACGAAGAGCTTGTCCACATCGGAGCAGCCCTTCTGCTCGGCGTTGGCAACGGCCGAGGAGAGCAGCTTCGAGATAAGCTTCGCCGACGGTTGCGGCGAGAAACGCAGGGTGTTAAGCGCAGTCTGAATGCCCTTGCCCCTGACGAGGTCCACGACCAGGCGTGTTTTCCTCGGGGAGAGGCGGACAGAGGATAATTTAGCGGATGATTCCATTACAAAACTCCTTTAGGACCTTACTTCTTCTTGAGCTTGCTCTTCTTGTCAGCAGCGTGGCCGTAGAAGGTTCTGGTAGGTGAGAACTCGCCCATCTTGTGGCCGACCATGTTCTCAGTGACGAACACAGGGATGAACTTCTTGCCGTTGTGCACCGCGAAGGTGAGCCCGATGAAATCCGGGGTGATGGTCGAGCGACGCGACCAGGTCTTGATCACCTTCTTGCTGCCGGCCTGTTCTGCCTGGGCTTTCGCTTCCAGATGTGCGTCAACGAAAGGCCCCTTCTTTATAGATCTTGCCATCTTTTAAAATCCTCTATCCAGATGAGTTATTTGCTGCGCTTCTTCACGATGAAGGCGGTGGACCGCTTGTTGGTGCGCGTCTTGTAGCCCTTGGTGGGGATACCCCACGGGGTTACCGGGTGACGACCACCGGAGGTCCTGCCCTCGCCACCGCCGTGCGGGTGGTCGACCGGGTTCATCGCGACGCCCCTTACGTGCGGGCGGACGCCGAGCCAGCGGGAACGACCGGCCTTGCCGATGGAGACGTTCTCGTGATCCACGTTGCCCACCTGGCCGATAGTGGCCTTGCAGTCCATGAGGATCATGCGGACTTCCGAAGAAGGAAGCTTCACCTGGGCGTACTTGCCTTCCTTGGACATGAGCTGTGCGAAGGTGCCGGCGGAGCGGGCCAGCTGTGCGCCCTTGCCGATCTTCAGCTCGATGTTGTGGATGATGGTACCCAGCGGGATGCACCTGATGGGGAGCGTGTTGCCCGGCTTGATGTCGGCCTGCTCACTGGAGATAACGGTGTCACCCACTTTCAGGGAGAGCGGAGCCAGGATGTAGCGCTTCTCGCCGTCGGCGTAGTTGAGGAGCGCGATGCGTGCGCTGCGGCACGGGTCGTACTCGATGGTGGCAACCTTGGCCGGGATGTCGGTCTTGTCGCGGCGGAAGTCGATGATCCTGTACTTCTGCTTGTGACCGCCACCGACGTTCCTGGAAGTGACGCGGCCGTTCGAGTTCCTGCCGCCGCTCTTCTTGAGGTTCTCAACAAGAGATTTCTCAGGCTTGCAGGCAGTGATCTCCTCGAAGGTCGAGCAGGTCTGAGCCCTTCTACCCGGAGAAGTAGGTTTGTAAGTTTTGATAGCCATTATCTAAATCCCCACAGAATTTTTATGCTTCGAAGAAGTCGACGTTGGAGCCCTCTTTCAGGGTCACGTACGCTTTCTTCCAGTTGGAACGCTTGCCGATGCCCCTCACGGTGCGCTTGGTCTTACCGGCCACGTTGACGGTGTTAACGGCGGCAACCTGCGCGTTGAAGAGCTGCTCGACGGCGGCCTTGATCTCGATCTTGTTGGCGGCGCCGTTCACCACGAAAGCGATGACGTTCTTGTCGTCCTTCTCTACCGTGGTCTTCTCAGTGATGAGCGGTTTCTTTATGACGTCATAGATGTTCATGACTGTAATGCTCCTTCAACACGACGAACGGCGGCCTCGGTAAAGACGACGCTCTGGTATTTCATGATGTCGAAAATATTGAGACCTTCGGGACCCAGCACCTTGACGTTTTTCACATTGCGGGCGGAAAGCTCCAAAACAAGATTCGCAGTATCTGTGATAACGAGCGTCTTGTCAAGGTTAAAAGCATTTAGTACCTCTACAAATGCTTTAGTCTTGATGGAAGGAAGCTCAAAGCTATTGAGAACTGTGATCGCCTCTTTCTTATAGAGCATGGAGAGTGCGCTTCTGAGAGCAGCTTTCCTCGCCTTCTTGTTCATGGAGAGGTTGTATGTCTTCGGTTGCGGACCGAAGGCAACACCGCCGCCCGGGTACTGGGGAGCGCGGCTGCAGCCCTGACGGGCCTGGCCGGTACCCTTCTGCTTGAAGGGCTTCTTGCCGGAGCCGGAAACCGCGGCGCGGTTCTTTACGGCGACGGTGCCCTGCCTGCGGTTAGCGAGCTGGATCTTGACGGCCTCGTGGATCAGGTACTCGCGCACGTCGTCGTTGAAGACGGCGTCGGAGACTTCGATCTCACCGACCTTTGCTTTTTTGATGTCAAATACGTCTAACTTTGCCATGTCTATCTCCAGCCCCCGTTATCTCGTCGCCTTGACGGAGTCCTTGATCAGGACCACGCCGTTGGCGGAACCGGGGATCGCTCCACCGAGCAGAATCAGATTGTCAGCAGCGTCCACGCGTACAACTTTCAGGCGCTGCACGGTCACCTTCTCGTTACCGAGCTGGCCCGGCATCTTCTTGTTCTTGAAAACCCTGGAGGGGGTTGCAGAACAGCCGATGGAGCCCGGGGCGCGGTGGAAACGGGAGCCGTGGCTCGACCGACCGCCTTTGAAGCCCCAGCGCTTGATAACGCCGGCAAAACCCTTACCGATGGAGGTGCCGGTCACGTCGACCAGGTCGCCCTCTGCGAACACGCCGGCTTCGATCACGTCGCCCACGTTGTACGCGCTGGTATCGTCCATGCGCAGTTCGCGGTAGGTGGTGAACACGCCCGCGCCGGCGCCCTTGCAGTGGCCCACCTGGGCCGCGTTGGCCTTGGAGGCGTCCTTCGCACCGAAACCGACCTGGATGGCGCTGTAGCCGTCCTTCTCAACGGTCTTCTTCTGCAGGACGACGCACGGCCCAGCCTCGACGACGGTCACGGCGATGCGCCTGCCGTCCTCGGCAAATATCTGGGTCATGCCCAGTTTTTTCCCAATCAATCCCTTATTCATGGTCGACTTCCTATCCTTGTATTAAAGCTTGATCTCGACGTCCACACCGGCGGAGAGGTCGAGTTTCATCAGAGCGTCGACAGTCTGCTGAGTCGGCTCGAGAATGTCGATCAGGCGCTTGTGGGTCCTGATTTCGAACTGCTCGCGCGACTTCTTGTCGACGTGCGGTCCACGCAGCACGCAGTACTTGTTGATGACGGTCGGCAGCGGAATCGGGCCGGCAACGCGTGCGCCGGTCCTCTTAGCGGTGTCGACGATCTCGCCAACGGAAGTATCAAGGAGCTTGTGGTCGTATGCTTTCAAGCGGATTCTAATTTTCTGACTAGGCATCTCTTCCTCGTGATGAAACAAGTTTTTCAGTTTACAGCCGAAGATTTCCGGGAGGGACACTCGCGTGCCCGCCCGGAAACCCGGACCTGAAAACCGTATGTTTTTCTATTCTTACTCGATGATGGAGGCGACGACCCCTGCACCGACGGTACGGCCGCCTTCGCGGATAGCGAAACGCAGGCCTTCGTCCATTGCGATCGGGGTGATCAGGTTGACGGTTACCGAGACGTTGTCGCCCGGCATAACCATCTCGACACCGGCTTCGAGGTCAACCACGCCGGTAACGTCGGTGGTCCTGAAGTAGAACTGCGGACGGTAGCCGTTGAAGAACGGGGTGTGACGGCCGCCCTCTTCCTTGGACAGGATGTAGGCTTCGGCTTTGAACTTGGTGTGCGGGGTGATGGAGCCCGGCTTGGCGAGAACCTGGCCACGCTCGATCTCCTCACGCTTCACGCCGCGGAGCAGTGCGCCGATGTTGTCGCCGGCACGCCCCTCGTCGAGGAGCTTACGGAACATCTCGACGCCGGTAACGGTGGTCTTGGTGGTGGCCTTGATGCCGACAACCTCGACCTCCTCGCCGACCTTGATGATGCCGCGCTCAACACGACCGGTAGCGACGGTACCACGACCGGAGATGGAGAACACGTCCTCGACCGGCATGAGGAACGGCTTGTCGATAGCGCGCTGCGGCTCCGGGATGTAGGCGTCGACGGCGTCCATCAGCTTCATGATGGCCTGCTCGCCCAGCTCGCCTGCGTCGCCCTCGAGGCCTTTCAGAGCGGAACCCTTGATGATCGGGATATCGTCGCCCGGGAAGTCGTAGGAGGAGAGCAGTTCGCGCACTTCCAGCTCGACCAGCTCGAGGAGCTCCTCGTCGTCCACCATGTCGGCCTTGTTCAGGAACACGACGATGTAGGGGACGCCGACCTGACGTGCGAGCAGGATGTGCTCGCGGGTCTGCGGCATCGGGCCGTCAGCTGCGGAAACAACCAGGATCGCGCCGTCCATCTGCGCTGCACCGGTGATCATGTTCTTTACGTAGTCGGCGTGGCCCGGGCAGTCGACGTGAGCGTAGTGACGCTTGTCGGTCTCGTACTCGACGTGTGCGGTAGCGATGGTGATACCACGCTCGCGCTCTTCCGGTGCGTTGTCGATCTGGTCGAACGCCTTGAACTCGGCCTGGCCTTTGCCTGCGAGCACCTTGGTGATAGCAGCGGTCAGGGTGGTCTTGCCGTGGTCGACGTGGCCGATGGTGCCGATGTTTACATGCGGCTTAGTTCTTTCAAATTTAGCTTTTGCCATTTCGGAATCCTCCTAGTAGGGAAATTGAATTATCTTAGCCTTTGGCCTTCGCAACTATTTCCTCGGCGACCGACTTCGGTACCGGCTCGTAATGATCGAAGGTCATGGAGTAGGTAGCACGACCCTGGGTTGCGGAACGCAGGTCGGTGGAGTAACCGAACATCTGCGCCAGCGGAACCATCGCGGTGACGACCTGGGCGCCTGCGCGGCCTTCCATGCCCATGATGCGGCCACGGCGGGAGTTCAGGTCGCCGATGACGTCGCCCATGTACTCTTCCGGAACCACGACCTCGACGGACATGATCGGCTCGAGGATGATCGGGGCAGCCTTGGCGCAACCCTCTTTGAAGCCCATGGAGCCTGCGATCTTGAACGCCATCTCCGAGGAGTCAACCTCGTGGTAGGAACCGTCGACCAGGGTGACCTTGACGTCGACCACCGGGAAGCCGGCCATGACGCCGTTGTCCAGCGACTCTCTGATACCCTTGTCAACCGCCGGGATGTACTCGCGGGGAACGACGCCGCCCTTGATGGCGTCGACGAACTCGTAGCCCTTGCCGGCCTCCTGCGGCTCAATCTCGAGCCAGACGTGACCGAACTGACCGCGGCCGCCGGACTGACGTACGAACTTCCCTTCAGCCTTGACCTTCTTGGTGATGGTCTCGCGGTAAGCAACCTGCGGCTTGCCGACGTTCGCCTCAACCTTGAACTCGCGGAACAGACGGTCCACGATGATCTCGAGGTGCAGCTCGCCCATGCCGGAGATGATGGTCTGGCCGGTTTCCTCGTCGGTCTTGACGCGGAAGGACGGGTCCTCGGAAGCGAGCTTGCCGAGGGACAGGCCCAGTTTCTCCTGGTCGGCCTTGGTTTTCGGCTCGATGGCGATGGAGATAACCGGCTCCGGGAACTCGATGGACTCGAGGATTACTGCGTGGTCCTCGTCGCACAGGGTGTCGCCGGTGGTGGTGTATTTAAGGCCTACCGCGGCGGCGATGTCGCCGGCGTAGACTTCTTTGATCTCTTCACGCTTGTTGGCGTGCATCTTGAGGATACGGCCGATCCTTTCGCGCTTGCCCTTGGTGGCGTTGTACACGTAGGAACCGGACTGGATCACACCGGAGTAGACGCGGAAGAAGCAGAGCTGCCCCACGAACGGGTCGGTCATGATCTTGAAGCCCAGGGCCGAGAACGGCTCGGAATCGGAAGCGTGGCGCTCGATGGGAGCCTCGGTGTTGGCGTCGACGCCCTGGATAGCCGGGATGTCGGTCGGGGCCGGCATGTAGTCGAGGACCGCGTCGAGCAGGTGCTGCACGCCCTTGTTCTTGAAAGCGGAGCCGCAGATGACCGGGCAGATCTTGATGTCGAGGGTCGCCTGACGAATGGCGGCCTTCAGTTCGGCGTTGGAGATCTCCTCGCCGCCCAGGTATTTCTCCATGAGGGCGTCGTCGTGGGAAGAAACTTCCTCGATCAGGAGTTCACGGTACTCGTTGGCCTGGTCCACGAGATCAGCCGGGATCTCGACCACGTCGTACACGGCACCCATGGTCTCGTCGTTGAAGACGATCCCTTTCATTTCGATCAGGTCGACGAGGCCTTTGTAGTTCTCTTCGGAACCGATCGGGATCTGCAGGGCGACCGGGTTCGCCTTGAGGCGATCCTTGATCATGGCGATGCCACGGAAGAAGTCTGCGCCGATACGGTCCATCTTGTTGATGAACGCGATACGCGGAACGCGGTACTTGTCGGCCTGGCGCCAAACGGTCTCGGACTGGGGCTCAACGCCGCCGACCGAGCAGAACACGGCGACAGCGCCGTCGAGAACACGCAGGGAACGCTCGACCTCGATGGTGAAGTCGACGTGACCCGGGGTGTCGATGATGTTGATGCGGTGCTCTTTCCAGTTGCAGGTGGTAGCAGCGGAGGTGATGGTGATACCACGCTCCTGCTCCTGAGCCATCCAGTCCATGGTAGCGGCGCCGTCATGAACTTCGCCGATCTTATGGGAAACACCGGTGTAGTAGAGAATACGCTCCGTAGTGGTGGTCTTCCCTGCATCTATGTGAGCCATGATCCCGATATTACGGGTCATTTCCAACGAAACCTGACGTGCCACTTACTGTTCCTCCGAGTTGCTTTCTAAGCCTTAAAGGGTGCCGCCTGAAACTACCAGCGGTAATGGGCGAAGGCGCGGTTGGCCTCTGCCATCTTGTGGGTGTCCTCACGCTTCTTCACCGCGGAACCGCGGTTGTTGTAAGCGTCGAGGATCTCGCCGGCGAGTTTGTCAGTGACAGTCTTCTCGCTGCGGGCGTTGGAGTACTTCACCAGCCAGCGCATGGCCAGAGACATGCGGCGCTCCGGACGGACTTCGACCGGAACCTGGTAGGTGGAGCCGCCGACCCTGCGGGACTTGACTTCCAGCATCGGCTTGATGTTGTCGAGGCACTTCTTGAGCACCTTGACCGGCTCGTCGCCGGCCTTGCCGGCCGCGATCTCGAGGGCACCGTAGAGAGCTTTCTCGGCGGTGGACTTCTTGCCGTCCAGCATGATTATATTGATCAGCTTGGCAACCACCCTGTCACCGTATTTCGGATCCGGGAGGATCACCCGCTTTGCTACTTCTCTTCTTCTTGGCATGTCTTAACCTCTCACTTAAAATCGGTTACTTGGGTCTTTCTGCACCGTACGGTTACTTGGGCCTCTTCGCACCGTACTTGGAACGGCTCTTCATACGACCCTTGACGCCGACAGAGTCGAGCGTACCGCGGACGATGTGGTAACGAACACCCGGAAGGTCCTTTACCCTGCCGCCCCTGATCAGGACGACGGAGTGTTCCTGGAGGTTGTGACCAACACCCGGAATGTAGGAGGTCACCTCGACGCCGTTGGTAAGCCTTACCCTGGCGACTTTACGAAGCGCGGAGTTCGGTTTCTTCGGGGTTGTGGTGTAAACCCTGGTGCAAACGCCCCTCTTCTGCGGGCAGCTCCTGAGTGCCGGAGCAGTGGATTTTTCACCCTTTGACTCCCGACCATGACGAATAAGCTGATTAATAGTTGGCATACATTCCTCTCACGCGTTTCTTCTCCGCACGCAGACGTACCCCGCGCGCGGAAGCGACGAAAATAGCAACAACGTACGTGCTTGTCAAGTTTTATTTGATAAAAGTGAGACGCCGGCCAGTGAAGCGAGGAACCCGCTCTCACTGGCCGGATACTGGACTAGGCTTCTTCTTCGTAGATCTCTTCATCTTCCGGTTCAACTGGCTCCGGAATGATTACTGGCTCCTCAGCAACCATGCGCAGGTTGCGGTAAAGAGCCAATCCCGTACCCGCCGGGATCAGGCGGCCCATGATCACGTTTTCCTTCAGACCACGCAGACTGTCGACCTTACCTTCAATTGATGCCTGTGTCAAGACTTTTGTTGTTTCCTGGAAGGAAGCAGCAGAAATAAATGACTCAGTCGAGAGCGATGCCTTGGTTATGCCAAGGAGCAGGGACTCTGCAGTGGCAGGACGCCCGCCTTTCTCCATCGCCTTCTCGTTCTCTTCCTCAAAGACCCAACGCTCGATCTGATCATCGATCAGCAGGTTGGTATCGCCCACATCCTTGACCCTGACGCGGCGCAGCATCTGACGTACGATGGTCTCGATGTGCTTGTCGTTGATCTTGACGCCCTGGAGACGGTAGACCTCCTGGACCTCGTCGACCAGGTACTTGGCCAGTTCTTTCTGACCCAGTACGCGCAGGATGTCGTGCGGGTTGGAGGAGCCGTCCATGAGCGCCTCGCCGGCGCGGACATGGTCCCCTTCGTGGACGCTGATGTGCTTCCCTTTGGGGATGAGGTATTCCTTCGGCTCGCCCACTTCCGGGGTGACGATGACCTTGCGCTTGCCCTTGGCGTCCTTGCCGAAGGCGACCACGCCGTCGATCTCGGTGATGACCGCAAAGTCTTTCGGCTTCCTGGCCTCGAAGAGCTCGGCGACGCGCGGCAGACCACCGGTGATGTCCTTGGTCTTGGTCGTTTCGCGCGGGATCTTGGCGATTACGTCACCCGCAGCGACCACGGTGTCTTCCAGCACGTTGATGTTGGAGCCCACCGGCAGGTAGTAGCGCGCCATGCTCTCGCCGATCTTGGCGGTCTTGCCGGACTCGTCCTTGATGGTGATGCGCGGACGCTTGTCGGCGTCGCGGGTTTCGATGATGACCTTCCTGGAGAGACCGGTGACTTCGTCGACCTGCTCCTCCATTGTGACGCCCTCGATGACATCGCCGAACTTGATGCGGCCGGAGATCTCGGTGAGGATCGGCATGGTGTACGGGTCCCACTCTGCCAGCGACTGCCCCTGGGTGACCTTCTCTTCCGGGCTGACCTTGATCTTGGCGCCGTAGACGATGCCGTACTTCTCGCGCTCGCGCCCGGTCTCGTCCACGATGGCCAGCTCACCGTTACGGTTCATAACGATGTGGTGCCCCTCGGAGTTGGTTACGTAGTGCAGGTTGATGAACTTGGCGTAACCCTCGTTCCTCGCATCCATGGAGGTCTGCTCGGCGCGACGGGATGCGGTACCACCGATGTGGAAGGTACGCATGGTCAGCTGGGTGCCCGGCTCGCCGATGGACTGGGCGGCGATGACGCCGACCGCCTCGCCGCGGTTCACCAGGTGGCCGCGTGCCAGGTCACGACCGTAGCACTTGGCGCAGATGCCGCGACGGCTCTCGCAGGTGAGCACCGAACGGATCTTGACCTTCTCGAGGCCTGCCGCTTCGATCTTGGAAACCAGGGTCTCGTCGATCTCCTGGTTCGCCGCCACCAGCACGTCGCCGGTGACCGGGTCGAGGATGTCGTCCAGGGCCACGCGGCCGAGGATACGGTCGCCGATGTGCTCGATGACCTCGCCACCCTCGGTGAGGGAGGAGACGGTCAGGCCGTCGATGGTGCCGCAATCCTCCTCGGTGATGATGGCGTCCTGGGCGACGTCGACCAGACGGCGGGTGAGGTAACCGGAGTTTGCCGTCTTGAGCGCGGTATCGGCCAGACCTTTACGTGCACCGTGGGTCGAGATGAAGTACTGGAGCACGGTGAGGCCTTCGCGGAAGTTCGCGGTGATCGGGGTCTCGATGATCTCGCCGGACGGCTTGGCCATGAGTCCCCTCATCCCCGCCAGCTGGCGGATCTGCTGGGCGCTACCCCTTGCGCCGGAGTCGGCCATCATGTGGATCGCGTTGAAGGACGGCACCTTCACTTCGTTACCCTGCGGATCGGTGATGGTATCGCGGGAGAGGTTGTCCAGCATCTCTTTCGCGATGTCCTCGGTCGATTTCGCCCAGATGTCGATGACCTTGTTGTAACGCTCGCCGTCGGTGATGAGACCCTCGGTGTACTGGTTCTGGATCTCCTGCACCTCTTCGGTGGCGCGGTTGATGATGGCGGACTTCCCTTCCGGGATGACCATGTCGTTGATGGAGATGGAGATACCCGCCTTCGCCGCGTAGCGGAAGCCGATCGACTTCAGCTTGTCGGCGAGGATGACGGTCTCCTTGTTGCCGGCCAGACGGTAGCAGGTGTCGACCAGGTTGGAGAGCTCCTTCTTGGTCATGACCTTGTTGATGGCCGAGAACGGTACCGCGTCCGGCAGGATCTCGCGCAAGAGCACGCGCCCGACCGTCGTTTCGATGATGGCCGGTTTCTCGTCGCTGACGAGGTTCTTCATCCTTACCTTGATGCGGGCCTGGAGGTGCACCTCGGCCGCGTCCCAGGCGATGGAGACCTCGTCCGGGGAGGCGAATACCTTCCCGTCGCCCTGCGCGAAGTGCTTCTCGCGGGTCATGTAGTAGATGCCGAGGACCATGTCCTGCGACGGCACGATGATCGGCTTGCCGTGCGCCGGCGACAGGATGTTGTTGGTCGACATCATGAGCACGCGTGCCTCCACCTGGCTCTCAACGGAGAGCGGGAGGTGGACGGCCATCTGGTCACCGTCGAAGTCAGCGTTGAAGGCGGTGCAGACCAGCGGGTGGAGTTGGATCGCCTTGCCCTCGATGAGCACCGGCTCGAAGGCCTGGATGCCGAGGCGGTGCAGGGTCGGGGCGCGGTTCAAGAGAACCGGGTGCTCCTTGATGACCTCCTCGAGTACGTCCCAGACTTCCGGCTTCTCTTTCTCCACCATCTTCTTCGCGCTCTTGATGGTGGTGACGAAACCGCGCTCCTCGAGCTTGTTGTAGATGAACGGCTTGAAGAGTTCGAGAGCCATCTTCTTGGGCAGACCGCACTGGTGCAGCCTGAGTTCCGGACCGACGACGATAACGGAACGACCGGAGTAGTCGACGCGCTTACCGAGCAGGTTCTGGCGGAAGCGGCCCGACTTGCCTTTGAGCATGTCGGAGAGCGACTTGAGCGGACGCTTGTTGGGGCCGGCGATGGCGCGGCCGCGGCGGCCGTTGTCGAACAGTGCGTCGACCGCCTCCTGCAGCATGCGCTTCTCGTTCCTGATGATGACCTCGGGGGCCTGCAGTTCCATCAGGCGCTTCAAGCGGTTGTTACGGTTGATGACGCGACGGTACAGGTCGTTCAGGTCGGAAGTCGCGAAGCGGCCGCCGTCGAGCGGTACCAGCGGGCGCAGTTCCGGCGGCAGCACCGGGATGCACTCGAGGATCATCCACTCCGGCTTGTTGCCCGAGTTCTTGAAGGCCTCGATGACCTTGAGGCGCTTGGCGGTCTTCTTGCGCTTGGCCTCGGAGGTCGCCTCCTGCATCTCGATACGGAGCTGCTCGGAGAGCTGATCCAGGTCCATGGAGGTCAGGCAGGTGCGGATTGCCGCGGCGCCCATGCCGGCCTCGAAGCCGTAGTTGTACTCCTCGAGCGCCTTCTGGTACTGGTCCTCGGAGAGCACGGTGCCGAACGGCATGCCGGTTTCCTTCGGATCGGTAACCACGTAGGCCTCGAAGTAGAGCACCTTCTCGAGGTCCTTCAGGGTGATGTCCATCAGGTTGCCGATACGGGACGGCAGGGACTTGAGGAACCAGATGTGCGCCACCGGGGTGGCCAGGTCGATGTGGCCCAGGCGCTCGCGGCGCACCTTGGACGGGATGACCTCGACGCCGCACTTCTCGCAGACGATGCCGCGGTGCTTCATGCGCTTGTACTTGCCGCAGTTGCACTCGTAGTCCTTGGTCGGTCCGAAGATCTTGGCGCAGAAAAGGCCATCGCGCTCCGGCTTGAAGGTGCGGTAGTTGATGGTTTCCGGCTTCTTCACTTCCCCGAAGGAACGCTCGCGGATCTTGTCCGGCGAGGAGATCGAGATCTTGATGGACGAGAAGTGGAGCGGATCTTTCGGCTTATCAAAAAAATTGAAAATATCTTCCAAAGTATTTTCCTCCTTGGCGGTAGGAGTTACGTTATCTGTTTCAAGCTGCGTCGGACGGTCGGACTGTCTGACTCGGACCGGTCGGACTAGTCAGACTAGTCGGACCGGTCCGACAAACAAACCTAGTCCTCTTCGGTCTCCAGGAGTTCCACGTCGAGACCAAGGGACTGCAGTTCCTTGATGAGGACGTTGAACGACTCGGGCAGACCCGGCTCCAGGGTGTGCTTCCCTTTGACGATGGCCTCGTACATCCTGGTGCGGCCGGCAACGTCGTCGGACTTGACGGTGAGGAATTCCTGCAGCGCGTACGCGGCGCCGTAGGCCTCCATCGCCCAGACCTCCATCTCCCCGAGTCGCTGGCCACCGAACTGCGCCTTGCCGCCCAGCGGCTGCTGGGTGACCAGGGAGTAGGGACCGATGCTCCTGGCGTGGATCTTGTCATCGACCAGGTGGTGCAGCTTCAGGAAGTACATGATGCCGACGGTGACCTGGTGCATGAACTTGTCGCCGCTCTTGCCGTCGTACAGGGTGACCTGGCCGGTGGTACTGAAGCCGGCGTGGGTCAGCATCGACTGGATCGACTCCTCGCTCGCCCCCTCGAAGACCGGCGACGACATCGGGATGCCGCGCTTGAGGCGCCGCGCCACGTTGAGAAGCTCCTCCCCTTCCAGGGTGTCGAGGAAGCGGTCCATTTCCGGGTTGTCGTAGACGCCCTTCAGGAACCTCTTGATCTCGTCGTGCGGAGTGTTCTTCTCGAGGAATTCCTCGATCTTCCAGCCAAGACCCTTGGCGCCCCAACCGAGGTGCATCTCGAGGATCTGCCCCACGTTCATACGGGAAGGTACGCCGAGCGGGTTCAGCACGATCTCGACCGGACGGCCGTCTTCCATGTACGGCATGTCCTCTTCCGGAAGGATCCTGGAAACGACACCCTTGTTACCGTGACGGCCTGCCATCTTGTCGCCCACCTGGAGCTTACGCTTGATGGCGATGTAGACCTTGACCATCTTGATGACGCCCGGCGGCAGGTCGTCGCCGCGACGCAGCTTCTGCACCTTGTCGTCGAAGACGTACTTGATGATGTCGATCTGCTGGTTCAGCGTGGACAGGGTCTGGGCCACTTTCTCGTCGATGGTATCGTCATCGGCGATGGAGATCTCGTCCCAGCGGTCCATGGAGAACGACTTCAGCATCTCTTCGGTGATGACTGCCCCTTTCGGGATCAGCACCTTGCCGTCGCTGCCCTCTATCTTCACGGCGGCGGTCTTGCCCACCAGGAGTTTTTTCAGCTTGCCGATGGCCGAGTCGCGGATGATGCGGATCTCGTCCTGCTCGTCCTTCCTGAGACGCTGCTCTTCGGCCTTCTCGATGATCTCGGTACGAGCGTCCTTGTCGGCACCCTTCCTGGAGAAGATCTTGGCGCCGATGACGGTGCCCTCGACCCCCGGCGGAACGCGCAGCGAGGTGTCGCGCACGTCGCCGGCCTTTTCGCCGAAGATGGCGCGCAGCAGCTTCTCTTCCGGAGAAAGCTGGGTCTCGCCTTTCGGGGTGATCTTACCGACCAGGATGTCGCCCGGACGAACCTCGGCGCCGATCCTGATGATGCCCGACTCGTCGAGGTCCTTGAGGGTCTCCTCGCCGAGGTTCGGGATGTCGGAGGTGATCTCTTCCTTGCCGAGCTTGGTGTCGCGGGCCACGGCCTCGAACTCCTCGATGTGGATCGAGGTGTAGCGGTCGTCTTTTACCAGGCGCTCCGAGATGAGGATGGAGTCCTCGTAGTTGTAGCCGCCCCACGGCATGAACGCGATCAGCACGTTCTGGCCCAGGGCCAGTTCGCCCATGTCGGTGGAGGGGCCGTCGGCGATGATGTCGCCGGCCTTGACATGGTCGCCCACCTTCACCACCGGCCTCTGGTTGATGCAGGTGTTCTGGTTGGAACGGGCGAACTTGATCAGGTTGTAGATGTCGACACCGGTGCCGGTGGCATCGTACTGGTCCTCGTCGATCTTGACGACGATGCGGGAAGCATCGACGCTTTCGACCACGCCGTTGTGGCGGGCGACCGAGGAAACCCCGGAGTCACGTGCCACGACGCGCTCCATGCCGGTACCAACCAGCGGGGAGTCGGCACGCAGCAGAGGCACCGCCTGACGCTGCATGTTGGAGCCCATGAGTGCGCGGTTCGCGTCGTCGTTCTCGAGGAACGGGATCAGCGATGCTGCAACCGAGACCAGCTGCATCGGGGCGACGTCCATGAGCTCCAGCTCGTCGCGGCCGACCAGCACGAACTCGCCGGACTTCCTGGCGGAGATGTAGTCGGCGACGAAGCGGCCGGTTTCATCCACGTCGGCGTTGGCCTGGGCGATGGCGTGGCCTTCCTCCTCCAGAGCGGAGAAGAAGCGGACCTCGTCGGTCACCTTGCCTTCGCGGACCACGCGGTACGGCGTCTCGACGAAGCCGTGCTCGTTGATGCGCGCGTAGGTGGAGAGCGACGCGATCAGACCGATGTTCGGACCCTCCGGGGTCTCGATCGGGCAGACGCGGCCGTAGTGAGTCGGGTGTACGTCGCGGACCTCGAAGCCCGCGCGCTCGCGGGTAAGACCGCCCGGTCCAAGGGCCGAGAGACGACGCTTGTGCGTGACCTCGGAGAGCGGGTTGGTCTGGTCCATGAACTGGGACAGCTGCGAGGAACCGAAGAACTCCTTGACCACGGCCGAAACCGGCTTGGAGTTGATCAGGTCGTGCGGCATCAGGTTCTCGACTTCCTGGAGGCTCATGCGCTCTTTGATGGCGCGCTCCATCCTGACCAGGCCGATGCGGTACTGGTTCTCGAGGAGCTCACCAACGGCGCGCACGCGGCGGTTGCCCAGGTGGTCGATGTCGTCGATGTTGCCCTTGCCGTTTTTCAGCTCGATCAGGTAGCGCACCACCTCGAGGATGTCCTCGCGGGTGAGCGTCATGCAGTCAAGCGGCACGTCCACGCCCAGCTTGTAGTTGAGCTTGAGGCGGCCGACGGCGGAGAGGTCGTAACGCTCCGCGTTGAAGAACAGGTTCTCGAACAGAACCAGCGCGCTCTTCAGGGTCGGCGGATCGCCCGGACGCAGACGACGGTAGATCTCGATCAGCGCCTCGTCGGTGGAGCCGATCTTGTCGATCAGGATGGTGTCGCGGAAGCTGGAGGTGACGTGCAGGTTGTCGATGAAGAGCACCTGGAAGGAGGTGATCCCCTTCTGGGTCATTTCCTCGAGCTTGGCCTGGGTGATCTCCTCGTTGCACTCGACCACGATCTCGCCGGTAGCGGGGTCGTAGATGTCGTGGGAAGCGACCTTGCCGACCACTTCCTCCTCGGAAATCGGGATCTCTTTGATGCCGTGCTCCGCCATCTTCCTGAGGGCAGCCTTGGTGAACTTGCGGTTCGCCTTGAGGATGACCTCGGCGGTGCCCGGGTCCACGATGTCCGCGGTGGCCTTCTGGTTGGACAAAAGTTCCGCGTCCACCAGTTTGGTCATGGCGCCGTTCTCGCCGACCTTCACTTCCTCGGACTTGTAGAAGTAATTGATCAGCGCGTCGTTGGAGTAACCAAGTGCCTTGAGCAGCACGGTGGCCGGCATCTTGCGACGCCTGTCTATGCGAACATAAAGGATGTCTTTATGGTCAAATTCAAAGTCAAGCCACGAACCGCGGTACGGGATCACGCGGGCCGAGTAGAGCACCTTGCCACTGGAGTGGGTCTTGCCCTTGTCGTGGTCGTAGAACACGCCCGGCGAGCGGTGCAGCTGGCTCACGATAACGCGCTCGGTGCCGTTTATGATAAAGGTCCCGTTGTCGGTCATCAGCGGGATTTCGCCGAAATAAACCTCCTGCTCCTTGATGTCGCGGATCGATCTGGTACCGGGATCCTTCGCCACGTCCCACACAACCAGCCTTACCTTCACCTTCATCGGTGCGGCAAAGGTCATCCCCCTCTGGTGGCACTCCTCCACGTCGTACTTCGGCGCGCCCAGCGAATACGAAACGTACTCAAGCGAGGCGGTGTCGCTGAAGTCTCTGATCGGGAACACGCTGCGGAACACGGCTTCCAGGCCGGAGTTCTTGCGTGCGTCTACGGGAGTGTCGAGCTGGAGGAATCTCTTGTAGGAATTTTTCTGGATGTCGATGAGGTTCGGTATGTCGATGATCTTGTGGATCTTGGCGAAGTTCTTGCGCAACAGGGGGTTATTCGCGATTGAATAAGCCATATCTTCTCCTTGTGGTGAACGCCTTGGAAGACCTCCACCCCCTTGAATTTCCTGCTGTTCTGGTCGGACGGGGCTGCGGGGTGAAGCGGCCTCAAACTAAAATAGAACAGCCAAGGCCGCAAAAAGCGACCTTGGCTTTGGTAAAGATCGGTGCGAAGCTGCTTACTTAACTTCCACTTCTGCGCCAGCCTCGACCAGCTGCTTCTGTGCGTCGGCAGCTTCTTCTTTGGAGATGCCAGTCTTGACCGGCTGCGGAGCGCCGTCGACCAGGTCCTTGGCTTCTTTGAGGCCCAGGGAGGTCAGGCCGCGAACGACCTTGATGACGCCGATCTTGTTGGCGCCAGCGGACTTCAGGATGACGTCGAACTCGGTCTTCTCTTCAGCAGCTTCAGCAGCGGCAGCCGGAGCGCCAGCAGCAGCAACAGCAACCGGAGCGGCTGCGGATACGCCGAACTTTTCTTCGAGCTCTTTCACGAGGCCGGCAAGTTCGAGGACGGACATGTTCTCAATGAAGCTGATTACTTCTTCTTTGGTGATAGCCATTTCTTTCTCCTCCAGAGAATATTGTTAGATGTTTAAAGCGAAAATTGTCGGTGACTGCGACTAGGCAGCCTTCTGGATCCTGATCTGCTCGAGCGCGCGTACGAAACCGCCCGGAACAGCCGCGAGAACGCGTACGAAGTTGCTTGCCGGTGCCTGCATGCTGCCCAGCATCTTGGCAATAAGCACTTCGCGGCTCGGCAGGTCTGCCAGAGCCTGGATCTCAGCCACGTTGATGGTCTTGCCGGTGAGCACGCCAGCTTTCAAGGTAAACGGGTTAGTGTTTTCCTTGTTGAAGCGGGACAGCACCTTGGCCGCCGCGACGGGATCGTCGTAGCAAAGGGCGATAGCGGTGGGGCCTGCGTAGTACTGCGACAGACCTTCCTTGTCGGTCCCCTTGGAAGCGATCTCGAGCAGGGTGTTCTTGACGACCTTGTACTCCGCGTTGGCTTTCCTAAGCTCGTTTCTGAGCTCGGTGGCCTGGCCGACGTTCATCCCGCGGAAATCCGCGAGGAATACCGCCTGCGCCTTGAGGAGCTTGTCGTGCATTTCGGCAACAAGTTCTTGCTTGTTTTCCTTATTCAAGCGCCTTCCTCCTTTCTTTTGGTATACGGGTACGGAACCCCGCCAAAGTCAGGAAGTTGCGGAACGTGCATTTTCGCGCAACATCTGCAAGTCTCGGTTGGCCGCCCGGAAGCGTTTAAGCGCCGACGATACAACTGGCACACCCACTGTCTTTGACTTTGGCTTTACAGCTAGTACTGCTCTTTATTTCAAGATCGCGCTGATGTCAGCGAGATCGATGGTGACGCCCGGGCCCATGGTGGAGGACACGGCAACCTTCTTCATGTAGGTCCCTTTTGCAGCAGCCGGCTTTGCCTTCTGGAGTGCTTCCACCAGGGCAACCACGTTCTGCCTCAGGGTCTCGGCGGTGAAGGAGACCTTGCCCACCGGGGCATGGATGATACCAGCCTTCTCAACGCGGAACTCGACCTTACCGGACTTGGACTCCTTGATGGCGCGGGCCAGGTCGAAGGTCACGGTGCCGACCTTCGGGTTCGGCATCAGGCCGCGGGGTCCGAGGAGCTTACCGATCTTACCGACCACACCCATCATGTCCGGGGTAGCGATGGCGGTGTCGAACTCGAACCAGCCTTCCTGAATCTTGGCGACCAGGTCGTCGGCACCGACGTAATCGGCACCGGCCTCACGGGCCTCCTTCTCCTTCTCACCCTTGGCGAAGACCAGGACGCGCACGTCCTTGCCGAGACCGTTGGGGAGCACCACGGCGCCGCGGACCATCTGGTCGGCGTGACGCGGGTCAACGCCCAGCTTCACCACCAGGTCGACGGTCTCGTCGAACTTCGCATAAGCCGCGCTCTTCACGAGCTCAAGGCCGTCGGTCAGGGGATAGGTTTTGGTCCTGTCGACCTTGGCGCGAGCCTCTTTAAGCTTTTTTGTCATAGACATTTCTGATAACCCTCTCTTTAACTTAAGCTATTTCAACGCCCATGCTGCGCGCGGTACCTTCGATGGTCTTCATGGCAGCCTCAAGGCTCGCGGCATTGAGGTCGGGCATCTTCTTGGTAGCGATCTCGCGTACCTGCTCCTTGGTCAGCTTGCCCACCTTGGTCTTGTTGGGGGTAGCGGAACCGCTCTGGAGGCCGAGAGCTTTCTTGATGAGAACCGGAGCCGGCGGAGTCTTGGTGATGAAGGTGAAGGACCTGTCGGCGTAGACAGTGATGACGACCGGAGTGATGGTCCCTTCGTCTGCCTGGGTCTTCGCATTGAAGGCCTTGCAGAATTCCATGATGTTGACGCCGTGCTGACCGAGTGCGGGACCGATCGGGGGAGACGGGTTTGCCTTCCCTGCGGGTACCTGCAGCTTTATGTAACCGGTGATCTTTTTCGCCATTTTCCTACTCCTTTTTCATTCCTTCGAACTGCCGGAAGCTTCTATCAATAACAGAGGGTCGCCCCTACTGCTTTTCTACCTGCATAAACTCGAGCTCGACCGGAGTCGCGCGCCCGAAGATGCTTACCATGACCTTGAGTTTCCCCTTGTCCGGCTTGACGTCCTCGACCACACCCGAGAAGTTGAGGAAAGGACCGTCGATGACCCTGACCGTCTCGCCCACTTCGAAGAGAACCTTGGGACGGGGCTTTTCAGCACCCTCTTCCATCCTCTTGGTGATCTTGTTGACTTCGTCGTCCGGGATCGGGAAGGGATTATTGCCACCGACGAACCCGGTAACCTTCGCGGTCTCTTTGACCACGTGCCAGGTGTCGTCGTTCAGTTCCATGTTCACCAGGATGTATCCGGGGAAGAACTTCCTGGAAGAAGTCTTCTTCTCCCCCTTCTTAAGTTCGACGACGGTTTCGCACGGGATCAGGATCTCGCCGAAGAACTCCTCCATCTCGAGATTCTTGATGCGCTCTGCCAGAGAGAGTCGCACCTTGTTCTCGAAGCCGGAGTAGGTATGTACGCCGTACCATTTGTGTGCCATTTGATGAGTCCTCTAGCGGAGAATCGACTTGATAAGCTTAGTAAGGACCACGTCGCAGACGCCAAGGTAAAGTGAGATGATCACGATGATGACGACAACTACCTGAGCAGTAGAGAAGGTCTCTTTACGGGTCGGCCAAGTTACCTTGGCGAGCTCCGCCTGTACATCCTCAAAAAAAGTCTTGGCTTTCGCGAGCACTTGTCACTCCTCACTTCGTGAAGATAAAAAAAATGGCAGGCCAGGAGGGATTCGAACCCCCAACACCCGGTTTTGGAGACCGGTGCTCTAGCCGTTAGAGCTACTGGCCTGCGGCGGGGGTTCCCTGACAGTTCAGGGAACCCCAAGTCAAATTATTTGGTTTCCTTGTGCGGCGTGTGCTTCTGGCAGAAGCGGCAGTACTTGTTGAACTCCAGCTTCTGAGGCGTATTCTTCTTGTTCTTCGTGGTGGTATAGTTACGCTGTTTGCACTCGGTGCAGCCAAGGGTGATGATGTCTCTAGGCATTTTCTTTCGTCCTTTTCAAACTATTTTCTTGTCCCGATACTTCCGGAACTCAAAGAACCCGTCAGGTCCTACTCGATGATGGAGGCGACGACGCCTGCACCGACGGTACGGCCGCCTTCGCGGATAGCGAAACGCAGGCCTTCGTCCATTGCGATCGGGGTGATCAGGTTGACGGTTACCGAGACGTTGTCGCCCGGCATAACCATCTCGACACCGGCTTCGAGGTCAACCACGCCGGTAACGTCGGTGGTCCTGAAGTAGAACTGCGGACGGTAGCCGTTGAAGAACGGGGTGTGACGGCCGCCCTCTTCCTTGGACAGGATGTAGGCTTCGGCTTTGAACTTGGTGTGCGGGGTGATGGAGCCCGGCTTGGCGAGAACCTGGCCACGCTCGATCTCTTCACGCTTCACGCCGCGGAGCAGTGCGCCGATGTTGTCGCCTGCACGCCCCTCGTCGAGGAGCTTACGGAACATCTCGACGCCGGTAACGGTGGTCTTGGTGGTGGCCTTGATGCCGACAACCTCGACCTCTTCGCCGACCTTGATGATGCCGCGCTCAACACGACCGGTGGCAACGGTACCACGACCGGAGATGGAGAACACGTCCTCGACCGGCATCAGGAACGGCTTGTCGATAGCACGCTGCGGCTCCGGGATGTAGGCGTCGACGGCGTCCATCAGCTTCATGATGGCCTGCTCGCCCAGCTCGCCTGCATCGCCCTCGAGGCCTTTCAGAGCGGAACCCTTGATGATCGGGATATCGTCGCCCGGGAAGTCGTAGGAGGAGAGCAGTTCGCGCACTTCCAGCTCGACCAGCTCGAGGAGCTCCTCGTCGTCCACCATGTCGGCCTTGTTCAGGAACACGACGATGTAGGGGACGCCGACCTGACGCGCGAGCAGGATGTGCTCACGGGTCTGCGGCATCGGGCCGTCAGCTGCGGAAACAACCAGGATCGCGCCGTCCATCTGCGCTGCACCGGTGATCATGTTCTTTACGTAGTCGGCGTGGCCCGGGCAGTCGACGTGTGCGTAGTGACGCTTGTCGGTCTCGTACTCGACGTGTGCGGTAGCGATGGTGATACCACGCTCACGCTCTTCCGGTGCGTTGTCGATCTGGTCGAACGCCTTGAACTCGGCCTGGCCTTTGCCGGCGAGCACCTTGGTGATAGCTGCGGTCAGGGTGGTCTTGCCGTGGTCGACGTGACCGATGGTCCCTATGTTCACATGCGGTTTAGTTCTTTCGAATTTAGCTTTAGCCATGAGGAATCCTCCCTGATGTTTCTACTACAGCTGTTATGTGAATGCTTTTTCTAGAAGGGGATGGAGCCCACAACCGGATTCGAACCGGTGACCTCTTCCTTACCAAGGAAGTGCTCTACCTACTGAGCTATGTGGGCGTATTCTGTTTTGGAGCGGGAAACGGGACTCGAACCCGCGACCCTCAGCTTGGAAGGCTGATGCTCTAGCCAACTGAGCTATTCCCGCCAATTCCCTGCTCTGAAGTTTTTTGACTCGATTTGCACTCCACTCAACCAGTACCAGCGACCGTCAGGTCTCCTGATTTGAGCAGATGCTCATCTCATCTGAAGTTTGTATGGTGGAGGGAGGAGGATTCGAACCTCCGAAGTCGATGACGACAGATTTACAGTCTGTTCCCTTTGGCCGCTCGGGAATCCCTCCAGACAGAAGTGAGGCTATTAACTTTTCAATCTGGAGCTGACGATGGGACTCGAACCCGCAACCTGCTGATTACAAGTCAGCTGCTCTACCAATTGAGCTACGCCAGCTGATTCGCTACCATCCGCTACCAATCTCGCTGCGCACCCAGTGTTGCGAAGCGAATCCCTGTTCTAAAGCAAAAGGGTCTCGGTGTCAACATCTTTTTTTCAGCGTGCGAATTATTTTTCAAAGGGCAGCGTATACGGCTGAAGCACTCCATCGACTTGCCGCCGTGGCGGGCAAGAGTCCGACACTATAGCAACACTTCATTCTCAATGCAACCTCATTTTTGCATCAACTTGCCGCCGCAGCATTTTTTTCGCCCTTTACCGGCTACGCCTCCCCCACTACACCAGACACGGGTACAGTTCCCCCGGTTTGCGGCAGTTACAGCGACAGTTTCCAGCAATTGTCATGGTTACAAATCACTTTTCCTGTGTCTGTACTCATCGATGAGGCACCGCTATAGTTGACTCACCTAAAGAAAAGGGAGGACGCTATGGAATGCTCGCTAGGGAAAGGGGAACTGTTGAGTCTGACAGGTGGGCCGCACGGTCTCACGCTGCGCTGTCTCACCGGAACCATCTGGCTCACCAAGGGAGACGGCAGGGATTATCTCGTGCGCAGGGGGAACAGCTTCGTGTTGGCCAAGGGGGAATCGGCCCTGGCGGAAGCCCTGGAAGCGGCGGAACTGCAGATGAAAGCAGCGGGCGTGATGCAGGAAAGCAGGTCCGCGCTGGCCGCGCAGCCGGCCGGACCATTCCTGCCGCGACTTCTCTAAAGAAAATACTACAGGTGGACCGGTGCGCAGGCCTGCTCGCCGACCACGGTATGCCAGCCGCGCACCGTCCACTTGGCCACCAGCCCGTTCAGCACATACGGGTCTGCCTTGGCAAAGGCCGCCGGGACTTCGTGGGAATCGGCCTTAAAGAGGAGAACGGCGCCGTCAGCCGGATCGGTGAGCGCGCCACCGAGAATCAACTCGCCGCGCTGCGCGGACTCCCAGGCCATGGCCAGGTGCTCCCCGCGAAACTCGCCCCTGCGCTCCAGGTAATCCGGAGCAACTTCATACAGCAGCAGATAATGCATGACTACCTCCTGTTGTTTTGCCCGAACAATTCGGCCGCGGCATCCTCACGGCCGCATTCCTTCAATGCCGCCAGGCAGTTCTTCCTTTCCTCAGGCACGTGGTAAAGAAGCAGCGACTTTTGCAGCCCCTTTTCCCGATCCGTCCTCGCCACGTAAACCTTCTCCCCGGTAAAGGGATCCACACCCGTGTGATAGATGCAGGTGGACAGCGTCCCCGGGGTGGGAGTGAAATCCTGCACCTGCTCAACCCGCATGCCCCAGCGCTTCAGCATCAGTGCGAGATCCACCATATCCGACAGCGTGCAGCCGGGGTGCCCGGAAATGAAGTACGGGACGACGTACTGCCTCTTACCGGCCTTGGCACTTTCCTTCTGGAAGGCGTCCCGGAAGCGATCGAAACAGTCGTGACCGGGCTTGCGCATCACCGAGGTGACGCGATCGGTCAGATGTTCCGGTGCCACCTTCAAGAGGCCGCTCACGTGGTGCGAGACCAATTCGCGCAGGTACCGGGGCTGGCGCTCCATCAGGTCGTAACGAACACCCGACGAGACCGCGACGTTCTTCACGCCTGAAATCCGGCGCGCCTTGGCGAGGAGCCTGGAACTGGCAGCATCGTCGGTGACCAGGTTCTTGCAGATTTTAGGGAACAGGCAGCTGTCGCGGCGACACTTGGCGCCCGCCTCCGCGTTGCCGCAGGAGAGCCCGAACATGTTTGCGGTCGGCCCGCCCAGGTCGCTCACGCTGCCGCGGAACCACGGCAACGCCGCCAGGCGCTCCAACTCGTGAAGCACACTTTGCTCACTGCGCGACTGGATCGTCTTGCCTTGGTGATGGGTGATGGCGCAGAAGGCGCAGCCGCCGAAACAACCGCGGTGCGTGGTGATGGAGTTGCGTATCTGTTCGTAGGCCGGGATCGTTTCCTTATAGCTCGGGTGCGGAGCCTTGACGAAGGGGAGCGCGTAGATCGCGTCCAGCGCCTGCTCGTCAAGCGGCCACGCCGGAGGGTTGCAGACCAGGTAACGCTGGGCGTGGCGCTGAACCACAGTCTTGGCACAACCGGGATTCTGTTCCCCCGACAGCAGGCGGAACGAGCGCGCATAGGCGGCCTTGTCCGTCGAAACGTCCTCGTAGCTCGGGAGTTCCACCAGGTCGGCGCCGGGCTCAGGCGCGGTCGAAGAAGGGTATGCCGTACCGCGGATGTCGCGGATGGAAGCGAAGGCTTCACCCTGCTGCAGTCTCTGCACCAGTTCCAGCAGCGGACTCTCACCCATGCCGTAGACCAGCAGGTCCGCCTTGGCGTCGAAGAGCGCGGAGCGGCGCACCTTGTCTTCCCAGAAATCATAGTGGGCGAAGCGTCTGAGGCTCACCTCGATGCCGCCGATCACCACCGGAACGTCGCGGTAGGCTTCCTTGAGGCGCGAGGTGTAGATGATGGTGGCGCGGTTGGGGCGTGCACCGTGGCGGTTGCCGGGAGTGTAGGCGTCGTCGCGGCGCAGTTTCCTGGCCGGCGTGTAGTGCGCCACCATGGAATCCATGGCACCGGCGGCTACCGCAAAGAAAAGACGCGGGCGCCCGAGAGCCATGAAAGGCTCCTTGCTGCGCCAATCCGGCTGAGGGATGATGCCCACGCGGAGCCCCTTCGATTCCAGCAGCCGCGCCAGGAGCGGGACGCCGAAAGAGGGATGGTCCACGTAAGCGTCGCCGGAGACAAAGATGACGTCGAGCTCGTTCCAGCCGCGAGCCTTTGCTTCGGAAAGTGAGATGGGGAGGAAACGGGAAGGAGACTGCTTGGGGTGTGCGTGTTTCATAAAAACCCTAAAACCATTGGCCACGGAGAAAATCTGAGGACATCTGGGAAAGTCAAAACCAAAAGGCTTCTGTCTTTGTTTCCCTCAGGTTTTCTCCGAAGTTCTCCGTGGCTAATGGTTTTGACTTTACGGGAAGATCCCCAGGAAATCGAGCCCGAGTGTCTCGGGCAGCCCGCACATGAGGTTCATGTTCTGAACCGCCTGCCCGGACGCGCCTTTCACCAGGTTGTCGATGGCGGAGACGACGATGATCCTGCCGGTCCTTTCATCGACCACGACACCGATGTCGCAGAAGTTGGAGCCTCTGACGTGCGCCGTCGACGGGAGCACTCCCTCGGGCAGCACCCTGACGAAGGGTTCGCCCTCGTAGAAGGTCTCGTACAGGGTAATCAGCTCGGACGCCCTCACCTTCCCGTTCGGGACGCTGTAGATGGTGGAAAGGATGCCGCGGTCCATCGGGACCAGGTGCGGCGTGAACGAGATGGTGAGCGGAGTGCCGGCCAGCAGCGCGAGTTCCTGCTCGATCTCGGGGATGTGACGATGCACGCCTCCCACTCCGTAGGCTTTGAAGCCCTCATTCACCTCGCAGTAGAGGTTGTCCACCTTGGCGCTGCGCCCGGCGCCGGAAGTACCGGACTTGGCATCGACGATGATGCTCTTCGGGTCGATCACCTTACCCTTCAGCAGCGGGGCCAGGCCGAGGATTACGCTGGTTGGGTAGCAGCCGGGGTTGGCAATCAGGTTCGCCTCCCGGATCTTGTCACGACGCAGTTCGGGAATGCCGTAGACCGCCTGGGGGAGCAGCTCCGGGGTCAGGTGCTTTTCGTACCACTTGCCGTAGACGTCCGCGTCGTGCAACCGGTAGTCGGCCGAGAGATCGACCACGTCCTTGCCCATCTTGAGGAAGGTCGGCACCACCGCCATGGCCGCCTTGTGCGGCAGCGCGGTGAAGACCACGTCCACCTGCTCTGCGATGCCGACCGGCTCGAGGTTCTGAAGCACCAAGTCGCACCTGCCACGCAGGGAGGGAAATACGTCGCTCACCGGCCGCCCGGCGCTCTGCTCGGAAGTGACGCAGGTAACGGCGACCTCGGGGTGGGCATGGAGGATACGGATAAGTTCGACGCCGGTATAGCCGCTGGCTCCGACGATGGCAACCTTGATCATGAAAAGCCTCCCTTCTCACAACGGAAAAAATGGAAGCCTGATGTTAGCACAGCTCCCATACAGTTGACACGCAGAAACATTAAAACCATTAGCCACGGAGAACTTCAGAGAAAATCTGAGAGAAACAAAACCTTTTTGTTTTTGGTTTTCTCAGATGTCCTCAGATTTTCTCCGTGGCCAATGGTTTTGCTTCTAGGGTTTTTGAAACAGCAAAAGGAGGAACCCTGACGGATTCCCCCTTTGCAATACTGAGACAGCAATTGTCTCCAGCAGCGGATTAACGCTTGGAGAACTGGAAGCTGGCGCGTGCCGCCTTCTTGCCGTACTTCTTTCTTTCCTTGATGCGCGAGTCGCGGGTGATGAACCCGGCCTTTTTCAGGGTGCCGCGCAGGTCGGCATCGGCCTCGATGAGGGCCTTGGTGATGCCGTGCTTGATGGCGCCGGCCTGGCCGGAGTCGCCACCGCCCTTGACGGTGCAGAAGATGTCGAACTTGCCGACATTCTCGGTCAGCTCGAGGGGCTGCATGACCACCATCTTGGAGGTCTCGCGGCCGAAGTAGCTGTCAAGAGTCTTGGTATTTACAATGATCTCACCATTGCCCGGCTTGATCCAAACCCTGGCGATGGAAGACTTCCTTTTCCCGGTTGCGTAAAAGCTTGCTGCCATTTTCTATCTCCTGATGAACGAATTAAATGTTCAGATCTTTCGGATTCTGAGCCGCATGCGGATGAGCGCTGCCGCTGTAGATCTTCAGCTTCTTGATCATGTGGCGGGCAAGCTTGTTCTTGGGCAGCATGCCTTTCACGGCTTTCTTGATCAGATCTTCCGGCTTCTTATCGAGGAGCTTGCCGGCAGAGATCTCTTTCAGGCCGCCCGGGAAAGCAGAGTGGCTGTAGTAGGTCTTGTCGGAAAGCTTCTTGCCGGTGAGGGCGATCTTCTCTGCGTTCACGACGATGACGAAGTCGCCGGTGTCAACGCTCGGGGTAAAGGTCGGCTTGTTCTTGCCACGCAGCACGTTGGCGATCTCGGTCGCTACACGGCCGAGGACCTTATTATCCACATCAACCAGGTACCAATCCCTGGTCACTTCTTCTTTTTTGGCAACTTGCGTCTTCATTGAAACCTCACAGCTATCTGGAATTAGCACATTAACTTACAGAAGATTGAGAATTTAATCGATTCGTCCGTTCATGTCAAGACAAAAAACCGCGGAGAGAATTAACGCTCTATTAAAGATGCATCATTCGCCGCTCTGGGGCGGGTAGAAAACCTGCATGAGACAGAGCCCTTGCGGCGGCACTGTCATTCCCGCGTTCTGCCGGTCGCCCCCCTTGAGCAGGTGCGCCACGTCTGCCGCGCTCAACCTGCCCTGCCCCACTTCGATGAGCGTCCCGGTGATGATGCGCACCATGTTCTTCAGGAAACCGCTGCCGTTGATGTCGAGGTGCAGCAGGCGCCCCTCCTGCGCCAGCTCCATGCTGTAGATACGGCGCACGGTGGTCTTGGCGGCGCAGTTGGCGCCGCGGAAGGCGGCGAAGTCGTGCTCGCCGACGAAGAGCTTGCAGGCCGCGCGCATCGCCTCGATGTCGAGCTTCCCCTTGACGCGCCAGGCGGTGTGGCGCACCAGCGGCGAGCGGAGGTCGTCGAGCAGCATGGTGTAGCGGTAGTGCTTTGCCTGCGCGTTGAAGCGCGCGTGGAAGTCGAGCGGCACCTCGGCCGCCTCGCGCACCGCGATGTCGCTGGGGAGCAGCGAGTTCAGCCCCTCGCGGAAGGCGCGTAGCGGCATGGTGCGCTCGGTCTTGAAGCAGGCCACCATGCCGCGGGCATGCACCCCGGCGTCGGTGCGGCCGGAGGCGTGCAGGGTGGCATGCTCCCCGAGCATCTTGGCCAGCGCCTTTTCCATGACCTCTTGGATGGTCAGCCCGTTGGGCTGTACCTGCCACCCGGCGTAGGCGGTGCCGTCGTACTCTATGATCAGCTTGATATTGCGCATACTACTTAAGGTACTGCTCCACCAGGATCTCGGCGATCTGCACGGCGTTGGTGGCGGCGCCTTTCCTGAGGTTGTCGGCCACGATCCAGAGGTTCAGACCGTTCTTGATAGAGGCATCCTCGCGGATACGACCGACCAGGGTCAGGTCCTCGCCGGCCACATCCATGGCCATCGGGTACTCGCCGTTGGCCGGATTGTCCACCAGTTCCACGCCCGGCGCGTCCTCCAGGAGCTCGCGCGCTTTGGCCACGGTGATCTTCTTCTCGGTCTCGATGTTCACCGACTCGGAGTGACCGTAGAAGACGGGAACACGGACGCAGGTCGCGGTGGTGGCGATGTCCGCCTCCATGATCTTCCTGGTCTCGTTCACCATCTTCATCTCTTCCTTGGTGTAGCCGTTGTCGCAGAAGGAATCGATCTGCGGCAGGCAGTTGAACGCGATACGGTGCGGATAGACCTCGTTCTTGGGCGGGCGGCCGTTCAGAAGCTCGCCGGTCTGGATGCGCAGTTCGTCGATCGCCTTGTTGCCGGTGCCGGAGACCGCCTGGTAGGTGGAGACCACGATCCTCTTGATGGTGCCGAAGTCGTGCAGGGGCTTGAGCGCCACCACCATCTGGATGGTGGAGCAGTTCGGGTTGGCAATGATCCCCTTCTTGCGGTAGTCGGCGATGGCGTGCGGGTTCACCTCGGGGACCACCAGCGGCACGTCCTTGTCCATACGCCACGCGCTGGAGTTGTCGATGCAGACCGCTCCGGCCTTGGCCGCGGAAGGACAGAACTCCTCGGAGCGCGCGCCCCCTGCCGAGAAGAGGGCGATATCGATCCCCTCGAAGGAATCGTGCGTCAACTCCTCCACGGTCACCGGCTTTCCGTTGAACTCCAGCACCTGCCCGGCGCTCCTCGCGCTGGCGAGGAACTTGATGTTGCCCACCGGGAACTTGCGTTCCTCGAGGCACTCGATCATCTGGGTCCCGACTGCGCCGGTTGCGCCCACCACTGCTACATTCCACGTCTTCTTCATGCTTTTACATCTCCTCAAGACAAAAACGGGAGCGCGCCCCCTGGCTGCCGGGGACGCGCTCCGCTTCTCGCTGCATAAAATTCAGAAACTATGTCAACGGCATCTCACACGGAACAACACGGAGAAGACGGAAAGAGCACGGATCTAAAGCCATGGGTTTCCCCAAAATGCTTTTGCCTTATCTGCCTTTATCCGTGCGTTCCCGTAAAATCCGTGTGCGACCGGAAAGAGCACGGATCTAAAGCTTTGGGTTTCCCCAAAATGCTTTTGCCTTATCTGCCTTTATCCGTACGTTCCCGTAAAATCCGTGTGCGACGCCTTTGACCTTGACCTTACCGCTCCTTCAGAATCTGCAGCATGCGGCGCAGCGGCTCGGCGGCGCCCCACAGCAGCTGATCGCCGCAGGTGAAGGCGGAGAGGTACTGCGGTCCCATCTTCATCTTGCGCACGCGGCCGACCGGGACGGTGAGCGACCCGGAAACGGCTGCCGGGGTGAGCCCGGCCAGGGAGTCGGCCTTGTTGTTGGGGATGAACTTGACCCACTGGTTGTCGTTCTTGATCATATCCTCGATCTCGGCGATCGGGATATCCTTGGTCAGCTTCATGGTGATCGCCTGGCTGTGGCAGCGCATAGCGCCCACGCGAACACAGATGCCATCCACCGGGATCGGGTTGGTGGCACCGAGGATCTTATTGGTCTCGGCGTAGCCTTTCCACTCCTCGCGGCTCTGACCGTCCTCAACCTCGCGATCGATCCACGGCAGCACGCTGCCAGCCAGCGGGAAGCCGAACTCCTTGGTCGGCATTTCGCCGCTTCTCAGGGTGTCGGTGACCTTCTTGTCGATCTCGAGGATCGCCGAACCCGGGGTGGCCAGCTGCTGGGCGACGGAGCCGTGCAGCACACCCATCTGGGACAGGAGCTCGCGCATGTTCGGCGCACCGGCACCGGAGGCTGCCTGGTAGGTCATGGAGGAGAGCCACTCGACCACGCCCGCCTTGAACAGCCCGCCCAGGCCCATGAGCATGAGGCTCACGGTGCAGTTGCCGCCGATGTAGTCCTTGATCCCCCTGGAGAGGGCCGCGTCGATGACGTTGCGGTTGATCGGGTCGAGGATGATGACCGCGTCGTCTTCCATGCGCAGGGTGCTCGCCGCGTCGATCCAGTAGCCGTTCCAGCCTGCCTTCTTCAGTTCCGGGCGGACCGCCTTGGTGTAATCGCCCCCCTGGCAGGTGATGATTACGTCCAGCTTCTTCAGCTCGTTGATGTCCGATGCATCCTTCAGCGTCCCCGCGTTCAGCGGTGCGGGCTGCCCCACCTGCGAAGTAGTGAAGAATACCGGCTCAACACCTGCGAAATCGTTCTCTTCCTGCATGCGCTGCATGAGAACCGAGCCAACCATGCCACGCCAACCGACCATACCGACTTTCATAGGCGACCTTCCTTTCTTGAAGTTTTTATGTTCACCGGCGGCTTCCCGCCTCGAACTATGCGCGTCCTCGTTCACAAGCTCCTGCTTGGGAACGCACATCAGGTGAAAGCTCCAGCTTCTGGTTTTGGCGAAGCGAAGCTTCGTCGGGGTGAACTTTGGGTTCCCAAGCTGGAGCTTGGGAACCAGTTGTTCACCTGACTACAGGTTGGCGATGATGGCGTCGCCGATTTCCTTGGTGTTGACCAGCTTCTCGCCGGCCTTCTCCTGGTAGATGTCGCGGGTGCGGTAGCCCTTATCCAGCACCTTGGCGACGGCGTTGTCGATGGCGTCGGCCGCCTCGATCATGCCGAAGGAGTAGCGCAGCATCATCCCCGCGGAGAGGATCTGGGCGATCGGGTTGGCGATGCCCTGGCCCGCGATGTCCGGGGCGCTGCCGCCGGAGGGCTCGTACATGCCGAAGGTCCCCTCGGCCAGCGATGCGGAGGGGAGCATCCCCAGCGAGCCGGTCAGCATGGCGGCCTCGTCGGAGAGGATGTCGCCGAACATGTTCTCGCACAGGATCACGTCAAACTGCTTGGGCCACCTTACCAGCTGCATGGCGGCGTTGTCCACATACATGTGGGACAGCTCGACATCCGGGTACTCCTTGGCGATGTTGATCACGATCTCGCGCCAGAGCACGGAGGTGGAGAGAACGTTGGCCTTGTCGATGGAGCAGACCTTCTTGCCGCGCTTTTGGGCCGCCTGGAAGGCGACGTGCGCGATGCGCTCGATCTCCGGCACGCTGTAGCGCATGGTGTCCACGCCGACGCGGTCACGGCCGGCACCGTCGATTCCCTTGGGCTGGGAGAAGTAGATGCCGCCGGTCAGCTCGCGGATCACCAGGATGTCGAAACCGCCGGCAATCACCTCTTCCTTCAGGGAGGAGGCGCTGGTCAGCGACGGGAAGATGATGGCGGGACGGAGGTTGGCGTAGAGGCCGAAGATTTTTCTCAGCGGCAACAGGGCGCCGCGCTCGGGCTGCTCGTCCGGGGGGAGGGTTTCCCACTTGGGACCGCCCACGGAACCGAACAGGATGGCGTCGGCAGCCTTGCATATATTTACCGTAGTCTCGGGAAGAGCACGCCCTTCCAGATCGATGCCCGCACCGCCTACATTGGCGTGGGTTCGCTCGAATTTCACGTCGTAACGTTTCTCAACTGCATCCAGCACTTTCAGTGCTTCGGCCATAACCTCCGGACCGATGCCGTCACCCGGCAGCACCGCCACTTTAAAAAGCTGTCCCATTGCACAACCTCCGATATGTATTAAATTAGCGATTCTATTTGCGAGACAGTGATATTGTCAACATAAAAAAGGCCGTCAAACATACGTTTAGCGCCCCAAACCATGGCTATGACTTAATGCCTCGCCGGCTGGTTCAGTTCCGCGATAAGATGAGGGTTGGCTCGAGACTTTTATTAGAGAATCATAAAACTTTCAGTTTATCTTCATGAGGTGTTGTGCTACATTCTCAACACACCGGCCAAGCTGATCCGGCAACAGAAGTGCCCTCGCGTGCGCTTTCCGGCAAAGAAGTCTTAACGAGAGGCGGCGACTGGACAAATTCATTAGAGTAGGTATCCTTCTTTGACCAGCGAAAGCCCCCCATCGCGCAAAAGAAGAACCCCCTGCGGAGCCGAGCCAGCAAAGGGGACATGCACCTTCGGAGCCAGTCCCGGGAGCCGTGACCGACATGACCATATCCCCCGTGGGAACATCATATTTTCAGGAGAAAGAATGCTATCCATCGCTCGCCTCGCACAGTATGCCGCTGTGCTGTCCCTGCTCACCATGACCGCTTGCTCGACGACCCGGGCCGGCAGGCAGGTGCTTGGCAACCCGGAAAACCCGTACCCCCAGCAGAAGACTCCGGAGATCGGCGAGGTCCTGCACCTCCCCACCGGCACCCAGGTGACGCCGCAGCAGATGTTCGACGTGGTGACGGACGCCCGCGTAGTGTACGTCGGCGAAACCCATGACAACCCCGCCGCGCACCGCCTGGAACTGGACACCCTGAAGGCGCTGGAGCAGCGCTACCCCGGCAAGGTCGCGCTGGGGATGGAAATGTTCGTCAAGTCGCAGCAGCCGATCCTGGACCGCTGGGTGGCGGGCGAACTCGACGAGAAGGCCTTCCTGAAGGCTTCGCGATGGTACGACAACTGGAAGATGGACTTCGCCTACTACCGCGACCTGCTCCTCTATGCCAAGGAGAAGCGCATCCCGATCGTCGCGCTCAATGCGGAGAAGGACCTGGTGCAGGCGGTGCGCAGCACCCCCCTGGAGGAACTCACACCTGAGCAGAAGGCCCAGCTGCCGCAGATGGACCTCGCCGACCCGTACCAACGCGCTCAGACGGAAAGCATCTTCTCCGGCCACAACAGCCACGGCAAGATGGCCATCGACGGTTTCATCCGGGCGCAGACGTTGTGGGACGAGACCATGGCGGAATCGGCGGTGCGCTACCTCACCAGCCCCGAGGGGAAAGAGCGCCACCTGCTGGTGGTGGCCGGCGGCAACCATATCGGCTACGGCTTCGGCATCCCGCGCCGCGTCTTCCGCCGCCTCCCCACCTCCTACGCCACCATCGGCGGCCGGGAGCTAGCGGTACAGCGCGCCGACAAGCCGGTGACCATGGACGTGACGCTTCCCGATTTCCCGATGGTATCCTTCGACTTCCTGGTGAGCTACGCCTACGAGGGGCTCCCCAAACCGAGCGTGCTGCTCGGCGTCATGTTCGAGCCGGACCCGAAAGGGCGCGGCCTGGTGGTCAACACGGTGGTCCCGGACTCCAACGCCGCCCGGGCCGGGGTGCAGAAGGGAGACCTGCTGCTGGCCCTGGACAACGAGCCGCTGAAGGACAGCCTCGACCTCATCTACGGCGTGAAACAGAAGCACGTGGGGGACAAGTCCACGCTGAAGCTGGAGAGAAAGGGAGAGGTCATCGACCTCGAAGTGATATTTAAAATAGGAGAGGCGCCCAAACACGGCAAGCCCTGACACCGGCCGGGCAGGACCCGACCGTGATCCCGGAGGACTAAGACTGTATGTATGCCATGAGTAATGCCGGCAACACCATCGCCATGGTGCTGGCCGGCGGCAAGGGGGAGCGCCTGAGCCCCCTCACCATCAGAAGGGCCAAGCCGAGCGTCATGTTCGGCGGCAAGTACAAGATCATCGATTTCGTTTTGAGCAACCTGTTCAACTCCGGGATCAAGAAGGTCTACATCCTGACCCAGTACCGCGCCTACTCCCTCAACAAGCACATCAGGGAGTCGTGGGGCAAATGGACCGGCCTGGGCGAGTTCTTCGTCGCCATCTCGCCGGAGACCAGTTCGGAGAACGAGGATTGGTTCAAGGGGACAGCCGACGCCATCCTGCAGTACCTGCGCTTCGTGGAGTCTTCGGACGCGGACTACGTCGCCATCTTCGGCGGCGACCACATCTACAAGATGGACGTGAGCCAGATGATCGACTACCACCGCAGAAACCGCGCCGACCTGACCGTTGCGGCGCTGGAGGTGCCGGTCCAGGAAGCGAGCCGCTTCGGGGTCTTCTCGGTTGACGACGACTACAAGATCACCGCCTTCACCGAAAAACCGAAAAACCCGGAAAGCATCCCCGGCCGTGACACCTGCTTCGCTTCCATGGGGAACTACATCTTCTCCACCAAGAAACTGATCGAGGTGCTGCAGGAGGGGAAGAAGATGTACGAGGACCTCGACTTCGGCAAGCACGTCATCCCGATGATGCTGGAGAAGAAAGACAAGGTGTTCGCCTACAACTTCAACGACAACATTATCCCCGGCATGAAGACGGAGGAGAAAGGCTATTGGAAGGACGTGGGGACCATCGAGAGCTACTACGAGGCCAACATGGACCTGATCCACGTCTCCCCGCAGTTGAACTTGTACAACTACAAGTGGCCCATTCTGACCAACCAGGGCAACCTGCCGCCGGCCAAGACCGTGTTCGATGAGGAAGGTCGCCGCGGCATGAACATCGACTCCTACGTCTGCGCCGGCTGCATCACCAGCGGGGCCACGGTGCGCCGCACCATCCTGGGGCCGCGCTGCAAGGTGAACAGCTACAGCGAGGTGGACGATTCCATCCTCTTCGAAAACGTCGCCGTCGGGCGCCACGTGAAGATCAAGCGGGCCATCATCGACAAGAACGTCGTCATCCCGGACGGCACCCAGATCGGCTACAACCACGATGAAGACCGGGCCAAAGGATACCGGGTCACCGAATCGGGGATCGTCGTCGTATCGATGGCTGAAGCGAAGTAAGGGGGCGGCCATGCGCCGCCCTAAAAATCGTAACGGCAGCAACCACATCGGCCACCGCAGCCAGACGCCCTGAAGGGCGGGAGCACGCATGCGGGCAGCATCGAAGCGCAATCAAAGACGCGAGATCAACAAGATCGTCGGGGTCTACGCCCTGTTTGGCAGTGCCTGGATCTATCTCTCGGGCTACGCACTGGTCTGGCTGGTCTCCGACCGCCACATCGCCGAGCAGATTGAGGTCTACAAGGGGCTCATGTTCATCATGGTGACCTCGGCGCTGCTCTACCAGCTGATCTCACGCTTTGCCGGTCGCCTGGCGGAGTCGGTAGACCGGCTGGAGCAAAGCGAGGCCCGCTTCCAGGCCATCTACCACAACGTCAACGACGCCCTCTTCATCCATGATGCGGTCACCGGCGAACTGGTGGACGTGAACCGCACCATGTGCGAGATGTACGGGTATACCGCGGAGGAAGCCCGCGCCCTCACCGTGGAGGAGTTGAGCCTGGGAGAACCGCCTTACACGGAGGCGGACGCGCGGCATCTTTTGCAGCAGGCGGCGGCGGGTCCCCCGATGACGGTGAGGTGGCGCAGCAAGAAGAAGGACGGCTCGCGGTTTTGGTCCGAGATCAACCTGCGCCGGGCCGAAATCGGCGGCAACGACCGCATCATCGTCATGGTGCGGGACATCACGGCGCGCCACGAGATTGAGGAAGCCCTGCAGCAAAACGAGGAGATACTCAAGGTCCTCATGGAGGAGATGCCGGCAGGGGTGGGCTGGGCCGACGAGAGCGGCAGGATCCAGTACCTCAACAGCTACGTCAGCGACTGGCTGGGCTACCTGTCCGACGACCAGCCGACCCTGGAACAGCTGATGGAGCGCGCCCTCCCCGATCCCGCCTACCGCGACCAGATCCTGGCGCTATGGCGCGAAGAGCTCGGCAAGACGCTGGAGAGCGGCGTCCCGGTCACCCCGCAGGAGGCGAAGATCTCCTGCGTCGACGGCTCCTCAAAGCACATCATCCTGAACACCCGCCTGGTCCACCACCGCATACTCTTCACCCTGACCGACATCACCAAGTGGGAAGCGATGCAAAGGGAACTGCTGAAGGCCCAGAAGCTGGAATCCCTCGGCGTCCTCGCTGGCGGCATCGCCCACGACTTCAACAACATCCTCACCGGCATCCTGGGCAACCTCTCCTTTGCCGAGCTGCTGCTCGACCCCGACCACCCCGCGCAAGCCCCGGTGAAAAACGCGGAGAAGGCGTCGCAGCGCGCCGCCGAACTGGCGCATCAACTGCTGACCTTCTCCAAGGGAGGACAGCCCATCAAGAAGGTGGTCCCGCTGGGGAGGCTCTTGCAGGAATCGCTCTCCCTCGCCCTGCACGGCACCAAGGTGCAGACCCGGCTGGAACTGCAGGACGGGCTGCATGCCATCGAGGCGGACGAGGGGCAGATGAACCAGGCCTTCAGCAACGTCATCATCAACGCCTGCCAGGCGATGCCGGGGGGAGGGGTGCTGACGGTAACCGCGCAGAACGCACCGCTGCCTGCCAGTAACGAACTCGGGCTTCCTCCCGGGGACTACGTCAAGATATCCTTCATCGACCAGGGGTGCGGCATCCCCTACGAGGACCAGAAGCTCGTCTTCGATCCCTACTACAGCACCAAGCCCGGCGGGAGCGGTCTGGGGCTCGCCTCGGTGCATTCCATCGTCATCAAACATGGCGGGAGAGTCGAGGTGACGTCCACCCCCGGCGCAGGGACCACCCTCACCTTCTACCTCCCCTCCGCGGGGGAAGCCGTACTCGAAGAGGAGGCGCCGCAACCGGAACGTCCGGGGAAGCCGGGGGAAGGGACGGTACTGGTGATGGACGATGAGGAGGCAATCAGGACGCTGACGCGGGACATGCTGCAGTATCTGGGCTACCAGGTGGTGACCTGCGCCGACGGGGAAGAGGCAGTGCGGCTGTACCGGGAGGCCGCCCAGGCCGGGAAACCTTTCGCGGTGGCCATCATGGACCTGACCATTCCGGCCGGGATGGGGGGGAAGGAGGCGGCGCAGCTGATCCTGGCGCTCGACCCGACCGCCCGGCTCATCGTATCGAGCGGCTATTCCAACGACCCGGTCATGGCGGAGCATGGCGACTACGGCTTCTGCGCCGCGGTGGTCAAGCCTTACCGCTGCGACGAGCTGCAACAGGCCTTGGAGCGGGTGCTCTCCAAGCCCTGACCGGCGCAGGTGCCGGCTACTCCGGTTCCCGCCCCCACAGTTCCTTCAAGCGCCAGTTGCGGCCACAGCCATCGTGGTAGCGCTGGTAGTGGTAGGGCTCCTTCTTGTAGTACTGCCGGTGGTACTCCTCGGCCGGGTAGAATTGCGACGCCGGCAGTATCTGGGTGACCACGGCGGCGCCGAGCTGGTTGCTGCGCTCCGCTTCCTCCCTGCTCTCTTCCGCTTCCCTTTTCTGTTGCTCATCCAGGTAGAAGACGGCGGTCTGGTACTGGCTGCCGTAGTCGCAAAACTGGCGGTTCTTGGTGGTGGGGTCGATGTTGCGCCAGAACACCTGCAGCAGTTCTCGGTAGCTCACCCGCGCCGGGTCGAAGACGATCTGTACCGCCTCGACGTGCCCGGTCTCCCCTTCGCAGACCTCGCGGTAGCTCGGGTTGGGCGTGGTGCCGCCGGTATAGCCGGGGAGCACCGAGAGCACCCCCGGCATCTTGTCGAAGACCGGCTCCATGCACCAGAAGCACCCCCCGGCAAAGATGGCGGTTTGGGTGGTGGCGTCGGTGGCATTGTTTTCCATGGTTCCTCCCTTGGCGCCAAGCGTCCGGCGGGCGTTGAGGGGGACCGGCACCTGGCGGAGCCAGTCCCCTTCAGGACGCGTCCGACTGGTCCGCCTGGCTCAGCCTGTCACCGCAATGACTTCTTCGTAGGTGGTTATCCCCTCCAGCATCTTGCGCACAGCCTGCTCCCTGAGCGTCACCAGGCCATCTTTGCGGGCGACAGACTGCAGCTCGGCCAGGTCGACCCGCTCGCCTATGACGGCCTTGATGGCCTCGTTCACGTCCAAGACCTCGAAGATCCCGGTCCTCCCCTTGTAGCCGGTGCCGCGGCACTCGGCACACCCCTCCCCGGCCCAGACCCGCGCCGACCGCTTCAGCCCCAGGTACTCCAACTCCTCCGCGCTCAACTGGCTCTCCCGCTTGCAGTTGGGGCAGATCCTGCGCAACAGCCTCTGGGCGATGATGCCGATCACGGTCGAGGAGATCAGGAACGAGGGCACTCCCAGGTCGATCAACCGGGTCACCGAGGATGGGGCGTCGTTGGTGTGCAGCGTGGAAAGCACCAGGTGACCGGTGAGGGCGGCCTGCACCGCGTTCTCGGCGGTCTCCTTGTCGCGGATCTCGCCCACCATGATGATGTCCGGATCCTGCCGCAGCACATTTCTCAGCACCTTGTCGAAGGTGACCCCGATGCCGCTTTGCACCCCCACCTGGTTGAACTCCTCCATCACCATCTCGATGGGGTCCTCGACGGTGACGATGTTTACCTCCGGCGAGGAAAGGGTCCGAAGGGACGAATAGAGCGTGGTGGTCTTGCCGCTGCCGGTGGGGCCGGTGACCAGGATGATGCCGTTGGGGCGGCGCAGGAAGGAACTGTAGAGCTGGTACTCGCGCGGGTAAAAGCCGATGCTGTCCAGCTCCTGCATCAGGACGTCGGGATCGAAGATCCTGATCACCACCTTCTCCCCGAAGGCGACCGGCAGGGTGGAGACGCGCAACTCGACCTCGCGCCCGTCGTGGCTGGTCTTGATCCTGCCGTCCTGGGGACGCCGCTTCTCGGCCAGGTCCATGCGGGAGAGCATCTTGATGCGGGAGACGATGGGGGGATGCAGCTGTTTGGGGACCACGTGCACGTTGTGCAGCACCCCGTCCACCCGCAGCCGCACCAGCGTTTTCTCCCGCTTGGGCTCGATGTGGATGTCGCTGGCCCGCTGGTCGAAGGCGTACTGCAGCAGGAAGTCCACGGCCGAAATGATATTGCGGTCGGTCCCCTCGATCTCGTGCCCGCTTTTCAGGCGCACGAATTGCTCCAGGTTGCCCAGGTCCACCGCGGTGGCCACCTCGCTCTCGGCGGCCTGCACCGAGGCGCGGAACCCGAAGAACTCCCTCAGGATCTTGAGGATGTCGTTGCGCGAGGCCAGCACCCGCTGAAACTCCATCCTCTTCACGGCCTTCAGTTCTTCGATCACCTCGTCGTTGAAGGGATCGGCGACGGCGAGCGTAACCACCCCGTCTTCGTACCCCACCGGGACGATCAGGTGCCTCAGCGCAAAGGGACGGGAGATGTGGGCGGTGACCAGGTCGAGGTCGAGCTTCATCGGGTTGATCTTCAGGTAGGGCAGCCCCACCGCGGCGGCGAGCACCTCGGTGATGGCGTCTTCGGTGAGGAGCTTGCCGCCGGAACCGGCGATTTCCAGGTTGAGGGAGGCGATGATCTCGGCGGGGGACGGCTTTTCCGGGGTCTGCTGCAGCCGCCGGCCATACCCCGCCTGCTGGGCGCCCGCCAGCCGGTGGGCCTGCGCCTCCCCCTTAGCCAGCAGTTCGTCGAACTGCCTCTGGTCGATCAGTCCCCGCTGCAGGAGGATCTGGGCCACGTTCTTGATGGTCACCATCTTCTTTTTCTGCATGGCGCAACCTTTTAATGGGAAGAAGTATGCGATTATCGGTGAGAAACATAGTGATGTCAAGGAGGTGCGAGTTTGACAACGGACGCCTCGCCAGTATCATTAAATAGCGCCTATAATGGAGGCGTGCCACTACCGTTTGAAGGAGGAGGGATACCATGTTCGAACTGTTCGAGAAGGCTGTGCTCACGGCGCTCGGTGCGGCCGCGCTTACCCAGAAAAAAGGTGAGGAGCTGATCCAGGAAATGAAGTCCCGCTACAAGATCAGCGAGGAGGAAGGGCGTGCCTTTCTGGACCGGATCCAGGAGATGGCGCGCACCGGGCAGCAAAAGACCGCCGAAGTGGCCGAGGCCGAGGTGAAGAAGGCCTTCGATCGGATGGGCATGGTGTCGCGCGACGACTACGACAGGCTGGAACGGCGCGTGAGGGCTCTGGAGGCGCTTGCCGCCGAAAGCGTCACCTCCCAGCCGGAGGATGAGTGCTTAGGATAGTAAACATAAACCGCAACGTCAGGAGCATCCGGCGCTACCGCCAGATCATCACGGTGCTGGGGGGGTACGGGCTCGGGCACCTGCTGGAGTACCTGAACTTCGGGCAGGTGGTCGATTTCTCGCGCCGGGTCTTCCGCCCCAGGAGCGCCAAGGCCGAGCACCTGACGCCGCCGGAGCGCCTGCGCCTCGCCCTGGAGGAGTTGGGCACCACCTTCATCAAGCTGGGGCAGCTCCTCTCCACCCGCGCCGACATCATCCCCGCCTCCTTCGTCCAGGAACTGGCCCACCTGCAGGACAAGATCCCCTGCCTTCCCTTCGAGGAGATCAAGGCACAGATCGAGCACGAGTTGGGGGTGCCCCTGGGGCAGCGCTTCCTGTACGTCGAACCGGAGGCGATCGCGGGGGCATCCATCGCGCAGGTGCACCGCGCCCGCCTCATCACCGGCGAGGACGTGGTAGTCAAGGTGCGCCGCCCCGGCGTGGTGGAGGCGGTGGAGACCGATATCGACATCCTCATGGGGGTGGCGCTCCTTTTGGAGCGCCACATGGCCAGAAGCGACATCTACGACCCGGTCGGGGTGGTGCGCGAATTCTCCTACACCATCAGGCGCGAGATGGACCTGACCCGCGAGGGGCACGCCATCGAGAAGATCCGGGACAACTTCAAGGGGGACCCCAACCTCTACTTCCCGCGGGTCTACTGGGAGGCGACGGCGAAGGGGGTGCTCACCACCGAGTACGTGGAGGGAATCAAGGTCAGCGACATCTGCGCCATCGAGGCGGCCGGGCTGGACCGGCGCGAGATCGCCCGGCGCGGCGCCCGCGCCTTTTTAAAGATGGTGCTGGAGCACGGCTTCTTCCACGGGGACCCCCACCCGGGCAACGTGCTGATCTTCAAGGACAACGTCATCTGCCTGCTCGACTTCGGCATGGTGGGAAGGCTCGATCCTGCGGTGAAACGCTACCTGACCGACGTCCTGGTGGCGGTGATCAACCGCGACGTGGAGGGGCTCGCCCACATCATCGTGGAAGCGGGCGACGCGGGCGAAACGGTGAACATGCAGGCCCTGAAGAAGGCGCTGGCCGAGTTCATGGACAGCTACCTGGAGATCCCGCTCAAGGAGATCGAGGTGGGGCGCATGCTCCTGGAGTTCATCGACCTGATCTCCACCCACCGCATCAAGGTGCACCCCGACCTGACCATGCTGGTGAAGGTGCTGGTGGTGGTGGAGGGGATGGGGAGAAAGCTCGACCCCGACTTCGACATGGTCGGGCACCTGCGCCCCTTCCTGGAGCGCGAGTTCCGCCAGCAGCACTCCCCGGGACGCCTGTTCCGCGAGGCGGAGCAAGGACTCGAGGGCTACCTTACCCTGGCGCGCAACCTGCCGCGCGACATCAGGGAAATCCTCAACAAGATCAACCGCAACAAGTTCCGCATCGACCTGGAGCACCGCGGCCTGGACCGCTTCTCAAAGGAACTGGATCGCTCCGCCAACAGGCTCTGCCTCTCCCTGATCATCGCCGCGCTCCTGATCGGCTCCTCCATCGCCATGCAGGGCAACCGCGGCCCCATGCTCTGGGGATTCCCCGCCTTCGCCTTTTTCGGCTTCAGCTGCGCCGGCATCGTCGGCGTCTGGTGGATGGTGGCCATCCTCCGCTCCGGCAGACTGTAGCAAAAAAGCCACACCCCCCGTTGCACTGGCACCACAGCGGTAAATTTGCCACACCCCCGCCCAGCCCCTTTCCAGCAGACGATACCGTCTACACACCCGAAGCAGCACGCTTTTTTCCAATGAGAAGTATGCGGCCGCCGTTGGCGCATTATTTGCTTGATAGTAAGCATACTGATTATCAGGAGCAAGCAGATGATATTCCAACAGACTTTGGGCAACAAGGTAACCTTCAGCGGCATCGGCCTGCACACCGGCAAGACGATCACCATTACGCTGCGTCCGGCAGAGCCCGGCACCGGCGTCGTCTTCCACAGGGTTGACCTCACCCCGGCTGTTTCTATCGAAGCGCACGCACAAAACGTGGTCAACACCAGGCTCTCCACCACCATCGGCCGCGGCGATGCAAGCGTCTCCACCATCGAGCACCTCATGGCGGCCCTGTACGGCTGCGGCATCGACAACGCACACGTCGACATCAACGGCCCGGAAGTGCCGATCATGGACGGCAGCGCGGCCCCCTTCGTGGCAGCCATCGTCAAGGCCGGCATCAAGGAGTCCAAGAAGCCGCGCAAATACCTGGTGATCAAGAAGCCGGTTTCCGTGACCGAGGGTGACAAGAAGGCGTCCATCATCCCGTCGCGCCACTACAAGATCTCCTTCGACATGCAGTTCGCCCACCCGGCGGTGAAAAGCCAGTTCCGCTCTTTCGAGTACAGCCAGGCCAGCTTCACCGACGAGTTTGCCGCCGCCCGCACCTTCGGCTTCCTGGCCGAAGTCGAGATGATGAAGTCGCACGGCCTGGCCCTGGGCGGTTCGCTGGACAACGCGGTGGTCATCGGCGACCAGGGCGTAATCAACCCCGAGGGGCTCAGGTTCCAGGACGAGTTCGTGCGCCACAAGATCCTCGACTCCGTGGGCGACCTGTCCCTCGCCGGTCACCGCCTGATCGGGCACGTCAAAGCCACCAAGTCCGGCCACGACCTGAACCACAAGCTGGTCATGGAGCTTCTGAAGCGCCCGGATTGCTACACCCTGATCGAGTTCACCCCGCAGGCGTTCAACACCCCCTTCAACCTCTCCATGCCGGAACTGGCTTGGCTGGAGGCTTAAGAGGCAGATTAAGACTGAGGTTGAGGTTGAGAGAAAAACCAAAGCAGCTCCTCCGGGGGCTGCTTTTTTCGTTGCCACACAGCATGGAAGTGCTTGAAACTGCTCATCCGTTCGTATAGAGTGGCCTGATGCCGATGTCCGACGAAAAAGGGGGGCTCCCCCCGCACATCCAGGGCACTGAGTTGCCCGCCGGAGAGATCAGAAAACGCAAGCGCGAGGCGATCATCGTCTGCGTGTCGCTGCTCTCGATCGTGCTCCTCACCTACCTCGAGCTCCACCTGTCGCGCCTCTCTTCCGAGGTGCCGATGGGGAGCAACATCGTCATCTTCGCCATCATCAACGTCATCATCCTGCTCATCATCCTCCTGGTCTACCTGGTGTTCAGGAACATCACCAAGCTCTTCCTGGAACGACGCAAGAACACCCCCGGCGCGAAGCTGCGTACCAAGCTGGTACTCGCCTTCGTCACCCTGTCGCTGGTGCCGACCATGCTGCTGTTCTTCGTCTCCGCCGGTTTCATCACCAACAGCATCCAGAACTGGTTCAACAAACAGGTGGAGACCTCCCTGAACGAGTCGATGGAGGTGGCGCAGGTCTACTACAAGACATCTGCCACCAACGCGCTCTACTACGGCGGGCAGATCAGCGAAGCCATCAAGGAGAGAAAGCTCCTCAACGAGGAGAACCTGCCCCAGTTGAAGGCCCTGGTGCGCCAGAAGCAAAAGGAATACAACCTGGGCGTGGTGGAGGTCTTCTCCGCGCAGCGCGAGGAACTGTTCCGCGCCGGCAACCCCAAGCTCCCCCTGGGCGAGTTCACCAACCCCTCCTCCGAGGACATCAACGTGGGACTCGCCGGCCAGCAGTTGACCCGGGTCAACGCCATCGGCAAGGCCGACCTGATCCGCGGCATCGTCCCGATCCGGAGCAATTTCAACGGCAACGACGTCGTCGGCGTCATCGTGGTCAACTACTACGTCCCCTACTCCCTGGTCTCCAAGATGCGCGAGATCTCCGCGTCCTACCACGAGTTCCGCCAGCTGAAGATCATGAAGCACCCGATCGCCACCGGCTACATCCTGACCCTGTTCCTGATCACCATGGTGATCGTCTTCCTCGCCGTCTGGTTCGGCGTCTACCTGGCCCGCAGCCTCACCATCCCGATCCAGGAACTGGCCGAGGCGACCCGCCAGGTCGCCGAGGGGAACCTGGACGTGCACTTGGGCGAAGGGGGGGGCGACGAGATCGGCATGCTGATCGCCTCGTTCAACCGGATGACCGAGGACCTGCGCGAGAACCAGCTCGCCCTGCAGCACACCAACGAGGAGTTGCAGAAGAGCAACATGGAACTGGAGCAGCGGCGCCGCTACATGGAGGCGGTGCTGGCTAACGTCACCGCCGGCATCATTTCGGTGGACAAGGGGGGGCTGCTCACCACGGTCAACAAGTCGGCCGAAAAGCTCCTGCTCATCAACAGCGACAAGGTAACCGGCAAGAACTTCCGCGAGGTGCTGCAGGCCGAGCACCTGGACATCGTCAAGGGGCTGTTGCGCGACATGGTGCTCGACAAGCACGACGCCATCGTGCGCCAGGTGACCATCCCGATGCGGGACGGCGAACTCACCCTGCTCACCAACCTCACCGTCCTCAAGGACGAGAACGACGCTTTCATGGGTATGGTGGTGGTGCTGGACGACCTCACCTCGCTGATCAAGGCGCAGAGGATGGCGGCCTGGCGCGAGGTGGCACGCAGAATCGCCCACGAGATCAAGAACCCGCTCACGCCGATCCAGCTCTCGGCGCAGCGGCTGAGAAAGCGCTACCTGTCGCGCTTCGAGGGCGAGGAAGAGGTCTTCGACCAGTGCACCAACATGATCATCAAGTCGGTGGACGAGTTGAAGGGGCTGGTGAACGAGTTCTCCAACTTCGCCCGCATGCCGGCCTCCGTGCCCAAGCCCAACGACCTGAACGACATCCTCAAGGAGGCGCTCACCCTGTACGTGGAGGCGCACCGCCACATCCGCTTCACGTTGAACGCAGACGAGCAGATGCCGGCCATCATGCTGGACCGTGACCAGATCAAGCGCGTGGTGATCAACCTCCTGGACAACGCGGTAGCCGCCATCGAGGGAGAGGGGGAGATCGAGCTGGCCACCCGCTACGACAGCACGCTCAAGATGGCCACCTTCACCGTCTCCGACACCGGACACGGCATCGCCGCGGAGGACCGCCCCCGGCTCTTCGAGCCCTACTTCTCCCGGAAGAAGAGCGGCACCGGCCTGGGCCTTGCCATCGTCAACACCATCATCTCCGACCACCACGGCTTCATCCGTGCCAAGGAGAACCACCCCAAGGGGAGCCGCTTCATCATCGAACTCCCCGCCGACGCTTGAGAAGCAGGTTGAGACTGAGATTAAGATTAAGATAAGCAGGTTCAGCCCGCCGTGTGCTGCACCGGCGCCTGGACCTGCTTCGAGATCCTGCTATGCCGTTTAAAAAAATACGGGCCTGGCTGCTGCCGCTTCTGGCCACCATACTGACCATCGTCGTCCTCGGAGTGAGCCTCCTCCCCCGCCTGCTCGACCTCGACACCTACAAGGCGGACATCCTGGCCCAGGTGAAGAGCTCGCTTAAGCGGGACCTGCAGTACCAGACCGGCGCCTTCACCATGCGGCTTACCCCCGCCTTCACCTTCACCGGCGTCACCATCAAGGAGAAGGACGGCAGCACCGATTTTGCCACCGCGGACCGGCTCACCGTCAAAATTGCCATCCTCCCGCTTTTGCGCCGGGAAATCGTACTCTCCCGGATCGAACTGGACCGCCCGACCCTGCGGTTGTGGCGCGACCGCCAGGGTGTGTTCAACATCTCCGACCTGCTCACCCCCAGCGGCGGCGAGGCCCCGGGGATCCGCGGCGTCGAGCTCAAGAAGGCCCTGATCCATTTCACCGACTACGCCTTCTCCGAGCAGCCGGTGGTTACGGAACTTTCGGACACCGACCTGTTCCTGAGCCGGATCACCCGAGGCAGGGATTGCGACTTCAAGCTCAACGGCCAGCTCGCCTCGGGGCGGAGCAAGGTCCCCATCCACCTCTCCGGTGTGGCGGGCATACCGGCGGCCGGGGTCCCTTTCACCTCGATGGCGGTACACGGCAAGGTGAAGACCGGCCCCATCGATGTCGGCCATTTCTGGCCCTACTACAGCCGCTTCGTCCCCTTTAAAAGCCTCTCGGGCCAGTTGGAGCTCGACGCCAGCATCAAGGGGCACCTGAACGCCTTCAAAGGGAAAACCGAGTTCCGCTTCACCAGGATGAACCTCGACTATCCCCAGGTGTTCCACGCCAGGCTCACGCCGAAGTCCTTCAAGGGCTCCTGTTCGCTGGAACTGACGCAGCGCGACCTCGACATCGACCACGTCAAGGTGGATCTGGACGGTTACAAGGTGAGCGGCAAGGTGAAGCTCTCGGACCTGCACTCCGGTGACCTGCGCATCACCGCCACCGCCAGCAGCAACAGCTTCAACCTGCGCGACTACCACCAGTACATCCCGTACGGCATCATCGTCGACGACACGGCACACTTCATCGAACAGAAGATCACCGGCGGCGTCTATCGGCTGGACCAGGGACGGCTGGACGGGCGGGTGAGCCAGATCCTGCACATGGAGCGGGGACAAAACTACAACATCCTCTACGTGAAGGCGCACGTCGAGGACGGCGTGGTCAATTACGGCTCGGGCATACCGATCTTCACCGGCATCAAGGGGCAGCTGGAACTTGCCGGCAAGGATTTCTTCCTGAAAGGGATGACCGGCAGATTCGGCACCTCGCCGCTCACGCTCGAGGGGCGCATCACCGACTATCCGCTCGATCGCCCGTGCCAGTATCCCTTCACCGCCAAGGTGCAGCCCAGGCAGCCCGAGGTGGTCTGGCTCCTGGGAAAGGGGATCAGCTCCTTCACCACCAACTCCATCCTCAACCTGAAGGGCGAGGGAGGCACCTCCCTCTACAAGCTCTCCGGCGACAGCGACCTCGCCACCGCCGCCTACGGCTTCAAGGATCTGGTAGCCAAACCGGCGGGGCGAACCAACAGCGTCTCCTTCGCAATGGAGTTCGACAAGGAACAGTTCCGGATCACCTCGCTGCACTACCTGCTCCCCCCCGCTGCCCTCTCCGCCACCGCGGCGAGCCGGTACGACGGACCGGTCACCTTCGACATCAAGACCAACCAGTTCCAGAGCACGGAGGTGGGCCAACTGGTCCCCATGGTGAAGAAGTACCACCCCACCGGCCTGGTCCAGCTCCTGCTGCACGCCGCCGGTCCCGACATGGACCGGCTCACCTGGAGCGGCAGCGTGGGGCTCGCCGGCGTGACGCTGAAGCCGGGGGACAAGATCAAGCCGCTGACCGGGGTGAACGGCACCGTGAAGGTGAACGGCGAGACCTTCGAGACTTCGCAACTCCAGGTCAGGCTCGGCAATACCAGCATCAATGGGCGGGGCGTCCTGACCGGAACGCAGAACCCGAGCTGGCAGCTCACCTTCAGCTCGCCCTCGGTCGACCCCGCCGACCTGGGCTTCGCCACCGGCGGCGCACCGGTACGGGTGGAGCGGGTACAGGGGAACCTCACCTACCAAAAGGACAACCTGCAGATCACCTCGCTCTCGGGCTCCCTCGGCAAGTCCTCGCTCCAGGTCAAGGGGAGTGTGAAAGAGCTGCAACAGCATCCGCTGGCGGAACTGGTGGTGGGGGCGTCGTACCTGAACCCGGACGACCTGATGCCGCTTTTCGGGGGACCGGGGGGGGACGGGCAACTGACCGTGAGGGCACACGTCACCGCTACCGAGGGGAAAATAAAGGATTTCCCGTTCCAGCACCTGAGGACCAGCGTTTTCTACGAGAACCACGTGCTGCAATTGCTTCCCTTCGAGTTCAACTCCTTCGAGGGGGAGGTCACCGGGAGGCTGCGCAGCGACCTCACCGCGCCGGCGCGGCACACCCTGTCATGCACCGTGCAGAAGGTTTCGGCAGCGGCGCTCCTGCACTCGCTGGGGGTGAAGAAGCAGGAGGTCACCGGGGCGATATCGCTGCAAGGCGATTTGAACGTGCGCGGGGAGACCGCGGCAGATTTCAAGCGGAGCATCCAGGGTAACGTGAAGCTCAGGATCGAGCGCGGCAGCATCCGGAAGTTCTCCACGCTCTCGAAGATCTTCTCCATCCTCAACGTGTCGCAGCTCTTCAAGGGGCAGCTCCCCGACATGGTCTCGGGCGGGATGCCCTTCAACAAGATCACCGGGGACATCGCCTTCAGCAACGGGGTCGCCACGACCCAGAACCTGTTTGTGGACAGTAACGCCATGAACATCTCGGCGGTAGGCAAGGTGGACCTGGTCAAGGACGAGCTCGACCTGAACGTCGGTGTGCAGCCGCTGCAGACAGTGGACAAGGTGGTGAGCAAGATCCCCATCTTCGGGTGGATCCTGACCGGAAAAGACAAGTCACTGATCACCACCTACTTCGAAGCCAAGGGGCGCATCGAGGATCCGCAGGTGACTGCGGTGCCCGTCAAGTCGCTGGCCAAGGGGGTTTTCAACATCTTCAAGCGGGTCTTCGAGCTTCCGGCGCGCCTGATTACCGACACCGGTGAGGTCATCATCGGGCGTTGAGGCCGTTCGGCGCCCCGCGTATACCAGACTTTTTTTAGTTGTAAAGTCCGTTAGTGTTGTGCTATTTTTCGTAACCGTTGTGATTCCTTAATTTCATCCAACACGGAGGAAACTGTGAAGAAGACTTTGGTTGTATTGTTGGCAATCGTTGCCGTGGCAGCTGCCGGCTGCAAGAAGAAAGATGAAGCTCCGCAGGCACCTGCACAGCAGGCACCGGCTGCAGCCCCCGCATCCCAGATGCCCGCAGCAGCTCCGGGCACCGATCCGCACGCTGGTCTGAAGCCGCAGGAAGTAAAGCCGGGCGCTGGCCACAAAGGCAAGGTCCTCGAGACCATGGACTCCGGCGGGTACACCTACGTCCTGATCGAGGAGAAAGGTGAGAAGCTGTGGGTTGCAGCAATGCAGACCCAGGTGAAAGTCGGCGACACCGTTGAATTCCCGGATTCCCCGCCGATGATCAACTTCCAGAGCAAGACTCTGAAGCGCACCTTCGACAAGATCATCTTCGCACCGGGCCTGGCTGTCAACAAGTAAGCCGCTCCCCGCAGCAAGGATAAAAAAAGGCGCCCCCCGCAAGGGAGGCGCTTTTTTTTATTGTTCATCCGGGAACTGCGACGGGAGGGGACTGGCTCCGCCAGGTGCCTGTCCCCTTTCCTGGTTCCCAAGCTCCAGCTTGGGAACCCCATATGGCGCCAAGCTCCAGCTTTGCATCCAAGGGAAGTTGGAGATTCGGAAGGCTTTGCGTTTCCAAGGTGGACCTTGGGAACGAGATCATGCCCATCCCCCTCTCCCTCCGGGAGAGGGCTGGGGTGAGGGCGCTGCAATAGGCGATGACCCCGCTTCGTGGCACCTCCCACACCCGCCCTTCAGGCACCCTTTTTATCGCTTCGTAGGCTTTTGCGCACGCCCGGCTTTCCCACCGGCCTTGCCGACGCCCCCCGCCTGCGCGGCGCCCTCGAGGGCGGCCTCGTCACACGGGTCGAGCTCCAGCGCCCGCTGGTAGTGGCGCGCCGCTGCGGCACGGTCCCCCTGCGCCAGGGCCAACTCCCCCAGGGCCACGAAGGCGGGCAGGTGGTTGGGCACGAGCTGCGCCAGCTTCTGGTAGGAACGCGTGGCGCCGGCCAGGTCGCCGACGCGCTCCTGCACCCCCGCCATCTGCAGCCATCCCCAGGGGTTGTCCGGTTCCTGCCGCGTCATGCCGCGGCAGAGCCTGACGGCTCCCTCCCAGTCCCCCTCCTGCTCCAGCGCTTCAGCCTGCAGCAATTCGGTCACGAAGCTGTAGCCCACCAGTTGCCGCTGCGCCGCGAAATCGGCCCGGGTGAAGCGGGCCTTCTCCCCCGCCTTTTGCAGCGCCTTCAACATCGACTGGCGCGAGCGCTCCACGAACGGGTCGCGGCGTACCAGGAACCCTTCCCCTTCCTTTTTCTCGAACAGGTCCGCCGGCACCTCGTGCCGCCGCACGGCGCCATACAGCAGTTCGGTTCCCGGGTAGTACACCAGGGGCGAGACCTGTCCGTCCTGGGGACGGATCCTCTCGATGAGGCGCACGGTCTGCTGCAGATCCTGGTCCCCTTCGCCGGGGATGCCGGTGATCAGGTAGACCGAGAGATTGATCCCCACCTTGCGCGCCGCTGCCGCCGCACGCTCCACGTCCGCAGGCAGGATCTTCTTCCCGAGCGCCTTGAGCATCTCCGGAGAGCCGGACTCGACCCCGAACTGGATGCACTCGCACCCGGCGCGCTTCATCGCGACCAGCATCTCCTCGTCCACCGCATTGACGCGGGACTGGCAGTTCCACAGGATGTGCAGCCGCTGCTCCTCGATCAGGCGGCAGATCTCCAGGACCCGGGTGCGATTGGCGGTAAAGGTGTCGTCGCGGAAGGAGAAGTAGATAAGGCCGTAGCGTTCCTTCAACAGGCGCAGCTCCTCCACCACCGAGGCGGGGGAGCGGAAACGGACGCCGCGCCCCCAGAACAGCGGAGACGAGCAGAACAGGCAGCTGGCAGGGCAGCCGCGTGAGGTGATCACGAACTCGAGTTGGCGGCGCAGATCGACGCCGATGGTCTCGCCCGGGTCCTCACCCGGCAGTGGGAGCCGGTCCAGGTCCGCTACTGCGCCCCGCGGGGCTCCCGGCACGATCTCTTTCCCTTCCCGGCAGGCAACACCGGCTACCTGGGCCAAGGGGCGCCCCTCCGCACGCGCCTGCACCAGCTCCAGCAGGGTCTGCTCCCCTTCCCCCAGCACGATGGCATCCACCTCGCTATGCCGCTCCAGTTGCTCCTGCCAGGAGTGGGTCGCGTGCGGACCGCCCAGGACGACGCAGCAGGCGGGGGCGTTTTCCTTGGCAAGCGATGCCAGACGGATCGATTCCGACCGATTATGGGTGAACTGGGAGATGCCGACCAAGTCGGGAGAGAGCCGCTGCAGCAGCTCGCGGCACTGCGCCCACGAGGAACGGGAGAGGTTGGCCAGGGTGACCCGGTGTCCCGCCTGCCTGAGCACCGCGTTCAGCGAGAGCAGGCCGACCGGTAACAGCGAGGTGAAGGGGTCCTTGGCACCTTGGGGGTGACACTTGTACGCCAGGAGAATCTTCATGCGGAGCCCATAAAAAAATCCGGCCCGAGGGCCGGATTCGTTGACGATAGGTGGGGAAGGGGGCCTAGTTGCTGGTCAGGCCGTCCTCTTCCATCGAGTTTTCCGAGTTGTCCTCCTCGACACCGAGGATCAGGTCGTCGAGCTTGAAGACATCCGGGTTGACCTTGGCGATGCGCTTGGCACCCAGGAAGCGCGAACGGTAATAGGAGGTGTTCAGCGAGGAGATCACCACCCTGCGGTCACGCGAGGAGGCGTGGATCATCTTGTTGTTGCCGAGGTAGATGCCGACGTGGGAAGGGTAGGAGGCATAGGTGGCGAAAAAGATCAGGTCGCCCCTCTGCAGGTCGCCCGGCGCCACGGCGTTGCCGACTTCGAACTGCTCGCGCGCGGTGCGCGGCAGGGAGACTTCCAGTTCCTTGAAGACGTGCTGTACGAAGCTGGAACAGTCGATACCGGAGCGCGAGCTGCCGCCGAAGCGGTAGCGGGTCCCGAGGAAACCATAGGCGGATTTCTTCAGCTCCTTGATGCTGTCTGCCTTGAGCTCGGTGTTCTTGGAAAGATCGACCTGGTGCTCCGGCTCGAGCGAGGCAAGTTCCTGGATGCTCTGTTCGTAATCCTTCTCATTGAAGAGATCGGGGTGACGCAACTGCAGCTTCTTGGTAACCTTGACCTTCGGCTCGTCCGCGGGCTCGCTTTCCTTAAGTACCAGCACCTTCCCCGCCTTAACCCTGCTGCCACTGAGGCCGTTCAGCCTCTTCAGCTCGGCGACCGAAACACCGGTCTTCTTGGCGATACGGGAAAGGGTCTCGCTCTTCTTGACCTTGTACACCTTGGTGTCGGCGGCGGCCGACGCGCTCTTCCCCTCGGAAACGGAACGGGGCGGAATGACCAGGAGCACGCGCGGCTTGACGCTGTTGCCGACCAGGTTGTTGGCAGCCTTCAGCTCTTCGACGGTGACGTTATATTTTTTGGCGAGTGAGTATAAGGTTTCGTGCTTTTTGACACGATGGGTCTTTGCGGCGAAGGCGAGCGAAGGTATGGAGAGCATGACGATGCACAGGGTAAAGAGCTTCAGGCTTTTTATCATGAGTCCTCCTTCATTGTTTTAGAAAAAAAAGCGGGTGCGTCAATTTATATAACAAAAGACGCACCCTGTCAACTTCAATGACCTTCCGGGAAGGCAACACAAGCAAAGAATCCTCTGATTTCGCTGCGTTAGCGCTTGCGACCTGGCGGCCTCGGTTGTTTCTTTTCCACGGTTACCCGCACCAGGGACCGGTCCAGGTTCACCACCACCACGCCGGGCGGGAGGCGGATCAGGTCCTTGCTGATCTGGATGTTGTTGTTCCCCTCCTTGGCCTTGGACAGGTCAAGGTCCACCACGACGTCGAGGTTCTTCGGCGATGCCACCAGGTTGGAGAAGGACTTCAGTTGCAGGTCCACCTCGTCCGGATAGCTTCTGGTCAGGGTGAGGTTGTCGGGGAGGTTATGGAAGGTGACCGGAGCGGTCACGGTGAGGATCTCCCCCTGCCGGTAGGTGATCAGAAGCCAGCTCGCCACCACGACGCAGAAGATGCCGACCTTGGGCCAGAAGTTGGAGAAGAGCCGCTTGAATACCCCCACGCGCTGCTCCTCGCGGGAAAGCGGCTGCAGCAGCGAAGTAAGCCGCTCGTGCAGTTGCGCCTGCGATGCCATCACCTCCAGTTCCCCCTGCAACGACAGGGAAACCTGGCCCCGTTCCTCGGAAACGACCACGATGACCGCGTCGGAGCGCTCGGACAGGCCGAGAGCGGCGCGGTGGCGGGTGCCCAGGTGCTGCGGCACCTCGGTGCTCACCGACAGCGGCAGGTGGCAGGAGGCCAGTGCGACCCTGCCGTCTTTGACCAGGACCGCCCCGTCGTGCAGCGGCGAACCGGGCATGAAGATGCTTGTTACCAGGGAACCGCTGACCAGCGAGTCCATGGGCACACCGTGCAGGATCAGGTCGTCCAGCAGTTCCTCGCGCTGGAACACTACCAGGGCGCCGATACGCTGCGAGGCGAGCGAGAAGGTCGTGGCGGAGAATTCCAACAGGTCGAGCCGCACCACGCTCTCCTGGTGCTCGAAGAGGTTGCGCAACAGACTCAGGCGGTACAGGGCCTGCCGGATCTCGGACTGGAAGACCACGATCAGGAGGACCAGGAGCACCGTTCCCAGCTCCTGCAGTATCCAACTGGTCATGAAGAGCCCGAAACTCTTGGTGACGAAGTAGATGACGCCCAGGAACAAGAGCCCCAACACCACCTGGAGCGCCTTGGAGTTCTTGAACCAGCTGTAGAGCTGGTAGAGCAGGAAGGTCATGATCAGGATATCGGCGATATCCTGCGGCCTGATTTGCGGGAACAACGGTGCCTCCTTGGGGGACGGCGCGGGCGGGGAGCCGGAAGCGGACGGCGTTAAAACGTGGCAGGGCCGCTTTTTGCTGGCAAGCCGTGGCGCTTTATGCTAAAAATCAAGCCTTGCAAAACGGCTTCCCGACTAGGGAAGCGGTCAAATTTTATAGCATTTCAGGCGCCAAAAAGGTAGGAAAATATGTACGCATTGTCGGAAAAGGGTGAGCGCATCCGCGCCATGTTCGGGAGCATAGCTCCGCGCTACGATCTTTTGAACAGGCTGCTGTCGCTCGGCATCGATCGCCGCTGGCGCCGTTTTGCCGTGGGCAAGATCGGCCTGCGCGGTCCCGGGCTGGTCCTGGACGTGGCTACCGGCACCGGCGACGTGGCCCTGGAGATAGCATCCCAGACACCTGCTTCCGTGAACATCGTCGGCATCGACTTCACACCCGAGATGATCGACCTGGGCCGCGTCAAGGTACAGGAGTCGCGTCACGCCGGCCGCATCAAGCTCGAGGTGGCCCCCTGCGAGGACATCCCGTACCAGGACGGCTGCTTCGACGCCGCCACCATATCCTTCGGCATCAGGAACGTCGTCGACCGCGTCAAGGGTCTGACTGAGATGCGCCGGGTGCTCAAGGACGGCGGCAAGATCGTCATCCTCGAGTTCTCCACGCCGACCATGCCGGTGTTCAAGGACATCTACCACTTCTACTTCCTGAAGGTGCTCCCCAAGATCGGCGGCGCCTTCTCCCGGTTCAGCGCCTACCAGTACCTCCCCGATTCCGTCCTCGAGTTCCCCTCGCGCGAGGTGTTCAAGGGGATGATGGAGCAGGTCGGTTTCAAGGACGTGCACCACTTCGACCTCACCGGCGGCATCGCCACGGTCTACGTCGGAACTAAATAAGCAGATGAAGACAAAGATTTAGATAAAGAAAAAAATGAGGTCAAGGCTTGAGCTTCTCCGCTCAAACCTTGGCCTCATCTGTTTCAGCCCCGGGCCTTTCTTAGTCTTACTCTTAGTCTATACCTGCTTCTGAAACATGACCCGCGCCACCGGCATCTCCGGCGCATCGACCTCTTCCTCCAGAAGTAAAATCCTCCCCGCATACCCGCCGAAGATACGTCCCAACTCCCCCGGTTGCAGCAGGAAATCCTTGCGATGCTCCCCCGGCATCCCCGGTGCGTCCAGTATGGTCTCCATGAGCAGCACCCCACCCGGGGCCAGCGCCTCCACCAGCGAAGGGATCAGGTCCCGCATCAGGAAGTTGAAGTTGAGGACCAGGTGATACTCGCCTTGCGGCCGCCACGACTCCAGGTCGGCCTCGATCAGATCCACGGCGACGCCGACCTCCGCCGCCCGTCTCCTGGCCCGCTCCAGTCCCCGCGGCGAGATATCCACCCCGGTCGCCTCGAAGCCGTGCTGCGCGAGGTAAATGCAGTTGCGCCCCTCGCCGCAGGCCAGGTCGAGAGCCCGCCGTCCTGGAACCAGGGACATGATGCGCTCCAGGGAGTCCGCCAACAGCCGAGAGGGGGTAAACGAAAAGAAGTGTTCCGGACCGCTGTAACGCTGGTCCCATTTGACGCGATCGGACTCCATACCCTCCCCCTCCCCCTCCCCTGCCTTTCTCCAAGCCGTGCCCAAAAATCCGCATTTCTGCATCGATTGTCAAGCCTTTCCACTCTACAGCGGAGGGGACTGGCTCCGCCATGCGCCTGTCCCCTTTTCTTTTCGGAACCTGCGGGGAGACAGGATGTGCTCCATCAAAGGACAGGACGTGGCCATTACGTCCCCCCCCTTTTGCGAAGGGGGGACAGGGGGGATTTAGCCACCGCCACCCCACGGCCACAATAGCGACATTACCTGTCGCACACCTATGGTTTCCTGTAGAAAAACAGGAGGTGCACCATGATCTACTTAACCAACGATGCGCTGGATCAGGCGGTTTACTTCGAAATGCGGGGCAAGGAAGCGCTGCGCACCGGCAAGTCCTTCCAGCAGGTCTACCACGGGCTCCTGGGCAACGGGGTGCACGAAGTCGAAGTCACCCTGAAAAAAAGAAGGGGCTCCGTCGAGGTTGCCTTCGGCAACAGCGCCCTCTTCTGCTTCGTGGAAGAGGATGCCCTGCGCCGGATGCTGGAAGGGATGATGAAGGAAAAGACCGTGCACTGAGCCCCGGCTCCCCTGCTTGACTTCAACCTCATGGACGGTAGCATTAGCGGATGCTAATTATTGCCGATCCCTCGGGGTTCAAATGCAGGCTATCGTTTCACGGCGCACTGCTCCCCTCGGGCGAAAATCCTCCGGATGACGGGACCTTGCCACCTGCGGCAAAACCGGGTCCGGCCGGTTACCAGCAGGATCGGCAGGGGGGAAATCAATGAGAAAGTGGCTGTGGTGCGTTGTGATGCTCTGCGCCCTTCCCGGGCTGCGCGGTGTTTGTCACGGAGCGGGCTTCAAGGTCAGCGAGCAGGGAGCCAAGGCCATGGCGATGGGGAACGCCTTCGCCGCCCAGGCCGACGACCCCAGTGCCCTGTACTTCAATCCCGCCGGGATCGCCTTTCTGACCGGGGTCCAGGTGAACCTCGGAGCATTGGGGATCATCGTGCCCCAGACAGAGTTCCGGGGGACTACCCCCCTCTCCGGTACTCCCCCCCTGGATACCGGGAGCACCACTGCCATCGAGCACTCCCGGCGCGACATCGTCATCGCCCCCACCCTGTACGCGACCTACGCGCTCGACACCCTTCCCCTTTCCTTCGGCTTCGGCGTCAACGCGACCTACCCGCTGTCCAAGTCCTGGAGCGACTCCAGCGTCTTCCGCAACCAGGTCCAGATCGCGTCGATCAAGCCGGTCAATTTCCAGCCCACCGTCGCCTACCGCTTCGACGACTTGAACCTCGGGGTCGCCGCCGGCATCGACGTCACCTACGCCGTCGTCTCCCTGCAGAAGTCCCTCTACTCGCCGACCATCGACCCCACCGCGCCGGCGCCCCCATTCGGGGCGTACGAGCTGGGCTCGCTCGGCGTGGACGGCACGGCCACCGACGTGGGGTACAATCTCGGGCTCCTGTGGAAGCCGCGCAGCGACCTGAGTCTGGGCCTCGCCTACCGGAGCAAGATCACGCTCGACATCGAGGGAGACGCCAATTACCTCGCCACCACCCCGACGGGAATGGGCGCCATAGGGCTCGCCGACTCGGCCCCCTTCCCCTACACCAGGGCCCGGGCCAGCAGCAGGGCCTCCACCAGCATCCCCCTCCCCGACACCTTCGACCTCGCGGTCGCCTGGCGCCCCACGGAAAAACTCACCCTCGAATTCGACGCCACCCGCACCGGTTGGAGCAGCTTCAAGAAGCTCGAACTTCACTTCGACTCCCCGCAGTTCGCCGCCTTCAACAACCTGCCCGACCCCAAGAACTGGCGCGACGTCTGGGGCTACAAGTTCGGCGCCCAGTACCAGATGAATCCGCGCCTGGCCCTGCGCGCCGGGTATTCCTTCGACGAATCGCCGGTCCCCAACGAGATGGTGGACCCGCTGCTCCCGGACGCCGACCGGCACAGCTTCTCGGTGGGCGCCGGCATCGGCAATGCCCTGGGCACAATCGACCTCGCTTACATGTGGGTGCACTTCGTGGACCGTGCGGTGCACAACCAGGACATGACCACCCTGCGTGGCGCCAACGGCGTCTTCAAAAGCGACGCCTACCTGCTGGCCGCCAACCTGAACCTCAAGTTCTGACGCCTAAACGGCTGCGGAGGAAAACCATGACCCAGCACCTGCTACGCCTGTTCGGCATCCTGCTATTCCTGCTCACCCTGGCCGGCTGCGGTTCCGACTCGGGCATGAGCCAGTCGGTAAGTCCTAATACCGCCCTTTTCGACCCCAGCACCAGCGAGGTGCCGCTCCCCAACGTGCTGGCCACCGCCGCCGCCCGAGACCCGATCACCCAGTACACCGACCCGGTCACCGGAACGGTCGGCCCGAGGCCCGCCAACCGCCCCATGAACCCGCTGGAGGCCTTGGCCTACGTGAACCGGTACGAGGTCGGCGGCACCAACGCCGTGGCCGGGGTCAACGCCCCCATCTACCTCCGTTTCGCCCGGCCGCTGCAGCCCGCCTCGGTGAACGGGGACAACATCAAGGTGTTCCGGATCGGGGCCGACAACGCGGCCCCCAACGCGACGGAGAACAACCGGCTTACCTTCAGCGATGTGACAGCCAATTTCAGCTTCAGCTATACCGCTGGGCGCAGCGACGTCTCCCTCTTCCCCAGGTTCCCGCTCCAGCCCGGGAGCCGCTACCTGTACCTGGTGACGAACCGCGTCAAGGACGCGGCCACCGGCGGCTCGGTGAGCAGTTCGGTCTACTTCGCGGCCCTGAAGTCCGAGCTTCCCTTGCTGGGCCCCTTCGCACCGCTGGAACAGATCCGGTCCAACACCGTCGACGGCAGCGGCAACGTGCTCTTCTCCGGCTATGCCAAGGTCATGAACGACCTGACCGCAACGCCTGCCGTGACCAGTGTCTCGAGCCGCAGCCAGATCGCCCTCCTGGGGCGCTTCAACACCACGGCGGCGGGGTTTGTGGCCACCGACCCCGCCGATCCCGTCGGTAGCCTGGTCCCGGTGGAGAGCGCGCTGCGCGCCTTTGCCGCCGGCAGCGATCTCCCCGGCGGCCTGCCCGGCAAGACCTGGCTCGGCGCCGGCCTGAACATCGCAACCGTTACCGCCACGCTGGCGCCGGCAGCGTACTGGAGCGCGGTCTTGGCCGGCACCGGCATCCCGGCGGTAGCGCCGCCCAGCGTCGGGGCGGTGGTGACCGGAACCATCGCCACTGCCGACATCTCGATGAACCCGGTGGTGGCCCGGGGCAACGCGGTCATGAACCAGAACCTCGCCTTCGGCAGTTACAGCGCGGCGAGCGCGGTGCTGCTCCCCTTCCGTGACGCGGGCACCGGCAGACTCACCGGGTTCTACTACAGTGACCGCCGCATCCCCTTCGTCTACTTCGCCCCTGCGGGGACTCCCCCCGCAGGCGGGTGGCCCCTGGCCATTTATCAGCACGCCATCAACGGCAGCAAGGAGCAGGCGATCGCCGTGGCCGGCACCCTCACCGCCGCGGGGTACGCGGTGGTCGCCATCGATCTCCCGCTGCACGGCGCCCTCGCCCTGCCGGGGCACGTAACCGGCACCGTCTGGGGAGAGGACTTCATCGCGCTGGGAGCGCCGCTTGCGGCACGGACCAACGTCCAGCAGGCCGCCTTCAACCTGGACCGGCTGGAGCTGGTAGCTGCGACGCAGGGATTCGCGCCGCTGGGGGGCAACGCGCCCAACCCGGCGCTGAAACCGAAGTACGTCGGCGTAAGCCTGGGCGCCATCGTCGGGGCCTACTACCTGGCCGGCAACACCACCCTCGCCGCAGCGCCGGGCACCCCTCCTTACACCCAGGCCACCCTCGACGCAGACATGAAGGGGCTCCTGAGCGTCCCCGGGGCGCGCATCGCCTACCTGCTGCGTGACAGCGTCGATTTCGGCCCCGGCATCAACGCCGGCCTCGCCCGCGCCGGGATCACCGCCGGCACGCCGACCTACGAGAAGTTCTTCCAGCTCACCCAGTCGGTATTCGACCCGGTCGACCCCGCAACCATGACCACACCGCTGCCCGACCTGCGCACCGGGAGCGCGCTGCCGTCGAGGCTTTCCGGCAGGGTGTTGATTCAGGAGGCGACCAGCACCGCCTTCGACGCCAACGGGCGCCCGACCAACGGCGACAAGGTCATTCCCAACCGGAGCACCCGTTACCTGGGCAATGCCTTGGGGGGGCGCGGCGCACTGGGGACACCGGAGGCTCGCGACATAGCCCCCGGCTTCGACCAACTGAGCTATCTTTCCGGCCGTGTCCCCGTTCCGTTCATGATGACGGTGTCCGGCGGCGCCGTGGTCCCCAAGATCGCTTCCGCCGCAGGAGACGCTACCGCTAGCGGACCACGCGAAGGGTATTTCCAGTTCGACCAGCCCGACGTGAGCCACGGCTTCCTCATCGACCCGGTCACCTCGCCGCAGAGCTTCCCGCTCGGCCAGCGGCAGATGTTCTACTTCGTCAAAACCGGGCTGGTGATCGATCCCACCGTCGTCTCAGCCTCGCTTCCCAAGGCAAGCCGCGCCCTGCCGTCACTGCCGCCCTATCGGGTGATCCCGGCGCCGGTCTCGCGGCTCTTCGCCTCCCCGTCCTGATCCACCTCGGGGCCCCGCCATCCCAGGCGGGGCCCGCCACCCTTCGGCACCACACACACCACGTACCCCCTCCCAAATTCCTTTGCAGGCCCTCTCCACCTAAACTTAGCTCTCGACAAAATTGGCCGTTTGCAATATATTCCGCGAATCGTGTATACATTTTTTGCCGTGCCGTCCGCACGGTTACGGATACCAGTCACCATCACATCCCACGCAAAGGAGAACAGAACCGATGGCAACTCCAGAGTTCAAGTACCAGGAAGCTTTCCCGCTCGGGCCGGACACCACCAAGTACCGCCTCATCCCGGACTCCCAGCAGTACGTTTCGGTCGCCAACTTCGAAGGACAGGAGGTGCTCAAGGTAGCTCCGGAGGCCCTTACCGTGGTGGCCAATGCCGCCATGAAAGATCTCTCCTTCCTGCTGCGCCCTGAGCACAATGAGATGGTCGCCAAGATCCTGACCGATCCGGAAGCCTCCCAGAACGACAAGGGTGTTGCCCTCGCCTTCCTGAGAAACGCCGAGGTTGCCGCCAACTTCGAGCTCCCCATCTGCCAGGACACCGGCACCGCCATCGTCATGGGCAAGAAGGGGCAGCAGGTCTGGACCGGCGCCAACGACGAGGAGTACCTCTCCAAGGGGGTCTACAAGACCTACACCGAGGAGAACCTGCGCTACTCGCAAACTGTCGCCCTCGACATGTACAAGGAGACCAACACCGGGACCAACCTCCCGGCCCAGATCGACCTGTACGCCACCAAGGGCGCCGAGTACAAGTTCCTGTTCATGGCCAAGGGCGGCGGCTCCGCCAACAAGACCTACCTGTACCAGGAGACCAAGGCGCTCCTTAACCCGGACAGCCTGATCAAGTTCCTGGTAGCCAAGATGAAGACCCTGGGCACCGCGGCCTGTCCGCCGTACCACTTGGCCTTCGCCATCGGCGGCACCAGCGCCGAAACCTGCCTGAAGACCGTGAAGCTCGCCAGCGCCAAGTACCTCGACGCGCTGCCGACCAGCGGCAATGAGCACGGCCAGGCCTTCCGCGACCTCGCCCTCGAAGCGGAGCTCTTGAAGGCGGCCCAGGAGTCCGGCATCGGCGCGCAGTTCGGCGGCAAGTACTTCGCCCACGACGTGCGCATCATCCGCCTGCCGCGCCACGGCGCCTCCTGCCCGGTCGGCATGGGCGTGTCCTGCTCCGCGGACCGCAACATCAAGGCCAAGATCAACAAGGAAGGGATCTGGATCGAGCAGATGGACGAGAACCCGGGGCGCCTCATCCCCGAGCGTTTCCGCGGCAAGCACGAGCACGGCGTCAGGGTCAACCTGAACCAGCCCATGAAGGACATCCTGGCCGAGCTCTCCAAGCACCCGGTCTCCACCCCGCTGCTGCTCTCCGGCACCATCGTGGTCGGCCGTGACATCGCTCACGCCAAGTTCAAGGAGATCCTCGACTCCGGCAAGCCGCTTCCGGAGTACCTGAAGAACCACCCGATCTACTACGCGGGCCCGGCCAAGACCCCGGCTGGCAAACCCTCCGGCTCCTTCGGCCCCACCACCGCCGGCCGCATGGATTCCTACGTTGACCTGTTGCAGGCCAACGGCGGTTCCATGGTCATGATCGCCAAGGGTAACCGCTCGCAGCAGGTAACCGATGCCTGCAAGAAGCACGGCGGCTTCTACCTCGGCTCCATCGGCGGCCCCGCCGCGATCCTCGCCGAGGAGAACATCAAGAAGGTCGAGTGCATCGACTTCCCCGAACTGGGGATGGAGGCGGTCTGGAAGATCGAGGTCGAGGACTTCCCGGCGTTCATCCTGGTGGACGACAAGGGGAACGACTTCTTCAAGCAGTTGGGAATTTAATTGCAGGAGAGGGAGGGGGCGAATGATTATTCGTCCCTACAACATCAGTTGGAATGCAAAAGCCCCCGTTGCCGTCATGGCAGCGGGGGCTTTTGCTTTACGGTGTCACATGGTGCCGGCCAGGTTGAGTCGGGAGGTTTTTCCAGCCCCTAGTCCCCCCCCCTAGCCCCTGCCTTTACATATACACCATGACCCGGAAGTGGAGCCTGCCGTCCATGGTGGTGAAGGGGATGGTGACGCCCTTGCACTGCACGCTCATGCTCCCGTCCATGGTGGACTGCTCGGGAGGATCGGTCATCGGCCGCAGGCGCCCGGAGAGGACCAGCGGGAGCCCCAGGGCGACGCTGCCGTACTGCTCGTGGTACTTGGTCTTGAAGACACCGGCGATGTTGTTGGCCACTTCGCCCACCGCATCGTTGATGGCTTCGTCATCCGCCTCGTCCAGCATCAGGAGGTCCTTGGCAATCTGTTCGGCCGGCCCTTTCTCGGTGGCGAAGATGATGTAGCCGACACGATCTCCGGCGACGCCCACGATCCCGACCACGTCACTGTGCAGCGGGTTGATCTTCTTCTCCACCTTCCCTGCATAGATGTCGGTATTCATGTAGCTCTTGAAGGTGTCCTGCGTGGCGGACATGATGGTGAACATGATCTCTTCGAACGTTATGCTGTTGCTCAAGGCAACCCCCTTCACTCAATGGATGATTGACTATGGATGATTGACAATGAGAACCTGAATCACGTGCAGGTTCCAGTCTCTCTCTTCGTCACTTTCTCCGCCGGCTTTAGGGCCTGTGCCAAAAAACGCCTAGATGCCCGTCAGTTCCTCAATCTTGAGTTCCAGGTCGTCGCCGTTCACCCGCACCACCTGCCCGTTGTCTTCCTCGGTCCGTATCACGCCCTCGTCGATCCATACCTGCAGACGTTCCATCTCGACGCCGAACTTTTCACAGGCCTCGGCGGGGGTGTACCAAGTCTTGGATATCAGCATGATCGATCCCTCCTTTGCTTCGGTCCCACCCGGAGCAGAGGCGTCCGCTGTTAAAAAAGAACGCGGCTGCCTCGGTTTTAATTACAGTTTCACCGTTGTGATGGTATCGCTTATGCCTACCATGTCAAGCGTGGGTGCGCCGTAGCACCGCAAAACGATTAACTTTTTCCTGATGCTTCTTTTTTCCCTTGTCTTCACGGGAGTTGTGCCGATAAGTGTACGGCGGTTACTTAATGAGTAGCCCTTGGAGAGGACACATGCAAAGCAAGGAACAACAACGCGAAACCGTCCTGTTCGTGGACGACGAGAAAAGCTACCTTGCCTATACCAGCGACCTGTTCGAGAACAGGGGCCTCAACATCCTGACTGCGTCTTCTGCCATGGAGGCGTTGCAGATCGTTGAGCACCAGTCGGTGGCCGTGGTGGTCTCGGACAACGAGATGCCCGGGATGAGGGGCATCGAGCTTCTTGCACGAATCAAGGAGGTCTCGCCCCACACGGTAAAAATCATGATGACCGGAAGCGCCGACCTTTCCACGACGCTGGCCGCCATCAACAGCGGCGAGGTATTCCGATTCGTCCTGAAACCGTGGAAGAAGGCGGAGATGCTGCGGGCCGTGAAGGACGGTATTCGCCGCTACCGCGTGCTGCAGGCCATCAAGCGGGAAGACGAGTTCATCCTGCACTCGCTGGCGCAGACCATCGAACTGAAGGACGCCTGCACCAAGGGGCATTGCGACCGGGTTGCCACCCTGGCCCTGAGGCTGGCGGCGAAGCTCGGCGTCCCGGAGGATGTCCAGCAGGAGATCAGGTACGGCAGCTGGCTGCACGACTGCGGCAAGATCGGGGTGCCCGAGGCGATCCTCAACGCGGAGCGCGCACTGACCCCGGAGGAATTCAAGATCGTCATGAAGCATCCCGAGTGGGGGTGCGAAGTGGTGAGAAAGGCAAACCTCTCCAAGACGGTGCAGAACATCGTGCTCTACCACCACGAGCGGTTCGACGGCAAGGGATATCCGTACGGGCTGGAGGGAAGCAATATTCCGATCGAGGCCCAGATCGTTGCCACTGCCGACATCTGCGATGCGCTGACCATGGATCGCCCCTACCGCAAAGGATTCAACCGGGACGAGGTGATGTGGACCATGAAGGGGATGAGCGGCAGTAACCTCGACCCAAAGCTGGTGCAGACGCTCTTCTTCCTGCTCGCCGAGGATCAACCGACGGAGATTTAACAACATCCCCCCAAAGGTCCCGCGACGCGGTCTGCTTTCACCTGGAACCACGCTGCTTTTTGGAAAACGAGACTCGTTTATGGAAAGGCAAACTGGAAGTTTTGAAAAACCAGATTCGTTCTTCTGAAAACCAAACTTGATTTTTTGAAAATCAAACTTGTTTTTTCTTTATCCAACCCATCGAAATCATTCAACTCCACCCCAAGCCGCAAAAACCAGGTTTGTTTTCGCCTTGAAACAGTGAAGAAAACGCCCGGATAACATCCTTCTTTCAGGAGTGACCCCGGTGGGGTAACATGGCCACCTGAGCCCATTCCGGAACGCGACCATCACTGCAAAAAAAAAGGAAGCACCGTTGCGCTTCCCCTTTCCTTTTCTCCCGCGGCAGGTATATGTGCCGCTATTTCTTCTTGCGGACCTCGTCGAGCGCCTTTTCAAAGCGGAGTTGATCAAACCCTTTCAGCACTTTAGCATCGTCTCCGATCACGATGACCGGAACACCCTGGCTCTTGTACTTGCCGGTGACTAATTCCATGGCGGCACTGTCGATTTCAACGTCCCGGTTGATGAAGGGGATGTTGTTCCTGGTGAAGTACTCCTTGGCGGCCCGGCAATGGGGGCACCAGGAGGTGGAGAAGAGGACGATCTTGGGATACTTGGTCTGCACGCTGTGGCTCCCCAGCGGGCTCTGCGGGAGTTGCTCGGCGCCGACCCCGGCTGCCGGGGCCAGCAGGGAAACGGCCAGGATTGCGGTCAACAGGATGCGCATGTTCACTCCCCCTTTGCTTCTTTTTTGGCGGTGCCGCCAACCTTCAATTGCCGGCGGACCATCTTGAACGTGAGTGTCTTCGGGTTGCCGGGTCGCCGCACCAGGATCAGGACCGGGGTCCCGGCCCGCCCGCGCAGGCGCCGCTCGACGATGAACTTGAAGTCGCTGCCGGCGGTCGGGGTGCCGTCGACCTGGGTGATGATGTCGCCGGCCTTGATACCGGCCAAATGGGCCGGTCCCCCTGCCACCAGTTGCCGCACGACGATGGTGCCGTCGCTCTTGGGTACGCCGTCGATGCCGACCCCACCAAAGAGAGCGGCAGTCTGGGCATGGGCCGGAAGGGTGATCAGGGCGAAAAGCAGTATGGCGCACAGGGTCTTGATCATGGCCAGTGAAGTTATACGAGAGCCTAACGGCTGTCAACTATGCTTTTGCCGAGTCTCCCCCTCTATGCTATAAGTGATGCTTTAAAATCCACCACTGGGGTGTTCACATGACTGCTAGAACCAAGGTGAAACAGGCGCTGGAAACAGGTAAAGCCGGCAGCACCATCCTCGTCAAAGGGTGGGCACGCACGGTCAGAAACAGCAAGGAGGTAACCTTCATCTCCTTGAACGATGGTTCCTGCCTCTCCGGGATCCAGGTGGTTGTCGAGCCGGATCTCGCGAATTACGAGGTGATCACCGGCATCGGCACCGGCAGCGCCCTTGCGGTCACCGGGCTGCTGCAGGAATCGCCGGCAGCAGGCCAGGCTCTGGAGCTGAAGGCGCAGCAGATCGAGGTGGTTGGTGGCGCGGACCAGGAGTACCCGATGCAGAAGAAGCGGCACACCTTCGAGTACCTGCGCACCATCGCGCATCTCAGGGTGCGCAGCAACACCTTCGGCGCGGTGTTCCGGGTGCGCTCGGCACTGGCCCAGGAGGTGCACCGTTTCTTCGCCGAACGCGGCTTCCTCTACGTGCACACCCCGATCATTACCGGTAACGACTGCGAGGGAGCCGGGGAACTGTTCCGGGTCACCACGCTCGACCTCGCCCACCCGCCGCTGGTGGATGGCGCAATCGATTTCTCCCGGGACTTCTTCGCCACCGCCACCGGGCTCACCGTGAGCGGCCAGTTGGAGGGGGAACTGTTCGCACAGGCCTTCTCCGACATCTACACCTTCGGGCCGACCTTTCGCGCCGAGAACTCCAACACCGCCCGGCATGCGGCCGAATTCTGGATGATCGAACCGGAGATGGCCTTTGCCGACCTCGCCGACGACGCCGACCTGGCCGAGGCCTTTTTCAAGAGGCTGTGCCGCTTCGCGCTGGACAACTGCGGCGAAGACATGAACTTCTTCAATACCCAGATCGACAAGGGGCTGATCCAGCGCATCGAGGCGGTCGCCCAGGCCTCCTTCGCCCGCATGGACTACGGCGAGGCGATCGAACGGCTCAAGAAGGCGCCGGTATCGTTCCAGTTCCCGGTGGAATGGGGGCTCGACCTGCAATCCGAGCACGAGCGGTACCTGACCGAGCAGGTGGTGGGCGGGCCGGTCTTCATCATCAACTACCCGAAGGACATCAAAGCCTTCTACATGCGGCAGAACGACGACGGCAAGACGGTCGCCGCCATGGACCTGCTGGTGCCCAAGGTGGGCGAGATAATCGGCGGGAGTCAGCGCGAGGAGCGCCTGGAGCTTTTGGAGCAGCGCATGCTGGAGACGGGCATCGCACCGGAATCGCTCTCCTGGTATCTCGACACCAGGCGCTGGGGCTCGACACCGCACGCGGGTTTCGGGCTCGGCTTCGAGCGGCTGATCATGTACCTCACCGGGATGGAGAACATCAGGGACGTGATCCCGTTCCCCAGGACACCGCGCCATGCGGAGTTTTAGCCCCCCCCCTTCCGGCCTTCGCTGGTAAGGGAGGGATTCAGCTGGGAGCAGCAACAAAAAGAGGCAAGGGCCATGTGGCGCCTTGCCTCTCTCTTTTTCTAAATCTTTATCTTGGTCTTAATCTGCCTTTGTGGTCGCCTGCGGCCAGTAACTCCCGCCGGTCAGGACGGCCTTTATCTTGCCTATCTTCACCTTGGTCGAGACCATCACCGGTATCTTGAGGGCATCATCGGTGAGCCAGACTTTGACCTCACCAGTCCGGGCGAAGAAACCGTCGGCCTTCATCATGGGCTGTACCACGATGGTCTTGAACCGCCCCACCGGCGTCTCGATCTCCTCCCGCTTGAGCACCTTCACCTCGGTGTTCCACAGCTTCTTGCAGTCGTAGATGTCCACGAACAGGGAGCGCCCGGGGACCAGGTCGAGGGTGCGGACGTAGTAGACGATGGAAAGCGGATCATAGGTGGTGGCGCTGATGTCGTCGACGCGCTGGGTCTTGTGCAGGAGATCCTTCGATTCGACCTTGAGCTTCTGCTGGTCGAACCTGGCCTCCTTCAGGCGCCGGTGGTTTCCCTCGCTGATCTTGTTGCGGAAATACTTGGGAAAGCCGAAGCGGTCGCCGCTGCCGCGCACCACCACGGACTCGGCACGGTCCTCCACCCGGAAGAAGGTGTCCAGCCACGGCGTGGAGCGGGTAGTGGTGACGATGTGGAGTTCGCTTCCCTTGGTGCTGAGCTCCTGGGTCGTGACCCCCGCCTTGATCCCGGTCCAACTGACGTCGTAGACCAGCTTTTCGTTGGGGTTCATGGCGTAGGCAGGAAGGGCGGAAAGTATCAGAAGTGCGAAAAAGGACAATAAGGCTGAAATTTTCATGTCCACAGATTAGCCCCTCGCGATATTTTTTTTCAAGAGAAAAAAGTTAGGGATTACCTAATGTTAGCCATTTCACACGCGATGCAGTCGGAATCGGGGCAGTCGACGGGGGAGGTTGTCGTGGAGCGAGGGGATTGGGCGAATGATTATTCGCCCCTACAGGTGGACGATACGGAGGTTTAGGCGCCGCTGCTCTTGGTGATCATGATTACGCCGATGGCGACCAGCACGGTCCCCGCCCAGCGCAGCGGACTCACCACCTCGTGCAGAAAGTACTGGGACAGGAAAGCGACCAGTATGTAGTTCAGGGCCTGCATGGGGAGGGCCACCGACAGGTCTTCCCAGGAGAGGACGGCGAGCCAGAGGAAGAAGAAGACGGCCAGCATCGCGGTGCCGAACACCAGCTTGGGGGTGGTGAGCGCCTGCACGGCGACCCTCATGATCCCCCTCAGGTTCATGGTGGAGATGTCGCCCAGTTCCTTCATGCCGCTGGCCAGCAGCAGGTCCCCTATGGTACCGGCCGTGACCGCCGCCAGCATGACCACTACGGTCTTAAACATACGTCTTTTCCTCTCCGCGATAGTTTCTCAATCTGATCCCGCCTGCCGCCAGTTTCTCCCTTACCCGCGGGCTGGTCAGGGCCGCCAGTTCCGCTTCGTGCTGGTAATCGGGCATGCGACGCTTCAGCGTGGTGCAGGGATGGCAGCCGGGATGGAAGTAGATCTCGGTAAGCCCTTCCCCCACACCGTCCAATGCCTGCAGCAGGTACGCCTCGGTCATGTGGCCGGAACTGAGCAGCCCCTTCACCTCGCGCGCGTAGCCGATGCCGAGCCGCTCCAGCCGCGGACGGCAACGGTCGGCCAGACGGGCGAAGATGAAGGCGTCGGCGCACTTTCCTACCAGTCGCGTCTTGTCCAGGGCGAGGTTCGCCGGCAGGTTCTCCCTGGTGAGGCGAAAGCTTTTGATGCCGTAGCCTGGCATCAGCTCGCAGAGGATGTCGAACACCACCGGGTGCATGTGGATGTTGAGATGGCCGTCGACGTGGGAAAGCTCGACGCCGGCATCCCGGCACCTGGCCAGTTGCGCGTCGATCTCCAGGCGCAGCTTTTTCCTCAGGCCCTTGAGGAAGAAGTAGCGCATCCCCGCCAGCACCGGGTCGTCGGTGAACTCCCCTGCCGCGTCGGTCAGCGCAGGCAATCCCCCCTGCTCCAGGACCGCGCTCCCCTGGACCAGGGTGAGGTGCAGCCCCACCTGCAGGGCAGGGTTGGCCCGGGCGAAGGCGGCCGCCTCCTCGAAGGCGTCGCCCCCCACCATGAGCGAGGTGCTGGTGAGCATCCCTTCCTGCCAGGCCTTGATGATGCCGCGGTTGGCCCCGGCGCTCAGGCCGAAGTCGTCGGCGTTAAGGATTATCTCTTTCATACGGAACCCGGGTACCTTCTCCCCCCGGAGGGGGGAGGTCGGGAGGGGGGGAAATTCAGGCAGCAGCACAGCTTCCCCCTCCCCGCCCCTCCCCCTCCGGGGGAGGGAGGACATTAGCAGGCGGCCTGCTTGCGCTTTCTCATGTAGCTCAGGTACTGGGCGCCTTCCTTGAGTAGCTTGCGACGCACCTGGGAATCAACCAGCATGCTGAAAATGCTGCGCGCTATGTAGCGGGGACGGAAGTAGAACTTGTTGTAGAACAGCTCCACGGCGTCGAAGATCTCCTGGTTGGTGAGATCGGGGTAGTTGATGACGCACTTCTGGTGCCCGGTCTCGTCGAGGAAGCTGTCGGAGGCGATCCAGCCGTTCTCCTTGGCCATCTGGTAGAACTCGGTACCGGGATACGGGGAGGCCAGGGACACCTGGATCGAGGTCAGGTCGAGGTCGATGGCGTAGGCGATGGTTTCCTTGATGGTCTCCTTGGTCTCGCCGGGAAGCCCCAAGACGAAGGCGCCGTGCACGGTGATGCCCAGCTTCTTGCAGTTCCTGGTGAACTCGATCGCCTGCGCCTTGGTGACCCCCTTCTTGATGTTCTTGAGGATCAGCTCGTTGCCGGACTCGTAGCCGACCACCACGTGGTGCATGCCGGCGTCGCGCAGCTCCTTCAGGGTCTCGTAGTCGCAGTTGGCGCGGGCGTTGATCACCCAGGAGACGTTCAGGGGCTTGATCAGCCTGGCGATGGCGATGGCGTGCTGCTTGTCCGCGGTGAAGGTGTCGTCGTCGAAGGAGATGTCCTTCACGTAGGGGAGGTTCTCCTTGATCCACTTCACCTCTTCGTACACGTTCTGCGGGCTTCTTTTTCTCAGGGTGCGCCCGGAGAAGGTCTGCGGCCACAGGCAGTAGATGCAGCGCGAGGGGCAGCCGCGGCTGGCATAGATGGAGACGTAGGGATGCCGGAAATGCGGGATCACGTATTCGTCGATGGGGAGGTCGCGTAGGTAGACCTTGCTGGCGAAGGGAAGCGCGTCCAGGTCGGCGATGGGAGCGCGGTCTTTGGTGTGCACCACCTTGCCCTCTTTGACAAAGCTGATGCCTTCCACCTCTTCCCACGGTTTGCCTTCGCACAACTCCTTGGTGGAATAGTCGAACTCGCCGCGGCAGACGATGTCGACCGCGCCGGCGGCGAAACGGAGGCTCTCCTCGGGGAGGATGCTCACGTGGGGGCCGGTCAGCACCGTCACCGTGCCGGGCTTCTGCGCCTTGACCCGGCGCGCGGTCTCCACGTCGATGGCCAGCGTCGGGGTGGAGGTGTACATCACCACCATGTCGTAATCTTTGGCTATATCGAGGCAGGCATCGAGGTCCAGGCGCTGCACCGGCGCGTCGACGACGCGGGACCCTTCGATCATCCCGGCCGGATAGGTGAGCCAGCCGGGGAACCAGAAAGAGGTTACCTCGCGCGAGGCCTGGTAGCGCGCACCGGCACCTCCGTCAAAATCTTCGAAGGTCGGCGGGTTCAAAAACAACGGCTTCATACACCCTCCAGATTAATATCGTCACACCCAAAAAAGAAGCCTGACTATAAGACGGCGCCCCCCTTTTGTCAAGGTGAACCGGCCTTTAGCCCGGGAAAGCGTTGCGGTGGCGGCTCCCCTCTGATAAAGTGACCGGTCGAAAGGGAGAACCAAAATGGCCAAGGAAAACAAAAGCCTGGGTGTCGTGGCTGCCATGCCCCAGGAGATTGCGCCGGTGTTGGCGCGCATAAAAGGGTATGCCCGGGGCAACATCGACGGGCGCAACCTGTACCGCTTCCCCGTGAACGGCAGCCTGGTCTACCTGATCGAGTCCGGCATGGGACCGGCGCAGGCTGCGGCGGCGACCAGGGCGCTGATCAGGCACGCCGCACCGGACGCCATCCTCAACTTCGGTTTCGGCGGTGCGGTCCTGGCCGGCCTGGAGGTCGGCGAACTGGTGCTGGCGGACCGCGTCTTCCGCCTGGACCAGGCGACTCTACATGAGCTCCCGCAGCCCGACGCCGCCCTGGCGTCCCTGGTGCAGGACCACTGCGCCAAGGTGGGTCTGCAGCTGCGGCGCGGCGGTTTCATCACCGCCTGCGGCATCAGGAGCAAGACCGAGATGGGGAGCCGGCTGGGGGGGAGCACGCCGCTGCCGCTGCTCGAAATGGAGACGGCGGCGGTACTCGAACAGGCACAGTCTGCGGGGATACCGCTGGTGGCGATCCGGGGGGTGAGCGACGCGGCCGACGAGGAGCTCGGGTTTGCCATCGAGGAGTTCTGCGACGCCGACCTGCACCTGGTCCCGTGGCGGGTGGCCTGGACCATCGCAAAGCGGCCGTTCTTGATTCCGCAACTGATCAGGCTGGCAGGGAATACACGCAGGGCGGGCAAGCGGCTGGCGCTGGCGGTCGAACTGGCGCTGCAGGCGCTGTCGCGGCAGCCACAGCCCTAGTCGAAGCTCTCGGAGAACCGGGCGGCGATCTCCCCCTTCACATAGGCATCGGCCTCGGCGGCGGTGGCAAAGCTCAGGGCCTTCAGGGCCACCTCGCGCGCCTCCTGCACGGTGCAGCGCCGCAGGATCTTCTTTACTCGCGGGATGGAGACGGCGTTCATGGACAGTTCGTCATAGCCAAGCCCCAAAAGGATCGGCAGGTACTCAGGGTCCGCCGCCATCTCGCCGCAGATGGAGGCCTCGATCCCCGCTTCGTGCGCCGCGTCGACGATGGTCTTCAGCGAGCGGAGCACGGCCGGGTGCAGCGGCTGGAACAGCGAGGAGAGGTGCTCGTTGGTGCGGTCGATGGCCAGCGTGTACTGGATCAGGTCGTTGGTGCCGACGCTGAAGAAGTCGACCTCCGCCGCCAGCAGGTCGGCGATGACCACCGCCGACGGAATCTCGATCATGATCCCCACCTGCACCTTTTCGTCGAAGGGGTGCTTGCCGCGCAGCTCCTCTTTCACCTCTTCCAGGATCGCCTTGGCGGCCCGCACTTCGGCCACGCCCGACACCATCGGAAAGAAGAGCTTCACCTCGCCGAAGGCGCTCGCCCTCAGGATGGCGCGCAACTGCGCCTTGAAGGCCTCGGGCTGGCGCAGCGAAAGGCGGATCGCCCGCACCCCCAGCGCCGGGTTCATCTCGTCGGAGAGGTCCAGGTCGGTGAGGCACTTGTCGCCGCCGATGTCGAGGGTCCTGATGGTCACCGGCTGCGGCGCCATTTTCTTTACCAGCGCCGAGTAGGCCTCGAACTGCTCCTCCTCGGTGGGAAGCTTGCTGCGGTTGAAAAAGAGCATCTCGGTGCGGTACAGGCCGATCCCCTCGCCGCCGTGCTTGTGCACCGAGGCGACCTCCTCGATGAACTCCACGTTCCCCTTGAGGCGCATGCGGTGGCCGTCCAGGGTCTGCGCGGGCAGGTCGCGCAGCTTCAAAAGCTCCCGCTCCACGTACTCGTAACGCTGCTTCTTCTGCAGGTACTCCTTGAATTCCTCGGCCGTGGGGTTGATGATCACCACACCGGTGGCGCCGTCGATGATCAGGGTGTCGCCTTCGCGGACCTCCGCCGTGACGCGCTCCAGCCCCACCACCGCGGGGACCTCGAAGGCCCGCGCCAGGATGGAGGAGTGGGAGGTCTTCCCCCCGAGGTCGGTGATGAAGCCCATCACCTTGCTCTTGTCGATCTGCAGGATGTCGGCCGGGGAGAGGTCGTGGGCCACCACGATCACCTTCCCCTGGATGTTGTCCAGGGGCTCCTGTTTCTGCCCCACCATGTGGCGCAGCACGCGCTCGACCACGGTCTCGACGTCGGCACCGCGCTCGCGCAGGTACTCGTCGTCCACGCCGTCGAAGAAGGCCTTGAAGCGCCCCACGGTCCTTTTCAGGGCACCCTCGGCGTTGATGCCGAGCCGCTCGATGTACTGCGTGGTCTCACCCACCAGCATGGTGTCGTCGAGCAGCATGAGGTGGGCGTCGATGACGCAGAGGTGCTCGGGGCCGTGGGTGCTGGAAAGCTGCTCACGCAGGGCGAAAAGTTCCCCCTTGGCGCGCTCGATCGCCTTGGTGAAGCGGTCCAGTTCCCCCGGAATTTCCTCGTTGGCCACCAGCACCTCGGTCACCGCCACGCGGCGCCGGTCGGTGATGCGGACCTGGCCGATGGCGATGCCGGCGGAGGCGCCGATGCCCTTCAGCTGTCTCGACTCACTCTTCTCCGAATCCATTCCGGATCAGCTCCCCGATTGCGGCGTAGGCCTCGACCTCGTCCGCGCCCTCGACCTTGAGGGTGATGGTGCTCCCCTTGGCCGCCGCCAGCATCATGATCCCCATGATGCTCTTGCCGTTCACCTCGACCCCCTCGCGCTCGATCCTGATCTCGGAGGAGAAGCCGCTGGAGGTCTTCACCAGGAGCGCGGAGGCCCTGGCGTGCAGCCCCAGTTTGTTCGGTATTACGAATTCGCCTTCTATCATATGTGCAGTCACCCGCCTGCGCCCGAGGCCCCGGCGGGCAAATCCTCCTTTGCTTACTTTTTAAGGAAGTCCCCGGCTACCGTGATCCCTTCCTGCGCGCTCTCCTTGAGCTTCAGGGCCAGTTCCGCGACCCCGCAGCGGTTGCGCTCCTGGGTAAAGCGGATCAGCATCGGGAGGTTTACCCCGGTCAGCACCTCGACCTTCCCTTCCTGCAGAAAGGAGATGCTCATGTTGGACGGAGTGCCGCCGAACATGTCGGTCATGATGATGGCCCCGTCGCCGGAAACCCGCGCCACGGCCTCCTTGATGGCGTTCATGACGTCCGCAGCCGATGCGTCGTGAGCGATGCCCACCGCCTCGGCCAGTTCCAGCTTTCCTACTATCATCTCCGCCGCGGTCAAAAGCTCACTGGCCACGCCGGCGTGTGCTACCAAAAGCAGTCCTATCATCCCAGCCCCTTCTCTATATCCCTGTGGGAAATTTTTATGTTCACGTTCCGCTGCCGGAAGTAGTGGTACAGCTCTTCTGCGATGGCCACCGAGCGGTGCCTGCCGCCGGTGCAGCCGATGGAAACCGACAGGTAGGACTTCCCTTCCCTGCGGTATCCCGGCAGCAGGAACTCCAGCATGTCCCGGAAACGCTCCAGGAACACGACGGTCTCCTTCTGCTTGAGTACGTAATCGCGCACCCCCGGCTCCAGGCCGGAGAAGTGGCGCAGTTCGGGCACGAAGTACGGGTTGGGGAGAAAGCGCACATCCATGACCAGGTCGCTCTCCAGGGGAAGCCCGTAGCGGAAGCCGAAGGACTGCAGGTTCACCTGCATCTCCAGGGCCCCCTCGCCCCCCTTGACCAGCCCGATCACCACCTCTTTGAGGCGGTGCACGTTCATCTCCGAGGTGTCGATGATGGCGGTGGCGATGCGCCTGAGGCCGGCCAACTGGTCGCGCTCGAAGCGGATCCCCTCCGGGACGCTCGCCCCTTCCAGCGCGGGATGGCGGCGGCGGGTCTCGGAGAAGCGCCGGATCAGCACCTCGTCGGTGGCGTCGAAGTAGAAGATCTTGACGCTGTGCCCGGCCGAGGCGATGGCCTGGAACACCTGGTCGTACCCCTTGATGAAGTCGCGGCTTCTGATGTCCATCACCAGGGCCACGTCCTTGATGTCCTCGCGGGAGTGCTCCACCAGCTCGGTGAAGGTCGTCACCAGCGAGACCGGCAGGTTGTCCAGGCAGAAGAAGCCCTCGTCCTCGAGCGCCTTCACCGCCGTCGATTTTCCCGAGCCGGAGAGGCCGGTTATGATGACGATGCGCATGCTATTCCACCTCGTTGCCCAGGGGGCGGAACTCAAGGCGGGCCAGGAGCTTCTCGTGGAACTCGCGGGCGGAATGGTATCCCATCCCCTTCAGGAGGAAGTTCCTGGCGGCCACCTCGATGATCGAGGTCAGGTTGCGGCCCGGGCGGACCGGTATCTTCACGTGCGGCAGGTCCACGCCCAGGATGGTCTTGACCGGCTCGTCGATCCCCAGCCGCTCGTATTCCTGGTTCGCGTCCCACTCCATGAGTTCCAGGACCATGTCGATGATCTTCTTCTCGCGGATGGAGGAGACCCCGTACAGGTCCTTGATGTTGATGATGCCCAGGCCGCGGATCTCCATGTGGTACTGGATGGTCTCCCCCGCCTGTCCCACCAGCGCCGCCGGCATCTTCTTCTTGATGTGGATCACGTCGTCGGCGACCAGGCGGTGCCCGCGGATGACGAGGTCGAGCGCGCACTCGCTCTTGCCGATGCCGCTCTTGCCCAGAAGGAGCACGCCCACGCCGAGGACGTCCACCAGCACGCCGTGGATATGGGTCGAGGGGAGCAGGCTCTCTTCGAGGAACTTGGTGATCAGGCTGATGAAGGTGGAGGACTGGTGGTGGGTCACCAAAAGCGGGATGCCGGCTGCCTGGGCGCTGCGCTTCAGGAACTCGGGGGGATCCAGCCCCTTGGTGACGATGAAGCAGGCGATAGGATAGCTGCACAGCTTCTCTATGTGCCGTGCGCCGACCTCTTCGGGGATCTGGCTTAAGTAGGAGATCTCGGTGTTGCCCAGCACCTGGACCCGGTCCGGATGCAGGTGCTCCGTATAGCCGGTGAGGGCCAGGCCCGGCTTCTGGATGCGGGAGCTGTAGAGCCGGTTACTCAGGCCCTCTTCACCGCACAGAAGCTGCAGGTCCAGGCCGTAGGCCTTGTCTTCCAACAGGTCCTTGATGCTGAGGCTCATGCTTGTCAATGCTGCGACCTTTCCCCCGTGCACGCGAACAGCCCCAAAAGGGGCCGTTATCACGATGGGAGGCGCCACGGGGACGCCTCCCATCCGCTTTTTCAACCCGGGACTGGGGCTCCGGGTCCTTTTTTCAGCTCAAAAGAGCGTTACGGGTTCTCCGGGGAGATCAGGCCGTAGTTGCCGTCTTTCCTGCGGTACACCACGTTGATGGTCTCGGTGGAGGACTCGGTGTAGACCAGGAAGTCCTTGTGCAAAAGTTCCATCTGCATTACCGCTTCCTCGACGGACATCGGTTTCATGGTGAAGCTCTTGGTCTTGATGATGACCGGGGCCTGGGTCCCTTCCTCGATGCCCTGGGCCTGGACGATCGCCTTCTGCACCTGGCGCTCGCGTGCGTCGGAGGCCGGCTTGTGGGCCTTGATGCGCTCCTTGAAGCGGCGCAGCTGACGCTCGATCTTGTCGGATACGGCGTCGATGGAGGCGTACATGTCGTTGGTCTCTTCCGCGGCCTTGATGGTGATCCCCTTGGCGTTGATGGTCACCTCGGCCATGTGACGGATCTTCTCAACGGTCAAAAATACCTGGACGACAATCGGCTCGTCTATATATTTCTTAACCCGGTCCAGCTTCTCCTCTGCGTAGCTTTTCAGCGCTTCGCTCGGTTCCATGTGCCTGAAAGTCGTGGTTATCTGCATACGAAGTACCTCCCTTTATTGTCAATACACGCGAAGCGCCCGCCGCACGGCGGTGTTCGCGTTTAGAAATGCTTCTTGCGCTCCGAGGACGAACCGATGCGGAGCATCTCGCGGTACTTGGTGACGGTGCGCCGCGCGATGACGATGTTGTGGTCGGACAGGAGCTCCGCCAGGCGCTGGTCCGAGTAGGGGCGCTTGGAGTCCTCGTTGTCCACCAGTTCCTTGATCTTGCTCTTGACGCTCTCGGAAGCGATGAAATCCCCCTCGCCGGTGGAGATCCCCGAGTTGAAGAAGTACTTCAGCTCGAAGAGCCCCTGGGGGGTCTGCATGTACTTGTTGGTGGTGACGCGGCTGATGGTGGACTCGTGCATGCCGATGTCCTCGGCGATGTCGCGCAGAACCAGCGGGCGCAGGTGCTCGATGCCGCGGTCCAGGAAGTCGCGCTGGAACTTGACGATGCTTTTGGCCACCTTGAAGATGGTGCGCTGGCGCTGCTGGATGCTCTTGATGAGCCAGATGGCGGAGCGCATCTTCTCGCCGATGTAGTCCTCGGCCACCTTGTCCACCTGGCGGGTGCTCTTGGTGTCGGGGGCGTAGATCGGGTTGATCCTGAGGTTGGGCATACCCTCGTCGTTCAACATCACCACGTACTCGTCGCCCACCTTGTGCACGAAGATGTCGGCGGAGATGTACTGCACGTCGTCGCTGCCGAAGACCCGGCCCGGCTTGGGGTCGAGTTCGGCGATGATGCGGGTGGCCGCCAGGATGTCGTTCACGTCCACCCCGAGCACCTTGGCCGCCTGCTTGTACTTGTGGCTCTCCAGGTCCTTCAGGTGGTCGCGCAGAAGCGCCTCGACCAGGCTCCCGGACATCCCCAGGCTCGCCACCTGGATCAGCAGGCATTCGCGCAGATCACGGGCGCCGACGCCGACCGGGTCGAATTCCTGGATCCGCTTCAGGACCCCTTCCACCAGCGGCGTCAGCACGCTCTCGGCGAAACCGTCCGCCGCTTCTGCGCTCTGCTCCTCGGGGGCGTCGGCGGCAAGTCCCGCCCACTCCAGGGCCTCCTCGCGGAAGGGGCTGGCCTGGACGCAGGCCGAAGCGATGTCCTCCAGCGTCGCGCGCAGGTAGCCGTCCTCGTCGATGTTGCCGATGATCTCGGCCCCGACCGCCATCTCGCGCTCGGTGAGACGGGTGAGGCTCAGCTGCCAGAGCAGGTGGTCGAACAGGGTGGATTTCTTGGTGAGGAGGTTTTCAAAAGAGGGGCGATCCTCGTCGTCGTAGTACTGCTCGCCGGAACTGTAGTTGTAGCCGTCGATGTAGGAATCCCAGTCGGTGTCCCGGGTCTCTTCGCCGGCACGGACCTCCTGGAAGTCGCTGGCGGCCGTCTCCGGCTCCGCTTCCTTCTCGCGCAGTTCGAGCTGCTCGGGCTCGCGGATCTCCTCCTGTTCGATCACCTCGTCCAGGATGGGGTTTTCCTCCAGCTCCTGCCGCACTACGTCCTGCAGCTCCAGCCGGGAGAGCTGAAGCAGCTTGATGGCCTGCTGCAACTGGGGGGTCATCACCAGTTGCTGACTCATTTTCATCTGCTGGCGCATCTCTATTGCCATAAGTCCTCACAAACCCTTGAAAACCGTAAAAGCTTTAAACCCGTTCTACGTTCTACGTTCTATGTTCTACGTTAAAAGCGGAAAACCTTTGAAAAACCGTGTAATTGATGAGGGCGCGTGCTGTGTGAGAAATGAGCTGTTCTGATGTTCATTGAGCAGCTGTACTCTTTGTTCTCATTATAGCGCAAGCCAAGAACTTTGGCGACCTGCAGTTTGCATTTTAACGTAGAACGTAGAACCTAGAACATAGAACGTCTTTTTTCACGTAGAACGTCTTTTTTCTTTACAGCCTGAACTTGTCGCCCAAATAGATTTCCCGCGCCTTTTTGCTTTGGGAAATCTGTACCGGGTCGCCCACCTCGAGCACCTCGCCGGCGTTCATGATGTACGCCTTGTCGCAGACCCCGAGGGTCTCACGCACGTTGTGGTCGGAGATCAGCACCCCCAGCCCCTTCTCCTTCAGCGCCCTAATGATGTTCTGAATATCGATCACCGCTATCGGGTCGATGCCGGCAAAGGGCTCGTCCAGCAGGATGAAGCTCGGGTCGGTGGCCAGGGCGCGGGCGATCTCGACGCGGCGCCTCTCCCCGCCGGAAAGGGCGTAGCCGCGGCTCCCGGCGATATGCTCGACGCGGAATTCGGCCAGGAGTTCCTCCACCCGCTCCCTGCGCCGCACCGGCTCCAGGTCCATGGTCTCCAGCACGGCAAGGAGGTTTTCCCTTACGGTGAGGCGGCGGAATACCGACGGTTCCTGCGGCAGGTAGCTGATGCCGCGGCGCGCCCTCTGGTACATGGGAAGCCCCGTAATCGGCTCGCCGTTCAGGAAGACCTGCCCCAGGTCGGGACGGGTCAACCCCACCACCATGTAGAAGGTGGTGGTCTTGCCGGCGCCGTTGGGGCCGAGCAGCCCGATCACCTCTCCCGAGGAGATCTCCAGGTCCACCCCCTTCACCACCATGCGCTTGTTGTAGCCCTTCTGAAGCCCCTTGGTGTAGAGGGTGCTACGGCTTGGCACCGACATTCTTTCCTCCCGGATGGATGACCGCTTCCACCCGTTCCTTCGGGCCGCTGGTAACCACGCTCTTCTGCTCGTTGACGTAGTAGGTGATGATCCTGCCGGTCACCACGTCCTCGCCCGAAACCACCTTGGGGTTGCCGTCCAGGATGATGCGCGCCAGCTTGGGATCGTAGATCCCGTGGGCGCCGGTCGCCTGGCGTTCTTCCTGCACGATGCGCACGTTGCCGAACGCCTCCACCTGCGACACCTCGTTGTTGGGGCCGCTGTAGGTGACCACCAGACGGTCCGTGTACAGGGTCATGTCACCCTGGCGGGCGACCACCTTCCCCTCGAACGTTGCCGTCTTCTTCTCGTTATCGGTATTTAGCGTGTCCGACTTTATCTTTAAAGGCTCTTTGTTGTTCGAGCCCTGTGCGGCGTAGCCAGCCGTCGCCAAGGCGAGCAGCAGAGCAAGACAGGAGACGATACGGCGCATCACTTCCCCCCCTGCCGGTACACGGCGCTTACATCCTTCAACAACCTGAACTTCCGAGTCTGCGTGTAGTACTCCATACCTGTCCCTTCCAACTCGCTTCCGATGTCCGTCAACCTGGCCCGCTCCGATGTCTGCAACATGCTGCGCGCCGCGACGTAGTTGACGCGAGGGGCAGAAAAACCGTACCCCTTGCTGCTTTTCCCCTGCACGTTGCCGATGAGGGCGATGTCCCGGGTCCCGTTGTGGTACTGGCCGCTATCGGCCGTTATCACCAACTCGCCGAGCCCCCCCGCCCCATGCACGACCATCCGGACGCGGGAGAGGTAGGAGATGTCGGCCTGCTTGTTATAGTCGGCCCGCTCGGCGGTGAGCTCCCAGTGCTTGATGCCCTGTTTGGTTTCCGTGTAATGGAAATTGTGCAGGGAAACATCCACCTGGAGCGGAAGCTTGCGCACCGACAAGACCGGGGCCACTTCCTGCTGCATACGGAAGACTATGGTGGCAATCACCAACAGGGATGCAACAACTGCCAGGACGCCGAGGAATCGCTTGAAATTATTGAAGTTATGCATGATTTCGCAGGAAGTATAGCATCTAAGAATTTCACTGTAAAGCGCATTTTGGTGCAGTTCTAAAATTTTGGCATAGAGATTGAAGAAGGCGCAAAATCATGGTTGACAGAGTTATTCATGAGAATTCGGGAGCTTAAATGCGCCGCCGGTCACGGAGCGAAAACGGGAGCGGCGGCGCGTGGATGTGTCGGGAAAGGAAACAGAATCAGCAGCGGTTGGCGAGGTACCAGGCATAGGTGTCTTTGAGCCCCTGGTCGAGCTCGATCTTATGGCGCCACCCCAGCTCGTGGATGCGGCTCACGTCGCTGAGCTTTCTGGGGGTGCCGTCGGGCTTGGAGGTGTCGAAGAGAACCTCTCCGGCAAAGCCGACCACTGCAGCGATCCGGCGGGCGAGGTCGGCGATGGTGAGCTCCTGGCCGCTGCCGACGTTGACCGGGTCCCACCCCTCGTACTGCTGCATCAGGAAGAAGGCGGCGCCGGCGACGTCATCCACGTGGACGAACTCGCGGAACGGCGTTCCGGTGCCCCAGATGGTGACGTTTTCCGCCCCGGCCTCCTTGGCCTCGTGGAACCTGCGGATCAGGGCAGGAAGGACGTGGGACGTGGTGAGGTCAAAGTTGTCGTTGGGACCATAGAGGTTGGTGGGCATGGCGCTGATGAAGCGGGTCCCGTACTGGCGGTTGTAGGACTGGCACATCTTGATGCCGGCGATCTTGGCGATGGCGTAGGGTTCGTTGGTCGGCTCCAGCGGGCCGGTGAGCAGCGCCTCCTCCTTGATCGGCTGCGGCGCGAGCTTCGGATAGATGCAGGTGGACCCGAGGAGGAGCAGCTTTTTGACGCCGACCAGGTAACTCGAATGCAGCACGTTGTTCTGGATCATCAGGTTGTCGTAGATGAAGTCGGCGGGGAAGCTGTTGTTGGCGACGATGCCCCCCACCTTGGCGGCAGCCAAAAAGACGTACTCCGGCCGCTCGGCTTCGAAAAACGCGCGCGTCGCCGCCTGGTCGCGCAGGTCGAGTTCGGAACTTTTGCGCAGCACCAGGTTGTGGTAACCCTGGCGCTCCAGCTCCCGCACCAGGGCCGAGCCGACCAGACCGCGATGCCCGGCGACGAAGATCTTGGCGTTACTTTCCATCGGCTCTCAGCTCCCGTTCGGCGATGGCGAGGTCGGACTGGGTCATCATCTTGACCAGCTGTGCGAAGCTGGTCTTTGGCTCCCAGCCGAGTTCGCGCCGCGCCTTGGTGGCATCCCCCAGCAGCAGGTCGACCTCCGCGGGACGGAAGTAGCGCGGGTCGATTTCGATCAGCACCTTGCCCGATTTGGTATCGACGCCCTGCTCCTGTTCCCCCTTCCCTTTCCAGGAAAGCTCCATGCCCAGACTACCGAAGACCTGCTCGGCGAACTCCCTGACGCTGTGGGTCTCGCCGGTCGCCACCACGTAGTCGTCGGGGCGGTCCGCCTGGAGCATGCGCCACATCGCCTCGACGTAATCGCCGGCAAAGCCCCAGTCCCTCTTGGCATCCAGGTTGCCCAGGTAGAGCCGGTCCTGCAGCCCGAGCTTGATGCGCGCGGCGGCGCGGGTGATCTTCCTGGTTACGAAGGTCTCGCCGCGGCGCGGGGACTCGTGGTTGAAGAGGATGCCGTTGCAGGCGAACATGTTGTAGCTTTCGCGGTAGTTCACCGTGATGTAGAAGGCGTAGGCCTTGGCGCAAGCGTAGGGGGAACGGGGGTAGAAGGGAGTGGTCTCCCTCTGGGGGGTCTCCAGCACCTTGCCGTAGAGCTCGGAAGAGGAGGCCTGGTAGAAGCGGGTGGTGATCCCCGCCTCCTGGATCCCCTCCAGGATGCGCACCGCCCCCAGGGCGTCCACCTCGCCGGTGTACTCCGGGACGTCGAAGGAGACGCGGACATGGCTCTGGGCGCCCAGGTTGTAGATCTCGTCGGGATGGATCTCGCGCAGCAGGCGGTTGATGGAGCTCGCGTCGTTGAGGTCGCCGTAATGGAGGAAAAGCCTCGTGTCCGCCTCGTGCGGATCGCGGTAGATGTGGTCGATGCGGCCGGTATTGAAGGAGGAGGAGCGGCGGATCATGCCGTGTACCTCGTACCCCTTGGAAAGCAGGAATTCCGCAAGGTAGGAGCCGTCCTGGCCGGTGATGCCGGTGATAAATGCCTTCTTCATGAGGCCTCCATTAAATTTGATCCAATAATGAATAGCATGCGGCGGCCGTATGGCAACCGGGGGCGCCGAAACTTTATTTGGAAGAGAGGATCTTGTCGATGATGCGACTAGTGGAGCGGCCATCGACGAACTCGATCAACTCGACCCGCCCCCCCATCGATTCGACCAGTTCGCGTCCCACCACCTGGTCCATGCTGTAGTCCCCCCCTTTGACCAGGATGGACGGGCGGAGCGCTTCGATGAGCCGGAGCGGGGTGTCCTCGTCGAAGAGCGCCACGTAGTCCACGCACCCGAGGGCGGCCAGGATGTGCGCCCGTTCCTTCTCCTCGATGAGCGGCCTCCCCTCCCCCTTGAGCCGGCGCACCGAGTCGTCGGTGTTGAGTCCCACCACCAGGAGGTCGCCCAACTCCCGCGCCTTCTGCAGGTACTTCACGTGCCCCACGTGCAACAGGTCGAAGCAGCCGTTGGTGAAGACAACCTTTTTGCCGCGGGCACGCTCGCGGGCCATCAGGTGAGCCAGGACGTCGAGATTCTTGATCTTGGAGTCGCTGTCGCGCAGGGAGTGGCCGACCTCCGCGATGATCTCGCGGGGGGAAACCGTCGAGGTGCCCAGCTTGCCGACCACGATGCCGGCGGCCACATTGGCCACCCAGGCCGCATCCGCGAGAGGCAGCCCGCAGGCAAGCCCCAGGGAGAGGACCGAGATCACGGTATCCCCGGCGCCGGTCACGTCGAAGACCTCGCGGGCCACGGTGGGGATGTGCACCGCCTCCCCCTGTGCCGGGAAGAGCGACATGCCCGCCTCGCTGCGGGTGATGAGGAGGGCGTCCAGTTCCAGGCTGGAGAGGATTTTTCCGGCGGCCAGTTCCAGCGAGGCCTGGTCGGTGATGGCGGTTCCCGAGGCAACCTCCGCCTCCTTGCGGTTGGGGGTGAGCACCGTGGCGCCGCGGTACTTGGCGAAGTCGTCGCCCTTTGGGTCGACCACCACCGGCACGCCCAGTTCGCGCCCCTTGCGGCAGAGCGCGTCGAGCAGAGGCGGGGTGAGCACGCCCTTCAGGTAGTCCGAGACCACCACCACGTCGAACTCGGAGAGGTGCTTGAGGAGGTAGTCGAGCAGTGCCTTTTCGCTGGCGGCGCCGATCGAGGAGCGCATCTCCCGGTCGATCCGGACGATCTGCTGGTTGGCTGCGATCACGCGCGTCTTCTTGCTGGTGGTGCGCTGAGGGTCCTCCACCAGCCCGTCCACCCCGGCCCCCTTCTCCTCCAGGGCGTGGCGCAAGAGTTGGCCGTCTTCATCGGTGCCGATCACCGAACCGACCGAGACCCGGCAGCCGAGGGCGGCGAGGTTATTGACCACGTTGCCCGCGCCCCCTAAGCGCAGGTCCTCTCGCGCCACCTCGACCACCTGCACCGGCGCCTCCGGCGAGATCCGTTCCGCGCGCCCCCACAGGTATTCGTCCAGCATCAGGTCGCCGACGACAAGGGCACGCACGGTGGCGGCGCGTTCGAAAAAGGATTCTACTTCTCTACGATCCATGCAGTCTCCTAAAGCCGTTCAACGTTCAACATTCAATGTTCAATCGGCATCTCTGGCTAAAGTTTTACTGCAAAATACGTTGTACCATTGAAAAACCGACAATACCAATCCTAGGCCTTACGCTGGCTGCTCTTCAAGAACCTGATGAACCCGTTTAGGATATTGCTTATTCTGTTACAGCGCTTCATTACTGCCTCGAAGTTTTTTTGATCAAGATGTCCGATGTCGAGCCCGGCATACGCTAGACTTTTGACTTCTGAGAGAGAGCCACGAGAGATAATGAGGTATTGGACAAACTCTTTGTTACTGCCTCGATCAAAGCCTTCTGCAATGTTGGACATCACCGAAACAGCAGCTCTTTGAATCTGGTCGCGAAATCCGTAGTCCCTGCACCCGCCAAGATGCAGATAGATTTCGCTTACCAACAGCCGTGCTTCTTCCACGAATCAACATCTTCGAACCGCTGTATTCTCACGTCGCCACCTCCGGTACAGGTAAAGCAGTGTAGAAGTTAACGTTGAACGTTGAACGGCCTTAGATTCTATCCAGGATTGCCGCCGCCAGCAGCGGCAGCATGATCTCATGGTGCCCCGTGACCGTGTACCCGCGGCTGTCACCGGAGGTGGGGCGCTTGACGACGTTGACCAACGGCCGGTAGTGCTGCTGCATGTCGAAATTGGCGGTGGTGAAACGGTCGACGTGGTGCCCCAGATTCTGGGCTATGGAAAGGGCCTTCAGGAACACTTCGGGCAACAATACGGCACTGCCGATGTTGAGATAGACGCCGCCGTCACCAAGCTCGGAGACGACGGAGGCGAAGATCTGGAAATCGGTGAAGCTGGCGGCTCCGAATACGGCGCCGTCGGCTGAGGGATGCTGGTGGGTGATGTCGGTGCCGATGGCGACATGCACGGTGACCGGAATCCCCTTCTGCACGCACGCCGCCATCAGGCTCTGTTCACGATAGGGCAACTCGCGCTCAAGTATCATCCGCCCCAACGACTCGCCGTGCCCGAGCCCCTGCGCGACACCCTGCTTGAGCGCCTCGTTGATCTGGGCACCAGTTTCCTCGGCCATGCCGAAGCTGCCGGCGTGCAGCACGGCACCGACATCCTCGCTGGTGGCGCCGATCAGCGCGATCTCGAAGTCGTGGATGGAACCTGAGCCGTTCAGCGCCACGGCGGTGATGACATCTGCGTCGATGAGAGATTTGAGCACCGGTTGCAGGCCGCACTTGATGACGTGCCCCCCCATCGCCATGACCACGGGCTTCCCCTTGGCGCGTGCCGCGACGACGGCATCGATGACACCGTTCAAAGCCTGGGAGCCTAGCTGGTCGGGCATGGCGGCAAGGAGCTCGGCTACGGTCATGCCGGACCTGACGGGCTTGGCGAAGTGCTCCTGCACGTTCATCTTGTTCTTACGGGAGGCTATCGGGTAGGTGCTGACACCAGAAAAATCGAGTGGCCGGTATTTCACAGCGATCCTTTCTGCAGCTTTGATGAGAGATTGGCTCTTGATGATGCTGAGGCAGCGTCGTCCCCTCCCCGGAGGGGGAGGGACGGGGAGGGAGCAATCAGAACACCCCCCTCCCAACCTCCCCCCGCTGGGGGGAGGAGCGGTCGGTATTAAAGCCCGTAGAACTCGCGATACCAGGCGACGAAGCGGTTGATGCCGTCCTCGATGGAGGTGGCGGGACGGAACCCGACATCCCGCATCAGGTCGTCGACGTCGGCATAGGTGGCCGGAACGTCGCCAGCCTGGATCGGGAGCAGGTTCTTCTGCGCTTCCTTGCCCAGGGCCTTTTCCAACACTTCAATAAAGCGCAACAGCTCAACCGGGTTGTTGTTGCCGATGTTGTAGATCTTGTACGGGGCGTAGCTGGTGCCCGGGTCGGGATGGGCGCCACTCCAAGTGGAGTCCTTTGCCGGCACGTTGTCGATGACGCGGGTGACCCCCTCGACGATGTCGTCGACGTAGGTGAAGTCGCGCTGCATCTTGCCGTAGTTGAAGACGTCGATGGGGCGCCCTTCCAGAATGGCCTTGGTGAACAGGAAGAGCGCCATGTCCGGGCGCCCCCACGGTCCATAGACGGTGAAGAAGCGCAGGCCGGTCGTGGGGATGCCGTACAGGCTCGAGTAGGTGTGGGCCATCAGCTCGTTGGCCTTCTTGGTGGCGGCGTAGAGCGAGACCGGGTGGTCGACGTTGTGATGCACGGAGAAGGGCATGGTGGTGTTGGCGCCGTACACCGAACTGGAGGAGGCGTACACGAGGTGCTTGACCCCGTGGTGGCGGCACCCTTCCAGAATGTTCATGAACCCGGAGAGGTTGCTGTCCACGTAGGCGTAGGGATTGATCAGGGAGTAGCGCACCCCGGCCTGGGCAGCGAGGTTGACCACGACGTCGAACTGCTCGCGCTTGAAAAGATCGGCCATGCCTTCCCGGTCGGAGAGCTCCATCTTGACGAAGCGGAAGCCGGGGGTCTCTTCGAGCTGCTTCAGGCGTCCGTACTTCAGGTTGACGTCGTAGTAGTCGTTCAGGTTGTCCAGGCCGACCACTTCGACGCCGGCGGCCAAAAGTCTCTTGCTCAGGTGAAAGCCGATGAAACCGGCGGCACCGGTAACCAGCATCTTCCTCATGACTCCTCCTATGCCGCGGGGGGCGGCCAGATTTCTGGGATGGCAAATATCTACTGGCTGCAACAGGAGGCCGGCATCCGGCGCCGGCTTTGGGCATCGAAGCACCGCGCGCACAGCGGCGGTGCCTGTTTCCCCCTATGCGGAGCGGGGGGTGAAGGTGAACTCGGCCTTGCCCCTCAGCAGGTCCATCAGGAGCGGGCAGACGCCTTCGTCGTTTTTCTCGGCATTGTAGTCGGAGACCAGCTTGGTGTAGTGCCGGTCCACCACGCCGTCGTGGCACTTATAGAGCAGCGCCCCGAAGGCCTGCTCCAGCTCGGCGTGGTCGATCTGGTAGTTGATGATGTCGTCGTAGCTGGTAGCGTCCCCGTACTTGAACACGCCCGGGAAGGACTGGTACCAGGTGTTGCCGAAGATGAGCGCCTTCTTCCCCTTGACGAGCGCCTCCCACCCCACGGTCCCGGTGATGGTGCAGACGAAGAGGGAGCGGTCGGTCAGGGTGTGGGTGTTGGCGAACGAGGGGAGCACCACCACGTTCTTGATGCGCCGCAGGCGGTGGTAGAAGAGCGGCCCCCTGTTGTAGGCCCCCTGCTTCGGGTTCTCCTTGACGTAGATCTTCACGTTGTCCGGCAGGATGCTGGCCAGGCATTCGATGGCGAGCGCCTGGTCCCGGAAGTATCCCCCCAGCGCCGAGGTGGTCATCTCCGGCTGCAGCTGCAGCGGGAAGTAGACGAAGGGGACGTCCAGGTCGTACTCGGCCTTCTCGTACTGGATGATGTGCTCGAAGTACTCCAACTCGTTGACATGGAAGAACCGTGCGAAAGGATCGCGCCACTTGGGCAGCCGCCGGTAAATGTCGTTGGTGCGCTTCAGGATATCGAACAGCTTGACTGGGTTCAACAGGTACGACGGCTTCTTGATGGCCAGGAAGGAGAGGATGTGGCCGATGGCCTTGGCAGTGATCTTGCCGGTCTCCCCCTGCTCCTGCTTCACGTTCTTCATGTAAAAGAGGTCGATTTCCTTGTTCTTCTCGATGTGCGCCGGCGGCGCCTGGTGCTTCTTGGGCTCGAAGCCGCCGTAGGCGTCCATGGACGGCATGGAGAAGAACTTGTTCGGGAACAGCGACTGGGTGACGATGACGATCTTCAGCCCGAGGCTCTTGCCGATCTGGTACAGGATGGTGTCGTAGGCCAGGTGCGGCACGTTGAAGAACAGCATGTGGGTGATGTTGTTCTCGATGACCTTTTCCGCCATGACGTCGAACAGGATGTAGTAGTAATCCAGGTAATCCTGCATGCATGCCAGGTTGTGAGATTTATAGCAGAACTTTTCGTCCCTGCGATGCAGGTGGTCGATGAAAATGGAGATGTCCTTCTCGAAGTCGTCCCGGGTGATCACCGAGTGCAGCAGGCCGTTGAACTTCTGCCCGTCCATGACATGGGTCTTGCCGACCGCCCTGGTCCTCGTCATCCTGGTCATGGACGAGGCCTTGAGATCGGAGTCCTTGTCGCCGACGTGCAGCAGGAACTCGATCTCGTCCTTGTACTGGTCCATGATCTTCTGCAAGATCACGCTGGTGTTCTTAGATGTGGAGACGCACAGGAGCCTCATTGCCATATTCTCAAAACCCTTTCTGAAAGTTGCATCGTCCGCGACGCCACGCCGCAGAGGGAAAAACGACCGGCGCTAGAGCCCGCCCAGGAGATCGAAGGAAAGCGGTGTGCCCCTGCGGATGTCGACCGCGGCGCGCTTGCCCAGGAACGTTTCCAGGTACTTGGTGGGGAGGCCGTTGCCGGGCCTGATGGCACGGACGTTCTTTTCGGTGAACGGCTCGCCTGCCTTGACGTCCTCGACCACGTAGAGCGAGCGCCGGAACACCAGCGACTTCTTCTCCTTCTCGGTCGGGCCGTAGCTGATCCTTCCCAGCGACTGCCAGGCGCGCTCGGTCTCGACCACCAGGCTCTTCAGCTCTTCCGGCTCCAGCGAGAAGGTGGAATCGACCCCGCCGTCGGCGCGGCGCAGGGTGAAGTGCTTCTCGATCACGGTGGCGCCGAGTGCCACCGCCGCCACCGAGACCCCCACCCCCATGGAGTGGTCGGAGAGCCCGATCTCACAGTCGAAAAGATCGCGCAGGTGCGGGATGGTGCGGGCGTTGGTGTTTTCCGGGGTGCTCGGGTAGGTGCTGGTGCACTTCAGGAGCACCAGGTCGCGGCAGCCCGCCTCGCGGGCCGCGCGCACCGTCTCGTCCAGCTCGGCGAGGCTCGCCATGCCGGTGGAGATGATGACCGGCTTCCCGGTCGCCGCCACCCTGCGGATCAGCGGCAGGTCGGTGTTCTCGAAGGAAGCGATCTTGTAGCAGGGCGCGTCCAGCTCTTCCAGAAAGTCGACGCTGGTGGCGTCAAACGGGGTACTGAAGCAGATAAGCCCAAGCTCGCGGCAGCGGTCGAAGATCGGCTTATGCCACTCCCAGGGGGTGTGCGCCTCCTGGTACAGGTCGTAGAGGGAGCGCCCCTTCCAGAGGCTCTTGGGGTCCTCGATGAAGAACTCCCCTTCCTTGATGTCGAGCGTCATGGTGTCGGCGGTGTAGGTCTGCAGCTTCAGGGCGTGCGCGCCGGACGCGGCCGCGGCCTCGACGATCTCCAGGGCCCGCTCCAGGGACTGGTTGTGGTTGCCCGACATCTCCGCGATGATGAACGGCGCGTGGTCGGGACCGATGGACCTGCCCCCGATCTGGATAGAACTCATTGTGCTGCGTCCTCCCGGAATATCTTTGCCGCCAACGCTTCCTTGTTGGCGAGCCAGTTCTCTTTGAAAGTGCCGAAAACAACCACGTCCTCGTAGCGCCCGTTCTTCAGCACGTGCTGCACCAGGCGCCCCTCCTGCGCGAAGCCCAGGCGGGTGTGGTACTTGATGCTCCCCTCGTTGAAGGCGAAGGCCTCGGCGCAGAGCTTCCTGAAGCCCTGCTGCTCGAAGATGTACTCCTGGGCGAGAAAGCCCATCACCGTGCCGCAGCCGCGCGGCAGCTCCACGTCGCCCAGGTAGAAGCCCCAGTGGCAGCGGTTGGAGTGGCGGTCGATCTGGTTGAAGCTCTTCAGCCCGACCGGACGGCCCTGGTATTCGAAGATGAGGGTGGCGGGGAATTCCGCGTCGCGGGTACGGGCGAACCAGGCCCGGTGCTCCTCGGGAGCGATCAGGTGGTCCGTGTACATGTAGGAGCGCACGCGCTCGGAGTTGCGCCAGGAGAGGACCAGATCGAGGTCACGCTCTTCGATGGGGCGCAGGTTGAACTCTTCAGGGCGCATCTGTCACCTCGATGTTTTTACTTCTTCTCTTCCCGCCAGGCCCGGAACATCAGCTCCGCGCGGTGCCAATCTTCCAGGGTGTCGATGTCCTGCACCTGGTGGCGCGGCAGAAGGACGGGAACCGCCTTTTCTGAAAAAATCTTCTCCTCGGCGATCCAGGCCTCCGCGCTTCCCCAGTAGAACTGCCCCGCGTCGTGGAAGGCCTCCTCGAGGTCCTGGGAGCGGGTGCCGAACTGGGCGGGGTCGAACATGCCGACGCGGCCGTTGCCGTCGATCCTGATGGCGCGCTGGATCGGGAAGGGGTAGCTGGTCACCGAGAAGGCGTAGGAGCAGCCGGCGTTCGTGATCAGGTCCAGGCCGCGCTTCAGATCCGCCGAGGTCACGAAGGGGGCGGTGGCGTAGATGCAGCAGGCGTACTCGGGGCGCTCCCCCTCGTTGGCCACCCACTCGACGGCGTGCCGGATCACCGGGATGGTGCCGGTATGGTCGTCGGAAAGCTCCGCGGGGCGCAGGAAAGGAACCTCCGCCCCGAACTTTTTGGCCACCTCGGCAATCTCGGCATCGTCGGTGGAAACCAGCACCCGGCTGAAGCAGCCGCTTTCAAGCGCCGCCTCGATGGACCAGGCGATCATCGGCTTGCCGCAGAACTCCTTGATGTTCTTGCGGGGGATGCGCTTGCTGCCGCCCCGGGCCGGGATGATGGCGATGTTCACGACAGCGCCTCTTTGAGCGCCGCGACCACCCTATCCTGCTGCTCGTCGGAGAGGCTGGAGAACATGGGGAGGCTGATCGCCTCGGCGTAGTAGCGCTCGGACTCGGGGAAGTCGCCCGGCTTGAAGCCCAGGCGCCGGTAGTAGGGCTGGGTGTGCACCGGGATGTAGTGCAGGTTGACCAGGATTCCCTGGCCGCGCAGCGATTCGAACACCTCGCGGTGACTCTTGGAGATCTGGTCCAGCTTGAGCCGGATCACGAAGAGGTGCAGACCGGAGTAGCTGTCCGGGTGCTGGTAAGGGGTCACCACCGGGAGCTGAGCCAGCAGTTCGTCGTAGCGCGCCGCCAGGCGGTGCCGCGCCGCCACGAACTCGTCCAGGCGGCTCATCTGGCTAAGGCCGAGTGCCGCCTGCAGGTCGGTGATGCGGTAGTTGAAGCCGAGCTCTATCTGCTGGTAATACCAGGGGCCGTCGCTTTCCCATTCCATGAAGGCGGGGTCGCGGGTGATGCCGTGGCTTCTCAGGCGGATCAGGCGGTCGTAGAGGTCCTTCCTGTTGGTGAGCACCATGCCCCCTTCCGCCGTGGTGATGATCTTCACCGGGTGGAAGCTGAACACGGTCATGTCGGAGAAGCGGCAGCCGCCGATCGCCTCGCCCTTATACTTGCCGCCGATGGCGTGGGAGGCGTCCTCGATGACGGCAAAACCGTACTCGCGGGAGAGCGCGGCGATCTTGTCCATCTCGCAGGGCTGCCCGGAGAAGTGCACCGGGACCACCACCCTGGGGAGCGTCCCCTCCGCCTTGGCCTGGACCAGCTTCTTTTCCAGTTCCGACGCGGAGAGGTTGTAGGTGCGGGGATCGATATCCACGAAGTCGACACCCGCGCCGCAGTACAGGCCGCAGTTGGCCGAGGCGACGAAGGTGTTGGGGGTGGTCCAGAGGGTGTCCCCCTCGCCCAGTTCGGCGGCGAGGCAGGCGATGTGCAGCGCGGAGGTGGCGCTGTTCACGGCCACCGCGTACTTCGCGCCGCAATACTGCGCCACCGCCTGTTCGAAGCGCTCGATGGACGGCCCTTGCGTCAGCCAGTCGGAACGCAGGACGTCAACAACCGCCTGGATGTCGGCCTCGGAGATGGACTGCCGGCCGTAGGGGATCGGTGCCTGTTTCACGCCCAGCCTCCTAGTAGGTGAAGTTCGGATCGACGTGGGCCTTGATCAGCTCGCGCAGTTCCTCGACGTTGAGCCACTCGCTGTTGGTGCCGGAGTTGTAGCAGAAGCCGTCCTGGCACAGCTTGCCGTTGAAGGCGGCGGCGAACTTGTCCACGTCCCAAAGCGGGATGGAGGGGAGGATGACGAAGTACTTCTCGAACTCGACGGTGGAGATGGCGTCGGTCATGGTGATCATCTCTTCGTGCAGCTTCTCGCCCGGGCGGATGCCGACGACCTCGCGCTTGCAGTTGGGGCCGATCGCCTCGGCGATGTCGTTGATGCGGTAGCTCGGGATCTTGGGGACGAAGATCTCGCCGCCCCACATGTTCTCCAGCGCGTAGAGCACCAGCTTGACGCCGTCCTCGAGGGTGATGTTGAAGCGGGTCATGCGCTCGTCGGTAATGGGGAGGACGCCGGTGCTCCTCTTGTTCATGAAGAAGGGAATGACGGAACCGCGGCTCCCCATGACGTTGCCGTAGCGAACCACGGAGAACTTGATGTCGTGCTTGCCCTTGAAGTTGTTGCCGGCGACGAAGAGCTTGTCGGAGCAGAGCTTGGTGGCGCCGTAGAGGTTGATCGGTGCGGCGGCCTTGTCGGTGGAAAGGGCAACGACCTGCTTCACGCCGCGCTCGATGGCGGCCTCGATGACGTTCTGCGCGCCGTGGATGTTGGTCTTGATCGCCTCGAACGGGTTGTACTCGCAGGCCGGGACCTGCTTCAAGGCCGCGGCGTGGATGACGATGTCGATCCCTTCCATGGCCTTGGAGAGACGCTCGCGGTCACGCACGTCGCCGATGAAGTAGCGGATCTGCTTGTACTTGTCGTGGGAAAACTGCTGCGACATCTCGAACTGCTTCAGTTCGTCGCGGGAATACACCACGACCCGCTCGATCTCCGGGTAAGCGGTGAGAATGGTTTCCACGAACTTCTTGCCAAACGACCCGGTGCCACCGGTAACCAGAATGCTGCGATTTTTTAACACGTTCGTCCCTCGCTTGTTTATTTCGATTAATATCTTTCAGGCCGGACGGCAGCGCCGTCCCCGCCTACTACTTTGACTCTGGCCCGAGCCCTGTCGACAGGCTCCGGGCAAAACAACGCACAACATAGCAGAAACGCCACAAAAAAGCGAGTAAGGACAGCATCCCCCTCGCCATTTGTTAAAGCTTTCCTTCCCAAGGCGTTTCAGTACATGTCGTAGACCAGGTATCTGTTCTTCTTGTGCGCGGCCGACTCGCGCAAAGCCTTGAGGTCGCAGACCTCGTTCAAGGCCGAGCCGGCTTCGAGCATCCTGATCAACATGTTGAGATACACCGATTGGCTGCCATGAAATCCATCTATGGCCTCAACGTCGCTTGATCCGGCTGCACCCATGCTACTGAAGTCGTAGAACTCATAGCCGTAGTCACGGAGCACCGACGCCAGCAGGGGGGACAATTCCTTAAGGTACTGGAACTTACCGCCTTCCTGCATTTTGCGGTACGCGGTGTCAGAAAACGGCGGTAAAAATGCCACCACGTGGATCTTCTTCTTGTGGCAGAAATCTAGGAATGGTTTGAGTTGGCGCACCGCCTCGCCGTTAACGTGGTCGCCATAACTGAAAATGGTGTCGCCCTTCTCGATCCTCTTCACTGTGTTCTTGAACTGGTAGTCGTCCGCAGACTTGGCTCCAGCAAGGAGTCTCTCGATCTGCCCACCGTAGTGCATACTGCCGTCATTCAAGAAGCCGGTCTTGTTGGCAAAGGCGTTGAAACCGACTTTCTCTAGCGGAGCCGATCCCTTCCCGGCACTACAGACTACGCCTCTGCCGGCAAGAAGGACATCATCAGGGGCAAGGGAACCATCAAATATTTTCCTATAGACGTTGCCCGATGCCCTGACTGCGGAGAAGAAATCCATCTGCTTGTAGGCTGTGAAGTCCACCTTCGCCGGCGCACCATCGACGGGGGTGGCTTTCTTGTTGAACATCCACTGGTCGAACCCGACAACCAGCACTTTCGGCAACCGGTCCGCCGGAAGCGCGGACAGGAAAGCAAGATAATGAGGCACCGAAGTGACGGTGTAGCCCGCGTTGTAGAAACTGCCTCGAACAAACATCTTGTCACGGAACTGCAGCACTCGCGACGAGCCAAGGGCGACGACGTCCCTTCGTGGGAGGGTACTCAGGGTTTTCAGCTTTAGGTACTTGTACGGAGACTCGTTAAAGCGGAACCCCACCTGCTGCGGGACGCCACGCACCGTGTTACTAACCATGCGATCGACGTCAAAACGGAACTCGCCGGTGCCAAGCAGCACCCAGAACGGGATGGCTAGGTACAGGGCGTAGGGCAAAGCGAGAAAAACTATTTTCTTGAGCAACCGTTTCATCGAAGCCTTTGCTTTAGAAGTTGAAGTAGATGAAATGCCCTTGGGACTCGCCCCCTAGGAGGATAAGCGCCAACAACAGAGCGTTGTAACAGAGCCACCTGAGCGCGCAGTAGCGGTTCCAGATGATCAGCGCCTGCTCGTTACGCGCCAACACCCCATAAGCCGCCACCACGACACCGGCAACTAGAACAACTCCTGCTTTCTGGGCATGAAAGCCGTGCACCAACACCTTGTGCAGCCCGTTGTCGGCTGAAACAAACGGGAAGCGGCAGATGTACAACGCGTCGCTCAGGCTGTTGACGCGGAAGAAGACCCAGGCGAAGCAGACCAGGTGGAAGGTGACCAGCATCTGCCAGTACTTCAGGTACGGGCTCTTCTGGATGCCGAGCTTCTGGTAGAGCTTTTTCTGGTACGGCTTATAGAAGACGGAGCAGGCCATGTAGAGGCCGTGGAGGCCGCCCCAGATGACGAAGCCCCAGCTCGCGCCGTGCCAGATGCCGGAGACCAGGAAGGCGGCGACCAGGGCCAGGGCGGTGCCCCAGGTCCTCCAGTCCCGCCACTGCATCTGCAGCGGCTTGAAGATGTAGTCCAGGATCCAGCGCGAGAAGCTGATGTGCCAGCGGCGCCAGAAGTCGGCGACCGAGGTGGCGAGGTAGGGGCTGTTGAAGTTCTGGGTCAGGTTGATATTGAAGAGCCGCGCCGTCCCCAGCGCCATATCGGTGTAGCCGGAGAAGTCCATGAAGATCTGGAAGGCGTAGGCGTAGGTGCCGAGCAGCAGTTGCATTCCGTTCGCGGCGTGAATGTCGTTGTACACGGCGTCGGCGTAGATGCCGAGCCGGTCCGCGAGGACCATCTTCTTGAACAGGCCCCAGGCGAAGAGCAGCATGCCGTAGCGCATGTTGTCGTAGTCGAAGCGGTACGGGGTCTTCAGTTGCGGCAGCAGGTCGCCGGTCCGCTCGATGGGCCCCTGCAGCAGTTTCGGGAAGAAGGAGAGGTAAAGGGCGAAGTACCCGAAATGCGGCTCGGGCTCCTCGATTTCGAAATAGATGTCGATGAGGTAGGAAATCGCCTGGAAGACGTAGTACGAGACGCCTATGGCCACCAGCGCACGGACCGCCGGAACCTGCAACTCAAGGGAGAAGAACTGGGTGACTGCTCTCAGGTTCTCCGAGAGGAAGGGAAGGTACTTCATCGCCACCAGCACCAAGACGTTGGCCGCGATCCCGCCCCAGAGGAGCATGCGCTTCGTCCCCGGCGCCTGGGCCCGGTGCAGCCAGATCCCGAAGCAGTAGGTGGTCACCGCCACCAGTGCCAGGACCGCCGGCAGATAGGGGACCTTGAGGGCAGCGTAGAACCCGAAGCTTGCCGCCAGCAGCACGCCCCAGCGCGCCCTATCGCCCACCAGGTAGAAGACGAGGTACACCGCCGGCAGGAAGAGAAAATAGTCCAGCGAGTTGAAAGGCATCCAGGTTACTGCACTTTCGCCGCGATGCAGTTCAGCAGGTCGCCGATGTTCTTGAAGGTGAGCACCTCTTTGTGGGTAAAGCGGATACCGAAGGTGGTTTCCACCGCCACGATGAGGTTCACATGGGACAGAGAATCCCAGCCGTCGATGTCGTCGGCGGTCATCTCGGGGGCGATGCGGATGTCTTCATCGTCAAATACCTGGCAAAAAACCTCGTTCAGCCTCTCCTGCAGTTCCATTTCAAATCTCCATTTCAATAGATTAGCCAGAATCTTCCGCGACTTCCCTCTCCCTCTGGGAGAGGGTGCCCGAAGGGCGGGTGAGGGAGGTGCCCCGAAGCGGGATCATTGCCTATTACAGCGCCCTCACCCCGCCCTCTCCCGGAGGGAGAGGGGGATGGGCATCTTGGCGGAAGATAGTCGCTAATCGGTTTTATATGGCGGCCCGGGCCGCCCTTGCTCAAACGTTTGCGGAAGGTGCCAGCAGGCGCAGTACGCCAGCCAGCATCGCCTCAACCTTGATGCTGTCGCGGCACTTGGCGTCCTTGTCGCAGTGCGCCCGGAGACACCCGGCGCAGTGCATGGGCGACTGCAGGGCCACGTGGGCATCGCCGCGCGGTGCGCTCCTCTTGGCGAGCGTGCCGCGGTAGAACGACACCGTCGGCGTGCCGAGAGTTGCGGCCATCTGTACCAGGCCGGCGTCCCCCCCGACGACAAGATCGACCTTCTTCAAGAGTGCGGCCATCCCCTTCAGGGACAGGCGGTCCAGCACCCGGCACCCCGTTCCGATGGCGGCGGCCAGGGAGAAGGCGGCCTGACGCTCCGCCTCGCTCTCCCAGGGGAGCAAAATGGTGGCGTCGTGGAAGCGGTCCAGCACCTCCCGCCCCAGTTCGGTCCATCCCTTTTCGCTCCAGGCCTCGGTCGGCTGCGTAGCGCCGTGGTGGAAAACAAAAACCAGCCCGTCCGCCAGCGTGGCGAGCAGCGCCTCTGCGTTGGCCTCGTCCTCGGGAGAGTTGACCAGGTGGCCGGAAAGCTCCATGGTGCGGAAATCCTTGGCAAATGGGATGCTGGCCAGGCGCAGGCAGCGGTCGATGTTGTGGTACTCCTGCCGGCGCACCGGGATCAGGCGCGTGTTGCACCAGGTGTTCAGCGGCTCGAGGACGGCATCACGCTCGAAGCCGAGCCGGTCCGCGCAGCCGGAGTACCGGGAGATCACCCCGCTGACCAGATCCCCCTGAAGGTCGAAGACCATGTCGTAGGCCCGCTCGCACAGGGTCTTGCGCAGGGCCGACACGCCGCGCCAGGTCTTAGCCGAGAAGCGTTGTTTGCGCCACTGCGCCGCCGGGACCGGGTGCACCTGGCTCAGCTGCGGATGCCCCGCCAGCAGTCCCTGGAGGCTTTCCTCGATCACCCAGTCGATCTCGACACCGGGCACCGCCTGGTGCAGAAAGTCGAGCACCGGCAGGGTCTGGATGACGTCTCCCAGGGAGGATGGTTTTATGATCAGTACGCGCATTTCTCTTTCACTCACACAAAGTGTTTCCCGAAGTGTTCCCTCTCCCTCCGGGATAGGGAGATGAAGGCACTTCCGCTTGCCCATGCACCGAAGGAGAGGGGGCTGGACAGGTCTAGGGCAGCGCTGCCAGAGCGGCTTCTAACGCACTCGAGTCCTCGAACTCCAGTTCCAGCACCACCGCGAAGCAGCCGGCAAGCTGGTCGGCGTGCGGCAGCAGCTTCACGGCGTCCTTCTGGGTGGTGAGGAGCACCGTGGAACGCGAAGCGGTCTTCAGCCGGAGAATGGCGGCGATCTCGGGTTCGCCGTAGCTCACGTGATCCGGGAAGGAGAGCGTGGTCACCGGCCTCACCCCTACCGCTTCCAAACCATCGAAGAAGGCCGCCGGGTTGGCTATCCCGGAGAAGGCCATGACTCGTGGTCCCTGCGCCGCCTCGAAGCCGGTTGCGGGGCCGCCGCCGAGCGGGATCATGCCAGAAAGACGATGCTTTGTCCAGCAGATCGGCTTGCCGGGAACAGGGGCAGTCCTCGTCTTCCCTTCGGTGGCCCGGGTGCAGATTACCAGGTCCGCCCGGCCTGCCGCCGCAGGCGCCTCGCGCAGGAATCCTCCCGGCAGGGTCAGGCCGTTGTCAAACGGCGTGGTCGCATCCAAGAGCAGGATGTTCAGGTCCCTTTTCAGCTTCAGGTGCTGATAGCCGTCGTCCAGGATGAAGACGTCCGGGTTCAGCTTTTCCAGGGCGTGCAGCCCGGCGCGGTAGCGGTTGGAGCCGATCACCACCATGAGCCCCGGCAGCATCCCGGCCAACTGGCACGGCTCGTCGCCGGCCTCTTCCGGAGTGAGCAGCAGCTTTTCGCCGTCGCAGACGATGCGGATCTCGCCCTCGGCGCTGCCGCCGTAGCCGCGGGACAGCACGCAGACCCGCTTGCCCTGTTTCATCAGGTGCGCCGCGAGCCAAGCCACCGTCGGCGTCTTGCCGGTGCCCCCCAGGACCAGGTTGCCGACCGAGATCACCGGGCGCGGCAGCCGGTGCGCCGGGATGAGCCCGAGCCGGTAACCGAGCGCCCGCAGGCGCAGGATGGCCGCGTAGGGGCGCGACGCGAGCCGCAAAAGGCCGAGCAGGGCCTTGTCGCCCACGCCGCCGCGCTTACCCGCCATCAGGTCGCGGTAATAGGTTTCCGGGTCAGCCACGCTTTCCTCCTTGTCCCAGCAGGGAGGCCATCACATCCAGGTGCCGGCCGGTGGCACCGGCGCTCTCCAGCAGGATCCCGGCGCCGCGGCGCCCGAGGTCTTCACGAAGCGAGGCATCGGCGGAGAGCCGCAGCAGCTCGGCCTTCAGCCCGGCCAGGTCTGTGGGCTGCACCTCCGCACCGCAGTGCTTGACGAAGAGCGCGGCGATCTCGCGGAAGTTCTGCATATGTGGCCCGAACAGCACCGGCACCTGACAGGCGGCCGGCTCCAGCGGGTTGTGACCGCCGGTCGGGACCAGGCTCCCCCCGACGAATACGAGGTCGGAGGCACGGTAGAGGCCGGCCAGTTCGCCCACGGTGTCCAGCAGGAGAATCCCCCCCGCCGGCAGCGCTCGGGAGCCGTCCAGCGCGGAGCGGGACTGGAAGGGGAACCCTTCCTTCTTGATCAGTTCGGCAACACCGGGAGCGCGTTCAGGGTGGCGCGGCGCCAGGATCAGGAAACTCTGCGCATCGCGCGCCAGCAGGTCGCGGTAGGCGGACAGGACCTGCGCCTCCTCACCCTCGTGGGTGCTCGCCGCCGTGAAGACGAAGCTGTCCGTGGGGACCTGGTATTTCGCCTTGATCTCGGCCACCTGCTCGGGCGTTGCCTTGACCACCGGGATGTCGTACTTCAGGTTGCCGCCGACGTGCACCGCCGCAGCCGGAGCCCCGATCGCCGCGATGCGCTCCGCGTCCACGGGCGTCTGCATGCAAAGCGCGGAGAGGCGCTGCAGCACCGGGCGGAAGAACCAGGACAGGCGCAGGTAGCGGCCGAAGGAGCGATCCGAGATGCGACCGTTGGCCAAAAGCACCGGGATGCCCATTTCGCGCGCCACGCCGATGAAGTTGGGCCAGATTTCGGTTTCCATGATGACCACGACCTCCGGCCGGATGCTTTCCAGCACGGAGCGGACGGCGAAGGGAAAGTCGAAGGGGAAGTAGATGCAGAGGTCGGCGGCCTTGCTCTTCTGGGCGACGCTGCGGCCGGTTTCGGTGACGTTGGAGATGACGATCTTCTTGCCAGGGAAGCGCTGGCGGATCCCCTTCAGTAGCGGCAAGGCGGCGTTGGTCTCGCCCACCGATACGGCATGAACGAAGACGACGCCCCCGTCGCCGATCAGATCCAGTTCCTCGGCCGGGATGCGGCCGAAGCGTTCCAGGAAGGCGGTCCGGCGCCCGCGGGAGAGCGACCGGTAAGCGTGGTAGGGAACAAGCAGCGGCAGGATGAGCCACAGGAGCAGGTTGTAGATGATGTTGATCATTGCAGAAACATCCTTGGTCAAAACTCCTCCCTCCGGGGGAGGGAATGTTGCCCCAAAGGCGGCTAGTTGGTCTGGCTGGAGGCGGCCGGCGGCGCGTTCTTCCAGCGCTTGTGCACCCAGTACCACTGCTCGGGATGCTGCGCCACGTACTCCTCTATGTAGCGGTTCAGCCCGTTGGCGTCCTCGGCGGCGGCAGCCTCCGGGTCCTCGGCAACGGAGAGCCGGTACTCGGGATGAATGGTGATGATACTCTTGTTCCCCTCGCGGTGGATGAAGGCGGGCACCAGCGGCGCCCCGCTCTTCCTGGCAATCAGGGAGGGCATGCGCATGGTCCAGGCGGGACGGCCCAGAAAGTCAGCGAGGATGCCCCAGTCGGACTGCACCGCCTGGTCGATCAGCAACCCGACCACCTCGCGCTTCTTGAGCGCGGAAAACATCGCCCGCAGCGCCCCGTCCTTGTAGATGAGCCCGTTGCCGTAGCTTTTGCGGATGCGCTCGATCATCCGGTTCAGGTAGGGGTTGTCCTGGGGTCTGGCCACCACGGAGAGCTCGTGCTTGTGCACCCCGAAGGCAAGCGCCAACAGCTCCCAATTGCCGCTGTGGGCCGTGATGAAGATAAGCCCCTTCCCCTTGGCGAAGGCGGCGTCGAAATGCTCCGCCCCGCGGATCTCGACCGTGTCGATCAGTTGCTGACCGCGCCCCCCGTAGATCTTGCAGACCTCGACGATGCAGCAGCCCAGGTTCTCGAAGACACCCCGCGCCAGTTCCCGCGCGCTCCCCCCCTGCCACCCGGGCTGGCGCTCCAGGAAGGGGAGGCTCGCCTCGAAGTTGGCGATGGCGATCTTGCGCCTTCTGCCCAACAGGCGGAAGGCGATGCGCCCAAGGAACCGCCCCGCCGCCAGGGCGATGCTATTGGGGAGCCGCGCGATCGTGGAGGAAATCACCACGAAAAACGCCATCTCCAGATACCAGCGGATCTGCTTCAACATGCCCGCCCCCGCTTACGCCCTGAACTGCATCCCGTGCAGGCGGCTGTAGATCCCTTCTGCCTGGAGCAGGTCGTCGTGGCTGCCCATCTCGGCCACCACGCCTTTCTCCAGCACCACGATCCTGTCGGCGTGGGTGATGGTGGAGAGCCGGTGGGCGATGACGAAGGTGGTGCGGTTCTGCATCAGGTTGTTGAGGGCCTTCTGCACCATCTGCTCGCTCTCGGTGTCCAGCGCGCTGGTGGCCTCGTCGAGGATCAGGATGGGCGCGTCCTTGAGTATCGCGCGGGCGATGCAAAGCCTCTGGCGCTGTCCGCCGGAGAGGCGCACGCCGCGGTCACCGATGTTGGTCAGATACCCCTCGGGCAGTTCCTGGATGAACTCGTGGGCGAAGGCTGCCTGCGCCGCGGCCTCGACCTCGGCGTCGGTCGCGGTCATCCTGCCGTAGCGGATGTTGTTGGCAATGGTGTCGTTGAACAGGATCGTTTCCTGGTCGACCAGCGCGATCTGTTCCAGGAGGCTCTTCATGGTGCGCTCGCGGATGTCTACGCCGTCCATGAGCACCTGCCCGCCGGTCGGGTCGTAGAAGCGGGTGATCAGCGAGACCAGCGTAGTCTTGCCGCCGCCGGAGGGGCCGACGAGGGCGATCACCTCGCCCCGCTTGGCCGTCAGGTTCACCCCCTGCAGCACGTAGTCGTCCTCGTACTTGAAGCGAACGTCGCGGAATTCCACCTCGCCGCGCGCCTTGCCGAGGTCCCGGGCGCTGGGTGCGTCGACGATCTCCGGCTTCTCGTCCATGACCTCGAAGACACGCTCGGCGGCGCCCATGGAGCGCTGCAGGTTGTTGAACGCAGTCAGGAGCCTCTTAATCGGGTTGAACACCAGCACCATAGCGGTGATGAAGGAGAAGAACTCCGAGGCGCTCTTGGTGCCGTGCATGACGTTTGAGCCGCCGACCCAGATCACCGCCGCGATACCGAAGGAGGTGATGAACTCCATGATCGGGGTGGACAGCCCCTCGTACTTGATGTTCTTGCGAGTGAAGTGGTAGAAGTCGCGGTTGCGCGCCCGGAAGCGCTCAATCTCGCGATTCTCCAAGCCGAACGCCTTGACCACCTTGATACCGGAATAGGTCTCCTGCAGGATGCTGGCGAGATCGCCCATCTTCTCCTGCCCCTGGCGCGCGACGCGCTTGATCCTCTTGCCGATCTTCCTGGCCGGGACCACGGTGAGCGGAATGACCACGAAGGAGATCAGTGCAAGCTGCCAGTCGCGGTAGAAGATGACGCCCAGAAGCGCCACGGCGGAGAGGCCGTCGCGGAACAGGCCGGTGATCACCTGCCCCACCCCTTCCTGCATCATGCTTACGTCGGAGAGGACGCGCGACATGAGCGTGCCGGTCTCGTGGCGGTGGAAGTAGCCGATGCTGAGCCGCATGTTCTTTTCGTACAGGTCGTTGCGCACGTCCTGGACCGCGAGCTGACCGGCACTGCGGATGAAATAGTCGTTGGTATAGCGGCACAGGCCGCGCAGCGCGTAGAGGAAGACGATCCCCAGCGGCAGCAGTACGAAGATCGCCGTCTCCTTGCCGGAGAAGATCCTTCTCAGGACCGGCTCCACCAGGTAGGCCATGGCGCCGTCCATGCCGCCCACGCCGACCGAGCCGAGCGCGGCCAGTGCGATGCGCCAGCCGTAGGGGCGGCTGTAGCTTAACAGGCGTTGGAATACATTGGGTTTTACGGGTGCTGCACTGCTCATTTCATCATCTCCAAGGCGAGTCGGGCCACACGGCCCAGGGCCCCGCCGTTACCAAGCTTCACTCTCATGGCCGCGAAATCCTCGCGCATCTGCGCGGCATACCCCGGCCGGTTCAGCAGGGCGTCGATTTCGTCTGCGATCGGCACCGGCTCCGCCTCGTGCTGGAGCAGTTCCTGGACCATGCGTTTTTCCGCGACGATATTGCTGATGCCGATGTGCGGCACGTTGATCACCCTCTTCCCTATCTCGTAGGTGAGGGTGGACATCTTGTAGATGATCACGTGGGGGACTCCCACCAGGGCGAGTTCCATGACCACGGTCCCCGAGGCGGCGATGACCGCGTCGCAGCCGCTCATCACGTCGTGGTTTCTGCCGGCCACCACCTTCACCTCGAGCCGGGTGCCGGCAAGGTACGGTGCCAGGTCCTCGTCCTTCAGCGAGGTCGCGCGCGGCAGCACGAACTGCAGGTCCGGCATGCGCTCCTTGAGGATCCGGGCCGACTCCAGGATGATGGGGAGGAGCTTCTGCAGCTCCGAACGGCGGCTCCCCGGGAAGAGGCCGACGCAGCGCCGCTGCGGGTCGAGCCCCAGCGAGGCAAGCGCCTCGTCCCGCTTCATGGTCGGCTTGACCAGGTCCAGCAGGGGATGCCCCACGAAGGTGACCGGTACGCCCGCCTTCTGGTAGAAGGGGACTTCGAACGGGAAGAGCACCGCCATCATATCGACGACGCGGCCGATGCCGTGCACACGGTGACTCCTCCAGGCCCAGACCTGCGGCGAGATGAAGTAGAGCACCTTGACGCCTGCTTTCTTGGCCACCTTGGCGAGCCGCAGATTGAAGTCGGGGTAGTCGATCAGGATCAACAGGTCGGGGGGATCGGAGCGGAGCTTTTTCTTCAGGGTGGTGAAGCCGCGCACGATGGTGGGGAGATGGGCCACCACCTCGACCAGTCCCATCACGGCCATCACGTTGGCGTCGACCAGGGTCTCGACCCCGGCCTCGCGCATGCAGTTGCCCCCCATGCCGAAGAAGCGGGTTTCGGGGGCCAGCGCGCGGATGGCGGAGGCGATCTGCGCGCCGTACATCTCGCCGGAAGCCTCCCCGGCGACGATCATCACTGATTGTTTCTTCTCTTGCAAAAGAACCTCTGAAAAACAGGTTGAGGCTGAGGTTAAGGTTGAGAAAAAGCACTTCCTTAACCTCAACCTCGACCTTGACCTGCTTCTTTCTTACCTGGTGACCCCTCTCTTGGCGCCTTCGATGAATGCGATGAAGTGGTCGACTTCGGGGCAGCTGGGGAGTTCGGTCTTCATCTTCTCGACGGCCTCGGTGAGCTTGAGACCCGACATGGAGAGGAGCTTGTACGCCTTCTTCAGGCTGGAGATGCTCTCTTCGGAGAAGCCCCGCCTTTTCAGCCCGACCAGGTTCAGCCCGCGCAACCTCGACTCGGAGCGGTCGCCGGTGACGATGGTGTAGGGAGGAATGTCGAGGGTGATCGAGGTCATGCCGCCCACCATGACGTGCGCGCCGATCCGGGTGAACTGCAGGACTGCGGAAAGCCCCCCCATGATGGCGTAGTCCTCAACGGTGACGTGCCCGGCAAGCGTCGCCGAGTTGGCCATGATCACGTTGTTGCCGATGTGGCAGTCATGGGCCACGTGCGAGTAGGCCATGAACAGGTTGTTATCCCCGACGGTGGTCTCGCCGTCACCGGTCACCGTCCCCAGGTGCAGGCTGGCAAACTCGCGGATGGTGTTGCCGTTGCCGATTTTGAGCCAGGTCTTCTCCCCGTGATACTTCAGGTCCTGCGGCACGGCCCCAACCGAGGCCATGTGGAAGATGGTGTTGTCCTCGCCGATCTCGGTCCAGCCGTCGACGACGGTATGGGGGCCGATCTTGGTCCCCTTGCCTATGCTGACGTTTTCGCCGATCACGACGTACGGGCCGATCTCGACCCCCTCGGCGATCTTGGCGCCCGGGTGGATTATTGCGGTGCTGTGGATCATAAAATTCTCCGTGTACTACTTGTCGCCCAGCGTTGCCTTCAGTTCCGCTTCGGTCATCAGGGTCTCGCCGACGTAGGCCTTGGCGCCGCAGCTCCAGATGCCGCGCTTGTTGAACAGGGTCTCCACCTCGATCCTCAGGGTGTCGCCCGGCTTCACCGGCTTTCTGAAACGTGCGTTGTCGATGGCCATGAAGTAGCTGACCTTCTCCTTGGCTTCCGCGCCCATGGCGGTGTAAGCCAGGATGGCGGCGGCCTGCGCCATGGCCTCGATGATGAGGACGCCCGGCATGACCGGGAAGCCCGGGAAGTGCCCCTGGAAGAAGGGCTCGTTCATGGTGACGTTCTTGATTGCGACCACGCGCTTGCCCGGCTCCAGTTCGAGCACCTTGTCGATCAGGAGGAACGGGTAACGGTGGGGCAGGATTTCCATAATCTGTACTATGTCGAGCATGCTGATTCTCTCCTCGCATCGGCCTCACGCCCCGTGGGCTTGAGCCGAAGTAATTGCATTCTAGTAACTCCTCCCACAATGGGAGTCCCCCCTCCCCTACTCCCCTTTTGCCGCCAGCTTTTCCTCGAGCTCGGCGACCCGTTTCTCCAGGGCCGACAGCGTCTTCCTGAACTCGGGGAGCTTGGGGACCAGGGTGGAGCTCTTCAGCCATTCGCGGTGCGGCATGACCGGGGTCCCGGAAAGGACCTGGTTCGGCTCCACGTTACCCGGGACGCCGGACTGGGCGCCGATCATCACGTTGTCGCCGATCTTGATGTGGCCCGCAACGCCGACCTGGCCGCCCAGGATGACGTGCTTGCCGAGCTGGCTGCTGCCGGAGATGCCCACCTGGGACACGATCATGCAGTCTTCGCCGATCACGCAGTTGTGGCCGATCTGGACCAGGTTGTCGATCTTGGTGCCGCGTTTGATGCGGGTCACTTCCAGGGCGGCGCGGTCGATGACGGTGTTGGAGCCGATTTCGACGTCGTCCTCTATGACCACGATGCCGATCTGCGGGATCTTGTACCAGGAGCTGCCGTCGGGCGCGTAGCCGAAGCCGTCCGAGCCGACCACGGTGCCATCGTGGATGGTGACGCGGTTGCCGATGCGGCAGCGCTCGCGGACGCTGACGTTGGCGTAGAGGGTCACGTCGTCGCCCACGCTGGCGCCGGGGTAGAGCACCACGCCCGGGTAGAGGGTGACGCGGTCGCCGACGGTGACGCCGGGACCGACGCTGGCGCCGGGATAGATGGTGACGTCCGCCCCGATCTTGGCGCCGGGAGCCACGAAGGAGCCGGGCAGCACGCCCAACCGCGGCGGCGGTGCGGTGTAGAACAGGGTCAGCAGTTTCGCGAAGGCCAGGTAGGGGTTGGCGTGGAAGATGGCGTTCTTGCCGTGGGTGTTCCCCCCGATGCCCATGAGCACCGCCGAAGCGTTGGTGGTGGCCACCTTGCCGGCGTACTTCGGGTTGGCGAGGAAGGTGAGCTGCCCCTCCCCTGCGTCATCCAGGGTGGCCAGCCCGCCGATCAGGATCTCGCCGTCCCCGGAGACGGTGCCGCCCAGGTGCTCTGCGATCTCACGAAGTGTCTTTTTCATGCAAACCTCAAAAAAACGTTCAACGTTCAACGTTCAACGTTCGTAAAGTGTGTGCCGTCGGGCAGCATCCAGCGTGACGTGTACCGTCTCAAAAACGACAATTCCCCCGAGCTCGTAAGGGCAGGAAGACTGCGCCGCATCACTGCGCGGTTGCAGCCCCTGCCCCCCTTTGGCAAGGGGGGAGGGTCTTAACGTCGAACGTCGAACGTTGAACGGGTGTTATTTCTTTCTGCTCTCGTTGAACGCCTTCAGCACCGCGTCGGTGACGTCGGCGGACGGGTCGATGTAGACCATGGTCTCCCTGCTGAAGATCGCGGTGTAGCCGCTCTTGCGACCGAAGTCCTGCACCACCTTGCCGATCTCGTCCAGGATCTTGTTGGTGTACTCACCGTTCTTCAGCTGCAGGTCGTCCTGGGCATCCTTCAGGAAACGCTGGTACTCCTTCATCCCCTTCTGGTAGTCGCGATCCTTGGCGCTGCGGGCGGACTCGTTCAGAAGCGCGGTCCCCTGGCTCTCCAGTTCGCCCTTGAGCTTGAGCAACTCGGCTTCCTTGGCGGCCTTCTCAGCCTCGTACTTGGAAGCCTTCTGCATCAGTTGGTCCTTCGCCTCTTTGCCGGCGTCGGATTGCGACAGCACTTTCTGGATGTCCACGGAACCGATCTTGGAACCGTCAGCAGCCATTACCGAAAGCGGAAGTGCCAGAACCAGCGAAATTGCCACGATGAAACGTTTCATGACTTGCTCCTTGCCGTACATGGATTTAGAAAATGCTGCCGATCGAGAATTCGAGTTTGCCGCCTTTGTTGTCGATCCCTTCCCTGGGGTTGATGGGTACCCCGTACTCCAGCCTCAAGGGGCCGATCGGGGAGTACCACCTGATGCCGCCGCCGTAGCTGGTCAGCACGGTGCCGAAGGTCTTGTCGAAACTGTTGTCGCAGTTGCCGGCGTCGAAGAAGAGCACCCCTTTGAGCCCGGCCTCCTTCAACAGCGGGAAGGTCCATTCCACGTTGGCCACCGCCTCGACGGAACCGCCCAGATAGACGCGGTTGTCCTTGGGCTTGTCTGCATTGCCGTTAGCGTCCTTGTCGAAGACGGTGGTGGTCTTGAAAGGGCTCACCGTCCTGGAGGAGAAGCCGCGCAGCGAACTGATGCCGCCCAAGTAGAACTTCTCGTCGATGGGGATCTCTTTGCCGCCGTAGGACTGGACGTAGCCCAGGGTGCCGCGCACGGAGCCCACGCCGTAGAACAGCGGCTGGAACAGGGTGTGCTCGGTGATGTACTTCACGTACCGGTTGCTGCCGCCCAGACCGGCGAACTCTATCGACAGCGAGTTCAGCATCCCGGTGGAGGGGTCGAGGCGGTAGTCGGTGGTGTTCCTGGAGATGCTGGCGATGATGGCGCTGGTGGTGGACTGCTTCTCCGGCTCCAGCACGGCGCCGTCGTTGATGCTCTTTCTCAGCTCCGGCGACTCGTCGAAGATGTCCTTGATCTCGTACTTGTAGAGCCAGAAGGTGCTCACCGTGTCGGAGAGGGGGTAGCCCGCCTTGATGTCGCCGCCGGTCGCCCTGCGGGTGTAGTCCAGGTACTGCCGCTCGTTTCTGTAGATGTCGGCACCCAGGGTCCACTTGGTGTCCATGAAGTACGGATCGGTGAGGCCCAGGTTGTAGGTCTGCGACTTGCTACCCAGCGAGGCCGCCGCGGTCATCTTGAGGCCCAGGCCCAGGAAGTTCGCCTGCTGCACGGAGCCCTGCCCGATGATGCCGTCCAGCGAGCTGTAGCCGGCGCCGATGCTGAAGGTCCCGGTCGGTTTCTCCTTGACCTCGACGTTCAGGTCGAGCTTGTCGGGGGCGCTCCCCTTGGCGGTGGCCACGTTGGCCTCCTCGAAGAAGCCGGTGTTCATCAGGTTCTGTTTGCTCTTCTTGAGCGCGGTGGAACTGTACTGGTCACCCTCGTCGAGCCTCAGCTCGCGGCGCACCACCTTGTCGCGGCTCTTCACGTTGCCGGAGATGTTGATCCGGTCGATGGTGACCTTCTGCCCCTTCTCCATGTCGAAGGTGATGTCGATGGTGTGGCTCTCGGGGTTCAGCTTGGTGAGCGGGTTGGCATTGGCGAAGGCGTACCCCTTGTCGGCGTACAGGTCGGTCAGCCCGAAAACGTCGGTGCGCAGGTCGGCGCGGCTGAAGAGCTGGCCCGGCTTCTCCTTGAGCTTGCCGTTCAGCACGCTCTCCGTTTCCAGCAGCTCGCCCTTGAAGCCCAGTTTGCCGACGCGGTACTGCTCGCCTTCGGTGATGCCGATGCTCACCCTGAGCCCCTTGCGGTCGGGGAGCAGTTCCACCTTGGGCTCGCCGATCTTCACGTTGACGTAGCCGTTGTTCATGTAGTGTTCGGTGAGGAGGTTGACGTCGTTTTTCAGCACCTCTTCCTTGTAGGTCCCCGCGCCGGTAAGCCAGGACAGGAACCACTTCTCGCCGGTCTCCATGGTCTTCTTCAGCTTCTTGTCCGTAAAGGCGTGGTTCCCCTCGAACTCGATCTTCTGGATCAGGACCTTGTCCCCTTCCTTGATGCGGAAGATGACGTGGACCTCGGTATCGGAGCGGATGCTCAGGTCGCCGTTGACCTCGGCGAGGTAGTATCCCTCGTCGGCGTAGAGCTTCTTCACCTTCTTGACGCTCTTTTGCAGGTCTTTCTGGGAGAAGACGGTGTTGGGCTTGATCTCGATGGCCTCGCGCACCTTGTCGGTGGAGAGTTCCTTGGCCCCCTCGATCTTCACCTCGCGCACGATGGGCTTTTCGGTGACCACGTACTCGAGGACGACGCCCCCGTCCTTGGCCTCGCTCTGCGCCTTGACGTCGGTGAAGTGGCCGAGCTTGTAGATGGCCCGGATGTCGGCATCGACCTTGTCGGCGGTGGCGACGTCGCCGGCCTTCAGGCGCAGCGCCGGGAGGATGGCTGCCGTCTCGATGCGGTGGTTGCCGCTGATCTTGACCGCCACGATCTTGTCGCCGGCCGTCTGCTCGGCAGCCTTGTCGGCCGCGGCCTTGTCAGCGGAGGTGGTATCGGTGGCCTTCCCGGCAGCAGCCTGCTGGGCCTGGGCGGAAACCGTAAGACAGAGCATCAGCTGTGCGGCAAGCAGGGTAGATAACGATTTACGCAGCAAAGGGTCCCCCGAAAAAGCCAAAGAAAATAATCATCAATGAAAACGAAGGCGGGCTCAGGCCGCCTCGACTACCTTACCGTCGACCATCCTGACGGTGCGCGCCATGCCGGCCGCGAGTTGTTCGTTGTGGGTCACGATCACCAGCGAGATGCCGGTGTTGCGCTGGATCTCGTACAAGAGCGCATGCACCTCTTCGCTGGTCTTCATGTCCAGGTTGCCGGTCGGCTCGTCGGCCAGAAGGAGCTTCGGCTCACGCACCAGGGCGCGCGCGATGGCCACCCTCTGCTGCTCCCCGCCGGAAAGCTCGCCCGGCCGGTGGGTCACCCGGTGGGACAGCCCCACGTCCTTCAAAAGCTTGAGCGCCCGCCCTTCGCAGCGGGAGCGCTTCTCCCCGCCGATCAGAAGCGGCATCATCACGTTTTCCAGCGCCGAGAACTCCGGCAGCAGGTGGTGAAACTGGAACACGAAGCCGATGGAACGATTGCGGAAGGAAGCCAGCGGCTGATCGGCCAGATTGAAGATCTTCTCGCCGTCAAAGAGCACCTCACCGGAGGTGGGACGGTCGATGGTCCCCATCACGTGCAGAAGGGTACTCTTGCCGGCGCCGGAGGGTCCCACCAGTGCGATGGTGTCACCCGCAGCCACGGTGAGATCGATCCCCTTCAACACCTCGACCCTGGCCTCGCCGGTCCCGTAGGACTTGAACAGGTTCTTTACCTCGAGCAAGCTACTCATAGCGCAGCGCCTCGGCGGGAGCCATGCGCGAAGCGGCCCAGGAGGGGTACAGCGTCGCGGCGAAGGAGATGAGCACGGCGGTGACGCTGATCAGCACCACGTCGGAGGCCACCACCTGGGACGGGAAGTGGTCCAGGTAGTAGATGTCCTTGCTGAACAGTTCGAAGCCGGTCAGCTTCTGGATCACCGAGACGATCGGCTCCAGGTTGAGGGCGACCAGCAGTCCCCCCAGGACACCGATGATGGTGCCGAACACGCCGATGATGAGCCCCTCGAAGACGAAGATGCGCATGATGCTGCGGCTGGTCGCACCCATGGATTTGAGTATCGCGATGTCGCGGGTCTTTTCCATGACCACCATGAACAGCGTGGAGGCGATGCCGAAGGCGGCCACCAGCACGATCAGGGTCAGGATGATGAACATGACGCTCTTCTCGGTCTTCAGTGCGAACAGGATGTTCTTGTTCATCTGCATCCAGTCGCGGGCATGGTAAGGGGGGCCCAGTTCGCGGTCGATCTTGCGGGCCAGCTCACCGGTCTTGTACACGTCGCGCACCTTCAGCTGGATGCCGGTCACCACGTCTCCCAGCCCCAGGAACTGCTGGGCTTCCTGCAGGGAAACGTAGGCGAGGGTCGAGTCGTACTCGAACATGCCCGTGTTGAAGATGCCGGTGATGCGGAAGCGGTTCAGCTTGGGCATCATGCCGAGCGGGGTGATGTTTCCCATCGGGGAGATCACGTCCACCGTGTCCCCCAGGAAGAGCCCCAGGTTCTTGGCGAGCTCCTTGCCGATCACCACCCCGGGGGTCTTGCCCACCTCGGTTTCCAGCGATTTCAGGTCCCCCTCCACCATCGACTTGTGCAGGTTGGTGACCTTGGCGTCGGTGGCGACATCGATGCCGCGCAGCACCACCCCGGAGACGTTCTTGCCGGTGGAGAGCATGACCTGGTTGTAGATGAACGGTGTCGATGCGACGACGCCGTCTATGCTTTCGATCTTCTTCATCACCTGCGGGTAGTCCTGCACCGCGCCCACACTGTTCAGGACCACGATGTGCGCGTTGGTCCCCAGGATCTTGTCCTTGAGGTCCTCCTCGAAGCCGGTCATCACGGCCAGCACGATGATGAGGGCCATGACGCCCAGGGCCACCCCCGCGACCGAGATCAGCGTGATCAGCGAGATGAAGGTCGATTTGCGCTTCGCCTTCAGGTAGCGCAGCCCTATGAAGAGCTCGAAGGGCATTATTTGCCCTCTTTCCTGAGCTGCGGGAACAGGATGACGTCGCGGATGGACGGCGAATCGGTGAGGAGCATGACCAGGCGGTCGATGCCGATCCCCTCGCCGGCGGTCGGCGGCAGGCCGTACTCCAGGGCGCGGATGTAATCCTCGTCCATGTAGTGCGCCTCTTCGTCACCCTTGTCCTTGGCGGCCACCTGGGCCAGGAAGCGCTCCTTCTGGTCGCGCGGGTCGTTCAACTCGGAGAAGGCGTTGGCCATCTCGCGGCCGGCGCAGAAGAACTCGAAGCGGTCCACGTAGTCGGGATCGTGGTCGTTCTTCCTGGACAGCGGCGACACCTCGGTCGGGTAGTTGGTGATGAAGGTCGGCTGGATCAGCTTGGTCTCGGCGACCTCTTCGAAAATCTCGGTGATCAGCTTGCCGTAGCCGATGTCTTCGGGAAGCTCCAGCCCGATTTTCTGGGCGTAGGCGTAGGCGAGGTCGCGATCCTCGAGGCTCTTGGCGTCGATGTCGCCGTACTCGAGGATGGCCTCCTTCACGGTGAACCTCTTCCAGGGGCGCTGGAAGCTGATCGGCTCGCCGCCGTAGGTGAAGTCGAGCGTGCCCAGAAGTTCCTGGGCCACGTGGCAGAGCAGTTCCTCGGTGAAGTTCATCAGGTCTTCGAAGGTTGCGTAGGCCTGGTAGAACTCCATCATGGTGAACTCGGGGTTGTGACGTACCGAGATACCTTCGTTACGGAAGTTGCGGTTGATCTCGAAGACGCGCTCGAAGCCGCCCACGACCAGGCGCTTCAGGTAGAGCTCCGGGGCGATGCGCAGGAACAGTTCCATGTCCAGCGCGTTGTGGTGGGTCACGAACGGTTTCGCGGTGGCGCCACCCGGGATCGGGTGCATCATCGGGGTCTCGACCTCGAGGAAGTCGTTTTTGGTCATGAACTCACGGATGAGGTGCACGACCTTGGAGCGCTTGTAGAAGACTTCGCGCACTTCCGGGGAGACGATCAGGTCGACGTAGCGCTGGCGGTAACGGGTCTCCACGTCGGTAAGACCGTGGAACTTCTCCGGCAGAGGCAGCAGCGATTTGGTAAGCAGGCGCACGGTGGAGACGGCTAGGGACAGCTCCCCGGTCTTGGTGCGGAACGGGGTGCCGGTGGCGCCGATGATGTCGCCGATGTCGTAGTTTTCGAACTCGGCGAAGAGCTCCTCGCCCAGGGTGTCCTTCTTCAGGTAAAGCTGCATGCGGCCCTTGCGGTCCTGTACCTGCACGAAGGCCGCCTTGCCGAAAGAGCGGCGCATGATGATACGGCCGGCAACCACGAAGGTCTGCGGGTCGTCCTCGATCACTTCCTTGTCGCCGTAGGCGTCGCGCACGTCGGCGGAGGTATGCTGAGGCTTATAATCGTTCGGGTACGGGTTGATCCCCGCCTCCCACAATGCATCTACCTTGCGTCTTCTCTGCAGCAGCAGTTCGCTCAACTCTTCCATGTTATCTGCAACCTTTCTTTACCGCGGTGGGCTGTGAAACAATCCGTCAAACTAAACTATTTGCGTCAACCAAGTCAAGGGAAAAGGGGTACGGCTCAGCCTGGTGATGCAAGGCTAAAGCCGTATCCCTTCTGACAAATGTGCTACTGGAACTTGACGGTGACCGGGAGCTGGAAGTACGTGATGGTGTCAGTGGCTACCTTGTTCCCGACTTGCCCGTTGCCGTTGTCTCCCCAGGCATACCAGGTCCCGTTGACGAGGGCAAAGGAACTGGTCCCGAAGGCAGCGATGTCGGTGACGCCGGTGAGGGTGCCGGTCCCCGCCGTGTTCAGGGCATAGACGAACTCGAAGCTGCTGAGCGAGGTGTCCTTGCTGGTGAGGCTCGGCCTCTGGCTATTGCCCAGTTGGGCCTTGTCGTTGTAGCCGACGGCCTGGACGAAGTTGCCGGCGTCACTGCCGCGCGGCCCCATCAGGAGCAGCAGATGGTTTATGCCGGTGGCGATCTTCTTGATGACGTTGTCGTCCGTGGCGGCAATGGAAAGCACCGCGACGGGGACGGCAGTTTGCTGCAGCACCGCCGGATCTTGCGCCAGCTCCCCACCGGTTGTCTTTTTGGGGTTAGTGGGGTCAGTAGCATCCTTGTAGCCGTTGTAGCCCCAGCCCCAAAGCGTCTGGGTGAGTACACCATTCCCGTCGACTTTTTCCTCGAGCGCGTAGCTGGTCCTCGACGAGGCGGCGATCTTCGTGATCGCGCCGCCGTTGCCCGGCAACCCGAGAACCTTCCTCGGGCTTGAAATGGCCGACGAATAGGTGTCGAGCACGACGTGCCCAGCCTGGCCTTTGCGGTTGTCCCCCCAGGCGTAGACCGACCCGTCGCCCATGAGGGCAAGCGAGTGGTAGCCGCCGGCGGCGACCTGGACCGTCTTCAGCGCGGTCAGGTCCTCATCAGCGTGCCCCCGCTTGATCTCGACGGGGACCGTTTTTTTGATTATGGTGCTGTCGCCGAGTTGGCGGTTCGCGTTGTCGCCCCAGGCGTAGAGCGCGTCGTTGCCGACGGCGAGGGAGTGATACGCTCCTGCGGCGATATCGGTCACAGTGGTGACGGTGTTGGGGAACGTAACCGGCACCGGCGAGGATTTAAAGGCATCCGGATAGGTGGTCAAGGCGGTGCTATTGCCGAGCTGGCCGTAGAGGTTGTAGCCCCAGGCCCATACCTTGGTGCCGTCGGTCACCATGGTGTGGGCGACGCCGCCAACGGCCTTGGTCATGTTCACCATCCCCGGCACCGGAACGGCGATCTCACGGGTCTTGAGGGTCCCGTCGCCCAACTGGCCGAAACCGTTGTACCCCATGGTGAAGGTAGTGTGGTTCCTGAAGAGGACGCTGTGCTCGTAGAAGATGGAGACAGTAGAAGGGATGTGGTCTTTGGAGGAAGAACCGCCGCAACCGGAAAGGGCGGCAGTAAGAAGCCCGGCGCAGATCAAAAGCCTGAAACGCCTGCAATTTTGCATATGAGAGACCCCTTGATGGTGAATTCGATCCGGCGGATTTAACTATACATAAAAGGGAATGTCAAGGACGGACTCCGGGGGATGGCAGTTGACATGCTGCGGTAGTTGCATGTAATAATGGCCCTTTTACAAAACGATACAAAGGTTAATAAAACAATACGGAGGAAGTCATGGCTATCGAGCCGAACAAGGTCATCTACTCGATGATCGGTGTGAGCAAGTTTTACGACAAGAAACCGGTGCTGAAAGACATCTACCTCTCCTATTTCTACGGCGCCAAGATCGGCGTGCTCGGTCTGAACGGCTCCGGCAAGAGTTCGCTCCTGAAGATCCTTGCCGGCACGGACAAGGAGTTCAACGGCAAGACCATCCTCTCCCCGGGTTACACCGTCGGATTCCTGGAGCAGGAGCCGACCCTCGATCCGTCGAAGACGGTGCGCCAGTGCGTCGAGGAAGGCGTGCAGGAAGTGGTGGATCTGGTCAACGAGTTCAACGAGATAAACATGAAGTTCGGCGAGGAGATGACCGACGCCGAGATGGAGAAGCTCTGCGACCGCCAGGCCAAGGTGCAGGAAAAGCTGGACCACCTGGACGCCTGGGACCTGGACAGCCGACTGGAGCTGGCCATGGACGCGCTGCGCTGCCCCCCTCCCGAGACCAACGTCGCCAACCTCTCCGGTGGTGAGAAGCGCCGCGTCGCCCTGTGCCGCCTGTTGCTGCAGAAGCCGGACATCCTGCTCCTGGACGAGCCGACCAACCACCTGGACGCCGAGAGCGTCGCCTGGCTGGAGCAGCACCTGCAGCGCTACGCCGGCACGGTCATCGCCGTCACCCACGACCGCTACTTCCTGGACAACGTGGCCGGCTGGATCCTCGAGCTGGACCGCGGCCAGGGGATCCCGTGGCAGGGGAACTACTCTTCGTGGCTGGAGCAGAAGGAGAAACGCCTGGCCCAGGAGGAGAAGACCGAGAGCGAGCGCCAGAAGACTTTGAAGCGCGAGTTGGAGTGGATCAGGATGAGCCCGAAGGGGCGCCACGCCAAGGGTAAGGCGCGCATCAACTCCTACGAGGAGATGCTCAACACCGAGAGCGAGCAGCGCGCCAAGGACCTGGAGATCTTCATCCCGCCCGGGCCGCGTCTGGGTGGCGTCGTCGTCGAGGCGGACAAAGTCAGCAAGGGGTACGGCGACAAGCTCCTCATCGAGGGGATGGAATTCAGGCTCCCGCCGGGCGGCATCGTCGGCGTGATCGGCCCCAACGGCGCCGGCAAGACCACCCTGTTCCGCATGATCACCGGCGAAGAGAAGCCCGATTCCGGCACCTTCAAGACCGGCGAGACCGTGAAACTCGCCTACGTGGACCAGAGCAGGGACGCACTCGATCCGGACAAGACCATCTGGGAAGTGATCTCCGAAGGCCAGGAGCAGCTGCAGCTCGGCAAGCAGCTGGTCAATTCCCGCGCCTACGTGGCCCGTTTCAACTTCTCCGGCGCCGACCAGCAGAAGAAAGTGGGCATGCTCTCCGGCGGCGAGCGTAACCGTGTGCACCTCGCCAAGATGCTCAAGGACGGCGGCAACGTCATCCTGCTTGACGAGCCGACCAACGACCTCGACGTCAACACCATGCGTGCCCTCGAGGAAGCGCTGGAGAACTTCGCCGGCTGCGCCGTGGTCATCTCCCACGACCGTTGGTTCCTGGACAGGATCGCCACCCACATCCTCGCCTTTGAGGGGGACAGCAAGGTGGTCTGGTTCGAGGGGAACTACTCCGAGTACGAGGAAGACCGTCACGCGCGTCTCGGCACCGCGGCCGACCAGCCGCACCGCATCAGGTATCGCCAGCTCACCCGCGCCTAGGCGAGCCAGCAACGGAAAAGGGGGCGGCCGAAAAATCGGCCGCCCCCTTCTTTTTTTGTCCGACTGGTCCGACTGGTCCGACTGGTCCGACTGGTCCGACTGGTCCGACTGGTCTGACTAGTCAGACTGGTTCGAGTCCGACCGCCTTTTCTTCCTTGCAACGCCGTACACCACCTCGTACGTCGCCGGCACCCCGTCCTCGCTGCCGAACCTCTTGCGGTAGCTGGCCATCATCTCCAGCATCACCCGCCGCTCCGAGAGCCCCTTGCCGCTCGCCGGCGCCGTGCTCCCCGCCCCGATGTTCTTCAAGGAACGCAGCAGCTCCGGCACGTCCGGGTGCATTTCCACCTCCAGCTCCGAACTGACCCGCGGACCACAGAACCCCGCCCGCATCAGCGCGCCCGACACTTCTTCGGCGGGGAAAAAGCTATGGGTGCGGTCGGCGCCCCCTTCGAGCACCGCACGGTACGACTCCCGCAACTCGAACAGGGTGTGCTCCCCGAACAAGGCGAAGCAGAACACGCCGCCAGGCTTCAGCACGCGCAGTGCCTCGGCGAAAGCCTGGTCCAGCGTCGCCAACCATTGATAGGTCGAGGTGGACACGACCACGTCGAAGGTCTCGGCTTCGAAGGGGAGCGACTCCGCATCGGCGTTCACCATGCGCACCCGCCTGCCGGCCAGGTTGCGGGCGGCTGCCTCGCACATCCCCGGCGCGAGGTCCGCGCCGACGGCATCCATCTCCGGGTAAAGCTCGGTCAGCCGGGTCAGCAGCCTCCCGGTCCCGGCACCGATGTCGAGCAGCGACGCGGGCGCCACCTGCTCCGCCTGCAGCAGCGCGAGCACCTTTTCCACCACGCGCCCCTGCACCACCGCATGCCGGTCGTAATCGGTCGCCTGCCGGTGGAACGACTCGCGCACCTTATCTCTGTCTATCTCTGCCGCCATCTACACCTTCTAAGTCCCCTCCCCCGGAGGGGGAGGGTAAGGGAGGGGGAAAGGAGATCTTGCCCCGCCTGAAGTTACAGCCCCGCGATGAACTCGCGGAGCACCGCGTTGAACCGCTCGGGCCTGGTCATGAAAGGCGCGTGACCGCACCCCTCGAATATCTCCAGCCGCGCCATCGGGAGGTGCTGCGCCAGGTATTCCGAGGCAGTAACGGTGCAGACAGTATCCTGGTCGCCATGGATCACCAGCACCGGCCGGTCCACCTGCGGCAGTTGCGCCCTCAGGTCCGCCGTGGAGAGGATGTTCAGCGATTGCATCACCGCCTCGCGGTCGGCGGAGCGCCCCCCCAGCACGATCTCGTGCACGATGCGCTGGTAGAGGTCGTGGTCCAGTTCCCCTTCGGCGAACATCCCCTTGAAGAAGTCGCCCATGGTCTTCTGGTGGTCGCGCCGCAGGCGCAGCCCCATCCCCTTCACTTCAACCGGCGCCTTGCCATGCGGGTAGTCGTCACAGCTGGCGTACCTGGCGTTGCCACCGACTAGCACCATCCCGGCCAGCCGGGAGCGCAGTGCCGGGAAAGCCTGCAGCGCCACCTGCACCCCCATCGACCACCCCACCAGCACCGCGTCCTGCAGGGCCAGCTCCTCGAAGAAGGTGCCCAGGTCCGAGGCATAGTCGTCGATGCTGTAGGACGAGGCCGGCGCCGAATGGCCGTGACCGCGCAGGTCGAGGAAGATGAGCCGTCCGGCGTCCTGCAGCTCCTGCTGGAAACGCCAGGCCCGGCCCGACATGGCCCAGCCGTGGACAAACACCACCGGCCGCCCGGCGCCTATTTCCTGGTAATGCAAAGTCATAAATAAGTCCCAGTCAAAAGCTCAACACAGAGGTTTTTAAATTACCCCGAGCTTCTTCCCCAGCCGCTCGATGGTGTCGGCGGCGGCTTCCAGGTCCGCGGCCTCGTGGGTCGCCATGATGGTGCAGCGCAACCGGCAGCTTCCGGCGGGAACGGTGGGCGGACGGATCCCCTGCACGAAGATCCCCTCGTCCAGCAGTTCCTTGCTGAACCGCATGGTCGCCTCGGCCGGCCCCACGAAGATCGGGACGATCTGGGTCTCGCTTCCCATGGTATCGAAGCCGGCGGCCGCCAGCCTCCCCTTGAAGAGGGCGACGTTTGCCGCAAGTCTGTCCCGCAGCTCCTTCCCCTCCCGGGAGTCGACCAGGTCCAGCGCCGCGACGGACGGGGCCAGCACCGCCGGCGGCAGCGAGGTCGAAAAGATGAAACTGCGCGCCTTGTTCACCAGGTAGTCGCAGATCTCCGTCGATGCGGCCGCATATGCGCCGCAGCTCCCCAGCCCCTTGCCCAGCGTTCCCATGTGAATATCTACGCCGTCCATCACCCCCAAGAGCTCGGCCGTGCCGCGTCCGGTCGCCCCGAGGACGCCGGTGCCGTGGGCATCGTCGACCATGAGCAGAGCATCATACTGCCGGGCGAGTTGCACCATCTGCTGCAATGGGGCGATGTCGCCGTCCATGCTGAAGACCCCGTCGGTGACGATCAGACGCCTTCCGCTGCCGGGCTTTTCCCGCAGCAGCCGCTCCAGGGCCGCCATGTCCCGGTGCGGGTAACGGTGGAAATCAGCCCGCGACAACAGGGCGCCGTCGACGATGCTGGCATGGTTCAACTTGTCCGAGTAGATGGCGTCGCCACGGCCGACCAGGGCGGAAATAATGCCGGTGTTGGCGGCATAGCCGGAGTTGAAGACCAGCGCCTTTTCGGTCCCCTTGAAACGGGCGATACGCTCCTCCAGTTCCACGTGCAGCGCCATGGTGCCGGAAACCAGCCGCGAGGCGCCGCTCCCTGTCCCCAAAGCCGCACCGAAGACCGCGGCCCTGCGCAGTGCGGGATGATCGGCCAAGCCGAGATAGTTGTTGGAACAGAGCAGGAGCACACGTTTCCCGTCCAGCTCGACGTGGCTCCCCTGCGCCCCGTTTATTACCCTCATGCTGCGGTACAGCCCTTGGGAACGCAACAGGTCCAGTTCTTCTGCGAATGTCTGCACAGCCTCTCCTTTCCATGCCGGGGTGAACGCGGAGCCATTGTTATTAGCACAGGCGCTCCGGTTCGTCAACCTGACAACCATCTGCGGTTGACAAATACATACACCTTATCCTATGCACTTGATTTAGCAAGATAAACCTGCCATACCATGAGCGACAGGTCACCGCCACCAGAATTGCACCCCATCCGAAGCGGGATATACTCTTAAAGTTTTTTCATCAAACATCCTGCCTCAACCTGCTACTGACACCCGCAGCACTATCAGGAGAGCCGCCATGCCGCATCTCCAAAACCGCAACGGATACACCTCGTTGATGGAGCGCCTGGAAAGATTCCCTCAGGGAGCTCCCCCCTCTGAATTGCTCGCCAAGATACTCGCCCTGCTCTTCACCGAGCAGGAGGCCAAGCTCGTGGGTCAGCTCCCAATGCACCCGTTCTCGCCGGCACGCGCAGCCCACGTCTGGGGTGTAAGGGAGGTCGAGGCCTACCGCACGTTGGAAGGGCTGGCGGAGCGGGGCTTGTTGCTGGACACGGAACACGAAGGGGAGAAGCTCTACATCCTGCCGCCTCCCATGGCGGGGTTCCTCGATTTCGTGCTGATGCGGGTCCGAAAGGATGTGGACCAACCGGCCCTCAGCCGTCTGCTCGACCAGTACCTGAACCAGGAAGAGGAGTACATCCGCGACCTTTACACTGACGGCAACACCGCCAGCACCAGGATCATGGTGGACGAAGAGCAGGTCCCGTCCTCCAACCTGGCGCACCTGTTCAACTACGAACGCGCCTCCGAGGTAATCCAGGGGGCCAGGCGCATCGGCGTCGGTACCTGCAGCTGCCGCCACAAGATGAGGCACGTGGGCAGGGCATGTTCGGCACCGCTGGAGACCTGCATGGTGTTCGACGACCTGGCCGATTCCCTGATCCGACACGAGCACGCCCGGGAGATCAGCGCGGAACAATGCCTGGAGCTGCTGCAGCAGAGCAGGGAGCAGAACCTGATCCAGGTCGCTGACAACGCCCAGTTCGGCGTCAGCTCCATCTGCAACTGCTGCAGTTGCTGCTGCGAAACTCTGATCCGGGCTCGCAAGTTCTGCAATCTGCAGCCCGTCTGCAGCACCAACTACCTCGCCGAACTCAGGCCGCAGCGCTGCAGCGGTTGCGGGCGCTGCGTGGACGCCTGCCCCGCCGAAGCGATGCGTCTGGTCTCCGCCAATGACCCGCAGCACCCCTGGCAGCGCAGGTGCGTGCAGGACCAGGAGCGCTGCCTCGGCTGCGGCGTCTGCGTGCGGGTGTGCCGCACCAACTCCCTGGTGCTCATTTCCAAGGCGGAGCGGGTGGCGACCCCGGTGGACAACGCGCACCGGCTGGTGCTGATGGCCCTGGAGCACGGCAAGCTGCAACACCTTATCTGGGACAACCCGGCCATGCTCAATCACCGTGCCATGGCGGCCCTGGTCGGGGCCATCCTCAGGCTCCCCGCGGTGAAACAGAAGCTGGCCGCCAGTGAGCTTGGCTCGCGCTACCTGGGCGGCATCATGCAGAGGGTGGCCGAGCGCTCCAGCCGGATGCCCCTGCGGTTGTGACACCCGTGTCACGGTTTGCACTTCCCCCCGGGATATGCTACTTTCGCGACTGGTCGTACCACACCGTCCCGGGAAAAAGATATGCGCGGATTGAAATACCTGGCTGGATATTCAGAACAAGTCATTTCGAAGGTGGAGCGCCTCCTGGCGAGCAACGAGTTGGGGGGCGTTTTGCTGGCCAAGTACCCTACCCCGCACCAGGTCAGGACCGACCGGGCTCTCTACGACTTCACCGTCAACCTCAAGAACGAATTCCTGCGCAAGTCGCAGCCGCTCAGCAAGGTGAGCTACGACCCAAAGATCAGCGTCATCAACCACGCCCTCGGCCTGCACTCCTTCGTGTCGCGCGTCCAGGGAGCGAAGCTGACCGCCAAGCACGAGATCCGGATCGCCACGGTGTTCAAGACCGCACCCGTCGAGTTCCTGCGCATGATCGTGGTGCACGAGCTGGCCCACCTCAAGGAGAAGGAGCACAACAAGGCTTTCTACCAGCTCTGCGAGTACATGGAACCCGGCTACCACCAACTCGAGTTCGACATGAGGTTGTACCTGACCCACCTGGACGCCTTCGGCCCGCTGTACCAGGAAGCCTGAACAGCATCCCCTCAGCGCCGCACCTCGCCGTTCCCCGCCATTGACAACAGCACCCCTGCCGCTAGCATTTACCTTGCCTCAAATTAACAAACGCCAACGCTTCACCACCCGTCCAACCTGGCACAAGGAGGATCCCATGTCGTTCGCGCTCTACATCATCGGATTCATGCTGGTTATCTCCGGCATCGCCTGGGCCCTGGTCACGGCAGGTGTGGCCATGTTCAAGATCGCCATCGTGTCGATCATCCTGCTCGGCATCGGCATTCTGACCGGCGTCGTCAAGACCCGCCCCAAAGACCCGCCGCGGGGCCCGCTGGCCTGAGCCGCCCGAAGTAGCTGCCGGACAAAAAAACGAGACCCACCAGCAATTGCTGATGGGTCTCTTCGTTTCGGTTGCAAAAGGAGTCAGACCGCCAGCACGGTCGGCGGCACCGGCAGCGCTTCGCGTTTGGGTCCTTCCACTTCCGGCTGGGGAGTGAAGGGCATTGCCAGCACCCTGCCCAGGGTCAGCTGCTTCGGGTCCTGGCAACCGGCGACGCCGATGTCCACCGAGTCCTGCAGCACGTTGAGGCGAATGGTGCCGTGCAGGTAGTCGGGCCAAGAGAAGATGGTGGACCAGTTGGAGTCCCGCTCCTCCCTCACCACGGAATGATGGATCCCGTGCATGCGCGGGGTGACGATGATGCGGCACAGACGCTGCTCGACCCGGTGCGGGAGCCTCAGGTTGGAGTGATGGAACAGGATCTCCATCAAGGTGAGGGTTTGCCATAAGGCAAGGCCAAAGGGGGAGACTCCGATCAGACGGACCTGCGCCGCGCGCCAGGGGACCGAAAGGATAAGTTCGCCGAAATGGAAACGGAGCGCGGTGCTGGCATCGAGATCGAGATCGACGTGGTGCGGCCTGTGGAAGCGCCAGAGCAAGGGGACCTTGTGGGTCAGCACATGCCAGATGAACAGCGTGTAGTCGAGGAGCAGCACCGACAGCGCCACCTCGGCCCAGGCGGGAAGCCCGAAGAGCTTCAGCAGTCCCAGGCGCTTTGACTGCACCTGCAGCGCAAGCGGCCCCACCACCGGCTTCTCGGCAACTGCGACGGTGGCGGCGGCCAAGGCCGCGAAAGCGGCGTTACGGGTGTTGCGCCGCAGCTTGTCATCCTTGTCTTTCCTGAGCGGGCGCCTGAACTCCATGGCTGCAACCACGGCCACGGTTCCGCAGATCAGCACCGCGTTGAGCCAGCCAGGCATCTGTCCACTTCCGTCTCTTCGGTGTGACATGCATCTGCTCCTGTTTCGCGCCGAACGCCTACTTCCGCAACCTGGCGCCAGGGGCGGCGGAGTGTTTGATTTTGCCGCGGGGGCCGAACAATTTTCAGATTGTAACCCGCGCGTCTTAGCTGTCAATTTGGCCGCAACCACCATGAAAGCCCGACTCCGCTCCGATCGGGCTGCTTGACCAAGTGATGGAGCGTTTTATAATTGCTCGGCCGATCCCCGGCGACAACGCGACCAAACATCAGGAGGCTCCCATGCTGGTCCGCACCCTGCAGGTGGTGGTACATTGCGAGCACAAGACGCTGTGGAACATGCTGATGGACAGGCTGCAACACCCGGAGCGCTACATGCTGGGGGTGGCCGAGGCACGGGTCACCGAGGAAAGCCGCGACGTTTATATCTGCGAGATGACGCTCCATGGCGAACGGGTCAAGGAGCGGGTCCTGGCGCGCCCCTACGACGGGGAGTTGCGCCACGAGCTGATCGAGCATCCCCAGTTCACCGGGTTCATCGTCAGAAAGATTGTTAAATCGGCGCGGCAGAGCCCGGTCGCCCCGCTCTATCTCGAGTACGACCTGGACCTGTTGCGCAAGTCGTTGAAGGTCCAGGGCGTGGTACGTGGGGAAGAAGAAATCCTCACCGACCTGGAGACGGAAATGCAGAAGGTGAAGATGCGGGCGGAGGAATCGGACTCGAGGGGGTAAGAGATGCGAAGCTTCTTTCTTGCCACGGTATGCGCCTGCTCCCTTTTCTCGACGGCGGCCTGGTGCGCTGCGCCGGACTGGTTTCTCCTGGACGAGAACCGGGAGTCCAGCTTCTTCTACGACCGAAGCGGCGGCAACAAGACTAGCGAAGGGGTGATCCAGATCAGGACGCGAGTGGTCTACAGTGAGGAGGGGAAGAAGGAGGCCGTCAAGGTGCTCAAAGGATTGCCGCAACCGGCCATGCTGCATGAAACCCTCTACAGCTACGAGCTCAACTGTGAGGAACGGGAGGGACACCTGCTGGCCGCGACCCACCTGGACAACAACGGCAACATCTTGAAGTCGAGCGACCTCGCCGCCGCCACCCAGTGGCAATACCTCCCACCCGACACGCGCATGGGCCTGGTACTCCAGCAGGCCTGCCAGCCCTAGCAAGTTCCTACCTCCTGCGGTACTCCTGCCGCAACAACAGGTCCATCAGTACCAGCGCCGCCATCGCCTCCACGACCGGCACCGCCCGCGGCACGATGCAGGGGTCGTGGCGCCCCTTGGCCTCCAGGACGGTCTCGCTGCCGTCGAAGCGCGCGGTCTTCTGCGCCAGGGCCACGGTCGCCGGCGGTTTGAAGGCCACCCGGAAGTACACCGGCTCCCCGTTGGAGATCCCCCCCTGCACGCCTCCCGAGTGATTGGTCGCCGTCCCCAGCCGTCCCCCCTTGTCCACGAAGGGATCGTTGTGGGCGCTGCCCAGCATGCGACTGCCGCTGAACCCGGACCCGATCTCGAATCCCTTGCTGGCGGGAATAGAGAGCATGGCATGGGCGAGGAGCGCGTCCAGCTTGTCGAAGGCAGGCTCACCCAGCCCGGCGGGAAGGTTGCGGCAGACGCAGCAGACGGTCCCGCCGACCGAGTCGTCCCGGCTTTTCACCTGGGCGATCAGGTCGGCCATGGCCTGGCTCATGGCGGGGTTGCCGCAGCGGACCGGGTGCTGATCCACCTGCTGCCGCGTGATCCGCTCCAGGTCGACGCTCCCTGCGTCCAGTGCTCCCACGCTATCCACCCAGGCCACGATCTCCACGCCGTGGCGCTCGGCCAGGAACTTTTCCGCGATGGCGCCGGCCGCGACGCGTGCAATGGTCTCGCGGGCGGAGGAGCGCCCGCCGCCGCTGGAGGCGCGGACGCCGTATTTAACCTGGTAGGTGTAATCAGCGTGCGAAGGGCGCGGGACCTGGGACATTTCCTGGTAGTCCCCCGGGCGCTGGTCCTTGTTGTGGACCATGAGCCCGATGGGGGTGCCCAGGGTGATGCCGTCCTCGACGCCGGAGAGGATGGTGACCAGGTCCTCTTCCTCGCGCAGGGTGCTCAGCGCACTCTGGCCGGGACGGCGGCGGTCCAGTTGGGGCTGGATGTCCGACTCGGCAAGGCGCATACCGGCCGGTGCGCCGTCGACGATGGCGCCTACCGCCGGGCAGTGGCTCTCGCCGAAGGTGGAGACTCTGAACAGGGTGCCGAAAACGGAGGACATATCAGCTCCTTCCTCTCACGGGGCGGACGGATCAGCCGGCCGGGAGGAATTTCTTGAGTGCCGCTTGGCCACCAGCACCACCAGGCTGCGCGGCGGCAGCCGGTAGCTGTCGGAGCCGAGCTCCGGCACGCTCTCCCAGGGGGAGATGTCGTCGGGGGACGCCAGCGAGGTGTCGATCCAGCGGTGCCAGGCACCGCCCGGAAGCCTTCTCGGCGGCGGCAGCGTGAAGGTGAGCGGCTCCCAGTAGGCGTTGACCATGTAATGGAACACGAGGTGTTTCGAGGCGCTCCACACGGTGAGGGCGATACTGTGGGACTGGTAGCTCCAGTCCGGGGTGCCGAGGTGGACGCCGTGCCACTCCAGGCGCGCCTGCCCCAGGAGCTGATTCAAGGTCAGCGTCTCCACCGGGGTGTCGCTCTGCCTGAGCCGCGCCCGGATCAGCTCCCGCGTGAAGCGGTACACGTCCGGGTGCACAGCGAGCCGGTCCCAGTCGAACCACCCCAACTCGTTGTCCTGGCAGTAGGCGTTGTTGTTGCCGCGCTGGGTGCGGCGCATCTCGTCGCCCATGAGGATCATCGGGGTCCCCAGCGCGAGCAGGGTGACTGCCATGAAGTTCTTCACCTGACGGTTGCGCAGCGCCTCGATGGCGGGATCGGAGGTGCCCCCCTCGACGCCGCAGTTCCAGCTCAGGTTGGCATCGGAGCCGTCGCGGTTCTGCTCCCCGTTGGCCTCGTTGTGCTTGTCGTTGTAGCTCACCAGGTCGTTGAGCGTAAAGCCGTCGTGGCAGGTGACGAAATTGATGCTCTGCTCGGGTTCGCGCTCCTGGTGCCCGTAGATGTCGGGGCTCGCCAGCATCCGGGCGGCGAAGCGGGAAACCACCCCCTCGTCCCCCTTCAGGAAGCGGCGCACGTCGTCGCGGAACTCGCCGTTCCATTCCTTCCAGCTGTCGCCGATGAAGCTCCCCACCTGGTACAGGCCGCCGGCGTCCCAGGCCTCGGCGATCAGCTTGATGCCGGCCAGCGCTGGATCGGACTCGATGTCCCAGAGGATGGGCGGGTTCTTGAGCGGGCGTCCCTGCCCGTCGCGGGAAAGGATGGAGGCGAGATCGAAGCGGAAGCCGTCGACGTGCATCTCCTTGACCCAGTAGTGCAGGGAGTCGATGATCAGCCGGCGCACGACGTGGTGGTTCGCGTTCAGCGTGTTGCCGCAGCCGGTGTGGTTGATGTAGCTGCCGTCAGCGTCGAGGGAGTAGTAGACGTCGTTGGCGAAGCCGCGGAAGCAGAAGGTGGGACCGTTGTGGTCCCCCTCCGAGGTGTGGTTGTAGACCACGTCCAGGATCACCTCGATCCCCGCCTTGTGCAGCGCCTTGACCATGTCGCGGAACTCATCCAGCGGTCCCAACGGTCCCTTGCGGGAGCTGTAGGCGGCATGCGGCGCGAAGAAGGAGACCGGGCTGTAGCCCCAGAAGTTGCGCAGCCCAAGGGGGGCGTCGAGCGGGTCGAACTGGAATATCGGCAGGAGTTCGACAGCGGTGATGCCCAGGTCTTTCAGGTACGGGATCTTCTCCACCAGGCCGGCGTAGGTGCCGCGCTTCTCTTCGGCGACGCCGGAGGAGGGGTGCTTGGTAAAGCCGGCGACGTGCATCTCGTAGATGACCGTCTTGGAGTAGGGGCGCTTGAGGGGCAGGTCGCCCTCCCAGTCGTAGCCGCGCGGGTCCGCCACCACGCTCTTCATGGCGCTCACCGCGTTGTCGCCGGGAAGGCAGGCGTCGCCGCGGCAGTACCCGTCGGGGACGGAGATGGCGCGGCCATAGGGATCGATGAGCACCTTGCCGGGATCGAAACGGCGCCCCCGCTGCGGCTCGAAGGGACCGGCGACGCGGTAGCCGTAGAGCTGGCCGGCGCCGATACCGGGAACGAAGACGTGCCAGTAGTGATAGGTGCGGTTGCGCTTGGGATCGAGCGTGATGACGCGGGAGGGGGAGGTGTCGTCGGCGTGGTCGAAGAGGAGCAGTTCGACCCCGGTGCAGTCCCGGGCGAAGACGCTGAAGTTCACCCCGCCCCGGGTCACGGTGGCGCCCAAGGGGGAGGTGTTCCCTTTGGGAAGTTCCCCGTTTTTCGTGCCTGCTTTTCCAGTCGATCTCGTCATAATTTCCTTCCGATCGATCACACAGACTGAAGCGCTCTCTGTGAGGGTTAGGCTGTAACTTCGCCTTTTACCCTGTGAGACTATAGATGATTATGCTTTTCAGTCAAACTCAGGTGCGTGCTTTTTTAGAAAGAGTCACAGCGGCGATTCCGCACGCCGAGATGGCGGCGCAGAGCCAGCCGATCCAGTCACCCGCCGCGCCGTACAGCGTCCTCCCTTCCCAAAGCGGTACCCGGCCCACCAGGATTTCGCGGGTCCAGACCCCGGTACGGCTGACGATGCGGCCGGCCGGATCGACGAAGGCCGAGATGCCGGTATTGGTGCCGCGCACCAGCGCACGGCGGTTTTCGATGGAGCGAAAGCTGGCCAGGGCCAGGTGCTCCATCGGCTCGACAGAGTTGCCGTACCAGGAGTCATTGGTGATGTTGACCATGACCTCGGGCTTGCGCCCCGTGCTCCCGCCTGCCATCAGTTTCCTGATGTGGGTGGGGAAGATGTCCTCGTAGCAGATGCTGACCGAGAGGAGGCGATCCCCGAGCTTGAGCGGTTCCACGCTCCGCCCCGAGAAGAACTTGGCGCTGTAGGGAGACCAGGCATAGAGCTGCGGGAAGGTGTCGCCGAAGGGGATGTACTCGCCGAAGGGGACAAGCACCGTCTTGTCGTAGATTCCCAGGATGCGCCCGGAGGGGTCGGCCAGGAGGGCGCTGTTGCAGAAGCGGGTCTCCCCCTCTTCCTTGATCTGCAGACAGGTCCCGAAGAGGAGCGGAGTGCGCAGGTCGCCCAGCGCCCAGGTGGGGAGGCTCCCCTGGCGGGAGTCGAGGGCGACGCTCAACACCCCCTCGGGCCAGACCACCAGGTCGGGCTTGTGCGTAGCTACCAGCTGCTGCGACATCTCGCGGTGTTCCTTCTGCATCAGGTCGACCGCCAGGTGGTTGTCGGCCGCTCCCCGGTTGGTCTGCACCAGCCCCACGCTCATCGTCCGAGCCGTGGCCAGTTTGCGGTCCACCTCCCTGAGGCGCAGTTCCCCGTATCCCGCCACCAGCACAAGCGTCACGGCGAGCGCGGCCACGGCACGCCACGGCACCTTCCTCTGCTCGCGCCAGCGCAGCGCCACCCAGTACAGGGTGGCGTTGATGTAGACCACCAGGAAGGAGACGCCGAGGATGCCGGTGACGTCGGCAATCTGGGTGAGGTGCGAGATGCGGTACTGGCTTGCCCCGAGGTAGTTGGGGAAGACCTCAGGCCAGAGCTTCTCGATCGCGGTCCACAGCACCGGTGCGGCCCAGAGCACGTACCATTGCCTGTCCCGGGTCAGCAGCCGGGTTCCCAGCGCCCAGAGTGCCAGCACCATGCCGTTGGCGGCGGCGAGCAGGATGAGGCCGAATACACCGGCAATCCAGGGGGCTCCGGCGAACTGCTGGAACATCTGGATGATCCAGTAGAAGCCGCCGCCGTGGCCGACGATGCCGGCCAGCCAGCCGAGCCAGAAGGCGCGCGCCGGTCGCTGGTCCTGCAGCGCCCAGAGCAGGGGGACCAGGAAGACCCATTCCAGGTAGAAATGGTCGAAGCCGGCGTATCCCAGGAACATGAGCACGCCGGTGGCCACAGCGGCACACCACGGCAGCAGGAACTTGAAGTTTGTGGAAGTAGTCAAGGGTGGACCTCTTTCTGAATAACTGCAGCGGCAGGCAGCGCAGCCGCTGACTGCGCAGGCTGGCACGATAGCACAGCCGCTTAATAATCACAATCTAACAGGGCAATCTAACAGGGGAGCTGGCGGCGAGGGGAATGGCTCCGACAGGTGCCTGTCCCCTTAGCAGTTGGGAGCTGGCTGAGCTGAAAAGGGCGTTCCGCTAGAGGGACAGGCACCTTGCGGAGCCTGTCCCTTCTACCAACAAAGAAAGGGCGCCCGGGAAGGCGCCCCTAACTCTTCTAACGCTCCGGATAGTAATCCGGCGGAACGGAGTACATGTCCGGCGGAGGGGGCGGGGTGTAGGGCCGTGCCCGGCGCACCTTGCGCACCGAACCCGGGATCTGGTTCCCCTTGGCGTACATGCACTGCACGTAGGTGTTGTCGTAGCGCCGCTGGGCCTCGTAGCCGTAGACCCGGCCCGCCTCGGAACCGCTCGCCGCGCCGAAGAGGAGCCCAGTACCGCCGCCTATTGCCGCGCCGGCACCCGCATTGCCGCCAGCCGCGCCCAACAGGGCCCCGACCCCGGCCCCGACGGCGCCGCCAACCACCGCGCTGGTGGCCGTATTCTGGTTTGCCGTGTCCTGCGGGCTCATGCCCAGGCTTTGCTCGGCGTACCTGCGGCACAACCCGTCTTCAGCCATGAATTGCTCGAAGGATTTCCCGGGGGTCGGCAGCACCCTGACGCTTGGGCCCGTGGGCATGGTGGCGCAACCGCCAAGCACCAGGAAGGCTAGCAACGACCACACTGTTGTCCTGGTTGTTCTCATGTCAATCCTCCTTGTCTTCATCTGACTGGGACGGTGGCGTGGTGTTGGGCACCACCTTCATCCAGCCGCTCGGGCAGCGCTCCACGTATGGGTAGTACCCTTCCGGCTTGCGGCAGTAATACCAGTATCCGGTTTGCTCTGAGCCGGTCCCGGTGTCGGGGGAGATGTATTCCTGCGGTTCCTGCGGCACCACGACCGTCGGCGGCGTGTAGTAATACGGATAGCTTGGGTAGCTGTAATAGTACGGGTAGTAGAAAGGATCCCAGCCCCAGCCCCAGCCCCACCCCGGACCGATATAGACGCTCCCCGAGAAGTGCCCGCCGTCCCTGTGGCCGCCGTAGTACCCGCCGCGGCTGTAGCCGCCGCGTGCCACGACCCCACCGCCGCCTCGACCAGCCACGCGAGTGAACGCTTCCCCGCGTGCTCCCGAATCGGCATGGCTGGTGGTAACTGAGCCGGTCACTGACACAGCGATCAGAAACAACGGAAGTAAAAGGGCGCTAATCCGGATCTTCTTCATGACGTAGCCCTCCTTTGAGGGATGTTTGCAACAATTTCAGTATACTACCGGCGTCAAATATCTGCAAAAGCTAACCCTGAGACAACATACCGTGAGGCGTCTTCCCTGTCAATGTGCAGCCGCCAGCGCAGACGGTGTGGTTGATACAGCACCGAGCACCGCCGACGCTACCTCCCGCCCAAGCAGTTTGACTTCCCTGCCGGCTATGTAAAAATTAGCGGGTTCAAATATTCCCAGCATAAGAGGAGCTAACGTATGAGAAAAGATGCAACGATCGTCTCGTCCCTTTTTCTTGCAGCAGCTCTGATCTTTCCCGCCGTGAACTCGTGGACTGCCGAGCGTCACACGCCCCCCAAGGCACCGCCGGACGCCGTCATGGATGCGCAGACCCCGAGGGCGGTGCCGCAAAACCGGCCGGAGCAGCAAAGGGGAAGCCACGACCAATCGGACATCTTCCACGCGACCAAGGCGGACCCGTCCTCTACTGCCTTCAAGAACCAGCCTGACGAAGGGAAGATCCTTGGCTTCGAGTTTTATCGCGACCCCCTGGACGCCAAGAAGCCGATGATGACCTTTCAGGAGGTCTACCAGAAAGACGTGGCGGAAAAGCCCACGGTGATGGAGACCCAGCGGCGCCTCCTGGAATCCCGCTACGACCTGCGCCCCAGGTTGTCACCGGACGTGAAGATGTCGCGCGGCAAACCGATCGCGGTAGGTCCGACGGCGCGGCTGGCCCAGGGGATTTCCTGGGAGAGGCTGGCTGCCATGTCCCCCGGCGACATCAGATCCAAGAACCTGTTCCCCTACCCGCCACTCCCCCACCCGAAACAGGTCAACGGTGGCCAGGTATTCCCGCAGGTGCAGATAGACATGTTCCCGCGGCTGCAGCGCTTCGACGTTGACTTCGACATCCCCGACGCGTTCCTGCCGGAATTCCCCCCGGCGATCTTCCTGCAGAACCGACCTGAACTCGGTGACGTCTCCCGCGGCGAGGTGGTCTCCATCAACAACTACTACCGCCTCTTCAAGGACCTGCTCACGCCGGTGCAGTTGGACGGTCTGCGCATGCTGCTGACCCCGTTCCCCCAGGAGGAGTTCAACCCGACCGACGACCGTAAATCTGCCCAGCCAAGCCTGGGCGTCGCCTGCCTGGACTGCCATGTCAACGGACACACCACGGCCCAGTTTCACCTGAGCCCGGACATCCGCCCCCAGGAGCGGCGCTTCCGGCTCGATACGGTGAGCCTCAGGGGGCTCTTCAACCAGCAGATCCACGCCTCGAAGCGCAGCCTGCGCTCGGTGGAGGACTTCTCAGAGTTCGAGCAGCGCACCGCCTACTTCAACGGCGACGAGATCCACGCCGCCAAGAAGGGGATGAACGTGATCAGCCGCGTCCAGGTGGCCCACATGGCCCAGATGCAGAACATGTTCGACGTTCCGCCGGCACCCAAGCTCGACCCGGCCGGTTTCCTGGTCCCCGAGCGCGCGACCCAGGCGGAGCTTGCCGGGCAGCAGATCTTTTTCGGCAAGGGAAGGTGCGGCCTGTGCCACCCGGCCCCGTTCTACCTGGACCAACAGATGCACGACCTGCAGCTTGACCGCTTCACCAGGGAGCCCGGCGACGGCCCCATCAAGGCCTTCACCCTGCGCGGCATCAAGGAGAGCCCGCCCTACCTGCACGACGGCCGTTGTCTGACCCTAGAGGACACGGTGAAGTTCTTCGACCTCGTGCTGGGCTTAAGGCTCAACCAACAGGAGCAGGACAACCTGGTCGCCTTCCTGCGCGTGCTCTAGCCTCGTCACGGTGCAGCCATCACCTTGCAGCCAAAGCCCCACTTTATACGAAGTGGGGCTTTTTTTACGGAGGAGATATGAAGAAGCGCTCCAGCGGCATCCTCTGCCACATCACCTCGCTCCCCTCCCCTTTCGGCATAGGCGACCTCGGCCCGGACGCCCGGAGTGGCCGGCCGCGATCAGGAGCAGGGACGCGGAGGAGATCACACGTCTGCGCGAGGAGCTGCATGAGTAGATCGAGCGCGAGAAGTTCCGCCTTGCCCTGACGTCGGTGGCACAGACGGCGATCATCCAGATGCAGGACCTGCTGGGAGGTGGGAAGGAATCGAGGATGAACACCCCGGGGCGCACCGAGGGGAATTGGCAGTGGCGGCTGCCACCGTCAAGCGACCTGACCGAGATTGCCGCGCGCCTCGCCGACATGACGGTCCGCTACGACAGGGCACGCTGAAGCAAAGAGGGGCTTCGTCCTGCGACGAAGCCCCTCCCTGTTCCACCCCTATGCGGCCCACGCCGCATGGTTGTTATTTCTCGGCCACGCCCAGCTTGTGGGCCATGTCCTTGGCATGCTGTAGGTGTTGCTCCAGTACCGGCAAGGTCTTGTCGACCCACCCCTTCAGTTGCGGGTCCTTGACCTTCTTGCTTTCCTTCCTGAATTTCTCCACGTCCTTCTTGTGGTCTTTCAGCATGGCCTCGGCGTACTTCTTGTCGAACTCGTCGGCAGAGGCGTTGGCAAGCTTGTCGACGGTCGCCTTGTGCTTCAACTCCAGCTTGGTCGGCAGCTTCACCCGGTTATCCACCAGGCTCTTGAGCTCGTCGTTGGCCTTGCCATGGTCGGTCACCATGCGTTGCCCGAAATCCTTCACCTCCTGCGACTTGCCCCTCTCCTTGGCCATCTGCCCCAGTTCGACCTCCATCATCCCCGAACTGGCCGCTTCCTTCACGAACGATTTCTCGCCCATGGTCAGCTTGTCGGCCGCCAGCGCCGGGAGCACCAGGCTGCACACCGCGAACAGGGAAACCACCGCCATCCACACCAGTTTACTCTTCATGTTGCCTCCTTTTTGTGGCCGAAGCCGATGATATGTCAGATTAGCAAAATCTAACCATCTAAAAGTAGCGGCCTTCGCCCTGTTGTCAACCGGGACTGAGCCGGTAGCCGGGCGGCGACTGGTAGGAGCAACAAAAAAGCGCCCTTGCGGGGCGCTTCGCGTGCGGGTAAACGGAGCAGAAGGGACTGGCTCCGTTAGGTGCCTGTCCCTCTAGCGGAACGCTGCAGTCCGCGCAGCCCCCCTTACCCAAGTCCTAAGGGGACAGGCACCTGGCGGAGCCAGTCCCCTCCTTCGCTGAACGGCTCAGAATCGGCGTGCCGTTACTGGTACAACTGCTGCTCGTCCGTGTAGTAGGTACGCTTTGACTGCACGTTTTCCTTGATGATCTTCGCGCCGGTGGGCGAAGCCTTCAGCTCGGGACGGTGCACCTTCAGAAATTCCCGGTATTCGCCGGACACCATGTCCGGGTGCCGCTTGCGCAGTTCGGCTATGGCATCTTTGAGCACCTGCGGGATGGCGGCCGCCAGGGCCCCGATCGCCTCGGCAGGAAGCTTGCCGGCGGGGGACTTGGGGGAGATGCGCGCGGTCCAGAGTATCTCGTCTGCGTAGGCGTTGCCGATTCCGCCGATCAGGGCCTGGTCGAGCAGCAGCGGCTTGATCAGGGTCTTCGGCTTCTTCCGGCACAACTGCTCCAACTGCTCGGCGGTGACGGCAAGTGCATCGGGCGCGTTCTTCTCGTCGCCGGGGTTGAGCGCCACGCTGGCCCACCCCTTTTCGTCGGTGACGGCAAGGACGGAACCGTCGGAGAAGGTGACGGTGAGCACCGGGTAACGCAGACGGCTCAACTGACCGGAGTCGGTCAGGACGAAGCCGCCGGTCAGCATCAGGTGCACCCGCAGGACGTTGCCGTTGCCAAACCGGAAGGCAACCTGTTTGCCGGCTCGCTCGACGCCGGCCACCGCGGTTCCCGTCACGGCCTGGGCGAGTTCCGCCTCGGCGACGTTCAGTTTTCCCCTCTGGTGGTAGGCCACCGCGCTGACCTTCTTCCCGGTCAGGGCCTTGGCAAGATTTTCAGCGTAGATGGTGAGGTCGGGAAGTTCCGGCATACGTTCCTCCTGGACGGCACAAGATTACTGGGTGAGCGTAGCCTGCAGCGGTGCGATGTCAACGCCGGGGCGGTGTGGTCAATCGGCGGCAGCGCCCTCGGCACGGTAATCGATGCCCAGTTGCCGCTCGCGCAGGCGCTTCACGGACAGGGGGAGCACCACCGCCGCAAAGATCAGGGCACAGCCGACCCACTCATCGCTAGTCAGCCGCTCGCCCAAAAGCAGGGTCCCCCCCAGCATGCTCCAGACCGGATCCAAGGTGTAGATGAGCCCCGCCTTGGTCGGAGTGGTATAGCGCTGGTAGGTGTTCTGCAGGGTGAAGCAGATCACGGTCGGGAAGATGGCGCAGTAGATGAGCGACCCCAGCGAGACCCAGGTGACCGGTAGGTGCGGTGAGGGAAAGAACAGGTCCAGTGCCCCTCCCACCACGGCCACCGTGGCGAACTGGACGAAACTCAGCAGGTAGATGTCCTCGTCACGCAAAAGCTTAGACACCGAGATGATCTGCAGCGCGATGAACAGCGCGCAGAGGGTCGACAGCAGGTCTCCCTTGTTGAAGCCGTCCACGCCCCCGCGGGCCAAAAGCCACAGCCCCACCAGTGCCAGCACCAGGCCGACCCCGCTCAGGCGGTCCAGCCGCTCGCGCCAAAAAGCGAAGCAAAGCAGCGGAATCAGGAGCACAAACAGGTTGTTCAGGAATCCGGCGCGGGAAACGCTGGTGCCACTCACCCCGAGGACGAAGGAGACGTTAGTAGCGGCAAGGGCGATGCCGACGATGAGACCGGTCCTGAAGGTGCGCCCGTTGAAACGCTTGAGCCGCGGCAGGCACAGTATCCCCATGAGCAGCGTCGCCAGGGCGAAGCGGTAAAACAGGAAGGGGATCGGGGGGATTTCGCGAAAGCCGATCTTGTTGAAGATGAAACTGCCGCCCCAAAAGACGGTGGTCAGTATCAGCCAGAAGGTCGCTTTAGATGAACGGTAGTCGTGTTGAATGGATTTGTGCATCCGCATATTAAAGACAGGGGCGGCTCCAGATGTCAACAGTCGTGACACAGCAAGCACGTTGGCTTAAACCATTTTAACCGTGCAACGGTGATCCGGCATGGACTCCTGTCAGCGCTTGGGTGCTTCACTATCTTCCCTAAAGTAATACCACCCCTCTACCGATACAATCCAAGCAGGCTCTTTTTGCAGCCCTCGCCCGAAAAACAGGAGGCTTTGCCTTGGCAGTAGTCCATATCGACAACCTCACCCCCGGCATGGTCCTAAGTCGCAATGTCTGCGACCGCAGCGGCCGCATGCTCCTTCCCGTCGGTGCCGAGCTTACCGAAAAGCATTTTTCCATCTTCCGCATGTGGGGCGTCCTGGAGGTGGAGGTGGCCGGGGAGGCCGTCGTCGAGGATGCCGAGACGGCGCCACCGCTGAACCAGGAGATCGACCCGGAACTCCTCGCCGAGGCCCGGGCGGAAATGGAACGGCTCTTCATCTACAACGACCCCGAACACCCCGCCATCAAGGAACTGATGCGCATCTGCACCGAGAGGAGGGCTACCCGTGCTGCGTAAGCCCCAACTGTCGGTGGAGCACATGGTGGAGGATGTCTCCACCATCCACTCTCTCCCTTTATTCTATTCGCAGCTGTCGGAGGCGATCGATCATCCCCGCAGCTCCATCGGCGACATCGCGAAGATCATCGCCGAGGATCAGGGGCTCACCGCCCGTATCCTGAAGCTCGCCAACAGTCCGCTGTTCGGCTACTTCTCCAAGATCGACACCATCACCCAGGCGGTCACCATCATCGGAGTGCTCCAGGTGCGCGACCTGGCCCTCGCGCTATCGGTCATGGACGTGTTCAAGGGGATTCCAGAGGACCTGGTGAACATGGAGCAGTTCTGGAAGCACAGCATCGCCACCGGTCTCGCCTCCAGGCTCCTGGCCACCAGTCAGCGCGAGTCCAACCTGGAGCGCTTTTTTGTTGCCGGGATCCTGCACGACGTGGGGAGGCTGGTGATGTACGTCAAGGTGCCCCAGGTCTGCCTGGAACTGCTCGAGGAGTGCCGTGCGACCGGAGCCCTGCTGCACCGCGCCGAGCGCGAGAGGCTCGGCTTCGACCACGCCGAGGTGGGGAGCGCCCTGCTCAAGCGCTGGAAGATCCCGCCGCGGGTTGCGGAGCCGGTCGGCACCCACCACGACAGCAGCAAGGGGGACCAATACCCGAGGGAGGGGGCCATCCTGCACTTCGCCGACCTGATCGCCCACGCGCTGCAGATAGGCAACAGCGGCGAGGTATTCGTACCGGAGCTCGACCACGGGGTGTGGGACCGGCTGCAGATCTCCAGCTTCTATCTGCCCACGCTGGTGAAGCAGGTCGATGCCACCTACGAGCAGACCGTCTCCGCACTCTTCGGGGGTGACGATGCCACCCGATGACCCCCGCGACCTGCAGATCCACAAGCTCCAGGAGAGGGTGAGCTTCCTCGAAGAAAGCAACCTCAACTACCTGAAGACTCTCGACGTCCTCACCGCCTGCAGCGACTTCCAGTCGGACATCTACCGCGTCAAGGAATCCTCCTTCGTCATCAAGGCCGTCTTCGGGCAACTGCGGCGCCTGATTCCGTTCGCCACCCTTGCCATGTTCGGCATCGACGAGGACTCCTCGTTCGACGTGACGGTCTGCGAACCGGAGCCAGCCAGGTCGGCGGTCCGCAAAGAGGTCGAGGCACGGGTACAGGACGGCACCTTCGCGTGGGCCCTGAACCAGAACCACCCGGTCGTCGTCCCCACCATCTCCGGCGCCGAAACGCTCGTGCTGCACGTTCTGGCCACCAACAGCCGCATCAGGGGGATGTTCGTCGGCATCATGCCGGGCAATCACCTGAACACCGAGGTGTCCACGCTGAACGCCCTCAGCAGCATCCTGATCAACACCGCCTACGCGGTGGAGAACTCCGAGCTCTACGAGATGCTCCAGGAACACATGCAGAACCTGGAGCTGAAGGTGCAGCAGCGCACCACCGAACTCGAGCACGCGCTGGTGCAGGCCGAGGCTGCCACGGCCGCCAAAAGCATCTTCCTGGCCAACATGAGCCACGAGATCCGCACCCCGATGAACGGGGTCATCGGACTGGCCCGGCTGCTCATGGATACGCACCTGGACCAGGTGCAGCAGGACTACCTCGGCTCGTTGTCCGACTGCGCGGAAAGCCTGCTCACCATCATCAACGAAATCCTGGACATATCCAAGGTGGAAGCCGGTATGATCACGCTGGAGCGGATCGTCTTCGACCTGCACCGCTTCCTGACCCGTTCCCTGCAGCCCTTCATACTGCGCGGCCAGGAAAAAGGCGTGCAGGTCGAGCTGGAGATGGGACAGGGGCTGCCGCAACTCATCGAGGGGGACCAGGTGCGCATCGGCCAGGTGCTCGGGAACCTGGTGGGCAACGCCCTTAAGTTCACCCACAAAGGGACCATCACGGTGAGCTGCCGCCTGCTGGAACACACGGCGGGGGGAGTGCTGCTCAAGTTTGCCGTCGCGGACACCGGGATCGGCATCTCCCCCCAGGCCCTCGATGTCATCTTCGAGAAATTCTCCCAGGCCGACAGTTCCACCACCCGGCTTTACGGCGGCACCGGCCTCGGCCTCTCCATCAGCCGGAGCCTCGTGGAACTCATGGGAGGCTCCCTCGGGGTGGAAAGCCGCCTCGGCGAGGGGAGCGTGTTCAGCTTCACCCTGCAGGCCCGGCTCCCGCTGCCCGGCGAGATGCCGGCCGAAGACGGTGAGGAGCCGGGCATCACTCCCCTGAGCCCACTGCGCATACTCCTGGTGGACGACGTAGCGATCAACCAGCTCATCTCCTTGAAGCTCATTGCCAAAACCGGCAACCACCAGGTTGATTGCGCCGCAAACGGTGAGGAAGCGCTGGAGCAGTGGGGACAGTGGCCTTACGACCTCATTTTCATGGACGTGCAGATGCCGGTCATGGATGGGCTGGAAGCAACCAGAATCATCCGCTGCCGCGAAAAGGGAACCGGGCAGAGGGTACACATCTGCGCCATGACCGCCAACGCGATGAAGGAAGATGTGGAGGTGTGCCGCCAGGCCGGGATGGACAGCCACATATCGAAGCCGGTGCGGGAAAAGGAACTCAACGCCGTCATCAGGAAGATCAGCAGCGAAGTGGCGCGCGATGGGTTGCAGCCACCGGGCGTCACTGCCATGGCGCCCCCGCCGCCCCAGGAAACCGGCGCGGAACCCGACTTCGACCTGGGAGATCTCCTGGCACGCCTGGGTGGTGACGAGGCCTTGGTAGGGTTCTTCGTAACCAAGTTCGTCGAAGCGGTAACCGAGCACCTGCGCCTGATGCAAGAGGCGCTACAGCAAGGGGACCACCAGACCTGCTACTTCAAGGCTCATACTATCGCGGGGACGGCTGCCAACATGGGCGCCACGCGGGTGCGCACTATTGCGGCGCAGATGGAAAAGATGGCAAAGGCCGGAGAAATGTCCCCGCTGCCCGACCTTTTTGAACGGTTACAGGAAGCATTTGCCGCATTTGTGGCGGTCGCAGCTCCCTCACAGCAGAAAGATGCAACGAAAATGGAGGCTTAAACAGCAGCCCCCATCTTCGTCCAACGCACCGTTTTTAGGAAAGACGCGGCTATGCCCCGCCCCTGGTCAGGACCTCCATGTTCTGGATGGCATCCCTGAGCTGGAATTCCAGGCTATTGAGTTCTTCTTTCGTGTACACGCTGGTTCCCTTACCGATCTCACGCTCAAGCCTCTCGATCCTTTGCTGCAGGGAATCAACGCTGTCTCGGCAGGTCTGCGCTACCAGCAGGCACTGGTCTTTCTGGACATTATCTCCCCCGCTCATCCCCATACCTGTCTCAGCAGCGACCGGGAGGGCGGATATGATGGTAACCGTGGCTAGGAAACCCAGTTTCCTGACAATACCTTTCATGACAAACCTCCTTTTTAAGCGACAATCCAGGATATCATGAGTATAGGAAACGCCATTATCATTTGCAAGTGAATTTCTTTATCAGTACCAGACACCGACATCCGACCGCAATGTCTCCTCTTGAGTATTCTCCGCCCCATCTATGACAGTCCCGCCGTATCAATCAGTCAGAGCGCAGCTTTCGGTATACTGTATACAAAAATTCCATCAATTTCCCTAAATAATCTAGCGGCTAAGCCGAAGTGTATTACAAATCGACGGGACCATCACGTCCACCATCAGCGACAAGAGGTGTGTATTAATGAACATCAGCAAAAAGATTTTCATCGCCAACGTGGCCATCGTTCTGATAGCCACCATCACGACATCGGCAGTGACGCTCTACGTGATCAAGAAGGAGATCACGCGGCAGGTCACCGTGGGCCTCACTGCGCGAACCAAGGCGTTCCGCGAGCTGGTTGCCCCTAACGGATCCGGATTCGCGATGGTGGACGGGAGGCTGCAGGCAAACGGGACGGTCCTGGATGGTCGCAACGATTTGACCGATAAGATGAAGGAAATTTTCGGAGGCGAGGCCACCATCTTCCGGGGCGATGTCCGCGTCGCCACCACCATCAAGAAGGACGACGGCAGCCGGGCGATAGGCACCTCGCTGCAGGGCGCTGCACGGGAAGCGGTTATAGACCGGGCCGCCACCTACGTGGGCGAGGCCAAGATCCTGGGCACCCCCCACTTCGCCTCGTATCTGCCCCTTCTGGACAACCAGGGCAAAGTCATCGGCGCCCTCTTCGTCGGGGAAAAGAAGTCGCAGTTTCTCGCAGTGTTCGACGACCTGAAATACCTGAGCCTGGGCATCTCCGTTCTGCTGGCGGGGCTTTTGGCGCTGATCGCCTTCCTGGTGATGCACCGCGCGCTCGAGCCGATGCGGGCACTGATCGCGACACTGAAGCATGTCGCCGAGGGCGACGGAGACCTCACCCGCCGCCTGGCTGAGTCCGACGATGAAATCGGAACGGCAAGCCGCTACTTCAACCTCTTCATCGAGCGCGTGCACGCCATCGTCCAGACCGTCGCCGACAACGCCAACTCGGTCACCGAGGCCAGTTCGGAACTGCACCGCAGCACCGAACAGTTGGCGCGCACCACTGAGGAAGTTGCGGAACAGACGGAAACCGTCTCCACTGCCGGCGAAGAGATGGCGGCCACCTCCGCCGACATCTCCAAAAACTGCCTCCAGGCAGTCGCAAGCGCGGAACGCGCCTGCGACATGGCCACCATCGGTTCCGCCGACGTGGAGCGGAGCATCCGCGGCATGCAACTCATCAATGACAAGGTTCGCCTTACCTCCGAAAGCGTCAGCAGCCTCGGCGCCATGTCCCAGCAGATCGGTGAGATCATCAACACCATCCAGGACATCGCCGACCAGACCAACCTGCTCGCGCTCAACGCAGCCATCGAGGCAGCCCGCGCCGGCGAGCAGGGACGCGGTTTTGCCGTGGTCGCCGATGAGGTGCGCAGTCTGGCCGAGCGGACCACGCACGCCACCAAGGAGATCGAGGCTAACATCCGCTCCATCCAGGACGAGACCACGCGTGCAGTACAGGTAATGCAGGAAAGCGCCAGGGAAGCGGCCAAGGGAGCGGAGGATTCGGTGAAATCAGGGCAGAGCCTGGAAGGGATCCTGAAGCAGATCAGCGAGGTGACCCAGCAGATAGGACAGATCGCCACGGCAGCCGAGGAGCAAAGCGCCACCAGCCGCGAGATCAGCAACAACGTGCATCAGATTACCGGGATCATCCAGGGAACGGCACGGGCCAACCGCGAGTCCATGGCCACGGCCGACAAGCTCAATTCGCTGTCGGCCAACCTCAAGGGACAGATCAGCCGGTTCAGCTATTAGCCGAAAGATCGAGCCAGCTACAAGGACGGCCCGGGTGATGCCCGGGCCGTTTTTTTTTAAACGTCATTCTCTACAGTTGGGTTCAGGGCAGGCGCCAGTCGATGGGCGCCAGGCCGTGCCGGGCCAGGTAGGCATTGGCCTGCGAGAAATGGCGGCACCCCAGGAAGCCCCGGTGCGCCGAAAGCGGTGACGGATGCGGGGCGCGCAGTACCAGGTGCCGGCTCTCGTCGATGACTGCCCCCTTTTTTTGAGCGTACGCCCCCCACAACATGAAGACCACGTGCTCCTTCTTTTCGTTCAAGACGGCGATGACATGGTCCGTAAAAATCTCCCACCCCTTTCCCTGGTGCGAAGCCGCCTTGCCCGCCTCAACCGTGAGCACGCTGTTGAGCAGCAACACGCCCTGGTCGGCCCATGCCCCCAGGTGGCCGTGCCTGAAGTCAGCCGGAGCCAGCCCCAGGTCGCTCTGAATCTCCTTGAAAATGTTCACCAGTGAAGGAGGGATGTCTATGCCGTGCTGCACGGAGAAGCACAGACCGTGGGCCTGATCCGGCCCGTGATAGGGATCCTGCCCCAAGATGACCACCCGCACCCGGTCGAAGGAGGTTGAGTTCAGGGCATTGAAGTATTCACTCCCTTTGGGATAGATCATCTTGCGCCTGGACATCTCCTGGCGCAGGAACTCTCTGAGATCCCGCATGTAGGGCTTCTCGAACTCGTCCAGGAGGTGATTTTTCCAGCTCGTTTCCAGACGTACCTGTGATTCAGTCGACATCGTGCCAGCTCCGCATGCCTCATCCATGGAATAGGCAGAAATTACCATACCCTCCCCTGAACAGCCAAGCCGAATCTACGCCCTCCTACTCCAACTGTCACCAGCAAGACATCACCGCTGTCAGTAGCGGCCCGGAGCAACGTTTGTTGCAGGTAAGCGCTGAAGACAACTCACATTGACAGTTTTTAATGCCGAAGTAGACTGTTGGAGTTGAAAAAGAGGCGTAATCCGAAGGAGGAGGAGACCATGCCACTAGAATGTTCCGTTTTGGGCAAGGACATAGCTATCACCGAAACCACAATTCCCGTTATATCTCCTTATTGGCGCCTGAAACGAAATGGTCATTGGGCCCTGCTGTGCCGCTACGAGCAGGAGCAGGTACGCTACTCGATGCTGTCCCCCAAGATGGGCGCCACGCTGGCCCTGATGGACGGCAGACTGACCTTACGGCACCTGTCCATGATCGCGCAGTACGCGTTCGATCTGGAATCGCAGGAGGTGTCCCAGGAATTTGTCACCGATGTGATCATGGCGGCAAACAGGGAGGATGACGCCGTCATCAACATGACCGCCGAGCTCGAACCTTACGTCAAACGCATCGATCCTTTCGAGTTCGCGGTGAAGGCGTCGAAATGGAAGGCACAGGACAGGCCGGCAGCTCCGCTGGCGCTGAACCTCATGTTTTCCAATGACTGTCACACCAACTGTTCGTACTGCTTCGCCAAGGGGCATTGCGTTCCCGAGAGCAAGCTGCTATCGACCGAGCGCTGGAAAGAACTGCTGCGCGAAGCCAAGGCACTGGGGATAGAACAGGTCTCCCTCTCCGGCGGGGATCCCCTGGTCCGGAAAGACGCCCTGAAGCTGATCGAGGAACTGGTCAATCTCGAGATGCTCTTCGTTCTTTCCACCAAGTGCTATATCACCGAGGAAATAGCAGATCGCCTGGTCTCCATCGGGATGACGCAGCCGGTCAACCAGTACGTACGTGAGATCCAGTTGAACATGGACCCCAACGAGCCGACTGCAGACAACCTTGCGGGAAGTCCCGGATACTACCACAGGGCGGTACACAGCATCAGAAACCTGTTGAAACGGGGCTTCAACGTCCGGGTCAAGGCAGTGGTCACTGCCCTGACGGTTCAGCACATCTACGACTGGGTCGAAGAACTCCAGGACATGGGGGTACGTCAGATCTCTGTGGCGGCATACAACCGAAGCCTTGACGGCAAAAACGAAGGCTTGTTTCTGAGCAAGGAGGACAGGACATCCATCATCGAACAGTGTCGCCGGGCTAGGATCGACTTCCCGGAGATCGACCTGAGGACCATAGGATGCGGGCCCGCCCAGGACACTGTTGCGTTGCAGAAACGGGTTGCAGAACTTGTGAATGCTCTACCGGGTGAGGACTCAGAAATTCACGAAAAAATTAGGCGTTGGAAGGAAGGGGATCATTCGTTCGGCGCGCAAAGCAGCATGACCATCACCCCCGACGGCAAGGTGATGCTCTACGACACCGTCCCGCAGGACGAAGCACTATTTGTAGGCGACGTATCAACAAATTCAATCCTCGAAGTGTGGAACAGCGAGCCGTTGCTGAACTACCCGTTCCCGAAGACGGAGCAGTTCAAGGGGGCAGCGTGTTACGACTGCAAGAACCTGGCACAGTGTCAGAGCAAGGCAGGATACTGTTTCCGCGACGCCTATTTCCACTCGGGAAGCGTGCTGGTGCCGCCAGCACAGTGCCCGATGGTGCAAGGCGAGAGCGCGCAGTAACGATACTCCAGCTTTAGCCAGGACCACCCTGAACTTCCCCCCCCTCTCCCCCCGGGAGAGGGGCGGGGGTGAGGGCGCTGCCACAGCGGCGAGGAATAGCCACAGCAACAAGCTCGACGAGCAAGCCAGAAGCCTAAACGCGAAAAAGCCCCGTCCGGTAATCAGACGGGGCTTTCTCTATTAAATTCCCTGCGGCGACCTACTCTCCCACA